>NZ_FQXG01000009.1 GCF_900129905.1 Ferrimonas marina | reverse complement strand
GCCTTCGGTGGTTCGAATCCACCTCCCTCCACCATCTTTCTTGACGCTGTGCCCGCCACGGCGACTATGATTACCAAACTTGGAGAGGTTCCCGAGTGGCCAAAGGGAGCAGATTGTAAATCTGTTGGCACTGCCTTCGCAGGTTCGAATCCTGCCCTCTCCACCATCTTCTCAACGCCACCCCTCGGGGTGGCGTTTTTGTTTGTGTTCTTGGCGATGATTCTGGCTGTCATCTGCCGGTCATCACCTCTCCACCGGTCTGTCATAACGCACTTTTACCGTAGCGCCTGAGAACCCTAACTGGCTCAATCAGGATGATTACCGTAGACCGATTGCTCGACCGCCACTTCCCCAACCTGCCCCTGCGACCGCTGGCCACCCCGATGCTGAAAAAACTGCTGTGCGAGAGCGCGTTCCAGCAGTTTGAGCGCCAGCATCCTGATCTCAAGGGGATCAGCTTCGTCGAGGGGGTATTGGATTACTTTGATTTCGGCTACCGGGTGGACCCCCGTCAGCAGGAGCGGATCCCCACCAGCGGGCGGCTGGTGATCATCGCCAACCACCCCATCGGCTCACTGGACGGCCTGGCCCTGCTGAAGATGGTCAGTGACCTTCGTGGCGACGTCAAAGTGGTGGCCAACGCGGTGCTGTCCGAGCTGGCACCACTGGAGCCCTTGCTCTGCCCGGTCAACGTGTTCGGCCGCACCGGGCGTAAGCAGTACCAGGCAATCCAGCAGCACCTGAAGCAGGAAGGGGCGGTGATCCTGTTCCCCTCCGGCGAGGTCTCGCGGCTGCGACCCCAGGGGGTTCGAGATACCCGCTGGCACTCCGGTTTCCTGCGCCTGGCCCGGGAAGCCAAAGCCCCCATCCTGCCGATCCGCATCGCTGCCCGCTGCTCCAGCGCCTTCTACCTCACCTCCATGGTGTATAAGCCGTTGGCTACCCTGCTGCTGGTGCAGGAGATGTTCGGCCAGCGCAACAAGCACGCCACCATGCACGTGGGCGAGCTGGTGCCGGTGAGCAGCTTTGCCGAGACCGATGAGCCGATGGAGAAACAGATCCAGCGCTTCAAGCGCCACCTCTACCGGCTTGGCAGCAAACGTCGGCCACTGCTCACCACCCAAAGCGCCATCGCCGCGCCGCAATCCCGTAAGGCGCTGCAGCAAACCCTGGCCCAGTGCGAGGATCTGGGGATCACCCCGGATGGCATGCGGATCTATCTCTACGACTATCGCGACGATTGCTGCGTGATCAAGGAGATAGGCCGGTTACGAGAGGTGGCGTTTCGCGCCGTTGGTGAGGGCACCGGTCATCGCCGGGATCTGGACCGCTTCGACCGCCACTACCGCCATATCGTGTTGTGGGATCCCAGCCAGCTGGAGATCGTAGGCAGCTACCGCTTCGGTGATGCCCGCCAGATCCAGGCACAACGAGGCATTGAGGGGCTCTACAGTGCCAGCCTGTTTGATTACGGTGACGGGATGCAGCCCTACCTGGAGCAGGGACTGGAGCTGGGACGCAGCTTTGTCCAACCGGCCTATTGGGGCAAGCGGGCGCTGGATTACCTCTGGTTTGGCATTGGTGCGGTGCTGGCCCGCAACCCCCAGTACCGTTACCTGTTTGGCCCGGTCTCGCTCTCCGCCGACTTTCCGCCCCAGGCGCGGGCACTGATCGTGGCGTTCTACCAGGCCCATTTCGGTCGAGACCCTAATGAGGCGCTGGCCCGCCACCGTCTGCCCTACCGCTTCGACCAGGAGTTGGAGGGCGACAACCCCTTTGCCGGGCTCGATTACAAGACAGAGTTCACCGAGTTGAAAGCCACCCTCAGCGGCATGGGGATCTCAGTGCCCACCCTGTACAAGCAGTACAGTGAGTTGTGCGAGCCCGGGGGCGTCGGCTTCGTTGATTTCGGCACCGATCCGGAGTTTAACGACTGCATCGATGGTCTGGTGCTGATTGACGTACAGCGGCTCAAGCCCCACCGTAAGGCCCGCTACCTGCAGGCTCGTCGCCCTCACTGAGTCGTACCGCCCTCCTCCACCAACGGCTTGAGCAGATAGCCCAGGCCGTTGTGTTTGATCTCCAGCACCAGCGCCAGCTTCTCCCCCAGCGGCCCTGCCGGCCAGCCCTTGTTTTGCATCCACACCAGGTAGGCGATGGGCAGGGTCATCAATCGTTGTCCGGCATACTTGCCGAAAGGCATGGTTTCGTTTGCCAGTTCTCTTAACAGCTTAGGGTCCATTGCGTTACCATTTGGCCAGTTTGACACGCCGCATTATACGGACAATCTATGCCACGTTCCTGGGTCAACTGGGCCATCTCCCAGATCGAAGCCGACTTTCAACGCAGTGCCGACACCCACCTGATCAAGTTGGACCTGCCAAGCCTGCCGCAGATCGACATCTACCTCAAAGACGAAAGCACCCACCCCACCGGCAGCCTCAAGCACCGGCTGGCGCGTTCGCTGTTCCTTTATGCCCTGAGCAATGGCTGGATCAAGGAGGGCACCCCGGTGATTGAGTCCTCCTCCGGCTCCACCGCCATCTCCGAGGCCTACTTTGCCCGCCTGCTGGGGCTGCCCTTTATCGCGGTGATCCCCAAGTCCACCGCGCAGAAGAAGATCGACCAGATCGAGTTCTATGGCGGCCGCTGCCACCTGGTGGAACCGGCCGACATTTACACCGAAAGCGCCCGTCTGGCCCAGGAGCTGGGCGGCCATTACATGGACCAGTTTACCTACGCTGAGCGCGCCACCGACTGGCGCGGTAACAACAACATCGCCGAATCCATCTTCCAGCAGATGGCCCGGGAGCGTTTCCCGCAACCGCGCTACATCGTGATGAGCCCGGGCACCGGCGGCACCTCCGCCACCATCGGCCGTTACCTGCGTTACCAGAAGCTGCAGACCGAGCTGTGCGTGGTGGATCCGGACAACTCGGTGTTCTTCGATTTCTTCCACAGCCGTGACCCTGCCCTGGTCAGCGACGCCCCCTCCTGCATCGAAGGGATCGGCCGCCCCCGGGTGGAGCCATCCTTCATCCCCGATGTGGTCGACCAGATGCGCCGTATCCCGGATCCCGCCTCCATCGCCACCATGCAGTGGCTCAGCGGCCTGCTGGGTCGTCGGGTCGGTGCCAGTACTGGCACCAACCTCTACGGCGTGTTGCAGCTGGCCAGCGAGATGCAGGCCCGTGGCGAGTCTGGCTCCCTGGTGACCCTGCTGTGCGATGCCGGTGAGCGCTACCTGGACAGCTATTACAATGAGCAGTGGGTGGCCGAGCGCATCGGCGACGTGGCGCCCTACCGCGACGCGTTGCGCGCCTTCGGCCAGACCGGCCAACTGCAGGAGCCTAAGTGATGAGCAAACCCTCTGTTGCCGTGGTGGTGTTCTCCGGCGGCCAGGACTCCACCACCTGCCTGGTGCAGGCCCTCAAACAGTTCGACGAGGTCCACGCCATTACCTTCGACTACGGTCAGCGCCACAGCGAGGAGATCGCCGTGGCCCAGACCCTGGCCAAGCAACTGGGGGTGAAAGCCCACAAGGTGCTGGACGTGGGCCTGCTGGGCGAGCTGGCCATCAGCGCCCTGACCCGGGACAGCATCCCGGTGGCCAACGAGCTGATGGACAATGGCCTGCCCAACACCTTTGTGCCCGGCCGCAACATCCTGTTTCTGACCCTGGCGGGGATCTACGCCTACCAGATCGGCGCCAGCACGGTGATCACCGGCGTCTGTGAGACCGATTACTCGGGCTACCCGGACTGCCGCAACGAGTTCGTCCAGGCCCTGCAGCAGGCGTTGGAGCTGGGGATGGACCGACCGCTGACCCTGAGCACCCCGCTGATGTGGCTGGATAAGGCCGAGACCTGGGCCCTGGCGGATCATTACGATGCGCTGGCGCTGGTGCGGGATCACACCCTGACCTGCTACAACGGCGTGATTGGTGCCGGCTGTGGCGAGTGCCCCGCCTGTCAGTTGCGTGCCAATGGCCTGAACCAGTACCTGGGCCAACAAGACCACTACCAGGCGCAGCTGCGTGACAGGTGCCAGCTTGACTAAGCCCTTCGGCCGACCCTCTGCCGATCAGTGGGGCCTGCCGGCCCTGCTGGCCGCACTGTCGCTACTGCTCTGGTGTCTGCCCCAGTGGCACGATGCCCTGGTGTGGTCGCGGGAGGGGTTGGCTCAGCATCAGTGGTGGCGGCTATGGAGCGGTCATCTGCTGCACACCAATGGCCATCACCTGCTTATGAACCTGGGTGGCCTGGCGGTGATCTTCGCCCTGCACCAGCCACACTATCGCTTCCTGCCGATGCTACTGCTGTGCCTGTTGATGATGCCGCTAATCAGCCTGGGAATAGAATTGTGGGTGCCGGCCATCAACCGCTACGTGGGTTTAAGTGCACTGCTGCATGGCCTGTTTACCTGGGGGGCGTTGCAAGACATCCGCCAAGGCTGGCGCAGTGGCTACCTGCTGTTGCTGGGGGTGGTGCTCAAGGTCGGTTATGAAAACACTCAGGGCGGCACCGAAACGATAGCCGCCCTGATTGATGCCCGGGTCGCGGTAGAGTCGCACCTTATGGGGGTGCTCAGCGCCCTGTTGCTGTTTGTCGGCGCCCGGCTGCTGCGCCGGGTGACTGGGGATTAATCCTGCTTGTAGCTGCCGCTGCCCTGCCCCTTCTTAAAGCTCTCCGCCATCATCTTCATTGCCTGGTCGCGATCCCCGCCCATGGCGGCCTGGTACTGCTGCTCCAGCATTACCCGGTCCTGGATGGCGCCAGCGGCGGTGGGAAAGTCACGCAGCATCTCGTTGATGTCGGCTGGGATGCGCTCTTCACCCGTGGGTGCAGGCATGTTGTCGGTGCCAAAGTACGCCAACCCCTCGACCCGCGGCACCGTCGCCGCCGTCAGTGAGTTGCGGATCTTAGCCACCTTCATGGCCGAGCTGCTCTCGATAGGTTGGATCTGATTGTAGCTAGCGACCCCTGCTGCGATAACCAGAAGTCCGGTCAGTACCCAACGCTGTGTTGACCAATTCTGAATCATGGTGCCCCCTCATGTCGCATGTTGCGGCATGGTTAAAGTATGCACCATTTTGATTACAGTTCACAGCTTAACTCGCTACCAATTGCTCCTGTAGCAGAGTAATCTCATCCCTTACCGCTGCAGCTTGTTCAAATTCCAAGTCTTTCGCATGTTGGTACATCTGCTTTTCCAGATTGGCGATGCGCTTGACCAGCTGCTCCGGGGACTCGATGACGTAATCGCGCTTCGGCGCAGCCACCTTACGTTCGCCCTCACCGCTGCGACGTTTGCCGTCGCCCAGGTCCATCACATCGGAGATGCTCTTGTTCAGCCCCTTGGGCACGATGCCGTTGGCTTCGTTGAAGGCCTGCTGCTTGGAGCGGCGCCGCTCGGTCTCCTCGATAGCCCGCTGCATGGAGCCGGTGATTCTGTCGCCGTACAGGATCGCCTTGCCGTTAACGTTACGGGCGGCCCGGCCAATGGTCTGGATCAGCGAGCGATCCGAGCGTAGGAAGCCCTCCTTGTCGGCATCGAGGATCGCCACCAGCGAGACCTCCGGCATGTCCAACCCCTCCCGAAGCAGGTTGATCCCCACCAGCACGTCAAACGCCCCCAGCCGCAGGTCCCGGATGATCTCCATCCGCTCCACCGTCTCGATGTCGGAGTGCAGGTAGCGCACTTTCTGGCCATGCTCTTCGAGATACTCGGTGAGATCCTCCGCCATCCGCTTGGTCAGGGTGGTCACCAGTACCCGCTCCTGGCGCTTCACCCGCAGCCGGATCTCCGACAGCAGATCATCCACCTGGGTGGCCACCGGCCGCACCTCCAGCTCAGGATCGAGTAGCCCGGTGGGCCGCACCACCTGCTCCACTACCTCGCCTCCTGACTTGTCCAGCTCATACTTGGCCGGAGTGGCGGAAACAAACACGGTTTGCGGTGCAATGGATTCAAATTCATCGAATTTTAGTGGACGATTGTCCATGGCAGAGGGCAAGCGGAAGCCGTACTCCACCAGGGTTTCCTTGCGGCTGCGATCCCCTTTGTACATCGCCCCCAGCTGCGGCACCATCACGTGGGATTCGTCGATCACCAACAGACCATCGTCTGGCAGGTAATCCAGCAGGGTCGGTGGCGGCTCCCCCGGGGCGCGCCCGGACAGGTAGCGGGAGTAGTTCTCAATGCCGGAGCAGTAGCCCAGCTCCAGCATCATCTCGATGTCGAACTGGGTGCGCTCCTTGATCCGCTGTGCCTCGATCAACTTGTTGTTGTCCAGCAGCTGCTGGTGGCGCACCTTCAGCTCCGCCTTGATGTCGTCGATTGCCGCCAGGATGGTTTCCCGCGGGGTGACATAGTGGGTCTTGGGGTACACGGTGTAGCGCGCTACCGTTTGCTGCACCGCACCGGTAAGCGGATCGAACAGGCTGATCCGCTCGATCTCCTCGTCAAACAGCTCCACTCGCACCGCGTCCCGCTCCGAGTCCGCCGGAAAGATGTCGATCACCTCGCCACGCACCCGGAAGGTGCCCCGCTCAAACGCCGCGTCGTTGCGGTTGTACTGCAGCTCCGCCAGGCGCTTAAGGATGTCGCGCTGGTTCATGATGTCGCCAGTACGCAGGTGCAACAGCATCGCCATGTAGGCCTTGGGATCCCCCAGGCCATAGATGGAGGACACCGACGCCACCAGGATCACATCCCGGCGCTCCATCAGTGCCTTGGTCGCGGACAGGCGCATCTGCTCGATGTGGGCGTTGATGGAGGCGTCCTTCTCAATGAAGGTGTCGGTGGTGGGCACATAGGCCTCAGGCTGGTAGTAGTCGTAGTAGGAGACGAAGTACTCCACCGCGTTGTCCGGAAAGAACTCCTTCATCTCGCCATACAACTGGGCCGCCAGGGTCTTGTTGTGGGCCAGCAGGATGGTGGGGCGTTGCAGTTGTTGCACCACGTTCGCCACGGTAAAGGTCTTACCTGAGCCGGTCACCCCCAACAGGGTCTGGTGGGCCAGGCCCGAATCGAGGCCATCCACCAGTTGGGCGATCGCCGTGGGCTGATCCCCCGCCGGCTGAAAGGGGGACTGAATCTTAAACGGACGGCTCATGCCTTACTGCGCCTCTTGTTGCTCCTGCCGAGTATGGCAGAGGAAAAACCACATCCAGCGCCACGCGATCAGTCCGGTGATCAGGTTGGCGATCACCGAACCGGCGAAAACACCGGGTAAACCAGCGATTTTACCACCGATCCAGGCCAAGGGAAGGTAGGTCACAAAGAGGCGCACGAAGGAAAGGTTAAGGGCACTCATGGGCCGACGCAGGGCGTTAAAGCTGGAGTTGGTGAGGATGGTCACCCCCTGGGCGCCCCAGCCCAGCGGCAGCAGCATCACCAGCAGGATGATGGTCTCCTCCACCGCAGGCTCCTGACCAAAGGCACCGGCGATCCACGGCGACAACAGCAGCAGCACCAGGTAGACCCCGCCCTGCCACAACAGGGTGAAGCGCATCACCGTACGGTACAGCAAACGTACCCGGTCCATATGCCCGGCAGCGGCGTTCTGGCTGATCAGCGGTGGCAGGCTCATCGACAGGGTCAGTACCACCAGGGTGGCCAGGGACTCCAACCGGGTGCCCACGCCAAAGGCCGCGACGGCTTCGTCACCGTACTGGGCAACGATCGCCGTCATCACTGCCATCGCCATCGGGGTAAGCATATTGGCCCCGGCAGCGGGCACAGCTACCCCCAGGATCCCTTTAGCCGCCTCGCGTTGCTGCTGCCACTTTCGGCACCAGCCGATGGCGTCCATCTGCTTGATCAGCATATAAAGGATGATGGCGCTGGAGATGGCATAGGCGAGGATGGTCGCCAGTGCCGCCCCCGCCAGGCCCATCGCCGGCACCGGCCCCCAGCCGAAGATCAGCAGCGGGTCCAGCGCCGCATTGATGGCCGCACTGGCGGCCATCACGATACTGGGCCCCCGGGTGTTGCCATTGGCCCGCATCACCGCGTTACCGACCAACGGAAAGGCGGCAAAGACTGCCCCGGCCAACCACACCGCCATGTAGCCATCCGCCAATCGACGGGTGGATTCATCGGCCCCCAGCCATTGGAACAGAGGGTCATGGAACAGCCACACCGGGATGCAGAGCAAACAGACCAGTACGGTGGAGAGCACGATCGCCATGCCGCCAATGCCACGGGCCTCTTCACTGCGCCCCTGGCCCTGGGCCGTCGCCACCGCCGTCGAGGTGCCGATCCCCAGCCCAATCACCATGCTGAAGATGGTGAAGGTGACCGGGAAGGTAAATGAGAAGGCCGCCATCTCCTCGGTGCCCAGCAAACTGACAAAGTAGGCATCGATGAAATTAAACGACATGAGCAGGATCATCGCCATCAGCAACGGCCAGGTCATGCGGCGCAGATGATCTAGGACATTGCCTTGGGTCAACTGGTGGATTTGTTTGGATTTCACTCCCTGCTCCGTTTTTCTTGGGATGTCCAACTTGCGCTCAGTTTGAAAAACTAATTCACAAGCCAATTTACCTCAGCACAACGCAGCCACAACAACAATGAAAAACCGGCATAGTTTGACGACTTTCTGCTATCTATATGTTTTTAAAGCACTTTGCACTTATGCACAGTTTTCGTTCAGACTGTCTCAAAGCCCCGTGTGACGGGCTTTTGACGGCCAAATATGGGTCTCATCAACACACTTATCCACAAAAACAGTGGATAACGGCTGTAAGGCCGCACCGCTCTGGCCTTCCCAAAAGTCAAGACTCCATGTCAAAAACAAAACAGCTTTATTACAGTCAAACAAAGTTCGGTAAATCAGCCCATTGCCTTCGCTGAGGCCGGCTCTTCGTTGACAAATAACCAACAAATTTCGTCGGGTTTTTGTCCAGAACTTGCGCTTCTGCACACTCGCTAGCCAAACGGACCCAGGGAGGGGATTTTTTTCCCGGGAGTTGGTTGACTCCCCTCAGTGCTCGACTTAATATGCGCTCCGTCTTCCGGGGACGGTCACCCGACTTCGCAAAGATAGCTGAGACGTCAGTCTAAACACGGTACAATCTGTTCCCCCTTAGTTCAGTCGGAAGGTAGAGCACCGCGGACTGTACTCATACCGGTTGGCGTATGTCGCTGGTTCAAGGGAACACTGGGACGCTAGGTTAATCACGTACAATCTGTTCCCCCTTAGTTCAGTCGGTAGAACGGCGGACTGTTAATCCGTATGTCGCTGGTTCAAGTCCAGCAGGGGGAGCCACTTTCGCTGAGGCGTCAGCTTAAACACGTCACAATCTGTTCCCCCTTAGTTCAGTCGGTAGAACGGCGGACTGTTAATCCGTATGTCGCTGGTTCAAGTCCAGCAGGGGGAGCCACCTTCGGAGAAGCCTCGCACTGCGAGGCTTTTTTCGTTTCAGCGCTCCGATCTGGATCGCGAAGTCAGTCGGTAGAACGGCGGACTGGCTCTGGTTAGAAACAGCGTATGTCGCTGCCCCAAGTCCAGCAGGGGGAGCCACTTTCGATGAAGCCTCGCACTGCGAGGCTTTCTTCGTTTCTGCACTTAGATCTGGAAAGCGAAGTCAGTCGGTAGAACGACGAACTGGCTCTGTCCAAATCAGCGTATGTCGCTGCCCCAAGTCCAGCAGGGGGAGCCACTTTCGATGAAGCCTCGCATTGCGAGGCTTTTTTCGTTTCAGCGCTCAGGTCATGATCGCGAAGTCAGTCGGTACAACGGCGGACTGGCTCTGTCCAAATCGGCGTATGTCGCTGCCCCAAGTCCAGCAGGGGGAGCCACTTTCGATGAAGCCTCGCACTGCGAGGCTTTTTTTGTTTCCGGGCTATCCAATGCTTACGTCGGTAGAACGGCGGACTGGCTCTGTCCAAATCGGCGTATGTCGCTGCCCCAAGTCCAGCAGGGGGAGCCACCTTCGATGAAGCCTCGCATTGCGAGGCTTTTTTTTCGTGATGACAGATTATGGCGAGCGGTTCGATCACTGAAACAGCGCACGGCCTCCTGGAGTTACCAATGAAAGCCTCACTGGTCCGCCCCGACTCACTTACTGGCGCGTTTTTCTCTTGACCGGAAACAGGTGTCACGGTGTAACCTAGTGATCTATTGCGTGAAAAGGATTTTCAGCATGATGCCTGGTGTTAGATCTGCCTTGCTCGCCATTGCGTTGGCTTGGCTGGTGGGGCTTGTTACCCTCACCCTTTACCGCGTTTCTGTTGCCGAGCAGATGATGCAACGAGATGCCGATGTCATCACCGGTCAGGTGCGGACAACCGAACACGGCGACCTGCCGATGCTCTTTGACCAGCTAGGCCAACATTACCGCTTCCAGTACGCCCAGCTCAAAGAGCTCACCGACGTCCTGCCCCAGACCCTGGCAGCGCCCACCGCCGAGCCTCACTGGCTGCAACCTATCCTGTCCGAGGGCACCGGCCAACGGCAATTGAAGCTGGCCAGCACCGAACTGCAGTTTGGCCTCAGCCCCAACAACTATCTGAAAGCTTCGAAGGCAGGCTATCGATACGCCCTGCTGAGCTTCTCCTTAATGGCGTTGTTGCTGGCCCTGATCAGTTGGCGTCGCAACCACGCCATCCAGGCGCAACTTCTCAGCCTGTGCCAGTCACTGCAACCCACCGGCGCCCTCAACAAGCGGTTGCCACCGCATTCAGGTCCACTGACCCCCCTGCTTAAGCTGGCCGATGAGTTGCATCTGAGCTACCAGAATCAGCTCAAACAGATGAAAAGTCAGAATGCCCAGCAACAGGACCAGGCAAAGCAGGATCCCGTCACCCGTCTTCCCAACCGAGTGGCCTTCAACCAGCGGCTCACAGGTGAAGGGCTGGAAACCCAAAGCGAGGGCTTCCTGATGCTGGTCCGTGCTGGTGCCTTGGAGGAGATCAATCAGCGAAGCGGCAAAGAAGCCGGTGACAGCTACCTGAAGCTGCTGGCTGTCACCCTCAAAAGCCAGATCGCTAGCCTGGAGGACGCCGGACTCTATCGCTACAGCGGCGCTGACTTCTTGATCCAGGCCCCGAGCAGCGATGCCGAGGCCATTGGCGCCCGTATTAAACCCATGGAGCACACCCTGGCGGAGCTGGCCAAGCGGCTGGAGGTAGACAGCGCCGGCTACCTGGCGGTGGTGCCCTACCAGCCCCATGACCGATTGAGCCAGCTGCTGATGCACCTGGATACCGGCATTGCCATGGCCGCCTCCCAGGGCCCCAATACCGGCTACCTGATGACCTCGAGCCTGCTGAGTGTTGAGTTGGACCGGGACCACTGGCAACAGGTGATCGACGAGATCATCGATAGCGCCAACATTCAGGTGGTGTCGCAATGCATCACCGCGCCCAGACAGGGCCAGGAGCTGTACCGCGAACTGCTGGTGCGATTCCGTAACAGTCAGGGCCAACCGCTGGCGACCGAAACCGTGTTTGCCATGGCGGCGCGCTGCGGCCGGGCCATTGAGCTGGATAAGCTGGTGTTCACCATCCTGCTAAACCGGCTCAACAGCGAGGCAGACAGCCACGCCCACTACGGTATCAACCTCAGTCCCCGCGCCATGCTGGACCCGGGTTTTCGCCAATGGGTATTGGACCGACTCAGTCAGCACCACGAGCTGGCCGGGCGCCTTATCCTGGAGTTAACTGAGCGCAGCCTGGAGATGGCACCGGCGGAGCTGGAGCCCTGGGTGGAGCGCGCAGGCACCTTGGGGGTTCGCATCGCCATCGATCGCTTCGGCAACGGCCTGACCTCCTTTAAGGCCCTGCAACAGCTGCGCCCCAGCTACGTCAAGCTGACCCACGAGTACGTCAAGGGCATCGAGGACAACGGCGATAACCGCTTCTTTATCAAGATGCTGCTGGATTTGGCTGCACGTCTGGAGATCCAGGTGGTGGCCACCCACGTCGAACAGGTGGAGGAACGTCTGACCCTGGAGGCGCTGCGGCTGGATGGACTGCAGGGTAACCTGATAGCCCCACCGCAACCTTGGTCACAGCCTCAGTCAGAAAACCGGATTCAGTGACTATCTCTTGCCCAGACAGGCAGTAACCTTACTGCCTGTCTGTTGTTTAACGCGCCCCCTTTGCCGATAATATCCGCTTAGTTTTCCTTCTGTCTCTGTGTTCATGACCGAATACCTGCTCTTGCTGGTAAGTACCGTGCTGGTCAATAACTTCGTCCTGGTGAAGTTTTTGGGCCTGTGTCCCTTTATGGGCGTCTCCGGCAAGCTTGAATCCGCCATCGGTATGTCGATGGCCACCGCCTTTGTACTGACACTGGCCTCCACCACCAGCTACCTGGTCCATCAGTACCTGTTGGTACCGCTGGAGCTCACCTACCTGCGTACCCTCTCCTTTATCCTGGTGATCGCCGTGGTGGTTCAGGTGACGGAGATGGTGGTGCGTAAAACCAGTGCCTCCCTGCACCGTGTGCTGGGGATCTACTTGCCGCTGATCACCTCCAACTGTGCCGTGCTGGGCGTGGCCCTGCTCAACATCAACGAACAGCACGACTTCATCAGCTCCATCGTCTATGGCTTCGGTGCCGCCGCCGGCTTTGCTCTGGTGCTGATCCTGTTTTCCGCTATGCGTGAGCGCCTGGCCGCCGCCGACGTGCCCACCCCCTTCCGCGGGGCGTCCATCGCCATGATCACCGCCGGCCTGATGTCGCTGGCCTTCATGGGCTTTATCGGGTTGGTGAAATGAGCAGTATCCTGATTGCGGCCCTGGTATTGGCCGTGCTGGCGCTGATCTTCGGTGTCCTGCTGGGTTACGCCGCCGTCCGCTTTAAAGTGGAAGGCGATCCCATCGTTGAGCAGATTGAGCAAACCCTGCCGCAGACCCAGTGCGGTCAGTGTGGCTACCCGGGCTGTCGCCCCTACGCCGAGGCGATCGCCAGCGGCGAGGCGCCCATCAACCGCTGCCCCCCGGGTGGCGAGGCCACCATCGCCAAACTGGCAGACATGTTGGGGGTCGAAGCCCCGGCACTGGAGGGCGAAGCGGACAACACCCCCAAGGTGGCGTTCATCATTGAAGAGGACTGCATCGGCTGCACCAAGTGCATCCAGGCCTGCCCGGTAGACGCCATCGTCGGCACCGGCAAACAGATGCACACGGTGATCGCCGATCAGTGCACTGGCTGCGATCTCTGCGTCGAGCCCTGCCCGGTGGACTGCATCGAGATGCGCCCCATCGCCATGACCACACAAAACTGGGACTGGGATCTGACCCGTATCCCGGTCAAACAGTTGTAAGAGGGCGGCCCGTGCAAACCTTGCTAGAACAGATCGACAAAGGCCAGCTCTGGACCTTCCCCGGCGGCATCCATCCGCCGGAGCGCAAGTCCCTGTCCAACCAGACCCCTATCCAATCCCTGCCATTGCCGCCGGTGTTGTGGATCCCGCTGCGCCAGCACATTGGTGTGGCCGGTGAACTGCTGGTCAAAAGTGGCGACAAGGTCCTCAAAGGCCAGCCACTGACCCGCGCCACCGCACCGATGACGGTACCGGTGCACGCGCCAACCTCCGGCACCATCGGCCGCATCGAACCGCGCACCGTAGCCCACCCCTCCGGCCTGAGCGAGCCCTGCATTGAGCTGCTGCCAGACGGCGAAGACCATTGGCGCCCCCGGACTCCGCGCTCCAGCATCCAGGCGGTGGACAACAGTGAGCTGCGCCAGCTTATCCAGGACGCCGGCATCGTCGGCCTGGGTGGCGCCACCTTCCCCTCGGCGGTAAAGCTGGGCGGCCACTCCAAGATCCGCTTTCTGCTGATCAACGGTGCCGAGTGCGAGCCCTACATCAGTGCCGATGACCGGCTGATGCGCGAACAGGCCGATGCCATCCTTCAGGGAATTGAGGTGCTGCGTCATCTCATCAGCCCGGAGCGGGTGGTCATTGCGGTAGAAGACAACAAGCCCGAGGCGCAACAGGCACTGACCGACGCACTGAGCCGCAGCAACCTGACCTCGGAGCAGGTGCTGATCCGCACCATCCCCACCAAGTACCCCTCCGGCAGTGAGAAGCAGCTGGTGCAGATCCTCACAGGCCAAGAGATCCCCCAGGGCAAGCTGCCGGCGGATCTGGGGATCCTGATGCACAACGTCGGCACCTGCTTTGCCATCAAGCAGGCGGTGTTTGACGACATGCCGCTGATCGAGCGGGTGGTCACAGTCACCGGCGAACAGGCGGGCAATCCCGGCAACTACTGGGTCCGCCTGGGCAGTCCCATCGACTGGCTGCTGGCCCAGAGCCAAACCGAGCCGCTGCCGCAGCAGCCGCTGATCATGGGTGGCCCGATGATGGGCTTTGCCCTGCCCAGCCCCAAGGTGTCGGTGCAAAAGGCCACCAACTGCCTGTTGGTGCCCAGCCTGTGCGAGCTGCCGCCACAGCCGCCGGCGCGCAACTGCATCCGCTGCGGTGAATGTGCCCAGGTCTGCCCCCAGCAACTGCTGCCGCAGCAGCTGTATTGGCACAGCCAGGCCGGCGAGCACGATAAGGCGGAAGCACTCAACCTGTTTGATTGCATCGAATGCGGTGTCTGCGCCTTTGTCTGCCCCTCGGACATCCCGCTGGTGCAGCACTACCGTCTGGCCAAGTCCGCGCTCAAAGATCAGGCTGCCAAGCACGCCAAGGCGGAACAGGCCAAGATCCGCTTCGAGGCTCGCCAGGCGCGTTTGGCAGAGGAGAAAGCCGAGCGAGAAAGCCGTCATAAGAAAGCCGCCGCGCTCAAGCCTGCTAAGCCCACTGCCGGCGTGGCCGCGGCCATCGCCAAGCTTAAAGCCGCCAAGGCCGACGATGCTGGTGACGGTGTCGATATGGCTGAACTGCGCCGCCGTCGTAAAGAGCAGGCTCGCCTGGCCAAGGCTCAGAAAGAGAGCGCCGAGGCTGCCCCCTCAACCGACAGCGCGGATGTCAGTGGTAAGCCCGCGGCCGTAGCTGCCGCCATTGCCCGGGCCAAGGCCAAGCAAGCCGCAGCCCAGCGTCAGCAGCACAAAGCGCCGACCGAGCCGGATAACGCCGAGCAAGCCAGCAGCGGGGGCGATGCCAAACGGGCAGCCGTCGCCGCCGCCGTCGCCCGTGCCAAGGCAAAACAGGCCGCCGCTGCAGACGCCAGCAAGACAGCAGACGCGCCGGCAGGCAACAAACCCAATCGCAGCGCCGCGGTGGCCGCCGCCATCGCCAAAGCCAAGGCCAAGCAAGCCGCGGCCAAAGCAGATTCTGGCAATGCGACCGAGCCAGCCTCGCAGGCTGACAATGCAGAGGCTTCAGCCCAGGCCAGCAGCGAAAGGTCGGCTAGCCCGGAGCAAAAACGCAGTGCCGTTGTCGCCGCTGCCATCGCTAAGGCCAAGGCCAAGCAGGCCGCAGCCAAGGCTGACAGCTCAGAGTCTTCAGCGCAGGCCAGCAGCGAAATGCCGGCCAGCCCGGAGCAGAAGCGCAAGGCCGCTGTCGCTGCTGCCATCGCCAAGGCTAAGGCCAAGCAAGCCGCAGCTAAGGCCAACAGTGCCGACGCGAGCGGTAGCAATGGCTCAGAGCCTACGCCGCCAGCCCAGCAGGCTGACAGCGCAGCGCCTTCAGCGCAGGCCAGCAGTGAACAGCCGGCCAGCCCGGAGCAGAAGCGCAAGGCCGCTGTCGCTGCTGCCATCGCCAAGGCTAAGGCCAAGCAGGCCGCGGCTAATGCGAGTAGCACCACTGCAGACTCTGGCGATACGGCCGAGCCAGCCCCGCAGGTTGACAATGCAGAGCCTGCAGCGCAGGCCAGCAGTGAAATGCCGGCCAGCCCGGAGCAGAAGCGCAAGGCTGCAGTCGCTGCTGCCATCGCTAAGGCCAAGGCCAAGCAAGCCGCAGCTAAGGCCAACAGTGCCGATGCAAGCGGGAGCAATGGTTCAGAGCCTACGCCGCCAGCCCCGCAGGCTGACAGCACAGAGACTTCAGCGCAGGCCAGCACCGAAAAGCCGGCCAGCCCGGAGCAGAAACGCAAGGCCGCAGTCGCTGCCGCCATCGCTAAGGCCAAAGCCAAGCAAGCCGCCAAGCGCGCCGAAGACGCCGCTGGTACGACACAGGACAAAGAGAACAACTGATGGCGTTTAAGATTGCCTCCTCCCCCCATATGCAGGATCGCCTGCCCACCAGCAAGGTGATGATGCTGGTGGTGTTGTGCACCCTGCCCGGCGTCCTCGCCCAATGGTATTTCTTTGGCTGGGGTAACCTGGTCCAGATCGCCCTGGCGGTGGTCACCGCCCTCGCCGCTGAAGCAGCCTGCGTGGCGATGCGCGGCCGCTCCATCAAGGCCGCCCTGTCCGACAACACCGCGCTGGTCACCGGCGTACTGCTGGGGATCTGCCTGCCGCCGCTGGCTCCCTGGTACATCCCGGTACTGGGCAGCCTGTTTGCCATTGTGCTGGTCAAGCAGGTCTACGGCGGGGTTGGTCAGAACCTGTTTAACCCGGCCATGGCCGCCTACGTCACCCTGCTGATCTCCTTCCCGGCACAGATGACCCAATGGCTGCCGCCACAATCCCTAGCCGAGACCACCCTGGGCCTGGGCGACAGCATTGCCGCCATCCTCACCGGCCTGGAGGGTGCCCAGGTCGAAGCCCTGCGTTTGGGCATCGACGGCACCACCATGGCCACCCCGCTGGATACCCTCAAGACCGATCTGACCCTGGGCTACACCGCCAGTGAAAGCCTGGCCAAGCCGATCTTCGATGGCTTTGTCGGCGTGGGCTGGGGCTGGGTTAACATGGCGTTCCTAATCGGTGGCCTGGCGCTGCTGAAACTCAAGGTGATCCGCTGGCACATCCCGGTGGCGATGCTGGCCTCCCTGAGCCTCTGTGCCCTGATCGGCAACCTGCTGCACCCGGATGGTACCGGCAGCCTCAGCCTGCACCTGTTCACCGGGGCCACCATGTTCGGCGCCTTCTTTATCGCCACCGATCCGGTCAGCGCCGCCACCTCCAACCGGGGTCGGCTGGTATTCGGTGCCCTGATCGGCGTGCTGATCTACCTGGTGCGCACCTTTGGCGGCTACCCCGATGCGGTGGCGTTCGCGGTGATGCTGGCCAACCTGAGCGTGCCGCTGATCGACTACTACACCCGCCCTCGCACCTACGGACACCGGAGCTGACATGATCCCGTCAATGAAGAAGAATGGCGCTCTGTTGGCCCTGTTTGGCCTGGCTTCCGCCGGCCTGGTGGCCCTGACCTTTCAGGGCACCAAGGATAAGATTGCCGAGCAGCAGCGCTTACAACTGCTGGCTACCCTGGACCAGATCATCCCCGCCGAGGGCTACGACAACGCCCTGCACGACAGCTGCAAGGCGCTGACCAGCCCTCAGTACCTAGGCAGCCCGGCGCCTCAGCAGGCGTTCGTTGCTACCGAGCAAGGGGAGCCTGTGGCTGTCGCCATCGAGGCCACCGCGCCGGATGGCTATAACGGCGACATCCACATCATCGTTGGGGTCAGCTGGAGCGGCGAGATTCTGGGGGTGCGCACCCTGTCCCATAACGAGACCCCGGGCCTGGGTGACTGGATTGAGACCCGTCGCTCCGACTGGGTCAGCAGCTTCGAGGGTTACCGACTGGAGACCGCCACCGACAGCCGCTTTGCGGTCAAGCGCGACGGTGGCGACTTCGACCAGTTCACCGGCGCCACCATCACCCCGCGGGCCTTTGTCGGGGCGGTGAAGAACGCCCTGATCTACTTCGATCGCAACAAGGAGAGCATCCTGCTCGCCCCCGGTTGTGGAGAGACACTATGAGCCAATACCGCGACATCGTCTGGCAGTCGCTGTGGAAGAACAACCCGGGCATCGTTCAACTGCTCGGCCTCTGCCCGCTGCTGGCCGTCACCAACACCCTGACCAACGCCATGGGGCTGGGCCTGGCCACCATGGTGGTGCTGATCGGCTCCAACGTGTTGGTCTCTTTGCTGCGTAAGGGGATCCCCAACGAGATCCGCATCCCGGTCTACGTGATGATCATCGCCTCGCTGGTGACCTGCGTGCAGCTGCTGGTCAACGCCTACGCCTACGGTCTCTACCTGAGCCTGGGGATCTTCCTGCCGCTGATCGTCACCAACTGCGTCATCATCGGCCGGGCCGAGGCCTTTGCCTCCCGCAACCCTGTTAGCCTGGCGGCCTGGGATGGCCTGATGATGGGCCTGGGCTTTACCCTGGTGCTGATGCTGCTGGGCGGCACCCGCGAGCTGGTGGGTCAGGGCACCCTGTTTGATGGCGCCGATCTGCTGCTGGGCGACTGGGCCAGCGTGTTGCGGGTCCAGCTGTTTGAGCTGAAAAGTCCCTTCCTGCTGGCGCTGTTGCCGCCGGGTGCCTTCATCGCCATGGGCCTGCTGATCGCCCTTAAGAACCGCCTGGACGCCAGCATGGAACGGCGCTTTGCCCCCAAGCCGGAAGACGCAGCCAAGGTAGAGCGCGTGCGCGTCACCCAGTAACCTCGATTTTGTTTAGGGAAGCACCATGAATAAAGAGAAACGGCGCCAGATACTGGAGCGCCTGCGCGACGACAACCCCAACCCGGAAACCGAGCTGGAGTTCTCCAACCCCTATGAGCTGCTGGTGGCGGTGGCCCTGTCCGCCCAGGCCACCGATGTGTCGGTGAACAAGGCCACTCGCACCCTGTTTCCCGCCGCCAACACGCCACAGGCGATGCTGGATCTGGGAGTAGACGGGGTCAAACAACATATCAAGACCATCGGCCTCTACAACACTAAGGCGGAGAACGTCATCAAGGCGGCCCGCATCCTGGTGGAGGAGCACGGTGGTGAGGTGCCGGAGGATCTGGATGCCCTGGTGCGCCTGCCCGGGGTAGGTCGTAAAACCGCCAACGTGGTGCTCAACTGCGCCTTTGGCTGGCCCACCATCGCCGTGGACACCCACATCTTCCGGGTCTCCAACCGCACCAAGTTCGCCATGGGTAAGAACGTCGACCAGGTGGAGGAGAAGCTGCTCAAGGTAGTGCCCGCCGAGTTCAAGGTGGACGTCCATCACTGGCTGATCCTTCACGGTCGCTACACCTGCCTGGCCCGCAAGCCGCGCTGCGGCTCCTGCCTGATTGAAGACCTGTGTGAGTTCAAAGAGAAGGTCTACCCGGAAGGGTGACCCCCATGCGGGCACCACCCCGGTGCCCGCCTCGCTCCAAGCCCCTACCCACTGCCTGCTTCTCCCAGCATCGCCTGAGCCTGCCTGCTGTCGACCAGCGCAAGGACAAAGCCCACTGTAAGTAAGTCGCTCCCGTGTGTATCATCAAGCGAAACCGGCTGATGGATTGGCACATGCCCGCTCGAACTCTTTGTTTCTGCTTTGTTCTGTTGCTGACGGCCTGCGCCAGCAACCCACCTCGCACCTTGCCTGAAGAGTTAACCCGAACCGTGCCTTGGGGCACCCTCGAAGCCCAGGATGACCTGAGCGCCCCGGAGCCGATCCCCGAGTACGCGCAGATCGTCATCAACAACATCCAAAGCCACCGTCAGCAATACCCGGATCAACCCATTCCGATGAACCTGCTGCTGTTGTCCGGCGGCGGCGTGCGCGGCCATTACGCCACCGGGATCCTCTCCGGTTGGAGTGAAACCGGTACCCGGCCCGAGTTTGATATCGTCACCGGCGTGTCTGTTGGCGCGCTGATCGCCACCTATGCCTTCCTGGGCTCCGATTACGACCAACAGATGATCCACGATGGCTACGCCGCCACCGAGCTACTCTCTTCCAACAAGGCGCAGGTCTCGCTGTTCAAAACCGGTTCTGAGTATGTGGGTGAGGGCTTTATGTCGCTGCTGGAACAGAGCCTGACGCCGAAGGTGATCGCCGCGGTCGGTGAAGAGTACCTTAAAGGCCGCCGACTCTACGTGGGCACAACCAACCTGGATGGTGCCCGGTTTACCGTCTGGGACCTGGGTAAGATCGCGATCAGTGATCGTGCCGACAAGCACCAGCTTTACCGCAAGGTAGTGCTGGCGTCCGCCTCGGTGCCCATGCTGTTTCCGCCGGTGATGTTCGAGGTCAACACCCCCGAAGGCCGCTTCGAGCAGATGCATGTGGATGGCGGGGTGACTCAGAACGTGTTCTTCGCCGACTATGACGCCATCTGGCATGAAGTTGAGCAAGTCATCGAGCTGGAGCACGAGGATTTCATTATCAACAACTACGTCATCCATAGCGGTCGGCTGGATGACGGCCCGCCGGCACCGCCGGTCACCAACAGCCTGTTTCCCATCATGGCGCGTTCGGTCTCCACCCTGCTCAAGGCCAACTCCGCCAGCTCAATCTATAAGCTCTGGCTGACCTCCATGGTCCAACAGGCCAACTTCCACCTGGCCTCGATCCCACCGGATTTCGAGCTCAACAGCGATCTGACCCAGGTCGACGATGAGGAGATGCAGCGGCTGTTCGAGCAGGGTTATCAACGTGGTAAAAACGGCATGGCCTGGCTGACCCAACCGCCGACAAGAGACCAAGCCGAGCTTCAGCGTATGCTGGGATCCAGCACCCTAAAACAAAACTTTGAGCGCTGGTTCTACAAGCAACGGGCACTGCAGCAAAGTTTCACCCCAGAAAGCGACATCCATTAACCCTCCGGTCGCGCCAAGCCTCAGGCCGCTGAGGCTTGGCGCACTGAAAGGCTAATCAGGCCAGGCGGGGGTAACCTGGTATCGGCCCCCAGCGCGACCAAAATCCGGCACCGTCGCAGAAAGCGGATACACTCTAGATCATCACCGGTCACCGCAGTCGAGATGCCAACCCCATGGGTAAGGTTCGCGCCACCGCTTGCCTGATACTGATCGCTATTACCGTCTGGTTGCCCAGGGATACGGCGGCCACCGAGCTGCACCGCACCCTGCTGCGCCAGGCCCAGGAGCTCGATGCCAACGGCCTCTCGGTGGCCTGGGTCCGGGCAGAGGAGCCGATCCAAACCTTCGCCACCGGCTACGTTGACCCGCAACACAATCAACCCATGACCACGCACCACCGCTTTCATGGTGGCCATACCGGCCGGGCTCACCTGGCCGCCCTGACCCTGCTGCTGGCTCAACAGGGTGTGCTGGATCTCGACGCCCCCATCGACCAGTACCTGGCAACCCGCTACCCCTGGATGATCGAGCTTCCCAACTACCCTACCCTCACCATTCGTCACCTGCTGCGGCACAGCAGCGGCCTGCCGGATCCCCTATCCCAGCGGCGCCTGGCCTGGTCGATGTTGTGGCGTAACCTCACCGATTGGGAGCAAGCCTATTCCGCCACCTTTGTGCTGGAGCGACTGCGCAGTCGCAGTCCACTGTTCCCCGCCGGACAGCAGATCGCCCTGTCGCCGGCCAACGACAACCTGCTGTGCCTGATCATCGAGTCCGCCACCGGCGACGACTACTACCGCCAGCTCTATCGCAAGGTGCTGCTGCCGCTGGGGCTGGTGGACACCCTGCCCGCCAACCAGCGTCAGATCGAGGGGCTGATCCCCGGCTACCTCAGCAGTCGCAATCCGCTGATGCGGCTGGCCATGGGCCCGGACGGGCGTAACCTCAACGAGCAAGGGGAGCTGATCGTACCGCCTCAGCTCGACTGGAGCGGGGTTGGCCTGGTGACCACACCCAAGATGCTGGTGCGCTTCTACCATGGCCTGTTCAACGGCCAGCTGCTGGACGAGGAGACACTGACCCTGCTGCTGACACCGCCACCACTGCCGCGCTACAGCCGCCCCCGGGTCAACGCCCCCTATCCCACTACCCTGTCGCTCTATCCCCAGGAGCAGGGCCACCGGCTGTGGGTCCATCACGGCTACTTCCCCGGCTACGTCACCCTGGTCCACCACCTGCCCGAGCACAACCTCACCCTGGCAATCCAATCCAATCAGGACACCCTGCTGCAGGCGGCCCTGCCCAAGCTGTTGGGACAGCTGCAGGCAGCCTTGCTACCGGCGGATCCCGATCAGCACCAACACGCCACCACCGGGCCGGAGGAGACCGACTCGCTGGCGGTTCAGTGATTGACATCGTCCGGTGAGCGATGTTTAATGGCCCCGTCCCATATTTGTGGCCGTCCAGATGGACAGCCCACCGGGACCAGAAGAGGAGCGCCAACCAGGTACTCTGTTCGAGGTGAGCAAACACCGATGACAACAGACGATGGGGATTGGCGCCGAGGCAGCGGGCCGTTTGGCTCGGATCGCTGCCGGTTGTAGAGGCTGAATCCTCGCAACTGTCACCCTTTGGTGGAGAGCTTCTGGTCTTTGCGAATCCTTTTGCCGCCCAGCCTGGGTCGGCCCTCGGTGCAAATGCCAAGCTCTCCGAACTTAACGTCTGTTTACTAAGTTCGAGAGAGAGCGATGTCCCAGTCACATCCCAATTCCGTCTTCTCCGTTGCCAAGTTTGGCGGCACCAGCGTGGCCGATTACGCCGCCATGCAGCGTTGCGCCGAGCTGGTGGCCAGCCGTCCCCAGGTCCGCCTGGTGGTGGTCAGTGCCAGCGCCGGCGTCACCAACGCCCTGGTTGCCCTGGGCAACCAACCCGATGCCGCCGAGCGGGATCAGCACCTGGCCACCATCCACCGAATCCAACAGGGGATCTGCGAGCCGCTGGCCGAGCCGGCGGTGACCGAGCAGGTTCACCTCTGGCTGGACCAACTGGCCACCCTGGCCAGCGTCGGCCCCAGCGCCACTGTTGCCGCCTGGAAGGATGAGCTGCTGGCCTACGGCGAGCGCTTCTCCTCGCTGCTGTTCAGCCGCATCTTGAACCAGCACGTCAGCGCCAGCTGCTTCGACGTGCGCCAGGTGATGCGCACCGACGGCCACCACGGCAAGGCGATGCCCAACCAGGCCGAGATCCGCCAGCTGTGCCAGCAGCACTTGGCCGCCCAGCTCGAGCAGCAGGTGGTGGTTACCCAGGGCTTTGTTGGTGCCGACGCCGACGGCCACACCACCACCCTCGGCCGCGGTGGCTCCGATTACAGCGCCGCCCTGCTGGCTGCTGGCTTACAGGCCAACGAGGTGGAGATCTGGACCGATGTGGCCGGGATCTACACCACCGATCCCCGCCTTTGCCCCGGTGCCCGCGCCATCGCCGAGATCAGCTTTGCCGAGGCCGCCGAGCTGGCCACCTTCGGTGCCAAGGTGCTGCACCCCGCCACCCTGATCCCTGCGGTTGCCAACAACATCGCCGTATTTGTCGGCTCCAGCCGTGAACCGGTTGCCGGCGGCACCCGCATCCTGCCCACTACCCAGCAGCGTCCCATGGTGCGCGCCGTGGCGCTGCGCCGCCAGCAGACCCTGGTGACCGTCCATAGCATGAACATGCTGCACGCCACCGGCTTCCTGGCCGAGGTGTTTGCCATCCTCGCCCGCCACAACCTCAGCGTCGATCTGGTCACCACCTCCGAGGTCAGCATCGCCCTGACCCTGGATGAGGCGGGCAGTGCCGCCAATGGCCACGAGCTGCTGACCGAGGCGGTGCTGGCCGAGCTGGGTCAGCTGGCCCGGGTCGAGGTGGAGCGGGATCTGGCCCTGATCGCGGTGATCGGTAACGACGTCCACAGCCGCCCGGCGGTAAGCGAACTCACCTTCGCCACCGTGGCGCCGGACAACGTGCGGATGATCTGCCAGGGGGCCAGCCCCCATAACCTCTGCTTCCTGGTGAACGAAGCGGTCGCCAACCAGGTGGTCCAGCGTGTCCACGACCGCTTTATCGACGCCGCCTAAACAACAAAAACGATAACGAACAAGATCAAAAGGAAAAATCCATGTCCCAAGCTCAAGCCATCACCCTCCCCACCTGGCAGACCCTGTTGAACCAACTGGAGCAAGGCCAAGTCCGCGCCGCCTACCAGGATGAGCAGGGCCAGTGGCACGCCAACACCGAGGTCAAGCAGGGGATCCTGTCAGTGTTCCCCGCCGGCGAGATGACCAGCTTTGATGACGACTTCCCCGGTGCGGTGGACAAGCACAACCTGGCCCCGCGGCGCTTCACCGTGGCCGATCAGGTCCGCCAGGTACCCGGTGGCAGCGCGGTGCGCCGCGGCGCCTATGTGGCTCCCGGGGTGGTGATCATGCCGCCGGCCTACATCAACATCGGCGCCTACGTCGACAGTGGCACCATGGTGGACAGCCACGCCCTGGTGGGCTCCTGTGCCCAGATCGGCAAGAACGTGCACCTCTCCGCCGGGGTGCAGATCGGCGGCGTACTGGAGCCGGTGGGCCAGGCCCCGGTGATCGTCGAGGACGACGCCTTCATCGGTGCCGGCTGCGTACTGGTGGAAGGGGTGATCGTTAAGCGCGGCGCCGTGCTGGCCCCGGGCGTTCAGCTCTCCGCCGCGGTGCCGGTGTATGACCTGGTCAACCAGCGCCAACTGGACAAGGGCGAGCCGATCCCGGAGAACGCCATCGTGGTACCCGGCAGCCGTCCGGCCAGCAGCGAATGGGGCCGGCAGATGGGTCTGTCGGTGCAGTGCCCGGTGATCATCAAGTACCGCGACGAGCGCTCCGATGCGGCACTGGAGCTGGAAGAGGTATTGCGCTAAATGAACCAGCCCCACGCCATCCCGGTGCCGATGCTGACGCCGCTGCAACAGGCAGCGGCGCAACTGGCCAGCCCCTTCTACGCCTACGACCTGCCGGGCCTGCAGAGCCACCTGCAGCGTCTCGGTGATGCCCCGGCCAAGCTTTGGTACGCGGTCAAGGCCAATCCCCTGTCCCGGGTGATCCAGTGCCTGGACCAGGCCGGCTTCGGCTTTGACGTGGCCAGCCCCGGTGAGCTGGAGCAGGTGCTGGCCCAGGGAGTCTGCCCGTCGCGGATCCTCAATACAGGTCCTGTTAAGACCCCGGCGATGCTGCGCCATTTTGTTCAGCGCGGTGTGCGGATCTTTGTGCTGGAGAGCCACCAGCAGGCCGAAGATCTAGCCCAGGTGGCCCGGGCCGAACAGGTCCAGGTGCAGGTGCTGCTGCGGGTTCAGCTGGCCTGGCCCGAATCCGAGCAGGAGGGGATCAATGTACTCGGTGGCAGTGACGCCACCCCCTTTGGCCTGACACCGGAGCAGTGGATGCCGCAAGCCATCACCCTGGATCCGGCGCTGGAGCTGATTGGCGTGCACTGCTTCCAGTGGGGCAATATCCTTGAAGCGCAGCAGCTGCTGGCTCATTGGCAGGCGGCGATGCCGCAACTGGCCGCCCTGCTGGATGCCTGGCAGGTGGAGCAGCCCATCGTCGATTTGGGCGGTGGCCTGGGGATCCCTTACCATGGCCAAAGTAAGGATCTGGACTGGGGCGCCATCTGCGCTGGCCTGGTCGAACTCAAGGCTCGCTACCAGTTGGGTGAGTGCTGGATGGAGCTGGGCCGCTACGCGGTGGGCCCGCACGGGGTGTACCTCAGCCCGGTAGCGGACATCAAGGCCAACCAGGATGTTCGCTTTGCGGTGATCGAAGGCGGCAGCCAACACGCCCTGCGTCCGGCGCTCACAGGCCAGGCGTTTCCGGTAACCCCACTTGGCGAGGTGGCCGGCGAGCTGGGTCCGTTCCAGATCCGCGGTGCCCTGTGTACCGGGCTGGATAACCTGGGTGACGTCAGCCTGCCCGAGGGGCTGGCCCGCGGCGACTGGCTCTGCTTTCACCAGGCCGGTGCCTACGGCTTTACCGAGAGCATGCCCTACTTCTTGTGCCACACCCTGCCAGCGGAGCTGGTCTGGGATGGCGAGCAGCTGCACACCGTTCGTCCGGCCCAGCCCGCCAGCCACTACCTGGCCTGATCGCGATTTAGGAACCACGACATGAAGATCGAAAAGACCACCCTGACGGTGGCCCAGCACCCCACCGGCGTGGATCTCGCCATCCCGGTGATCACCCTCACCGGCACCGAGCCTGGGCCCAAGGTCTACATCCAGGCCAACCTGCACGGGGCCGAGGTTCAGGGCAATGCGGTGATCCACCACCTGCTGGAGGCGTTCAAGGCCAACCCGCCCCGCGGTCAGATCACCCTGGTGCCATTGGCCAACCCCATCGGCATCAACCACAAGAACGGCGAGTTCACCCTGGGCCGCTTCGATCCGGTCACCGGGGTCAACTGGAACCGCCAGTACCATTTCGACGGCAGCGAACTGGCGGGCTTTGTCGCCGAGCACCAGGAGCAAAGCGACGAGGCCATCCGTGACGCCTTTCGCCAGCGCCTGACCGCCCAGCTGGATCAGCGCCTCGACTCTCCCTGGGGGCTGACCGTGGGCCAGCATCTGTGCCTGCGTCTGCAGCGGATGGCGGTGGAGGCGGACATCGTGTTGGATCTGCACACCGGGCCTGTTTCCGGTCGCCACCTCTATGTGCCCCGCTATGCCCGGGAGCGGGCACGGGACTTCAACATCCCGCTCAACATCCTGATGCCCTCTGAGTTTGGTGGTGCCCTGGATGAAGCCAGCTTCAGCCCCTGGTGGCAGCTGGCCGAGCGCTTTGCCAGCCAGGGCCGTGAACTGCCGGTGTTTGTCGACAGCTTCACCCTGGAGCTGGGCTCCCAGGAGTACCTCAACGTGGCGGACGCCCGGCGCGATGCCTTGGGGGTGCTCAACTACCTGCAGCACAGCCACCGCTCTGCCCCCTGGGGCGCGCTGTGGGCCGATAGCCCGTTCCAGTCCGAGCCGGTCACCCGCCACGCCTGTGAGCTGGAGGACTACCGCGCCTACTACAGCCCCAACGGCGGCCAGGTAGAGTACCTGGCCCCGCTGGAGCAGCTACTGAAAGCCGGCGAGCCCCTGGCCCGACTCTGGCACTTCGACCGCCTGGCAGAGACCGACGAGGCAGGCCTGTGTGACACCCTCACCCTGCCCTGTGACGCCATCCCGGTGCTGCACTTTGCCTCCGCCAGCGTGCAGCGGGGCACCGAGCTGTACAAGCTGCTGACCAACACCTTCGAGCTGTAACCTGCCCTCTGCCGATTTGCTTCATCGAGCAAAGCCTGCTTAATATGGAGAGGAATCAATGCAGAAGGGAGTAAATCATGGCCAAGAAAGGCAATAACAAACGCATTCGTCAGATGATGAAGGATCTGGACAAGGCTCTGGGCACCGCGCCCAAAGAGGCAGAGAAGAAGGCCGCCTAAGGCGCGCTCTGAGTCAAGAAAACCCAAGGGGCCCATCGGGCCCCTTGTTGATCCAGCGACGGCGGATATCCACCGATTCAGCAGTTGCGCGGCTTGGCCTCGTTGACCCGTACCGTGCGCCCCTCCAGTGATTGACCATGCAGCGCGGCAATGGCCGCCTCGCCTTCACCGCGATTGGCCATCTGCACAAAACCAAAGCCCTTTGACTGGTTGCTTTCCCGATCCATCACCACGGTGCAGCGCAGCACCTTGCCAAATGCCTCGAAGGCCTTCTGCAGAGCGGTTTTGTCCACCGAATAGGCCAGGTTGCCGACGTAGATGTCCATTCTGTTTCTCCTCCTTGATAGCTCAACGATACCGAACCAGTAGAAAAGCCCTTTATGACAATGCAAAGACGCTGTTGAGAAAGTTTTTCAATTTGCTTCTAACCGTTTCCCCGCCTTGTTATTTGGCCGACTTTCGGCGATAACACCCTCTATTCTTTACACTCTGTTGTATTGCACCCTAACCCCAAGGAATCACCATGAACGGATCCCTCGAGGGCCTGCTGCCCTTTCTGATGTACTTCGCCACCGGCCTGGCCGCCATGGTGGTGTTCAAGGTCCTCTACGCCCTGCTGACCCCCTTCGACGAGTGGGAGCTGGTAAAGAAAGACTTCAACACCGCCGCCGCCATCAGTATCGGTGGTGCCCTGCTGGGCTTCACCCTGGCCCTGGCCTCTGCCGCTGAGCACTCCATCGCCTACACCGACTTCCTGATCTGGGCAGCCGTTGCCATGGCCGCTCAGCTGCTGACCTTTACCGTGGTGCGCTTCGTATTACTGCCCAACATCGTCAGCAAGATCGAGAACAATCAGATCGCCGGTGCCGTGGTACTGGCCAGCATCAACATCAGCGTCGGCGTGCTCAACGCCGCCTGCATGAGCTACTAGGAGTTGCAATGAAACGCAGTCGTAACGTTCGTCTCTCCCGCTTCCGCAAGCAGTTGCCGGCAGCCACCACCCTGGCGGTCTCCGTCTCGCTGGTGCTGTCCGGCTGTGCCCCGGCCCCCAAGCAAGAGGAGGCGCAGATCTACCGCAACGCCGAAGAGTGCAAGCAGGTCTACCCCGATCAGCCCGCCTTGTGTGACCAGGTGTTTGGCTCCGCCCAGGTCGACCACCTGGCCACCGCGCCGCGCTTCGATGGCCTGGCCCAGTGTGAGGCCGACTTCGGCGTCGGCAACTGCGAACCGGCCCCGGAGAACACCCAGGCATTCAACAACCCCGATGCCGCGGCCGCCAGCGAGCCGGGCCAGCAGTACGCCAGTGGTGGCGGTGGCTGGTTTATGCCGATGATGATGGGCTACATGATGGGCTCGATGATGGGCAACCGCGCCCCGCGCCAGGCGCCGGTCTACTCCTCCTCCGCGCCTAACTCCCCCATCCGCGATAAGCTGGTGACCGGCAAGGGTGACGTGGTGGGTAACCGCGGCGATCGCACCGTACGCGCTGCACCTTCCGCGTTCCAAAAAGCCTCTGCCCCCACCCGGGTGACCCGGGCAGGTGGCTTCGGCACCATGGCCGCGCAGAAGGCCCAGGCCAGCAGCCGCGCCACCAACACCCGCTCCACCAGCCGCAGCTTCGGAGGCTAGATGCAGCGTCACCTGATCACCCCCCGCGCCCACTGGCAAGAGCAGGCCAAGGAGTACGGCTTTAACTTCCATACCATGTATGGCGAGCCCTACTGGGATGAAACCCGCTACTACGCCTTCACCCTGCAGCAGATTGAGCAGGATCTGGAAGATCCCACCGAGGAGCTGCACCAGATGTGCCTGGAGGTGGTGGACGAGGTGGTGCGTAACGAGAACCTGCTGCGCCGCTTTGCCATCCCGGAGGAACACTGGGATCTGGTGGCCTCCTCCTGGCGTCTGAAGGAGCCCAGCCTCTACGGCCGGATGGACCTGGCCTACGACGGCAAGGGGCCGGCCAAGTTCCTCGAGTACAACGCCGACACCCCCACCTCGCTGTACGAGTCCGCCTTCTTCCAGTGGTTGTGGCTGGAGGACCGGCTCAAGGACGGCACCCTGCAACCGGGCAGTGACCAGTTCAACGGCATCCAGGAAGCGATGATCGCCCGCTTTGCCGAGCTTAAGGGCCAGTGGCCGCCGACCCCGCTGCACTTCGCCTCCTGCGAGGAGAGCGTGGAGGATCGCGGCACCGTGCAATACCTGGAAGACTGCGCTGCCGAGGCCGGGCTGGAGACCCGCTACACCGCCATCGAACAGATCGGCCTGGGCGACATGGACCAGTTCGTTGACCCCGAGGGCAACGACATCCGCGCCTGCTTCAAGCTCTACCCCTGGGAGTTCATGCTGCGGGAGGAGTTCGCCCAGTACGTACCTAAGGCCAACGTGCGCTGGCTGGAGCCGGCCTGGAAGTCGATCCTCTCCAACAAGGCGATCCTGCCGGTGTTGTGGCACAACCACAAAGGCCACCCCAACCTGCTGCCCGCCTACTTCCCGGACTTCCTCGATACCTGTACCGAGAGCAAGCTGGTGAAGAAGCCGATCTACTCCCGCGAGGGGGCCAACATCGAGATCCTGGAACAGGGCAAGGTGGTCGAATCCTCCGGCGGTGCCTACGGCGAGGAAGGGGTGATCTACCAGGGCTACACCCAGCTGCCGCGCTTTGGCGACGGCGACAAGCCGGATCACGCCCTGATCGGCTCCTGGGTCGTCGGCGACAGCGCCGCCGGGATCTCGGTGCGCGAGGATCACAGCCGTATCACCCAGGACCTGTCCCGCTTCGTGCCTCACATCATCCTGCCGGAATAACATCCGCGACTTTGCAGAAACGCCCCTCCGCCCGAGGGGCGTTGTTGTTTCTGCCACCTGTACCTTCCCGCCCCGCCTATCACTCTACTCGCATCCGACACACCAATGTCATACCCCAGCGTCACCCTGAACTGAAGCCGCCTCACTTCGCCCTTTTTCGACGTAGTGGCCAGGCCCAACTATGGTTGTTGCAGTGCAAAAAAAGAGAGTGAGCGATGAGTGAGCCAGCGCCAAGCCCTTGCCAATACCCCGATATCCGCCGTCAGACGGTGGCCCTGACCGACGGCCTCAGCGCCGAGGACATGGTGGCCCAGTCGATGCCGGACGCCAGCCCCATCAAGTGGCACCTAGCCCACACCACCTGGTTTTTCGAACAGTTCATCCTCAAACCCCTGTTACCCGGCTACCGCCAGTTCCACCCCCAGTTCAATGCCCTGTTCAACTCCTACTACCAGGGCCACGGCCGGCCCTTTCTCCGTGCCCACCGGGGCCTATTGACCCGCCCCAGCCTGCAGCAGGTGCTGGACTACCGAGCCCATGTGGACCAGGCGATGACCCAGACCGCTGACCGCTTCAGCGTCCCCATCGATTTCTGGCAAACCCTTGGCCTGCACCACGAGATGCAGCACCAGGAGCTGATGCTCACCGATAGCTTGCACCTGTTGTGGCACAACCCGCTGCGCCCCGCCTGGCGCGCCCCGCGTCATCAGGCCAAAGCCAAGGCAACGCCACTGAGCTATCACCGCTTTGAGGGCGGACTGGTCGACATTGGCCAACCAGAGAATGAGGGCTTTGGCTTCGATTGCGAGCGGCCACGCCACCCATATCACCTGCAGCCCTATCGCCTGGCCAACCGGCCCATCAACAACGGTGAGTGGCTGACCTTTATCCAGGACGGTGGCTATCAGCAGGCCACCCTGTGGCTCTCCGATGGCTGGGCCCTGGCCCAGCAGCAACACTGGCAGGCCCCACTCTACTGGGAGCAGGACGCGGATGGTCAGTGGCAGCAGTTTACTTTGGCCGGACTGCAACCGCTGGATCTCGAAGCCCCGGTCAGCCACATCAGCTACTTCGAAGCAGATGCTTATGCCCGCTGGGCTGGCGGTCGTCTGCCTACCGAGCAGGAGTGGGAGCACGCCGCCCAGGATCAGCCTATCAAGGGCAACTTTGTCGAGAGCGGCAATGGTCTACCCCAGGCCAGCCCGGGAAAGGGGATGCAGCAACTCTTTGGTGATGTGTGGGAGTGGACCCAGAGCCCCTACGTCGCCTACCCGGGCTTTCGCCCCACCGCCGGCATCGCCGGCGAGTACAACGGCAAGTTCATGTCGGGTCAGTACGTACTGCGCGGCGGCAGTTGCGCCACCCCCAAGGCCCAGATGCGATTGAGCTACCGCAACTTTTTCTACCCCCACCAACGCTGGCAATTCTCCGGAATGCGACTGGCTAAGGACTGACACCATGCCTGGATCCCACCCTCAACCCGCGCCCGCGTGGCAGCGGGACAGTGCCCTGCAAGAGGTACTGGATGGGTTACAACAGCCTCAGAAAACCCTGTCTGCCAAGTTCTTCTATGACGCCCGCGGCGCTGCCCTGTTTGACCGGATCTGTGAGCTGCCGGAGTACTATCTCTATCGTTCCGAGATGGCGATGCTGCCGGCCATTGCCAGGCAGCTGCAGGCGCACTTCGACGGGCCGATGGAGCTGGTGGAGTTCGGCGCCGGCTCGCTGGTCAAGGTGGCCGAGCTGTTGGCCGCCAATCCCAGGTTCCAACGCTTCTACCCCATCGACATCGCCGGCGACCACCTGCGCCGTGCCGCCGAAGGCCTGCAGCAGCGCTTCCCCAAGGTTGCTATCTGTCCCATCGAGGCGGACTTCACCCAGGACGTGGTGCTGCCGGAGCGTGGTAGCCAGCGACTGGGATTCTTTCCCGGCTCCACCATCGGCAACTTCCAGCCCGACCAGGCCCGCAGCTTTCTGCAGCGCCTGCGCCGCAGCCTGGGTCGGGGCTCGCACCTGTTGATTGGGGTGGACACCAAGAAGTGCCCGCACCAACTGCACCGGGCCTACAACGACCAGGCCGGCGTCACCGCCCAGTTCAATCTCAATATCCTGGCCCACCTCAACCGGCGCTGGCAGCTGGGCTTTGCCACCGAGCAGTTTCGCCACTACGCCTTCTACCACCCGGGCCAAGGCCGCATCGAGATGCACCTGATCAGTGAGCAGGACACCGAGCTCAACATCGGCCCTCACCGCATCGACCTGGCCGCCGGCGAGAGTATCCACACCGAGAACTCCTACAAGTACACCCCGGATGAGTTCGGTCAGCTGGCCAAATCCGCCGGCTGGCAGCCGGTCACCCACTGGCTGGCAGAGCAGGAGCGGTTTGCGGTTTACCTGCTGCAAGCCCCCCAATAGGCGCCACTAAAACACTCAGGCCACCGAGCGGTGGCCTGAGTGTTTTAGTAGTACCGAAGCTGGGTATTATCGCGCTGCCCGAGTGCGCCACAGATCCCGCAACAGCATCCCCACCTGCGCCAGCAGCACCAGGGTAAAGGGCAAGGCGCCGGCGATGGCCACCTGCTTGTTTAGATCTACGTCGTTGATGTACAGCAGCGCCATGGAGAGGGTCACCAGCAAGGCAGCCCAGAGCAGGCGCCCCCAGTGGCTGTCATCATCGGACAGCCAGCCACACACCAGCAGCGCCGAATCCGCGCTGGTGATGATGAAGGTGATCAGCAGCAGGATGGCGCAAAGCGACAACACCGCCCCCAGCGGGAACTGCTGGAAGAAGCGGAACAGCCCCTGGGTGTAGTCCTGGTTCACCGCTTCAATCACCGCTGGCGCATAGGGCTGGGCCAATGCCGCGCCGCCAAAGGCGCTGAACCAGAGCAGTGAAGCGGCGGTAGGCACCAACACCACACAGAGCAGAAACTGGCGTACCGTGCGGCCCCGACTGATACGGGCGATAAAGGGGCCAACAAAGGGCGCCCAGGCCACCCACCACACTAGGTAGATGACGCTCCAGTCCAGGCTCCATTGACGGGATTGAGGGTCAATTCGGGTCGAGACCTCCGGCAGGATCGCCAGGTAATGCCCCACTGAGGAGGCCAACCGGGTCAGGGTTTGCCAGGGATCGATCCACAACAAGACCACCGCCACCATCACCAGCATCAGCAACGCGTTGAACTGGCTCAATCGCCGGATCCCCCGCTGCAACCCCAGGATGGAGGAAGTGGTAAACAGCACCGCAATCAGCAAAATCAGGCCATAGCGAAAGCCCACCGAGCCGATCTGCGGTGACAGGGTCTGCTGCAGGCCGGTCTGCACCAGCGCGATGGTATTGGCGAAGGTGCCGGCCACCCCGAATAGAATCGCGATGATCGCCAGCCAATCCAGCAAGCGCCAGCCGCCTTTGTTGGCCTGACCGGTAAAGCTAGAGGAGATATGCAGCGAGCGGCCCCGGCCGAAACCAAACCAGGCAATGGCCAGCCCCGCCAGGGCGTAGATCGCCCAGGCATGGACACCCCAGTGGAAGTAGGTCAGCGCTAGGGCATGATCGATGCCCCGGGCCGCTTCCGGCACGAAGGCCGGCGGATTAGCAAAGTGAAACACAGGCTCCGCGATGCCCCAGAATATCAGGCCGGAGCCCATGCCGGCGGTGAACAGCATTGCCAACCAGCTCCAGGTGGAGAACTCCTGTTGGGCCTCAGCCCCCCCTAATCTCAAACGGCCCACCGGGCTGGCGCTCAGACCCAACGCCAACAGCACCAGCAAGGTGGAGAACAAGATAAGGGCGATACCGAAGCGCTCGATCACCACCTGGGTAAACTGGGCCACCGCCCCAACGCCAACACTGGGAAAGGCAACAAACAGGCCCATCAAAACGGCCACCACGACGATGCCAAAACGGCTCCAGCACCTACCCGCTTGATGCGGGGAACTTCCTTGCTGTTGGCTCACACCTACCCTCTTGTTATGCATTGGCTTTCTGACTCAAGCCCTGCAAGCGTACACCAAAACCTTCACCGGGACAGAGCCCATGCCAGCTCAACTTGGTCCGGGCTGCTAGCCTGGCCCTGGCCCCACTGGATGTCGCGTTTTGTGCCTCACTCACTCCAAGGCCTCTCAGCCCACGGCGGCCCAAGCCACAGTCAGGGAACGCCGTACCGGTTTGAGGAGAGACCATGGCAACCCGTATCAGTGAGCATTTTCTGCGCGAGGAGTTTGCCTGCAACCATTGTGGCGAACTGCCTTACGATCCCCCCCGGCAGCTGCTGGAGATCCTGGAGGACCTGCGCGCCGAGTTCGACAGCCCGGTGATCATCACCTCCGGCTACCGCTGCCCCATCCACAACCGCAATGTCGGCGGCGTCAAACACAGCCGTCACCTGGAGGGAGATGCTGCCGATGTGAAAGTTAAAGGGGTCGATCCCCACGACGTCTATGTCTTTCTTGACCAGCGGGTCGGTTCACTGGGAGGCGTGGGCAAATACAACAGCTTCACCCACGTCGATACTCGCGGAGCGCGCGCCCGCTGGTAGAAACGCTCGGCTCAAGTCCGCTGCGCGGTCAGTCGCCAGCGGGCTAAGCTCTGCCCACAAGGCGTGGCTAAGGAGGAAGGGATGCAGCGAAAACCGTTAACCTTCGGAACACTGTTGACTGCGGTGCTGGCCATCGTCAGTGCCAACGGTTGGGCCCAGCACAAGCCGGACGGGCAATACCAAAGTAGCCAAGGGAAGTTGACGCTTCAAACCTTGGGCGAGGGCTACGTGACGATCAAGCTTAAAAGTAACAACTGCAACGTAGACCACGACGGCAGTCGCGCCATGACCTTTGCCCCCGGCGGCATCCACTGGCTGGACGAGCAAGGTGAGCCGCTGTTGGTGATCTTCTTCCTGCAAGACCAGGCCCTGGTTTACGGAGAATCCCCCAACTTTAGCCAGCGCTATTGCCAAAATGGCTCAGATGTCACCGGGACATACCAGATACAGAAGCCGTAAAGAGACAGCCACACCACAACAACTCACTCAAAACTCAAAGCCCCTCCGCGCCATACCTTATGAACAAAGAAAAGGCACAACTCCAGTGAACCGAGGTGATCTGGGTCCACGGAGCCGTCCGGCTTGTCGTACACATTCCCGTGCTGCAACGCCACCCTTCGGAGGCCGCCATGAACAATCTGCAACGAATCACCCTGGGCGCCATCGGCGGGATCACGCCGTTTCTGATCACGCTCCTCTCCATCGATTTTCATTCGGTGTTCGGCGGCTACAAAGCGCTGGACTGGGTTGGGCTGGCCGTACGCTGCATCATCCTCATCTTTCTTGGTGCCCTGGTCACCTTCATGCACAAGAACGAGACCGAGAATTTCAAACTGTTCCAGCTCGGTCTGGCGGCCCCGGCGCTGTTGGCCACCTACATCAACGGCAGCCCCGGCAACAGCCAGATGCTGCCCAGCTCCGCCGATAATGGCACTACCGTTTCGATCAGCCTGTTGCCCCAGGCCCATGCCGACGCTTCAGAACGACGCCAGCAGTACCTGAATGAGGGGATGATCAGGGAGCCGCAGGTCTCGGCCTATTCCCGCTTCCTCCGGGGTGCCTTTGGCAAGAAGATCGAGACCTCGGGAGACGACAAGTTTTTCGTCATTGCCGGCTCGCACCAAGCTCGCCAGAGTGCCGAAAACCAGGTGGCCGCGTTGAAGGAAAAGGGGTTTGAGGCCACGGTATTCAAGCCCTATGGCGACTCCAAGCACTTCTCGGTGGTGATTGCCGCCTACGTCAGCAAAAGCGAAGCGACACAGGTGCGGGATCTGGCCCTGCGCAACGGTTTGCCGAGCGACACCTTTATCTGGACCTTCTAGCGCCCGTCCTCGGCCAGGTTCAGTCGGTAGCGCTGCATCGCACCGTCACTGAGCCGGTCAAAGCCGAGGCGCTGAAGCAGGCGAATGGAGGCCAGGTTATCCTCTGCCACGCCCGCCTCGATCCAACGCAGTTGTCCCTGGTAGTGAGGGAGTAGGCCCTGCAGCATCTCGAAGGCCAAGCCCTGCCCCCAGGCAGACTTGGCCAGCAGATAACCTAGGTGTCCCCCGTCGCCCTGCCGGTGCAGCAAGACAAAGCCGATCAGCCGCCCCTCCTGCCGCACCAGGTAGAGATCGCTCTGCTGACTCTGCTGCGCAAGCCACTGCCTGGCCTGCTCAGGGCTTGTCACGCCGTGAAACGTCGGTGGCAGTTCGGCCACCACCTCGGGCTGCAGCACCGTCACTACCTGCTCAAACAGCTCCGGCTGCGCCGGCGCATCGGCCGACGACCAGCGAGTCAGGCTCAGGCGCTGTGTGGTAACAGGGCTGTCCCGCTGTGCTCGCTCATTCATCCCAGAGATTTTCCCGGGTGTAGGGGCTGCCCGCCATCTCCCAGAAATGGCCATCGATAAAGCGAAAATGCTTATCCAGCTTGGCCAGAGTCGCCATCTCTTCGCCTGAGAGGGTCAGCTTGGCTGCGGCGAAGTTCTCCGCCAGCCGTTGGGGATTGGCGGATTTGGGGATCACCACCACACCCCGGGCCAGGTTCCAGGCCAGCACCACCTGCGCAGGCGAAGCGCTATGGGCCTCGGCGATGGCGAGGATTTCAGGATGGCTGAGCAGCGCCGGTTCGTTCTGGCTTTTGAGAAACTCGGGGCGGTCTGCCGAGCCCAGCGGTGAGTAGGCGGTCACTTGAATACCGGCTTGATGACAGAAGGCCACCAAGGCTTCTTGCTGCAGGTATGGGTGCATCTCCACCTGGTTGTTGCAGGGCGTAATGCGTGCTTCGGCCAGCAGGGACTTGATCTTCTTCACGCTGAAGTTGGACACGCCGATGTGCCAGGCCTGCCCGGCATCGACACAGGCCTCCATCGCCCGCCAGGTGTCGATCAGCGGCAGCGCCTCTAGGCTGACAAACTCCTCGCCCGCTTTGGGAAAGCCCACCCCTTTTTCAAAGGCGATGGGCCAGTGCATCAGGTAGAGGTCAAGGTAGTCCAGCTGCAGCCGCTTCAAACTCTCCGCCAGAATGGGGCCCACCGACTCCGGGTGGTGATAGGCGTTCCACAGCTTGGAGGTAATAAACAGCTCACTGCGGGTCACCTCGCCAGCAGCGATGGCATCCGCCAGAGCCTGACCAATCTCCGCTTCGTTGTCGTAGGCGTAGGCACAATCCAAGTGACGATAGCCGATGCGGATCGCCTCCCTTACCGCCTCGTACACCACACCGGGATCGGACTTCCAGGTGCCCAGGCCCAGTTGCGGGATGGTGCCATCAGGTTGCAGCGGCAAAACGGGGATGGATGCGGACATGATTAACTCCCAAAGCTGAATACTGTGACAAGCCTAACCATAATCAGATGACAGCGGTGCGATCCACCAGATGAATCTTATGACCGGTCGATTGCCTTACAGGGTGGCTTCGGTTACCCTTGCCGCCCCCCCTGCCGGGCTAACGCCCCTGACGAGACTGTCCTATGAAATTTGCCGATCTGGGCTTGGCCGCCCCCATTCTCGAAGCCGTTCTAGAGAAGGGCTACGATACCCCCTCCCCCATCCAGGCCCAGGCGATCCCAGCCGTCCTGGCTGGCCGGGATGTTATGGCCGCCGCCCAAACCGGCACCGGCAAGACCGCCGGCTTTACCTTGCCGCTGCTGCACAACCTGTTCCTGGGCCAGCGTGCCCGTGGTAACCAGTGCCGCGCCCTGGTGCTGACCCCGACCCGCGAACTGGCGGCCCAAGTGGGCGAGAGCGTTAAGGCCTACGGCAAGAAGCTGCCATTGAAGAGCACTGTGGTGTTCGGTGGGGTGAAGATCAATCCGCAGATGCAGGCCCTGCGCGGCGGTGTCGACGTGCTGGTGGCGACCCCGGGTCGTCTGCTGGATCTGCACCAGCAGAACGCGGTCAAGTTCGACCAGCTGGAAGTGCTGGTACTGGACGAAGCGGACCGCATGCTCGATATGGGCTTTATCCGCGACATCAAGAAGATCCTGGCGCTGCTGCCGAGCAAGCGTCAGAACCTGCTGTTCTCCGCTACCTTCTCCGATGAGATCCGGGACTTGGCCAAGGGCCTGGTGCGGGATCCGGAAGAGATCTCCGTGACCCCGAAGAACAGCACCGCCAAGCGCGTGGAGCAGTGGCTGCACCCGGTGGACAAGAAGAAAAAGCCCAAGCTGTTGATGGACCTCATCGTCGACAACGACTGGCAGCAGGTGCTGGTGTTCACCAAGACCAAGCACGGGGCTAACCGTCTGACCCGCTACCTGGATGAGGGTGGCGTCAGCGCGGCGGCCATCCACGGCAACAAGAGCCAGGGCGCCCGCACCAAGGCGCTGGCCAACTTCAAAGACGGCGCCATCCGGGTGCTGGTGGCCACCGATATCGCCGCCCGAGGCCTGGACATCGACCAGCTGCCCCAGGTAGTGAACTACGAACTGCCCCAGGTCGCCGAAGACTACGTCCACCGCATCGGCCGAACCGGCCGTGCGGGGGCCAGCGGCAAGGCGATCTCCCTGGTCTGTGCCGATGAGCACGAGCTGCTGGTGAAGATCGAGCAGCTGATCCAGCGTCACCTGGAGCGTACCCCGATGCCTGGCTACGAGATGGCCCACCCGCTGCCGGAATCCAAGCCGATCCGTCCGCCGAAAAAGCCCAAGAAGCCGAAGAAGCCCAAGGCGGAGCACCACGACGGTCAGCGTGGCGTGCGCAGCGACCACGGCGAACAGGCTAAGCCACAACAGCGTCGTCGCCGCTCCGGTGGCGGCCAGGGCGGTAACGGTGGCAATGGCGAACAGCGCCAGGGCCAGCGCCGCCGACAAGATCAAGGGCAGGGCCAAGGTCAGCGCAGTGGCGGTGGTGACGGCCAACGCTCTGGCAACCGCAGCGGCGGCCAAGGCCAACGCTCCGGTAATCGCAGCGGCGGTGGCCAGGGTCAACGCTCCGGCGGTCAGCGTTCCGGTAACCGCTAACCCACAACAGGGATAGCCACAAAAAGGCCACGCCTTGCTCATGCCGGCGTGGCCTTTTAGTATCTAAAGACAAAGTAATCGCTTGCGCATGGATGCGAATGAGCGATCGACCACAGGTTCAAGGAGGAACCATGGACACACCCAGCTTCACCGGCGATCCAAGCATGGAGTGGTGGCATCGGCTACAGCCACTGCGCAGCGTACTGAAGCAGATGGGGCTGCCCCATCGCCGCGATGGCCAAAACCTGCTGATCCCGCTTGGTCCTTTTCGCACTCCCCTCAAGGTTCGCTACAACCCCGCTAATCAAGGCTTTGACTTTCACACCGGCTGGCTTCGCGCCATCGGCATAACCGGCCTGGTGGTGCCCTACGCTATCTGGATTCTTTTTGCTCAGCAGGTCAACGGCCTCAGCGCCCTTTGCGGAGGCCTGTACCTGATGTTCAGCCTGGTGATGCTGGCAGATGCACTTTACCGTGAGAATCTGGCCAACACCCTGCGCCTGGGACTGGTCACACAGGGTAACAGCGCCAGTCGAACCGACATTGGCAATCAGCAGCAAGGAAAGCCGTGCCAATGACCGTCAACACTGACGATTCGCAATCCCAGTCAGAACGCGCTGAAGCCTCATCGCGGAGTCAGGACGACTGGTGGCAACCCTATCACCCCTTGTGCCAGCTGCTTGATGATATGGGCCTGCAGTACCGGAGAAAGGATCGTTTCCTGATCATCGAACACGGTGGTTGGTTCGGTCGCCTCTCGGTCAGCTACAACATCGTCAACAAGTGCATCGATTTTCATACCGGCTGGACCCACTCAGTGATTGGCGCGCACCTCTCGTTCCTGCTGGCAGCGGCATTTCTCTACATTGGTGGGGGACTCTATCTCTCGGGAGCAGCAGTAATGATTGCAGGGACGCTAACCAGCCTGCTGGGCAGTTTGCGCTCGGAGAATCTGGCCAACATCCTGCATCTGGGGTTGGCCCAACGACTCAACAGCGCCAGAACCAAGGCCACCGAGGAATAGCCGGTCATTGAAAGGAATCGCAAGGAAGCGAACCATGGTAAACAGCTCAACTAACACATCGAACGAGGCTAGCAGCGAAAGCTGGTGGCTGCGCCTGCAGCCGCTTTGTGCCGTGCTCGAGCAATGGGGCATGCCCTATCAAAAGGCATTCCAACGCCTGGAGATCCCCATGTCTGGAACACTGGGTGGCAACCTGTCCGTCAGCCACAATCGCCAGACCGGGCAGTTCGAATTTCACACCGGCCTGAACTTCGCCCTGTTCCTATTGCTCTGGACACTGCTGCTGGGGATCCCAACCCTGGCGAGCCCGCAGGCTAGCTGGATAGAACAAGGGGTAACCGGGCTGGTGCTTTGGCTGTCGTTGTACAACCTGGTGCTATGCATTCTCAAGGAGAGCCTGGCGCAAAAACTCAAGATCGCGCTGGCACTGCAGTCCAATAACTAGGGTTAAGTGGCAATGGGAGCAATCAACAAGAAACAGACAATGGAATACGGCAAAAGTACCAGGGTGGATGAGAGTGTGCGGGCGAGCTTGGCGCCAGTAATGCGACTGCTAGATAAAACCCGCTACCCCTATCGCCTGCGCAAGCAGCGCTTGGAGATCTCTTTAGGGTTTATGCTGGGCAAGCTTCGCGTCACATACAACGAGGAACTCGACAGCTTCGACTACAAGACGCAGTTGCCAGGCGCCATCTATCTGATGACGATGGTGCTGTTCCAAGCCTTTGTTTCAACCACCTCATACAGCTCTTCTGGGCTTCATATTGTTTTGACACTCGGGTTGGTCAGTAGCGCCACGCTCGTCTTGGTCGGCGCTCTTATGCAGGAAAGCCTGGCCCAGCAGTTGCGCTTTGCCCTTGCCAAAGATCCCAAGGCCGACCAAGACCGTTAGCTCCGATATTGGATTCATCATCACTGCCACTTGTGTTCCCCCTGCGCTGTTCTAGGCTTGCGCATAGCCTTCGCCGCCAGTGCAGGAATCCAGCATGAACCTCATCGACGTCGCCAACTACCGCTACTCCACCAAGGAGTTTGACCCTAACCGCACCATCTCTGACGAAGATTTTCAGCAGCTTCGAGCACTGCTGCGCCTCAGCCCCTCCAGCGTCAACAGCCAGCCTTGGCACTTTGTCATCGCCAGCACCCCGTCAGGTCGGGCCCGGCTTAATAAGGGCACCCAGGGGCTCTACGGCTTTAACGAGGCTAAGGTGCGCGATGCCTCCCACGTGGTGCTGTTCTGCGCCAAGACCCAGATAGACGACGCCTACATGCAGCATCTGCTGGATAAAGAGGATCAGGACGGTCGCTTTGCCGAGCCGCAGTTCAAGGAGATGGTGCATGGGGGCCGCTCGCTGTTCGTCAATATGCACCGTTTTGACTTAAAGGACGCCCAGCATTGGATGGAGAAGCAGGTCTACCTCAATATGGGCACCCTGCTACTGGGCGCCGGCGCGTTGGGGATCGATGCGGTGCCTATCGAAGGAATGGATCCGAAGGCCCTGAATGAAGAGTTTGATCTGCTGGCCCAGGGCTACTGCGCCGTGGCGATGATCGCCTTAGGCTACCGCAAGGACACCGACTTCAACGCCTCGCTGCCCAAGTCCCGACTGGCAGAGTCGGAGATCTTTACCGATCTGACCTAGCCTGCTTGGCGAGCTCGCAGCACTCACACGAATTCTCGGCACGCCCGCCAGTTCAGCGCTGGGCTGGTGTGCCAACCCAACGCCGCCGAGCATAGAGCCCCAGCCAGATCAGCCCCGCCAGCAAGAACGCCAGCAGGTAGAGGATCAGCGGGATCCGCAGCACCTCGTGCAGTTGGCTCCAGCCCCGCTCGCTGTATACCAATGCCATGCCGCCTAGGTAAGCCGCCAACACACTCCAACGCAGCCATGGCCGCCAGCCCAGTCCGTGCATGGTGGTGATCACGAACATCCCGGCAAAGCCAAACAGGAACATCGGCCACATCTGGCCGCCGTTGACCCAGGCCACCAGGCTGCCGTGGATCAGCACGAAGCTCTCCAGCAGTGCGGTCCAGTAGCGGTTGCTGTGAGCGCGGGTGAAGATAAGACTGCCCTGCAGCAGCAACAGGAAGGTGTAGAAAAAGCCCACCAGGTGGCCGGGGGTGGACTCCATCGGGTGATACCAAAAGGTGTAGATGGTGGCCCAACAAAACAGGTAGCCGTGGTATCGCTTGAGCAGATCCCGGCACTGCGCCATCCAGGCGATCTTCTGGCCCGCCAGCAGGCCACGGCGCGGCGCTTCCATCACCAGCACCATCACCAGCAGCAATATCACCGAGCCTTGCGACGAAAATACCGAGACATCTTGCGCCAGGGCATCGTAGTACCAGTGGGTCTGAGCCCAGTGCAGAACTATAAACAGCAGGTTGCCGCCCAGGGCGATGAGGTTGAGCCGGTGCAATCCGGCCTGAGGCTTAAGCCGCTGGCTCTGACCGTAGGCGATGACACCCCACATAAACACCTGGTGACCCAGATATCCCAGCCAGGCGGTCAACTGAGCCCAACGGTTTGACTCCGGCAGCTGCCAGTAATACCAGCTGGCTCCGGTATCCGGCAGAAACTCGATGGTCATGCCAAAGGGGCGCAACCAGGCGATGCAGGCCGCCAGCAACACGCTGACGCCAATCCCCAAACCTAAAACGCGGTAACTGCTGTTCATCCCTCTCCTACCACGGTACCTCAGGCCCATGCCTCGATAATATCCTTGTCTCTCAGCCCTAAGCCAGTGCTATCCGACTGAGCTCGATCGTGCACTCTATCCCTGCTGCTGAAGTACTTCAGGTACCGACACCTGCTGAAAAAATCGCAGCAGCGCGGCGTTGACCTGCTCGGATCGCTCGTAGTGCAGCGCATGGCCGGCGTTGTCTATCAGCTCGAACTGGCCGTTGGGGCTTAAGGCCTTGCGCAGCTCTGGCGCGAACTGCTCCTGGGGAAACAGCCGATCCTGGTCGCCAAACAGCAGCAAGCTGGGGATCCCGAGCTGGCCGATACGGCGAAAATCCTCCATGGGATCAGTCTGTAAGTAGTTTTGCGCTGAGGCGATCAAAGCCTGGTCAAAGCCCTCGAAACGCATCTGTTGCTGATAGCGCGCCACCCAGTAGGGGAAGCGTTCCGGCTCCACCAGATCCTTAAGTTGTCGGTGCGCCAGACCCGGCAGGTAAAACACCTTGGCCAGGTAACTGCCCACAACCGGCCAGGCCAAGGGGCCGATGTCGATGGGACGACTGAAGGGAGCGAGGAAGCTGGCACTGAGCACCCGCTCGGGGTGATCGGCACTGAAAGCTGCCACTACGGCACCGCCCATGGACAGCCCCACCAGGTGCACCGTCTGCTCCGGTGCCAGGGCATCGAGCAGTTCAGACAGCAGGGTCACGTAGGTGGCCCGGCCATAGGCCAGCTTGGGGCGGTCAGAAAAGCCGCGGCCGTAGAGATCAAAGGTCAGTACCCGGTAGCCCGCCTTAGAAAGCCCCTCGACGTTACGCTCCCAGGTGTAACTGGGGATGGAAAAGCCGTGCACCATCACCACCAAGGGTGCAGCTTCGGGGCCTGTCAGCTGGTAATGCACCCGCCCTTGCGACAGAGTGACAAACTCCCCCGGTGCCCGGGCACGGTCAGCATCGGTTAGCGGCCCCTTCTCAAGGCTGCGCAGCTTGGGCAACCAGGCCAGCCCGACTCCCACCAGCAGCACCACGATCAACAACGCTTTCATCCTCAGCTCGCTCCTTAAGATGGGGCTGAATGGAACATAAAAGGTTAAAAATCAGGCACCAACATAACCTGTCTTGAGATTAATGACGACCTCAATCCAGGTAGCGCCAACTGTCGGCACCGTCGAAGCGACGAACGGGGATATCGGCTACCTGTGCCGACTCTGCCATCTGGAAGTTCACTGCCGCTCTGCCATCGGGACAGTCCGGCTCTGGGCGATAGTGGGTGACGCAGCCACAGTGGCGACAGTGACAGAAGGCGATCTGACGATCGCCCCAGACGTAGGTTTGGAGGTGTTCCTGCCCGTCGATTTCGAGGCTGGAATAGGTGAAGTAGCCCCACAGGCTGGCGTAGCGCCGGCAGATGGAGCAGTTGCAGTGGGTCAGGCGCTTGGGCCAATGGGGAAAGCGAACCCTAACCCGGCCGCAGTGACACGATATCAGCATCACAGCGTGAACAGCGGTTCGAAGCCGCCAAAGATCACCCGCTTGCCATCAAAGGGCATGTCGGATTCGCTCAGGCGCGGGTCTTTCATCGCCTGGGCCATCCCCGCATCGCGGGCTGCCTTGGAGGGCCAGGTGATCCAGGAGAACACCACGGTTTCATCCTCGCCGCACTGCACCGCCCGATGCATGTCGGTCACCTTGCCCTTGGGCACCTCGTCGCCCCAGCACTCGCAGTAGCCGGTGGCACCACAATCGGCAAACACCTCGGCGGCACGCTGACTCACCGCCAGGTAAGCCGCCTTGTTGGCGGTGGGCACCGCCAGCATAAAGCCATCCACGTATCCCATGAAAACGCTCCTTTTTTCAGGTCTCCATGAGTTTAGCCTGCTGGTGAGCGGCGTCGACTGCACCAAGGTCTATCCGGACACTCCAAAAAAAGTGCCGTAGACACTGGCTTACGCTGGGCTGTACTGCTCGACCCAACCCAGCATCTCCGGCCACAAAGGCCGGCCACGATCAGGCCGAAAAAAGCCGTTGTGACCCAGGCCACCGGTTTGAGCCAGCTTGTCGCCGCTGACGATACGTGACTCCTGGAAGGTGTTGGTGTAGCGATCGCTCAGATCCAGCACCGTGGCCGGCGGGGCCAGGTTGTCGTCGGCAAAGCCGTAGCAGAGCATCGGTAGGGTCAGCGCCTGGTAGCCCTCCAGCGGCAAATCGTGCTGATCACCAAACAGGTAGTTCGGATCGCGACCCCAACGGGCCCACTCACGGACGATACCAGAGGGGATGTCGTTGTTGGACAGCCCCACCTTGCGGGCCGGGAACAGCTTACCCAAGCTCAGCAGCGGTAAAAATACGTGCCAGTTCAGCCACATGCGTAGGCCTCGCCAACCATAGGAGCGCCAGTAAGGCACGCCCGAAGCCACCAAGGTGGCGGTCTTGAACTGGCCCGCCTCCGGCATCAGCCCCAGTAACTGGCCGCCGCAGCTGTGGCCAACAAAGTGCAGCGGCTTGTCCGCCAGCTTCTGATTAAGTGCTCGAAAGGCGGTGGGCATGTCCAACTGGCCCCAACTGCGCATCTGCGCCAGTTGCGGGTGCTGGCTGCTGTAGCGCGACTCCGAGATCCCCCGGTAATCGAAGGTCAGCACCAGGTACCCCTTCTCCGCCAGGTAGTCGGCGAACACCTGGTAGTAGGTGCGCGGTACACCCAGGGCAGAGGCCAGCAAGAAGCCCCCTTTCGGAGCGGTTTCCGGGTGGTGCCAGGTGGCGGCCAGCGGCTGCCCATCGGGGCAGATCAGTCGTTCGGTGTGGCGTTTCAAGCGCGTCGCCCTCGTAAGCAGGAAAGTCTCAATCTTTCCCAATGAGGCGACCGCCTGCAAGCCTCTCTGCAGCAATTTCAGTGGAAATCCCGCGAGTTGACGCTTAATTGCGCCACTTTGTCGGACAAGTCTTCCAATCGGCCCGCCACCACGTGGATCACCTCCCCTTCCCGTTCCAGTACCCCATGCACCTTCAACAGTCGCGCAGTGAGGTAGGGCTGGCGCTGAGCCCGGGCGGTGTCGGCCCACACCACCACGTTGCTGTTGCCGGTTTCATCCTCCAAGGTCATGAAGGTGACACCGGAGGCGGTGCCCGGCCGCTGCCGCCCCACCACCAGCCCCGCCAGCTTGACTCCCTGACCATGACGGCACTGCTGCAGCTGCTCCGCAGTCAGACAGCCCGGCAGCTCACCCTGCTCCCGCAGCAAACACAGGGGATGGCGCCCCAGGCTCACCCCGGTTTGGCGGTAGTCGTGGATGATCGCCTCCCCTTCACTGGGTCCGGCCAGGGATACCTCGCTGGCCTGAGACAGTTCAGCAAACAGCGGCAACTGCTCCGCCTCCCCCGCCAGCAACCAGCGAGCCTGGTGACGATGGCCCGCCACGTTACGCAGCGCATCTGCCGCCGCCAGTGCCTCCAAGGCGCCGCGATCCAGCCCGGTCAGCTTCACTAGTTGGTGCACATCGGCAAAGCCGGACTCGGGCCGAACCGACAGCAGCTTCTCCACCGCCGCTTGTGACAGCCCCTTCACCAGTCGAAAGCCCAGCCGCAGCGCCATCTCATCACCCACCCGCTCCACCTGGTGATCCCACAGGCTGGTTTGTAGATCGACCGGCAGTACCTTCCCCCCGTGGCGCTGCAGATCCTGCACCAGCTGAGAGGGGGTGTAGAACCCCATCGGCTGGCTGTTGAGCAGGGCGCAGGTAAAGGCCACCGGGTAGTGGTACTTGAGGTAGGCCGAGACATAGGCCAGCAGGGCAAAACTGGCGGAGTGGGACTCGGGGAAGCCATAGCCGCCGAAGCCGCAAATCTGGCGAAACAGCTGATCGGCAAACTCCGGCTTATAGCCACGCAGTGCCATCCCCTCCTTGAGCTCTCGCTCGAACCGATCCAACTGGCCCTGTCGCTTCCAGCTGGCCATGGCCCGGCGCAGCTGATCGGCCTGGCCGCCGGAGAAGCCCGCCGCCACCATCGCCAGCTTGATCACCTGCTCCTGGAAGATCGGCACCCCCAGGGTGCGATCCAGCACCCCCTTCACCGCCTCGCTGGGGTAGCTCACCTGCTCCTGGCCGTTTCGCCGCTTCAGGTAGGGGTGCACCATGTCCCCCTGGATAGGGCCGGGGCGGACGATGGCGATCTGCACCACCAGATCGTAATAACAGCGGGGCCGCAGCCGCGGCAGCATGTTGCTCTGGGCACGGGACTCGATCTGGAACACGCCGATGCTGTCGGCCTGGCACAGCATGTTGTACACCTCTGGCTGTTCCCACTGCACCTGCTCCATCCCCATGGGGCTGCCCCGCCAGCGGCCGATCAAATCAAAGCAGCGGCGGATGGCGCTGAGCATCCCCAGCGCCAGGATATCCACCTTAAGCAGGCCCAAGTCTTCCAGGTCGTCTTTGTCCCACTGGATCACGGTGCGATCCGCCATAGCAGCGTTCTCCACCGGCACCAGCTGATGCAGCGGCCCGGCGGAGATCACAAAGCCGCCCACATGCTGCGACAGGTGGCGGGGAAAGCCCAGCAGTTGCTCCACCAAGGGAATGAGAAAGCGGCCCGGCCCTTCCGGTTCATCAACACCGAGGCGGCTGAGCTGATCCTGCCACTTATGGGCCTTATCGCGCCGGTCGGTGCCACGGATAAGATGCTCGACGTAGGCCTCATCCAGCCCCAGCACCTTGCCCACGTCCCGCATCGCGCTCTTGTAGCGGTAGCTGATCACGGTGGCCGCCAGCGCCGCCCGCTCCCGGCCGTACTTCTGGTAGATGTACTGGATCACCTCTTCCCTGCGCTGGTGCTCGAAGTCCACGTCGATGTCCGGTGGCTCATTGCGCTCGCGGGAGATAAAGCGCTCAAACAGCAGGTTGACCTTGGTTGGGTCCACCTCGGTGATCCCCAGGCAAAAGCAGATCACCGAGTTGGCCGCCGAGCCCCGCCCCTGGTGCAGGATCTTCTGTTCCTTGGCGAAGCGGACGATGTCGTAGATGGTCAGAAAGAAGTAGTGGTAGCCCAGCTCATCCACCAGGGTCAGCTCGGTGTCGATCTGCTGCTGGATGCGATCCGGCACTCGATCGCCAAAGCGGCGATGAGCCCCGCTGGCCACCTCCTGGCGCAGGTAATCCGACGCGCTCATCCCATCCGGTACCAGCTCCGCCGGGTACTCGTAGCGCAGCTCATCCAGGCTGAAACGACAGCGCTTGGCCACCTCCAGCGTCTGCGCTAGCCACTGGGGCTGGTAGCGCTGCAACAAGCGCGAACGCGGCTTGAGGTAGGCATCACCATTGGCGGCCAGCCGATCCCCTGCCTGGGCCAGGGTACAGCCCTGGCGAATGCCATCGAGCACGTCCAGCAGCGGCTTGCGTTCACGCTGGTGCATCCGCACCTGCCCCGCTGCCACGATGGCAATGCCCAGCTGCTGTGCCAGCGCCTGCATTGCACTGAGTCGCGTGCCCTCCCCCGGCGCCAGCACCCGCTCCAATAGCAGCCAGAGCCGGTCACCAAACTGGGCCTGCAACTGCCTGGCCCGCGCCTCATCCTGCTCAGGTTGCGCCGGGGCCCACAGCAGCAGGCAATCGCTGAAGTCCGACTCGATATCCTGCCACTCAAAGCGGTATCGGCCCTTGTCACAGCGACGACGGGCACGGGTGATCGCCTGGCAGATCTGGCCATAGCCTTTGCGGGTCTGGGCCAGCAGCACCAGGGTGTCCTGGCTGTCATGGGGAGTGAACTCGCTGCCGATCAACAGCTGCAGGCCATGCTCTTTTGCCGCCTGATGGGCCTTCACCACCCCGGCCATAGAGCATTCATCGGTAATGGCCAGGGCCCGGTAGCCCAGTGCCGCCGCCTGGGCCACCAGCTCATCCGGATGGGAGGCACTGCGAAGAAAGCTGTAGTTGGTCAGGCAGTGCAGCTCGGCGTAGGCCGGGCCTCCATTAAGAGAGTGTTCACGTTCACCAGAGGCCAGCGCCTGACCAGCAGGCTCGTTCACGCTGACATTCTCGGCCTCATTACCGACTTGTTTAACCGCTTCTTTGGGCTCTCTGACAACGTCACTGACACTGGCATTGCGACTTATACAACCACTGGGGTTAGTGCCCACTGCGTCAGAACCAGCCATGCAGGAACCAGCCCTCGGCGCTTTTGAAGATCCAACCCAACCCACCGGAGGGCGCCTGGGCAACAAAGTAGTCCCGTGCCACCGGCTCACCACTCCACCAGCCGGACTCCACCCGCTCCGGCCCGCGCAGTAACTGGTAGGCCTGGCGCTCAATCGGCTGCGGTTGTGGCAACAGCCAGCAGGGGCGCTGCAGCTTTGGCCCAACCGCTCGCCCCTGGCCACCAGTATGATTACGGGTATGCTTACGTGTGTCTTGGCCCTGCCCTGCCGATACCGGCTTGCTGGCGTACTCCGGCTGGTGCTCTGCCACCGCCTGCACCGCACGCACCCGCTCTGAGCCCAAGCGGGCCGAGAGCTGGGCCAGCAGATCCTGCGCGGCACCGTCCGGGCTGCCACCGGCGATCAATCGGCCACTCTGGGCCTGAAGAGGTTGCAGTTGATCCCCCAGCACAGTGATTTCGATGACCGGTTCATACAAAGTCAGCCGCTCCAGCTTAAGCTGACACAGCGCCATCCAAGCCTCGGCCCGATGCTCATCGCCCGCACCCCGCAGAGCCAGTCGGGTGGCAGGTCGATGACGGTGATGCAGCAGGATCACCAGCTCTGGCAGCGCCAGCTGGCGCCGCCGAAGCATCTCGCCCAGCTCCGACAACAATCGCTTAAGCGGAAAGCGCAGCACCGCCTGATCGCTGATCTCCTCCATCAGCACCAGCTTGCGCTTATAGCGCCGAGGTGGCTGGTAATGAGGGCGAGGATCGGGCCGTTCACCGACAAGCCGCTCGAGCCACAGCAAAAGCTCTGCACCAAATCGCTGACCCACCTCGGCCCGGGGCAAGGCGCGTAGCTGCGCCAAGGTATGCACCCCCATGCTGGCTAAACGCGGGGCTTCCGGCCGTTCAAGCTGGACCAGGGACAAGGGTGCCAGCGCCTCAGCCACGGCGTTGGGTTCTGGCGCATCATGGGTGAGTTGGTAGGGCTCGCCATTGCGGGCCAACAGTGTGGCTGCCAGGGGGGTATGGGCCAAGGCCGCACGCCAGGGCAGTGCTAGGGCGTCAAGATCATCCTTGAGCTGGGCCAACCAACCCTCTAAGCCACCGAACAGGCGCAGCATGGAGCTGGCCTCCAGCAGCAGGGTATCCGGCGCCACCAGGTGGATCTGGCCGCTAAAGCCATAGGCCCACTGGGCCAGTTGCTTGAGTGCCTCATCGCTGTCTGGCTCACCCTGCAGCAGGGTAAGCTCTGCGCACAGCGCCGTGGCGGTGGCCAGGCGCTGCCCTACTGCCACCCCCGCCGCTTGTGCCACCGGGTTGCACTGCAACACCTTAAGGGGGTGGCCACCAATCAGTGCCAAAGGCTGGCCCGGTTCGGCCTGGCCCCTGGCCTGGTGATGCAGGCAGAGATCGATAAAGTGCAGACCCAGCAGCATCACCAGGGCCCCTGCACCACACCGGCTTCCGGCATGGTCACCTCAGCTGCAGGCCCCCCCTGCTGGAATCGATGCGTCGCGGGGGCATGTGGCACGGGCCTGTGAGGCAAAGGCAGCGGCAGATCTGGCGCAGGCCAGCCGCCACGTTGCTTGATCAAGCGCAGGGTACAGCCGCTCTGGCTGGCCACAACTCCCAAGCGCAGCGCCACCGCATGGTGCTCCGCCAACACCGACTCCGGCAAGTGCAGAAACAGCAGGCAACCGCCCTTTTGCGCTGCCAGCTGCAATCGCCGCGCTTCAGAACCGGAGAGCTTCTCCAGCCAGGCCAGGATCAGGCTACAGCGGCCAGAATTCAGCGCTTGCTCCAAGGTCCACAGTTGCTCCTTGCGGCACTCGGCATCCACCCAAACCAGGCGCTCCAATGCGATGCCGGCATCCGCCCAGGCCGGCGCATAGGGCTGGCCCGGTGGCGCCAGACACAACTGCCAGCGATCGGAAGATTGCTGCGCCTTCAGCACCGGCAGCAACAAATCCCCTAACCCGGTGCAATCGCCGATCAGCTCAACCACCCCCACCTGGGGCCAACCTTTGCCGGCCAACAGGTCATCCAGCGGCGCATAGCCACTGCCAGTGCCGGGGTTGTCCTGCTGCCACTGACGCCCCAACCAGATGTCGGTACGAGCCAGCAGTTGAGAGACGGGTGCTGCCATGGGAGAAACTCACGATAACTGTACATATATACAGTATAGCGAGATCTGGCCCCCCAATGGCAAGGATCAAAACGATCTTTCCATGCATCAACGCACACTGATGACAACGAGACTCCGGCGTCCAAGAAGCAACGAAAGGGTCTAAAAGGCGGTAAACTGGAGGGAATGTGACGGGACGGAACCATTGAAGATCCGGTGCCCATCAGTGAACCCAGCAAGCGTACGCAGCAAGGAGCGAGTCATGTCCATCGCCCACCAACTGGCCCTGTTTCACGACGTGGTCACCCAGGGTTCCTTCACCAAGGCCGCGACGCTGCACGGCATGGACAACTCGGCGCTGTCGAAGCAGATCAAGAAACTGGAAAGCACCCTGGGGGTACAACTACTGAACCGCTCTACCCGCTCCATCGCCCTCACCTCTGCCGGCGAGGCGATCCTGCCCCAGGCTGAGCGCCTGGTGGAAACACTCAACCAGATCCAAAGCACCGCCAACGCCTACCAGGCCACTCCGAAGGGGCTGCTTCGCATTACCGCCTCCATCTTCTTCGGCCAGCAGTACCTGCAACCGGTGATCGCGCAGTTTATGAAGCGGTACCCGGAGGTGCAGATCACCCTACTGCTGGACGACAAGCGAAGCGACATCATTGGCGAGCACTTCGACCTGGCCTTTCGGGTGGGGAAATTGAGTGAATCGAACCTGATTGCCCGCAAGATCGCGGATACCCGCTTTGCCATTGTAGCTTCTGAGCAGTTTATTGAGGCGCATGGCAAACCCACTACCCCAGAGGAGTTACTGGCCCTGCCAGCAGTGATCTACCATAACGGCAACGTCACCCTGGACCAGTTCCGCATCAGCGAACTTCCCCACAGTGAACAACTGCAAAACCACCGTATGCGAGGTAACTACAAGGTCAGTGACGTGCGCACCCTGATGGATGCAGTACAAGCTGGACTGGGCTACAGCCTGATTGACCTGTTCAATCTGGAACGGCCCATCAGTGAAATGAATCTGGTACCGCTACTCACCGACTACCGCCTCTCCACCATGGATACCGGCATCTACGCCATCTACCCCCACCGGCAACAAACCCCACTGGTTGTCGAGTTTATCCAAGCGGTGCAACAACACATCGGCACACCACCATTCTGGGAGCAGCATATTCCGGAATATGAGCAGATGTATCGCTGAATGTGTACGTCTGCTTTCGCACCAAACCGGCCACTCGTGACTTTTAATTCACTCAGTGTCCAAGATGCCAGAGCAACTAAAACCCTGGACAACTATTTCTGCGCCAAAGTGAGCATCCAGGGGGGTAAGCGAGGATGCACGCCTCTAACTTGCTGTCTGGCAGTAAACGTGCCAAACCGGGCATTCCACTCAGAATCCTTTGATCGCCACGCTAGCGAAGATGATACGCTTGTGAGGTGCATAATTAACGGCAGTTTGCGGTAATAAGTGCTGCTACTGCACTAGCAATTGCTGCAAATGTGGCGAGGACCATAAAAATAAGTTGAACTCTTGAGGCCCGATTTCGATTCCTTCGACCAAGCTCATGGGCTGCCTGTCGATTCCTCTTTTCCTGTTCGGTAGCCCCTTCAAATAACATATCCAACAGCTGCTCTTCGCTAAGTTTCTTTAGAGCATCGTGAGATATTGGTTTAGACTTTTCTTGGTCGGTGTGAGGCATGGACTTCACCTATCCATAATAAATTGCAAGTAATACCGTGTATAAATGCAAACTGGATTAAAACCAAGCAGACATAATTTGGCCCAGCATCAAAAGTCATGGCAGATATATGCTAACCATCTGCAGTGATCTCATCAGCTTCATTTAAGGCTCTAACTAAAGGATCATTATCGTGTACGTATTGGTTTCGAGCGCGCCTAAGAATACTGCGGGCGGTATTATATTTCTTTGCTTTAGAGTCAGGGCGCAAAAATGTCGAGAGGGCGGCTGTCACCGCGACAATCGCCGCAAAACCTTCAGTTGTTGCCCATTCAGGAATAGCTTTGTTGGCTAAAACTGCTGCTAAAGATACAGAGAGACCACCCAATATGAAGTGTATTGTCTGAAATATATATGCTCTAACTTTATAGCCCTTCTGCTTTTCTTTTACGCGTTCTAAAGCAGTTTCACTTTGTTTTCTTTCTTGGCTTTCATTTTCTTTCATCGAGTGCCTCCACACGATAGTTTAACAAGCGCTTAACTTAACAACTAATTAGTACACCCCTGATATTTTTAGGTTGTGAAATATAGATATCAGCAAGTAACCTTGGCAAAGCCGTATCGGATGGAGCTTAGCTCTGTAGGGATTAAAAATGCCTTACCCAAGTTACGACAAAGTTAATCCACTTCCTCACTGTTGCCATCAACACATAGTTAGTCTGACAGAAGGTGAACGTGGCCGAAATTGAGTAAACCGTGATAGCTCTAGCAATGGCGACTATCGGCCCATAACAACCATTCAACCCGAAATAAGAAAGCCGCCCTAAGGCGGCTTTCTTATGTCCGTTAGCTACCTCAAAACATCGGCAGGTTGTCGAGGCTGCGCAGTAGCATCTGGCGCATCATGGGGTCGGTGTTGCTGGCCCAGAGGTCTGCGGCGTGAAAGGCCAGTGGTAGCAGGAAGAGGAACAGCACCAGCAGGAGCACCATCTGCTTGGGCTTCAGGGTGCCGGGCACCACGGGGAGGCGGGAGCCAAGTGCGCCTTTGGCCGGGCAAGCGGCGACGCAGCGCTGGCAGCTGTTGCACTCGTCACTTTGCACGGTGATCACCTGATGCACCGCAATGCGAGAGGGGCAGGCCTGATGGCACTTATCGCACTGCATCCCTTTGCCTTCTCGCAGGCAGTGTGCGGTATCGCGGCGCACCTTCAGTGGGCTGATGAAGCCGACCAGCGCCATCATGGCACCGTAGGGGCACAGGTAGCGGCAGAAGGCGTTACGGCGCAGCGCCGCCAGAATCAGGATGGCGGCCAGGCTCACCACGATCAGCAATGAGGGTTGGGTGAACATCGCCCACATCTTCAGATCTGCGGCCTGGTGATACATCCCTTGCAGGTAACGGGCGACCATCATCGCTGGCATGCCGTTCATCACCAGGTTTACCAGCGACAACAACAGGCCGTACTTCACCAGTCTTAAGGCCCAGTCCAGGCCCTTGGCGGTCCAACCTAGGGTGCGTTGCAGCCACTGTGGCTTTTGAACCAGCCTGGCTCGAGCATCCCAGTTAAGACCCAGACGCTTGGCAGCCTGTTTGCGCCACTGGTAGAGCTGCTCCCCAAAGCCACCCATGGGGCACACCCAGCCACAGAAGGCACGCTTGACCGTCAGGCTCAGCCCCAGCGCCGCCAACAGCATCACCAAACCGGCCGGGTGGTGACTGTCCCACAAGCCCAGCTGCAGCCAGGCCTTGAGTTGGATCATCGCAGCAATAGGCAGGAAGGCGTCCACCACGTTGGGGCGGGCCAGCTCCGCTGCACCGCTGCCCAGTTGCCAAACGTGCAGGCCGTATTGGACTCCAGCCGCGGCCAGTGCGGCCGCAAAAAAGGCTTGAGTCCAGCCTCGCAAGCCATTCCAGTGACGAACCTTGGCGTCAGGACTGAGGGGCTGTTTCAGCGCATCTGGAGCAAATCGCAGCAACAATCCGCCACAGAGTACGCTGGCGCCAAGGGCTACCGGCAGGTTCAATGCCATCGCCACCATGGCCCAGGCCATTGTGCTTACCATCCCCACGGGGCGTACCCAACGCCAAAGTGTCCAGATCCCCATTACCAGGGCGACACCAATAGCCAGCTGCTCTGTCACGCTCATGCTTGCCTCTTTGCTTTTTGCTCTTTGCTCTTTGCCTAGAGCGGCCTTGGCCAAAACGGCCGTTAAATCCTGCCTTCAGGCTAAGGGCAGCGATGCCAAATCTGGCAGAGACAGTTGGGCGCCAATGTCCCATTTCGCGCGACAAAATCGGAAATTGTGATCCCTTAATCAATTTTGCCAAAGGCGAGGAACTTACTTGTGCGGATGGGTTCAACTTGCTGTTCCCCATGGATTTCGTCGCGCCCTGGCCAGTCATCTCAATCTGCTGGCCTGGCGAAAGGAGTAACCCCAGTGACCCAGTCGGCCATCCCCACGCCATCCGAGACAAAGAGCCCGTCCTCATCTCAGGCGTGTACCTCCGGGCGCATTACCCAGGCGATGCAGTCGCTGCTCAAGCAGCAAAGCTATCGGCAGATCACCATCAATCAGGTGATCCGTCAGGCTGAGATCGGGCGCAGCACCTTCTATCGCTACTTTCACTCCAAGCTGGATATCCTGGTCGCCCTGCATGACCGTCTGTTTCTCAATCTGCTCAACGGCCTGAACTCACCCGAGGCCTGGCTGCAACCCACGCCACCTACCGCCCTGGTTAAGCTGTTCACCCGCTTCGATGGTGAGCGCCCGCTGCATCGCTCTATCGGCGATGCTATCGGCAGTGACAGCGAGAGTGCTAACAAGCGGATTGAGCTGGCGCTGATCCAGCAGTTGGAGCGCCAGCTTAAGGCCAGCTTTGGCGATGAGGAGTGGGATCTGCCGCCACAGGAGCTGGCCGCTTCGCTTGCCGCGCTTTACCTGATGCACCTGACGAGACTGCGCCAGGGGCTCAACCGAGGTGGTGCTCAGGCTTGCGCTGATCTGGTGCATCGCCATAGCCAGGCACTGATCCGCGAATCGCTCAAGCCCGAGGCTTGGCCTCAGACCCACTGAGACCTTAATTCCAGAAATACCAAATACGAAAGCCCCGAGTCTCTATGAGAAACGCGGGGCTTTTTGATTTCGCTGAGTGGCTATCGCTTTCGGTTTACACCCGCAGTGCTTGGTGCCCTTGCCTTATCCCCTGCCCTTCAACTCTAAGGCTCAGACCTTCAAGCCTCACACCTTCAAACCAAGGGCCTCTGCATGGTGCCTCAGGTGGTCATCGATGAAGGTGGCGATGAAGTAGTAGCTGTGGTCGTAGCCTGGGTGCATGCGCAGGGTCAGCGGGTGGCCGGCCTGCTCGCAGGCCTGTTTAAACAGCTCAGGCTTGAGCTGCTCGGCCAGGAAGTCATCCTTACTGCCCTGGTCAATCAAGATGGGCAGCGGCTCTTCCGCCTTGGCCACCAGCAAGGTGGCATCGTACTGCTCCCACTGGCTCTCATCCGGCCCCAGGTAGGCGGTAAAGGCCTTGCGCCCCCAGGGGCACTGGGTTGGATGACAGATAGGGGCAAAGGCCGATACTGAGTTGTACAGCCCGGGATTACGCAGGGCCGCCACCAGCGCACCGTGGCCGCCCATGGAGTGGCCGGCGATACCCTTATCGGCGGTGACCGGCAGGGCCGCTTCCAACAGAGCCGGCAGCTCCTCCACCACGTACTCGTACATACGGTAGTGATCGGCCCAAGGCTGCTCGGTGGCGTTAACGTAGAAGCCAGCCCCGCTGCCCAGATCGTAGCTTTCATGCTCATCGGGCAGATCCAGCCCCCGTGGGCTGGTGTCTGGGCAGACGATGGCCAGCCCCAGCTTAGCCGCCAGGCGAAACGCCCCCGCTTTTTGGCAGAAGTTCTCGTCAGTGCAGGTCAGGCCAGAGAGCCAGTAGAGCACCGGCACCCGGGCCGCGGCCACCTGGGGCGGCAGGAACACCGCAAACACCATATCGGTAGCGGTGGCGTCACTGTGGTGCTGGTAGCGGCGCAGCCAGCCATCAAACACCTCTTGTTGCGAGATCAGTTCCATGGGAGGTCCCTTCAGTACAGGATCACCGAGCGGATGCTCTTGCCCTGGTGCATCAAATCAAACGCCTTGTTGATATCCTGCAGCGGCATGGTGTGGGTAATCAATTGATCGATATCGATTTTACCCTGCATATACCAATCCACAATCTTGGGCACATCGGTGCGTCCCCGGGCCCCACCAAAGGCACTGCCCTTCCAGCTGCGGCCGGTAACCAATTGGAACGGCCGGGTGCTGATCTCCTGCCCAGCACCCGCCACGCCAATCACGTAAGACTCGCCCCAGCCCTTGTGGCAGCACTCCAGCGCCTGACGCATCACCTTGACGTTACCGATGCACTCGAAGCTGTAATCCACCCCGCCGTCGGTTAAATCACAGATGGCGCTGACCACGTCGTCTACCTTGCTGGGGTTAATAAAGTCGGTCATGCCAAACTCTGTGGCCAGGGCCTGTTTGTCTTCGTTCAGATCGATGCCGATGATCTTATCCGCCCCGACCATGCGGGCGCCCTGGATCACGTTAAGACCAATGCCGCCTAAGCCAAACACCGCCACGGTGCTGCCCGGCTCCACCTTGGCGTCGAACACAACCGCCCCGACCCCGGTGGTCACGCCGCAGCCGATGTAACACACCTTCTCGAACGGCGCGTCCTCGCGGATCTTGGCCAGAGCGATCTCCGGCAGCACGGTGTAGTTGGAAAAAGTGGAGCAGCCCATGTAATGGAGGATGGGGGTGCCATCGAGAGAGAAGCGGCTGGTGCCATCGGGCATCAGGCCCTGACCCTGGGTCGAGCGGATGGACTGACACAGGTTGGTTTTGGGGTGCAAGCAGAAGTTGCACTCACGGCACTCCGGGGTATAGAGCGGAATGACATGATCCCCTGGCTTGAGGGAAGTTACGCCGGGGCCTACCTCCACCACCAGCCCTGCGCCTTCGTGGCCCAGGATAGCGGGAAAGGCCCCTTCCGGATCGTCGCCGGACAGGGTAAAGGCATCGGTGTGACACACCCCGGTGGCCTTAATCTCCACCAGCACCTCGCCCGCTTTGGGGCCTTCCAGATCCACGCTGTGGATCTCCAAGGGTTTGCCGGCGGCAAAGGCCACCGCAGCTTGCGTTTTCATTGCACTCTCCCCGTCATGGTGGTGGGCGCAGTATAGGTGCTGCGCCTGTGCTTCGCGTATCCCGGGCCGCCGAACAGCAGCGCCCGGGTGTCAATCAGTGAGCCTCTGACTCGCGGTCCAACTTGGCCTCATTCTTGGCAAAGCTGCGAGCCTCGCCTTCCACCAGGATGCAGTCATCCAGGTAGCCAAAATGCACACTGGCGCGGCTCTCCACCGTCACGTTGGCGAGAAAGTCGGTGTTGGGGTGCTGCGCCAGGGCCTCGGCCAGGGCGGTTTGGGTGGAGGGCGCCTCGCCGGCAGGAATGAGGTAGAGCCAGTAGCGCTGGCAGGCGATACCGGAGGCGGGGCCCAGCGCTGTGCTGCCTGCAGTCTCTCGTGAGGTGTAGCTGTGATCGGCAAAACTGCCCAGGTGGCCGCTCTGGCAACCGGCTAAGGCACAGGCAATCAGTAGCAGCAGAGTTCTCATTTCCATTGATCTCACCGATAATCCAGATCATCGAGTGTGGCGCATCGGTGCGCCTTTACTTAACAGAACACAAGGTGGTGTATGACACAAGCGGCCAACCTGGAGCGGATCTGGCGCACCCTGGAACAGGTGCCCAAAGGTCAAGTGGTCACCTATGGCCAGTTGGCCGATCTGGCCGGTCTGCCTGGCCGGGCTCGTCTGGCGGCCCGGGCACTGCGCCTGGCCCCGGCGGAGCGCGCCCTGCCCTGGTTTCGGGTGATCGGCGCCGGCGGCCGCATCAGCATCCCCAAGACCAGCCCCGGCTACCAACGGCAGATGGAGCTTTTGCGCAATGACGGCGTGGAAGTGAACAATGGCCGAATCAAACTGTCGGAATATCAATGGCAACCGGATCTAGCCGCCCTGATGTGGCAGCTGGAATTCTAGCAATAGGTACCCCATGAGATTACTCACATCCCTACTCGCCCTGTGCAGCTGCGTCACCCTGGCGGATCCCTACCTGCCGTTTCGCGCCGATTACGAGGTGTTCCACGGCAACAGCAGCCTGGGTGGCGGCTACTACGAGCTGGAGCAGCTCGACGACAACCGTTACCAGATGGGCTATCACAGCTCGGTTAAATGGATGCTGCTGTCCGACAAGCGCAGCGAGCTGACCGAGTTTACCGTGCAGGATGGCCAACTGGTGCCCCAGCGTTACGAGATGAAGCGCAGTGGAACCGGCCCGGACTTCGGCGCCACCATCGTGTTTGACCACGACAAGGGCAGCATCGATGCGCGCTACAAGAAGCGCCAGGCGGAGTTTGAGCTGACCTCCCCCATCTTCGACTCCCTGCTCTATCAGCAGCAGATGCGGCTGGACGTGGCCGCGGGCGAGAAAACCGAGCTGTATTACCCGCTGGTGCAGAAGACGGATCAGCGTGACTACCGCTTCAAGGTCACCGAAGAGGAGACCATCACCCTGCCCTACGGCGAGCTTGATACCATCAAGGTGGAGCGGGTGCGTGGGCCGGACAGCCCCAAGGAGACCATCATCTGGCTGGTTCCGGAGCTGAGCTACATCGTCGCCCGCTTGGCCCACTTCGAGGATGGCGAGCTCAAGGCCGACATGCGCCTGCAGAAGGTCACCTTTGAGGAGCCCGCCGGTGAGTCGATGGCAGCCAATCCGGAAGACAGCGGCAGCGCAGAGAACGAGGCGCCCTAGCCCTAGCCTCACTAACAGGGCCTCAATCTAACCCTGCGGCGCAGCTCGCATACACAATTGATAAGCGCGACTCACTAGCGCCAGACAAAACAAAGCCCGTCGTTATCGACGGGCTTTTTGCTGCTCTGTTCTTTTCTATTCCGATAGAGGCAACGCGCTACTTACCCTGGGCCACCACCTCGCCGTCCTTGAACAGGCACCAGCTACCGGGGTCCATCTTGTGCCACTGCTCGTTGCAGGTTAGCGGCCGGGTGGCGATCACCGTCACCACGTCGTTGGGGGTGGTTTCCTTCTGGAAATCGATCACCATCTCGGTGTCGATCAGTCGCGCCTCGCCAAAGGGCGCACGGCGGGTGATCCAGTGCAGGTTGTTGCCACACAGCGCCAGCAGGTAGGGGCCGTCGGAGATCAGCATGTTAAACACCCCCAGCTGCTGCAGCTTCTGCCCCTCTTTGGCCAGGAAACGAAAGGCCTGCTCACGCTTGGCGGGCTTTTCCGGGTAACGCTGGGCCAGCTTGTCCATCAGGTGACAAAACGCCAGCTCGCTGTCGGTGGCGCCCACCGGCAAAAAGCGGCGCGGCTTGAGCTTGTCCTTGTAGCCCGAGAGCTGGCCGTTGTGGGCAAAGCACCAGTTACGGCCCCACAATTCGCGGTTGAAGGGGTGGGTATTCTCCAGCGACACCTTGCCACGGTTGGCCTGGCGGATGTGGCTAACCACCGTCTTGGATTTGATCGGGTAGGACTTAAGCAGGCTGGCCACCTCGGAGTGGCAGCTGGGATCGGGGTCTTTAAAGGTGCGGTTGCCCGGGCCATCGTAAAAGGTGATGCCCCAGCCATCCTTATGCGGGCCGGTCTTGCCACCGCGCTCCACCAAACCGGTAAAGCTGAACACGATGTCGGTGGGCACGTTGGCGCTCATCGCAAGCAATTCACACATGATTGTTATTGTTCTTTCTTCGCTTCCTATCTGAGCGCCAGCATAGCCGGAATCCCGCTCAGGCCCAAGCCCAATGGCGCCTTCTTTGCTGCCTGCAAGCAACCGCTAGCGACTGCACAATCCCTTTTAGCTCAATCATTTGTTATCGAGATGAACCCGAGTCACACCAGCGCAGTAAAAAAAATCAAACAAGTGTTTATTTTTTGCGTGACAGAGGTCCGACCTCCGACCTAGAATGTGACCAATGCCACAGACAGACTCTGCGTCGTGGTGCAGAACAACACAAGGAGAATGCTCGTGATTACTCTTGCCTGGAGCCTAACGACCATCATCGTGCTTGGCGCCCTGATCTATCAGCGCGCGTCACTGCTGTCTTTTACCGCGGTCGCCGCTGGACTGATGACCGTCGGTTTCCTGATGGAGATCACCGGTCCCATCAGCTGGACCCTGTTCGTGCTGGTCTTTGCGCCGCTGAACATCGCACCGCTGCGTAAATCGCTGCTCAGCAAGCCCATCCTCGGCACCTTCCGCAAGATCATGCCGGAGATGTCCGAGACCGAGAAGGACGCCATCGAGGCGGGCACCACCTGGTGGGACGCCCAGCTGTTCTCCGGCCGTCCCGACTGGCAGGAGCTGCACAGCTACGAGAAGCCCACCCTGACCGCCGAAGAGCAGGCCTTCCTCGATGGCCCGGTGGAAGAGGTGATGGGCATGGTGGACGAGTTTGAGGTCACCCACGAGCTGGCCGACTTGCCCCAACCTGTATGGCAATACCTGAAGGACAACAAGTTCTTCGCCATGATCATCAAAAAGCAGTACGGCGGCCTGGAGTTCACGCCTTACGCCCAGTCCCGCATCCTGCAGAAGCTGGCTGGCCACTCCACGGTACTGGCCTCCACCGTGGGTGTGCCCAACTCACTGGGCCCCGGTGAGCTGCTGCAGCACTACGGCACTGAAGAGCAGAAGAACCACTACCTGCCGCGCCTCGCCGTGGGTAAAGAGATCCCCTGTTTCGCCCTGACCTCACCAGAAGCGGGCTCCGACGCCGGTGCCATCCCGGACTTTGGCATTGTCTGTAAGGGCGAATGGGAAGGCGAAGAGGTTCTGGGCATGAAGCTGACTTGGAACAAGCGCTACATCACCCTGGCCCCGGTGGCCACCGTACTGGGCCTGGCTTTCAAGCTGCGTGATCCGGACGGCCTGCTGGGCGACGAGAAAGAGCTGGGCATCACCTGTGCCCTGATCCCCACCGACATGGACGGGGTTAAGATCGGTCGTCGTCACTTCCCGCTCAACAACATGTTCCAGAACGGCCCGACCCAGGGCAACGAGGTGTTCGTACCGCTGGACTTCATCATCGGTGGGCCGAAGATGGCCGGCCAGGGCTGGCGCATGCTGGTGGAGTGTCTCTCCGTTGGCCGTGGCATCACCCTGCCCTCCAACTCCGCCGGTGCGATGAAGACCGTGGCCGGTGCCACCGGTGCCTACGCCCGCATCCGTCGCCAGTTCAAGCTGCCCATCGGTAAGATGGAAGGCATTGAGGAGCCGTTAGCCCGCATCGGCGGCAACGCCTACCTGATGGACGGCGTTACCGCGCTGACCACCACGGGCCTGAACCTGGGTGAAAAACCCTCGGTGATCTCCGCCATTGTGAAGATGCACCTCACTGACCGGATGCAGAAGGGCGTGATCGACGCCATGGACATCCACGGCGGTAAGGGCGTGTGTCTGGGTAAAGACAACTACCTGGGCCGTGGCTACCAGGGTGCCCCCATCGCGGTCACCGTGGAAGGGGCCAACATCCTGACCCGCTCCATGATCATCTATGGCCAGGGCGCCATCCGCTGCCATCCGTACGTGCTCAAAGAGATGGAAGCGGCGTTCGATAAGAACCATCAGCGCGGCCTGGAGCAGTTCGACAGCAACCTGTGGCGCCACGTTGGCTTTGTGATGACCAACCTGGTGGGCAGCTTCTGGATGGGCCTGACCGGCGCACGCTTTACCAGCTCGCCGTTCGGTGACGAAACCAAGCGCTACTACCAGCAGATGAACCGCTTCAGCGCCAACCTGGCCCTGCTGTCTGACCTGGCCATGGGCCTGCTCGGTGGCAGCCTCAAGCGTAAAGAGCGCGTCTCTGCCCGCCTAGGCGATCTGCTCAGCCAGCTCTACCTCACCTCCGCCGCGCTGAAGCGCTACGAGGATGAGGGTCGCCAGACCGAAGATCTGCCGCTGCTGCAATGGGGTGTGGAAGACTCCCTGCACAAGCTGCAAACCTCACTGGTTGAGCTGCTGGACAACTTCCCCGCCTTCGGTGGCCTGCTCAAGTTCGTGCTGTTCCCCACCGGACTGCCGATGAAGCGCCCCTCCGATGAGCTGGATCACAAGGTTGCCCGCATCCTGCAGACTCCCTGTGATGCCCGCAGCCGCCTGATCGACGGCCAGTGGCTGACCTACCACGACAACAACGCCCTGGGTAAGCTGGAGCACACCCTGCAGTTGATCCTGCAGGCGGAGCCGGTGTTCGATAAGGTCTGCAAGGCCGCCGGTGAGAAGATGTCCTTCATGTTCCTTGACCGCGTTGCTGCCAAGGGTCTGGAGCTGGGTGCCATCAGCGAAGAGGAAGCGGAGCTGCTGCGTCTGGCTGAGCAAGGTCGTCTCGACACCATCAACGTCAACGACTTTGACCCGGAAGAGCTCAAGGCCAACCGTCCGTTGCAACCCGGCACCACGGAACAAGCCGCCTAAGCGCCGCTAGCACAACAAAGCCCCCAACCGTGATGAACGGTTGGGGGCTTTTCCTTTGTCTGCAGCGGCTAAGCCGAAGGGCCCATACCCCTTACGGCTATCCCTACTGGATGGGGGACAGCAGGTTGGGATTCACCACCAGGTTGCGCACGCCGTGGGCGTGGTCTTCCTCAAACACGTTACCCTGGCACCACTGGCCCACTGTGGGGGCATGCACCCGCAGTGCCTTGGGCCGAACCGCCCAGGACACCTGCAGCGGCGAGGCCTTCTCGTTGTAATCGGGCCCGGTGGTGGAGCCGGCGTAATTCACCGCTTTGCCGGCGTTCTCGGGCAGCTTGGGTGCCTGATGGTAGCCATTCACCTTATCCAGCGCGGTCAGCGCCATAAAGTCATCAGCGGTGGGATCGTTCACCAGCACCATCACCACCGCCTCCACCCGCAGTTGCGGATTGCCGATGGCATCGTTAAGGCAGGAACCCAGGGTCGGGCCTGGCGTCACCTGGGCGCTGGAGAACACGTAGTGCACCTCGATGGTGTCCCCCACCATCAGGCTGCCGTGATCACTGGGGCATTGAGGCTCCGCCAACGGGCTACGCTCCTGCTCGGTCAAATCACCGCTGAAGCGGTAGCCGCTTTGATAACCGGCGCCATCACCCGGGCCGGCAAACTCGGTGTATTCGCCCCCCTTGTGCTCCGCGCCCTTGTGAAAGTGGATATTGCACAGGTTCATCTGCTGGTAAGGGGGGGCGGTACCGAACGCGCGGGAGTTATTGCCCACCGCCGAGTCGATATCCCGGGGTGACTGTGGGCCAACACCCTGCCCTTCGGTGTTACTGGCCAGGTTGCGTCGCTGCTCCTCGATCACCGACTGGGGCACCGCTTCGGACGACGAGTCAGCTAACACGGGAGACAGGGCTAGGGGGAGTGTGGCCAGCCAGGCAACGCTTTTCATGGTGCACCTCGAACGCTTCTCGGGGAAAGAGACAGATTGGAATCAAGCGTAGTTCTGTGGCGGCTTTCTTGCCTGAGAGGGAGCCTATGTCACGGGAAGGAGCACAAAGTGAGTAAAAACGGGCTGGGGATAGCTAACAAGATGAAAGGAGTAGGAGAACGCTAAGAGGAGGTCGCCGCCAGTCTACTCGACATCGTATTGCTGCCACTGCTGGGACAGCGGTGTTACCTCGCCCATGCCCCATTGACGCTGGGCCTCCAGCACCTTGCGATTGCGTTTCTCGCTACCGGGGTGGGTGCTCAGCCAGCTATCGTTGGACTGGTCACTGAGGATGGGGAACAGCGCCTCGGCACCGCCCAGGTGGCCGTAGAGTCGCACCAATGTGGTCAGCGCCAGCTCGTCCGCTTCCGCCTCCGCCTCCTGGCTGAAGCCGGCGGCCACCGCCTGCTCGGTCACCGCCATCAAGCCGTTTTGATCCCCCAACAGCCAGGCCAGGGCCATCTGGGTCGCCAGGGTTTGCCCCGCCTGCTGGATAACATGACGCTGACGAACATGGGCCAGCTCGTGGGCCAGCACCAGCGCCAGGGCGTTCTCCGAGGGCATGGCTTGAACCAGGGCGGTGGTCACCAAAATCTCGCCATCAAAGCTGGCGTAGGCATTCACCTCGTTGGAGTCAGTCAGGGTAGCTCGGGCCTTCAGCCCGTCTGGCAGGGGATCTGCCGCCAGTAGATCATCAAGCAATTCATCCAGGGCCAACTGAGCCGGGCTCTCCTGTCGTAAGCTGGTGGACCACTTCGGCGAGAGCCCCTCTTCCCAGGCCACCGGCACCTGGCTGCCGAGGCGCTGCGCCCCCAGCCCCAGGGCCAGCACCAATACCGCCAACCCCGCAGCCGCGGCCACCAGCAGCGCAGCAAACTCGCTCAGCGGCCGTTGATGGCTAACGTTATTCTCAGGAACCGGGCGGTTCTCATACTCGCTCATGGCTTGGGATCACCGCAGTGCCGTAGGCGTAGACCTCCACCGACACCTTCTGATCGTTGGCACCTTTGCTGATAGAGGAAGTCTCCAGACGCACATTGAACACGGCCTGGGCTCCCAGGGCCTTGGCTTCACGCTTCATCCGGATAATGGACTCACGACGGGCCCGCTCCACCAGCGATTCGTACGCCACCAGGCGACCACCGAACAGGTTCTTCAAAAAGGCAGCCATCACCTTAAAGTAGTCCACCGCGATCACCGTATTGCCGCCCACCAGTCGTACCTCACAGGGCTGAAACTGCTCCGGGATCCGTTTCTCCGAGAACAGCAGCAAGGACTGCAGCTCCGCCTCCGCGGCCCGCAGGCGGCGGAAGTGGCTCTGCTCGGCGTGCTGGCCAAACAGGTAGCCGATCACCAGCAGGGCCAGGGTTATAAGTAGTGCTACCATCGCCCTACTCCACTACCACCGCGGTGCCATAGGCGAACAGCTCCGCCGCCCCGGACGTCACCGAAGAGGTGGAGAAGCGCACATTGATCACCGCATTGGCGCCGATCGCCTGGGCCTGCTCCACCATCCGTGCCACCGACTCCTCCCGAGCCTCCTGCAGCAATTCGGTGTAACCCTTAAGCTCACCCCCAACGATGTTCTTCAGCCCGGCCATCAAGTCACGACCCACGTGCTTGGCCCGCACCGTGTTGCCCTGCACCAGCCCCAGGTGCTGGGTAATGGTCTTGCCGGGAATGGTCTCGATATTAGTGAGCAGCACGTCTGCTTTCATGGTGTCTTTCCTCTTAAAGCGTTTACGTCAGCCTATCAAAAAGCCCGAGTAAAAACAGGCTGTTGCTCCTGTCACACTACTGAAATGTTGTCAACCCCACCCATAGCATTAACACATTGAAACAAGCTGACACATTCACTTAACAAATATAAAACCCGGTGGTAGTTTGAGTACCAGGCATCGGAAGTGCCTAAAAACTAAAAACTAAAAACTATCTCAAGCTCTTGTGGTTAAGGGTCCAGCTCGAGGCTGAAGGGCTTGAGGTCATGGAGGAATCATGTTCAATAAAAACAAACTCTACCTTGCGATGCAGTTCGCACTGGTAGCGGGGGCCACCACTCTGGCGACCCCCACTTGGGCAGAAGAAGAGGGCGACGAGCCGATTGAGCGCGTTACCGTCACCGGAAGCCGTATCGCCAGCGAAGGGGCAATGGCTTCAACGCCGGTCACCGTGATCAGCGCCGAAGCGCTGCTGAGCACCGGTGCCATCAACATCGGTGAAGCACTTAATGAGCTGCCCGCCCTGGCCAACACCTTCTCACTGGCCAACTCCGGCAACTTCATCGGTACCGCCGGTCTGAACATCTTGGACCTGCGTAACATGGGGACCTCCCGGACCCTGGTGCTGGTAGATGGCAAACGCCACGTTTCATCCAGCCCAGGCTCCGCCTCGGTCGACATCAACACCATTCCCACCGAGTGGGTTGAGAGCGTTGAGATCATCACCGGCGGTGCCTCCGCAGTCTATGGTGCCGACGCGGTAACCGGTGTGGTCAACTTCCGTCTGAAGAAGCGCATCACCGGCTTTAATGCCAACGCCACCGCCGGCTGGTCCGAAGAAGGTGGCTACAACAACCAGCGCTTCAGCCTTTCTTACGGTGCCGACTTCGCTGGCGATCGCGGTAACGCGGCGATCTCTGTCGAACACGCCCGTCAGTCTGACCTGAAGATGCTTGAGCGTGAGCAAACCGCCGTATCCTGGACCTCCTTCAACAACGGTCCGGACGACGACACCATCATCAGCATGGTGCCAAACGCCGGCTACTGGGGCATCACCAACGCCGGTGTGATCGGCGTATGGGACCCGGTTGGTGCCTTTGGCCCGCAAACCTTTAACGCCGACGGCAGCGTCCGTCCAGTGGACCTGGGTGCCAACCCCAACGGTCTGAAGTGTGAAGGCCCCTGTGACTACATCAACCTGCGTCAGTGGGAAGAGCTGCAGCCGGAGTTTGATCGCACCACCGCCAACTTCAAGGTCAACTACCGTCTGACCGACGACCTCAACAGCTACTTCCAGGCCAAGTGGTCTGAGACCAATGCCACCACAGAAGGCCAGCCGGCATTCTTCTTCGGCAGCATCGTGCTGGGTCGCGACAACGCGTACATCGGCGATGATCTGGGCCAGTTGATGGACGACGCCGGTGCGCCCTATATGGTGATGTCCCGCTTTATGTCCGATCTCGGTCCGCGGATCGAGGAAGATGAGCGGGATACCCAGCGTTACGTTCTGGGCTTGGAAGGCGTGGTGTTTGAAGACTGGGATCTGGACGCCTACGCCCTGTATGGCCAGACCAAGCTGACCCGTTCCAACCTGAACAACCTGATCTACGACAACTTCTTCTACTCCATCGACGCTGTGGACGACGGCAACGGCAACATCGTCTGTCGCGATGCCGAAGCCCAGGCCAACGGCTGTGTGCCCACCTCCCTGTTCGGCGACGGTGCAGTAAACGCCGAGGCTGCGGACTACTTCAGCACCACCAGTGTGGGCACTGCCAAGATTGAGCAATATGTGGCCGGCGCCTCCATCGCCAACCCCTCCCTGGTTGAGCTATGGGCTGGTGATCTGGGTACCGCCTTCGGTGTGGAGTACCGCAAAGAGAAGAGCGCCACCGAGGAGGATCCCTTTGCCTCTGAAGGCAACACCTTCTTCAACGCCTTCCAAAACGAAACCGGTGACTTTGACGTGAGCGAAGTGTTTGCAGAGGCCTCGCTGCCGCTGCTGACCGATCTGCCGCTGATTGACGAGCTGAAGCTGGACGGTGCGGTGCGTTTCGCCGACTACTCCACCGTGGGCAACGCCACCAGCTGGACCGTTCGTCTGGACTGGCAGTTCTACTCTGACCTGCGTCTGCGCTCCTCCGTGGCCACCGCGCTGCGGGCGCCGAACATCGGTGAGTACTACGGTGCTGAGTCACAGAACTTCTTCAACGTCGACGATAACTGTCGTGCCAGCCGCCTGGCTGAGCTGAGCGGTGAACAACGTGCTATCCGTGAAGCCAACTGTGCTGCCCTGGGTATCCCGGCGGACTTCGACTCTGATTACGACAGCGCCACCCTGCCGGGAGTAAACGGTGGTAACCAGGAGCTGGAGCCGGAAGAGTCCGACTCCTTCACCGTCGGTCTGGTGTTCACCCCGGGCTTCCTCGAAGGCTTCTCCGCCACCGTGGATTACTGGGACATCGAGATCACCGATGCCATCTCCGGCATTGGTGGCCAGAACATCATCGACCGCTGTATCGACTCCCCCACCGGCGTCGACAACCAGTACTGTGCGCTGATCGAGCGTGATCCGGATAATTACGAGATCACCAAGATCACCAACACCATCCAGAACGTGGCCAAGCAGGAAGCCTCCGGTGTCGACTTCGAGTTCAACTACGCCTTCCCGCTGTTGGGCGGCGATCTGAACGCCAACCTGCTGGGTACCTACCTCATTGAGCGTAACGAGTACCCGTTCCAGGACGACCTCTCTAACTTCGAAGAGTTCGCCGGCACCACAGGTGAAGCCGAGTGGCAGGGGATCTTCCGTCTGGATTACACCCTGGAGCACTGGCGTGTGAGCTGGAAGACCCGCTACCTGAGCGACGTCAACCTGTACACCCCGCAGTTTGAAGACAACTTCGACAAGCCCTACTCCAACTTCATGAGCTACGGCAGCTACGCCGTATCTGATGCCTTCGTGGAGTACAAGTTCGACTTCGGTCTGGACGTGGGCCTGGGTATCGACAACCTGTTTGACCGTGACCTGCCGGGTCTCACCACTGGTACCGGTCAGGACAGCGCCAGCTATGACAACATCGGTCGCTTCTACTACGTGAACCTGGCCTACAGCTTCTAAGCCAATCACTGAAGCAGCAAACGCAAAAAGCCGGGCATCAAGCCCGGCTTTTTTATTGGCAGCGGTCGAGCCGCTTAGAAGATCAGGTGCGCCATCAGCGCGATCACCGGCAGCACCACCAGGGTCCGTAGCACGAAGATCACGAACAGCTCCCACAGCTTCACCGGGACCTTGGAGCCCAGCATCAACGAGCCGGTCTCGGACAGGAAGATCAGCTGGCTGACGGACAGCGCGGCAATCACGAAGCGGGTCAGGTCGCTCTCGATGCTCGCGGCCATGATGGCCGGCAGGAACATGTCGGCAAAGCCCACCATTACCGTGGTGCTGGCCTGCACCGCTTCAGGGATCTGCAGCAGCTCAAGCAGCGGCACGAACGGCGCACCCAGCCAGTTAAACAGCGGCGTGGTCTCGGCAATCACCAGGGCCACGGTACCCACCGCCATCACCACCGGTAGCACGCCCAGGATCATGTCCGCGGCGTTGTGCACCCCTTCACGGGCGACACTGCCCAGGCTCTTCACCTGCTTGGCACGGCCGATCGCCTGCTTGTAACCAAAGGAGAGGGAGCTTTCGCCCGCCGGTACCAGCTCGTCGTCTTTCTCACGGGGGGTACCGTCAATGAACACGTCACGCTTGCGCGACAGCGGCGGCAGGCGCGGGACAATCACCGCGGCCACCAGACCAGCCAGACAGACGGTGCCGTAGAACGGCAGGAAGTAGGCTTCCAGACCCACGGTACTGATCACCACCAGCGAGAAGGTGATGGACACTGCGGTAAAGGTGGTGCCGATCACCGCCGCTTCCCGCTCGGTGAAGATCCCCTGCTCGTACTGCTTGGAGGTCATCAGTACGCCGACGGAGCCATCGCCCAGCCAGGAGGCAAAGCTGGTTACCGCGGAGCGACCCGGCAGGTTGAACAGCGGACGCATCAGCTTGGTCATCAGGCAGCCGATCAGCTCCAGCAGGCCGAAGTTGATCAGCAGCGGCAGCAGCAAACCGGCAAAGAAGAACACGCACAGCAGGGTCGGCAGCAGGTCATTCAGTACCAAACCACCGGTGTCCTCGGAGTGCACCAGACCCGGACCTACCTGGAAGAACGCCATCAGGATGAACACCGCACCCAGCACCCGGGTTACCGACCACAAGGTAGAGGGGTTGAGCAGGCCATGCAGGAAGGGGCTGCTCAGTACCGCTTTGGGCTTGAACAGCTTGGTCGCCAGGGTCAGCACCGCAGAAGCCACCACCAGGAAGGTCACCAGCGGCACGGCCAGGGAGTCCAGCTGCGCCAGGCTGCCCTTGGCCAGGATGGCGATCGGAATGGTGACGTCGCCGCCATAAGAGACGGGAGTCATAAACAGGAAGATCCCGATCAGGGAAGGGATCAGGAACATCAGGCTGTCCCTGAGGGATGGTTTCTCTAGCATATCCACGGTTTTCTCGCTGCTCACAGCATCACCCTCTTGTTTTTAGTGGTGAAAATGGGGGCGTCTTTCGCTCAGTGTGAATGAATATTCACGCCAGTTTTTAGGCTGACGCAGAGTCTACCGATCCCTCAGGCAAATGGCCAGATCCTGTCCTGTACAAGTGCGCGACCCTGGTCACACATACCCAATCAGGCAAATTGACTAGTTATTCAGTCCAGTCGCCCCTGCATGGGTGCGGCCTTATTCACCCTTGCCGCTGCGACGCTGCAGTTGGTCCAACAGGTTGGGCGGCACGCCCTGGATGGTGAGGGTGTCGCGGATCGGATCCCACTTCACCCGCTCGCCCAGGTGGCCAGCATCGAAGCTGACTGACACACCACCGCCGGTGCCGCTGAACTTCTTCAGCTGGCGCAGGGTGGATTGGTCCGCCGGGAACTCCTCCTCCAGGCCGTAATCGCCGTCGCTGGTGAACTGGTAGAAGGCCTCCAGGCCCTTGTCCGCCAACTCATCGGAGACATCCTTCATGGCGATGGTGTCGCCGGTGGTGATCTGGGTCTTGCAGTAGTCGAACACCGCATCCCGGGCACTCTGGGCCTCGTCCTTGTCCAGCTCCTCCTGGCCAACGAAGTCTTCCACCGCTTTCATCAGCTGCTTGTTCTGCACCTTGGCGTCGACGCCTTCGACGCAGCCCATAAAGTCGAGGAAGAAATCCGCCACCTTGCGACCGGCGCGGCCCTTCACAAAGGAGAGGTACTTCTTGGAGGTGGGATCCGCCTGCCATTCGGTCAGGTCGATGCGCGCCGCCAGCTGCATGTTGGACAGGTCAAGGTACTCGCTGCCCTGCACGTCCATCTCGTCAGACACACTGACCGAGGCCTTAGGCGACAGCAGTGCTACAAACAGGTAGTTGGAAGCGATGTGGCTGTAGGCCGCCAGCAGCAGGTAGCCGCCGGTGGCGAAATCGTACTTGGCCAGCTCCTGGCCCAGCAGCTGACCGGCCTTGGCGGAGAACTCAACAAAGCCCTGCTGTCCGCTATGCCAGGCGGTCATCGCCTCGAGGAACGCCTCGTTGGCCTCGCCATCCGGCTCACCGTCGTCGTTCAGCGGCACGCCGAAGTGACCGTAGCCCTTGCCCGCCTTGGCGGTATAGAGCCGGTGCAGCTCCCCCACCAGGTCGTCCAGTGCCAGGGATTGGGCCAGCGGCTGGGGACGCAGTCGGCATTCCAGTTGGCCGTCAGCGCCCTGGTTTACCGCGTGGAGGATGGCTTGATCTATTTTAATACTCATGCGTTGGGAATAGTGGTCGGCTGGAAAAGCCGGTATTATATCTCGCCTTTTTTCTAACAACACAGGATTTGCAGATGGCAATCGTTTCCAAATACAGCAATCAACAGGTTGAAGCGTTACTGGGTGAGCTGCTGGCCGTACTGGAAAAGCACCGCGCCCCCACCGATCTGGCACTGATGACCTTGGGCAATGCCGCCACCGTGATCATCAACGACAAGATTGCCCCCGCCAGCCGTGAAGCCATCGCTCAGCAGTTTGCCCAGGCCCTGGTGGCCTCTGTTGACGATCGCGCTGACGCCTAACCAATTGAATTATCGCGCTGGTATCGTCGCATTAATCGCCGTACGATAGAGCAACCCATGGGGCGTTGAAGCCAACCAATGCAAACCGCTGATCCAAATCGCGATAAGGTGTCCCCCCTGGTTCTGTGGGGACACTGGTTCACCTTTGCCAACATCCTGCTGGCGATCCTGATCGCCAGCCGCTATGTGCTCGCCGAGGGCTGGCCCAGCACCCTGCTGGGCCAGGTGTACTTGGTGGCCAACCTGATTGGTCACTTCTCCTTCCTCGGCTTTGTGGTCTACCTCATCGCCCTGTTCCCGGTCACCCTGCTGCTACCCAACTCGAGGATATTGAGGGGCTACGCCGCGGTGGTGGCCACGGTGGCGCTGTCGGCGCTGGTGTTCGACACCCAGATCTTCACCTACTACCGCCTCCACCTCAGCCCCTTCGTACTGGACCTGGCCAGCTCGGATCTCAACGCCCTGCTCAAATCGCCGGTGCTGCTGTTGCTGCCGGTGGGCCTGATGGCGCTGCAGCTGGTGATCGCCAACGCGATATGGAAGCGGATCCATCGCATCCGTCGTCGCCGTATCGGCAGCCGGGTGACCACAGTGCTGGTCTCCTGCTTTGTTGCCTCCCACCTGGTGCACATCTGGGCCGATGCCGCGGTGTATCGCCCCATCACCTACCAGGACGACATGTTCCCGCTGCACTACCCCTTCACCGCCAAAGGGTTTATGGCGCGTCAGGGCCTGATGGACGATCAAACCCTGACCGAGCGGGTTCGGGAAGCCACCCCCACCCACCAGCTCAACTACCCGCTGGCGCCGATGCAGTGCAGCATCGACGAGCAGCCCAATGTGCTGATGGTGATAGTGGAGGCCTGGCGTGCGGACTTGGTCGATCAGCAAACCATGCCCAACCTGATGGCCTTTGCCGAGCAATCGCACTGGTTTACCCAGCACCGCTCCGGCAGCAACGAATACGGCAACGGTATCTACAGCCTGCTCTACAGCATGCTGCCCGCCTACGAGGCCTCACTGATCGCCGATAAAAAGCCGCCGGTAGTAACCGAGCAGCTCAAGGCCGCCGGTTACAAGCTGGCGATCTTCGGCTCCGAGGAGCTGTCGGAGTCGCGCTCCATGGTGGCGCTGCTTAGCGATTTTAAGCAGGTGCCCCAGCCCAGCGTTTGGGAGCCGGCGGAACAGGACCAGGCCACCGTCAGCCAGTTGATTGAACACCTCGGCAGCGCCCAGGGGCCGGAGTTTGCTTTGGCCACCCTGAACGCCCCGGCCTACTACAGCACCCCGGTGGGGTTTGTCGGCATCCCCACGGTGCGGCCAGAGCAGAAGATGAACCACGCCCAGCGGGTACTGTTCAACCAGTACCGTCAGTCGCTCTCCTTTATCGATGGCGAACTGGGCCGCTTACTGGACGCGGTGGACGATAACACCCTGGTGATCCTCACAGGCAGCCACGGCAACCTGTTCACTACCGACGGCAACGCCAACATGCGCGGCAACTTCTCCGATCCGGCGGTACAGGTGCCCATGCTGGTGCGCATGCCCGGCCAGAAGCCTCGAACCATCACCCACGCCAGCAGCCACTATGGGCTGGTGCCGGCGCTGATGACCAACCTGCTGCAGTGTGACAACCCGATCCGGGATTACAGTGTCGGCGAGAGTCTTTACCAGCCCCAGGCCCTGCCCTATCTGGTGATGGGCAACGACCGCAACTTTGCCATCAAAAGCAGCAAGGGCACCACGGTGATCAACCACCACGGTGAGTACCGGGTCTACAACAACGAGTACCGTCGCCAACGCGGCGCCAGCCTCGATGTTCCGACGCTGATCAATATGATGGAAGAGGGACGGCGCTTTCTTAGCCACTAAGACCTAAGCTGCGCAAAGATGCAGCGGTTAAGCCGCTGCAGCCTTGCAATTGGCCCGAAGCAAAGTATGATGACCTCCGTTGTCGGCCAGTAGCGCAGCTTGGTAGCGCACCGTCATGGGGTGTCGGGGGTCGGAGGTTCAAATCCTCTCTGGCCGACCATTTTAAGAAAAAACCGGTTCACGAAAGTGAGCCGGTTTTTTTGTGCTTCCTCCCCAAGCAGGTCTTCAACCTGGATGCCGTAGTCGAAACCCGAACGCCTAAGCTCCTCAAAAGAACCATCTTCTCTGGCCAACCTTTCAACCGAAAAGACCGATTCGCCGCGATGAGCGCCAAGGAACCATCTCTGCGCCGACACCGCTAGCAGCTATTGTTACAAAGCCACATCTCGTCGCGCGGAGCCGCTGTGAAGCCCAATAGCCTTCAGATCTCTCCTAATCTGCTGCCGCCGATAATTGCGCTGTATTTCCTTGTGGTCATCAACCTTCCCATCGCCCAGGAACTCTTCCGTATCCTGACCGGACTGGAAGCAGTAAAGATCGGCTTTGTTATCTCGATTCCGCTGTTCCTGTTCGCCGCCTTTCAGTTGATTTTTCAGCTGCTCAACTGGCCGAAGGTAGCCAAGCCAATCATTGCATTTCTGCTGATCAGCTCCAGCATGGTCAGCTACGCCATGCTCAGCTACGGCGTCTATGTCGACTACGGCATGATTGAGAACCTGTTCGAAACCAACCAGGAGGAAGCCGCCAGCTATCTCAGCCTGCGCTCCATCATCTGGGTGGGGATGATGGGCTTCATTCCTGCGTTGCTGCTGTTCCTAACCCGGCTCACCAAAACTACCTGGCGTAAATTTCTGCTTGCTAAGCTGGCCGGTATATTAGGCTCGGTACTGCTGGCTGCCGTCATCGCCGTGCTCTACTACCAGGACTACGTCTCGGTGGTAAGAAATTCGCCCCACCTGAAGAAGATGATCATCCCCACTGAGTACCTGATCTCGACAACCAAATACCTGAACAACACCTACCTGAAAAGCCCTGTGCCGTACCAACAGATCGGCTTGGATGCCAGGCTGAAGCCGGAGGCGAAGGACGCCAGCAAGCCCACCCTTCTGGTGTTTGTGCTGGGCGAAACCGCGCGGGTGTTCAACTACGCCTACTATGGCTACGAACGTGATACCAACGTCCACACTCGGCCCTATGACCCGATTTTCTTTGCTGACGTTCAATCCTGCGGAACCGCGACGGCGGTGTCGGTTCCCTGCATGTTCTCCAACATGAACCGACCCGAATACAGCAAAAGCCGAGCCTACAACCAGGACAATGTGGTCGACATCATGGCTCGGGCCGGGATCCAGGCTCTATGGCGTGAACACGATGGTGGCGATAAGGGGGTCGCTCATACCATCCGGGAGAAAACGCTGGTACCCCACGATGCCGACCACCTGTGTAACCAACAGAAATGTTACGACACGGCCATGCTGGAGGATTTTGCCGACGACACGACAAACCTGACCCAGGACAGCGTGCTGTTCTACCACATCTCTGGCTCTCATGGCCCCACCTACTACAAGCGCTATCCCAAGGCCCATCGGGCCTTTACACCGGACTGCCCCCGCTCAGACATCGAAAACTGTACCCACGAGGAGTTGGTCAACAGCTACGATAACACCATCCTATTTACTGACTTTTTTCTTGCTGAAGCCATCCGGCAGCTCAAAGCACTTCAAGACCAATATCACGTCGCGCTGCTGTACATCTCCGATCACGGCGAATCCTTGGGAGAGAACGGTGTCTATCTGCATGGCATGCCCTACGCCCTGGCACCGAAGGAGCAAACCCAGGTGCCCATGCTGTTTTGGGCCTCACCAGGCTTTGCCGGGCAGAAAGGGCTGGACCTGGACTGTTTACGCCAACGGGGCAGTGAGGACGCCTTCTCCCACGATAACCTGTTCGATTCGCTGCTGGGGCTGATGGACGTGGCCACAGAAGCTTACTCGCCAAGTCAGGACATCTTTGCTTTGTGCCGCGAGTGACGGCACTGACGTCACTGGAGCGGCCCTAAGACAAAAAAAAGCCCGCAGCAACGAATCACCACGGGCTGCCTGGGAAAACGAGACTTAGGAGTACAGAGTTTCCACCAGTTTCTGGGCTTGGCCGTGCACGGCACTGCTGTCGTTACCGCTGAGGTTGAGATGCCCCTGCTTGCGCCCGGCCCGCAGTGCCTTGTTGTACCAGTGCACCTTGGCATCCGGACACAACTCCGGCCTCGGCGGCTGTACCCCCAACAGGTTCACCATGGCGCTGTGGCTATGGGCCTGGGTCGATGCCAGCGGCCGGTCGGTGATCGCCCGCAGGTGATTTTCAAACTGGCAGGTGGCGCTGCCACTCTGGGTCCAGTGGCCGCTGTTGTGCACCCGCGGGGCCAGTTCGTTGATCACCAGCTTGCCCTCAAGCTGGAACAGCTCCAGGGTCAGCACGCCCACGTAGCCCATCGCCTCCATCACCTTGGCCGCCATCTGTTGGGCCTGCTGCTGCATGCCACGAGGCAGATTGGCCGCCGGGGCCAGGGAGCAACGCAGGATCCCCTGGTGATGGTGGTTTTCAGTCAGCGGGTAGAACGCCATTCGGCCGAAGCTGGAGCGCACGGCAATCAGCGACAACTCACGCTCAAACGCCACACCGCCTTCGGCCAGGTACTCCTGCCCCGACTGCAGTTGCGGCGATTCGGTGTCCCCCAGCTTCAAGCGCCACTGGTTCTTACCGTCGTAGCCCTCTTCACAGCTTTTGATGAACAGCGGCCAGCCCAGCTGGTTACCCAATTGCTGCCAATCCATCTTGGCGTCCACCGACTGCCAGGGCGCCGTGGCCAGCCCCAAACCATTGAGGAACGCCTTCTCGCGCTTGCGATGCTGGCAGATGGCCACCGCATCCGGGGAGGGGTGCATCGGCTCCAACCGATGCAGCGCCCGCAGCAAAGACAGCGGCAGCTGCTCCCGCTCCGGGGTCAGGACATCCGGCTTGCCCATGGCCAGGTAGAGGGCATCAGCGCTATCGCCCTCGCTCATGGTAACCAGGGTACCCAAACCTTCTACCGGCGAGGCGTCCTCTCCCGGCAGTGCCAGGAAGCTAAAGCGCAGCCCCCAGGGCAAGCCCGCCAGGGCCAGCATTCGGGCCAGCTGGCCGCAACCGATTATGCCAACCTTCATCGCACCACCTCCTCGGCCACCGAGTCGGTTTGCGACTGGCGCCAGTCAATCAATCGTTGAGTCAAAGCCGGATCGCCCAAAGCCAAAATCTGGCTGGCCATCAAGCCGGCGTTAAAGGCATTGCCGATCCCCTGGCAGGCCACCGCCACGCCTTTGGGCATCTGCACCATGGACATCAGGCTGTCCATCCCCTTGAGATCTCGGCTGCTCACCGGAACGGCGATCACCGGCAGGTGAGTCATGGCGGCGACCATACCGGCCAGGTGGGCGGAGCCTCCGGCTCCAGCGATGATCACCTTGATGCCACGCTCATGTGCCTGCTGGCAGTATTGGTAGAGGCGGTCCGGGGTGCGGTGTGCGGACACCACCTTGGTTTCGTAGTTCACCCCCAAGGCGTCCAGCGGCGTGAGGGCCCCTTCCATGGTGGGCCAGTCCGATTGCGAACCCATGATGATGCTGACGTGAACCTGAGACATAACTACTCCTTAAGCAACCGGAAAAAAATTCAGAATGAGCGCGCTGTAGAGGGGGATCCCCACCAGCACGTTAAAGGGAAAGGTCACCCCCAGTGAGGCGGTGATGGCGGGGCCTAGGTCCGCCTTGGGCATCGCCACCGAGAAGGCAGCGGGCACGGCAATGTAGGAGGCACTGGCGCCCAGAACTGCCAGCAGGATGGCGCCACCGGCAGACAGGCCCATGGGCAAGGCCACCGCGGTGGCCAGCAACGCGCCCATCAGCGGCATGGCGACACCAAAACTGGCCAGGAAGGAGGCATCCCGACCCATCTCGCGCCAGCGCTGGGCGGCTTTCTGACCCATGGCCAGCAGGAACAACGCCAATACACCATGGAACAAGCCACCAAACAGCGGCATGATCCGCTCGGTCTGGTCGCTGGCCAGCCAACCGATCAGCAGACCGCCGAGCAGCAGCACCATGCCCTGGTTGAGCATCACCTCACGCACCAGTTCACCGCGACCGGATTGCTTGGCCTTGCGGTTCTCCCGCGCCAACCACAACCCCACCGCGATGGCCGGGGCTTCCAGCACTGCGACAAACAGCGGAAAGTAGGGTTCGTAGGGGATGTTACGGCTCTCCAGGAAGGCCACGCCAACAGCGTAGGTCGCCACGCTCACCGAGCCATAGTGGGCGGCGATGGTGGCAGCGGAGATCCGGGGCATCTGGCCGATCTGCGCCAGGATGGGGAACGCCAGCAGCGGCAGCACCACACCCATGGCCAGGATGCCTAAGCATTGCAGCAGCAAGGTGGTGGTCAGGTGCTCTGACAGGGCGATGCCGCCCTTCAGGCCAATGGCCAACAGCAGCAGGATCACCAGGCTCTGGTACAGGCCTTCCGGGATGGACAGGGGTGAACGCAGCAGTTGCGCAGCGGCCCCCAGAATGAAGAAGGCAACGACGATATCCAGTCCCATGCCTTACCTCTTCTCCAGCGCCTGGGTGCCCCACTGGGGCCGCAACACCAGCGTCGCCGTTAATAGCAAGCCACCGGTGGTGGCCAGACCCCAGCTGGCCAGCCCGGCCAGTGCTAGGGCCGAGCCCAAGATCAGCACCGTCAGTGCCACAACCAACTCAAAAATCCCTCTGGGAGTGTTCATACTTCCGCCCTCGTAAAATATTGACGGCAGTTTGCCCTGAGGTTGAGATAGAGTTAAATTGATTCTTTGATAATTTTGTATAGATAAAAATCTATACATTGAGCCATCAGGCCCTGCCGCAGACTCAGAGCTAAGGCGTTGCCAGGGTTGGATCAAACCGCCATGAGGCCAAACCAGGCGCTATGCCAGACCCTTTGCCAGCGGGACTAAGCCAAAACAATCAATACTCCAACCAGACCGGGAGGCTAAGCAGAGCAGCATGCGGATCAAACCCACACTACGTCAGCTGGAGGTGCTGCTGGCGCTGAAGGAGAGTGGCTCGGTCAGCGCCGCCGCCGAGCGTCTACACCTGACCCAGCCCACGGTGTCGATGCAGTTGAAGAAGCTCACTGACATGGTGGGCATGCCGCTGTATCACCAGATCGGCCGTCGTCTGCAGTTCAGCGATGCGGGCAAGCGGACCGTGGCCACCGCGCGGGAGGTGCTGGAGAATCTGGATCGGTTGCAGATGGATCTGGCGGATCTGCAGGGGCTGAAGCAGGGCACCCTGCGCCTCGGGGTAGTGACCACCGCCAAGTACTTTATCCCGCACCTGCTGGGGGATTTTTGCGAACGTTATCCGCAGATCGAGATCGACTTCAAGGTGGGTAACCGCCAGCAGGTGATCGACCGTCTATCCGAGGGTCGGGACGATCTCTACGTGTTCAGTCACCCGCCGGAGGACGCGCCCCTGACCCTGCACCCCTTCCTCGACAATCCACTGGTGGCCATTGCCGCCGACACCCACCCCTGGGCCAAACGCAAGAGCATCTCGCTGGCGGAGTTCGCCACCGAGCCGTTTCTGATCCGGGAGAAGGGTTCCGGCACCCGCTACGCGCTGGAGCGCTTTCTCAAGAAGCAACGGCTCAAGCTCAATGTGCGTATGACGGTGGAGAGTAACGAGGCGATCCGCCACTCGGTGATGTCTGGGTTGGGGGTCTCTATCCTGTCACAGCACACCCTGGCCTTTGGTGGTGACGCCGGCCTGGCTATCCTGCCGGTGGAGGGGCTGCCGATCTCCTCGCGCTGGTCCATGGCTCACCACAAGGGCAAGCCACTGACCCCGGTGGCCGATACCTTCCTGCGCTGGGCCGAGCAGCGCACCCTGAGCTACCCCATCGAGTACGGCGGCGAGGGCAGCTAGTAGGCCAGCGCCAGTTCATCCCAGCGGGTCAGTGCCCGCGGCGTGTGGCAGGAGCCGTACACCTCCTGCCCTGCCCCCAAGCTGCAGCGCCCCAGGGTGACGGCATCCCGGCCAAACCGACCGTGCAGCTGCCCCAACACCTCAGACAGCGCGTCGGATTTTTCGCTGTCGCTGCGGCTGAACAGATCGCCCTGGCGATGACTGAGCGGCGTGGGGTCGAGCAACGTCACCCCTATCTTGCCGTACAGCACCCCGTTTTTATGCAGCTTCGCCGCCCCCTCCCGCACCGCCCGGGACAGGGTCAACAAATCCTGGGTGTGCAGGCCCAGGGGTACTGTCACGCTATGGTTGAACGGGGTCACCCGCTGGTTAAAGGCCGGGGTCGCGGCGTAGACGCTGAGCTTGGAGACCGTCACCTGCTGAGCCAGCAGCTTCTCGTGAGCGCAGGCGAGACGGTCGGCCAGTCCCCGTGCCAGCTGCTCCTCGCAGCAAAACTGCTGGGACGGAGACAGCGAGCGCATCGAGCAGATGGTCTGGCTGTGATCCGAATAACCCGGCTCCAGGCAGGCGATGCCGTTGAGCTCCATATGGGTCCGCTCCATGTTGACCCCAAACACCCGGCGTAGCTCGCCACGGGGGGCCTGGGCTAAGTCCAGCGCCGTCTCGATACCCCGCTCCAACAGCTTGGGCGCGGTGCGTTTGCCCACACCCCACAGCTCCTCGACACCCACCCGGTCAAGGATGTGGCGGTCCTGCTCACGCACCTCGGCGATCTGCTGCTTAGAGAACTCCGGGAAGCGCTTGGCCACGTGGCTGGCCACCTTGCTCAGGGTCATGGTGGAGCCAAAGCCCACCCCCACCGGATAGCGCAGCTCAGACCACAGACGCTGCTTGATGCCCTGCCCCTCCGCTAGCCAGTCACACTGGGCCCGGCCATAAAGCGCAAAGCATTCGTCCACCGAGTAGGGCCACACCTCCGGCGCCAGTTGGCCCAGGGTGTGGTGGAAGCGGCGGCTGGCCTCGGAGATGTGCTCAAAGGTGCTGGAACGCACCGCCACCTGGTCAAGCTGGGCTTTGGGCAGGGTCTTGCGCTGTTGAAACCAGGGCTCAAACTTACGCAGCCCCAGCGCGCGGGCCTGATCATTGGCGGCGATGATGATGCCATCCTGGGCGCTGAGCACCACGATGGGCCGGTGGCGGATCTGGGTCTCGGTAAGGGCGTAATACTGGGCGTAGGCGCTGTTAACGTCGATCAGCGCAAAGGTCAGCCCCTTCACAGTGCCGGAAGCTCCGCCGGGCGCTGCCACAACCGCACACTGGAGGTGATCACCCCCTCGATCTCCGGCAGGGATTGGCGGCCTTCTGGCGTCCATAACACCGGCTGTGTGGCGGACTCGCTGTCAAGAAAACCCAGGGTGAACTCACCGTCAATCACCGCGGCTATCAGATCGCGGTGTTTGGGCTGGCGTCCCCGCTCCAGCACCAGCAGATCGCCCCGGCGGATCCCAAAGCTTTTGAGTTTGTCGTTAGCGGCGCGCAGGTACTGGGTGGCAGCAGGCTTGCTGATCAGCAGCGCATCCAGGCTCAGGGCCACGGGGTTTTCATAGTCGTTGGCGGGCGACGGAAAGCCAAAGACGGGATAGCCAGACATAGAGCACCACAACAAACTGTACGTTTATACAGTGTAGCTAACAGCCCTGTTTCGGAGCAAGCGGCGATGCGGCTGTACGGATACAGATGGCCAGATTGTAAGCAACCCCCTGAGGCGAAAACGCAAAAGGCAGCCCTAAGGCTGCCTTTTTGCTTAGGGTGCACCGCTTACTGAGCGGTGATCTCCCACACGGTCAGCGAACCGCTCACCTCGTTACCCACCAGCAGCAGCGGGTTACCGGTGGGGCTGTCAGTGTCCGCCACATACACCAGGCTTTCCGGTGCCAGGTCGCCGATGCCGTCTTCAGCGGTCAGCCCTTCGGTCAGGTCGCGGTTGATCACGTAAGTCTCAAAGCGGCTGTTGTAGGGGTTGGTGACGTCATACACCATGATGCCGCCCATCCGCTCCAGGCCAACAAAGGCGTAGGTCTTATCATCCATCACGCCCACGGTCAGTGCTTCCGGCTCGGCCCCTTTGTTCTCGGAGCGGGAGTCGCCTTCGTTCTCGTCATCGCCGTTGTTGAACGCGTTGCCATGCACCGCCGCGGTGATACGCTCGATTTCGTCGCCGGAATCGAACACCACCATGCCGTTCTGATCCCAGATGGTGAAGGAGCGGGCACCGTAGGCGTAAGCATGCTCGTACTCGCCATCCACCTCACCCAGGGCATTGGAAACACGCAGACCGCTAATCTCGCCGCCCAGCTGCAGTGCTTCCAGCTTGGAGCCCGCTACCGCCGGCAGCTCCTCCAGCTTCACCTCTTCGGTGAAGGCCAGGCAGCCGTCGTCTTCATCGTAGTCCTGACCACCGGCCGCCACACAGGCCGCCTCATCCGCCACGTCGAAGAAGTACTCACGGGCATCCCCTTCGTTGGCGGTGACCAGGAACGGCGCGCCGTTCCAGCTGAAGGAAGCGATGGTATCCGGCATGTAAACGCCATACAGGCCGTCGTACTGACCGAAGCTGACGGTGCCATCTTCGTTGCCATCCAGGTTCAAACCGGCCCAGTCCTTAAAGCCCAGACCAATCACCTGCACGCTGTTATCGCTCAAGTCGACGATGGCCAGGCCGTTGTTCTCCTGCAGGGTAACGTAGGCCATGGCGTTGGTGGCAGTGATGTACTCCGGCTCCAGATCCTGCGCTACCGTGGTCTCAATCAGGTTGCCGTTGATGGTGCGACCCGCCGGGTTGGGGAAATGCATGCCCATCGCTTCCAACTCAGCCTGCATGCCGTTGTAGGCGGTAAAGCCAATCAGGGTGGCAGTGTCCGCCGGGACGCCGTCGGCCACTGCGATCACCGCGATGGAGCCTTCCGGATCGTTGCTGTAATCGCCGCTGGGCTCACCCTCGTTGGCCACCAGCACCTTGCTGCCATCCGGGGTGAAGGTCACCATGTCCGGCAGGTTGCCCACCTCAACAGCGCTGAGCATCATCGGCGCGCCATCATTCAGGCCGTTGTAGAACACGATGAAGCCTTTGTCGGCCTGGCTATCCGCCTCAATGGCCACGGCCATCAGATCGCCACTAACGGCAATGCTGTTGGCGCCGCCCAGAGCTACGCCATCCACCTCGGTGGGCAGAGCCAGCGCAGTGGAAACCAGGTTGGTTTCGCTGATGGGTGCAGCCAGCGCCTCAGAGGTGAGGCCGGAGGCGTCAATCATCTCCACGGTATCGTCAGAGCTGTTGATGGCATAGATCATCTGGCTTGCGGCGTGGTACTGGACGATCTCCGCCGCACCCTCGGCGTTGAGGACAATGCGCCCGACCGGGGTCAGGGCGATGCCGGAGACAGCCGCCGGGCCGGGGGCACCGTCTTGACCGTTGACACCATTGGCGCCATCAACGCCGTTCACACCATCCTGACCGTCATCGCCGTCACAGCCAACCAGCGCCAAGCTCAGCAGCACTGCCAGAGAGGTCATGCTCTTCTTAAAAACCATGGATTATTCCCATTGAAAGTGATTGATTTCGAGTGGGATTTTGTTGACCAAATGTTACTGGTAAATGAAGAAACATTGTCACTTCTGACTCACTCTCATGACTGCGCTTGTTATGTCAGTGCGATGAAAGCGAGCCTCTGAAAGCCAGTGCTATCCAATCGAGACGAACGGGCAAGCCTAAAATGGCGGTGCACATCAGGCCTGCCAGCTTGCCCCTGACCAAAGCGGATCTTCCCTGCTTGCGATTGCGTTGAATGATGTAGGCTGAACTAAAGAGGACGGTAGGAGGGCAAGCGATGAAACGACGCAGCGTCATGGCCTTGGGCGCCATCGCAGCAGGGGCTGGTGGGCTTTGGTGGCAAAAAAGCAGCCTCGCCAGCTGGGTGCTAAACCAGGGGCTGGCCATCACCCCCGCCCCCATTCAGACTACTGCCGAGTGTGTACTCACCCCCGAGCAGTCCGCCGGCCCCTTCTACTTCCGTTCGCCAGACCGACAAGACATCCGCGAGGGCAAAGCCGGCCTGCCACTGAACCTCACCATCCAGGTGGTGGACGTTGACCAATGCACCCCGGTGGCCGATGCGGTGGTGGAGATCTGGCATTGCGATGCCGACGGTCAGTACAGCGGCTACACCGAGGCCGACAGACAAGGGCCTGAGCGCGCCGCGTTTCTGCGTGGCGGCCAAATCAGCGACACACAGGGCATGGTTAAGTTTGTCACCGTCTTTCCGGGGTGGTACACCTCACGCGTCACCCACATTCACGCCAAGGTCCATGCCCAGGGCCAGAGCTACCTCACCACCCAGCTCTACTTCCCTGATCCCCTGGTCAACGACATCTATCAGGCCCACCCCGCCTATACCGCCCGAGGCGCCTCCCCTCACTCGCTCAGTACCGACATGCTGCTCAGCCGCTATCGAAACGGCACAGGATTGCTACTGGAACCGGAAGGCTCCATCGAGGGCATGACCGCGAATATCCGCTTGGGGGTTCGAGCCGGGTAAGCGGGCGCTCACCTCTAAGGCAGCACAATGGCCAAGGTAACCCGAGCGCGTGTAAAGGATTAGCAGCACCAAAAAGAGAAAAACGCTAAGCCATTTAACTTGTTAGCACCCAGAGTCGGATAAGTTGGCGTAGAATGGTCTGCCCTGAAACAGCCCTCTGCGGAGACACGGATGAAAACGCGCCACAAGACGTTAGTTGGCCTGCTGCTGCCACTGGCCATGACCCTGGGACTGGCCGGTTGCAGCTCTCAATCCCCTAAGCAAGACCCCACACCGCCGCTCAAAGCGGGCACTGCGCTGCGCATCGGCACCTGGAATGCAGAGCACCTCAGTGAGGTGATCGGCGCCGGCTGCAAACCCCGCGATGAAACCGAGCTGGCCACCTTACGCCAATACGCCAGCACCCTGGCGTTGGATGTGGTTGCTCTGCAGGAAGTGGCCAGCGAGGAAGCGGTGCAGGCGATCTTTCCCAGCAGCGACTGGCAGGTGGTGATCTCACCGCGTGCGGACAGCGACACCTATACCTGCCGCGGCAGCGAGCGCGAAAGCACCCAGCAGAAAGTGGCCTTTGCCATCCGCAAGGGCATCGCTTTTGACTACGACCCAGCCCAGAACCTGCCTCAACTGCAATACAGCCCGGGCGCGCGCCTTGGCCTGGTCATCACCTTGACCGACGCCCAGCCCAACCTCACCTTGCTCAACCTGCACCTGAAAAGTGGCTGCTTTGTCGAAGATTTCCGGATTGAGGACAACAAGGCCTGTCCGGTACTCGCCGGCCAAGCCGAGGTGCTGCAACAGTGGATTGATCAACGCTTGGAGGACAACGCCGCCTTCATGCTGCTTGGCGACTTCAACCATCACCTGGATAAGCCGGGCAACCAACTCTGGCAGGCGCTATCCCACACCCAGGGCCAACCCAATGGCCTGACCCTGGCGGTGGAGAACAACAGCTACTGCAGCCCCTACTACGAGGGTGCTATCGACCACCTGCTGGCCGACCCCATCAGCGCCAAGATGGTGGTACCTGGCAGCGGCTTCGTTGATTACTACGGCAAGACCCCACAGACCATGACCGCCGAGGAGATGCTGGCGGATCACTGTCCTACCTACGTCGATCTTTACCGAAGCCCGGCGAAATAGGCAGCCAGAGCGCTGCTAACAACCGTCTCAAGCTAACAAGACACAATGCGAGCCCGCCCTTGGGCGGCTCGCAAACCCTCCCTCCCCTATAGATATATCCTGACCTTGCGCTTCCCGGCCCAGTCATTGCGCCGGCAATTCCACGGTCAAGAGCTGCTGGGCGTGAATGGCAATCCGCAAACGTTATGTTATAACGTTGTGATCATCTCCTAATGGCGAACGGCTGGCCAAAGCGGATCTATGACAACAACGACCTCCCCGAAAATGACCACCGAAAAACTGAGCACTGCAGCAGAGACCCTGACTGCGAGTACACTCGGTTCGACACCTGTATGGCGCCGAGTGAACGAACTGACCGATCTGGTTGAGATCTTTGACCCCGAGGTACAGATCTGCAGCTGGCAGCGGCAACTCGACCCGGCCATCGCACAATACCTCTGCGGGCTGGAGTTGAACCGCAAGCTCCAGGCGCTTGAGACCTTGGTACCGACAGATCCACCGGAGATCGGTGCCCTACCCGAGCATCCTGGTAAAACAGCGCTGCTCGATGACCTTGCTCTGCTGCGCGACATCCTGTGCGAGTTGCTGGGCAGCGAAGCGGCCGGCATGCGCCTAGCCAGACTGGGCCATGCCATGTGTCCTGGCTGGCACGTCGACAAAGTGGGGATACGCCTGGTGTGCACCTACCAAGGGCCTGGCACACAGTGGCTGGAAGATCAGAACGTTGACCGAGGGCAGCTCCGCTCAGAACAAGTAAGAAATGGCCGCGCAGTCGAGGCAACTCCAGGTGAGATCGTGCTGCTTAAGGGCGCGATTTGGCAGGGAAACCAAGGCTATGGTGCCATTCACCGCTCGCCAGAACTGACGGTAAATGCACCTCTGCGAACCCTGGTGACGTTGGACCCGTTTTGGCGGGAGTGAGGCAACAGTAAGATCGGGAGTCCGACAGCGCTTCGAATAGCACTCGCCCCATCACTTTGATTGGGTAAGTTCGATCGTTCTGAACTCTTGAATCCCTAAACCACCTCGAAAGCACATTCGGGTCAGTGGGGAGTTTCAATCCACTCTGGCCCCATTGGTTATTCCACCGCCCGTGGCGCCTCGCCACACTCCCTGAGCACCGACATGCTGCTCAGCCGCTATCGAAGCGGCACCGGCCTGCTGCTGGAGCCACAAGGCTCCATCGAAGCGATGAGCGCCGATATCCGGCTTGGGGTGAGAACGGGGTAACCGTCGCATCGCTATAAGGCAACACGAGGGCCGACGGCACAAGGAGGTGGGTTGCACCTCTCAATTGCCTGAACACAGCCGCCCTCATTCGCCCCAAAGGGGTTAATGAGGATTTTCAATCCTCTCTGACCCCTTTGGTTTTTCAGCATCGATAAAACAGACATTAATTAATCCCGCTTCGTGGCCGGCTGGAGTCGGTTAACATGGCATATCACTCTCAACCCTGAGGATATTAGCGGGCTCACAATTCCCTACTAACTTGGTAGGATATTTTAAATGCATAACCTCTATAGCGTTATGCATTTAACTGACGAGACTCATTAATTATAACAAACCCCAACTTTTGTTGAGCGACATATAATTTAGTGGCAATCTTTTAATCTAATTGCAAAGGAGTGCAACCTGATGTCATTTAATTATTTTATAATTATCCTTCTCCTAGCTATAGGTCTTTCTGGATGTGGTGGGGGAGGTGACGATTCACCGCAAAAAACAACCCCACCCACTACCCAAGTTCCGCCACCGACTGACTCGGATGATGACGACAATGAGGAAGACGGATCAGAGACTGAGGGAGGCGACCAAGAGGCCGGAGAAGGCGATAACACCGGTGACGGTGGCGATAGCGGCGATGGCACTGACTCTGGCGATCAAGAGACACCCGAGCCAGACGGCCACCGAAGTGGCTTTATTACCTACACCAGTACCACACTGCATAATTACCGTGCCGTAGGGCTTGTTGACCCCTACCTGGATTCCTCCACCGCTGCGCAAACCCGCAATGTGGATTATCCGTACCACACATACATGGTGGGGATCACCGAAGACAACACTGTAGAGCCCATCGAATTTGATTTCGAGTTCAGCATCGATGGAGTGGAGCAGCAACTTAGCAGTGAATGCGCCGACATCGCCCCACCGATCGCAACGGAGATTCGTAGCCTCGGCAACGACTGGCTATTTTTCTTTCTTGATGCCGTAACCGAAGTAATCGATTGCTACACGGTGCATGAAGTGGTTGTTATGGTCTCTCATCCCGAGAAAGGGATGTACTACTTCAAACCGAATATCTCAGAAAGCGAACGATTCCATATTGATTATGACCAAATCGACCGTCCTGGCTCAGTTTACAATGATGGCGACTATCCGATCATTCGCGGTTCGATTTACGGCAATGAGGCGACTAGACACTTCGCCGCAGAGCTTTTGCTGCCGGACGATGAGGGTGAAGTGCCGACGTTGAGATACCTGGCACCCACAAACGCCCCTGGGGTCCTTCTTGGTGATGTCTACTTTGCCAACTATGATGGCTCGTACCGTGCCATCGAGGTTGCCACGGGCAAGATCCTCAGGACTTACCAGAACTGGCAAGCAATGAAAATTGAGCGACCGTACATTTACCAAGGGCACGTATGGACCTATTCCTATGGCGCAATGGACGGCAGCACCAATGAGCTGGGGTTGGTCAGGCTGTCATCTGTAGAGGGTGAGGATCTGGTGTTCCAAGCGCTACCAGAATACTACCGAGATGACAGCCCACACGCACAGAAGGTTCGTGTGGGTTCAGGTATCGCCTATATCGATGAGGATAAGTCGCTACTTCTGACCAATCAGTGCTTGGTTTGGAACCAAGCTGAAGGCAGCTATATCTCCATGCGGCCCATTGAAGTGGTTGACGACATGCTAACGGACCACAGATACCACAAAGGCAGTGTCATCGACGGCACCGCTTATTGCACCGCAGAAGGTCATGCCGTGCGACTGGAGTGGACCGACTACCTCTGGGCCGGTTCGTACACGCTCGGGGATGCCGAGTTTGGCTATGTATGGTCTGAAATAGTGAAGCCATCGTTGGCTAGCAGCTTTGAATTACACCCGCCCTACATTACCTACATGTCTGATGGCGAAACTGTATATGACAAGATCCTGACAACGGTGGATCTACGAGACGGAACGGTTTCTGACGAGACCCACATTCACAATGGGTTCCCCATTATAGAGTTCACTCTGCTCGAGAAGTAACCTGGCACGAAAGCGCCGCCTAACGCACTGCGCTAGGCGGCGCTTTCTGTTCTGGGCCTCGATCACATGAAGTAGTGAACGAACCAGTTGGTGCTGGCGCCACGGGTCCGGTAGCCGCAGCGCACCAATTGACACTCGAAATTCTCCTTGCGCTTATGGGTTCAATGGGTCAGATACATTGAACCCCTGAACGGCCGACTTTTGCACCAAACCAGCCTCCAATGGAGAGAGCGCACACCCGAATCAGACTCGAGGCGGCAAACAGCACTCAGGTTTGATCACGATCATCAAAGCCGCCAACACAGAGCTGGGATTGTCGACTCCCGTGCCCACACACCCGAAAATAAAGGTGTGACACAGACAAGGAGGCCATTATGAGCACCAACCTTGAGCTCCTAATCCTTGTACTTCTGGTGATCGTGCCTCTTAAGGCATTACCTTGGTTACTGCTGGCCTACTGCGCCTTTCGCGGCCACTAGCTCCCGCAGGACTACCACCAACAGCGCTGAAACGCTGCGCTGCTCCCCAACGACAACCAGATGACATCAAGTGCCATTATGCACGCGCCTTCACTGTTAGCCTCTAGCTAACAGCTTTGTAGGTATTGCCCACCTACTGGCATACAACGCTACGGCCTATCATCTCCCCCATCAAACACATCGAGTCAGTCTCCAAGCACTGGCCGAGACAGAAAGAACACGGGAGAGCATTATGAGCGAATTCAACGGCAAGGTAGTCATCATTACAGGCTCCGCCTCCGGTATCGGCGCGGCCACCAGCCTGGCCTACGCCAAGCGCGGCGCCCAGGTGATCGGCATCGATCTGGCGCCCTCCACCGATACCGCAGCGGCGATTCAAAAAGCTGGTGGCAAGGCCGAGTTCGTTGCTGGCGATGTCAGTGACGCCAACACCTGGCAGCAAACCGCCAAACTGGCAGAAGCCGCGGGCGGTGCTGATACCCTGATCAACGTGGCTGGCTTCAGTGTGCTGGAGGACAGCATCGATACCCTCACCGGCGAGCTGTGGCAAAAGATCATGAACATCAACCTCAAGGGCCACTGGCTGGGTAGCCAAACCCTGCTGCCGCAGATGAAGCGCAAGGGTGGCGGTGCCATTGTGAACATGTCCTCCGCCACCTCGTTAGTAGGCGTGCCCAACCATGCGGCTTACAGCATGGCCAAGGGCGGTGTTGATGCGCTGACCCGGCAGATGGCGGTAGACTTAGCCAAAGACAACATCCGGGTGAATGCGGTTAACCCTGGCCCGGTGCGCACGCCGATGGTCACCACCAACACCGAAGAGATGATGGACCAGATTGTTCAAGCCGTACCGCTTAAGCGTATGGCCGAACCGGAAGAGGTGGCGGAGATCATGATCTTCCTCAGCTCCAACGCCGCCAGCTCCATCACCGGTGTCACCTTGCCCATCGACGGCGGCCTGTCGATGACGATGTAAGACTCAGCTGTTAGCTCTCATCATCTCGCTCATCCTCAATCAAAAAAGCCCGATGCAGTGCATCGGGCTTTTTATCTTGGAAGCTCAGCGCTTGAGCTTATCGCAGAAGGCTCGGCGCTGATGGCGAAGCCGGTGTTTAGCTTGCGCTGGCCTGAGCACTCGAGCCAGAGGGCACAATCCCCTGCTCCTCGGCCATGGTCTTGGCCAGGCTGGGGGCGTTCCACAGCGACGGCAGCAGGATCAACGATACCGGTACCGCCGCCACCACGATAAAGGATTGCAGGGCACCCACACCGCCTTCGCCGATGGAGAGCAGGATCGCCGCCAGGACCCCCATCATCACCGCCCAGAATACTCGTACGGCGGTATGGGGGTGGTCGGTGCCGGTCATTACCATCGAGATGGTGTAGGTCATGGAGTCACCGGTGGTGGCGACGAAGATGGTGGTCAGCACCAGGAACAGTACCGAGATCAGCAGGCCCATGGGCAGCTCACCGGTGATGGCCAGCAGTGCCGCGGGCAGGTTCATTCCGGAGAAGGGCTCGGAGATCACCCCCGGATTGGCCAGTTCAAAGGCAATCCCGCTGCCACCAACGATGGTAAACCAGAAGCAGGTGATGACCGGGGCCACCACGGAGATCATCAGGATCATCTGACGCAGGGTACGGCCACGGGAGATCCGCGCCACGAACATCGCCATCAGCGGTCCGTAACCGAGGAACCAGCCCCAGAAAAATACAGTCCACCAGCCCAGCCAGGCCTGATCTTCCCGGAAGGTGGCCATCGCCACAAAGCGGTCGAGATAGGTGCCCATGCCCTGGATGTAGCCATCAACGATGAAGGCGGTCGGGCCCAGTAGCAGCAGGTACAACATCAACACCGCCGCCAGCACGATGTTAAAGCGGCTGAGCAACTGGATACCGCGGGTGACGCCGGTAATGGCTGAAGCGGTATAGAGGGTTACCAGGCCCACCAGGATCAACATCTGGCTGTCGTAGCCGTTGCTGATCCCAAACAGAGACTCCAGGCCAAAGCCGACCTGCAGCGCCAGAAAGCCGATGGGGCCAACGGTACCGGCCACCACCGCCAACACGCAGGAAGCGTCCACCAAGGCACCGGCCCAGCCGGTCATGATGCGTTGACCGAACAGCGGGTACAGCAGGGTACGGGGCTTAAGCGGCAAGCCCTTTTGGTAGTGCAGGTAGGAGAACACGATGCTGGTCAAACAGCCGAGGATGGCCCAGGCAAGAAAGCCCCAGTGCATGAAGCTTTGGGCCAGGGCGTTGTAGCCCGCCCGCTCGGTGCCCACCTCATCGGCAAACAACGGCGGCGGTGAGACGAAGTGGGCCATCGGCTCGGCGGCGGCCCAGAACACCCCACCACCGGCCAGCAAGGTGCACATGATCACCGAGGTCCACTTAAAGGTGGAGATCTCAGGTTTCTCCAGGTTGCCCATACGGGCCCGGCCGTTGCGCCCCATGGCGATAGTGAGGCCGATAAAAAAGGTGGCCAGCATCAACAGCTGCCAGTAGGCACCAAAATAACGGGTGGCAAAGCCAAAGCCCTGGTTCACCAGGCCGCTGACCAAATCGATATCCAACAGGGCTGCCAGGGCAAAGAGCAACACCCCACCACCACTGAGCAGCAGAACTGGAATGTCGATCTGCTGGGCCCAGTGGTTCGGGTTAATCAGTGTTTCTTCAACGTCGGCAGACGCACCTGTACTTAAACTCATAAAAAGCTCCATCACCGCGGGCAAACAGCGCGCAGTGAAAACAAATAAACGGGCCAATTGAGGCTGGAAAGATCGCGCAGTCGCGATACAGGAGGACGGACACAAGGGTCGTCAAATGAAATGCAGCGGGGCTGCAATCTGGAAAGGCTGGTCTCTGGCTGGATCAGATTCACATGCTCAGCGCGCTGCTCCGTCAGAGCGAACGACGACACCTTGCTAGGGGTACAAGGTGCTGAACACTATGCCGCTGCGGTCTGGACAAAGACGCGCTGGATAAATCCGGCGATGAACAGCCGGTTCATCGCCATTCAGCCCTCGAAGCGTGCAAGAGGGCAAACGGCACAAGCGGCGCACTATAGAGAGTGGCCCGCTCAAGTGCAAGGTGGATACAACAAGAAGTGAGCTAGATTCACAAAGTTAGCAGCAATCAAGCCAGCATCTTCGCCCTACCCGCCTCAATCCTCACTGAGAAACTGCGCTGGCCCCAGCGCCTGGAACAGCGGCACTGGCCGCTGCTTAAACTGCCGGCTGAGCAGGTACTGACGAAAATCCACCAGGATCCGCTCCAGCTCCACCAGTTTGCCACCGCGGCCGAAGCGCGCTGACATCCCTTGCTGAACTCGCTCGCACAGGGCCTTGTCCTCCGCCAGAAACGCCTGGGAAAACTGCTGTTCCGGGGCGTCATCACTGGGGGTGTCGGTGCTGATGCCACCGGATCGAATCTGGCAGCTGTCTACCCCCAGCGGCAGCACCGAGATCCAGTCGAACGACTCATAGGTCAGTACGCCAATGAAAGACGGTGGCACAAAAATCAGAACGTAGTGCTGCATCGCCGGTGGGGTCTCCCCGAGCAGCCAGCGAGATACGCCAGAGCGTTGCTCCTTGATGCGCCCGGCAGTGAGTGTCCACTCCGAGCCACCGGCCAGATAGAACGCATCCCGAGTCGGGGTCACCGTCTCCAGGGTGTCACGATGCACCTGAAACAGGTGATAGCTTTCGATGCCGTTCTCCACCGCCAGTTTCCAGTTGCATTGCCAGGTTTCAGGGGCGCTGCTGTAAGCCTGGGTAAACTGCGCCAGTGGGTAAGCCTTGAGATACTCCGCGACGCCAGCCAGACGCTGACTCAGTGACCGGGCTTGGCCATTGAGATTGACGAACACTAGCCCCTGCCAGCTCTCCAGGGCATAGCGTGGCAGGCAGTGAGATGGCTTATCGAGCTTGATGGCGCCAGTCATCGGCGCGCCCTTGAACTCACCGCCGTCGCTGTAGCTCCAGGCATGATAGGGGCAGACTATATTGCCTTTGAGCTGACCGTAGCCGTCGTCCAGCAAGGGCGTACCACGGTGGCGACAACTGTTGGACAACGCCCGCAGCTGGCCATCCCGGCCGTGAATAATCACCACCGGCTCACCAGCCAGGATGAAGGCGAAGTAGTCCCCCGGCTGACTCAGTTGCGATTGGGCACAGGCAAAGACCCAATCGCCGTGAAACAGCGTCGCTATCTCTTCACCGAGCAAGGCTGAGTCGGTATAGGCGCCGAAGGGTAAGGCCTGGGCCTGCTCCAGTGGCTGGGCCAAATACTGGGCGTATTGCTGTCGGTCTAGGATCGGCATCATGACTCCAGGGTTTGGATAAGCTGATGGGCCGCCTGCTTGGAAGCACGACGCAGGGCCTGCATGCCGTGCAAGGCGGTGAGCGATTCTGCGTTGAAATAGATCCCCATCACCCCGGCGGCTACCGGCTCGACCGCTTGCCGCGTTTGCTTCGGGTAAGCGCTTTGCAGCAGCTCGGTCAGGGTATCGGCAAAGGCCTGGTTCCACTGGCTCAAACGACGACGGATAGGCTCATCCGAGGCCGCAGCTGCGGTCAGTGACAGGGCCACCAGGGTGGTCTGGTTGCCCTCCCCGTCAAACAGCATATCAAGCAGCACCGGCATGGCATTGTGCTCTGGCAACATCGCCAACATCGCCTCAACCTCGCGCTCCGACTCGCTGAAGAAGCGATCCAGAAAGGCGGCCAGGATGGCGTCGCGATTACCGATGTTGTGGCGCAGCAAGCTGCGGCTCATGCCCGCCGTCTCGGCCAGCTTCTCCAGCGTGGTACCGCCAACGCCGTACTGGACGATGCAGTGCCCGACTGCATCGAGGATCGCATCCTGGCGCTGGGCTTTGAGGCTGGGTCTGGGCATCGGCACATCCATAAATTATCAAAATTGACAATTTATAACCTAGCAGCCAGATTATAGATGGTCAATTTTGACAACCTATGACATCCGATGGAGGTGGCGCATGACCGATACCCTTTGGCTGATCCTTGGCGCTGGTCTGCTTTTGTGGGTGCTGTACGACATCATCCGCGGCCAAACCTGGTTGCATCGTCGCATCGCGCGGACCAAGGAGCCGATGTTTTTCTGGGCGCTGATGCTGGCCTGGACTGGGCTGGCGTTTTGGACGCTGGGGTTTGGCTACAGCGGATGAGCATCCAACCTCTGCCGTTCAAGTGGCCGTTTTCGTAGCCAACTAATTCGCCGTTTTCGTAGCCCAACAAACTCGCCAGTCAAAAAGCCCGCCTAGATGGCGGGCTTTTACGTTAGCGTATTGGGTTCGCTCAATAGCTTAGAGCATCAGCTGGCGGATCATCCCCACCGGGGCATTGCCATAGCTGAGGAACTGCTCATGGAACGCCTTGAGCTCAAACGCCTCCTTCTGCTGGGATTTGAGCTGCTCGCGCAGGTCAAGGATCTCGCGGAACCCGGCGTAGTAGGAGGTCAGCTGCACCTGGCTCAGGGTCACCCGGCGCCACTTCTCCTTGGCTTCCTGCTCCTGCTGATAGGCCTGGTTGACCAGCAGATCCATCGCCTCCTCCTGGCTCATCCCCTTCACGTGTACGCCATAATCCAGCAGGGTGTTGCTGATCACCCGCAGGTTCCACTTCCAGTACATCAGCCACAGCTCCGGCTCGAAGTCGCCGTAGCCCTGCTCCAGCATCATCCGCTCGGCGTACACCGCCCAACCCTCAATCATCGCGCCATTGGCCAGCAGGGATTTCACCAGGCTGGGTGACAGGTTAGCGTACACCAGCTGGGTGTAATGGCCGGGGATCGCCTCATGGATATTGAGGATCTGCAGCATCCAGTCGTTGTATTCCCGCAGGTAGCTCTCGGCGGCTTCATCGCTCAAGCCATCCAGCGGCGTCACGTTGTAGTAGGTGTTACCCTGCTTCTCGAACGGGCCCGGCGCCGAGATGGACGCACCGGCAATACCACGCATGTAGGGCGGGGTTTCGCGCACCACCAGGGGCTTATCCGGATCCAGGGTGATCAAGTCCTGCTGCACCACGAACTGCTCCAGCTCCGGGATCTGTCGCTTCACCTCGGCGACAAAGTTGTCGCGGGATACATGGGACTGTGACAGGTGATCCACCATCGCTCTTACAGCCTGCTGCGGGTCACGGGGCATGGCGGTGCCACGGAAGTACTTGGGCCACAGCTGCTTGGTGATCCCCACCATCTGCTTGCGTGCCTGGGCCTGGTCCGCCTTGGCCTTGTCGTACAACTGGGCGGCGGTCATCTCCGCCTGGATATCCAGGGCGAACTTTTGCTCATAGAGCGCTTCGCCCAGGCGGAAGTCGCGACCGGTTTGCGGGTCGAACTCGGTCAATGACCGCTCAAGGAAAGAGATGTAGCTTTGGATCGCCTGGCGGCTGCGCCAGTAGCGCTTTTCGAACAGGGCCTGCTCCTGCGCATCCAGGTTGGACTCGGCCACCCGACCCAACAGGCTGTCATCGAATACTGACAGCGCCCCCTGGTTTTGCAGCACCGCCAATTGCAGGTGCTCTTGGGTGGGGTTGCTCAAGGCCTCTCGGCCAGCGCGATAATAGGCAGGAACGCCCTCCATCCGGGCCAGCACGGTGCGCAGCTTGGTGTCCTCATCGGCCCAGCTCTCCGACAACAACCGGCCAAAGGGGCCTGCCACGTTGTAGTTAGCGGGATTCCACTGCCAGCCCTGGTAGCTGTCGAGGTACCACAGCATCTTATCCAGCTGATTGCGCATCAGCGCCAGGTCAATCTGTCGAGCCTCATCCAACTCACCAAGGTCATCGAAGCGCGCACGCCATTGTGCGGCAAAGTCCCGCTGGCGTTGACGATAGGCGGCATCGGGAATGGTGAGCTGCTGGGCGTACTGGTAGTCACCGGCATAGAGCGCCCACTCCGGCTGCAGGGCCAGCAGCTCATCGATGAAGGTATTGGCAAGGGTATCGAACTGGGCCTGCTGACAGGCGACGTCACAGACTGGGGCGATCTCACTACTCTGGGGGGCCGAGCTCTGGCATCCCCCCAGGGCCAGGACCACCAGCGCTGCCGTGGCTAACTGCTTCATTTTTCTACTTCCTTATAGTGTGACACCGTCGCATTGTAACCAGATTGTTGCGCTTAACCCACCGTCTGCCACTGGGCGGAGTGTTAAGCCGCTTGCTGCTTATCCCACAGCACCTGTTGAACCGACGCCAACGCCTGGTGGTACTGGGCGACAGCCCGGTAGGCCTGCTCGACGATCTCCATTGGAGCCTGGCGCTGCAGCAGTTCAACGTAAGCCAGACATTGCACCCCGAGACGGCGGGTCAGATCCTGCTTGATGGTGTCCAGGGCGTCCTGGCTCAAAAGATGAAAGGTTTCCGGTTGATGCATTTCGCCTCCGCACGACGCTGGTGTGTTTGCCGGGCAACAAAAAGCCCGCCCCGATGAGGAGGCAGGCTTCCATGCTGCTGCGGTTGTTTTCCCACCCAAAAGGCTACTGAGACGGACGTCAGATAACGACTTAAGCCGTTGTTAAGTGCTGTTTAATCATTGTATTCCCGATACACTTGGATTCACTAACGCCTGAAAGGGCACCCTTAGAATTAACGGACTTGGGAGAAACGGCAGGATGTGGCAACGGGCAGTGTGGTGGGGCTTGGCGGCGGTGCTTGCCCTGGCAGCGGTGGCAGCTGGCCTGATCTGGACTCGGGTTCCCGCCACGCAGGGAAGCTACCACATCGAAGGCTTACAGGCCCCGGTGGCGATTGAGTTGGATCTGTTCGGTGTACCCAGCATCGCCGCCGCCAACGACCTGGACGCCTGGCAGGCCCTGGGTTGGCTGCACGCCCGAGAACGCCTGTTCCAGATGGATCTGCTTCGCCGGGTCGGCAAAGGTGAAGTGGCCGCCCTGATGGGTGCCGACGCGCTGCCCACAGACCAACTGTTTCGCACCCTCGGCACCCGGGACTGGAGCGAAACCCAGGCCGCCAGCCTGCCCCAGCGCCAACCGGAGCTGACCGAACTGGTCGATGCCTACCTGTCCGGGGTCAACCAGGCCATCGATACCCTCCCCACCCCAACGGAGTACCTGTTGCTCGGGGCCAGCCCGGAGCCCTTTGAGCGGGTCGATATCTACGCCACCCTCAGCTACATGGCCCACAGCTTTACCTCGGCCTTTCGCCAGGACCCATTGCTGACCGAATTGCTGCACAGCCTGCCCAGCGATCACCACCCCAGCCTCACCGCACACTGGCAGTCGCCGCTGGCCCAGGGCAGCGCCCTGCCCCAGGTGGCGCTGAATGACTGGTATCGCCAGATCCCCCAACTGGACCAATGGCTGCCGCTGGGCCAGCTGCAGGGTTCCAACGCCTGGGTGGTCAGTGCCCAGCGCAGCAACAGCGGTGCCCCACTGTTTGCCAACGATCCGCACATCAGTTTCTCCAGCCCCCAGGTGTGGTACGAGGCGCAGATCCACTCCCCCAGCCGCCAGCTCTATGGCCACTTCCTGCCCGGCCTGCCGCTGCCGCTACTGGGGCAAACCCCAAGCCGGGTCTGGGGCCTGACCATGCTGCTTAACGACGATGCGGATCTTTACCTGCTGGAACGCAACCTCGACAGCTACCAAGTGGATGGCCAGTGGCGGCCTATGACTAGCGTCAAGCACAGCATCCCGGTTAAGGGCAGCGAGCCTGTGGCCTTAACGGTGGAGCAAACCGAGCTGGGGCCGTTAGTGGATGAGGTGCTGGCACTGCCCCAGTCCACTGCATTGAACTGGACCTTTACCCTGCCCGATAACCAGCCGCTGATAGGCCTGTATGGGCTGGTCAATGCGCGCTCGCTTATGGAAACGGAACAGAGCCTGGAGGCGATCTGGTCCCCCGGCGTCAACCTGATGTATGCCGATACCGAGGGCAACATCGCCAAGTGGGCGGTGGCTCGCTACATTCGCCGCGCCGATGGCGTCAGTGGTGGCACTCTGATCGATGGCAGCAACTCGGCCCACTGGCCCCAGGGTTACTATCCCTTCGAGCAAAACCCGCGCAGCATCAACCCCGAGTCCGGCATGGTGTTCTCCGCCAATCACCCCTACCAGGCGCCTTTGGGTGAACAGGAGGCCTCCCATTACTACGCCCCCAAGTTCCGGCCACAACGCCTGGCCGAGCAGCTGGAGCGCCAACAGATCTGGTCGATCGATGCCTTCCAGCAGCTGCAAACCGACAGCCGCAACCTGCGCTTTGATCAACTGCTGGCATTGCTGCCGGACTCTGCTAGGCAGCACCCTTTGGGCCAGACCCTGTTAAGCTGGGATGGCCAGTATCGGCCCGATGCCCAGGCCCCAGCGCTGTTTGAACAGTTCTACCATCAACTGCAGATCGCCCTGTTCCAGCCCAAGCTGACCGAGCAGCAGTTCGATGCGCTGCTGCGTCAAGGACTGGTAGACAAGATCCTGTTCGAGGCCCTGGCGGACGCCAACTCACCCTGGTGGCAACCTCAGCCGGACGCCCCTGCCGACCGGTCGGCGCTGATCCAAACCGCCTGGGACGCCACCCTGGCCAACGAGCCGACGACCTGGGGTGAGCAGGTACGCTATCGCCACCGCCATGCCATGGGTGTCAACGGCCCACTGCAGTGGCTGTTTGAGGGCCCCCGGCTGGGGGTGACCGGCTCCAAGCGGGCGATCAACAACGTCTCCTACCCCTACCGTGCCCACCCGGAACGGGCCAGCTTTGGCCCCTCGACCCGACGACTGGTGGACCTGGCCCAGCCGGATAAAACCTGGGTGATCAGTCCATTGGGGCAAAGCGGCCATCGAATGTCGGTGCATTTTGCCGATCAGGCGCAGATGTATCAGCGCGGCGAATACCGCACGATCGCGCTGCAAGCCCCGCGAGACGGGGAAATCACGTTGCTGCCAGAAGCGGGATCCACAGCGCAATAATATTGGGAGGCATTCTCATTTGATAATAAATTTGCTAACGTGACCGAGTATTTTCTCGATGTGTGGTTGCGACATGGCCAAGAAGATCTCCAAGAAGAAAGCCCATAAACAGGCAGAAAAAGAGCTAAAACAAGTCGTTAAGTTGGCAAAAAAGGCCTTCAAGAAGCAGCTTAAACAGGAGCTGACCCAGCCGGTTGCCAAGTTGAAGAAGGCGCAGAAGCAGGCCCTGGCCCAGGATTTGTCCGAGGCACTGAACAAGGCGCTGCTGGATAACGTGGTGCCCTTCTACCCGGATAACCAGGTAGCACTGGACGTACCGCTCAAGCGCAAGCCCTGCGGCGGATGCCCAGCCAAGGCCGGTGGCCTCTGTCGCTGTGCGGTAAAACGCGCCAGAAAACAGCAGGTTGACCAAGTAAGCATCGCTTTGGCGAATGGCTGAACGATCGAATAGAATTAAATAAAAAGCGCTTGCAAGTCTGACCATTCTGCATAGAATGGCTTCTCGTTGTCGGCCAGTAGCGCAGCCAGGTAGCGCACCGTCATGGGGTGTCGGGGGTCGGAGGTTCAAATCCTCTCTGGCCGACCAGACAACAGAGAAAGCCCGTAGTTCGAGAGAACTGCGGGCTTTTTCGTTCTAGAGCTCCGACCCAGCAATCCTGCGGATTGCGGTCGGACCGGAACGCCGGCCGGGCCAAACCCACTCTGGCCGACCAGGCAACAGGAAAAAGCTCTAACCGATAGGTTGGAGCTTTTTTCGTTTTAGGGTCCGCCCCAAGTGGGCCTTGGGCCCACGGGTCGTAGCCGGAAGCCCGGCGCGTTAAATCCCCTATGGCCGACCAGACAACAGAGAAAGCCCGCGATTCGTCAGAGTCGCGGGCTTTTTCGTTCCTCCCCAAGCAGCTCTTCGACCTACGGGGTCGGACCGGAATGCCGGCCAGGCCAAATCCCTCTGGCCGACCAGACAACAGAAAGAACCGGTTCACGAAAGTGAGCCGGTTTTTTTGTGCCTCCGCCCCAGCAATCCTACAGATTGCGGTCGGACCGGGACGCCGGCCAGACCAAACCCTCTCTGGCCGACCAGACAACAGGAAAAAGCTCTAACCGTAAGGTTGGAGTTTTTTTCGTTTTAGGGTCCGCCCCAAGTGGGCCTTTGGCCAGCGGGTCGTAGCCGGAGCCCGGCGCCTAAGCTCTTCGAGAGAGTCATCCTCTCTGGCCGACCAGACAACAGAGAAAGCCCGCGATTCGTCTAAGTCGCGGGCTTTTCTATCGTCGTCCGGGCAACGCTTCAAACTGCAGACTCGAAACCGAGATAGGGGCTGGAGTGAGCCTGGGTTCGATAGCGTTATTCAGATGTTATGGCAATGAAATCAGCTAACTAACGATAAGCCTGGTTTAACTGATTCTTAAGTGGATGCGGTTTGGCCGTGCCCCTAAGATGCGCCCACCTCGAAGGATTGAGTTGAACCTGCCGGCGTTGCAGCACCGACAGGTTCCAAGCATCGAACCAAGAGGAAATCTTGAGATGCGGGCACAGCTTAGCATGGCGCTGGTAGACAGTATGTCGACCGCTCCACATCCTGACTGACGATTGCCAGCCCCAGGATGAGCCATCGACCCGCTCTCTCCTCTTTTGGTTTTGCTCACTATCTCCGCAGACAACCACCGCTGTCCGAGACCTGTACCTGCTGCACAAGCAAGGGCGAGAGTTGCAGCTCCGCTCGAACAAAAAAATCCAAGAGGAAACCCAACTCATGCGTAATATCGAATCTCCCCTCAAGGCTACGACCATCGCCATCGTTGCCATCCTGGCCAGTGGCTGTAGCGACAGCGATGGCGGAGCCGACAACACCGCACGCACTGCCACCGTCGGTTTCAGTGTCGATCGGGAGATCTCGCCGATGAGCGATAACCCCAAGGCAGAGAAATACCTGCAAAGCTGCGGCTATCAATTGAAAGCTAATGGCGAAGTGGTCTACTCCGACGTCTGCCTGGGCGGTACTTACGAGGTTGAGATCCGCGACGGCTACAAGCTCACCGTCGAACACCCTAGCTTGGGTGCAGCTCTGGCCTCAGGCCTGGCAGAAGATTGGACCGTCGAAGGCGATCACACGGTAGCCATTGGCGAGTCCAGTTTCACCATCCGCACCCACAACGAGCACTTTTCTTTTGTCACCGTGGAGGAGTCACCCTACATCCTCTGGGCTCACCTTTCTGACACCCCGATGATCAGCAGTGAGGACGCCAGCTATCGTTATGGTTTCGTCACGGGCGAGCGCTACTACTTCGAACTGGAGTCTCAGATGGGCCACTATCAGGACAACAGTGACGCAGACGTGAGCATGCACTACCACTACTTCCTGTCAGATGGCGACGCGACCATCGGTGGTCCCGATCGAGATTGGGGGGACAAAAACATCTCCATTGGCGGCGATGCGCCCATTGGTGCCGAAGTCGCCATGATCAACGTCAGCAGCTACAGCGAGCAGGAAGAGGGGGTTTGGGTTGTCTCTACCGGCTCTGAAGAGAGCCAGCCGCGCGTTACGCCCTACCCCGCTATCGGTTTTGTTGCCGCTGCAGGGGATGTGAACGTCGTGGAGGAGATCTCTACCGGTTGGGTCAATTACTATACCCGTGTGGCTCTGACCGGAGAGGATTGCCGCCTGACCCGCCTGGCCGACGGCCGTGTATCGGGGCTGTGTTTTGAGGGCTATGCCAACAGCGTTGAGGAGGCATTTCAGGCTTACGACCTGGAGTTTCGCGATGACTACCTCGAGGCAGGCCTGGGCCGCTCAAACCTGATTTGGCGTATTACCGACGGCAGTGCAGGCCTGTTTGACGGAGAAGCTCAGATCACCCTGGCGCCTCAACAATAACTGGGTATCCTTAGCCATCAGCCGGCTCATGACAGTGAGTCGGCTTTGGTGTTTTTGCATCTATTCTACTCCTCGGCTCGCGCTCGGGTCAGAGCGCCGGCCGCTCAGTTCCTCGCATGGGTAACCGCCCTGGCCGACCAGACAAGCTGCCACCCTCAACCAGAAAAAACGCTGATATCTGTCTGTATACACTGGGGAGTTGGACGCCTCTCACGGTTGTGGTGTGAGTGATTCGATAAAATGGTGGGTAGATCCCTATCACTGTCTGAGCCCCACCGTGTCACTCGAATCCTTACAGCAACAGGCGATGAGCCTGATCCAGAACCCCAGCCTGACGCCCCAGCAAAAGCAGTTGGCGCTGTACCAAACCCTGGAAGCGGCGCTGCCGGCCTGTTCTTACTCCCCGGCCGTGGCCGAGGCGGTCGAGCAGGGGCTGCTGCATGAGATGTTCGAAAGCGCCGCGCCGTTTAAGCCGCGCTACCTGCTGCCGGATTACCAAAAAGCGCTGCAACTGGGCAGTGAGTACCTGGAGCTGGCAGCCCCCAGCAACCTGGACGAGGCTATCCAGTTCTTGCTGGTGCTTTACCAGAGCGTACCGTCGGTCACCACCTACCCGGTGTTTGTGGGTCATATCGATCAGCTGCTGGAGCCCTTTGTCAGCGACCAACTGACCGACCAGCAACTGGACGATAAGATCCGACGCTTCTGGCAGGCGATCGACCGTACCCTGCCTGACTCCTTTGTCCACGCCAACCTTGGTCCGGCGGACAGCCGCATTGGCCGCTCGGTGTTGCGGGTGGATGCCCAGCTGGCGCAATCGGTGCCCAACCTCACCTTCCGCTACCAGGAGGGGGTAACCCCGGCGGATCTGCTCAGCCAGTTGAGTGACAACATCGTCGCCTGCAACAAGCCCCACATCGCCAACCACCAGATGATCAGCCGCGACTTCGATGGCGATTATGGCCAGGTAAGCTGCTACAACTCCCTGCCAATCGGCGGCGGGGCCCACACCATGATGCGGCTCAACCTGCGCCAATCCTTCTTCCAGTGCGACGGCAGCATCGACGACTACCTGGCCAACACGGTGCCCCACTGCACCTCGCTGATGGTGGAGGCGATGAGCCACCGCATCGATTTCCTGGTGGAGCGCTCCGGCTTCTATCAAGGCAACTTCCTCGCCACCGAGGGGCTGATCAGCCTCGACCGGTTCAGTGCCATGTTTGGTATCTATGGCTTGGCGGAACTGGTCAATCAACTGCTGGAAGCCAAGGGCAGCCACAGTCGTTACGGCCATGATGAGGAAGCGATGGTGCTGGCGGAGCAGATCGTTGCAGCGTACCAGCAACAGCTGCGCCAACATCGAGTCAAACACTGCCAGGGCGAGCGCCTGATGTTCCACTCCCAGTCGGGGATCTCCAGTGACAGCGAGGAGACCGCCGGCACCCGGATCCCGATTGGCGAGGAGCCGGATGCGGTCAGTTACATCCGTCGCTGCGCCCGCCTGCACCGCTACTTCGATGCCGGCATCAGCGACATCTTCGTGGTGGAGCCGACCATCGCCAATAACCCCTCCGCCCTGACACGGCTTATCCGGGGCGGGCTGCAGCTGGGGCTGCGCTGTTTCACTGCCAATGTCAGTAACAATGACCTGGTGCGGATCACCGGCTACCTGGTCAAACGCTCTGACATCGACAAGCTGCGCCAGGGCGCCGAACGTCATCAGTCCACCGTGCTCGGGGCGGAAGCGGTCGACGTTGCCAAGATCCTGGACCGACGGGCTCGGATCATCAGCCACGAAACCGTGCCGCTGGAGCAGTGGCGTTGAGACAACCTCGCGCGGCGATGCCCGACCCACTGCTGGGCGTGATCAGCCATATCCTGCCGTTCAGCTGTGTCGATGGCCCAGGTAGCCGCATGGTGGTATTCCTGCAAGGCTGCAACATGGACTGCCCCGGCTGCCAGAACCCCCACACCATAGGCCACTGTGATGGTTGCCTTAGCTGCGTGGAAAGCTGTCCGAACCAGGCGCTGTCGCCCACCGGTGCGCCCCGTCAGCGCCAGCTGGATGCCCAGCGCTGCCAGCAGTGCGACCACTGCATCTCCCAGTGCCCCCGGAGCGGCAACCCGCGCAGCCAGGTCACCAGTGTGGAAGCGTTGCTGGCCACCATTCGTACCCATGCGCCTCTGCTGGACGGCGTCACCTTTTCCGGTGGTGAAGCCACCCTCCAGCACCGCTTCCTGGCGGCGCTGATGGCTAGGCTGAAGGCTGACCCCCAATGTGCGCACCTGTCGCTGCTGATCGATTCCAACGGCCTGCTGGCGCCGCAGCATTGGCCTGCATTGCTGGCCCACTGTGATGGCGTGATGATCGACATCAAAGCGATGGAGGCCACGCTGCATCGGCAACTCACCGGACGCGATCCCCAGCGGGTCATCCGCAGCATTGAATACCTCGCAGCCCAACAAAAACTGACCGAGCTGCGCTGGCTGGTTGTCCAGGGACTGAACGACACTGAGGCGGAGTTCACCGCCTTGTGCGAACTGCTTAAGGCCCTGCCCCAGAGCATTTCGCTGCGCCTCAATGGCTACCGCCACCATGGCGTCCGCGAAGCGGGGCGACAGTGGCCGCAAACCGACTCCGCTCGATTACAGGCGCTGGCACAACAGTTGGCGCACCAAGGCATCAGCAGCCATTGCGTCACGGCCTGAACCCGTCGCGCCTCACTGAACGCCCCCCCGCTAACAGGCACACCTCCTCGCCCCGGTTAGATATCCCTCAAGCTGAATTGCCAGACGCAGATGACCCGCATCGCCTCCAGAGTGCGGGGGTGCGGGGTGCGGGACTGCAAGAAAACAAAACTGATCGACTGAAGTGACATTGGGAGTAGAAAGGGGCTGAGCTGCTGACAGGCCTCTTAATGGGCTGTATCGCCGTGATTAAGGCCGAACTGAACTAGGCTGAAGAGACGATATCGTGTGCCCCACCTCCTTTATGCGGACGACGGAACGGCCAGAGCCAACGCCCTCCCCGCCCCAACGGCAAGCCTGGCTGGGGCTGTTTGCACTGCTCCCGACTCTGCTGCTGTTCTGGGCCTGGCAGCAGTATCGTCCCGAGGGGGTTTATTGGGTTGTTGATTGGGTGCCCTCGCTGGGGATCAACCTCGCCCTGGCACTGGATGGCCTGTCCTACCTGTTTGTGCTTCTGATCTGTGGTATCGGCACCCTGATCCAGGTCTACGCCCTGTCCTACCTGCGCGGCAAGGCCAAGCGCGCGGCCTTCCACCTCTACCTGACCCTGTTCATGCTGGCCATGCTGGGCCTGGTACTCAGCGATAACCTGATCCTGCTGTTCGTGTTCTGGGAGCTGACCACCATCACCTCCTACCTGCTGATCGGTTTTAACCACGAAGACCCCACCGCCCGGCGCAATGCCCTGCAGGCGATGCTGGTGACCGGTGCTGGCGGACTGGCACTGCTGGCCGGCTTGATCCTGCTCGGTGAGATGACCGGCAGCTACCGACTTTCCCAGATCCTCCAGCAGGCCCCCGAGCTGCAATCACACCCGCTGTTTCTGCCCTCCATGGTGCTGGTGCTGCTGGGGGGTATCACCAAGTCTGCCCAGTTCCCCTTTCACTTCTGGCTTCCTGGTGCCATGGCCGCCCCCACCCCGGTCAGCGCTTACCTGCACTCCGCCACCATGGTCAAGGCGGGCATCTACCTGCTGGCAAGGCTCTCTCCGGTCTACGCCCATTCCGATCTGTGGTTCTACAGCCTGCTGACCCTGGGTGGGATCACCGCGATATGGTCGGCCATCCTGGCGCTGAAGCAGACCGATCTCAAGCTGATGCTGGCCTACAGCACCAACACTGCACTGGGCAAACTCACCATGCTGCTGGCGCTGGGTACCGACTACGCCATCACTGCCGCCCTGCTGTTTATCCAGGCCCATGCACTCTACAAGGCCGCCCTGTTTATGGTGGTGGGCAACATCGACAAGGCTACCGGCACCCGGGATTATCGCCAGCTGGCCGGACTGCGCCCGGTGCTGCTGTTGAGCTTTTCGGCGGCGGTACTGGCTGCCTTGTCCAAGGCGGGCCTGCCGCCGCTGATGGGCTTTCTCAGCAAGGAGTACATGTACAAGGCAGCACTGGGGGTGGGCTTGCTGCCATCACTACTGGTGATGCTGGCCAATGTGATGATGGTGGTGCTGGCCCTGGCGGTGGTGTCCAAGCCCTTCCTGGGCCAGCAGGCCAGCGATAGCAAAGCAGACAGCACCCTGACCAAGCCGATTGAGCGGGACTGGGGCTTGTGGCTGCCGGCGCTGCTGCTGGCGCTGTTGAGTCTGCTGCTGCCGGCACTGATGCTCGGGCCCATGCAAAGCCAGATCCTGACGCCAGGAAGCCTGGCGATCGCCCCGGAGCAGGCGCCGGTCACCGCGCTACTATGGCAGGGCTGGAACCTGCCGCTGCTGCTCAGCGCCCTGACGCTACTACTGGGAGGCGTGGCATACCGTTACTTCCTGCCCCTCAGCCGGGGGATCGCCAGCGTTATCCAGCCCCTGCCCCAAGGGCCTGCGGCCTATCAACAGCTGCTGGATGGCATGCAGCGCCTGGGCCGCTGGCAAACCGCCCTGCTGCAGCCGCGCACCCTGAGCATGACGGTGTTGATGTTCTTCGCGGTGATCGCCGCCTTGTTACTGTGGCCGCTGTCCGGCTTGTCCTGGAGCCTGTTGCCCCCGCTGGGACAACTGGCGTTCTACGAAGTGGCACTGGCACTGCTGCTGTTGGCGGCGGTGGCAGCCTGTCTGCTGGCCCGCTCTAAATTGCTGGCCATCGCCGCACTGGGGATGGTGGGTTTTCTCTCCACCCTGATCTTTATGCTCTACAGCGCACCGGATGTGGCCAAAACCCAGTTGCTGGTGGAAACCCTGCTGGTGGTGATCCTGATGCTGCTGCTGCGCTACCTGCCCAGCCTCGACAGCGTATCTGCGCACCCGCCCCGGCGGCGCCTGCTCAACGCCGGGCTGGCCCTGGCCATCGGCCTCAGCGTGACCCTGCTGCTCAACAGTGTGGTGAGCCTGCCAATGGATCCCCGTCTGACCGAGTTCTTCGCCCAAAACAGCGTACCCGGTGGTCACGGCCGCAACATCGTCAATGTCATCCTGGTGGACTTTCGTGCCTTTGATACCTTCGGCGAGGTGGTGGTGGTGGTGATCGCCGCCATCGCTTCCATCTCGCTGCTGCGCAGCCAGCGCCGCGGCGGCAACCGGGTCGATTCCCTCATCTTTCAAACCACCGCCCATGTGGTGGTGGTGATCATGCTGATGTTCTCGCTCTACCTGCTGCTGCGTGGCCACAATGCGCCCGGCGGGGGCTTTATTGGCGCCCTGATCGCGGTGATCGGCTTCGCCCTGTTGATGCTGGCCGAGTCCGCCCGTTACGTACGCCAAAGGCTGCGCCTCTCGCCGGTGCACATCGCCCTGTGCGGCATGTTGGCAGCCCTGCTGGCCGGCACCCTCAGCCTGATGGCCGATCAACCCTTCCTCACCGGCTTGTGGTGGAAAGCGGTACTGCCGCTGGGCACCCCACTGCTGTTTGACCTGGGGGTCTACCTGGCGGTGTTCGGTGCGGTACTGGGGATCCTGCTGCGCATCAACGAGGAGATGGACTGATGGAGACGCTATGGAGCCTGGTGGCGGGCGCGCTGGTTGCCGCGGGCATCTACCTGATGCTGGAGCGCCATGTGCTGCGGGTGATCTTTGGCCTTATCCTGCTCAGCAACGCCATCAACCTGGCCATCTTTGTCGCCGGCCGGCTGACCCCGGGGGTGCCACCACTGATCGCCGCCGATGCCCTGCTGCCGCCGGAGGGGGCCGCCAACTCGCTGCCCCAGGCGTTGATCCTGACCGCCATCGTCATCGGCTTTGGCCTGCTGGTGTTTGCCCTGATGCTCTGTTTCCGTGCCTTCCGCCAAAGTGACAGTGCCGACATCGATGGCATGTCCGACAGCGACAGTGAGGGCCCATGAGCGGACTCTGGTTGACCCTACCCGTCATCCTGCCGCTGGCCTGCGCCAGCATCGGCTACTTCCTGCGCCATCGTCCGCAAACGATCACCGCTTTGTGCCTGGTCAGCTCTGCGCTGTCGCTGTTGGCCGCCATCTTGCTCATGCAACAGGTGATTAGCGCGGGCCCACAGGCGGTGGCCTTTGGCAGCTGGGCGGCGCCCTTTGGCATCGTCTTTGTAGCCGACCTACTGGGTGCTGCCATGGCGCTGATCACCACCCTGGTGGGGCTGGCCATCGTTATCTATGGTGCCGCCGACATCTGGAACAAGCCCAGCTATGGCTTGTACCAGGTGCTGTTCCAGGTACTGCTGGCAGGGGTGGCCGGCGCCTTCCTTACCGGCGACATCTTCAATCTCTATGTCTGGTTCGAGGTGATGCTGATCGCCTCTTTTGGCCTGATGGTGCTGGACGCCGAGGGCCAGCAGCTACGCGGTGCAGTGCGCTATGTGGTGCTGAACCTGATCTCCACCCTGTTCTTCCTGCTGGCCATTGGCCTGCTGTACGGCGCCACAGGTACCCTCAACCTGGCGGATCTGCACACCAAGGCCGCTGCCCTGCCCGGCGCCACCGCCGCCCTGCTGACCGCGATGTTCCTGTTTGCCTTCGCCATCAAGTCGGCGCTGTTCCCGGTGTTTGCCTGGCTGCCCGCTTCCTACCACACCCTGCCCAGTGGCGTGGTGGCACTGTTTGCCGCGCTGCTGACCAAGGTGGGGGTGTACGCCCTTATCCGCCTGTTTACCCTGGTCTTCCCTCTGGACCAGGGGCAATGGCAGCCGCTGCTGATCACCGTCGCAGGGCTAACCATGCTCACCGGTGTGCTGGGGGCGGCCTGCCAGTACAGCATCAAGCGAATCCTGTCGTTTCACATCGTCAGCCAGATCGGCTACATGCTGATGGGGCTGGCGCTGTTTACCCCGCTGGCGCTGGCCGGGGCGATCTTTTACCTCATCCACCACATCATCGTGAAGGCCAACCTGTTCCTGATTGGCGGGGTGATCCAGCGCCGCTTTGGCACCGACGAACTGGCGGACGTGGGGGGACTGTACCGCGCCTCACCGGGTCTGGCGCTGCTGTTCCTGATCCCCGCCTTCTCGCTGGCAGGCTTTCCGCCGCTGTCCGGTTTCTGGGGCAAGTTCCTGGTGATCAAGGCCAGCCTGCAAACCGAGCAGTTTTTGCTGGCGGGGACGGCACTGGCGGTGGGCCTGCTGACCCTGTTCTCCATGACCAAGATCTGGCACGAAGCGTTCTGGAAACCAGCACCTGTTTCGGAGGGAGAGCCGGAGGCGCTGTCGAAACGTGACCGCCGGCTTTACCTGGCCCCTATCATCACCCTGGCACTGATGACCCTGGTGATCGGCACCGTGGCAGAACCGTTTTACCGCATCGCCATGCAGTCGGCTGAGCAGCTGCTCGACCCGCAGGCCTACATCCAAGCGGTGCTGGAGCCTCAACCATGACCTACTTCCTGCTGAATCTGTTTCTGGCGGTCGCCTGGATGCTGGTCAACGGCGCCTACAGCGGCCTGGATTTTCTTATCGGTTACGGCGTGGGCTACCTGGCGCTGGCGCTCAGCCAGCCCTTTGGCCTGAGCACCAGCTACTTCAAGCGCACCCAGGCGGCGGTCAAGCTGCTGTTCTATTTCCTTTACCTGATGATCGTCTCGGTGATGCGGGTGGTGTGGGACGTGCTGACCCCCACCCACCTCAGTGAACCCGACATCGTTCATGTGCCCCTGACCGCCAGCAGCGATCTGGAGATCACCCTGTTGGCCAACCTTTTATCCCTGACCCCGGGCAGCCTGAGCCTGGACGTCAGCGAAGACCGCAAATACCTGGTGATCCACGCCATGTTTGCTGCAGACCACGCCGAGGTGATCGACGAGATCAAAAACGGCCTGGAGAAAAAGCTGTTGGAGGTGACCCGTGACTGAGTTTCTCGCCCTTGCCATCACCTTCGCCTACACCGGCCTGCTGCTGAGCTTTACCCTGGCGCTGGTGCGGCTGGTCAAGGGGCCGACCCTAGCCGACCGGGTGGTGGCACTGGATATGATCGCCTTTCTCACCATTGGCTTTATCGCCGTCTACACCCTGGACAGCGGCCAGGAGTCGTTCCTGGATGTGGCGATCACCCTGGCGCTGGTGGCCTTTCTCGGCACCATCGCCTTTGCCCGCTTTATCGCCAAGAGTGACGAGGAGCCCCGCGCATGAGTGCCTTCCTGTCCGCCGTTTGCCTGTTGATTGGCACCTTTTTCGTCATCGTCGCCAGTGTCGGCTTGCTGCGCCTGCCGGACCTGTTCATCCGCATGCACGCCGCCACCAAGGCCGGCACCGTGGGGCTGGCGTTTCTGCTGTTGCCGGTGGCCATCACGCTGCAGGAGGTGACGGTCACCTCCCGCATCGTCAGCATCCTGTTCTTTATCCTGATCACCGCGCCTGTGGCGGCGCACCTGCTGGGCAAGGCGATGATGCAAAAGGGCTACAAGATCTGGCGAGGCAACCCGGACGAGTAACCCGGCTTATCTCGGACAGGAAAGAAAAAAGGCCGCTTGAGAACAAGCGGCCTTTTCGGGGTTACAGCATCGCCAGGATGGGGCTATCCAATGTACGGCGCAGCAGCACAAACAGGCCAAACCCCATGACGATGGCCACCACGCTGATGCGCAGTATCTCAACCAGATTCACCGGCATCGGCTTACGCGTTTTGCGTTTCATGGGCATCCCTCTTCAAAACCAGCTCAGGGTTACAGTGCGTTGAGGTAGGCCTTCATCGATTGCAAACGCACGATTGCGGCACCGATGATGTCCATAAAGCCCAGGGCGCTGTGAGGCTTGTCGGCGGAGATCCAGGCCGCGCCGGTGGCACCGATGGGGATATCAAAGCCCTCGGGCTCATAGAACTCCAGGATCACGGTACGACCGTGGTTGCCGGCGTTATTGCCCACGTGCTGACGGACGTGGGTGTCCCCCGCCAAAACCCGAACCGCGGCTTCACCGGTACCGGCACGGATACTGTGTACCTTGGCACGGAATACGTGGCCGGGGTAGGCATCCACATAGAACTCGGCAAACTGGCCCGGGCGCACGAAGCCGTAGGCCTGATCAGCCAGACGCATCTCCAGGAAGCGCTTGTCCAGATCGTACAGATGCATGTTACCGGTCAGGCTGCCGGTGTTGATGTTCACCGTGCTGATCTGGCCATCGTGAGGGGCGTAGATCGCCCGCTTGCCCTGCTCGTAGCGCAGCACCGACTTGTTGGCCAGCAGTTCCTGCTTGGTGGCCTCATGGCTGGCGATCTGCGCCTCCGCCACGGCGATGCTGGCGCGCAGGTCCTCCACCTCTTCATCACTAACGAACTCGCGGGTGTTGAGACGACGATCCAGTCGCTCCAGATCGTTCTGGCGCTGTACTGCCAAGGCATCGATCTGAGCATTGACCGCCAGCTTCTGCGCCTTAGTCGCCTGGATCTGACCGCTGAGGTTGTCATCCTCCAGGGTGTAGAGCAGGTCCCCAGCCTTTACCTTCTGGTTATGGTCAACGTAAACCTGGTCAACCCGGGCCTGCACCAGCGGGCTGAGGATGGTCTGCGGCGCCTTTACCGTGGTGCTGTTGGTCAGATCCACCGGTGACCAGTAGCGGGAGGCGGTGAACAGGGAGAACGCCAGCAGCGCCCCCAGGCCCACCATGCGCACGGCGTTGGCTAGGGTCCAACGTACCACGCCGGTTTTCACCAGAACCCAGCACACCAGGATGTAGGGCAACATAATCTCTTTCATGCTCAGGCCTCCTTAAAGCGTTTGACCAGGGCAACGGCGGAATCGGCCATCGCACTCCAGTTGGTAAAGGCGATCACCAGCGCCGCCACCCAGAACACCTTGGCGATAAACAGGCCACACAACGAGAGGATGAACACCACCTCAACGTGCTGCTGCATATTGCGCTGTGCCTTGTGCACGCCGGCCTCGTGCAGTTGCCAAAGCAGGTAAAGCACATACACCATCACCGCCAGGGTTATCATCACAATCACCCCGACAAAGGCGGTGGACTCCATCAGTGGCAAAATGGTGGGCATCTGGTCGAATTCCTGGATCTCCGTTCCATGAATGGTGCTGCCTTGCATAAAGAACGCGACCCCGGCGACGAACAGCGCGATACCGGTCATTACCTTAAGGATCGTTTTAAGCATAAAGTCCTCATCAATCAGGGGAATTGGTGGGGCACCCCAGTCACCTTCGATAGAAAGTCACCTGTGACGCTGGTTGTTGGCCGCCAATGATGCCGAAATCTTTTCATCCCGGCCTCCCCAGGGTGAGAACGCAGTGAGCAGCATCACCTTAAATGCCGATTAAGCCGGACTTAACAATATGAGAAACAACAAGAAAAAAGCCCGATACCATGGGCATCGGGCTGATTAGCTGGTGAAAATTGGTAGGCTACTGGGTGGCTTCCAGCGACATCACCGCCTTGCTGCCACGCTTCTCCAGGTTGACCTTACTCTCCCGCACGAACACCCGGCTCTGGGCCATGCCAAACTCCTCGGTCAGCACCACCTTGACCTGGTCTGCCCGAGCCTGGGCCAGGTCGCCCAGGGCGTCATTGGAAACATCGATGTTGTCCAGCAGCGCCTGGTACATGCGTTGGTTGCCCACCTCTTCCGATTCGGCCTGGTCGAGGATCACCTCCGCCTGACCATCACCGGCCTGGGCTTCAAACGCTTCAATCAGCGCTTTCTGGCCGCCGCGGGGCAGATCCGCCAGGTCAAAGCCCTCTTCAAAGCCCAGCTGCTGAGCCAGGATGGGGGCCGCCAGAGCCTCACTGTCGGTGGCCGGATCGATGGCGCCAATCACCGACAGGCTCAGCTGCGGCCGCTGCTCCATCGCCTTAACGATGCGGTTCATGTCGGCCTTCTGGTCCTCACCGATGGTGGACTCGCCGGGGGCAAAGCTCACCTCCGGATTGGGTGGCTCCTCACCACCCACCAGGCTACCCAGCAGGGCAAAGGGGGCGGTAACCAGCTTGGCGATCATGTTGCCCAGTGCCTCGGCGATCACCGGGCCAATGGCAAAGCTGGGATCCTCCAGATCGCCCTCGACCGCCAGGTCCAGATCGATCACCCCGTTGCTGTCCTGCATCAGCGCAATAGCCAGCGCCACCGGCAGATCCGTGGCCTGCTCGGAGTCGCTGCGCTGGCCCAGCTTGAGCTGATCCAGCACCACCTTGTTGTTGCCCTTCAGTGCAGTACCATCCAGGGCATAGTTCAGTGCCAGGTCCATCTGGCCCTGGTCGACAAAGTAGCCGGCGTAGGTACCGGAGTAAGTGTTCAGGGTGGTGAGATCGATGTTGTTGAAGTCCAGCGCCAGGTCGAGGAACTGCTTCTGCGCCAGGGGTTGGATCTCACCTCTGAGACTCATCGGGGCGTAGCGGTCCACCGCCCCTTCGATGTCTACCTTGGCTCGCTGCTCCTGCTCGGAGCTGAGCCCGGTGATGCTGCCTCCCAGGGTCTCGATGCCTGTGGCAAAGCGGGGGGTCAGGGTGTTGTCGGCGAAGAAGGCGCCGCCATCACTGAGCTTGATGGTGTTGATGGCGATGGCCATGGGCTCGCTGCTGGCTTCCGCCTCGGCCGGCTCGGTAGAGGCCGTTGCCTCCACCGGTGCGCTCTCTGCTTGCCCCGCGGATGGCTCGTCGCCCTTGTCAGCCGCTTCGCCGCCCTCTTCTTCTCCGCCCTCTTCATCGGTGGCGGTCAGCTCACTGAGGTTGGTGCTGCCATCTTCGTTGATGATCACCCGGGCATAGGGCTCGACAATATCGATGGTGTCGATGCTCAGGGCCAGCGGCACCGTGGTAACATCCAATGCCTGTACCGTCAGCTGCTTCCACTTGACGAAGTCCCGCCCGGCCTTCTTGTCTTTGGTGATCAGGTCGGAGACGCTGATCTCGCCCTGGTATTGTGCGGTCAACGGCTCGACCTCGGTGAGGGTCACCTTGCCTTTGGTGCCAAAGCGGCCGTCGCTCAGATCCAGCGCAATCATCTCCTCCCAATAGGGGATGGTGTCCTTGAGCAGGAACTCCTTGAGATCGATCTCCAGCGCCAGGCTCAGGGGCTCAATCACCGCTTCGCCATCCACAAAGAGCTCGGTCTGCTCGTTGATGGAGGCATCCAGATCCACCAGCACGGGCACGGAGAGATCCGTCCCCAGCGGCCCCAGCTCCAGGCTGTCCACCGTCAGGACCCAATCCACGGGCTCCGGCGCCATGGTGGCATCCTGCAAGGTGGTGGTGAACGCCTTAAGGTTGAACTGGCTCAGCTCCACCGTCCAGGGGGCGGCGGCCTCGTCTGACGCGTTGGCCGGTTCAGGTTCAGCCTGCGGCTCTTCCTCACTGGCAACCGGGGTAAAGATCTCGGCCAGGTCGACTCCCTGCTCCAGCAGCTTGGCCTGCAGGCTGCCATTTTGCAGATCGACGCTGCGGATGGTGACCGCCTGTTCAATCAGCCCTACCTCGATTTCTTGCACCTGCAGTTGCTCCAGTGCCAGCACCTCGGCCTTATCATGGCTGATGGCCAGCTCGCGCAATACAAGCAGGCCGTCACTGAGCTGCAGTTGCAGTGGTCCTTCGGCGGGTTGTTTGGCCTCAATCCGGGCATCAAAGTCCAGCTTGAGGCTGTCCAGGTCAAACTGGAACTGGTGAGCCAACAGCGGCCAAAAGCGCACCGCATCGCCGTTGTGCAGGCCCAGGTTGGCCTGCAGTGCCAGCGGGGCAAAGGTCGCGGCGGCATCGATGTCCACCTGGCCTCCGCCGGGGCCGGTCAGGGCCAGCTTGATCTGGTTGCCCTGCCCCGCCAGGTGCAGATCCTCAGCGGTGATGCTGAGCTGGCCAAAGGCCAGGTCCAGTTGATCATTGTGATGGTATTCGAAACCGCCATTGACCAGGGCGATATCATCAAAGATGAGTGCCGGCATGCCGGACTCTTCCTCGGGGCTGGGCTCGGGAGCGGGTTCGGCATTGGCCGAGAGCGGGGCAACCAGGCGATTGAGGTTGGTGTCGCCTTCGGGATAGGAGCGTAGTATCAGCTTGGGTTCTTCGATGCCGATGTAGCGGGTACGGCCACTCCAGCTGAACAGCGAGCGCCAGGGGTCCAGGTCAACGGTGAGGCGGCCCACTTCGGCCACCAGTTCGCTTTGCTCATCCACCAGCTCCGCCTGCTCGACGGTCAGGATCCAGTGCAGGGGGTGAAAGCGGACATCGCCCAGGCTGAGCTTGCCGGCCAGGTTCTGGTCTACCCACTTGGGGCCCTGTGACTGGATCAGGGCCGGTAAACCCAGTCCCGCCAGCAACAGGTAAAGCACAAAGAGTACCGTTCCGTACACCGACCAACGCACCGAACGCTTCTGCCACGTTGCCTTCCAATCCACCGGCGAACCTCCCCCCAAAATCTGTAATCTCCATTGTAGCCGTCGACTTCGGGCTCACATTGGATAATGAAATGAAAATTTGGTGTTAACCTTACTTTAACTCAAGTTTTTTTCATTTACTTTTAGGATCTTAAAAATGAAGGCATCGCTTCTGGTCCTGGCCGTGGTCAGCCTGGCTTATCTGCTCTTCTGGCCGGTCCCTATCGATCCTGTCGCCTGGCAGGCACCGAAAAACCGTGGCTACCTGCCGCCTTTCGAAGCCAACACCGTGCTGGACAACGTACAGCGACTGCGTCTTCAGGATGAAGGGCCTGAGATGCTGGCGGTCAGCCCCGAGGGGCAAGTCCACATGGCGATGCTGTCCGGTGCCATCGATCGGCTCAATGCACGGGGCCAGGTTGAGACCTGGGTGAACACCGGCGGCCGGCCGCTGGGGATGGCCTTTGATGTCCAGGGCGATCTTATCGTCGCCGATGCCTTCCAGGGGGTGTTGCGCATCGATGCAGAGGGGGAGCAGACGCCAGTGCTGACCCACGTCGGCGAGCAGCCGCTGCGCTATGCCAACTCCGTCGCCATCGGCCCGGACGGCACCCTCTACGTCAGTGAGTCGACCCAGCGTCATGCCGCGGCGGAGTACGGCACCTACCAGGCCAGCTTGCTGGACATCAATGAGCACGGCGGCAGCGGCCGGGTCCTGGCCGTCTCGCCGGATGGGGAAGAGGTGAAGGAGCTGGTGACGGGGCTGAACTTTGCCAATGGTGTGGCGGTACTGCCCTCCGGTGAGGCGCTGCTGATCAGTGAAACCGGACGTTACCGGGTGCTGAAGCATCACTTGCAAGGGGAGCGGGCCGGTGAGACCGAGGTGCTGATCAGCAACCTGCCGGGCTTTCCCGACAACCTCAACCCCGGCCCGGACGGCCTGTTCTGGCTGGGGTTGGTGTCACCGCGCAGTGCGCCGCTGGACAGCCTCTCCAACTGGCCTTACCTGCGCAAAGTGGTGCAGCGCCTGCCCGCCTTTGTTCGCCCCCAGGCACGGCCCTATGGCCACCTGGTGGGGTTTGACGAGCAGGGGGTCATCCATCACAACCTGCAGGGGCCTTCCGGCCATTACGCCTACATCACAGGTGCAGTGGTGTCCGGGCGTTGGCTCTACCTGAGCAGCCTGCATGAGGACGCCCTGGGCAGGCTGCCCTGGCCCATTCCGGTCACAACGAGCGCGTATAGGGTTGCGGATCGGTAGTGCGTTTGGCCGCACCGTCGGTGGCGGGGGTCCCCAGGTAGAGGAAACCGACGATCTCATCATCGCCACTGACCCCCAGCGCTTCGCGCACATAGGGATGGGTGGCGTAGCTGCCGGTACGCCAGATCCCGCCCAGGCCCAGGGCCCGTGCCATCTGCTGCATCTGCATCAGGGCGCAGCCGGCACTGAGGTGCTGCTCGATGCTCGGTACCTTGGGATGCTCGGTGACCTTGGCCACCACGGTAATCACCAAAGGCGCCCGCAATGGCAGCTGCGCCGCGCGCTTGAGCACCTCCTCATCGGCACCGTCCGCCTTGGCGGCCTCGACGTAGATCGCCCCCAGCCGCGCCAGCCCCTCGTCCTGGGCCAGGATAAACTCGAACGGTTTGAGCCCGGCATGATCCGGTGCAGTCAGTCCCGCCTGCAGGATGGTCTCCAGCTGTTGCGGATCCGGACCCGGTGCCACCAGCCGCGGAGAGGAGTGGCGGCTTAGCAAAAACTCAATGTTGTTCAACGAAATAACCTCCATGTCTGAGACCAGACGACATCAAATAGTAAACCGCGCTCAGCTTACCCTAAGCCACCTCGAGCTGCTAATAAGGCAGCGTTGGCGTTGACCACGCAGCAATACCCTCAGCAGGCTTAACTGGCCATGGCCGCCGCGCTGCCCTGCTCCAGGGTGAGCAGCTGCTGCTTGATGGCCAGTCCGCCGGCGTAGCCAGTGAGGCTGCCATCCGCCCCAATCACCCGATGGCAGGGGATCACCAGGGCGATGGGGTTGCGGCCATTGGCGGCACCGAGCGCGCGCACCGCCTTGGGCCGGCCGATGGCCTTGGCGATATCGCCGTAGCTGGCGGTGTGACCGAACGGGATCTCGGTCAGGGCCTGCCACACCTGGCGCTGAAACTCTGTACCCTGGGGCGCCAGCGGAAGATCAAACTGAGACAGCTCGCCGGCAAAATAGGCGGCCAACTGGGCTCGCACCTCGGTAAAACGCGCCGGGTCCTGTTGCCATTGAGGCTGCGGTGTCAGCGGCTGCGCGCCCGCCTGAAAGCTCAGGTAGCGCAATCCGGCGTCATCGGCGGCCACCAAGATCGGCCCCAAGGGACTGGGGATCTCACAATATTGCATCTCTTACTCCTATCAGGATTGTCCCTGCCAGATCAGGCTGGCGGCATAGCCGCGCCAGGGCTGCCAGCGGGCGGATAACGCGTCGAGCTGACGGCTGTTGTCGGCCAGGCCCAACTGCTCGGCCTGTTTGACCAGTACCCCGTCGGTGGCGGGAAAGGCATCGGGATCAGCGCCGCTGCGCAGCCGCCAGTAGTTGACGGTCCAGGGGCCGATCCCCTTGAGCGCCAGCAACCGGGTACTGATGGCGTCCGGATCCTGCCAGGGCTCAAACTGCTCGGCCGGTCCCAATTCCGCTACCCGCTGCAATGCGGCGATGCGGGCGGTGGGCATGCCCAGCCCGGTCAGATCTAACTGCTGCAACTGCTCTGGCGAGGGCAAGCCCCAGCCCCCGGCCGCCTGGTTGCGCGCCACCAGCCGCCCCACCAGGGTCACGGCGCCGGCCACCGAGACCTGCTGGCCAATCACCGCACGCACCAGGGCCTCCCAGCCGCTCCAGTAGGTGGGCAAGCGCACACCTGGATGCTGCTCAAGGGAGGCCGCCAATACCGGATCCGCCGATAACGGCGCCAGAACGGCGGAGGGTTCAGCGTCCAAATCCCACATCCGCCGCACCCGCTGCAAGATGGCGGGAATATTGGCCGGTTCTACACCGCTGAGGGTGAGCGTCAGCTCATCGGCCCGACCCGGAGCTATGCGCATCTCGCTGTCTGGCCCCAGTCGGCGGTAGTAGCTGTCCTGTTCGACCCACTCCAACCCGGTAACCGCCCGTTTGGCAAAGAACGCCAGCATCGCCGGGTAATCCAGCGGTGGACGGTAGGGCAAGCGCAGGGTCAGGCTCGAGCTGGCCTGGCCCTGCTGGCGACGAAAATCACTGGGGCTGAGCCGGTAGGCCGCGACGAAGGCGTCGTTAAAGCGACGCACACTGGCAAAGCCGGAGGCGTAGGCCACATCGGTCACCGCCATAGCGGTTTCTGTCAGCAGACGCTTGGCATTGAGCAGACGCTGGGTGGCGAGCAACTGCAACGGCGCCGCGCCGAGGTGCTGAACAAACAAGCGTCGCAGCTGACGCTCGCTGACGAAGCTGCGCTCGGCCAGCTCGGCGATGGAGCTGGCCTCACCGGCCAGCAACAGTTGCACCGCCCGGTGCAGCCGCGGCTGATGGGCTCGCCAGTCGCTGCGCAGAGGCGCCAGCTCTGGCCGACAGCGTAGGCAGGGACGCAGTCCGGCCTGCTCCGCCGCGGCGGCACTGGGGAAGTAACCGACGTTCTTCTCCTTGGGCGGGGTGGCCGGGCACACGGGTCGACAGTAGATCCCGGTACTGAACACCCCGGTGAAGAAGCGGCCGTCAAAGCGCACATCCCGTGCCAGTCGCGCCTGTCGGCACTGCTCTGAACAGAGTGTGGGGGAGGTATCAATCTTCATGCCGTCAGCATAACCGCCGACGGCATCTCAGACTAGCCAGTTTCGGACATGAGGCTTAGGGCCTCAGCTGGCCTTACGGGAAAGGAAGTAATCGAGGCTGGTGTAGCGACCACCACCGAGGAAGTAGAGCGCCAGCAGCATCACAAAGTAGGTGGCACCAAACTCGATGCCATTGTTGAGGATGACAAAATTGCCAGAGCTGGTGAGCCAGTCGTAGTTGCCATGTTCCTGCAGGATCGCCCTGCCCCGCTCTAGCTTCTCCGCTGAGGCCATTACCTGCTCATTGGCCAGCCAGGAGCTGGTGTCGGCGATGGCGAGCCAGCCGTTGCTCCAGTGCACCGCGAAGATCGCCACCAACATGGTGACCATCAACGGCAGGCTGATCAGCCGGGTAAACAGGCCCAGGATCAACAGCAAGCCGCCAACCAGTTCGGTGCCGGCGGCCAGGATCACCATCAGGGTGGGAAACGGCAGCCCCAGGCCCCACTCCGGGTTGCCAAACCACGCCACGGTGTCGGAGAAGGCGGAGAACTTGTTCCAGCCCGCCTGCATAAAGACCGGGGCCAGGTAGAGTCGGATCGCCAGGGGCGCGAGCCCCTCGAGGGATTGGGTGGCCGCAAAGACGCGCTGCCAGGTTTGGATCAGTGCCTGCATGGTGATTGTCCCGTTTCGCCAAAAGCTGAAGTCTTTAACCAGAGACCGACACAGACCACAACTTGTTGCACTGCCGTTGTTATCGCTGCGCCAGGTAAAGAAAATCGTCGTGCATCTTGCCCAGCTCCCGCTGCAGTCGTCGGTGCTGCTTCGGCGTCATGCTCTGCTGTATGGCGGCCATGCCGGCGGTGAATCGGCGCTGGTTATCCTCAATCAGCTCCATGTACTGCTCCGACTTAAGGGTATCCGGCTCCACCATCAGGACCCGCAGCTCCGACGCCAGCGCCTCGCCATCCTGACGGTTCTCCAGCGCGGCGATGAAGCGGTCAAGCCAGACCTCGCGGTAGCTCAACCAAAGATCCAGGGTGCTGTGACGGTTCTCATTGTAGTCGTGGATGATCGCCTTCTGCTCTTTGGTCAGCTTGCCGATCTTCTTGCGTACCGACTTCTCCATCCGTTTGTTGGAGCGCTTGATCCGCTTCTCCAGCGTCATGTCGGCGTACTTCTCGTGCAGCTCCTCCTCCTCCTCTCGGGCCTTGGCGACGATCTCCGCCACCTGCTCATCGGAAAAGGACTGGATAAAGGGCACCAGCTGCGGCAGCAGTTGGTCAAACAGACGGTCCCAGTGGGCGGCGCTGAGGTCGAGGTGGGATTGGATGTGCTCCGGTGCCATTGGCTCCGCCACGTCCTGGCGCAGCACCTCCAGGTGCTCCATGTAGCGCGGCAGCTCCTCGGCCTTGTGCCAGCCGAGGTTGCGGTCGATCATCTCATCCAGCTGCTTCTCCTGGGCCTTGTTCAGGGTGACGTAATCGTCCACCTGCCAGGGGATGATCCAGTCCAGCCAGTTGTAAACGAAGCGGGTGGAACAGCCGGTTAACAGCAGTAATCCAACCCCAATCAGCACTTTCCTTAGCACTCTTACCTCCCGTTTAACCGCTCCAGTTGCGACAGGGCCTCAACGCGCCAGCGGCGCGCCTGCGGCCCTGGCATGCGGGTCGCCCAGGCTGCACACAGCAGCCAGTAGATCCCCTGCGCCCCCTGCCATGCCTTAAGCTCCGGTGCGTTGGCCTGCAGGCCCCGTGCTTGGCAGTAGGCATACAGCAAGGTACGTTGCCGACCAGCGGGCCAGTTCACCGACACCGCCACCAGGTCCAGGTAGGGGTGGCCGAAGCCAGCATATTCGAAATCCACTGCCCACAGACGTCCCGGTTCTGGCGACAGCAGATTACCCTCATGCAGATCATGATGGCACCATCCTGGCGATACGCCACTACCGTTTAGTGACGACAGCCATACAGGTAAGAGTCGTAAAAACGAATCCAGTTCCGTTGTTTGCTGCCCCGACAGGTAGCACTCAATCAGATCAGCGTATGGCAAAGGCTTGGCTTTGACCGGCAAGCGATGCAATCGCTCGAGCAGGTCCAGCAGTGCCGGCAGCGCTGGCTGCGTGACCGATTCGCCACCATAGCGGGCCAGGGAGAAAGGCGGGTTGTCGCTCCAATGCAGCAGCGTCGGGGCAGCACCGGCCTCGGCCGCCAGCTGCCAGGCCCGATGCTCATCGGCCCTCGACACGGCAAAGGCATTGTCGGCTTGATGCAACCGCAGCACGTAATCATCGCCATCACAGGCGATGCGATAGAGCCGGTTGCTGCTGGCCCCGGCCATGGGCGTAACGACACAGGGCCCGGCGGATGGCCGAGCCCTGTGAAACAGTGCGGTGATTTCAGCTTCCTGCAAGCCTGACCTCAGCGTAACTGGCGGACTGACGATACTCCTGGCGCCAACGCAGGTAAGCGACCGTCGCCATCCCTACGTAGAGCAGATAGAGCCCTGAGCTGAGCATAAAGCCTTTTTGCAGGTAGAGGTAGATGGAGGCCAGATCGATCACCACCCAGTAGATCCAGTTCTCCAGTACCTTCTTCACCAGCAGGTAGGTGGTGACCACGGCAAAGCAGGTGGTCATCGCATCCAGGTAGGCCAGCTCGGCGTGGGTACGGGTATCCATCAGGTAGCCCAGCCCCAGGGCCACCAGCGCCGTCACGGCAATCAGGCCCAGATGCCGTTGCCAGGACCAGCTGACCATGGCCACCCCCTGGCCCTGGCCGCCGCCATAGCGCCACTGCCAGAAGCCCACCCCGGCCATCACCAGGTAAAACAGGTTCAGGGCCGACTCCATCAACAGCGCCACCTGCCAAAACAGGGCGGTGTAGATGATGGTGCTGACTGCCGCGGCGGCCCAGCACCACTGGTTCTGGCGCATCGCCAGCAGCAGGTAGGCGATGGCCAACACCACCGCCAGCGCTTCCCAGCCGGTCAGGGCGTGGGTCTCGGCCCACAGCCCCTGGAGAAGCTCACTCACTGTGGTCAAGGTTGACCCCACCGGGGATGAATTTGCAGACAAACACGCCCTTGCCCCACTGGGCGTGGGCGGCCTTCATCTCGGTGGCCAGCAGCGCCATGATGGTGTCGTAGTCGCCCCCGAGCTGGGTGCTCATGCCGTTGGTGAGGCGCTGAACCCCCGGGTAGGCATCCAGGCGCTGGATAAACCACTTGATGACCTCCAGGTAGTTGTCCTTGAGCGGATAGAGGCTGATCTCAACAGAGAGTTGCATAGGGTGTCCTCACATAAAGTGGTAGTTGAAGGTGATGCCCAGCTGGCGGGGATCGCCGTGGCGTACGTACAGCTTCTCCGCCCAGTCCTGATCCGGCTCGTTGCCAAAGTAGAAGCCACGCACGCCGTACTGCTCGTCGGTCAGGTTGCGGCCCCACAGGTAGAGCCCCCAGGATTGCGCCTCGTAGCCCAGCTTGGCATTGAGCACCTGATAGTCCTCGGATTGGGCATCATGGCTGTCAGAGTAGTAGAAGCCGTCTTTACCGTTGAGGTTGAGGTTTGCGAACCAGCCCTGGGCGGAGCGGTAGGTGCCGCCCAGGGTGTACTGGTAGCTGGGGGCATGGGCCAGCTCACGACCAGACAGATCGGTGACGCTGCCATCGGCTTCGGTCAGCTGGTAGCTCTTGTAGCGTGCCTTGAGCAAACCCAGGCTGCTGTAGAGCTCCAGGCCCTGGGTGGCCTGCCAGGCCAGCTCCCACTCCAGGCCGTAGTTCTCTGAGGCCCCGGCGTTGTTGGTGTAGAGGAAGAAGCGCTGCGGGTTGTTCGGGTCCTGCAGCGAGGCCTCCACCTGCTGATCCTGGCGGTCCATATAGAACAGCGCCAGATCGGAGCGCAGGGCGCCATCCAGCCAGCGGCTTTTCAGCCCCAGCTCGTAGTTGTAGAGGGTTTCGGAGCTGAACTCCTGCTCCTCTCCCAGCACCGGGGGTAGGCCCATGTTGAAGCCGCCGGCCTTGTAGCCCCGGGCCAGGCGCAGGTAGGCGTTGTGGTTGGCGTGCAGTGCGTAGGCGGCGGACAGGTGTCCACCCCACATGGTTTCTGCCGGGTCAAACGCCTCACCGCTGTCGTCCTGGTACTCGGCATCGCGGCGCTCTACCCGCACACCGGCGGAGAGATCCCAGCGCCCCAGCTGGCTATCCAGCTGGGCAAAGGCCGCCAGGCTCTTGGCCTGGTAATCGCTGATCAGGAACTGATCCGGGTAGCCGTTGTAATAGCTCTCCAGATCGTTGTGTTCTTCCAGTTTGTTGTAATACAGCCCCACCAGCCAGTCGGTGGTACCGGCAAACAGCCGCCCAGCCTCGGCGGAGGCAAAACGCACCTCCTGGCTCAGGGTGTCGCGCTGCGAGCGCTTGTCCCAGAAGTAGTCGTACTGGCAGGGCCCGGAGCCGATCTCGTTCCAGTCGTCGTCATACTCCTTGCACTCCAGACCGGCCCAGTAATCGCCGTTGGCCCAATCGCCGTCGTAGGCGTGGCGGGCATGGGTATTGGCCCAGCTGGTGATGGACTTGGCCACCACGGCGTCGCTCACCTGCCAATCCAACACCAGTGAAGCACCGTTGGTGCGCTGGCTGTCGACACCCGGCTCATCGGTCTGGGTCGTGAAGCCGTTGTTATCCAGGGTCCAGACGTCGTAGCCGTTATCCAGGTTGGCGTGGAGGAAGGTCAAGTCGGCCTGGAAGTAGTCACTGGGCAGCCAGCGCAGCTTGGCCCGTACCGTGGTTTCATCCCGGGCGTTGGTGTCGTCCCGGTCCAGGTAGGCGTTGTGGCGAAAGCCATCCTGCTGATGCTGCTGTACCGCCACCCGGTAGAGCAGGTCACCCTCACCGGTGGCCGCACCGGAGGCGAAGGCCCCCAGGGTACGCTGGTTGTCCTGCCCCAAAGTCAGCTCGGTGCCGGCCTCGAACGCTTCGGTGGGGTCCTGGCTTTTCAGGTAGATAAGCCCCGCCAGGGCGTTGGCGCCGTAGCGGGTTCCCTGCGGGCCGCGCAACACCTCAACCTGCTGCAGATCGTACAGGCTGGCGGCCATGCCGATACCGGACAGGTCGATGTCATCAACGATGAAGCCGACGGAGCTGTTGGGGGCGCCCTGGTACTCCTCCTGCTCCCCCACACCGCGGATTTGGAAGTAACGGGGGCGAGAGCTGCCGCCGGACCAGTTGAGGTTGGGGATCCGCTCCAGCGCCTGCTCGAAGTGCTCGGCGGCGCCGTCCTCCAGCTGCTGGGCATCCAGCACGGTGGCGGAGCTGGGCAAACGCTCCAGGCTCATCTGGCGGAGATCGGCGGTGACCGTGAGGGTTTCCATCGCCTCTTCGGCTTGGGAGGAGAAGGCGGCCAAGACCGCCAGGGCTGTTGCTGCGCGTCGCATCGCGAAGGTTCTCATGCTTGAGGGCGAGGGCGGCGCGCCATCCTGTTGGACCAACACCATCCCTACGCCGGTACTATCCGGATCAGGTTCAACGGGTTTCCAATGGATCTCAGTGCCTTACCATCAAAACTCAGTGATGGTTGGCGCACCCCGTGGCGGCGCACAGTATAAAGAAATTAGTGAATCAACGCACAAAAAAAAGCGCCCCCGAGTGGGAGCGCCTTTTGCCGCATTGGGGCCGCGTTAGGGCCTGATTACTTTTGCCACAGCTTGGGGGCGGTCTCGGCACGAACGTAGTCGTAACCAATCAGGGCCCAAACCAGCAGGCCGGCGGTCAACAGACCGGTGACGATGCTGCTCATTACCGGGGTAGTCATCAGCGCCGGAGAGAATTCCACTGCCATATCAATCATTGCTCACACTCCTAAGTCAGAAATCGGACTGCCCTTAGGATTGCTCATTCCCAACGGGCATCATTTGCCGCACATTGTACTGAGCTGTTTACACAAAACATGAACGATGATCACAAAGCAATGTAATTTAATTTCACCAGTGTGTTCAGTTGGCGTTTAGCTACTCGTCGGTGGCGCGACGAACGTAGATCTCAAACTCCACCGCCTGGGGGGTGCGGGCGGTCTGGGTCACCGGCAGGCGCTCGCCGCCATGCAGGTTAACCGGACGCCAGCTGGAGGTGCCCGGCTCCACCACCACCCCGTCAATATCGAAGAAGGTGATCTTGTACTGCAGGTAGCGATCGGTGCTGACCCGGGAGATCAGAGTCGCGGAGGCTTGCAGCAGATCCCCCACCCGGCGTTTCTGCACCTTCTCAATGCTGACCTCACGGGCCACGGTGCTGGAGTCGATGCGCAGCTGAGGCTGATCTGAGCGCGCCGCCACCCCGGCGGTGATGGAGCTGCACCCTGTCAAAAACAGGGCAAAAAGCACAACGAGGACTCTCATACTGCCTCCTACCATTCCTGGTTCATCCTTCCGGTAACTGTCTTAGTCTGGCGTCACTCGATCAGGAAGTGCGCCCGCGCGGTGGCGATGGGCTGCTTCCGGTTGGTCTGCCAACTGCTGATGCTGACGTTGGCGACGCGTCGGCCCTGACGGGTGATCTTGCACTCACAATAACTCTCTCGAGCATAACCTGCACGCAGATAATCGATGGAAAAGTCGACGATCTTCGGCACCTTGGTGGTTTGCATCATCACCATCAGCTGCACCGTGGCCGCCATCTCCATAAAGCCGGCAATCACCCCACCATGCAGTGCCGGCAGCATCGGGTTGCCCAGGTTGGATTCCTGCGCCGGCAGTCGGAACACCAGCTCATCGCCGAAGCGGTCGCACTCCATCCCCAGAAACTGGGCATAGGGCACGTTCGCCAGAACCGCGCTGTAATCGTTATTGGCCGCGGCGGCCTTCATCTGATCAGAAAACGCCATCTAGCCCCCCTCCAGCGCACGACGAAACTCTTCGGTCATCAACTCGGAGCCGATCAGCATAAAGGAGCCGACCGCGTGGGCGATGGGTTTGTCAGTGGAGTCCTGGTAAGCGATGGCGCGGGTAAAGGCCACCGCGGAGCTGAGCCGATAGCACTCGGCAAAGCCGTAAACCGGCTTCTCGGGCTTGGCGGGACGCATGTAATCCACTCGCAGATCCAGGGTGGGGCTGAGCTCAACCTCGCCGGTCTTGTGGCGCAGGGCGCAAATCACTGCGGCACCGCAAGCGGTGTCCATCAGGGTGGTGATCACCCCACCGTGGATAACGCCGGTTTCCGGATCGCCCACCAACCGGCGGTGATAGGGCAGTTCCAGCAGTACATGGTGCTCGCTACCCTCCAGGGTGCGAACCCCCAGGGCGCGGCACTGGGCCAGCTGATCGACGAAGCGCTGGGCAAAGCCGGTCAGGGGAAAGAAGTCGCGATTATCGGGGTGCACGCCACCCCTCCTCACCGCCGCGAATACGGTGTGTTCCATGCCAAACGATGGCCATCCTGATACTCCTTGTTTCAAAGCGCCGTGACCGTCTGACTTTGCTGACGTTCCCGGGCTTTTGCACGGCTAAGTGTACCCCGTCCGTCAAACTGGGCGCAGCCCTTTGCGCGGTAATCGTGAAGCGAGAATGTAGCGAGGACGATACGCTCAGCCCGTGTTGGGGGATTCGAATCGGACTTATCGCCGCAGTCACCCAAAGCCCGCCGCCTGCATCGGGTGTGCTCTCAGCGTTACCATCAGAAACGCCCAGCGTTACCACGTTATCGGGCTCAAGGTTTTGATATACCAAGGTGTGTTTTGTCCTCTGCACAATGCTACCGTGAGTGACTGCAACCCTAACCCAGTCACCAATTGAGTCCTCGCCATCATGTCTGAGTCCAGCGTTTCCAGCGCCAGCCCGTCACCCTATCGTCAGCTGCAAAAGCAGATCCGTCAGGGCGAGATGGCCGGCCTACCTGAGCTTATTCGGGCCACCTCCCCCTCCCACGTGGGTCGCCTGCTGCGCAGCCTGAGCGAGGAGGAGGCGGTGGGCTTCTGGCGGCTGATGGCCTGCAGTGAGATTGAGCTGGCCACCGACCTGCTCGACCACCTAGCGGATCTGCGCATCGCCGCCATCCTCAGCCAGCTGCCTGCAACCCTGGCGGCGGATCTGGTGTTGCGGATGGAATCAGACGACCGTCGGGACGTGATCGGCCTGCTGGCCTTTGATGTGCGCGAGGCGGTGCTGGCCGCCCTGCCCCAGCCCCTGGTGGCGTCACTACGGCTGGCCCTGCGCTACGAGCCGGGCAGTGCCGGCAACCTGCTGAAGACCGAGATGCTCAGCTTCGCCTCCCAGGCCAAGGTGGCGGACGTGGTGCGCACCCTGCGGGCCAGCACCGAGCAGATTGAGCATTTCGAGCAGCGCTACGTTTATCTGCATGATGAAGAGCACCAGTACGCCGGGGCGGTGGCGATGCGGGAGCTGCTTTTGGCAGATCAGGATCAGCAACTGCAGTCCCTGGTGGACGACGCCATCCCCACGGTGGATCCGGCGATGCCGCTGGACGAACTCAAGAGTGTGTTCGATCACCTGCGCTATTCGGTGTTCCCCCTGGTGGACGTCAGCGGTCGCCAGATCGGCGTGGTGGATCACAAGGACTTGCAGGAAGCCCTGTATGAACAGGCCGAGCGGGAGCTATTGGAGCAGGGGGGTATCCTCGGCGGCGAGGAGTTTCGCACCATGGGCCTGGGCAGCCGGATCCTGCGTCGTCTGGCCTTCCTGCTGCCCTCGGTGGCCTTAAGCTATGCGGCGGTGTCGGTGATCGCCTTGTACGAGCCGGTGCTGGACCAGCTGGTGGTGCTGGCGGCGTTCCTGCCACTGGTGGCCAACCTGTGTGGCGCGGTGGGCAACCAGGCGGTGGCGGTGTCGATCCGTGAGCTGTCGGTAGACCGACTCAGCCCCAACAAGCTGGGCTTTGTGGTGGCCAAGGAGATCCCGGTGGGGGTAGTGGTGGGGCTGGTGATCGGCACCCTGCTGGCGGGCCTGGCCTCGCTTCGCAGCGACGAAGGACTGGTGCTGCTGCCGTTGGTGATCGGCCTGGCCTACTCGGTCTCCAGTATCCTGGCGGTGGCCATCGGAGGGGTGCTGCCGCTGCTGCTCAAGCGGCTGGGGCTGGACCCGGCCATGCTGGCCAGCCCACTGCTGACCACCCTGACCGATGCCGTGGCGTTTTTCTTTGTGCTGTTCCTGGCCCAGGGCCTGTTGCTCTAGGCCCGGCCCAGCGTCTTAGCCGTTAAAGGACTGCTCGAAGCGCTGGCGCTCTACCGCATCCGGGAAGCTTAAGGTCGCCACCAGACACTTGGCCCTGGCATCCCACTGCACCTTGTCGGTTACCTCAGGGCACTGGCCCCGGGCCTGGTCAATCAGCAACTGGTACTGCGCCATCGCCATCGCTTCGTTCTTGGCCTGGACCTGGATGGACAGCTGACGCGGGTCGCCTTTTTTGCTCATTGCTTACTTACCTTCACGGGGAACGAATTGGTGGCTGACAAGCTGCCCGCCCATTGCGCGGCCCAGTATACCGCCCTGCCCCGTCACCGCCAGCCTCCCCGCCGTTACCGGGTGAAAAGCCAGCAGATAATGCCTGCGGAAGATAGCGTTTGGGTCTTACACAGAGTGGGGCAAATGACGTCAGGTGGGTAATCACGGTGCCAGCTAACGTTGATTCAAGCTAACGACAACGGGAGAAGCGCAGTGGCACAACCTGGACTTTTCAGCACCCTCTCCACCCTGGGTTGCAGCCTGACTATCGGCCTGACAGCCGGGCTGGTTGCTTATGGCGGCTTGTTTCTTTATCTCGACCTTAGCCAGGGACATGCAATAAGCAGCCGATGGCTGGTCACCACAGTCTCCTCTTTGGCTTGTGGACTGTTTGCCGCCGGCAAACTGCTGCGTGATTGTGCTGTGCTCTCACCCAAGCCCTAACTTCCCAGCCTTTCAGCGCTCCGCCAAGTTCTGTGCCATCTGATCGGCAATACGATGAAAGGCATCCAGCTCGTCCGCGCTGAGACCCTTTGTCATCGTCTGGTAGGTGGTCGCATCCACCACCGCCATCCGTTGCATCAGTGCCGCCCCCGATTCGGTCACCGTCAGTAGCTGACTGCGTTTGTCATTAGGGTTGGGTTCGCGCTGCAGCAGATCCTGCTCAATCAGGGTCTTCAGCAACCGGGTCACCTGGGCCTTATCCCGGTTGAGGAACTGAACCACATCGTTCGCGGTGCAAGGCGCACTGCCATCAATGATCTTCATCACCCGCACGTGCATCGGGGCAATGGCCAGGTCCATCTGCTCAATCTGCTGATGTGTCTGCCTTTTTAAAGAGTGCGCCAGGCGGAACAGGCTGCCTAGCAGGGAAGGATCGGACATCAATAAGCTCCTACAAACCAAAACATGGTTGACATTATCAACCATTTCGCTATAGTTGACATTATCAACTTAATCGGTGAACGAATCAAGACAGGAGCCACTATGAGCGCACAACTTGCACTGCCCGTTGAGGGTGTCGAACCGCATAAGACCCCGCTGTATCTCAAGGTACTGGTGGTGGCCGCCATGATGAGCCTGATGGGCGGCACCCTGACCGGCGTAATGACCTACGTCAACCTGGGCTACAACGCCCAGTTCTTCTCCGCCTGGGGCAGCGCCTTCCTGGTCACTGCACTGGTGATGATGCCCGCAGGGGCAATAGCCATGACCGGGCTAACCAAACTGGCAGCCGTGGCATTGCCCAAGGCCGGTGAAAATCGGCGCAATGCCCTGGTAGGCCTTTGCATGGCGGTGGTCATGGAATCCTTGATGGCCTTTACCACCGCAACCCGCAATGTGGGCTTTGCAGACACCGCTGCCTTTACCGACGCCTGGCGCAGTGGCTTTATTGCCGCGCTGCCGGTGGGACTGATGCTGATGATGATCATCTCACTGACCATCAAGCCCAAGCTGGAAGCCTTTCTGAAAAGCTAAGTCCCTGCGACCCCACCCTGATGCCATTGCACTAAAGCTGGCGCGCTCAAGCCATGAGCTCAGCGCAATGAATGTCGCCCCCATTCCCATAGGAGTCCAAGATGCAATCTGAAACTAACCAAGTAAAAACTGGCAAGAGCAAAGGCTTTCGCGTCATCATCGAGCCCATCGATGCGGTAGGCGAAATGGCGGATCAGCGGCTGGAGTTTGAGGTAGAAGACCGGGAGAACGTGTTCGCCACGGTGGAAAACATTAAGGCCCACACTGAACTGGATGCCCAGTCCGCCACCCAGTTGGCGGTGGGGTTGCGGATCCTGGGGCCGATGATGATGCAGCAGCGCAAACACCCGCTGTTTGTGAACTTCATGCCTCACTTTAAAGACTTCATGCTCAACCTGAAAAGCACGGTGAAGCGCGGCCTGGGCAAATGAGTCCCGCGGCGAGACATTTAAGCGAACAAAGTTGCCCTAAACCCAACCGGCGCGGTGATCACTCATTGCGCCGGTTTCATTTCCTCGAGGGAATACTACACCGCCAGCATCGGCCCCAGCGGCTTGCCGCCGAATTGGTAGCGGTACCGCGGCAAACTGGACGCCCCACTGGTGAGGGCTTGACGCATTGACGCCCTCATCTTTCCCGAGCGATGCCCGACTGACCGGCAGCAAGCCCCGTAGCGCCATCAAAGAGTTTCAATCTCCTCTGACGCCTATGGTCAACCCGTATATTAGAAAAGGTAGCGAGTAGGTGCCCTACACTCCAAATAAAAACAAGTAGGTGCTAAGCACGCTAATAAAAACAACAATGAAATAGAACGCCAGACGAAACCTTTTCTTACATCCCGATCTCCATACACGCAACTCTGCTACAGTTATTGACAGAATTGGAATGAACAAGGAAATCGATAACAGCGTGAAAAAGAATCCCATAGTGACAGGTTCTAAAGCTATATACAAACCCACCGCCATCAAGACTTTGTCTATGCCAGCTATAATCTCTCTGTAGAACATCAAAATGCCAAGTGAAGCAACGATCTGACATAATAATACTCTGGCTGCAATGGTTGAAAATCTACGGTCTGTTACATCTTTCATTGTTATCGCCTAATTCTAATACCTCTTGGGGAGCAAAAGTGAATTGGAACATTAATTATTCCAATTTCTAATGCCTAGCCTGGTTAACAGTTACCAAAACATATCGAATTGATGGGAAAATCACCACCGGACTTCACAGTAAAAGAAACCATAAGATCCCGCGCTAGTAACCAAATACCTTTAACACCAGCATGAGTGGGATCAGTACTATGGTGAAGCCGATAAACACCCTTTTCAGTGCTTTGTAGATCCTAAACAACCGGGCGGCTCTCTGATGACCTTTAACCCAGTCATACTGAGAGTCAACATCTTTATGTGCCCGTTCCCAGAAGCTAGCCACGCTGCTTCCTTTCGGGACGAAGAAGTAGCCCCGTGGGCGCTTGTCTCTCTTCCAGACTAAGGAAAACTCTGTGTATTGTATTTTCAGCAACGCATCAGAAACATAAACTATCGTAATTGCTAAGGCACAATACAGTGCGAAGATAAAAATAACCATTGAAAATCCATTTTCAGAAAGAGACCAACTTCGTTGGCTCTAATCATACTCATTATTTTTTGCTACTACCCATTCCCTACTGAAAAGAGGTTGCCAAAAGATGGCAACCTCTTTATCTAATATCACGTGCCAATAATGCAGGTGAATTCTTTTATACGCTCAACATCGGCCCCAGCGGCTTGCCGCCAAGAAGGTGCATGTGGATGTGGTAGACCTCCTGCCCACCGTGACGGTTGCAGTTCATGATCAAACGGTAGCCGTCCTCGTCGATGCCCAGCTCTTTAGCCAGCTTGGCCGCCACGGTGAACAATCGACCCAGTGCCGGCTCGTCGGCTTCGGTGACGTCGTTGCTGGTGGCGATCTGGTGGTTGGGGATGATCAGGATGTGGTGCGGCGCCCGCGGACTGATGTCCTTAAAGGCGGTGACCAGTTCGTCCTGGTAGAGGATGTCAGCGGGGATCTCCTTGCGGATGATCTTGGAGAAAATGGTCTCTTCAGCCATGGTGGTTTCCCTGTGTCAGGCCAGCTAAGAATCGCCTTAGTATACGGCGGATAAGGCAAAAACCGATAGCTGCTATCGCACTCGGCGGCGCCTGAATGGCTGACATTCTCCTAACAGTGCGCATACAATCGCTGAATGATATTGCGCAAGGAGGTTGAAAGCGCCCATGATCCAGTACCAAATCCAACCCATTGACCCCCAGGCTCACCTGTTTGCGGTGGAGATCCAGCTCACTGAGGCGGCCCCCGGTCAGCAATTCACCCTGCCCGCCTGGTTGCCCGGCAGCTACATGGTGCGGGATTTTGCGCGCCACATCATCGGCATCCACGCGCTGGACAGCCAAGGTCAGCCGGTCGAGCTTGAGCAACTGGACAAGCAAAGCTGGGCGCTGGTGAACAACGGCGCCGAGGTCACCCTGCGCTACCAGGTCTACGCCTGGGATCTCTCCGTTCGCGGCGCTCACCTGGACCAGACCCACGGCTTCTTCAACGGCTCAGCCACCTTCCTGGCGGTAGTGGGTCAGGAGGACAAGTCGGTATCGGTGCAGATCCTGGCGCCGGAGGGCAGCGATTACCAGCAGTGGCGGGTTGCCACCGCGATGCAGGAAGACGGTGCCCAGCGCTACGAGTTCGGTCGCTACCGCGCCGACAGCTACGACGAGCTGATCGACCACCCGGTGGAGATGGGTACCTTCACCCTGGCCCAGTTTGAGGCCGCCGGGGTGCCCCACGACCTGGTGCTGACCGGTCGCCACCTAGCGGACACCGATCGCATCTGCGCCGATCTGAAGAAGATCTGCGAAGCCCAGATCGCCCTGTTTGGCGGCAAGGCCCCGTTTGACCGCTACCTGTTCATGACCCAGGTGGTGGGCGAAGGTTTTGGCGGCCTGGAGCACCGTGCCTCCACCGCCCTGGTATGCGGCCGTGGCGATCTGCCCTCGGTGACCGAGCCTGAGCAGAGCGACGGCTACCGCACCTTCCTGTCGCTTTGCTCCCACGAGTACTTCCACAACTGGAACGTCAAGCGGATCAAGCCCGCTACCTTCGTGCCCTACGACTTGAGCCAGGAAAGCTACACCCGCCAGCTCTGGGCCTACGAGGGGATCACCTCCTACTACGACGACCTGTTCGTCTACCGCGCTGGCTGCGTCGATAAAGCCACCTACCTGGACATGCTGTCCCAGGGGATGACCCGGGTGACCCGCGGTCAGGGCCGCTTCAAGCAGAGCCTGCGCGACTCCAGCTTTAACGCCTGGACCAAGTTCTACAAGCAGGATGAGAACGCCCAGAACGCCATCGTCAGCTACTACACCAAGGGCGCGATGTTTGCCCTGCTGCTGGACCTGACCCTGCGCCACGAGACTCAGGGCCGTTACAGCCTGGATGACGTGATGCAGCGCCTCTGGCAAGACCACGGCCAAACCGGCGTCGGCACCGCCGAGGACAGCCATCAGCGCATCGTCGCCGAGCTGCTGGGCCGAGACGCCTCGGACCTGTTTGCCTACCTGGACAGCACCGAGGATCTGCCCCTGGCGCAGCTGCTGGAGGGCTTCGGCGTTGAGTTGAAACTGCGCGCAGCCGCCAGCGGCAGTGACAAAGGAGGCCGCAGCAAGCAGGTCCTGAGCGCTTCCCTGGGTGCCCGGGTGCAAGCGGAAGGTCTGGGGGTTAAGGTGCTGGCCGTCAGCGAGGGGGGCAGCGCCCACCGCGCCGGCATCGCTGCGGGTGATCGCCTGATTGCTTTGGACGGTCTGCAGTGCCAGGCCGACGTACACAAGCAGCTGGAGCGTTACGGCCCGGGCGCGACCCTGACCGCCCACTGGTTCCGTCGCGACGAGTTGATGAGCGCAACACTTGCACTCCAGGCGGCCCCGGCGGATACTGTCGTTATCACTGAAATCGACAGTGAAAAAAGCCAGCGTTGGCTCTAAGCCCCGGCCAATCGGTCCAGTTTAGAGGCCAGAAGTAAGGGCTTTTTCATTAAGCGAAGCATGGAGGTACCTTAATGACTACAAAAGAATCCCAGCTCGTCGCCCTGTTGCATGAGCGCTTTGAAAACGCCGAGTCCATCGCTGAGCTACGAGAGTGCCTTCGTGATGTGGAAGAGGAGCTGCACGCGGTGTTTGCCGACGAGCTGTCCCGCTTCGTCAGCCAAGAGCAAGGCGAGCAGCAAGAGCAGGCATAGAGAACAGGCACAGTGACCTGACCGGATACAACAACGCCACCCGAATGGGTGGCGTTTTTTTATGGGACATTGGCGTCAGGGCTCGATGGCACGATACTCGGCGGCATGGCCCTTAACCCACTCACCGTTTTGCAGGTAATAGGCCTGGTGGGCCATGGAGCCATCGGGCAACAGGCGAACCTCGGCCTTTACCTCGGTGATCCCCTGTTCCGAGCCCGTCACCGTCTCATGGGAGATCATGGTGTCGCCTTCGAAGGTTACCTGCCCTCGGGTGTAAAACCCGGCGGTGGTGAAGTAGAAGAACTCCAGCTCCTCCAGCGCCTTGTTGTAGACGATGAAGGTCTCACCCTCGTACTCCCCCTGATTGAGGCTGTGGCGGATCCGCACCGCCTGGCCCTGCAGCGCCTCTTCCCAGGTGGAGATGTCCACCATAGGACGCTCTGGGGTCGAGTTGCTGAACTCGCCCCGCCAGGTCTTGCCGACCATGGGGGCCAAAGGCTCAAAGGCCGGCGCCAACTCCGCGCTCAGGGAAAAACTGCACAACCACAGCAACACCATCGCACGCATCGGCGCCTCCTTGTCATTCGGTGTGTTCTTGTCCCAGTTTCAGGATGGCACGCTGAGCGGTGGCCGCCAGCGGCGTCTCCGAATCAATCCGCATGCCCAGGTCATTGAGCAGGCCATCGGCCACATCGTAGATCCAGCCGTGAACATTCAGCTCCTGGCCCCGTTGCCAGGCATCCCGCACGATGGTGGTCTGACAGGTATTGATCACCTGGGCGATGACGTTGAGCTCACACAGGCGACGGAAGCGGGTCTCTTCCGGCAGGCTCTCCAGCTCCTCACGATGGGACTCATACACATCGCGCACATGGCGCACCCAGTTGCCAGCCAAGCCGATCGCCTGGTTGTCCATCGCCGCCTTCACCCCACCACAGCCATAGTGGCCCACCACCATGATGTGACGCACCTTGAGGTGATCCACCGCGTACTGGATCACCGACAGAGCATTAAGGTCGGAATGCACCACCACGTTGGCGATGTTGCGGTGAACGAACACCTCACCAGGGTTGAGATCGATGATCTGGTTGGCCGGCACCCGGCTGTCAGAGCAGCCGATCCAGAGATACTCCGGCGATTGCTGATTGGCCAGCTTGCTAAAGAACTCCGGATCCAGGTCGGTCTTGGTTTGGGCCCACGCCTGGTTGCGCTGAAAGAGGTGCGTCAGTTCCGCCATATTCATCCATTGAGTCTGTTGTCTATGCAATGGCGCCCAGTCTAACCCGAACCCTTGGTACCGGTGGTCGGGGTAGCTGTGTTTTCCAGGCTGACTGCAGGATTTTTGTTCGGTTCCTGAAGGTTAGCGTGAAAACAGACTTGGTTACGGCCATTGGACTTGGCCCGATACAGCGCTTTATCGGCGGCATCCAGCCAGGTCTGGGCGCAATCCGACCACTGGCTGTCCACGCTGATCACCCCAATGCTGGCGGTGAGCATCAGGGCCCGCTCGGTGTCGGTCTGGGCCATCGGGGTGCAGGCGATGCGCTGACGCAGCGCATTGAGCTGCTGCTGAGCATTCTCCCGGTCCAGCAGTGGAAGCAGCAGCACAAACTCTTCGCCACCATAGCGGGCCAACAGATCATTACGACGGCCAAACTGCTCCGCGACGGTGTTGGCAAAGGCACGCAGGCATTGGTCCCCCACCAGGTGGCCATGCAGATCGTTGATCGACTTGAAGTGGTCGATATCCAGGATCGCCAGGGTCATGGGCTGGCCGGCACGCAAGCAAAGCTGGCGCAGGGTTTCGAATTGCTGTTCGAAATAGCGCCGGTTGAATGCCCCGGTGAGGCCATCGCGCATCGCCAACTGCTCCAGCCGGGCATTGGCCTGGGCCAGCTCCTCGGTACGCCGTGCCACCTTGCACTCCAGCTCCTCGTGGTGGGCATGGATCGCCTGGCGCTGGGTCTCCAGCTCCTCCCGCAACACCAGGATCTCACGGGCTGACCCACTGGGCAGTCCCGGCAAGGGGCGCTCGCCCAATTCTGGCTGGGCAATGGCCCGGGCCAGATTCTCCAGCGGCTTGGTCAGGTAGCTGCTGAGGTATCGGGTCAGCGCCGAGGTCAGCACCAGGGCCAGCAGCAGCATCCCCAGCCCCAACACAAACTGCTGCTCTGCCCGCTCGGCCGCCGGCCGGTAGGGCACCAGCAGCTGCAACTGCCAGTCGTTATTCATGGTGTAGGACTTGCTGAAGTACTCCGGCAGCGGGATCTCCGGCTGGGTCAGCGACAATTCGGCGGCGTGTTCGCCGGTTTCAGGCTTACGGATATACAGCTTGGCTGGCTGTAGCAGGGTCAGGGGCAAGCCGTTGGAGGCGGAGATCACCCGGCCACGCTGATCCATCAGCACCATCTTTTGGGTCTTATCCAGATCGTTGAACTGGTGCAGCTGCGACAACGCCAGGGTTGCCTCCACCATCCCACCTAGGTTGCCGTCGGACTGGTACCAAGGTGCTGCCATCACCAACACCGGCTCCAGTCCGCCGACTCCACCAGCGTACACCGCCGACTGGTAAGGGCGGGCGTGGCGCACCGCACTTTGGTAGGCCGCGTTCTCGGCACTTTGCGAGCGCAGCGGCGCACCGGGATCGGTATCCACCAGGATAACGCCGCGATCGTCAGTCACCCCCAGGCGGAGAAAATCCGGGTACTGGCGCTGCAACTGCAGCAGCGAGGTGCGCTGGTCGACCCGCACATCCGGCAGCCAATGGCCGGCAATCGTCAGGGCGTCCATGTGGCGCTGGAGAAAATCATCGAACTGACCGGCCAGCTGGGCGCTGTTGTCCTTCATCTGACTGAACAGCAGGGTTTGCTGGGCGCGCATTAGGTGGGAGGTGTAGACCAGCAGCGACACCATCAGCATCAGGGTGGTCAACAGCACCAGGGCGTGGCTCAGCTTGTGGCGAAACTCTCGAACCAGCACCGGTTGCTGACGCAAGCCCTTGGACCAGACCTTGGGCACCATCAGCACCGCCACACTGGCCGCAGCACTGTAGAGCATGCCATTGAAGCCCTGCTTGAGCACGGTAAAGGCGATGTACTCCCGCTGCAGATCAAACAGGGTGGCAAACAGCAGTGCAGTCAGCGGCATGCCGATCAATACCCAATAGAGCAGATCGGCGTAGAGCAGGTACCAACCCCGGCGCCGCATGGCGGTAACAAACAGCGCCTCCAGGCCAAAGGTGAGGTAGATGATGGGGTGGCCCCAGCTGATGTAGAGCCCGGTCAGGGTCAGTAGCGCACACCAGGCGACCGCCGCATAACCCAGCCGGCTGGCGCAGAAGATAAAAAGGGCGTTGCCCAGCACCAGCTGGATGTTGGAGAACAGGGGAATGGGGAACAGATTAACCAGCAGGCCGACCAGGCCCAGTCCGGTCGCCATCATCAGACGACGGCGGCCACGGGGGCCGCCAAAACGTTTCCATGTCATCCGGTCTTGCTCCTGCTTGCGGCCAACGAGGTTGCCCTCTGTGGTACTGGGGTCTACACCTAAGGCTTGTCTCTAAGGCTCGCTCACCCTGCGCTGAATGCGACAAGGCGAGTCTCTCGGGGCGCCAGGTCTGCATAGCGCCCCTGTTTCCACCCGGTCACGAGAGTGTTTATGGTCATTCGCCAAGCTAGCTTACAGGATATTAACAAGCTGCGTCAGGTGTTTCTCAGTTGCGAGAGTAACGACGAGCTGGATATGTCCCGGCTGGTTCGATTCATCGCCAGCCAGGGTCGTACCTTCGTCGCCCAGGTTGATGGTGAGGTGACGGCGTTTGTGGCAGTCAATAAGGTCAGCCCGGGGATCCACGCTCTCTATGTGGAGCCGCAAAGCCAGGGACAGGGGCTAGGCCGGGCGCTGATGGAAACGGCCCAGACCTATCTGCAGCAACTCGGCGTGAAGCGCGCCACCTTGCACTGTGCGGTCAACCGCCCCGCCCAGCATTTTTACCGGGCGCTGGGCTGGCAATGTCGCCGTGGTGATGGGTTATGGAGCCGCCGTTTGCCGGCGGCCCAGGGCGGTACTAGGGTGCCAGACGCTCAATGGACCAGCCGTCTTGCTGACGCTGATACAGGAAGCGATCGTGCAACCGACGACTGCCTCCCTGCCAAAACTCGATGGTATCTGGAATGATCCGGTAGCCGCCCCAGAAATCCGGCAGCGGCACCTCGCCTTTGGCAAACTTCTCCTTCATCTTCATAAAGCTGCCTTCCAACACGCTGCGCGCGCTCAGGGTACTGCTCTGCGGCGACGCCCAGGCGCCGATCTGGCTGTCCCGGGGCCGGCTGACGAAGTAGCGCATCACCTCGGCGGTGCTCAGCCGCTCGGCGCGGCCGGTAATGTGCACCTGGCGCTCAAACTCGTGCCAGGGAAACAGCATGCTGACCAAAGGGTTGTGCTCAATCTGTTTGGCCTTGCGACTGCCCAGGTTGGTGTAAAACACGAACCCCCGCTCATCAAACTGCTTCAGCAGCACGATGCGTTGAAACGGACAGCCGCGCTCATCCACGGTTCCCAGGCTGAACGCGGTAGGATCCGCCAGCTCTGCCCCCTTGGCCTGATCAATCCAGGTTTCAAACTGCTGGATCGGGTTGTCCGGCAGATCATTGCGGCGCAAGCCACCCTGCAGGTACTCTCGCCGTATATCGCTCAGATCACGCACGTCGTCTCTCCATAACCTCTTTTCTCCGCCAGTCTACCCCAGTTGTCGCTGCGCGTTGAGCCCCCGCTCGCGACGATACTGCTCCGGCGACATTCCCGCATGACGACGAAACAGGGCGATGAAGGCCGACGAGGTACTGTAGCCCAGCTCCAGGGCCACCTCTTTGATAGACAAACCTTTTCGCAACAGCGACAGGGAGGCAAGAAAGCGCAGCCGGCCACGCCATTCGCTGAAGCTCATGCCCAGCTCCCGCTGGAAATGCCGTGCCAGGGTACGCTCGGTGCTGTGGCGCCGCTGGGCCCACACCGCCAGGGGGTCATCATTGGCTGGGGCACTTTGCAAAGCGCGCAGGATGGGCTTGATCAAGGGATCATCACTGTCGGGCAGATAGACCGGCTCAGGATCGGCTTGCAGCAGTTGGTCGAAGATCACCTGGGCCAGGCGACGGTCTGCCGCACTGGTGGGGCTGTTGATCTCACGCCGGGACAGATCCGCCACCACCGCCCGCAGCAGTGGCGATATCTTGATCATGCAGGGCTGGCTGGGCAGCTGCCCGGACCATTGGCGATTGAGGTAGAGCGCCCGGTAGGCCACCCGCTGGCGGCTGTAGCTGGAGTGGATCACATCCGGCGGGATCCAGATCCCGTACTGGGGTGGCGACAGCCAGCGCTGCTGCTCTACCCCGATCTCCATAACACCTCGGTCCACCACGTTGAGCTGACCCCATTGATGGCGGTGCGGCAGAAAGGTGGTTTCCGGCGCTACCTCCTCTTTTAACAGGTATATCTCCCCTTCGGGCTCCAGCGGCAGGGGGTAGCGATCCACCCCGTCATTCAACTTGTCCTGATCCCCGTGCACCATGTCCGATTTGAGCTATTTGATTGTTAATCGACACTATACAATGCCCGCGCAGTTTACCGCCAGGCCAGAGAGGAGTTGCCGTGCACCCGTTTTGTTACCCCCTGATCGCCGTCGTCCTTTGGGCCGGGAATACCCTGGTTGGCAAGGTCTCAGCGGAGGTGATCTCGCCGGCAGCCATCTCGTTTTACCGCTGGGCCCTGGCGGCCCTGATCCTAACCCCCTTCATCCTGCCCCAGGTCTGGCGATTGCGCCGAGTGGTAACGGCCAACCTGCTTAAGCTTTCCGTGCTGGCGGGATTGGGGATCGTGGCGTTTCAAAGCCTGGCCTACGTGGCGGCGGCCAGTACCAGCGCCACCAACATGGGGCTGATCGGCGCCACCGTGCCGCTGATCACCATGGTGTTCAGTACCTTGATCCTGCGTGACGCCCCCACCCTGGGTGGCCTGTTCGGTGCACTAATCTCCTTTACCGGCCTGGCAATCCTGCTCTCCGGTGGTGACCTGGCTGGCCTATCAAGCCAAGGGGTAAACCGAGGTGATCTGCTGCTGTTGGCCGGCGCCAGCGCCTACGCCCTGTATGGGGTGCTGATCCGTCGCTGGGTGATCCCACTGAACCTGTGGCAGTCGCTGTACGTGCAGATCCTGTTTGGCCTGGTCTGGCTCTCCCCCGCTGCCCTGCTCAGCCCCAGCATGGCGGTGAGCAACGAAGCACTGCCGCTGGTGCTGTTTGCCGGCATCGCCGCCTCCATCGTCGCCCCCTATTGCTGGATGAAAGGGATCGATATCCTTGGTGCCAATAACACCACCATCTTTATGAACCTGGTGCCGTTGATGACCACCGCCAGCGCCGTCGTGCTGCTGGGGGAGCAACTCAGCTGGGCCCATGGGGTCGGCGGCAGCCTGATCCTCAGCGGTGTGTTGCTGGCTCAGCTGTGGCGCCGGGCGCTGCCCAGCCTGCGTCCTCAGCCGGCGGACTGATACAGCGCCAGCACCGCCCCCGCCGGGTCTTGTACCACCGCATAGCGATCCTCCCCCAAGGCCTTGGGCCCGGCGATGCACTGACCACCGGCCTGGGCTACCTTGGCCAGGCTCTCCTCCAAATTGGCCACCGCCACATAGAGCAGCCATTGCGGCGGCATATCCGCATTGCCGCCACGGGCGTGGCACACCCCCGCCACCATCTTATCGCCCGCGACCATGGCAAAATCGTCGTAGCCCTCCATCGCCACGGTCTGGATCTGCCAGCCCACCACCTGTTGATAGAAGTGGGCGACCGGCACCGGATCGTCCACGGTCAGATCCTGCCAGACAAAACTGCCGGGGTTTGCGTCGTTCATCTCGAACTCTCCTTGCTGGAGCAATGGGCCTGGATCCCATAGTAGTGCCCGGCCCAAGGCGCTGCCTGTTCAATCCCCTTCCCTTTTTGGCTAACGCATAGAAATTGCAGTGTTAATTGACACCTGGAGTTACAACTTTGTGGCCTGGATGCTTTGAATCTGTTCGGTGCTCTCGTAGTATCCGACACTGGCAAGATTATAAATTGTTCAACCATAAGGATAAGTGGATGAAGAAAGTCATCATTGGCGGGCTGTGCGCGTCCGCCCTGGTACTGGCGGCCTGCAGCCAAAACGTCAGCCAGCCCAGCGCTACCGCTGAAGCGGTGCAGCAAGCCCTGAACTCCGGTATCGAGCTGGCCAACTTTGACCAAAGCATCCGGCCCCAGGACGACTTCTACGGCCATGTGAACGGCAGCTGGCTCAAGACCGCAGAGATCCCCGCGGATCGCACCACCACCGGCGCCTTCTATGATCTGCGCGAGAAAGCCCAGAAAGACGTGCGCGACATCATCGACGAGCTGGCCGCCACCGACGGGCTGACCCAGGGCAGCGATGAGCAGAAGGTGGCAGATCTGTACCGCTCTGTGCTGGATACCGACACCGTCGAACAGCTGGGGGTAACCCCACTCAATGGCGAGTTTGAGCGTATCGCTCAGCTCAACGACAAGTCAGCGGTGTCAGCCTACTTTGGCCATGCCCAGACCCTGGGAGTCGGCGTCCCCTTCGTCTACTACATCAACGTCGACGCCAAGCAATCCACCGAGTACGCGGCCTATCTGTATCAATACGGCTTGTCACTGCCGGATCGGGATTACTACTTCAACGAAGAGGAGCGCTTCGTCACCCTGCGTGACCAGTTCCGCGCCCACGTCGAGAAGATGTATGAGCTGGCCGGCCTGGAGGGCGGCGCCGAGGCGGCCGATACCGTGCTGGCACTGGAAACCGCGTTGGCTGAGCACCAATGGACCCGGGTAGAGAATCGTGACAGCGAGAAGATCTACAACAAGATCCCGCTGGCCAAGCTGCCTGACCTCGCCGACAACTTTGACTGGACCGCCTACCTGACCGCACTGGGCCTGAATGAGCAGCCTCACCTGATCGTCAACCAGCCCACCTACATCGAGGGCTTTAACCAGGTGTTTGACCAGTTCAGCGTTGACCAGTGGCAGACCTACCTGACCTGGGCGGTACTGACCAACTACGCCGGCAGCCTCAACCAGGCGTTGGATGACGAGAACTTCGACTTCTTCGCCCGCAAGCTCAATGGTCAGGCGGAGCCGCAGGCGCGCTGGAAGCGTGGCGTGGACAAGGTCAACGCCGACCTGGGCGAGGTGATCGGCAAGATCTACGTTCAGCGTCACTTTACTCCCGAAGCCAAGGCCCGCATGTCGGAGCTGGTGGAGAACCTGCGTAAGGCCTATGGCCAGAGCATCGACGAGCTGGATTGGATGAGCGAGGAAACCAAGGCCAAGGCCAAGGTGAAGCTGGCGGCCTTCACGCCCAAGATCGGCTATCCGGACCAGTGGACCGATTACTCCGCTCTGAGCATTCAGGCGGACGATCTGGTGGGTAACACCATGCGTGCCGCCCAATGGAGTCACCAGCACGAGTTGGAGAAGCTGGCCGGCCCGATCCGCAAGTGGGAATGGCACATGAACCCGCAGACGGTGAATGCCTACTACAACCCCACCATGAACGAGATCGTGTTCCCCGCCGCCATCCTGCAGCCGCCGTTCTTTAATATGGAAGCGGATGATGCGGTCAACTATGGCGGCATTGGCGCGGTGATCGGCCACGAGATGGGCCACGGCTTTGACGATCAGGGCTCCCGCTTTGATGCCGACGGCAACCTCACCAACTGGTGGACCGAAGAGGACCTGATGGCGTTCCAGCGCCGTGGCCGCAAGCTGGTCAAGCAGTACGCCAGCTACCAGGTGTTTGACGATCTCAGCGTCAATGGCCAGCTGACCCTGGGTGAGAACATCGGTGACCTCTCCGGTATCACCATCGGCCTCAAGGCCTACCAGCTCTCGCTCAATGGCCAGCCCGCGCCGGTGATTGACGGCATGAGCGGCGAACAGCGCCTGTTCTACGGCTTTGCCCAGATCTGGCGCGCCAAGTACCGGGAGGAGGCACTGCGCAACCGGGTTGCCACCGATCCCCACTCGCCGTCGCAGTTCCGTGCCAATGGCCCGCTGTCGAACGTGCCGGAGTTCTACACCACCTTTGACGTCAAATCGTCCGATGCGATGTACATCCCGGAAGAGGACCGGGTCAAGATCTGGTGATTCGAGTGTTCACTGAAAATCCCGGCCAATGGCCGGGATTTTTTTGTTGGCTTACTCCTGGGCCACCCAGATCAGCGCGTCGGTATCGAAGCCCCGCGCGGCAGCCTGCTCGATAAAGCGTTGGCGCACCGAGGCGCTCACTTGCGGGGTGCGTGCCAGCAACCAGAGGTAATCGGTGCTGTTCCCTGCGACAAAGGCGTATTGGTACTCCGGCTCCAGATCGAACACCACGTAGCTGCCGAAGAAGGGCCCAAAGAAGGAGACCTTAAGGTGGCCAACCTCGTCGGAGCCGACGAAATAGGCCCGCCCTTCCGCCTCCTGCCAATCTCCCTGCTCGGTGTCAAAGCCGCGGTTGAGCACCCTGACGCCGCCATCGGGCCGCATCTGGTACTCAGCAGTGACTCGCTCCATGCCCCGCTCAAATGAGTGGTCCAGCCGCGCTATCTCGTACCAAGTGCCCAGGTAGCGATCCAGCTCAAACGATTCGACCGGCTCCACCCCTTCAGGCAAGCCGGTACAGCCCATCAGCAAAGACACCATCGCTACGCTCAGCCAGCGCTTTATCCTGTTCAATCCCATCCCATTCTCCTTAGTTCAAGTCCCTGGACAGCCGGCCCGCAAGTCACTCAGCGTTGGCCCCTGACATTGCACCAACTCAAACGATGCAATAGGCTGAGGCCTGTCGTCCATAGGAAGTTTGTCCAACCATGCTACGCCCGCTGCTCCCCGTCGCCCTCGCCTTAACCCTCGCCGGTTGTCCCTACACCCCGGTGGCGGAAGCGGTGCGTCATCAGCCTGATCCCATGGCACCGGCACTGGCGGATGAGATCGTGTTGCTCAACTGGAACATCTTCAAGCAGGTCAACAACCCCGAGTGGCAACAGGAGTTTCGCTCGCTGCACGCCCAGTTTCAGCCGGATCTTATCACCCTGCAGGAGGCCAACCTGGGTCCGGCGCACCTGGCCGTGGCCGAGCGCCATGGCTACGTCTTTGGCCCCAACCTGGTATTGGATGAAAAACAGCGCTCCGGCGTGCTCACTGCTGCCAACGTCAATCCCAGTCGCTACCAGACCTTCCTGTCGGATGCCCGCGAACCGCTGCTCTCCACTGCCAAGGTATTCGTCCTGACCGAATATCCCATCGAGCAGCGGGAAGAGACACTGATGGTGGTGAACATCCACGCCATCAATTTCGTCTCCGCCACCACCTACAACACCCAGCTGTTCCAGCTGGAGCAGGCGGTGCGGGAGCACCAGGGCCCTCTGATCCTGTCCGGCGACTTCAACAGCTGGAGCGGCGCCCGCCAGCGCCAGCTGACCGCGATGGCCACCAGTTTGGGGCTGCAGCCGGTGGACTTTGGCGACAAGCTATCGGCCACCTTTATGGGCCAGCCCCTCGACCATGTTCTATACAGTCCGCACCTGGAAGCGGATCTCGCCTGGATCGGCCACGAATTCGAGAGTTCCGATCACTATCCCATGGTGGTTCGCTTCCGCATACGTGACGATGCCCAGCAAGCCCAGTGACAAACACTTGTCTGACCAGGGCTCTTCGACTTAAATTATTGAGTTTGCTTTTATAAAACGGGATGGCATGGACAAGATCTATCTGATCGCGGGCTGGTTGAGCGTGGCGCTCTACTGGGTGATCGTCGCCGGGGTGTCGCTGCGCATTGCGCTCAAGCGCCGCGCCGTGGGTGTCTCCGCCGCCTGGTTGCTGATCATCTTCATCCTGCCGCTGTTCGGCGTTGCCCTCTACCTGCTGTTTGGCGAGGCCAACCTGGGCCGAAGCCGTCGCAGCCGGGCGCTGCAGATCTTCTCCGGCTACCGCGACTGGTTTCAGCTGATCGAGCGGGATCATCGCCAATACCAGGGCAACATGGGCCCGAACGCCCACCCTATCCACGCCCTGTGTTTTAACCAGTTGGGGATCCCCAGTACCCTGGGCAATGATCTGACCCTGATCAGCACCCCGGACGACATCTTCGATGCCATCATCAAGGACATTGGAGAAGCCCAGCGCCACCTGCAGCTGGAGTTTTACATCTGGCACCCCGGCGGCCGCGCCGACGAGGTGGCCGAAGCGCTGATCGCCGCCAGCGAGCGAGGGGTGGAGGTGTACCTGCTGCTGGACGCCAGTGGCAGCCGCGATTTCTTCCGTACCGACTGGCCCAAGCGGATGCGCCAGTCCGGCATCCAGGTATCCAAGGCCCTGGCGGTAAACATGTTCCGCATGTTCTTGCGGCGCATGGATCTGCGCCAGCACCGTAAGATCATCACCATTGACCACCAAATCGGCTATACCGGCTCGATGAACCTGGTGGATCCCCGCTGCTTCAAGCAGGGTGCCGGTGTTGGCGAGTGGATCGACGTGATGGTGCGGGTCACCGGCCCCGCCGTGCCCACCCTGGCCGCACTGCAAGCCTGGGACTGGCAGGTGGAAGGCGGCGACTGCCTGCTGGACCGGCTGCCCACAGCAACACCGCCGCTGGGCAGCGCCAACCATAACCACACGGTGCAGGTGATCCCCTCAGGCCCGGCGCTGCCGGAAACCGTGATACAGAAAACCCTGTTGCTGGGGATCTTCCACGCCCGTCGCAGCGTGACCCTCTGTACCCCTTACTTTGTCCCCTCAGAGCACCTGATGGAGGCGCTGGTTACCGCAGCGCAAAGTGGCATCCGGGTGGACCTTATCCTGCCGGACAAGAACGACTCCACCATGGTGGAGTGGGCCAGCCGTAGCTACTTCGAGGAGCTGCTGCGGGCGGGTGTGCGGATCTACCGATTCCAGGGCGGCCTGCTGCACACCAAGGCGGTGTTGATTGACGATGACCACTGCCTGATCGGCACGGTTAACCTGGATATGCGCAGCCTGCAGCTCAACAGTGAGGTAACCCTGGCGGTGGATGATCCGGACTTTTGCTCCGAGCTGACCGAGCTGATGGCCAGCTACCGCAATCACTCCTATCAGCTGGATCATCACCTCTGGCAGCAGCGCCCGCTCAACAAGAAGCTGACTGAGCAGTTCTTCTACATGTTCGCGCCACTGCTGTAGCAGCGCCTACTGACTGGCCGCCAGCGACAGGGTTTCGCCCTGCTGCTGCAGCCGCCCGGAGTCCAGCAGCTGGGCCAGACAGAGCGCCAATCGTGACTTGGCACTGGCGGATAAGCGCTGGAACCCGAGCAGGTCCATCGCCAAGTCCATCGCCGCCTCTGACCGGATCTGCAGGCTGTGCTCCACCGCCAGCAACAGCGCCTGGGACAGCTCGGCATCGCTGATCCACTCCAGTTTGCGCAGCGGCGCCTCCAACCCGGTACGGTCCCGTACCCGTACCCCCTGCTCCGGATGAAACCAGAAGGGGGCTTGCTGGCCCGGGCTGGGCTTGGCGCTGGTCAACAGCCGCTCCACCCGCTCACGGATCTTGCTGCTGGCCCGGGAGAGCCCATAGGCCTGGCAGATCAGCGACACCAGCCGCTTCTCGTGGATCGGCGATTCCAGCGCCAAGATCTGCATCAGCTCGCTCTGCAACTGGCTGTCCTCGGTCAGCTCCCAAGCGGTGCGGGGGCGAAGCACGCGGGGATCGAAGGCCTGGTAGGGCTGGGTCAAGGCGCTGTTGGGGGCCGGTGCCAAGCGAACAATCTCCGCCCCCTGGGCCGATGCTGCCGGTTCGACCTCGCTGTCCAAAGGCTGCTGCGCGGCGGCCTGAGCCTCGGCAATGGCCCGATTAAGTCGCTCCTGCTCGGTAATAGGCTGACGATACCAGTCCACACTCCAGCTCCGATAACGACGCCAACCCAGCCCCTCCAGTACCGCCGGCCGGGTGCGTTCCCGATCGTACACCGAGGCGGCACTGGCATAGTTGCGGCCATCCCCCTCAACCGCCAACAAGTAGCGGTGAGGCTGGTGACTGTCGGCCAGGGCCGCGTCGATGTAAACGCCGCAGGTGCCCATATCCCCCAATGTCTGCCCAGTATGCTGCTGGGCGGCCTGCTGGTGCAGCCAACGCGCCAGGGCCCCACCGGGCTGGCTGACCGCCGCCTGAGCCTGCACCTGACGGGGATCGGCGGCAAAGCGCAAGAACTGCTGCAAGGCGCGAACCCCTTGTGGGGTGTTCTCCGTCACCGTTAACTCATCGGCGATAAAGTTGCTGAATACCCGCATCTGTCGACGCGCCCGGGTGATCAACACGTTCAGGCGACGCTCCCCGCCCTGCTGGTTAAGTGGACCAAAGTTCTGCCGCAACGCCCCATCCTCACTGCGGCCGTAGCCCAGGCTGATGAAGATGCTGTCCCGTTCATCTCCCTGGACGTTCTCCAGGTTTTTGACAAAGAACGGCTCCTCTTCATGCTGCTGGAAAAAGGGCTCAAGCTGCGGTGACGCCTGACGCAGGGACTCCAACGCTTCAATGATCGCCTCACGCTGTGCGGTGCTGAAGGCCACCACCCCCAGGCTTCGCTGTGGTCGCTGCTGGGCATGGTGCATCACCGCTTGCGCCACGGCACTGGCCTCCTCGGGGTTGGTGCGGCTGCTGCCTCGCTGGTACTGGGTGTTGGGCAGGTGGGTGAGGGAGAGGCCGGCAGCGTCGGGGTCCTGGCCGGCACTGGGGAACACCACCAGACGGTTTTGGTAGAAGGCCTGGTTGGAAACGGCGATCAACGACTCGTCGCGGCTGCGGTAATGCCAGCGCAGCATGCGCTGTGGTGCGCCTTTGGTCAAAAACAGGCTGAGGATGCTCTCCACGTCGGCGCTGTCGCTGTCCAGGGCCGCTTCGTCATCCAACTCGAAGGCACGTTGAAAGAAGTCGGTGGGTGGCATCTGCTGGGTATCCCCCACCACGATGGCCTGACGCCCGCGCAGCAGAGCGCCAAGGGCGTCCGCCACCTTCACCTGGGAGGCTTCATCAAACACCACCAGATCAAACTCCATCGCCTCGGCGGGCAGATAGGTCGCCACCGACATGGGGCTCATCATAAACACCGGTTTGATCTGCTGTACCGCCCTGCCCGCTTTGCTCATCAGCTGACGAATGGGCAGATGACGGCGCTTCTTGCTGCACTCTTTGCGCAGCAGTGCCACCTCGCCCCGGGCCATGGCGCTGGGAAGGTGCTGATACAGTCGCGCGGTTAGCGCCTCCTGATGAAAGCCCTGGGCCTGCCCCGCCAGGTTGCGATACTGCGCTGCGGCCCGCTCCTGACTCAGCCGGTCAAACAGGCTCAGCTCCGGCTCATGTTCATAGGCGTAGGCCGCCCAGCCCTCGTACCAGCTCAGTGCCAAGCCATGGCACAAACGCTCTGGCGCTTCCCGCCAGCGGAAGGCCTTGGAGGTCAGGGTTGCCAGACCCGCCAGGTTGAGCTGATGGCGCAGCTGATTGAATCGGGCCAGTTCATACAGCCCCTCGGCCTGCTGCCACTGTCCAAGCAATTGCTGCCACTGGGGCCAACTGCGTTCGCTGTCCTCGATTAACGCCCGATATTGCAGCAGCTGGCTCAGCGACTCCACCGCTTGCTGCCATTGCTCCATGTGATGCTCGGCCCCGGCCAAGGCCCCCTCCGGCAAGGGGCTGGCGTCGTCCTGACGGATAGACAACAGCAGCTCCGGGTCCACCTGGTCTCGCTGACTCAGACCGTGGTAGTGCTCCAGCCAGGTTGCCTGGGCCTGAAGCAGGGGCCAGTCGCTGTCCTGACCCCGCCAATGCTGTCCAAACAGACTGCCCATCCGCTCGCTGTGCCCCGCCAGTTCCTGTTCGAGCTTTTGATACTCCAGCACCTCATCCAACCACTGCACCCATTGACCCGGCCCCTGGCTCAAGGGCGTACGCAGCAAGCCTGTAAGCTGCTGCTTGGCGCGGTGATAGCCTGGGCTGAGCCAGCGCCACCACTTGCCCACCGAGGCCTGCAGTTGTTGGCGTAATGACAGCACAGGCTGAGATACCATGGTGGGGACAAAGCGCTGCTCGATACTGCCCGTTAACGCCTGCAAGCGCTGCCCCTGGCCGATCTGTGCCAGGATTTGCGGGTCTGACCACTGGGGGTCATCACTCTCAACCCCGCTGAGGTCCGGCGCCTGTTGCCATTGTCTGGCGGTTAGCAGCAGCCGCTCGGCTTCGTTTAAGCTGTCGGCCGGTGCGATGGCCATGGCTTCACTAAGCGTGTTTAACTTGCTCAGCAGCCCCTTCAGTCGTCCCTCGGCACTGGCCAATCTCATTGACAGGTGCTGTTCCAGCTGAGGCGAGAAGCTTTGCAGCTCGCTGCCGGCAAAAGGGTGATCGCACGGCGGCCCCATCTTTTCCAACTGAGCCACCAATGCCTCTGTATCCTGAAGCTGGGCTCGGTACTGGCTTTCATCCCAACCGGAGATGGCATGAAATGGCACCTTGGGCAGATCATCGCCGTGCTGCTGCCGCAAACTCATGGCCTCAGCCACCGCATCGGCGAAGGGGACGCCGCTCTGTCCTACTGGCTGATTGACCTTATCGGCGTAACGAGCCAGCTGTTGTTCCAGCTGCTCAAGCTGCTGCCACTGCTCGGTGCGATCCGGTGATTGCGGCTGCCCCTGGGCCAACGCATCGGCGATGGAGCTGAGAACCGAGCGCTTGTTACTCTTGTGGCTGTGCAGCTCCAGCACCGCATGGCCCAGGTGACAGGCATCCAGGCGTCGTTTCACCACCTCCAGGGCCGCCATCTTTTCCGACACGAACAGCACGCTTTTGTCCTCTGATAGTGCCTGGCCAATGATGTTGCTGATGGTCTGGGACTTGCCGGTGCCTGGCGGGCCCTGGATGACCAGCCCCTCAGCCTGACCACTGGCCTGCACCGCTTCCGACTGGCTGGCATCGGCGTCCTTGATCAGGCAAAGAGGCGTGTCGGCAGACTCCGGCTCAATGGGGGCAAAGCCTTGGTCAAACAGCCGATTAAGCAGCGAACCCTCGAGCTGCTCCAGGCCCCATTGGTCCTGACTCAGGTCCTGATACATGCGGAACTTACCAAAGGCGAAAAAGCCCAGGGCCAGCTCCTGCGGTGCCACCTGCCATTGAGATTCCCCGGCAACGGCCTCAGCCACTTGGTCGAAGTAGCTTTGCAGCGATGTCTCACTGTCAAAGCGAGGCAGGGTCAGGTCGAAGTCGCTGGCCAGCTTGGCCTCCAGTACCAGGTTTTCCCCAAGCTCGGTGCCGCTGTAGACCAGTTGATAGCGACTACGGGCATCATTGCGCTGCAGGCGAACCGGGATAAGCACCAAGGGGGCACGGCGGACCTGGTCCGGCTCTGAGCGCCAGTGCAGGAAACCGAGCGCCAGGTAGAGGATGTCGATCCCCATCTCCTGGATGCAGCTTTGAGCCTCATTGGCGATGCGTCGCAACCGGGTATCCAGTGGCTTGGGCTTGAGCCGGGTTTGCAACAAACGGTCCTGGTGTCGCTTCTCCCCCTTGAGTGCGTCCAGATGTTTGACCAGGGCCTCCTCGCTGGGGGTTTCAGCCTGCTCTGCGTCCCAGGGCGGTGGCAGCGGCGCAAAGCTCAGCGCCTTGCCTTGCTCCACCAGAGCGTCGTACAGGGGCTGAGGTGACTCATCAAGGATCTCCAGGGTACGGCGAGCCGAGTGTCGGAAGCTGAGCAGCGCATTGCCGCGCAGCCCCATATCCAGCAACTCCTGCCGGGCGCTGTCCAATTGCTGTCGGGTTCGAGATTCCATAACCGAGTCGTCCGGATCCATTGGCGAAAAGGGAGCAGCTTTAAGCTTATGAAGAAAATCGGAATTCTTCCGGTAACCTCTTAAATTTCCGCCATTAAAGCCCTAAAAAGAGCGCCTCATGCTGACATCACAGGCTTAGCACTGAACATCACTGGACTCGAGCGCTTGGCAGCAGCGCAGCGATTGGCCGAGAAAGATGGCGAGCTTCGCAGCTAAGCGAGGTGGAGGCAGGGTGAGAGCGACCGTCGCAAAGCGACGCAGTGCTCGAACGCGGAGACAGGGCAAGCCTGAACCGATAGGAAGTATCGCAGTCTGGCGAGGTGGAGGCAGGAATCCGACAGGAGAGATTCACCAGGGGCCAAGCGAAACCGATGCGTAGCATCGCAGTTCGCTGAGGTGGAGCCAGGGATGGCGACAGGAGGGATCCCACAAGGACGTGTTGTTCATGTAGACCAGGCACGAACCACTGCACCGTCCACTCCAACTCCAATTTCTAAATAACAACGAAAAAAGCCTCATCCGAAGATGAGGCTTTATCGAAATAGATGGCGGGCGAAGCGGAACCGAAGCGCAGCTTCGCAGTTCGCTGAGGTGGAGGCAGGACGCCGACAGGGCACCGCCACATGGAGGTGTTGTTGGCAATACACCAAGTGCGAACCACAGCAGCGACGCAGGCCCGAAGCGGCTACCAGGGAAGGTAGCCTGGGGGGTGCTACAGGGAGGTGTCGTTAGCACAATTGGCAGAACGAACCTATGGGCGTGGTGCCCCGTAGCGGCGTCTCTACCATTTCCTTGTCATTTATAGATGGCGGGCGAAGCGGAACCGAAGCGCAGCTTCGCAGTTCGCTGAGGTGAAGGCAGGACGCCGACAGGGCACCGCCACATGGAGGTGTTGTTGGCAATACAACAAGTGCGAACCGCAGCAGCAACGCAGCGCTTGAGCGCGAGGCAGGACGCCGAGCGGAGGGGTGCACCATGGATGGGTTGATGGTGCCCAGCGCTTACGGGTCGCTGAACCGCCCACTCATCGAACTCCAAGAATGCAAAAAGGCTCTGTCTTTCGACAGAGCCTTTTTGACTTATAGATGGCGGAGTGGACGGGACTCGAACCCGCGACCCCCGGCGTGACAGGCCGGTATTCTAACCAACTGAACTACCACTCCGCACAAAACTGGTTTAGACAGCTGACTGAGCCTGGCGTGGTCTCAATCCCCTGTTGGCGTCGCTTTCGCTTTGCCAATGTCTCGACTAAATCGAAACATCAAAATAGATGGCGGAGTGGACGGGACTCGAACCCGCGACCCCCGGCGTGACAGGCCGGTATTCTAACCAACTGAACTACCACTCCGCACAAAACTGGTTTAGACAGCTGACTGAGCCTGGCGTGGTCTCAATCCCCTGTTGCTCCGAAGAGCGTAAATAAATGGCGGAGTGGACGGGACTCGAACCCGCGACCCCCGGCGTGACAGGCCGGTATTCTAACCAACTGAACTACCACTCCGCACCGTGCTTCCTGAGGCGTTGCCCCGGAAGACGAGGCGCATATTACGGTCCGCTCCCAAGAGCGTCAACCGGTTTTTGCCAATTTGGATGCCAAGTCGCTACTTTTTAGCCAGGCGCTCAAAGAAGCGACTAAGACTGCTTAGTTTCTGGCGCCAAGTCACTGACCAGGGCCGAAAGATCCACCTCTTCCGGGGTCAGTTCCGCCTCCGGCTCCGGTTGCGCCTGACGGGCCTGATGTTGACGCTGACGGCGCAACCAGAGGCCCAGCCCGACGCCACCCAAAACCAGCAGTGCCAGGTTAATGCCACCGACCACCCACAATACACGCTCACGGGCTTGCTGCTCGTCGACCTCGGCCTGCTCGAAGGCCAGGTCCGTCATCGCTTCGTGACTTAAGGGCTCCGGCGCCGCCGGCGCAACAAAGAGGTGCAGCTGAGGCAGCTCGAGGAAGAACTCCTCACGACCGCCAGTGGTGCCAGCCACCTGGCCGCTGATGCTGTAGCCCCCCAACTCACTGAGCATGGGCAGGGCCCAGCTTTGCTCCAGCTGAGTGGGCTGCAGCGGCAGATCGATCCGCTGCTGCTCCGGGGTGTGTACGGTCAGGGCCAGGTGCACCTGCTGCGGCAGGATTTCCGGCTCGATGCTGACATGCAGTTGATAGCCACTTTCCAGGCTGCCGTCGACCCGCAAGCGCAGCGGCTGAGGCACCACCAGGATCGGCTGACGGCTTTGCCGGCTGAATACCGGGTTCTCAACCGTCATCTGCAACTCGTACAGACCGGTGGGGTAATCAAAGTCCAGGTTGGCGGTAAAGATCCCATCGTGGGGGCGCTCATCCAGGCCCGAGCCGTCATCGTAATAGGTACCGATGTCGTAAGGGCCGGAGGCAAAGTTCTCATCGCCGGCACGGTTGGCGCTGCGCAGTTGTACCTTCCAGGCCAGCTGGGCATAGAAGTCACGCATTTCGATGCGCTCACTGTCGCCGGCGATCTCCGCGGTCAGCTTCAGCCGCTGACCCCGGAACAGCTTGCTGGGGAAAGGCTCATGATGCAGCTTGACGTCGCTCATCAGTCGGATCTCTGAGCCTTGATCCACCGCGCCAATCAGCTGCCAGGGCCCCGGGGTGGGGTTATCCACCAGGATCATGTCGCTGCTGTCGGTGGCGCTCCAACGTACGCTCTCAGGGTGTCGGTTGATGTACCACTTACTGCCGTTGGGCTGCACTACCACCACCGGGGCACTGCCGTTTTCACGGCGCACCAACAAGGTAACCTGCTCTACCGCGTGATCGATGCGGAAGCGATTATCCAGCAGCGCAAGCACCTGGGGGTCATTGGCCGCTGCCGGCCAAACCAGGGTCAGCAGGAAAAACAGTAAGCCGTTACGACTGACGGAACCACAACGCATCGCTGACCGCCTCCATCCTTTCGCTGTGACGTTCCAGCTCTTCACTGCTGGCGCGGATCACCCGGGTGCGGGGCCGCGACTCCGGCAGGCGGATGATGCCACCGGCCTCCCCTCCCGCCTCGCTGCTGAACTCCAGTTTGGTCTGGCCACCGGTCATGTAGAGGTAGACGTCCGCCAGGATCTCGGAATCCAACAATGCGCCGTGCAAGGTCCGGTGGGAGTTATCGATACCGTAGAATCGGCACAAGGCATCCAGGTTCAGGTTGCCCTGGATCTCACCGCGGTTCTTCTTCTCCCGCGCCAGCTGCAGGGTATCCACCACGGTGCAGTGGTCGGTCAGCTTGCCAAAGCGGCCAAGCATCTCGAACTCGTAATCCAGGAAGCCGATATCGAAGTTGGCGTTGTGTGCAATGAGCTCGGCACCGCGGACGTAGTCGTAAAACTGCTGTGCCACCTGGGCAAAGTCCGGCTTATCCTGCAAAAACTCGTCGGTAATGCCGTGAACCTCAATGGCCTCCTCATCCACCAGCCGGTCCGGCTTGATGTAGACGTGGAAGTTATTGCCGGTCAGCTTACGGTTGACCAGCTCGACACAGCCGATCTCGATCACCCGGTGGCCCAGGTAGTGGGGACCGGCCCCTTGGTTCATCCCCGTGGTTTCGGTATCGAAGACGATTTGACGAAGGGGAGGCGTTAGCTCTGACATGACTCTTCTCTGCAAACAGTTCAGGTATACTGTGCCGCTTTGGGCTCAAAAATGGTACCAACATCAATGACACAACGAAAACGGGTCACCATATATACCGATGGCTCCTGCCTGGGAAACCCGGGTCCTGGGGGATATGGCATTGTCCTGCTCTACCGGCAGCATCGCAAGGAGATCCATCGAGGATTTGCGCAGACCACCAATAATCGGATGGAGATGCTGGCTGCTGTCGTCGCTTTGGAGACCCTCATCGAGCCTTGCGACATCGACCTGCACACCGACAGCCAATACCTGCGCCAGGGGATCACCCAATGGATCCATGGCTGGAAGCGCAATGGCTGGCAAACCAAGGCGAAGCAGCCGGTGAAGAACGTTGACCTATGGAAGCGACTGGACTCGGCGGTGGGTCAACACCAGGTGCAATGGCACTGGGTCAAGGGTCACGCCGGGGATCCGGAGAACGAGCGTTGTGATGACCTGGCCCGGGAAGCGGCCTCGGCTAAACCCTCCGAGCCGGACACCGGCTACCTGGAGAGCGCTTAAGACTGTGACTTGCCGGTCCGTCGAGCGTCGCGGGAGGCCAGCTCGGGCACCGGATTGACCACGAGAGGACGGCGCACCTTCCACTTTTGCTGCACCGGGGTAAGTGGGCAGTCCAGTTTCTGCGCCACGATCAGAAAGACCGAACCGAGCCCCGGCACCAGATCCGTCATCGCCTGCTGGGCACTGACAAAGCGGGAGGGCGACCACAGCATCGAGTGCTGACTGATGCACTCCTGGGCGAGCACCTTGTAACCCAATACACCGAGCCAATCCTGCACCCGGGCCGGGGTAAACAGCCGGCCACGCCAGGGCAGACGTTTGTGATTGGGCGGCCAGAGGTAACCCAGTGACAGGGCACTGATGGGATTGAAGCCCACCAGGATCAGGTGGCCGCCGCTGATCAGCACCCGGTCGATCTCGCGCAGCAGGCCGTGGGGATCCTGGTGGTATTCCAAGCAGAAGGTGGCCAGACAGGCATCAATGCTGGTGGCCTGAAACGGCAAGGCATTGAGCTTGCCCAGCACCTCGGCCTGGTCATTGGCCAGGGAGAACTGATGGGGCACCGGGCACAGGCCCGAGGGCAGATGACGGGACAGCGCACCGAGCTTGAGCAGGTGATAGCCGAATATCCGTGGCCACCAGGCATCCAAACCCGCCCCAATCTGCTCCTGCAACCATGGGCCATCGGGAAACTCCTCCCACTGGGAGGGGGCGACAATCTTGTCGGTGCTATAGGCTGGACGCATCTTTATCCTCTGCATCGTTAACTTGCCAAGCTTAGCAGCTGTGTTCGCCCCGGCTTAAGCCTGAACATAAGCTGCCACAGGGTGGCGTAGCGCTGGCACAACGCTGGCATCCGGCGTAAAACATGGGGTAACCTAGCGGTCCGATTACACCACACGCCTGCGCTCATGTCCGTCTCGGTTTTTCCCATCCCAGCCTTTCAAGACAACTACATCTGGTGCCTGCACCAGGATGGCAGTGCCTGGGTGGTTGACCCCGGCTGCGGCGACAGCGTTATCAGCCATTTAACCACACAGAATCTGCGGCTAAAAGGCATCCTGATCACCCATCACCACTGGGATCACACCGGCGGGATTAACCAACTGGTAGCGCAGTATGGGCCGCTGCCGGTGGTCGGGCCGGGCCAGATAGACGGGGTCAATCACCCCGTTGCTGAGGGCGACCGGGTCTCCCTGGCGCCACTGGGGCTAACCCTGGAGGTTTTGGCCCTGCCGGGTCACACGCTGGATCACCTGGGCTACCTGGGCCAGGACCGACTGTTCTGCGGTGACACTTTATTTAGCGGCGGCTGTGGTCGACTGTTCGAAGGCAGCCCGGCGCAGATGCATGCCTCGCTGCAGCGCCTGGCGGCCCTGCCGGAGCAGACCCGGGTTTACTGTACCCACGAGTACACCCTGGCCAACCTGGCCTTTGCCCTGGCGGTGGAGCCGAACAACCTGGCGTTGCAGGCATACCACCAACGCTGCCAACAACGGCGGCAAGACCAGCAACCGACCCTGCCCAGCAACATCGGTCAGGAGCGACAGATCAACCCCTTCCTGCGCTGTGACCAGCCAGATCTGGCTAACAGCCTGGAACAACATACGCAAGCGGCACTATCCGATAACGTGAGCCGCTTTGCAGCGCTGAGGCGTTGGAAAGACAATTACTGACGACTTGCTAAACTTGCGCTGCTTTTTTCGCCGGACCGCCCATAGGACGGTCTTTTTTTCGGGACACCAGAGCGAATCGATTTGATGAAGTTAAAGCTATCTTTCCTGGCGATGATCCTGGCCCTGGGGGGCTGTCAGAGCTTGGATGATAAAGCCGCTAAGGACACCAACCAGGCTGATACCCAACAGGCGCAGAAGACGCCGGAGACCGTGGCACCGGCCACCCCGGCAGAGCCGGAGCCTGAGCTGCCGCCAACCGATGTGTGGCAGCGGATCGCCGATCAGATGACCCTGGAGGTGCCTGATAATGAGCGCATCGACCGATTCCGTCAGTGGTACATCAATAACCCCAACCACCTGAACATCGTCTCCCGCCGTGCGGCACCCTTTATGCACCTCATTGTCGAGGAGGTTGAGCGCCGGGAACTGCCGATCGAACTGGCGCTGCTGCCTATCGTAGAAAGCTCCTTTGACGTGTTCGCCTACTCCCACGGCGCCGCTGCCGGGATCTGGCAGTTCACCGCTCCGATGGGTCGTCACTTTGGCCTGACCCAGAACTGGTGGTACGACGGTCGCCGTGATGTGTACGCCTCCACCATTGCCGCCATGGACATGATGGAGTACCTGCACGGCAAGCTGCATGGCGACTGGTACTACGCCCTGGCCGCCTACAACACCGGCGAAGGCCGGGTTTTCCGGGCCATTCGCAACAACCGCGACGCCGGCAAGTCCACCGATTACTTTGCCCTGAGCCTGCCCAACGAAACCGAGCGCTATGTGCCGCAACTGCTGGCCCTGGCAGACGTGGTGAAGAATGCCGACAAGTACGGCATCAAGCTGGAGCCCATCGCTAATGAACCGGCGCTGGAGCTGGTGGATGTGGGTTCACAGATTGATCTGTCGCTGGCGGCGGATCTGGCCGATATGTCCGTGGCTGAGTTGCATAAGCTCAACCCCGGTTACAACCGTTGGGCCACCGCCCCGGAAGGGCCGCACACCCTGCTGCTGCCGTTGGATAAGGTAGACGGGTTCCAGGTCGCCCTGGCCGACACCGACAACGCCAAGCGGGTGAACTGGGTGCGCTATACCATCAAGAGCGGCGACAGCTTGAGCGTGATCGCGCAGAAGTACCACACCCGGGTGGGGATCATTCAATCGGTCAATAAGCTGGAAGGTAACAACATCCGCGCCGGTCAGACCCTGCTGATCCCGGTTGCCGCTAAAGACCAGGAAGACTACGTCTTCAGCGCCGAGCAGCGCCTAGCCCGACAGCAATCCAACAAGCGTGCCGACTTCAAGGTTGAGCACGTGGTGAAGTCTGGCGACTCGCTGTGGACCATCGCCCGGGCCAACAACGTCACCGTTCAGCAGCTGGCTGCCTGGAACGGCATGGCCCCGTCCGACACCCTGCGCAACGGTCGTAAGCTGGTGATCTGGGTGAACAAGATCGCCCAGAACCAGACCAAGAGCTCGGTGATGCGCCAGATCCACTACACCGTGCGCAACGGCGATTCCCTGGCTCGCATCGGTCAACGCTTCAACGTCACCGTGGCGGATCTGATCCGCTGGAACAAGCTGGAAGGCCAAAAGTACCTGCAGCCGGGCCAGCGCCTGACCCTCTACGTCGACGTCACCCGCGTTCAGGTTTGATCCTGTGCCAATAAAAAAGCCCGCAGCGATGCGGGCTTTTTTGTGTGTGGCGGTTTTAGCGGAACAACACCGATTCGCGGCGGAACCAGTGGCAGCAGAAGGCCAGTAACAGCCCCGCCAGTAGCAGGTTGGAGGCAAACACCGGCAGCAACAGGGCGTAATCCATGGTGCCCTTGATCAGCTCCTTGCTGGCCAGGGTGACGTTGACCATAGGAGCCCAGGCCAGGCCGGTGGTCAGCTCCACCCCGGGGAACAGCGCCACCATGGCCGGCAGGATCGCCACCAGGTTGATGGGGGCCATGTAGTTCTGCGCCTCCTTGAAGCTGCGGGCATAGACCGACAGGGCCAGCAGCAGGGCGGAAAAGAAGCCGATGATTGGCAGCAGCAACGCCAGGATCAGCAGCAGATCCATCGCGCCGATGGCGGACACCGCGCTGACCAGAGCGTTCACCGCGAACACCTGCCCCAGCACCAGTGCCCAGATCAGGCCACTGGCGATGGTCAGTACCGCCACCAGGGCGCTGCAGGCAACGATCACACCGAACTTGGCCAACACCAGGGTGGTGCGTGGCTGCGGGGCCATCAGCAGGGTTTCCAACGTGCCCCGCTCCTTCTCACCGGCGCCGATGTCCAGCGCCGGCATCATCGCCCCCATCAGACAGAGCAGCAACAGCATGTAGGGCAGCATGCCACCCAGTTTCTGACCAAGATCTTCGCGCTCAGCAGCGGTGCCCACCTTGTTCAGGGTGACCGGCTGATTCAGCACCTCCGCTTGCTCCAGGGTCAGCGACCAGTTGCTGCGGTGCTGGGCCCGCCACTGCTCAAACAGCGGCTCCAGCGCCTCCTCCACCGAGGCGAACTGGCCGACATCGTCCGCCTGGTTGTAATACAGCTGCCACTCACTGGCCACCGGCTGTGTCGGGTCAAACTGGGCCGGCAGCTGCAGGGCAAAATCCACCTCGCCGGCGCGTACGGCGGCACTCAGTTCCGCTTCACCACTGAGACGCTGCTCCGATTGCCACACCAGGCGCTCGTGCTCATCCAGCACCGCCCCTATCTGTTCGCGCCAGGGCGAGGGCGCATCCAGGGCAAAGGGCTTCTCCGCCTCGTGCATCTGCACCACGCTCTTCACCCCGACATAGACCCCGGCCCCCATCAGCGCTGGCAGGATCACCGTCGGCATCAGTACCACGAACCAGAAGGTTTTCTTGTCCCGCAGGACCTCCTTCATCTCCTTAAGCCAGATCAGCTTGAGCATGCTGCACCTCCTCCATCGCTTGCTGTCCCTCGGTCTCATGGTGGCGACGCATGAACTCCTTGCGGATGGCATCGCTGTCGCGGCTACCGGCAAACCCTTCCAGCGCGCCGGAGTAGACACTGTTACCCAGCAGGATCACCGCCAGTTGGTCGCACAGCAGCGACACCTCATCCAGGTGGTGAGTGGAGAAGATCACCGGGCGACCGGCGGCCTTCTGCTCGGCGATAAAGCCCAGCACCGTCTCGGTGGACATGATATCGAGCCCGGTGGTGGGCTCGTCGAGGATAATCACCTTGGGATCGTGCACGACCGCACGGGCGATGTTGGCACGCTGGCGCATGCCGGTGGACAGCTCCTTGACCCGGCGCTTGAGGTAGGCAGTCATCCCCAGCTGCTCAGACAGCAGCTCGATGCGCTCTTGGCACTGGGCAGGGCTTAAGCCATAGAGACGACCAAAATAGGTGAGATTCTCGGCCACCGACAGGCGCTCATACAGCGCGGTGGTGCCGGAGAGAAAGCCCACCTGGGCCCGAACGGCATTGCCGCCCTGGTGCAGGTCCTGCCCATCAATGCGGATGCTGCCACTGTCCGGGGTCAACACCCCGGAGAGCATCCGCAAGGTGGTGGTTTTGCCAGCGCCATTGGGCCCCACCAGCCCCAGTACCGCCCCGGGGGGACAGCTAAAGCTGACCGACTCCACCGAGTAGAAAAAACGCCCCCGTTGGCGGGGATCGGCGCCGTGCTCCTGGGCCGCCGCCTTGGGATCGCCCAGGGCAAACCGCTTCCCTAGCTGATTTACTTCAATCATTTCATCGACTTCCTGTCTTTGATGCGTCAAACCACCATGGTATCTTGCTTAGCTGACTTAAACCAACAGGGATGTTGTAAACCATGGTGTCTCCCACTCAGGCTAAAGACGCACTGCTCACCTTCCCCCGCCAGCCCGGCTCGGTCCTCCTCGCCCTGAAACAGGCGCGGGGTTGGTCCTGGTTACCGGCCCTGCTGCTGGTGGGCGGCTTTGTGCTGGTTTACCTTGGCTACTTCCTGCGGGTGGATTTTGACTGGTACACCCAGCAACACGTTGCCCCGATGTTCAGCCAGCTCTCCCCGGCGGACCAGAAAACCATGCTGGCCAGCCTGACCCGGCCCTACTTTCTGGGGATCACCCTGTTCTCCGGTCTGGCTTTCTGGTTGATAGGCCAGAGCCTCATGGCCTTCTACCTCGCGCAGATGACCAAGCTGGACGATGACAACCTGCAGGGTTTTGGGGATTGGTTTGGTTTGTGCTGGTGGGTGCAGTTGCCAAGCCTGTTGGCCATCGCCATCGCCTTGCTGGCGATCCTGTTTGGGGGCAACCAGTTGGACCCGGACTGGCTCAATCCGCTGGCGCTCAATCGCCTGGTGGGTTTGGAGTATGGCGAGCCGGGCCAGGGGGTGCTGGATAGCCTGACCCTGCTGCTGCCGCTGCATCTGTGGCTGTTGCAACTGGGGATCCGCCGCTGGACCAGCCTGAGCACCGGCGTCAGCTGGGCTATTACCCTGCTGCCACCGGTACTGCTGTACGGCCTGTGGGCGCTACTGTTCTGAGCCGGAGACCAGGGTCACCGTCACTGGCGCCACTGCCGGTGCCTTTTCTCGGGGGAAAAAGTTGAGGCTGGAGCGCAGTTCGTAACGACCGTCGGCTAAGCCGGTCAGACTGCTGGGGGCGACCCGCACCGAGATGGTTCGCTGGCCCTGGCCAGGCAGACGAAACTCGGTCAAGGCCTGGGTAAAGGCCATCTCCTGCGAATAGCGCCACACGACCTTGTTGCCCTGCACCAGCCAAAAATCCGCCAGCATGCCGGAGGCGACGGTGTAGCTAACGTTATGCTCGGCCGTATTCACCACCTCCAGTGCGGCTTCTGCGCCCAGGGACCTATCCCAGACCGCTTGGGTCGACAATGTGGCTTGCAAGGGCGTGTACTCCGCTTTTGGGGTGGGCGACGGCGGTTGGCGCTGGCTCCCGCCCACCAGTTGAGGTTGGGCGTTTGCCGGTGGCGCCGTCACCGCCGTGGGCTCCGCCGCCACCAGGGTTAACTGCGGCTGAGCCTCCGCTTCGTTCTCAGCTTGGGTCTGGCTGCCACAACCGGCCAGCAGCACCACTGCCATCATCGCTATCCGCATTAAAACTCTCCCAATTTTTCCAGCAGTTTGTCTTTCAGTTTCTTCTCTAACTTATCTTTCTCCTGGTCCAACTGCTGCTTCATCATCGCATCCAGGTCGAGCTGATAGCTGAGTGCATCCGGGGTGCCGGCGATCTTCAGCGGGATGGGCACATCCTTGAGCTGATCAATGCCTTTGCCCCCCTGCCCCTCAAGGCTGCCCACGATGGAAACCACCAGGTCATAATCCAGTGCCTGACTCAGCAGGTTTACCTGGCCATTGCCATCGAGGCGCAATAGCGGCGAGGCCAGCTTGATCTGCGAGGTGGTCAACGAGCCCTTGGCGATGGCCAGCTGGGTGCTGAAGCTGGAGAAATCGGTCTTTTGCGCCTCCGAGCTGCTGGTCATGTCACCTTTGAGACGGGCCTGGCCGTCCCGCACCATCTTGGCGACATTGACGCCGTACACCGCGCCATCCTCCAGGGCCAGCTGGCCCTGGGCCTGCAACGCCGGCAGTGCGCTGTCGGCGGTCAAGCCCTGCCCCTGGCCCTTCAGGGTGAACAGGCCGGTGCCCGCCATCACCTCGGTATCGGCCACCGTTTTGAGCAGTGACTGGATCGCCAGCTGCTCAATGCGCTGTTCAAACTGGTACCGGGCCGGCTGGGGGTTGCTGTCCAGCTTGGCAGTCATATTGAACTGCCCCTCGAACATGCCACCGGCCAGTCGGTTCAGTGACAGCACGCCCTCGGTCAGTTGCACCTCGATGCGGGGGTTGAGGATCTGGTAAGGCGGCGCCGAGATCTGGGTCAGTCCCACGGCCAGGTCCAGGTCAAACAGCCCCAGGGCACTGAGATCCGGTTCCTGGGCCGGGCCGTCAGACGGCGGTGTCTCCGGTGTTGAGGGCGCCTGCTCCGGCTCGTCGGTGGTCTCTGGCATCCAGGGGGTCAGGTCGAGATGGTTGCCCTCACCCTTGAGGGTCAGCTTGGGACGCACGCCTGCTAGGTCCAGCTGGCCATTGCCTTCGAACTGGAACTGGTCCAGCACCACCTGGAAGCGGGGTAACTGGAACGCCTGCTGCGCGATGTCCAGATCCGCATCCAGCGCCAGTGCCAGTGTCAGGGGCTGCTCACCGATGGCGGCACCACTGAGCTCTATCTGCTGGTCCCAGCCGTCGATCTGTACTCTGCTGAAGTCCCGGCTCAGGGTCAGCAAAGCCTCGGCTTCGGTGGCGACACTAAGTTGTGGGTCCTGCAGCGCCAGCTTGAGCGCTAAAGGCGCGGCGCGGCCGGGCTCAATCGATTGCAGGGTCAGGCTCTCCAGAGCGAGGCTCTGGTAGCTCTCGGTCTGACGGTTGTCGTTATTGACCGTGATATTAAGTACCTCCAACTGGCCCAGGCGCCAATCGGACTCTTTACGTTGGGTTGGGGTTTGCTCCGCCGCCGGGGTCTGTTCGCCCTCCCCGCCCAGCCCTGTCAGGCTGGTACGGCCATCCTCCAGGGTCACCAGGTTGAGCACGGCATCCCGGATCACCAGCGATTTCACCTCCAGCTGGCGCTTTAGAAGAGGCATCAGCGCCACCCCCACCGAGGCCTGCTCAAAGGCCACCAGGGGAGGAAGCGCTTCATCAGGCAGGTTGGACAGGGCCACCTTCTCCAGCTCCACCCCAAGGGTGGGAAACACCGACAGCCCGATGGGACCATCGATGGTCAGTTCACGACCGGTCAGTTTTGCCACCTGCGCCGAGATCTCCGGCTTGAAGCTGTTCAGGTCAAAGATCAGGGTGAGGTAGAGCACCAGGGCCAGCACCACACCGAGAAAACCCAGGAGTATCCACTTTAATGTCGCCATCATGATTCCCTACTCGCTCCACTGTTCCATCGCCAACGCCTCTTCGCTGAGGGCGATGCCATTACTGTCGGCATACAACCACTGACCCGGCCGCACTGTCCGCCCCTCGATCTGAAACACCACGTCCGCCTCGCCCAAGCCCCGCTTTTCCGTCTTCATCGGCACCGAGCCCAACGCCTGGACTCCCAGTTCAAAGCCTGCCAGTGCCACCACGTCCCGGACATAGCCAAACACGACAACCCCAGCCCAACCGTTGTCGACCGCCAGCGCTGCTAACTGGTCTCCCAGCAGGGCATAGCGTGCCAGACCACCACCATCGACGCACAACACCCGGCCCTCGCCCGGCTCAGACAGCCGCTGACGCACCAGGCCGTTGTCCTCCGGGCAACGCACCGTCACCACTTCCCCCCAGAACTCCGTTTTTCCGCCAAAGCCGCGGAAGATGGGCGGGAGCAGGGTCAATCGATCTCCGTAGGCATCACATAGATCCGGCAACAAGTCCTTCATGTTCTTGCCTCCATCCATTGGCAAAGTCACTTTACTGACAATATCTTAACTCACATGATCCAATGCCGTAACTATCGACGTAAGAAGCAACGAGTGCAAAGCGGAGAGTGCATTATGTCCCAGCCAAAGCCCCTGGTAGGTGTGAGCGCCTGCATCATCGGCCAACCCGTTCGCTTCGACGGCGGCCACAAACGTTCCCATTTTGTTGATGATCAACTGAGCCAATGGGTTCAGCTTAAGCCGCTGTGTCCTGAAGTGGGTGCGGGCATGACCGTTCCCCGCCCGACCGTACGCCTGCGCAAGATAGGCGAAAGCGTTCGGATCATGGACGACAAAAACAACGTCGATTACAGCGACGCGATGCACGCATTTAATGAACGTGCGCTGCCCGGTCTGGCTTCGCTCAGTGGTTATGTGGTGTGTGCCAAGTCGCCGTCGTGCGGCATGGAGCGCGTCAAGGTGGTTCAAGAAGACGGAAAAGGCGCTGAGCGCAATGGCCGGGGGCTGTTCACTGACGCACTGATGAAACGCTACCCCTTACTGCCGGTCGAGGAAGACGGCCGGCTCAACGACCCACACCTGAGAGAGAACTTTGTCGTCCGGGTGCTGATCTATCAAGAGCTGCAGCAACTGATGCAGCAGCCCAGCAAGGCGGCATTGCTGGCGTTCCACCAGAAGCACAAACTTCAGATCCTGTCTCACAACCAGGACGGTTATCGCCAAATGGGACGCTTTGTCGCCTCTTTGCGCAATGACCAGGTCGAGGGCGCGATGCAGGAGTACGGCCAGATGCTGATGGACGCGCTGAAACGGCCCGCCAGCCGCAAGGGTCACACCAACGTGTTGCAGCACATCCAGGGTTACTTCAAAAAGGATATTGCCGGCGAGGAGCGCCAGCACCTGCACGACACCATCCTGGCCTACCGCCGTGGTCGCTTGCCTTTGATGGCGCCCCTGAGCATCGTCCAGCACCTGCTGACGCGCTTTCCCAAGCCTTACATCACTGGCCAAAGCTACCTGCGTCCGCATCCGGACAGCCTGGCTTTGCGCTGTGTGCTCTGAGCCATGAAACATCTGGTTTGGTTTCGCAATGACCTGCGCGTGGGCGATAATCCGGCACTCGCCCATGCCTGCGCGCAGCCTGGACAGGTTGAGGCGGTCTATCTGGCCGCGCCCGAACAATGGCGTCGACACGGCTTAGGGGATAACAAGCTCGACTGGATACGCCTCAACCTGGCTGCCCTGCAGCAGCGCCTCGCGCGCCTGGGGATCCCGCTTCATATCGCCGTTGCCGAGCGTTTTGAGGACGCGGCGGACTGCATGGTGTCGCTGATGCAGCAGCGCGGCATGTCGCACCTCTACCTCAACGCTGAGCCCGGCTACGACGAGGCACAGCGTGATCGGCAAGTTCAACAGGCCGTGCAGCAGTGCGGCCTCTATTGGCACCGCTTCAGTGAACGCAATCTGCTGGAGCCAGACTCTTTGTTCAATGGCCAGGGGCAGCCCTACCGGGTCTTCACCCCTTTCGCCCGCAAAGCGCGCACCCTGTTGCCGACCGTATCCGAGCCCATTGTGTCTCCGGACCCCTACCCACTCTCCGCACCGGTAGAGCCGGAGGCACAATGGCCACTCGGTGTCAGTAACCGCTTTTCCTGGCAACCAGGAGAAGAGGCTGCCTGGACCCGACTGCAGGACTTCATCGAGCAGGGCGTTGAAACCTACCACCAGTGCCGCGACTTTCCCGCCCAGAGCGGCACCAGTGGCCTGTCCCCCTACCTGGCATTAGGGATAATCTCTCCGGTTCAGGTGTACCATGCACTGTCCCGGGCTGGTGCCGGCGAAGGCCAGCAATGTTGGCTAAACGAACTGCTCTGGCGTGAGTTTTATCGTTATCTGATGCATCACTTTCCCAAGCTATCGCGGGATCAGGCAATGTACCCCGACAAAGAGCCCATCTGGCACAACAACTCGGCCTGGTTCGAACGTTGGTGCCAGGGCAAGACTGGCTTTGCCTTGGTGGACGCCGGGATGCGACAGCTCAACCAGACCGGCTGGATGCACAATCGCACTCGCATGCTGTGCGCCAGCTTTTTGGTCAAGGATCTGCACATCGATTGGCGCTGGGGCGAGCGTTACTTTATGCAGCAATTGCTCGATGGCGATTTTGCCTCCAACAACGGGGGCTGGCAGTGGGCGGCCGGCTGTGGTGCCGACGCCGCCCCCTACTTCCGTCACTTCAGTCCCAGTCGACAAGCTGAGCGCTTTGACGCCCAAGGGGATTACCAGAGGCGTTTTCTGCCCGAATTGGGTGACGGTGAACTTCATTACCCTAATGAGATGATCGACCATAAAGCGCAAAGCCAACGCTTTACCCAGATGGTCAAGGAGATGACCCATGTCGACGAATCCTAAGCCGGCCTGGCTGCTCGAGTTTGCCGTAGTCTGGCAACAGGAGCTAAGCAACCACAACCTGGACGCTCTCGATTCGGTATACCACTCCGAGATGTTGTTCGAAGACCCGAGCGGTCAGATCCATGGCCGGATCAATTTCAAGGCGCACCTAGCCAAACTCTACCAAAACGTTGATGAAGCCAGCTTCCAGCTGCACGAGCCTGTGGTACAGGACAATCAGCGGGTGGCTCAGCCCTGGACCATGACCCTGAGGCATCCAAGATTGGCGGGAGGCGACCCAGTCTACGTTGAAGGCATCAGTTTGCTCACTGCCCAAAGCGGCAAGATCGTCTCCCACCGGGACTATTTCGACATGGGAGAGATGCTGTATGAATCGATCCCCCTGGTGGGCCCACTGGTCAGGCTGGTTAAGAACCGGGTCAGTCCATGAGCAAACGTATCATCGTCGCCCTGCTGCTGTTTGATGTCGCCTGGGCACTGGCTATCTTTGGCACCGGCCGCTGGCTTGGCTGGCAGGTGCTGCTAACCATTGCAATACTGGCCTGCATTCCCCGCACTCATTGGCTCAATGCCAGCCTATTGGCCCTTACCGGTATCGCCATTGACGGCCTGCTCACCGCTTCCGGTGTGATGGCGTTTGCCACCCCTGGCCTGCCGCTGTTCCTGGTGGTGCTGTGGTTGCAGTTCGCGCTCTGTATCGCGGCGATCCTGGACAAACTGCCCTCAGGCTGGTTTCCCCTTGCCCTGATCTGCGCCCTTAGCGGTGGCGGCAGTTACCTGCTGGGAGATTGGCTGGGAGCAACCCAGCTACAGCCCACCGCCTGGATTGGCGCCTTAGTGATTGCCCTGGCGTGGGCGGGTTTGTTTCCGCTTGTGGTCAAACGATTGCAACACCGCATGGCCTAAATTCATTTATTGGGTATCCTGCACTGTAAAATGGCATCGGGTAAAACTTGCGCAATAGGCCCATTGCTTTATGATGATTCAGGAATAGCGGCAGGATGCCCACAGAATATGACGCAGGGATGTTGAATTATTATTAGCGTTATTATTTGTTGGTGATATGAACAAACCCCAGATTGAAGACGCATTTCGCTCTGCATTAGTGGAAATGGAACAAGAACAGTCCGGTCCCACGCAATTAACCCCGTCCATGCGTAATCAGAAACAGATGCGCAATGTGTTAGATCAGCTCGAATGGTCTGACAAACAGCTGGGGTTATTCAAAGAGGTGGTTGATACCATGGTGGCAGAACGTCACGAGGCCGCCTTGAAAGCCGAACGGTTACAAACCTATAGAGCCAAGCTGATTAACCTTTCCAAGGAACTGGGGATAAGCTATCAGCAGCTGCTGACCACCATGACAGACATGGAATCGGTCAAACGCAAACAGCGCAACAACAGCGATTAATCATTCACAGGCAGCCTAGGCTGCTTGTTTGTTTTGTGGCGCACGGCATCGATTATTCCTGCCCAGCCCCCAAACCTGAAAACGAAAAAAGCCCCATCCTTGCGGATGGGGCTTTTCTCTATAGATGGCGGTCAGGGAGAGATTCGAACTCTCGATACGTTGCCGTATACACACTTTCCAGGCGTGCTCCTTCAGCCACTCGGACACCTGACCTTATTGCTTGATTTGTCGTGTTGTCATCACGGCCAACGATATTGCAGAGCATTTTCGTGGCTGAGTCGCACGCCAGCGTGTCGACTTTTATCGGCCCTGCCTCCGAGCAGCCACTCGGACACCTGACCATTTTGTTTGATTTGTCGTGTTGTCATCACGTCGCGATTTTAGTGTCGCCATCACTTTGGTGTTTCGAGGTATCGCCTCTCAACGGGGACGCACTTTAATCCCTTCTTAGCTTGGTAACAAGGCTTTTTTGGTCTCTGAAAGCGCGTTTGCCTAGCTTTCAAACCGATCGCCGAGCAATTCGGCCACAGGCGTACAGATATTCTCCGGCCCATAAGGCATCCACATTAAACGCCCGGGCCAACGCCAACCAAACTCGCGATAATGGCCATCTTGGTTTTAATGGCGCTGACATTGGCTAAGCGCGCTAGACGCCGGGCAACACAACCCCTTCGTTAGTGGCATGCTCAAACCAGCCCACACTGTAACGCCGGAGTCGCAACCGTTCCCACCAACGGCTGAAACCATACCAAACGAAAAAACCCCATCCTTGCGGATGGGGTTTTCTCTAAAGATGGCGGTCAGGGAGAGATTCGAACTCTCGATACGTTGCCGTATACACACTTTCCAGGCGTGCTCCTTCAGCCACTCGGACACCTGACCATTTTGTTTGTTTTAACGTGTTGCTATCACAGGTTCGTTTCGAGGCATTGCTCTCTCAACGGGGCGTAACTTTAAGGCCCGACCGCCCCGAGGTCAAGGGCAAGTTTGGACGGATACGACTGACCGCTCAAACAACAAGCAGCAAGGTCAATTCCATCAAGCTTCTGCACCGCAGCCCTATACGAAAAAACCCCATCCTCGCGGATGGGGTTTTCTCTAAAGATGGCGGTCAGGGAGAGATTCGAACTCTCGATACGTTGCCGTATACACACTTTCCAGGCGTGCTCCTTCAGCCACTCGGACACCTGACCATTTTGTTTGATTTGTCGTGTTGTCATCACGGCCACGATATTGCTATGCATTTTCGTGGCTGAGTCGCACGCCAGCGTGTCGACTTATGTCGGCCTTACCTCCGAGCAGCCACTCGGACACCTGACCATTTTGTTTGTTTTTACGTGTTGCTATCACGCCAACGAATGACAAACCGCCCTCGTCTTGGGTTGCGCATCTTAGGGCGAGCCCCCGCCGGAGTCAACCCCTTTTGCATCAACCTAAGCCGTTCGCTCAATGTCTATGCAGTTCCGTCTCCGCCAAGCTGACAAGAGCCGCCTTCTGTCTTTCCAGGGCTTGCCGCGTCTGTCGCTGTCGGGCCTGCAGCGCGTCCGCCAGCGTCGGTACCGATGCCTCTAACTGTTCGAGCATCTCCAGCTGGCAACAAAGGTCATTAAACTCGCCGAGCCGCTGCTGCCAGGCCTTTTGCCAGGACAGCTTTCCCTCCCCCAGGCACTGCTCGCTGAAATAGCGCTGCTTCTTGATCATGATCCTTAAGGCGTGCCAATCCTCACTGCGTTGGCGTCGGATCGCGCACTGACGCTTCTTCTCCAGCTGGCGCGCCACCTTGTGTTCCACCTGCACCGTTGCCTGGTCAAAGGATTGCCCCTGTTCTGACCAGGTCAATGTTAACAACGCCAGACAAAGCTCCCGCTCTCGCGCCAGTTCGCCCAAAGAGGAGAGCAAGACCGTACGCGCCTCAAAGCGTAAGCCCGCGATGCAATCCCGCAGCGGACCGTCCGGCAACTGCTGATGAAACACGTCCAAATCCCTCAGACGGTTAGCCACGCGACACTGAGCCCGCAGGCTCAGACAAAGGGATGAAGCCGGGGTATGGGCCAATAGACTTCGGTACAGCCGCAACAGGCTGCAGCCCTTTCTCAGGTTGACCCGATACTGGTGCAACGCCTCCACATCTGCTCCCAACTCGACCCCGGGCAGCTGCGCCAGCGCCTGCTGATACAGCCTCAGCACTCGCTGCTGGATCGCCCCCTCCACGCCTAGATTCATCGCTTCCCCCAAAACAAAAAAAGCGCCGCAATTGCGACGCTTCAAAGTATAGAGTGCGGCTTAGGCGTTGCCTTTTACCTTCATCTTCAACTCGGCGGCAAAATCCAGCATCCGGTTGAGCGGGATCATCGCGCGCTTGGCCAGATCCGGGTCTACGAACACCTCGTGGCCGGCGGTATCTTCTGTGGTCAGGGCCTGCTCAATCGCGGCCAGACCGTTCATTGCCATCCAGGGGCAGTGAGCACAGCTACGGCAGGTGGCGCCGTTGCCACCGGTGGGTGCCTCAATAAAGGTCTTTTCCGGAGACAGCTGCTGCATCTTGTAGAAGATCCCCTTATCGGTGGCGACGATGAAGGTATCGTTGTCCATCTCCTGGCTGGCTTTGATCAGCTGCGAGGTCGATCCCACGGCATCGGCCACGTCCACCACCGACTGCGGGGACTCCGGGTGCACCAGCACCGCCGCATTGGGATTCTGCGCCTTCAGATCCAGCAGAGCGCGGGCCTTGAACTCATCATGGACCACACAGGCCCCTTGCCACATCAGCATGTCGGCACCGGTTTGCTTGGCGATGTAGCTGCCCAGGTGGCGATCCGGCCCCCACAGGATGGGGCGCCCCTCGCTATCCAGGTGCTCAACGATCTCCAGTGCGATACTGGAGGTCACCACCCAGTCAGCACGGGCTTTGACTTCCGCCGAGGTGTTGGCGTACACCACCACGGTGTGATCAGGGTGGGCATCACAAAACGCAGAGAACTGGTCAGCCGGGCAGCCCAGATCCAGGGAGCAGGTGGCCTCCAGCGTCGGCATCAGTACCCGCTTCTCCGGGGTCAGGGTCTTTGCCGTCTCCCCCATAAAGCGCACGCCAGCCACCACCAGGGTGGAGGCGGGGTGGTCGTTACCAAAGCGCGCCATCTCCAACGAGTCCGCTACGCAGCCGCCGGTCTCTTCCGCCAGCGCCTGGATCTCAGGATCGGTGTAATAGTGGGCAACCAAGACCGCGTCCTTCTCCTTAAGAAGACGCTTAATCCGTTCTTTATATTCCGCTTTTTCCTGCTCGGTCAGAGGCAGGGGCTTGGGCGGAAAAGGGTAATGCAAGTCGTCTACGACGGGGGCTTCAATCATTTCGCTGTCAGGCCTCTACTACTAGTCCCTGCCATTATACAGACACCCTAGTCCGAGGTTAACCACCCACGCGACGGGCTTTGCCAGAACGCAGTAAACCCCACCATCCGTGTCCGCTGATCTGTCTCAGCCAGGGATCCGCACTGAGCACGACTCCCATCAGCAGCAGCCAGGGTGCGCCGGGAATATTGCCTCCGACCACCCCGACCAGGCCCACCACGTTCAATCCCGTTGCCAGCAGCATAAGCCACATCGTCCTTACCCCTTGTAAGATTCTGTATTCCCAACCTAACCAGCCCGGCGAAAAGAAACAAGGCGCCGGTAAAGGCGCCTTGTGGGTGTAGAGCTGAAGATCAGCGCAGGTGCATCAGCATCCGCTCCGGTTTCTCCAACAAGGCGCGCCAGTGGTTACAGAAACGCGCCATGGTGGCCCCATCGATCACCCGATGATCGCCAGACCAGCTGATCTGCATCAGGGTGCGGGCCTCCACTTCACCATCAGCGTTGAAACGCGGCAGGGTCTGCAGCTTGCCCAGTGCCACGATCGCCACCTCCGGCGCATTGATGATGGGGGTCGCCACCGTGCCGCCGATGGCACCAATGTTGGAGATGGAGATGGTGCCGCCGGACAGATCCGAGGCGGCCACCCGGCCGTCGCGGGCCTGCTCAATCAGCTGGTTTACCCCTTGCGCCACCTCCAGCAGGGAGCGCTGCTCCACGCCCTTGATGTTGGGCACCATCAGTCCCAGTTTGCCGTCCACCGCCAGACCGATGTTGTGCTCCGGCAGGTAGGTCAACTCGGTGCAGTCCGCATTCACCCGGCTGTTCAGCCGTGGGAAGGCCGTCAGGGCCATCGACAGCGACTTGATGAAGAAGGGCATCAAGCTCAGCTTCACCCCCTGCTGCTCATACTCGCCTTTAAGCGACTGACGCAGTGCCACCAGTTCGGTCAGGTCGAACTCATCGCAGTAGGTAAAGTGGGGAATGGTCTGAACCGAATGGGTCATCTGCTTGGCCATGGCAGCAGCGACACCGCGGATCGGTTCAACCCGGGCGCCAGCCTGCTCTGCCACCGGCGCAGCAACGGGCTGAGAAGCACGCTGCGGCTCAACCGGTGCGTTGCTGGATTGGGCCAGGAAGTGGTGCACATCCTCTTTCAGCACCCGGCCATTCTTGCCACTGCCGGGTACCTGGGATAGATCCAGGTCATGCTCGCGAGCCAAGCGACGTACCGCCGGGCTGGCCAGAGCCTTGCCAGGGGCCGCCGCCGATACGGCAGTCGCTGCCTGGCTATTATTGCCAGCGGCACTGGATGCAGTGGCGGCGCTAATCGGGGTGGGGCTGACCGGGGCAGCATCTGGCTGCGCGGTCGTTTGCTGTGCGGTTTGAGGGACGCTGCTGGCCACCGACAGGGCGAACAGCGGCTCATGCACCCGGGCGATCTCCCCCTTCTGGTAATAAAGCTTGCTGATCACCCCCGCTTCCTTGGCCGGGATCTGCACCAGGGCCTTGTCGGTCATCACATCGCAGATGGGCTGATCTTCCTCAACCTGGTCGCCCTCGGCCACCAGCCACTCCACCAGCTCACACTCGACGATGCCCTCACCAATGTCCGGTAAGATAAAGTCCTGGCTGACCATCCCCTGGCTGGGTACCTCTGCAGCCGGCATGGGCGTTTCGGTTGCAGCAGCAGGTGCGTCCGCTGCGGCCGTCGTGCCCTCCAGTTCTACCTGGAATAGCGGGGCATGCACCTTGGCGATCTCGCCCTTGTTGTAGTAAAGCTTGGTGACCCGGCCCTGGTATGGAGCGGGGATCTGTACCAGCGCCTTATCCGTCATCACATCGGCCACCGGCTGGTCTTCGGCGATGTCATCGCCCTCGCCCACCAGCCATTCCACCAGCTCACATTCCACCACGCCCTCCCCGATATCGGGAAGAATAAAGTCCTTTAACATGGCCGCTCCTTAAAACTGTACGCTGGCCACGATGGCCTCGTAGATCTTGTGTTCATTGGCCATGTGTTCCTGCTCCAGGGCCAAGGGATAGGGGGTATCCAGACCGCAGACACGGGCAATGGGCGACTCCAGGTAGAGGAAGCAGCGATCACCGATGGTGGCGGCGATCTCACCGGCAAAGCCGCCGGTCAGTGGCGCCTCGTGGCTGATCAGCAGCCGGCCGGTCTTTTCCACCGAGGCGGCGACGCTATCCACATCCCAGGGCAGCAGAGTACGCAGATCGATCACTTCACACTGGATCCCCTGTTTTGCGGCACGTTCCGCCGCCTTCAGGATCAGCTCCAGCTGCGCACCCCAGCCGACCAGGGTGATGTCCGACCCTTCGCGGATCAGCTCCGCCTTGGACAGCGGCAGCTCGTAATCCTCCTCCGGTACCTCACCCACAGAGGCACGGTAAAGCCGCTTGGGCTCCATAAAGATCACCGGGTTATCGTCACGGATGGACGCCAGCAGCAAGCCTTTGGCCTGGTAAGGGTCTCGCGGGATCACCACCTTGAGCCCCGGAGTCCCGGTAAAGTAGGCCTCAGGCGACTGGGAGTGGTAGTGGCCGCCGGCGATGCCACCGCCGTAGGGGGTACGGATGGTCAAACCGCCCACATCGAACTCGTTGCCGCTGCGGTAGCGGAACTTAGCGGTCTCGTTGACGATCTGATCAAACGCCGGAAAGATGTAATCGGCGAACTGGATCTCCGCCACCGGTCGCATCCCCTGGGCTGCCAGGCCATTAGCAAAGCCGACGATGCCCTGCTCGGTCAGCGGCGTATTGAAACAGCGATCTTTACCAAAGGTCTCCTGCAGCTTGGCGGTGGCACGGAATACCCCACCAAAGTGACCGACATCCTCGCCAAACACCAGTACCCGCTCATCGTTGCTCATCGCCTGATGCAGCGCCTGGTTGATCGCTTGCAGCATGTTCATCTGTGCCATCTTACTGCTCCCTGCCGGCGGTGATGGGGTAATGCTCCGGGTAGCGGCGAACCTGCTGCTGAACCTCATCGAGCTGCTGTTGCAGGTGCTCCGGCACCTGGTCATAGACGTCGGTCACCAAGGTGTCCAGAGCCGGCTTGGCCAGCTTCTCTGCCACCTTCACCGCAGCCAGGACCTCATCGCGGTAGGCTTGATAGAGCGCCTCATCTTCCCCCTCGCTCCACCATTGCTGGGCCAGCAGCCACAGCTTGAAGCGACGCACCGGGTCATGCTCCTGCCAGCGGGCCTCCTCCTCCTTGCTGCGATAGCCACTAGGGTCATCGGAGCTGGAGTGGGCGCCCAGTCGGTAGGTCATCGCCTCAATCAGCACCGGGCAATGCTCGCGCAGGGCCACTTCGCGGGCCAGCTGGGTGGCGGCCAACACCGCCAGCATGTCGTTGCCATCCACTCGGATCGACTTGATGCCGTAGCCCAGGCCCCGCGGGGCGATGCCGTCACCGGCGTACTGCTCCGAGGTGGGGGTGGAGATGGCGTAGCCGTTGTTACGGCAGAAGAAGATTGCCGGCGCCTTGTGCACCGCCGCCATGTTCAATCCGGCATGGAAGTCGCCTTCCGACGCGGCGCCTTCACCAAAGAAGCACAAGGTGCAGCGGTCCTGCCCCTGCATCTTCTGGCCGTAGGCGTAACCCGCTGCCTGGGGGATCTGGGTGCCCAGCGGAGAGGAGATGGTCATGTAGTGCAGGGCACGGGAGCCGTAATGGATCGGCATCTGCCGCCCTTTGCCCAGATCCTTCTCATTGGAGAACATCTGGTTCATAAACTGCTCAGTGGTAAAACCGCGCCAGTGCAGCGCCGCATGCTCCCGGTACTGCGCCATGATCATATCTTCCTGCTCCAGCGCCGCGGCGGCGCCCAGCACGGCAGCCTCTTCGCCGGTACAGGTCATGTAAAAGCTGATCCGGCCCTGTCGTTGGGCCGCCAGCATCCGCTCATCGAGCACCCGGGTGAACACACAGCTGCGGTAGATCTTCAGGGCGGTGTCGCGATCCAGCGTCGGCAGGGTGGCATCGGGGTACAGGCTGCCATCTGCTTGCAGCACCTTGAGGGTAGGAATGGCACTGCCTTGGCCATCCAGCAGATGGGCCTGGTAGACCGCCTGGGGGCGGACCGTGTTGTCTGTCATCGTTGGGCTTCCTTTGCTGAAAGTCCCCGACCGAGGCCGAGGACCATTGCAGTGGACTGTTCGTTATTATCGCCTACCAAGTTACCTTTACGTAAACGACAGAACAATATGACAACCCGGTGCCGGGTCGATCGCCCAAGCGGGAGTGTATCGTCGGATTTACATGTGGCCTATTCGAATGGCTGTTCCGGCCCCACCGGCACCACGGTCAGGCAGGCGCGCTGCCCCACCGCCACCTTGGCGTTGGGAAACACAATGGCTTCCGGCTGAGCCCCCACCCGGACCGCGCGCCCGCCGTCCTGGGCCAACACGGTGCCCGGCTCAAAGGCGGTAAAATTGGCCGCATCGTCGGGAAAACAGAGAGTAAAGGCGTCACTGCCCTTGTTGATCACCTGCGCCACATCAAACACCGTGACCTGCTCCTGGGGCAGATAGGAGACCGGCCGGTCTTCGATCAGCGCCGTCAGCTGGGCCTTGAGCGCACTCAGGCGGCTGGGGTCGTTCTGACCGAAGGGGCGTACCCGACCCAGTTCCACGGTGAAGGCATCGGCACCAAAACGGTCGGAGCTGAAGTAACTGAAGGTGTGGGTCGGATCGTGTGACAGCAGGATGGTGTCCACCCCTGCCGCCCCTAAAAAGCCGATCTGCTCACGCTTCCAGGGCCGGCCATGACGGTAGGGATAGATGGCAAACTTCTCGCGCTGCGAGGCGCGGATGGCGGTGTGCAAGTCGTAGTGACAGCGACGGCCAGCGCGTATTGCAAAGAAGTCGCTGACCGCCTGCTCCAGCTCTTCGGCTCGGTCAGCTTCGCTGCCCTGGTAATCCCGATGAGCGCCGCTGAACAGACGATTGAGGTTATGCTCCAGCTCCCGTTGCCCGGCGACCATAGCGTGGGGGTTACCGAGCAGCACCAGCAATCGACAGCGACAGCGGATCGCCCCCTGCAATATCCCCTGCACCAGCGTATTGACCAGCTCAATCGGGGCGGTCTCATTGCCATGCACTCCGGCAGACAGTACCAGGTCCAGTTCACTGGGCTGGGCTGGCTCAAACCGCACGATGCCCACGCCATCGACACTGACGGTCACATCATCCGCCAGGGTAAAGCGCTCAGGCTGATCCAGTTTTCCCGGTGAAGCCAGGGTCATCGCCAGCAGGTCTTGCTCCTTTTGCAGCACGTTTATCTCCTTTACATCAATGCTGGCGCCATTGTAGCAACATGCCGGTAAAGGATGCGCTACCCCGGGTTGTCATTTCTCCGGCAATACCGTAAAGTCGCCGTATAGACATTTAGACATCCAAACATCTAGAGGTAACTATGGCCATTGCAACCTTGGGCGCCGGCTGTTTCTGGGGCGTTGAACACTTTCTTAGACAGATCGAAGGCGTCGAAGAGGTGCTGTGTGGCTACATGGGCGGCCACCTTGACCAGCCTAGTTACCAACAGGTGAAAACCGGCGAGACCGGCCATGCGGAGGTGGTGCAGATCCAGTTTGACCCGCAGCAGGTCAGCTTCGAGCAGCTGTTGGAGGTATTTTGGCAGCATCACAACCCCACCACCTTGCACCGTCAGGGCGTGGATGTGGGCAGTCAGTACCGCAGCGTGATCTTCTTCCACTCACCAGAACAGCAAGCGGAGGCGGAGCGCTCCAAGCAGCAGGCGGGACAGCAGGGGTATTGGGCGGGTAAGACCATCGTCACCGAGATCGCTCCGGCGCAACGCTTCTGGCTGGCGGAGGAGTACCACCAAAACTACCTGGCCAAGAACGAGCAGCCCAGCTGCCACCTGCCCTTCTACTAACCAGCGACAGACACAAAAAAACCGGGCCAGGCCCGGTTTTGTTTGAACTCATCGACTTAGCGCTTGCGCGAGCCCTTGTTCTTTTGCTCCAGCTTGGCCGCTTTCTCCGCCTCGGCCTTGGCCCGGGCGATCTCCAGCTCGGCCATCTCCTTATCCCGCATCTCCGGCGTCTCCAGGGTAATCCCCCCCAGAATGCCACTGCGCAATTCGTTGATCAGCAGGCTGCCAAACTTGGCGTAGTCCACCTGGTTGCCCGAGCGGACGCAGCCACGCTTACGACCGGCCGCCTCCATAAACTGCCAATCCTCTTCCGGCAACGCATCCAGCTTGTAGCGCTCCATCAGGCGGTCTGGGTAAGCCTGCATCAGGTACTCGGAGACGTAGCTGCCGAGGTCTTCATAGTCCACCACGGTGTCGCGAATGGCCGCAATCGCCGCCAGGCGGTAGCCGTAGTGCTCGTTCTCCAGCTTCGGCCACAGCATTCCCGGGGTGTCATAGAGCATGATCCCCTGCTCCAGCTTGATCCGCTGCTGTGCCTTAGTGACCGCCGGCTCGTTACCGGTCTTGGCCACCACGCGCTTGGCCAGGGTGTTGATCAGGGTAGACTTGCCCACGTTGGGGATCCCCATGATCATCGCCTTGATCTGTTTATCCTGGCCCACCTTGTTGGGCACCATCTTGTGGCACAGCTCAACGATCTTGTGCACCTGACTGGCCTTGTCCTGGTCAAAAGCCAGGGTCTTAACCCCCTGCTCCTGCTCCAGGTAACTCATCCAGCTTTCGGTCATCTCGGCATCGGCCAGATCCGCCTTGTTGAGGATCTTGATCACCGGCTTATCGCCACGGAGCTTGGCCACCATGGGGTTTTCACTGCTGAAGGGCACCCGTGCATCAAGCACCTCGATGATGACGTCCATCTGCGGCATCACCTCTTTGATCTCCCGCCGGGCTTTGTTCATGTGGCCCGGAAACCATTGCAGTGCCATGGCACCTCCTCTACTTGCTGCTTTGGCGGCGAAGTGTAACGGGTATGGCGGGGAAATTCATGAGGTTTGTGCAGGGGCGAGCCTGCCAGGTGTCGGCCAAATCGTTAGCCGGTTGGGATCAGTCTGCCATGGCCGGTGAGGGGCAAGCGGCTGCCAGCTCCACCACCTTGTGTCCATCGACTTCTCCGCAGCAGACAAAGCCCACGCTGGTGAACAGGGAGCTTTCACAGGGGAAACCTTGGGGCACCACAATCTGCAGTGAGGTGGTGCCATGGTGCTGTTGAAACTGATGACTCCAGGCTCGCAAAAACTCGCTGCCCAGGCCGCGGCCGCGCTGTTCCGGTTCCAATATCATCTCGATCTGAAAGCGAGATGCGGTACAAGGCCAGCTGAACAGCGCGCCGATAGGGTCTCCCCCCTGCCCCAGTGCCACCAACAGGTAGGCTCCCGCCGGCAGATCCAGTAGGCGATCGCTCATGGTCTGGAGGTTCTGGGTTTCAAACAGGGTCATCAAACGCTGGGTGGCATCCGGATCGGCATGAGACAGCAAAGCCCCCAGCCAGCCGATGTCTTCCTCGGCGCAGCTTCGGATCAGCAAATTTGGCGTGCTGAAAAACACATGAGTTCGGCGCATTGTCATCCCTGTCCCCCGACTGAGTGAATACGGGTAATGCCCGGGATTCCTGCCCAGGCCATGCATTGAGATTATCCGTTGATGCAAACTGCATCAACACACCAACGCCTTGATTACACTTGGATAATATTCTCGTAATCTCAGCTCGCCACGAATCTTGCCGTGTAAACCCCACGGTTCACACCCAGCCCAGCAGATTGCCCTGACAGAACCGGCATAAACGGCGAATAACTGCACAGCGAGCAGGAAAAGAAAAAGAGGTAAATTTGATACATATGTACAAAAAACCCCGCACAAGGCGGGGCTTTAACAGAGTGAACGGGCTTATCCCTGGGTTACCTGGTCCACCAACTGCTGGGCGTCCGCCAACAACTGTTCCAGGTGCGCCTCACTCAGGCTGCTTTCCGCATAGATCTTGTAGATCGCCTCGGTACCGGAGGGGCGAGCAGCAAACCAGCCATGCTCAGCACACACCTTTACCCCGCCGATGGCAGCGCCATTACCCGGCGCATGAGTCATGACCGCCGTAATGGGCTCGCCGGCCAGCACATCGCTGCGCACAGCGTCGGCATTGAGCTGCTTCAGCGCTTGCTTGACCTTGTCATTGGCCGGGGCATCGATGCGGCGGTAGTGGTGAGTACCAAAGTCTGCTTCCAGTGCGCGGTAGTGGGCTGCCGGGGACTTCCCGGTCACCGCCAGGATCTCCGCCGCCAGCATGCACAGGATAAAGCCGTCCTTGTCGGTGGAGAAGGCGTGCCCCTGCTGATCCAGGAAACTTGCACCGGCGCTCTCCTCGCCGCCAAACGCCAGCTCGCCCCGGCTCATACCGTCAACGAACCATTTGAAGCCCACTGGCACCTCCATCAAGGTGCGCTGGTGGCGAGACACCACCTTATCGATCATGGCGCTGGACACCAGGGTCTTGCCCACGGCCCACTCGGGTTGCCAGTGGGGGCGATGGCCCAGCAGGTAGTTGATGGCCACGGCCAGGAAGTGGTTGGGGTTCATCAACCCGCCATCCTGGCAGACGATGCCGTGACGGTCAGCGTCCGGATCATTGGCCAGAGCCAGGTCGAAGCGCTCCTTCAGTGCCAGCAGCGGGCTCATTGCCGCGGCCGAGGAGCAATCCATCCGAATGGCGCCGTCCTTATCCAGTGCCATAAAGCCAAAGGCCGCATCGACCCGATCATTGGTCACCGTCAGATCCAGTTCATAGCGCTGGGCGATGCGAGACCAGACTGAAACCGCCGCGCCGCCCATGGGGTCGACTCCAAGGCGCAGGCCGGCCTTACGGATGGCGTCCAGATCCACCACCTTGGCCAGCCCCTCGATGTAGCGGCCAATCAGGTCGCACTCTTCGATCAGCCCGGTGGCCTTGGCCACATCCATGCCAATGCGACGCACCCCGTGCAGGTTATCAGCCAGGTAGCGATTGGCCCGCTCGGCGATAAAGTCGGTGATCTGGGTGTCCGCCGGCCCACCGTGGGGTGGGTTGTACTTGATGCCGCCATCCTGCGGTGGATTGTGGCTTGGGGTCAGGATCAGGCCATCGGCCTGGGCCTCGGCTTGGCGATTGTGTTCGATAACGTTGTAGGACAGCACCGGCGTGGGCAAAAAGCCCCGGTCGCGCTGGACCTGTACCGCGACACCATTGGCCGTTAGCACCTCCAGCGCCGAGTAGAAGGCGGGCTGACTCAGGGCGTGAGTGTCAAAGCCCAGGATCAGCGGACCATGGATCCCCGCCTGCTGACGGTAGTCCACCACCGCCTGAACGATGGCGTGGATATGGCACTGGTTGAAGCTGCGCTTCAGGGCCGAGCCGCGGTGACCAGAGGTACCGAAGCTGACCTGTTCCGACGCCTTATCCGCCCGTGGGCTGAGGGTGTAGTAGCAGCTGATCAGATGGGGAATGTCCACCAGATCCTGCGATTGTGCCGGTTGCCCGGCGCGGGGATGCATGCTCATGAGCGACCACTCTCTTCCTTGATGGCTTCAGATTCGCTGAGCGATCTGCGCTGCCAGCTCTGCCTGGCAACCCATCTCTTTCAACACTTCTTCCAGAATAGTCTGTTTTTTCTTGGTGTTGTTGTTTGCGGACACCCAGTATGGGCTGCTGCCAATCTGCTTGGGGTTGGCGGTTTTGCTGGCCTTGAGCAGGGCTTCTTTGCCGTTGGAGAAGTAGAGACGGTCACGACCGCGGATCTGCAGCACCCGGTCAAACTGACTCGGGTACTGGCGATAGACGCTGTCCAGCAGGTAGATAAAGCGACCCACCGCGCCCTTCTGCTTGTCCAGCAGATCATCCACCAGCAGCTCCTCGAAGACACCGGCTTCCGCTACGGCGGAGCGTACCGGAGCGCTGGTACGCACAGGGGCGGTCGGCTCCGCGACGGCCTTGGGCTCCAGGCTCGGTTCGCTGATGGTCTTCGGTGCCGCCGGCACCTCAGCTTGTACGGTCAGGCCCAGCAAGCGGCGCAGGATATCGGATGCGCTCTCGCCAATCCGTTGGGTGTTGCTGGCAATGTGCTGGTACAACTCATCATCGATCTCAATGTATTTCATAGGGTCTCTGGTTTCAGTTTTCCGTACTAAATCAGCGCCATTATATCGCCAGCCCCGACCGACCACCATGCCCAAACTTGCAATGGCGGTTGAGCGATTGCGACAATGCGCGCCGGTTCTCACCCCAAGGAGTAGGAGTATGCATTACCAGCTGGACGGCCAAGGCCCCTGTATCGTGCTGATACACGGGTTGTTCGGGGATCTGAACAACCTCAATGCCTGTGCCCGGGCACTGCAGGCCGCCGGATTCCAGACCCTGCGGGTCAGCCTGCGTAACCACGATGGCCAAGCCGAGCAATCCTCCATGAGCTTTGCCGAGATGGCCGCCGATCTGGAAGCGCTGCGACAACAACTGGGGATCGAGCAGTGGGGCCTGCTGGGCCACAGCCTGGGCGGTAAGGTGGCAATGACCTACGCGCAGGCAAACCCCAACCGCTGCTGGGCCCTGCTGGTGGCAGATATCGCCCCGGAGGGCTATCACCGTCGTCATGACACCATCCTGGCCGCTTTGGCCGAGCTCGACCCGGCCAACCTGAGCAATCGCAGCCAGGCTCAGCAAGCGCTGACCGCGCTGGGGATCGACAGCGCCACCACCGCTTTTTTGGCCAAGAACCTAGTCTCCCGGCCACAGGGCGGCTTTGAGCTGAAGATCCGCATCGATGCCATCCGCCGCTGCTATCCGCAGCTGATCGCAGCCATTCCTGACCAGCCGCCGTTTGAAGGGCCCACACTGTTCGTCAAGGGCGCGCTGTCAGACTACCTCACCACCGAGCACCAGGCGGGGATCCAGCGACGCTTTCCCCGGGCCAAGGCTCGAATCATTGCCGGGGCTGGTCACTGGCTGCACAGCCAGAAGGCCGAGGCCTTCAATCGCCACGCCAGCGATTTTTTTCAAGCACACACCCCGGTCGTAGCGGCCCCCCCGGGCCTGTGATATAGTGCGCCGCCACGATCAGCCAGGAAGGTAGTGTCATGATCAACGGTCAATTTGAGCAGATCGAAGCGCTGGCTTTGAACCTGTTCTTTGCCTCGATCTTTTTCTTGATCGGGATGTCCATCAGGGACGTGTTGAAACAGGGTAAAGTGCCCGCTTTTGGCCGCTTTATCGTCTGGTTAGTACTGTTTTTAGGCTGTGCCGGCTTCGTCGCCAAAGGGGTGATCCAACTCTTTTGGGAGGGAAGCGGGATCGGCTAGTGCATTAAAATAATGGCCATCGAAAAAAGCGACAGAACCACACTGGATATGTTCGCCTCAGAGAAGCGGCGCGGACGTCCCCGCACCAACCCGCTGCCTCGCGAACAACAGTTGCGCGTCAACAAACGAAATCAAATACTGAGAGATAGATCGAAAGGGCTGAAACGCATTGAGTTCAAGGTCTCTGAAGAGCTGTACAACGCCTTGAATGACAAAGCCCTGGAAAGTAACATCACCCGCAGTCAATTGATTGAGTCGATCCTGCAAGCGCAGTTTGACGTCGACTCGGAGCACCAATAAGCGGGTGCAGGTATTCACCAACAGATATAGGTAAGCGAATGGCAAGCGTAGGTCTGTTCTTTGGCAGCGACACCGGCAACACCGAAGCCGTAGCCAAAATGATCCAGAAGAAACTTGGACAACTGGTCGACGTCAAGGACATCGCCAAGAGCAGTAAAGAGGAGATCGCCGAATTCAGTCTGCTGCTGTTCGGTATCCCCACTTGGTATTACGGCGAAGCCCAGTGCGACTGGGATGACTTCTTCCCCGAGCTGGAGCAACTGGACTTCACCGACAAGCTGGTGGCCATCTTCGGTTGTGGCGACCAAGAGGACTACGCCGAGTACTTCCTCGACGCCATGGGCCAGCTGGGTGACATCGTGCAGGAGCGCGGTGCCATCATCGTTGGCCACACCAGCACCGAAGGGTTTGAATTTGAAGCCTCCAAGGCACTGGTAGACGACAACACCTTTATCGGTCTGGGCATCGACGAAGACCGTCAGCCGGAGCTGACCGAGCAGCGCGTAGACGCCTGGGTTAAGCAGATTTACGAAGAGATGTGCCTGGCCGAGCTGGAGGGCTAAACGCCCACCGCATCGTCGCTGAAAAAGGACCCATATCGGGTCCTTTTTTGTTACCCGCTTCTCCTCGTTCGACTCCCCCCACCAAAGCCACCCCCAAACCCGAATCAAACCCCGCTTAAGGGCCGGTTTGTTGCGGCTTTGACGCCAACTCCCCCTTCCCTGTTTCCTTACTTTTCGCTATGTTGCAAAGTCCCCTTTGCCCTTTTATCGCCGTAAGGACAACCATGCACCCAATCAATAAATCCAACAAACTCAACTCCGTGTGTTACGACATTCGTGGGCCGGTCGCCCGGGAAGCGAAACGGCTGGAGGAGGAGGGACATCGGGTGCTCAAACTCAACATCGGCAACCCCGCGCCGTTTGGCTTCGAGGCACCGGAGGAGATCATCCGCGATGTGATCCACAACCTGCCGGAAAGCCAGGGCTACTGCGAGTCCCACGGCCTGTTCTCCGCCCGTAAAGCGGTGATGCAGCACTACCAACCCCACGGCATCCGTGACGTCGATGTGGACGACATCTACATCGGCAACGGCGTCTCTGAGCTTATCGTGATGGCGATGCAGGGCCTGCTCAACAACGGCGATGAGATCCTGGTACCGGCGCCGGACTACCCGCTGTGGACCGCCGCCGTGCACCTAGGGGGTGGCACCGCACGGCACTACCTGTGCGACGAAGAAGCGGACTGGATGCCGGATCTGGACGACATCCGCCGCAAGATCACCCCGCAAACCCGTGGCTTGGTGATCATCAACCCCAACAACCCCACCGGCGCCGTCTACAGCAAAGAGATGCTGCTGGAGCTGCTTCAGATCGCCCGCGAGCACAACCTCATCGTGTTCTCCGACGAGATCTACGACAAGGTGCTGTACGATGAGGCCGAGCACATCCCCACCGCTTCCCTGGCGGAGGATCTGTTCATCATCACCTTCAACGGCTTGTCCAAGGCCTACCGTGCCGCCGGTTTTCGCTCCGGCTGGATGATGCTTTCCGGCGATCGCAGTCGGGCCCACAACTACATCGAAGGGCTGGAGATGCTCGCCTCCATGCGGCTGTGCGCCAATGTGCCGATGCAGCACGCCATCCAGACCGCCTTGGGGGGCTACCAAAGCATCAACGAGCTGCTGCTGCCCACCGGACGTCTGTGCCAGCAGCGTGATCTGGTGGTGGAGCGACTCAACGCCATCGACGGGGTCAGCTGCAAGCAGCCCAAGGGGGCGATGTACGCCTTCCCCAAGCTGGACGTCAAACGCTTCAACCTGGTGGATGACGAGAAACTGGTGCTGGACCTGTTGATGCAGGAAAAAATCCTGCTGGTCCAGGGCACCGCCTTCAACTGGCCCGAACCGGACCACCTGCGCATCGTGTTCCTACCCCACCTTGAGGATCTGGACCGCGCCATGGACAAGTTCGAGCACTTCCTTCACCGCTACCGTCAGTAGGAGACACCCATGGCTACCCCCTCCAGCACCTTCCTCGCCTGGCTGTTCCGGATGCCGCTGATCCGGCGCTGGAGCCTGATGCACTGCGTCAAACCGGAGAACGTGGCAGAGCACAGCCATCAGGTGGCCATCGTTGCCCACCTGTTAGCGGTGATCGCCAACCGCCTGTATGGCGGTAACTACAATCCGGACCGGGCGGCCACCCTGGCACTCTATCACGAGTGTTCGGAGACCCGACTGGGCGACATTGTCAGCCCGGTTAAGTACTCCAACCCTCAGATCACCAAAGAGTTTAAGGAGCTGGAAGCGGCGGCAGAGCAGCAATGCCTCGCCAGTCTGCCGAAGGAGCTGCAACAGGACTTCGCCGAGCTGCTGATCCAGTCCCGGGTGGACCCCGAATACGCTCGGCTGGTGAAGGCTGCGGACGTGATCTGTGCCTACCTCAAGGCAAAAGAGGAGCTGGCCCATCACAACCACGAATTCGAACACGTGGTCGAGAAGCTGGATCCCAAGCTGGCTGAGCTGCGCCAGCTGCCCGAGGTGGCCTACTTCCTTGATGTGTTCATGGCCTCCTGTGGTGCCACCCTGGACAGCCTGGCCAAGCCCACTTGACCACACCGGTGTTGCTGAACCACACTGAAGTTAAGTAACTGAATTTTGAGGCAGTTATGAAAGAAGAACAGGATCTGTGGCAGCAACGCCCCTACCAGGAAAACAAGCACCGCAGTGCCGATCAGCGCAGCCCGTATCAGCGCGATAAGGCCCGGGTGCTGCACTCCGCCGCCTTTCGACGGCTGCAGTCCAAGACCCAGGTGCTTGGCGTCGGTATGAACGACTTCTACCGTACCCGCCTGACCCACTCCATCGAAGCGGCGCAGATCGGAACCGGTCTCAATGCCCAACTGAGGCAAAAATACCCGCAGCTCGCCTCGGTGCTGGATGATCACCTGATCGAAGCCCTCTGCCTGGCCCACGACATCGGCCACCCCCCGTTCGGTCACGGCGGTGAGGTGGCGCTGAACTACATGATGCGTGAGCACGGGGGTTTTGAAGGCAATGGCCAGACCTTCCGCATCCTGACCCGGCTGGAGCCCTACACCCAAACGGCGGGCATGAACCTCAGCCGTCGCACCCTGCTGGGCGTACTCAAATACCCGGTCTGCCACCGTCAGGTTGCCGAGGCGACGCCCCCTGCACCGGTCGCCTCCTATCGTCAGCTCAAAGCCCAGGACTGGGTGCCCGCCAAGGCGATCTACGACGACGACAAAGAGGCACTGGAGTGGGTACTAACCCCACTGGCGGCTGAAGCGCGCCAAGCCTTCCAGGCCAGCGAGCCCGGCGAACCCCACCGCCGTCCGCTGCACTGCTCACTGGACTGCTCCATCATGGAGCTGGCTGATGACATCGCCTATTCAGTGCATGACCTGGAGGACGCCATCGTGCTGGGGATTGTCCATCGCGACACCTGGCAGGCGGAGGTGGTTAGCCCGCTGACCCAGCAGGAAAGCCCCTTTACCCCGGCGCAACTGAGTCAGCTTAGCGACGACCTGTTCTGCCGCCATCACTATCGACGCAAGGACGCCATCGGAACCCTGGTCAACGCCCTGATCACCTCGGTGGAGCTAACGGACAACTTGGAACATCCGGACCCGCTGTTTGGTTTTCGTGCTCGCCTGGCTCCCCGACATCAAGGCTTGTTGCAGGTACTCAAGCAGTTCGTGTTCCGCAATGTGATCCGTAAGCCCGAGGTGCAACTGCTGGAGTACAAGGGTCAGCAAGTGGTGATGGAACTGTTCGAAGCCTTCAGCTCCGATCCGGAGCGTTTACTGCCGCTGGATACCCAGTCACGCTGGCAGCAGCAGGTGCACCAGGGCCAGCATGGCAGCCGGGTTATCGCCGATTTCATCTCCGGCATGACCGACGACTTTGCCGCCCGTTTGCACAACAACCTGTTTGGTATGACAAAAGGCAATTTGTTCGAATTACAATCACGTTTGTGATCCAAGGTTTTTTTTCCTGCGTTCTGTTCAACGCGAACAAAACGACGGAGAAGACCGATGAAACCTTTCGCCAAATATGGTGTGGCTATTTTAGCCGCGCTCGCCCTGACCGCTTGTGACGACGATGACGATGACATCGTCGTCACGCCCCCGCCGCCGACTGCCCCCATTGAATCCGGCTACGTCCGCGTACTGCACGCCTCACCGGATGCGCCGCTGGTCAACGTACTGGTCAACGATGCTGTCGCACTGGAATCGGTGGACTACGCCGCAGGTTCTGGCTTTGTAGAGCTGGAACCGGCAGCCTACACCTTTGCGGTCGATGCACTGTTGCCCGGCGACATGACCGCCCGGGTTATCGAAGTGCCGGACGTGTTGATCGAATCGGAGATGGAATACTCGGTCATTGCCGTTGGTAAGGTCGCAGACGAGACCTTGCAGCCGCTGCTGCTCAGCCGTCCCCGCGCTGAGTTTGGTGAAGGCAACATCCGCCTGCAGATCCTGCATGCCAGCCCTGACGCGCCGGCGGTAGACATCTACCTGACCGAGCCGATGGCCGACATCGCTATGATGGATCCGGCCCTGGCCGCCGTGGAGTTCACGCAAAACAGCGACCTGATCGAAGTCGCCGCTGGGGACTACCAGGCCCGCGTTACCGTGGCGGGTACCAAAGACGTTGTGTATGACACCGGCACCTTGAGCCTGGCAGCAGGCACTGATCTGCTTCTGGCCGCGGTGACCAACACTGTCACCGGCGAAGCGCCCATTGCCCTGGTGGCCTGGTCTGCCGAAGGCACTATGTCGATCCCCGACATGAACGCCGGCGCTGAACTGCGTGTGGTGCACGCCTCACCGGACGCTCCCAACGTGAACGTGTTAGCTAATGGCATGACTGCGTTGACCGATGTGCCCTACACCGGTTTCAGTGATTACCTGAACGTGCCGGCCGGCGACTACCAGATTCAGGTAGAACCGACTGAAGCCCCGGGAACCTTCGTGATTGATGCCATGATCACCGCCGAGCAGGACATGGCCTACACCGTGCTGGCCATCAACAACGTGGCCGAGATCGCCCCTTGGGTGGTCGTTGACGAAAATCGTCGCCGTATCGCCACCGAGGCGGGCCTGCGCTTGTTCCACGCCTCACCCACCGCCGGCCCGGTCGACATCTACCTGGGCACCGACATGGACATCAGTGACGAAGAGCCGGCCTTCACCGGCGTCCCCATCGGCATGGAAACTGGCCGTCTGTCCCTGGCTGCTGGCGATTACGTGGTCACCGTGACCCCTACTGGCACCAAGGACGCCGCCATCGGTCCGCTGATGGTGACGCTGGAAGCGAACATGCTTTACACCGCCATCGCCCGCGATGAGGTGGGAGGCGGCCTGCCTCTGGGTCTGATCCTGATGGACGACTTCGTGCCGGAACCGGCTCCGGCTGAATAAACACCAACACAGACTGAAAATGGCGCCCACAGGCGCCATTTTTATGTCTGAATTGTCTTTTCCCAGCACAGTCTGCCGTATTTCAGTCACTGCCGCCTGCACCGGCATTTCCCTGTAAAGAGTATGTATATTAAAGGTAACAAGACAACAGGGAGTAGCAGCCATGGAATCTCGGCTATTGATTGTCATGTTGGTTATGGTGGCCGGTAACCTCTACTGGTGGTATCGATACCGCCATACCGAAGCCAACCGCAATATAGACGGCCGCGAGCGGGAGGAGCAGCTGGCGGAGCTGCAGGATCATTGGGTTCAATTCACCTGCGTCGCCATCATCATCATCATGGTGTTGGCACCATTGGCCCACGCCATTCTTCAATCCGGTTTAGCCGGATAAAGAAACGCGACCATCACGGCCGCGTTGTTTTACACCCCTGGGAATAAGCCCTTTATCCCCGCAGAGATCACCTCGATGCCGATGGAGAGCATCAACAGACCCATGATACGGGTAATAATGTTGATCCCGGTCTGCCCCAATACCTTAAAGATGACCGAAGCCATTCGGAAGATCGCCCAGCTCATTAGACCAAACACCAGGACCGCTGCAGCCATACCCAGGATATTCACCCAGCTGTTGTACTCAGCGGCATACACGATCACCGAACTGATCGCGCCAGGACCGGCCATCAGCGGCAAGGCCAAAGGCACCACGGCCACCGACTCCATCGCCGCCGCTTCCCGGTCTTCCGCCTTGTTGTGCTTTACCTCACCGAGCTTGCCCTGCAGCATCGACATGGCGATAAACACGATCAGGGTGCCACCGGCGACACGGAAGGCTGACAGGGAGATGCTGAACATATCCAGGATCAGCTGGCCTGCGATCAGGGTAACCAGCAGGATCACCACCACCGCGAAATTGGCAATGGCTGCGGTGCGACGACGCTCCACCTCACTTTGGTGACTGGTGAGGGTCACGAACACCGGCAGCAGGCCGATGGGGTTAACGATCGCCACCAGGCCCAGGAAAAATTGAAGGTAAAGAGTCAGGTCCACTGCACAGTTGCCTCAGCATTAGGGGTCAAAAAATTCAGGCGTACTTTACGGCAATTCACCGGCCCGGAATAATGAATTTTTTCCCGCGCCTGAACCGGGTAAAGATTAGATATCCTAATGCTTGAACACGGCATGTGAACGGGATCACGGCTCAAGTATAGTGCCTGAACGAAAAACGGCCTGCAGATGGCAGGCCGTTGATTCATTGAGCTTTCTCTTATCAGGCTTTGGCCTGAGCGACCTCGGCAGCTTCCGCCTTATCGACCCAGATGGAGAGCGCGCCATCGCAGGTAATGTTACAGGCAGTACCAAAGCTGTCCTGCGCCATGTACAGAGCGATCATCAGCGCCACCGCCGCTTCACCAAAGCCCAGCATCGCGGTCAGCAGACCCAGCGCCGCCATCACCGCACCACCCGGTGCACCCGGTGCCGCGATCATCACCACGCCCAGCATCATGATAAAGGGCAGCATCTCCAGCAGACCCGGGATCGCCAGGTCCGGCATCATCTGCATCACTGCGATGGAGCAAGTGGTCAGGGTGATGGTGGAACCCGCCAGGTGGATAGAGGCAAACAGCGGGATGGAGAAGTTGGCCACCTCCGGCGTCACGCCGTTGGCTTTAGCCTGGCGCAGGGTGACCGGAATGGTGGCGGCACTGGACATGGTACCCAGGGCGGTCACGTAAGCCGGCAGCATGGTACGGATCAGCGCCCAGGGCGAGCGACCGCTGCGCAGGCCGGTAACGATGTAGAGCACGCTGATGTAGAGCCAGTGCATCAGGATCGCCATCACCAGCACCACACCGAAGGTCTTCAGGGTTTCGAACACCGAGCCATCGGCACCAAAGCCCGCGAACACACCAGCGATGTAGAACGGCAGCATCGGGATGATCACCTTGGCCAGCAGCGCATCGATGATCCCTTTACCCTCGTCCACCACCTTCTTCAGGCTGGAGGCGCCGGTAACGGAGATCCCCAGGCCAAAGATAAAGGCGGCCGCCAGAGCGCTCATCACCCCAAACAGCGCCGGTACCTCGATCACCACGAAGGGGGTCAGGCTGCTGCCCGCGACCTCTTGCAGCGGACGCGACTCCACCAGCATCGGAACCAGGCTGGACGCCACCAGGTACGCCAGGATCCCCGCGGTCAGGGTGGAGCCGTAAGCAATGGAGACGGTCCGGCCCAGCAACTTGCCGCCATTGGCCTGCAGGTTAGCAATGCCCGAGGCGATGAAGAACAGGATGATCAAGGGAATCACGAAGCCAATCAGCTGGCCAAGGGCCATCTTCACGGTGAGCATCAGTCGCACCAGGGCATCCGGTGCATACAGGCCAATCAGCAGGCCCGCCAAGATCCCGGCCAGCAGCCGAAGAATCAGTTTCATAACAGTTTCCTTCTTAGAGTGCATTGTTTTTATTAGAACTTATGCCAGAAGGATACTACTCAATTCCACTGCCCATCACCACCGTTTACCGAGCATTAACGCACAAAACAAGATAGAAACCATTCATTCTCGTTGTGCATCAACAACATCGCAGTAACAGGGGTTCAACCCCCGATGTTGGCGGCCTTCTGTTGCGGCAGACACCAGCGACGATAGAACTCCTCAGGGCTCATTCGAGACACACGAAGACCCTCCCAGACTCCCAGCAGGGTAGGCACCAGGCTCCAGCACAGCGCCAGGTACAGCGCTCCCCGGGCACGGTTCCCCAGGTAGAATTGGTGCACGCCAAAGGTGCCCAGGTAGATCCCCAGGCGGCTGGCGCGACGCTGACTACGCAGGGACAGTTTGGGCTCGACACCCGCCAAGGCATCCAGCCCTTGCCCGGCGCCGCATTGCGGACAGACCATCAGGGTGGGTTGAAGGGCGCTGCGGCATTGATCGCATTGAGATAGGGCCATGGTGTTATTCCTCTACTTGTTTCGCCGCAGTTTAGCGTACAGCTGTACGCCGGATCGTAGAGGCAGGTCACAACCTTTTCTTTAGGCACAAAAAAAGCGCCCCGAAGGGCGCTTTGACTTGCGGGTGGGTTAACCGAAGTCCCCGGTAATGTAACCGTGGGTACGTTTGTCTTGGGGTGCAGTAAAGATCTGCTCGGTGTCGCCGTGCTCAACCAGTTCACCCATCAGGAAGAAGGCGGTCTTGTCGGCGATACGACGGGCCTGGGCCATGGAGTGGGTCACGATGACCACGGTGAACTCCTTGCGCAGATCTTCCATCAGCTCTTCAATGCGAGCGGTGGCGATGGGATCCAGTGCAGAGGTCGGCTCATCCATCAGGATCACGTCGGGCTTCATAGCGATGGTACGGGCGATACACAGACGCTGCTGCTGACCACCGGACAGGCCAAACGCGTGGCTGTGCAGGCGGTCTTTCACCTCATCCCACAGGGCGGCGCCGCGCAGGGCGTCTTCCACGATCTTGTCCAGGGTCTTCTTGTCTTTTACGCCCTGGGCCTTCTGACCGTAAGCGACGTTCTCGTAGATGCTCATCGGGAACGGGTTGGGCTTCTGGAATACCATGCCGCAGCGCATGCGCAGCTTACGCACGTCCACGTCGGCGTAGATGTCCGCACCGTCCATCTTGACGCTGCCGTCAATGCGAACACCGGCGATCAGGTCGTTCATGCGGTTCAGCACGCGCAGCAGGGTGGACTTACCGCAGCCTGACGGGCCGATGAAAGCGGTCACCTGCTTCTGCGGGATCGCCAGTTGAATGGATTTCAGCGCTTGGTTGTCGCCGTAGTACAGGTCCAGGTCTTTAATTTCAAAAGTGTTCATTGTCATTTACCGCAAAAGTCTTTTAGTAGGTCGCTTTACTGAATTTCTTGGAGATCAGTTTGGTCAGCAGGTTAATACCCAGTACGACCAATACCAGCACGGTGGCGGTGGCAAACGCCATGTCCCAATCGTGCTGCGTGTACAGTTCAGTGGTCAGCATGTAGAGGTGCACCGTCAGGGTTCGGCCAGAGTCGAATACCGACTCCGGGATCCGCGCCACCATGCCCGCAGTCAGGAATACCGGGGCAGATTCGCCCACGATACGACCGATGGACAGGATCAGTGAGGTCACGATCCCGGGCATAGCGGCCGGCAGGATCACCCGCCAGATGGTGTACAGACGCGAGGCACCCAGACCAAAGGAGGCTTCACGGTAGGACAAAGGAACAGCAATGATCGCCTCTTCGGTGGTACGAATAATCACCGGGAGGATCAGGATTGCCAGGGTCAGGCCACCGGAGAGCACGGAGAATCCCAGCCCCAGGGCAACCACAAAGAAGGTCATACCAAACAGGCCATATACGATGGACGGGATACCCGCCAGGGCCTCGGTACAGAAACGGATCAGCTTGACCAGCTTGCTACCGGGCTTGGCGTATTCCGTCAGGTAGATAGCGGTCATGATGCCGATCGGCGCGGCAATGGCGATGGACAGCAGCACGATGTAAACCGTGGCCACGATCATCGGCCAGATCCCCTCCTCATCACCGGTACGGGTGTAGTTGTCGGTGATGAAGCTCCAGTCTACGAAGGCCAGGCCGTTGCTGACGATGTAGAACAGGATCCAGACCAGAAAGCCCATGGTCAGGACAGCGGCGGACCAGATCACGCCGGTCAACAATTTGTCTTTATTGTCGTTGGTCAACATGATTATTTGGCCTTCTCACGGTTCAGGTACATCAGGGTGCCGTTAAGCAGCATCACAAACACCAGCAGCACAACACCACTCGCGTACAGCGCACTGGCGTGAACACCGGTGGCGTAGGACATCTCCAGGGCGATGTTGGCAGTCAGGGTACGGGCGGAATCGAGAATGCCCTGCGGCATCGCCGGGGTGTTACCCATCACCATAATGATGGCCATGGTCTCACCCACGGCACGTGCGATACCCAGGATCACGCCGGTCAAGATGCCGGAGCGTGCAGCGGGAACCAGAACATTGAAGATGGTGTAGATCTTGGAGGCACCCAGCGCCAGAGAGCCCTCTTTGTACTGACGCGGCACGGCGCGCAGTGAGGTCTCGGATACCGCAATCACGGTCGGCAGAATCATTACCGCCAACACCACGGCACCGGCCAGGATGGTGGCACCGGAAGGCACACCGAAGACGTCTTCAATCAGCGGCACAATCACCACCAGACCGAAGAAGCCGTAAACAACCGACGGGATACCCGCCAACAGCTCGATGGCCGGACGCATTACCTTAACCAATCGCTCTGGGGCGATTTCAGCCAGGAAGATGGCGGTCAGGACACCTACCGGTACGCCGATAACAACCGCAACAGCGGTGGCCATCAGGGAGCCAGCAATCATCGGCGCGATGCCGTACAGCGCCGGCGGCAGCCAGTTCATACCGAACACCATGCCGGTAACACCCGCTTCCTGGAAGGAGGCTGCGCTCTCTTTCACCAGGAAGAAGCCGATGATGATCACTGACGCAACGCCAATGAATGCACTTAGCAGAAACAGAGCATGAAACGCGTGCTCGACGAAATCGCGGCGCTTGGAGCTGGCCAATGCCGCCTTTGTCTCTTGCGCTTGAAGTGCTGCGTTAACTTCAGACATAAAACTTTAACAACCCTATAAAACCCGCAAACAGGCTGCAGCACCCCTGCCGCAGCCCGCTGTAAACCGAATCGGTTTAGAAGACAGTGTATGCCTTACTTGGCCGGTACGTAGCCCTTCTTGGCAACGATGTCCTGACCTTCTTCGGACAGAATCCAGTCGATGAAATCCTTAGCGTACTGAGGAGTCTTCGGACCGGTCATAACTACGAAGGAACGTGCTACCGGGTAGCTGCCGTTCTGAACGTTAGCAACCAGAGCATCAACACCGTTTACGTCCAGCGCCTTAACGCTGCTGTCTACGGTGCCCAGGGAGATGTAACCGATGGCGCGCGGGTTCTGACCAGAAGTGGTCTTAACCATGCCGTTGCCGTTGGCAACTTGGGCGCGCGGGGAGATGGCGGAAACCTTCATACCGTTGATGGTTTGCTTCAGAGACAGAACGTCTTCGAAACCAGCGCGAGTACCAGAAGCGGAGTCACGGGTAACGGCAACGATCGGGGCGTTCTCGCCGCCAACTTCGCTCCAGTTAGTGATCTCAGCGCGGTAGATACCAGCAACTTGCTCAGTGGTCAGGTTCTCGACCTTGTTGCTCGGGTGAACAACGATGGCGATACCGTCGTTGGCGATAACGATGCGCTCAACGCCCGCTTCTACTTCGCTGTCAGCAACAGTACGGGAAGCCATACCGATGTGAGAGGTACCTTGGTTAGCTGCACGGATACCGGCAGAAGAACCCGGGCCCTGAACTTCTACGAAGTTACCGGTCTTGTTGGTGTAAGTCTCAGCCAGAACTTCCATCAGGCTGGTCATGGAGTTAGAACCAGATACAGTGATGGTTTCGCCAGCAACGGCGCTGGAAGCGGTGAACATAGACATCAGCGCCAGAGCGCCAGCAGCAAATTTTTTCATGGTAAAAACCCTGTTTTCCTTGTTTGGCCGCACTTCTTGGCGGCGAGTGCATTAGGCCAAACTTAGATGACAGTTTTATTTCATTACGGTGCCAGTTATGTGTCACCGAAATCTGTATGGGTTTCAACCAGATTTTGCAGTTAACGGGGTGTTTTTTGTGCTTTACTGCCCTGCCGGAAGCACAAACCGGGCAGGTCAATTATGACAGTTTGACTGGGGCTCAGCCCGGTTGCCGTACCACCATACGATCCAGATCGCTGAGAGTGATTTTGACACCCTCTACGGTGACAAAGGCCCGCTCAGCCAGGTCTTTCCTTTTCACCTGGTAAACCTGTGTTTCACCTTGCTGATTAGTCACTGAGACCTCCAGCACCTGGTGCTGCTGAAGCAGTCCGTAGCCACCATAGGCGACTACCGCTGCCAGCAGTGCCCCCGCTACCAGGGGCACCCAGCGGTGATTTTCCCTGGGTTGCTCCACCTGCACGCCGGCCATGCCAGCACGCCGACGGGAAAACCAAACCACGGAGGCCACAATCAAAAGGGTAAATAGGATTTTCGTTAGCATGATGACATTGTTGTGAAGCACCAGAGGGCCAGTATACCCCTAGGGCAGAAACAGGTCCGGCTGTGGGCTCACATCCTGGAGGCGCCGGCGTAAGCTTTGCTCTTCGCTCTCAACCCGTTTTTGCCAGTATTTCAGCAAGTTTCTGGTTTCCCCAGACCAGTGTGGCGACAGACCCGCTTTCAGCAGGCACTGACGCAAACAGAGGTCAGCCAGGCTATAGCCCTTACCAATCAGATAGGAAGAACGCTGTAAGCTGGTTTGAATCGCGTGTTCGAGGGTTACGGCGTCACCGGCTGCCGGGCCAGCCCCATAGATTGCAAACAGCGCCTCCACCCATTGAATGCTCTGCGCACGCAAACCGGGCTCCTCCGGCAACAAAGGCAGGGATTCGGTCAGGGTATCCAACAGTATCAGCGCTGCAACTGGGCTGGAGACAGGCGTTCCCTGGTAACGCAGAATGGGCAGTTCACCGAGCGGGGAGTGCCCCTGCCCTATCTCAGTCTGCTCCATATAGGCCTGCTCCAAATAGGCCACACCGGTGAGCTCACACACTCTGGAGAGGATGCAGTAACTCAGCTGACTCTCCTTGCCATAAAGAACCAAAGGCAGCATGAAACCTCCTAAAGCACCATTGACCTAACTTCACCTTGAAGCAGATAACCAACCCAGTAAAGCCTAATTCCCCCTCCCCCATGGGCAAGATCAAGAGAACGCTGATCTTCCATCATCAAACAAAGCCGAACCAACCTGCAGCATCGCAAGCTGGCGAGGTGGAGCCAAGGATGGCGACAGGAGGGAGCTCACATGGAAGTGTTGTTAGTGCAGAACTATCAAACTCCTAAGAACCGTCCACTCTTCGAACTCCAGAAATGCAAAAAGGCTCTGTCTTGCGACAGAGCCTTTTGACTCATAGATGGCGGGCGAAGCGGAACCGAAGCGCAGCTTCGCAGTTCGCTGAGGTGGAGGCAGGGTGAGAGCGACCGTCGCGAAGCGACGCAGTGCTCGAACGCGGAGACAGGAGTCGCAGCCGGACTTTGAAGGAGGCCATGGATGGCCGTATGAAAAGCCGACAGGGCACCGCCACATGGAGGTGTTGTTGGTAATACACCAAGTGCGAACCTCATCAGCAACGCAGGCCCGAAGCGGCTGCCATGGCCGAACCAAGACCAAAGCGAAGCTTTGCAGCTTGGTGAGGTGGAGGCATGGAAGCCGACAGGAGGGAAACACCAGGGAGGGGTTGATACTTCAAGAGGTGGCAGTGAGCTCCATCGCGTTGCTGGTGCCAAACCAACACGAACCACTGAACCGTCCACTCCAACTCAATAGTCTTTAAACGCAAAAAAACCTGAGTCTTCCGACTCAGGCTTTATGCAAATAATGGCGGGCGAAGCGGAACCGAAGCGCAGCTTCGCAGTTCGCTGAGGTGGAGGCAGGACGCCGACAGGGCACCGCCACATGGAGGTGATGTTGGTAATACACCAAGTGCGAACCTCATCAGCAACGCAGCGCTTGAGCGCGAGGCAGGACGCCGAGCGGAGGGGTGCACCAGGGGCGAAGCGAAACCGAAGCGCAGCTTCGCAGTTCGCTCAGGTGGAGCCAAGGATGGCGACAGGAGGGATCTCACATGGAAGTGTTGTTAGTGCAGAACTATCAAACTCCTAAGAACCGTCCACTCTTCGAACTCCAGAAATGCAAAAAGGCTCTGTCTTTCGACAGAGCCTTTTTGACTTATAGATGGCGGAGTGGACGGGACTCGAACCCGCGACCCCCGGCGTGACAGGCC
>NZ_FQXG01000007.1 GCF_900129905.1 Ferrimonas marina | reverse complement strand
CATCGTTGTGCATCAACGGCTCCTGTCACAGAGTGAAAACGTGAAGCCTGCGCGTCCGTAGCTCAGCTGGATAGAGTACCTGGCTACGAACCAGGCGGTCGGAGGTTCGAATCCTCCCGGACGCGCCATATTATTGAAAGGTCGGATTGCCGGCCTTCGCGCGGAGCGCTTCGGCGCTCAAGCGGCGCAAGCCAAACTGTTGGCTTGCTCACTCCGCTTTCGCCCTCCCGGACGCGCCATATAAAGTAAAAGACCCAGCCTAACGGCTGGGTTTTTTATTGCCTGTCTGCCAGCAGGGGGCGCTAACAGCAGCCCGCCTTGATTCTACTCGGGTGCCGTTACCCACATCATAAACAGCATAAAGCTCAGAAGCGCCCCGGAGCCCACCAGGATATAGACAAAGCCCTGCTGGCCCTGCTTCAGGCTGTAACCGTTGACCTGCAGGTAGAGAAACCAGCACAGGCACAGCAGCAGCGGCAGCAAAAACATCCTAGCTATCATAGTTTTTCCTTTCTTATTAGCCTGTTAACTATAGTACGCTTTCTCCGTCGAATAGAAGGCTTGGCAGGCAAGGGCCGGTATCCCGGGGCCTGGTCAGTTCAGCCATCATGTTGGCGATTGATACTTTTGCCGCCACTGTTTGGATCCCCAAGGTGATCACAGTTTGACCGCAACGGATAGGATACACTTCCGCAGTTTACTGAATCCCCGTTGGAGGATGAATGAAGCGCACCATGTTGGGGGCTTTGTTGCTGTTTCCCGTCGCCGCACAGGCCTTGTGGAGCCTGACCCTGCCGGATTGGCTCGATAAAGAGAGCCGCCACCTGGCCCGGGAGCTCAATCGCGGGGTTGGCCAAAGCCAGAACCCTAACTTTATCCGCGCCGAGTACCACAACGGCGAGATGGTGATTGTTTACCGTTCGGTGGATCAGCAACACGGCGCGGTGTTTGGCGCCGTGGTGGAGGACGACCGGGAGGCGATGCTGCGCAGCTATTGCAGCAGCAGCTACTACCGGGAGCGACTGGAGGCGGGCTTGCGCTATCGCCACCTCTACGAAGGCGCAAACGCGCCGGCGCCGCTGGTGATCACCGCCAGCGCCTGTCAGCGCCTCTATTGACCGACACGCGACGCAAACCGCTTCCTGGCCTGTGGCCATCAAAGGCCCAGAGCCATCAAAGGAGAACCGCCAGTGCAATTGACCAGCTTCAGTGATTTCGCCTTTCGAGCCCTGCTCTTTCTCGGCGATCTGCCCGAGGGCGAGCTCACCAGCATCACCCGGGTGACCGAGCAATACGGTGTCTCGCGCAACCACATGGTGAAAGTGATCAACAAGCTGGGCCATGCCGGCTTCGTCACCACCGTACGCGGTAAGAACGGCGGGATCCGTCTGGCCAAGCCGGCTGAGCAGATCATCCTGGGCGAGGTGGTGCGGGCCCTGGAGCCGATGCAACTGGTGGACTGCAGCGAACCGGCCTGCAACATCACCTCCGCCTGTCGCCTTAAAGGGGTATTCCGTCAGGCCCTCGAGGCCTTCCTGGCTGAGCTAGACAAGCACACCCTGGCCGACATGCTGGCAGACAACAGCGAGCTGATCGCCATGTTCCAACTCGATACCCCCGCCTGATCCCCATGAGTTTGACCCTTTGGGGCCTGTTTGCCTCTGCCTTTATCGCCGCCACCCTCGCTCCGGGTGGCTCTGAAGCGATCCTTGCCTACCTGGTCACCCAGGGAGAATGGCCACTGCTAACCTTGTTGCTGGTGGCCACCATCGGCAACACCCTGGGCTCCATGACCAGTTACCTTATTGGCCGCTGGATCCACCGTAAGAAGCGCCCGCAGGATCTGGTCTCCGGCCGGGAAACGCGCGTATTGGGTTGGGTCGAACGCTATGGGATCTGGTCCCTGTTGCTGGCCTGGCTGCCGGTGGTCGGGGACGCCATACCATTGTTGGCGGGTTGGTTCCGCTTCCCGTGGTTATTTAGTACCCTACTGATCTTTATAGGTAAATTTTTGCGCTACCTGGTGGTGGCGTTGATGACTCTGGGGGTGCTTGCCGCCGCCTGAGCCGAAACGGAGCGATGCGATGCGGTATTGGAAACGGAAGTCGGCCCTGCTGGGCTTGATATTGGTCATCGGTGGCTGCGGTAGCCAACCTGGCACGCCGCCGATGCCTGAGGGCATCACCCTGGTCGAGCAGGTGACCGCCCAGGGCGACGAGCTGGTTATCCCCTACAACAAGTACGAGCTGGCCAACGGCCTGACCGTGATCCTCCACCAGGACAACTCCGATCCCCTGGTTCACGTCGACGTGACCTACCACGTCGGCTCCGCCCGCGAAGAGCTGGGCAAATCCGGCTTCGCCCACTTCTTCGAACACATGATGTTCCAGGGCTCGCAAAATGTCGCCGACGAGCAACATTTTGAGATCGTCACCGAGGCCGGTGGCACCCTCAACGGCACCACCAACTCTGACCGCACCAACTACTACGAGACCGTCCCGGCCAACCAGCTGGAGAAGATGCTGTGGCTGGAAGCCGACCGGATGGGATTCCTGCTGCCCGCGGTCACCGAGACGGCATTCGAGAATCAGCGCGATACCGTCAAGAACGAGCGGGGCCAGCGGGTGGACAACCGCCCCTACGGTCGCCTGTTTGAGCGCACCAGCCAGGCACTCTACCCCCAGGACCACCCCTATTCCTGGCCGGTGATTGGGTGGATGGAAGACCTGGACCGGGGCACGGTCGAGGACCTGCGTCGCTTCTTCCTGCGCTGGTATGGCCCCAACAACGCCACCTTGACCATCGGTGGTGATATCGACATCGAGCAAACCCTGGTCTGGGTCGACAAGTACTTCGGTACCATCCCCCGCGGCCCGGAGGTGGAGAACGCGCCAAAGCAGCCCGCTACCCTGTCTGCGGATCGCTACATCTCGATGGAAGACCGGGTCCACCTGCCGCTGATCTACCTCAGCTACCCCACGGTGTATGCCCGTCACGAGGATGAGGCTGCACTGGATCTGCTGGCCCGCATCCTCGGCGGCGGCAAGACCTCCATCTTCTACAAGAACCTGGTCAAGGAGGGCTATGCGGTGCAGGCCCAGGTCGGACACCCCTGCCGCGAACTGGCCTGTGAGTTTACCCTGTTCGCCCTGGCCAACCCCGGCAAGAGCCCGCAGCTGGCCGAGATCGAAACCATCATCCGCGCTTCCATCGCCGAGTTTGATCAGCGTGGTGTAACCGAAGACGACCTGCTCAAGGCCAAGGTAAATCACGAGGCCCAGGTGCTCTATGGCCTGCAAAGCGCCCAGGGCAAGGTCTCTACCCTGGCCCACAACCAGACCCTGTTCCAGAACCCCAACCTGATCGGCGCGGAGCTGGCGCGCTACAACTCGGTGACCGCCGAGGACGTCAACCGGGTGTTCGACACCTACATCCGCGATCAGCACGCGGTGATCATGAGCGTGGTGCCCGAGGGGCAGCTGGGCCTGATCGCCCGTGAGGATAACTGGACCCCGCCAGCGCTGGAACTGGCGGCGCAGCCCCAGACCACCGAGGCGGTGCAGCAACCGGAGATCGTCGACAATTTCGACCGCAGCCAGATCCCGCCGGCCGGCGACAACCCCCAGGTGACCCTGCCCACCCTGTGGCGCAGCCAGCTGGACAATGGCATCGCGGTGATCGGCACCCAATCCACTGAAACCCCCACCACTGAGCTGCTGATCACCCTCAATGGTGGCGCCCGCCTGGTGGCGCCGGAGCAGGCCGGCCTGGCCGCGCTGACCGCCGCCATGATGGCGGAGTCCACCGAGCGCTTCAGCACCTCGGAGTTTGCCGAGGAGCTGGAGAAGCTCGGCTCACGCATCTCGGTCAGCAGTGGCGACAACCAGACCATGGTCTCGGTCAGTGCCCTGACCCGTAACCTGGCCCCCACCATGGCGCTGCTGCGGGAGCGCCTGTGGCACAGCGCCTTTGATGAGGCGGACTTTGCCCGCATCAAGGACCAGATGATGCAGAACCTGCAGCACCAGCTCAATGAGCCCACCTGGCTGGCTGCAGCCGCCTGGCGTGAGCTGGTCTTTGGCGAAGACAACCCGGTGGGGATGCCCAGTGGCGGTCGTGTCGATACGGTGGCGTCGCTGACCCTGGAGCAGGTCAAGGCGTTCTATCAGCAGCAGTTCACCGCCGGCAATGCCGCCATCATCGCCGTTGGTGATCTGCCCAAGGATGAGCTGATGGCGCAACTTAAGCCACTGTCCCAGTGGCAGGGTGAGGCCAGCAGCTGGGCACCGCTTAAGCCGATGCCCCAGCTTGGCGGCCCGGTGGTCTACCTGCTGGACAAGCCCGGTGCGGCCCAGTCGGTGATCCGCATCGGTAAGCGCGCCATGCCGTTTGATGCCACCGGCGACTTCTTCCTGTCGGGGCTGATGAACTACCCGCTGGGCGGCGCCTTCAACAGCCGCATCAACCTCAACCTGCGTGAGGACAAGGGCTACACCTACGGCGCCCGCAGTGGCTTTAACGGCGGCCAGGAGTTGGGCCAGTTCCTCGCCAGCGCCAGCGTGCGGGCGGATTCCACCGCCGCCTCGGTGCAGGAGTTCATCGATGAGATCACCCGCTTCCAGCAAAGCGGCATGACCGAGCAGGAGCTGGCCTTCATGCGCTCCTCCATCTCCCAGCGGGATGCCCTCAAGTACGAGACCCCGGGGCAGAAGGCACGCTTCCTCGGCCAGATCCAGCGCTACCAGCTGGATGAGAGCTTTACCCAGGAGCAGAGCAAGTTGATTGAGCAGGTCAACCTGGAGACCCTCAACGCCCTGGCCCAGCGGGAGCTCAAGCTGGAACAGATGATCATCCTGGTGGTTGGCGACAAAGCCAGCAACGAGGCGTCACTGAAAGCGCTGGGTTATGACGTGCGTCTCATAACTCTGTAAACTAGATCTTATAAAACTCAATTCCAGTGAAGATAGGCGGCATTGATGCAAGGGCATTGATGCCGCTTATTGCTGAATAGAAAGAGACCCACTTTGAGCGCATATCAACAAGCCGTAGAGCGCCTGCAGCAGCCCGCCTGGCAGTCTGCCCTGACCCAACTGAATCGTGGTATCGAGCGCGAGGCCCTGCGTATCCAGGCCGACTGTACCCTGGCCCAGAACCCTCATCCGCACGCCCTGGGGGCGGCGCTGACCCACAACTGGATCACCACCGACTTCAGTGAGTCGCTGCTGGAGCTGATCACCCCGGTCTACAGCGATCCGGACCAGCTGTTGGGTCACCTCAGTGATGTCCATCGTTTTGTGCTCGAGCAGCTGGATCAGCAGCGGTTGTGGCCCATCTCCATGCCCTGTTTCCTCAACGGCGAGGAGAACGTGCCCATCGCCCAATACGGCCACTCTCACATCGGCCGGATGAAGACCACCTACCGCATCGGCCTGTCGCACCGCTACGGTGCCAAGATGCAGGCGATTGCCGGGCTGCACTTCAACTTCTCGGTGCCCAAGGGGCTGTGGCCGGCCCTGGGCGTCGACGCCGAGGATCAGGCCGGGATCTCCGAGCGCTACTTCGGCCTGCTGCGCCACTTCCGCCAGCACGCCTGGGTACTGGCTTACCTGTTTGGCGCCTCCCCGGCACTGTGTCGCTCCTTCCTGGGCGAGCAGGCACCGGCGCTGCCGTTCGAGGAGCACCAGGGCACACTGTACCTGCCCTACGCCACCTCGCTGCGGATGAGCGATCTGGGCTACACCAACCAGGCCCAGGATGCCTTGAGTGTCAGTCTCAACTCGATGGCTGAGTACGTGCGCGACGTGAAGCGCGCCATCCGCCTGCCCTCCGACGACTACGCCGCCATTGGGGTCAAGGAGAACGGCGAGTATCGCCAGCTCAACAGTAACGTGCTGCAGATCGAGAACGAGCTGTACGCCCCGATCCGTCCCAAGCGTACCGCCCACAGTGGCGAGACCCCCACCCAGGCACTGGAGCGCGGCGGGGTGGAGTACATCGAGGTACGAGCGCTGGACATCAACCCGTTCAGCCCCAACGGCATCGACCGGGATCAGATCCTGCTGCTCGACCTGTTCCTGCTCGACGGCCTGCTGCAGCAGACGCCATCGATGGATGCGCGCAGCGTCGAGGAGAACAAGGCCAACTTCGAGGCGGTGGTGCTGGATGGGCGTCGTCCCGGCAAGCAACTGCAGCGTGACGGGCAGACCGTGTCCCTGGCCGATTGGTTAGGGGAGCTGTTCGAACGCTTCGCCCTGCTGGCACCGGTGCTGGACCAGGCCAACGGCGATGACCGCTACCAGCAGGCACTGGCTCAATGGCAACCGGCGGTGACCGATCCGGAGCAGACCCTGTCCGCACGGGCGCTGGCGCAGAGCCTTGAGTTGGGGCATGGCCGCTGGGCCTGCGATCTGGCGGCCAAGCACAAGGCCTGGTTTGCCCAGCAGGATTACCAGGTGCTGAACCAGCAGCAGCTGGAGCAGGCCAGTAGCGACTCCCATCAGCGCCAGGCGGAGATCGAAGCGGCAGACCAGGGCAGCTTTGATCAGTTCCTGCAGGCCTACTTCGAGCGCCAGGGAGCCTGATTTGCGCCGCTGGGGTCTGGGTCTGCTCAGTTTGGGCCTGGTGGGCTGCTCGGTGCTGGCCCCCCAGGGCAAACCCTGTGCCGAACTGGTTACCTTCGCCGGGCTGGATCCGGACACCGGTGCCTACAACCTGGTGCTGACCGCCATCGATGGTCGACCGGTAGTGAGCAAGCCACTCTACCGGCTGGCACCGGGCCAGTATCGACTGGAGCTGATGGAGTTCATTGATGACCCGCGCCTGGCGGTGCCGCTAAAGCAGCGTCGCTCCCAGGAGATGGTGCTGACCCTGGCACCGATGCAGCGCTACACCCTGGCGGCCCGGCTGGTGCCGGAGCAGGCGGATGACCCCCAGCGCTACTGGCAGCCGGAGGTGTGGCAGCTGGAGCCCCAGGAGTGCCGCTTTCCCAAGCGCAAAAACACCTAGGCAGCGGACACTGCCCAGCCGCGATTGGCGCCGGTTTAACCCAGCGCCACCATCGACCCACCTAAGCCCATAAACACCGCACCGCAGGCCCGGTTAAAGCCGGTCTGTGCCCGCCCTTCCGCCAGCAGGTTAGCCAGCCGACAACCTCCCAGTGCCACCAGGTTGAGCACCAGGAAATCCACCAGGGTAAAGGTCAGACACAGGGTCAGCAGCTGCGGCAGCAGCGCCGACTCCGGCCGCAGGAACTGGGGAAACAGGGCGGCAAAGAACAACAGCCCCTTGGGGTTGGCCAGGCCCATCAGCAGGGCCTTGCGAAACAGCCGCAGCGGGTTGCCCTCCTGGGCGGCGAAGCTGCGCTGACAGGCGCCGCTGGGCCGGCTGCGCCAGGCCTGGATACCCAGCCAGATCAGGTAACCCGCGCCGCCGTAGCGCAGCAGTTCATACAGCACCGGCTGGCTGGTGATCAGGGCACCGATGCCGGTAGCTGACAGCAACATCAGCACCAGGCCGGCGACGTTGGAGCCGAGGATGGTGGCCAGCGCCCGGCCGTGGCCGAAGCGAACACTGGTGGAAAGGGTCATCAGGGTCATCGGACCCGGGCTGGCCAGCAACACAATAACGGTGGCCAGGTACACCAGGTAGAGCTCAAGAGTCATGGTGAGTCAGGGGGAATGTGATTCGAAGCGCGACATTTAATCAGCGCTTTGGTCGCCTGTAAAGCGACGGGAAAGGAAACGTCGACACCGCCCTGTCAGGCCAAAATGACGGAGGAGGTAAGCCACAAAATTGTTGGGAGTGCTGACGCGGTCGCAAAAAAAATCGGGAACCCCTGCCTGAAGGTGCCCGATGAAAGGAGGATAATGATGAACGTTTGAATCGGTTCATCTTTTCAGACTGCACACCCTTCCATTAAGTTCCCAAGCAGGGCAAAATTTTTTCAATAAATCGAAAAGACGTCGAAAATCAAAATAATGAAAATGAACAAACTGGGTTTGGTTGGGCTGGCTCTGCTGCTGACCGGCTGCGCAACACCGCCACCGAAGGACCCGGAGAACCTGTGCAACATCTTCAAGGAGAACCGCAGCTGGTATAAGGCGGCGAAGAACACCGAGCAGAAGTGGGGGGTGCCGGTGCACGTGCCGATGGCGATGATGTACCAGGAGAGCTCCTTTCGTCATAACGCCCGGCCGCCGATGCGCTACTTCCTTGGCTTTATCCCCTACGGCCGTGCCTCCACGGCCTACGGCTACGCCCAGGCCAAGACCATGACCTGGGATGACTACGTGCGGGAGAACAACCGCAGCTGGGCCCGGCGCAGTAACTTTGCCGATGCCCACGACTTTATGGGCTGGTTTATCTACAAGAGTCACCAGGTCAACGGCGTCTCCAAATGGGATGCCTATGGCCAGTACCTCAACTACCACGAGGGGTGGGGCGGCTACCGCAACAAGAGCTACAACGCCAAGCCCTGGTTGATCCAGGTCTCCCGTCGGGTGGACGACCGCTCCAAGCGCTACGCCGCCCAGTACCGCCAGTGCCAGAAGGATCTGGACCGCAGCTGGCTTTGGCGCCTGTTCTTTGGTTAAGCGCCGGCACTAGGCGCTAGGGGCTAGGAGCTGGGCGCTAGGAGCTAGGAGCTAAGAGCTAAGAGGCAGGTACTGCCGGACAAACACAAAACGCCGCCGCGGTTTCCCGCAGCGGCGTTTTGCTTTCGGCTGTTAGGCTTTTCCTAGCAGGGCGAAGCCCGCCCTAGCACCTAGTACCCAGCGTCTGCACTTACAACCCGAAGGCGGCCTTGGCCCGCTTGAGGATACCGGCGGCGTCCAGCTCCAGTACCGCGTGCATCTCCTCCTGGCTGCCCTGCTCGATAAAGCGATCCGGCAGGCCCAGTTGCAACACCGGCTTGGCGATCCCCTGGGCGGCCAGGGACTCCAGCACCGCGCTGCCGGCACCACTTTGCAGGGCGTTCTCTTCCAGGGTGATCAGCTGGTCGTGACTCTCGGCCATCGCCTTGACCATCGCCTCATCCAGCGGCTTCACAAAACGCATGTTGACCACGGTGGCGTCCAGCTGCTCCGCTGCTTCCAACGCGTAGGGCAGCAGGGTGCCGAAGCTGAGGATGGCGATCCCCTTGCCCCGGCGACGGATCTCCGCCTTGCCGATGGGCAGTTCGGTCATCGCATCCTGGATCTGGGTGCCCATGCCCTGGCCGCGGGGATAACGCACCGCCGCCGGGCTGTCCATCCGGTGGCCGGTGTAGAGCATCTGCCGACACTCGTCCTCGTCCGCCGGTGCCATCACCGTCAGGTTGGGGATGCAGCGCAGGTAGGAGAGATCGAAGGCGCCTTGGTGGGTCTGACCATCGGCGCCCACCAGACCGCCACGGTCGATGGCAAACAGCACCGGCAGGTTCATGATCGCCACGTCGTGGATCACCTGGTCAAAGGCCCGCTGAAGGAAGGTGGAGTAGATCGCCACCACCGGATTGAGCCCTTCGCAGGCAAAACCGGCCCCCAGGGTTACCGCATGCTGCTCGGCGATGGCGGCATCGTAGTACTGCTCCGGGAAGCGTTGGGAGAAGGCCACCATGCCGGAGCCTTCCCGCATCGCCGGGGTGATCGCCACCAGCTTGGGATCCTGTTCCGCCATATCGCACAGCCAGTCGCCAAACACCTTGGAGAAGGTGGGCTTGCCGGGCGCGGACTTGGGCAGCTTCCACTCGTCCGGGTTGAACTTGGGCACGCCGTGGTAGCCGATGGGGTCTTCCTCCGCCGGCTGGTAGCCCTTACCCTTCTTGGTCATCACATGGAGGATCTGCGGCCCCTTCAGCTCGCGCATGTTGCGCAGGGTGTCCACCAGACCGTCCACATCGTGGCCGTCGATAGGGCCGATGTAGTTGAAGCCCAGCTCCTCGAACAGGGTGCCAGGCACCACCATGCCCTTGAGGTGCTCCTCGGCACGGCGAGCCAGCTCCTTGATCGGCGGCATCGCCCCCAGCACCTTCTTGCCGCTTTCACGGATGGAGGTGTAGAGGCTGCCGGACAGGATCCGCGCCATGTGGTTGTTAAGGGCACCAACGTTCTCGGAGATGGACATCTCGTTGTCGTTGATGATCACCAGCATATCCTTGTGGATATCCCCGGCGTGGTTCAACGCCTCGAACGCCATCCCCCCGGTCAGGGCACCGTCACCGATCACCGCGACGACACGGCGGCCCTGGGCCTCCTTGTCGGCAGCGATCGCCATTCCCAGTGCTGCGCTGATGGAGGTGCTGGAGTGGCCGACACTGAAGGTGTCGTATTCGCTCTCTTCCCGCCAAGGGAAGGGGTGCAGGCCGTCCTTCTGACGGATGGTGTGCATCTGCTCGGCGCGGCCGGTCAGGATCTTGTGGGGGTAGGCCTGGTGGCCCACGTCCCAGACCAGACGGTCAAACGGGGTGTCGTAGACGTAGTGCAGCGCCAGGGTCAGTTCGACGGTCCCCAGCCCAGAGGCGAGGTGACCGGAGGAGCGGCTGACCGAGTGCAGCAGGAACTGACGCACCTCGTCTGCCAGCTCAGGCAGTTGATCCTGGGAAAGCTGTCGCAGCTGTTTCGGCAACTGGGCCTGGGACAGCAGGGGGTAATCGGACAAGGCCTGGCTCATCGTACTCTTTCGCTATTCATTCTACTATTGGCCCCGCTCGATGATGTATCGAGCAAAGCGCTCTAATGGCTCGGTATTGTACGGCAATCCGGCCAGCTCTGTCAGGGCGTCCTGGTACAGACCCTGGGCCACGTCACGAGCATGGTCCAATCCCAGCAGCGCCGGGAAGGTGCTCTTGTCCGCCGCCTGGTCGGAACCCTGGGGTTTGCCCAGCTGTTCCGTGTCGGCGGTGACGTCGAGAATGTCGTCGTGCACCTGGAACGCCAGGCCGATCTTTTCGGCGAAGCCCAGCAGGGCCTGACGGTGCGCCGCTGGCAGATCCGGCACCGCCAGGGTGCCCAGCTCAACACTGGCGCGGATCAGGGCACCGGTTTTCAGCCGGTGCAGCCGAGTCAGTTGCTCCAGATCGATACGCTGACCGGTGCTGGCCAGATCGATCGCCTGACCGCCGCACATCCCCTGGTAGCCAGAGGCGTGGCTCAGTGCCCGGATCATGCCGATGCGGTTGGCTTCAACCGCGTCCGGCAAGGGGCAGTTGGCCAGCAGCTCATAGGCCAGCCCCTGCAGGGCGTCTCCCGCCAGGATGGCGGTCGCCTCATCGTATGCGATGTGCACCGTGGGCTGACCCCGGCGCAGGTGATCGTCGTCCATCGCCGGCAGGTCGTCGTGGATCAGCGAGTAGGCGTGGATGCACTCCACCGCCGCAGCGATGGGATCCAGGGTGGTTTCGTCCGCCCCCAGCAGGGTGCCGGTGGCGTAGACCAGGAAGGGCCGGGCACGCTTGCCGCCCAGCAGGGTGCCGTAGCGCATCGCATCCAGTAGCCGGGGATCGGTGACCGGCAGGGCATCGAAGGCCTGCTCCAGGGTGCGGTTGACCCGCGCCTGGTAGTGCGGCAATGCCGTGGAGACCATGGTTACTCCTCGTTGGCGAAGGGGGTCAGGGTGTCGTCGTGGCCGGCTTGCTGGGTCAGCATCGAAACCTGCTGCTCGGCCTGGTCCAGCTTGTGCTGGCTGGCTCGCACCAGGGTAATGCCTCGTTCGAACTGTTTCAGGGCCTGTTCCAGCGGGATCTCCCCCTGTTCCAGTTGGGCCACGATCTGCTCCAGCTCCTGCAGAGACTGTTCGAAGCTGAGGTTTTCCGGTTTTTTCGCCACGTGATCATCCCTCTTTAATTGAGGTGCCAAAGGTACTGTTTTGCACCCATAGATTCAATGAACCACTTCGCACCTAGGGAATTTTTCCTTAAGCTAGACGCGCTGTGGACGATAAGCAGAGTAGTCATAGCATTTTTCATCCCGACCGGTCCCCGTGACCGCGTTACGCCCAGCACGTAGGAGCATCTGTGGATCTGGCAACCCTGATTGGCCTTATTGGCGCCTTCGCCTTTGTCACCATGGCGATGGTGCAAGGCGGCGACATCACCATCTTCTTCAACGTGGCCGGTTTGCTGATCGTGGTGCTCGGCTCGCTGTTCGTGGTGATGATGAAGTTCAACCTGAGCCAGTTCGTTGGTTCGGTCAAGATCGCCGCCAAGGCCTTTGCCTTTAAGCTGGATCGCCCCGAGTTCCTGATCGAACAATCGGTCACCATGGCCGACTCCGCCCGCAAAGGGGGCTTCCTGGCCCTGGAGGAGGCGGAGATCAACAACCCCTTTATGAAAAAGGCGGTGGGCCTGCTGGTGGACGGCCACGATGCCGAGACCGTGCGCAACACCCTGAGCAAGGACATCAGCCTCACCATGGAGCGCCATAACCTGGGGGTGGATGTGTTCCGCAAGTTCGGCGACGTGGCCCCGGCGATGGGGATGATCGGTACCCTGATCGGCCTGGTGGCGATGCTCAACAACATGGACGATCCCAAGGCGATCGGCCCCGCCATGGCCATCGCCCTGCTCACCACCCTGTACGGCGCCATCATCGCCAACATGATCGCCCTGCCCATCGCCGACAAGCTGGAGCTGCGTATGCAGGAGGAGATGCTCAATCGCCGCCTGATCATGGACGCGGTGCTGGCGATCCAGGATGGCCAGAACCCACGGGTGATCGAGAGCTTCCTGAAGAACTACCTGCGTGAGAAGAAGCGGGTGATCAACACCACCGGGGAGTGAACATGGACGATCTGGTGCCCAAGCGTAAGCCCCGCCAAGGAGCCCCAGGCTGGATGGCCACCTTTGCCGATCTGGCTACGCTACTGATGTGTTTCTTCGTGCTGCTGTTGGCCTTCTCCGAGATGGACGTGCTCAAGTTTAAGCAGATCGCCGGCTCGATGAAGTACGCCTTCGGGGTGCAGAACAAGATCGAGGTGCAGGACGTGCCCCGCGGCACCTCGGTGATCGCCAGCCACTTCCGCCCCGGCCGACCGGAGCCCACGCCGCTGGAGGTGATCCAGCAGCAGACCGCCGAATACACCCAGGAGGTACTGCACTTCCAGCCCGGCCGTGAGAACGAGGCCGGTGGCGAGCAGCATCAGTCCGGCGAGGCCCGCGGTGGCAACGCCAACCAGGCGGCGATGCAGCAGCGCAACGACAGCCAGAACAGCCAGGCCCAGGCGGCCCAGGTGGACGAACTGGCCAAGAAGGTGGCGCTGGAGCTGGAGGATCATATCCGCGACGGTGCCATCGAGGTGGAGGCGCTGGGCCAGCAGCTGATCATCCGTATCCGCGAACAGGGCGCCTTCCCCGCCGGTTCCGCCTTCCTGCAGCCGCGCTTCCGACCGGTGATCCAGGCCGTGGGTGATCTGCTTAAAGACGTGCCCGGCATCATCACCGTCACCGGCCACACCGACAACACCCCCATCAGCAATGAGCTGTACCGCTCCAACTGGGACATCTCCAGTCAACGGGCGGTGGCGGTGGCCCATGAGCTGGTCAAGGTCGACCAGTTTGACCCCAACCGCATGGTGGTGTCCGGCGTGGCCGACACCCAGCCGCTGTGGAGCAACGACAGCCGCGAGGGCCGCACCCGCAATCGGCGGGTGGAGATCGCCATCGAGCAGGGCAAGGCCAAGGAGTCCGACCCGATCGAGGTGCTGGCCCGGTAACGCCGGCCTGACAGCGCCACTGCTTGCCACCCTGTCGGCAGATTGCGGCAACCCCGACAGGGATCTATCCTCGGGATTCACACCCGTGGCATCTAGGGTTCGATCGGTGCTACGGCCTGGGGTATACTCCCGCGCCTTATCAAAGGCAGTGACAGGCACAACATGAAATTTATCGTCAAGCTGCACCCGGAAGTGATGATCAAGTCCAAGCCGGTGCGGGTTCGCTTCTCAAAGCTCTTGGTGTCCAACATCCGCAATGTGCTGCGCAAGGTGGACGAGAACGCCAGGGTCAAGTTCAACTGGGACCACATCGTGGTGAACTGCCGCGACGTGGATCCGGCCCTGCGTGACACCATGGTGGAGCGCCTGTCCTGCATCCCCGGGATCGCCCACTTCCTCGAGGTGACCCAGCACCGCTTTGACAGCATTGACGATATCTACCAGGCCACCCACGCCATCTTTGCCGAGCAATTGGCGGGCAAGACCTTCTGCGTGCGGGTGAAGCGCTCCGGTAAGCACGAATTCAGCTCCCTCGACGTGGAGCGCTACGTCGGTGGCGGCCTCAATCAGAACTCCGAGGCCAAGGGCGTTCAGCTGAAGAAGCCGGATGTGACCGTCCAGATCCAGATCGAAGATGACATCGCCTACCTGGTGTCCCACCGACACCCGGGCCTGGGCGGATTCCCCATCGCCACCCAGGAGGATGTGCTGTCGCTGATCTCCGGCGGCTTCGACTCCGGCGTCTCCAGCTTCCAGACCATCAAGCGCGGTGCCCGCACCCACTACTGCTTCTTCAACCTCGGCGGTGCCGAGCACGAGAAGGGGGTCAAAGAGGTGGCCTACTACCTGTGGAGCCGTTACGGCAACTCCCACAAGGTCCGCTTCCTGTCGGTACCCTTTGAGCCGGTGGTGGAGGAGATCCTGGAGAAGGTCGACAAGGGCCAGATGGGGGTGATCCTCAAGCGGATGATGATGAAGGTGGCCGGAGAGCTGGCGGAGCGCTTCGCCATCCCGGCGCTGGTGACCGGTGAGGCGATGGGCCAGGTCTCCTCTCAGACCCTGACCAACCTCAATGTGATCGACCGCGCCACCGACAAGGTGGTGCTGCGTCCGCTGATCACCTGGGACAAGCAGGAGATCGTTGACGTGGCCCGTGCCATCGGCACCGCTCCCTTCGCCGAGGTGATGCCGGAGTATTGCGGGGTGATCTCGCAAAAGCCCACGGTCAAGGCGGTGTTGGCTAAGATTGAGGAAGAGGAGGCCAAGTTCTCCGAGGACTTGGTGGCCAAGGTAGTGGAGCAGACCCAATACATGGACATTCGAGAGTTGGCAAAGGTAACCGAAACCCGCACCGTGGAGATGGAAACCGTGGCCACCCCGGGCAGCGGCGAGGTGGTGCTGGACATCCGTGCCCCGGAGGAGGAGGAGGCCAGCCCGTTGGCGCTGGACGACAACGAGGTGGTGGTGCTGCCCTTCTTCAAGCTGGCCAGCCAGTTCGCCAACCTGCCCCAGGACAAGACCTACCTGCTGTACTGCGACCGCGGGGTGATGAGCAAGCTGCAGGCGCTCTACCTGCAGGAGCAGGGCCACGGCAACATCAAGGTCTACCGTCCCTGAGTCTCGATTGAATTACACAAAAAGCGCGCCGATGGCGCGCTTTTTGTGTTTTCTCCGAATTAACTGTTGTTACAGTAAATCAGATGGTTACCCTAACCATCTGTTATTAATAGCTTTGCCGGGTTGCCGGCAGCAACCAAAGGGGCGTCCCGCCCCCTTGGAACCCCCGCTTGCCTCCAATCGTCGCTAACCCTCTCTTTCGTAGCCAAAGCCTTCGGCTCTGACTTGAGTCGACATCCCTGTCTCCGCAAGCCACTCAGGCCATCCTGGCCTTCAGCCTGGTCTTTGGCCACTTCGTTCGGGCGACTCCAAGTCGGCCAAGAGCTGGCGGGTCACACACTTTTGATGAATTAAATGAGTTAGGTGATTTCATTACCTAACTAGGACAGCGCGCTTTTTTGTGGCTGGGTTTCGGACGCCGCACCTCGGCCAAGTCATGGCCGTTTGGATGGCTAAATCCTCGGCAAAGTGTGTTAGGGTGGCCAAACGCCAACGAAAACACTGAGCAAGGAAGTCCGATGCCATACCGTAATGATGATGTCCGCATTAACGAGATCAAGGAGCTGCTGCCGCCGGTGGCCATCCTCGAGCGCTTTCCCGCCACGGACGCCGCCGCCAATACGGTATTTCAGTCGCGCCAGGCCATTGCCCGGATCCTGCGCGGCGACGACCCCCGTCTGTTGGTGGTGATCGGCCCCTGCTCCATCCATGACCCGGAAGCGGCACTGGAGTATGGCCGCCGCCTGCTGGCCCTGCGTGAGCAGTACCAGGACAGCCTGGAGATCGTGATGCGGGTCTACTTCGAGAAGCCGCGCACCACCGTGGGCTGGAAGGGGATGATCAACGACCCCGGTCTGGACAACAGCTTCCGCATCAACGACGGCCTGCGCGCCGCCCGCAAGCTGCTGCTGGATCTCAATCACATGGGGATGCCCACCGCCGGTGAGTTCCTCGATATGATCACCCCGCAGTACCTGGCGGACCTGATGTGCTGGGGGGCGATCGGCGCCCGTACCACCGAGTCCCAGGTGCACCGTGAGCTGGCCTCCGGTCTGTCCTGCCCGGTGGGGTTCAAGAACGGCACCGACGGCAACATCAAGATCGCCCTGGACGCGATCCGCAGCGCCAGCGCCTCTCACCACTTCCTCTCGGTCACCAAGTTTGGTCACTCCGCCATCGTCGAGACCGCCGGTAACGGCGATTGCCACATCATCCTGCGCGGCGGCGACAAGGGGCCCAACTACAGCGCTGAGCACGTCGCGCCTCTACTTGGCCAGATGGAGGCGGCGGGCCTGCGTCCCAACGTGATGATCGACTTCAGCCACGCCAACAGCAGCAAGCAGTTCCAGCGCCAGATGCTGGTGGCAGAGGATGTGGCCGGACAGGTCGCCGGTGGCAACGAGGCGATCATGGGGGTGATGGTGGAGAGCCACCTGAACGAGGGGCGTCAGGACCTGGAGGAGGGTAAGGCGCTCAACTACGGCCAGAGCATCACGGATGCCTGTATCGGCTGGGAGGACAGCGCCACCTTGCTGGCCAGATTGGCTGAGGCCAGTGAGCGGCGAAGCAAGGCTTAAGCCGGCTGCAATGACCCTGGCTGGCGCGATGCGGCCAGGGTCTGCCACTGCTGCCACAGCCGTTGGTGCTGGGGCAGGTTAACCCCCTGCTGGGCTGCCAGGCTCAGCACGAAGCCGGTGATGTTGGCCAGCTCATTGCTGCGGCCCGCGTCCCGGTCCTGCAGGGTGGAGCAGCGGTTGCCCGCCGTCGCCTTGACCACCCGCAACGCCCGCGCCAGGCACTGCTCGGCACTCTCCTCGACCCCAAACTGGCGCCCCAGTGGCACCAGCTCCTGGCACAGCGCCAGCAGCTCCTGCCGGTAGCCCGGCGCCAACAGGGCACCATTGATCACCTCATCCCGTGCCGCCACCGGATTAACCAGCGCGTTCACCGTCAGCTTGCGCCACAGCACCGGCTCGATCTGCTCGGTCAGGGCAAAGCCCAGTCGACGCAGTGCCTTGGGCGCCTGGCTCAAGGGCTGGTTCTGGGCCGGACCGGCCTGGCGCAGGCCCACCCCGGTGCAGCGTACCTGGTGCGGTGCTTGCCGCAACGCGCCATCACTGAGGGTGCCCCACCACCAAGTGCGCTCCGGGTATTGTTGCAACAGGGCGTGCTGTGGCCCCATGCCGTTGTGCAGCAGCACGATGGGGGTCTTCTGGGGTAACCAGGCCAGCACCGGGGCCAGTGCGGCCTCAACCTGCTGGGCCTTGACCGTCACCAGCAAGGCCTGCAGCGGGCCCGGGCTGGCATCGTGCAGCAGGGTGTAGTGATCGGTACGGCCATGACGCTGGGTCAGTTGGTGGGCTTGCCAGCCCGAGGGGCTGTTGGGACGGCTGAGCAGGCGCAGCGGCACCCGCTGCTGCTGCAACTGCCAGGCCAGAAGCTGGCCGATGGCACCGCCGCCTAGGAGACCGATCGGCGCGACCATAGTCGCAACCCCATCAGGCAGAGGTAGAAGCTCAAGGCACCAGCCATGTCCGCCACCAGATCCGCCGGATCGGCGACGCGATAGGGCAGTTGGGCCTGGACTAGCTCGATCATCAGGGCGTAGCCGAACAGCAGGGTGAGCTGCCAGCCCAGCCGGGCGTTGGTGGCCCATTGCAGCAAGGCGGCCAGGCCAAAGAAGGCAACGAAGTGGCCGACCTTGTCAAAGTGGGGCATGGGGGCGCTGTAGCTCGGCTGCGAGAACACCAGGTAGGAGATCACCATCAGCGCCAGCACCAGCAGGCTACGACCCAGGCGACGCTGGATGGGGGTGGGTTGCAGTATGAAATCGAGCATGAAGGCATCTTAAGGAACCCTAGGATCTCTGTCATCCTTTTTCTCCCCCGATCAGGTACACTTGCCGCAGCGAGAAAACTGAGTTTGGAGAGCAGCATGCCATCGTTTGATATTGTTTCTGAAGTGGACGCGGTTGAGATCAAGAACGCCGTCGATAATGCCAACCGAGAGCTGGAGACCCGGTTCGATTTTCGTGGCATCGAGGCCAGCTTTGAGCTCAACAACAAGGACCTGGTGGTGGCCATCAAGGCCGAGGCCGAGTTCCAGGTCCAGCAGATGGAAACCATGCTGCGTGGCACCCTGGCCAAGCGTAATGTCGATGCCAAGGCGATGGAGCTAAAGGGTCAGCCGATCCTGTCCGGCAAGACCGTCACCCGCCAGGCGGTGTTTAAGCAGGGCATCGAGCAGGACTTTGCCAAGAAGCTGGTGAAGATGATCAAGGACGCCAAGATGAAGGTGCAGGCCTCCATCCAGGGCGACAAGGTGCGGGTCACCGGCAAGAAGCGGGACGACCTGCAGGCGGTGATGGCGCTGCTGCGCGGCGAAGAGCTGCAGCAACCGGTGCAGTTTGACAACTTCCGCGACTGAACCAGGCAATTAGCCACAACGGGCCACCTTCGGGTGGCCCGTTTACGTTCAGGCGACGGCGGCGGTGACGGTGAGTTCGATCCGATCCCGACCGGCCCGCTTGGCCTGCAGCAGCCGCTGATCGGCCAAGTCGATCAGATTAGCGGCCTCGCCCAGGCCCGGATCCCAGGCGGCCACCCCGGCACTGAAGGTCAGGTGGATGGGGGTGGTGCCGGCATGGTAGAGCGGGGCACGGCCGAGCCGGCGTCGCAGGTCGTTAAGCAGGGTGGCGACGCTGTCCGGGTGGGCCTCCTCCAACACCAGGCAGAACTCTTCCCCGCCGTAGCGGGCAACGATGTCGCCAGCCCGCACGCTGTGCTGCAGCCGCTGGGCAAAGGCGGTAAGGATGGCGTCGCCGGTGGTGTGGCCAAAGCGGTCGTTGACCCGCTTGAAGTGGTCCAGATCGAGCATCACCAGCACAAAGGGGCGTGGCTTGCGTCGATAGCGCCGGATCGCCAGGTCCAGGTGTTGATGCAGGCTCTGCCGGTTGAGCACGCCGGTGAGGGGATCATGCAGCGCCTCCCGCTCCAGCTTGTCGGCGCGCAGCACCAGTACCCAGGCCAGCAGCATCGCCATCAGCAGGAAGATCAGCCGGCTGATCTGGTCCGGCAGGTAGAGCTCGCCGTATCGGGCCAGCCAGCGCGGATCAATGGCGTTGGGGTTGTAGAGATCCAGGGCAAACAGCAGCAGCGCACTGTAGGAGGCAAAGGCCAGCAGGCCGCCATAGAGGCTGAGACGACGGTCATAGCGCAGCGCGGTGCAGATCACCGCCAGGAAGTAGAGATCAAAGGTGCCCTTGTTGTTGACCAATGCCAGCGGGGTCTCGCGGCTGACGAAGTCCAGCCACAGCCCCAGGGTGATAAAGCCGATGTCCAGGGTGACGCTGACATAGGCCAGGGCGGGGACATACTCCCGCCGCCGGAGGTAGGCCAGCCAGGCCACCGCCACCAGCAGGGCGGCGTAGCTCAGCCCCAGGGCCTGGGTGAAATCCTCACCGCTGGCCAGCTTGTAGGTGGGGACGATGCTGATCAGCATCAGCAGCAGTACCCGCAGCCGTGCCATGGTCCATTCGCCGGCACTGGCGGCGGCCAGCGCGGTGGGTTTTTGTCTGCTCTGGGCGTTCAACATGGCCCATTCCCTGTTACTCAACTCCCTAAAAGATAAAAGAATTCACCTTCGATTGGAAGTTGCAGGGGCGGGCCTAACTGGCGGAGCGAGGCTCAGCGGTCTTTATCTCGCTCGGCTGCAGTGGCCCCTGCCTGGCCACCAGGGCGATCAGCAGCAGCACCGGCAGGCCCATGGCGCTGGCGGCGATGAAGAAGGTGCTGTAGCCCCAGGCGTCCACCATCACCCCGGAGAAGCCTGCCACGTACTTGGGAAACAGCAGCATCATCGAGGAGAGCAGGGCGTACTGGGTGGCCGAGTAGGCCAGGTTGGTGAGGCTGGAGAGGTAGGCGATAAAGGCCGAGGTGGCGATCCCGGCGGCAAAGTTGTCGGCGGCGATCACCAGGGTCAGCAGACCGACGTGGTAGCCCACCTGGGCCTGCAGGGCATAGAGCAGGTTGGTGCCGGCCACCAGGATGGCGCCGATAAACAGGATCTTGAGGGTGCCGAAGCGGAACACCAGGGCGCCGCCGGCAGCGGCTCCCAGCAGGGTCATGATCACCCCGTACACCTTGGAGATGGCCGCCACCTCCGCCTTGGAGAAGCCCATGTCCACATAGAAGACGTTGGCCATCACCCCCATCACGATGTCGGAGATGCGGTAGCAGGCGATCAGCGCCAGGATCACCAGCGCCTGCTTGCCGTAGCGCTGGAAGAAATCAACAAAGGGCGCGATCAGGGCGCTGTAGCCCCAGGCCAATAGGCGGGCAATCGGCCCCGGCCAGTGAGCAAAGCGGGCCAGGGTCTGCTGCTGGGCCTGCTCGGCGGTAGAGCGGTCCACCTGCGGCTCGCCGGTCAGCAGGGTGGCCAGGATCCCCACCCCCATGCTGGCGGCCATGGCCCAGTAGGCCGCCTGCCAGGCTTCCACCCGGTAGGCGTTGGGGTCCGGATCGGCCCAGGCGGCGATGGCCAGGGCACCGGCCCCGGAGAAGATCATCGCCAGTCGGTAACCCATCTGGTAGGCCGCGGCCAGGGCCGCCTGCATCTTCTCCGGGGCCGCCTCGATGCGAAAGGCGTCCACCGCGATGTCCTGGGTGGCGGAGGCAAAGGCCACCACCAGGGCCAGGCCCACCAGGGTGCTGAGCTGCAGCTGCGGATCCATCTGCGCCATGGTGGCCAGGCCCGCCGCCAGCACCAGCTGGGACAGCAGCAGCCAGCTGCGTCGTCGGCCCATGCGGGCGGTGAGGCCGGGGATCGGCAGCCGGTCTACCAGCGGGGCCCAGAGAAACTTGAAGCTGTAGGCCAGCGCCACCCAGCTGATGAAGCCGATGGTGGCCCGCTCGATCCCTGCTTCTCGTAACCAGAAGGAGAGGGTGCCAAACACCAGCGCCAGGGGCAGGCCGGAGGAGAACCCCAGCGCCAGCAGGGTCAGCACCCGCTTTTGGGCATAAACTTTCAGGGCGCCAAGGCGTTGGCTCAGGTTCTGGATCACGGTGCGGCCTTTATGAAGAGGATCTTTGGCCAGCATAGAGAAGGCACCGGGCGGGGACAAGAGTCAGCGGCCCGGGCTCAGGGGGTGGGGCAGCGGTAGATGTGGCCGATCAGGGTCACCGAGGTCTGGAAATCCATCTTGGAGGAGATCTCCACCCGGTTGCCTCCCAGCGCCGCCGCCCGGTTGCGCAGCTGGTTCAGCGCCCCGGTGGTGAGATCGAAGTTGGTGATGAACCAGTAGCTGTACCAGTGGCCCTCGGTGCCCACCCAGGTGTCCAGCGGCTCGCAGTTGAGCGGCTGGCCACGCTGGTCAAACACCACCTGAACCGGCCCGGCGTCGGGGTTCAAATCGGTGGTGGCGCAGCCGGCCAGTAGCACGGCCAGCAACGGCACTAGGCGGTTGAGGGTCATCACTTACTCCGGCAGCAGGGTGGCCTTGAGCAGCCGCAGCGGCTCCACCGGCACGGTGTCGGCGCCAACGGCATCCAGGTAGTCGGTGGGGACCTGGCCCATCTGCTCCAACACCTCCTGCCCTTCAGTGATCTCGCCAAACACCGCGTAGCCCCAGCGCCGGCCCGGATCCAGCCCGTCGTTGTCATCCAGGTTGAAGTAGAACTGGTTGGTAGCGGTGTGGGGCGCGTTGGCCCGGGCCATGGCGATGGTGCCCTGGCGATTCTTCAGGCCATTGCCGGACTCGTTGACGATCGGCTCGCCCTCCTCCAGCGGGGTGTAGTCGTGGCCAAAGCCGCCGCCCTGCACCACAAACCCCGGCACCACCCGGTGAAACACCGTGTTGTCATAGTGGCCAGAGACCACGTAGCGCAGGAAGTTATCGACGGTCACCCGGGCCCGGCTGCGATCCAGCTCCACCAGCAAGGTGCCCATGCTGGTCTCCAGCTGTACCACAGGAAACAGGTTGTCCGACTGGATGTCGTCGTTGGCGTGGACTCCAAGGCTGGCCAGGCAGAGGGCCAGAGCGAGATAAAACGTCCGTGTCATAAGGCGCTCCTTACTGGATGAACTGGTGCAGTTCCGGGTCATTGATGATGGCGTCTAGCAGCTGCGCCAGGCGGTCGTTGAGCTCGCGCTCCAACCGGGCCGGCTCAGCGCGCAGGGCACCGTTGAAGGTGCCGCGGGTCTGGTAGCGTTTGACCAGGGCCCGCTGCCCCTCGGTGACGGTGACCCGGGCCACCAGCTGGCTGCTGGCATCGTGTTTGAGCCGGGTCTGTTCCACGTCCACCAGCAGCCGTTCCAGCTCGATGGCGATCTGCACCTGGCCATCCGGCCCGACCCGGTAACCCATCTGCTGCAGCCCCTGGCTCAGGCCTTGCTCGACCAGCTGACGGGGATTGGTGTTGGCATTGAGCAGGGTCGCCGCCTCGCCCTCCCGCTGGATCCGCGCCAGGAAGGTCTCAGTGCGCAGATCCACCGAGGAGATGGCGACGCTCTGGCTCGGGTTTGCCTGGGTGGTGATCACCGGCTCCAGCGGGCTCAGCACCAGGGACTGGGGTTGACTGGCACAGCCGGCCAGGGCCAGCACCAGCGGCAGCAAGATTCGTTTCATTGGCTTACCTGTTTGTCAGATCTTGGCCAGCAGCATACCAGAACTGGGCCCGGGATCAGCGCTTCTGGGCTTCGAGAACCACAAATTTGGCGTTGGAAGCCAAGGTCTTGCAGCCGCCAAACAGGCGTGTCAGCTTGATGTGGTAGCCCAGGTGGCGGTTGCCGACGATGCGCAGTCGACCGCCGCTGCGCAGCACCCGGCGGGCATCCCGGAACATCTGCCAGGCGATGTGGTCGGTTACCGCCTGCTGCTGATGAAAGGGGGGATTGCACAGCACCAGATCGGCGCTGCCACCCTCGACTCCGCTGAGGCAGTCGTTCCACAGCAGCTCAACCCGATCGGACCAGGCCTGGGTGTTGTCCTGGCAGGCGCGCAGGGCGTCCTGGGATTCGTCCACCGCCAACACCTGGCAGTCTGGGTTGGCCTGCAGCATCGCCACCGACAGCACCCCGTTACCGCAGCCCAGGTCCACCACCAAACCATCGTTTTGGGGCAGGTGCTGCAGCAGCAACCGCGCCCCCAGGTCCAGCTTCTGGCTGCCGTAGGTATTGGGGTAGTTGTGCAGGGTCTGGTTGAGTGGCTCGCAGTGCCAGCTCAGCACCGGGTCCAGGCCACTTTGTCGGCCGGACAGCTGGCCGTAGACCAGCCGGGCCTTCTTGACCGCTCGGGAGGGGTGGACCTGGTCCAGCAGCTGGCGGGTCAGATCCGGCAGGGTGCTGGGCATGTCACGCTGGCGGGCGGCAATCACCACCGGGGTGCCCTGCGGCAGTTGGCGGTTGAGCCAGTCCAGTTGCCAGGTCAGCAGACGCAGGCTGCGTGGCAGCTTGATCAGCACCCCCACAGGCGCAGCTACGCTGGCCAGCGTTTCAAGGCTTTGGTGAGCCTGGCTGACTGGGGCCAGCTCATTGAGTGCCAGGTTTTGTTCCAACCCCTGGTGGGCTACGTAGGAGTCGCTGTACCAGTGCAGGATCTGGCTCGGCTGGCGCTGACGCAGGCCGCAGGCCAGGGCGCCAAAGTGGTCGTTGAACAGCCACAGCGGCCCCTCTGGCAGCTGGTGGGCCTGCAGCAGCAGTTCATCCGCCGCATCCCAGGCCTGCAGGGGATCGTCGGCGACAGGAGGGTAGCGCTCCATCTGGAGTGGGGCGCCGTCAACGCTAAACTCGGTCATAGTCGGGCAAACAAAAAAGGGCGATTTTCGCAGAGTTATCGATGGAAAAACAGCGTCACAGCGACTTCGCTGCCCCCGTGTCCCCGGCAAGGGACATCCTGGATCATAGCGGACGGCGGCTGGCCCGCTACTGGCCATCCTGGTTAGCGCCACAGGCCCAGGCCCGGCTATGGGACCAGTTGCAAGCGCTGCCCTGGCAGCAGCCGCAGGTGAAGCTGTTTGGCCAGGCCCACCCCATCCCCCGGCGCCAATGCTACCTGGCCCGGCCGGGCTGCCACTACCGCTACTCTGGCCTACTGCTGGCACCGCAGCCGTTCCCCGCCGCCCTGGAGCCGATCCTGACCCGGCTCAATGCCTTGGGGCAGTGGGGCTTTAACGCGGCACTGGTAAACCACTATCGCGATGGCCGGGACAGGATGGGTTGGCATCGCGACGATGAGCCTGAGTTGGGGCCAAAACCGGATCTGGCGATCCTGTCGCTGGGTCAGGAGCGGGTACTGCGACTGCGCTGGCAGGTGGGACCCAGCGAGGGGGTGGCGCTGGCACCCGGCAGCCTGTTGTGGCTGGAGCCCGGGGTTTGGCATGGCCTCAATCCCAGTGCCCGGGCCAGCCAGGCGCGTATCAGCCTCACCTTCCGCCGGGTGATCCCGGGCTTTCATCCCGACCGGGAACAGGGTATAACCGGCGCAGATTGAACAGGAGGTCCACCATGAGCATGCAGAAGATCATCGAGCAACAGATCACACAAGGGCTGGCGCCGAGCCACCTGGAGGTGATCAACGAAAGCCACATGCACCGGGGGCCCGCAGAGGAGAGTCATTTCAAGCTCATCGTAGTGAGCGATCACTTCGAGGGGCAGCGCCTGCTGGCCCGCCACCGCCAGGTAAACGCCCTGTTGGCAGAGCAGTTGGCCACCAGCTTGCACGCCCTGGCACTGCACACCTACACCCCGTCCGAATGGGCAGAACAAGGCGGCGCCCCCCGCACCCCCAGCTGCGTTAGCTGAAGGGAAAACCTCTCCCGGTTCCAGATCGGACTGGCCAGATCCCGCCCTAGTCTGTTATTACATTGTTAATGGAATCAATGTCAGGGACTGGCGATGGTGGGATGGGGGCTGGTGGATCGCATCGATCGCATCAGTGAACGACTAGGGCAGCTGTGTGGCCTGTTGATGCTGTTGATGCTGCTGCTGGCCTTCCTGGTGGTGGTGCTCCGCTACGTCTTCGACCTGGGATCCATCGCCCTGCAGGAAGCGGTGCTCTATCTTCACGGTGCCCTTTTCACCCTCGGCGCCGGCTTTACCCTCAAGCACCAGGGCCACGTCCGGGTCGACATCTTCTACCGAGAGTGGTCACCCCGGCGTAAGGCCTGGGTGGACCTGCTCGGCACCCTGTTGTTGCTGCTGCCCTTCCTCGGCTTCATCGCATTGCAAAGCTGGGATTACGTCGCCAATGCCTGGGCCCGGATGGAGGGCTCGGTGGAGGCCGGTGGCCTGGGGCTGGTGTACCTGCAAAAATCCCTGATCCTGGCGCTGGTGCTGACCCTGGGACTGCAGGCGCTGGCGGAGCTGGGACGCAACCTGGCGGTGCTGCTCGATAGGGAGTCCCGCCCATGATGGCCCTGGTGCTGTTTCTGTGTGTCTGCCTGGTGCTGCTGGCGGGCTTTCCGGTGGCCTTTGTCCTCGGTGGTACTGCGCTCTGGTTCGCCGCCATCGGCACCCTCACCGGCCACCTGGACGGAGCCTTTCTCGGCGCGCTGCCCAATCGACTCTACGGCATCCTCAATAACCAGGTACTGATGGCGGTGCCGCTGTTCGTCATGATGGGGGTGACGTTGGAGCGCTCCCGCCTGGCGGAGCAGCTGCTGGATGCCATGGCCAAGCTGTTTGGCCGGGTGCGGGCAGGCCTGGCGCTGTCGGTGATGGTGGTGGGGATGCTGCTGGCGGCCAGCACCGGCATCGTTGGTGCCACCGTGGTCACCATGGGATTGTTGTCGCTGCCGGCGATGCTGCGCCGTGGCTACGATCCTGCTTATGCTGCCGGGGCGATCTGTGCCACCGGCACCCTGGGCCAGATCATCCCTCCCTCCATCGCCCTGGTGCTGCTGGGGGATGTACTCTCCTCGGCCTTCCAGCAGGCGCAGCTGAAGATGGGGATCTTCTCCCCCCGTACCGTGTCGGTGGGCGACCTGTTCGCCGGTGCCCTGATCCCCGGCCTGGTATTGGTGGCACTCTACATGCTCTACACCCTGTGGCTGGCCTGGCGTCGGCCACAGCTGTTTGCCGAGACCGAGGCGGTGCCGCTGGACTGGCCCTTCGTGATCACCCTACTCAAGGCGCTGGTGCCGCCCATCGGCCTGATCTTCCTGGTGTTGGGCTCCATCCTGCTGGGCGTGGCCACCCCCACCGAGGCGGCGGCAGTGGGGGCCTTCGGTGCCCTTACGCTGGCCCTGGTACGGCGCCAGCTGAGCGCCCAGGCGCTGCTTGGGGTGCTGACCGAGACGGTCAAGGTGACCGCCATGGTGTTCATGATCCTGATCGGCGCGGCGCTGTTCTCCCTGGTGTTCCGGGGCCTTGGCGGCGAGGCGCTGATCCACGGCCTGCTGTCGGATCTGCCCGGTGGGGTGGTGGGGGCTACCTTGCTGGTGATGCTGGTGATCTTCCTGCTCGGCTTCATCCTCGATTTCATCGAGATCACCTTCGTGGTGGTGCCCATGGTGGCCCCGACGCTGCTGATGCTGGGGCTGGATCCTATCTGGCTGGGGGTGATGCTGGGGCTCAATCTTCAAACCTCTTTTTTGACGCCACCCTTTGGATTTGCTTTGTTTTATCTACGCGGCGTTGCGCCACCCTCACTCACCAGCGCAACCCTGTACCGGGGGGTCATCCCCTTTATTGGCATTCAGATACTGATGATGTTGCTACTGGCGCTCTGGCCGGTGCTGGCCACCTGGCTTCCGGAGCGGATCTACGGATAACGACAAGGAGAGCACCATGGCACACCGATTCCTGAACCGGCTTAAGCTGATGACGGCGCTGGCACTGACCACCTTCCTGGCGGGCTGTCAGCCGCCTCCGGCGGACAGCGGCGCCGGCAGCAGCGTACAAAGCAGCGAGACCTTCCAGTGGAAGCTGGTCACCTCCTGGCCCAAGAACTTCCCCGGCCTGGGCATGGCGCCGGAGCGCTTTGCCGAGCGGGTCAACAAGATGAGTGGCGGTCGTCTCACCGTCACTGTCTACGGCGCCGGCGATCTGGTGCCCGCCTTCGAGGTATTTGATGCGGTCAGCCAGGGTACGGCGGAGATGGGCCACAGCGCCTCCTACTACTGGAAGGGCAAAACCCCGGCCTCGCAGATCTTCACCTCCATCCCCTTTGGCATGAACGCCCAGCAGATGAACGGCTGGCTCAACTACGGCGGTGGCATGTCGCTGTGGCGTGAGGTCTACGCCCCCTTCGGCATCCTGCCGCTGGCCGGCGGCAACACCGGGGTGCAGATGGGGGGCTGGTTCAACAAGGAGATCAATTCGCTGGAGGACCTCAAGGGGCTGAAGATGCGCCTTCCCGGGCTGGGCGGTGAGGTGCTGGCCCGGCTGGGTGGGGTGCCGGTGACGCTGCCGGGACGGGAGCTGTTCACCGCACTGCAGACCGGCGCCATCGACGCCACCGAATGGGTCGGCCCCTACAATGACCTGGCCTTTGGCCTGCATAAGGCGGCCAAGTACTACTACTACCCCGGCTGGCATGAGCCGGGCACCGTGCTGGAGTTCATGGTTAACCAGGCCGCCTTCAACAGCCTGCCGGCGGATCTGCAGGCGATCGTTGAGATCGCTGCCCAGTCGGTCAACCAGGACATGCTGGATGAGTACACCAGCCGCAACATCGCCGCCCTGGATGCCCTGGTCAACGAGCACGGCATCGAGCTGCGCCGCTGGCCTGACGAGGTGCTGGTAGAGCTGCGCAAGGCGGCCCAGCTGGTGATGGCAGAGGAAGCGGCCAAGGATCCCACCATGAAGAAGGTGTTGGATCACTACCAGGCGTTTCAGCAGGGGGTTGGCGCTTATCATCGCATCAGCGAGGATGCCTATAACCAGATTGCTCATCAGGAGTGAGTGGATGATTGACCCCGTCCAAGGGCGGGGCTACTGTTTGGCGGTCACACCAAGGTTGTAGTGAAACTGGTACAGATTAAGGAGATCCCATGCCACTGCTCGATAGCTTCAAGGTTGATCACACCCAGATGGCCGCCCCGGCGGTTCGGGTTGCCAAGACCATGGCCACCCCGGGAGGGGACACCATCACCGTATTCGACCTGCGATTCTGCGTGCCCAATGCCGGGATCCTCAGCGAGAAGGGGATCCACACCCTGGAGCATCTGTTCGCTGGCTTTATGCGCGACCACCTCAACGGCGATGGTGTGGAGATCATCGATCTGTCCCCCATGGGCTGCCGCACCGGTTTCTACATGAGCCTCATCGGTGAACCGTCGGAGCAGCAGGTCGGCGACGCCTGGAAGGCGGCGATGCAGGACGTGCTCGGGGTAAAAGCCCAGAACGACATCCCGGAGCTGAACGAGTTCCAGTGTGGCACCTTCAAGATGCACTCCCTGGCGGAGGCCCAGGCCATCGCCCAGGCGATCCTGGACCAGGGGATCCAGGTCAATCGCAACGAGGATCTGCTGCTGTCCGACGACCAATTGAAGGCGCTGGAAAGCTAACTCGCTGACAGACTTTTTAAAGCCCTGGCACCCGACGGTGCCAGGGCTTTTTTGTGACTGAAAAGCGTTGCGCTAGCGAGGGCGCAGAGAAAAATGTGAATAGTATTGATTCGCATTTGTAATTCTGTATGATTTGTTGCCATAGTGTTATGCGAATCCCCTTCATCGCTTCGACTAAAGGTAACCCGATGACTCAGCGTTCCCCGATTGCCCTTGCGCTTTTGACCTCCAGTCTTGCCCTGACCGCCTGCGGCGGAGGCAGTGACAGCAGCGAGCCCACCCCCCAGCCGCCGGCACCCAGCAACACCGCTCCCACCGATATCGTGCTGTCCAACGACAGCGTTGATGAGAACGCCATGGGCGCCGAGATTGGCCAGTTGACCGCCAGCGACAGCGACAGCGGCGACAGCTTCACCTTCAGCACCGAGGACAGCCGCTTTGTCATCGAGGGCGATATGTTGTCCCTGGCCGCCGACGTGGCGATGAACTACGAGGCGATGGCCAGCACCGAGGTGTCCGTCACCGTCACTGACAGCGCCGGCGCGACCTTCAGCAAGCCGTTGACCATCATGGTCAATGACCTGCTGGACTACTACGCCTTCCCCAGCCGCTTCGGCGCTGACACCAGCGTCTCCTACAGCGGCCAGACCACCCGTCATGTGCTGATTGCCGAGCTCAACCACTACATCGGCAACCAGCTGCTGGCGGATCTGGACAGCGGCGTGCTCACCAGCCGCGAGGAGGTACTGGCCAAGCTCAACAGCTTCTACCTGATCACCCCCGAGGATTACGACCTGGTGGCGGACAGCTTCCCGGTCAGCTTTATGGAGGGCACCACCCAGACCGTGCTGCGTGACCTCTCCAGCTCCCACAAGGACCTGAGCGGCAAGATCGCCGGTAACGACGCCGTCGGCCAGTACCAGGACTGGAACAACGGCGCCTTCGTTGGTTGGGGCGCTGCCGGCAGCACCAGCCCGGAAGGCCTGGTGAACATCCTGTTCGGTCTGTTGGCGGACAACGCCGAGCAGCACCTGGGTGGGGCCGTGCGGATGGATCCCTTCGGCAACCCCATCAGCGCCATCTACCTCAACGACCAGGGCCACGACCTTAAGCAGCTGATCCAGAAACACCTGCTCGGTGCGGTGGCGTACTCCCAGGGGGCAGACGATTATCTGGATAATGACACCGAGGGTAAGGGCCTGCTGGCGGACAACGTCGACAACGTCGAGATGAAGGGCTACACCGCGCTGGAGCACGTCTACGACGAGGGCTTTGGCTACTTCGGCGCGGCCCGCGACTACCTGGATTACAGCGACGACGAGCTGGCCGCGGCCGGTGGTCGTGAGGCTTACGCCAGTGGCTACTTCGACAGCAACGGCGACGGCACCATCGACCTGTTCAGTGAGTTCAACTTTGGTAACTCCACCAACGCCGCCAAGCGGGATCGAGGCAGCGCCGCCAACGCCATGCCCACCGATTACACCGCCCAGGCGATGAACGCCTTCCTGATGGGCCGCCAGATCATCAGCGACGCCGAGGGGGCGCTGACCGAGGCTCAGGCCACGGCACTGCAGGAGCAGGTCACCCTGGCCCTGGATGCCTGGGAGCGCGCCATTGTCACCACGGTGATCCACTACATCAACGACAGCCACGCTGACTTGGCGACCCTGGGCACCGCCGACTTCGATTACGCCACCCTGGCCAAGCACTGGAGCGAGATGAAGGGCTTCGCCCTCAACCTGCAGTTCAACCGCCAGTCGCCGCTGTCCGCCGAGCAGTTCGCCCAGCTGCACAGCCTGATGGGGGATGCCCCGGTACTGAGTGGGGATGTTGCCGCCTACCAGGCCCAGCTGATGCAAGCCCGACAGATCCTGGCCACCGCCTACGGGTTTGACCCGGCCAACGTCGAAAACTGGTAATCCCCCGGTGGGCATTATCCCCCTGTTCCCAGCTTGGGCCCGCAAGGGTCCGGGCTGTCGTGGTTTCTAAAGGTAATGATCATGAAATGGCAATTGACCCCCATCGCGCTCTCCTTGCTGCTGCTCGCCGGTTGTGGCGAGAGCGGGTCCAGCGAGGCGGGCCCTGACTACGGTAGCGGTGGCGGCAGCAACCCACCCCCCACCCCAACCCCTGGCGAGTTTGACCAGGCTGAGCTGGTGGCCAACCTGGTGGACAACGTCATCACCCCCACCTTCACCTCTGCCCAACAACTGGCTGCTGAGCTGACACCCTCGCTGGCCCAGTACTGCCAGGCGCTCAGCTCTGGCGGCGATGCCAGTGCCGCCGGTGGTGACGCCCAGCAGACCTGGCTGGCACTGATGGCGCAATGGCAGCAGGCGGAGCTGATGCAGATTGGGCCGCTGGGCAGTGAGGCCACCCTGCGCAACCGGATCTACTCCTACCCGGTGGTGAACCGCTGCGCGGTGGATCAGGACGTGGCCTTCTTCGAGGCCGGCAACATCAATGGCAACCCCTATGACATCACGGTGCGCACCGACACCCGCAAGGGCCTGGATGCCCTGGAGCATCTGCTGTTTGCCCCGGATGCGGATCACCGCTGTCCCGATAACCTGGCCCCGGCAGGCTGGAACGCCCGGCCGGAGGCCGAGCGCTGGCTGGCCCGCTGCCAGTTCGCCGAGGCGGTAGCGGCGGATCTGGAGGCCAACCTGGCGCTGCTGCAGCAGCAGTGGGCCAGCTACGCCGAGCAGCTCAAATCCGCCGGCGAGCCCGGCAGCGAGTTCAGTGACGTGCACCAGGCGGTGAATGCCATCAGCGACGGCCTGTTCTATCTCGATGGCCTCACCAAGGACGCCAAACTGGGGGTGCCGCTGCAGGGCTTTGCCGGTGCCTGTCTGGACGAAGAGTGTCTCAGCACCCTGGAGTCCGGCTTCAGTGCCAGCTCCATCGACAACGTGGTCAACAACCTGGTGGCCTTCAAGAGCCTGTTTGAGGGGCTGGAGGGCGCGGGCTTCGATGACTACCTCAACGACGTCGGTAACCCCGAGCTGGCCCAGCGCATGGTCGCCGATCTGGATGCGGTGATCGTCGATGGCACCACCTACCCGGGTCCCTTGTCCCAGGTATTGACCGAAGACCCGGAGCGGGTCGCCCAGACCCAGGCCGGAGTAAAGACGGTGACGGATCAACTCAAGGTGGACTTTATCAGCAGCCTGGCGCTGGAGTTGCCGCCCACGGCGGCAGGAGACAACGATTGATGCAAGGACGATTTACCCCCCTGGCGCTGGCGCTCTGTACTGCCCTGGGCGGCACTCTGCCCAGCTGGGCAGACGAGTCGGACAGCGCCTACGATGAACGGCTACAGATCCTCGGTCAGCGTGACCAACTGCGCACCGAGGCGGGCTCCACCACCCTGATCGACGAGGTGGAGCTGGAGAAGTTCAGCTACGACGACATCGAGCGGATCCTGGCCAAGGTACCCGGGGTCAATATCCGCAGCGAGGATGGCTTTGGCCTGCGCCCCAACATCGGTTTTCGCGGGGTGACCCCGGAGCGCAGTAAGAAGGTAACCCTGATGGAGGATGGGGTGTTGATCGCCCCGGCACCGTACTCCGCCTCCGCCGCCTATTACTTCCCGATGATGAGCAAGATCACCTCGGTGGAGGTGGTTAAGGGCCCCGGGGCGATCAAGTACGGCCCCTACACCGTGGCCGGGGCGATGAACCTCACCACCCGGGCGGTGCCGGATGACCTGGCCGCCATGGTGGATCTGGCCGGCGGCAGCGACGGCTACCTCAAGGCCCATGGTTATTGGGGCGATCGCTTTGGCGATCTGGGGATACTGCTGGAAGGCGTTCACGTTGAGAGTGACGGCTTTAAATCCCTCGATGGCGGCGGCGACACCGGCTTCGACAAGAACGAGGTGATGGCCAAGCTGCGCTACGACATCCAGGGCGAGCGCCTTAACCAGGTACTGGAGCTGAAGCTGGTCTACGCCGACGAGGTCTCCGATGAGACCTACCTGGGGCTGACCGACGCCGACTTTCGCCAGGATCCGCTGCGCCGCTATCGCGCCAGCGCCCTGGACCGGATGGAGTGGGAGCACAGCCAGGTGCAGTTCAACCACTTCCTCGCCGGCCCGGATTTCGATCTCACCACCCGGGTCTACCGCAACGACTTCAGCCGCGCCTGGGCCAAGCTCAACGGCTTTCAGTCGGTGAGCCCGCAGACCGACCGGGACCTGTCGGAGATCCTGCAAAACCCCGAAGAGAGCCTCAACAGCCTCTATTACGATGTGCTCACCGGGGCCCAGGACAGCAGCTCGCCGCTGGGCTTTGACACCCTGATCATCGGCACCAACGATCGCGATTACTATGCCCAGGGGATCCAGAGTGATCTGCGCTGGGCCTTCCCGCTGTGGGGGCTCAACCACAACCTCCAGGCCGGGGTGCGCTACCACGAGGATGAGATCCAGCGTAACCACACCGAGGATCCCTTCCTGATGCAGCAGGGCAACCTGGTGGCAGAGGGGGGCGAGACCATCACCGCCACCCTCAACACCGAGCAGACCGAGGCCTGGTCGCTCTATCTGCAGGACACCCTGAGCTGGGACAAACTGGAGCTGACCCTCGGGGTCCGTGGCGAGTTTCTCGACATGCATTACCAGAACCGTCAGCCCGGTGCCGCTGGTGATTACCTCAGCAAGACCACCCGCATCTGGCTGCCCGGTGCCAGCCTGTTCTACCGCCTGAGCGATCAATGGGGCGTATTTGCCGGGGTTCACCAGGGCTTTGTGCCTACCAGTCCACAACAGCCACCGATCATCGACAGCGAGACCAGCGTCAACTATGAGCTGGGCACCCGCTACCGCGGCGATCGCAGCAGTCTGGAGGCGGTGCTGTTCCTCAATGACTTCGACAACCTCAAGGAGAGCTGCACCTTCTCCGCCTCCGCCTCTTGCGCCGACAACATCGATCAGGAGTACAACGGCGGCGAGGTGGAGGTCTACGGGCTAGAGCTCAGCGCCGAGCACCGCTTCCGGGTCGGTGAGCTCGATCTGCCCCTGAGCCTGGTGTACAGCTACACCGACTCCGAGTTCCAGACCGACTTTGATTCCGACTTCACCATGTGGGGCCAGGTCCAGGCCGGCGATCCCTTGCCCTACCTGCCGGAGCACCAGTTGACCCTGGGGGCGGGGCTGGCCGGTCAGAGCTGGAGTACCGATCTACTGGCGCGTTATGTCAGCGAGATGTGGGAGGCCTCCGGTGAGGGGGTCACCCTCAGCGGGGTGGAGACCGACGACTACTGGACCCTGGATCTGGCGGCCCGCTATGACCTGGGCGGCTATGGCGAGGTCTATGGCAAGGTTACCAACCTGCTGGACGAGGAGGCGATCGTCAGTCGCCGGCCCTATGGCGCCCGACCCAACCGCTCACAACAGTGGGTGCTGGGCTATCGCTTCCGCTATTAGGCCGGGATAAGAGGGCAGGGCATGGAATTTCTCAACACCAACCTGGCGGAGCTGGCGGCGGCCTTTGGTAATGCCAATACCCGGCTGTTCTGGGGCTACCTGCTCTCCGCCTTGCTGCTGGCCACCGGCCTGTTCTGGTGGCAGGGCCAGCGCGGCTGGGGGGCCTGGCTGCGCTTCCTGTTTCCCCGCCGGGTCTATGGCCATCTTTCGGCCCGGCTGGATGTGGCAATGTGGGTGATCAACAAGTTGATCCGCGCCGCCACCTTCGGTGGGGTGGTACTCACCATGGTGCCGGTGGCCTTGGGATTAAGTGATGCGTTGGAGGCCGGGTTTGGCCCAATGACGCCGCTGGCCTGGCCCGCCTGGGCGGTGATGGCCAGCTTTACCCTGGCGCTGTTCCTGTTTGATGACCTGACCCGTTTCCTGCTCCACCTGGCCCTGCACAAGGTGCCGGTGCTGTGGGATATCCACAAGGTCCATCACAGTGCCCCGGTACTGACCCCGATGACGGTCTATCGCAGCCATCCGCTGGAGAGCCTGCTGTACGCCACCCGGATGGGGCTGACCCAGGGGCTGGTGGTGGGGCTCTGTTATTACCTTTTCGGTCCCACCCTCAAGATGCAGGAGATCCTCGGTGCAAACGCCCTGGTGTTTCTGTTCAACCTGGCCGGCTCCAATCTGCGTCACAGCCACCTCTGGCTCTCCTGGGGCACGGGCTGGGAGCGCTGGGTGATAAGCCCGGCCCAGCACCAGGTCCATCACAGTGACGACCCGGCTCATTTTGATCGTAACCTCGGCACCGCCCTGGCCATCTGGGACCGCCTGTGCGGCACCTGGCTACCGGCCCGGGGCAATCGGCCAACCGGTTTTGGTGTTGGCGGCTCCGATCCTGGCCATCCCACCCTGCTCAGCCTCTACCTGGGGCCCTTTCGCGACATCGCCCGGCGCCTGCGTCGCCCCTGACTCATCTGTGACTTTGCTCACTTATTGTTTGTTAACAACAGGATGATGCCCGAGTTGTGGTGCTAAGTCCTTGATGTGAAATGGGCTCTTCGCTGTGCCCCAGAACCCTTTGCTGCCTCTTTATGCAAACTTGGTTCATTTTCTCGTCGCGTGCGGCGCTGGGACGCACTGGGCCTGACTTGGTTTGCTGTGTTTTGTTCACAAAAATGCAGCAGTGAGGGCACTGTTTTGTACTGCCAAGGCAGGAAAACGGCGCTTTGCTGAGCGGTTGGACATAAGTCTTACTCTTTGGCCAAAGGTAAAGCCAATTTTCATGGATGGGCGTGTTTCTTTGGGGTATGATGCGCTCGAGCCGCCGTGACGCAGGTCGCAAAAATACGGAAATCTTGTGCTTCTGCGCAAAGGTGGCGGAAATGAGAAAGATATCAATTGGGTCGCTGTTTTCAGTGTGAAATGGCGGCTCGGGTGGACTTCCCAGCAAAGCAGTGCAAGTGAGTATGATTACAATAAAGCAAGGATTGGATCTGCCCCTCGCCGGTGGACCAGAACAAGTCATCCAGGATGGCTCCGCTGTGTCTCGCGTTGCGATCTTGGGTGAAGAGTACATTGGCATGCGCCCCACCATGCAGGTGCGGGTCGGCGACCGGGTCAAAAAAGGTCAGGTGATCTTTGAAGACAAGAAAAATCCCGGGGTGAAATTCACCGCGCCAGCCAGTGGCACTGTCAGCGAGATCAACCGCGGCGCCAAGCGGGTGTTGCAGTCGGTGGTCATCGACCTGGATGGTGACGATGAACTGACCTTCTCCCAGTACGACGCCAATTCACTGGCGCAATTGGAGCCTCAGCAGGTTGAAGACAACCTGGTAAACAGTGGCCTGTGGACCGCCCTGCGGACCCGCCCCTTCAGCCGTGTACCGGCCCTGGGCAGTCGCCCGGAGGGGATCTTCGTCACCGCCATCGACACCAACCCCCTGGCCGCCGATCCCGCCGTGGTGCTGGCGGAGCAGGGTGAGGCCTTCAAGCAAGGTCTGGTGGTACTGAGCCGACTGGCCCAGGTCTACCTCTGCCAGGGCGCCGGTGCGCCGCTGGTCAGCGGCCTGGATAAGGTCAGCGTCCACCAGTTTGGTGGCCCGCACCCCGCCGGCCTGCCCGGCACCCACATCCACAGCCTGCTGCCTGCCAGCGCTAACCGCACCCTGTGGCACATCAACTATCAAGATGTGGTCGCCATCGGCACCCTGTTCAGCCAGGGCCGACTGGACAGCCAGCGGGTGGTTTCCCTGGCCGGTCCCATGGTGGTGCGCCCCCGTCTGGTACGCACCCTGGTGGGGGCCGACCTGGCCCAGCTGACCGAAGGTGAGCTGAGCGAGAGCCACGTCCGTATCATCTCTGGGTCCGTGCTGCATGGCCGTACCGCGGATGATGTGCACCGTTACCTGGGCCGCTACCACCAACAGGTGAGCGTGCTGGGCGAGGGCGACGAGAAGGAACTGTTCGGCTGGGTCATGCCTGGTGCCAACAAGTTCTCCTTTACCCGCACCTTCCTCTCCCACTTCAGCCCCGGCAAGCTGTTCAAGATGACCACCAGCACCGGCGGCTCCGACCGCGCCATGGTGCCGATTGGACAGTACGAACGGGTAATGCCCCTGGACATTCTTCCTACCCTGCTGCTGCGCGACCTGATCGCCCGTGACACCGACGGTGCCCAAAGCCTGGGTGCCCTGGAGCTGGACGAAGAAGATCTGGCGCTCTGTACCTTCGTGTGTCCCGGCAAGTACGACTACGGTGCCGAACTGCGCGCCTGCCTTGAGATCATCGAGAGGGAAGGCTAATGAGTCTGAAGCAATTTATCGAGCGTATTGAGCCCGACTTTGAGAAGGGCGGTAAGTACGAGAAGTGGTACGCGCTGTACGAAGCCGCCGCCACCATCCTCTATACCCCGGGTAAGACCACCCGCGGTACCACCCATGTGCGTGACAACGTCGACCTCAAGCGGATGATGATCACCGTTTGGTTGTGCCTGTTCCCCGCCATGTTCTTTGGCATGTACAACGTCGGTTGGCAGGCCCAGGCCGCCCTGGCCCAAGGCTTCGCCGTGCCGGACGTCTGGCAGGTGGGTCTGTTCCAGTCGCTGGGTGGCAGCCTTACCGCCGACACCGGCGTGCTTGGCCTGATGTTCTACGGTGCCTGCTTCTTCCTGCCCATCTACGCGGTGACCTTCGCCGTTGGTGGTTTCTGGGAGGTGCTGTTTGCCTCGGTGCGTAAGCACGAGGTTAACGAAGGCTTCTTTGTCACCTCTATCCTGTTTGCCCTGATCCTGCCCGCCACCATCCCGTTGTGGCAGGTGGCCATCGGCATCAGCTTCGGTGTGGTGGTGGCCAAGGAGCTGTTTGGCGGCACCGGGCGTAACTTCCTTAACCCCGCCCTGGCCGGCCGTGCCTTCCTGTTCTTCGCCTACCCGGCGGAGATCTCCGGTGACCTGGTCTGGGTTGCGGCGGATGGCTACTCCGGCGCCACCATGCTCAGCCAAGCGGCTGCCGGCACCATCGACTTTGCCAACTACAGCTGGTTCGCGGCCTTCTCCGATCCGGCCTGGCAAGCGGCGTTCCTCGGCTTTGTTGAGGGCTCGGTGGGGGAGACTAGCGTGCTGGCCCTGGCCATCGGTGGCCTTATCATCATGTACACCCGCATCGCCTCCTGGCGCATCGTCGCCGGTGTGATGCTGGGCATGGTCGCCACCGCCTCGCTGTTCAACCTGATTGGTTCCGACACCAACGCCATGTTCAACGTTCCCTGGACCTGGCACCTGGTGATGGGCGGCTTCGCCATCGGTATGTTCTTTATGGCCACCGACCCGGTTTCCGCCTCCTTCACCAACCAAGGCAAGTGGGCCTACGGCGCGCTGATTGGGGTGATGGTGGTGCTGATCCGAGTGGTCAACCCGGCCTTCCCGGAAGGGATGATGCTGGCGATCCTGTTCGCCAACCTGTGGGCACCGATCTTCGATCACCTCACTGCCCAGGCCAACATCAAGCGGAGGATGGCACGCAATGGCTAAGTCTAACGACACCTTTGGCAAGACCCTCGGCGTAGTGGTCGGCCTCTGTCTGGTGTGCTCCCTGGTGGTCTCCGGCGCAGCCGTGGCCCTCAAGCCCCAGCAGAAACTCAACAAGGAGCGCGATACCCAGCGCTACGTCCTGGAGGCCGCTGGCCTGCTGGACAAGGCCGCGGGCAAGGTGCCCGAGACCTTCGATAAGTACATCGATGCCCGGGTTATCGACTTTGACAGCGGCGAATTCAACAGCGCCCTGGACGCCCGCAGCTTCGACGCCGCCCTGGCGGCGCGGGACAGCAAGAACTCCATTAAGCCCAGCAACGACATCGCCTCCATCGGTCGTCGCGCCAACTCCGGCGTGGTCTACCTGGTGCGCGACGAGGCGGGCGGTCTGGACAGCGTGATCCTGCCGGTCCACGGCTATGGCCTGTGGTCCACCATGTACGCCTTCCTGGCCCTGGAGCCGGACATGAACACCGTCAAGGCGCTGGTCTACTACGACCAGGGTGAAACCCCCGGCCTGGGTGCCGAGGTGGAGAACCCGCGCTGGAAGGCACAGTGGGTGGGCAAGCAGCTGTTTGATGACAACGGTGAGCTGGCCATCCGTGTGGTCAAAGGCGGCGCGGATCCGGCCGACATCCACGGTGTGGATGGCCTCTCCGGTGCCACCCTGACCTCCAATGGCGTAAATAACAGCCTGGAATACTGGCTGGGTGACGAAGGCTTTGCCGCCTTCATCGACAAGGTTCGCGAAGGAGAGCTGAACAATGGCTGATCAATCGCTCAAGCAGGTCCTGACCGGACCTATCTTTGCCAACAACCCCATTGCCCTGCAGGTGCTGGGTGTGTGTTCCGCCCTGGCGGTAACCACCACCATGCAGACCGCGGTGGTGATGTCGCTGGCGCTCACCTTTGTAACGGCGTTCTCCAACCTGTTCATCTCGTTGATGCGCAACCACATCCCCAACAGTGTACGGATCATTGTGCAGATGACGGTGATCGCCTCGCTGGTGATCCTGGTGGACCAGATCCTCAAGGCCTTTGCCTACGACATCGCCAAGCAGCTGACGGTGTTTGTCGGTCTGATCATCACCAACTGCATCGTGATGGGCCGGGCCGAGGCCTACGCCATGAAGAGCCCGCCGCTGCCGAGCTTTATTGATGGCATCGGTAACGGCCTGGGCTACGCCTTTATCCTGCTGACCGTGGGTTTCTTCCGCGAGCTGTTTGGCTCCGGCACCCTGTTCGGCTTCGACATCCTGCCCAAGGTTTCCGAGGGTGGCTGGTACCAGCCCAATGGCATGATGCTGTTGGCGCCCAGTGCCTTCTTCCTGATCGGCTTCATCATCTGGGCACTGCGTACCTGGAAGCCGGATCAGGTGGAACCCAAGGAGTAAGGAGGAGAGATGGAACATTATCTGAGCCTGTTCGTTCGGGCGGTCTTTATTGAAAACATGGCACTCTCCTTCTTCCTGGGGATGTGTACCTTCCTGGCGGTGTCCAAGAAGGTCTCCACCGCCTTTGGCCTGGGTATCGCGGTGATCGTGGTGCTGACCCTGGCGGTGCCGGTCAACCAGCTGATCTACGCCAACATCCTGGCGCCGGGCGCGCTGGCATGGGCTGGCCTGCCCACCGCGGATCTGAGCTTCTTGCAGTTCATCACCTTCATCGGGGTGATCGCCGCACTGGTGCAGATCCTGGAGATGGTGCTGGATAAGTACTTCCCGCCGCTTTACAACGCGTTGGGGATCTTCCTGCCGTTGATCACCGTGAACTGCGCCATCTTCGGTGCCGTATCCTTCATGGTGCAGAAGGACTACAGCTTCGTGGAGTCTGTGGTCTACGGCCTGGGGGCCGGTACCGGCTGGGCAGTGGCCATCGTGCTGCTGGCGGGTCTGCGCGAGAAGATGAAGTACGCCGATGTGCCGGACGGCCTGCGCGGTCTGGGCATCACCTTCATCACCGTGGGCCTGATGGCCCTGGGCTTTATGTCCTTCTCTGGGGTGTCGCTGTAAGCGGCGGTAATGGAAGAAGTAAAAGGATAAGTCGATGGAAATTGTACTCGGCGTAGCCATGTTTACCGCCATCGTCACTGTCTTGGTCCTGGTGATTTTGTTCGCCAAGTCCAAGCTGGTGGCCAGCGGTAACATTCAAATCAACATCAACGGCGATCCCGACAAGGCGATCACCACTGCCCCCGGCGACAAGCTGCTGGGTGCCCTGGCCGGTGAGGGGATCTTCATCTCCTCCGCCTGTGGTGGCGGTGGCTCCTGCGGTCAGTGTCGCGTTAACGTCAAATCCGGTGGCGGTGACATCCTGCCCACCGAGCAGTCCCACATCACCAAGCGGGAGGCCAAAGAGGGCTGTCGCCTGGCCTGTCAGGTTGCCGTTAAGGGCGACATGGACATCGAACTGCCGGAAGAGGTGTTCGGCATCAAGAAGTGGGAATGCACCGTTATCTCCAACGATAACAAGGCCACCTTCATCAAGGAGCTGAAGCTTGGGATCCCCGATGGCGAGTCCGTGCCGTTCCGGGCCGGTGGCTACATCCAGATCGAGGCGCCGCCGCACCATGTGAAGTACAAGGACTTCGATATCCCGGATGAGTACAAGCCGGACTGGGAGCGCTTTGGCTTCTTCGACATCGAGTCCAAGGTGGATGAAGAGACCATTCGTGCCTACTCCATGGCCAACTACCCGGAAGAGCACGGCATCATCATGCTCAACGTGCGTATCGCCTCGCCGCCGCCGAACAACCTGTCGCTGCCGGCCGGTAAGATGTCCTCCTACATCTGGAGCCTGAAAGAGGGTGACAAGGTCACCATCTCAGGGCCCTTCGGTGAGTTCTTTGCCAAGGAGACCGAGGCGGAGATGGTGTTCATCGGTGGTGGTGCCGGCATGGCTCCCATGCGCAGCCACATCTTTGACCAGCTCAAGCGCCTCAACTCCAAGCGCAAGATCAGCTTCTGGTACGGTGCCCGTTCCAAGCGTGAGATGTTCTACGAGGACGACTTCGACGGCCTGGCTGCTGACAACGACAACTTTGTCTGGCACGTGGCGCTGTCGGATCCGCAACCGGAAGACAACTGGGATGGCTACACCGGCTTTATCCACAACGTGTTGTACGAGAACTATCTGAAGGACCATGAGGCACCAGAAGATTGTGAGTACTACATGTGTGGTCCGCCGATGATGAACTCCGCGGTAATCAACATGCTCAAGGACCTGGGTGTTGAAGACGAAAACATTCTGTTGGATGATTTCGGCGGCTAATCCATCTCAATCATCGAGTTACGAGCGTTCATGTTGTATCGAACCCTAATCAAGTGGCTGGCCCCAGTGGGGCTGGCCCTTATTCTTTCTGGCTGCAGCCCGGCCCCCAAGGTGCAGAGCATCAGCGGCCAGACCATGGGCACCAGCTATCACATCTCCTGGGTAGCAGGCAGCGAAGGGCATAGCCCGGAGCAGCTGCAGGCGGCCATTGACCAGCGACTGGAGCAGGTCAACGACTCCATGTCCAATTGGCGTCCCGATTCGCTGATCAGTCAGTTCAATGACCTGCGCAGCGATGAGGCGATGCTGGTTGATGCGGACTTTATCGCAGTGATGCGTGAGTCGGTGCGTCTGGCTGAACTGACCGATGGCGCGCTGGACGTCACAATCTCACCGGTGGTGGATCTCTGGGGCTTCGGCCCGCAGGGGCGAGTTCAGCATGCCCCCAGCATTGAGTCTATCCAGGAAGCCAAGGCCCACACCGGCATCAAACACCTGGAGATCGAGGGGATGCGACTGCGCAAGCATCTGCCTACCCTCAATCTCAACCTGGGTGCCATCGCCAAGGGCTACGGGGTGGATGTGGTGGCCGACCTGCTCGATGAGCAGGGGATCCACGACTACCTGGTGGAGATCGGCGGTGAGCTGCGGCTTAAGGGTGCCAAGCCCGATCAGCAGCCCTGGCGCATCGCCATCGAGAAGCCAGACGCCTACGGCCGTGGTGTGGCCCAGATCCTTGCCCCGGGTGAAATGGCGATCGCCACCTCCGGTGACTATCGCAACTTCTTCGAGGAGGAGGGGCGTCGCTTCAGCCACCTGATCGATCCCCGCAGCGGTGAGCCGGTCAACACCCGCCTGGCGTCGGCCACGGTGCTGGCCCCCACGGCGATGACCGCCGATGCCCTGGCAACGGCGTTCATCATCATGGGGACCGAATCCTCGCTGGCGTTGGCCGAGCGGGAAGAGCTGCCGGTGATGCTGATCGAGAAGCGACCGGATGGGGAATATGAGGTATTCTATTCCACAGCGTTTGAACCCTACATGGAGGTCTCCCAGAGATGATGACGTTCCTGGCAACCTTTGCCCTGATGCTGCTTCTGGTGGCATTGATGTCCATTGGCTACCTGGTCAAGCGTAAGGCGATCAGTGGCTCCTGCGGTGGCCTGGGTGCCATCGGCATCGACAAGGAGTGTGACTGCCCGGAGCCCTGCGACAAGCGCAAGGCCAAGATGGCCAAAGAGAACGCCGAGGCGGAGCGCAATGCCCGACTCAGCGCCAATCGCATCCTGTGATCGGCTCAGGCCCTGCCGGCCTGATAGCAACCGACGACAAGCGGCCCCATAGGGCCGCTTTTGTTTTGCATTCTGGACAGTGAGTTATCAGCTTATCTTTGTCATTGAGGTAAACAACTTGTTAACCTGATGCGGCACCCAAATTCCTATAACGACAAGCCGCACATTGGGGGAAGGAATGGATTTCCTGCGTCACTCTCTGATCCGCCAACTGGTCGCCGCCATCGCCGGCACCGTGTTTCTCATTCTGCTGATCGCCAGCTTCTACCTGGTCCATACCAACGCCCGCTCCGCCGAGAGCCAACTGCGTCAGGGCATCGATAGCCTGCTGGCCCATCGCAGTGCCCAGGTCCAGGGCTTCTTCGAGGCCAAGGGCCAGGTGGTCCACAGCGTCTTTGCCAATCCCCAGGTGGTGGATTTCTTCAGCCAATACCGTAGCCGCGGTAGCGATCTTAGCCGTGACCGCAACTACCCGGACGTGGTGCGCTACTTCCGCTTCTTCTCGGACCAGGACAGCAGCATCAAGTCGGTGTTCTTCGGCAGTGAGCACACCCATGAGTACTTCGACCTCAATGGCCGCTACGAGGGCGATCCCAACTACTACACCGCCAAGCGCCCCTGGTGGGGCGAGGCCCGTCAGATGGACCGGCTGTTCGTCACCGATCCGGCGGTGGACGCCAACGACGGCAGCATCTCCGCCACGGTCAAGACCACGGTGTACGACGCCCAGGGCCGCTTTATCGGTATCGGTGGCATGGACATCCTGATCAGCACGTTAGGGGAGCTGCTCAGCCAGGTGAACTACCAGGACCAGGGCCAGGCCTTCCTGCTGACCGACGACGGCAAGACGGTGTTCTTCCCCGGCTTTGACAGCGCCTTCCAGCCCGGCGACCTGCTGGCTCAGATCAGTGGCAACGACAATCAGGGCTTCGAGGCGCTGCAGCGTGAGATGATCGCCAGTGCCAGCGGCAACGCCGAGGTGCTGTACCGCGGGGAGCCGATGTCGGTGCAGTGGCAGAGCCTCAACAGCGATTACCCCCAGGTGCAATGGCGACTGGGCCTGCTGATGCCGAAGGCCTACCTGCAACAGCAGGTCAACTCGGTGCGTTGGCGTACCGCCCTCAACGGCCTGGGCTTCACCCTGCTGTTGTCGCTGCTGCTGTGGGCCTTGCTGCAGCCGCTGCGACGCCAGCTCAACCGGCTGCTGCGGGCGATGGAGGAGGTGGGCGATGGCGAGGCGGATCTACGTCGCCGTATCCGCCTCGACCGTCAGGATGAGCTGGGCCGGCTGGGGGGCGCCTTCAACCGCTTTGCCGAGCGCCTGCACCAGCTGGTGAGCCAGTCCCGCGAGGCCACGGACCTGATGACCGGTGCCACCGACAACGCCCGGACGCTGTGCCAGGACACCCTGTACGCCATCGAACAGCAGCAGAGTCAGCTGGACCAGGTCAGCACCGCCACCACCGAGATGGCCCAGACCAGCCATGAGATGGCCCGCTCCACTGAGCAGGTGTCAGAGCACGCCCTTGCCGCCCGCAGCCAGGTGGCCCAGGCCACCGAAGCGGTGATGGAGGCGGAGCAGGGCATGGGTCGGTTGAACCAGCAGGTGCAAAGCGCCGCCACCGTGGTCAGTGCCCTGCGGGAGAACGCCGATCAGATCGGCGAGGTGCTGGAGGTGATCCGCACCATTGCCGAGCAGACCAACCTGCTGGCCCTCAATGCCGCCATTGAAGCGGCCCGGGCCGGTGAGCAGGGTCGGGGCTTTGCCGTGGTGGCGGACGAGGTCCGCACCCTGGCGTCGCGGACCCAGGACTCCACCGCCAACATCCAGCGCATCATTGAGCAGCTGCAGCAGACCAGTGAGGCGGCCCAGCGGGCGATGCAGCAAAGCTGCGACGAGGCCCGGGCCAGCGAGGCGATCTCCCACCAGCTGTCCCAGGCCCTGGGCCAAACCAACAGCGCGGTAGAGGGGATCCAGCTGCAGGTCCAGGAGATCAGCGCTGCAGTGAGCCAGCAGGCCTCGGTGGCTGGAGATATCGACGAGAAGATGGTGCAGATCCGCGACCTGTCCCAGGGCAATGGCCAGCAGGCCCAGGCCCTGGAGGGGGCGGTCAGTGAGATGACCACCGCCGCCTCGGAGCTGGAGCGCCACCTGGCCAAGTTCAAGGTTTAGCCCCAAGACCCCTTTCGCCACAGCGCCCGAGCTTGTCCAGCTCGGGCGCTGTGTTATGATGGACTGGTTATTTATACAGTGGTCTTTCGGGGGACGCCATGGGCGTCGAGCAGCGCAAAATCATTCACATCGACATGGACTGCTTCTTTGCCGCGGTGGAGATGCGGGACAACCCCGAGCTGCGCGACAAGCCCATTGCCGTCGGGGGGCCAGCCAGCGGCCGCGGGGTGATCTCCACCTGCAACTATGCCGCCCGGGAGTTTGGCGTGCGCAGCGCCATGCCCAGCAGCGAAGCGCTGCGCCGTTGCCCGGATCTGATCCTGGTGCCGGGGCGGATGTCGGTGTACAAGGCGGTCAGCCAGCAGATCCGTCAGATCTTCCAGCGCTACACCGATCTGATCGAGCCGCTCTCGCTGGATGAGGCCTACCTGGACGTGACCGACAGCCGCCATTGTCGCGGCAGTGCCACCCTGATGGCCCAGCAGATCCGCGCCGAGATCGAGGCCGAAACTGGCCTCACCGCCAGTGCCGGCATCGCCCCCAACAAGTTCCTGGCCAAGATCGCCTCCGATGAGAACAAGCCCAATGGCCAGTGCGTGGTGTTGCCTAAGCAGTGCGCCGAGTTTGCCGCGGCGCTGCCGCTGCGCAAGATCCCCGGAGTCGGTCCACGCACCGCCGAGCGTCTGGCCCAACGCGGCCTGCACACCGGTGCCGATGTCCTGAAACAGGACCCGGCCGAGCTGGCGCAGTGGTTGGGCAAGTTTGGCCCGGTGCTGTACCAGCGGGCCCAGGGCATCGATCCTCGCCAGGTGCAGACCCACAGGGAGCGTAAGTCGGTGGGGGTGGAGACCACGGTGGCCCAGGATCTGGGCAGTGAAGCTGCCTGCCTGGACAAGCTGTTGTCGCTGCTGCCGGAGCTGTCCCGACGATTGGGGGAGCGTCCGTTCAAGGGGATCAACGTCAAGCTGAAGTTCAGTGATTTTCAGCAAACCACGGTCTCCGGCCAGGGCCAAAGCCTGGATCCTCAAGCGCTCCGGGGCCTGCTGCACACCGGCTACCAGCGCGGAGAGGGCAGGGGAGTCCGGCTGGTCGGCGTCAGTGTGACCCTGGCTCCGGAGCAGCCACAACTGGCGCTGGGACTGGAGTAAAGTGCACTAACAGGCGGATAAGATGCATAACTGCGCGACCGTTGATCCCGATCAACCCCCCTTGCGGATCAGAGGCCTAGTCTAAGGTTAAGGCCTCGTGCCGACGGGGCCGATTGGACAGCACGTTCAAGGAGGCCACCATGCGCATTCGCACACTCTACCGCCAACTGTTCACCGCCAGTGTGATGATGGGGATTGTTGTCATTGCCCTGTTCGCCATCGCCTTGATGTTCCAGCAATCCCAACCCCTGCGCGCCGCCGACTACTTCGACAACTACGCCGGTGAGCAAACCTTCTGTCGCACCATCAATTACTACCGGGACGACGAGGCTAAGCTGCAGAAACTGATGGACTACGCCGATGACAACGCCATGTACTACCTGATGTGGCGCTTTGGTAAGGAGCGTGGCGGCGAGATGGTCAGAACCTGTGAGAAAGCCCGCCACCAGTACATCCTGGAACGCTGCGAAGCCGCCCCCGAGCTGGCCGTGGAGCAGGTGGTGCTGGAGTTCAATCGCAGCCGAGTCAAGGACAAAGGGTTGATCTGATCCCTAGCTAACCCGATACGAGGCCAGGATCATCGACACCGAGCTGTCGATGATCCTTTTTTGTGTCGCCTCGTCCGGCATTGGCTGGTGCGCCATCAGTTGTGGGAAAAAGGCAAAGGTCTTCACCAGACCAAAGAACTGATGGGCCATCCAGTAGGGCTCAGCCCCCGCCAGTTTGCCGTCCTCAATGGCCGCCTTGAACCAGCCGGTCACCCCATCCTCGTTACGCTCAAACCGGGCCATGGCACGTTGCGCCAGTTCCGGTGAACGCATGGTTTCGCCGATCAGCGAACGGGCCAGGGCGATGTGGCCCGGTTCCGCCAGTAGCTCAAGCTTGGCTTCTGCCATGCGCCAGAGTTGCTGCTCCAGTGCCACATCGGCCTGGTACTGGGTGCCGCCACAGACCTGGAACAGCTGATCGGTGATCGCCTCGAACAGCGCCTCTTTATTGGCAAAGTGGTTGTATAGGGTGCGCTTGGAGACCCCGGCCGCGGCGCTGATCCCATCCATGCTGGCCCCGGTAAATCCCCGCGCCTGGAACTCGGCACTGGCCGCGCTGAGGATATCAGCGCGTTTTTTTTCGCTGCGGGTAAGGGGCTTGGCATCAGTGGTTTGCATCGTCTCTCCAGGGCTTGGTCATCGCCTACACCGAGGCATTTTACACTCAACAGTTTACTTTTTCCAAAATAGAACTAAACTACACCGAGTAGTTTACTTTGTCTGGCGCGTTGATCGCCCAGTCCCACCCCCGCTGACAAGGGGGCACACCAGGAGCATGGGATATGAAACGAGCAACCGGCCTGATGGCGATTTCTTTGTTGAGTGGAGCACTGCTGATGACTGCCTCTTGCACGAACCGTACGGCCATGGACTGGCAATCTCCCCAGTATCAGGACAGCAAGTTTGTTAACCGGGCCGGCCAGGTGGATTCCGGCGACGGCAACCTGGGCAAGATCCTCAAGCGCTGGCTGTTCGAACGCCGCACCGATCCCACCCCTGCCGATGCGCTGCCGATACAGCATCCGACTCAGGCGGAGCTGGCGGCAACCTCCGGTGATCTGGCCCTGCGCCTGGGTCACTCCACCATCCTGCTGCGCCTGGATGGCGACTACTTCCTGACCGATCCGGTGTTTGTCGATCGCGCCTCACCGGTGCAGTGGGCCGGGCCCAAGCGTTTCCATGCCCCGGCCATGGCCCTGGAGGAGCTGCCGCCGATCAAGGCGGTGGTAATCTCCCACGATCACTACGATCACCTGGACAAGGCCACGGTACGACAATTGGCCCAAACCGGTACCCACTTCTACACCCCGCTGGGGGTTGGCCAGCGACTGGTCCGCTGGGGTATCGATGCCCAGCAGGTAACGGAGATGGATTGGTGGGACAGCGTCACCCTGGGCAGCACCGAGCTGGTCGCCACGCCGGCGCAGCACTTCTCCGGCCGCAGCCTGTGGGATCGGGACAGCACCTTGTGGGCCTCGTTTGCCTTTATCGGCAGCCACAGCCGGGTGTTCTTCAGCGGCGATACCGGCTACTTCGATGGCTTTGCCGAGATTGGTGAGCGCTACGGACCCTTCGATCTGACCCTGATGGAGACCGGGGCCTACGACGAGATGTGGTCCGGCATCCACATGAGCCCGGAGGAGAGCGTTCAGGCCCACCGGGATCTGCGCGGCAAGGCGATGATCCCGATCCACAACGGCACCTTCGACCTGGCACTGCACGCCTGGTACGAACCGATGGAGCGGGCTTTGGCGGCGGCGGAGTCGGATAATCAGCAGGTGCTGACGCCTGTGATGGGGCAGACCATTCAGATCGGTCAGGACAACCTCACCACCGCCTGGTGGCGCGCTCTGGAGAGTGAGGGGCCGGAACTGGCCGCCACCGCCCCGGTGGCACCCTAACCACCACAGAGGCAGCCGCAAGGCTGCCTTTTTCGTTCAGGACAGCACTATTCGAGCAGATGGAAAGCGCGCAGGAAATCGGTTCGGCTGACGGCATCGAAACGCTGATGCTCCGGGTGGTTCAGTGGCCGTCGACTCTCGCTGAACGCTGGCGCGACACAGCCCCAATTGGAGTTGCGGGCGAAGTAGATCACCCAGTCGACGTGGCTGCCCTGCCACTTGTTGCTGACCTCGTCATCCTCGCCGCTGGCCTCCAGGGTCTTGATCTGGATACGGTGGTAGTGGGGGCCATCGGAGATCAGGATGTCGGTTTGATGGCCATTATTTAGTACCGTTTCTCAGGATAAATGACGGATTCAGCTGGAACTCTACGGTAACTGAGCAAGGAAGTGGCTTGCAGGCATAGTGGCCCTACGTCAAAAGCCTCTGACGAAGCTAAGGTGCCGTAGAGTTCAGCCCTTCGGGAGTGCATGGGGACAACAAATGCTGCGTTGCAGCCACTTGAAAGAGGCCCACTATTCCTTCGTGGCTGCGCCTTGTCTTTGCCGCCCCCATGCGCTCTGAACCGAGCATTTTCCCTGTGAAACGGTACTTATACCGGCGAGAACACCTGCCAGCCGTCGTACATCAGCCAGCTGATCACCATGCTCTCGTAGCTCATGTTCTTCAGAGTCTGATGGGTGCGCTTCGGGGTCTGGGTGGTTCGTCTTGGCATGCTCGCTCCTGTGCGCCGTCCCTGGCGCTGTCGGTGTTGGCCTCGGACGACTATAATGCGCCCGCCCTGAACAGTGTAGAAAGCCAAGAGACCCTGTAGATGACTGATCCCTTAAGCCTTTGTGCCTGCGCTGCCGAGCAAGTCCCACTTGAGCTGCTGCTGGAGGCGGACCCGGATGAGCAGGCGGTGGCTCGTTACCAGCTCGACTGCCAGGCCTACGTTGCGCAGCAAGCGGGCAGGGTGGTGGCCGCCTGTTTATTGCGGCCGCAGGCCGATGGCCGCTGGGAGCTGATGAACATCGCCACTTTGCCTGATACCCAGGGCCAGGGTGTGGGCAGCGAACTGCTGCGTTTTGCCATTGCCCAGGCCCGGGACGCCGGGGCAAAGGTGCTGTTTCTCGGCACCGGCACCTTTGGTTACCAGTTAGCATTTTACCAGCGCCAGGGCTTTCGGGTCACGGCGCTGGAGCGCGATCATTTCCTCGACCACTACCCCGAACCCATCTTCGAGCAGGGCATACAGCACAAGGATCGCCTGATCCTCTCCCTGTCGCTGTAATCTGCACCGAACTAGTGCATGGCTGCGCCGCCGGGGTGCAGCCTTTTGGTGCAATCGCCACCGACCCCCTGCCAAAGCCCCATTCGCGGCCCCCTCAGATTGGCTTAGACTTTGCTCTTATCCCCACATGACGCAAAGGAAGCATGCCCCCATGACCCATGGTGCCACCCCCCGATTGATCGTCACCGATCTGGACGGGACCCTACTGGATCATCACAGCTACAGCGTGGATGCTGCCCGCCCAGCCCTGGCCCAGTGCCAGGCGCTGGGGGTACCGGTGATCTTCAACACCAGCAAAACCCGGGCGGAGACCGAAGCGCTGGCCAAACAGCTGGGGTTGTCTCACCCCTTTATCGTTGAGAACGGCTCGGCGGTGCTGATCCCCAAGGACTATTTTCTTTCTGGCCAGCCGGCCCAGGCCCACTGCCTGGGAGAGGAGCGCAGCCGGCTGCTGCGCTGGCTGGCCCGGGTGCGTAAAGAGGAGCAGCTCAGCTTCGAGGGGTTTGCCGACTGGAGCCTGGCCCAGATCATCGAGCACACCGGTTTGTCCGAGGCCCAGGCGGAGGCTGCCAGTCAGCGGGAGTACTCCGAGCCCTTCCTTTGGCAGGACACCGAGCACAAGTTTTTGCACCTGCAGAAGCAGGCCAACAAGAAAGGCTTTCGTCTGCTCAAGGGCGGCCGCTTCTTCCACCTGTTGGGCAAAACCGATAAAGGCCAGGCGATGCGCTGGCTGGCCGAGCAGTACCAGCAGGCCTGGGGCAACACACCACAGCTGATCGCCCTGGGCGATGGCCACAACGACATCGACATGCTGGAGGCCGCGGATGTGGCGGTGCTGGTGCGCTCGCCGGCGCACGAGTTTCCCGAGCTGTCGGGCCACAACACCATAATCAAAACCGATGCGACGGGGCCGCAGGGCTGGGCCGACGCCGTACTGGAATTACTGCAAGCTGAGACTTAGGGAGAAGACGATGGCGGATTACTATCAAAATGGCATCATCACCACCTTGCACAACCTCACCCGCCGCCCGGTGGAGGAGATGGAGGCGGAGCTATGTCGCTTCAGCCAGGTGCGGCCGCTGGGCCTGGTGCTGCCCTCGCTCTACAGCGAGCTGGACACCCCGGCACTGCCCGCCATCGTCGAGCAGCTTAAGGCGGTGCCCTACCTGTCGCAGATCATCATCGGTCTGGACCGGGCCAGCGAGGATGAATACCGCCACGCACTCTCTTTCTTCAGTCAGCTGCCGCAACACCACCGGGTGCTGTGGAACGACGGCCCGCGGCTGCGGGCACTGGATGCGGAGCTGATGGAACGTGGCCTGGCCCCGGATCAGCCCGGCAAGGGGCGCAATGTCTGGTACTGCTTCGGTTATGCCCTGGCCACCGGCCGGGTGGAGTCGCTGGCACTGCACGATTGCGACATCCTCACCTACGACCGCAGCCTGCTGGCCCGGCTGATCTACCCGGTGGCCAACCCCAACTTCAACTACGAATTCTGCAAGGGCTTCTACGCCCGCCTGGCCAACGGCACCCTCAATGGCCGGGTTACCCGGCTGCTGGTGACCCCGCTGATCCGGGCACTGAAAAAGCAGGTGCCGGACTCCGATTACCTGGAGTACCTCAACAGCTTCCGCTACCCCCTGGCCGGCGAGTTCTCGTTCCGCCTGGACGTGCTGCGGGATCTGCGGATCCCCAGTGACTGGGGGCTGGAGATCGGCGTACTGGCGGAGATGAAACGCAACTACGCCACCAACCGGCTGTGCCAGGTGGACATCGCCGATGCCTATGACCACAAGCACCAGGACCTGTCAGCGGAGGACGCCAGTGCCGGCCTGTCGCGGATGTCCATCGACATCAGCAAGGCGATGTTCCGCAAGCTGGCCACCCAGGGCATGGTGTTCAACCCCGGTGTGCTGCGCACCATCAAGGCCACCTACTATCGCATCGCCCTGGATTTCATCGAGACCTACCGCAACGATGCACTGATCAACGGCCTCGATCTCGATGTGCACAAGGAGGAGGCGGCGGTGGAGCTGTTTGCCGAGAACATCATCAAGGCGGGTAACCAGTTCCTCGATAACCCGATGGAGACCCCCTTCGTACCCAGCTGGCATCGAATCTGCAGCGCCATGCCCGACGTGTTTGAGCGCCTGGTGGCGGCGGTGGAGGCGGATCATAAGGAGTTCATGGGATGACAGAGCTGTACCGCAAGCTGGAGGCGCACCTGAACCTGCTCTACCCAGAGCAGGACGGGGCGGCCCTGGCCCAGCGGCTGGTGGAGACCATGCGCATCGTGCCCGGTGGCCCGGAGCCGGTGCCCTACAGCAACCACTGGGACCAGGCCGATGCCTACGTCATCAGCTACGGCGACAGCCTGCTCAGCGAGGATCGACTGCCGCTGGAGAACCTGCACCACTTTCTCAGCCACTACCTGGCGGACAGCCTCAGCGGCGTGCATATCTTGCCGTTCTTCCCCTACAGCAGCGACGATGGCTTCTCAGTCATCGACTACTACCAGGTCAACCAGAGCCTGGGGGACTGGCCCCAGATCCGCGAGATCGCCGCCCAGTTTGACCTGATGGCGGACGTGGTGATCAACCACTGCTCGGCTCGGTCCGGCTGGTTTGACAACTACCGTCAGCGCAAGGATCCGGGCCAGGGCTTCTTCTTCGAGGGCGACCCCGGCGACGACCTGTCCCAGGTGGTGCGGCCCCGCACCAGCGTTTTGCTGCAGCCGGTGCAGACCCTGGATGGCGAGCGCCACGTCTGGTGCACCTTCAGCCCGGACCAGGTGGACCTGGACTTCACCAATCCCGAGGTGCTAGTGGAGTTTGTCAGCATCATCCGTTACTACCTGTCGCAAGGGATCCGGGTGTTTCGCTTTGATGCGGTGGCCTTTGTCTGGAAGATCCCCGGCACCCCCTGCATCAATCTGCCCCAGACCCACTGCCTGGTGCAGCTGCTGCGGCTGCTGGTGGAGCACCAGCGCTCCGACGCCATCATCATCACCGAGACCAACATCCCCAACCGGGAGAACCTGGCCTACTTTGGCAACGGCAACGAGGCTCACGCCATCTACAACTTCTCGCTGCCGCCGCTGCTGCTGAACACCCTGGTCACCGGCGACTGCAGCCATCTGCGTACCTGGCTGATGACCCTACCCCCGGCCCGCAACGGCACCGCCTACTTCAACTTTATCGCCTCCCACGACGGCATCGGCCTGCGTCCGGCCGAGGGGATATTGAGTGAGGCGGAGATCGACCGGCTGATCACCACCATGGAGGGCTTCGGTGGCCGCATCTCCTGGCGCGATCGCCCCAATGGTCAGCGCAGTGCCTACGAGATCAATATCAGCCTGTACGATGCCCTGGCCGGCACCCTGGCAGGCCCGGACAGCCACCAGCAGGCCCGCTTTCTCTGTGCCCACGCCATCATGCTGGGGATGGAGGGGATCCCGGCCATCTACATCCACTCCCTGCTGGCCACCCAGAATGATCAGGAGCGGGTGGCCAACACCAACCACAACCGGGCCATTAACCGCCACAAATGGGATTACCCCCGTCTGCAGGCCCTGCTGGCCGATGGCAGTAGTCACCACGCCCAGGTGTTCCAGGCGATGAAGCAGTTGCTGGCGATCCGTCGCTGTCAGCCGGCCTTTCATCCCAACGCCACCCAGTTCACCCTGCAGCTGGGGGATGCGCTGCTGGCGTTCTGGCGCCAGAGCCCGGACCGAAGCCAGAGCATCTTTGCCATCCACAATGTCACCGACAAGCCCCAGTCGCTGTCGCTCACCAGCCTCAACCTGATTGAGCTCGACCGCTGGACCGATCTGCTCGGTGGCCAGTGCTTCCTCGATCTGCGTCAGACCCTGGAGCTGGCCCCCTACCAGAGCCTGTGGCTGAGCAACGCGCCGGTGATGGTGGACGACACAGCGACCCCAACGGTTTGAACTACACTTGATTTCGCCGGGGCTCACGCCCCTTCCCCAGCGAAATGGAGTGCATCAAGATGAAAGGAGTGCATCAGGCCCTGCTGTTTTGCCTTGCCCTGCTGAGCAGCGCCGCCATGGCCGCCGAGGCCCCCAGCCGGATCCTCTTTACCAACGTCAATGTGTTCAATGGCACCGACGATAAGCTGCTGGAGAACCAGCAGGTGTTGGTGGTGGGCGACCGCATCAGCCAGATCGCCGATGGTGGCATCGACAGCGGCGGCGCCACCGTCATCGATGGCCAGGGCCGCACCCTTATGCCGGGGCTGATCGACGGCCACGCCCACGTGATGATCAACGCCCACTTCGACACCGTTGAGAAGAACATGGACCTGGGGGACATCAACATCCGCTCTATCCGGGTGATGGAGCGCTTCCTCCGCGATGGCTTCACCTCGGTACGGGACATGGGCGGCCCCGCCTTTGCCCTCAAACGCAACATCGACGATGGCCATGTGATTGGCCCCAGGCTCTACCCCTCAGGCGGTTTCGTTTCCCAAACCTCCGGCCACGGTGATTTCCGTGACCGGGCGGACGGTGGCTTTTCACAGCACAGCGACGGCGATCTCTCCAACTTCGAACGGATGGGGATAGGCAACGTGGCCAACGGGGTGCCCGAGGTGCTTAAGGCGGTGCGCCTTAACCTGCGTAACGGTGCCACCCAGATCAAGATCATGGCCGGGGGCGGTGGCAGCTCCCGCTTTGACCCCATCGATACCACCCAGTACTCCAAGGATGAGGTGTGTGCTGCGGTGGAGGCTGCAGCGGACTGGGGCACCTACGTGGCGGCCCACGTATTCAATGACCGGGCGGTCAACCGGCTGTTGGACTGCGGCGTCAAGACCTTTGAGCATGGCTTCTTCATCAACGACGACACCATGAAGCGGATCGCCAAATCCGGCGGCTTTGTGGTGCCACAGATGTGGGGGATCTCCCCGGACTTGGCGCGCAACCCGTTGATGCCGGCAGACAAGATCCCTCTGGTCAAAGCGCTGGGGCAGCAGTACGCCGACTTCGGTGAGCGGCTGATGAAGAACAAGGTGAAGGTGGTGTTTGCCTCGGACTACGTCGGTGTCTCAGAAGACGCTGAGCGGGCGCGCCGCTACGAGATCTGGTGGCGCTCGCAGAAGTTTGGCAGCAACTTCGAGGTGCTCAAGCAGATGACCTCGGTGGCTGGTGAGATGTTGGCCCTGTCCGGCCCGCGCAACCCGGCCAAGGGCAAGTTGGGGGTGATCGAAGTGGACGCCATCGCCGACATAATCCTGGTAGAGGGCAATCCACTGGAGGACATCAGCGTGATTGGCGGTACCGACCAATGGTTCGACGCCGAGCCGGAATACCAGCCGATCGAGACCATCCAGCTGGTGATGCGCGACGGCATCATCTACTTCAATACCATGGAGTAGCGGCGACAGAACAAAAACCAAGGGCCATCCCAAACGGGATGGCCCTTGTGGTTGGGCTCTAGCAGAAGGGAAGTGACGAGGTTACCCACCCATGTTGCGTTGACTGGCGCGCTGTGCGCGCTGCACCTCACTCCACTTATCGAACAGCATCAGCACCTGCTGCTGCAGTGGCGCCACGCTCTCTCCCAGCGGCTTGGTGGCATAGTGCTGGCTTAGGCTGATCAGCAGCATCTCCGCCTGGTTCAGCGTCTCTCCCTGTAATCCCTTCAGCACCGCGCCCTGAAAGCCACAGGCCAGGATCCGCATCATCTGCAGCTCATCCAACGGCTCCTCCAGCAGCGCCGGTTCGCTGGTGTGCACCAAGGTGGCGAGGATCTCAGCAAACTGCACCAGGCTGGTGGCCCCCTGGAACAGGCCGGGCACCATCGGGTCCTGACGCAACTGCTTGGCCAGCTGTTCGCCGGTACGGGCGGCGCTCCAGCGCTGGGACAGGGTGTTTCTCAGGGTCATCGGCTTATCACCTCGAATTGGATTCTGACCCAAGCATACGCGATGAATCGCACAGGCTCCGTTGCCTGGCTCCCATTCCGGCCGACACAAAAAAGCCGCCCGAGGGCGGCTTGTTGGATATTACTTGGACGGGACCGCCTTGAGCACCGCCAGTAGCAGCTGCCAGTACTTCTCCACCGAGGGGATATTGACCTTCTCATCCGGCGAGTGGGGGAACTGGATGGTGGGGCCGATGGAGACCATGTCCAGCTGCGGGTAGGGCTCCTTGAACAGGCCGCACTCCAGCCCAGCGTGGATCACCTGGATGTTGGGCAGTTTGCCGAACAGCCCCTGGTAGGTCTCTCGTACCACCTGCATCACCGGCGAGCTGGGATCCGGGTTCCAACCCGGGTAGGCGCCGGAGGCTTGGTACTGGGCACCCGCCAGTTGCGCCAGCGCAGCCAGCATGTTCTCGACCATGCTGCGGCCGGAGTCGACGGTGGAGCGGATCAGGCACAGCACCTTCACTTGCTCTTCGACGGTCTCCACCACCCCCATGTTGACCGAGGTCTCCACCACGCCGGGGAAGGCGTCGGACATGCGGATCACCCCGTTGGGGGCGGCATGGATCAGCGCCAGCAGCTGGCGCTGGGCCTCGGGGTTGATGGCGTCTGCCGCGCCCTCAGCAGGCTGCAGGGCAAACTCGATGGGGTACTCAACGCCACCCAGTTCCTGGTTCAGCAGGCTCTGGTAGTGGGCCATCAGCTCGGCCAGCTGGTCACGACGCGCCGGGTCAATCGCCACGGTGGCAAAGGCCTCGCGGGTGATGGCGTTGCGCAGGGTGCCGCCGGACAGGCTGATCAGCTGCAGGCCCAGCGCTTCAGCGTGACCAAACAGGAATCGGCTCAGCAGCTTATTGGCGTTACCCCGACCCAGATGGATGTCCACCCCGGAGTGGCCGCCCTTGAGGCCGGTCAGCGCCAGGGTAAAGGTTTCGAAGCCTGCTTTGATGGGGGAGCGGGGGGTCGGCAGGGTCAGCTCGACGTCGATGCCGCCGGCACAGCCCATGTACACCTCGCCTTCCTCCTCGGAGTCGGTGTTGATCAGGATATCGCCTTTCAGCAGTCCCGCCTCCAGGCCGAAGGCGCCGGTCATCCCCGCCTCCTCGTCGATGGTCAGCAACACCTCCAGCGGACCGTGCTCGATGCGCTCGTCGGCCAGCACCGCCAGGGCAGAGGCCATGCCGATGCCATTGTCGGCACCCAGGGTGGTGCCGGTGGCCAGCACCCAGTCGCCGTCGATGCGGGGGCGGATGGGATCGGTGACGAAGTCGTGCTCGGTCTCGCTGTTCTTCTGCGGCACCATGTCCAGGTGCGCCTGCAGGATCACCCCTTTGAGGTGCTCCAGACCCGGCGTGGCGGGCTTGCGGATGATCAGGTTGCCCACCTGGTCCAGCTGGGTGGCCAGGCCCTGCTCATCGGCCCATTGCTGGATGTGGTCGCGCAGCGCCAGTTCATGCTTGGAGGGGTGGGGGATACTGCAGATGGTGTTGAACCAGGTCCATAGACCTTGGGGGGCAAGGGTGCTCAATGACTGCACAGCACGCTCCTTTTGCGATCAAATAGGCAAAAATCCGGCTTGGCCGGAAGGAAAAGTCGAAACTAGTTTAAAGGTTCGCCAAGGGGTGGCGCAAACTGCTAAGGTTTTCCCGTTCAACTACCTGAGATTGAAGGAATAGTCGCTATGAGCAAGATTTTATGGCAAGGCGTTGCTGGCAGCGAGGCGCTGTTTGATCAGGCCAGCTGGGATGCGGTGATCGTGGTCAGTGATGGCTTTGAGCTGAGTGCCTACCCCGAGGTGGCGCAACTGGTGCGCCATGCCGCCAGCGTGGATCAGCGGGTGGGCAAGGTGGCCCAGCTGTTGATGGCACCGGGCCTGGCGGGAGGCCGTCTGGTGCTGGCCCCTACCGGCGACCTGGATGGCGACTTTGAGGACGTGCGTCGCTTTGCCGAGGCGGCGGAGCAGGGGGTCAACCTGGCAGTGGCCGCCGGGTCCCGTCGCCCCTTGCTGCTGGTGGATGAGAGCCACGAGGAGCTGCGCTACTGCGAGGCGAAGGCGGTGTCGATGCTGGGCCTGGGCCAGGGGGTCTATCGTCCCTTTGACGTTGCCGGGCTGGACATTACCGTGGGAGTGCTGGGGCTGGAGGACAGTGCCCGGGCCAATGCGCTGGAGTCCGGTCGCATCGCTGCCCGGGATCTGTGTGGTGGCGATCCGGAGCAGATGGCGCCGCCGGCCTTTGCCGAGTATTGCCAGCAGCTGTTTGAGGATGGCCCGGTCAAGGTCTCAGTGATCGAAGACCGTGCAACCCTGGAGCAGAACTACCCCTTGTTGTCCGGGGTGGCCCGTGCCTCCTATGGCGTGGCCCGGCATGAGCCCCGGGTGGTGCGATTGGAGTACGTGGGCGAGGGCGTGATCGTCCGCAACTGGTTCCTGGCGGGCAAAGGGGTCACCTTTGATACCGGCGGGGCCGATCTGAAGATCGGTGGCGCCATGGCCGGGATGAGCCGCGACAAGGGCGGCGCCGCGGCGGTGGCCGGCCTGATGGCCACCCTGGCGCAGCTGCAGCCGAAAGGGATCCGGGTGGTGGCGGAGCTGGGGCTGGTGCGTAACAGCCTGGGCCGAGAGGCGATCGTACCGGATGAGATCATCACCGGCCACGCCGGTCGCCGGGTACGGATCGGCAACACCGACGCCGAGGGCCGTTTGGTGCTGGCGGATCTGCTCTCCCATCTGCGTCTGCAGGCCGAGCAGGTGGCGGATCCGGTGATGTTCTCGGTGGCGACCCTGACCGGCCATGTGGTGCGCAGCTACGGCCCCTACAGTGCGGTGGTGGAGAACGGCGTGGCACGGCAGCAGGCGCTGGGCGGTGAACTGCAGGCGATCTCCGAGCTGTGGGGTGAGCCCTTTGAGCTGTCGCGGTTGCGACGGGAAGATTTTGCCCAGGTGGCGCCTCGCTCGCCGTCGGAGGATCTGCTCTCCTCCAACAACGGCCCGTCGGTGGCGATCAGCCGGGGCCACCAGTTCCCGATGGCGTTCCTGCTGCAGGCCTCGGGCCTGGATGAGCATCAATGCGGCAGTGACAAGCCTATTGCCTACCTGCACCTGGACATCGCCGGCAGTGCGGTGGAGAAACGGGATCCCCTCTACGGCAAACCGACCGCGGTGCCGGTGGCCACCCTGCTGGCCCAACTGGTGGATCACTAACCCCTCAGCAGGGCACCCGTCCGGGTGCCCTGTGTTAAGTCCTTGTTTTATATACACTTGCTCTCTGATTGTTCAATGAAAGTAAATGACAAAACAGTGACGCCCGCTATCGCTTATGGGGTCATAATCACATTATCGGCGCCAAAACTGGGCTAGGGGTTGTAATAAAATTACCTTTTGGTAGATTAGTGACCGTCGGTTGGTCACTCCTTATCGACACTGTGCTTGTCAGGAAGACGCTGTTTCTCCAAGGAACTGAGTATCGATGACTCCATGGAACCGAGTTTGCGCCAGGGAACCGCACCTTCGGATTTTTGTCATCTTTCATACCCATGAGTTGGAGTAACTATGAAGTATCCGTTTTCCTACGATGTGACCCTCTACAACACCTGGTACTGCTCCAGCTGGACCAGTGGCGGGATGTTTGCCATGAAGGTCGCGTCGTAAATTGCGCTATCAACCTGTATTGGGGATCCACCATTAGACGACCGCTTGTCGCCTGGGTGCCCCGGGGAACATTTCTCTTCCTTACGCCGGCTTAATGCCGGCGTTTTTTTTGCCACTTTGCCAAGGGGATCGGCAAAACTGCTTCCACTTCTGGCTTCAATTGAGCAATTGCGTATAATACCGCCGCAAATTGCACGCCGGTTTCGGCAGTGCATCGAAACCCTCTGTATTTCAAAATCTAATTAGAACAATCGATAGGTCTCATTATGCTTGACAGGCTGTTTCAGCTCAGCGAGAACCGCTCCAGCGTGCGCCAGGAAGTGATTGCCGGTGCCACCACCTTCCTCACCATGGCGTACATCATCTTCGTCAACCCGGCGATGCTGGCGGATGCCGGCATGGATCACGGTGCCGTTTTTGTCGCCACCTGTGTGGCCGCCTTTGTCGGCTGCATGGTGATGGGCCTGGTGGCCAACTACCCCATTGCGCTGGCCCCGGGGATGGGACTCAACGCCTTCTTCACCTACACCGTGGTGCTGGATATGCAGCACAGCTGGGAAACCGCCCTGGGTGCGGTGTTCCTCTCCGGCGTGCTGTTTATGCTGCTGTCGGTGCTGCGGGTGCGGGAGTGGCTGATGAACGCCATTCCCATGTCCCTGCGGCTGGGGATCGCCGCCGGTATTGGCCTGTTCCTGGCGCTGATTGGCCTGAAGAACGCTGGCATCATCGTCGCTAACCAAGCCACCCTGGTGGGCCTGGGCGATGTCACCAGCTTCTCCTCAGTAATGGCGGCCCTGAGCTTCGTGCTGATCATCGCTTTGGTCAGCTTCGGCAGCCGTGGCGCCGTGATGCTCTCCATCCTGGTGGTGACCGGTCTGGGCCTGATCTTTGGCGACGTTCAGTACGCCGGCCTGGTCTCTGCACCGCCCTCCGTCGCCCCCACCTTCGCCGCTCTCGACATCATGGGCGCACTGGAGGTGAGCATGGTGGCGGTGGTGTTTGCCTTCCTGTTCGTTGACCTGTTCGACACCTCCGGCACCCTGGTAGCGGTGGCCCAACGGGGTGGCATGCTGGATGAGCAGGGCCGTCTGCCCCGCGCCAACAAGGCGATGCTGGCGGACTCTTCCGCCACCCTGGCCGGTGCCATGCTGGGCACCTCCACCACCACCAGCTACGTCGAAAGCACCGCCGGTGTTTCCGCCGGTGGCCGCACCGGCCTGACCGCCGTGGTGGTCGGTCTGCTGTTCCTGGCCTGTCTGTTCATCTCGCCGCTGGCGGGTATGGTGCCGGCCTACGCTACCACCGGCGCGCTGGTGTACGTGGCCATCCTGATGATGTCGGGCCTAATTCATGTGGAGTGGGACGACCTGACCGAGGCGGCGCCGGTGGTGATCACCGCCATCATGATGCCGCTGACCTTCTCCATCGCCCACGGCATCGCCATTGGCTTTATCACCTACGCCGCGGTCAAGCTGCTCAGCGGGCGTGCCAAGGAGATCAGCCCGGCGGTGGCGGTACTGGCCATCCTGTTTACGCTGAAGTTCGCTTACCTGTAAAGCTTAAGCACACCGCAGTAGCGACGCCGAGGGTCTCCCTCGGCGTTTTTTTTGCCTTTTTTATCCACTTGCCGGCCTGGGTAAGCGACTGCTCCCTATATCAATCTGGGTTGATCTGCCGATCCCGGGCCCCTTTGACGTGTTTTTACCTTGAGAAACACCGCTTGGATGGGGTTTACTGGAACAAATGACAGAAATGAGCAATATCCAATGGTAAGACAAGCCCCCAAGCGGGTGGTGGTGAAGCTGGGCACCAGTGTGCTCACCGGTGGCACCACCCGGCTGGACCGTGCCCATATGGTGGAGCTGGTGCGACAGATGGCCCGGCTGCACCAGGCCGGGGTGGAGATCGTGCTGGTCACCTCCGGCGCCATCGCCGCCGGTCGCGAACACCTGGGGTTTCCCGAGCTCAGTGACTCCCTGGCCAGTAAGCAGATGCTGGCGGCGGTGGGGCAGAGCCAGTTGATCCAGGCCTGGGAGCAGCTGTTCAACCTCTATGGCCTGCACGTGGGGCAGATCCTGCTGACCCGGGCCGATCTGGATGACCGCGAGCGCTACCTCAACGCCCGGGATACCCTGCAGGCGTTGCTGGATAACCGCATCATCCCGGTGATCAACGAGAACGACGCGGTGGCCATCGCCGAGATCAAGGTGGGGGACAACGACAACCTGTCCGCCCTGGCGGCACTGCTAGCCCAGGCTGACTTGTTGTTGCTGCTGACCGATCAGGAGGGGCTGTACGACGCCGATCCCCGCAAGCACCCTGATGCCAAGCTGATCCCTGAGGTAGCGCGGATCGACGATGCGCTGCGAGCGCTGGCCGGTGACAGCGGCACCAGCCTGGGCACCGGTGGCATGGCCACCAAGCTGCAGGCGGCGGATGTGGCGGTGCGCGCCGGGGTGGAGGTGGTGGTGGCCGCAGGCCGCCGCGACGGCGTGATTGAGCGTCTGTGCCGCGGTGAGGCGGTGGGAACCCGCTTCCTGCCCCAGCACTCGGCCCTGGACAGCCGCAAGCGTTGGATCCTGGCCGGCCCGCCGCCCAACGGCAGCCTGCAGCTGGATGCCGGCGCGGTCCGTGCCCTGTGTCAGCAGGGCTCCAGCCTGTTGGCCAAGGGGATCCTCAAGGTGGAGGGGCAGTTTTTACGCGGTGCCACCCTGGTATTGACCGATCCTGACGGCAAGCCGGTGGCCCGGGGCATCGCCCGCTACGGGGCAAGCGAGATTGAACAGATGCGCGGGATCCACTCCAGCGACATCGAAACCACCCTGGGCTTCAGCCATGGCCCGGCGGTGATCCACAGAAACGATTTGGTGGTGTTATGAGTCAAAACCCTCTTCTAGCCCTGGGCGAAGCCGCCCGGGAGGCCAGTTACCAGCTGCTGGGCCTCAGCGCCCCGCAGAAGCAGGCGCTGCTGAGTGCCATCAGCACTGCCCTGGGTCAGCACCAGGACGCTATCCTGGCGGCCAATGCCGAGGATATGGCCGCTGCGGAAGCAGCCGGGCTGCAGGGAGCAATGCTGGATCGCCTGCTGCTGACCCCGGAGCGCCTGGACGCCATCCGGGCCGACATCGACACGGTGATCGCCCTGCCGGATCCGGTTGGTGAGGCGATCGACAGCCGACTGCTGGACAACGGCCTGCGTCTGTCCCGCCGCCGTATCCCCCTGGGGGTACTGGGGGTGATCTACGAGGCACGCCCCAACGTCACCGTGGACGTTTCCGTGCTGGCGCTGAAGACCGGCAACGCCGCCATCCTGCGCGGCGGCAAGGAGACCCTGCGCTCCAACCGGGCGCTGCTGGCGGCGATCCACCAGGCGCTGGAGAGCCAGGGCCTGGCCAAGGGCGCGATCCAGCTGATCGACTCACCGGACCGTGCATTGGTAACGGCGCTGATGCAGATGGACAGCCACGTCGACATGCTGATCCCCCGCGGCGGCGCCGGTCTGCACCGCTTGTGCCGTGAGCAGGCACGGATCCCGGTGATCACTGGCGGTATCGGGGTATGTCACCTCTTTGTCGATCGCCATGCGGATCTGAGTCGGGTCAACGAGGTGGTGCTCAACGCCAAGGTACAGCGTCCCACCGTCTGCAACGCGCTGGAGACCCTGCTGGTGGATCAGGCCGTGGCGGAGCAGGTGCTGCCGGTGCTGGGTCAACAGCTGCGCGAGGCCGGGGTGGAGCTGCGTGCCTGTCCCCGTGCCCTGGTGTTGCTGCCGGAGGCGATCCCCGCCGGTGCCGATGACTTCGATCAGGAGTGGCTGGCCCTGGTGCTGGGGGTCAAGGTGGTGGACGACCTCGATGCAGCCATCGCCCATATTCGCCACCACTCCAGTGAGCACTCCGATGGCATCCTCACCGATGACATCGCCAGCGCCGAGCGCTTCCTCAACGCCATCAACTCGGCGGCGGTGTACGTCAATGCCAGCACCCGCTTCACCGACGGCAGCCAGTTTGGCCTGGGGGCCGAGGTGGCGGTGAGCACCCAGAAGCTGCATGCCCGTGGCCCGATGGGGCTGGAGGCACTGACCACCTACAAATGGGTGGGTCAGGGGGATTACACCGTTCGCGGTTAAGCGACTGGCTCTGAGACAACAACGCCGTGCAATTGCACGGCGTTTTTTTATCTCTGCTGGCTGGTATCAGCGTCAGATGGTCCGTTCGCTGCGCTAACGCTCGAAGGTGCGGTGCAGCTGCGACAGTCCGGCCACCTCGGATTGCACCGCCTGGCTCTGCTCTGCCACGCCCTCGCTGTGCTGTTGCAGGGTCTGGCTGACCCCTTCCAGTTGCACCAGGTGGCTGGCGATCTCCGCCGCCGCGGCGCTTTGCTGTTCGGTGGCCAGAGCGGTCTGGGCCACCCGCTGGGCACTGTCGCTGATCCCCTGCTGGGCCTGACTTAACACGCTGGCCGCGTGCTGGGCAGCCTCGGCGCACAGATCAGCGCGCTCTCGGTTCTGCTGCTGGGTTTCCACCCAGTGCTGCAGAGCCTGTTGCATCTGTTCAACACAGCTTTGGATCGCCAGGGTGGCCTGCTGGGTACGGCCGGACAGGGCACGTACCTCATCGGCCACCACGGCAAAGCCGCGGCCCTGCTCACCGGCGCGGGCGGCCTCGATGGCGGCATTGAGTGCCAGCAGGTTGGTTTGCTCGGCGATGGCGTCGATCTCCGCCATGGTGTCGGCCACCCGCTGGGTCTGCTGTTGCAGCTCCGTGGCGCCGTCGCTGGCACTGGCGCTGGCCTGGGCCACGGCAGCGATGCTGGCCTGGTTGGTCCGCACCTGTTGCTCCGCCTGCAGGCACTGCTGCGCTGCCTGGCTGATCTGCTCGCCGTTGTCGGTGGCCGCCCGGGCTACCTCGGTGATGCTGACGTTCAACTGCTCGGTGGCTGCGGCGATCTGATCCAGTCGTTGCCGCTGATCGGCCACCTGCTCGTTGCTCTGCTGCACCAGCCGATCCAACTGCTCGGCGGTGTGTTGCAGTCGGGTACCGCTGTCTTCGCTGCGTCCCAGCACCCCCTGCAATCGGGCCTCGGTCAGCGCTTGCTGGAAGCCATGCAGGCCGGTCAGGCCGGAGCCGCAATAGATACCACGACTGACGCTGTCACTCTGGGCCATCTGTTGTTTAAGCTGGCGCGGCAAAGACCACAGCTCATGACGAAACAGGGCGGCCAACAGAACCAGCAGTATCAGGCAGGGTAGGGCCGCGGTCACGCCCCCCTGCCACAGGCTCAGCGACAGCGTGGCCAGAGCCAAGGCGATGGCCACGGCCAGGCGCTGACCAGGAGACAGTTCCGGGGTGGGCTTTTTGCCCTGGCTGAGCTGGCGGTACTGCTGCTCCGCGCGCTGGATAAGCGCCGGGCTGGCCTTGCGCCGCACTGATTGGTAGCCCACCACCTGGCCCTGTTCGAAGATGGGGGTGACGTAGGCATCGACCCAGTAGAAGCGGCCATCCTTGGCGCGGTTCTTGACCACGCCGCGCCAGGGCTGGGCCCGTTTGAGGTGTTGCCACAGCTCGGCAAAGGCGGCGCTGGGCATGCTGCGGTGGCGCACCAGGTTGTGATTCTTGCCAATCAGTTCCGCTTCGCTGTAGCCGGAGATGCGGACAAAGTCGTCGTTGGCGTAGGTGAGGTAGCCACGGAGATCCGTGGTGGAGATCAGCTCGTCACTCTCACTGAGGAGGATCTGCTGGTGACGTCGGCTGGGTTGGCCGTGATCCATGTCGGGTGTTGCTCCTTGTTTTGCTGCCGGTCACAAAATACCATTAAATTTGTGCAATTACTTCAATGGTTTCGGCGGTGGATTCAGCCGTACTCGAGTTTGCGCCGGCTCCGATCCTGGGGAGAAAAAGCTGCGTTTCTGGTGGCGGAGGGATAGAGTATCCGGGTGTTATTTTGTGAGAGTGTCGAGTGATGACGAAAAGCGACGATCCCATCCTGGTTCGACTGGCGAACCGGGTTGGTGTGATCGGCCTGCTGATGCTGGTGGTTCCCTCCCTGTTGGCAGCCTGGGTCTACCAGGGGGATGCGGATGAATCGTTCAGCTTCCTGACCCACACCCTGTCGGAGTTGGGGCGTTACGACACCTCTACCCTGGCGGTGCTGGTCAATGGCGGCCTGTTCTTCGGGGGCCTGGCGCTGGTGCTCTGTTTCAGCTCCCAGGCCTGGATCCGTCGCGATGCACCGCTGACCGTTTCATTGCACATCTCCGGGGTCCTGCTGGCCCTTAGTGTGGCCGCCTGTGGACTGTTCCCGGTTAACGTGGGGCCGCTGCACAGCAAGGCGATGACCGCCTTCTACCTGATGACCCCGATCTGTGCGGTGATCTACTGCTTTGCCATCCTCACCGAGCTACCACCGCGCTGGGGGGTGTTGCCGGCCATGGCGGCGGCGGGCTGCGCCCTGCTGTTGCTGCTGGATCCGGAGCGCGACCTGATGCTGATGGACCGCTACGCCTTTGGCCAATTCGGCGCCGAACGCCCCGCCATCTGGTGGCCCGCCCTGACCGGCTGGCTGCTGTTGCTGTTTGTCGGGATCTGGCTGTTGTACGTGCTGGTGCTGGTACGCCGCCAGCAGTAGTCTCGCCTTGCTAGGTGCTAGGTGCTAGGTGCTAGGTGCTAGGTGCTAGGTGCTAGTCACCGAACAGGGCGACCTCGCCGGCCTGACGCTGCCAGAACTGGCGTGCACCCGCGACCGGTGGGGTAAATTCAGGCTGGCGCTGGGCCAGGGCCTCAGCCAAGGCCGGCAGCCAGGAGCCATCGCCTTCGGGGCCGAGATCCACCCGCAACCAATCCACTCCCAAAGCCTCTAGCCGGTCCAGCTGACCCAACAGGTCGATAGGCTGATGACCGTGCACCTGGGTGCCATTGAGCCGCAGGATCGCTTGCCCCTCCAGAGTTTCCACCGGCTGGGCTCCGTGGTGTTGGCACACCTTGTCGCAGCGCTGGCGATTGCGCCCGGCAGCGCGGGCGGTGCTGCAGCGGGCGGACACCGCCAGAGCGGGACTGCCGTAGCCCAGCAGCTCCAGCTCGAACTGGTCACGTAGCCCCCGCTGCTGACAGGCCTGCATCAGATCCGCCAGGGTTTCGGCGGCCATCTCCAGCGGCGGCTGGTAGCCGGTCATCCCCAGGCTCAGCATCCAGGCCAGGCTGTCCGGGTTGTACAGGTTCAGTCCGCTGCCGGCGACAAAGGGCAGGCCATGCTGGTGGGCCAGGGCCACCGCCGCCATGTCGTTGGCCTCAATGGCAAACTCCCCCTGCTGACACAGCCGCTCCAGCAGCGCCAACTCCCGCTCACTGGCCACCAGGTTGAGGCTGGTGAGGATCACCTCCTTGCCGCTGTCCCGCAGCGCCTGGGCCGCCTCCAGCAGGGTGCGGGGGGCGAGCCGGTCACGCAGGATACAGACGTTTTCCCCCAGGTAGACCCGCTGGGCCGGGCTCTCGGCCACGCGCTCCAGCCACTGGTGCTGCTGCTGACGGCTCATCGGCCACCAGTTGGGGGCCAGGCTCAGTTTCATATTCTGTCGCTCCATCTTACTGCCACCCCGCCAGGTAGGGGCCGGTGGTGAGGCTCTGCCCTTCCGATAGCTTGCGCAGCTGCTGCTGCCAGGCGGGATCCATTCGGTAGCTCTCCCCGTCACTGGCCAGGCGATCCAGTGCCTGGCGCCACACCTGGGTGATGGTGGCACTGTAATGGGGGCTGCGCTGGCGCCCCTCCAGCTTCAGTGCGGTGATCCCGGCGCGGGCCAGACGGGGCAGCAGCGGCAGGGTCGACAGTGAGCAGGGGGCGGAGATGGGGTGGGACTGCGAGCCCGCCACCTGATAGCGCCCTTTGCAGACCGTGGGGTAACCACCGGGGGCGCCGGCGGGCACCCGGTCCAGTAGCGCACCACCGAGGCGGATCTCCCGGCCTTGCTCGGTCTCCCGCCACTGCACCTGGGCCGCCGGTGAGCAGGCGCCACCGGAGTTGGGGGATTGGCCGCTGACCCAGGTAGAGAGCTGGCAGCGCCCCTCCGCCATGACACAGAGGCTGCCGGAGGCGAACACCTCCAGTTCGACCGGGCTGTCCGCTGCGATCCGCTCGATCTGTTCAATGTCCAGTACCCGGGGCAACACCGCCCGGGTGATACCAAAGGCCTGCTGATACAGGGCCAGGCTGGGTAGGTTGGCGGCGCTGGCCTGCACCGACAGATGACGCTCCAGCTTGGGGTGACGCTTGGCGGCGTATCCGAGCAAGCCGGGGTCCGCCATGATCACTGCGCTGACCCCCGCTTCCGCGGCGGCATCGACGGCGCGATGCCAGCGCTGCTCCTGACCCGGTTGGGGGAAGGTGTTGATGGCGACGTACAGCAGGCGACCGCGTTGACGGCACTGCTGAGCGGCCTGGGCCAGTTCGCTGGGGGTAAAATTGAGGCCGGCAAAGCGGCGGGCGTTGGTATCGTCTTTGAGGCCGACGTAAACGGCGTCGGCACCGGCATCGAGGGCGGCATTCAGGCCCGCCAGGTTGCCGACCGGGGCAAGCAGTTCCATGGGATCATTATCGTTGTTATGGGCGGCCCTACTCTAGCAGGGGGGATGAAGGCGTTTTTTGACGTGACGCAGATAAATCGACAGTTGAGTCGGATATTATCGGGGTTATGTCACTGAAATGGTCTGAGTTTTGAATATTTTTCCTCCGCTGGCGCCGGTCAAGGCGCTACTGCTGCCCCTGCTTCAACAGCATTTTGCCACCCCCGCCGAGCAGGGTGAGCTGGCGTTTTTGACCGATCGACGGGTCGAGCTGGCGGCCTTTGAGTTGCCCTGGCCCATCGAGCTGGGCTGGGATGGTCAGCGCTTTCAGCTCAGCTGGCCCAGTGGCAGTGCCGACGCCAAGCTCAGCGGCTCCCTCGGGGCCCTGGCCCAGGTGGGCCTGGGCAAAGCGGATCCCGATGCCCTGTTCTTCCAGCGCAAGCTGACCATGGAGGGGGACACCGAATTGGCGCTGGAGGTGAAGAGCCTGCTCAGTCGCTACCCGCTGCTGTCGCTGCTTAATCGATAAGCACCTCACCCCAGACAAAGCCCAGGGTGACCGCCACGGCGATCGCCGTCACCCCCACCAGCAGGAAGGGGTGATCGAACACGAAGCGGCCGATGCGGGTGGTGCCGGTGTCGTCCATCTCCACCGCCGCCAGCAGGGTGGGGTAGGTGGGCAGCACGAACAGGGCGCTGACCGCGGCAAAGGAGGCCACCAGGGTGACGGGATCCACCCCCAGGCTGACCGCCGCCGGCATCAGCGCAATGGTCGCCGCGGCCTGGGAGTAGAGCAGCATAGAGCTGAAAAACAGCGCCACCGATAGCAGGAAGGGCCAGGCCTGGACCAGATCACCGGCCAGCGCTTTGATCTCTTCGATATGGGCAGAGACAAAGCTGTCCCCCAGCCAGCCGACCCCCAGCACACAGATACAGGCGCTCATGCCGGACTTGAAGGTGGACTGATTGACGATCTGGCTGGCGTCGATGGCGCAGAAGGCGACGATGGCGGTGGCGGCAGTGAGCATCACCACCATGATGGCGTGATCCCGCCCCAGGGTGGGCTCGGTGATCAGTCCCACCGCCGGACTGGTGGCGGTGGCGTAGGCCACTACCGCCAGGATAGCCAACAGGAAGATCGCCACCGAACGCTTGGCCCCCTCGGGCAAGGCCTGGCTCTGCTGCTGACGCTGACCCACCAGCCCCTGGGCCAGGCGCTGCTGGTAGATGGGATCCTCAGCCAGCGGCACACCCTGGCGGTTGGCCACCAGCGCCGCCACCATGCAGGCAACAAAGGTGGTGGGGATGGTCACCATCAGCAGGGTCAGGTAGCTCACCCCCAACGGCTCCATCAGCCCGGACATCGCCACCACGGCGGCGGAGACCGGTGAAGCGGTGATGGCGATCTGCGAGGCGACCACTGCCACCGACAGCGGCCGGGAGGGACGGATCCCCTGCTCCTTGGCCACCTCGGTGATCACCGGCAGGGTAGAGAAGGCGGTGTGGCCGGTGCCCGCCATCAGGGTCATCAGGTAGGTCACCATGGGGGCGAGGAAGGTGATCTGTCGAGGATTACTGCGCAGCAGCCGTTCCGCCAGCATCACCAGGTACTGCATGCCACCGGCCAGCTGCATGGCGGCGATGGCGGCGATCACCGACATGATGATCAGGATCACCGCCACCGGGATATTGCCCGGCGGCACCCCCACCACGGCCAGCGCCAGCACCCCCATGCCACCGGCGTAGCCGATGCCGATGCTGCCCAGTCGCGCCCCCAGGTAGATCGCCAGCAGCACGATGGTCAGTTCCACTAAGGTCATGTAGGTCTCCCAGCTGGACAGAAAAACGGGAGCGCCGATGGGGCGCTCCCGTTAATAATATGCCCCGCAGGCCGCGGGGTCGGAGAATCTTAACCGGCTTGGGCGCTCAGGCCTTGCCGGTGAGGATCAGGAACTTGGCCATCAGGGTGTCGTCGTCCTCCAGGTGCTCCGGATCCTTCTCGATGCAGTCGATGGGGCAGACGCTGATGCAGGTAGGCTTGTCGTAGTGGCCGACACACTCGGTGCAGAGGTTGGGATCGATCTCGTAGATCTCCTCCCCCAGGGAGATGGCCGCATTGGGACACTCCGGCTCGCACATGTCGCAGTTGATGCAGGTGTCGAGGATCTTCAGCGCCATGGGTTCAGCCCTTTGCCTGCGGGTTGCGGGTGGTCTGGCCGTCGTCCAGGTTACGCATCAGGATGGCGTGGGACAGGTCCAGCTCTTCGGACAGCGGCAGGTACATGGTGTGGCCGTTGCCTGGCGCCACCTCGACCGACTCGCCCTTACGGTTCTCGATGTGGCCCAGCTGCAGGTTGAGGTTGCCCTGGGGGGTCATCAGCTCCACCTGGTTGCCCACCTCGAAGCGGTTCTTCACCAGCACCTCGGCCAGGCCCTGGGCGTTGCGCTCACCGGTGAACTCGCCAACAAACTGCTGCTTGTCGGAGACGGAGTAGCCGTAGTCGTAGTTCTGGTAGGCATCGTGGGTGTGGCGACGCAGGAAGCCCTCGGTGTAGCCGCGGTGGGCCAGGGACTCGAGCCCCGCCATCAGGCTAGGATCGAACGGGCGGCCAGCGGCGGCGTCGTCGATCGCCTTGCGGTACAGCTGAGCGGTTCGGGCGACGTAGTAGAAGCTCTTGGTGCGACCCTCGATCTTGAGCGAGTGGACCCCCATCTTGGCCAGACGATCCACGTGCTGGATGGCGCGCAGATCCTTGGAGTTCATGATGTAGGTGCCGTGCTCATCCTCAAACGCCGGCATGTACTCGCCAGGGCGATTGCCCTCCTGCAGCAGGAACACCTTGTCGGTGGGCTGGCCCTGACCCAGGGTCGGCTCGGCCGGTTGGATCGCCACCACATCGCCGCTGGCGTCCTCCTTGGCCTCATGGACATCGTACTTCCAGCGGCAGGCGTTGGTGCAGGTGCCCTGGTTGGGGTCGCGCTTGTTGATGTAGCCGGACAGCAGGCAGCGGCCGGAGTAGGCCATGCACAGGGCGCCGTGGACAAACACCTCCAGCTCCATCTCCGGGCACTGCATGCGGATCTCTTCGATCTCATCCAGTGACAGCTCGCGGGACAGGATCACCCGTTCAATGCCCTGGCTCTGCCAGAACTTAACGCTGGCCCAGTTGATGGCGTTGGCCTGTACCGACAGGTGGATGGCTTGCTCCGGCCAGCGCTCCTTCACCATCATGATCAGGCCCGGATCGGACATGATCAGGGCATCCGGGTTCATCTCCACCACCGGGGTCAGATCCTTGATAAAGGTCTTCAGCTTGGCGTTGTGGGGAGAGATGTTGGACACCACGTAGAGCTTCTTGCCCTGCTGGTGCGCTTCCTCAATGCCGGTGGCCAGGTTGGCCAGGTTGAAGTCGTTATTGCGGACCCGCAGGCTGTAGCGCGGCTGGCCGGCATACACGGCGTCGGCGCCATAGGCAAAGGCGTAACGCATGTTCTTCAGGGTTCCGGCGGGGGAGAGGAGTTCGGGCTTCAACATGGGGATCCTCAAGGACAAATCGTGCCATCGGCACATCTCATTAGCGGCGGGCAATTCTACTGCCGGCCAGACCCTGTTGCAAATGTAGACAGGTGTGACTGCGCTTCTGTTCCCCACTGGCAGCGGAAACTTACGGGTCGTTAACAACAGATTAACCAATCCACGGTCGCCCTGTGTAGGTAACAACCTGCTAAGCTGGCCCGATGGCCTTACCCAGGACGACGACGAGAACACCATGGCGACGGAACGCGCCCTGCTTTTGCAGCTGATTGAGAAGATCCAGAACAACACCTTGGTGCTGCCCACCCTGCCGGAAGTGGCGATGCGGGTGCGCCAGCAGTGTCAGGACCCCGATTGCCCGCTGGACCAGCTGGCCAACACCATCATGCAGGACCCTGCCCTGACCACCCGGTTGGTGGCGCTGGCCAACTCTGCCGCGTTCGGCGGCCGGGTCAAGGTGGATAGCCTGGCGCTGGCAGTTAAGCGGCTGGGCTTGAGTAAAACCCGGGAGCTGGCCTCTGCGGTGGCGATGCACCAGCTGTTTTACTCCGAGCAGGAGCGCACCTGGCGCTGGATGGAGAGCCTGTGGCAACAGAGCGTTGAGGTGGCCAGTTGCGCCCTGGCGGTGCTGGCCTGCCTGCACGACCAGGGGCTGCAGCGCCACCTCAACAGCGATACCCTGCTGCTGGCCTGCCTGGTCCACAACATCGGTGCGCTGCCGCTGCTGGACCAGTGGGAGCGCTGCCCCGCGCTGTTGCCGGATGAGCAGCACCTGAGCCGGGCGATCCAACTGCTGGGGCCGCAGCTGGGCAAAACGGTACTGGAGAACTGGGACTTTCCCGAGGCGCTGGTGGAGGTGGCCCGCCATGGCCGCGACAGCGCCTACCAGACGCCGGAGGTCAGCTACCTGGACCTGGTGCGATTGGCGGCGGTCTACAGTCGCCTCTGGCCGACCTCTGAGCCGCTCACCTCTCAGCTGGAGCTGTTCCAGCGCAAGGGGGTACTGCCCAGCCTGGACCTGTTTGGCATGGACACCTACTTCCTCACCTACAACAGTGTCCGGGCCAGCCTGGCGCCCCAGCCCGAGGAGGCGGTGGCCTGAGCTGGCCCAGCTTTTGACTCACTGGCGAGCCAGTCGGTCGTTGTCGGGTACCGGCTCGAAGTCAGAACGGAACGGGTTGATGTCGAGCCCGCCGCGGCGGGTGTAACGGGCGTAGACCGTCAGGGCCTCGCACTGGCAGTAGCGCTTCAGGTCCATAAAGATCCGTTCGACGCATTGCTCGTGAAACTCGTTGTGCTGGCGAAAGCTGATCAGGTAGCGCAGCAGGGCCTCGCGGTCGATCTGGGCGCCCCGGTAACGGATCTGAACACTGCCCCAGTCCGGCTGGGAGGTGATCAGGCAGTTGGACTTGAGCAGATCGGAACGCAGAGTCTCCTCCACCACAGGCCCGGTGGCCGCCCCCTCCAATAAGCCTGGATTGAAGTCGAAGTTGTCCACCTCGATGTCCAGCTCGTCGATGCATTCCCCCTCCAGCTCCACCACCGGCTGCTGGCGAAACGTCTTGGGCAGCACCAGGACAACTTCCACATGGCCATCGGCACAGGCGGACAGGTCTCGCTGCAGCATCTGGGTCAGCGCCTCGACCGATTCGACCCGGGTCTGGTTAAAGCTGTTGAGATAGAGCTTGAAGGACTTGGACTCCACCAGGTTGCGGCTGCTGGCGGGCAGGGCAAACTGGGCGATCGCCACCTGGGGCTTGCCCTTGGCGTTGAGCCAGGACAGCTCGTAGCCGGTCCAGAGATCGGCGCCATCAAAGGGCAGGGCCTCGGTCAGCTCGATGGCATCGCGGTTGAGGCTGCGGGGCACCGCTTGCAGCAGGCTGGGGTCGTACTGGTCGACGTACTGGGTGGCCTGGCCCAGGGTCAGGCCAGAGAGGGCGTCGGCGCCCTGGTAAGGATCATGATGTGACATAATGGCTTCAAGTCGTGGCACAATATCCCGCTATTTTACCTCATTCGAGTACCCCCATGTCGCAATCTCCCCTGACGCCCTTTATCGAACGCTATCAAACCGCCTGGCAGCAGAGCCTGGGTCATGGCCCAGTGTGCGACAAGAGTGAGGCCGGACCCGCGCTGGATCATCGCGATGAGCAGGGCCTGGCCCATTGGCATGCGGTGCCGCAGCCCCGCCCGGCCAGCTTCGATAATATTGCCGAGGCGCTGGAGCTGAGCCTGCACCCGGCGCTGACCGAGTTCTACAGTCACTACTACGCCGGTCCGCTGCTGTTTGATGCGGCCTTCGGCGAAGGGGAACTGCTGCAGGTGTGGAACCGGGCGGATCTGGACTTCCTGCAGGAGAACCTGATTGGCCACCTGATGATGAAGCGCAAGCTGAAACAGGCACCGACCCTGTTTATCGGCCTGGTGGGCGACGGCGACAGCATGCTGGTGTTGGATAACGGCGATGGCAGTGTCTGGCTGGAGGTGCCGGGTCAGCCGCCCCAACAGAAGCTGGCGGACAGCATCGATGAGCTGGTGAGCCAGCTAAGCCCCCGGGTGGTGATGCCGGAGCCGGTGCCGGATACCCCCGCGCCCAGCCAGCAAGGTTTGCTCCGGCGATTCAAGACCATGTGGGGCCATCTGCGCGGTCGTCGCCAGGGCTGAACTCAACGCACGAAAGAGAAAACAGGGAGGCCGATGGCCTCCCTGTTTTGTGTGCCGCCACCGGCGGGATCTCGCCAGCGACACCGGGTGACTCCAGATTGTATAAATCCGCTGGTGGTTTGATTTGGATCAGGGGGCGGGGCGGGAGAAAATTCTACCTTTCTAATGGGATGTCGGTTCGAATCGCGCTTAAGGGAGGGCAAGGCTAGGGTGGACCCACTATGGGTTACCGGTGCATTGGGTTGTCCCGATTGACGTGCACCAGGGCCGTGGTCCCGCCCTCTTGCCTGCTTTCTCCAATCCTCAATACCGCGCCGAATCGACCGCCCTGCTCGAAGATGGACTCTTCATTGGATGTCATTGTCATGCCGCCAGTTTCTTTTCGCTGTGCTGCGCGATGACAGGACGGCTGTCAGCTTAAGTTGCTGCGCTGGAGAGTGTGTCTTGTCGAGTTGTTGTTGTGAGCTCGGACTCGAATAACGACAAGGAGCAAGATGATGAAAGGTTGGAGCTACGTTTGGTTGGTGCTATTGGGGCTGGGGTTAGGCCTTGGCGGTTGTTCGGACGGCGATGATGGCCAGGATGGTGCCCCTGGGCCAGAGGGCCCCCCGGGTGAGTCGGGTTGGCCACCCTATCCCATAGTGCAAAGCGTGTCCCAGGCCAGTGACCTGGTTCTGGTGGTCGATCCGTCCGCCACCGTGATCAGTGGCGATCAGCCCTTCCAGATCCGCTTTACCGCCCAGGGCCGCAGCCCGGCTGGCGCCGAGCAGGCGTTCCACGGCCTGAGTAAGGTAGCGGTTTATGTTAGTCACCAGGCCCCGGCAGAGAACAACGAAGCGCAGTCCATCTGGGTTAACCATGCCATGGCCAACGGAGCCGGATTCTCCATGTACTGTACCCCCAGTGGCATCACCACCGACCGGGGCGGCAACGAGGTCCAGGCTTGTACACTGGTGGAAGACCCCGAGGCCCCCGGTACCTACACCGGCACCTGGGAGCATGAAGGCAATGCCCCGGTGGTGATGGACAGCGACCCGAACGCGCTGCACCGCATCATGGTGCGCAGTTACGACGTAGTGGATCACAATGGCATGCCGATCCCCGACAAGCTGCTCTCCACCGTGCAGGATTACATCCCGGCCAGCGGTGATGCCGCCGACAGCGTCAAGGACATCGTCTCCAACCAGGCCTGTGCCCGCTGCCACGGCACCCTGAACGGCTTTGCCGAGGACGACATCCGGCTGGCCGCCATCGATGCCCACCACAACTATCAGCAGGTCGAGAACTGCATTGCCTGTCACAACCGGGCCCTGGCCCTGGGGGATGCTGACAACGGCAGTGGTGAGGATCCCAAGGGCTTTAACCCGGACTTCGCCCCAATGGTGCACCGCCTCCATGCCGGACACCATCTGGCCGATGCGCTGGTGGGCGATGCCAAGGCGGAGTTTAGCCACATCGGTTATCCCGCCCGTGGCACCGAATGCGTGCTGTGTCACGACAATGGGGATGGTTGGCAGGTTGCATCGGTGCAGGCCTGTGAAAGCTGCCATATCAACTTCACCAGCGACGACAGCCTGGTCCTGAATCACGATGGCGTGACCGACGATGCCTGTGTGAACTGCCATGGCAGCGGCAACCTGTCGCCCGCCAACGCCCACCGAGTCGGTGATACCGAGCTGGCCAAGGCGGTGTTGACCATGTCTGTGGCATCCTTTGAACGGGATGCCGTCAGCGGTGACATGACCGCGGTGTTTGATGTGATGGTCAATGGCGCAGCGGTCGCCGACGGCTTCGATTTAACCCCGTACCACGCCGGTAAGGGCGTGTTACCTGAGATCACCATTACCGCGGTTAACGCGAATGGCTTTGCCGACTATGGCCGCCATAAGGCGTTCCACCTGGATAATATGACCGCCGTGGGCGGCCAACTGACCTCGGTGCTGGCGGCGGCGGATGCGATGGTGTTTGCTGATGGTGATACCGTGGTCTTTGCGCCGCACTTTGCGGTTTGTACCCAGGGCGGCGAGCTGGTAGCCAGCGATCCGGCCTTGGAGGTGGGGCCTCGTCAGCCAATCTGTGTCGACGGCGGCATTCAGTCGCCGGTGGCCATCTTTGAATACGCCGTAGTGGGCGGTGGCGCTGAGCCGGTGATGTTGCAAACCGACACCCCGGAGCGGATGAGCGTCGATGTGGCCAAGTGCAACAGCTGTCACGATGACTTGACCCTGGTGAAGAAGGCCTACGGCAATAGCGAACTGGCCCAATGCAGCCAGTGCCATAACAGCAGCAATGCCGGCTCCTACCATGCCGGGGTCAATCTGTTCGTGACCAATACCAGTGGTGACGTGGAGATGGAGCAGGTCCCGAACCAGTACTTCAACCGTGACCTGATGACGGTATCGCACCGCTTCCACTCCGGTGCCTGGGACCTGGATGATCCCCATGCGGTGTTTATCCTCGACAACGAGCTGACCGGCTATCCGCAGCAGCTGAACCATTGTGCCGCCTGCCACAAGGACGATCTCAGCCTGTTCGCCGAGGACGGAGGCCTGCGCTCCGCCAAACGCCAGGTTCAGGTAGAGTATCCGCCCTTCAGTGGCAACCTGTACCAGGTATCTCCGGTGACCGAAGCCTGCCGAAGCTGCCATGTGCACAATACGCCCACCGCGTTGAGCCACTTCAGCAACAACGGTGCCGTGTTGGCCGAGGATATGAGCACTGCGGTCGCCGGTGTCGAGTCTTGCGGCGTGTGCCATGCAGAGGGCAAAACCTTTGGCATTGATGCGATGCATGCCGGCAGTGCCCACTGAGCCTGACCGACCATAACAAAAGGAGGCCGATGGCCTCCTTTTTTTGCTTCGAGCACGGCTTGATCTGACTAGAAGAAGCCCAGCGGGTTGGGATCGTAACTGATCAGCAGGTTCTTGGTCTGCTGGTAGTTGCCCAGCGCCTTAAGATGGGTCTCCCGTCCCATGCCCGACTTCTTGTAGCCACCGAAGGCGGCGTGTGCCGGGTAGAGGTGGTAGCAGTTGATCCAGACTCGCCCGGCCTGGATCCCGCGGCCCATGCGGTAGGCACGGTTCTGATCCCGGGTCCAGACCCCGGCACCGAGGCCGTAGCTGGTGTCGTTGGCGATGGCCAGGGCCTCGGCCTCATCCTTGAAGGTGGTGATCCCCAGGGTCGGGCCGAAGATCTCCTCCTGGAACACCCGCATCGAGTTCTCCCCTTTGAGCAGGGTCGGTTGCACATAGAAGCCACCGGCCAGCTCCGCGCTCATGGCGGCGGCGTCGCCACCGAGCAGGCATTCCGCGCCCTCGTTACGGGCCACCTCCATGTAGGACATGATCTTGTCAAACTGCTCCTGGGAGGCCTGGGCGCCGATCTGGGTGTCGGTGTCCAGCGGGTTGCCCTGTTTGATGTGCTCGGCCCGGGCCAGTACCCGCTCAATAAACTGCGGGTAGATCGACTCCTGCACCAGCGCCCGGGAGGGGCAGGTACAGACCTCACCCTGGTTGAAGAAGCCCAGCAGTAACCCCTCCAGGCACTTGTCGAAGAAGGCGTCGTCCTGATCGAGCACATCCTCGAAGTAGATGTTGGGGGATTTGCCGCCCAGCTCGAGAGTCACCGGGATCAGCGAGTCGGCGCCGCAGCGCATGATGTGCTGTCCCACCGCGGTGGAGCCGGTGAAGGCCAGCTTGGCGATGCGGTCCGAGGAGGCCAGCGCCTCGCCGGCCTCCTCCCCCATGCCGTTGACCACGTTGACCACCCCGGGGGGGATCAGATCGCCGATCAGCTCCAGCAGGATAAGGATGGAGACCGGGGTCTGCTCGGCGGGCTTGAGCACCACCGAACAGCCGGCGGCCAGCGCCGGGGCCAGTTTCCAGGCCGCCATCAGCAGTGGGAAGTTCCAGGGGATGATCTGACCCACCACGCCGATTGGCTCATGGAAGTGGTAGGCGGCAGTGTAGGCGTCCAGCTCGCCGATGCTGCCCTCCTGAGCCCGGATCGCGCCGGCAAAATAGCGGTAGTGATCAACACAGAGGGGGATATCAGCGTTGAGGGTCTCGCGGATCGCCTTGCCGTTCTCCCAGGTCTCGACATAGGCAAGCATCTCAAGATTCTGTTCGATCCGATCGGCGATCTTCAGCAGCATGTTGGCCCGCTCGGCCGGGGCGGTCTGGCCCCAGCTGGCTTGGGCAGCATGGGCGGCATCCAGTGCCAGGGCGATATCGGCGCCGTCGGAACGAGGGATGGCGCAGATCACCGAGCCATCGACCGGAGAGGGGTTATCGAAATAGCGACCATTGACCGGGGCGACCCACTCGCCGCCGATGTAGTTCTGGTATTGGGGTTTGAACTGGAACGGGGCACCCTCGGTGCCCGGCTTGGCGTAGATCATGGAAGAGTCCTCCTTGATTTGGACTCTCTCAGTCTGTGCCTAATTTTTCACCACGCTTATTCGACCTTAGCCGTAGATCAGCCCTGCTGCAGATCCCAGGACAGGTTGGAGACGATGCGGCAATCATCGCACTTGAAATAGAACAGGTCATGCAGCGGGGTTTCCAGCGCCCAGTCCGGGTTGCCACAACGGGGGCAGGGGCGGGCCATCTCCTGTTCGATGGATTCGCCCCCCACCCGGTACAGGTAGTAGTAGGTGGGCACCTGGGTCAGGTACTCCAGCCGGCCACGCAGATCCCAGCCGCGCCGGAACAGGGTGCTGGTAACACTGCCGATCTCCTCCAGCGCGGCGAACTCCACCGCGCCGCTGCCGGCCATCTGCAGCTCATCGCAGGCCTGCCATTCGGTTTGCCATTTGACCAAAGCCTTGTGATCGCCGTTGAAGCTGGCGGGCAGCAGGTAGAGCGGCACCGGCATCATCGAGTCGCCATCGCGCAGTGGGGAGCTGGAGTGGACATAGGTGGTGTAGAGGATCTGCCACTGCTGTGGCGGCTGCTCGGCACAGTGGTCGGCGTTGATGTCCCGGCCCAGCACCTTGACCCGGGGCTGCAGCAGCTTGGCCTCGGCCAAATTCTCTAATGCCCGTTGAGCCCAGGGGGAGTGGTAGCGGCTGTGCAGGCTGTCCTCGCCTGGGCACATCACCCGCAGGCGAAACTCCGCCTCGTTCTGTACCAGGGGAAACTCCCGCCCCAGCACCTGGCCATTATAGCGCCACGCCTCCATCAAGCCGTTAATGGCCCGCTCCACGGCGGTCAGGGTGGTGTCGGCAAAGCAGTCAAAGCGGATCTCAACCAGGTACATAGCGGCTCAATGGATAGCGGGGACAAAAAGGGGCGACAGTATAGCCAGCCCGGGGGTGGGACAAAAGCCGGGCTTGGCCCGGAGCGAGCTCAATCACGGCGAGCCTTGAGCTCGGCGACCTCCCGCTCCAGCTCGGTCAGCCGTTGCTGCAGGGCGGCCACCTGGGCAGCCAGGTCTGGAGCGGGCGCCGTCGGCTCGGCTGGCTTTAACGCCGGCTCGGCCTCCAGTGGCTGCGGGTTGGCCTTCCATTGCTTCAGTGCCTGGATCAGCACCGGCATCGGGAAGCTGTGGCCGGTTTTGCTTTTCAGGCGGGCCAGGGTGGGGCTGACGCCCTGTCGATGCAGGTCACTAAGTGCCTGATGAATAACTGGATCCATGGGCGATGTCCGTTGGTGAGAATCGCCACAAGTTTGCCTTATTTGCCAATTGTGAGCCAGGCCATATATCCAAGTTGTTGTTTTTAATAAATTTAAATTTCTGGTACGCCCCTTGCTCTAGGATAGGGTGTCTTCGATAACTCGCAAACAAAGGATGTAATGATGCATAAAAACAAATTGCTGGTGGCCATGATGTTGACCTCCACTCTGGCCCTGAACGGCTGTGTTGTCGCGATGGGCAACAAAGGGGGCTGGGACGGTAAGAGTACCTGGGAGGAGCAGCAGCAACTGAATCGGAAAAACCTGGAGAAGGTGGACCTGGGCATGTCGGTCGCCGAGGTCCGTACCATCATGGGCACCGCAGACTTCAATGAACTGCATCAACTGGATGCGGGTGTTGTCCAGGTGCTTTATTTCCGCACCCACCGCAACAAGGGCGATGGCAAGACCGCCAAGGACGAGTGTACCGCTGTGGTGTTCCGTGACGGTGCAGTGATCGGCTGGGGTGATCGCGCTTACGCTGACGCCACCCGCAGCAGCCTGTAATCACCCCCTGAGCAAGGTATCGAGGATGTCGATGGTCTCGGTCCATTCGGCATCCCGATGCCGCTCTTCCATCAGAAAGGCACGCTGGCTGTCGTTCCAGAACGGCGCCTCCTCCAGGGATTGACCCGGGCTAAGCCGGTGCTCCGACAGGAAGTGATCGATGGCGGTGGATTCGGGATCCAGGCCAAGCTGGGCGAACAGGTGGGTCAGGTCTTTCGGGGTCATGTCCATGCTAAGGCCCTCAAGCTTGCATTTTGGTCATCATTTGACCGATGTTTAGGGGGTCTTTTACTGAAGCTTAGCTGCCCAACGCTGGAACCGTGCCCCCGGGGGTGGTGAACCGGCGCCAGCCACCAAAGGGAGCCCTGCCATGGAACCGGCCTCTGCCGCTGCTGCCACCTTACGTTACCTGTCTGCCGACGACCTGCGGCTGACCGCCTCACTGCTGCTAAATGCCTATCGTGATGATCCCTTCTTTCGTGCCGTCCTGCCCAGTCAGGACTACGAACAACGCCTGCGGGCGGCGATCCGGGAGGAGCTGCAGGAGATGTGGCAGCGTCAACAGCGCTTCCTGGGCCTGGAGGTGGAGGGCACCTTGGTGGCGGTGGCCTCCTTGCTGGATCAGCACTACCCCTTAGGCCAGTCCCGCTTCTGGAACTGGCGCCTGAAGATGGCGCTGGGTACCGGCTGGAGTGGTGCCCGCCAATGGATGGCCCGGGAAGAGGATGTGATGGACAGCCTGGGGGCGGGGCCAAGCTGGTTGATCCAGTTTATCGCGGTCGCACCGGCTTACCAGCGTCGAGGCTATGGTGCGCAGCTGCTGGCAGCCCTGACTCGCTGGCAGCGTGAAGAGCAGGTACCGGCCCTGGCCGCCATGGTGTATCAAAAGGCGTTGGTGCCGATGTTTGAGCAACAGGGATTCCAGTTCCTCGCCAACCTCAAGGTGGGCCGAGTGGAGGGGGATCTCTATCGGCTCTCCCTGGCTGAAGCGTCGATCTCCTAGTGGCGTGTAAGAGATCGCCCATAGTGGGGTTGGGCAAACTCCACTATTGGTACCAGCGATAACCGGGCAAATGATGTTAAAACCTGTTTAAACCAATGGTTTGCGCCGCATCACTTCGTTCACACTTTGGCTTTCACTGTGATCTGGGTTCACATTGGGGCTTGTGAGAAAAAAACGAAGTAATAGAATTAACTACAAGCTCAAGGAACGGGCGAACATCTCGAATTGGCACTGACATGGAGTTGGGTCATGAGGGATGTCAGGCACTGGAACGGGCTTCCACAGGGAGTGGGGCTTGATGAAGGGTGCCGGCGGATAGGATGAGGCCGCAAGGATGGAACACACGGGAGACCGTGTTGGGTAAACAGGAAGATTACCCTGCCAGGAAGGCAAGTACGCAAGTACAAGGAAGCTGAAGGATCAGCCAGGGACGACGCACGGATTAGCAGATACTACGCAAGGATGGGCCAGGGAGTGGCACTAATTTAAGCAGGACAGCTTAACAGCACTAAAAGGGCCGCAATCTTCGGATTGCGGCCCGTTCTTTTTGTGGTTGCCACCGCCCCGCCTCATAGCTCATAGCCTGTCGCTATCTGAACATGCATTTTTAAAATAAGTACATGTTATAAAAAGAAAAAATCCACAAGCGAGGGCAGGTTTTCTGGCCTTAAAAGCGGCCTGTGATCTCTCGACTCGGTGTAAGAGATCGCCCCTTTAGCGCCAGGCCCGATGCTGACTTTTTACATCTAAGTCACTGATATGAATATGATATTGAATTCCACTTCTGCCCTTTTCGGGGCTTTGACGGTAGCGCCCCCCTGTCTGACCGTCTTGTCCTCACCCGGCGCTCATCTAAACTCTATCCCTGTCGGAACAGGAAACGTTGATTTGGCGGGTGATTTAGCAGGAAGCCAAGCCACCCCATTACGAGTTCAGGGATGACGATGGACCCCTTCATGGAGGAAGGTGTTCGGCCCGAAGGATTGGGTCGTGGTAGGGATACCAGTACGTTTGACAGGGCTTCGCCAGGGAGTTGCAGGATGCAGTGGCGAGAGTGACCAAGGAATGGTTTCTGGGTAGGAGTTACCCGCGCTGGAGTACAGGGAGGCCGAGGGATCGGTCAGGGAAGAGGCAGGATGCCATTCAACTCAAGGATGAAGCAGGGAGCACTGAGTTAACAGTGGATGTTGACGCAAGACGTTGTACCCGGGACCGCAACAGGTGACTGTTGCGGTTCTCTTTTTTGTCCTTAACGGCAACCGGTTCCGCAGTTTTTCTTGGGCGCACAGCTGCCACCACCGCAGCTGCCCATGCCGACGCGACCACGGGATTGTGGCGCCTGCTGCCACTCCGGCTCCGGGTAAAAGGGCATCTGGGTGTCCTTCAGCCGATTGCCGAGAAACTCCAGTTCGGCCTTGAGGCTATTGAGACCGTCGGTGCTGAACTCCACCTGGTAGCGGGTTTTCCAGCCAATCCCCTGGCCGGGGATGCGGCCCAAGCGTGCCTGGACCCGGGCGACGTTGAGCATCTGCAGGCGACGTTGCTGGCACAGACGACGGGCGTGAAACTCGGCCCCTTCGGAGATCTGGCGCAGCTGCCAGAAAAGCATCCCCACCAGGCCGCACAGCATCAGCAGCATCAGGTCGAACAGGTTTAGCATGGTTATCCTCGCAAGGCGGTCATCAATCGGCCGATGGCCTGGGCCAGGGCCGGCGAACGTTGGGGGTCACGCATCTTGGCCAGCACCGCTGGGCGCAAGGCAGGGATGGCCACCAGGTCCAGGTAGAGTTGATTGAACAGCTGGCTGGGGTGCAGTGCCATCTTCTCCAGCATCAGACCGACCCGCTGTTCATCCAAACCATGCCACATCCGTGCCGCGATGGCGATCAGTGCCTCGGGATCCAGATCGGATTTTGCCAACAAAAGATCAACCCCTTGGCGGCAGTACTGCGGATTGCCGGCCAGTGCCCGCAGGCACAACCGCTCGCTGGCATCGTCGTCACATCGGCCCGCCCGTTGCAACCAGGCTTGAGCCAGGGCATCGCTGACCGAGGTGTGCTCCTGCATGCTAGCCCAGGCCTGCAGCGGTGCCATCGGCATCTTCTCGATCGCCGTTACCACGTCGGCCTCCTCCTGGGCGGTGAGCCGGCAGGCCATATCGGCAAAACCCTGCAGTCCAAGCTGTTGCCACTGGTCCCAGGGCCGCTGGCCCAACAGGTAGTGCTGTACCGATTCGAAGTGGACGCTGGCCGGTTGTGCCAGCAGACCGCGGACCCGGGCATGGAACATCGCCATCTTTTCCTGGCTCGGGGTGAAGGTGAAGGGGTTGTTGTTGAGTCGTTCCTGCTGCTCTTCACTCAAGGGCGCCGCCGGGTCCTGGCCCAGGGCCTCCACCACCATCTGCAGAAACTGGTTACGTGCCGCCGGGTTGATCAGGCCACGCTCATCCAGCGGCAGCTTGAGGAACCAGACGTAATGCTGGGCCGACAGCTGAGGATTCCAGAACAGCAGACCCAGCCAGGCGTGGCCGGCACGGGGGAAGGGGTAGGGCTGATGACCGGATTCGATCTGGCCGAACAGGGGACGGTCCAGGGGCACCACCCGGCGGCCAAGATCGTACACTTGGTACTGAGTGCCCGCTTGGGTTAAGAATTGATCCAGGGTGGTAATGGTGTCCATCAGGGCGCTCCGGCAGGGATTTGGGGGCGCCATTATAGGGCCTGTGGACAGGCAATGGTATTATCCCCGCCCATTCGCTCACAGCCAGGACAACCCATGCACGACAGGCATCTCATCCACTCTTTGCTGGCGCAGTTACAGGCGGCACTGCAGCAGGCCCAGCTCTGGCAAAGCAGCCCCCCCAGTGCCGAGGCGCTGGCCAGTCGACAGCCCTTTGCCTGCGATACCCTGAGGTTTGAGCAGTGGGTTCAGTTCCTCTACCTGCCGCGGCTGCAGCAGCTGATGGAGGCTGGCCAGGCGCTGCCTACCAAGGTAGCGGTGGCGCCGATGGCGGAGGAGTCGTGGCGAGGGCGGTCGGGGCTGGATGGGGTGGTTGACCTGCTGGCCCAGCTGGATCGTGCCTTGTCACAACCGGAGGGAGCCAGCGGTGATTGAGATCCTGTACGAGGACGAGCACCTGGTGGCGGTGCACAAGCCGTCGGGGCTGCTGGTGCACCGCAGCTGGCTGGATCGCCATGAAACCCAGTTTGCCATGCAGATGACCCGGGATGCGGTGGGCTGTCATGTGTTTCCGGTGCACCGGCTGGATCGCCCGACCTCAGGGGTGCTGCTGTTTGCCAAAAGCTCCGAGGTGGCACGGACGCTGTCGGCCCAGCTGGAGGCACACCAGGTGGAGAAGCACTACCTGGCTTTGGTGCGGGGCTACCTGAACCAATCCGGTAGCCTGGATTACCCACTCAAGGAGGAGCTGGATAAGATCGCCGATAAGCACGCCGATCCCGACAAGGCCCCGCAGGAGGCGGTAACCGATTATCGCCCGTTGCGACAGGTGGAGCTGCCGATCCCGGTGAGTCGTTACCCCAGTGCGCGCTATACCCTGATGCACCTGATGCCCAAGACCGGGCGTAAGCACCAGCTACGACGCCATATGGCCCATCTGCGCCATCCCATCATCGGCGATACCACCCACGGCGATCGCCATCACAACAAGCTGTACCGCAACGAGTTTGATCTGCAGAGGTTATGGCTGGTGGCCAAGGGGATGGGACTGAGGCACCCGGTCAGTGGAACACCCTTGTGGATCGAGGCACCACTGGAGAGTCAGTGGCAGCCGCTGCTGGCTCGATTTGGCTGGCCGCAGCAGCAGGAGTACTACCAGATCAGGAGTGACGCACTCGCGGCAGGGCCAGGGGCAGTTCCGTCTTCTGCACCGTAACAAAGTAGAGATTTCGACGAACACGTCGCTGGCTGCTGACCTGGCGGTGGATCTGTCGACGCCGAAGGCTACGTTGTTGCATGCTGGGACCCCATCTGGGCTGGTTGCGCCTGTTCGGCCCTTACAGTAAGTTGGAAGCCATCAAGTTTCAAGTCGGTTAACGTTATGTCATCCATTCATTTGCTGGTCGGGACGGTCTACGGTGCCGCTGAACACGTGGCCGACCAGGTCGCAGCGGCACTGAAAGAGCAGGGTCACCAGGTACAGTTTATTGAAGAGCGCACGGCGGCGGCGATCAGCGCCATTGCCGACCAGGTCCTGCTGGTGATCACCTCCACCACCGGCTCCGGTGATATTCCCGATGAGCTGGCCCCGCTGTTCTTCGATCTCAAGGAGCGCTTCCCGCTGCTGCCCAACCTGCGCTACGGCGTGGTGGCACTGGGCGACAGTAGCTACGGCGAGACCTACTGCGGCGCCGGCCGTCAGTTTGATGAGCTGCTGACCGAACTGACCGCACAGCGGGTCGGTGAACGTCTGCAGATCGACGCCTGCGAAACCTTCGAGCCCGAGGTGGAAGCCCTGGCCTGGCTGCCTCAGTGGCTGGCGGCCCTGGAGCAACCGGCGGTCGCCAACGCCTGATGCCACAGCGGCTGTTTCATCGCCTGCAGCGGGTGGGCAAGGCGTTGATGGTGCCGGTAGCGGTGCTGCCGGTGGCCGGCCTGCTGGTGGGGCTGGGTAACGCCGTTCCCTTCTTCCCTGAGCTGCTGACTAACCTGCTGCTCTATACCGGCGCCTCGGTATTTGAGCTGTTGCCGCTGATGTTTGCCGTGGCGGTGGCGCTGACCTTCTGCCATCAGGATGGCACCGCGGCCTTGGCGGCGGTGACCGGCTACGGTGCACTGTTAGCCACCATGGCGGCCCTGGCCCAGTCTTTTGGCTGGCCAACCCAGCCGGTACTGGGCTTTCAGACCCTCAATACCGGAGTGCTGGGGGGCGTGCTGATCGGCCTGCAAACCAGCGCCGCCTACCGACGCTTCCACAAGATCCGGTTGCCGGAGGCCTTTGCCTTTTTCTCCGAGCGTCGCCTGGTGCCGCTGGTCAATGTACCGCTGGGGATGCTGCTGGGGGCCGTGCTGGCCATGTTGTGGCCGGCGCTGCAGTCCCTGCTTGACCGCTTCTCCGACTGGGCCCTGTTCCAGCAGCCGATGCTGGCCTGGGGCCTGTATGGCACGGTTGAGCGATTGCTCATTCCGCTGGGGCTGCATCACATCTGGAACCTGCCGTTCTTCTACGAGATTGGTCAGTACAACGCCGGCCCCAACTACCCGGTAACCGGCGAGATCACCCGCTTTCTTGCCGGCGATCCCAACGCCGGCCATCTGGCGGGGGGCTACCTGGTGAAGCTGTGGGGGCTACCGGCAGCGGCCCTGGCTATCTGGCACTGTGCCGAGCCGCGACAGCGTCGCCAGACCGGGGGAATCATGATCTCCGCCGCGCTGACCTGCTGGCTCACCGGGGTGACCGAACCCATTGAGTTTGCCTTCCTGTTTATTGCGCCGGGGCTGTTCCTGCTGCACGCGCTGTTGACGGGGCTGGCTTACATGCTGGCGATATACGTGGGGGCACACCATGGCATCGTGTTCTCCCATGGCATGCTGGATTTTCTGCTCTACCTGCAGATCAGCCGCGATCCCTGGCCGCTGCTTTGGCTTGGCTTGCCGGTCGCGCTGCTCTACTACACCCTGTTCCGGGTGGCGATCCTGCGCTTTGATCTGGCGACACCGGGCCGCACCCGCCATCGGCAGAGTCGCTTCTTCAAGGCCTCCACCGAGGCGATCCTGGCGGCGCTGGGCGGGGCAGAGAACCTCAAGAGCCTGGACGCCTGCCTGACCCGGCTGCGGCTGTCGCTGTATCAGCCGGAACGATTGGACCCGGCAGCGCTTAAGCGGTTGGGTGCCAAGGCGGTGATCCAGCACGGCGAAGGGGTTCAGTTGGTGGTCGGTACCCAGGCGGATGGTGTCCGGGCCCGCCTGCAGCAGGCGCTGAAGCCCCGTTCGGATTAGCCCAGGCACAAAAAAAGCCACCTTTTGGTGGCTTTTTTTATGGGTGCTGGCGGCTTATTCGGCGCTGCGCAGCAGCTCGTTGATGCCCACCTTGGCGCGGGTCTTGGCATCCACCTTCTTCACGATGATGGCGGCGTAGAGATCGCAGGTGCCGCACTTGGAGGGCAGGGTACCGGAGACCACCACGGAGCCGGCCGGAACCCGACCGTAGTGAACTTCACCGGTTTCGCGGTCGAAGATGCGGGTGCTCTGGCCGATGTAGACTCCCATGGAGATCACAGAGCCCTCCTCGACGATCACCCCTTCCACTACCTCGGAGCGGGCGCCGATAAAGCAGTTGTCTTCGATGATGGTGGGGCTGGCCTGCAGCGGCTCCAGCACGCCACCGATGCCAACGCCGCCGGACAGGTGCACGTTCTTGCCGATCTGGGCACAGGAACCCACGGTGGCCCAGGTGTCGACCATGGTGCCCTCATCGACGTAGGCGCCGATGTTGACGTAGGAGGGCATCAGCACGGTGTTGTTGCCGATAAAGGCGCCCTGGCGCACCGAGGCCGGCGGCACCACGCGCATGCCTTCCTTGCGGAAGCGGGCCTCGTCGTAATCGGCAAACTTCATCGGTACCTTGTCGAAGAACTTGGTCTCGGCACCGTCAATCACCTGGTTGTCGAACAGACGGAAGGAGAGCAGTACCGCCTTCTTCAGCCACTCGTTGACAACCCACTGACCATCGCGCTTCTCGGCAACACGGGCCTCGCCACTGTCCAGCATGGCCAGGGCGCGCTTAACGTCGGCGCACAGCTCGGCCGGGGCGGTGGTGGGGGTAAGCTCAGCGCGGGATTCAAAAGCCGCTTCGATGCGCTGTTGCAGTTCGGTCATGATGACTCCTTCAAATTCGATAGGGTGTCCTGCTCCAGGGCCTCAGTCAGGGCGCTGCGCAGGGTGTGTTGCATGGGCGGAGACAGGGCCTCGCCCTCGGGGGTCGACAGCAGGAAGAAATCCTCCGCTTTTTCGCCCACCGTGGTGATCTTGGCGGCCTTCACTTCGATGCCGCACTGTTCAAACACCTCGCCGATCTGGGCCAGCAGGCCGGGGCGGTCGAGGGTGACCAGCTCCACCATCGAGCTGTTCTTGCGATGGTTGTTGAGGAACTTGACCCGGGTTGGCACCTGGAAGGAGCGCAGCTTACGGGACAGCGGGCGCAGTGCCCGACTGGGGGCCTGGGCCCGGCGCAGTGCCTGCAGCAGGCTCTTGCGGATGCTGGCGATGCGCGAGGGGCTCTGTACCGGGGCGCCATCATGCTCGAGGATGACGAAGCTGTCCAGCGCGTAGCCATCGCGAGTGGTGAAGATCTGGGCGTCGTGTACCGACAGCCGCTTGGCGTCCAGTACCGTCATCACCCGGGTAAACAGCCCCGGGCTATCCGGGGCGTAGACAAACAGCTCGGTGCCGCCACGGGTCATGTGTACCGACAGCTGCACCTGGTGCGGCTCGTCCGGCTGGCTGAGCAGGTGTTCGCTGTGCCACTGGATCTGCGCCGGAGTGAAACGCAGGAAGTAATCGGCGGAGAAGCGCTGCCACAGCTGGTCGATGTCGGCCTGTTCGAAGCCTTGGCGCAACAGCTGATTGCGCGCTTTCGCCTGGTGTTCGCGGATGCGCGCCCGGCCATCCACCGGCGCCATCGAGCCGTTGAGTAGCCGCTCCCGGGACGCGTGGTACAGCTCCCGCAACAGCGAGCCCTTCCAGTTGTTCCACAGGCTGTTATTGGTGGCGCAGATGTCCGCCACGGTCAGGCAGTAGAGGTAGGCCAGCTGGGTCTGATCCTTGACCTGGTTGGCAAAGGTCTCTATCACCTCGGGATCGGTGATGTCGCGGCGCTGGGCGGTGACCGACATCAGCAGGTGGTGCTGTACCAGCCAAGCCACCAGTCGGCCATCGTGTTCGTTCATGCCATGCTGCTGACAGAAGCGCTTGGCCTCTTCGGCACCGATGTCGCTGTGATCACCGCCCCGGCCCTTGCCGATGTCGTGGAAGATGGCGGCCAGCACCAGCAGCCCCTTCTTGGGCAGCTGATCAATCAGCACGCTGCCCAGCGGGAAGATCGACTTGTGCTCCGGGTTGGAGAAGCGCTCGATGAATTGCAGCAGACGATGGGTGTGCTCATCCACGGTGTAGGCGTGGAACAGGTCGAACTGCATCTGCCCGGTGATGTGTTGCCAGGGCTCGAGGTAGGCGCCAAGGATGCCGTGACGGTGCATCAATGACAGCGCCTTGAAGCCTTGGGGGTGCTTGAGGATCGCCATAAACAGCTGGCGACACTCGGCTCGCTCCGACAGCGGTGCCGCCAGGGTGCGGCGGGCATTGCGCAGCAGGCGCAGGGTTGAGGCGGAGATGGTGGTGATGGCCGGATGCTCCAGGGCATCGAGAAACAGCGCCAGCAGATTGTCGGGCTGAGCGAAGATGTCGTCCCGTCGGGCCTCGATGTAGTGACCACGACGGTCGAAGCGCTCGCTTAGCGGTTCGCGTGCCGGCAATGCCTGTCGATCCAGGGTGGCCTGCTGAAACAGCAACAGCAGCATCTGGTTGAGTTCACGCACCGCCCGTACCGTACGGTAGTAGCGCTTCATCATCTGCTCGACCGCCAGCTGGGTTTCGTCGCTATAGCCCATCAACTTGGCCACGTCTCGTTGGCGGTCAAACAGCAGCTTCTCTTCGGCCCGGCCGGCCACCAGGTGCAGGGCAAAGCGCAGACGCCACAGGTAGTCGCGACAGGTGCCCAGCTCCTCCAGCTCCTCCTGGGTCAGGTAGCCATGGCTGACCAGCTCCGCCAGGCAGCTGGCGTTGAAGTGGCGCAGTGCCACCCAGGTGATGGTCTGCACATCGCGCAGGCCACCGGGGCAGGATTTGATGTTGGGTTCCAGATCGAAGGGAGTGGATTTGCTGTGGCGCAGCTCCTGCTCCTCGAACTTGGCTTGGAAGAAGTCGGCGCTGGGCCAGAAGTCGTCCCTCAGCAGGCCCTGCTGCAGCTCGCTATAGAGCGTCTGGTCACCGCACAGCAGGCGTGACTCCAGCAGGTTGGTGGCGATGGTCACATCATCCTGGGCCCTGGCCAGGGTTTCCGCCACCGAGCGGACCGAGTGGCCGATCTCCAGTCGGGCGTCCCACAGGGTGGTGAGCAGGACACCGAGGCGCTGCTCCTGCTCAGCCGTAGGCTGCTCCGAGGTCAGTAGCAGCAGGTCGATGTCGGAGCGGGGGTGCAGCTCACCGCGGCCATAGCCGCCGACCGCCACCAATGCCAGCCCCTGCTGCCCCAGCTCAAACTGCTGCCACAGCCGCTGCAGCAGCAGGTCAACCTCGTGGGCGCGGGCGGCCAGCAATACGCCGATCGCCTCACCCTCAACGAACTGCTGGTGCTGCTGCTGATCCAGGGTTGCCAACTGGGCCTTGATCTGGCCCACCATCGCCTGATTGTCCATCCGTGTGCCTGAGCTTAGCCGTGGCTGATGATGCGGGGCAGTTGCCCCTCTTCTTCGCCGCGCCAGGTCAGAACCTCGCAGCCATCTTCAGTCACCAGCAGGGTGTGTTCGTACTGGGCGGAGGGTTGGCCATCCTTGGTGGTGGCGGTCCAACCGTCCTTCTTGCTGACCTTACAGCGGTAGTCACCGGCGTTGATCATCGGCTCAATGGTGAAGCACATGCCGGCCTTCAGCTCCAGCTTGGCCTTGTTGCGGTAGTGGACGATCTGGGGCTCCTCATGGAACTCCTTGCCGATGCCGTGGCCGCAGAAGTCGCGCACCACGGAGAAGCCGTTCTGATCCGCCAGCGGGTGGATGGCATCGCCGATCTCACTGAGGCAGGCGCCGGGCTTGACGGTGTGGATGGCGGCGTACAGCGCCTTTTGGGTGATCTCCACCAGCTTCTTGTTGCGCGGGGTGGTGTTACCGACGATGAACATCTTGGAGGTGTCGCCGTGGAAGCCATCCTTGATCACCGTGATGTCGATGTTGACGATGTCGCCCTCTTTGAGCTTCTTATGGCCCGGAATGCCGTGGCACACCACTTCGTTGATGGAGATGCAGGTGGACTTGGGGAAGCCGTGATAGTTCAGCGGCGCCGGGATCGCCCCCTGGATCTTGGTGATGTGGTCATGGCAGATCTGGTTCAGCTCCTCGGTGCTGATCCCTTTCTGCACGTGGGGCTCGATCATCTCCAGCACCTGGGCCGCCAGTTGGCCCGCGATGCGCATCTTTTCGATCTCTTCCGGGGTCTTGATGACAATACTCATTAGGCTACTCTTTAACTCGTTTTTGCTGACCGCCCAGGCGCTGTGAAATTTGAGCTTGCGGGCGCAGTATGGTATAAAGCGCGCCGACTCTCATTGCCATGCCTTCGGGCAGGGGGCTGGCGTTTGCGCCAGGCCCAGCGGAATGGGCGTCATTATATCGTTAAAATTAACTCATAAACCACACACGTACCGACACATAGTGCGGGGTGCCCTTCGGGGTCGGGCTATGGAGTACGTGGAGGCTTAACCCCAAATTTAAGAGAGATTTATCATGGCTACTGTTTCCATGCGCGACATGCTGAAGGCCGGTGTGCACTTCGGTCACCAAACCCGTTACTGGAACCCGAAGATGAAGCCGTTCATCTTTGGCGCTCGTAACAAGGTTCACATCATCAACCTGGAACACACCGTTCCGATGATGAACGAAGCCCTGGCTTTCATCAGCAACGTTGCTTCCAAGAACGGTAAAGTTCTGTTCGTTGGTACCAAGCGCGCTGCCGGTCAAGCGGTTAAAGAAGCGGCTCAAAGCTGCGACCAGTTCTTCGTCGACAACCGCTGGTTGGGCGGTATGCTGACCAACTGGAAGACCGTTCGTCAGTCCATCAAGCGTCTGAAGGATCTGGAAGCTCAGTCTCAAGACGGCACCTTCGAAAAGCTGACCAAGAAAGAGGCGCTGATGCGCACTCGTGAAATGGCCAAGCTGGACAAGTCCCTGGGTGGTATCAAGGACATGGGCGGCCTGCCGGACGTAATGTTCGTTATCGGTGCCGACCACGAGCACATTGCTATCAAAGAAGCCAACAACCTGGGCATCCCGGTTGTCGCTATCGTTGATACCAACACCAACCCGGACGGCGTAAACTACATCGTTCCTGGCAACGATGACGCGATCCGCGCTATCCAGCTGTACACCGGTGCGGTTGCCCAGGCTGTTAAAGACGGCCGTGGTCAGGACCTGGTTGTTCAAGCTGAGCAAGACGGTTTCGTAGAAGCCGAGTAATTTGGGTCGGGTTTTTGCCCCCCAGATCGCCAAGATTCAATGCCCATCTTTCTGCCATAGTTAGCTGGGCATTATTGGTTAAATTGGGGCCCACGGGCCCCTTTTTCTAAATCAGACGTGTGTCTAGAGGAAATTGACAATGGCAGTTACTGCTTCCCTGGTAAAAGAGCTGCGCGAGCGCACTGGCGCTGGCATGATGGATTGTAAGAAAGCCCTGGTTGAGACCAACGGTGACATCGAGCAAGCCATTGAGAACATGCGTAAGTCCGGTCTGGCCAAAGCCGCTAAGAAAGCCGGCCGTGTTGCTGCCGAGGGTACCCTGATCATCAAGCAGGCTGACGGTGTTGCAGCCATGGTTGAAGTGAACTGTGAAACTGACTTCGTTGCTATGGATGCCTCTTTCCAGGCCATGGCCAACGAGATCGGCGACATCGCCCTGGCTGGCAAGATCACCGACATCGAAGCGCTGCGTGCCGCCCCGATGCGTGACTCCGACGTTGAGACCATCCGTGCTCAGCTGGTTGCCAAGATCGGTGAGAACATGGCCGTACGTCGCGTTCAGATCGTTGAAGGTGACAACCTGGGTGCCTACATCCACGGTCGTAAGATCGGTGTAGTTTCCGTTCTGAACGGTGGCGACGAAGAGCTGGCGAAAGACATCGCCATGCACATCGCTGCTTGCTCCCCGCAGTTCGTTAAGCCGGAAGACGTTTCCGCTGAAGTTGTGGCCAAAGAGCGTGAGATCCAGGTTGAGATCGCCATGAACTCCGGCAAGCCGAAAGAGATTGCTGAGAAGATGGTTGAAGGCCGTATGCGCAAGTTCACCGGTGAGATCTCCCTGACCGGTCAGGCTTTCGTTAAGGATCCGTCCAAGACCGTTGGTCAACTGCTGAAAGAGAAGGGCGCCGACGTGGTGAACTTCGTACGTCTGGAAGTGGGCGAAGGTATCGAGAAAGAAGAAGTCGATTTCGCTGCTGAAGTTGCTGCTCAGGTAGCCGCGGCTAAGCAATAAGCGCCGACTTGTTCCATATTCAGACCGCAGCCTGTGCTGCGGTCTTTTTTAGGCGCTGCTGATCTTTGCTGCTGAACCCGGCAGCAAAGATCAGCAAGCCCACGTATCAGGATCTTATATATGAGCACCAATCCAAAACCTGCATTTCGTCGAATTCTGTTGAAACTCAGTGGTGAGGCCCTGATGGGCTCCGAGGGCTTCGGCATCGATCCCAAGGTCCTGGACCGCATGGCCCAGGAGATCAAGGAGCTGGTGGAGCTGGGTGTCCAGGTCGGTGTGGTGCTGGGTGGCGGTAACCTGTTCCGCGGCGCGGGCCTGGCCGAAGCGGGCATGAACCGCGTAGTGGGCGATCACATGGGGATGCTGGCCACCGTGATGAACGGCCTGGCGATGCGTGATGCCCTGCACCGTGCCTACGTCAATGCCCGCCTGATGTCTGCCATCCCGCTCAACGGTGTCTGTGACAACTACCAGTGGGCCGAGGCGATCAGCCTGCTCAAGACCGGCCGGGTGGTGATCTTCTCCGCCGGTACCGGCAACCCCTTCTTCACCACCGACTCCGCCGCCTGCCTACGTGGTGTCGAGATTGAAGCCGATGTGGTGATGAAGGCGACCAAGGTGGATGGCGTCTACACCGATGACCCGGTTAAGAACCCGGAAGCGGTGAAGTATGATAAGCTCAGCTACCAAGAAGTGCTGGAGAAAGAGTTGAAAGTAATGGACTTGTCCGCTTTCACTCTGGCTCGCGACCACGGCATGCCGATCATGGTCTTCAACATGAACGAGCCTGGCGCGCTGCGCCGCGTGGTGATGGGTGAAAACATCGGCACCCTGATCAGCAACGACACCGAATAACCCCGTTTCAAAGAGATAGGACTTATCCCGTGATTAACGAGATCAAACAAGACGCTGAAAGTCGCATGGCCAAGAGCGTGGAAGCGACCCGCTCCCAGATGGCCAAGGTACGCACCGGTCGTGCTCACCCCAGCCTGCTGGATGGCATCACCGTTTCCTACTACGGTGCCGACACCCCGCTGAAGCAGGTGGGCAACGTGACCACCGAAGACAGCCGCACCCTGGCGGTGACCGTGTTCGATAAGTCCCTGATCCAGGCCGTAGAGAAGGCGATCATGAGCTCCGATCTGGGCCTCAACCCCAACTCTGCCGGTACCGTTATCCGTATCCCGCTGCCGCCGCTCACCGAAGAGCGCCGTAAGCAGCTGGTTAAGGTGGTTCGCGGTGAAGCGGAACAGGGCCGGGTTGCCATCCGCAACATCCGTCGTGACGCCAACGGTGACATCAAGGCGCTGGAGAAGGAGAAAGAGATCTCCGAAGACGACGCCCGTCGCGGCGAAGACGACATCCAGAAGCTGACCGACAAGTTCGTTAAAGAGATCGATGCGATCACTGCGGACAAAGAAAAAGAGCTGATGGAAGTCTGAACCCCGGTGAAGGCTGGGCAAAAGAAGGCCTCACGTTTCTGAGCCTTCGTGCCCCGGCATTCTCCCCGGTGGGTTAGAAAAAGCGCCGTGTAGTGGTATCCTACACGGCGTTTTGGTTTTCAGTGTTACGGGACCTCATTTCATGCCGCAGTCCGCACCCATCTCAGGTGAGCTCGTTATCCCCAGCCACATTGGCATCATCATGGATGGCAATGGCCGTTGGGCCGAGTCACGCGGGCAGCCGCGCGTCGTAGGCCACCGTGCCGGGGTACGTTCGGTCCGCGAGGTTGTGCGACTGTGCCGTGAGCGTGGTGTGCAGGCGCTGACCCTGTTCGCCTTCTCCAGTGAGAACTGGCAGCGGCCGGCCCGGGAGGTGCAGATGCTGATGCGGCTGTTCATCACCGTGCTGCGTCGAGAGGTCAAGCTGCTCAAAAAGAACGACGTGCGTCTGCGGGTGGTGGGTGACATCAGCGCCTTTGAACCCAAGTTGCAACAGCGCATCCGCGAAGCGGAGCTGGCCACGGCGGAATGCCAGGGGCTGAGGCTGAACGTGGCGGCCAACTACGGTGGTCGCTGGGACATGGTTCAGGCGGCGCAACAAGCGGCGCGCTTAGCCCAGCAAGGCGAGATCGAGGTGGAAGCGATAGATGAGGCGCTGCTGGGTCGCTTTATCTGCCTGGCAGATCAGCCTGAGGTTGACCTGCTTATCCGCACCGGCGGCGAGCAGCGCATCAGCAACTTCCTGTTGTGGCAGTGTGCCTACGCCGAGCTGTTCTTCTCCGAGACCCTGTGGCCGGATTTTGCCGATGACGCCTTCAACGAGGCACTGACCTGTTTCGCTTCCCGTCAGCGTCGATTTGGCAAGACATCGGCGCAAATCATGGACGCCACCCTGAGCTGAATAGCCCCTACACTTAACGGCTGATCCCAGTTTCATCTTTGATATTTTCGAGGTTTGTTTGCTTAAGCAACGTGTTCTGACTGCCCTGCTGCTGCTGCCCATCGCGCTGGCAGGGATCTTCATGCTGCCCATCACGGGCTTCTCCGTGGCCGTGGCCGTGGTCATCGTTCTGGCCGCCCGGGAGTGGGGCGCGTTGGTACTGCCGGGACAGCCAGCGGCCAAGTGGCTGTACGGCGCCTCCATAGCGGCGTTGCTGGTGGCACTGCTGTTGCTGGTGCCCAGCTCGCTGATCTGGGTGGATGGCCATCTGCATCCGCTCTACCATGGCCTGCTGGTGGCTGGCGTGCTCTGGTGGCTGGCCGCGCTGGCACTGGTACTCACCTTCCCGGAAAGTGCGGCCAAGTGGCAGAACAGTCTGTTTGCCAAAGTGATCTTTGGCCAGTTGACCCTGCTGCCCTGCTTTGCTGCCCTGCTGGCTTTGAAGGCCTGGCCGGGCACCCTGGACGGGGCCTGGCTGGTGCTGTCAGTGTTGCTGCTGGTGTGGGGGGCCGACACCGGCGCCTACTTCGTCGGCAAAGCCATCGGCAAGAACAAGTTGATCCCCAAGGTCAGCCCCGGCAAAACCCGCGAGGGCCTGCTCGGTGGTATGGCGGTCTGTGCCCTGCTCAGCCTGATCGGCTGGCAGCTGGTGCCGAGCCTGAGCCTGGTTGAGGCGCTGCTGCTGGGGATGGTAACCGCGTTTGCCTCCGCCTTGGGGGACCTGGCCGAGAGCATGTTTAAGCGTGCGGCCAACATCAAGGACAGCGGCAGTCTGCTGCCTGGCCACGGTGGGGTGCTGGATCGCATCGACAGCGTGACCGCAGCGATGCCGGTGTTCGCCTTTTTGTACCTGCTGTTTGGGGCGTAATCCATGCAGAATGTGGCGGTGTTCGGGGCAACAGGCTCCATTGGCGGTAACACCCTGGATGTCATTCGGCGTCATCCGGATCTCTACCGGGCCTCGGTACTGACCGCGCACAGCAACGCCGAAGTGATGGCGGGGCTGTGTCTTGAGTTTGTTCCGGACGTCGCGGTGATGGTCGATCCGCAAGCGGCCAAGCAGCTGGCAGCTCAGCTTAAAGGCCTGGTGCCCACTGAGGTGCTGGCTGGCGAGCAGGCCCTGGTGGACGTGGCCCAGTTGCCGCAGGTGGATACCGTGATGGCCGCCATCGTCGGTGCCGCCGGTCTGGCCTCCACCCTGGCTGCCGTACGCCTGGGCAAGCGGGTACTGCTGGCCAATAAGGAGGCCCTGGTGGTCTCCGGCCGTCTGTTTATGGATGCGGTCAAGGAGAGTGGTGCCACCCTGCTGCCGGTCGACTCCGAGCACAACGCCATCTTCCAGAGTTTGCCGGAGGCGGTTCAGGGCCAGCTTGGCCGTTGTGACCTGGCTCAGCACGGCATCTCCCACCTGCTGCTGACCGGTTCTGGCGGCCCGTTCCGCACCCGTGACCTGGCCAGCTTTGACAGCATCACCCCGGATCAGGCCTGTGCCCACCCCAACTGGTCCATGGGGCGTAAGATCTCGGTCGACTCCGCCACCATGATGAACAAGGGGCTGGAGTACGTGGAAGCCCGCTGGCTGTTCAATACCCGTCCGGACCAGATCCAGGTGGTGATCCACCCGCAAAGCGTTATCCACTCCATGGTCCAGTACCAGGACGGCTCCGTATTGGCCCAGATGGGCCAGCCGGACATGCGTACCCCCATTGCTCACTCCCTGGCCTACCCCCAGCGGATCGCCGCCGGGGTGGAACCTTTGGACTTTTTCAAGGTCGGACAGTTGACCTTCGAAGCGCCGGATTATGCGCGCTATCCCTGCCTCAAGCTGGCCATCGACGCCTGTCACCAGGGCCAGGAGGCGACCACGGTGCTCAATGCCGCGAACGAGATCGCAGTTGCGGCATTTCTTGCGGGGCAGATCGGCTTTAGTGACATTGCCCGAGTAAACGGGTACTGTCTTGAGCACGCAGATTTGGCCCACTGCAGCAGTCTGCAGGGGCTGGCAGAATTGGATAAACAATCCCGGTCACTGGCAAGTGGCTGGATCAGTCGAGGAAAGTGATGCTTGGATTTCTCTGGAACCTGGGAGCCTTTATTGTCGCTCTTGGGCTCCTGGTCACCGTACATGAGTTCGGACACTTCTGGGTGGCCCGGCGGTGCGGTGTCAAGGTCGAACGTTTCTCCATCGGCTTTGGTAAACCCATCTGGCGTCGCATGGGCAAGGATGGCACCGAGTACGTCGTCGCGATGATCCCCCTAGGGGGCTACGTCAAGATGCTCGATGGCCGGGTCGATGATATCTCCGAGCAGGAGGCCGAGCAGGCCTTTGACCGTAAGCCGGTGGGGCAGCGCATCGCCGTGGTGGCCGCCGGCCCCCTGGCCAACTTTGCCCTGGCCCTGGTGCTGCTGTTTGCCATGTTCCTGATCGGCGTGCCGACAGTGAAGCCGGTACTGACCGCACCGGTGGAGAACTCCATCGCCGCCCGCGCCGGGCTGCCGGACAAATCCGTAGTGACCCAGGTCGCCGGTGAGCCGGTGGCGGATTGGGAAGCCTTTAACCTGGCTCTGGCGGCGCAGATCGGCGCCGATCGCATCCCCCTGACCCTGGTCGCCGATGGCGACAGCCGCGAGCAGCAGTTCACCCTGGACACCCGTAGCTGGACGGTGGATCCGGACAAGGAACCGCTGACCACCAGCCTGGGCCTGCAGCTGTGGACTCCAACCATTACCACCGAACTGGCCTTCGTTGACGAAGAGGGCGCCGGCTACGCCGCTGGCCTTCGGGAAGGCGACCGCATCACCCACGTCGACGGTGAGCCGGTCAACTGGGAACAGCTGGTGGCGGCCATTACCGCTTCCGCCGATCAAGCGTTAACTATGGACATCGAACGGGACGGTGGCCGCCAGGTGGTGACCGTGACCCCGCGAGGCACGGTGGAAGAGGGCCAACTGGTGGGCAAGGTGGGGATCGCCCCGCTGCGTGAACCCTGGCCCGAGGCCTACCGCCTGGATCTGAAATTTGGCCCCCTGGCCGCGGCGGTGAAGGCCGCAGACCGCACCTGGGAGCTGACCACTTTGACCTTGGGTACCTTCGTGAAGTTGTTGACCGGCGACCTGTCGGTGAAGAACTTGGGCGGGCCCATCGCCATTGCCCAGGGAGCGGGCGCCAGTGCCGGAGTTGGCTTGGTGTTTTTCCTGGGATTCCTGGCGCTTTTGAGCGTCAACCTTGGGATCATCAACCTCTTCCCGTTGCCGGTACTTGATGGTGGTCACTTACTCTATTACTTTATTGAGCTTTTAACCGGCAAGCCGGTGCCCGAGAGGGCGCAAGAGATCGGCTTTAGAATCGGCTCGGCGCTGCTGTTGTTGTTAATGTCCATTGCCATTGTCAACGATGTTGCCCGACTGTAGGGACATTAGGGAATTACAAGAAAGTCGCGTCTATGAGAATAAATAAAATCATGGCGTCGATGCTGCTTGTCGGGGCCACCTATTCCGGGGCTGCCACGGCTGCAGGCTTCGAGCCATTTGTCGTAGAAGACATCAAAGTTGAGGGATTACAACGTGTCGCCCTGGGTGCCGCGTTGCTTAACCTGCCGGTCAAGGTAGGCGACGAGATCGACGCCATTACCCTCCAGCGTGCAATCCGTTCGCTCTACGCCTCCGCTAACTTCGACGACGTCGAGGTGTTGCGTGAAGGCAACACCCTGGTGGTGCAGGTACGCGAGCGTCCCACCATCTCCAACATCGTGTTGGACGGCAACAAAGACATCAAAGATGAGCAGCTGCAGGAGAGCCTGGACAGCTCCGGCGTTAAGGTGGGTGAACCCCTTGACCGCACCCTGCTGACCGAGATTGAGAAGGGGCTGCAGGACTTCTACTACGGCGTGGGTAAGTACAACGCCAAGGTGGAGGCCCAGATCATCAACCTGCCCCGTAACCGGGTAGAGCTGAAGTTCCAGTTTAAAGAGGGTGACGCGGCGGAGATCCACCAGATCAACGTGGTGGGTAACACCGTGTTCCCGGATGATGAACTGATCGGTCGTCTTGAGCTGAAAGACTACAAGGCCTGGTGGGACTTCTTCGGCGATCGCCGCTACCAGAAGCAGAAGCTGGAAGGCGACCTGGAAACCCTAACCTCCTACTACCAGGACCGCGGCTACATTCGTTTTCGGGTGGACTCCACCCAGGTAGCGATGACCCCGGACAAGAAGGGCCTGTACGTCTCCATCAACATCGATGAGGGCGAGCAGTACAACATCAAAGAGGTCAACCTCACCGGTGAGCTGCTGGATAAGCGCGAGATCCTCGAGGCCCTGGTGCCCCTGCGCGAGGGCAACCTCTACAACGGCGCCGAGGTGACCTTCACCGAGGAGCTGATCAGCAAGTTCCTCGGCCGCTACGGCTACGCCTACCCGACGGTTAACACCTATCCGGACATCGATGATGAGACCAACGAGGTCACCCTCAACATCAACATCGATCCGGGCAAGCGCATCTACGTGCGTAAGGTGGACTTCGCCGGTAACCACGTTACCCGTGACGAGGTGCTGCGCCGCGAGATGCGTCAGATGGAAGGCACCTGGCTCAACAGCCGTAACGTGGAGCTGTCCAAAGAGCGTCTCAACCGTCTGGGCTTCTTCGAGACGGTGGAATCCACCACCACGCCGGTGCCCGGCGCCGACGACCTAGTGGACGTGGCCTACCAGGTGAAGGAACAGCCCTCCGGCTCCTTTACCTTTGGCGTGGGTTACGGCACCGAGAGTAAGCTCAGCCTGCAGCTGGGCCTGTCCCAGGGCAACTTCCTGGGCAGTGGTAACAACGTTGGCATCAACGTGAACACCAACTCCTACTCCAAGAACGTTAACCTGTCCTACACCGATCCCTACTTCACCAAGGATGGGGTCAGTGCCGGTGGCAGCATCTACTGGTCTGCCTTTGACGCCGATCGCTACTACCTGGAGTCCTATAAGAACGACTCCTACGGCGTGGCGTTTGACCTGTCCTGGCCGATCAACGAATACAACCGTCTGGGTGTGGGCATCGGCTATCGTCACAACGAACTGTCCGAGGTGTCGCCCTATCAGCAGGTGTTGAAGTTCTACAACATCTACGCCGATGTGAACGACCCCACCTCGACCCTGGCCTTCGACAACTTTGAGTTGAACGCCAACTGGACCCGCAGCACCTTGAACCGGGGCATGTTCCCCACCGCCGGTAACAACCAGCGACTGAGCACCAAGGTGACCGCACCGGGCAGTGACAACCAGTACTTCAAGGTCAACTTTGACACCAGCTTCTACTTCCCGCTGTCACGGAACCACCGCTGGGTGTTCCTGACCCGGGGTCGCCTGGGTTACGGTAACGGCTACGGCACCTACGACGATGGCACGGTCGAGCACGATCAGATCCTGCCGTTCTGGGAGAACTTCTACGCCGGTGGTTCCACCATCCTGCGTGGCTTCCGCACCAACTCCGTTGGCCCCCGCGCCTTCTACCTGACCGGTGACGGTACCCCCTGTATCCCGGATCCCTCCGGCGGTATCGGCAATTGTGACCTGCCCGGTAACCCGGACCGGGTGACGGTGGATACCGGTCGCTCCGTCGGTGGTAACTCCATCGCTACCCTGAGCGCCGAGCTGGTGATCCCGACGCCGTTCCTGGATGAGGCCTACGCCAACACCGTACGGACCTCGTTCTTCGTCGATGCCGGTAACGTGTGGGACACAGAGTTTGAGTACGATTCCTACCGATTCCTGCCCCAGTCCGAGTTTGATAAGCTGGAGGACTACTCCGATCCGAGCCGGATCCGGGCGTCTTACGGTATGTCGGTACAGTGGGTATCGCCCATGGGCCCCATGGTGTTTAGCTTGGCTTGGCCGATCAAAGAGTACGAGGGGGATCGCACCGAGGTGTTCTCCTTCAACATTGGTCGAACCTTCTAACAGCCAGTACCCGAAACAGAATAAATTCACATAGGAGTGAAACCCTTGAAAAAAGTAATCGCGACTGCCGCCCTGATGCTGGCAACCCTGGCCCCCGCGGCCCACGCAGAACAGAAGATCGCCGTGATCGACATGGGCGCAGTGATCGCCCAGCACCCGGAGCGCGAAGCCGTTGCCCAGAAGATGGAGCAGGACTTCGCCGAGCGCATCGCCGCCGTACGCTCCCTGCAGGAAGAGCTGCAGGAGCTGGCGCAGAAGATGCAAAAAGACGCTGCCCTGATGAGCGACGCCCAGAAGACCGAGATGGAGCGTAAGGGCCAGTCCCTGCAGGCAGACCTGCAGCTCAAGGGCCAGGCCCTGGAAGAGGACATGCAGAAGCGTCAGAATGACGAGCAACGCAAGATCCTGATGCAGGTGCAGGGTGCCATTCAGACCGTGGCAGAGCAGGGCGGTTACGACATCGTGCTGGAAGCCCGCAGCGTGGTATTTGCCGACGAGCAGCACAACATCTCTGCTAAGGTTCTTGAAGCAGTCACCAAAGGTAACTGATTCATGAGCATGACCCTGGCGCAGTTGGCGGGTGCATTGGATGCCCGCCTGCAGGGCAACGACGACACCCTCATTGAGGGTGTCGCTACGTTAGAGCAAGCCCAAAAACAGCATGTGGCCTTCCTGGCCAACTCCAAGTACCGCTCCCAGCTTGAGCAGACCCAGGCGGGCGCCGTGATCCTGTCTGAGGCGGACGCCGAAGGGTTCGAGGGTAACGCCCTGATCATGGCCAATCCCTACCTGGGGTATGCCATGGTGGCCCGACTGCTGGACAGCACCCCGGCCGCTGCCAGCGGCATCCATCCCTCCGCCCAGGTCGACCCCAGCGCTGAGCTGGGCAGCAACGTCAGCCTCGGCGCCAACGTGGTGGTGGAAGCGGGCGTGGTGATCGGCGATGACGTCCAGGTTGGCCCCGGCTGCGTGATCGGTCCCGATGTCCAGATTGGGAGCCAGACCCGCCTTTGGGCCAACGTCACCCTGTATCATGGGGTGCGCATTGGCCGCGAGTGCATTATCCACGCCGGTGCCGTGATCGGCTCCGACGGCTTTGGCTACGCCAACGACAAGGGCCAGTGGATCAAGATCCCCCAGCTGGGCTCGGTGGTGATCGCCGACAAGGTCGAGATCGGTGCCAACACCTGTATCGACCGTGGTGCCCTGGATGACACCCGCATCGAAGAGGGGGTGATCCTGGATAACATGGTGCAGATCGCCCATAACGTTCAGATTGGCGCCCACACCGCCATCGCTGGCGCCACCGTGGTGGCTGGCAGCACCAAGGTGGGTAAGCACTGTATCTTCGGTGGCAACAGCGCCATCGCCGGCCACCTGGAGATCTGCGACGGCACCTTGCTGTCCGGTCTGACCGGGGTCACCGGTAACATCAAGACACCAGGGCAGTACGCCTCGCCACCGCCGCTGCAAGACGCCAAAACCTGGCGTAAAAACAGCGTTCGGATGCGCCAACTGGACGACATGTACCGTCGTCTGCGCGCCCTGGAGAAACAGCTGGCTGAACAGGCCGGCGACGAGAAATAATCGGGTTTGAGGAAACCACTTTGTCCGAACAACTGAACACCATGGAGATCCGGGAGATCCTGGACCACCTGCCGCACCGCCATCCCTTCGTCCTGGTCGACCGCGTCCTGGACTATACCCCCGGCGAGAAGCTGGTGGCACTGAAGAACGTCTCCTACAACGAGCCCTTCTTCCCCGGCCACTTCCCGCAGATGCCGGTGATGCCCGGCGTCCTGATCCTGGAAGCGCTGGCCCAGGCCTCCGCCATCCTGGCGTTCAAGACCCACGGCAAGGAAGAGAACAGCCTCTACCTGTTTGCTGGCATCGACAACGCCCGCTTCAAGCAGCCGGTGGTGCCGGGTGACGCCCTGCAGCTGGAGGTAGAGTTCTTGAAGGACCGTCGTGGTATCGGCTTCTACAAAGCCCGCGCCCTGGTGGACGGTAAAGTGGTATGCAGCGCCGATCTAATGTGCGCTAAGCGAGAGATGTAAACGTGATTGATGCCAACGCGGTAGTCCATCCGGACGCCAAAATCGGAAACAACGTCACCATCGGTCCGTTCACCTACATCGGTGCCGATGTGGAGATCGGTGACGACACCTGGGTGGGCTCCCACGTGGTGATCAAGGGTCCTTGCATCATTGGTAAGGGCAACAAGTTCTTCCAGTTCAGCTCCATTGGCGAAGAGTGCCAGGACAAGAAGTACGCCGGCGAACCGACCCGGGTTGAGATTGGCGACAACAACATCTTCCGTGAGTGCTGTACCGTGCACCGTGGCACCATTCAGGACCAGGGGCTGACCAAGATCGGCTCCAACAACCTGTTTATGGCCTATACCCACGTGGCCCACGACTGCGTGGTGGGCAGCAACGTGATCCTGGCCAACAACGCCTCCATCGCCGGTCATGTCCGGGTGGATGACTGGGCGATCCTTGGCGGCATGACCGGGGTACACCAGTTCGTTCATATCGGTGCCCATGCCTTCACCGCCGGCTGCTCGCTGGTGCTGCAGGACGTACCACCCTACGTGATGGTTTCCGGCCAAAGCGCGGTGCCCCGCACCATCAACAGCGAAGGCCTTAAGCGTCGTGACTTCTCCAAGGAGGCGATTGCTGCGATCCGCAAGGCTTACAAGACCCTGTACCGCAGCGGCCTGACCACCGCTGAGGCATTGCCTGAACTGCGCAAGCTGGCTGAGGAGCACCCCGAGGTGGTCGGTATGGCGGACTTCGTGGAAAGCTCCAGCCGCGGGATCGTACGCTAAGGTGGAGGCCAGTTTGGAGGAGTTCCGCCCACTGACCATTGCCATCGTCGCCGGAGAGATCTCCGGCGATATTTTAGGTGCTGGTCTGCTCAAGGCGCTGCGCCAGCAGCATCCGGACGCCCGCTTTGTCGGCATCGGCGGCGAGCTGATGATTGAGCAGGGTCTGGACAGCTGGTTCCCGATGGAGGAGCTGTCGGTGATGGGCCTGGTGGAGGTGCTCGGTCGCCTGCCACGGCTGCTCAAGATCAAGCGCGAACTGGTGGAGCGGATCACCGAACTCAAGCCCGATGTCTTTGTCGGCGTCGACGCCCCGGATTTCAATCTGCGGGTGGAGAAAACCCTCAAGGACGCCGGGATCCCTACGGTGCACTACGTCAGTCCCTCGGTCTGGGCCTGGCGTCCCAAGCGGATCTTCAAGATCGACGCTGCCACCGATCAGGTGCTGGCGCTGCTGCCCTTTGAAAAAGCCTTCTATGACCAGCACCAGGTCAGCTGCGAGTTTGTCGGCCATACCCTGGCGGATGAGATCCCGCTGGTCAGTGAGCCCGGCCCGGCCCGTGAAGCGCTGGGTCTACCGGCCCAGGGCAAGGTGCTGGCGATGCTGCCGGGCAGCCGCGGTGGCGAGATGAGCCGCATCGGCCCGGTGTTCCTGCAGGCGGCAGCCGAGCTGCAACGTCGGCTGCCGGATCTCACCATTGCGGTGCCGCTGGCCAACGCCGCCCGCCGCGAGCAACTCGAAACGCTGCTGGCCGAGATGGAACAAGCCCCTGAGCTGACCCTGGTGGATGGCCGCTCCCGTGAGGTGATGACTGCCTCGGACGCCATCCTGCTGGCCTCCGGCACCGCTACCCTGGAGGCGATGCTGGTTAAACGCCCCATGGTGGTGGCCTACAAGGTCAGCACCCTGACCTACCACATCGCCAAGGCGATGATGTCGGTGGACCGGGTAGCCCTGCCCAACCTGCTCTCCGGTGAGGACCTGGTGCCCGAGCTGCTGCAGTACGACTGTACCGTGGAAAAGCTGGTAGCGGAGGTGGAGCAGAAGCTGACCCTGGATCCGACCCCCCTGGTCAGCCGCTTTACCGAGCTGCATCAGCAGATCCGTCGCGATGCGTCGGCCCGCGCCGCCGAGGCGGTGATGGCCGTTGTTGAGGCGAACAAGCAACGTCGTCTGCACGACAATCCGGTGATGGAGAGCGACGACGGCGAGGGTGGTGATGGTGATGGCGGTGATTGAGCGTATCGCCGGGGTTGATGAGGTGGGCCGCGGCCCGCTGGTGGGGGACGTAGTCACCGCGGCGGTGATCCTGGATCCCGCCAACCCCATCGAGGGCCTCAGAGACTCAAAGAAGCTGTCGGAGAAGAAGCGGATCTTGCTGTTTGATGAGATCCGCGAGAAGGCCCTGGCCTGGCATGTCGCCCGCGCCAGCGTGGCGGAGATCGACCAGCTCAACATCCTTCATGCCACCATGCTGGCGATGCAGCGCGCAGTAGCCGGCCTGTCCGTCACCCCGACCCTGGTCCGGGTGGATGGCAACCGCTGCCCGGACTTCGGTGGCCTGCCCGCCGAGGCGTTGGTGAAAGGGGACGACAAGGAGCCCGCCATCTCCGCCGCCTCCATCCTGGCCAAGGTGGTGCGGGATCTCGAAATGGTGGCGCTGGACAGCCGTCACCCGCAGTACGGCTTTGCCAAACACAAAGGCTACCCCACCAAGGCCCACCTGGAAGCACTCCAGGCCCACGGCCCCCTGCCGGAGCACCGTACCAGCTTCGCGCCGGTACAACGTGCCCTGTCGCAACGAGACGCGACAGCGAAAGTACGGTAAAACTGACAAGATAACTTTTTGAGGTGGGGCATCGGTGCCCCACTTTCCGGAGAGAAGTGGCCCCGCCATGCCGATGAACGATCCCAAATTTGTCCACCTTCGCGTCCACTCCGACTTCTCCATGGTGGACGGGTTGATGAAAACCGGCCCCCTGGTCAAAGGGGTGGCTGCCCTGGGCATGCCTGCGGTGGCCCTGACCGATCAGACCAACCTCTGCGGCCTGGTGAAATTCCTCGGTGCCGCCCACAAAAATGGGGTTAAGCCGATCATCGGTACCGACTTCTGGATGCGGGTACCGGAGCTGGGCGAGGAGCAGTGCCGCATCACCGCCCTGGCTGCCAACAACGCCGGCTACGCCAACATTACTGAGCTGATCTCCGAGGCCTACCTGCGCGGCCACGTTGACGGTCGCGCAGTGATCGACAAGGATTGGCTGGCGAAATACAGCGAAGGGCTGATCCTGCTCTCCGGTGGCCGTGAGGGGGACGTGGGCAAGGCCCTGGTCAAGGGCAACCACCCGCTGGCGCTGGAGCTGCTGAGCTTCTACGAAGCCCACTTCCCTGATCACTACTACCTGGAGCTGATCCGCACCGGTCGTCAGGACGAAGAGTCCTACATCCATGAGGTGGTGCCGCTGGCCCATGAGCGTGGCTTGCCCTTGGTGGCCACCAACGAGGTGGTGTTCAAGGATAAGGCGGACTTTGATAACCACGAAATCCGGGTCTGCATTCACGATGGCTTCCCGTTGGATAACCCCAACCGACCCCGTCGCTACTCGGATCAGCAGTATCTGCGCTCCGAACAAGAGATGCTGGAGCTGTTCCAGGACATTCCGGAGGCGCTGGAGAACAGCGTTGAGATCGCCAAGCGCTGTAACGTTAAGGTGCGGCTGGGTGAGTACTTCCTGCCGGACTTCCCCACCGGCGATCTGAAGATCGAAGACTTCCTGGTGAAGGTGTCTGAGGAGGGGCTGCAGGAGCGGCTGGATTTCCTGTTTCCGGATCCGGAGGTGCAGGCAGCCAAGCGCCCGGAGTACGACGAGCGCCTTAAGATCGAACTGGAAGTGATCAACAACATGGGCTTCCCCGGCTACTTCCTCATCGTGATGGAGTTTATCCAGTGGTCCAAGGATAACGATATCCCGGTGGGGCCGGGACGGGGCTCTGGTGCCGGCTCATTAGTGGCCTATGCGCTGAAGATCACCGATCTGGATCCGCTGGAATACGATCTGCTGTTTGAGCGCTTCCTCAACCCGGAGCGGGTCTCCATGCCCGATTTCGATGTCGACTTCTGCATGGATCGCCGTGATGAGGTGATCGACCACACCGCCGAGCTTTATGGCCGTGACGCGGTGTCCCAGATCATCACCTTCGGTACCATGGCGGCTAAGGCGGTGATCCGCGATGTCGGCCGGGTGCTGGGCCATCCCTTTGGCTTTGTTGATCGAATCTCCAAGCTGGTGCCTGGCGATCCGGGCATGACGCTCGAGAAAGCTTTTGCGGTGGAGCCCCAGCTGCAGGAGAACTATGACGGCAACGAGGAGGTGGCCAACCTAATCGACATCTGCCGCAAGCTCGAGGGCACCATCCGTAACGCCGGTAAGCACGCAGGTGGCGTGGTGATCGCCCCCACTAAGATCACCGATTTCGCCCCGCTCTACTGCGACGACGAGGGCAAAAACCCGGTGACCCAGTTCGACAAGAACGACGTGGAAACCGCCGGGTTGGTTAAGTTCGACTTCCTTGGCCTGCGAACCCTGACCATCATCCAGTGGGCCCTGGACATGCTCAACCCGGCACTGGAAGCCCGGGGTGAGAAGCCGGTGCGTATTGAGAGCATCAGCCTAACCGACAAGCGCTGCTTCGATCTGCTGCAGCGCTCCGAGACCACCGCGGTGTTCCAGCTGGAATCCCGTGGTATGAAGGAGCTGATCAGCCGACTCAAGCCGGACTGCTTCGAGGACATGATCGCCCTGGTGGCCCTGTTCCGACCGGGGCCGCTGCAGTCGGGCATGGTAGACAACTTCATCGACCGGAAGCACGGTCGCGAGGCGATCTCTTACCCGGATGAAACCTGGCAGCATGACAGCCTGAAGCCCATCTTGGAGCCCACCTACGGCATCATCCTCTACCAGGAGCAGGTGATGCAGATCGCCCAGGTCTTGTCCGGCTACACCCTGGGGGGCGCGGATATGCTGCGCCGGGCCATGGGTAAGAAGAAGCCGGAGGAGATGGAGAAGCAGCGGGTCACCTTCGAAGAGGGGGCGAAGAACAACGGCGTCGACGGTGAGTTGGCGATGAAGATCTTCGACCTGGTAGAGAAGTTTGCCGGCTACGGCTTCAACAAATCTCACTCCGCCGCCTACGCCCTGGTGTCCTACCAGACTCTGTGGATGAAGACTCACTACCCCGCCTACTTTATGGCAGCGGTGATGTCGGCGGATATGGACAACACCGACAAGGTGGTGACCCTGGTGGACGAGTGCAACCGCATGGGGCTGCCGGTGCTGCCGCCGGACGTGAACCAGGGCCTGTACAAGTTCAACGTTAACGAGAAAGAAGAGATCGTCTACGGCATCGGCGCCATCAAGGGCGTGGGTGAGGGCCCGGTGGATGAGATCCTGGCGGCCCGGGACAGCGGCGGCCCCTTCACCGATCTGTTTGACTTCTGCGACCGCATCGACCTGAAGAAGGTCAACCGCCGCACCATCGAGAAGCTGATCCTGGCCGGTGCACTGGACAATCTTGGTCCCCGCCTGCCGGACGGAGCGCCGCACCGTGCCACCCTAATGGCCACCCTGGAGGAGGCGATCAAGGCCGCGGCGCAGAACGCCCGCAACGCCGCCCAGGGGATGGACGACCTGTTTGGCTCCCTCACCCCGGATGCTGAGCAGGCCCACCACGCCTTCGTCAAGGTACCGGCCTGGGATGACAAGGTTTGGCTGGATGGCGAAAAAGAGACCCTGGGCCTCTACCTGACCGGCCACCCGATCAATCAGTACCTCAAAGAGTTAAAGAAATTCACCAGCGGACGCCTTAAAGACATGAGCCCCACCGGCCGTGGCAAGACCGTGCGAGCCGCTGGTCTGGTGATCGCCTCGCGCATCATGATCACCAAGCGGGGCAGCAAGATGGGGATCTTCACCCTGGATGATAAGTCCGGCCGATTGGAAGTGATGCTATTCTCCGAGGGCGTTGAGAAGTATCAAGATCTTATCGGAACAGACAATATCTTGGTGGTTGAGGGAGAGGTCAGCTTTGATCAGTTCAGTGGCGGCAATAAAATGTCCGCCAAAGAGATCCTGGACATTGGCCAGGCCCGGGAACGTTACGCCCGGGCATTGGTGTTGAACCTGGACCAGGCCCAGGCCCAGCCGGCCAACCTGGAACAGTTGAAGAACGTGATTACCACCCATGGTAAGGGGGGCTGCCCGGTACAGGTACAGTACCAGCGTCCCAATGCCCATGGGGTGTTTGAATTAGGTGACCAGTACCGGGTTTGTCCCGGTGATGACCTGCTGCTCGAGTTGCACAAGTTGCTGGGCCGGGAACGGGTCAACCTGACATTTTAACCGCCGGGGCGCAGGATGCCCCGCAACGCGAATAGGAATATGAGCTTGGACTTTCTGGAGTTTGAACAGCCCATCGCGGAGCTGGAAGCAAAAATCGAAGAGCTGCGTAAGGTCTCGCAAAACGGCGACCTGGAGTTGGATCTGGAGCAGGAGATCAGCCAACTGGAGGAGAAGCGCGAGGTAATGACCCGCAAGATCTTCTCCGATCTGGCCCCCTGGCAGGTGTCTCAGCTGGCTCGCCACCCGCAGCGTCCCTACACCGCGGACTACATTCGCATGCTGTTTACCGAGTTTGACGAGCTTGCCGGTGACCGCGCCTACGCCAACGACGAGGCGATCATCGGTGGTACCGCTCGCTTCAACGATCAGCCGGTGATGGTGATCGGCCAGCAGAAGGGTCGCGACACCAAGGAGAAGATCCGCCGCAACTTCGGTATGCCACGTCCGGAAGGCTACCGCAAGGCGCTACGTCTGATGGAGATGGCGGAGCGCTTCAAGCTGCCGATCCTGACCTTCATCGACACCCCTGGCGCCTACCCCGGCGTTGGTGCCGAAGAGCGTGGCCAGTCCGAGGCGATCGCCAAGAACCTGCTGGTGATGTCCGGCCTCAAGGTGCCGGTGGTGTGCACCGTGATCGGCGAAGGTGGCTCCGGCGGGGCACTGGCCATCGGTGTGGGTGACCGCGTTAACATGCTGCAGTACTCCACCTACTCGGTGATCTCGCCGGAAGGCTGTGCTTCCATCCTGTGGAAGGACGCGGCACAGGCGCCCAAGGCGGCGGAAGCCATGGGGATCACCGCTCAGCGCCTGCACGAGCTGGGCCTGGTGGACAACATCATCAAGGAGCCGATGGGCGGTGCCCACAAGGATCCCACCGGCATGGCCAACAGCCTCAAGGCGCGGTTGGAAGAGGATCTGGGCCTGCTCCAGGGTCTGGACCTGGATCGCCTGCTGTCGGAGCGCTACGAGCGCCTGATGGGCTACGGCTATTGCCGCTGAGTTAGCCACCGCGCCGCTTTACGCGGCGCTGGAGTGCGCCCTGAGCCAGGCCCAGCCCAAGCGGGTCTGGCTGGGCTACAGCGGTGGCGTCGACTCGCAACTGATGGCCACACTGCTGGCCCGCTGGCAATCCCACCACCCTGACATCCCCTGTCACCTTCTTCATGTCCACCATGGCCTGTCCGCCAACGCCGATTCCTGGGCAGAGCATTGCCAACGCAGCGCAGAGCAACTGGGCCTGGCCATCGAGATCATCCCGGTTCAGCTCAACCCCGGCCCTCGCGAAAGCGTCGAAGCCCTGGCCAGAACGGCGAGATATCAGGCGTTTAAACAGCGTATCTGCGCGCAGGATATTCTGCTGACCGGGCACCACTTGGACGATCAGGCGGAAACTCTGCTGTTGGCGCTCAAGCGTGGCAGTGGCCCTAAGGGCCTGTCGGCCATGCCGGCGCAGCAGCCTCTGGGGGCGGGGCGCTTGCTGCGTCCCTGGCTGGCCTTTGAGCGTGCTGAGCTGGAAGCCGCGGCTCGGGAGTTGGGGCTGGCCCACATCGAGGATGACTCCAACCAGGACCTACGTTTTGACCGCAACTTCCTGCGCCACCAGGTGCTGCCCCAGTGGCAGCAGCGCTGGCCGGGGGTCAAACGCAGCCTGGCCCGCAGTGCCGAGCTCTGCGCTGAGCAGCAGCAATTGTGCGATGAACTAGCCCAGCAGGACTGGCAGGCCTGCGTCCTGCCGGGGCAGGGGCTGTCATTGACCAACAGTGAGGGCTTTAGCCTCGCCCGACGCAATAACCTGCTGCGCTACTGGCTGGCTTTGCAGGACGCCCTGCTGCCCAGCCGGGTACAACTGGCCCAGCTACAGGATTTCTGGACCGCACGGCCGGACAGTCAGCCACAATTGGACTGGGGCGAATGGTCGGTACGGCGCTATCAGCAGGGGCTCTACCTGTTGGCTAAAGCCCCGCCGGTGCTGCCCACCCAGGAGGTTTTTGGCCCGGACCCTCTGGCCAATGGCGAGCATTGGAAGTTGGTCTCTCGAGACAGTGGGCCGCGCTTGTCGCTGCCCCAGGGGCTTAGCGGATTAACCGTGTGCTACGGTTTGCCCGGCAGCCTGCGCCTGCACCCGGTGGGGCGCAACGGCTCTCGGCCACTGAAGAAGCTGTGGCAGGAATATGGCGTGCCACCCTGGCAGCGAGACCGGGTGGCGATGCTCTGTTACCATGACAGGCCTATCGCGGCATTGGGTTACTGGCAGGAAAGCTGGGCCCAGAGCACGCATGGGCAGGGATGGTGCCCAGAACCAGGATAAGCGATACCAGGAGGTAGGGATGCAGGAAAGCTGGTTAGGCTTAGGGTTGTTGTTGGCCACCATGGCCATTGTGGCCATCGCCTTGGTGCGTCGCTTGGGCTTGCCGGTGATCCTGGCCTGGCTGGGCTTAGGGCTGCTCGCTGGCCCCGAAGGCCTGGCCTGGCTGACCCAGGATCAGATCCACCTGGTTGCCGAACTGGGTATCGTTTTCCTGATGTTTTCCCTTGGCCTCGAGTTCTCCCTGCCCAGGCTGTGGGCGATGCGCAGCCGGGTGTTTGGCCTGGGCAGCGCCCAGGTGTTGGTCACCGGGGGGATCGCCTCGCTTATCGCCCTCGCCCTGGGGGTTGAGCTGCGCGCCGCCATCGTGGTGGGCGCCGCCATCGCCCTCTCCTCTACTGCCATCGTACTGAAACAGCTGGATGAGCTGGGTTGGCTCAACCGTCGTCATGGTGAGCTTTCCGTCAGTGTGCTGCTGTTCCAGGACCTGGCGGTGATCCCCCTGCTGATCATCATCCCCATGTTGGGCTCCGAAAACGTTGGCACCGCCCTGGTGTTTGAGCTGGGCTGGGCCCTGCTTAAGGCCGGTGCGGTGTTTACTGCGCTGCTGTGGGCCGGCGGCTACCTGCTGCCGAGGCTGTTTGATGAGGTGGCCCGCTCCCGCTCCGACGAGCTGTTTGTCCTTACCACCCTGGTGGTGGCCCTGGCCACCGGCTTTGTCACCCTCTGGCTGGGTCTGTCGATGGCACTGGGGGCCTTCCTGGCGGGGATGCTGCTGGGGGAGAGCCAGTATCGACAGCAGTTGGAAGCTGACATCCGTCCCTTTCGCGATCTGCTGATGGGGCTGTTCTTCGTTTCGGTGGGGATGCTGCTGGATATCTCCATCGTGATGGAGCACTGGCTGTTGCTGCTGCTGATGCTGCCACTGGTGATGCTGATGAAAGCGGCCATTGTGGCGATGCTGGCGGTGGGCACCGGTGAGAAGATCAAGGACGCCCTGGCTACCGGCCTATGTCTGGCGCAGATCGGCGAGTTCAGCTTTATCCTGGTGGGACTGGCACTGACCTGGCAGGTGATCGATCCTGCCTTGGGTAATCTTATCGTGGTGGTGGGGGTGCTCTCTATGGTGCTGGCCCCCACCCTGATTAACCGCTGCCTGGAGCTGGCCAAGCTGATGCTCGGCAGTGGCGATCGCCTTACTGGCGGGGATATCCAGCCCAAGGCACCCCAGCTTGAGGATCACGTCCTGTTACTCGGCTACGGTCGGGTAGGCCAAACCCTGGCTCGCTTTATGCGCCGGGAGGGGATCCCCTACCTGGCGCTGGATCTGGACCCGGTGCGGGTGCGTGAAGCCCGGGGTGGTGGCGAGCCGGTGCTGTTTGGTGACGGCCGCCGCAGCGAGATCCTCAAGGACGCAGGGCTGCTCCGGGCCAAGATGGTGGTGGTGACCTACGACAACCGCCGCGCCATCTTCAACCAGCTCGATTGCATCCGGGCGCTTTCTCCCAAGCTGCCAATCCTGGTGCGCACCCGGGATGACAAGACCCTTAAGGCGTTGCGAGAAGCGGGGGCCGACCAGGTCATTCCTGAATCGCTGGAGGGCAGCCTGATGCTGGTCTCCCAGGTGCTCTATCGCCTGGATGTGCCCCTCTCCACCATCCTCAAGCGGCTTGAGCGCGAGCGGCGCCGTCACTACTCCACCCTGCATGGCTTCTTCTCTGGTGAGGAGACTCCACGGGAGCAACTGCATGGTATCACCCTGACCCGGGATGCCTGGGCGGTCGGGCGCAGTCTGCAGGAGATCTCGCTGCAGCAGTGGCAGGTCAGTGTTGAGGCGGTACAGCGTGAGGATGCTCGCCAGGCGCTGGATGATGAGCTGCAGTTCCAGGAGGGGGATATCCTGTTGCTGCAGGGGCCGCCCTCGAAGATGGAGCGCGCCGAGCGACGGCTGTTGGAAGGGTTTTAATCCACCTGTATCAATCCCCATTTCGCCCTTGGGTTTGTCCCCGGGGGACCGGCTTTGGCATGCTGGGCATCAAGCTGGCAGTGGTTTGCCGCAGCGAATCGAACAACAAGGATAAAAACCATGGAACTGGATAACAAAGTGGTGGTGATCACCGGCGGAGCCGGTGGCCTGGGCTTGGCGATGGCCCAGCATCTGGGCAGCCAGGGCGCCAAGCTGGTGCTGATCGACATCAACCAGGATGCCCTGGCCCGTGCCGCCGGGTTGCTGGCGGAGCAGGGGCTGAAGGCTGAGACTTTCCCCCTGGACATCACCGAGGAAGCGTCGGTAGAGCAGGTATTTGAGCGCATTGCCCAGGAGATCGGCGGCCCTCATGTGCTGATCAACAATGCCGGTTTGCTGCGTGATGGCATGCTGGTGAAGGTCAAGGAGGGGGCGGTGCAGAGCAAGATGTCCCTGGCCCAGTTCCAGTCGGTGATCGACGTGAACCTGACCGGCAGCTTCCTGTGTGGTCGTGAGGCGGCTGCCCAGATGGCGCTGCACGGCCAGGGTGGGGTGATCATCAACATCTCCTCACTGGCCCGCTCCGGTAACATCGGCCAAACCAACTACGCCGCCTCCAAGGCAGCGGTGGTAGCCATGACCACCGGCTGGGCTCGGGAGTTGGCCCGTCACAATATCCGTACCGCTGCCATTGCCCCGGGCGTTATCGCCACCGAGATGGTGGAGTCGATGAAGCCGGAGGCACTGGCACGATTGGAGGGGATGATCCCCGCCGGTCGTGTTGGCAAGCCGGACGAGATCGCCCGTACCGTGGCCTTTATCGTCAACAATGACTACATCAATGGCCGGGTGCTGGAGATCGATGGCGGCCTGCGCTTCTGATTTTTCAGCCTGAACAACCAAGGCCGGCACTGTTGCCGGCTTTTTTGTGGCGTTTGTTTAGAGATTAAGGCCAGGTGAGCAGGGGTTAACCAGTGTGATCGATCTGAAAATGATTAAGTTGTTGCGATCTCTTGTGGTTGGGTTGGCGTCTTGTTTGTGGTGGTAAAAAAAGTGCTAAAGCATTGATGCGTATGCGCGATAACAAGGGGGAAGGAACTACAGGGCCATAACACCGGCGTCGTCTGGGCAGGCCATCAACAAGAGGAATCAGCAATGGCTGTTACTGTAAATACCAATGTCACCTCCATGACCGCTCAGCACAACCTGAACAAGGCGAGCAGCGGCGGCAACACCGCCATGGAGCGTCTCTCCTCCGGCTTGCGCATCAACTCCGCCAAGGACGATGCAGCAGGTCTGCAGATCTCCAACCGTCTGACCTCCCAGACCCGTGGCCTGGATGTGGCGATGCGTAACGCCAACGACGGCATCTCCATCGCCCAGACCGCCGAAGGCGCCATGCAGGAGTCCACCAACATCCTGCAGCGGATGCGTGACCTGTCCATCCAGTCCGCCAACGGCTCTAACTCGGCAGAAGATCGCTCCTCCATCCAGAAGGAGATCACTGCGCTCCAGAGCGAACTGGATCGTATCTCTGACACCACCTCCTTCGGTGGTCAGAACCTGCTGGATGGCAGCTACGGCACCCAGTCCTTCCAGGTTGGCGCAAACGCCAATGAAACCATCGCCCTGTCGCTGGGGGATGTGTCCGCCGACGCTCTGGCTCAGCGTAAAGATGTTTCAGGTACTCTGGTTGCTGCAGCGGGCGTAGATGCCTTGATCGCCGCAGATGACCTGAGCTTCACCTACACCGATGCAACCGGTACCGCTCAGCCTGCCGTTACTGTTGATTTGAGCGGTGCAACTGATGCCGGTGGCATTGTGGATGCACTGAACCGCGATCTGGGCGACCTTGGCGTGGCGGCAAGTGTTAATGATGCCGGTGACATTATCATCGAAGGCTCCATTGAAAATGATGGGAGTGGTGCATCCAACTTGGTTATGGCCGGTACCGGTGTGACTGCGCCGACCGTCGGTGCTGATGACAGCTTCGATATCTCGAAGCTGGATGTCTCCACCGCTTCTGGTGCTCAGGCTGCCATTGTCGCGATTGACCAAGCGATCACCCAGATCGATGAACAACGTGCTGACCTGGGTGCGGTACAGAACCGTTTCAGCCACACCATCAATAACCTGAGCAACATCCAGGTGAACGTCTCCGAAGCTAACAGCCGTATTGTTGACGTGGACTTTGCCAAGGAGACCGCAGAGCTGTCTAAACAGCAGGTGCTGCAGCAGTCCAGTTCTGCCATGCTGGCCCAGGCCAACCAGATCCCGCAGCTGGCTCTGTCTCTGCTGTAAGATACTGGTTAGTAAAGATTTTAAAGGCCGCCGAGAGGTGGCCTTTTTTGTATCTGTCTGGTTGTGTAGTTTGCCTTTGCGTTGCCTTGGTTGTGTGGGGGTGTTTTGTTGGTTAATGGCGGGTAAAAGTGGATGGTTTTGCGGCTTTTTTTCTCAAGGCGGTAGATTCATCGCCGAAACAGCGGGTGTAAGGGGATGAGGTGCTGCAGTTTTCGCGGTGCTGAACACAGTCGATGACTGGTCCCGTGGTCTTATATCGAGAAGGAAGAACGCCCATGGCTGTTACCGTAAATACCAATGTGACTTCAATGTCGGCCCAGCACCACCTGAACTCTGCCAGCGGTGCTGGCAACACCTCCATGGAGCGCCTGGCCTCCGGTCTGCGCATCAACTCCGCTAAGGACGATGCGGCAGGTCTGCAGATCTCCAACCGCCTGACCTCCCAGACCCGTGGTCTGGATGTGGCCATGCGCAACGCCAACGACGGCATCTCCATCGCTCAGACCGCGGAAGGTGCCATGCAGGAATCTACCAACATCCTGCAACGTATGCGTGACCTGTCCATCCAGTCCGCCAACGGCTCCAACTCCGAGCAGGACCGTGCCTCCATCCAGAAAGAGATGACCGCGCTGCAAAGCGAGCTGGACCGGATCGCCGACACCACCTCCTTCGGTGGCAACAACCTGCTGGACGGCTCCTACGGTACCCAGTCCTTCCAGGTGGGCGCCAACGCCAACGAAACCATCTCCGTTTCCCTGGGTGACGTGAGTGCCGCCTCCCTGACCGGTGGTCTGGGCATCGATGGCGGTGCTTGGGATGCCGCGGATATTACTGGCATCACCGAAGATGAGACCGTGACCATCGACATCGATGGCAAGGAGTCCTCCTTCACCATCAATGTGGGTGACACCGTAGAAGATGTCGCCGCCAAAATGAACGAAGCGGTTGGTGGCAAGGGCATCACCGCCCTGGTAGCCGAAGAGGACGATCAATACGGTGTGACCTCCAGCGCGGGCGACCTGATCTTCCTGGTGGATGACTCCTTGGCCAATGCCGCCATCACCGTGACTTCTGTAAACGACACCGGTGCCGGTGACCTGGATGGCGAGACTATCACCACCGATCCGGCCGCTGTGGCGGACACCATCTCTGTTGCCGACCTGGACCTGAGCACCTTGAACGGCTCCACCGTGGCCACCATGGTGATCGACCAGGCCATCACCGAGATCGATGAGCAGCGTGCGGATCTGGGTGCGGTACAAAACCGCTTTAGCCACACCATCAACAACCTGAGCAACATCCAGATCAACGTTTCCGACGCCAACAGCCGCATCGTGGACGTGGACTTTGCCAAGGAGACCGCGGAACTGTCCAAGCAGCAGGTGCTGCAGCAGTCCAGCTCCGCCATGCTGGCCCAGGCCAACCAGATCCCGCAGCTGGCTCTGTCCCTGCTGTAAGCATTCGGGTTCTACCCAACCTAATGACAGGCCACCGTGAGGTGGCCTGTTTGTTTTTTCAGCTAAAGCTCTTCGCGGGATCGCCGATACAGCGAAAGAGCGAATACACAACCATGGGACCGCACTATGGCTTCTCAATTAACCAATGTTTCTGGTACACATCTTGCAAACTCCGTGGCCAGCAATACCCCGGCCCCGGCACGTTCGAGCCAGGAAACCACCGCAGTGGTAGCTAAAGACGCAGTGCAGTCGATGGAAAAGGGCGTCAAGGCCGATAACCCGGCACTGGACCAGGAGCGCCTCAACCGCATCGCCGAGGAGCTGGAGCGCTTTGTCAGTGGTAACCAGCGGGCGCTCTCCTTTCACGTCGATGACGCCTCTGGCCGTGACGTGGTGGTGGTGCGGGATACCCACAACGATCAGGTGATCCGGCAAATTCCTGCCGAAGAGGTGCTGGAGCTTGCCGCCCGGCTTTCGGACCTGACCGGGGTATTGATCGAGACTCAGGTGTAAGAGACAAAGGAAACAGATTATGGGTTTGACGGCTGCCGGTATCGGCTCTGGCCTCGACATCAACGGCATCGTGGAAGCGACGCTGGCGGCGAGCTACACGCCACGCTTTGCCACCCTGGATGTGCGCGCGGCCAAGGCGGAGACGGAGATCTCGGCCCTTGGGACCCTCAAATCCTCCCTGGGCACCTTCCAAAGTGCAGTGGAGGACCTGCAGGACCCGGCCACCTTCGATAAGCGCCGGGTCAGCACCAGTACTGAGGATTACCTCAGTGCCAGCGTGGATAGTGAGGCGGTACCGGGCACCTACAACGTTGAGGTGCTGCAATTGGCGGAGAGCCAGAAGTTGCGCACCAATGATCTGGATCCGGACCTGCCGTTAACCGGGACCCTGACCATCGGCCAGGGGGTCGATGAGGATGGCAATCCGCTGCCGGATCCCGAGCAGACCTTCAGCATCGAGGTGGATGAGGAGGATGGGCTCGAGGAGATCGCCGCCAAGATCAACGCCGCCGACGACAACCCCGGGGTTTCCGCCACTGTGGTGCAGACCGAGTCTGGTCCCCGTCTGGTGATTGGCTCCGACGAGACCGGCCTGGAGAACCAGATCACCGTAACCGCCAATGGTGCCCCGGGCAGTCAGCTGGATGCGGTGTTCGGCAACATGGTGGAAACTCAGGCCGCCCAGGATGCCCGCATCTCGGTGGACGGCATGATCGCGGTCTCTGCCAGCAACCGGGTGGACAGCGTAGTACCCGGGTTGACCCTTAACCTGACCAAGGCGGAGCCGGGAGAGATCACCCGGGTATCCGTTACCCGGGATGAGGCTGCCGCCAAAGCGTCGGTGGAGGCCTTTGTCGAGGCGTTCAAGGAGCTCTCCTTCAGCATCAGCTACCTGACCACGGTCAATGAAGACTCCGAGGACCCCAACGCCGGGGCGCTGCAGTCGGATTCCATGACCCGCTCCATCACCAGTCAGCTACGCAATGCCATCGGTGACAGCTATCCGGTCAATGGTGAGCTCAAGACCTTGTCCCAGTTCGGTATCAGCTTCACCCGTGAGGGGGTCCTGGAGATCGACGATGAGATGCTTACCGAGGCGATCGAGAACGACATGGCAGGGCTGGCGGAGCTGTTTGCCGCCGAAGACGTTGGCCTGGCCTACAAACTGCACGATGTGACCGACAACTACCTGCAGACCGGTGGGATGTTCGATACCCGCGATGAATCCCTGCAGCGTCAGCTGACCCAGATCGACAAGGAGCGCGAGGCCCTGGAGCGGCAGATGGCCGCTACGGAAGCTCGCCTCTACAAACAGTACAACGCCATGGATCTGGCGGTCGCCCAGCTCAGTCAGCAGGGGGCCTATGTCACCAGCAGCCTCAACAATCTGCCGGGTCTGATCCGGAGCAGTGACTGATGCACAGCACCGAGCTGAAACAACAGATCGCCCAGTGCGATGAGGTGATAGCCCAGTGCTTGAAAGACCTGGCTCAAGCGCCGGAAGATGGCAGTGCCGCAGATGACATCGAGCAGTGGCTAGAACGGCTAAACCAGACCATCGCCGAGCGAGAGCCGCTGCTGCAAGCAGCCCTGGCCACGGAGCTGGGTCAGGATGAAGCCTGGCTGCGCCAGCAACAGCAACATATCAACGAGCTCAAGCGTCAGGCGACGACGCAGTTGATGACCCAACAAAACCGCCTCGGGGGCTACCGCAAGGGACGCCGTCAGGTGAAACAATACCAACAAATCGAAGCAGGAATAGCGTAATGCGAGGCTCACTCAAGGCGTACAACAAGGTCAACATCGACAGTCAGGCGGCGGTGGCCAGCCCCCATAAGGTGGTGCAGATGCTGCTCGGTGGCAGCATCCAGAAGCTGCTGCAGGCGCACCTGGCCATTGAGCAGGAGCAACTGGGCAAGAAGGGCGAGCTGATCAGCCGCACCATTGAGATCGTAGCCCACCTGCAGGCGGCGCTGGATTTCGAACAGGGCGGTGAGATTGCCCAGAACCTGTCCGCCATGTACGACTACATCGTACGCCGTCTGGCGGAGGCTAACGCCAATAACGACAAGGCGATCCTGCTGGAGGTGGTGGACCTGCTCAAGACGGTGAAAGAGGGCTGGGATGCCATCCCGCCGGAGCATCACCATCTGCCGCAAGCTGGTTGAGTCAGCGGGGGCGGCAGGATCTTCTGCTAAAGTCCAGTCAAAGAGTTGTCGCTCCCTAATGCTGTGAACCGGATTTTGACCTTCGTCTAATAATGCGTCAGGGATCCATCCGCCTGTTGCGCCAATCTTAACGGCGGTTACAATGGCTTAGTGAGTGACCGTACCCAGGGTACCGTCGTCGCCATTCGTGAAATAACAACTCAAACTAGAAGAATCTCGGGGCGATACGCCGTTCCCAGTAAGCGAACTCATGCAGACAGATCAACGCATTTTGCTTGTCGATAGCGACGCTTCCCGGCAGGAGCAGCTTTTATTCCTCCTGCAGTTCTTAGGGGAAGAGGTCGAGCACACCGCTGTCGATGCCTTGGAATCCAGCCTGGCCGGCCAGCGCTACCGCGCTGTCCTGGTTGCCGGTGATCTGCTCGATGGCGACCTGGCGCCGCTACTGGCCCGCTTTGATCGCCAGCCTGTACTCAGCATCGGCGAAACCGCGCTGGAGCGCCCCAACCTGGTGGGCCGACTGGAGCAGCCCTTCGCCTACGGTCAGGTCACCGAGCTGCTGCACTACTGCCAGGTATTCCAGCGGGTACGCCACGAGGTAGCCCCCACCAGCCCCAATCAAACCAAGCTGTTCCGCTCTCTGGTCGGACGCAGCGAGAGCGTGGCCCACGTTCGTCACCTGATCAGTCAGGTTGCCGCCACCGACGCCAGCGTGCTGGTGACCGGCGAGTCCGGCACCGGCAAAGAGGTGGTGGCCCGCAATATCCATTACCTCTCCGCCCAGCGCGACGGCCCCTTTATCCCGGTTAACTGCGGTGCCATTCCGCCGGATCTGCTGGAAAGCGAGCTGTTCGGTCACGAGAAGGGCGCCTTTACCGGTGCCATCAGCACCCGCAAGGGCCGCTTCGAGCTGGCCGAGGGTGGCACCCTTTTCCTCGATGAGATCGGCGATATGCCGGCCCACATGCAGGTCAAGATCCTGCGGGTTCTGCAGGAGCGCAGTTTTGAGCGGGTCGGCGGCAGTGCGCCGATCAAGTCCAATGTGCGCATCGTTGCGGCCACCCACCGCAACCTTGAGCAGATGATCGAGCGCGGTGAGTTCCGCGAAGACCTGTTCTACCGCCTCAACGTCTTCCCCATTGAGATGCCCGCCCTGCGTGAACGTACCGAGGACATCCCGCTGCTGCTCAACGAGCTGGTCAGCCGCATCGAGGGGGAAGGCAAGGGCATGGTGCGCTTTACCCGCCGTGCCATCGACTCCCTGGTGGAGCACCCCTGGTCAGGTAACGTCCGTGAGCTGTCCAACCTGGTGGAGCGGATGGTGATCCTCTGCCCCGGTGGCATGGTGGATGTGAATGATCTGCCGATGAAGTACCGCCATGTTGAGGTGCCGGAGTTCACCGTCGAATACCCGGAAGAGGACCAGGAGCGCGACATGATGGCGGCCCTGTTCAGTGGTGACGAACCGGTGGAGATCCCGGAGCAGCGCTTCTCCAACGAGCTGCCTGAAGATGGTCTCAACCTCAAGGACATGCTGGCGGAGTTGGAGGTGGACATGATCCGCCAGGCCTTGGACCAGGGTCAGAACGTGGTGGCCCGCGCCGCCGAGCTGCTGGGGATGCGTCGAACCACCCTGGTGGAGAAGATGCGCAAGTACGGCCTCTCCAAAGAGGGCTAAACGCTTCCTCGATAGACCCATCGCAAAGCCGCAGAGTTATCTGCGGCTTTGGCATGTTTAATGCATACAAAACGCTAAGCATACCAATAACAACAACTTTTTGACGGATCCTTCATGCCCAGCGGCCCCGCCATTTCTACCCTGAACCCGGAGGATCTGGAGCTGGTGAAGACCAGTTTCGGTGACGAGCAGATCCAGCAGCGCCAGTGGCAACTGCAGGCTGAGCCGCAGCTGACCCAGGGCTCGCTGCAGATCCGCACCGAGCGTAGCCAGGTGCCGATGCTGGAGGAGGACCGCCTGCGCAAGGTGCTGGAACAGTTCGCCGGCTCTCCCCGCGCCGCTGCCCAGGAGCCTGAATATCCTAAGCCGGAGCCGGTGGCGGCACCGTCCGCAACGCCAGCCCGGCCTGAAGCCGATGCCGAAGCATCGGACGCCACACAGCCGGAACCACCGGCTCAGAGCCCCGACAATCCCGTCGAAGCCAGCGGCGAAACCCCCACTGATACCCCAACGGAGCACCGATGAAGGGGCTTCGCAGCGAGCGGCTCAAGGCCCGCCTCGCCGCCTGGCAGGGCCAGGTGAAGCCGGTCGCCGCAGTCGCCTCCGGCCAGCTGCTGCGGGTGGTTGGCCTCACCCTGGAAGCTGTGGGCTGCCGCGCCCCGGTGGGCTCGCTGTGCCAGATTGAGACGGAAGGGGGCAGCCTGACCGCCGAGGTGGTGGGTTTTGATGACCAGATCCTTTACCTGATGCCGGTGGAGGAGCTCAAAGGGGTGCTGCCCGGTGCCCGGGTAACCCCGCTGGGGGCACGCCAGGGGCTGGCGGTGGGGCCAGAACTGCTCGGTCGGGTAGTGGATGGTAACGGTGAGCCGATCGATGGCCTCGGCCCGCTGATGACCCGCAACCGCAGCTCTCACCACGCCACCTTGCTCAACCCCATGGCCCGCCGCCCGGTGGAGGCCCCCATCGATGTCGGCGTGCGCGCCATCAACGCCCTGCTGACCGTTGGCCAGGGCCAACGTATGGGCCTGTTTGCCGGCTCCGGGGTGGGCAAATCCGTGCTGCTGGGGATGATGACCCGGGGCACCAATGCCGACGTGATCGTGGTGGGCCTGGTGGGGGAGCGGGGTCGAGAGGTGAAGGAGTTCATCGAATCTATCCTGGGGCCTAAGGGACGCGCCCGTGCCGTGGTCGTTGCCGCCCCGGCGGACACCAGCCCATTGATGCGGCTGCGCGCCTGCGAAACCGCCACCCGGCTGGCGGAGTACTTCCGCGACTGTGGCAAGAACGTGCTGCTGCTGATGGACTCGCTAACCCGTTACGCCCAGGCCCAACGGGAGATCGCCCTGGCCATCGGCGAGCCGCCGGCCACCAAGGGTTATCCGCCGTCGGTGTTTGCCAAGCTGCCCAAGCTGGTGGAACGGGCCGGTAACGGCGGGCCGGGGCAGGGCAGTATTACTGCGTTCTACACCGTCTTGACCGAAGGGGACGACCAGCAGGACCCCATCGCCGATGGTGCCCGGGCGATCCTGGATGGCCATGTGGTGCTGTCCCGCGCGCTGGCGGAGGGGGGCCACTACCCCGCCATCGATATCGAGGCCTCCATCAGCCGGGTGATGCCCCAGGTCACCGAAGAGGCTCACCTGCAGGCAGCTCAGCTGATTAAGCAGCTGTGGTCGGCCTATCGCCAGAACCAGGATCTGATCGCCATCGGTGCCTACAGCCAGGGCTCAGATCCCAAGGTGGATAAGGCCATCGCGCTGCAGCCGGCATTCACCGCCTTCCTGCGCCAACCCATGACCCAACCGGTGGACTACGAGACCAGCCTGACCCAGCTGGCCCGTATTGCCGCCCAGTGCAAAGGCTAGGGGGTAGTCGATGAGCGATCCCAAGCAACTGGCCAAGGTGCTGGAGCTGGCTGAACAAGCCTTCGAACAGGCCAGCCTAAACCTGCGCAGCGCCAACTCGGCGGTGGCCGCCTGTCGCCAGCAGTTGCAGCAGCTGCAGAATTACCGCTGGGACTACGTCAAGCAGGCTCAGCAGCAGGCCGGTGCGACCCTGAGTGCTTCCGACTACCAGCAATACCACCATTTCATCGCCAAGCTGGATGCGGCGATTGTGCAGCAGAACAACAAGCTGGAGCAGAGCGTGCAGGCCCAGCAGCAGCGCCAGGGCTTGTGGCAGGAGGCGCAGCAGCGGCAAAAGGCGATCGCCCTGTTGCTGGAGAAGGAGCAGACCCGGCGGGCCCAGGCGCTGGCCCAGCGCGAGCAGCGGGCGATGGACGAGTTCGCCCTGCAGCAATACGTGCGTCGGGGCCGATAGGCTGTTTTTACTCATTGCTGCACCCAGCAATGCTTGAGCTGGTGTGTTTTTTGCCGGCTGGTGCGATTTTTGCGGCCGAGTGGTGCGATTTTTGCCGACTGGTGTGATTTTTGCAGAGTGAAGAGATTCCTGCGCTGATCGTGGGTCCGTCGGCGCGCCATTGCCGGGCAAAGGACGGTCCACGTGACTAAAGCGACCCAACCGATTGCAGAAGTGAACATGTTGACAGAGATTTTGGTACCCACCCCGACCAAGGGCGTGACCACCGACAGCAGCGGCCATGCCCCGGAGGGCGGAGGCTTCGCGGATCTGGTCTCCAGCCTAATGGCGGACCCGGAAGGGGAGGCGAAGCTGGAGTCACCGCAGTTGGCTCCTGAGATGCTGTCGGAGGGGGAGGCGCTGTCCGAGGGTGAGGCGGCAGTTGCCGAGGGGCAAGAGCTTGCCGTCGAAGACCCGGATGCCCTGCTCAGCCAGTTGGCTCAGCAAGGGGCGGCGCTGAACGACGGGGCTGAAAGGCCGGCGGTCCTCGACAGTGGCGACGAGCCTGTCACCAAGGAAGGGACGCAGCCGGGTGAGCAGTTGAGCTCAGAAGTCGAGCCGACCCTCAATCCGTTGGCTGGCGCGGTCTCGACCGGTCATACGCTCAGCGACGCCGAGCTGAAGGCGGCAAATGCCAGCCCCGCGGGCATGATGACGACCGAGGAGGCCGAGCCTCTGCCTGGCGCCAAGAACCGACTTGGCCAGGCTCATTTTGGCACTTCGCTGGAGGGCAGTGGCCGGCTTAGCGCTGAACTGCTGGATGGTACCAGCAAGGGCGCTGAACTGAACAAAGGGCTACCGGCTATGGGCCTGGCCGCAGCGGCTCCGATAGCAGATAACCAAGCGGCGCTGGAGGTCAGCAACCCACTACTGGAAGAGGCCAGCGTGGAGGAGGGGCTGGCCCTGCAGCGTCAGCAGCAACAGCAGGCACAGTTGCAGGCCACCGCCCAACGTAATGCCGCCGGGGCTGAGGCTGCCCTGCGTCAGCCGGTGCCGGCGGATCGCCTGGCCCCGGAGCTGCGAGAGCGGCTGATGGTGATGATCAACACCGACCGGCTCAGCGCTGAGCTGCGGCTGGATCCGCCGGAGCTGGGCGCCCTGCAGGTACGGCTGCAGATGAACGGCGACCAGGCCCACCTGCAAGTGGTGGCGCAAAATGCCCAGGCCCGGGAGATGTTGGAGCAGGCCCTGCCAAGGCTGCGGGAGATGCTGGAGCAGCAGGGGCTGCAGTTGGCGGAAGCCGACATCCAGCACGGTGATCCTGACCGCAACCCGGGCCAGGAGGCGTTTGCCGGCGAGGCCCAGGATAGCGACAGCGAAGAGACTGAACAGATCGCCTGGCAGAGCCGTCGCGCCGACGGCGCCATCGATTACTACGCCTAGGGCCTGTGATACCCTAGGCACCGATAACCACTGGAATAAACGAAGAACGACAACACCATGGCAGAACAGACTTTGGAGTTACAACGGCGGGATAAACCCGCTCCCCGGTGGCGCCGCTTTGCGCTGTTCGGCGCCGCCGCCGTTGCCCTGGTAGCCCTGGTGTTTGCTTTGGTGCTGATGCTGACCCGGGACTCCGACAGCCCCAGCGCTGAGGTGGAAGCGGTGGCGGAGAGCCCCACCGGCATCACCGCCGCGGTCAACGGTGCCCAGTACGTCAGCCTGCCGCGCCCCTTCCTGTTCAATCTGCCCGGCGATGACCGCAGCTACATGGTCCAGATCAAGGTGCAGTTCCAGGTGCGCAGTCCAGAATCTCAGCAGGCGGTGCGCAAGCACATTCCGCTGCTGGAGGACGCCTTGCTGACCACCTTCAGTGCCGCCAAACCGGAGCTGTTGCGACGCAAGGAGGGCAAGGACGAACTGCGTCGCCGTGCCCTGGCCAATGTACAGACCACCATGCAATCCATTACCGGCCAGCCCTCCGTCGATCGGGTGCTGTTTACCGGCTTCGTGATGCAATAAGAGAAAGCCATGACAGATCTGCTCAGCCAAGACGAGATTGATGCGCTGCTGCACGGCGTAGACGAGGTGCAGGAGGATAAGCCGCAACGCGATGGCAGTGCGGTGGTGTACGATTTTGCCTCCCAGGACCGCATCGTCCGTGGCCGCATGCCCACCCTGGAGCTGGTCAACGAACGCTTTGCCCGTCACCTGCGGATCAGCCTGTTCAACATGATGCGGCGCAGCGCCGAGGTGTCGATCAACGGCGTACAGATGGTCAAGTTTGGCGAGTACGTCCACACCCTGTTTGTCCCCACCAGCCTCAACATGGTGCGCTTCCGCCCGCTCAAGGGCACCGGCCTTATCACCATGGAGGCCCGCCTGGTGTTCCTGCTGGTGGACAACTTCTTTGGCGGCGATGGCCGCTTCCAGGCCAAGATCGAGGGCCGGGAGTTTACCCCGACCGAGCGGCGCATCATTCAGCTGCTGCTCAAGACGGTGTTCGAGGATTACAAGGAGGCCTGGTCGCCAGTGATGGACGTGGAGTTCGAGTACCTGGACTCCGAGGTCAACCCGGCCATGGCCAATATCGTCAGCCCCACCGAGGTGGTGGTGGTCTCCTCCTTCCACATCGAGCTGGATGGCGGTGGCGGCGATTTCCACATCACCTTGCCTTACTCCATGATTGAACCGATCCGCGAACTGCTGGATGCCGGTGTGCAGAGCGATAAGCAGGACACCGACCTGCGCTGGGCCAAAGCCCTGCAGGAGGAGATCATGGACGTGCCGGTGGAGTTTAACGCCACCCTGTTTGAACAGGAGATCCGGCTGCGGGATGTGATGGAGATGAAGACCGGAGACATCATCCCCATCGAGCTGCCGGAGCATCTGCTGGTGAAGGTGGAGGAGCTGCCCACCTTCCGCGGTAAGCTGGGTCGCAGCGGCGACCACGCGGCGATCCAGATCAGCGAGCGGATCCCAAGGCCCAAGTCCTACAAGAACGAATTGCAATTGATCAGCCGTCAGGGGGCCTTGAGCCTCAATTCCGAATCCGTGGTGGTAACCCCGGCGGCCAAAGAGAGTGAAGGTGACCAATGATTGACGATCAAGATCCGAACCAGGACGAGCTGGCACAAGAGTGGGCCGCGGCCCTGGGCGAGCAGGTGGAGTCGGTCGAGCTGGAAGAGTTTGGCGACGATGCGGGGATCAGCGCCGAGGAGCGCCGCAAGCTGGACACCATCCTGGATATCCCGGTCAACATCTCCATGGAGGTGGGGCGCAGCCAGATCAGCATCCGTAACCTTTTGCAGCTCAACCAGGGCTCGGTGGTGGAGCTGGACCGGGTGGCCGGTGAGCCGCTGGATGTGATGGTCAACGGCACCCTGGTGGCCCACGGCGAGGTGGTGGTGGTGAACGACAAGTTTGGTATCCGCCTGACCGACGTGATCAGCCAGACCGAACGGATCAAGAAACTGCGATGAGAATTCTGACTGTCCTGCTGGCGGCACTGGCGCTGCCGGTGTGGGCCGCCGAGCCTGTCGCTGGCGGCAACGACCAACTGGTCACCGTGGTGGCGAGTTTGTTTGGTGTGCTGGCACTGATCATCGTGCTGGGGGTGCTGGGTCGTCGTCTTAATCTGCCCAGCCAGATCAGCGGTGGCCAGATCAAATCCGTGGCGATGATGCCGGTGGGCAGCAAGGAGCGGGTGGCCGTCATCCAGGTGGGCGAGCAGCAGTACCTGGTGGGGATCACCGCCACCCAGATCACCATGCTGGATAAGCTGGAACAACCGCTGGAGGCGGAGGGCGGCGCCCAGTTCGGCCACCTGCTGGCCAAGTTCAACAAGAGAGCAAACTAGTGGCCAAGCTGACCCGATTTGGGCTGCTAACGGCCCTGTTGCTGCTGTGTCCCGCCCTGGCCTGGGCGGACCCGGGGATCCCCGCCATCTCGGTGATCACCGGCCCCGACGGCACTCAGGAGTACAGCGTCAGCCTGCAGATCCTGGCGCTGATGACGGCGCTCACCTTCCTGCCGGCGATGGTGATCCTGATGACCAGTTTCACCCGCATCATCGTGGTGCTGGCGATCCTGCGTCAGGCGCTGGGCCTGCAGCAGACCCCCTCCAACCAGGTGCTGCTGGGGATGGCGCTGTTCCTCAGCCTGTTTATCATGTCGCCGGTGCTGGATACCGTCTATGAAGACGCCGTGGTGCCCTACATGAACGAGGAGCTGGGGGCGATGGAGGCACTGGAGCTGGCCAAGAAGCCGGTGCACGCATTTATGCTGTCCCAGACCCGCATCACCGATCTCAACACCTTCCTGGAGATCGCCGATCGCACCGATATCACCGAGCCGGAGCAGGTACCGATGACGGTGCTGATCCCCGCATTCGTGACCTCGGAGCTGAAGACCGCCTTTCAGATCGGCTTTATGCTGTTTATCCCCTTCCTGGTGATAGACCTGGTGGTGGCCTCGGTGCTGATGGCCATGGGTATGATGATGCTGTCACCGATGATCGTGTCACTGCCCTTTAAGATCATGTTGTTTGTGCTGGTGGATGGCTGGAACCTGGTGATGGGGACCCTGGCGGTCAGCTTCGGACTGGGGGGCCCATGACGCCGGAGACCTTCGTCGACATCTTCCGCCACGCCCTGCAGGTGATCGTCATGATGGTGGCGGCCATTATCCTGCCGGGCCTGCTGGTGGGTTTGCTGGTGGCGATCTTCCAGGCTGCCACCTCCATCAATGAGCAGACCCTCTCCTTCCTGCCCCGTCTGCTGGTGACTCTCACCACCCTGATGTTCCTCGGTCACTGGCTGGTCCGGACCCTGATGGAGCTGATGTTCGAGATGGTGGAGCTGATCCCCCAGGTGGTGGGCTGATGCAGCCGCGGGGTTGGGACTGATGGAGTTCCCGCTGCCCATCGTGTTCGATTGGCTGCGCAGCGTGTTGTGGCCCCTGTTTCGTATCGCGGCGATGCTGATGGTGATGATCACCATCGGCGGCTCCTCGGTACCGGCCCGGGTGCGCTTGCTGCTGGCGGTGATGATCACCGCCGCCGTCGCGCCTATCCTGCCACCACCACCCCAGGTTGAGCTGTTCTCCGCCGAAGGGATGCTGATCTCCGCTCAACAGGTGCTGATCGGCATCGCCGTTGGCTTTGTTTCGGTGCTGGTGCTCAACACCTTCGTGCTGGCGGGCCAGATCATCGGTATGCAGACCTCGCTGGGCTTTGCCTCCATGGTGGATCCCAGTAATGGCCAGCAGGTGCCGTTGGTAGGCCAGTTCTACCTGTTACTCACCACCTTGCTGTTCTTTGCCGTCGATGGCCACCTGTTGATGATCAAGATGCTGGTAGCCAGCTTTGACACCCTGCCCATCGGCCAGGGCCTGGCGCCCTCCGGTTTGGAGGCGATCACCCAGTTTGGCGGCCTGATGTTTGCCAGCGCCCTGACCCTGTCGCTCTCCGCCGCCACTGCACTGCTGCTGATCAACTTCTCCTTCGGGGTGATGACCCGGGCGGCGCCCCAGCTCAACATCTTTGCCATCGGCTTCCCCATCACCATGCTGTCAGGCCTGTTGATCCTCTGGCTGACTCTGGGGGGCGTACTGCCCCACTTCCATTCTGTCTGGCAATCCGGCCAGGTGCTGATCTGCGACCTGCTGGCGCTGCAGTGTGAGGTGCCCTGATGGCGGAGAACGACAGCAGTCAGGAGAAGACAGAAGAGGCCACACCCCGAAGGCGCGAGCAGGCCCGGGAGAAGGGCCAGGTTCCCCGCTCCAAGGAGCTGGGCACCGCAGCGGTGCTGGTGGCCGCCGCCGCCAGCATGCTGATGCTCGGCAGCCAGATCGGTGAAGCCTTGCTGCAGCTGGCCCAGCAGCAGTTCACCCTGACCCGCGCCCAGGTGTTTGACATCGGCCAGTGGAGCAAGCTCTACGGCGCCATCCTCGAGCACCTGCTGGTGCCGGTGCTGGGCTTTGTGCTGGTGCTCTTCATCGCTGGCTTCCTCGGCAATATCGGCCTGGGGGGCTTGAGCTTCAGCTGGAGCGCCGCCGCGCCCAAGGCTAATAAGATGAGCCCCCTGAAGGGGCTGAAGCGGATGCTTGGGGTCCAGGCCCTGGTGGAGCTGGTGAAATCGGTGGCCAAGTTCCTGGTGGTGGCGGTGGTGGCCTACCTGCTGCTGCGCTTTAACTTCGACAAGATCCTGGCGCTCTCCTCCGGGGCCCCCGCGGGTGCGGTGCGCAATGCCCTGGAACTGTTGCTGGCGCTGTTTGTGCTGCTGTGTTGCTCGCTGCTGCTTGTCGTAGTGATCGACGCCCCCTACCAGCTCTGGAACCACAACAAGCAGTTGCGGATGACCAAGCAGGAGGTCAAGGACGAGTACAAGCAGACCGAAGGCAAGCCGGAGGTGAAGAGTAAGATCCGTCAGCTGCAGCGGGAGATGGCACAACGACGGATGATGGCGGAGGTGCCAAAGGCCGATGTGGTGGTGGTCAACCCGACCCACTACTCGGTCGCCTTGAAGTACGACAAGAGTGTCAATACGTCGCCGCTGGTGGTGGCCAAGGGCTCGGATGAGATAGCCCTCAAAATCCGTGAAATCGCGCGCGAACATGAGGTGCCCGTGATATCCTCTCCGGCATTGGCACGAGCGATCTATCAATCCACCAAACTGGACAAGCCCATCCCTGAAGGGCTGTTCACGGCCGTGGCTCAGATCCTGGCGTACGTCTTCCAGCTTAAGCAGTTCCAAACCGGGCGGGGCCGCAAGCCAATCCCCCTGCCTTCCGATCTGCCGATCCCCGCCGAACTTTGGGTGGAGGAGCCTGAGATAGACGACGAGTCACAATAATAATACTGGCGCGAAAATTGCATTCGAGCCGCTTACGTCAATATTAAGTCGTTGTATGGATCTCAAGGCCACATTCGGTTCGCTCTATCAGAACCGGCTTACCCACATTAAAGGCATAGGCACTCCGCTGCTGGTCCTGGCTGCCCTGGCCATGGTGACTCTGCCGATGCCGGCTGTCCTGCTGGACATGCTGTTCTCCTTCAACATCGCCCTGGCGTTGGTGGTGTTGCTGGTGGCCATCTATACCCTGCGCCCGCTGGATTTTGCTGCCTTCCCCACCGTGTTGCTGGTGGCCACCCTGCTGCGACTGGCGCTGAACGTGGCCTCCACCCGCCTGGTTCTGCTCGAGGGGCACAACGGTCCGGACTCCGCCGGTAAGGTGATCGAGGCGTTCGGTTCGGTGGTGATCGGTGGCAACTACGCCGTCGGTCTGGTGGTGTTCCTGATTTTGGTGATCATCAACTTTGTGGTGGTCACCAAAGGTGCCGGCCGGATCTCCGAAGTAAGTGCCCGCTTTACCCTGGACGCCATGCCTGGCAAGCAGATGGCCATCGACGCGGATCTCAATGCTGGCCTGATCAACCAGGAGCAGGCCCGTGAACGCCGTGCCGACGTAGCCCGGGAAGCGGATTTCTACGGCTCGATGGACGGTGCCTCCAAGTTCGTGAAGGGGGATGCGGTTGCCGGCATCCTGATCCTGGTGATCAACATCCTCGGTGGCTTTGTTATCGGTATGGCCCAGCATGGCCTGAGCCTGTCCGAGGCGGTGGAGATCTACACCCTGCTCACCATCGGTGACGGCCTGGTGGCACAGATCCCCGGACTGCTGCTCTCCATCGGTGCCGCCATCATCATCACCCGGCAAAACGAATCCCAAAAGATGGGCGACGAGGTCGCCCGTCAGATGTTCGACAACCCCAAGGTGCTGGGGATCAGCGCCGGGGTGCTGTTCGTCATGGGCCTGGTGCCCGGCATGCCCCACCTGGCGTTTCTCAGCTTGGCCCTGGGCCTGGCGGGCGCGACCTGGTGGATGATGAAGAAACAGCGCCAGGCCAAGGCTGACGCCGAGGTACAGGAGGCCAAGGCCAACACCGAACGGCTCGAATCGGAGCCCAACAAGGAGCTGGGTTGGGATGACGTCAACCACGTCGACATCATCGGCCTGGAGGTGGGTTACCGCCTGATCCCGCTGGTGGACAAGGGCCAAAGCGGTGAGCTGCTGTCCCGCATCAAGGGGGTGCGCAAGAAGCTGTCCCAGGAGTTTGGTTTTCTGATCCCGCCAGTGCACATCCGTGACAACCTGGATCTCGGCCCCAGCACCTACCGCATCAGCTTGATGGGCGTAGTGGTGGGAGAAGCGGAGATCCGCCACGACGGTGAGCTGGCCATCAACCCCGGCCAGGTGTTCGGTAAGCTCGAGGGCCAACCGACGGTGGACCCCGCCTTTGGCCTGGAGGCGGTCTGGGTCAATCCAGACCAGCGCGACTATGCCCAGACCCTGGGTTACACCGTGGTGGATGCCTCCACCGTGGTGGCCACTCACTTGTCGCAGCTGCTCAATAACAATGCCGCCCAGCTGCTGGGCTACGAAGAAGCGCAACAGTTGTTGGATATTCTCGCCAAGCAGTCGCCTAAGTTGGTTGAGGGGCTGGTGCCGGATATCCTGTCGCTGGGGGTGATCGTCAAGGTGATGCAGAACCTGCTCAACGAGGGCGTGCCGATCCGCGATACCCGCACCCTGGTTCAGACCCTGGTGGAGTATGGTCCCAAGAGCCAGGATCCGGATGTCCTGACCGCGGCCTGCCGCATCTCGATGAAGAGACTGATCGTGCAGGAGATCAATGGACCGGAGCGGGAGATCCCCGTGGTCACCCTGTCGCCGGAACTGGAGCAGATCCTGCACCAGTCACTGCAGGCCTCCAACGGCGAGAACAGCGGCCTGGAGCCAGGCCTGGCAGAGCGACTGCAGAAGTCGCTGAAAGAGGCGGCGCAAAAACAGGAGATGGTGGGCGAACCAGCGGTTCTGCTGACCTCTGGATTGCTGCGCACTACCCTGTCGCGGTTTGTTAAACACACGATTCCGGCGTTACGGGTACTCTCCTACCAGGAGATCCCGGACGACAAACAGATCAAGATTGTCCATTCGGTTGGACAGTAATTGTTGAGGCGAGACCTTGAAGATTAAGCGCTTTTTTGCAAAAGACATGCGCAGTGCCCTGGCCGAGGTAAAAGAGGTTCTGGGCCAGGATGCGGTGATCATGTCCAACAAGCGGGTCAGCGGTGGGGTGGAGATCGTTGCGGCGGTGGACTTCGATCAGCCCGCGCCCGGTGAGGCGGCACCCTCAAGTCCGGCGCCGGATCGTTCGCTTAGTGAAGATAAAGTGAGTCTTTCCTCCGCCCCCAGCCCGCGGCCCAAGCCGGCAGCGACACCTAAACGGACGCCAGCAGAGTCTGCGTCCGGCGGGGTACCCAGCTCCGACAGCTTGCGCGCCCTGCTTGAGCGGCAACAGCAGCGTCGCCAGCAAAAAGAGGCCAAGGCGATGGTGGCCAAGCAGGAGCAGGCGCTGCCCAAGTGGGCCCAGCGCGCGTTTGAGCCGGAGAAGGCCAAGCCGGCACCGCGCCCTGCCGAACTGGCCCGTGCCCCGGCACCGCGCTCGACCCGGGCCAGCAATGGCGCTAACCAGGCTGAACTGAACGCCATGCGCGAAGAGATGGCCTCCATCCGCCAGCTGTTGCAGCACCAGGTTGCTGGCCTGATGCAGCAGGACATGGCGCGCCAGGCCCCGGTTCGCGCCATGGTGATAGAGCAGCTTCGGGATCTGGGCTTTCATAAGGAGGTGGCGGAGCATTTCGCCGAGATGCTGCCACAGCACGGTGAATTGCACGAGGTTTTGGCTCAACTGCCGCAGCTGGTGGCCGATGAACTGATCTGTGGCAATGAGGCGATGCTGGAAGAGGGCGGGGTGATCGCCCTGGTCGGCCCCACTGGCGTCGGCAAGACCACCACCATCGCCAAGCTGGCGGCACGCTTTGCTGCCCGCTACGGGGTGGAACAGGTGGCTTTGATCACCACAGACAACTACCGCATCGGGGCCCAGGAGCAGCTGACCACCTTCGGCAAGATCATGGGCTGTCCGGTGCGCAGTGCCGCCACGGTGGAGGAGCTGGAGCAGGTGCTGTATCAACTGCGCAGCCGCCGCCTGGTTTTGATAGACACCGCCGGCATGGGCCAGCGGGATATGCGTCTGGTGGAGCAGCTGGAACAGCTGGCCGGTTCCAGCAGACTACCGATTAAACCTTATCTGGTACTGTCGGCCACGGCCCAGTACCGCGTACTTCAGGAAACCGTAGAGCGCTTCCGGCGCATCGATCTGGCAGGGTGCATCTTTACCAAGCTGGACGAAGCCCATAGCATCGGAGAAGCCTTAAGTGTGCTACTTCAAAGCAAATTACCTGTATGCTATCTCACTGATGGACAACGGGTGCCGGAAGATCTGAGGGCCGCCGATCCCCATTACCTGGCGCAACGCGCTTTGGTGGAGGAGAACGACGGGACCGAACATACCGAACCGCGTCAGGTGAGCGGGGTGGGTCGGTATGACTAGGTGGTTTCTACAGGATCAAGCGAGCGGGCTAAGAAAGATGGTAAAAAAACAAGATCGAATGATTCGCGTGATCGCCGTAACCGGCGGCAAGGGGGGCGTGGGTAAAACCAACGTCTCCATTAACACAGCCTCCGCCCTGGCCGCTCAAGGCCAGAAAGTGCTGGTTCTGGATGCCGACCTGGGTCTGGCCAACGTGGACGTGATGCTGGGGGTGCGTGCCAAGCGTAACCTGTCCCACGTTCTGGCCGGGGAGTGCTCGCTGGAGGAGGTGCTGATTGAAGGCCCCAACGGCGTCTACATCATCCCTGCCGCCTCCGGCACCCAGGGCATGGTGGAGCTGAGCCCGGCCCAGCACGCCGCCCTGATCCAGTCCTTCTCCAATCTGGAGAATAAGTTTGACTGCCTGATCGTGGACACCGCGGCGGGGATCTCAGACATGGTGCTGAGCTTTGCCCGTGCCTCCCAGGAGGTACTGGTGGTGGTGTGCGATGAGCCCACCTCCATCACCGATGCCTACGCCCTGATCAAGCTGCTGTCTCGCGAGCACGGCGTGTTCCGCTTCCGCATCGTCGCCAACATGGTGCGCAGCCTGCGGGAAGGGATGGAGCTGTACGCCAAGCTGTCCAAGGTGACCGATCGCTTCCTTGATGTCGCCCTGGAGCTGGTAGCCACCATCCCCTACGACGAGAACGTGCGTAAGGCGGTTCGCCAGCAGAAGGTGGTCGTCGAAGCCTTCCCGCGCACCCCGGCTGCCATCGCCTACCAGGGCCTGGCCAACAAGATCCTGACCTGGCCGGTGCCGCAGAACCCCAGTGGTCACCTGGAGTTCTTCGTTGAGCGGATGATCCGTCGCAACATGTACGGTGAGGCGGTCGGTGAATAAGGCAGCCGCCTACACCCAGTTCGACAACCGGGCAGGCATCGTCGAGCGCTACACCCCCTTGGTGAAGCGCATCGCCCACCACCTGCTGGCCCGCCTGCCCGCCAGCGTACAGCTGGACGACCTGCTGCAGGCGGGGATGCTGGGGCTGCTGGAGGCCAGCGGCAACTTCGATGCCAGCAAGGGCGCCAGCTTTGAGACCTTCGCCGGCATCCGTATCCGCGGTGCCATGCTCGACGAGATCCGCCGCGGTGACTGGACCCCCCGTTCAGTACACCGCAACGGCCGCATGGTCAGCGAGGCGATCGCCACCCTGGAGAAGCAGCTGGGCCGTGACCCCAGCGATGCAGAGGTGGCCGCCCAACTGGAGCTGCCCCTGGCGGAATACCATCAGATCCTCAACGACGTCAGCAGTGGCAAGATCATCGGCATCGAGGATCTCGGTGTGTCGGAAGAGGCACTGGGCAGTGCCGACGACGACAGCGATAACTTTACCAACGTGGCCGATCATCGCTTTCAGCAGGCGCTGGCTGCGGCGATCAAAACCCTGCCAGAGCGGGAAGCTCTGGTGCTCTCCCTCTACTACGACGAAGAGATGAACCTGAAAGAGATCGGGGCCGTGTTGGGGGTGAGTGAGTCGCGGGTCAGCCAGATCATGAGTCAGGCGATGGTGCGACTGAAAACCAAGCTAAGAGTCTGGACCGAGTCCGCTTAGAACGAATTTAATAACAACAGCTGTGCCTCAATTGGAGGGGATTTTGGATAAGAACATGAAGATCCTGATCGTTGATGACTTCTCGACGATGCGCCGGATCATCAAGAACCTGTTGCGGGACCTGGGCTTTAACAACACTCAGGAAGCCGATGACGGCACCACCGCCTTGCCGATGCTGCAAAGCGGAGAGTTTGATTTCGTGGTGACCGATTGGAACATGCCAGGGATGCAGGGCATCGACCTGCTGCGGGCAATCCGTGCCGACGACAACCTCAAACACCTGCCGGTGCTGATGGTCACCGCCGAAGCCAAGCGCGAGCAGATCATCACCGCCGCCCAAGCCGGTGTGAACGGCTACATCGTTAAGCCCTTCACCGCCGCCACCCTGAAAGAGAAGCTGGATAAGATCTTCGAGCGCCTGAACTGAACAAGGAAGTCGGGATGACACAACAAGAAGCCTTGATCTCGATCGAGGACGCCAAGGCGCTGGTGGAACTGCTGCAAGCGGGACAGACCGAGGCGGCCAACGACATCATTCTCCAGGCCAACCACAGCACCAATCAGCAACTGTTCGACGAGGTCGGCAAGCTGACCCGCCAACTGCATGACGCCCTGCAGGACTTCCAACTGGACGATCGCATCAGCGAGCTGGCCAAGCGGGAGATCCCCGACGCCAAGGAGCGTCTCAGCTACGTCATCGACATGACCGAGCAAGCCGCCAACCGCACCATGGACGCGGTGGAGGAGAGCCTGCCGCTGGCCGACGCTTTGCAGGCCAAGGTGGCGCTGGTGAAGCCGCGCTTCGATCAGCTGATGCGCCGTGAGCTGGAGCTGGATCAGTTCAAGACCCTGTGTCATGACGTCGACGCCCTGCTGGCGGAGACCGGCAGCGACGTCGATCGCCTCAAGGAACTGCTCAACCAGGTATTGATGGCCCAGGACTTCCAGGACCTCACCGGTCAGGTGATCCGCAAGGTGATCGACCTGGTGCGGGAGGTTGAGCTGTCGCTGGTGCACATGCTGACCATGTTTGGCGAGTCCACCCAGACCGCCAAGGAGCGTGACCTGACCGTGGCCGAAGGGCCGGTGGTGGCTGCCGCCAACCGGGAAGAGGTGGTCAGCGGCCAGGATGAAGTGGACGACCTGTTGTCGAGCCTGGGTTTTTAGGAGTAGGGCATGGGATTCGATCTGGACGATGACATCCTGCAGGACTTCCTCGTTGAGGCGGGGGAGATCCTTGAGCAGTTACAGGCCCAGCTGGTAGAGCTGGAGCAGAACCCCACCGATGCGGATCTGCTGAACGCCATCTTCCGTGGCTTTCACACCGTCAAAGGCGGCGCCGGCTTCCTCAGCCTCAACGCCATGGTGGACGCCTGCCACGGTGCCGAGAACATCTTTGACCTGCTGCGCAACGGCCAGCTCAATGTCAGCTCTGAGCTGATGGACCTGGTGCTGCAGGCGCTGGATGCGGTCAACGAGATGTTCCAGCTGCTGCAGGCCGGTGAGGAGCCGCAGGAGGCGGATCCCGAGCTGCTGGCAAGACTGGAGCGCTGTGCCAATGGCGAACCCCTGGTTGAATCCGCCAGCGCCAACCCGGCCGCCGCGGCGCCTGCCCCGGCAGCAGAGCCAGCAATGGTCGAGTCTGTCCAGTCCGAGCCCACGCTAGCCCAGCTGGATCCGGTCCCGCTGGATCAGTTGGTGCCCGCCAGTGCCGGCATCGATGGCCTCCAGTCCGATGAATACCAGGCGATGCTGGATACCCTGGAACCCGCTTCGGCAGGCAACGACGAGATCAGTGAGGATGAGTTCGAGTCGCTGCTGGACGAGCTGCATGGCAAGGGCCAGTTCAGCGCCGAGCCGGCGCCAAGCCAACCTGTCGAGCAGGCCAGCGACGAGATCAGTGACGACGAGTTCGAGTCCCTGCTGGACGAGCTGCACGGCAAGGGCCGCTTCCAGGCAGCGCCGGTGGAGGCCCCAGCGGAGAGTGCCAGTGAATCGGATCTGATCAGCGAAGATGAGTTCGAACAGCTGCTGGACCAGCTCCACGGCGTGGGCCAGTCTCCGCAACCCAGCGCTGCCCCACAGGCCGAACCCAAGCCCAGCCCACAAGCCGCTGTCAGCCCGGAGCCGCAGGCAACTGTCTCTGCCGCCCCGGCCCCAGAGGCAAGCCCGGCCCCCGCAGCCAAGCCGCCAGCCCCGGCTAAGCCTGCGCCGAAAAAAGCCACCAGCACCCAGCCCCAGGGCGAGACCACGGTGCGGGTGGATACCGCCCGGCTGGATGAGATCATGAACATGGTCGGTGAGCTGGTGCTGGTTCGTAACCGCCTGATGACCCTGGGTCTGGAGCGGGAAGACGAGGAGATGAGCAAGGCCCTGGCCAGCCTCGACCTGGTCACCGCGGATCTGCAGGGCGGGGTGATGAAGACCCGGATGCAGCCAATCAAGAAGGTGTTTGGCCGCTTCCCCCGGGTAGTTCGTGACCTGGCCCGTAGCCTCGACAAGGAGATCCAGCTGCAGCTGGAGGGCGAGGATACCGATCTGGATAAGAACCTGGTGGAAGCCCTGGCGGATCCCCTGGTTCACCTGGTGCGCAACGCGGTAGATCATGGCATCGAGATGCCGGACCAGCGCCAGGCCGCCGGCAAGCCGCGCCAGGGTACCATCTTGCTGTCCGCCGCCCAGGAGGGTGACCACATCCTGCTGCGGATCCGTGATGACGGTGGCGGCATGAACGCCGACAAGCTGCGTCAGATCGCGGTGGACCGTGGAGTACTGGACGCCGATGCCGCTGCTCGCCTGAGCGATCAGGACGCCTATAACCTGATCTTTGCCCCGGGCTTCTCCACCAAGTCGGAGATCTCTGACATCTCCGGCCGCGGCGTCGGTATGGACGTGGTCAAGACCCGCATCGCCCAGCTCAATGGCTCGGTGACCATCGATTCCGAGCCCGGCGAGGGCACCATCATCGAGATCAAGGTGCCGCTGACCCTGGCTATTATGCCGACCCTGATGGTCAAGCTGGGCCAGCAGACATTTGCCCTGCCGCTGTCCTGTGTGTCCGAGATCTTCCATATGGATCTGGGCAACACCAACGTGGTGGATGGTCAGCTCTCCATTACCGTCCGCGACCGTGCCATCCCTCTGTTCTACCTCGATAAGTGGCTGCTCAAAGGCAGCGGTCGTGCAGAGCGGGAGGGGATGGGCCATGTGGTGATCGTCCACATCGGCAACACCCTGGTGGCCTTCGTAGTGGATGGCCTGATCGGTCAGGAAGAGGTGGTGATCAAGCCTCTTGGGGCGATGCTGCAGGGGGTGCCCGGTATGGCCGGCTCCACCATCACCTCCAACGGCGGCATTGCGCTGATCCTGGATGTGCCTGGCATGCTAAAACATTACGCCCGTCGTCGCTGAGTGGCGGCCGGATAGATATAGGAAAGATCATGACCATTAAGGTCTTAGTTGTTGACGACTCAAGTTTCTTCCGTCGCCGTGTCGCCGAGATCCTCAATGGGGATCCGGAGCTGGAGGTGATCGACACCGCGATGAACGGCCGTGAGGCGATCGACAAGGCCCGTCAGCTGCGGCCGGATGTGATCACCATGGACATCGAGATGCCGGTGCTGGATGGCATCAGCGCAGTTCGCGAGATCATGGCCACTGCGCCGCGGCCGGTGCTGATGTTCTCCTCGCTGACTTACGATGGTGCCCGGGCCACCCTGGATGCCCTGGAGGCGGGCGCGGCGGACTTCCTGCCCAAGCGCTTCGAGGACATCGCCAACGACCGTCGTCTGGCGGCCAGCCTGCTGCAGCAGAGGGTCAAGGCGATCGCCCGCCAGCCCCGTCGAGTGGCGGCGGTGGCGACGCCCAGCGCCCGTCCGGCACCGACGCTGACCGGCAGCACTGCCCGCAGTGCCACGGTGGCAACGGTGACTACGCCGCCACGCAGCGAGCGGGTAGAGCGCCCGGCCCGACTGCCGCTGCGCGCCAGTGGCAAGCATTACAAGGCGCTGCTGATCGGCACCTCCACCGGTGGGCCGGTGGCGCTGCAGAGCATCCTCACCCAGTTCCCCAAGGACTACCCCTATCCCATCCTGCTGGTTCAGCACATGCCGGCGGCCTTTACCCCGGCCTTTGCTCAGCGACTGGATGGCCTCTGCCAGATCAGCGTATGTGAGGCCCAGGGTGGCGAGCGGCTTAGCCCTGGGGTGGCCTACCTGGCGCCGGGTGGCAAGCAGATGCTGGTGGAGGGTACCGGTGCCAGTGCGCGCCTGGTGGTGCGTGATGGTGACAGCAAGATCAACTACAAGCCCTCGGTTGATATCACCTTCGGCAGTGCCTCACGGGTGTTTGGCGGTGACGTGCTGGGGGTGATCCTCACCGGCATGGGGGCCGATGGCCGCGAAGGCTGCCGCATGCTCAAGGCCCAGGGCGCCAATATCTGGGCCCAGGATGCCGACAGCTGCGTGGTCTATGGCATGCCCCAGGCGGTGACTGCCGCCGGGATCAGCAGCCACAGCATTCCCCTGGACAAGATGTCGGAGGCGATCCTGCGTGAAACCCACCGGATGTAACTGGAGCTGCCGGCTCTATCCCTGGCTGACCGCGGCCTTGAGCCTGTTCACCCTGGTCACCCTGGTATGGGCGGTGGACAAGCATCTGTATGCCGGCGAGCTGCAGGACAAGCTGGCCCAGCAGCATCGCGAGGCCAGTGAGCAGCATCAGCAGCTGGCCGAACTGGTGGCGGAAAACCGTGAGCTGAAGAGCCGGCTGGCGGAGTACCAGCGTCGGGATGGCCTCAAGACCCAGGCTGCCCTGAGTGGCGAATCCTTGCTGATTGAGCACACCGACAAGGGGCTGGCGCTGATGCAGCAGCCCAACGGTGCGGTGCGCCTGACCGCACCGGAGTAACCCCGTGAAGGTCTGGACCGTGGTCAATCAAAAGGGCGGCGTAGGCAAAACCACCTCGGTGGTGACCCTGGCCGGCTTGCTGGCGGCCAGGGGCAAGCGGGTACTGATGGTGGATACCGATCCCCATGCCTCGCTGGGCTACTACCTCGGGCTGGACCCGGAGGAGTTGCCGGCATCGCTGTTTGATCTGTTCATCCATCATGACCAGCTCAGCCCCGAGCGTTGTTCCCTCTCCATCGTGCCTACCCAGGTGGAGGGGCTGGACCTGCTGCCCGCGGCTACCGCCCTGGCGACCCTCGACCGCCGGCTGGGCAACCAGCCGGGCATGGGTTTTATCCTGCAGAAGATCCTGGGCCAGTTGCGCTCGCGCTACGACTACGTGCTGATCGATTGTCCGCCGGTGCTGGGGGTGTTGATGGTCAACGCCCTGGCCGCCTGTGATCGCATTATCGTGCCGGTACAAACCGAGTACCTGGCACTGAAGGGGCTGGACCGGATGATCCAGACCCTGCAGCGGATGGCCCAGGGCAAACGCCGGGTGGCGCCCCACGTCATCGTACCGACCATGTTTGATCGTCGTACCAAGGCGTCGCTGCTGGCCCTGGCCGAGCTGGCCCGCAGTTATCCGCAGCAGTTGTGGCATTCGGTGATCCCGGTGGATACCCGCTTTCGTGACGCCAGTCTCGCCCATCTGCCTGCACCCCAGTTCGCGGGTGCCAGTCGCGGCGTAACCGCATACAATGAGTTGCTGAATTTCCTGGATCAAGAGGACGGGGCGAATGTCGCGCCACGCGCAACAAGCGGTTGACGAGTATTTCGATGTGCTGCTGGCGGAAGCGGAGCCAGAGCCGGAACCCCAAACCGCGGTACCGGTGCACCAGGCGCGGGTGGCCGATCTGCTTGAGCGGGCCCAGGCGCAATCGCTGACGCCGGAGCCGGAGCAGGCTCAACCCGAGCCGGCGGTGGTAGAGCGAGCCACTCCGGTTGCGCCCCCTCGGCCCGAGGCCACCCCTGTGCGGGTGGAGCCTGAAGCAGAGACAGAACGCAAGCTTGAGGTGCCGACTGAGCCGGTCCTGCCCCGGGCCCATTGGCGTGACGACTTGGGTGATGAGTTCCAATGCCTCTATTTCAAGGTGGCCGGACTGACCCTGGCGGTGCCACTGCAGATGCTCGGCGGCATCAAGCGGGTGGCGGAGCGCACCAAGCTGCCGGGCCAACCGCCCTGGATGTTGGGGGTACAAAGTGACCCGCAGGCACAATATTATGTGGTGGACAGCGGACGTTGGCTGTTGCCGGATCGGCCGCGTGCGCAGATGCCGGACTACCAATACCTGGTGCAGCTGGGCGAGAGCCGCTGGTGCCTGGCCTGTGAGAGCCTGGTCAACGCTGAGCCGCTGAAGCAGGCGGAGGTGAAGTGGCGCAATGACACAGACCAGCGCCGCTTCATGGCGGGCATCGTCAAGAAAAGAATGTGTGTGGTACTGGATGTGCCGGAACTGGTCAGCCTGCTGGATGCGGGTTTGGATATCAATTTACAGGAGTCCTGAGGGATGAGCATGCAACAAGCGCTCAATGCTGAAACCGGCGACAAGCAAGACCAAGTGCTGCAGTGGGTGACCTTCCAGCTGGAGCAGGAGACCTACGGCATCAACGTGATGCAGGTACGCGAGGTGCTGCGCTACAGCGACATCGCACCGGTACCCGGGGCACCGAGCTACGTGCTGGGGATCATCAACCTGCGTGGTAACGTGGTCACGGTGATCGATACCCGCGCCCGCTTCGGCCTGGCAGAAGCCCCGGTGACGGAGCAGACCCGGGTGGTGATCATCGAGGCGGAGGACCAGGTGGTTGGTATCCTGGTGGACAGCGTGGCCGAGGTGGTTTACCTCAACAGCTCCGAGATCGATACCGCTCCGAATGTGGGCAACGAAGAGAGCGCCAAGTTTATCCAGGGGGTTTGCCACCGGGATGACAAGCTGCTGATCCTGGTTGACCTTGAGAAGCTGCTCAGCGACGAAGAGTGGATGGAGATCGCCGCCCTGTGATGCTTTGGATCCCCGCCGCGGTGGCGGCATTGGCCCTGCTGTTCCTGTTGGTGTGCCTGTGGCAGCTGCGCCAGGCGCGCCTGCGGATGGCGCAGCTGGAGCGTCAATGCGAAGCCCTCAAGCTGGTTCAGCGCAATGCCCAGAGCAATAGCGACAGCCTGCAGCGTGAGCTGGCGGAGATCCGCACCGGTGCCCTCGGGGTCGGGCGCCGGGTCAAGGAGATTGAGCAGCACCTGGACCTGCTTAAGGCGCGCCAGGACGAAGTGGCCCAGACCGATCCGGAGGCGCGGCTCTATAACCGTGCCATGAAGATGGTGGAGCTGGGGGCGGACGTCGACGAGATCATGCGCGAATGCGAGCTGCCCCGGGCCGAGGCCCAGCTGCTGGTAACCCTGCACCGACGAGGTGAATAACACCTGCCGTCCTGCGCTATAAAAGCCGAAGCATCCGCTTCGGCTTTTTATTGCCAGCTACACTCATTTGCGGTTGCATCAGGCTGATGGACATGGAATGAATATGTCTGTAAGTGATTGTTTCTCAAGGAGAGAGAGGCTATGCGACTATTCGTTTCTGCTATATTGGCCGCGCTGGTGCTATGGATGCCACCGCTGCAAAGTGAGCCGCTCCCGGTCAAGGCCTTTGCCGCCCTGCCGGACTTTAGCGGGGTAAAGTTGTCTCCCAATGGCCGTTACCTGGCCGTGCTCAGGGGTGTCCAGGGCCACGAAGTGCTGGCGGTGCTGGATCGCAACGAGGCCCAGTGGCAGTACCTGGTCAAGGCCGACAACCTGGAGGTGACCCTCAACTGGTTTCACTGGGCTAATGACGACACCCTGCTGCTCAGTGTTGGCCGCACCGAGATACAGGCCGGGATCAAGTACTCGGTTAACCAGCTGCAGAAATTCACCCTGGGCAAGGACAGCAAGCCCAAGCTGGCGATCAAGCTTTCACAGCTCAAGGGGCGCTCGCCCCAGTTCACCGACCGCCTGGTCAGCCTGTTGCCGGATGACCCCGACCACGTGATGGTGGCCATCGATTTGGAGATCAACAACCTGCCTACTGTCTATCGACTCAGTCTTAAGAGCGGTCGGTTGAAGCGGGTACGACGGGCCAAACAGGATATTCAGCACTGGATCGCCGACCGCCAGGGGCGGGTGCGCTTGGGCATCGGTCAGGATGAGACCCGGGTGTTTTATCGCCTTTATGACACCGATGGAGAGGAGTTTCGCATCCTCTGGGAGTACCAGCTGTTCGAGGCCCCTGATATCCAGATGCTGGGCTTTGATAAGGATCCAAACCTGCTTTATATCCGGGCTGATCACCAGGGCCGCTACGCCCTGTTCAAGGCGGATCTGACCCAGCCACAGCCGGAACTTGAGTTGGTCTTCAGTGATGACAAGTACGACATCGATGGCGGCCTGGTCTACTCGCCGCGGTCCGGCGAGGTGGTGGGGGTACGCCATGGTCTCGGTGAAACAGGGGTGGATTACTGGGACAAGGAGCACCTGGCGCTGCAGCGTGCACTGCAGCAGGCGCTGCCGGATCGCAACAACCGCATCATCAGCGTCAGCCGGGATATGCAGTCCTACGTGCTGTTCTCCCGCTCCCCTACCTCCGCCGGTGACTATCTGCTGGGCGATCGCCAGGCCCAGACCCTGGACTACCTGGGCAGCCGCTATCCCGAGGTGGATGAGCGCAGCTATGGCGGTAAGCAGTGGCTCAACTACACCAGCCGGGATGGCACCAAACTGGATGCGGTACTAACCCGGCCGGTGGGCAGCAGCGAAGAGCAAAAGCTGCCGGCCATCATCCTGCCCCATGGCGGCCCGGCCGGACAGGACGGTATGGAGTATGACTACTGGTCGGCCTTGCTGGCCAACCGGGGTTACCTGGTATTGCAGCCCAACTTCCGTGGCTCCAGCGGGCGCGGTTTTGCCTTTTCTCAGGCGGCTATCCAGGGCTGGGGTGGGGCGATGCAGGATGACCTGCAGGATGCGGCGCACTTCCTGGTTGAACAGGGCTGGGCCGATCCCAAACGGATCTGCATCGTCGGAGGCAGTTATGGGGGCTATGCGGCGATGATGGCCACGGTCAAGCACGCGGAGACCTTCCGCTGTGCCGCCAGTTTTGCCGGTGTCAGTGATATTGAGTTGCTGCTCTCCACCGCCCGCTTCTTTACCCACAAAGAGGTGGTGCGCAAGCAGCTGGGCACCGACAAGGCCAACAACCGCGCCAACTCGCCCTATCACCAGGCTGACAAGGTCTCAGCACCGCTGCTGCTGATCCATGGCACCGACGACAAGGTGGTACCGGTTGCCCACAGCCGCAAGATGGCCAGCGCGTTGAAGAAGGCCGGCAAACCGGTGCAATACCTGGAGTTGGAGGACGCCAATCATTCACTCTGGGCTGAACCCCATCGGCTGGCGGCGATGGAGGCCATGGTCGAGTTCCTGGATACACACCTGAAGCTCTGACGCGCTTCCTACTCCCCTGGGCAGCCTTGCGGCTCCAACGCCAGCAGCAGAGCACTGCCGGCGTTGCTGCCCAGGTCATCGTCCCCGGGGGCACCGACCAGGGCCTGGTTCTGACTCAGCGCCACCGAGAAACCAAAGCGATCGTCCCATTGCCCCTGTGGTGCCTGCAGCCTGATTGCTGCGCTCTCCGGCTGGTCCAGGTCAATCAGGTAGGCGGCACCTGACTGCTGGCCGTTAAGGTGGTTACCGATGGCCCCCAACAGCGCCTGGCCACAGTGGATAGCCACTGCACTGGCAAAGTATTCACCCCCAACAGGATCAGCCGCCTGCAGCTTGTGTCGCAGCTGCCACTGCTCATCTCTCTGGTGGTAGAGGTAGGCGGCGCCCGCGTCTAGGGCAGGGCCAAGATCTGCCTGACTGGCGGCGATAAGCAGGTGCTGATGATCCAGGCTCACAGCGTTGCCAAAGCGGTCATAGCGGGCAGCGTCCTCGGCCAGCAAACGGGCCCGTTGCTGCCATTGTTGGCCATCCTCGCTATCAAACAGGTAAGCGGCACCACTGTCGGTTCCCTGGCTGTCCTCACCGCTGGCACCGATCAGCACCCGATCTCCGGAAAGCGCCACGGCGATGCCGAAGAGATCCTGGTCCTGACCCTGGCTCTGGGTGAGGCGAGCGACGGGCTGGAACTGCTCATCCTCGAGTCGGAACAGGTACACGGCACCGCTGTTCTGACCTTGGTGCCTCACCTTGCTTGCCCCCACCGCAGCCAGGCTGCCATCCAGCGCCAGGGCGACACCAAAGCCATCATTGGGGCGTGTGTCCTCCCCTTGCAGCTGGCCCTGGTACAGCCAGTTGCCGCCGCTGCGACGAAAGTGATGGACGCTGCCCGGCTCGCTGCCCTGGCTGGCACTGACCAGGGCGTTGTCCCCCGCCAGGGCCACGGCGTGGCCCAGTCGGTCATCCAGACCCGCCTCCGGCAGGGTCAGTTTGGCGATAAACACCCAGCTGCCCTGCAGGCGTTCAAACACGTAGGCGGCACCGCCGTCCCGGCTGGGCTCATCGTGCTGGTTTGCCCCCACCAGGGCGGTTTCGCCGTCGATGGCGACCGCATAACCGAACTGATCGGCGCTCACCCCGTCGGGGGCCCAGAGCTGTGCAACCGGGTTGGCGACACAGAGCGGCAGTAGCCACAGCTGGTAGAGAACAAGCAGGGTGTTACGGAGCACGGCACTGCGGATCATGGCGACCCTCCGGGCTAGGGGCTGACAACCACATCTCTGGCACCAGCGTCAGTGCTGGTGCTGCAGCAGTTTTTGCCAGTGGGCCAGTACGGCTTGGGCTAGCGGCTCATCCTGGGTCGCTGCTGGTGTGGCGCCAAACTCCCCTTCGCTAGCGCCGGGCCCAGGTTCTGCCTTCGGTGGCTCGGCCTGGGAGTCGGGTGCGACCGGCTGAACCCGACCCGCCAGCACCGTACCCCAGACCTTGATGGTGTTGATCGCCTCCGCTGGCACCGTCAGTGGGTCACTGTCCAGTACGGTAAAATCGGCGCGCTTACCCACTTCGATGCTGCCCACCTCCTGCTCCATTCGCAGGGCGTAGGCCGCACCCAGGGTAACCGCCTTGAGCGCATCCGGTGCCCGCAGCCGCTGCTCGGGCCCGGCCACCCGACCTGAGCTGGTTTGACGATTCACCGCGGCCCACATCAGGTAGAGCGGCTGCGCCGGGGCCATCGGCATGTCCGAGTGCAGTGATAACGGGATCCCGGCCCGGGAGACGTCCCCCAGCCGTACCATCTGATCGGCTCGAGCCGGGCCCAGACCGATCTCACCGTAGCGATCCGCCAGTGCCACCGGGTAGTAGGGGTTGGCGGAGACGATGGCACCCAGCAGCTTCAACTCCTGGACCTGGGCCTGGTCCGCCATGCCGAAGTGAACCAGGGTGGTGCGGTGGTCCTGGCGCGGGGTTCGCTGCTGGTTCTCCTTGAGCACCTGCAGGATCATCGCCAGTGCGGCGTCGCCATTCTGGTGGATATGGATCTGGTAGCCAGCATCCCAGTAGGCCTTAAAAGCTTGGGAGAATAGGCTAGGGGGCATGATCCATTCACCCTGGTGGCCATCGAGGTAGGGCTCCTGCACCTGCATCAGCTGACTGAAGATGGCCCCGTCGGCGAACAGCTTGACCTGCTTGGGCAGGAACTGGGTGTTGCCGGCCCCCCAACTGAGCAGCTTCTCGGTTTCACCGATAAGATCCCCATCCAGGTGCTGCTGGGCCAGGCTCTTGCCGTCGGGGATATAGAAAAAGCGAAACGGGGTATCGCTCTCTCCCAGCACCGCATTCTGGGCATCCTGCAGGGGCTTGGATTGTATTCCGCCGGGTTCAGCGGCCAGGGTCACCCCGGCCTGGTGCAGGTAGTCGCGGGTTAGGCGCAGGCCCTGCTCCAGCCGCTCCGGAGTGGCGATGGCCGGCGCCAGCTTGGGCAGCAGGGCAAACATCCCCTGCTCATAGAAATGGCCCTGCTCCAGGCTAACCTGGGCCCGGGCCTCGCTATCGAGCTGCTCAACAAAGCCGGCATCGATGCCGAACTGCTGCAGGGCGGCGGAGTTGAGGTAGAACTCATGGGCACTGCGATGCCAGACCACGATGGGCCGCTTGGCGTTGATGCCATCCAGAACCCCCTTGTCCAGCGGACCATGGAAATAGTGGTGATAGCCCCAAACCAGTAGCAGCTGGTCTGCCGGAGCCAGGGCTTCATCCGCCTTGCTCAGGCGCTGACGAAACGCCGCCTGGTCCTTGGCAGCAGGCACGGTGCCACTGGGCAGCTGCCAGGGCTCGATGGCGATGATCTCCGAGGTCAGGGTCAGGGCGCTGAGCAGTGGGTGCAGGTGGGGCTCGATCAGGCCAGGCACCAACACCTTCTCTTCAAAACGGCGATCCACCCGCACCTGGTAGTCCTTGAGCAACTCGCTGACCACCTCCTCATCACCCACCGCCAGGATACGACCCTGGTGCACCGCCACCGCCTTGGCCTGGGGACGGAGCGGGTCCAGGGTGTGGATGGTAGCGGCAACGAACAGGGTCACCGGCTGCTCCGGCTCCAGCCCTTCCGCCAGTTGCTGCAAAGAGGACTGCGCCGCCATCAGCCAGGGGCAAAACAGCAGCAGGGGGATGAGGCGCAACATGAAGACTCCTCGACCAAGGCAAAACACAGCCAAGTGTAGACCCTGCTGGGATCGCGCTCTGTGGTGGCCATAAGCGTGATCCCTGCGGGACCGGGCCGACCGACCGCTGGGATCCGGATCGCAGCTTTTTAACTTGGCTTCGGGGTGGGCTGTGCGAAGCCTGAACAAACTGGCAGAATGCGCGCTTTTTTGCTCACGGGATAGCCGCTTTTTCTGGCCAATCCCCTGTAATTGATGGGAGAGCTATGCAATCTGCTGAGGTCACTCAGGCCAAGGGCGCAGCCCAGGCCCAAGAGGTCAATCACCCCTTTCTTTCCCTGATCATCATGGTGGTGGTGGCCCTGATAGCCACCTACCTGATCCCCGCCGGCGAGTTTGACCGGGTGGTGGTGGATGGCCGCACCCTGGTGGACCCCGCCAGTTTCCGTTTGGTGGAGAGCAACCCCGCCGGCATCACCGACTTCTTCAATGCCTTCTACAAGGGCTTTGTCCAGGCGGCCGGTATCATCGGTCTGGTGCTCTTCGTTGGCGGTGCCTTTGGGGTGCTTAAGTACATGGGGGTACTGGATGCTGCCGTCTATGGCCTGACCGAACGCACCCAGGGCCATGGCCTTAAGGTGATCGCCCCGGTGGTGATGATCGCCATCTATCTCAATGTCACCTTCACCGGCATGCGCGAGCTGGACGTGATCTTCATTACCCTGATGATCCCGATCTGCATCAAGCTGGGCTACGACGCCATGACCGCCCTGGGCATCGTGCTGCTGGCCTCCTGTGCCGGCTTTGCCGCGGCACTGGCCAACCCCTTCTTCACCGGTATCGCCCACAACATCGCCGAGCTGCCGCTCTACTCCGGTATGTGGTACCGCGCCATCATCGGCGCCTTTATGCTGGTGACCGGGATGATCTATGTGCTGCGCTACGCCGAGAAGGTCAAGCGGGACCCCTCCCTGGCGGTGATCACCTCGGTGGAGAAGGTGGCTGACCAGGTGGCGCCGCTGACTCCCCGTGAGAAGGCCGCCGGCCTGGTGTTCGTGGCGATCATGGGCTTTATGATCTTTGGCACCCTGACCATGGATTTCGGCTTCACCGAGATGTCCGGCTGCTTCTTCGCCGCCGCCTTTATCTCCGGTCTGGTGGGGGGGCTGAGCCTCAACCGTATCTGTGACTACTGGACCCGTGGCTGCAGCGACGTGCTGGTGGCAGCGCTGATCATCCTGTTTGCCCGTGCCATCATGACCATCATGGAAGACGCCATGGTGGTCGACACCATCATCCATGGCCTGTCTCAGTTCCTGGTAGGGGGTAACGAGCTGGTCTCCGCGGCGGCGATGTACCTGTCCCAGGCGATCATCAACCTGTTTATCCCCTCCGGCTCCGGTCAGGCGGTGATCACCATGCCGATCATTGTGCCGCTGGCGGACATGGGTGGGGTGACCCGTCAGGTGGCGGCGCTGGCCTCCCAGCTGGGGGACGGCATCTCCAACTACATCTACCCCACCAATGGCGGTCTGCTGGCGGTACTGGCCCTGGCCAAGATCTCCTACAGCAGCTGGGCCCGCTTCTTCCTGCCGCTGTTCCTGTTGTGGAGTGCGGTGGCCCTGGTGGCGGTGCTAGTCGGCCAGATGATCGGCCTCGGCCCGTTTTAATCAAGAAGCCCTGCATCCATGCAGGGCTTTTTTGTAACCCGGTTAACCCTCTGGCAGCCCCGGCTTGAAAGGGGCAGAACATTGCCCTTAGTATCGCCACAGGTTTGTCATCAATTTAGGGTATAACCCAGCAATTCCCGCGACTTGGCAAGGAAACAATAATGACAAGAATGCACCCTTTGGCCGTGATCCTGGCCACCACGTTGTTAGCGGCCTGCTCCAAGCCGGAAACCGAGATTGAGGCCCCGCAGGCTGCGGCCCCTGAGCCGGCAATCGCAGCGGAGCCTGAGCCGGTACACCGCTACGGTTCCGTCGGTCAGTTGGGCCTGGATGGGCAACCCAGCCCGCTGCAAAGCGGTTGGTTTACCCAGGGACAATCCCAGTTGAAATCCATGATGGAGCTGACCCCGCTGACCGAGCGCCCCCGCAACGTGGTGCTGTTCGTCGGCGACGGCATGAGTGCCACCACTGTGGCGGCGGCCCGGATCCTGGCCGGTCAGCTGCAGGGCCGTCCCGGTGAAGATCATCAGCTCAGCTTCGATGCCTTCCCCTTCACTGCCATGGTGAAGACCTACAACACCGATGCCCAGACGCCAGATTCCGCCGGCACCATGACCGCCATGATGACCGGGGTGAAGACCCGCGCCGGGCTGCTGGGGGTGGACGAGAACGTCAATCGTCGTAATTGCGCTGAGTTCCGTGAGCACCGGCTGATGAGCGCGATGATGCTGGCGGCCGAGGCGGGGCTGGGTACCGGTGTGGTTACCAACACCCGCATCACCCATGCTACGCCGGCTGCCACCTTTGCCTGGTCGCCGGATCGCAACTACGAGAGTGACGCTGACCTGACCAACTGGGGCAAGCAGGTGGGCTGCGTCGATATCGCCAGCCAGCTGATCAGCTTCGACTATGGCCGTGGCCTGGACGTGGCCTTCGGCGGTGGCCGAGCCCAGTTCCTGCCAGAGGACCAGGCGGATCCCATCTACCCGGGCGCCGGTGGTAAACGTAAGGACGGTCGTAACCTGACCCAGGAGTGGCAGCAGCGCCACGCCCAGTCACTCTACATCCACACCAAGGCGGAGTTGGAAGATCTGCCGGTGGAAGCCGGGGTTCAGGTGCTGGGGCTGTTTGCCCCCTCCCACAACGAGTACCGGGTGGATCGCCAGGACTCTGAAACCCACAGCTCGCTGCAGCCGAGCCTCAAGGCGATGACCCTGAAGGCGATTGAGCTGCTCAAGGCACAGGGGGATGAGGGCTTCCTGCTGGTAGTGGAGTCCGGTCGCATCGACCATGGCCACCACGCCGGCCAGGCGCATCGAGCCCTGCACGAGGTGATTGAGCTGGACGAAGCGGTAGCGGCCACCCTCGGCGCCGTGGGCGATGACACCCTGGTGCTGGTAACCGCAGACCACTCCCACACCATGACCTTCGCCGGCTACTCCGCCGCGGGTAACAATATCCTCGGGCTGGCGGGTCGTACTGATGCCAACGGCGAGTTTATCCCCACCCTGGACAGCGATGGCCAGCCCTACACCACCCTGGCGTACGCCAACGGGCCGGGTGCTCGCTACCCCACCGCCACCCTGACCGCCGAGCAGGTGGTGCAGAAGGATTACCGTCAGCGCGCCATCACGCCGCTCAATTCGGAAACCCACGGCGGTGAGGATGTGGTGCTCTACGCCACTGGACCCGGAGCTCAGTTGGCCCGGGGTACCCTGGAGCAGAACCTGGTGTTCCACCTGATCGATGCAGCCCTGGGGCTGAGTGAGCAGGCAGCGAAATAAACAGCTCACGCTAACCAAACAACGCCGGCCCCGTGCCGGCGTTTTTTTGTTTTCTGTCCCACCATTTTTATTGGCGGTCACCAATCCGTTACCGGGGTGATTACGTAACACTCGGAGGTGCAAGTAAATATCTTCGGTTCAAGCTGACAAGCGCTTTATCTGGCGGAAATTTGCTGCGTACACTGGGGTTACAGAGGATCTGCAGGAGGGGCCATGATCCGAATCCAATCCCTACGCTTCACCCGCCAGGATGGCGATAAGCAACGGGTTATCTTCGACCACCTCGACCTGGAGGTGCAACAGGGACAGCACTGCGCCCTGCTGGGCGACAGCGGCAGTGGCAAAACCACCTTGATGAACCTGCTCGCTGGCCTGGAGCCGGTGCAATCCGGCCAGATCCAGGTGGGCAGTCACCAACTGGCCCGGATGGGGCCAGACCAGCTGGCGCGCTACCGTCGCGAGCTCGGCATTGTCTTCCAGGGCTTCCAACTGCTGCCCGCCCTTACCGTTCGTCACAACATCCTGTTGCCGCATCGGCTGCGCTATGGCCACGACCGGGCCCCCCGGTTCACCCGCCTGGTCTCGGCGCTGGGGCTGGATCACCTGTTGGATCGTCTGCCGGATAAGCTGTCCGGCGGTGAGCAGCAGCGGGTTGCGGTATGCCGGGCCCTGATCCACGAACCCACCCTGATCCTGGCGGACGAGCCCACCGGCAACCTGGATGAAGCCAACAGCCGTGAGGTGGTGCATCAGCTGCGCTCCCTGGCCCAGGCACAAAACGCCACCTTGCTGATGGTGACCCACAGCCAGGAGCTGGCGGCCCAGTTCCCCAGCCAGCTGGAGCTGCATCAGCAGAGCCTGCACTGGCGCCAGTCCGCGCGGGAGGGTCAGCGTGGTTAAAGGCACCATGGCCAGGGATTTCCTGGCACTGAGCCTGGGTGATCTGCGCCGTCATCGCTGGCTCTACCTGTGGCTGGCGCTGGGATTGGTGCTCGCCGGGGCATTGCTGTCCGGGGTCGAGGCGCTCAATCGTGCCGCCAAGGCCAGCTTCACCACTGCCGAGCAGGGCCTGGATACCCACTACCCCTGGCGTCTGCATTCGCTACTGGCGGGCCAGCGCATCCACCGCGACCTGTTCCTTGAGCTGCGCCGGGCAGGGATCCAGGCCCGGCCAGTAAGTCAAAGGATGATCCGGCTGGAGGATGGCCAGGTAGTGCGGGTGCGCGGGGTGGAGTTGCCGCCGGGCTACCTGTCTGGTCAACGCGGTTGGCAGACCATCGTCGATCAGCGCCAGGCCGAGCGCCTGGGCTGGCTGGATGAACAACGCCTGACCAGCGAGCAGGGCGTCCAGTTGCCGCCGTTGACCCTGCGTGCCGACGTCGGCCCCTGGCTAATCATGGATATCGGGCAGGCGGCGCGGGTCACCGGTTCCGGCCCCTGGCTCAGCTACCTGGAGCTGCCGCCGCTGACCGAGGCACAGCAGCGCTGGGTCGAGGCCCGCCTGGGGGATGACCTGGTGCTGCGGCCCATGGCCGAAGCGGGGGACTCCAACCTGCTGGAGGCGTTTAGCCTCAACCTGACCGCTCTATCCAGCCTCAGCTTCCTGGTGGGGCTGCTGCTGGCCTTCCACGCTCTGGAGCGGCTGGTTCAGCACCGCAGCCAAAGTCTCAATGTCCTGCATCAACTGGGCTTTACCCGGCGCCAATGGCTCACCGCCCTGATGGTGGAGCTGGCGTTGTGGTCGGCCCTGGCGGGCCTGGTAGGCAGCCTGATCGGTATCCGCTTGGCCCGTTTCTTAAGCCCCGGGGTGTCCGATACCCTGGTGGCCCTCTACAACATGCAGCAGCCGCTGAGCCTGAGCTGGAACTGGGGCCATGCCCTGTTCTGCTTCGCCATCCTGTTTGCCGCGCTGGCGCTGATGATCCTGTGGCTGCTGCGCCCGGGGATGCGCCGTCGCACCCTGACCGGCCTCATCCTGGCCTTGGCGGCGCTGGTAATGGCGCTGCAGCTGGCAGCCAGCAACCAGAACCAGGCGCTGGCACTGGTGGCGCTGACCGTGTTGCTGTCGATCCTGCTGTTGCCACCGGTGCTGCAGTGGGGCAGCCGTCAGGTGGCGCGGCTTGCGCCACGGCTGCCGGTAGAGTGGGCCTGGGGGATGTGGGATCTCTCCAGCGCCAGCCGCCGCCTGGTGATCCCGATGATCGCCATCACCCTGGCGCTCTCTTCCGCCATCGCCACCCGCATCCTGGTGGGCTCGTTCGAGCAGGCGCTGGGTCAGTTCCTGGAGAGTCGCCTGCACGCCGACATCTATCTCTATGCCGATCAGGCCACCCTGGAGCGGATCAAGCCGGAGTTGGCCGCGATGCCGGAGGTGAGCAAGTTGCAGGCGCGCAGCCAGCGCCAGGGCCAGGTGGGGGAGACCCCGGTGCGCATCGTTGGCTACAACGATCAACCGCAGCCCTGGGCCTTTATGACCTTCTCCGAGGTGGATGCTAACTGGTGGCCGGCGCTGCAAAACGGCAGGGGCTGCCTGATCAATGAGCCGATGGCGATGCGACGCAACCTGGTGCTGGGGGATGAGCTCCAGCTCAACAGTGGCAATCGCGCCATGTCGTGCCGGGTAATGGGGGTTTACTTCGACTACGGCAATCCCCATAGCGAGGTGACCCTGCCGATCCCGGTGATGGCCCGTCGCTTTGGCCAGGCACCGCCGGATGGCTATTCGCTGATCCTGGCGCCCGGCGTCGATCTCTCCAATATGCTGCTGACCCTGCAGCAGCGCTACGAGCTGCCCCAGGCGGGTCTGGTGGCTCAGCGTACCCTGCGGGAGCAAGCCAACGGCCTGTTCCGTCGTACCTTTGATATCACCGATGCACTGGCCTGGCTGACCCTGTCGGTGGCCATGGTGTCCTGGTTTGCCTCACTGGCAGCGCAGCAGCAGGGCTGGGTCCGTCAGCAGGCGGTGGTGTCCGCATTGGGGATGGTGCGCGGCCAGATCCTGCGGGCAAGAATGGCCCAGTTGGTGGTGCAGATGGGCCTGGTCGCCGGGGTCTCGGTGGCGGTGGGGCTGCTGCTTGGCTGGCAGTTGATCCACAAGGTTAATCCGCTGGCCTTTGGTTGGAGCATGCCGGTGCACCTGGGTAGCGGCGATTGGGGCAGCGGCCTGTTGAGCGCCTGTCTGATCCTGCTGCTGGTAGCGGTGGGGCCGATCTGGTGGCAAACCCGACGCTCGCTGGCGTGGGAACTGAGCCGGGAGGAAGCATGAGCGACAGCATCAATATCCGGCAATGGATCATCTACCGGGTGACTATCCTGCTGGCCCTGACCCTGCTGGCGGGCTGTCAGCAGAGCCAGGAGGACACGGCACTGGAGAGCAGCCTGGGTAAGAGCCTGGGGGCCAAGGTAGAACCGGGGCGGACCCTGAGCTTCCCCCAGGACCATGGTGCCCATAACGATTACGGCATCGAATGGTGGTACCTCACCGCCAATCTCAAGGACAGGCAGGGGCGGGATCATGGCGTGCAATGGACCCTGTTCCGCTTCCGCGGCGAACAGGACACCGCCGACAACCCCTGGTGGCAGGGCCAGTGGTACATGGGCCACCTGGCCTGGTCGCCCCCGCAGCAAGTGGGAGAGCACCGGGCTTGGGAGCGCTGGGGCAGGGGAGGCGTGGGTGCCGAGCAGCAGGCCGGCGTTCTGGCCCAGCCCTTCTCAGCCTGGATCGATGACTGGCAACTGCAAAGCCGAGAGGCGCCCTTTCTGCCGCTGAACCTGGTGGCGGGTGAGGACGATTTTCGCATGGCGCTGGTACTGGGGGACTCGCCCCAGGTACGCCATGGCAAGGATGGCTATTCGCAAAAAAGTGCTGACGGTAACCTGGCCTCCTTCTACTACAGCTATCCGATGCTCAAGGTCTCGGGTCACCTTAAGGGCCCTGATGGCTGGTTCGAGGTCAGTGGCGAGGGCTGGCTCGACCGGGAATGGTCCTCGCAGTTCCTGGATAAGCGCTACCAGGGCTGGGATTGGCTCAGTGCCCACCTGGATGGCGGTGATGCCTTGATGCTGTTCTGTATGCGCCCCTCCGAGGGGCAGGATCCGAAGCTGCGACACTGCGAAGGCTCGCTGATTGCCCCGGATGGCAGCCTGCAAGCGCTTAAGCCAGAGCAGATCCAGTGGCGGGCAACGCGCTGGTCGAGTCTCGATAGCGGCCGCTTCCCGGTGGCCTTTGAGCTTGGCCTGCCAGATAGGGATTGGCAGATGACGGTGGAGACCCTGTCGGAGGATCAGCGCAACCAGCTGGCGTTCCCCTACTGGGAGGGGCCGGTCCGCCTCAGCGGCAGCCGCGCGGGGATCGGCTTTATCGAGATGACCGGTTACGAAAACCGCTAAGATTTTGTCTTGCCGGCCAGTAGGAAGTTGCTGCCCAGGGCTTGCGGGGCAGCCTGCTCCGCTTGCTCCTTCAGCTCTACCCCACTGAGTCTACGTCGCCGGGCCTCACTGAGCAGGTAGAGCGCCCGTAGTGCCGCCTGGCGGTAATCCAGCCCCTGCGGGCGGACATTGGAGATGCAGTTGCGTCGCTCATCGGTACAGCCGACCCTGGGGTGCCAGGTTAGATAGAGCCCCAGGCTGTCGGGGCTGGAGAGGCCCGGACGCTCCCCCACCAATAGCAGCACCGCATCGGCCTGCAGGCGCTGACCAATCTCATCACCGACTGCGACCCGCCCCTGCTGCACCAGGCTGATGGGGGCCAGATGCCATGATTGCGCATCCGCCTGCAGCTGGCTTAGCAGATGTTGCAGCATCGGCCAGGCGTTACACTCGATCGCCTTGGCGGAGAGGCCGTCGGCCACCACGATAGCCAAGTCGAAGGGGGACTCGGTCGCATCCTTGTGCTGTTTGGCCAGCTGTTCCAGTTGCTGGCCAGAGGCTGAGCTTAACTGTCGGCCAAGGTCTGGCCGTTGCAGGTAGCTGGCCCGGTCGGCGCAGGCACTGGACAGCTGGCAGCAGCCGGGGCCGTCAACCAGGGCCTCGATGCGTTGCTGTAGTGGGGCAAAGTCCACCGCCTGCCAGATGGCATCCCGGGCGCGGGCATGATCCAGCTGGAACGCCAGCCATTCCCTGGTGGTCTGGCTTACTCCGGCACGACCCTGTCCTACCCGGGCGTCGGTATAGCGGCGCAGGCCATGCCAGGGATCTGGCTGGCCCAAGGAAGTAGGCTCAGTTCCTGGCTTAGTTTGTGGTTTAGTCACTGGCCGTCTCCCCGGTAACCGCTTGAAGTGGAGTCTGGAATGCCGGTGGCACCGCCGGATTCAAGCGGCCATCAGCCCCGGTGATCGCCATGCTGGAGAGCCACTGGGCAAACTCCGGGGCGGGCTGTTTACCCAGCACCTGGCGCAGGTAGAGGGCGTCATGGAAGGAGGTGGTCTGGTAGTTGAGCATGATGTCATCGCCGCCGGGGATCCCCATCACGAAGTTGCAGCCCGCCACGCCCAGCAGGGTCAGCAGGTTGTCCATGTCGTTCTGATCTGCCTCGGCGTGATTGGTGTAGCAGACATCCACCCCCATCGGCAGCCCCAGCAACTTGCCGCAGAAGTGATCCTCCAGCCCCGCTCGGGTGATCTCCTTGCCATCGAACAGGTACTCCGGGCCGATAAAACCGACCACGGTGTTAACCAGCAGCGGCTCAAAGCGGCGGGCCACGGCATAGGCCCGGGCTTCACAGGTCTGTTGGTCAACCCCATGGTGTGCATTGGCTGACAGGGCGCTGCCCTGGCCGGTCTCAAAGTACATCAGGTTATTGCCGACGCTGCCACGCTGCAGTGAGAGCGCCGCTTGTTGTGCCTCCTCCAGCAGTGACAGGCTGACGCCAAAACTCTGGTTGGTGGCCTCGGTGCCACCGATGGACTGGAATACCAGATCCACCGGGGCGCCGTGCTCGATCGCTGCCAGGGTGTTGGTGACATGGGTCAGCACGCAGGATTGGGTTGGGATCCGGTAGCGCTGGATCACCTCGTCCAGCATCTTCAGCAGGTCACAGGCCTGGTTTAGGTTGTCGGTGGCGGGGTTGATGCCGATCACCGCGTCGCCATTGCCATACAGCAGGCCATCGAGGATGCTGGCGGCGATGCCGCTGGCATCATCGGTGGGGTGGTTGGGCTGCAATCGGGTAGCAAAATGGCCCGGCAGTCCCAGGGTGTTGCGAAAGGCGGTCACCACCTGGCACTTCTGTGCCACCAGGATCAGATCCTGGTTGCGCATCAGCTTGCTCACCGCGGCGACCATCTCCGGGGTGAGGCCATCAGCCAGGGCTGCCAGGGCCTCGGGGCTGGCCTGCTCGCTGAGCAGCCAGTTGCGAAAATCCCCCAGGGTCAGGTGCGCCACCGGGGCAAAGGCATCAGGGTTGTGGCTGTCAAGGATCAGCCGGGTGATCTCATCTTGTTCGTAGGGCACCAGCGCTTCGTTGAGAAAGCGGCTTAACGGGACCTCGGCCAGCGCCATCTGGGCGCGAATGCGCATCTCTGCCGTGGGGGCAGCCAGCCCCGCCAGGCGGTCGCCACTGCGGGCCGGACTGGCCCAGGCCAGCAAGGTTTTGAGCTCCTGCGGTAGGGTGGCCATCCCGCCTCCATCACGCTGCTTCCATCTCTCGAACCTAACCCAGGGGACCGGTTCTGTCGAGCCGGCTGACGGGCGGGAAAAGTGTGATCAAAGGGCAAAAATGCGCCAAGGATTTGGCAAAAAACGGGTCAAACAATTGGCATAGAAATCGTGCCGGAATCCCTGATTTAATAGGCCAGATTTAAGATATGACCCTTTGTTGTCGGAGCGTTTCCAGGTTGCATGCTGGACGCTGTCCGCGAAGCCTTGGAAGCCACTATGACCACCGCAAAACTGAAGTTCGCCATCGATGATGGCTCCACCAACGTCAAGATCAGCTGGATTGATAACGGTGAGATCAAGAGCCTGATCTCCGCCAACTCCTTCCGCAAGGATTGGAAGAGTGCTGCCCTGCTGTCCGACAAGCGGGTGTTTAACTATGCCATCGGCACCACCAAGTACACCTACGACGCCACCTCCGACAAGGCCCTCTCCACCACCCATGTGGAGTACCAGTACGACGATTTGAACCTGCTGGCGGTGCACCATGCCCTGCTGCAGACCGGCATCGAGCCGGGTCCGGTCTCCATCGTGGTGACCCTGCCGATCACCGAGTACTACAACGCCGACGATTGTCAGCGCAACGAGGCCAATATTGCCCGCAAGAAGGCCAACCTGATGCGCGAGATCAGCCTCAACAAGGGCTCGCTGTTCCAGATCGTCGACGTGGAAGTGATGCCAGAGAGCCTGCCGGCGGTGTTGACCACCCTGGTGGATTCCGGTTGCAGCGAGTTCACCAAGTCGTTGGTGATCGATCTCGGTGGCACCACGCTGGATATGGGCGTGGTGGTTGGCGAGTTCGATGAGGTCTCCGCGGTCTACGGCAACGCCGACATCGGTGTCTGCATGGTCACCAACGCCGCCCGCAAGGCGCTGGCCGCCGCAGACAGCGATGCCAGCTACCTGGTGGCCAATGAGCTGATCAAGCGTCGCAAGGACAGGGATTTCGTGGCCGAGGTGGTTAACGATGAGTCCAAGATCGAGTGGGTACTGCAGAAGATCGAGGAGAAGATCGCCGAGCTGGGTGCGGCGGTGGCCTACGAGGCCAAGATCTTTGCCCGCAACCCCAATCGCATCTACCTGGTGGGGGGCGGCGCACCGCTGATCGTCGAGGCGATCAAGGAAGCCTACCCGGCCCTGGGCGACAAGGTTCAGCTGGTGACCCAGGCCCAGTCTGCACTGGCCCGGGAGATCTGCTGCTACCACGCAGAGGCGGCGTAAGGAGCGGTCATGAAAGTCAGCTGCAGTTTCCATCTGGAGCCGGAGCAAAGCGGGGCCGACCAGCACACGGTGGCCACCCTTAAGGCCTGGCAGCAATCCCTGCGCAAGCAGCACACCGAGGCCGACAGCTACAAGTCGGCCCAGGGGCGCTTTCACAAGGAGATCTACCAGGCTGGTCTTTACCTGCGTCAGATCTCTGAAAGCCTGCCCGGCCAGCTAGCCCAAGCCTTCCAGGGCGAGCAGGTTCAGCCCCAGGCTATGCTGCATCTGTTGGCGGCCAATGGCGTTGAGGCGCCGAGCCAGGGCCTGAGTGAGCCCCAGTGGCAGCAGCTCAAGGCGCTGATGGCCACCTCGCCGGAGCCCAAGCTGGACGTCTCGAGTCTGGCAGAGCAGCTGATCCCTTCCCTGCTCGAGGCCCTGTCTACCCCGGCTGAGCCCAGTCTGGATAGCGACGAGCTGGTACAGAAGCTGGCTCAGCAGCTTGGTCAGGGCAGCAATGAATTGAGTGAAGCGGAGGTTGAGGCACTGGCGGCCATGCTGGCACCCAAGCTTTCCACCGCGATCGAGACACCGAGCCTGGATATCGACCAGCTCAGCGCCCAGTTTGGTGCCCAGCTGATCGCCCAGCTGGAGAGCGTCAGCGGCAATCGCCAGGAGCGTGGGGTCGCCAAGCAGGACCTGGATGAGGTGCTGTGGGGCCAAAGTGCGCTGCAGGATGAGATCCGCGAATTGCGTGCCCAGCTGAGTCGACAGACCAAGCTGATCCAACAGCTGCAAGGTGGCAGCGTGGCCGCGGCAGCGGAGGAAGGGGATCTGGCCCAGAAACTGGCCAGCGCCCAGAAGGTAAAGAGCAAAGGGGTCTGGTAAGCGCAGGCGACGATGAGAGCCGGCTCACAAAGTGGGAATAAGGTTCATCGACGTTGGCGGGATGACAGCCTGCCGTCATCTTGCTGTCATCGGCCAAACCTAGCCTGCCCGGGCATTGGCATCTCATCATCTCTCGCCAACCCTGCACGACATCAAGATCCGCTTCGGCGGATCTTTTTTATTTTGGCACCAACAGTTTTGGCGTTTTCCGCTACAATGCGCGCCAGATACGATTTGAAACAAAGGCCCGATATGCGAATTTGTGGTGTGGAGCTTAAAGGCTCCGAAGCTGTGCTCTGTCTGTTGGATTACAAGGTGGAGAGCTTCTACCTGCCGGATTGTCGGCAGCGCTCCATCGCCTGCTCCGGTAACGAAACCGTCGAGGGGATGCGCCAGTTTCACTTTGCCTTCCACAAGCTGATGGCGGACTACCAGGTGGATGAGATCGTCATCATCCAGCGTGCCCAGAAGGGCAAGTTTGCCGGTGGTGCCCCGGGCTTCAAGATGGAAGCGGCGATCCAACTGGGTGAGCTGCCGGTGAGCCTGATCAGCAATACCCAGATCAAGGAGCAGCTCAAGCGCAACCCGCCGCTGGCGGACTTTGCCGACATGGGCATGAAGAAGTTCCAGCAGCCCGCCTTCAATGCGGCCTACTGCGCCCACAACCTGCGGATCTTCGGCAAGTCGGACGATTGAGCCAAAGCTTCAGAAACAACGCGGCCCGGTGCCGCGTTTTTTCATGCCTGCTGGCGATGGGGATATAGCCAATCTCTCTGGCAAAGACGGGCTACCGGACTATGGTTTGGCCGGTTTGGATAGATCGAGGTGGACGTATGCAATCGCCTATGTTGTTGAGTTTGTCCCTGGCCCTCTCCTTGTCAGCCCCTCTTCAGGCTGAGGAAGTCCCTGCTCCGCCGGTGCAGCAGGCCAGTCAGTTTACCGTTGTTGATATCAATTTCTGCTCCATCAGCTTGATCGACATCGCCATCCACGATGCCACCGGAGCGGTGACCATGCTCACCACTCCGGACCCCAACGGGGTGGTATCGCTGAACTTGGTGCCGGAAGGCGGCTATGTCTCCATCATCCAGCTGTTCGAGCTTCAACCCGAGGACCCCAATGAGCCACCCAGCCAACAGGTGGTGATGACCTCGGCCCACAAGTCGCTGTTCCAGTACGATGGCCTGTGGCAGCTGACCGATTACTTCGGTCAGACCGGGCCGTGCAAGATGTTGTCTCAGCTGACCGTCACCAGCCTTATCCCCAACGCCAACGAGTTTGTCTTCTCGCTGGTGGAGCCGGTGAACTTCCTCGATGGCAGCCATCCGCTTAACCTGTTCAATCCCTACCTGCTGGGTCAGGGCTTCGACAGCCTTTTCAACATGGCGGCCTACAAGCTGCAACCGGCCCAGGGGCTAACGGAGGGGCAGCAGGTGGATATGTTCCTTGACCAGCAGCCCAACATCATCAACTGGACTTCTGACGGCATGGTGGATGCCATCGCCGGGTACTACTTCAACCTGAGTCTGCCCTATCTGCTGGAGAGCAAGTTTGTCGGCAACAGCAGCGGCACTCTTGCACTGCTGCAAGAGGAGGGTGAACACCAGGTGCTGAGCCAGTTCCTGCTCGATCCCATTATCCTGCAGCAGGCCAGCCCGGTACCGCCCGGGACGACCAGCCTCAGCATCAAGACACCGATACCGCCGGTGGGTCTGTACAGCAGTATCCAGGTGCAGGACAACCTGCTGCAGTTTGAGCTGGGCGACTACGCTGCGCTGCATACCCTGATCGGCATCGGTCGACAGGGCGATCAGGGCAGCGCCTTCCAGGTGGTCTTCACGCCGCCGAACATGGGCCAGGTGACCCTGCCGATGCTGCCAGAGCAGCTGGCGGGATTCGCCAACCAGCCGGGAACCAGTTACAACCTGTTCAACGTGCGGGCCGATGATCTCACCGCCACCGAGGTACCTGGCTTTGGCCCGGTCTTCCCCGACCCTGAACTGGTGGCGCCAGAGCTGTTGTTGCAGTTGCTGACCCTGCAGAATCTGCCCTACACCAACGCCATCATCACCTGCGGCCAGTTCCCGCCGGACACCCTGTGTCAGCCCTTCCCGCTGTTCCCTGCAGCGGCCAAGATGACACCTGGTCAGATCCGGCTGCAGATCGGCAATAGCCTGGCGGAGATGGAGGCAAGGTAACGGGCTTGAACAAGCCAGTGCATCGAGACAGAGGGGAAACAAAACGGCGCCCAATCGGGCGCCGTTTTCAGTGGCATCGCCGCTAGACCTGGGGCGGCCAGGGCCGCAGGGCTTCGCTGTCGATCCAGGCCTTAGGCCAGTCGCTGGGGGTGGGCTGCCAATCCTCAAGACCCACCGCGTCGATCACCCGGCGCGGCTCGATAACCCGGCCTCGCTCGGTGATACCGGTACGCAGCAGCACCGATGAGCAGGCCTCTCCTTTGACCCACATCGACTGCTTGACGTAGAGCCAGCGCTCATCCATTCCCACCACCCGGGTCTTGATGGTGACCTTGTCCCACAACCGGATACGACGGCGGTAGCGTACGGTGCTACCCGCCACCACCAATCCCCAGCGGTTCTTCTTCAGCGCCTTCATCAGGCCGGTGCGGATGGAGAAATCAAAGCGGCCGAGATCGTACAGGGTCAGGATCCGGCCGTTGTTCATCTCCATAAACAGGTCTAGATCCCAGGGGCGGCAGCGAAACGACATCGAGCCGGTAGCATCGGCGTGCAGGGGGTTGGCACGCATTGCGCCCAGGGTGCAGGTCAGCAATCGAAACAGCGGGTACATGCTGGTCAGGTCCAAAATTCAAACGAGCGTTTATACTAACGCAAATGACCTGGATCACAACGATGATTCGACCCGGTAGTTATGAGTTGATGCCCTGGGTCAGCAGCTGCCGCTCATGCTCGCTGGCGAAATGCTGGTCCCAGTGATCCAGCCGTGGTGCCATGATGCGGTACCACAGCGGCGGCACCAATGTCAGCAGCAGGGTGGTCATGTAACCCGCCGGCATCATCGGCGTATCCGGCATAGGCTGCAGTCGCCAGAAGGGCAGGGCGCCGGTGGCGTGATGGTGGCTGTGACGGGTCAGGTTGAAGGTGGCCCAGCTTGAGAAGGCGTTGTTGCTGTTCCAGCTATGGTGAGGCTGCACCTGGGTGCGGGGATCACGCACCAGGCCGTAGTGCTCCATGTAGTTGACGATCTCCAGGTAGGCCTTGGCGATCAGCGCCACCAGGGTAAAGGTGATAAATCCGCCCCAGCCCGCCAGCCACAATGCGGCGGTAGACAACAGCAGGCTAAGCAATGCCCCGCGCAGGAAACGATTGTGCCAGCTCAGCACGGCCTGACGCCGCGTCGCCAGACGCTTGGCCTCGATACGCCAGGCGCTTTGATAGCCGCCCAGGGTCGAGCGCCAGATATGGCTGTAGACGCTGCGCCCTCTTGGGGCGGTGGCCGGATCCTGGGGGGAGCCGAGGAAGCGGTGATGGCCATAGACATGCTCGATAGCAAAGTTACTGTCCCAGCTGAAGGCCAGCAGCCAGCGGCCAATAGAGTGGCCCAGGCTGCCCCAGGGCCGATGAATAAGCTCATGACCAACGATGGTACCCAGCGCCGCTATCAACAATCCGCTGCCCAGCATCGCCGCAACCAGGCCCAGCAGGGTGTTGTCGGCCTTGCCACTGACCGCGTCCCAACCGGTCAGGCCCTGAACGGTCGCACCTATGCCAAGCAGATCCCCTGGGGCCATCAACCAAAGTGCCAGCAGGGCGATCATCGCCACCAGTGGCAGTGCCAGGTAGAGCATGGCATTCCAGCGCCAGGCGGCACCGGGCTCGGGGACTTCATGATCCTCACCGGCCAGCGCTTCGCCAAGGCAAAGCAGCAACACCATGGCCAGCGGCCCCAGAAACAGGCCCCAGCCCCCTATCAACAGGCCGGCGAAGTGGGGCAGAACCAACAGGTACATCAACAGGAATTTGAGTTGTCCCATGGCGCATTGCTCGATTTTTGTTCAGGTCTGATTCGAGAATGGCGTTATTAAGACCGTATCGCAAGTGGGTGCGATGTCGGCGGGGGCAAAAAAGGCTCCCATAGGAGCCTCTTGTCTGTTCGATGAAGCGCGGCGCTTAGCTCTCCGGCGGGCGGTAGCCTTCGATATGGATCTCCTCACCCTCAAACAGGAACTTCACCATGTTGTCCTGCAGCATCTGGCGATGCTCTGGGTTCATCATGTTGAGCTTGTGTTCGTTGATCAGCATGGTTTGCTTTTTCTGCCACAAACCGAAGGCTTCCTTGGAGATGTTGTCGAACACCCGCTTGCCGACATCGCCCGGGATCAATTGAAAATCCAGGCCTTCCGCCTCTTTGTTCAGGTATTGGCAAAAAACAGTACGTGCCATTGCTGCATCCTCTTGGTTGGTCTTGCGCAGTTATACCAGAATGCGCCAGGCGTCGCAGCATCGCGGTTGTCCGCAGCCACGGCTTTGCCACCTTATCTGTTGTCAGAGCAACGATACAGCGAACTTGAGCTGGCAAAGCACTCAAGCCTATGATGGCGCTGAAGCAATATGGGGGCAGGATGAACCGATTCAGCAAATGGACACTTGGCGCCGTCACCTTAGGAATGGTGGCTGCGGGTATTTGGGCTCTCACCGGGCCTGCGCCATCAGACAGCAGCGTTGCAGAGCTCAGCCCAGTCGCTGCTGCAAAGCTCTCCGCAGCTGGTGAGAGCGGCACTGATACATCGGTGCCTCAGCGCAGTTCAGCACTCGTTTCCCCCTCTCGCTCGGCACATTCACCCGCCATCGGCCCGTTACCAACCGCACCTGAATTGCCAGAGATTCTGCTCTCCGCTGAAGAGGCCGAGGCGCTGCAGGCCTACTGGGTCACCCTTATCCAGCAGCAGCCGCAGGAAGCCTTGATGCAGCTCAATAGTGAGCCGGAACTGCTTGGTACTCTCGGGCCCAGAGGTCTTGAGGCCCTGTTTGATCAGTTTGGTGATGCCCTGCTACAAGCGGACTTTCTCCAGCTGGAGCGGATGGATCATCTACAACCGCAGCTGCGTGACAAAACGCTGGAACAGTTGTTTGGGCTTGATTCGGAGTTGATGACCGATAGGGTTCTCGCCCTGGCGCAGGATAATCCGCTGCGCCAGCAGGGGCTCTATTCGGTCATCGATGCCCGCCAGTCCAGTCAGCCCGGGGTCGAGTTTATGGAGTTCGCCTACGGGCTGCAGGACCCGCAGCTCAACGAGCTGTTGCGTGAGGACTATGGCAATTTCGAGTTTGCTGATCCCTTGGCTCAGATGGAGTGGATACAGCACAGGGATTATCTGGGGGTGTTTACTCCCCAGCTGGACCGCCTGGCACGACAGGCCGTGTCGAGCCATAGCATGGAGCAGGTGCAGGCGTTTATCGAGGCGGGGGTCTATCCCTCGCAGCTGGCTTCTGCAGCGCAGGCCCGTCTCGGTGAGCGCTCCGCGAGTAACCAGCAGCTTTGGGATTGGCTGCAAGACAGACGTTAAAAAAGCTGGAGCCGGGTGCTGCTGATCAAGCAGTACAGCGCTGTTTTACTGCGGAACAAAAGGTTCGACATTGTCGAGATACTGCAGCACCTCACCGCTTTGTTCATTGAAGAAACCGACCCTGGGGTTACCCTCGATATCGAACAGGAACAGGTTGCCACTGTCATTGACATCCATCACCGCCTGAAGCCTTGGGGTGCCAGCCTGATCCAGCATGGTCAGGGTAACCTCTTCGCCTTCGGCATCCAGGACAATACGGGGATTGGTGTCCTTATCCACCACCATCATCCGTTGGGTCTTGATCTCCAGCTGTTGCTGCGCGAGTTGGCTGCGAAGCTGCTGAAGCTGAAGGTACTGGATCAGGTAGGCGGCGGCCAGGATGGCCAGGCAAAAAGGCAGGAGTAGTTTTTTCATCGGCGTTAGTAAAGCGCCCCGCAAGGGGGCGCTTGGCAATATTTACGGCGCAGGTACTGGGGTTGGGATCAATTCTGCAATGATAGTGCCGTTCTCATCAAGCCAGTAGATGGCCTGGCGCTTCACATCCAGGGCAACGGCGTGACCATTGGTTCCGTTGTCGAGCTTCTTACCCTCGAGCTTGAATACCGCGGCCGGAGTTTCCTTGGTAAATCCCGGATTACCAGCGATACCGGCAGCCACATAGCTTGGGCCCATGGTGAGCTTAGCTTGATTACTGGTGCCACCACTTTCCATCACGATACCGCGGGCTTGCTTATTGCCCTGCTGAATATACAGGCCAACACCACGGTCGCCCTTAAGCTTGAGCACCGGGGCCCAGCCTTTCTTGTGCTTGATGATGGTGGTGTCGTTATCGGTTTCCCACTTGGTAACCAGCGGGCCGTTGATCACTTCGGCGGAGACAGCGGCGGAGAAGGCAGCGCAGGCTGCCAGGGCGGCAATAGACTTCTTCATGGAAGGTCCTCTCAATTGTGCAACCCGGCTATCTCCTTTTCATCGGTTGGAGACCCGTGGCTTTCCGTCCCAGCCTCACAACTGGTTTGGCAGCGCAACATCAGGATTGTTCGAACGAAAGTATTGCACCGGTGTACCAAATTCGTCAACGAGGATAGTCTGCTTTGTTGGCTCAATTTGGCGCTACTAGTTCGCTAATTCCAATTAGCTGTTAGCGCAATCATATGAACTAGTGCCCCGTCTTGGCACAGCGTACCAACCAGGGGCAATTGCGCAGCTGTTGATCGTTATTCATTGCGCTTGTGCTCAGTCAATATTTTGCAGGCTAAGGATCAGTTTTTCGGTGGGTGCTGCCAGCCCAACCTCCGGCTTTTTCTCCAGCGGATACCAGGCGCCGGCATGCTCGCCGACGCCAGTGGTTGCCTGTTCCAGCTCCACCAGCACCGGCTGGATATCCAGGTGGTAGTGGCTGAAGGTGTGGCGAAAGGGGGTCAGCATCTGCGGTGCCTTGCTGGCCTTAAGTGGAGCCAGGGCGCTGTCCAGCTCTGCCTTGCTGTCGAGTTGCGGCGGGCACCATAGGCCACCCCAGATCCCGGCTCCGGGGCGCTTCTCCAGGTAGAGCTGACCGCGGTGGCGCAGCAGCAACAAAAAGCAGGCCTTTACCGGCTTCTCTTTCTTGGGTTTCTTACCGGGGAAGTCCTGGGGGTTGCCCTGCTGCTGGGCGACGCAGTCAGAACCTACCGGACACTCTGTGCAGCGTGGTTTACTGCGGGTGCAGATCATCGCCCCCATATCCATCATCGCCTGGTTGTACTGCTGCACCCCGTCAGCCGGGGTATGACGCTCCGCTAACTGCCACAGCCGGTTCTCCACCGCTTTGACGCCGGGCCAGCCGTCGATCGCCTGGTGCCGGGCCAGTACCCGTTTGACGTTGCCATCAAGGATGGGGTGGTGCTGATCCAGCGACAGGCTGAGGATCGCTCCTGCGGTGGAGCGGCCGATCCCCGGCAGCGCCACGACCTGGTCGATCTCGGTGGGGAACTGGCCGTCGTACTGGTCCCTAACCACCCGGGCGGCCTTGAGCAGATTACGGGCACGGGCGTAATAGCCCAGCCCGGTCCACAGGTGCATCACCTCATCATCCTCGGCATTGGCCAGATCCACCAGGGTGGGGAAGCGCTCAGTAAAGCGCTCGAAGTAGGGGATCACCGTCGCCACCTGGGTCTGTTGCAGCATCACCTCAGACAGCCACACCCGGTAGGGGGTGCGGTTTTGCTGCCAAGGCAGGCTCTTGCGGCCATACTGCTGATACCAGTTAAGGATCTGGGTGGCAAAGGCGGTGGGGTTCGCTTCCATCGGCGGGCAACCTAAAATACAATCACGCGTTTTTGTGGGCGCCAGTGTAGCGTCCGCCGCACCAAGCGAGAAGATCTGATGACAGAAGAGCACAAGTCCGAGGCCCCGGAAGGGGATAAGCGGATGCGTAAAATCCGTTCTTACGTAAAGCGGGAAGGGCGGATGACCAAGGGCCAGGCCCGGGCCATGGAGGAGTACTTCCCCACCATGGGCCTGAAGCATGAAGATGGCGCGGTTGACCTGGACCAGGCCTTTGGCCGCAGTGCCCCGGTGGTGCTGGAGATCGGCTTTGGCATGGGCAAATCCCTGGTGGAGATGGCGGCAGCGGAGCCGGACAAGAACTTCGTCGGCATCGAGGTGCACGGCCCGGGCGTTGGTGCCTGCCTGCTGTATGCCGAGGAGCTGGGTGTCACCAACCTGCGGGTGTTCGAACACGATGCCGTTGAGGTACTGGCGGACTGCATCGCTGATCAGTCGCTGGACCGGGTGCAGCTCTACTTCCCCGATCCCTGGCATAAGAAGCGTCACCACAAGCGCCGTATCGTTAAAGAGGAGTTTGTCGCCGAGATCCGCAACAAACTCAAGCTGGGTGGTCTGTTTCATATGGCCACCGATTGGGAGCACTATGCCGAGCATATGGTGGCTGAGATGAACGAGGCACCGGGCTTTGTGAACACCGCCAGCGAAGGCGATTTTGTCCCACGTCCCGATTTCCGTCCCTTGACCAAGTTTGAGGCCCGCGGTCACCGCCTGGGCCACGGCGTCTGGGATCTGATCTACAAACGCGAAAGCTAAGGAAACCATCAATGGCCATCAAGACCGACGCCAAACGCAATACCCGCCTGCGCAAGAAGCTGCGTACCGGCGAGTTCCAGGAGCTGGGCTTTGACCTGTTCTGGACCTTTACCCCTGAGGTGTCCGAGGAGCAGATCGACGCCATCGTCGACCAGTTCATCGATGAGGTGATCGAGCCCAACAAGCTGGGCTTTTCCGGCAGCGGCCACAAGGCGTGGGAAGGGCTGATCTGCACCCAGGCCATCGGCAAGTGCACCGATAAGCATCGCCAGGCGGTGGAGGCCTTCTTCGCCAAGCAGCCGGTGACCGATCTTAAGGTTACCGAGCTGTACGATATCTGGTGGGGCTGATGCCCAGCCCGTCCCTGTTGCAGGAGGTGGTGGCGGATGCCGCCCCCCTGCTGGGAGGCGGCAAGGTTGCCGACTACATCCCGGAACTGGCCAAGGTGCCCAGCCAAAAGCTGGGCATCGCTGTCTGTACCGCCCGGGATGGGGTGATCGGTGCCGGTGATTACCAGGAGCCTTTCTCCATCCAGAGCATCTCCAAGGTGTTTGCCCTGGTCCAAACGATGGGGCTGTACGAGGAGCGGGAGCTATGGCAGCGGGTGGGCAAGGAGCCCTCGGGCAACCCGTTTAACTCCCTGGTGCAGCTGGAGTTTGAAAAGGGGGTTCCGCGCAATCCCTTTATCAATGCCGGCGCCCTTGTGATCACCGATATGCTACAGACCCGGCTCAGTGCCCCGCGCCAGCGAATGCTGGAGATGGTGCGCAATCTGTCCGGCAATGAGCACATTATTTCCGATCGCACCGTGGCGATGTCGGAGTACCAGCACAGTGCCCGCAACGCCGCCATCGCCTACCTGATGAAGTCCTTTGGCAACTTTGACAATGAGGTGGAGCAGGTGCTGCATACCTACTTCAGTCACTGTGCCATCCGCATGAGTTGTGCCGATCTGGCCCGCGCCTTCTTCTTTCTCTGTAACAAGGGGGCCAGCCTGGATCATCGCAATGTGTTGTCGGAGAAGCAGAACCGGCAAGTAAATGCGTTGCTGGCCACCAGCGGTCTGTACGATGGTTCCGGCGAGTTTGCCTACCGCGTCGGTATGCCCGGTAAAAGCGGTGTCGGTGGCGGCATCATTGCGGTGATCCCCGGCGAGATGAGCGTCTGCGTCTGGTCACCGGAGCTGGACAGCAGCGGCAACTCCCTGGCGGGCATTGCGATGCTGGAGCAGGTCTCCAAACGTCTGGGCCGTTCGATCTTCTGAGTCCCGCCGACACTGGCCGTACCCTCAGCCAGTCGGTGGCAAGAATGCCCACCGACTGGCAAAACTCGCCAATCGTTCCAGCGCGCTAACATTCAAGGTATTGATAAATAAAGATATAGATCCGTGGCACACCCTTTGCTTTCTCTTGGTTATGCTAATAGAGGCGTTTGATAAAAAGGACGAGCCATGAACAAGCTGTTGCTTCCCCTTCTCTCCCTGGGTCTGCTTTGCAGCGCCCATGCCAGTGACTTCGCCATCAATGGCGAACAGTGCGATCTCAATCTCAACCACGATCTGCACGTCAATCAGCAAACCTTCAGTGTCAGTGACGGCGAACGTCAGCTCTACCGCTTTGACCAGGGCCAGCTCTATGTCGAGCAGAAGCCGATCCACCTGAGCGAGGAGCAGCGCCAGGCGCTGGAGCGGTTCCAGCAGGAGCTGATGGAGAGCAGTGAAGAGCTGGTAGCCCTGGTGGATGAGGGCCTGGCCCTGGCGGCGATGGCGCTGGAAGAGGTTTTTGCTGAACTATCCCAGTGGGGTGTTGAGCAGCCGGACAGCAACGGCCTGATGCAGAAGGTGCAGCAGCGAGTCCATGGCGAGATGCAGGACGGCAAGGGCGGATACACCCTGTCGCAGAGCAGCCTCAACAGCATGGATGAGGAGCTGGACAAGGCGATCGAGGACGAGATTGAACAGGTGGTGAGCCAATCGGTGGGCTCCATGCTGATGATGCTGGGCAGTGCCATCGCTAACGGTGAGGGAGAGAGCTTCGAGGCCAAGATGGAGTCTTTCGGCCGCTCCATGGAGGCGATGGGGGAGCGTATCGAGCAGCAGGTAGGCAGCCATGCCGAGCAGATTGAGCAGCAAGCCCAGGGGATGTGCGAGCGCTGGATGGCACTGGATGAACAGGAGCAACAGCTTCAGCGAATCATTCCCGAGATTAACGCCTATGATCTGATCGTCAGTGGCGATCCGGACCTGGCCTGGCTGCGCTAAGCGCTAATTGTGGTTTTCAAAGCGGCGAAGCCTACTTCGCCGCTTTTTTTTTCCTGCAAATGGGGGACAATAGCGCCGGGTCAAATGGGAGCAAGATATGCGTGAGTTACTGGAACCAATCACGATTTTCACTCATGTGGTGCGAGCACAGGGGTTTTCCGCCGCTGCTCGAAAGCTGGGGATCTCCAAATCCAAGGTGAGCAGCCAGGTTAGCCAACTGGAGCATCGCCTTGGGGTGCAACTGGTGCAGCGCACAACTCGCTCACTCAGCCTGACCGAGAGTGGCGAGCTGCTCTACAGCCACGGTGAGAAGTTGTTGAAGGATCTCGACCAGGCAGTGGCCAGCGTTCAGAGCCTGCAGCGGGAGATCCGCGGGGTGCTTCGTGTTGGTATCACCCAGGCATTTGGCTCCATGCACCTGATGCCGCTTATCCCCCAGTTCATGGCCCAGCACCCTGATCTGGAACTGGAGGTCAGCTTTCTGGATCACAAGGTCGACGTGGTGGCAGAGGGGCTGGATCTGCTGCTGACTATGTCTGAGCAGTTGCCCCTGGGGATGGTGGCCAGGCCGGTAATGAATTGCGACTTTATGCTGCTGGCCTCGCCGGGCTACTTGGCCCGCCATGGGGTGCCCTACCAACCTGATGAGCTGGCCGATCACAACTGCCTGGTATACAAAAGCGAATGGTACGAACACTCAGTCTGGGAGTTCGAGCGCGGTGGCGAGAGCGTGGAGATCCGGGTCCAGGGTAACTACCGGGTGGACGATGCTCCGGCACTGAAAGACGCCGCCCTGCGTGATCTTGGCGTGGTGTACCTGGCCAGCTACCTGGTACAGAACGAGCTGCAGACCGGTGAGTTGGTGCAGCTGATGCCGGATTGGCATCTGAGCCACTACCTGGCGCTGCAGGCGGTGTACCCCCGTCGCCAGCACCTGGCGCCCAAGGTCCGGGCCTTCGTTGATTTCGTCCGAGAACAGTTTTCCACCCATTCTGAGTGGGGAAAAAGCCCCTCAACGGCGAAGTTGAGTCGCCAGTGAAAGAATCATTGTTCACTTGAGAGAACGATGCTGTGCATCAAATCGGCACAATTTGGCTAAGTGACTGAATTTTAATAAATAGAATTAGAATTCGAAGAAACCTAACCGGCGCAAAATGTTAAATTATTGTTTTTTCGATCTTATTGGCAACTTGCGTCACTAAAGAGTCTGGATAGAATAGCCCTCGTTGACGGATAGAGCTGAGTGACGGGATTGACCCCCCCGAAACATTTAACGGCCTCCGTCACAGGATAAGCCGTTTGGTTGTTCGCTTATCCGGATTGTTAGGATCCACCCAAAGTCTTTTGACCCCGGATTACCGGGGTGCTTTTCAAAAGCGACAATTGCCCTCCGTACCCTACGCAACAATAAGATTGCTGGAGAGCCATTAAGCGATGGGCCGCTTAAAACCAATAATGATGCCCAGCGAAAAACAAAAAAAATGGAGGACCTCGGTCCTCCTTTTTTTTGTCTGATGATCGGTAAAGCCGGTCAATCAGCGCCACCGCAGTGGCGCTTCATCCCAATCTCTTAATTTGCCGCGATTTGGCCCTGAGCCCACTGCTGTACCTGCTGCTCCAGCATGTTCAACGGCAATGCACCGTTGGCCAGGATCACATCGTGGAAGCCACGCAGGTCAAACGCCTCCCCCATGGTTGCCTTGGCATCGGCTCGCATCTGCAGGATCTTGATCATGCCGATCTTGTAGGCGGTGGCCTGGGAGGGCATCACGATGTAGCGCTCGATCGCCTTAACGATATCTCCCTGGGGATTGGGGGTGTTGTCCGCCAGGTACTGGATCGCCTGCTCCCGGCTCCAGCCTTTCTGGTGGATACCTGTGTCCACCACCAGGCGGCAGGCCCGCCACAACTCCATCGCCAATCGGCCAAAGTCGCTGTAGGGATCCTGGTAGAAGCCCATCTCCTTGGGCAGGTACTCGGAATAGAGCCCCCAGCCCTCGATGTAAGCGGTGTACATGGCGTAGCGGCGGAACTTGGGCACGCTCTCCAGCTCGATGGCGGTGGCCAGCTGCATATGGTGTCCCGGGATCCCCTCATGGAATGCCAGCGCCTCCATCTGGTAGCTGGGCATATTGGCCATGTTGTAGAGGTTGGCGTAATAGGTACCAGGACGGCTGCCATCGGCGGTGGGCACCTCGTAGAACGCCTTACCGGCGGATTTCTCCCGGAACGGCTCTACTGCCTTGACCACCAGATCGGCCTTGGGCTTGATACCGAACACCTCGTCCAGTCGATCACGCATCTGGTCGATGTAATCGGTGGCCTGGGTCAGGTAGGCGGCTCGGCCCTCATCGGTGTTATCGAAATAGAACTTGGGGTCGGTACGCAGGTACTCAAAGAAGGCATCGAGATCGCCGTCAAAGCCCACCTGCTCCTTGATGGCACGCATCTCACCGTGGATCCGCGCCACCTCATCCAGCCCCAGCTGATGGATCTGCTCGGCGGTCATATCCGTGGTGGTGGTGCGCTCAAGCATGGTGGCGTAGAAGGCTTCACCATCCGGCAGCTTCCATACCCCGTCCCGCTCATCGGCTTGCTGCTCCAGTTCCCCCAGGTAGCTAATCAGCTTGCCGTAGCCGGCGGCCACCTGGTTGCTCAGGGCGGTTTCCGCCTGCTTAATCAACTGGGCCCGGGTGTCGGCATCAATCTCGATGCTGGCCAGCTTGCCCTTGAAGTCTGCCAGCAGGGTACTGTCCGGGCCCGCCTCGAAGGGGGCACCGGCGAGGATATTCTTGCTGTCACTGATGGCGTAGGCGAAGACAAACTTCGGCGCGATAATCCCCTTGTCAGCACGAACCTTGAGCTGCTCAATCGCCTGGTCAAAGCGTTTCTCAATTCCCTGCAACCGGCTGATGTAGGCGCGGGCATCGGCCTCATCCTCGATGGCATGCTGATTGATCAAAAAGGCGGCGGTACGGGACTGGATCCCGCGCATCTGGTTGACCGGGTAGCTGTGGTAGCGCCAGCGGTGATCGGCGATGGCGTTTTCAAGATCCTGCTTCATCAGATCAAAGCTAAGCCGGGTGGCACTATCCAGCTGGCTGGCGTCGATCTCCAGTAGCCGGGCCAGTTGGCCCTGGCGCCGCTCCAGATCGCGCTGGTACTGGGCCTCGCTAAACTCGTCCCACTTGTCCTGATCCTGCTTCAGACCCAGCTGGGTCTGGGCCATCGGGGAGGCCATCACCTCTTCCATAAACAGGGCATCGAACAGGGCGTTGGCTTTTTCTGACTCGGATTGAGCCTGGGCCTGAACCTGGCTGGCTACCGGCTCATTGTTGCAGCCGGACAGGCCACCCAGGGCGAGGGTGACGGCCAGGGCCACCGCGGAACTGAAGGACTTCACTGCACACTCCTTGGCATTTAAGTGATCGATATCAAGTTGCGGCAATGTTGCACAGATGGCTTTGCTTAGTAAACCCGGAACTGTGTGAGGATATTTCAAGACGGTTGCGAAACAGCGACTTAGCAGTGCACCATGTTTTTTTTCCAATGGATGGAGAGAGAGCATGAAGCTCATAGAAAAGGGAAGAGTGGTTCAAAAGACCGGCCTGATGCTGGCCGGGTTAGCGTTGCTGTTGAGCGGCTGTAGCAGCACCGAAGCGGAGCAAGCTGGAACGGTGTTACCCGAATCGGACTACTACCTGGACTTGCGGGATAATGAGCAGTACACGTGATTCTGGCAGCTGAAGTCTCGCAAGGAGCCACGCTACCCGATCAATGCGGCCCGTAACGGCTACCAGGGCTGCGTCGAGATGGAGTTCACCATCGACCGGGACGGCAGGCCCCGCCGTGTCGCCATTGTACGCTCCCACCCCGAGCAGGTGTTTGACCGGGCCGGGCTGGAGGCACTCAAAGGCTGGCGCTACCAGGCAGGGCCGGAAAACCCCACTGCGACCCCGGCACTTTTGAGTGTGAAACTGGACTTCACCCTGGCGGGGGGCAGCGGCGAGCCGATGCCGCTGCCCGCTCAGTGCGGTTAGTCCGGCAGGAACTGGCCGAGCAACTCATTGAGATAGCGGTGGCCCTGCTCGGTCAACTGCAGTGATTGCTCGTCCCGGGCGATCAGCCCCCGCTGCAGCGCCCAACTCAGCTGGGGCTCCACCTCATCGGCACTGAGCTGGGTGCGTTGGGTCAACTCGGTCAGTGGCATCGGCTCCATCAGCCGCAGCCGGTTCATGTAGTACTCCAGCGCCTGGTCCTCCCGGGCCACCTCGGTCAGCTGGTCTAATGGATTACGCCCCGCCTCCAGGTAGCCCTTGGGGTGGCGCACCTTCACCGTTCGCACTAACCGTCCATCGGCCCCGGTCAGCTTGCCATGAGCGCCGCAGCCTATCCCCAGGTAGTCGCCAAAGCGCCAGTAGTTGAGGTTGTGCTCACACTGGTAGCCGGGTTTGGCCCAGGCGGAGATCTCGTACTGACGGTAGCCTGCCGCTTCCAGCATCGCCTTGCCCTGCTCGAAGATCGCCCACTGGGTCTCCTCGTCCGGCAACTTGGGCGGGCGGGAGGCAAACTGGGTGTTGGGCTCGATGGTGAGCTGATACCAGGACAGGTGGGGGGGATCCAGCTCGATCGCCTGGGCCAGGTCGTACAGGGCATCCTGCACCGACTGGTTGGGCAGGGTGTGCATCAGGTCCAGGTTAAAGCGCTCGAAACCGGCCTTGCGTGCTTCCCGGGCGGCGCGACGGGCTTCCTCGGCGCCGTGGATACGGCCGAGGATCTGCAGCTTGTCCTGCTGGAAGCTCTGCACCCCCACGGAGAGGCGGTTGACCCCGGCCTGACGATAGGGGCGGAAGCGATCCGCCTCCAGCGTGCCGGGGTTAGCCTCCATGGTGATCTCGCAATCCTGTGCCAGCGGCAGGCGCTCGGCTACCCCTTGCAACAACTGCTCGATGCCCTGGGGCGAGACAAGCGACGGGGTGCCACCGCCGATAAAGATCGAGCGCAGGGTCCGGCCCGCCGCCAGTGGCAGATCCTGGTCCAGATCTGCCAGCAGTGCAGCGATGTACTCCTGCTCCGGGATCGGTCCCTTGCGGGCGTGGGAGTTGAAGTCGCAGTAGGGGCACTTCTGTTCACACCAGGGGATATGGATATAGAGCGACAGCGGCAGGGACACTCAGAGGATCCCTTTCTGCTTGAGGCCGTCCAGCAGCAGCGTCATCGCCTTGCCGCGGTGGCTCAGGGCGTTTTTCTCATCGGCACTGAGCTCGGCGGCGGTGCGGTTGTCGCCGGCTACCTGGAATACCGGATCATAGCCATGACCGTGTTCCCCCTGGGCCTGCTCGGTGATGCTGCCCTCCCAGCTGGCTTGGGCGATCACCGGCGACGGGTCATCGGCGTGGCGCATATACACCAGCACACACTGGAAACGGGCGCTGCGCTGGGCTTGCCCCTGCATCTCCACCAGCAGCTTCTGCCAGTTTTGCTCGGCACTGGCCTGCTCGCCGGCGTAGCGGGCTGAGTAGATCCCCGGGCGGCCATTGAGGGCGTCCACCTCGATGCCGGAATCGTCGGCGATGGCCGGCAGACCGCTGATGCGGGCGGCATGGCGGGCCTTGATGATGGCGTTCTCGATAAAGGTGGTGCCGTCCTCCGCCACGCTGCTGACGTTGAACTGGGACTGGGGCAGGATCTCTAGTGGGTAGTCTGCCAGCAGTTGGGCAAACTCACGGACCTTGCCGGCATTGCCGGTGGCCAGAACGATGGACTGGGACATGAAGGCTCCTGTTGGGTGGGAGCGCAGTGGCGCCCCGGGCAATCTGGGCGCCGATTCTATACCAGATAGGGGCAATAGTTGAGTGCTCGCCCACCGCCTGGGTGAGCGAGCCGATACTCAATCGACGTAGAACTTCTGCTGGAACTGCAGCCGAGTGTTGAGATCCGAGCCGTTATCCAGCTGGATATCGAAGGTGTAGGTCTCCTCGTTGCGGTGACCCACCTCGGCGATGTAGTAGATCGCATCGCCCTCGCGAACCTCTTTGAAGTCCAGCGACTTGTTGCTGCCCAGCAGGTTCTTGGCATTGCCTGAGATGGAGACCGCCACGGTGTGACTGGTATCTCCCTGGATGCTGGTGTCGATCACCGAGACATTGACCAGGCCGGTATAACGACTGCGGCTGATGCCATAGGCCTTGGCCACCTCCGGGGTGAGAAAGGTGCTGCCAAAGGAGACGTAATGGATGGCGTATTTGCCAACCTGCATCTTCTGCTCGGCACTGGCGGGAACCAGCAGCATCAGGCCGGAAAGTACCAGGGTAATGAGGGCACGGAACATAGGGGATCTCCATTTCAGTTGCCCGAATTACAACTATAGACCTTGTCCTTCGGGCAACGGTTTCCTTGGGGTTAATGGTTGAGCAGCTGCTCGATGGCGCTGGGGATCGCCTTGGGCTGGTCGATGCGCAGCTGCTTATGGCGGCCGAGTTCGCCCTTGACGATGGTGATCTGCCCTTTGGCCACCTTGAACTGCTTGGCCAGGTATTTGATCAGGTGGCTGTTGGCTTTGCCGTCCACCGGTGGCGCGGTGATCGCCACCTTGAACTCGTCACCATGCTCGCCCACTAGCGCATCCCGGCTGGCCTTGGGCTGGATATAGAGGTTCAGCAGCAGGGACTCCCCCTGCTGCCGGACCGCTTGACTCACACCACGCTCCAGTAGGGCAGGTAGGAGTGCAGCAGGATATTGACGAAGTTCATGCCGATCAGCAGCACCAGCATGGAGAAGTCCAGGCCACCCATGGGCGGCAGGAAGCGACGGATGGGGGCCAGCATCGGCTCGGTCAGCTGATGCAGTACCGCTTCCACCGGGTTGTGGCCCTGGGATACCCAGCTGAGGATGGCGCGGATCAGCAGCATCCAGAACAGCAGAACGCCGGCTTTCTTCAGCACGGTGACCGCACCCAGCACAAAGACGATGACGTTCCAGCCGTTACCGGACAGCAGCAGCTTGGCAGTCCAGATCAGCGAGCCCACCAGGAAGGCCAGCAGCAGTGCTGAGCTGTCCAGGCGGCCGATGGAGGGCACCACCCGACGCATGGGGGCCAGGATTGGATGGGTCGCCTTCACCACGAACTGGCTGAAGGGGTTGTAGAAGTCGGCACGAACATATTGCAGCCAGAGGCGTAGCAGCACCACCATCAGGTACAGTTCAAGCAGGGTGGTGACGAGGAACGTCATGGCATCATTCATAGTGGGTCTCGTTTTCCGTGTTAAAACTCTTTCGCCATCTGCTGCGCGCGCTCGACGGCGGCGTTCATGGCATCGGCCACGCTGTTGCGCAGCCCTTGTTGTTCAAAGGTCTCGATGGCCTTGGCGGTGGTTCCGCCCTTGGAGGTCACTTGGGCCCGCAGTTCCGCCAGGGACAGCTGCGGATTATGTTTTACCATCTCGGCGGCGCCAAGGGCAGCCTGCTGGATCATCAATCGGGCATCGGCCTGGGTTACCCCCATCTTCTCGGCGGCCTGCTCCATCGCTTCCATAAACAGGAAGAAGTAAGCCGGGCTGCTGCCGGCACAGGCGATCACCTGATCGATCTGCGCTTCCTGCTCCAGCCACAGGGTTTCGCCTACCGCCGCCATCAGCTCGGTGGCAAAGTCCCTATCCACCTGCGATACCCCTGCCGGCGCATAGAGGCCGGTCAGGCCCAGACCAAGTAGTGAAGGGGTATTGGGCATGGTGCGCACCAGCGCCACATCGGATCCCAGGTAGGATTGCAGTGAGTCACAGGTGACCCCGGCGGCGATGGAGAGGGCCAGCTTGCCGGACAGGTCAAGCTCGGCGATAGGGGCACAGACCTGGGCCATCAACTGCGGCTTCACACCGAGAACAATCACCTCGGCCTGCTCACAAGCGGCGAGGTTGTCGTTGGTGGTTTGCACACCGAATTCTGAGGCCAGGGCATCCAGCTTACCCTGGCTTGGGTTAGCGGCGATGATCTGTGCTGCCGGGTAGCCGCTGGCCACCAGACCGCTGATGATGCTGCGGGCCATATTGCCTGCGCCGATAAAGGCGACGGTTCTGCTCACACTGATTCCTTTGTTCATTGATTGATTAATCTCGGGCGCCAAACAGGGCGGTGCCGATCCGCACCATAGTGCTGCCCTCATAGATGGCAGCCTCCAGGTCATTGCTCATCCCCATCGACAGGGTGGTCAGCCCCGGGTGCTTAACCAGCAGCTGTTGTTGCAGGGCTCGCAGCCGGGCAAAGGCCTGGCGCTGCTCGGCCGGGTCATCGCTGGCGGCGGGGATCGCCATCAGTCCACGCAGGTTCAGGCCAGGCAGTTGCTCTACCAACTCAGCCAGGGCCGGCAACTGCTCGGGGGTGACCCCGGATTTACTCTGCTCGGCGGAGATATTGACCTGCAGGCAGACATTAAGTGGTGCCATGCCCGCCGGGCGCTGATCACTTAGGCGCTGGGCGATCTTGTCCCGGTCGACGCTGTGGACCCAGTGGAAATGCTCAGCCACCGGCCGGGTCTTGTTGGACTGCAGCGGGCCGATGAAGTGCCAGGTCAGCGGCAGATCCGCCAGCTGCGCCATCTTATCTAGGGCATCCTGCAGGTAGTTTTCACCAAAATGACTCAGTCCTGCCTGGTGGGCCTCCCGCACCATCTCGGCGGGCTTGGTTTTGCTGACCGCCAGCAGGGTAACGCTGCCTTCGGGCCGTTTGGCTTCAGCCGTGGCCTGTTGGATGCGGTTCTGGGCTTGCTGGATCCGCTCTGATATGGTGGACATACACTCTTCGGGAACGTTAACTAGATATGGAAATTACTGAATTACTCGCCTTTAGTGTAAAGCACAACGCCTCGGATCTGCACCTCTCCGCAGGGGTTCCACCGTTAATTCGAGTGGATGGCGAGGTTCGTAAGATCAACCTGCCCTCGATGGACCACAAAGAGGTCCACGCGCTGATCTACGACATCATGAACGACAAACAGCGCAAAGAGTACGAGGAAAACCTGGAGATCGATTTCTCCTTCGAGATCCCCGGGTTGGCCCGTTTCCGTGTTAATGCCTTCAACCAGAGTCGTGGTGCCGCTGCGGTATTCCGTACCATCCCCAGCTCGGTGCTGACCCTGGAGCAGCTCGGTGTGCCGGACATCTTCCGGGATATCGCTTCCTATCCCCGTGGCCTGGTGCTGGTGACCGGCCCCACCGGCTCCGGTAAGAGTACCACCCTGGCGGCGATGGTGGATTACATCAATGAGCAGCGTCACGATCATATCCTCACCATCGAAGACCCGATCGAATTTGTTCATGACCCCAAGAACTGCCTGATCAACCAGCGTGAGGTACATCGGGATACTCACAACTTTGCTGCAGCCCTGCGCAGTGCCCTGCGTGAGGACCCGGATGTGATTCTGGTGGGGGAGATGCGTGATCTGGAAACCATCCGCCTGGCGCTGACCGCGGCGGAGACCGGTCACCTGGTGTTTGGCACCCTGCACACCACCTCTGCCGCCAAGACCATCGACCGTGTGGTGGACGTGTTCCCCGCCGGCGAGAAGGATATGGTGCGCACCATGCTGTCGGAATCCCTGCAGGCGGTGATCTCCCAGACCCTGATCAAGAAGGCGGGCGGCGGCCGGGTGGCGGCCCATGAGATCATGATCGGCACCCCGGCGATCCGCAACCTCATTCGAGAGGACAAGGTGGCGCAGATGTATTCCGCCATCCAAACTGGTATGGCTCACGGCATGCAAACCCTGGATCAGGGGTTGGAAAACTTGGTAAATCAGGGGCTCATCACCCGTGCTGATGCGATGAGCAAGATGAGTCAGAAGAGCAGTTTCTAAACCAGACCGCGAGGCGAATATGGACATTCAGGCTCTGCTGCAAACGATGTTGGCCCATCGGGCGTCGGATCTTTTTATCACCGTGGGCTTTCCCGCCAGCGCCAAGATCGACGGGGAGCTACAGCCCCTGTCGGACCAGGTACTGGGGGAGGCAGAGGTGATGTCACTGCTCGATCAGGTGATGAGCGACGAGATTCGGCAACGCTTTGAGCTGGAGCGGGAGGCCAACTTTGGTTATGCCAGTGGCATTGAGCAGGCCCGTTTCCGTGTCTCCGCCTTCTGGCAGCGGGATTACCCCGGCATGGTGCTGCGTGCCATCCACACCCAGATCCCGACCATGGAGGAGCTGCATCTGCCTGAGGTGATGAAGGAAGTGGCGATGGCCAAGCGGGGGCTGGTGATCCTGGCAGGGGCCACCGGCACCGGTAAGTCCACCTCGCTGGCGGCCATGGTGGGGCTGCGCAATCAAAGCCAGCGCGGCCATATTCTCACCATCGAGGACCCCATCGAGTACGTCCATCAGCACGACAAGAGCATCGTCACCCAGCGTGAGGTGGGTACCGACACCGAGAGCTTCGAAGCGGCGATGAAAAGCTCACTGCGCCAGGCACCGGACCTGTTGCTGCTGGGTGAGATCCGTACCCAGAAGACCATGGAGTTTGCCCTTGCCTTTGCCGAAACCGGCCACTTGTGTATGGCTACCCTGCACGCCAGCAACGCCAACCAGGTGCTGGATCGTATCCTCCACCTGGTGCCGGAAACCAAGCATAAACAGGTGCTGTTTGACCTGTCGGTGAACCTCAAGGCGGTGATGGCCCAGCAGCTGATCCCCCGGCGGGATGGCAAAGGGCGACGGGTGGCCATCGAGGTGCTGCTCAATACCCCCAGGGTGGCGGACATCATCGCCAAAGGGGAGCTGCACCTGCTCAAGGAGACCATGGCCAACAGCCGGGAGCAGGGGATGCAAACCTTCGACCAGGCCCTGTTTGAGCTCTACAGCCAGGATGAGATCAGCTACGCCGATGCCCTGCACCATGCCGATTCTGCCAACGACCTCCGCCTGATGGTGAAGCTACAGCAGCGAGGCGAGCAGGGCAGCCGTCTGCGCGGTGATCTCACCATCGATCTGGACTGACCGGCCTCACTGTTTTCGGAACGGGGTGATCCCGTTCCGATTTTTCAACTCCAACCCGCTCTCTTCGATAGCTTTTCCCTCTTTGGTACAGGATCTGCCACGTACAATGCCCGGGATAAATCCCGCTGCGCGATATCTGGCCGTCCCCGCGGCCTTTGGCGCCTGTGCTGACAAAGAGTGAAACCATGAGTTCAACCCCGAAAAAACGCTGGCTGCCTATCGGCATCGCCCTGGGTGTACTGTGCCTGGTGGCCGCGGTGATGCTGCGCCCCAAGGCACCGGTTAACGAGTCTTATGATCGAGCCCGCCTGGTTGAGGTGATGCCACTGGAGCGCGCGCCACTGGCGCCGGAGATCAGCGCCTTTGGCCGGGTTGAGCCCAAGCGGGTGTGGCAGGCGGTAGCGGAGCTGGGTGGACCGGTGCGCTACCGTAATCCTCAGCTGGAAGCCGGGCGTCTGCTGCCCAAGGGCGCCCTGCTGCTGGAGATCGAGCCGCTGGAGTTTGAGCTGCGACTGGCCCAGGCCCGGGCGGATCGCAACGCTGCGGCGGCGCAGCTGACCCGGCTGAGCCAGAACGAGAACAACCTGCAGGCCAGCCTGGAGCTGGAGCAGGGGCGTCTGCAGCTGACCCAGGCGGAGACCGAGCGCAAGCAGTCGCTCAAGCAGCGCAGCCTGATCTCCGACTCCGAGCTGGACAACCAACAGCAATCGCTGCTGGCCCAGCGCAAGCTGGTGCAGGAGCTGGAGAACCAGTTGCAACTGCTGCCCGACGACCGCCAGGTAGCCCAGGCCCAGCTGAAGGTGGCCGAGGCCTCGGTGGCGGATGCCGAGCGGCGCCTGAGCCAGACCCGTGTGACCATGCCCTTTGACGGCCGCGTGGCGGAGGTCAGTGTGGAGACCGGCCAGGTGGTCTCAGCCAACCAGGTGATGGTGACGCTGCATGGCATCGACCAGATGGAGATCGAGGTGGCGGTAGCGCTGCACGATATGCAGCGCCTGCTGGGCAGCCATTCCGAAGACGCCCTGCGCAACCGGGCGCTGTCGTTGCAGGCCGAGGTCCAGCTCGACAGCGGTGAACTCAGCGTCAACTGGGATGCCGAGGTGGTGCGGATCCGCGAGTCGGTGGATCCCAACCAGGCCACCGTTGGCGTGGTGCTGCTGGTGAAGCAGGATTATCAGCAACTGGATCTGGCCCAACGGCCGCCGCTGGTGAAGGATCTGTTTGTCACTGCTCGCATCCGTGGCCCGGAGCGTGAACAGGTTGTGGTACCCAGCCGCGCCCTGCGCGGTGAGCGACTCTACCTGATGGACCAGCAATCTCGCCTGCGCATTGAGCCGGTGGAGGTGCTTTACCGCCGGGGCGACCAGGTGGCGGTGCGTGGCGCACTGCCCTCGGATGTTGACCTGGTGCTCAATGACCTGCTGCCGGCGGTGCCGGGGATGCTGTTGCGTACGGAGGCGGAGCAATGATCCGCTACTTTGTCCGCCACCCCACCGCGGCCAACCTGCTGATGGGGTTGCTGCTGATGGTGGGGCTGCTGAGCATCGGCAGCGTCAAACGGGATACTTTCCCGGAGTTCAAGTTCAACTACATCGGTGCCACCGTAGTTTACCCCGGCGCGACCCCCTTCCAGGCGGAGCAGAATCTCTGTCTGCGGATGGAGGATGCGGTGGATGGCCTCTCCAATATCCGTGAGATGACCTGTCAGGCCAGCGAGGGCCTTGCCAGCCTGCGCCTGAAGATCGACGACAAGGCAGACATGACCCGGATGCTGGTGGATGTCCAGACCCGGATCCGCGCCATCAAGGACTTTCCCAGCGAGATTGAGCCTCCGGTGGTGGAGGAGCTGGAGTGGACCGAGCCTGTGATCGACGTGGCCATCGCCGCGGATCTGTCGATGCCGGAACTCAAGGCCTACGCCGAGGATCTCAAGCGGCGGATGAAGCTGCAGACCGGGGTGGCGCTTATCAACGTGGCCGGCTTCTCCAACCACCTGCTGCGGGTGGAGCTGGATGAGGTGGCGCTGCGCCGCCACGGCCTGTCGGTCAATGATGTCGCCACCACCGTGCGCCAGCAAAACGTGATGATGCCGGCGGGCAACCTGGAGCTGGCGGATCGCAACCTGATGCTGCGCTTCGACCAGCGCCAGGTGACCCCCCGCGGCCTCGGCCAGCTGGTGGTGGCCGCCAGCCCCGATGGTGCCCAGGTAACCCTGGCGGAGATCGCCACCATCACCGATACCTTCGAGCTGGAAGAGTCCAAGATCCTGTTCGACGACAAGCTGTCGGCGGCGTTGAAGATCAGCAAGAACAAGTCGGAAGACGCCATGCGGGTCAAGGAGAAGGTAGCGGCCTTTATCGAGGCTGAGCAGCTGCGTGCCCCTGACGGGGTGCAGCTGGTGCTCTCCAACGACCTCTCCTCGCTGGTGAAAGACCGGCTCAACATGATGGTCAACAACGGCCTGCAGGGGATCCTGCTGGTGTTCGCCGTAATGTGGCTGTTCTTCTCCCTGCGCTACTCCTTCTGGGTTGCCGCGGGCCTGCCGGTCTCCTTCCTTGGTGCCATCTACATGATGTCGGTGCTGGGGATCTCCATCAATATCATGTCCCTGGTCGCGCTGTTGATGGCCATCGGTATCCTGATGGACGATGCCATCGTGATCTCCGAGTCCATCGCCGCCCATATCGAGAAGGGGCTTGGCATCGACGAGGCGGTCACCCAGGGGGTGAAGAAGGTGTTCCCCGGGGTGCTCTCCAGCTACCTCACCACCATCTGTATCTTCGGTGGCATGCTGTTTCTCGATGGCCAGATGGGAGCGGTGCTGGGGGATGTGCCCAAGGTGCTGCTGCTGGTGCTCTCCATCTCGCTGCTGGAGGCCTTCCTGATCCTGCCGGCTCACCTGGCTCACTCCATGCACAAGCAGAAACAGCGCGAGGCCCGCCGGGCCCAGTTGATCGCCGAAGGCAAGCCGGTACCCAAGCAGCGCCTGGTGCGCCTGCAGCGGGCCAAGGCTCGGTTTGGCGAACGCTTCGAGGCGTTTCGCAATGAGCGGCTGGTGACCGCGGTACGCTGGGCGGTACAGCGTCGTTACGCGGTATTCGGTGGGGTGATCGGCCTGCTGTTTGCCTCTATTGCCCTGTTGGCTGGCGGTGCGGTCAAGTTCAGCGCCTTTCCTGAGCTGGATGGCGATGTGGCCGAGGCGCGCATCATCCTGCCGCCGGGGGCACCGCTGCACCGGACCGAGGCGGTCGCCAGCCAGATCAGCGACGCTGCCGAGCGCGTCGCCCAGCGCTACAGCGAGCAGTTCGAGGGCGGTGAGCCGCTGATCTTGCACCGAGCGGAGCAGTTCAACTTCAACGTGGATGCCGGTGAATCCGGCCCTCATGTGGCCACGGTGAGGCTGGACCTGCGCAGCGCCGAGATCCGCCAGAGCCGTATCGAGGATTTCCTGGCGGACTGGCGCACCGAGGTGGGTGAGCTGGCGGAGCCGATCTCCCTGGTGTTCAGCCAGCCGATGCACGGCCCCGGCGGCCGCGCCATTGAGCTGCGCATCCGCGGCGATGACCTGGAGGAGCTTAAGGCAGTATCGGTGGCGGTCCAGCAGTACCTCGGTCAGTTCAATGGCGTCCACAATCTGCTGGACAACATGCGTCCGGGTAAGGATGAACTGCTGATCACCCTGCGCCCCGGTGCGGAGAGCTTTGGCCTGACCGGCCAGATGGTGGCCAGTCAGCTGCGGGGTGCCTACTACGGCAATCTGGCGGATGAGATCCAGCTGGGGCCGGAGAACCTGCGGGTGATGGTTCAGCTCGACCGCAGCCAGGCGGCGGATCTGGAGTCACTGGCCCGCTTCCCGGTGTTCCTGGCGGATGGCAGTCAGCTGCCCCTGGCCAGTGTGGCGGATCTAAGCTGGCAGCGCGGCTACGTGCGGATCCAGCGATTCGAGGGGCTACGCACCATCACGGTGTTTGGCAGTGTCGATAGCCGGGTGGCTAACGCCTCGGACATCAACCGCCAGCTGATGCAGGAGGCGTTGCCTGAGATCCGGGCCCAGTACCCCAATGTCAGCTTTGGCTTCGAGGGCCAGGCCAAGGAGACCCAGGAGACCGGGGATTCGATGAAGCGTGGCTTTATCCTGGGTCTGTTCGGGATCTACGCCATCCTCAGCCTGCAGTTCCGCAGCTACAAGGAGCCGGCGGTGGTGATGATTGCCATCCCGCTGGCGCTGATCGGCGTACTCTGGGGACACTGGCTGACCGGTTACGATCTGTCGATGCCCTCCATCATGGGCTTCATCTCCCTATCCGGGGTGGTGGTGAACGACTCGATCCTGCTGGTGCAGTACATCCGCCACCATATGGAGCGGGGAGAGCAGGTGCTGGACGCCGTGGTAGAGGCCAGCCGGGAGCGCTTCCGTGCGGTGTTCCTCACCTCGCTGACCACCGCCGCCGGACTGCTGCCGCTGCTGATGGAGCCGAGCCTGCAGGCCCAGGTGGTCAAGCCGATGGTGGTCTCCATCGTGTTCGGGATCTTTGCCTCCACCCTGCTGGTGCTGTTCATGATCCCCTGCGCCTACGCCATCATGTCGGATCGGGGGTGGCTGCGCCGAGAGGTGCACTAACGCCAGCCGGTAATGACAAGCCCGCCTACGAGCGGGCTTGTTTGTTTCTGCCACAGGCCACAATTTCGCCGCTTTGGCTTTCCTTTAGCGCCGGGCATAGGCAGGATAGGGCAGGGTGCGATTAAGAGTTAAGTCGATGGATATCAACCATGTAATCGATTTTTGGTTCGGCCGTCTGGACTCGGAAGGTCTGCCGGTGGAGCCCATGAACAAGCTGTGGTTCGGCGCCAGTGAGCTGACCGACAGTGCCATCCGTCTGCACTTTGGCAAGCTGCATCGCCAGGCGGTGGAGGGTGAGCTGGGCCACTGGCTGCAAAGTGCCGAGGGGCGCCTGGCCCTGATCATCCTGCTGGATCAGTTCAGTCGTAACATCTTCCGCGGCAAGGCGGAGGCCTTTGCCTACGATGCGACGGCGCTGGCGCTGTGCAAGCAGGGTATCGAGCTGGGCCTGGACAAGCAGTTGGCGCTCAGTCAGCGCCTGTTCTTCTATATGCCGCTGCAGCACTCCGAGCAGTTGGAGGATCAGTTGATCGGCGTGGCGATGCTGGAGCGGATGATGGCGGGGCTCAGCGGTCCGGCCCGTGAGCAGGTAGCCAGTACGCTACGCTTCCAAAAGGCCCATCTTGAGATCATCGAGCGCTTTGGCCGCTTCCCCCACCGCAACGCGGTACTGGGGCGACGGGAGAGCGAGGAGGAGCGCGCCTACCTGGCCCAGGGTGGCGCCCGCTTCGGCCAGTAGCTTAAGCCCGTAATTCCGATCAGCCGCCAGCCTGGAGCAGCCCATGTGTGGCCAGTTTGCGTTAAACCCTGTCGACTACGACACCCGCACCCAGGTGGGGGTCGACCAGGGCAGCTTCAAACTGAGCGGCAGCCCCAGGATCTACCCCACGGACACCATTGCTGTTATCCACCAGCAGCAGGGCCGTATTCAATGCAGCGGCCTGCGCTGGGGACTGGATACCGAATTCCTCTCCCGTCCGGTGATCAACGCCCGCAGTGAGACCGTGGCGGAGAAGCCGCTGTTTCGTACCGCCCTTGCCGGCTTTCGCTGTTTGCTGCCGATGTCCGCCTGGTTTGAGTGGCGCAAAGAGGGTGTGAGCAAGGTGGGTTACCGCTTCGAGCCGCAGGCGCTGATGAACGTGGCCGGGATCGCCTGGCCCCCCAGCTCCGAGCGACCCCAGGGCGCGGTGGTGATGCTCACCACAGCCGCCGAGGGCAGTGTCAGCCACTATCACCACCGCATGCCGCTTATTCTGCCTGCCCAGCAGGCACAGGCGTGGCTGCAGGCCCCTGATGTGCCCGCGGCCAGCCTGCCGGACTTAACCATCTCTCCAATGGATAAAAATCAGCCATACCAGGCGAATTTGTTTTAATAATCAGCTACATTTCCATACGTTAACCCCTTTAAATAACAGCCGGTGGGATGCACCCACTATCAAGGAGGAAGTAATGGAGATGTTCTCAGGCTGGATTGAGCAGGCGCCGGATCTGATCGTGATCTACGGCACCAAGCTGGTGGTGGCTGTTCTTATCTTTATCGTCGGTCGCTGGATTGCCAAAGGGTTCTCCGCCCTGGTGCGCAAGAACCTGTCCGCCCGGGATGTGGATGCCACCGTGGTGGGCTTTATCGGCAATATCGTCAGTGCCCTGGTGATGGCGATCACCCTGGTGGCGGTGTTGGGCCAGCTGGGGGTACAGACCGCCTCCATCGTTGCGGTACTCGGTGCCGCCGGCCTGGCGGTCGGCCTGGCCCTGCAGGGCTCGCTGTCCAACTTCGCCTCCGGTGTGCTGCTGGTGGCCTTTCGCCCCTTCAAGGCCGGTGATTTCGTTGAGGCGGCAGGGATCGCCGGGGTGATAAAGGAGATCTCCATCTTCTCCACCACCTTTGTTACCCCGGACAACAAGCGCATCGTCGCCCCTAACAAGGCGGTGATGGATGGGGTGATCATCAACTACAGCGCCATGGACACCCGCCGCATCGACATGGTGGTCGGGGTCTCCTACGATGCGGACTTGAAGCAGACCCGCGAGGTGATCGAGCGGGTGATTAGCGCCGAGAGCCGGGTGCTGGCGGAGCCTGCCCCCACCGTGGAAGTGGCAGAGCTGGCCGACTCCTCGGTCAACTTCGTGGTACGCCCCTGGGTGGCTACCGATGACTACTGGCCGACCCAGTTCGCCCTGAACCAGGCGATCAAAGAGGCACTGGATGATGCCGGTATCGGCATTCCCTATCCGCAGATGGATCTGCACGTGCAGCAGATCCCCAAGGCCTAGTCCGCAACGGCAAACAACAAAAAGCCCACCTTATGGTGGGCTTTTGGCGTTACAGCCAGGCGTTGATCTTGGGCTTGGCCGGGTAGCGGCGCTGCAGCGCAATCGCAGCCAGCGGAGAGAGGGTAACCATCAGGCTCAACATGGCGAGACTCCTTTTCGGCGGCCGGAGATCCAGGGCGGTGCTAACTCGAACCCCAATAACCCGGCTGTTGCATGACTTTGTTTGTTGCGATGCATTATCCATGGCAGAAAGGCCGAGGTAAAACGGCGAAAATCCCACTTCGCATGAATCAGATTTGTTCAAAATTGTATTAATACCCTGTCAGGTCAGTTCTGATACCCTAAAGCCACTTTTGCCATTCAACGAACCTGTCTAATCGATGTTTGATTTCCGCTCCGATACCGTGACCCAACCCACCGAGGCGATGCGCCGTGCCATGGCCCAGGCTGAGGTCGGCGATGACGTCTACGGTGATGACCCCACCGTCAATGCGCTTGAGGCCCAGGCGGCCGAGATGGCTGGCTTTGAGGCGGCGCTGTTCACCTCCTCCGGCACCCAGGCCAACCTGCTGGCGCTGATGGCCCATTGCCAGCGGGGGGATGAGTATCTCTGTGGTCAGCAGGCCCATAACTACAAGTATGAAGGGGGCGGTGCCGCGGTACTGGGATCGATCCAGCCTCAGCCCATCGACAACGAGGCGGATGGCAGCCTGGATCTGGGCAAGCTCAAGGGCGCTATCAAGGCGGACGATATCCACTTTGCCCGCACCCGGCTTATTAGCCTGGAGAACACCATTGGTGGCAAGGTGTTGCCAATGCCCTACCTGGCCCAGGCTCAACAGTTTGCCTTTGAGCAGGGGCTGAAGCTGCACCTGGACGGTGCCCGGGTATTCAATGCGGTGGTGGACCAGGGGGTGACCCTGGCGGACATCGCCCAGTACTTTGATTCTTTCACCATCTGCCTGTCCAAAGGGCTGGCGGCCCCGGTGGGTTCCTTGCTGGTGGGGGATGAGGCACTGATCCAGCGCGCCCGTCGCTGGCGCAAGGTACTTGGCGGTGGCATGCGCCAGGCCGGTATCCTCGCTGCCGCGGGTCAGCTGGCCCTGACCGAGCAGGTAGAGCGCCTGGCTGAGGACCACGACAACGCCCAGCGTCTGGCCGAGGGGCTCAGTGCCCTGCGTGGGGTTGAGGTAGACAGCCGCCACACCAACATGGTGTTTGCCCAGTTCCGTTACCCTGATCTGGCCCGGTTGCAGGCTCATCTGGCTGACGATGGTATCAAGGCCACGCTGAACGCCGATGCGATAAGCCGCCTGGTGCTGCATAAGGACATCCCGGCAGCCGGAGTGGAGGCGCTGCTGCAGAGCCTGTCCCGTTTCGAGGGGGGACAGGCATGAGCCGAGAACAGCACCATCCAGAGCCGGAAGGTGAGCTGCTGCTGCGCACCCTGGCCATGCCGGCGGACACCAACGCCAACGGTGATATCTTCGGTGGCTGGATCATGTCGCAGATGGACATCGCCGGCGGTCTGCTGGCCAAGCAGGTCAGCCGCGGCCGAACCTGCACCGTGTCTGTCGAGGGGATGACCTTCCATCGCCCGGTGGCGGTTGGGGACGCGGTCTGCGTCTACGGCCAGCTCAGCCGTCGTGGCCGTACCTCGATGCAGATCGCACTGGAGGTGTGGGTACGACCCATCACCGACGGCTCGGACGATCATTACTGCGTCACCGAGGCGCTGTTCAACTACGTAGCGATCGACGACAACGGCCGTCCCCGGCCACTGCCGCCGCTAGAGGCATAAAAAAACGCCCGGCATTGCCGGGCATTTTTTGTTGCTGCTGTCCGTCGCCAATCACTGCGGCGGGAACTGCTCCATGATGGCGGAGACCACCTCGTTGACCTGCTCGGTCCGCTGGGCCGGGGTCTGGTTCTGCTTCAGGGTATCGGTGCCACTGCCGCGCCAGATCAGGGTGCGATTCTCGTTGTCCACTAGGTCGATCAGCAGGGTGCCCTCCTGGTACTCACGCACCCGGGTGTCAGCCCGCACGCCAGCGTGGAAGGGGTAGCGACCGTAGTAATAGGGGTGATAGCCAAAGCTCGAGTAGAAGGTGTCGACATTAACCTTCTTCTCAATCTTGGTCAGGTAGTTAACCAGGATATCGGCGTCTGCAGCATCGACCTGGCTCAGTCCCTTGCTCTGCAGCGTGTTGGTGATGGCGTTGCGTACCCGCTGGTCCATCAGTCCATCCATGTGGTACTGGTCGTCGCCGGTGACCTCGCTCTTCTCAACCCATGCCCAGGTTTTGAGGTTGCTGAACTGGGTGGAGGTATCGTAATCGGAATCGGTCTGGATAGTGCTGCATCCAGCCAGCATCAGTGCCGCGGCCATTGCGAAAAGCTTCTTCATGGGACTTACCTTATACCTGCGTCAGGTTGTTAATCATAAGACCTTCCCGGGCGAAAAATTGTTCCAGCCCTCTAGTGTTCCAGCCCTATACTGGTGGGGATTGGTCACCATTACTCTTATCGTGCCAGCGTCGACACGGTGAGAAAAGAGCCAGATTCAGCAACCTGCATCTTTTTTCGGTTTGCATCAGGTGCAGTACAGCATTGTTTAGCTTACTGAATCCAGTCGCTTTTTGCCCATTTACCCGGGCCTGACTGCAAGCCGGACTCGAGCATCTGGTACAATCCCTCCCCCTCTGTACGTAAAGGTGGCCAAGAATGATTTCTAAATTTGATTCCGAACTGGTTTACAGCACCGATGGCGGCCGTATCAACAGCGAGAAGGCCCCGGTCGAGGTGCCTCAAGGGGACGGCATCGTGCGCATCAAGATGGAGCGCAAGGGACGCAAGGGCAAAGGCGCCATGGTGGTGACCGGCCTGGGTCTGGATGCCAAGGCGCTGAAAACCATGGCGGCAGAACTGAAGAAGAAGATGGGTTGTGGCGGCGCCGTAAAGGGTTTCGATATCGAGATCCAGGGCGATAATCGTGAACAGCTCAAAGGCCTGTTGGAGAGCAAGGGCCTGAAAGTGAAGCTGGCGGGTGGCTAAGACCATCATCGCCCAAGGAGGTTGACCATGAACAGCCTGGAGCACCATCTGCTGATCGCCATGCCGTCGCTGCAGGACCCCTTCTTTGCCCGCACCGTGACCTATTTGTGTGAGCATAACGATGAGGGTGCCATGGGCTTAATCATCAATCAGCCGGTGGACATTACCCTGGACGCCCTGCTGCGCAAGATGTCGGTCAAGGGCAAGGACTTTGAGCTGCCGCAAGGGCTGGAAAACCTGGTGTTGATGGGGGGGCCGGTTAACCCGGAGCGCGGCTTTGTGCTGCACACCGCGATAGAGGGGCTGGATCAGAGCCACCCCTTGCCGGACGACCTGATGATCACCACCAGCCGGGATGTGCTGGGCACCTTCGGTGGCGAGCGCCAGCCCAATCAGTCTCTGGTGGCCCTGGGCTATGCTGGCTGGAGCGCCGGGCAACTAGAGCAGGAGCTGGCGGACAACGCCTGGCTGACCATTCCAGCAGAGCTGGACCTGATGTTTGATATTCCGCTGGATCAGCGTTGGCAAGAGGCCACTCGGCGGCTTGGCATCGACGTCTGGCAACTCTCCAGCGATGTGGGGCATTCATGAGCACGATCATGGGATTCGATTTTGGCACCAAGAGCATCGGTGTCGCGGTGGGCAACAGCATCACCGGTACCGCCAAGCCCCTGGTGGGGATCAAGGCTCAGGATGGGATCCCCAACTGGGATCAGGTAGAGAAGCTGATCCGTGAGTGGCAACCGGACAAGCTGGTAGTGGGCCTGCCGCTGAACATGGATGGTACTGAGCAGCACGTCACCCGGGCGGCGCGCAAGTTCGCTAATCGGCTGTTTGGTCGCTATGGCATCGAGACCCTGACCCAGGATGAGCGCCTGACCACCACCGATGCCAAGGCCCGACTGTTTGAGCAGGGTGGCTACCGGGCACTGAGCAAGGGGGCGGTAGACGCCCAGTCCGCGGCGGTGATCGTCGAGAGCTACTTCGAGTCGATGTACGGGTAGAGCAGGGACTAGGGAATAGCCTAGGAAGAGCCTAGGAAGAGCCTAGGAAGAGCCTGGGAAGAGCCTGGGAAGAGCCTGGGAAGAGCCTGGGAAGAGCCTGGGAAGAGCCTAGGAAGAGCAGGGACTAGGGCGGGCAAAGCCCTTCTAGGAGCTAGGAAAGACCAGGAAAAGCGTTGACCGTGATGAACTGGCCTTTAGGCTAGCCTGCCTAGCACCTAGCACCTAGCACCTAGCACCTAGCACCTAGCACCTAGCACCTAGCACCTAGCACCTAGCACCTAGCACCTAGCACCTAGCACCTAGCACCTAGCACCTAGCACCTAGCACCTAGCACCTAGCACCTAGCACCTAGCACCTAGCACCTAGCAGCGCGGATCAAAAAAGGAGGCCATAGGCCTCCTTTTTTCGTTGCTGGAGTCTGAGATTACCAGATCTTCAGCTCCGGGCGCATCCAGCGCTGCATGCCGTTGAGCGCCAGCATGAACACGCCCTTCACCGGACCGTGGATCGCCAGCATATGGCGACGGTACAGGGTGGTGTAGACGAAGCGGGCCGGCCAGCCGTGGACGTTCACACCGCCCTTCATAAAGGTGAACATGTTGCCCACGGTGTGGAACTTGGACATGTTCACGAAGCCGCCCAGGTTGTGGTAGACGTAAGGCTTAAGCTCCGCCTTGTCGTCCTTGCGCAGCTTCATCAGGTGGTCACCGATCAGCAGTGCCATCTGGCGGGCGGTCTGGCCCCGCGGCGGGGTGAAGGAGCCGTCCGGCTGCGGACACTCGGCGCAGTCACCGAAGGAGAAGATGCGCGGATCGTCGATGGACTGACAGTTCTGGTGCACCTTGATCTGGTTAGCCTTGTTGGTTTGCAGATCCAGGGTGCTCAGTACCTCGGGGGCCTTCACACCGGCGGCCCAGATCATCAGATCGGCCTGGATGAACTTGCCGCACTTGGTCTTCATCCCTTCGGCGGTCACCTCGGTCACCATGGTGCCGGTGTGGATCTCGATGCCCAGGTCGCGCAACTGGGTGTCCACCGCCTTTTGCAGGCTGTCCTGCTCCAGGCCCGGCATCACCCGGTCGGCTGCCTCAATCAGGTTGACCTTGAGCAGGTCCGGGCTGATCTCGTAGCCGTAGCCGCGCAGGATATCCGCGGCATGGTGCATCTCTGCGGCCATCTCCACCCCGGTGGCACCGGAGCCAACGATGGCGATCTCGAAGTGGTCATGGTCCGGGTTCTTGGCGTACTGCAGGAAGCGGGTCAGGATCTTCTGACGCAGGTCCATCGCCTGGGTGGTCAGGTCGAGGAAGTTACAGTGCTCCTTGACTCCGGGGATGCCAAAGTCGTTGGTGACCGCACCGATGCCCAGCACCAGGTAGTCGTAGTCGATCTGACGCTCTGGCAGCACCTCGATGCCATCCTTGTCGGTCATCGGCGCCAGGATCACCTTGCGGTTGATGCGGTCGATGCCGGACAGGGCACCCTGCTCGAAGCGGTAGCCGGTGTTGGCACCGTGGACGCGGTAATCCACCGCGTTGATCCCTTCGTCCAGGCTGCCGGTAGCCAGCTCGTGCAGCAAAGCCTTCCAGATGTGGTGGTCACAGACGTCTACCAGGGTGATCTCCGCTTTGCCTTTCTTACCCAGCTTGCGGCCGATCTTACCCAGTAGCTCCATCCCACCGGCACCACCGCCGACGACAACGATCTTGGTCATGATTGACTCCATTTATAAGTATTAAAAATTTGTTTCAGCGCCTGCTCAACCTTGACCCTTTGGGTGAGGTCGAGGGAGTTGGGAGACAGAGGGCTCGACGCATTATGCGGAGCAAAATATTGTAGCTTTCTTTCAGTTTGGCGCTGTTGATGGCCAGTTTTGTACGCGAATTCCGGGCAAAAGTTAACTTATTTACGGATTAATTCGTCAAAATTTGGTTCGGATCACCCGTATAAACAATGTGGCTATTCCGCTGCGACGAAAGCGGGAATTTGGTTCATGGTTTCAGGGCCTTGATGAACTCAATTTCAATCAATGACAACCTTGTCATTACATCCTCTCTCCCTGCCTGACTATTGCCTGTTACCTGCCCCTATGTGACAACGAAACCCGCCTGTGATGGGCAGGTTTGTGAAAGGTTAAAAAAATATGTTCAAAAAGTGGCTTTATTAAAAATCCTTGTGTAAGTTAGAAATCATCCATGACAACGCTGTCATTTGCCATGGAACAAGAGTGACAGACGATAACAAACACAAGGAAGGGGATAGTGATGGGACCTGTTCAGTTCAAACGCCATCTTTTGGCCACCTCGGTGGCCACCGTTCTGGGCGCATCTTTACCCGCTGTGGCAGTAGCGGAAGAAGAGGGCGCCTCTGAACAAGTTGAACGCATTGAGGTGCGCGGTATTCGTGCCTCGCAACAAGCCAACCTGAACGCCAAGCGTTTCTCCAATAGCGTCATCGATGTGGTGACCGCCGAGGACATTGGTAAGTTTCCGGATCGCAACGTGGCAGAGTCGCTGCAACGTATCCCCGGTGTCACCATTCAGCGCCAGTTCGGTGAGGGGGCCTCGGTCTCCATCCGTGGCGCCGGTGACGACCTGACCCTGACCACCCTGAACGGTCAGAACGTCGCCTCCACCGGCTGGTTTGTACTGGAACCGGCCAAGCGCTCCTTTAACTATGAGCTGCTGCCCTCCGAGATCGTTGGCGATCTCGAAGTGTACAAGAGCTCCCAGGCGGACCTGCTGGAAGGCGGTGTCGGTGGTACCGTGGTGGTTAACACCCGTAAGCCGCTGGACCTGGACAAGTACAGTTTCTACGGTTCCGCCGCCGGCCTGTACCAGTCTGACTCCGACAGCTGGGATCCGCAGTACTCCGCCATGGGCAGCTGGAAGAACGATTCCGAAACCTTCGGTGTGATGATCGGCGGTGTCTACCAGGACCGTAACCTGCAGCGCCAGGGTAACGAAGCGTTCTGGGAATGGGGCGCCGGCCCGGTGGCCTTCCAGCAGGATCGTGAGCGCAGTGCCATCACCGCCACCCTGCAGTGGGCCCCCACTGAGCGTTTGAACTTCGTGGTCAACTACATCGACATGCAGATGAAGGCCAACAACACCAACTATGCGTTGTGGCTGACCCAGGCGGATACCTCTTGGGGCTCCTGGGATGAAACCAGCTGGCTGGGTGGTTGTGGCCTGTGTGGTGGCGATGCCCCGGGCCCCGGCTCTGGTACCCAGATCGCCGGTCCGCTCAACGTGGCCTTCTACCAGGCCCGTCCCCGTGAAGCGACCATGGACTCCGATGTGATCGATCTGACCATGGAGTACCAGGGCGATAACTTCGTGTTCGAGTTCCAGGTGGGTGATACCTCCTCCACCGGCGGTACTGACTTTGAGATGGTGGTGGATGACGGCACCGGCGGCACCCCGATCCCCGGCGGCAGCTACGACTTCACCGGTGGTGGCCAGAGCTGGGCCCTGAACGGCTTTGACCTGGCGGGTTACGATCCGGGCAGCCTCAATATGGGCACCGGCTCCGCCTTTAACCGCACCCCCAAGACCGACGACGAAACCTATGTCCAGGGTGACCTGGCCATTCCGGTGGAGCTGGGTTCAATCACCGAGTTCAAGTTCGGTGCTCGCTACGCCAGCCACAAAACCACCAGCCGTCGCTACGACTACATCCAGGACGCCAACTTCAACCCCAGCATCAGCACCGCTGAGGTCAGCGATGGTCGTATCGATGTGGGTGCCGGCGACTACGAGATCTTCAAGGTGGATGCCGAGGCATTGAAGTCCTGGGCCAAGTCCAGCATCGTCGGCGAAACCGAGGATCTGGGTTCCTACTCCGAGATTGAAGAGGACAACCTCGCGGCCTACGTCATGGCCTCATACGACGCCGACGGGCTGCGCGGTAACTTCGGCCTGCGCTACGTCTACACCGAAGCCACCTCCACCTACTACGTGGATGGCATGAAGGGCAGCACGGATGCGGACTACAGCGAGGTTCTGCCGAGCTTTAACGCCGCCTACGACCTGGCTGATGACCTTATCCTGCGCTTCAGTGCGGCCCGGGTAATGGCCCGTCCCCAGTACGTCGACATGTACGTTAACCCGGATGTGCGCGGTGCCAACGATGACCTGCCGGACAACCAGTTCTGGATCGTTGGTAACGTCGGCCTCAAGCCCTTCGTCGCCAACCAGTACGACCTGGGCGTGGAGTGGTACTTCACCGACAGCTCGCTGCTGTCCGCCACCTACTTCCGCAAGGACGTGTCCAACTTCGTGACCATCAAGGAGTCCGGCCCGTTCATGAACGGCGAGGGTGGCATCGACTTTGGCGGCGAGCTGCGTCCGGATGAGATCTACTGGACCAAGCAGGAGAAGAGCAACGGCGAGTCGGCCGAGATCCAGGGCTACGAGTTGCAGTACCAGCAGGATTTCGACAACGGTCTGGGGGCGATTGCCAACTACACCTACACCGACACCGAAACCGACGAGAACACCTTCACCGACATGAACCCGTTCCTGTCCAACAGCTCCAAGCACTCGTACAACCTGACCGGTTACTACGAAAATGATTGGCTGGAACTGCGTCTCTCCTACGCCTGGCGTGACGAGTACATGATCCGTGAGGCGGGCTCCTACGGTAACCGCTTGCACGATGACTTCGGTACCCTGGACCTGTCCGCCCGCTGGAAGGTCACCGACTACCTGGACATCACCCTGGATGCGGTTAACCTCACCGAGGAGAGCTCCAAGCAGTTCGGTAACAACGCGTTCCAGACCGACCTGAGCGGTTTTGCCAATGGCTTCCCGCTGTATGAGTACGAGCTGGCGCGGACCGTGACCGTCGGTGCAGCGGTGCGTTTTTAACCAACTCGTAACCTCAAGCCGAAATCGGACCAAAAAGGGGGCTTAGCCCCCTTTTTTCTGTCCGGGTTCCTCGGTAAGTTAGTGCGGCTAACGATTATAAAAAGGAGTATCCCTATGTCCGCAGCAGCCATCATCCCCCTGCAGAAAGGCAAGCACGCCAACACCAAGATCAAGCAGGACCCCAGCTTCGCTCACGTCAGCGAGCAGCACATCGCCCCGTTGGTGATCCACGAGTTTGTTCAGGCCGCGACGGAATACCCCATCATCTTTGTTAAGAACAGCGAGAGCGGCCAGTTCCAGCCGGTGGTGATGCTGGGCCTCAAGCCCGGTGAGAACCTGTTTGTCGGCGAGCGCTGGAAGGGGATCTACATCCCGGCCAGCATCGGCCACTACCCGCTGATCCTGGTTCCGGATGCGCAAAACCCGGATCAGCTGATGCTGGCGGTCAACGAGAGCAGCGCACTGGTTAACGAGGAAGAGGGCGAGGCCCTGTTCACCGAAGCCGGCGAGCCCACCGCCTTTACTGAAAAGGCCAAGGAGAAGCTGGGTCGTTACCTGGAGTCTGACCAGATCACCCGTGCCTTCGCTCAGCTGATGAACGAGATGGAGCTGTTGACCACCAAGCCGCTGGCGATCCGCCTCAACGGCCAGGAGATCACCCTCAACGGCGTCTACATGGTAGACGAGCAGAAGCTGGCCGAGTTGGAAGATGACAAGTTCATGGATCTGCGTAAGCGCGGTCTGCTGGGCCCCATCTACGCTCACCTGGCTTCCCTGCAGCAGGTGAACCGCCTGGCGCACATGAAAGTGCAGCAGGAAAGCTGATACACCATGACAGGCAACGGACAGATCCGTGAGATCGTGATCGTCGGCGGGGGCACCGCCGGCTGGCTCGCCGCCTGTCATATGGCACGCAAGCATGGCGACAGCGGCTTGCGTGTTACCCTGGTGGAGTCCCCGGATATCGCCACCATTGGCGTCGGCGAGGGCACCGTCCCCGCCATGCGCCAGACCCTGCATTACCTGGGGATCCGGGAAACCGATTTTATCCGCCGCTGCGATGCCACCCTGAAACAGGGGATCCGCTTTGTCGACTGGCGCCATGCGCCCAATGGCACGCAGCGACACCATTACTACCACCCCTTTGATTACCCCGCCATCGACGGCATCGACCCCACCCCCTACTGGCTGCTGTCCGGTCAACCGGGCCGCTACGCCGATGCGGTGGGGGTACAGGCGCAGCTGTGTGATGCGGGCCTGGGGCCCAAGACCCTGGTGGACGCCGAGTTTACCGGCCCCGCCGCCTACGCCTATCACCTGGACGCAGCCAAGTTTGCTGCGCTGCTGACCGAGCACGCCACCGAGCGCTTGGGGGTGGTGCATCGCAAGGCTGAGGTGTTGCAGGTGGAGCTGGGCCAGAACGGTCAGATTGCGGCGCTGCACTGCAGCGATGGCAAGCTCAAGGGGGATCTGTTCGTCGACTGTACCGGCTTTGCCGGGCGCCTGATCGAGGGCTCGCTCAACGTGCCCTGGCGGGACCGCTCCGACACCCTGTTCGTCGATACCGCGCTGGCTATCCAGGTGCCCTATGACGACCCCGAGGCGCCGATTGCCTGCCAGACCATCTCCACCGCAATGCCGGCGGGCTGGATCTGGGACATCGGCCTGACCGGTCGCCGGGGCATTGGCCATGTCTACGCCAGCAGCTACATCCATTGCGACCAGGCGGAGCAGCAGCTGCGTGACTATATTGGCCCTGCCGCCGATGGCCTGGACTGCCGCCGCATACCGATGAAGGTGGGTTACCGCGAGCAGGCCTGGAAGGGCAACTGCGTCGCCATCGGTCTGTCCGGTGGCTTTGTGGAGCCGCTGGAGGCCACCGGCATCCTGCTGTTTGATCTGCTCTCCCGCATGCTGGCGGAGCAGCTGCCGGGCCACCAGGATGAGCTAGGCGCAGTGGCCAACCGGTTTAACCGCCGGGTGAACCACACCTGGGAGCGGGTGATCGATTTTATTAAGCTGCACTACGCCGTCTCAGAGCGGGACGACAGCGCCTTCTGGCGGGACAACCGCGACCCGCAGAGCTGGTCGCAGACGCTGCAGGAGAATCTGGCCCACTGGCGTCATGCCCTGCCCAGCCGCTACGACTTCGCCAGTACCATGGAGGTGTTCAACCTGGAGAACTACCTCTACGTGTTGTACGGCATGGGCTACGACACCCAGCTACTGGCTGAGCGCTTCCCCCATGCCGAGCAGGCAAGGCAGCGGGCGGAGGCGATTGCACGGCGCCATAGCCAGCTCAAATCGCAACTGCTGGGCCATCGGCAGCTCATCAGCCGCATCCAGCAGCACGGCCTGCAAAAGGTATAACCCAACAAAAAGGCGCCATAAGGCGCCTTTTTCTTTGGCATGGGGTTCAGGCCGGAGGCTGGGGCTTAGGTTCGATCAGCAGCACCATGGCATCATAGCCGCTGACCACCACCAGGGTGCCCTGGCTCAGTGGCTGCTCGCTGCGCACCCGCCAGCGGGTGTCCCCCACCATCAGGTGGCCATCGCCGGCGGCCAGGTCCTGCTCCAGGGTAAAGCTGCGCCCCACTAGCTGGGCTGCCCGGTTGTTGAGGTCAGGCCGGTTGGTTTGCTCATTGAAGCGGCGAAACCCCTTCCAGTAGATCACGGTGAACAGCAGCGAGCCCAGGGCAAACAGCGCCAGCTGGCTGGCCCAGCCCAGCTCGACAAAGGGGGTCAGGGCTGCCAGGGCCGCCGCGGCGATAGCGATGCCTAGCAGGAAGCCACCGGTGCCCAGGGCCTCAAAGGCCATCAGCACCAGGGCCAGGATCAGCCAGTGCCAGGGAGAGAGGGATGCCAGCATGGGCTCAGGCCTCCGGCTTCTTATTGCCGTTGAACAGCTCGGAGATCCCGGCGACGGAGCCGATCACTGAGCTGGCTTCCACCGGCATCATGATCACCTTGCTGTTGTCGGCGGAGGCCACCTGCTGCAGCGCCTCCACGTATTTCTGTGCGACGAAGTAGTTCACCGCCTGCATCTCGCCCTCGGCAATCGCCTTGGACACCATGGCGGTGGCGTTGGCTTCCGCTTCGGCCAGTCGTTCCCGGGCTTCCGCCTCACGCTTGGCCGCCTCCAGTTCACCCTCGGCCTTGAGGATCTCCGACTGCTTCTGGCCCTCGGCCACCTGGATGGCGGCTTCCCGTTCGCCCTCCGCCTCCAGGATCGCCGCCCGCTTCTCCCGCTCGGCCTTCATCTGCCGGGCCATGGCATCCACCAGGTCATCCGGCGGGCTGATGTCGCGGATCTCGATGCGGGTCACCTTAACCCCCCAGGGATCGGTGGCTTCGTCCACCTTGGTCAGCAGGTTGGCGTTGATGCGGTCGCGGTTGGACAGCATCTCATCCAGCTCCATCGCCCCCAGTACCGCACGGATGTTGGTCATCACCAGGTTCTGCATGGCAAAGGCCAGTTGATTGACCTCGTAGGAGGCCTTGACCGCATCCTGTACCTGGTAGAAACACACCGCGTCGGTGGTGACCATGGCGTTGTCGGCGGAGATCACCTCCTGGGGCGGGATATCCAGCACCTGCTCCATCATGTTCTGCTTGTGGCCGACGCTGTCGACAAAGGGCACGATCAGGTTGAGGCCAGGGGAGAGGGTACGGGTATAGCGGCCGAAGCGCTCCACGGTGTAGTTGAAGCCCTGGGGCACCATCTTGACCCCGGTGGCGATGATAATGAGTGCCAAGGCCACCAGAACGATGGCCACCTCACTGAATCCAAACAACATATCGGCTCCTGCCTTTTAGGTTAACTAGCTAAAAAGTAAACGAATTAGAGCCGCTTATCGAGCACTTCTCACTCGGCGGCAGGTGTTGAGTAGGGTGATTTAGGAGGCATGCGCTTTTTGACACCGAGTGTTCGCGAAGAGCGTAATAGGCCTCCGCGGGTGATGGTGCCTCTGCTCTTTCGCCGACATAGAGGTGCCTGAGCGGAGGTATCATTGGTCAGGTTGAGGGCCAGGATGGCCCGAGTGACCAGCGAAGGCAGGGATGCCGACTCTGGTCTGTACCGCCAGGCAATGGTGCAGAGCGAAAGAGTGAGCACCGATAGGAGGCACTGGGGGTCTAAGGGGGCTGAGCCCCCTTGGGTAGGTACTCGAGTACGCCCCGGCACAAGGTGCCGGGGCGGGCGGGATCAGTCGATCAGGTCAAAGCGATCGGCGTTCATCACCTTGGTCCAGGCAGCGATGAAATCCTCGACAAACTTGGCCTGGTTGTCGTCCTGGGCATACAGCTCGGCGTAGGCACGCAGCACCGAGTTGGAGCCGAACACCAGGTCCACCCGGGTGGCGGACCAGCGGCTTGCGCCAGTATCGCGGTCGTTGAGGCTGTAAAGCCCATCCTCGGTCGGGTGCCAGGTCAGGTTCATGTCGGTCAGGGCGACGAAGAAGTCGGTGCTCAGAGCGCCAACCCGGTCGGTAAAGACGCCATGCTGGCTGCCACCGTGATTGGTGCCCAGCACACGCATGCCGCCAAGCAGCACGGTCATCTCCGGTGCGGTCAGGCCCATCAGCTGGGCCCGATCCAGCAACAGCTCCTCGGCACTGACCGCGTACTCCTGTTTGAGCCAGTTGCGGAAGCCGTCATGCAGCGGCTCCAGCACCGCAAAGGAGTGGGCGTCTGTCATCGCCTCACTGGCATCACCCCGGCCTGGGGCAAAGGGCACCACGGTCTCGAACCCGGCGGCCTTGGCGGCTTGCTCCACCCCCAGGTTGCCCGCCAGCACAATCACGTCTGCCAGGCTGACGCCATGTTGGGTTGCTACCGGCTGCAGGGCGTCCAGCACCTTACCAAGGCGTTGCGGCTCGTTGCCCGCCCAGTCTCGCTGGGGCGCCAGGCGGATGCGGGCACCGTTGGCGCCACCGCGACGATCAGAGCCACGGAAGGTGCGGGCACTGTCCCAGGCGGTGGTGACCATCTCGCTGATGGAGAGGCCACAGGCGGCGATGCTGGCCTTGACCGCGTCCACATCGTAGTCGGCCTTGCCAGCGGGAACGGGATCTTGCCAGATCAGCTCCTCCTGAGGCACATCCGGGCCGAAGTAGCAGGCCTTGGGCCCCAGGTCCCGGTGGGTCAGCTTGAACCAGGCGCGAGCAAACACCTCGGAGAAGTAGGCAGGGTCCTGGTGGAAGCGTTCGGAGATGGCGCGGTAGGCCGGGTCTTTGATCATCGCCATGTCGGCGTCGGTCATGATCGGATTGTGGCGAACGCTCGGGTTCTCCGCATCCACCGGCTTGTCCTCCTCTTTGATATTGACCGGCTCCCACTGCCAGGCCCCGGCGGGGCTCTTTTTCAGCTCCCAGTCGTAGCCCAGCAGCAGCTTGAAGTAGCCGTTATCCCATTGGGTTGGGTGGGTGGTCCAGGCGCCCTCGATACCACTGGTGACCGTCTGGTTGCCGATACCTCGCTGTTGCTTGTTAAGCCAGCCCAGGCCCTGGTCATGCACCTCGCCAGCCTCCGGCTCCGGCCCTAACTGGGCCGCATCGCCATTGCCATGGGCCTTGCCCACGGTGTGGCCACCGGCGGTGAGCGCCACGGTTTCCTCATCGTTCATCGCCATGCGGCCAAAGGTGGTGCGGATGTCTGCCGCGGTGCGCAGCGGATCCGGGTTGCCATCCACCCCTTCCGGGTTAACGTAGATCAGCCCCATCATCACCGCCGCCAGGGGGTTATCCAGATCCCGCTCGCCGGAGTAGCGGCTGTTGGGGTTGTCGGTGGGGGCCAGCCAATCCTGCTCGGAGCCCCAGTAGATGTCCTTCTCCGGATGCCAGATATCCTCCCGGCCAAAGCCGAAGCCAAAGGTCTTCAAGCCCATGGACTCGTAGGCGATGGTGCCGGCGTAGGCCAGCAGATCGGCCCAGCTCAGGGCGTTGCCGTACTTCTTCTTGATCGGCCACAGCAGGCGGCGAGCCTTATCCAGGTTGGCGTTGTCCGGCCAGGAGTTGAGTGGCGCAAAGCGCTGGTTGCCGGTGCTGGCGCCACCGCGACCATCGGCGATGCGGTAGGTGCCGGCGGCATGCCAGGTCATCCGGATCATCAGGCCGCCGTAGTGGCCCCAATCCGCCGGCCACCAGTCCTGGCTGTCGGTCATCAGCGCGGTGAGGTCCTGCTTCAGGGCCGCCACATCCAGCTCTTTGAGCGCTTCGCGATAGTTGAAATCGGGCCCCATGGGATCGGGCTTATGGTCGTGCTGGTGGAGGATGTCGAGCTTGAGGGTCTTTGGCCACCAATCCTTGTCGGCCATGGTGCTGCTGGTGGCGCCGCCGTGCATAACCGGGCATTTGCCGCCGTGATTCTGTTGCTTGTCACCCATCTGAGACTCCTTGTATCGCGGTAAACGGGCCAGTAAAGGGGCTGGCCGCTGAAATGACGCTGATCACGTTATAGCAGCTCAGTGCCCGGTCCCTTGATCTGGATGCGGATGTCACAGGATAGAAACAGGGTATTTAGTTGGTGGTTGTGGTAGGGAACCGCAGAGAGGATACGAGGTGCCGGCCATGGCATAGGGCCATGGCCGGCAAGGGGGGTTAATTGGGCAGTTGCTCGGCGTGGGGCAGGGCCTGCAGGGTGACCTGATCGAACCGTTGATGGAGCTGATCCAGTGCCGCACGGCAGGCCGCCGGGGCACCTTGGGGCGGCAACTGGGGCAGGTGATCCATGCCATAGAGCACGTAGCGGTAGTTCTCATCGGTAAACACCGTACTGAAGCTGCCCGCCAGATCCATAAACTCACACACCTTGTGGCGCCAAAGCTCGAGTTGCTGGGCCAGTACCGGGGTGTGATCGACGCTGCGCTGGGCCTGCTGCCAGAACGGGGTGTCCTGCCGGTCGGTCAGGCAGTAGTGCAGTACGATAAAGCGCTTAAGATCGTCGTAGATGCCGTTCATCAGCCGGTTGTAGCTGTCTTTGCTGCTCTGGTCCGGCTCGGCGCAGTTCAGGTGGGTGGCCAGCAGGCGCACACTCAGGTTGATCAGGTGCAGTCCGGTGGATTCCAGCGGCTCGATAAAGCCACCGGACAAGCCGATGGCGACGCAATTGCCCACCCAGAAGGATTTAACGCAGCCAATGTTCATCTTCAGGTGAACCGCCTTGCCCTGCTCCGGCTCGCCCAGGAACTCACGCAGCCTGGCTTCCGCCTCGGCCTCGGTCAGGCGATTACCGTCATAGACATAGCCGTTGCCGCGGCGGTTTTGCAGGTCGATCTCCCAGATCCAGCCGTTCTCCAGGGCGGTGGCGGTGGTGTAGGGGCGGGGACTAACACCCGGCTGGTAGGGCAGTTGCAGTGCGACCGCCCGGTTGCAGGGCAGTGCATCCTCAAAGGATTGCCAGTTGTCCTGCCGCAGTGGGGAGAGCAGCAGGCGGCGAAAGCCGCTGCAGTCGATGAACAGGTCTGACTGGAAGCGTTGCTGCTGGCAGTAGAGCGCGGTGATCCGTTCCCCTTCGTGCTCGATGCGATCCACCGTGCCCACCACATGGCCTACTCCGGCCTCGATCGCCTTCTTGCGCAGGTAGCGCCCCATCAGCACCGCATCCAGGTGATAGCCATAGGGCACCACACCCTGCCAGGGCGGCGAGGTGGGGGTTTTCGGGCCCAGCCCCTGCTGCATCAGTCGGCTGCCCAGGCTGGCGGCCTGATCGTAGCGCATTTGGTCAGTTTGGCCGCCGCTGAGCCAGGTGCTGGCCAGGTCCAGTACGCCGGGCACCCGCTGCTCCTCGAAGGGATGAAAATACTGGTGGGTGCTGCCCTCTTTGGGGGCCATCCAGTTGCGAAACAGGATCCCGGTCTTGTAGGTGGCGCAGCACTCGCGCATCAACTCCGCCTCGTCCAGGCCCATGGCGGCAAAGAAGAAGCGGATGCTGTGCACCGTGGCTTCTCCCACGCCGATGATGCCGATGTCCTCACTCTCGACCAGGGTGATGTCGCAGCGGGGGGCATCGTGGTTGAGGTAACGGTTGAGGTAAAGGGCGGTCATCCAGCCGGCACTGCCGCCGCCGACGATGGTGATGGAGCGCAAGGGTGTTGGATTCATAGGGCCCCCTGGGCAGCTAACAACAAGGTGACGAGGCCGGTCAGCAGGATCCAGCCGGCAAAGAAGAGTTTCAGGCCCCGGGCGGGCAGGGCGGTGGCCAATCGGCGGGCCAGGAAGCCACCGAGGATGGCGCCGGGGCCGGCCAGCAGCACCACTTGCCATTGAATGGCACCGCTGGCCTGCATCATCAGGGCACCGGGCCAGACGGTGATGGCGGAGACGATCACCCCACAGGCCACCGCCAGGGTGACGTCGAAGCGGCGCAGGATAAGCAGCAGCACCAGCAGCTCACCCACCCCGACCGACAGCCAGGCGGTGATGGCGCCGCCGATCAGACCCAGCAGGATCAGGCTATGCCCCTCCCAACGCCCCAGTCGGGCATGGCCATGGGGCGCCCGGTAGCGCAATGTCAGCAGCAACAAGCTGGCACCCAGCACCACTGAGAAGGCGCCAAACAGCGGATCCAGCCCGGCAGGGCTGGGCAGTGGCAGCGCCAGCATCAGTCCCAGTACCGAGGCGGGGGCCACCCGCAGGATAATGGCGGGTAACACCTGCCAGTGGGGGTGACGCAGTCGTCGATGCAGCCGGTACCAGGCCAGGGCGCCGGTGGTCATGCCGAAGCACTGGATCGCCAGCGAGGTGGCCACCGATTGCTGGGCATCCAGCCCGAGTTGGCTGAATACCGGAATGAAGATGACACCGCCACCGGCCCCGGTGGCGTTGGCGACGATGGCACCGCCAATCCCCAGCAGGGTGTACTGCAGCGGCGCACCATAGAGATAGAGCAGGGCAAGGGCGGGCAGGGCCAACCAGGCCGGCCAGGGGATCCGTGTGAAAGACTGAGCGGGATTCGACATGGGAACAGCTTGTTATCGATTTGTTTTTATCGCCTAACCTAGCATCGGCCGACAGCGCTGTCAGCCGTTTTACCCTGCGGCAAAAGAAAATCTTCCCGAGGGGTAGACAGCAAATGACAGCGTTGTCATTATGTATCTCAACTGTGAAGATTTGTGCCGCTTATCTTTGGTAAGCAACCGCAGGGTGTTGGACTCCCCTTGTTACGGTGTCGCGATTTTGCCACTCCCTCGGTATGGGTTAATCAAACCCGGGCACAGGCCATGACCCGCTGTCTCGTTCATGGTTTTTTTATTCAGCGCCCCGGCGCCAGGAAGGGAAGGAACAATGTTGCGAAGGAGTTTGGCAGGGATTGCCGTACTGACATTGCTGGCCGGGTGCCAGCAGGTGGAACCGATCAGCAGCGAGAGCCTGGCGGCGGAACTGGGCCTGGGCTACCAGGTGGTGGACAATCGGCCCGATGAGCAATGCAACCCTGATAAGGCCGATGGCTTCTGTTACCGCTTTGCCGTCAGCCTGACCGCGGGCAGCCAGGGCCTGCCGGCGCAGGGGTGGCAGCTGCTGTTCAGCCAGGTCTCCTACGTCCAGAGCATCGAAGGCCCCTTTACCCTGGAGCATATAAACGGCGATCTGCACCGCATCACCCCCAAGGCCGAGTTTGCCGGCCTGGCCCCGGGAGAGAGTGTCGATATCCTGATGCGGGCCAACTTCTGGAGTGTGTCAAACTCCGACCCCATGCCCAACTACCTGATCGCCTTGGGTGATGAGACCCCGGTGGTGATCCAGTCCAGCCGTGAGCTGCAGGACCCGGAAACCGGCTTGTGGCAGATGCCCTTTGTTGCCCCGCTGACCGATCCCGAGCGTCAGCTTAAACGCACCAGTGACGACAACACCCCCCAGGCCACCGCCCAGTGGCTGTACACCGAGAACCAACGCCTGGCTGCCGATGGCTCGGCACTGCCTGAGGCGGGGCTGATCCCCACCCCACAATCCCTGACCCTGCTGGAGGGCCAGGCGCTTACCCTTGCCAGGGGATTGAGGCTGGCCGACAACGACTTTGGCGATCTGTCCGCCGCGCTGGCACGGTTGGCCCAGCTGGGCTTGGCCCAGAGCGACAAGGGCACCCCGCTGAGCCTGAGCAGGGTAGACGGTCTTGGCACCGAGGGTTACCAGCTCAGTGTCAGTGAGGCTGGCATCGAGGTGAGCGCCTCCGAGCCCGCCGGTGCCTTCTATGCCCTGCAGAGTCTGGCGGGTCTGATCCGGCTGGATCGGGACAGCATCCCGGCGCTGCAGATCGAGGATGCCCCCCGATACGGCTACCGTGGCCTGCACCTGGATGTGGCCCGCAACTACCAGGGGGAAGAGGTGCTGTACAAGGTGATAGACCAGATGGCCGCGTACAAACTCAATACCCTGCATCTGCATCTGGCGGACGACGAGGGTTGGCGCCTGGCCATCCCGGGCCTGCCGGAGCTGACCGAACTGGGGGGCCAGCGCTGCTTCGACCTGTCTGAGCAGCGTTGCCTGCTGCCGCAGCTGGGGGCTGGCGATGACCCACAAAGCTCGGTCAACGGCTATCTCAGTGAGCAGGAGTACATCGAGCTGCTGCGTTATGCCGATGTCCGCCAGGTCGAGGTGATCCCCTCACTGGATATGCCCGGCCACGCCCGTGCGGCGGTGCGGGCGATGGCGCTGCGCCACCAGCGCCTGATGGCCCAGGGTGATGCCGAGGAGGCGGGCCGATACCTGCTGCATGACCTGGAAGACAAGCCGGAATACCTGTCGGTGCAGTACTACACCGATAACACCATCAATCCCTGTCTGGACTCCAGCTATGCCTTTATCGACAAGGTACTGGAGGGGGTACAGCAGATGCACCAGCGTGCCGGTGTCCCCCTGCACACCTACCACATCGGCGCCGACGAAACTGAAGAGGCCTGGAGCCACTCCCCCCGTTGCGAGGCCCTGATCGAGAGTGAGCTGCAGCTGGACTCCGACGAGGACCTCACCGGCTACTTCCTGCGCCGGGTGGCACTGCTGCTGCAACAGCGGGGCATTCGCCCCGCCGGCTGGAGCGACGGCATGCTCAGCGCCAAGGATCAACTGCCCGGTCAGGTCAGTTCCTACAGCTGGGATCTGCTGGCCTGGGGCGGCCACGACAAGACCCATCAGCAGCTCAAGCTGGGTTGGGATGTGGTGCTCTCCAGCCCAGATGTACTCTATTTCGATTTCCCCTACGAGGCGGATCCTAACGAGGGTGGCTACTACTGGGGCGCGCGTAACATCAACACCTACAAGGTGTTCAGCCTGATGCCGGACAACCTGCCGGCCCACGCCGAGATCTGGCGGGATCGCCAGGGCAACCCCTACCAGGCGGCAGACACCCAGTTTGCTCTGGATGGCGAGCGAATCCAGGGGATCCAGGCCCAGCTGTGGACCGAAACCGTGCGCCATCCTGACCAGGTTGAATACAAGCTGTTCCCCCGCCTGCTGGCGGTGGCGGAGCGGGCCTGGCATCAGGCGGACTGGGAACTGGAATACCAGCCCGGCCTGACCTTCAACGCCCAGACCCAGCACTTCCAGCAGCAGGAAGCCCGCACCGCCGACTGGCAACGCTTTGCCGCCCTGCTGGGCCAGCAGGAGCTGGCCAAGCTGGATCGGGCAGGCATCGCCTATCGCATCCCCACTGTCGGGGCGGTGGCAGAGCAGAATCGTTTGCAGGCCAACCTGATCTTCCCGGGCCTTGCCCTGGAGTACCGGATTGCTGGCGGTGAATGGCAGCCCTACCGGGCCGATGCCCCGGTCAGTGGTGCCCTGGAGGTGCGGGCACGCTCCGCCGATGGACAACGACCGGGCCGCAGTTTGCCCCTGGAAGCAACCGGCACCGCCGGGCAGTGAGGCCATGATGACAACACACAACCACAAGGCACCGCTCTTTCTCGGCATCGACGGCGGCGGCAGCAAATGTCGAGCGATCCTCTACCGTGATGGCGACGGGATCCTCGGTACCGGCCTGTCCGGTGCTGCCAATCCGGTCAACGGTCTGCAGGCGGCCAAGGAGTCGATCCTCGACGCTTGCGAACAGGCCCTGCGCCAGGCCCAGCTGGCCCCCGGCGAACTGCGCAACTGCATTGCCGGTGCCGGTTTAGCCGGGGTCAACCTGCCCTCCTGTATGGCCGCGATGGAGGCCTGGCAGCACCCCTTTGGCCAGTTTCACCTGACCACGGATCTGCATATTGCCTGTCTGGGGGCCCATGGCCGCCAGGATGGCGCCATCATCATCAGCGGTACCGGCTCTTGTGGCTTTTTGAGCGTCGGCAGTCACCAGCGGATCTACGGCGGCCATGGCTTCCCCCAGGGGGACAAGGGCAGCGGTGCCTGGTTTGGCCTGATGGCGCTGCAGCATGCATTGCAGGCCAGCGACGGCCTGGCCGAGCCGACGGCCATCGCCGGTGAACTGGCGCCCCTGCTGGGCAGCCATGAGCCGCTGGAGTGGGTCGAGCAGATGGCGGGCCAGCGCTCCACCGCCTTCGCCCGGCTGGCGGCGGTGGTGTTTCGCGCCGCCGACAAACAGGATGCGGTGGCCCAGGCGATCCTCGCCGAGGGCGCTGGCTACATCAGCGAGCTGGGCCAGCAGTTGCTGGACGATGGTGCGCCCCGACTGGCGCTGCTCGGTGGCCTTGGCCCGCTGTTGACCCCCCATCTTTCAGCCCCCATCCAGGCGGCAATGACGCCGGCCCAGGCGGCACCGGAGATGGGTGCGGTCTATTACGCACAAGATTGCCTGGGCGCGGTGCCCCAGGCCCAAGCCCAATAATTAAGGAAAGGAACGGCAGATGAGCAGCATTATGGAACGAGAGGCGCGGGAAGCGCCCCAGCGTATCGCCGAGCAGGTTGAGCGCAACAGCGCGGTGCTGGAGCAATTGGGGGCGCAGCTGCGACACACCCCGCCGAGCATGGTGATGTGGGTCGGTCGTGGTAGCTCAGATCACGCCGGTGTCTTCGCCAAGTACCTGATTGAGGTGGAGCTGGGGATCCCCACCTTCGCTTCTGCCCCCTCTGTGGCCAGCCTCTATGGCCAGAGCCTGGCCCTCGATGGCGCTCTGGTGCTGGTGATCTCCCAGTCCGGTCGCAGCCCGGACATCCTGGCCCAGGCCCGGATGGCGCAAAGCGCCGGCGGTCGCGTCGTCGCCCTGGTCAACGATGAGAGCTCGCCGCTGGCAGAGCTGGCGGATTACGTGCTGCCCTTGGGCGCCGGTAAAGAAAACGCCGTGGCCGCGACCAAGAGCTACCTGGCAACCCTGGCCGCCCTGCTGCACCTGGTGGCCAGCTGGCGTGATGACGCCGAGCTGCTGGCGGCGGTGAAGCAGCTGCCGCAACTGCTGCAGCAGGCGATCGATGCCCCGGCCCAGCTGACCCCGGAGTCGGTAGAGGGTGTGGCCAACCTGGTGGTGCTGGGCCGAGGTCTGGGATACGCCGTCTCCAAGGAGATCGCTCTTAAGCTCAAGGAGGTGTGCGGTATTCACGCCGAGGCCTTCTCCAGTGCCGAGTTTCTCCATGGTCCGGTCACCCTGGTGGAGCAGCAGCTGGCGCTGCTGAGCCTCAATGTCGAGGACGAATCCGCCGCCGCCCACGCCGAGCAGATGGCCGACATCCGCAGCCGCGGTGCCAGTGTGGTGGCGATGAGCCAGGTCGGCAGTCTGCATCCCAGGGTTGCACCTTTGTCCCTGATGCAGCGATTCTATCTCGACGTTGAGCGGGTTGCCGCCGCCCGTGGCATCGACCCGGATAACCCCAAGGGGTTAAAGAAAGTCACCCAGACCCTGTGAGGGCCCATGAGCCAAAGCTATGTAGTACCGCGCCTGTTTGATGGCGAACAGTTTCTCTCCGACGCCTGGTTAACCGTTTCAGCCGGTCAGGTGGTCGGCCTGGGGCAGGGCAAGGCTCCGGTGGATTCACAGCGGTTGGAGGGCACCCTGGTGCCCGGCTTTATCGATGTACAGGTCAACGGTGGTGGCGGGGTGCTGTTTAACGCGCAGCCCAGCGTCGATGCCCTCAAGACCCTGATCGATGCCCACCGTCGCTTTGGCAGCACCGGGCTGATGGCCACCCTGATCACCGATGATCTGGCCACCCTGCAGCGGGCGGCGGACGCCATCGCCCAGGCTCGCAGTGAGCAGCTGCCTGGCTTGCTTGGTGTGCACTTCGAGGGGCCGCACCTGTCGGTGGCCAAGAAGGGGGTGCACAGCGCCGAGCATATTCGTCCCCTGTCCGAGGCGGAGATGGCCCAGTTCCTGCGCCAGGACCTGGGCAAGGTGATGGTCACCCTGGCCCCGGAGAATGTTTCCCGCGAGCAGATCGCCCGCCTGGTGGCCGCCGGGGTAAGGGTCTGCCTGGGCCACTCCAATGCCGATTTTGACACCGCCCGGGCCGCTTTAGCCGCCGGTGCCAGCGGCTTTACCCACCTGTTTAATGCCATGTCCCCCTTCACCTCCCGCGAGCCGGGTATGGTGGGGGCGGCGTTGCTGGATGAACAGGCCTGGTGTGGCCTGATTGTCGATGGCCACCATGTTCACAATGCCAGCTTGCAGCTGGCACTCAAGGTGCGGCCGGTGGATCGCATGCTGCTGGTGACCGACGCCATGCCGCCGGTGGGTGTACCCGGCGAGAGTTTTGAGCTGATGGGCCGACCCATTCGTCGCCAGGGCGACAAGCTCACCGCCCCCACCGGTGAGCTGGCCGGATCTGTGCTGGATATGGCCAGTGCGGTGCGCGCCAGTATCGCCACTTTGGGGCTGGAGGAGGGGCGGGCGCTGAATATGGCCAGCCGCTTCCCGGCGGAATTCCTCGGATTGTCCGAACATGGCCATCTGCGCCCGGGCAGTCCCGCTGACATGGTGCTGCTGGATGAGCAGCAACAGGTTAAGCAGAGCTGGATCGGTGGCAGCGCCACCTTCAACTAAGCGCACCTTCAATCAAGTGCCCAGTGAGGGCAGAACCATCAAGGACGTGACAATGATAACGAAATCCCGACGTCGTACTTTGTGGACCGAGACACCCGCAGGCCGCTCCCTGGCCCCATCGGCAGCAGGAGGCCAGCGATGAGTATCACCCAGGCGCAATCCGCGCAGAGCAAAAGCAGTTTCCTGCCGATGTGCATCATCGGCGTCCTGTTCTTCATCTTCGGCTTCGTTACCTGGCTCAACGGCTCGCTGATCCCCTTTTTGCAGATCATCTGCCAGCTGAATGAGTTCCAGGCGCTGTTTGTCACCTTCGCCTTCTACATCGCCTACACGGTGATGGCCCTGCCCATGTCCTTTATCCTGCGTCGAACCGGCTATAAAAACGGCATGGCGCTGGGGCTGGCGGTGATGGTGGCAGGCTCACTGGCCTTTATCCTGGCGGCGCAAAGCGCCTCCTACCCGCTGTTCCTCGGGGCGCTGTTTATCCTGGGCACCGGCCTGACCATCCTGCAGACCGCCTCCAATCCCTACGTGGTGCTGATCGGCCCCAGCGAAAGCGCGGCGATGCGGATCAGCATCATGGGCCTGATCAACAAAGGCGCCGGGGTGATCGTGCCGGTGCTCTTTACCGCCCTGGTGCTGTCCGGCTTCGAGGGCTTCACCGCCGAGCACCTGGCGCAGATGCCGGAAGCGGAGCGCACCGCCCAGGTGGAGGCGCTGTCTAACCGCCTGGTGATGCCCTACCTGATGATGGCCGGGGTCCTGCTGGCGCTGGTGGCGCTGGTGAAGTTCTCCTCCCTGCCTGAGCTGGAGTTTGAGCAGGAGGCCGATCAAGAGAAGGGCAGCATCATCCATTTCCCCCAGGTGGTGCTGGGTGCCATCGCCCTGTTCGCCTACGTTGGTATCGAGGTGATCGCCGGCGACACCATTGGCTTATATGGTGCTGGCCTTGGGGTGCAGAACTTCGCTGCACTGACCTCTTACACCATGGTGTTTATGGTGTTTGGTTACCTCATCGGGGTGACCTGCATTCCCCGCTTCATCAGCCAGGAGCAGGCACTGAAAGGCTCCGCTATTGCCGGCTTGCTGTGTATCCTTGGGGTGGTGTTTGGCTCGCAACAAAGCACTGCCATTGCTGATGTGCTGTGGGGCTGGAGCGGCATCCCGGTGCTGCCAAACTCCGTCACCTTTGTCGCCCTGATGGGACTTGCCCACGCCCTGGTATGGCCGGCGATCTGGCCGCTGGCACTGGAAGGCCTGGGTAAGTACACCGCCCAGGGCTCGGCCCTGCTGATCATGGGCATTGCCGGTGGCGCCATCCTGCCGCTGGCCTTTGGCAAGATCGCCCATGTCACCGGCGATACCCAGGCGGCCTACTGGATTGGTCTGCCCTGTTACGGCTTTATCCTGTTCTATGCCCTCAAGGGGCATAAGATGCGGAGCTGGTCGTGAGCCAAACGCCACGACTACAGGCGATCGATGCCCTGCGTGGCTTTGATATGTTCTGGATCCTGGGCGGCGAACGTTTGTTCGCCGCCCTGCTGTTGCTCACCGGCTGGCAAGGCTTTGCCTTGGCGGACGCGCAGATGCGCCATACCCCCTGGCATGGCTTTACCTTCTACGATCTGATCTTCCCGCTGTTTATCTTCCTCTCCGGGGTCACCCTGGGGCTGCGCCCCAAGTACCTGCCGCAGCTGCCCGCTGAGCAGAGACGCAGCCATTACCGCAAGGCGGTGAAGCGGCTGTTGCTGCTGTTGGGGCTGGGGGTGCTGTACAACCACGGCTGGGGTGGTGGCATGCCGATGGCCGTGGATCAGATCCGCTTTGCCAGCGTTCTGGGTCGCATCGGCATGGCCTGGTTTATCGCCGCGATGATCGTCTGGCACCTGCGTCCCCGGGCCCAGCTTTGGGCCGCTGCTGGGCTGGCCCTGGCCTATGCCCTGTTGCAGGGACTGTGGCCGACGCCGGATCCCTACAGTGCCGCGGGCTCGGCCAATGCCTGGCTGGACCAGGCGCTGTTGCCGGGGATCACCTATCAGAATGCGCCGCTGGACCCGGAAGGGCTGCTGTCGCACCTCAGTGCTGCCCTCAATGCCCTGGCGGGTGTCTGGGCCGGGCGCTGGCTGACGCAATCCCGCTCGCTGTCACAGCGGGGTTGGGGGTTGGTGCTGGCCGGAGCACTCTGCCTGGCCCTGGGCTGGGGCATGCATCCCTGGATCCCGGTCAACAAGACCCTGTGGACGGTCAGCTTCGTGGCGGTCACCCTGGGCTGGAGCCTGTGGTTGCTGGCGCTGTTTCTGCTGTTGGTGGATGGCTGGCAGTGGCGTTGGTTTGGTGGGCTGTTTGCCCTGATTGGGGTCAACTCCATCGCCATCTACCTGCTCAGTGCCTGGGTCAACTGGGATTACACCAGCTTGAGCCTGTTCGGCGGTGTGGTGGCGGCGCTGCCGGAGCCGGCCCAGCCGCTGCTGGCGGTGATTGCCCTGCTGGCCTGCCAATGGGCGCTGCTGGCCTTTATGGCGAGGCGGCAGATATTCATAAAGGTATAGGCCGGGTTGCCGGCAGCAACCAAAGGGGCGTTCCGCCCCCTTGGAACCCCCATTTGCCTCCAATCGGTGCTGAATCCTCACTCTGGCGTCAACGGCTGGCGGCATAGACCAGAGTCGACTTCCTGTCTCCGCTGGTCATTCGGGCCATCCTGGCCCTCAACCTTGCCGCTGTCGCTTGAGTTCGGGCTCTCTGCCGTACAGGGAAGTACCAATGCCGCAAGTGCAGGGATGCACAAGAGCGGCAAAGTCGGCGAAGAGCCGCACGACCCCTGCCTGCAGCCCTTCGAGGAGGACAGTGAGGAACTGCTCTATATAGCGGTTTAGCTGGCAGCGGGGCCGCTGGAGTCTCTGAGCTTGGGCTGGGGCACAAAGCGCTGGGACTCGCCATCGGCGCCGCGCAGTTGCCTCAGCAGCTGCTCGGTGGCCTGGCGGGCGATGGTGACGATGGGCTGGTCTACCGTAGAGAGCTTGGGCCAGGTCTGACGGGAGAAGGGGCTGTTCTCGAAGCCAACGATGGAGAGCTGCTCCGGAATGGCGACCCCCTGCAAGCGTGCGGCGAACAGTGCCCCCGCCGCGATCTCATCGTTACAGGCGAACATCGCCGTTGGCGGCGTCTCCATCGCCAGCAGGGTCTTGGCGTTATCCACCCCGGAGTCAAAGGCGTAGTGACCATCCAGGATCAGCGCCGGTTCCACCGCCACGTTGTGGTCCTTCAGCGCCTGCTTGTAGCCCTTAAGGCGTTCATAACTGGAGTGGTGCTCGTTGTCACCACAGAGGAAGCCGATGCGGCGATGGCCCAGCGACAACAGGTGCTCGGTGATGGCGTAGGCGCCGGCCCGGTCGTCGATGTAGAGGCAGTTGGGGTCGGATTCGCCCTCGCCGGAGCCGGAGACGATGCGGACAAAGGCCACATCCAGCTGCTCCAGGGTGTTAACGATGGCGGGGCTTTCCGAGAACGGCGGGGTCAGGACCAGGCCCGCTACCCGCGAGCGCTGGATCATCTCACTGAGCTGCTGATTGATCGCCTCGGACTTGGCGTTGGTGGGGCGGATCAGCAGTTCGTAGCCGGTCTCCCGGCAGGCCTCGAGGATGCCGTTTTGCATGTCGATGACGTAGTAGGCATTGGGGTTGTCGTAGATAAACCCGATGGCGTAGGCCTTGGTGCCCGCCAGGTTGCGGGCGGCGCTGTTGGGCCGGTAGTTGAGTTGCTGGATCGCCTTTTCCACTTTCTCCACGGTGTCTGGACGCACCGAGGCTTCCTTGTTGATCACCCGGGAGACGGTCTTAAAGGAGACCCCTGCCTGCCGAGCCACATCCTTGATGGTAACTTTCATGAACGATCCCAAAACGCAGCGCAAAAGCGCATTAGCGTTCAAGTTTAGCGATACCAGGCGAGCCGGGCAATCGGTGATTTGCCCGGCTGCCAAGGTTGGCTCACTGCGCCGGCAGGGCGAACTCCGGCGCCAGTCGGCTATGGCCTAATCCGGCCCGTTTTTCTACCCGGATCTGCACCGGTACCCTCTCCTTTAACGCCTCCACGTGGCTGATCACCCCGATCATCTTGCCACTGGCGTTGAGGGTATCCAGCGCATCCAGCGCGGTGTCCAGGGTTTGTGGGTCCAAGGTGCCAAAGCCCTCGTCCAGGAACAGGGAATCGATGCGGGTCTTGTGACTGACCAGATCCGACAACGCCAGTGCCAGTGCCAGGCTAACCAGGAAGCTTTCACCGCCGGACAGGGTCTTAGTGTCCCGGGCGGTGTCCCCCTGCCAGGTATCCAGCACCAGCAGCTCCAACAGATCCGAGCCCTTGCGCTTGAGCTGGTAGCGGCCATGTAGGCGCTGCAGCTGGCGATTGGCCAGGTGGATCAGGTGATCCAGGGTCAGCCCCTGGGCAAAGCGACGGAACTTGGCACCATCCCGTGAGCCGATCAGGCTGTTCAGCGCCGCCCAGTCATCGTACTGGGCCTGCTGCCCCTCGATCTCCCCGGTCAGTGCGCTCAACCCCTGGCGGCGCTGATCGTCCCCCTCCAGCCTGGCCTGGCACTGGCCCTGCTGGTGGATAAGTTGCTGCAGCTGCTGCTGGGTTTCGCTCAGTTTGCCGGCCAGCAGCTCCGCTTGTTTGTCACCGGCCTTGGCCGGCAGCGCTTCGGGTCGGGCTTCAGCATGCTTGGTCAGCGCGGTAGTGGCCTGGGTAAGCATCACCTCGGCCTGGTGCAGCGCCTTGTCCAGTCGCTGTTTTAGCTGCTGTAGCTCGTCCCGTTGTGTCGCTGGCAGCAGCGCGGCTTCCAGCTTGGCCAGGTTGGCAAAGCCCTGCTCCGCCAGGGCGGTCTCCAGGGTGCTTTGGCGCTGCTCTCTCAGAGCCTGGGCCTCAGTCAACTGGGCCTGGTGACGACTGAGCTCACCGGCAGCGGCGTGGTGTGCCTGCTGTGCCTGCTCCCGGGCCTGTTGCGATGCCACCAGGGCCTGCTCCACCGCTTCGGTGCGCTGCTGCGACTGGGCCCGCAACTGGGCGACGCTCTCGTCACCAAACTGCACCGTCCGTTCGTTGCGATCCCGCTCCAGGCTCTGTTGCAGCTGGTTAAGCTGGCTCTGCAGCTGGGCCAGCTCCTGCTGGCTCTGTTGCAAGCGCTGACCAAGCTGGCCGGTTTCCGATTCGCCGACGGCAATCTGTTGACCCAGCTGCTGCACCTGCTGCTGCTCACGGGCAAGCTGCTCCGCCAGTTGCTGATGCTGCTGCAGCCAAGCACCCCACTGACTGACCGTTGGTGGGGTTAATCCCAACTCGCTGATCTCCGAACTCCATTGCTGCCAGCGGGCCTTGCGCTGGGCCTGCATGGCATCACTTTGTTCGGTCAGTTGGGCTAACTGGCTGGCCAGGTGATCGGCCTGCTGCAGGCTCTGGCTCAGCGCCGCCTCGCTGGCCTGCACCGCTTGAGTCAGTTGCTGGACCTGGCTTTGCTGACGGTGCCGCTCCCGCTCCAGCTTTCGAGCCTGCTCCAGTTGCTGCTGTCGGTGCCGCTGGGCCTGCTGCCACTGTTGATGGGCTTGGCTGAGGGTATCGGCCTGATCCATTGTCATTGACTGGCCCAGCGCCTCACAGCTTTGCTGCCACTGCTGCTGCCATTGGCCGATCTGTTCCTCCCCCTCGCCGATCTGCTTGTGCAGCTGCTCCAGCTGCTGATTGATCAGCGCCAGGGATTGTTTGGTGTCGGCTCCGGCCTGTTCCAGCTCGTTAAGTTCGGCCTGCATCTGGTCAAAGCGTTGCTGGGTTTCACTGGCATCCTGGGCCTGATAGCGCTCCACCAGCGGATGCTCGGTGGCCCCACACAGGGGGCAGGGCTGGTCCGGCTGAAGCCGGGCACGCTCCGCCTCCAGCGATTGAATGCGCTGCTCCAGCTGCAGCCGGGCCTCCAGATCCTTGAAGTGCGGACGCAGGGTTTTGTAGCGCTCCCGCTGCTGCTTGAGCTGTTGTTCCTGCACCTGCTGCTGCGCTGACAACTCTTGTTGCTTTGCTCGCTGTTGCACCAGCGCCGCATGCTGACGTCGATACAGTGGCTCGATGTTGAGCAGCTGCTGCCAGTGGCCGGCTTGTTGCTGATCCTGGACCTGTTGCTGCTCCAGTGTCTCCAGGCCGCTGCCGTGGGTTTGCCACTGCTGGTCAACTTGGGCCAGGGAGGCCTTGGCCTGTTCCAGCTTGCCGCGCTGGGTCTCGGCAGCCTGCTGCTGTTGCTGGCGCTGCTGTTGCTCGGTCTGGCTCTGCTGCTGCAACTTCTCTTGCTGTTGCTGCCATTGCTTAAGCTGTTGGCGGGCCTGCATATCCTGCTCGGCCAGCTGTTGCCAGCCGGTGAGGCGGGCATTGAGCTGCTCCGCGTAGGGATGGGCGGAGAGGTTGGCCTGCAGCTGCTGGGATTGTCGCTGGGCCTGACCCAGGGTTTGCTGGCCCTGCTCCAATTGGGCTTGCAGCTGCTGAGTCTGCATCTGCCCCTGCTGCTGCAAGGCGGACAGCTCCTTGAGCTGTTTATCCTGTTGCTCGATGCGCTGATCCAGCGGTACCAGCTGCTCCAGGATCTGACGTTGCTCCTGCTCCTGGCGCTGACGCTGGGTGCTCAGTGCCTCTTGCTGGCGTTGATGCTGAGCCTCGGCTTGAGCCAGGGCCTGCTGCAGCGCCTGGCCACGTGCCTCCAGTTCGCTCAGCTGGTCCTGCAGAGTCTGGTGCTGCTGCTGGCTCTCCTGCAGTTGCAGGTATTGAGGCCGCAGGGCTTCCGCCGGGGCACCCTTTGCCAGGGTGGCCAGCGCCTCACTGTTGGCCTTCTCCTCGGCCTTGGCCTCGGACTGGACCGATTGAGCCTGGGCCAGGGTATCGGTCAGCTCTGCCTGGCGGGCCAGCCAGTCCGCCTGCTGCTGCCATTGCTGGCGCTGGTCATTGAGCTTGGCCTGATCGGTCTCTAACTGGGTTAGCTCCTGTTGCAGCTGCTGGCGCTGATCCGGCGCCAGCAACTCCACCGACTCCGCCTTGATCTTCAGCTGGTCCAGCTGGATCTTGGCCTGGGCGCTGGCGTCGTATACCTGCTCGGAGATGCGGCCGTAGATCTCGGTGCCGGTGAGCTCCTCAAGCAGCTCTGCCCGGTCATTGGCGGCGGCGTTGAGAAAGGCGGCAAACTGTCCCTGGGACAGCAGCATCGATTTGGTGAAACGACCGAAATCCAGGCCGGTCAGCTCGGCGGTCAGGGTCAGCTTGTCCTTGACCTTGTCCGCCAGGATCTTGCCATCCTCCAGAGCGGCCAGCTCCACCTGGGGCGACTGCAGCTTGCCGTCACTGGCACCGCGGGCGCGACGCTGGCTCCAGAACGCCCGGTAGCCCACCCCTTTGACCTCAAACTCCACCTCGGCCAGGGCATCGGCACAATGGCGGGTCATCAGTTCGTTCTGGGTCGGGGAGACCTTGAGCCTGGGGGTCTCGTGGTAGAGCGCCAGGCAGATGGCATCCAGCAGGGTGGTCTTGCCAGCGCCGGTGGGACCGGTGATGGCAAACAAACCATTGCTGGCAAAGGGCTCCTGGCGAAAGTCGATCTTCCACTCGCCCTTGAGCGAGTTGAGGTTCTTGAACCGGAGGCTGAGGATCTTCATTCGCTCTGCTCCTCCGCCAGGATTTCGGCCACCTGGTCAAAGCGCTGCTGCAGCCGTTGCTGCTGCGCCTCACTGAGGGTTTCCAGCGCCAGGCGCCGCTCAAACACCTGCTGAACTGACAACTCCGCCAGGGTTTCGTTTTCGACCTCCGCCTGCAAAGTGGCGCTACGGTCGGCTCGGGCCCGACGCACCAGCAGCACCTCCACCTCGAGCCCCTCCACCAGGGCCATCACCCGGGCCTGCAGATCGCTAAGGTAATCATCGGACACCACCTCGATATCCAACCAGACCGGGCCCTGATCCGAGTCACTCTCCAATTCGCTGAGTTGTCGCTCGACGGCCGCCAGATCGCCCTTGAGCATCGCCATGGGCTGGAAACTGGGCACCTTCAAAGCGGTAACCTGGGCGGGTTGGCCGGCGCCAAGCTCCACCAACAACACCTCTTTGGCTTTGCCCAGCTCGTCGAAGCTCAGGGCGATGGGGCTGCCGCAATAGCGCAGATGGTCCTGGCCGGCAACGGTCTGGCTGCGATGGATATGGCCCAGGGCCAGGTAATCCACCTCGGGAAACGCCGCGGCGGGGAAGGCGTCCAGGGTACCGATGTAGAGATCCCGTACCGACTCGCTGCTGCTGGCGCCCACCGTGGTGAGGTGGCCGGTGGCCACCAGGGGCAGAGTCAGCCCCTGCTCACGCTGCTGGCTGCGGGCCAGTTCGATCACGCCCTGGTAATGCTCGGCGATGGCTTGCTGCAGGCTACGCTGCTTCTGCTCACCGGACTGCTCCGCTTCAGAGCGTTGAATATCCCGGGGGCGCAGGTAGGGCACGGCACAGATCTGGCCAATGGGATCCCCCTCGGTATTACGAACCCACATCACCTGCTCTGTCAGGTCTTCCCGGGCACCAGCCACCAGAGTGGCGCCGAGCTTGTTCAGCAGCGGCTTGGACTCGTTGAGCATCGCTACGGAGTCGTGGTTGCCGCCCAGCAGCACCAATTGGCAGGTCCGGCTGGCCAGTGCCACCACGAACTCGTTGTAGATTGCCCGGGCGTAGGAGGGCGGGGTGCCGGTATCAAACAGATCACCGGCAACGATCAGGGCATCGACCTGGTGTTGGTCAACCTGTTGCAGCAGCCAGTCGAGAAAGGCCCGGTGTTCTGCTGCCCGGCTTTTGCCGTAGAACACCTGGCCCAGGTGCCAGTCTGAAGTGTGAAGAATGTGCATGAAAGGCGTCGTATATCAGCAAGTCGCAATGGCAGCGATCCTATCACTACCTTGGCCGACGCGTCTGCGCTTATCCGTGGGCTAGGAGGTTTTGTCGGTACTTGTGCCCAGGTAGCCCCGCAGCCCGCCCTGAACCAACAGCGCCAAAAGGCACAAACTGGTGGTGATGGCCACGGTGGCCAATGCCAGGTCCGTCTGGGCTTCACTGAGCTTGCTACGGCCCAGGTACACCCCCAGCAGGCCGATAAGCTGACTGGCGATCACCGCCAGTAGCTGCCATTGCCACTGGCGTTTGCCAGTAATTTGGGCAGGTTGGCCTTGGGGCTGGGCCAGTTGCAGTTGTGCCAGCTCCAGTTCCAGTACCGAGGCCAAGGCGGTGAGGGTTTCCTGGGAGGCGGTGCCGGTTTTCTCGGCCCGCTGAATGGTGCGCAGACTGAGGCCACAGGCCTCGGCCAGGTGTTGCTGGGTCCAGGCCCGTTGATCGCGAGCCTGTTTGATCACGTCCTTGTTGATCTGCATAACCGTTTCCATTGTGCTGCTCCTATGTCGTTGAGGGTCGGCTTCAGACTAGGGGCGAGCAGCAAATTCCCTTAGGCCAGATGGGTGACTGACGTATGACAAACCGCCGTCACTTTTGTGCCAAAGCCCATCACAGCGCAGCTTGGGCCGGGATGCAAGCAGGGTGGGGAAATAAGGTTTGGATGAACAGGAGCTAGCGACTGGCGATGTAACGGCACAGGGCCAGGCCCAGTTTCAGACAGATGACACTCTGGGTGGCCAACAGCACGGCCATCCACAGATCCGACTGCCACTCGCTCCAGTGGGGCCAGCCGAGGAAGGTCAGTGGCAGGCTGACGGCCAGCAGCAGGGCCGGTACGACCATCCTACGCTGCAAAGGGTGTCTCAGCAGAGGGCGTTTCATCATTATGGGTCATTGCGTGAACTGTTAACGGCTACCTTAGCGCATCGAAGTCTTAAGTTTGTTTAACTGGATCAAGCCGGTGCCAGTCAGTACTGATGGATCAGCAGGGTCAGGGTGCCGCGCTCGTCGTTCACCGTGGCCAGCAGGTAGCGGCCGCCCTCATCCAGCCCCAGGGCATTGGTGTGCCAAAGATGACCTTCCGGGCTGTCGAAGTTGGGGGTATCCCCTGCTACCAGGATATCCACCTGGCCATTGGCCTCCGCCTCCGGCAGCGCCAGCAACTCGCTCAGGCTGTTCCATGGCTGGTTGGCAAAGCGCAGCTGGCGGTCAATGTAGAGGTCCAGCCGCCGCTGCTCATGGCGGCCGTCGCCCTGGAACAGCTGCAGGGTGACCTCGCCCTCATGGGGTTCGGCCTGGCTGACCTCGAACTGAGTCAGGGTCACGTTGCTCTGCACCACACCGGAGGCGAATAGCCAGTAATCGACCTGGTGTTCCAACTGGCTTTGCAGCTGTGCCAGACTGGCCCGGCTGTTGCTGTCCAGCAGCTGGTAGCTGACGCCGACACTCTCTGGCGCTGGCACCGCGGTACCCACATAGAGCTGGGACCAGGACAGTGGGGCTCCCGCGCCAAACAGGTGGCCGAGCCCGCTGGCCAGGGATTGCACCGCTTCGATCCCCACCAGGGCATCGACATCCACCACCTGGGCGGCATCAGTGGGAGTCGGGGCTTCGGTGAAATTGAACAGCGTGACCTGGGCACTGCGCTGCACGCTGTTGGGCTGGGTATCCACCGGCACATCACCACCATCGCCGCAGCCGGTAAGGCCAAGGAGCAGGGAGAAGAGTGTCAGGGCAAGGCGCATGGAACCTCCTCTGGGGCAAATCCCGGTCTTAGTCGAACACGTTGGGGCAGCCACCATAGTCATTGAACGAGGGATCCCAGCGGCGGACATCATTGGCCCGTCGCCAGCGGGCGTGGAAGAACTCCATCAGGCAGGGGCCCTGGGGCAGCTCGACCCAGAGGGTATCCCCCTCCTTGACCTCATCATAGGGTGGGTAGTCACTGCGTTTGCCCCAGGTCAGGCCGCCGTTTTCATCGGCATAGGCTTGCCAGAATGCCTCCATTGTCAGCCACTGGCCCTGGTTCTGGTCATAGGCCTGGGGCTGGCCGCTGGCATCGCTCTTAACCTGGCCATGACGTTGGCCTGGCGCCTCTGTGGCCGGTTCGGCCAGGGCAGGTTGGGGCAGGGTGGTGAGACCCGCAGGCGAGCCCTGCAGTAGGGCAAAAAGCAGGAGCAAAACAAAGGACATGGCGAGATCCTGTCGAGAGGCCGTTGTCCAAAGGTAGCAGTTGATTTGGCCAGAGGACCCTAGAGCTGAAATGGCAGCACGGCAGAGACCCCGAGTTGAGCCAGGCTGGCCTGGCGGGGGTTAAGTCGGTCCGCCATCCAGGACAGCTGCAGGTAGCGGTTGCGCCAGTTAAGGGCCAAAGCGTTGTGGCCCGGGTAGAACTGCACCCCCCAGCTGTCGTTATCCCGTTGGGTCTGCCACCCCAGCGACAGGTAGTGCTGGTGATGATAGTGCTGGCCCCCCAGTTGCCAGTGATGCTGGCCCCGTTGATAGTTGGCGCGCCATTGGTAGCGGCGGGGCAGGCTCTGGCGGTAGTCACCATAATATTCGCGGCCATGGATGATGGGGTCGACATGGACCGAGCCGTCGGGGTCGATGATGGTGTTGGCGGTGTCGGCGTAGGCGTCGGTGTAGGGGCTGTCGTACCACTTCACCTCGCTGGCCAGATCCTGCACCAGGCCGGACAGGGTTAGGTGCTCGCTGGCCTGCCATTCGAAACCCAGATCCAGGCTGTAGCCCCAGTGGCTGTGGTTGTCCTCGAGCGGCCGTTCAAACAGGTAGTCGCGGGTGTAGGTGTAGCGCAGCACGACTTCACCGGTGTAGTTGCCGTCTTCGCTTAGGCCGGCGTAGCCCCCAGCCTCACCGGCAGTCAGACTGTTGGCATAAAGCAGGGACGCCGCGCCATAGAGGGTGAAGCGCTCAGACAGCGGCCAACGGTAGCCCAGTTTTACCCCCTGGGCGCCAAACTCCTGGGCCTTGAGATCCAGCTGGTAGAGACGGCCGTCGTCGATCAGGGTCTTGTTGCGGATGGCGCTGTAGAACGCCATGGTGTCTTCGCTGAAATCCAGCTGCCAATCCATTCGGGAGAACACCGAGATGGCCAGGTTACCCTTTACCAGGCCAAAGCTGGCTTCACCATGGGTGAAGGCAAACTCGCTGGGGGTATAGGGCACCTTCTTGGCTTCTATCACCTGATAGATGCTGTTGTCCTCGGCGTGGGCAAAGGCCTGGTAGTGATGATACAGCTGCCAATCGGGGTGATCGGATCGGTCGTAGGGCAGCACCGACGCCAGGGTCAGTGCGGAAAGAAACAGGGACATAGCAAAAAAGGGAGGCCGAAGCCTCCCTGTCTAACCTTTGGGGTTTAGAGGATGGACTCGAAGTCACCGTTGATGTAGCGGATGGTGATCATGCCGTTGCTGGCTTCTTCGATGTCGGCGGCGTGTACGCCTTCCACAGCGATGTTGCCAATCAGACGACCGTTGTCATCCATATCCAGGGTCATCACCACGGAGCCGTCGAAGTTCTTGGCGGTGATCGCCTCGTATTCGCCTTCACGGTCGTAGATTCCCAGGGCTGCCTCGATCAGGGTGGTGGTGTCCTGGTGCAGCACGTTGACGCTGGCATCGACGCGGTCGAACTCGGCACGCTCAACCTTCAGGCTGATGGAGGCCGGTACGTTTTCGTTGTTGGCGGTGTCCACGTCCACAGCGGCAGAGGCTTGAACCAGCGCCTTGACGTAGCTGTCCTCGGTCTCGCTGCTGCGGGACTCCTCGCAGTCACGGTCTACAACGCCTTGCCAGATGTCGCAGGTCTGCTCTTTGAACACAAAGCCCAGCTCGTTGTTCAGGTTAGCCAGCAGGCCGATCTCGGCGAACTCGCCGCCATGGTTCAGGGCACCGTCCAGCGCAAAGCGAATGGACTCGGCGGTGATCTCAACGTACTCGAACTCGTAGCTGTAGTCGTTGTTCCAATCGTTCCAATCGTTGTAGTGGCCGTATTCATCTTCGAAAGCGAAACGCAGGCCCTTTACCGCCAGCTCGATGGAACCAACAAAGCTGGCTTCGCCATTGCTGATACTGGCATCGACCAGGTTGAACTCAACCTGGTCGGCGGCCAGCTGCTCGCTGTACTCAGTTTCACCTTCACAGTAACCGACGCCAGCGTCACAGCTTTGGTCGCGCTCGTAGTCGCTGTCCAGCTGCGCACCCTTGATGATGGCGCTGCCGGTGGCGGACAGCTGGGTAGCGTTCTCAGTGACGGCCAGCTCGTCGATGGACAGGTCCAGCTCTGCGTAGCCTTGCTCGGTGCAGCTGTAGTTGTCGTTCCAGTCACCGTCGCAGCCTTCGCTCTCGCTCCAGTCGAAGTCCACCTCATCGATGGTGGCGACGAAGGTAACGCCGTCGATGCCAGTGATGCTGTAGGTGTTCTTGCCGGAGTCAATCTCTACATTCGGATGGCTGCCCTCTTCATAGGCCTCGGCGATGGCGATGGCGGAGTACTCCACCTTCTCCAGGATCACCGCCATGTCGTCACCGACGATCTCTTCCAGACCTTCGAACTTCTCGGCGAAGTGGTGCAGGGCGTTGTTCAGGTCACCGCCTTCGGATACGGAAGCAACGACGGAGCGTACGTCACCGACGAACTTCTTGGCTGCCTCAACCTCGTCGATCTCCTCGTCCGGCAGGTCCGGATCCGGCACGATGGTGCCGCCACCCTGCTCGATGTCGTCCACATTGCTGTCCGCATCGTTGACGCCCTCTTCGATGCCGGTCATGTCCAGATCATCGTGGTGCTCGTCGACGGTCTCGGTCACGTCGCCGGCGGCGCCGATCACCTCACGCAGGATGTCGGTGTCGATGCGGTAGCTGTCGCTGCTTTCCGCTTCGATCAGCTCCGCCATGTCCAGCTCAGGGTTTTCAACCTGGGCCTGGTACACGGAGGCGGAGTAGACCGCGGCCAGCTGATCCTGTGTGGAGGCGTTGGCCATCTGCTCAGCGTCGGTCAGATCCACCGCGCCCACCTGGTTGATGTTCTCATCCAGGTTGAATGCCTGACGCACCACGTCGTTGGATCGACGGATGGTGTTGGCACCGATGCCCTGGCTGCCGGCTTCGGCGATGGCCTGGCCAGCGGCGATGTCGGTCAGGGAGGTGACGTTCACCACCAGGTCGGTAGCCTTGGCTGCCACACCCGGGGTAGCCGCCTTCAGCTCGAAGTCGGCACCGGGGTGGAACTTGTCACCAAAGGCAACGCCGTCGCCACACTGGGCAACGTCACAGGTCATCAGGGTGTTGGCATCGGCCTTGGCCATCACCAACAGCGGTACGCCCGCCGGGGCGTTCTCGATGCGGTAGTGGCCACGCACGTCGGTGGTGACGGTGGCCATGAAGGCCTCTTCGTCGCTGCAATCGGTGCTGGTGGCTTCGCACACGGTGACCTGGGCGTTGGCAACGATCCCTTTGTTTACGACACCTTGGAAGTCACCGAATACCGGCTTGTCTTTATCACCACTGTCACTGCTGCTACCACAGCCTGCCAGAACCAGAGCGGAAGCCACCGAGGCGGCCAGGATGGAGATCTTATTGTTCAATTCTTATTCCTTTAAACTCAGAAGGTTGAGCTCCCTTTTTTGGGAGCGTGCGTTATAGCTCAGGGAGGTGAACGGCCATGTGACCAGATCGGTAAAGTGTCGCCGGGCTCACGCTTTGAGTAAGCAGGGTGTTGGTTGAGGTAGGTTCATCGATCTCAGTGTTGTTGTGACTGTGGTGAGGTTGGTTCAGTGTGATCTAAAGCAGTGCCGGAAACTCGTTCAGAGTGGCAATAAAGTTCGAGGTTCGAATGTAAAGGAATGGGGAGAAATTGACGAAGATTGACCGAATATTCCCTGTAACATTTCCAGGGTTAATACACTCGGAAATCCGTTAATTTGTGCTCTTTTATCGTCAGGTTCAATTCGGATTAACCGCATTATTCAGCGTAAAAAGCAGCACAGAGTCATGGCCGAGTTCTCAGTTTTTAATGTCACATTAAGTTAACAGCAATTCGGCTTTTAACAGCTCGATGTGAGGCTTTGTGAGCAATAACAAGAGAAGTGTGGAAATACTACTCGATATTTCGGAAATTGGTAAGACCAATCGTGGGCGGTGCCAGCGTCATCACAGGTTGCCAACAGGTTGCGCTCCGGTAGCCTGGGTGTTGCGCCCGGCTCGGGTGGGTGGAGTGAGAAAGTAGGGAAAAAAGGAGTAAAACGCAGGCGATTTTTATTTGTTAATGCTTGTTGGTGATTTTCATTTTGTGTTGCTGTGGGGTTGGTTAATAGGGTGGGTGGAGTGATCTTTGCCTAAAAAGCATACTGAGGGGCGTTTTTTTTAAAGAATTTTGTCGGGAACTGACCGCTTTACTATTGCGGTTTATGTCATTCCTATGAATAGTGCCAAGGTCGTTTGAGATTCGGACAAGCCGATTCAAACCGAGCCACCTCTCAGTGAATAAAGGCCAAAAGAGCCAGTTGCCAAATTGTAAAAAAGAGCAACGCAACACTGGGGAGGGTTCTTGTTGGTAACAGCACGTTGTCGAGTTTAAGTCTTTACCAATTGCCGTCTTGTCTTACCGGAGCGATCCGGCTCTTTCGTCGCAAGCGTACGTCGGTTCCCCTGGGCTCCCTGGAGGGCTTCAGCGGTGTGTGCAGATAACTACAAAGAGATGAAACCATGGCAGTAAAACCCACCCAACTCACGCCCATCGCGGCGTTCTTGGCGATGACCCTGGCCCCTACCGCAGTGATGGCGGAAGAGCAGGAACAGTTCAGCACTGAAGATGTCGAGGTGATCCGCGTCGCCGGCACCCGCGCCAGCCTGAGTGAAGCCCTGAACGAGAAGCGCTTCTCCGATGCCCAGGTCGATGTGATTGCCGCCGAGGATATCGGTGTGATGCCGGATCCGGACATCGGTGACTCCCTCGAGCGTGTCGCCGGGGTACAGATCCAGCGTAGCGAGAACGGCGAAGCCCGTGAAGTGAACGTGCGGGGCCTGCCGGGTTACTTTACCAAGACCCTCTACAACGGTCGCAGCATCTCCACGCCGCTCAATGCCAACCGTAACTTCTCTTACCAGATCATGCCCTCCGCCTTCATCTCCCAGGCGTCGGTACAGAAGAGCTCCTCCGCTGATCTGACCGAGGGTGGCATCGCCGGTACCGTGGATCTGCGCAGCCACCGCGCCTTTATGGCCAACGAGCGGGTGGTCCGTGCTGTGGTCAAGGGCTCTTACGACGACAACAGTGGCGAGTGGGGCCCGGATCTGAGCTTCATCTACTCCGACCGCTTTGCCGATGACACCCTGGGCTTTGCCTTTGGTGCCAACTACCTGCAGGAAGACAACTACTCCCAGCACACCAACTCCAACCCGCTGGGCTCCAAGTTCTGGAACGACGTTGAGATCAACGACGAAGGCGATACCGACCGGGTCTATGGCACCTCCGCCATCCGTGCTGACCTGCAGAACAACGAGCGTGAGCGTGCCGCCGTGTTCACCAACCTGGAGTGGCGTCCCAACGACAACTTCACCCTGTTTGGTGAGGTGTTCTACACCGACTACTCCAGCAAAGAGAACCGTCTGCGTCACAACTTCAACACCGCGCTGGGCACCGACCTGGTCGGCGGCGATTTCTACGAGCACGACGGCAACATCTACGCCCGTCGCATGGAGATCGACAACGTCTCCAGTTTCGTTGAGTCCAACCCCATCTCCCGTGACGCCGACATCATGGTGAACACCCTGGAAGCCACCTACGAGTGGGGCGACTGGACGGTAAACGCTGGCTACACCATGGTGCGCTCCGAGATGCTGTGGAACGCAGTGAACCTCAAATCCGATCTGAACGAGCGCCTGGACATGACCTTCCACGGCGACCGTGGTGGCCCGTGGGGCATCGAGTACCGTACCCCGGGCGTCGACCTGACGGATCAGAGCCTGTACGGTGACCTGTACATGGCCAGTACCAACTTCGGTACCGTGCAGGAGAGCAACTCCGATGCAGTCAACCTGGACGTCTCCCGCTACACCGAGATCGTGATGGGCGACTTTGCCGTCACCAACGTCAGCTTCGGCATGAGCTACACCAAGGAAGAGATGCTGGAGAGCACCGCCTTCCTCGATCTGGACACCCAGCAGTTCGCCCGCTTTATGCAGGACTACGGTGTCAGCGATCCGGGCTTTATTATGGCGGCGCCGGGTAACGGCGGCTGGTTCGATGGCGCCAACGGCACCAACTATGCCCCGCAGAACTTCTGGGCACCGAACGTCAACGGCTTTATGGACTCCATCCATCTGGATGACCTGCGTGCCTTCGGCCGCGACCAGCAGGCCCAATGTGAAGCCAGCGGGGAACTACGCTGCAAGGACTTCGAGGAGTTCCAGTACGACCTGTTCGAGGACACCTTTGCCGCCTACTTCCGTGCCAATTTTGAGTTTGGCTACAACTGGAGCGGTAACGTTGGCGTACGCTACGTCCGTACCGACACCACCGCCAACGCCTACACCGCCGATTGGACCCAGGGTGTGACCGCCGTTGGTCGAGCGAACCCGGGTGTACCGACCAGTAACATCCTTTATGTCTTCAATGACGAGGTAACAACCAAAACCACTGACAAGACCGACAGTCACTTCCTGCCGAGCCTGAATCTGAAGTACGCCATGCGTGATGACATGGACGTGCGCCTCAGCCTGTCTCGCACCATGGCGCGCCCCAACAAGAACGACCTGACCGGCAACACCTTTGTCACCGGCGATGGTCAGGGTGATATCACCATCAACACCTCGGAAGGGGCGCTGGATCCCTTCATCTCCAACAACGTGGATATCAGCTGGTCCTGGTTCTACAACGAGGACTCGATGATCTCCGCTGCCTACTTCTTCAAGGATCTGGAGACCTTCGTGCGCCTCAACGAGCGTATAGAGATGGTCGAAGTGACCGATCTGGATGGCAGCACCCGCCTACAAGAGGTTACCGTGCGCAGCCAGGACAACGAAGAGGGTCTGCACCTTCACGGCCTGGAGTTTGCCTACCAGACCGCCTTTACCCAACTGCCGGGTTGGCTGAGCAACACCGGCATGCAGGCCAACTACACCTTCATCGACAACTCCGAGCCGGAGCTGCTGGATGCGGCGTCCAAGCACAACGCCAACCTGGTGATGTACTACAGCACCACCAAGGTCGACCTGCGTCTGTCCCACAACTACCGTGCCGGCTACCTCAAGGATCCGGCGGACGGTGTGCGCCCGGCCACCTACTATGATGACCAGAACCGCACCACCCTGGCGGCCAGTTACCGGCCGGCCCAGGCCCTGCGCCTGACTGCCTCCATCAGCAACCTGTTCGACAACGACTCCTCCATCTACACCGATGGCGGCACCATCCGGGTGTTCAATGACCCGGGTCGTAAGGTCAACGTCGGTATGGTCTACAGCTTCTAAGCCATGACCACCTTGGCATGGCACGTCGCCTACCCCAGGGGATAACAAGGCCCCCGGCTTCGCCGGGGGCCTTTTGTTTAGGCTCATTGCCGACTTGGAACCACCTCGTGTGAACACGGCAGGAGCCTGCAGCGGGACGCTGTCGGGCAGTGGCGGCCCCGCTACCTTCGAAAACGCAGAAAAAAGGAATGATCATGCAAACTAAGCTTCCGCTCTGGAGCGGTGCCCTGGCCACCCTGGCGCTGCCAGCCCAGGCCTCGGTGTTCCCTGACAGCATCGAGATCACCCCGGTACCCGGTGCCAAGCCCCACAACATCGTGTTCATCCTCACCGATGATCACCGCTACGATGCCATGGGCTTTATGGGCCACCCTTTTATCCAGACCCCGCACCTGGACTCCATCGCCGCCGAAGGGGTGCACCTGGAGAACGCCTTCGTCACCACCTCGCTGTGCTCCCCCAGCCGCGCCTCCATCCTCACCGGGCTCTACACCCACAAGCATCGGGTGATCGACAACCAGCGCGAGGAGCCGGAGGACATCGTCTACTTTGCCGAGTACCTGCAAAAGGCTGGTTACACCACGGCGCTGATGGGCAAGTGGCACATGGGCGAGGAGTCGGATCACCCCCGCAAGGGCTTTAACCACTGGCTCAGCTTCGAGGGCCAGGGCCACTACTACCCGCCTTACGAGGGCTACACCCTCAATCTCAATGGCGAGCGGCTGGAGCAGAAGGGCTACATCACCGACGAACTCAACCAGTACGCGGTGGAGTGGCTCAAGCAGCAGAAGGACTCGGATCAGCCCTTCATGCTCTACCTCTCCCACAAGGCGGTGCACGCCGACTTCACCCCTGCCGAGCGCCACAAGGGGATGTACGACGGCAAGGTCACCCTGCCGGCCAACCACAAGCCGGTGGATTACGGCCCTAACAGCCCGCGCTGGCTGCGGGATCAGCGTAACTCCTGGCACGGCATGGACTTCCCGTACCACTCCGAGGTGGACATCACCACCTACTACCAGAACTACGCGGAGGCCTTCGCCTCGGTGGATGAGGGGATCGGCATGATCAAGCAGACCCTTAAGGAGATGGGGGTCTACGAAGACACCCTGATCATCTACATGGGCGACAACGGCTTCATGTTTGGCGAGCACGGCCTGATCGACAAGCGGGTCGCTTACGAGCCCTCCATCCGGGTGCCGATGCTGATGCAGTGGCCCAGCCAGGTTGAGGGTGCCCAGGTGGTCTCCGAGGTGGTGGCCAACATCGATATCGCCCCCACCTTGTTCGAGGCCGCCGGGCTGGAACCCCCGGCCCACATGGACGGCCAGAGCTTTATCCCCCTGGCCCAGGGCAAGGAGATCCAGTGGCGCGACTACTTCCTCTATGTCTACTACTGGGAGAAGAACTTCCCCCAGTCCCCTACCGTGTTCTCGCTGCGGGGCGACCGCTTCAAGTACACCACCTACTACGGCCTGTGGGACACCGACGAGCTCTATGACCTTAAGAAAGACCCGCGGGAGACCAACAACCTGATCGCCGATCCGGACTACGCCGACACCATCGAAGAGATGAAGGACGCGCTGTTCGCGCTGCTGGCGGAGGCCGGTGGCATGGAGATCCCGATGAACAAGCCCCACGGCTGGGATCGCAACAAGCGCTACCGGGCCCGCGGCGGCGATCAGGCGGCGGACTTCCCCGCCCATATGGTGCTGGATAAGCCGGAACGGGATAACGCCCACTAAGCCACAGCCAACAATTCAATGAGCCTGGGCCCGGACCTGCAGTGAGGAAAGGTCCCATGAAAAAAGCAGAGAAACCATGAAAAAGAAACTGTTATCCGCTCTTATCACCACCGCCCTGGTGGCGGGTGTCGCCGCCTGCACCCCGCAGGCAAATGCCGAGCAGCAAGGCGCGAAAGGCAATGTCACCGCCGCCGGTGTGGCCCTCAATCCCCACCCCAGTCCGGTGCCCGCCTCGGTGCAGCATTGGAATGACGACAAGGCCAAGATGGACAGCTACATCGATGAGCTGATGGCCAAGATGACCCTGAAGGAGAAGATCGGCCAGCTGGATCTGCAGACCAGCTTCCGCGATCTCACCGGTCCCTCCATCAACGAGAATTACGAACAGCAGATCAAGGATGGCCACGTCGGCGCGGTGTTCAACGCCTACGAGCCGGACTTCAACCGCACCCTGCAGCAGATGGCCGTAGAGGAGACCCGCCTGGGGATCCCGATGCTGTTTGGCTACGACGTGATCCACGGCCACAAGACCATCTTCCCCCAATCCCTCGGTGAGGTGGCCTCCTGGGATCTGGACGTGGCCAAAGAGGGCGCCCGCGTTGCCGCCCGTGAAGCCGCCGCCGACGGCGTGATGTGGACCTTTGCCCCGATGGCGGACATCACCCGCGATCCCCGCTGGGGCCGGATCTCCGAGTCCGCCGGTGAGGATGTCTACCTCAACACCCTGATGTCGGTGGCCCGGGTTGAGGGCTTCCAGGGCGATGACCTGGCTGCTCCGGATACCGTACTGGCCACCGCCAAGCACTTTGTTGGCTACGGCCTGGCCCAGGGTGGGCGCGACTACCACACCACGGATCTGTCCGAGCATGAGCTGTGGACCACCCAGATGCCGCCGTTCAAGGCGATGGTGGACGCGGGCGTCGCCACCTTTATGACCGCCTTTAACGATTTGAACGGCATCCCCGCCACCGGCTCCAAGTTCCTGCTTACTGACGTGCTGCGCGACCAGTGGGGCTTCGAGGGCTTCGTGGTCACCGACTACACCGCCATCAACGAGCTGGTGCCTCACGGCTACGCTCGCGACGACAAGCACGCAGCGGAGATCGCCTTTAATGCCGGTGCCGACATGGACATGGTAGGCCGGGTCTACCTGGACTACATGGAGGAGTTGCTGGAGGAGGGTAAGGTCTCCATCGAGCAGATCGACACCTCGGTACGCCGCATCCTTGAGATGAAATGGCGCCTGGGTCTGTTTGAGGATCCCTACCGTTACTTCGACAACGCCCGCGCCGAGCAGGAGATCCTGTCGGAGCAGAACCTGGCCATCGCCCGGGACGCCGCACGCAAATCCGCGGTGCTGCTGAAAAACGAAGACCAGGCGCTGCCGCTGCAGCTGGACAGCCTGGAGAGCATCGCCCTGATCGGTCCGCTGGCGGATAACAAGCGCGACATGATCGGCAACTGGGCTGCCGCCGGCGACCGCAAAACGGTGCCGGTCTCGCTCAAGCAGGGGCTGGCAGAGCGCCTGGGCGACGAAGTGACCATTCACTATGCCGAGGGGGCCACCTACAACTTCATGGTGGATGCAGGGTTTGCCGCCTCCCGCGCGGACCACATGGTGGGCTATAACGACCTGTCCCAGCAGCAGCTGGATGGGATGATCGCCGAGGCGGTCAGTGCCGCCAAGCAGTCCGACGTGATAGTGCTGGCCATCGGCGAAGACCAGCGCATGTCCGGTGAGGCCTCCTCCCGGGTTGAGCTGACCCTGCCGGGCAACCAGCGTGAGCTGATGACCGAGCTGAAGAAGCTGGGCAAGCCGATGATCGGCGTGGTGTTCTCCGGTCGCCCCAATGATCTGAGCTGGGAGCAGCAGAACCTGGATGCGATCCTGCACGCCTGGTACCCGGGCACCGCCGGTGGCCATGCCATCGCTGACCTGCTGGTGGGTGACTACAGTCCGTCCGGCAAGCTGCCGATCACCTTCCCCCGCAGCGTCGGTCAGGTGCCGATCTTCTACAACATGAAGAACACCGGCCGCCCCTATAACGCTGACAACGCCAACCAGCGTCAGGAGCACTACAAGTCCCGCTACGACGACAGCCCCAACACCCCGCTGTACGCCTTCGGCCATGGCCTCAGCTACGCCAGCTTCGAGTACGGTGAGCTGACCCTGTCCAGTGAAACCCTGACTATGGAGGGCGAGCTGACCGTCTCCGTCGAGGTGACCAACCGCGGCAAGCACGCCGGTGAAGAGGTGGTGCAGCTCTACACCCGACAGCTGGTGGGCTCCGTCACCCGTCCGGTGCAGGAGCTTAAGGGCTTCGATAAGGTGCATTTCGAGCCGGGCGAGACCAAGACCGTCAGCTTTACCCTGACCGCCGAGGACCTGGCCTTCTACCGTGCTGACATGAGCTGGGGCGCCGAAGCCGGCGAGTTCCAGGTGATGGTCGGCACCGCCTCCGACCAGGTACAGCACAAGGGCTTCACCCTGGTGGAGTAAGGCTTCACTAACCGATTGAGCGCTGCCCCGGCAGCGCTTTTTTGTGTTCGCAGCAAAGGGGATCCCGATCCCTCGCGCGTTTCGGCGCAAAGTAATGTCATGGCGTGTAAATAGAGTCCCCCTGGCTGGGGGGAGAGGTTATAACGTCGGCAGCAAAAAACTCCGCCCTCCTGGCGGCGATAACGACAACGACAGAGAAGTGACACCATGAAGCGACGTTTGCTGTCCCTGCTGGTTTCCGGTGCCCTGGTGGTTCCGGCAGCCATGGCCTCCGATGCGGGCCAAGTGCTCAACCCTGTACCTGGTGAGAAGGCGTCTGTGGCCGTCTGGAAAGACGACAAAGCCAAGATGAACGCCTTCATCGATGACCTGTTGGCCAAGATGACCCTCGACGAGAAGATCGGTCAGCTCGACCTGCAATCCGGAATCATGGCAGTGACCGGATCTCAGGTTAACCACCAGTACGAGGATTGGGTTGCTGAAGGGAAAGTAGGCTCCATCTTCAATAACTTCACCTACGAGCGTGCCTACCCGCTGCAGAAGCGTGCAGTAGAGGAGTCTCGCCTGGGGATCCCGATCATCATCGCCCACGACATCATCCACGGTCACAAGACCATCTTCCCCCAGTCCCTGGGTGAAGTGGCCTCCTGGGACCTGGAGGTTGCCCGTGTGGGTGCCGAGGTTGCCGCTAAAGAAGCCACAGCAGATGGCATCATGTGGACCTTCGCCCCGATGGCGGACATGGTGCGCGACCCCCGTTGGGGCCGTGTCTCCGAGGCCCCGGGTGAAGACGTGTACCTGGCCACCAAGATGTCGGTTGCCCGGGTTCAGGGTTTCCAGGGCGACGACCTGGCCGCCACCGACACCATGGCCGCTACCGCCAAGCACTTCGTCGGCTACGGTCTGTCCCAGGCCGGTCGTGATTACCACAGCACCGACATCTCCGATCACGAGCTGTGGTCCCAGCAGATGCCTCCGTTCAAGGCGATGGTGGACGCCGGTGTCGCCACCTTCATGACCTCCTTCAACGACCTCAACGGCATCCCGGCCTCCGGCTCCAAGTACCTGCTCACCGACGTACTGCGTGACCAGTGGGGCTTCGAGGGCTTCGTGGTGACCGACTACACCGCGGTCAACGAGCTGGTGCCCCATGGCTACGCTCGTGACGACAAGCACGCCGCCGAGATCGCCTTCAACGCCGGTGCCGACATGGACATGGTGGGCAAGTCCTACATGGATTACATGAAGGAGCTGGTGCAGGAAGGTCGTGTCTCCGAGGAGAAGATCGACCACTCCGTGCGTCTGATCCTGGAGATGAAGTGGCGCCTGGGCCTGTTCGAAGACCCTTACCGTTACTTCGACAAGGAGCGCGCCGAGCGTGACATCCTGACCGAGGAGAACCTGGAGCTGGCCCGCGATGCCGCCCGTAAGTCCTCCGTACTGCTGAAGAACGACAACGCCGCGCTGCCGCTGAACCTGGAGTCTATCGAGTCCATCGCCCTGATTGGCCCGCTGGCGGACAGCAAGTTCGACATGATTGGCAACTGGGCCGCTGCCGGTGATCGCCGCACTCAGCCGGTGACCATGAAGGAAGGCCTGGAAGCGCGCCTGGGTGACAGCGTGGCGATCCACTACGCCAAGGGTGCCACCTACGCTCACCTGCACGATGAGGAGGAGACCTCCACCCACATCGGCATCCGCTCCGTGGCCCGCGATGTCCGTGGCAAGCCGGCCCACGCCCGCATGATCAAGGAAGCGGTGGAAGCGGCCAAGAAAGCCGACGTCATCGTTCTGGGTATCGGTGAAGAGCAGCGCATGTCCGGTGAGGCCGCCTCCCGGGTGGAGATCACCCTGCCGGGCACCCAGCGTGAGCTGATGGAAGAGCTGAAGAAACTGGGCAAGCCGATGATCGGCGTGGTGTTCTCCGGCCGACCGAACGACCTGAGCTGGGAGCACCAGAACCTGGATGCGATCCTGCACGCCTGGTACCCGGGCACCTCCGGTGGCCACGCCATCGCTGACCTGCTGGTGGGTGACTACAGCCCGTCCGGTAAGCTGCCGATGACCTTCCCGCGCAGCGTCGGTCAGATCCCGATCTACTACAACATGAAGAACACCGGTCGCCCCTACAACGCCGAGAACCCGAATCAGCGTCAGGAGCACTACAAGTCCCGCTACGACGACAGCCCGAACACCCCGCTGTACGCCTTTGGTCACGGCCTGAGCTACGCCAACTTCGAGTACGGTGAGGTGAAACTGTCCAGCGAGACCCTGACCATGGACGGCGAACTGACCGTCTCCGTCGAGGTGACCAACCGTGGCGAGCACGGCGGTGAAGAGGTGATCCAGCTGTACACCCGTCAGATGGTGGGTTCCGTGACCCGTCCGGTGCAGGAGCTGAAAGGCTGGCAGAAGGTGCACTTCGACAAAGGTGAGAGCAAGACCATCACCTTTACCCTGACCGCCGAGGACCTGGCATTCTACCGTGCCGACATGAGCTGGGGCGCCGAAGCCGGTGAGTTCCAGGTGATGGTGGGCACCGCCTCCGACCAGGTTCAGAAGCTGGGCTTCACCCTGGTGGAGTAAGGCTCGAGCCTGAAACCAAAAGCGCTGCCTCGGCAGCGCTTTTTTGTTTTTGGGAAAAGAAGCTCGGGGTTAGGGGCTGGGTACTAGGAGCTAGGCGCTAGGAGCTAGGAGCTAGGGGGTAGGTGCTGGGTACTAGGAGCTAAGAGCCGGGAGCTAGGCGCTAAAGGCCAAGGGCTTGGGAGGGCCGATGGTCATTGGTCAACAAGCGAAAGGGCCAAGGTAAGGGAAGGTAAAAGGCCCTGCCCAGTTCGCACTTTGTCATCCTTGTATGGCGCAAAATGGCCGATGAAGTGGTAGCGTTGTCCGACGATGCCCGAACTTTTCTCTACTTGGACCCTGCGCACCGGATGCCCACCACCAACCGCCGCCCACTCTGGCCCCTGATGTTTGCCTTGGCACTGCCCGTGGCCCAGGCCAGCGATGCCGCTCACTACCTCGACCCACAGCCACGCTCGGTACCGACCATTCTCAACGGCTCGGATCAGGCGGCGATGAACGTCTTTATCGACCAGCTGCTGGGCCAGATGACCCAGGCGGAGAAGCTGGGCCAGTTGGGGATCCAGGCGGTGAGCAATGCAGGCAGCGGCCCCTACCTGGAGGAGGTGTATGAGCGCCAGCTGCGCGCCGGTCACCTAGGGGCGGTGTTCAATGTCCATGGCGCCCAGTGGAGCCGCCAGTTGCAGGAGATCGCGGTGAAGGAGACCCGGCTTGGGATCCCGCTGCTGATGGGCCATGACATCCTCCACGGCTACAAGACCATCTTCCCCCAGCCCATCGGCGAAGCCGCCAGCTGGGATCTGGAGCTGGCCGAGGCCAACGCCCGGGCAGCGGCGCGGGAAGCCACCGCCGATGGCATCATGTGGACCTTTGCGCCGATGGCGGATGTGACCCGGGACCCGCGCTGGGGCCGAGTCTCCGAAGGGGCAGGGGAGGACGTCTACCTGACTACCCGGATGTCGGTGGCCAGGGTCAAGGGCTTCCAGGGCGAGTCACTGTCGGCTCCGGACACCATGATGGCCACCGCCAAGCACTTTGTCGGCTACGGCATGGTGGAGGCGGGCCGGGACTACAACCGAGTGCAGGTCTCAGAAGTGGAACTCAAGACCCACCTGCTGCCGCCCTTTAAGGCGATGGTGGACGCCGGTGTCGGCTCGGTGATGACCGCCTTCAACGAGGTCAACGGTATCCCTGTTACCGCCTCGCAGCAGCTGGTGCGTCAGCTGTTGCGCCAGCAGTGGGGCTTTGAAGGCCTGGTGATCAGCGACTACCAGGCGATCTCCGATCTGATCCCCCATGGGGTGGCAGCGGATCCCGGTCACGCCGCGCAACTGGCCTTCGATGCCGGGGTCGATATGGAGATGATGAGCCAGAACTATTTCGAGCAGCTGCCGGCCCGGCTGGCCAGCGGCCAGATCAGCCAGGCGGCGCTGGATCAATCGGTGCGCCGGGTGCTGGAGAGCAAGTGGCGTTTGGGCCTGTTTGAGGATCCCTACCGCTACGCCGATCCGGTTCGTGCCGAGCGCGAGGTATTGTCCGAGGCGTTACTGAAGCAGGCCCGGGAGGCGGCCCAGCGCAGCTTTGTGCTGCTGAAGAACCAGGGCCAGACCCTGCCGCTGGACCCCAAGCGCACCCCCAACATCGCCCTGATCGGCCCGCTGGCGGACTCCAAGCGGGACATGATCGGCAACTGGGCCGCCGTCGGCGATCGCCGTACCCAGCCGGTCACCCTCAAGGAGGGGCTGGAGGCACGCTTTGGCAGCGAGGTGACCCTGCGCTATGCCAAGGGCGCCAGCTACCAGTACAGCACCCCTGCAGATCAGCGCGCCGGCTTCCGCGCCGCGCTGGACGCAGCCGAGGAGTCAGACATCATCCTGCTGGCCATGGGCGAGCATGAGCGTCAGACCGGTGAAGCCTCCTCCCGGGTGGGGCTGGGCCTGCCGGGCAACCAGCTGGCGCTGATGAAGGAGCTCAAGGCGCTGGGCAAGCCGATGGTGCTGGTGGTGTTCTCCGGTCGACCCAATGACCTGAGTTGGGCCGATGAGCACGTCGATGCCATCCTCCACGCCTGGTACCCGGGCACCATGGCGGGCCACGCCCTGGCGGACGTGCTCTCCGGCGATGTCTCCCCCTCCGGAAAGCTGCCCATCAGCTTCCCCCGCAGCGTCGGCCAGATCCCCATCTACTACAGCAGTAAGAACACCGGCCGGCCCTACAATGCCAACAACCCGAACCAGCGGGCGGAGCACTACACCTCGCGCTACGACGACAGCCGCAACACCCCGCTCTACGCCTTTGGCCATGGCCTCAGCTACAGCCGCTTTGAGTACGGCGCCCTGTCGCTGTCCAGCGACAGCCTGAGCGAGCAAACGCCGCTGACAGTGGAACTGACGGTGACCAACCGGGGCGACTATGCCGGCGAGGAGGTGGTGCAGCTCTACACCCGCCAGAAGGTGGGTTCCCGCACCCGCCCGGTGCAGGAGCTCAAGGGCTGGCGTAAGCTGCATTTCGAGCCGGGCCAGACCCGCACCGTGCGCTTTGAGCTGAGCCCGGATGACCTGGCCTTCTACCGTGCCGATAACCGCTGGGGCTGGGAGCCGGGCGAGTTCGAGGTGATGGTAGGCAGCGCCTCCAACCGGGTGCAACGGGCCACTTTCCAGCTGCTGCCCAGCCAGCCCTGAACGGGCGCTTGTCGCCGTCCATCCAGCCTGCTCCAGGCCAGCAAAAAGCGCCGATGAAGTCCCCCTTCATCGGCGCTTTTTGTCTATGTAATGAATCGTAAAATCGCCGGAGATTGCAGCGGCCTGAGGGTAAGCTTGGAATCCGATTTGGCCTCTGGGCGGGGTACCCGCGACAGCCAATCAGGGGAGGGCATCGGCTGCGGCAGTGGCAGCGACATGACCCTTCGCGGTTTCAGGTCCAAAAAACATAACGACTCAGGTTGTATAACAATGCAAAAATTCGCGACTAGCACCGCCATGCTGACCGGTACTGCGGTACTGGCCGGTTGCTCCGGCTCCGGTGTCGACAACGCCGCCCCCACCGCCGAGGTGGATCAGCAGCGCCCGAACATCATCTACATCATGTCCGATGACCACGCCATCCGCGCCCTGAGCGCCTACGGCAGTGACCTGGCGGACCTGGCCCCGACCCCCAACATCGATCGCATCGCCCAGAACGGCGCGCTGTTCACCAACTCCTTTGTCACCAACTCCCTGTGCGGCCCCTCCCGCGCGGCGATGTTCACCGGCAAGTTTGGTCACAAGAACGGCTTCAACTTCAACGGTCAGACCTTCGACGGCAGCCAGGACACCTGGATCAATTCGCTGCACGATGCCGGCTACAACACCGCGGCCATCGGCAAATGGCACATCAACATCCTGCCGGACGGCTTCAAGCTGGACCACTGGGAGCTGCTCAACGACCAGGGTGAGTACTACAACCCGGACTGGATCACCAAAGACGGTGTGACCATGGAGCATGGCTACACCACCGACATGATCACCGAGAAAACCCTCACCTGGCTGGAGGAGGGGCGCGACGAGTCCAAGCCCTTCGCCCTGATCATGCACCACAAGGCGCCGCACCGTAACTGGATGCCGGCCCCGCGTCACACCCGCACCTTCGAGAACGTCGAGTTCCCGGTGCCGGACACCTATTTCGATAACTACGACGGTCGTAAAGCCGCGGCGGCGCAGGAGATGAACATCTACCGCGATGCCCAGGAAGGCCACGACCTGAAGATGACCACTGGCGTCGGTGAAACCGAGTGGCGCCAGGACATCTGGCCCCACCTGCTGGCCCGTCTGACCGACGAGCAGCGCCAGGAGTGGGACGAGGCCTACCAGGCCCGCAACGACTACATGAACGCCAACGAGGCCAACTGGTCTGACGAAGAGATGGCGCTGTGGAAGTACCAGCGTTACATGCAGGACTACCTGGCCACCATCATCGCGGTGGACGAGTCCGTCGGTGCGGTACTGGATTACCTGGATGAGAACGACCTGACCGAGAACACCATCCTGGTCTACACCTCGGATCAGGGCTTCTACACCGGTGAGCACGGTTGGTTCGACAAGCGCTTTATGTACGAGGAGTCGTTCCGTACCCCGCTGCTGATCCAGTACCCGGCCAAGATCGCCGCCGGTACCGTGGTGGAGGAGATGGTGCAGAACATCGACTACGCCCCGACCTTCCTGGAGTACGCTGGCGTTGAGCTATATGGCGACGTAGACGGTGCCTCCATGGTGGAGGTGATTGCCGGCGAAAGTGAGCAGTGGCGTGATGCGCTCTACTACCATTTCTACGAGTTCCCGGCGATCCACCAGGTGGGCCGTCACTACGGTATCCGCGACGGCCGCTACAAGCTGATGCACTTCTACTTCCGTACCGACGACTGGGAGTTCTACGACCTGGAGAAGGATCCCAAGGAGATGAACAACGCCATCGACGATCCGGCCTACGCCGCGGAGATCGAGCGCCTCAAGGCCCGCCTCAAGGATCTGGAGACCCAGTACGATGTGCCGCCGATGGAAGAGTGGCGCCGGATGAACCTGCGTGAGCATCGCACCCCCAAACCGAAGCTGCCGGAGCTGTTCCCGCAAAGCTACGGCGAGCAGGGTGAGATCCTCAACACCAAGTCCTAAGCAGGTAAAAAAGAAACCGAAGCCCGATGGCTTCGGTTTTTTTTGCTTGGAAATTGGCTCAACCCAGCCACATATTATTTTGCTTCGGCTGGTATTGTTAAAGTGTCAATTAATGTCAATCACCAACGGCGAAATGAAAATAGCCAGATCTGTAGCCAGAGATTATCAATAAATAAAAACCAACCTCACAGTCTTGGCATATTTCACGGTTCTGTTATGGCATTAATGCCGCTACACTGACCAGCGCAAACACAGTTCACTAATTACAACGATAACTCCGCGGAGAGACCCTAGTGACCCACTCCAAGGCCGCCACCGGCCCTCACTCCCAGTCTATGGCAGAGACTGAAGAAAATACCCTGTTTATTGTCCTGATCAGCTGTATTGCCGCCTTGGGTGGCTTTCTGTTTGGATTCGACAGTGGCGTAATCAACGGCACCATTGATGGCCTGCAGCAGGCCTTTAATGCCAACGATATTGGCACCGGCTTTAACGTGGCTTCCATGCTGCTCGGTTGTGCCCTTGGTGCTTTTTTTGCGGGCCGTTTGGCGGACGCCTTTGGCCGTAAAACCATTCTGATCGTGGCGGCGCTGCTGTTCCTGGTCAGCGCCTATGGCTCCGGCGCCGCTGGCAGCTCAATGGCCTTTATCGTCTACCGTATCCTCGGTGGCCTGGCGGTCGGTGCCGCCTCGGTGATGACCCCGGCCTACATCTCCGAGGTGGCCCCGGCGCGTTACCGCGGTACCCTCACCTCCATTCAGCAGGTGGCCATCGTCCTGGGTCTGTTCGCCGCCTTCCTCAGCAACTACATCCTGGCCTCCTACGCCGGTGGCTCCACCGCCACCCTGTGGCTGGATATCACTGCCTGGCGCTGGATGTTCTGGATGGAGATCATTCCCGCCGCGCTGTTCTTTATCGGCCTGCTGCTGATCCCGGAAAGCCCGCGCTACCTGATCGCCCAACGCAAACTGGGTCAGGCCTCCGGCGTGCTGGCCAAGCTGTACGGCAGCGTGACCGGCAAGCAGAAGGAGCAGGAGATCGAAGCCTCACTGGCGGAGGATCACCACGCGCCGAGTTTCCGTGACCTGCTGGATCGTGCCGGCAAGGTGAAGAAGGTGGTGTGGATCGGCATCGGTCTGGCGATGCTGCAGCAGCTGGTGGGCATCAACGTGGTGATGTACTACGGCGCGGTGATGTGGCAAGCCGCCGGTTTCACCGAGCAGGACGCGCTGCTGATCAACATCCTCGGCCCCATGGTCTCCATCGTGGCATGCATCATCACCATCGGCTACGTCGATCGCATCGGCCGCAAGCCCTTCCTCTACCTGGGTGGCATCGGCATGGGCATCATGCTGGCGGTCCTGGCCTGGGTGTTTGGCACCTCCGACGTCGCCGCCGATGGCACCCTGGATCTGGGCAGCAACGGTTGGGTGGCGCTGCTGGCCGCCAATGCATACGTATTCCTGTTTAACATGACCTGGGGTCCGGTAATGTGGGTGATGCTGGGTGAGATGTTCCCCAACCAGATCCGTGGTACCGGCCTGGCGGTGGCGGGATTGGCCCAGTGGCTGGCCAACTTCCTCATCACCATGAGCTTCCCGGTGATGCTGGCAGGCCTGGGCCTGGCACTCAGCTACAGCTTCTATGCCTTCTTCTCCTTTGTCGCTTTCCTGTTCGTCTTTAAATTCGTAAAGGAAACCAAAGGGATTGAATTGGAGAAGATGACGGACGCATAATCGGGCGGGCTTCGGCCCCCCTTTTTGCAGGATCACGGCTTCGTAGGATTTCCATGGAACAGCAACAACACATCATTGTCGCCGACATCGGCGGGACCAACGCCCGTTTTGCCCTGGCTCACAAGGTCGACGGCGAGATCGTGGTCGACCACGTCGAGCGCTTCCCCAGCAGCGAGTTCGCCTCGCTGGAGCAGGTGGTGCGCCGCTACCTGGAGACCCTGCCGGCGGGGATCACCCCTCAGGGTGGTTGCCTGGCGGTGGCCGGCCCGGTGGGAGCGGAAACCGTGTCCCTCACCAACCTGGGCTGGCACGCCCACATTGGCGATCTGGGCCACAACCTGGGCCTGCCCAAGCTGACCGTGGTCAATGACTTTGTCGCTTACGCCTACAGCATCCCGCTGCTGCCGCAAAGCCAGCTGCAGACGGTGAAGCCCGGCGAAGCCGCCAAGCAGGCGCCCATGGTGGTGCTCGGCCCGGGCACCGGCTTCGGCGTGGCCTCCTTGAGTCCCCGTGGGGAGGGCCAATGGCAACCCATCGCCTGCGAAGGCGGCCACATCAGTCTGGCCGCCACCAATGAGCGCCAGGCGGCGCTGATTGAGATCCTGCGTCGTCGCTTTGCCCACGTCTCGGTGGAAACCGTGCTGTGTGGCAACGGCCTGGTGAACCTCTACAAGGCGATGGGGATCCTGCTCTCGATGGAGCCCAAGCTGGAGACCCCGGCCCAGATCACCGCCGCAGCCCAGGAGGGTAATGACCCGCTGGCGCTGGAGACCCTGCGGGAGTTCTGCCGTTGGCTGGGCAGCGTCACCGCGGACATGGTGCTGGCCCAGGGCGCCCTGGGCGGGGCCTACCTCGGTGGTGGCATCCTGCCGCGCATCAAGGAGTTCTTGCAGCACAGCGACTTCACCCAGGCGTTTGGCCACAAGGGGATCATGACCGGCTACCTGGACCCGGTTCCGGTCTCCTTGGCACTGAAGAGCGACACCGCGCTGATGGGCGCCGCGGCCTGGTTCTTTGACCAGAACTGCTAGGCGTTGCTGAGAGGAAAAAAGAGGCCGTGCGGCCTCTTTTTTTGTGCCTGTTGTGGGCCTATCCCGGAGCTGCTTCTTCAGCCCGTGCTGCCCGCTTCGCCGCGGGGATCACGCTGCGAAGTAAAGGTTTTGCAAAGCGGGTAAAGCCGCTCACCCCACCCGTTTGGCCGTGCTATAACGCCAGCCAATGGCGTCGCAACTCCCGTCGGCGCGGCAAAGCGCAGCCTGTCTGCCCGGTGGTGAGTTTATGCAGTATCTCCGTCTTCTCAGTTTCTCCCTGTTGAGCCTAGCCAGTGTCGGCCTGCAGGCCAGTCCGCTGGACAGCACCCCCTGGGCCTTTGACGGCGCCAATCCCAGCCTGACAGCCGCCGCCTCGGTGGCGGGCCACTACGCGGTGGCCAGTGACGACAGCATCGAGGTCCGCGACATCAATCAGCAGCCGCTGTATCGCCTGGGCAAAGCCCGTCTGGCCCAACTGCTGGGTGACCAGCCTCACCAGGCCTGTGGCCTGGGCTTTACCCCTTCCGGGCGTTACCTGTTTGCCGCCTTCTGCCGCGAGGGTGACGACAGCCTGCTGGCCTTCAATACCAACACCGGCAAGATCAGCCTGGTGGACCGTCGCGATCTGGGCCAGCGCCCAGCAGGGCAGGGGGGGGCACCGGGACAGTGGGGCATCGCCTACTTCCAGGGCCAGCTCTACCTGGGCAGTGAAACCGCGTTGCTGCGCTACCGGCTGGATCGCAACAGCCTCTACCAGGGGCAACTGGGCGAGCCTGAGCGGATAACCGCGCCTGGCCCCATCAACGGCATCGCCATGGAGATGCTGGGCCAACAGCTGTTTGCCAGCACCCCGGATGGGCTGTGGCGCCTCGGCCCCAAGGGTGGGCGCCTGCTGCCGGTGGTGTCGGGGCAACACTTCATCACCCTGACCATGGGGCGGGTGTTTGGCATGCCGGAGCAGGGCGGGCTGTTTGTGCTGCAAAACAACGGCAAACAGGGCCGCATCTGGTCACTGCCACAGCAATCCCTGGCTGAGCCCGAGGCTCTGGCCGACGACAGCCTGGTTCTGCTGGCTGAGGGGCTCTCAGCCCAGGCGCGGGACCTGACCGCCACCGCCGACGGTGCCCTGTTGCTGCTGGCAGATTCGGTGCAGCGGCTGACCGACCCCCGCGACCCCAGACTGGGCTACCACGACTGGCTGGAGGATGAGCTGGCCAGCTATCTGGCGGCGATCAAGAGCCTGATAGAGCACGGCGATATCGACGGTACCAGCAACCTGATTGGCAAACCGGGGATGCTGATGCGGGCCATTGTTGCCCCCGGTGTCGAACCCAGCGATACCCCCATAGCCGATAACGTCGGTTGGGCGCTGTTCCTGCTGATGGCCATCGACCAGGCCCGGCCGGATCCGGACATCGAACCGCTGGTGGAGCTGCTGATCCAGACCCATGCCGGGCTCAATCCCCATGGCCACGGCGGCGTGCGTACCGTGGATGGCCACTTCGTCCGGGTCTATGGCAACGACGGCCTGCCCAGGGCCGGGGTCAATGCCAAAGGCGAGGTGCTGTCCCAGCCCCAGGTCTATGTGTCGATGAAGTTCCTGCCGGCGGCATTCAAGGCCGCGGAGCTCTACCCGGACAACCCCCGGCTGCAGCAGTACAAGGAGTACCTGCGCCAGCTGGTGGTCCGCTCCAGCGATACCGTCAAGGCGGAGCAGCGCATCACCTGGACCAACGACGATCATGGCCCGCTGGAGATCAACAACCGGATGTCCAACGAAACCTGGATCTTCGGCGACATCGGTGCCGCCCAGGACCCTTACGCCACCGAGGATTACGCCAACTACAGCTACCAACGGTCCAGCTTCCGCACCGACCGCTGGCTGCAAGGGGAGCCGGTGATCCTGGCCTCCCACGCCGCCTTTATCGTCAATGGCGCCACCCTCATCCTCAATCACCACTTCGATGGTGAGGGCTGGCTGGCGCAGAATCGCAACTACTACGGCGTGACCATGGCCGCCACCGACGAGATGGGTGCGCCCTATTTCGCCGCCTTCTCCGCTGGTAACCATCCCCACTGCCCCAAGCCCAATCCGCAGGGGCTGCCCTGTGGGGGCTACTACAACGATGGTCCGTCGGACCACCCCAACAACCTGATCCACTTCCCGGCGGTACTGGGCTTTGGCCAGCACGGCTTTACCAGCCCCTCGGTGGGGGCCTACATGGCCTACCGGGATGGGCGACGTCAGCGGATGCACAACGCCTCCGGCGGTGACGACATTCAGATGCTGACCCGCTGGTCCCACACCCTGCCCAACTACCGGATGCGCGCCGTGGGGATCGCCGACTTCTGGTACGGCGGCATTGGCTTGGTGGAGACCCTAAAGCCCGGCACCATCGCCAAGCTGCGTGGCGACTTCTATCGCCCCCAGTACAAGGTGGAGGGGGGACAACTGCTCTACTCCAACATGACCCCCCGTAGGGTGATCGGCATCGACGCCGATGGTCTGCGCACCGATTACGGCTTCCAGATGTCGCCTTTTGACCTGCCACGTCAGCATGCCGAGTTCGAGGTGATTGATCCCCAGGGGGACTGGGTTGAGCTGGAGGACCTGGTGGCTCAGCTCGATGGTCAGCCGATGCGCTTTACCAACCCGCACTTCGAGCGTGGCCTGACAGGCTGGGAGGCCAAGGGCACGCCCCGCGTTGTCGATGGCGTCAGTGGCAAGGGGGTGGTGCTCAGCGCGGGGCAAAGCGTCAGTCAGGCGCTGGATCTGAGCCTGGACTTTGATAAGACCCGTTTCCTGGTGCAGCTGCTGGGATTCGAGCAAGGCAAGGACAAAACGGCAGGCCAGGGCCAGCTGCGCCTGCGCTGGTCCAGCGATGGCAACCCGGCCAACCTGCTGCCGGGTCAGGAGTCACAGGCATTGGGCAGTGAGCAGGCGATGCTGCTGGCCACCGAAAAGCCCGAGGGCGGTAACTTCCTGCACATTGAGCTGCTGGGGGAGCAGGGCCAGGTAAGGTTTGAGAACCTGGTGGTGCTGCGCCGTGGCGCGCAAGCGGCGCTGGCCAATGGCGACTTTGCCCAGGGTGAGCGGCACTGGCAGCTGGGCAAGGGCGCCGAGGTGGTGACGACGCAACAGGCCAGTGTGGGAGAGCGAGCCCTGCGGCTGCAGCGGGGCCCGGGCATGCTCGCCTGGCAGCAGGCCAGCCGCACACTGGAGGTGGGCGATGACCCGCTGGGCACCCGCTACCTGCTGCGTTTCGATGCCGAAACCCTGGGAGAGGGCTTCAAGCTGGAGCTGATGATGGAGGCCTATGATAAGGCCGGCAATCGTCTGGTGGAGCGTCGCGACATTGGGGATATCCGCCCCGGCCACAGCGGCGAGCGTACGGTCACCTTCCGTAAGCGTCCGGACTATCACCAGCTGGTGGTGACCTGGCGTCTAAAACGTCGCCACGCCAACAACGAGGGTGAGGCCGTGGTCTACATCGATAACCTGCGGCTGGATAAAGAGCGGGTGTGGTTGGAGTCCGACTGCGTTGAGGACAGCCCCACCGCCTGCTTGCCCACCCGGCTGCAGCGGCAAGCCCAATAAGCCAGCGGCCTCCTCGGAGGCCGTTTCTAGTTTTCTGCTAGGGAACAAAGACGGAATTGGGAGTTGGAGCGGGATGTGGCGACCCCCGTGATCCGGTGCCATTTTGTTGTTTGTTTACGAGAAGGTTCTATCGCGCCATATCGGGTTAGTGAGATCTAGGGCGTATTGCCACGGTGCTGGGGCTGACACGGCTCGCAGAAACGCGGCATCGGACGGTATGAAACCATGAAGTGGCGCGCACAACGATTCTTCCCCACAGTGATCTGGCTCAAACCTTTCCTCAAACTGACTTCATATAATCATTTTTGAAAGTGATTTACTAAACACATGGATCTTCCCGCTCATCGATTACCGCCAGGACCGGCACCAGCTATCAACACCATGTATTTACTAAATAATTTTTAGTTTTCTTAAGGAGTTGAACATGGCTGTGACCAATCTTGCCGAGCTGAATGCGATGGTGGCCCGGGTTAAGGCTGCCCAGGCGGAGTTTGCCACCTTCAGTCAGGAGCAGGTCGATACCATCTTCCGTGCCGCTTCCCTGGCCGCTAACAATGCCCGTATCCCCCTGGCCCAGCAGGCCGTGGCGGAGTCCGGTATGGGCATCGTTGAGGACAAGGTGATCAAGAACCACTTTGCCTCCGAGTTCATCTACAACAAGTACAAGGATGAGAAGACCTGTGGGGTGCTCGAGGAGAACGACACCATGGGCACCATCACCATCGCCGAGCCGGTGGGGCTGATCTGCGGTATCGTGCCCACCACTAACCCCACCTCCACCGCCATCTTCAAATCCCTGATCGCCCTCAAGACCCGCAACGGCATCATCTTCTCGCCGCACCCTCGCGCCAAGCAGTCCACCAATGACGCCGCCCGCCTGGTGCTGGAAGCCGCGGTTGCCGCGGGTGCACCGGAGGGGATCATCGGTTGGATCGATGCCCCCTCGGTAGAGCTGTCCAATGCCCTGATGACTCACGATGACATCAACCTGATCCTGGCCACCGGCGGCCCGGGCATGGTCAAGGCGGCCTACTCCTCCGGCAAGCCCGCCATCGGTGTCGGTGCCGGCAATGTACCGGTGGTGATCGACGAAACCGCTGACATCAAGCGGGCGGTGGCATCGGTGATCATGTCCAAGACCTTCGACAACGGCGTGGTCTGTGCCTCGGAGCAGGCGGTGATCGTGATGGACGAGGTCTATGACGCGGTCAAGGCGCGTTTTGCCCAATCCGGCGGCCATATCCTGTCAGCGGCGGACGCCGACAAGGTCCGTGGGGTGATCCTCAATGACGGCCACCTCAACGCCAAGATTGTTGGCCAGCCCGCTACCGCCATCGCCGAGATGGCCGGAGTCAGTGTCCCGGCGGACACCAAGATTTTGGTAGGCGAGGGGCTGGAGATCGGCATTGAGGACGCCTTCGCCCACGAGAAGTTGTCGCCCACCCTGGGGATGTTCCGTGCCCATAGCTTCGAGCAGGCGGTGGCGATGGCGGAGAAGATGGTCGAAATGGGCGGCATCGGCCACACCTCCGGCCTCTACACCGATCAGGACAAGAACCCGGAGCGGATCCGCTACTTTGGCGACAAGCTCAAGACCGCCCGTATCCTGGTGAACATCCCCACAACCCACGGCGGCATCGGCGATCTCTATAACTTCAATGTCGCCCCTTCGCTGACCCTGGGCTGTGGCTCCTGGGGCGGTAACTCCATCTCTGAAAACGTGGGGCCTAAGCACTTGATCAACAAAAAGACCGTGGCCAAGCGCGCCGAGAACATGCTGTGGCACAAGCTGCCCAAGTCCATCTACTTCCGTCGTGGCTCCCTGCCGGTGGCGCTGGGGGATCTGGAAGGCAAGAAGCGGGCCTTTATCGTCACCGACCGCTACCTGTTCAACCACGGCTATGCCGACACCCTGATCGCCCTGCTCAAGGCTCAGGGTATGGAGGTGCACACCTTCTTTGATGTCGAGGCGGATCCCACCCTGTCGGTGGTGGAGAAGGGTGCCGAGGCGATGAAGAGCTTCCAGCCGGACACCATCATCGCCCTGGGCGGCGGCTCGCCGATGGATGCGGCCAAGATCATGTGGGTGCTGTATGAGCACCCGGACACCCACTTTGCCGACTTGGCCCTGCGCTTTATGGATATCCGCAAGCGCATTTACAAGTTTCCCAAGATGGGCCAGAAAGCGGAGCTGGTGTGCATCACCACCACCTCCGGTACCGGCTCCGAGGTGACTCCTTTTGCCGTGGTCACCGACGACAAGACCGGCGCCAAGTACCCGCTGGCGGACTACGAGCTGACCCCCAATATGGCCATCGTTGACGCGGATCTGGTGATGGACATGCCCAAGGCCCTGACCGCCCACGGCGGCTACGATGCGGTGACCCACGCGCTGGAGGCCTACGTCTCGGTGCTGGCCAACGAGTACGCCGATGGTCAGGCGCTGATGGCGCTGAAGCTGCTCAAGCAGTACCTGCCCACCAGCTACGCCAAGCTGGCGGCGGATCCCATCGCCCGGGAGAAGGTCCACAACGCCGCCACCATCGCCGGCATCGCCTTCGCCAACAGCTTCCTGGGGGTGTGTCACTCCATGGCCCACAAGATCGGTGCCGAGTTCCACCTGCCCCACGGCCTGGCCAATGCGCTGCTGATCAGCAACGTGGTGCGCTTCAATGCCACCGACAAGCCCACCAAGCAGACCGCCTTCTCCCAGTACGACCGGCCCCAGGCCCGCTGTCGCTACGCCGAGGTGGCGGATCACCTGGGCCTGACCCAGGCCGGGGACGACACCGGTGCCAAGGTGGAGGCCTTGATCGAGTGGCTGGAGCAGCTCAAGCGTGACCTGGAGATCCCCGCCTCCATCCGCGAAGCCGGGGTCAGTGAGTCCGAGTTCCTGGCCAAGCTGGATGAGCTGGCGGTGGATGCCTTCGATGACCAGTGCACCGGCGCCAACCCACGCTACCCGCTGATCGCCGAGCTTAAGCAGGTACTGCTGGCCTCCTTCTATGGCAAGGCCTACCAGGAGGGCCAGGACTTTGCCGAGGCCAAAGTGGTCAAGGTGAAGCCGGTCAAAGGCAAGAAGGTGAGCGCCGCCTGAGGCGTTGCCCCTGAATGAGAAAGCCCGGCCATCGCCGGGCTTTTTTGTGCCCTGTTAGTAAGGGGCTCAGGCGGTGTAGAAGTAACTGCCCAGGCCGGAACTGAACACCGCCAGGCCATAGAGGGCGTGCTCTGTGGTGACCCAGCTGAGGCGGCCGCTGTGGGCGTAGGTAAAGGCAAACAGGGTACCGCCGCCCAGGCTCAACGCCACCGCCAACCAGTTCTCGTACACCAGGTGAACCAGGCCGAAGGTCAGCACCGAGCTCACCAGCAGGGTGTTGACCCGGCGAAACAGCGGCCGGTAGCGCTGGAAGTAGTAGCGGCGAAAGATGAACTCCTGGGGCAGGGCGGACAGCAGGGGGTAGAGCAGGCAGAACAGCAGCCACATCGCCATATCCTGGCGCGGCAGATCCATAAAGCGGGTCGGGTCATACCAGTAGCTGAAGGCAAAGATCCCCAGGCTCACCAGCACCATGCGGATCGCCAGCCAGAACTTGAAGGTGGGGGGAATAAAGCGCCGGCGCCGTCGGATCCCCTTGCGCCGTGCCATCCACAAGCAGTACAGCGCCACCCCAATCAGCAGTGGCATCCGCATCGGCGACCACCACCAGGCCAGCAGGGGGAGGGCGACGAACAGCACCAGCCATTCGTACCAGAGCTGTCGCTTATTGTGCGAGTGCGAGTGCTTGTGGGCGTGGGCCATGGCTCTCCTTGTCCATTGCGTCGGGCCTCATGCCCGCATCAGGCAAGTCTAGTTGCCATTTCGCCCTATGACTGACAAAGACTTAGCGCACCACCTTGAGCCTTGGCCAGCGCCTCAACCAACCCTTGCTTTCGAGCCGTTGGGCGAACAGGGCGTAGGGGCGGGCCGGGTTGGGATGGAGCTGGCCGGCCAACAGGCTCTCCACGCCAAAGGGCGCGGCGATCTCAACCTCACCACTGGCGCCGAGCCGCGCAGCCACGGCGGTCTCCTGCTCGGGCCAGTAGCGCATCGCATCCACCGCATCCCGGTAGGGAGCATGGCCATTACGATGGTGCATCAAAGCCTGGTTCTTCACCTGCCATTGCGCCGCGTCGCTCCCCATCGATAACCGCTGCTGGGCAGCCACGCCTGCCTGGCCCTCTGGGTCACTGGCATCAAAGTAGATCAAATCCAGATCGTTGAGCGGGCTGGGTGGATAGCCGTGCAGCTGATCCCAGACCCGGTTACGCAGTGCCCCGGCGGCCAGCCAGGCATCCGGCAGCTGGGTTTGGCGAACCGCCTCAAGCCACTGAAGCAGCTGCGGATCGGACAGAATGAGGGCGCGTAAACGGTGCATGACCACACGGGGTTGGGGATTTGGCGCTATGGTAACCTGAGTGGGTCAGCCAGGACAGGGACCCGCCAGGGATTAGGAGCACAGCATGAACCAATCCATGAATCAAACCATGAGTCATCGCACAACCCCGTGGCACCTCTGGGTGGTGGGGGTACTGGCGCTGTTTTGGAACGCCATGGGGGCGATGGATTACTACATGACCCAGACCCGCAACCCGGAGTACATGGCCAACTTCACCGAGCAGCAGCTGGCGTTCTTCTATGGCTTCCCAGCCTGGGCGGATGCCTGCTGGGCCATCGCAGTGTGGGGCGGCGTGTTGGGGGCGGTGATGTTGTTGTTGCGCAAGGGCAGTGCGGTGCCGATCTTCCTGGTGTCGCTGCTGTGTATGGTGATCGTCACCTTCCAGAACTACGTGCTGTCCAACGGTATGGAGATCATCGGCGATGTCTTCTCCTTGGGCTTTACCCTGTTGATCTTCCTGGTGGCCCTGGCTCTGTACCTGTATGCCAAGCGGTGCCGGGAGCAGGGGATCCTGCATTGACGGTGTTCAAAGGGTGAGCCAGGTGGGAGTTACATCCGGCAAGCATTTGTATTAGACGCGTTATTCGCTAGGATTGCCGTTTTCAGAGAGTCAGTGAAGGAACGGCCCATGGGGCGCATTCGTCGTTTTGTTAGTGTTTGCCTGATGGCTGGCCTGTTCAGCGGCATGGCCTGGGCCCAGCCGGTCACGCCGCTGTCCGATGATGAGCAGACCAGCGTGCTCAAGGTGCAGCAGCGCTATACCCTGGGCCCCAATGATCGCCCCCGGGATGCGCGCCAGCTGACCCTGTTCCAGGCCCGTCGCAGCGCCAGCCACTACCTGGCGGAGCAGGAGATGATCCAGACTGCGCCCTCGTTGCCGGCGGCACAATGGCACACCCTGATCGCCGCCTACCTGGAAACCGTGGCCAGCGAAGACCAGCATAGCGTGGATTGGGAAGGGATGGATCAGCTCGAGCTGAGCGCCCGCTTACGTATCGCCAAGCCCACCCTGCAGGCGGCGTTGAGCCAGGTGCAGGGGGATGCAGCGGCACAGCAACAGCTGCAGGCCACCACCCGCACCCAGCGCCATCTGCAACTGCAACTGCGGGATCTGCAGGCCCAGATCCATCAATGGCACGGCGAGCAGAAAGCCGAACTCAAGGACCTACGCCAACAGCGACTGGCGCTGCTCAAGCAGCTGGAGCGTGAGCGTCAGCAGCTGCGCCAGCAACTCAATGCCACCCGTTTACCCGCCAGCCCGGAGGCGTCCGCTCAATGACCAGCCCCTTTGCACTCGATATCCTCTCCCTGGCCCAACAGGGTCTGACTGAACTGGCCCAATCCCAGGCCAAGGGACGCACCGCCAAAAGCCCCGCCAGCGAGGCTCACTATTTCAGTGCCTGGGTCACCCTGGCGATCAAGCAAAAACGCTTCCCCCATAGCAGCGCCGCCCAGCTTAAGGCCTGGCAGAAGCAGGCCCGTACCAAGGGCCAGGGGGCGGCACTCAAGCAGGTGTTTGAGCAGATCGTAGCGACCTACGGACCGCTGTTTGAGAACCCGGAGAAACCGGTATCGATGCGCCAGTTCGAAGCCCTGGCGGAGCAGCTGGATGAAGCGGGCTGGGTGGTTGAGCCGGAGCAGGAGATCGATGGCACCTTCGTCCATCACACCGATGGCCAGGGCTCCCTGGTGCTTTGTGCCCGGCAGCAGAAGGAGCACTTCGTCGATGACGATGCGCTGGTGAAGCCGGTATCACTCTATGTGCGGGGCGATATGCGGGCCTTTGTCCAGCTGGCCTTTGACCAGGGGTTGTTGCTGCACAAGGTCACCGATTACAAATCCAAGGTGAAGTACCACGGTGAGTACCTGGTCTATCCGGGCAACCGCGGCACCATCCTGGCGGAGCTGATCCAGCCCGGCCAATAGCCTTACTGCTCGTCGGCGCAGCACTGGTCCTGCAGGTAGGCCACCAGGGCATCGAAGCGGTCGTACTGAGCGATGCAAAACAGGGTGCGGCCATCGCGCTGCTGTTTGACCAGCCCAGCCGCCATCAATGCGGACAGGTGGTGCGACAAGGTGGAGCCGGGGATCCCCAGCTCCTTCTGCAGGCTGCCCACCGGCAGGCCCTGGTAGCCCGCTTTGGACAGCCGCTTGTATACCGCCAGTCGGGCCGGGTGACCCAGCTCCTTCAGTGCCTTGGCGTGGTATTCCAGAAGTTCCATATTGTGTCCAGTGCTTGGGGGCTTAGGGCCAATTATTCCATAGTTTTGGGGATATGGCCCTAATGCACCGCAACGTCATTACAGCAGACTGAACAGCAGGCCAGCGCTGAATGCCATGGTGAAGATGACGGCCAGAAACGCGATGATCATCTGGCTGCGGAACAGGGTCTTGAGCAGGATCACCTCGGTGATGCTGGCCCCGGCGCTACCGATGATCAGCGCCATCAGCGCCCCCATCCCCATCCCTTTCAGCTGCAGCGCAGCTGCCAGCGGGATCATCGCTTCGGCACGGATATAAAGCGGTACCCCGACCACCGAGGCGATGGCAATGGACAGCGGACTGTCGTTGCTGGCGTATTTGACGATCAGATCCTCTGGAACGAAGCCGTACACCAGCGAGCCGATGGCCACCCCCAGCATCAGCAGTGGGAAGATCTTCTTAAACTGGGCCCAGGTGTCTCGCCAGATCCGCTGCCAGCGCTCGCTGGCCTTGGGGGCAGCCGGGGCACCGCAGCCGCCGGATTGGGCACCACAGCCGGTCGGCCTGGCGTTTACCACCTCCTGGCGGACGTAGTGCTCGAAGCCCAGCTTCTCCAGCAGAAAGCCCGCCAGTACCGAGATCCCCAGCGCAATGGCAAAGTAGATCAAGGTGGTCTTAAGGCCAAAGGTCACCCAGAACAAGCCGATGATGATGGGGTTGAGCAGCGGGCTGGTAAACAGAAAGGTGATGGTGGGGCCAAAGCCCGCCCGGGCCTTGAGCAGCCCCGACAGCATCGGGATGGTGGAGCAGCTGCAAAAGGGGGTCAGGGCGCCAAGCAGGCCAGCGGAGAGGTAGCCGCGGCCCCCTTGGGAGCCGAGGATCGATTGTATCTTGCCGGCCGGCAACCACTCCATCACCAGCCCAATGATAAAGCTGATCAGCAGAAACAGCAGGGTAAGCTCCGCCGCTAGGAACAGGAAGAAGCCGGCGGTCTCGGACAGTTGGGTGTAGAAGGCTTCAGACATAATAATTCCACAAAGTTCGAAGTGTTGAGTCAAACAAAAGCCGACGCCTGAGCGTCGGCTTCAGTCACTGGCGACTAGGATAGGGCCGGGTAGTGCTCATTGTCAAATTTCTAGATTAGTCGAAATGTATTTTTGGGGGCCATGGCCGTTCACTGGCCCTAGAACCACATCACGATGATGGCCGCCAGGGCGATCAGCACCAGGCCCAGCATATCTTTCACCCTGACCTTCTGCTTGAGCCACAGGTTGGCGATCAGCAGGGTAAAGAACACTTCCACCTGGCCCAGGGTTTTGACGTAGGGCACCGCCTGCAGCGACATGGCGGAGAACCAGCCGATGGACCCCAGGCAACTGGACAGACTGGTGAGTCCGGTCAGCCGGGGTCGTTGCCACAAGGCGACAAGGGTGGCGCTGTCGCGCCAGCTCAGGTAGCTCAGCAGCAGCAGGGTTTGCAGGCTCAGTACCAGCAGCAGCACCCAGGCGGCACGATGGGGGAAGGGTAGGTCGATGCTAAGGCTGGCTTCGCGCACCCACAGCGAGGTAAGGGCAAAGGCGGTGCCGCAGGCCAGGCCCAGCAGCACCGTGGCCGGGGCCAACTGGCGCCAGCTGCCGGGGCTGGAGAGCAGAAACACCGCCACGGCCCCCAAGGCAATGCCGAGCCAACCCAGCAAGCTCAGATGGGTGCCGAAAAACAGCATCCCCAGCACTGCCGCCACCAGGGCTTCACTCTTGGCTAGCCCAGCCCCGACGGCGAAGTTCTTCATCTGGAACAGCTTTACCATCAGCCCGGTGGCGAGGATCTGCATCAGTGCCGCACCCACCACAAAGCCGGTAAAGCGGGGATTAAGCTCAAGCGGTTCTACCGGCTGCCATTGGTACAACAACCACAGGTAGAGCCCTGCCAGTGGGGCGGCATAGAGGAAACGGGCCAGAGTCACGCCGGCGACGCTGACCTCACGACTCAGCTCGCTCTGAAAGGCGTTACGCCAGGCCTGCATAAAGGCGGCCATCAGGGTAAACAGCACCCACATGGTGAACACTTCCTTGTGACGGGGCCTTCAGGGTAGCGCAGTTAAGGGGGGCAGCGCACCTGTGGCCGCTGGCGTTTCAGCCTAGCTTGGTGACACGGCTAGACAGCTCGGTCTGCCCCATGGTGCAGGATGGGCCCATGAGCCTACCCGGTAGCTGCACCAGACTGGGGGATAGGGGGATGGCCGAGGACTTTTCTGGTGGTACAGGCACCGACTGGGCCGGCACCAGGGGCGCCGGGCTGGGCGCCAGGGACTCAGATTTGACCGGCAGTATGCACGCCGGCCAGCGTTGATAGCCTTTTTGTGAATGCTGGTTCAGGCAACAGCCCGACAGCAGTGTCATGCCAAGCAGACACACCCAGATCCGCATCTTGACCTCCTTACATCTCGGCAGCGCATCAAGCCGGACAACGGGTCAACTATTGAGTGTGGCGTATACGGGGCAAAAGGGCAGGTGGTTCGCAAAAAAAGCCCCGCTCGGAGGCGGGGCAAAAGGTTAGGCTGATTTGGGCAGCGCTAAGGAGTGAACTGGGGTGAGGTGGTGATGCCAGGCGTTGGCATAGAGCTGCATCGACTGCTGTTGCAGTTGGGTGATGCGATGCTGGTCAAACTCGTTGCGATCGCTCTGACGAGTCAGGGCCTGGATCTGTTCATAGATGTCATGCTCGGCGCCGTTCTTAACCTGGGCAATGGCATCGAGGTGCAGTTGCAGCTCCGCCAGGTGGCCACTTTGCGGCAGGCGCACCACCAGGTTGAGGTCACGGTAGCCGTTGGCTTTCGGCGTTTTAAAGCGGTTCTTCAGGCGCACGATCTCCACCGACTCGGCCACGGCCTGGTGCAGCTCCACTAGGGTGGCTACGTCATCCGCCACCAGCGAGGCGCGGGCCAGATCGGTCAGTCGGGCGGCGTCACCATCCAGGTCGCCGTGCAGCTTGGCCTCGGCGCGGGCCTGGGATTTTACCCCGGGAACCAGTGCCTCGGCGTGGTATTGACCGGCCAGGGTTTGGGTCAGGGCGGCCAGCTCCTGTTGGGCCAGCTCAGCCTGGGCCATCAGGGTGGCGAAATCATTGCTGTCCTGGCGCGGGTAGGCATCAATGGTTTCTGCCGCGTACAGGGCGCGCAGGGATTGATAGAAGCCTTCACTGTCCTGCTGGCTATGGCCCAGGGGCAGGTGGCGATAGGTTTCCCGCTCTTCGCGGGTGATACGAGGGCCAAGGGCATTGGTGCCGTTGGCAATGGCCAGGGTATGGCCGGTACCCACCGACTGGGCCGGTGCGGAGAAAGCGGAGGCGCTACTGACCAGCAGCACCATCATGGCAGTTTGTAGCAGCTTGAACATTCAGACTCCTCAAACGAGTTGACATGAGCCGTCCCGAAAAGGGGGGAAGGGGGCGTTGCTCACGCTTCGACAGGAATCAATGTACTGATCGGGCAGGGGCTTTGCACACACTACCGGCAGGATCATCAGACCTTGTACAGCTTTGTTACACCGCGCTGGCACGGGCCTCCGTGCCAGCGGTTAAAACCCTTTATTGAATGAACGAGTTAGCCAGGATCAGGTGAGATTGAGGGTTTGCACGGCCGGTCGGGCTTCTATCCGCTCCATCCAGCGAGCCAGGTGGGGTGAGTTCACCTCGATATCAAAGCGCGGCAGCATCCGTACCAGCACATAGGCGGTGATGTCCGCCACGCTGTAGTGTTCCCCCGCCAGGTAGTCGGCCTCGCCCAGTCGCCGTTCCAGTTTGGGCAGAAACTCCTTAAGTCGCAGCAGCGCCTCGTCACCCCAGGCGCGGATACAGCGCTCCCGGTCGGCGTAGACGCCGGTGGTATGGCGAAACGCCTGGAAGGCTATCTGCAGGCCGTAGATCTCCACCACTCGGCTCCACATCTCCACCTGGGCCTGCTCCAGCGGGGTGCGACCAAACAGCGCCAGCTCATCCGGGTGTAGGGCATCGAAGTAGCGACAGATGGCGATGGACTCCACCAGGCAGGTGCCGTCGTCCAGCTCCAGCAGGGGGATCTTGCCGGTGGGGGACTTAGCGGCAAACTCCGGCGTCAGGTTGTCCCCGGCGCGGACGTTCATTGATACCCGCTCCACTTGGATGCCTTTTTCCAGCAGGAACAGGTTGACCCGCTGAGCACTGGGGGTCATGGCGGTTTCATAGAGCTTCATTGCGGCTTCCTTGGCAAACAGGCTAAGGGCTCAGCGTAGCGCGAATCGGCAGGGAGGCAAACAGGCGCAAAGCGGGTACGGCCCGGCATGGTGTATAGCCTAGGATTCAATGGCGGAGACCCGGCGCTCCTGGCGACATCCCCGATACCGCCTTCAAGGCTGTTTTAGCTCACAATACCCATGCCGTGGCGTGTTCTGACTCATATCACAACCTGGGCTTCTGTTTTCATAGCTTCGGTGTGGTACCCGATGCCGGTTCTCCCTGCTTCAGGCTGGCCGTGGCACCGCACCAACTATAAGGGGCTTCTGGACGTAATAGAGGTTGGAGGCCAAGCAAAGTGGTCAGGGGGAGACGATGAAAGAGATAAGGGCAATTGCAGAGCTGGTCGTGCTGGCGGTGGCAGCTTTGGCGCTGGCCTATTGGGCTGGGGCGAGTTCGGCAGAAACCAGCGGCTATGAATTTGGCTATTGGTGGTCCCGATGGCAATAGAGACAGTCACCGCCATCTGGGTGGTCCTGCTGATGAGCAGTGTCTGGATGTGGAACAACCGCAAATGGGCCGACGAGGTGGAGTTTTGGAAGGAAGCGGCCCTCAAGGAGCAGGAGCGAGCGGATAACGCCGAACTGGCGATCGCTGAGCTTATCTCCGATATCAGTTGAAAGGGCAAAAAACATCGATTTTGCCGAAAAGTATGATGGGGTAATTAGAGAAATAACACTAGCATACACCACATGAAATTTGAGATGAAAAAAGTCTCAGGTTAACTCTACCAATGACGATGAGTAACTAGATTGGCGATAACTAAAATTGGATTGTCCGATGGCATAAATACCATCGGACATGCATGTCATATTACTAGTCTATAATTCGCTCGTTCTGAAGATAAAGGGTACACACTCTTGTCTTAGAGTACCAGTTCTAGCGTCTCTGACAGTTTCTTTACGTCCTTGGAGAAAGTAATTCACTCCGGGTTCGAAGTTGAGTTGGGCTTTGCCGGTACCACGAACAATACCATCGATAGATGTTCCGTGTTTTTTTCCTTCATTATAGCAGTCAATAGAAACAGTCTTTACTCCTGGGTCAACTAGTGCTCGAGTAATGAAAAGTCCTGGAGCTTGCCCATCAATGCTCTTTACTTTGATACCATGGATGCCAGGAGATTGAGCTACATTGTGCCACCTGACTCCGGATAAAGAGGACTTGTCTGTACCCTCTTGCTCATACATGTCGGCGACTCTTGAAGAGCAACCTGTAACAAACAAAGCGACTAAAGGAATGGTGATCAATCTCTTGAATTTCATTTTGCTATCCTGTTAATAGAAAACATTGAATTTAAAGCATTACAAACATACCTCGTATAAATGTTGTATCAAACGGTAATCATATTTAGGATGTTTTTTGTACAAACAAATATCTACACATTTGACTGGTGTTACTATCCACTCTTTTCAGGTTGAATAGGGTTTGGTGAGTGTTATGGCCAAGTGGTGGCAGGTCTTGTGACCAGCGCTTGACTCACTCATTAGAATGAGGCGCAAGGGAGTAGGATTAAGTGAAGGTAAAAAACCAAAAAAAGGTTCTATCTTCTGTCCCTACTTGAGTGTGGAATCTAGTACCTTTGGCAGGTCTCATTTAGAGATGGAATGAAGTATATTACATCTATGGTGATTGAATATGATTATTTATTCGAGCCGCACGTTGATGCGAGTAAGTTGCTTGTCTTTCTTTGTATGTCTAGTTAGTGCAAACCCTGCAGAGTCAAAGGAGTATATACACTTGGAGACCAGCTCAGGGAGCATTAGAAGTATTTATCCATCCTTGACAATTCATAATTATGGAATGGGACACTTATCAAATGCAGCAAATGTAAATGCAAATGCTGTTGAAGAATTACTTCATTACCTTAGCAATAATGAAAAAAGAAATTTGGAAAAGCACTGCGGTTCATTAAACCTTAATCATGATAAGATCTATTATGGCTTCGATAATGTGTCAATTTCCTCTCGCCAGTTTACTGAAGCCAACGTTAATTATTCCGGAGGTAAGGATTGGAAGTTTGGTCAGGAGGTATATATTATATATAACTTTTACTGTGCTTCATTGTGATGGTAGTTGCCATTAATGAGCTTAGGTGACAGGTTCAGGCGAACTGAAGCAAGTCATCTTGTGGAGTAGCTAAGCTGTATCTCTTTGCAACTCGGTTCTTCTTTTAAAGTGCCCTTTGAATCTATCGAAGGGCTAATGGAGTTGCATAGGCCTTTGGCCGTTTGGCGAAGTTAAAAGTCTTCACTCTGCTGTTGTAGAGTGGCTCATGATTTCTATAGCTTTTGGAAGTGAACATCGGCTCGATGTTTAATGTTGTAATACATTGGATTTTCGCGAGAGGCGGAAGTGGCCTCCCCACGAGGACTCGAACCTCGATCGGCCGCTTAGGAGGCGGCTGCTCTATCCTGTTGAGCTATGGGGAGAGAGCCACATTCTAGCTAGGTTCATTGCCGAAATGAAAGACTTAGCCGGTGATTGGATACTTCCTGCACAGCGGCTCAAGGACCGTTCTGTTTGCCTCGTCACCGCTAAAGCTGGCTCTCAATGGGTATCCACCGGTAGAGGCTGTCTTTGACCCTCTGGCCCGTGCCTTGGGCTGGCTGGCGCTCAAGCACCTGACCATCCGCGCCACGCCATATTATCTTGCCATCTTGTTGATACTGCAGTTGCCAGGCGTTCTCCGGCGCCTTCATCTTGAGCAGGTAGTCGCGGATCGCCACGGCCACCGGTTCTGAGTCGATCAGCAGGCCGTTCTCGGTGTTGATCACCAACGCCCTGGGATCGAAGTTGAGGGAGCCGACAAAGCTACGGCGGCCATCGGCCACCATGGTTTTGGTATGGAAGGAGATGAACTTGGCGGTCCCCAGTTCCGGCTCTGCCAGGGATTGCACCTCGGTGTCGGGCTGGTGATTGAATTCGTACAGTCGTGCGCCCGTGGCGAGGATATCTTCACGGTATTTGCGGTAATGGCTGTGGGCAATGGTGTGGTTGTTCGAGCCCAGTGAGTTGGTGATCAGGTGTACCTCGATACCCCGCTCTGCCTTCTCAGCCAGTGCATCCAGGAAGTTGTCCACCGGGATCAGGTAGGGAGAAGCCAAGATGAGCTCGTGCTCGCTCGGTTGCGACATGTAGGCCAGCATATCCACCAGCCGCAGATTCTCACCGTCAATGGCCACCGGGTCATCCTGCATAAAATAGCCTTTGCCGCTGAGCCACCCCTTGCTGCGCTGTGTCAGCCATGGGCCCCACTCCTGCACTTCGATGGGGTAGAGCGACTGTCGCTCAGCTCCCTTGTTGACCCGCTCTCGCAACCAGGTTCGGAATTTTTGGTGTGTCTTCGGGTCGACCGAGTCGGTGAAGGCTTCGGCCGGGAAGACGATGGGATCGTTCCAGTACTCATCGAAGGCGCTGGCCAGCTCCGGGATAACCTGGCCTATCACCAGAACATCCAGATCGACAAAATTGTACTTATCGCTCAGGCCAAAATAGGCGTCACCGATGTTTCTGCCGCCGACGATGGCCACCTGCTTGTCGGCGATCATCAGCTTGTTGTGCATGCGCCGGTTGAGCTCCTGAAACGAGGAGAGCCAACTGAACATGCTGCGGATGACGCCGTCCCGTCCGGGGATCGGGTTGAACACGTGGATCGAGAGGTTGGGGTGTTTGCTGGCAATGGAGAGCCCTTTGCTGCTGGCGCTCAGGCCAAAATCATCCACCAGCACGCGCACCCGAACACCGCGGTCGGCCGCTTGCATTAAGCGTTCAAACAACAGATCCCCTGCGGTGTCATCACTCCAGATGAAATACTGCAGATCGAGCGAGGTGGTGGCAGAGTCGATCAGCGCAAGGCGGGCATGCATCGCCTCGTCGGCGCGGCTAATCAGGCTGAATCCAGAGTGCCCCTGCGGGTGTTGCTGCACGAAGCCAGCTGCCAGTTCCTTCAGTGGCCCATCTTCGGCGGCGGGCAGGGAGTAGGTTGGTGCGACATGGGAGCTGTCGGGAAGGCTACTGCACGCCCCTGCTGCCAACACCAGCAGGACCAGAGCAAAGGTTTTAAGCCAATGAGAACCGGCCCACCCGCAGTGCTTAGCGAAGTGCGATGGACTCAAAACTCGGTGTTCTCCCGCAGCTGTCGTACTGATGACATTGATGGGGTCGTCATCGCAAGCCTGTCCTTTTGCTTTATGATCTGGATGATGGTGTGAAGTTTTTATCGTTATCGACTGGTTTATTCTGTCCACATCCGGGGCCGAATGGAAGAGCGCTGCTGCGGTAAAGACAGAGCCTCGGCGAGTCTGGCCCATTTGGGCAGGGCGGTAATTAGGGCCTATGGCCTCCCATAGACAGTTTGGCTCAGCCTGGCCTGAGACCTTTCATGATTGGGCACCGAAGCCGTTTAAGAGGAACTTGCTTGCCCCAAGGCCGTATATCGCCCCTCTTTTCACTGCAAAGTTCTCTTTTCTCACGGATCTCTTCTAGTCTCAGTGACCGAGGCCGGTGTAAATCAGGCAACGCAAGGGCGCGCCGCCGGCCAGGGAGGCATGGAATGCAAAAATATCTGGCTGAATGCATAGGCACCTTCTGGTTGGTGCTGGGCGGCTGCGGCAGCGCGGTGCTGGCGGCGGCCTTCCCTGAGGTGGGGATCGGGCTGGTTGGGGTCTCCTTCGCGTTTGGTTTAACCGTCTTGACCATGGCGTTCGCCATCGGCCATATCTCTGGTTGTCATCTAAATCCTGCGGTGTCCGTAGGGCTGTGGGCCGGCGGCCGCTTCCCGGCCAATCAACTGCTGCCCTACATCGTTGCCCAGGTGGTGGGGGCGGTGATTGCCGGTGCGGTGCTCTATGTCATCGCTTCAGGTCAGGCCGGATTCGATGCCGCCGCCAGTGGCTTCGCCAGTAACGGCTATGGCGAGCACTCCCCAGGTGGCTATGGCTTTACTGCCGCGCTGGTGTGCGAGGTGGTGATGACGGCGATGTTCCTGGTGGTGATCCTCGGTGCCACAGACTCACGGGCCCCGGCGGGCTTTGCCCCCATCGCCATTGGCCTGTGTCTGACCCTGATCCACCTGATCTCCATTCCGGTCACCAATACCTCGGTCAACCCGGCTCGCAGCACCGGGGTGGCGCTGTTTGTCGGCGATTGGGCGGTGGCGCAGCTGTGGTTGTTCTGGCTGGCCCCCATCGTCGGTGCGGTGATCGGTGCGGTGTTGTACAAGGCGATCGGCAGTGGTGGCGACGAGTAAGACCAGACGGCAAAGACAAAAAAGGCCAACCCTCGGGTTGGCCTTTTTCATGGCAGCTATTGGCTAGCTGAAATTAGCGGCGGCTGACCCGCTGGACCCAATCGCCCCGCTGCACCCCCATCATGGCGCTGGCGCCATCCAGACGGGCACGGGCGGACTCAGGGTGAACCTGCTCTACGGTCATCACCAGGCCGGAGTCGCTGCCCCAGGCTCCCTGCTGATGCACCAGCTCGAGCTGATCACCGGGACGGATGCCGTTGCGCAGGCCCAGATCCAGGATCACGGTCTCCTGGCTCAGCTGCACAATGCGGCCCTTCAATGGCTGACAGGTCAACAGGCCATCCACGTCGGCCACCATCTCAAAGGTGAGGCGGCGCAGCTCTTCGCCAAACTCGGATGACCAGAACCGCTCGGTGGCGGTATCGGCGATCTCCTGGCGTTTGTAGGGCCAGTCGGCGGCGCTGCGGTAGCGCTGTTGCCATACCCGTTCACCACTGAAGCTGTCGTACAGGCGGGCTTCCAGGGCGATGGTGCGGTTGGCGGTGCGCTCAAACCAGCCCAGGCGCTTCTTGGGCTGGTCGACGCTGACGTCGTCGATGATGACGTTAAGTACGTACTGGCTGCCATCTTGCTGGCCCAGCTCGGTGATCCAGTGGGGCTGAGGCGGGATAAGGTCCAGCCGCAAGTCATCCCGTACCTTGGCAAAGGCGAAGTGGGACTCACCACTGAGGGTGTTGCCCAGCAGCCGGCTCAGGGCGGCATCCAGCTCGTACAGACCACCAGGTACCAGTTGGTCGCGGTAGCGTACCTCGGCCCGGGGCACGGAGATGGCGGCGCGGCCGGACAGGCCACGGCAGTTGGGCTCGGAGACGTGGGCCAGTTCGACCCGCAGGCGCACGGTGAGCTTGTCGCCCTGGCGCTGCTCCGACAGCAGTTCCATGCTGCGCACCTGGGTGCGACTCTGCCAGCTCATCTCCTCCTGCTGCAGCACGCCGTTCTGGCTGGCCTGGTTGAAGTCCACCATGCCCCCCTGGCTCATCACCGCCTGGGCCAGGGCCCGGTCGATGGCTCGCTGACGCGCCTCCTCCTCGTTGTTGTTAACGATGGGGGCCTCGCCGCTCACCTCGATAGGCAAAGCGGTGGCGCAGAAGCTGAACAGCGCCAGCAGGGCGGCGACCAGTCGGGCAAGGGTTGGCATGGCAGCGGCAACTTTTCCGGTAAAAAGACAAAGATGGGGGATTATAAGCAAGCCTTGTGCCTAAAGCTTTGGCTTTGGCGGCCGATAGTCTGGTTCAGAAGGCTCCATTATCTGTCAGAGGCTGTTTATGCCCCGCTATCCCTCTTTGGGCGGCGTACGACGACAACTGCGTCGTGCCCTGCCGTTGCTGCTGTTGGCCGGACTGGCCGGCTGTGCTCAGTTCGGCGATGAGCACCGCCACTTCGATTATGAAGAGAACGGCAAACCCTTGCCGCCCCAGGGGGCGGTGAATGAGTTAGCCGAACGCATTGCCGCCGATCTGCTGCGCAATCATCGTGAGAACGAAAGCGACAGCGTGCTGGCGGTGACCACGCCGGTGATGCTCGACCAGTATGACCGCAGTAGTGCCTTTGCTCTTCAACTGGGTGAGGCGATGCTGTCGGCCCTGCATCAGCAGGAGGTGCAGTTGGTGGATCTCAACGGCAGCGATCGAGTGCGGATCAGCCCGCGGGGCAACCTGCTGCTTAGCCGTGATGTCAGCATGTTGGCCAGCCAGCTGCCGGTGGACCAGGTGCTGGTCTCTACCGTTGGGCGCAGCCGCGATGGGGTGCAGATCCACAGCCGCATCCTCAGCGTCGGCGATCGCCAGGTGCTGGCCACCAGCCAGACCTCGGTACCCTGGCAGAAGCTGGCGGAGTTCTTCCAGCCGTCGGGCCAGGTGAGCATGGAACATGGCCGACTCTACCGTCATGACAGTGCCGGCCAGGGGATGGTCGTAGAATGGGAGGATCGTTGATGAGAGCCTGGATTGCCTTAGTGGCTGTGTTGCTGGCCGGCTGCGCCAATGATCGCCACGTCGAGTACGAAACCCTGGCGCCGGACACCTTCCCGGTGCTGACCGCCACCGGCATTGCTCCGCTGTCGAGCCAGCTGGGCAGTAACGACGAAGAGAAGATGCGCCGGGCGATGCGGGCCGCCAAGCTGGATGCCTACCGCGAGCTGGCGGAGCAGGTCTATGGTCAGCACATCCAGGGCCAGAGCAACGTCAACGAGATGGTGCTGCGTGATGACAGCTTTCGCGCCCAGGTGGACGGGGTGATCCGCGGCGCCCGGGTGGTGCGGGCCTATCCGGTGGGGGACAGCTACGTCACCGAAATGGAGCTGGACTTTGCCACCGTATGGGCGCTGTACCAACAGCAGCCGCGCCAGCGCATCAAGAAAGTCACTTACTATTAGGTCACCGGCTACCACCGGACTGGAAGCGGGCGCATTGTCGCCCGTTTTTTTGTGCCTTGTTAACGAAGCTGATGAGTTCAATGGCCTCTCGACTAAGTTGCTGATTACGCATAAGGTAGAAAGCGCTTACATTTTTGCCTTGTGGGTCGAAAAGCCAACAACCAATCACTAGGGCAACAATTCCGTAATCCCGCTGAGAAAGGGGTGGTGAAACCAGCCGCGTTAAGGCTGGTTTTGTAGTAAATAAACTACAAAGTCGGGTGCAGCCTGAGAAGAAAAGTACGCCTTTGTGGCCTTTTTTTCGCTTTAGGTCTGGGCTTGGCGCAACAATTTGGGATAATTTGAGCCTCGTAGCGGCTGGGTCCATGGCGATGCACAAAGATGCACAAGCCTGACCACCCCGATGTCGAGTCTGGTGCGGCCGGCCACTCTGTAAGGTTGTGTAATTTCAACATCAGGCCTGGTCAGAGTGTTGGCTGAATCACTGAAATCCATCGGCGATCCGCTACTGTTGCCGAACAATAGACTCAATGCCCGGCAGTGGGCTGAGGCGTGGGGAGTTCACTCCCTTCAGCCGGTGAGCGGGCACTCACCGGCGTGGCGTCACACGGCAAAGACAGAATTCAAAAACATAGGACTTAAGTACCCATGACCGTAGAGAAGCCGGCAGTGTTAAGACTGCTCTCGCCGTTCACCGGTGTTACCTGCCCCCTGGCGCAGGTGCCGGACCCGGCGTTCGCTCAGAAGATGGTGGGAGACGGCTTTGCCGTTGACCCGACGGACAACGTTCTGGTTGCGCCCTGCGACGCCACCGTGACCCAGATCCATCCGTCCCGCCATGCGGTGACCCTGACCACCGAGCAGGGTATCGAACTGTTGATCCACATCGGTGTGGACACGGTGAAGCTGCGCGGTGAGGGCTTTAAGGCCCTGGTTCAGGAGGGGGAAAAGGTCAGCGCCAAGACCCCGTTGGTGGAGGTGGACATGGATCCGGTGGCCCAGGGGGTGAAATCCCTGCGTACCGTGGTGCTGCTCACCGATCAAGACCGTATCGCCAGCCTGACCGCCACTGACGCGGACTTTGTCCAGGCCGGAGACCTTTTGTTTAAGGCCGAGCTGAAGGGCGTCACCGAGATCGCGGTGGATGCCGCCGAGATGATGGCCTCTGAGCCGGTGACGGTGATCAATCCCACCGGCATCCACGCCCGCCCCGCTGCCGCCATCGTCGCCATCGCCAAGCAGTTTGGCAGTGCCATGATGGTAGAGAAGGAGGGCAAGCAGGTGAATGCCCGCTCCGTGGTCGCCCTGATGGGCCTCAACATCGGCTTTGGTGACCAGGTTAAGGTGCTGGCCCACGGTGACGATGCCGAGGCCGCCCTGGCCGCCCTGGTAGAAGGCCTTAAGGCCGGCCTGGGCGAGGAGGGCGCCGATCCCAGCGCCGTGGTCAAGCCGGTTGCGGATAACAGCTTTGACATCCACGCCGAGCCCTCGCTGCTGATCCAGACCTCCAACGACGAGCGCAAGGTGCTGGGGATTGAAGCCTCTGCCGGTCAGGCCAAAGGCACCCTCTATGTCATTGCCTCCGAGTTGCCGCCGGTGGCGCAGCAAGGTGGCGAGACCAACGAAGAGAAGGCCGCGCTGGACAGCGCCATTGCTGCCGCTAACCAGACCCTGGCGGACTTCATCCTTGCCCTGCGTAACAAGGGCATGGGCCAGAAGGCCGACATCTTTGTCGCCCACCAGGAGCTGCTGGAAGACCCGGACGTCTACGACAATGCCGTGCGGATGATCCAGGACGGCAAGTCCGCCGGTTACGCCTGGCGTACCGCGGTGGAGACCCAGGCCGATACCCTGTCTCACATGGATAACGCCCTGCTGGCCGGCCGTGCTGCGGATCTGCGCGACGTCGGTGGTCGGGTAGCCCGGGTACTGGCGGGCCTGTCCCAGGAAACCATCCCGACGGATCTGCCGGAGAACACCATCCTGGTGGCCAAGGATCTGACCCCGTCGGATACCGCCAACCTGGACCCCAACCGGGTGCTGGCCATCGCCACCGTGCTCGGCGGTGCCTCCAGCCACAGCGCCATCCTGGCCCGCGCCATGGGCATTGCCGCCATGGCCGGGGTCGAGGAGCGGGTGCTGTCTCTGCATGGCCAGGCGGCGTTGATGGACACCGCCAAGGGCTACCTGCTGCTCAATCCCAGCGAAGCGGAGCTGGCCGAGCTGGCACTGCAACAGCAGCGTCAGGCGGAGGTCAAAGCCGCTGCCGATGCCGCCAAGGATGAGCAGGCCTTTACCGAGGACGGCGTCCAGGTCGAGGTGGCAGGCAACATCGCCAAGGTGGCCGACGCCGAGAAGCTGGTGGCCAAGGGCGGTGAAGCCGTCGGCCTGCTGCGCTCCGAGTTCCTCTACGAATCCTCCCAGGTATTCCCCTCCGAGGCGGATCAGGAGCAGGCGATTCGTCAGGTGCTGACCACCCTGGGTGAGCGCCCGCTGATCGTTCGTACCCTGGATGTGGGTGGCGACAAGCCGCTGCCCTACCTGCCGCTGCCCGAGGAGGAGAACCCCTTCCTCGGCGAGCGTGGCATCCGGGTCGGCCTGGATAAGCCGGCGGTGTTGCGCCAGCAGCTGCGGGCCCTGCTTAAGGCCGCCGAGGCCGGCCGCCTACGCATCATGTTCCCGATGATCGCCAGCCTGTTCGAGCTCAACCTGGCCAAGCAGATCCTCAATGAGGAGGCACAGAAGCTGGGCATCGATATGAGCAACATCGAGGTGGGGATCATGATCGAGGTGCCCTCCGCCGCGGTGATGGCCGATCTGCTGGCTGAGCATGTCGACTTCTTCTCCATCGGTACCAACGATCTGACCCAGTACACCCTGGCTATCGACCGTGGTCACCCCAAGCTGGCGGGCATCGCCGATGGCCTGCACCCGGCGGTGCTGCGCCTGATCCAGATGACCGCCGATGCCGCCCACCGGGCCGGCAAATGGGTCGGAGTCTGCGGTGGTCTGGCCGGCGAGAAAGACGCTGTGCCGCTGCTGGTGGGCCTGGGCATCGACGAGCTGTCCTGCTCTGTGCCGGTGATCCCCGAGGTGAAGCACCAGGTGCGTGGCCTCAGCAAGACCCAATGTGTTGAGCTGGCGGGCAAGGCGATGATGTGTGCCGACGCCAAGCAGGTGCGGGAGCTGATGAAAGCCTTCCACGCCGATCACGACGCCAACAGCCACTGCGCGTAACTGACGGACGAGAAAAACAATGAGTAAATTTAGTAACGCCTTTGCGGTTCTGCAGAAGGTCGGTAAGGCCCTGATGCTACCGGTGTCCGTGCTGCCGGTGGCGGGGATCATGCTGGGGGTCGGTGCCGCCAACTTCGAATGGCTGCCGAGCATCGTCTCCCATCTGCTGAACGACGCCGGTCTGGCGGTGTTCGAGAACATGGGCCTGCTGTTCGCCATCGGTGTGGCCCTGGGCTTTGCCAAGAACGACGGGGTGGCAGCCCTGGCGGCGGTGGTGGGCTTCGCCATCATGAACCGCACCATCGGCATGATTGACGCCACTACCATCGAAGGGATCACCGCCGCAGCCAGTCAGGCCGCTGAGGTGGCGGAAGCGGCGCTGCTGGCGCTCAATCAAGCGGTGGCCGCCGGTGCAGATGCGAGCGTGCTGGCCGGCCTGAGCACCGATCTGGTCAGTGCTAACGAGGCCCATGCCGCGGCGCAAAAGCTGGTGGATGACCACAACCCGGTGGATACCGGGGTTCTCGGCGGCATCATCGCCGGTGGTGTTGCCGCCTGGGTGTTCAACCGCTTCTTCAAGCTGGAGCTGCCGGTCTACCTGGGCTTCTTTGCCGGTAAGCGCTCGGTGCCGATCATCACCGGCTTCGCCTGTATCCTGGTGGGCTCGGTGATGTTCGTTATCTGGCAGCCCATCGGTGGTGCCATCGACGCCTTCTCCCACTGGGCTGCCTACCAGAACCCCACCGTGGCGTTCGGTCTGTATGGCCTAGTCGAACGTTCGCTGATCCCCTTCGGCCTGCACCATATCTGGAACGTGCCCTTCTTCTACGAGGCCGGCTCCTTTGTCACCGAATCCGGTGAGGTAGTGCGTGGCACCATCCCGCGCTACATGGCAGGCGACGAAACCGCCGGTCAGCTGGCTGGTGGCTACTTCTTTAAGATGTTTGGTCTGCCGGCGGCGGCTATTGCCATCTGGCACAGTGCCAAGCCTGAGAACAAGGCCAAGGTGGGCTCGCTGATGATCTCGGCGGCACTGACCTCCTTCCTCACCGGCATCACCGAGCCGCTGGAGTTTGCCTTCCTGTTCGTTGCCCCGGTGCTCTACGCGGTACACGCCCTGCTGGCGGGCTCCGCCTACGTGGTGTCCAACATGCTGGGCATCGTTCACGGCACCTCCTTCTCCCACGGTCTGATCGACTTCCTGGTGCTCAGTGCCAACGCCCAGAAGATGCCGCTGATGATCCTGGTGGGCCTGTGCTACTCCGCCATCTACTACGTGGTGTTCCGGGTGGTGATCCAGGCGCTGGATCTGAAGACCCCGGGTCGGGGTGATGACGAAGCTGAAGAGGTCGAGGTGGGCGAAGGCTCCGAGCGCGCCCGTAACTTTATCGAGGCCTTTGGTGGTCCGGGTAACCTGACCAACGTCGACTCCTGCATCACCCGTCTGCGCATGAGTGTGGCGGATCCGGCCCTGGTGGACCAGGCTCGCCTGAAGCAGTTGGGTGCCTCTGGAGTGCTGGTGTCCGGCAACGCCATCCAGGCCATCGTTGGCACCATCGCCGAGATCACCAAGACCGAGATGGAGGAGATGCTCCAATCCGGTGGCTACACCGCCTCTGCGGCCGCCGCGCCGGAAGCGGTTGCCGAGGTGGTGGCCAGTGACGCCGACCAGGCTCAAGCGGCTAAGCTGCTGGCGCAGCTGGGTGGCTTGTCCGAGGTCAAGGCGGTTGCTGACAACCGCCTGCGGGTGGAGCTGGCGGATACCGCCGCGCTGGATGCCGAGGCCCTCAAGGCCGCCGGGGTACAGCAGGTGGTGGTGATGAACGGCAGCGTCGCTCACCTGCTGTTTGCCGACAACACCGCCGGTCTGGGTCAGGCGCTGCAGGCCAAGTTGGCCTAAGCCCTTAGCTCCGTCACACGAAAGCCCCCGCATCAGCCGATGCGGGGGCTTTTTTTGTGGCTTGTCGAGTGGAGCGAGATGGCGGTCGCAGTTAAAAGGTGCAGCCTTTTCGGGGGCCACAAACAACCACGCCCCGCATTAGGCGGGGCGTGGTTAGGAATCGGTGATGTCCGATGGCCGGGTCAGGCCTTGATGGTTCGACCCAGTCGCTGGCCCACATGGGTGCCGCCCTCACCGGTGTAGGTCATGGCGTGGCTCTTGTGGGCGCTTTGCAGCACTTGCTGCAAGCGGGTCAGGCTGGCTGCGACCAGCTCGGCCTGCTCCTGGTTGTGGGCGTTGCGCTGTTGGCACTGCACCAGCTTGTCCTTGCCCTGTTCCACCTGCTCGGCAAGGGTAGGATCGGTTTTCAGCAGGGCACGCTGGGGGTGACGACCCAGCGTGTCGTCGGCGGCCTTAACCTCGTCCAACATGGTCAGCTTGCGCTTGAGCAGTTGCTCAATCAGGTCAACGTCCCGTTGCACCAGGGCGTCGGTTTCCTGCTCCAGAAGCGCCAACAGCTGATCCAGTCGGATCAGCTGTTGGGAAAGCAGGTCGGCCAGGCCGGAATCAGTCATCGCTCAGACCATCCAGCTCCGCTTCGAAGCGGGTGATGTTCTGGGCCAGACGCTCCGGGTCGATGTGGTACTGACCCTCGGCGATGGCCGCCTTGATGCGATCCACCTTGGCCTGGTCGATGCCGCTGGCCTCGCTCAGGCTGGCCTCGGCACGTTTCAGTTGCTGGGCTTGGCTGCTCAGTGCCACCTCATCCCCCTTACGGGCCTGCGGGGCCGCCTCCGCCTGGCAATCGTGCTTGGCATGAGAAGTGTGTTTGTGGGTGACGGTCTGTGGGGCACCACCACCCAGTTTGTTCAAATCGATAGCCATGGTTGGCTCCGTTATTGGCGCGCTATGTGTGTCTTCTGTCTTAGGTATCGGCGGGGTAGGCCAGAGCTTTAGGAAAAAATCACATCCGGACTTCCACCGTGCCGACCGCGACCACCCGTGCATCAATCATACGCTCTGAGCGGTTGTTTTTCACCCGGATGGTGTCACCTACGGCGCCACTGCCCAGTGCCTCACCGCTGGTCTTGATCTCCATGCCGCCAACCCGAGCCAGGATGGTGACCATATCGCCGCGGCACACCTGGCAGACGTTATTGCGTCGTACGGGCTGACCGGCACCGAGGCGGCGGATCAGGCGGGCCCCCTGCAGCTCATGGGGATCGGTGAAGTGATTGCCACGCAGGGTCTGGCTGTCGCGGAATTCGACGGTCAGCAGGTCGTCGCTGAGTAGGCTTTCGCCGGCCAGGGCGGCGGTGATCACCACCACCGGGTACTGGATCTGGGTCTGCACCGGCACGTACAGTGACCAGCCATCGGGGTCAGGGCAGGCCACCTGCACCGTGACATAGCGGCCGCTGCCGCTATTGCCCGGGGCGTTGGCCACCAGTGGCAACTGGCAGCGCTCGAAGCGCAGCCGTTTGTCCAGTGGATTGGCGCGGATCTCCACCCGGGCATCGCCCGGGGCCTCGGTGAAGGCGGCGACGTACTCCTCGGCGGTCTGCTGGATCTCAGACAGTGGGGTAAGCTCTTGAGCCTGGGCCGAATAAGCGGCGAAAAAGGCAAGAAATAGAAGCGGAAATTTCATAATCTGTGACGTTAACGCCCTTACTTGAACCTGCCTGGCGAAACTGCTAAAAACCGGGCGCATTATACCGATAACCTGATCAGTGTTTCACCGTCGTGGCAGCATTGAGTCACAAAACGGCAAAGCCCGTCGGGGGCAATAACGATGACAACCACCTTTTCGACAGGGAACCCTCTCCATGGCCAGTATCCTCGATTCCGTTAACCAGCGCACCCAGTTGGTGGGACAAAACCGTTTGGAGTTGTTGCTGTTTCGCCTGCGCGGCCGACAGCGCTACGGCATCAACGTGTTCAAGGTGCGCGAGGTACTGCAGTGCCCCAAGCTGACCGCCATGCCTCATCAGAAGAGTGTGATCTGCGGGGTGGCCCACATCCGTGGTCAGGCGATCTCGGTGATTGACCTGTCCGCTGCCATCGGTGGCCCGACGACTCCGGTGGAAAACAGCTTCATCATCATCACCGAGTACAACCGCAAGGTACAGGGCTTCCTGGTGGCCGGGGTCGACCGCATCGTTAACCTCAACTGGGAGACCGTGCTGCCGCCGCCGCAGGGCAGTGGCCGCAGTAACTACCTGACCGCGGTCACCGAGCTGGATGACCAGCTGGTGGAGATCCTCGATGTGGAGAAGATCCTGGATGAGATCAACCCGGCCAAGACCGAGGTGAGCGAGCAGGTGGCTTCCACCCTGGCACCGGTGGCGGAGCGCAAGCGCACCATTCTGGTGGCGGACGATTCTGCGGTGGCCCGCAAGCAGGTGCAGCGTGCGCTGGAACCCCTGGGGCTGGAGATCCTGCTGGCCAAAGACGGGGTAGAGGCGCTGCAGATGCTGCAGGCCTTGGCCGACGAGTGCCAGAGCGACATCGCCGAGCGCATGCACCTGGTGATCTCCGATATCGAGATGCCGGAGATGGATGGCTACACCCTGACCGCTGAGATCCGTGCCAATGCCAAGCTCAAGTCGCTGCGGGTGATCCTGCACACCTCCCTGTCCGGGGTGTTCAACCAGGCGATGGTGGACAAGGTAGGTGCCGACCAGTTTATCGCCAAATTCAACCCGGATGACCTGGCCAGCACCGTCAACAACATCCTGGAACAACAGTGAGCGCGGCCATGAGTCAGCTTTGCCCCGACCAGTACCAGCGATTCGCCAGCTTTTTACAGCAGCAAAGCGGTATCGAGTTGGGTGATAACAAGCAGTACCTGGTGCGCAGCCGGTTAACACCGCTGCTGGAGCGCCATAACCACAGTACCCTGGCGGATCTGGTCCACGCCGCGATGCAGATGGGCCAGCACCAGCTGCGTACCGAGGTGGTGGAGGCGATGACCACCAACGAGACCTTCTGGTTCCGCGATGGCTACCCGTTCGAGCTGATGCTTACCGAGGTGTTGCCGGAGCTGGCCGGGCGGGTGGGGCGACCGCGGATCTGGTCCGCCGCCTGCTCCTCCGGACAGGAGCCCTACTCACTGGCGATGACCCTGCAGGAGTTCCGGCTGAAAAATCCCGGCCGCCTGATGCAGGGCGCAGAGCTGCTGGCCACCGACATCGACAACCAGATCCTGGCCCAGGCCCAGGCCGGTGAGTATGACGCCCTGGCGATGGCCCGCGGCCTGACCGAACAGCGTAAGCAACGCTTCTTCGAGCCACTGGAGCGGGGCCGGATGCGGATCAAGCCGGAGCTGCGTCAGGCGGTAAGCTTTCGTCGCGCCAACCTGCTGGACAGCTACGTGCTGCTGGGCAAGTTCGACGTCATCTTCTGCCGCAACGTGCTGATCTATTTCTCGCCGGACAACAAGCGCAAGATCCTGCGGCAATTCGCTGCCGCCCTCAATCCTGGCGGCTACCTGTTCCTGGGGGCCTCCGAGTCCCTGTCCGGCTTGGCCGACGAGTTCGAGATGGTGCGATACCCCGGCGGCATGGTGTATCGGCGCCGATAGACCCCTCACCGCATTGATAAGGCGTGCCTTTTGGCACGCCTTTTGCTTTTTTACGGCCATAGGTTGTTTGGAGGCAAACCATGGCCATCTCGTTTGACAAAGCGTTGGGTATTCATCAGCACTCGCTGGGCGTTCGCGCCGAGCGGGCCGAAGTGCTGGGTAGCAACATCGCCAACGCCGATACCCCCCACTACAAGGCCAAGGATCTGGACTTTGACCAGGCCCTGGCCGGTGCGGTCAGTCGTCAGTCGTTTAATCTGTCGCGCAGTCACGAGAAGCACTTCGATGCCAGCATCGATCCCCAGCCGGCCAGCAAGTTCCGGGTGCCGATGCATCCGGACACCGGTGACGGCAACACCGTGGATCTGCAGGTTGAGCGCAACCTGTTTGCCCAGAACGCACTGGAGTACCAGATGACCCTGGGCTTCCTGGAGGGTCGCCTCGGTGGCCTGAAAAAGGCACTGCGAGGAGACTGATCATGAGCCTGTTTAACATCTTCAACGTGGCCGGCTCCGGCATGAGCGCCCAGTCGACCCGCCTCAACACCACCGCCTCCAACATGGCCAACGCCAACAGCGTGGCCTCCAGTGCTGACGAGACCTACCGGGCCCGTCAGCCGGTGTTCGAGTCCGCCCTCAACCTGGCCAGCCAGAACCAGGCCAGCGTGCCGGTGCAGATCGCCGGCATCGTCGAGAGCGACAAGCCGATGATCCGCGAGTTCAGCCCCAACCATCCGCTGGCGGACGGCGATGGCTACATCTACAAGCCCAACGTCAACGTGGTGGAGGAGATGGCCAATATGATCTCCGCCTCCCGCAGCTACCAGGCCAATGTGCAGCTGGCGACCGCGGCCAAAGATCTTGCCCAGCAGACCCTGCGTCTGGGCAAAGGATAAGAAGGAGCCCTAAGTGACGACCATTAACAACGGCTTCATCGACAGCATCAAATGGCAGGAAGAGACCGTCCAGGAGAAAGACGCCAACCAGGCGTTGACCCAGGAGGACTTCTTCTCGTTGCTGTCGCAGCAGCTGTCGATGCAGGACCCGTTCAAGCCGGTGGACAACGATCAGATGATCTCGCAGATGTCCTCCTTTGCCACCGTGGATGGGATTAACACCCTCAACGACGAGATCAAGAACCTCAACACCATGATGACCTCCAACCAGGCGCTGGAAGCTTCCGGTCTGGTGGGTCAGAAGGTACTGATCCCCTCCAACAGTGGCTACCTGGCGGACGGCGGTGAGCCGGTCACCGGGGTGGTCAGCGTACCGCCGGGCTCGCAGAGCGTGCTGGTGCGGGTGGAGGACGCCAATGGCCAGGTGGTGGCCACGGTGCCGGTGGAGAATGGCGGCAGCGGCAACGTCGACTTCAGCTGGAACGGGCTGGACGCCGAGGGTAACCGCCTGCCGGCGGGCAACTACAGCTTTGCCTCCAGCGGCATGGTCAATGGCCAGACTGAAGAGCTGAGCGTGTATGCCTACGCCCATGTCTCCAGCGTCACCCTGGGTGGGGCCGACTACGAAACCGTTTTGAACCTCAAGGGTCTGGGCGGCGTCACCATGGGTGACGTGCTGGCCGTGGCCGAAGGATAAGGGAAGCTCCTATGTCATATAACATCTCATTGAGCGGGTTGAACGCGGCCCAGAAGGATCTGGACACCACGTCTAACAACATCGCCAACGTCAACACCACCGGCTTCAAGGAGTCGCGGGCGGAGTTTGGCGATGTCTACAACAACTCGCTGTTCAGCAACGCCAAGACCAACACCGGCTCCGGTGTGGCCACGGCCCAGGTGGCCCAGCAGTTCCACCAGGGCGCGCTGAACTTCACCAATAATGCGCTGGATCTGGCGATCAACGGCAATGGCTTCTTCGTCACCAACGCCGAGTTCGGTGGCCAGGACTACAGCTACACCCGTGCCGGTGCCTTTGGGGTCAACGACAACAACTTCATCGTTAACAGCCAGGGCCACTACCTGATGGCGCTGCCGGTGAACCCGGATGGCTCGGTCCAGTCGGTGTCGCTGTCCACCTCCAAGCCGGTGCAGATCCCGCAGACCGCCGGTCAGCCCAAGGCCACCGGCAGCATCGACATGTCGATGAACCTGCCGGCCCACGAGGCGGAGCTGGACCCGGCCAACTTTGACCCGGCGGATCCCTCTACCTACACCAGCTCCACCTCGGTGACCATCTACGACTCCCTGGGTGAGCCGCACATCCAGACCACCTACTTTGTGAAGCCCCAGGGCGGTGCCCTGTCCGGCAATAACCAGTGGGTAGCGTTTACCACCGTGGATAACCAGCCGGTGGACATCTGGGACACCACCGCCGGTACCCCCACCTCGGGTCAATGGGGTGAGGACACCACTGGGGATGGCGTGGCAGATACCTTCCACCCGGCCCAGGGTGCCAGCGGCCAGACCGGTTTCGTCATGAGCTTTGACGACGTGGGCAGCTACATCGGCTCGGATCCGGCGGTGATCGAGACCCAGTCCCTGGGCATCGATGACCCCACCGGTGGCCCGGGCAGCGGTGCCGGCATCATCGGCCCTGGCACCGACGGTACCCAGCGTCTGACCCTCAACTTCCTCAACCCGACCCAGTACGCGGCACCGTTTGAGGTGACCCAGCTGAACCAGGACGGCACCACCGTGGGCCGCCTGACCAACGTTGAGGTGACCGAGGACGGTTTGATCCAGGCCACCTACTCCAACGGCACCCAGGAAGCACTGGGCAAGGTAGCGATGGCCCGTTTTGCCAACGAGCAGGGGTTGAGCCAGACCGGCAACACCAGCTGGAAGCAGAGCCAGGCCTCCGGTGAGCCGCTGGTGGGCGAGGCCAACGTCGGTGCCTTCGGCAGCATCCGTTCTGCGGCGCTGGAGAGCTCCAACGTGGACCTGACCTCCGAGCTGGTGGACCTGATCACCGCTCAGCGTAACTTCCAGGCCAACTCCCGTGCCCTGGACGTCTCCAACCAGCTGAGCCAGAACATTCTGCAGATCAGGTAATAGGAGAGAGGCAAGGTTCTAGAGTGGGCAAAGCCCTTCTAGGAAAAGTCGAGGAAGAGCAGGTACTGGGGCGGGCAAAGCCCTTCTAGGAGCTAGGAAAAGCGAAGGAAAAGCGAAGGAAAAGCATTGAGCGTCATTGCTTGGGTTCTAGGCTTGCTGCCTAGCACCTAGCACCTAGCACCTAGCACCTAGCACCTAGCACCTAGCACCTAGCACCTAGCACCTAGCACCTAGAAAACCGCGGCCCATCGGCCGCGGTTTTTTTGTGCCCCCAAGATTGCCGCCTTGCCTGCCGCCTTGCCGGGGCGGCAACGGCTTTCCCCGCGCGCTTCCTTGAATCGAAGCTGAATCGATAAAAAACGGTCCGAAAACGCCTTTTATTCAGGGGTTTTGGTTGTGGCACACCTTTTGCTTTTATCCTGCCAAGCACAGCCCAGGACAGGACGCTCCCTTGGATAATTACCTCTACCTTGCCGCCTCCGGTGCCAAACAGAACATGAACGCACTGGCGGTGCATGCCAACAACCTGGCCAACGCCAAGACCGACGGCTTCAAGGCGGACATGCAGCACGCACGCTCCATGCAGGCCTACGGTGAGGGCTTGCCCACCCGAGTGTTCGCCATGACCGAGCGTCCCAGCTCCGACTACGATCCGGGCCCGATCAAGGTCACCGACCGCAGCATGGACGTGGCGATCAAGGACGCCGGCTGGATGGTGGTGCTGGACGGTCAGGGCCAGGAGGCACTGAGCCGCAACGGTCGCCTGCGCTTTGACGAGGTGGGCATGCTGGTCAATGGCGAAGGGATGCCGGTGACCGGTGAAGCCGGCCCCATCTTTGCGCCGCTGCCGGTGGAGCGGGTGGAGATCGCCCCGGACGGAACCATCTCGGTTAAGCCCCAGGGCGCGCCGGCGGACGTGATGGAGCAGGTTGGCCAGATCCGCCTGACCAACCCGCCGCTCAACACCCTGCACAAGAGCGAAGATGGCCTGTTCCGCCGCCTGGATGGCGCCGACTATGGCCCCGCGGTGGAGGTGGCACTGCAATCCGGTGCGCTGGAGGGCAGCAACGTCAATCCCACCACCGAGCTGGTGAAGATGATCGAGTCCCAGCGCCAGTTTGATATGCAGGTCAAGATGATGAAGACCGCAGAAGAGAATGACAAAGCACACGCACAGCTGATGCGGGTGTAACAGGAGAACCACATGCAACCGGCACTTTGGATTGGTAAGACGGGCCTGGACGCCCAGCAAACGGACATTGCCACCATCTCCAACAACCTGGCCAACGCCAGCACCGTGGGCTTTAAGAAAAGCCGTGCGGTGTTTGAAGACCTGCTCTATCAAACCATCAACCAGGCCGGCGGGATCAGCTCCCAGAACACCGAGCTGCCGGCGGGCCTGACCCTGGGTGCCGGTACCAAGGTGGCGGCGACCCAGCGCATCCACAGCCAGGGCAACATGCTGACCACCGACAACAGCCTGGATCTGATGGTGGAGGGCGAGGGCTTCTTCGAGATCCAGCTGCCGGACGGCACCATCGCCTACACCCGTAACGGCCAGTTCACCCTCAATGACGAGGGCGAGATGGTGACTCCGGGCGCCGGCTTCCTGCTCAACCCCGGTATCGCCCTGCCGGAGGACACCCAGACCGTGACCGTTTCCGCCGAGGGCGAGGTGTCGGTGCGGGTCCCGGGGGATGCGGAGAACCAGGTGGTGGGTCAGATTGAGATCTCCAACTTCATCAACCCCACCGGCCTTGAGCCCATCGGTCAGAACCTCTACCTGGAGACCGGTGCCAGCGGTGCTCCGATCCAGGGTGTGCCCGGCCTGGATGGCCTGGGCAGCATCCGCCAGGGGGCGCTGGAGACCTCCAACGTCAACGTAACCGAGGAGCTGGTGAACATGATTGAGAGCCAGCGGGTGTACGAGATGAACTCCAAGGTGATCTCCACCGTGGATCAGATGCTCGCCAACCTGAACCAGCAGTTGTAAGGACGCAACATGAAACGGATCGCCCTGCTCGCAGTCAGCCTGTTGGCCCTGGGGGGCTGCACTCACCCCAACGCGCCCATCCCGGATGACCCCTATTACGCACCGGTCTACCCGGACCTGCCCACCAGCCAGGTGGTGACCACCGGCTCCATCTACCAGGATGCCTACACCAACGAGCTGTACTCCGACATCAAGGCACACCGGGTGGGGGATGTGATCACCGTGATGCTGGCGGAGCAGACCAAGGCGAAGAAGTCCGCCTCCAACGAGATCGCCAAGCGCAACAACATGCAGCTGGACCCGATCCAGGGCCTGGGTGGCGACGTCACCATCAACGGCCAAACCCTCGACCTGTCCTACAACGAGCAGTACGACATGAAGCGCGAGTCCGACGCCGACCAGTCCAACAGCCTGGCCGGGGCGATCTCGGTTAACGTGCTGCAGGTGCTGACCAACGGCAACCTGGTGATCCGCGGCGAGAAGTGGATCACCATCAACGATGGCGACGAGTTTATCCGCATCACCGGCATCATCCGTCCCCGTGACATCCAGCCGGACAACACCGTACCCAGCACCCGGGTGGCCAACGCCCGTATCCAGTACAGCGGCACCGGCACCTTTGCCGACGCGCAGAAGTCCGGCTGGCTGGCCCGCTTCTTCTCTGGCCCGCTCTGGCCGTTCTAAGGAGGGAACCCATGATGCGTTTGTTTACTGCCCTGTTGCTGATGCTGCTGCCGCTGAGCAGCCAGGCGATGCGACTGAAGGACATCACCGATCTGCAGGGGGTTCGCTCCAACCAACTGGTGGGCTACGGCCTGGTGGTGGGTTTGCCGGGCACCGGTGAGCAGAGCCGCTACACCGAGCAGAGCTTCGCCACCATGTTGTCCAACTTCGGCATCAACCTGCCGGCCAACCAGCGCCCCCGCACCAAGAACGTGGCGGCGGTGGCGGTGCACGCCGAGCTGCACCCCTTTGTGAAGCCCGGTCAGCAGATTGATATCACCATCTCCTCCGTCGGCAGCGCCAAGAGTCTGCGCGGCGGCACCCTGCTGCAAACCTTCCTTAAAGGGGCGGACGGCAAGGTCTACGCCATTGCCCAGGGCAGCCTGGTGGTGTCCGGCTTCTCCGCCGAGGGCGCCGACGGCTCCAAGGTGCTGGCCAACACCCCCACAGTGGGCCGCATCCCCGCCGGTGCCATCGTTGAGCGCAGCGTGCCCAGCCCGTTTGCCAACGGCGACTTCCTTACCTTCAACCTGCACCGGCCGGATTTCTCCACCGCCAAGCGGGTGGTGGAAACCATCAATGACCTGCTCGGCCCAGGCGTCGCCCGTGCCCTGGACGCCACCTCAGTGCAGGTGTCGGCACCGCGGGACCCGTCCCAGCGCGTCTCCTACCTGGCGACCCTGGAGAACCTGCGGGTCGAGCCGGCGGACGAGTCCGCCAAGGTGATCGTCAACAGCCGCACCGGCACCATCGTAGTGGGTAAGGACGTACGGCTGATGCCCACCGCCATTACCCACGGCGGTCTCACCGTCACCATCAGCGAGAACTGGGGCGTGTCCCAGCCTAACCCCTTCGCCGGTGGCGACACCGTGGTGGTGCCGGACTCCGAGATCGGTATCAACGAGGGCGACGGTCGCATGTTCAAGCTGGACACCGGCACCAACCTGGATGACCTGGTGCGGGCGGTGAACGAGGTGGGCGCGGCGCCGTCCGATCTGATGGCAATCCTCGAGGCGCTGTCCCAGGCCGGTGCCCTGCGCGGCGAGCTGGTGATCATCTGATGGACAGCCTCAAGCAGAATCACTACCTGGACATGGCCGGCCTGGACCAGATGCGTCAGCAGGCCCAGGCAGATCCCGATGCCAGCCTGCGTCAGGTAGCGCTGCAGTTTGAGGGGATCTTCCTCAATATGATGCTCAAGAGCATGCGCGACGCCAACGCCGCGTTTGAGGATACCGACAGCCCCTTCGCCTCCCAGACCACCCAATTCTATCGCCAGATGCACGACAGCCAGATGGCCACCGAGCTGGCCTCCCAGGGCAGCCTGGGGCTGGCGGATCTGATCGTTGACCAGTGGGGCGGTAACGAGCAGCTGATGCCAGCCAGCGCGCTGCGCAGCGACAGCCTGACCCCCAACGTGGTGGCGGCTTCAGCGCAAGCGCCGGAGCCGGTGACGCAGCAAACGCCTGAGCAAGCCGGGATCACCCCGGTGCACCCGCCGCTGCAGGCGGCAATGAACCCGGAGCCGCAGCCGATTGCGCCGCTGCGTAACATCGCCTTCGAGGGGCCGGAGCACTTTGTCCAGACCCTGCTGCCCCAGGCTGAACAGGCCGCCGCCGAGCTGGGTCAGGACCCGATGCTGTTGATCGCCCAGGCGGCGCTGGAGACCGGCTGGGGCCGTAAGATCCTCACCGCGCCGGACGGCAACAGCAGCCACAACCTGTTTAACATCAAGGCGGACCGCCGCTGGGATGGCGACCACACCATGGTCAACGCGCTGGAGTTTGAAGACCAGCTGCCGGTGATGCAGCGCAGCGCCTTTCGGATCTACGACGACCTCAAGGCCAGCTTCGACGACTACGTCGACTTTTTGCGTCAGCCGCGCTACGCCGATGCCCTGCAGGCCACCGACGCCAGTGGCTTTATCCACGGTCTGCAGCAGGCCGGCTACGCCACCGATCCCAACTACGCCAACAAGATTTTGAACGTGTTCCAGAACCTGCTGAAGCAGGCGGGCACCCGTTAAGGAAGTAAGCCATGGCTGACATGATGAGTATTGCCCGTTCGGGCATCCTGGCCGCCCAACAGCGACTGGGCGTCACCAGTAACAACATCGCCAATGTTGGCACCGACGGCTACAACCGTCAGGTGGTGGAGCAGCAGACCCAGCAATCGCAGCTGCTGGGCGGGCACTTCGTCGGCACCGGCACCTACGTGGCGGACATCAAGCGGGTCTACAACGAGTACGCCCAGCGGGAGCTGGTACTGGCCAACAGCGAGCTGAGCCAGGCGGAAACCCAGTACACCAAGCTGTCGGAGCTCGACCAGGTGTTTTCGGTGGTGGGCCAGTCGATCCCCAACTCCCTCAACAACCTGTTTGAGAACGTCAACAACCTGGCCGACATGCCCACCGATCTGGCGGTGCGGGAGAACATGCTGACCAGTGCCGGTCAGCTGGCCAGCGCCTACGTCAGCTTCAGCTCCGAGCTGCGCAACCAGCTGGTGCTGCAGAATGACCAGATCGACGGCGTGGTCAGCCGGGTTAATGCCATTACCGAAGAGCTGGCCAACATCAACGAACAGCTGCAGAAGCTGCAGGGCAATGACCTGCAACTGCTCGACCAGCAGGACCGGCTGATCACCGAGTTGTCCGAGTTCGTCCAGGTCAACATCATCCCCCAGGAAAACGGGGTGAAGAGCCTGATGGCCGGCGGCTCGGTGATGCTGGTGGCGGGGGAAAACGCTATGCAGCTGGGGACTACCGCTGGTGATCCGGATCCGCTGCAGACCCGCTTGACCGGCACCATAGGCAGCCAGACCGTGATCCTCAGCAACAACGACCTCGGTGGTCAGCTGCAGGGCCTGTTTGACTACCGCGAGGGCGAGCTGGCAATGGCCACTGCCCGTACCGATATGATGGCGCTGGGCATGGCAGACGCCTTTAATACCGCCCAGGGCAACGGCTTCGATCTTAACGGCGACGTCGGTCAGAACCTGTTTACCGACATCAATGATCCGGTGCTGGTGGATGGTCGGGCAATGCGCTTCGAGGGCAACAGCGGCACCATGCAGCTGGATGTGATGATCGACGATACCCTGCCGCTCACCGGTGATACCTATACCCTCAGCTTCGACGGTGCCAACTACAGCATGGTGGACGGCGAGGGCGGTTCAGTGGCCCTCACCGTGGACCCCAACGACGCCAACCGGCTGATCAGCCCGGATGGCTTCTCCATCCATCTCAGCACCACCGGCGTAGCCCAGGCGGGCGACAAGTGGCAGATCACCCCCACCAAGGGTGCGGCCTCCAAGATGGCCACCCAGATCACCGAGCCCCGCGAGCTGGCCGCGGCAGGCTATGGCCTGGAGACCTTGAGCGGCAGCGGCGAAGCCAGCCTCAAGTCGGTAGACCGGGCCAACCCGGGCTTCCCCGCCATCGGTGAGGTACTGACGGTGACGGCGGATCCCACCGCCGGCACCTTCAATATCACCGACAGCAGTGGCACCACGGTGGCCAGCGGTGCCATCACCGGCAACCAGATCAGCGCCCTGGGCTTTGTCCTTGAGCTGGATGATGCCACCGCCAGTGGTGACCAGTTCAGCCTGGATCTGAGCTTTGGTCCCGGCGACAACAACAACGCCGTGGCGATGGCGGGCCTGGCCAGCGCCAAACTGATGGAGAGTGGTGACATGACCCTGACCGACGTCTACCAGGAGATCACCACCACCGTGGGTGGTCGTGCCCGGGCAGCCGAGACCGCGGTGGCCTCCGCCACGGCGGTACAGGCCCAGGCCCAGAGCCGGGTTGAGGCGGAGTCCGGGGTCAACCTGGATGAGGAGGCCGCCGATCTGATGCGTTTCCAGCAGGCCTACCAGGCCTCGGCCCGGATCATGACCGTGGCCAAGGAAACCTTCGATACCCTGTTTAACTCCGTACGCTAAGGATTGAGCCATGCGCGTGTCGACCAACCAGTTTTATAACCTCAACACCCAGAACATCACCGGGCTGCAGTCGAACACCAATAAGATTCTGCAGGAGATCTCCAGCGGCAAGCGGGTCAATACCGCCAAGGACGATCCGGTAGGGGCGATCATGATTGAGAACCTGCGCCAGCAGAACGTCCAGCTCAATCAGTACAAGTCCAACATCACCCTGGCCAATAACCGCCTGACCCAGCTGGAATCGCGCCTGGGGGAGTACGAGAACCAGCTGCTCTCTACCCGCGACAAGCTGCTGCAGGGTAACGACGGTGCCCTGGGGGCCTCGGACCGGTCGGCATTGGCACTGGATATCCGCGAAGAGATGGAGGCGATCATCGCCCTGGCCAACAACCAGGACGAGGGCGGCAACTACCTGTTTGCCGGCTTCCAGACCGACACTGTGCCCTTTGTAAAGGACGCCAATGGCGACGTGGTCTACATGGGCGACGATGGCCGTCGTCGGGCTACCATCGCCGATGGGGTTAGCGTGCCGGTGAGCGAGAACGGTCAGCGGCTGTTTATGGCCTCCCCCAATGCCAGCGGCGACTACCGCGCGGACTACAGCAACGCCATCATGAGCGGCGAGCAGTTCTTTGTGGAGTCGGCCAAGATCATCGATCCCGCCACCCATGTTCCCGGCCCGTTTGAGATCCAGTTCCTCGATGATGGCGCCGGTAACGTCGATGTCCAGGTAGTGGATGGTGGCGGTGCCGTGTTGCTGCCTCCGCAGCCATTCGATGCCTCCCAACCGCTGCAGTTCAACGGCATGGAGGTGGCGATGACCGGTGAGCCCAGCATCGGCGACCGGGTTGGACTGGATCAGCAGTCTGAAGTGGATATCTTCAGCATCATGAACCGGGCCGCTGAAATGCTGGAGGACCCGGCGGGGCTGGGCGACCCGGTGGTGCAGGCGGAGTACGCCCAACTGATTGCCGACATCACTGAGACCCAGATCCACGCCTCGGTGGTACGGGCAGAGACCGGTAACTACCTGCGCTCGCTAGACACCTTTGAAGACCAGCACCTGAGCATGGAGCTGGTGACCAGCTCGGCCCAGTCCACCTTGGAAGATCTGGACTACGCCAAGGCGATCACCGAGTTTGAGAAACAGTCCCTGGCCCTCAACACCGTGACCCAGACCTTCGGCAAGGTGAACAACCTGACCCTGTTCAACTACATCTAAGTTAGATCTAAGTTCAGCGACATCTGAAGCGTGGGCGGTTGCAAAGCTGCCGCCCAACTCTCACATCTGCTGTGACCGCTGCGGTATGCTGGCCGTTTTCTCCCTGAATCAAGTCACTATGTCTGAACACTTCGCCGCCTTTGCCGAGCTGGTGCAGCGCCGCCGTTCGGTGCGCAAATTCGATGAGCAACGCCCGTTTGACCATGATGCCGTGGGCCGGGCACTGGAGCTCTCCCTGCTCTCCCCCAACTCCTCCAATATGCAGCTGTGGCAGTTTCACCGGGTGATCAGCCTCGAGTTGCGTGCCGAGGTGGCCCGCTGTTGCCTTAACCAGAACGCCGCGGCGACGGCGCGGGAGCTGGTGGTGATCGTCACTACCCCCCAACACTGGCAGGGCCGGGCCGAGCACAATGCCCGCATGGTACGGGAGAACTTCGCAGGGCGAGAGGACCATCCGGCGGCCAAGCGCGCCTTCAAGTACTACGAGAAGCTGATCCCGACCCTGTACAACAACGACGCCCTGGGCCTGCGTGGCCGGGTACGTAAGCTGTTCAGCTGGTTTGTTGGCCTGCGCAAGCCGATGGTGCGGGAGGTGAGCAAGACCGACCTGCGTGTGTGCCTGCATAAGAGTACCTCGCTGGCGGCGATGACCCTGATGACCGGCCTGCAGGCGGAGGGGATCGACAGCTGCCCGATGGAGGGCTATGACTCAAAGCGCCTGGCCCGTTTGCTCCAGCTGGCGCCGGGCTGCGAGATCACCATGGTGATCGGCTGCGGCCATGGCCTGGAAGAGGGGATCTACGGCGAGCGTCATCGGGTCCCAAGCGACTCGGTGATCCTCCGCCATTGAGGAGCGCAGCTCCTTATCGGCACTTCACTGAACCTCGAGTTACAATAAGAAGCTAATAGTGCGGTGCAATTAGTAACCGCTAAGCTGGATTCTGCGTGATGAGCAAGTCGCCCCACCGGTATTTCTGCCGACTTTGAGGTGCCCGAGCAGAGTCTTCGTCGGCAAGGCTGAGGGCCAGGATGGCCCGAGTGACCAGCGAAGACAGGGAGGTCGACTCTGGTCTGAGCCGCTAGCCGGTGAGGATGGCGCGAGGAAGCAGCACCGAACGGAGGCAACGGGGGTTCCAAGGGGGCGGAAAGCCCCATTGGTTGCTGCCGGCAACCCGGCAAAGCTATTAGCAAAAAGTGATATGGGAAATGAGAAGGTTAGCTGGAGCAACAGTTAACTCGGGCAGAGCCCACAAAAAGGGGAGCCATGGCTCCCCTTTTTGCTGTGCAGGCGTCAGCCTGCTAACCGATCGGTTGCCACCTTATAGGTGGGATCTTCCAGCACATTGACCTCCACCAGGTCGCCGGCCTTATCCAGCAGCTGGCGGCACTCCGGACTGAGGTGGCGCAGGTGCAGGCGCTTGCCCTCACGCAGGTAGCGCTCGGCCAGGGTATCGATCGCCTCCAGTGCCGAGTGATCTGCCACCCGGGAGTCGCGGAAATCCACGACTACGTCGTCAGGGTCGCTCTTGGCGTCAAACAGGTCGAGGAAGCTGGTAACCGAGGCAAAGAACAGTGGCCCCTGGGGCTGGTAGCTCTTCCAGCCCTGGGCATCGACCTCGGTCTTGGCGGTCATATGGGTGGCGTGGTCCCAGGCGAAGCGCAGAGCGGAGACGATCACCCCCACCAGCACCGCAATGGCCAGATCGGTGATCACCGTGACCGCCGACACCAGCACGATCACCAGGGCATCGGCCATGGGGATCTTGCGCATGATGCGGAAGCTGGACCACTCGAAGGTGCCCAGTACCACCATGAACATCACCCCCACCAGGGCAGCGATGGGAATCATCTCGATCAGGCTGGCACCGAACAGGATAAAGGCCAGCAGGAACAGCGCCGCCGAGGCACCGGACAGGCGTGAACGGCCGCCAGAGTTGATGTTGATCATCGACTGACCAATCATGGCGCAGCCGCCCATGCCACCGAAGAAACCGGTGACCACGTTGGCCGCACCCTGGCCGACACACTCGCGGTTGCCCTGACCGCGGGTCTGGGTCAATTCATCCACCAGGGTGAGGGTCAGCAGTGATTCGATTAGGCCGATGGCGGCCAGGATCAGAGCGTAGGGCAGGATGATCCTCAGGGTTTCCCAGGACAACGGCACCGCTGGCAGGGCAAAGCTGGGCAGGGTACCCTGCAAAGAGGCATTGGCATCGCCGGTCATGGTACGGACAAAATCCACCACGCTGGCGGTATCCAGGTTAAGGCCATGAACCAGCCCGGTGACCACCAGGATGGCGGCCAGCGAGGAGGGGATCGCCCGGGTTAGCTTGGGCAGGAAATGGATGATCGCCATGGTCAGGGCCACCAGACCCAGCATCAGGGCCAGGGCCGGGCTCTGCATCCAGACCAGCTCACCCTCCGGCCCCATCTCCTTGAACTGACCCAACTGGGCCAGGAAGATAACGATGGCCAGGCCGTTGACGAAGCCGAGCATCACCGGGTGGGGCACCAGGCGGATAAATTTGCCGAGGCGAAACACCCCGGCGAGGACCTGGATGATCCCCATCAGCACCACGGTGGCAAACAGGTATTGCACCCCATGGGTGGCCACCAGGGAGACCATCACCACGGCCAGGGCGCCGGTGGCGCCGGAGATCATGCCGGGGCGGCCACCAAAGATGGCGGTGATCAGGCCAACGATAAAGGCGGCGTAGAGGCCCACCATGGGTTCTACCCCGGCGACAAAGGCAAAAGCCACGGCTTCGGGGACCAGGGCAAGGGCAACGGTCAGGCCAGAGAGCAGGTCCGCCTTGACGGTGGCCTGGGGGTTACTGCGTAGTTCGAACATCCTGATGTGAACCTAGTTTGTGATAAGGGCGGGATTCGGCGGCGAAAGTACCGCGCCGGGGTTGTGTTGTCAAAATGTAATACCAATATCATTGCTAACACCGCCGATTTGGATAACCCATCGGCGGGGTGAGACGTTGAAGCCCGGCTTAGTACCGGCACAGCAAGTTGAGGGACGATGAGTCGAGACGTAAAGATTGGCATCGCGCTGGGTAGCGGTGCGGCTAAGGGGTGGGCCCACATCGGTGTGCTCCGGGCATTGCAAAAGATGGGGGTCGAGCCCCAGGTGGTGGCGGGCTGTTCCATCGGCGCCTTTGTCGGCGGTGCCTATGCCGCCGGCAAGCTGGATGCGCTGGAGGAGTGGGTTACCGGTTTCTCCAGTTGGGACGTGATGGGGCTGATGGACCTGTCCTGGCGCAAGGGCGGCCTGATCGAGGGCACCAAGGTGTTCGAGGCGGGCAGCAAGGCGATCGGCCTGACCAGCATGGAGCAGATGACACTGCCTTACCTGGCGGTGGCGACGGATCTCTACACCGGCCAGGAGGTTTGGCTGGACGAGGGGGAGTGGACCGACATCGTCCGTGCCTCCTGCTCCATTCCGGGTCTGATGCTGCCCAAGCAGATTGGTGATCGCTGGCTGGTGGACGGCGCGGTGGTTAACCCGGTGCCGATCTCGGCGGCCCGCACCCTCGGCGCAGACATGGTGATAGCGGTGGATCTCCACGGCGACAGCCGTCAGCACACCAACGAGGTGGTGAAGATCGCCACCCCGGTCAGCCCGGAACAGAAGCGCCGCCAGAGCAGCGACAACGGCTTTATGGACTTCCTGGTACAGGGGCGTCATCTGCTGGGGCGGGTGATGGACAGCTTCTCCGGCAGTCGTGAGCAACCCAACATGATCGCGGTGATGCACCAGTCGATGGAGATCCTCGAGCAGCGCCACAAGCGTGCCCGCTTTATGGGGGATCCGCCGGAATCCCTCATCCTGCCGCGGGTTGGCGACATCGCCACGCTGGAGTTTGAGCGTGCCGAAGAGGCGATCGCCGCCGGCGAGGCGGCGGTGCTCCAGGTGCAGCACCAGATTGAGGCGGAGATAGAGCGCTTCCAACAGGCCCGCAATGGCCACTGAGGCCGGGCCTGGATTCAGGGCTGCTCAGGTTGTGCCTGGCGCATCTCCTCCAGGCCACCGCCGTTGGTGACTGAGTAGCCCATCCCCATCAACACCTGGGTGGCGATGCCAGAGCGGCGACCGCTGCGGCAGTAGACCACCACCTGATGGCCAGGCTCGAGCCCGAGGCTGTCGATGGTGTCGGCGATGCTGTCGTAGGGCAGGTTTTGGGCCCCGGCCAGGTGGCCATCAGCAAACTCCTCCGGGGTGCGCACGTCGATCAGTACAGCGCCGTCAGACAGGGCCTGCCAGGCCGCCTTCGCACGCTCGGAGGCGGCGATCGGCAGGGCCAGCAGGCAGCTCAGAACAACAACCCATGATCTCATCTTTGACTCGCTTCGGCCCGCTCCCGTTCTGAGCGCAGGCCCAGTTTACGCATCACAGCGGTGGCGGGGCACAGGCCGGTAAAGGCATTCTGGGTAAGGTTAGCCCCGATAAAGAGGGTGAACCAGATAAAGCCGGGATGGACCCAGTGGGTCAGTGCCACCGACAGTATCACCATCAGGCCGGCAAACAGATAAAGGGCGCGTTCGGTGGTGTTGGGTAGGGTAAGGGTCATGGTGTTCTCCTTGGTTTCTCAGTCAGCATCAGTAGTGGTAACGAATCCGCAGCCAGGCGTTGCTGTTGTCCGCCAGTTGGCCAAAGAAGGTGTGGTTATGTTTGCCATCCAGCAGGTTGAGGCCGGCGGCGAAGGACCAGCGGTCATCGTGGCGATAGCCGATCTGGGGTCGCAGGTAGACGTCCTGGTCGGTGGGGCTGTAGAAGCCAAACATCGACAGGGTTAGCCGCTCCTGCAGCGCACGGTAGTCCAGCCGCAGGGTCAGCAGATGGCGGTCCTGCTCCGGTTGCTTGTCCGGGTAGGGCTGGGCTGCCAGCCACTGGCTGTAATCCGTCAGGTGCTCCCACTGGTACTGCACCCCCAGGGTCAATTGGCTGACCAGCTCCATCTGGTAGCCGGTCAGCAGCATCAGCTTGTCCGCCGGTACCCCGGCGACAGTGCCATCCTGGTCCTGCAGATCGTGCCAGGCCCCTTCCAGGTTCCACAGGCCAGGCCCCAGTGGCATCAGCACACTGGCGCCGTAAGCGTTGAGCCGGGTGAAGCTGGGCTGGCCCTGCTCATCAACCGCCTCCGGCGAGCCGGTGTAGCCCCAGTAGCCATAGACCGCCCACTCGGCGCTGCCACGCTGGCCATAGAGGCGTGCAGCCAGGGCTTCGTCACTGGGCTCGTCGGCCTCAAAGCCCGGGGCTACCGGGCCATCGACCACCGGGCTGTAGACGCTGAAGCGCTCGCCATTGAGGTAGTTGTCCGCCTCGAAGCGCGGCAGCCAGGTCAGGTCCAGGTTGGCATGGCTGCCGTAGTAGCTGGCCTTGATGGCGTTGACCGGCGCCTTGAGGTACTCATCGTCCAGGCCGGAGAAGAACGCCTGCCAATCCTTGGGAAAGAGATCGTTTAGAAACAGGTAGTCGCCGGTGCCCCAGGTCAGCACCTGTCGGCCCAGCTTCATCTCAACGCTGTCTCCCAGGCCAAAGCCGACGGAGAGTTCCCGCAGGTCGAGCTGCCAGCCCTCCACCACGTCGTCGTAGCGCAGATCCGCCCGCAGATCGCCCCGCAGGGTGTCACCGCGGTAGCCGCTCTCCAGTCGGGCCCGGGCCTCCCCCAGGGTTTGCCGGGGCAGGCCAGCGCCATCGCTCTGCAGCCGGGTGCCCAGCGCCCCCTCGACAAAACCGCTGATCGGCTGCCAGGGGGAGGGGGCTTCGCTGTCCCAGTCATCCTCCCACGGCTCACCCCAGGCATCCTCCCAATCGTCCTGCTTGGGCTGCTCGCTATGGGCTTGGGCCGGCAGCATCGCCAGGCTCAGCAGCAGCGGCAGGCTAAATGGCAGCAACAGGGCCTTACTTCGCATCTTGGGCCTCCTCAACGCAGGTACTGGGTGGGGGGCGTGCGCATGCTGCGCTCGCTGAAGATCGACTCAGGCAGCCCCAGGTCGTACTGGACACCGCGGAACTCCATCAGGGTGTACCCGCCGCTGCGCAGGTCCTCGACCTTGGAGCGCAGCACGGTGGGGTGGCCCTGGATGGTCTCCACCTGGGCCACACTGACCCGGCGGTAGAGGTTGCCCTGGCTGTCCTGGTACTCCGCCTTAATCGGCAGGAAATGGCCCTTGTCGACCCAGACCCGGTAGCGGGCAAACTCGACGCTGCGGGGATCTTTGGGGGTGGCCTCGATCAGGTAGTGCTGTTCGGTCTCCTCCACCAGGCTGAAGCTGTCCTCCCGCGGGTTGCGGCCGGACACATCCTCGTAGAAGAAGTCGCTGCCGACGAACGAGGTGCGCTTGTCGCCGGCGCTGATCCGGCGCAGCAGATCCAGCCCCGGCAGATAGAGCCAGCGGTCATCGTCGCTCTTCACCTGCTTCTCCACCCGGAACACGGTGCCGCGCACGTCCGAGGGGCGGGAGAAGAACACCAGCATCTGTTGATCGCCGGCGGCCTCCTTGGTGCGACGCAGCAGGGTGAACTGGCGGGTCTGCTCCCGGCCCCGGCCATCGACGATGCGCATCCGGGCCTGGCTGCGGCCGTCGTTGCCGGCGTAGAAGGAGGCCAGGTTGGCCTTGTCGATGATCGCTTCGGCACTGAGGTCCCCGGCGCTGTCAGACTGGGCAGCGGCAGGCAGGGCCAGGGTGGCGGCCAGCAGGCTGGCAAACAGGGACTTAGTGGCGAATTTCAACATGGGAACCTCCGTTGAGTTCGGTGTTCTGGCTGGGCAGGGCCCAGCGGGCAAGGAGTTTGAGTACCGCCGGCAACAGCAGCAGGGTGACGCTGGCGGAGACCGCCATGATGGAGGCCATCAGCACCCCGACGGTGATATAGGGCACCAGCGGAGCCAGCAGCAGCGGGGTGAAGCCCAGGGCGATAACGATGGCGTTGCGGCTGATGGCCCGCGCCGGTTCATCGAACATCAGCCGGAAAGTCTGAGCGACATCGCCAGTCTGGCGGTGCAGCGCCCGGGTGCGCTCGAGGAAGTGGATGGCAAAGTCCACCGACAGCCCCAGCGCCAGGGCGGAGAGCACCGCGATAGGCATGTCGTAGTCCTTGCCCAGCCAACCCACCAGGCCATAGATAAAGGCGATGGTAAGGCTCAGCGGCAGCATCGCCACCAGGCCATAGAGCGGTGAACGGAACAGCAGGCTCATCATGATAAAGATCACCACGAAGGCGCTGAGCAGGCTCTCCAGCATGCCGCTGACCATGGCGTCCTGCCACACCACGTTGATGTAGGCCTTACCGGCCCAGTCGGCACTAAGCCCCTGGGGCAGCGGGTGGGCGTTAAGGTACTGGTCCACCTCGGCCATCACCTGGGTCATGTGCTGGTTGTCACCGGAGGTCAGCTGCAGCCACAGCAGGCTTTGGCGGTAGTCGCGGCTGACGAAGTGCCACAGGTCCTGCGGTCGGTGGGAGGACTGGAACTGCAGCAGGGTCTGGGCCACACCAGCAGCGCTGGCGGGCAGGCGGAAGTCGGCGTCATCGCCGGAGTGCAGCTCCCGGTTAACCGTCTTAACGATGTCCGGCAAGGCGTTGGACTTGCCCACCAGGCCACTGGCTTGCAGTTGTTGTTGCAGGCCGGTCATCCACTCAAGCACCGCCGGGTCGAGGAAGCGACGGCTCTGCTCCAGCAATAGCTCCAAGTCGGCCATGGCCTGATCAATGGCTTCCAGCTGGGCGTCGTCACTGGCGGCGAAGGCGGCATCATCCAGGGTGCTGAGCAGGGTTACCAGCATCGCCGGTTGGCCGGCCAATCCTTGTTGTAACTGGGCCTGGGCTTCCTGATCACCGGGCAGCGCCAGCGTCAGGGCTGTATTGAGCTTCTGTATCTCGGCGGGGGTGGCCAAGGGGCTGTGATCAGTGAGTACCAGGTAGGCGTCGTAGGTACCGGCAAAGTGGGCGTTAAGGGCCCGGTCGGCCACGCGGATCTCATGGTCTGCCTTGAACCAGCGCACCGGGTTGTCGTTGATCTGGATGCGGCCGATGCCGATAGCGGACAGGGCCAGGATCCCCAGGGCGACCAGCAGGATCGGCTTGGCCCGAGTGACGCTGACCCGGCCGAGCTTAGGCAGGGTACGAGCCAGTACGCCGCCTTGTGCTTTGCCATGCAGGCGCTGCTGCATCGCCGCCAGGGTGGCCGGTTTCATCCGCACCACGTAAGCGGGTACCAACAGGATGGAGACCACAAAGGCCAGCAGGATGCCGCTGCCAACGAAGGCACCGAACACCTGCACCGGCGGGATTGGGGTCAGCATCAGTGAGTAGAAGCCGATGGCGGAGGTCACCGAGGTGAACAGCATGGGGTTGAACAGGTCGCGCATCACCTCCTGGATCACCGCCTTGGGGTCTTTGCCGGCGCGGAATCGGTCGGTGAAGTCACTCATGATGTGGACCGAGTCCACTACGGCAATGGGCATCAGGAAGATGGCGATCATCGAGGACATGATGTGCACCGTGTAGCCGAGGCCAATCAGGGTGCCCATGGTGGCGATCACCGTGGTCATGGCCACCATCATCGGTGCCAGCACCAGCGGTACGCTGCGGAAGAAGAACCACATCAGGGCGAAGATCATCGCCCCGGCCAGGGGAGCGGCGATGGCCATCTGCACGAACATCTCGTGGCCAAACTGGTTCTCTGCCACCGGCAAGCCGGTGAGGTAGTAGTGATCCGTCGGTGCCTGCTCGGCGATCAGGGCACGGATCTGCTCCGCCACCCGGTAGCTGTCGTCCTTGCTGTAGAGCGGCACGTAGATGGCGGCGGCTTTGCCATCGCTGGACACCAGGGTGTTGTCCAGCATCGGCAGGCGGGCGACGGCATCGCCGATCGCCCGGGCGGCCTCGCTGGTGGCCGGCGCGGTGCGCATCAGGTACTCGAAGCGCAGCTCTCCGGCGTCGCCCTGGGTGATGTTGTCGGAGGTGGAGAGCGCCATCAGGTCTGCTTGCACCACACCGTCCAGCTTAAGAATGGCGTCGGTCAGGTTGTGCATGATGGCGAGGGAGTCGGGATTGAAGATCCCCTGCTCACCCTCGGCGACGGCACCCACCACGATGCTGTCGTAGAGGGCGAAGTCGGCCTTCACCTGGTTGTGGAACAGCCGGGCGGGGTCGTCCGCCGGGAGCATGTTCTCCGGGTCCGTGTCGATCTGGATGTTGGGGATCAGGGCCCCGGTCAGCAGGACCAGCAATCCCACCAGGGCATAGACCCAGCGAGGGCGTTCCGTGGCGAAGTGGATCAGTGCGGTTTTCATATCGGCTCTTGAATTAGTTTTTGCTAATGTTTTTTGTGAGCATAAATTAGCAATTTCTAATTTTCAAGCTTTAGGTGATTCTAATGTAACGGCGCACTGCCGCAGCGGGTGATCGATCTGTCACCGCAATCCGAGGGAAAGCGGGCGCTGGCAATGCGATAGGATGGTGACGAGAACAGGATGATGAGAGACAAAAAAAGGGAGCCGTCAGGCTCCCTTCTTTTTGCGATGGTTCCGGCTTAGAAGCGGTGGCTGTACTGCACCGAGTAGTAAACCGCACCGGATTCGGTGGTGGCGTTGACCGGACCGACGATGGCGCTCTCTTCCACCAGGTCCACCTCTTTACCCTGAACGTAGGCGATGCCCAGGTCGATGGTGGACTTCGGGGTGATGTTGAAGCCGATACCGGCGGTGTACCAGTTACGATCCGAGTCCGGGATGGAGATGGAGGAGATTTCGTTCACCACACCCTGGTCGAACATGTAGCCGGCCCGCAGGGTCCAGCGGTCGCTGAGGTTGTAGGTACCCCCCACGCTGAACAGCCAGGAGTCGTCCCACAGGTACTCCTTCAGCGCCACGTCACCTACTGGGATCTCAGTACCAGCGGCAGGGCCATCGATGATGATGCCATTGCCATCCAGTGCAGTGATCTGCTCGAAGTTACCCCATTGGGTGAACTGGGCGGTGTAGTGCAGCGCGAAGCGGTCGGTCAGCTGGTGGAAACCGGCCACCTGGAAGATGTCCGCCAGCGGCACTTCCAGCTCGTCGAAGCTGGTGGCGACGTTGGCCAGGCCAACACCGGGGATCATGGCCGGAGAGATGGTGTTGATATCACCGGTCACCTTCATGTCCGGGCTGAAACGGTAGCTGGCACCGATGCGGTGGCGCTCATTGAACTCCCAGGTGGCACCAATGATACCGCCAAAGCCCCAGCCGTCGGCTTCCACCGCCACCAGCGGGGTTTCACCGGCGAAGCGGTCCAGCTTACCTTCGCCGTAGATGGCGTCGATGCCAGCACCCAGGCTCAGGTGGTTGTTGATGCGGTAAGAGACGCTGGCGTTGAGGTTGATGGTGGTCACCTCGGTGTTGCCCAGCAGGTCAAACGGCGCGTAGACATCGCCGGTAGGCAGGACCGCGTTGGTCAGGTCCAGGTTGCCGCTGTCGGTTCCGGTACCGAAGTTGGAGAAGGCACCGAAGCCCACGGCCACCTTGTCGTTCAGCGGCTGGATGTAAAAGATGTTGGGGATCACCTTACCCTCACCGGCGTCGCTGGTGCCGCCGATGTCGATAGGTCCCAGCGGGCCCATGTAGTTGACATCTTTGATGTCGATCGCCAGATCGGCGTAGGTGATGCCACCGGAGAAGGCGGCTTCATTGAACAGGGCCATGGCGGCGGGGTTACGGCTCAGGACGGAGGCGTTATCGGCGATGACAGCGTCACCGGAGAAGGCACGACCAATGCCGGTGGCAGATTGGCTGTTGAGTTGGAAACCAGCCCCCAGAGTTGGCGCGCTGATGGCGGCAATGGCCAACGCGACTAATGACTTCTTCATCATGGTATTCAACCTTTCCATGTTGTTTTTATATGTACGCAAAGCGTTGCCATTTTATTAACTAAAACCCCTTTACTGGTCAGACCACCGACCTGTTTTGGCCACTAAATGCGCAAGTCGAGAGGTTCCGCACAGGAATGGAATGCTTTGTTTCTGAGTTGTTGCTCTAGGGTTGCGCTTGCGATGTTGCTGACTTGGGTTCGTTGTTGCTTGGTTGTGAGTAAAAGCTCTAGCTTTTTGTTTAAGGAAGGGGGAGCAATGAGCTGGGGGCAAAGGGCGGAGAAATGGATCGAAAAGAGGGCTAAGCGGCGGTGAAAAGTAGGGAATGAGGTTCGGGTTTGACCAAGCTGTTGCGCCTTGACCAAACAAAAAGGGAGCCCGGAGGCTCCCTTTGTTCCAGTGACAACGTGATTAGAAGCGTACGCTGTACTGGATGGAGTAGTAGGTGGCACCAGACTCAGTGGTGGCGTTTACCGGACCTGCCAGGGCGCTGTCTTCAACCAGGTTCACCTCTTCACCGGCGATGTAGGCGATGCCCAGATCGATGGTGGATTTGGCGGACAGGTTGTAACCCACACCAGCGGTGAACCACTGACGGTCGGAGTCCGGGATGGACAGGGACTCGATGTCACCCACCACGCCCTGGTCGTAGGCGTAACCGGCACGCAGGGTCCACTTGTCGTTCAGGGTGTAGGTACCACCGACACTCAGGAACCAGCTGTCCTGCCACTGGTACTCTTTCAGGGCGATGTCACCCAGGTCAACATCGATGGGGAAGCCACCGGGTACCTGACCACCGACGATGCCACAAACCACGGCGTTGTCGACACACTGAGCAGTACCGACACCATTGGTGGCGGTGATCTCTTCAAACACGCTCCACTGGGTCCACTGGGCGGTGTAGTGCAGGGCAAACTTGTTGGTCAGCTGGTGGAAACCGGCGATCTGGAAGATGTCCGGCAGCGGCACTTCCAGCTCGTCGAAGTCTGCGGTGATGGCGGCCGCAAACTCAGGCAGCAGCGGGTTACCAGTGGGCAGGTTAGCCACCAGGCTGGCACCGATGTCACCGGACACGGTGGCGTCCGGGCTGAAGCGGTAGCTCAGGCCCAGGCGGTGGTTTTCGTTGAACTCGTAGGTGGCACCCAGGATACCGCCGAAGGCCCAACCGTCGGCGTCGGCGCTGATCACGTCCATGGCGCGGGTCAGTTTGCCCTGGCCCTGGATGATGTCCAGGCCGGCACCCAGGCTCAGCTGGTCATTGACACGGTAGGAGACGCTGGCGTTGAGGTTGATGGTGGTCACCTCGGTGTTGCCGATCAGGTCGATAGGACCCTGCGGGATGCCGTTCTCATCGGTGGGCATGCGGTTCACCAGGGAGCCGGTGTCGGTGCCGGTGCCGAAGTTGGAGAAGGCACCGAAGCCGATGGCAACCTTGTCGCTCAGCGGCTGGATGTAGAAGATGTTGGGAACGAGCTTGCTGTCGGCGGCATCGTCGATGCTGCCCAGGTCTACCATGCCGCCCATGTAGTTCACGTCCATGACGTCCACTTGGGTATCAACGTAGGCAACACCGCCGGAGAAGGCACGCTCGTCGAACAGGGCCATGGCGGCCGGGTTGCGGGCCAGCACGGAGGCGTTGTCGGCGATCACGGCGTCACCGGCCATGGCGCGACCGATGCCGGTGGCGGATTGGGAGTTCAGGCCAAAGCCGGCCGCCAGGGTCGGGGCGCTGGTCATGGCGATCGCGGTGGCGATCAGTGTCTTGTTCATCGCTTTCATCTTCACTTGCTCTCTCACTTCAAGGCAGTGTTTTAGTAATTGCGCCGCATGATAGGGAGTTGGGGTAGTTGGACATATCCGACCAGAGGGGAAAATGAGGGTGTCTGCAGCAAAAGTGAGCGCATCGTCCCGCAATTGGCGAACAATGCAACAGCTTGCTTAAGTGGAGGTAAATAAAAAGGGCGTAAAATACGCCCTTTGTTGTCGCCCGGTTTAGAGCTGCTGCTCAAACCTGCGATGCAGGGTTTGTACCTCGCTGCTGGGGGGCAGCAGCTTGCTGATCACTACCCCGGCCAGGGTGGCAAAGACAAAGCCCGGCAGGATCTCGTAGAGGTCAAACAGTCCGCCCTCGAGTGGCTTCCATACCACCACGGTGATGGCACCCACCAGGATGGTGGCGATGGCGCCGAAGCGGCTGTAGCCACGCCAGTACAGCGACAGCAGGATCACCGGGCCAAAGGCGGCACCGAAGCCGGCCCAGGCGTAGCTGACCAGCGCCAGCACGGTGGACTGGGGATCCAGCGCGATCACCGTGGCCAGGACCGCCACCGCCAACACAGTGAGACGGCCCACCATCACCCGCTCCCGCTCGCTGGCGTCAGGGCGCAGCCATTTGCGGTAGAAGTCTTCGGTCACCACCGAGCTGCACACCAGCAGCTGGGAGTCGATGGTGCTCATGATGGCGGAGAGAATGGCAGCGATCAGGAAGCCGGCGACCCAGGGGTTGAACAGCACCTTGGACAGCTCGATAAACACGGTCTCGGCGTTATCCAGCGGGGTACCGGCGAAGTAGAGCGCGCCGGCCAGGCCGGTGGCTAGGGCACCCACCAGGGAGAGCAGCATCCAGCCCATGGCGATGCGACGGGACACCGGCAGGTGGTTGACGTCGCCGATGGCCATAAAGCGGGACAGGATATGGGGCTGACCGAAGTAGCCCAGGCCCCAGGCCAGCAGGGAGAGGATGGCGATCAGCGACAGGCTCTCCGGCAACAGCTCCAGCATGGCCGGCTCCACCATGGCCAGGTCGTAGCGGTCGGAGGAGAACACCACCATGGGCACCACCAGCAGGGCCAACAGCATCAGGATCCCCTGGAAGAAATCGGTCCAGCTGACGGCAAAGAAGCCGCCGACAAAGGTATAGGAGACGATAATGGCGGAGCCGATCAACAGGGCGGTGGTGTAGTCCAGGCCAAACACCTGCTCAAACAGGATGGCGCCACCGACCATGCCGGAGGAGGTGTAGAAGGTGAAGAACAGCAGGATGGTGGAGGCGGCCACAAGGCGCAGCACCCCGGTATCCTCGAAGCGGCGCTCGAGGAAGTCCGGCAGGGTCAGCGAGTCGCGGGTGTACTCGGTGTAGACTCGCAGGCGTTTGGCCACCAGGTGCCAGTTGACCCAGGCCCCCAGCACCAGGCCGATGCCGATCCAGGCCTCGGACAGGCCGGACAGGTAGACCGCCCCGGGCAGACCCAGCAGCAGCCAGCCGGACATGTCCGATGCCCCCACGCTCAGGGCCGTTACCGCTGGCCCCATCTTCCGTCCGCCCAGGATGTAGTCGGAGGAGGTGGTGGTGTTTTTATAGGCCAGGGTCCCGATCACCAGCAACAGGATCAGGTAGGCAAAAAAAGTGATGGTGGTGGCGGTGGATATCATGCTTATATTTTTAAGGGGTTAGGAAGGAAGCGCGCAAAATGCTAGCAGAGGTGTAAGACGGTGACCAGTCATAACGTTTTTGAGGTGTCCTGGCAGTGGCTGCCGTTTCAGCAGTTGAGTGTCAACCAACTGTATGAGTTGCTGAAACTGCGCGAGCAGGTATTTCAGCTTGAGCAGAGCAGCCTCTACCCGGATCTGGACGACAAGGACCAGATCGCCCACCACCTGTTGGTGACCCAGAACGAGCAGTTGATAGGCTACCTGCGTTTGATCCCCACCGACAGCGCCATCAAGTTGGGGCGCATCGTTCTGACCGAGGCCACGCGGGGCCAGGCGCTGGGGCGGGAGCTGGTGCAGGCGGGGATCGCCCGGGCCCTGTCAGTGGCGCCATCCCTGCCTATTACCCTGTCGGCGCAGCAGGCGCTGCAGTCTTACTACGAGGACTTTGGCTTTCGCGCCTGCTCGTTGCCCTACGACGATGGCGGGGTGATGCACCTGGATATGGTGTTGCCGGGCAGCAGTCAGGACTGACCCGGCCTTCACCCAAACCTCTAGAGGCTCTGGTAGTGGTTGCTGATCTGTTGCATTAGCGGCTTAAGCTGACCTTGTTGCTGCTCGGTACCGATCACCGCCATATGCACATTGCTGTTGTCGCTGCCCAGGCCCTGGTAGCGATCGTTGGCAAAGCGCTCAGGCAGGCGTTGATTACCCTCTTTGGGGATGTAGAACAGGGTCACACGGCCCTGCTCCGAACCCATCACCACATGCAGTGAGCGGATGCCGTCGAAGTCGCAGAAGTTGGCGTAATAGATCTGGCCCGGCATGCTGTCCATACGCCCGCCAAGGGCCGCCAGCTTGGTGTTCAGCGCCGTCAGGGTTACCCCTTCATCGATGGTATCGACAAAGCCCTCTTCGTGGGCCACGTGGGCCAGGGCGTGGGTACCAAGGTCATTCTGGGTGCGCTGGTTCAGGGTAAAGGTAAGACCTACGGCGAAGGCCACCGAGGCGGCCGCCGCCAACTGCCAGCGATGTCGGCGTTTCTGTTGTTTGTGCACCACCAAGTTCTGTTGCAGCAGCAGTCGATCAGCCAGGTCATCGGGGACCGGGATCTTGGCGGCCTGGCCTATCTGCGCATCCAGTGCCTGCAGCTCTTGCCAGAAGGCGTCCCGACCGGGGGCTTCCCCGGCGGCGTGCTTCAGCTCAGTATCCTTGCTGTTGGGCTCGGCGTAGATGCGCCGGCGAAATTCAAGTTCATCCATTGCGATGCCCCTTATCAGCGTGTTGGACATCCAGTGCTTCGCGCAACTGGTTTCGTGCGCGGAACAGGCGCGTCATCACGGTGTTGCGGTTCAGCTCCAGCACCGTGGCGATCTCGTCACCGCTGAAGCCGTACAGCACTTGCAGAAGCAAAGGCTCGCGGTACTCCGGCTCCAGCAGGGCCATCTTCTGACGTAGCAGGTAGTGCTCGGCGTCCTGCTCCGGCGTGGTGGCGACGGGATCCGCCACCTGGCAGTCGTCGATGTCCGTTAAATCAAATTGTTTGCGTTCGAACCGGCGGGCATTCTCCCGCCTTAGGATGGTGATGAGCCACGCTTTGGCGGCCTTTTCATCCTTGAGGGAGTCCAGCGATTTCCAGGCGCGCAGGAAAGTCTCCTGGACCAGGTCGTCAGCGACACTGCGGTCGTGGCATAGCCAATAGGCGTAGCGATAGAGGTCGCCGTGCAAAGCTCGCACCAGCGCCTCATAGCGGCGTTGTTTGCTCATCATGTCAGAAGTGACCGAGGCTGCCGTTTTTTTCTTTCCTATGCCAAACATTTTTTCTTCGCGCCTTCCTTGTTGCGCCTGAAACAGGGGGGTTAGGACATTCTGGTTGTGGGATCCATTGCCGGCAAGTGGCAAGGCTCCCCTTTGGCCTGCGGTGGCGGCAGCGCGCGGACTGCTGCCTGCAGAGCATCCCCCTGCCAGGGCTGGGGATCTGAGCCGTAGCGGCTGCTTTGCAGTGCCGCGATAGGCTGGGCCAGGCTGGGCAGGGCCTGCCCCAGTTGAGCCAGTGTAACCGACCGGCCCAGGAATTCGGTACCCCAGCGGGGCAGGGTGGCCAGGGCCTTGTCCGCATCGTTGTCTTTGCAGGCCTGGAGCAGGGCCTTCTCCGCCTGCAGCGGTCGCAGTTGCGGTTGTGCCGCTGGCTGCGCTTGCGGCCGGCGACGCTGCCAGCCCCACCAGAGGGTGGCCAGCCATAACAGGGCCAGTCCCAGGCTGAGCCAGGGCCAGAAGCCCGCATCGGTTTGGGCTGGCGCCATCGGCTCGGGCTGGGTTTCCGGTTGCGGTAGCGCTGGGGTCACCGGGGCCAGGCCACTGGCCGGTTCAACCTGGATGGTGCGTTCCGGCAGCTCTGCCCACTCCTGCCGCTTCAGGCGGGCGTTCCACCAGGGCACCTTAAGGGCGGGCAGGGTGTAGCTGCCTGGTTGGTTGGGCACGATGGCCACGCTCTGTTTGAGCTGGGCGATCAGCTGACCGTCCCGCGGGCCACCGCCTCGCTCGGTTTTGTCCGGGTAGAGCCGCAGCCCCTCCGGCACCGACAGGGTCAGTTCCGGCAGGCTGTCCGGGGTGGTGCCGATGGCAGAGAGCAGCAGGTTGCGGGTGATGGGTTGGCCCACTTCAAAGCGCGTCTCGGTGTCGAGATCGTCCGACAGTGAGACGATGTCCGCCACCAACCAGCTGCCCTGGTAGCTGACCGGGCGAGGTTCGATGGTGAAGCGAATGGGCTCACTCTGGCTGAACATGGAGCGGGCCTGGGGGCGAGCAAAGAAGTCCTGGCGGGTGCCGCTGACCAGCAGATCGCCGCGGAAGTTGGCGGCACCGAGATCGTACTCGCCGGGGGTGTCGCCGCTGATCAGGTACTGGCGCTCAATCACATGGTAGCGCTTGCCTTCGATGATCTCTGAGCTGGACTGGTCCTGACCCAGCTGCTGCAGCTGCAGCTGCGGGTGTTCCGGCGCATTGAGACTGCCGCGCTGCAGCTCAGCACCAAGGAACAGTTTCAGGGTCAGGATCAGCGGCTGGCCCGGCAGCACCCGGTTTCTGTCCAGCTCGGTTTCGATGTAGGCCAGCGGTACCTGGCCCAGCTCTTTGGCCTGCTCCGGGGGCAGCACCCGCAACTGGATAGGCTGGCTTAACACCCCGTCCAGCTCCAGTGCCGGGATGGTCAGGGTGCCGGCACGCTTGGGCAGCAACAGGATGGTCCAGGTGGTGGCACGCTGCATCTCCATGTTGATGATCTGGGTCGACTTGTTGATGTTGGTGCGGCCGATGGCAAAATCCGCCTCCAGCGCCGACAGGTCCAGATCCTCCCGATCGGCCGAGGCATCCGCCTCCACCACCAGCTGGACCGACTGGCCCTGGATCACCGGGTTTTGATCCACGGTGGCGCTGAGCTGGCTGATGGCCCAACTGGGCAAGGCCATCAGCGCCAGTGCCATGGGCACAAATAAGGAGAGTAATCGCTTCGTTACCACTGGGTTCGCTCCCGATTGAGACTGCCTTCGGCTCGGCGTCGTTGGTATTCCCGTTCCATCTTGTTGCGCAGCAGCTGGCCGGGATCATCCGGCACCAGCCGCAGTTGACGCTGCAGTAGCTCATCTTGCTCGCCGTCAGATTCCGCCGCAGCGGCGGCCTGGGCCTCTGCTTGCGACTCGGTCTGCTCATCTTGTTCGTTCATTGGCTGGGCCGAGCCCTCGCTGGACTGGCCCGGCTCCGGCTCGGCGCTGTCCGGGCTTTGCGGCGAGGATGGCTCCGGGCTGTCCGAGGGCGGCGCCGAGGAACTGGGGTCACTGCTGTCCCGTGGCTCCGGGGCTTGCTGATTATCAGGCTGAGCGTCATTGCCCTGCTCGCTCTCGGCGTCGCCCTCGCCGTTGCTCGGGTCAGGTTGCCCTTGCTCTTCGCTGGGCTGATCGGGATTGGCCCCGTCGCCCTGCTCGCCGGACTCGCTGTCATCCCCTGGGGGCTGTTCACCCTCACCGGACTGGCTGTCATCGCCGGATTCGCCATCGCCCTCCTGCTCGCCCTGGCCCTGCTGTTGAGATTGCTCCTGCTGCAGCTGTTCCATCAGCGCCAGGTTGGCCTGGGCATCGGCGTGGTCCGGTTGTTGTGCCAGTACCTGGCGATAGCGCTCGGCCGCTTCGGCGTAGTCGCCCAGCTGCGCCAGGGCGTTGCCGGCGTTGTAGCGGCTGGTGAGGTCGTCGGCGTCGTCAAAGGCGGACAGGGCCTGCTCGTACTGGCCGGCTCGGTAGTGCGCGGTGCCTTGCCAGGCGGGATCGTCAAACAGCTGCGCGGCCTCGGCATACTCCCCCGTCTCGAACGCGGCCTGGCCGCGCTGATCCTGGGTTTGCCACCAGCTGGCCTCGCTGCTGGGAGTAAGCATCAGCAGTGGCAACAGGGCCAGCAGGGCATGGCGACGCAGCAGCAGGGCAAAGGGAAGCAGCAGCAGTGGCAGCAGGAAGCCGCCACGGTCGAGCCATTGCTGGTGGGTCTGGCTGTCGTGGCGGGCACTGTCATCGGCCAGCGAGGGGGACTGGCTTAGGGCGGTAACGTCGCTGCCGTCCGGTTGGTAGCGGACCAGGCTGCCGCCACTGGCTTGAGCTACCCGGGCCAGCAGGTCAAAGTTGGTGCGGGCCAGGGCGACCTGACCGGCGCGGTCACGCACCAGATCGCCGTTGGGCTGTTCCATGGGGGCGCCCTCCCGGGTACCCAGTGTCAGCATCCTCAAAGTCCAGGGCAGGCGCTCGGCCAGATCCATTACCTCGTCGGCGTACTCCGGCAGCAGGTCGTCAATCAGCAGCAGGATCTCACCCTGCTGGTAGCCGGCATCCCGCAGCAGGCGATCGGCTTCGTACAGGGCCCGGGGCAGGTTGGAGCCGGGGGCAGGCATCAGCTCCGGGCCTAGTACCGGGATCAGGTTGGCCAGGGTGGCCCGGTCGTCGGTCATCGGCGCCAAGGCAAAGGCGTCGCCGGCGTAGGCCACCAGGCCCATCTCACCCTCGGGCAGTTGCTCCAGCAAATCCAACGCCTTGAAGCGAGCCTGGGTGATGCGGTTGGGGGGGAGGTCCGTGGCCCACATGGAGTAGGAGAGATCCATCACCATCACCCGGCCCTGCTGCAGCTGATACAGCGGTACCGGCTGGCGATCCCAGCTGGGGCCGGAGAGCGAGAGCAGCATCAGCGCCAGCAGCGCCAGCGGCAGGGCGGAGCCCAAGGGCTTTTGTTCGCGATCGCCCTGCAGCAGCGCCGATTGCAGATGTGCCGGCAGCAGCGATTGCCAATGGTGACCATTGAGGCTGTGTTTACGCAGCCACCAGGCTAGGATCGGCAGCAGCAGCAAGCCCAGCAGTACCCAGGGGCGTACCAGGTGAAAATCAGCCATGACGCCTCCTCAGCAGCAGTAGCAGCAATAGCGCGGTGGCGGCACCCAGCGGCCAATGGTACAGCTCGGTCTGGGGGCGCCACTGGGCACCACCCTGGGCGATGGGTTCCAGTTCATCCAGTTTGCTGTAGATCGCCTCCAGCTCGGCGGTATTGCGCGCACGGAAGTAGGCGCCGCCGGTGGACTCCGAATGCTGGGCAAAGGTTTGCTCGGCCCGATCCAGCTCGGCCGAAGGGTTCACGGTACGGGTGCCGAACAGGCGGCGCTGGCTGATCTCCGAGGAGCCAACCCCGATGGTGTATAGGGTGACCCCGGCCCGGCGGGCCAGATCCACCGCTTGCTCAGGGCTAAAGCGACCGGCGTTGTTCTCGCCATCGGTTAGCAGCACCAGCACTCTTGAGCTTTGCTCGAGCTGCTCAAAGCGCTTGACCGCCAGGGCGATGGCATCGCCAATGGCGGTTTGTGTACCTACCAGGCCCAGCTCTGCCTCGGTCAGGTAGCGGCGCACTGCGGCGCGGTCGAAGGTGAGCGGCGCCTGCAGGTAGGCCTGATCAGCGAACAGGATCAAGCCGAGGCGATCACCTTCGCGACGCTGGATAAACTCTCCCAGTACCGATTGCACTACGGTGTAGCGATCCACCACCCGGCCATTGAGCTCCATGTCCTCTATCTGCATGGAGCCGGAGAGATCCACCGCCACCATCAGATCCCGCCCTTCCCGGGTTAAGGCCACAGGCTCACCCAGCCAAAGCGGGCGGGTGCTGGCGACTACCAATAGCAGCCAGGCCAATGCCGCCAGGGTTTGCCACAGCGCTTTGGGTTTGGGGCCAGCGGCCAGCGGCAGTTGTTTGGCCAGGGCACCGGGCAGGCGCAGGGCTGCGGCCTGGGCGGGGCGGCGTCGGGGCAGCAGCCAGGGCAGCGGCAGTAACAGCAATAGCCAGGGCCAGGCAAGACTAAGCATGGCGCTCCCCCATCTTGGGCAGGCGTTGTAGCACCAAGCGGGCCTGCTGACGCAGCGCGTCACCGCCATGGTTTGGCTTGGCTTGGTAGGGGTTGCCCAGCAGCTCGTTCCAGGGCGCCGTGGTACCCAGGCATTGGTTGAGGAAGCGATGCAGCTCAGCACCGTGCAGATCCGCCACCTGCTCCCGTGGCAGGTAGGCCAGGGCGGTGCGTTTGATCAGGGCCACCACCTGGCTGGCCAGCTCAGGATCAGTGGGATTGAGGGCGTCGAGCTGGGCCAGGGCCTGGCGGCTCGGCGCGACCTTATGGCGATGTCGGCGCCACCACCAAAGGGCCAGGCCGATAAGGGCGAGTAGGAGCGATAGCGCCAGCCAGGCTCCGGGACCCGGTGGCCAGGCAGCGACGGCAGCAGGTTGGTGGATCGGCTTGAGGGCGTCGAGAGGGTTCATATCCAAAGCTGTTGCCACTGGTTCTGCAGGGGCTGGCCGGCACTGATTTCGCTCAGTGGCAGCGCATACTGACGGCTGAGTTGCTGCGCCTGTTGCCAGGCCTGCTGCCAGCGCTGGGCCAGCTGTTGGGCACCGCGTCGGTCCAGCCAGTTGGGTTGGCCCTGGCCGGGCAGTCGCACCGGCAGGGGTTGATTGACCTGGGCCATCTGCTGGTAGAGGGGATCGGTGATGGCAAATAGCCGCACCTCGGCGTGGCGTTTGACCCGTTTGATCTTCTGCAGGCTGGCAGGATCCAGCCCCAGCGGGTTGGTAATGATCACCACCAGCGAGCCGGGACGGGCCAGGTGCTGCAGTCGTTCCAGCGCCTCGCTCCAGTACTCCCCCTGGGGAGCTTGTTGGGGGTGCAGCTCCACCAGGGCCTCCAGCAAGGGCAGCAGCCCGGCGCGGCGGGAGCGGGGTTTGAGCTCCTTGTGCTGACCGTCGTTGCAGACGATGCCGCCAAGGCGATCGCCGTGGGCCATCACATGCCAGCCCAGCAGGGCGGCCAGGTGTCCGGCCTGAACCGATTGCAGTAACAGCTGCGAACCCAGGTGCTGGCGGCTGCCCAGGTCGACGCAAAGCAGCACGGGCCGTTCGCGCTCATCACGAAACAGCTTGGTGTGCGCTGCGCCGGTGCGGGCGGTGACACGCCAGTCGATGGTGCGGATGTCGTCGCCGGGTTGGTAAGCACGCACTTCGGCAAACTCCATACCCCGACCACGCTGGCGCGATAGCCGCTCACCGGCGGTGATGGCTCGGGCGGCACCCTGGTCCGGGCTGCGCACCAGCGTCTGGTGCTCGGCCCGGGCCAGCAGCTCCTTCAGGCTGAGATCGACGCCGTTGCCATGGCGGGGCAGGGGCAGCATCAGGGGATGGCCACCAGCTTGAGGATGCGATTGATCACCTGGTCCTTGTCGATCCCTTCGGCTTCAGCCTGGTAGGAGAGCAGGATGCGGTGACGCAGTACGTTGGGGGCGACCGCCTGGACATCTTCCGGGGCGACATAATCCCGGCCGTGTAGCCAGGCCCGGGCGCGGGCACAGCGTTCCAGGGCGATACTGGCACGGGGAGAGACGCCCCACTGGATCCAGTCCGCCAGGGTCTCGTCATAGCGTTTGGGTTGGCGTGTCGCCATCACCAGGGCAACGATGTACTGCTCCATCTGCGGTGCCATATAGAGCCGCAATGCCTCGTCGCGGATGGCGAACAGCTCCTGCTCGTTGAGCGGTTGTGGCGTGGCCAGGTTGCCCTGCTGCGCTTCGTTGCGCGACAGCGCCAGGATCTCCAGCTCGGTCTCGGCGTCGGGGTAGTCCAGCGACAGGTGCAGCAGGAAGCGGTCCAGCTGGGCCTCCGGTAGCGGGTAGGTGCCCTCGTTCTCGATGGGATTCTGAGTGGCCATCACCAGGAACAGCTTGGGCAGGGTGTAGCTGCGCTTGCCCACGGTGATCTGGCCCTCTGCCATCGCTTCGAGCAGGGCGGATTGCACCTTGGCGGGCGCCCGGTTGATTTCGTCCGCCAGGATCAGGTTGTGGAACAGCGGCCCGGGTTGGAACTCGAAGCTGCCGGTCTCCTGTCGGAAGATGTCGGTCCCGGTCAGATCCGCCGGCAGCAGATCCGGGGTGAACTGGATGCGGTGGAAGTCGCCATCGATGCAGTCCGCCAGGGCCTTGACCGCTCGGGTCTTGGCCAAACCCGGTGGGCCCTCTACCAGCAGGTGGCCATCGGCGATCAGGGCGATCAGCAGCCCCTCCACCAGGTTGGGCTGACCCAGCACCATCTGCTGCAGGTATTGTTGGATGAGATTCAGTCGTTGCCGTTGCATGAGGTCTCTCTATTACGTCGTGACGTCCAGTCCGGCCGGTCCGGACACACCATCAGAGGCTATTGAAAATACTGCATTATCTGGGCAGTGAGCAAGTAAGGCGCGGCGGTAACAAAGGGCAGCAACGATGCCAGCATCACCTTGCTGGCGGGGGCGCCACTGCGGTTCAGATGCAGACTGTAGAACAGACCATAGGCAAAGAAGGCCGGGTAGAGCAGCAGGGTGACGCTGACGTAGTAACGCAGCAGGGTGGCCGGCAGTTCCATCAAGGAGCCGGGCAGGCTGAAGTCGACGTAGTGGAAGCCCATCATCCAAAACAGCATCTGCAGGCCCAGGGGCCAGTAGATCACTGCAATCCAAACAGAGAGCGGGGTACGGCGAAGATCGGTGTCAGGTCGCATTAAGGGTCCGTTTTGTGAAGTTTTGTGCGGTTATATCGTCGCTAAATACCAGATTCAAGTGGCTTTAATTGCTTTTTACCTTGATTTGGACAGCGCGAAGGCAGGGGAAGTTTCACACACCTGTTTGAAACTGATGCCACAAAAGTTAGTATGGGATCACGTTTTACTGGTCAGACCTCGAGCGGATCACGCTCGCAGAGCCCGAAGAAAAGAGGATCTTTCATGACGCAAGCAAGCAAGTTAACGACGTCATCTGGCGATCGGATCGCCATTGTGGCGGGACTGAGGACGCCCTTTGCCCGACAGGCAACGGCGTTTCACGGGATCTCGGCCCTGGACATGGGCAAGATGGCGGTGAGTGAGTTGCTGGCTCGCGCCGAGTTGGATCCCAAGCTGGTGGACCAGGTGGTGTACGGTCAGGTAGTGCAGATGCCCGCCGCGCCAAACATTGCCCGTGAGATCGTGCTGGGTACCGGTATGTCGGTGCACACCGATGCCTACTCGGTGACCCGTGCTTGTGCCACCTCGTTCCAGTCCGCCGCCAACATCGCTGAGTCGATCATGGCTGGTACCGTGGAGATTGGCATCGCCGGTGGCGCTGACTCCAGCTCGGTGCTGCCTATTGGCGTCAGCAAGAAACTGGGCCGCGCCCTGGTGGATCTGACCAAGGCGAAGACCCTCGGTCAGCGCCTGTCCATCATCAAGCGGCTGCGTCCGAAAGACCTGCTGCCGGTGCCGCCGGCGGTGGCGGAATACTCCACCGGTTTGTCGATGGGTCAGACTGCTGAGCAGATGGCCAAGACCCACCAGATCAGCCGGGAAGATCAGGACAAGCTGGCGCTGCGTTCGCACCAGCTAGCGCACAAGAACTGGGAGTCTGGCGTACTGGCCAACGAGGTGATGACCTGCCACGTACCGCCTTACAAGAGCTACATCGAGCGGGATAACAACGTGCGGGCTGAGATGGCGCTGGATAAGCTGGCCAAGCTCAAGCCGGTGTTCGACCGTAAGCACGGCAGCGTCACCGCCGCCAACTCCACCCCGCTGACCGATGGGGCTTCGGCGCTGTTGATGATGCCGGAGTCCAGGGCCAAGGCGATGGGCTACGACCCTATCGGTTACCTGCGCAGCTATGCCTTTACCGCCATCGATGTGTGGGAAGACATGCTGATGGGCCCCTCCTACGCTACCCCGCTGGCACTGGACCGCGCCGGCATGACCCTGGCGGATCTGGACATCATTGAGATGCACGAGGCCTTTGCCGCGCAATCCCTGGCCAATGTGAAGATGTTCGCCAGCAAACAGTTTGCCGAGCAGAAGCTGGGCCGCAGTCAGGCGATCGGTGAGATCGACATGGATAAGTTCAACGTGATGGGGGGCTCACTGGCCTATGGTCACCCCTTCGCCGCCACCGGCGCTCGCCTGATCACCCAGGTCTGTCGGGAGCTGAAACGACGGGGCGGAGGCGTGGGGCTGACCACCGCCTGCGCCGCTGGTGGTTTGGGTGCAGCGATGGTTCTGGAGGTAGAGTGATGACGGATAAGACCTTTACATGGCAAAAGGACGCCGATGGCATTGCACTGATCACCATGGATGTGCCCGGCGAGACCATGAATACCCTGCGTGACAGCTTCAATGACGAGGTACGTGCGTTGTTGGCTGAGATCGGTGCGGACTCTGAGGTAAAGGGGGTGGTACTCACCTCCGGTAAGCCGGATTCCTTCATCGCCGGTGCCGATATAGGCATGCTCGATGCCTGTGAGACCGCTGAGGACGTGGAGGCGTTGTCTCGCTCCGGTCATCAGACCCTGGCTGCGCTCTCTGACTTGTCGGTGCCCGTGGTGGCAGCGATCCACGGCCCTTGCCTGGGCGGTGGCCTGGAGGTGGCGCTGGCCTGCGATTACCGGGTTTGCAGTAACAGCGATAAAACCCTTATCGGTTTGCCTGAGGTGCAGTTGGGCCTGCTGCCCGGTGGCGGCGGAACCCAGCGTCTGCCCAAGCTGGTGGGGGTGGCCAAGGCACTGGATATGATGCTCACCGGTCGTCAGTTACGTCATCGTCAGGCGGTGAAGATGGGGGTGGTCGAGGAGGCGGTGCCTCTGAGTGTGCTGGTGGAGGTGGCCAAGAAATGGGCGCTGAAGGGCAAGCGCAAGAAGATAACTCCCAAGCTGTCCGGAGCTGAGAAAGCCCTGGAGTTGACCTCCGTTGGTCGCAAGGTGATCTACGACCAGGCATTGAAGCAGGTTGAGAAGAAAACCCACGGAAACTACCCGGCTCCGGCGAAGATCATCGAAGCGGTCAAGGTGGGCGTGGAGCAGGGTGGCCAGGCTGGCTACGACACTGAAGCCCAGGCCTTTGCCGAGCTTGTGATGTCACCGGAGTCCGAATGCCTGCGCGGTCTGTTCTTTGCCACCACCGAGATGAAAAAGGAGACCGGTGCTGAGGGTGTGGAGCCTAATCCGGTGCACAAAGCGATGGTGCTCGGTGGTGGCCTGATGGGCGGCGGTATTGCCTCAGTGACCGGACTGAAGGCGAAGATCCCGGTTCGGATCAAGGATATCAATGAAGAGGGCCTGAAGAACGCTCTGGCCTACAGCTATAAGCAGGTGGATCGGCGGGTTAAGAAACGGCAGATGACGCCGGCCCAGCGAGACCAGTCCATGAGCCTGATCTCTACCACCACCCGCTACCAGGGCGTTAAGGACGCCGACATCGTGGTGGAGGCGGTGTTTGAGGATCTGAAGCTGAAGCATCAGATGGTTAAAGAGATCGAGGCCCAGTGTAACGAAGACACCATCTTTGCTTCCAACACCTCGTCGCTGCCCATTGGCCAGATTGCAGAAGCGGCCTCCCGACCAGACAAGGTGATCGGCCTGCATTACTTCTCCCCGGTTGAAAAGATGCCGCTGGTCGAGGTGATCGCTCACAAGGGCACTTCACCTGAGACCATCGCCACCACCGTGGCCTTTGCCAAGAAACAGGGTAAGACCCCTATCGTGGTGCAAGACGGTGCGGGGTTCTATGTAAACCGAATTTTGGCGCTGTACATGAACGAGGCGGCCAATCTGCTGTTGGATGGTGAACCTATCGAAGCCCTTGATAAGGCATTGGTGAAATTCGGTTTTCCTGTTGGTCCTATCACCTTGTTGGACGAGGTGGGCATCGATGTGGGGGCTAAGATCGCGCCAATTTTACAACAAGAACTGGGTGAGCGATTCGCAGCCCCTCAGGCTTTCGTCAAATTATTGGCGGATGACCGTAAGGGCAAGAAGAACGGAAAGGGCTTCTATCAGTTCAACAGCAAGAAGAAAGGCGCCAAGCCTGTGGATGAGAGCGTCTATCCGGTGCTGGGTGTGACCCCGCAAGCTCGCCTGAGTGGTGAGGAGATCGCCGAACGCTGTGCGGTGCAGATGCTCAATGAGGCTGTGCGCTGTCTGGAGGAAGGTATCATCGCTTCACCCCGGGATGGGGATATCGGCGCCATCTTCGGTATCGGCTTCCCGCCGTTCCGTGGCGGCCCGTTCCGCTACATTGACGCCTTGGGTGCAGACAAGCTGGTGGCTATCCTCCAAGGCTACCAAGAGCGCTATGGTGACCGCTTTGCCCCGGCAGATCGGTTGATGACTATGGCTGAACTGGGTGAGACCTTCTACTGACCGGTCTCAAAGCAAAAAAGAGAGCCAATCGGCTCTCTTTTTTTATGTTCGGATTCTCAGTGGTTCAGTTCCACCAGGCGGCAGCGCTGGTGGTTTCCAGCTGGCTGAGCCCTTTCGGCAGGTTGACCTTCTTACGCTTCTGCTCGATGCCAAAGGCGATTTTGATCAGTTTCAGCATGATGAATACCTCTTTCTCTCTTGCCCGCAAGGACGATAAAACCGGTGTTAGGCGTCAGCTTGGTCAGCACGACGGATCCAGGGCACGGTGGCGAACTCCTGGTCAGCACGACGGATCCAGGGCACGGTGGCGAACTCCTGGTCGGCACGGCGGATCCAGGGCACGGTGGCGAATTCTTGCTCAGCACGGCGGATCCAGGGAACAGTGGCGAACTCCTGGTCGGCACGGCGGATCCAGGGCACGGTGGCGAACTCCTGGTCGGCACGGCGGATCCAGGGCACGGTGGCGAATTCTTGCTCAGCACGGCGGATCCAGGGAACAGTGGCGAACTCCTGGTCGGCACGGCGGATCCAGGGCACGGTAGCGAACTCTTGCTCAGCTCGGCGGATCCAGGGCACGGTAGCGAACTCCTGGTCAGCACGACGGATCCAGGGCACGGTGGCGAACTCCTGGTCAGCACGACGGATCCAGGGCACGGTGGCGAACTCTTGCTCGGCTCGACGGATCCAAGGCACGGTGGCGAACTCCTGCTCGGCACGACGGATCCAGGGCACGGTAGCGAATTCTTGCTCAGCACGGCGGATCCAGGGCACGGTAGCGAACTCTTGCTCAGCACGGCGAATCCAGGGCACGGTAGCGAACTCTTGCTCGGCGCGGCGGATCCAAGGCACGGTGGCGAACTCTTGCTCGGCACGGCGGATCCAGGGCACGGTAGCGAACTCTTGCTCAGCACGGCGAATCCAGGGCACGGTAGCGAACTCTTGCTCGGCGCGGCGGATCCAAGGCACGGTGGCGAACTCTTGCTCGGCACGGCGGATCCAGGGCACGGTAGCGAACTCTTGCTCGGCACGGCGGATCCAAGGGACTGTCGCAGTGTCACCGGTAGATGGAGTTAGCCAAGGGATATTATTCTCGAACTGCTCTGTTTCTTGGATTTGAATGTCAGTATTTATCTGCTGAGAGGAGATATAGTGCTCTGAAATATTCGCATTTGACTGTTCTACATCCACCCAAGGCAATGATGCGTGTGCATTGGCAGAAACAAACAGGGCGGCAGACAAACAGATAAGCTTGCGGGAGATATTCATCATCGATCCTTGAAACAGAGTAGGTCAAAAAATTTGCTCTACTCTGCTTAAAGCAACCGATGTGCCAGTTTTTTAGACGGTTTTTTGGCGGAGGGGTTTTATTGCACCTTGCTCGCGAAGCAGAAGGCGTTCGAATTCTGCTTCCGGGAGTGGCTTACTGTAGAGATAGCCCTGGATACAGTCACAACGCAGCTCAGAAAGTGTTTTGGCCTGTTCTTTCTCTTCAACACCCTCGGCCACTACGTGCAGATCCAGGTTCTTGGCAATGGTCACAATAGAGGAAACCATCATCTTGCCTGAACGGGTTCGATTTAGATCGTCGATAAAGGACTTATCGATCTTGAGCGTATCCAGTGGATATTGGCGCAAATAGGAGAGGGAGCTGTACCCGGTACCAAAGTCATCCAGTGCGAGACTAATTCCAAGCTTTTGCAACTCCCCCATGGTTTGGATAGCTTCATCTGGATTTTGAATCACTGTTCCTTCGGTTAGCTCCAGTTCCAGGTGTTTCGCTGGCAGCTGTGTCACGTTGAGGATACTGGCAATCCTGGGGCCTAAATCGGGCAGCATGAATTGCTTCGATGATAGGTTAACCGCAATGCGACCATTAAAGAGCCCGGCTTCACGCCAGGTCTGAGCGGCGAAACAGGCTTGCCTGAGCACAACCTCACCAATCTCAATAATCAGAGAGCTCTCTTCCGCCAATGGAATAAACTGGGCAGGTGAAATGCAGCCTTTTTCGGGATGAACCAGCCTGACAAGTGCTTCGGCACCGATGATTTGCTCGGAGTGAGTATCAACCTTGGGTTGGTAATAAACCTCGAACCAGTTCTCTTTCAGAGCCTGGCGGATCAGACTTTCCATATTCATCCGGGAAATGGCAGCCTTGTTCAGCCCTTCGTTATAGAACTGGTAGCGCTGACCCCCCTGGCTTTTGGCATGGTACATCGCCAGTTCCGCTTTTCGTATCAAGGCCTGTCTGTCCTGGTCGTCTTCAGGATAGTTTGCGATGCCGACGCTGCTGTCGATCAACAGTTCCTGATCTTTGACGGTAAAGGGCTGCTCAAAGGACTCCAATAGGGCTCGAGACAGATTAGTACTCATACTCAGAGCCTGGCGTCCCTCGTAGACCACGGCAAACTCGTCACCACCAATGCGATGCAAAGTCGCCTCATGAGGAAGACGGGCTGCAAGACGATTGGCAATGTTACACAACAAGGTATCACCGGCTTCATGCCCCAAGGAGTCATTCACTCGCTTGAAGTTGTCCAGGTCGAACAGGATCAGGCAGAAGGGCACTTCGAGACGAAGCAGTTTATCGATACTGACATGCAGGTAGCTTCGGTTGGGCAGCCCCGTCAGCATGTCATTGTTGGTCAGCCGGCGTAGCTCCGACTCCGCCACCTTGCGGTGGGTGATGTCACTGAATACACCGACATAGAAGCACTCCCGGCTGTCCAATTCATCCAGCCTATCCAGGGTCAGCTCCAACTTGATGATCTTGCCGCTGGAGTGTCGGTAGTCGACTTCCCCGCTCCAACGACCTTGATTGTTCAGGATAGAAACAATGTCATGGGTGTAGCTTGCAGGGTACTCGGGAAAATTCAATGGGTTGCCAATAAACGACTCTCTGGATTGACCGGTGATACTGACACAAGCCTTATTGAGCTCGATAAAGGTCAGGTTTTCGTCCAGGATGAACATCCCTTCTGAGATGTTGGTCAAGGCTCTGGCAAACAGAGACAGCCGCTCTTCCGATTCTTTGATCTGGTTGATGTCTTTGATTGTCCCGGTCATCCGGGTAGGCTTGTCGTTTGCGTCTCGCTCTACAATTTTTGCCCTGTCCAGGATCCAGACCCAGTTGTCTCGGTTGCCTTTGACACGGTAGGTGGCCTCAAAATGGTCACTCTCGCCCTTAAAGTGCTGCATAAGTAGACGGTTGACCCGAGAGACGTCATCCGGGTGAATATTTCGCTGCTCTTCGGTTTGCCCTTTTTGACCCGCAGCAAAGTCCAGCGCCCCCCACATGTTTGAACGGTAGATCTTGCCCGCTTCGATGTCCCAGTCCCACATCTCATCGCCACTGCCCCAAAGTGAGAGTTTCAGTCGCTCTTCGCTTTGGGCGATGCGCTGTTGTACCTGCTTACGCCTTTGAAGCTCTTTATACCAAAGCAAAACAACGGAGAGTGCCAGCAGGCTGTATAAGGTCTTTGCAAACGCAGATAGCCACCAAGGCGGCGTAATATTGACATCCAGGTATGTATAGCTACCAGAGTTAGATGTTAGTACTGAGTTAACCCTGACTTCAAAACGGTAATTACCTGCTGGAATATTTGTGAAAGTGGCATACCGGAATTTATTCTCTACCGGAATCCATTCCTCAGAAAAACCGCTTAGACGATACTCATATGAGAGGGTTTCGCTGGACTCCATGTTCAAGCTGGAGAAGCCGAAGGAAAAAGGGTAATCGCTATATTTTAAAGTGATTGATTCAACTGATGACGGAGAAACAGGGACACCGTCATCATTTAGGTACTCTGAGTTGAACACCTTGATTGAGGTAATTATGGGATTCAAATCATTGTGTTTGTTTCTAAAGTTACTAGACCGAACCCTGGTTATGCCTTCGGCACCACCAAAATAGACATGGCCTTTACCGACCCCAGCAGCCATGCCATTAAAGTCTTTCTGTGAGCCGTCGCTGACAGAAAACATCTCAATCAGATTTAGGTCTGACCCCCCAACAACAATAATGCCATTGTTGGTTGCTAAGTAAATACTTCCATCGAGAGACTTTGCGCTGTATATCGACAGAGAATCACTTAAATTTGTCAACAGTTTTTCCGTTTCCAGGCTCTCGGTATCAACTTTGTAAAGCCCTTTGTTAACTGTACCAACGACAAGAGCACCTTCGATACTGACTAAGGTCGTAACGATTGTTCCGTCTAGAAGCTTTCCATGCCTTTGCCAGCGACCCAACTCATCACTCTTGTACGCATAAAGGCCGCTTTGAGTTGCGATAAAAGTGATCTTCTCCATCATTTGGGAAGCTAGAATTGGTTCGTTGATGTCGTCAATAATTGGAGGGAGAAAAGTGTTGGAGCTTGCATCAAAGCCAAAAGCGCCTTCGCTTAAGGAGCCGACAAGGACTTGTCCACGAAACTTACTTAAACTGGTGACAGTAAGGTCTAGTACTAAATCGGAGACATACCCCTGCCTGATAGAGCGAAGGCCACCCTGACCACCAACCAATAAAGCGTCATCGACAGAGGCTAAAGACTTCGGCCCATTAATCCCAGTGTCGAGTGATGATAAGAGCTTCATGTCTGCAGACAATTCATGAACTATGGAGCTGTTGTTGCCAACCCATATAGACCCATTATGTTCGGCTATCGCCCACACCTGATTGTTTAGATTGCTACTTTTGTCAACTTTATACGTCTGAAGGTATTCCCGTTTATTAGATAGTCTCGCTATTCCATGACCATAGGTACCTGCCCAAAGATTGCCTTCGTCATCCACTTTTAGAATTGAGGCCGGCTTGTCTGATATTTTTTTTACTTTAAGCGAGTTGGCATCATAACCTTCCTTGATAGGAAGTGAAAAAATTCCTGACTCAGATGCAAGAAAGAAAGAGCTATCAAGTTCAGAGTATATAACACTTGAGACTTGAGGGGTGCCATTTATTCTTATATATGATTTGGTATGTTGATTGGCTAGGTAAACTCCGCTCGGGGTACCAATTACATATCCAAGATTCTCAGCTGAACTGAATGAAGTGACTCTTTCTTTAGGGAGCCAGTCAATTTTTCTGAAGTTACCATCGTTATCCACAGTAAAAGCATCGCCATCAAAGAAAGAAGCATAGACCTCAGAGTCCTTTTTTGTGGACAGCAGTAGGTAGTCTACTTGTGCCTTATCTTCGGGGATGTTGTATTTCTGAACTTTTCCATCAAATGGGAAGAACAATACATTGTTGCTTGTGGATACATATATGCCATTAGCGGATGATACAGCATTATTAATCTGCTGTACCCCATCTAGGATCGGCTCGAAAGAGTCAAGGTGCTGAAGATATTTATATACGTTTTTCTTTGTCGCAACCCAAAGAACGCCAGACTTATCAACTATCAAATCTGATATGAAGTCTTCATTTAAATTGTAGCGGTCTGCCTTTGATGTGTCATAGTGCTTAAATTCATTGCCATCGAAACGATTTAATCCACTGATGGTTCCTATCCAAACAAATCCAGTCTTGTCTCTGGCAATGCTCGTAATAGTCCCTTCAGACAGCGCCTTACCGTCAGTAACACCATACTGCTGAAAGTTATATACGCGAGTCAGACTATCGGAGCCGGCGTGTGCGACACAGGAGAGAAAGAGAAGAAAGGTGGCTATCCATCGCCGCATCAATGAGTCCATTCGAGCTGGGTAAAACTGTTGCTCAGAAGTTATCACTAAGTGGGGGGCGATCCAAGGGGAAGTAGCCCTCCACTTAGGGATTAATCTCGATGTTTCAGAAGTCTATCAGGGCGGACTGATGCTTGAAGCTGGAGATATCAGTGATATGACGTTCACGTGACAGGGGCTCGAGATCGCTGTGTGAGCTGCCACTGGAGTAGAGCACCAGGCGGTCTGGGTTGGCGATGCGCATCCGCTCCATCATAAAGCGGATAAGTTCGGCCCGATCCATCGACTCAACAATGGCGGCAATCTGCTCTCGCTGGTCGAATTCGATGTCCTTGTTGCCGATGCTGACCCAGCTGCGTTGGGCCTTGGCCTTGAGGTTGCTTTCCTGCTCCATAATCTGGTGACACAGCGCCTGCTTGGTGTCACGCCATTCACTGCTGGAGATCTGCATCAGGGCGTAGCCAAAGTCCGCAATGAACTGGTCGATGGACTCCAGCAGCTGCAATGGGCCGGCTACCGGGCTCTGGATGTAGAAAATGATACCCGGACAGCGATTCATCGGCACATAGCTGGTGCCCACCATGTAGCCAAGCTGCTGCTTGGTGCGAAGCTCGTAAAAGAAGTCGCTGGAGATGGTGTGATTGAGCAGGCAGAACAGCGCCATCTTCTTCAGGTCGTTACGCCGAGACTGGTAGTACACCAGGATGGCACTGTCCTGGTGACTGCTCTCGATCTCCCGATGGATGGTGCCTTGACCCTTGATGCTCACCAGTTGACGTTTGACCTCCTGTCCCGGCCCACCCACCTGGGTCAGTGTGTGCTCCAGCCGCTGGGCCAGGCCGTCGGCCTCGCTGCGCAGCCAGTCGCCATAGACCAGGGCTTCCACATGGAGGTGGCGGTAGATCCCATCGATGTGTTGGTGTAGCTGCTCCAGAGTGACCGATTCCAGTTCCTCGGCCATACGCAATGGGTCGAAGCTGCGCTTTTGCAGGGTGGTGGTCAGGGCGTTGAACAGGCGGGACACCGGCCGGCTGATGCGGACACCGTTCCAGCTACGCAGCAACTGGCTTTTCAGCTCCTGGAAACGGGCCTCAGTGAATTGTCGCTGGCGCGCGTGATGCAGTAGCAGATCCAGCAGCTTTTCCTGGCCACCGGTAAAGCCACTGAGGTGCAACGTCAGGCCCCCCTGATGTGGGTAAACGTTGTAGTTGAGGCCCGCGACCTCGGCCTGATAGGTCAGCTCGGTGAGTGAATCCATCAGGATGGCGATGTAGAGGCGGGTCTGGGCCGCGGCCTTGGCGTTCTCGTGACAGGCCTCGCTGTCCAGCGCGACGAACAGGTGCGCCTTGGGCACGTTAAACTGGTCGTCCTTCTTGTGCCACAGGGTCAGCCGTTCACTCTGGTAGATGGGCATCGGGTCGTCAGATGCAGACGGCTCCGGCCGAGGCTCCAGCAGATCACAGATGTACTCATTCGGTTCCGGCAGTGCCAGGCGCGGGTCACGGGGCCCGCTGAGCCAACTGGCCTTACGCTGCTCACCGATGGGCTCAAGCCGATAGGGGGTGTCGTACCACTTGGCCCTGCGGTCGCCCTCGCAGTCCGGGTGGACCAGGGTAAGGCGCGCATTCTCCGGCACAAACTGGTCGAGGATCTCCATTGCCAGCGCCTGGTCCAGGCCGTCCATTCGGTAGTCACCGTAGACCCAATCCTGCGGCTCGTAGTGGTGCATATTGATGGCCAGATGACTGGCCAAATCCAGCGGTTTGGTGCTCTCCTGAAAACGGAAGGCACGCTCCAGCAAGGTTTGTCGCTCCTGGTAGCGCCAATCGGCAATCCCCTGCTCACGCATCAGGGCGATGTACTGGAAGGTCATCGCCAGGATCCTGTCCTGCTCTGCCAGGCCCTTCTCGGTCAGGCGGTAGCTGACGTTGTAGTCCTTGAAGTTGTAGCCGTTGATGCCACCACCGGCGGACAGCTCACTGACCAGGTCTTCCTCTTTCAAGGCGGACAGCAGGCTGCCTGAGCCTTCATAGCCCAGCATGTAGGAGAGGTAGGTCAGGGGTTTGTGGCGATACCAGGCATCCAGAGCACCCAGGGGGAACGTCAGGGTCAGCTGACGTGACTTCTTCAATGGCGCCATCGAGATCTGCACGCCCAGCTCCTGCTCACGATAGAGCGGCACCTCGGGCAACACCTTGTCGGCGCTCTGGTTGGCGATCTTGCCAAACTCCTGCTCGACGAACCCTTGCCACTGGCTGGCGGGATCCGGAGAGACTAGCACCAGGGTCATCAGGTTGGCGGAGTAGTGACGTTGGTAAAAGGCGATCAGCTCGCTGCGGATGCTTTGCCCATCGCGATCGGCCAGGGTCTGGTGATTGCCCACCGAGAACTTGCTGAAGGGGTGCGCCGGGTTCACCGTTTCCTTGTGTACCTGGTAGAAGCGGCGCATGTCGTCCTGCAGCTTCATTTTGAACTCGGAGTCCACCGATTGGCGCTCCTTCTCCACCAGGCCCTCATCGAACAGCGGCGCGGTAAAGAACTGGGCGAAACGGTCCAGCGCCTCCTCAAAGGCGCTTGGCTTCACGTCGAAGTAGAAGCTGGTGAACTCCGGCCCTGTCCAGGCATTGTGGGTACCACCATTCTGGCTGATGTACTGCTGATACTCGCCGGCGTTGGGGTATTTCTCGGTACCGAGGAATAGCATGTGCTCAAGGAAATGGGCCATCCCTTCCCGGTCGCTGGGGTCGTCGAAGTGCCCAACCCGGATCGCCATGGTGCCCGCGGCCTTGGTCGCCTCCGGATCCTCCACCAGTAACACCCTCAGCCCATTGCTGAGGGTCATTGGGTGGTAGCGCTTGGGATCATTGGGGCTGGTCTTGATCGTGTTGGCCATTAACCGCTGCGAAGCATCCGGGCTTCGTCCTTGTATGAGAGTACCTTGCATGTAGCTAGTGTGCGCTCAGATCCGCTGCGGCGCAATTGTTGCCATGGCATAAGACCAAAGAGTGAGCGTGAAGGCACTGTTGCCCGCCCTCCAGTCACGCTAGAATCGGGCCATTACAGCAGTAGAAACCGGTATTCGATGGATATATACCTAATGCGTCACGGCGAGGCGAGTTACGCCGCGCCGACCGATCCCCAGCGACCGCTGACCGAGCGGGGCATCGCTGAGAGCGTGGCGATGGCCAAGCACTATGGCGACGCCTGGCACCAGCTTGACCTGGTGCTAGTCAGCCCCTATTTGCGTGCTCAGCAGACTTGGCAGGCGATCGAGCAGGCACTTGGATTGAAGGTAAAGGTAGAAACCCTGGAGGAGCTGGTACCGGAGTCAGACCCGGCCCTGGCCCGGGATCTGCTCCTGGCCTCGGCAGAGGTGGCCGGCGCACGCGGGGTGCTGGTGGTAGCGCACATGCCGCTGCTGGGCTACCTGTTGGCGGAGCTGGTCAGCGGCAGCGAGCCGGCGATGTTCATGACCTCCGGTGTCGCCCATATTCGCAGCGAGCAACGCGCTGATCTTATCGAGCTGCGCGGCCCAACCCACTAACGCTTAGCCGCTTCTCCCACGTCCACCAAAATCAGCAGGGCACCGTCGCCCCCCCACTCCAAAGGCGCCTGATGAAAGGCCAGCACGTCCGGGTGCTGGCTCAACCAGGCCGGCACCCTCTGTTTGAGCACACCGGTGCCGAGGCCATGCATCACGCTGGCACAGGGCACCTGTTGACGCTTGCAGGCATCGATCAGTGCGATCAACTCATGACGGGCCTCGGCCTGGGTGTGGCCATGCAGATCGAGCAGCAATTCCGGGCTGTAGTCGCCCCGGCGCAGCTGCTTGGCGGCGTACGGATCGGCACCCTCGCGGACATAACGCATCGGGCCCTCTTCGGGCAGGGCCGGCTGGTAGCTGTCCGAAAAGTAGTGGTCGGCCAGCTTGCGCTGTTGTTTGACCCGGGTTTTGTCCGGCGTCGGCACCTTTGGCTTATGATTCACCTGATCTTGCTGGAGGGGGCGCACCCCCTCCATGCTTTGGCGGAACAGGTCAAAATCGTCGCATTGGTTGGGATCGGATTTGTTCATCCCGACATTTTACGCCGAAGCGGATAGGAATAGGAACGCTTCTCCCCTTTGGGTAGAATGAGCGTCGGATTGAATGAGGAAGCCCCCCAGTGGAAAAAATCTTTATTGATGAAGCGGTCAACGAGCTTCATACCATCGATGACATGCTGCGTTGGTGCGTCAGCCGGTTCAATGCGGCCGACATCTACTACGGCCACGGCACCGACAACCCCTGGGATGAGGCGGTGGCGCTGATCATGCACACCCTGCACCTGCCGCTGGAGCTGGGTGGCCAGGTGCGCAATGCCCGCTTGCTTAGCAGTGAAAAGCATCGCATCGTCGAGCTGGTGATCCGCCGGGTGCGAGAGCGGGTGCCAGTGCCCTACCTGACCAACAGCGCCTGGTTCGCCGGTCACGAGTTCTTCGTTGATGAGCGCGTGCTGGTGCCGCGCAGCCCCTTTGCCGAGCTGATTGAAAACGGCTTCAACCCCTGGCTCTACAACAAGCCGGTCAACCATGTGCTGGATCTGTGCACCGGCTCCGGCTGCATCGCCATCGCCTGTGCTCATGCCTTCCCCGATGCCCAGGTGGATGCGGTGGACATCAGCCCGGATGCGTTGGAGGTCGCCCAGATCAACATCGAGCGCCACGGCGTACTGAACCGGGTTTACCCCATTGAGTCCGATGGCTTTGCCGTGCTCAAGGGCCAGCGTTACGACCTGATCGTCTCCAACCCGCCCTACGTGGACGCGGACGACATGGCGGATCTGCCCGATGAGTTCCACCATGAGCCGGAACTGGGCCTGGCCTCTGGCCGTGATGGCCTCGAGCTGACCCGCTCCATCCTGGCCAACGCCGCTGATCACCTCACCGACGAGGGCCTGCTGTTTGTCGAGGTGGGCAACTCCATGGTGGCGCTGCAGGAGCAGTTCCCCAATGTGCCCTTTACCTGGCTCGATTTTGAGCGTGGTGGCCATGGCGTTTTCATGCTCAGCAAGGAGCAACTGCTGGCCGCGGAAGCGGACTTTGCCCCCTACAAATAACAACAACGAGGACCCCGTCTGCCATGGCCGGTAATAGCATTGGAAAGCGTTTTTCTGTCACCACCTTTGGCGAAAGCCACGGCGCGGCCCTGGGGGCCATCGTCGACGGCTGTCCTCCCGGGCTGGCGTTGACTGAGGCGGATCTGCAGGGGGACCTGGATCGCCGTCGCCCCGGCAGCTCCCGCTACACCACCGCCCGCCGCGAGCCGGACCAGGTAAAGATCCTGTCCGGCGTGTTCGAGGGTAAGACCACCGGCACCAGCATCGGCTTGCTGATTGAGAACACAGATCAGCGCAGCAAGGATTACTCCGCCATCGCCGAGCTGTTCCGCCCGGGCCACGCTGACTACACCTATCACCACAAGTACGGCAATCGCGACTACCGCGGTGGCGGGCGCAGCAGCGCCCGGGAAACCGCCATGCGGGTGGCCGCCGGTGCCATTGCCAAGAAGTACCTGCGTCAGGCCTGCGGCATCGAGATCCGTGCCTGTATCGATCAGCTCGGTCCCATCCGCGCCAGCAAATTCCAGTGGGACACGGTGGAGCAAAACCCCTTCTTCTTCCCAGACCCGGACGGCCTGGAGCGCCTGGATGAGTTCATGCGTGAGCTTAAAAAGGCCGGTGACTCGGTGGGGGCCAAGGTGCGGGTTGAGGCGACCGGCCTGCCGGTGGGTTTGGGCGAACCGGTGTTTGACCGGTTGGATGCGGATCTGGCCCATGCCCTAATGGGCATTAACGCGGCCAAAGCGGTCTCCATCGGCGACGGTTTCGAGGTGGTGAACCAGCGTGGCTCCGAGCATCGCGATGAGATGCACCCGGATGGTTTTGCCAGCAATCACGCCGGCGGCGTGCTGGGCGGTTTGAGCTCCGGCCAACCGCTGGTGGCCGAGGTGGCATTCAAGCCCACCTCCTCCATCATGGTGCCTGGCCAAAGCATCGACGTGCACGGCAAGCCGGTAGAGATGGTGACTCGTGGCCGCCACGACCCCTGCGTCGGTATCCGTGCCGTGCCCATCGTCGAGGCGATGGTAGCCATCGTACTGATGGACCACCTGCTGCGCCACAAGGCCCAGTGCGGCGATGTTCAGGTAGACACCCCGGTGCTGCCGATGCGCGATTGATCATGCAACACCCCCTGCTGAGCCGCCAGGGCCAGGTCCTGGCGGCTTGCTACCTGGCGTTCTTTGCCACCTTAGGTCTGTTGGTACCCTACCTGGGGCTCTACCTCGACCACCTGGGTCTCGATTCCCTGGCCATCGGTCAACTGCTGGCCATCCTGTTTGCTACCCGGATCCTGGCGCCCAATCTTTGGGCCGCCCTGGCGGATCATACCGGTCGCCGGGTCGCGGTGATCCGCTGGGGGGCGACCGTGGCCGGCGGGGTCTTCTTGGCCATGCACTGGGCCGAGGGCTTTTGGACCCTGGCGCTGGTGATGGCACTGTTCACCTTCTTCTGGAACGCCATCCTGGCCCAGCTTGAGGTGGTGACCCTGTCCCATCTCTCCGGCCAGACCGAGCGCTACGGCACCCTGCGCAGCTTTGGCAGCTTCGGCTACATCCTGATGGTCACCGGCGCCGGCTGGTGGTTTGCCCAGGCCGGCCCCGGCCACTTCCCCTGGCTCGGCAGCGCGGTATTTCTGTTGCTGATCAGCGCCTGCTGGCTGCTGCGCGAATCCCCAACCCCGCCATCAGAGCGTCAACCCGATGGGCAGGGGCTTTGGCAGACCCTGCGCCAGCCACCTGTATGGCTGTTTTTGCTGTCGGCGATGCTGATCCAGGCCAGCCATGGCCCCTTCTACACCTTCTATGTGCTTTATCTCAAAGGGCTGGGTTTCAGCGAGGGGGTCGCGGGTGCCCTGGTGGCCCTGGGCGTCACCGCCGAGATCGGGATCTTTGCCCTGGCCCCGCGGCTGCTGCGGCGCTGGTCGGTGCCCACTCTGTTGTGCCTGGCTTGTCTGCTGGCCGCGCTGCGCTGGGCTTTGACCGCCGAGGGCGGGGCAAGCTTGAGTTGGCAGTTGCTGGCGGCCTCGCTGCATGCCTTTAGCTTTGGCCTGACCCACGCCTGCAGCATTCAGCTGGTGCACCGGCGATTTGCCGCGGCCCATCAAAGCAAGGCCCAGGCCCTGTACGCCAGCCTGAGCTTCGGCGTTGGCGGCGCGCTGGGGGCCTACCTCAGCGGCGTAATGTGGCACAATGGCGCCGGTGCGACCCAGACCTGGTGGTTGGCGTCGGCGGCGGCCGGGTTGGCTGCCATAGGGGTGTTACTGATGAAGGTGGTAGATGATCGACGCCAAACAACTGGTCAGGCTGTTTAATCAAGGTCTGGGCCGAGCCCACCAGACCCGGTTGCTGTTTGGCGATGACGAGCCGCTCTATCTGCCGGCGGATGATACCTGCCCCTACCATCGCATCTACTTTGCCCACGGTTTTGCCGCCAGTGCCCTGCATGAGCTGGCCCACTGGTGCCAGGCCGGCCCTCGGCGTCGCCAGTTGGTGGACTATGGCTACTGGTATGAGCCGGACCAGCGCAGCGCCGAGCGCCAACAGGAGTTTGAGCGACTGGAGGCTCAGCCCCAGGCGATCGAGTGGTACCTGAGCCTGTGCTGCGGTCGGGTGTTTGATGTCAGTGCCGATAACCTGGCCATCGAGACCGACCGACCCGGCTTTCGCAGGGCAGTGCAGGCAGCGGCGCTGGCCTACATCGAGCGCGGCTGGCCGCCCCGGGCACAGGCCCTTGGGCAGGATCTGTGTCGGCATTTCGCCCTGCCAGCACCATCCAAAGACGACTTTTCATGGAGTGAAGCGCAGTTATGTTCAAGCTGGGCCTGATCATCAATCCCTTGGCGGGGCTGGGGGGCACGGTTGCCCTGAAAGGCTCCGACGGTGTGGCCGAGCAGGCCATGGCATTGGGCGCACAGCCCAAGGCGCCGCAGCGGATGCGCACTGCATTGACCGAGTTGCTGCCGCTGGCCCAGCGTCTTCGGGTGTATACCGGCTCCGGTGTGCTGGGCCAGGACCTGGCGCAGCAATTGGGCCTTGATACAGAGCTATTGCATCACGCCAGTCAACCAACAGACGCCAAGGATACCCGGGCATTGGCCCGGGCGATGCTGGAGCAGCAGGTGGACCTTATCCTGTTTGCCGGCGGCGATGGCACCGCCCGGGATCTCTGTGCCGAGGTGGGACAGCGGATCCCGGTACTAGGGGTGCCCGCCGGGGTGAAGATCCACTCCGGGGTGTATGGGATCAGCCCCACCGCCAGTGGTAAAGTAGCGGCCCAGATGGTGCGTGGCGAGCTGCTGAGTGTCACCGAGGGTGAGGTGCGCGACATCGACGAGGTCGCCTTTCGCCAGGGGCAGGTGCGAGCACGCTACTACGGCGAGATGCTGGTGCCAGAGGCGCTGCGCTACGTTCAGGCGGTCAAGATGGGCGGCCAAGAGAGCGAAGAGCTGGTGCTGGATGACATCGCCGCCGAGCTGACCGAGTCGATGGATCCTGACTGGCAATACGTGATGGGCTCCGGCTCCACCGTGGCCGCCATCATGGATCAGCTTGGGCTGGATAACACCCTGCTGGGGGTGGATCTGATCCGCGATCAACAGCTGCTGGCACAGGACCTGACCGAGGCACAGCTGCTGGCGGCGGTCCGTGAGGTGCCCACCAAGCTGGTGCTGACCCTGATTGGCGGTCAGGGCCATCTGTTTGGCCGGGGTAATCAACAGCTGAGCCCCGCGGTCATTCGGGCCATCGGCCGGGACAACCTGGTGCTGGTGGCCAGCAAGAGCAAATTGGAGGCGTTGACGGGTCGACCCATGGTGGCGGACACCGGCGACGCCGAATTAGATAGGGCCCTGTCGGGCCATTACAAGATCATTACCGGCTACCGGGATGCGGTGTTGTATCCCCTGGCCGATTTGTCGGATTTCGAGGAGTAACCATGCTGGAGCGTTGGGACGAGATTTGCCATCAGTGGGTGGCGGAACTGCTGGAGCAAGGCAGTGACGATGAGGTGTTTGCCAGCGGCTACCTGCAGGGCCATTTTGCCGTGGTGCTGTCTGAGCTGGAGCAGGAGACGCAGCCGCAGTTGACCCAGCTGCAGGCGCAGATGAGCGAACGCTTGGCCCAGGCCCGCACCGAGCTGGCACCGGATGATCTGGCTCTGATCCAGCACGCCTGGAGCCAATTGGAGCAGCGCCTGCTGCACTGAGCCGTCTCTACATCGGCGAGAACACCAACGCCCCGCACGCTGGTAGCCAGTGTGCGGGGCTTTTTGTTAGCGCTGAATGCGGCAGCTAGCGCTTCTGCGCCTTGGCGCGGGCTCGGCGTTCGAAGCGATCCGGTGCCAGGTTGGCCTGATCGCTCAGGCTCAGCGGCCTGGGCTCGTCGCACAGCTGGCTGGCCAACAGCTCGGCACAGAGCGCAGCAGAGCAAAGCCCGCGGGAGCCCAGGCCCGTCAGCAGATGCAGCCCAGGCTGGTGAGCCACGGGTAGGGAATCCCCATGGTCCCACTGCGGTACCGGCCCCACCAACGGCAGGTGATCTCGCACCGTGGCGCGCACTGCCGCCCGGCCCTGGTCGTAGTGCTCTGGCGCCAGCGCCGGCAACCAGGGCAGCCCGGCGAAGCTGCGGGCCATGCGCTGGCCAATCTCCTGGTAGTCCTCCGCCTTGATGCTGTCGTCTGCATCCCCGCGGCCAAAGCTGGCACCGCAGGTGACCCGACCGTCCTGGCTGGGCACCAGGTAGCCGTCGGCGCAGATCACCGATTTAAGCGAGGCCAGCTCCCCCTGGGCGCTGGGGTAGGCGATCTGCCCCCGGACGGGATTCAAGGGCAGTGCCGCAGTGGCCTCCAGCGCCGTGGTTCCTACACCCGTCGCCAACACCACGCTCTCTGCCTGTACTGACCTCTGCTGTTCAAACTGCAGCTGCCAGCCGCTGTCGTTGCGCTGCAGCTGGGTCAAGCGGTGCTCCGGCTGCAGGGTGAGCAGGCCGGTCGCCTCCGCCTCATCCAGCATCGCCTGAGTCAGTTGCGCCGGGCAGAGCCAGCCGCCCAACGGGTAGTAGACGCCACCCCGGTCCAGTGGCAGATCAGCGATCTGCGTCGCCTGCTCGGCATCCACCGCATGTACCAGCTCCAGCGGGAAGCCCGCCTCACTTACCTTCTTCAGCTTGTTGCTGCTCTTGTCATCCACCGGCAGCTGTACCACCCCGCACAGGGCATGATCGACCTGACGACACTCAGCTAGTTGCAGCAGTTGTTGGCGCGCCAGCGGGAAGGCCTGGCTGTAGAAGCGGGCCAGGCCATCGTCGCTGGCGTTGAGCAGCGGATAGAGCGCGCCCTGGCGATTGCCAGACGCCCCCTGAGCCGGCTTAGGATCCTGGCAGTAGAGGTTGACCGCAATGCCCCGGCGGCATAGCGCAAGGGCTGTGCTGGCACCGGCCACCCCGGCACCAACCACCGCGACATGCGACGGCTGGGACATCGGCGACGCCTCACCGGGCAGTTGACCGTGGATCATCTCCCGCTTCAGGCCGTAGCCGGGTAGTTTGTTCACGCTGAAACCAACGGCTTCCAGTCCCCGTCGCACATGACCCGCCGAGGTGAACGTGGCGTAAGTGGCATCGGGCCGAGACAGACGTGCCATCTGTTGGTAAAGCTCTGGCTGCCACATCTGGGGGTTTTTACTGGGGGTAAAACCATCTAGAAACCAGGCATCGAAGACGCCGTTTGGTCCCGCATCGACTTGTGGGAGAGTGTCGAGGGCATCACCAAACCAGAGATCCACCGTCACCCGGCCCTGGTCCAGCACCAGGCGGTGGCAGCCTTGGGTCGCAATGGGGTAAGCGTTCCGAAGCTGTTGCGCTAAATCGGCAAATTGCGGCCATTGTCGGTGAGAACGGGCCAGATCGGTGACGGTTAGCGGGTATTTTTCGAAGCTGACAAAGTGAAGGCGAAGCGAATTGCCAGAGTCAGAGCGTTGAGCAAACTGCCGGAGCTGATGCCACAAGACCAGCAGGTTTAATCCGGTTCCAAACCCGGTTTCTGCCACCGCGAAATGGCCGCGGGGATGGCTGAGCCAGCGTTGTGGCAGCCCGTTGGGGCGCAGGAATACGTACTCGGTTTCTGCGACGCCGTTGGTGGTAGAGTAATAGACGTCGTCGAACTCGACGGAGATCGGCGCACCGGGATCAGACCAGTCGATGCTGGGGTGGGTCAGTTGGCTCACAATTGCACTCAAAACACAGAACTTGGATGGTATTCTACCGCCAACTTGGGAAAGCCGACCAGTTTGGCCATGGCTTCGCGCTAACATAGCCGCGGTTGAAATGAGTCTACACACAGATAGGACGACAGAGATGAAAAGAGCGGTCATTACCGGGATCGGGGTGGTTTCGAGCATCGGTAACAACGCCGAAGAGGTCACCGCGGCCCTGCGTGCAGGGAAGAGCGGCCTGAACTATTCCGAACAGTTTGAACAGATGGGGCTGCGCAGCCGCGTCTGGGGCGATCTGAAGATCAACCCTGCTGAACACATTGACCGCAAGGTGATGCGCTTTATGGGCGACGCCGCGGCCTACGCCTACCTGGCGATGCAGCAAGCGATTGAGGATTCTGGCCTGAGCGAAGACCAGGTCAGCAATGAGCGCACTGGCATCATCGCCGGCACCGGTGGAGCCTCCTCCCTGAACCAGGTGAACGCGGCCGACACCCTGCGTGAGAAGGGCGTGCGCCGCATCGGTCCATATCTGGTACCGCGGATCATGTCCTCCACCGCCTCCGCCTGTCTGGCGACTCCATTTAAGATCAAAGGGGTGAACTACTCCATCAGCTCCGCCTGTGCCACCAGTGCCCACTGCATCGGTAACGCGGTGGAGCAGATCCAGCTGGGTAAGCAGGACATCGTCTTTGCCGGTGGCTCTGAGGAACTGCACTGGACCTTGGCGATGGGCTTCGACGGCATGGGCGCACTGTCCACCAAGTACAACGAGGACCCGACCCAGGCATCACGTACCTACGACGCCGACCGGGATGGCTTTGTCATCTCCGGCGGTGGCGGCATGGTGGTAGTGGAAGAGCTGGAACACGCCCTGGCTCGTGGCGCTAAGATCTACGCCGAGATCGTCGGCTACGGTGCCAACTCCGATGGCTACGACATGGTGGCCCCGTCCGGTGAGGGCGCGGTACGCTGCATGAAGCAGGCCCTGGCTCAGGCGGAAGCCGCCGGCGCCGGTGAGGTGGAATACCTCAACACCCACGGCACCTCCACCCCGGTGGGCGACACCCGTGAGCTGGGTGCCATCCGTGAAACCTTTGGCGACAAGCCGCCGATGATCAGCGCCACCAAGGCGATGACCGGCCACGCCCTGGGCGCGGCGGGCGTGCACGAGGCGATCTACAGCCTGCTGATGCTGGAGCATGGCTTTGTTGCCCCCAGCATCAACGTGGCCAACCTGGATGAGGAAGCACAAGGTCTGCCCATCGTCACCGAGCGTCAGGACAAGGCGCTGACCACGGTGATGAGCAACAGCTTCGGCTTCGGCGGCACCAACGCGGCCCTGATCTTCAGCAAACTGAAGTAATTGGCACCGTACTGATGAGCCCGGCATGGCAACATGCCGGGCTTTTTTCGTTTCAGGCTCAAACCCTCAGCGATGGGGGCTGGGTCGGGGATCCCGATTCGGGTAAACTGGCGGTTTTGACCCAACAGGTAGACGACAACGGATGAAGATCGTCGCGGACGAGAACATGGCGGCGCTGGAGCCGCTGTTCGCTTCCCTCGGCAGCATCACCTCCCTGCCCGGGCGCGACATCGGCCCAGAGCAGGTGGCGGATGCTGACGCTCTGCTGGTGCGGTCGGTAACCAAGGTAGACGAGGCCTTGCTGCGTGCGGCCCCGAAGCTGCGCTTTGTCGGCACCGCCACCATAGGTACCGACCACCTGGATACCGCTGCCCTGGCCCGTCGCGGTATCCCCTGGAGCAACGCCCCGGGCTGCAACGCCGAAGCAGTGGGTGAGTACGTACTCACCGCTTTGCTACTGCTGGCCCAGCGTCAGGGTGTCGAGCTGAGCCAGCGCCGCGTCGGCGTGGTGGGGCTGGGCAACACCGGCAGCGCGGTGGCCCGTCGGTTGCAGGCCTTGGGGATAGAGGTGCTGTGTTGCGATCCGCCCAAAGCGGCGCAGAGGGCGGCGGGAACCTGGCATGAGTTGGATACCCTGTTGGCAGAGTGTGATGTCATAACCCTGCATGTCCCCTTAATAACCGAAGGGCAGGGCGCCACCGTCAATCTGCTTGATGAAGCCCGCCTGGGCATGCTCAAATCGGGGGCTTGGCTGGTCAACGCCTGCCGCGGGGAAGTGATTGATAACCCAGCCCTGGTTCGAGTCAAGCGGAAGCGTCCGGACCTTAAACTGGTGCTGGATGTGTGGGCCAATGAGCCCCACCCCCTGGCCGATTTGGTGGCGCTGGCGGAGATTGCCACTGCCCACATCGCCGGCTACTCCCGCGAGGGCAAGATCCGGGGCAGCCAGATGCTGCACCGGGCGCTGATGCAGCAGAAACAACAACCGCAGCAAACCCCGGCCTTGGCCAGTTTGCTGCCGGACAGCCCACTGCCGGCCCAGCAGATTGAGTCCAAGCTGGACCAGACCGAGCTGCTGAGCCTGATGAGTGGCGTCTATGACCTGGCGGCGGAAGACCGGTTGTTCCGGGCAGCATTGCCTGATGGCTTTGATCGACGACGCAAGGCCAACCTGGCGCGCCGAGAGTTCAGCGCGCAAACCTTATACATCGCTGACCCTTCCCAAGCGAAGCGGTTGGCGCAACTCGGATTTACAGTAAAAGAGAAGAGCGAAGATGGCGTATAACATTGCGGTATTGGGTGCCACGGGCGCCGTGGGTCAGACCATGATCGAGATCCTGGAGCAGCGGGATTTCCCGGTGGCCAAGCTGTATCCCCTGGCCAGTGCCAACAGCCTGGGCAAAACCGTTTCCTTCAAGGGCGAGTCCCTGGATGTCATCGACGTGGACACCTTCGACTGGAGCCAAGTGGAACTGGGTCTGTTCAGCGCCGGGGGCAGCGTCTCCGAGAAGTACGCACCGCTGGCCGCCGACGCCGGCTGCGTGGTGATCGACAACACTTCCCACTTCCGTTACGACCCGGAGATCCCGCTGGTGGTGCCGGAGGTTAACCCCCATGCCCTGGCGGAGTTCCGTAACCGCAATATCATCGCCAACCCCAACTGCTCCACCATCCAGATGCTGGTGGCGCTGAAGCCCCTGCACGAACAGTTCGGTATCGAACGGATCAACGTCTGCACCTACCAGTCCGTTTCCGGTGCCGGTCGCAGCGCCATCGAAGAGCTGGCCAAGCAGTGTGGCCAGTTGCTCAACGGTCAGCCGGCCACCACCGAGGTGTTTGAGCAGCAGATCGCCTTCAATGCCCTGCCCAAGATCGACGTCTTTATGGATAACGGGTACACCAAGGAAGAGATGAAGATGGTGTGGGAGACTCAAAAGATCTTCGGCGATGCCGATATCCGAGTTAACCCCACTGCAGTTCGGGTGCCGGTGTTCTACGGCCACGCCGAGGCGATCCACATCGAGACCCGCTTGCCGACCTCGGTGGACGAAGCCAAAGCGCTGCTGGCCCAGGCGCCGGGGGTGACCCTGATGGAAGAGGATCAGGATTACCCGACCCAGTTCAGCCACGCCCAGGGCCAGGATGATGTCTTTATTGGTCGGGTTCGCCAGGACATCAGCCATCCCCAGGGACTGAACCTGTGGGTAGTGGCGGACAACATCCGTAAAGGGGCGGCATTGAATTCGGTGCAAATTGCCGAACTATTAGTGCAAGATTACCTGTAAGATCAGCGGGTAAGATGATGAAAGTCGTGCCGACCGGGAGGGTCGGCCGATCACAATAGAGTGGAATGATGAACAACACCATGACTCGGGCACTCTGTGCCGCCGTACTGGGTAGCGCCATGATGACGCTGCCAGTGTCCGCCAAGACTCTAAAGATCACCGGCCCAGACGGCCAGATCATGGAAGTGGAAGATGCCCCGCTGGCCACCTACGGCCCCACCAGCCGTCGGGACACCCTGTGGCGCATCGCCAATGACGTTCGTCCCGACACCGGTGTCACGGTGTACCAGGTGATGCAGGCGTTGTTCAATGCCAACCCCCATGCCTTCTCCAGCTCCAACTTCAACTCGCTGGAGCGGGGCAAGATCCTGACCGTGCCACCGCGTGAGGTGATTGCCGCCTTCCCTGAGTCGGAAGCCCGTGCCCAGGCTCGTCAACACGACCAGGCCTGGCAGCCGCCGGTACTGGACAACCAGGGTCAGGCTAAGAGTGCCCCCGCTGCGGCCGCTGCCCCCAGCAGTGCCGCGGTAAGCCAGCTGGAGGCTGAAAAGGCCGAGCTGCAGGCGCAGCTGGCGGAGCAGGAGCGTGAGCAGGCTCAGATCAGCGCATTGCGCCAGGAGCTGGCCAGCACCGCCGATGAGATGGCCAAGATGCTGGAGCAGAACGCCCTGCTGCAGCAGCAGCTGGACGAGCTGGGCAACGAGATGACGGTACTGCGTCGTGCCCTAGATGAGCAGCAGGGGCTTAACCGCGCCCTGGAAGAGGAGCTGGATCGTCAGCGCAGCCTGGTGGTCGCCCCGGACGCGGTGGTGAACGAACCGGTACTGGAGGAGCCCTCCTCCTTCTGGCGTGACTTGCTGGCCAACCCGTTGTCGCTGACCTTGTGGTCCCTTCTGCCGGTGGGATTGGCATTGCTGCTGATCTTTGCTTGGCTGCGTCGTCGCCAGGACCAGGAAGCGGACGCGGCCCAAGCGGAGCTGCGGGATGCGGATCCTGTGGTAGCCGACGAGGCGCCGATGGAGGAGACCCTGGAAGATGGCACCCTGGAAGAGCTGGTGATGGCGGACGACAGCAAGGCCGGGATCCAGCTGGAAGCGGAGCTGAAGGACGACGAGATCCTGTCGCTGGATCAGCTGCTGGAAGAGCAGCGCCAGGAAGCCCAGGCCGCGTCCACTGAGGTGGAGCAAGCCGAGACTCAACCGGCAGCGGTGGAGCCTGAACCGGTGGCGGTTGAACCGGCCCCCATGCCCCAGGCCGTGGAGACCCCGGCCGCCCCAGCGCCAGCCGATGAGCCCTTTATCGACATCGACAAGCTGCTGGAGGAGAGCGAGTTGAGCCAGGACCCGGCGGATCTGGACAGCGAGAACGACACCATGGTGGCGATGAGCGAACCGGCACTGGACGAGGGCGGCATCAACGCCAAGCTGGATCTGGCCCGGGCCTATATCGAGATCGACGACAACGACAGCGCCAAGGCGCTGCTCAAAGAGGTGGCGCTGGAAGGCACCGAAAGCCAGCGTAAGGAAGCCGATCTGCTGCTGTCCCAGCTGTAACGCAATACCAGGTAAAAAACGGCGGCTTATCCGCCGTTTTTTTGTGCCTGACAGGCTGTGGGCTGATGGCAGGATTTTTACTGAGATAGGGTTTATAATGCGCGCCCTGTTTAGATTGAGGGCATGGCATGCGCATCGCATTGGGTATCGAATACAACGGTCACGGCTACTATGGCTGGCAGCGTCAACGGGAAGTGGTTGGCGTTCAGCAGCGCCTGGAGCAGGCGCTGAGCAAAGTGGCTAACCACCCGGTGGAGGTGATCTGTGCCGGTCGGACCGATGCCGGGGTGCACGCCACAGGTCAGGTGGTGCACTTTGATGCCCAGGTGGAGCGGCGTCCCGCCGCCTGGACACTGGGACTCAACACCAATCTGCCCGATGGCATTGCGGTGCGCTGGGCCCAACCTGTGGTGGACGACTTCCATGCCCGTTTCTCTGCCACCGCCCGGCGCTATCGCTACGTGATCTACAATCATCGACTGCGTCCCGGGATCCTGCGTCATGGCGTTAGCCACTACCACCAGCCGCTGGATGCCGCCAAGATGCACCAGGCCGCCCAGCGCCTGCTGGGAGAGAACGACTTCAGCGCCTTTCGTGCGGTGCAGTGTCAATCTCGCAGCCCCTGGCGCAACGTGCATCACGTCAAGGTCGATCGTGTTGGCCAATACGTGGTGGTGGACATCAAGGCCAACGCCTTTGTCCATCACATGGTGCGCAACATCGTCGGTTCGCTGATGGAGGTGGGCCAGGGTAACCAGCCTGAGCAGTGGATCACCGAGCTGCTGGAAGGCAAGGATCGCAACCTGGCCGCGGCCACCGCCAAGGCCGAGGGGCTCTACCTGGTGGAGGTGGATTACCCCGAGGAGTTTGCTCTGCCCAAGAGCGCACCGGGGCCGCTGTTCCTGCCAGATCCGCTGTAATCACCTCAGCCCTGCCGAGCGCAGATATCTCAGCCATTTTCTTGAGAAATAACCGAAAATAGCCGCTCTATTACAGAGGATTAGAGGGTATGACCAGTTTTCGGTAGGCGCTCAGATCGCCTTATGGTTTAATGGCAGCCATGCTGCAATGGTCAAAGGGAACTAAACTGGCCGATGGCGACCCAATGCCCGGTCGTTAGCACCACGTTCCCTACCAATGACGACCGGATGGTCGAATTTGCCGAGATGGAGACAGGACCGCAAATGAGTTGGCTAGATAAGATCCTACCCAAGAGCAAGGCGGTGGCGGATCGTCGCCACAGTGTACCGGAAGGGGTCTGGAGTAAATGCACCCAGTGCGATCAAATCCTCTATCGCGCTGAGCTGAATCGCAACCTGGAGGTGTGCCCCAAGTGTGATAACCACATGCGGATCGGCGCCCGTGACCGGTTGGAGCGCTTCCTCGATGAGGGAAGCTGGCAGGAGCTGGGGGCCGAGCTGGAACCCCAGGACATCCTCAAGTTCCGCGATTCCAAGAAATACAAAGATCGTATCAGCCAGGCCACCAAGGCCTCCGGCGAAAAAGACGCCCTGATCGCCCTGGAAGGCAGCCTGAAAGGCATGCCGGTGGTCGCTTGTGCCTTTGAATTCTCCTACATGGGCGGCTCCATGGCTTCGGTGGTCGGCGCGCGCTTTGTCCGTGCCGTCGAGGTCTGCCTGGAGAAAGACCTGCCGCTGATCTGCTTCTCCGCCAGTGGTGGTGCGCGGATGCAGGAGGCGCTGTTCTCGCTGATGCAGATGGCCAAGACCTCCGCGGCGCTGGCGCGCATGCGTGAGCGCGGCCTGCCCTACATCTCGGTACTGACCGACCCCACCATGGGCGGCGTATCGGCGTCTCTGGCGATGTTGGGGGATCTGAACCTGGCCGAGCCTCGCGCCCTGATCGGCTTTGCCGGCCCGCGGGTGATCGAGCAGACCGTGCGGGAAAAGCTGCCGGAAGGGTTCCAGCGCAGTGAGTTCCTGCTGGAGAAGGGGGCCATCGACATGATCGTCGACCGTCGCGAGATGCGCGATACCGTTGCCCGGATCCTGGCCAAGTTTGTTCATCTCAGCCCGCATCCACTGGAAGCGGAACCGGTGGAGCCTACGGAAGCGGCTAAACCCGATACCGACCCGGCATGAAACCCGCTCTGACCGCCAGCCACTCCCTTCAGGAGTGGCTGGATTGCATTCTCGCCCTGCACCCTTCGGAAATCGATCTCGGACTTGACCGCCTGCGTCAGGTCGCCGCTCGAATGGGCTTAACCGCCTTACCCCACAGCCACGTCATCACCGTTGCCGGCACCAATGGCAAGGGCACCACCTGTGCCTTGATGGAGCAGGCGCTGCTCAATGCCGGCTACCGTGTCGGGGTGTTCAGTTCGCCCCACCTGGAGCGCTACAACGAACGGGTGCGCATCGACGGCGTCGAACTGGCAGACCAGCATCACGTTGATGCCTTTGCCGCCATTGCCGCCGCCCAGGACAAGGTGTCGCTGACCTTCTTCGAATACTCCGCCCTGGCGGCGCTGTGGTGCTTTGCCCAGGCGCGACCGGACGTGGTGCTGCTGGAGGTAGGACTGGGCGGCCGACTGGATGCCACCAACCTCATCGATGCCGATCAGGCGGTGATCACCACCATCGATCTGGACCACATCGAATACCTGGGCAACACCCGTGAAGCGGTTGCCCGGGAGAAGGTCGGGGTGCTTCGCCCCGGCCGCCCCGCGGTCTGTGGCGACCCCAACCCGCCGGTCACCATCGGTGTTACCGCCGAGCTGCTTGGGGTAGCGCTGTCGCAACGGGGCCGGGACTTCATCCTGCAGCGTCACCCCGCCCACTGGGATTACCAGGCGGACGGGATGACCCTGCAACGGTTGCCGCTGCCGGCCATTCCGCTGGATAACGCCGCCACCGCGCTGACCGCCCTGGGGCAGATACCACTGCAGGTGCCAGAAGCCGCCATCCGCCAGGCGCTGGCGCAGTTGGTGGTCCCCGGACGGTTGGAGCCTCTGGGCGACGCCCCCAAGCTGGTGGTGGACGTGGCCCACAATCCTCAGGCGGCCGCGTACCTGGCCCAGTGGTTGGCGGCGCGGCCGGAGCCGAGGCTGCACGCAGTCTGCGCCATGCTCAAGGACAAGGACATTGAAGCCACCTTAGGCCAGTTCTCGTCTCTGTCGCTGCAATGGTACCTGGCGGATCTGGCTGTGCCGCGTGGAGCCCGTGCCAGCGAGCTGGCGCCGCACCTGTCCAAGCCAGGCGTGTACGGCTCGGTGGACAAGGCACTGGAGGCGGCGTTGTCACAGGCTGACAGCGCAGATCTGGTCATTGTGTTTGGCTCCTTTTACACTGTTGCCGAAGCAAAAGCGTTCTGGCAGCGGAGGAGTTAGCCTTGGCACAACCCATACAAAACCGCCTGGTGGGCACCCTGGTACTGGTAGCCCTCGGGGTGTTGTTCCTGCCCGACATGCTCAATGGCGAGAAGAAACGGGTCGAGGAGCAGTTTGCCACCATCCCGCTGCGCCCCTCGGTGGCGGAGTCGACCCTGCCGGAGCAGGCCTTGAGCCCGCTGGCGGAGGCCGAGGCACCGGTGGCGATCCCGCTGGAAGACAGCGAGAGCAAGCCGGTCGAGACTGCCCAGCTGCCGGCGACGACCGAGGTCGAGGTTACTGAGTCGGCCCAGGCCGAGCCCACGCCCAAACCTAAGCCCAAGGCAGTAGAAAGCCAGGCCAAGTCGGAGCGCAGTGGCTGGAGCATTCGCCTGGGCAGCTTCCGCAGCGCCAGCAACGTCAATCGACTGGTCAAGGACCTGCGAGCGCAGGATTACCCGGCCTACACCGTGCCGGCCAAACCGGTGGACGGTCAGATCACCGTGGTGTTTGTCGGCCCGGACATCGATAAGAGCCGCATTGAAGCGCTGCAGCGGGAGCTGGCCGAAGAGCATGCGTTGCAAACACAGCTGGTTCGCTACAACCCCTTGCAGATCTAAAAAGCCCGCCTCGCGCGGGCTTTTTGTTCTCCAAGGTGTGAATTCTCGTCGGCTCTGGTAGAATCGCCGGCCAAAAATAGACGACAAAAAGGAAGTGCATCGAGCTATGGTTTGGATCGATTACGCCATCCTGGCGATCATTGGCTTGTCCGTGATCATTAGCCTGATCCGGGGTTTTGCCCGGGAAGCGATGTCGCTGGTGGTGTGGTTTGCGGCCTTTGTGATCGCCAGCCGGTTCTATGAGGACCTGGCGGTGTTCCTGACCCAGATCAGCGATCCGATGCTGCGCAAAGGCGCGGCGATTGCCATCCTGTTCGTTGCCTCCCTCGTCCTGGGAGCCATGGTCAACTATCTGGTTGGCCAGCTGGTGGAACGCACCGGCCTCAGTGGGACCGATAGAGTCCTGGGGGCATGCTTTGGTGCGCTCAGAGGAGTATTGGTGGTCAGTGCCATCTTGTTCTTTCTCGACACCTTTACCGGTGCCGGTGGAACGGATTGGTGGTCGGATTCGGTGCTGGTGCCCGAGTTTGGCGTGGTCATCCAGTGGTTCTTTGAGCACATTGAGCAGTCATCCAGCTTCCTGAAACAACTATAAGCCCTATAGAACATCGACCTTTGTGAGGAAACTCAAACATGTGTGGTATCGTCGGGATTGTCGGGCATTCCCCGGTAAATCAGCTGATCTATGACGCCTTGACCGTATTGCAGCACCGCGGTCAAGACGCCGCCGGGATCTGTACCATTGACGGCCAGGCCTTCCGCCTGCGCAAGGCCAACGGCTTGGTTAAGGATGTGTTTGAAATCAAACACATGCATCGCCTCCAGGGCAACACTGGTATCGGCCACGTGCGCTACCCTACTGCGGGCAGCTCCAGCTCCTCCGAAGCCCAGCCCTTCTACGTGAACTCCCCCTACGGCATCACCCTGGCCCACAACGGCAACCTCACCAACTTTGATGAGCTGGTCGCGTCGATGTCGGTGATGCGTCGCCACATCAACACCGGCTCCGACTCTGAGTTGATGCTCAATGTGCTGGCCCACGAGCTGCAAAAGAGCAACTCGCTGTGCCCTAGCGCCGAGGATGTCTTTGAAGCGGTTCGCCAACTGCATCGCCAGGTCCGTGGTGCCTACGCTGCCGTGGCCATGGTGATCGGGGTCGGCATGGTGGCCTTCCGCGACCCTTACGGCATCCGTCCGCTGGTGCTGGGCAAGAAGGAAACTGAACAGGGCACCGAGTACATGGTGGCCTCTGAGTCCGTTTCCCTGGATGCGTCGGGCTTCATCACCCTGCGTGATGTGGCCCCGGGTGAGGCGATCTTCGTCGACTTTGACGGCAACCTGCACACCCAACAGTGTTCGGATAACCCGCAACACGTGCCCTGCATCTTTGAGTACGTCTACTTCGCCCGCCCCGACTCTACCATCGACGAGATCTCCGTCTACGGCAGCCGGGTCAACATGGGCAGCAAGCTGGGGGCTAAGATCGCCCGTGAGTGGGAAGACCACGACATCGACGTGGTGATCCCCATTCCGGAGACCTCCTGCGACATCGCCTTGCAGATCGCCCATGAGCTGAACCTGCCCTACCGTCAGGGCTTCGTGAAGAACCGCTACATCGGCCGTACCTTCATCATGCCGGGTCAGACCCAGCGTAAGAAGTCGGTACGTCGCAAGCTCAACCCCATCAGCCAGGAGTTCCGTGGTAAGAACGTGCTGCTGGTCGATGACTCCATCGTGCGCGGCACCACCTCGGAGCAGATCATCGAGATGGCCCGTGAGGCCGGCGCCAAGAAGGTGTACTTTGCCTCCGCCGCCCCGGAGATCCGCTTCCCCAACGTGTACGGCATCGACATGCCCACCTCTGAGGAGCTGATCGCCTATGGCCGTGACGTCGACGAGATCCGCAAGCAGATCGGCGCCGATGGCCTGGTGTACCAGGACATTGAAGACCTGGAAGCCGCGGTACGGCAAGCCAACCCGACTATCGCCCATTTCGAGACCTCGGTGTTTACCGGGCGCTACGTCACCGGCGACGTGGATCAGGCCTACCTGGACCAGCTCAACGCCTCACGCAGCGACGATGCCAAGACCAAGAAGTCCGGCGAGCAGAGCACCAACCTGGAGATCCACAACGTCTGCCATCCTTAATCGGCAGCCAGGATCAAAAACGCCGCCCTTAGGGGCGGCGTTTTTTGTTTTGAGCTTGCTCAGCCGACAAAGGCGGGGCCGAAGCCGTAGCTCCACAGGATAACCGAGCTGGCCATGATCCCCACCAATAGCACCAGGCCGCAGGTCACCACCGAGCTGGCGTAGATAAAGCCACGCTCCTCCGGGATGTTCATCAAGATGGGCACGCCGGCGTAGAGCAGGTACACCGAGTAGGCAACCCCGGCCAGGCCAGCCATCATCACGAACCACAGGATCGGGTAGAGGGCGGCAAAGCCCACCATGAATACCGGGGTGGCAGTGTAGGCCGCCAGTTCCAGCGCCTGAGAGAAGTCCGGCTGGGCGCCGAAGGTCTTGGCCATCCAGTGCACCAGGTAGGCGAGGGCAAATACCCCGGCAATCAGCGCCACGTACATGGCGGCGGACATCTTCAGCGCACTGGCCTGGGTCAGGCGGATGGGTTCGCCGGCGCCGATGCTCCAGCCGATATGGGCAGTGGCAAAATAAGCGCAGATGGAGGGTATCAAGGCAATGATCAAGATGTGCGTCAGGCTCGAGCGCATCCCTTCATGGCTTTTCTCAATGGTTTTCCACTCTTCTCGCGGATGGGCGTACAGTCCCCACAAATGATTGAGAATCATAGTTATAGTCCTTTTTTGGGTCACTCGAATCAGTGTCGTTACCGCAGACACTACAACTGATGCTCGCCTTCTAGTTATTGGTGAATGTGCCTCTCGAGTCAAGCCGTTTTCTGCTCGGGCTGGCTTTAGCCACAGGGTATAATCAGGCCCTAACTCAAAAGGAAAGGTCGAGATGGACACCGACTTGTTGGCCCCGGTGCGGGGATTTCTTGGCTGCGCAACCCCCAAGGCCTGGCTCGATGCGGCCGAGCAGGCGCTGCCGCTGTTGCTGATTGACCACTGCAACTGCGAGCTCAAGGCGGCCCAGGCCGCCATCCGGTTGATGCGGCGATATGGCGACAATGACCAGGATCTGCTGGCCTGGGTGGCGCCCTACGAGGCGGTCGCTTTTGGCCGGATGGCACCGGAGGATCTGCTGGCCCAGCCCGGGGCGGGCAGGGTGCCGCTGCCAACCCAGCGCAGCGAACTGACGGACAAGCTCCATTTGCTGGTGCGTGAGGAGCTGCACCACTTTCGCCAGGTGCTGGCGCTGATGCAGTCCCGTGGGGTGGATTACCGTCATGTCAGTGCCGGTCGCTACGCTGTCGAGTTGCGCCGCCACTGCCGCAACCAGGAGCCGGCCCGTCAGGTGGATCTGCTGATCATCGGCGCCTTTATCGAGGCACGCTCCTGCGAGCGCTTTGCCGCCCTCATCCCCCGAGTCGACCCGGAGCTGGGCGCGTTTTATCACTCGCTATTGCGCAGTGAGGCGAGGCACTTTGAGGATTACCTGACGCTGGCGCGTCAGCTGGAAGGGGAGGGTCTGGAGGAAAGGGTAGCGCGCTTTGCCCAGTGGGAAGCGGAGCTGATCCAAAGCCCCGATCCGCTGTTTCGCTTCCATTCCGGGGTTCCGGTCTAGTTGGGCCTGCTACAGGGCATCGCTGGTTAGCTGGGCGCCTTCGGGGGTGACAATCAGCGCGCTTTGTTGATCGTACCAGTCTCCCACCACCAGCCGTTGTTGCCCGTTGTCCAGATCATGGATGGCGGGTCGGTGGGTGTGGCCATGGATCATCTGCACCGCGTGTTGCTGCGCCATCAAATCGGCAACTGCATGCGCTGTGACATCCACCGGCTTGTAATCGCTCTGCTGAGCCTTCTGCTTGCTCTTGGCTCGCCCCTTGTCGGACAGGTAGCGTCTCAGCTTCAACGGCATCGCTGCCGTGACCACACGGAACCAGCGTCGGTTGCGCAGGCGACGAAACTTCTGGTACTCCACGTCGTCGGTGCACAGCGAATCCCCGTGCAGGATGACGGTGGGCTTACCGTAGAGATCCAGCTTGGCCACCTCCGGCAGCAGGGTCATACCGCAGCGGGCGGCGTAGTGCTGCCCCAGGGCAAAGTCCCGGTTGCCATGGATGAAGTAGATGGGAAGACGCTGACTGGCCCGGTGGAGCAGGGCAGCCACCTCATCGGTGAAGGGGTTGATGTCGTCGTCACCAATCCAGAACTCGAACAGGTCACCGACGATGTATAGCGCTTCGGCGCCGTCCAGTTGCTCATCGAGGAAGCGGGCAAAGGCGGCGGTGATGTCCGGGCGACTGGGGCACAGGTGCAGATCGCCGATCACCAGGGTACGGGGGCCGCGCTGGGCCGCCCCCGCATTGGACGCATTACTCTGCAATGGTCACGCTCTCGATCACCACCGCTTCCAGCGGCACGTCCTGGTGCATGCCGTGGTTGCCGGTCGCCACGGCCTTGATCTTCTCGACCACGTCCATGCCGCCGGTCACTTCACCGAACACACAGTAGCCAAAGCCCTGCATCGACTCGTTCTTGAAGTCGAGGAAATCGTTGTCTTTGATGTTGATAAAGAACTGGGCGGTGGCGGAGTGCGGATCTGGGGTGCGGGCCATGGCGATGGTGCCCACCTTGTTGGACAGACCGTTGCTGGCCTCGTTCTGGATCCCGCCCTTGGTGGGCTTTTGCTGCATGTCGGCGTCGAAGCCGCCACCCTGGATCATGAAGCCGTCGATCACGCGGTGGAAGATGGTGCCGTTGTAGAAGCCCTCGTTAGCGTAGGCCAGGAAGTTCTCAACGGTTTTCGGGGCCTTCTCAGCGTTCAGGCTCAGGGTGATGTCACCGTGATTGGTATGCAAAGTCACCATAATGGTCAGTCTCTTGTTGGTTTGATACGGCCGGATCCTACCGCATCCGTAACGGGGGAAAAAGCCAATAGGATCGCGGTGCTGTCATGCTAGAATAGCGGCTTTGACTTTTTTGCTTTAATCCAATCCAGACAAGAGCGTAATGATGTTGCAGATCTACAACACCCTGACCCGTCAGAAAGAGGAATTCAAACCCATCGTGCCCGGCAAGGTTGGCATGTATGTGTGCGGGGTGACCACGTACGATCTCTGTCATATCGGCCATGCCCGCACCTACGTGGCGTTCGATACCGTGGTCCGTTTCCTGCGCAGCCAGGGGATGGAGGTCACCTACGTCCGCAACATCACCGACGTGGAAGATAAAATCATCAACCGTGCCAACGATAACGGTGAAGGCTGGCAGGAGCTGGTGGCCCGTAACGTGGCGATGATGCACGAGGACTTCGATGCCCTGGGGCTGCTGCGTCCCGACATCGAACCCACCGTCAGCGGTCACATGGGTGAGATCATCGCCATCATTGCCACCCTGGTAGACAAGGGCCACGCCTACGTCACCGAGGCCGGCGACGTCTGGTTCGAGGTAAAGACCTTTGCCGACTACGGCAAGCTGTCCCGCCAGGACCTGGAGCAGCTGCAATCCGGTGCCCGGGTTGAGGTGGATGAGAGCAAGCGCAACCCGATGGACTTTGCCCTGTGGAAGAGCGCCAAGCCTGGTGAGCCGTCCTGGGACTCCCCCTGGGGTCAGGGTCGTCCCGGCTGGCACATTGAGTGCTCGGCGATGAGCAACAAGCACCTGGGTAAGGTGTTTGATATCCACGGTGGCGGCAGCGACCTGACCTTCCCGCACCACGAGAACGAGGTGGCCCAGAGCTGCTGTGCCCACGACAACCAGTACGTGAACTACTGGATGCACTCCGGCATGGTGCAGGTCAACAAGGAGAAGATGTCCAAGTCCCTGGGCAACTTCTTCACCATCCGCGAGGTGCTTAAGCAGTACCAGGCCGAGTCGGTGCGTTACTTCCTTCTGTCCAGCCACTACCGCAGCCAGCTCAACTACTCCTCCGAGAACCTGGACCAGGCCCATGCGGCGCTGGAGCGTCTCTACACCGCCCTGCGCGGGGTGACCCCGGCAGCCGAGTTGGCACTGGACAACGATTACGTTAAGCGCTTTGACGCGGCGATGAATGACGACATCAACACCGCCGAAGCCCTGCCGGTGCTGTTCGACCTGGCCCGTGAACTCAACATCACCAAAGAGGATGGCGAGTCCGAGCAGGCGGCGCAGTTGGCTGGGCTGATGATCCACCTGGGTAAGATCCTGGGCCTGCTGGGTCAGGATCCGGAAGCCTTCCTGCAAGGGGGCGGCGACGATGACGAGGTGGCGCAGATCGAGGCGTGGATCGCTCAGCGCAACCAGGCCCGTGCCGATAAGAACTGGGCCGCCGCGGACGAAGCCCGGGATGCCCTGAACGCCATGGGCGTGATCCTGGAAGATGGTGCCGGTGGTACCACCTGGCGCCGCAAGTAAGGCGTCAGACAACAAAAAAGGCCCGCTGAGCAGATCAGCGGGCCTTTTTTATGGCTGTGTCACAAGCGACTAACCGTGGTACTGCTCACAGGCGTACAGGGTGTTCTGCAGCAGGCTGGCGATGGTCATCGGGCCGACCCCACCGGGGACCGGAGTAATGTGGCCCGCCCGCTCAGCCGCGGCCTCGAAAGCGACGTCACCGGTCAGCTTGCCGGAGGGCAGGCGGTTGATCCCCACATCGATGACGATGGCGCCGGGTTTGATCCACTCGCCCGGGATAAAGCCCGGTTTGCCCACCGCCACGATCAGCAGGTCGGCCTGGCCCACGTGGTAGGCCAGATCCTCGGTGAAGCGATGGCAGGTGGTGGTGGTGCAACCGGCCAGCAGCAGCTCCAGACTCATAGGACGACCGACGATGTTGGAGGCGCCGACCACCACCGCATGGAGGCCGTGGGTCTTGCGACCGGTGGATTCCACCAGGGTCATGATCCCCATCGGGGTGCAGGGACGCAGCACCGGGATACGCTGGGCCAGGCGGCCGATATTATAGGGGTGGAAGCCATCCACGTCCTTGTCCGGGTGGATGCGTTCGATCACCTGGGTGCTGTCGATGTGGTCCGGCAGGGGCAGCTGCACCAAGATGCCATCGATCTCGGCATCGACATTAAGCTGGTCGATGAGCTCAAGCAGTTCGCTGGCTTGCGTGGAAACGGGCAGATCGTAGCTGCGGGAGACAAAGCCCACCTGCTCACAGGCGCGGCGCTTGTTGCCGACATAAACCTGGGAGGCGGGATCCTGACCCACCAGGATGACGGCGAGGCCGGGGGCACGAAGGCCCTGAAGCTTGCGTTGTTCCACCTGCAGGCGAACCTGCTCTCGGATCTGGGCGGCGATGGCCTTGCCATCAATTCGTTGCGCGGTCATATTCTGTTCTAAGTCTTCTGGTTGCGGCCATGGTGAGAGGGCGGGCGCAGTTTACCAGTTGTTGTGAGGTGGGTCACGTCGGTGCAGTGGGGCGCGCGCAAGCTTTGTGCAAACGCAGAGATTATTGGAAAAAGTCGTTGACGACCGCATGGGGCAGGGCTAATATCCGCCCCCGTTGAGCGAGGCACTCCTTGGGAGTATCATTCAACTCAGCCGATACTTCGGTTGGACAAGTCGGTGAATAGCGCAGCTTGGTAGCGCACCTGGTTTGGGACCAGGGGGTCGGGGGTTCGAATCCCTCTTCACCGACCACTTTAATTATCGTGGTCTTAGGACGGCGATAAGGCCGGTGAATAGCGCAGCTTGGTAGCGCACCTACTCTTATGGGAGAGGGCGGACCAGCGAGTCGGGACTTGAATCCCTCTTCACCGACCACTTTTCTTTGGTACGCATATACGCCGTATTCTCTGCGCCCGTAGCTCAGTTGGATAGAGCATCCGCCTTCTAAGCGGATGGCCGCAGGTTCGAATCCTGCCGGGCGTGCCATTAAAAACAGTGGTGGCTATAGCTCAGTTGGTAGAGTCCCGGATTGTGATTCCGGTTGTCGCGGGTTCAAGTCCCGTTAGCCACCCCACCCTTCCTTGAAAAAGGGGAGACGCTCAGCGTCTCCCCTTTTTTGCTATCTGCCCGCCACACCTTGAGTTCCCATCTCGACTCCGCCCCACGCTGTCGCTATAATAGCCCGTCCTTAAAAAGGCGTGGACGCCTGTGACCGCTCAAACTGGGGAAAACTACCCCCTTTGGGCCCGGATTTTTACCCGTCGAAATGGATCGGCGGGAAGCGAAAGAACATCGAGTACTGAGGTAACGAAATGCAAGTTTCCGTTGAAACTACCCAGGGCCTGGAACGCCGCATGACCATCACCGTCGCTGCGACTGAGTTCGAGCCCAAGGTGATCGAAGAGATGAAGAAAGAAGCCAAGCGAGTTCGTCTGGATGGCTTCCGCCCGGGTAAAGTGCCGGTTTCCGTATTCAAGAAGCGCTACGGCAAGGCGATCCGCGCCCAGGTAATGGGTGACGTGATGCAGCACAGCTTCTTCAAGGCCGTTATGGACGAGAAGCTGAACCCGGCTGGCATGCCGACGTTCGAGCCCCTGAAGTCTGAAGAGGGTCAGGACCTGGAATTCGCCGCCATCTTCGAGGTATACCCGGAAGTTGAGCTGGCCGGTCTGGACGCCATCGAGATCGAGAAGCCGGTATGCGACGTGACCGACGAGAACGTTGACAACATGCTGGAAACCCTGCGCAAGCAGCACGCCACCTTCGGTGAAGTTGAGCGTGAAGCCGGCGACAACGACCGCGTTAAGCTGGACTTTGCCGGTTCCATCGACGGCGAAGCTTTCGACGGCGGCCAGTCCGAGAGCTTTGAACTGGTGATCGGCTCCGGCCGCATGATCCCGGGCTTCGAAGACGGCATCAAGGGCCACAAGGCCGGTGAAGAGTTCGACATCACCGTGACCTTCCCCGAGGACTACCACGCTGAGAACCTGAAGGGCAAAGACGCGGTCTTCGCCATCAAGCTGCACGCTGTGGAAGAGCAGGTTCTGCCGGAACTGAACGACGAGTTCGTGGTTAAGTTTGGTATCGCCGAAGGCGGTGTTGAAGCCCTGCGTGCCGAGGTTCGTAAGAACATGGAACGCGAGCTGAGCCAGGCGCTGAAGAACGCCACCAAGCAACAGGTTATCGACGGTCTGGTTAAGGCCAACGACGTTGACATGCCGTCTGCCCTGATCGACCAGGAAGTGAACCAGCTGCGCCAGCAGGCGCTGCAGCGCTTCGGTGGTCAGCAAGGCGACAACATGCCGGAACTGCCGGCGGAACTGTTCGCTGACGAAGCCAAGCGTCGCGTCCAGGTAGGCCTGCTGCTGGGTGAAGTGATCAAGTCCAAAGAGCTGAAGGTGGACGAGGACCGCGTTAAGGCGCTGATCGAATCCATGGCTTCTGCCTACGAAGATCCGCAGGAAGTCGTAGACTACTACGCCAAGAACCAGGAGATGATGCAGAACATGCGCAACGTTGCCCTGGAAGAGCAGGCCATCGACGCTCTGCTGGAACAAGCCAAGGTCACTGACAAAGAAGTGAACTTTGATGAGTTCATGAACCAGCAGCGCTAAGCTACTGCGATTTGACTTGGCCTTGTCGGCCAATCTTATAATGGCTCGTATGACGCTTTGCTCGTACGAGCCATTTTGTTAGGGAAACGGACATAATATGCAGCATCTGCAAGATTCTCCTCTGAACGCACTGGTGCCCATGGTGGTGGAGCAAACTGCCAAGGGTGAGCGCTCCTATGACATCTACTCCCGCCTGCTCAAGGAGCGGGTGATCTTCCTGACCGGCCCGGTGGAGGATCACATGGCCAACCTGGTGGTTGCCCAGCTGCTGTTCCTGGAGTCAGAGAACCCGGACAAGGATATCCACCTGTATATCAACTCGCCTGGTGGCTCTGTCACCGCGGGGATGTCCATCTACGACACCATGCAGTTCATCAAGCCGGATGTGAGCACCGTGTGCATGGGCCAGGCGGCCAGCATGGGTGCCTTCCTGCTGGCGGGCGGCGCCAAGGGTAAGCGTCACTGCCTGCCCAACGCCCGGGTGATGATCCACCAGCCGCTGGGTGGCTTCCAGGGGCAGGCCTCTGACATCGCCATCCATGCCCAGGAGATCATCGGCATCAAGCAGAAGCTCAACACCCTGCTGGCCGAGCACACCGGCCAACCGCTGGAGGTGATCGAGCGGGACACCGATCGTGACAACTTTATGAGCGCTGATGCGGCTCAGGAGTATGGTCTGGTGGATTCGGTCTTCTCTGCTCGGGTGTCCGAGTGACGCAAAAGCGTGTACCCTGTCATAGACTGTATAAAAGAGTGTAATGCGCCTGTTTGAGGGGTAGTGAATGAGTGATATCCATAAGGGTGATGGCGACAACAGCAAGCTGCTGTACTGCTCATTTTGTGGCAAAAGTCAGCATGAAGTGCGCAAGTTGATCGCCGGCCCTTCGGTTTATGTTTGCGATGAATGTGTTGAGCTATGCAACGACATCATCCGCGAAGAGGTCAAAGAGCTGGCGCCCAAGCGTCAGTCAGACAAGCTGCCGACCCCCCACGAAATCCGCGCGCACCTGGACGATTATGTGATCGGCCAGGAGCAGGCGAAGAAGGTGCTCTCCGTTGCGGTGTACAACCACTACAAGCGCCTGCGCCACGGTGGAGTCAACGCCGAGGTGGAGCTGGGCAAGAGTAACATCCTGCTGATCGGTCCCACCGGTTCCGGTAAGACCCTGCTGGCAGAAACCATGGCCCGTCTGCTGGATGTGCCCTTCACCATGGCCGATGCCACCACCCTGACCGAAGCCGGTTACGTGGGTGAGGACGTGGAGAACATCATCCAGAAGCTGCTGCAGAAGTGCGATTACGACGTAGAGAAGGCCCAGCGCGGCATCGTCTACATCGATGAGATCGACAAGATCTCGCGCAAGTCTGACAACCCCTCCATCACCCGTGATGTGTCCGGGGAAGGCGTGCAGCAGGCCCTGCTGAAGCTGATTGAAGGCACGGTAGCGGCGGTGCCGCCCCAGGGTGGTCGTAAGCATCCCCAGCAGGAGTTCCTGCAGGTGGACACCTCCAAGATCCTGTTTATCTGTGGCGGCGCCTTTGCCGGCCTGGATAAGGTGATTGAACAGCGTGCCTTTGTCGGCACCGGTATCGGCTTCGGTGCCGAGGTTCGCAGCCAGGATGACTCCAAGTCCCTGACCGAAACCTTCGCCCAGGTGGAGCCGGAAGATCTGGTCAAGTACGGCCTGATCCCCGAGTTCATCGGTCGTCTGCCAGTAGTGGCCACCTTGGGTGAGCTGGATGAGGATGCCCTCATTCAGATCCTCAAGGAGCCGAAGAACGCGCTGACCAAGCAGTACGGTGCCCTGTTCGACCTGGAAGGTGCCGAGCTGGAGTTCCGCGAAGACGCCCTGCGTGCCATTGCCCGCAAGGCGATGGAACGCAAGACCGGCGCCCGTGGCCTGCGCTCCATTGTGGAGGGCGTGCTGCTCAACACCATGTACGACCTGCCGTCGGCGGAGAATGTCGCCAAGGTGGTGGTGGATGAGTCGGTGATCCGCGGGGAATCTGAGCCGCTGCTGATGTATCACAGCGACGTTCAGGCCGCATCGTCTGAGTAACTGCTGAGCAGCTGGCAGGGTTACCCTTTGGTAAACAATGGGTTAAAACTTAGCCAGGTGATTGATTGTTAAGGGGCCATTTGGCCCCTTTTTTTGTGATCAGGTCATTGAATCGCTGAAATCCGCCACCATATACTGGGTAACCCCAGAGATTTCCTGCAGCAAAATGGAACCGACCAATGACCCTAGAGCGTTCTGATCACGTCGTCATTCCCGTACTCCCCCTGAGGGATGTGGTGGTTTACCCCCACATGGTGATCCCGCTTTTTGTGGGGCGGCAAAAATCAATCAGCTGCCTGGAAGCAGCGATGGAACAAGATAAGCAGGTGCTGCTGGTTGCCCAGCGGGAAGCCGACCAGGATGAGCCGGAAGAGGACGACATCTACCACGTCGGCACCGTTGCCTCCATTTTGCAGCTGCTCAAGTTGCCCGATGGCACCGTTAAGGTACTGGTAGAGGGCGGTCAACGGGCCCGCATCACCCAGTTCACCGAGAACGACCCCTTCTTTGTGGCGGAGGCGGAGTTCCTGCCCTCCAAGAATGTGCCGGACCGGGAAGAGGAGGTGCTGGTACGCACCGCCATCAGCCAGTTCGAAGGCTACATCAAGCTCAACAAGAAGATCCCGCCGGAGGTGCTGACCTCCCTCAATGGCATCGACGAGGCGGCGCGCCTGGCCGATACCATGGCTGCCCACATGCCATTGAAGCTGGCCGACAAGCAGGCGGTGATGGAGATGGTGGATGTGGCCGAGCGCCTCGAGTACCTGATGGCCACCATGGAGTCGGAGATCGACATCCTCCAGGTGGAGAAGAAGATCCGTGGCCGGGTCAAGAAACAGATGGAGAAGAGTCAGCGCGAGTACTATCTCAACGAGCAGATGAAGGCGATCCAGAAAGAGCTGGGTGAGCTGGATGATGCGCCGGATGAGTTTGAGGCGCTGACCAAGAAGATCGACGAGGCCAAGATGCCGGCGGAGGCCAAAGAGAAGGCCACCGCTGAGCTTAACAAGCTGAAGATGATGTCGCCGATGTCGGCGGAAGCCACCGTGGTGCGCAGCTACGTCGACTGGATGGTCAGTGTGCCTTGGGCCAAGCGCTCCAAGGTGAAGAAAGACCTGTCCATCGCCAGCAATGTACTTGATGCCGACCACTTTGGCCTGGAGAAGGTCAAGGAGCGGATCCTCGAATACCTCGCGGTACAAGCCCGGGTGAAACAGCTGAAGGGGCCGATCCTCTGTCTGGTGGGACCGCCGGGGGTGGGTAAGACCTCGCTGGGTCAGTCCATCGCCAAGGCCACCGGACGTAAATACGTGCGCATGGCCCTGGGTGGGGTGCGGGACGAGGCGGAGATCCGCGGTCACCGTCGTACCTACATCGGCTCCATGCCGGGCAAGCTGATCCAGAAGATGTCCAAGGTCGGGGTGAAGAACCCGCTGTTCCTGCTCGATGAGATCGACAAGATGAGCTCCGACATGCGCGGCGATCCGGCCTCAGCGCTGCTGGAGGTACTGGATCCGGAGCAGAACAACGCCTTCAACGATCACTACCTCGAGGTGGATTACGATCTGTCCGACGTGATGTTTGTGGCCACCTCCAACTCCATGAACATCCCCGGCCCGCTGCTGGACCGGATGGAGGTGATTCGTCTGTCCGGCTACACCGAAGACGAAAAGCTCAACATCGCCAAGCAGCACCTGCTGACCAAGCAGCTCAAGCGCAACGGCGTGAAGCCCGATGAGTTGACGGTGGAAGACAGTGCCATTATCGGCATCATCCGCTACTACACCCGCGAAGCCGGGGTGCGGAGCCTGGAGCGGGAGATTTCCAAGATCTGTCGCAAGGCAGTGAAGCAGATCCTGCTGGGCCAGAACGGCAAGCCGGTGGTGGTCAACATGGATAACCTCAAGGATTACCTGGGGGTCCAGCGCTTTGACTACGGCAAGGCGGAGGAGAGCAACCGCATCGGTCAGGTGACTGGCCTGGCCTGGACCGAAGTAGGCGGCGACCTGCTGACCATTGAAACCACCTCGGTACCGGGTAAGGGCAAGCTGACCTACACCGGCTCGCTGGGGGATGTGATGCAGGAGTCCATCCAGGCGGCGATGACCGTGGTGCGGGCCCGTGCCGAGAAGCTGCGCATCAACGGCGACTTCTACGAGAAGCGTGACCTGCACGTACACGTACCGGAAGGGGCAACCCCGAAGGACGGTCCGTCCGCTGGCATCGCCATGTGCACCGCACTGGTCTCCAGCCTGACCGGCAACCCGGTGCGCTCTGACGTGGCCATGACCGGTGAGATCACCCTGCGTGGTGAGGTGCTGCCCATCGGTGGTCTAAAAGAGAAGCTGCTGGCCGCCCACCGCGGTGGCATCAAACGGGTGCTTATTCCCAAGGAGAATGAACGGGACCTGGAGGAAATTCCGGATAACGTGAAAGCCGACCTGGAGATTAAAGCGGTCCGTTGGATTGATGAAGTTCTCGAGTTGGCATTAGAGCATGCCCCCGCTGGATTTGAGCTGGTCACGGCGGAATCCTGAGCGATAATCAAGAAATGCGCCTGATTTGGCGCATTTTTTCTTTGATTCGTGCGAAAAAGGGCTTTTCAAGACGAAAATAAGTGGTAGTGTAGTTGTCGAACAGGCCTTGATCTGACTGCAGACCGCAGCAGAGATGGGTTTGAGCCGTATCCTAGAAAAGGATTTTGCTGTCTGGCAGGCGCTTGAACTTTAATTTCAAGCTTGATATAAAACCTCCGCAGACCGCGCTTTGACACGGATTTCGCGGCGGCGCGAATAATAGAATTCAAGGGGATGAAATGAACAAATCTCAACTGATCGATCAAATTGCTTCCGGTGCTGATATTTCCAAAGCGGCTGCTGGCCGCGCTCTGGACTCTTTCATCGATTCCATCACCGAGTCTCTGAAGAACGGTGACAAAATCTCTCTGGTAGGTTTCGGTACTTTCGAAGTACGCGAGCGTGCTGAGCGCACTGGTCGCAACCCGCAGACCGGCAAAGAGATCAAAATCGCTGCTGCGAAGATCCCTGCGTTCAAGGCCGGTAAGGCTCTGAAAGACGCTGTAAACTAAGACTGGTTTACAACTCAACGCTCAGGCCACGGCTTGAGCGTTGTTGTTTTGACAGGCAGGCGCCGTTTGCGTGCTAACGCATGTCAGGATATCGAAAGGCGCATCATCACTTGATGCGCTTTTTTTGTTACTATCCCAATTCCTCAAAACCACACCAATAGAGTTAGGTAGATGTTAGAAAAGATCCGTGAAGGCTCACAGGGCCCGGTCGCCAAGATTATCCTTGGTGCGGTGATCTTGTCCTTCGCTCTGACCGGCGTATACAGCTATCTGGGCAGCAACGCTGAGCAGATGGCGGCCGAAGTGAATGGCGAAGAGATCAGCCGCTATGATCTGGACCAGGCCTTTCAGAACGAACAGCAGCGCATGCGCAGCCAGCTGGGTGAGATGTTCGATACCCTGGCCGCCGACAGCCAGTACCTGGCCGGCCTGCGCCAGAGCGTGCTGGACCGCATGATTGCCGAGCGTCTGATGGACCAGAAAGCGGAGGCCATGGGCCTGCGTGTGTCCGATGACCAGATCCGCCAGGCCATCGCCCAGATGCCCGAGTTCCAGGTTGACGGCCGTTTCGATAACGACCGTTACCAAGCCGTTCTGCGCCAAAGCGGCCTGACCGGCAACCGCCTGCGTGACATCCTGCGCCGCGACATGGCCCGCCAGCAGCTGCTGGTTGGCCTGATGGGCAGCGAGTTCACCACCGAGCAGGAGGTTTACCAGCTGGCGCAGCTGCAACAGCAGACTCGTGACGCCCGCTACGCCCTGGTCAGTGCCGCCGATTTCCAGCAGGGGATCAGCGTGGATGAGGCCGCGGTGGAAGCCTTCTACCAGGAAAACCCGACCCGCTTTATCCAGCCGGAACAGGTCAAGGTAGAGTACATTGAACTGAGCGTGGCCGATTTGGCCGGTACTCAGGAGGTCTCTGAGCAGGAGCTGCAGGAGTACTACAACGGCCAGTCTGCCCAGTTCACTCAGCCTGAGCGTCGTCTGGCGGCCCACATGCTGTTTGAAGGTGATGACGCCCAGGCCCGTGCCGATGAGGCCCTGGCCCGTGTTCGCGCCGGTGAAGCCTTTGCCGATGTGGCCCGCGAGGCCTCCGACGACAGCTTTACCGCCGAGAACGGCGGTGAGCTGGATTGGATGACCCCGGGTGCCATGGACGTTGCCTTTGACGAGGCGCTGTTTGGCCTGGAAGAGGGCGGCGTTTCCGACGTCTTCGCCAGCGATTTCGGCTACCAGATTGTGCAGGCCAAGGCGGTTGAAGCGGCCACCGTGCTGCCGTTTGCCGAGGTGAAGGACAACATCGCCGCGACCCTGCAAAGCGACAAGGCGCAGCGTGAGTTCTACGCCCTGCAGCAGACCCTGGCGGACGTCAGCTTCGAGGTGCCGGATTCCCTGCAGGAAGCGGCCGATGCCGTGGGCCTGGAGGTGAAGACCTCGCCGCTGTTTGAGCGTGGCCTGGCACCGGCACCGCTGAACCACCCCCGCGCCCTGGCGGCGGCGTTCTCTGACCAGGTACTGCTGGACCAGATGAACTCTGACCTGGTGGAGATCGACAACGGTCACATGCTGGTGTTGCGCGTGCTGGAGCACGTGGAAGAGGGTACTCAGCCTCTGGCCGACGTACGCGACCAGATCGTTGAGCGTCTGACCATCGACCAAGCCTCCGAGCAGGCTCAGTCCCAGGCGGATGCCCTGCTGAACGCCTGGCAAGGTGGCGAAGCCCCGGCCGAGGTGATTGAGCTGGATGCCGTCGGCCGCATGGGCCAGGCGGAGCTGGATCCGGCCCTGACCCAGCAGCTGTTCAAGATGGCACTGACCGGCGAAGGTAGCACCATCGAATCGGTGCGCCTGCCCAGCGGTGACATCGCGGTAGTGGCGCTGGACGCCATCCATACCCCGGAAGCGGTGGACGGCGAAGAGCTGCTCAAGAGCCGTTTGAGCCAGCAGATGAGCGAGGCGTCCTACCAGGCGCTGATCGACAGCCTGCGCGCCGATGCCAAGATCCTGTATCAGGCGGGTGCGGTTCAGTAATCGCGACTGCGAACGACAACGGCGGCCCTCGGGCCGCCGTTTTTATTTGTGTCTATCTGAGTTAACCGTTGTTCCTGCATGCTTTATTGCTTTCAGCCCTTAGGTTGAAATAACTTTGCCGGATTGCCGGCAGCAACCAAAGGGGCGTTCCGCCCCGGCTGCGCGCCCCGCTTGTAACCCCCGTTTGCCTCCAGTCGCCGCTAATCCTCACTTTCGGGCCCTAAGTCTTCGGCTCTGGCTTGAGTCGACTTTGTTGCTGCGCAGTCCCTGCTTCGCATCAAAGACCGGCTTCGGCATCCTTGCCTACGCGTTCAAACCTGCGGTTTTCACCCCTGTCTCCGCAAGCCACTCAGGCCATCCAGGCCTTCGACCTTGCCTTAGAGCACTTCGCTCGGGCGACTCCAAGTCGGCGAACTGCTGGTGGGGCACTATGCTCTGCTGCCAATGAGAGCTTTCATGGATTTCAAAACTTGACCAAGAAAGAGCTTTTTATTTGCGCTGGGCGGATGGTCGGATCTGCTGGCTCTCCCTTTCTGCCGGGGCAGGATTAAGGTAATCTTGCCCGCAGTTTAGCTGGTCCGTTATCGCTGACCTTGCCGCTGTCATTAGGGAAAACAAGATGATTATCAAACCGAAAATTCGCGGGTTTATCTGTACCACCACCCACCCCGTGGGCTGTGAGAAGAATGTCCGTGACCAGATCGCCCACGTCCAGGCCCAGCCCAAGCTGGAGAATGGCCCCAAGCGGGTGCTGGTGGTGGGTTCCTCCAGCGGTTATGGCCTGGCATCCCGTATCGCCACGGCCTTTGGCAGCGATGCCGCCACCCTTGGCGTGTTCTTCGAAAAGCCGGCCACCGAGCGCAAGCCGGGCACCGCCGGCTGGTACAACGCCCACGCCTTCGATAAGGCCGCGCACGAGGCGGGTCTGTACGCCAAGAGCATCAACGGCGACGCCTTCTCCCATGAAGCCAAGCAGAAGGCGATTGAGCTGATCAAGCAGGACCTGGGTCAGATAGACCTGGTGGTTTACTCCCTGGCCTCACCGGTGCGCAAATTGCCGGACAGCGGTGAGCTGGTGCGCTCCTCGCTCAAGCCGATGGGTGAGACCTACACCGCCACCGCGGTGGACACCAACAAGGACACCCTGTTTGAAGCCAGCATCGAGCCGGCCACCGAGCAGGAGGTGCAGGACACCGTAACCGTCATGGGCGGTCAGGATTGGGAGCTGTGGATCCAGGCTCTGGCCGAGGCCGGCGTACTGGCCCAGGGCTGCCGCACCGTGGCCTACAGCTACATTGGCACCGAGATCACCTGGCCTATCTACTGGCACGGTGCCCTGGGTGAGGCGAAGAAGGACCTGGACCGTGCCGCCAAGGCGCTGGACAGCCAGCTGCAGAGCCTCGGCGGCGGTGCCAACGTAGCGGTGCTGAAGAGCGTAGTAACCCAGGCCTCCTCCGCCATCCCGGTAATGCCGCTGTACATCGCCATGGTGTTCAAGAAGATGCGCGAAGAGGGTGTGCACGAGGGCTGCATTGAGCAGATCTGCCGGATGCTGACCGAGCGTCTCTACCGCACCGATGGCACCCTGCCCACCGATGAGGACAACCGTCTGCGCCTGGACGACTGGGAGCTGCGTGAGCACATCCAGAAGCATTGCCGCGATCTGTGGCCCCAGCTGACCGACGACAACCTGACCGAGCTGGCCGACTACACCGAATACAAAGAGGAGTTCCTGAGCCTGTTTGGTTTCGGTCTGGACGGCATCGATTACGACGCTGAGGTCAACCCGGTGGTGCCCTTCGATGTGGTGACCCTGGACTGAGTCCGCTAGCCCGTCGCAATCGCAAAAAGCCCCTCCTAGGAGGGGCTTTGTTGTTTTTGGGGGCAGTGCGACCGGCTCAGTGCTTGAACTGGATCAGCTGTTCATCCAGCAGGCGCTTGGTGTAGTCATGCTGGGGGGCGGTGAACAGCTGCTCGGTCTCGCCCTGTTCCACCACTTGGCCCTTCTTCATCACGATAACCCGGTCGCTCATGTGCCGTACCAGGCCCAGATCGTGGGACATCATCACATAGGCCAGCCCCATCTGACGCTGCAACTGCAACATCAGGTTGACGCACTGGGCCCGCAGCGAGGTGTCCAGCCCGGCGAACGCCTCATCGGCGATCAGGATCTTCGGCTCCAGGATCAGCGCCCGGGCGATGGCGATGCGCTGACGCTGACCATGGGCCAACATCTGCGGATAGAAGTCGGTGTGCTCCCGCAGCATGCCAACCCGGACCAGGGCCTGCTCCACCGCCTGCTGCCGCTGCTCCTTGTTGAGCTGGGAGTTGAACAGAAGCGGCTCCTCCAGTTGCTCGCCGATACGCAGCCGGGGGTTGAGGGAGTTGGTGGGGTCCTGGAAGATCATCCGGATCTCCTTGGCCCGGCGACGTCGGTCCTGGCTGTCCAGCTCGCTGCCCTCCAGCAGGATCTGACCGCCGCTGCGCACCTTGGCCCCGGCCAGGATCTGCGCCAGGGTGCTGCGGCCGGAACCCGCCTCGCCGACAAAGGCCAGGGTTTCGCCGGCGTAGAGATCGAAGGAGATGGGGGCCAGCGCCTGCTTGTACTGGGTGCGCAACAGTCGCCGCCCCTTGCGGTAGTGCTTGTGCAGATCGCGGACTTGCAGCAGCGGGATCATTTGCTTCGGGTCTCCGTGTGCAGCGGGAAGTGGCAGCGGAAGGCATGGCCCCCCTGGCTGCGGATACTGGGGGTCTTGACGCACTCACGCTGGGCATAGGGGCAGCGGGGGCCGAGCCGGCAGCCCACCGGCAGGTGCTGCAGCGGCGGCACCGCACCGCGCAGTGCCGGCAGGTCCTTCTTACGCTGGCTGCCAGGCCCTGCACTGAGCGCGCTTTGCTGCAGCGCCTCGGTATAGGGGTGCATCGGCTGTTTCAGGATCTGCTTGCTGCGTCCGGACTCCATGATGTGGCCGCAGTAGAGTACGGTCAGCCGATGTGACCAGTTGGCCACCGACTCCAGATCATGGCTGATCATCAGGATCGCCACGTTGCCAAGCTTGTTCATCTTGTCGAGCAGGCGGAACACCTTGGCCTGGGCTGAGCTCTCCAGCCCGGTGGTGGGCTCGTCGGCGATGATCAGCTTGGGTTTGTGGGCCAGTGCCATCGCCAGCACCACCTTGTGGGCCTCACCGTCGGTCAGCTCCCAGGGAAAGGCACGCATCAGCGACTTGTGCTCCTTGACCCCCACCTTGTGCAGCAACCGGATCGCCAGCTGCTGACGTCGGCGTCGGCGCTGCCACCAGTGCACCTCTTTGGGGATCGGCATCGCTTCCAGCAGCTGGGTACCGATGCGGGCGCTGGGGTCCAGGCAGGAGGCGGGCTCCTGGAAGATCATCGCGATCTCTTCCGCCATCAGCGCCCGCCGCTCGGCGCCACTCATGTTGAGCATGTTATGGCCGTTCCAGTTCAGTCGGTCGGCCCGCACATGGGTACGGCGGTCGGTGATCCCCAGTACCGCCTTGGCCAGCAGGCTCTTACCGGAGCCGGACTCACCCACCAGGCCATGGATCTCACCCTCCGCCATCTTCAGACTGAAGCGCTCCAGCACCACATGGCGACCATGGGGGGTATCGAGCTCGATGGTGAGGTTACGGATGTCCAGTAACTGCATCAGCCACGCTCCTCGGCGATGGCGTGGCGCAGGCCATCCCCAACCAGGTTGGTTGCCAGCACCGCCAGCAGGATCGCCAGACCCGGCATGGTCACCGTCCAGGGCGCGCTGAGTACGTTACTGATCCCGTCCCGGGCCATGGCTCCCCACTCCGGTGACGGCGGCTGCGCCCCCAGCGAGAGAAAGCCCAGGGCGGCGATATCCAGAATGGCGATGGAGAAAGCCAGGGTGGTGTGGATCACGATGTTGTCGGTGACGTTGGGCAGCACCACGTAGCGAAACAGCTGCCAGCGGTTGGCGCCATCCAGTCGGGCAGCAATCACGTACTCCTTCTGCATCTCTTCGTGGATGGCGTTGTGCACCATCCGCACGAAGCCCGGCAGCAGTGCCAGCCCCACCGCCAGGAACACGTTCTCCAGTCCCGGCCCCAATACGGCGGCAAACAGCAGCGCCAGCAGCACCGAGGGCAGCGACAGCAGGGCGTCCAGCAGGTGGCCCAGTACCGAGGCCTGCAGCCCCTGGGACAGGCCCGACAGGGTGCCGATCACCAGGCCGGCCAGCAGCGAGGCGGATACGATCAGCGCGGCGTAGCCAAAGGTCAGGGTGGCACCGTGCAGCACTCGGGAGAAGATGTCCCGGCCCAGGGCGTCGGTGCCAAGGAAGAACTCCACGGAACCCTCCTGGTACCAGGAGGGCGGCATCAGCAGCTGATCCGTCACCTGCTGCTCGGCGCTGTAGGGCGCCAACACCGGCCCCAGCAGGGCAATCAGCACCAGCAGGGTCAGGCTCCACAGGCCGATCATGGCGCTGGGGCGAGCCTTGAAATGACGCCAGATCTGGTGCCAGGGCGAGGGGATCTTGTCCTCGTGGTAGAGCTGGGGGTTAGCCATAGATCTCCTTACGCATCACCGGATTAAGCAGGGACTGCACCACCTCCAGCGCCACGGTGGTGATGATCACCACCAGGGAGAGGGCCAGGATCCCGCCGGTCAGCGCGGTGTAATCGCCCTGGCTCAGGGAGGAGAGCAGCCAGCTGCCAATCCCCGGCCAGGTAAAAATGGATTCGACGATGATGGCGCTGGCGACGATCTGGCCCAGCTGCAAAGTCAGGGTACGGATCATCGGCGCCAGCGAGTTCGGCAGGGCATGGCGCACCACCAGTTGGCCGCGACGCAGGCCCCGGGCCTTGAGGGCGCGGATGTAGTTCTTGTCCATCTCCGCCAGCATCGCCGCCCGGATGGTGCGGATCACCATGGTGCAGGGCAGCACCGCCAGCACCAGCGAGGGCAACAGCAGGTGGCGGATGGCATCGTCCAGCGCTGCCCAGCGCCAGGGCTCACCGGACAGCGGGATATCGATCAGCAGCAGGCCGGTGACCGTGGGTACGTCATACAACAGATTCAAGCGACCGGAGGGGGGCAGCCAGTCCAGCCCCAGCCCCAGGGTCAGCATGCCGAGGATCCCCAGCCAGAACACCGGCAGGCTGAAGCCGAGCAGGGTGCCGGCCCACAGTAGCTTTGGCATCGGGCCGCGGCGACTGGCTGCCAGCACCCCCAGTGGGATACCAAACAGCAACGCCCACACCAGCGCAAGGCCGAGCAGTTCAAAGGTGGCGGGCATCACCCGGGCCAGCTCCTCGCTGACCGGCTGGCCGGAGGCCTGGGACAGGCCCAGGTCGCCACTGAGTCGGGCGGTGACAAAGGCCAGGTAGCCCTGCACCGGGTGGGATTCCAGTTGGTAGCGGTCGCTGATGCGCTGGGCCACGGTGTCGCTGGGATTGGTGACACCGCTGAGGTTGGTTGCGGTGCTGCCGGGCATGTTTAGCAGGGCCAGGTAGAGCAGCCCCATCAGCACCAGGGTGGTCAGTACCAGCAGGTTGAGTCTGCGGATCAGGTAGGTGAGCATCTAGGGCGCCCTCCGGACCTGGGTAAAGTCGATGCCACCGCTGGTGTGCAGGATCGGCCCCTCCCATACCCGTTGGCGGCCCAGGGTGCGGCTGGCGTGGGCCAGTGGCATCAATGGCATCTGCCGCTGGATCATCAGCTCCAACTGTTGGTAGAGGCGGCGGCGCTGCTCCGGATCGGCGCTGGCCCGGGCCTCGGCGATCAGGGCATCGAAGTTGGGATCACACCAGCGGGCGCGGTTGGAGCCGAACACCATGGCGGCGCAGCTCAGCAGCGGGCTGAAGAAGTTGTCCGGATCCAGGTTGTCGGCGGACCAGCCGATCAGCACCGAGTCGTATTCGGCGTGCTGCAGCTTGTCGATAAAGCCGCTCCAGTCGTTGCGCACGATGTTGGCACGCACGCCGATCTTGGCCAGGTCCTGCTGCAGCAGCTCGGCGGTCTTGACCGCATTGGGGTTGTAGATCCGTCCCACCGGCATCGCCCAGATATCCAGCTCCAGCTCGCTGTAGCCGGCGCTATCCAGCAACTGGCGGGCGCGCTCCGGGTCATAGTTGAGATCCGGCAGACTGGGGTCATAGGCCCAGGAGATGGGGGGCAACAGCCCTTTTCCCACCACCGCGGTGTTGTGGTAAACGGTGGTCAGCAGGCGGCGCTTGTCCACCGCCTGGCTCAGCGCCCGTCGGACTCGGGGGTCATCCAGCGGCGGCTTCTGGGTATTGAAGGCCCAGAAGGCCACGTTCATCCCCGGCCGGGTGTCTACTGCCAGGTCGTCATAGCGCTGGATCACCGACAGCTCGCTGATCTGGGGCAGGGCAGCCACGTCGCAGTCACCGCCGATCAGCTTGATCACCCGGGTGGTGCTGGAGGGGGTGATATCGAACACCAGCTGCTCGATCTGCGCCGGCTCACCCCAGTAATGGGGGTGGCGGCTGTAGCGGACGTACTGGTTGCGGCGGTAATCCTTTAGCAGGAAGGGGCCGGTGCCGATGGGATGCTGGTCCATCACCTCGGTCTCGCCCCGGTGCAGCAGGGTTTCGCCGTACTCAGCGGAGAGGATAACGGCAAAGTCGGTGGCCAGGTCCGACAGGAAGCTGGCGTTGGGCTCGTGCAGTTCAAAGGTGATCTGATGATCATCCAGCCGGTGGATCCGGGCCAGGTTCTGCTCCAGGCCGACGCTCTGGAAGTAAGGATAACGCCCGCCGGATACCCCATGGTAAGGGTGGGTGGTGTCGACAATGCGGTTGAAACTGAACAGCACGTCGTCGGCGTTGAACTCGCGGCTTGGGGTAAAGCGGTCGCTTTGGTGGAAGCGGACGCCATTACGCAGGGTGAAGTGGTATTGGCGTCCGTCGCCACTGACCTGCCAGTTGATCGCCAGCTCCGGCACCAGGGATCCGGTTTGCGGATCGATGCGCAGCAAGCGGTTGTAGAGCTGTTTAGCGGTGGCATCCACCGCGGTGCTGGAGGTCGTAAGCTGGGGATTAAAGGTTTCCGGGTTGCCCTCGGAGCAGTACACCATGCCGGAGGTCGGCTCGACCCCCTCGCCACTGCAACCGCTCAAGACCCAGGCCAGGGCGGCGACACTCAACCAGATTCTGGCCATGATTAAAGTTCACAACTTGTTGATCGCACTAGTTTAGCAGGGGCCACCTTGGGGCTCAATTCTCCTGCCCCAGCAGGTCGTACTTCTTTAGGATCCCGCGCAGCTGGTGGTAGGTCAGGCCCAACAGCTCGGCACTCTTCTTCTGGTTGTACTGGCTCTGCACCAGGGCCTGCTTGAGGATCTTGATCTCATGATCCTGGCTGGCCTGCTTGAAGTCCAGCGGCAGGGCGATCCCCTCGTCGCTGGGGGCCGCTGCCGGCGCTTGCGGCGGGGCACTGACCTCGCTGACGCTGCGTCTGTCCTCGGTGCGCACCGCTTGAGTGGGACGCCAGGGGGACTCGAACGGGTCCAGCACGATCTCGTGCAACGGTAGCTCGGCGTTGTTGTGGCGGTAGACGCTGCGCTCCACCACGTTCTTCAGCTCCCGCACGTTGCCCGGCCACTCGTAGGTCAGCAGGGTTTTACGGGCCCGTTCGGTGAAGCCGGAGAACAGCTCCAGATCGAGCTGGCGGGTCATCTGGATGGCAAAATGTTCTGCCAGCAGCAGGATATCCTCGCTGCGGGCTCGCAGCGGCGGCAGAGTGATCACATCAAAGGCGAGCCGGTCCAGCAGGTCGGCGCGAAACTCGCCCTTGGCGGCGAGCTGCGGCAGGTCTTCGTTGGTGGCGCACACCAGGCGGACGTCGCTGCGCAGGGTGCGGTTGCCGCCCACCCGCTCGTACTCACCGTACTCGATCACCCGCAGCAGCTTCTCCTGGACCAGTCCGGAGGTGTTGGCCAGCTCGTCGAGGAACAGGGTGCCCTTGTCGGCCCGCTCAAATCGGCCCTCGTGTTTCTTGCCGGCGCCGGTAAAGGCACCACTCTCGTGGCCAAACAGTTCGCTCTCCAGCAGGTTTTCATTCAGGGCCGCGCAGTTGAGCTTGAGGTAGGGCTGCTCCCACCGCTGCGACAGGAAGTGCAGGCGCTCGGCAATCAGTTCCTTACCCGTCCCCCGTTCGCCGATGATCAACACCGGCTTACTCAGTGGCGCGATCTTGGAGACGTGGTCCAGAACCTGGTGAAAGGCGGCGGACTGGCCGATCAGATTATCCGTGTGGCGGTGTGCAGACATCCATTATCCCGTATGGTGAGTTTCGCCAACTGTTGGCGGTTTCCATGATAGGAACAGACCACTGAAAAATAAAGGACTTACAAAAATCCTGTAAATACAGTGCTTTGCAATTAGATAAAAAGTTGGCACGCTTCCTGTAAACATTTGGCACGAGGGCAAGTTTATAAGAGGAATCAGTTATGGGTATCTTTACTCGCTTTGCCGATATTGTGAATTCTAATCTCAGCGCCTTGCTGGACAAGGCCGAAGATCCGGAAAAGATGGTCCGCCTGATCATCCAGGAGATGGAGGATACACTGGTGGAGGTGCGTTCAACCTCCGCTAAGATCCTGGCGGAAAAGAAAGAAGCTGTACGTCGGGTGGAGCGCGCCACGCGCCAGGCTGACGAATGGCAGGCCAAGGCTGAGCTGGCCCTGTCGAAAGACCGGGAAGACCTGGCCCGCGCCGCTCTGGTAGAGAAGCAGAAGGCCGGTGAGCTGGTGGAAGCCCTGAAGCAGGAGCTGGAAACCATCGAAACCCAGATCGCCCGCCTGAAGGAGGAGATCACCCAGCTGCAAGAAAAGCTGAACGACGCCCGCGCCCGGCAGAAGACCATTGTCATGCGCAAGCAGGCCGCCAGCTCTCGGTTGGATGTGAAGCGTCAGCTGGACACCTCCAAGATCGACCAGGCGATGAACCGCTTTGAGCAATACGAGCGTCGGGTCGAAAACATCGAGTCTGAGGTGGAGGCCTACGAGCTGAGCCAGCCCCGCAGCCTGGATGACGAGTTTGCCGCCCTGGAGGCCGAGGACAAGGTCAACCAGGAGCTGGAAGCGATGAAGAAAAAGATGTCGAAGAAGAAATCCTAAGGTAAGGAGCCCCCCATGGAAGATCTGATCGGGTTACTGGTTGCGCCCATCATCATATTCTTAGTCATTGTGGCGCCCATCTGGCTCATCTTGCATTACCGCAGCAAGAAGCAGATCAGCCAAGGGCTTACCGATGAAGAATATGAGCAACTGAACAGCTTGCTGCACCGGGCCGATAAGATGGCCGATCGCATTGACAGTCTGGAGCGGATCCTGGATGCAGAGTCGCCGGACTGGAGGAGGAAGCATGGCCAAGAATAACACCATCCCGCTGTACCGGATCCCGGAGCAAGGCAAGATCGCCGGGGTCTGTGCCGGGTTGGCGGAGCGCTTTAGCCTCGAGGTGTGGTTGGTGCGGATCGTCATGCTGTCGGCACTTATCCTGACCGGGATCTTCAGCTTCGTCCTGCTGCTCTACGTGGTGGCCTGGGTGTTGCTGGACAAGAAGCCCCGTGAGGAGCCGCTGCATCGCCACGATGTAAAGACCAAGGTGTGGCAGGCCGGCGAGTCCCCCCGCAGTGCCTTTCGGGAGGTCAACAGCCGCTTTCGCGCCCTGGAACTGAGGCTGCAGCAGATGGAGCGCTACGTCACCTCAGACAGCTACAACCTGCGACGGGAAATCGATAACTTAAAATAATCGATAACGAAGATAAGCCCTCGGCGGGAGCAGCATGCTCCCGCTTTCGACCTGCTGGGACACTATGACACCCAACAAAAGCCATTGGCGCCGCTGGGGCCGCAACCTGGAACAGTGGGCCTACCGCGGCCTGGATCAACATCTCAGAGTGGGGATCACCGGCCTGTCTGGCGCCGGCAAGACCGCCTTTCTCACCTCCCTGGTTCACCAACTCCTCCACGCCGAGCCGCAACATCTGCCGATGTGGCAGGCCTTAAGCGATGGCCGCCTGTTGGGGGTTCAGCGCCAATCCCAACCGGACCTGGCACTGCTGCCGTTCGACTATGACAACGCCATCGCCGGCCTCTGCGCCAATCCGCCGCAATGGCCGCCCTCCACCCGGGGGTTGTCGGAGATCCGTCTGGCACTGCGCTTCGCCCCTGCCGGCGGACTCAAGCGTCAACTGATCGATCACCTCACCCTCTACCTGGATCTGGTGGATTACCCGGGGGAGTGGCTGCTGGACCTGCCGATGCTGAACCTGGAGTTTGCCGATTGGTCTCGCCAACAGTGGCAGATGCTCAGCGCGCCGCCCTGGAACGAGACCACCGGGGCCTGGCTGGCCGAGGTGGAGCAGTTAAGTGACGAGGCGGGCATCGAACCGCTGGCGGCCCAGTACGGCAGCTTGCTCGGTGAGCTGCGCCAGAGTCTGGCGGCCACCTATCTGCAGCCGGGTAGGGCATTGCTGCCCGCCGAGCTGGCCGGTACGCCGATCCTGGCGTTCTTCCCACTGTCGCCGCAACGGCTGGAGCAGCATGACGATCCCCTGGTGGCGGTGCTGCGCTCTCGCTACGACGCCTACTGCGAGCAGGTAGTGAAGCCCTTCTACCGCAAGCATTTCGCCCGGTTCGACCGGCAGGTGGTATTGGTGGATACCCTGGGGGCGCTGGACAAGGGCCATGCCCAGATCACCCAGATGGCCGATGCCATCCAGGCGATCCAGCAAAGCTTTCACTACGGCCCCGGCAGTCTGCTGCGGCGACTGTTCCGCCCCCGCATCGACAAACTGCTGTTTGCCGCCGGCAAGGCGGACCACATCACCGTCGATCAGCACGCCAACCTGCTGTCACTGACCGACAGCCTGATGGGGCAGTCCGGTCGCCTGGCCCGCTTCAGTGGCAGCAAGGTCGAAACCATGGTGCTCAGCGCCATCCGCGCCAGCCAGCAGGGCCAGGTAGACCGGGGCGGATTGATCCCGGTGATCCGCGGCGTTGATATGGCCCAGCAGGCGGTGACCCGCTTTCCCGGTGAGGTCCCCAGCCAGCTGCCCGAGCCCAGCTTCTGGCAGCAGCAGGGGTTCGAGTTTGGCCGGTTGGCGCCGCCGCAGCTGGGGTCGGTGCAGGCCCCCTTACCTCATATGCGTATGGACCACCTGATTGAGTGGATGTTGGGAGACAAGATGTGAATAAGGATCTCAAGCCAGCCCAGAGCTTTGATGACCTGCCGGAGCACTCGGTAACCCAGCTGCAGCCGGCCCAGGATCTGGCGGATGAGCCGCTGATCGACATGTCGCAGCCCAAGGTGACCGCCAGCAAGCCCCCCAGCAAGCTGCTGCGCGGGGTATTGCTGACCTTCGGCCTGCTGCTCTTGGTGGAGGCCGGCCACACCCTGTGGAGCGTGTATCAGCAGCACTGGGCCTGGTTTGCCCTCTACGCCACCGCCTTCGCCGGGGCCGGCCTGGTACTGGCCCGCTGGGGCTGGCGTGAGTGGCGTCGCTTGCGCCAGCTCAAGGCCGCCCAAGGCGCCCGCGACCAGGCCAAGCGCATGGCCTGCAGTGCCCAACGAGGCGAGGCGGAGGGCTTTATCAAGCAGATCAGTCAGCAGGTGCCTGAGGCTTACCAACCCCAGGTCGTGGACTGGCAGCAGCGCCGCCAGCCTCACCATGATGATGCCGAGCTGCTGCTGCTGTACGAGCGCACCGTGCTCAGCCGCCAGGATGAGGCGGCCCACGAATGCATCTACCGCTATGCCGCCCAGGCCAGCTTGCTGCTGGCGGCCAGTCCCATGGCGGTGCTGGATATGGCGCTGATGCTGTGGCGCAATCAGGCGATGCTGGATGAGGTGGCGCGGATCTACGGCATTGAGCCGGGCTATTGGGGCCGGATCCGGCTGGTGCGCGGCATTCTCGCTAACCTGCTCTACGCCGGGGGCAGCGAGCTGGCACTGGATCTGGGCACCCAGATGCTGTCGGCAGAGCTGACCGGCAAGCTTTCTGCCCGGGTAGCGCAGGGGCTGGGAGCGGGGTTGTTGACCGCCCGCCTGGGCTACGCCGCGTGCGCCCAGTGCCGCCCGTTACCCTACCAGGCGCGCCAGCGCCCCTCGCTGATGAAGGTGCAGGGCCGTCTGCTCTCTGAGCTGACCCGGGTCTCCGCCGATGCACTGCGCCAGGCCCGCCGGGCCAGCGACCTGACCAAGACCCCGTAAACTTGTTGTCCGCACCGACCTGACCGTCTGCTGCGGCCTCACTGCTGGGCGTAACGGAGAATTTACATGCCGATACGATTGTGATCTGGCTCACGGATCTCGATCGCGCCATCCTCTGGCTTATGTTAGGGCGATACCCCGCCAACCAATAAACACCAATAAGGGCAGACAGCCCCGGCGGGCCACATCCAGGGGAGAAGAGTATGGATGCCAAGATGCACCCGGATACCTGCGTGATCCATGGCGGTCACCGGCGCGACGCCAGCGGCAGTCTGGTCACGCCCTTGTGGCAAACCGCCACCTTTGCCTTTCCCGATTGCCAGACCGGTGGCGCACGCTTCGCCGGTGAGCAAACGGGACCGATCTACACCCGGTTGGGCAACCCAACCACCGACGAGCTGGAGCGCCGCATCGCGCTGCTGGAGGGGGCCGAATCCGCGGTTGCCTTCGGCAGTGGCATGGCCGCGGTCGCCGCCACCTTGCTGGCCAACCTGCAAGCGGGGGATCACCTGCTGGCGGCGGTCGGCCTCTATGGCTGCAGCTACTCACTGGTGACCGAGCAACTGCCGCGCTTTGGCATCGAGGTCAGCCTGGTGGACTTTGCCGACCTGGCGAGCGTCGAGGCCGCCATTCAACCCAACACCCGGCTGATGCTGCTGGAGACCCCGGTCAATCCGCACCTGCGGGTCTATCCGCTGGACCCCATTGTTGCCCTGGCCCGGCGCCATGAGCTGCTGACCGTGGTCGACAACACCTTTATGACCCCGTTGCTGCAAAAGCCCCTCAGTCACGGGGTTGACCTGGTGGTGCACAGTGCCACCAAGTACCTCAATGGCCATGGCGATGTGATCGCCGGCCTGGTCTGTGGCCGTGACGAGATGATGCAGCGACTGCGCGGTGAGATCCGTAAGGATTTCGGTGCCGTACTCTCCCCCCACGATGCCTGGTTGATCCTGCGCGGGATGAAGACCCTGGCGGTGCGGATGGAGCGCCACTGCACCAGTGCCCTCAAGGTGGCCAAACATCTGCAGCATCACCCCAGGGTAGCCCGGGTCTACTACCCGGGGCTGGAGCAGGACAATCTGCTGGGAAACCAGATGGCCGCCGGAGGCGCGGTCTTGGCGCTGGAGCTGGAGGCTGACTACCATCAGGCCCTGGCTTTTGCCGACCGGCTGCAGCTGTTCACCCTGGCGGTCAGCCTGGGGGATCCGGAGTCGCTGGTGCAGCACCCTGCATCCATGACCCACAGCCCCTATGCGCCGGAGGTACGCCAGGCCGCCGGCATCAGTGACAGCTTAATCCGCCTGGCCATCGGCCTGGAGCACGTCGACGATCTGCTGGCGGATCTGGACCAGGCCCTGGCAGCGGTAGCAACCCAAGTGGAGACCCAAGGAGCACAGCGATGAAAGGCACCCAATACAGCGCCCGCAACCCCGATGCTCAGGGCCATATCCACTATCCGCCCGAGGAGCACCAGATCTGGTCAGAGCTGGTGGCGCGGCAGCAACAGCACCTGCCGGGTCGGGCCTGCGACGCCTACCTGGATGGGCTGGAACGCCTGGCCCTGCCCAGCGACCGTATCCCCCAGCTGGCGGAGGTAGACCGGGTACTGATGGAGTGCACCGGCTGGCAGACCGCCCAGGTGCCGGCATTGATCTCCTTTGAGCGCTTTTTCGAGCTGCTGGCCAGCAAGCGCTTCCCAGTCGCCACCTTTATCCGCAGTCGGGAAGAGTTCGATTACCTGCAGGAACCGGACATCTTCCACGAGATCTTCGGCCACTGCCCACTGCTGACCAACCCGGCCTTTGCCCACTTCACCCACACCTACGGTAAGCTGGGGCTGGCGGCCACACCGCAGCAGCGGGTCTACCTGGCCCGACTGTACTGGTTTACCGTGGAGTTTGGCCTGGTACAGAGCAGCGAGGGGCTGCGGATCTACGGCGGCGGCATCCTGTCGAGCCCCGGCGAGACCCAGTACGCCCTCTCGGGACAACCCAAGCTGCAGCCGATGGACCCGCTGGAGGCGATGCGCACCCCTTACCGCATCGACATCATGCAGCCGGTCTATTTCGTACTGGAGCAGATTGATCAGCTTTACGAGCTGGCGCAGATGGACCTGATGGCCCTGGTGGACCAGGCGATGGCCCTGGGTCTGCGCGAGCCCCTCTTTCCCCCTAAGCAGCAAGCAAGTTAAAGGAACCCAAGGATGAGCGAACTGAGTGAGATGAAGTGCGAGGCCTGCCAGGCCGGAGCCCCCAAGGTGACCGAGCAGGAGCTGGCCGAACTGATGGGCCAGATCCCCGATTGGGCCACCCCGGTGCACGACGGCGTGATGCAGCTGGAGCGGGTCTACAAGTTTAAGAACTTCAAGCAGGCCTGGGCCTTCAGTAACAAGGTGGCGGAGCTGGCCGAAGCGGAGTTCCACCACCCGGGGATCCTGCTGGAGTGGGGAAAGGTGACCGTCACCTGGTGGACCCACGCCATCGGTGGCCTGCACAAGAACGACTTCATCATGGCCGCCAAGACCGACGCCTTGCTGTAGGCCCAGCCCTAGCAGTGATTAGCCCACCCTGACAGGGTGGGCTTTTTTGTGCTGGTCGGGGTTATTGTACAGGTATTTTTACAGTATCATTTCAGCGAGTGACCCAGCAGCGCCTGGATTTGGGGAGAGACGCCAACGTACACCAGGGGCTCGCTGCAACAGGTTGATTGACCGTTCCTATCACGACAACAAAACAACAGGAAGGGACTATGCGGATTCGAGTAAGTTGCCAGGACCGTATCGGACTGGCGCGAGAGATCCTGGAAGTACTGGAGAAGCAAGGCATCAACATCAACGCCATCGATGCCGGCAGTGAGGGCTACGTGTACCTGCAGGTGCCCGCACCCACCTTTGAGCAGCTGCAAGAGCTGATGCCGATGCTGCGCAAGATCCCCAACGTCACCGACGTACGCACCGTTCCCTATATGCCCTCAGAGCGTGAGCACTACGCCCTGGAAGCGCTGCTGCGTACCCTGCCGGATCCCATCTTCTCGCTGGATCTCAAGGCCAACTTTGCCACCGCCAACGACTCCACCCTGGCGGTACTGGGCAGCCCGGCAGAGGAGGTGATCGATCAGCCGGTAGCCAACTTCATCCAGGGCTTCTCCTTTGCCCGCTGGCTGGGCGGTGAAGAGGTATTGCCCCAGGCCATCAAGGTCACTATCGGCGGCAGCCAGTACCTGGCGGAGATGCTGCCGATCGACCTGCCGGACGAGGAGGGCACCAAGATCCTCGCCGGGGCCATGGTCCAGCTCAAATCCGCCGCCCGGGTCGGGCGTCAGTTCAACGCCCTGCGTGAGCATCGCTCCGGCTTCGATACTCTGATCGCCGAAAGCGAGCGGATGCGCACCCTGCTGGATGAGGCCCGTCGCATGGCCCAGCTGGAGGCGCCGCTGCTGATCCTGGGAGAGACCGGCACCGGCAAGGAGCAGATGGCCCGCGCCTGCCACCAGGCCAGCCTGCGTCACGACAAAAACTTCGTGGTGATCAACTGCGCCTCGCTGCCGGATGACGTGGCCGAGAGTGAACTGTTCGGCCTGGCCTCCAGCCCCACCGAACTGGTTAAGAAAGGGGTGATTGAACAGGCCGATGGCGGCACGGTATTCCTGGATGAGGTGGCCGACATGTCGCCGCAGCTGCAGGTTAAGCTGCTGCGCCTGATCCAGGATGGCTGCTTCCGCCGGGTCGGTGATGACACCGAGATCAAGGTCGATCTGCGCATCATCTGCGCCAGCCAGCGCGACCTGTCCGAGCTGTGCCAGAAGGGTGAGTTCCGCGAGGATCTCTACTACCGCATCAATGTGCTCAACCTGCAGCTGCCGCCACTGCGTGAGCGTAAGGCCGACATCCTGCCGCTGGCCGAGCTGTTCCTCGAGCACTACAGTGAGCAGCTAGGCAGCCCCCTGCGCCAGCTCTCCGCCAGCTGCCGCGACTTTATGCGCAGCTACGCTTGGCCGGGGAACGTGCGCCAGTTGAAGAACGCCATCTTCCGGGCGGTCTCCATGGCCGATGAGCGCGGCGAGCTGACCCCGGAGCAGCTGCGTCTGCCCGCCTGGAACGAAACCTTTGGCTATCTTGACCAGGAGTTCGAGGGCACCCTGGATGAGGCGGTCAAGCAGTTCGAATCCAGCCTGTTGCGCCGACTCTACCCGGCGTATCCCTCCACCCGTCAGCTGGCGCGCAAGCTGGGGGTATCCCACACCGCCATCGCCAACAAGCTGCGGGAGTATCGCATCGGCAAACAGCGAACCTCCAAGTAAGCTGTTGATATAAAAGGGCCCGTTGTCTGGTGTAAAGACCAGGTGACGGGCCCTTTTGCAGTTGTATGCAGTGTGATCTGGGTCACGGAGTTTATTGTTTGGCAGGGGTTGGGTAAACAAGAGGGGTATCACACGAACAACACGAATAGGGAGAAGCAACGTGACCGAAGTGACCAACGCCGTGGACTGGAATCCGCTGGCCACCGACGGATTTGAATTTGTTGAGTACACCGCCCCGAACCAAGAGGGGATCGATGCCCTCAAGCAGCTGTTCTCCGGCCTGGGCTTTGCCGAGATCGCCAAGCATCGCAGCAAGGCCGCCTGGCTTTACCGCCAGGGCGACATCAACTTTATCGTCAACGCTCAGCCGCACTCCCAGGCGGCGGAGTTTGCCAAGCAGCACGGCCCCAGCGTCTGCGGTATGGCCTGGCGAGTGAAGGACGCCGGTAAGGCCCTGGCCCACGCCCTGGCCAACGGTGCCAGCGAGTTTGTCGGTAACATCGGCCCGATGGAGCTGAACATCCCGGCGGTGAATGGCATCGGCGATTCCACCCTCTACTTCGTCGACCGCTACGGCGATCGCTCCATCTACGATGTGGACTTCGAGTTCTATCCCGACGCGGCGGTGCGCCTGGCTGCGGCCGACAAGGGCCTGTACGAGATCGATCACCTGACCCACAACGTGTTCCAGGGCAACATGGACACCTGGGCTGGCTTTTACGAGCGCATCGGCAACTTCCGTGAGATCCGCTACTTCGACATCGAAGGCAAGCTCACCGGTCTGGTCAGCCGGGCCATGACCGGCCCCTGCGGCAAGATCCGTATCCCCATCAACGAGTCCTCCGACGACAAGAGCCAGATCGAGGAGTACCTGCGCGAGTACAAAGGGGAGGGGATCCAGCACATCGCCCTGACCACCGAAGACATCTACGGCACCGTGGCGGCGCTGCGCGCCGGTGGCATGGACTTTATGCCGACCCCGGACACCTACTACGACAAGGTCGACAGCCGGGTTGAAGGGCACGGCGAGGACGTTGATCGGATGCGGGAGCTGCGCATCCTCATCGACGGCGCGCCGATGAAAGACGGTATCCTGCTGCAGATCTTCACCCAGACCGTTATCGGTCCGGTGTTCTTCGAGATCATCCAGCGCAAGGGCAACGAGGGCTTCGGCGAGGGCAACTTCAAGGCCCTGTTTGAGTCCATTGAGGAAGATCAGATCCGCCGCGGCGTGATCTAAACCTTCGGCCGGGTTCACCCCCGGGTGAACCCGGTATGAGGGGGGAATGAAAAAACTTCTTTACTAAAGAGGCGTTTGGAGAAGCAGCAACTATAGTTGTTACTAATTGCCCCGGTTGCTTCAAAGAGACGCCTCGGTCATGCTGAAACTCTATGGATACTGGCGCTCCAGCGCGGCGTTCCGCGTTCGGATAGCGTGTCATTACAAAGGATTGCCGTTTGAGTACATCGCCGTCAACCTCACTAAAGAGGGGGGCGAGCAGCACCTGCCCGGCTATACCATCCTCAACCCCAATCGTCTGGTGCCCACCCTGGTGGACGGCGACATGATCCTCAATCAGTCGCTGGCGATCATCGAATACCTGGACGAAGCCTACCCCGACAAGCCTCTGCTGCCCGCCTGCCCGCTGGACAGGGCCAAGGTGCGCGCCCTGGCGCTGAACCTGGTCTGCGATTGTCAGCCGCTCAATAACCTGCGGGTGATGAAGTACCTGGGCAATGAGCTCAAACAGGGTAAGGCGCAGAAAGAAGCCTGGTTCCGTCACTGGCACCGTCTGGCTCTGGCGGGCCTGGAGGCCCAGCTCGAGGGCACCGCACGACGCTTCTGCTTTGGCGATCAGCCCACCCTGGCGGACGTCTGCCTGGTGCCCCAGTGCTACCAGGCCGAGCGAGTGGGTCTCTCCCTGGAGGAGTTTCCCCGCATCCAGCGCATCGTCAGCCGCTGCCGCGAACTGGAGGCCTTTAACCTGGCTGCCCCAGAGCGCCAGCCGGATGCGATCGTCTCCAACTGATGCTATGCGGCCGAAGGGCCGCCGCCTTCTTTTCTGCTCCCCCTGATGTCCTGCCTATACTTCCATACTCCTGCGCTAACCATTTTCCCCTCTGTGGTTCTGGGGTCAGCTCGGTGTTTGAGCCGGTACGCAGCCGCCACCCATAACAACGCCAAACCCAGATCGCCGCACGCCGGTGCGGAGGTTCATGAGGAGCCAGTATGGAGCTATCGCTGCGTGCGACTGTCTTGGCCGCGATCCTGGTCTTGCTGATCGGACGGTTGCTGAACAGCAAGATCGCCGTGCTGCGCCGCTACAACATCCCAATGCCCGTGTCCGGCGGGATCTTCGCTTCCCTGTTAGCCTTTGCCGCCTACGAGCTGTGGCAATTCGAGGTGCAGTTTGACACCTCGCTGCGAGACGCCCTGCTGCTGGCCTTCTTTACCACGGTGGGGCTGGCGGCCCGGCTGGAGATGCTGGCAAAAGGGGGGCGGCCGCTGCTGGTGCTGATGTTTGTCTGCGTCGCCGGCGTGGTGCTGCAAAACGTCACCGGGCTGCTCATGGCCACGGTGACCGGTTTGCCGACGGCCAATGGCTTGCTGCTCGGCTCCGTTTCCCTGTTCGGTGGTCACGGCACCTCGGTGGCCTGGTCCAGCGTGTTTGAGCAGCGGCTGGGGATCAGCAATGCCCTGGAGATTGGCATCGGCAGCGCCACCATGGGGCTGGTGATGGGGGGCCTGGTTGGTGGACCACTGGCGCAGAAGCTGATCGACAAGCATAAGCTCAAGGCGGGTGAGCCGGTGCTGGAGAGCACCAGTGACGAGGGGCCGGGGCGTAAGATCGACAGCCAGAGCATGTTCGTGGTGTTGATGTACATCAGTGCAGGGATGATCCTGGGGACCCAGGCGTCAGAGTGGGCGGCGGCTCACGGCGTCAATGTGCCGGAGTTCCTGGCCTGCATGCTCAGTGGTCTGCTGTTGACCAATGTACTGCCGCGGCTGCTGCCCAAGCTTGAAGCCCCCACCGACGGCCAGTCACTGCCACTGATGGGGGAGATCACCCTCGGCCTGTTTCTGTCGATGTCGTTGATGGGGATGCAGCTGTGGACCCTGGTGGACCTGGCATTACCGATGTTTCTGACCATCGTCGCTCAGGTCACCATGATGGTGCTGCTGGTGGTATTTGTGCTGTTTCCGATGCTGGGGCGCAGCTATGACAGCGCGGTGATCTGCTCAGGCTACCTGGGCATGGGGCTGGGCGCTTTGCCCAACGCCATGGCCAATATGAACGCCGTGGTCAATCGCTATGGTGCCGCGCCGCTGGCCTTTATGGTATTGCCGCTGGCCAACGCCTTCTTCGTTGATATCTCCAACGCCATCATTCTGCAGGCGCTGCTCAACCTGTTTGCGCCCTAGCGGCCGTTCTGCTCCAGCAGGAAGTCCAGGAAGGTTCGATCCGCCTGGGTCAGTGCCCGGCCACTCTTCCAGCCGACGTGCAGATCCATGTACATCGGCTCACTGAAGCGCAGCGCCTTGATCTCAGGATCCGACTCCACCACCATCTCCAGCACCGTGGTGATGGCAAAGCCCTGCCGTACGATGCTGCGGATCAGTTCAATCAGGTTGGTTTCAAAGGCGATATCGGGGGTAAAGCCGCGGGCCTGGGCCAGCTCATTGACCAGCTCACGGTGGTAATAACCAGGCTTAAACATCACCAGTTCGTGTTGGAAGAACTCGTCCCAGTCGATGCTGTCACGCTGCGCCAGCGGGTGTTCGGTGCCCACGGCGGCGATCATCTCCGGGCGCATCAAGGGCAGGGTTTCCAATCCTACCTGCTCACCCGGATCGATGATGATGCCGATGTCCACCTCATCCCGCTCCAGCATGGCGCGGATCTCCTGGGTGCCGGCCTCGCACAGTGACAGCTTTAAGTCAGGGTAGCGATGGTGGAATGCCATCAACAGGGCAGGGAAGTAGTAGGAGCCGACCATACCTGGCAGCGCAATGCGCACCTCACCGCGGTCAAGGTCGCGCAAGCGGGCCATCGCCTGGGTGGCTTGCTCAACCCGCTGCAAGATGGCTTGGGCATGGGGCAGCAGCTCCTTGCCCTCGGCAGTCAGTTGTACCCGTTTATCCTGGCGGTGCAACAGCACCAGACCCAGGTCACTCTCCAGCTTCTTGATGGCGGTGCTGACCGCCGGTTGTGCCACGCCCAGGACCTTGGCTGCCCGGGTAAAACTGGCGTGTTCCGCCACCATGACGAAGTTACGAAGCTGTCTGAGATCCATAGGTGTTTGAGCCATTTGATAAACTGCATCGGTAGTCACTTACTATGCCAGTTTATGAAAATGTCTCAAGCAGATTGTTACAGGCTGCGCCTCCTGCGTCTCTAGGTGTCCTGTAACCGACCCAGCACGTCATCGGACGGGATCAGGTCCAGGTGACCATGCTCGTCAAAATACCATCCACGGATGTAGCCCAGACGCTGCATCTTCTTGAAATCCTCGACCACCTGTTTTGCCTCCGACATCGCCTGGGCGTGGTCGTAGCCCTGAGTCTGCTTAAGGTAGCTGGCGATGCTCTCAATCGGGGCGGATTGCGAAATGTTGGTGGGCATAATGAGCCTCCGGATTCCTGTCGCGCCACAGCTCTAGCGTAGGCCATTGTCTACGTCTTGGCGCCGTCGTTGGATTGCTTTTGTTGACTTGCCGCCGGGCTGCTAAACTAGCGCCCTTGAAACGGCCCCGGCCGCCCCCAGAAGCATTTGTATATCGAGAAAGATATGACCGTAAAAACCCGTTTTGCCCCCAGCCCGACCGGCTTTCTCCACGTGGGAGGGGCGCGCACCGCACTGTACTCCTGGCTACACGCACGGAACCAGGGCGGCGAGTTTGTCTTGCGCATTGAAGACACCGATCTGGAGCGTTCCACTCAGGAGGCGATCGACGCCATCCTCGAGGGCATGAACTGGCTTGGGTTGAACTGGGAAGAGGGCCCTTACTATCAGACCAAGCGCTTTGACCGCTACAACCAGCTGATCGATCAACTGCTGGCCGAAGGCAAAGCCTACAAGTGTTACTGCAGCAAAGAGCGCGTCGATGCCCTGCGCGAGCAGCAGATGGCCAATGGTGAAAAGGCCCGTTACGACGGTCACTGCCGTGACAGCCAGGAGCAGCACGCCGCTGACGCGCCTTTCGTGATCCGCTTCCGCAACCCCACCGAGGGCACCGTGGCCTTTGACGATCACGTCCGTGGTCGTATCGAGATCGACAACCGCGAACTGGACGATCTGATCATCCGCCGCAGCGACGGCTCCCCCACCTACAACTTCTGTGTAGTCGTGGACGACTGGGATATGGGGATCTCCCACGTGGTGCGTGGCGAAGACCACATCAATAACACCCCCCGTCAGATCAACATCTACCAGGCTCTGGGTGCCCCGGTACCGGAGTTTGCCCACGTTTCCATGATCCTGGGTGACGACGGTGCCAAGCTGTCCAAGCGCCACGGTGCGGTCAGCGTGATGCAGTACCGGGATGACGGCTACCTGCCTCAGGCCCTGCTCAACTACCTGGTGCGCCTGGGTTGGTCCCACGGTGACCAGGAGATCTTCAGCGAGCAGGAGATGATCGAGCTGTTCTCCCTCAAGGCGATCAACAAGTCTGCCTCCGCCTTCAACACCGACAAGCTGCTGTGGCTCAACCAGCACTACATGAAGAGCCTGCCGGCGGACGAAGTGGCCAAGCACCTGGCCTGGCACTTTGAGCAACAGAACATCCCGCTGCAGAACGGCCCCAGCCTGGAGGCCCTGATCCCGGTAATGGCCGAGCGCGCTCAGACCCTCAAGGAACTGGCCGAATCCAGCCGCTACTACTACGAAGACTTCGAAGAGTTCGACGCTGCCGCAGCCAAGAAGCACCTGCGTCCGGTGGCACAAGCTCCGCTGGAGCTGGTTGCCCAGAAGCTGGCGGCACTGCAGGAGTGGAATGCCGAGGCGATCCACAACTGCATCAAACAGACCGCCGAGGAGCTGGAGCTGGGCATGGGCAAAGTGGGTATGCCGCTGCGCGTGGCGGTGACCGGCGCCGGCCAATCTCCGAGCCTGGATCTGACCCTGTTGCTGATTGGACAAGCACGTTCCGTCGAGAGAATCGGCAAGGCGGTTGAATTTGTAGCAAACAGAGCGAATTCCTAAAAAACGTATTGACTCATTTCTGGGGGCTCCCTAAAATGCGCCTCGCACTGAAGGGGACGCCCCCTGAAAGGGCAAGCTTGATGGGGCTATAGCTCAGCTGGGAGAGCGCTTGCATGGCATGCAAGAGGTCCGCGGTTCGATCCCGCGTAGCTCCACCATCTT
>NZ_FQXG01000006.1:20579-415166 GCF_900129905.1 Ferrimonas marina | reverse complement strand
AGCGTTCAATCTGAGCCATGATCAAACTCTTCAATTAAAGATTTTGATTTAGCGTCCTACTCCGAAGAGCAAGACGTACTCAATGAATACTGAATTGATAATTTAGTCCGAAGACCAAATTACTCTGCATGTTGTGCAGTCACTCAGTAGCATCGAGAAAATGATGATTTCTCAATCCTGCGTGAGTGCCCACACAGATTGTCTGACATATTGTTAAAGAGCATTGCCTTCGCTGTTCGGCTTAGCCGCTTCGCTCAAGGCAGGAGGCGTATTCTAGTGAATCCCTCGTGGTCGTCAAGGCGTTTTTGCAAACTTCTTTTCGACCGTCGACATTTTAACCAATTGGGTGTGTAACCCTTGGTGGCGCTGGCTTCGCATCTCATTGAGTTGCTCGCTGTGCCCCGTCGACAGGAAGCGCATTATAGGGAGCGGATTTCGTCGCGCAACCCCTTTTTCCCGGCTTTTTCGTCATTTGCACAAAGCCCCAGCAAATACCGGCTTACCCCCAGCGTTATCCACAGAAACCACCCTCCCTGGTGCTTTTTTGCGCACTCATTTGGCTTTTGCGCCTGAAACGAAAGAGAGCCACCTATATAGGTGGCTCTCTTACGGAGGTGTTCAAACGCTAACTCGAACCCGCCATCCTTGGTGGCCGCCGACCTGAGGGCTCGGCGCGCCAGAATTACAGGGACTGAGTGAAGGTCCGGGTGATCACGTCTTTCTGCTGCTCCAGGGTCAGAGAGTTGAAGCGGACAGCGTAGCCGGAAACACGAATGGTCAACTGGGCATTGTCAGACATGACATTGTAGTCGTCGTTGCTGGCCTCACCCTTTTCGATGCGCTCGCGGGCTTCCATCACCTTTACCAGGGTCTCACGCTTGAGCACGTTAACGTTCAGGTGCTGGCCACCTTCACGCACCGGCGGCGCCTGAATGTTGAGGTCACGGGCTTCGTATTCACCCAGCTCTGCCAGGGCAACGATCTGATCGGCTTCGTACTGTGCCTTGGCGGCCAGGCAGCGCGCCTGCTGTTGCTCTTCATCGATCAACCAGATGCTGTTGAGCAGGTTGGCGTTGTCGGACTGGGTGATTTGGATACCTTGGATCATGTGCTACCTCTTTTATGCCACAAAGCGCGGTGGGCGCGTGATTTATGTCACACACCCTAACAGCCGCCCCGCGCGGGCGCGAGCGATCCTTTCTCACCCCCACATGATTGAGGCTAATGCGAAAAACTCAGATAAAGCGGGTCGCTGCACTGGCGATGTTGTCCGCTTCCCGCACGATGGCCTGCACCAGACTCTGCGCTGACGGCGGCTGGGTCCGGTCCTTCAGAGACACCACGCCGTAACGGGCCGGGATCTCATCCAGGTCCGCCACCTGCAGAATACGCAGCTGTCCCTGAGTCAGCTCCTCATGAACACTGGCCAACGGCGTCAACGCCAGGGTATGGCTGTCAAACAGCGCCGGCTTGATGGTGAGGAACTGATCGAAGCGGATCACCCGCCGTCCGGCCATCATCGGCCCCAATGCCAGACCAGGGATGTGCTCCTCTAAGAAATCGTTGGGCAGGTTACGCGGCAGCGCCAGGGGGTATTGCAACAGATCCGCCATGGTCAGATTGGGCCGGGCCAGCAGCGGGTGTTGCGGATTGCAGCAGATCACCGCAGGGATCGGTGCCAGGGGCACCACCTCCAGGCTGTCCTGCTTGACCAGGCCGGTGGCCTCCACTTCATCGACGAAGTAGTTGAGCTCCCCCGCTTCCAGCAGAGCCAGGTTCTGGCGCCAGCCATCGACGCGCAGATCCAGGTTGAGGGTGGGGTGCTGTCGAGTCAGCTCGCCGACGATCGGCCCGATCAGCGTCTGGGCAGGAATGGGGCTGGCCCCCAGGGCGATATCACTCCAGTCGCCGGACTGCATCAGCTCCAACTCCATGCTGAGCTGACGCACGTCCCGCAGGATCCGCTCACCGTGGCGCAACACTGACTCGCCGTAGGGGGTTAATGCCACGCCACTGCGTTGGCGATCGAGCAGCTTGGCGTCCAGCAGCTCCTCCATTCGCTGAATGCTGCGACTGAGGCTGGGCTGGCTCAGATGCAGAGCTTCGGCCGCTGCGCTAAAGCTGCCTTTTCGACAAAGCATCAGAAAATGCCGGAGGTGTCGGATCTCCATGGTACTGGTTCGCATAGTTCGTCCCTTCTCTATGCGGCATGTCCCATCCTGGGATACATACCTGTTGGCTTATTTATTTCCCTTATCCATACATTCAATTAATACAAAACCGAAAAAAGTTGCAACCTTTAAATAACACTTTGCACAGGGGACTCATCGGCATTATAGGATTTGTGCATTTTTGTTACACGAAGAATGCATTTGAATTACAGCCCTCGCTACGTAACAGTCGAAAGTAACTCAAACCACGATTTGAGGGATAACGCCCTGTAGTCGGTGATGATTGCGAAGTTCTCCGTGGGTTTTTCACTTTTTTGGACCAAGGACACTGCCATAAAAGGCAGTAAGGGTATGCAAGTGAAGATAAAGCAACTCACTCTCATGACACTCGCCGCACTCTATGCTGCCGGCAGTGCCAGTGCGTCAGGACAGGCGCAAGGTGGAACTGGGCCCCAAGGCATCCTTGGGCTCAGTTCTATAACTTCAATGAATTTCCAACTGGACGAGTCCGGTCAGCCGGGGAGCCAGACTATCTCCGTTGACGCCTTTGATATGACGGCGGAGCAATACGCCGAGATGAAGGCCCATCAGCAGCAGCTGCTCAATCGTGAAGGGATCACCAGTGCGCCGAACCAGCACATTGGTCGTGCCGGCAAGGTGCCTTTCCAATACGAAAGTGGCCTACAGGGTGAACACACCTACATCATCCAACTGGATGACGCGCCGCTGGCCACCTATCAAGGGGGCGTCGCCGGGCTCAATGCCACCGCAGCGACCAGTCAGCCTTCCCTGTTTGGCCTGACCCCTAAGCTGAATCTGAACAGCAGCGCCAGCCTGGAGTACCTGCAGTACCTGGACCAGCGCCAAGCGAGCATCCACAGCACCATCACCGGTAAGCTGCGTGCGCACCAGCCGATCAAGAACTCCTTCAAGTTTGCCTTCAATGGCATGAGCATGGAGCTGACCCAGCAACAGGCCGCACAGGTTGCCAAGCTCTCTGGCGTCAGAGCGGTCACCCGCTCCACCGTACTGCAGTTGCAAACCGACGTTGGCCCGGAACACATCGGTGCTGATCATATCTGGGATGGCAGCGCCACCGACAATGGTCAGTTTACCGGGGCAGGGATCGTGGTCGGTATCCTCGACACCGGGATCAACTCCGATCACCCCTCCTTTACTGCCATGGGGGATGATGGTGTCGCCATTGTTAACCCGCTGGGCAGTGGCAACTACCTGGGTGACTGTGAGCAAGAAGCCCACGCTCACCTGTGTAACGACAAGCTGATCGGCGTCCGCTCCTACCCCATCATTACCGACACCTACGGCGACCCGGTCTTCCGTGACCTTGGTTGGTGGGCCGACTGGGAGCGCGCGCGTCCGGCCAACGGTGAAGATTACAACGGCCATGGCTCCCACACCGCCTCGACCGTGGCCGGTAACATTCTCTACGACGTGCCCTATCAGATGAGCGAGCCGGGATACGGCGATGCGATCACCGGTCGTGATACCGATCTGGTGTTCCCGCGTGTGTCCGGTGTGGCGCCGCATGCCAACATCATCTCCTACCAGGTGTGTTGGGCCGGTGGCCAGGGTGACCCCTACGCCGGTTGCCCTGAAGAAGCGACCCTGATGGCGGTTGAAGACGCCATTCGCGACGGGGTGGATGTCATCAACTTCTCCGTGGGCGGCGCTGAGCGTTCCCCCTGGGCCTCCCCCACCGAACTGGCCTTCCTGGCTGCTCGCGAGGCGGGGATCTCCGTGGCCGCCTCCGCCGGTAATGCTGGCTACTACTGGATGGACCACGTATCACCCTGGCTGACCTCCGTGGCCGCCACCACCCACAGTCGTATCCTGGATTCCGGCGATAAGCGGGTCGAAGGCTTCGAGGGGGGTGATAGCAATCCTTCAAGCTACGGCATGAGCGCCGCCGGCCTGACCGGTGCCTACACCGGCCCCGTGGTCTCGGCCGCCGATTATGGTGATGGCAATTGTGACACTGAGTTTGCCATGGACACCTTCAGCCAGTTGCCGGACGGCACGCCACTGGCTGAAGCACCCATCGTGGTGTGTGGCCGCAGTGACCAGCCCCGCGTGTTCAAAGCGGACAATGTGAAGGCTGGTGGCGCCGGCGCCATGATCCTGTATAACACGCAATCTGACTATCTGTACGGCGACTCCCTGGTACAGAAGGTGGAAGATTTCTACTCCCTGCCCTCTGCCCACATCGGCAACTACGATGGCGGCAAGATCATCGACTGGCTTGCCAGCGGTACCGATCACCGTGCCACCATCACCGATGGCTCACTGTTCACCACCACCCGTCCGGCGGACCAGTTGGCCACCTTCTCCTCTCGGGGGCCCAGCACCACCACCCCTAATGTGATGGCGCCGACCCTAGCAGCCCCGGGTGTGGATGTGTTTGCGGCATACGCCAATGACCGGATCTTCACCATGGACGGGTTTGGCATGAATTGGGCCATGATCAGTGGTACCTCCATGGCATCCCCGCATGTGGCCGGTGCCATGGCCTTGCTGAAAAATGCCCATCCCACCTGGACCCCGGCGGAGATCCAATCCGCTTTGACCACCACCGCCAGCAAGGTCGCCGTTCAGGGCGATGAGTATGGCAATACCGCACCGGTCAGCTTCGATGATGCCGGTGCCGGGGTGATCAACGTGGACCGCGCCGCCATGGCTACCCTGGTCCAGGATGAATCGGTTGACAACTACCGTGCTGCTAACCCACACAGCGGCGGCGATGTTCGTCACCTGAACACCCCGTACCTGGTCGATCGCGAGTGCCAGGGCAGCTGCTCCTGGTTCAGAACCTTTACCGCCACTGAAAGCGGCAGCTGGACCGTGTCCTCCGAGGAGGTGGATTACACCGGTGCGTCTCTGATGTCACTGGAGTTCACACCGGCCTATTTCAGCCTGGAGGCCGGTGAGAGCCAGCGGGTAATGGTCACCGCCACCCTGCCCGATGTGGACTATCAGTCTGATTCGCCACTGGGTCCGGGTAACACCGACGGCTTGACCTTCTTCAGCAAACTGAAGTTGACCCCGAGCGACTCCAGCAAGCCGGTGCAAACCCTGCCGGTGATCGCTGCCTACGATCGTGCCGCCTTGCCGACCATTGTTCAGGCGGATGTGGGCCGTGATGAAGGCAGCCTGCTGACCGCTGAAGTGGTTCTGCCGCCGACCCCAAGCCTGGAAGCCCAGGTCTATGGCATGGCGACCGGGGAGCAAAAAGAATACGCGTTGCAGATGAACACCGTATTCCCCCAGGAGATCGTTGCGGCACTGCCCAGCGCCGAGTCGCAGATCGGCTACCGCATGTTTACCGTTCCTACCGGCACCAAGCGCTTGGTGGTCGAGATTGCCGAAGAAGATGATCTGGCCCGCTTCGGTAGCCGAATTGACCTCGGCCGAGACGTTAATGGTGACGGCAAGATCCACTGGGAAGAGGAAGCGATCTGTGTCTCTGACTGGCGTCTTGCCGACTACTGTGCCATCAACGACCCGGAGCCCGGCGTCTACTGGTACATGGTCAGCAACATCAAGGGCAGCATTGGTTGGTGGGACCCTTACGATGAAGCCCACCGTATCGTCACCAACGTCACCATTATTGATGACGTGGTTACCGATCGCCTGTCTGTCTCTGCCACCGACAGCGACGGTATCGCGCCGCAGCAGTTGGAGCTGAACTGGGATATCAATGGCATTGGCGAAGGCGAGATCCTGCACGCTTTGGTCGAACTGGGTACCGACGCTACCAACCCCAGCGACATCGGTAAGCTGCCGGTTCGCCTGCAGCGTAGCGAAGCCGACGTGCAGTTCAGCGCCAGCCACGAAGGTGCACGCGTTGGTGATATCGTTGAGTTCGAGGTGATTCAGCAAGCCAACCTGTTGGGCGACCAGCGGGATATCCACCTGAGCGTGGAGCTGCCGGCCGGTCTGAGCCTGATCGAAGAGAGCGTACGTGGTAACGAGTTTGCCAATCCGCGCCTGAGTGTTGCGGGCAGCACCGTCACCCTGCAAGGTACCCAGCCTTCCACCAAGGACGTGCCTCGCACCTACGAGTACAGCACCAACCTGGATGACCCTCAGTGTCGCCTGCCGTTTAGCGACCATCCGGAGTTTGTCGACCTGCCCGGTATCGGTGTGCCGCAGTTGCCGGCCTTCAGCAACGAGTGGGATCAGATGTATGAGATCCCGGACTTCGTAGGCTACGACAACTACTTCCCGCACATCCCGCTGTACGGTGTAGAGGCCAAGGACACCACCAACATCCTCACCGTTCAGGGTGATGGCATGTTGCGCTTCGATGCTCACGCGCAGTTCTCGCTGCCGGGATATACCCTGGCCAACGATGGCGTCCGCGACCTGGTGGTGGCTCCTTTCTGGCGCGCCAATGCGGTCTCCCTCAATGAGTCTGGCATGGACTTCGCCACCTTTACTCCCTATGAGTACGGTGTCTATGCCGCCTCGTTGAACCAGGGCGCCTACTTCGCCGCGCAGTGGAAGCGGATGTACAACGCCGAAGCGGGCATGCTGGGGATGGAAGTCGATAAGTCGACCTACTTCGACTTCATGACCCTGGCCTCCAGCGTCATCGACTTTACGCCTGGCGTGTATGAGCTGTTCTTCGCCTACGGTGAGATGGACAGTGAATTGGGTGAGCACACCGTGGGCCTGAAGGGCTACCAGGGCGTGCGCGGCTTCTACTACCCGGTCAATGGCTATCACTACGACGACTACGCAGTAAATCAGCCTGAAAAACTGGGCAGTAACCTGCTGGTGTGTGCCAACTACCAGGGGCCGGAAAGCACCCGTGCAGTGATGCGCTTTGCCGCACTGGTTACCCCGGAAGCGGCTTCCAGCTCACTGCCTGTGGTACTGACCGCGGAAGCCGATGGTGGTAACACCGTCACCGAGGTTCAGGTCATCGACGTCAACAGCAACATCGTGGTGTACGGCATTGCCGACCAGACCATCGATGAGAACGACGCTATCGCGCACCTGGCCGTGGATTACCTCCATAGCGATAACCGGGCTGTGGGACTGATGGTATCCGCCGACAACGTAATGGTGGAAGTGGATGGCATGAGCTTCAGCCTGACCCCTGAGGCAAACTGGAACGGCATGACCGAGGTGACCGCCACCGTCTACGACCTGGCCAACCCCAGTGACCAGGCCAGCACCCGCTTTATGCTGACAGTCAACGCCGTGGACAGTGAGCCGGTCATTCAACTTAGCGGCACCAGCTACGCCATCAATGCCGGCGAAACCCTGATGCTGGATGCCAGCCAGTCGGTTGACCCGGATGGTGGTGAGCTGAGCTTTGAGTGGGAGCACACCACTGGGCCCAGTGGTCACATGTCCGGTGCTATGGGTGCTACCCCGGTCATCACCGACCTGGGCATTGGCTACCATGAGTTCACTGTGACGGTCAGCAACGCGACCCACTCGGTCAGCGAGGTGGTCACCGTGATGGTGAACGGCGCTCCGCAGGTCGACATCGCACCGGAGTCCATCACCGTAGCCGAAGGCAGCACCATCACCATCAGCGCTGCTGGTACGACCGACCCTGACGGTGATGCTCTGAGCTTCTACTGGGAGGTCGTCAGTGGCTTTGCCACCCTGCAGAACGCCAACACCAGCATGGTGACTCTGAAAGGTCTGTCCGCGGGTGAGGTCGTGCTGGAGGTTCGCGTTAGTGATGGCATGACCGTGAGCACCAAGCAGGCGATCATCACCGTGGTTGAGCCTGGTGAAGCGGAGCCGGAATCTGACGAGGGCTCCGATGGCAGCAACGCTCAGTCCCCGGCGGCTCCTGTTGAGGGCGAAGAGGAAGGCGACACCTCCTCCCCGGAGCAGGACACCGACAACAGCAATGACACCGACAACAGCGGTTCCAGCAACAGCGGCAATGGCTCCTCCAATGCCAATGCAGCTCCGGAAGCAGCTGAACAAGGTGCCAGCGGTGGCTCCCTGGGCTACCTGGTGCTGATGCTGCTGGCCTTGACCGGTCTGCGTCGACGCAGCTAAGTCTTCTCAACCCTTTAAGCCGCCTTCGGGCGGCTTTTTTTGTGTCGGTAGGCGAGGTCAGCCCCACTCCAGCAACCCCACCAATCAGTTTGCATACAAAACCAGCAACGGTTCTCCCCTTCAGATTGTTCAAAAAGCATACAGTCCGACAAAAAACTCATATCCGAGAAAACAGCCCTGAGACGCAGTGCCGCCTTGATGTATGTTTTTTGAACATTTTATTGCAACCAACAATGCATTGGAACAAATGGGATGGCTACGTAAGAGTCAAACTAACTCAAACCATGATTTGAGGGATAAAGCCCTGATGTCGGCGAGTTTTTTGTCAGTTCTCTGTGGGTCTTTCACTTTTTTCGACCAAGGACGCTGCCATAAAGGGCAGCAGGGGTATGCAAGTGAAGATTAAACAACTCACGTTAATGACACTCGCCGCGCTATACGCTGCTGGCAGTGCCAGCGCCTCGGGACAGGCGCAAGGCGGAACCGAGTTTCGAAGCATCGAAATCACCGATTCCATAATCAAACTTAATAGCGATCTGCGTGAAGGCCGGCACCGCTCCGGCGCCCAGGTCAATGCGCCGCGCAACAGCAACGGCACCAATGTGCACCGTGGTATCGCTCTGACCGGAGAGGACAAGATCCCTTTCCGTTATGAGCAGGGCCTGACCGGCCAGCACACCTACATCGTCGAGCTGTCCGACGCGCCTGCCGCCAGCTACCGTGGTGGTATCGCTGGCCTGCAGGCCACCGCACCCCAGCACCAATCCACCCCGTTTGCCCTCAACGCTCACGGCGCCAACAAGCTGCAGGTGCAAACCCAAGCGGTGCAGAGCTACCGCCAGTACCTGAGCGACAAGCAGGATGCGGTGCTGTCGCAGATCAGCTCCAGTCGGATGCCGTCCAGCGTCAAAGGACGCTATACCCTGGCCTTCAACGGCATGGCCGTGACCATGAGCCAGGATGAGGCTGCACGCATCGCCACCCTGCCTGGCGTCCGTGCCGTGCATCGCGAAGAGGTGTACGAGCTCAACACAGACGTGGGCCCGGAGCACATCGGTGCCAACCAACTGTGGGACGGCACCGTCGGTGACGCCCAGTACCGTGGCGAAGGGATGGTGATCGGGGTATTGGATACCGGCATCAACTCCGATCACCCCTCCTTTGCCGAGGTGGCCGGGGATGGCTACCAGCACACCAACCCGCTGGGCAGCGGTGTGTTCCTCGGCGATTGTGAAGCGGCCGAGTTCCGCAGCATGTGTAACGACAAGCTGATCGGGATCCGCTCCTATGAGGTGATCACCGACAGCTACTCCGATCCCATCTTCCAGGACGCTCAGCCCTGGCAGGTTGTGCCGCCCAAGCGTCCCGCCAATGGTGAGGACTATCAGGGCCACGGCTCCCATACCGCCTCCACTGCTGCGGGCAACGTCCTCTACGACGTGGACTACCTGGCTCCGGAATTTGCCGAACAATCCGATGGGGTGCCCACCGGACTGGTGTTCCCCATGGTCTCCGGGGTTGCGCCGCGGGCCAACATCATCGCCTACCAGGTCTGTTGGGCCAGCGATGCCAGCTACGGCGACGGCTACCGTGGCTGCCCCGGCTCCGCCCTGTTGTCGGGCATCGAGGACGCCATTGCCGATGGCGTTGATGCCATCAACTACTCCATCGGCACCACCTTTGGCGGTTTCCCCTGGGAGCACCCGGTGGAGATGGCCTTCCTGCGTGCCCGCGAGGCGGGGATCTCTGTGTCTGCTTCGGCGGGCAACTCCTACTCACCGGCTTACTCGAATGAGGCACGTGGTGCCATCGATCACCTTTCGCCCTGGCTGACCTCGGTGGCTGCCACCACCCACGGTCGTGAAATCAAGGTGGACAAATCCCTGACCGCTGCCACCGGTGGTGACGAGCCGATGTCCGACATCAGCGGCGGCGGTATCACTGGCAGCTACACCGGCCCGCTGGTGGATGCCAAGGCCTACGGCAGCGAATACGAGAAGTGTAATGACGCCTTCCCGGCGGACTTCTTCGCCCTGGATCCGGAAGGTAACCCCTGGCCAGGAGACATCGCCCCCATCGTCATCTGTAAGCGTGGCGACATTGCCCGGGTCACCAAGGCGGTAAACATCGCCGCCGGCGGCGCCGGCGGCCTGATCCTGCGCAACGCCAACTCCACTGAGAGCATCAACAACGATGCCTTTGCCATCCCCGGTATCCACATCAGCTACGGGGACTACTTCGGCGACAACAGCAACGGCTACTTCGGTCTGGATGACTGGCTCAAGGAGGGGACTGGCCACACCATCACAATCTCAGAATCCAATGTCTACACCGAGATGGGCCAAGCCAACTACGTGGCGGATTTCTCCTCCCGGGGCCCGAACCTGGAGAACCCGGATGTGATGTCCCCCAACGTGGCTGCGCCTGGGGTCAATGTCTACGCGGCCTACGCCGATGACATGCCCTTTACCCGGGCTCCCTTGCCGACCGACTTTGCCGCCATCAGCGGTACCTCCATGGCGGCCCCTCACGTAGCCGGGGCCATGCTGCTGCTGCAGCAGGCACACCCTGACTGGACCCCGGCCCAGATCCAGTCGGCCTTGATGACCACCGCCTCATTGGATGGTGTCACCCGATCTCGCGATGGCTACCCCTATGATCCGGTTGCTGCCGGCTACGCCGATGCCGGCGCCGGGGTGATCAACGTGGCCCGCGCCACCGCCGTGGGTCTGGTGCTGGACGAAACCGGTGACAACTACCGTGCGGCCAACCCGCGCAACGGTGGTAGCGTCACCACCTTGAACCTGCCCTACCTGTACAACGACCAGTGTGCGGGTACCTGTACCTTCATGCGGACCTTCACTGCCACCACCAGCGGTACTTGGGACGTCTCGGCTGAGGCGCTGGAGATCCCCGGTGCGCCGATGCTGGATATTCAGGTCAGCCCCCAGCAGTTCAGCCTGATGGCCGGGGAAAGCCAGGCCATCATGGTGACCGCCAAGGTGCTGGATGTGGAGGCCCTGGGTAACGACTCCTCCAGCCTGCAACTGCTGGGTCGGGTTAACCTGGATCCGCTGCACCACAGCCTGCCGACCCAGCACCTGCCGGTTGGCGTGCGCTACAGCGGTGATACCCTGCCCCGTGAGGTCAGCGGCGTTATTCACCGTGAAAGCGGCCACACCCTGACCCCCATGGTCTATACCGATGAGATCCAGAGCTTCAACTACCGGGTTAACGGCCTGGTCAAGGCAGACCGCCATGACCTGATGCTGTCCCGTGCGGATACCCGCATCAACGAAGGCCACAACACCATGGCCGAGGTGATGGCGGATCCCGGCTCCAAGGTGATCTTCTTTGATGTGCCTGAGGGCTCCGAGCGCATCGTGGTTGAGGTTCAGCATGTCGACAAGGTGGCCTACTCCGGCATCGACATGGGGATGGACGTCAACAACGACGGTGACATTCAGTGGTGGGATGAGGCGATCTGCTACTCCTGGACCGACGCCGGTGATTTCTGTGCCGTCAATGACCCGATGCCCGGCACCTACTGGGCGGTCGTGGGTAACTGGAAGTACGACTACGAGGATCCCAAGAACGGCGAGGACAGCGTCGTGCTTAACATCGCCGTGGTCACCGGTGACAACGGTGACAACCTCGAGGTATCCGGTCCGGCCAGCAACAACGGCATGGATCCCTACCAACTGCGCCTGAACTACAACCTGCCTGGCGCACAGGACAACGACACCTACTATGGTGTGGTCAGCCTGGGCAGCGATGTCTACAACGACGATAACCTCGGCAGCTTCGCCCTGAAGCTGGAGCACATGGGCAGCGACACTAGCATTACTGCGTCCCAGACTGCCGCCAAGGCCGGCGACATCGTCGACTTCCACGTACGTCTCGAACCCAACCTGCTTGGAGCCGAACGCGGCTTCAGCCTGGTCACCCAGCTGCCGGACACCCTGGACCTGGTGCCGGGAAGCCTGACCGTGGGCAGTGTGGGCATCGACGCCGAGGATGTTTCCATCAGTGGCAACGTATTGACCCTGGATGCCGTGCAGCCCTCCTCTGCGCAGATGGGCCGTCACTACAGCTACACCACCAACCACGACGATCCCATGTGTCGCGTTCCTTACGGCAGCGATCCGGCCTTCTTTGACCTGTTCGCCCAGGGCTTCCAGCCGATGTCTGGCCTGGAAGGGCTGCCCAATCAGATGCTGTGGATCCCGATGGCGGAGAACGGCCTGCCGCATGTGCCGCTGTACGCCAATCCGGAAGAGTTTGCCCAGGATGTGCTGGCGATCTCGCCGTTCGGTTATGTGCAGTTCGACTGGATGATGGACTTCTGGAACCAGAACATTCCGTTCACCGATATCTTCCAGACCTTCCCGGACACCATGGTGGCACCGCTTTGGCGGGGTGACGTCTCCATGCCCAGCCGCACCACCGACTGGGATACCTTCCGTCCGCTGCATGCCGTGTACGCGGTCGTGACCGACAAGCACTACCTGTTCCAGTGGGAAGGTGGCCAGGAGAACATGAGCTTCTTCGGTGGCAACACCAATCCGGACTCTGACGCGTTCTTCAACATCCAGACCATCATCTCTACCGAGATCAACTTTGAGCCCGGTGACTACGAGATGATCTTCGCCTACGACGCCATCAACACCTTCAACAACCACCTGGGCTCTGTCGGCCTGCACGGTTACTGGGGTGAGCGGGGTGCCTTCGGCCCGACCTTCGGCTACCTCAACGATGGCTTCGCCTTTGAAGATGTGGATCAGAAGATCAGCAACGGCACCGTGGTCTGTGCTGATTACCGTGGACCGGAGCAAACCGGGGTCGACCTGAAGTTCCAGGCCCGGGTTTCCGCCGAAGCCACCGGTCAGCTGGGTGTCATCACCGTTGAGAGCCAGTACGACGATTCGGAGCTGGTGACCGTTGAGCACAACCTGGATGTGCCCAGCAACATCACCGTTGCCGACATCGCCGACCAGGTAACCGACGAGAACACCCCGGTCGAAGGCCTGAGTGTGATGTACAACGATCTCAAGGGCACCGCTAACGCCATCGAGATCAGTGGTGAGCACGTTACTGTCGAGCTGGAAGGCAACGAGTCCGGCGCGCAGTTCAGCCTGACTCCGGATCTGAACTGGCATGGCACCACCGAGGTAACGGTGACGGTCTACGACATGGCCTACCCCACCGATCGTGCCAGCACCAGCTTTATGCTGACGGTCAACAACATCCCTAGCCTGCCAGAGGTATCGCTGGCCAACAGCTACATCGCCATGAACGCCGGCGAGACCCTGATGCTGGATGCCAGTGGCTCGGTCGACCCGGAGGGGGGTGAGCTGAGCTTTGAGTGGGAACACACCACCGGACCCAGCGGCCATATGTCCGGTGCCATGAGCGCCACTCCGACCGTGACCGATCTGGGCTACGGCTATCACGAGTTCACCGTCACCGTGACCAACGCCACCGGCTCGGTCAGCAAGGTGGTGACCGTGATGGTCAACGGCGCACCTCAGGTCGAGATCGCACCGGAGTCCGTCACCGTGGCAGAAGGCAGCACCATCTCCATCAGCGCTGCCGGTACCGTGGACCCAGATGGTGATGCCATGACCTACTTCTGGGAAGTGGTCAGTGGCTTTGCCACCCTGCAGGGGGCCAACACCAGCCAGGTAACCCTGCTGGGCCTCTCCGCTGGCGAGGTGGTAATCGAGGTTCGGGTGAGCGACGGCAAGACCACCAGCATTAAGCAGGCGGTGGTCACCGTGGTGGAAGCGGACGATGTGGATGAGCAGGACCAGCAGGTGCCGGATGCTGAGCAGGGCAATGGCGACACCACTGCCCCCGCGGAGGAGGAGGGCAACAGCCCGGCGCCGGAGTCGGATCAAGGCAATAGCAGCAACGCCAGCAACAGTGGCACTGGTTCCTCCAACACCACTGCGACGCCGGAAGCGGCTGAGCAAGGCGCCAGCGGGGGTTCCCTGGGCTACGCCCTGTTGATGCTGCTGGCCCTGGCCGGCCTGCGTCGACGCCGCTAAGCCAACAGAGTAGTAATCGCTAAGCACCCTACCCGGTGCAATAAAGCCGCCCTCGGGCGGCTTTTCTTTTGCCTTGCTAACACCAGGTTCCGCTTTGTTCTGCCCGGCAGCAAGACACAAAAAAGGCGCCACGTAGGCGCCTTTTGTTATCGAATCCCTTCGACCTTATTTGATCACCTTCAGGGTCGGACGACCACTGGGGCGAGTCGGCGGGGTGGCGGGCTCGGACGCTTCGGGCGCCTCTTCCACCGTTTCCTCCGGCTCTTCGGAGCTGTCCTCGTAGGCCGGCTCCGGCGGGAACACGGTGCCAGCACCGTTCTCCCGGGCGTAGATCGCTTCCACCGCTTCCATCGGTACGTTCAACGCGTGCGGCTTACCGCCGAAGCGCGCATTGAACAGGACAAAATCGTTACCCAGTTGCAGGTTGCCCACCGCGTGGGGGGCAATGTTCAGCACAATCTGACCGTCCTGGATAAACTGACGCGGAACCTGTACACCGGGTACCTCGGCGTTCACCACCAGGTGCGGGGTCAGGTCGTTGTCCAGCATCCAATCGTAGAATGCGCGCAACAGGTAGGGTCGAGTGGGGCTAACCTCTTGGCTCATACGCCGATGCGCAGCTCGCGTTCCACTTCGGTCAGGGAGGCCTTGAAGGACTCACGCTCGAACAGGCGGGTCATGTAGGCCTTCACCTCGGCACTGCCACGGCCGGTCAGCTCGATGCCCAGCATCGGCAGACGCCAGAACAGCGGCGCCAGGTAGCAGTCAACCAGGGTGAACTCTTCGCTCATGAAGTAGGGGGTCTCGGCAAAGATCGGGCCCAGAGCCAGGATGCTCTCGGTCAGCTCTTTGCGCGCGGCGGCAACGCCTTCGCCCTTCTCAATGCGGTCTGCCAGGGTATACCAGTCGTGCTCGATGCGGTGCATCATCAGACGGCTCTGACCGCGGGAAACCGGGTAAACCGGCATCAGCGGCGGGTGCGGGAAGCGCTCATCCAGGTACTCCATGATGATGCGCGCGTTGTACAGCACCAGTTCGCGATCGACCAGGGTCGGAACGCTGTTGTAGGGATTCAGTTCAACCAAATCCTGGGGCAGTTGGTTCGGGTCCACCTGCAGGACCTCCACCCCTACACCCTTCTCCGCCAGGACGATGCGCACCTGGTGGCTATAGAGATCGCTGGCACCGGAATACAGGGCCATGACAGAGCGTTTATTGGCAGCGACAGCCATCGATACCCTCCGAAAAGTTCAGATAGCAGAAACCGCAAAGGGGGGCGCTAGGCCCCCACATTTGCACAAGAGACAGATTGTAACCTGTTATTGGCGATTAGTGTACATCTCGCCAGTATTCCCGCTTCAGCAGGTAGGCCAGGACAAAGAAGATGGCCAGGAAGCCCAGTACCCACTTGCCCAGACGCTCCCGCTCGAGCCGGATCGGCTCCGCGGAGTAGGTCAGGAAGTTGGTGAGATCCAAGGCGAACTGGTCGTACTCCTCAGCACTCAGACTGCCACCGCTGGCGACGATGCTGCCATCTTCCTGCAGTACCGGCACCCCTTGCAGACGCTCCAGCACGTGGGGCATACCGACAGAGGGGAACACCAGGTTATTCACGCCGAACGGACGGCTCTGATCCTGGTAGAAGGTGGTCAGGTAGGAGTACACCCAATCGGAACCCCGTACCCGGGCTACCATGGTCAGATCCGGCGGCGCGGCACCGAACCACTTGGCGGCCTGCTCCTGCGGCATGGCGCTGAACATCAGATCGCCCACCTTGGCATCGGTGTAGATCAGCTCATTGATCTCATCGATGCTGAAGCCGACGTCATTGGCCACGCGCTCGTAGCGCTGGTACTGGGTGCTGTGGCAACCCAGGCAGTTCTCGATGAACGCGGTGGCACCGCGCTGCAGCGAGGCTTGGTCATGCAGATCGATGTCGGCCTTGACCACGTGGGGGTTATGGCCGCCTGCGGCAAAGGTCAGCGCCGGCAGGCAGGCAAGCAATGTTACAAAGATCTTTTTCATTAGCCTGTCACCCTTTCCGGAACCGGTTTGCACTTCTCGTTCTTGCTGTAGACAAACAGGAAGACGAAGAAGCCGAAGTAACCCAAGGAGAAGATCCGCGCCAGCAGGGTCTCAACCGGACCGGCCGGCAGCGCACCCAGGATACCCAGGGCGATAAAGCAGACCACGAACTGGGCGATGTTGGCCTTGTGCACCATGCTGCGGTAGCGGATGGACTTCACCTTGCAGCGATCCAGCCAGGGCAGGAAGAACAGCACCACGATGGCCGCCCCCATGCCAACGACACCCAGCAGCTTGTCGGGGACCGCCCGCAAGATGGCGTAGAACGGGGTGAAGTACCATACCGGGGCGATGTGTTCCGGCGTCTTCAGCGGGTTGGCCGCCTCGAAGTTCGGCGCCTCCAGGAAGTAGCCGCCACCTTCCGGCATAAAGAACAGCACGTAGCAGAACAGGATCAGGAAGCCAGCGACGCCGACGATATCCTTGACGGTGTAGTAGGGGTGGAACGGGATCGCATCCACCGGCCAGCCGTCCGGGCCCTTGTTCTTCTTCACCTCGATGCCATCGGGGTTGTTAGAACCCACCTCGTGCAGCGCGATGATGTGCAGGAACACCAGCACCACCAGCACCAGCGGCAGGGCAATCACGTGCAGGGCAAAGAAGCGGTTCAGGGTGGCACCGGAGACCACGTAGTCACCACGGATCCACAGGGTCAGGTCATCACCGATGAAGGGGATGGCACCGAACAGCGAGATGATTACCTGGGCACCCCAGTAGGACATCTGTCCCCAGGGCAGCAGGTAGCCCATAAAGGCTTCTGCCATCAGCACCAGGAAAATCAGCATGCCGAAGATCCACAGCAGCTCACGGGGCTTCTGGTAAGAGCCGTAGATCAGGCCGCGGAACATGTGCAGGTAGATCACCACAAAGAAGGCGGAGGCGCCGGTGGAGTGCATATAACGCAGCAACCAGCCGTACTCCACATCCCTCATGATGTATTCGATGGAGGCAAAGGCCCCTTCGGCGCTCGGCACGTAGTTCATGGTCAGCCAGATCCCGGTGAGGATCTGATTGACCAGCACCAGCATCGCCAATGAGCCAAAGAAGTACCAGAAGTTAAAGTTCTTCGGAGCCGGATATTGACCCACGTGCTTGTTGTACGTGGCGGTCATCGGGATCCGTTCGTCGATCCAATCAATGATTTTTTGCATGATTACGCCGCTCCCTCATCAACACCGATCAATACGGTGGAATCGTCCACATAGCTGTGTGGCGGCACCATCAGGTTCAGCGGTGCCGGAACGCCCGCAAACACGCGGCCGGCCATATCGAACTTGGAGCCATGACAGGGGCAGAAGAAGCCAGAGCTGACCCCCTGTACCTGCTGCTCGAATGCATCCGGAAGGTAAGTGGGCGAGCAGCCCAGGTGAGTACAGAGGCCCACCGCAATGAAATACTCTTCCTTGATTGAGCGACCAGGGTTCTTGGCATAGTCCGGTTGCTGCGGCTCATCCGAGTTCGGATCCCGCAGCTGACTGTCCAGCTTGGCCATCTCATCCAGTACGGCCTTGGTACGGCGTACTACCCAAACCGGCTTGCCACGCCACTCAACGCGTAGCATCTGACCCGGTTCAATCTTTCCAATGTTGACTTCTACTGGTGCACCGGCGGCTTTCGCCTTGGCGCTGGGGTTCCATGACTTGATGAAGGGAACCGCAGTAGCGACCGCGCCAACCCCGCCTACGACAGCCGTAGTTAGGGTTAGAAATCTGCGACGTCCGGTATCGACAGGCGCATTGCTCATCCACTTATCTCCCATAGGGGTTGTGCTTTTTTCGTGCCTTCAATCTTGTTTTTGTGCCCAAACCGATGTTTTCACAAGGGCAAAGAGCTGAGGCGGGCCCATTATATAGAAAAACACGACGCAGTTCATAGTTTGCTGTGCGCAATTGAACTGAATCACACGAAATCATTGTGGGGATAGGAGGATAAATGAGGAAAACGGCGCTCAAACGCACGGATGTGTCGTAACAGCGCTGAAAATAAAAAACCCGACCATAAGGCCGGGTTTTCTGTATCGAACCGAAGTTCCAGCGAATTAACGCTTGGAGAACTGCGGACGACGACGTGCTTTGCGCAGACCAACTTTCTTACGCTCAACTTCACGGGCGTCGCGGGTAACGAAACCAGCTTCGCGCAGAGTCGGGCGCAGAGACTCGTCAAACTGCATCAGGGCACGGGTGATACCGTGACGGATGGCGCCGGATTGACCGGTGATGCCGCCGCCAGAAACGGTAACGTAGATGTCCAGCTTGTCCAGCATCTCAACCAGCTCGAGCGGCTGACGAACTACCATGCGGGCAGTTTCACGGCCGAAGAATTGCTCGATGGAGCGCTTGTTGATGATGATTTCGCCAGTACCCTGCTTGATGAAGACACGAGCAGTGGAGGTTTTGCGGCGGCCAGTACCGTAGTATTGAGTCATTGCCTATATCCCCTTAGATGTCCAGAACCTGAGGCTGCTGTGCAGCGTGCTTGTGCTCGGCACCAGCGTACACTTTCAGCTTACGGAACATGGCACGACCCAGAGGGCCTTTCGGCAGCATGCCCTTAACCGCTTTTTCGATGATCATTTCGGGCTTGCGCTCCTGCAGATCAGCGAAGTTGATCTCCTTGATGCCACCCGGGTAACCGGAGTGACGGTAGTACATCTTGTTTTGCGCCTTGTTACCGGTCACGGTCACTTTTTCAGCGTTCACGATCACGATGTAGTCGCCGGTATCCACGTGCGGAGTGTACTCCGGCTTGTGCTTACCGCGCAGGCGACGCGCTACTTCAGTAGCCAGACGACCCAGGGTTTTACCCTCGGCATCGATGATAAACCAGTCGCGTTGAACGGACTCAGGCTTAGCAGTAAAAGTTTTCATTTGGATAAAAACCTAATTGAGCTGTTACATTTGCGCCCCGCCAATATGGCCGGGCAACCTTGTTCGGTCTCCCACCTATCCCTTCGAATAGGATAAGACGCTGGTTTTGGTCGTTAAACGACCGCTGTAACGTAGGCAGGGCGCGAATTATAAAGCAGGGCGGCGCAAAAATCACCTGCTTTTTTCGGAAATCTTGCCGTTCAGGGCAGGTGGGGACGAGCCAGGTAATCGTGGCTCTGCATCTCGGTCAGGCGGCTTAGGCAGCGGCGAAACTCAAACGCCACCAGGCCGCTATCGTAGAGCTGATCCATCGGCACCGTGGCGGAGATAATGAGCTTCACGCCTCGCTCGTAGAACTCATCCACCATGGCGATGAAGCGGCGGGCCACGTCATCGCCACTGTGCCCGGAGCCCATCACATCTACGCCCTGCAGCAGCACGGTGTGGTACAGCCGAGCCAGCTCCATATAGTCGCTCTGGCTGCGGGGGCCGTCACACAGGGCCGGGAAGTCGATCAGCAGTACCCCGTCCGCTTCGCGCTCGATAGGGATGGCCCGGCCCAGCACCTCGATCTCACCGCCGCGGTGGCCCGGCTCCGGCGCCAGCTGCTCAAAGTAGCGATGCAGGTTGGCCTCGGCGGCGGCATCCAGCGGGTGGTGGTAGATCTCCGCCTGCTCCAGGGTACGCAGTCGATAATCGATGCCATGGTCCACGTTGACCACATCGCAGTGCTGCTTAATCAGGGCAATGGCGGGCAGGAAGCGGGCCCGCTGCAGACCATTACGGTACAGCTCATCCGGCGGGATGTTGGAGGTGGCTACCAACACCACGCCGTGCTGGAACAGCTGCTCAAACAGCCCGCCCAGCAGCATGGCATCGGTAATGTCGGAGACAAAGAACTCGTCGAAGCAGATCACCTGGGCTTCCTGGGCCAGTTCAGCGGCGATCCTGGGCAGCGGATCCGCCTGACCCTTGTGCGCCTCCAGCGCCTTGTGGACCCGGTGCATAAAGCGGTGAAAATGCACCCGCAGCTTACGCTCGATCGGCAGACATTCGTAAAAGGTGTCCACCAGGTAGGTTTTGCCGCGACCGACGCCACCCCAGAAATAGACCCCGCGCACCTCGGGCTCGCCCACATCGGCCCCCAACCAGCCGCGCAGCTTCTGGCCCAGGCTCGGCTGCCAGCGCTCCCTGGCCAGAATCGCATCATAGACCCGCTGCAGGCACTCCACCGCGCGCCGTTGGGCGGGGTCGGGGAGGAAATCCGGCCGAGCCAGATCCTGCTGATACCGTTCAAGTGGGGTCGCCATCCTCTGTTCCTTGGACAATCCTTAGTACAACCGGGCGGCAAGTGTACCATGTCCCAAAATGGCGAGGTATATTGGTAGTGCAAGAGCCAAACTGACCAATTACCAACCGGTTTCGGCGCTCTGCGCCTAAGCTGTTGACCCAAAGGTCAGCGCAACACGTTACCACTGTGGGCATCGTTTTTATCCGGCCTCGAAAGGAGTATTTATGACCTGGGCACCCAGCTTGATCTTTCTGTTTATCGGCATCGGCATCGGTTACCTGATCCATTGGCGCTTCAAGGGCAATGGCGAAGACAACCGGGCCCTGCAACGGGAGCTGACCCAGGCCAAATTTGAGCTGGACCAGCAGCGCCAGGAAGTGGCCGACTACTTCGAACAGTCTCGCGAGCTGATGTCTCAGCTGAGCAGCAGCCTGGACAAGGCCAATCGCTTCTGGAACGACTCCGCCAAAGGCATGCTGGGCGACGGTCAGCTCACCCCACTGCCGGCCAACCAGCCGAAGCTGGAGGACAAGGGCGACGGCGACAGCGTCGAAAGCCTGCCGCCGAAGGACTACGTCAAAGGGTCCCATGGCATCATCAGCGAGAGCCCCAAGGCCGCCAACGGCTAAGCCCTCAACAAGTCGGGTGGAACTTCCCGTCGAGAGCATGGTCGCAAGTTAGGTATTTTCCGTGATGTGGTTGCAGGAGATTGATCACTGATGAAAAAAACAACAACCTTACTTTCCGCTGCCCTGCTGGTAGCGGGTTTGACTGCCCTACCCGCCCAAGCGGCACTGCCCAATGCGGTGGAGGGTCAGGCGCTACCCAGCCTGGCCCCGATGATTGAACGGGTCTCTCCGGCGGTGGTCTCCGTGTCCGTCGAGGGCACCCAGACTGCCCGCCAATCCATCCCCGAGCCGTTTCGCTTCTTCTTTGGCCCCAATCCCCATGGTCAGGAGCGGTCTCGGCCGTTCCGCGGCCTGGGCTCCGGTGTTATCGTCGACGCTGACAAGGGCTACGTCATTACCAACCACCATGTGATCGACAACGCCGACAAGATCGTCATCAACCTCAGTGATGGCCGTGAGTTTGAGGCCAAGCTGATCGGCTCCGATCCGGATACCGACGTGGCGGTACTGCAGGTGGAAGCCGACGAGCTGACCGCCGTTAAGATGTCCGACTCGGACAAGCTCAAGGTGGGCGACTTTACCGTGGCCATCGGCAACCCCTTCGGCCTGGGCCAGACCGTCACCTCCGGCATTGTCTCCGCCCTGGCCCGAGGCCTGGATGGCGACGGCTACCAAAGCTTCATCCAGACCGACGCCGCCATCAACAGCGGCAACTCCGGCGGTGCCCTGGTCAATCTCAACGGTGAACTGATCGGCATCAACACCGCCATCATTGCCCCCAGTGGCGGCAACGTGGGCATCGGCTTCGCTATTCCCATCAACATGGTGCAGAACCTGACCAGTCAGATCCTGGAATTTGGCGAGGTGCGCCGTGGCGTGTTGGGGATCCTCGGCGGCGAGCTCAACAACGAGACCGCCCAGCTGTTCGGCCTGGACACCAAGCACGGTGCCTACGTCAGCCAGGTCCTGCCGGACTCCGCTGCGGCGGCTGCGGGCTTGCAAGCGGGTGACATCATCATTCGGTTGAACGGTAAGAAGATCAAAACCTTCCAGGAGCTGCGCGCCAAGGTCGCCACCATGGGGGCCGGTGCCACCGTCAGCCTGGGGCTGATCCGCGACGGTGAGGAGGAGAACGTCGAGGTGACCCTCAACGAAGCCCCGGGCGAGAGCGTCCAGGCCAGCGTTATCCACCCGGCGCTGGAAGGCGCCAAGCTGTCCAGCTTCAAGGAGGGCGATGTCAGCGGTGTCTCCGTATCCGAGCTGGCCGATCGGTCACCCGCAGCGGGCAACGGCCTGCAGGTGGGTGACGTCATTACCGGGGTCAGCCTGATGAACCGGGGCCGCACCCCGATCAGTGACCTGGGTGAGCTGCGTGAGCTGCTCGATGATTACGAAGGCCCCTTCGCCGCTTCGGTCATGCGCGATGGCAGCACCCTGATGGTGATCCTGCGCTGAGCCTGTTCCATCCCTATACAGGCGGCCTGCGGGCCGCCTTTTTGGTTGTCGTGATTCAGCCTGAGGGGTAGGATCAAGCCACTATGAAGAGGCTATCACTGTGAAAGCGTTACCTTTAATACGCTATATCTTGAAACCGGTCCTGGCCGGACTGGCCCTGGCCATCATTATCGTGGTGCTCAATCCCAGCCTGCGCGAACGTTTGCCGCGGCTGGATCGCAGCATCAGTCAGGTCGAGCGCGCCAGCTTCTCCAGCGCGGTGCGTCGTGCCGCACCGGCAGTGGTCAACATCTACTCGCATCGTCAGACCCGGGGCAACTTCTCTCAGCTACTGCCCCAGGGACTGGGCAGCGGCATCATCATGCACGGTGACGGCTACATCCTCACCAACTACCACGTGGTGAGCTCCGCCGATCAGATCTTCGTCGCCCTGCAGGACGGCCGCCTGGCCAATGCCGAGATGATCGGCTCCGATCCCTACACCGATCTGGCGGTGCTGCAGATCGCCGAGTCCGATCTGCCGGTGATCCCCCTGGATCTGAAGCGTCAGCCCAAGGTGGGTGACATGGTGCTGGCCATCGGCAACCCCTATAACCTGGGCCAGACCATCACCCAGGGGATCATCAGCGCCACCGGCCGCAACGGTCTGAGCTCCTCCTACCAGGATTTTATCCAGACCGACGCCGCCATTAACCAGGGCAACTCCGGCGGTGCCCTGGTGGATGCCGACGGGGTACTGGTGGGGATCAATACCGCCAACTACCAATGGCTCGGCGACGCCGGCGTCGGCTTGAACTTCGCCATCCCCATTGAGCTGGCCTACAAGATCATGGGCAAGCTGATCCGCGACGGCCGGGTGATCCGTGGCCATCTTGGCCTGTCTGGCAGCCCGGTTAATCCCACCATTGCCCGCCTGCTTCGGCTGACCGAGGTGATGGGGGTGGCCGTGGGCGAGGTGGAACCAGGTGGGCCGGCGGACCGGGCCGGACTGCGCCCCAACGATGTGCTGGTGGCCTTCAATGGCGAAGCCATCGTCAGTACCGACATGCTGATGGACAGCATCGCCGAGACCCCGCCGGGTCACGAGGTCAACATCACCCTGATCCGTCAGGGCCGTCGCTTCAGCGTGCCGGTCACCATCGATGAGAAGCCGCCAATGGCGGCCGAGGCGCCGCGCTAACGCGGGGCTTTATTGCACTGGGTCGACGGTCGCTTTAAAGGGGTAAACCCCCTGGCTGGAATCCCCATGTTGAGTGCTGCTTCCCTCACTTCCCCTCCGATCCAGGCTGCCCCTCGCAGCCTGGTCAGCTTAAGCGCCTACCTTGGCCCGCGGATCCTGATCCTCAACAACAAGGGCGGCGTGGGCAAATCCACCATCACCACCCAGTTGCTGACCCTGCTCAACCAGCAGGGTCACCGCCCTGCCCTGGTGGACTTCGATCCCCAGGGCAGCAGCCTGCAGTGGGCCCAGGAGCAGCCCGATCTCTACGCGGTGGATGATGACCCACGCCGGGCCCGGCTGGAGTCGATGCGGCTGCGGGTCCCCGCAGATGCCGGCTGCATCCTGATGGACTCCCCCGCCAACCTGGATCCTGCCCTGCTCAGCCGCCTGCTGGGCTACGCCGACCGTATCCTGCTGCCCTGCCAGGCCAACCCGCTGGACGTCAAAGCGCTGGGCCGCTTTCTGCCAGACCTGCTGTTCCACCCCCAGTTCCGCCGGCGCGAGCCGGCCATCGGCGTACTGGCTAACCGACTGCAGAGCGACAACCAGACCGAACTGCTGGAGCGCTTCCTGACCCCGCTGAAGATCCCCTTGCTGGCCAGCCTGCCAGAGCGGCAGCAGTACCGCGATGCGGTGGTACAAAATGGGCACAACGAGCTGGACCCGCAAGCCTGGCAACGGCTATTGGCCTGGCTGGAGCTCTAAGCCAGGGCTCAAGCAGGCCACAAAAAAACGCCCGTCACTGACGGGCGTTTTTGGTATTGGGACCTAACCGGAACCGCTTTAGGCCTTGAGTCGGCTAACGTCGGCACCCAGGCCCGCCAGCTTGTGCTCAATCTGCTCGTAGCCGCGGTCCAGGTGATAGATGCGATCCACCACCGTGGTGCCGCTGGCCACTAGGCCGGCGATCACCAGACAGGCGGAGGCGCGCAGATCGGTCGCCATCACCTGGGCCCCCTGCAGGGTCTCACGGCCGTCGATCAGGCAGGTATGACCATCCAGGTCCATCACTGCGCCCATGCGCTGCAGTTCCGGCACGTGCATAAAGCGGTTCTCAAAGATGGTTTCGGTCACCTTGGAGTGGCCTTCCGCCAGCGCATTGAGGGTGCAGAACTGCGCCTGCATGTCGGTGGGGAACGCCGGGTGAGGCGCGGTCTTGATGGAGACCGGCTTGGCACGGCGGCCCTCCATGTCCAGGCTGATCCAATCGTCACCCCGTTCCACCTTGGCACCGGCCTCTTCCAGCTTCAGCAGCACCGGCTCCAGGGTTTCCGGGGCGGCATTGCGGCACACCACCTGGCCTCGGGTCGCGGCGGCGGCCACCAGGTAGGTGCCGGTTTCAATGCGGTCCGGCATCACCTGGTAGCGGATGCCATTGAGCTTCTCTACCCCTTCGATGCGGATCACGTCGGTGCCGGCACCAGAGATCTTGGCGCCCATGGCGTTCAGGCAGGAGGCCAGATCGACCACCTCCGGTTCGCGGGCGGCGTTCTCGATGAAGGTTACCCCGTCCGCCAGGGTGGCGGCCGCCATCAGGTTCTCAGTGCCGGTAACCGACACCACGTCCATCAGGATGGTGGCGCCCTTGAGGCGGCCATCAACGCGGGCCTTCACATAGCCCTCTTCCACGGTCACCTCGGCGCCCATGGCCTCTAGGCCCTGGATGTGCAGGTTGACCGGGCGGGCGCCAATGGCACAGCCACCGGGCAGAGACACGTCGGCGTGGCCGTATTTGGCCACCAGCGGCCCCAGCAGCATGATGGAGGCGCGCATGGTCTTAACCAGATCGTACTCCGCCACACAGTGGCTGATGGTGGCTGGGTTGATGGTCAGGGTGCCGTTTTCCAGGTCACTGACCTCGGCGCCCAATTGACGCAGCAGCGCAATGGTGGTGGCCACATCCCGCAGTTGCGGAACGTTACCCAGGGTCATGGTGTCCTGAGCCAATACCGCCGACATCAGGATCGGCAACGCGGCGTTCTTGGCACCGGAGATGGTGACCTCGCCAGCGAGGGGGCCTGCGGCCCGAACTTGCAATTTATCCACTTATTCTCCGCCAGTATCAGCTTGGCATGTTGAAGATTTTTTCGCGTTGCCACTCCGCTGGCGTGAATGCCTTGATGGTCAAGGCGTGCAGTGTTCCATCGGTGATCTTGTCCATCAGCGGGGCATACACCGCCTGCTGACGCTTGACCTTGGACTGGCCCTCAAAGCCTTCCCCCACCACCACGATCTTGTAGTGGGTGCCCTCGGCGCTCACATGAACCTCGGCCAAGGCCATGGCATCCTGCAAGCGCTGTTCAATCTCATTCAGTTCCATCGTTCTGTTCCTCGATCTCGGTGTGTGCCCCCAAGCGGCCCTCGGCCAGTTGAAGGTCATACAGCCCCATCAATCGTTGCATGGCGGCCGGCACGCTGAGCCACTGCAGCGGTTGCTGCCGGACACGGGCCCGGCTCTCCAGCTCCAGCAACAGCGCAAGCCCAGCACTGTCAATCTGCTTCAAGGCACCGAGTTCCAGGGTGGTGACCTGCTGCCATGAGTCCAACTGGGACCACAGCGACATCACCACCGCTTCGTTAAGTACACCATTGAGCCAAAGGCTATCGCCCTCAAGGCGATGCTCTAAACCGCTCATGAGGCGCGCTTGGCCGGGGTCAGCGGCTTGGCGCTCTGCTCCGCCAGCATATCGCTGACTGAGCGGATCCCCTGACGGCGGATCAGGCCGCCGATCTCTGCTTCCTTGGTGGCCAGCAGACTGACGCCCTCGGCAATCAGGTCGATCGCCTTCCATTGGCCCGTCTTGTTATTGCGGCGCGCTTTGAACTGGACTGAAATCGCCGGGCGGCTGGGATCCACAATCGTGACGCCAACGGTCACGATACGTCGATCCGCCGGTGCCTGGCCCGGCTGAAACTCAACGGTTTGGTTAGTATATTCGGTGAATGCCTGAGCAAAGGTGGCAATCATATACTGCCTGAAGACGTCCGTGAACCTTTGCAGCTCAGCCCTGTCGATCTGACGCGCCTGGGGACCGACCACCTTGAGCGCCGCATAGCGGTGGTCGACGTAGGGCATCATCTCCTCTTCCACGATCAGCTTGAGGTGGTCAGGATCTGCCGAGATGGCCTCCTTGTCCTGCTCAAAGCGCTGGAAGGTGGCTTCTGCAACCTGCTGCACCAGTTTGTAAGGGTCGCTGCTGTCGTGTTCAGCCCAAGCGGGTGCAGCCCACATCATCACGGCCAACGCCGCTGCCAACATCGCTCTCATCGGTACTGCTCCTTATTCACCCTGTCCCACACTATAGAGGAACTGACCTATCAGCTCCTCCAGCACCATGGCGCTACGGGTATCCTCAACCCGGTCACCGTCCGCCAAGAAGGCGCCCTCCTCCTCGTCATAGAAGCCCGGGGTCAGTCCCACGTACTGCTCACCCAACAGACCGGAGGTCAGGATCGACAGGCTGCTGGTGTCCGGGAACTGGTCATAGCGAACATCGATGGCCAGGGTGACCACCGGGGTCAGCTGCATCGGGTCCAAGCCAATCCGGGTGACCCGACCTACCACCACGCCACCCACCTTCACCGGTGAACGCACCTTGAGACTGCCGATGTTGTCGAAGTGGGCTTCCAGTTGGTAGGTGTTGTTGTGGGCGCGGGGATCGATGTTGGCCACCTTGAACACCAGCACCAGAAACGCCACCAGGCCAGCCAGCAGAAAGGCGCCAACCGCCAATTCGGTTTTCTTTGAATTCATCCTTTTACCCAAACATCAGTGCAGTCAAAACAAAATCCAGCGCCAACACCGCCAGCGAGGCATGGACCACGGTCTCGGTGGTCGCCCGGCTGATCCCTTCCGCGGTGGGCAGGGCATCGTAGCCCTTGAACAGCGCAATCCAGATCACCACGAAGGCAAACACCAGGCTCTTAATCAAACAGTTCACAATATCCTGTCGCCACTCCACTGAGGCGTTGAGGATCGACCAGAAGGCGCCACTGTCGATCCCCTTCCAATCCACCCCCACCAGGTGGCCACCCCAGATCCCCACCGCCACAAAGATCACGGTGAGCAGCGGCATGGCGATCACCCCGGCCCAGAAACGCGGCGCCACCACCCGACGCAGCGGATCCACCGCCATCATCTCCATCGAGGCCAGCTGCTCGGTGGTTTTCATCAGGCCAATCTCGGCGGTGACCGCCGACCCCGCTCGCCCGGCGAACAGCAGCGCGGTCACCACCGGCCCCAGCTCCCGCAGCAGCGACAGGGCCACCATCGGGCCCAGGCTCTCCTCGGTGCCAAAATCCACCAGGATGATGTAGCCCTGCAACCCCAGCACCATGCCGATAAAGAGGCCGGATACCAGGATGATCACCACCGACAACACCCCGATCTGGTACAGCTGCTTGATCAGCAACGGGGTCATCTTGCCCGGCTGCGGGCGCGCCAACAACGCCCCCATTAACATCAGCAGCGCGCGCCCAAGCCCGGTCACCCAGGCCAGGCCACCCCGTCCCAGGCGGGCAATACTCTCCAAGCCGTTCACTGCAGCAACTCCTTAAGGTAAGCCTCGCTGGGATGATGGAAGCGCACCGGGCCGTCCGGCGCCCCTTGCAGAAACTGGCGCAACTCCGGCGTGTCGATAGCACGGATCTGCTCCGGTGTGCCCGCGCCTACCACCTTGCCCCCGGCAATCACATAGACCTGGTCGGCGATGCTCATCACCTCGTCCACGTCATGGGAGACCACCACCGAGGTCAGCGACAACGCATCGCCCAGGTCGCGGATCAGCTTGACCAACACCCCCATGGAGATCGGGTCCTGACCGGCAAAGGGCTCGTCGTACATCACCAGCTCCGGCTCCAGGGCGATGGCCCGGGCCAGCGCCGCTCGGCGCTGCATCCCGCCGGACAGCTCCGACGGCATCAGCTCAGCGGCGCCGCGCAGCCCCACCGCCTCCAGCTTCATCAGCACGATGCGGCGGATCAGGTCTTCATTCAGTTGGGTGTGCTCGCGCAGGGGAAAGGCCACGTTGTCGAACACCGACATGTCGGTAAACAGCGCACCGGATTGAAACAGCATGCTCATACGGCGGCGCTGGCGATAGAGATCGCTGCGGGAGAGGCGGTGAAGATCATGGCCATCGAAGCGCACCGAACCGGCATCCGGGGTCAGCTGCGCGCCAATCAGCTTCAGCAAGGTGGTTTTGCCGATGCCACTGGGCCCCATGATGGCGGTCACGCGGCCGCGGGGGATGGTGAGGGTCAGATCCTGAAAAATGGTCCGACTGCCACGGCGGAAGGTCATTCCGGAGACCTCCACCAGGGCCGAGTCAAGCGATTGATTTTGCATGGCCATCATTGGGGGACTGTGCCGCCCAGAAACTCCTTTTCACCGGCAAGCAAGGGGTCCATTTTACGCGCCGCACAAGCAGTTAACAATCCGCTGCTCTTTTCTTTTACCTCGGTTCAAGCGACAATGCGCGTCCAGTCCACGACCCCTCCGTATCCTGGCATGATCCTGAACCTGCTACTGCTGCTCCTGGGCCTGGGCCTGCTGGTTTGGAGCGCGGATCGCTTCGTCTTCGGTGCCGCTGCTGTGGCACGCAACCTGGGCTTGCCGCCCTTGATCATCGGCTTGACCATCGTCTCCATGGGCTCATCGGCCCCGGAAGCCATGGTCGCTGCCAGCGCTGCCCTGGAGGGCAAGCTGGACACCGCCGTCGGCAACGTCATCGGTTCCAACATCGCCAACATCACCCTGATCCTGGGGGCCAGCGCGCTGCTGCGCCCACTGTTGGTCAGTTCATCCACCCTGGTCAAAGAGATGCCGCTGATGCTGGCCGCCACCATCCTGGCCGGCTACCTGATGCACGACCTGGAGTTGAGCCGCTGGGACGGGATTATCCTGGGGGCGGCCTTTGTCGGGGTGATGGGCTACCTGGTGTTGTCCGCCCTGCGTGCCCGGGAAAAGGACCTGCTGATGGCCGAGGTGGAAGACGAGGTGCCCACCGATATCCCCATGGCCAAAGCCCTGCTGTGGCTGACCGTGGGAATGGTGGTGCTGCCGTTCGCCGCCGACATGATGGTGGAGCACGCGGTGGTGATCGCTCGTCACTTTGGCCTGTCCGACCTGGTGATAGGCCTGACCATCATTGCGGTGGGCACCAGTTTGCCGGAGCTGGCCGCCTGCATCGCCGGCTTGCTCAAGGGCGAGGACGACCTGGTCATCGGCAATGTGGTAGGCTCCAACCTGTTCAATATCCTGGCCGTTTTGGCAATTCCAACCCTCATTGCCCCCGGTGCCATTGATGCCGCCGCTGCGGGCCGGGATTTCTACATTATGCTGGCTACCAGCCTGGTTCCCCTGCTGGTACTCTTGCTCAAACGCAATCGCAGCTTCGGCCGCCCCGAGGGCGCGCTGCTGGTGCTCTGTTTTATTGCTTATCAAATCAGCCTGTTCAATCTGACCGGCTGAACCTTGGGAGAAACGATGTCCACAGCAACACAGTGGCAAACCTGGGCAAAACGGGTCATCGACATTGAGGTCGGCGCGATCCAAAACCTCAAACAGCAGATCGACGGCGCCTTTATTGCCGCCTGCGAAACCCTGTTGGCCTGCCAGGGTAAGGTAATCGTGATGGGGATGGGGAAAAGCGGCCACATCGGCAACAAGATCGCTGCCACCCTGGCCAGCACGGGCACCCCGGCCTTTTTTGTCCATCCCGGTGAAGCCAGTCACGGTGACCTGGGCATGCTGGGGGCCAAAGATGTGGTCATCGCCATCTCCAACTCCGGTGAGGCCAGCGAGATCATGACCCTGATCCCGGTGATCAAGCGACTCGGCCTGCCGATCATCGCCATGACCGGCAACGCCAACTCCAGCATGGCCAAGCTGGCCCAGCACCATCTCTCCATCAAGGTGGAAGAGGAAGCCTGCCCGCTGGGTCTGGCCCCCACCTCCTCCACCACCGCCACCCTGGTAATGGGCGATGCCCTGGCGGTGGCACTGCTGCAGGCCCGGGGCTTTACCGCCGACGATTTTGCCCTGTCCCACCCCGGCGGTGCCCTGGGGCGCAAGCTGCTGCTACGGGTGGCGGATCTCATGCACAGCGGTGAGCGCTTGCCCCGGGTGAATCAAGATGTCACCGTATCCGAAGCCCTGCTGGAGATCTCTGCCAAGGGGCTGGGGATGACCGCAGTCACCGATGCCGATGGCCGGCTGACCGGGCTGTTCACCGATGGCGACCTGCGCCGGGTTCTGGATGCGCGAGTGGCGATCCACGATACCCCCATCGGTCAGGTGATGACCAAGAACCCGGTGACGGTGTCCGGCCACCTTTTGGCGGCAGAAGCACTTAAACTGATGGAGCAACGCAAGATCAACGGCTTGTTGATCCTGGATGACGAAGGCAAACCCGAGGGTGCGCTCAATATGATGGACATGCTCAAAGCGGGAGTGATCTGATGGAACCCATAGTCACCCTCTATGGCCCGGTGGCCAAAGATGTAATCGACCGGGCATCGGGGATCAAACTGCTGGTCTGCGATGTGGACGGGGTGTTCTCCGATGGCCGCATCTACCTGGGTAACGACGGCGAGGAGCTGAAGGCGTTTCACACCCGCGATGGCTTCGGCGTCAAGGCGGTACAGCATGCCGGGGTCCAGGTGGCGGTGATCACCGGGCGCCAGTCCCAGATCGTCCAGCGCCGCATGACCGCCCTGGGGGTCAGTCACATCATCCAGGGCTGTGAGGACAAACTCTCCGCCTATACCCAACTGAAGCAGGACCTGGGGCTGACCGATGAGCAGTGTGCCTACATCGGCGACGACCTGGTTGACCTGCCGGTGATGCAGCAGGTGGGTCTGTCGGTAGCGGTGCACGACGCCCATCCGGCGCTGCTGCCCCACACCCATTTCCGCACCAGTCTGCCCGGTGGCTTCGGCGCCGTGCGGGAGTTGTGTGACCTGCTGCTGCAGGCGCAAGGCAAGCTGGCGGACGCCAAGGGCATGTCAGTATGAAGCGTGAGTTGCTGGCCGGACTGTTGATGCTGGCCATGGCCGGGGGCCTTTACTGGCGCTCGGTGCAGCTGGAAGACAACGCCCCGGCCTACGACAGTGCCTCAGATCCGGACTTCGTCGCCCGGGCACTGAAGATCCGCTCCTTCGACGAACGGGGCCGGCTGACCGGTGAGATCGCCGCCGACAGCATGCAGCACTTCGAGGAGCAGCAGCTGACCGAGTTTGAGCGTCCGGTCACCCTGATCCATCCGGAGAATGGCGACGGCGCCTGGAAGGTTGAGGCCAGCGCCGGGGTGCTGACCGAAAACCGCTACCTGGAGCTCACCGAGCAGGTGCTGGTCACCGCCATCGAGCCGGATGAGCCGTTGAGCCGACTCAGCACCACCGCCCTGTCGGTCGATCTGCAAACCATGGTGATGACCTCCGATGCCATCATCGAGGCCGAGGGCAACACCTTCACCCTCAGCGCCGAGGGTCTATGGGCAGATCTCAATAGCAACCAAATGAAATTACAACGCAAGGTCAATGCAACCTATGAAGTGCAATAAGCTTCTCATCGCCGCCAGTCTGCTATTGATGCCGCTGGCCCAGGCCACCGAGGCAGACTTCCTGCAGCCGGTTAAGGTCACCGCCGATCACACCCAGGGGGATTACAACAGCCGGACCCTGGAGTACATCGATAACGTGCTGATCGTCCAGGGCAGCCTGCGGATCGAAGCGGACAAGCTGGTGTTGGTCTCGACCGAGGACAAACGTCAGCAGGTGATGGTGGCCACCGGGTCCCCGGCCACCTACCAGCAGATGATGGAGAATGGTCTGATGGCCAAGGCCCAGGCCAATGAGATCCGCTACGACATCAACACCCAGGAGCTGGTGATGACCGGCGACGCCGAGCTAAGCCAGGAAGACAGTGTGGTCCGCGCTGAGCGCATCGTTTACAACGCGGCGCTGCAGCGTCTCTCCGCTGAGGGCAGCGAACAACAGCAGATCACCACCATCTTCATGCCCGCCGATCTGCCGGACAATGCCGGCAAAGAAGGTGATGAGCAGCCGGAATCCGGCTCCGAGCAAGAGGAGCAGCCTCAACCATGAGTGGATCCCTGCTGAAAGCGGAGCAGCTGGCCAAGAGCTACAACGGCCGCCAGGTGGTGAAAAGCGTCGGCCTGGAGGTGAAGACCGGCCAGATCGTCGGGTTGCTGGGCCCCAACGGGGCCGGTAAGACCACCACCTTCTACATGGTGGTGGGGCTGGTGCAGAACGATAAGGGCCGGATCAGCATCGATCAGGAGGACATCACCCTGCTGCCGATGCACTCACGGGCGCGTAAGGGGATCGGCTACCTGCCCCAGGAGTCCTCCATCTTCCGCAAGCTGTCGGTGCACGACAACCTGATGGCGGTTCTGCAAACCCGTAAGGACCTGAGCAAGGGTGAGCGCCAGGAGAAGCTGGAGCAACTGCTGCAGGAGTTCAACATCACCCACATCCGCGATAGCCTCGGCATGAGCCTGTCCGGGGGGGAGCGCCGCCGGGTGGAGATCGCCCGGGCACTGGCGGCGGACCCGCAATTTATTTTGCTGGATGAGCCCTTTGCCGGCGTTGACCCGATTTCGGTTATCGACATCAAGAAGATCATTCAGCACCTGAAACAGCGGGGGCTGGGCGTCTTGATCACCGACCACAATGTGAGGGAAACTCTGGACGTTTGCGAATACGCCTACATCGTCAGCCACGGCGAGATGATCGCCCAAGGGGCGCCAGACGATGTGCTCAATAATAAGTTGGTTCGCTCGGTATACCTGGGTGATCAATTCAAGCTCTAGCGCCACACTCCGCCCACTGTGACAGTGCTCGAGTCAGAACGATAAAAGGATTGGGCCAACCATGAAGACATCACTCCAGCTCAAGTTGGGTCAACAGCTGACGATGACGCCGCAGTTGCAACAGGCCATTCGCCTGCTGCAGCTGTCGACGCTGGACCTGCAACAGGAGGTTCAGGAAGCGCTGGAGTCCAACCCGCTGCTGGAAAGTGCCGAAGAGTTGGGTCAGGCCGAGGGCGAGAGCAACGGTGCCGAGGCGGATGGCAACGCCGGCGACGAGGTGGTGGAACAGGCCGCCATGGAGACCCCGGAGGCCCTGAGCCAGACCGATATGTCCGACGACCTGCCGTTGGACAGTACCTGGGACGACGTCTACAGCGCGGCTCCGGCCACCCCGGCCGGACCGATGCGTGACGATGACGACCTGCTCTACCAGGGTGAAACCCACGATGACCTGCACACCCACCTGATGTGGCAGATGGAGCTGACGCCGATGACCGACACCGATCGGGCCATCGCCACCGCCATCATCGACGCCATCGACGAGCACGGCTATCTCACCATCAGCGCCGAGGAGGTGCTGGAGGCTCAGGGGGTGGCGGAGCTGGAGCTGGATGAGGTGATCGCGGTACTTAAGCGGGTACAGCAGTTCGATCCCATCGGCTGTGGCGCCCGCGACCTGGCCGAGTGCCTGCAACTGCAGCTGGCCCAGCTGCCGGCGCAGACCCCGTTCCGCCAGGAGGCCTGCAACCTGTTGCAGGATCATATGGATCTGTTGGCAAATCGCGACTTTCGCACCCTGCTGCGGCGCACTAAACTCAGTGAAGATGAGTTAAGGACCGCCATGGAACTGATCCAATCACTCAATCCCCGGCCCGGTAGCAGCATCGCCGCCAGCAGCAGTCAGTACGTCATCCCAGATGTCTCGGTCAGCAAGAAGCAGGGCCGCTGGGTGGTCGAACTCAACCCGGACGCCGTCCCCAAGATCCGCATCAACGAACAATACGCGGCCCTCTCCCGCGGCAACCGCAACAGCGGTGACAGCCAGTTCATTCGCGGCCACCTGCAGGAGGCCAAATGGTTCATCAAGAGCCTGGAGAGCCGCAACGAAACCCTGATGAAGGTATCCAACTGCATCGTCCAGTTTCAGCAGGGCTTTCTCGAGTATGGCGACGAAGCCATGAAGCCGATGGTGCTCAACGACGTGGCGGAGGCGGTGGAGATGCACGAGTCCACCATCAGTCGGGTGACCACGCAAAAATACATCCATACCCCTCGAGGCATTTTCGAGCTAAAGTATTTCTTCTCCAGTCACGTCAGCACAGATACCGGTGGTGAGTGTTCCTCCACCGCCATTCGTGCGCTGATTAAGAAACTGGTGGCGGCTGAGAGCCCGAAGAAGCCTCTCAGCGACAGCAAAATGGCACAGCTTCTCGCGGAGCAGGGCATCCAGGTGGCGCGGCGGACCATCGCCAAGTACCGGGAGGCGCTCTCCATTCCCCCCTCGAACCAGCGCAAAATGCTGTAATCGGCGCGCAACGGAGGTCATCTTATGCAGATCAATCTTACCGGGCACCACATCGATATTACCGAAGCCTTGCGAGACTATGTGCATGAAAAGTTTGAGCGATTGGAACGCCACTTCGACCACATCAACAACGTTCACGTGATCCTGAACGTGCAGAAGCTGCAGCAGATCGCCGAAGCCAAGCTGCACCTGAATGGGGGGGAGGTGTTCGCCACCCACGAGCACGAGAACATGTACGCCGCCATCGATGGGCTGGTTGATAAGCTCGACCGGCAAGTGATTAAGCATAAAGAGAAAATATCCAGGCACTGATGGAGATAGAGCAACTGTTAACGCCGGAGCGCACCCGCTGTGTTGCGCCCGGCCTGAGCAAAAAGCGGGCACTGGAGATGATCAGCGAGCTGGCATCGGAACAGTGCCCTGACCTTCCCCGTCACGAGCTGTTTGAAAGCCTGATGGCGCGGGAGAAGATGGGCAGTACCGGCATCGGCAAGGGCATCGCCCTGCCCCATGGCCGGCTCAGCCGCATCACCAAGCCGGTGGCGGTGATGCTCAAGTGCGATGAACCCATCCCTTTTGATGCCATTGATCATCAACCGGTTGACCTGCTGTTTGGCTTGTTTGTGCCGGAAAACGAGTGCCAGGAGCATCTCTCGACCTTGGCCGAGGTTGCTCGTAAACTGAGTCAGAAGGATCTTTGCCGAGCCCTGCGCAAGGCGGACGACAACCACCTCCTCTACGAATTGGTAACCGAGTGAAGCTGATCATCCTATCTGGTCGCTCCGGGGCGGGTAAGACCGTCGCCCTGCGGGTCATGGAAGACCTGGGCTATTACTGCGTCGATAACCTGCCGCTGGAACTGCTGCCGCAACTGCTGCGCAGCAAAGTCAGCCAGCGCAGCGACATCGCCGTCAGCCTGGATATCCGTAACCTGCCGTTGGAGCAGCTCGACATCCCCCGGCTGAAGAAGCGGCTGGATCCCGACATCGATCTGCAGGTGTTCTTCCTGGACGCTGGCGATGAGCACCTGCTCAAGCGCTACAGCGAGACCCGAAGGATGCACCCCCTGTCCCGCGATGGACTGTCCCTGGCGGATGCCATCGCCCAGGAGCGCCGATTGCTGGCTCCGCTGGCGCAGGAGTGCGACCACCACATCCTCACCGATAATCTCTCGGTCTACCAACTGGCGGACGAGTTACGAACCCGCCTGCTTGGCCAGGTTGAGAGCGAGATGATGCTGGTGTTTGAGTCCTTCGGCTTCAAGCACGGCATGCCTAAACAGGCCGATTACCTGTTTGACGTGCGCTTCCTGCCCAACCCTCACTGGGAAGCGGAGCTTCGCCCCCTGACCGGGTTGGATAAGCCGGTGGCCCAGTTCTTCCAGCAGCACGGCAGCGTGGCACGCTTTATCGACCACACCGAGCGCTTCCTGCTCAACTGGCTACCGATGCTGGAGCGCAACAACCGCGCCTACCTGACGGTGGCCATCGGCTGCACCGGTGGCAAGCACCGCAGCGTTTACGTTGCCGATGCCCTGGCGCAACGCTTCCGTGCCCACCGGGACAGTGTTCAGGTTAGACACCGCGAACTGAGCGAATGAGTGAGTGGATCGAGCGGGACGTTGAGGTGATCAACAAGCTCGGGCTGCACGCCCGGGCTGCAACCCGATTGGTGCAATTGGCCGCCGGCTTTGATGCCCAGATCTGCCTGAGCCAGGGTGAGCAACAGGCCGAAGCCGACAGCGTGCTGGGGATCCTGCTGCTGCAGGGCAGCCAGGGCAAAACCGTGACGGTGCGGTGCCAGGGCCCCGATGCCGACGACGCCATGGAGGCGGTGTGCAACCTGTTTGCCGCCCGCTTCGACGAAGCCGAATAGCCCGACGCCCCCAGCACCTAGCTCCTAGCTCCTAGCTCCTAGCTCCTAGCTCCTAGCTCCTAGCAAGCCTACAACCGCATGATCTCGCCACGCATGCTGTAGAGCACGAACAGCACCTCCTCCTGCTCGCGCTGGCCGACCTCGTTCTTCTGCAAGGCCTGCAGGGCATCGTCCAGCACCGCCATAAACTCCTCCGCGTCGATGTTCATGCCACGGTGGGTGGTGCGCATGTCCTTACCGCCGTACACCGCCGGTCCACCGGTGCCGGCAATGAAGAAGGTGGCGGCACCGTGTTTCAGGGCAGCCACGTCAGAATCCACGTAGCGGGATGAGATTCTGGGGTTATTCAGATGGATATCCACCAAGTCCGAGGCGATACGGGTGATCCCGTCGCTGCCTCCCAGGCGCTCATATAGGGATGTCATGGTTGTCTCTCCGTTGGCTTGCGCAACCCCGGAGCATAGACCAAATCGACTAACCCGGACCGGACTGGTATGAAGCGGAGCTGATGAACTGGTCGAAGGCCTCGCACCAGATCACTGCCGTGGTGTAAGCGGCAGGGTCCACCCCATCGGGCAGGGTCAGCATAAAGCCCTCGAAGGAGCGGATCTCTCCAACGGCCACCATCTGTTCGCGCTGGGCCAGAAAGGCAGATTCGGTCTCGATGAAGTTGGGCGACAGGTACAGACGATAGGCCGGTCCCGGTGCCAACTGGCCCTGGAATCCCACCACCCCATCGCGGATCGACAATACCCCTTCGCCCCAATGCAGGGCATCACTGTCCTGGCGCTCGCGGCTGAATTCACCTTGATATTGGGCCTGCTGGGCCAGCTCACTGAGTTGTGTGGCCGGCGGAGGCGCCTCGGCGGTCCAGATCGGCAGGAAGTAGATCCCCAAAGCCACCCCCAGCAGCAGCGCGGCCAGGTGGCTGAACAGCAGTACCAATCGATTCATCACTCCTCCTTGATCCTTACCCCAAGTTGCAGCCCGCCCCGCCGCCAGCAGTCCGCCATGGTCAGCAGATGCAGGTTCAGCAGCAGGAACAGCCACCACTCAAAGGCGTTCTCCAATCGTTGATAACCGAGCCCAAGCCAGAGATCCAGTGCCAGCGTCGACAGGGCGATCGCCAGGATAAGCACGCTGAACCACAACAGGCGTAGACCCATCTTGTGCCAGCTTGGCAGACGATAGAGCGCATCGGCAATGATCACCTGCAAGGAAAAGGTGCAAAAGATAAACAGGGCCACCCCGACCCGGCGAATGACCGGCAGGTAACCGGTGTTGTGGCCCAGTGCTAGGGCATACGCGGCCAATGCCAGCGAGCCCAGCAGGGCAACACCCAACCAGGCAGCACGACGGGGTTCGCCCAGCTGCCGTACCCAGGCCAGGCTCAGGGCCCAGAACAGGGCCAGCAGCACGCAGGTGGGGAGGATCCCCCCCTTGAACAGGAAGTAGGCCACCCCTTCGCGACCGGTGGCACTGATGCTGACACAATCGCGCCAGTAGGGGTTACAGGGGGGAACATGGCCCTGCCAGCGACTCAGGCCATAGCAGAGATGGGTGGTCGCCAGCGGCAGCAGCGCGGTGAGATAGCCCAGTCCAACGGGCGACAGTGATGCCATGGCAGCCTCCCTCGGTTAGAGCAAGCATAGCCATGGCCCCGCAGCTTTACCCGATGGTCACTCAGTCCGCCCGGTTGCGGATACCCAGGCCGCGGACAAAGTTACGCAGCAGCTGATCGCCACAGGGCTGGTAGTTGCGATGGTCCGGCTTGCGGAACAGCGCCGACAGCTCGGATTTGGAGATGCGGAAGTTGGACAGTGCCAGGATGGCAATGATGTCCTCGTCCTTCAGGGTCAGGGCGATGCGCAGCTTGCGCAGGATGTCGTTGTTGCTCAGGCGTGACTTGGCCGGCAGCAGCTGAGGCTCCCGCCCCTCCTGCACGCCGCGGTGCTTGATGATCAGGCCATCAAGAAAGGCCGCCAGGGTCCGATCCCGACAGGGGATAAAACCCGCTTCCTCCTCCTTCTTCAGCAAAGGATCCAGCTCCTCCTTGCTGATGGGGTAGTTCATCAGGGTGAACACCTCGATCACGTCGGGGTTGTTCATCTTGAGGGCATAGCGCAGTTGGCGCAGCAGATCGTTGTTGAGCATGGAGCAGGGCCTTTGAACAGTAGCGAGGCGGCAAGTGTACTTGGCATCGTGGATATCCACCAGATTGTTGCCCAACAACCGGGCTTAAGCCTCAGCTCAAGGCACAAAAAAGCCCGGCATCTGCCGATGCCGGGCTGCTGAGAGCGGGGTAACTCAGTTACCTGCCACCTTCATCGATTCCAGCAGGATAGGGCCCGCTGCCAGCGAGTGGCGGGGATCCACGTCGGAGCCCATCGCCACCATGTTGCGGTACATCGACTTGAGGTTGCCGGCGATGGTGATCTCATGCACCGGGAACTGGATCTCGCCCTTCTCAACCCAGAAGCCCGCCGCGCCGCGGGAGTAATCGCCGGTGACGCCATTGACCCCCTGGCCCATCAGCTCGGTGACGAACAAACCGGTGTCGAGTTGCTTCAGCATGGCAGCAAGATCGCCACCGTTGCGCGCCAGCTGCCAGTTGTAGATGCCGCCGGCGTGGCCGGTGTTGGCCATGCCCAGGCGGCGGGCGGAGTAGGCGGTCAGCAGGTAGCTTTGCAGCACCCCGTTCTCCACCAGGGTGCGATCCTGGGTAGCGACACCCTCGCCGTCGAAAGGCGCGGAAGCCAAGCCACCCTTGAGGTGCGGGCGCTCCTCCAGGGTCAGCCACTCCGGGAAGATCGCCTGACCCAGATGATCCTTGAGGAAGCTGGCATTGCGGTACAGGCTGGCACCACTGATGGCGCCGATCAGGTGGCCGATCAATCCCACCGACTGGGTGGCGTTGAACAGTACCGGCACGGTGCAGGTGTCGATCTTGCGCGCGCCCAGGCGAGCGGCGGTATCACGACCGGCCTTCTCACCGATCGCTTCCGGGCTGGGCAGATCAGCAAAGCGACGGGCCACGCCGTAGTCGTAGTCGCGCTCCATGCCGTGCTCATCCTGGCCGATTACCACCGCCGACAGGCTATGGCGGGAGGAGGCGTAGCTGCCGATAAAGCCATGGCTGTTGCCATAGACCTTGAGGCTCTCGTGGCTATTGAAGCTGCCACCGTCGGAGTTAACGATGCGTTTGTCTACCGCCAGTGCCGCCCGTTCGGCCCGGGCCGCCAGTTCGACCCCTTGCTGGGGATCGATCGACTCAGGATGGTAGAGATCCAGCTCCGGCAGCTCGGAGGCCATCAGTGCCGGCTCCGCCAGGCCGTTGTGGGGATCGGCGGTGGTCTGGCTGGCGATGGTGGCGGCCGCCTGCACCGTGGCGGCGATCGCCTGGGGCGACAGATCCGAGGTGGAGGCGTTACCCTTGGCACCGTCGCGGTAGACGGAGATCCCCATGGCACCGTCCTTGTTGAACTCCACCGTCTCCACCTCACCATTGCGGGTGGCCACTGAGAGGCCCTGCTGCTTCTGGATCGCCACCTCGGCGCTGTCCAGCCCTAACCGGGCGGCTTCCTCCAGGGCGCGGCTGACCGCCTGTTCCAGCTCGCCACGCTGCTGCTCTAATCGCTCACTCATCTGACCGTTGTGCTCCCATAATGCATGAGTCGTTAGGATAACAAAGCACGCCCGCCGGTGGCAGCGCCTTGCAAGATTGGTAAAATGAGGGTTTTTGCACGCCGGAGAGCCGCGATGGCCGAACATGACGACTTTGATGACGATTTCATCAGTAAAACGCAGCTGAAGCGGGAAGCCGAAGCGTTGCAGACCCTGGGACTGGAGCTGCTCAAGCTGAATCCGACAGAGCTGGCCAAGATCCCGCTGGACGAGGATCTGCACGATGCCCTGGCGCTGGCCCATCGGATCCGCAACAAGAACGAGGCCTACCGCCGCCAGGTGCAGTTTATCGGCAAGCTGATGCGCAGCCGGGATCCTGAGCCGATTGAAGCGGCGCTGAATGTGCTGCGTAACAGTCACAGTGCCGCCAATGCCAAGTTCCACAAGCTGGAGCAGCTGCGTGATCAGCTGGTGCAGGGCGACAACGACACCCTGCAGGCGGTACTGGCCGAGCACCCCGCCCTGGCGGACGAGATGCAGCGCCTGCGTCAGCTGATCCGCGCTGCCAAGAAGGAGCAGTCGCAGCAGAAGCCGCCCAAGTCCAGCCGCGAGCTGTTCAAGCTGCTTCGCGCCCAACTGGCCGATTGAGCCTCAGGCTGCGCTGCCACAGCAGCGCGGCCAACCCACCCCAGCCCAACACCAGGGCCCACAAAATTCCCCACAACGGCTGCAGCGCCGCCATCGGCGCGCCCATCTGGTTAAGCTGCAACATGCCCTGGATCATCGGCTGCGAGGGCACCAGGCCCCATAGCGCGGTCCAGGCCAGGGGCAGTGACTCCACCGGCCAGACAAAGCCGGCACTGAACAGCAGCGGCATGGAGCTGAGCACCAACGCCTGGCTGAGGCTGTCGCGGTGCAGAAACAGGTGACCCAGTACCGTCCCTAGGGCAAAGGTGGCCAGGAAGAAGGGCAGCAGCAGCAGCGCGGTCTCTCCGGCACTCCCTAACAAGGTTACGCCATAGCCCCGCAGCGCCGGCCCAAGGTACCAGCATCCCGCCAGCACAAAGGGGGGGATCATCAAACTGGCCTGCACCGTCAGCAGCTGCCACAGCCTGGCCTGCTGCCACAGCCCGGGCGTGCGTCGTTGCCGCACCGTGCTGATCCCGACACAGATCAGCATCAGCTGATGCAGGATCAATACAAACAGCCCGGGCAACACGTAATCCAGGTAGCCCATCTTGAGGTTACTGGCGGGCACCAGGTTGAGCCCCACGCCACCGCGCTCGGCCTTGAGCAGGGCCTGCCCATCCCCCAGCAGCACCTGGCGAGCCAGACGAACCTCGCCCCCCAGTACCATGCCTGCACGCACCACGCTCTCGGCGATGGCGCCGTAGGCCAGGAAGTAGTTACCATCGGCGGCCACCACCACGGTGGCGCTGCCGCCACGACGCAGATCCCAGCCAAAGTCGGCGGGGATCAACACCAAGCCCTTGCGCTCGCCGGCGCGCACCTGGCGCAGTGCCTGGGGCAGCTCGGTGGCGGTGGCGTCGATGCGGATCCCCGGCGTCGCCTGCAGTGCCCGCACCAGGCGCCGACTGGCGTCACTTTGGTCATGATCCAGCAGGATCACCGGCTGCTCGGTGGCCACCTGGTGCAGGTAAGGCAGCGGATAGAGCACCACGTACAGCAGCAAGCCGGCCACAAAAGTCAGCAGTACCGGGGTGTCCTTGAGCAGAGCCTGGGCCTGCTCGCGCCACAGCGCACGCCAGGACACCGTCATAACTTACTCCAGAGCCACAGCATCAATGGCATTGGCAGCAGCAAGGGCCACAGACTGAGCCAGTCCGCCTCCCCTACCCCGCGAAAGCTTTGCAACAGCGGCAGGTAGTGGCTGCTGGGGATCAGCCCCGCCCACCACTGGGCGGCCACCGGCATGTCGGCGGTGGGCATGGTTACCCCCATGTAGGTCATCGCCGGGGTGAGAAACGCCGCGCCGGTGCTGACCAGCTGCACCGCTTCCCGGCCACTGCGCACCAGCAGCAGCGCCAGGGTGGCGATGGGCACCATCAGCGGCAGCAGTCCCAGCCACAACGGCCACAGCGGTGCCCCCTCCGGCAGCAGCAACAGGTCGCGCATGGCCCAGAGGCCCAGTCCGCCCATTAACCAGAGCCACGCCAGCACGCCAACCAAGGCGCGTTTAGCCGGCCAGGGCGGGCGCTGACACAGGTTCAGCACCGCAAACAGCAGCACCACCTGCCACACCGCCAGGGCCAGGGCCGGGATCAAAAAGTCCGCGTAATCCATCGCCCGGTTATTCAGCGCCGTCAGCTGCAACTGCACCGGGCTAATCTGGGCCGCCACCGCCACCGCGGGGACCCCGGCCGCCGCCAGTGCGAGACCGCCCTGCTGCTGCAGCGCACTGCCCATCGCCTGTTGCAGTGGGGTGGCCAGCCGGCGGGCCAGCAGCAGGTACTGGCCGTTGTAGCGCACATCCAGCTGGGTGGGTTGCTGCCGTTGCACCGCCGCGGTAAAGCCCGGTGGGATCCGCACCACCGCATACACCTGGCCCTGAGCCAGCGCGGCCTTGGCCTCGTTGTTGTCGGCCACGCCCTGCAGCCGGATGGCGGGGCTGGCCTCCAGCTGGCGACCGAGCTGACGGGACAGCACGCTATGATCCTCGTCCAGCCAGGCCACCGGCAGTGCCGTGGGGGTCCGCACCGAGAAGATGCTGTACAGCAGCGCCACCGTCAGCGGGGCTGCCAACAGCAGGATAAAGGCTTGCCAGGGGTCCCGTCGTAGCCAGGCCAACTCAGGGTGCCTCGAACAACACCGTCATGCCGGCCCGCAGTCCGGCGATGGGTGCAGTGGGGCGCAGTTCCACCTCGAAGGTGCGCAGATCGTAATCCTTGCCGCTCTCAGTAGCCCGCCAGGTGGCAAACTCGCCCTGCACCGCCCGGTAGGCAACGGTGAAGTCGTGGCTCTGATCCAGTGCCGGCAGGTAGAGCGACAGGGTCTTGCCCTCCTCCAGCCCCGCCAGCCGATCCTCCCGCACCTGGAACAGGGCCCAGGCGTCCTCCATATCAATCAGGGTCATCACCGGGAAGCCCTGGGGCACCAGCTCGCCCTGGTGCAGCAGCACCTGGCTGATCTCGCCGCTGCGGGGGGCGCGGATCTGCATATCCTCCAGCACCGCCTTCACCTCCGCCAGCTGCGCCTTGGCCGCATCCGCCTGGCCCTGGGCGGCCTGTCGGGTCTCGCTGCGCGCCCCCTCCTGGGCCATCTCGTAGAGGGCATTGGCGGCGCTGCTCTGATGCTGGGCCGCCTGGAACTGGGCATAGGCCTCGTCGCGCTTTTGCCGGGACATCACCCCCTCATCAAACAACGCCTGGATCCGCTCGTAGGTGGCTTCGGCCAGGTCTTGCGCCGCCTGGGCCCGCTGCCAGTCGTCATAGGCCGCCTGGATCTGCTGCTTGCGGGCACCGGCGTCTGCCTCCTCCCGCATCGCGTCGGCGGCGCTAACCCCGGCCTGGGCCTGGTTGAAGCGGGCCTCCAGCTCCGGACTGTCGATACGGTAAAGCAGCTCACCGGCGCTGACCTGATCACCCCGGCGCACGTGCAGCTGCTCCAGCCGCCCCGCCACCTTGGAGGAGATCTGGTACTGCCGGGCCTCGATCTGTCCCTGTAGCCATTGCGGCTGTGGCTGAAAGGCCCGCTGCATGGCGTAAAAGCTGGTGCTTATCAGCACCACCACGGCGACCAGGGCCAACACCCCTTTGAGGTTCTTCATTGTGCTGACTCCCGCTTCAACCACGCAAACATCCGCTCCATCTCCCCCCCCAGGGTCATCACCTGGGCCAGGGCCCGCAGGTATTGGTACTGCGCCTGGGCCTGTCCCAACTGGGCTGCCACCAGGCTCTGATCCGCATCCACCAGCTCCACCGAGGTGGCCAGGCCCTGCTGAAAGGCCACCTGGCGCAGGCGCCGGTTCTCCTCCGCCAGGGCGATGGTGCTGTCGTAGGTCTGGTACTCGAACGCCGCCTGCTCCAGTGCCTGGTGCTGAGCCTCCAGCAACAGCAATAGGTCCTGCTGTGCCTGGTTACGGCGGTGACGGGCCTCCAGCTCAGCGCTACGTGCCGCCTTGAGCCGGCCACTGCGGCCGTCGTTGGTAAAGATGGGGACGGTGACCCGCACCCCGACAAACCACTCCGGCTCGATCTCCGACAGCAGGCTGTCGTCCTCCGCCAGGGTGTAGCTACCGAACAGTCCCATGGTGGGCAGGTAGCGGCCCTTCTCACCCTTGGCACTTTGCTGCGCCTGACGTTGCTTGGCATCGAACAAGGCCAGTGCCGGATGGCCCGCCAGCATCTGCTCCCGCAACGGCGACAGCGGCGGCACCTCCAAAGCGGCGGCGCGATAGGGCACCGGCTCCAACGCGTTTTGCTGCAGCAGGCTGTCCAGCCCCTTGGCAGCGATGCTGGCCTGGTTGTCGGCGGCACGTGCCGCCACCCGGGCCCTATCCAGCGCCACCTGGGCGTTCAATCGCTCCACCTCGGCGATCTGGCCCTGCTCCGCCAGCAACTGGGCGTGACGATAGTGGGTCTCGCGGGCGGTCACCTGCTGACCCCGCAGATCGGCGTTTCGCTGTGCCAGCAACACGCCGTAGTAGCGCTCCACCAGCAGGTTGAACTGCTCACGGCGGCGGATCTCCAGCTGCTGCAACTGGGCCTCGTACTCCGCCTGCTTGACCTGCTGCGCCGCCTGGATCCGACCGCCGGCGTAGATGGGCCAGCTGCCGGTCAGCGAGGTGCGGTAGATCGCCCGCTCGGTGATGTCGATGGGCGGCAACAGCCCGGGGGGGATCAGATCCGGTGCCAGGCTGGCGGCATCCAGTGACCAGGGCTTCTCCTGGTAGATGTAACTGGAGCCCAGTGACAGGTTGGGGTGGGCCGCGGCATTGGCCGCCTCCCGGGCCGCCAGCGCCCGCTCACTGGCCTGGCGCTCCGCCAGTAGCAATGAGCCCTGGCTGTCCAGGGTTTGCCAGGCTTGCGCCAGTGACACCGGCTCTGCCGCCAACCCGGTGCTGAACAGGGCCAACAGCAACCACGCTCGTCTCATAACCTTTTCCTTTTAATGGCCCCAAAATAGAGTAAAAACTCTATCAGGTTATCATTCCTTTTCTGAACCTTAGCCTAATGATACGCCCTCAACCGGTTAAAAAGCAGGCACAAAAAAGCGGACCCCTTGGGTCCGCTGATGTTACTGCGCTGCACGCTACTGGGTGCCGCCGACGGTCAGGCGGTCCAGCTTGAGGCTGGGCTGACCCACCCCCACCGGGACGCTCTGCCCCTCCTTGCCGCAGACGCCTACGCCTTTGTCCAACGCCAGATCGTTGCCCACCATGGAGACGGTCTTCATCGCCTCCGGGCCATTGCCGATCAGGGTGGCGCCCTTGATGGGTTTGGTCAGCTTGCCGTTCTCGATCAGGTAGGCCTCGGAGGCGGAGAACACGAATTTACCGGAGGTGATGTCCACCTGGCCACCGCCGAAGTTGGGAGCGTAGATCCCCTTATCCACCGAGGCGATGATCTCCTCCGGGCTGTGCTGGCCGGCCAGCATGTAGGTGTTGGTCATCCGCGGCATCGGCAGGTGGGCGTAGGATTCACGCCGGCCGTTACCGGTGGGGGCCACGCCCATCAGTCGGGCGTTCAGCTTGTCCTGCATGTAGCCCTTGAGGATGCCATTTTCGATCAGCACATTGTACTGGCCCGGGGTGCCCTCATCGTCGACGCTGAGGCTGCCACGTCGATCCGACAGGGTGCCATCGTCAACGATGGTGCAGTGCTCTGAGGCCACCTTCTCGCCGATGCGACCGGAGAACAGGCTGGAACCCTTGCGGTTGAAGTCTCCCTCCAGACCGTGGCCTACCGCTTCGTGCAGCAGCACGCCGGGCCAACCCGCGCCCAGCACCACCGGCATCTCGCCAGCCGGGGCCTCTTCCGCTTCGAGGTTGACCTGGCCCTGGCGCACCGCCTCGCGGCACAACTCAAAGGCCTTGAGCTTGCCCTCGCTGTCCAGCTCCAGCAGGCAGTCGTAGCCATAGCGCCCGCCCATCCCGGCAGACCCGCGCTCCCGGCGCTCGCCCTCGGTCATGATCACCGAGCAGTTGAGGCGCACCAGTGGGCGAATGTCCGCCGCCAGGGTGCCGTCGGAAGCGGCTACCAGCACCTGTTCGTAGACGCCGCTGAGGCTGGCAATCACCTGGGTCACCCGGGGATCCAGCTCACGGGTGTAGGCATCCATCTGCTTGAGCAGGCCGATCTTGGCGTCCGCCGCCATGGCATTGATGGGATCCACCGGCTGGTAGCGACTGGGGGCCTGGGTGCGGGACAGCGCCTTTACCCGGCCATCACCACCGACAGCGGCAATGCCTCGGGCCGCCTCCGCGGACTGCTTCAACGCCAGGGCGCTGATCTCGTCGGCGTAGGCAAAGCCGGTCTTCTCGCCATGCACGGCGCGAACACCCAGACCCTGCTCGATGTTAAAGCTGCCCTCTTTGACAATGCCGTCCTCCAGCACCCAGGTCTCATGGCGGCTGGACTGCAGGTAGATGTCGGCGTAGTCCAGGCGGTGATGGTGCAGCTCGGACAGGGCCCGCTCCAGGGCCTGGGGATCCAGCTGCGCCGGGGCCAGCAGTGATGCGGTAACGGTATCGAAGCTCATGCGTCCTCTGTCTTAATCGCGTTGGCCGGCCCCAGTGGGCGGCGATGTTGCAGCGCGGGGATCTCGGCCCGCACCTGCGTAATGTATTGGCGAGAGAGTTCGGCGGAAACCCAGCCTGTGCCCTCTGGTCGTTGGTCCAGGATCTGCCCCCAGGGGTCAACCACCATGCTTTGTCCCCAGGTCTGACGACCGTCCTGGTGTTGGCCCCACTGGTTGGCCGCCAGCAGGTAGCACTGGCTCTCGATGGCTCGGGCGCGAACCAGCACCTCCCAATGGGCCTGACCCGTTCTATGGGTAAAGGCACTGGGCAGGGCAATCAGCTCGGCTCCGGCGGCGGACAGGGCCTCGAACAGCCTGGGAAAGCGGACATCGTAGCACACCGCCAAGCCAAGTCGCCCCCAGGGGGTGGGGATCACCACGGGCTGACGGCCAGGATGGGTATGGCGACTCTCCCGGTACTGGCTGCCATCCTTCACCTCGGCATCGAACAGGTGGATCTTGTCATAGCGGCCCACCGGCTCACCGCGATGGTTCCACACCAGGGTACTGGCGTAGGCACGGCCATCCGCCGCCAGCAGCGGCAGGGTGCCTGCCACCAGGTAGCAATGGTGTTGCCGGGCCAGGGCTGACAGTGCCGATTGCAACGGCCCCTGCCCCGCGATCTCCGCCCCCTCAGACCAGGGGCGGTCACCGCCGAAGCCGAGGCAGGCTTCGGGCAGCACCACCAGGCTGGGGTTAGGGCCCTGGGGGAGCCTCTCCAGTTGTTGTTGGATCAGCGCCAGGTTTTGCGCTGATGCCGGTTGGCTGTTCATCTGCAGCAGGTGCACCTGCATCGGCCGCCTCCTTGTCCATGCTCTGCTCTTCGATCGCCTCGATCAGTGCTTCCTGCAGCTGCTCGGCCTGGGCCTCGGCCGCCTCCTGGCCCAGCTCGGTTTGCGCCTCTTCGGGGATGCGCACCTCGCGGCTGGTCCGGCTGACCTCCACCAGTTCGGGCTGATCCAGAGTCCCGGTAAGATGGTAACGCAACTGGGTCACCACCTCGATCACCGGCTCCAGCAGCTTGGTAACGGCAAAGGCGCCCAGACCCACGGTCCAGGCACCGGTGCTCAGGTAGACCACCGCCGGGACGCTGGAGGCCAGCGCCGGGGAGAAGGCAATCTCGTATTCGAGGCTGCGGTCGTTCAGATCAGTCCAACCCGCCACCCGCAGGGTACCGGCGGTGGCGTCCATCACGCTGTCTTCGGTGCTGAGCACGCCGTCGTCGAACTGCACGTTGCCGCTAAAGTCGCTGAAGTGCATGCCGCTGGCGAACACGTCGGAGAAATCCAGCGAGATCTTGCGCACCAGCGACTCCAGGCTGAACAAGGAAAGCAGGCGGGCGCCGCGATCAGACACGCTGGACAGCTGGCCGTTGCTGAGCTGGTAGCTCAGGGCCCCGTCCAGGCGATCGGCGCTGAGCTCCCAGGGAGCACCTTCCCAACTGAGCTGGTAATCCACCGCCAGTTCGGCATCCTCAATGCCCGGCCCCAGGGTCAGGTGCTCAGCCAGATCGCCGATGTCCGGGCTGGTCAGTTGCCCCTCGAACCGGGTCTGGGTCAGCTCGCCATCCGGTTGCCACACCCCGCTGCCCGCCAGGCGGTGTTCGTCCTGGCTCAGCTCAAACGACTGCACCCGGTACAGCGGCCCTTCACGAAAGCCCATAAAGCGAGCCTCGCCCAGCAGCTGCTGGTCCAGCCGCAGTTTGGCGATGTGCACATCCAGTGCCGGCACCCGGTCGAGCCAAAGCGCCGGTGCGATGCTTCGCGATTCCGTCTGCTCGCTCTGTTCTGACCGAGTCAGCACCAGGTAGTCCGCATTGAACTGGACCCCAAGCTGGTCCATGCCCTGCCCCACCAGGGCCTGGCCGGCGACCCGCTCGGCATCGATACGCAGCCCCCAGCCATCCCGGTTAGGGCTGGCCACCAGGCGGCCGGCGCCGAGAGACTGGCCCAGCACCCGCAGATCCTCGCTGTCTACCTGGATCTTGTCGATGGCGGGGTACAGCGGGCGCTTGTCCCGGGCAGGACGCGGTGGGGCCTCGGCAAAGGCGCTTATCAGCGGCTGGTAATCGTCCATCTCGATGCGCTCACTGCGCAGCGAGATCAAGCCGGTGTTGTACTCAGGCAAGGTGGGCTCCGCCCGGTCCAGCGCCAGGTGATAGCGATCAAAGCCGGCGCCACTGGCGTAGCTCATGTCGCCGACAAAGCGCAGGCTGTCCCCCAGGTGGAAGAACACCTCGGCCCCCTCGGTATCGCCACTGAGCGCCAGCTGAGTCGGGCGCGGCTGCTCCAGCGCCTTACCCAGCGGCGCCGGCAGATCGATCTCCAGTCCGGTCAACTCACTGTTGACCTCCAAGCGGTAGTGAAAGCCGTTGTCCCCCAGGTTCAGTGCCACCTTGGCGTCCAGAGGCGCGCCCCCGCTGAGGAAGGGGTCCAGCGGGGTTTGCAGCAGCGGCGGCAAGCGATAGGTCTGCCAGCGGCTGCTGAGGTCAATGTTGATGCCGTAGCCCGTCTCTTCCCTGTCGGCGTGGAGATTCAGCTCGGTAGGCTGGTTGTAGATCCGGGTCTGGACGTTGCGCGCTTCGATCTTGGCGTTGTGGAAGCGCAGCTCACCGCGCACCTGCTCCAGCTCCAGATCCAGCGGCGCGATGTAGAGCGGGGTCTCCCACAGCACCAGACGGCCCTTGACCGAGTCCGGTTGATGGGTGACCTTGCGACCGAGGTAGAAGGTCATGTCCAGCGCCAGCGGCACCGGCTCCATCAGCTTGAGCGAGTCCAGGGTGCCCAGCACCGAGGATTCGAGGAAGGTGCCGGTCAGCACGCTACGGGCCTTGTCCTCATCCGCCATCAGGCTGCCCTGGATCTCCAGCGCGGCGCTGTGATTGAGATGGGGAATACCGATAAAGATATCCTCGATCAGCACATCGGCCAGCTTGGCCTCGCGCACTCGAAGATCCATGCGATCGTTTTCAAACAGGGCCAGCAGCCGGCCGTCGGTCACCGCCGGCCACTCATCGAGGAAGTCGAAGTGCACCCCGGTCATCTCGAAACCGGCCTGGAAGCGCCCCTGCTGCTGGGCATAGGGGTACTGATCCAGCGGGCCATGCCAAAGCAGCTGGGCGTTGTTGGTCTCACCGGCCTGCAGCGCCTTATCCAGGTAATCCGCCAGGGACTCCCCCATCGCTTTGCGGGGGTAGAGCTTGGCCACCTGACCGGCATCCTGGATAGCCAGGTTGCCGTACAGCTGCAGTTGCGGCGCGGCATCCTCGCTAAAGGCCAAAGCCGACTGCAGCTGTGCGGTCAACTCCGGGGTCGCCAGGGTCAGGCTGGGGATCCTCAGCTGACGCCCATCACCATGGCCCAGCCACTCGGCGGTCAGGCCCAGTTCATTGAGCGCCAGCGGCTGCTCAAACTGTCCTGGCCAGTCCAGGCTCAGTGCTTGTGTTGGCAGCGTTAGGCGGAGCCAGTCATCCTGGCCGGTCAGGCTGCCACTGAGGGCATCAACGCCGGGGATACCGGCGGCGGCGTCCCAGCCCAGCTGGTCGAAGGGCAACTGCCAGCGCCACTGGTCGTCCCGGTGCTGCAGCTTGAGCGGGCCCAGGGTGCCGCGGGCCTCCGTGGCGGTGAGCGCCTTGAGCGGCTCAGCCCCGATCCCCGGCACCAGGCCCAACAGCGGCTGCAGCCCCCACAGCGGCAGTTCACTGAGGTAGAGGTCCAACTCACCATTGCCATGGCGCAGCGCCAGCTGGCTCTCAGGCCAGGCTTGGCCGTTGCTGGTGAGCTGCAGACCGTGGCTGCGCAGCTCTCCGCCCTCGGCCATGGGACGCCACTGGAACCGGCCGGTCTGGACCGCCATCCGCTGCTCGCCATCGAGCTGCCAACTGAAGTTACTGTTGTCGAGCTGGATCTGCGCCAGGTGGATACCATCGCCGTCGAGGCTCAGCCAGGCCTCCAGGTCCAGCTCACCGCTGTAGTCGTAAGGGTTGTGCTCCAGTCGGCGGGACAGCCACTGGCCCAGGGGCAGGCGCTGCCCCTGCAGGTAGGCCCGGCCCTGCAACTCACCGTTGTCCTGGCTGTTCAGCTCCAGCGCCAGCATCAGCGCCTCATTGCCCTGATCCAGGGAGATCAGCCCCTCACCAAGATGGCGATGGCCGCGGTTACGCCAGTTCAGTTCGGTCAGATGGATGGGGGCAAACTGGTGGTCTTTGACCGCCACCTGGACGGTCACGTCCTCGATATTGAGTCGGCCCAGCTGTTGCAGCAGGACCTCCCTGAGCTGCTCCAACGCAGCGGTGTTGGTACCGCCAGCACTGCCCTGGCCCAGGCTGAGATCCAGGGTGACGCCGTAGAAAGAGACCTCGTTGAACTGGGGAGTCAGGCTGAACACGCTGTTCCAGAAATCCAGGTGCAGTTCCATCCGTTGGATGGTGAAGGACACCGGCAAGTCCTGCTCTGGCGGCAGCGCCAGCTGCTTCAGCTGCAGCCGCGGGCCGCCACCGTGCCAGCCGGCACCCAATTGGGCCACCTCGAACTGGATCCCGGTCTGCTCCTGCAGCCAGACCACCAGGTGATCCCGGGCGCCATCCAGCTGCGGCAGCAGTGAGCGTGCCAGGCTGATCAGCAGGGCACAGAGCACCAACAGGCCCGCTAGACTGTACCAACAGCCCCAGCAGACCCGTTTTCCGAAACGCAGCAGGGTCACATCATCACCACGTCGAACTTATCTTGGCTGTAGAGCGGCTCCGGCTTGATCTTGACCCGTTTACCCAGGAACACCTCCAGCTCCGCCAGGCTGTGGGCCTCATCGCCCTCCAGCATCGCCTGGACTGAGGGGGCAACGTAGGCGACGAACTCGTCCACATCGTAAGCCCGGTCGACCCGGATGATCTCCCGATAGAGCTCGTAACAGACGGTTTCCGGGGTCTTCAGCTGGCCGGTGCCGCGACAGGCGGGGCACTCGCCACACAACACATGCTCCAGGCTCTCCCGGGTGCGCTTGCGGGTCATCTCCACCAGTCCCAGCTGAGACAGGCCGCTGATGCTGGTCTTAACCCGATCGTGGGACAGCGCCTGCTCCAGCGACTGCAGCACCCGCTGCTTATGCTCCTCGGAGATCATATCGATGAAGTCGATGATGATGATCCCGCCCAGGTTGCGCAGCCGCAGCTGGCGGGCGATCGCCTGGGTCGCCTCCTGGTTGGTGTTAAAGATGGTCTCTTCCAGGTTGCGATGGCCGACAAAGGCGCCGGTGTTGATGTCGATGGTGGTCATCGCCTCGGTCTGGTCGATGATCAGGTAGCCGCCGGACTTAAGCTCCACCTTGCGCTGCAGCGCCCGCTGGATCTCGTTCTCTACGTCAAACAGGTCGAAGATGGGGGCCTTGCCGCGGTACAGCTCCAGCGCCGTGGAGACCTCGGGCATGAACTCAGAGGAGAACTCCCGCAGCTGGTCGAACACCATCTGCGAGTCGGTCTGTACCCGGTCCAGGGTGCGGGTGGCCATGTCGCGCACGATGCGCAGCGGCAGCGACGGCTCCTCGTACAAAAGCTGCACTGCCTTGCCGGGACGGCGGCGACGCTCACTGACCTTGCGCCAGACTCGACGCAGGAAGGCGGCGTCATGGGCCAGCTCGATCTCGCTGGCGTTCTCCGCCGCGGTGCGGATGATGTAGCCGCCGTCGCTGTCGACGAACTGGCCAACGATGTCCTTGAGGCGATCCCGCTCAGCGGGATCCTCCACCCGTTGGGAAACCCCAACATGGGCGCTGCCGGGCATGAACACCAGGTAGCGGGAAGGTAGGGTGATGTCGGTAGTCAGCCGGGCCCCCTTGGTGCCGAGGGGATCCTTGACCACCTGGACCATGATGTCCTGGCCCTGGCGTACCAGTGAGGCGATATCCTCACTGCGAAAATTCTTGGCTTCGGCGTCGTCCACACACTCGGTGTGGGGCACGATGTCGGAGGCGTGCAGAAACGCGGCGCGCTCCTGGCCGATGTCGACAAAGGCGGCCTGCATCCCCGGCAGTACCCGGGTGATCTTGCCGCGATAGATATTGCCAACGATCCCCAGCCGCTTGCTGCGCTCGATCTGCACCTCCTGCAGCATGCCGTGCTCCACCAGGGCCACGCGGGTCTCGGTAGGGGAGGAGTTGATCAGCAGCTCAGCACTGACCCCATTGGCTTGTTGTTGTATGCCCATTATGCCTGTTTTGCCTGCATCTGTTCAATCAGTTCTCGGGTCTCCACCAGGGGCAAGCCCACCACGGCGGAGTAGCTGCCTTGGATGGCGCGGACAAAATTGCCGCCCAGTCCCTGGATACCATAGCTGCCCGCCTTGTCCGCTGGCTCACCACTGTCCCAATAAGCGGCCATCTGTGCCTCGGTGAGAGCACAAAACTGCACCTGGGTGGTGATCAAGCGATGCTCGCAGCCATCCTCTGCCGCTAGTGCCACCGCGGTCATCACCTGGTGTTCGCGACCGGAGAGGGCGCGCAGCGTCGCCAATGCCTCATCCCGGTTGGCCGGCTTACCCAGTACCCGTCCATCTTGCACCACGATGGTGTCAGAGCCCAGCACCAGGTTGCCCTGGTGGCCCTGCTTCTGGCGCATGGCCAACCCGGTGCTGGCCTTCTCCTGGGCCAGCCGCACCACCAATTGAGCCGGTGTTTCACCGGCTCGAGGGGTTTCATCGATATCAGGGATCACCAGCTCAAACTGGTAGCCCAGCTGCGCCAACAGGGCCTGGCGGCGTGGCGAGCTGGAAGCGAGGCAGAGTGCGTGCATAGGGTTACCGGATCTTGGAACCGCGACGAATGCGGCCCAGCAGCCAGAACACCCAGGGCCAGAGCAATGGCGAGATTAAGGCCGGTTGCAGGTAGGCCCAGTCGATGCTGACGCCGGGGTTACTGAGGTATTCGGCCCAGAATACCACCAGATGCAGCAGCACCGACAGCGAGCCGACGATCAACATCTGTTGGATAAGGGCGAAATGGCGCAGCTTCTGGTACTGCAGCGCCACCAGGTAGGCGACGATGGAGAAGGCCAGGCCTCGCACCCCCAATGTGCTGCCCACCAGGATGTCCAGCAGCACCCCCACCACACAGGCGGAGAGGATGTTGAACCGGTGCGGCATGGTCAACACCCAGTAGACCATCACCAGCAGCACCCAGTCCGGGCGCCAGCCTTGCAGCAGTTGCGGCAGGGGCATCACCTGCAACAGGGTCGCTATCAGCAGCGACGACCAGATAATGCCTCGGCCAGAATGACTTTCCACGCTATACGTCCTCCCCGGGCCACAGCAACAGCAGGTAGCGGATTCGATCCAGGTTGGCGGTGGGTTCCGCCGTCACCAGGGCAAAGGTCTGCCCTTCGGTGCGCTGGACGTCGGTGATCCGGGCCACCGGATAGCCTTCAGGGAAGCGCCCGCCTAATCCGGAGGTGTTGAGCAGATCGCCCACCTGCAGATCGGTGTTCATCGCCACGTGGGGCAGCTCCAGCTCGTCGGTGTGGCCACTGCCGTGGGCCACCGCCCGCACGTCGCTGCTCGCCACCCGCACCGGGATAGCGTGGGTCAAGTCCGAGATCAGCAGCACCCGGGCGTTGGTCTGACTGACCTCCACCACTTGGCCTACCACCCCGTTGTTGTCCAGCACCGGCTGCCCGGGGTAAACGCCATGCAGGGCGCCCTTGTCGATCAGCACCAGGTGCTTGAACGGGTCCTGATCCACCGCCAGCACCTCCGCCACCATGCGCCGGGAATCGGCGCTGGCGGGGGAGTCCAGCAGGGTACGCAAGCGCTGATTTTCCTGCTCCAGATGCTCCATCCGCTGCAGGCGCTCACTGATCAACAGCTGCTCCTGCTGCATCTGGCGGTTCTGCTCCAGCAGCATGCTGCGGGTGGCAAGGTTATTGGAGAGGGCATCGATCACCATGCTGGGCATGGCGGCGAGGTACTGGATCGGACTGACCAGGGTGGCCAGAGCGGAGCGCACCGGCGTGAGCTGATTGTTGAACACAATCAGCCCGAGGGAAAAGAGTACCGCCATGGCGAGGCGGTACTGAGGCGAGAGTCCCCGAAGGAAAAAAGGCTTCATTAAGCGCCTTACTCGTCGGAGAAGATGTCACCGCCGTGCATGTCGATCATCTCCAGCGCCTTACCGCCACCGCGGGCAACGCAGGTCAGCGGATCGTCGGCCACGACCACCGGGATGCCGGTCTCTTCTTGCAGCAGACGGTCCAGATCCTTCAGCAGCGCACCGCCACCGGTCAGCACCATGCCACGCTCGGAGATGTCAGACGCCAGTTCCGGCGGAGATTGCTCCAGGGCGGTCATCACGGCAGAAACGATACCGGACAGCGGCTCCTGCAGGGCCTCCAGGATCTCGTTGGAGTTGAGGGTAAAGCTGCGCGGCACGCCCTCGGCCAGGTTGCGGCCGCGGACTTCCATCTCACGCACCTCGTCGCCCGGATAGGCGGAGCCAATCTCGTGCTTGATGCGCTCGGCGGTGGCCTCGCCAATCAGGCTGCCGTAGTTACGACGGACGTAGTTGACGATGGCATCGTCAAACTTGTCACCACCGACGCGAACGGAGGAGGAGTAAACCACACCGTTCAGGGAGATGATCGCCACCTCGGTGGTACCACCACCGATATCGACCACCATGGAACCGGTTGCTTCGGACACCGGCAGGCCGGCACCGATGGCGGCGGCCATCGGCTCATCGATCAGGTAAACCTCGCGGGCACCTGCACCGGCGGCGGATTCCTTGATGGCACGACGCTCAACCTGGGTAGAACCGCAGGGCACGCACACCAGCACACGGGGGCTGGGGCGGAACAGGCCGCTGTTGTGCACCTGCTTGATGAAGCTCTGCAACATCTTTTCGGTGACGTAAAAATCGGCGATCACCCCGTCCTTCATCGGACGGATAGCGGTGATGTTGCCCGGGGTACGGCCCAGCATCTGCTTGGCCTCGTGGCCCACTGCGGCCACACTCTTCGGTCCGGATGCGCGCTCCTGACGGATCGCCACCACGGAGGGCTCATTCAGTACGATCCCCTGCTCTTTTACATAAATCAGGGTGTTAGCAGTACCCAAGTCGATAGAGAGGTCGTTAGAAAACAGACCACGTATTTTTTTTAGCATGTACCAGACCCGTAAAGTAGAACTGAAGGGAGAGGGGAAATTGAGCACACTTTACCAACGCCCCCATGTAACGACAAGCCGCATCTGCAAAGGCTTTGAGGGCGATGGCCAAAAAACGCGCCGCGGATCTCGTTGCGGTAGCGAATTCAAACTCAGCTCGGATAAGCGCCGATCAGAGTGGCGGTATCTCCCGGCGATAAATCACCTTGTCATGACCCCGAAAGCGACCAAAAGTGGCCAAGGATTTGGGGTTGCAGCGCATTCCCTCGCCACTTGGTAGCTGACATTGCCGGTTTACGTCGTCCTGATCAGGTTGCCGCATCCAAAACCACTGCAGCCAGTGAGGATAGCCCAGCAGGTACTCCACCTCGGTTTCCAACGCCTGCCCCGTTCCACTCAGCACCACGGTGGCCCGTCCGTCGGTCATCGCTTGTCCCGGACTGGGGCTGATCTCATCGTTGGCCAGCTCCAGCTGATCCGGGTCGATGGTGGTGCACTGATCGGCCCGGTGGGTGACAAAGTAGCGACCATCATAGGCCTGGGCGTAGACTGGCAGGTCCAGGGTTTGGCTCTCGCTGCCAAACACGTTGCCGAGCATCATCCGGCCACTGACCAGCTCAGTGCCACCAATGCCGGTAAAGTCGACACCCAGGCAGCCGCCGTCGGCATTCGCCTGAACACAGACGTCATCGAGATCGGTAACGTCGTCGGCACTCAGCGACAATGACAACTGAGCAGCAAAGCGAGCGTGAAGGTCGACAGAGCTGAAGCGCACCTCGCCATTCTCCCAATCCAGGCGCCGCTCGTTCTCGTAGCGCTTAAACTCGAACGCTTGCGCATTGGCCGCGCCCACCCTGGCCTCGTGGTAGCTAAACAGCGGCTGCTGGTCTGCCACTCGCCAGAACTCGCCGACATAGTTGTAGGTCTGAGTTCCAGCCCGGTTGCGGCCACGTAACACCAGCTCTGGGTAAACGGCAAAGCCCAGTGGCTGTTCCAGGTAGGTAAAGTCGTAGGGCTGGCTGGCTTCATCCCAGCTTGCGCAAAAGGCCGATAGACTCGGGCTATTGGGTACCGCTTCCAGGTAGCTGGGAATAAAGCGCCCCAGTGCGTCATTGCGTTGCTGGCTGATGGCACGACCGTGGTAATCCACCGCGCCATCCAGCGCCCATTTGAACACGCCGACCTCGCTGATCGACATCGTTACCCGACCAACCCCCTGACTGCCCAGACTGATCGGCACGGTATCGACGCTGGCCACACCATTGCGACCGTCACTGGGGGCGACCAGCTCCGGCTGTACCTTAATGCCGCTGTGCTCAAAGTTGTTGGCGGGCGAGGAGCCAACACCATCGACATCGCCACCGCATTGGGCCTGCACCTGCAAGGAGAAGGCCTCACCGGCACGACGAAACGCAGTGCAGCTGCTGTCGCCGGCAGCACAGACCCCGGCCGGGTCTTCGCTGGTCAAGACAAAACGGGAGGGTGCCATCACCAAACTGGCGCTGCCATACAGCTCTAGGCCATCCTCGGCCACGTGTTGTGCGGTCAGTTGCAGCAGTCCGACATCGTCGTAGCGAAACTCCGGCGTTGCGACGCCCTGGTCATCAAAATCCAGGGTCAAGTCCATGCTCTGATCAAAGGGCAGGCTGCTCCCAGCCAGGGTAAAGCTGGGGCTGCCGACGGGGCTCGATGGTGCCACGGCTGACAGCTGGAAGGTCAGAGGCTGGGAGCCTGTCAGAGCGCCGACACATACCTGTGGGTCATCCGCGCTTTGTATCGCCCGCACTTGCAGGGTTTCGGTGCTGCACCCCTGGGGTACCAGCGACTCCAGTACCAGGCCACTCTCAACAAAGGTCATCTCACAGTCAGTCGATGGCAGGCCATTGACCAGGCAACTCTGTGCCAGATCTGTACCCAGTTGGATCCGCTCTGACAGATTGTTGCTGCGCAAGCGTATTGTGGCCTCACCGGTAAAGGTAAAGGCGCTGGCATCGTCCACATCCCAACCCTGTGAAGGATTCAAAGCCACCGTTGTGGGGGTGGTCATCAACTTGGTGCAACCAAGGTCGGCACAGGCCTGTAGGGTCACCATCCCCCCTTCACATTGCACTGCCTGGCCGCGGTGTTGCACTCTGTAGACGGTGGGCTCCGGGATCCGGCTCTGGCAACGCTGACTGCCATCCACTACCGCATTCCCCTCCAGCTCCAGTTCCTTGTAAATGGTGGCGGCACCGTACAGGGTGGCGTCCTTCTTCACCCGCAGGTGACCATCTTCGGTACTGGAGTAGAGGTAACCGGAAAACACGCTACCGGCATTGATGTGCAAATGGTCAAAGCCCCAAAACTCCACCAGCTCAGAGGGGCCGGCCTCGCCTCGCGTGGGTGTGTTAAAGCGACCGTACTCCCCCAGCTCGAACTTATCCTCCACCACCACGGTGATGGTGCCGGTAACCTCGATCACCGCCTCCTCGCTTTCGTCCTTTCCCGCCTTGGTCGTAAAGTCGTTGACGTAATAGTTGCCGGCAGGCATCACCAGGTGGCTGGCTTTCTCCATCTCCAGCGTGGTGATCAGGTAGCGCTGATCTGCGGCAAAGGTCAGGCTACCGCCACTCTTGATGGTGATCTCTTTGTATTCGACCCCGTCGGCGGCGGTGAGCACAACAACCTCGCCACTTTTTACCTCCAGCTTGGTGTTGCTGTCGGTGTCGATAAAGGCCGGCATCTCCGCATCCAATGCCAGCGGTCCCTCTGCTGAGCACTCCTTGCCGTCACATACCCAGTGGTCAGCCTTGTCCCAGCTGACATCACCGCCCATGTTGAGCCAGAAATTGTGGGTGCCGTAAACAAAGGCGGGCTCGTCATCGCCCTTGAGCTTCACCCCGGTGGTCATGCCACTGATCGGGCCAGGGTAGCGCTCAACGCACTGCTCCAGATGGCCCAGCGGTGGCGGTGGCTCCGTTTCACTGCCGTCGCACAGCAGGGAGAAGTCACCCTCCTTCCATTTATCCTCCTCGAAGTGGTATTGGAAATCCTCCTCCACATCGAGCTTGCCACCCCCACCTAGACCACCGTGGATCTTGGCGCCCTCTTTCAGGACCGCCTCATCATCGAACCAAACGAAGCCATAGATCTCGGCGTCTTCCTTGATGTCACCCTTTTCGTGGATCACCAATAGTAAGGCACTGCTATCTCCCCCCTCATTGGCCTTGGCTGCCTCACCCATGGTGATCTTGTTAGCAAAGATGGTCACGGTCTGACCCGGTTGGCCATCGATCAACAGCTTGCTGTCGTCATCAATCAGGATTTCGTCGTAGTAATAGGGGGATTGATTGGCATACAAGGTCCGGCTGTTGCCATTTTTGATCTGCAGCTTGGCATTACCCACCGGCGTATCCAGGCTGCCCTGATAGCCCCGGTAGGGATCGGTAAAAAGATCGGCACAGGCAGGCTGCGCCTGGGCTTGGCTCGGTAAGGCCAGAAACACGCCGGCCAGCAGTACGGCCATCAGCCTAGTCATAGGCCAGCACCTCGATCTGTCGCTGGGCGGCAATGGCGTCGGCACCACAACGGGCTACAGCGGTCATAATGAATTGATTTTCGACCCCGTCCAGGCCGTCCTGGTGCTGACAGGTCAATTGGACTTCGCAGTTATAGAAGCCATTGCTGTCCACCAGGCCAGTGCCAGGGGTCAGGGTGCTGCCTGCTACACCGCCGCTGCCCTCACAGGCTTGAACGGCATCGGTGCTGCCGCGATTGAGCACCTGGGCCAGCCCCCAATCGATGCCGCTTTGCGCCGCCGCCCAGGCCCGGGTGCCGTTGGTTTCCAAGCCGACGCTGCGGCTTTCCTGGGTCAAGGCAGAGATCAGCACGGTGGCCAGCAGGGTCATCACCGTCAGCACGAACACGGCGACGATCAGGGTCGCGCCCTGTTGTCGCTTGAGGGAACGGCCTGGCGCGGTGGCCTTAGGGTACGTGAACAAGCTGCACCTCCTGGCTGAAGCGCTGAGATACGTCGCCATCGGTCACCCACCACTGGGTGCGAACCAAAGCATTCTGGGTCTGTCCCGGCGCGGTCATCACGAACGGGCACTGGCTGGAGTCGGCGCCCTCGGCATTGCAGACCGCCAAGTCGTTGATCAATCCCTCACCCATCAGCACGCCGTTGCGCTCAAGGGACTCGCCCACCTGGCACCAGGTCACCGCCTCGTCCAGCAGGAAGTAGCGCTGCCCTTCGGTTTGGCTCAGCGGCGGCAAGCTGGGGGAGAAAGCCAGGGTGGCTTCCCCGGCGGAGACATCCAGCTGATCCAGCTGCGCTAGGTGAGGCCGGTAGCCCTCCAGCAGTGCCAGGGTCAGATCGGTACAACCGCCGCAGTCGGTGCAATCACTGCCGGCCCAGCACTGGGGCGGGTAGCCGCGCAGCTCGTCCTGATTGAGTCCCAGATAGCGATTAGCGGCCACCACCGGGCGAAACGCGATACAGCCACCGCTGATCTCGACAGTACCCGGCAGGGCATGCTGCAGCTCCCGGGACAGCCGTTGGCTGGCAAAGCGGATACTGCTGAGGTGCTGCTGCCAGGTGTGGCCCTCCACGTAGATGCGGGTGCCGTAGGTGAGGAAGCCGGTGACGCCAATGGCCAGCACCGACATCACCACCAGGGTCACCACCATCTCCACCAGGGTCAGTCCGAGCATGCGCCGACGAAGGGGGCCATATCGACGCATCAGTAATTACCCCGCAGCTGGGTGAACAGGAACACCTCGCCATCCGGTGCGGTAACCGACAGGTCCACCGCCTTGACCCCGTCGGGCCAGGCACTGTCGCTGAGGCATTGAACCTGGATCGCCAGGGTAAACTGCTGGTAGTGGTCGTTACCCAACAGGGCTTGAGGGGTTCCCTGGTAGCCGTGGAATTGATCCAGCCAGGTCCAGTCAGCGGGCGCTGTCCCGCTCTGGGCACAAACACTGCTGTCCTGATCGCAGCAACTGAGGCTGGCGATCCGTCCGCCCCCGGCGGGGGTGTCCCGGTCGACCCGGCGGCCAGCCATCTGCGCCAGCACCGCCTGACCGAGCTGGGCCGATTTAGCCCGGTGCACGCTCAGCGCTGCACGCTCCCCCAGGGGGAACAACAAGGTAGCGATCAGCACCAGGGCGATGGCCAGCACCACCATGCCCACCACCATCTCCACCAGGGTAAACCCGGCCAGTCGGCGCACAGTTCCCGGTTTAGCAGCCATGGACATAGCCCTCCGACTCCAAACAGATGGACAGATTGCTTTGCCCCACCAACTGCAGGGCACAGCCATTATCGCAATCGCCGGTGGGTCGACCCATGGCGTCCATGGTGAGGGTGAAGGATTCACTGCTGCCAAGGAACAGGCTAAGGCCGGAGAGGGAGCGACCTCCCTCGCAGTCGCCATCGAGCCGATAGGCGTCGCTGCCAGCGATTAACTGGCAGCCTTGCCCCGCCAGGCGATGCTGCTGCATCACCCGCAGATCCGCGATCAGCGCATCCCGGGTCACTTCGGTCTGGTACGACGAAGCCCCCAGCAAACGCGGCAGGGCAAACACCGATAGGATGCTGACCAGGATGATCACCACCACCAGCTCGATCAGGGTAAAGCCACGAGAACACTGCATAGGGCTTTGTGGGGGAGGCGATGCTCCCCCTCGTTACGTGGGGTTACTTAGCAGTCCGTGGCCAGGATGCTGTAATCCGGGCGCGTGGTATTGGTGGCCTCGACGTAGATCAGATGGCACGCCTGGCCCGCAGAGAAGCCCTTGGGCACCACCTTGAGGTTGCTGGCAGTGGTATCGACGTAGATCCCCCACTCGGCAGCGGCCACATCGGTGGTGGCGGTGAGCTGCTCAATGTCGGCATCCAGGATGTTGGCGATGGAGGCGTAATCCTCCTGCACATAGCCGTAGGCGATCTTGGTGTCGACGCCGTCGATGGTTACGGTGTCATCCGCCGCCCCTTCCACACCACCGATGGCAGCCTTGGAGTAGACCAGCGCATTGGCACCCTTGATCGCCCCTTCCGCACCGCGCAGGGTGGCGATGCGGGCATCGCTCTGGATGTTGATGAACTTCGGTGCGGCGTAGACCGACAGGATCCCCAGGATCACGATCACCACCACCAGCTCAATCAGGGTAAAGCCGCCTTGTTGTTTTTTCATTGTCTCTTCCTGAACTGGAACAACCCTAAATAGGTAAAGCAAAGGGGCGCTCAAACTCAGAGCGCCCAAGGTTAACGCCGATCAGCAGTTGGTTGATACCACGTCATACACCGGGAGATCACCCGCCGCGGAGGGCTGAGTGTACTCCAGGAAGCACTTGGCAGAGGTGGTCGGCGCGATCTGCTGAGGATAAATAATGATATCGGCGGAGGAAACCGCGGCATCCGGAACCGCCACACCCCACTCGTTGGTGGTGTCGATGTCGAGGATGGCGGTCACATCGGCCACCGCGCCCTGAACGTAACCAAACACCGGCACCACGGTGGTCGGAGTCGTCGCGTTATCGATGGCGATAGTACAAGCGGAGGTGGCGTCGGAACAATCCGTGCCCTCAACACCAGCGATCGCCGCCTTGGAGTAGACCAGGGAGTTGGCGCCCTTCAGCGCGCCGGACATGCCGTCCAGGGTGGCGGCGCGGGCATCGGTCTGCAGGTTGATAAATTTCGGTGCGGCGTAAACGGCGAGGATCCCGAGGATCACGATCACCACCACCAGCTCAATCAGGGTAAAACCGCGTTGCTGTTTCATCGTATTGACTCCTATAACAATCCCAAAATGGCCCTGGGGCCGAATCCTTAGTTGGTAAAGCTGATCACCTGGCCGGTGCCGCTGTTGTAGATAAAGCCGGTGCCCACGCTGTCCGGGTTCGGGGTCGCCGGGCTGGGCACACCGGTGTTGGCGTTCAGTTCCAGCGAGGTGATGGCGTGGTAGACACAGCGGCTCAGGCCGGTGATCTCATCCCCGGCCGGGGTGGTGGCGTTGCCGCCGCCACTGCGTACCGTGACGTAGTAGCGTGCGGTGCTGGCGTCTTCACCCTGCAGCGCCGTCGGCGGTGCACTTTGCAGGATATCGCTGAAGGCGGTGGCGCATTGCGCTTCGCTCATGCCATCCGGGGCACCGCCACCGGAGGGGTAACCAAAGGCGTTCACCGCCACCGGCACGCCGGACAGCAGCACCTCGTCCGCCGGGCGGTTGTCCACCTCCCACTGGGCACGGGTCACCCCGACGGCAGAGGCAAAGCCGCCGCCAACCCCTTCCGACGCGGCACGCTCGGCCTCATCGGTGATATTGATAAATCGCGGCAAGGCCGCCGCGGCCAGCAGGCCGAGGATCACCACCACGATGACCAGCTCGACAAAGGTAAAGCCCTTTTGATGACGCATAATTCCCTCGCAAAAAAACGTTGCACCCCTAGCGGAGCCGCTGTGGTCACCCTCGCACAAACTGGTGTATTGAACTAGTCAGTGAAAGAGCGACCGGTTATTTTTCAACCTAAAATCAAGCTGCCAGTGGCAGGGTAATAGGTCAGTACCCCATCGCCGGTTAAATCAAATCGACATACCGAGGGCGAGCCTTCGCTGGCCTGGATCAGCGCCAGCCCCGGCTGCCCCATCAGCCTGCCCCACAGCCCGGCACAATCCGACTGCGGCTCGGGCCAGCCCTGGCGGTTCATCTTCAACACCCCCGCCTGGCTATCCGGCCCCTGCCACTGGATCCGCTCGCTGCGGCCCTGCATCAGCCACTGGCCCCGAGCCTCGTTAAGCGAGTCCAGCAAACGCTGCTGCACCAGCTCCGGCGGCACCGGCGGCGACTGGGGCAAAAACCAGCCCCGGCCCAACCACACGACCACCAGCAGCAGGGTCAACGCCAGCATCAGCCAGGGCCGGCGCACGGTTAACGCCCGCCCTGGATGGCGGAGAACATGTCCCACATCGGCAGGTAGATCCCCAGGGCCAGCACCAGCACCATGCCCGCCACGACCACCAGCAGGATGGGTTCGATCTTGGCGGTCAGCGACTTCAGCTCAAACTCCACCTCGCGGTCGTAAAACTCCGCCAGGTCGTCCAGCAGCTCGTCGGTCCGACCGGTCTCCTCCCCCACCGCCAGCATCTGCAGCACCAGCGGGGTAAAGAGCTCCGATTGGCGGGCGGAGCGGTGCAGGTTGTCGCCGCCCTCAATGGCCCGGCGCATCGCAACGATGCGACCGTGCATAAAGCGGTTGTCCACCGCCGCCGCCACCAACTGCAGTGCCTGGTTAACCGGTACCCCGCCACGCAGCATCATCCCCAGGCTGCGGCCAAAGCGGCTTAAGGAGGCGCGCTGCAGCAGGGTGCCCACCAGCGGCAACTTGAGCTTCCAGCGATCCCAGCGGATCCCGCCCGCCTCGGTGTGGGTGTACCAGACCCAGCCCAGCACCGCGGCCAGCAGCGCCAGCAGCATCAGGTACCAGTAGTTGACGAAGAAGTTGGAGGTGCTGATCAGCACCTGGGTCGGCCAGGGCAGATCCGCATTGAACTTGCTGAACATGTCGGCAAACTTGGGGATCACCAGCAGGTTCAGCACCAGCAGGGCCAGGGTGATCACCGCCACCACCAGGATGGGGTAACGGGTGGCCGAGGCGATCTGACGGCGGGTATCCTGCTCCCGCTCCAGGTGACGGTAGAGCCGCTCGAACGACTCATCCAGCTTACCGGTGTTCTCACCGACGTGGATCATCGCCACGTACATGTCACTGAACACCCGGGGGTGGTCATTCATCGCCGCCGACAGGGTGCGACCGGCCACCAGCTGCTCTTTCAGTTCCACCAGGGTGTCGCGCATCATCGGGTGGTGCTGGCTCTCCGCCAGGCCATTTAGGGCCTGCAGCAGCGGCACACCGGAGCGGGTCAGCGACTGCATCTGACGGGTAAACAGCATCAGTACCGGCAGGGGTACCCGCCGCTTCAGTTGATTGAGCCAGGAGTGCTGCTGTCCCGCCTTACGGGGGGTCAGCTCCAGCACCACGATGGCCCGGCGCATCAACTGGTCCGCCGCGCTGGTGGCGTTGTTCGCCTCCAGCTCGCCAGTCACCAGCTGACCCCGGCTGTCGCGACCGCGGTATTGATACTGGATCATCTCAGCGCTCCCCCATCCCTAGGCTCATCCGGCGTCGCTCCCGCGCAACAACCCCTCGTCATTGAGGCTGATGTCCTCGGCCAGGCGCATCGCCTCCGCCACTGTGGTGATCCCCTCACGGGCATAATCCAGCGCCGCCATCGCCAGCGGACGGAACTGGCCGCTGGCCTTCACCGCCTGGGCAAAGGCCTGGGGATCCTCGCTGCGCAGGGCGTCCACCATGGGCTCATCCAGCTCCAGCAGTTCAAACACGCCGATGCGGCCACGGTAACCGGTCTGGTTACAGCGCTGGCAGCCGCTGCCACGACGGAAGCGAGCGTTGGCTAGCTCCGCTCCCCCCACGTGGTGCAGCCAGGCCTGCTCCGCCACGTCGGGCCGATGTTCGGTTTCGCAGTGGCGGCACACCCGCCGCACCAGGCGCTGGGCCAGGATCGCCCGCAGCGCCGAGGCGACCAAGTAGGGTGCCGCCCCCATGTCGATCAAACGCAAGGTCGAGCTGACCGCGTCGTTGGTGTGCAGGGTCGACAGCACCAGGTGACCGGTCAAGGCGCCGCGCAGGCCGATCTCCACCGTCTCCTGGTCGCGCATCTCCCCCACCATGATCACGTCCGGATCCTGACGCAGGGCGGTGCGCAGCACCCGGGCAAAATCCAGCTCAATCTTGCTGTTGACCTGAACCTGGCTGATCCGCTCCAGCCGGTATTCCACCGGGTCTTCCACCGTGATGATCTTGCGGTTGGGCTGGTTCAGCTCGCTGAGCAGGGCATACAGGGTAGTGGTTTTACCGGAGCCTGTGGGGCCGGTCACCAGGATCATGCCGTGGGGACGCGACGCCTGGTGGCGCAGCTTGGCCACCAGCGGATCCGGCATGCCGGTCTGTTCCAGTGCCAACAGGCCCAGGGATTGGTCGAGCAGACGCATCACCACCGACTCACCGTGCTGGGTTGGCAGGGTCGAGACTCGCACATCCACCTCGTGGCTCTGCACGCCAAACTGGAAGCGGCCATCCTGGGGCAAACGCTTCTCAGAGATATCCAGCCCGGCCATCAGCTTGATCCGCAGCACCAGCGCGTTGCTGACCCGGTACTCGCTCAGGGTGCTCTCCATCAACTGACCGTCCACCCGGTAGCGGATCCGCAGCACCTTGTCGCCGGGCTCGATGTGGATATCGGAGGCCCGCAGCTGCAGTGCCTCCTCAAAGATCGACTGCAGCAGCCGCACCACGGTGGCGTCGCTTTCGTCGGCGTCCCCCAGGGCACCGGCCAGGGAGAACTCCGGCTGATCGCCGTACTCCTGCTCCAGCTCGCCGGCAATGGAGGCGATCTTCTCGGTCTTGCGGTAGAGGTTGTCAAAGGCATCGAGCAGCTGGCCCTCGGTGGCCACCGCCAGCTCCACCCGACGGGGGGCTAGCAAGGTCTCCAGGGTGTCCAGCGCGGCCAGATCAGCGGGGTCGCTCATCGCCAGCAACACCCGATCCTGATCCGCCTCCACCAGCAGAGCACGGTGACGACGGGCGTGCACCTCAGGCAGCAACTGCACCAGCTCAGGGGCGATGCGGCGACGACTGATGTCGAGGAAGGGGATCGCCATCTGCTGGGCCACGAAGGTCAGCAGCTGCTCCTCACTGAGGGCGCCATTGGCCACCAGGGTCTTACCCAGCTTGCGACCGTCCTGCTTCTGCGAGGCCAGGGCCTGGGCCAGCTGTTCGCCGCTGATCACCCCCTGCTCAACCAGCAGGTCTCCCAAGCGTTTCTTCAGTTGGCGTTTCATCCCCGCTCTCCTATCTGCTGGCGCCGCTGACGGGCGTATTGTTGCGCTTCCGGGCTGAGGCCCGGCAGCGCCAGGGCACGACCATAGGCCTCCGCCGCTTCGGCGTAGGCCCGCTCAAACTCCAGGCTGTAAGCCAGTCCCAGCCACCAGTGGGGCTGATTGGGGTGTTCCGTCAGCAGGGCACGCCAATCGGCGCTGGCCAGGCTGTGCAGATCCAGCTGCTGGGCCAGCTGGGCCCGCTGGCTGCGCCACTGGATATCCAGGGTGTGGGTCGGGATAGCACTGAGTACCGCCCGAGCGGCCTCAGGCTGGGCCTCCTGGCTCAGCGCCTGGGCCAGGACCACCTGGTAGCCGCCATGGCCAGGGTAGTGCTCAGCGGCTTGCTGCACCTCGGCCAGCAGACGTTGCTGCGGCTGCAGCGCCAACCACTGGTGGCGGGCACCGTGCAAAGCCGGATCCAACGCCAGTGCCTGGGCCAGCAGCTGCTCTGCCCGCGCACTGCCCTGGGCCTGCTGCCACAATCTTTGGGCTCGCTCTGCATCACTCATGGCCGAGGGGCGCACCACCGGCGCTGGTGCAACCTGCGGCTCGGTGTGGGCCAGTTCAGGCTCGGTCATGACGGTATTCTCTGCCGGCAGCGAGGGCGAAACGCTCAGCTGCGCCAGCTCTAATGCCGGCTCTGGAGTGGGCTCCGGGATCGGCTCCACCAAACTGGGCTTCGCCAAAATGGGCTCCGCCAAAGTGGCCTCGACCGGGTCCGCCAGCGTCTCAGGCTGGTTGGCCAGGCTCAATGCGGTTTCTGTTGCAGGCTCTGTGGTCTGTCTGCCCTGAGCCGGGGCCATGGGCTCGGCAGGCTCAGGGGCGATGACCGCCGCCTCCAGCGCCGCCACCACCACCTCGGGGGCCACCTCGCGAACCGGCTCACTCTCAGCTGCCGACAAGCTCAGTTGGGCTGGCATCGGTGCGGCCGGCGGCGAAGTTTGGTCGAGGGAGGCGCTCAGCCAGGGCCACCATAGCCACAGCAGCAGCGCCAATACCAACAGGGCCAAGGGCCAACGCCAACGCCGGCGGGGCGGCTCAGCCTGCTTGGGTGACATCGGGATGCGGGCGGGAATGCCGCCGCGCTGACCGGACAGTTCCAGCTTCTTCAGCGCCTCGTTGATCACGCTCATGCGCTGGCCCCCAGGTTCAGCCGCAGTGCCATGCCCAACACCAACAGTCCCAGCACACCACCGGCCAGGGTCAGCTGGGCGACCCGGGCAAACAGGATCCCATCCCAGAACCGCAGTGGGTTGGCCGCTTCGGTGTCCTCCACCGCGCGGCGGATCTGGCCAGTGCCGAGCTGCTGACAGCCATCGGCGTAGGCCAGGATCAAGCTCTTATGAGCCAACACATTGAGCAGGCGGGGGATACCACCGCTGGCTCGCCACAGCAGCCGCACCACGGTCTCGCTGAACAGCGGCTGGCCCTGGAAACCGGCGACACCGGCACGGTGGTTGAGGTAGGCATCCACCTCGTCCTCACTAAGGCCACGCAGGTTGTAGGCAAAGGTGATGCGTTGACGCAGCTGGCGCAGGTGGGACTGGGCCAGACGCTGGTCCAGCTCAGGCTGACCAAACATCACCACCTGCAACAGCTTGAAGGTCTCGGTCTCCAGGTTGGTGAACAACCGCAGCGCCTCCAGGGTGTCGTCCGGCAGGGCCTGGGCCTCATCCAGCACCAACACCACCGGGGTATTATTCATGGCGCACTGCAGCAGCTTCTCGCTGATGCGGGCGGTCAACTGGCCCTGGTCGCCCTCGGCATCCAGCCCCAGCTCCGAGGCGACATGACGGCGCATCTCATCCGGGGTCAGGTAGGGGTTGGGCAGATAGGCGATCTGGAAGCGATCGCTGAGATCATTGATCAGCTTGCGGCATAGCAGGGTTTTGCCTGTACCCACCTCGCCGGTCACCTTGATAAAGCCCTCCCCCGCCGCCAGGGCGGTGTGCAGTACCTGCAACGCCTCCTGGTGCGGCGGCAACTCGCAGTAGAACTGCGTGTTGGGGGTCAGGGCAAAGGGCAACCGGTTAAGCCCGAAGTGGTACAGGTACATGGCTTAGCGGCCCTCCGGGTACCAGCCGTCGAGGGTGTTGGCGCTGCGCTGCAACTGCTGTTGCCAGGTGTCCGGCTCGACCACCACCGGGCGCAGCAGGATCACCAGTTCGGTCTTGCTGTTGCGGCTGGCGCGGTTGGTGAACAGCTCGCCCACCCAGGGGATGTGGCCCAGTACCGGCACGCGGGATTCCACCTGCTCGGTCAGGGTCTTCATCAGGCCGCCGATCACCACCACGTCGCCGCTGCGGGCGCGGATCAAGGTGTCAGACTCGCGGATCTCACTCTGTGCCAAGGGCAGGGACAGCTCGGTATCCAGCGCGGTGATCACCTTGTTCTGCTCGGTGATGTCGGTTACCGAGGGGTGCACGTGCAGCAGCACGTCGCCGTTCTCGCCGATCTGCGGGGTGACATCCAACGCAATGCCGGAGAAGAAGGGGGTCAGCTCCACGTCCGGGCTGGTGACCGGGGTGGTGGAGGCCACCGTGGTGGTGCTGACGTCAGTAACGAAGTACTCGTCAGTACCCACCTTGATCACCGCCTTCTGGTTGTTGACCGCGGTCACCCGGGGGCTGGACAGGGTGTCCACGTCGCCCTGGGTATCCAGCAGGGTCACCATGGTGGTGAAATCGGTGCCGGTGAAGGTCAGCCCGGTGATGCCGCCGATCGCCTCGGTGATGGCATTGCCGAAGTTGCCGCCACTGGTACTGCCACCAACGGTCACGCTGCCACCGGAGCCCAGGGTGCCGATCACCCCGTCCCACTCGATGCCCTGCTGATAGGCGTCATCCAGCTTCACTTCCAGGATCCGCGCCTCCAACACCACCTGACGGGACAGGTTGGCCTGGGCCCGTTCGAGGAAGGCGCCCACCTCACGCAATTCATCCGGGTAGGCCTTGACCGTCACCAGGCCGGCTTGTGGCAGGGCCAGCACCGAGCGGCCCTCACCACTGCCGACCATGCCGGACAGCATCTCTTCCAGCTGTGCCCAGAAGTCGGTCTCGGTGCGGGTCTCGATAAAGGTGCCGTTGCTGTTGCGGCCATTGTTATTGCGCGACAGGCTGCCGCTGCCCTGGTTGGACTGATCGCCGCCAAAGCCGTTGTAGCTGGAGTTGCTGTTGTTATCGCGCTCATCACTGAGACGGCCGGAGTTGACCGAGGTCATGCTCAGGCCGTTGCGCTGCATCAGCAGGTAGTTGACCGGGAAGGTCTGGCTGCGCATGCCCGCCGGATAGATCTGCAACACCTGGCCCTGGCGGCGGATGTCGTAGCCATAGATGTCCCGTACCGTGTCCAGCACCTGCTCCAGGGTAACCCGGCGCAGGTCCAGCGAGATGCTGCCCTGCACGCCCGGGTGCACCGCCACGTTGTAGTCGCTGTCGTTGACCAGGCTGGCGAAGAACAGCTTGGCGTCGACGCCGTTGGCGGCCACGTCGATGAGCGGCCCCTGGCTGACGCTGCTGGGCAACGGCGCACTGTTGAACATCTGCTGCTGCACCGAGCTGGGCAGCGGCGGCGGCAGCGCCGGTGACTCACTGGCGGCGATCGCCTCGGCCAGGGCCGCCTTGCTGCTCTGTGGCTCAACGCGGTCCTTGGGCAAATTCTGACAGCCATAGAGCGGCAGCAACAAACCCAGCCACCAACCCCAGTGCTTAACCCTTACTCCCATTTGCCCTCCTGGCTCAATTCACTCAATGACGGGAACAGACGCAGGGTCTGGCCGTCACTCAATACCACACGGTCGCGGTAGATGGTTCGGATCCGCCGTTCGCCCCAGCGGTCGCCTTCGCGATAGGTTTCTCCGCCGATCACCGCCAGTCGTTGCTGGCCGGAGATCAGGATCGATTCCAGCACCTGGTTGGCGCTGCTGGTCACCGGCGCACTGGGCAGCCAGCTTGGCGGCTCAGTGGGATCGATGCCGTCAGCGGCGCTGGCCGGCAGTGCCAGCAGCAGCAGTAGTATGATCGTGGCCAACACGGATCGGCTCCTCTTCGGTTCCCAGGGTGTCCAGCTGCAGCTGCAGTCGGGCCTCGGGGTAGTCGGTGACTCGGTAACTCAATTGACGCCAGTAGAAGCGCTGCTCCAGCTGCTCCATCCGCTCCAGCGCCCCCATCAGATCGAAATAACTGCCTGCCAGCTCCAGCTGGACGCCGTGGCGGTAGAGCCCGCCCTCCGGCACCAGTTGCTGGCTGGGCAGGATATTCAGATGCACCAGTTGGACCCCTTCGGCCCGGCCCAGCAGCATCGCCAAAGAGCCGGCCATCTGCTCCGGCAGGATCAGATCCACCAGCTCCTGCTCCAGCGCCTGCTGCTGTCGCTCCAGGCGACGATTGAGTTGGCTCAGCTCCTGCTGCAGCGGGCCATTCGGGTCCTGCTCCAGCTTGTGTTCCACCAGGGTGATCTCCTGGCTCAGGGCCAGGTTGTCCTGCTCGGCCTGGGCCAGGCGGGCGGTCAGGCTGCGGTGTTGTGCCTGCATCGGCTCCACCCAGAAGCTCATGCTGGCCAGCACCACCGCCACCAGCAGCGCGCCCATCAGCATCACCCGTTCACGTTGGCTCAGCGCCGTAAAGGCGCCATCGACCTTCTGCCACCACTTCATCAACGGGCCTCCTTGTTATCGCTGAGACCGTGACTGGCCTCGAACCGCACCGGGCCGTCACCATCACCATCAATGGCCAGCCGGCTGAGGGCACGGCCGGCCAACGAGGGCTGCTGCCCCAGGCGGTCGATCCAGGCCGGTACGGCGGCGGCGCGCTGGGCCTGACCGGCCAGGCGAAGCTGAGCCTGGGCCACATCAAACTGCTGCAGCCAGACCTGGCGGTCGGCGCTGTTGGAGAGATCCCGCATCAGGTTGGAGAAGCCGGGCTGGATCAGCAGCTCATCCTGGTCCAGCAGTTGCGACAACCGGGCCAGGCCATCAATGCGTGCCTTGGCCTGGGCGACGGCGGTGAGCAGCTGTTCATCCGGACGATGACTGGCCAGCTCGGTACTGAGCCGGGCCAACTCGTCCCCCAGCTCGCTTTGCTGCTCATAGGCCAGATCCAGCTGCTGCTGCAGTCGTTGGTTGTTGAGGCTCTGCCACTGTCCCAGCCCCACTAGCAGTGCCAGTGCCGCGGCGCAGCCGAACAGGCCGCGGGCCAGGGTCAGCCGGGGCTGAGCCGGCCGCATCTCCGGCGAGAACAGGTTAATCCGTGTTTTCATCGTTCCCCCTCGCCATGGCGGCGGCATGGGCCAGTACCTGGTAAGGCCCGCGATCGGCGTCCACCAGCGCCTGGACCGGCAGCCCCAGCTCTTGACCCAGCCGCTCCGCCAGGCACTGCTGCTGACGCAATGGCAATACCAGGGTCAGGCCGGCGACAGGCTGCTGACGCAGTTGACGTTCGAGGTAATCCAGTGACCGTTGCAGCTCCAGCAGCAAGGCATCAAACAGCCCCTGGCGCAGCTCCTCTTCACTGAGCAGATCCAGCTGGTTGAAGCCGCGGATGTTGCGGCTGAGCAGCAGCTGGCCATCGAGGGCGAGGGAGAGCTTGAGGGGTTGGCCGGGCAGGTGCCAGAGCATCAGGTGAGGTCGGCTGTGGCTGGGCAGCAGATCCAGCAGTGCCAGCTCTTCGATGGTAATGAAGTCCAGCTGGAAACCGGCCTGGAAGGCGGGCTCAACCATGCTCACCAGGCGACGGCGATCCGCCGCGACGACCTGCAGGGTGTTGCTGTCAGCGGGTTGGACCGCCAGCTGGAAATGATCGAGCTGCAGATGTTCCGGAGCGATACTGGTCAGGTCTTTGACCAGGAAAGGCAGCGCCTGGGTCAGCTCATCGGCCTCCACCGGGGGGCGCTCGATGCTGAGCAGTTGGTATTGGTTGCCGGTGAGGACCAGGTGTACGCGCGAGGGGCCAAAGGTCTGCAGCAGTTGCTGCCAGGCTTCGGCGTTAGTGGGGTCGATCTGGGCATCCTGCTGGCCATCACTCAGCCAAAGTTGCTGATCACCCATCAGGCAGGCGCCAATTATCCGGCGCACCTCAACTTTCCTTGTTAATCCAAACACGTTAATCCCTCATCGGCCTATCCTGGCCGCTCCGGGTACAACCGGAAATTTGCCTATTGTTATTGAGGCGCCATTATGGCGAATTCTTGACGCCGAACACCAGCATTTTATTCTGTTGTGGGCGCCGCCTCACCATAGTGTCGGCCTTGAACGCCATCCACCCCCAACTGCAGCAAACAACGCCCCTCTTCGGCGCTTTCTACCCCCTCCGCCAGGATGGTCAGCCCTCGGTTGGACAACGCCTGGGTCAGGCTGGTGATCACCAGCTGGCTCTCCGGTCGATGCTCCACCTGGTGCACCAGGCTGGGGTGCAATTTAATCCACTCCACCGGTAACCGCTCGATGTAGTGGGTGCCCTCCACGGTGTAGCCCACGCCGTCGATGGAGAGCTGGATACCGGTGCGCTTCAGTTCCTTAAGCACCGGGATCATCCGCTCGGCGTTTTGCACCAGCTCCCGCTCGTTCACCTCGATTACCAGCTGGGTGCGGCGAATGTGGTAGTTGGCCAGCAGCATGATGAAGGACTTGGCGAAGCGAGGGTGCAATACCGACTCGCAGGCCAGGTTGACCACCAGGGGTTGCTGCCAGCCATGGGCCTGCATCTGTTGCAGTGCCAGTGCCAGCAGCTCGCGGTCTACCCGGGGGATCAGCCCACAGCGCCGGGCCATGGGGCGATAGAGCGAGGCCCGCAGGATCTTGCCCTGACCGTCACGGATACGACTGAACATCTCCCGGCACAGCACCGCGCCGTTCTCATCCAGCACCGGCTGGAACAGGGTGACAAAGCGCTTCTGGGTCAGGGCGTTCTCAATCAGGCTGCGCCAGCGCACCGAGCCCTGGGCCAGCTCCCGATCCACCGCGCCCTTGTCGTACATAAACCAACTGCTCTCCCCCTGCAGCTGGGCCGCACGCAGCGCTTGCTCCGCCTCCTCCTGGGCCTGCTCCAGCGGCTCCTCGCGGGAGAAGTAGGCCAGGCCGATGTTAAGCAGCTCCGATTTGACCGCCCCCTCCGGCAGCGGCAGGCGGGCGCCGATACGGTGCAGCTTCACCGCCAGCTGATCGGCCTCTTTCAGTGGCAGCATGGGGATCACCAGCGCCAACTGCAGCCAGTTCAACCGGGCAAAGACCGCATCCGGGTGCTCCTGCAATATAGGTTGGCAATGCTCGATAAACGCCTTGAGTACCGGCAGGCGGCGTGCCGGTTCCACCTCCTCCAGGCCGGCAAACTGCAGCAGGCACAGCACCCCCTGGTTGCGGAAGCGGTGGTTGGGAGCCAGGGCGGCGAGCCGCCGCTCGAAGAACATCCGGTTGCCCAGCTCGGTTTCATGATCGATGAAGGCCCGGGTACGGATCTGGCGATCCAGCTCCAGCTTGGCCTCACGCTCCTGCTGCCAGTTGCGATGCAGCTTGCGCAGGGCCCGACTGACCGACAGCGGTCGTTCGCCCTTAACCAGCTCCCCCGCCGCCTCGACGTCGCCACCATTGATGCGGGAGGCCCGCAACGCCAGTAACTCGATGCCGGACATCTCCCGCTCGAGCCAGCCGCGGCCAAACCAGACCATCCCCAACGCCGCCACCAAGCCGATGGCCACCAGCAACCACTCCTGGGAGCTGAACGCCGGCACCAAGGGGGTGCGGGTCAGTACCAGGTTCATCTTCAGGCCGTTATTGAGGTCGCGCCGGTAGTGCATGGTGGCCACCTCGTAGACCCCCTTGGGCTGCCACTGGAACTCGACGCTCTCACCCCGGTAGAGGATCATCTGCTTGGCCTTGATGCCGTTGAGCAGGTCGGGCAGCCAGGGGCGCATATCATCCAGGCTAAGCCCCCGGGCGTACTGATCCTCCATCAACTGCACTACGGCATTGACCGTCGTCTCTCGGTTGTGATTGGTGTGGGAGTAGCTGGTGGTCCAGGCACTGAGCAGCATGCTCAGGGTGACGAACAGCAGCGACAGGATCCAAAACTGGATCAACCTTTGGCTCTGTTCTCGATTTCGTTTCATGGCGGCCTTCCTACTGCGCGCGGGGGGTGCTCTTGCTTAAGGCGGATCTTAGCCCGCCTGGACTGAACGCTGCCTTCACTGGCATGGGGCTATGATGCCATCCAGTCGCTTTTCTGCCCAGACACAAAAACCCCACCGCAAGGGTGGGGTTGGTCAGCGACTGTTATCCGGTCTGAGGCAAGGCTCAGAACGGGATATCGTCGTCCCAGCCCTCGTCCAGGTCCGGAGTGAAGTTCTGGTTCTGCTGGTTCTGCTGACCTTGGGCCGGCTTGGCCGCCGGGGCCGGACGAGAGGCCTGCTGGCCGCTTTGCTGCTGACCGCCACCGAAGCTGCCGCCCTGCTGCTGACCGCCACCGAAGTTGCTGCCGCCCTGCTGGCCGCCACCGAAGTTGCCGCCCTGCTGGCCGCCACCGAAGTTACCGCCGCCCTGCTGGCCGCCACCAAAGTTGCCGCCGCCCTGCTGGCCGCCACCGAAGTTGCCGCCGCCCTGCTGGCCGCCACCGAAGTTGCCGCCACCCTGGCCGCTGCCGCGGGAGTCCAGCATCTGCATCTCGTTGGCAACGATCTCGGTGGTGTACTTGTCCTGACCGTTCTGATCCTGCCACTTACGGGTCTGCAGCTTGCCTTCGATGTAGACCTTGGAGCCCTTCTTCAGGTACTCGCCGGCGATCTCACCCAGGCGACGGAACAGCACCACGCGGTGCCACTCGGTCCGCTCCTGACGCTGACCCTGCTGGTCTTTCCAGGATTCAGAGGTTGCTACGGTAATGTTGGCTACGGCGTTGCCGTTCGGCATGTAACGCACTTCCGGGTCTTGCCCCAGGTTGCCAACCAGGATCACTTTGTTGATGCCACCGGCCATCGTTTTCTCCAACGCAAATAACGCAAATTTTGATCCGCCAAGCCTACCATAGGCGGCGGGATGGGATCACTTATCTTGTCGCCACAGCCTCGAACTCTTGCTGAGCCTGTGACTCATCTTGCCAACGGGCCTGCAGTACCGGTCCGGGACAACGCAGGGTTCGTCCTTTAAGGCGGTGCACCGAGCCGGTAAAGCGGGCCGGGTTGGCCTCGTACAGGGCCCAAATCATGCCAAACCGCCCCAGATGGAACTGCGGTGCCAGCCGCTCAGAGGCCCGCCATAGGGTCTCCTCCGGCAACAGGTTGCAATCCGGGGTTGGCTCAGACTGAATGGGCGTAGGTGCAGACAGCAGGTCGGTTTGTGCCAGTGGCGCTATCGACGCCAGTGGCGCTGGCAGCGGCAGTCGCCCCACCGCATCCGGCTCTCGGTTCAGCTGAGCGCTGATCCACAGCTCGGCCCCGGGTTTGGCCTGGGCCGCGCTGTGCAGCACCAGCTGACCGGGTCCGGTCACCTCACCACTGAGGGACTCCAGCTGGCCATCCTGCACCAGGAAATAGCGCAGCCGTCGAGCGGTGTTTTGGCTGACCTCAGTGGTTAACCAGATCTGGGTCTGGCCCTGCGCATCCCGGCTCAGCCGGTCAACCTGAAACTGCTCTATCGATACTGCCTGGGCACTGCCGCACAGCAGCGCCAGGCACAGCGCCCACGCTCTCATCGTCCCCCTCCCTGGGCAAAAACGATCAGGTTGTCAGCAGGGACCTCGCCTGTTCCAGATCGAAACTGTCTTCCACCTTGAGGTACGCCGCCTTCTGTTCAGGGATGAGGATCACCTCCACCACCCCGGGTAGGGCGCTGAGCGAGCTGGCCAGGCGATTGGCCTGGGCTGCGTCCGCGTTCGGCGCCTCTAAGGTCAAACTACGGGTTTTTCGTGGGTTTTGCATCTGCCACATGTAGCCAAACCAGAACAGGATGGCGACAAAACCGAGCCAGAACACGGTGCTGGCACCGAAGGCCTGGAACAGCGCGCCCCCCAAGACACCACCTAAGAAGGCACCACCGAACTGGGCGGTGGAGTAGATCCCCATGGCGGAGCCCTTGTCTCCCGGCGGACTGAAGCGGGAGATCAGGCTGGGCAGGGCCGCCTCCAGGTAGTTGAGGCCAGTAAAGAACAGCACCACGCCGACGGTGAGCCACCAGACCGAGCCGATGCCCAGGGCCAGCACCAGGCAGGCCAGGCCCATCAGTGCGACGGCGAACAGGAAGGGGCCGCGGCTGGTGTTGCGCTTCACCCCGTAGAGGATGATGGGGATCATGCTGACAAAGGCCAGCAGCATCGCCGGCAGGTACAGGGTCCAGTGGCGATCCGCCGCCAGACCGGCGTCCAGCAGGGCCAGCGGCAGGGCGACAAACAGCGCGGTAATGAGCAGGTGCAGCAGCATGATGCTGAAGTCGAGGCGACGCAGTTGCGGGTCCTTCAGCAGCGCCGCCAGGCGCTGGGGTACCGCCACCAGGTCGCCGCTGGGAGCCTTCTGCACTGCGTTGGGCACCAGGGTGTGCACCACCACCAGCGCGGCAATGGAGAGCAGCGCGGTGAGGGCAAACAGGCCGGACAGGCCCAGGCTTTGCGCCAGGATGGGGCCAGCCACCAGGGCCAGGGTAAAGGCCACGCCGATAAAGGAGCCGATCACCGCCATCACCTTGGGTCGCTGCTCATCCCGGGTCAGATCCGAGGCCAGCGCCAGCACCGCCGAGGCCACAGCGCCGCCGCCCTGCAGCGCTCGACCCACCGCCACCATGTAGATGGAGTCGGCCACCGCGGCCACCACCGAGCCCAGGGCGAACAGGATCAGCCCCAGGGTGATCACCTGCTTGCGACCAAAGCGGTCGGAGGCCATCCCCGCCGGGATCTGCAACAGTGCCTGGGTCAAACCGTAGGCACCGATGGCAATCCCCACCCACAGGGGCGAAAACCCTTCCAGGTCCTGACCGTAGGTGGCCAGCACCGGCATGATCAGAAACAGGCCAAACATGCGCAGGCCATACACGCCTGCCAGGCTGAAGGCCGCGCGTTTCTCTATCGGGTTAAGCCCTTGACTCACTCGTCTCTCCTAAACAATCCATCGAATCCGGCACAACGGGCGCCAGTGTACCAAAGGTTGCGGTTATGTAATGCATTGGTCACTGATGCCAAGGGGATCGAGGCTAAAAGCGATTGGCTCGATAGACAACCAAAGATTGGCGACAGTGCCGCTGGTTGTGGAGTTATGCGATACTGGTAACACTTTGCTTCCTAACTGCCTTACCGATGGACAAAATAGAAGTTCGTGGTGCCCGCACCCACAACCTGAAGAACGTCAACCTCACCATCCCCCGGGACAAGCTGATCGTGATCACCGGCTTGTCCGGCTCCGGCAAGTCCTCGCTGGCGTTCGACACCCTCTACGCCGAGGGACAGCGACGCTACGTCGAATCCCTCTCCGCCTACGCCCGCCAGTTCCTGTCGCTGATGGAGAAACCGGACGTGGACCACATCGAGGGGCTGTCGCCAGCGATCTCCATCGAGCAGAAGTCCACCTCCCACAACCCACGCTCCACCGTGGGCACCATCACCGAGATCTACGACTACCTGCGTCTGCTCTATGCCCGGGTGGGCGAGCCCCGCTGCCCCACCCACGGTGCACCACTGGCGGCCCAGACCGTCAGCCAGATGGTGGACAAGGTGCTGGAGCTGGAAGAGGGCTCCAAGCAGATGCTGCTGGCGCCGGTGATCCAGGGCCGCAAGGGTGAGCACATCAAGCTGCTGGAGAGCCTGGCGGCCCAGGGCTACATCCGCGCCCGTATCGACGGTGAGGTGTGCGACCTGTCGGATCCGCCGACCCTGGATCTGCACGTCAAACACACCATCGAGGTGGTGGTTGACCGCTTCAAGGTGCGCCCGGACATGAAACAGCGCCTGGCCGAGTCATTCGAGACCGCGCTGGAGCTGTCTGGCGGCATCGCCAACGTGGCGCCGATGGAAGGCGATGCTGAGCCGCTGGTGTTCTCCGCCAACTTCGCCTGCCCCATCTGTGGCTACTCCATGAGCGAGCTGGAGCCGCGGATCTTCTCCTTCAACAACCCGGCGGGGGCCTGCCCCACCTGTGATGGCCTGGGGATCCAGCAGTTCTTCGACGAGGAGCGGGTGGTGACCAACCCGGAGCTCTCCCTGGCGGGGGGCTGCATCCGTGGCTGGGACCGGCGCAACTTCTACTACTACCAGATGCTCAAGTCGCTGGCGGAGCACTACGACTTCGACATCGAGACCCCCTGGCAGGACCTGCCCAAGTCGGTGAAGAAGATCGTGCTGGACGGCTCCGGCCGCCAGACCATCAACTTCAAGTACGTTAATGACCGCGGCGATACCGTGGTGCGTCGCCACCCGTTCGAGGGGATCCTCAACAACCTGCAGCGCCGCTACAAGGAGACCGAGTCCAACTCGGTACGGGAGGAGCTGGCCAAGTACATCTCCACCACCAGTTGCCGCAGCTGTAACGGCTCCCGCCTGCGGGAAGAGGCCCGCAACGTGTTCGTCGGCGAAACCACCCTGCCGCAGCTGACCGAGTGGTCCATCGGCGACGCCTTGAAATGGTTCAGCGAGGTGCAGTTCGAGGGTCAGAAGGCCAAGATCGCCGAGAAGATCCTCAAGGAGATCCACGACCGGCTGGGCTTTTTGGTCAACGTCGGCCTCAACTACCTCAACCTGTCCCGCTCCGCCGACACCCTGTCCGGCGGTGAAGCCCAGCGGATCCGCCTGGCCAGCCAGATCGGTGCCGGCCTGGTGGGGGTGATGTACGTGCTGGATGAGCCCTCCATCGGCCTGCATCAGCGCGACAACGAGCGGCTGCTGCAGACCCTGATCCACCTGCGTGACCTGGGCAACACCGTGTTGGTGGTGGAGCACGACGAAGACGCCATCCGCGCCGCCGATCACATCATCGACATCGGCCCCGGTGCCGGGGTACACGGTGGCGAAGTGGTGGCCGACGGCAGCTACCAGGAGATCCTGGAAAGTGAGCACTCCTTAACCGGCCAGTACCTGTCAGGCAAGAAGAGTATCGCCGTGCCCAGCGAGCGTACCCCGTTTGAGAAGGGCAACGAGATCACCCTGTTTGGTGCCAGCGGCAACAACCTGAAGAACGTCGATCTGAGCATCCCGGTGGGGCTGATGACCTGCGTCACCGGGGTCTCCGGCTCCGGAAAATCCACCCTGATCAACGACACCTTCTACAAGATCGCCCACCGCGAGCTCAATGGGGCCACCGTGGATGAGCCGGCTCCCTATAAGAAGGTGAAGGGGATGGATCGCTGCGACAAGGTGGTGGACATCGACCAGTCCCCCATCGGCCGCACCCCGCGCTCCAACCCGGCCACCTACACCGGGATCTTCACCCCCATCCGTGAGCTGTTCTCCAATACCCAGGAGTCCCGTGCCCGCGGCTACAAGCCCGGTCGCTTCTCCTTCAACGTTAAGGGCGGCCGCTGTGAGGCCTGTCAGGGCGACGGGGTGATCAAGGTGGAGATGCACTTCTTGCCGGACGTCTACGTTCCCTGTGACCAGTGCAAGGGCAAGCGCTACAACCGCGAGACCCTGGAGGTGCAGTACAAGGGCAAGAGCATCCACGAGGTGCTGGAGATGACCGTGGAGGAAGCCCGCGAGTTCTTCGATCCGGTACCGGCCATCGCCCGCAAGCTGCAGACCCTGATGGACGTGGGCCTCTCCTACATCCGCCTGGGTCAGGCTGCCACCACCCTGTCTGGCGGTGAGGCCCAGCGGGTCAAACTGGCCCGTGAGCTGTCAAAGCGTGATACCGGCAAGACCCTGTATATCCTGGATGAGCCCACCACCGGCCTGCACTTCCAAGACATCCAGATGCTGCTGGACGTGCTGCACCGACTGCGCGACCACGGCAACACCGTGGTGGTGATCGAGCACAACCTGGACGTGATCAAGACCGCCGACTGGATCGTCGATCTTGGCCCCGAGGGCGGCGCTGGTGGCGGCACCATCCTCACCACCGGTACCCCGGAGCAGGTGGCCGAGTGCGCCGAGTCCCACACCGCCCGCTTCCTTAAGCCGATGCTGAGCTGAAGCGAGCTGAGCTTCTGGTAGGGCTGGTATTTAGAATCCACCGACGGGTGGATTCTAAATACCATATTTTGTAATAAGTTACATACGATATTGCTTTGATATTAACCTTCCACCACGGTTCAACTTGGCTGCCAGAACTCAGTGACATAGAATGCGCACAGTCCTTGCACCCATTGACGAGATTGACAAATTAGAGATGCGCAATATCCTCGTTGACATAAGTAGCCATCTGGGCTTCTTATCTAACCCCAAGGTCGCCTGCACCTCGATTAAAGAATCCATGCTTGGATTCAAGTCTGGGAAAGAGGTGCACAAACGAATTTACTTTGATTACCCAACGAACTCAGATATTGAGTTGTTTGGTTTAACACGCCACCCATACACCCGTGCGCTTTCCTGCTTTAATAATAAGATAGGGCCTAACAAAGACGATAATGTCTGGTTGGCTTTTTGTAAGCGCCATAGGCTCGACCCAAGCAAAAAGATATCTTTTGACGAGTACCTGGATATTTTGCTGAGTAAGTCGACATGGATAGGAGAGGATCCCCATGTTCGTCCTCAAGTACTCAATCTACACTCAAGATTTATCAAGCCAACATTTATAGGCAGATTAGAGAAAATGGATGAAGTCATCCAATATCTCTCGGCTCATGGGATTAACTACGAAGCAGGCGGGCAAAGAACTCAATCAAATAAGTCAGTTGAAGAGTTAACCAGCGAACAAAAGAATAAGTTAAAGAAATTATATAAGAAAGATTTCTCTGAGTTCGGCTATACAGAATCAGTCAACATCGATGATATCCCAGCTTCCATCCATCAAAAGCAACGTGTCTCTTGGGCTTATCAATTGATGTTTCTTTTGTTCAAGCTTTTTCGCAGGCCAATACTGCGTGCAGAGTTGAAAAGGCACCAGTCAACAAAGCCAGCCTTTAAGTTCGTAGCTAAGGATAAGAGCCAGTCAGCCGACATCTATCGAGATGTTGGTTTATTGATGGAGTCGACAGGAAATCTAGCCCAAGCGGAATACTACTTTCAACTTGCTCATCAAGCTCGGCCCAGCGGCGAGTTTATTAAGAAAAAGCTCTTACAAACTAAACGTATCAACTCAGTTCTAAGAGGGCTCGATTAGTTCCTTGACTCAGTGCAAGGCGTCCCAAACCGCCCGTTTCCTTAAGCCGATGCTGAAGTAACGCGGCAAATGGAAACCACAACGGCGCCCCCAGGGGCGCCGTTTTTGTCCTCCCCCACGCAGTCATTGCGTTAACCATGGATAAGTGACGGATCCCACCCATCAAAACCGAGTTAGCCCGCCGAGTGTTCCCCGCTAGGATGCCGCCCCATCGCCCTTCGTGGGCGAGTCATGCCACCAACATGACAGACTCAGATGGGGACCACCATGACCAACCGCTTGCCGCCAGCTTCTCGCCCCAGCACCACGCTTTGGCACTTACCTTGGTGGCTTGCCGTCCTCCTGTCCCTGTGCACGATGCGGGCCCAGGCACAGAGCTTCGAGATCGAACTGGGCGCTTTCTGGGCGCTGAGCAGCACCGATCTGACAGTGTACGACCCCATCTTTGAGCAGAACCGCCTGCTCAACTTCGAATCCGAGCTGAACCTGCCCCACGACCAGACCCTGGCCTACCTGGATCTGGAGTATCGATTCCAGCCTCGCCACATGATCTACCTGGACTGGCGCCGCCTGCACCGCTCTGGCGAAAACCACAGCGTGATGGACCCGTTCCAGTTCACCTGGGACAACCAGCGCTACCAGGTGGACGCCGGCTCCTACCTGGCCACCGAGCTGAACATCGACATCGTTCGATTCGGCTATGGCTACCGCTTCTATCAATCGGACAAGATCGCCGCCGATCTGCTCACCGGCCTCCACATCACCCATCTGAAGCTGGGTTTCCGTGGTGACCTGGAGATGACCGCCGCCCCTACTGGGCAACCCAGCTCCGACAGCGAACTGGAGCTGGAGGTGGCCAACAGCGTCACTGCGCCGCTGCCAAGCCTGGGATTGCAGATGGAGTACCAGCTGGGCAAGAAGTGGCAGATCAGAAGCCATCTCCAAGCCTTCTACCTGAGCGCGGGAGAGATCTCCGGTTGGATGGGGGAGGCGGAGATCGCCGCACGCTACCAGATCACCGATGCCCTCAGTGTCACCGCGGCGTACAGCTACTTTCAGGTGGGGGTCGATTACCAGCCAGAGCACACCGACCTGAACGTGACCCACCGTTTCTATGGGCCGATGGCCAAGCTGGCCTATCGCTTTTGATAGGGCAGGCGATACCTGGACTCCCAGCAAAAACGGCGTCCCGAGGGACGCCGTTGTTACCGAATAGCCGACCGGTTAATAGGGCTCCGGCTCGGCCAGGCCACCACTGAGCAGGGTGATCAGATCCGCCCGGACCCCGCCATTGAGATCGTCCCGGTACTGGGGCGATTCGGCCTGACAGGCTTCTGTGTCCTTGAGATAGTGGATCTGCACCGCGTCGTAATGACCCAGTTGTTCGGCGCTGATGGCGTCCCAATAGGGCTCGGACAGGGCTAGTCCGTTGTCCTTGTCCAGTTGCAGAGGCAGGATCTCACCGCTTGCCATCGCCAGCAGCTCCACCGCCTCGGGGGCGCAGGCCAGCTCGGTCAGCACCGATTCGTACAGCCCGATGCGCCCCGCTTCCTGGTGGTCCTTCAGGTGCAGATGACCCTGGATGGCGGACTCGTCGACGTAGCGAAAGTGGGCCACCACGTCACCGCTGAGGTACTCCACCTCCAGCTTGCAGGGGGCGTCGTGGCACAGCGCCAGCACCGAATAAAAATCCAGGTCAAAGTAGTGGGCGATCCGTCCCGCCTCGAACTTATGTTCATCTTCGCTGCCACAACCCAGCAGCAACGCCCCACACAACAACACCATCAGCGGTCTACTGCTCATACCCGCCCACTTCCTCTGCTCATTAATGCCCATAGATTGGTCGTCGTGAGGCTACCACACTCCGTTCGGAGCAAACGGGTGATGGCACGACATTTCCGATTTATCAGGGTAATAGAGCCACCAGCTGGACTTAAGACCTCTTCATATGATGGATCAAACCATCGCTTGATGAGTTCGCATGTCGAAAAACACCCCCTATGATGCCGGTCGTCAAGCGCTGGTGAGGAGTTGAGCCACCGGTGCGAGTTCACCTTAACCATGCCAACCGAGGTATTCACCATGACCGACTTCAACGCCATCGACCAAGAAGTAAACGCCCTGTCCGACGTCATCTGGGACATGGCTTCCAACGTTTGGGACTTTGCCGAACTGAGCTACGACGAGTTCAAAAGCTCCGCCCTGGAGAGCGCCGTGCTGGAGCAGCACGGCTTCACCATCGAGCAGCGCGATGTTGCCGGCCTGCCCACCTCCTGGATCGCCACCTGGGGCAGCGGTGCCCCGGTGCTGGGCTACCTGGTGGAGTTCGATGCCCTGCCGGATCTGGGCAACGACACCGTCCCCCACAAGCAGCCCGCTAAGAACGGCAACCCCAATGGTCACGGCTGCGGTCATAACCTGATCGGCTCCAGCTCCATTGGCGCCGCTATCGCCCTGAAGAACCACATGGAGAAAAACGGCATCCCCGGCACCATCAAGGTGTTTGGCTGCCCGGCGGAAGAGGCGCTGAACGGCAAGAACTACATGGCCGCCACCGGCGTGTTTGAGCAACTGGATGTGTGCCTGCACAACCACCCGGCGATGGTGAACTCCGCCATCAACTTCCACTCCACCGCCTCCATCGATCTGATCGTGGAGTGGCACGGCGTCACTGCCCACGCCGGGACCGCCCCCTGGGATGGCCGCAACGCCCTGCACGCCGCCGAGATCTTCCTGGTCTCCGCCAACATGATGCGCGAGCAGCTGGAGCCCACCGGCCGTCTGCACTACCAGATCCTCGAAGGTGGCGCTGCGGTGAACGTGGTGCCGGACTACGCCAAGGTACTGGTGCGCTACCGCGGTAAGAGCGCCGACAACGTGCGTGAGCACAAGGCCTGGCTGGAAGACATGGCCCAGGGCGCGGCGCTGTCGACCCAGACCCGCACCGAGGTCACCAACCTGGGTGGGATCTACGACTGCCTGCCCAACGACGTGCTGGCCGCCCGCATCACCGATCATATGCAGCGCTACTTCCCCATCGACTGGACCGAAGAGGAGCAGGCCTTTGCCAAGTCAATCCAGCGGGAGATGGGCAAGCCGGAATCCGGTATGGCCACCAGCGTGATGCCGGTCTCCACCGGTATCGAGGTGGGCGGCTCCACCGACGTGGGGGACATCAGCTGGAACGTGCCCACCATGGGGGTGATGTTCGCCGCCTGGCCGCAGCACATCCCGCCGCACCAGTGGGGCTGCACCGCCTGTAACGGCATGAGCATCGGCCGCAAGGCCGGCCTGCGCGCCGCCAACGTGCTGGCAGCCCAGGGCCTGGAGCTGATGACCGATCCGGCCCTGTTGGCCGAGGTGAAAGCGGACTTTGAGCAGAAGAAGGGTGGCCGCGAATACGTCAGCCTGAACGACTCCGCCACCAACCCGCGCGCCGATGATTCCGATGCTCAGCTGGCTCACTACGAGTGCTGCCTGCACAGCGCCCTCGAGCACCTGGATGGCTGCAACCACTAAGCGGCAGGCCCCACCGTCTTCGACGGTAGGGCCTGTTACCCTGAATCAATAGGAGCACCCCATGATCTCCATGGCTTTCCTGTCGGATCTGTTTTCCGTACTGGGCACCGTAGCCTTTGCCCTTTCTGCCGTATTGGCAGCCCGGGGCCGGCAGGTGGATCTGTTCACCATCCTGGTGCTGGCCACCGTCACCGCGGTGGGTGGCGGCACCATCCGTGACACCCTGCTGGATGTGCCGATCTTCTGGGCGGAGGATACCTCCTACCTGTGGATCGCCGCGGTCAGTGCCCTGCTGGGTTTCTGCTTTTACTCACTGCTGGATCGCCACGGCATCAACCTGCTGTACCAGGCGGTAGACAGCGTCGCCATCGCCCTGTTTGGCGTGCTAGGTACCACCAAAGCCTGGGAGCTGGGCTTTGGCCTGCCACTGGGCCCGGTGATCCTGGGGGTCATCACCGCCACCGGCGGTGGCGTTATCCGTGACACCCTGCTGCAGCGTCCCTCCATGCTGCTGGGCAAGGAGCTCTACATCGTCCCGGTGGCGCTGGGCTGCACCCTGCACGCCACCGTGCTGGCGCTGGCACCGGACCACGCCCAGCTCGGTGCCCTGCTGGCCATCGCCCTGGTGCTGGTGCTGCGTTACCTCAGCGTAATGCGCCATTGGGTTGTGCCCCAATGGGCAGTGCTGAAGATGAAATAGCCCTTTACCAGAACTCGGGCCGGTTCAATGCCTCTGCGCATCGTACCGGCCCTTTTTGTGTCGGCATCGCCTCGCCTTCGAGCGTTTGTGCCAGCCAACCGTGGGGGAAGCTCAGCGGTTGGGGCGCCGGGACCTGCTCGATGGTCACCGCCTCGAACCCCAGCTTGCCGTAGAACTTAGGATCGCCGTAGGTCACTGCTAACTCAGCCCCCTGCGCCTTCAGCGCCGCCAGTCCGTAACGGATCAAGCCCTGCCCTATCCCCTTGCCCTGCATTGCCGTGGCCACCGCCATCGGCGACAACAGCCAGGCCTCACGGCCTTTGTCTCCCTCCGCGCCGGCAAAATGCAGCCGGGTGAACAGCACGCACGCCGCCAGTTGGTCACCATCATGGGCGGCAAAGATCCGCAGCTCCTCGGCCGGCGTGGTCGTGGCCAGAGCCGCCGCCAGCTGACCGATGGCGGCCCCCTCTTGTGCCCCTTCCGAGTCGGTGAAGGTGTGGGTGAACAGCGCCTGGATGGCGTCGATATTGGCAGATGACAACGCTGCGTACTGCATACTGGATTCTCTTTTCGCTACTGGATAATGCGCAGAGCCTAAACCATGAAGCTATAGACAGGTCAATGCGAGCGGCGTTTTCCGTTAGCCTCTCCCCGTGCCTCCCGTTTCCCTCATAGCTGCCTTCGGCTCTCCGGCCCTGCAGTGCCCAATTGGCCCAGCACAGAAATAAAATATGATGATTTTCTCAACGCTCATCCCCAACTCCCTGGCTGAGAAAATTCCTGCACCAGCAACAATTTGGCGCGACCAAGTCCATCAAGATCCTCAATTTGATTGATCAACCCATCGCGACACGAGTTAGGCGAAAATGGCTTCGCGGTTAGATTAGCGCCATCGCAATTCACTACTGACCAGAAGAGGCCATCATGACCGCAACCAACCTGACCCTGCACAAGCAGTTTGAGCAAGGCAAGAAATTCACCACCGGCGACGAGATGCTGTTCGTCCTGCAGCTGTCCGGCAGCTGGTACGAGATGGGCCAGCAGTACGGCACCCTGGCCAAAGAGGACATGGTGCTGATGTGGGACAAGACCATCAAGCCGCTGTTTGATAACGGCTTCACCACCGAGGCTGAGTCCGCCCAGCTGTTTGGCCGTCGGATCTTCGATGCCCTCTCCCTGCGCCGCAAGCAGTACTTCCAGGGGGTGGCGGATGCCATAGGCTGGCCGGTAGAGAACGTGCTGGTGCTGGACCAGGGCGGTGCCATGGCCATCTACCAGGGCAAGGCGCACTCCTTCTCCGGTTGTACCTCCATCGCCACCTGGGGCAAGAACACCGCCGACGGTCACACCCTGGTGGGCCGCAACATGGACTGGAGTGAGCACTTCCTCGAGTTCCCGATCTACCTGACCGTCTACAACCCCACCGACGGCTCCAACAAGGTGGCCAACGTCAGCTGGCCGGGATGGCAGTGGCTGGTGACTGGTCTGAACCACAAGGGGGTCTACACCGATCTGCACGACGGTACCTCCATGGGCGGTAACATCGTCTCCGCCGAGAAGCCCTCCTTCCTCAACTCGGTATTCGACTACATCGCCGAGAGCGACAACATTGAGGCCCTGAGCGCCCGCTTCCAAGCGGCCCGCACCGACGTAGCCGCCATCTGGATGCTGGCGGACAAGCAGGGCAAGGCCTGCTCCTACGAAAACACCATCCAGGAGAACCGCCTGCGTGTGGCGGATAAGGACGCGGACTCCTTTATTACCGTCAACACCTTCCTCAACCCGGACTGGGGTTTGGGCAAGCGCGAGACCATGAGCTTCTCCCTCAAGCGCTTTGACAACCTGTCCGCCCGCCATGAGGAGCGCAGCGGCGAGATCGACGCCCAAGCGATGCGGGCGATCTTTGACCTGCCGCTGTACAACGCCGACGGCAGCTTTATGGAGAACGGTGGCGTGACCAAGCCCACGAATCAGGACGTGGACCTGACCAACTACCAGGTGGTGACCGATCTGACTGCCATGAATATGTGGATCAAGCTGCCCGCCCTGGGCCAGGACTGGCAAGCCATTGACCTCAAGGCCCTGTTCAACATGGCCTAAGCGCCGCTAGCCAAAAGCAACACCGCTAGCCAAAGAAAACGCCGCACTCTGCCTGAGTGCGGCGTTTTTGTTTATCCATTGCTGCTACTGCGTGCCAAACAGGAAGCGCAGTGGCTGATCCAGCCGCTCGGCCCAGTCGGACTCGGTATGGGCAGCGCCGGAAAAGAAGCGACTGATCCACAAATCCTTGGGGTAGTCGGCAAATAGCGGGTCGACCTGGGCCTGCAGCGGCGGGTAGAGCGCGTCCAGGGTCTGGTCGCCGTAATCAAAATAGAGCTTTTGACCAGCCAGCAAAGGCAGTCGCTGGGCGATGTAGGCCCTAAAAGCGGCCGGCGCTGGGTTGTCCGCGGTCATGATCCCGGGCCAATGGGTCGACAGCGCGGCGGCACCGGCAAAGGCCTCTGGATGGCTGAGTAGAGCATACCAGGAGATCAGCCCGCCCATGCTGGAGCCCATTAGGTAGCGATTTTCCGGCCCGGGCTTGACCGGGAAGCGGGCCTCGATCTGCGGCACCAGCTCAGTCAGCAGGAAATCCAGGTAGGCGTCGGAGTTCACCGGTCCGCCAAACAGCGGCAATCCCGGCTGGCGCTCGAGCTGGAGAAACTCCGCCTGGACTGACTCGGGCAGCGCCTCGAACGGTGCCTGGGGAAAATACTCGTTGTGGCGCTGACGATCGCCGTTGTGGACTCCCACCACGATAAAGGGGCGCACGGCACCGCTGGCCATCAGCGCACTCGCCACCTCGTCCACTTGCCACTCCTGGCCGTTCCAGGTGGTATCGGCGTCAAACAGCATCTGGCCGTCGTGCATATAGAGCACCTCGAAGCGCTGCTCCTCAGCAAATCCCGCCGGGACCCACACATCCACGTGGCGGGCCGGGATCCGCGCTGAGGGGAACGACTCCAACCGCACCAAATTGCCACTGCTGACTTCGGGTAAAGCGGCCCACGCCGAGCAACCCAGCCCCCACAGCAGCGTTGCCATAGCCAGTTTCCAGCCCCGCTCTCTATTCATAGCCCCCCTCCTTTTGCAGGCCTTAAGCTAGCCAGCTCCCGCCGCCATCAGCAATTGAATACGTATGTACCCCATCACCTTAGCGTGATCAGGATCACAACAAGGCCTAATGTTGCCATCTTGTTAAATCCAGTTTGATCCGGATCAGATTTCAACGCCTTAGTGTCGGCTAGGGTGAAGCCATCACAGAGGATCTCAATAAGGCCGCAAGGCCAGAACAAGGAGTTACAGTATGAGAACCGCCCTTTTGACCGCCGCCGTGCTGTCCGCCCTCGCCGCCCCTGCCATGGCCCATGATGCCGGTGATTTTATCTTCCGTTTCGGTGCCGCCACCGTCGCCCCCAATGAGAGCTCCGATGTGGTCGCCGACATCGGTGAGTTTGGTATCGACAGCAACACCCAGCTGGGGCTGAACTTTGCCTACATGGTGAGCGATCACTTCGGTGTTGAGCTGCTGGCCGCCACCCCCTTCAGCCACACCGTCAGCCTGCCGGGCCTGGGCGACATCGCCAAGCTCAAACACCTGCCGCCGACCCTGATGGCCCAGTACTACTTCGGCAACGGCAACCTGCGCCCCTACGTCGGCGCTGGGGTCAACACCACCATCTTCTTCGATGAGAAATTCACTAACGATCTCGATGGTGCCCTGACTGACCTGTCCGTCGACACCTCGGTAGGCTTGGCCGCCCAGGTTGGGGTGGACTACCAGTTCGGCAGCAACTGGCTGGTGAACGCCTCGGTGTGGTACATCGACATCGGTACCGACGTGGACTTCAAACTGGCAGGGGATGCGGTGAGCATCAGCACCGATGTCGACCCCTGGGTATACATGGTCTCCCTCGGTTACAAGTTCTAAGCCGCGCTAAAAACACAACGCCCCGCATCTGCGGGGCGTTTTTCTCTCCTATACCGGTCGCACTTGTGACAGGTTCCTACCCGAGACCAACTCTTCCTCACGGAGCAGCCTTTCAGTCCAGGTTGCGGCTGTTCTCTGCGAGCCAGCTGGGCAGCACGCGGTTAAACCAGGCCATGTACTCCAATGTGCGGGGATTGTCTCGCTCATGCAGCAGATTAATCACCTCTACCGCGATCCAGGCCTTGGCGACCAGTATCTGCGAGGTCAGCTGGGCCAGAGCGGTTGTGCAAGCGGGATTCTTCGCCAGATAGGCCCTGCCGAACTCGGTCGCCTGCTCAGGGGACGACATCCCCGGTAGCAGCGGGGCTAGGTCGATGGCCGGCGATCCCAGGCTGAACCGCTCCCAGTCAAACAGCACCCAGTCCCCAGACTCGCGCCGCCCCCAGTTGCCGATGTTGCTGTCGCCGGAGAGCGGGTAGAGCGGCGCAAAGATCCGCTCTCGCTGCTGCCAGAAGGGCTGGATCGCTCTGGCGGCTTGCACCCGAACAGCCTTGTCCAGCCGAGCCAAGGCACTTTCTGTCGCCTGCTCTGACCAGGTCAGAGGGTAGCGTTGGCAGTCTGTCAGTGTCAGCGAGCTGTTGTGCAACACGGCCAAGCCCTCGAGCAGGGCCGGAGAGCGCCATTGCTCCGCCTCGAGCAGGGTAGGCAGGTACTCGATGATCAGGCTTTGCTCATCAGGTACATCCAGCAGGCGTGGCGCTAACGCCTGAAGCGCGGTCGACTGCGGCAATACGACGCGGTAGAAATCCATCTCGGTGGCACTGACGCCCTGCTTAAGGATCGCCTGGCCACCAGCAAACGAAACCCGCGACACCGAGGCCGGCCCCATGTTGGCAAGCTCATCACGCCCTTTTTGGGACGAAGCCGCCATAACGGAGGCTCAGGCCCGACGCTGACGAAAGGCGTAGACCCCCAACCGGCCAAAGGTGGCCAGCAGCGCCCCCCAGGCCGACAAGCCTGGCTTAGGCGCCTTGCCCTGGCCCATCCGCTCCAGCTGAAACTCGTACCAGGTGATGCTCAGCATCCCCATCTTATCCAGCGCCTTGAAGCCGGTGCTGGGGTTGGCCATGGTCAGCACGAAATCCGGCTCCGCCATCACCCGCTTGGGCAGATCCGGCAGCAGTGACATTGGCCGTGCCAATCCCACCATGTCCACCGCGCCACTCTCCAGTGCCTCGGACATGCCGGCAGCGGAGCGGAAGCCACCGGTCACCACCAGTGGCACCTTGACCCGCTGGCGCACCTGCTCCGCGTAGTCGAGGAAGTAAGCCTCACGCTTCAAGGTGGAGGCGCGCTTGCCGGCGCTCATCATCGCCGGGGATTCATAGGTGCCGCCGGAGATCTCGATCAGATCGATCCCCGCCTCGGCCAGGGCCTCCACCACCGCCATCGACTCGTTCTCAGAGAAGCCGTCCTTCATAAAATCCGCCGAGTTAAGCTTGATCCCCACCGGGTAATCGGCACCGACCCGCTCGCGGATGGCGCGGAACACCGCCAGTACGAAGCGCATCCGCTTGTCGGCACTGCCACCCCAGTCGTCGTCGCGCTGGTTGTGGCGCGGTGAGAGGAACTGGCTGACCAGGTAGCCGTGGGCGCCGTGGATCTGCACCCCATCAAAGCCGGTTTGCTTGGCCAGCTCGGCGGCGGTGGCAAAGGCCTGGATCGCGCTTTGGATCTGGGCCTCGGTCATTGCCGCCGGAGGATTGAAGGATTTCTCCAGCCCTCGGCCCAGGGGAATAGCGGAGGGGGCCAGCGGGGTTTTGCACAACATTGCCGGGATCTGCTTGCCCGGGTGATTGAGCTGCATCCAGATCTGCCCCTCGGCAGCCTTGCCCGCCAGGGCCCAGCGACGAAAGGCACCGAGATCGCTGTCCCGGTCCAGCACCACGTTCTTGGGTTCGCCCAGGGCGGTGCGATCCACCATCACGTTGCCGGTGACCGACACGCCAATGCCCCCTTCGGCCCAGGTGCGGTAAAGCCGCGCCAGCTCTGGGGTGGGGTTGTGCTGGCGATCGCCCAGCTGCTCACTCATGGCGGATTTGAACAGACGGTTCTTGATGCCGTGGCCATTGGCCAGGGACAGCGGGCGGCTCAATGGGCCCATGGTGCGCTCCTTGCTGATGTTGTGCATTCGGTCGGTTGGCCACCGACCGTGACGTAGAGAGCTACCCTATGACGCCCGAGCCCAAAGGTAAACCCATAGGCCAGCAGGCGAGGCCATACGACTCAGCTTACCGACTGCACCAGGCTAACCAACTGGCCCATCTCCGCCGGAGTGTTGTAGAGGTGGGGCGAGAGGCGCACGCCGGTAGGGCGCTGGTCCACCTCGATGCCCGCCTCCGCCAGCGCCTGCACCAGCAACGGCTGGCGCTCGCCCAGCTGCAGAACCAGGGTACCGCTGCGCTGAGTCTCGCCGTGGGGCGAGACGATCCGCTCACCCAGGGCCTCGATCACCCCCTGCTGCAACGCCAGGTTGTGGGCGCGGATCGCCTCGACGCCGACGCCATTAAGGTAATTGAGGCTATGCGCGGCGATGGCAAAGGGCGCCACCGAGGGGGTGCCCCCCCAGAAACGATTGGCGCCGGGATGGTAGCGAAAATCGTGGATGTCCATCTCGAACGGGTCCTGGTGGGAGAACCAGCCCACGTCCTTGGGCGCACACTCGCTAAGCCGCTGTGGTGCCACCCACAGGTAACCGGCGCCAGCGCCGCCGCACAGCCATTTGACGCAGGAGCCCAGGGCAAAGTCCGGCGCGCTCTGCGCCAGGCTCAATGGCAGCACCCCGGCGGACTGGGCCAGATCCAGCAGCGACAGGATCCCCCGATGCCGCGCCTCGGCGCAGATCGCCGCCACCGGCGCCTGCTGGCCGGTGTTGGAGTAGGCGTGGCTGACAAACACCAAACCAATATCCGGGCTCATCGCATCGGCCCAGACGTTGGCGTCGGTCACATCCTGGCTGGCCGGGATAAAGCGCAGCTGATCGGCGCCGCCAGGCAGGGCCTGGCGCAGCACAAAGCCGATGGTGGGGAAGTCCTGCTCACTGAGCAGCACCTTCTGGCCCCGCTGTAGCCGCGGCAACGCCATCGCCAGCTTGGTCAGGCCGCTGGAGACATTACCCTGGGGACAGAAGCCCTCGGCGGGCACAGAGAACAGCTGGCCCAGCTGGCCGCGAAACTGATCAATCAGCGCCAGCCACTGGGGCCAGGTGTCGTTGCCCGGTCCGCCCCAGGGGGTAAAAAGGCTCTGACTCAGCGCCGCTTCGGCGTCCTTGAGCGGCCGGCCGATGGAGTGGCTCAGCAGGTAGGGGCCCGCCCCCAGCCGAAAATCGTCGCGATGGAGGTTCATGCCGACGCCCCCAGCAGCTGACGCAGCAGCGCCACCTCGCGATGACGGGTCAGGATATCCTCCCGCGGCGCCGCCGAGCGTCGGTCGCGCAGGTCGGTCAGCGCCTTGAGCAGGTGGGCCAGCTGGGGTCCGCTGGCGGTCAGTTGCTCCATGTGTTTGTCCGCCATCTGCTCAGACGGCCGGACGATAAACTGGTGCACCAACTGGTCGTGATGCTGGCCGGCGATGGCGCCGTGCAGATCGCACAGCCGCAGAAACGCCGCCAGGTTGGTCTGGTACCAGCTGCTGCGGTGCTGATCCCGGGCGGCCAGAAAGTCGTCCATCAGGCTGCGACGACGCATGCAGTCCCGCAGGATGCGCTGGTCGTCCGGCATCATGTAGAGGAACTTCTCTACCAGCATCCGACCGTAGGCCGGGTCGTTGCCCTGGCACAACCCCAACAGCATATCGATGACGTTGATCCCGGCAAAATCGCCGGCATTGGCACCGCGGTAAACCTGGCTGCCCACATGGTGGGGCTTGTAGTAGGGCCGCACGCTGTAGAAGAAGCGGGCCGGATCCAGTCGCTGGAACAGCTCCTGGTTGCTGGCCTGCACCTCCAACAACGCCTGCTCCGCCGCCGCCAGCAGATCCGCGGTGATGGGATGGGAGATCCCCAGCGACTGGGTCTTCATCAGCGCCTCGGCGGCGCGTTTGAACGCCAGGATCCCCTTGCTGTTGTAGTCGATGAAACACAGCTCATCGGGCAGCTCGGTAAAGGACTTGTAGCGACCGTCGATGGCGCGGTTATGGGTACAGAGATGGGCGGTGGCGAAACGGGGTACCACACCGATGGAGGCGGCGATGTGCATCGCCAGGGCGGACGCCTCGGCCTGGGGTGAGCAGCGATCCCGGTCCGGATCCGACAGGCCATGACGGCGGCAGGCGGCCAGGTAGAGGCCGACGTTGCCCAGCAGATCGAAGGCGGCGTCGAAGCCTTCATCGGTATTGCCCTCCGCCAACAGCGCCTCACTGAAGCCGCGGCCACGCTGCTCCAGCTCCCGCTTAAGCTCGCCCCCTACGCCTTCGACCTCCGCCCGGTCCGGCTGGGCGTAATACAGCGCCTCCAGCTCAGCGTTCAGACGGATAAAATCGTTGCGGATCCAGTGGTCAAAATCGGCGACATGATGGCTCATCGGGCTCCCCTTGCCTGGTTTCACTCTTCAGGCAGCCTAACACGCCCACTCAGCGCCGAAAGGCGTGACCCGGATCACACCAGCGGACGCAGCGGCAACGCAGGGCAACGGCTTTGTAGCGTTAGCTTGCCAGGCTGCGCTGGGCCCCCCAGGTGTCCCGGTGGAAGTGGTGGTAGCCAAACTGACCCGCTGCCAGCAGCACCAGCAGCGACGAGAGTGCCAATACCCAGCGGGTATCGAACAGGATCAGCACCCCGCCGATCAGCGCCATCAGCACGTTGCCCAGGCAGAAGGTGGTGGTCATCAGCCCCATCAGCCGGCCCTGGCCGTACTGCTCGCCACCGTGCTGCGCCAGGTAGGTGGCCAGGGTGGCATTGAACAGGGCTATACCAAAGCCCATCAGCACAAAGGGCAGCAGATAGAGGTCACCGCTCAGAGGCAGCAGCAACAACGCCAGGGCAAAACCTGCCATCCCCACCAGCGCCGTGCCGGCCACCCCAAGCCAACGCTTCACCGACATCACCCCCAGGATGGCCATCAGGATCATCGAGCTGGTCAGCAGCACCGTGGTGTAGGCGATGTTGAGGCTGTCAAAGCCGCGAAACTCCACCAACCACACCGGGTAGAACTCGTAGAAACCGTTGAGCCCCAGCATCAGCAGCAGATAGAGCACAAAGAAGGGGCGCAGGTGCGCCTCCTTAAGCAGTCCCAGGCTGGTCTGGCCCCGGAACTGTCCAGTAGGGCGATCCTGCGGCAGCAACAGCGTAATCAGCACCAGCGCGGCGAGGCAGGCCAGGGCCGCCAGCCAGAACGCCATGCTGGCCCCCAGCGGCAGCATCAAGCCGCCCAGCAGCGGCCCCACCAGGTAGCCGGCATAGCCGGTGGCGTTGAGATAAGAGAAAGCCCGGGTGCGGTCAATGTGGGGGTGCAGATCCGCGGCAATGGCCCGGGCCACGCTGAGGTTGCCCTCACACACCCCGGTCAGCAGTCGGCTGAGGGCAAAGCCCAGGAAGCTGCCCTGTTGGATCGCCCAGGCAGAGAGCACATAACCCAGGGCCGAGCCTGCCATGGTCCACTGCAGCACCTTGCGCCGGCCAACCCGATCGGACCAGGCACCGATGCGGTTGCTGCCCAGCAGGATCCCCAGCGGATAGATCGCCAGTACCAGCCCCAGCAACAGCTTGGGTGGCAGGCCGGCGAACTCACTGACCGGGTGGCCCAGCTCGATGAACAGGGGGGCCAGGATGGGGTACGGCAGGGCGATGCCACTGACGCTGATCAGGGTGACGCAGAGGATGGCGGTCAAGCTGCGGTAGGGGGACATGGGCAACCATTAAATAAAGTGTTTTGTTTATTTATAGTCAAACTCTTTGGTGAGGTAAAGTGCCTGCTCACAGACCCGCTGGCTCACAAACCCGCCAATAAACGGTTAAACCTCATACAAACAATGGGTTAAGATAAGTTTCATCGAATCAGCGAGTGCTCACAGGAAGTGACCCGTGCCCCAGGATCCCCGCGACATCATCACCCCGGACGCCTTCGAGCTGGACCAGCGGCTGCTTAACCGGCCACTGGCCTCCCCCACCCGCCGCGGCGTCGCCATGGCCATCGATCTGCTGGTGGTCTCCACCCTGGCCGCCTCCGGCGGGGTGCTGTTCATCCTGCTGGTGCTGCTGACCTGGCGCATGCGTAAGCGCCAATGGAAGGCGGGCAAGTGGCTCAGCTACCTGCTCTACCTGCTGCTGGCGCTGGCCATCATCCCCACCATTCTGACGCTCTGGGCGACCAAGGAGGTGTCCGAGGGCCACGTCGGTGATGTCTGGACCCTGACCAAAGCCGGCCTGTGCCAGGACGTAGACTGTCTGGAGCGGCATCTGCCGGACCTGGCCACCTTGGCCGAGGGGGACCTGCTCACCCAAGCCGAGCGCGGTGAATTGGCCCGGGAAATCACCGACCGCTTCCCCGAGGCAGAGCAGGCCGAGGCTCGGCAATCGCTGGAGAAGGCACTGCGACTGAGTGCGGGCAGCCTGACCGCGCCAGCCACCACTGGACTGGATGCCCCGGTCGCCGAACAGGCCATCGAGTCAGAGGCGGTCCCAGATGCGGGACTCGCCCCCGGGGAGGAGCAGGACATTGCAGCAGCAACGGAAGAGACGCCGGAGCAGGCGATGGAGGAACTGCAGCAGAAACTGGATAAACAGCGGCGACAAAACCGGAGCTTGCGCGAACAGCTGGAACAGGAGCAGCAGCGCAGCAAGGGCGCCTTTGGCTTTTTGGTGGAGAGCCTCAAGGAGCTGGGCCTGGGCTTTGGCTGGGCGGCGTTTTACTTCACCGTGTTTGTCGCCTGGTTCGACGGCCAGACGGTAGGCAAAAAGCTGACCCGCTGCCGGGTTCGCCAGCTGGATGGCACGCCACTGTCGCTGTGGGACGCCTTTGGCCGCTACGGCGGCTACGGGGCCGGTATCGCCACGGGATTGCTGGGCTTTGCCCAGATCTACTGGGATCCCAACCGTCAGGCGATCCAGGACAAGATCTCCACCACGGTGGTGGAGGATCTACGTCCCCAGGCCCGGCTGCGCGCCCGAAAGTGGCGCAAGGGGGAGAAGGGGCGCTGGGCGGCACTGATGGAAAACCTGCGCCGCCCCCGTGAGGTCTAGTTGCCGGCCTGACGCGCCTGCCAGTGGGGCTGGGCCAGCCGGTTATAGCGGCTAAGCCAGTCCTCACCGTCGGGCCAGCGACTCAGATCCAGCTTCAACTGACCCTGGTCATCGTACTGACTGGCGTAGGTGCCCATGTTGGCCAGGCTTATGCGCCAGTCGGTCAACCGGCCCAGCACGTAGTTGCCAAACTGGAACGCCTCGTACTCATTAAGCAACATCAAAAAATCACTGAAGGAGAACCCCTCCAGCCCCTGCTGGGCGGCAAAGGCGGCGTCGTAGCCGGAGGCCTGCTGGCCCTCACCGGATTGGGCCAGCTGCCACTGGTAGGAGTGGCGGGTCTCGTGCAACAGAAAGGCCAGTGAGGCATGGGACGGCATCGACGCCAGCTTGTCCGGGTTGAGGTAGACGGTGCCAGGACCCGGCTGGGAGAAATCAAAGTAAACGGTCTTGCCCGGGTAGCTGTGGTTGTCGATCAGCAAGGTTGGCGGGGTGATCCCCAGCACCTGGCACTCCAGCACAAACAGCCGGCGCAGTGCCCGATGCTGGGCCTCTGGGTCCAGTTCGGTCCACTGGGCAATAGCGTGATACAGCTCGGCATCCGCCTGCACCGCTTCTACCAGGGCTTCCCCCTGGGCCTGGGTCATCGCCGTCTGCCGGCGCACCCAGTCACGGGATTCCGGCTGCAAAGCAAAGGCTGTGGGGGCCGTTCGCTGCAGCGGGGCATTGGCATAGAAGGGGTCGGTCTGGGCCTGGGCATTGCCCATCATTAGCAGGCCAATGGCCCAAAGGTAGGATCGCATCGTTCACTCCCTGACGATCAGTGCATGGCCGGCATCATACCCGGGCAGAGCGAGCTGCCAAGCCCAGCGGCGATCTCATCCCGATGCCACCGTGACGCCAGCTTGACACCGCCCGGCCCGGCATCGACTACAGTTTGGGCTCACGGAGAGAACGGAGCCCACCCATGGCGATGAAGACCCCACTGCGTATCCCCCTGCTCGCTGCCCTGACGATGACCCTGCTGGCCTGCACGGAAACCGGCCCCCAGTCGGTGGGAGCGGATGCCGACGAGCATGGCTGTCGCGCCTCTGCCGGCTACCTATGGTGTGCAAAAACCGAGCAGTGTGAGCGCCCGTGGGAACTGGCGGAGCGGGAAGGGTTTACCAATGAAGAGGGGGCGTTCGACGCCTACTGTGGTGACTCGCTGGCCTCGCAGCCCTGATTCAGCAGCGCGCCAGCTTGGCCAGGTAATCCGCCACCGCCCCCTTGGGCTTGCGGCAGAGGGTTTGCAGCTGGGCAAAGCTGGGCTGGAATCCGCAACGCTGCTGCAGATCATGCATCATCGCCTGCCATAGTCCGGCAGTCACCTCGGTGTCTGCCAACGCCCGGTGAAACACCCCATCGTTGGCGATCCCCTTGTAGGCCACCAGGGTACCCAGCTTATGATCCGGTGCCTCCGGGTAGATCCGCCGAGCCAGCAGCAGCGAACAGGCAAACTCGCCGGGGTAGTGGCGGCCGATGCGATCCAGCTCAGCGTCGAGAAAGCGACGATCAAAGCTGGCGTTATGGGCCACCAGGTTATGATCGCCGATGAAGTCGGCGAACTCCGCCATCACCGTCTCGCAGGGCGGCGCCTCCCGCAGCATGGCATTGCTGATCCCGCAGTAGGACTCAATAAAGGGACTGACGGCAAAGCCCGGGTTCATCAGGCGCTGGAATCGGTCCACCACCTCGCCCTCCACCAGCTTGACCGCCCCAATCTCAATGGCGCGGTCGCCCCGGTTAGGGGAGAGGCCGGTGGTTTCAAAATCCAGAACAACGAGGGTATCAGCAGACATGGGGCACTCCTTACAGCAAGGCCCCAGTGTACCGGCTCAGTGACGAGTCGACCTCAGTCGTATCTCAGTTCCGCGATCCAATCCAGGTTACTGAGGTAGGCCCGGGTCTCCTCGCTCAGTGGCGAACCGCGCAGATCCACCAGCCACAACGCGCTGTTATTGTCGAAGCGGATGTCGGTCAGCTCGGTGTCCCGGGCAATCAGTTGCTCCAGCTGGGTATTGCTGCTCAAATCCAGGCTCTGTAGGGGATTATCAGACAGGTTGAGACGGGTGATCACCGGCAGCGCCTCGGTATCCAGTGTCGTCAGCCGGTTCTGCCTCAGGTTCAGCTCTCGAATGTGCTGAGGGGCAGTGAAGATCAGCTCAGTCAGCTGGTTGTTCCAGGCGGTCAGATTTTCCAGGTCAGGGTGGGTCCCCAGAGTGAGCTGCTCCAGCTTGCCATCGTTCAATATGGTGATGCCAAATAAGCGATACAACGGGCTGAGATCCAGCTCTGTCAGGCCGTGCTCGGTGATGGAGAGCAGCTGCAGCTCCAAATTGTTGCTCAGATCCAGCTCGCTGATCACCTCCTGGCCGGTTAGATAGAGTGCGTTCAGTGATGGGTTGGCGCTGAGATCCAGCTCCGACAGCAACCAGTTGTGATCCAACACCAGCTTGCCCAGGTCCTTAGCCTTGCCCAGCTCCACCTTTCCCAAATAGGCGTTCTCCGTCAGCCCCAGGGAGTAGAGTGTGGCCAGATCCGGCTCCGCCACCTCGATGCCGGTTTTGCTCAGGTTGAGGTAACGCAGGTGGGGCAACTGGGTCAGGCCTTCAGCGCTGTCCACATCGCTACCGCTGCACTCCAGCACCTCCACATCCGCCAGGGTCTGCCAGTTGAAGAGCTCACGCTTGAGCTCAAAGCAGGCCTGCAGCCCCTCCGAGGGCAACTGCACTTTATCCAGTGAACTGCTGCTGTCGCCACAAGCGGACAGCCCTACCAGCAAACACCCGCTCAGGATCCATCGTTTCATCGGCCTCTCCTTGCCACTGCGCGGTGCCAGGTCGGCACCGACAACTCCATGCATATATCTGTTGTATTCACCAGCATGGAGTAAAGCCGAATTTCAAGTCAAACCAAACGGTCAACTTTTACAAGGCATTAACAAGTCGCTTTGGGCAGTTATTTATTGCACCAGATAGAAGCGTATATTGTATATATCAACTATCCACTCCATCCCTGCCACGAGCCAGTGGGATAAACCATAAAGTCTGATTAATAAAACGCAGAAAGACCGTATTCCGGTTCAAAACAGTTGGAACAAACAGACCCATCAAACCAATTGCTATCAGAGCATTAAGCCAGCATTTAAGCAACAGCCAGGCAGAAGCCTACAGGGGTAACCTAGGCTAATCACTTCCACTTAACCTCGTACAAAAAGGAAGCCCCATGTCGGAACAATCACTAGAAAATAATAAAAGAGAACATCGATTGTTGGGTGAGGTCAGCCTGGCTCAGCCTGTGCCAATATATATTTCCTGCGCATGCATCATTCTCATTATCACTATTGCCGCCCTGTTTCTTTCCCAAGCCAATTACACCAGAAAAGCCACAGTCCGAGGGTATTTAAATCCGGAGCTGGGCTTATTACGGGTGTTCCCGCCCCGTACCGGGATCCTGGAGCAGTTACACGTCGAGGAGGGCGAACAGGTGACAGCGGGTCAGCCCCTGGCCACCGTGGTGCTGCGTCGAGGCACCAGTGGCGGGCAAGAGCTGAGTGAACGGGTGATGGCGGAGTTGGCCAGCCAGGCGACGCTGATCCAACAGGAGCTCAACCAGCAGCAAGCCCTGTTTGATCACCGCAAGCAACGACTCGAGGCCCAGCAGCAGGACCTGATCCGCCGTCAGCAGGCGCTCGATAGCCAGGCTGAGCTGATGACGGAAAAGCTGGCGCTGAGCCAATCTCAGCTGGCCCAGTTCGAGCGGTTGTTTCAGCGTGGCCACCTGTCACAGCTGGAGCTGCAGGCCGAGCAAGCCAAGCACCTGGCGCTGCGCCAGGAGCAGGAGCATGTCCAGGTGGAGATCGCCAAGACCATCGAGGAGGTGCACCGTAATCTCAATCAGCGCTCAGCCCTGCCCACCGAACATGCGCTTGCCCGTAATGCCCTGTTGCAGCGCCTATCCGAGCTCAAACGCCAGCAAGCGGAGGCGGAACACCACTATCGCTACGTGCTCCGTGCCCCCGCCGCCGGCCAGGTCACTGCCATCGCCTACCTGACCGGCCAGCAGCTGGATGCGGATCACAGCGTGATGCAGCTGATCCCCGATGGGGCGGAGTTGATCGCCGAGCTGCTGCTGCCTAGCCACAGTGCCGGCTTCGTCCGTCCCGGCGACCGTGCCCTGCTGCGCTTCGATGCCTTCCCCTACCAGCGCTTCGGCTTTGTCGAGGCCGAGGTGGTGCAGGTGGACAAGGCGTTGCTCAGCCCGGGCCAGGGTAGCCTGCCCTTCACCCTGTCCGGGCCGGTCTATCGGCTCAAGGCCCGGTTGAGTCAGCAGCAGATCAGCGCCGACGGAGAGCCCTTCCCGCTCAAGCCAGGCATGCTGCTGGAAGCGGACATCCAGTTGGAGCAACGCAGCCTGATGGCCTGGTTGCTGGCGCCCTTGTATGGCCTGCAGCGGAGGATCGGCTGATGACCAGAGAAACCCTTCGCTCACCCTTGGAGCTGCTCGAATTCTCCGGCCTGCGCCGGGTTCCCCTGATCCTGCAGGCGGAGATCGCCGAGTGCGGCCTGGCCTGCATCGGCATGGTGGCCAACTACCATGGCCATCGGCTGACCATGAGTGCCCTGCGCCAGCAGGGGGCGGCTGGCCTTGGTGGTCTCAACCTGCTGCAGATGGTGCAGCTGGGGGATCGCTTTGACCTGGCGGCCCGGCCACTGCGCTGTCCCGCCGAGCGGGTGGGACAGCTGCAGCTGCCCTGCATCCTGCACTGGGAGGCCAACCACTACGTGGTGCTGACCAAGGTCCGTGCCAACCAGCGGGTGATCCACGACCCGGCCTTGGGCAAGCGGGTGTTGAGTCCGGAGGAGTTTGAACGGCTCTACAGCGGGGTGGCGTTGGAGCTGACCCCGACCCAGGGCTTTGTGCCACAAAAGCAGGGTGCCCGGCTGGCACTGAATCAACTGTGGAGTCGGCTGACCGGTTTCAAGACCGCCCTGTTGACCCTGTTGGGGCTGTCGCTGTTGTTGCAGTCCTTTGCCCTGGCCACCCCCTACTACCTGCAGTGGGTGGTGGACGAGGTGCTGGTCAGTGCCGATCGGCCACTGTTGACGGTATTGGCCATTGGCTTTGCCCTGCTGGTGCTGGTCAACGAATTAACCAACGGCTTGCGCAGCTGGGTGATCCTGCGGCTGGCGAGCATGACCAACCTGCAGTTGGGGGTGAACCTGCTGCACCACCTGCTGCGCCTGCCCATGGGCTTCTTTGAGCGGCGCCAGCTGGGGGACCTGGTCTCCCGCTTCGGCTCCCTCAACAAGATCCGCGAACGGCTCACCAGCGGCCTGATCGAAACCCTGGTGGATGGCCTGATGGCGATCGCCATGGTGGCGATGATGATGCTCTACAGCCCTGCCCTGACCGCGGTGGTGTTGCTGGCCATGGCCTGCTATGCCCTGCTGCGCTGTGCCCTCTACGCGCCGCTGCACCGGGTCACCGAGGAGTCGATCCAGGCCCAGGCCAAGGAGCAGTCGCTGTTCCTGGAGAACCTGCGGGCGATGCAGGCGATCAAGCTGTTCGGCAGCGAGCCGCAGCGCCAGGGTCTGTGGCAGAACCGCTACGCCGAGGTGATCAACGCCGATATCCGCTTTGGCAAGCTGAGGATCGGCATTGAATCGGTAAATAACCTGCTGTTCAGCTTAGAAAATGTCTTGGTTATCTTCCTCGCTGCCGGCGCCGTGATGGCGGGACAGCTGACCATCGGCATGGTGCTGGCGTTCATCGCCTACAAGACCCAGTTGACCCACAGATTCACCCGTCTGGTGGAGCAGCTGGTGCAGTTTCGCATGCTGCGACTGCACCTGGATCGGATCGCCGACATCGCCCTGGCCAAGCCGGAGCCCCACCGTGAGGGCATTGGCCTGAGCCGCCAGGGCGGCGGCCAGCTGACCCTGGAAGGGGTTCACTTTCGCTACCACCCGGAGGGGCCAGAGATCCTCAAAGGGGTCAACCTCACCATCGAGGCCGGCCAGTCCCTGGCCATCGTCGGCGACTCCGGCTGCGGCAAGACCACCCTGATGAAGCTGATGCTGGGCCTGCTTCAGCCCAGCCAGGGACGGGTGCTGCTGGATGGCCAGGAGATCAGCACCCTGGGCCTGCGTCACTACCGCCAGCGGGTGGCCGCCGTGATGCAGAACGACACCCTGCTGGCCGGCTCAGTGGCGGACAACATCACCTTCTTTGATGCCGAACCCAGCCTGGTGCGGATGCAACAGTGCGCCCATCGGGCCGCCATAGATGATGAGATCGACCGGCTACCCATGGGCTACCACAGCCTGGTGGGGGAGATGGGTAACCAGTTCTCCGGCGGCCAGAGCCAGCGGCTGCTGCTGGCCCGCGCGCTCTATCGCCAGCCCACCATCCTGTTTATGGATGAGGCTACCAGCCACCTCGACAGCGGCAATGAAGCAAGGATCAGCGAACAGATCCGCCAGCTGTCGATGACCCGGGTGTTGATCGCCCACCGTCAGGAATCCCTCAAACAGGCGGACCGCATCGTCCGACTGGAGCAGGGCCAGCTAACCGAGGTTAGCGTCGCCAGGCAGCAACCTGCCTGAATCTATCCCCAACCCAAGGAGCAACACCATGCAACAGCAACAACCGGAACTGGACACCCTGAGTGAAGAGGAACTGCTGCAGATCGTGGGCGGCAATGGCGACGGCAGCGACGGTGGCGATGGCCCGACCATGCCCCCCATCGGCACCTACAACGGCATCCCGCCAGAGGTGATCATTAAGGAGTGATCGCAAAGTACTGATGCCCAAAGCGGCGCCCACTGGGCGCCGCGTTCCGTTCCGGGGATCTGGCTCACGATCTGCCCGCAATACCTTGGTTATAGTGAGGAAAACCAACAAATAAGCGGAGCCGCCGTGAACACCCAAAAGCAGACCTTTCACTACTCCCTGCTTCTCACCCGGGGCACCGAGTTGCCCGCCGAGCTGGCACCCTTAGCCGGGTTGTCGATCGAATCCGCCCAGGCGGGTCAGCAGCGCTACCTGGAGATCAGCGCCGAAGGCTACGACCTGACCGAGACCGTACTGGACAGCATCGAACGGCTGGAGGCCCAGCTGCACCCGGGTGCCGTTCATTTTGTCTGTGAAAACAGCTTCTACCGGGCCTTGTGCAAGGAGCAGCAAGCACTGGCACGCAGCCCGGCGGCGCTCTACCTGCCCAGCGAAGGTGAACTGGACCCGCAACGGGCCAGCCACACCATCGCCATCCACCGCATCAACCGCGCGCTGCTGGCTCGGGCCGCCCTAAGCTGACCCAAAGGCCCGGGTTCGCTCAAGAACATTGCTCCTAAGCCACTGGGGCGGCTAGCATAAGTGCACGCCCTACTGGAAAGGAGTCGGCCGTGTTCGACTGGATTAGCAGCCCGGAAGCCTGGATCGCGCTGGCGACCCTGACCTCCCTGGAGATCGTTCTGGGGATCGACAACATCATCTTTATCTCCATCCTGGTCAGCCGACTACCAGAGCATCAGCGGGATCTGGCCCGCCGCATCGGCCTGATGCTAGCGATGGTGACCCGACTGGCGCTGCTGTTCTCGCTCACCTGGGTGATGGGCCTGACCGAGCCGCTGTTCAGCCTGTTTGGCATGGGGATCTCCGGTCGCGACCTGATCCTGATCGGCGGCGGCCTGTTCCTGCTGGCCAAGGCCACCCTGGAGATCCACAACAGCCTGGAGGGGGAGGAGCAGGGCCACGGCACCAGCAGCGCCGCCAGCTTCGGTATGGTGCTGCTGCAGATCGCGCTGCTGGACGTGGTGTTCTCGCTGGACTCGGTGATCACCGCGGTGGGCCTTGCGGATCAACTGGCGGTGATGGCGATCGCCATCATCATCGCAGTGCTGGTGATGCTGGTCTCCGCCAAGGCGATCGGCGAGTTCGTCGACAACCACCCCACGGTGAAGATCCTGGCGCTCTCCTTCCTGGTGCTGGTGGGCATGACCCTGATCGTCGAGGGCTTCGACGTGCACATCCCCAAAGGGTATATCTACTTCGCCATGGCGTTCTCAGTCAGCGTTGAGATGCTCAACCTGCGCCTGCGCAAACGGCGGCAAAAGCCGATCAAGCTGCGCAAGCCGCTGGAATAGGCTGGATGAATTTTAGTCAGCTTGGGTTCAAGCTCGCCGTGCTAGCGTGAACGGATCCTTATCGGAACCGGAGGCTGACTATGAACACCTACCGCTTTCAACTTTGGCAGGGCCGCATCCGCCAAGCGCTGCAGCCCGCCCCTGGCGCCACCCTGAGCCCGCTGCGAGCAGTGATGGGCAGCCTGGTGCTGCTGAGTTTGTTTGTCCTGCTGCTGCCCATCGCTCTGGTGCTTTTGGTGGTGCAACTGACCCTGTTCCTGCTGGCCAGCATCGGCTTGTTGTTCCGTGGCAGCCGGCCCCACCGTTACACCCAGCCCGGTCCTGGCCCGCGGCGGGAGAAGGTGATCAACCCCGGTGTCGGCCGCTAGAGGCTATTCCAGCTCCGCCGGCGGGCGGAACAGCAGCTCATGGGTGACCAGCTCCGGCGGGTCCTGTATCAGCTGCACAATCTTTTGCGCCGCCTGCTCCGGTCGGATGTACTGAGGCCGGGCCTGGTCGCGAAACTCGGTATCCATCCCCCCCGGGTAGACCGCTGTGACCTTGATCCCCAGCGGTTGTGCCTCCTTCATCAGCACGTTATTGAGCCCCGCCAGCCCCTGCTTCATGGTGGTATAGACCCCCATGGTGGGGCTGCTGCGCTTGGCCACGGTGCTGATCACATTGATGATTTGGCCCGCCCCTCGTGGCTGCATCTCGCTCATCGCTGCCCGACACAACAGGTAGGGTGCCCGCAGGTTCACCGCATACTGCCACTCGAACTCCGCCAGCTCGGTGTCCACCACCGCCGCCTTGCGGGTATTCATCCCGGCGTTGTTGATCAGCACCTCGATCCCCCCCAGCGCGTCGCTGGCCCGTTGATACAGTGCCGTCACCTGCTCCGCATCCGCCAGGTCAGCACAACTGCCCAGACAACCGGTCTGCTGCTGCAGCTGGGCCAGCGCCTCGGCGTCCCGGCCACTGGCATACACCCGGTAGCCCTGCTCACACAGCTGCACGGTCAGGGCGCGACCCAGGCCCCGGGTCGCCCCGGTGATCAATACGTTCTTCATGAATCTCATTCTTCATTAGTTTGCCGTTGATGTGGCCATGCTACGACAGCAACAGCACGGGGAAAAGCCACGACCGGAGCAGGCGAAGCCCCGGGAAAGCAACTATCTTTGCTAGGTGCCAATCTGCCTGACGAGCAGGGCAGCCGGGGTTGCCCGGCCAGATCCTTCAGGGACACGTGGCCCCGGGCCACCACGCAGAACCGATTGCTAGGGATGGGTCACCCGCCTATGGAACAGCACCGAATCCTCTCCGCCGCCCAAGGCAGCGCAGCGACTCAGGATCATTGCATCCAGGTCCAGTTCGACTATCGCCTCAGCTTTACCCGCCATGCCCTGGCGGTGTGCAACCCGGTGTTGCTCAACGCCATCCGTCGACGTGAACCCCAGCGCCAACACGGTGTGCTCGCCTTCGTCGACGAAGAGCTGGCCCGGCATCAGCCACAACTGATGCCGCAGCTACAGGATTACGTCGGCACCCACCGTCAGCACCTGCGCTGGCTGGCCCCGCCGCAAACCCTGCCCGGTGGCGAAAGCGGCAAAACCGAGGCGATGGTGGGCTACCTGCACCAGCAACTGAACCAGGCCGGGGCCGACCGCCATAGCGTGGTGCTGGCCATCGGCGGCGGCGCGGTACTCGATACCGTCGGCTATGCCGCCGCCACCTTCCACCGGGGACTGCGCATCGTCCGCCTGCCCAGCACCGTGCTGGCCCAGAACGACGCCGGCATCGGCGTTAAGAACGGCGTTAACGCCTTTGGCCAGAAGAACCTGCTGGGCTGTTTCGCTCCCCCCTTTGCGGTGATCAACGACTGCGATCTGCTGCGCACCCTGAGCCCCCGGGATTGGCGCGCCGGCATGGCCGAAGCGGTCAAGGTGGCCTGCATTCGAGATAGCCATTTCTTCGACTGGATTGAGCAGCACAGCAGCGAACTGCTCGACCGCAACCACCCGGCGATGCAGACCCTGATCCAGCGCTGCGCCGAACTGCACCTGGCCCAGATCCGCGACGGTGGCGACCCCTTTGAACTGGGCAGCGCCCGGCCACTGGACTACGGCCACTGGAGTGCCCACCAGCTGGAGCTGCAATCCAATCATCGACTGCGCCACGGCGAGGCAGTGGCCATCGGCATGGCCCTGGATGCCCTCTATGCCCATACCATTGGCCTGCTGGAGAGCGACGCCTGCCAGCGCCTGCTCCAGCTGCTGCAGCGGCTCGGTTTCACCCTGAATGACCCGGTGCTGGGGCAGTGTGACGAGCAGGGGCAACCCGCCCTGCTGGCGGGGCTGGAGGCGTTTCGCCAGCACCTCGGCGGCCAGCTTTGTGTCACCCTGCTGCCCCGCCTGGGCGAGGGTGTCGAGGTCAACGAGATGGATCTTGACGCACTGCGACAGGCGCTACAGCAGCTGCAAGGGTTGGATTGAGACACTATGCAGCTGGCCAACCAGACCCACCTGACCTTCTGCACCAACCTGTTCGCCGGCGAGCAGTGGCAACAGCACTTCGCCCATCTGCGTCAGCACCTGCCCGCCCTGAAGCGGCGGATCAGCCCGGATGCCCCGTTGGGGCTCGGATTGAGACTGGGAGCCCTGGCCGCTGACAGCCTCAGTCAGCCGAGCCAGCTCGAACGCTTCCGCAACTGGCTGGAAGCGGAACAGTGCTACCTGTTCACCCTTAACGGCTTTCCTTACGGCCCCTTCCACGGCACCCCGGTCAAGCAAGGGGTGTATCGACCGGATTGGTCTGAGCTTCGCCGCCGGGCCTACACCCTGCAGCTGGCCGAGATCATGGCGGCACTGATGCCCGCCGGTGGCCACGGCAGCATCTCCACCGTACCGCTGGGCTTTCGCGCCGACCTGGCCCCGGCGGCGCGGCATCGTGCGGCGCTGGATAACCTGATCCACACCGTGGCCGCCCTGTACCAGCTGGAGCGGGATACCGGTCGCTGGGTCCAGCTGGCACTGGAGCCGGAACCCAGCTGCGTGCTGGAGACCACCGCCGATGTGCTCAAGCTGTTTCAGCAGCTGCGTGGCCAGCTACCGACGCTGTGCCGCACCCTGGGGATCCCGATGACCCAAGCGGAGCAGGTACTGCATCGGCACCTGGGGGTCTGCCTGGACTGCTGTCACTGCGCGGTGATGTTTGAAGACCCACTGGAATCTGCCCTGGCGCTGCAGCGGATGGGGATCCCCATCGCCAAGGTACAGCTGACCGCCGCCCTGAGCATCGACCCCCATGCCGACGGCGCCCAGGCAGCCCTGGCGGCCTTGTCGGATCCCATCTACCTGCACCAGACCACGGTCCGCAGCGAGGGCGAGACCCGCAGCTACCTTGACCTGGACCAGGCGCTGGCGGCACTGGGTGACAGCCCGGCGCAATGGCGCAGCCACTACCATGTGCCGATCTTTCTCAGCCAGATGGGCCCCTTTCGCACCACCCAGAAAAGCGTGGCGCAACTGCTCAGTCATCACCGGCTCGACCCGCTGTGCCCCCACCTGGAGGTGGAGACCTATACCTATGACCTGTTGCCCGAGCAGTACCGCGACCAGGGGGTGGTAGCCCACCTGTTTCAGGAGCTGAGCTGGGCTAAGGAGCAGCTGCAAGGATGAGATGGAGCACCGCACTGACACTGGGACGTGTCGCCAATCTGCCGTCGGTCTGGACCAACACCCTGGTGGGAGTCATGCTGGCCGGCGGCGACCCCACCGCCATGGAGTTTGTGCTGCTGGCCACCGCCCTTTCCGCCCTCTACCTGGGCGGGATGTTCCTCAACGATGCCTGCGATGCCCGCTGGGATCTGTTGCATCGGCCCGAGCGCCCGATCCCCTCCGGCCAGGTCAGTGCCCAGGAGGTGTGGCGTACCGGGCTGGCGCTGCTGACCCTGGGGCCGGTGCTGCTCTGGCTCGGGCGCCCCGGCGATCCCTCCGCTGCCATCGCCGCCCTCGGTTTGAGCGGCGTGATCCTGGCCTACGACCTGACCCACAAACAGTTTCGTCACAGCGCCTGGCTGATGGGCAGCTGCCGACTGATGGTCTACCTGGTGGCGGCCCTGTTCGTCGGCGGTATTACCCCGGCGGTATTGTGGGCGGGCACCGCCATGCTCTGTTACATCGCCAGCCTCACCTACGTGGCACAAACCGAGCACCTCAACCAGGTGCATCGCTACTGGCCCCTGCTGCTGTTTGCCGCCCCGGTGGTGCTGGTATTAACCCGCATCGACCAGGCACCGATGGCGATCCCGGTGGCACTGCTGCTGTGCTTCTGGCTGTTCCGCCAGCTGCGCACCCTGTTGCCCGGCCCCCACCGCCAGGTGGCCAGCAGTGTCGGCGCCCTGCTGGCGGCCATTCCGCTGGTGGACGCCACCCTGCTGGCGGCCCACGGTCACGTGATGGCCGGCGCACTGGCCCTGCTGGCCTTTCTCACCACCCTACAACTGCAGCGGCGCTTCGCCGCCACCTGAGGAGGATGCCTTGCGACTGGCGACCCAACTGCAGGCGATGCTGCAACGGCAGGCCCCGGAGTCGACTCGTTGGCTGCAGCAGCAGCTGCCTCAGCTCAATGCACACCCTGCCGGGCTGTATAAGCTGTTCTCCCTCTGCCATCGTCGCTTTCCGACCACACCGGCGCTGACCTGGGAGCTGCAAACGCAACAAGGACTGCCCCCGTCACTGCTTGACTGCACCCCGGTTCACCAGGCCCAACTGTGGCTGCTGCTGAACGCCCAGCAGCAACTGGGTAGCGACCGCTTTGACCCACTGCTAGCCACCCTGTTTGCCACCGGCACCGAGCAGGAGCTGGTGCTGCTGTACCGTTCACTGGCGCTGCTGGCAGAGCCCCAGCGCTACCTGGCCCAGGCCCGGGAAGGGGCCCGCAGCAACATGATCCCGGTGTTTCTGGCGGTGGCCCATCACAACCCCTTTGCCGCCGATCACTTTGACGAGGCCGGCTGGAACCAGCTGGTGTTGAAGGCGGTATTCAACCAATGCGCCCTGCACCCGATCCTGGGGCTGGACCGACGCCATAACCCGAAACTGGCCGCCATGCTGGGCAGCTACGTGCGTGAGCGTTGGGTGGCGCAACGGGAGGTGCCCTGGGAGATCTGGCGCGGCATCGCCCCCCACCCGGACCAGCCCGGCCTGGCCGAGCTGCTGGCCCAGGCCCTGGCCCACCCCCAGCCGGCCCATCAACAGGCCGCGGCCCTGGCCCTGTCATTGAACCCAGCCCCCACCGCCGCCGCGCTGATGGCCAACACCACCACCCGCCCCCAGTTCGGTGGCTGGGAGCCCCTGTTTCAGCACCACAAGGAGTGTGCCCATGTACATTGACCCCCATATCCACATGAACGCCCGCACCACCGACGACTACCAGGCGATGGCTGCAGCGGGGGTAGTGGCGGTGATCGAGCCGGCGTTCTGGCTGGGTCAGCCACGCACCTCGGCGGACAGCTACCGGGACTACCTCGCCACCCTGGTCGGCTGGGAGCGGTTTCGGGCCTCCCAGTTTGGTATCCACCACTGCTGTACCGTCGGCCTCAACTCCAAGGAGGCCAACAACCCCGCCCTGGCGGAGGCGGTGATGGATCTGCTGCCGCTGTTCCTGACCAAGGAGGGAGTGGTGGCCATCGGCGAGATCGGCTTTGACGAGGGCACCGAGCTGGAGGAGCGCTACCTGCGGGCCCAGCTGGAGCTGGCCCGGGAGTACCAGATGCTGGTGATGGTGCACACCCCGCATCGGGACAAGCTGCAGGGCACCCTGCGCACCATGGCGCTGTGCGAGGAACATGGCCTGGATCCCCAGCGGGTGGTGATCGACCACAACAACGAACTGACGGTGGAAGCGGTGCTGGAGCGTGGCTACTGGACCGCCTTTACCCTGTATCCCCAGACCAAGATGGGCAGCGAGCGGATGGTGGCCATCGCCCAGCGCTATGGCAGCGAGCGGATCTTCATCGACTCCAGCGCCGACTGGGGGGTATCCGATCCCCTGGCGGTGCCCAAGACCGCCCAGCTGATGCGCCAGCGCGGCATCCCCGAGGCGGACATCCACCGCATCGCCTACGCCAATGCGCTGGCCGCCTATGGCCAAAGTGGTGAGTTTAACGAGGCGGACTGGCTGCAGCCGGCGGCCATCGACCAGCGCCGCCAGTTCGAGGGCAACTCGGTGCTGAGGGGGCAAACGCCGCTGACCCCGGACTCGGTGGAGGGGATCCAATGACCCAGCGCCTGATGGTGGTCAACCTGGTGGGCCTGAGCCGGAACCTGATCGGCCCCGCCACCCCCAACCTGCTGGCCCTGCAGCAGCGCGGCAGCAGCGGTACCATCGCCCCGGTGATGCCGGCGGTGACCTGCAGCGCCCAAACCAGCTACCTCACCGGTACCCTGCCCCAGGACCATGGCGTGGTCGGTAACGGCTGGTACCACAAGGCGTTGTGTGAGGTGCGCTTCTGGCATCAGTCCAACAAGCTGGTGGCCGGCGAAAAACTGTGGGAGGCGATGCGCAAGCAGGATCCCAACGCCACCTGTGCCAACCTGTTCTGGTGGTTCAACATGTACAGCAGCGTCGACGTGTCGGTCACGGTGCGTCCGATGTACCCCGCCGATGGCCGCAAAATCCCGGACATCTATACCCACCCCGCCGAGCTGCGCGACAGCCTCAACGCCGAGCTGGGCGCCTTTCCGCTGTTCCATTTCTGGGGCCCCAAATCCGACATCCGCTCCTCCCGCTGGATCGTCGATGCCACCCTGCGCACCCTGGATCAACACAGCCCGACCCTGACCCTGGTCTACCTTCCCCACCTGGACTACTGCCTGCAGAAATTTGGCCCCGGTCACCCTCAGATAGAGCGGGAGCTGGGCTTGATCGATGCCGAGGTAGGCCGACTGATGGCCCGGGCCGAGCAGGAGGATATCGGCTTGGTGGTGCTGTCGGAGTACGGCATCGAGGCGGTGGACACCCCGGTGCATCTGAACCGGATACTGCGTCAGCAGGGCTGGCTGCAGGTGCGGGAGGAATTAGGCCGGGAGCTGCTTGATCCCGGGGCCAGTCAGGCCTTCGCCGTGGCAGATCATCAGGTAGCCCACGTTTACGTCGAGGACGCCAAACTGCGACCGGCGGTCAAGGCCTGCCTGGAGGGGCTGGCCGGGGTGGAGCAGGTGCTGGACCAAGAGGATCAGGCCAAGGCAGGCATCGACCATGAACGCAGTGGCGATCTGCTGGTGATCGCCGCCCCCGGGGCCTGGTTTACCTACTACTACTGGCTGGAGGAGGCCCAGGCCCCGGATTTTGCCCGCACCGTGGAGATCCACCGCAAACCCGGCTACGACCCGGTGGAGCTGTTCGTCGATCCCAGGTTGCCCTTCCCCATGCTGTCGGTGGCCTGGCGGCTGCTGAAGAAGCGGCTGGGGCAGCGCACCCTGATGGACGTGATCGCCACCGACGCCAACCTGGTCAAGGGCTCACATGGCCGAGCCCCCAGCTCGCCGGAGCTGGGGGCCTGTTATGTGACCAGCCAGCCCGGCCTTGATGGCGACCTGGCCGCCACCGAGGTGAAGGGCTTCCTGCTGGCGCAGATGTTCGGTCAGCAGGCCCAACGTCGGGCCAGCTGAACCGCGAGGCGCTTATTGCGCTTCGCGGGCCTCGCGCTTGGCCTCTCGCTGGGCCTTGCGCTCTTCCATCTTCTGGTAGCGATCTAGCGGCATGCCGTTACGAGCTACCTCTTTCTGTTCAACCAAGGCACCTTCCGCCTTGGTCACGATGGTGATCTGGTAGCCATCCGCAGTAGGCTCCACGTCACCCACCATGATGTTGTCGTTGCCCCGTTGAATCAGACGAGCTTCGGTCAGGGTGCGGATCTCATCGGCACTGAACTCCCGGTCCATCTGCTTCATCATCTTGCCGTGGCCACGGTGCTTACCGCGTTCGCCGCGCTCTCCACGCTCGCCGCGTTCGCTGTGGTAGGAGGGCTGACCGGCATCGTCGTGGGCCTGGGCCAGCAGCGGGGCACCCGCCAAGGTGGTCATGGCCAGCATCAGGGACAGGGCAGTGGCTTTCATCTTCATCGGTAATTCCTCGCTGTGGTGATTTGACGGTGCCCAGTTAACCATCCGGATGTCACCCAAATATCCCAAGCCGTTCGGAGTTTGTCGCAATCTGTATCCAATGGCAGCGATAAACTTTGATACAGATTGGCCAGCCAACTGGCCGTATAATCGACACCATATTCCAGAAACTAGACTCCAGACTCCGGGAAACAAGATGCAGCCAAAGCAGATACTGGTGGTCGATGACCATGACGAGATCCGCGACCTGCTCGGTCGCTACCTGAGCCAGCACGGGTACCAGACCCACCTGGCCGATGGTGGCGAACAGATGCGGGCGGTGCTGGATCAGCACGCCATCGACCTGGTGATCCTGGACCTGATGATGCCCGGTGAGGATGGCCTGACCCTGTGCCGCCAGCTACGAGAGAAGAGCAGTATCCCGGTGATCATGCTCACCGCCCTCAGCGAAGAGACCGACACCATCGTCGGCCTGGAGGTGGGGGCCGACGATTACGTCACCAAGCCGTTCAATCCCCGGGTGCTGCTGGCCCGCATCAAGGCGGTGCTGCGCGGCCGAGAACAGGGCACGCCCGCCGCTGCCGGCAGTGACGCGGAGCGGATCCGCTTTGATCGCTGGTCACTGGATCTGCATCAGCGCCAGCTGGAGCGGGAGGATGGCCTGGTGGTGGATCTCAGCACCGCCGAGTATCGCCTGCTGCGGGTGCTGCTGGATCACCCTCGCCAGGTGCTCAGCCGCGATCAGCTGATGGACCTGACCCAGGGCCGTGAGGCGATGCCGTTCGATCGCAGCATCGACAACCAGATCAGCCGCCTGCGCAAAAAGGTGGAGCAGGACCCGAAACAGCCGACCCTGATCAAGACCGTCTGGGGCGGTGGCTACATGCTCACCGCTGAGACCACCCAATGCTGAAAACGCTTCGACAACGGCTCTGGCCCCGGCGCCTGGCCAGCCAGATGGTAGCCCTGGTGCTGCTGGTACTGGTACTGGCCTTCGCCATCAGCCTCGGCCTGTTGGCCGGAGCCCATAAGGAGTCCATTGGCAACCTTAACCAGGGCCAGATCAGCCGCCAGTACCTCTCCATCGTCCGCCTGATGGAGAGCAGCGACCCCAGTTACTATCCCACTATCTTGCGCGCCGCCCGCAGCGCCACCACCCAGGTAAGTCTGGATCGCAGCAGTGCCCTGCCAGCCCAGCCACCGACACCCCGGGACGCCCACCTGATTGAGCGCCTGGTGGAGCACCTGGGGCCGGAGTATGCCGGCCGTATCCGAGCCAGCCATGCGCTGAGGATCAAGCTGCCGGAGCGGGAACTGCGCCGCCTGCGCGAGCATCGGGGCGAGCGGATGACCGAGCATCAGCGCCGAGCCCTGCTGGAGCGGCGCCTGTCTGAGCACCCGGACAAACGCCCCAAGCTGGAGTTCTTCTCCCTGTCGGTGCAACTGGCCGACGGCCAGTGGCTCAACCTGGACAGCCAACTGCCGGAGCCGCCACCGCTGGTGCCCCGGCAGACCCTGATCTTTTTGCTGATCTCCGCCGCGGCCCTGATGGTGGCGCTGGTCTGGATGGTGCGCCGGTTAACCCGTCCGCTGCAGGCGCTGACCCGCTCCGCCGACCAACTGGGCCGAGGCCAGCCGGTCGCGCCCCTGGCGGAGCGCGGGCCTGAGGATCTGCGCAGCCCCATCCGTGCCTTCAACCAGATGAACGAACGGCTGCAGCGCTACGTGTCCGACCGTACCCGGATGCTGGCGGCGCTATCCCACGATCTGCGCACCCCCATCACCAGCATGCGACTGCGGGTGGAGATGATGCCGCCGGGGCCGGATCAACAGGCCCTGCTGGCGACCCTGGAGGAGATGCAACAGATGTCGGAGGCGACCCTGGCCTTCTTGCGGGAGGGCAGCGACCAGGAGGCCAGCCGGGAGCTGGACCTGGACGCCATGCTGGAGAGCCTGTGCGACGATCTGCAGCAGCTGGGCAAGCCAGTGCACTACCACAGTGCCGAGCCACTGGTGCTCCTGGCCCGCCCCAGCGGACTGAAACGGGCATTGCGCAACCTGGTGGAGAACGCGGTCCAGTACGGTGAACAAGCGGAGGTCCGCTACCAACGCCATGACGACGCCGTCTGGGTGGAGATCCAGGACCAGGGGCCAGGTCTGAGTGAGTCGGATCAGGAGCGGGTGTTTGAGCCCTTCCTGCGGCTGGAGGGCTCACGCAATCGGCACACCGGTGGGGTTGGCCTGGGCCTGTCCATCGCCCGCAACCTGGTGCGTGCCCACGGCGGTGACATCGAGCTGCACAATACCCATCCCGGTCTTAAGGTCCGGGTGATCCTGCCGCTCGGTTCGTGATCCTGATCACGAACCCCCTATCCCGCCGCGGTCCGCCGCTGCGACGGCCCTGCGGGTAATTGGCTGGCCAGTGCCATCAGTCAGGTTAAAGTCGCTGGTGAAAAGCATACACACCAAGGATCCTGCCTGGGATCCGGCTCGGCTCAACCCATCCTGCCTGACGCCAGGCTGGCGCCGTCATTTGCTGGCGTTAACGCGCCATTGCTATGTTGAGACCCCATCCGACAGTGAAAGGAGTCTCCCGGGATGAAGGTATTGACCACGACAATGGCGGCCACCGCCCTGCTGCTCAGCGGTTGCAGCAGCATCGACACCACCGATGCCCAAAGCACCAGCAGTGAAGCACGAACCGACGGCTATCGCTGCGACAAGGTGGTGGCGGTGGGTTCCCGCATGCCCACCCGTCGCTGTACCACCGCGTCACAGCGCGAAGCGGAGCGGCAGGAGGCGGAGCGGATCATGAATACCCGCGGGATCTCCAGCGCCGCCAACAACTAAGCTGCCTCAGGCGCCCAGCAGCGCTTCGATCTCCGCCTTAAGCGATTCCGGCTTATCGGTGGGGGCGAAGCGCTTCACCACCCGACCCTGACGATCCACCAGGAACTTGGTGAAGTTCCATTTGATCCCCTTGCTGCCCAGCAGACCCGGCGCCTGCCGCTTGAGGTGCTCAAATAGCGGGTGGGCACCACTGCCATTGACCTCCACCTTGGCCATCAGCGGAAAGCTGACGCCGAAGTTAAGCTGACAGAATTCGCTGATCTGAGCCGCATCCCCCGGTTCCTGGTTACCAAACTGGTTGCAGGGAAAGCCCAGCACCTCCAAGCCTTGCGCCTGGTAGCTCTGGTAGAGCTGCTCCAGTCCCTCGTACTGGGGAGTGAAACCGCACTTGCTGGCGGTGTTCACAATCAGCAGCACCTTGCCCTGGTACTGGCTCATCGACAGTGCCTCACCGCCGTTGCTTTCCACCTCGAAATCGTAGATCTGACCCATCACACACCCTCCTGGTCTTTTGGATGCCACCAAGATACGCCCCAGAACGGATAAACACCAAGCCATCGGGCCAAAACCAATATGGGAAGACTCTGAATTTACAGGTGAACTCTGTGCTTTCCTGAAGTCTGGACTATAGTCCGGTAACACCCACCGCGAGGGAATGCGATGCGATCACAACAAGGAGGGACGCTGCTCAGTCTGGTGGCAGCGCTGGCGATCCTGGGTCTGCTCTGGCACTACGGCTGGCCCGGTGCAGGCCTATCGGGAGCCGGGCAGGCGGCGCAGCTGAAGCGGCTGCAACCGGGTCTCAATGCTCAATTGATGACCCTGGTGAGCCAGGCACGCGCCGAGGCGGGGCTGGCCAGGATAGAGGACCGCGTCGCCACCTTGAGCACCTCACTGGGGCCCTGGCAACTGGTGGCGAGCTGGCCGAAGAACCGCTCCGGCGATCGCCAGCGCCATTACTTGCTGGAGTTACTCAATCCAGGCTGGGCTGCCGAACCGACCGAGCACTCGAGTCTGCAACGACGAGCCCAGTACGGCCCCTATCACAGCCTGGAGACCGCCCAGTGGAGCCGGATCGGCTTTGGCGATCTGGAGCACGGCAACTGCTTTCTTGAATACCGCCCTGGTGAGGGCTTCCAGCCCCACCTGACGGAGTGTCGTTAGCGTCCCCGCTCTACGCCATGCTGCCAGAACTGACGGGACAGCTCCGCCTGCTTGGAGGCCAGCCGCGACATGTCCCGGCCCCGCTTGGCGGTGTTCTGGGCCTGTTGCTGACTGCAACGGGCCAGGTCGCTGATGGTCTGGATGGCGGCACTGATATCCTGGGTCACGATCCGCTGCTGGCTCATCGCCGAGGCGATGGAGTCGCTGCGGCCATGCACCCGGGAGACCGCGTCCCGCAGCGCATCAAAGGCCTGATCCGCCTCCCGCACCAGCGCCACCGCACTCTCCGCCGCCTGCTGACCGGTCTGCATGGCGCGGTTGGCGTTCTGGCTGGAGTGCTGGAACTGGTCGATGATCTTCTCGATCTGACCGGTTGACTCCGCCGTGCGCTGCGCCAGGCTGCGCACCTCGTCCGCCACCACGGCAAAGCCACGACCAGATTCGCCCGCCCGAGCCGCCTCAATGGCCGCGTTCAGGGCCAGCAGGTTGGTCTGCTCGGCGATGCCGCGGATCACATCCAGTACCTGGGTAATCGCCTGGCTGTCCTGCTCAATGGTGGCCACCTCACCGGCGATCCGCGCCACCTCATTACTCAGCCCCTCGATCGCGCCAGAGACCTGGTCCAACACCTGGCTGCCGGCATCGGCGTCGGCCAGGCTCTGGGTCAACGCCTGGGCCACCTGGCCGGCATTGTCCGCCACCTCATTAAAGCTGACACTCATCTCCTCCACCGCGGTGGCCGCGGCGGTGGTCTGCTCGCTTTGCTGAGTGGCGCGGCGCTCGGTGTCCTTGACCGTGTCATTGAGCTGCTTGCCCATGCCGCAGAGCGATTCGGCGGAGTCCGCCATCCGCCCAACCACGCCGCCCAGCTCGGTACCGAGAAAGTCGATGGCCAGGCCGATGTCGCCGATCTCATCCTGGCGACCGGCAAACACCCCACGGGCCACCGGATCGTCCACCAACTCGCGGGAGCGCAGTGCCAGCTGCTTCAGCGGCGCCAGCTGTCTTGCCAGCAACAGGAAGGTCAGCAGCGCACCGATGATGCCGCCCAGCAGCGGCTGCCAGCTGGCCAGTGCCGCCGTGATAGCGGCCATGGCGGCGCCCCCCAGGGCCAGGCGCTGGGCAAAACCGATTCGGGCCGGGCGCAGCGCCTTGGGGGTCTTACCGCGATTGAGCTGGGCGTAGATCGCCTCCGCCTGGGCCACGTGCTGGGCCTGGGGCTGACGCCGCACCGACTGGTACTCGTGGATCTCGCCGTGCTCATACACCGGGGTGACGTAGGCGTTGACCCAGTAATGGTCGCCAGACTTGGTGCGGTTCTTGACGATACCGAACCAGGGGCGACCGCTGCGGATGCGCTGCCACAGGGATTCGAACGCCTGGGGCGGCATATCCGGATGGCGGACCAGGTTGTGCGGAGCGCCCTGCAACTCCTCGATGGAGAACTCACTCACCTCGGAAAAATCCGGATTGGCGTACTTGATGTTGCCCCGGGTGTCGGTGGTGGAGAGCAGGATGGTATCGGCAGGGTAGCGTTTTTCCTGCCCGGTGATAGGTTGATTATTGCGCACGGCGGTCCGCTCCTCGGCTGCAGATTCATGCTATGGTGCCAAAAAGCCCGATCCCTGCCGCCGGGCCGGATCACACAGTTGAAAAATTTTATTATTCAAACTGATAGGAGAAATATGGTTCGCCTCTTTCCGGCCCTGTTCCTGCTCCTCTGCGGCTGCCAAAGCCCCCAGGCCCCCTGCCCGGCGCTAAGCCCTGATCCGGTGCTACTCGGCCAGCTGCAGCAAGATGTGCAGGCACTGACCGACCCGGCGATGGCGGGTCGTCGCACCGGCACCCCGGGGGCCATTCTTGCCGCGACCTACCTGCAGCAGCGCCTAAGTCCCCTGCCGCCCTGGCAGCAGGACTACCTCCACCCCTTCCAGTACGGACCGGGCTGGGCACCCAGGCAGGGGCTCAACCTGGTGGCCTGGGTCCCCGGTCCACCGCCCTATCGCCTGGTGGTGGCGCACTATGATCACCTGGGCCGGCACCAGGGTCAGATCTATCCCGGTGCCGATGACAACGCCAGCGGGGTGGCGGTGCTGCTGGCGCTGGCCCATCGGGCCCACCAGCAACCGCTGCCTCATGGGGTGATCTTTGCCGCCCTGGATGCGGAAGAGAATGGCCTCCACGGCAGCCAGGCGCTGCAACAGCAACTGGCCGAGGTGCCACTGGCGTGGGTGTTGAACCTGGATATGGTGGGCCGACCGGATCGGCAGGGCCATGGGCGATTGTGGTGGCGCCCGGGCTGGGAGCAGGGCGAGGCGGGCCTGGCCCAACTGCAGCAGACCGCCTGCCTGCGTAAGGGGCCGCGACGGATGAAGGGCGCCCGGGGCAGCAGCAAAGACAGCTATGACCCGCTCAAGGCCTCGGATCACTACCCCTTTCACCGGGCCGGTCTGCCCTGGTACTACCTGGGGGTCACCGCTCACAAGGATTACCACCGCACCACCGATAAGGCGGAGCGGCTGGATTACCCCTTTATGACCGGCATCACCGAGGGGGTCTGGCTGATACTCAGCGACCCCGACAGGGACTGAGGCTCACACCCCGGGACGCACCCCCAGGGCATGGCAGATGGCGTAGGACAGCTCCGCCCGATTGAGGGTGTAGAAGTGGAAATCACTGACCCCTTCCTTGGCCAGCACCTTGGCCATCTCGATCGCCACGTTGGCGCCCACCAGCTTGCGGGTCGCCGGGTCATCATCCAGACCATCGAACATGTGGTGCAGCCAGTTGGGCACCCGGATCTTGGCGAAGTCGGCAAACTTCAGCAGCTGCTGGTAGTTGGTGACCGGCAGGATCCCCGGCACGATCTCCGCTTCGATCCCCGCCGCGGCGCAGCGGTCACGAAAGCGCAGGTAGGCCTCGATGTCGAAGAAGAACTGGGTGATGGCCCGGTCCGCGCCGGCGTCGATCTTGCGCTTGAGGTTGATCAGATCCGCCTGGGCACTGCTGGCCTCCGGGTGCACCTCCGGATAGGCCGCCACCGAGATCTCGAAATCGTGCTCCTCCTTCAGCAGGGTCACCAGATCCGAGGCGTAGCGATTGGGGTTGGGCTGGCCCGCCGGCACGTCGCCGCGCAGGGCAACGATATGGCGTACCCCTTGCTGCCAGTACTGTCGCGCCAGCTGGCGCAGTTCGTCGTCACTGGCGTCCACCAGGGTCAGGTGCGGCGCCGCCTGCAGTTCAGTCTCGGCGTGGATCCGCTCGATCACCTTGTGGGTACGGTCACGCACGCCGGAGTTGGCCCCGTAGGTGACCGAAACAAACTTGGGTTTGAGCGGCGACAGACGCTGGATAGACTCCCACAGAGTCTCCTCCATCTGCGGCGTGCTGGGGGGAAAGAACTCGAACGAGACGTTGAGATCGGTCAGGGAGCTGAGGCGCTCATTCAATGCTTCCACTTGCTGTGCGTGATGAAATCCCATCTTGGTCTCCCTGGAATCAGTGCAGTAGGCGGCGGCAGATCGCCACCAAATCAGATTGTACGGCGGCCGCGGTCACCTCGCGGCCAGCCCCCGGGCCCTGGATCACCAGGCCATTGGGGTAGTGCTCACTGTAGAACAGGAACTGGTTGTCGCCCGGCGGCAGGCTGGCAAAGGGGTGATCCGGCGCCACCGGCTCCAGCCCCACCTTGGCGTTGAGTTTGCCCTCCGCCAGGGTCAGTGCGGCGGTGTAGCGCAGGCAGAGTCCCCGCGCCTGGGCCGATGCCAGGGCATCCTTCATCACCCCGTCCAGCTCATCGATGCGCTCGAGGAACTCGTCTGGGCTCAGTGCTGCCAGGCTATCCGGCACCAATGACTCCAGCCCGATCTGCTCCAGCTCCAGCTCCAATCCCGCCTCGCGGGCCAGGATCAGCAGCTTACGCTGCATGTCCACACCACCGAGATCCTCACGGGGATCCGGCTCGGTAAAGCCCTTGGCCTTGGCCTCCAGCACCAGCTGGGAAAACGGCTTGCTGCCATCGAAGTGGTGGAACAACCAACTCAGGGTACCGGAGAACACCCCCTCGATGCGGCTCAGGGTATCGCCGCCGCGCTGCAGGTCGTCGATGGCGTAGAACACCGGCAGACCGGCGCCGACGGTGGCGTTATAGCGCCAGTACAGGTGGCGCTGGGCCAGCTTGTTCTTGAGTTCGCGGTAGTTGTCCATCTGGTCACTGCCCGCCTGCTTGTTGGCGGAGATCAGATGAACGCCGTGGGACAGCAGCTGTGGGTAGGCCCGGGCCAGCTCGCCACTGGCGGTGATGTCGAGGAAGATCAGCTCATCGTAGGGCAGGCTAGCGGCCTGCTCGATCAAGGCATCCAGCTGGTAGGGCTGGGCCTGCTGCTCAAACTGGCTCTGCCATTGGGCGCAATCGATCCCCTCCGGCTGCAGCAGCGCCTGGGACCGACCCAGGATAGCCACCAGCGACAACTCCGCCTCCAGCTCATCGCTGATGCGACGCTGGTAGTGGGCAAACTGGGTCAGCCAGGCGGCACCGATGTTGCCTTTGCCCGCCACCAGCAGGCCAATCTTCTTCAATGGGCCGGCGCAGCGACGGTGGGCACGAGCGGTGAGGTCTGCCACCTCCTGCTCCGGCACCAGAGTGATCAGGGCCATGGCATCGGACTGTAACGGCCAGGCGCGACGCCCCAGCAGCCGGGCAAAGGCCCCCGCCAGGCGACCGGCATGACGGCTGACCAGGGCCACCATGCCCAGGCCCTCGACCCGCTCAAATTCTGGCGTCAGTTGCTCGCTCAGCAGCGACTCCGCCTGGGGCGCCTGCTCTTCGGTCAGCACCAGGGCGCCCTTATCCGGGTATTGCAGCAGCGGCAACAGGCCGTGCTCCGCCAGCAGCGATTGGGCGGCGGCCAGGCTGGCCACCGGCAGTTTCAGCACCACCACCCGGTCCAGGCTGGTGATCACCGGCTCCGCCCGGGCGCCTTGGTCGAGGATCTTGGTGTAGGGCTGCTCCGGGGTGTAGCTGGAGCGCACATGCAGCGCCATCGGCTGGCGCTTGAGCGGCTGCAGGGTGCGGCTGTGCAGCACCGGCGAGCCCAGGCGGGCCAATCGGTCGGCCTCCTCCAGCGACAGCTCCGCTTGCAAGCGGGCATCCTGCAGCAGGTTGGGATCGGCGTTGAACACGCCCTGGACGTCGGTCCAGATGGTGGCCTGGGCCACCCCGGCCAGGGCGGCGATCACCGTGGCACTGTAGTCGGAGCCGTTGCGGCCCAGCAAAACGCTGTCGCCGTCGCTGTTGCTGGCAACAAAGCCGGTGATCACCACCCGGGTATCCGGGTGGGACGCCAGGGTCTGGGCCAGGGCATCGGCGCTGCGCTGGTAATCCGGGGTCAGGTCGTCCTGCACGGTGAGGAAACGGCGGGCATCCAGGGCCAGGGCCTGGACCCCCAGTTGACCCAGCAGAGCTGCCAGCAAGCGAGCACTCCATACCTCGCCCAGCGCCTGGATCTGGGCCCGAGGTGGCTGCGGCTTGGCCAGCCACTGGCGCAGCTGAACCAGATCGGCACACAGCTGGGTTTTGAGGGCGCCGGCTTCCGGCCCCAGCAGCAGCTTAAGGATCAGCGCCTGCTGGAACTGCTCCAACTGTTGCAGCTCCGCTTCGTAGCCGCGCTGACTCTCTGCCCGCTGCAGCAGGGCGATCAATTGATTGGTGGTCTTGCCGGCGGCAGAGACCACCACCAGATCATCGCTGCTGCCCTGGGTCAGCAGGATATGGGCTACCCGGCGATAGCAATCGGCATCCGCCAGGCTGGAGCCCCCAAACTTGTGTAGAAAACGACGCGGCACGACTGTTCCTCCCTGTTAACCCAATGCCTGCTGCAGATCCGCCACCAGATCGGCGGGGTCTTCGATCCCCACCGAGATACGGATCAGGGCTTCGGAGATCCCGGCCTTGGCCCGGGCCTCCGGCACCATGCCACGGTGGGTCATGGTGCCCGGGTGTGCCGCCAGCGACTCCACCCCGCCCAGGCTCTCCGCCACGCTGAACACCTGTAGCCGCTCCAGGAAGGCGGGCACCGCGGCTTCACCGCCGGCCAGCTCGAAGCTGAGCATGGCACCAAAGCCGCTTTGCTGACGCTGGGCCAGCTGGTGTTGAGGGTGATCCGGCAGGCCGGGGTAGTAGATCTTGCCCACCGCCGGGTGGGACTGCAGCAGCGCCACCACCGCCTCGGCATTGGCCTGGTGCTGCTTCATCCGCAGTGGCAGGGTGCGCAGCCCGCGCAGGGTGAGATAGGCATCAAAGGCGCCACCTGTCAGGCCCAGGCAGTTGGCCCACCAGTCCAGTTGCTCCGCCAGCTCAGGATCCTTGGCGATCACCGCGCCACCAACCACATCGGAGTGGCCATTGATGTACTTGGTGGTGGAGTGCACCACGATGTCGGCACCCAGGCTCAGGGGCAGCTGCAGTACCGGCGACAGGAAGGTGTTGTCCACCACCACCAGGGCGCCGACCGCCTTGGCCTGGCCGGCAATCGCCTCGATGTCCACCAGCCGCAGCAGCGGATTGGACGGGGTCTCCAGCCACACCATCTTGGGCTTCTGCGCCAACGCCTCGGCCAGTGCCGCTTCATCGGTCTGGTCCACCACCAGCACCCGGTAGCCGCCCTTGGCCGCCACCGAGGTGAACAGCCGGTAGCTGCCACCGTAACAGTCGTGGGGCACCACCAGCAGATCGTCCTTGCCCAGCAGCGCAGTCACCGCGGTGATCGCCGCCATGCCGGTGGCGGTTACCACCGCACCGGCGCCGCCCTCCAGCTTGGCCAGGGCCTGGGACAGGGTGCCCCGGGTGGGGTTGCCGCTGCGGGCGTAATCGTACTGACGCGGCTGACCGTAGGCCTCGAAGCTGTAGTTGGTGGACAGGTAGATGGGCGGTACCACAGCCCCGTGCTGGGTATCGCTTTCGATCCCCTCACGGGCGGCAATGGTCGCGGACTTGAGCTGGCTCATCGGTGGCATCCTCCAAACTGACGCACAAAACTGGATTGCGATGATTGATTAAGGTAACGTTGCGATTATTGGGCGTCAAGACGTTTAGCCGTCTAAACGTGTAAGGGTTCAGATGGCAATACATTGACTCTCCCGGCCATGAGTTTAAAATTGCAATCGTTATCAAGACTTATAGGTGCATCGATGAGTATCGAGTGGAATGGCGAGTACATCAGCCCGTACGCGGAACACGGTAAGAAGAATGAGCAAGTAAAGAAGATTACTGTCTCTATTCCTCTGAAAGTATTGAAGATTCTTACCGATGAGCGTACCCGCCGACAGGTTAACAACCTGCGTCATGCCACCAACAGCGAGCTGTTGTGCGAGGCGTTCCTGCACGCCTACACCGGCCAGCCCCTGCCGGCGGATGAGGACCTGCGCAAGGACCGCCCCGACGGCCTGCCGGCAGAAGCCCGCGCCCTGATGGTGGAGCTGGGCCTGGACCCCGAGCAGATCGAAGAATAAGCCCCTCCCCCTGACCCAACGCCTGCCTCCGAGCAGGCGTTTTGTTCTCAACCGGAGCCATCGCCGATGATCCCCCTGTCCGAGCTGAGCCTGATCTGGCTGGTGGTCTGCCTCGGTGCCCTGGTGCAAAGCGCCATCGGCTTTGGCCTGGCGGTGGTGGTCACCCCGCTGCTCTACCTGATCGATCCCAGCTGGGTACCCGGCCCCATCATCATGATGGGGCTGCTGGTGTCGCTGTTCACCCTGGCCCGCACCGGCTTCACCCTGCAGATGGGGATCCTCAAGCCCGCCCTGTTGGGCCGACTGCCCGGCGGGGTGCTGGGTACCTGGCTGTTGCTGGTGGCCTCGGTACACTGGCTGGGATTGGCCATTGGCGCCATCGTGCTAATGGCGGTGTGGCTGACCCACCATAAGGTCAGCCTGGCCCTGACCGGCCGCAACCTGTTCGGTGCCGGGGTGATCTCCGGGGTGTTCGCCGCCATCTCCGCCATGGGGGGCCCGCCACTGGCCCTGCTGCTCAACAACAACCAGTCCGCTGCCGCCATGCGCAACACCCTGGCGGGCTTTTTCGTGTTCAGCGCCGCCCTGTCGTTGCTGTTGCTGTTGCTGGCCGGGGCCTTCGGCTGGGACGATTTCTTCAAGGGGCTGTGGCTGATCCCGCCGGTGTTCATCGGCTTTGTGCTGGGGGACCGGCTGGTGCAGCACGTCAATCCCGACCGACTGAAGCAAGCCACCCTGCTGCTGTGCGCCAGTGCCGGTGGCCTGCTGATCCTGCGCTCACTCTACTACCTGCTGACCACCTAGCCCTCACTGTGCCAGCGGCGAAGCTGGCACAGTGGGGGCAGTAGGATGGCAGCAATCGCCAAGGAGGCCCGATGCACCTGACCCTGCTCCCCACCGAGCTGCAGATCCTGCGTCTGCCGCCGCACAGCCCCATCGACCCCGCCTGGCTGGCGGCGCCCTTTTTCTCCCTCACCCGCACCGACGAGGAACTCTCGCTGGTGCTGCCGGCCAGTTGCACTGTAGAAGGGGCAAAAATGGAGCCCGGCTGGCGGGCCCTCAAGGTCGCCGGCCCGCTGGACTTCAGCCTGGTGGGGATCCTGGCTCAGTTAAGCCAGGTACTGGCCGACGCCGGGGTGTCGCTGTTCGCCCTCTCCACCTTCGATACCGATTATCTGTTGGTGAAAGCTGAGCGGTTGGAGGATGCCATCGACGCGCTGCAGCAGGCCGGCCATCAGATCGACCGGCGCCGCTAGCGCCTCAAAAGTGCCACTGCAGGGTGATGGTGTTGTAGTTGCTGCCGCCTTTGATGCGACCAAACTGGGAGGAGGTCTCGAAGATGGCGCTGCGGTGGTGCAGGCTGTAGCCCAGCCACAGGTTATCCAGCTTGGAGGTGCCAAACAGGTCGCCCAGGTTGGCATCCAGTGAGACATCGAGGTAGTTCATCAGGTTAGAGGGACGATAACCCTTGCGGTCCATCTCGATCTGCTCGATGTAGGTGATGTCCTTCACGTAGGACAGACCCTCCGCAGCACCGATGCGCCAGCGGATCGGCCAGGTGAAGGTGTAGTAGGCCTTGAACGACAGCACCCCCTCGTAGGTGGGGTCCTGCACCTCGGAGCTGTGGTGGTAGATAAAGCCCGGATTAAAGTAGACGTCGATGGGCAGCGAGAACAGCGACTGGGTCAGCGGGATCCCCCAGAACACCGAGGTCAGCTGGTTGCCAAAGGGATCCTCCACCCAGTCCCCCGCCAGGATATCCCCCATGTTGGACTCGGTCGCCCAGCCGTGGGCCAGCCGCACGTAATGCCCCTCGAGGGAAGAGAAGTCGTAGGGGGTGCCACGCTGCTTGCCCGGCTCCGGAAAGAAGCCAAAACCGACGAAGGTCTCCAGGTTATAGCGACTTTGTAGGGTGGGCAGATCGCCCAGGTCCCCGCCGAGGACATTCACCTCGGCGTTGCCCAGCAGGTAGAGGTTGCTGGCGACGTGGTAGCGCATCTCCAGCCCGGCACTGCCGCCGACGTCACTGCCCGCCTCGTACATGTTGAGGCCGTAATAGCGATCATTAAAGGCACTGGAGCGCCAGTCCAGTGACAGGGTTGGCCACAGCTCCAGGCCCCCCTCCTGGTGGTAGAAGCCGTAGCGCAGGTGACCATAGCTGCGGCCGCTGCCGTCACTGAGCAGTTCGACGTCAATGAAGTCTTGCTGACCCGGCAGGAAGCGATAGCGCAGGCCAGTATCGAAGCTGTCTTCCTGCACCTCGTTCTGAAACTCCCGGGGGATATCGAAGAAGCGATAGCGGGAAAACAGGGTGGCCTGATGCTGCTCGCCATTCCACAGGTGGATCCCCCCCTCCAAACCGTGCAGGTAGAAGTACTCCGACTGGAAGTACATCAGCGGCGTCATGTCCATCACCTGATCGACGTCGGTGTCGTAGGGGATATCGGCATAGCGGGCGCCAATGGCGATCCCCCATTGCGGCTTCTCTTCCGCACCGGGCACGGCGTACAGGGAAAAACTGGCCAGCAGGGCCAGAGCGGGGATCAATCTCAGCATCGAGTCGGTTCAGTGGGTCAGTTCAAAGAAAAAGGGCTCGCCTTGGCGAACCCTATTAGTGTAACTCCATTACTGACTGGAATCTGTACCGAATTTGGATCCCGTCCTATTCCGCGTCCGCCAGGTAATCCTCCGGCAGCGTGTCGATCCCCGCCACCCCGGATTCGATTGCCGCCAGCGCTACCGCCTTGGCGATGCGGGGCAGTAGTCGACTGTCCACCGGCTTGGGCAGCACATAGTCCGGGCCAAAGCGCATCTCGGTGGCGCCGTAGGCCTGCAGTACCGCCTCAGGCACCGGCTCCTTGGCCAGCTGACGCAACGCCTCCACTGCCGCCACCTTCATGGCGTCGTTGATCGCCCGGGCGCGCACATCCAGTGCGCCACGGAAGATAAAGGGGAAGCAGAGCACATTGTTGACCTGGTTGGGGTAGTCACTGCGCCCGGTGCCCATGATCACATCGGGGCGGGCCTGACGGGCCAGTTCCGGCTTTATCTCCGGATCCGGGTTGGAGCAGGCAAAGATCACCGGCTTGTCCGCCATCAGCTGCACGTCCTCGGCAGAGAGCAGGTCCGGACCGGAGACCCCGACAAAGACATCGGCATCGACAATCACCTCCTGCAGGGTGCGCTTATCGGTGTTGTTGGCGAACAGCTTCTTGTATTCGTTGAGGTCTTCCCGACGGGTATGGATCACGCCCTTGCGGTCGAGCATGTAGATCTTCTCCCGCATCGCGCCGCATTTGATCAGCAGTTCCATGCAGGCGATGGCGGCAGCACCCGCCCCCAGGCAGACGATGGTGCTGTCACATAGCGCCTTTCCCTGGATCTCCAACGCGTTGAGCATGCCGGCGGCGGTGACGATGGCGGTGCCGTGCTGATCATCATGGAACACCGGCACCTGGCAGCGTTCAATCAGCTGCTTCTCAATCTCGAAGCACTCCGGCGCGCGGATATCTTCCAGGTTGATGCCACCGAAGGTGTCGGCAATGTTGGCCACGGTGTCGATGAACTCCTCGGGCGTGCGGTGCTTTACCTCGATATCGATGGAATCAATGTTGGCAAAGCGCTTGAACAGCAGGGCCTTGCCCTCCATCACCGGCTTCGAGGCCAGCGGGCCCAAATTACCCAGCCCGAGGATAGCGGTGCCGTTGGTGATCACCGCCACCAGGTTGCCCTTGTTGGTGTAACGGAACGCCTCGTCCGGGTTGGCGGCGATCTCCCGCACCGGTTCAGCCACACCCGGGCTGTAGGCCAGGGCAAGGTCGTGTTGAGTCTCGGCGGGTTTGGTAAGGGCAATGCTGATTTTGCCGGGGACGGGTTGGGCGTGGTATTCCAGAGCTTGTTCGCGCAGATCGGTCATTGTGCTGTTATCCCAGTCACTGAGGGTGAAAATTCATAGGGAACGCGCAAAACATACTCCGTTGGCAGGCAAAATCAATGCACAGCTCACAAAAATTCACAAACTGTCACCTGAATCATATGTATCAGAGATGAAGTGTGATCTTTGCGTTACTTAAAGGGGTCGACGGCCAGGGCAGAGCGAGGAAGGAAGAGAGGCAGGATCAGATGGGTCCGATGGCAAAACGGGAACGCGAGGCAAAAAGAAGGGGCGCCACACTGGGCGCCCCTCTTCGAACCTAATGGCTGTCTTACTTCTTGGAAGACAGAGAGCCGAAACGGTTCTTGAACTTCTCAACACGACCGCCGGTGTCTACAACCTTCTGCTTACCGGTGTAGAACGGGTGGCACTCGGAGCACACATCCAGGTGGATGTCTTTGGCAACGGTGGAGCGGGTCTTGATCACGTTACCGCAGGAGCAGTTGGCGGTGATCTCTACGTAGTTCGGGTGGATACCTTGTTTCATGGGAAACCTCAATCAAAGGCCGTGTCGCTATCCGATTCTAAGCCGGACACCACACGTAGTTACACATAGGTTTAGGGCGCGAAATTCTATAGCAACCACGGCCCATCCGCAACTGCCATTGGTGATTTTCTGCACCGTTTTGCCAACCCATTGCGCCTCAATGGATTAAAGCCTTGTTCCGACTCAAGCTTTCGGCCCGGCAGCCTGGCCTATCCCTGCTCGCCCTGGATCGCGTTTTCTCCGGAAGTCCCAGTGAATTATCGCTTTTGTTCTGAGAAACCCGGGCGGCTCTGATAGGGTAATAAGCACTTAGCCAATCTCAGTCCAATCCCAACTGCCCGTGTTTATACAGATCGCCCTGCCGGTGCCTCTGCCCCGCCTGTTCAGCTACCTGCCCATCGAGGGCGAGCCCCTGCCCAAGATCGGCGCACGGGTCAGGGTGCCCTTTGGCCAACGCCAGCAGATCGGCTTTGTGGTGGCCCTCGCCGAGCAGTGCGATCTACCCGCCAGCAAGCTCAAGCCCCTCACCGAGGTGCTGGACCCGGAGCCATTACTGCCCCCCAGCCTGTGGAAGTTGGCCAATACCGCCAGCCGCTACTACCTGTCGCCGCTGGGGATGGTGCTGCCCCAGCTGCTGCCGGTCAAGCTGCGCAAGGGGGAAGACAGCGAACCCAAGGCCCGGGGGATCTGGCAACTGACCGAGGCGGGTCAACAGGCCGACGCCAACGGCCTCAAACGGGCTCCGCAACAGGCCCGGCTGCTGGCCTTTTTGCAGCGCCAGGGACAGCTTGAGGATGACAGGGTCAGCGAGCTGGAGTTCAGCCGCACCGCCCTTAAGGGACTGGAGCAGAAAGAGCTGCTGCAGTTGGACTGGCAAACCCCACAGCTGAGCGCCGACTGGCCCACCGAGTTTGAGCTGGGGGAAACCCCACCCACCCTCAACGCCGAACAGGCGGTGGCGGTGGCGGCGATCCAGGCCGACACCGGTTTTGCCGCCTACCTGCTGGATGGGGTGACCGGCTCCGGTAAAACCGAGGTCTACCTGACAGTGATGGAGCAGGTGCTGCGCCGGGGCCAGAACGTGCTGGTGCTGGTGCCGGAGATCGGGCTGACGCCGCAAACCATCGCCCGCTTCCAGCGCCGCTTCCCGCTGCCGATGGAGGTGCTGCACTCCAACGTCAATGACAGCGAGCGGCTGGCCAGCTGGCAGCGCGCCCGGGCCGGTGCCGCGGCCATCGTGCTGGGTACCCGATCTGCCCTGTTCACCCCCCTGCCCAAGCTGGGGCTGATCGTCATCGACGAAGAGCACGACGCCAGCTTCAAGCAGCAGGAGGGGTTTCGCTACCATGGCCGTGACCTTGCGGTGATGCGGGCCCAGCTGCAACAGGTGCCAATCATCCTCGGCAGCGCCACGCCGTCGCTGGAGACCCTCAACAACGTGCAATCCGGTCGCTACCGCAAGCTGGAGCTGAGTCAGCGCGCCGGCCTGGGCCGACCGGTAAAGCAAATCCTGCAGGACATCCGCAATCAAAACCTGGACGCCGGCCTGTCATCCCCGCTGATCGAGCGGATCCGCACCCACCTGGAGGCGGGCAACCAGGTGATGCTGTTCCTTAATCGCCGTGGCTTTGCCCCGGCGCTGCTGTGCCAAGAGTGTGGTCACCTGCATGAGTGTCAGCGCTGCGACGCCTTCTACACCGTCCACCAGGGCGCCAACATGGTGATGTGCCACCACTGCGGCAGCCAGCGTAACCTGCCCAAGCAGTGTCCCGACTGCGGCTCCACCCAACTGTTCACCCGCGGGGTCGGCACTGAACAGCTGGAGGGGGCACTGGAGCGGTTGTTCCCCGGCTACCCCTCGGTCCGCATCGACCGCGACTCCACCAGTCGCAAGGGCAGCCTGGAGGACAAGCTGGAGCTGATCCGCTCGGGCCAGGCCAAGATACTGGTGGGCACCCAGATGCTGGCCAAGGGTCACCACTTCCCCGACGTCACCCTGGTGGCGATGCTGGACGTTGATTCAGCGCTGTTCTCCGCCGATTTCCGCGCCGCCGAGCGGCTGGCCCAGCTCTACGTCCAGGTGGCGGGCCGCGCCGGCCGGGCCAGCAAGGCCGGCGAGGTGGTGTTGCAGACCCACCAGCCGGAACACCCGTTGCTGCACCAGCTGATGGGGGCGGGCTACGGCGCCTTTGCCGGTGACGCCCTGACCGAGCGCAAACAGGCGCAGCTGCCGCCCTATTGGCAGTTGGCCATCCTCCGGGCGGAGTCCGGTCAGGGCCCGCTGGCCCAGCAGTTTATTCGCAACGCCAAGGGTCTGCTTCAGGGCGAGGGAGTGCAGATGATCGGTCCGATGCCGGCGCCGATGGAGCGCAAGGCGGGCAAGTTCCGTTTCCAGGCGCTGATCCTGGCCCCCAAACGGCCCCAGCTGCAGCAGGCGTTGGAGGCCTGGCTGCCCCAGCTGCAGGCGCTGGAGCCGGATCGCCGGGTTCGCTGGCACCTGGAGCGCGATCCCCAAGATCTGCTGTAGTTTTTAGCCTCTGGGCCAGTTAAACTACCGGGTTCGATAATCCATCGACTTTGGTCCGTTTTTCCCGCTTTTTGGTGTCCAGATGAAAGAGCATATCCAGCAGTTACTTGAGCAAACCGTATCCCGTTTGAAAGCGGAGGCGATCATCCCCGCCGATGCCGCCCCCCGCGTTCAGGTAGATCGCACCAAGGATAAGAGCCACGGCGACCTGGCCACCAACCTGGCGATGATGCTGGCCAAGCCCGCCAAGAAGAACCCGCGCGAGCTGGCGGGATTGATCATCGATCACCTGCCCGCCTCTGAGCTGGTGGCCAAGACCGAGATCGCCGGCCCCGGCTTTATCAACTTCTTCCTGGATCCGCGCTTCCTGGCCAAGCAGATCGAGGCGATGGCAGACAGCGACCGCGCCAACATCGCCCCGGTAGCCGCACCCCAGACCATCGTCACCGACTACTCCGCCCCCAACGTGGCCAAGGAGATGGCGGTGCACCACATCCGCTCCACCGTGATCGGTGATGCCGTGACCCGCACCCTGGAGTTCATGGGCCATAAGGTGATCCGCGCCAACCACATCGGCGACTGGGGCACCCAGTTCGGCATGCTGATCGCCTACCTGGAGAAGATGGAGAACGAAAACGCCGCCGACATGGACCTGTCGGACCTGGAAGCCTTCTACCGGGAAGCGAAGAAGAACTACGACACCGACGAGGCCTTCGCCGAGCGCGCCCGTAACTACGTGGTTAAGCTGCAAGGCGGTGACCAGTACTGCAACACCATGTGGCGCAAGCTGGTGGACATCACCATGGCGCAGAACCAGGCGATCTACGACCGCCTAGGCGTTTCCCTGAGCAACGACAACATCGCCGGGGAAAGCCTCTACAACCCGATGCTGCCGGAGATCGTCGCCGATCTGACCGCCCAGGGCCTGGCGGTGGAAGACGACGGTGCCACCGTGGTGTTCCTGGAAGAGTTCAAAGGCAAGGACGGCAACCCCATGGGGGTGATCATCCGTAAGCGCGACGGTGGCTACCTGTACACCACCACCGACATCGCCGCAGCCAAGTACCGGGTTGATAACTACCAGGCCGACCGCATCCTCTACTTCATCGATTCCCGTCAGGCCCAACACCTGCAGCAAGCCTGGCTGATCGCCCGCAAGGCCAACTACCTGCCGGAGAGCACCACCACCGAGCACTGCGCCTTCGGCATGATGCTGGGCAAGGACGGCAAGCCGTTCAAGACCCGCAGCGGTGGCACCGTTAAGCTGGCGGATCTGCTGGAGGAAGCGCACCAACGCGCGGTCAAGCTGATCGGCGACAAGAACCCGGATCTGCAGGGTGACGAGCTGGAGCGCATCGCCCACACCGTGGCGATGGCGGCGGTGAAGTACTCGGATCTGAACAAGAACCGCACCACCGATTACGTGTTCGACTGGGACAACATGTTGACCTTCGAGGGCAACACCGCGCCCTACATGCTCTACGCCTACAGCCGGATCCAGTCTATCTTCCGCAAGGCCGGGATCGATGCCGCCAGCCTCAATGGTGAGATCACCCTGAGCCACGAGAAAGAGGAAGCCCTGGCCAACAAACTGGCCCAGTTCAACGATGCCGTGAACGGCGTCGCCAACAAGGGCATGCCGCACCTGATGTGCACCTACCTGTACGAGCTGGCCGGTGCCTTTATGAGCTTCTACGAGGCCTGCCCCATCAACAAGGATGGCGTCAGCGAGCAGGACAAGGCCAGTCGCCTGCGCCTGTGTCAGGCCACCGCCAACACCCTCAAGGTGGGCCTGAGCCTGCTGGGCATCGACGTGCTGGAGCGGATGTAAGCAATGACCCGGGACTACGCTGGCAAGGGACGTTCCAGCCGCCGCGGGGCTCAGCGCCGCGGCAAGGCACCGGCCAAGAAACCCTTTCCCTGGCCGATGGCGCTATTGGCCACGGCGCTGCTGTGCCTGTTTGGCTATGTCCTGGTCAGCATCAAGGGCGCCAGCGAAGGCCGTTTCGATGAGCCGGAGCCGGTGCCCACTGCACCGGTCGCTACCCCGAAGCCCGAGCCAAAGCCGGAGACGGCGCTGCCGGAGCCGCCGAAGGAGGAGTGGGGCTACATCGATCGGCTGATCGACAACAGCGTCGAGGTGGAGCTGCCCGAGGTACAAGCCAGTGGCGGCCCCTACCAGATGCAGTGTGGCTCGTTCCGCACCGAGGCCCAGGCCGACACCATGCGCGCCACCATCGCCTTCCAGGGGATGGAGTCCCAGGTGCGACGCACCGAGGGCAGCAATGGCGTCTGGTACCGGGTGGTGCTGGGCCCCTACGAACGTAAGCGTGCGGCGGAAGCCCATCGCCACGCCCTGCAGCGGGCCGGCATCAACGGCTGCCAGATCTGGAACTGGAATTAAGGTGCTAGGTGCTAGGTGCTAGGTGCTAGGTGCTAGGTGCTAGGTGCTAGGTGCTAGGTGCTAGGTGCTAGGTGCTAGGTGCTAGGTGCTAGGTGCTAGGTGCTAGGTGCTAGGTGCTAGGTGCTAGGTGCTAGGTGCTAGGTGCTAGGTGCTAGGTGCTAGGTGCTAGGCAGCAAGCCTAGAATCTTAGCCATGACAGTCAACGCTTTTCCTTTTACCTAGAAGGGCTTGGCCCGGCCCAGTACCTGCTCTTCCTAAGCTTTTCCTAGCTCCTAGAAGGGCTTTGCCCGACCTAGTACCTGCTGTTCCTAACTCCTAGCAGGGCGAAGCCCGACCTAGCGCCTAGGCTTTCCTAGTAATCCAGCAGGGCTTGGCTCGACCTGGGAGCTGCCTTGAACCCGGACATTTAGCGAAACCGAAAAATGACCATCCCAGAAGACGGCAAACGCCGCTATTGTCCCCGCTGTGGGCGACCTCAGCGCACCTGCCTGTGCGCCCATATCCGCCCCCTGATTCACCGCACGCCAGTGCACATCCTGATGCACCCCAGTGAGCTGAAGGCCGCCAAGGGCACCGCCAGACTGACCTGCCAGATCCTCACCCAGGGCCAGCTTTGGGTCGGTGAAACAGAACAGGATTTCGCCCCCCTGCGACAGGCCTTGAAGGGCTTCAAGCCCCAGCTGCTCTATCCGGGCCCCCAGGCCCAAGCGGTGGAGCAGTGCCCGCCAGACCCCGATCGGGCCCTGCTGTTGCTGGACGGGACCTGGCGCAAGACCCACAAGCTGTTGCAACTCAACCCCTGGCTACAGCAACTGCCCTGCCTCAGCTTTGCCCACCCGCCCCAGGGCGACTACCAGATCCGCAAGGCCCATCGCAGCGACAGCCTGTCGACCCTGGAGGCTACCGCCTACGCCCTGCATCAGTTGGAGGGGCTGGATCCTGCGCCACTGCACGACGCCTTTACCGCGCTGAAGCAGAGCCAGCTGGCCCATATGCCCGCCCAGGTCCGCGCCCGCTATTAAAGGGTTGCACCCCACACCACAATTGATAATAATTCTCAATAACATTTAATCGATGGGGATAATCATGGCGCAGGTAAGGTTCGAGGTGGACAGTGCGGTGATCGCGGGGTTGCTGCAGCAGGGCAGCTTGTGTGTGGCCCAGCTGCGTGCGCTGGATCCGGCCAGTAAGGCGATGCTGTGGCAGCTATGCCTGGAAAGCTGCGCCGGCCACCGGCGTGACCAGCAAGAGCAGGTGATCTGCCCAAGCTGGCAACAACAAAGCCGCCCCTAGGGCGGCTTGTTTCATCCGGTCAGACGCCGGTGTTACATGTACTGACCACCGTTGATGGACAGGTTGGAGCCGGTAATGAAGCCGGACTGCTCGTCCGCCAGGAACAATACCGCCCGGGCGATCTCTTCCGGCTGGCCAAAGCGCTTCACCGGGATCTGCTGGCGGATCCCCTCGCGGATCTCCTCCTTGATGGCGCGGATCATATCGGTCTCGATGTAACCGGGGGAGATGGTGTTAACCGTGACCCCTTTGGCGGCCACTTCCTGGGCCAGTGACTTGGTGAAGCCATACATGCCCGCCTTGGCGGCGGCGTAGTTGGTCTGGCCAAACTGGCCCTTCTCACCGTTGATGGAGGAGATGCTGATCACCCGGCCGTAGCCGCGCTCGATCATCCCCGGGATCACCGCGCGGGACAGGTTGAACACGCTGTCCAGGTTGGTCTCCATCACCTTGCGCCACTGCTCACTGGCCATCTTCTTGAGCTGACCGTCCCAGGTGATACCGGCGTTGTTCACCAACACCGAGATGGGCCCGACGGTCTCTTCGATATCCAGCACCACGCGCTGGCACTCGTCGAAATCCGACACATTAAACGGCAACACTTTGACCGTAGGATGGCTCTCAGCCAACTCGCCGGCATGTCGTTGGGCGTTACTGCTATTCGGTTGGCATCCTGCCACTACTTGGTATCCGGCCTCCGCCAGAGACTTGGTCAGGGTCAGACCGATTCCACCAAGACCACCGGTGATCAAAGCGACTTTGCGTTCCATGCTGGGTACTCCTCTCGACTAGTTTGACAGCACTAATATAGAACCCTTCGTGTGACGATTGCATGAAATGAAACCATAACCTGACCACCTTTTGAGCGAAATCAAATGAGGTCATAAAGGTGTCACATGGCTGTCGTATTTGTTGGCACCGCCAAGTCACTGATACCCATACCGTCATGTCGTTTTTTGCTCGAAAGCTCGCGTCACTTACGCTGGTGCAGCGATTGTCCATCTCCATGGCCACGCTGTTCACCATCGCTCTCGGTCTGGTGCTTTCTGCACTTTGGGGCCTCAATGCCCTCTCCACCACCGTCGATCAGCTGGGTGAAGAGGCTCTGCCCATTGCCCATCAAGCGGGCGAGATCGAACGGGCGGTACTGCAGCTGGACCAGTCTCTGCGCAATGCCATCGGCAGCGGCAATCACACCGACTTCGACCAGCGGCGCCAACCCTACCAGCAGGCGCAGCAACAACTGCAAACCGCTCTGGCCCGCCTAGAGCAATCCGCTACCCAGTACCCGCACGACTGGCTGACCCAGGGCTTCGAGGCGATCAGCGCTGACAGCCACAAGGTGATGGCGCAGATGGATGTCATCATGGCGCAGACCGAACAGCGCCTGACCATCGAGCAGACCCTCAATGAGGGCCGCGGCTACCTGCTGTTTTCGGTCAACTCGGTGCGCAACGAGATGGCCCGCCTTTACCCCCTGCTGTTTGAGCAAATCCCGGGCGCCAACGACGCCTACGACAGCTTTATCAGCGGCGCCGGCGGCCTGGTGGGGGCCCTGATCCAACTCTCCACCGCCACCACGCCGGAGCAGGCCCAGGCCCAGTACCGGGAGGTGCGCGCCTACGTCAGCCGGATGCGGTTCCAGTACGACAGCCTGGCCGATCTGAACAGCGAACTGAATGAGTTCCCCTCCGCGGTCTCGGCGCTGGAGGTGCTGGAGCAGGCCGCCAGTCGTGACGGCCTGTTCAGCCAGGAGGTGGAACGGGTCACCCTCAGCTACCAGAGCCAGCAGGCACTGACTGAGCTGCTGCCTCAGCTGGCCCAGCTCGGCGCCCTGTCGGAGGATCTTCTGTACCGCAGTAACGCCCTGGTGGAGCAAGGCCAGGTCGACACCCAGACCACCCTGGAGCAGAGCCGCCAACTGCTACTGATCCTCACCGCCCTCGGTGCCCTGCTCACCGCCTGGCTGGTGCAGCGCATTGTGGTGCTGTTGCGCCACAGCCTGGCGGAGCTGAAAAGCGCCATCAAGGCCACCGCCGCCGGCAACTTCACCCACGTCTGCCGGGTCGACAGCCCGGCGGAGTTCAACCAGCTGGCCAAATGGCTCAACCAGGCCAACAGCCGTAACCGCGACGTGATGTCCCGGCTGCGCCGCGGCGGTGAAGAGCTGAGCCAGGCCGCCGGTGCCAGCTCCCGGATCAGCCATCAGCAGCAACAGTCACTGGCGGCTCAGGCGGCCCAGACCACCCAGATCGCCGCCGCCGTGGCAGAGCTGGACGCCAGCATGCAGGGGATCGCCGAGGCCACCACCCTGACGCTGGAGGACAGCCGTCGCAGCGCCGAGCTGGCCCAACAGGGACAGCAAGCCCTGGATGCCACCGGCCAACACCTGGACGCGCTGTCCCGTCACCTGGGGGACAACGATGGCCGCATGGCGGAGCTGGATGAACAGGTCGATCAGATTGGCGCGATTGCCGAGGTGATCAACAACATCGCCGATCGCACCAACCTGTTGGCGCTCAACGCCGCCATTGAGGCGGCCCGGGCCGGAGAACAGGGCCGCGGCTTTGCCGTGGTGGCGGACGAGGTGCGCAAGCTGGCGGCCCAGACCCGCGAGCAGACCGACTCCATCGAGGCGATGATCCAGACCCTGCACAGCGCCGCTGCCAACGCCCGCGACTCGATCCAGGCCAGTCGCGATGAGATGAGCCGCACCGAGCAACTGCGCCAGCAGCTGGACAGCGCCACCGAGCAGATCCACCAAGCGGTAGTAATGGTGCAGAGCCGGGCGGACAGCATCAGCGCCGCCACCACCGAACAGACCGAGCAGTGCCACCAGATCAACGCCGGTATCCGCCAACTGGCGGAGCAGGCGGAATCCCGCCAGGGCCAGATCGACGACCTGTCGGTGCAATCGGACCAGGTGGCGGGCATCGCCCGGGAGCAGCAGGAGAAGCTGGCCCAGTTCCAGGTCTGAGCACGACACCAGTATGCCCAGGGGCGAGTCCGGCGGACTCGCCCTTTTTCTTGTCCTTTGGCTTGCCCTGAAGATACTGGCCAGCAACTGCTGGCCAAACCTTCACTGATCCGGCTCACCAGCGGCTGGTGTTTTGCCTCCCCATCGGTACAATCTCGCGACTTTTCCACGCCTTGAATCGGAGTACCCCATGCAGTCGGCAGTGATACAGTTCAGTCAAACCCTGGAGCGCTGGGTGGCCAGCCGTGGCTTCCAAGGCGCCGTCATCGCGGTGATCGTGCTGTCGGCCCTCAGCATCGGCGCCAAGACCTATCAGCTGCCCGCCTGGCTGGAGCAGACCCTGGCGCTGCTGGATGGTGCCATCACCGTGTTTTTCGCCCTGGAGCTGACCCTGCGCCTGGTGGCCCACGGCGGCCGGCTGAGCTTCTTCAAGAACGGCTGGAACCTGTTTGATACCGTCATCGTCCTGGTCAGCCTGCTGCCGCTGTCCAGCGCCGATACCGTGCTGCTGGCCCGGCTGCTGCGGATCTTCCGGGTACTGCGACTGGTCTCGCTGGTGCCGGAGCTGCGTCACCTGATCAACGCCCTGATCAAGTCGATCCCCAAGATGGGCTACATCGCCCTGCTGATGTTCGTGTTCTTCTACATCTACGCCGCCCTGGGCAGCACCCTGTTCGCCGAGCTGGAGCCCCGCCTGTGGCAGGACGTCTCGGTAGCGATGCTGACCCTGTTCCGGGTCGCCACCTTCGACGACTGGAACAACGTGATGTACGTGACCCTGGAGGCCTACCCGCTGGCCTGGATCTACTTCATCAGCTTCATCTTTCTCAACGCCTTCATCTTCCTCAACATGATGGTGGGGGTGATCCTGGATGTGATGACCCAGGAGACCCAGGAGGCCACCGAGGCCACGCCGCTCGCCACCGCTGACAGCAAGGAGCAGGAACTGGCCCAGATCAGCCAGGAGATGGCCCGTCTCAGTCAGCGCCTAGCCCAGCTGCAGCAACGTTAAACCCCAGGGTCGGCATAAGCCGGCCCTCTTTTTTAGGGCCTGCCCAGCCCCGCCGGCCCGCCCACCGAGTCTGAACGCCGCCTGTTCAAACCGGCCCGGTTTGGCCCATTTTGCCGCCCCAGGGTTGATCCCCTCTGCCACCATCCCCACATCTACACTAATCCCAAGCGCCGGCTGCGTCCGGCGTCACCGAATCACGGCGGCCCGAGCCGCCCACCAAAGACTAAGGGCATATCCATGACCACGATTGTGTCTGTGCGCCGGGGCGACAAGGTCGTCATCGCCGGCGATGGCCAGGTTTCCCTGGGCAACACCGTAATGAAGGGCAACGCCCGCAAGGTGCGGCAACTGCTCGGTGGCAAGGTACTGGCGGGCTTCGCCGGCGCCACCGCCGACGCCTTCACCCTGTTTGAACTGCTGGAGGCCAAGCTCAGTGCTCACCAGGGCCAACTGACCCGGGCTGCCGTCGAACTGGCCAAGGCCTGGCGCACCGAGCGCTCGCTGCAGAAGCTGGAAGCGATGCTGATCGTCGCCGACAGCGAGACCAGCCTGCTGATCTCCGGTAACGGCGACGTGGTCGAGCCGGAGCACGACCTGATCGCCATCGGCTCCGGTGGCAACTACGCCCAGGCTGCCGGCCTGGCGCTGCTGCAGAACACCGATCTGGACGCCCGCACCATCTGCGAAAAGGCGCTGACCATCGCCGGTGATATCTGCGTCTTTACCAACAGCCATCAAACCATCGAAGAACTGCCCACCAAGGAGGCCAACTGATGTCCGCGATGACCCCCAGAGAGATCGTCTCCGAGCTGGACAGCCACATCATCGGTCAGTCCGGTGCCAAGAAGGCGGTGGCCATCGCCCTGCGTAACCGCTGGCGCCGGATGCAGCTCGGTCCGGAGCTGCGTCAGGAGGTGACCCCCAAGAACATCCTGATGATCGGCCCCACCGGTGTGGGTAAAACCGAGATCGCCCGGCGCCTGGCCAAGCTGGCCAACGCCCCCTTCATCAAGGTGGAAGCCACCAAGTTCACCGAGGTGGGTTACGTTGGCAAAGAGGTGGAGCAGATCATCCGAGATCTGACCGACTCCGCCATCAAGATGACCCGCGAGCAGGAGGTGGAGCGCAACAAGTTCCGCGCCGAAGAGGCCGCCGAGGAGCGCATCCTCGATGCCCTGCTGCCCGCCCCCAAGGACCAGTGGGGCAACGAACAGAAGACCGACAACACCGCCACCCGCCAGGTGTTCCGCAAGAAGCTGCGGGAAGGCCAGCTGGACGACAAAGAGATCGAAGTCGACGTGTCTCAGTCCCAGATGGGGGTGGAGATCATGGCGCCTCCGGGCATGGAGGAGATGACCAATCAGCTGCAGTCGATGTTCCAGAACCTGGGCGGCCAGCAAAAGAACCGCCGCAAGATGAAGGTGAAGGACGCCCTCAAGGCATTGGTGGAAGAGGAAGCCGCCAAGCTGGTCAACCAGGAGGAGCTGAAGGAGAAGGCGATCGAATCGGTGGAGCAGAACGGCATCGTCTTCCTCGATGAGATCGACAAGATCTGTAAGCGCGGCGAGGTCTCCGGCCCCGACGTGTCCCGTGAAGGGGTGCAGCGCGACCTGCTGCCGCTGGTGGAAGGCTGTACCGTCAACACCAAGCACGGCATGGTCAAAACCGATCACATCCTGTTCATCGCCTCCGGTGCCTTCCAGCTGGCCAAGCCGTCGGATCTGATCCCTGAGCTGCAGGGCCGTCTGCCGATCCGGGTGGAGCTGGAGGCGCTGACCGCCGAGGACTTCGTCCGCATCCTGACCGAGCCCAACGCCAGCCTGACCGAGCAGTACATCGCCCTGATGGCCACCGAGGGAATGACCATCAGCTTCACCGAGGACGGCATCGCCCGCATCGCCGAAGCGGCCTGGCAGGTCAACGAGCGCACCGAGAACATCGGCGCCCGTCGTCTCCACACCGTGATGGAGCGGTTGATGGAGGAGATCTCCTTCGAGGCCTCGGACAAGGGCGGCCAATCCCTAGAGATCGATGCAGCCTACGTTAACCGCCACCTGGATACCCTGGTGGAAGACGAAGACCTGGCCCGCTTTATTCTCTGATTAGTGCTGGGTGCCAGGTGCCAGCAAGCCCGGCACCTGGCCCATCTCAACCAACAAGGAGTCGTCATGAGCCCCAAGGTGACCGGCATCAAGCTCAAACAGGCCTCCCGTGTGCTGGAGGTGCAGTTTGACGATGGCAAGGCCTTCTCCCTGTCCTGTGAGCTGCTTCGGGTCTGCTCCCCCTCCGCCGAGGTGCATGGCCATGGCAACCCTAAACTGGTGACCAACAAGCGTGAGGTCAACATCAGTAGGATTGAGCCGGTGGGAGGCTATGCGGTCAAGCTGGTGTTTGATGATGGTCACGACAGCGGACTCTACTCCTGGAAGTACCTCTACGAGATGGGGCTGAACCAGGCCAGTCTGTGGGAGGATTACCTGACCCGGCTGGCCGCAGAGAAGGGGTCACGGGAGCCGATGATCCCGATACAGGTCCAGTTTCACGACCCAAAATCCAATGACTAAAACCACCGCGAGGTGGTTTTTTTTTGCACAAATATCAGAAAAACAACTATTAACAATGGGGCCCCAAATTTTTCCAGCGCTCCTCGGATTTTTAGTCAAGACTCTAGTCAGGGAATGAGAGCCATCAGGCCGACTAGAGACACTTAGGGCAACCACCATCAAACCAATAAGGTGGCCCAGGGTGGATCCGAGTAACTTGAAAGGACATCTCATGACTTACCACCCGCAACACCTGATTGAACAATGGCTGCCCAAGCGCGACAGCCAGCAATGGGTTCTCGGTGCGGTCTTCAGAACGCAGGGCTCCGCCTATCGAAAGGCCGGAGCCCTGATGCTGTTTGGCGATAACGGCGAGCAGCTCGGATTGCTCAGCGGTGGGTGTCTGGAGAGCGACCTGCAGCGAAAGGCGATGCAGGTGATGCAGACTCGGGAGGCCCTTCAGGTACGCTACGACAGCGATGATGAGGAGGACGTCAGCTACCAGCTGGGGATCGGCTGTGGCGGCGTGGTGGAGGTGATGCTGCATCCAGTGGAGCACAGCAACGACTACCTCGGCCTGGTGGCCCTGTACAAGCAACTGAGCCAACATCAAAGCGCCGTCTGGGCATTGGCACTGCCGGAGCGCGGCCTGCCCAGCCAGGGGCTGCATCTGGATGGCACCACCCCCACCGCACTGGAGCTGCCCAAGTTCGGCGACCACACCCTCACCTTGCAACTGGGCAAGGAGTGGCTGGTCAACCGCTACCAGCCTGTCCCCCACCTGGCGATCTTCGGTGGCGGTGCCGACGCCCGCCCCCTGGCGGGCCTGGCGACCCAACTGGGCTGGCAGGTCACCCTGATCGATCCCCGCCCCAGTCACGCCCGTCGGGAGCAGTTCCCCACCGTGCACCGGGTGGTTCGTGCCGCCCCCTCATCGGTGCTGGACAGCCAATGGGGCCAGACCGTGGACGCCGCGGTGGTGATGAATCACCAGCTGGAACTGGACGCGGAGGCGCTCCATGCCATCGCCAACCTGCCGCTGCGCTACTGCGCCCTGCTCGGCCCCAGCCACCGCAAACAGCAGGTGCTGTCAAAGGCCAAGATCGAGCACTGGCACTGCCACTGCCCACTGGCGGGTCCGGCGGGGCTGGCCATCGGTGCCCAGCTACCGGAAGGGATCGCCCTGGCGATCCTGTCGGAGTGCCACGCCGCGCTGTTTGGTGGCAAAGGGGGCTCCCTTAGTCAGGTGCTTTGCCGCCAGTAATGAACACCATCGCCTTGCTGATGGCGGCGGGGCAAAGCCGTCGCTTCGGTCGCCCCAAGCTGCTGGAACCCTGTCACGGCAAGCCGCTGCTGCACCATGCCCTCAGCCCACTATTGTCACGCTACGGCAATCGTCTGTGGGTGGTGCTGGGGGAGAACCCTGCCGCGCTGTTGCCCCACCTGGCCGGTGCCGCCTGGCTGCACTGCCCGCAAAGCCAGCTGGGCCTGGGCCACAGCATCGCCGCGGCGCTGCGCCAACTGGCGGACCAACCCTGGGACGGGGTGTTGATCGCCCTGGCGGACCAACCCGCCGTCCCCCTCTCTCATTTCGACCGTCTGACTCAACGCTTCCAGGCCACCGGCGAAATCGTCGCCAGTGGCTATGCTGGTATCAAAGGTGCGCCCGCCCTGTTTCCCCGCCACTGCCTGGCGCAACTGCAGGCGCTGGAGGGCGACCGCGGTGCCCAGGCGCTGCTGCGGTCGGTGCCCCGCTCCCAAGTCATTGAGCTGGGCCAGGCCGCCATCGACATTGACGAACCCGCCGATCTGCAGCGCTTCCTGGCGCAATAACGGCAAACCACGGAGCTTCACCATGAAGATGACCCTCAACATCAACGGCACCGAGCGTTCCGTCGACGCGGCCGAGGACATTCCCCTGCTCTGGCTGCTCAGGGATGAGTTGCAGCTGACCGGCACCAAGTACGGCTGCGGCATCGCCCAGTGCGGTGCCTGTACCGTGTTGATCGATGGCAAGGCCAGTCGAGCCTGTATGGTTAGAGCCAAATCGGCCCAGGGCAAAACCATCACCACCATTGAGGCCAACCAGTCGGCCGAGGGCCAGGCGGTTACCGCGGTCTGGGACGCCACCAATGTGCATCAATGTGGCTATTGCCAAAGCGGCCAGGTGATGGCCGCCACCGCGCTGCTGATGAAGAACCCCAACCCGGACGACAAGGCGATCGATCAGGCCATGTCCGGGGTGATCTGCCGCTGTGGCACCTATGAGCGGGTTCGCCGCGGCATCAAGCAGGCTGCCGAGCAGCTCAAACGCAACGCCCAAGCCGCCCCGGGAGGTTCCCATGATGTTTAGACGCACCGGCCTGAGCCGACGCCGCTTCCTGCAGGTGATGGGAGGTACCGGCGGTGCCCTGGTCCTGGGCCTGCAGCTGCCCCTGGCACGGGCCGAAACCCCCAGTGGCGAGCAGCCACAAAACTGGGACCCCAACGCCTTCATCACCCTCTATCCGGACAACCGGGTGGAGATCCTGATCAAGCATCTGGAGATGGGCCAGGGGGCCTTCACCGGCCTGGCCATGCTGGTGGCGGAGGAGCTGGATGCCGCCTGGGATCAGCTTGAAGCCAAGCCGGCACCGGGTAACGCCGCCCTCTACAACAACCTGATGTGGGGGCCGATGCAGGGCACCGGCGGCAGCACCGGCCTGTCCTCCTCCTACCTGCAGATGCGCCAGGTGGGGGCCGCAATGCGGCAGATGCTGCTCGCCGCTGCCGCGGCGCGCTGGGGGGTATCCGCCAGCAGCCTGCGTACCGAACAGGGCCGGATCTACAACGGCGAGCAGAGCCTCAGCTACGGTGAACTGGCCGAGGCGGCGCAGTCCCAGGCGATCCCGGAGACCGCCAGCCTGGCACTGAAGGATACCAAGGACTTTATCTACATCGGCAAGCCCCAGCGCCGGCTGGACCTGGGCAAGACCACCGGTGCTGCGGTCTACACCATGGATCTGCAGCTGCCGGAGATGCTCACCGCCCTGGTGATCCATCCGCCCCGCTTCGGCGCCAAGGTCAAGGAGGTCGACAGCGAGAAGGCCAAGTCCATGCCCGGGGTGGCCGGGGTCGTCACCTTCTTCAATGGCGTCGCGGTGGTGGCCGACAGCTTCTGGCAGGCCAAGAAGGCACTGGACCAGGTCAAGGTCAGCTGGGATGAGGCCGAGGCAGAGCGGCTGGATACCGACGCCATGTTCGCCGAGCTCAAGGGGTTAACCCAGCAGCAGGGGCTGATCGCCGAACAGAAGGGCGACAGCGACAAGGCGATGGCCTCCGCCGCCAAGACGGTGGAGCTGGAGTTCACCACCCCCTTCCTGTGCCACGCCACCATGGAGCCGATGAACTGCGTGGCCCGGGTCGACAAGGACGGCTGCGAGCTGTGGAGTGGCTTCCAGATGCCCACGGTGGAGCAGATGGGGGCGGCCCAGATGCTGGGTCTGAAACCGGAGCAGGTCAAGGTCAACGTATTGATCGCCGGCAGCAGCTTTGGCCGGCGAGCCAATCCTGTCGGGGACTATGGCATGGAGTGCGTCGACATCGCCCGCCAGTTCCCGGGCCGACCGGTGAAGATGATCCGCACCCGCGAGGTGGATACCCGGGCAGGCTGGTATCGCCCGGCCTACTACAACCGGGTTAAGGCCGGGGTCGACAGCGAGGGCAAGGTGGTGGCCTGGCAGCAGCACATCGCCGGTAAGCGGGTCACCGAGGGCACCCCCTTTGCCGAGTTCATGATCCACGATGGCATCGATCACACCAGCATCGAAGGGGCGGTGGACCTGCCCTACGCCATCGCCAATACCAACATCCTAGTGCACAACCACAGCCATAAGGTGCCGGTGCTGTGGTGGCGCGCGGTGGGGCACAACCACACCGCGCTGGCCAAGGAGGTCACCATGGACGCCCTGGCCCGGACAGCCGGCCAGGATGCGGTGGCCTTCCGTCTGGCCCACGGCACCAACCCACGCTACGACGCGGTGCTCAATCTGGCCGCGGAGAAAGCGGGCTGGGGTAAGGATCTGGGCCCCAACCGCGGCATGGGAGTGGCGGTGCACTTCTCCTTCGAGAGCTACGTGGCGCTGGTGGCCGAGGTCAGCGTCGATGGCAACGAGGTCAGGGTCGACAAGGTCACCTGTGCGGTGGATTGCGGCCTGGCGGTCGATCCCGACGTGGTGGCGGCGCAGATGGAGGGCGGCATCGGCTTCGGCTTGGGCCAGGTGCTGTTCTCCAAGCTCGAGCTGGCCGATGGCAAGGTTAAGCAGGGCAACTTCAACAACCACAAGGTGGCGCGGATGCGGGATATGCCGGAGATCGCGGTGCACATCATGCCCTCCACCGAGCCCCCCACCGGGGTGGGCGAACCGGCCACCGGGGTGATCGCCCCGGCGGTGGTCAATGCCATTGCCGATGCCACTGGCGAGTATCGTACCCAGATGCCGCTGATGAGCTGATCCGCAGCCCCACCCAGCCGGAAAAAACGGCGGCCTTTCGGCCGCCGTTTGCTTTGTCGCAGTGTCCTATGCCGCAGTATCCTATGCCGCCATGTCCTATGTCGCCGTGCTTAAGCCGGTGCCGGCAGGGCATCGCTGCCGCTGAGCCGACCGATGTTGGCCACCATGCGACGAAACAGCAGGATGTGGGCCGGCAGCATCGCCCACCAGTACATCAGGCCCCAGGCACCGGAAGGGTACCACCAGCAGGTCAGGCGCAGTTCAGTCTGGCGCCCAACGGGGTGCAGCTCAAAGGTCAGGCCGCCCATGCCCGGCGCCTTCATGCCGAACAGCAGGGTCAAGCGGCGTTGAGGCTGATGCTCCGCCACGGTCCAGGAATCGACCCGGTCGCCCAACGCCAGCTTAAGGGGATCGCGGCGGTAGTAGGCCAGCCCACGCCCGCCCACCATGGCATCCATCGCCTCGCGGATCCGCCACAACGGATCGAAAGCGAAGTAGCGTGGCGCCGCACCGATCTGGCTGATCACCGACCACACCTCCTGGGGGGAGGCATCGATCAGCCGCTCGGCGCCATCCTGCTTGGCATAGAAGCCGTACTGGGGTTGCCAGCGCCGGCGCAGCAGTGACGCCAGCGGAGGAGACGCCGAGGCCACCTGCTCCCGCTCCTGGGCCAGGGACCAGCGCACCGCCTGTTCAAAGCCCATCAACTCGCGAGGCAGTAAGGCCTGGATGGCGCTGTCGTCCGCCAGCAGATCCTGCTTCAGCCCGCCGACCAGCGCCTTGGCAATGCCGGTGGGCACCGAGGTGATCCAGCGCAACCAGCGCGCCGACAAACCCGGGCTGAGAAAGGGCACTGCCAGGATCCTCACCGGTCGATCGACGATCCGGCCAAAGGCCCGCATCTGCTGCTCGTAGCTGAGCACATCCGGCCCGCACACATCGAAGCTGCAGCCCTGGGTTTGCGGCACCGACAACACCCCGATCAGGTAATGGAGCAGATCCGGCAGGGCGATGGGCGCCATCTTGGAGCGCACCCACTTGGGGGTGATCATGCCCGGCAGGTTGTAGACCAAGTCACGCATCACCTCGAAGGCAGCGGAGCCGGGCCCGATGATCACCGGCGCCCGGATCTCGGTCACCGCAGCGCCCCCACTGCGTAGCAGCTCACCGGTCTGGCTGCGGCTGCGCAGATGGGTCGAATCGGCGCCTTCCGGATGCAGCGCACCCAGATAGATGATCCGCTTTACCCCGGCCTGCTGCGCCGCCTCGGCCAGGTTGCGGGCGCCCTGCTGTTCGCGCTGGTCGAAGCCCGCGCCTTCGGTCATGGCGTGGATCAGGTAGTAGACGGTATCGACCCCTTCGAGGGCCTCGGCCAGGGTGTCCTGCTGCAAAACGTCGGCCCGGCACAGCTCCACCGGCCAGCGACGCAGGGCCAACTGCGCCGGACGCCGGCTGGCGGCACGCACCGGATAGCCCTGCTCCACCAGCGCCGGTACCAGGTTGGCACCGACAAACCCACTGGCCCCCAGCACCAGTACCTTTGGTTGCTCACTCACCATCTCATCCCCTTGCCCATAGGTCTCTGGTTCTCCCTACGAGGTGGTCGCGGCCCAGGTTCACCCGGGTGCAGGATCAGCCCTGGCCAGAACCCTCGGCAAAGCGCGCCTCGGGCATCAGCCGAAGACGCTCAAACGGGATCGGCTCACCGCTGCGCTGACAGACGCCATAGCACCCCTGCTCCAGTCGCTCCAGGGCCTGACGCAGCTCCTCGATTCGTGTCTGTTCCCGTTCCATCTGCTGCTCCTGGGTACGGCGCTGGGTCTGATAAAACGCTCGCTCGATGGCATCGGCGTAACAGGGCGGTTTGGCCCGACGGGCCTGGTCTAACTCGTTAAAACGCTGCTGTGCCTGGGCCAGCTTGCTCTCCAGGGCCTGTTGCAACTCTGCCCGCTGCACTGGGCTCAGTGACGCTGTCGCCATCCCCTCTCCTTCTGTTTCGACCGAGCATTCTGTTCCGACCGAGCATTGCCGGGCTCACCCACGCTGCTCGCTCCCTTTAGCTTACACCGCCTCCCCTGGCCCCGGAGCAGAAACAACAACGCCACCGCAAGCGGTGGCGTTGTCTTAGTCAGGCCGGTTCAGTAGGCGGTGGCCCACTTGTGCTTCCAGGCCTCCGGCAGCTGGGCATCTTGCCAGGCAGCGCGACACAGGCTGGCGACGTCGTCCCACTCCTTCTTCAACAGCCACTGCACCAGGGCGTCCCCCATCTGCGGGTAGCCGATGGGCTCGATCCCCGGTGCCTCCAGCCATTGGCCGATCTTGTCCGGATCCATCCCTTTCATGGTGTCAGCTGCGCCCAGCAGCTCCAGCGCCATGGCGTTGGATAACTGCTCGAACTGGCCCTGCAGAGGCTTAAGCAGCAGCTTCTTACCCAGCACCAGGGCCTCGGACACCAGCTCAAAGCCGGCGGAGCAGATCACCCCCTGACAGCGGGCCAGATCGCGCTGGAAGCCATCGCGGCAGAAACCGCTCCAGCGCACGTTAGCAGGCAGTTCGACACTGGGCTCACTGCCATGGTAGACAGCAAAACGCTGCGCCGGCAGGCGGCCCAGCAACTGGGCGATGTCGTTGGCTTCCTCAAACGGCAGGTAAACCAGCACCTCACCGCTTTGCTCATCGGTGGGGTCGATGGCCTCAATAAAGGGCGGCAGCAGGTCACAACCGAAATGGTGCCAGTGGCAGCCCAGGGCCACGGTGGTTGGGGCGAAGTGTTTCATGATCAGCCGGTTGACCCAGCTGTCGCCGGTCACCGGCACCGGGTGATTAAAGGCATTCTGGTGGCTGATGCCGATGCAGGGCTTGCCCTGCAGCTTAGCGGCCCAGGCCGATACCGGTTCGAAGTCGTTCAGCACCAGATCGTAGCCGGACAGGTCCAGGGCCTTTACGTCCCGGCGCCACTCCAACAGGCGGTTCTCCATGGCGGTGGCTACCATCTGGATCTTGCCGGCCTTAGTGACAAAACTCAGGCCACGACGACACTCAAACTCGCCAAAGATATCCATATCAAAGTACTTGTCCCGGGGGCGACCGGAGAACAGGTAATCGACCTCGACCCCGGCACGGGCGAAGGCGGGGGCAATAACGCGAGCGCGCGTCAGGTGGCCGTTGCCGGTTCCCTGTACACCATAGAGAATGCGCATAGATTGGCTTCCTAGAACGGGTGGTTGATGGATTAAGCGACCCAAGACAGTCCCAACTGGGCGGCCCAGAGGCCCAGGGTGGCACCGGCCAGCACATCGCCGGGGTAATGCACCCCCAGCAGCACGCGGGACAGGCCGACCAAACTAGCCCAGGCAAACGCCAGAGGGGCCAGGGGCGGCCAATACCAGGCCAGCAAGGAGGCAAAGATAAAGGCCGCCGCGCTGTGGCCCGACGGCAGGCTGAATTTGTCGTGGGGCTGAACCGTGGCAACCACGTCCCCCATCACGTGACAGGGGCGGCAGCGCTTGAGGCTGTTCTTCAACAGCCAGTACAGCGGCAACTCGACGGCAAAGGCCGCCAACCCCGCCAGCAGGAAGGTGACCCCTCGTGCGCCACCGGTCTCTGCCATCAGGATAGCGAACAACAGGTAGCCTGCGCCGTCACCGCTGAGGGAGATCCCTCTCGCCGTCGGTTTCCAGACCGCCTGACCGGGCATCTGTTGCAGCCGGGTCATGGCGTTACGATCCAAGCTGTCGAGTTTTTGCCACATGGTCATCCCCCCAAGTTTCCAATTTCAAATTAGGGGGTTGGAATGACAGCCCGGTGACATCGAACCGACTGCGGTGTGACAGCTTTGTGGCCACTGTGTGACAATGGCCCCAGCTCGCCCTCTCTCCTTTGGCCAATGCATTGCATTTCAATGTTTTTTGGCTAATTTGGTCAGGACTGATGGCGCAGATAAGGAGCCCTCCATGCACTACAACACCTCAGAACTCTGTGATCTCTACGGCGATCAGATCGACGTGGTTGAGCCGATGTTCAGCAATTTCGGTGGCTGCCCCTCCTTCGGTGGCCAGATCCATACGGTGAAATGTTTCGAGGACAACAGCGCCATCGCCGAGGCGCTGGAGCAGGATGGCCAGGGCAAGGTGCTGCTGGTGGATGGCGGCGGCTCCATGCGGCGTGCTCTGGTGGATCAGGAGCTGGCCAACCTGGCGGTCAGTAACCAGTGGGAGGGGCTGGTGATCTACGGCTCGGTGCGTGACGTCGACGCATTGGAGGACCTGGACCTGGGGATCATGGCGCTGGCGTCCATCCCGGTGGGCGCCAGTCAGCACGGTGAAGGCCAGCTCGACGTCCCGGTCAACTTCGGAGGCGTCACCTTCATGCCGGAGGATCACCTCTACGTCGACAGTACCGGCATCATCCTGTCGGAAGACCCGCTGGACATCGAATGACGCTGAACCCGGTTGATCCCACCCGCCACCTCTCCCCCCGCCCGGGCGAACAACGCCTGGGTGAGGTCATGCTCCAATGGCAGGGCCAGCCGCTGGCAGCCTGGCTGGCCGAGGTGCAGCAGCTGGGGGGCCGGTTTGTGCTGCTGGGGGTCCCCGAGTCCATCGGCCCGCGGGCCAACTGCGGTCGCGGCGGGGCCGAGCGGGGCTGGAGTGCGTTTCTGGACCAGTGGCTCAACTGGCAATCCAACCCGGCCTTCGATGGCCGATGCATGGCGCTGCTGGGCAGCCTGGCGGTTGAGGACCTGATGCAACAGGCCGACGCGCTCGACCCTAGCCAACATGGCCAGCTTGAGCAGCTTCGGGCCCTGACCGAACAACTGGATCAGCGCCTGACCCCGGTGATCCAGGCTGTGGTGGCCGCCGGGCTGGAACCTGTGGTGATCGGCGGTGGCCACAACAACGCGCTGCCGATCCTGGCCGGGGCCAGTGCCGCGCTGAGCCAGCCACTGGCGGCAGTCAACCTGGACCCGCATGCCGACTTTCGCCGTCCCGAGGGGCGCCACAGCGGCAATGGCTTTCGCTACGCCTGCCAACAAGGCCACCTGAATCACTACCAGGTACTGGGACTGCACGAGCAAAAGAACAACGCCGAGGCGATGTCGGCCATGGCCGAAGCGGGGGTGAAGTGGTACAGCTTGCAGCGGATGTGGCTATGGCAACAGCCGAACCTGGCGGACGTACTGGCCAGCGTGCTGGCTCAGCTGCCGTCGCAGCCGCTGGGGGTGGAGGTCGACCTGGACGCCATCAGTGAGATCCCCAGTTCCGCCGTCAGTCGACTGGGCATCAGTCCGGATCAGGCCTGCTACCTGGTCCATCGCCTGGCCCAGCAGCCCGGTGCCTGTTATCTGCACCTGGCGGAGGGGGCACCGGATGACCAGCCGGGCAGCGCCCGTCGGGTGGGACAGATGCTGGCGGAGCTGGTGCTGAGCTACTGCCAGGGCCGGCTTAGTCGCAAGACCTCATAACGGCTCATCCTGCTCCCCCATCGGCCGGGGGGGAGCCACCGCGAAGCCTTGGACCCCGTCGATCCCCAACTGCCAAAGTCGCTGGGCCAACTCGGCGTCCTCCACCTGTTGCGCCACCACCTTAATGCCCCGGCTGTGCGCCGCGGTGATCATCAACTCCACCAGGTCAACCTGGCTGGGATCGCCCATCAGCGCCTGGGTATAGCCGGGATCCAGCTTGATGCCGTACAGCCCCGGCTTGGTCACCATCATCATCCCCGAGGGGGTGGCGTGATCGAGCCAGACCCTGGCACCGGCGTCCCCCAGGGCACGGACAAAGCGTTGGGTTTGCTCCGTGTCCATCAGACAGGCCCGCTCCGGCACCTCGAAGCCGATCCGGTCCCAGTAACCGGACACCGCCTGGCGCAGTTTACCCAGGAACACCGGATCCAATACCGACTCCGGGGTTAGGTTGTAGGTCAGCGCGTTCAACTCCGGCTGGGCCTCCAGTCGGGCGACCACCGCCTGCAGCACCGCGATGTCCAGCTGCTGATGGTTCTGCTGCTGGGCCACCAGTGCCATTACCGGCCCGGGGGAAAGCCAACGCTCGCCATCGTAGAAGCGGGTCAGGATCTCATGGGCCAGCGGTACCCCTTTACCATCTTGCGCGGTTTGCAGCAGCAGCTTGGGGGCGTTGGCCAGGATCCGGGCCATCTGTGCCTCCTGCTCAGCCCGCTCCGGCACCTCGGTATGATCGCCGGAGTCCACCAGGAACAGGCTGCGCTCGTTGCTGGCCAGGGCATCCGCCATCAGCTGGTCCAGGCTGCTCTCCAGCTGGTCGACCTTCTCATCCAGCCGGTACGGGGTGGCCACCATCAACACCCGGTCGCCGCCGGCCTGCATCAGGTTGACTCCCAGGCGCTGGCGGATCTCCCCCTCCACCTGGGCCAGCTCCGCCGGACCGGCACCGGGGAACATCAGCTGAAAATCGGCGTAACCGGTGCGGTAGACCCGGGCATTGGGTACTCGTAAGGTCACCTCCCGCAGGATCCCGGCCAGGGTCTTCAGCAGGCTGTGCTCCGCCTCGACCCCGCCTTTGACCTCCACCTTGTCCAGCCCCACCAGGTGCAGCTTGGCCAGCATGCCGCCATCCATCTCCCGGTCAGACAGCTGCTGCTCCAGCCGCTGCCGAGCCCGGGACAGGTTGCCCAGCCCGGTCTCCTCATCCAGCAGGGTCTGGGCCCGCAGCCGGTCCATCCGCCGTACCTGTTGCTTAAACATCGCCTCGGAGGTGTCCACCATCTGGTTCATGGTGCTAACCAGGGAGTTGAGCTCGCGCACCCTGGGCAGGTGCTTCTGCCGGATATACTGGTGCCGACGCAGCCCGCGGGCCTGCTCCTCCGCAAGCTTCAACGGCTTAAGCAGGTGGTTGAGCACCAGGCCGCCGCCCAGCAGGGCCACCGCCGCCAGTACCGCGCTGGTCAGCATCGCCACCCGGCTGATGTCCCACAGGTATTGATAGCCCGCCACCACGTTGGCCTGCACCTCCACCTCGGCCACCAGCCGCCACTGGGCATTGACCTGGCTGATCATCGACGGCGACTCCAGCGGCAGCATGGCGGTGAACCAGGCGGGGACACCCTCGATGTCGACCCGACTGCTGCGCACAATCGACCGACTGCCATCCAGGCTCTCCAGCCGCACCAGCTGCAGATCGCCGTTGTCAAAGATGCTGTCCACCATCGACTGGGCCAGCACCCAGTCCTCATCCGCCAACACCGGGGTCAGTGACAGCCCCAACGAGGTGGCGGTGTCCAAGGCATGATGGGACAGCTGGTGATTGAGCAGCTCCTGGGAGCCACGCAGGAACAGCCAGAGATTGGTAGTGGTGAGGATGCCGACCAGCAGCACCAGGGTCAGCATCAGTAAGCGGTATAGCGTCATCCCTTGGCCTCCTCGGCTAGCCGTTCCATCAGTTCCCCCCAGAGATCCACACCGCTCTCGCCCACCTTGAGGCGGATGTCGTTGTCGAAGGTGCGGGCCTTCCACAGCCCCTTGGCGTTGAAGCTGTACACCGGTACCAGGTCCGGTCGGCGATTGCCGGGTTTGATGGCATCTATCAGGTTATCCAGCACCAGGGGCATGTCTCCGGGGGTGTTGGTGTAGAGCAGCACCATGTGGGCCTGGTTCAGCTCCACCGCCTTGGCGTACATCAGGCGAAGGTGGGCGACGTCGATGCCCAGCACACTCAGGGCCATGTACTTGGCGATGACGAAGTCTTCACAGTCACCGCCGCCACTGGCAACGGTCTCCAACGGGGTGGCCCAATAGTCGTCGACGCCCCAGTGGTCGATGTCATCAACGAATTCGAACTGATTAAAGTAGCGGTTTACCACGTCCAGTCGTTCCCGCACCGGCCGTTCGGTCCGGCGCTCTTCCAGCACCCAGGCCTTAAGGTCTTCCAGCCGTTCCCTGCCCTCGGGCCCATAGCGCTCCTCAAAGGCTGATAACCGGCCCGGATTGAAGTACTCAAGCAGGCTCTCTTCGACGTCGTCGGCCATCGCCCAGACCGGAAAAAACAGCAGCAACAGCAGCCCCCTCAGCACGGTTCATTCCGAGGTTGTGGCCCGGCGTCACAGTTCATTTATCCACCTCAAAGGTTTGCCCTGTCCCCGTTTCTGTTGGTCGCGTTAAAGTGTAGACTGTGCCGACACTTGAGGAAGCAAACACAGGATCTCGACACCATGGCCGACGGCGGTGACAACAAAACCCATTTTGGTTACCAGCAGGTAGATGCTGAGAAGAAAGCGGAGATGGTGGCCGACGTGTTCCACTCTGTCGCATCCAAGTACGACCTGATGAACGACGTAATGTCCTTCGGCGTGCACCGCTACTGGAAGCGCTTCACCATCGAATGCGCGGCAGCACGTCCGGGCATGAAGGTGCTCGACCTGGCCGGTGGTACCGGTGACCTGACCGCCAAGTTCTCCCACCTGGTGGGCGACACCGGCGAGGTGGTGCTGGCGGACATCAACGACTCCATGCTCAAGGTGGGCCGCGCCAAGCTGCAGGACCAGGGTGTGGTGGGCAACGTCAACTACGTCCAGGCCAACGCCGAGGCCCTGCCCTTCCCGGACAACCACTTCGACATCATCACCATCGCCTTTGGTCTGCGCAACGTGACCCAGAAGGACAAGGCGCTGGCGTCGATGCTGCGGGTGCTCAAGCCCGGCGGCAAGCTGCTGGTGCTGGAGTTCTCCAAGCCGCTCAACCCGATGATGCAGAAGGCCTACGACTTCTACAGCTTCAAAGTGATCCCGCAGATGGGCAGCATGATCGCCGGTGACAAAGAGTCCTACCTCTACCTGTCCGAGTCGATCCGCATGCACCCGGACCAGGAAACCCTGAAGAACATGATGCTGGAAGTGGGCTTCGACCAGGCGGACTACGTCAACATGACCAACGGCGTGGTCGCCCTGCACCGCGGCTACAAATTCTGATCCCCCAGCCAATAGGAAGGCGATGCGGATAGCAACATTGATGGCGGCGGGGCTGGAGACGGCCCTGGCGCAGCTGCTCAAGCAGCACCCCTCCAAGCACCCCCTGGCCCAATGGCAAGGCCAGGTGGTCCAGCTCGAGCTGACCGAGCTGAAGACTCCCCTTTACCTGATCATGCGTGACCCGATCCAGGTCTACAGTCGCTACGAGGCTGCCCCCCAGGCACGTCTGGCCCTGAGCATGGCGACCCTGGTGCAGCTGCGTCAGGGCGACAGCCTGTCGGACCTAGTCAAGCAGGGTGCATTGACCCTGGAGGGCGATGCCGCCCTGGCGGGCAAGCTGGCCCAGTTGCTGGGGGCGATCGAGCCGGATTTCGCCGCGCCGTTAAGCCACCTGGTGGGGGACGCCATGGCCCACCGCATCGACCAGTTCGGTAAGAGCCTGTTCGCCTTCGGCCAGCAGCAAAGCTCGCGCCTGGCACAGCACGGCGCCCTAGTGGCCCGGGAAGAGCTACGCCTGGCCCCGGGCAGCGCCGAGATGGCCGACTTCAGCGACGAGGTTGAGCAACTGGCGCAGCGGGTCATCCAGCTGCAACAAAGGATCGAACAGCGCGAGGCCAAGTCATGAGTTGGCGCGCCCTGCGGCGTGGCTTCACCATCCTCAAGGTGCTACGCCAATATCAGCTGATCGATCTGCTCCCTGCCGAGCGCCAACCTACCCTGCTGCGCCTGCTGGATCGTGCCCTGGTGTGCTTTCCTCGCCAGCAAGCACAAGCCCCGGTGGCCCAGCGGCTCAAGCTGGCGCTGCAGAGCCTGGGGCCGGTGTTCATCAAGTTCGGCCAGATGCTTTCCACCCGGCGGGATCTGCTACCGGATGAGTTGGCCGATGCCCTGGCACTGCTGCAGGACCAGGTGCCACCGTTCGACTCTCAGCTGGCCATCGAGCGCATCGAGGCGGCCCTGGGCCACCCCATCGAAGAGGCCTTCGACGATTTTGATGCCACCCCGCTGGCGTCCGCCTCGGTGGCGCAGATCCACACCGCCCGGCTCAAATCCGACGGTCAGGCGGTGGTGCTCAAGGTGATCCGACCGGGCATCGAGCAAACCATCCGCTCAGATCTGAGCCTGATGGAGTGGGGCGCCAAACTGGTGGCCAGCAGCCGCCACGGCCAGCGCCTGCACGCGCCGGAGGTGGTGGCCGACTACCGTCGCACCATCCTGGCGGAGCTCGACCTGGTGCGAGAGGCGGACAACGCCCGTCAACTGCGGGTCAACTTCGAGGGCTCCGATGCCCTCTACGTGCCCGAGGTGTTCCCCCAGTTCAACCACCGCGACCTGATGGTGATGGAGCGGATCGACGGCATCCCAGTGACCGACATCCCCGCCCTAAAGGCCCAAGGCACCAATATGAAGCGCCTGGCGGAGCGTGGGGTAGAGGTGTTCTTTACCCAGGTCTTCCGCGATAACTTCTTCCATGCCGACATGCATCCGGGCAACATCTTCGTTGCCCGCGAGCACCCGGAGGATCCCTACTACATCGGCATCGATTGTGGCATCGTCGGCCGCCTGTCCGAGCAGGACAAGCGCGACATGGCCGCCATCTTCCTGGCCTTCTTCAACCACGACTACCGTCAGCTGGCCCAGATCTTCCTCTCCACCGGCTGGGTCGACGCCAGTGCCGACCTGGCGGAGTTCGAGTTTGCCCTGCGCCAGGTGTTCCAGCCACTGGAAAACAAGCCGCTGTCGGAGATCAGCTTCGGCCACGTGCTGGTGTCGCTGTTCCGCACCGCACACGAGTTCGGCATGGTGGTGAAGCCCCAGCTGGTGCTGCTGGAGAAGACCCTGCTCTACATCGAAGGACTGGGCCGCCAGCTCTATCCGGAGCTCGACCTGTGGGCCACCGCCAAGCCCTTCCTGGAGCAGTGGATGACCGAGCAGCACAGCCCCCAGGCCCAGCTCAAGCGCTGGAAAGAGGTGGCGCCGAGGCTGTCCGAACAACTGCCGGAGCTGCCCGAGCTGCTCCATGAGAACCTGATCCTGGGCCGCAACCTGCTGGCCAACCCTGGACAGGTTCTGAACCGCTACATCCTGGAGCGTCGCCGACAGCACACCAGCAGCCTGTTCTTATGGGGCGGCGGTGTTTTGGTGATCTCAAGCACAATCTTGCTCGGTAAAACCGTTACAATCTGGCCCTCTGCCACCCTATTTTGTTTAGGTATCCTGGCTTGGCTAGTGAGCTGGCAGATTAGGAAACCGTAACGACTAGCGGTACACTGAACCTTATTCCTGCGGCCCATCGCGGCGGGAAAACACCGACACACGGGGACACAACATGGGTAATTTTGGTATCTGGCAACTGCTGATTGTTGCATTGATCGTCGTACTGCTGTTCGGCACCAAGAAACTGCGTGGCATCGGCGGCGACCTGGGTGGCGCCGTGAAAGGCTTCAAGAAGGCGATGTCCGACGAGGAAGCCGCTGACAAGAAGGCGCTGGAAGACGGCGACAAAGCCGAGCGCACCACCACCGAGCAGAAAAACAAAGAACAGGCATAAGCCATGCTCGATGGATTCGGCTTTTTCGAACTGATCGTCATCGCCGCTTTGGGTCTGATTGTGCTGGGCCCGGAGCGACTGCCTGTGGCGGTGCGCACCGTCTCAGGCTGGATCCGCGCCATCAAACGGATGGCCGGCTCGGTCAAGACCGAACTGGAGCAGGAGCTCAAGATTGAGCAGCTGCAAGCGGACCTGAAGAAGGCCGAATCCAAGGGCTTGAAAGACCTGGACCCGGATCTGCAAAAGTCCATCCAGGAACTGAGGGACGCGGCCCAGTCCGTGACCCGCCCTTACGAGGCCAACGCTGCATCGACGACTGACTCGGCCCCTGCCGCCGAGCAGAGCGAGCCGGCCGCCAAGCCGGAAAGCGCCCAGACCAAAGAGTAACTATGTCCGAACAACAACCGTTGATCAGCCACTTGATGGAGCTGAGGACGCGGCTGATGCGCGCCCTGGGCTCGGTGTTTGTGGTGTTTTTTGCCCTGGCCTACTGGTCCAACGACATCTATCACTACCTCTCCCAGCCACTGCTGTCAGTGATGCCGGAGAGCAGCTCGATGATCGCGACCGACGTGGCGTCGCCCTTCTTCGCCCCGTTCAAGCTGACCCTGGTGGTCTCCTTCTTCATCGCCATCCCCTACGTGCTGTACCAGATCTGGGCCTTTGTCGCGCCGGGCCTGTACAAACATGAGAAGCGGATGATCATGCCCCTGCTGGCCTCCAGCAGCGTGCTGTTCTACGCCGGTATCGCCTTTGCCTACTACGTGGTATTCCCCGTGGTGTTTGGCTTCTTTACCAGCGTGGCACCGGAAGGGGTGCAGGTGGCGACGGACATCAACAGCTACCTCAACTTTGTGCTCAAGCTGTTCTTCGCCTTCGGGCTGGCATTTGAGATCCCGATCGCGGTACTGTTGCTGTGCTGGACCGGCGCCACCACGGTGGAGAGCCTCAAGTCCAAACGTCCATACATCGTTGTCGGCGCCTTCGTCATTGGCATGGCCCTGACTCCGCCGGACGTAATCTCCCAAACCATGCTGGCGGTTCCCATGCTGCTGCTGTTTGAGGTGGGATTGCTGTTCGCCCGGATCTACAGCCCTAAACAGGACGAAGACGACGCCGAGTAATGCCAGCCTTGGGCTGGTCAGCCCAAGGAGGGATTATGCGTCGTACCCCATTATTACTAGCGCCACTGCTGCTCAGCAGTGGCGCTTTTGCCACCACCTTCGGCTGCGCCGAGCAGACCGATCCCAAGGCCCGTCTGGCCTGCTATGACCAGATCGCGTCCGCCATCAGCCAGTGCCAGGCCCAGCAGGACCAACTCGACCGGCTGCTCTGCTTTGACAGCATTACCCAGGTCAGCGGCACGCCGGACAGCACCCCCAAGGCCCAATCCATCCAGCCCGAGCCGGACCCGGCAGCACCAGCGGCCGTTGCTGTCGCGCCGGTAGCCCCGGTGAGCCCGGCCCCTCAGGCCAGCCCGCAGACCGAATTTGGCTTCGAGGCCCAGGCGGTCGACCACACCCCCGACGCCATCAGTGCCCGGGTGGCGGAAGTCAGCACCGATCCCTACGGCAAATGGACCGTCACCCTGGATAACGGCCAGCGCTGGCGCCAGACCGAGTCCAAGCGCTTCCGCCTCAAGGCCGATCAGGAGGTGGTGATCAGCAAAGGCTCGCTCGGCTCCTTTATGCTCAAGCGTGAGGGCAGCAACAGCAGCACCCGGGTCAAACGGGTCCAATGAGCCTCACTGACATTGCGGTTAACCTGGCCGGGCCTCGCTTCGATCGCGACCGTGACGAGGTGATCCACCGGGCCCGCGCCGCCGGAGTGAACCGTCAGTTGTTGATCGGCAGCGATCTGGCGGAGTCCGAGCAATGCCTGACCCTGGCTCAGCAGTGGGATGGCCTGTTCAGCACCGCCGGGGTCCACCCCCACCATGCCAGTGAGTGGGACGAGCAGAGCGCAGCCCAGCTGCGGCCACTACTGGCCCAGCCCCAGGTGATCGCCGTCGGCGAGTGTGGCCTGGACTACAACCGCAACTACTCGCCCCCGGCGGCCCAGCGCAACGCCTTCGCCGCCCAGTTAGCCCTGGCGGCAGAGCTGGGGATGCCGGTGCTGCTGCACTGCCGCGAGGCCTACCAGGATTTTCTGCCGATGCTGGCCGAGGTGCGCGATGCCCTGCCTGGGGCAGTACTGCACTGCTTCACCGGCAACGCCGACGAGCTGGCCGGCGCCCTGGCGCTGGACCTGCACATCGGCATCACCGGCTGGGTCTGCGATGAGCGTCGCGGCACCGAGCTGCGCCAACTGGTGACCCAGATCCCCCCCCACCGCCTGCTGCTGGAAACCGACGCCCCCTACCTGCTGCCTCGCGACCTAAAGCCTAAGCCAAAAAGCAGCCGCAACGAGCCAGCCTACCTGCCCCACATTGCCCGTGTTGTCGCCGAGCTGCGCGATGAACCCTATGAGGCCTTGTGTCGCCAATGCGAAATCAACGTCAACCAACTGTTTCCTTTGTGAGCCAGCGCGTTTTACAGAAACCGCATTTTGCTAATATGAAGCGCAACTGCCGTTGCAGATCCGTATCAACAAGGAGTCCACTGTGAGTTCAGGAGCCTTTCCTCGCCGCCGTATGCGCCGACTGCGCAAACACGATTTTTCCCGCCGCCTGGTTTCTGAGAACCAGCTCAGCGCCGCCGATCTGATCTACCCGGTGTTCGTGCTGGAGGGCAATGCCCGCCGTGAGGCAGTGCCCTCCATGCCCGGCGTAGAGCGCCTCTCCATCGACCTGCTGCTGGAAGAAGCCGCCGAGCTGGTGGCCCTGGGCGTACCGGCCCTGGCGCTGTTCCCGGTGACCCCGTCCGAGCTGAAGTCGCTGGAGGCTGAAGAGGCCTACAACCCGGAAGGCCTGGCCCAGAAAGCGGTACGTGCCCTCAAGGACGCCTTCCCACAGCTGGGGGTGATGACCGACGTGGCACTGGACCCGTTCACCACCCACGGCCAGGATGGCATCATTGATGACACCGGCTACATCCTCAACGACATCACCACCGAGGTTCTGGTCAAGCAGGCCCTGTCTCACGCCGAGGCCGGTGCCGACATGGTGGCCCCATCCGACATGATGGATGGCCGCATCGGCGCCATCCGTGATGCGCTGGAAGCCGCCGGTCACCACAACACCCAGATCATGGCCTACTCCGCCAAGTACTCCTCCAGCTTCTACGGCCCGTTCCGCGACGCGGTCGGCAGCGCCGGCAACCTGGGCAGTGGCAACAAGCACACCTACCAGATGGACCCGGCCAACACCGATGAGGCGATCCACGAAGTCGCTATGGACATCGAGGAAGGCGCCGACATGGTGATGGTCAAGCCGGGCATGCCCTACCTGGATATCGTTCGCCGGGTGAAGACGGAGCTCAAGGTGCCCACCTTTGCCTACCAGGTCAGTGGTGAGTACGCCATGCTCAAGGCCGCCTCGCAAAACGGCTGGCTGGATGAGCAGAAGGTGGTGCTGGAATCCCTGCTGTGCTTCAAGCGCGCCGGCGCTGACGGCATCTTGACCTACTTTGCCAAGGACGTGGCACGCTGGCTGAAAGACGGCCAGTAAGCCCCTCTTGGCTTCGCCGCCCGGCGCCCCGTTGTGGGATCCTGGCGGCATCTTATTCTGTGTGAAGCGGTCATACTGCGCTAAACACTGTGTGTGATTAGGAGTAATAATGAAAAAGGCCCTGTTGGCGGCGGTCATCGCCCCCCTCTTTATGATGCCGGCCCACGCCGACGAAGAGAGCAAAGGCGGCTGCGGCTTTGAAGACAACGCGCAAGGTGGCCTGTTCGCCACCTGCGACCAGCAAGAGGAAAAGAAGGAAGTGATCCTGACCGGTGAACTGGGCTTCGACGATCTGCGTCAACAGCCCGGCTACGACGACAACTTTGCCAGCTACCAGCCGGATGCCACCCTGGTGGCGGCGCTGCAGAAGATCACCACCCCCACCGAGCTGGTGGTGATTGTCGGTACCTGGTGCCCAGACTGCCACCGCGAAACCCCGCGCCTGGCCAAGATCCTGGAGCAGGCCAACAACCCGCACATCAGCGTGAAGTACATCGGCATCGATCGCAGCCGCACCGATCCGGAAGGCCTGGCTGCTGCCTACGACTTCCAGCGCATCCCCACCGTGCTGGTGCACCAGGGCGGTGAAGAGGTGGGTCGCATCGTCGAATCCCCCGAGGTGACCCTGGAGCACGATCTGTTCAAGATCCTCCACGCCCGCTGATTTTCAGCCGGCAATCGACAGAAAAAACACGCCCTCGGGCGTGTTTTTTTGTGGCTGGCCCAGCACGAAAATATGTCGAACTGTTTCCGGCTGTGACTGCATATGTATGTCAATCTGGTCACATTTCACTCAACCCCATGAATTGCGGGCTCTCCCGGCAATCGCACCGCTTTGGTGCCTCGCAGCTGGTTACATCCACACATACCCCGCTAACAGCTTCCTGGCGCAGACCCTCCATGCTTGATGGGCATCGACTCACTGACCGAGGAACGCCCCATGAAAACCCTGCTGCTCGCCTCTGCCGTACTGATGACCACCACCGTTGGCGCCACCGAATTTGTTGCCGCTGACAACAGCCGTGAAACCAAGCTGTGCATGGCCGCGGCCACCGCCAACACCCTGCAGATGAACGTCGCCATCGACCGCTCCGGCTACAAGCTGCAGAGCATCGCCCGCGGTATCGCCTGCAACGATGAGCCGATCAACTTCTTCGCGGCACGCTACAACGACGACCAGCGGGTGGTGGATCGCCTCAACCGCCACAGCCGGACCAAGGCCAAGGTGAACATCACCGATCTGGCCCGCAACGAGAACAAAACCATCATCATCGGTGGCAGCGCCGTTCAATAATCTGTTTGTTTCACAAAAAAGCCGGGGACATGGCCCCCGGCTTTTTGCGTTCTATCTTACTTTGCGACGTTGCCCGCCACGTTCAAGGCGTCCCAGGTTCGCGCAAACGGCGGCGCGTAACAGAGATCCAGCATACCCAGCTGCTCGGTGGTCATCTCCCCCTGGATGGCCGCCGCCAAGGTGTCCACCCGCAGCACCGCACCGCTGCCGCCCACCAGCTGTCCCCCCAGGATCCGCTTGCTGTCGCCGTCGTACACCAGCTTGACCAGGATGTCCGCCTGGTCCGGCACGTAGTTGGTGGTGTTCTTGTCGCGGATCACCACGGTCTTGACCGCCCAGCCCAGCTGCTGAGCCTCCCGCTCGCTGATGCCGGTGCGCCCCGCTTCGATCCCCATCACCTTGACCGCAGCGCTGCCCAGGGTGCCGGCAAAGCGCTTGTTGGCACCGGTGAGGTTCTCGCCGATCATCCGGCCCAGCTTGTTGGCAGTGGTGGCCAACGGGATGTAGACATCCTGCTGGCGCACCCGATGAGGTACGGTAGCGCAATCGCCGGCGGCATAAACCTGCTCCAGACTGGTACGGCCCTGGTCGTCGATCACCAGGGCGCCGTTGGCCAGGGTTCGGATACCGGTGTCCGCCAGGAAGTCGGTATTGGGTTTCACCCCGGTGGCCACCACGACCAGATCCGCCGGGTAGCGGCCCTGATCGGTCACAACCTCGGTCACCCCATCCTCACCCACCAACTCGGTCACCGCTTCGGCTAGGTGCACGGCGATCCCCTGGCGGGCCAGCTCGGCCTGCACCTGCTCGGAGATCTCCGCATCGAAGGATTCCGCCAGCACCCGGTCCGCCAGCTCAATCAGTCGCACCCGCTTGCCCTGCTTGTGCATCGCTTCGACCACTTCAAGGCCGATGTAACCGGCACCGATCACCACCACCTCCTGGATCCGGGGCTTAGCCACCCAGTCCCGCAGCGCCAGGCCATCGGCCATGGTCTTGAGGAAGTAGACCCGCTCCTTGTCCAGCCCGGCAATGGGGGGGCGTACCACCGAGGCGCCGGTGGCGATCATCAATCGGTCGTACTCAAGCTCGAACTGCTCGTCGCTGGCCAGCACCCGCACCCTAACCCGCTGGGCTTCGGCGTCGACCCGCTCGACCCGGTGGCCGGTGCGCAGATCAATGCCACTGGCCTGGAACTGCTCGACGCTGCGCTCCGCCATGTAGCCGGGCTCATCAAAGAAGCCGCCAACAAAATAGGGCAGGCCACAGGCACCAAAGGAGACGATCTCGCTCTGCTCCAACACGGTGATCTGAGCCTCTGGGGCCAGGCGGCGGGCCTTGGCAGCGGCGCTCATGCCGGCGGCCTCGGCACCGATGATCAGGATCTTCATAGCTTGCTCTTCTCAGTCATCTGTTCAACAAAACGGGCCGCAAGGTGCGGCCCGGCATTCGTTCGGTGCGGCTCAGGACACCGACTCCATATCCAGCTCCAGCTCCTGCTGGCTTTCGTACACCGCCATATCGGTCTGGCCCAGCACCCGGCTGGTGACAAAGCCCGAGGTGATGGCGCCGTTGACGTTCAGCGCGGTGCGGCCCATGTCGATCAGCGGCTCAATGGAGATCAGCAGGCCAATCAGGGCGATAGCCTCATTGGGCAGGCCCAGGGCAGAGAACACGATCAGGGCGGCAAAGGTGGCACCGCCACCCACGCCGGCCACCCCGAAGGAGCCCACCACGATCACCGCGATCAGGGTAGCGAAGAACTCCAGGCTCATCACATCCAGGCCGATCACCGGCGCTACCATCACCACCAGCATGGCGGGGTAGATCCCGGCGCAACCGTTCTGGCCAATGGTGGCCCCAAAGGAGGCGGCAAAGTTGGCCACGCCATCCGGTACCCCCAGCTGACGGGTCTGGGTCTGTACCGTCAGCGGAATGGTGGCGGCGCTGGAGCGACTGGTGAAGGCGAAGGTCAGCACCGGCCACACCTTCTTGACGTAGGTCCAGGGGTTGCCGCCGGCCAGGGTCACCAGCACCAGGTGGACCAGGAACATCAGCATCAAGGCAACATAGGAGGCCAGCACAAAGTTGAACAGGTTGAGGATGTCGCTGAAGTTGGAGGAGGCCAGTACCTTGGTCATCAGCGCCAGTACCCCATAGGGGGTCAGACGCAGCACCAGGGTAACGATGCGCATCACGATGGCGTAGGCCACCTGCATAAAGCTGTCGAACTTGGCCGCCAGCTCCGGCTGCTTCTTGTTGACCCCCAGGGCGGCGACCCCAATAAAGGCGGAGAAGATCACCACCGAGATGATCGAGGTATCGCGGGCACCGGTCATGTCCAGGAAGGGGTTGGCCGGGATCACGTCCACCAGGGTCTTGGCGATGGAGATCCCCTGGGCGGTGTTCTCACGGGCCAGCAGATCCGCCGCCCGCTGCGCCTCTCGGCCCCCTTCCACCAGGCCCTCGGCGGTCAGGCCGAACAGGTGGGCCACGGCGAAGCCGATAAAGCCGGCGATGGCCACGGTGCCCAGCAGCACACCGATGGTCAGGGCGCTGATCTTACCCAGCGACTCGCCGTCCTTGAGCTTGAGGATGGCGCTGATGATCGACACCATCACCAGCGGCACGATGATCATCCGCAGCAACTGCACATAGCCGCGGCCGGCGATGTCGAAGTACTCGATGGAGCCGGCGATGGTGGCCGAACCCGCGCCGTAGATCCATTGCAGCAGGGCGCCGTAGGCCACACCCAGGCCCAGGGCCACAAACACCCGGCGGGTAAACTTCACGTGATCACGCTGCATCTTGTAGAGCAGGGCGAACAGCGCCAACATCACGAGTACGTTGGCAAGGACAAAGAGATCCATAGAGCAAACACCTTCAAACCGGGTTCCCCGGCGTCATCGTAGTAGGAAGCGTTATCGGAGCCGAGTCCATTAGCGTATCGCGCTCCGTGAACTCAGACGCGCAGGATAACCAAAGGATGCACCGCCCTATATTCCCAAATGGAATAAGAAATCTATTTAGGGTTATTAGTAGGCGGATTGCAGAGCGCGCCAACGACGATCCAATGCCACCAGCACCCCCTCGCGCAGCGCCCCGCCAGCCAGATGCAGTTGGTTCAGGCCAAGCTGTAGGAACAGGGCCTGGAGGATGGCCACGCCGGCGGCAAAGGTGGGAACGCGTTCAGGATCAAGACCCGGCAGGGCAGCGTCACCGCGCTGGATAAGCTCCGCCGAAACCCGTTGCAGATAGGCTAAATCGATGGAGGCAATCGGCTCAGCGCGCTGCTCAGCCAACTCGAACAGGCTGCGCACGGTGCCGGACACCCCCAGCACCTGCTGCCAGTTGAGCCCTTGCAGCTCGGTCTGCAGCGGCGCCAGTGCCTCAGCGACCGCCTGCTCTGCCTGGCGGAAACCCTCGGCGGTCACCCCGGTGGCGAAATAGCGGTGGCTATAGAGCACCGCGCCCAGCGGCAGCGAGTGCTTGAAGTCGATCTGCTGCTCCCCCACCACCAGCTCGGTACTGGCGCCGCCGATATCGATCATCATCGCCGCGCCGGGTGTCTGGGTGGTGGCTCGCATGCCGTGGAAGATGTACTCCGCCTCCTGCTCGCCGCTGATCACCTCGATGGGGTGGCCAAGCAGTGGCAGTGCCTGGGCACAGAACGCCTCGCTGTCACTGGCCTGGCGCAGCGCCGCGGTGGCATAGACCACCACCTGCTGGGGCTGATAATGGGATAGGATCTCACCGAACCAGGCCAGGCAGTCCAACCCGCTTTGACGGGCGTGAGGGGCCAGGGGCTGACCGGCGGTCAAGCCGTCCGCCAGGCGGACCTTGCGCTTGAACTTGGCCAGGATGGCAGGCATGGGCTGACCCGGTTGGGCCAGCAACATGTTGAAGCTATTGGAGCCGAGCGTGATGGCGGCCAGCAGCGGGCCGCCATGCGCTGGAAGGTCAGCCGTTGCGACGCTGGCGCCCGCCACGGGAGCCTCCCTGGCGATCGCCACGGCCAGAGCCGGGGCGGCGATTGCGGCTATGGGGACGCTTGGGACGACGCAGGTCGGTCAGCAGGGCATCGGGGTCGTAGTTGGTCACCGGGATGCTGTGACCGATGTACTCCTCGATGGCCGGCAGGTTGAGGGCATACTGCTCACAGGCAAAGCTGATGGAGCTGCCGGTGGCGCCAGCACGGCCGGTCCGGCCGATGCGGTGCACGTAGTCTTCGCAATCGTCCGGCAGGTCGTAGTTGAATACGTGGCTGACGTCAGCGATGTGCAGGCCGCGGGCCGCCACATCGGTGGCCACCAGGAAGTCGATCTCACCCTGCTTAAACAGCTCCAGGATCTTCAGACGCTTCTTCTGCGGCACGTCGCCGGTCAGCAGACCAACCCGGTGACCGTCTGCTTCCATCCAGGCGTGGATATCTTCGCAGCGGTGCTTGGTGTTGGCGAAGACGATCGCCTTGTCCGGCCATTCCTCTTCCAGCAGGGTCAGCAGCAGCGGCATCTTGTCACGGTTGGAGGGGTAGAACAGCTCCTCCTTAACCCGCTCAGCGGTCTTGCGCTCCGGCTCGATCTGGATGTGCTCCGGCTCGTTCATGTGCTCGTAGGCCAGCTCACGCACCTTGAAGGAGAGGGTGGCAGAGAACAGCATGTTGCGACGCTCGGCCGGGGCCGGCATGCGACGGAACAGGTAGCGGATGTCCTTGATAAAGCCCATGTCGAACATGCGATCCGCTTCGTCCAGCACCATCACCTGGATACCGTCCAGGCGGTAGACGCCCTGCTTGAGGTAGTCGATCAGGCGGCCGGTGGTGCCGATCAGGATGTCGACACCGGCGGCGATGTTCTCGCGCTGGCTCTCGTAGCCTTCACCACCGTAGGCCAGCCCCAGCTTAAGGCCGGTGGCCTCAGCCAGCGGCTCCGCGTCCTTGGCGATCTGAATCGCCAGCTCGCGGGTCGGGGCCATGATCAGCGCACGGGGATTGTTGCCTTCTACCGCTGCCGGCTCACGGCTGAGCAGCTCATGGAAGGTGGCCACCAGAAAAGCCAGGGTTTTGCCGGTTCCGGTCTGCGCCTGGCCGGCAATGTCCTTGCCGCCAAGAACGATCGGCAAAGTCAACGCCTGGATCGGCGTACAATGGGTGAATCCACTGCCTTTCAAGGCTTCCACAACAGAAGCGGCTAACGGGAATTCGGCGAATTTTTTCTCAGTAAGATGGGTCTTTGTCATAACGGTTGCAGCATATCGGATGCGCTTGCTATTGGGAACCAATACGAGTCAAATAATCGCCAGATTCCCAATTCGATGAGTGGGCTTGAAACCGGTCTGCTCCGTGCCCATATAGCAGTTAACCTGTCGCCAACGCATGAGGCGACTCGAAATGAATGGAGTAAAGAATGAGCGACAAGATTATTACCCTGTCCGATGACAGCTTTGAAGCCGACGTATTGAAGTCTGACAAGCCGGTGTTGGTGGATTTCTGGGCCGAGTGGTGTGGCCCTTGTAAGATGATCGCCCCGGTACTGGACGAGCTGGCCAACGAGTACGATGGCCAGATCACCATCGGTAAGATGAACGTGGACCAGAACAGCGCCACCCCGGCCCAGTTCGGCATCCGCGGTATCCCGACTCTGCTGCTGTTCAAAGGCGGCGAACTGGCCGGTTCCAAGGTCGGTGCAGCCTCCAAGACCCAGCTCAAAGAGTTCATCGACGCCAACCTGTAATCCCCAGGCCTGGCGCACAGTACGGCGGGGATCACCCCGCCGGCTTTCCCCAAAGAAACCGCTGGACGCTCCTTTTCTTTGGTGCTAACTTCATAACCAGTACATTTCTCGGCCTTTATGGCCCTACTCTCCCTAAACCTTCACAGTGACAGTGAAACGTCGGCGCCCTTCTAATGCGCGCACAAACGATCAAAAAGACCCACCTATGAATCTTACCGAACTGAAGCAGAAGCCGGTTTCTGAACTGGTTGCCCTCGCTGAATCCATGGGCCTGGAAAACCTCGCCCGCGCCCGTAAACAAGATATCCTGTTTGCCATCCTCAAAGCCCACGCCAAAAGCGGCGAGGACATCTTCGGCGATGGCGTCTTGGAGATCCTGCAGGATGGCTTTGGTTTTCTGCGCAGTGCGGATTCTTCCTACCTGGCGGGTCCGGACGACATCTACGTGTCGCCGAGCCAGATCCGACGCTTCAACCTGCGCACCGGTGACACCATTGCCGGTAAGATCCGTCCGCCCAAGGACGGTGAGCGCTACTTCGCCCTGCTGAAGGTGAACGAGGTCAACTACGACCGTCCGGAGAACTCCCGTAACAAGATCCTGTTCGAGAACCTGACCCCGCTGCACGCCAACGATCGGCTGCGGATGGAGCGCGGTAACGGTTCCACCGAGGACATCACCGCCCGGGTTCTGGATCTGGCCAGCCCCATTGGTAAAGGTCAGCGTGGCCTGATCGTGGCCCCGCCGAAGGCCGGTAAAACCCTGCTGCTGCAAAACATCGCCCAGTCCATTGCCTACAACCACCCCGAGTGTGAGCTGATGGTGCTGCTGATCGATGAGCGTCCGGAAGAGGTGACCGAGATGCAGCGCCTGGTGAAGGGCGAAGTGGTCGCTTCCACCTTCGACGAGCCGGCTTCCCGTCACGTCCAGGTCGCCGAGATGGTGATCGAGAAGGCCAAGCGCCTGGTGGAGCATAAGAAGGACGTAGTGATCCTGCTGGACTCCATCACCCGTCTGGCCCGCGCCTACAACACCGTGATCCCGAGCTCCGGCAAGGTACTGACCGGTGGTGTCGACGCCAACGCCCTGCACCGTCCCAAGCGCTTCTTCGGTGCGGCCCGTAACGTCGAAGAGGGTGGCAGCCTGACCATCATCGCCACCGCCCTGATCGACACCGGCTCCAAGATGGACGAGGTGATCTACGAAGAGTTCAAGGGCACCGGTAACATGGAACTGCACCTGTCTCGTAAGATCGCTGAACGTCGCGTATTCCCTGCCATCGACTTCAACCGCTCCGGCACCCGCCGTGAAGAGCTGCTGGCCGGCAGCGAAGAGCTGCAGAAGATGTGGATCCTGCGCAAGATCCTCAACCCCATGCAGGAGGTTGAGGCGATGGAGTTCCTCATCGACAAGCTGGCGATGACCAAGACCAACGACGAGTTCTTCGACGCCATGAAGCGCGCCAAGAGCAAGTAAGGGTCTTAACGGACAACAAAAAACGCCCCGCACTGCGGGGCGTTTTTTTGTCTCTGGCGAACGCTTAGAAGTTCAGGCCCAACTGAACCCGGGCGCCGATCTCATCGTCGTCGCCGAACTCACCGGTCAGATCCAGGTTGATCAGTCGACCGGGGCTGATCCCCAGCCCGACGGTGGCACGATCGCCATGGTTGCTGGCCAGGTCGCTGCGGTAGCCGCCACGCAGCTGGAAGTGACCGGCGAAATCATACTCCAGCCCCAGCTTGGCCCACTGGCTGGGCAGGCGGAACGCCTCAAAAGATTTGTCTTCGATCAGGTCCAGGTCAAAGGCCGCGGTGAAGCCACTGCGCTCAAAGGCTACTGCCGCGACGTAGCTGGGCTTGAGCTCCAGCTTGGCGTTATCGACGTTGGTGACACTGTGGCCCAGCAGGTTGCGACCCACCAGACCAAAGTGCCAATCGCCATGGGACTTATGCAGGCCCAGGTCCAGGTTGAACTGGGTGCTGTCGGTCATGTTCTCGTCCGAGGTGATGTCGTCCTCGTCGAAGTTGGCGGCGGTGGCGCGGTAGAAGTAGCTGTCCAGACGCTGCATCTTCGGCGCAATCCCCACCGAGAAGTCACCGATGTGGGGGGCATTAAACTGGGTGGCAAAGCTCAGAGTCAGCTCCGACACCAGCACCGCGTTGGCATCGACAAAGGACTCCAGGTCATCCTGGTTCAGGTTGCCGTCCACCAGCGATTGCTCAATCACATCGCGGTCAGACTCGACAAAGGTGAACAGGCCTTCGCCGTAGCCGGTGGCACCGAAGGTCAGGGCGAAGCCTACCCGGGTGCTGGGCACATAGAAGCCCAGAGCGGGGGCCACCTCGGCACTGGGTTCGGTGCCGTCCAGGTTCTCCAACTGAGTGATGGCCTGCTGCGCCAGGCGCTCCGCATCGGTGGGGTTGAGGTTGTTGAGGGCGGACTCCAGGTCATCCAGGGTGTCCTGCAATGCGTCCACATCATCGATGGTGTCCTCGTAGTCCCGGCCGATGGCACCGACCCCCAGTCGCGCAGAGAAGCTCTGCCCTTCCTGGAAGCGGGTCAACAACGCGGGGTTGGCATGGGCATTGGTAAAATCACCCGACGCCACGCCGGCGCCTCCCATGGCGCCGATACGGGGATCGGCAAAGGTATTCGCATGCAGCGCAGGAGCCACCGCCAGGGCCACCAGGCCCAGTACTACAGGTTTCATTAACCTCATCCTTGTCAAAGAGTTGCGGGGGTATTGTACGCAAAGGCGACCAAAACTGAATGGGGACTGAATGAGGAAAAACCGATCTTCTTGCGCCGGCGCACGCAATGGAATTCGGACCAAGCCCGGCAACTGGCTGAGCGCAGGTTGCTATGGCCAGTTGGCAAGACAACCGGGGCCCTATCGGCAATAGGGCCCAGCAGGGAATGCCTGACTTAAGGGAAGAGTGAAAGCTGAGCGCGACAGAGCGCTAAGGCTAGGTCAGGGGCAGTCCACCACCAGGTAGCGCTGACTGCCCCAGTCCATCCGGTAGCAGCTGCCCTCCCACCGGTAGAGGGTGCCTTGGTCGGTCTGGATCAAGCGGGCGTTGGCCGGCAGGCTGGAACGGCTGCCCCGCTCCACCTGCTCGCTGGCGATGGTGGTGTCCTGGGGCGGGGCGATTACCCGCACCTCGGGCTCGCGTCTGCGCGGCGGGCGATAACGATCGTAGCGGTAGCGATCAAACCAGGGGTCGTTACGCCAATGATGGCGGTAGCGCCAATCGTAGCCATAGCGCCAATCCCAGCGGCTGCCGTAGCCACTTCGCCAGTAGGGCCCCCAGCCATTGCCATAGCTGACGCTCCAGTGGACATCCCCCAGCATCAACGACGCGCTCAGTAACAGTGCTTCAATCATCCTGCACCCCCGCCTGACTGCTCATTTTTTGAGCCTACGCCAAAGTGTACAGTGGGGCCAGCGTCCCAGGCGACAACTGCGGGGACAAGGGCGACCCCCGTCGTTATAATGGGCCGCGCATTGCGATCGACATCACACTTGGAAAGAGAATCAATCCTAATGAAGTTCCGGGATCTGCGGGAATTTATTACCCACCTCGAAGACGCCGGTGAGCTGAAGCGAGTTACAGCCGAGGTGGATACCCACCTTGAGATGACCGAAATCAGCGACCGGGTACTGCGCAGCGGCGGCCCTGCCCTGCTGTTTGAAAATCCCAAGGGCCACACCATGCCGGTGCTGGCCAACCTGTTCGGTACCCCCAAGCGGGTCGCCATGGCCCTGGGCCACGACGATCCCAAGGCGTTGCGCCAGGTCGGTGAGCTGCTGGCGTTTCTGAAGGAGCCCGAGGTGCCCTCCGGCTTCAAGGACGCCATCGCCAAGGTACCGATGTTCAAGCAGGCGCTGAACATGCCGCCCAAAGAGGTGAAGAAGGCACCCTGTCAGGAGGTGGTGATCCAGGGTGAGGATGTCGATCTGACCCAGCTGCCGATCCAGCACTGCTGGCCCGGCGATGTCGCTCCGCTGGTGACCTGGGGTCTGACCATCACTAAGGGACCGAACAAGAAGCGACAGAACCTGGGGATCTACCGCCAGCAGTTGCTCAACAAGAACCAGCTGATCATGCGCTGGCTGGCCCACCGCGGCGGCGCGCTGGATTACCAGGAGTTCCAGCGCCAGAACCCCGGTGAGCGCTACCCGGTTTCCGTTGCCCTGGGGGCCGATCCGGTCACCATCCTGGGCGCCGTGACGCCGGTGCCGGACGCCATGAGCGAGTACGCCTTTGCCGGCTTGCTGCGGGGCGAGCGCACCGAGGTAGTGAAATCCGTCAGCAACGATCTGCAGGTGCCGGCCACCTGTGAGATGGTGCTGGAGGGCTACCTGGAGCCTGGCCTGGAGGCGGAAGAGGGCCCCTACGGCGACCACACCGGCTACTACAACGAAGTGGAAAGCTTCCCGGTGTTCACCGTTACCCACGTCACCATGCGCAAGGACGCCATCTATCACAGCACCTACACCGGCCGTCCGCCGGATGAACCGGCGATGCTGGGGGTGGCACTGAACGAGGTGTTCGTGCCGATCCTGAAGAAGCAGTACCCGGAGATCGAGGACTTCTATCTGCCGCCGGAGGGCTGCTCCTACCGGATGGCGGTGATCACCATCAAGAAGCAGTACCCGGGCCACGCCAAGCGGGTAATGATGGGGGCCTGGAGCTTCCTGCGCCAGTTTATGTACACCAAGTTCATCATCGTCTGTGACGACGATGTCAACGCCCGCGACTGGAACGACGTGATGTGGGCAATCACCACCCGGATGGACCCCGCCCGGGACACAGTGATGGTGGAGAACACCCCCATCGACTACCTGGACTTCGCCTCTCCGGTGGCCGGTCTGGGCTCGAAGATGGGCATGGACGCCACCAACAAGTGGCCGGGCGAGACCGATCGCGAATGGGGCGAACCCATCGTGATGGACGACGCCATCAAGAGCAAAGTGGACAGCCGCTGGGCTGAATACGGAATAGAAATAGAATAACAAGGACCCAGGCAGACATGAGTCGTACCCTATGCCACGTCGTCTCCGTGACGCCCTTCACCGACAGCGTGTTCCGCGTTCGTTTGGCCCCCAGCATGCCATTGGCGTTTAAGCCGGGCCAGTACCTGACCATCGTCATGAGTGACGAGGACAAGCGCCCCTTCTCCATCGCCTCCGCCCCCCACCAGGGGGAGTTGGAGCTGCACATCGGTGCTGCGGTCAAGGAAGGCTATGCCATGCAGGTGATCGAACGGCTGCAAAGCAGCGAGACCATCGAGATCGAGGCGCCCTTCGGCGAAGCCTATCTGCGCAGCGACAGCCAACGGCCGCGCATCCTGATCGCCGGGGGCACCGGCTTCTCCTACATCCACAGCATGATGGAGTCGCTGCTCGAGCAGAATGACAACCAAACCACCTTCCTCTACTGGGGCAGTCGAGACAGCGCCAGCATGTACGCCCGGGATATTGCCGAGCAGTGGGCCAAGCGCCATCCCAAACTGACCTTTGTGCCCGTCTTTGACGAAGTCGAGGGGGAGCAGCGTCAGGGCACGGTGATCGATGCGGTGTGCGAGGATTTTGTCGGTCTGCACGACTACGACATCTACATAGCTGGCCGCTTCGAGATGGCGGGCGCGGCGCGGGAGCGCTTCCGTGAGCACGGTGTTGACGAGGCTCACCTGTACGGCGATGCCTACGCCTTTATGAAGTAAGCCAAAGGCACCGACTCGGTGCCTTTTTTGCGCCTTTTTACCGCTCAGCGACGCTGCAGAAAGTAGGTCATGAAGCGAGCCCCGTGGGGCTCAAGCGTCATGCTATCCGGATCCATCACCCCATGGATCTCAGTAAAGGGGGGCTCGCCTCCTCGCTCTATCAGACTACCCTGTACCTCGGAATAGTAGGGCATGCCGCTGGGCGCAAACTCGCTGAATACTGTGGCGATACAGCCGGTGCTGTAGCAGTAAACCGACTCCAGTGTGACCTTGTCTTTGTGCTCGTGCAGTGCAAGCTCATCGGCGATGGCCAGCTCCATATCATAAGCCCAGGCCTCATCCCGAGGTTCAGCCATCAGGGCCGCAAAGCGTGCTTCTAACGCCTCAAGTTGCTGTGCCTGCGCCGCAGCCACCCCCGACGCTGGCCCCCCAAATTGTTGCTCCGAGCCAAAGTCCGTCGCCATCGCCGTGCCCGCAACCAAGCTCACACTGAGCGTTAAGGTCCCAAGCGTTACCCATCGAGTCATGTCACCAGCCTCCTTGCTGAAAAGATAACCACTCTATCCTCTCACGGTTGTTGGCATCGCGTCACGCCTGGCCACTGCTCGGACCTGCACAAAAGCAACCGATTCGGTTCCGTTTTTTGTTCCATGCTGTCGCCTTTTTATACTGGGGTCACAGATCCCCAGCGGCCCTTGAAGGATAATCGCGCCGCCTTTTTTCTCCCTGCGCTTAGGATAGTTATGACTCTGAACACCCTGCTCAATGGCAACCGCCTGCCCCTGTCAGGCCAATACACCCTGGATCTGCTTCAGCCCAGCGACATGCCGGCGATCTGTACCATGCTGGCGGATGAGCAGGTGCACCGTCACCTGTTCTTTGCCCCGGCACCGGAGCAGGTGTTCTACGACTATTTCAACCCGCAGTTCGATGCCATGAGCCGTGCCATCGCCCAAGGTACGCCGGCAAAGGGCCCGCTGATGCTGGCTCTGCGCGATGGCCAGGGGAAGTTTGCCGGCATGGCAGCACTGGTGCCGGTCGAGGGCGAGGCGGGTGTCTATGACATCGGCTACCAGCTGCCGGTGGCCAGCTGGGGCCAGGGCCTGGCGACTGCCGCCTGCCGGGTGCTGACCCAGATCGCCTTCGACCAGCTGGGCGCAGAGCGAGTCCGGGCCGACACCTACGACAGCAACCAGGGCAGCAAGCGGGTGCTGGAGAAGTGTGGCTACGGCCGAACCCACAAGATCTATGGCCACTTTGAGCAGGGTCAGATCGACCAGTGCTGGTTCGCCATGACCGCCGCCCAGTACCAGCGCTCGGCCCGGGTGGCCGGCGACGAGATGGCACGCCGTACCCCGGCTGCGGCCTGAGTCGACCGCAACAAAAAAGGCAGCCCCGAGGGCTGCCTTTTTTTGTGGTTTCGGGTTAACGCAGGGCGAAATCCACCACCACGGCGGTGAACAGCACCGCGCCGGCCCAGTTATTGTTGAGGAAGGCCTGGAAGCAAGCCTCGCGCTCTCGGCCGCGGATCAAACGCTGTTGATGGACGAACAGCGCAGCCATCAGCAACAGCCCCAGCATGAAGACCGGCCCCATCGCCAGGCGCAGGCCGATGCCCAGCAGCAACACCAGGGTGGCCAGCTGGAACAGGGCGATCCAGTGTCGCTCCCAGCGACCAAACCAGATGGCGCTGGAGCGCACGCCGATCTTCAGGTCGTCCTCCCGATCCACCATGCCGTACATGGTGTCGTAGGCCACGGTCCAGCACCAGTTGGCCAGGAACAGGTACCAGGCGATGGTCGGTACCTCACCGGTCTGTGCCGCAAAGGCCATGGGGATCGACCAGCTCCATACCACCCCGAGGAACATCTGCGGGGCGGCAAGAAAGCGCTTGGTAAAGGGGTAGATCACCGTCAGCACGATACCAACGTAGGCCAGCTTGACCGTCAGAGGGTTGAGCTGCAGCACCAGGCCGTAACAGATCAGCCCCACCAGCACGAACAGCGCCAGTGCCTCCTTGGCGCGGATCTCACCGCTGGCCAACGGCCGGCCACGGGTTCGGGCCACATGGGCATCGATCTTACGGTCGGCAAAGTCGTTGATGATGCAGCCGTTGGCGCGCATCAGCCAGACACCGGTAAAAAACACGGCCAATACAAACAGGTCGGGAATACCGCCAGCGGCAAACCAAAGGGCGGCCAGGGTGGGCCACATCAATAAGAACGTGCCGATGGGCCGGTCAAGGCGAGCCAGGCGCCAGTAGGCGTCCAGGCGACCCTGCATAACTGCGAGCATGGATCCTGCCTTATCAGGGATAACGATGGCGCCATTATGCGACATCGCCCCCACCCTGTCAGCTCACTTTGCCCTTCAGATCACAGTTTAAATTTCGCCAGCTGGTCGCTGAGGTGGCGGGCGCTCTGGCGCAGTTCCTGGCTACGCTGAGCCAGTCGCTCGGCCTGCTCACTGACGTTGTGACCGGCGTCGTTGGCTCGCTGCAGGTTATCGCTGACCTGGGCCGCCACCGCCCGCTGCTCCTCTGCCGCCGCGGCGATGTGGCCACTGCGCTGATTGGCTTGCTGCACCTGCACCACCACCTCCTGCAGTCCCTCGGACAGCTGCTCTACCGACTCCGCCCCCTTGAGCGCCAGCTGACGGCTGTCGCTCATCATCTTGACCGAGGTGGCAGCGTCGCTTTGCAACCGGGTGACCTGCTGCTTGACCTCAGAGGTGGATTGCTGAGTATGACTGGCCAGCTGGCGCACCTCATCGGCCACCACGGCAAAGCCCCGGCCCTGATCACCGGCCCGGGCCGCCTCGATGGCGGCGTTCAGTGCCAGCAGGTTGGTTTGATCGGACAAGCCATCGATCACCTCGGTCACCTCATTGATCGCCAACACCCCCTGGCGCAGTGCGGTGATCTGCTCACTGCTGCACTCAATGGTGTCGGTCAGCTGGCGGATCTGGGTGGCAGCCTGGGTCATATCCCCGGCGCCCTCGGCGCTGCGCTGGCTGACCCGTTGAGTCACCTCGGCAGTCTGCTCCGCCTGTTGTGCCACCTGCTGCACCGATTCACGCATCTGGGTCATGGCACAGGCCACCTGGTCGAGCTGCTGCTGCTGTAGGTTGACCTCGTTCTGGCTGGACTGACAGGCCTCGGCGATCCGCTGCGCCTGGCTCTCATTTTGACTCACCGCCTGCTGCACCTGGCCCAGCAGTTGCGCCAGCCGTTGCTGGGCCTGTTTCAGCGCCTGGGCCAGGTGGCCCAGCTCATCGCCTCGCTCGGTCAGTGCAGAGGTTCGCTCCCGCAGATCCCCCTGTGCCAGCCGTTCGCAGACCTTCTCCAGCTCGGCAATTGGGCCGACGATGTCCCGTCGTATGGTGCGGTTGACCACCTCGGTCAACAGCAATGCGGCCAGGGCGACCCAGACCAGCTGCATCAGTACCTCCTTGGCCAGTGCCAGGGGATCCACCGCATCGATGGCGGTGCCGATCACCCAGTCCCATTCCGGGATCGCCTTGACGTAGGCGTACTTGGCCTGGGCCAGCTCACCGGGCAGTTGCTCGTTATAACGGACAAACCCTTCGCTTTGCTGCGCCACCAGGGTCAGCATCCGGTCCCAGTAGTGATCGCCCTGCAGGTGCTGTTGGCGAACGTCCTGGCCCAGCAGCGCAGGCCAATGGGGGTGACTGAGCAGCCGCCCCTCGCTGTCCATCACCCAAAAGAAATTGCCCTCGTCGTAACGCAAGCCGCTGATCACCTCCAGTGCGCGCTCCTGGGCTGCGGCCTGCCCCAGCTCCTGCTGCTGGCTTTGGTAACGCACCAGGATGGAGGCCCCCAGGCGCAGGTCATTTTCCAGATCGTGATCGATGGCCACGCGGGTAGCCTGAGTGGTGGTCCAGGCGGCGTACCCCAGCAGGGTCAGGGTGGCCAAAGCAGCCATCAGGCTCAGCAGCATCAGCTTGCGCCGGATCGGTAATCTGGATAACAGCGACATATTTTTTCCTAACTAAATCAAAACCGTAGGATTCTCCCTCTTTATGTTATCGGTAACTGTGATTGACCTCACCGGTCATGGATTCTTCATAAACCCGGGATCAAAAAAGGGCGCCCTTGGCGCCCCTGGATACAGTGTTAGCACTGTTGCTATTGCCAGTCCCAGCCCCGGGAGGGCTGGCCATAATCGGCGCTGCGGTCGATGCTGAAGCGACCGTGAGGGTGATTGGCCATCACCGCCAGGAAGGCCGCGTGGCTCAGGCGCACCAGGTGCTCGTGATCGCCCGCCTCCATGTACACCTCCGGCTCCTCCGACAGCAGCTCGTCGTAGATCGCCTGGAGATGATAGGGCTCACCGATGGCTGGCAAGGCACCCAGCTCGCAGTCGTCAAAGCTGCCGCGCATCTGGCTCTCCTTGATCAGATGCAGCTCGCGACCAAGTTGGTCACTTAGCTTCTTCAACAGCACCCGGTTACCGGCGGGGATCACCGCCAGGATCCGGCGCCCCTCATGGTCCTCCAGTAACACCGATTTGGCGGTTTGACGCACCGGCACCCCGGCGCTGATGGCGGACTGAACCGCCGACTGGCTGTGGCTGTGGGGCACCAACGAGTAGGACACCCCCAAGCTTTTCAGATAATCGCTGACGCGGATAGCAACACCCATAACCCCTCCCAACGACGGTTACATCCTGCTTTAAGTGTAGCCGTCGCAGCGTCGGTCAGAGCGCTTCCCGGCCATGCGGTGCATCCAGATCCAGCTCCGGCCCCACCGGCACCACCCGGGTAGGGTTGATCATGTCGTGGCTGTAGTAGTAGTGCCGCTTGATGTGCTCCATGTTGACCGTGGCGGCGACCCCGGGCCACTGGTACAGCTCCCGCAGGTAGCCGGACAGGTTGGGGAAGCTGGCCAGTAGCTGCCGGTTGCACTTGAAGTGGCCGAAGTAGACCGCATCGAAGCGCACCAGGGTGGTGAACAGGCGCCAGTCAGCTTCGGTCACCTGGCTGCCCAACAGGTAGCGCTGCTGACCCAGCCGCAGCTCCAGCCGGTCGAGCGAGGCGAACAGGCGTTCATAGGCCGCCTCGTAGGCGCTCTGGCTGGTGGCAAAGCCGGCCCGATAGACGCCGTTGTTGATGTTGGCGTACACCTCTTCGTTGACCTGCTCGATCTCATCACGCAACGCCTCTGGCCAGAAATCCTGTTGATTGCCGGTGAGATGATCAAAGGCGCTGTTGAACATGCGAATGATCTCCGACGACTCGTTGTTGACGATACGCTGGGTCTGGGTGTCCCACAGCACCGGCACGGTAACCCGACCGGAGTAGTCTGCCTGGTTGGCGGTGTAGACCTGGTAGTGGTAATCAAAGCCGTGCAGCTTGTCACCGCTGGAGCCGGTGGCGGTGTCGAAGGTCCAGCCCTTATCCAGCATATCCGGGCTGACCACCGAGACCTCGATGTAGTCCTCCAGCCCCTTCAGCGCGCGGAAGATCAGGGTGCGGTGAGCCCAGGGACAGGCCAGGGAGACATACAGGTGATAGCGCCCCTTTTCGGCCTTGAAGCCACCGTTGCCGGTGGGGCCCGGGCTGCCATCCGGAGTGATCCAGTTGCGCAGCTGTGCCTGCTCACGCACAAACTCGCCCTTGTTGCCTTCGGTGTCGTACCAGACGTCATGCCAGACGCCCTTTACCAGTTGTCCCATGGTCAGCTCCTTAGCGGTTTACCATCTTGGGGAAATGCCGTGCTCCGAGGCGCCGTTGGCCGGCGCCGCGGATGGGGGTTACTTGGCCAGCTTGGCGTCGAGGCTCAGCTTGCCCGGGCCGTGCAGGGTCAGCAGCAGGAAGCCGCCAGCCATCGCCAGGTTCTTGGCAAGGGCGTTGAAGTCATTGGCCAGGTCATTGTGGAAGATCAGCGCAGAAAGGACACAGAAGCCGGCAAGCAGAAAGGCCACCAGTCGGGTTTTCAGGCCGATCAGCAGGGCGATGCCACCGAACAGCTCCAGCGCCACCACCGGATAGAGCAGGATGCCGGGGACGCCCATGGACTCCATCCAGCCTTGGGTCCCGGCGAAGCTGCCGATCTTGCCGTAGCCGGCCATGATGAAGATGAAGGCCATCAGGGCGCGGGCCAGCAGATCGGTGGGGGCCGCGAGGGAGTGGTTTTGCGAAACAGGGTGAGAGGTGGTTTGCGAGGTGCTCATGGTCAGTCCTTGGATTCGATCTTGATTGAAGACAAGGACTATATTAGTGCGATTTACTAAGAGTAAAATCGCAAATAAACGGCTAAAGCGTTCTATTAAATAGAACCAACAGCACCTCAATACTCGCAATTCATAGTGTTGACCCTATCACTGGTGCAGTAGCGCTCGGCGATCTGGTAGCCCAGGTATTGCTCGCCTTGCCAGCGGAAGGTCATGTACTGACGGTACAGCCGGGGTGAGGTCTCCAACTGCCCCTCGTTGCTGATCTTGTTGCGCTCCAGCAGGTTGTAGAGCCAGACCAGCAGGTTGAAGCTGTCCACCACGACATCATCCCGCTTGAGCACATAGCGCTGATCCAGGTAGACCTGGTAGCGCTGGGTCTCACCCTGGTTGGGCAGGCGATGATGACCGGGAAAATAGCGGCTGAAGTTGGCCAGGGTCGGCTCGGAATCCAGTTGCTTGAGCGAGACACGGTAGGCCTGCTCAATGTCCTCCAGCTCCGCCAGGCTGTCGATCACCTTGGGCTCATAGCCAGGCAGGGTACTGCGCAGTGGGTTGCTGCAGCCAATCAGCAGGAGCAAGAGCAATGCCGGCGCATACCATGGCAAACGCCGCGCTCTGGCGTTGTCACTCATCCCGCCGCTGAGGCTCATAACTGGGCTCCTGAATGGCTGGGCAATTCCGCCGTCACCCCGGTCGCCAACTCTGCCGTCACTGCCCCATCGCAGCTGGTCAGCGCCTGGTTGCCAAGGAAGCACTTGGGTGCTTCAACCTGGTGGCCAAGATAGCTGCCCTGGCGCCACTGGAACACCATACTTTGCCTGAGGTGGTAAGGGGCCTTACCCTCCAGCCTGAGGGTATGACGCATCAAGCGGTACAGCTTGCTGCCCCAGTGGGCCTGCGGATCCGTCAGGTGATAGGGCTGATCATGCGAGACCCGGTAGCGCAGCACGCCATCGTCACTGGGTACATGATCGAAGTGCTGAAAATACTTGGGGAAGTCATGCAGGTTGGGATTGGCCTCGAACTGGGTCAAGGCGCGGTGATAAAGCTGCTCGATGCTGGCCAGTTCGGTGTGACAATCCACCCTGGGGGTAGCGGTGGTTCTGACATAGCTGCTGCAGCCGCTGAGCAGGGCAACCAGCAGCAGCGCCATCCATGGGGTCATAGGGCTTCCTCTTCCGTGTCTCGACAGGCGGCATAGAGTTCGTCCCTAAAGGTCGGGACAAAGTTCCGCAAGTGCCTATATTTTACTCTCTTTAACAATAATGGCGCCCACTGGGGGCGCCATTGATACGGATCAAACAGAGATCATCAAGCTAATGCTGGATGGCCCCTTATTCCTTGTACTTCAGAGTGCCGTCGGCCTTGATCTCGTCGTACCGGAACACTTGAGCTGGTGCTGGACTCCAGCACCAGCCACAAGCTTATTCCTTGTACTTCAAAGTGCCGTCGGCCTTGATCTCGTCGTACCGGAACACTTGAGCTGGTGCTGGACCCCAGCACCGCCCATAGGCTTATTCCTTGTACTTCAGAGTACCGTCGGCCTTGATCTCGTCGTACCACACATTGTGGTGCTGGATCGCCCAGTTCTCGTCGCAGTAACCGGACACCATGCACTCCATGCCACCTTCAGACAGCACGGTGGCCATGAAGATGTGCACCACGGAGAACGCGGTGATGATGATGGCCGCCGCACCGTGGGCAATCAGAGCCAGCAGGCTCAGGCTACGGGACGGGTTGACGTACTCGGGGAACAGCAGGATCACACCGGAGACGGCGATCACCGCACCGAACAGCACGAAGCACCAGAACCACACCTTCTCACCGGCGTTGGCAAAGCCCGCATCCGGGTGCTTGCCCTTGAACGGACCGAAGTTGATGTAGCCACCCACCACCATGAACCAGGCGATGTCGTACTTGGCGGGGATCTGGTTCTTGGCCCACTTCACGCTCATCAGCAACCAACCCAACAGGAAGGGGATCGCCATGTAGTCGTGCACCGGCTTGGCAATGGCGCCCAAGCTGGCCAGGGCTTCCGGACCCATCAGCGGTTCGATGATCAGACGGCCGGCCAACAGCACCAGACCGGTGAGGATCAGCAGCAGGCAGGGGATCGCCCCCAGCCAGTGGATCGCCACGTCGGCCTTGGACCAGCGGTACACCATCTTACCGGAGAAGCCGTCGTGCAGTTTGGACGGGCCATTCACCAGGATAAACAGGATGAACACCCCGATCATGCCAAACAGCGCCAGCGCCAGGGCCGGCGCCAGGTAGTCGCTGCGCGCCGGCAACAGGCGCTCATCAACGGTGTTGATCAGCTGACCGTGGTGATCCACCGAGGAGGTGGTGCGACCCACTTCCCCTTGCTGGATCGCCTGCCACAGCACGTCGGACGGGTTCCCGGCCTGTTCGGCCACGGTACCAGGGTCCGCCGCCAGAGCCAGGGCCGGCAACATCAGCACCAACGCCAACAGGGGCTTTATCAGGTTTTTGAACATAGTTACTCCTTGCGGCACGAAAGGGGCGATCCGAGGATCGCCCCTTCGTTACTCAGGCCTTAGCCCCAGGCACCGTCTTTGTGACCACGGGTGACCACACGCTCGCGGTAGATGTCGGACACGACGCCCGCATCACCGGCCAGCAGGGCCTTGGTGGAACACAGCTCGGCACACATCGGCAGCTTGCCTTCGGCGATACGGTTGGCACCGTACTTCACCTTCTCCTCGGCGGAGCCCGGCTCGGTGTTCGGGCCACCGGCACAGAAGGTGCACTTGTCCATCTTGCCCTTGCCGCCGAACGCCGATTTTTTCGGGAACTGCGGGGCACCAAACGGACAGGCGTACAGGCAGTAGCCACAGCCGATGCAGCGGTCCTTGTCGTGCAGGACGATACCGTCTTCGGTCTGGCTGAACACGTTGACCGGGCACACCTTCATACAAGGGGCGTCGTCGCAGTGCATGCAGGCCACGGAGATGGAGGCTTCCTTGCCAACGACACCGTCGTTGACCGTCACCACGCGGCGACGCTGGATGCCCCACTCAAGCGCGGAGTCGTTCTCGTTCTTACAGGCGGTGACACAGCCGTTACACTCGATGCAGCGCTTGGTGTCACACATAAACTTCATTTGAGCCATGAGTCAGCTTCTCCTTACGCTTTCTCGATTTCACACAGGGAACACTTGGTTTCCTGCATCTGGGTCACCGGGTCATAACCGTAGGTCATGGCGGTGTTGGCGGATTCGCCCACCACGTAGGGCTTGGTGCTGACACCACCGGACTCGGGGTACTGCAGCTCTTCGCCTTCGAACACACCAGCAAAGTGGTAAGGCATAAAGCACTCGCCCTCGGTCACACGCGGGGTCACCATCGCCTTCATGCCGATAACGGCACCTTCCGGCGACTTCAGCTTGACCTCGTCACCGTCGCGGATACCACGGTCGGCTGCATCGGCAGGATGGATCTCAACGAACATCTCCTGCTGCAGCTCCGCCAGCCACGGGTTGGAACGGGTCTCTTCACCACCACCCTCGTACTCCACCAGACGACCGGAGGTCACCACCAGCGGGAACTTCTTATCGAGGTTGTCGCTGATTACCTTATCCTGGATGGACTTGAACAGGGTCGGCAGACGATGTACCTGCATGTCATCGTGGGTCGGGTACTTGGTGATCAGGTCACGACGCGGGGTGTACAGCGGCTCACGGTGCAGCGGGATCTCATCCGGGAAGGTCCAGACCTTACAACGGGCCTTGGCGTTACCGAACGGGATACAACCGTGGGCCATGGCCACACGCTGGATACCACCGGAGATGTCGGTCTTCCAGTTCTTGCCTTCGGCGTGCTGCTTCTCTTCCGCGGTCAGCTCGTCCCACCAGCCCAGTTGCTTGAGCATGTCGGCGGTGAATTCCGGGTGACCGTCACCCAGCTCATTGCCTTTGGAACCGGCATCTTCAGCCAGGATGTTGACCCCATCGTGCTCCACACCGAAGCGGGCACGGAAGTTACCGCCACCTTCCATTACGTGCTTGGAGGTGTCGTACAGGATGTGGGTACCCGGGTGCTTCAGCTCCGCGGTGCCCCAGCACGGCCACGGCAGACCGTAGGTTTCGCCGCGAGCCGGGCCACCCGGTGCGGACAGGTCTTCCCAGGAGAAGGTGTGCCAGTTTTCCTGGTGCATCTTCAGACGCTCCGGAGACTGACCGGTGTAACCGATGGTCCACATACCCTTGTTGAATTCGCGGGTGATGTCTTCGATCAGCGGCTCGTCGCCGTTCACCTTGATGTTCTTGAACAGCTGGTCAGCGATGCCCACCTTCTTAGCGATCTTGTACATGATCACGTGGTCCGGCAGGGACTCGAACATCGGCTCGGTCACTTGGGTACGCCACTGCAGAGAACGGTTGGACGCAGACAGAGAACCGTAGGTCTCGAACTGGGTCGCCGCCGGCAGCAGGTAAACACCGTCCTGACGCTGCGGCATGACACCGGCCATGGTCGGGTACGGGTCAACCACCACCACGGTGTCCATCTTGTTCAGTGCTTCACGCACCTCACGGCCACGGGTTTCGGTGTTAACGGACTGACCCCAGAAGAATGCCAGACGGATGTTGTCTTTCTGACCGATCTTGTTCTTGTCTTCCAGCACGCCATCGTGCCAGCGAGAACAGGGGATCCCGGGGGTGTTCATCGGCACCTTGCCCAGGTAGGTACCCTGGTCGAAGCGGGCCTTAACCCAGTCAAACTCCAGATCCCAAACGTTGGACCAGTGACGCCAGGCACCTTCGGACAGACCGTAGTAGCCCGGCAGGTTGTCGAACAGCAGACCGAAGTCGGTCGCGCCCTGTACGTTATCGTGGCCACGGAAGATGTTGGCACCGCCACCGGATACGCCCATGTTGCCCAGCGCCAGCTGCAGGATGGAGTAGGCACGGGTGTTGGCGTTACCGACGGTGTGCTGGGTACCACCCATACACCATACGATGGTGCCCGGACGGTGCTCGGCCAGGGTCTTGGCCACGCGGTACATCTGCTCACCAGAAACGGAAGTCACGTCTTCCACTTCTGCCGGAGTCCAGCGCTTCACCTCTTCACGGATGGCGTCCATACCGTACACACGACGCTTGATGAAGTCTTTGTCTTCCCAACCGTTCTCAAAGATGTGCCAGAGCAGGCCGTAGATGAAGGGGATGTCAGTACCGGGGCGGATATGCACGTACTCGTCAGCGTGGGCTGCAGTACGGGTGAAGCGGGGGTCCACCACGATCATCTTGGCGCCGCGCTCTTTACCAGTGAGCACGTGGGACATGGCAACCGGGTGCGCTTCAGCGGCGTTAGAACCGATGAACAGCATCGACTTACAGTTGTGCATGTCGTTGTAGGAGTTGGTCTGCGCACCGTAACCCCAGGTGTTGGCCACACCGGCTACGGTGGTGGAGTGACAGATCCGGGCAGAGTGGTCGATGTTGTTGGTGCCCCAGACGGCTGCCATCTTACGGTACAGGTAGCACTGTTCGTTGGAGAACTTGGCGCTGCCCATGAAGTAGATGGAATCCGGACCGGACTCTTCGCGAACGGCCAGCATCTTGTCGCCGATCTCGTTGATCGCCTGATCCCAGGACAGCTTCTTCCACTTACCACCTTCCAGCTTCATCGGGTATTTCACCCGCTTGTCGCTGTGGGTGTGGTAACGCAGGGAGGCGCCCTTGGCACAGTGGCCACCGCGGCTGATGGGGTGATCGAAAGCCGGCTCCTGGCCAACCCATACACCGTTCTCAACCTCGGCGTAGACACCACAACCAACAGAACAGTGAGAACAGATGGTCTTCACGGTCTCGGTCTTGCCACCGGCGCTGGCGGCGACGGACGCTTCCGCCTTGCGCATCATGCCGGCACCCAGCATGGAGGCAGCGGCGATGCCACCGGTGGTCACACCGGCGTTCTTCAAAAACTGGCGACGGTTCAGGCCCAGGGCCTTGGCATTCTCAGCAACCGCTTGAGTTCGAGTCAGTTTCATTGTTGCTCTCCCCCTTACTGACCACGCGCAACGGCGTAGTAGTTGCGGATGTGGTCGGTTTCGCGGTAGCCGATGCCATCTTTAGCTTCGACCTTCGGAGTGTCTGCCAGAGCGGCAGGGCTTACGGCTGCGGCTGCAACACCTACTGCGGAGCCAGCGGCGACCGTCTTGAGGAATTGGCGACGAGCCATCTCGGGTTTCTTATTCATAACCATCCTTACTGGGTTACTTCTCACTGCCCAACCCGCCACCCAAGGCTTGGGTCACAGGTTTGATCCTTTCGCGTCATTGCTCACACGCAGAGGCAAGAATGACGAAGGGAGGTGCAAAATAACTTGATCCAGCACAACCTTTGAAGGCGCTCAAAAAAGCACCAGCAGGCCTAATTTCTTCGTCTTTTTGTCCAAAGTGGACAATTTGGGACACGCCAGTGTGAGAACAGTTATCAGTTGGATGGGAGCGGGTTGAAACACGGTAATCTGGCTCGGTTTTTGGCCGTCGTAGCGCACATATTCAAATTGCCATTTTGTGACACGCATCACGCCAAGTAGTTGAGTTCAAACGCCTTCACTTATGGTTTCCAGCGATCTCCTCCGGCTTGAGTGAGACCGGATTGGCCGTCGCTCAAAGCGCCAGGTTGGCAAACCGGGTTCAGGCTTTCAGGGGTAAATCGGTGGGTGCCCCGAGGGGAGGATACGTGGCCAAGAAAAAGCCCTATCGCGGATCTCCGAGGACAAGTGCCCATTGAAGCTCTAAAACTGTGTGAAATCGGCACATCTCAGTTTGATCAAACTTCCTTCCCATGCTTGATGAACCAACGGCTCTTGCGCCGACTTTGAGGTGCCCGAGTAGAGGCGTCATCGACAAGGCTGAGGGCCAGGATGGCCCGAATGACCAGCGGAGGCATGGAGGCCGACTCTGGTCTTTGCCGCCAGTCGATGCCGCCAATACGAGGATTAAGCACCGATTGGAGGCAAGGGGGTTCCAAGGGGGCGGAACGCCCCTTTGGTTGCTGTCGCCAACGCGACAAAGTTACCTAGTAAATAGTGATTAGTCGCACTATTGGCAGTTAACCCCGCAAATTTGCGAAGAACCAAGAAAAAGCCCCGCGATGCGGGGCTTTGATGTCGGCGTTTCTGAACATCGTAGCGGGTGCTGCTTGAGCAACACCCGCCCCCGAAGTCACCCCTCTTTGTACTGAAGGGTACCGTCGGCCTTGATGTCGTCGTACCGGAAGGGATTGCTGGTGCTGCGGAAAACACCAGCTAATCTAGCTTCACTCCGTCGGCCTTCCTTGTACTGCAGGGTACCGTCGGCCTTGATGTCGTCGTACCGGAACATCATAGCGGGTGCTGCTACAGCAACACCCGCCCCCGAAGTCACCCCTCTTTGTACTGAAGGGTACCGTCGGCCTTGATGTCGTCGTACCAGACATTGTGGTGCTGCTTGGCCCAGTTCTCGTCCACGTAGCCGGAGGTCATCGCCGGGAAGCCCCCCTCGGACAGTACGGTGGCCATAAAGATATGCACCACGGTAAAGCCGGTCAGCACGATGGCTGAGGCGCCATGGATGACGATGGCGGTCATGCTGGCAGTGCGGCTGGGGTTGATGTACTCCGGGAACAGCATGACGGCACCGGAGCCGATCACCGCCAACCCAAAGATCACAAAGCTCCAGAACCACAGCTTCTCACCGGCGTTGGAGAACCCCGCATCCGGGTGCTTGCCCTTGAAGGGCCCGAAGTTGAGGTATCCCCCCACCACCATGAACCACTTCAGGTCGTAGCTGGCCGGGATGTTGTTGGCCATCCAGCGCACCATGGCGAGCACCGCAAAGATGGAGAACGGTATCGCCATGTAGTCGTGTACCGGTTTGGCGATGCCCGCCAGGGCGCCTACGCCTTCCTGCCCCAGGAAGGAGCCAAAGACGAAACGCCCCGCCAGCAATGCCAGCCCGGTGACGATCAACAGCAGACAAGGGATCGCCATCAGCCAGTGGATCCAGATGTCGATCTTTTTCCACCGCAGTACCTCGACGCCGGAGTAGCCATGCTCCAACTTGGCGGCACCATTGACCATCACGAACAGCGCGAACACCAGGATCATGCCAAACAGCGCCAGTGACAGCGCCGGCGCGATCCAGTCGGAACGGGCCGTCAACAGCCCCAGATCGTAGGTGTTGATCAGGCTGCCATGGAACTCCCCGGCGGAGGTGGTGCGACCCACCTCGCCGTTCTTGATATCCAACCAAAGTGGATTGAGTCCCTCGGTAGTGCCACCCCCTGTGCCTTCCACTTCAGCGGCCTGGGCCGCCATTACGGATTGCACCAGGGCGGCGTCCTGATCCGGCGCCTCTTCGGCCAACGCACTGCCCATACCCAGCGCAAACGCCAGGGCGAGTAGCCAGTGCCAATGCTTAGCCTGTTTCATAGCTCCTCCCTAGCCGGCCCAGCCTGCGTCTTTGGCACCCCGAACTGCTACGCGCTCCCGGAAGATCCCGGAGATCACCTCAGAGTCACCGGACAGCAGGGCCTTGGTGGCACACACCTCGGCACAGAACGGCAGTTTGCCTTCGGCGATGCGGTTGGCACCGTACAGCCGGGCCTCCTTCTCGCTGCCCACCTCGGCATCCGGACCACCGGCACAATAGGTGCACTTGTCCATCTTGCCTTTGCCGGCAAACGCTGCCTTTTTCGGGAACTGCGGCGCGCCAAAGGGGCAGGCGTAGAGGCAGTAACCGCAGCCGATGCACTTGTCCTTGCTGTGGCGGATGATCCCTTCTGCGGTCTGCTCAAAGCAGTCCGCCGGGCACACCGCCATGCAGGGCGCATCGGAGCAGTGCATGCAGGCCACCGAGATGGAGACCTCCTTGCCGACCACACCATCGTGCATGGTCACCACCCGTCGGCGGGAGATCCCCCACTCCAGGGCGGTGTCGTTCTTACTCTTACAGGCGACGGTACAACCGTTGCATTCGATGCAGCGCTTGGTGTCGCACAGGAATTTCATCGTTGCCATAAGTAACGTCTCCCTTCCTTAAGCCTTACTGATCTGGCAGATCGACACCTTGGTCTCCTGCATCTGGGTGACGATGTCATAGCCGTAGGTCAGGGCCGTGTTGGCCGATTCCCCTTGGATATAGGGCACCGTTCCCTCCGGGTATCCCGGAACCAGGGACTCGCCTTCGAAGATGCCGGCAAAGTGATAGGGCATGAAACATTCGCCCGGGATCACCCGTTCGGTCACCATGGCGTGGATGTGCAGCTTGGGTCCTTCCGGCGAGTGCAGGATCACCGCATCGCCATCGCGGATCCCCCTATCAGCCGCATCGGCTGGGTTGATCTCCACGAACATGGTCTGCTGCAGCTCCGCCAACCAGGGGTTGGAGCGGGTTTCCTCGCCACCGCCCTCGTACTCCACCAAACGGCCGGAGGTCACGATCATCGGGAACTTCTTGTCCAAGTCCTCGGCGATCACCTTCTCCTGGATGGAGCGGTACAGGGTAGGCAGACGGGCAACCTGACGGTCCTCGTAGCTGGGGTATTTGATCGCAAGGTCGCGACGCGGGGTGTACAGCGGCTCACGGTGAACCGGGATCTCATCCGGGAAGGTCCAGACCCGGCAGCGGGCCCGAGCGTTACCGAACGGGATACAGCCGTGGGCCATGGCGACCCGCTGGATACCACCGGACAGGTCGGTCTTCCAGTTTCGCCCTTCTGCGGCAGCCTGCTCTTCCGGGGTCAGTTCATCCCACCAGCCCAACTGCTTGAGCATGTCCGAGGTGAACTCCGGATGGCCATCGCCGATCTCGTTGCCCTTGGAGCCGGCGTCCGCCGCCAGCAGATTGTCCCCTTCGTACTCCACACCGAAGCGGGCACGGAAGTTACCGCCCCCCTCCATCACGTGCTTGGAGGTGTCATAGAGGATGTGGGTACCCGGGTGCTTGAGCTCCGGGGTGCCCCAGCACGGCCACGGCAAGCCGTAGGTTTCGCCCTTGGCCGGGCCGCCCTTGGCCTGCAGATCTTCGTACTCGAAGGTGCCCCAGTTCTCCTGGTGCAGCTTGAGGCGTTCCGGCGACTGGCCGGTGTAGCCGATGGTCCACATTCCGCGGTTGTACTCACGGGTGATGTCCTCGATCAGCGGCACGCTGCCTTCCACCTTGATGTTCTTGAACATCTGGTCGGCGATACCCACCTTCTTGGCGAGCAAGTACATGATCTCGTGATCCGGCTTGGACTCAAACACCGGCTCCACTACCTGGCTACGCCATTGCAGCGAACGGTTGGAAGCGGATACGGAGCCGTAGGTCTCAAACTGGGTTGCCGCTGGCAACAGGAACACGTTGTCCTTGCGGGTATGCATCACCCCGGCCATGGTCGGGTAGGGATCTACCACCACGATGGCGTCCATCTTGTTGAGCGCTTCCCGCACCTCACGGCCACGGGTTTCGGTATTGACCGACTGGCCCAGGAAGAACGCCAGACGGACATTGTCCTTCTGACCGATCTTGTCCTTGTCCTCCAGCACGCCATCGTGCCAGCGAGAACAGGGGATCCCCGGTGCGTTCATCGGTGTGGCGCCCAGGTAGGTGCCCTGATCAAAGCGGCCCTTAACCCAGTCGTATTCCAGATCCCACACCCGTGACCAGTGCTGCCAGGCGCCTTCGGACAGGCCGTAGTAGCCGGGCAGGTTGTCGAACAGCAGGCCAAAGTCGGTGGCCCCCTGTACGTTGTCGTGGCCACGGAAGATGTTGGCACCACCACCGGAGACGCCCATGTTGCCCAGGGCCAGCTGCAGGATGCAGTAGGCGCGGGTGTTGGCGTTACCTATGGTGTGCTGGGTGCCGCCCATACACCAGACGATGGTGCCAGGCTTGTGCTCATGCAGCATCTTGGCGACGCGATGCATCTGCTTCTCACCGACGCCGACGATGTTTTCCACCTCGGCCGGCGGATAGTTCTGCACCTCCTCGCGGATCGCCTCCATGCCCCAGACCCGACGGTCGATGAAGTCCTGATCCTCCCAGCCGTTCTCAAAGATGTGCCAGAGCAGGCCGTAGATGAAGGGGATGTCGGTACCGGGACGGATGTGAACGTACTCGTCCGAGTGCGCCGCGGTGCGGGTATAACGTGGGTCCACCACGATCATCTTGGCGCCGCGTTCCTTGCCCAGCAGCACGTGCTGCATCGCCACCGGGTGCGCTTCCGCCGCGTTAGAGCCGACAAACAGCATCGCTGCACAGTTGTGCATGTCGTTGTAGGAGTTGGTCATCGCCCCGTAGCCCCAGGTGTTGGCTACCCCGGCCACCGTGGTGGAGTGACAGATCCGGGCGGAGTGGTCGACGTTGTTGGTGCCCCACATGGCCGCCAGCTTGCGGTACAGGTAGGACTGCTCGTTGTTGGTCTTGGCCGAGCCCATGAAGTAGATGGAGTCCGGACCGGACTCTTCACGGATCTTCAGCATCAGGTCACCGACCTGGTTGATCGCCTCTTCCCAGCTGAGCTTCTTCCACTGGCCATTCTCCAGTTTCATCGGGTACTTCACCCGCTTCTCACTGTGGGTGTGGTGGATCAGCGAGGCGCCCTTGGCGCAGTGACTGCCCCGGTTGATGGGGTGGTCAAAGGCCGGCTCGTGGGCAACCCAAACCCCGTTCTTAACTTCGGCGTAAACGCCACATCCCACACTACAGTGGGAGCAGATGGTGCGAACGGTCTTGGTTTCCCCGGAGCCACCGGCGTCGGCGGCGTGGGCCTTTTGGATCATGCCGGTGCCCAGCATCGAGGCGGCGGCGATGCCACCTGTGGTCACCCCGGCTTGCTTGAGGAACTGACGACGATTTAGACCTAGCGAGTCCCTCTCGGTAGTGGATGCTTTGGTTGGTACTTTACGTGTGAGCTTCATCCTGACCTCCTATTTGAGACGCAAGGTTGCGTAGTAGGTGAGGACGTGGGGGGTTTCACGATAGCCGGTTGACTTCGTGTCGTCAGGAGTGGCCGCTTGGCTCTCCGGGGCTGCCTGCACAGCAGTGCTGGTCAGCGCCGCGGCTCCCGCGCCCAGGCCTAAGGCCTTGAGGGCTCGGCGGCGGTCCTGTTGGGGCTGCCTGTCTTTCATAACACCTCCATGGTGTTTTGAGGTGCTGGTGGCCTTTGTGATGGACTCTCAGCGGGAAAGCCCATCACAAAAGGCCGCCAGTACCTTTTGGTTTAAGGTGGGGCGACAACCCTCTGCCCCACCACCGGAAATCGAACAGACCGGCCTGTTTCCGGCTTAGCCGGTCTGTTGCACCTTCACATCCAGCAGCTGGTTGCTGAAGGTGGTGGCCTCAGTGGCAAAGAACGCCTGACCCAGTGCCGCAACACCGGTGTAGAAGGAGGCGTTGCTGGCCTTGGCCAGATCATCAAAGAACTTGCTGACCCAGGGCTCCAGGTGACGTTGCCAGAAGGTCAGCTGGTCGGCTTGGCCGCCCTCCAGCAGCAGGAAGGCCATCACCTCGCACAGCGCGGCCAGGTGGTCTTCCGGCTCCTTGACCTCCTCCTGGCGGGCAAAGCCCAGCTGGGCCAGGTCCTGGCGCAGCAGCGCCAGCGGTTGGTCCATCAGCGAACCGGTCAGGTACCAGCTGGTGTAGGGGATTACCTCACCGTGTCCCAGGCCGATAAACAGGTTGAAGTACTCATCTTCCAGCGGCTTGCCCTGGTGGGTTTGGGCAGACAGCTTGAGCGCGTGCCAGGCACGCAGCATCTCGTTGTCGCTGTCGCTCTCCAGCTCCAGCTCGGCCAGGAAGCCGATCAGCTCCGGGGTCGGTGCCTGACGCAGCAGCGCCGCCAGCAACTGGTAGATGTCAGCCCGAAGCTGGTGGTGCTCAGTGACGATGCGATTTTGTTGTTGTTCAGTCATTACTACCTCGGACTCAGACCCGCAGTTGCTTTTCGGGATCGTTCAGGATGTCGGTGAACATGTCCTTAACCCGACAGTCTTCACACATTTTCAGACGCTGCAGCGCGTCACCGGCAAAGGCACTGTGGCCCGCCAGCGCGGTGGTCATCTTCTCGATCACCGCCTTGGTGGCAAACGGCTTGCCACAGGTGATGCATTCGAAGGGCTCCTCCTCCTTCAACACGGTTACCGCCTGACGCGCATCGCGGTCGAGCAGAACCCGGCTGGACAGGGTGATCGCCTTCTCGGGGCAGGCCCGCTCACACAGGCCGCACTGGACACAGGGCTGCTCCTGGAACTTCAGGGCCGGGCTGTCACCACCATCCAGCAGGGCGCCGGTGGGGCACAGCGAGGTGCAGCTCATGCACAGGGTGCACTTGTCGGTGTCGACCTGGATCTGGCCGTAGGGCACGCCAGCCAGGGCCAGGGCCTCGGTGGACGCAGCGCATGCACCGTTGATGTGGTCCAGGGCGTTGAACAGGGTATCGCGCTTGGCCAGGTCATTCGGGAAGGCTGCCACCGGCAGCGCAGGCCATTGGCCGCTTTGAGCCACCTGCGCCGCCAGCTGCGCCAGGTCGTCGCTGCGGATCAGGGCGATGCGGTCCGCCTCAGTGCCAACGGCGCTGAGCAGGGACTGGGCCAGGGCTTGCTCCTTCTCCACCAACGCCAGCAGGGTCGGCGGGGTCATCTCGGTGGTCAGCACCAGTACCTGGCGCGCGCCCCAGGCCAGGGCGGCAAACCAGCTGTCGATGCCGGCCACGGCCACCTCTTCCAGGGCCACCGGCAGCACCTGACCGGGCAGCTGTTGCATCGCCTTGAGGGCGGCCTCACCGGCGGTCTGATCGTGCAACAGCACCACCGGACGCTGATCAGACAGCTCCAGGTAGCGGGTCAGCAGGCGCTTGAGGTAATCCCGCAGCACGCTGGGGGTGGGTTGGTCGTAGCTGATCGCCCCGGTGGGACAGGCACTGGCACAGCTGCCGGCACCGTGACACTGGTAGGGGTCGATCTGGATCATGCCTTCCACTGACTCGATGGCGTCTGCCGGGCAGACGTTGAGGCAGCGGGTGCAGCCATCCACACCACTGGAGTGGTGGGCGCAGATGTCGCTGTTGATCTTAACGTAGCGGGGCTTGTCGAACTGGCCCACCAGCTCCGGCAACTGGGCCAGGGCATCCGCCAGCTTGTCGGCATCGTCGCCAACGTGGAAGTAGCCCGGCGGCAGCAGCTCAAGGCTGATGGCCGGTTGCTGACCCAGGTCCAGGATCAGGTCGTAGTGAGGGCGACGCACGGCGCCCGGGGCCAGCTCAATCTGGCTGATCCCTTCTGGCTCACGGATGAACACCTGGAACTGACCAAGGAAGCCCTTGATGGTCAGCTCGCGGCTGTAAAAGGCGGGCAGAGACTCGGTGGCCTCGGCAGCGGCCATCACCCGCTCCAGGTGGGCCTCGTCCTGGCTGCTCACCGCTTCGGTGGCCAGCAGGGTTCGACTGGCCATGCCGTCCAGTTGGGCCGCGGCCAGGCGGATCTGGTCCTCGGCACCGAGGATCAACAAGTGACCCGCAGTGTTGTAAGACACCGTTTGCGGGATCAGGTTTTCCAACATTGTGGTTTGGGCCAGGCTTTGCTCACGAGCCTGGTCCAACGCCGCATTTTCAAATGTGCTCACTATGCGTTCCTAGTTATTGTGATCGTTTCCACGCGGCCACCTCTGCGGGTTTGGGCTGCATGGCGTTGACCCATCCGGCATTGTGCAAAAAATGCACCACTCCTGGATGAGTCAGGTTCAGCTCGGTTACGCCTCGCTCTGCGGTTTGTCCGCCGATTTGTCCAGGTCTGCGACAATTTGTCCGTCCGCATCCCCGTCGCTGGTTAATTCTGGGTCTTTTCGGGGGGTCGCCGGGGCCTGCTCGGCCAACTGGGTCTCCTCCTCGTCCACCTCTTTCACCACATGGCGGAACACCTTCTCCGCCAGCTCTGCCGCTACCTTGGCGGTGAGCTTGGGCTGCGCTGCGTAATCCAGGTCGTACTCGCACAAGCCATCCCGCACATTGTAGTGGGGCTGCTTCCACAGCGAGCGCAGCGCCTCTTTGCGCTGCAGCGGATCGACGTCCGGCTTCATAAAGGCGGCAAAGCTGCCCCCCTCCTCGATCTCCTCGGGATTGGGCAGTACCTCCTCTTCCGCCGCTACCTCTTCGCCTTCCGGCTCTGAGGGAGCCTGCTCGGCGGCCTGGGCCTGTTGCAGCTCGGCCTGTTCGGCTTCGTCGCTCTCCTCCTCGCGCGCGACCTCGTCGCGGCGCTGCTGCCAGCGCTTGAACAGGCCACTCATGCCTTGTTCCTCTTGTCCTTCACCTCACCGCGGACATCAATGTGCTTGCGGCGGTGAGCCTGAATGGGCTGCTCACCATGACGGGTCAGGAAGGACTCCAGCCAGCAGGCGATCGCCTCCGGGATGGGACAGGTCAATACCGGGGTATCCCCCTCCAGCGCACCCGCCGCCACGTTCTGATTGGCGGTGATCAGCATAGGGATCGGCACGCCATCGCCCTTGTCATCACAGACCACAAACAGCTTGGGGTTGGGCAGGTCGAGGTTGAGGCGGTAGTTGGCCCGTTCATCAAGGAACAGCTCCATGGCCACCAGGTGGGCGCCCTCCGGCTTCTCACCCTTGGCGGGCAGCAGGGAGTCGATCTCCCAGCGCAATTGGCTCCAGCGCCCCACCTTGACTTCGGTGGACTTCAAGGACACGTAAAGTGGCCAGATAGATTCACTATGTTGCATGGCATACCTGCGTATCGAGCGTATGACACAGTCTAGGCAATTTTCGTTCCAACCTGATTTCGGCCTCCAGACAGGATCCGGATCACGCTGTGGCGGTCGAACGGGACAAATTGTCCTTAGCAGGGTGGGACAAGCTGGGACACCTGGCAGAGCAAAGCGTGATCCGGATCCCGCACCGATCCCCGTGGACGGCTGGAACGGCTTTTGCATCGCTGGGGGATATTGTTTGCCCATGGTAATGCACGCTATGACCCAGAACCTGTCCCGCCCGCGCCTGTCGCGCACCCATGCGGAAGCTCCGCTGACCCTGGCCGTTACCGCGGTCGATGAGAAGGGCCAGACCCAGGACAAGATGATCGCCTGCGAGCGGCCACTGACCCTGTACCTCAACTGGCAGCCCATCGTCACCCTGATGACCCTGGGGGCACGGCCGGAAGCGCTGGCACTGGGCTACCTGAAGAACCAGGGCTTCATCACCGACATCCATCGGGTCACCTCGGTGATCGTCGACTGGGAGGTGAACTCCGCCGCCATCATCACCGACGAGGACACCAGCCATGTGCAGGAGAAGCTGTCGGAGAAGACGGTCACCAGCGGCTGCGGCCAGGGTACGGTGTTTGGCAGCTTTACCGCCGGTATCGACGAGATCCAGCTGCCTACTCCCAGCCTGAGCCAGAGCGGGATCTACGCCCTGCTGAAGAACCTGGGCCAGTACAACGACACCTATAAGAATGCCGGCGCCGTGCACGGCTGCGCTATCTGCCAGGGTGACCAGATCCTCAGCTTCGTCGAGGACGTGGGTCGCCACAACGCGGTGGATACCCTGGCCGGCGAGATGTGGCTGGAGGGGCTGCAGGGGGGCGACAAGATCTTCTACACCACCGGTCGACTGACCTCGGAGATGGTGATCAAGGTGGCCAAGATGGGGATCCCGGTGCTGCTGTCGCGCTCCGGCATCACCGAGATGGGCCTGACCCTGGCGCAACAGCTGGGGATCACCATGATCGCCCGGGCCAAGGGCCGTCACTTCCTGATTTACCACGGCGCGGATACCGTCCAATTTGATGGGGAACTTGCATGAACGACAACGCCGATAACCTGTTTCTCAACGCCAAGCAGGTCGCCGACTATCTCGATCTGAACGAGAAGAAGGTCTATGCCATGGCCAACGAGCGTCAGCTGCCGGGCACCAAGATCACCGGTAAGTGGCTGTTCCCGAAGGCGCTGATTGACCGCTGGATCATCGAATCCTGTCACAGTGGCATGCTGTCCGACCGGCTGATTATCACCGGCTCCGACGACCCGCTGATGCACTGGGTGGTAGGCCGGGTGGGGCAACGCATCGGCAGTGCCGGCATGGTGAACTACTCCGCCACCGACTCCCGCCTGGGCCTGACCCACCTGGGCCAGGGCTACGCCGACGTCTGTTGCATCCACTGGGGCAACGAGGCGGAGCGGGACCTGCGTCATCCGGCCCTGCTCAAGCGCCACGCCAACTACAAGCAGTGGGTACTGGTGCACGTGGCCAGCCGTGACTATGGCCTGCTGATGCGCAACGAGCACCACCACCTGGGCCAGGCGATCGACGAGGCGCTGTCGCTGCGCTACCGCTGGCTCAGCCGCCAGGAGGGTGCCGGTGCCCGCTACCATTTCGATAACTGGCTGTCGGAACGCGGCCTGTCCGGCACCGACATCAACTTGGTGGGCACCGCCTTCAGCGAGCGTGAGCTGGCGGCGGGCATCGCCCGGGGCGAGGCGGACTTTGGCTTCGGCTGCCAGGGCGTGGCCGGCGAGTTCGGCCTGGCCTTCCTGCCACTGGGGCGGGAGTCGTTCGATATGGTGATGCCCCAGGGAGTGTTCTTCCGTCAGCACCTGCAGCAGCTGTTCAATGTGATGCAGCACCCGGATACCCTGACCCATGCCCAGCGCCTGGGGGGCTACGACCTGACCGACTCCGGCAAGCTGTTGTGGAGCGGCGCCTGACGCCAGGCCTGCCATAAAAGGCAAGACAGCGTAGCAAGACAAAAAGGCGGGCCCTGGGGCCCGCCTTTTTGTTGCCTGGGCCCAGGCGGGACGATCTATACCTAAAGCAGGCCCCCCAAGGAGTTGTCCCATGCGCCCCAACCTGCTGCTTGTTACCCTGTTCGCCAGCCCGCTGCTGGCCAATCCCATCATCTATCCCGCCGAGGGCCAATCGCCGGAACAGCAAAAACAGGACCAGGCGGAGTGCCAGCTGTGGGCGACGGACAACACCGGGGTCGATCCCGTGGCCCTGGCCAACCAGAGCGCACCGGCTCAGCAGGAGAGTGGCGGTGAGCGCCTGGGCGGCGCAGTGGGTGGTGCGGCTACCGGTGCGGTGATCGGCGCCATCGCCGGCGATGCTGGCAAAGGGGCGGCCATCGGGGCCGGTACTGGGGTGATTGCCGGCGGCGCGCGCCAGCGCCGCAAACAGGCAGGCAATGAGGCCGCGGTTCAGGCCCAGGAGCAGGACCGTCAGGCCCAGATGGACAGCTTTAACCGTGCCTTCCGGGCCTGCATGGAAGGACGGGGCTACAGCCTGCAGTGAGTTTGTCGATACGACCTGGGCGAGGTCAGCACTCGCTTACTTGGCCACCGCCTTGCCGCCGATGATCTTGTAGGCCGGGGTGCCCCGCACCAGGGTCTCGCGAGCGAACTGGCCACCGCAACCGGGACAGTGACAGGGCTTCTCGGTGAAGTCCTTGGCAATGCGCTCCTTGAAGCACTTCACCAGGCTGCCCTTGCCGCCCTTGTGGTAAACAAACAGCCGGGTACCACAGCGACAACACAGCACATCGACGGTGCGCCCCGGCAGGCGTTTGTTGGGTTTAGCCACGATGCGGTCGCTACTGCAGGGTGATCGGCAGCGGCGCCGACTCGCCATCCATTGCCGGGCTTTGCAGCGGCAGGCGAATGGTGAAGGTGGAACCCACGTTAGGCTGGGACTCCAGCTCCATCACCCCACCGAAGCGGCGGATGATGCCGTAGCTCAGCGATAACCCCAGCCCGGTCCCCTGTTTGCGGGTGGTGAAGAAGGGATCGAAGATGCGGGTCTGCAGCTCGGGGGGAATACCGATGCCGTCGTCAGAGACGGAGATCCACACCCCCTTGAGTTGGCCCTGCTCCTGCCAGTTGCCGCTGCGTACCCGCACCTGGCCCTGTCCGTCCATGGCGTGGGCGGCATTCACCACCAGGTTGATCAGCACCTGCAGCAGCTGCTGGCGATTGACCTCCACCAGTTGATCCGCCTCCAGCTCCAGGTCCACCGCCACCGACTGCTTGCGCAGGGAGTGGCGCACCAGCACCAGCATCTCCTCAACGATGGGGTTCACCGTCTGGCGCTTGAGTGGCATGTTGAGATCCCCCGGCCGTGCGTACTGCAGCAGCGACTGGATGATCTCCTTGATGCGTTGCACCTGCTGGAAGATCAGCTCAATCTCATCATCGATGCTGTCGGCCTGATCCCCCAACTCGAGCTTGATCAGCTCCATGTTGCCTAGGATCACCGCGGTGGGGTTGTTGATCTCGTGAGCGATGCCGGCGGTCATCTCCCCCAGCGCCACCAGCTTTTCATTGGTCACCATCTGCTGACGGGTCTCGTTGAGCAGCTCGATGTTGCGCTTCAACTCCTGGGTGCGGCGCTTGAGGATCTCGGTGCGCTGCTCCACCTTCTGCTCCAACTGGTCGTTGGCCAGCTGGATCTGGCGGTTGCGCTCCTGCAGCTGGTCCAGCATGCGGTCAAACTGGTGACCCAGCTGGGCCAGTTCGTTGGACGGGTCCAGCCCCAGATCGCCGATGCGGCCATCGTGGCCCAGCTGAACATCCCGCACCACCGAATGGATGCGATCGATGGGCTTGAGCAGGCCGGCGGCGCCGTAAAACACCGCCAGGCCGGAGCCGAGCATCACCAGCAACAGGATGGTGCCCAGCTCAACGATGTTCATCAGGTAATTGTGAACAAAGGGCGCCTCGGTAAAGCCGGTGTAGATCATGCCGATGCGGTCACCATTGATGTCAGTCAGTGGCGCATAGGCGGAGATGTACCAATCGTTGTAGACGAAGGCCCGATCTACCCACATCTCGCCCTGCTCCAGTACCTTGAGCCGCACCTGCTCCGACACCAATGTGCCGATGGCGCGGCCATAGCCGTCGTCGGAGGGGACATTGGTGCTGATCCGCACGTTATCCAGGAACAGGGTCACGGTGCCGCGAGTGCGGGCCGGCAGGGTGCCATCGGCATAGGTCAGCTCGCGGATCCCATCCACCAGATCGGTGTTGTGGTTAAGCAGCACACCGCCATCGAGGAAGCCGACCCGGCGGCCGTCCGGGGCCCGAACCTCCACCAGCGAGCGTCCCACCAAGCCGCGTTGTTCGAAGCCCTTCATCGGCAGCATCGCCATCGGGGTCGGCTGCAGCGGCATGCTGGCTTCCCGCGCCAGCACCGGGCTTATCTGCAGCATCTGCTGGCGACTGAGCACTTGCAAACTGGAGCGCCCCCACTGGTTGGACTCCGGGATCAGCGGCCGCAACTGGGGATCGCTTTGCGCCTGCTCCAGGCTGACCAGGCGCAGGAACTGTAGACCCAGCTGCTCACGATTACGCTCCAGCAGGCGATCCATCGAGCGGTCGGAATAGGTCAGGCTCTGGATCAGGCGGGTGAACTCCCAGGCATGCTGCAGCTGACGCAAGGCAAGCTGCTGGTTCTCCGCTTCGTTGGAGAGCACCCCCTGAGCCACCGCCAGATCGCTGCGTACCTTCATGAACAGCTGGTTGCCGGTGTAGGTGACGTTCCAGTAGATGGTGATGAACACCAGGCTGGCCAGGGTAACCAGCACCGGCAGCAGCATCAGCACCAACAAACGGTAGCGGACGGTGCTGGTCAGGACCCGTACATCGTTACGGAACTGACGACGCCAACGACCCAGCATTACTCGCTCAGACCCCACTCTTTGAATTTACGGTCGAGGGTCTTGCGAGACACCCCGAGCACCCGCGCGGCGGCGGATTTGTTGCCCTGTTGCTCCTCGACCACCTTGAGCACGTGCAGCCGCTCCACCTCTTTGAGCGCCATCTCCACCGGGTAGCCCTCACCGCCGGCCATGGCCGGGGCGTCATTGGCTTCCTGGCTGCGCCAGTACTCCGCCGGTGGCTTACCCAGCAGCAAGCAGCGCTCCACCAGGTTGCGCAGCTCACGGATGTTGCCGGGCCAGTCGTAGTTCTGCATCACCTGCAGATCCTCGTGGCTCCAGGCCACCTCCCGTACCCCCAGTTCCGCCGCCAGTTGACGGGTAAAGTGGTGCACCAGATCGACCACGTCATCGGGCCGCTCACGCAGTGCGGGGATGGTGATGTTTAGCACGTTGAGACGGTAGTAGAGATCGCGACGGAATCGACCAGCGTCCACCTCCGCCAACAGCTCGCGGTTGGTGGCCGCCACCACCCGCACGTCCACCGGCAGCTCCTTCTCCGAGCCGACCGGACGGATGGTGCGCTGCTCCAGCACCCGCAGCAGGGCGGTCTGCATCTGCAGCGGCATCTCGCCGATCTCATCGAGGAAGATGGTGCCGCCGTTGGCAAAGCTGAACAGCCCCTCCCGGGCCCCGCGGGCGCCGGTGAAGGCCCCGGCCACATGGCCAAACAGCTCGCTCTCCAGCAGCTCGGGAGCGATGGAGCCACAGTTGACCGCCACAAAGGAACCGCTGCGGCCGGACAGCTGGTGCAGCGAACGGGCCACCAGCTCCTTGCCGGTGCCGGATTCCCCCTCGATCAACACCACCGAGTTGGTGGGGGCGACCCGACGGATCACCTCCTTCACCTCCATCAGGTTGGCGCTGTTGCCGATGATGGTATTGGGGTGGCTGTGGGCCATCTCCCGTCGCAGCATCAGGTTCTCGCGCCGCAGCAGGCGACGCTCGATGCAGCGATCCACCGATTGCATCATCTGCTCCAGCCGGAACGGCTTGAGGATGAAGTCGGCGGCGCCAGCGCGCAGCGCCCGGATGGCGGTGTCCATGTCGGCAAAGCCGGTCATGAAGATCACGTCAGAGCGGCGGGTATCCAGATCGAGGGCCTCATGCCATTCGATACCGTCACGCCCAGGCAGACTGATGTCGACAATCAGCAGGTCGAAATGGCAACGGCTGCGCAGCTGCTCCGCCTCCTCCACACTGCCGGCCACCTCGACCAGGGTAAAGCGACGGGCCAGCGCCTTCTTAAGGAAGGAGCGCATGCCGGATTCATCGTCTACCACCAGCACCGACATGGCCGTGGGGTTTTGAAAGGTCTCTGACATAGGAGTGGGTTACCCAAATGGTCTTATGGTTGGGCCAAAATGTCCGTACCCCGGTCATTTTGGCTATCGGCCTGTGTAAGGTGAGTCATTCTGACCCAGTTTTCCACCCAAAAAACGTGATTGAGTGCAAAAAAAGACGGTGAATGAACATGTGGTATCGAAATTGCACATGGGCGACATCCCTCTGATGTTGATTCACGCTAAGGAACGCAGAGATGAAAACCTTGCTAAAAGCCGCCCTGCTGGCCCTCGTACTGCCCACCCTGGTGCAGGCGGCCGACGACAAGATCGTCCGACTGGCCACCACGACCAGTACGGACAACACCGGCTTGCTGGCCTACCTGCTGCCGGAGTTTGAGCGCCAAAGCGGCTACCAGGTCCAGGTGATCGCCACCGGCACCGGCAAGGCGCTGCGTCATGGCCGCAACGGTGATGTGGACGTGGTGATGACCCACGCCCCTGAGGCTGAGGCCCAGTTTGTTGCCGATGGCTTTGGTCGCATCCCGCGCTACCTGATGATGAACGACTTCGTGCTGCTGGGGCCGGCCAGCGATCCGGCCCAGGTTAAGCAGGCGCCCTCGCTGGAGCAGGCGCTGCAAAGCATTGCCCGCAACCAGGCCCATTTCGTTTCCCGTGGCGACGACTCCGGTACTCACATGAAAGAGATGGCGCTGTGGCAAGCGGCCGAGGTGGAACCGAACTTTTCCGGTTACGCCGCCATCGGCCAGGGCATGGGCCCTGCCCTGCTGACCGCCAACGAGATGCGCGGCTACCTTCTGTCGGACCGCGGCACCTACCTGGCCTTCATCAACCGGCTCGATCTCGAGGTGGTGTACGAGGGCGCCGATAACCTGGCCAACCCCTACCAGATCATCCTGATCAACGAGACCAAGTACCCGGATCTGAACCACCGCGGCGCCCAGGCGCTGAGCGACTGGCTGGTCAGCGAGCAGGGTCAGTCCCTGATCGACCAGTTCCGCGTCAACGGCAAGCAACTGTTTCACGCCACCTATAAGAGATAAGAATGAACGAAGGCATCCTCGCCACCGTGCAGCAGGGCCTGGCCCTGCTGCTGACCTTTGACCCCGATGTTTGGACCATCATCGCCGTCTCCTTTAGCGTTTCCGTTAAAGCGCTGCTGCTGGTGCTGCCCTTTACTATTGCCCTGGGCTTTGCCCTGGCCGTCGGCCGCTTCCCCGGCCGCTGGTTTACTATCTCCATGTTTCAGACCCTGCAGGCGATCCCCACGGTGGTGGTCGGCCTGGCGGTCTACCTGATGCTTTATCGCCAGGGGCCGTTGGGGGATCTGCGCTGGCTGTTCAGCCAGAACGCCATGGTGCTGGCGCAGATGCTGCTGGCCATCCCGGTGCTGGTCTCCCTCAGCTACGGTGCCTTTGCCAGCGGCGACTGGCGCGCCTGGGAAACCGCCCGCACCCTGGGTGCCAACCGGTTGCAGGCCTTCTTCGTGTTTTGCCACGAACTGCGCGCGCCGCTGCTGGTGGCCGTGATCGCCGCCTTTAGCCGTATCATCACTGAGGTGGGGGCATCGATGCTGGTGGGCGGCAACATCCAGAATGTCACCCGCAACATCCCCACCGCTATTGCGCTGGAAACCAGCAAGGGCGAGTTTGCCCAGGCCGTTGCCCTGGGCACGGTGCTGCTGGTACTGGCCCTGATTTTGAATTTCTCCCTGGGCAGCTTACGCAGCCGTCAGGAAGGCTTGCGTCGAGGTTAACCCATGTTGCTGACCGCCACCGCGCTGGAGAAGCGCTTCGAAGACCGTCTGCTGTTCCGTATCCCGCAACTGTCGGTGTCCGCCGGCGAGGCGATCTGGCTCAAGGGCAAGAACGGCACCGGCAAAACCACCCTGCTCAAGACCCTGTCTGGCCTGATCAAGCCCAGTCGGGGCCAGGTTCGCCTGGGCGACAACAAGGTTGAGCTGGGCCAGATTGTCTACCTGCATCAAAGCCCCTACCTGTTTGACCGCACCGTGATTGAAAACCTGCGGTTTGGCCTCAAACACCGTCGCCTGACCTCAGTGGCCAAGGAGGAGCGGGTGCGCAAAGCGCTGCAGTTGGCCCACCTGGAACACCTGCAGGACCGCCCTGCCCAGGTGCTGTCCGGCGGCGAGCGTCAGCGCCTGGCGCTGGCGCGGGCCTGGGTGCTTGACCCACAATTCCTGCTGCTGGATGAACCCACCGCCAACCTGGATCCCGAATCCATCGAGTTGATCACCCAGATGGTGATCGAGCTTAACGCCCAGGGTTGTGGCGTGGTGCTGGTCAGCCACCAGCACACCGAGCTGACCGCTTTATGTCGGCAAGTCTGGACCTTACAGGACCAACAGTTGCACCAACCCCATCAACAGGACCAATGCGCATGAAGGCAGATACCACTCTGGCCATCCTCGCCGGGGGACGGGCCAGCCGAATGGATGGCAAAGATAAGGGGTTGATCACGGTCGCCGGCCGCCCCATGGTGCAGCATGTGCTCTCTCGGGTACGACCCGAAGGCATGGCCACCCTGATCATCGCCAACCGCAACCAGGACGCCTATCGGGCCCTGGGGTTTCCGGTCTTTGGCGATGAGCGGGCAGACTACCCCGGGCCGATGGCCGGGATGGAAGTGGCCCTGCAGCAGGCCGAGACCCCCTTCGTGGTGGTCTGCCCCTGTGACACTCCGAGGCTGCCGCCGGATCTGATCGAGCGCTTGCACCAAACCCAGCAGGCGCAGCAGGCCGACGTGGTGGTGGCCAACGACGGCGAGTGGGATCACCCGGTGATCCTGCTGCTGAAACGCGAGCTGCTGCCCTCGATGCAAGCCTTCCTGAGCAGTGGTGAACGCAAGATCGCCGTCTGGTACCGTCAGCACACGCTGGCACGCTGTACCTTTAGCGGCCAAGCCAACGACTTCGCCAACATTAATACGCCAGAGCAGTGCCAGCAGATGGAACAGGCCCTGGCCAACAACGATCCGCTGTGAGAACCGCCATGACCCTGAATGAATTATTGGCCGATTGCCGCGTCCCGGTGCTGGGCCTGTGTGCCTACAGTGGCACCGGCAAGACCACGCTGCTGCGCAAGCTGATCCCCGAATTGAACCAGCGCGGTGTCCGCCTGGCGATGCTCAAGCACGCCCACTGTAACTTCGAGGTGGATAAGCCCGGCAAGGACAGCTACGAGCTGCGCAAGGCCGGCGCCGATCAGATGCTGATCGCCTCCTCTAAGCGACGCGCCCTGATGATGGAGCGCCCGGTGGAGGGCGACCCGGAGCTCAAGGAGCTGCTGGGCTTGGTCGACCAGAGCCGGGTCGATCTTATCCTGGTGGAGGGCTTTAAGAAGCTGCCCCTGCCCAAGCTGGAGCTGCACCGGGCCGAGGTGGGCAAGCCCTTTGTCTTCACCGACGACCCGCTGATCCAGGGCATCGCCTGCGATGAAGCCACCCAGCTGCCCGACTCCTGCACCCTGCCGCAACTGGACATCAACGACGTCGCCGCCATTGCCGACTTCGTTCAGGGCTTCATGGCCCGCTGGCAGCCGGTGGCGCTGACGCCGCTGGGGCCCAGCTGCGATGACACCGAGCGCAAGCAGCTGTCGGTGCAACAGGGCCTGGATCGCATCCTGGCGATGGCAAACCCCATCACTGAACAACAGGCGGTCAGCCTGATCGACAGCCTCAACCGGGTGCTGGCCGAGGAGACCGTCTCCCCCATCAACGTGCCGCAGCACACCAACTCGGCGATGGATGGCTACGGCTTTGCCTACGATCCCACCTGCGAGCAGTACCGCGTGGTGGCCGAGGTTTTTGCCGGCTACCACTACCCGGAACCGCTGCAGCCCGGCGAAGCGGTTAAGATCATGACCGGCGCACCCATGCCCGCCGGCGCCGACACCGTGGTCATGCGTGAACTGGCCCAGCAAGAGGGTGACCAGGTACGCTTCGAAGGCCCCATCGAGCCAGGCCAGAATGTTCGCCAGGCAGGGGAAGACATCGCCCTGGGTGCCACCGCGTTGCCGGCAGGCAAGCGCATCGGCGCCGCGGAGCTGGGTCTGTTAGCCTCACTGGGGCTGGGTCAGCCCAAGGTGCTGCGTCGCCCCAAGGTGGCGATCTTCTCCACCGGTGACGAAGTCTGTGCACCGGACCAACCGCTCAAGCCCAACTGCATCTTCGACTCCAATCGCTTCACCCTGCACGGCATGCTGACCAAGCTCGGCTGTGAGATCATCGATCTGGGGATCATCGAAGACAACGAGGCGGCCATGGTCCACGCCCTGGAGCAGGCCGCGGCGCAAGCGGATGTGGTGCTGACCTCAGGCGGTGTTTCCGTTGGCGACGCCGACTTTATCAAGGGCGCCCTGGCCAAGCTGGGCCAGATCGATTTTTGGAAGATCGCTCAGCGGCCGGGCCGCCCCCTGGCCTTTGGCACCCTGGGCGACACCCTGTTCTTCGGCCTGCCGGGTAACCCGGTTGCGGTGATGGTCTCCTTTATGCAGTTTGTCCAGCCGACCCTGCGCAAGCTGGCCGGTGAGCGTGACTGGCAGCCGCAGAGACTGCGTGCCGTGGCGGGCGAGAGCCTGCGCAGCCGGGTTGGCCGCACCGAGTTTCTCCGTGGCGTTGCCCAACTGGGTGCCGTTGGCCAACTGCAGGTGGTCAGCACCGGTCACCAGGGCAGCGGTATGCTGGGCTCCATGTCCAAGGCCAACTGCCTGATCATCATCGAAGAGCCCCTGGCCCAAGTGCAGGCGGGTGAGTCGGTGTGGATCCAACCCTTCGCCGATCTGTTGTAAGGAAGAGTCATAATGGCACTGATTGATGGTTTCGGTCGTGAGATCAAATACCTTCGCTTATCTGTTACCGACCATTGCGATTTTCGCTGCGTCTACTGCATGGATGAGAACCCCACCTTCCTGCCCCGGGAGGAGGTTCTGTCCCTGGAGGAGCTGCACCTGATCGCCCAGGCCTTCACTGAGCTTGGGGTGAGCAAGATCCGGCTGACCGGGGGCGAGCCCCTGGTGAAGAGCAACCTGGACTTTCTGGTGAAGCAGTTGGCAGACCTGCCGGGTCTGAAGGATCTCTGCCTGACCACCAACGGTTCGCGCCTCAAGAAGTTTGCCCCCGCCCTGGCGGAGGCGGGCCTGAAGCGCATCAACATCAGCCTGGACACCCTGGATCCGGATCGCTTCAAAGCGGTGACCCGCAACGGCAAGCTGGAGCGGGTATTGGCGGGGATCGACGCCGCCATCGAGGCCGGCTTTGAACGGATCAAGCTCAATACCGTGGCGATGAAGGGCAACAATGACGACGAGGTGCTGGACCTGGTCAACTTCGCCCGGGACAAGGGCGTGGACATCAGCTTCATCGAGGAGATGCCACTGGGCCTGCTGTCGGACGACCGACGCAAGCACTCGATGCTGACCAGCGCCGAGGTGCGCCGCCTGATTGAAGCTGAGCATGCGCTGATCCCCACCACCGAGAATACCGGCGGGCCGGCACGTTACTACCGGATGGAAGACAGCGACATCCGCATCGGCTTTATCAGCCCGCACAGTCACAACTTCTGCGATCAGTGCAACCGGGTTCGGGTGACCACCACCGGTGAGCTGCTGCTCTGCCTCGGCAACGAGAATTCGGTAGACCTGAAGGCGATCCTGCGACAAAACCCGGGTCAGCTGGCGCCGGTGAAGGAAGCTATCGTCAATGCCATGTCTCGCAAGCCGGAGATGCACCACTTCAGCGATGAAGGAGAAACACAGATCCTGCGCTTTATGAGCCATACCGGAGGCTAGTGCACTGGCCAACTCGGCATAGACCCGTCGATACTTTGAGTTTTATTCGCTTTGCCGCCCGAACGGCCTGCCCTGATGGTAGGCCGTTTTTTCATCCAGCGTAATTTTTATAAATGAACCAGATACACCCTATCTAGGCTTCTTTCGCACCATTCACCGCAATACCTGCCAAAACCTCGCAAAATCCCGTTCAAGCCCTCTCTATGTTGTGGTTTTTAAACCGTATTTCCACCCGTCAAAATGTTGGCATCAAGTTACCAGCCCGGTACCATATGGTTAATTCGGTCACGCTCGGCAGTTGAAATCGTGGCAGCAAATGCCCTCAGGAAGAGGCATAACGGGAGGGAGCACCGTGCAAGTTCAAACCATTCAACATAGCCTGACCATTCGCCAGATCCATGGAGCCGACTCGGTACGCGTTATCGCTGTCGACGGCACCGAATCCCTGCGCTTTGCCGGTGACCTGCTCAGCCCCGGCGAACAGGTTTACCTGGCAGACGGGGTTCAGCTGGAAACCGCCCAGCCCAACGCCCAAGGGACTGAAACCATCGACCCCGAAGTGGCGGCTCTGCAGCAACTGTTGATGCAGGGCGCTGATCTGGAAGAGCTGCCCGATACCGCCGCCGGCCAGGTGGGTGCCCAGGGCCAGGAAAGCTTCATTAAGGTTGATCGCAATGCTGTAGAAACCCAGACCCAAGGGGGCTACCAAACTGCCGCTGCCGACCCGACCGATGCCCTGAGCTTCCGCGACAGCGGTGCCCCGCTGCTTGGCCCGGATGCCGACATCGCCCCCATCATCAGCGCTGGTGAAGGGGCCGTGATTGAAGACACTCTGCTCACCGCGGATGGACAGCTCAGCGCCAACGATTCGGACAACCCGGACTTGGCCTTCGTCGCCGACACCCTGGCCGGCAGCTACGGCAGCCTGACTGTCGATGCCAACGGCAACTGGACCTACACCCTGGCCCAGAACGCCACCGTCGATGCCCTTACCGACGGTGAGCAGGTCACCGACGTCATCACCGTCACCCTCACCGACGGCTCTGAAACCCAGGTCACCATCACCGTCACCGGCACCGACGATGCCCCGGTGATCTCCGAAGACACCGGCTCGGTCACCGAAGACACGGATCTGGTTGCCACCGGCACCCTGACAGCCACCGACTCCGACAACCCGGACCTGGCCTTCGTCGCCGACACGATTGCCGGCAGCTATGGCTCCCTGACCGTCGATGCCAACGGCAACTGGACCTACACCCTGGCCCAGAACGCCACCGTCGATGCCCTCATCGACGGTGAGCAGGTCACCGATGTTATTACGGTCACCTTGAATGACGGCTCCGAAACCCAGGTCACCATCACCGTCACCGGCACCGACGATGCCCCGGTGATCTCCGAAGACATCGGCTCGGTGACCGAAGACACGGCGCTGACCGCCGAAGGTCAGCTCACTGCCACCGACGCCGACAACCCGGATCTGGCCTTTGTGGCTGATACCCTCTCCGGCAGCTATGGCAGCCTGACCGTCGATGCCCAAGGCAACTGGACCTACACCCTGGCGCAGAACGCCACCGTCGACGCCCTTACCGACGGTGAGCAGGTCACCGATGTCATTACTGTCACCCTCACCGACGGCTCCGAAACCCAGGTCACCATCACCGTCACCGGCACCGACGATGCCCCTGTAATCTCTGAGGACAGCGGCAGCGTCACCGAAGACACCGACCTCATCGCCGAAGGTCAGCTCACCGCCACCGATGCGGACAACCCGGACCTGGCCTTCGTCGCCGACACCCTCGCCGGCAGCTATGGCTCCCTATCCGTCGATGCCAACGGCAACTGGACCTACACCTTGGCGCAAAACGCCACCGTCGATGCCCTCACCGACGGCGAGCAAGTGACCGACGTCATCACCGTCACCCTCACCGACGGCTCTGAAACCCAGGTCACCATCACCGTCACCGGCACCGACGATGCCCCGGTGATCTCTGAGGACAGCGGCTCGGTCACCGAGGACACAGTGCTGACCGCAGAAGGTCAGCTCACCGCCACCGATGCGGATAACCCGGATCTGGCCTTTGTCGCCGACACCCTGGCCGGCAGCTACGGTTCGCTGGTGGTGGATGCTAACGGCAACTGGACCTACACCCTGGCGCAGAACGCCACCGTCGATGCGCTGACCGACGGCGAGCAGGTCACCGATGTCATCACCGTGACCCTGACCGACGGCTCCGAAACCCAGGTCACCATCACCGTCACTGGCACCGACGATGCCCCGGTCATCTCTGAGGACAGCGGCAGCGTCACCGAAGACACGGTGCTGACCGCCGACGGTCAGCTCACTGCCACCGACGCCGACAACCCGGATCTGGCCTTCGTCGCCGATACCCTGACCGGCAGCTATGGCTCACTGGTGGTGGATGCCAGCGGCAACTGGACCTACACCTTGGCGCAGAACGCCACGGTCGATGCCCTCACCGACGGCGAACAGGTCACCGACGTCATCACCGTTACCCTCACCGATGGCTCACAAACCCAGGTCACCATCACCGTCACCGGTACCGACGATGCGCCAGTGATCTCCGAGGACAGCGGTTCGGTTACTGAAGACACTGTGCTGACCGCGGAAGGTCAGCTCAGCGCCACCGACGCCGACAACCCGGATCTGGCCTTCGTCGCCGACACCCTGGCCGGCAGCTACGGCAGCCTGACCCTGGATGCCAACGGCAACTGGACCTACACCCTGGCCCAGAACGCCACCGTCGATGCCCTCACCGACGGCGAGCAGGTGACTGATGTCATCACCGTCACCCTCACCGACGGCTCCCAGACCCAGGTCACCATCACCGTCACCGGCACCGACGATGCCCCGGTGATCTCCCAAGACACCGGCTCGGTCACCGAGGACACGGTACTGACCGCGGAAGGTCAGCTGACTGCCACCGACGCGGATAACCCGGATCTGGCCTTCGTCGCTGATACTCTGGCCGGCAGCTACGGCTCGCTGGTGGTGGATGCTCAAGGCAACTGGACCTACACCCTGGCGCAGAACGCCACCGTCGATGCGCTGACTGACGGCGAGCAAGTGACCGACGTCATCACCGTCACCCTCACCGACGGCTCCGAAACCCAGGTCACCATCACCGTCACCGGCACCGACGATGCCCCGGTCATCTCCGAAGACAGCGGCAGCGTCACCGAGGACACCGTGCTGACTGCCGAAGGTCAGCTGACTGCCACCGATGCGGATAACCCAGATTTGGCCTTCGTCGCCGACACCCTGGCCGGCAGCTACGGCTCGCTGGTAGTGGACGCCAACGGCAACTGGACCTACACCCTGGCCCAGAACGCCACCATCGATGCCCTCACCGACGGCGAACAGGTGACTGATGTCATCACCGTCACTCTCACCGACGGCTCCGAAACCCAGGTCACCATCACCGTCACCGGCACCGACGATGCCCCGGTCATCTCCGAAGACAGCGGCAGCGTCACCGAGGACACCGTGCTGACTGCCGAAGGTCAGCTGACTGCCACCGATGCGGATAACCCAGATTTGGCCTTCGTCGCCGACACCCTGGCCGGCAGCTACGGCTCGCTGGTGGTCGATGCCAACGGCAACTGGACCTACACCCTGGCCCAGAACGCCACCGTCGATGCCCTCACCGACGGCGAGCAGGTGACTGATGTTATTACCGTGACCCTCACCGACGGCTCCCAGACCCAGGTCACCATTACGGTGACTGGCACCGACGATGCCCCGGTGATCTCCGAAGACAGCGGCAGCGTCACCGAGGACACGGTGCTGACCGCCGAAGGTCAGCTCAGCGCCACCGACGCCGACAACCCGGACCTGGCCTTCGTCGCCGACACGATTGCCGGCAGCTACGGCTCGCTGGTGGTGGACGCCAACGGCAACTGGACCTACACCCTGGCCCAGAACGCCACCGTGGACGCGCTGACCGACGGCGAGCAGGTCACTGACGTGATTACTGTCACCCTCACCGACGGCTCAGAAACCCAGGTCACCATCACCGTCACCGGCACCGACGATGCCCCGGTCATCTCTGAGGACAGTGGCAGCGTCACCGAAGACACGGTGCTGACCGCAGAAGGTCAGCTCACCGCCACCGATGCTGACAACCCGGACTTGGCCTTTGTGGCTGACACCCTGGCCGGCAGCTACGGCTCGCTGGTGGTGGATGCCAACGGCAACTGGACCTACACCCTGGCGCAGAACGCCACCGTCGATGCTCTCGCCGACGGCGAGCAGGTGACTGATGTTATTACCGTGACCCTCACCGACGGCTCCGAAACCCAGGTCACCATCACCGTGACTGGCACCGACGATGCCCCGGTGATTTCTGAGGACAGCGGTTCGGTTACCGAAGACACCGTGCTGACTGCCGACGGTCAGCTCACTGCCACCGACGCGGATAACCCGGATCTGGCCTTTGTCGCCGACACCCTGGCCGGCAGCTACGGCTCCCTGGTGGTGGATGCCCAGGGCAACTGGACCTACACCCTGGCCCAGAACGCCACCGTCGATGCCCTCGCCGACGGCGAGCAGGTGACTGATGTTATTACCGTGACCCTCACTGATGGTTCGGAAACCCAGGTCACCATCACCGTCACCGGTACCAACGATGCCCCCAGCATTTCTGCCGACAGCGGCAGCGTGACCGAAGACATCGATGTCAACAATGGCATGCTGGCCACCGGTGGCGATCTCAACCTGGTGCTCGGTGCCGACGACAGCAACACCACCCTGAGTTTCGAAGCCGACGGCGACGACTACCTGGGCACCTTCGTCGTCAATGACGACGGCAGCTGGAGCTTCAGCGTCGACAACAGCCTGGATGCCATCCAGCAACTGGGGCCGGACGACAGCCTGGTGCAGACCTACACGGTCACCGTTGACGATGGCCAGGGTGGCGTGCTCTCCCAGACCGTCACCGTAACCATCCAGGGCACCGGCGAGCTCGAGGGCGGCGATCTGGCGGGTATCACCCTGGATGATGCTGCCACCGAGGGCAATCAAACCGATACCCAGACCACCACCCTGACCTTCACCCTGGGTGTCTTTGCCATTGCGGCCTACGCCTTCGGCGATACCGATGGCATCCAGATCGATGGGCTGGACGGCAGCCTGAGCTGGCAGGTGGTCAGTGGTTCCCTGGTCGGCTACCTGGATGGCGATCTACAACAGCCGATGATCTCGCTGTCACTGCAGGATCTGGGGGATGGCAATGTCTCGGTCCAGGCCACCCTGATGGAGAACCTGCAACACCAGGTCGACCTGGATCAGCTCACTATCAGCGGCATTGAGGTGGTGGCCACCGATGCAGGCGGCAACAGCGCCAGTGGCCAGGTCAACCTGACCGTTCTGGATGACGGCATCAGTCTGGTGGCAGGGGATCTGCAAGGCGAGAACGCCGCCAATTATCATGGCGAGGGTACCCTCGAGCTTGAGGGCGTAGATCAAGGCTACAGCGCCGACTTCAACCCCACCATCGCCAAGTTGATGGGTGACAGCTACCAGGGCGAGGCCTTTACCGATTCCGGCCTGACCTCCAATGGCTACTCGGTGTTCTACTACGTCGACCCCGCCAACCCCGACGTGCTGATCGCCTACCTGGACACCAATGACGTTCCCAGCGCCTACCAGGGTGAAGATGGTGCCAATGGTCAGCAGCTGATCTTTACCCTGACCGCGGATCCCGACAACGGCAGCTACAGCATCGACGGTCATGTCAGCATCGACAGCCTCGAAACCATTGAGATTGCCGGTGTCGAAGGCGCTACCGGCGGCAATGGCCCCATCCTTTACATCGGCTACGACTCGACTACCGGCGCGTTCGATGTGGAATACAACGCCGCTGACATCGCCCCGAACTTTGAGCTGGCCTTTACCCTGACCGCACGCAGTAACGATGGCTCCGAGGGTAAGGTCAACGGCAACAACAACGGGGTTGGCATCGACAATGCCTTCATCCAGGACGATGAAGTTCTGATCGTCGATTATCAGCAGGATGTGGCCGCCACCAGCGTCAGCTTTGCCGGGGCCGACGAGATCGCCTACCGCGCCTTCGACGCCGACGGCAACCTGCTGGATGAGGGCACCATCCGCTCTGGCGAAGTCATTGAAAACGTCGGCAGCATTAGCTATATCGAGCTGATGAGCGCAGGCTCGGGCAGCGAGTTCCGCTTCCAGTTCTCCGGCACCTCGGCAGAAACCATCGTCAGCACCACCAAGGATGTGACACTGGACTTCACCCTGGGGGTCACCGACAGCGACGGTGATACGGTTGAAGATGACTTCACCATCGAACTGGCCGCCCCGGGTCCCGACAACCAGGGGGATGACATCATCCTGGGGGATGCCGGCGGTTCCGAACTGCAGGAGCAGCCCCTCGACTACAACTACGTCATCATGATCGACACCTCAGAGTCTCTCTACACCTGGGAACTGCAGGAGGTCAAAGCCGCGGTCACCAATATGCTTAACAGCATGAAGGACCACCCCGGCACCGTAACCGTTAAGCTGATCGGCTTTGCCAAAAACGTCGACGGCCAAAGTCAGGACACCTTTGACGTCACCGACCCTGACCAACTCGCTTCAGCGCAGGCGTTCGTCGAGGCCCTGTTCTCCCGCGGCGTCACCAACTACGAGGCGGCGTTCCAGGAGGCGATCGACTGGCTGCAGGGCGATGCCCCGGCGGCGGATGAAACCCACACCTTCCTGATCACCGACGGCATCCCCACCGCCAACCTCAGGGGGGATGACGCCAACGGCACGCAATCCGGCAATTCAGAGCGGGCGATCAAGCACCTGCTAGGTCAGGCCAACAACGACAGCCAGGATGAGGTCGCCCTGCTAAACAGCCTGTCCAACAGCCTTCGGGCCGTGGGCTTTGGCATGGACCCGGACCAGCTGCTCACCGATGCAGTAGACCTGACCGGCGATGGCCAACCAGACAACGTCACCACTCAGCTGCTGATGGATCACATCGACAGCAGCGGTGCGGCCCAACTGTTGGAGGGAAGCAACGGTCTCGACCAGACCCTGCAAAACCTGGTGGAGCTGACCCTGGATGGGGTAGGACGTCAGCTGCTGGATGGCGGTGCCGGCAACGACATCCTGTTTGGCGACAGCCCCAATACCGATGAGCTGGCGCAACAGCAGGGGCTGGATCTGCCCCCGGGCTCCGGCACCAAGGTGTTCGAGGCGCTGGAGCAGGACCCTGCCAACAACTGGAGTCGGGAAGACACCCTCAACTACGTCCGCACCCACCACCAGACCCTGTCTCAGGAGTCGGTGGACAGCGGTGGTCAGGGCCGGGACGGTGGCGATGACATCCTCTATGGCGGCGCAGGGGATGACATCCTCTATGGCCAGGAGGGCGATGATCTGCTGGTGGGTGGCTTGGGCTCCGATCTGCTCAGCGGCGGCAGCGGTGCTGACACCTTTGCCTGGCGCGATGGCGATGCCGACGGCAGCCTCGACACCGTGGTCGACTTCAGCCGCGCCGACGGTGACCGCCTCGACCTGTCCGATCTGCTGGTGGGTGAGGAGCAGGGGGATCTGACCGATTACCTCAACGTCTCCACCGACGGCACCGACACCACCATCGAGGTCACCCCCACCGGCGTGGGTGCCCCCAGCCTGACCATCGTGCTGGAGGGCAACCAGTACCAGGACCTGGACGCCCTGCTGCAGGATGGCGCCCTGGTGCTGGACAGCGCCCAGCCCAGTGCCAATAACGCTGCCGGGGGTCCCGCCATCGATGTGGCCCCGCAGCAAAACGAGCTGTTGCCGTAAGGAGCCGGTATGTCGGAGATCTCTCGTGCTGTCGACGCCACCCCGCCCAGCCCGCTACTGGACAACCTGATGTGGTTGGCCGGTCATTATGAGCTGGCGGTGAACCGGCATTCGGTCCAGGCAGCATTGCCCTGGGTCGACGGCGATCTCCCCCTGTCTCACCTGGAGCAGGCGGCTGCTCGCTGCGGCCTGACCTGTCGACGCCTGGTGATGGAACTGAGCCAACTGCCAGAGCAGGCCTTCCCCTGCTTGATCGCCCTGGCGGATGAGCCCCCAACCCTACTGCTGGGTCTGGACGAGGAGGAGGCCGAGCTACTGGAGCCCATCACCCAAACCCCTATCCGCCGCAGTCGCCGCGAGCTGGAGCGGGGCTTCCTCGGACAGGTGGTACTGCTCAGCCCTCAGCTGGCGGAGGACCCTCGCTTTACCCCGGAGCAAGCCGAGGAGAGCCAGGGACACTGGTTCTGGGGGCCGCTGCGCAAGGCGCGCACCCTGTACCGGGATATCCTGCTGGCATCGGTACTGATCAACCTGTTTGCCCTGGTCTCGCCGCTGTTCATCATGAACGTGTACGACCGGGTGGTCCCCAACCTGGCCTACGAATCACTCTGGGTACTGGCCGTCGGGGCCGGCATCGCCTTCGCCTTCGATCTGATGCTCAAACAGATCCGGGCAGTACTGATCGACTACGCCGGCAAGCGCACCGATCTGGAGGTTTCCCGCAGCCTGTTTGGCCGCATCCTGGGGATGCGGCTGCAGCATAGGCCCGCCTCCACCGGCGCCCTGGCCCGCCAGTTTGGCGAGTTTGACTCGGTCCGTGAGTTCATCGCCTCCTCCACCCTCACCACCCTGGTCGACCTACCCTTTTCCCTGCTGTTCCTGGCGATCATTGCCTGGGTCGCCGGCCCACTGGTGTGGCCGCCGATCATCGCCATCGGGGTGATGCTGGCGGTTACCCTGGCGCTGCAGCCCAAGCTGGCCCACGCCAGTCGGGAGGCACAGCGCTACGCCGATCTGCGCCATGCCCACCTGTACGAGTCCATCACCGGGCTGGAGACCATCAAGAGCGCCGGCGCCGAAGGCCCGATCCAGCACAGCTGGGAGAAGATGCAAGCCCACAGCGCCGACTGGCATACCAAGAGCCGCCAGCTGACCAACCTGGCCAGCCACAGCGCCAGCTTCACCGTACAGATCGCCACCCTGGCCGTGGTAGTGCTAGGGGTCTACAAGCTGGAAGAGGGGCTGATCTCCATGGGGGGGATCATCGCCGCGGTGATCCTCACCGGTCGGGCCATCAGCCCCATGGCCCAACTGATCGGCCTGATGAGTCGGGCCCACCACGTCAAAGGCACCCTGCACAGCCTTGACCAGTTGATGGCCCTGCCCCAGGACAGTGAGGCCGACGGCTACTACCCGGACCTGGGCCGCCTGCATGGCAAGATCCAGGTGGACGACCTGCACTTTCGCTTTGACCCCCAGGGCGATCCCATCCTCAAGGGGATCGACTTCCGCATCCAGCCCGGTGAGCGGGTGGCGCTGATTGGCCGCAACGGCTCGGGCAAATCCACCCTGGCCAAGCTATTGCTGGGTTTCCTCCAGCCCAGCCAGGGCCATCTGCGCTTTGATGGCCGCGATATCGGCCAGCTCCACACCGCCTTCTTGCGTCACCAGGTGGGCTATGTGCCCCAGGATGTACGGCTGTTCTACGGCACCATCCGCGACAACATCCTGCTGGGGGCGCGCCAGGTCAGCGACGCCCAGTTAAATCGGGCCGTCACCCTGTCCGGGGTCAGCCTGTTCACCGATCTGGATCCCCAGGGGTTGAACCGCCAGGTGGGCGAGTCCGGCATGGCCCTGTCGGCGGGCCAGCGCCAAGCGGTCGCCCTGGCCCGCGCCCTGCTCAACGATCCCTCCATCCTGGTACTGGATGAGCCCAGCGCCAGCCTGGATGCCCGGGCTGAGCTGCAACTGGTCCGCACCCTGCAGCAGTTGCCCAAGGACAAGACTCTGGTGTTGATCACCCATAAGCAGCCGCTGCTGGCCCTGAGTCAACGGCTGCTGGTGCTGGAGCGCGGCCGGCTGGTGGCCAACGGCCCCACCGAGCAGGTGATGGCCAAGCTCAAACAGGGAGGGGCTGAATGATGGCCAAGTACGACTGGCAAGACCCGCTGCTGTTTCACCCCCCCAGCTACCAGCGCAAACTGGTCTGGCTGCTGGCGGCGCTGATCGCCAGCCTGCTGCTGTGGGCCGGCTTGAGCCAGCTTGATGAGGTTACCCGCGGCCTGGGCAAGGTGATCCCCTCCTCTCAGGTACAGGTGATCCAGAGCCTGGACGGTGGGGTGATCGAGGCGATCCTGATCAGCGAAGGGATGGTGGTACAGGCCGGCGATCCGCTGCTGCGGATTGACGATACTCGCTTCCGCTCCGATCTGGCCCAACGGGAGCAGGAGAGCCTCAACCTGAGCCTGACCCGGGAGCGACTCAAGGCCCAGCTGGCCAGCGTCAGCGTGGCCAATGGCAGTGGCCCCCAGGTGTGGCAGCGCCAGGTCCAGATCCAGCCCCAGCAACTGCAGTTTGCCCAGGCGGAACAGGCACCCGAGCTGGTCGAACAGCAAAAGGCGGAATATCGCCACACCCTGAGCCAACTGGAAAACCGGATCCATATCGAGGCCCAGGCGATCCATAAAAAAGAGAACGAGCTCAAGGAGCTGGCCACCCGGATCCAGACCCTCAGTGCCAGCTACCAATTGATCATGCGCGAGCTGGAGATCACCAAGCCCCTGGCTGAGCGCGGTATCGTCTCCGAGGTGGAGCTGATCAAGCTGCAACGCCAGGCCAACGACGCCGAGGGCGAACTGGCCTCGCTGCGTCAGTTGCGCCCCTCGCTGCTGCTGGAACGGGATGAGGCGGTACTCAAACGCAGTGAGATCGCCCTCAACTTCATCAGCGAAAGCCAAAGTGAGCTGAACGAGATCAGTGCCCAGTTGGCACGGCTGAGCCAGGCCAATATCGGCGCCCAGGACAAGGTGGATCGCACCCTGATCGTCTCGCCGGTCAATGGCACGGTGAAATCCCTCAAGATCAACACCCTCGGTGGCGTAGTGCAGCCGGGGGAAGCACTGATCGAGATCGTTCCCTCCGAGGACCAGCTGCTGGTGGAGGCGCACATCGCCCCCAAGGACATCGCCTTCCTGCGTCCGGGCCTGCCGGCCACGGTCAAGGTGACCGCCTACGACTTCACCCGCTACGGCGGCCTGTCCGGCACGGTGGAGCACATCAGTGCCGACACCATCACAGACGACGAGGGCAACAGTTTTTACCTGGTGCGGATCCGCACCGACAGCAACCGCTTAGGTAAGGCGGAGGAACCCCTGCCCATCATCCCCGGCATGATCACCTCGGTGGACGTACTGACGGGACAAAAAAGCATCCTCGCTTACCTGCTTACCCCCTTGTTAAGGGCCAAAGAAAATGCGCTGCGAGAGCGCTGAGAACACATCAAAATCAAAGGACGGACAATGATGAAAACCCAGATCTCGGCGGCGTTATTGGCCGCCAGCCTCTGCGCTCCACTCTATGCCAAGAGCCTGGAGCAGACGGTTGCTTACACCCTGGATACCCACCCCCAGGTACGCCAGCAGTTTAACCGCTTTAAGGCCACCGAGGAGCAGGTCAACCAGGTGCGCGGCGGCTACTTCCCCCAGGTCGACCTGTTTGGCCGCTATGGCTACCAGCAAAGTGATACCCCGGTAGGGCGCACCCGCAGTGGCGACCACGATCTGGAAACCACACCGCAGCAGGCCGGGGTCAGCCTCAGCCAGCTGCTGTTTGACGGCTTCCGTACCCCCGGTGAGGTAGAGCGGCTGGGCAAAGAGGCCGCCGCTGATCAATGGGCCCTGTTTGCTCAGGCGGAGGACACCGCGCTGGACGTGGCTCAGGTCTATACCGGGGTGCTCAAGGCCCGTCACCAGCTGGAACTGGCAGAGCACAACCTGGACAACCACCGCACCATCCACGACAAGATTGTCGAGCGCAGCCAGTCCGGCCTGGGCGACAGCGCCGATCTGGCCCAGAGCACCGGCCGCCTGGCTCGCGCCCACGCCAACCGGGTCGCCGCGGTCAACAACCTGCTGGATGCCGAGGCCCAGTTCCGCCAGGTCACCAATGATGAGCCGGTGGATCTGGTCTCACCGATGCCGGACCACGACCGCCTACCCAGTGATCTGGCCGCGGCGCTGCTGGCCACCGACAACCACCCGGTGCTGCGCTCGGCCCAGCTGGACATCGCCGCCGCCCAGGCAGAGCGTACCGTGGCCCGAGCCAATTACTACCCGGAACTGAACCTCAAGCTGGAGGGCAGCTGGGGCCAGGATCTGGACAACTACGAAGGCCACAACAACGACCTCAGCGCCATGCTGGAGTTCAAATACAACCTGTTTGCCGGTGGCAGCACCAAGGCCCGCTCCCGCGAGGCTGCCTACAAGCTGGGCTCCGCCAAATCGGTACGGGAGCAGGCTCAGCGCAGCGTATTCGAAGGGATGCGACTGGCCTGGAACGCCTACGAACAGCTGGCGCTGCAGCGGGAGTTTATCCGCCAGCATGTGGAAGCCGCGAAAGAGGCCCAGCTGGCGTACAGCGAGCAGTTCCGCCTGGGTCAACGGACCCTGCTGGACCTGCTCGATACCGAAAACGAACTCTTCCTGGCGCGCCAGGACTACATCGATGCGGAGATGGACGAGCTGATGGCCAAGTACCGGGTACTCAACGCCAGCGGTCAGCTGCTCGACTCCCTGCGCATCACCCGTCCCAGCCAATGGAATGCGGAGCGTGACTATGAATAAGCCCACTGCCACCCCCCTTGCCTTTCTGTGTGCCGGCCTGATCCTGTCCGGTTGCGCCAACCAACCCCTGGTGCAGTGGCAAAGCACCGAGCAGCAATATGACCTCAGTGACGCCGATGGCGATGGGGTAATCCTGGCCCGTGAGGCCTGCCCTGAAAGCCTCGGCGGTGCCGAGGTCAGCAATGACGGCTGTGATGAGCGCCTGGCTTACACCGCGCGTCGTGAGCTCAAGGTACTGTTTGAAAACAACTCCTCCCGACTGGACACTGAGGTGATGGATTCTCTCCATGCGCTGGCGGACTTTATGGCCCAGTACCCGGAAACCAAGGTCATTATCGAGGGCCATTGCAGCGAGGTGGGCAGCCATAGCTACAACCAGTGGCTGTCCGAGCGTCGGGCAGAATCAGTAAAGACCGCTCTGATGGAGCACTTTGGCCTGCAGGCCCAGCGTATCGATACCGTCGGCTACAGCTTCGACCGGCCGGAGGATCCGGGCAATGATCCGCTGGCCCATAGCCGCAACCGCAGGGTGGTGGCAGAGATCAGCAGTGAAGACGAAAAGGTCGCGATGAAATGGACGGTCTGGACCGTGGGGCGCTAACAGCCGATGCGCAACGCAGTCAGGTCGCTGGTGGCGGCCTTGTTGGGTGTCGCCATGCTGTGTCTGGCGGCACCACCGGAGTGGCTACCGCAGCAGCAACGCAAGCTGGTGCAGATCTACGGCGAGTCCGCGGGTCTGCGCTACCAGGCCTGGCGCACCCTGATGAGTGAGCTCAATGGCCAGGACCAGCGCCAACAGTTGGCCGAGATTAACCGGTTCTTTAACCAGTTCCGTTTCCTCGATGATCGGGTGGTTTGGGGTGAGGATAACTACTGGGCTACCCCGATGGAGTTCATCGGCGCCGCCATGGGCGACTGCGAGGACTTTGCCCTGGCCAAGTTCCTATCGCTGCGCGCCCTGGGGATCCCCACCTCCCAGCTGCGGCTGGTGTACGTCAAAGCCACCAGTCTCAACCAGTTTCACATGGTGGTGGCCTACTACCCCACCCCAGCCAGTGAGCCGCTGATTTTGGATAACCTCAAGGGCGAGATCCTGCCCGCCAGCGCCCGCCGCGACCTGCTCCCGGTATACAGCTTCAATGGCGAGCGCCTGTGGCTGGACGGACCGGGTGGCGGCCGGGAGCTCACCAATCAGCCAGCCCTGGACCGCTGGAACCGCTTTAATCAGCGTCGACAACAGGGCGTGATGCAACGCCCTCTGACAGCAAGGATGGACCCATGACCCTCTACAAACAGCTTTCCCTGCTCGTGCTCGGCCTGTTCGTCGCCCTGGTGTTGACGCTCAGCTGGGGACAACTGGTCGAGATGCGTGGCTTTTTGTACCGCCAAATGGGGGTGGAGCTGGACAACAGCAGCCAGGCATTGTCGATGATGCTTAAGCCCCACATGGAACAGGCTGACAAGGTATCCGCCGAGGCGTTGGTATCCGCCACCTTCGATGGCGGCCTGTACCAGAGCATCGACCTGACCTGGCTGGCGGACGGCAGCGTCAAGCGTTGGCACAGCTCCGAGGCCCACAGCGAGGTGCCCCGATGGTTTAGCCAGCTGGGCTGGTTCCAGCCCCAACAGCGCAACCTGGTGATCACCAGCGGCTGGCTGCAGCTGGGCGAGCTGACCATGACCACCCACCCTGGCTACGCCTACCGCCAGCTGTGGAACAGCCTGGTTAACCTGCTGCTGCTCAGTGGTGGATTGTTGCTGTTGACCCTGGGGATCGCCAGGTGGGGCCTGCACCGCCTGCTCAAGCCGCTGCACGCCATCCAGTCTCATGCCGAAGCGGTGGCCCAGCACCACTTTGATCAGCCTATCGCCGAGCCCGCCACACGCGAATTGGCGGCCCTGGTACGCAGCATCAACAGCATGGAGCAGCAGCTACAGCAGCAGTTCCAGGCCCATGCCGACCAGGTCAGCCGGCTGCAAAGCTCGCTGCTGGCCGATGCGGTCTCTGGCCTGGCCAACCGTCAGCATCTCAACCAGCGCCTGAGCTCCTGGTTGTCGGAGCCGGGCGAGGGGATGTTGGCGATGATCAGCGTACCGCTGCTGGAACAGATCCGCGGCCAGTTTGGCTACCAGTTACGGGATGAGACCATCCAGCAGCTGGCCCAGCAGTTAACCAAGCTGTGTGACCCGCTGCCGGGCAGTGCCGCCTTCCGTATCAGCGCCAACGAGTTTGCCGTGCTGGCAATGGACCTGGACCTGGTGGCCCAGCACCAGCTGGCGGAGCAGCTGCAGCAGTGGGCCGCTCGACTGGAGCAGAACAGCGCCCTGAGTCACCCGGATAAGGTAACCATCGGTGTGGTGGTGCGCCTGCCTCAGCATGATCAGGCACAACTGCTGGCCGAGGCCGACGGCGCGATGCGCCAGGCCCAACAACTGGGTGAGCCGCTGCACTGGTTCAAGCCCCAGCAGCAACCGGTCAGTCAACAGCAGTGGCGTTCTTGGCTTATTGAAGCACTGGAGCAGCCGATGGCGATCTACCTGCAGCCGGTTCAGGATTGGCAGAGCCATGGGGTCAAGCACTATGAGCTGTTTGGCCGACTCTGCAACCAGGGGGAGGCGGTGCACGCCAACCAATTCCTGCCCTACCTGAATCTGCTGGGGCTGGGCTCCACCTTCGATCGCTGCCTGCTGCAGCAGGTGGTGGCGGATCCCCGCTGTCGCGACAGCGCCCACCCCTTGTCGATCAACCTGACCAGCGAGAGCATCAATCATCCGCCCTTCCGCCACTGGCTGGCCAGCCTGCTGGAGGCCCACCCCAGTCCGCTGCAGTTCGAGATCAGTGAGCAGCAAGCCCTGCGCGGTGGCAGTAACCTGCTGGCTCTGCGCCAGATGCTGAAAAAGTTGGGCTACCCCTTTGGCATCGACCATTTCGGTCGCGATCTGGGGTCAGTGGATTACCTGCGGGTATTGCTGCCGGATTACGTGCGGCTGGATCACAGCTTCGGTGACACCCAGGGGCAGCAGGAGCTGGCCCAGGCGCTCAGCCTGACCGCCCAGGGTCTGCAGATCGACACCTACCTCTGTGGGGTTGAGCAGACCGATGCGTTGGTGGCCTGGCAGGACAGTCCGCTGGCGGGCTACCAGGGCTTCATCGCCCCGCCCCAGCCCTGGTCGCTGCTGCCGGAGGGTACCCTGCAGGAGGATACCCAGGGCTAAAACGCAAAAAGCGCAGGCCGAGGCCTGCGCTTTTCACTTGAAGATGGGGTGGCTAACGGGACTTGAACCCGCGACAACCGGAATCACAATCCGGGACTCTACCAACTGAGCTATAGCCACCATCGAAATTAAGATGTCGAGCCATCGGAGGATGGCGCGCCCAAGAGGATTCGAACCTCTGACCTCTGCCTCCGGAGGGCAGCGCTCTATCCAGCTGAGCTATGGGCGCATCCTTGACGGCGCATATAGTACTGAAGCGCCCCCCATGCGTCTACGGAAAAATGGCAAAAATCCGCTGACTGCTGAATTTTTAACTAGAGGTTTGAGCCTGTCCAACCCAAGTGCACGCTATCTGGCCCCTCCGCTGGATTTTTATTACCCAGAAATTACGGTAAGATAGCCAAACGAATCAAAGGGATGGATCCCAATGAGCCCGAAAAGCCCAACCGTGGCCGGAACGCCGCCCACCCGATGGCAACGCCATGCCCAGCGCCTGATGCGGCTGGCCAAGCGTTACCGCCAGGGGGAACACCTGCAACACCTGCTACTCCAGATCTCGGAGTTGGCGGGCAGTTGTCGTTCCATGGAGCAGTTCTACCAATCCCTGGTGCCACTGGTGAAACGGGTTCCCGCGGTGGAAAACTGCTATGTCATCCTCTATGACCGCCTGCAGGACGAATACCACTGCCCCTTCTTTCTTGACCAGCAGGATGGCGACAACCCCTTCCAGTCCTGCGATCAGCGCCAGTTCCGTCAAGGGATCAGTCACTACCTGGTCCGTCAAAACCTGCCTTTGCGGCTCGATGCCGAGCAGATAGATGCCCTGATCGAGGCCGGTGAGGTGCAGCAACTGGGCAGCCGTTGTGAGGCCTGGATGGGCACCCCGTTGCGCCATCAGCAGGAGGTGATGGGCTTACTGGCGGTACAAAGCTACCGCCGGGGCAGCCAGTTCAGCGTCCAGGATCAGGAGATCCTCAACTTTGTCGGCCAGCACCTGGTGGCCACCCTCAATCGACTGCAGCAGGCGGAGCACACCGAGATCACCATCGAGCGCCGCACCCGTGAGCTGCGCCTGGCCAACCAGGCCCTGCACGAGGAGATCCGCCAGCGCCGCCGGGCCGAGCAGCTGCAAAATGCACTGCTGGAGATCACCGAGCTGACCGCAAGGCGCAGCCACATCGACTCCTTCTACCTCTCCATTCACCGTGCCCTGCGCCATCTGCTGCACGCGGACAACTGCATGGTGGCCCTGCTCAATGAGGCCGGGACCCAGATCGAGTTCCCCTACTACGAGGCCGGTGACACCCTGCCCGCCCCCAGCGCCCGCACGCCGGCGGATGGCTTGGTGGAGCAGGTGCTCAAGCAGCAGCAGGCGGTGCAGCTGACCGGCAGTGATATCCAGCGTGCCTACCGTAATGGCCAGCTGGGGCAGAAGATCGATCGCTGCCTGATCCAGCTGCGCGATTGGCTCGGCGTCCCCCTGACCATCAATGGCCAGACCCGTGGCGTGTTGGCGGTATTCAGCCAGCAGGAGGGCTACGGCTACGATCAGAAAGACCTGGAGCTGCTTAGCTTCGTTTCCCAGCACATCAGCACCGCCATCGAGCGCCGCGCCCACGAGGAGCAGCAGGCGCGCTACAACGAAGAGTTGGAGCGCCAGGTGGAGGAGCGTACCCGGGAGATGCAGGCGCTTAACGTCGACTTGCAGCGCCAGATCATCCAGCGCCGCAAGGCGGAGCACCAGCTACGCCACGATGCCTTCCACGATGCCCTGACCAACCTGCCCAACCGGGCACTGCTGCTCAACCGCCTGGATCTGGCGCTGAAGCGGATCCGCCGCCATGCCCAGGAGCGCTTCGCCCTGCTGTTCATCGACCTCGATCGCTTCAAGATGGTCAATGACACCCTGGGCCACCTGGCCGGTGACCGCTTCCTCAAGGAGATTGCCCAGCGTCTGCAGATCTGCATCCGCGACAACGACACCCTGGCCCGGCTCGGTGGCGACGAGTTCGTCATCCTGCTGGATCGGATCCAGGACAAGCAGGGGGTGCAGGAGGTATGTGAGCGGATCCTGGAGCGGGTGCGACAGCCGATCATCCTGGAGGGTCGGGAGTTCTTCCCCGGTGCCAGCATCGGCATCGCCCTGGCGGATCCCCACGGTGAGCTGGAGCCGGAGGCGCTGCTGCGCAACGCTGATGCTGCCCTGTACCAGGCCAAATCCGCCGGCCGGGGCTGCTTTGCCTTCTTCACCTCGGATCTCAAGCTGCAGATGCTCAACGATCTCAGCCGCGAGTCCCAGTTCCGCAATGCCCTGGCTCAAGGCGAGATCCAGCTCTACTACCAGCCGATGTTCGACCTGGAGCGTAATCGCCTGGTGGGCGTCGAAGCGCTGGCCCGCTGGAACCACCCCAAGCTGGGGATGATCCACCCCCAGCAGTTCCTGCCCTGGGCCAACAAATGCGGTGCCGTCACCGAGCTGGATCGCTACGTGCTCAGCCAGGTAGCCCGTGACTTCGCCCAGATCCAGGCGATGGTGGGCGAGCAGGGCTGGGTGCACATCAACCTGGACCTGGCGCATCTGCGCTCAGAAACCCGCCTGTTGGAGCTGGAGGAGGCGATTGCCGATCTGCCTATCCCCACCCGCCAGCTGGCATTGGAGTTCTCCGAGCGGGACCTGCTGGTGGATCAGCAAACCCTGCGCAATGGCCTGGAGCGGCTGCGTCAGCTGGGGGTTAAGTTAGGGCTGGACGACTTCGGTACCGGTTACTCGGCACTGACCATGCTGCCCAACCTGCCACTGGACTTCATCAAGATCGACAAGCAGTACTGCCAGCAATCCACCCGCTGCGACCGCCACAAGGCGATCATCCAATCGCTGATCGACCTGTCCGGCCACCTGGGCTTCACCATCGCCGCCGAGGGGATCGAGTCGGAATCCCAGCGCGACCAGATGCGTGAGCTGGGCTGCCGCTGGGGTCAGGGCTACTACTTCAACCGCCCCAGTGAGCTGGGCCAGATCGAGCCGCTGCCCGCCTGTACCAACCTCTGAGGCCCGGCCTCAGTTCTGCTTGAGCTTCTCCCGCAGCATGGCGATGTGGGAGCGGGCGGTCTGCTGACGCTGCTCGGCGCTGGGCTTGGCCTGGCGCGCCTCCCAGATCAGATCATCCTGGGGCAGCTCCAACAGGAAGCGACTGGGCTCACAGCGGATCTGCTCACCGAACTGGCGACGCTCCTTGCACAGGGTAAAGATCAGCTCCTTTTGGGCCCGGGTGATCCCCACGTAGGCCAGGCGGCGCTCCTCCTCTACGTTGCCCTCGTCCAGACTGCTCTGGTGCGGCAACAGGCCTTCCTCCGCACCCACCAGGAACACGTAGGGGAACTCCAGGCCCTTGGAGGCATGCAGGGTCATCATCTGCACCTGGTCGAGCTCCTCGTCCTCGTTGTTGCGCTCCATCATGTCCCGCAGGGTCAGGCGGGTCACCACCTGCTCCAGGGTCATCGGCTCATCCAGGTCATCCCCCTCGATCATGTCGGTGATCCAGCGGTACAGCTCGGAGACGTTCTTCATCCGCATCTCCGCCGCCTTGGGGCTGGGGGAGCTGTCGTACAGGTGATCCTCGTAGTTGATGCCACGGATCATATCCTTCAGTGCATCCAGGGTATCGCCGCGCACGGCCCGATCCCCCAGCTTCACCAGCCAGCGGGTGAACACCATCACCGTCTCCGCCGCCTGGGGTGGTAGCACCTGCTCGATCTCCGGCTCAAAGCTGGCGGCGAACAGGCTGATCTGCTTGCTGTTGGCCAGCCTACCGATCTTCTCCAGCGTCGCCGGGCCCATGCCCCGCTTGGGCACGTTGCAGATCCGCAGGAAGGCGTTGTCGTCGTCCGGATTCACCAGCACCCGCAGGTAGGCCATGATGTCCTTGATCTCCGCCCGGCTGAAGAAGCTGGTGCCGCCGGAGATCTTGTAAGGGATGCGGTTGGCCATCAGCGCCTTCTCAAACAGCCGCGCCTGGTGGTTACCACGGTAGAGGATGGCGTAATCCTTGAACTTGGCGTGGTTCATAAACTTGTGCCGCACCAGGTTGGCCACCACCCGCTCCGCTTCGTGGTCCTCGTTCTTGGCACTGACCACCCGGATCGGCTCACCGTAGCTCAGGTTGGAGCGCAGGGTCTTGTCGTAGACGTGGGGGTTGTTGGCGATCAGGATGTTGGCGGCCTTAAGGATACGACCGGAGGAGCGGTAGTTCTCCTCCAGCTTGACCAGCTCCAGCTTGGGGAAGTCCTTACCCAGCAGCACCAGGTTTTGCGGCTTGGCGCCACGCCAGGAGTAGATCGACTGGTCGTCGTCCCCCACCACGGTGAAGCGGGCCCGCTCCCCCACCAGCAGCTTCACCAGCTGGTACTGGCTGGTGTTGGTGTCCTGGTATTCGTCCACCAGCAGGTAGCGGATCTTGTTCTGCCAGCGCAGACGCACCTCCTCGTTGGAGGCCAGCATCAGGGTCGGCAACAGGATCAGGTCATCGAAGTCCAGCGCGTTGTAGGCGGTCATATGATCGCGGTAGCGCTGGTACAGCTGGGCCTGCAGCGCCTCCTTGCCGTCCCGAGCGGTGGCGATCGCCTGCTCCGGCTGCATCAGGTCGTTCTTCCAGTCGGAGATCCGGGTGATCAGCTGCTGCAGCTGGTCCTTATCCTCCATCAGCTCCTGCTCGGTCAGCTCCTTAAGCAGGGCCAGGCTATCCTGGTCATCAAACAGCGAGAAGCCGGGCTTGAGCCCCAGCACCTTGTGCTCGGCCCGGATCATATCCAGCCCCAGGGTGTGGAAGGTGGAGATCCGCAGGCCCCGGGCCTCGGCTTTGCCCAGCGAGCTGGCCACCCGCTCGCGCATCTCCCGCGCGGCCTTGTTGGTAAAGGTCACCGCGGCGATGTGGCGCGCCTTGTAGTCGCACTGCTGGATCAGATAAGCGATCTTGTTGATGATTACCCGGGTCTTGCCCGAGCCTGCCCCTGCCAGCACCAGGCATGGGCCGGAGACATAGGTCACCGCCTGTTGTTGCGCTGGGTTCAGTTTCATCGCCGCCTCTCTGTGGGTTGTGCCGGTCAAAATTGGGGGCGCAGTGTACCCCATATGTCCAGGGTCCCAAAGATCCCTGCCGGGATCTGGTACTATACGGAAAAATCCAACGGGAGATGGACTGATGTTGACCCCTCAAAAACTGGAAGAGCTGGCTCAGCAACTGGCAGGCAACCTGCCGCCGGGGCTGAAGGCCGCCGCCGATGACTTCGAGCAGAAGGCCAAGACCATCCTGCAAAGCCAGCTGTCCAAGCTGGACTTCGTATCGCGGGAAGAGTTCGATCGCCAGAGCGCCGTGCTGGCCAAGACCCGCCAGATGGTGGAGCAGCTGGAAGAGCGCCTGGATGCGCTGGAGTCCGATAAACAGGACTGATACCCGTGTCCGGGCCCAACCAACTCCCCGCCGTAACGGGGAAGTTAGGTGCAACCACCTCAACGGGCTTCGGCCCGTTTTTCAATGCCACTGGCCCCCGGAGCGGGCTCAGCTTAGGCTTAAACCATCCCTATTCGATTGAGGAGAGCCTTCCTTGAACTTCGACATCCTGCTGCTCATCGTGGCCCTGGTGGCCCTGTATTTTGTGTTCAAAGCCAAGCGCTATCAGAAGGAGCATGCCAGCGCCAACGCCGACGCCAAGGCCCGACTGGACGGTATCGAACAGCGACTGCAACAGGAGCTGGCCGACTGGGGTGCCGGTAAAGAGGCAGACCTGCCGATGCGTCAGGCACTCAAGGCGGGATTGGCAGAGGCCTACGAATTTGGCGCCGAGCTGGTGGGCAGCCAGCAAAATGCCGACAACAAGGCACTGAAGGCGCTATTGGGAGAGTTTCTGGAGGCGGAAGCCCAGGGGGCACCAGATCTGCGCTGGCGCCGCTACCACACCGCACTGCACTGCGCGGTGCTGATGGGCCAGCAGGCGGCCCAACCCAAGATGGCCGAGCAGATCCGCTTCAAGGTAGACAAGCTGCGTGAGGCGATGAAGGCGGATCAGTAATCCGGCGCCAGCGGCTGCAATGGCTGGCTGACCGCCTCGCCGGTGGGGCCCGGACTGGTGCCGGGCATCATCTCAAAGTCCGGGGTAAAGCTGACCATCAGGGTCATCAGGCGGGACAGCGGCTCTACCGCGCCCTCCAGCTTGGCCTCGCCGGCGGAGATCAGCGCATCGAGACTGGACTGGCCGGTCATCACCTGCTCTAGCGCCTGGCGGGTCAGGGTCAGGGTCAGATCCGCTCGCTCGGCCTGGAAGCCGGCGATGTGGCTGAGGGTATCGTTGCTCAGCTCCAGCACAAAACGCTCGCCGTTGTCCGGGGTCACCAGATTAATGGTGAACTCCACCCCCTCCACCTTGCTGCTGTCCAGCCGTATCGCCAGGTAATCCAGCCAGCGGCTGGTGCTGATCGCCCCCACCATATCCGGCCCCAGGCTGCTGACGCTGGGCATCGCCTGGATGCCATAACGCAGCTCCCGCGCCGCAGCCAGGAAGCTGTTGCGCACCCCGGTGCTCTCCTGCTGGTATCCGAACTGCTCAAACGCGTCCGCCAGCAGATCCTTGGCCACCTGGTTGCCGGACTCGGCGTACACCAGCTCATTCAGCAGGGTGATCGCCAGCCGGTACTGACCCTGCTCCACCAACTGCTGTGCCCGGGGAATGATCCGGTCCGCCCCGCCCATCATCTCCACCAGAAGGGTGGCGGACTCCCGCGGCAGCGGCGGCATCAGGGTCGAGGGGTTGCCATCCCAGAACCCCAGGTAGCGGTTGATCACCGCCCGGGCATTGATCGCCTCAGAGCCATGGTAGCTGTGGGCCGCCCACTGCTGGCGCAGGTTCAAGGGGGGTCGGTACAGGTTGTGGATCTCGTTGACCGTGACCCCCTGGTTGGCCAGGTGCAACACCCCGTTATGCAGGTTGGCGTAGCTGTCGCGCTGGGCCCGCATCACCGACTGGATCCGGGCGTTGCCCCAGCGTGGCCAATTGTGGGCAGAGAACATCACCTCCGCCTCCTGACCAAAGTGGTACAGCGCCTGGTTGATCTGCTTTGACCACTCCAGCGCATCCCGCACCAGGGCCCCCCGCAGGGTGTAGATGTTGTGCACCGTGGCACTGATGTTCTCCGCCGCCCACAATGCCTTCCACTGCGGGAAGTAGGTGTTCATCTCCGCCGGCGCCTCGGTGCCCGGGGTGTTGTGAAACACCATCTCCACCCCATCCAGGGTCAGGGTCTCCATCTCATCGCGGATCTCCCGGGTCGGCGCCAGCAGGCCGATCTGGCCCTGCGCCACCGTCTTGCCGATGCCTTGGTCCACCTGACCATAGGGACTGCGGGGCAGGTTCAAGCCGTACTGATAAACCAGCCGTCGATTCATAGCGTTGCCAGCGTAGATGTTTTCCGCCACGGCGTGGGCCATAAAGCCTTGAGGCGCCAGGATAGGCACTTCGCCCGCGCTGACCTTGGCCTCCTCCACCACCCCCCGCACGCCACCAAAGTGATCGGCATGGGAGTGGGAGTAGATCACCGCCACCACCGGGCGTGCGCCCAGCTGCTGATTGACGAAGGCCAGGGCGGCGGAGGCGGTCTCACGACAGGTCAAGGGGTCAAAGATTATCCAGCCGGTGTCGCCGCGGACGAAGGTGATGTTGGCCAGATCGAAGCCTCGCACCTGGTAGATGCGATCAGGCACCACCTCATAGAGGCCATAGGCCAGGTTCAGCACCGCCTGACGGCGCAGTGAGGGGTGGATGCTGTCGAAGTTGGGGGCGGAGAGCAGCCACTGGTACTGGCCCATGTCCCAGGCCACGTGGCCCGCCTCGGCGATGATCTGCTGAAAGGGTGGGGCGGCGATAAAGCCTCGCTGAGACTCGGAAAAATCCAGCTCATCGTCGAACGGCAGTTCTGCTATCTGTTGCTGCAACAGGGTACGGGTATGCTCGGAGGGCAGCTTGCCTTTGCTGTCGAAATGCTGCGATTCCGCGTTGGGCTGGCCCACAGCGGGTGCCTCACTGGCCAGGGCGGTTGCCCCCATTCCCAACAGCCAGCCGACCATGGCCCATCCCAGTTTCATCCGCCCATCCTGCGCCGCGCATCCCATTTCGCTTGCAGCGAGTGTAGTACAACGGGCTGAGTTCAGGCGGGATTAGCCGGCGGGCAGGGGGTCGGGCTGACGGTAACCGGAGCGGCTCAGCTGCTCCTGCTGAGCCAGCAAGAAGGCCAGCAGTGCCTGGGCCTGCTTCGGATGCTCGCTGCGCTTAAGCACCACCGCCTGCTGCTCCAGCGCCGGGTACCAGTGGCTGGGGATCAGCCAGTATTCGGCCGGGTCCATCTTGATCCGTTGTAGCTGCGCCCAGGCCACCAGGCCGCCATTGACGTTGCCACTTTGCACGAACTGGAAGGTTTGCAGGATATTGCTGCCGCGCACCAGCTTGCCGTGCAGCGGCTTGAGTTGCTGCAGCCGCGCCAACACGCTCTGTGCTGCCTGACCATAGGGGGCGGTCCTGGGATTGGCCACCGCCAGGCGCTCGTCCCATTGCCTCAGCCTGGCCTCGCTGGCCGTGCTCCCCGGGGTCCAGAACGCCAGCACGCCGATGGCGTAGGTCACCCGGGAGTCGGCGACGATAAGCTCACGCTGCTCCAGCAGGGTCGGTCGGCGAGCGTCCGCCGCCAGGAAGAGGTCGTAGGGGGCCCCATGAACAATCTGGGTGAACAGCCCGCCGGTAGACCCGGTGGAGATCCGCACCCGGACCCCGGATTGCTGCTCAAAGGCAGGGACAAGAGATTGTAAGGTTGGGGCAAAATTGGCGGCCACCGCAACCCGCAGCTCCACCTCGGCCCAGCACGTCGCTGCCGCACACCAGAGTATCCCACCCAGCAGCCACCGCATCCCTGTCTCCCCTCATTGCCAAGCATTTACTATGGCATAGAGCCACAGCACAACCTAGCGTGACGCTCAGCTGCGCTCCTTCAGCCAGCTGGGATCGCCCACCAGGCCGACCACCTGGTCTGGTTCGAAGTCAGGGGCGAACTCATCCAGCTGCAGGGTGACCTGGCCCCGGTCCTTGTCGTACTGCACCACCCGGCCGTGGCCACGACGACGGGGCAGCTGCGCCGCCAGCCGTTCTGTTGGCCCATATTCGACGATCCGGCCGCCCTCCATCAGCGCGACCCGGTCGCACAGCTGCAGGGTTTCCGACACCGAGTGGCTGATGAACACCATGGGAATCGCCTCCGCAGTGCGCTGCAAAAACTCCAACAGCATCTGCCGGCTGTGCAGATCCAGTGCCGCCAGCGGCTCATCCAGCAGCAACAGCTGGGGATCCGCGGCAATGGCCCGGGCGATGGCCACCCGCTGACGCTGACCGGCAGACAACGACGGCGCCGGCTGCTCCATCAATTCGGCAAAGTTACAGGCCTGGGCCAGTTGGTCCAGATCCCAGCGGGCCCGCTTGGCCTGTCGGGCCGCCAGCTGCAGATTCTGCCGCACCGTCAGGTGCGGAAACAGCCGGCTGTCCTGGAACACCACGCCGATGCGACGCTTCTCCGGTACCACGAAATGACCACTGGCGCTGTCTTGCAGCAGCTGGTCGGCCAGCTCGATACGGCCCTGCAGCGAGCGTTCAAGCCCACACAGAGCCCGGAACAGGCTGGTCTTGCCCACCCCGGAAGGACCAAACACCCCGGTGATCCCGGTCAGCTCCGGTTGCCATTGCAGATCGAAGGCAAACTCGCCGAGCTTGCCCGCCAGTTGCAGATCCAGTCTCACCAGTACCCCCAGTTGCGCTTACGACGGTCCATGCCGACGTAGATGATCAGCAGCAGTACCATGGAGAGGGTCAACATACCGCCCGCCAGCAGGTGGGCACTGGCGTAGTCCAGCGCCTCCACATGCTCAAACAGGGCGATGGCGATCACCTGGGTTTCGCCTGGGATATTACCGCCGATCATCAGCACCACACCGAACTCCCCCAGGGTATGGGCAAAGCCCAGCATCCCCGCCAGTACAAAGCTGTGGCGGGTCATGGGAAACACCACGTAGTGGAACCGTTTCCAGCGATTCATCCCCAGCGTGGCGGCGGCCTCCAGCTCATTGCGGCCCAGGGTGGCGAAGCTGGATTGCAGCGGCTGAACCACGAAAGGCAGGGAGTAGATCATCGAGCCGATCACCAGGCCGGTGAAGGAGAACGCCAGGGTGGTGCCGGTCAGGGATTGGAAGAACTGCCCCGGCAGATGCTGTGGGGAGAAGGCCAGCAGCAGGTAGAAGCCCAGCACCGTGGGCGGCAGGATCAGCGGCAGGGCCACCAATGCCTCCACCAGCGGGCGGTAACGTGCACGGCTGTGGGCCAGCCACCAGGCCAGCGGCGGGGTGACCAGCAACAGCAGGGCGGTACTGATCGCCGCCAGTTTCAGGGTGATCCAGAGCGCTTCCAGATCCGAAGGATTAATGGTCATGGGGTACGAGGTAACCTGCCTTGGCTAACACGGTATGCTGCTTGGCAATGTATTGCAAAAGGGCCTGGGCCTGTTCAGGCATCTTCGACTGGCTTAACACCACCCCCTGCTGCACCAGGCTGCCGTGCCAGTCGGCCGGCACCGGCCAATACTGGTCAGCGGGAATGTCAGCCTGCTTGAGCTGGGCCAGCGACACCAGCCCCGCCGGCACATTGCCGCTTTGTACGTACTGGAAGGTATGGAGGATGTTGCTGCCGCGCACCACCTTGCCGCGCAAGGGGCGAGTCAGCTCCAGTCGCTCCAGCACCTGCTCCGCGGCGGCACCAAAGGGCGCGGTGCGGGGATTGGCCACTGCCAATCGCTGATCCCACTGACGCAGCTGCTGCTCGCCCGGCTCCCCCTTGGGATCCCAGAACGCCAGCACCCCGACGGCGTAGCTCTGCAGGCTGTCCGCCTGACCCATGCCCTGCTCGACCAGCATGCCAGGACGCTCATCGTCGGCGGCGAGGAACAGGTCGTAGGGGGCACCGTGGATGATCTGGGTATAGAGCGCGCCAGTGGCGCCGGAGGAGATCCGCACCTGCACCCCGGTCTCGGCCTCAAACTGGGGCAACAGCAGCTCCAGGGTGGTCTTGAAGTTGGAGGCCACCGCCACCTGCAGCGGCGCGGCCACGGCGCTGCCAGTACACAGCATCGCCAAGAAAAACAAAACGCGGATCATGCCATCTCGGTCCAATGTTCAGGCCGGTTTCGTACCAGCTCGTAATGTTTACGGGCAGTCTCGCCCAGCTCCGCCTTGAGGCGGTTGTAGTCCAGCAACTCCAGCGCACCGTAGTGGTTTACCAGGATCCCCTGACGACACAACGCGGAGATCACCCGACTGTAGTATTGACGGGTTGCGCCACTGACGGTGCACAGATCCTCCAGGGTCACCCGGATCAGCTGCTCGCCTCGCTTCAGCTTTGAGGAGAACACCATCACCAACACCATGATGATGTGTTCCCGCTTACTCAGCACGGAGCGCAGCAGCATGCGATCTTCCACCATCCGTTGGTATACATGCTGGCGCTCGAATACGAACTCCAGCAAGCGGGCATCGGCACGGCACTGCTCGTTAAGCGCCTGGGTTGAGACCACCGAATAGTAGGCAGGCTCCAGGCAGCGATAACGCACATTGTTATCGCAGGACGCCGCCCTCGCCGGTGAGAACACCAACTGACCTGAGTAACGCAGCTCGGTGGAGCCGATGCTGCCATCATGGAACATCACCTGGCGCATCAAGGTGCCCTGGTGGATCAACGCCAGTCCCAGTTGGTCGGTATCCAATTGCGCTGTTTCACCCGCTGCCATGCTGTCGGTGTGGGACAACTCACTCAAGGCTAGCGCAGCTTGTTGATGCAGTCCGTGACGCATCAGCGAGTTACGTAATTCAATCTGCGCTTTGCTCTGGCTTACTGCTGCCATCTCGGTTCCCTTATCTCGCCCGCTCGTTCAGTAGCGGTTCAGGGTAGCGAGCGCAATTCGAACAGAATGTGACCAAGGACCCAGTTCAAACACCTGCCGGTAACGAAAACGACACCCGGATTCACCACTTCGCTGCATCGATCACAAAGTAAAAAACCGCCACCAGCAAATGCAACTGGGGCGACATTCCTCCCAATCTTCGCTCGCCGATAATCCTCCGCATTCACCTGCCCGGCCAGGCCGCATCGAACCGGTTATGACCACGGGCAGGTGAGGAGCAAGGTTGACGGTGCCGTCAATCTTCGGTGGCTAAGCCCCCCACTCCGAGGGCTTTTCAACCGGACAGGGGGACCACTCTCACTCCCATGTCGGCACCGTCGGCGGCGCTTCTTAAAGGCTCACCCATTGAGGAAACTCACAATGCAAAGACGCGACTTTCTGAAACTCAGTGCCACCGCCAGCGCCGTCACCATGGTGACCGCCTGCAGCTCAGACTCAGATCCCAACACGCCGGATCTGCCCGATGTGCCGGACGTACCGGATGTACCGGACAACCCGGATCTGGCCGGAACCCACTACAGTGCCTGCCTGGTGAACTGCGGCTCCAACTGCCCTATCAAGGTTCACACCAACGAGGACGGCCACGTCACCCAGATCGAGACCGATCACCAAGGGGAGGATCAATACGGCAGCCACCAGGTTAAGGCCTGCGTCCGTGGCCGCGCTCTGAAACAACGTACCTACGCACCGGATCGCCTCAAGGCACCGATGAAGCGGGTTGGTAAGCGGGGCGAGGGCAAGTTTGAGGAGATCAGCTGGGACGAGGCGTTTGCTCATATCACCGGAAAGGTCAGCCAATTGGCCAACGACTACGGCAACCAGTCGATCTACTTCCACTACGGCACCGGCTCCTACTACGGCTTCCACAGCAACAACGCCATCAAGCGGGCGATCAACCTGGGGATCGGTGGCCACCTGCGCTGCTACTCCAACTACTCCTGGGCCCAGATCAACGCCGCCACCCCCGCCACCCTGGGCCAAAGCACCCAGTCCGGCACCTACCTGTCTGAGGTGGAGCACTCGGATCTATTCCTGGGCTTCGGCTTCAATCCGATGGAGATCCGGATGTCCGGCTCCGGCGAGCAGTACGATTTTCTCAAGGCGCTGGAGCGCAACCGCAAGAACATCGATATCGTGATGGTGGACCCGCGCTACACCGATACCGCCGTCAACACCGTCACCGGCAAAGAGACCCAGTGGATGCCGGTGCGTCCGGGCACCGATGCCGCCCTGGCGGAGGCGATCGCCTACGAAATGATCCACAGCGGCTGGGTTGAGGCAAACTCCAAGGCATTCCTCGACAGCCACTGTTTAGGCTACGACCGGGCCTCATTGGAGCGACTGATAACCGAGATCGATAGTAGCGATGAGCACCCGCTGGCCAAGTACCGCGACCTCATCGACCCGGCAGAGAACTACCAGGACTACATCCTGGGCGAAGGCCAGTACCAGCTGGTACGGACCCCGGAGTGGGCGGCTGAGATCACCGGCCTCAGTGCGGCGCAGATCCGCAAGCTGGCCAAGATGATCATGGACGCCGAGGCGCCCTACATCAGCGTCGGCGCGGGCTGTAACCGTCATGCCTGTGGCGAGCAAACCGTTCGTTCCCTCTACATGCTGCCGATCCTGACCGGCAAGATCGGTCAAGCCGGGGTGAACTCTGGCCCGCTGCCACGCAACTACGGCCGCGGCACCAGTGGCTCCATCAGCCAGGGCGACAACAACGTTAAAGAGACCATCTGCTTCTTCACCTGGGCCGAGGCGATCGAAAACGGCGAGAACATGACCAACGAGCGTCATGGCGTCAACGGCCTCAGTGACGACGCTCACGAGCGGGACGAGAACGGTCACCTCAAGTTCGGCACCAACATCAAGGCGGTGTTCTCTGCCAATGGCAACGCCCTGATCAACCAGCACTCCGACATCAACAAGACCCGCGCCATCCTGGAGGATGAGTCCAAGTGTGAGCTAATCGTGGTGGTCGATTGCTGGATGACCGCCTCCGCCAAGTTCGCCGACATCCTGCTGCCGGACACCACCTGGTTGGAAACCGACGACCTGGCCGGCGACAGCTATGCCTCGGGCCAAACCGGCTACGTCACCTTCATGAAGGGGATCCCGCCGATGTACAACTGCCGCAATATGTGGGAGATGGGCCACGGCCTGGCCAAGGCCTGGGGCGTCGAGGCGGCCTTCACCGAGGGCAAGACCGAGCAGCAGCTGCTGGAGGAGGCCTACCAGGCCACCCGCGAGCGTAACAGCGACTGGGACCTGCCTGAAAGCTATGCCGAGGCACAAAAGCTGGGCTTCAAGCGCCACTACGCCAGCGGCTTTGTCGCCCTGGAAGAGTTCCGCTCCCAAGGACCGCAGGGGGAGTGGGCGCAATCCAACATGCGCACCCCGTCGAAGAAGATCGAGATCTTCTCACTGGATTGGGCCGACAAGGCCACCCGTCACGACCCGCTGTCCGATCAACCCTACGACCAGATCACCCCACTGCCCCAGTACACCGAGACCTGGGCAGAGCAGGACAAGGAGGAGTACCCCTTCCACATCGTGGCGTACCACACCAAGGGTCGAACCCACTCCAGCTACCACAACGTCGACTGGCTGCGTGAAGCGGTGGAAGACGCAGCCTGGATCAATCCGCAGGATGCCGCGGCTCAGGGCGTCAGCAACGGCAGCACCATCGTGCTGGAAAGCCCCGACGGGGCGATTGAGCTGCGCGCCAAGATCACCCCGCGAGTGATGCCCGGCGTGGTAGGCCTGGCTCAGGGTGCCTGGTACCAGGGCAACCAGGCCGGTGCCGTGGATAAAGGCGGCTGCATCAATACTCTGACCCGCTACCACCCCACTCCCGTGGCCAAGGGCAACCCCCAGCACACCATCCGGGTCAAGATCAGAGCGTGAGGATAGGAACAGATCATGAATGAACCCAAGCAATACGGCTTTTTCATCGACACCAGCAAATGCTCCGGCTGCAAGGCATGCCATGTCTCCTGCAAGGATCGCAGCGATCTGCCGGTGGGTGTCACCTGGCGCCGGGTCTACGAGGTAGGTGGCGGCCAGTTCGCCGAGCAGGCCGATGGCGGACTGGAGAACTCCGTCTTCAGTTACTACGTCTCGGTCAGCTGCAACCACTGCGACAACGCCGCCTGCATCGACCGATGTCCCACCGGTGCCTGCTACAAGCGTCGTGAGGATGGCCTGGTGGTGATCGACAGTGGGGTCTGCATCGGCTGCGGCATGTGTGCCAATGCCTGTCCCTACGATGCACCGCAGCTGGACCGCAGCCGCGGCGTGATGACCAAGTGCGACGGTTGCTATCAGCGCCTGGCCGAGGGTCGCCAGCCGGTCTGCGTCGAGTCCTGTACCGCTCGGGCGCTGGAGTTTGCTCCTATCGATGAGCTGCGCAGTAAGTACGGCAGCAATGCCGACATCACACCGCTGCCCAGCTCCGGCGAGACCGCCCCTAACCTGGTGGTAAAACGCAGCCAGCACGCCCACCGTGGCGGCGAGGTCCTCAACTGGTTTGAGGTATAACGACCACGGGGCCGGCCAGGCCGGCCCCGCCTTTGGAGGTTCTATGACACCCAGCAACGAAGAGTACGCTGCGGTTTGCGGGATCCTGCACAACGTGTTCTACCGCAAGCCCGACCCCCTGCAGCTGGCTGAGGTGGCCCACCCCGGGCTACTGGAGAGCTGGCCCAAGATCGATCCGCAGCAGGCGGAAGCCCTGCAGCAGGTGATTGTGAGTCTGCAGCAGGACACTCCCGACACCCTAAGGCGCGATTTCTATGCCCTGTTCGTCGGTCCTGGCGGTATGCACGCCTATCCTTGGGGGTCGGTCTATACCGACCGGGAAAGCCTGCTCTGCGGCGACACCACCCACGCACTGAGCCGGTTCTGCCGCCAACAGGGGCTTTTGCTCGAGCTGCCCCATCGCGAGCCCATCGATCACCTAGGGCTGATCCTGGGCATGCTCAACCAACTGTTGCAGCAGCAACGCCAACCGGCGGCCGCCACCTTGCTCAGTCACCACCTGTTGCCCTGGGCAGACCGGGTGATCGAGGCGGTGTTGACCCATGCCTCGACCGGCTACTTCCGTGGCTTCGCCCAACTGCTGCAGCAACTGCTGAACCACCTGCGCCAACATTGGCAACTGCAGCCGCTGAGCCTGCCGCTCTATCGGTAACCCTGATTAACGTCCGTCGGCCTCCGGCTTGGCCCGCAGCAGTTGATAATGTTTCAGGCCCTCCTCCCCCAGCTGCTGCTTGAGCCGGGCATAATCCAGCAGTTCCAGGCAACCATAGCGGTTACGCAGGATCTGGGCCTCGCACAGCTCGGTAATCACCTTGCCGTAGTATTGCCGGGTGGCGCCGGAGGTGGAGGCCAGGTCTTCAATGGTCAGCTTGATGGTGTTCTCACCGCGGCGCAGCTGCGAGGAGAAGATCATGGTGAGGGTCAGCAGGATATGGTCGCGCTTGCTCAGCAGCGAGCGCAGCAGCAGGTGATCCTCGGTCATCCGCGCATAGAGGTAGCGATGCTCCATAAAAAAGCGCAAAAAGCGGCTGTCTTCGTGGCAGAAGCGCAGCACGGCCTCGCCGCTTAAGGTCTCCAGCTCGGTGGCCTCCAGGCAGCGGTAGCGCACGTTGTCGTCGCGCTGAATGGGCGAGCAGGAGGAGAACAGCCATTGACCGGAAAACGCCAGGGCGGTGCCCATCTCACTGCCGTCGTGGAACGCCACCTGGCGCAGCAGCGTGCCCTGGCATACCAGCGCCAGGCCCAGCTTGCCCTCCTTCATGCTGAAGCTGTCCCCGGCCGCCAGGCTTTGCCGTCGAACCAGTTGGCACAAACGGGATACCACCGAGGGGGCCATCCCCATCTGGCGCAGCTGTTGGCCCATCTGCAGGGCATCGAGATCGACAGGGCGCGGCACGGTACAACACACTCCAATGGATGAAAGTGCCAGCAAGTATACGCCCTTCCCCAACAGACTCTGTGGCGGCGATCAAGCGGCGGCGCCACAGTGGAAAAAGATTTGCCTGCCTATACCCACAAATAGGGTGCGTGATCACAGAACGAAACAGTTTCAATCCCGAATGCAATCTGGATTGCATTTGCTATCGGAACCTCGTTCGATAATCCCGTTCACCTAAGAGGTGAGGCTTTTTTTGTGATTCATATCATGACCTTAGCGACAAGTTAAGGCAAATGGCAATCACTCTCATTCCCCCACTTCCAGTCTTCGTTCTAACCGAGCGATCCACGGTCAGCCCCAAAGGATGGACGCTGCAGCCCGACAGGGAATTCCCCCGCGCCCAAGGCGCCCGATGCCGAATTTTGGCTTTGATACAAAGGTGACAAGATGCAACGTCGCGAGTTTCTAAAACTGAGTGCCACTGCCGGGGCGGTATCCTGCCTGGCCGCCTGCAGCAGTGACGACAAAAACGATGACAACACCCCGACCCTGCCGGAGGGTGAACAGGTTAACTTCAGTGCCTGTCTGGTGAACTGTGGCTCCAACTGCCCGCTCAAGGTGATCAGCCAAGATGGCCACATCATCCGCGTGGAGACCGATCACTCTGGTACCGACCAGTACGGTGATCACCAGGTTCGCGCCTGTCTGCGTGGCCGCTCCATCAAGCAGCGTACCTACGCCGCTGACCGTCTGAAGACTCCGCTGAAGCGGGTACCGGGCTCCAAGCGCGGTTCTGGCCAGTATCAAGAGATCAGCTGGGAACAGGCCCTGGACGAGATCGCCGCCAAGGTGATGCAGCTTCAATCCGAGCACGGCCCGCGCTCCATCTACCACCACTACGGCTCCGGTGCCTACTACGGCTTCGCCAGCAGCGCCTGTATCCAGCGCGCCCTGAACCTGTCCGGCGGCCACCTGAGCCCCTACGGCAACTACTCCTGGGCCCAGCTCAACGTTGCCGGCCCGGCCACCTTCGGCACCGGTGGTACCTCCGGTACCCGTCTGTCCGAGATCGAGCACTCCGACCTGGTGATCGGCTTCGGTTTCAACCCGTTTGAGATCCGCATGTCCGGCTCCGGTGAGCAGATCGACTTCCTCAACGCCGTTGAGAAGCGTCGTGCCAACGGCAACCTGGACGTGATCATCATCGATCCGCGCTACACCGACACCACCCTGGGCAAAGAAGACCAGTGGCTGCCGATCCGCCCCGGTACCGACGGTGCCCTGGCCGAAGCGATCGCCTACCTGATGATCAGCTCCGGCTGGGTCGAGGCCAACTCCAAGGCCTTCCTGGACAAGCACGCCATCGGCTACGACAGCGCCTCGCTGGAGCAGGCCAAGCTGGACAACCCGGACTACGCCAACCTGATCGACCCGTCCGAGAACTACCACGACTACATCATGGGCGTGGGCAAGTACGCCGAGCAGGGCGCGCGCACTCCTGAGTGGGCCGCGGCCAAGTGTGGTGTGCCGGTCACCCAGATCCAGGATCTGGCCGACAAGCTGATGGGTGCCAAGACCCCCTACATCACCATCGGTGCCGGCTGTAACCGCCACGCCTGTGGTGAGCAGACCATGCGTGCCCTGTACATGCTGCCGATCCTGACCGGTAAGTTGGGCGAGCACGGCGTTAACAACGGCGAGCTGCCGAGCAACTTCGGCCTGGGCCGCTCCGGCATGAGCGCCGGCAGCAACCCGCAGAAGGCCAGCATCTGTTTCCACTCCTGGGCCGAAGCGATCGAGCGCGGTGAAGAGATGACCGCCAACGCCGACGGCGTGAAAGGTCTGGAAGAGGGCGAGAAGCTGGGTACCAACATCAAGGCGGTGTTCTCCTCCACCGGTAACGCCCTGATCAACCAGCACTCCGACATCAACCACACCCGTCAGATCCTGGAAGACGAGTCCCAGTGTGAGCTGGTGGTCGTCACCGACTGCTGGATGACCGCCAGTGCCCGCTTTGCCGACTACGTGCTGCCGGACACCACCTGGCTGGAATCCAACGATCTGGCCAACGACAGCTACGCCTCCGGCGAGACCGGCTACCTGACCTTCCTCAGCACCGGCATCGAGCCGATGTACGACTGCCGCAACCTGTACCAGATCGGCCTGGGCCTGGCCCAGCGCTTCGGTCAAGAGGGCGCCTACAGCGAAGGCCGCACCGAGCAGGAGTGGCTGGAGCACCTGTACCAGGGTACCCGCGAGAGCAACCCGGAACTGGATCTGCCCAGCACCTACGCCGAAGCACAGAAGGTGGGCTTCTACCGTCGCCACAGCCCGGGTACCCACGTGGCGCTGCAGAGCTTTGTGAAGGACGGCCAGCCGCTGAACACCCCGTCCGGCAAGATCGAGATCTTCTCGCTGGATTGGGCCAAGAAGCGCGACGAGTGGATCCCGCTGTCCGACAAGGACTACGACCAGATCACCCCGCTGCCGCACTACACCGAGGCCTGGCAGGGTTACGAGGACGAGGAAACCCGCGACGAGTACCCGCTGCAGGTGGTGGGCTACCACACCAAGGGTCGTACCCACTCCAGCTACCACAACGTGGAGTGGCTGCGTGAGGCGGTAGAAGATGCGGCCTGGTTCAACCCGGCGGACGCCCAGAAATACGGTGTGACCAAGGGCGAGATGATCACCCTGACCAGCCCGCAGGGCGCTATCCAGGTGCGCGCCAAGATCACCCCGCGGGTGATGACTGGTGTTGTTGCCATGGCCCAGGGCGCCTGGTACCGCGGCACCAGCGCCAACGGCGTTGACCAGGGCGGCTGTATCAACACCCTGACCAAGTACCACCCGACGCCGGTGTCCAAGGGTAACCCCCAGCACACCATCCGCGTCAAAGTGTCCTAATCACCGGAGCAACCCACAATGACTGACAAAACTCAGTACGGCTTCTTTGTCGATACCACCAAATGCACCGGCTGCAAGACCTGTCACGTGGCCTGTAAAGACCGCAAGGACCTGGCCAAGGACGTAAAATGGCGTCGGGTGTACGAATACGGCGGCGGCAGCTGGAGCGAGAACGCCGACGGCACCGTCGAGCAGGACGTCTACAGCTACTACGTCTCCATCAGCTGCAACCACTGCACCAACCCGGTGTGCATGGATGACTGCCCCACCGGCGCCATCTACAAGCGTCGCGAGGATGGCCTGGTGGTCATCGATGGCGGTGTCTGCATCGGTTGTGGCCGCTGTGCTAAGAAGTGTCCCTACGACGCCCCGCAGCTGGACCGCACCCGCGGTGTGATGACCAAGTGTGACGGCTGCTACGAGCGCATCGAGATGGGCCGTAAGCCGATCTGCGTGGAATCCTGCCCGCTGCGGGCGATGGACTTCGGTCCCATCGACGAGCTGCGCAGCAAGTACGGCACCAACGCGGACATCAATCCGCTGCCTTCCTCCGGTGAGACCCAGCCTAACCTGGTGATCAAGAAGAACCGCAACGCCCAGGCGGGCGGCGAGGTCCTCAACTGGTTCGAAGTGTAAACGCCATGGGGCCAGCGCAAGCTGGCCCTATCTTTATCTAGAGAGTGCACTGGAGCCCTGTTATGAACGACGCCTTTTCCCTGGCAGCGGCCGCCTGTGGCGTGCTGCACAACGTGTTTTACCAAAAGCCCAGCCAGGCCCTGCTGGATGAGCTGAGCCAAACCGAGCTGCTGGACCACTGGCCCGAGTTCGAGCAGCCGGTGGCCCCGGCCATCGCACTGATCCGCACCGCCCTGGCGGAGCAGGACCAAACCGCGCTGGAGCGGGAGCACTACCGCCTGTTTATCGGCCCGGGTCCGATGGAGGCCTACCCCTGGGGATCGGTCTACACCGATAAGGAAAACCTGATGTTCGGCGAAACCACCCGGGAGCTGGAGCAGTTCTGCCGGGACAAGGGGATCGCCTTTGAACTGACTCAGCGTGAACCGGTCGACCACATCGGCCTGATCCTGGCGATCCTCAACCACCTGTTTGAACAGCAGGACGAAGAGGGGGTGAAGGTCCTGCTGGGACAGCACCTGCTGCCCTGGAGTCACCGCTTTATCGAGGCAGTGGAACAGGCCAACCCCAGCGGCTACTACCGAGGCTTTGCCCAACTGCTAGCAATCCTGCTGGCCGACTGGCAACAGCGACTGGCGGTCCAGCCCCGGGAGCTAATCCTTTACCGCTAGGCCAACAAGCTAAGTGAGTAAACCCTCTCAGTAAACACAGCAAACCAGGCGCACCCCGCCTGGTTTTTTTCATTTTTAATACCAAGTTATTTCACTGACTTTAATGGCTAAAACTATTTGTCATCGAATGCCAATATTCTTGCAGCCCATCTAAGTTATAAAATAAAACCCAGAGTTCCATATAAAGAAATAAACAACCATTCCAATAACAGAACGAGAACCATTGCATATTTGGTTCGAATGGGAATAGCCCCAGGCCATACCAATTAGAAAACAACTGGGATAAACATCTTCGTTATTGATATTTTTGCTGCAAGCCAAGGATATAGTAGTTCCGATTTATATGATGCGATTTATCGGAGTTCAGTATGGCTATTGATAGACGATGTTTTCTGAAAGGGGCATCCGCATTTGCCTTTTCCAGTGGCTTAATTGGTTGCAGCAGCAACTCAGACAACGACGATGACAACGGCGGCAACCAGCCGGAGTTCGACTACACCCGGCACGTCACCTGTCCGCGCAACTGCGGTGACCGCTGCAGCCTGCTGGTGACCACCGAAGACGGGGTGGCCACCGCCATCACCGGTGATGAACGCCACCCGGTGACCGGCAGCGCCCCCTGCGTCAAAGGCCATGCCTATCTGCAGTACATCTACAGCCCGGATCGCCTGCAACAACCGCTGAAACGGGTCGGGCCCCGTGGCCCAGGCGCCCGCTTTGAACCGGTGAGCTGGGACGAGGCGCTGAACGCCATCGCCAGCAATCTGAACAAGATCATCGAAGAGCACGGCGGCAATGCCATCTCTTACTACAAATATTCCGGTAACGGCGGCCTCTCGGCGGCTGCCAGTGGTTACCGCTTCTTCAACCGGATTGCCAGCCGACGACTGGAAGAGAATATCTGCGCCAGTGCCGGCTACCACGGCATGACCTCCATCCTGGGGGAGTACATCGGCCCAAGCCCTGAGGATTACGTTAATACCCAGTGCTACGTCTCCTGGGGCACCAATGAGCAGGCCACCAACATCCACCACATCAAGTTCATTAACCAGGCGCGGGATAAGGGCGCCAAGGTGCTGGTGGTGAACTCGGCGCGCACCCCGATGGCCTCCCAGGCCGACATCTGGCTGCAACCCACCCCGGGCACCGACGCCATGCTGGCGTTGGGGATCTGCAAGGTGCTGATCGAGGACAACCTTCACGACACCGACTTCATCAGCAAGTACACCCAGGATTTCGATGCCCTGCAGGAACGGGTCGACCAGTTCAGCCACGGCCAAATCGCCGAACACACCGGCGTCAGCACCAGCGAGTATCGCGCCTTCGCCCACGCCTATGCCGGCGTCGACGCGGCGATGATCCGCATCGGCTACGGTCTGCAACGGACCCGCAATGGCGGCCGCATCGTCCGTGCCATCCCCATGCTGGCGGCACTGACCGGCAACTTTGGCCGACCCGGCGCCGGGGTGATCTACCTCAACGGCCAGGGCAACGCCCGCAACGGCGGCGCGGCCAACGGCGGCCACCTGACGCCGGAAGGGGCCAAGCGCGACACCATCAGCATCAACGAGTTTGCCCGCGGGCTGGTTGCCGCCGACTACCAACAGCCCGATGGCACCGTCGGCCCGATGGCCTATGGCGAATCCAGCGAGCTGATCAAGGCTTTTGTCTGCTGGAACTCCAACCCCATGGCCGTGGCCCCCAACACCACATTGTTGGAGCAGGGGCTGATGCGGGATGACCTGTTCACCGTGGGCCTCGAGCTGTTTATGACCGACACCATGGAGTACATGGATTACGTCCTGCCGGCCACCAGCTTCATCGAGCAGGAGGACACCTGTAGCAGCTACCACGCCTACTACACCCAGCACACCCATAAGCAGATTGAGCCACTGTACCAATCCCGGCCCAACCTGGAGATCTTCTCCGCCCTGGCCAAGAAGATGGGCTTTAGCGATCCGGAGTTCAGCGAGACCATTGAGCAGGTCAACCGCAACGCCTGGGCCGGCGACATCAGCTACGACGAGTTCAAGCAGCAGGGCTTCTACACGCCGCCAAACATCGAATATCCCTGGCGTGCCAGCCTCACCTGGCCTACCCCCAGTGGCAAGATCGAGTTCAAGGACACCAGTGGCAGCTACTTCGATCCCGAGCAGTTCCACCCGGTGATCGATGTGGGCACGCCGGAGAGTGACACGCGGCAAAACTACGGCCTGACCGAGGGTGAGAAACTGCGCGAGTTCCGCCTGCTCTCGCCGGCGCACGCCAAGATGAACAACTCCCAGTGGGCCAACATCAAGTACACCCGCAATTTGCCGGCCCACACCCTCTACATCCACCCGCAGGATGCGGCCGCCAAGGGGATCCAGACCGGCGACAGCGTGGTGCTGACCGCCACCCGCCACAACAACGAGGAAGCCAGCATCCGTTACAGCGCCAAGGTGGAGCCGATGACGCCCGCCGGCACCCTGTTCGTGTGGAAATGCGCCTGGAAGAAGACCAACCCCAACGGCAGTGGTACCGCCATCAACATGATCACCAACTGCGATCTGACCGATATGAACCACGGCTCTTCTTTCCACGCTACCCGGGTTGATATCAGCTTGGCCTGATCGAGGAAAAGACAATGACTCAACGACTAGCTTTTGTGTTTCGCCAAGAGAACTGCGTCGGCTGCGATGCCTGTACCGTCGCCTGCCAGGCCAACCGTGGTCTGGCCGAGGATCGGCTCTACCGCCAGGTGGAGGCGATTGAGTACCTCAATGCCAACGGCCGCCAGGTTCAGGCTTTTTTGAGCCAGTCCTGCCACCATTGTGAGATACCGGCCTGTCTGCAGGCCTGCGGCTATGGTGTCTACAGCCGGCGGGAGGACGGTATCGTCCGCCAGCACCTGCAAAACTGCGTAGGCTGTGGCCATTGCGTCAGTGCTTGCCCTTACGGTGCCATCAAGATGGAGCAGAAGGATGGCCGCCAGTTGGCCACCAAATGCGACATGTGTGCCGGTCGCATCGCCGAGGGGGAAAAGCCCCACTGCGTCAGCGGCTGTCCGGTGCAGGTACTGGACGTGATGCCGCTGGAGGAGGCGGTGCGCTTACCCGGTGCCCAGCTTCATGGCCATGGCTACTATGACAAGGGCACCCAGCCCAACACGGTGATCATCAAGCACCGCAGCTGAGCGCCGACCGACCAGGAGCCCGCCCACCCGGGCTTCTGGTGGCCATTCTCAGACCCATCCACCGATGAGGGCATGGCGGCAACCCTGTGCCCCATTTTCTCGCCGGCTGACATCGGCCTTTGCTGCCATATCCCCCAATGCCATCAACCTACCCGTGAGGCAAAAACCCCTTAGACTGGAATAATTCGATCTCGGATCGTTCTGGGCAAAAATAGGGGAAAAGTAATTCAATGGAGATAATTCGTTATCTGACGATCATTTGACGCATATATGACAAAACCCTGCCCAAGCCTCATATTGAGGATGACTCAGCGAAATAGCTTTCGAAAACAGTTTCAGCACAACAGCCCTCTGCATTGACCTAGCGCCCAGAAAACCGCCTAAGGCAAATGGGAATCGTTGTCATAGCCGATCATTAGCTTAATGAACCACCCTCACCAGCCAAAATGGAAAGGACCTAGGTAAACATCTTCGTTTGTGATCTAGGTTTTCCCGCATAGCGATATAGTCACTCTGAATAATTTAATTCGAAATTTCGGAGTTCAGTATGGCTATTAACAGACGGTGTTTCCTCAAGGGTGCATCGGTATTTGCCTTTTCCAGCGGATTGATCGGCTGCAGCAGCAGCTCGGATAAGGACGATGACAACGGCGGCAGCCAGCCGGAGTTTGACTACACCCGCCACGTCACCTGTCCCCGCAACTGCGGCGACCGTTGTAGCCTGCTGGTGACCACCGAAGACGGTGTCGCCACCGCTTTTACCGGCGATGATCGCCACCCGGTTACCGCCGGCACCCCCTGTGTCAAAGGCCACGCCTACCTGCAATCCGTGTACAGCCCGGATCGCCTGCAGCAGCCGCTCAAGCGGGTTGGCCCCCGTGGTCCCGGTGCCCGCTTCGAGCCGGTCAGCTGGGACGAGGCCAACAGTGCCATCGCTGCTCGCCTCAACGCCATCATCGGCGAGCACGGTGGCAACTCGGTCCTGCCATACTCCTACTCCGGCAACAACACCATCGTTGCCAAGTGCAGTGCCAACCGTTTCTTCAACCGCATCGGCAGCCGCAACCTGGAGCGCAACATCTGCGCCAGTGCGGGCTACGATGGCATGAGTTCGGTGCTGGGCGAGTTTAACGGCCCCAGCCCGGAGGACTACGTCAACACCCAGTGCTACGTCTCCTGGGGCACCAACGAGCAGTCCACCAACATCCACCACCTGAAGTTCATCAACCAGGCCCGCGACAATGGCGCTAAGATCCTGGTGATCAACTCCGCCCGCACCCCGATGGCCTCCCAGGCAGATATCTGGCTGCAGCCCACCCCGGGTACCGACGCCATGCTGTCCCTGGGGATCTGCAAGGTGCTGATCGAAGAGAACCTGCACGACACCGACTTCATCAGCAAGTACACCCAGGACTTCGACGCCCTGGAGGCCCGGGTACAGGACTTCAGCCACCAGGAGATCGCCGCCAAGACCGGCGTCGCCACCCGCGATTACCAGGCCTTTGCCCGCACCTACGCCGCGGCGCCCAGCGCCATGATCCGCATTGGCTATGGCCTGCAGCGGACCCGTAACGGCGGTCGTATCGTTCGTTCCATCCCGCTGCTGGCCGGCCTGACCGGCAACTTCGGTCGCCCCGGTGCCGGTGTGGTCTACCTCAATGTGCAAGGCGGTGCCGCCATGGACTGGGGCTTCGCCAACGCTAACCACCTGGTGCCAGAAGGCGCCGTTCGCGACACCGTCAGCATCAACGACATCGGCAAGGCGCTGGTGCCAGAAGACTACTACCACAAGGATCTGGACCTGACCGGCCCGGTCTCCAACGGCGCGCCGGTGGATCCCATCAAGGCAATGATCGTCTACTCCTCCAACCCAATGGCGATCGCCCCCAACACCCAGCTGATCGAGAAGGGTCTGCAGCGGGAAGACCTGTTCCTGGTGGGTCTGGATCTGTTCATGACCGACACCATGGAGTACATGGACTACATCCTGCCCACCACCAGCTTCATCGAGCAGGAGGACATGGTCGACAGCTACCACGCCTACTACACCCAGCACAGCCACAAGCAGATCGAACCGCTGTACCAGACCCGCACCGACCTGCAGATCTTCCAGGGCCTGGCCAAGGCGATGGGCTTCAGCGAGCCGGAGTTCAGCATCAGCCAGGAAGACCTGGTGGAAGGCTGCTGGAATGGCAGCGTCAGCTACGACGAGTTCAAGCAGCAGGGCTTCTACACGCCCAAGGGGATCGACTATCCCTGGCGTAAGAACTTCGACTGGCCGACCCCCAGCGGCAAGCTCGAGTTCAAGGACGCCAGCGGTCGCTTCTTCGACCCGGAGCAGTTCCACCCGGTGATCGATGTCGGCACCCCGGAGAGCGACGATCACGCCAACTTCGGCATGACCGAGGCGGAGAAAGCCCGCGAGTTCCGCCTGCTCTCCCCGGCCCACGCCAAGATGAGCAACTCCCAGTGGGGCAACATCAAGTACACCCGCAACCTGCCGGCCCACACCCTCTACATCCACCCGGATGATGCGGCCGCCAAGGGGATCCAGACCGGCGACAGCGTAGTGCTGACCGCCAGCCGTCACAACGACGAGGAGGCCAGCATCATCTACACCGCCAAGGTGGAGCCGATGACCGCCGCCGGCACCCTGTTTGTCTGGAAGTGTGCCTGGAAGAAGACCAACCCCAACGGCACCAACACCGCCATCAACATGATCACCAACTGTGACCTGACCGATATGGCTCGTGGTTCCTCCTTCCACGCCACCCGCGTGGACATCCACCACGCCTAAGCCGAGGAAAGAATAATGAGTAAAGAACAATTAGCTTTTGTCTTCCGTCAGGAAAACTGCGTGGGCTGCGAGGCCTGCACCGTGGCCTGTCAGGCCAACCGCGGCCTGGCTGAAGACCGCATGTACCGCCAGGTGGAAGCAGTCGAGCACCTCAACGCCGAGGGCCGTCAGGTTCAGGCCTTCCTGAGCCAGTCCTGTCACCACTGCGAAACCCCCTCCTGTCTGCAGGCCTGTGGCTACGGCGTATACAGCCGTCGCGAGGATGGCATCGTGCGCCAGCACCTGCAGAATTGCGTTGGCTGTGGCCGCTGTGAGAGCGCCTGCCCCTACGGCGCCATCAAGATGGAGGTCAAGGATGGCCGTCGCCTGGCCACCAAGTGCGACATGTGCGCCAGTCGTATCGCCGAGGGTGAGAAGCCCCACTGCGTGCGCGGCTGCCCGGTACAGGTACTGGACGTGATGCCACTGGAGGAGGCGGTGCGCCTGCCCGGTGCCCAGCTGCACGGCCACGGCTACTACGACAAGGGCACCCAGCCCAACACGGTGATCATCAAGCGCCGCGCTTGATAACCCGCTCAGCAAAAAGCCCGCATACGCGGGCTTTTTTGACTCTGTCTACGTTAACTGTCGTTCCAGTTAACCTCATGATTTGTTGTCTCACTTATTGCTAATAGCTTTGCCGGGTTGCCGGCAGCAACCAAAGGGGCGTTCCGCCCCCTTGGAACCCCCGCTTGCCTCCAGTCGTCGCTATTCCTCACTTTCGTGCCCTAAATCTGCGGCTCTGGCTTGAGTCGACATCCCTGTCTCCGCAAGCCACTCGGGCCATCCTGGCCCTCAACCTGGCCTTAGGCCACTTCGTTTGGGCGACTCCAAGTCGACGAAATGCTGGCGGGGCATCATGAACTGCTGCCAATCAGAGTTCTTATGAGGCTCGGTACTTAGCTCGGACAGAGCCCTTATTTATCCCAGTCGAACCGCAACAAAAAAACCACCGGCGTTGCCGGTGGCTTTAGCTCATTAAGCCTGGGTCTTACTTGTACAGCGGGATGATCCGCACCGGCACCGCCCAGCTGTCCCGCAGGGTCAGCAGCAAAGACTCGGTGAGGGTGGTCAGGGCCCGGTAGTAGGCCGTGCTGGCCCCTTCCTGCACACATTCGAACAGGCGACCGGCCCAGGGCAGCAGGTGCTCCCCCAGCAGGGTCTGGGCCGCATCGTCCTGCTGTTGCGCCACCAGATGGGCCAGGGCGCCCAGCATCAGGCCGATGTGGTCCACCGGCTCATTGGCGGTCAGCTCGAACTGCATCCCCTGCTCCCGCAGAAAGGCCTGGTAGGCCCGGCAGCTGTCAGCAAACAGCAGGTTGTCTTTGTGGGTGTAGACCGAGCCCCAGGGGTAGGCCTTGCGGCCCTTGGGGGCCTCAAACAGGTCGTAGTGATCCCGGCTGATCGCCTCAAACTCGGTGGCGGACAGCGCGGTGGCCAAGGCTCTCGCCTGGTCGGGCCCCTGGCTGCCCAGCTCGGGCCACTGACTCAGGGGTTCGGCCAGGGCAGCCAGCTGATCCGCGTCCGGGCGGCGATAAAACAGGCTGGCGAGGATCTCCAGGGCGGCGCTCAACTCGGCGCGCATGGGGGCAATCTGCATGGTCAACTCATTGTTTTTCAATCCTGAGCGCCAGTAGAGCACAGGCCCATAAGCGGCACTGAGAGCCAACTCGAAAAGCCTGAAGCCCACTCGAGTCAGGCACAAAAAAACGGCCCGAAGCACAACTTCGGGCCGTGTTGATGAAAGGCTTTTCCCTTGGCAATCAGCCGTTGAGAACCTCGCGCAGCGCCGCCAGGCACAGCAGGACGTTCTCTTCCCGGGCGGCGTGGCCCATCAGGCCGATGCGCCAGGCCTTACCGGCCAGATCGCCCAGGCCGGCACCGATCTCCAGGTTGAAGCGCTCCAGCAGGGCGCTGCGCACCGCGGCATCGTCCACCCCTTGCGGGATGTACACCGCGTTGAGCTGGGGCAGGCGGCTGGCCTCATCCACCACGAAATCCAGACCCAGCAGCTCCAGGCCGCTCTTGAGCTGCTCGTGCATGGCACGGTGGCGGGCCCAGGCGTTCTCCAGCCCCTCGGCTTTGAGCAGGCGCAGGGCTTCGTGCATGGCGTACAGGCTGTTGACCGGCGCGGTGTGGTGGTAGCTGCGCTTGCCGGTGCCAGACCAGTACCCCATCACCAAAGTCTGATCCAGGAACCAGCTGGGCACCGGGGTTTGACGCGCTTCCAGCTTAGCCACCGCCTTGGCCGAGAAGGAGACCGGGGCCAGACCCGGCACACAGGAAAGACACTTCTGGCTGCCGGAGTAGATGGCATCGATGCCCCACTCGTCCACCTTCAGCTCCACCCCGCTCAGGGAGGTCACCGCATCAACGATGGAGAGCACCTCATGCTGCTGCGCCAGGGCGCACAGCGCCTTGGCGTCGGACAGCGCGCCGGTAGAGGTTTCGGCGTGAACAAAGGCCAGGAACTTGGCGTCCGGGTTGGCTTTCAGCGCCGCTTCCACCTTTTCCACCGATACCGGGGTGCCCCAGGCATCGTCGACCATCACCGCCTCGCCACCGACGCGGACCACGTTCTGACGCATCCGCTCACCGAACACGCCGTTGCGGCAGACGATCACCTTGTCGCCCGGCTCCACCAGGTTGACGAAGCAGGTCTCCATGCCGGCACTGCCAGGAGCAGAGACCACGATGGTGAAGGGATTCTCGGTCTGGAAGGCATACTGGGTCAGCGCCTTGACCTCGTCCATCATCGCCACAAACTGCGGATCCAGGTGGCCGATGGTGGGTTTGCCCAGAGCCTGCAGCACCTGGGGGTGAACGTCAGACGGGCCGGGGCCCATCAGGGTACGGGGGGTTGGATTGAACGGTTGAACAGTCATCAGGTCTCCTGCTTACCGGATGTGACGAAATTTTCAACCGAAAAATGTATCACATCGATCCACAAGAAACCCTTCCTCACACCGCAAATCCCGTTACCTTGTCGCGGTCGAGAACAGACTGCTCTGGATTATTGCGGCCAAAGCGCCTGCATTTGGGCCAGCTTAGAGCGACTGACCGGGATACGCTCACCGCCGCGCAGACATAGTTCCCCTTGTCGACCCTGGCGGCGCATCGCCTCGACGTCGCTGCGCCGGACCCAGTAGGAGCGGTGCGGCTGAACCCCCAGCCCCTCGGGCAGCTGGGCCACCGCATCCCGGAGGTTGAACAGGATCAGGCTGCTGCCCCTGTCAGTAACCACCTGCAGGTAGTGCAGCTCTGCCTTGAGGTAGCGCAGACAGCCGCGCTGTGCCGCGGGGACGCGTTGCATGAACTCTGGCTCTGGCTCATTCTCCAGCTCAGACTCAGGTTCGAGCGCGGCCTTGGGCGCGGATTCGAGCTCGGACGCCAGGAGCGTTGATGGCGGTTTGCCGAGTCCGGCTGGCTCGGCGTCTGACTCGGGAACGGATGCCAAGGCGCTGGTGCCAGCCAATCGCAACAAGGCGTTCATCCCCAGCCAGGCCACCACTACCGGCGGACCAACAGCCAGCAGCTCTTCCAACCAGGCACCACCGAGGGACTGCGCCAATCCTTCCTGCAGCCAGAGATCGATCGCCAACGCGATGGGAGAAAACAGGATGGCGCCCAGCAGCCCGTAGAGGGTCAATCGCAGCCAGTGGGAAGAGGGCAGTTTGCGGCGATGTCGCTCCAGGGCGATCTGCACCGCCAGGATCAGCAGGATGGGGATCAAGGTTTGCAGCTGCCACTGCAGCAGCGACAGCCAAAGCGGGGCACCATCGTCCCCGGCGATCAGGCCAAACAGCAGCCCGAGGAAGGCTGCCATCACCACCAGTATGGTTTTCTCTTTCCCCACTGAGGGTTGCCCATTCATACAATAATCTGCCCTTTGGTGCATCGCTCCAGTATTCACCGATCCAAGCCTACTCCTCAAGCGGTAACCAGCAGCATCGGAACGCGCAATCTTGCGTGCCACCCCCAAGAGGAGAGTCTGTTATGCGCTATCGATTTTGTCTTCCCCTGTTACTCGCGGGCCTGTTTTCCAGTGCCCAGGCCGACGAGGGCCAATGGTTTGTTCGCCCCTATGTCGGCTACAGCCTGATGTCGGATCAAACCGGCCAGGGAGCCGACCTGGGCCAAGCCAATGGTGCGGTATCGGTCGATCTGGACGGCGGCTTTGCCGCAGGCCTGGGCCTGGGCTACCGCTACAACGCCAACTGGGCGGTAGAGCTTGCCTGGGAGTACCGCAGCAACGACAGCACCACGACCCTGGCCAGCGGTGAGCGGTTCGACGAGGGCAACTTCGCCTCCAACCTGTTCTTCCTTAACGGCTTCTATTTCTTTGACCAGGGGCAAAAGTGGGTGCCCTACCTGGGGGCTGGCATAAGCTGGGCCCAGGAGGTGGACCTGGATCTGGAGCAAGACGGTATCGAGCGCTCCTTCTCCGGTGACGGTGAGTTTGGCTACCAGGCCTTTGCCGGAATCGAGTATCGCTTCAGCCCCACCTGGTCGCTGCAGGGGGAGGTCCGCTACGGTGCCTTGAGTGGCCTGACCCTGGAGGGCGAACAGGAGGCCGGGCGGATCGAGGATATCGACTACCACACCACCACCTTCCAGATCGCCCTGCGCTACGCCTTCTAGCAAAGCAAAAGGGCCCGAATGGGCCCCTTTGTTCGGGCAAGCCACTTTGTGCGCTGCTTGCCTGTTTACGCCAGTTGCCTTTAAGCGTTGACTGCCTCTACGCGCCAATTGCCTCTAAGCGGTAGTAGCCTCAAGCAGGGTGGCTTCTTCGGTGTTGTCGATCCGCTTGGCGAACAGGCTGTACATCACCGGCACCACGAACAGGGTGAACAGGGTGCCCACCGACAAGCCCACGGTGATGACGATGCCGATGTTGAAGCGGGAGACCGCGCCGGCACCGGTGGCCAGTACCAGCGGCATCACCCCCAATACCATCGCAGCGGTGGTCATCAGGATCGGCCGCAGACGCAGCGCCGCCGCCTCCAGCACCGCCTCGGTGCGGTCTCGGCCCTGCCGCTGCAGCTGGTTGGCGAACTCCACGATAAGAATGCCGTGCTTGGAGATCAGCCCCACCAGAGTGATGAGCCCCACCTGGGTGTAGATGTTCATGGTGGCGAAACCCAGGAACAGCGGGATCATCGCGCCGAAGATCGACAGAGGTACCGTTACCAGCACCACCACAGGATCACGCCAGCTTTCGAACTGGGCCGCCAACACCAGGAAGATCACCACCAAGGCCAGGGCGAATGTGACGTACAGCGCCGCGCCCTCCTGCTCAAACTGGCGACTTTGGCCGGCGTAGTCGTAGGCAAAGCCATTAGGGGCAATCTCCGCCAGCGCCTTACGCATAAAGGCGTGGGCGTCCGCGACGGTGGCCACCATAGGGTTGGGCATCGCCTCGATAGTAGCGGAGTTGAGCTGCTGGAACTGGGTCAGGGCGTTGGGGATCACCTCCTCGCTGACCGTCACCAGGGTGGACAGCGGCAGCATGGCGCCGCGCTCGCTGCGCACGTAGAGATCGTTGATCTTGTCCCGGGTGCGGCGGAAATCGGCATCCGCCTGGGTGATCACCTCGTAGCTGCGGCCCTGGATATCGAAGTAGTTGGTGCGGAAATCCCCCAACTGGGTGGCCAGGGCTGCACCGATCGCCTGCATCGACACCCCGAGCTGACCCGCCTTGGCCCGGTCGATCTGGATGTGCACCTGCGGGGTGTTGAGCTTGAGGGTATTGTTCACCATCAAGAACAGCCCCGAGGCCTGGGCCCGGGCGGTGAGCTCCTGCGCCACCTCATCCAGCTGGGCATGGCTGGCGGAGGAGGTGATGACGAAGTTCACCGGCATGCCTGAGGGCGCCCCCGGCAGTGGCGGTCGGTTGACCGCAAATACCTTCATCCCGGGGATCTCGTTGATCATCTGCTGGAACTGCGGCTGGATCTCCTGCTGAGAACGTTCCCGCTCGCTCCAGGGCTTGAGGATCAAGCCGGACATGAACTGGTTCTCCGCCGGGTAACCCGCCAACAGGAAGGTCTGCTCGTACTCCGGCAGGCTCTCCGCCATCGCCTGGAACTGCTTGGCGTATTCGAAGCTGTAGTTGACGTTGGCGTTGTCCGGCCCCAGGCCAATGTTGAAGATAAAGCCCTGGTCTTCGTTGGGCGCCAGCTCCGACTGGGTCAGGTTGAACATCCCGGCGATGGCCACCAGCAGCAGCGGCGCCGCCAGCAGGATCGGTCCGCGGTAATGGGACAGCACGCCGCTGAGGATGCGCTGATAGATGTCCTTCAACCGACCGAAATGACGATCCAGCATCTTCACAAAGCGCCCCTCCAGCGCCTGCTTGTTGAGCAGCTTGGCGCACATGGCGGGGGAGAGCGTCAAGGCGATAAAGCCGGAGATCAGCACCGCGCCGGCCAGGGTGAAGGCGAACTCGGTGAACAGGGTGCCGGTCAGCCCGCCCATAAAGCCGATGGGGGCGTACACCGCTGCCAGGGTGATGGTCATGGCGATCACCGGCATGGCGATCTCCCGGGCCCCCACCACAGCGGCGCGGACCGGCGACAAGCCCTCCTCCAGGTGACGGTGGACGTTCTCCACCACCACGATGGCGTCATCCACCACCAGCGAGATGGCCATCACCATCGCCAACAGGGTCAGCAGGTTGAGCGAGAAGCCCAGCCCCAGCATGAAAAGACCCACGCCGATCAGCGACAGCGGCACGGTGACAATGGGGATCAATACTGAGCGCAGCGAACCGAGGAACAGGAACACCACGATGATGACGATCACCACCGCCTCCAGCAGGGTGTGGATCACCTCGTTGATCGACTCCTCGATGTACTCGGTGGAATCGTGGGCGACGATCTGACTCATCCCCGGCGGCAGGTTGCGCTCGATCGCCGGCAGCACCTCGCGCACCCCCTTGGAGACCTCCAGTGGGTTGGCCTCCGGGGTGGTGTTGATGCCGATGTAGACCGACTGCTCACCGTTGAACACCACCCGCACCTTGTCTGACTGGGCCGCCAGTTCGATTCGAGCCACGTCCCGCAACTTCACCACCTTGAGGCCATCACTCTTCACCGTGATATCGCCAAAGGCCTGGGGATCGCTCAGTGAGGTGGAGGCCCGTACCGAGGTGACGGTCAAGCTATCACGCAGCTCACCGGCGGCGGACTGGAAGTTGTTGGCCGCCAGGGCCCGGCTGATCTCGTCACTGCTGATACCATTGGCCTGCATCCGCAGCGGATCCAGCCAGATCCGCATCGCGAACTGCTGGTCACCGATCAGCTGTGCCTCGGCCACCCCATCCACCTCGGTCAGCTTGGGCTGTACCACGCGGCGCAGGTAGTCACTCAGCTGCACCCCACTCATGGTGTCGCCCACGTAGGCCAGGTACATGATGGAGTCACCGCCGGCGCTGGCCTTGGCGATGATGGGATCGGTGATGTCGGTAGGCAGCTGGCCCTGCACCTTGTTGAGCTTGGTGAGGATCTCCGCCATCGCGGCGTTGGCGTCCTGGCCCAGCTTGAGGTAGACCTCGATCTGGCTGGCACCAGCACGGGAGCTGGCCTTGATGTAGTCGACCCCCTCGGTGGAGGCGATTGCCTCCTGAATCGGGGTGGTGACAAAGCCCTGCACCAGCTCGGCGTCGGCGCCGGGGTAGGCGGTGGTGACGTTGATCTGGCCGATCTCCATCTCCGGGTACTCACGTACCTGCAGCTCCATCAGGGCACGCACGCCGAACACCAGCAGCAGCAGGTTCAGCACCACCGCCAACACCGGGCGGCGAATAAAGATATCGGTAAACATGGCGCCGCCTTACCGCTGTGCGGACAACGAGGAGGTCAGGCGCACCAGTGCCTGGTGGTCCAGCTTTTGAGTGCCGGCATCCACTACCTGGTCACCGACGCTGAGGCCATCCAGCACGGCAATCTGATCGCCACGCTGCTCACCCAGGGTGATGTACTGGCGGTAGGCCCGCAGGGCCCCCTCCTCGTCCTGGCGCACCACGTAGACGGAATCGCCAAAGGGGCTGTAGGCCACGGCGGTGGCGGGCACCACCACAGGCTCGATGTTGTCGCGCTTGAGCAGGTGGATCTCGGCGTACATGCCGGGACGCAGGCGGCCATCGTCGTTGGGCAGCTCGGCGCGCAGGGCAATATTGCGGGTGTTTTCGTCGACCTTGGCCTCCAGGGCGATCACCGCCCCGGTGAACACCTCTTCCGGGTAGGCGCTGCTGCGAAGCTGCACCTCCTGGCCGACGTAAAGCTCAGGCAGGTACTGCTCCGGTACGGCAAAGTCGGCGTACAGTGCGGTCAGATCCTGCAGGGTCACCACAGGATCGCCGGCCTTGAGGTACTGACCCGGGTCGACCTGGCGGATCCCCAGGGTGCCGGCGAAGGGAGCGGTGAGCGCTTTTTTGTCGATGCTGGCACGCAGCTGCTGCACCGAGGCCTGGGCCATCTTCAGGCTGGCGGCGGATTCGGCCAGCTCGATCTCGGAGATGTTGTTGCGCTTGAACAGCACCTTGTTGCGGTCGTGCTTGATCTGAGCCAGGTCCAGCTGGGCCTCGGCACTGGTCAGGTTGGCCTGCTCGATGCTGTCATCCAGCTTGAGCAGCAGGGCGCCGCGCTCGATCTTGTCGCCACTGACGAAGGGGATCTGGGTGACGGTTCCGGCCACCTCGAGGGACAACAGGGTACCGGCTCTGGCGTTGAGGGTGCCCACTGCGGCGATCTGAGGGCGCCAGCGCACCTGCACCACCTCGACGGCAGAGACGCTGTGGGTCGGCGGCGCCTGCATCGCTGCCAACATCGCCTGACCGGCCTGCATCTGCGGCCACTTCAACGCCACCAGGGCCGCCAGCACCAGCAGCAGCCCCCCAATCACGAATAGACTTCGCTTTAACATCTTCAGATTCCTTTCAACTACAGCCACCTCACGCGCCACCTTGCGCAGCGCACGGGCATTGTACCGGGAGCACTCCCTTGGGTTACCAACTTTTTGTAACCGTTTGCGTTATTAGTTAATCACTTGCTAGCTGTCGGTAAGCTGAACAACCGACAATGAAGGCCGCTCAAACAAAAAAGGAGGCCGAAGCCTCCTGTTATCCCGGTGATGCCCAGCTAGCCTTTGCGCAGGAAAAAGCGGTAGGCCGGGCTGTCGGTCACCTCACGACAATCCATCTGCAGGCTGTCCAAGCGCGCGGTCAACGCCGCACGGTCCGCCTCGTCTACCTCCAGCCCCAGCAGCACCCGACCGGAGGCGGCGCCGTGGTTGCGATAATGGAACAGCGAGATGTTCCAGCGATCCCCCAATTGCGTCAGGAAGCGCTCCAGCGCCCCGGGCTGCTCGGGAAACTCCAACTGGTAAAGCCGCTCTGACAGCGGCTCCGGGGGCACGCCCCCCACCATGTAGCGCACGTGCAGCTTGGCGGTCTCGTCGCCGGACAGGTCCTGATGCGGATAGCCCGCCTCGGTCAGGCTGTGGCAGATCGCCGCCAGCTCCTCATGCTGCTTGAGTCGGATCCCGACAAAGACACTGGCCCGGTCACGGCCGCTGAGGCGGTAGTTGAACTCGGTGATGCTGCGCTGGCCCAGCAAGCGGCAGAACTGCAGGAAGGCGCCCTGACGCTCTGGAATAGTGACCGCCAGCACCGCCTCCTTGCCCTCACCCAGCTCACAGCGCTCCGACACATAGCGCAGGCTGTGGAAGTTGATGTTGGCGCCGGACAGAACCGCCGCCAGCTTCTGCTCCGGCCCAATGGCGTTGAGCTGGCAGTAGCGCTTCAGGCCAGCCACCGACAGCGCTCCGGCCGGTTCGGCAATGGCCCGGGTATCCTCGTAGATGTCCTGCACTGCGGCGCAGATCTCGTCGGAGTTAACGGTGATCACCTCGTCGACGCAGAGCCGGGCCAGTTCAAATGGCGCGGTGCCGATGCGCTTGACCGCCACCCCATCGGCAAACAGCCCAACCCGTTCCAGGGTGACCGGCTGATCCGCCACCAGGGCGGCCTGCAAGCAGGCCGCATCCTCCGGCTCCACCCCGATCACCCGAACGTTCGGGGCCAACGCCTTGATGTAAGCGGCCATACCGGCGATCAGGCCACCGCCGCCCACCGGCACAAACACCATGTCCAGATCGCGCTTCTGCTGCAGCAGCTCCTGGGCCACGGTGCCCTGACCTGCGATCACCGCGGCATCGTCAAAGGGCGGCACCAGGGTCAGCCCCTCCACCTCGGCCAGGCGCATCGCCTCGGCATAGGCCTCATCGAAGCTGCTGCCGTGCAGCACCACCTCACCGCCATGGCTCTGTACCGCCTGAACCTTGATCTCCGGGGTGGTGGTGGGCATCAGGATCACCGCGCGGATCCCCGCCCGCTTGGCCGCCATCGCCACCCCCTGGGCGTGGTTACCGGCGGAAGCCGCCACCACCCCCGCTGCCTTCTGCTCAGCAGTGAGGGTATGCAGCTTGTTGAAGGCGCCACGCAGCTTGAAAGAGTGCACCGGCTGCTGATCTTCCCGCTTGAGCCAGACCCGGGTGCCCAGTCGGGCCGACAGCTTATTCAGCGGCGACAGGTCGGTGTGGCGGGCCACATCGTAGACCGGTGCCATCAGGATCTGGCGCAGGGTCTCCCGTACCAGGGGGCTGTCACCGGGTGAGGTGGCCAGTGCCACCTGGGGTTGCGCCTGCGCCGTCATACTTACTCCTCCAGCTTGCTGCGATCCCGCACCGCGCCCAGATCGGCACTGGTGGCCAGGTGGGCATAGGCCTTGAGGGCCAGGGAAACCGCACGCTGGCGCTGCGGACGGTAGGCACAGGCCGCCCGACGGGCTGCCAGGGTGGCGTCGTCCAGCACGAAGCGGATGGTGCGGCCGGGGATATCGATCTCGATCAGATCGCCGGTCTCGACGATGGCGATGTCGCCCCCCGCCGCCGCTTCCGGCGAAACGTGGCCGATGGACAGCCCGGAGGTGCCACCGGAGAAGCGGCCATCGGTGACCAGGGCACAGGCCTGACCCAACCCCATGGATTTGAGGTAGCTGGTGGGATAGAGCATCTCCTGCATCCCCGGGCCCCCTTTCGGGCCTTCGTAGCGGATCACCACCACCTCACCGGCCTTGACCTCACCCTCAAGGATCCCGGCCACCGCCGCGTCCTGGCTGTCGTAGACCCGGGCCGGGCCACGGAAGGTCAGGCAGCTGTCCGGTACCCCGGCGGTTTTCACCACGCAGCCGTTGGGGGCCAGGTTGCCGGACAGTACCGCCAATCCGCCATCCTGACTGTAGGCATGCTCAATGGTGCGGATGCAGCCCGCTTCGCGATCCAGATCCAGGCTGTCCCAGCGGCATTCCTGGGAGAACGCCTTGGTGGTGCGGATCCCCGCCGGTCCGGCCCGATAGAAGTCGTGGGCACCATTGTCACGAGCAGCGCTTGCACCGATGTCCCAGCGGGACAGCACATCTGCCAGGGAGTCACCGGCCACATGGCCGACACCGGTGTGGATCAAACCGCCCTTAGCCAGCTCACCCAGCAGCGCCATCACCCCACCGGCCCGGTGCACGTCCTCCATATGGTATTGCGGTGTTGCCGGTGCCACCTTGCACAGGTTGGGCACCTCGCGGGACAGGGCATCGATGTCCGCCATGGTGAAGTCCACCTCCGCCTCCTGGGCCGCGGCCAGCAGATGGAGGATGGTGTTGGTGGAGCCGCCCATGGCGATGTCCAGCGACATGGCGTTCTGGAACGCCTGACGGTTGGCGATGTTGCGGGGCAGCACGGATTCGTCGTCCTGCTGGTAGTAGCGCTGGGTCAGTTCGACCACCCGGCGCCCCGCCTCCAGGAACAGCTGGCGACGGTCGGCATGGGTGGCCAGCATCGAGCCGTTGCCCGGCAGCGACAAGCCCAGCGCCTCGGTTAGACAGTTCATCGAGTTGGCGGTGAACATGCCGGAGCAGGAGCCACAGGTGGGACAGGCACTGCGCTCCACCTGCTCTGCCTGCTCATCGGAGACGTTGGGATCGGCGGCCTGAACCATGGCGTCCACCAGGTCCAGCTTGATGATTTGATCCGACAGCTTGGTCTTGCCGGCCTCCATCGGGCCACCGGAGACGAACACCACCGGGATATTGAGGCGCAATGCCGCCATCAGCATTCCCGGGGTGATCTTGTCGCAGTTGGAGATGCACACCAGCGCATCGGCGCAGTGGGCATTGACCATGTATTCCACCGAGTCAGCGATCAACTCGCGGCTGGGCAGCGAATAGAGCATGCCGCCGTGGCCCATGGCGATGCCGTCGTCCACGGCGATGGTGTTGAACTCCTTGGACACGCCGCCGGCCTGCTCGATGGCACCGGCCACCAGATCCCCCATGTCCTTAAGGTGGACATGACCGGGGACAAACTGGGTGTAGGAGTTGGCGATGGCGATGATCGGCTTGCCGAAGTCGTCATCGGTCATTCCCGTGGCGCGCCACAGGGCGCGGGCACCGGCCATGTTGCGGCCGGCGGTGGAGGTGGCAGAGCGGTACTTCGGCATGACTGATCCTTACAAAACGCAGGCCTGGGTGTGGGCCTCAAAGCTGTTGGGGTCTTCCTGGCTGACGTAGTCCAGCCAGCCCCACTTGTCTTCGGTAGAGCCATCGAACAGGCCGAAGAAGCGCTCCTGCAGGGCCTGGGTGATGGGGCCACGGGCGCCGCAGCCTACCTCGATGCCATCGACACTGCGCACCGGCACCACTTCGGCGGCGGTGCCGGTCATAAAGATCTCATCCGCCAGGTAGAGGGCTTCGCGGGCCAGCGGCTCTTCCCGTACCTCGTAGCCGGCGTCGCGGGCCAGGGTCATCAGGGTGTCACGGGTGATCCCAGGCAGGATGGCGGCGGTGGCCGGCGGGGTGATCAGCACGCCCTTCTTGATCACGAACAGGTTCTCGCCGGCACCCTCGGAGATCTGGCCATTGACGTCCAGGGCGATCCCTTCGGCGTAGCCATGGCGGCGGGCTTCACCGCCGATCAGGGCGGAGGAGAGGTAGTTGCCACCGGCCTTGGCGGCGGTGGGGATGGTATTGGGCGCGGCCCGGTTCCAGCTGGAGATGCAGGCATCAACGCCGGACTCCAGCGCTTCCTCACCCAGGTAGGCGCCCCAGGGGAAGGCGGCGATCATCACCTCGGCCTGGCTGTCGGCGGGGACATTCACCCCCAGACCCACCTGGCCATAGAATGCCAGCGGACGGATGTAGGCAGAGTCCAGCCCGTTCTGGCTGACCGCGTCCTTACAAGCCTGCACCAGGGTCTCCAGCTCATAGGGGATCGGCATACGGTAGATCTTGGCGGAGTCGTACAGCCGTTGAACGTGCTCTTTAAGACGGAACACCGCCGCACCCTTCGGGGTCTTGTAGGCCCGGATCCCCTCAAACACCGAGGAGCCATAGTGGAGCGCGTGGCTCAATACATGCACCTTGGCGTCCTGAAATGGCACCATCTTCCCGTTAAACCAGATGTAGTCGGCTTGGCTCACACTCATACTCCTTCAAATTCTTCAGGCCATCGCGGCTGCGCTGGCGGCCACCGCCGGCGCCAGCCGACAGTGATTTACGTCATATAACTTATCCAATTGACGTGTCAATTGCTCGATCGGCCGCTCACTGACCACGGTCACCGCCATCTCACTGTTGCCACCCAGGCACTGCATCTGCATCTGGGCTACGGCAAAGCCCCGGTGGCGCGTCACCCGCAGTACCCGCTCCATCACCTCGGCGCTGGGGTTCATATCGATGTAGATAGTATGTTCGCTCATCATTCTCGCTCCATCATTTGATCGTTCGCCGCGCCGGGCGGCACCAGGGGCCATACATTGTCTTGCTCGGAAATGGATACGTGCAGCAGGAAGGGGCCGTCGGCCTCCAGCATTTCGGTCAGGGCAGCGTCGATCTGGCCCTTATGCCAGATGTGACGGCCGGGGATGTCGAAGGCAGAAGCCAGGGTGACAAACTCCGGGTTGTCCGACAGGTTGGTCTCGCTGTAGCGCTGCTCAAAGAACAGCTCCTGCCACTGCTTCACCATGCCCAAGCGCTGGTTGTCGAGGATCAGGATCTTCACCGGCAGGCGGTCGCGCTTGATGGTGGTGAGCTCCTGCACGTTCATCATGAAAGAGCCATCGCCGGAGACCAGTACCGAGAGATCCTCCGGCCGGGCCTTCTGGGCACCGATCGCCACCGGCAAGCCAAAACCCATGGTGCCCAGGCCGGCGCTGGAGAGGTGATTCTCGGGACCATCAAACTGCATGTGCTGGGCCACCCACATCTGGTGCTGGCCAACATCGCAGGAGACCACGGCGCGGTGGGGCAGCTGCTCGCTCAACTGCTTAAGCAGGGCCGGGGCGAAGATCCGCGGGCCCGGATGGTCGTAGCGAGGGGCGCTCTCGGCGGCCACCGCTTCACATTGCTGGCGCCAGGTCTGAACCGACAGGGCGGATTGAAGCGCCGGCAACACCTGGCGCAGATCCTCGTTGGAGGAGAGGGTGGCGGCACGGCGCTTGCCGATCTCCGCCGCATCGATGTCCAGGTGGATCACCTGGGCATTGGGGGCAAAGGTGTCGAGCTTGCCGGTGACCCGGTCATCGAAGCGGGCGCCCACCACCATCAGCAGATCGCAGCCCTGCACCGCCAGGTTAGCTGCCTTGCTGCCGTGCATCCCCAGCATGCCGAGAAAGCCCGGCGTGCCCGGGGCGATGGTGCCGATCCCCTTCAGAGTGGTGACCGAAGGCATGCCGGTGGCAGCGAGAAAATCACGCAGCTGTGCTACGGCGTTCGCCATGCCGACACCGCCACCGACGTACAGCAAGGGGCGTTTGGCCTGCTGCAACATCTGGACAAAGGGCTCGGCGTCAAAGTGTTGAGTCTTGGCTTCGGCCAGGCGGGGGCGGGGCCCCTGGTAGCTCACCATCGCCTGTTGTACGTCCTTAGGGATGTCCACCAGCACCGGGCCGGGTCGGCCTTCCCGGGCCAGGGCAAAGGCCTGGTGCAAGGTGGCACAGAGCTGGTCAGGCTCGGTCACCAGGAAGCTGTGCTTGGTGCAGGAGAGGGACATACCCAGCAGATCGATCTCCTGGAAGGCATCGGTACCGATGGCGGCAGAGGGCACCTGCCCGGTGATGGCCACCACCGGCACCGAATCCATCATGGCGTCCGCCAGGGCGGTAATCAGATTGGTGGCGCCAGGGCCTGAGGTGGCCAGGCAAACCCCGACCTGGCCGGAGGCGCGGGCAAAGCCGAGAGCAGCGAAGCCCGCACCCTGCTCATGGCGACACAACAGGTGCTCCACCGGGCTGTCGAGCAAGGCATCGTACACCGGCATGATAGCCCCGCCGGGGTAGCCAAACAGGCTCGTAACGCCCTGATCCACGAGGGCCTGCACCACGGCTTCGGCCCCGCTGATGGCGGACGTTGGCTCTGCGTTCTGACTCAACCCTTGGGCCATGTCACCCTCTCCTTGCCTTGCTACAGCCTAAAAAACAAAAACCCCCCGGACCTGTCGGTGCGGGGGGTTGTGCCTGTGTGTTTGTCGCTAGCGTATCGCTTCGCCGCGTGCCACAGACCGACCCCCGCCGGTGATAATCACCACCACGGAAATCAGAATTAGCACTAGGGATTGGGCGAAGTTGGTCATCGTTCTCGTCTGCTGCTATGCCACATACATCAAATTCGTTGCCCATTTGTTGGGCGCTTTTAGGTTTAACATAGGCCCTCACAGGGTGCAAACCTTTATTTGCACCCAGCCCCGAAGCCCAGATGTAACAAAATGTTTCACACCAAGCCCTGATGGGAACACTACCCTTAACGCTATCGGACACAGCGCCAAGGAGGGCATATGGGTCTGTCACGGGTTATCAGTCGTGGACAATTAGGTATCGAGGCACCACCGGTGACGGTGGAAACGCACCTGGCCGGAGGATTGCCCAGCTTCACTCTGGTTGGCCTCCCTGAGGCCTCGGTCAGGGAAGCAAGGGAGCGGGTGCGTGCTGCGCTGCAAAGCGCCGGATTCGACTTCCCCCAACGGCGTATCACCATCAACCTGGCACCGGCGGATCTGCCCAAGCAAGGGGGCCGCTTCGATCTGCCCATTGCCCTGGGGATCCTCGCCGCTTCCGGTCAGATACCCGCACAATCACTGCAGAGAAGAGAGTTTTACGGCGAGCTGGGCTTGGGCGGTGAGCTCCGTGCGGTGCCTGGGATCCTGCCGGCCATCGTGGCCGGCCAGCAGGCGCAACGGCGGCTGTTCCTGCCCCAGGGCAACGCCAGCGACGCCCGCCTGGTTCCGGATGCGGACATCGCCCTGGCGGACAACCTGGCCAGCCTTACCGCCAGCCTGCATGGCCAGCAATCCCTGCCCCAACCTGACAACGATGCGGAGCCCTCACTGCCGGTGGGCCAGGGGTTGGACAGGATCATCGGGCAGGACCACGCCAAGCGCGCCTTAATCGTTGCCGCCAGCGGTGGCCACCATCTGCTGATGGTGGGCCCACCCGGCACCGGTAAAACCCTGCTGGCCAGCTGTTTGCCCGAGCTGCTTCCGCCGCTGAGCCTAGCCGATGCCCTGGAGGTGGCGGCTGTGCACTCGGTGGCGGGGCTGACCCGTCCCCATCTGAGGCAGCCGCCATTTCGCGCCCCCCACCACTCCAGCTCCGCTCCGTCGCTGGTGGGTGGCGGCTCCATCCCGCAGCCTGGCGAGATCTCCCTGGCCCACCAGGGGGTGCTGTTCCTGGATGAACTGCCGGAGTTTGCCCGGGCGGTACTGGATAACCTGCGCGAGCCATTGGAGAGCGGCCAGGTGGTGATCTCCCGCGCCAACGCCAAGCTCACCTTCCCCGCCCGGTTCCAGCTGGTGGCGGCAATGAATCCCTCCCCCAGTGGCGAACTGGGTCCCCGCAGCCGCGATACCCCGGATCAGATCCGTCGCTACCTTGGACGATTGTCCGGCCCGCTGCTGGATCGTTTTGACCTGAGTATCGAGGTGCCGCGCCTGCCAACCGGGGCCCTAAGCCAGGGACCGACCGCAGCCCAGGGGGCTCAGCAACAGGCCATTGCCCAGGTGATCGCCGCCCGGCAGTGGGCCATGGCTCGACAGGGCTGTCTCAACCAGGGGTTGTCTGGCCACCAGTTGGGGCCCGAGTTGGGGATTGCCCGTCCGCTGATGCAGTTCACCGAGCAGGCGGTAGAGCGGCTGGGCCTGTCGGTGCGTGCCTACCATCGTATCTTGCGGGTCGCCCGTACCCTGGCGGACATCGCCGGGCAGGAGCAGGTCAACCAAAACCACATCAAGGAGGCGCTGGGCTACCGAGCCATGGACCGCCTGCTGAAACAGCTGGGCGAGATTTAAGCGGAGCCGAGTTCAGGTCGACTTGGGATCCCGTATTGGGAGGGAATCCATGGTTCGAGCTGCGATCATTGCCTGCATCTTGCTACTGCCCACCGCTCAGGCGGCGGAGCATCGCCTGTTGCTGGCCGGCAGCACCGGCTGGACCAGCGATCCCCAGAGCGAGTTGAGCCAATCCAGCTCAGTGGCCGGGGTCCAATACCACCTGCGCCTGCACCGCCACTGGTCTTTGGTCACCGGTTTCCTCACCGGCCAGGACGAGCAGGGCGATCTTCACGAGATGCCGATGTTGCTGGAACGCCGCATTGGTCTGCAAGGCGATCACTCCCTCTATCTGCAGGCGGGCAATCAGCTGTTCTACCTGAATGGCGAGCGCGGCCTGGGCCTGACCGCCGGCGGTGGCTGGCAGTGGCATGGCCAGCAAGGCTGGCTGATGCGGCTGGGGTTCCAGCAGAGCAGCCGGGCCGAACAGAGCGCAAACCGGATCCAGCTGGCCCTGGGCTGGCGCTTCTAATGTCTTCATAACCCCCCTTCTTATCCCCGCCTTCAAAGGGTTGTCGCTCCGGATTTAACTCTTTACTCTAGGTTCAATCGTGTCATGGAGAGAGTCTCGATGTTGTCTACGCTACGTGGCGTATTGTCGTTCCTGGGCTACCTGTTCAACACCCTGTTTTGGGCCCCCTGGGTGGTGCTGTTGGGCCTGCTTAAGCTGTTGCCTATTCAACCCTTGCGCCGCGTCTGTTCCGGCATCCTTGATCGCATGGCCACCGCCTGGATCAGTATCAACAACCTCAACCAGCGCCTGCTTTCCGGCACCAAGGTGATCGCCCATAAGCTGCCGGAGCTCAGTCCCAAGCAGTGGTACCTGGTGGTGGCCAACCACCAATCCTGGGTAGATATCCTGATGCTGCAACGGCTGTTTAACCACAAGATCCCCTTCCTCAAGTTCTTTCTGAAGTGGGAGCTGATCTATGTGCCGGTACTGGGCCTGGCCTGGTGGGCGCTGGATTTCCCCTTTATGCGCCGCTACAGCAAAAGCTTCCTGGCCAAGTACCCGCACCTCAAGGGCAAGGATCAGGAGACCACCCGTAAGGCCTGTGAAAAGTTTCACCACCAGCCGGTCAGCGTGATGAACTTCGTTGAGGGCACCCGCTTTACCCCGATCAAGCAGCAGAAACAGAACAGTCCCTATCCCTCCCTGCTCAAACCCAAGGTGGGCGGAGTGGCCCTGTCGCTGGATGCGATGAATGGCAAGCTGCAGCGGCTGCTGGATGTCACCATCTACTACCCTAACGGGGTCCCCAGTTTCTGGGACTTTTTGTGCGGCAGGGTGCCCAAAGTAGAGATGGTGGTGGAGGAGCGCTGCCTCAAAGACCTCAACGGTCTAAATTACGAAAAACGTGAAGACAAAGCCGCTTACCAAAGCTGGTTGAACCAGATCTGGCAGCAGAAAGCAGGTAAGCTTGCCGATCTCGAACATCAGCGGAATACCGCCCAAGACTGAAACGCCCTGGAAACCACATCATGTTGTCCTTTTTGCCGAGTCCGATAAAAACCCTGCTCAATGGCACCCTTGCCACCCTGAACATCCTGTTCTGGGGCCTGATGATCCTGGTGTTCGCTCTGTTCAAGGCACTGATGCCAATCCCCCGGGGCCGCCTGGCCCTGAGCAACATTTGCAATGGGTGCATGTCAGCCTGGGTATGGTGTAACCGCAAGATCCTGGCGCTGACCACCAACACCCAGTGGAACATCCGCGGCCTGGAGCAGGCCCAACTGGATGAAAAGGGCTGGTACCTGGTACTGGCCAATCACCTGTCCTGGGCCGATATCTTCGTGGTGACCTCGGTGCTGCGCGGCCACGTACCGATGCTGAAGTTCTTTATGAAACAGCAGCTGATCTACGTACCGGTGATGGGTCTGGCCTGCTGGGCGTTGGACATGCCCTTCATGCGCCGCTACACCAAGAGCCAGCTCGCCAAGAACCCGAGCCTCAAAGGTAAGGACATCGAGACCACCCGCCGCAGCTGCGAGAAGTTCAAGCACCTGCCCACCTGTGTGATCAACTTCGTTGAAGGCTCCCGCCTGACCCTGGAGAAGCACAAGCGTCAGCGTAGTCCCTACCGCTACCTGATGAAGCCCAAGGCCGGTGGCATCGCCTTTGCGCTGAACACCCTGGGCGAGCAGTTTGACCAGTTGCTGGACGTCACCGTGGTCTACCCCGACGCACCGGAAAACATCATGGTCGGCCTGCTCTCCGGTCGTCTTACCAGCATCGAGGTGGCCGTGAAGACCCGCCCCATCACCGAGGTGCCCCAGGGCAACTACGATGGCGACAAGGCCTTCCGGGTGGAGTTCCAACAGTGGCTCAACGGCGTCTGGCAGGAGAAGGACGCCACCATCGACACCATCTTGCGTGAGCAGAGCCAATCGGCGCCGCTCTACCAGGAGTTGGCCGCCCACACCCGCTCGGCCTGACCCTAACGCCGAACATCAATTGCCAACGCCAGTGCCCCTGCACTGGCGTTTTCGTCTCTATCACCTGCCCAAGTTTGTCGCCAGTAGCAAGCCATTGGCTATCAATGATCTCTTACAATCGCTGCCGATGCCGTCGCCTTGACGGCCCTGCCTCCGGGCCATAGAGTCGGGGAAAACATCAGAGCAACAGGAGGTTGAAGTGATGTTGAAGCAAGGGATCGCAATCGGGTTGCTGACACTCAGCAGCGCTGTCACCGCAGAGCCTGTGGTGCACTACGACGCCAAGTTCACCATTGGCAACCATCAAACCGAGCTGACCAGCAGCTTTAACTTGGGCAAAGAGGTGGCCTTTTTCCTGCCCAATCGCGATGGGCGTGAAGCCTACCGCATCGATCTGCAGGTGCTCCCTGGGCAGCAAGCGGACAGCCTGACCGCGCGCCACCGCATCTACCAGCGTCAGGACAACGGACTATGGGGCGAACTGGCCACCCCGGACATGACGGTGCTGCCCGAGAATTCCGCCTACTTCGAAGCCCAGGCCGCCGATGGCACCGCAGTGACCCTGTCGCTCTCCAACCTGTCACTGAGCGAGATCTGATCTCCGACGGCCAAGGCCATGGTTCAAGGCGCTCACGCCTCCCAGCCGAGCGCCTCCGCAAGCGCCGCCAGCTCGTTCTCATTGAACACCTGCACCCCGTGCTGACGCAGGCGTGAGGCCGTGACCCCTTCTCCGGATATCAACCGCCCCTGGAAGCGGCCATCGTACACCTGTCGATTGCCGCAACTGGGACTGTTGGCCTTGAGCAGGGCCAAACGGATCCCATGGCGTTGAGCCTGGGCCAGCGCCACCTCCGCCCCCAGATAAAACGCTTGGCTGACGTTCTCACCTTGCTGGGTCAGCACCCGTCCGTCGCTCTGCTGCTCCGCAGCGGGCCTGGGCGTCGGCAAGCCACCACTCACCTCAGGGCATAAGGGCAGCACCCAACCCAGGGCACACCACTGCGCGAGTCGGGGGTCATTCAGGCCTTTGCTGGCGCCATCGTAACGCACCGGATCGCCCAGTAAGCAGGCACTCACCAACAGCCTTGGCCCCTCAGATTGTCGACAATCACTCAAATCTCAGCCTCTTTTGATCTGGGACAAAAAACGAACGAATGAAGATTTTGTCAATACTATCAATATTATAACCCCAAAAGCCCACTCTCTTCCGACTAACGTCTAGGTTAACACTTTGTTGACAACGGGGTGAAAATCCACGAAGTTGATGGCACTTTCTTTAGCGAGTGCATTATCCGGTATGCAACCGAAACAGACCACCTTGGCGGATCGCACCCTGGCCCAGCTGCAACAGGCCATCGTCGGTGGTGAGCTGGCCCCAGGCAGCAAAATCAACGAACAGGCCATTGCCGAGCGCTTTGGCGTCAGCCGTGGCCCGCTGCGCGAGGCACTGCAGCGGCTGGAGCAGCGTCGCCTGATCGAGCGAGAACCCCACGTTGGCGCGCGGGTGGTTCAACTCACCCCGGATAAACTCGATGACCTCTACCAGGTTCGGGCCGAACTGGAGGCCATGGCCTGCCGTCTGGCGGCCGAGCGCATCACCCCAACACAGCTCGAATCACTGCAACAGCTGCTAGACCGCCAGCAAGCCGCCTTTACCCAGCAGCCTGTCACCGAATTTCAAGACGACCTGGATTTCCACAGCGGCATCATCCAGGCCAGTCAGAACCGCACCTTGATCGCCACCCTCACCGGCGATCTCTATCACCAACTGCAGATGTACCGCTACCAATGCAGCAGCGGCCGTCGCCCCCTGCAGGCCCTCGAGCAACACCGCGCCATCCTCGCCGCCATCGCGGCTGGTGACGGTGAACTCGCCGCCCTGTTGATGCGACGCCATATCGAAGCGGGCGCCCGCCGCACCCGCCAAGTGCTGCAACACACCATGGAGGAGTATTCAGGATGAGCTTTACAACCCCGGGTCAACGCTTTCGCCACGCCGTGGCCAACGCCAAACCGCTACAGATCGTCGGTACCGTCAACGCCTATTTTGCGCTGATGGCGGAGCGTGTGGGGCACCAGGCCCTGTACCTGTCCGGCGCCGGTGTCGCCAACGCCTCCTATGGCCTGCCGGATCTGGGCATGACCTCCATGAACGACGTACTGATCGACGCAGGTCGCATCACCTCCGCCACCGAACTGCCGCTGCTGGTGGACATCGATACCGGCTGGGGCGGCGCCTTCAACATCGCCCGCACCATCAAGGAGTTTGAAAAAGCCCAGGTGGCGGCGGTGCACATGGAAGACCAGGTCGCGCAAAAGCGCTGTGGCCATCGCCCCAACAAGGCCGTGGTCAGCATCGAGGAGATGTGTGACCGCATCAAGGCTGCCGTAGACGCCCGCACCGACGACAGCTTCGTCATCATGGCTCGCACCGATGCGGTGGCCGTGGAGGGCCTGGAGTCCGGCATCGAGCGCGCCAACGCCTACCTGGAAGCGGGTGCCGACATGATCTTTGCCGAGGCCCTGACCGAGCTGGACCACTACCGCCAGTTCAAGGCCCAGGTGAAGGCGCCAATCCTGGCCAACATGACCGAGTTTGGTAAGACCGAGTTGTTCAACAAAGAGGATCTGTTCGAAGCCGGTGCCGACATGGTGCTCTACCCCCTGGGCGCTTTCCGCGCCGCCAATGCTGCCGCCCTCAAGGTGTTCGAGGCGCTCAAGCAGGATGGCCATCAGCGCAGCCAGGTGGAGGCGATGCAGACCCGGGCCGAACTCTACGACTTCCTCGGCTATCACAGCTACGAAGACAAGCTGGATACCCTGTTCAAACAAGGCAAGTAAGTGGTCACTGACCTCAACTGACGGATTAGAAGAAAGGATAAGGAGCATTACATGACTAAGCCCATTGGTGGCGCCGGCCTGCGAGGCCAGAGCGCCGGTGAAACCGCCCTGTGCACCGTAGGTAAGACCGGCTCCGGCTTGACCTACCGCGGCTATGACATCGCCGTGCTGGCGGAGAAGGCAGAGTTTGAAGAGGTGGCGTTTTTGCTGCTGTACGGTCATCTGCCCAACCAGGCGGAGCTGAGCGCCTACAAAACCAAGCTCAAGGGGATGCGCACCCTGCCGGACGCCCTCAAGGTGGTGCTGGAGCAGATCCCCGCCGACGCCCACCCGATGGACGTGATGCGCACCGGCTGCTCCATGCTGGGTAACCTGGAAACCGAGCAGGACTTTGCCGAGCAGCACCAGCACATCGACCGGATGCTGGCGGTCTTCCCTGGCCTGATCAACTACTGGTACAACTTCAGCCACCACGGCAAGCGGGTTGAGGTCGACACCGACGCCGATTCCATCGCTGAGCAGTTTCTCTGGACCCTGCACGACAGCAAGCCCGATCCACTGCACGTTAAGGTGATGCATGCCTCGCTGATCCTCTACGCCGAGCATGAGTTCAATGCCTCCACCTTCACCGCCCGGGTCTGTGCATCCACCCTGTCCGACGTTCACAGCTGTGTGACCGGCGCCATCGGCTCGCTGCGTGGCCCGCTGCACGGTGGGGCCAACGAGGCCGCCATGGCGATGATCGAGAACTGGCAAAGTGCCGATGAAGCGGAAACCGCCATCATGGGCATGCTGGAGCGCAAAGAGAAGATCATGGGCTTTGGCCACGCCATCTACCGGGAATCCGATCCTCGCAACGCCATCATCAAGGCCTGGTCGCAGAAGCTGGCCCAGCAGGTGGGGGATACTCACCTCTATGCCGTCTCCGAGCGGGTGGAAGCGGTGATGTGGCGCGAGAAGAAGCTGTTCTGCAACGCCGATTTCTTCCACGCCAGCGCCTACCACTTCATGGGGATCCCCACCAAGCTGTTCACCCCCATCTTCGTTTGCTCCAGGGTGTCCGGCTGGACCGCCCACGTGATAGAGCAGCGCAACAACAATCGCATCATCCGTCCCAGCGCCGACTACACCGGGCCGGAAACCGCGGAATGGGTGGCCATCGAGGATCGCCCCTGAGATGAGCAAGGGGGCCCAGTGCCCCCTTTTGCCCCCGGCGTCGAAGCCCGGGACGAGCAAGACAATGGAAGGTGCCTGCCGTGAATAACACCGAATACCGCAAACCCCTGCCTGGAACTGGACTGGACTACTACGACACCCGCCAAGCGATCGAGGAGATCCAACCCGGTGCCTACGACACCCTGCCCTACACCGCGCGTGTGCTGGCCGAGCAACTGGTGCGCCGCTGTGACCCGGCGGAGCTGACCGCCAGCCTGGAACAGATAGCGCTGCGAAAACGAGACCGGGACTTCCCCTGGTACCCCGCCCGTGTGGTCTGCCACGACATCCTCGGCCAAACCGCCCTGGTTGACCTGGCGGGGCTGCGCGATGCCATCGCTGAGCAAGGTGGCGACCCCTCCGACGTCAATCCGGTAGTGCCCACCCAGCTGATCGTCGATCACTCCCTGGCGGTAGAGCACGCTGGCTTCGATCCCGAAGCCTTTGAGAAGAACCGTGCCATCGAGGAGCGTCGCAACGCCGATCGCTTCCACTTTATCGACTGGTGTAAGACTGCCTTCAAGAACGTCGACGTTATCCCCGCCGGCAACGGCATCATGCACCAGATCAACCTAGAGAAGATGTCGCCGGTGATCCAATCCCGCGATGGCATCGCCTTCCCGGATACCTGTGTTGGCACCGACAGTCACACCCCGCACGTGGACTCCCTGGGCGTTATCGCCATCGGGGTTGGCGGGCTGGAGGCAGAAACCGTGATGCTGGGGCGCCCCTCGATGATGCGCTTGCCTCAGATCGTCGGCGTCAAGCTCACCGGCAAGCGTCAGCCTGGGATCACCGCCACCGACATCGTGCTGGCCCTGACCGAATTCCTGCGTCAGCAGCGGGTGGTCTCCGCCTACCTGGAGTTCTTTGGCGAGGGGGCCGACAGCCTGACCATCGGCGATCGGGCCACCATCGCCAACATGACCCCCGAGTTCGGTGCCACCGCCGGGATGTTCTACATCGACCAACAAACCCTGGACTACCTGACCCTGACCGGCCGTGAGCCGGAGCAGGTGGCCTTGGTCGAGCAGTACGCCAAGACCACTGGGTTGTGGGCCGATGACCTGAAAACCGCCCAGTATGAGCGGGTGCTGGAGTTCGACCTTGCAGCGGTTGGCCGAAACATGGCCGGCCCCTCCAACCCCCATCGTCGCCTGCCCACCGATCACCTGGCCCAACGTGGTATCGCTACCGATCTGGCCAGCGCTCAGCAGCAGGAAGCCGAGGGCCAGTTGCCCGATGGCGCCGTGATCATTGCTGCCATTACCAGCTGCACCAACACCTCCAACCCCCGCAACGTCGTGGCCGCCGGCTTGGTGGCCAAGAAAGCCAATGCACTGGGGCTGGTGCGTAAACCCTGGGTGAAGTCCTCCTTCGCCCCCGGCTCCAAGGTGGCCAAGCTCTATCTTAAAGCAGCCGGCCTGCTGCCGGAACTGGAAAAGCTGGGCTTTGGCATCGTTGCCTACGCCTGTACCACCTGTAACGGCATGAGCGGCGCGCTGGACCCGGTTATCCAGCAGGAGATCATCGACCGCGACCTCTACGCCACTGCGGTGCTGTCCGGCAACCGCAACTTCGATGGCCGTATCCATCCCTACGCCAAGCAGGCATTCCTGGCCTCGCCGCCGCTGGTGGTGGCCTACGCCATCGCCGGCACCGTGCGGTTCGACATCGAACAGGATGTACTGGGCCGGGATGCCAACGGCAATGCCATCACCCTGAAAGATCTCTGGCCCAGTGACGAGGAGATCGACGCTATCGTCCGGGATTTCGTCAAGCCGGAGCAGTTCAAGTCGGTGTACGAGCCGATGTTCGATCTCTCCGTGGATTATGGCGAGCAGAACAACCCGCTGTACGACTGGCGCCCGATGTCGACCTACATCCGTCGTCCACCTTACTGGGAGGGTGTCCTGGCCGGTGCTCGCGCCCTCAAGGGGATGCGCCCACTGGCTGTGCTGGGGGACAACATCACCACGGATCACCTCTCCCCCTCCAATGCCATCCTGGCCAGCAGCGCCGCCGGCGAATACCTGGCCAAGATGGGCCTGCCGGAAGAGGACTTTAACTCCTACGCCACCCACCGTGGTGATCACCTGACCGCCCAGCGCGCTACCTTCGCCAATCCCAAGCTGCTCAACGAGATGGTGCGGGATGAGCAAGGCCAGGTGAAGCAGGGCTCACTGGCCAGATTGGAGCCGGAAGGACGCGAAACCCGCATGTGGGAGGCGATTGAGACCTACATGGGCCGCAAACAGCCGCTGATCATCGTCGCCGGTGCCGACTACGGCCAAGGCTCCAGCCGCGACTGGGCCGCCAAGGGCGTGCGCCTGGCTGGGGTAGAAGCGATCGTTGCCGAAGGATTTGAGCGCATTCACCGCACCAACCTCGTGGGGATGGGTGTGTTGCCGCTGGAGTTCCAGCCCGGCACCACCCGCCTGACCCTGGAGCTGGATGGTACCGAAACCTACGATGTACTGGGTGAACGCACGCCGGGTGCCACCCTGACGCTGCTTATCCATCGCAGCAACGGCGAAACCCTGGAGGTGCCGGTGACCTGTCGTCTGGATACCGCCGAAGAGGTCAAGGTATACGACGCCGGTGGCGTTCTGCAGCGCTTTGCCAAGGACTTTTTGGCCCAACAATAGCCAACATAGGCATTAGTAAGGAGTCTAGGCATCAGGTGTGGAGGGCAGCAGCCAATGCTGCCCTCCCGTACCTGGCGGCGTTGCCCGCCCCAGCACCTAGTCTCCCCAGGGAGAGACCGATGAAATACCCACCTCAAATCAAGATCCCCGCCACCTACATGCGCGGCGGCACCAGCAAAGGGGTGTTCTTTAAGCTGGACGACCTGCCCTCCGAGGCCCAATCTCCAGGCTCTCAGCGAGACGCCATCCTGCTGCGCGTCATTGGCAGCCCGGACCCTTACGGCAAGCACACCGATGGTATGGGGGGCGCCACCTCCAGCACCAGCAAGACGGTGATCCTGTCGAAGAGCACCAAGCCCGGCCACGATGTCGACTACCTGTTCGGCCAGGTAAGCATCGATAAGCCCTTTATCGACTGGAGTGGCAACTGCGGCAACCTGACCGCAGCAGTGGGTGCCTTTGCCATAGAACAGGGGCTGGTTGCCGCTGACCGGATCCCGGATCATGGCAGCTGTACGGTGCGGATCTGGCAAGCCAACATCGGCAAGACCATCCTCGCCCAGGTGCCCATCACTGATGGTCAGGTGCAGGAGGCCGGCGACTTTGAGCTGGATGGGGTCACCTTTCCGGCTGCTGAGGTAGCGGTGACCTTTGCCGATCCCGCCGATGGTGCGCTATTCCCGACCGGTAACACCGTCGACACCCTTACGGTGCCGGAGCATCTGCTGGCAGGCGGACGATTACAAGCCACGCTGATCAATGCAGGGATCCCAACGGTGTTTATCCGGGCAGAGGATTTGGGTTACGACGGCACTGAGCTGCAGGAAGCGATCAATGGCGATGCCAAGGCGTTGGAGCGGTTTGAACAACTGCGTGCGTACGGTGCTCTGAAAATGGGCTTAATCAATGAACTGAGCGAAGCGGCCAATCGAGGTCATACGCCGAAGATTGCCATCGTCGCGGGGCCGAAAAGCTACGCCGCCTCCAGTGGCAAGGTGATCGACAGTGAACAGATTGATCTGAACGTGCGTGCCCTGTCGATGGGCAAACTGCACCACGCCATGATGGGCACCGCTGCCGTCGCTATTGCGGTTGCAGCCGCCATTCCTGGCACCCTGGTCAATGCCGCTACGCAAGGCCGTGCCGACAACGGCGTCCGGTTTGGCCACCCTTCCGGCACTCTAAAGGTGGGCGCAGAAGTGGTTGAAGAGGAGGGTCTCTGGCAGGCCCGAACCGTCACCATGAGCCGCAGTGCCCGAGTATTGATGGAAGGGAAAGTGCGCGTACCTGTCGCTTAACCTCCCCAGAAGACAAAGAGGGCTGAACCAAAAGGTTCAGCCCTCTTTGTTTGTCAGCTTACGCAAGCCAATTAGGATAGTGACGATCACCAGTAACACCAAAAACTCCACCAGCAAACTGGTCCCCTCCGGTAGCAACCTTGGCAGCGCAAAGGCCAGCAGCACCCCCGCCAAAAACTGTTTCATGATGCGAAGCCCTTCCCTACCAAGGCCATGACTCAGGATCCTCTAGGTTGAGTTTTTGTGTTTGTCTTAAAATCACCAAAGAAATCGATGTCACCATCACAAAAATAAATATTTCAGCAAAACCTAACATGTTAATAGTTGCATAACGGTGAAGCAGCAAGAAAAAGGTTACAACTGGCATCATGGCCAAAAAGGATACTATCCCTATATATTTCTTTCTTAAAATCATTATCAATGAGTAAACAGAAGATAACGAAAGTACCATGATTATAGATATATAAAATACTGATGAACTCTCTAAGTCACCTGTTTTATATAAGAAGTGCTCCAAGACAAACAATCCCAAGAGAATGCCACATATAGAGCCAAGAATGGATGAGACGATAACGGAGAGTATCATAGCTAGAATGTGCCTAAACAAATCTCTTAGTTATAAAGCGATGCGAACAGACTCCAACAGCTTAGACAGTTATAGGTTTGCATCAAAAATGGCACAGCCAACAACACTGAGAACGGAGCAAGGTTGATATCATAACATCAACCTTGCTTCTCTAGGCATGACCAATGAATTTATCTTGACTAATAAGTTTTAATATCTACTTGCTCTTGTCACCAACTAACCGTTTGTATCCAATTAATATAGTAACAATACCGAGCAGGACAAAAAATTCTACTAAGAGACTAGTCCCCTCTGGTAACAACCTGGGTAAAATGAAAGCAAGTGCCACACCAGCAAAAAAGGCCTTATTACCAGATAAATTCATCTAACTCACCTATTTAGTAGTTACTATGCCGTGGGGCCTCACCAGGATTCTTACCCCACCCTTCCTCAACAGCCCGGTCCCAGTAGTCCACATAAGCCCCTATTGCATAATCAAGAGCATGACCTGCTGCCCATCCCCCCATAAAGTGCCAGTAGCCACCAGTGACCTTTTCAATCGATTTGCTATTAATCTCTTCCATGAGTATCTCCTTTGCTCCATAAATTATGTCTTTCAACGAAAAGACAATTTAAACTTAGAGCAAAACTCGGAGCATTCTCATCCAAGCCATGGTCTATCTGGTGTATAAGAAGTAATCCAGATACATAAGAGCATGTTAACAAAGCATAAATTTTAGTAAGAGCGGATATATTCCGATCAAGTAATAGCTTTTTCTTAAGGCCTGAGCAGGATAAGTTCTTACATTACCGCCAGATAATATCTCAAGCGCCTTCAGTTCCAAATTGCGAACTTAGAGTCACTGCACACCCGTGATTACCGGGTAATCCTCCATCAACCGGTTCATCGATACCTTTCGGATCTCACCAACACCCCCCTCGGGGCGGAACACCGCTTCTACCGCCCCTTCAGGGTTAATCAGCACGATATCGGCAGAGTGGTCCACCAGATAATCCTCCCCCGTGCCATCCGGGTTGGGGTTGTCCACCAACACGTACATCAGGCCAAGCGACTGGCTCAGCTTGTAAAGTTGGCTGTGCTCACCGGTGATGGCATAAAACTCGGGATTGAAGAAGCCAACGTAGTCCGCCAGTTTCTGCTGAGAGTCCCTGCCAGGGTCAACGCTCATCAGCACCACCTGCAACGGGGACTTGGTCAGGTGCACCTGCAACTTGGGATAAGCCCGAGCCAGATCCGCCATGGTAGTGGGGCACACATCCGGGCAAGAGGTGTAACCCAGAAACATCAGGGTCCAGCGACCCTTGAACTGCTTGTTGGTAAAGACGCCGCCGCTATGATCTTTGAGCTCGACCTCCGGCAGTGGCCGCGCTTGCTCGTACCACAGCGCCGACACCAATGGCCGCTCGTCGGCTTGTCCATTCAGAGACAAACCGACACCCGCAGCCAGCGCCAAAGCGCCTGCCAGAATCACCCACTGCCAGCTTAACTTCATAGCCACACCATCAAGTAATGGTCCACCAGCAGCAGTACAAACAGACCCATCAGCTGCCAGATGGAGAGCAGGAACAGCTTCATCGGGGGATAGCGATCGGGCTGGTACTTCAGCTGCCAGGCACGAACCAGGAACCACCCACCCAGTATGGTGGCTCCGAGCAGGTACAGTGGCCCGCTCATCCCCACCAGGACCGGCAGCAGGCAAGCGACCATCAGCAGGAAGCTGTACAGCAGGATCTGTGTCTTGGTGTATTCATCGCCATGGGTCACCGGCAACATCGGCAGCCCGGCCTTGGCGTAATCCGCTTTACGGGCAATGGCCAGCGCCCAAAAATGGGGCGGCGTCCAGGTGAAGATGATGATCACCAGCAGCAAGCCATAGCCGTGGAAATCACCGGTGACCGAGGTCCAGCCCAGCAGCGGTGGCATCGCACCAGCCAAGCCGCCAATCACGATGTTCTGTGGCGTGGCCCGCTTAAGGAAGCCGGTGTAGATCACCGCGTAGCCGATAAGGCTGGCGAAGGTCAGCCAGGCGGTAAGTGGATTTACCCACAGGTACAGCATGGCAAAGCCCAACACGCCAATGATGGTGGCGAAGGCCAGCGCTTGAGGCGCCTTAACCCGTCCCTTTGGCAGCGGGCGGTTGTTGGTGCGGGCCATGATGGTGTCGATGCGTCGATCGAGGAGATGGTTAATCGCAGCGGCGGAGCCGGCCATCAGTCCGATTCCGACCATACCGAAGATCAGCGCATTGAGTGGCACCCAACTCTCCGAGGCTAAACACATACCCACCAGGGCGGTGAGCAGCATCAGCGCCACCACCTTGGGTTTGGTCATTTCCAGGTAATCGCGCCAGGGAAAAGCCAGGGCGATCGGTGCGGCATTCACTTTATCCATGCGCGACTCCTTGCTGTGGGGATAAGCGGTGATATACCGCAACCAGTGACAGTAGCAGCAGCGCTGCTACCCCGTTATGAGCCACCGCCACGGCCAGCGGCAAACTGCCGACCACGTTGGCGACACCCAGCCCCACCTGGAGCAGCAGAAGTCCGCCCAACCAGTGTGACTCACGCCAGATATTGTGCTGACGCAATCGAACCCAGAGCAGCAGCAACACCAAAGTGGTGATGGCCGCGCCAAAGCGGTGGCTGACATGGATGGTCATCCTGGCGGGATAATCCAGTACGCCAAATTCGTAGCTTTTTGCCGGTGGTGGCAACGGCTGAAACGCTTCGGCAGGGCTAAGCTGCTGCCACCAACTGCCCTCGCATACCGGCAGTTGGGTACAGGCCAGAGAGGCATAGTTAGCGGAGGTCCAGCCTCCCAGCATGATCTGACAGGCCAGAACCACCATGGCAGCCAAGGCGAGAGGGCGAAGCTGAAGTGTTGGTGAAGCGCTGGGCTGCGTCTTACCCAGGCTGAGCCAGTTCCAAAACAGTAGGGCGAAGATGGTGAAGCCGCCGATCAGGTGCCCCATCACCACAACGGGTAACAGGTTTAGAGTGACCGTCCACATGCCCAGTGCACCCTGGAAAATCACCAGCCCCACCAGTATCCAGGGCAGCACCTTAGGCACGTTCGGTGTCCGTACTGACATCACCGCCAGCGCCAGGATAAACAGGCCCAGGGTGCCCGCCACATAGCGGTGGATCATCTCGGCCCAGGCCTTGGCCGCTTCCACCGGACGTTCCGGGAAGCGCGCCTCGGCGGTGGCAACCTGCTCCGCCTGGGGCACGGTCAAGAAGCCGTAGCAACCAGGCCAATCAGGACAGCCCAGGCCGGCATCGGTGAGGCGGGTGAAGGCACCGAGCAGGATCACCACCATCGCTAAAACCAGGGTGATCAGGTTAAAGGTCCGCATGCTTCCCCCTTACCCGATCCGCGACAGCTTGAGCAGCTTGCGCAGGTCAGCCAGCAGGTCGCGACGATGCTCAGCCGTGGTGAGACTGCCATGGGGATAGCCCAGTACCCACTGACCCCAGGGGTCAACCACCACCAGGGCATAGGGCGCTAAGGCATCGACCACCTGATCATTGGCGGTCGCCTGGGTGACTTGTAGCTCGGAAAGTTGTTTAACCGCAGAAAGGTCGCTGTCGGACTGGGTGAAGACCAGGGGGCGGACCCGCTGCTGCTCCCTGCCCAGGGCCTGATGGGTTTGGCGCATCAGTACCAGGTTATCCTGGCAACTCTCATCGCATTGCTCAGGCAGAAAAGCGATGATCTGCCACTGCTGCGCCTCTGGATTTTCATGGGCCAGCTGCTCGTAGCTCAGGGCACTGAGCAGTTGCCCTTTATTGGTGCTACCGCCTTGATATAAACCCAGTTTCAAGACGGCATAGGCCACCAGCACGGGCATGACAAAGGCCAGCAGCAGCACAATCAACGTACGTTGGTGGGTACCAGTGGAAGGCATAACCTACTCCTGTAAGAACGCATATCTCATCACCGGTACCGCGGGTGACAACAACTCACTATGGTGAGATCCCTTACTATCCCAAGTTATCGACCCGCTGGGCGGGTTGCAAGCGCCCGCGCCAAGCGACGATCAACGCGATCACCAGACAGGCCGCTGCCAGGGAAAACCACTGCAGCGCGTACGCCTGGTGTTTCTCCGGACTGAGGTTGATTGGCCGCCAGGGCCGCTCAAAACCCAGCTCAGATGGCTGTTCCAGCCAAAGCACCGCCGGCACCAAGGGGTGCTCAAACCATTGCGTCAGCTCTGGCCAGTTCAGCGCCTGGATCCGGGTGGTGATACCGGCTTCCGGCAATAGCGCCATGGCCAAGCGGTTGGTCCCAGGCTGCGTCAGGCGCCCCTCAACCGCCCCATACTCCGGTAAGGCCGGCAGCACAGGTAACTCGGTCCGCTGCATCGGCGCCGGCACAAAGCCGAGGTCCACCAGCAGCCAGGGCTGCTGGGCAGAAACCTCGAAGGGCACCAGCCAGCGGTAACCCACCTGACCATTCAGCACCTGGTTTTCCAACAGCAAGCCATGCTCACTGAGCCAGCGCCCCTCAATACCAAGGCGGTAGCCAGCCAGGTCGTCGTCATCCAGCGGCCAGCTCAGGCTTTGCTGCTGCCGCGCCTCAAGTTGCGCCATCAAAGCGCGCTTCTCTTCGGCCCGATCCAGCTGCCAGAGCCCCAGCTTGACCAGCAGGGCAAAGCTCAGCAGAGTAATCAATAGACCCACTGAGGCCCTCAACATGCCGGGCCCCCACAAGGAAGCGATATGGTCACACTCATCAAAGGCATCATTGTTCTGCTACTGCTCTACATCCTGTTTAACCTGGTCTGGGCGGGGGTGGCGATGATCCGCGGCAAGCGGCCCATGACCCATTACCTGGGGCGCCGCGTGGCCTTCTCTGCCTTGGTGATGCTACTGCTGCTGGTGGCCTTGGGAGCCGGCGTACTGCCGATGAATCCCAGACCCTATTGAGGTGGGATGGGCGCCAAGCGCCCATCCCGGAGGAGGGTTACAGCACGTAGACAAACACAAACAGGCACAGCCAAACCACGTCAACGAAGTGCCAGTACCAACTGGTGGCCTGGAAGCCAAAATGGTTGTCCGGGGTAAAGTGGCCCTTCAACACCCGGAAAAACATCACAATCAGCATGATGGTCCCCAGGGTCACATGCATGCCGTGGAAACCGGTCAGCAGGAAGAAGGTGTTGCCGTAGATCCCGGAGCTCAAGGTCAGCCCCATCTCCTGGTAGGCATGGATATACTCCTCCACCTGCAGCGCCAGGAACGCCAAGCCCAACACGATGGTCAAAGCCAGCCAGGCGGTCAGCGCCTTGCGCTTGTTCTGCTCTAGGCCGACATGGGCAAAGTGCAGGGTCACCGATGAGATCACCAGGATGATGGTGTTGTAGAGCGGCAGGCCAGTCCAGCCCATAGCAGTGGTAGTGCCGCCATCCGGGGTTTTCACCAGCGGCCACAGGGCCTCGAAGGCTGGCCAGAGCACCGCATGGGTTTCAGCGTTGTTGCCGGCCCCACCCAGCCAGGGAATGGCCACCATACGGGCGTAGAACAGGGCACCGAAGAAGGCACCGAAGAACATCACCTCGGAGAAGATGAACCAGGTCATCCCCTGGCGAAAGGAGCGATCCATCTGACTGGAGTAAAGACCGCTCATCGACTCGTCGATCACATTGCGGAACCAGCCCACCAGCATAAAGATAATAACGGCTATCCCCGCCAGCAGGGTGATGCCACCAAAGCCGCCCCCCTCAGGCAGGCTGGCAACGTAGTTGGCCGCCCCCAAGGCGATCAGGAACAGACCGACGGCACCGACAATGGGCCAGGGGCTCTGCGCCGGGACGTAGTATCGTTGGTATTGACTCATGTTTGACTCTCCTTGGCCACGCCCACCTTGTCGGTGATGTTGTACAGCGTGTAAGACAGGGTCAGCGTACCGATGGACTCAGGCAGCGCCGGATCCACGTAAAAAACCAACCCCATTTCCGTTTCTTCGCCCGCAGGGAGCGGTTGATTGTTAAAGCAGAAGCATTCGATCTTGGAGAAATAGAGCGCGCCGGTGCCCGGACTGACCGAGGGGATCGCCTGGCCCACGGTGTCACCACCGGATAGGTTCTTGGCCAGGAAGGAGACCTGGTGAGTCTCGCCGGGGTGCACCTTGATGCGTTCGATCTTGGGCTCAAACTGCCAGGGCATGTCGCCGCGCACGTAGGTAACAAACTCCACCGTCACCAGGCGCTCGTTGTCCACCTGCTCGCTGGCCACCGCCGCCACGTTCGAGGTCTTGCCGTTGATCCCGGTGATCTCGCAGAACACATCGTAAAGTGGCACCAGTGCGAAGCCGAAGCCAAACATCCCGACCACCACCAGCAACAGGGTGGTGACCAGGCGTTTGTTTTCGCTGCGCGAAGCCATGACTACTTCACCACCGGCGGAGTATCAAAGGTGTGCAGTGGCGCCGGCGACGGCACCGTCCACTCCAACCCTTCCGCCCCATCCCAGGGCTTGGCCGGGGCCTTTTCACCACCGCGGATGCACTTGATTACCAGCGCCAGGAAGATCAACTGGGACAGGCCAAAGGCAAAGCCGCCGATGGAGACCACCTGATTGACGTCAGCAAACTGCAGCGCGTAATCCGGGATCCGCCGTGGCATGCCCGCCAAGCCGAGGAAGTGCATCGGGAAGAACAGCACATTGACCGAGATGATGGAGCACCAGAAGTGCCACTTGGCCAGCGATTCGGAGTACATGTGACCTGTCCATTTAGGCAGCCAGTAGTAGGCCGCCGCCATGATGGAGAACACCGCACCGGTCACCAACACGTAGTGGAAGTGTGCCACCACGAAGTAGGTGTCGTGGTACTGGAAGTCCACCGGCGTAATCGCCAACATCAATCCCGATAGGCCACCGATGGTGAACAGCACAATGAAGGCTAGCGAGAACATCATCGGCGCCTCGAAACTGATGGCGCCGCGCCACATGGTGGCCACCCAGTTAAACACCTTCACCCCGGTGGGGACCGAGATCAGCATGGTGCAGTACATGAAGAACAACTCGGCCGCCACGGGCATGCCGGTGGTAAACATGTGGTGAGCCCACACCAGGAACGACAGGCCGGCGATGGAGGCGGTGGCATACACCATGGAGGCATAGCCAAACAGCTTCTTGCGACTGAACGCCGGGACGATGGCGGAGATGACGCCAAAGGCCGGCAGGATCATGATGTACACCTCGGGGTGACCGAAGAACCAGAAGATATGCTGGAACATCACCGGATCACCACCACCGGCGGCATCAAAGAAGCTGGTGCCGAAGTACTTGTCAGTCAGCACCATGGTCACCACCCCGGCAAGCACCGGCATCACCGCAATCAGCAGGAAGGCGGTGATCAGCCAGGTCCAGACGAACAGCGGCAGCTTCATCCAGGTCATGCCCGGGGCACGCAGGTTAACGATGGTCACCACCACGTTGATGGCCCCCATGATGGAGCTGATCCCCATGATGTGAACCGAGAACACGAACAGGGCGGTGGAGTTGCCGCTGAAGGTGGTGGACAGCGGTGCGTAGAAGGTCCAACCGAAGGCCGGGCCGCCCCCCTCCATGAACAGGCTGCCCAGCAGCAAAGCGAAGGCAAAGGGCAGGATCCAGAAGCTCCAGTTGTTCATCCGTGGCAGGGCCATGTCCGGCGCCCCGATCATCATCGGGATCATCCAATTGGCCAGGCCGGTGAAGGCCGGCATCACCGCGCCGAACACCATGATCAGACCGTGCACCGTGGTCATCTGGTTGAAGAAGTGAGGATCCACCAACTGCAAGCCGGGCTGGAACAGTTCGGCGCGGATCACCATCGCCATGGCACCGCCCACCAGGAACATGGCGAAGCTGAACCAGAGGTAGAGGGTGCCGATCTCTTTGTGGTTGGTGGTCAGCAGCCAGCGCATTATCCCCTTGGGATGTTCGCCGTGGTGCTGCTCCTCGTGTGTCTCAATGCGCCCCAGCTCGTCGAGCTGTTGCTCTTTAGTAACCGTTGTCATTGTTATTCTCCTGCTACTGGCCAGCCACGGCGTCGACTTCGGTGGTCTGGATTACATCCCCAGTCCCGTTCTCCCAGGCGTTACGCTGGTAGGTCACCACCGCTGCCAGTTCCTTCAGGCTCAGCTGGCTACCAAAGGCCTGCATCGCGGTACCGGCTTTGCCGTTGACCACGATGTCGATATGGGCAGTGGTATCCCCCAGTGCGATGGGGCTGTCTTTGATGGCAGGAAAAACACCCGGTAGGCCCATGCCGTTGGGCTGGTGGCAGGCGGCGCAACGACCCATGTAGACCTGCTCACCCAATGCCATGGACTCTTCCAAGGTCAGGGTTTGTGCCAGTGAGGCCTGCTCCGCTTGCGCTGCCGCGCTGGCCGCATTCTTCTGATCGGCCAGCCACTGGTCGAACTCAGCCTCGGGCAACACCTCAACCACAATGGGCATGTAGCCATGGTCCTTGCCGCATAGCTCGGCACACTGGCCTCGGTAGGTGCCAGGCTCAGACACTTTGGTCCAGGCTTCGTTGATGAAGCCCGGGTTGGCGTCCTTCTTCACCGCAAAGGCCGGTACCCACCAAGAGTGGATAACGTCATCGGAGGTCATCAGGAATCGAACTTTGCGATTGGCCGGGATCACCAGGGGCTTATCCACCTCAAGCAGGTAGTTCTCGCCTTTGTCGGCCTGGTTCTCGATCTGCTCTTTGGGGGTGGAAAGCAGGCTGTAGAAGCCCACATCGTGGCCAAAGTATTGGTAGTGCCACTTCCACTGGGAGCCGGTGACCTGAATGGTCAGATCGGAATCGGAGGGGTCTTCCATGGCGATCAAGGTGCTGGTGGCGGGGATCGCCATACCAATCAGGATCAGAAAGGGGATCACCGTCCAGGCGATCTCGACCTTGGTGCTTTCATGAAAGTTTGCGGGTGTAACGCCCTTAGATTTTCGATGGTGTAGCAGGGAGTAGATCATTACCCCAAACACCAGCACGGCAATCACACAACAGATGTAGAAGATGGTCATATGCAGGCCATAAACCTGCTGACTGATTTCGGTAACGCCTGGCGTCATATTCCAGAGCGCTTTTTCGGCATGAGCGGGCAAAGCCGCGCAGGCGAAAATCAAGCCCAACAGCGTGTACTTCACAGAAACGTCTCCTCTGAGCATTGCTCTCGCAACGTCCAGAAAGAGCCCTCACGGTACTTCGCGGCTCCATGCAAGCTCCTTCCCCAAAATGGGCATGGGCATGCGCTTCTCCGCTCGCGCAACGTCTGCCTTACAGCTGCCTAGTAGTTATTTGATAACGACGCTTCTAAGCTAACCCCTGAATAAGGCTTGATCAAGATCACACTTTACTTTTGGTGCCATTCATTAATGAACAGGGTTCGCCATCTGCAGCGGCGCCTGGCCCTGCCCGTGGAACAGGATAGCGGGGCAGCTGGCGCGCTTCTGGACCAGTTGCAGACGGCGCTGATCACGGCTGGCCAGGGACGGCAACCAAGCCAATGCCAGCGAGCAGGTGCCGCCTACCATGGCCTGCTCCAGCGCCCATTGGGCCTCGACATCGTCGCCGCAGCGTACCTTGAGTACTCGCTGGGGTTCGATACCGGCACCGCGCAGCAGTGAGCCCAGATCGCCCGCCGGAGGGTTGATCAACACCACCCAACCCGGGCGCTGTGCCAGTTCAGCCAGTTGCGGCAGCATACGCTGGAACTGCAACCCAACATTGCGCGGGTGACAGCCTACGGATGCCAGCTCAGGCCACTCATTGCGTGGCGACTGCCACAAGCCAGGGTGATTTATCTGCGCGCCTTGTTGGGTTTTCATCATTGCCAATCTCCATTGCGTACCACACCGACCGCCAGCCCTTCGATGGCCAGTGGGGTGTGTTCCAGATCCACGACGATGGGCTCATATTCTGCATTTTCCGCGTGCAGATAGACCACGTTGCCCTGTTTTTGAAAGCGTTTGACCGTTACCTCGTCCTCACCGACACGGGCCACCACCACCTGGCCGTTACGGGCCTCCTGGGTCTGGTGGACCGCCAGCAGATCGCCATCGAGGATGCCGATCTCCTTCATGGAATCACCGCGTACCCGCAGCAGGTAGTTGGCTTCAGGACGGAACAGCGAAGCGTCCAGCTGGTAGTGAGACTCCACATGCTCCTGGGCCAGAATCGGCTCACCGGCGGCGACCCGACCGATCAGCGGCAGTCCCAGTTGCTCCGGCTCTGGCTCGTTGTAGAGGATACGGATGCCTCGAGAGGTGCCAGGTACAATCTCGATGTACTCCTTACGCGCCAGCGCCTTGAGGTGCTCCTCGGCGGCGTTAGCACTGCGGAAGCCCAGCTCACGGGCAATCTCGGCCCGGGTGGGCGGCATGCCGGTGTCCTGCAAGTGTTTGCGGATCAGATCGAAGACTTGCGACTGACGCGGCGTGAGCGGCTTCATGGACATTCCTGTTTATCTGTACAGTGTTGATACTGTAATCATATACAGGTAACTGGTGATTTCAACAGCAATTTTGCTTTAAATCCCTTTTCCACTTGGAAATATGCTGCCAACTGCGCCGACCACAACGGACAAATCTCTCCTCGCCCATGCGTGCTTGCTGCCTATTGGGGACTTTGGGTGTACACTCTGCGCAACTTATTCAATAGCCCCAAGAAGCCTTTCCCGTGAGCAACGAGACCCTCAACTACTGGCAACGCCCGGTGGCCGCCATCCAGCGACTGCTGGTCAGCAGCAAGACCGTACCGGAGCACCCCATTGAGGAGCTGGATCTGGATCCTGCCCGACCCATCGTGTACGTCCTGCCGCACGACTCCTTTTCCGACCGGTTGGCGTTGCACGACTGCTGCCAGAAGCTGGGTCTGCCCAGCCCGTTCGAGCCGCTGGTGGTTAACGGTGAGGAGGTCAGCCGGCTGGTGGCGCTGCAGCCCTCCAAGCCGCTGTTTGGCAAAGGCGACAAGACCGATTTCAAGGCCCGTTTCGAACGCCTGCTGCAACTGCACCGGGAGCATGACGAACTGGATGCCCAGGTGGTACCGGTCAGCCTGCTTTGGGGCCGTAAGCCTGGCAAGGGAGAGGAGAGTGTCAGTGCCACGCTGCTCAACAATGGTCACCCCTCCTGGCTGCGCAAAACCTTCATCCTGGCGATGCTGGGTCGCGACAACTTCATCCGCTTCTCCCGCGCCGTATCCCTGCGCCATATGGCGGACAAGCACGGCACCGATGGCACCATTGCCCAGAAGCTGGCCCGGGTAGCCCGGGTCCACTTCGGCCGCCAGCGCACCGTGGCCACCGGCCCGCGCCTGCCAGACCGTCAGGCCCTGTTCCATAGCCTGCTTGCCTCACCGGCCATCAAGGCCGCGATTGAAGAGGAAATGCGCAGCAAGAAGATCTCCGAGCTCAAGGCCAAACGCCGGGCACGGGAGTACATGGATGAGATCGCCGCCGACTACAGCGACACCCTGGTCAGACTCGGAGATCGGGTTCTGACCTGGTTGTGGAACAAGCTGTACAAGGGGATCAATGTCCGTGGTGCTGAGCAGGTGCGTCAGCTGTCGCAGGATGGCCACGAGGTGGTCTTCGTCCCCTGTCACCGTAGCCACATGGACTATCTGCTGCTGTCCTACGTGATCTACCAGCAGGGCATGGTACCGCCGCACATCGCCGCCGGGGTTAACCTCAACTTCTGGCCCGCGGGCCCGATCTTCCGTCGCGGTGGCGCCTTCTTTATCCGCCGCTCGTTCAAGGGCAACAAGCTCTACTCCACCATCTTCCGTGAGTACCTCGACCAGCTGTTCAAGCGCGGATACTCCGTTGAGTACTTCTGCGAAGGCGGCCGCTCCCGCACCGGTCGTCTGCTGCCGCCCAAGACCGGCATGATCGCCATGACCGTCAATTCGGTCATGCGAGGTATGGAGCGCCCGGTCACCCTGGTGCCGGTATACCTGGGCTACGACCACGTGATGGAGGTCGCCTCCTATCACAAGGAGCTGAAGGGCAAGAAGAAAGAGAAGGAAAGCGCCTGGCAGATCTTCTCCGCCATTCGCAAGCTGCGCAACTACGGCCAGGGCTACGTGAACTTCGGTGATCCCATCACCATCCACCAGTTCATCAATGAACAGCAGCCTAACTGGCGTGAAGAGTTTGCCGAGAACGAGAAGCAGCCGTGGCTGACTCCCATGGTGAATCGCCTGGCCAGCCAGCTGATGTGCAACATCAATGACGCCGCTGCCGCCTCCGCCATGACCCTGACCGCCAGCATCCTGTTGGCCACCGAGCAGCACGCCATGGAGCGCAAAGCGCTGGAGCGTCAGCTGGATCTCTACCTGGATCTGCTCCGGGCCGTGCCCTACACCCCGCGCACTACGGTGCCGGTTGGGGATGGCAAAGAGGTTCTGCAGACGGTGCTGGATCTGAACAAGTTCCAGGTCAGCCAGGATGGCATGGGCGAGATCATCAGCATCCTCGATGGCAATGCCATCACCATGACCTACTACCGCAACAACACCCTGCACCTGCTGGTGTTGCCAGCGCTGATCGCCGGCTTGCTATTGCGTCGTGGTCCGCTGCATCGCAGTGAGCTGATCGAACAGATCCAGGCGATCTACCCGCTGCTTCAGGCCGAGCTGTTCATGGGCCTGGATCAGGAAGAACTGACCGAGTACCTGCAAGGCACCATCAACGAACTGCTTCGCCATGAACTGCTGGAAGAGCAAGAGGATGGGCTGCAGCCTAAGGCACACCGCCGCGCCGAGCTGTGCAACCTGGCGGATCTCATCCAGGAGACGGCCCAGCGCTATGCCATCGTACTGACCCGTCTGCAGCAGGAGCCGGAGATCGAACGCAGCACCCTGGAGAAGGAAAGCCAGGCCCTGGCAGAGCGGATGTCCAAGCTGCACGGGATCAGCGCACCGGAGTTCTTCGATAAGAAGGTGTTCGCCACCCTCACCACCCGACTCAAGGAGCTGGGGCTGCTGGGCGAAGAGGCCGATCGGGAGCGGGTCACCGAGTTGTGCGAGATCGTGGTGCCGATCCTGACCACCACGGTCCAAAATACCTTGAAGCAGGCCCGTTAAGCCACGCACCTCAATCCAAGAGAAAAAGGGCGGCAACGCCCTTTTTTTGATGCCGATGAAACCCAGCCATGCCAATGCGGTGCTCGATCTGCGTCAGCAGCGTCTGGCGTTGTCCACCCGCCCCTTTGCCGCACGGGGGGCCACGGTTAATCGCTGCCCCCGCTGCCAGATCGCCGAGGCCCATTGCTGTTGCGAGTGGGCCCGCTCCGGCACCAGTGCATTGCAGTTTTGTCTGCTGATGCACCACAAGGAGCCGATGAAGCCCACCAACACCGGTCGGTTGATCGCGGAGATCCTGCCGGATACCCGGGCCTTTGCCTGGGATCGTACCGAGCCGGATCCCGAGCTGCTGGCACTGCTGCAGGACCCAAGCCTGGCGCCGTTTCTGGTGTTCCCCGAAGCCCACGCCGAGACACATCGAGTACACCACCGGGTGCCAACACAACCGGGCAAACGCCCGCTGGCCATTTTGCTGGACGGCACCTGGAAGCAGGCTCGGCGGATGTTTCAAAGTGGCTACCTGGCACAGTTGCCGGTGCTGTCGATCGATCCGGATGTGGCCAGTCGTTACGGCCTGCGCAGCGCTGCCCACCCCCATCAGTTGGCCACGGCGGAGGTGGCCGCGCAGGTCCTGGCCCTAATGGATGATCAACGCAATGCCCAGGTACTGGATGCCTACTTCGAGGTGTTCTCCCAGCGCTACTACGCCGGCAAGCGACAAAAAGCGGTAAGCAGTGAGGGGGAGGCGTTCGAGTTTCTGGCGCGAATGGAGTGAACCGGAGATCCTCCTCTGCTGTTATCGATAACGCAGAGGATCCAATATTGGCAGCTTAGGTAAGGAGATCACGCTAGTGAGTAAAGCGCTTACAGTGGATCTCTCCAGTGGAATCTTAAGCGGAAGATATTTGAGGTTATCCACATTTCGGATCCCTTGTTACCCCTCGATGTCAAGGCTTTGACGCAGGGCAAAGGCAATTTTTCGAACCCCAACCCAAATACGCGTACTCCAGCCTCTTTTTGGCAGCTTAGAAATCGCCGAAAAGCCCGCCAGCTCTGGGCTTGACAGCCATTGGGCTAGCCTATCTGTCAGCAAAGCACAAGCCTTTCTTCCTTCGAGTTCGCCTTGCCCCTTGGTACAGGTGTTCAATTATTCGACAAAACCCACAGGCTCAGAACGCTTATGTGTCAAGCCTCCAACAAAGTTGTCAACTGAGTTATCCACACCCTGAAGCCCACAAAAATCGGGCTAATGAGCTAGGCTTGGCTCAACCTGCGTTTAGGAGATCCCCATGACTCGATTGAAGCGTTCCGCCACCTGTCTGCTGGCCATGCTGTTCGCCACCCTCACCCTGTTTGCCTGCTCGCAGCAAGACAAGGAGGAGATGGAGAGCAAGGCGGAAGAGATGAAGGCTAAAGCCAGCGAGGCCTATGACGACGCCGCTCAGAAAGTCAGTGAGGCTTATGATGACGCTGCTGATGCGACCCAGGGTGCTTACGACGATGCCGTCGACGCCACCCAAGGGGCTTACGATGATGCGGTCGATGCCACCCAGGGCGCCTACGATGATGCGGTCGATGCCACCCAGGGCGCTTACGATGACGCGGTCGACGCTACCCAGGGCACTTACGATGACGCGGTCGACGCCACCCAGGGCGCTTACGATGAAGCCAGCGACGAGGTGGAGAAACAGAAAGCTGAGCTGGAGAAGCAACTCGAAGAGTAATCGAGCCCAGGTATCCACCAGACAAAACCATATAAGCGGGGCTGGCTGGGCGGCTCCGCTGCCTTTATCACAAACCTTCCATGACGCCGCGCACGAACCCCGCTCATACCGACTTCCGTGACTCCCCGATAAAGTGAACTCGACCCCATCCAAGCGACGGTAAAAAAACAATTTCTTTCCCAAACCCTACGCCAATGGAGCCAGTGCATGGTTTGGAACATTGCTCATTTTGTTGAGGAAACAAGGTGAGATCGCTCACGGATACAAGTCGGAGATAGGCCAAGAATGACCGTCATTGGAATTGTGCAAGACGGAAATCTATGCGCCTCTGGCTCCTGCTCATCAGCCTCATTTCTGCCACCTGCTGGGGTCAGCCGGTACACCAGCAGATCCATGGTCACACCATGGGCTCAGCCTACGAGATCCACTGGAGCACGCTGTACCCGCGCAATCCCGCCAAGCTCAAGGCAGGGGTAGAGGAACTGCTGGTCGAGGTCAACGCCAGCATGTCTCATTTCGACCCCGAATCTCAGCTCAGTCAGTTCAACCGCTCCGAGCATGGCACCCCGGTAGATGGCCTATTTGCCACCGTCATGGCTGAGGCGATCCTGCTGCACCACGAAACGCATGGTGCCCTGGACGTCACCATCGCCCCGCTGGTCGAGCTGTGGGGGTTCGGAGCCCAGGGCGAAACCGCCACCCCTCCGGCCCAGTCCGAGATTGAACAGGCACTGGCTCGTTCTGGCATGCATCGGCTCAAGCTCGAAGATCAACACCTGGTCAAGCAGTCCGCGGAGCTCACCGTCAACCTGGGTGCCATCGCCAAGGGCTTTGCGGTCGATCAGATTGCTGAGCTGCTGGTACAGAGCGGAATTAGGGATTTCCTCATCAACGTGGGGGGTGAAATGCGAGTTCAGGGAGTAAAGGCCGATGGCAGTCCCTGGCGGATCGGCATCGAGCACCCGGACTCCGAGGGACAACATCACCTGCTGATCATCGAGCCTGGCAACAGCGCCGTGGCCACCTCTGGTGACTATCGCAACTACTTCGAATCCGCCGGACAGCGCTTTTCCCACCTGATCGACCCTCGTAGCGGCATGCCAATCAGCAACGGCATCGCTTCAGCCACGGTGATCCACAGCAGCAGCATGCGGGCGGACGGCTACGCCACTGCAGCGTCGGTGCTGGGTGTTGAAGCGGCCCTGGCAATGGCCACCGAGCTCAACATGGCATTGATGCTGGTGGAGGTACGTGATGGCCAACTTGTTCTGCATGAAAGCCCGGCTTTTGTGCAAATCAGAGGCGCGGGATAACGCGCCCGAATTACCAAGAGAGAAATGGATGATGATGAAAAAAACCTTTGCCCTCAGCCTGACCTGCGTCGCCGTGCTGGGTTTGAGTGCCTGTAGCTCTGATGACCACGATGATTCCGCACTGAAGGCGGAGATCGAGCGCCTGCAGGGCGAGAATGCCGCGCTGGTAGAGAACAACGAGGCGCTGCAAGAGAAAGCGGAAGGCTACATCAGCACCTTCCCGCAGCAGTGCGCCGAGGCTGGCATCGACTTCGATTACGTGGATCCGAACCTGCCCGTCACCAACGCCTACGGCCAGACTGTTCGCTTTGACACCGCCGCTCCTCGTGGCAACGATTGTGCCGCCTGCCACACCGGAGGCGCCTACGCTCCGGACGATGCCAAGCACGACAATGAGCTGACCCAAAGTGGTGATTGTGCCTCTTGCCATACCAATCCGCACGACGACGAGTCTCCGGTTGATCCGGGTGACCCGCAGGATCCGACCCTGCCGATCGATCCGTCCAAGCCGGACGCCATCTCCGGCGCCTCCGGTGCGCCCTTCTATGAGTCCAGCTCCTACCTCAATGCCGACTACCTGGCCCAGCGCCTGAGCGGCATGTTCGATCACTACCAGTGGGTAGAAGCGGAAGAGGGTGGCGTGACCGAGCTGGCCCAGGCCTGCGAACTGGAAGGCCGCCAGCACATCGAAGCGATGTTCCCCAACGACGGCAAGGCCTACAGCCTGAACAAGTACAGCAACCAGATGGGTGTGAAGACCGTAGTCACCGTCAATAAGGTGGACCGTGCCACCGGCGAGGCGCTGGACGAGGAGCTGCCCAACACCGCCATCTTCGGCTACAACCTGATCAAGGGCGACGACGGCGTTTACCGCACCAACATGAACATCATGGGTAACAACCTGACTTGCTACAACATGGTGATGAACGGCGACGTGCGCTTCCACTACTACGAGTATGACCACAGCAACAGCGACAAGGCTGGCCGTAACCAAGGTGCCCGCCTGCTGGGTACCCTGGACTACAAGGCGACCTCCCTGGGCGGCCTGGACTACCAGCCGATCCCGGGCTTCGGCGCCGGCGAAGACTTTGACCCGGCTGATGTGAACTGGGACCAGGTTGGTCTCTGCACCCTGAGCACCGAGATCCACACCATCGCACCGCTGGGCTAAGCCCATCCACCGCGATATCAAGCCCGCCCTTCGGCGGGCTTTTTTATTGGCTTTCCAGGCCCTGGCCGGACAGCTCCAGGTTCGCCCGGTTATAGAGATAGGCGATACCGAGCAGGCTGACGCCCAGGCCGAGGAAGGAGGCGACTCGCCAGAGACCATCTAGATCGGCCATGTCCCAAAAGAAGATCTTGGTTATGACCGCCAGCAGTACCACGGTTCCTATCCGCCGCAGCTTGGTTAAGCCGCGCCGGGCAGCCAACAGCATCACGCCAATCCCCACCAGCAGCCCCAGGGCCGAATAGCTGTAGAGCTCACCGGTCAGAATAGGCTGGCCCGGTTGCAGCCCTTCGTGCCATAGGTGACGGATCTCCAGCACCACAAACACCCCGGAGGCCAAAGCCGCGAGCCAAACCAGATCGTACCGATGGGCATCATCCCGCTGCCAGGCCAACAGACCCAAAAGCAGTGCCGGCACGCCGTACATCAGCAGCAGAACATTCCAGAACGGGGTCGTTCCAACCGATTGCGCCACCTGAACCGGGTTTTGCAACAGCGCAAAGGCAGCGTATAGGAGCAGGCCAAGCACCAGCTGCAACTCCGACAGCCACACCAGGAAGCGATGGTCGTCCCGCTGTCCCCGCCAGCGGTAAAGCGCAGCCCCAGCGAGCAGGGCCATGACATATATGCCGGACTCCAGCCAGGAAAGCTGAGCTGCGAACAGGTCTCCATAGAGCTGATAGCGCGTGGCGGCAATCAAGGCCAGCATCGCCAGCTGCACCACGCCGGCTTCAAAGCTGCGACGCAGGACAGGATCGCTTTGCTGGCGATATAACTGAACCAGGGTAACCAAGGCCATCACGAAGCAGCCCAGGTAGGTCAGCAGCAGCGCCAGCGGCGTCGCGCCATAGTCTGGCAGCCACGGATTCAAGGTTAACCTCAGCACCACCGCCGTCAGCAAACCTCTGGCGGCCCAGTCCAGGGCCCGCGCTGGTAGCCCCTGCTCAAAGTAACGGGACAGCAGCACTAAGCTGAGCCACTGCAGTGCCAAAGCCAGGGTCAGGCGCAGCTCCGCAAAGCCAGCGACCAAGGTCAGGGTCAGTGCTGCCTGAACGGCCAGCAACAGGATGGCACTGATCGTTGCACCGCCAGCACGGGCCTCCACGGCTGCTCTGGAACGCCAGCGCCACAAGACGGCAGCAAACAGAGATGAAAGACCCAGGGAGACAGACCAATGCAGGAAGCCACCGGCAACCCCCGATAAGCGAAGATCCACCAGCACAATCATCAACAAGGGGACCAGGCAGCAGAGCAGGGCCCATTGGCCGCGCCCTTGATGCCATGCCAGGCTTCCCGCAGCAACCAGGGCAAACAAGCCATAGCCTGCGGCCATCAGCAGATAGCTAATCTGTCCCTCGACATAGAGTGGTGTAAGCGACGGCAGCTGGGCTGTGAGCTCAAGAATGGGAGGCAACAACGCAATCCATGGCCAGTACCGCCCTCCGGGGATAGGGTGCCGTGATACCAGTAGCGCCAGCACAAACAGTGGAACCGCACCGGCAAAGCGCCACCAGGAGTGTGCTTCCAACGACATGACGGCCCATTGGGCAATGGCGAGCATCAGCCATAAGGCGGTCAGGCTATATTGCATCCAGCTTGGTCGCGCCAGGGCGCAGCGATACTGGGTCAGTCCCAATCCTAATAGGGGAAAGGCCAATCCCATCCAGGCCAGGGATACCAGATAAAGGCTGCGCAATCCCGATGCCTGTTCCGGTTGTGTCAGTGACAGCACCAACCAGGCCAAGGCTAACAGCCATACGCCCCACCAAAGCCAGTCACGGTAAACCCATCGCATCAGGGCAAAGCCGCCGGCGGCGACGATCAACGCATAGCCCAGCGCTGCCGCGACATTATCACTGCCCGTATCAATCAACAGTGGGACCGCAAAGGCCCCGAGGATACCAATGGCTGCCAGCACCGGGCCGTGTCGCAGTGCCAGGCCCATGGCAAAGGCTGATACCAGGCCCAACAATGCAAAGGCCCAGCCTGGCGGCAACCAGCCATACAGCGGCCCGCTGGCCAGCGCGCAGGCATAGAGGATTAACACCCCTGCGCCGGCACAGGCCGGGTGAATACGGCCATCCGCCCGATGCTCCTTCAGCCAACTGGCCAGGCCGATCAAACCCGAACCAAACAGTGCAGCCAAGCCCACCCGCAATGGTGGGCTCAGCAAACCAGACTCGACCGAGTAATGGATCAGAAAGATCCCCGCCAGGGCCAAAGAGCAACCGCCAATTAGGATCATCCAATGAGTCTTCACAAAGCTCAGCCATGCGCTGGTGCTCTGCGATAGCTGGCCGGCAAACTCGTCCAGTTGGGAAAGGCCCAGGGAGGCTGCTGGCAGAGGCTCAGGTTGTGCGCTTCTGCCAGAGGGTTCAGCAGCAGGAGGGGAGTCCGCAACAGCCGCTTTGATCACCTTGTCCACACCCGTACTGGCCGGCGTTGGCGGGCTTGGCTCCAGCGCTAGCAGGCGCTGGCGTAACAGGACGACCTCCTGACGTAACCCCCGCACTTCCTGCTGCAGCGTCCTCAGACCGAAAAACGCCAGGTAAGCCAAAACCACACCACCCAGCGATGCCGCGACCATCCCAAAGATCAGCAGTTCCATTGCCTCTCCTCACTCCTCTGTTCGCTAACACTGTCTCCCTTCAAGAAGAAAAACACAATCGCTGTCGTAACTTGTGGAAATGAACAGCACTCTTTAGCATGTTGAGCCACGAGCTACTGCCAGGGAGGCAATGTGGGTGGCTAAGACCCTAAGAGCGGCTTGGCGACTGCCGCGGCGACTGCATCGTTGGCTGATGATTCTGGTTGGGCTGCAGATGGCGATCTGGGCCATCAGTGGCAGCTACTTTGCGCTCACCAACATTCACTCGATTCACGGCGATGAACTGGTCTCTCTGCCGCAGCCGACGCTGGACATTGCCCCTCAATCCGCCCAAACCCTGCTGCGAGACTACCCAGAGAGCACCGCCATCAGCCTCAGCAAGGTGGCCGAACAGTGGCAGTACCTGGTAGAGACTCCGGAAGGCCAACGTCGATTGGATGCCAGCAGTGGCAAGCCACTACCGCCCATCAGTGAGGCGCAGGCTATCCGGGCAGCTCTGGCTGCCTATCGTGGCGAAGCGGCGATCCAAGATGTGCAACTGCTCGACACCGAGGCCACTGACGAGCTGAGCCCCCGTCATCTGCCGGTCTGGCGCATCAACTTTGATGACTGGCGTCATACCAGCCTCTACATCTCGCAGGCCACCGGTGAGCTGGTCAGCAAACGTCACGATCCCTGGCGCTGGTTTGATCTGCTGTGGCGACTGCATATCCTCGACTACGACGATGGGGCGGACATCAATAACCCCTTGCTGATGATCGCCTCTGGCCTGGCGTTGCTGGCGTTGCTCGCCGGCGTCGCGCTGCTCTACCGACGTCAGCAGCAACGTTATCCTGGCTTTGGCCTGCCCCGCTGGCACCGCTGGCTGGCAAACCTGGTCGGTCTGCAGATGCTGATTTGGACCAGCACCGGCCTGTACTTCAGTTGGGTCGATCATGAGCGCTTGGCGGGCCGACAGTACTGGCAGGCCCCGTCGAGCTCAGCTCTGCCTCATGGCCCCTTGCTCGAACCCAGCGCACTCCCCACCCAGCTGCCAATCCGCCAGCTTGACCTGAGCCTGATCGATGGCGAACCGGTGTATCAACTGGTCCACCATCGGGCGCTCTATCCCCACTTCAGCCAGGATCTGTCCTTAGTCCACGCCCAAAGCGGCGCCCCCTTTGTTGTTGATGCGGAGCGGGCCCAGCGCATCGCCCTGGCCAGCTATCGAGGCCCGGGCAGCGTCATTGCCGTCGAATGGCTGCAGCGCAGTGCAGAACGCACCAGAGAGCAGGATTCGCTGTGGCGAGTGCAACTGGATGATGACCTGAGCACCCGCATCTACGTCAGTGCGGTTGATGGCCGGCTGATCGGCCACAACAACCGCCACACCCTGGAAAAGCACTGGATGCTCAAGCTGCACTTTATGGATTACCTGGGTACCGGTGGCTTCAACCATCCGCTGATCTGGGCGTTCAGCCTGCTGAGCCTGCTGCTGGTTGGCTCTGGCATAATGATGCTCACTAAGCTGCGCCCCCATAGAGCCCGCGATCCCGAGCGTCACCGGATCGTACTGGGACCCAATGGTACCCGGACCCTAGTGCTAGCCGAGGGTCAAAACCTGCTCGAGGCGCTCAACGAGCAGGGTCAGCCACCGCCCAGCGATTGCGACGGCACCGGTCAATGTGGCCGCTGCCGGGTCAGATTGGAAAACCCTGGCGTCGCATCCAAGGCAGAGGTCCACCATCTGAGTGAAAAACAGTTGGCCAAGGGCTGGCGCCTGGCCTGCCAGCAACAATAAAAAAGGGTGCCATGGGCACCCTTTTTCTCACCAGGAAGACTCTGGCAGTTAGCGAGGCTGCCCTACTGACTCAAGCCGGTTGCGGTACAGCAGCAGGTAGATCGCCGGGATCACGAACAGTGAAAGCAATGGCGCGGTGACCATACCGCCTACCATAGGCGCTGCGATCTTCTGCATGACCTCGTTGCCGGTCCCGCTGCCCCACATGATCGGCAGCAGGCCGAAGAAGATGGTGGCGACCGTCATCGCCTTGGGCCGGATCCGCATCACCGCCCCCTCAAGCAGGGCCTCACGCAAATCCTGCTCATGGCGCATCTGTCCCCGCTGCCGGTGGGCCTTGATGGCGTTGTTCAGGTACACCTGCATCACCACCCCAAACTCCGCAGCCACCCCGGCCAGGGCAATCATGCCGACCGCCACCGCCACCGACAGATTGAACTCCAGCAGGTACAGCAGCCAGGCGCTGCCCACCAGGGCAAAGGGCAGGCTGAGCATGATCACCGAAGCCTGGGCCACCGAGCCGAAGGTCATCATCAGCAGCAGGAAGATCACCGCCAGCATCATCGGGATCACCAGCTCCATCTTGGCCTCAACCCGCTGCATGTACTCGTACTGGCCGGCAAAGCTGACCGAGTAGCGTGGCGGCAGCTGCAACTGCTGATCCAGCGCCGCGCGGGCCTGCTCAATGTACTCGCCGATGGAAAGCCCCTGGATGTCGACAAAGACCCAGGAGATCAACCGGCCGTTCTCACTGGCCAGCATCGGCGCACCATCGGAAATAGTCAGGCTCGCCAGGTTCTGCAGCGGCACGTACTTCCCGGTTTTGGTCAGTACCGGCAGGTTGCGCAGCTTGTCGATGTCGTCCCGCAACTCCCGCGGGTAGCGGATGTTGATGGGGTAGCGCTCCTGTCCCTGCACCGACTCACCCACGGTCATGCCACCGATGGCCATCTGCACCACGTCCTGAATGTCCTTGAGGGTCATGCCATAGCGCGCGGCAGCGGTCAGGTTCGGCTCGATGTCGATGTAGCGGCCACCACCGGTGCGCTGGGCAAAGGCGGAGGTGGTGCCCGGCAACGGTGCCAGGATCGCTTCCACTTCGGCGCCAATGCGCTCCAGTTCCTCGACATTCGCCCCGGACACCTTGACCCCGATGGGGGTACGCACCCCGGTGGAGAGCATGTCGATGCGGGTCTTGATCGGCTGCACCCAGGCGTTGGTGATCCCCGGTACCTTCACGGTGCGCTGCAGGTCAGCAATGATCCCCTCCATGGTCTGCCCGTCGCGCCATTCGCTGCGCGGCTTGAGCATGATGGTGGTCTCCAGCATGGTCAGCGGGGCCGGATCCGTCGCGGTATCGGCCCGGCCTACCTTGCCGAATACCCGCTTCACCTCGGGTACGGTTTTGATCAGCCGGTCGGTCTGCTGCAGGATCTCCGCCGCCTTACCGGCACTGACGCCCGGCAGGGTGGTGGGCATGTAAAGCAGATCCCCCTCCTCCAGCTCTGGCATGAACTCTGAACCCATCTGGGTCATGGGATACCAGGCACTGGCCAGGGCCAGCAGCGCCACCACCAGGGTGCTCTTGGGAAAGCGCAGTACTGCCTTGAGGGCGGGCTGGTAGAGCGCAATCAGCAGTCGACTGACCGGGTTCTTGCGCTCATCCGGGATACGGCCGCGAACAAAGTAGCCCATCAACACCGGGATCAAGGTGATCGCCAGTACCGCTGAGGCCGCCATGGCAAAGGTCTTGGTGTAGGCCAGCGGGTGGAACAGCCGTCCCTCCTGGGCCTCCAGGGCAAACACCGGGATAAAGCTCAGGGTGATAATCAGCAGGCTGAAGAACAGCGCCGGCCCCACCTCCACCGAAGCGGCTTTGATCAAGCGCCAGCGCTCTTCGCCCTCCGGCGCCTTGCCATGCTGCTCTCGATAATGCTCCAGGTGTTTGTGGGCGTTCTCCACCATCACGATGGCGGCGTCCACCACCGCACCGATGGCGATGGCGATCCCCCCCAATGACATGATGTTGGCATTGACCCCCATCCAGCCCATGACGATAAAGCTGATCAGGATCGACAGCGGCAGGGTCACCACCGCCACCAGGGTTGAGCGGGCATGCAGCAGGAACACCAGACACACCAGCGCTACCACCAGCATCTCCTCAAGCACCTTGTTCATGAGGTTATCGACGGAGCTGAGGATCAGCTCGGAGCGGTCGTAGGTCACCACCAGCTCCACGCCCTCCGGCAAGCCGGCCTCAATCTCAGACAGCTTGGCCTTGACGTTCTCGATGGTGGTCAAGGCGTTCTCGCCGTAGCGCATCACCACGATGCCCCCCACCACCTCGCCCTGGCCATCCAGCTCGGCGATGCCCCGTCGGGCCGCGGGGCCGGTACGCAACTGGGCCACATCCTTCATCAGCACCGGGGTGCCGGATTCAGACAGGATCCCCAGCGGGATCTCCTCGAAGTCTTGCAGTGACTGGCGATAGCCCGCGGCGGTGATCATGTACTCCGCCTCGGCCATCTCGATCACCGAGCCCCCCACCGAGGCATTGGCGCTGTCCAGTGCCTGCTTCACTGCCATCAGGTCCAGCTGGTAGAGCGCCAGCTTATGGGGGTCCACCACGATCTGGTAGGCCTGCTCCATGCCACCTACAGTGGCCACCTCGGACACCCCGGCAACGCTTTGCAGCTCCAGCTTGATGAACCAGTCCTGCAGCGAGCGCAACTGGGCCAGATCAAGCTGGCCGGTACGGTCCACCAGGGCGTACTGGTAGACCCAGCCGACCCCGGAGGCATCCGGCCCCAGCGCTGGGGTCACCCCCGGCGGCAGCTGCCCCTGGATCTGCGACAGATACTCCAGCACCCGTGAGCGGGCCCAGTAGATGTCGGTGCCATCCTCAAAGATGACGTAGACGAAGCTGTCGCCAAACATGGAGAAGCCGCGAACGGTTTGGGCACCGGGCACCGCCAGCATGGCAGTGGAAAGCGGGTAGGTGATCTGATCCTCCACCAACTGGGGCGCCTGGCCCGGGTAGGAGGTCTTGATGATCACCTGGACATCGGACAGGTCTGGCAAAGCATCCAGCGGGGTGCTGCGCATCGCCTGCCAGCCATACAGAGCCACCACCGCGGTGATGATAAGGACCATCGCTCGCTGGCGCAGAGAAGCACTGATAATTCTCTCTAACATAGCGCCTCCTGACCTGGGCGCTGATGATAAGCACCACCATTCAACCGCCGCTGACGCAGAGAGGCACTGATAATTTTCTCTAACATAGCGCCTCCTCACCTGGGCGCTGATGATAAGCACCACCATTCAATAGCCGCTGACGCAGAGAGGCGCTGATGATTTTCTCAAGCATGCTGCGCCCCTATCAGTGGTTGTGGCCGGCGTGGGGGTCTGTCCCCTCCGCGGGCTCCGAGCTGGCCTGGCTCATCCGTCGCAGGCTGCCCTGGATGCTGGCTTCCGAATCGAGCAGGAACTGGCCAGACACCACCACCCGATCGCCGTCGTTCAGCCCTTCCAGGATCTCGGCCCGGCCCTGGCTCATCATCCCCAGGCGCACCGGCACCGAAGCGAAGCCAGTGTCCTCCCGCTGCACCACCACCCGGTTTTCACGGCCGGTGAGGATCAAGGCTTCGGTCGGCACAATCAGCAGATTACGACTGGGACCACCGTACAGCTCGACGTCCACCAGCGAACCCGGCCGCAGTTGCTGGCCCGGATTATCGAGCTTGACCCGCACCTGCATGGAGCGGGTGACCGGATCGAGCTCGGGATAGATGTAATCGATCTGCCCTTCAATCTCGAATAGCCCCTGGGCCGCGGCAGTCACATCCGCCGGGCGCCCCAGCTCCAGCCAGCTCTGTTCATTCTCAAACACGTCGGCGATCACCCAGACGGTGGAGAGATCCACCAGCTCAATCTGGGTCTCGCCAGGCTGGATATACATGCCATCACGCACGTTGAGCTGACTGACGATACCGCTGCGCGGGGCATAGAACGGCACCCGGTACAGGCTCTCGCCACTGCGCTCCAACTGGTTGATTACCGAGTCACTCATGCCCAGCAGCTCCAGGCGCAAACGGGCTTTGCGTAGCAACTCCTTGCCTCGGCGGGGATCGGCCCCAATGTAGTCCATCGCCTGCAGGTAATCGTCCTGGGCATTGACCAGCTCCGGTGAGTACAGCTGGTAGAGCAGATCGCCCTGTTCCACTCGCTGTCCCACTGTGGTGACGCCCAACTGTTCCACCCATCCGGTCACCCGGGTATGGACGTGGCTGATGGCATCCTCGTTGTACTGCACCGTACCCAGGGTTTTGATGTAGCGCCACAGGGTGCCCCGCTCGACAACCTCGGTGCGCACCCCGAGGGCTTGCTGCATGCCGCCGGAAACGCCCACCACCACCTCTTCGCTGGCCGTGCCCATCTCCACCTTCTCCAGGTTCATGCCACAGATGGGACAGGTGCTGGGCACATCGGAAACGATCTGCGGATGCATCGGACAGACGTACTTGATGGTCGCCTCGCCACTGCTGACCTGGCTGTCAAAGGCCGGGGCAGTGGGCAGCGGATCCAGCTGCATATCCTGGCCGCTGTGATCGTGTCCAGAGTGCTCATGCGCGGACTCTGCCGCCTCGGCCTCCGTCAGGAACATGTTGCAGATGGGGCAGCGATCCCCTGCCATGCCGGTCTCATCCGGATGCATCGGGCAGGCGTGGGTATGACCGCTGTGGTCGTGGCCGGCATGATCGTGAGCAGCATGGTCATGAGCGGACTCTGCCGCCTCGGCCTCCGTCAGGAACATGTTGCAGATGGGGCAGCGATCCCCTTCCATGCCGGTCTCATCCGGATGCATCGGGCAGGCGTGGGAATGAGCCTGCTGTGCCACTGCAGAGGCAACGGGCTGCGCCTGTGCCAGGGACACCGGTACCGACGCCATCCCAAAGGCCAGGCTGATGGACAGCGCAACCGGCGCCAGCCCCCAAGTTCGACGACGCGGCGCGCCGGCGTGATGTTGTTTGCACATAACAGGCTCTCCCTTGATCGCCTTAGTGTTGACCGTGGCCCAGCTGGCCCTCAATGGGCTCCAGGTTCATGCCACAGTGGGGGCAGGTGTCACCGGCCTGGCCTGTTACGCCGGGACACATGGGGCAGTGATGGCTGGCCACCAGCGGCTCCAGCGCCATACCGCACTTGGGACATTCGTCGCCAGCAATGCCAGTCACCTTGGCGTGCATGGGGCAGGCGTGGGTATCTGCGTGGCCATGGCTCTGAGCAACGGGCTCCAGCGCCATACCGCACTTGGGACATTCATCGCCGGCAATGCCGGTCACTCGCGGGTGCATCGGGCAGGCGTGGCTCCCTTCCTGTATCGCTTGGTGGCCATGCTGGGCGGCATGGGGGCAGGACGCACCTTTGGCCTGGCCACAACAGCCTCGGTCGGCCGTCGCCTTGCCGTGGTGCGGGCAAGCTTTGGCTTCGGCATGGTGCTGGCCATGCTGGGTGGCATGGGGACAGGGCTGACCCTTGGCTTGACCGCAGCAGCCTTTGTCGGCGCTGGCTTTACCATGGTGCGGGCAGGCCTTGGCGTCACTCTGAGCGGCATGGTGATGGCCATGCTGAGCCGCATGGGGGCAGGGTTCGCCCTTGGCCTGACCACAGCAGCCTTTGTCGGCGCTGGCTTTGCCATGGTGCGGGCAGGCCTTGGCTTCACCTTGAGCGGCATGGTGATGGCCATGCTGAGCCGCATGGGGGCAGGGCTTACCCTGGTGCTTGGCACAGCAAGACTTGGTCTCACCTTCAGCCGCATGGTGCTTGGCATGAGGACAATGGTGGCCAGATTGCTCTGCCTGAAGGGCAGCCAGGTGAGCCGGGGTCGCCAGGGTAACGGGCGACAGGGTCAGGGAAAATGCTAGGGCAATAACAGCCACGGCACGGGAGTACAGCGAGATCATGGATCACTCCAAATTCATTCAATAGTGGCCAAGGGCCGGTTTACCAGGATGCCTATTGGCCTCATGGCAATGCATCGGCGCACCCGATGGGCGTCCGAACAGTGGATCAGAAATAGGGGGTGATCAGGCGATGGGGGGTTTGCTGTCGCTGCTGAGGGAGACGGAACTGAAGCTTAAAAGCAGGGTGTTTGCCCGCTGAGGGACCGGCAGTCCCATGGGCAGGGCCAGCGTGGGTAGGGCCACACCAGCAGGACTGAAGACCACGCAGTGACCGCAGTCGCCATTGCAGGGCTGGCCGGCATCATGGTGCTGATTGTCTGCTGCCTTGGACTGGCAGCAATCGGCAACCGGCGGCTTGGGGCTGTGGCAATCAGGCTCGGCGTGGTGCGCGCCATGGGAAGCATGATGGGCCTGGTGGCCGTGATGGCCATGTTCCGCCTCAACGCTGACCTCGGTGGCCGGGTTGGGGGTGGAGGGCATCAGATGGATACGGGCCACCGCACCCTGACTGATCAGGGCGACAATCAACAGCATCAAGCTCATCAATCGCATCGGTGTGCCTCGTTTTCCTTTGTGAGATCAGTGTGGCTCACTTCCTCACCTGGGCCAATACCAGGTTAGGGAGAGCTAGAGCAGGATCACACCCCTTTAGGTTCCCCACTGGACCTTTGGTTCCCGCTGCTGCCCAGGCGCTGCTCGGCATAGGGCAGGAAAACCTCGTTGACCCGCAGGGCTCGACCGGACAAACGGAAGGTTCGGCCGCGGCCCCAGAGGCCCTCGACCGGCTGCTGGCCGACGCTCAGTGCCACCATCGCCGGACGGCTATCCATGGCGTAACGAGCCACCTCAACCGGTCCACGCCGCATCTGGCTGGCACCGAACAGGGCCTCGCCGAGGGGTTGGCTGCCGAGATTCTGGAAGTCGATATCACCGGCGGCAAAGGTGGCCAAGGGGACCTCGGTCAGGGCGTAGACCCAGGGCACACCATCCAGCTTGAGCAACACCTCACGATGCCAGAGCGGGTCGCCCTGCTGCCAATCTGGCCCGGCACGCATCGCCGGCCCCCGCCACTCCCGCAGCCGCTCCACGTCGAAGCGACGGCACAAGCTTTTGAGCCGGAGAGTGAGTGAATTGGGGTCCCGCAGCCACAACGCCAAAGCGGGCGATGGGGCCGGTTCGGGGGCGAGATCCAAGGCTTGCATGCACGATCCTTCCAGTAACAACGCCCCATAGTAGCAAAAGCGCACACCTTGCCAAAGCCACCCCGCTGCCGTTACAGTCGTTGGCACTTAATCCCTCCGGAATGACATGGTGAAACGCGTTATTTTCCTGGCACTTGCCAGTCTGCTTATCGGTTTTGGCCCTGCGTGGGCGCAGAACGAGTCGCTGTCGGCGGAGGACCTGCTGCACGACAACTATGGCTACTATGGGCTGGAGCCGGAGATCGTCACCAACTACATCAGTGAAGGGCACCGCCTTGGTTACGTGCGGGTGACGGTAGAGCTGATGTTGAAGGACGCCGACACCATGGCGCTGGTGGAGCATCATGCGCCGCTGATCCGAGCGGCGGTGATCGAGATCCTCGGTCAGCAGGCCGAATCCACCATCAAGTCCCTGGCCGGTCGCGAGCAGATCCGCAAAAAGTGTCGCGACACCATCAACCTGCTATTGGAACAGGAAACCGGCCAGCCGTTGGTGGCCAACCTGCTGTTTACCCAATACCTCTACGACTGAGCCTCACGCCGGCGACGGTAGTGGCTCATCACCATCTGGTCGATGTGCACCTGAGTCGTGACATGCTCATACCATTGCGCCTTGGGCAACGCGCCAAACAGCGGCACCCCGCCACCGAGCACCACCGGGATCCGGGTCAGGATCAGCTCGTCAATCAGATCCTCTGCCATCAGGCTTTGGATGGTGCGACCGCCATCGATGTACAGCCGCCGGAAACCACGGGCGTTGAGCTCCGCCAGCCGCTCCTTCACAGGCCCATTCACGATCTCCACCTTGCCCTCCAGCTCACTGGGCACCTCGCGCAAGGTGCTGGAGAGGACAAATACCGGCTTGCTGTAGGGCCAGTCGATGCCAAAGCTCAGCACCGTCTCAAAGGTGGTACGCCCCATCACTAGCGCATCCACGCTGTCGACGAACGCCGCAAACCCAAAATCATTGCCCTCGGGATTGGGTAAGCTGTGCAACCAATCCAGCCCTCCTTGTTGATCGGCGATGTAGCCATCCAGGCTGGTGGCGATATAAACAACGTTGCTCATGGGAAACCTCAATCATGCTGTGTGCCGGGCCAGGCTTGTCGAAACCGTCCGGTTCAATTAAAATTCTACAGTGTAGATTTAATTCAGATTAGCGAGCCAGCAGCATGAGTGTCAAACAGAAAAAACGAGGAAGACCGGCGGGCAGCAGCAAGGCTCTGAGTAAGCTGATCATTTTGCAACAGGCAAAAAACCTGCTGGCTGAGCAGGGCAAGATCCCCACGCTGAGGGCACTGGCAGCGGAGCTGAACGTGGACCCCATGGCGCTGTATCACTACTTCGCCAACAAGGCGGCCCTACTGGAAGCGGTCACCGTCTCACTGTTGGAAGCAATCTATCAACCCAATCCCGAGGGCCAATGGCAAGCGGAGGTACGTCAGCTGTGTCATAGCTATCTTGAGCTGCTCAGTCGCTACCCCGGGCTGCTGGAGACCATGCTGAAGATGAGCACCGATGGACCAGCCCAGGTGTTCATCGCCCGGCTGGAGCAGGCTTTGACACCCTTAGCCCTGGCTAAAGTGGAGTTTGAGCCACTGCGTGACCTGCTGGCAGACTACCTGCACGGGGTCGCGCTGGCGATGCAGTGCAATCCGGGGGGGATCCCGGTCGGCTGTGTCGATGCCCCGCTGGATCTGATCTTCCGCGGGCTGACCTCCAGGTAACGGGATGAACGGCTAGCCCTTGGGCCAGCTCGGCGGCGCCTCACGCCACTGCTCCAGCTGATCACTCAGCTCCGGCAGCAGGTACTGATCTCCCTGAGTGGGTGGCTGCCAAAACTCGAAGCGCTGGCCCTCCAGCTCAAAGGCCAGTCCCAGCGCATGCAGGTAGGTTCGGTCGGCCGCGTTGCCACCGTACAGGGCATCCCCGAGGATCGGCGCCCCCAAGCTTTTCAGCGCCACCCGGATCTGGTGGGTACGACCGGAGCGGGGACGCAACAGGAAGGCACGCAATCCCGGCACCACTGACGCACTGACAAACTGGGTCAGGGCAAAGTTGTCACGATCGGGGGTGAGCTTCCAGGCGCCACGACGAGCCTTGGCCATGCCCCCCTTGATGGTTCCCTGTTTCTTTTTCGGCTTCTGATCCGACAGCGCCAGGTAGCGCTTCTCCACCTGGTGTGCAGCAAACTGCTCGGTGAGTGCCGCCGCACTTTGGGCCGAGCGGGCCAGCAGCAGCAAGCCGGAGGTGGGAGTGTCGAGCCGGTGTACCGGGTACAGCTTCTCCCCCAGTTGCGCCTCGGTTTGCGCCACCAGGCCCGGACCGCCGTCCTGGCTATGGAAATGCACCCCGGCGGGCTTGTCGACCAGCACAAAGGCAGGATGCTGCTCAAGGATGGGGATCATGATGGGTGGTCACTCCGATGGCGGGGACATATCCAACTTCTGCCAGCTTAGCTGGCGGAGTGGATCTCGATAAAGAAGCGGTACATTCCCTCGAGCAGGCTGTTCATCGCCACCGCCGCCAGGATCAGGCCCATCACCCGGCTGACCAGCGCCGCACCAGCATTACCGATCACCCGCAGGATGGGGCCTGCAGCCAACAGCAGGGCCAGGGTGCAGATCATCACCAGCAACATGATGGCGGCGGTTACCGCTTGCTGACTGACGGCAAAGCGGGCGTTATCGGTGAGCATCACGATGGCCAGCACCGCACCGGGCGAGGCGATGGAGGGGATTGCCAGGGGAAACACCGCCTGGCTCCAAAGATCGGCCTTCTCGAGCTGGGCCTCCCGCTCCGGCTTGCTGTCGCCGAAGATCATGGTCAGGGCAAACAGCAGCAGCACCAAGCCACCCGCCGCCTGGAAGGCCGGCAGGGGCACCTGCATCGCCTCCAGCATCAACTGACCAAGCACCAGGAAGAACAGCAGGGTCAGGGTAGCGATCGCCACCGCCTTAACCGCCACTCGGCGCTGCTGCTTGGCAGTCAAGCCGCGGGTTTGCGACATGAACACCGGAATGGAGCCGATGGGATCGATCACCGCCCAGAGTAATACGAACTGAGTGATCATCAAATCCAACATACGGCACCTCCTGCTTCCCAAAACCGCCTGAATTCTAACGCAAACTTCGATTTTTATCAGCCATGAGGCAGCTTTTAATCGAGTAAACTTTCAATCAATTCGTGCTGAGAAACAAAAACGCCCGGCACAAGGCCGGGCGTTTCTCTAGCAGGGTGAACGTCAGCGTTGCCACTGCTCCGCTGCCTGTTGATCGGCGTCCTTGGCATCCACCCAGACCGCGCCCTCATCACTGGTTTCCTTCTTCCAGAACGGCGCCCGGGTCTTGAGGAAATCGATCAGGTACTCGCAGGCATCAAAGGCCGCCTTGCGATGAGCACTGGAGACCCCGATGAACACGATCTGATCGCACAGTCGCAGGGGGCCGACCCGGTGAATGATGGTGACCTCGTCCAGCGGCCAGCGCTGCCGCGCCTCCGCCTCGATCTGATCCAGCACCGCCTCGGTCATGCCGGGGTAGTGCTCCAGGGTCATCTCGCTGACGTTCTTGCTGTCGCCAAAGTCACGGACCTTACCGACAAAGGTCACCACGGCACCGCAGCTGGGGTTGTCCGCCAGCTTGGCGTACTCATCGGCGACACTGAAGTCTTGGGTTTGTACGGAAATCATAGTAATACCTTAAAAGCGGAGGAGCAGGCCCTGGGACGCTGCGCTGCCAGGCACTAAGAGCCGATCGCTCTTACGTTCTATACCTGGCAGGGCTTAGCCCGACCTAGGCTCTTTCCTAACAGGGCAAAGCCCGTCCCGCACCCTACCTCTTAACCACCGGTAACCGGCGGGAAGAAGGCCACCTCATCGCCGCTGGCGATGGCGCTGTCCCAGCCAGAGAGGGTCTGGTTGATCGCCACCAGCACGTTGGCGTCGCCCAGTGCCAGTTGCCACTTGTCGCCGCGGGTTACCAGCTGCTGACGCAACTGCTCTGCGGTCAGCCCTTCCGACGCTTCCAGTTCCAGCTTATCTGTGCCGATCACTTCGCGGATCTGGGCGAAAAACAACACCTTAATCATTCTGCTTCCACCTTAAAATGGCCTGACTTGCCGCCACGCTTCTCCAGCAGACGGACGCCTTCAATCACCATGTCTTTCTGCACGGCTTTACACATGTCGTAGATGGTCAGTGCCGCGGTGGAGGCCGCGGTCAACGCTTCCATCTCCACCCCGGTCTGGCCCGCCAGTTTACATACCGCCTGGATCACCACACGGTTGTGCTCCGGCTGCGGCTGCAGATCCACCTCGACCTTGGTGAGCATCAAGGGATGGCACAGCGGGATCAGATCCGAGGTTTTCTTGGCTGCCATGATGCCGGCGATCCGGGCAGTGGCAAACACGTCACCCTTGTGGTGGCGACCCTCGACGATCATCGCCAGGGTTTCCGGAGCCATGGTGATGATCGCCTCGGCCCGGGCCTCGCGCTCAGTCACTCGCTTTTCGGTGACGTCGACCATGTGGGCGTCGCCATCGGCATTGATATGGGTAAATCCAGTCATTATTCGGCTACCGGCTTCAGGTGGGTCACGAAGTTGCACGGACGATGGGTGGCGTCCAGCTGCTCCTTCAGGATCTTAGTCCAGCCGGTACGGCAAGCACCGGTGGAGCCCGGCAGGCAGAAGATGGCGGTCTTGTTGGCCATGCCACCGATGGCACGGGACTGCACGGTACTGGTGCCCAGCTCCAGGAAGGTGATGTGACGGAACAGCTCACCAAAGCCTTCGATCTGCTTATCGAACAGCGGCGCCACCGCTTCCGGGGTGGAGTCCCGCTCGGTGAAGCCGGTGCCACCGGTGGTGATCACCACCTGGACGTTGTCGGAGGCGATCCACTCGGACAGCACGGCACGGATGGTGTATTTATCGTCCTTGATGATGCGACGATCCACCAGTTTGTGGCCCGCTTCAGTGAGGTTGTCGACCAGGTACTGACCCGACTTATCGGTTTCCAGAGTACGGGTATCAGACAGGGTCAGTACCGCAATGTTCAGCGGCACAAAGTTGGCTTGCGACAGGTGTCCCATAAGATTCTCTCGATTGCGCTCGATGGCGTTATTGTCGTGTCTCTATCCACCGATGGAGGCCAGGTGCGGTGTCGCCCCTGAGTTACCTTCCTGCAGATAGTGTGTGGCTTCTTTCTGCCCCAGTGCAGCGTGCAGGCGAGCAACCAGTTCCTCTTGTTGCGCGTCGGCGCCCAACAGATCCCGCAGTTCAATGCCGGCCTCGGTAAACAGACAGAGGTGCAGTTTACCAATGGCAGAGACCCGTAATCTGTTACAGCTGGCACAGAAATCCTTGGAATAGGGCATGATCAGACCGATCCGCCCGGCATAATCCGGGTGACTGTAGTTGAGGGCCGGGCCATCGTCGGCCCCACGGGGGTCGAGTCGCCAGCCCTCTTTGAGCAGCTGGGCCTGGATCACCGCCCCGGAAAGATGATGTTGCTGGAAGTAGTCGTGGTGCAGGCCCGTCTCCATCAGCTCGATAAAGCGCAAGTCCACCGGATGATCACGCAGGTAATCAAGGAACAGCGGCAGCTGGTCACCGTTAAGCTCCTTGAGCAGCACCACGTTCATCTTGACCTTGTCGTAGCCCACCTCCAGTGCCCGATCGATCCCCTGCATCACCTGATGAAACCGGCTGTCGCCGGTGATCTGGGCAAAGCGCTTGGGATCCAGGCTGTCCACCGACACATTGACCTGGCGCAGACCGGCGCGATGCCAGGCCTCGGCGTGTTCCGCCAGGCGATAGCCATTGGTAGTGGTGGCGATGCGCTCCACCCCGGGGGTCGCGGCCACCAGCTCCAACACGGATTCGAAGTCCTTGCGCAGGGTAGGCTCGCCACCGGTGATCCGCACTTTGCGGGTGCCGACCTGGGCAAAGGCCGAGAGCACCCGACGGATCTCATCGAGGTTGAGGAAGCGGGGCTTGCCGTCCGGTTTGTAGCCGTTGGGCAGGCAGTATTGGCACTTGAAGTTACAGGCGTCCGTGATCGAGAGCCGCAGGTAATGGAACCGGCGCCCAAAACGATCTTGCAGTTCTTGCATGTGTTACCTTTCCTAAATTCGAGGAAGGCAGGCCGACTTTCTCAACCTACCCCGGTGGCACTATTGCCACGGCCAGCGGGCCATATGCGTCACGTTTTTTTGGTTAACGCACTTAGGTGCCGAAGGCTCGGTTCACAACTGATCGCAGTGTAAAGTATAGCCACCCCAGCCCACAATCGACTGAGATCACTTTTTGTACGCATCAGTGCGAAGGGTTGTTCCATTTTGCGCATCTTACGTGCCCCTCGAGCGGAATTGCCGCTTTCCAGTCCCGCCTCAACCACAATTTTCACCAGAGTGTGATTCGCCTCACCTTTTCAGTAAGCTGACATCAGCAAAGGCGGCGTAATAACAACAAGCCTGACGCCAACCAAGAGGATGTGTGATGGAACGGGAATCGATGGAGTTTGATGTCCTAATCGTCGGAGCCGGCCCGGCCGGATTGGCCAGCGCGATTCGGCTGAAGCAGCTCAACGCAGAGCTGAACGTGTGTGTGGTGGAGAAGGGCTCCGAGGTCGGTGCCCACATCCTGTCTGGGGCGATCTTCGAGCCACGGGCATTGGATGAACTGCTGCCGGAATGGCGCACCATGGAAGCGCCTATCCGCACCCCGGTCAGTGAGGATGAGATCTACCTGCTCAAGGCTAACGGCGCCACCCGGATGCCCAATGCGCTGGTACCCAAGACCATGCACAACCAGGGCAACTTCGTCATCAGCCTGGGCAACCTGTGTCGCTGGCTGGCGGAGCAGGCCGAGGGGTTGGGGGTGGAGATCTACCCGGGCTTCGCCGCCGCCGAGATCGTCGTAGACGAGGGTGTGGTCAAAGGGGTGATCACCGGTGATATGGGGGTCGGCCAGGATGGTCAGCCCAAGGACAGTCATATGCCGGGGATGGCACTGCACGCCAAGTACACGGTGTTTGCCGAGGGCTGTCGTGGTCACCTGGGCAAGCAGCTGATCCAGCAATTTGCCCTGGACGAGGGCAAGTCCCCCCAGCACTATGGCCTGGGCATCAAGGAGATCTGGCAGGTACCGGCGGATCAGCATCAGCCCGGCAAGGTAGTACACACCGCCGGCTGGCCACTGGCGGAGAATGGCGCCAGCGGTGGCGGCTTCCTCTATCATGCCGACGATGGCCAGGTGGTGGTGGGGCTGATCACCGATCTGAACTACCAGAACCCCTACCTGAGTCCGTTCGAGGAGTTTCAGCGCTACAAGACCCATCCGGTGATCGCCAAGACCCTGCAGGGGGGCGAGCGGGTCAGCTACGGCGCCCGGGCCATCACCAAGGGCGGCTTCAACTCCCTGCCCAAGATGCACTTCCCCGGCGGCCTGCTGGTGGGCTGCGATGCAGGCACCCTGAATTTCGCCAAGATCAAAGGCTCCCACACCGCCATGAAGTCCGGCATGCTGGCGGCGGAAACCATCGCCAAGGCGCTGACTGAACAGCCCCAGGGCGGTGAGGCCCTGGCCGACTACTGGCAGCGCTTTGCCAACTCCTGGCTGTTCGACGAACTCTACCAGAGCCGCAACTTTGGCCCGGCACTGCACAAGTACGGCAGCGTTCTAGGTGGCGCCTTCAACTACCTGGATCAGAACTGGTTTAAGGGGCGGATGCCGCTGACCCTCAAAGACAAGGGCCAGGATCATGAGTCCCTGCTGCCGATCCAGCAAAGCGAGATGATTGAGTATCCCAAACCGGACGGCAAACTCAGCTTTGACCGACTCTCCTCGGTGTTCCTCTCCAGCACCCACCATGAGGAGGATCAGCCCTGCCATTTGCGCCTGGCCGATCCCGCCATCCCCACTGAGGTCAACCTGGTGCAGTACGCCGAGCCGGCCCAGCGCTACTGTCCTGCTGGGGTTTACGAGATTGTCGGAGAGGGTGAGGAGGCCCGATTGCAGATCAACGCCGCCAACTGCGTGCACTGCAAGACCTGCGATATCAAAGACCCCAGCCAGAACATCACCTGGGTAACCCCGGAAGGCGGGGGTGGGCCCAACTACCCCAACATGTAACAAGTTTGCGGGGCGCCTTGGCGCCCCGCACTGCATTCAGGCCATCAGCACCTGGTTGCGTCCCTCCAGTCGGGCTCGACGCAGGGTGTGCAACGCCCGCCGCAGCAGCTGTTCGCCGTCACTGCCCGGCTGCCATTGACTGATCCCCTGGCTCAGTGTCAGAACCGGCTGGATCGGCGAGCTGGGGTGGGGGATTTGGGCCTGGGCCAGGGATTCCGATAACTGGCGCGCCAAACGGGCGGCACCGCGGCGATCGGTGGCCGGCAACAGGATGGCGAAGGTGTAGCCGGTAAAGCGGGCCAGCAGATCACAATCCCGGTGGCAGGTCTGGCGCAGCAACTGGGCCACGTTCATCAGGCAGCGATCGCCATGGTCATCACCGAGCCGATCGTTGTAGCGCTCGAAGTAATCCACCTCCACCAGGATCAGTGCCAGTGGCAGCTTGCTGCGTCGGGACTCCGCCACCGCCTGGATTAACCGGTCATCAAAATAGTGACGGGCATAGAGCCCGGTCAGCCGATCCCGGTTACCGCGCTTGCGCAGTTGACGGCGCAGCCTCAGGTAGCGCCGGGCCAACCGGGTGCCCCGTCGCTGCCAGGCCCGGCCCTGGATCGCCAACACGGCCGCAGTCAGCGCCACCAGCAGGGATTGCAGTGAAAACAGTTGTCCGGGGGCCCAGCGGGCAGCCAATATCAGGGCCGGTCCGAGCAGAGCCAACAGGGCCAAGGGGGCTCCCTGCAGCACTGGGATGGCCGCCAGCGACAGCAGCGCCAACAGCGTCAGAGGCGGGGAGCCCAGCGCCAGGCCCGTAGCGCACAGGCTCATGCCCACCAGACCGGCTTGCACCAGCAGCGGCAAGGGACGGGGCATCAGCAACAGGATCAGGGGAAACAGGCCAGCGGCCAGGATCGCCGGTTGGGCCTGGGGCTCAGTGAGCAATAAGGAGAGTTGCAGCAGGCTGGCCAGTGCCCACAACCAAGGCAACAACTGGCGTGGCGAGCCGTTGGGGGTCAACTCCATTTGACGCCTTATCAAGAACGGGGACTGACTCCACTATAGTTGCCAAGGCGCCTCTGCGCCTCTGCGCCGCTCAGCCGCGGTGCAGATGCCGCCTCAAGCTGTCCGGCGGTACCGAACTGGCGGCCGAAACTGCGTAAGCGGCCCAGCGCGCCGCATCGGCCATCGCTTCGACTTCGCTGTGGCCCTTAACCAGCCCATTCAACAGGCCGGCGGCGTAGCAATCGCCGGCGCCGGTGCTGTCCACCAGCTCCGCCTCACAGGCGGGACAGTGCTGCTGACCCTCGGCATTGAACAGGGTGGCCCCTTTGTCGCCGTCGGTGACGATCACCCCCTTGAGCTGCGGGCCGGCAATGGACAGGGCAAAGCTCCAGGGATCCTCCACCTTGTGCGGGGTCAGGTCATCGGCGGAGGTGATCAGGTAGTGGCAGGGGCGTCGGCCCAGATCCTTGGGCAGTTGGCTGATCAGCAGCGCCCCCTGGTCCATCGCCTGGGCCATCATCGGCGCCAGCCCCTCGGCGGAGAGATTGACGTAGATCGCGTCAAAGCCCTGGGTATCCAGTGCCGGCGGCAGCATCAAGCGGGGCCGATTGGGGCGCAAGATGGTGCGCTCACCGCTGGGGTCCATCAGCAGCTTCAGCGCCTGGGTAGGGCCGACGTGGCGATGCACCAAGGAGCAATCGATGCCCTGTCGGCTGGCCTGCTCCAGCAGCCAGTCGCCCCGTTCATCTTCCCCCACCTGGCTCAGCAGTTGAACCTTGTGACCGGCCCAGATCAGCCCCAGGCTGGTGTTGGCACCGCCACCGCCTAAGCGAAACCCCTGCTCCTCATAGTGAATCCGGGCGCCGGTCTGCAGCGGCCGATTCAACCGGAGGATGTGGTCACAATTGATGTTGGCGATGACAAGAACCTGGGCCATGGGCAGCGTCCGATGCAAAGTTTGGCCTTAGATTATCGCCGTGACGCTGCGCCTTGTCATCTCAGCAAGGGGCCATATTGCGGTAAAAAAAATACTGCCCAAACGGGCCCCAGCCGCCGTTGGATCCCCTTTTTCATCAGCACTTACACAAGCACCTCTTTACTGTGACTGGGCGCACCTTGGCCCCAGAATCGCCGTGCTACCTTGCATACATATCTCAGAAATCCAAGCGCTTTTTTGGAGTGACACTATGGCTCAGGTTCGCTTTCCCCAGTTGTCCCAGCAGGCACTGGATTACGTCATGGGTGGCAAGATCAAGTCCCTTCTGGATCTGCAGCAACTCAGTCCCGGAGGTTACGACCTGGCCGAGCTGTCCGGTAAACGGGTGCCCACCCTCTATATCCATATCCCCTTCTGCCACACCCTGTGCCGCTTCTGCTCCTTCTTCCGTTTGAAGTACGACGAAGCCAAGGCACGGGAGTACTTTAAGCTGCTGCGGCAAGAGGTGGAGATCCTGGCCCAGGTTGGGGTGCAGTTTGATCGCCTCTACATCGGCGGCGGCACCACCACCATCATCGAGTCGGAGCTGATCGAGACCATCGAGCTGATCAAATCCCGCTTCGATATCCAGGAGGTCTCCTGCGAGTCCGATCCCATCTACTTCGAAAACAGTAACCCGCTAGCATTGAAGGGGTTGGTGGATCGCTTCTCCATCGGCATCCAGAGCTTTGATGATGAGATCCTCAAGCACAGCGGGCGCTACGAGAAATTTGGCAGCGGCGATGCCATCGCCGATCTGTCCGCCCGGGCCATCGCCGAGTTCCCCACCATCAACCTGGACATGATGATGGGCTTCAACAACCAGACCCCGGATGCCCTGACCGAGGATCTGATGCGCGCCAGCGCGCTGAAGCCGGGCCAGATCACCCTCTACCCGCTAACCCTGGGGGTCGGCAAGAACCGCAAGAAGGCCGGTAAGCTGGCCGGTAATCCCGCGGATCTGCTGGGGCTGTACCAGACCGGCCGCAACGTGCTTGAGCCTGGCTACGAGCGGGAGTACGCCTGGACCTACCGCCGCGCCACCGGCCTGCCGGTGGAGCACGATTACGTGCTCGACGGCGAGGACTGCGTCGGTATCGGCTGCGGCGCCTTTGGCCGCATCGGCAACAAGTTCTACCTCTCCTCCTTCAACCTGGATGACTACGCACGCCGGGTAAAAGCGGGCGAGCTGTCCTGCACCAGCCACAAAGACCTGAGCACGCCGCTGATGCGCCGTTATCACCTGCTGATGATGATGGTCAAAGGCCACCTGCCCAACAGCGTGTTCGAGAAGTTGTATGGCCGCAGCCTCTACACCGCCCTGCCTGCCGAGATGGCGTTCCTGCGACTGCACGGCGCCATCGTGCCCAGCGCCTGCGGTGACGGCTACCGAACCACCCCCACCGGCGAGTTCGTGGCACTGAAGATGTTCTCCGGTTTCCTGGCCGGGATGGACTGGCTGCGGGAGCAGGCCGGCAGTGCCGCGGAAGAGGCCCAAATAGCTCGGGGTCAGGCCATCGAGGTGCAGGCCGCCTAATCCCGACTGTTCTCAGGCATACCAAAACGCCGCAGCGACCCATCGCTGCGGCGTTTTCGATTCTGGGAGCCTAGCGAAGCCAGCGGCGCCAGAGACGAAAAAGGCCACCCGAGGGCGGCCTTTCTTCCAACAACAACGCGACCTACATGTCGGACGCTTTGAGCGGACGGCGCAGCTCAGCGCGCACATTGTCCATACCGGTGTAGAAGTTCTTCATCATCAACAGGCCCATCATCAAGCCATTGGGGGTGGCCTGCAGCTTGTCGGCGTCGTTGGGATCGGTCTCCAGACCACCAATGGCGTGCATGAAGGCCATCTCCTTGGTCAGCGCGGTGTAAAGGTTGGCGTCGTAGCCCTCCTTGAAGTAGCGCTTGGACAGGCGACCGCCGAACATGCTCAGCAGGAAGCGGTACTGCAGTACAGCCTTGCGATCGTAGGCCTTGGAGGACTCGACCCCCATCTTGCCGTTGGCGATCTTCTCGTTGTAGCGACGCAGCGAGAAGCTGTTCACGTACAGGTTATCGTGCAGGAAGCTGAAGCTGCCGGAGCCCAGACCCAGGTAGTCGTCGGCGTTAACTACGTACTCGTCAAAGCCCTCGTCGTTGGACTTGCCGAACGACCAGGCGGTCAGCTGCTCGTAATCCCCACGCAAGGAGTTGAGGATCAGGGCGTAGTCCTTGCGGATATCCTGGTTGATATTGGCCAGGTTGGCCTTGGTGCCGATCTTGGTGGCGGCATGACGCTTGGTCAGATCCGACACCATCAGCGGGTAGGTGGTGATCTGGCGCGGGTTCAGCTTGCGCAGGGTCGCCATATCCTGGGCCAGCACCTCGGTGGTCTGGCCGTCGAAACCAAAGATCATGTCGACGTTGAGGATCGGGAAGTTCTCTTTGGCCCGAGCCAGCTTCTCGAACACCACCTCCGGCTCACCGAACTTCTCCAGCCGGTCGGTACGGGCCAGGATGTCGCGGTCAAAGCTCTGCACGCCGACGGAAAGACGATCCACCAGGCCGTGCAGCTGCATGAACTCGGTGGAGGTCAGGTGCAGCGGATCGGACTCACAGGAGACCTGCTTGATCGCCGGGAACAGGGTCTTGGCCAGCTCAATGGTCTTGGCCAGCTCATCCACCAGTACGGTGGTGGTGCCGCCGCCGATGTAGAGCTCTTCGAAGTCGTAGCCCAGTGCCTTGGCCATGTGCATCTCCTGACGCAGCGAGGCAAAGTACGCCCGCGCCTTCTCCTCCTTAAACAGGAAGCGGTGGAAGGTGCAGAAGGAGCACAGGGTGTGACAGAAGGGGATGTGCATGTACAGGGTGTACTTGCGGCCCTCAATGGGTGCCGGAATGGCATCGCACGCGCGGGTGTCCATCTTCAGATGGCGTTTGGTGTAGTGCTGCATCAGGCTTTCCATGCTGCTGAGCATCCACTTAGGGGTGGTGATCTCGGCAGCGTTGTGGATTGCAGCGTTATTCAATGCGCGTTCGGCTAATGACATGAATTCACTCTCTTTGGCCTAGGGGAAGCCCGGACTGAAATCGATAGTTGCAAAACTCGCAACGCTTGTGTCAGGGCGCGTCCATAGAATAGGGCGAACCCACCTCAAACGTCAGCCCATAGCGCCGATTTTGTGAGCAATGAGCAGTGAATGTTTCAAAAATGGGATCCATCCGGCACTGAGGGCGGTCAAACTCTGAAGCTGTCTCTCACCTGCGGACAGAATGTCCCGCTATTGCCTTATTGCCGCCCGTTCTGGCTTCGCCATAAAAAAAGCCCCGCGATGCGGGGCTTTTTGGGATCAGTCATCACGGCCTCAGGGGCGGTGAGTTACTTCTCCATGGTCTTCACAGTGCCGTTGGCCTTGATCTCGTCGTACCGGAATGATCATAGATGGTGCTGGACCAGCACCGCCTAAATCACTTCTCCATGTACTTCAGAGTACCGTTGGCCTTGATCTCGTCGTACCACAGATCGTGGTGCTGGATCGCCCAGTTCTCATCACAGTAGCCGGAGATCATGCAGTCCACGCCACCTTCAGACATGACGGTCGCCATGAAGATGTGAACGATGGAGAAGGCACACAGCACGATGGCCGCGGCGCCGTGAGCCAGGACAGCGATCATGCTGACGGTGCGGCTCGGCTCTACCAGGTTCGGGAACAGCAGGATCACGCCGGACACGGAGATCACCAGACCGAACAGAACGAAGGCCCAGAAGAACAGCTTCTCACCGGCGTTAGCAAAGCCCGCGTGCGGGTGCTTGCCCTTGAACGGACCGAAGTTGATGTAGCCACCAACCACCATGAACCAATCCAGGTCGTAACGCGCCGGGATCTGGTTCTTGGCCCACTTGATGGAGATGATGATCCAGCCCAGCATGAACGGGATCGCCATGTAGTCGTGCACCAGCTTGGAGACGTTGGCCATACCGGCAAAGGCGCCAGTACCCAGCAGCGGCTCGATGATGAACTTACCGGACAGCAGAACCAGGCCGGTCACACACAGCAGCAGACACGGGATCGCGGCCAGCCAGTGCAGGAACACGTCGGTCTTGGACCAGCGGTACACCATCTTGCCGGAGAAGCCCTTCTCCAGCTTGGAGATGCCGTTGATGGCGATGAACGCGATGAACACCGCGATCATGCCGAACAGGGCGAAGAACATGGCGTAGGACAGCCAGTCGTTACGCCAGTCGAGCATACGCAGGTCGTAGCTGTTGATCAGCTGCGGGTGGTGCTCGTTGAGGGAGGTGGTGCGGCCTTCGGCGCCCTGTTGGATCGCCTGCCAAACCACCTCTGCCTCGTTGCCGGCCTGCGGCGCGATCTCACCACCGTTCGCCAGCGCCAGGCCAGAGAACAGCATTGCGATCAGCAGCACAAACGGCTTCAGTGCTTTGTTGAACATAAGTGCTCCTTAATGAGCGTGGGCATCGTGCCCACGCTGTTCAGAACAAGCCGGTCCGGAGACCGGCTTAAACCCTGGGATTATTTTTCCCAGCCGGCGTTCTCGTGACCACGACCTACCACACGCTCGCGGTAGATGTCGGACACCATGCCTGCATCACCAGCCAGCAGGGCCTTGGTGGAGCACAGCTCGGCACACATCGGCAGCTTGCCTTCGGCGATACGGTTGGCACCGTACTTGACCTTCTCCTCAGCGGAACCCGCTTCGGTGTTCGGGCCGCCAGCACAGAAGGTGCACTTGTCCATCTTGCCTTTGCCACCGAAGACAGACTTCTTCGGGAACTGAGGCGCGCCGAACGGGCAGGCGTACAGGCAGTAGCCACAACCGATGCAGCGATCTTTGTCGTGCAGAACGATGCCGTCTTCGGTCTTGCTGAAGACATTGGCCGGGCACACCTTCATGCAGGGTGCGTCGTCACAGTGCATGCACGCCACGGAGATGGAGGCTTCGCCAGGCTGACCGTCGTTGATGGTAACCACGCGGCGACGCTGGATGCCCCACTCTACGGCTTCGCTGTTCTCGTTCTTACAAGCAACTACACAACCGTTGCACTCGATGCAGCGCTTGGTGTCGCACATAAATTTCATTTGAGCCATCGTGAGTTAACTCCTTACGCTTTCTCAATCTGACACAGGGACGCTTTGGTCTCCTGCATCTGGGCGACCGGGTCGTAACCGTAGGTCAGTGCGGTGTTGGCGGATTCGCCCACAACGTACGGCTTGGTGCTAACACCGCCGGACTCAGGGTATTGCAGCTCTTCGTCGTGCATAACACCGGCGAAGTGGTACGGCATCCAGGTGGTGCCCGGCAGAACGCGCGGAGTCACCATCGCCTTGATCTTGATACGGCCGCCTTCGGCGCCCTCCAGCCAGACGTCGTCGCCGTCGCGGATACCGCGGTCGGTGGCGTCAGCCGGGTTGATCTCAACGAACATTTCCTGCTGCAGCTCGGCCAGCCAAGCGCTGGAACGAGACTCTTCACCACCACCCTCGTACTCAACCAGACGGCCAGAGGTGGCGATCAGCGGGTACTTCTTATCCAGGTCGTCGGCGATAACCTTGTCCTGGATGGTCTTGAACAGGGTCGGCAGACGGTGAACGCGCATGTCCTCGTGGGTCGGGTACTTGGCGATCAGGTCACGACGCGGGGTGTACAGAGGCTCACGGTGTACCGGGATCTCATCCGGGAAGGTCCACACGCGGCAGCGCGCCTTGGCGTTACCGTAGGGCACCATGTTGTGGGCCAGAGCCACGCGAACGATACCGCCGCTCAGGTCGGTCGCCCAGGTGCGGCCTTCGGCAGCCACTTTCTCTTCGTCGGTCAGCTCGTCCCACCAGCCCAGCTGCTTCAGCAGGACATCGGAGAACTCCGGGTAACCGTCTTGGATCTCAGCGTCTTTGGAGGCAGAGCCGTCCGCCAGGATGCTTTCGCCTTCGAACTCAACACCGAAGCGAGCACGGAAGTTACCGCCGCCTTGGTTTACGTTCATGCCGGTGCGGTACAGGATGTGGGTACCCGGGTGCTTCTGCTCCGGAGTGCCCCAGCACGGCCAAGGCAGACCGTAGGTCTCACCCTTGTTGGCGCCGCCTTTGGCTTGCAGATCTTCGCGAGAGAAGTCACCCCAGTTCATGGTGTGTGCCTTCACACGCTCCGGAGACCAACCGGTGTAACCGACGGAACGCATGCCCACGGTGTACTCACGCATGATGTCATCAGCGTCAGGCAGGTTGTTGGTTACCTTGATCTTCTTGGTGAAGTCATCGGCGATGCCAACGCGCTTGGCCAGACGGTACATGATCTCCAGGTCGTTCTTGGATTCGAACAGGGGCTCAACCACCTGCTGACGCCACTGAACGGAACGGCCAGAGTTGTTCAGAGAACCTTCACACTCGAACTGAGTGGCAGCCGGCAGCAGGTAAACGCCGTCGGTGCGGCGGTGCATAACACCGGCCATGGTCGGGTACGGGTCAACAACAACCACGGTTTCCAGCTTGTCCAGACCGTCACGAACTTCCATCTGACGAGACTGGGTGTTCACGGACTGACCCCAGAAGAAGGCCAGACGCAGGTGGTCTTTCTGAGCCAGGTTGGCTTTGTCTTCCAGAACACCGTCGTGCCAGCGAGAGCACGGCATGCCCGGGGTGGTCATCGGATCCTTGCCCAGGTACTGGTTCGGATCGAAGTTGGCTTTTACTTGCTCGAACGGCAGGTCCCACACACGGCACCAGTGCTGCCAGGCAGCAGTGGTCAGGCCGTAGTAGCCCGGCAGGTTGTCGAACAGCAGGCCCATATCGGTGGCACCCTGAACGTTGTCGTGGCCACGGAAGATGTTGGTACCGCCACCCGGGATACCCATGTTGCCCAGTACCAGCTGCAGGATGGAGTAGATACGGGTGTTGGCGTTACCAACGGTGTGCTGGGTACCACCCATACACCAGATAACGGTGCCCGGACGGTTCTCGTGCATGTGCTTGGCAGCAGCGTAAACCGCTTCACGGGAACAACCGGTGACGTTCTCAACTTCTTCCGGAGTCCAACGCTTAACCTCTTCACGGATCTTATCCATGCCCCAGGCACGTTGCTCCATGAAGTTCTTGTCTTCCCAGCCGTTCTCAAAGATGTGCCACATCAGGCCGTAAACCAACGGGATATCGGTACCCGGGCGCAGCGGCAGGTGGATGTGGGCGTGAGCAGCAGTACGGGAGAAACGCGGATCCGCAACGGTAATGGTGGCACCACGCTCTTTGGCAGTCAGGATGTGCTGCAAAGAAACCGGGTGCGCCTCTGCCGGGTTAGCCCCGATCAGGAAGATGTTTTTGGCGTTACGGATGTCGTTGAAGGAGTTACTCTGCGCACCGTAGCCCCAGGTGTTTGCTACACCGGCAACGGAGGTGGAGTGACAGATACGAGCGGAGTGGTCGATGTTGTTGGTGCCCCACAGTGCCGCAAACTTACGGTACATGTAGGCGCCTTCGTTGGAGAACTTGGCGGAACCCATGAAGTACACGGAATCCGGACCAGAGGTCTCTTTGATCTCCAGCATCTTGTCGCCGATCTCGTTGATCGCCTGTTCCCAAGACAGCTTCTTCCACTTGCCGCCTTCCAGCTTCATCGGGTACTTAACCCGCTTGGTGGAGTGGCCGTGCTCACGGATAGCCGCGCCCTTGGCACAGTGGCCACCGGCGTTGAACGGGTGGTCGAAGGCCGGCTCTTGGCCAGTCCATACGCCGTTCTGAACTTCAGCGTAGATACCGCAACCTACCGCACAGGCGGAACAGATGGTGCGCTTTACTTCTACCGGCTGGCTCAGATCGGTGGAGGCCGCTTCGGCCTTCTTGATCATGCCGGTACCCAGCATGGAGGCAGCGGCGATACCACCGGTGGTCACACCGGCGTTCTTCAGGAACTGACGACGGTTCAGGCCCAGGGCGCCAGCTTTTACTTCAGTAGACTTCTTAGTCAGTTGCATGACTGTCTCCGACCTTATTCGCCACGCAGCGACGCGTAGTAGCGACGCACGTGCTCGGTTTCACGGTAACCCTGCTTGCCAGTCGCGGTGGACGCGGTGTTGGCAAAGGCAGGAGCGGCAGCCACGGCAGCACCAGCGATAGGTGCTACGGCCAGTGCCTTGAGCAGCCCACGGCGCTCCAGGTTGGTCTTGGTGGTTTTCATCTCATCTCCTCGTTAAGGGCCGCACGACCGGCCCATCGGTGAGCATTGCTCGGGAATTCCGAATTATCAGAATCAGAAAACTTCCCGGTGCTCAATGCCATAAAGTGAGTCTTTGGCTCAGTGCATTCTCCATAACGGCCAAAGGGAAAATGTGATGAAGAGCACCGTTAAACAGCGATTATTCCGAATTAGGTCAGGAGTGAGATGTCGATCATGCTGGGTTATCAAAGTTTTACCGTAGATATGGCAAATCTGTGATCGCGGAGAAAATGAGATTCGCGCGGTGCCCCTTTTTGCCATGAGCTGGCGCACAAAATTCCGCCCAAACTTGATTCACGCCATTACGCTACTGACTGGAGCTGGCAGGGCAGGGTGCTTCTTGGGATTCTGACGACCTGACCTGTACAGATTTCGTCCGCTCAAGTCGCTAAACTTATGAGAAAATAACGCTGAATCCACTCCGAGGAGGCCATCATGAGAATGGTTCTTGTTGCCCTGCTGGCCGCCCTGGCCAGCCTGTCTGTCCAGGCGAACCCGCCGACCCAACTACCCCAGCGGGGCAAGCCCGACGCCAATGTCTGGATCGACAACACCCAGTTGGTACGCGCCTGCTGGTACGACAATAAGCAGTACTCGGAAGGGGCACCGCTGGAACTGGGCGGTCAGTTGATGATCTGTGGCCCGAAGAACCACTACGAGTTGAATGGCCCGCTGATGTGGCTGACCCCGGAGCAGCTCAGCGCCCGGGACAAGCCCAAGGTCACCATCAACTAGCTTGGCTATTCATCGGACCCGCATAACCGCCCATCTCCGCCCCGGCTTGAGCCCGGTTCCGAGCAGAAGATCCACTCGAAATTCCCGAGGTAAGCCTGCTCCGGTTAAGGCTCATCGAGACCGGTTATCGACAGCGTGGAGCCCCGCCTAACGCAAAAACGCCCACTCAGATGAGTGGGCGTTTTGGTTGGTGCTAGGTGCTAGGTGCTAGGTGCTAGGTGCTAGGTGCTAGGTGCTAGGTGCTAGGTGCTAGGTGCTAGGTGCTAGGTGCTAGGTGCTAGGTGCTAGGCAGGCTAGCTTGAAGCGTCTTTCAAAGCAGGCAATTACCTTCCTAGAACCTAGAAGGGCGAAGCCCGCCCTAGTACCTAGTAGCCTTGTTATCTCGCCTCCAACCGTGCGTAGGCCACCACTAGCCACTTCACCCCCTGGCCATCGAACGCCACTTGGACCCGGCTTTGCGGACCAGAGCCCTCGTAGTTAACGATGACGCCGTCACCGAACTTGGGGTGGTGCACCCGCTGACCCAGCGAGAATCCGGTCTCGTTAAAGCGCTGCTCACTCTGGTTGAAGCGGTTGTACTGACGCGGGGTGGCCACCGAGGTGGTCAGCCGTACCTCCTCCAGGTACTCCTGGGGGATCTCACGGATAAAACGGCTGGCCTTGGACAGGGTCTCCTTGCCATAGATACGGCGGGACTCAGCGTAGGTGATGGTCAGCTTCTGCATCGCCCGGGTGATCCCGACGTAACAGAGGCGACGCTCCTCCTCCAAGCGGTTGCCCTCATCCAGCGCCATCTGGCTGGGGAACAACCCCTCTTCCACGCCACACATGAACACCTGGGGAAACTCCAGGCCCTTGGCGGTGTGCAGGGTCATCAGCTGGACGGCGTCCTCGGACTCCCCGGCCTGGCGCTCGCCTGCCTCCAGCGCGGCGTTGGCCAGGAAGGCATTGAGATCATCCAGATCCTCCGCCTCTTCGGCCTTGACGAAGGTGCCGGCAGCGGTCACCAGTTCTTTCAGGTTCTCCACCCGGGCTTCCGCCTTCTCCCCCTTCTCCGCCTGGTACATCGCCAGCAGGCCGGAGTGCTGGATCACGTGGTCGGTCTGGTTCTTCAGCTGATAGGTCTCGGTCTCCGCCTCCAGCTGGCCAACCAGCTCCATAAAGCGCTTCACCGCCGAGGCGGCACGACCGGCCAGACCAGACTCGCTGAGCAGACGCTGACAGGCCCGCCACAGGGTGATCCCCTCGGTCCGGGCGGTCTGGCGGATGATGTCGACGGTGCGGTCACCGATCCCCCGGGTAGGGGTGTTGACCACCCGCTCGAAGGCAGCGTCGTCATCACGGTTGGCGATTAGACGCAGGTAGCCCAGGGCGTCCTTGATCTCCTGGCGCTCGAAGAAGCGCAGGCCGCCATAGATGCGATAGGGCACGCTGCGGTGCAGCAGCGCCTCTTCCAATACCCGCGACTGGGCATTGGAGCGATAAAGGATGGCGCACTCCGACAGGTTACCGCCCTCCTCCACGTGTTTCTGGATGCGGCCGACAATGTAGCGGGCCTCCTCCAGCTCATTGAAGGCGCTGTAGAGGCTGATCGCCTCGCCGTCCTTGCCGTCGGTCCACAACTCTTTGCCCATCCGCTCGTTGTTGTGGGCGATCAGCGCGTTGGCGGCGCTAAGGATAGTGCCGGTGGAGCGGTAGTTCTGCTCCAGTCGCACGGTGTTGGCACCGGGAAAATCGTGCAGGAACTGATTAAGGTTCTCCACCTTGGCACCACGCCAGCCATAGATGGACTGGTCATCGTCCCCCACGATCATGATGTTGGCGCTGTCTCCGGCCAACATCCGCACCCAGGCGTACTGGATGCTGTTGGTGTCCTGGAATTCGTCCACCAGCATGTGGCGGAAACGCTGCTGGTAGTGGCGCAGCAGCGGCGGGTGGTTGAGCCACAGCTCGTGGGCCCGCAGCAACAGCTCGGCGAAGTCCACCAGGCCGGCGCGATCACAGGCGTCCTGGTAGGTCTGGTAGATCCGCAGGTAGGTCTTCTCCACCGGGTTAAAGCCGGCATCGATGTGCTGAGGGCGCAGGCCCTCGTCCTTCTTGGCGTTGATGTATCCCATCGCCTGGCGCGGTGGCCAGCGCTTCTCATCCAGCTCCAGGCTGCGGATCACCCGCTTGAGCAGACGTTGCTGATCGTCGGCATCGAGGATCTGGAACCCCTCCGGCAGCTTGGCTTCCTTGTGATGAGCCCGCAGCAGGCGATGAGCCAGGCCGTGGAAGGTGCCGATCCACATACGCCCCATCGGCCCCTGCACCAGCTCCTCGATGCGTGAGCGCATCTCCGCCGCCGCCTTGTTGGTGAAGGTCACCGCCAGGATGGCAAAGGGGCTCTCTCCCTGCTCCTGCAGCAGCCAGGCGATGCGGTGGGTCAACACCCGGGTTTTGCCGGAGCCGGCTCCGGCCAGCACCAGGGTGGCCCCCGGTGGGGATTCCACCGCGGCGCGCTGTTTGTCGTTGAGCTTATCGAGCAGGGCGGAGCTGGACATAGGTAGTGAGGCCACTGAAGATTGAAAAATAGCTGTATATTATACCAGTAGTTTTACCGCCAGAGACAGCGCGGCGGCGCGAGCAGCATCAAAGCAGCTGGCGCAGTGCCTGCAGCGAGTCGACGGCGGCGGTGGGCAGACGGGCTCCGGCCGGACGGGGCCGGCCATCGGGCCGCGGATTCAGCCAAACCGCCTGACAGCCGGCACTGAGGGCTCCGGCCACATCGGTGTCCGGGTGATCGCCGATGTGCAGCAGTTGCGATGGGGCCAGCCCCAGCTGTTGGCAGCAGCGATGGAACAGGTCTGGCGCAGGCTTCTGTGGGCCATCAGGCCCCGCGTTGAGTACGCAGGCAAAGGGGATCTGCGGCATAAAACGGGACACATCGGCATTGCCGTTGGTTATCACCGCCAGCGGATAGCGCTGTGCCAGCGCCTCAAGCAGTGCCAGGTTTTCCGCCGGCACCTGGATATCGCTGCGCCAGACCAGGAAGCGCTCCATCGCCTGCTGTGCCAGCTGCTGTGCCTCATTCGACGCCAGTCCCAAGCCCAGCGCGCCGGAGGTCAGTGCGGCCAGACGCCACTGGGTACTGCACTGCATCAGCTCAGGCTGTGAGCTCGCTACCTGGTTCTTATGCAGGCGCCAGAAGTCTCTGTCACCTGCCAAGGGCGCCGAAATCGCCTGCTGCAACCAGTCAACCAGCCTCTGCTCGGCTCGCTTGAGCACCGGTGGGTTGTCGTACAGGGTATCGTCCAGGTCAAAGCTGAGGGCCTGAACGGGCTGGAGGCGGCGATAAAACTGCAGTCGGTGGGCGCGGTGCATCGATGGGGCGTTCCTTATCTCGGGATGCGCCCCAGTGTGACCTCAGTTTTGACCGGCAGCAAGCGGCGCAGCCAGCCAGGCAGGGGGCGCGGCGGCCTCTAGGATACGCCAGACCAGGTTGCTGTGGATCTGTGCCTGGCCGCTGTGGTCGATGTTGGGGGCAAACTCCACCAGCTCAAACCCCAGCATTTGTTGACGTGCCGCCATGGGCATCTGCACCAGCACCTCGAGGATCGGCTCCAGCGCCAGGCCATCGGGACAGTAGCACGCCACATTGGGCATCAGCTGAGGATCCAGCGCATCCAGGTCAAAGGAGATGCCAAAGCCGTTGGGGCAGGCCGCCGCCTTGTCGATGGCCCGCTGCAGCGCCACCTTGAGAGCGGCCTCCGATTGCACCTCCACCGCATGGATCACCTCCACCCCGAGCCGTTCCAGTCGTGCGGCTTCCTCCGACTCGTAGCTGCGGATCCCGATCAGGGTGGTGTAGGCCGGGTCTACCGACAGGGGTCGATGCCAATCCACCAGCGCCGGGTGGCCCTCCCCCATCAAGGTGGCCAGGGGCATGCCATGGATGGCACCGGTGTGGGAACTGTGCTGGCAATGGCTGTCCATGTGGGCATCGATCCAGACCATGCCAATGGGTCCCTCACAACGGGCGGCGATCCCCTTCCAGGTGCCGATGGCGCAGGAGTGATCGCCCCCCACCACCATGGGAAAGCGACCGGCCAGGACGGCGCTGTCCACCGCACTGGCCAGACGGCGGTTGTACTCCGCCGTGGCCTTGTAGAGGCAATCCGTGCTGGGCCGTTCGACTACCAGGGTATCGAACCGGGCACCGGAGTGCGCCAGCTGGGTGCCATGGAACTGTCGCTGCAACAAAGCAGCGGCGTGGCGGGTGTCAGTGTCCGGGCCGCAGTTGATGCCACACGCGGCGCCGATTATTTCCGGCTGCAATACGTCGAACATGGTGCCAGTCCCTCTGCTGAAATCCCCGCCAAGCTATCGAGGCGCCAAGACAGTTCGGTGACAGCAACACAACGGCTTGATGACAGCAATGGCGGCTCGCTAGCAGTCGACAGCCCTGGCCAGCAACTTGCTACAATGGCGCCAAACTCAGAACAGGACAGAGCAACCAATGGCCAAAGCAGGGCAAGAGAAGGTCTCGGAAGCGGTGGTAGTGGAGGCGATGAAGATCGCCCGGGCCACCCAGAAGCCGGGGCAAACCAAGGAACAGACCAAGCTGATCGCCAAGGGGATAGAAAAAGGGATCGCCGAATACAAGAAGCAGCAGAAGGCCAAGTCCCGGGCTGCGGATAAGGCCAAGAAGCAACAACAACGTGCCAAAAACCGGGCCGCCGAGCAGGCGGAGCCTGAAACCGAGGCAGTGAGCCAGGCCAGCTCCCCCAGCCGACTGCCCTGGATCCTGCTGGGACTCAGCTGGTTGGGGTTCGCCCTCTACCTGGGACTGCTGAGTAAATAACGCTAGGTCCTGGATCCAACAGGCCACCCGCAGGTGGCCTGTTTACTCTCGTCGCCCACTGGGGCGTTATTGCGACCTCGCCTTAACGACGGGTGCTGGTCTCCGGACCACTGAGAATGGTATTGACCTGATCCTTGGCCAGCTCATTCTCCTGCTCAATCTGCGCCTTGGTGCGGCAACGCCGTTTACGAATGTTGGAGCCGGTGGTGCGCTCCTGACGGCAGATCAGGTCGTCATCCTGGTTGTTGGCCTGTGCACCGGCTGCCGATTCCTCCGTGCTGGCACACCCCGCCATCAACACCACACCCAGCACTACTAGCATCGCTTTCATACGCTTGACTCCCTGTCAGTTTGATTCGCAGGTGATAACATACGTGAAAGATTAAGATATTCAAATTAAATAAAAAATAAGCTTCAAAGCCCACTAAACCAAGCCTGGTGAAGACAGATCCACCAGCCTGGAAGCTTCATTTACAGACTCAAGGTTAATACGCCATCGTCTGTTTGCCACTGCAATGCCCCCATTCCAGCCAACCTTTGAGCGCCGATAGCCCCGCCCCTGGTCGGTAAGCAGCAGTCCACAAAACCGATGGCTCCAGGCTGTCTCATCAGATTGGGGGTTCGTTATGACTTCTTTTTCGCCCTTGGGTGGGCGCTGTCGTACACCGAGGCCAGATGTTGAAAGTCCAGGTGGGTATAGACCTGGGTGGTGGCCAGGTTGGCGTGGCCCAGCAGCTCCTGCACTGCGCGCAGATCGCCGCTGGATTCCAGCATATGGGTGGCAAAACTGTGGCGCAGCTTATGAGGGTGGATGCGGGCATCCACCCCCTGTTTCATCCCCCATTGGGCCAGGCGCTGCTGCACGCTGCGGCGGCTCAACCGGGTGCCCCGCTGAGACAGGAACAGCGCGTTGGACTGGCCTTTGCACAGCGCCGGCCGCAGTGTCAGGTAACGGGTCAGCCAGCGCTTAGCCATGCCCGCCACCGGCAGAACCCGCTCCTTGTTGCCCTTACCCAGCACCCGCACCGTATCGCCGTCCAGATCCAGTCCGTCACACTCCAGCCCCACCAGTTCATCCAGCCGTAAGCCCGAGGAGTAGAACAGCTCCATGATGGCGCGGTCACGCACCGCCAGCGGGTCCTGCTCGTCGATGGCCAGCAGTTGGTCGATCTGATCCGGATCCAGGTTCTTGGGTAGGGGTCGGGCTTGCTTGGGTGCCTGCACCCCGGCAGTGGGGTCATGCTTCAGGCCATGGCGTTGTTGCAGGAAGCGCACCAGCTGGCGCAGGGCGGAGAGGGTCAGCGCCAGTGAACGGGGAGACCGCCCCTGGCGGTGTAGTTTGGCCAGGGCATCCTGGCAATGGTGCGGCTTGAGATCGGGCCAGCGCTGAACCCCCATGGCACTGAACAGGGGCAGCAAACGCTCCAGTTCACGCTGATAGTTGCGCTGGGTATGCGGCGAGTATTGGCGCTCGCTGCGCAGGTAACGCAGGAAGTCCGGAAGGTGGCTATCCACGGTTGGCTTGCTGCAGGCGGAAGGTCAGCAGCTGCTTGAGCTGATCCAGCAGCATGGTGCCCATCTCCGGCACAAAGTGAGAGGGATCGTGGGAGGCGATGGCCAGCAATCCCTGCCAGCGGCCGGGCTCACCCAGGCCAATCAGCGCTACCGAGCCGGTCTCGATGCCCACCAGCAAGCGGGCTTCCGCCGCCGGCAGGCGGCCAAGGTAGTAGCCCCGCTCATCCAAGCGGCGCTTGAGGATCAACGCCAGCTCCGGTTGCTCGAACTGGCCCGGGGACCGGGCACTTAGCAGGCGCACACGGGTGAAGCGGAACTGGGCCCGCAGCCGCGCCGCCAGCTCCTGCTGCACCGCCTCGAGGGTGTCCAGGGCCAGCAGGTCAAACAGCAACTCGCTGTAGAAGCGGTAGATCTCTTCGTTGCGCGCCGCCACCGACAGCAGCGAGGTGATCTCCTCCTCCAGCTGGCCGACGCGCTCGCGCAGCATCATCTGCTGACGCTCCACCAGCGATACGGTGCCGCGATCCTGGTGAGGGATCTGCATCGACAGCAGCAGCTCCGGATAGCGGCTGAAGAAATCCGGGTGATCCAGCAGGTACTCCCTCACCAGCACTGGATCAACATGATTGAGATTAATCAGGTTCTTTTGGCTCATAGTTGCATCTGTCCGTCGTACACATGGGTGGCGGGTCCCACCATGTGTACGGGCTTGCCGGGACCACCCCAGCGGATCTGCAAACTGCCTCCTGGCAGCTCCACTTTCACCTTATCGGCCAAGATTCCCTGATATTGACCGATCACCGCCGCCGCACAGGCACCGGTACCGCAGGCGCGGGTTTCTCCTACCCCACGCTCAAACACCCGCAGGCGGATATGATCCCGACTCAACACCTGCATAAATCCGACGTTGACCCCCTTGGGGAAGCGCTCATGGCGCTCCAGCAGCGGCCCCAAAGTCTCCACCGGTGCACTGTCGACGTCATCGACCTTGAGCACACAGTGGGGGTTGCCCATGGAGACCGCCCCCGCCAGCACCGTTTGCAGCTCGGTGGGCAGCAGGTAGGTCTTCTCCTCTTTCTTGGCCCGGAAGGGCAAAGAGGCCGGGGCAAAATCCGGTACCCCCATGTTGACGCTGACCTGGTCCGCCCCTTCCAGCTTGAGGGACAGCTTGCCACGCTGGGTCGACACCTTGATGACATCGCGGTTGACCAACCCCTTGAGCCGGACAAAGCGGGCGAAGCAACGGGCACCATTGCCACACTGTTCCACCTCACTGCCATCGGCATTAAAGATGCGATAGTGGAAATCCAGGTCAGGATCGTAGGGCGGCTCCACCAGCAGCAGCTGATCAAACCCCACACCGGTGTTGCGATCGGACAGGCGACGGATGGCCTCGGGCGACAGGTAGAGGTTCTGGGTTACCCCATCCACCACCATGAAGTCGTTGCCGAGCCCATGCATTTTCGAAAACTTTACCAAAATCAATCGCCTTAACCTGATCAGAAGAATTAGTTTACGGTAGAACCTGCTCTCCACGCCACAACTCTTCCACCGTCTCTCGTGCCCGCACCAGGTGGTGGTCATCGCCATCCACCAGGATCTCGGCCACTCTGGGGCGGCTGTTGTAGTTGGAGGCCATGGTAAAGCCGTACGCCCCGGCGCTGCGCACCGCCAGCAGATCCCCCGGGGCCAGCACCAGCGGCCGGTCTTTACCGAGGAAATCGCCGGTCTCACACACCGGGCCAACCACATCGTAGCTGCGTGGCTCGCCCTGGCGGGGCACCACCGGGATGATCGCCTGCCAGGCCGCGTAAAGGCTGGGGCGCAGCAGATCGTTCATGGCGGCATCAACGATGGCAAAGTCTTTATCGTCACCGTGCTTGAGGTACTCCACCTCGGTCACCAGGATGCCGGCGTTGGCCATAATGGCGCGACCGGGCTCCAGCACCAGGGTCAGCTGCCGCTGGCCCAGGCGCTGCCGCAGGGCATCGGCGTACTCTGCCGGCAACGGCGGGGTCTCTTTGTCGTAGGGCACGCCCAGGCCGCCGCCCACATCCAGGTGGCTCAGTTCGATGCCCAGGGCAGCCAGTCGGTCCACTAGCGCCAGTAGCCGATCCAGCGCATCGATAAAGGGCGGCAGGCTGGTGAGTTGGCTGCCGATGTGGCAGTCCACCCCCTTGATGGCCAGATGGGGCAGCGCAGCGGCTTGCTGATAGACCGCCTCGGCCCGGGCCATGGGGATACCAAACTTGTTCTCTTTTAGCCCGGTGGAGATGTAAGGGTGGGTGCCGGCGTCCACGTCCGGGTTGATGCGGATCGACACCGGTGCCACCTGCCCCAGCTCGCCGGCCACCGCGTTGACCCGGGCCAGCTCCGGCTCCGATTCCACGTTGAAGCAGTAGATCCCCGCCTGCAGCGCCTGGCGGATCTCCGCCGAGGTTTTGCCCACACCGGAAAACACCACCTTGGCGGGATCACCTCCGGCGGCGATCACCCGGGCCAGCTCACCACCGGAAACAATGTCGAAGCCACTACCCAGCCGGGCCAGCAGGTTCAACACCGCCAGGTTGGAGTTGGCCTTAACGGCGTAGCAGATCAGGTGAGGGTGGCTGCCCACCGCCTCGTCGAAGGCACGGTAGTGCCGCTCCAGCGTGGCACGGGAGTAGATGTAACATGGTGTGCCCTGGGCCTTGGCAATGGCCCGTACCGGCACGTTCTCGGCGAACAGCTCGCCATCCTGGTAGCTGAAGTGATCCAAGCTGTGTCCCTATTGTTCGGTTTGGCTGTCGGTTTCCGCCGACGTCGCCTCGGTTTGGTTCGGTTCTGCCTCAGCCGGCAGGTACAGCGCCCCGGTCTGGCCGCATCCGGCCAGGCCCAGCAGAAGCAGGGCCATCATGCTCATTCGGCGCATCGTCCATCCTGTCCCAAAAGGTGTTTGTGGCATGATACCAGTTCCTTCCCGCTTGGGTACTCTGGCCAGGCCGAGCGGATTTGGTATAGTCCCCTGCATTGAAACCCGATAGCTAAGAGATCCCCATGACCATTGATAGCAGCCAGTTCCACCAGTTGGCGGATGACCTGATGACCCGCATCACCGACGCCATCGACGAAGCCGAGCTGGACCTGGACTACGACCAGGCAGGCAGCGTGCTGGAACTGGAGTGTTGCGACGGCAGCAAGATCGTCATCAACAAGCAGGAGCCGCTGCGCCAGATCTGGCTGGCCACCAAGTTCGGCGGCCACCACTATGACTACCGGGATGGGGTGTGGATCGACGATCGCAGTGGCGACGAGTTCATCGCCTTCCTCAGCGCTGCCATCACCCGCCAGGGCGGTGAAACCCTCAGCCTGTGACGCCTTACTGCGGCAAGTCCAGCAACACCCGATCGACGAAACGCCGCAGCAGATCGTTGGACAGCGGCGTCTCCTGGGCACTGTCCAACACCTCGCGCAGGTGATCCTCGCCGTCGGTATAGTGGTGGGCAAACTGGGTTAATCGCTCGATCAACACCGGTCGATCCACCTCCGGGTGGAACTGGGTGGTCCAAAAGGGCGCACCATCGACCCGGAAGCTGTGGGTGCAGGGCTCGGTAAAGGCCAGCAGGGTGCAGCCCTTAGGCACGGTCAGGGCCCGTTCGCGATGCACGCTGACTGCCATAAAGCCCTGGGGCATGTCATGGTAGAGCGGATCCGATGCCGCCGCCTCGGTCAGTTGAATCGCCACCGTGCCCATCTCAAAGCCGCTCTGATCCCGGATTACCTCACCGTCCAAGGCCCGAACCGCCAGCTGGTGGCCAAAGCAGCTGCAAAACACCGGCAGACGCACGGCGATGCAGTGGCGCAGCAGTGCCATAGCCGGTTCGACAAAGGGATAGCGCTCCTGCTCCAGCACGCTGGCTTCGGAGGAGCCCCCCACCAGCACCCCATCGATGCCCTGCAATACCTCGGGCCCGAAACTGGGGGTATCAAACAGATTAAGGATGCGGATCTGCTCCGGCGCCAAACCGCAGAAGCGGGCAAAGCTGCGCCACTCCTCATCTCGGGTCTTGGGGTTTTCCCGGATCTGCACCAACAGCAAACACAATGACTCTCGTGGGGTGCTCACGCCCAGTCTCTCCTCTCCTTGGTGGACTCCACCCGTTATACCCTCCCGGACCGGTGCAACTCAAACCCGTTCGATCCTGGCTTGCAGCCCCTCCTACTTCGGACGCCAGCAAGGCATTGGTGAAATTCCGTTCAGTCCGCACCGGGGCTGGGTTTCACCGCTGTCCAGCGGTTAGGCAGGTTGCTAGAATGCGCTATGCCAATGAAGTAAGGACTGACCCATGAGCCTGGAGTTACTTGAGAAACTGGAAAGCCGGGTGCACAACGCCCTGGAAACCATGGAGCTGATGCAACTGGAACTGGAGGAGGAGAAACTGCTGAGTGCCGAGCTGGCACAGGAGCGGGATAACCTGCACCGGGAGAACCAGGAGCTGAAGCAGCAGTTGTCTGCCTGGCATGCCAAGGTCGAGGGGTTGTTGGGAAAGCTGCCGGATCAGGCAGCCTGAACGCAACGATACCATAAAAAAAGGTGGGGTTAGCCCCACCTTTTTTGTGCCTGACACCCCACTAGGTAGCGACTGGAGCCGGTTTCACCATGCGGTTGAGCTCCACCACCACCTCGCGCAGTTTGGGACGGCAATGGCGGGGCATGACGAAGCGGCCATCACGAAATTCCAGGCGTCCAAGGTTTTTCACCACCACCACGCCATCACGGAAGATCCGGGCGTGTTTGGCAATCAGTCGGGGGGCGTACAGGGGAAAGATTCTCACAGTCATGTCCATTGATTATTCTGCTTCGTCCATGAAGTCAGACAGAGTATAGCAGCGGTAGTTTCCTGAAAATCAGGCATTTCGTTATGACGAAGGGCAATAATCTTAGACGATTATTGAATGATTTGCACCGGCTATAGCATACGGTGGCGGAGGCAGGTGTTGCCTCCGCCCACTGGCCCTTAGGATTTGGTGGCCAGGTAGTTCAGCAGCTCATGCAGCTCGTCCAGGGATTCCACGCTGCCGGTATCAACCACGTACTTGTTGTTGACCATCAGCGCCGGTACACCACGGATGCCGCTGGCGCTTTGCGCCTGCTTCCACTTCTTCATCTGGCTGTTGACCATGAAGCTGGCAGCGGCCTTGTCGTAGTCTGCTGCAGCAACGCCGTTGTCGGCGAACAGCTGCTTGACGTCTCGCTCGGTGGCAAACTGACGACGGGCGTCATGGATGGCACTGAACATCGCCGGCTTGATGGTCTCTTCTACCTTTAGCAGCTGAGCTACAGCAAACGCGCGAGTCATCTCGGTGCCCATCGGCCCACCGATGAAATCTACGTGATACTGCTCGAACTTGACGCCATCCGCCAGACCCGCCTTGATCGGACCCACGAAGGTCTTCTCGAAGTTGTAGCAGTGGCCACAGTAGAAGGAGAAGAACTCCGTCACTGTCGGGGTACCATTGGCCGGGGCCTGATTGAAGGTGGTGTAGTGGGTGCCTTCCTTGAAATCCGCGGCAAAAACACTCAGGGGTGCCAGTACCAGAGCGAACGCGATGGACAACATCTTCTTCATGGTGTGCTCTCAGTTGTTAATTTTGGGTTAAAGGGTGCCACAGGGGGCGGTACGGAGCAACGGTTTACCCTCTGGTATCACCAGTTGCCTCCGGGGGTTAGGCGCAACGGCGCTTCATCCAGCGCCGCCAGCTGTTCCTTCATTGCCAGGATCTGCTGCTCCCAGAATTTGTCCGTGCCAAACCAGGGAAAGTTCCTTGGAAAAGCCGGATCTTGCCAGCGTTTTGTCAGCCACGCCAGATAGTTGATCATGCGCAGTGCCCGTAATGGCTCAATCAGGTCGAGTTCCGCCACCGGCAGCGAGGCAAAGGTCTCGTAGCCCTCCATCAGCACATCCAGCTGCAGCAGGCGCTGGGCCCGATCGCCATTGAGCATCATCCACAGGTCCTGCACCGCTGGCCCCATGCGGGCGTCGTCCAGATCCACGAAGCTGGGGCTGTCATCCCGCCACAGGATGTTGCCCGGGTGCATGTCACCGTGCAGCCGAAGCCGGGTTTGCGGCGCACTCAGTGGGGCCTCGATCCGCGCCAGCAGTTGATCCACCACGGTCAGCAGGTTGGTCTCGATGTAACCGGACAGCTGCGCCTGCTGGGCCAGCACCTCGCGGGCCTCGAAGCCGAATTCAGCGACACTGAAGGTAGGGCGATGCTCGAACGCCCGCTTGCGCCCCTCCTGATGCAACCGCCCCAGGAACCGGCCAACCCCCTCGAGCTGGTCCAGGTTGTCCACCTCGAACTCCCGCCCGCCCACCGAGTGCCACAGGGCAAAGTGGTAGCCCTGGTGGGGGAACAGGGTGGTGCCATCACGCACCAGCGGGGCGGCCACAGGCACCTCGGCCTCGGCCAGCTCCAGGGCAAAGCGGTGCTCCTCCAGGATCTGTTCCACGCTCCAGCGCTGGGGCCGGTAGAACTTGGTGACGTAGCGGCCACCGTCTTCAGCCCGGAATTGGTAGACCCGGTTCTCATAGCTGTTGAGCGGTAACAAACCGGAGCTGGGATACAGTCCCAGCCCCTCTACCGCATCCAATACGGTATCCGGGGTCAGGGATTGGAAATCAAACTGCGCCGCGGTCATTGGCCAACCTCCCCGGCCAATCGGCCCAGGAAGCTCAGCACCTCGGCCCCTTCACTGTCCCCCTCCTGGGCCTGCAGCCACAAGCTGTCGCACAGGGCTTCGAAATGCAGCCCGAGGCTGACCCCCTCGAACGCCACCGGCCAGAACAAACGGTCGGCGCCCTGGTCCATGTTGCCCAGTTGGCAGTCCAGCCGTGCCATCAGCGCGGGCACCAGGGTCTGCATCTGCTCCTGGGTAAAGGGGGTGTGCCAAAGCAGTTGATTGGCGCTGCGATCCAGTCTCGGCGGGGTCAGCTCGAGCAGGAGAGGGTGAGCGAGCGGCTCCATGACGGGGCTTCCTCGATAAAGGGGTGGTCCTGTGGCCTGGGATCATAGGGGCGAGTCAGGGCCCGGTGCAAGCGCATCAGCGGGCGATTGTTGCCCTGCTCTGCCGCAGCGATGGCCTGCTGGGCCAAATGGGTACGCAGCAGAATGGCGGGATTGGCCCGGTTCCGTTGCTGGCCCCAATCCGACGCCACGGTACCGCCGCCCAACCGCTGCTGGTAGCGCAGCCACCAGGCATCGAAGTCAGACTGCCCCTGGAACTGGCGATGCAGCGGGGTGTCCTGACCACTGGGGTCACACTGGCCCAGCTGACGCAGGGTCAGGTGGTAATCGACACCACTGCGACCCATCAGGTTGAGTAGCTCGGTGATCAGCGCCAAGTCCTCCTCTGTTGGATCCTCCAGCCCCAGCCTGGCGCCCATTCGGGCCAGGTAACGCGCCACCAGGGCCGGCTCGTACTCCGCCAGGGCGTCACGCAGCTGCGTTTCCGACAAAAAAGGGGTCAGGGTCAGTGCCAGCTTGTTGAGGTTCCACAGGCCGATCCCCGGCTGCTGGTCAAAGGCGTAGCGCCCGGTGTGATCCGAGTGGTTGCAGATATGGCCACTGTCGAACTGGTTAAGGAAGGCAAAGGGGCCGAAATCAAAGGTTTCACCCAGGATCGACATGTTGTCGGTGTTGAGCACCCCATGGCAGAAGCCGAAGGCCTGCCAGTCCGCCACGGTTTCTGCTGTGCGCTGCACCACGTCGACCAGCCAAGCCAGGATCGGCTCCGGCTCGGCAGCCAGCTGTGGAAACAGGGTGTCGATGCTGTCGCGGATCAACGCCTCAAGCTGATCTTGCTGGCGGGTATAGAAGAAGTACTCGAAATGGCCAAAGCGCAGATGACTGCAGCTGACCCGCACCGTGATCGCCCCGGTTTCCTGCTCCTCCCGCCAGACCGGGGTATCAGAGCCGATCACCGCCAGGGCTCGCGTCGTAGCGACGCCCAAATGGTGCAGCGCCTCGCTGATCAGAAACTCCCTCACCGCGCTGCGCAGCACCGCTCTACCGTCGCCACCGCGGCTGTAGGGTGTCGGCCCGCTGCCCTTGGCAAACAGCTCGTACTCTCCCCGCTGACCCAGGTGCAGGCCGCGACCATCCCCCAGCCTGGGCGTATAGCCACCAAACTGATGGCCACTGTAGACCTGGGCAAACCCGGGCCAGGGCAGGCTCTGCTGACCGGCGAACAGAGCCAGAAGATCCAATGACCGGTTCAATGACAGGGTTTCAGCCAGGTCGTCACTCCACCCCAGCCAGCGCGGGTTGGCCAAGGGCTGCGCCGCGACCTCAGAGCCCAACCAGGGCAGACGGGCACCGATACCAGCCTGCCAGCCCTGTGCCAGGGGCAGCGTCACTGCAGCCTCGGAATTGATCCCAGTCACGTTCCCATCCATTGCGGCTTACCCCGTCGATTGCATCATCGTATGATGACAACAAAGTCCGACTGATGCACTGGGTTATTGGATGAAAAACACGAAGCTGACCGGTCGCCTGGCGCGTGAGCATGACACGCTGGGTAAGATGATGGCGATCTATTGCCGCAGCCAATGTGGCAGCGCGCCGCGCAAGCAGGGACTCTGCAGCCAGTGCCAGGCGCTGCTGGACTACGCCGAAACCAAACTGGATCGCTGCCCCTATGGCGATCAAAAACCTACCTGCGCCAAGTGCCCTATCCATTGCTATAAGCCGGAACCTCGGGAGCAGGTACGGGCTGCCATGCGCTTTGCCGGACCCAGAATGCTGCTGCGCCACCCCATTGCCGCCATTCGACACCTGATCGACGATCGCCGTGAGGTGCCCAAGAAGCCGCCGATGCGCGCCAACCGGCGCCGTAGCCAGGCCAGCCAGGATCCCCAGGAATAAAAAAAACGCCCATCGGGACAAGATGGGCGTGGACGGGACACTAAGATCAGTCACGTTGGGCGATCCAAGTCGTTGGAACGCGGGCGCTGGCCCGACATTATCGAGCTGAGCCTCCGTGCCCGGCCCGCGGTCCACAATCCTTAGTCGACCCAATAATTTAAAAACTGTAACCCTCTGCCAACACATCGCTACCGCTGCGCCCAGCGGCTTTAGCACCGGCCATCGTTCACCTGCGACCTCCGCGTTTTTGCATCGCCAGGCTAAAAACCAAGCCCTCCCATCGAATTTGACTCATCCCCTGGCAGAACACTGGCAAGCCACTGTAAACCTGCCACCCTTACTAAGTGTCTCTACGTGCAAGGAGCCGAGCCATGAGGCCTCTGTTGGGGGTGGTACTGCTGTTGATGTTCAGTCCAGCGCAAGCGGATTGGGAGTGGGATTTTCTCACCCGAGGCCACTGGTACACCGGTCTGCAGGTGGGCTACACGGAAACCAAGATTGACGCAGGCACCGCGCACCCAGTGACCCTGCATGCGCTGGGGGGCTACCAGTTCAACCCCTACCTGGGGATAGAGACCCGTATCGGCCTGGGCCTGAATGACGACACCGTAGTCGATGACGTTGAAGCGGGGATCGACAGCTATTACGGCCTCTACCTGACCGGCACCTGGCCACTAACCGACTGGGTCAAGCTGTATGGTCTGCTCGGAGCCACCAACCTGGATCTGGAAGCCAACGACCAACCGAGCCAACGCAGCGACAGCGCTACGGATCTCAGTTATGGCGTGGGCTTCAGCCTGTACGCCACCGAGCAGCTGAGCCTCAACCTGGAGGTCATTAGCTGGGTGGAGAAGGGTCGATTCGATGTCTCTGCCCTCAATTTCGGGGTTCGCTACGATTTCTAACGGAGTATCCCATGCGACGCACCCTGTTACTCATCGCTCTGCTATTTGGCCCCCTCAGTCACGCGGGCCAATTCTACCTGGGTGGACAGATCGGCTACTACGACCTGTCAGCGGAAGGCCAGGATGTCACCCCGGTGGGGATCAACCTGCAGGGCGGCTACCGCTTTTCACCTTTCGTCGGTCTGGAGCTCAGAGCAGGCACCGGGATCAGCCGCGATGACGCCGCCTCGGTCGAGGTTGGGGTAGAGCACAACCTCGGCGCCTACCTCAATGCCGGCGTGCCCCTCTCCGACTGGGTCAGGCTCTACGGACTGCTGGGCTACACCACCGGCGAGGTGGAGATCAGCGTCTCCGGCCAGAGCCGCACCCAGCAGGAGCAGGATCTCTCCTATGGTGCCGGTTTTGGCCTGGGGGCCACCGAGCAGCTGAGTGTGACTATTGAGTACATGCAGTGGATCGACAAGGGTGGGGTGGACGTCTCCGGCTTGACCCTGGGGGTCATCTACCTGTTCTGAACCTGCAAGATGCCAACAAAAAAGCGGGCCTACTGGCCCGCTTTTTTTCTTCGAGATTTGATTAGCGCCAGCTGGGCGCCTGCTGCTCAAAGGCCTCGATCGCCGCCTGCTGGGCCAGGGTCTGACCGATGGGGTCCAGCCCCTGCAGCAGATTCTGCCGGGCGGCTTCATCCAGGCTGAAGGGGTAACTCTGGCCGTCCGGGCCGAACACCTGACAGCAGGTCAGATCCACGGTGATACGACAACCGGGCTGTTGCTCAATCTGCTGGGTCAGACGCTGCACCTCCTCCTCCGGCAACACCACCGGCAGCAGGCCGTTGTTGATCGCGTTCTGGTAGAAGATATCGGCAAAGCTTGGAGCGATCACCGCACGAAAGCCAAAGTCCTCCAACGCCCAGGGGGCGTGTTCCCGGCTGGAGCCGCAGCCGAAGTTCTCCCCTGCCAGCAGGATACTGGCACCCTTGAATACCGGTTGGTTGAGGGCAAAGTCCGGATTGGGCTGCTCACCGGCCTCATCCAGGTAACGCCAATCATGGAACAGGTGCACTCCAAAGCCCTGGCGGGTCACCTTGGCCAGAAACTGCTTTGGGATCAGCTGATCGGTATCGATGTTGGCGTGGTTGAGGGCCACCGCCACCCCTTGGTGCTGGGTAAACGCCTGCATTATTGCGCCTCCAAGATCTCGAACTGACGAACGTCGGCAAAGGTGCCGGTCACGGCGGCGGCCGCAGCCATCGCCGGGCTCACCAGGTGGGTGCGACTGCCCCGCCCCTGCCGCCCCTCGAAGTTGCGGTTGGAGGTGGAGGCGCAGCGCTGGCCCGGGGCCAGACGGTCTTCGTTCATCCCCAGGCACATGGAGCAGCCTGGCAGACGCCACTCGAATCCCGCCTGGGTAAAGATCCGATCCAGCCCCTCAGCTTCGGCCTGGGCCTTTACCTGGTGTGAGCCGGGCACCACGATGGCCTGCACTCCCTGGGCTACCTGGCGCCCTTGAGCGATGGCCGCGGCGGCGCGCAGATCCTCGATGCGAGAGTTGGTGCAGGAACCGATGAATACCGCGTCGATGCTCAGCTCCGTCAACGCCTGCTGCGGCATCAGATCCATGTAGGCCAGGGCCTTGATGGCAGCACTCTGCGCCACCTTATCGGACAGACTGGCGGGATCCGGTACCCGCTCGGTTACAGCCATCACCTGACCGGGGTTAGTGCCCCAGGTGATTTGTGGTGCAATGGCGGCAGCCTCCAACACCACCTCGGCGTCAAACTTTGCATCCTCGTCGCTGGCCAGTGTCTGCCAGTCGGCCACCGCCTGCTGCCAATCCGCACCTGCGGGGGCATAGGGCCGTCCCTTGAGGTAATCGACCGTGGTCTGGTCAGGTGCAATCAAGCCCGCCTTGGCCCCCAGCTCGATCGCCATATTGCACACGGTCATCCGGCCCTCCATCGACAGGGCTTGGATCGCCTCTCCGCAGAACTCAACCACGTAACCGGTACCGCCGCCGTGGCCCACCTTGCCGATGATGGCCAACACGATGTCCTTGGCGGTGATCCCCGGCCCCACCTGACCACGCACCTCGATGCGCATGGTCTTGGCGCGACGCTGACGCAGGGTCTGGGTGGCCAACACGTGCTCCACCTCGGAGGTGCCGATGCCGAAGGCCAGGGCGCCAAAGGCACCATGAGTGGCGGTATGGGAGTCACCACAGACGATGGTGCTGCCAGGCAGCGTCAGTCCCTGCTCCGGCCCCATCACGTGCACGATACCCTGGTTGGGATGATGGACATCAAACAGGGTGATGCCGAACTCCTCGCAGTTCTTCTGCAGAGTCTCCACCTGGGTCCGCGCCAGCGGCGGCAGCGCCTCGATGGAGGCGGTGGTGGTGGAGGTGTTGTGATCCATGGTGGCGGTGGTGCGCTCTGGCTGGCGCACCGGGCGCCCGGCCTGGCGCAGGCCATCAAAGGCCTGGGGCGAGGTCACCTCATGCACCAGGTGACGATCGATATAGATCAGCGGCGTCTGACCTTCGGGGGTCGGGATCTGATGGCTGTCCCAGATCTTCTCATACAGTGTCTTCGCCACAACTCACTCCCCTTGCTGGATACGCTGAACGATGGCATCGCCCATCTGGGCGGTGCTCAATGCGGTTTGATTGGGACCGGTCAACTCGCCGGTCAGGCAGCCATCGGCCAGTGCCTGGCTGACCGCCGCGTCGATGGCATCCGCCGCCACCGACTCGCCAAGGCTATGGCGCAACATCAGGCTGGCCGACAGGATCTGGGCCACCGGGTTAGCGATGCCTTTGCCGGCAATGTCCGGAGCGCTGCCACCGGCCGGCTCGTACATGCCGAAACCGGACTCGTTGAGGCTGGCGGACGGCAACAGCCCCATGGAGCCGGTGATCATCGCCGCCTCGTCGGAGCAGATGTCGCCAAACAGATTGCCACACAGCATCACGTCAAAGTCATAGGGGCGACGCAGCAGCTGCATGGTGGCGTTGTCGATGTAGATGTGTTCCAGGGTGACGTCCGGGTAATCCTCGGCGATCTTCACCACCTCTTCGCGCCACAGCATCGAGGTGGCCAGCACGTTGGCCTTATCCACCGACACCACCTTTTTGCGACGCTTACGTGCGCCCTCGAAGGCCATGCGGGCGATGCGGCGGATCTCGAAGCGGCTGTAGCGCATGGTGTCGAAGGCGTTTTCCTGCTCGCCTTCGCCCTCGCGTCCGCGCGGGCTGCCGAAGTAGATGTCACCGGTCAGCTCACGCACCACCAGCAGATCCATGCCCTGCTCGGCAATATCCGCCCGCAACGGCGACAGGTGCTCCAGCCCCGGATGGATCCGTGCCGGGCGCAGGTTACAGAACAGATTGAAATGTTTGCGCAGCGGCAGCAGTGAGCCACGCTCCGGCTGCTCGTTGGGCGGAAGGTTCTCCCACTTGGGCCCGCCTACGCTGCCAAACAGGATGGCATCCGCCGCTTCACAGCCGGCCAGGGTCGCCGGGGGCAGGGGCTCGCCGTGGGCATCGATGGCAGCGCCCCCCACCGGGTAAGCTTTACACTCCAGCTCAAAGCCGAACCGCTCGCTGACGGCGTCCAGCACCTTGCGGGCCTCCACCATGATCTCCGGTCCGATGCCGTCACCGGCCAGTACTGCGATACGATGGGTGGTCATACTTCCTCCATGGCGCGTTTGCTTTTTTCCGCGTTGATCTGTTGCTGGCGGTGGATCAGGTTGTAGATCCGGATCAGGGCCTGGGCCGAGGCCTCAACGATATCGGTAGAGAGGCCCATGCCGTGGAAAGTACGGCCTTCAAACTCGGCGGTGACGTCCACCTTACCCAGAGCATCGTGGCCGCCCCCCTGGGCACCGATGTCAAAGCCCTGGATCTCGATGTGCTGACCGGTGGCGCGCTCGATAGCACGGTAGACCGAATCCACCGGGCCATTGCCGGTGGCGGCTTCCGCTACAATCTGGTCGCCGATCTGCAGCTCCACCGAACCGGTGGCAAAGTGGTTAGAGCCCGCCTGCACATTGAGCTGGCGCAGCTGGAAGTGTGCATCCGCCTCTTTCTGATTTTCGAAGAACAGCAGCGCCTCCAGGTCGTAATCAAACACCTGACCCTTCTTGTCCGCCAACTCAAGGAAGCGCTCGTACAGCACATCCAGGTCAAAATCGCTGTCGCGGTAACCCAACTCCGCCATCCGGTGCTTGATTACATGACGACCGGAGCGGGAGGTGAGGTTGAGGGTGTTGCGTACCAGGCCGATGGACTCCGGAGTCATGATCTCGTAGGTATTCTGTGACTTGAGTACCCCATCCTGGTGGATGCCGGAGCTGTGGCTGAATGCATTGGTACCGACGATCGCCTTGTTGGACTGGATCGGCATGTTGCACAGCTGGCTGACCTGCTGGCTGGTACGGTAGATCTCGGTGGGATTGGCGTTGCAGTGCAGGCCAAAGCGATCCTGGCGGGTCTTGAGGATCATGATGATCTCTTCCAGCGCCGCGTTGCCGGCCCGCTCACCAATACCATTGATGGTGCCCTCCACCTGGCGGGCTCCCGCTTCCAGTGCGGCGATGGAGTTGGCCACCGACAGGCCCAGATCGTCATGGCAGTGTACGGAGATCACCGCCTGATGGATGTTGGGGACCCGCTCAAACAGGTTGGTGATGATGCCGCCGAACTCGCTGGGGCTGGTGTACCCCACGGTATCGGGGATGTTGACGGTGCGTGCACCGGCCTTGATCGCCTCCTCGACCATACGACACAGGTTGTCGATGGGGGTGCGGCCCGCGTCCTCGCAGGAAAACTCAACGTCATCAGTGAACTTGCGGGCGTACTTGATCGCGCCGGTGGCCATCTCCAGCACCTGGCTGAAATCGCGCTTGAGCTTGCTTTCAACGTGAATATCCGAGGTCGAGATGAAGGTGTGGATACGGAACTGATCGGCGATGTTCAATGCCTGGGCCGCGGCGTCGATGTCCCCCTGCACCGCACGGGACAAGGCACAGATTCGGCTGTTCTTGATGGTGGCGGCGATCTGCCTTACCGAGTCAAAATCCCCTGGGGACGACACCGGAAAACCCGCCTCGATGATGTCGATACCCATCCGCTCCAGCGCCCGGGCAATCTGCAGCTTTTCATTGACCGACAAGCTGGCGGCCAACGCCTGCTCACCATCCCGTAAAGTGGTATCAAACAATATCACCTGATCCGACATTTCGAGTCCTCCATGGATCCTGTAGGGGCGCGCAGGCATAAAAAAACCCGCGCATTGCGCGGGTCTGTCTGAGTCTGTGCTCGAGCTTTCAGCTGTCCACACCACTCCGTCCCGCGCAGCGTCCTGCCAGGATTAGAGTTAGTAGGGTGTGGTTTGCCTGGAAGGTCATCAGTCTCAGTTCGCCATTGAAAGTTCGTTACGCTCGTTTGACATCTTTGCCACCCACCGGTGCTTTGTCAACCCGTTTTTGAACAGAGCCTGCCCAACCCGCTGATTCTGAGCATTTTTCCTTGATTACAGGATGTTAGCTGGATAGCCTCGGGATGTAGCCAGCTTGATAATGGATGTGGATTGTGTGGCGAAGATCGATAGGGATATTGATACTGTTTTTGCAGCTTGGGCTGCCTGCGCCTGCGTGGTCGGACAACCCTGCGCCGGACCTCACGCCCATCGCCCAAAGCATTGCCCAGTTTGACAATCACAGCGGTGCCCAACTGCAAAAGATGTACGAGGCCTACTACCGCGATGCCAGCCCCCAGTGGCAGTTTCACTGGCACTACCTGCGCTGTGAAGCCGCGGCGCTGCGCTCCAACGAGCCAGACATCACCCGAGCAGCAGATCGAATGAAGGGATTAGCAGATCCCGAGCGATACCCTCATCAAATTGGGTACTTGTCTCTGTGTCAGGCACACCTGGTCGGCGAAGATGCCGACCGCTCAAAACGTCTGTTTCATCTGGCTAATGCGGTCGAAGTTGGCCTGGAGCAAGATGATCCGCAGCTGTTGGTATTGTCCTATACCCGCCAGGCCAATTTGCTGGCCGACAACAAGCAGTATGCCCAATCCATGGAATCTTTGGCTGCCGCACTTCATCAGCAGGAGCGCCCCGCCAAGCCGAGCTTATTCCAGCTCGACCCCGCAATGCTTCACTTCTCCCTGGGCCGTACCTTTTACTATCTCAACAACCCGTCGCGGACAGATGAAGCACTCACGCAAGCCATCAACCTGGTTAAGCCCGGTACCCCGCTCGCTTGGTTCATCCAATTTAATTACGCGCGCATTCTCAGCCAACAGGGCAGATACGAGGAGAGCCAGGAGCACCTGGACGCACTGGAGGAACCGAAACCCAACTTTGGCCAGGAGGACGAAGGCTTCTTTCTGCTCTTTCAGGCCAGTATTGCTATGGGCCTGGAACAGTATGACAACGCACTAACCCTCGCCAACCGAGCAGCGGACTACTTTCTCTTGGCAGAAATCAAGCCGGAGTACTCTGAGGCGCGCATGATTCGGGGCCAAGCGTTGCTCAAGTTGGATCGGGAGGCAGAAGGGTGGGAAGCGCTGAACGAAGCTCGCAAAGCCATGGTGGCTCAAGACAATATTCGCGGTCTAGCCATCCTCACCCAGTGGACAGCCAATTACCATCAGCAAAGAAAAGAGTACCAGCAGGCGCTGATGGCCCTCGACCATTTTGTCGAGTTGCAAAGACAGCTTAACCAGGTGCTTCAACAACAGGCCCTGATCGATCAGCAACAGGCGCTGGGTCAACAGATGGACCGGCATCGTCAGCGCCTCGCCAATACCTCCGAAGCTCACTACCAGAGCCAGCAATCCTTGATGATGTGGCAGGGCCTGTGCGCCGCACTGTGCTTCGTGATCTTTACCCTGGCAGTCCGGGGGATGATGCCCTCCAAGGACACCCCCGACCCCTTCCCAGTGCGCGGCAGTGCCGAAGAGCAGCTGTCCTACCTGCTGCAGGAGTCAAAAGCTACTGGGGACACCATGGGCTGCATCCTGGTCATGGTGGATCCCGGGCAGATGGGGAATGAACTGCAGGACCTGCTGCACAGGGATCTGCGACGGGAGGACCGCTGCCTGGAGCTGGCCAGCGATCGGTTCCTGCTGATGCTGCCCTGGATCAGCGATGGCGAGTTGGCCTGGCGATTCGACACCCTGCCGGCCCGACTACAAACCCTGGGTCTGACACCGCAGCGCCTCGGCCGGGCGCGAGTGAACAACTTCGATGACGTCGACAGTCTTCTGCAGCGGCTGGAGTACCACCAGCTCGGTCCCGGGGGGAGGACAACCGCAGGCGGACGGCTGGCAAGCTAGTCGTGATGCTCGCGGATCACCTCAAGGAAGGCGGCGCCATAGCGCTCCAGCTTGCGCTCGCCGACACCATTAATGGTCAGCAACTCCCACTCTGAAGTAGGCAGCTCCGCAGCCATCTCCGCCAGACTGGCATCGTTGAACACCACGTACGGGGGTACCCCGTGCTCGTCCGCCAGCTCCCGGCGCAACTGCTTGAGCTTGGCAAACAGCTTCCGATCGTAGCTTTGCGGCAGGCTGCGGGCGCGGCGCCCCGGGCTCTTGGCAACAATCAACCGTGGCTCCGCTAACTCCAAGGTGCGCTGGCCGGTCAGCACCGAGCGGGCCGCCGGGGTCAGCACCAGCACCGATGAACGGGTGATGTCCTGGTGCACCAGACCATGGTGGATCAGCTGACGAAGCACCGACAGCCAATGGTCGTGGCTCTTATCCTTGCCGATCCCCCAGGTGGAAAGCTTGTGATGACCGCGCTCCTGCACCAACTGGGCGTTGGAGCCGCGCAGCACCTCAATCACATGACCCATGCCGAAGCGTTGACCTACCCGATAGATACAGGACAGCGCCTTCTGGGCATCCAGCGAGCCGTCATAGCGCTTGGGCGGATCGGTGCAAATATCGCAGTTGCCGCAGGGCTCGTGGCTGGGCTCATTGAAGTAGTTGAGCAATACCTGACGGCGGCAGATCTGCGCCTCGGCAAAGGCCGCCATGGCATTGAGCTTGTGCAGATCCACCGGATTGGGCTCTTGCTCGCCCTGCTCCAGCAGGTGACGGACGCGGGCGATGTCCGCCGGGTCAAACAGCAGCACCGCCTCCGCCTCCAGGCCATCCCGACCGGCTCGACCGGTTTCCTGGTAGTAACCCTCAATGGACTTAGGCAGATCCCAATGCACCACGAAGCGCACATTGGACTTGTTGATCCCCATGCCAAAAGCCACCGTGGCCACCACGATATCGGTGCGATCCCGCAGGAACGCCTCCTGCACCTGGCTGCGCTCACTGGCATCCATCCCGGCGTGATAGCCGGACGCAGCAAAGCCCTTTTGCCGCAGCTTCTCCGCCACCTCATCCACACGGCGCCGGCTGCCGCAATAGACGATCCCGGCCTGGCCCTTCTGCTGCTTGAGAAACTCCACCAACTGCTCCAGCGGTCGCACCTTGTCCGCCACGGTATAGCGGATATTGGGCCGGTCAAAGCTGGAGAGTTGTCGATGCGGCTCCACCAGCGCCAGGCGCTGACAGATATCCTGCTGGGTGGCCGAATCCGCCGTGGCGGTCAGCGCCATCACCGGCACCTGGGGAAACTGTTGCTTGATCCAGCCCAGCTGGGCGTACTCCGGGCGGAAATCGTGGCCCCACTGGCTGATGCAGTGGGCCTCATCCACCGCCACCATCGATAGCGACCAGTGAGCCAGGCGCTCGCGGATATCCCGGGACATCAACCGCTCAGGCGAGATGTACAGCATGCGGATCTCGCCCCGGTGGATGGCGTTGAACAGCTGCACCACCTCCTCCCGGGACAAACTGGAGTTGAGCGCCGCCGCTGCCACCCCGGACTCGCGCAGGGCATCCACCTGGTCCTTCATCAACGAGATCAGCGGCGAGATCACCAGAGCCAGGCCGGGCATCAGCATCGCCGGCAGCTGGTAACACAGGCTCTTGCCGCCCCCGGTGGGCATGATCACCAGGCTGTCTTGTCCCGCCAAGGCTGCCGCTACCACCGCTTCCTGTCCGGGGCGGAATTGGCGATAGCCAAACACCTGTTGCAGGCAGGCCAGGGCCTGTTCAACAGGGGATTCGGTAACGGGTGCAGAGCAGGGTGATTCCATGGAAAGCGTGCAGGCCAGGTGAACAAAGGAGCGCTATTCTACCCCAAAAGCCCCGCATTGTGACCTGCCCTCAAAGGCTGAAATGTCAGATCGACCCGGACCGTTGATCAAGCCAGGGCTCCCCACAAGGGCGGCAACAATGGCATAATGCCGGCCCTCTTAATCGCAACCGCCAGTGACAGCAGATGACCTCCAACCCAACCAGTCGCCAAGGGGTGCTATACGCCGTCGCCGCGTACCTGATGTGGGGCTTTGCGCCACTCTATTTCCACGCAATCGCGGCGGTTCCCGCCGACGAAGTGCTGATGCACCGCATCATCTGGTCGTTCGGACTGGTGGCGCTGCTGGTATGGCTGCAGGGCCAGGGCAACGAAGTCAGGCAGCTGCTGCGTCAACCCCGCAAGCTTGCCCTATTGGGACTCACCGCCATTCTGGTGGCCAGCAACTGGCTGATCTTCATCTGGGCCGTCACCCATGATCACCTGCTCGACGCCTCGCTGGGCTACTTCATCAATCCTCTGCTCAACGTGGCCTTAGGAATGCTGGTACTGGGCGAGCGTCCGGCCCGGCTGCAGCTGGTGGCGGTCGCCGTGGCGGCCGCTGGAGTGGTGATCCAGCTGGTCCAATTTGGCTCCGTGCCCTGGATCTCGCTGGCATTGGCAGGCACTTTTGGCTGCTACGGCCTGCTGCGCAAGCAGGTCAACCTCAAGGCCAGCACCGGCCTGCTGGTGGAGACGGCCCTGTTGCTGCCGCTGGCGCTGGGGTACTGGTGGTGGCTCGATAGCGAAACCGCGCAGCTGGCCAACAACACCCTGAGCCTCAACCTGCTGCTGATCAGTGCCGGGGTGGTCACCACGCTGCCTTTACTGGCCTTTGCCGCTGCAGCTGTTCGCATCCCCTTCTATCTATTGGGGATGCTGCAATACATCGGCCCCAGCCTGATGTTCATCATGGCGCTGACGCTGTTCAATGAGCAACTTGATCCGGCCCAGCTCTCCACCTTTGCCGCCATCTGGTGCGCCCTGGTGCTGCTCTCTATTGACGGGGTTCGCAGCGCCCGGCGCCGCTATCGACAGCGCGATTGAGCTAGACCGAAAAAGGCAGCCCAGAGGCTGCCTTTTTTCATCTTCGAACTGGCACACCACATCAGGGCTTGACCGGCTCCAGCAGGGCCAGCAAGGCCCGATAGCTGTTCAACGCCTCGTCACGCTGCCCCAGTCGCTCCTGCAGGGTCACCAGGGCGCGGTAACGCTCGGCGGTGGGGCCGAGCTCCAGTGCCTGTTGGCGCAGCTCGCCGGCTTCCGCCCATTGCTCCTGCTGCTCAGCCAATGCCGCCATGCAATCAAGCAGCTCCGGCTGTTCCGGCTTTGGATAACGCCGGTGCAGCACGTGACTGAGGGATTCGGCAGCGTCACCGCTGATGGTAGGTAACAACGCCAACAATGCGGGCTGAGGCTGTGCCTTGTCCAATTTCTCTAACAACAGCTTGCGCGCCTTTTCGTGCTGCTCAAAGCGGGCCAGCCCCTGCAGGTAAGCCAACTGGACCTGGGTATGCTTGCGCAATGGACGGTTAAGGCCCCGCCAGCGTTGCTCCAACGCCTCCAGGCTGCTGCACTGGGCCAGGCACAGCGACTCCACCTCCGCCGGTAGATCCGCCAGCTCCGCACCGGTGAGCACCTGTTTGCTGGTCAGCTTGGGGATCAAGCGGGCCAGTGCATCCCAATCCTCCTGGGCGCGGTACAGCTGCAGCGCCAACCGTAGCGCCGCCGGCTTGGCCTGCTGCTTGACCGTTAGCGCTTCCAGTGCCTGTCGCGCCTCCACATACTTGTGCTCGTTCAGCAGGTAGCGGATCCGGGTCAGGGCCACGGCGTCGTCCACCCCGGGCAGGGCCTGGGCCTGCTCCAGGTAGCCCTGCCAGGCCTGGCCATCACCGCGCTGATGAGCAGCACGGGCAGCCGCCAGCAGGTTAATGGCGGGCAGTTCACCGGCCTTGGCGCCTCGGGCCATCGCCTGTTCGGCCCGCTGCCAGTCCTCCTCGGCCAGTGCCAGGGCACCGGTCAGGGTGTGCTTCTTCGCCTTGCCCTTGCGCCAGCGGCTGGGCAGCGCCAGGGTGTGGCCGGTCAGGTTGACGGACTTCACCACCAGCCATTCCAACATCTGCAGCAGGCCGAAGCCCACTAGCAGGATCAGCACCGCTGCCACCACCGAGGTCTCCACGGTGTAATCGCCCACCGCGATCAGGATGTAGCCCTTGTGCTCCATCAGCTTGGGCCCGATGATCAGGCCCGCCAGGATGAGCACGGCGTAAAACAGCAACCGGATCATCAGCCTGCCCCCCCGGTACGGCCCAGGCGTTCAGCCACCAGCGCCTCCAGCGGCGCCGAGCTGCTGAAGCGGATCGGCTGTAGCGGTGCGATGTCGGTAGCGCGCCAGCTATCGAGCTGATTCAGGGCGCCCTCCACCTGGGCTGAGCTCAGATCGAAGTAGTCCCGGATCCAGCCCTGGGCCGTGGCCAGTGCCTGGTCCATCGCCGGCTTATCACCGTGGTAGAGCGATAGCTGGGCTTGCAGCAGCTTGCCCTTTAGATGCTCGCGCAGATACCAGGCCTGCTCCGGGGCCAGCAGCGGCTCCACCGGCCCCTGGCGGCGGCTGACGGTAATGAAATCGTCGGTCAGTGCGCGCCAGCTTTTGCTCAGGTTGGCGCGCCACTCAGACACATCATCACTGACCTCGACACTGTCCGGCTCAGCAGCGAGTTCCGGCAGGGTCACATTGTTCAGCGGCAGGCTGTCGATCTGCTGCACCAGGGCCTCCATCGCCAGTGCCATGCCCGCCCGGTCGTTGCGGGGCTGCTTCGCTAACAACGCCAGGTCCGATGCCAGTGCCTTGCGGATAGGGGTCAGCTCCGCCTCACCCAGCATCGCCAGACGGCTGTCAGCGTCCTTTAGCAGTGCCTCTGCGGTGGCCGGGTCCTGCTCCAGCCACAGCTTGCGACTGGCCATGCGAACCAGGTAGTCGGCCTCAGCGATCATCCAGTCACGGGGCTTGCGCTGTTGCGCCTTCTCCCGCTCCGAGGCGATCTCACGCTTTACCTCATCCTGGGCCGATTTAAGCTGGGCCACCGCACTGCTGTGCTCCTGGTGGCGGCCGTCGCTGCGCTGGATCTTCTGCTCCAGGTCGCTGCGCTGCTGCTGCAGCGCGTTGTGTTGCTGCAGGATATCCCGCTCCAGCGTCTTCAGCTGACTGGCCAAAACGGCATTGGTCTCTCGCAGGGCCAGGTCCTGTTGCCATTGCCAGCCGGCAAAGACGCCCGCGCCGATGGCCACCAGCAGCGCAATCAGTGCCACCCAGATGGCACCGCCACCACCGGCCTTCACCACCACAGGCTCGACCGGTGGGCGATCGCCGTTCTGTCCGCCAGCGGAGAGATCCGACGACGCAGTCTCGGGGGCGTCGCTGGGGGTCGCCGCATCGGGCTTAGAAGGCTCGGACTTAGAAGGCTCGGACTTAGATGGCTCTGGCTTAGGTGATTCGGACTCAGAGGACCCGGGCTTTGCGTCGCCCTTGGTGGGTTCAGCGGATGGCTTGGCATCGCCTGGGGAGGGGGCGTCGGCAGCGGCGGGCGCGCTATTGGCGTCACCGGCTTCACTGGTTGTGGGAGCCTTGTCTGCCGGCGCGGATTTGCGTCGACTGCGCCGCGAGCGGGGCGGCTTGGAACTGCCGGGAGCCGCACTCTCCGGGGTGGTGCTGCCGCTTTGCGGCTCAGATTCGGTTGCCTTGGCGGGCTTCGGGGCGTCAGGGCCCTGTGGGGTCTTCTCCATAATGACTCGTCTTTGCTATACGTCCAAGGATGGCGTCATCTCCGGCCCCCCCCAGAACCCAAATCCGCTGACATCCGAGCTGTCGCGCCCGTTGAGCCACCCGCTCAACGGGCACCAGCCACAGCACCTGATGCAACCAATCGTGGTGGGCTAAGGGAGCTACCCTAAAGAGGTTTTCGAGAATCTCGCCGCTGGTTGCCAGTATGGCGTCTACCCCGTTTCGACGCCAGCCTTGTAACAGAGACTCGCCATCAAAGTCGGGCAGGGTACGACGGTAAAGCGGCCAGTCCCGCACCTCACGGCCCTCGCCACGGGCGGCTTGGGCAAAGGCTTCGCGCCCGCCCTCGCCCTTGACGATCACCACCGGACCCGGCGGCAACTGCCGCCATTGCGGCAGGGCCAACACCCCTTCGCTGGTCTCCGCCCCCTTGGCCGGATGCCAGGCCTTAACACCATGACCACTGAGGGCCTCGGCGGTGCCAGCACCGACGGCGAAGCAAGGTAGACCGGGCCAGTGCCCTGCCAGGGCCTGATCCGCCATCTCCACCGCCGTGCGCGAAACAAAAAACGCCGCCACCGCCCCATCAAAGGGGGCCGGTGGCGGCGTCAGGGTCTCGATAGAGACCATCGGGCACTGGGTGCTGCGGTGGCCCAACGCCGCCAGCTTTTCAGCCAGCGACTGGGCTCGTCCCTCGGGGCGAAGCAGCAGCAGATGCATCAGCGTTCGCCGTACACCCGCTCCAGGATTTCACCGGCGCCTTGCTGCTTGAGCTCGTCCGCCAGCGCCTGACCGATCTGCTCGGCGTCGGTGATCGGGCCACGGCGCTCGGCATAGAGGATGGTGGAGCCGTCCGGGTCACCCACCAGGCCACGCAGCCACAGCTCGTTGCCCTCGATCTCAGAGTAAGCACCGATCGGCACCTGGCAACCGCCATGCAGCGCGGTGTTCATGGCACGCTCGGCCAGCACACGGGCACGGGTCGGGGCATGCTCCAGTACCTTGAGCAGCTCGATCAGCTCAGCATCGTCGAGACGACACTCGATGCCGACAGCACCCTGGCCGTTGGCCGGCAGGGACTGCTCCGGCTCGATCAGGCTGGCGATGCGATCTTCCAGCTCCAGACGCTTCAGGCCGGCGGCTGCCAGGATGATGGCGTCGTAATCGCCGGCATCCAGCTTGGACAGGCGAGTGCCCACGTTACCGCGCAGATCACGGATCTCCAGGTCCGGACGGGCCGCACGTAGCTGGCACTGGCGACGCAGGCTGGAGGAACCGACGATGGCGCCCTGGGGCAGATCGTCCAGCTTGCTGTACTTGTTGGAGACGAAGGCGTCGCGAGGATCTTCGCGCTCGCAGATCACGGTCAGGCCCAGCCCTTCCGGGAACTCCATCGGCACGTCCTTCATGGAGTGCACGGCGATGTCGGCGCGCCCTTCCAGCATGGCCACTTCCAGCTCTTTAACGAACAAGCCTTTACCACCAACCTTGGCCAGCGGGGTATCCAGGATGATGTCGCCCTTGGTGGACATGGGCAGCAAGGTGACGGTCAGTCCAGGGTGAGCCTGTTCCAGCTCGGCTTTAACAAACTCCGCCTGCCACAGGGCCAGCGGGCTTTTACGGGTTGCGATTCGGATCTCTTGGCGTGCCATCAATACGTTCCTTGGCAAGTTACGCGGATGCTATAAAGCAGTAAGTGGCCTCATGTTGCCACCGATTTTTTTTCGAAAAAAGGCAACATGTCATCCCGATGTCTCAAAAGCCGTTAATCGTTTTGCAAAAGGGGGAGCGAGCTCACAGTTTTCGCTACCCCCGGCAAAAATGTTACCCTGATCACACAATCCCTAAGATTCAGCACCTTCTGCCCCTTTGCGTGATCTGCAAGCCGACATTGCCCTGAGCAACTCATTGAACCAGCAACGCCTGAGCCACGCTCAGAAGCTGTTGGGCGAGCATGCCAGGCTGTTTCGACAACTCCCCTGGCTGTTGCACCACAACCGGCCGGGTCAGCCGGGCTATACCCCGGGGGCGCCCTATGGCTTTGTCCGCCCGCCGTCGATGCCGGGGGATGGCAGCGGCGACACCCGGGGGCCTCTGCTGGGTCTCTACACCATGGGCAGCACCGGCAGCTTCGGCCAGGCGACAGACTCCGATATCGATTGCTGGCTGATCCATCCGCTGGACCTGGATGAGGAGGCGCTGACCCGCCTGCGACTCAAATGCGACCGCCTCAGTGCCCACTTCGCTTCCCATGGTTTGGAGCTGCACCTCTACTTGATCCGGCCCGACCTGCTGCGCCACGGCCAGCAACAGGGGCTGTCCAGTGAACACAGCGGCTCCACCCAGAACTGGCTGTTGCTGGAGGAGTTCTACCGCAGCCAGATCCACCTGGCCGGGCTCCCCCTGGCCTGGTGGCCCAACGCCCCGACGGATCACCCCGAACTTCTCAACCTGGGTCAGCTGCGCCATCTGCCCGCCACCGAGATCTTCGGTGCGGCACTGTGGCAGCTGTTCAAGGGGCTGAGTCGGCCCCACAAGGCGGCCCTCAAGGTGCTGCTGCTGGAGGCCTACGTCGCCGACTACCCGGACCTGCGTATTCTGCGGGATCAGCTGTGGCTGCGATTGAAGGCGGGCAAGCAGGGCGCCGACACCGACCACTACCTGATGCTGTTTGAGCGGATCAGCTTCTACCTGCAACAACAGGGCGATCGCCGCCGCCTGACCATGGCTCAGCGCTGCTTCTACCTCAAGTGCGGCCTGCCGCTGAGCCAGCCGGAGAGTCGCAACGACTGGCGTTGTACCACCTTGCAGCGGCTGACCCAGGAGTGGCGCTACACCCGGGAACTGCTACTCAACCTCGATGGCGCACGCCAGTGGCATGCCGGCCAGCTGCGTTGGTGCAACGAACGTCTCGACCAGTTGATGCTGACCAGCTACCAGCGGCTGACCGGCTTCGCCTCGCGGCTAAACCAACGCCACCGGGTGCGCCTCGATGAGATGGCGATCCTGACCCGTAAGCTCTATACCCGTTTTGATGCAGAGCCGGCCAAGATCCCCCGCCTGAACCGGTTGTGGAGCAAGCAACTGGGTGAGCCCAACCTGACCCTGGTATCGGTGCAGGACAGCCCCAACTTCTCCCGCGGCTGGTACCTGTATCGCACCGCGCCGAAAAGCCAGCAGCTGTTTGGCGAAAGCCCGCTGTTTCATGCCGACAACCGCCTGGCCTGCCTGGCTTGGGCCCTGAGCAACGGGCTGGTGCAGGACGACACCGAGTTTCACTGCCACCAGAACGGTCAGAGCTGGCACAGCCGGCGGCTGACCCTGATGGCGCAGCGGCTGCGGGACGCCTACCGCCCCGCCGAGGAACCCAGCTTTGACCAGCTGGGCCAGCCCTGGCATTACACCCGGGCCGCGGTGCTTTGTAACCTGGAAAGCGATCCAACCGGCCAATGGCATGGCCAGGACCTGTGGCTGGATCTGCAGGGTGGCTCACCGCTGGCCCTGGGCCACCCGGCCAAGTCGATGCTCGGCAGCCTGACCCTGCTCACTGAGAACTCCTGGGGCGAACAGCACTGCTACCGCTTCGAGGAGGAGGAGGGGCTGATGAAGCTGCTGGCCCAGCTGCTGGGCGGCTTGAATCGACGTCAGGGGCCGCTGGCCATCCCGGTGTTCAGCGGCTCCAAGCGCCTGTCGACCCAACTGGAAGACAGCCTGAGTCAGCTGCTGCAGCGCTGCCAGGAGCTGTATTGCCGGGCGGAGCCGGAACGCACCCAGGTGTGGCCCCTGGCCTTGGGATCGCGCCACTACGGCCTGTTCTTCGATACCCGCGGCCTGCGCTGGCAACGACTCAACTCCGGGGCCAGCATGCTCAATCAGCTCAAGCGCCAGGGGGTGATGGAGCTGCCCCGACCGGATCTGGGCGAGGATCCCTACTCCGGCGCCCCGGCGGTGCTGCGCCAGTACGCCCGCACCGGCATCGTCCAGGTGTTCGTGCGCGAGCGCAGCCAGGGGATGGACATCTACCTGGTGGATGAGACCAACCAACTTAGTTACCTGCAAAGCAATGTCAGTGCCCTGCCGGCCTTGGTGGATGAGATCAGTGATCTGCATGGCCATCAGCAGGTCCACAGCAGCGGCGTTTTCAACCTGCCACAGTTCTATCGATTGGAAACCGGCAGTGCCGGAGAACTGGAAGCGCAACCACTGGCGTTATAACAGGGCAGAAGGCCCGCCTGGCGGGCGTGAAAGGGAGAAAAGGGGATGGGGCTACACGCACACGCAAAGTGGTTGGGGATCGCCGGTCTGACGCCATTCTGGTTCCTGCCGGCGGCGGTGTTCGCCGGCCTGCTGCCGGCGGACCAGGTCAGCCTGCCGTTTCTGATCTACAGCGGCCTGATCCTCTCCTTCCTCGGTGGTGTCCACTGGGCCCAGGGGGTGATCAACGGCCACAACCCCGGTCAAACCTACGTGGCGATGTTGCCCACCATCTGGGCCTGGCTCAGCTTGCTGTTGTTGCCCTACCACTGGGCACTGATCAGCTTAGGCTTTGGGCTGGTGGCGGTGTTGCTGTATGACCTCAAGACCCTGGAACCGCCCCAGGGCTACTGGGCCCTGCGCTTCACCCTCACCGGGGTGGCGCTGATCGGTCACCTGGCGATGCTGCTGCTCTGATCCCAAACATCTGGTCCCATACAAAAGGGGCCCGAAGGCCCCTTTGTTCGTTGGTCGTCCGGCGTCAGCCGCCACACACCGGACAATCCGGTCGCTTAGGCAGCTTCATCTCGCGAAACTCCATGGTCATGGCGTCGATCATCAGGATCCGGCCCGACAGGGTGCGGCCCATACCGGACAGCTGCTTCACCGCCTCGGTGGCCTGCAGGCAGCCCACCATTCCCACCACGGGAGCGAGAATGCCGCTCTCCACACAGGACAGTTGCTGCTCGCCAAACAGGCTGGCGAAGCACTGGTAACAGGGCTTGTCCTCGGCATAATCAAACACCGTCACCAGCCCCTCCATGCGGATCGCCGCGGCGGAGATCAACGGCGTGTTGTAATCGAAGCAGGCCTGATTCAGCTGGTTACGGATCAACAGGTTATCCGTGCAATCCAGCACGATATCGTGCTGCGCCACCGCCTCGGTCAGCTCCGTTTCCGACAGCAGGCGATCCACCACCTCGATACGCACATGGGGGTTGAGCGACGCCAGCTCTTCGGCCGCGGACACCGCCTTATTGACGCCAATGCGGGCATCACGGTGCAGCACCTGGCGCTGCAGGTTGGACAGCTCCACATGGTCAAAGTCCACCAGGGTGATGGCGCCGATCCCGGCGGTCACCAGGTATTGCGCCGCAGCACAGCCCAGGCCACCCACCCCTAGGATCAGGGCATGAGACTGCTTCAGCGCCTCCTGGCCATCCATGTCGAAGGCCCGGATCACGATCTGCCGGTTGTAGCGCATCAGTTCGCTGTCAGTGAGGATATCGTCCATCAGAGCCCCCCGCCCAAACGGCCATTAAGGCTGGCGTTAAAGGGCTCCACCGTAACCCATTCGCCCTCGGCCACACCGGCGCAGTCCTGGGGCAGCACGATAAAGCAGTTGGCCCGGCTCATGGAGGTGGTCATATCGGAGCCCTGGGCACCGGTGGCGGACACCACCAATTCGCCCGAGTCGCTCTGCTGCAGCACCCCACGCTGGTATTCTTGACGACCAGGGCCTTTGCGCAGCGGCGTCTGCAGCTTGGCTTGCAGGGTCAGGGCAGGGCGGTAGTGTTCCCCGCCCAGGTGAGCCAGCAGCGGCTGCACCAGCTGGTAACCGGTCACCATGGAGGAGACCGGGTTGCCCGGCAGGCCGCAGAACCAGCTATTGGGCAGCTGGCCAAAGGCAAAGGGTTTGCCCGGCTTGATCGCCAGCTTCCAGAAGTTGATCTGGCCAAGCTCATCCAGCACCACCTTGATAAAATCCGCCTCACCCACCGATACTCCACCTGAGGTGATCACCATGTCCGCCTGGCGGTCGGCCTCATGGAAGGCGGCCCGCACCGCGTCCAGATCATCGGGGATCACCCCCAGGTCGATCACCTCGGCATGCAGGGTATTGAGCATAGTGCGCAGGGCATGGCGGTTGGAGTCGTAGATCTCCCCCGGGGCCAATTCAGTGCCCGGCGGCTTGAGTTCGTCCCCGGTGGAGAAAAGCGCCACCTTGAGCTTGGGGTACACCGGCACCTGGGCGATGCCGACGGTGGCCAGCACGCCGATCTCGGCACCACCAATGCGGGTGCCACGGCTCAGTACCGGGGTGCCGGCGGTCAGCTCACTGCCCCGTGCCCGCACAAACTGACCCTGACGCACCGGCTCAGCGAAACGAACCTGGTCCTCGTCGCGCTCGGCCTGCTCCTGCATCACGATGCTGTCCATCCCGTCCGGCAGCAATCCACCGGTCATGATCCGCACGCACTGATGCGGACCGATCTCGCCCTCGAAAGGCACCCCTGCGAAGGCGGTACCGACCACGGTCAGCGGTTGATCCGGGCTGACCTCCTCGGCGCGAACGGCATAGCCATCCATGGCGGAGTTGGCAAAGGGGGGGAGATCCAGTGCCGCCACAATATCCTCAGCCAGCACCCGGCCCGCGGCCGCCTCCAGGGGTACCCACGTCTTATCGGAGCGTGGGGGGACCTGGGCAAACATCTTTTCCAACGCCTGGGCCGGCAGCATCAAGCCGGGCTGGCTGCAACAATCATGACTCACTTCTCGGTGTTCCCTGTTAAGGCCGCAATGGGGCTCATTATGACACCCTCCTCTGGTAAATTACCGCCCCGGATCACGAAAGCCTTGCAATCCAATCGGCGCTGCCTATAATTTCGCCCCTCGCTCGCCCCCGGGGCGTTCACAGATCCACGGGTTCCCTCACCCCGACCATCAAAAAGGTGTTTAGATGCTTCAACTGTCCGAGGCGCAGATCCGTCGCGCCCTGCTGATCCTGATCAGCTTTCATATCGCCGTGATTGCGGCCTCGAATTACCTGGTCCAGCTGCCATTTCAGCTGTTCGGTTTCCATACCACCTGGGGTGCCTTCACCTTCCCCTTTGTCTATCTGGCCACGGATCTGACGGTGCGGATCTTCGGTGCCCAGTCGGCCCGCAAGATCATCTTCGGTGCCATGATCCCAGCCCTGATCCTGTCCTACCTGGTCTCAGTGATGTGGTACCAGGGCAGCTTTGTCGGCCTGTCCGCCCTGGGCGAGTTCAATGGCTTTGTCGGCCGCATCGCCCTGGCCAGCTTTACCGCCTACCTGCTGGGCCAGTTGATGGACATCAAAGTGTTTGCCCGCCTGCGTGAGCAGGCCGCCTGGTGGGTGGCACCGGCATGCTCCACCGTACTGGGTAACCTGGTGGACACCCTGGTGTTCTTCTCCGTGGCGTTTTATGCCAGCTCTGATCCCTTTATGGCCGAGCACTGGGTCGAGATCGCCCTGGTGGATTACGGCTTCAAGTTGATGATCAGCCTGGCCCTGTTCCTGCCAGCGTACGGCGTGCTATTGAAACTGCTTACCGATAGAATCTTGCGTTCCCAATCGCAGCGCAATTCGGTAACTCTATGACCCCAAAACACTTTGATGCTCAGTGGCAGCAACGATGCCGCCATTGGGCCGAGGCCGCCGGTGAAGACGGTGCCCACGATCTGGCCCACATCGAGCGCGTTGTCACCCTGGCGCAGCAATTGGCCCTCGAAGAGGGCGCCGATCTGGACGTGGTGCTGCCCGCCGCCTGGCTCCATGACGTGGTGCTGATCGACAAGCGCGACCCGCGCCGCAGTCAGGCCTCGGTGTTGGCCGCCGACAAGGCCATCGAGCTGCTGCGTCAGCACGGCTACCCCACCGAGCTGCTGCCAGCCATTCACCACGCCATCGCCAGCCACAGCTGGTCGGCGGGGATCCCACCGGAAACCCTCGAGGCCCGGGTGGTGCAGGACGCTGACCGACTCGATGCCCTGGGAGCAATCGGTCTGGCCCGCTGCCTGATGTTGGGTGGCCAGTTTGGCAACCGGCTCTACCACAGCGCCGATCCCTTTGCCGACAACCGCGAGCTGGATGACAGCAGATTCTGCCTGGACCACTTCTCGGTCAAGCTGCAGCACCTGGCGCCGCAGATGAGCACACCCGCCGGTCGAGCCGAAGGCCAGCGTCGCTGGGATTATATGCAACACTTCATCGACACCCTGAGAGCGGAGTTGGGGCAGTCATGACCACCCTGAGCTGGCAACAAGGCACCATCGAGCAGGTGGTGGCGTTGAGCCAACGGATCCCAGAATTCGACCAGCCCTATGGCGCCGAGGTCTACCGTCATCGGCTGGCCTCAGTCCCTCACCTTATCCAGATCGGCTACAGCGACGGTGAGGCGGCCGGCTTCAAGGTGGGTTACGCCCTGTCGGATGACACCTTTTATTCCTGGATGGGCGGAGTGCTGCCCCAGGGCCGGGGCACCGGCATGGCACAACATCTGCTCGAGGCCCAGGAGAGCTGGGCGGTGCAGCAGGGCTACTCGCTGTTGCAGGTAAAAAGCCGCAATCGTTATCCGGCCATGCTGCGCCTTTTGCTTCGCAACGGCTACCAGATCACCCGCTGCGAGGATAAGGGCGAAGGGACCCTGGATCACCGCATCCACTTTGAGAAAACGTTAAAAAATTGAGCCGTAACGCTTGCAAAGCTAAATGAGTTTGATTATCGTTTACTGGCGTTCCAATCCGAAGAGACGCTCACACTCTTCGAACGCACATTGCTCACAACAAACTTCAGGCCAGCCATCGCTGGCCTATTTTTTTACCCGCAGTTCAATGCTATTCACACCAGGCCAGCAGTTGATCCACCAGTTTGTCGATCCCCTCTGCCGCTTCAGCCACGGAATCCGCCAGCATGTAGGCCGGGGTCGAGACGATCTTGCGTTCGTTATCTACTGCGATCTCACTGACCGAACGGGCGGCATGTTGACCCCCCATGCGCTCAAAGGCGGCGGCGGTTTCGACATCAGTGCCGATGGTGCCCATCACACCCTCACCGGCAATGCGCGGTAACATGGCCGGCGCGATGCACATATATCCACTGGGTTTCCCGGCGGCGATAAAGTCACGGCCCACCTGCTCCAGGGTATCCAGTACGGTGCAGCGATCCCCCTCCAGGGCAAAATCTGACAGGTTCTTCGCAGCCCCAAAGCCACCGGGTAATACCAGTGCATCGAACTCAGCGACGGCCAACTCCGTCAACGGGCGGATCGCCCCGCGGGCGATGCGGGCCGACTCCACCAGCACATTGCGGCTGGCCCCGGCTTCCACCTCACCGGTCAGGTGGTTGATCACATGCAACTGCGGCTGGTCCGGGGCAAAGCACTGCACCTGGGCACCGGCCCGGGACAGGGCCAACAGGGTCAGTACCGACTCATGGATCTCACTGCCGTCATACACGCCACAACCACTGAGCACCACAGCGACTTTTTTCATCCTAAGACTCCTATCAGTTTCAGTAACTTTCTCTGACATCTTATGGTTTCAAAAACGGATTTAACATTTTTATCACCGGGGGCTGGACCTGGCTAATTATTGTGCTATGTTGACCCTCGGCCATCGGGAAGGAACCTGGTGAAGCTCACCCAGACGCAGTCCGGATCTTAGCAGCTATCCACATTGGGTCATTTGCCTCACACATCCTTCGATTTTCCCACTGAAAATCACCAGAAGCCGCGGCAGATCGGGCATCAGATCGATTTGCAAGGATCCAGATCACGGATCCCACCCCAGTTGTCCACAGTCTCTGTTCACAAAGTTATCCACAGCTTCACTGCTGCGGCTTGTGCTGCGCTAAACCCCGGTGAACGCTGGCGTTACCCCGCTTGACCGTGGCATCCTAACCACCAAACTTCACAACCACCTTTCCCCATGTCCCAGCCTGACAAAACCCCGCTGATCCTGGTCGACGGTTCCTCCTATCTCTACCGCGCCTACCATGCGCCGCCGCACCTGACCAACTCCAAGGGCGAGCCCACCGGAGCGGTCTACGGCGTGGTTAACATGCTGCGCAGCCTATTGCGCCAATACCACCCCAGCCACATGGCCGTGGTGTTCGATGCCAAGGGCAAGACCTTCCGCGATGAGATGTACGATCAGTACAAGGCCCAGCGCCCGCCGATGCCGGACGATCTGCGCAGCCAGATCGCCCCGCTGCACGCCATCATCCAGGCCCTAGGCCTGCCGATGATCGTCGAGCCGGGAGTGGAAGCGGACGATGTGATCGGTACCCTGGCGGTGGCCGGAGAGCAGGCCGGCTATGACGTGCTGATCAGCACCGGCGATAAGGACATGGCGCAGCTGGTTACCGACAAGGTCACCCTAGTCAACACCATGACCGACACCACCCTGGATCCCCAGGGCGTGCGGGACAAGTTTGGCGTCGGCCCAGAGCTGATCATCGATCTGCTGGCGATGATGGGGGACAAGGTCGATAACATCCCCGGCCTGCCGGGTGTGGGCGAAAAGACCGCGCTGGCGATGCTGCAGGGGATCGGCAGCCTGGAGAGTATCTACCAGGACGTGGACGCAGTGGTGCCGCTGGGCTTCCGTGGCAGCAAGACCATGCCGAAGAAGCTGCGGGAGCACAAAGAGGACGCCTTCCTCTCCTATGCCCTGGCCACCATCAAGACCGACGTCGAACTGGAGTTGGGCCCGGATCAGCTCAACATCGGTGAGGTGGACCGCGACGCCCTGGCCAAGCTGTATGGTGAGCTGGAGTTCCGTCGTTGGCTCAACGAGGTACTGGATGGCGGCGCCGTGCTGCCCACCGCCCCGGGCAACGCACCGGCAGAGGCCACCCCCGCCCCGGCCCAGACCGCCACCGAGCACGAGCTGATCTTGACTGAAAGCCAGCTGGACAGATGGATCAGTTCCCTCAAGCAGGCCGAACTCATTGCCCTGGATACCGAAACCACCAGCCTCGATTACATGGAGGCGGAGCTGGTGGGGCTCTCCTTCGCAGTGGAGCCGGGCAAGGCTGCCTACCTGCCGGTGGCCCACGATTACGAAGGTGCGCCGGTACAACTGGACCGAGACCTAGTGCTGGCCAAGCTGAAACCCCTGCTTGAGGATGCCGGACTGCAGAAGGTCGGGCAAAACCTCAAGTACGACATGTCAGTACTGGCTAAGTACGGCATTGAGCTGGCCGGTATCGCCTTCGACACCATGCTGGAGTCCTACTGCTTCAACTCCACCGCCGGCAAGCACAACATGGACGATCTGGCGCTCAAGTACCTGGGCCACAAGACCACCCATTTTGAAGAGATCGCCGGCAAGGGCGCCAAGCAGAAGACCTTCAATCAGATCCCGCTGGAGCAGGCCGCGCCCTATGCCGCTGAAGATGCGGACATCACCCTGCGCCTGCACCAGCACCTGATGCCACGCTTGGCCGAGCTGGAGGGGCCAGCGCGGATCTTCCGCGAGATCGAGCTGCCGCTGGTACCGGTGATGTCGCGGATGGAGCGCAACGGCGTTCTGCTGGATACCGACAAGTTGCATCAGCAAAGCAGCGAGATCGCCGCGAAATTGCAGCATCTGGAGCAAGAGGCCTACGAGGTCGCCGGCGAAACCTTCAACCTCAGCTCCACCAAGCAGTTGCAGGCAATCCTGTTCGAAAAGCTCGGTTACCCGGTACTGAAGAAGACCCCCAAGGGCGCCCCCTCCACTGCCGAGGAGGTACTGCAGGAGCTGGCACTGGACTACCCGCTGCCTAAGCTGATCCTGGAGCATCGCAGCCTGGCCAAGCTGAAGAACACCTACACCGACAAGCTGCCGATGATGGTGAAGTCGGAAGGGCGGGTGCACACCTCCTATCATCAGGCGGTCACCGCCACCGGCCGTCTCTCCAGTACCGATCCCAACCTGCAGAACATCCCGATCCGCAGCGACGAGGGGCGACGGATCCGTCAGGCCTTTATCGCCCCGGAGGGTTACCAGCTGTTGGCCATCGATTACTCCCAGATTGAGCTGCGGATCATGGCCCACCTGTCCCAGGATGCCGGCCTGCTGCAGGCCTTTGCCGAAGGCAAGGACATCCACCGGGCCACCGCCGCCGAGGTCTCCGGCGTGCCCTTTGATGAGGTCACCACCGAGCAGCGCCGCCGCGCCAAGGCGGTCAACTTCGGCCTGATCTACGGCATGTCCGCGTTCGGTCTGGCTAAGCAGCTGGGGATCCCGCGCTACGAAGCCCAGGATTACATCGACACCTACTTCCACCGCTACCCCGGTGTGCTGGAATACATGGACGGGACCCGCAAGCAGGCCCACGACGATCAGTACGTGGAAACCCTGTTTGGTCGCCGCCTGCACCTGCCGGAGATCAACGCCCGTAACAAGATGCGTCAGCAGGCCGCCGAACGAGCCGCGATCAATGCACCGATGCAGGGCACGGCGGCGGACATCATCAAGAAGGCGATGCTGCTGGTGGACAGCTACCTGGCAACCCAGCCAAAAGAAGAGATCCGTCTACTGATGCAGGTGCACGATGAACTGGTGTTTGAGGTGCGCGAGGATGTGGCCGAGAGCCACCAGAAAGCCCTGTGTGAGCTGATGGAGCAGGCGGCAGAGTTGGACGTGCCGCTGATAGCAGAAGCCGGTCTGGGAGAGAACTGGGACCAGGCTCATTAACCAGCCGTGTAGGATAAACGTCATAAAGGGCCCCAAGGGCCCTTTTTTTGCGATCAAGAGCACATAAAATACAATTCAGCAGTGAAAGCACTTTCCGCTCAGCGTTTCCCTTGGGTATGCTGTGTCGCGTAGGGTACAGAGGTAAAGATGTTCTATCTTTCAAACCTGTTTTGATTGTCCGTTGGACGATCGCCAAAATTTGGCCCCCCGGCAAGCTCGCTTGCCGGGGTTTTTTTGTACCTTTTTCCGGCATAAAGCCGCGAATCAGGGTAAAAAGCCAACAAAAACAGGGTTAGAGCATATACTTTAATTCTATAGGCGTTTGCGCTATAGTCATCTCAACGCATTGGCCTGCCGATGTGTCTTGTTATCGTTATTTAAAAGCTTCTCCCCAGATTGGCTTTTACTGTACCGGTGGTCATTCCATGATCACCGGTTTTTTTTACTCCTCGATCAGCGCTTCGCCATCATGGCGATCAAACCACTCGGTCAGCACCTTGAGGGCCGGCTCACGCCCGGTGCCCTTCAGCGACGAGAACAGCTGCACCACGATCTCCCCCTCCAGCTCCGCCAGGGCTGCCTTCACCGTGCGCAGGGTCTTCTGCTTTTCCGCCTGCTTCAGCTTGTCCGCCTTGGTCAGCAGTACCAGCACCGGCATGCCGGCGGCCACACCCCAGCGGATCATGTTGTGGTCCAGATCCTTGAGCGGATGGCGGATGTCCATCAACACCACCAGCCCCTTGAGGCAACGACGCTCCTCCAGGTATTGGGCCAGCTTCTCCTGCCACTGCAGCTTCATCTCCAGCGGTACCTTGGCAAAGCCGTAGCCGGGCAGATCGATCAGCCGCTTGTCGTCGGTCAAGCGAAACACGTTGATCAACTGGGTGCGACCCGGTCGCTTACTGGTGTGGGCCAGGCCGCGATGATCGGTCAGGGTATTGAGGGCGCTGGACTTGCCAGCGTTGGAGCGGCCGGCGAAAGCGATCTCCATGCCACTGTCTTCCGGCAGGTGATGGATGTCCGGTGCACTGGTCACAAACTGTGCCCGGCGAAAATCGATAACTTGTTCTGTCACGTAGAACTCCGTAAGGCGGGCCAGTCGAGCGCGGTTCAGCTCACAAAAAGCAGCAACTCTTAGATCTGGCTCCGGTTTCGTGTAAAATGCCTGCAGCATGCTCCCTCCATTTTAACAGGCGAGCGTTGCGGCAGGGAAAGAAACGCTAAAGAACAAAAAGTTGGAACGTCATGAAAAAGTTTGTTGTAGCCCTCGCTGTACTGTCCTCGATCTCCACCACGGCCATGGCACAAGGCGATGCCAGTGCTGGACAAGCCAAGGCGGCCACCTGCGTAGCCTGCCACGGCATGGACGGTAACAGCCCCATCGACATGTATCCGAAGATCGCCGGTCAGCATGTGGATTACCTGATTAAGCAGATCAACGAGTTCAAGCTGGCGGGTCAAACCAACGGCGAGCAAGGCCGTCATGACCCCGTGATGTCCGGCATGGCGATGATGCTCGCCACCGAGCAGGACGTGGCCGATGTGTCTGCCTGGTACGCCAGCCAGTCCATCAGCCCCGGTGCCGAGGTCAGTGCTGAGATCGCCGACCAGGGTCACGCCCTCTATATGGGTGGCGATCCGGAGCGTCAGATCACCGCCTGTGTGGCCTGCCATGGTGTCGATGGCCAGGGCATGAGCCTGGCCGGCTACCCCGCCGTTGCCAGCCAGCACACCGGCTACCTCAAGGCGCAGCTGGAAAAATTCCGCAGCGGTGCCCGTCATAACGATCTGAACGGCATGATGGGCGACATCGCCAAGAAGCTGACCGACGAAGAGATCGAGCTGCTGGCGCAGTACATCAACAGCATGAAGTAACCCTTTCGGGGGTGAAAAAAACGGGCCTAGTGCCCGTTTTTTGTTTTTCTAATTCCCTAAAAGTCAGCGTGTTATGCAGGTAAGCGTAGAGGTATCACAATGTATTCACTGCCGTTTACGTTTTCACTACAGAGAATGGATCTAACCCCTGTAAGAGATCGCCCATAGCCGCAGAAGGCTTTGGCTTATCTCAGCTGGCCACATTTCAGCAAAATCTAAGGTAATCATGCATTTAGTTTTTTAACAATTTTTTTGAACTAGCCCACGATGGAAATTAAAGTTGCGATCCAGCTCAAACTCTATAAAGTGGCAATCACACAGGAGGTGACCACGGTAATGGAATCCGTTGGTAACAAAGGAGCTGATGCAGGATGCGTCGCCCAGGACCGGTGGGAAACCGCACTGTAGGAGACAGACAGGCCGGAGAGCCTGATCCCATGGAGATGGGATTACATGGATGGTAACTTTTGCGTCAGGACGACGATGGCTGCCAGGATGGCAGCGACCTTAACGTTATGGATAACGGACTAAGGACGAAAGAAAAAGCGTCAAGGCAGACCGACAACAATAACGTCAGGCACGGAAGCGCCAAAAAAAAGAAGGAAACTAGACCGGGAACGTCTCTCAGCAGGAAAGGAAATCCTGGTTAGCAAAATATGGAGGAGTGTCGTTTGGCACCCATCTGAGGCGACAGAGCAATCTGTCGCCTTTTTTATTTGCCGCGCCGCCGTGGCGAGCCAGATCAAGTAGTTGGTATACTGACCTTTGTCTCGTTATCCGCCGGAAAGTTCCATGCTCTGTCCCCTCTGCCAACACCGGCACACCGCGCTCTACCATCAGGACAAACGTCGCCACTACTTCCAGTGTCAACGCTGCCAGCTGGTGTTCGCCGATCCCGCCACCCTGCTGCCGGCCCAGGCAGAAAAACAGATCTACGACCAGCATCAGAACCACCCGGACGACCCAGGCTACCGCCGCTTCCTTAATCGCCTGGCGGAGCCGCTACAGGCGCGGCTGAACGGGCCCAGTGTGGGCCTCGACTTTGGCTGCGGCCCGGGCCCGGCGCTGGCGGCGATGCTGACCGAGGCTGGCCACCAGGTGGCACTCTATGATCCCTACTACGCCCCGGATCGCGCCCCGCTGCGCCAGCAGTACGACTTTGTCACCTGCACCGAGGCGATCGAACACTTCTACCGCCCTGGTCGCGAGTGGGGGCTGCTGCTCAGCCTGCTCAAGCCCGGCGGTACCCTTGGGCTGATGACCAAGCTGGTGCGAGGCCCCCAGGCGTTTGCCCAGTGGCACTACAAGAATGACCCGACCCACGTCAGCTTCTTCAGCCGCGCCACCTTCCAATACCTGGCCAAGCAACAGGGTTTACAGCTCGAGATTGTCGGCGGCGACGTCATCTTGCTGCAAAAACCGGCATAATCTGGTATAAACGCCGGCCCAAACGGAGGCACACCCATGACCCGAATCAAGAAATCCCGCAAAGTGAACAGCAACGGCCCCACCCGGCCGGCGCGGGAGAAGAAAGAAGCCCTGCTGCCCAGCAAGAAGCGCGGCAAGGGCCTGAAAGCCGGCAGCCGCCACAGCGGCGCCGAGGTTCAGCACAACCCGACCGCCAGCCAGGCCAAAGACCCCCGCCATGGCAGCAAGAAGGCGGTACCGTTGTTTGTCGACAGCACCGAGGCCCCCAAGGCTAAGGCCCTGGCACCGGAGAAGGAGCTGGCCAAGCTGGAGAACGATCCGCGCCTGCACGACCTGCTCGAGCGGCTGGAAGACGGTGAGGTGCTGAGCCAGCACGATCAGTTCTGGCTGGAAACCAATCTGGCCCGTATCGCCGTATTGATGGATGAACTGGGGATCGAAGAGGAAGAGGAAGCACCCGCTGCTCCTGCCGCCAGCAAGCCTGAGGGCGACGACGACCTGCTGGCCCAATTCGATCAAGGTGAAGACCTGCTTAAGCAATTCAAGGAGTAAGCGATGTCATTACAGGGAGGTATCTTGATCCTGGCGGTCCTGGTGATCATCGCCCTGGCGGCCTATGCCGCCCACCTGATGCGCCAGGTCGCGCTGCAATCGCGCCGCCAGCAACAGGAGGCAGAACAGCGCCGTCAGGACCTGAAAGAGCAGATCCAGCTGATCGCCAAGGCCTGCCTGCAGCAGCAGTGCGAGCCCGCCGAGGGGGCGTTGCGCCTGGTTAACCTGCTGCGCGGACTGCCCGGCACCACCCCGGAGCAGTGGCGTGAGCAGTTTCCTGGCCTGCACGCCCTGTACGACAAGGTGGCGGATCAGCCTATCCTTTCCGCGCGTAAGGCACTGAAACGCAACGAGCGGATGAAGCTGGACCTGGAACTGGAGCATTGGCAGGCGGAGCTGGGCAGCGGCATGGATCCGGATCTGACGGTGATCAGCAGCCCGGAGTGGCCGGCGCGCTGAGCCCCAGCTGTCTCCCTTTCGCAAAGAAGCGGCCCTTGGGCCGTTTTTTTTGATCTTCACGGCGCAAGGGTGCAGGGAAAATGTTGAACCCGATCCCACCGTGGCAACAATATGGCAAAACGGCGCTCAACAACGGTGGCCTGCGCCAACAAAAGCGGCATAATGCCAACAGAATGTTGCTAGGAGAGTCCCCCGTGCAGGAAAAGATCAGTTGGAACCAGTCCCTCATCGAGAAATATAACTACTCAGGGCCTCGATACACCTCCTACCCCACTGCGGTAGAGTTTCACCCCGGGTTCACCGATGAGCAGCTGGATGCGGCCATCGCCGGCTCCGACAAGAAAAACCTGTCGCTGTACATCCACGTGCCGTTCTGTCACAAGCTGTGTTACTACTGCGGCTGCAACAAGATCATCACCCGCCACCCTCACAAGGCGGACCAGTACCTGGACTACCTGGAGCGCGAGATCCTCACCCGAGCGCCCAAGTTCCAGCACTACGTTGTGACCCAGATGCACTGGGGTGGTGGTACCCCCACCTTCCTGAACCCGGAACAGATCCGCCGTCTGACCGATCTGCTCAAGAAGCACTTCCATTTTGCCGATGAGGGCGAGTTCTCCATCGAGATCGACCCGCGTGAGATCGATCTGGGCACCCTGGACGTGCTCAAGGAAGTGGGCTTTAACCGCATCTCCGTTGGCGTCCAGGACTTCAACAAGCAGGTGCAGGAAGCGGTCAACCGTGAGCAGGACGAACAGTTTATCTTCGACCTGATCCAGGCCGCCCGCGACAAGGGCTTCCGCTCCACCAACGTGGATCTGATCTATGGCCTGCCGCACCAGACCCCGGACAGCTTCCAGCAGACCCTGGAGCGCATCAAACAGCTGAGCCCGGATCGTCTGAGCATCTTCAACTACGCCCACCTGCCGCACCGTTTTGCCGCCCAGCGTAAGATCCACGAAACTGATCTGCCGTCGCCGCAGCAGAAGCTGAAGATCCTGGAGAACAGCATCAACACCCTGACCGAGGACGGCTACCAGTTCATCGGCATGGACCACTTCGCCAAGCCGGAAGACGCGCTGGCCAAGCTGCAGCGCGAAGGCAAGCTGCACCGTAACTTCCAGGGCTACACCACCCAGCCGGATGCCGATCTGCTGGGCCTGGGTGCCTCCGCCATCTCCGACATCGGCAACGCCTATGCGCAGAATGCCGTTGCCCTGAAGGACTACTACGAGGCGGTAGACAGCAAGGGCCACGCCACCGTGAAGGGCTGCCAGCTGGAGCGGGATGATTTCATCCGCCGCGCGGTGATCAAGCAACTGATCTGTCACTTCGAGCTGGATAAGCGGGTGATCGAACAGGACTGGGATATCGACTTCGACCAGTACTTCGCCGAGGACCTGGAGCTGCTGACGCCCTTCATCGAGGACGAACTGGTAGAGCACGAGGGCAACCGCATCGCCGTGACTGCCCAGGGCAACCTGCTGATCCGCAACATCTGCATGTGCTTTGACCGCTACTTCCGCGACAAGGCCCGCCAGCAGCAGTTCAGCCGGGTGATCTAAGCTCACCAGCAATGATGACGACGCCGCCCACATGGGCGGCGTACTTTTTTCCAGCTACCCTCCTTGGTTACACTGTTGTGGTCTGAACAAAGACATGGAAAACAACAACAAGGAATGCGGTCATGATCTTTCGCCTGCTGGCATTGGTGCTGCTGCTCAGCGCCTGTGCCACCCCCACGCCCCCCAGCCCCGACGTCCAATCGCTGATGGATCAAGCCTGGCAGCTGCGGCTGGATTACGATCCCCTGCTGGCCGAGCGCTTTGGTCGCCCGGAGGCGGCGGCCCAGCTGCCGGATCTCAGCCCCGAGACCCTGGCGCACAAACACCAGCAGGAGCTGGCACTGCTGGAGCAGGCCAAGCAGATAGAGGCAAGCAGCCTCAATAGCCAGGAACAGGCAGATCTGGCAATGCTGCGCTACCAGTTGCAGAACCGGGTTGATCGCTACCGCTTTGCCGCCTACACCATGCCGCTGGACGCCGAGGCGGGCTTCTACGCCTACCTGCCCGGTTTTGCCCGCACCGCCCGGCTCGACTCCGACGCCAAAACCCAGGCTTACCTGCAGCGCTTAGCTGCGGTGCCCCGCTACTTCGATCAGCAGATTGCCTGGATGCGCCAGGGCATGGCCAGCGGCCACACCCTGCCCCGGGTGGTGCTGAGCGGCACTGCCGACAGCATCGCCGCCTACATCACCGAGCCGGAGCAGAGCCCCTTCTACCAGCCGCTGGCAGCCCTGGACGACAGCGAGGCCCAGCAGCAGGGACTGGCGCTGATCCGCGATGGCATACTGCCCAGCTACCAGGCCTTTCACCGGTTCTTTGTCGAGGAGTACTACCCGGCGGCCCGCACCAGCATCGCCGCGGTTGAGCTGCCCGATGGCGAGGCCTTCTACGCCAACCGGGTCCGTCACTTCACCACCCTGTCGATGAGCGTCGACGAGGTGCATGCCCTGGGACTGCAGGAGGTCGCCCGGATCCGCGCCGAGATGGAGGCGGTGATCCAGCAGGTGGAGTTTGATGGCAGCTTTGCCGAGTTCCTCCATTTCCTGCGTACCGATCCCCAGTTCTATGCCAAGACGCCGCGGGAGCTGCTGCAGTACGCCTCCTTCCTGGCCAAGCAGGCCGACGCCTCGCTGCCGCAGTTCTTTGCTACCCTGCCGCGCACCCCCTACGGCATTAAGCCGGTACCGGCGGCCATCGCCCCCAAGTACACCACCGGACGCTACGCCAGTGCCGCCGCCGACGACCAGCCCGGCTACTACTGGGTCAACACCTACGCCCTGGATAAGCGCCCGCTTTACGAGATGGAAGCGCTGACCCTGCACGAGGCGGTACCCGGCCACCACCTGCAGATCGCCCTGAGCCAGGAGCAGGCGATGCACCCGTTGCGACGCTTCAGCTACATCAGTGCCTTTGGTGAGGGCTGGGGGCTCTACGCGGAGAAATTGGGGCTGGAGGCGGGCTTCTACCAGGATCCCTACAGCAACTTTGGCCGTTTAACCTACGAGATGTGGCGCGCCTGCCGCCTGGTGGTGGATACCGGCATGCACGCCAAGGGCTGGAGTCGCGAGCAGGCAGTGGCCTTCCTGGCCGACAACACCGCCCTGTCGCTGCACAACGTGGGCACCGAGATCGACCGCTACATCGGCTGGCCGGGCCAGGCCCTCTCCTATAAGATTGGCGAGCTCACCCTCTGGCGCCTGCGTCACCAGGCGGAGGAAACCCTGGGTGATGACTTTGATATCCGCCACTTCCACGACGCCCTGCTGACCAATGGCAGCCTGCCGTTGACCGAACTGGAGCAGCAGATGGGCCAGTGGCTGGAGCAACAACCCCGCGTCGAGACCGGCGCCAACCAATAAGAGGACACCATGGACAAGCAGACTGAAACCGAACTCCAGGCCGCCGTCCTGCGCCGCCTGCTGCAACACCTAGACGCCAACAAGGACGTGCAAAACATCGACCTGATGATCCTGGCGGGGTTCTGTCGTAACTGCCTGTCCAAGTGGTACATGGCGGAAGCCAAGGAGAAGGGCATCGAGATCGATTACGACGCCGCCCGCGAAGCGATCTACGGCATGCCCTACAGCGAGTGGAAGGCCAACCATCAGCCCGAGGCCACCCCGGAGCAGCTGGCCGCCTTTGAAGCACGTCAGAAGGCCAAGTCCGGCCAATGAGTCTGGACCAGGTAATGGGGCACTGGCCGTTGTGGCAGCAAGCCCAGCATGGCCAGTTCACCGGCGTGGACGGCATCGACATCCGCTTTGCTATCCTGCGTCACCCTGAGCCCAAGGGCGCCATTGTGGTGAGCAACGGCCGGATCGAGACCTTCCTCAAGTACTGGCCATTGGCGGAGCAGCTCCATCAACAGGGCTTCAGCGTCTATCTGTGGGATCACCGCGGCCAGGGCCTGTCCGGGCGAATGCTGGCCAACCCTCACGTCGGTCACGTCAACCGGTTCGACGACTACCTGGAGGACATGGCCCAGTTCTACCAGGAGTACGTGGCTCCCGATGGCCACCGCCTCCATTACCTGCTGGGACACTCCATGGGGGGCGCCATCGCCACCCTCTACCTGTCACTCTATCCTGACCACTTTGACCGCGCTGCCGTGACCGCGCCGATGTACGGCATCCGTCTGCCGGCGCCGGCACCGCTGCTGCAGCCGGTGATCCGCACCCTGGCCCGACTGCTGCCAAGTCGCTATGTGCCCGGCGGCCACGATTACGATCCTGTGCCCTTTGAGCGCAACGAGCTGACCGGCGATCTCGAGCAGTACCAGGCGTTTCGCCAGATCTACCAGCAGGTACCGCAGGTGCAGTTGGGGGATCCCAGTAATCACTGGCTGAGCCAGGCATTGGCCGCCACCGAGGTGCTGAGTCAGTTGGAGGTGAGCACCCCGCTGCTGGTGCTGCAGGCGGGGCAGGACAGCATCGTCTGCAACCAGGCGCAGACCCGCTTCTGCCAGCGCCAGTCACGGCATCAGCTGGAACACCTGGCCGAGGCCAAGCATGAGATCCTGATCGAGCGGGACAGCCTGCGGAAGCAGGCAGTCAGCTCAATTCTGTCGTGGTACGAGGCGGGATCTGCCCCTTGGTCCGCAACAGGGAAAGAAAGCCATCCAGCGGCCGCGGCGCGCTGAACAGGTAGCCCTGGAAGCGCTCGCAGCCGCGCTCCTGCAATAGGCGGTAGCAGGACTCGTCGTCCACCCCTTCCGCCATCCATTCCAGCTGCAGCGCCTCCGCCAGGTCCGCCTGGGCCATCAACAGCGGTCGGGCGGGTTCATTCCCGCCGCCACAGAGGTAGCGGGTGTCGAGCTTGAGGCGACGCACCGGCAGCTGGCCCAGTTGCGACAGGGCCAGGAAGCCGGCACCGAAGTTATCCAATGCCAACCGCACCCCGATGTCCTTCAGCCGGGTCAGCACCAGCAACAGCGCCTTATCCACCTTGGGCAGGTGATGCTCCGACAGCTCCAGCACCAGCATCTTGGCCGGCAGACCCTGCTCCTCCAGGTGGTGCAGCAGGCGATCGACGAACGGCGGCCACAGCAACTGACGGGGGCTGACGTTGATCATCATCTCCGACAGGCCATAGCGGCGCATCACCGCCATGTCGCGACAAGCCTGGGCCAGTTGCAGCTCTGCCAGCTCATGGCACAGGCCATAGCGCTCCGCCACCGGCAGGAACTGGTTGGGGACGATCTCGCCACGCTGGGGGTTGTGCCAGCGCAGCAGCGCCTCGGCGGCGTGGATATTGCCGCTGGCGTCCATGATGGGTTGGTAGTAGAGGCTGATCTCGCCCTGGTTCAGCCCCTGACTCAGCGCATCCCGCAGCCACAGCTGCTGGCGCACCTTCTGCTGCAGATCCGATTTGTACAGCACATAGCCGCCGCGGCCCTGCGCCTTGCACTGGTAGACCGCCAGCTCAGCCTGGGTCAACAGCTCCGCCCCCCGCAACTGCGGTCCGGGCTGGAACAGGGTCATGCCGACGCTGGTGCCCAGATGCAGGGCCTCGCCCTCGAGCAGCCACCCCTGGGACACCGCCTGCAGGATCGACTCCGCCGCCTCCTGGGCCTGGCTGACCAGGGCCTGGCGCTGGGGATCCAAGCCGGTCAGCAGCACCACGAACTCGTCCCCCTGCATCCGCCGCAACAAGGTTGCGTCCGGCCACAACTTCTCCAGGCGGGTTTGCACCTGGGCCAGCAGCCTATCGCCGGCCTCGTAGCCGTGGGCGTCGTTGATCAGCTTGAAATCGTCCATGTCGAGGTAGAACAGCAGCGCATAGCCCGGGGTCTCCAGCTGGGTCAGCAGCGTCTCCAGCTGACTGACCACCGCCATCCGGCTGGCGTTGTTGTTATCGCGTCGCTCATGGCTGCGGCGTCCGACCTCGTCCGACACATCCAGGTGGGAACCGACAATACGGCAGGGATCGCCATTGGCATCCCAATCGACGATCAGCGCCCGATCCTGAACCCAGACGTAGTGACCTTCGCGGTGGCGCAGGCGATAGAGGTTCTCGAACAGACCGGACTTGGCGGCCACGTACTCCTCCAGCTGACGCACCACCCGCTCGCGATCATCCGGATGCAGCCGCTGCTCCCAGGCGGCGTAACTGGCCATCAGTTCATCGTCCCGGTAGCCCAGCATCGCCTTCCAATGGTGGGAGAAGTAGACCCGCTGGCTATCCAGGTACCAGTCCCAGACCCCGGCCTTGATCCCTTCCACCGCGTAGAGCCAGCGCTGCTCGCTCTCCACCAGCTGGGCATAGCCCTGGCGCAGGCGACTGTTGGCCTGACCCAGGGTCAGGATCAGCTGGTCAAACTCTTTGATCCGGCTCTGCGGCAGCATGTCCAGGGTGGACTCCCCCAGTCGCCGGCTCTGCTGCTGGATCTGTTGCAGCGGCTGAGCCAGGCAGCGATGGCCGATGGCCCACAGCAGCAGCAACAGCACCAGGCCAAAGCTCCACAGGTTAAACAACCGCTGGACGAACAGATCCTGGCTTATCTGGTTTAGCGCCGTCAGGTCCTGCTCCATGTAGATCAGGCGTGGTTGCATATGGGGCTTGAGCTGGGCCAGGGGATAGTAGAGATGCAGGCTGCCTCGTTGCGGATCGGACAGCACCTTGGGCAGGCCACTGAGCAGCGCCTTGCGCGCCCGCTCGTTCTCGTAGCCCTCCAGCAGGCGGCTGGCTTGACCGCCGCGCCACACCAGGCGACTGCCAAAATAGATGCGCTGATCCCGGTCGACGATGGCCGCCGCCAGCAACTCCTCCTCCTGCGCCCACTGCAGCAGGCTCTGCTCTGCGACATCGCCGATCCGGCTCGGGCCCGCCGCCACCAGCAACTGCTCCATCTGGCGGGCACGCTGCATCAGCAGGTGTTCCTGGGCCTGTTTGAGGTGGGCGCGCATCATGTCGCGGCCTTGAAAGAAATCGAGGGCAATCAGGGTTCCCAGCGCACACAGCAGCACCGCGGGGATCAGCACCACCAGGGGCAGAGAAGAGGGCCAGGGTTTCGGATTGCCAAGGGCCAAGACAATGTCCTTATTATCTTTGTCGTCCCCCTAGCATAACGGCGCAGCACAGGGTCGCAACCAGCACCGGAGCAGATACCTTACATTCACCTCATCGCCTTGTTTAGCCAGCGATTTACGCTGGCTTGGCGGAAAAACCCAAGGACAAAGCGCCTCCACCTGGGATTGGAATCCGCCGCGCCAATAAGGGCGCTGGTGTGAACCGGGGCTCAGGCGTTCAAACCCGCCACGTAACCGGAGGACCAGGCCCACTGGAAGTTGTAGCCACCGAGCCAGCCGGTTACGTCCATCACCTCGCCGGCGAAGAACAATCCCGGTACGGTTTTGCACTCCATGGTCTTGGAGCTGATGGCGTCGGTATCCACCCCGCCCAGGGTCACCTCGGCGGTGCGATAACCCTCATCACCGGCGGGCTTAAGCTCGAATCGATTGAGGGTGTCGGCGATAGCATCCAGCTGAGCCTTATTGAGTTGGGCGATCTGCTCGTTGGCCCACCCCTGGCGCGCCATCAATGCCTCCGCCAGGCGGCCGGGCAACCAGTCACTCAGCACGGTCAACAACTGACGCTTCGGGGTGTTTTGCTTGGCCTCGGCCAGCAGCGTCGCCACCTCGTCCGAGGGCAGCAGATCCACGGTGACCGCCTCGCCAACGCCACGGTAGTTGGACGCCTGCAGCACCGCCGGGCCGGAAACCCCGCGGTGGGTGATCAGCAGCTGCTCGGTGAACGCTGGTCCCTGCAGCGCCTGCACCGTGGTGGTCAGTGAGATCCCCGATAATGGCTCAAAATGCTGCTTATCCTCCGGCTGCAGGGTCAGCGGCACCAAACCGGCCCGGGTCGGCTTCACCGTCAGACCAAACTGCTCCGCCAGTTGATAGCCGTAGGGGGTGGCCCCCAGCTTCGGCATCGACAACCCGCCGGTGGCCACCACCAGGCTGTCACACTGGATCCGGCCCTGGCTGGTGGCCAGGGAGAAACCCTGCTCACCGCGGCTGACCGATTCGATCTGACTGCGCAGGCGGATCTGGACATTGTGCTGATCGCACTCCGATAGCAGCATCTGCACGATCTCCTTGGCGGAGTCATCGCAAAACAGCTGGCCATGATCGCGCTCGTGGTAGGCGATGCCATGGCGGGCCACCATGGCGATAAAGTCCCAGTGGCTGTACTGAGCCAGGGCGGATTTAACGAAGTGGGGGTTATCGCACAGGAAGTTGCTGGGCAGCACCTCCATGTTGGTGAAGTTGCAGCGGCCACCACCGCTGATCAGGATCTTCTTGCCCGCCTGTTTGGCGTGATCCAACACCAGCACCTGGCGCCCGCGCGCCCCCGCCGTGGCCGCACACATCAAGCCCGCGGCGCCAGCGCCGATCACCACCACATCTACCTTCATCGTACCCACTCAAAATGATGTAATAAAACAACAAAAGGGGACGCAGCGCGCCCCCTTTTTGAACCAAGACTGAGCTTACTCAGCTTATTCCGCTTTCATATCCCGCGCCAGCAGCGCCTGGGCTGCCTCTTTCACCGGCTTGTCCTGGTACAGCACCTGGTACAGCTGATCGGTGATTGGCATCTCCACCCCCTGGCGCTTGGCCAGTTGGTAGACCTCCTCGGCATTGCGATAGCCCTCGACCACCTGGCCGATCTCCGCCATCGCCTGATCCACCGCCTTGCCCTGACCCAGGGCCAGACCAAAGCGACGGTTGCGAGACTGGTTATCGGTGCAGGTAAGCACCAGATCGCCCAATCCGGCCATCCCCATAAAGGTGGCCTTGTCGGAACCCAGCGAAGCCCCCAAGCGGCACATTTCCACCAGGCCCCGGGTGATCAGCGCGGTGCGCGCGTTGGCACCGTAGCCGATGCCGTCGGACATCCCGGCGGCGATGGCGATGACGTTCTTCACCGCACCACCGAGCTGCATACCAACAAAATCCGGGTTGATGTAAACCCGCATCCAGGTACCGCAGTGCAGCAAGTTAGCCAGCTCTTCGGCAAACTCGTTGTCGGTGGACGCCAGGGAGATGGCAGTGGGCAGGCCCGCGGCCATCTCTTTGGCAAAGGTGGGGCCGGACAGGATCGCCAGCGGGATCTCGTCACCGAGAACCTCTCGAGCCACCTCCTGCAGCAAGCGACCGGTCTTTGGCTCCAGGCCCTTGGTGGCCCACACCACCCGGGTACCCGGTTGCATCAGCGGCTGAGCCCGACGCAGTACCTCGCCAAACACATGGCTGGGGACCACCACCAGCACATTGCGGGAGGCGGCCAGGGCCTTGGCCAGATCGGCCTCGACCACCAGCGGCTCCGGGAAGGCATTGCCCGGCAGGAAGGCTTCGTTACGGCGTTCGCTTTGCAGCGTCGCCATGTGCTCGGGGTCGTGGCCCCACAACACGGTACGGTGGCCATTGCGGGCCAGCGAAATAGCAAGGGCGGTGCCGTACGACCCCGCCCCCAGTACCGTGATCTCAGCTTGTTCAGTCAACTGAAAAGCTCCAATCCGTCTTGTATTACGCGCCGGCTTGCTCGCCCTGATCGGCAGCAGCTTCTTGCTGACGCTTCTGCAGGTACTGAGCAAACAGGGCATCGAAGTTCACCGGTGCCAGGTTCAGCGGCGGGAAGGTGCCACGGTTAACCAGACTGGCTACCGCTTCACGGGCGTACGGGAACAGGATGTTCGGGCAACCGGCACCCAGGGCGTGAGCCAGTTGGGCATCCGGCAGGTTGGCGATGGTAAAGATACCGGCCTGCTGCACTTCGCACAGGAACGCCACGTCTTCGCCCACCTTGGTGGTCACGGTGATGGAGATCACCACCTCGTAGGCATCGTCAGCCAGCTTGTTGCTGCGAGTATCCAGGTCCAGCTTCACTTCCGGCTTCCACTCCTGCTGGAAGATGGCCGGGGAGTTCGGGGTTTCGAAGGAGATGTCCTTGGTGTAAACCCGTTGGATCTGGAACGCCGGAGCGGTCTGTTCGGTGTTGGCGGCGTTGTTGGTTGCTGCTTCAGACATTGTATTTATACCTTTCGTATCTCGTTGGGTTTGTCGGGCATCCATTCGCCGATCCGACCGCCCGTAGGGCCGTCAAAACTGCTGTGTAGGCCTTGGCCTCACACAGACCACCCGTGACAGGCTGAGCTCAACTCAGCGCTTCTTCTTTTTAACCACCGGTAGGTTTGCGGCGTTCCAGTCGGTCATGCCGCCTTTCAGGTTGTAGACCTGTTCGAAGCCGGCCTTGACCAGGGCGGACGCCGCCTGGCTGGAGCTGATCCCGGTGTTGCACACCACAATGATGGGGGTGTTCTTGTACTTTTCAACCGCACCCAACTGATTATTTTTAATTTGAGACAGCGGCTGGTTCAGGGCGTCCACAATGTGGCCCTTCTTGAACTCGTCGTTGCTGCGCACGTCCAGCACCTTGGCGTCCTGTTTGTTGATCAACTGAGTCGCGCCCTGATGATCCACTGTGGTCACCTTGCTCAGCTTGCCCTTCACCAGGGAGGCAATGAACAGGGCAGCCAGGCCAACCCAGGCCAGGCTCAAGATCGGGTTGCGGGAGAGAAAATCGATAAACTCAGTCATATATTTGCCTGTGCTTTTGGTTGCTAGCCAGTGTGTAATAAGGGCAGCAAGTATACCCTGACAAGAATCGGGTTGCAGCGTCCGGCCAAAACTCCCTGGCGACAGACTGGTCTATGGCGCAAATCTCGTTGTAAACTTTCAGTTTTGTATCCCTTAACACTCTTGGTACCCTGCCAGCTGACAGCTCAAGGACTCGACATGACCGTTGCAAAGAAACCCCTCGCCCTGCTGATCCTCGACGGCTGGGGCGCCCGCGAAGCCGCCCCGGACAACGCCATTGCCGCGGCCAATACCCCCAACCTGGATCGCCTGTTTGCCCAATCCGCCTCGGGCCTGATCTCCGGCTCCGGACTGGACGTGGGTCTGCCAGCAGGCCAGATGGGCAACTCCGAGGTGGGCCACATCAATATCGGTGCCGGCCGGGTGGTGTACCAGGAGCTGACCCGCATCGGCAAGGCGATCGACGACGGCGAGTTTGAGCACAACCCGGCCCTGGTGGCCGCAATGGATGCGGCGGTGGGCCAAAGCGGCGCCGTCCACATCATGGGCCTGCTCTCCCCCGGCGGCGTGCACTCCCATGAGGATCACATCGAAGCGATGGTGCGCATGGCGGTAAAGCGCGGTGCCAAGCAGGTCTACCTGCACGCCTTCCTGGATGGTCGTGACACCCCGCCGCGCAGCGCCGAGGCCTCACTGCAGCGCTTCGATGCCCTGTTCAGCGAACTGGGCTGTGGCCGCATCGCCAGCTTGATTGGTCGCTACTACGCCATGGATCGGGATCAGCGCTGGGAGCGGGTGGAGAAAGCCTACAACCTGCTGACCCAAAGCCTGGCCAGCGAGCACGCCGATAGCGCCGTGGCCGGCCTGCAAGCGGCCTACCAGCGGGATGAGAATGACGAGTTCGTCGCTCCCACCCGAGTGGGCGAAGCCGCCCCGCTGGCGGATGGCGATGCCCTGATCTTTATGAACTTCCGTGCCGACCGCGCCCGTCAACTGACCCGGGCCTTCACCGATCCGGCGTTCGACGGCTTTGCGCGTCAGGCCACCCCGACCCTGGCGGGCATGGTGATGCTGACCCAGTACGCGGCGGACATCGACACCGCCTGTGCCTTCCCGCCCAACGAGCTGAGTAACACCCTGGGTGAGTGGCTGGAGAAGCAGAACAAGACCCAGCTGCGGATCAGCGAGACCGAGAAGTACGCTCACGTCACCTTCTTCTTCAACGGCGGGGTAGAGCAGCCCTTCGAGGGCGAACAGCGCACCCTGATCAACTCCCCCAAGGTCGCCACCTATGATCTGGCCCCGGCGATGAGCTCCGCCGAGCTGACCGATAAGCTGATCGCCGCCATCGAGTCCAACGACTTCGACGTCATCATCTGCAACTACCCCAATGGTGACATGGTAGGCCACACCGGCGACTTCGATGCTGCCGTCAAGGCCTGCGAGGCGGTGGATCAATGCATCGGCCGGGTGGTCACTGCGCTGCAGCAGGTCGGTGGTGAGTGCCTGATCACCGCAGACCATGGCAACGCCGAACAGATGACCGACGCCAATACCGGTCAGGCCCACACCGCCCACACCAGTGAGCCGGTGCCCTTTATCTACGTTGGTCGGCAAGGGCAGGTACGCCAGGGTGGCGCCCTGTCGGACATCGCCCCCACCATGCTGGACCTGATGGGCCTGCCGATCCCGGACGAGATGACCGGCACCCCGCTGGTGACCCTGAAGGACTGAACCGATGAGATGGCCTGCCGCCCTGCTGTCCGCACTGATGCTGCTGCCCCTTGCCTGGGCGGAGCAGGAGGTGGCGGACAAACAGCAAGAGCTTGAGCAGCTGGGTAAGGAGATCCAGCAGCGCCAATCTCGGCTGGTCCAGGCCCAGGTGGACAAGGACAAGCAGCTCAAGTCGCTGCGCCAGGCGGAGAAAGCGGTCAGCGACAGTGCCGTTAGTCTGCGCCGCTCCGAGCAGGCACTACAGCAGTCCGAGCGCAAACTGGGCGAGCTGGAGCAACGCCGTGGTGAGCTTGAGGCGGCCCAGGCGGAGCAGCAGGCCCACCTGGCCTCACAGCTGCGCACCGCCTGGATGAGCGGCGAGCAGGACCATACCGCGCTGCTGCTGGGCAGCGACGAACCGGCCACCCTGGAGCGGATGATGGTGTACTACCAGTACCTCAACCAGGCCCGGATCGACGCCATCGAAGACCTGCAGCAGACGCAGCAGGCCCTCGAAGAGGTCACCACCGCCCAGCGCCAGGAGCGGGACCGCCAGCAGCAGTTGCACCAGCAGCAGCTGGCCAATCGGAAGCAGTTACAACAGCGCCAGCAGGCACGGCAACAGGCCCTGAGTGAGCTGGAGCAGCGGCTGAGCCGGGATCGCCGTCAGCTGGATCAGCTGGAGGAGAACCGGGACGTGCTGGAGGCCGCCATTAGCCAAGCCCTGGAGGCGCTGGCACAGAGCCAGCACCATCATGGTTTGAGCGATCAGAAGGGGGTACTGCCCTGGCCTCTGCCCGCTCGCCTTTCCGCCGGCTTCGGCAGTCGCCGTCAGGGTCAGCTGACCTGGAACGGCTGGCTGCTGTCGGCCCCGTCCGGCCGCGAGGTCAAGGCGATCAGCAACGGCCAGGTGGTGTTTGCCGACTGGCTGCGTGGCTTCGGCCTGGTGGTGGTGGTCGATCACGGCGACGAATACCTCAGCCTCTATGGCCACGCCCAGGCCCTGCTCAAACAGGTGGGCGAGCAGGTGGAGGCGGGCGAGGTTGTGGCCCTGTCCGGCGACTCCGGTGGCCTGGAAAAACCCGGTCTATACTTCGAGATACGCCACCGGGGGCGGGCGGTGGACCCTAAGGGTTACCTCGCAAAAAGCTGATCTTTCACGCCCCCCTGCTCGGTAGGGAGGGCGCATGCCAAGGCGGTTCCCCTTGCTGCTCGGCCTTCTGCTGGTCATCACCTCGGTGCTGGCCCAGCAGGAGCATCACAGGGATGAGACAGCGCCGACCCAGGACGACACCCGCCAACTGCTGTTCGCGGTGGAACAGCTTATCGATGCCTACTATGTCGACACCGTCGACCGTCAGGCCCTGCTCGACGGCGCCCTGAAAGGGATGCTGGAGGTACTCGATCCCCACTCCAGCTACCTCAATACCCAAACCCTCGACCTGCTGCGGGAGAACAATCAGGGCCACTACTACGGCTATGGCCTGGAGGTGGCGGTGGATGATGACCACATCCGGGTGATCACCCCGCTGATGGGCTCCGCCGCCGAGGCGGCCGGGGTGCTGCCCGGCGACATCCTGCTGCAGGTGGACGAACTCAAGGTGGAGCCGCGCAACCTCGATCCACTGGTGGCCTACATCAAGCAAGCCAGCCAGGAGGATAGAGACCTGCAGGTGGTGCTGCAACGGCGCAGTGCCGAGCAGCCACTGGAGTTTCGCCTCGCCCCCTCCCAGATCGAGATCCACACCAGCGAAAGCGCTGCCCTGCCAGAGCAGGTGGGCTACCTGAGGATCGCCAGCTTCAACCAGCGCACCGCCCAGGAGGTCCGGCTGGCCGCCCGAGAGCTGCAACTGCAGCCGTTGTCGGGCCTGGTGGTGGACCTGCGCAATAACCCCGGCGGATTGCTGGATGCGGCGGTGGAGGTGGCGGATATGTTCCTCACCGAGGGGGTGATCGTCACCACCCACGGACGCTACCTCGACGCCAACCAGCGCTACCTGGCCACCGAATACAACCTGTTTGGCACTGTCCCTGTGGTGGTGCTGATCAACCAGGGCAGCGCCTCCGCCGCCGAGATCCTGGCCGGTGCCCTGCAGGACCATCAGCGCGCCACCCTGGTGGGTGAGCGCTCCTACGGCAAGGGCACGGTGCAGTCGCTGATCCCACTGCTGGAGCCGGGCGGCGCCATCAAGCTCACCACCGCCCGCTACGCCACTCCGGATGGACGCTTTATCGATGAGGTGGGCATAGAGCCGGATCTGGCGATCCCTTTGGCAGACCACGAACTTGAAGATATAGTTAACAACATTAAGGAGTTAGAGACATGGAAGGATGACCAACAGCTCTATGCGGCGTACGACCTGCTGCACCCCTGAACCGCGCATTTGGCTGTTGCTTCTGCTGCTCTTTACCTGGCCAGCGTCCGCTGGCCAGATCGCCCTGATCATCGATGACATCGGTGCCCGTGCCTCGGACCGCGCCGCCTTCGCCCTGCCCACCGACGTCACCCTCTCCTTCCTGCCCCACACCCCTTACGGGCGTGAGCTGGCACTCAAAGCCTGGCGCCAGGGGCGGGAGACCATGCTGCACCTGCCCATGGCCACCCGCGGCCCTAAAGACCCGGGCCCCTGGGCCATCGGTCCGGACCAGGATGCCTGGCAGGTGAGCTACCGGGTTAAGAAGGCATTGGCGGACATCCCCTTCACCAGCGGGGTCAACAACCATATGGGCAGCGCCATCACCCCGGACTCAGAGGTGATGGCCTGGGTGATGGCCGAACTGCAGCAGGGCAACCGCTTCTTTGTCGACAGCCTCACTACCCCGGACAGCCAGGCCTACTACCAGGCTGAGGCCGCCGGCGTAGCCAGCATCAAACGGGATGTGTTCCTCGACCCCATGCCGGGGCGGATGATCATCGAGCGACAATGGCGCCAGGCGGTGAGCCTGGCACAAAGCCGGGGTCAGGTGGTGGTGATCGGTCACCCCTATCCTTCAACACTGGCGTTCCTGCAGGAGGCCTTGCCGGCGTTGGCGCAGCAGGGGGTGACGCTGGTGCCGGTGTCGCGCCTGGTCAGGCCCGCAGGGTTGCCGCTTCCAGTTCAGACAGCACAGCAAGCGCCTGCGCATTAGAGCCACCGCACACCACGGCATCCGGCTTAAACTGGCTGCACACCGCCGGGCGCTCCGGCTGACCGAAGAGCCGGCACAGGTTATGGTCATCCAGCTGGGCACAGCGCACCCCGGCCGGCTTGCCTCGGGGCATGCCGGGTATCGGCGAGGTGATGGATGGGGCGATGCAACAGGCACCGCAGCCAAGACGACACTGCATAATGGGCTCCAAACAGCAACGGGCCCAATCGGGCCCGTGCTTTTCAATTCAATTAGTTAGCCTTAAAAGGCTCACCCATCCATGGCGCTTTTCAGCTTCTTGATGGCGTTTTTCTCCAGCTGGCGGATCCGCTCCGCCGACACCTGGTAGCGATCCGCCAGCTCCTGCAGGGTCGCCTTCGGCTCCTCCAGCCAGCGCGCCCGCAGGATGTCCCGGCTGCGGTCATCCAGGGTGTTCATCGCCGCCAGCAGGCGATCCTGGGACTGCTGCTCCCAATCCGCCGCCTCGATCACCTCGGCGTGGTTGGAGCTGTGATCCTCCAGGTAGAGCGCCGGGGCATAGCCACCGTCGTCGTCGTCCTGGTCCGGCGACAGATCAAAGGCGGCATCCTGGGCGGACAACCGAGCCTCCATCTCCATCACCTCTTTCTCACTGACCCCCAGCTCCGACGCCACGTTGGAGACCTCTTCGGCGCTGAACCAGCCCAGACGTTTCTTGGCCTTTCTGAGGTTAAAGAAAAGCTTACGCTGGGCCTTGGTGGTCGCCACCTTAACGATGCGCCAGTTCTTCAGCACGTATTCGTGGATCTCCGCCTTGATCCAGTGCACCGCGAAGGAGACCAGGCGCACCCCGACATCGGGATCGAACCGCTTCACCGCCTTCATCAGGCCTATGTTGCCCTCCTGGATTAGATCCGCCTGGGGCAGGCCATAGCCGGAGTAGCTGCGGGCGATGTGCACCACGAAGCGCAGGTGGGACATGATCAGCTGCTTAGCCGCGTCGATATCGCCGCCGCTGACTTGACGAGCCAGGTATTGCTCCTCCTCCAGAGACAGCATCGGAATGGCGTTCACACCCTGGATGTAGCTCTCCAGGCTGCCGTGCCCCTGGGGCACCACCATCAATGCCATGTTCTGACTGGCGTCGCTCATCAAGTACCTCGAATTCGAATAGGATCGGCAGTCTATCACGACCACCGCAGACAGGGGTATCCGCGCACAAGCACGGTTCAGACCCCAATCAGGCTAGCAAAGTTCCTGTGGTTGCGGGTCGGGCAGGCTACTGCGGCTCGATGGCACGCAGATGACGGCGTACCGACAGGTAGGCCCCCAGCCAACCCAGCAGGCAGGCCCCCAGCATCAGGCCGCTGCCCTGCTGCGCCGACAGCCCATCGAGGCGGAACTGGCTGCGGTAGAGACTCAGCAGCTGCGCCATGGCACCGTCGAGCCACACCAGCATGGCGTTAACCAGCACCAGCGCCAGCAGCGCTGACAGCAGTCCCAGCCAAAGGCCGCCGTAGAGGAAGGGGCGACGAATAAAGCCCTCGGTGGCCCCCACCAGCTTCATCACCCGGATCTCGTCGCTGCGCTGCATGATCGACAGGCGGATGGTATTGGCGGTGATCAGCACCACCGCCACCAGCAGCAACAACCCCAGCGCGGCACCCGCCTGACGGCCGGTGGCAGTGAGCGCTTCCAGTCGTTGCAGCCAGTCCAGATCCAGCCGGGCCAGCGCCACCTCTGGCTCACCGGCCAGACGATCCCTCAGACTGCGGGCGGCCTCGGCGCCACTGTGGCGAGCCGACGGCAACACCCGGATCACCGCCGGCAGCGGGTTGTCGTCCAGGTAGGCCAGGGCATCGCCGAACTGGGCGTTCTGGCGAAACTCCTCTAACGCCGCATCGGCACTTTGCCACTGCACCTCGATCAGCTCCGGCATACCCCGCAGGCGGGTCACCAGTGCCTGCTGACGCGATTCTGCCAGGTCCATCTGCAGGAACAGGTTGATCTCCGCGGCGCTGTGCCACTGCTGCTCCACCTTTGCGGCGTTGTTGGCCAGCACCAGCAGCAGCGCCGGCAGGCTGAGGCTGAAGCCCAGCACCAGCAGGGTCATCAGCGAGGTCATCGGGGTGCGCCACAGCTCACCGAGGCTGGCCAGCAGCTGGCGCAGGTGCTGCGCCAGGAAGCTGACCATACGCTGCCCCAACGGCAGCTTGCGTCGCTTCAGGTTCATGCGGCCACCTCGTCAGCACTGATCATCCGACCCTGTTTCAGGGTCAGGGTGCGGTAGCGCATCCGCGCGATCAGGCCCAGATCGTGGGTGGCGATCAGCACCGTGGTGCCAGCGCTGTTGAAGGTTTCGAACAGCCGCAGGATCTCCATCGACAGCTTGGGATCCAGGTTACCGGTGGGCTCATCCGCCAGCAGCAGCGCCGGCCTGGCCACCACCGCCCGGGCGATCCCCACTCGCTGCTGTTCACCGCCGGACAGTTGGGTCGGCGAGTAGGCGATCTTGTCCGCCAGCCCCACCATATCCAGGGCCGCCTCCACCCGCATGCCGATCTCCCGCTCGGCAAAGCCTTCGATTAGCAGCGGCAGGGCCACGTTGTCGTAGACGCTGCGGTCCATCAGCAGGTTGTGATCCTGGAAGATGATGCCGATGCTGCGACGCAGGAAGGGCACCTGCTGGCGCTTGAGCGCCCCAACATCGGCACCATTGATGGTGACCTTGCCCAGAGTCGGCCGTTCAATGGCAGTGATCAGCTTGAGCAGGGTACTCTTCCCGGCGCCACTGTGGCCGGTGAGAAAGGCCATCTCACCGGGCTTAACATGAAAACTGACGTTGTCCAGGGCGTTGCGCCCACCGGGATAGACCTTACTGACCTGCTCAAACTGGATCATGGCGCTGTTGGCTACTCTTGTTCGCTGAAGAGGGCGTCGATGAAGGCGTCGCTGTCGAACGGACGCAGATCGTCAATTCCTTCACCAACGCCGATATAACGTACTGGTATACCAAACTTATCCGCTAAGGCGAAGATCACGCCGCCTTTTGCGGTGCCATCCAGCTTGGTCAGGGTCAGGCCGGTCAGGCCCACCGCTTCGTTGAACAGCTGGGCCTGGCTGATGGCGTTCTGGCCGGTGCTGGCGTCCAGTGTCAGCATCACTTCGTGGGGAGCCTTGACGTCCAGCTTGCGCATCACCCGGACGATCTTCTTCAGCTCCTCCATCAGATGCGCCTTGTTCTGCAATCGACCTGCGGTGTCGGCGATCAACACATCGACGCCGCGGGCCTTGGCGGCCTGGAGTGAATCAAACAGCACCGAGGCGCTGTCAGCGCCGGTGTGCTGGGCGATCACCGGGATATCATTACGCTCACCCCACACCTGCAGCTGCTCCACCGCCGCGGCGCGGAAGGTGTCACCGGCGGCCAGCATCACGCTCTTGCCCTCGGCCTGGAACTGCTTGGCCAGCTTGCCGATGGTGGTGGTCTTGCCCACGCCATTGACCCCGACCATCAGGATCACGAAGGGGCCATCCGGGTTCTCCACCACCAGGGGCTGATCCACCTTGCTCAGGGTTTGGCTCAGCTCGCTCTTGAGCTGGCTAAACAGGGCATCGGAGTCCTTCAGATCGCCGTAGTCGGCCTTGTCGGTGAGGTTGTCGATGATGCGGGTGGTGGTCTCGATGCCAACGTCCGCCAGCAGCAGCTGGGTCTCGAGCTCTTCGAACAGCTCATCGTCGATCTTCTTGCCCTTGAACAGGGCAACGAAGCCACCGCCGATATTCTCGCTGGTCCGGCGCAGGCCGGCCTTCAGACGGGCAAAGAAGCCCGGCTTTTTGTCGTCACTCGCCTGCTCTGCCTCGGCTTTCTCCGCGGCCAGACGATCGGCTTCGGCCTGCTCGGCGGCAACACGCTCGGCCTCCAGGCGCGCGGCCTCGGCCTGCTC
>NZ_FQXG01000006.1:0-20309 GCF_900129905.1 Ferrimonas marina | reverse complement strand
TCGGCCTGCTCGGCGGCGACACGCTCTGCCTCCAGGCGCGCGGCCTCGGCCTGCTCAGCGGCAACACGCTCGGCTTCCAGGCGCGCGGCTTCGGCCTGCTCTGCTTGCGGCGGCGCGGATTGGACCTCTGAGCTTACTGTCTCAGGCTGGGGTTGGGCCTCGCTGTCCTTCAGCTCGGAGGCGTCCTCACTGGCGGTTTGCTCGGTCTGCTCTGGCTTGGGTTCGTTGCGACGAAACCAGGAAAATAAGCCTTTGGCCATACTTTGTACCCTATACCTCTGCCTTGCTTCCCCATTGGGGGGAAAGGCTTGCTAAAATGGCGAACTTTTCTGGGGCCATAGTCTACCCAGAATTGTGTCAAAAACCGAGGTCACCATGGCGCGAGCCCCCCGTCGAAAACCGCAACAATCTCAGGCCAGCAAGCGGGAAGGCCAGATCCGAATCATCAGCGGCCAGTGGCGTGGCCGGCGTTTGCCGGTGCCCGAGCTCGAGGGCCTGCGTCCCACCACGGATCGGGTCCGTGAGACCCTGTTCAACTGGTTGATGGGGGAACTGCAGGGCGCGCGGATTCTGGATTGCTTTAGCGGCAGTGGCGCCCTGGCGTTTGAATCCCTGTCCCGATACGCCGGCTTTGCCACCTTGATGGAGCGGGATGCCAAGGTGGCGTCGGGCTTGCAGCGCAACCTCAAGAGCCTTGGCGCGACTCAGGCCGAGGTCTGCCAGGGCGATACCCTGGCGCAACTGGAGCGTCCTGCCAGCGCACCCTACGACTTGGTGTTTGTCGACCCGCCATTTCGTCAGTCGCTGCTGGCACCCTGCCTGGAGCGACTGGAACAGAACGGCTACCTGACGCCGTCGGCCTGGATCTACGTCGAAAGCGAGAAGGAACTGGCAATGTCTGCCGTGCCAGCCAGCTGGCGATTGCACCGAGAGAAGATCGCCGGCCAGGTGGCCTATCGCTTATACCAACGAACCTTTAACGAGAACTCCTGATGGATCAATTCCTTTCCTGGGCTAAGGCGGGCATGGTTGCCGCCTGGCTGATTATGCTGGTCAACCTGATCTTCCCCTGGCCGCAACCCTATGGGCTGGCGCTGCAGATCCTGCTGCAGATCACCCTGGCGGCCCACCTGGCCTACTGCGCCGGCTTTCGCGTGCGCCAGGGCAAGCCACAGCCCTGGTCGGTGTACCAGGCACTAATGCTTTACGGCCTGTTCGCCCTGATCGAGTGGAGCCGGGCCAGCAAAAGGTAACTCGGACCGGGCCATAACACAGCGGTTGTGGCCCGCCTCCTGGGCCTGGCGTAGCCGCTGCTCCAGCAGGCTGATGGGCAGATGGCCCTCGCCGGACCAGACCATGACCCCCATAGAGACGGTCAATCCCATCCCTTCGCCATCCAGCATCGGTAAGCGCTGGACCGCACAGCGCAGCTGTTCCGCCTGGGCCAACAGGTCCTCACTGCGCACCCCGGAAACCAGCAGCAGCAAGCGCGCCTCCGACCAGCGCACCAGCATATCCTGGGGACGCAGCGATTGCCCCAGCACCTGCCCCACCAGGGTCAGGGCGTGCTCGGCCCCGCTCAGTCCCGCCCGAACCAGCAGCTCAGCGAACTGATCCAGCTCCATCAACACCACCCCGAGGGGATGGCTGCCCGCCAGGCTGCTCTGCTGACGCAGCCCCCACTCCTTCATCGCCGGCAGCCCCAGCTCCAGGGCCCGCCGATTGGCCAGCCCGGTAACCGGGTCTTGCCGGGCCAGGCCATCCAGCTCACGACACAGCGACAGCATCGCTAGCTCGCCCTCAATGATCGCCACCACCGAGCGCATCAGGCTTTGCCAGGCCTCCGGCAGGGGGTGCGCCTTGGTATCAAACAGGCACAAGGTGGCAAACACCTCGCCTTGAGGGTCACGCACCGGCATGCCGAGGTAACATTGCACCCCGGCGCTGGCTTCACGACCGGACTGCCATTGGGGGTCGGCCGCCACATCCTCCACCTGGACCACCTTGGCCTGGCGCATCACCTGCTCGCAAAACAGATCGAAGATGGGAAAACGCTCACCGGCCGCGGCCTGAGGTGGGCAGCCCTGGTTGGTGCTCAGTACATGCAGCTCCACCTCGGTACAGCGGGCAAGGTAGACACCAGGCATACCAGTAGCCTGGGCCAGGGTATCCAACAGCCGCTGCCATTGGGCCTCGGCATGGTGTTCCAACTGGTGCAATGGGGTCATGTCCACTCCTGGGGTCCGCAAGCGGATGATCAAAATCCCGGCTTAACGGTGGCGGGCTGGGGGAGGTGCGTTTTGTCTCGGGTCGAGCCCGTGGTACAGCCTCAGTGTGGTCGAGGGGGCCGAACCACGCCAGAAATCAGGCGGGTATATGAGTGAAATGACACCAGAAAACAAAGAGTAAATTTCTTCGACCCGAGCCGGTAACAGCTCCGTTTTTCCTGTCATTACCAGCGGAAAAACTGGCTTTCTCTTCTCCCCACCCAGTCTCTCTTTCATCAGGTAAAACTAACCTGTGAGCCGGATCGCGAACACCAGAACCGGGCGAATTTTATTGTATGCACACCGAGCGTTAAGGCGCGCCTGATCACATGGCCAGGCCAGCCTGGTGCCTTTTCACGCAACCCAGTTCTGACAAAGCACAGCGGCACACTCCGCAGAATAATCATCCCGGGCATTGATGCCTCTAGAACAACTACGGAGTGATGATGATGAATAAGAGCAAAGTCGGATGGCTGGTGGCCTCCGCTTTAGCCATCGGCCTGGCGGGCTGTGCCGATGATGGCAAGGACGGCTCAGGTGGCGCAGCGGGGCCGGAGGGGCCTCAGGGCCCGGATGGTAACCCGGGTTCGCCGGTCGCCACCGTTGCCGACAAACTGGATTTCTCTATCCTGGAGACCGGCATTAATGACAAGGGCCAGCTGGTTGCCACCGTCAAGGTAACCAACGAACAGGGCCTGGCCGTCATCAAGATGCCCGACATGTACTATGTCACAGGCCAAATGACCGCCGAGGGCGAACGGGGCCAGCGCCAGATGTTTGAGCGTGGCAACTGCAATGTCGATTGCCTGGAAGAGATCGGCGACGGCACCTATACCCTGACAGCGCCGGGCATCCTTGCCGACTTTGAGCACTACCAGGCTGAGGCGGCCAAGCTGTTCTACGTGATGGACTTCAAGAAGGGCACCGGCATCGAGATCCCACAACTGGGCAGCTTCAATGGCACCGGCGGGGCGGCACACTACTTCATGGAGGACGGCTCCGAGGTGGCACTGCAAAAGGCGATGGTGGCGACCGAGTCCTGCCACTCCTGCCACACAGACATTGCCCATACCCACAGCATGCCCGCTTACACCGGGGTACACTTCAACGATGACCTCACCAGCTGCCTGGTCTGCCATGCCGACGAAGGGGCCAACAGCAAAGGGGTGATCTCAGAGCGGATCCACCGCTGGCACACCGGCCTGCCCAAAGGCTACGTCACCCCGGGCTATGACTGCACCGCCTGCCACGTGAGCGAGGCCACCGAGGCCCTGCCGCAGGGGGCTGACTGGCTGGCCACTAGCACAGACGACCGGGCCTGCCTGTCCTGTCACACCGAATCCCACCAGATCGACAACTGTGCCTCCTGCCACGATGTTGCCAGCAAGCACCTGTCTCCGCTGGCTGCCAAAGAGAAGGCGCGCAACAGCTACAGCTTCAAGGTAGTGGAGGCCAGCTGGACACCGACCACGGATAGCCGCGGCCTTTATGCCTGGGTCAAGGACAGCGACGGCAAGCCGGCCTACTTCGACAAAGACGGTAACCCCTGGGTGTCCGATGACAAGTACTACATGCGTGACAATGGCGAGATCACCCGCGCCGATCACCTGTACAACACTGCCGAGGTCCGCTTCACCGTGGAGATCCTCGACGCCGAGGGCAAACCGGTCGCCGAGGCGCCCAAATCCGGGGACATCTTCCAGCACGCCCGGGTCACCCTGACCTACGGCATGGAGAACGACTACGTCCACCTGACCCGGGATGCCTACATCGACCATGCGGAGAACCGTCCCAATGGCCGTCTGTCTCGCCGTGGCAACCATACTGTCAGCTTCAACTACCTGGGCAAGACCCCGGTGGCGGAAGACAAGGCCAAGGGGCTTTACACCTACGTGATCTCCGGCGAGTTTGACCGGGGTGAATCCAAGGTGGTGGGCGGCGATGATTACATCATCCAAAGCGGCGGCGCCACCGGTCTGGTTATCCCGACCGGGATGGAGGGACAAAGCGCCCTGATCGCCACCGAGGCGGTGATGTACTATGACCCGCAAACCGGCGCACCCACGGTCGGCGGCGACCATGTCGAGCGCCAGATCTCCCACTACACCTTCTTCAACCAAGATGGCCTGCTGGAGCAGCAAGACTGGCGTCGCCAGGTGGTCTCCAACGACAATTGTGCCTCCTGCCACGGTGAGCGGGTCTACGGCTACCACGGTCGCCGTAACGATCTGGAGCAGCAATGCCAGGCCTGCCACTTCCCCAGCAATACCGAGTGGGATGGGGTGCACATGGACAACGTGTTTGCGCCGCAGGATCCGGTACAGGACCACATCAGCTGGAACATCTATGTCCACGCCCTGCATGCGCAAAAACGTGAAGAGCAGCAAGCCGATGGGGTTAGCTGGCCCGGGTTGGCCGACGGCTCGGTCGCCGCTGGCAGCAAGGACGCCTACCGCGTCTTTACCTACCCGGCCCGGCTCAGTGATTGTGCCCAGTGCCACGTGGCAGGCAGCGTCCGGCTGGACTTGGTGGAGCGCATCTCGCCGGTGCTGACCCGCAAAGACTACGCCATGGGCGACGACTTCGACCCAGCCACGCCGATCCCGGTGTATGCCACCAGCCCGGCCTCGGCCACCTGCTGGTCCTGCCATGGCGGCGCCGACAAGGAAGGGGTGAAGGCCCACATGGAACTCAACGGCGGCGTGTTTGAGCTGCTGCTGGATGACACCAACTCGACCTGGGACGGTGATGCTATCGTCGACATCGCCTTCCCAACCCGAGAAGCCTGCTCAGCTTGTCACACTCCGACCAAGCTGGAAGCGGCACACGCGTTCTAAGAGACACTTCCAACAATCTCAGAACCCAACAAGGGCGCCGCAAGGCGCCCTTTCTTGTGGCCGAAGGTCAAAGCGAAGCGCTTTATTCCGGCAGTGCCTGGGGTACCACAAACTCCTGCACTAGCTTCACCAATCGGTCGGCCAGGCCCGGCGGGTAGCGACGGTAAGCCCGGGTGCGTTGTACCAGGTAGTGCTGCGGTGGCGGAATCGAGGCAAACAACCGGCGCACCTGTTGCTCGGGCAGGGCGGCCGCCCGCAGCCCGGGAATGTTCGAAAGCATCGGGATCATCTGTCGTGGGGCAAAGGCAAAGGCGTTAAGGGACAACAGATTGGCAATCCACTCCTCCCTGTCGTCAACGCAGACCACCTTGGGCAGGGTCACCCCTTTGCGCTGGCAGAACATCTCGAATGGATCGACCCGGTCATTGAACCCCGGCGAGCGGTAGTAGGTGAAATTGAAGCGGGCGAGTTCGTTCAGATCCAGTTGGGGGAAACCATGCCACAGGGGATGATCCTCCGCCGCCACCAGGCTTGGCCGGGCAACGGCGCCGAGGAAGGTGAGCTCCAGATCGATACGATCAGGCCGCTCGACGGCGATGCCGAGATCGATCTCCCCTTTGGCCAGTCGCTCCGCCGAGCCCGGGCGCCACTGCACCAGCTGGATATCCCCCTGGGGGTAGAAGTAGGGTTGCTGACGGATCCGCAACGCCAGTGGCACCAGCATGGTGGTGTTCACCGCCAGCACCAGGTCCTGGCTCTGCTGTGCGGTGGCCAGGCCACTGCTGACCAGATCGGTCATGGCATCGGTGCAGTTGCAAACCAGTGGGTAGAGCGCCTTTGCCCGTGCGGTGGCCTCCAGCCCCTGGTGACGGCGAACGAACAGCTCATCCTGGAAGGTCAGCCGCAACTGGCTCAGGCTGCGACTGATGGTGGGGGCCGAGACCCCAAGCTCGGTGGCCACCAGGTTGGCATTGCCACTTTCAAACACCGCCTTGAACACCCAGAGATTGAAGGTACTCAGTGCCCGTACTTGCTCCAACATGCCCAAGGTCCTCGCCGCCCAAGCCAGATAAACGCCCGAAAAAGACGCTTATCTGGCAGGCTAATGCTTTGACTAAGCTAGGGAAAATGTTCTGTTGGTTTTTTCGGCGGCGCTCACGAGCCGCAATACTGGATCAATTACCGATGAGCCCGGCGATGCCATCGAGGAACATCTGCACCGACAGCATCAGCAGGATCATCCCCATCAGGCGCTCGATCGCCTTCAGCCCCCGCTCGCCCAAAACCCGCAGGAACACGCCGGACAGCATCAGGGTCGCCGCGGTGATCGCCCAGGCCCCCACTGTGGCCAGGGTCCAGTCCACCATCCGGTTGGGATCCTGGTGTGCCAGCAGGATCAGGGTGGCCAGCACCGAGGGGCCCGCCAGCAGGGGCACCGCTAGGGGCACGATCAACGGCTCTTCGCCGGCATCCAGACCGGTCACGCTGCCCTTGTCCGGGAAGATCATGCGCAAACCGATGATGAACAGGATGATCGCCCCGGAGATCGACACCGCCTGGGAGGACAGATTGAGGAAGTTCAGGAAGGCCTCGCCGGCGTAGAGGAACACCAGCATGATCAACAGGGCGATCAGCAGCTCGCGGATCAGGATAAACCGTCGCCGGGAGGGCGCCACGTGGCGCAGCACCGAGCTGAAGATCGGCAGGTTGCCGAGGGGGTCCATGATGAACAGCAGCATGACCGCGGCGGTGATCGTTTCCATAAATATCCAAGGTGTTGGGGACGGCCCCGGGTTTCAGAGGCCGGAAGTATAGTGCCCCAAGGGCACGACCTGCCAGCTTCTGGTCCAGCAACCGACTGAGGACTAAGGCTTTCCTTATCGTTCTGCACCGGCTTCTTGCGGCTTCACAAACAGGGTTACTGACGCCTACTTTGCCGCGATCTTCGAGCTTTCTGCAAAGAACTGATATTCAAGCTTATGTTTTCAATCGTTTCATTATAAATTAAGCCTCACACCTCCTCTCTTGAGTATCACTTTCGGAACGGATTGCATTGATGAAGTCGGTGCCTTTGAAACACGCCAGGGTAGGCATGTTTGTGGTCGAGATACCTGGTCATCCCGCGTTGACCCTGGCCCGCCAGGGGCTGATCAGCAGCCCGGAGCTGCTCGCTCAGATGGCGCGGGAGGGCGTAACACAGCTGATCGTCGATCCGAGTCGCTCCCAGGTGAGCACCCCGGCCCCGCCGCCGTCCCCCTTGAGTGCGCCCCCCACCGGGCCCAGGGCCGCCAGCCTCAGCGACGAATTGCAACGGGCCCGCAGCCTGTACAGTCGCAGCCGACGGCTACAGCAAAAATCCATGCACCAGGTGCGACAGGGGCAGCCCCTTGACCTGGGTGAGTTTGAGCTGCTGACCACCGATCTGATCGACAGTGGTGCTCGCAACGATGCGGCGCTCTCCTGCCTGCGCCAGATCCGCAACAAAGACGAGTACCTGCTGCAGCATTCGGTGGCGGTTGCCACTTTGATGCTGTTGTTTGCTCGTCATCTGGGCTACCGCGACGACCTGCTGCACCAGATGGTGCTGGGGGCTTTGCTGCACGATGTTGGCAAGGTGCTGGTGAAGTCCGAGATCCTCAACAAGCCAGGCAAGCTCACCGATGAGGAGTTTGCCCATATGAAAGACCACGCCCGATTCGGCGCCGACATCATGAAGCGGACCCCGGGGATCACCGCGATCACCCTGGATATCGTGGCCAACCACCACGAAAAGCTGGATGGCAGTGGTTATCCCAATGGCTTGGCGGCGGATCAGCTCAGTACCTTCGCCCGGATGATCACCCTGTGTGACATGTACGATGCGATGACCAGCGAGCGGGTCTATCATCGAGCCATGACCCCGCCCCAGGCCCTCAAGCTGATGCGCAGCATGGCACCGGAAAAGCTCGACAGTGAACTGCTGGGCCAGTTCATTCGCTGCATTGGCCTCTACCCGGTGGGCTCGATGGTGGCGCTGTCCAATGGCCAGCTGGCCGTGGTGATGGAGAACCACCCCACCTTGCCCCACAAGCCTCGGGTTAAAACCGTCTATAGCCTGACCGATCGCCGTCATATCATGGCCAGGGAGCTGGAGCTGACCCAGCATAACGTCACCATCCAGCATGCGGTCGATCCGGCCCAGTACAAGCTGGAACTGGCCAACTACCTCTGATGAACTATCTGATCGCCAGCCTGCTGATCCTGGCCGTGGGTCCACTTCTGTTCCACGCCCTGCGCGGGCTGCCACGCTTCCTCGATAGCATCACCGCCTTCGTAATGGTGACCCTGGCGGGGCTGATCCTGTTCGATATCCTGCCCAGCCTTTGGCGCCTGGGTGGTCCCTGGATCCTGCCCTTCCTGCTGCTGGGGGTGGCGGGGCCGACCCTGGCAGAGCGGGGCTTCCAGCGCATCTCCGGACTGACCCACAACCTGACCCTGAGCCTGGGCCTGATGGGGTTGATGCTGCATACCCTGACCGACGGCAGCGCCCTGGCGCTGGCCAGCCAGGCCCAGGGTCACCCGCTGCTGGCATTGGGGGTGGTGCTGCACAGGTTGCCCGCTGGCCTGGCGGTGTGGTGGTTGCTGCGCCCCGCCTTTGGCCGTACCGCGGCCAGTGCCGCCCTGGGGCTGATGATGCTGTGCACCGTACTGGGCTTTACCCTGGGGGAAACCGTACTGGCACCGCTGGCCAGCACCGAGCTGGTCTGGTTACAAGCCTTTGTCACCGGCTCCATTTTGCATGTGTTACTGCATCGCCCCCATGAGCACCAGCATGAGGCAGACGACCACCGCCACGGCCTGCAGCTGAGCACTGGCCACTACCTGGGGGCCGCCATCGGCCTGTTGTTCCTGGCGCTGCTGATGCTGTCCCACGGCACTCACGATCATCACCCCGGCCACTCACACGACCATTCCGAGCACCCTCACTGAGCCAGACCGGCGCCATAGATTCTCCTATGCTTAGGCCAATCAACCGAGGAATCCGATGTTTGCACGCATCGCCCAAGGCCTGCTGAAGCTGGCGGGCTGGCGCATCGAGGGGCAGTTACCACCGCAGCGCCAATACATCGCCATCGTTGCGCCCCACACCAGCAACTGGGACTTCATCCTGGGGGTGCTGTGCCGGGCGGTGCTTAAGGTGCCAGCCCGCTTTATTGGCAAGCACCAGCTGTTTCGGCCCCCACTGGGCTGGCTGATGCGGGCGATGGGCGGCCGGCCGGTGGATCGGCGCCGCAGCAATAACCTGGTGGAAGGGGTGGTGGAGCTGTTCCAGCAGGAGCCGGATTTTGTCCTAGCCCTGGCACCGGAGGGCACTCGGGGCGCCGTGAACCGCTGGAAGACCGGCTTCTATCACATCGCCCAAGGAGCCAAGGTGCCGATCTTCCCGGTGGCGCTGGATTATCGCCACCGCCGCATTGTGCTGGGCCCCTGGCTTGAACCCGGTGACAGCAAGGCCGCCGATATGGCGCAGCTGCTGGCGTTCTTCCGCTGTTACCAGGGCAAGGTTCGCCAGCCCGTACCGCACTACTCTCCGAAGCCCTGAGGCTCCATCTGGCCTTGTTTGGTCTTAATTGGCCCGCTGCAGCGCCCGCAGATCGGCGCCGGTGGGCTGCTGCATCGCTCTCAGTTCAAACTGGGGCAGCACCGCCAGGGCATGATCAAAGATGTCCGCCTGGATCCCTTCGTACACCGGCCAGCGGGTGTCATTGGTAAAACAGTAGATCTCCAGCGGCAGGCCACTGTCGGTGGGGGCCAGCTGGCGCACCATCAGGGTCATCTCCTTGTGGATCTGGGGATGCTCATTGAGATAGCGCTGCAGGTAGGCACGGAAACAGCCTACGTTGGTGAGGCGGCGGCCATTGGCGGGTTGTTCCTGGTGGGGCAGGGGAGCGTTGTAAGCCGACAGCTCCGCCTCTTTGCTCACCAGGTGCGGTGCCAACAGGTTGATGGAGCCCAGTCGCTGCTCCAGCTCGGCATCGAGAAAGCGGACTGAGTGCAGATCGATCAGCAGGGCACGCTTGATCCGGCGGCCGCCGGACTCCTGCATACCACGCCAGTTTCGAAACGAATCCGCCACCAGCGCCCGGGCCGGGATCATGCTGATGGTCTTATCCCAGTTCTGCACCTTGACCGTGGTCAGCGACACCTCGATGACATCGCCATCGGCACCATACTTATCCATCTGGATCCAGTCACCGGGGCTGACCATGCGGTTGGCTGAGAGCTGGATCCCGGCGACGAAGCCGAGGATCGCATCCTGGAACACCAGCATGATCAAACCCGCCGCCACCCCCAGGCCGGACAGCAGGTAAACCGGTGATTTGCCCAGCAGCATTGAGACCAGCAGGATGGCCGCCACGATGAACAGCAGCAGCTTGGCTACCTGTACCAGGGACTGCACCGGCAGCCGGCGCGCCAGGGTGCTACGCAGCGCCACGTCATGGGCGGTATCGGCAACCGCATAGAGCAGCCGCACCACCGCCAGCAGGATCCCAACCTCCAACACGAAGGTCACCAGGCGATCCCAGCCCGGATAGGCAGCAAACACCATGGAGGTGAACAGATCCAGCAACACCAGCGGCAGGATCCGCGCCACCTTCTCGACGATGCGGTGCTGCTTGACCGGGGCCGACCAGGGACCGGGGATGGTGTAGGCCAGGGTCTCCACCCCTTTGCTGGCCGCCCGCTTGAACACCTGGTAGCCGACCAGGGCCAATACGGAAGCGACCAGGGCCAGCAGGGCGGCGGTCTCCCAGTCGTTACCCTGCACGGGGAGTCCCATCTGGGTCAGGCCATCAGCCAGTTTGTTTTGCAGACTCTGCCGGATCTCGGTTTCCACCGGACGTTCTCCTGTCATTCGCTATGGATCTCAGGATACCGTGCCAGCAAAAGAAAAACCCCCCGAAATCTCGGGGGGTTAGCGAGCCATATTGAACTGAACCGCGGTCAGCTCGACAGCGAAGGCAGCAAGGCCGTGGGGAGTAACCGGTTGTAGCTGGCTTCGGCCAGCAGGCCGGTGGCCTGATCGATGTCCGGGGCAAAGAAGCGGTCCTGGTCATAGAAAGGCACCCGGGCCCGCAGCTCGGCCTTAGCCTGCTCCACCGCCGGGCTGGCCTTGAGCGGGGCGCGGAAATCCAGCCCCTGGCAGGCCGCCAACAGCTCCACCGCCAATACTCCACGGCTGTTGCTGGCCATCTCCCGCAACCGGCGGGCGGCAAAGGTGGCCATGGAGACATGATCCTCCTGGTTGGCCGAGGTGGGCAGGCTGTCCACCGAGGCCGGATGGGCCAGGCTCTTGTTCTCACTGGCCAGCGCTGCGGCGGTCACCTGGGCGATCATAAAGCCGGAATTCACCCCGCCATTGTCCACCAAGAAGGCCGGCAGCCCGGACAGGTTACGGTCGATCAGCAAGGCGATGCGCCGCTCCGCCAGGGCACCGATCTCGGCGATGGCGATGGCCAGGTTGTCCGCCGCCATCGCCACAGGTTCGGCGTGGAAGTTACCGCCGGAGATAAAGTCCGCCTCGCCCTCCTCGCTACCCGGGAACACCAGCGGGTTGTCGGTGACGCCATTGGATTCCACCGCCAATACCTCCGCCGCCTGGCGCAGCTGGGTCAGGCAGGCCCCCATCACCTGGGGCTGACAGCGCAGCGAGTAGGGGTCTTGCACCTTGTCGCAGTTGGCGTGGCTGTCCCCCAGCTCCGACTGGCTGGCCAGCAGATGACGGAAGGTGGCGGCAGCATCGATTTGGCCCTGCTGGCCGCGCACCGCATGGACCCTTGGGTCGAACGGGCGTCGACTGCCCAATGCCGCCTCGACGCTGATGGCACCGACCACCGCGGCACCGGCCCACAGATCCTCCGCCAGGAACAGCCCCTCCAGCGCCAGGGCGGTGGAGGCCTGGGTGCCGTTGAGCAGGGCCAGGCCCTCTTTGGCCGCCAGGGTCATCGGCTTGAGTCCGGCCTTGGCCATGCCCTCGGTGGCGCTGATCAGCTCGCCTTGATGGCGTACCTGACCCTCGCCAAGCAGCGGCAGCACCATATGGGCCAGCGGCGCCAGATCACCGGACGCCCCCACCGAGCCTTTCTCCGGCACCAGCGGGTACACCTCGGCATTGACCAGGGCGATCAGGGCATCGATGACACTGCGACGAATGCCGGAGAAGCCACGGGCCAGGGCGTTGATCTTGAGCACCATCATCAGCCGCACGGTGGCGTCTGCCATCGGCTCACCGGTACCGGCGGCATGAGACAGCACGATGGAGCGCTGCAGCAGCTCGAGATCTTCCTTAGCGATGCGGGTGTTGGCCAGCAGGCCAAAGCCGGTGTTGATGCCATACACCACCTGACCGCTGTCGATCACCTGGGCCACCGCGGCGGCGCTGGCATCGATGGCGGGGTAGGCGGCGTCATCCAGACTGAGGGTAACGCCATCGCGACTGATGGCGCGTAGCTGAGCCAGGGTCAGTTGGCCGGGAACCAGTCGCAGCATCATGGCGTCTCCTCCCCGTTCAGGCTGGGCAGATCCAGCTGTTGCTCCTGGGCGCAGCGCTGGGCGATGTCGTAGCCGGCGTCGGCATGGCGCATCACCCCGGTAGCCGGGTCATTCCACAGTACGCGGGCCAGGCGGGCATCCGCCTCGTCCGTGCCGTCACAGCAGATCACCACGCCGCTGTGCTGGGAGAAGCCCATGCCGACGCCGCCGCCATGGTGCAGGCTGACCCAGGTGGCGCCCCCGGCGGTGTTGAGCAGGGCGTTGAGCAGCGGCCAGTCGGACACGGCATCGGAGCCGTCCTTCATGCTCTCGGTCTCCCGGTTGGGGGAGGCCACCGAGCCGGAGTCCAGGTGGTCACGGCCGATCACCACCGGCGCCTTGAGCTCGCCGTTCTTCACCATCTCATTAAAGGCCCGGCCCAGGCGGGCCCGGTCCTTCAGGCCAACCCAGCAGATCCGCGCCGGCAGGCCCTGGAACTGGATCCGCTCTCGCGCCATATCCAGCCAGTTGTGCAGGTGGGGGTCGTCCGGGATCAGCTCCTTCACCTTCTGATCGGTCTTGTAGATGTCCTCGGGATCGCCAGACAGGGCGGCCCAGCGGAACGGACCGATCCCCTCACAAAACAGCGGGCGGATGTAGGCGGGGACAAAGCCGGGGAAGTCGAAGGCGTTCTCGACCCCCTCCTCCAGCGCCATCTGACGGATGTTGTTGCCGTAATCCAGGGTAGCGGCACCGCGGCTTTGTAGCGCCAGCATCGCCTGCACCTGCACCGCCATCGAGGCCTTGGCGGCCTTCACCACCGCCTGAGGATCTTGTTCGCGCAGGGTCTTGGCCTGATCCAGACTCCAGCCCTGGGGCAGGTAGCCGTTGAGCGGGTCGTGGGCGGAGGTTTGATCTGTCACCACGTCCGGGGTCACTCCCCGGGCCACCAGCTCGGCAAACACATCGGCGGCGTTGCCCAGCAGGCCCACCGACAGGGCCTCACCCTTGGCCACGGCGGCGTCGATCATCGCCAATGCCTCGTCCAGGGAGCGGGCCTTCTTGTCGACGTAGCCGGTGCGCAGACGGAAATCGATGCGAGTCTCGTCGCACTCCACCGCCAGGCAGCTGAAGCCCGCCATGGTGGCAGCCAGCGGCTGGGCACCGCCCATTCCACCCAGACCGCCGGTGAGGATCCAACGTCCCGCCGCCTGACCGGCAAAGTGCTGCTTGGCCACCGCCACAAAGGTCTCGTAGGTGCCCTGGACGATGCCCTGGGTGCCGATGTAGATCCAGGAGCCGGCGGTCATCTGGCCGTACATCGCCAGGCCCTGCTTATCCAGCTCGTTGAAGTGGTCCCAGTTGGCCCAGTGGGGCACCAGGTTGGAGTTGGCGATCAGTACCCGCGGGGCATCGGCGTGGGTTTTGAACACCCCCACCGGCTTACCGGACTGAACCAGCAGGGTTTCATCCGCCTCCAGTCGCTTCAGCGTCTCGACAATGCGGTCGTAGCTGGGCCAATCCCGAGCGGCCCGGCCAATGCCACCGTACACCACCAGGTCTTCCGGCCGCTCCGCCACCTCAGGATCCAGGTTGTTCATCAGCATCCGCAGCGGTGCCTCGGTCAGCCAGCTCTTGGCATTGAGCTCGGTGCCGCGGGGAGCGCGGATCTGGCGCTTGGGATCGTGTCGTGTGTTGGTACTCATGGGTGTTCCTTACTCCGATTCAACCATCAGGTGGCCCCCGAGCCGAAACCGGCTGCCGGGGTGCAATAACCTGGCGTAACTCACCACACCCTGGGCACTCCAGGTGCGGCGCTGGATCTGCAGGCAGGGCTCGCTGCTGGCCAGGGCCAACAAACGGCACTGCTCCATGCTGGGCGTCACCGCCTCGATCAAATGGTGTGCCTGGGTCAACGGGGCGACCTGGCACAGGTATTCATGGGGGGTCTGTTGCTCAAAGGGCTGGGCCAGGTAATCCGGCACCAGCGCAGGGTTAACGAAGCGATCCTCCAGCTGCACCGGCGACTCGTTCTCCAGGTGCACCAGGCAGGAGCGATAGAGGGTCTCCCCCGGGGCCAGCCCCAGGGCGATGGCCGCCTCCGGCTGGGCCGGCTGTGGCTCCAGCAGTAACAGTTCGGCCCGGTGCCGGTGACCGCGCTGGCGGATCTCGTCGGCGATATTGCGGATCGCCATCATGCTGCCTTGGGATTGGAAGGGGGCGACAAAGGTGCCCAAACCCTGGGCGCGGGTCAGCAGCCCCTGTTCCACCAACTCGGTCAGGGCACGACGTGCGGTCATGCGGCTGCAGCCATACTGTTGGGCCAGGGCATTCTCCGAGGGCAGCCGGTGCTGTTCCCCCCATTCCCCCTGGGCAATCTTTTCCCTGATGGCGCGCTTGATGGACTCAAACTTGGCGATCATAGCGTCAATCCGTGCAATCCTTGTGCAGCTCACCTTGTCACAGACAAGTTGTATATACAAGAATATACCGACACAATGGCATAACAACGACGTAGCAATCGAGGGATGAGATGGACTGGGATGAACTCTGGCTGGACGTAAACATCGCCACCCTGGATCCGGCACAAACCGGCGCCTATGGGGCGATCAAGGACGGCGCTGTTGCGATTAAAGACGGCAAGATCGCCTGGATAGGCCCACGTCAGCAGCTGCCGGAGATCGATCCCTTTGCCCTGCCGATCCAGCGCGGAAATGGCGGCTGGTTAACCCCGGGCCTGGTGGATTGCCACACCCACCTGCTGTTTGGTGGCAGCCGGGCCCGAGAGTTCGAACTGCGATTAGAAGGCGCCAGCTACGAGACCATCGCCCGCCAGGGAGGTGGGATCCTCTCCACCGTGGCCGCCACCCGGGCCGCTGATGAGGAACAGCTGTTTCACCATGGGCGCAAGCGCCTCAACGCCCTGCTGCGTGAAGGGGTCACCACGGTGGAGATCAAATCCGGCTATGGCCTTGAGCTGGCCACCGAGCAACGCCAGCTCACCGTGGCCCGGGAGCTGGGGCGGGTGCACCCGATAGAGGTGCACACCACCTTCCTCGGTGCCCACGCCCTGCCAACCGAGTTTCAGCACGACGGCGATGGCTACATCGATGACCTGGTCCAGCGGCAGCTGCCGACCCTGGCGCAAGCGGGCCTGGTGGATGCGGTAGACGCCTTCTGTGAGAACATCGGTTTTAGCCCGGAGCAAACCGAGCGCCTGTTCCAGGCGGCCCAAGCCCTGGGCCTGCCGGTTAAGCTGCACGCCGAGCAGTTATCGAACCAGGGTGGCAGTGCCCTGGCTGCCCGCTACCAGGCCCTGTCGGTGGATCACCTGGAGTGGCTGGATGAGGCCGGGGTAAAAGCGCTGGCCGACAGCGGCACCGTGGCGGTGCTCTTGCCTGGCGCCTTTTACTGCCTGCGGGAAACCCGTTTGCCGCCCATTGAGCTGCTGCGTCAGTATGGCGTGCCGATGGCGGTAGCCTCCGACTACAACCCCGGCAGCAGCCCGCTGTGCTCCAGCCTGCTGATGCTCAACATGGCCTGCACCCAGTTCCGCCTGACCCCGGAAGAGGCGCTCACCGGATTAACCCGCCATGGCGCACAGGCGCTGGGCCAGGGCCATCGTATCGGTCATCTGGCGGTGGGGATGGACGCGGACATGGTGCTGTGGGACATCGAAAGCCCGGCAGAGCTGGCCTGGCAGTATGGCACCGGCCCCTGCCTGGCCGTGATCAAGGCAGGGGCTCAGGTACATCGGGGCTAGCCTCAAGCCGGCGGCAGCGCTACTATCCTTAGCCAAGCTCTAACTTTGGGACAGGGACAATGGGGATCAAAGCCATCATCGTGGACACCGCAGGGACCACCACGGATTTCCAGTTTATTAAAGAAGTACTGTTCTCCTACTCGGAGAACGCCATGGCGGATTTCATCGCCAACAGTAAGAACGACTTCGCCATCCAGACCTTACTGGATGACGTCAAGCAACTGGCCGGCAACCCGGATCTGGACGATGCCGCGCTGGCACAGCTGCTGGTGGATTGGATCCGCGATGACAGCAAGGCCACCCCGGTCAAGACCCTGCAGGGCCTGGTGTGGAAACAGGGCTACCTGAAAGGGGACTTCAAGGGTCACGTCTACGAGGACGCCGCCAAGGTCCTGACCCAGTGGAATGCCCTGGGTAAGCGACTCTACAGCTTCTCCTCCAGCTCCGCTGATGCCCAGGAGCTGCTGTTCAAGTACTCCAGCCAGGGCGATCTGAGCGGCCTGTTCTATGGCCACTTTGACACCAGCGTGGGGCAAAAGACCACGGTGCAGGCCTACAAGAACATCTTGAACACCGTCAGCCTGCGCCCGAGCCAGGTGCTCTACCTGTCTGACGACCTGGCCGAACTCAATGCCGCCCGTGAGGCTGGGCTGGTTACCTGCCAACTGGTGCGCAGCGACCAGGTACGTCAGGGTAGCCATGACAGCGCCCCGACCTTCGCCCAGGTTCGCACCTGAGTGCAGCGAGAATGCGCTAAGAGAAAGGCTTCGCACTCGAAGCCTTTTTTTCTGCCTAATCGAGCGGTACCAGAGCCTCGTTAAGCATCACGAACTCCACCTCGGCATCCTGCCAGGGACTGTCGCACACCCCGAGGGCATCACGCTGCTGAAAGCGTCCATCGGCGCTGATCCGGGCACCGCCATGGTGTGCCTGCTGCTGACAGGGTACCGAATAGACCACGCTCAACGGCCCCTCAGCCAGGTTGCGCCACTGTATCCAGCCCAGGTAATCCGCATCCCGCCCATCCTGGTCATTGCAGACTCGTGCTTCCAGCAACACCTCACCACTGGCCTCATCCCGGTATTGCTCCAGTTGGCATTGCACCTCGGCCAGTGCACCGCCTGACAGCAGCACCAATAGAATCATCCCTTTACGCATCGGCTCGCCTCCCTCTGCCTGAGCGGCGTTGTACCGCCCAGATTTCAAGCTAGTGGATCCGAACCGGCGTTGCCAAGATCGCCAAAGACAAATCCCGGAGACAAAAAAAGGCGCCGCACCTGGGTGCGACGCCTCTTTTGGCTGGATGCTATCAAGCACGCGCCGGGGCGACCTTCTTGTACATCGCCTCAATCTCCCGGGCAAAGCGCTCGTTGATCACCTTGCGACGCAGCTTCATGGTCGGGGTGATCTCACCCAGCTTCATGCAGAACTCTCGGTTCAGCAGGGTAAACTGCTTGACCTGTTCAAACCGCGCCAGCTCGGCCTGAACCGCCTTGAGGCGCTCCTCGAACAGGGCCTTCACCTGGGCATTTTCCACCAGATCCAGCTTGTCTTTGTACTGGATCCCTTTCTCCTTGGCCCAGCTTTCCAGCGCCTCGAAGGCCGGAACGATCAGGGCAGAGACATAGTTACGCGCATCGGCAACGATGGCGATCTGTTCCACCAGGGGATCCCGGGCCACCATCCCTTCCACCCGCTGGGGAGCGATGTACTTGCCGTTGGAGGTCTTCATCAGCTCCTTGATGCGATCGGTGATCAGCAGGCGACCTTGCGCATCCAGGCAACCGCAGTCGCCGGTCTTGAGCCAGCCATCCTCGGTGAAGGTGGCCTGGGTGTCTTCCGGGCGGTTGTAGTAGCCGCGCATCACGGTGTCGCCCTTCACCTGGATCTCATCGTTGTCGCCGATGCGTACCTGGGTCTCGGACATCGTGTTGCCGTTGGTGCCGATGCCGATCTTACCCGGCCAGTTGGCGGTCACGGTGGCAGTGGTCTCGGTCATGCCAAAGCCACACAGCACGGTCAGGCCCACCGACTGGAAGAACTCGTTCACCTTGGGATCCAACGCAGCGCCGCCGGCCGGCATAAAGCGGATACGACCACCCAGCTTCTCGCGCACCTTGGACAGCACCAGCTTGTCGGCCAGCGCCAGCTGCGCCTTGCTGATCGGCCCCATGGACGGGCCACCATTCTGCGCATGGAAGCGCTTCAGGCCCTGCTTCAGGGACCACATGAACAAGCCACGCTTGTGGCTTGGCGCCGTCTCCAGCTTCTCCATCACCGCAGAGTAGATCTTCTCGTACAGGCGCGGCACCGCACACATCACGTGGGGGCGGATCTCACCGAGGGCATCCTGAACCTTCATCGGGTCATCCAGGTAGGCGTTAGTCCCGCCCATACACAACACGTAGAGGGTCCAGCCACGTTCGAACACGTGGGACAGCGGCAGGAAGGCCAGGGAAACATCGCCTTCACCGAAGGGTACAAATTCCTGATGCTGACGGACAGTACTGGCGAAGTTGGTGTAGTCCAACATCACCCCTTTGGGTTCGCCGGTGGTGCCGGAGGTGTAAATCAGGGTCAGCAGGTCATTCAGGCTGGCCTCAGCTACACGCTGCTCCATAGCTGTTTGCTGATCAGCGTGGTCGGCTTCCAACAGATCCTTCAGGCGGTAGATCGCCACTGCACTGTCCACCGGACGCAGGGACTCCTCCATCAGGATGATCGCCTGCAGGCTCTCGCATTGATTGACCAGGGTCAGAGCCTTGTCGTACTGCTCCTGTCCCGCCACGAACAACACCTTGGCGCCGGCATCATTGATGATGTAGGCGGACTGTTCAGCGGTATTGGTGGGGTAGATAGGCGCACTGATCGCCCGGATCTGGGCAATGGCCAGATCGGCGATGGTCCACTCGGCACTGTTGTTGGCAAAGATCGCCACCTTGTCCTGTACCGCCAGTTGCAGCGACAGCAGGGCACGGGACAGGGCGTCCACCTGTTCGCCGAAGCGCTGCCAGGAGATATCCTGCCATTGCTCGCCGACCTTGTGGCGCAGCGCCGGGGCCTCCCCCATAGTGGCAAAACGGTCTCGCATCACCTTAACCAGGTGCAGTTGCTCGAGTGGTGTCTTCAAGGCTATCCCCCAGAGAATCTTTTAATTAGCGTACACCCGTACGCTTTATGGGTGCCAATCTTACGGCTTCAGGAACAAAATTGTACCCTTTGGCGCCGAAATTGCGCTCTTATGCACAGTTTTGCAGCAATCAGGCGACTTTGCTCGTAGAGAGTGAAAAAGGGGTTTATCAGGGTAAAGACAGAGAGTTAACAACTGTTCGCAGTAGGCTTTAGAGTCTTAGCTCGACAATGGCCCATCAAACCGCCGATCTCGCCCCCAGGATAGGGCAGGGCCGCTTGGTACCCGCCCGGTTACCCTGCCTCAAGAGACCTCAACCAGCCCACGAAACAGCTGTATGCAGAATGAGCCAACCGCCTATCAAGCTGCAGACGGCAAGAGGGCAGGGCATTGCCCTATCTCCAGATAGAAGAAGGCACGGTGAGCAGGAGACGCGAAGCTTGGGTGAGAGCGACGCAGCTATCGAACGCGGAGGCAGGGCGAAATGGACCGTTGCGCAGCAACGCAGCCACTGAGGTGGAGGCAGGGTGAGAGCGACCGTCGCGTAGCGGCGCAGCACTCGAACGCGGAGACAGGAGTCGCAGCCGGACTTTGAAGGAGGCCATGGATGGCCGAATGAAAAGCCGACAGGAGGGCTCCCACATGGATGTGCAGAGCCACTGAATGGCAAATACGAAAAGCCCCTGTCCAAAGGACAGGGGCTTAATCTTAATAGGTGTCTGATAGGCAGGATGCCTGAATGCCGCGATGCCATGGATGGCAAGGAGCGGCGGGCAGTGACCAAGGCTCACATGGACTCT
>NZ_FQXG01000008.1:12151-300419 GCF_900129905.1 Ferrimonas marina | reverse complement strand
CCCCGAAGGTTCAATGTTGTCGCTGCCGCTCGACTTGCATGTGTTAGGCCTGCCGCCAGCGTTCAATCTGAGCCATGATCAAACTCTTCAATTAAAGATTTTGATTTAGCGTCCTGCTCCGAAGAGCAAGACGTACTCAATGAATACTGAATTGATAATTTAGTCCGAAGACCAAATTACTCTGCATGTTGTGCAGTCACTCAGTAGCATCGAGAAAATGATGATTTCTCAATCCTGCGTGAGTGCCCACACAGATTGTCTGACAAATTGTTAAAGAGCGTTGCTTCGTTGCCGAAGCAGGAGGCACATTCTAGTGAATCTCCTCCAGTCGTCAAGCCGTTTTTCAACGAGGCCGTTCGACCGTCGACATTTTGAACAACCAAGCCTTTCGCCCAATGTTCGTGGGCTGCTGTCCTCACTGAGTGAGTCACCGTGCCCCGTCGACAGGGAGCGCATTATAGGGCGGTGTTTGCCGATGGCAAGCGCCAATTTCAATGAATTCGAACGACTGGTCAGGATTCACGCTGTGTGACGCAAAAGCCGGCGAATCCGCCCTGTTTCCCCCTTCCCCAGGCGATTAATCGTCCTGGGAAAGGATCCACTCCACCGCTTGTGGCAATGCCGGGCAAACCTGGTCAGCCAGGGCGATGCCCCGCTCGGTCACGCTTTTACCGGATTCCACCAGGATCTTGGCTTTAACCCCAGCGGATTTGCCGGCGGTCATGTCGTCGGCTTTATCACCAACCATATAGCTTTGTGCCATATCGGCCTGGTGCTCCGCTTTGCCGCGCAGCAGCATGCCCGGCTCGGGCTTACGGCAATCACAGGCGGTGACATAAGGGGCAATCCCTTTCTCAGGATGATGAGGGCAGTAATAGACCGCCGTTAAGGGCGCGCCGGCCTGGGCGAACTGCGCTTGCATCCATTCGGTCAGCTTGGCGAACTGGGCCTCGTCGTAATAGCCACGAGCAATGCCCGACTGGTTGGTCACCACGATCAATTGAAAGCCGGCTTCGACCAGGCGATGGCACGCCTCCAACACACCGGGTACAAACTCAAACTGCTCCGGTGTGTGTACATAGCCGTGATCGATGTTGATCACGCCATCCCGGTCTAAGAAAACCGTCTTTCTCATGGTGTCTCCATAGTGTCTCTGTAATAAGGCGGCAAAGTATCCCCTTTCCCCCCGCCATTGGCAAACTGGCAAGAACAACGAAATCTGGTGAAAAGTTCGGCAACAATCACATTTAGACGGCTAAATGTCTAAATGTCCGTTGACAGACTTCTGGACGGCTACTTAAACTGCCCCCACACGCCGAGGCCGGCGCCAACCAGAATAACAAGGGCGATCATCCAATGATCACACTGCAAGCCATCCATAAATCCTTTCGCCAGAAGGACCAGATCATCGCGGCGCTGAAGCCCACGGATCTGCATGTGCCCCAGGGCAGCATCTTCGGCATTATCGGCAGCTCCGGCGCCGGTAAAAGTACCCTGATCCGTTGCGTCAACCTGCTGGAGCGTCCCGACGGTGGCCAGGTGCTGATCGATGGCGTCGACCTGACCACCCTGCCCGCCAAGGAGCTGCGTCGTCAGCGCCAACAGATCGCCATGATCTTCCAGCACTTCAATCTGCTCGCCTCCCGTACCGTGTTCGGTAACGTGGCGCTGCCGCTGGAGTTGGCGGGTGAGGACAAAGCGGAGATCGAGCGCAAGGTTAAGGAACTGCTCAATCTGGTGGGCCTGGCAGAGAAGGTCGACGCCTACCCGGCGAACCTGTCTGGCGGCCAGAAACAGCGCGTGGCGATCGCCCGTGCCCTGGCCAACGACCCCAAGGTGCTGTTGTGTGACGAAGCCACCTCTGCACTGGACCCGGAGACCACCAAGTCCATTCTGGCGCTGCTCAAGACCATCAACCAACGACTGGGTCTGACCATCCTGCTGATCACCCATGAGATGGAAGTGGTTAAGCAGATCTGTGATCGGGTCGCCATCATCGATGGTGGCCGTTTGATTGAGCAGGGCGAGGTTGGGCCCTTCTTCGCCAACGCCCGCACCGAGCTGGCCCGCCGCTTTATCGCTTCCACCTTGCATCTGGATCTGCCGGAGAGCTTCCGTCAGGCGCTGACCGAAGAGCCCGGAGAGAATGGTAAGCCCCTTCTTCGCCTCAGCTTCCGTGGCGACAGTGTGGATGCTCCGGTGATTACCCAGGCGGCCAAGCGCTTTGGTATCGACATCAGCATCCTCAGCGCACAGATGGAGTATGTCGGCGGTACCAAGTTTGGCCTGATGCTGGCCGAGCTGATGGGTAACGAACGCGGCATTGAAGAAGCCAAGACCTTCTTGGTAGAACACAACATTGATGTAGAGGTGCTCGGCTATGTCCAGTGATCTGATCCCGCTGCTGTGGGGCGCCACCGTGCAGACCCTGCAGATGGTCTTTCTCTCTGGCTTGATCGCCGCGCTGCTGGGGATCCCCCTGGGTGTCATCCTGCACCTGACCAAGGCCGGTCAGCTGATGGAGAATCTCACCATCAACCGCATCCTGGGCGTCATCGTCAATGCCGGTCGCTCCGTGCCCTTTATCATCCTGCTGGTGGCCATCATCCCGTTCACCCGCATGGTCGTTGGCACCAGCATCGGCACTATGGCCGCTGTTGTGCCGCTGACCGTGGGTGCCATCCCCTTTATCGCCCGTCTGATTGAGGGAGCGCTGATGGAGGTGCCTGCCGGTCTGGTGGAGGCGGCAGAAACCATGGGCGCTTCACCGCGCCAGATCATTCAGAAGGTGCTGATCCCTGAGGCCCTGCCTGGCATCGTTAACAGCATCACCATCACCCTGGTCACCCTGGTAAGCTACTCCGCCATGGCCGGTGCGGTCGGTGGCGGCGGTCTGGGCGACGTGGGGATCCGCTATGGCTACTACCGCTTTGAACTCGACGTGATGCTGGCTACCATCGTCATCCTGCTGGTGCTGGTACAACTGATCCAATCCCTGGGCGATGCACTGGTACGTCGCATCGACCACCGCTAATCAACAAGAACAAATAACGAGAAGGAACAAGTCATGAAGAAGACCATCCAATCCCTGTTTGCCGCGGCCTCCCTGCTGGCCCTGACCGCCTGTGGTGGTAGCGACTCCAACACCCTGAAGCTGGGTGCCATGGCGGGCCCGGAAGCCCAGGTTGCCGAAGTGGCCGCTAAGCTGGCCAAGGCCAAGTTTGACCTGGATGTAGAGATCGTGCCGTTCACCGACTACGTGACCCCGAACGCCGCGCTCAACGATGGAAGCATCGACATCAACGCTTTCCAGCATCGTCCCTACCTGGACGGCCAGGTAGAAGCCCGTGGTTACGACCTGGTGGCGGTCGCCAACACCTTCGTTTACCCCATCGCCGCCTACTCCAGCAGCATCAGCGATCTGAGTGAGCTGGCAGACGGCGCCAAGGTGGCCCTGCCCAACGATCCGACCAACCTGGGCCGCTCCCTGGTACTGCTGGAATCCCAGGGCCTGCTGACCCTGAAAGAGGGCGTGGGCATCGCCGCGACCCCGCGTGACGTGGTAGAAAACCCGAAGAACCTGGAGATCCTGGAACTGGAAGCGGCTCAACTGCCCCGTGCCCTGCAGGACGTGAGCTTCGCGGTGATCAACAACACCTTCGCAGGCCAAGCCGGCCTGACCCTGGAGAGCAATGGCCTGTTCGTGGAAGACAAGGACAGCCCGTACGTAAACCTGATCGTGGCACGCAGCAACAACCAGGATGACGAGCGTATTGCCCAGTTCATCGAGGCGTACCAGAGCGAAGAGGTGCACACCAAGGCCAACGAGCTGTTTGACGGCAACATCGTCAAAGGCTGGTAAGCCATCCGCATCAAAAAAAGAGGCCTTAGGGCCTCTTTTTTTTGTCTTACACCTGAAACGAGATGAACAGATTCGCCGTCAGGCGCCCGCTGCTCGGTGAAGGGTCAATGTCCTGCTCAGCCATCACCGCAGTGGAGTGCAACAGATTGCCGGGGTAGATTGCCAGCCGGTTCGCCCGGTAACTGACCCTGTCATAACAGTCATAATGCCTGTCACTGCCGGTACGATAGCCAGGCTCATTCGCCTTCACCTCGGCCAGGGCATCGCGCCCCTGGTCAAAATAATCATCCATCCGCTCCTGGCCAACCCGTTCGAATGTCGATGCCCGATGACGAAAGAACAGGGTATCGCCATGGGGCGGTGCATTCAGGTAATGCAAGATGGCAAAGTGAAACCGATCCGGTGTGTCAAAGTGGGGCAGGCACTGAAGCGGCTTAAGGGATTCTGGCGCTTGAGTAATCAAGGAGAAACAAAACCCCCGGGGCTGCATCCTGGCTTGTCTCGGGATCCCATAAACCCGCTGCAGCAACGGGATCAGGTACTGCACCGTATCCACTACGTACGCTTTTGGCAGCGGCGCACGGATCCCCGGATAGTAAGTCTGCGGGTCCGGCTCAAAGCTGGCTCGCTCTGCTGCCTGTCGCAACGGCTCCAGATCCATTAAAAAGTCATCGATCTGGATCACCGGTGTTTGCTCCAGACCGATGCGCCGTATCTGTGGCTCGCTCTGTCGATTCAAGGCAAAGGGAGCCTGATGCGGTGTGCTCAACATCGCTATGACTCCTGAGGTTTAGCCGGGCAATAATGGGCAACGAAGTCAAAATGGGGCGGCAAAGAGGAGACCTTCTTGGTGACCCGGCCCTTGATCCCTCCCAAAAAGCCCTCCAACTCGTGATCGGACATCATATCCACGATGGGATGGTAAGATTTTGGCTCAATCCCCTGCCCCATCATCACCTGCACCCAGGAGGTTTCACCAAACAGGTCCGGGCCATGCTTGAACACCTTGCCGGCCTCCTCAAACATGTTCATGCGGTGGGCCAAACTCTCGGGTACCGGCATCCGCTTGCAGTGCTGCCAGAATGGGCTGTCGTCCCGCTCGGTGGCCTTGTAGTGCAGCACAATGAAGTCACGGATATTGGCCATCTCCTCCAGGGTCTGGCTGTTGAACTCGTTGCGCTCCGCCTCGTAGCTGCCGCCACTGGGCAACAGTTGCATTAAACGGATGATACTGCGCTGGATCAGGTGGATGCTGGTGGACTCCAACGGCTCCAGGAAGCCACTGGCCAGGCCGATGGCGATGCAGTTGCGATTCCAGTGCTGACGCCGGGTGCCGGTGCGGAACTGGATCACCCGCGGCTCATTAAGCAGCTCGCCTTCTAGGTTGGCCAGCAAGGTGGCCTTGGCCTCCTCGTCGCTCCAGTACTTGCTGCAATACACCATGCCATTGCCCACCCGGCTTTGCAGCGGGATGCGCCATTGCCAGCCGGAGGCGTGCGCGATGGAGCGGGTGTAGGCCGGCGGGTTGCTGACGGATTTGGTTTGCACCGCGATGGCCCGGTCACAGGGCAGCCAATGCGACCAGTCGTCGTAGCCGGTGTTGAGGGTTTGCTCAATCAGCAGGGCACGGAAGCCGGTGCAGTCGATGAACAGATCCCCGTCGATACGCTCGCCGTTCTCCAGCACCAGCGCCTGGATATCACCGCTTTCAGCACACTGAGTCACAGACTCAATCTTACCCTCAATGCGGCGGGCACCATGCTGCTCTGCCAGCTTACGCAGGAACTTGGCATAGAGGGTGGCATCCATATGGTAGGCGTGGTTGTAATCCTGGTTGGGCAACACGGCAAAGCGCCCTTCCCGGGCGGCCAGGTGCTCGGTGCAGTAGTCGCCGATCTCGCTGACCATGCCAAGCGCCTTGCCCTTTTGCCAAAAATGGTGGAAACCACAGGCCCAGCATTCTTTACCCAAGAAGCCAAAGGAGTGCAGGTAGCTTTCGTTTTGCACCCGCCAGTTCTCAAACTGGATCCCCAGTTTGAAGGTGGCGTTGGTGGCGGCCATCACATCCTGTTCCTTCAGGCCCAGCAAGCGATGGTAGATGTGCAGCGTGGGGATCGTCGCCTCCCCCACCCCAACGGTGCCGATCTGATCCGACTCCACCAGCACCACATCCAGGCGCTTCCCCATCAACTTGGCCAAGGCCGCGGCGGTCATCCAGCCGGCGGTACCCCCGCCGGCCACCACAACGCGCATCGGTGGCTGGTTCATAAGACTTCTCTCCCTGTCCTACAGCGCCCGGCTTGGGTCGCTATTGTCGTTTTAACTTGTGTAACAGATCCGCTTTGACCTGCTGGGCGCTGGGCGGATCCATCGGCATGCGCAGCATCCCCTGAGACGCTTCCGGCAGATGGGCCGGCGCGCTGCCATCATGATCAAACACGTAATGCTCAAACTGCGCCTTCCAAGCCTGACGCTGCTCCGCCGGCAGGTTACGCAGGGCCAAGATGGCGTGCTGTAAGGCGTTTTCCGGCCGCCCCAGGTAGCCTGGGGTATCCCGCCACCAATGGGTCAACAACACATTCAGTGGCGCCCGCCCCTCGACGTGATGCCACCACATACTGGGCAGATACAAGACGTCCCCCGGGGCCAGCACCGCCTCGGAAGCCACCGCCAGCGCTTCGGCGAAGCGGGGGAAGCGTTCAAGATCCGGATTGGCCAGCTCCACCATGCTGATCGCCTGGCCACCGGGGGCAAACTCCAAGGGTCCGACGTAGAGGTTGTCCACCTGCTCCGGAGGGAACAAGGTGAAGACCCGCTCCCCCACCAGGTTGCAAGCCAGGTTCTGGGGAAAGTCGTAGTGGGCCGCCACCCGGGTCTGGTTGCCCAGCCACAGGTTGCCGACCGGATTGACACCCCCAGGATTGAGGCTGTGCTCTGCCACCATGGTGGGGAACCACTGAGCCAGGTTGGTGGAGCCCATGTAGATCCCACAGGGCTCCGACTTTTCCATCTCTGCCGCCAGGGCGGACAACAGCTGGCCCAAGGTCAGGTGACCGGCCTCGTAGTTAAAGCCATCGACGCTGTCGTTATAGAACACCCGACCACGATGCTCCGGGGCCAGACGGTAGGCGGTGATGGGCTGGCCTGTGTAGTGGGTCAGCAGGTAATCCATCGCTGCCCGGTCTGAGTTCAGGCCGGCCTGGACCAGGGGCCAGTGGCGGCAGTAGCCCTCCAGCACCAGGGGGCTGGTCCGCGACTGGATCAGCGCATCCAGATCGGATATTTCGCTGCCGTTGATCCGCTCTACCGCTTTCATCACCGCCTCCGGACTTAGCTCAGCCGCTGGTTGACCCGGTTCATCAGGTCTCGCACGTTGGATTGGGAGGCCAGTGCCATGTAGATGGCCTGCAGGTAGCCCTGTTTGTGCAGGCTATCCAGCACCTCGGCAGAGAGGCTCTCCAACACCGGCTCGTTGATGGTGTAGAAGCCGTGCATACTGTGCTTATCGCCGTTATCCAGCTCGATCTCCAGGGTGAAGGACTCGAGCAAGTCGTGCTCCTGCAGCAGCTCGACAAAGGCCTTGCTGTCCTCCAGACCATGGTGGATCACCTCCAGCATGTCGGCGACCTCCTCCAGGTAGGGCGTGTTGCCGCCGTAGGGGTGGAACAACGCCTCCCCTTCGGTCTCACTGATGCGGGGGCTGTCCATATCGATGTGGATCACCCGTTGAGTAAAGGCCTCACCGGCATCGTGGATCCGTTGCTGGCCGATCAAGAAGGGCTGACGGCGTACGGTCAGTGGAATGTAGGAGGCGTTCCAACCCTGCTCATCCAGGAACAGGTTCTCGTTGTGTTTGAGGCCAAACAGCGCCACACAGTGGAATTGGCCGGTCTTAGGATCCTTGTGGAAGAACACCGGGTAGTGGGCCTGTACGCTGCGAAACTCCTGCGGAAAGGTGAGGGTAAACCAGATGTTGTCCCCATAGGCCTCACCGTACTGGGTGACGACCTTAAGATCCTTGTGTTCCGCACTATTCAGTAAAACGTGGTTGCCCATGACTCTCTCCCTGATATGGCACTGTCTAATCGTTATATTTTGTTGAAGCCGTACTGGCTTACCTGGTCCAGCAACGCCCGGTTGCTGGGTAACAGCCGCTGCAGTTTGGCGACCTGTTGTTGATTCTCATCAAATAGCCGTCGGGCTAATGCCTTGTCGGACGGCTTCATTAGCGCCATGGCCTGGGTTTCAAAGCCCATGCCATAGAGCACGTATTGGTAGCTGGCGGCGGGGAACAGCGGCTGCTTGATGGCGACGTCCTGGTCCCCCGGTGGCTGGTACTGCCACAGGTCCAGCTGCTCCAGCAGCGAGTCCGGGCAGGTACTGGGGTCACGATGATCGCGCCAATACGCCCCTTGCTCCCGTCGACTGAGCACATAGTGCAGCTTGAGAAACTCGATGATCTGATGCCAGTGCTGGCGATAGCGCCGGTTCATCCGTTGGGCCAACAGCGGCATCGCGGCCCGATCCCGGGGGAACTGATCCGCCAGCGCGTTAGCTGTCCATTCGATCAGCGCCAACGCCGAGGCTTCCAGCGGCTCAATAAAGCCGGCGGCCATCCCCACCGCCACACAGTTGTTTTGCCAGCACACCTGGTGGTGGCCGGGACGGTACTGGATGATCCGAGGGGTCAGGCCCTTGGGGATGCTACCACCGAGGTAGTGCGCCAGATGCTGCTCCGCCTGCGCCTCGCTGCAGTGATCGGCGCTGAACACAACGCCGACGCCACGGCGTTTGGGCAGGCCGATGTCCCAGATCCAGCCATGTTCAGTGGCGGTGGACAGGGTACAGGAGGCAATGGGGTCATCCGCGCGTTGATAAGGCACCTGCAGCGCCATCGCCCGGTCATTGAACAGCACCGACTTCTGACTGATGTAGGGCACCTTCAGATGTTGACCCAGCAACATGGACTGGCGACCGCTGCAATCGATAAAGAGATCGCCCTCAACAGCCCCCTTGCCCTGGGTGATCACCTGGGCGATGTCACCACTGGGGTGGGACACCACCTCGACAACATGATCCTGCAGATGGGTAACCCCCAGCTTTTCGGTGCAGTGGCGTTGCAGTAACTGACCGAACTTGGCGGCATCCAGGTGATAGCCGTAGTTAAGATGAAAATGGTACTCCGGGGTGGTCAGGGTCTTGGGGGCCAGACCCGCCTGGCTGATCGCCTCCTGGGCGCATACCGCTTCCGAGAAGGTGACCTGTTCGCGAAAGGGCAGCCAGAAATCGGCCAGGTTCAGCTGGTTTTGCCCCTGGGGCAAGGTGAAGGGGTGCAGGTACTGATCGGACACCCCCTCCTGCAAACGACGAGCATCGTCCAGGCCCCAGTGGCGAAAGCGGGAGCCCTGCTTAAAGCTGGCATCGCAACAACGAAGAAACTCGGTTTCCCGGATCCCGATGGTCTCCAGGGTGGAGCGCATCGACGGCCAGGTCCCCTCGCCTACCCCCACGGTGGGGACATCCGGCGACTCGATCAGGGTAATGGAGAGCGGCGGTGTGGGCGCCAAACGGCCCTGGTCGGCGTTGTGCTTGGCCGCCAGCACGCCAGCGGTCAGCCACCCGGCGGCACCACCACCGACAATCACGACACGTTGAATCGGATTTTGCATCTCTGGTTATTCAACCCTACTGCAGACAAGCGTTGCGTTTGTGGCATCCAGGCCACAGACGACCGGCGAGCGGCCCAATCCCAACGGAAACATTCCGCCATGAAACCGCTTACATTTATTTATCCACCTTACTACACACCATTAAAAACACAAACCGATAGAGGCGTCTAGGAAAGGAAAACCCGAGCTGGTCTGATCATCACCGCCTGGCCAGTGCAAATCCCCTTGTCGGCGGAATCAGCAAGGCGGTTCTGGGCCTGAGCAAACCACCCTGAAGACAAAAATGGACTTGGTCCTAGCCCGCAGCTGAACTCCATGAAAACTATTGTTGATAGCAGCTCATCGTGCCCCGCCAGCACTTCGCCGACTTGGCCGTTCCTGTGCATCCATGCACTCACGGCATTGATGCATCCTGCATGACAGGTCGCCCAAACGTAGTGGCCCAAGGCCAGGTCGAAGGCCTGGATGGCCTGAGTGGCTTGCGGAGACAAGGATGTCGACTCAAGCCAGAGCCGCAGACTTGGGGCATGAAAGTGCAGGATAGCGACGACTGGAGGCAAACGGGGGTTCCAAGGGGGCGGAACGCCCCTTTGGTTGCTGCCGGCAACCCGGCAACCCGGCAAAGCTATTAGCAAAGAGAATTTAGATCATGAGATCAGCTGGAATACCAGTTAACTCAAATAGAAACAAAAAAAGAGGCAACGATAAACGTTGCCTCCCAAGGAGAGTGACAGAGTCACACATTAGAAGGTGTAGCGAGCCCCCAGGGCATAACGGGCGCCGGTCTCGGTGTAGTTCAACACCTGGTAAGAGCTGCGTCCGTGTACTCGGGTTTCCTCTTCGGTCACGTTGATCCCTTCCAGGAAGACGGTCAGGCCATCCACGACAGGGATGTCGTAGCTGACGTTGAAGTCGATCTGGGAGTAGGCCTCGGTGTACTGAGGGTTGGCACCGGTGTCTTGACCGGTGGAGTTGAGGAACTCATCCCGCCAGTTGTAGGCAACCCGCACCTGGAAACCGTAGTTCTCGTACATGGCCACCAGGTTGGCGGTGTCCGAGATACCAACAATCACGTTCTGCGGGTCATCGCCCGGGCGGTTGAGGTTGAAGTTGTTGTACTCTTCATCCGCATTCACCAGGGTGTAGTTGGCCTGGAAACCAAAGCCGGTATCACCGAAGAAGTGCTGCAGTGCGAATTCCCAACCATCGATGGTCTGCTCACGATCATCGTTACTCGGACGAGTAATCAGGAACGACATGTCCTCATCATTCGCACCACCGGTGATCTCGATGTTGCCGTTGGCCGGGTTCATGGTGACGTTCGGATCCGGGTTAGCAGAGTTAGGACCGTAGTTGTCGAAGATCCACTGACGCTGCTCGATGGCGGTGGTGGCACCGGCGGCGATCGCTTCATTGACGTACTGACCGTTGGAGGGGTCGGCGATGCCGAAGGATTCCTCAAACGGGGTAGAGTCGATGAAGTTGGTCACCTCTTTCATGAAGAAGCCCACGGACACGTAGCTTGCTTCAGTGAAGTACCATTCGGCCGACAGGTCATAGTTGGTGGATTCCAGCGGCAGCAGCCCCGGGTTACCACCGTCACCGCTACCGCCACCCCGGTTGGCCAGGGTACCCAGTACTGTACCGCCCTGGATGGAGGTGTAGTCCGGACGACCAATGGTCTGACTGTAGGCGGCACGTAGGTAAACGTCGTCGATCACCTCGATGTTGAAGTTGACGTTCGGCAGCCAGTAGTCGTAGTTACCGGTGGCGGTATCAAATACCGAACCGTCCGCGTTGAGGGCGATCTCGGTCTCCGCAATCCAGGTAGCCGTGGTGTAGTTGGTCACCTTGGAGGTGGAGGTGACATCGGTATCCTCGTAGCGAACACCTACGTGGAAGTCGTACGGACGAGAACCCAGTTCCCCTTCCAGGTTGTACTGGAAGTAGGCAGAGAGCGACTCCTCCTCGGTGAAGCGGTCAATATCGTAGTTGGTGGAGGGGCAGAAGCCGTTGCCACAATCACCCACCACGCTGGAGTCGTAGTTCTCCGCAGCGAAGGCACGCACCGCCTCGAAGTCCCACATGAAGATGGTGTTCAGCGGCGTCGTGCTGGCATCACCCTGGTAGTCAGAGAAATCGCCCATGGAGCCATCGAACTTGTCCAGAACGGTATCCGCCGGGAACCAGGCCGGGTCCATATCGCCCGGGGAGCCTACGCCACCCCAGTCGTTACGCTGGACGTTCACTTCCTGGGTGTGGTTGCTGACGGTGGTCAGTGCCACACCGAAGTCGATGCTGCTGCCGCCTTCACCGATGTAGTAGCTGCCGTGCAGCTGCCACTGCTCAATCTCAGCACGGTTTTGCGCATTACCGAACACAGAGCCGGTCACCACCATATCAGTGGGCTCCAGCGGCTTGTCGGTACCCACTGCCAGCACCGGGATATCACCGGTGAAATCGGTGGCGGAGCTGTTACGGATAAAGGCCGCGGTACTGAGGTTGGCGTTGCTGCCCCAAGGGCCATTCGGGGTCTGCTCGGCGTAGGAGTCGTGGTAATCCAGCTCCAGGCTCAGGCGGTCGTTAACATCCCAAGTGACGTTAAAGCCCAGGGAGCCACCTTCATCACGGGTCGCGGAATGACCGGCCGCCATGGAGAGGTCAACACCACCGCCCGGGTAGAGCTCGGAGTACACCAGCGGGGAAGATACCGGGCCATCGCTCCAGGTGCTCTGGCTGGGCACAAAGTTGTACCAGGCAGACACGTCGTTGTGCTGGGTGTCGACGTCGTTGCGCATGTAGGTGTAATCCACCGTGGCGCGAACGGATTCGATCGGCTCGTATTGCAGTACCAGCTGGCCGTTAAGGCGCTCACGCTGCTGCTCTTCGAAGCGGTAGATGGTGGTCTGGGGAACGGAGTAAACGTCGTCATCGCCGGGGCGATTGATCTGGTTGTCGTCCTTAGGTACCCCACCCCATTCGGCGTTGTTACCACTCCAGTCCTGATCAACAACACCCGGGAAGCTACGCCAGCCGGTGCCCACCTGGGCCTGGCGGTTGCCACTTTCCCGCTCCTGGTAGCTGGCAGAAACCAGCACACCGAACTTGTCGTCAGCGAAGGTGTTGGAGTAGAGAGCAGAGAGCTCAGGGGTGATGGAGCCGTCCTCGGCGGAGGTATCATCCAGCGCTTTCACACCGAAGCTTGCCTTCATGCCCGGCGCGTTGAGCGGGCGCTGGGTCAGCACGTCGATGGTGGCACCGATGCCGCCGGTGGGGTTGTGGGCGGTGCTGGTCTTCTCAACCACCACGCCGCTGATCGCCTCGGAGGCGATGTTATCAAACTCAAACGAACGCGAGCCGGTGGTTACCGGCATCTGGCGACCATTGAGCAACACCAGGTTCTGATCCGGACCAAAGCCCCGCACGGTAACCCGGCTACCCTCACCGTTTTGACGGTCGATGGCCACACCGGTGATACGCTGCAGCGATTCCGCCAGGTTGGAATCGGGGAACTTACCGATGTCCTCTGCGTTGATGGTGTCGACGATGCCGTCAGAGCCGCGCTTCATGTCCATGGACTTGACCACACTGCCCCGCAGACCACGTACCTCAATTACCTCTACGTTGTCGGTGGAGCCCTCTTCTTCGGCGTGTGCAGGTGCCATGACACCTACGCCCAAAGCCAGCGACAGACTGGTCGCCAGCTTGGTCTTCTTAAAGGTAACAGACGTCATCCCTTCTCCCCTGTTGTGTCGTCTCAGGTACAACCTTCTGATTATTTGATTCGTTTTGAACACGCCTCTACTGCCCTGTCGGCTGTTCAGTTCAAGTCAGCGCCGAGTGAAAGCGCTTACATTCACCCTAGATGGGAAGCGCATTCATGTCAATAAATTATTGATTGTTTGTGTTAAATTGTTGCAACAATGATAAATGACTGATTTTTATAAGGAATGCAGGAAAGGACACCACCAAATGGGGGTATCCAATTCATAAATCTGGGAAAATGACGCCAGTTCAGACCGTGTGCTGGCGTCAGATGTGGGGAGTTGTTAAGGCGTCTTCACCGCGGTGGAGCCCCGGGGGATCAGCGTTGGCATGAATTCAAAGGCGATGGCCACATCCACCTGGTAAACGTGTTTGAGTACCCAGTGGGCCGCCATCTTGCCCATCTCATGGATGGGGTTGCTGATGGTGCTCATGGTGGGCGAGATGTAGCGCGGTAAGGGGTTGTTGTCGTACCCCATCACCGAGATGTCGCCAGGTACACTCAAGCCACGCTCCAGGCACACCGCAATGGCACCGGAGGCCATGCGGTCGTTGGCACAGACAACCGCGGAAAGCGGTACGCCCCGCTCAAGCAGGGCTTCCATCGCGGCGGCGCCACCGTCCTCGGCAAAGTCGCCTTCGACGAAATAGCGCTCATCATAGTCAATGCCCGCCTCGGCCAGGGCCCGCTTATGTCCGGCAATACGCTGGCGCACATCGAGCTTGTAGAGCGGCCCAGAGACGTAGGCGACGTCACGATGGCCCAGAGACACTACGTGCGAGGTGGCCAGGTAACCCCCCTGCTCGTTGTCCAGGTAGATGCAGCGGTCCTGAATGGCATCGATGTAGCGGTTGATCAGCACGATGGGGGTGCGGCCCTTGGCCAGCTGCACCAGGTACTCATCAGTGACCGCCTCCACGTCCAGCACCAGGGCATCACAGCCCCGGTCCAGCAGGAACTCGACCCCATCCTTCTCCAGCGCCTCATCAGAGCGGCCGGCAGCGATGATCACGTGCTTGCCAGCGCTGCGCAGCGCCTCCTCGATCTGCTGCATCATGGTGCCGTAGTAGGGACCCTCCAGCTGGGACACCAAAACGCCGACACTGTCAGAACGATTGGACGCCAGTGAGCGCGCGGTGGCATTGGGCCGGTAATCCAGCTTCTCCATTGCCTCCAGCACCTTGAGCCGGGTTTTCTCGCTGACCTTGGCGTTGTTATTAACCACTCGCGACACCGTCGCCAGCGAAACACCCGCCATCACAGAGACGTCGTAGATGGTAGCCATACTCTCCCTATTCACCACCGTTGAATTTTCGGACGCAGTCTAACACTCAGTTAGCGTGCCACACTATTGGTTTCCAGGGTCATCTGGGCCACTTTCTGGTTGTCCAGCTTGTACCAGCGCATCACCACCGCCACCACCAGCGAGCCGATGGCCGGGTAGAGGGTAAAGGAGATCAGGATGCCATGCAGTGCTTCGGGCGTTTGCACCGAGTCCGGCTGATAGCCGTAGCCCGCCAGCAGCCACCCTGCCGCCGCACCGCCCACCGCCAGGCCCAGCTTGATGAAGAAGATCACCGAGGAGTACACCAGGCCGGTGATCCGAACCCCGGTCTTGTAGTGACCGTAGTCCACTGTGTCCGCCATCTTGGCCCAAAGCAGCGGCGTGGCCATGTTAAACAGGCCGCACCAGAGCATGTAGGCACCCACCGCCAGTACGAATTGGTCGCCCTTAATCCAGTACGCCAGGACACAGACCACCGCAGCCAACAGCTGCAGGCTGATGTAGGCCTTCACCTTACACACCCGCTTAGCCAGCGGTTGCGCGGCCATACAGCCAAAGATGTTGGCCACCATCCCTAAGGTGATGAACAGGGTGATCATATCCGGTGCACCCAGGTAGTACTGGACGTAATAGATAGCCAAGGTGGTTTTGAGCACGTTGCCGGTGAGCAGGAAGAACGCCGCCAGGCAGAGTACCCGCCACTGATCGTTTTGCCACAACGAGCCAAACAGGGTCTTGAAGCTGCCATTTTGCTCCGCCGGCGGATGCAGCCGCTCCTTGGTGCCCTTAAAGCAGAGAAGAAACAGCACCACACCCAGACAGCTCATCGCCAACATGGTCAGCTGATAGCCCTTGGCCCTGTCGCCCTGGCCAAAGAAGTCCACCAGCGGCAGGGTCAGGCTGGAGACCAGCAGGCCACCGAGCATGGCAAAGACAAAGCGGTAAGACTGCACCGATACGCGCTCTTTCGGATCGTCGGTGAGCACCCCACCCAGGGCGCAGTAGGGAATATTGATGGCGGTGTAGGCCATCATCAGCAGGGTGTAGGTGACAAAGGCGTAGGCCATCTTGCCGTTCTGAGACAGATCCGGCGTGGTAAAGGCCAGCACGCTGATCACCCCAAACGGCAGGGCGAACCACAACAGGTAGGGCCGGAACTTGCCCATCTTGGTTTGGGTTCGATCTGTGATGCTGCCCATCAGCGGATCGGTGACGGCGTCCACCACCCGGACCAGCAGGAACATGGTGCCGACGAAGGCCGGCGAGATCCCGAAGATATCGGTATAGAAGAAGGTGAGAAACAGCATCACCGTCTGAAACACGATGTTGCTGGCGGTATCCCCCAGCCCGTAGGCGATCTTCTCTTTTGCACTTACCATTGCGACGTCCCTGTTTTACTTATTGTTATTCTGTCAGTCCCGCTCACCGATAAAATCTCGGTAGGCGTAGCCACTGGCCTTGATGGTGCGCTGCTGGGTGTCGTAATCCACCCGCACCAGGCCAAAGCGCTTGAGATAGCCTTCGGCCCACTCAAAGTTGTCCATCAGGCTCCAGGCGAAGTACCCGCGCACATCCACACCTTGTGAAATGGCGCTGTCCACGGCAGCCAGGTGGCCTTGATAGTACCGGATCCTGTCCTCGTCTGGCACCTCCCCGTCCACCACCTGATCCGCCATCGCGGCGCCGTTTTCGGTGATGTAGATGGGCGGCAGGCGGTAGCGCTCGTTCAGCGATACCAGCAGGTCGGTGAAGGCTTGGGGATAGATCTCCCAGCCGATGTCGGTACGCTCAACCCCTTCGACGATGACCGACTCGTAAGGGGCGGAATCGGCGGCACGGTACATCTCACGGGTGTAGAAATTGACCCCAAGGAAGTCCAGCGGCTGAGCGATGATCTCCATGTCGCCCGGTTGGATCTGCGGCTGCACCGCCTCAGGCAGAGACTGGATTATCTCTGGGTACTCACCATCGAACAGCGGCTTGATATACCACTGGTTGATGTAGTCGTCGGCGTAGTCCGCCGCCGCCTTGTCAGCGTCGCTGTCGGTCAACGGGTAGCAGGGGGTGAAGTTCAACACGATGCCATTGAGAGCGTTAGGCGCATTGCGCTGCAGCACCGGCATCGCCAGGCCATGGGCCAGCAGGATATGGTGCGCCGCCTGTCGGCCTTTCGCGGCTGAGGCTTCACCGGGGGCGTGAATGCCCACCTCGTAGCCCAGGTAGGCACTGCAGAAGGGTTCATTGAAGGTGGCGTAGGCGTGAACACGGTCACCGAATAGACGGGTTACCTTATCGGCGTAATCACGGAACTGGTAGGCAGTCTCACGGTTGAGCCAGCCGCCCTGATCTGCCAGGTGCTGGGGCAGATCCCAGTGATAGAGGGTGACATAGGCCTTAATGTTGCGCCGATTCATCTCGTCGAGCAGGTCCAGGTAGAACTGCGCCCCGGCCTCGTTGACGCTGCCATCCTGGTGCAGGATCCGCCCCCAGGCGATGGAGAAGCGATACGCATCGACCCCCAGCGACTGGATCAGGTCCAGATCCTCGCGCCAGCGATTGAAGTGATCGCAGGCGACCTGGCCATCGGAGCCATCCCGGATCTTGCCCGGTGTGGCGCAAAAGGTATCCCAGATGCAGGGCAGACGATGTTCGGCCCCCCCTTCGATCTGAAATGAGGCGGTGGCCACCCCATAGGTAAAGGCTTTGCGTCGCATCGGCGAGCTGTGTGGCAAAGAGAGCTTCATGGCGTAGACCGTTCCTTTTCCTTTCCATCGCAGCCGCGCTTTGGCCTGGCGATGTGGCTATCTGGTTCTGATGCTTATCCCGGTATCAGAGCGACGCACAGCCCAAATGAAGAATCCCCTTCACCGTCGTCTCTGCTGGGTTTGCTGGTCGGCGTTGACAATACGACAACATTGCACCAACAATGAAAGCGCTTTCATGAGACTAAGGGGTGTCGATATGAAGGTCAACAAGCAAATGAAAATGATTGTTAACTCACTGAATTAATTTAGTCTGGTGCCCAGCCCCTGGATTTGGGGTGCCATTTTTAAGGACCACACCGGGATACCACGCCGGCGTGTAAGGAAGAGGACCTCTATGAGCTCGCGCATTCATGGTACCGCAGTAATGGTGGCACTGCTGCTGTCAGGCTGCAGTCAAACCGAGTCCGGCAACGACGCCCCTCCGGGCAACTCCCCCAACGGCTACCTGGTTGATGGCCAAGCCACGGACATCAACCTGTGGCCGAAGATGGGTTCGCCGCTGCAACAGGATGACGCCCTGGAGCAGCAGGTGGAGAATCTGTTGGCCACCATGACGCTGGAGCAGAAGGTCGCGCAGATGATCCAGCCGGAGATCCGCGACATCACGCCCGAGGAGATGCGCGAGTACGGCTTTGGTTCCTACCTCAATGGCGGCGGCTCCTTCCCGGATGGCAACAAGCACGCCACCGCCCAGGACTGGATCGACCTGGCCGAAGCGATGTACCAGGCCTCCATCGACGACAGCCTGGATGGCATCGCCATCCCCACCATGTGGGGTACCGACGCAGTGCACGGTCACAACAACGTCATCGGTGCCACCCTGTTTCCCCATAACATCGGCCTGGGTGCGGCCCGCAACCCGGATCTGATCCGGGACATCGCGGCGGTGACGGCAAGGGAGGTGATGGTGACTGGCATCGACTGGGTGTTTGCGCCGACCGTCGCGGTCGCGATGGACGAGCGCTGGGGTCGAACCTACGAGAGCTACTCTGAGGATCCGGCACTGGTACGGGACTACTCCGCAGCCATCGTCGAAGGCCTGCAGGGTGCGGTGGATGACGACTTCCTTTCCGATCAACGGGTGATTGCCACGGTGAAACACTTCGTCGGTGACGGTGGTACCGAGGGCGGTGATGACCAGGGTGATAGCCTGGTCTCCGAGCAGGAGCTGATCGAGGTGCATGGTCAGGGTTACGTCGGTGGCCTCGGCGCCGGCGCACAAACCGTGATGGCCTCCTTTAACAGCTGGCACGGCAAGAAAAACCACGGCAATGCCTACCTGATGACCGACGTGCTTAAGGCCCGCATGGGCTTTGACGGCCTGGTGGTTGGCGATTGGAATGGCCACGGCCAGGTTGCCGGCTGCAGCAACGAATCCTGTCCTCAAGCGGTTAACGCCGGCCTGGATATCTACATGGTGCCCACCGACGCCTGGAAGCCGCTGTACCACAACACCATCGCCCAGGTGCAGTCCGGCGAGATCGCCCAGGAACGCATTGATGACGCGGTACGCCGGATCCTGCGGGTGAAATTCCGTGCCGGCCTGTTTGACAAGCCCAGCCCGGCCCAACGCCCGCTGTCCGGCAAGACCGAGCTGATCGGCAGCGCCGAGCACCGCGCCGTGGCGCGTCAGGCCGTACGTGAGTCTCTGGTCCTGATCAAGAATAACGACGACCTGCTGCCGCTCGATGGCAGCCAAAAGGTACTGGTGGCCGGAGACGGTGCTGACAACATCGGCAAGCAAAGCGGTGGCTGGACCATCACCTGGCAAGGCACCGGCAACCAGAACAGTGACTTCCCCGGTGGCACCTCCATCTACCAGGGCATCGCTGAGGCCGTCGCTGCCGCCGGTGGCGAAACCCAGCTGAGTGTCCAGGGCGAGTGGCAAGGTGACGACCGTCCCGACGTCGCCCTGGTGGTGTTCGGTGAAGAGCCCTATGCCGAAGGCAACGGCGACGTGGCCAACCTGGAGTACCAGCGCGGTCAGAAACGTGACCTGGCCCTGCTCAAGCGCCTGCAGGCGGAAGGGATCCCGGTGATCTCCGTGTTCCTCACCGGTCGCCCGCTGTGGGTGAATCCGGAGCTAAACGCCTCCGACGCCTTCGTGGTGGCCTGGCTGCCGGGCAGTGAAGGTGCCGGCGTGGCGGATGTGTTGGTTCGCGACCCGCAAGGCCAGGTACGTCACGACTTCACCGGCACCCTGCCCTTCTCCTGGCCCAACGCAGTGGACGATAATGTCGCAATGCGCCAGCAAGCGGACAACGCGCCGCTGCTGCCGGTCGGATTTGGCCTCAAGGCCGGCCAAGCCAGCACCCTGGCCAACAACCTGTCCGAGGACAACGGCCAAGATCCGAGCCAGTTGGCGAGCCTGGTGCTGTTCGAGCAATCCGCCAAGTCCCCCTGGCAGATGGCACTGGGTCAATGGGGCGAAAACGGTCCCAGCACCGCACCGATCCGCAGCAGCCAGCAATCCAACGCTGCGGTGACCATCAGCACCCAGGACCGCGACGTCCAGGAAGACACCCGCCTGCTCGCCTTCACCGGTGAAGGCACAGGCTGGGCCATGCTGGGCACCAACTTTGCCGAAGACCTTCGTGCCCACATCGAGGCGGGCTCCGCCCTGACCGTAGAGCTGCACGCGGCAGCACCGCTGACTGGTCCGGTGCAGCTGGGTATGGTGTGCGAAAGTGGCGCCGAGTGTTGGGCCCAGGTGGAGATCCAGCCCGCCATCGACGCCCTGTCACAGCAGTGGGGCACCGTCAGTGTCGATCTTGCCTGCTTTGCCCAGCAGGGCATCGATTTTGGCAACGTGACCTCCCCGTTCCTGCTGGCCAGTGGCACTGAGCAGCAGGTGAGTTTCGGTAAAGTCGCCCTGGTGCCGCAACAGGCCCAAAGCGCCGACGTGCGCTGCGAAACCCCGTAAACTCAGTTTGTTGGCGGCGGCAGCCTGGCCGCCGCCAACACTGGCTCGTCCACTTGTCACACATTTCCTGTTATCTTTCCTAACGTTAACCTCTGAAACATCGAATAGTTAGGAGTCATCATGTCGCTCTCCACCTTGATCTTCCCCGCCCTGCTGGTGGTGGTGGTTCTTTACCTAATCAGCATCTACAACAAACTGGTGAGCCTGAAAAACCGCCATCAAAACGCCTTTTCCCAGATCGAGGTTCAGCTCAAGCGGCGCTATGACCTGATCCCCAACCTGGTGGAAACCGCCAAGGGCTACATGAAACATGAAAAGGACACCCTGGAAGCGGTGATCAACGCCCGTAACCAGGCGATGGCCGGCCTGCAAAGCGCCCACGACAACCCCACCGGTGCCGCCGCGATGGCCCAGCTGGCCGGCGGCGAGAGCGCACTGACTGCCGCCCTGGGCCGCCTTAATGTGGTGATGGAGGCCTATCCAGAGCTCAAGGCCAACCAGAACATGATGCAGGTCTCCGAGGAGCTGACCACCACCGAAAACCGCGTCGCCTTTGCCCGTCAGGCCTTCAACGACGCCGTCACCGCCTACAACAGCTACAAGCAGCAGTTCCCACCGGTGCTGTTCGCCAGCATGTTCGGCCACGATGACGACGCCAACCTGCTGGAGTTTGAGGACAGCGCCGAGATCCAGGCCGCGCCCAAAGTACAGTTCTAATGGATTTCTTTGCCCAACAGGAGCAGGCCCGCAAGCGTACCGGGTTGCTGGTGCTGCTGTTTGTGCTCGCCGTCCTGGCCATCGTGGTGGCGATAAACACGGTGATCGCCCTGGTGCTCACCTTCGATAACACCGCTCCAGGCCAGGCCAGCAGCCTGAGTCAACAGCTGCTCTCCCCCACCACGGTGACCATCTCCGCCATCATCATTGTGGTGATCGCCCTGGTCAGCCTGTTCAAGTGGCTGTCATTGCGCGGCGGTGGCGCGGCAGTAGCCGAGTCGCTGGGAGGCCAACGGATCAGCGCCAATACCGACGACCCGGCCGAGCAGCGGCTGCGCAACGTGGTGGAAGAGATGGCATTGGCCGCGGGTATGCCGGTGCCGCCGGTTTACCTGCTGGCCCACGAGTCCGGGATCAATGCCTTTGCCGCCGGACATGGCCCGGCGGATGCGGTGATTGGCGTCACCCGTGGCTGCATGGAGAAGCTCAATCGTGAGCAACTGCAGGGGGTGATCGCCCACGAGTTTTCCCACATCCTCAATGGCGACATGCGACTCAACCTGCGCCTGATGGCGGTATTGGCGGGGATCCTGTTCCTCAGCCAGATGGGCGAATTTATGATGTACGCCCGCGGTCGCAGCAAAGAGTCGAACCAGGCTGCGCTGATCGGCCTGGCGGTGCTGATCCTCGGCAGCATCGGCGCCCTGTTCGGCCGCGCTATTAAGGCCGCCGTCAGCCGCCAGCGTGAATACCTGGCGGATGCCTCCGCGGTGCAGTTCACCCGTAACCCCAGCGGCATCGCCGATGCCTTGAAGCTGATCGGCGCCGATGCGCGCCACAGCAGCATCGACCACCCCAAGGCCAGCGAAACCAGCCACCTGTTCTTTGGTGCCTACAACGCCATGACGGGCATGCTTTCCACCCACCCGCCACTGGAGAAGCGGATCTACGCCATTGAGCCGGGCTGGGACGGCAAGTACGCCCCGGTGGTGCAGCGGATGCAGCAAAGGCAAGGGCGCAGTGCCAGCCAAAGTCCCACCCCGAGAGCCAAAGCGCCACGCCAGGAGGTGTTCAAGCAACTGGTGCTTGGCGCCGCCTTGCTACAGCAGCTGCCCGCGCCGCTGACCCAACGCGCCCGTGAGCCGGAAGACGCCCGTGAACTGGCCCTGGCCCTGCTGTGGCCCGGCGCCAGTGGTGACACCATTGATGGCATCGCTCCAGCGGTACGCCGCGGCATTGACCGCTTCCGCGAGGCACTCGAGCCACTGTCGCCCCAGCAGCAGTTGGGCCTGCTACAACTGGCTTTGCCTGCGCTGAAGCAGTTGTCAGAGCCGCAGTTGGAGCAACTGATGTCGCAGCTAACCCAGTGCTGGCAGCGCAAGCCGGAAGGGGTGCTGCGTTGGTCCGTTTGGCAGTTGCTGCACCATTACCTGGTGGATCAAACCGCCCCCCGCGCCAGTCAGGCGCAGCGCCGGGCGGCGGCAGAAACCATGCTCGGTTTGCTCGCCCATGTTGGCCATGACAGCGATGAGGAGCGCAGCCGCGCCTTCCACCGCGGTACCAACAGTCTGGGGGATTACCTGGCCAAGCTGCCGGAACAGGCCCCTTGGCAGGCGGCCGAGCAGCAATGGGCTCACCTGCGGGGCTATACCCCGGAGAAAAAACGGCGGGTAATGCAGGCGTTCCGGCTCTGTGTCGAGCACGATGGTGAGGTCACCGAAGCCGAAGCAGTGCTGCTGCAGGCCCTGGCCCTGATGCTGGACGCCCCGGTGATCGATTCCCTGGATCCGAAACACTGACAGAGACCATGAGTTCAAACCCAACCTACCCTTCAGCCTGGCACTGCCACACCCTGCAGTGCGGCCCGGATTCCCTTCGGCTTTGCGAGTTCGGCGGCCAGGTACTGAGCTGGTGCAGCGCCGGCAAAGAGCGCCTGTGGCTCAGCCCCTTGGCAGACGACAGCGGCAGCAAGGCGATCCGCGGCGGCGTGCCGCTCTGCTTCCCCTGGTTCGGTGGACGGCCCGGCCTGCCCAGCCACGGCTTTGCCCGTACCCGGCGCTGGCAACTTCTGCGGCTGGAACAGGGCGAGCAGCAAGCACAGGCAAAACTGGCCTTCAGCGAGGACGACCACACCCTGGCGCTCTGGCCTTATCGTTTCCAACTGACGCTGACCGTCACGCTGCGCCCGGGCGAGCTTGACCTTGCCCTGACTCTCCACAACACCGGCACAGAGAGCTGGGATTTTACCGCTGCTCTGCACACCTACCTGGGGATGGCACCGGACACCCCGCTGCCTGAGTTGGTTGGTCGCCACTACTTCGATAAGCTCAGCGACGGTCAGGACAAAGAGTTCCTCCAGCCGATAGCGCCAAACCCCATCGATGCCATCGTGCCGGGTCTGGGGCGCATCGACGCGGCTGGCCTGTCACTGCACAATCATGGCAGCGACGCCACGGTGGTCTGGAACCCCGGTCCCAGTGGGGCCAAAGCCCTGGCCGATGTGCCCGACGCCGCCTTTGCCGAGTTCCTTTGTCTGGAGAGCGCGGTGGCATTGCAGCCGGTGACACTGGCCGCCGGCGCCCAATACCAGCTTGGCCAGAGGCTGCGGCTGGGCTAGGCTCGGCCCCTTCCCAAGCCCCTCTGAGATCAGTACCCTATCGAGACGCCAACTTTTGCAGCAGAAAATATACAAAATGCGCCAGGGAAGCCCCATCGTCCATAAAACTCGCACCCAAGTGGTGGTCGAGGTGCTCAGGGAACGCATCCTCTCCGGCGACATCCGTGCCGGTGAGCCGCTGCGTCAGAGCAACCTGGCGGAGGAGCTCAACGTCAGCCGTATCCCGGTGCGTGAGGCGCTGCTGCAACTGGAGGCGGAGGGACTGGTTCGCTTCGAAGCCCACAAGGGAGCCACCGCCACCGAGCTCTCCATCACCCAGCTGGAGGAGCTGTTTGAGCTGCGCGCCCTGATTGAACCGGGCCTGCTGGCCCGATCCATCCCGCAACTGACCGCCACCCACCTGCAGCAGGCCGAAGCGCTGCTGACCCAGCTGGAAGCGACGCTGGAGCAGGAGGAGGACGCGGTCAACAGCTACAGCGAGCTCAACAGCCAGTTTCATCTGAGCCTCTACGCCGGGGCTCAGCGCCCCCATACCCTTGAAGTGGTCAAGGGGCTCAACACCAATGCCGACCGCTATATCCGTCTTCAGCTGTTGCTGGCCGGGGGGATCCCCAAGGCGGAAGAGGAGCATCGCCAACTGCTGGAGCTGTGCCGAAGCGGCCAGGCTGAGCCCGCCGCGGCATTGTTGAAGAAACACATCCAGACCGCCGCTGCCGGTGCGCGCCGCTTGGTTGCCAAGCACTTCGCCGACAGCAGCAAGCCCGAATGAAGGTCACTACACTAACAAACGGCTATTTCACGCCTATCTAGCTCAGGAGTTGTACATGCTTTGCGCCGAAATTACCGGCTGGGGGAAATGCTTACCCCCGGCGGTACTGACCAACGACGATCTCGCCACCATCATGGACACCAGCGATGAGTGGATCCGCACCCGTACCGGGATCGGTGAGCGTCGCATCAGCCACGTCGGCACCGCCGAGATGGCCACCGTTGCCGCCAAGCGTGCCCTGGCCGCCGCCGGGCTGGACGGAGCCGATCTGGACATGATCATCCTGGGTACCTGCAGCCCGGATACCCTGATCCCCAACATCGCCGCCAGCGTGCAACAGTCCTTAGGAGCGCACTGCGCCGCCTTTGACATCAACGCCGCCTGCTCCGGTTTTCTCTATGGCCTGGGGATGGCCAGCGCCCAGATCCAGAACGGCCAATGCCGTCGCATCCTGGTGATTGGCGCTGAGCGCCTCAGCTTCTACCTCAACTGGACCATGCGCGACACCGCTGTGCTGTTTGGTGATGGCGCCGGTGCGGTGATCCTCGAGGCCAAGGAATCCGACACCCCGGTGGGCGTGCTCAGCTACGCCATGCACAACGACCCCACCGGCCGCGAGCACCTCAAGGTATCCGGCTTTGGCACCGAGATGGACCGCTTTGACGCGGAAGCAACCGAGTTCTTCCTGCAGTTCAATGGCCGTGAGATCTTTAAGCGCGCCGTGGCGGGCATGGGCCGCCTAAGCCAGCAGGTGTTGGAGCGCGCCCAGGTAGCTCCAGCGGAAGTGGATATTGTCGTCCCGCACCAGGCCAACGTTCGTATCATCGACACCCTGGTGGCCAAGATGGGCCTGCCGGCGGAGAAGGCGTTCGTTAACATCGAGAAGCACGGCAACACCTCGGCCGCCACCATCCCCATGGCCCTGTGTGATGCCCTGGAGCAGGGCCGCATCGCCCCGGGAGATACCCTGCTCTCCTGTGCCTTTGGCGCCGGCCTCACCTCCGCCGCCGCGCTGATCAAATGGGGCGATCGCACCACCCCCATCGATCACAGCGATGCCGAGCTGCCGCCTTGCGAGCAGACGGCTCTGGAGTTGATCGCCGAGGCGGTTGCCAACCAGAAGGCCAAGCTGGCTGAGTAACGCCGCCACCGACAAAAAACGGCGCCCAAGGGCGCCGTTTTTGTTTGCTTTGCCGGTTACAGCACCTGCTCGGTGGTCACCAATGGCAAGCGGGTGGAGACCGCGTGCAAAGCAATGTTGTGGATCATCTCATCCACCGTGGTGCAGCAATCCATCAGGATGGACACCTCATATTGCTCCGCCGCTTTGGAGATGGCGGTATGGGTCACGCAGTTTTGGGTCATCATCCCGCACACCAGCAGTTCGTCGACGCCGTGCGCCTCCAGGGTTTTGGCCAGGTTGGTCTGCTCAAAGCCATCGGCAAAGCGCTTCACGACCACCTCACCTTGCGGTGCCGCCGCCAGGATCTCCGGGTGGATGGCTGCCCCTTCCGTGCCTTCATTGAAAAAGGGCGACAAGCCAAGGGCGGGATCGGCAATGTGCTGGATGTGGATCACCGGGATCCCCTGTGCCTTGGCCCGCTCGATGGCGACTTTGATGTTCGCCAGGGTCTGTTCGGTGTTCCACAGCGGAAACTTGCCACCGGGGAAGTAGTCGTTCTGCAGGTCGATAACTAACAGGGCTTTCTGGCTCATGCTCGTGCTCCAATAGGGGGAAGTGGCTCGACAGCGGTCGACAGGTAAAGTCGAAAGGTATCCGCTGTGGTTTGAGAGCCAGTATGACGTGGTTGTCTCCGCAGCACCGATGGCTAAAATGACACAAAAGATGCCAAAAACGACAAACAGCGATGAGCCAGATAACCCTTGGGATCTACAGCTACCCCAACGCCGCTAAGTCCGCGGTGTATGGACTGGAGGAGGCATTCCAGTTCGCCAACCTGGCCTGCCAGGAGCAGGGACTGGAAACCCGCTTTGCGCCCCGTGTCCTCACCGAAGCCACTGCGCCCAGCGGCTTCCAGGTGCTGCTGTTGCCACCGGCCATCGACAGCGAGTTCTACCTCAATCCCAGTCAGGAGGTCTTGCAGTGGCTGCAGAACTTACACCAGCAGGGCACCGTACTGGCCTCTGCCTGCGCCGGGGCCTTTATCCTCGCCGGTACCAACCTGGTACAGGGGCGCACCCTCACTACCCACTGGGGCCTGGCAGAGCGTTTTGCCCAGCAGTTTCCCAATCAGCCTTTGGACATCAACGCTATCCTGGTGGACCACGGTGATCTGATGAGTACCGGGGGCATGATGTCCTGGCTTGATCTGGCACTGGAGCTGATCGCCCGCTACGCCTCGCCCTCGGTGATGCGTCAGGTTGGCAAGATGCTGGTGGTGGACACCGCGCCGCGACAGCAGCGCTACTACCGTCAGTTCAACCCGGACCTGCACCACGGCGACACCGCCATCGTGCAGCTGCAGCAGTGGCTGAATCTGCACCATGCAGAGCCGTTCTCTTTACAATCTTTGGCTGATAAAGCGGCCATGACCGAGCGTACCCTGCAGCGCCGCTTTCTCAAGGCTACTGGTCACAACCCCAATCAGTACCTGCAACGGCTCCGAGTCCAGAGAGCCTGCGATCTGCTGGAAACCACCCCCCTGCCCTTTGAGACCATTGCCAGCCAGGTGGGCTACGGCGACGCCAGCGCCTGCCGCAAGGTGTTTATCAAACTGATGGGCCTGACCCCCAGCGCCTTTCGTCGCCGCTTCAGTCGCCAGCCCACATGACTTAGCTGCAGCAAAAGCACTAGGCTAGGGCAATCGACATTCCATTTGTTGACGCCAAAAGGCATTCACTGAGATGAGATCCCAACTCCGGTTATTGGCTTATGTCCTCTGTTCCACTTTGTTCGTCCCGGCTCAGGCAGACAGCACTAACGCGCGCTGCGAGCTCCAACCCGACGATGCTGAGCAGGCGCCAGTGACCCTGGATTGTACCTTCAGTCAGCGCCAGGGCTACATCACCATCGCCCGCAGCGACGGCGTTGAACACCAGCTGACCCCCACTGGCGATAGCCCGGGCAACTTCGTCGACCAGAACGGCAGCCCGGTGTACCGGCAAAGTGGACTGGGCGATCAGGGTCTGATCTTTCGCTTTCCCGCAGAGCGCCTGTTGGTCTACTGGCAGGCCGAGACTGTACCAACCAAGGCCAGCAAAGAAGCCAGCGCAGCCTCGCCGTTCTCGAACAAGGAGTACGATGCCACCACGCAACTGGCCTGCCGTAGAGAGGCACAGCAGACATATGGGCAGTGCCCCGCCGCCGTGCTGCGCATGGAGGACAAGCAGGCCAGCGTGGTGGTACAAAGTCCCAAAGGCGAGGTGTTTACCCTCAACTTTATGCGCGATTACATCAACGCCACCAACCGAGCGGTGGAGGCCAAACAGCAAGGCGATAGCTGGGTGGTTATCGTCGAGGGTGAGGAGGAATACCGGGTGCCACTTGCCTTCATCGAGGGCAGATAGCTTCTTCACGGTGATGAGGACGATAACGTCAGTCTACTCTTCCGGTCCGTCCGGCCATACAAACGCTACCAGAGGCAGGGATCCCAGTAGAGGGCTTGCTGATAGTGATCCGCCAGCCGGCGATTAAGAGAATGGAAGCTGGAGATACGCTGCTCGCTGCCACTGAGGCAGGACCAGACGAAGCGATGGCAGTTGTTATTGCGCAGGTGATAATCACGGGCGGTGAACAGCTGCTCGGCGGCACGTTGAGCCGCTAACTCGCTGCCTAAGGGCCGATGATGACGGTCACAGCAGACATAGATCCGCGCGCCGGAGCGCTTATGCAGGAAGCGTTTAGGGGAGATACCGCGAATGAGGCCACTGCCATGCAGCTCGGCAATGGTGTCGTCACCCAGCCAGATGCCGCTATGCTCCACCACGCCGAACACATGGCACACCACCACACTACCCGGGGTAGGCTCCACCTTGCGGGCCCCAGGCAGCCACTGACTGGGGCTCAGCGCCATACCCGGCTCGCCGGGGTCGAAGTAACGCCGAGCCTGGATCTTATTGCGCTGTGCCCGGTACTCCACCGCGGCGGCCGCGCCAGCCAATAACAACCAAACCGGTAATGCCATACCCCCTCCTTTCCTCCCAGCTTACACAGCTTTAGAAAGAAGGTTCAGGCAAAAAGGTTACAGAGTGTCGCGCTGGTTCAGGACCGATAAAGCCTCGAGTGGCCCAAACGTCACTCCATTATCACGTCAGCTCGTCTCTGTCGGGGATTAACCCTTTTCCTTATCAGCCAGCTCAGTCAGGTGATGGAGAAAATGCTGAAGCTCCTCATCGCCAGGGCTATCGAGCTGGTATTTATGATGAAACATCAAGGTAAGGCTAACGGTGCCGTTACTCAGGGTGATGTCGTAGCCGTCGTGGCCGGCGGTAGCGACTACCCCGTCCAGATGGAATTCGCCGCCCTGCTGTTTGCCGTCCCGGCTGATGCGGTCAAAGGCGCGCAGTACTTCATGTGCGTTGATGACATGTTCCATGTGACCTCCTGCTGGCTCTCGATCTCAACATAGACTATGGCATTGTTGTTGAGGGTGATCCCCGTCAAGCTTCCGGCCTATGCCGACAGCACGCTGCCCAGGCTCACCCCTTTACGTCCCCCGATAGCCGCCAGTTGAGCCAACAGCAGCTCGCCACAGGCCAGCGCATCTATCAGAGCGTTATGACCGGGGTAATTGGGCAGGTTGTAGCGCTCGCGACAGTTGCCCAGCCTGAGGCTGTCGGATTTCGGCGTCTCACCACGGCCGGCCAGGCGTTTCTGTTCCAGCAGCAAGGTATCCACCGCCTCCAGTGGCAGGGTTTCACCAAAGCACTGCTGCAGCCCTTTATGCAGGAACGCCAGGTCCAGTGTCGCGTTATGGCACACCAGCACCCGGCCACTGAGCCTTGGCAGCAGGGCCTCCAGTGCTTGCTGCAGCGGCAGCCCCTGAGCCATATCGATGTCACGGATGCCATGCACGGTGCAGCTGTCACCCACATCGCCGTCGATCCGCACCAGTTGATGCCAGGCCTGGTCGAGCCGGATCAGCCCCTCATCGATGGGCACACAGGCGATGGAGAGGATCTTATCCTGCGCGGCCGACAAGCCGGTCAGCTCCAGATCCAGCGCCAGCAGCGGGGCGTGATCCGCCCTGACGCCACTGGCCACAAAGCCGCCCTGGTAAAAGGTGCTCAATTGCTCCTGGTTATTGCGCTGGCGGGCCCACAGGTAGCGTGCTCGGCGGATCATAGGCTGCGCCCGTACTTCATCGCCACGCCATCCTGGGAGCGTGCCACCATGGTGAAGGCTTGCTTTAGCTGGTGACGCACCAGGCCGGACAGTTGACCCGTGGCCAGCCAGTTGGAGACCTCGCTGCCCTGCTCATACTGCCGCCCCTGGTTTTGCAGCCTCAGGTGGGCGATGAACTCCAGCGCATCCGCTAGGTTGAGGGCATCCTTGCGGCTGAGCAGGCCAGCCTTAAGTGCCGCCTGGATCCGTTTCGGTGTGCTGACCGCACTGCTGCCACAGGCCAGCGCATAGATACGGCCAATGTCGTTGATGATGGCCAGGCCCTTGTGCTTAAGATCCAGCACCTTGCGATGCTCGCCATTGCGCTCCACCACCAGTTGGCGGAAGAAGCCCAGTGGCGGACTGTTGTGGCGGGCATCCGCCGCCAGCATCGCCAGGAAGATCTGGTTGTCTTGGCACTGGCGCAACACCTGCTGCTGCAGTTGGGTGCCCAGGTTCAGGTTACCCGCCACCGGGCGCATGTCGAAGAAGATGGTGGCGTGCATCACCGCCTTAGGCTCGGGCTGCCGAGTCCAGCGCTCGAAGCGGTCACGCCACTCGTCAAAGCCCAGGCACCACTTGGGGTTCATCGCCATGATGCCGCCGGGGCAATGGATATAACCGGCGTCGTTGAGGCCATCGCAGACCAGCTTGGCCATATCGAGGAAATACTGGCGCTGCTCCTCGGTGGGCACCTTGGCCAGCAACAGGCCATTATCCTGATCCGATTTGCCCGCCTGGTCCATACGTGCCTGGGAGCCAAACGCCAGCCAGCACCAGGGCATGGGGGCCGGTCCCAACTGGGCCTGGGCCATCGCCAGCAGGCGGCGGGTCAGGGTGTCGGTAAGCTGGGTCAGGACCCGGCCAATCTCCTCGGCGCGGGCATCGGCCTGGATCAGGCTCTGCAGCAGCTCGGGGAAACGGCTGGCTAATTTAATCAGCTCCTCCCGATCGGTCTGCCGCTCCAGCTCGCCGATCAGGTGCAGCGGGTCGCTGCGCTGCATACGGATAAGATCGGTGCTGGTCACCACCCCCACCGGGCGCCCTTCGCTCACCACCGGCAGATGGTGGATATTGTGCCGGCTCATCACCATCATCGCCTCGAATACCAGGGTGGTGCTGGTAACAGACAGCGGTGGCTGGGTCATCATGCTGCCGATGGTGACCTGGCCATCCAGCCCCTCCGCCAGCACCCGGTTGCGCAGGTCCCGATCGGTCAGGATCCCCACCAGCTTCTCCTGTTGGCACACCAACAGGCAGGACACCCGCTGCTCGCGCATCTGCTGCGCCGCCTGCTGCACCGTGGCGTCCGGCTCGATGCTCTGCACCGGGGTGGCCATCACCGTTTTCACCCGGGCGGTGCTTTGATGATCCCGCGCCAGGTAGCGGGCGCTGTGGCGCAGCCGCTCGGCGTACTTGCGGTTGAAGAAGCGGTCGAACTCGCGACTTTGACGGCGCAGGGCCTGGAAGCTGGATTCCGACAGGATATAAACCAGGCCGTCTTCGAGGATCGCCACCTTGTTGCTGACCTGCTCGCCGGTCAGCAACGAGGGAAAGCCGAAGTAGTCTCCTTCTCCCAGTCGGTCGAGCAGATCCCCCTGGTCGGAGCGCACCTCGAAGGCACCACTGCGCACGATGTAGAGGTTGGGCTGCTGGTAATCCACCGGCACCTCGCGCTGACTCTTGGCGAAATAGCCGATCTCGATGCCGCGGGTGGCCAGCTCCAGCTGCGCCTCATCCAGTTGATCAAAGGGCACCAGCTCAGCGAGAAACTCGCTTATGGGCGCCAATTCTGACGAGTTCATGTTCACCTCTTTAGGGGCCCTAACCCTAGCCATGGCCCTACGCTGATGACGTTGGGTAAGCGCGCTGTGGCAACACGCTTACCCAACATCGGGCGTTGCTTACTCCTCACCCGGTTCCCTGTCACTGGTTCTGCAGAGCCAGCCCGCAATCCCGGCTCGAACAAATCCGCAGATCAGAGGTCTTTCTTAGCCTAACCCCTGATACCATGGGTAAAAAACTCATGGAGAAGAGAATGTTATCACTAGTTCAATCGCTCTTGCTGGGCCTGGGTCTGGCCATGGTCCTGTTGGCTTTGGTTCGCTACCTGCGCCGCACCGGTAACTGGCACGCGCTCTGGCAGGTGTGGGTGGGCCAACTGAAAGACCTCAACATGAGTGAGTTCCGCTTCTTCCGCAGCGGTGTCGCGCTGCTGTTTGTTGGCATCCTGGTACGCATCGTCAACCTGACGCTCAACGGTTAACCTCCCCGGATACCGGCGGCTTGGATCCCAAGCCGAATCGCCGGCACTTCTCATAACAACGCGGGCCCAGGGGCCCGCGTTAAACTGAGCAAAAGCGGCCCCAAGGGGCCGCTTTGTTGTGCTTAGTGGTGCGTCGCGGAGCCCGCCCCTTTCGGGAATCGGATGCTCTCTACCATGTCCTGCACCTCTTGCGGGGTTTCCGAAGTCACCCGGCTCACGGCGAAGGCCACGATGAAGTTCAGCACCATACCCAGGGTACCGATACCCTCCGGGGAGATACCGAACAGCCAGTACTCCGGCGTGTTGGGGATCAGCGGCTCGAAGAACACCCCTTTGTACGCCAGGATGTAGCCCGCGGTGAAGGTGATGCCCACGATCATGCCGGCAATGGCACCCTCTTTGTTCATCCGCTTGGAGAAGATCCCCATGATGATGGCCGGGAAGAACGACGACGCTGCCAGGCCAAAGGCGAACGCCACCACCTGTGCCACGAAGCCCGGTGGATTAATCCCGAGATAACCGGCCACACAGATCGCCACCGCCGCCGCGATTCGCGCGTAGGTCAGCTCCTGTTTGTCGGAGATGTCTGGCATCAGGTTCCGCTTGAGCAGGTCATGGGAGACCGAGGTCGAGATCACCAGCAGCAAGCCCGCCGAGGTCGACAGTGCCGCGGCGATACCACCGGCTGCCACCAGGGCGATCACCCAGTTGGGCAGGTTGGCGATCTCCGGGTTGGCCAGCACCATGATGTCGCGGTCGATCTTCATGTTGTTGCGCTCATCGCCGGAGTAGAACATTACGCCCTGCTCTGCCATCTGCTCACCGGCAGGGCCAGCAGCAGTCACGTTCTCGTCGGTACCGGAGAAGCCGATCAGACCGGTCTGCTCCCAGTTCTGGATCCACTGGGGACGCTCAGAGTAGAGAGTACCGTTGCCGTCCGGACCATTGATGGTGTCGATCATGTTGAGACGAGCGAAGGAAGCCACGGCGGGAGCTGTGGTGTACAGCAAGGCGATAAACACCAGGGCCCAACCGGCAGAGATCCGCGCGTCAGCCACCTTAGGTACGGTGAAGAAGCGCACGATCACGTGTGGCAGACCAGCGGTACCCACCATCAGGGCGGCGGTGATGAAGAACACGTCCACGGTGGATTTCGAGCCGTCGGTGTACTCGTTAAAGCCCAGCTCGGTTACCAATCCATCGAGCTTGGCCAGCACCGAGGTTCCAGGTTCCGCCACCAGATCGGAGCCGAAGCCAATCTGCGGGAAGAAGTTGCCGGTCAGCATGATGGAGATGAACACAGCCGGCACCAGGTAAGCGGTGATCAGCACCACGTACTGTGCTACCTGGGTGTAGGTGATCCCTTTCATGCCACCGAGTACGGCGTAGAAGAACACCACCACCATACCGATGATCACACCCATGGTGACGTCCACTTCCAGGAAGCGGGAGAACACCACGCCTACACCACGCATCTGGCCTGCCACGTAGGTGAAGCAGACGAAGATGGCGCAGATCACCGCCACGGTACGGGCGGTCTGGGAGTAGTAACGGTCACCGATGAAGTCCGGCACGGTAAACTTACCGAACTTACGCAGGTAGGGCGCCAGGCAGAGTGCCAGCAGCACATAGCCGCCGGTCCAGCCCATCAGGTACACCGCACCGTCATAACCCATAAAGGCGATGAGGCCGGCCATCGAGAGGAAGGACGCCGCAGACATCCAGTCTGCTGCGGTTGCCATGCCGTTGGCTACCGGGTGTACACCGCCACCGGCCACGTAGAACTCCTTGGTGGAGCCGGCCTTCGCCCAGATGGCGATGCCGATGTAGAGGGCGAAGGTCGCGCCCACTACGATGTAAGTTAGTACTTGCAGATCCATAGCCCGACTCCTAGTCCTCGTGCACGTTGTACTTGCGGTCCAGTGCATTCATCTTCATCACGTAGACAAAGATCAACGCCACGAACACGTAGATGGAGCCCTGCTGTGCAAACCAGAAGCCCAGCTTGAAGCCGCCCAGCTGCACTACGTTGAGCACATCCACCAGCAAGATGCCGCAGCCGTAGGAGACCACAAACCAGATCGCCAGCAAGCTCAGCATCAAGCGCAGATTCTCTTTCCAGTAGGCGCGCGCCTGTTCATTACTCTCAAATGCCATAACTCGTTCCCCGTTCCTTTTATTGGAATAGTCAGCAGCTAACCTAGCAAGGCAGGGAGTGTGAGGAAGATCGACCTTAGTCCAAGGAGGGGATCTGGCGCACGATGGCGCCAGAGATATTTTCTTTACATTTCATGAAGATAAGTTAAATGACAGGCTGTTAACCTGGCCCAAGGTCAGGACTATAGACTTTGGTCGCAGCCAAAGGGCGTAAAAACACGGGTAACTGCCTAATCCAGTTGGAAACGTACCCGCAGCTGGACCCGCTCGGTGACCTGACCCGGGCGGATCGGGCCGGCACTGTCGGCACTGGCCATCCGTGCCATTGGCCTCGGCCCGGCGTTGACCACAATGAACTCCACCGGCCCCAGGCTCTGCCCTTCCGGGGTCAGCACCTCCGCCTGTTCGCGGGCATCCGCCAAGGCTTCCCGGTAGAGCCGGTCGCGGAAGGCCTCCTGGCCACTGGCAAAATAGTGGGGGGAGGAGATCTCGGTCATCCCCATCTCAGCCAGTTGCTGCAGCCACTCGCCGGTCAACTCAATCGGCAGCACCATGGTCACCTGGCGATTGGCCTTGAAGCCCAGCAGCTGCGCCTTGCGGTTGTCATAACGGTACTCCGGCGCCACCGTGACATGGCCCGCCACCAGCTTGCGAGCGGCGTGGTCGTGCTGCTCGGCGACGGTCAGCACCTGGTCCATCACCTTACCCACCTCTTCCAGCGCCATGGTGGGTGTGTCCGCCAGTTTGCTTACCGAGGCGGTCAGTCGGACGCTGTCCGGGGTCAGCTGACGCTCCGCCATCCCGTCCACCTCGATGTAACCAGCCCAGGCAACCCCGAGCTGCAACCACAAGCACAACACCAACGCGCCAATCCGACTCATCATTCGATTCCTTTTATAAGGTATATGGTTGAAATAACCCGACACCAGGGCAACAATGGCTCGGTAACCTGTGAGGAAACCATGTCCGCTGCCATACAAAAAATCCTGTTTCTATTAAAGCAGAAAGGCCCCACTCCGCTGCAACCCATCGCCGATGCCCTGTCGATGACCACCATGGGCGCTCGCGGCCACCTCAAGCGGCTGGAGCAGGACACCCTGGTGGCGTTTGAAGACCGCAGCCAGGGCCCTGGCCGCCCTGCCCGCCATTGGTTCTTAACCGAAGCCGGCCATCAGCGCTTTGGCGACCGACATCCGGATCTCACCCTGCAGTTGCTCGATAGCCTGGAAGCCACCCTGGGCACCGAGGGTATGAGCGCCTTATTACTGCACCGCCAGGCACAACAGCAGCAACAGTATCAAACGGAATTAGGACAGTTAGAGGGCGAGGAGCGGCTGCAGGCACTGGCGACTTTGCGTCACCAGGAGGGGTACATGGCTCGGTTGGAGCCGCAGGGAGAGGGTTGGCTGCTGATTGAGGATCATTGCCCCATCTGTGCCGCAGCTAAGCGCTGCCAGGGCTTCTGCCAGGGTGAGTTAGAGCTGTTTCGATTGCTGCTGGCCCCCCAGTGGCAGGTGGATCGGACCGAACATCTGCTCAGCGAGGGACAACGCTGCTGCTACAGCATAAAACCCAGCAGCGCCTGATTCTCGGCTTGGCCTGACCTGAGCCTGAGCCTGAGCCTAGGCATGAGCTCAGTCCTGGCCCATGGGCGGCATCAGGAAAGGGTCCGGGTAGCGGTATTGAAAGCCCAGCTGTCGTACCAGCTTGCCGCCGTCCACCCGCTTGCCTTCAGTGGCCTCGTCACCGAAGCTCGGCTCCGCCAATCCCAGTGCCCGAGCCGCCGCCGGGTAAAACGCCTCTCGAGTCGGATGGTTGGGGGCGGACAGGTTGAACACCTCGCCCCAGCATCCGCGCTCCAACACACACTGAATGGCACCGATGACGTCATCCCGATGCACCAGGTTGACCGGCGACTGTGCCCCGGCCAGGCCCTGACGCCCGGCGAGGAAACGTCCGGGGTGGCGCTCGCCGCCCACTAAGCCGGCGGCCCGCAGGATAATCACCCGCTCAAATCGCGCCTTCACCGCTTGCTCTGCCTGCCACATCGCCTGACCACGTGGCCCCTGGGCCAGCGGCGCGGACTCGTCCATCAGCGAACAGGCGGCGTCATCGGGGTAGACCGAGGTGGCGCTGACAAACACCGCCTGACGCACGCCATGCTGGTAGGCTAACTCCGACAGCAGCGCGATGCGGTCGGCATAACTGTTGTCCTGGCTCTGCCGCCCTGGCGGCACGTTGATGAGCAGGGTCTCGCCATTGAACAGGGCCTCGGGATCGGCACACTCGACTTGGGTATCCAGCGACAGCGCACTGTTGGCGATGCCCAGCGACGACAGCTCTGCCAGGGTCTCCGGGTTGCGACTGGAACCGCTTACCTGCCAGCCCTGGGCCTGCAGGTGCTGCGCCAGTGACATCCCCAGCCAGCCACAGCCTACGATGGTTAATTGCGCCATGTAGCCTTTCCTTTCATCTGAATTTTCACAGGCTTAGGTTAGGTGAAACCGGCCCGGATTGCGACCGAGCTGGTACAGCGTCGGGCACAAAAAAGGCCACGCATTGCGTGGCCTTTTGTTGGAGTCAGTCCGTTAGCCGTTGTACTGCGCCAGCAGGTCCAGCAGGCCCTGCTCATCCAGCACCGCCACGCCAAGATCGGTGGCCTTGGTCAGCTTGGAGCCGGCCTTCTCCCCCGCCACCAGGGTGTGGGTGTTCTTTGACACGCTGCCGGAGACCTTGGCGCCCAGCGCTTCCAGCGCCGCCTTGGCATCGGAGCGGCCCATCTCGCTTAGGGTGCCGGTCAGCACCCAGGTCTGGCCCTTGAGCGGCTGCTCGGACTCGTCCGCCACCTCGATGGCCGGCCAGTTAACGCCGGCACCCTCGGCATCGATGAGGGCATCGATCACCTCGATGTTGTGGGGCTGACGGAAGAAATAGTAAACGTGCTTGGCCACCACCTCGCCGACTTCGTCCACCTCCACCAGCGCCTCAATGTCGGCACTGCGCAGCGCTTCCAGGGTCTGGAAGTGGCGCGCCAGATTGGCGGCGGTGGCTTCACCCACCTCGCGGATCCCCAGGCTGTAGAGGAAGCGCGGCAGCGTGGTGGTGCGGGCGCTATCCAGTGCGGCCACCAGGTTCTGGGCCGACTTCATCCCCATCCGCGGCAGCATGGTCAGGGTGGAGGCGGACAAGCCGAACAGATCCGCCGGGGTGCGCACCAGTTCACGATCCACCAGCAGCTCCACCAGCTTGTCACCCAGGCCATCCACGTCCAGCGCCTTGCGGGAGGCGAAGTGCTTGATCGCCTCCTTGCGCTGGGCCTCACAGAACAGGCCACCGGAGCAGCGTGCCACCGCCTCGTCCTCGAAGCGTTCTACCTTGGAGCCACACACCGGACACTCCGACGGGATCTCAATCTCGCGGGCATCGTCCGGGCGACGGTCCATCACCACGGATACAATCTGCGGGATCACGTCACCAGCGCGACGGATGATCACCGTATCGCCGATCATTACGCCCAGGCGCTCAATCTCATCGGCGTTGTGCAAGGTGGCGTTGGAGACGGTCACGCCGCCGACGAACACCGGTGCCAGTCGTGCGACCGGGGTTACCGCCCCGGTACGACCCACCTGGAACTCGACATCATTGAGGGTGGTCAGCTCCTCCTCGGCGGGGAACTTACAGGCGATGGCCCAGCGCGGCGCCCGGGCAACAAAACCCAGTCGCTCCTGCTGCGCGATGCCATCCACCTTGATCACCACGCCGTCGATCTCATAGGGCAGATCCGGGCGCTGCTCTCCCACCTTGCGGAAGTATTCCAGCGCACCGGCTTCGCCTTCTACCGCTTCCACCAGCGGTGACACCGGCAGGCCCCACTCACGCAGTTGCTGAAGCTGGCCATGGTGGCTATCGGACAACGGTGCGCGCTCCCCCTCCACCACACCCATGGCGTAGGCATAGAAAGCCAGCGGGCGCTTGGCGGTGATGCGGCTGTCCAGCTGACGCAGGCTACCGGCGGCGGCGTTACGCGGGTTCACAAAGGTTTTCTCACCGGCGGCGAGGGCCTTGGCGTTCATCTGCTCAAAGCCCTGCTTGGGCATAAAGGCCTCGCCCCGCACCTCCACTAGTGCAGGGTATTGATCCCCCATCAGCCGCAGCGGCACCGCACCGATGGTTTTAACGTTGGCGGTGATCTCCTCCCCGGTGGTGCCATCACCCCGGGTGGCAGCACGCTCCAGCACGCCATCACGGTAGAGCAGGCTCACTGCGATACCATCCAGCTTGGGCTCGGCACAGTAGCGGATCGCCTCGCCGGCCAGCCGCTCCTCGGTACGCAGATGGAAGGCGCTGAACTCCTCCTCGTTCATGGCGTTGTCCAGCGACAGCATCGGCCGCAGGTGCGCCACCGACTCGAACTGACCCATGGGGGCCCCGCCTACACGCTGGCTGGGGGAGTCCGCACGGCGCAGCGCCGGGTGCTCTGCTTCCAGCTGCTGCAGCTCGCGCATCAGCCGATCGTACTCGGCATCGGGAATGGTGGGGTTGTCCAGCACGTAGTACTGGTGATTGTGGTGGGCCAGCTCAGCGCTGAGCTGGTCGATACGTTGTTTTGCTGTGTCGCTCATAGGGGTTCCAAAAAAGGCCGCATGATGCGGCCTGGACTGGGTCAAAGGGTCAGGCGGGGACCCGCTCAGCGGCCTTGATGCGGCCGAGGTAGCGGTTATGGGCGGCATCGTCCCACTCGTTGCGCTGGTCATCCAGCAGCTTGGCGCCGTGCAGCTCCGCCAGGTTCTGGGCCGCGCCCAGCATGATGGAGAAGCAAACCTTGGCATCGCCCTTGGCCGGCAGTGTCATAAACAGCGCCACCCCTTCTGTGGTGAACTGCTCCATGTTGTCCGGATCGAAGGTGCCGGGCTTAACCATGTTGGCCAGGGAGAACAGCACGGGACCGGTGCCAGCGCTGCTCTGGTGACGATGGAAGATGTCCATCTCACCGAATTTGAAGCCCAGGGTGGTCAGGTTGGGCAGCAGCTCCTCCCCCAGGATGGGTCGGCGATCGCCGACTACGTGCAGCACCAGGACGTCGGTGGGCTGATGATCCACCTCTTCCGGCTCGCGGTGCTGGGCCAGCTCCGGCTTTTCGGTCTGTTCCTGCTCGTCCTTCACCTGCAAGGCCTCGGGGATCTCCGTCACCGGCTCCATGCTGGGCTGTTCCAGCTCCAGCTCCAGCGCCGGCGCCGGCTCTTCGCTCTCGACGGGAGTATTCTCCGGCTCCAGGCCCAGCTCGATCTGCTCGCTACCCAGGGTCGGCTCCTTGCGACTGGCACGGCTACGGGGGGCACGGGGCTTGGCGGCAACCGGAGCGGGTTCCGCCTCGGGCTCCTCGTCCAGCAGGCTCTGTTGCGCCGGCATCGGGGTCGGTACCGGTTCCGGCTCAACAAAGGGTTCGGGTTGTTCGTTGTTAACCTGGGGTTCGGCACGGGAAACCACTCGAGCTGGGCTGACAATCCCTTCCACATCGTCATCGGTGGCCAGGGGCGCCGGCTGCGGCGCCGGGCTCGGTTCGATCTTGGCCATCCGCTTCTTGCCACGACCGACGCTGGTGCGGCGGTTGCGATTGCGGTCCGGGCTGTTGCGCCGCAGCGACCAGAAGCCGTGTACGCAGAGGCCAACAATGGCCAGCAGGCCGACGACAATGAAAACAATACGCATGTCCATAATGGTGCGAAACCCTGTAATTATCCGATTTTGGCCATCGCTGCGGCCTCTTCAATGTCAACGGCGACGATCCGGGATACCCCCGGCTCATGCATGGTCACCCCGGTCAGGCGGTCAGCCATCTCCATGCTGACCTTGTTGTGGCTGATGTAGACAAACTGGACCGTTTCCGACATCTCTTTCACCAGCCGACAAAAGCGGCCTACGTTGGCATCGTCCAGCGGTGCGTCCACCTCATCCAACATGCAGAAGGGTGCCGGATTGAGGCGGAAGATCGCAAACACCAATGATAAAGCGGTCAGCGCCTTTTCACCACCGGAGAGCAGGTGAATGGTACTGTTTTTCTTACCAGGTGGTCGCGCCATAATCGTTACCCCCGCCTCCAACATATCATCGTCGGTCAGCTCCAGGTAGGCACTACCGCCGCCGAACACCTTGGGGAACAGATGGGTGAGGTCGGCATTGACCTTATCGAAGGTCTCCTTGAAGCGACTGCGGGTCTCCCGGTCGATCTTGCGGATCGCCGCCTCCAGTACCTCCAGGGCCTGGGTAAGATCGGCGTTCTGCTCATCCAGGTAGGCTTTTCGCTCGGTCTGCTGCTCGTACTCCTCGATGGCCGCCATGTTGATGGCGCCCAAACGGCGGATCCGCTCCTTGACCCGTTCCAGATCGGCGCTCCACTGGGCCACCGCCGCCTCTGGGCTTAGGGTTTCCAGGATCCCTTTAAGCTGCATCTCCGATTCTGCCAGCAGGTCGAGTTGGCCCTGAGCCTGGACCCGCAGGCCCTCAAACTCTAGCTGCTGTCGGTTGATCTGATCGACCAGGGTCTGGATCCGGGCCTGCTGGTCGCGCTGGTTTTCGTTGATGCCGGACAGGGTCTGGTTAACCTCCTGCAGCGCATCACGCACCCGGGCCTGCACCTGCTCCTGTTCAGAACGGCTCTCCAGCTCCTCCTCCAGCGACAGCTCAAACTCCGCCAGCGGCTCCGCCAGCCCCTCACGCTCCTCGCGAGCCTGGGCGATGCGTTCCTGCCACTGTTCCGCCGCCATCTGCGCCTGACTGCGCCGATCCGCCATGCTGTCCAACCGGGCCTGCTGACTCTGCTGCTGTAATCGCATCTGCTGCAGGCGCTGGTTCAGCTCGGCCTGACGCTGCTGCTGTTGGCGCAGCTGGTCACGCTGCTGCTGGCGTTGCTGGTCCGCCTGGTCAAAAGCCAGTTGGGCCTGCTCCGCCTGCTGCTCCAGCTCCTCAAGCTGCTCCTCCAGGCCATAGCCGCGCTGCTCCAGCTCCTCGAGGCGCATCACCAGCTCCTCTTGTTGCTGCTCGAGCAGTTCCCGCTGCTGACCCTGTTGTTGCAGCTGCTCCGCCAGACGCTGGTGCGCCCCGGCGTCGGTCAGTGCCCGCTCACGGGCGCTGGTGGCCTGCTGGCGGGCCTGGTTCACGTTGTTCTTGGCCTGCTCCAAGCCGCTCTGGGCGTCATCGAGCGCCTGCGCTGCTTCGCTCTCGGCTTCCACCCAGCGGTCACGGTCAGCTTCGGCTTGCTGCTGCTGACGCACCAGTTCGGTCAGTGGCTGCTGAGCGGCCTGACCGGCGGCAATCTCAAAACCCGGCCCCAGCCAACGGCCGTCGGCCAACACCACCGACTCGTGGGACTGGCATTGGCTCAGCCACTGCCTGGCCTGTGCCTTATCCTCGGCACAATAAACGTGGGACAGCCAAGGGGTGAAGTTAAACGGTCCCTGGATCTGGTCCAGCAGGCAGGGCCAGTCCCGTTGCGACGAACGCTCGGCCGAGTGGGCACTTAGCCGGCTGACGCCCTCGGGCAGGGTTTGCTGTTCTGCGCCGACCACCGACTGCAGTAACCGCCCCAAGACTTGTTCTACGGCTCCGGCCCAGGCCGGTGCCACCTGCACCTGCTGCCAGGCCCGGGGCAGTTGATCAAAGGGCGCCGGCAGCGCTTGCTCCCGCGCGGCAATCAGGGTCTGCAGCGAGGCCAGGGTGCTTTCGGCGGCGCTGCGTAGCTGCTGGGCCTGCTGTCGCTGCTCCCGTGCCTTATCTCGCTGCGCTTCCGCCAGCTCCAGGGCTTGCTGGGACTCCTCCAGCTCCAACTGGGCCTGTTCGGCCTCCTCCTGGCTCAGCGCCAGGGCTTCCGCCAGAGCCTCCAAGCGAGCCTCGCCATCGTCGGACTGCCACTGTTGCAGCTGCTCCGCTAGTCGTTGCTGCTGGCTGGCCAGCTGCTGGCGCTCACGCCCCAGCCCGGCCAGTTCGGTCAGGCTGATCTGACGCTGACGGTCGGCGTTCTCCCGCTCGCTGCGGCAGCGCTCACGGGTCTGTTCAAGTTCATCTTGCTGGGCTTCCTGCTGCTCCAGCTCCAGGCTGAGCCCCTCCAGCGCCATCTCCAGCGCCTCGATCTCCGGCTCAAGCTCCGCCAGGGCACCTTCCAGCTCGGATTGCTCATCGCCTAAACCGCCGAGCTGGCGTTCGCTGCCCTCCAACTGCTCCTGGGTGCGACGCACCTCATCATCCAGCTGCTGGCTGCGTTGACGGGCATGGAGGATCTGCTGCTCCAATCGGGTGACCGCGCCATTGCTCTGGAACAGGCGCTGCTGGCACTGCTCCAGCTCGGCGCTGAGATCGGATTTTTGCTGCTCAAGCTGAATTTGGGTGGCGTCATCACCGGCAAAGGCGTGCTCCTGCTGGGCCTTTTGTTGCTCCAGCTCGGCGATCTTCTCCTCCACCGCCTGCATCTGCATCGACAACTCGCGCCAACGCAGTGCCAATAGCTCGCCATGCAGGGTGCGCTCTTGCACCTTGAGTTCGCGATAGCGACGGGCGGCATCCGCCTGGCGACGCAGCCGCTCAATCTGGCTGCCCAGCTCGATGCGCACATCCTCCAATCGCTCCAGGTTCTCCCGGGTATGACGGATGCGATTCTCGGTCTCGCGGCGGCGCTCCTTGTAGCGGGAGATCCCCGCCGCCTCCTCGATAAAGACCCGAAGCTCCTGGGGCTTGGACTCAATCAGACGGGAGACGGTGCCCTGCTCGATGATGGCGTAGCTGCGCGGGCCCAGGCCGGTGCCCATGAACAGATCGGTGATGTCGCGACGGCGACACTTGGCGCCGTTGAGGAAATAGGTGGATTGGGCGTCGCTGTTGACCTGACGCTTAACCGAGATCTCGGCGTAGCTGCCGTACTGACCGTCCAGCCGCCCTTCGCTGTTGTCAAACACCAGCTCCACGCTGGCCACCGACACCGCCTTACGACCACTGGAGCCGTTGAAGATGACGTCGGTCATGGCGTCGCCGCGCAGATTCTTGGCACTGCTCTCCCCCAGCACCCAGCGTACGGCATCAATCACATTGGATTTGCCGCAGCCATTGGGGCCGACGATGGCGGTCATCTGATCGGGAAAGGGGACTTTGGTGGGATCCACGAAGGATTTAAAGCCCGCCAGTTTTATCATTTTCAGCCGCATAGGGCGCAGCAGGGTCTCACAAGATGGTAATAGTCAGGCACTTTACCAAAGCCGGGAATGTTTTGTAACAGCCTGAAATACCCGCTTTGTTGACCTAGAGGCCGGGATCACAACACAATGAAATTCTCGAGCTGACGGAGCCGTTTGTGATGGCTTTTCAGCAAGGTGTTCGTGCCAAGTTGACCTCTGATGGCCTGACAATGGGCTCGAGCGCCGAGTCAATGCCAGGGAAAACGACACCCTGACCAACAGAATGTGGATCTGCGATGAATTCTTCCCCTACGCCGGAGCAGAAAAGCGGCGTTGAATACTTTCTGCAAGGATTTGAGCTGATCCGCCGGCCCGGCCTGCGTCGCTTCGTGGTGCTGCCGCTGACCGTCAACCTGCTGCTGTTCTCCACCGCCTTCTATTTCCTGTTCCAGCGGATGCAGGTGTGGATCGGCCAGTTAATGGACTGGCTGCCGGATTTTCTCAGCTGGCTCGATTTCCTGTTATGGCCGCTGGCGGTGATCAGCGTGCTACTGACCGCCTCGTTCACTTTCAGCGCCATTATGAACTTCATCGCCGCCCCCTTTAACGGGCTATTGGCAGAGCAGGTGGAGAAATCACTTACGGGGAAACCCATGGACACCGGTGGCGTGTTGGACCTGGTCAAAGACACCCCGCGCTTGATAGGCCGGGAATGGACCAAGCTGTGGTACTACCTGCCCCGGGCCCTGGTGTTTCTGATCATCCTGCTGTTTGTGCCGGGTATCGGCCCCATCCTCTGGTTTGGCTTCACCGCCTGGATGATGGCGATCCAGTACCTGGATTACCCGTTCGACAACCATAAGGTGCCGTTCGACCGGATGCGTGGCGCACTGCAGATGCAGCGCTGGCGCAGCTTCAGCTTTGGCGCGGCCGCTGCCATCATGGCGATGATCCCACTGGTGAACCTGGTGCTGATGCCGGTGGCGATCTGCGGTGCCACTGCTTTGTGGGTGGATCAGTACCGTGAGGTGCACGGTCGCTACGGGCTGGATTGACAAGCAAATTCCCTCGCCGCCATGATGGGGCATGACGCATTCACTCCAGGATGGAACCATGCCCCTTCGCCCTCAGCGTATTGCCATCATCGGTGCCGGGATCAGCGGCCTCGTTGCCGCCAAGGTGCTTAAGCAACACGGCTTGTCGGTCAGCGTGTTCGAAAAAGGCAGCGCCCTCGGGGGGATCTGGCGCTTCAACAACGACAACGGCGCCTCCACCTGTTACCGCTCGCTGCACATCAACACCTCCAAGCGGATGATGCAGCTGTCCGACTTCCCCTTCAAAGAGGAGATGGCGGAGTACCCACCCCACTGGCAGATACTGGAAGAGTTCGAGCGCTACGCTGAGCAGTTCCAGCTGCTCCCGCTTATCCAGTTCAATACCGAGGTGCGCCACTGCGCCCCAATGCCCGAGGGTGGCTGGCAGTTAACCCTCCATTGCGCCGAGGGCGAACAAACCCAGGACTTTGATTTTTTGGTGGTGGCCAATGGCCATCACTGGTCACCCCGCCTGCCTGAGTTTTCTGGTCAGTTTGATGGCGAGCTGATCCACGCCCACCACTATGTGGATGTGACCGAGCCGCTGGATCTGCGCGATAAAACCGTCGTCGTGGTGGGCTCCGGCAACTCCGCCATGGACATCGCCTGCGAGCTGGGCCGAACCGGACAAGGGGCAAAAAAGGTGCTGCTGTCCCAGCGCTCCGGTGTCTGGGTACTGCCCAAGCTGTTTGGCAACCTGGCCCAGGACAAGTTTGTCCGCCACCCGATGAAGCCACCCTCACTGTGGGAGCGCCTGGTGCGGGAGACCTTGCCGCGGCGTTTTCGTTTGGCGGTGCGCGACCGGGTACACCAGGGCCTCATTTCACTGCTGGCGGGCTCCCCACAACGGATGGGGATGAAGCCTCCGAAGGGGCGACTGAGTCAGCACCACCCCACGGTATCCCAGGAGATCTACCACCGCCTCACCCACGGCGATGTGCTGGCCCGGGGTGAGATTACGCAGCTGAATGGCCACACCGTCACCTTCGAGGATGGCCAGCAGGAGCAGGTAGACGCCATCATCTGCGCCACCGGCTACGACATTCGCTTCCCCTTCTTTGACCAGCCGGAGCTGACGCCCCAGGGCAACCGCTTCCCGCTTTGGCATCGGATCTTCCCGCCCCAGCGTCAGGATCTGGCCTTTATCGGCCTAATCCAGCCGGTATGTGCGTTAATGCCCATCGCTGAGCTGCAATCGGAGTTTCTGGCTGATGTGCTTATCGGCGAGGTGGCCCTGCCGGACGGTGCCAAGCTGGCCAAGGAGACCGCGGCTCAGGATGCTGAGGCGGCCGAGGGCTATCTGCCCTCCCCCAGCCACACCATCCAGGCGGACTGCCCGGAGTACTCCTACAACCTGCGTAAGGCCTGGCAGCTGGGCCGCAAGCGAGCAAGCTCAACGGCCCAGACACCCAGCTAATGGAAAGCGGTGGTTCAAATATGAGAACAAAACGATGAGCGCAGTGCAGGGACAGCAAGGTTTAAGGGCGAAAGGACTAGCGGGGTTATTGCTTTTACTGCTGGCGCCCTTGGCCGCAGCCGAGTGCAACCTAACTGACGTCGAGCTGACTGATGCCGAGTTGAGCCAGCAGATGACCCTGTCGTTCAAGGCATTTGACCAAACACCAGACCAGGGCTGGCGTCGCTATTACGACAGAGGCTGCTATAGCCAGGCGGCACAACTGCTGGTGGCCTACGTCGAGACACATCCAGAGCGTGCCGAGCGTTACACCATCTTGCTGATGCACACCGGGCAGCTGCTGGCGATGAGTGGTGAAGATGATGCTGCCCTGCCCTACCTGCGCCGTCAACGCGCCCTGGAGCAAGGCAAAGACAATCCCTATTGGGATAACGCCGCCTTTACCGATGCCCACATCGCCTTTTTGCAACGAGACAAAGCAGCGCTGATCGCGGCGCGGGACCGCATCGCTAAAAAGCAGCCCATCCCTGACACCTCGGACTGGCCCGACTGGATGCGGGGTAAGATCGCTAACCTGGATGTGGTTGAGGGTTTTCTGCACTGCTTTGACCGCCCCTTTGCCGAGGCCTACGGTCAAGACTGTCGACAGGGGCTAACCCCACTGACTGATATCGACCTCTGAACTGAGCACAAAGAGGCCATTTTCGCCCCAAACCAGCCATTGAGGTGATTTCAATCCACTCTGACCCCTTTGGTCTCTGCCTTTGGTCTCACTATGCTCGTAAGTCTTCTTTGTACTCTGCAGCACTAAGAATCTCTTTATCTATAAAGTCCAGCCTTCGTTTTAACAACTCGGAGTTCTCAGGATTAGCAGGAACGTTTACTGGAATAAGATCATCAACTGTATCACCAGAAGCTGCTGCCTTGACCCACTCTAGCATTGCACCTACGTAGCCATCTAATGCACAAGCTGGATTAGGAGCATTCTCTGACGTTATATAAGCTGGGGGTAAATCACCCACTATCACCCAAACAAAATTATCGCCCTCGAGCTCTTTTTCAATTGTAAGCTCGCAGTCAAATAGGAACACACATAAAATCCCATCAAAGCACATTCCAACGAAAGTATCTTTAATGCCCTTATGCCAATCAAAATCATTTATATACTTTTTGGCTTCATCATAGCTTTCTAGAAGGAATTCTTCATGTTTGAAATCAGTGTTAAGAATTTCTTCAATTTTATGTGCTTTGTCTAGATTCAAATCTCGAATGTCCTTTCACATAACGCTAAGCTAAAGAGCAAAGGTCAGCGTCACCGCCACCTAGTGGCCTTTGTCCCTGGGAGCGAAGCGACCGGTATTTAAACCCTTGTTAGGCATCAATTCCGAACATCTCTTTGCGGTAGATAGTTCGCTCCTGCTCGCTTAGGATGTACGCTGAGTTTGGCCGAGCAGCCCCGTTTAGAAGTATTTCGTCGTAGTAGTTGGGATCATGCATTACGTTCCAAGGGATAAGCCCGTGAACTGCTGATAGGAATTTTGTAAGTATTCCAGCATCGTAGTTCTCTGCTCCGATATATCCATTGCTGGCATACTCCTCATTCGGGAACTCATGTTTCTCAAACAACTCCTTTTCGATACCAATCGATAACCACTCTCCTCGATTTAAGCCTTGCCGCCACGTTGCGCAAAGCGAGACCACTTTTGCGCGGCTCAAAACGGGAACTTCATTGGGTACTTCATCGAATCTATCTTCGAAAAGCGCAATGTAGATTACGCTGTCGAAATTCCCCTGACTTACGTTCGCTTGAGCTATACCGAACGAGCCATCAGCCAACGGAACGGCATAGACCATTCCGGGCATATACCTTGATTGCTTGCGAGGTTTAGAAGATTTCACATTGATGCCTAACAGTGTTTCTTTGCGCCTGTTGGCACCTATGAGGGCGCAACAACTCCGGCTAGGGTTTTTCCAACGTACCAAGCGCTCCCCATTCAATCAATCTCTTAGATGCCGGCCCTGATTGCCCTTTGGGTGAGACAGAGAATCTATACGGTGAAGGTGCGCGTGTCCCAACGAGCGACTGCTTTTGGCGCCAGAGCAGACGCTCGCCACGTGCGTGGGTGGATCACCGACAATAGGGGCTACCTGGTGGCTCCTGCCGCCCCGGAGAGGTCATTGAAGAACTTCATTCCACCTTGACCCCTTTGCTTCTCCCCACAACCCGTCAGGGCGCATCACTTAAACGCGATTGAGCTGCCCTTGTCCAACTGGTGCTGCTCAAGTGCTGCATGAAGTCTTGCCATGCTCTCCTGGTACTCACGCTCCTCCTCATCAGTGGCTCGGGTTTGGCGGTAGCTGTCGAGCCATTCTCGGGCGAATTTGCCCTGCACGGGATGATCCTCGATATAGGGGCAGGCGGATTCAGGCAATCCATCGTGTTTCGCTTGCTCTCCCTCGTCAGCTGCCAGGCTGTAGCCCTCGTATAGGGGCTTATAAAGTGGGGAGACCTGCTTCTCAACCTGTGCTCTAAGTAGAAACAGCACCAGCTCGACGCCGATATAGGTCACTGCCATGCAGGCCAAGGTAATCAGCAAGCTGCCACTGAACAGGTGCGCTGCGATCCCGCTCCCCAAAGAGGTGGCAAACTGGCCCCAGCGAGTGACATCGTCACCGGAGTGGGTACTGAAGCTATGTTGCCTGCGCTCTAAGCGTTTCACTTCGCGGGCTAAGCCGAAGTAGTATTCGCGTTGTTCATCGGTCATTGCCTACCACCTTGTTAGCATGCCTAAGAGATTGAAAAATCAGTTAATGGTCAGTGAGGCTACCTGTGTGACTGAGCAGCAGCAACCCCTTTGAAGGCATTCAGTCAATATCGAGCTCAAGCCACTCTGGCCCCTTTGCTCCCCCTTTGTTCCCTCTCTTGGTCAAAGGACTCAATGCTGGCACCCTGCTCAATGGTTGGTTACTCAACGGGGCGGTTGCGGTACGCTCGAGTGATAGCAGCCCGAATTGCACACCCAAAAAGGACAGCGGTAATTGGGCATGGCGGGTTGCTGGCAGGGAACTGTCGGGGTGCTGTCGGGTGGGATTCGTGCCCGACAGGCCTTGCATTGAGCCAGTCTAGAACCAGAAAAGGAAGCACACGGTGGTATTGAAGCAGTTACGTCTTGGTCGGTATTTGTCGCAGGAGCAGTTAGCTCAGATCTCTGGGTTGAGCGTTCGAACCATTCAACGGATAGAGAGTGGCCATAAAGCCAGTACCGAATCTCTGAGGTGTTTGGCAGCGGCGTTGGAGGTTGAGGTGGAGACGTTGACACAACCTAAGGTTTCGATAGACAGCGGCAGTGAGAACTGGAAAAAACTGCCCTTTTTCGTCAGGGCCTGGTTCACGTTCAATTATCTGGCAGCCAAGCCCAATCGAGCCGCGACACAACGAGTCATCATGCTTTCCCATCTGTTTGGCTTTCTTTTCGTTGTTCTGGGATGGGTCAATGAAACGGCGCTGTTTGGCGGTATTGTTTTGCTCTCGAATGCCTATTTTTTCGAGTTGCTCAAGTGGCAGGGGGATAAGTACGGGATCTGGTTTGATCCCGAGCTTTGAGCCCAGCTTTATCGACATTTTCAGCGAGCGTCCGACCCATCTCCTAACCCAACAGTAAGGAGAATCAAAATGAACCAATTGAGTCAGGTATGGGCGCAGGCGGATGGCGGCTTTTTTGTATTAGTGATATTGGCGATGCTATTGGTGTGGTTTCTCCCTGCCATGCTGGCGCTGATATTTAACCGCAAACATTTCAGGTTGATTCTTCTGGCCTGTATCCCGGCGGGTTTCTCGTTCATCGCTTGGGGTGGCGTCATGGTTTGGGCTATTTCAGGCAAGGTCACTGACCGCCTGCGCAAGCAAAACGCCTCAGCGGCACAGGTCAATCGTTAGAGATTGGCAGCGGACGCCGGGTCAGAGTGAACTGAAAGTGCCCCGTCACGCTTCCCTGGCGTTCTCGAGCTGGAGCAGGATTTCATCAGCGTAAAAACTCCAAAGACTCGGTTCCTTGGGGCAATCAAGCGAGTGTGATACAAGTTGTCTCCGTGATTCAGGCATTGAATTGGGCCTGGCCGTATTCGCACAAGGACAAGGGAATGACACCAGAGGAACAACAGAAGTATTTTGTGCTGGCTGAGAGGCACCACCGGTTGGATCGCCTTTATCGGGGCTCGCAAATCGGTGCCAACAAAAAGTTTGACCGCCTCTGCAGTATCGGCTTCACCCTGGGCGGTATGGCGGCAGTGTATGTTGGAAGGGACAATGCCGCGATGACGATACTGTTTTGCGCCCTATTGGTGATGGCGGTATTACTGGGCCTGGCTCTGTTTCGCCGCGTCATCTCTCACGCCAAACGCCCACTTAACGAAGAGCTCTATATCGGCTACCGCATGGCATCAGACCAGGGTTGGCAGGCAGGAATGGACGGCATCCCAGAGAGGGACTGCCCCTATCTGGAGAGCAAAACAGAGCAAGCAGAGTTTGCCCGACGCTGGAAAGTCAGCCACCGCAGGGCTGACCAGCGCCGGATGGAGTCCCGACTCGCCTAACCCGCCCCTCCAGAATCAGGTAGTCCAGTTGGCTCGAGCTGGGCTATCTCCCCTCCAGATCCTCCCCGTAGGATACTTATTCCATCTGGCTATAAATCAACAGACTCTGATCCATCTGTGAACCAATCTGGTCTCTTAGATCAACGTATTGAGTTAGATTATCAGCCCCGATGGAGAACAGACCCATGAGCAAAACCCAAAGCCAGGAGGCCACCGCCCCACTCGAGTCCAGCACCACCGTTGGCGAGGTGTTGGCCGCCAACCAGGAATACCAGCAACAGTTCGGTGACAAGGGTGCCCTGGCGATGCCGCCGGCGCGTCGCTTTGCCATCCTCACCTGCATGGACGCACGGCTGGATCCGGCCCAGTTCGCTGGACTGGCCGAGGGGGATGCGCATGTCATCCGCAACGCCGGCGGACGCGCCAGTGACGACGCCATCCGCTCACTGGTGATCTCCTACAAGCTACTGGGCACTAAGGAGTGGTTCATCATCCACCACACCGATTGCGGCATGGTCACCTTTGATGGCCCCACCATGGCGGGCCTGCTCAGTCGCAGTTTGCAACCGGCCGAACACAACGGCGAGCACTGGCATTGCCCGGCGGATCACTCCGGCACCGACGAGGGCCACTTCGTCCCCTGGCTGACCTTTGACGACCCGGCCCAGGCGGTGCAGGACGATATCCGTCGGATCCGGCAAAGCCCGATGGTACCGGAGGAGATCGCCCTGCACGGCTACGTCTACGATTGTGGCAGCGGCGCGCTGATCCCAGTAGCCGCACCTGAGTAACCCCTGCTGTCTCACCCTCCCTAACGACAAAGCGCGAGCCAGGGCTCGCGCTTTTTGGTCGCAACGGATGCGCTGGGCCTGTCGATGTTCCTACTCCTCCACCCAGTGCAGTACGTCCTTGATCACCGACCAGCGCGCCTTCTTGGGCTCGGCGTTCTTGCCCAGGATCCAGTAGTCGTAGAGCTTATCGATGTGGCCGGAGGAGCGCTGCAGCTCCAGCCAGCTGTTGAGGAACAGCTGCAATGACAGGTTCTGCTTGGCCACGGCGTAGGAGGCGGGGAAGGACCTCACCTCCTCGCGGTTGTACAAGGTGGTGTATTCCGGATAGAGGATGGTCCAGGTCTTGCCCGCCTCCAGGCTCAAGAGCAAGCCATCGAACTGCTCGCCATCGTCCTCGAAGAACACCCGGTCGGAGGGGATACGGGCAAAGGTGAGGTTCTCAAACTTCTGCTCCAGCTGAGGGATGATCTCGTAGTCCCCCACCGAGGCGACGGTGATGGGGCCGGCATCGCGGATCAGCTCATCGGTAGCAAACTCATCTGCGCGGTAATCCTTCACCACAAAGGCGTAGTGCAGGGTCATCACAGGATCGGTGAAGCCCACATACTTAAGCCGGAAGGTGGTCATCTGCAGCCCGGACACCACCAGGTCCACCTCGCCGGTGTTGAGCAGCTCCAGAACGTTGTCCGCCTTGTAGGGGATAAAGGCCAGCTTTACCTCCAGCTCCGCGGCCAGGCGCTTCATCAGCTCCACATCAAAGCCCACCAGCTCGGCGTTGGCGTTGTAGTAGGAGAACGGCAGCTGACGCGGGTTGTAACCCACCCGCAGGATGCCCTCATCGCGGATCTCATCAATGCTGCGGGGGCCGTGCAGCGCCTCGACATCACCCCAGGAGTACTGGGTGACGATCTCCGGCAGTTCCTCTGAGGAGGTCATCTGCACCACCACCTGGTCCATCTTGTATTCGGTGTCCACCACCTTGCCAAGCAGCAGCGCCGTGGCCACCAGGATCCCGCCCATCACCACCGGGGTCATGCCCAGGTAGAACATCAGCTTGGTCTTGCTCAGTTTGGCCCGGCCGGACAACAGCGCGGTGCCCCCCACCGCCAGCACGAACAGGTTCATCGCCGCGAGCAGCGAGGTAAAGCGGCTGGTGAACAGACTGGACACCACGTAGAGCTGGAACAGATCAGAGGAGAGCTCCAGCGAATCGAGCAGCATGGGGATGGTGAGGTAGACGCTGCCAAACAGGCTGATCAGGCCGTTGATCGCCATCGGCAGGTAGGTGATGAAATCCATCTCCATGCCGGAGAACCAGGCGGCGAACAGCACGAAAACGATAGTCAGCAGCTTACCCAGGTTGGGGAAGCTGAACACCACCGGGATGATCACATTGGCGTAGTCATCGGTCTCCTTGTCACCGATCTTGTACTTATGAAACAGCTCCTTGGTGTGCTCGATCAGCAGCGGCAATATGATGAAGATGTTGCCGGCGGCGAAGGCGGTGATCAGCGCATCCTTGGCGATGCCGCTGATGTCGCGGTAGGAGAAGGGGGTGATCACCGCGACGATGGCCGGCAATACCCAGTAAGTGAGAACGATGGTCATCACGATGTGGGCAGCAAAGTACACCTGCAGCTTCTGAAACTCGTCGATCTCCATGGTACCGGCGGTGGCGGCGGTCATGGCGAAGATCCCCAGCGGCATCAGGTTAACGATGTACTGGGTGACCTTGTTAAAGGCCACCCCCAGCAGCTCCAACGGGGTGATCAGCGACTCCTTGTTGTCGATGGAGATCAGCGCCAGACCGGTGGCTACGCAGAACAATACGATGGCGGGGATGTAGCTGTTGGAGAGGGAGAAGAAGGGGTTGGCCGGGATGTAGAGATCCAGCAGGTTGACGCTCTTCGGGTCCTGCAGCGCAGTCAGGCTGAAGAACTCCCCCGCCACCCATTCGGGAAAGGTGAACTTGATCAGGTACATCACCACGATGCCCAGCACCCAGATCACCAGCATCAGCTTGCCAACGTTGAGCCCCAAGCTGCGGGCCTGGGCGTAGCTGAGGCTGCCCAGGCTGGAGATCAGCGACACCATGATGTACGGGATGATGGTCATCTGCAGCAGCTTGATAAAGGCATCGCCAATCACCGACATCCAGGCCAGCATCTCGCCGAAGAACAGCCCTGCGACGATCCCGGCACCGAAGGCGATCAGCACCAGGGTCGACATGCTGAGCTTCTTCTCCTCCGCCGGCGGGTCCGCCGCCACCGCCTTTTCACTCATCCTTGCTGCTCCCGGGGCACCGATTGCATGCCGTGGTGGGCATGGATGGCCCGCCGGTAGCAGGCCAGGTAGGCACTCAACTGCCGCTGTGGGCTGAACAGCCTGGCCGCCCGCTCACGGCCGGCCTGGCCCATGGCCCGGGCAGTGGCATCGCAGCTGAGCAGAGTCTCCATGTAGGCCGCCAGGGCCTGTACATCGTCGGTATCGGCGACAAAGCCGGTGACACCGTGCTCCACCACCTCGGTGATGCCATCAACGTTGCTGCTCACCGTCGGCACGGCGCAGGCCATCGCCTCCAGCAGCACCATGCCAAAGGATTCGCGGTAGCTGGGCTGGATCACGCAGTCGGCCACCGGCAGGTACTGCTCGACATGAGTGACGTCGCCGAGGAAGGTCACCTGTTCCAGCAGGTTCAGATCCCGACAGCGCATCTTGATCATGTCGATGTCCGGCCCGGTGCCGAGCAACACCAACCGGGCCTTAACCCGCGCGGTCAGCTGATAGAACGCCGACAGCACTGCGTCACTGTTCTTGATGGGGCGGAAATTGGAGACGTGCATGACGATCTTCTCATCGTCCGCTGCCAGCTCCCGTCGCAGGGTCAGGCTGGCGTGAGCCGGGGAAAAGACCTCAAGATCGATGAAGTTGTGGATCACCTCCAGCGGCCGCTCCAACGGAAAATGCTCCAGCACATAATCGCGCTGGTAATGGGAGACGGTGGTCAGCCGGGTGCTTTGATTCATGCTGTGCAGGTTGAGGGCGTAGAGCCCCTTATCCTGGCCAATCACGGTGACATCGGTGCCATGGATGGTGGTGATCACCGGGATCCCCCGGGGCGCGATGGCGCTGGCCAGGATGGCGCTGAGACTGTGGGGGATGCTGTAGTGGGCGTGCACCACATCCAATTGATGCTCGGTCATCACCTCAAGGATCTTGGCGGTGAGGGTGTAGGTGTAGAGGGGATCGGAGAACAGCGGATAATGCACCGGGTCCACCGGGTGGAACATGAGGTTGGGGGTGGCGGGATCCAGCTTAAAGGGCCGCTCCCGGGAGATGACGTGGACCTGGTGCCCGCGCTGCGCCAGCCCCATGGCCAACTGGGTGGCCACCAACCCCGAGCCACCAATGCTTGGGTGACAGACTATTCCTATACGCATAAGGGTGCGCCTTCTGTGTTGTTCCCTCAACGCTGCGCCCGCTGAACCCGTCGTTCACGCAGCCCGTGCCGGCCCACCGCCAGGGACACCGAACTCGACCGCCATTAATAGTAGTCCAAGAAAAGATGGTTAAAGATAACAGGGTGTTACATAAGGCAGGTCAGCGCCAAAACGGCCTGGGTAGCGCTGCAACAGGGTCAAACCGCCATTTGAGCCAAAAGCAAAATAACTTAATGTTTACTGGTAATTACGTTTGAGCATAAGGCATAACCAAGCGTCACTTCCGCCCGCTTCGTCAAGGGATAAGCTATGGTCATCTGGGTAACTGACCGCCCCTTCCGAAAACTGCAGGAAAGCAAACCATGGCAAAGATTTACGAAGACAACTCCCTCTCCATCGGTAACACCCCGCTGGTACGCCTCAACCGCGTAACCGAAGGCAGCAACGTGCTGGCCAAGGTGGAAGCACGGAACCCGTCGTTCAGCGTAAAGTGCCGCCTGGGTGCCAACATGATCTGGGACGCCGAGAAAAAAGGCCTGCTGGGCCCGGGCAAAGAGATCATCGAGCCCACCTCCGGTAACACCGGCATCGCCCTGGCCTTCGTCGCGGCTTCCCGTGGCTACGCCCTGACCCTGACCATGCCCAACACCATGAGTCTGGAGCGCCGCAAGCTGCTCAAGGCGCTGGGTGCCAACCTGGTGCTGACCGAAGGTGCCAAGGGGATGAAAGGCGCCGTGGCCAAGGCCGAAGAGATCCTGGCCAGCGATCCGGACAAGTTCGTGCTGCTGCAACAGTTTGAGAACCCGGCCAACCCGGCAATCCACGAACAGACCACCGGCCCCGAGGTGTGGAACGACACCGATGGTGAGGTTGACGTCTTCGTTGCCGGTGTCGGCACCGGTGGCACCATCACCGGTACCGCCCGCTACCTCAAAGGCACCAAGGGTAAGGATGTCCTCACTGTCGCGGTGGAGCCGGAAGACTCTCCGGTGATCGGTCAGGCCCTGGCTGGCCAGGAACTGACCCCGGGTCCGCACAAGATCCAGGGTATCGGCGCCGGCTTTATCCCCGGCAACCTGGACCTGGAACTGGTTGACCAGGCCGTAACCGTCAGCAACGACGACGCCGTGGCCATGGCCCGCCGTCTGATGGAAGAGGAAGGGATCCTGGCAGGCATCAGCTCCGGCGCTGCCGTCGTGGCCGTCAACAAGTTGATCGCCGCCAAGCCCGAGCTGAAGGACAAAACCATTGTGGTGGTACTGCCTTCCGCTGCCGAGCGTTACCTCTCATCCGTGCTGTTCGCCGGGATGTTTAGTGATCAAGAAAACGTTCAGTAAGTGATCCCTTTCAACCTCTGAATAAAGGCGGCCCTCGGGTCGCCTTTTTTACTTGGCCCCGGTTCTAACTGAAGGCAAACTAGCTGAAAACAGTTACAAAAAAACAAGACAAGGACGCGGTTATGTCTGTGTTGCGCCAACTCTCCATCTCGCTTCGCCTGCTGCTTCTGCTCGGTCTGGCTGCCTTTGGCACCCTGACCTACACCTACCTGGGACTCAGTGAGCAGCGTCAGCAACTGCTGTACAGCGAAAACCAGCATCACCAGCAGACCGTGTCCGCGATGAGCACCCTGCTGCGTAGCATCCAGTGGCAAGACGCTGGCGACACCGCCTGGCAACAGTCCGATCAGCTGGTGGATGTGCTCAGTGCCGATGGCCAGTGGCACCTGGGTAACGCCCAACAGGCCAGTTGGCGCGGAGTCTTGGATCACAACCGGGTGCAGGCAGCACTGCAAAGCGGACGCGACCAGGACCTGGCGCTGGAGGAGATCTCCAACCGAGAAGGCTGGCTCAGCATCCGTCAGCTCGGTGGTGAGACCCTGATTTTGGCCACCGACGTGGCCCGCATCGACCGCCAAATGGGCGAGATCATGAAGACCTACGCCATCTTCCTGCTGGCGCTGTCGCTGCCGCTGGCCGCCCTGTTCCTGCTGCTGAACTTCTCCATCACCCAGCCGCTCAACGCTGCCAACGCCGCCCTGGCTGAGATCGCCGACGGCGATGGCGACCTGAAGCGCCGCCTGGATGACAGCGGGCAGGATGAGATCGCCCGCTTCAGCAACAGCTTCAACCACTTCAATGCCAAGCTGGCGGACATGATCACCCAGCTTAAGCCAATCGGAAACAACGTCAGTGAGAGCGCGGCCCGACTGACCGTCACCGCCCACGAAAGCCAGCAAACCGGCCAGCGGATGCACCAGGAGACCCAGTCGGTGGCCAGTGCCATGAACCAGATGCTGGCCAGCACCGGTGAGGTGGCCCAGTCCGCCCAATCCGCCGCCAACGAGGCAGTCGCGGCACACCAGGAGGTGCAGAGCTGCCGCAGTGCGGTGCAGTCCACCCACACCCTGGTGAAGACCTTCTCCTCGGATCTGCACCAGACCGCTCACACCGCCGATGAGCTGGCACGCCACAGTGCCGAGGTGGGCAACATCCTCGAGGTGATCCGCAACATCGCCGACCAAACCAACCTGCTGGCTCTTAATGCGGCCATCGAGGCGGCCCGGGCCGGCGAGCACGGCCGTGGCTTTGCGGTGGTGGCCGATGAGGTGCGTGCCCTGGCCAACCGGACCCAGGCCAGCACCGATGAGATCCAGGCCATCGTCGACAACATCCACAGCGGGGTTAACCAGGTGACTGACGCCGCTGCCAGCTCGATGGATCAGTTCCAGCAGCTGGAGAGCCAGTCCAGCCAGGCCAACCAGGCGTTGGACAGCATCGTCGGCGCCATCACCGCCATCGAGCAGCGCAACAGCCAGATTGCCGCGGCCACCGAAGAGCAAAGCCAGGTGTCCAACGAGATCAACCACAACGTCCAGGCCATCGCCGAGCTGACCGAGGCCACGGTGAAGGCGGATGAAAGCCACCTGGTGGCGGCCCAGTCGCTGGAGCAGATGGGTCAACAGCTGGACGGGGAGCTGGAACGTTTCAAGGTTTAAGGCCTGACAGCCACACCGAAACGGCGCCCCTCAGGCGCCGTTTTTTTCACGCTATACAACTCCATCCACTTGCGGTCATTTGACCCATCCCCACCCTGAGCAGTATCCTTACGCCACCAACGCAGTTGCCCGGTGGGCCCAGAATTACCATGATCCAACGCGCCGTCACCATCTCCGCTCCTCACGGCCTTCATACCCGGCCCGCCGCCCTGCTGGTGAAAGCCGCCCAGGACTTCCCCTGCACCATTACTGTCCTTAGCCAGGGCCGACAAGCCAGCGCCAAGAGCCTGTTTCGGCTACAAACGCTGGATCTTCGCTACGGCACTGAGATCACCCTGCAGGCGGAAGGTGAGCAGGCGGAACAGGCGATAGACCGGCTCAGCGATATGCTATCGGATCTCAAGTAGAGGACAGACAAGGATGTCGAAGGTCTTCACCGCCACCGCCATCAGCCCCGGCCTCGGCCTGGGACAACTGCAACGCTGCAACAGCTACCGCATCAGCACCCCCAACCCCGATCCCGCTCAGCTTCTCGCCCAGGAGTGCCTGGCCCTGCAGGGGCTGCTGCAACGTCAGGACCTACCCCAGGATCAGCGCCAGCTGCTGGAAGCCGACCACCTGATGCTGTCGGATCCCGAGCTGCTCGAGGCGCTACAACAGCGATTAGGCCAAGGGGATTCCCTGGCCCAGGTCCTGCGCCAGCTGTTTGCCGAACACGCCGAGGTGCTCGCCTCCCTGCCGGATCCGGAGCTGGCCAAGCGGGCCAACGACATGCACCAGCTGGGCGAACGCCTGGCGCGGCAAAGCCTGGGACAAAACCTGCAATTGCCGCAGATCCTGCCGGAGCCCACCATCTTGGCGGTACCGGATCTCACCGCCGCCGAATTCATCCAGCTGCCCAAAGAGAACCTGCAAGGCGTGGTGCTGGGCCAGGGCAGTGCCACCGATCACCTGGCCATCCTGCTACGCAGTGCCGGGATCCCCGCGTTGGTGCTCACCGACGCCTGCGGTCGACTCAGTAGCGGCCCCACCCTGATCGACGGCGATCGAGGCCAACTGACCCTGGGCCAAAACGAAGAGGAGCTGCAGCTGTTTACCCAGGCGCTGGCCCGTTGGCAACGCCAGCAGCGACTCTATCAGCAGGGGATGGAGAAGCCGGCGCACACCGCCGATGGCGACGAGATCTGGCTGGGCGCCAACATCGGTACCGAGGAGGAAGCCAGCCAGGTGCTGGAGTTTGGCCTGGATGGCATCGGTTTGTTGCGCACCGAGTTTCTCTACATGGCGGAAGGGGGCTGGCCCGACAGCGAGCGCCAGCTGATCATGTACCGGGCCATCGCCGAGCAGCTCGACGGCAAGCCTTTGGTGATCCGCACCTTCGATTTTGGTGCCGACAAGAACCTGCCGGGCCTGGCGCAAGAGGAGCCCAACCCGGCCCTCGGCCTTCGGGCCATCCGGCTGGGACTGCAGCAGCCTGAGCGACTGCGCCAGCAGCTTCGTGCCATTGTCCGGTTAGCCGACGAGTTCCCGGTGCGATTGCTGCTGCCGATGATCAGCCTGCCGGAAGAGGTGGAGATGGTCCGCTCACTGCTGGACCAGGTCCAAAACGAGTGCCGGCTGGCCCCCCGCTTACCGGTGGGGGTGATGATCGAAACCCCGGCGGCGGCGATGAGCCTGGATCTGCTGGCACCGCTGGTGGACTTTGCCAGCATCGGCAGCAACGACCTGGCCCAGTATTGTCTGGCCGCCGACCGACTGCACGCCCGACTGACCCCCCACTACCCGGCTCTCAGCCCGCCGGTGTTGCGATTGCTGCAACACATCTGCCAGCAGGCCCAGGTCCATAAACTGCCGCTGTCCATCTGCGGCGAGCTCGGCGCCGATCTCAAGGCGATCGATCTGCTGTTGGCGATGGGGCTGCGCAGCTTCAGCATTCCCGCCCGCCAGTGTGGACCGGTGAAGCACCGGATGGCCCAATACCGTGACCAGTGGGGTCAGATCCTGCTGGACCAGGCCCTGGCCTGTGCCAGTAATGATGCCCTGAGCACGCTGTTAAACGATTGTGTTAACAATGGATTATCAGCTACCATTGAGGCTATCTCCAGTCCCCCAGCTCACCGCTCCGACTAGCACGTTACTAAGGGTATTTCATGGGTTTTCTCAGCCGCTTACGTCGCATCATCGCCAATCGTGATCTCCCCGCCGAAGGGGTCGAGATCCTGGCACCGGTCTCCGGCGAGCTGGTGCCGCTGGAGCAGGTGCCCGACGTGGTATTTTCCGAGAAGATCATCGGCGACGGCGTAGCCATCAACCCCCAGGGTGACACCGTGGTGGCCCCCATCGATGGCACCATCGGCCGTCTGTTCGACGCCAACCACGCCTTTTCGCTGGAATCGCCGCTGGGCCTGGAGCTGTTTGTCCACTTTGGCATCGACACCGTGGAGCTGGGTGGCGCGGGCTTTAAGCGCCTGGCGGAAGAGGGGCAGCAGGTGCGCGCCGGCGATCCCATCTTCCAGTTCGACCTGCCCTACCTGCAAGAGCACGCCCGCAGCGTGCTGACCCCGGTGATCATCGCCAACATGGAAGACGTGGAGACCCTGCAAAAACGCAGTGGCACCGTGGTGGCCGGCACCACGCCCATCTTCCAGGTCTCCATGCGCTCCTAACCCACGCCCTCAACGGGTCGCCAACTGTGGCGTGCCCTGTCGAACCTTCCGCTCTTCCCGTCGCGTCAGGTACAAACTGGCGCCAATCATCACCGCGGCACCCAGCCAAAGCTGACCCGGTGGCACCGTACCCATCACCCAGAACCCCACCAACACGTTAAACGGCAGCTTGGCCAGGTCGAACGGCTGGATGTAGGACGCCTCGGCGCTCTGGTAGGCCTTGGTCAGCGACAGCTGGGCCAGGCCAGTGAGCACCCCAGAAAGCAGCAACAGCGGCCACATCTGGGCTTCAGGCCAGGCCAACACCGGCGCCGCTACCATCAGGTTGAACGGCAGGGTCAGCACAAACAGGTAGAACACCACGGTGGTGGGCGATTCGCCCTGGCGCAGCTGCGACTTGGTGATCAGGGAATACACCGCCCAGCAGACGGCAGCCACCACCGGCAACAGCGCCGAGGGGTGAAAGTCCTCGCTCCAGGGCGCCAAAATCAGCATCGCCCCGGCAAAGCCAAACAAGGTGGCCAGGCCCCGTGGCGCATCCACCCGCTCCTTAAGGAACAGGGCAGAACCGACGGTGACAAACAGCGGCGAGGTCATCAGCAGTGCAATCGCCTGCCAGATGGGCACTGGGTAGGCCAGGGCCCAGAGCCAGAACTGGATGCCGGCCACAGCAACGGCCACCCGGAGTACATGCACCCCGGGTTGGCGGGTTTTGAGGCTGCGCAGCAGGCCCTGACGAGCCATCCAGGGCAACAACACCAGGGTGGCGATGCTGTACTGCACCAGGGCGACATTGGAAAACTGGTAGCCCATCACAAAGGCGATCCACTGGTTGGTGCTGTTGATGACGGCAAAGGCCAGGCCACTGAGCAACATCCAGAAGGCACCCCAGAGAGGGGAATGGGAAGACTGATCCATACAAACTCCACGTTGGATCAGGACAGACGCGGGCCTCGGCCGAATACTCGACCAAGGTGGTTGCCGCGTTCTCTTTCATCCGGACTGTCACCGTCGGCTCCGGAGTCACACCGGATCTGCTGTCCCCGGCCAGGCCGGGCGCTCGCGGGCTGCCCCTAAGGGATCACCGCCGGTAGGGAATTGCACCCTGCCCTGAGAATTCGACATGCCCACGAGGGGCTTGGCCATTCTACGCCCCCTGCCAAGGCGCAAACAAGCCAGGCCGGTCACATTTAGCCCGGCCATGGCCCCGCGTCTTGCGGCCCTGCCAAAGGCAATGCCACAATGCCAGCCAATCAGACCGTTAATTGGAGAGCACAGGGATGATCCTGTACGGAATCAAGTCCTGCGACACCGTTCGCAAGGCGCGCAAACATCTGGACCAACAAGGCTGCCAGCACAACTTCCACGACTTTCGCGAAGCCGGCCTGGACAGCGACACCCTGGCGCGCTGGCTAACCCAGGTGGAGTACACCACCTTGCTGAATACCCGCTCCACCAGCTGGCGTGCACTGGACGACAGCGACAAGCAGGATCTCGATCAGGCCAAGGCAGTGCGCCTGATGCTTGCCAACCCCACCCTGGTCAAGCGCCCGGTGCTGGAAGCCAGCGGTGCCGTATTGGTAGGCTTTAAGGCCGCCGACTACGACGCCTGGATCGCTCAGCATGGCTGAGTCCGAGGTACTACAGCTGGCCAAAGCGCTGATCGCTCGGCGCTCGGTCACCCCGGAGGACGCCGGCTGCCAGCAGATGATGGCCGAGTACCTGGCACCGCTGGGCTTTGATATTGAGTCGATGGTGTTTCACGACACCACCAACCTGTGGGCCCGCCGTGGTCAGGCCCGGCCGCTGTTCTGCTTCGCCGGCCACACCGACGTGGTGCCGCCGGGGGACGAACGCCAGTGGCACACGCCGCCGTTTGAGCCGGTGGTGAAGGACGGCATCTTGTACGGTCGCGGCGCGGCCGATATGAAGGGCTCGCTGGCCGCCGCTCTGGTGGCCACCCGACGCTTCGTCGAGGCCCACCCGGAGCATGCCGGTGCCATCGCCTTTCTCATCACCTCCGACGAAGAGGGGCCGTTCATCAACGGCACCATCAAGGTGGTGGAGACCCTGGAAGCGCGCAACGAGAAGATCGACTGGTGTATCGTCGGCGAGCCCTCCAGCACCAACAAGCTGGGGGACGTGGTCAAGAACGGTCGCCGTGGCAGTCTCACCGGCCAGCTGACCGTCAAAGGCGTGCAGGGCCACGTGGCCTACCCTCACCTGGCGGCCAACCCGGTGCACCTGGCGGCTCCAGCCCTGGCAGAGCTGGCCGACACCGTCTGGGATCAGGGCAACGCCTTCTTCCCACCCACCAGCTTCCAGATCGCCAACATCGCCGCCGGAACCGGTGCGCCTAATGTGATCCCCGGTGATCTGTCAGTCCAGTTCAACTTCCGTTTCTGCACCGAGAGCCGGGCCGACAACCTTAAGGTGCGGGTGATGGAGATCCTCGACCGCCACGGCCTGGAGTATGACCTGGACTGGGTGCTCAACGGTGAGCCCTTCCTGACCGACCACGGTGCCCTGCTACAGGCCACCGCCGAGGCGATCGAGGAGATCACCGGCTCCCCCACCGATCCCCAGACCACCGGCGGCACCTCCGACGGTCGCTTTATCGCCCCCACCGGGGCACAAGTGGTGGAGCTGGGCCCCTGCAACGCCACTATCCACAAGGTCAACGAGTGTGTCTCAGTGGACGACCTGGATGAGCTGGCGCTGTGTTACCAAAGGATCATGGAGAAGCTATTGTGCTGACCCCCTCGCAACTGCTGGGCCTGGATGATGAACACCTGGTGGACTGCCAGGGCCAGCGGCTGGAGCGGCGCACCGCCCGCGCCTTTGAGGCGATGGCCAAAGGCGCCAACGAAGCGGGCTTTGCCCTTAACATCTGCTCCGGCTGGCGCTCGTTTGAGCGTCAGCAGCGGATCTTCAACGGCAAGGCGCGGGGCGAACGCCCGCTGCAGGATGGTCAGGGACGTGCCTGTCAGGTGGAGCAGATGAGCGAGGCGGACATCCTCGACGCCATCCTGGCCTGGTCGGCACTGCCGGGCACCTCTCGTCATCATTGGGGCACGGATCTGGATGTCTACGACGGCAACCGGATCGAGGCCAGTGCACTGAAACTCGAGCCTTGGGAATACCAGGAAGGTGGGCCCTGCCACGAGCTGAGCCAGTGGCTGGAGCAGAACATGGCGGACTACGGCTTCTTTCGCCCCTACCGGGAGGATCTCGGTGGTGTGCGGCCCGAGCCCTGGCACCTGAGCTACCAGCCCTTAGCCGTGCCGGCGCTGAAGCAGTTTGATGCCCAGGCCCTGGCCGAGCTGCTGGAAGGCAGCGATCTGGCGCTCAAACAGAGCGTGCTGGCGCAGCTGCCGGGACTGATCGACCGCTACTGCTTTCGCATCGCCGAGGCCTGACGGGCCGCCAAGTCCGACAACACCCCCTGGTGCCGTGCTACCGCCTCGGCAACGGCCTCAGGCAACCACATCAGCTTGCGCGTGACCGGGTCCTCCAGCAGCCGCGCCGCCTGCGCCATCAACTCATCGACCTGCTGCTTCGATGCCTGGCTATCGGCTTTGTCCCTGAGTATCTCTGCCACTTTCGGCAGGCTGTCGGTCAGCTCCTCATGCGCCTGAGCCCCAGCCCAGATGCGATAGTGCGACATTACTGCATCGCCCCGTTGATTGAACCCGGCGCTGCCACCAAACTCCCGCTCGATACACTCGGCCGGCCCCAGCCCTGCCGTGCGGTGCTGACGCACCTGCTGATAGCACGCCACCCACTGGTCAATCTGGGCAGCACTGAGCTGCTGAGCAGCTTGAGTTGCCCAAGCCATGGACACCAGCATCAGGCTGAAAAGGCACAAACACAGACGCAGGCTCATTTGACCAAGGCCAGCACCGACTTGAACACCGGATCGTCACAACGCTCGGTCAGCTCAAACAGCGCCATCTCGATGCCGGTCAGGCTGGCGCCCAGTTGCTGCATCTTATCCAGCCCCAGCTGTCGGTTGGCCTCGGTGCGAGACGCCACGGCATCGATCACCACCTCCACCTGGAAGCCCTGCTCCAGCAGTTGCCGGGCGGACTGATAGACGCAGACGTGGGTTTCGATGCCGCACAGCAGCAACTGATTTCGGCCCAACTGGTTGATGGCGGCCAGCAGCTCCGGTTCGGCGCCGCAGCCAAAGGCCATCTTGTGGTAACAGGGCAAGCCCTCAAGCTCGGCCTGTAGCGTCGGATGGGTGGGCCCAAGCCCCTTGGGGTTTTGCTCAACCCACACCACAGGGAGATCCAATAGCCTGGCCCCGCGGATCAACACCGCCAACCGCTGGATCAGGCCCTCAGCATCCACCATCAGGCTGGCCAACTTGCCCTGCACATCGATCACCACCAGGGCACACTGTTCTCGTTTCAACATGATCAAACTCCCTCTGATCTCACTGATCCCATCCTCGCCAAGTTACTCGGATCGGCCAATTGCACCAAGGTAGTAGGCTAAAAACCCCGGTTCACTCGATAACCAAAGCTTTTTTTCACTCGAAACCGACTGGTCGAGCCAAATAATTACTCACTCTGCGCAAGGTTCTGATACTATGGGCGAGTGGCTGCGCACTGAAGCCTTGTCTCTGTATACGCCCCTACGCGGACTCTGCTGTAGATTTGCTCCAAAGCGCATGTGTTAAAGCCTTACCAGGCGCACTCGCCAGCCACGCTCCGCGCACGTTGCGCTTAATATTGATGTTATAGGAATATCCCCATGTCCCAGACTACCGGCACCGTTAAGTGGTTTAACGAAGAGAAAGGTTTTGGTTTTATCACTCCGGACAACGGCGGTGCTGACGTATTCGTACACTTCCGCGCTATCCAGTCCGACGGTTTCAAGACCCTGGCTGAAGGCCAAAAGGTTGCTTTCGACGTTGAGCAAGGCCAGAAAGGTCCTCAAGCGGCGAACGTTACCAAGGTGTAAGCACCCTGATTGAGAAAAAAGCCGGCATCTGCCGGCTTTTTTTCTGCCCGAAATTCCCTCGGCGGTATTGTCATCCCCCTGACAATAAGCTGTCACCGGATTGCAACCTGGCCGAGCCAAACTGCGCAGCGTATTCCATAGCAGCCGAGCGGCCGCTGTGAGTCAGCCTTATCTTCACTGCCTAGTTTGCCCCATGCCTTGCCTGGGGCTTTTTTCTGCCTGGTCCCAGGACGCCATCGACCGGTATCCCGGCCACTGGCCAATACGAGCCAACCACGCCTGGATCGCCGGATAGGCCTGCAACGCGAAACCGCCCTCGTCGGCCACGTGGGTATAAGCGTAAAGACTGATGTCCGCCAAACTGGGTTGCTGACCACACAGATAGGGCTGCTGGCTCAGCGCCTGCTCCATCACTGCCAGGGCCTTATGCCCACCCGCCTGCTTGGCCTGATGCTCCGCCTGTCGTTCTGGGGGCAGTCCCAAAAAACGCTGAATGTAGCGAGCTACTGCGATGTAGGGCTCGTGACTGTACTGCTCAAAGAACTGCCACTGCAGCATCCGGGCACGTGTCAGGGCATCGCCGGGCAACCACTGGGTGTCCTCGGCCAGGTAGTGAAGAATGGCGTTGGACTCCCACAAGGTCTCCGCAGCACCGTCGGCGTTTTGCCACTTGAGGATCGGCACCTTGGCGTTGGGGTTGAGCTTGATCAGCTCCTTAACTTCCCCTCCGACCACATCCACCCGTACCAGGGTCAGAGGCCGCTGTAGCAGCGATGCCAGCAGCAGCACCTTGTAGCAGTTACCGGAGTAGGGATCGCCGTACAGTGTCATCATCCTGATTCTTCCTTAACACGGGGTTTGGCCCAGCTTAACGCAACCCAAGGGCTGGGCGGTTTGACTTTCTCCAGTCAGCAACTATCCGTTAATCATGGAATAAACCAAGGGAATACCCCATCAATGAGCCAGCCTGGAGCGGCCGACACCTTTTGCGAGGAGTGTAATCAGCACTACCGGCTGGGCCGTGCCCGTGCCGGCCAGTCGTTGAAGTGTCGCCGTTGCGGCCACGCTCTGCGCCATGTGCCGCGCCAACCGCTGCAGGCACCTCTGGCCTTGGCCATCGCCGCCCTGTCACTGTTTCCCCTCATCTTCTGCTTCTCCTTCTTGGGAATCAGCCAGGGGGGCAACACCACCGCCATCGAGTTTTGGCAGACCACCAGTGGCCTGACCGAGGGTTACTACTACCTGGTGGCCACCCTGCTGGTGTTGGGGCTGATGCTGTTCCCGCTGATTGACCTGGTTATCATCGCCTACCTTTATGGACAGCTGGCGCTGGGACACAAACCGGAGCACGCCAAGCCTCTGCTGTTGGTGCATCATCAACTGCGCATGTGGCTGATGGTGGATGTGTTCCTGATCGGCGTGCTGGTGGCGCTGGTGAAGATCACCGCCTACGCCGATATCCAGTTTGGTCTCTCCTTCTGGGCCTTTTGCCTGTTCGTCTGCCTCTACCTGGCGACCCTGACCAGCGTCGACCGCCACTACCTGTACCAGCAGTGCCTGGGGCCATTGCAGACAGTCAATCCCGCGCCCAATCAGCCGCTTTGGCCCTGCAGCCACTGCCACCAGCTCAACCTGGAGCCCGGGCGATGCCGCCGCTGCCAGGCTTCCCTGCAGCAACGCAAGGCCGGTGGTTTGGAGCGGCCCCTGGCGTTCTTGCTGGCGGCGGTGGTGCTCTACATCCCCGCCAATGTGCACCCCATCATGACCACCTCCACCTTGGGGGTCGCCGAGCCCTCCACTATCCTCGGTGGCGTGGTGCTGCTATGGCAGTTGGAGGATTACCCCATCGCCCTGGTGATCTTCATTGCCAGCGTCTTTGTGCCTATTGCCAAGATGATCGCCATCGCCTGGTTGTGCTGGACGGTGTACCGGCGCCAGCCCCACTCACCGCAGGAGATGACCCGGATGTACCGCATTACCGAGTTCATTGGTCGCTGGTCGATGATCGATGTCTTTGTGGTGGCCCTACTGGCGGCGCTGATCCAGATCCAGGGGCTGGCCAACGTCACCCCGGGACCCGCCGCCGTCTCCTTCGCTGCCGTGGTGGTTTTGACCATGCTCGCCGCCGCCAGCTTTGACCCTCGCCTAATTTGGGACCACTGTGCCGATGCAAGCCATGGATAGCAAAAGCGTCAAACGAAACCGCATCGCCACCATCTGGCTGATCCCGGTGATCGCGGTATTGATAGGCCTGTGGATGGTGCTGAGCTTCTGGCTGCGCCAGGGGCCGATGATCGAACTGACGGTGGCCAACGCCGAAGGGCTGGAGGCGGGTAAAACCAAGATCCGCCTCCAGAGCGTGGAGATCGGCACCATCAAGACCATTGCCCTGGACAAAGAGCTGCGCGGTGCCGTGATCCAGGCTCGGATCAACAAGGAAGCCAGGGAGGCCCTGGTGGAGGATTCACTGTTCTGGGTGGTGAAACCCCGGGTTGGCCGCAGCGGTGTGAGCGGTCTGTCGACCCTGTTCTCCGGCGCCTACATCGAGCTCAAGCCCGGTACCAGCCGCAGGGAAAGGCGTAACTTCGAGCTGCAGGAGACACCGCCAGTGGCCGGCCCCGATACCCCAGGCACCCGCATTGAACTGATGAGCTTTCGCCGCCTGTCGGTCGGCGAAGGCACCAGCATCCGTTACCGCGGTTTCGAGGTGGGCAAGATAGAGAGTGTCACCTATCTGCCAGACCAGGACCAGGTGCGCTCCCAGGCCTTTATCTTCTCCCCCTTCGACGACCTGATCAATCAGCAAAGCCGTTTCTGGCAGGTGCCGGGGCTGGAGGTCAGCCTCTCGTCGGCGGGCCTGAATATGAGCATGGAATCACTGGATTCGCTGATTAACGGCAGCATCACCTTTGGTCTGCCAGAAGGCGTTAAAGCCGGCGGGCCGATCCAGGATGAGCACTCTTTTACCCTTTTTGCTGATCGCCAAGCGATGGAAGACAGTCGACTGGAGCATGACCTGGAGTACGTGCTGCTGTTCAACCAGTCGGTGGCCGGGCTGATGCAGGGCTCACCCGTCACCTATCGCGGCATTCAGATTGGAGAGGTGGAAGAGGTCCCCTGCCGCGCGCTCACAGAGATTGACGCGGTAACCGACTCTGGTGCTATCCCGGTGCTCATCGTTATCCAGTTGGATCGATTTGAGAGCGATCTGGATGCCAGCTTCAGCGAGGCCTGGCGCAGCAAGTTCGATAAGTGGGTGCAGAATGGCCTAAGAGCCACCCTCGGCACCAGCAACCTGCTGACCGGCGCTAAAGCGATCACCTTTGCCTTCGAAGACGAGCCCACCGACGTTTCAGAGCAAGTCGCCCTGGGGGAAATTCTGCCGTATCCAATCATCCCCACGGTAGAAAACGACTTTGGCGCCCTGGCCAGCAACCTCAATGCGGTCTTGGAGAAGATCGCCGAGCTGCCGATGGAGCCATTGCTGCTCAACACCAACCAACTGGTGGCAGACCTGGATAAGACAGTGAATGCCCTGACGGTGACCGCCGGAGAGGTCAATGGTTTGCTCTCCGAGACCCAGCAAGAGCAACTGATCCCCGAGCTGCGCAACACCCTGACCCAGCTCAACGAAACCCTTGCAGGGCTGGAACCCAATGCCCCCATCTACCACCAGCTGGAGCAAAGCCTGGCGGAGCTGAACCGGCTGATGAACCAGATGGAGCCACTGATGCACAGCCTGGGCCGCAAGCCTGACGCCCTGGTCTGGGGCGAGGACGCCCTGCCCGACCCTGAGATTGAGGTATCCCCATGAACCGGCTGCTAATCCTGATCGGCCTCTCTGCACTGCTGTGCGTCGGTTGCAGCAGCAACCCCTCGCCCAGTTACCACTCCCTCAGCGATCGGCCGCTCACTATGGCGTCGGTCAGCGACCGTCCCGGCGAGTTGTGGATCGAGCCGGTTCGGCTGGACAGCCAGGTGCGCCACGTGGGGCCGGTGTTGATGATGCCAGAGGGTCACCTGCACCTCAGTCGTCACCAGCTCTGGGCGGCCCCGCTGCAGGATCAGCTGCAGCGACTGACCCAGGAGAGCTTGCAAGCGGCGCTGCCGCAATGGCAGCAACACACCTCCCCATCTGCCTGGCGCCTGCGCATCGAGGTCAGTCGGTTGTTTGGCAGCCCCAATGGCGAGGTGTTTCTGACCGGGCAGTACAGCCTGTTTCAGGGTGACCAGTTGCAGTGGCAACAGAGCTTTCAGCACCAGGCCCAACAGGACCAGGCAGGCTACGTAGCGATGACCGAACAGATGAGGGCGTTGTGGCAGCAGCAGATGACCGTCATCGCCCAGCAACTGGCTTCCGCTCCGATTCAACCCTAGCCCGGCCCTGGCACCATCCGACCTAGGCCCCGCGATTAAACCGGAGCCTCCCCGCGAAGCCGCTATGCTTGAGTCTTCATCTGGACCTAAGGAGCGGCACCATGAATTGGCGCAAGCTATTCAAACCCAGCAGCAGGTACTCGGTTTCCACCCTGGTGGCGGTGGGGGTGGTGATCGGTGTGGTCGGCTATTTCGCCATGCAGCAGACCCTGCACGCCACCAGTACTGACGAGTTCTGCATGACCTGCCATAGCAATCATTCGCTTAAGGATGAGGTGCTGGCCTCGGCCCACGGCAACAACCGGGCCGGAGTGGTGGTGCAGTGTCAGCAGTGCCACATTGCCCAGGAGCCGTTCAACTACCTGGTGAAGAAGATCGTAGTGTCGAAGGATATCTGGGGCTATCTCACCATTGATGGCTTTAACACCCAGGAGTGGCTGGAGGCCAATCGGAAGGAGCAGGCGGATCTGGCGCTGGCCTACCTGAAGCGGATCGACTCCTCCACCTGCCAGAATTGCCACAACCAGGTGACCCAGGAGGCACCGGAGGCGATGAAGACCATGGCGGCGCGGATGCACGCCGCCAACTATAAAAAGGAACCGGACCAGCGCCGAACCTGCGTGGATTGCCACAAAGGGGTGGCGCACCCCTATCCCAAGGGGTGAGGCTACTCCGGAACTAACCACTCCACCTTGAAGTTGGCCTGGGGAGACTGGGCCAGGCGCTCGGTCAGCCAGGGCAGCAGATCGCGCATCTGCTGTTCCAGCTTCCAGGGGGGATTGATCACTATCATACCCGAGCCGGTCATGCCGCGCTCGCCGGTATCCGCCATCACGTTCATCTCGATCTGCAGGATCTTGCGCACCCCGCTGGCCTGCAGCTGCTTTTGTACCTGCTCGATGTCACGGCGATACACCACCGGATACCACAGGGCAAAGGTGCCGGTGGCCCAGCGCTTGATGCCCGCCAGAACGCCTTTGACCAGGTCGTTGTACTCGCCCTTGAGCTCGTACGGCGGGTCAATCAACACCACACCACGACGCTCCTTGGGCGGCAGGGCTGCCTTGAGCCGCTGGTAGCCATCCTCCTGGTAGACCCGGGCCCGGCGATCACCGGCAAACTCCTGCACCAGGCGCGGGTGGTCGGTGGGGTGCAATTCGGTCATCACCAGCCGATCCTGCTCTCTGAGCAGCTTGGCCGCCAGTAGCGGGCTGCCGGGGTAGTAGCGCAGGTTGCCACTGGGATTGAGGGCCTTCACTGCCGCCAGGTAAGGGTGCAGTGCTTCCGGGCAGTCTTGCTGCCATAGCCGGCCAATGCCATCGATGTACTCGCCGGTCTTCTCGGCATGCTCGGCACTGAGGTCATAGCGACCGGCCCCGGAGTGGGTATCGTGGTACACGAAGGGTTTCTCTTTGCCCTTCAGGGCTTCCAGGATCAGAGCCTGAACGCAGTGTTTGAGCACATCTGCATGGTTGCCAGCGTGGTAGCTGTGACGGTAGGAGAGCATGGGTCGCCTCAATTGCCGCAGGAAAGTGGGCGTATACTACTGCTTTTGCCACTGTCTCGCTTGCTTTTGCCGCCCATCCGGACGGCGATGAGCATAAAAACAGCCAGGGGCACCCGATTGGGTGCCCCTGGCGTGTGCAACACAAGTTTACTTCCGACGACGCAGGCGCAATGCCCCAGCGATACCCAGGAACATCGCCCCGAGGCTGCCTACCAATGGCCAAACCGAAGCGGTAGAGGGCAGATAGGCGATCTCTTCGATGACCACCTCTTCCACCGGCATCTGGCTCACCGCATGCACAACCTCAAAACGGTCGTTGGGGATAAAGAACTGCATCTCGTAACCACGAGGCAAGGTATCAAAGGCCACCTCATCGTTCACCTTGATGCGGTTATCCACCTTGACCGTCACCTCTTTCTTGGTGCCATCGTTGGCATGAACCAAGAGATCGGCCCGGTTATTGGGGCGCATCCGCACAAACTCGGCGATCATCTCGACATGCACCTCACCGTCGCGCATCACTACCGATTGACAGGCTTCCGCCGCATTCGGGAACTTGTCCAACACATCCTGGTGCCACTCGATGTCACTGCAATCCACCGCATGGGCAGAAAAGCTCATCACAGATAACAGGGCCGCCGCAGTCAGGCCTTGCTTGAACCATTTCATAATTCACTCCTAAATTCAGAAGGTTCTAAGACCCATCGAGGCGACGGGCCTGGACGATATACCGCTGTGGCGCATGACCTACGTAGTAAAACGGGTAACACGTAATCAAGGTTATTGAAGGTACTTCCATTGGCGCCATTACATGCACATCCTTGGGCTCGACTATCAACACATCAGAGATCTCAAACTGATGCGATTCCCCTGTCACGGTGGCGAGCTGGATCCGGTCACCCAGTTCCAACTCCCCTAACCGACGAAAAAAGCTGTCTCGGTGGGCGGCCAGCGACAGGTTATGGGTCCCATCCCACTGGCCACGGGTGGGCACCCGCCCTACCCCTTTGTTCAATATTCGCTCCTCGACCCCTTCGAACACCGCCACCGTCAAGTCGATACGTTCGATGGTGAGTAGCGCCATCGGGCTGTCGCTGCCCTGTTCCAGCGCTTGCTGGTAGTGAGTTTTACGACCGGCGGACCAGAGTGACTGATCGGGCTCTGGCACTGCCAACGCCGGTGTTTCGTCCTCGGCTGCCGAAGCCACGGGTTCACTGACAGCATCAACGCCCTGCTGGGCCTCGCTTTGCTCTGCCACCGCCGTCGCCGCCAGGGCCTGACGCATCTGCTCAAACTCTGCGATGCCCTCGCTCGCCCCAACCTGGGCATGAAGCCTGGACAGCAAAAAGGCCAGCATCGCCGCAGAGCCGATGCCCCAGCACACCCATTCCAGCCATCGCCCTAGCCGATTCGACACGCCATCCCGCCAACGCATTTTGTTTCAATATGTGTAAGGTTTAGTACACCACACCAGAATGGCGAGCCATTACAGAGCATTTATCCAACATGGAGCAGAAAGGCGGCAAGATACGGCAGGGTAAGGTAAAGGCGGGCCAAAGCGGCTGGCTCGACAGCCCAGCAGGGGCCGCGTAGGTTAGCTGTTGTACAGCAGGCGCTGCCAATGACGATGGCAGGTATCAGATCCTAGGTGCCAAAGCGGCTCTGAACCTCGCTGACATGGCTTTTTTCCATGTTGTGCCGACAACAAGGGTCAGTGGCGCAAAACCGATAGTCCAGCAGGAGGCTGGTAGATGACAGCAGACAGCCCGATTGTGGTCTCGGAGCGCAGTTGTGACGGCCCCTAAGGCAGAGTCCCGCTGGGACCAGGGCTGGTTGGTGCGCCTGACCGATCGCCTTCCCCACCCGTTTTGGCTATTCCTGCTGCTGTGGGCCAGCGTAGCCCTGCTCTCAACCTTGCTGGCCGGGCGAGGCGGCGTGGCCCACCCCAGCAGCGGCGAGTGGGTCACCATCCAGCCGTTGCTGTCCCAGTCCGGCCTGAGCTACACCCTGACCCACTTGATCAGCAACTTCGTCGAGTTTCGGCCCCTTGGCCTGGTACTGACCATGATGCTGGCACTGGGGGTGGTACAGCAAACCGGCCTGGCCGAGGCGGCGATGATCGCACTGCTGCGCCGCAGCGCCCGCGGCTGGATCACCCCCATGGTGGTGCTGGTCGGGATCATCGGCAACCTGGCATCGGATGCCGCCATCGTGCTGGTACCTCCCATCGCCGCAATGATGTTCCACTCGGTGGGCCGCTCACCCTTGGTGGGGGTGCTGGTTGGCTTCGTCTCCGTGTTCGCTGGCTTTACCGCCAATCTCTTTATCTCCGGCACCGATCTGCTGATCTCGGGGATCTCCACCGAGGTGGCGCAAAGCCTTGATCCCTCCGCGGTAGTGGCCCCCACCGCCAACTGGTACTTCATGTGCGCGTCGGTGCCATTGATTGTGCTGGTGATCACCTTGGTGACCCACAAGGTGGTGGAGCCGAGGATCGTCCCCATTCCGATAGAATCCATCGCCCCCAAGGGCCAGCAACCGACCCTGACCCCTGCCCAACGGCAGGGGCTGCGCAGCGCGGCCCTGGTGGCGATGCTCTACTTGGTTGGCTTAGTCGTGTTGGCGTTGTGGCCCGAGTCGGGCCTGCGAAATCCGCAGGGGGGCTGGCTGCCTTCGCCGGCACTGCGGGGCGTGGTACCCCTGCTGATGGGGTTCTTTCTGGCCACCGCCTGCGCCTACGGTCGACGCAGCGGAACCCTGGCCCATTGGGCGGATCTGCCGCGGATGATGGAGCAGGCAATCCGGGAGATGGCCCCCTTCCTGGTGCTGCTGTTCGTGGTGGCACAATTCATCGCCAGCTTCGAATGGACCAACCTGGCGGTGGTACTGGCGGTGCAGGGGGCCGAGGCGCTGTCGAGCTGGGCCATTGCACCGGAAACCACGCTGCTTCTGTTCATCCTGCTGACCGCCAGCCTCAACCTGCTGGTGTTTAGCGGTTCCGCTCAATGGTCACTGATGGCCCCGGTGTTCCTGCCGATGCTGATGCTCAGCGGCATAGAACCTGCCACCATTCAGGCTGCGTTTCGGCTGGCGGACTCCTCCACCAATGTGATCAGCCCGGTGAATCCCTACCTGCCGATGATCCTGCTCTACCTGCACCGCTACCAGCCCCGCTTCAGCCTGGGCTTGTTGCTCAGCAGTGCCCTGCCCTACAGCCTGGCCCTGTTGCTGTGCTGGACCGGATTGTTCCTGCTTTGGCAGCAGCTTCAGTGGCCATTGGGGATTGGCTAACAGAAACAAAAACGCCCGCCGACGAGAGTCAGGCGGGCGTTCCGTATTGGGTTTTTAACCCCGGGGATCTTTGTCGTTATCGTGGCCATCGGCCAAACGATTCGCCAATGCGTCAATCGCGCGATCCACCAAAGGGGATACAATGGGCACCAGCAACGCTGATACAACCAAGGACTTCACTATCATTTCGACCTCCAAGGTGCGTCAGTGTCGCACCTAGCATTAGACTTTAGTCTAATACTTATTGGACTTTTCGTCCTCTAATCATCGATCTTTTCACTGAATCGACGCTCAATCGCGTCGACAATAAACGCCCAAGCCGTTGAAAAGAAGGGACGAAGTAACCAAGTTAAGGGGATCGCCAACATACAGAGCAGCAAGGCATCGATCATTATTATTTTCTCCAACCTGCAAACAGAAGGCGACAAGGGTAAGGCGTTTACGGCTGGCGATGTTATCAGTCCCTTTTCGCAAAAAATACGGCATACCACCCGGGAAAACATAAATTATCTGCACTTAGTGTTTAAGCGCATGATTTTTATATTTAAAAGGCTATGTGATCCACATCTGATTATTATAATGTGGTGCCGAACCGCTAACATCCTGGCCCGCGGCTCGGCCCGCCGTCATCAGGGTGCAAGCTAACCCGACTGCCCTGGCGGGTAAAGCCTTTTTTATTTAACATTACTTATCAGACACTTAAGCTCAAATTGCCACATTTACAGGGCCATCTTATATATTTGCAGTAACTTCAACAGGTTACTCAAATAGCCCTCACCTCACTGAGCTCTAAACGGAAAACGCACAACAAGCTCGCGCTAGCCCCGCCAGTAACTCCTGATGAAACTGCACTTACGTTCAATAAAGTCAGGCTTATGGGTGCTCAAGCCTGAATATTAAAGAAATTTTTCTCGCACTATCCTATTTTTGTCTACCCTTAAAGGGTTCGCTTGGTTGCGGCTCAGCTCAGAATCCCCGAATCGGGGCTTTCTAGCCCCCCTACTGGGCGACACTCCTCCATTGACAACCCTTACGGTGCCCTAGGCGCCGTTTTTTTTTGCCGTCCGTGCGACCAGATATCAGTGGCAATTACGCGACACTTTACATAAATTTAACAATGAGATGAGCAGTGTTTAGGGGGAAAGATGGAGCGGATCTGGAATGGATGGAGCCGGCATACCCAGCCACTGCCCCCCAGTGCCTTCCCCCTGCTGGAACAGCGCCTGGGCTCACCGCAACTGCCGCCCCAGGCAACGCTGCAGGATGTCCTGGCCCTGTTGCCCCCCTCTCGCCTGCCTGAGCACCCCTGCTGGGACTGCACCCCCATGACCCGGCTGACCTTCAGCCGCGGCCAAAGCCTGCCGGATTGGATCGCCCTGAAGTCTGGACAACCCGGCCGGGTGCCCGACGCCGTGGCCCAGCCCGGTAACGACGATGAGCTGCGCCAATGCCTTAACCTGGCCAAAGAGATGGACCTGGATATCATCCCCTACGGAGGCGGTACCAGTGTCACCGGTCACGTCAGCCCCCGTCCGGGACAACGCCCGGTGCTGACCATCGCCATGGGCCGCTTCAACCGCTTGCTGCGGCTGGACAGTGAAAACCGCCTGGCCACCTTTGGTGCCGGGATCAGCGGCCCCCAACTGGAAGCCGCACTCAATGCCCAGGGCTATACCCTGGGTCATTTCCCCCAATCCTTTGAGTTTTCCACCCTCGGCGGCTGGGTTGCCACCCGCTCCAGCGGTCAACAGAGCCTGGGCTATGGTCGCATCGAGCAGCTGTTTGCTGGCGCGGTGGTACACACCCTGACCGATCGCTGGGTGCTGCCACCCTTACCCGCCAGCGCCGCCGGCCCCAACTGGCGGGAACTGCTACTGGGCTCAGAGGGTCGCTTAGGGATCCTGTCCCAGGTGACGGTGCGGGTGCAGCCCAAGCCGGCAAAGGAGCAGTTCTTTGTCAGTTTCCTGCCCGACTGGCGTCGGGCCAAACAGGCGGTGCAACAGCTGGTGCAGCAGGGTGTCCAGGCCAGCATGTTTCGCCTCAGCCACCCCAACGAGAGCGAAGTACAGTTGATGCTGTCGCTGTTCGAGCGTCGTCGGGCCTGGCTGTATCGGCTGTTGAAGCTGCGTGGGATCCAACAAGCGCCGGTGTTGCTGGTGTGGTCGGTCTCCTCCTCAGCCCGGCGTCCGGTTGGCACCATCAAGCGCGCCCTCAATGGCGCCGGCGCGGTCTGGCATAGCGCCAGCCTGGGCCGGAAATGGGCGAGCAAGCGATTTGACGCCCCCCATCTGCGCGACCCCCTGTGGCAGGCGGGCTACTGCCTGGATACCCTGGAAACCGCCATCGGCTGGGATCAACTGGAGCGGCTGCGCCAGACCATCGAGGCTGCCCTGAACAACGCGTTGACCGCACAAGGGCAACCTGTGCTGGTCTTCAGCCACATCAGCCATGTCTATCCGCAAGGCGCCAGCCTGTACGTCACCTACCTGTTCCCCTACGCCGGCTCTGCCGAGCAAGCCCTGGATCACTGGCAACGGCTCAAGCGGGCCGCCAGCGAAGCCATCGTTGCGGTGGGGGGCACCATCTCTCATCAGCACGGGGTGGGACAGGACCACAAGCCCTATCTCAGTGCCGAAATAGGCCAAACCGGACAGCAGGCGCTGGAGGCCCTGAGTCAGCAACTGGATCCGGATCAACGACTCAATCCCGGTGTGTTGCTGCCATGAGCCGGCCCAGCCTGACTGACGCGGTACAACGCAGTCTGGCCCAGTGCCAGGCACAGCAGCCCTGGGATCTGATTGTCATCGGTGGGGGTATCACCGGTGCCGGGATCCTGCGGGAAGGGGCGAGGCGGGGCTGGCGCTGCCTGTTGCTGGAGCGTGGCGACTTTGCCTCCGGCACCTCCAATTTCAGCTCAAAGATGGTGCACGGCGGGCTACGCTACCTGGCCCAGGGGCAATGGCGCCTGACCCGGGAGGCGGCCGCTTCCCGGGAGCAGCTGCGCCAACGCTGGCCGGATCTGATCACTCCCCTGCCCTATCTGTTTCTTCACCGCAGCAGCGACCCCACCCCGGCCTGGGCCATGGGGCTGGCCCTTAAGCTCTATCACTACTTTGCCCAGGCCCCGGCACTGCATCGTCCACGACGGCTGGATCTGGCCAGCCTGTCCAAGCTGCAGCCGGGCTTCTCCTTCAGTGCCTTCGAAAGCGCCCACCACTACTTCGACGCCGTCGCCGATGATGCCGCCCTGGTGCTGCGTACCCTGGAGGAGGCGGTCCAATACGGTGCGGCACTGCGTCACTACAGCCCGGTGACCGAGCTGATCCGAGACGGAGAGCAGATCACCGGTGTCGTCTGCCAGGACCAAACCTTACACGCCAGGATGGTGATCAACGCCGCCGGTGTCTGGGCAGACGGCTTGCACCCACTGCCAGAGAACCGGGTTATCCGTCCCCTGCGCGGTAGCCACCTGATGTTCCACCAACGGGATCTGCCCCTCAACGCCGCACTGACCCTGTATCACCCGGAAGATCGGCGCGTGGTGTTCTGCTACCCCTGGGCAGGTGCCAGCGTCCTCGGCACCACGGATCTGGATCATCTGGCCGATAAGGCCCAGCCGACCCAGATCAGTGAAGAGGAGCAGCGCTACCTGCTCAAGGTGCTGCCGCTACTGGGGATAACCAAGACCCCACCGCTACTGGCCAGTTGGTCCGGCTTGCGCCCGATCCTGGCCAACAGCGATGACAACCAGGCCCCCTCCGATGCCAGCCGGGAGCACCTGCTATGGCAGCAACCGGGGCTGATCAGCATCACTGGGGGCAAGCTCACCACCTTCGTGGCCATGGCCGAGGAAGCGCTCGCCCTGGCCCAGCAACAGGGGCTTCTGCCGACCCGCACCGCGCAAGCCGACCAGCCATTGCAAGGCCTGCCTCGCTGGGATGGCAGCCTTATTGGCGACAGCCTGGTGCATCGGCACGAGCTGGCCTACTGGGCCCGGCACGGTGCCATTGAGCAACTGTCCGATCTGCTTCTGCGCCGCACGCGACTGGGCTGGAGCCTGGGACAATCATTGCGGGACTACCAGCAGGAGATAGAGCAGCTGTGTAACGACGCCCTGGGCTGGAGCCAACCGCAATGGCAGCTGCAATGGCAGCAGTACTGGCAAGAGTTCGAACGCTGGCATGGTCCCGGTCATGGCTGATCCGGTCATTCTCGCCGTCGATGTGGGCACCCAGAGTGTCCGTGCCCTGCTGGTGGCGGCCAATGGCGAGATCCTGGGACAGGCCAAGGAGCCACTGAGTCCCCCCTACCTCAGCGAGTATCCTGGCTGGGCAGAGCTACCGGCAGAGCGGTTCTGGCAAGCGCTCTGTCACGCGGTTCGTGCCGCCCGGGCCCAGCATCCCAGCACATTGGTAGCCGCCCTGGCGCTGACCACCCAACGCAACAGCTACTTGGCACTGGATGCTAAGGGCGTGCCATTGGGGCCTGCCCTGCTGTGGCCGGACCAACGCCAGGTTCCCTCTCTACCGCCGCTGCCACAGCCCTGGCGCGCGCTGCTGGCGCTGCCCCCCTGGCATCAGCGCGTGGTAGAGGCCAGGCGCAAGGCACCAGCACTGCGCCTGGCCCATTACCGACCCAAGCAGTGGCAGCGCTGCCACACCCTGGCAACCCTGTCAGCCTACCTGACCCAGCGCCTGACGGGCCGTTGCGTTGACTCGCTGGCCAGCCAGGTGGGTTACCTGCCGTTTAACTATCACCAAAAAACCTGGTACCCGCAGGGCCACTGGCGCTGGGCCGCGTTCGGCCTGCATCCGGACCAGCTCTATCCGCTGCTCCCGCCAGGCAGCGAGGCCGGCACCCTCAATGTTCCCAGCCAACAGGCGTTGGGGCTGACACCGATGCCGGTACTGGTGACCGGCGGTGACAAGGCCTGCGAGGTACTCGGTTGTGGTGGCCAACATCGCGGTGTGCTCAACATCAGTCTGGGCAGCGCCATCAGCCTCAACCTCTACAGCCCAGACCCCATCAATGCCGGCTTGCTGATGCCGCCCTATCCCGCCGCCACCCCCGAGGGCTTTCTGACCGAACGGCTGCTGCCACAGGGCATGGCCATGCTGGACCAGCTTATCCAGCGTTACAGTGTCGGGCCGGGCCAGGCCAGCCTGCAAGCTGGCCTGGTTCACCCGCCAGCAGCGGCCTTGGTGGAGTCGCTGCGGGCACTGTGGCCCCGACTTGCGGGGGATGACGCGGCGATGGCGGAGCTGGACAGCCTGCACCATCAATGGGGATTGGCTGCCCTGTATCGCGCCGCTGTGGCGGTGATCCTGGAGACCATCCAGACCCAGGCACAGCAACTGGCCCGACGCCATCGAATCGTTCTGAGTCACTGCCGGGTTGCCGGCGGAGGCAGTCGCTCGCTGCCCCTGTTGCAGTGTCTGGCCAATCATCTGAACTTGCCTGTTCAGCGTATGCACACCAACGAGGCCTCGGCGCTGGGAGCCGCGGTGTGCGGCGCACTGGCCCTGGGCTGGCACCCCGACGTTGAAAGCGCCCAGCAGGCGATGTGCCACCCGCAAGCCGCGGTTCTGCCACACTCTGACTGAGCCGCCATAAGGAACCCCTATGCCCCGTCCCTCACGTTATGCTGAATCCGCCCTGTGGTTGTTAGCACCGCTGTTCTGGTTGCAGGGGCGCTGGGTACGCTGGCGCACCCCGCAATTGCCGGAAGCACCGGGCCCCCGGCTCGGCAGCCAGGGCGAGGGCAGCGCGTTGTCCTTGCTGATCTTGGGCGACTCCGCCGCTGCCGGGGTGGGGATCCCCCACCGCAACCACACCCTGGTGGGGCACCTGGTAAACCAGCTGGCCTGCCAGCATCGGGTCCAGTGGCAACTGTTGGCCCAGTCGGGCCTGACCACCGAGCAGGCCCTGCCGATGCTGGCCCAGGTACAGACGCCGCCGGACCTGGTCATCGTCTCCCTGGGGGTCAATGACATCCTCTCGGTGCGCTCTGCCCGGCGCTGGCAGGTGACCCTGTCTGAGCTGATCCAGTCACTGCAGCAACAGGGCCAACCGAAGATCCTGCTGACCGCATTGCCACCGATGGAGCGCTTTCCCCGCCTGCCCTGGCCTCTCAATGCCTGGCTGGGCATGCGCTGTCGCGGCTACAACCGGGCGCTGGTGCAGCTGATCCAGCAGCACAACGGGGTGCGCTTGCTGACCATCCCGGATCTGGACGCCGATCTGGCACCGGACCAGTTTCACCCCGGCCCCAATACCCACCGGCTCTGGGCCGATGCAGCGCTGTTGCACTGCAGCAGCTGAACCGACGCGCAACCACAAAAAAAGCAGGCCAGTGGCCTGCTTTTTTGGGTTTGCTCAAGGGGGTGATCAGATCCCGTCGCTCAGAAAATTCTGATCCATGGTCTCGCAGGGCTGCTCGCAGCCGGGCTTGCCGACGATACGGGCCGGTACGCCCACCACGGTAACGTGAGGCGGCACCGCATCCAGCACCACCGAGCCGGCGCCGATCTTGGCACCCTCGCCCACCTCGATGTTACCCAGTACCTTGGCACCGGCACCGATCATCACGCCGGTGCGGATCTTGGGATGACGGTCACCGGACTCATTGCCCGTGCCCCCCAGGGTGACGGATTGCAGGATCGAGACGTTGTCCTCAATCACCGCGGTTTCCCCCACCACGATGCCGGTGGCGTGATCGAACATCACCCCTTTGCCGATCTTGGCCGCCGGGTGGATATCGATGCCATACACCTCGGAGTTGCGGCTTTGCAGGAACAGCGCCAGCGACTCCCGCCCCCGGTTCCACAGGTAGTGGGCCAGTCGGTGTACCTGGATGGATTGGAAACCCTTGAGGTGCAGCAGGATGGTGAGTCGTTCCTTGATCGCCGGGTCACGGTGGTACACGGCGTCGATGTCAAAGGCGGCATTGCCGATGATGCTGGGGTCGTGGGTGTAGGCCTCTTCCAGCAGTTCACGCAGCACCATGGCGGACATCACTTCGTCCGCCACCTTGTTCGATAGGATAAAGCTCAAGGCCCCGCCCAGACTGGCGTGGCTCAAGATGCAGGTATGGACATAACTGGTCAGCAAAGGTTCCTGCCGGGTAACGAGTTCCGCTTCCCCGAGCAACTGCTGCCATATCCGATCTTTCATCCCTTACCTCTCAAAAAAACGCTATTGGCTAATAGAGTAAGGAATGCTGGGACGTATTGCAGTTTTTCTTAACGCAAATTGGCCCATGGTTATGGCATTTGCGACTTACGCCCCGCTAAACCGCGTGACGGAAGCACACCTTCAGGTGAATGGTTACCGCTTTAAGTACCAGGGTCCGGTCGATCACTCCCACCACCTTGCCCTCTTCCACCACCGGGTAGATCTTGGGTTTTTCACCCAGCATCTGGTCCGCCAGCGAGAGTACCGACGCCTCCGGGGCGACGGTCAGCACCTCGGTGCGCATCACATCGGCCACGGTGGCAGTGAGATCGCAGTGGTAGCTGCTTTTTAGCAGCAGCGAAAGGCAGTCCTTCTCCGAGGCAAAACCCAGCAGGTGTTGTTCGCCGTCCACCACCGGTGCGCCGGCCTGGCCAGCATCAAGCAGCCGTTCAACCGCCTGAGACAGCGGCATCTCGGCCGACAGCAATACCGGGTGACGATTCATATAGTCTTGGATTTTAACCGATTCCATTCTCACTCCCTCACATTTGGTGCAGCCATTTAAAGATAGTCCTTCGCGTCCCCAAGGACAGCGGAAAATGGCGATTGTCGCTAGCGATTTAACTGGCGTTCCACCAGCGGGGCCTGCCAGATGGCGATCACCTTATTGCCCTCCCCGTCGATGGCCGCTCGGTACATTCCCGGGGTGTTGAAGGGCATCGCCACCTCGCCGTTGGGGGCCACCGCAATGACTCCACCGTCGCCGCCGACCCCTTTGAGTTCACGCCCGATCACCCAGTCCGCCGCCTTGCTCAGGGGCTCATCCAGGTAGCGTACCCGGGCACAGATGTCTGCAGCAACGTTGTAGCGAATAAAGAACTCACCATGCCCTGTAGCGGATACGGCACAGCTTTGGTTATCGGCAAAGGTGCCGGCACCAATGATGGGGGAATCGCCGATCCGGCCCCAGCGTTTGGCGGTCATGCCGCCGGTGGAGGTGGCCGCCGCCAGATCGCCATTACGATCCAGTGCCACCGCACCCACCGTGCCACTGCGCTGATCCAGCGGCAACTGGTCCACCGAGGCCTGAGCCATCAGCTTGGCCTTGGCCCGCTCCAGGCTCTGGCGCCGGTGGGGGGTATTGAAATGATCGTTATCGACCCACTCCAGCCCCTGCTCACGGGCGAACTGGTCGGCCCCTTCGCCACTGAGCATCACATGGGGGGAATCGTTCATCACCGCTTGCGCGGCCAGGATGGGGTTCTTCACCCGGGTCACGCTGGCCACGGCACCGGCCTGACGGTCGCGGCCGGACATGATGGAGGCGTCCAACTCATGGCCACCCTCAAAGGTGTAGACGGCACCCACACCGGCGTTAAACAGCGGCGAGTCCTCCAGGATCACCACCGCCCGAGCCACTGCACCCAGGGCATCGCCGCCGGACTGCAGGTGGGTATAGCCCGCTGCCAGGGCGCGATCCAGGGTGGTGATCACCGCCTCCTGGGTCGCATCATCCATCGCTTGTGGGTCGATGGTGCCTGCGCCGGCGTGGATGGCAAAGGCGATGGGATTGACCTGACGGTTGCCATACCAGGCGGCGGTGATCCCGACCACCCCAATCAACGCCAGCAAACCGGCAATCCATAACTTTTTCATTGCAGTTCCTGCAGGTTAAAACACCATTGACTGGCTGCCCTTGGGCCGTTGCCAGAATTGTGGACTGGAGAAGGCGTATTGCCAGACCGGATAGAGCAGCAGAAGCACCACCACCAGGTGGACTGCCAGCGGAGTCAAACCCTCTACGCTGGGGGCCTTGAGGTAGACCATGATCGCCATGGTCAGGGAAAACTGGAAGGTGACAAACAGCACCGCGGCACAGGCCACCCCATACCAGCGAGGTACCAGAGGGTAATGGTAGGCGTAGCCCAGCGCCGGTGGGAACATGATGACGCCCACGCTCAGCAGCAGCCATTGCAGCATGCTCAAGCCCCCCGTCAACATCCAGGCTCCCACCTGACCGGCCATCATCATGGCCATCAACACCAGCAACACTCGCCAAATCAACATACTGCCACCTTGCGTACTTCAATTGTTCTATTTTTATCAAGGATATAGATTGGCTACAAACGGCTTAGCTTTTAAAATTACCTTCGAATCCTACGATGGGTCGATTTTACGCCGACCCAACCCAGCCGGAGAGCCCCTTTGCTTCGATACGCGACCGTCTTGCTGCTTTGCTGTTGCCTACTAGGGCAATACGCGGTCGCAGAGCCTGTAAAAGGCGAAAAGGGGCCCCAGCCTCAGCCTGCCCAGCAGGGTCAGGCGGCCCCCAGCGACGGTGGGCTGTCACTGAGTGTTACCGGCGGCACCCGCCGGCTGCGGGACAACGTCCGGGCTCACCTCTCGCCCCTGCCCACCAATCCGGCGGAGCGGGCCAGCTTCCTGTTTACCTACCAGGACAAGGCCCAGGAGGCGCTGCAGGCCCTGGGCTACTACCAGGGCACGCTTAATCCGACCATTGAACGCAAAGAGGGCAACTGGAGCCTGAGCCTGGAGCTGGAACCGGGTGAGCCGATGCGCTACCAGTTTGTCACCGTGCTGCTGGAGGGGGAGGCGCGCCAGGACCCGGCCTTTATCAACAAACTCAACAACCTCAAGATCCAACCCGGGGATGTGCTCAACCATGGCGATTACGAGAGCCTGAAGACCTCGCTCATCACCCTGGGGCTGATCCGTGGCTACTTTGACGGCGAGATGGTGCAAAACCGGCTGGAGCTGGACCGGGACAACAACATCGCCAACCTGGTGCTGCTGTACGACAGTGGCCGTCGCTATGGCCTGGGGGAGGTCACCTTCTGGGCCTCCGAGCTCAATCCCGATGTGCTGGAGAGCATGGTGCCCTTCGAGCCGGGCACTCCGTATCACAGCGATGAGATCGGCAAGCTCACCAACAGCCTGTTCAGCTCCGGTTACTTCCAGGACGTTAAGGTACTGCCCCACCCGGAACAGGCGGAAGACGGCCTGGTACCGGTGGAGGTGGGGATCGCCCCACCCCCTCGCCACTCGCTGCAGCTGGGTTTTGGTTTTGCCACCGACACCCAGTTTCGGATCTCCACCATCTGGCGTACCCCGGTGGTCAACCGCTATGGCCACAGCCAGGAGACCCGCGGTGAGCTGTCCCAGGTCAACCCCAAGCTCAGCTTTGATTACCGCATCCCCCTGTCTCACCCGCTCAATGACCAACTGCAGTTCCAGGCATTGGTCGGCCGGGAAGAGTTTGGCGACATCGACAGTAACCAGTACCAGGCCCAGATCGGCCGCAAACAGGTGAGTGAGAACGGTTGGACCCGCTCACTCTACCTGCGCGCCCTGTTGGAGGATTGGAGCCAGGACACCCTGGACCGCCGCGCCCACTATGCCATGCCGGGGATCAGCTTTACCCACACTCGCCGGGCCGGCCCACCGTTGGACCCTCGCACCGGTTTTCGCCAGACCTACCAGTTTGAGCACGGCGACAGCGCCCTGGGCTCAAGCCAGCGTATTACCCGCTTCCGCGCTCAGCTGAGGGCGGTGTTTACCCCCTACCGCAAGCACCGCATCGCCAGTCGACTGGACTTTGGTGTCAACGTCATCAACGACGACGAACTGGTGGATCTGGCACCCTCCCTGCGCTTCTTCGCCGGTGGTGACCAGTCCATCCGTGGCTTTGGCTACCAGACCCTGGGTCCTACCCGCACCGTTGAGGACGACGATGGCAACCAGACCACCATCAGCGTCGGTGGCCGCTACCTGCTGGTGGGCAGCCTGGAATACCAGTACTACTGGCGCGACAAGTGGCGCTTTGCCACCTTTGTCGACAGCGGTAACGCCTTCGACATCAATGAATCCGAGGCGATCGACGTGGTCACCTCGGTAGGTGTGGGTGCCCACTGGATCTCCCCCATCGGCCCAATCCGACTGGATGTGGGCTTTGGCGTCAGCGAACCGGATACCCCCTGGCGCATCCACGTCACCATCGGAGCAGAGCTATGAAACGACGTTGGCGCCTGCTGCTGGGCGCACTGCCACTGGCATTTCTGGTTATTCTGGCACTGGCCCTGGGCACCCCGCTGGGCAGTCGCCTGACCCTGATGACGGTGGACCGCCTACTGCCGATGATTGAACTCAAATATCAGGGCGGTACCCTCAACCAGGGAGTGGCGCTGTCGGCATTTCGCCTCGATCTGGACACCGTGGTGGTGGAGGTGGACGAGTTTGAGGCCCAGTGGCGCCTGCACTGCCTGTTCAAGGCCCGGGTCTGCGCCAAGCAACTTCGCGCCGATGGTATTCGCGTCTTTGTCGAGCTCAGCGACGAGCCGGATCCGGACGAGCCCCCCAAACCGCCGACCCCGGAAGGGCAGTACAGCGGCATCAATCTGCCCCTGGTGATCGAGGCTAACTGGGCTGATCTGGGCAACATCGATGTGCGGGTGGACGACATGCGCTTCGAGGTCACCCACCTGGCCGGCGAGGTCTACCTGGCGGACACCCTGTTGCGGGTCAGTCAGGCCGAGCTGTCCAAAGCCAACATCCTGATCCCCCTGGCGGAGGATGAGCCGACCGACACTCAGGTGGCTGAGGAGCCGGAGAGTGACAGCTGGGCTATGGCCAACCTGCCCAAGGTTACCCTGCCGTTCGAGCTGGTGCTGGACGACGTCACCCTGCGCCAGACCCATCTGCAGATCGGCGATCTGGACCAGCGCATCGCCCTGCTCAGCACCATCGGCCGCTGGCACCATACCGAGCTGGCGCTGCCGCAGCTGGAACTGGAGCACAACTGGGCCTCCGCCCAGGGGCACCTCAACCTGGCCTTTGAGCAGGGCTACCTGATTGACGCCGCCCTGGTAGGCACCCTGGGCCAGCTGCCCTGGTTGCCGCCGTCCGATCCCCTGCCCTTTACCCTGCGGGCCGAGCAGAGCCTGGCGGATCTGCGCTTTGCCCTGAAGACCGAGGGCGCACAGCAGGCCGAGGCCTTGGGTCAGCTGACCCTGGGGGATCCGGATCTGCCCTACCGCTTGTGGCTCCATGGCGACCAGCTGCAGTGGCCACTGCAGGGGGAAGCCCAGTGGCGCGCCAGCGATCTGGAGCTGGCCAGTGAGGGCTCCCTCAGCCACCAGAAAACCGCCGGCAGTGCCCAACTGCAGGTGCCCAATATCGGCGAGGCCGCGGTCAACCTGGTGGCAGTGCATGAACCCGGCCGGTTCCAGCTCTACCAGGGCGATCTCAGCGGCGATTTTGGCGATGCCCAGCTCAGCGGGGTATTGGAATACCATGATGGCCTGGCCTGGCACGCCGCTATCGACACCCAAGGGGTGGATCTCAGCCCACTGCTGCCGGAGGCCCCCCTCAAGCTGCATGGCGACCTGATCAGCGACGGCCACTGGAAGGACGACAGCTGGCACTTCGCGGTGAAGAACGCCGATGTGGAGGGGGAGTGGATGGACTATCCCCTCAAGATCGATGGCAATGCGGAGTTTCACTCCGATTGGCGCGGCGAAGCGGACAACCTGACGGTGCTGCTCAACGGCGCAGTCCTCGCCCTCGATGGCGGCATCATCGATGGCCAGTGGCAACTGAGCGGTCAGATCGCCAGTCAGGATCTGGGGCTCTGGCACAGCGAGCTTGAGGGGCAGGCCCAGGGAAGCATCCAGGTCAGTGGTGCGGCGGAGGACCCCAAGCTTCAGCTCAAGCTGGACAGCGAAAGCCTGGCCTTCGACCAGCTCGGCCTGGGCAATCTGTCCCTCGATGCCGACTACCAGCCCCGCTCGGATCACGGCTACCGGCTGGAGCTCGCCCTCAAGCAGATCCAGTGGGCCGACAGCGAATTGGGCCTGCTGCGCCTGCAAAGCCGCGGCAACCTGACCGAGCAATCCCTGTCGCTCAGCAGCGAGGGGCCGGCGCTCTCCACCCGCTTGATGCTGTCCGGTCAGTACGACCGCGAGCGACAACGTTGGGACGGCCTGTGGCAGGAGGGGATCATCCAGGGCCGCCACCATCGCTGGCAGATGGAGGCCAATACCTCACTGCAGCTGGAGTTGGCGCAACTGCAAGGGGTGATGGCGGCCCACTGCTGGCGCGGTGCCGACAGCCAGCTCTGTTTCAATGGCCCGTCGTTGCTCGGGCCCAAAGGGGCCCTGGCCCTGGCCATCGATCTGGACACCGAGACCCTGTTGCGCCCCTGGCTGCCCGACCGCATGTTGCCGGATTCCAGCATTCGGGGGGATCTGCACCTCAACTGGCAGCCGGGCCAGACCCCGCGGCTGCTGCTGAGCTTAGAAGACCGCGACGGCGAGCTGACCCTGCTGCGCGGAGCCGGCCTGCCGCGGGGCCAGCTCAACTGGCAAAGCGTCACCCTGGATCTGGCGCTGGACCCCTCTGGCGTCGAGCTCACCTCCCGGGCCCAGATCGACGACCGGCGCAGTCTGGATCTGGAGCTGCAACTGGGCAGCGAAGCCCCCTATCCCCTGTCTGGCCAGCTTAGCGGCGAAGCCCTGGAGCTGGCTCCCTACCTGGCCTGGTTCAGCCAGCTCAAGGAGGCCAGTGGCCTGCTGGACGGCGACGTGGAATTTGCAGGCACCCTGCGAGAGCCGGAGATCACCGGCTTGCTGACCCTGCGCGACGGGGTGGTGCGCACCGTCATCAACCCCACCGAGGTGGACGACATCAACCTCAGCCTCGACTTCCAGGGCCAACAAGCCCTGCTGGACGGTCAGATGCGGATGGGCGAAGGCACCGCCCGGGTGCAGGGGGAGATAGACTGGCGCGATACGGTGTTAGCACGGCTGGGGCTGGTTGGAGAGCGGCTCAGTGTGCTCTACCCGCCGCTGCTGGTGCTGGAGGCCAAGCCGGACTTGACCCTGGAGCTGAGTCCGGAGCGCCTGCGGATTGGCGGTGAACTGGCCTTCACCAGCGGCAGCCTGACCCTGGAATCCTTGCCCGAGGGGGCCGTCGACATCAGCGAAGACGTGGTCTACGTCGATAGCCGCTCCGAGGAGGTGCCACTGATCAGCCGCTACACCGAGATGGACGTACGGGTGATCCTCAGCAACAACATCTCGGTGCGCGCCCTGGGGGTGACCGGCGATCTGGGTGGCGATCTCAACCTGCGACTGCGACCGGGTCAGCCGCTGCAGATCTTCGGTGATCTGGCCCTGCAGAGGGGGCGCTTCCGCGCCTTTGGTCAACGCCTGGAGATCGACCGCGGTCAGATCACCTTCAATGGCCCGGCCAACCTGCCAAACCTGGATATCGCCGCTTCCCGCACCATCGATGCCGATGATGTCACCGCCGGCGTCCGGGTCACCGGCACACCCGCCTCACCGCAGCTGTCGCTGTTCTCCACCCCCTACCTGGAACAGCAGGAGATCCTCTCCTATCTGACCCGGGGCCAGGGCTTGAGTGCCTCTGATGGCAGCGGTGCACTGGCTACCTCGGCGGCACTGGCCTACGGCGTCAGTTCCACCGGCGGGGTGGTCACCACCATCGGCGAGGGGTTGGGCTTTAAGAACGTGTCATTGGATGCGGAGGGCGCCGGGGACGATACCCAGATCACCATCAGTGGCTACATCGGTGAGCGGCTGTTTTTGAAGTACGGCGTGGGGGTGTTTGAGTCCATCAGTGAACTGACGGTGCGGCTGGATCTGATCCCCAAGGTCTGGCTCGAAGCGGTCAGTGCCATCACCGACACCACTGAGCAGTCACTGGATCTGTTCTACGCCTTCGAGATCGATTAAGGCAGCCCGTCCCTGGGCTGCCCAGCTCAGAGGCATTCGCTGTCAGCGGCGGTAGGCCACGGCTCGCCAGCTGTGGTAGCGACGTACCTCTTGCTTAGCCTGGCTGTCGGCGTCAACGGTGGCCGTTTGGGCAGCCATACGAGCCTGGTAGGCCTTGCTGCCACCCATGTGGCTGCCGTGAGCCTGGGCCTGGGTGCTGGCCAGGGCCAGCAGGGAGATACAGATTGCGCGTTTCATGGTTTTCCTCGTTTTGTTCTTAGTGACTGTGTCTGAACCACAGTCAGTGCCGCGGCACTTTAACGGAAAACCCGGGCGAATAGGGGCTGCCTCCACGCTCGAAATCAACCCACCGCACGGCTCAACTCACAGCGCGACTGCACCCCACTATCGGATTGAATTCGGCTGAGCGTCGAAGCGATATTCCAGCTAGAACTAAAACGCAAAACGCCGCCGCCAGACCGGTATTCGCGGTCAGGCGGCGGCGCCAGATGGAGCCGAGTCGGACTTAGCTCAGCACACGCAGGGCGTGGTGGCCAACAAAGTTCAGACCCATGGCCACAAAACAGAAACTCATCAGTGCGCCGGGAACCATCAGGCACCACTCTTTCAGCATCACCTCATGGCGCGCATAGATGCACTGGTTCAGCAACCAGATGGTACTGGGTACCCCCAGCAGGGCCGAGATGGCGAAGGCGATAAACGCCTCGGTGCAGAACACGAACGGCGCAATCATGATCCCCTCGTTACCATGTGGGGTCTCACAATAGAGGGTAAAGAGAATGGCTGCGATAAACGACAACAGGGCCACGAACAACATACGTGCCGGGAGCCCGGTGGCAACTTCTGCTTTAGAAGGACTGATGTGCTTTTGCATGGCGGACTCGATTCCAAGGGCTCTACTACATGGGTCACACAAGACTGATAACCTGCGCAACATGGTGGCAACATTTCAAAATTCGCTGGTCCCTGCAAGCACCATGGGAACAAAGCGAGAGCTGTATGGCACTTTTCACCACCAATTGAGCAAACTTTGCTCCATCCCTGTTGGTGACGGCCTTTCTTGTCAACCCATTCTACTGTGTCGTTTGGAAAATCCCATTTGCGTTCAATACCCTGTGATAGACAGCATAAAATTTTCATTTTAGCGCGAGGTATCGGCACCAAACGTGAGAACCTAAGCACATCATCCGCCGGTAGAAACCCGTTATGAAAACCAAACTGACCAAACACGATGAAAAACAGCTGGCAGAGATCCTCGACCAGTGTGCCCGCCAGGGCGGCATGAACCTGCCCCAGGCCAAGGGCTTTCTGGCCCACCTGCATTGCCACCCCCGCACCCTGGATCCGGCCATGTGGAGCAGTGCCATCGCCGGAGTGGAGCCGGAGCAGGAGTATTGGCCGTTTGAGGCTGAGGTGATGGATCGGCTGTTCGTTCTCTACAACCAGATCCACGATCAGGTGCATCAGAAATCCCGGCTGATGCCGACGGCGATGCAGGAGCACCTGGAGGCGCTCAGCCGTCACGAGGTGCGCCAGCCCTTGCGTTACTGGCTGTCAGGCTTTCTCAACGGTTTCCTGTTCCTGAAAGAGGCCTGGAGCGAGATGCTCAGCGAGGAGCAGCTGGAAGAGGTGGAGTCCTGTGCTGCCCTGCTGGGCTATGTGGCGACCCTGGGTTCCGAAGAGGAGCATGCCCAGGCCTGGCGTGAAGGGGCCGACCCTCAACCGGATCAGCTGATCCAGGCAGTGGAGGAAGCGCTGGCCTACATGTACAGCTGGAGCCAGGTCGAGCGCGAAGACCAGGGTGATGCCACCCATTGAGCGCAAAAGGGCCGCATTGCGGCCCTTCAGATACCAAAAAGGGCACCCAGATGGGTGCCCTTTTTCGACCATAAAGCCGTTACTTATGCACGAACGAAGTCGATGTGAGTAACCTTAGGCTTGTACGGGTGACGCTGCATGGCTTGCGCCTTAACTTTCTCTTCCTTGCCGTCGATGACCAGGGTCAGAACGTCGGTGTAGAAAGCATCTTCTTCCTGAGCGTGCAGGATCTTGTCGTGGTCCAGCTCGATGGAAACCGGAGCAGCCTCACCACCGTAGATGATGGCCGGGATCAGACCAGCGTGACGCAGGCGGCGGCTCGCACCTTTCCCCGCATCGGTGCGGACTTTAGCTTCAAAAGTAAAAGACATGGTAACAACCTCTAAATCAATAAAAAGACGGGCCTTTGCGACCAAGGCCCGTTCTCTGCTTAAAAAAGCGGAGGGGAGTCTACCATAGCCCCCAGGGCCCAACAAGCCCGATACCATGTCATTGCAGCACGCGTCGCGCCGGTGGCCTCAGCCAGTGGGTGGAACCCGCTGCCACGGCCAGCTTGGCGGTTACCAGGCCCGCAGCGGTCCGGTATCTACATGGACAAACCCGGAGCGGGGATAGTAGCCCACGCCCCCCATCGCCAACTGGCGGGCCGCCAGACGGACCCGGTCAAGCTCTACCCCGGGCAGCACCAGATCCATCGCCATCGCACGGGTGTGAAAGCTGCGCTTGGCCACGCCACCGTTGCGCTCAGCCAGCATGGTGTTGGTCTTCATACTGCGGTAACCGGACACCACGTGGACCTCGCCCTGGTAGTCCAGCGCCTCGGTCAGGCGGTGTACCAGGTCGTACAGGCGGCGATCCATCGGTGCCACCTCATTGGCGCGATGATCGCGCAGCACCGCATCCAGGCTGGCCACCGCCTCGCTGTCATATTGATAATCGTGAAAGTAGAGCGCCGTTTGTCGCTCGCCGGTATGGCGGTTGTATAGGGTGAGCTCCCGCTGCTGCGGAGCCACCTCGGGCGCCGCCAGGCTGGCGCGGGCCAGGCTCGGTGCGCTGGCCAACAGGGCACCGGCCAGTGAGCCCCTTAACAAGCGGCGGCGCTGTGGACACAAATCTCCCATCGCGTTCCCCAATCTGTTCGGTTAACAGCCAGGAAACCTCAGTCTCCGGGCTTTTTTTGCGCAAATTACCAGCCCAAATTACAGGCTCAAGTGATAATTTCCTTCCAGATTGAGCTTAGGACGAGATTTAATCTTTAACCCACTGAATTATCGAACCTCAGTCACGCTGCTTTTTTAACAGAAACTGTGACCTCAATCCTCCCAGTGGTAGAGATCCTCACGAAACTGCGGCCGCCCCTTTTCGATCCAGGCGGTCCAGTAGACCAGATAGGTCGGCAAGGGATCGAGCGCCACCCAGCGGGAGTGGGGTTGCTGCTGCCAGCGGGCCACCTGCTCCTCCCCAGCCACTGAGCGGGTCAGCAACTGCTGGGCCAGCTCCTCCGCCGCCGCCACCCGCACACAGCCGGAGGAGTAGGCCCGGGAAGCCAGACCGAAGTGACTTTGCTGGGGCGTATCGTGCAGATAGATCGCCCGGCTGTTGGCCAGGTGAAACTTGTACTGACCTAAGGCATTACCGGGGCCCGGCTGCTGCCGCAGCCGATAGGGAAAGCCCTGCTGCGCCAGTTGCTGGATCTCCTCGGCGGAGAGCGGCAGCACCTCATCCTCCGGGCCAATCACCTCGTAGCGGTGGCGCTCGGCATAATCGATGTCTTTGGCCATGCGCGGTAGCAAATCGCGAAACAGGATGGAGCGCGGCACGTTCCAGCTGGGATTGAGCACCACGTAATTGAGCTCTGAATGCATGGTCGGCGTGGCCCGGGCCGGCAGGCCCACCACCACCTCGGTCTGCCACTGCCGTTCGCCCTGCTCATACCACACCAGTTCAAAGGCCGGAATGTTGACCCTCAGGTGACTGGGCTGCATAAACAGCGCATCGTGGCTTTGCCGGATCAGCGAGCGAGCCATCAGTTTGGCGCGCCGTTCAAAGGGTTGAATCAACCAGCCATAGGTTTGTGGGCCGATGATGCCGTCCGCCACCAGGCCGTGGCGCTGCTGAAATTGACGAACCGCCGCCACCATCATCGGATCGTAGACGTCGCTGCCAGTGTCACTGGCCAGGTCCTCCAACAGGTAGAGCTGTCGGCGTGCGGTGGTCACCTGGGGGGATTGCGCCCCCGGCTCCAGCAGCCCGGTCAGTGGCTGAGCTGAAATCAGCTCGCGTTGGGCCAGGTAGTCAAAGCGGGCTACGGCATTGCGGATTGCCAGGTAGTCGGTGACCTCCGGCTCAAGCGCCAGCACCCGTTCCATCAGCCTGCCCTGGTGTGCATCCCGGGCCAGGGCCCCGGTCAAACCGGGCCGTGGGTGCAGATCGAAGCGCTGGGACAGATCCAGCTTGCCGGCGGGGCGAGCTTCCAGCTCGCGCCAGAAGGCGTGCATCAACAGGTAGGTTTCGGTGTACAGGGGGCTCAGCTCGGCCCGCTCACCGGTGGCGATGATCTCGCGGTAGAGCTCGTCGAAGCGCGGGTCCAGATCCGCCGCCGCCAAAACCGCCAGCTGGGCCCGAAGTTCCCCGGCGGCCTGCTGCTGGCGATCACCGGCGAACCACAACGGTTCCCCCTGTGCCGGCGACAGCATCGCCATCAGCAAACCACCAAGAAAAAGCCACAAACGCATCGGTACTTCCCGTCTAACCCTTTGAAAATCGCGATTATGCACGACATAGACTGAGCTAGGCGACGATAAATTGACGGTTCTGCAACGGCACAGACATTTATTCTTTGTCAGCGGCCATCCATCCGATGCCGACCCATCCACCTAGCTATAGGACCGGATTACCCCTGACGGCCTTTCCCTTTGCCGCTCAAACTCTGGGCCGCCGGGCGCAATGTCGCCACCGCCGGTGCCAAGGTTGCGGTCTTCGTCAGGTGGGGGATCTCCGCCAGCAAGGGGGCAGGCATACGCTGGCGCAAGGTCTCCAGATTCTCCTGGTAATAGGCCATGTCCGGATCGACCCGGTTGGCCACCCACCCTGCCAGCGTCAGGCCATCCGCCTGGATCGCCTCCAGGGTGAGCAGAGCGTGATTCAGGCAACCCAGCTTCATGCCCACCACCAGGATCACCGGCCAGTCATGGAGCTTGACCCAATCCGGCAGGGTTTCTTGCTCATTCAGTGGCAGCCGCCAGCCCCCTGCTCCCTCCACCAGGCAAAGGTCGCATTGCGCCAGCTGTGGCAGCATTGGCGTCAGCCAATCCTCCAACCGGGCGACAGACAGCACCTCACCGGCCTGGGTTGCCGCGATGTGCGGGGCAATGGGCGGCGCCAGTGCGATGGGATTGAGCTGCTCGTAGGCCAGCGACATTCGGCTTGCCCCCTGCAGCGACAGTGCATCGGCATTTCTCAGCCCCTGGGGGGTTGGCTCGCAGCCAGCGGCGATCGGCTTCAGTCCCAGGGTGAGGCCCTGGCTGGCCTTCAGTAGCGCCGTACTGACCAGGGTTTTACCGACATCGGTGTCCGTACCGGTGACAAAGTAGATCATGCCTTGGCCTCCAACAGCCCTAATTGCCAGGTCAGTGGCAGTCCTTCGGCCTGCCGATGCTGTTCCAATACCCGCTGAACCCCCTGCCACCAGCTCCGTCCACGCAGACCAGGGTGGCGCTCAGCCAGGTGGTGCGCGCCGGTGCCCTTAAAGTGCGCCAGCAGGGCGCGAGGATCCTCAAAGTGCACCACCTCTTGCTGAGCGTGCACCGCCACCTGTTGCCAGCCTGCCTCGATGGCCGCCCGGGCCACCGCCTCAATGCTGAGAAAATGGCGACAGCCCAACGAACCGTTGGCCACCAGGGGGCGGAGCTCGGGGAAACAACCGGCTACCGGCACCGTGGCCAGCAGTTGAGCACCGGGACGGGCGGCCTGGCGCATCCCCGCCAGGGTGGCGGTCAGGTTCGAACACCATTGCAGTGACAGGTTGGCGGCCATCGCCGGTACCGAGCCGGGCTGCAGCGGCAGCGCCTGGATATCCGCCAACAATGCCTGCTGGATCCGGCCCCGGGCACGGCCCTGGCTGAGCATCGCCGGTGCCAGGTCCAGCGCCAGGTTACCCTCACCGGGCAGTTGCTCGGTCAGAAAACCGGTACCGGCTCCCAGATCCAGCCACCAATCGGCGGGCTGGGCGCGCTGCAGCAAGGCTCGCCCCACTCGCCGCTGCAACTGGGCGTGAGCGTCATAGTGCTTGGCGGCACCGGAGAAGCATTGGGCAACCCCCATCATAACGCCACCCCCAGTTGGTCCAGCAAACGGTCGATGTCTTCGGGCCGATGACCGGCGTTAAGCACCACTCGCAAGCGGGCCTGGCCACGGGGCACCGTCGGCGGCCGGATCGCCGGACACCAGATCCCCGCCTGCTTGAGGCGCTCCGACAGGGCCAGGGCGGCCTCCGAGGCCCCCACCAGGATCGGCTGGATCGGCGTTTGTGAACTGCCCAGTTGCCAGCCCAGTTGCTCTGCGCCCTGGCGAAAGCGCTGGATCAACTGAGCCATGTGCGCCCGCCGCTCGGGCTGAGTCAACTTGCCCAGCTGCTGGCGCACAAGCTCTGCCTGATCCGTCGGCATCGCAGTGGAATAGATGTAGTGGCGGGCCGATTGCTGCAGGGCATCAATCATCAGCTCCGAACCCAGCAATGCGGCACCCCCGGCCCCCATCGCCTTGCCAAAGGTGATGGTGAGCAGATCCGGGCGGGCCAACTCAGCCGCCCCCAGGCCGTGCTCGCCGAGGATGCCAAAGCCGTGGGCGTCATCCACCCAACTCAAGGCACCGTGCTTGCGACACAGCGCCACCAGCTCGGTCAATGGGGCCTGGTCGCCATCCATGGAGAACACCGATTCGGTAGCCACCAGGGTGTCGGCTTCCCCCTTGGCCAGCCAGCTTGCCAGGGTGGCCATGTCGTTGTGAGGGAAGCGACGCATGGTGGCAGGACTGGCCAGGGCAGCATCGACAATAGAGGCGTGGGCCAGCTTGTCCGCCAGCACCCGGTCGCCGGCCTGGAGCAGACTCAGCGGCGCAGAATTAGCGGCAAAGCCGGAGCTGAACAGCATCGCCGCCGGGTAGCCGGTGGCCTCACACAGGGCCTGTTCCAGCGCCCGGTGAGCCGGTTGGTAACCGCTTACCAAGGGCGACGCCCCGGCACCACGGCTGGCACCGGAGAACGAGGGATTACCGGGTTCAAACGCCAGACCCAGGTAGTCATTGCTGGCAAACTGCAGGTAGTCCCGGCCGTCCATGCGCACCGTTCTGGGTGACAGCGGCTGACAACAGACCCGCTGACGCCGCAAGCCCTGGGCCTGTTGCTGCGCCAGCGTTGATTGCCAGCGCTGTTGCCAAACCTCAGGGTGCGGCATTGTAGAACAGCGCGTCATCGGTACGGGGCTGAACCGGCTTGAGGTTTTCCAGGTGTGCCGGTGCGCCGGCTTCCGGCTCGATGCCCAGGCGGGCGAACAGGCGCATGTCGTCGTTCTCCCGCGGGTTAGCGGTGGTCAGCAACTTGCAGCCGTAGAAGATGGAGTTGGCGCCGGCGAAGAAGCACATCGCCTGCAGTTCATCGGACATCTTCTCGCGACCCGCCGACAAACGAACGTGGGAGGCAGGCATCAGGATCCGGGCCACGGCGATCGCCTTAACGAAGGTGATGGGGTCCAAGTCGTCCTGATCTGCCATCGGTGTGCCCGGCACCTTCACCAGCATGTTGATCGGCACGCTTTCCGGGTGCTTGGGCAGGGTCGCCAGCTGACGCAGCAGCTCGGCCCGATCCTCCGGCGCTTCGCCCATCCCCAGGATCCCGCCAGAGCAGACCTTCATGCCGGCACCGCGGACGTTCTCCAGGGTATTGAGGCGGTCGTCATAGCTGCGGGTGGAGATGATCTCGCCGTAAAACTCCGGCGAGGTATCCAGGTTGTGGTTGTAGTAATCCAGGCCCGCTTCCGCCAGGGCCTCGGCCTGCTCGGCGCTGAGCATCCCCAGGGTCATGCAGGTCTCCATCCCCATCGCCTTCACCTCCCGTACCATCTTCAGCACGTAAGGCATGTCCCGCTCCCGTGGGTTACGCCAGGCGGCGCCCATGCAGAAGCGGCTGGCACCGGCCGCCTTAGCCGCCTTGGCCTCGGTCAGTACCTTCTCCACCTCGATCAACTGCTCAGTCTCCAGCCCGGTGTGGTAGCGGGCGCTTTGCGGACAGTACTTGCAGTCCTCCGGGCAGGCACCGGTCTTGATGGAGAGCAGGCGCGAGATCTGAACCTGGTTAGGGGTAAAGTGAGCCCGGTGGACGGTTTGAGCCTGAAACAGCAGATCGTTCAGGGGCAGGTCGAGCAGGGCTTGAACCTCATCGCGGGTCCAATCGTGGCGGATGGCGGCCATGGCAAAATTCCATTGGTTTGATAACGGTTAACGTTGGCTAGGATAAGCCCAGAAGTTACACTGTCAACGCCGACCAGCGCACCACCTTTACCAATGGATAAAAATTATACAATGCACGCGGATATCTCCTTTGACCGGGACCACCTCTGGCATCCCTACACCTCCACCACCGAGCCCCTGCCCTGCTACCCGGTTGCCCGGGCCGAGGGGGTGGAGATCGAGCTGGAGGATGGCCGTCGCCTGATCGACGGCATGAGCAGCTGGTGGAGCACCATCCACGGCTACCAGCATCCGCTGCTGTCCCAGGCCGCCAAGGACCAGATCGACCGCATGAGCCATGTGATGTTTGGTGGCCTCACCCATGCCCCGGCCACGGAGCTGGGTAAGCGCTTGCTCAGCCTGGTGGACCCAAAGCTGGATAAGCTGTTTTTGGCGGACTCCGGCTCTGTGGCGGTGGAGGTAGCGCTGAAGATGGCGCTGCAATACCAGCAGGGGATCGGCCAGCAGGATAAGACCCGGTTGATGACCATCCGCGGTGGCTACCACGGTGACACCTTTGGAGCCATGAGCGTGTGCGACCCGGTAAACGGCATGCATGGTCTGTTTCGCCAGATGCTGCCCCAGGCCCACTTCCTGCCCCGGCCCAAAACCCAGCCTGGTGAGGTGCTGCACCCAGAGGATGCCGAGGCGTTGGCAACGGCGATGGCCCAGTTCAGTGATGAGACCGCGGCGGTGATCCTGGAGCCCTTGGTGCAAGGCGCCGGGGGCATGTACTTCTATGGGGCCAGCTACCTGGAGGCGCTGAAAGCGCACTGTGACCAGCACGGGATCCTGCTGATCTTTGATGAGATTGCAACCGGGTTTGGTCGCACCGGGGCGCTGTTTGCCTATGAGCACACCCAGGTGGTGCCAGATATCCTGTGCCTGGGCAAGGCGCTGACCGGCGGCACCATGACACTGGCGGCGACCCTGGCCAGCGACGCCGTCGCCCGGGGGGTGTGCCAATCCGAAGCGGGGGTGTTCATGCATGGGCCCACCTTTATGGGCAACCCGCTGGCCTGCGCCGTGGCCAACGCCAGCTTGAGCTTGCTGCAAACGGGAGAGTGGCGCGACCAGGTCGCGGCCATCGGCCAGCAGATGAGTGAGGAGTTGGCGCCCTGTCGTGAGCTTGATGAGGTGGCGGATGTGCGGGTGTTCGGTGCCATCGGCGTGGTGGAAACCCGGCGCCCGGTGGACAGCGCCAGGATCCAGGCCGCTTTCGTTGAGCAAGGCGTGTGGATCCGGCCCTTTGGCAAGCTGGTTTACATCATGCCGCCCTACATCATCTCAGCGGCACAGCTGAGCCGCCTGACCGGGGCTATCCAACACACCCTGGCTCGGCCAGAGCTGTACCGCTAGCGAGCCACCGCGACGACGCTTTAGCGGACCAACTCGCCGCGCAGCAGCTGCTCGACCAGCTCCGGCACCAGTTCGCCGGCCCGTCCCTGGCGATGGGTGTTGAACTGGCTGTGCACCTCGGAGGGTTCCAGGTTGATCTCCAGGGTGTGGGCGCCGGCGTGGTTAGCCATCTCGACGAAGCCGGCGGCGGGATAGACGGTGCCCGAGGTACCAATGCTGATGAACAGATCGCAACGCTCCAGCGCTTCGTAGATGCGGTCCAGGCCGATAGGCATCTCGCCAAACCAGACCACATGGGGACGCATCACGTTGCCAGGCTCGCAACAGGTACAGAGATTGTCCGGGCCAAAGGGCATCGCCAGGGGGAAGGTCTGCTGGGACTTGGGGCAGCGCCCTTTAACCAGCTCGCCGTGCATGTGCAGCACCCGACGGCTGCCGCCGCGCTCATGCAGGTTATCGATGTTCTGGGTCACCAGCAGCAGCTCACCGTCGAACTCCTGCTCCAGTCGCCCCAGTGCCTGGTGGGCCGGATTGGGCTCAACGTCTTTCTTCAGCTGAGTCCAGCGCTGATTGTAAAAGCGATTGACCAGATCGGGGTTTCGCCAGTAGCCCTCGGGGGTGGCCACGTCCTCCACCCGATGCTCCTCCCAAAGCCCATCTTCGGCGCGGAAGGTTTTCAGCCCGGATTCGGCAGAAATCCCTGCGCCGGTTAACACCACGATACGTTGATACATCCCTTCACGACTTCCTTAGGGTCCATCGACCTTTGCTGATGATTGTTGCCATCCCAAGCTGGGTAACGTACCCCGTTTTGCTCCCCCTGGGTATTGCACCATCGGCTAAGCAAAACGTCGTTTCACACCCAGTCTGTTCTGCTCGAACAACAGCTCAACACCTCGGGCCAAAGCGTCCCGGATGTGGCTAAACCTTTGTCATCACTAGTCTATAGAAAACTCTACAACCGCCAATGCCCATTGGCTTTACGGGGAAGGCCAATCTGAATGGGACACCCATCGGCACTTATGGATAAGTAAAACAGGTTCTAAAGACACAGATACAATACACCACGAAGCTGTTGGGTTTACACTGCAGTTGAGTATTCAATGGGTTGTGGCTAAGTCGGTAGGGGTCTTTCGCTTAAGTGATCCCGATTGCTTGGGGTGAATCGGCAATCGTTCGAACTCATACTCCACCTACGATGCAAGAAAATGAAGGTGGAGAAGCTGCTCCCCACAAGGGATCACAAGCTCATGGTGAGTTATCTGGTAGGTATCAAAGGTTGCTGCCGCAGAGTCCCTATACAAATGCAGCGCAGAGCCATTGCCATGTCTGATCATGACTCACATACCAGCTGGACGACCAGCAACTCTAGCCTGTCATGTAATCTCTCTGAGAGAGCCACGTCATCGCTTTTTTGTTGGTGAGAGCGCTAATCCCGCAGCTTTTTCTTCAGTGCCGCCAATTCGGCAATCGCTTTCTCGGGCGGCATCGGGTCAGGATTCATCTTGTTAAACTCTGCAAGCATTCGGAGGTTGTTGAAGTCAACTTTCTTTTGAACGACCAGGGCCCGGATCGTACTTAGGGCCGTCCCTTTGACTTCCACTTGCCCTCTCTGCCAGCGCCGAATTGATTCAGGGGATGTGTTCAGAAGGGCAGCCAGCTCTTGGGTCTCAAGCTCTCCTTGCTCTTTAATCAATCGAAGGAGATAAGCCCCTTCCGTGTTACCCCAGATGATGGGCCTTCCGCGCGTCTGTGCCATGGTGCAATCTTGGTGTCCTACTGGAACCGAGAATCATACATGAAAGCCATCCGTGGCGCTCCGGCTGCGGAATGTGGTTGTCACCTATCCCTATGGTTCAGGAAATCCAGAACGGCGAGCAGGATGCAGCCTGACACCACCACAAAAAGTAAAACCATGAAGTTAAGCACCATCTAGCCCCTCCAATAGCTCCAGCATATACATACAAGCCTCCCGGTGATGCTCCCAAGCGAAGGTCTCATACATACCAACAAGAGGGCTCAAGGTTCCCTCATCGAACCCGCTCTGATAGCAGATGAAGGATCCCACTTGGGCGCCGGACTTGCCCATGGCAAAACCTCCGGCCTTCCTCGTCAGCTCATTCCAAGTTTCAGCCTGTGTATGCTGGACGGCTGGCCCCCCAATAGAGGCCACCAGCAGGCCCGTCGCCGCTATCTTCTTCAACATCGAGTCGCCGCTCGATGGTCGGTGATATGCGGCCACTGGTTCCGTCTCTGAGCCTTCTGGCGCAGCTCCTGCAGCTCCTCCTCCGCCGCCTTAACTTTGCTCGCGAAGTTCCTGGCACTGGGGATCAAGTTCTTGGTCGAGTGGACAACCGACCGGAACCGCCACCCTTTCAGGCCCATCCAGAAGGACATCAGGGCCAGCTCCCGGCGCTCACAATAGATGTGATAGAGGGGGCTCTCCTGGTCGCTTCTGGTCACTTTAACGCAGTAGGTAGTGCCGGTGGTGAACTCCAGGGCGGACGCCAGAACGTTGCTTAGGGTGATGTTGGTGCTCACGGGGTCAACTCCTGCTCCAGAGTGAAGTGGAACTCAGCGTGGGCGCGCAATGTGTCGTCCAGATCGTAGGTGTGAACCGCCCCGGCAGCGCAATCACTACTGGGAACGAAACGCACATGGGTGACTTCTTCCCATTTGTCGAAGCGCGGGTCCAGCCATTGAAGCCCATTCCCCAACCATTGCGCCGAGTAGGTACAGCTGAAGTCAGCGGAGCGGAGCACGGTACCCACAGATTCAAATTCAGCAATGAATACGGTCCCAAGCTGCCCCTCCTGGTGTTGTTCGATGGGCTCCCCAAGTTGGTTATAAACCCAGACTGCATTGACCACTCCTTTTCCTGGCTCGCCATCTGTATCAGCACTGATCTCGCTACCTTCGACGATCAGGTTCCCCAGCGTTTCGCCTTCATAGCCCCAGGCGCGGAACTGTTCGCGAGTGCGTTCTAGGCCACGTTCTACTCCGTCCAGGCCTGCCACCTCATGGGCAAGATCCTTCACCTCTCGGAAAAAGTTATAGGTATCGAAATGCTGGGGAACGCCATCCACCAACAGGTTAAGGTTGATCCGGCGGCCGTCGAACATATCGACCAGCTCAGGGGTCATGGGGAAAGCTGCATCCGTTCTGCTCTCTCGCACTCCGGTTAATTCATCGAGGCGAACAGTGCAATCGCGGTTCCAGCCATCACAGGCAAAGGCGCGCCAGACCTGATCGAACTTGGCGGACAGCGGCATCACCAGGACGTCCCCTTCTTCATCTGATCGCCACGTCATCACCCAGCGTTCATGTGCTTCGACTTCTCCGTCAATGGCGATCACGTTGCCAGATAGAAACAAACCGCCGCGTTGCTCTAACACGTTGCCGCTGAACCCTTCACCCAGAGCTCCAACTGCATGATTGGTGGCGTCACACATGCCATCGCCGGTGGCGGTTTCAATACCGAAGCAATCCACAACTGCCGGTGGTGGGTTGGGGTTGGGGGTGGTGTTGTCGCTGGAGCATCCAGCGAGAACTCCAGCAAGTGCCAGGGCGGTAAGTGTCTTGTTCATCGTCTGCTCCCAAAAGTGGAAATGGTTATGTTTGGGCGACGACTTTACTACACTGTGTAGTAATTTAAATTGGTATTGTTGGCCTTTCTCGCCAATCGTGACAGGGCTCACAGTTCAATAATTGGGCTACGATAGCGTCGCGAGGTTAGCGGATTCAGCACAAAATGAAGCGCGCTGATTGACGGCCTAGGTGTCCAGCTATGTCTTAGTTGCTTGCAGCAAATGTCAGCGAACTTATCTTTGCGGCTAGTTGAGGCAGTCAGACCCTCACATGGAAGTCCCTATTTGCCGCTGTAGCCACCGCGACCAGCTAAAGGCATGGCTGCAGCCTGTTCCTGATCTACCTGCGTTTCCTAATTGCGAACCAAACTTGGAAGCAAATATCGAGTAAAGGCCTATCTTTCTGGCTTGGCCTTGTCATCCAAAAAAGGGGGGTAGTGAGCGTGATTGAGCGCTGACGGGCATACCTAAGTGCCTATGGTCTTAATATCAAAATATTTTGTTGAAATAGATACCTGCTTAGCTAATGGTTTTATCTTTGCCAGAAGATTCCTATAATGGCCTCAGCCATCGCTTGGGTGAGATGCCCTACTACAACGAGAACGACATGACAGACGAGAACCAGGCATTAAAGAAAGCGGGTTTGAAGGTTACCCTACCGCGGGTGAAGATCTTGGAACTGCTGCAGAACCCTCAGAACCAACACATCAGCGCAGAAGAGCTGTACAAGCTGCTGCTGGAGTCAGGAGAGGAGATTGGCCTGGCCACCGTATACCGGGTTCTCAACCAGTTTGATGATGCCGGTATTGTCTCTCGTCACCACTTCGAAAGCGGCAAGGCGGTGTTTGAGCTGGCCAGCCAGCACCACCACGACCACCTGGTTTGCCTCGATTGCGGCAAGGTGATCGAGTTCAGTGACGAGGTGATCGAGGCCCGTCAGCAGGAGATTGCGCTCAAGCACAACATCAAGCTGACCAACCACAGCCTCTACCTGTACGGCCACTGCACCAACGACAAGTGCGACCACAACACCTGAGTGTTGACCAGATAAAGAAAACGCCGGCTCATCGAAGCCGGCGTTTTTTATAGGTGCTAGGGGCTAGGGGCTAGGGGCTAGGGGCTAGGGGCTAGGGGCTAGGGGCTAGGGGCTAGGGGCTAGGGGCTAGGGGCTAGGGGCTAGGGGCTAGGCAGGCTAAACCGCCAATCTTCGACGTCAACGCTTTACCGATTCTTTCCCTAGCTCCTAGGAGGGCTATGCCCGCCCTAGTCCCTGCTCCTCCTTGGCTCTTCCTAGTACCTAGAAAGGCAAGGCCCGTCCCAGCACCTGCTCCATCTTGGCTCTTCCTAGGCTTTTCCCTAGTACCTAGCAGGGCTTTACCCGGCCTAGCACCTGCTCTTCTCCTGCTTTTCCCTAGTACCTAGAAGGGCATCGCCCGCCCTAGTACCTGCTCTTCTCCTGCTTTTCCCTAGTACCTAGCAGGGCATCGCCCGCCCATGTCCCTGCTCTTTCCCGGCTTTTCCTAGCTCCTAGCAGGGCTTCGCCCGCCCCAGTCCCTGCCCCTCCTCTGCTCTTCCCCGGCTCTACCTAGAACCTAGCAGGGCATCGCCCGCCCTAGCACCTGCCCTTCCTAGTACCTGCTCTCCTTGGCTCTTACCTAGCGCAGCCCGCACGATCCCAATAAAAAACGGACGCCGAGGCGTCCGTTTGTTCTGCTTGCTGGCGCTTAGCCGGCGATCTTGGCCCAGGAGTCACGCAGACCCACGGTGCGGTTGAACACCAGCTTGTCGGCGCTGCTGTCGCGGCTGTCGGCAGTGAAGTAACCGGTGCGTTCAAACTGGAACGCCTGCTCCGCTTGCGCCTGCTGCAACGCCGGCTCCACCTTGGCATTAGCCAGAACGGTCAGGGAGTCCGGGTTGAGGGTCTCGTGCAGCTCACCGGCACCGGGGTTGGGCACGTTGAACAGACGATCGTACAGACGTACCTCGGCATCCAGCGCGTGGGCGGTGGAGACCCAGTGGATCACGCCCTTGGGCTTAACGCCATCGGCCGGATCCACACCCAGGGTGTCCAGATCGACGCTGCAGAAGATGGTAGTCACCTTGCCGTCCGCGTCCTTCTCAACTCGCTCAGCGGTGATGACGTAGGCGCCACGCAGGCGAACCTTCTTGCCCAGCACCAGGCGCTTGAACTTCTTGTTCGCCTCTTCACGGAAGTCTTCCGCTTCGATGTACAGCTCACCGGAGAACGGCACCTCACGGCTGCCCATGGACTCGTCGGAGGGGTGGTTGGCGATGGTCAGGATCTCGCTCTGGCCCTGCGGGTAGTTCTCCAGCACCACCTTCACCGGCTCCAGCACCGCCATGGCACGGGGCGCGTTCTGGTTCAGGTCGTCACGGATGCAGGCTTCCAGCATCCCCATCTCAACGGTGTTGTCCATCTTGGTCACACCGATGCGCTTACAGAACTCCCGGATGGAGGCCGGGGTGTAACCACGGCGACGCAGACCGGAGATGGTGGGCATGCGCGGATCGTCCCAACCGGACACGTGACCGTCCACCACCAGCTGGTTCAGCTTGCGCTTGGACATCACGGTGTATTCCAGGTTCAGACGGCTGAACTCGTACTGGTGCGGCACCACGTCGATGGTGATGTTCTCCAGCACCCAGTCGTACAGACGACGGTTGTCCTGGAACTCCAGGGTACACAGCGAGTGGGTGATCCCCTCCAGTGCATCGGAGATGCAGTGGGTGAAATCGTACATCGGGTAGATGCACCACTTGTCACCGGTCTGGTGGTGGTGAGCGAACTTGATGCGGTACAGCACCGGGTCGCGCATCACCATGAAGGAGGAAGCCATGTCGATCTTGGCACGCAGACAGGCGGTGCCCTCTTCGAACTCACCGTTCTTCATCTTCTCGAACAGCGCCAGGTTCTCCTCCACCGGACGGTCCCGGTAGGGGCTGTTCTTACCCGGCTCCTTCAGGGTGCCACGGTAGGCGCGGATCTCATCCGGGCTCAGCTCGTCAACATAGGCCAGGCCCTTGTTGATCAGCTCAACGGCGTAGCTGTACAGCTGGTCGAAGTAGTTGGACGAGTAGCACACCTCGCCGTTCCACTGGAAGCCCAACCACTGGACGTCCTGTTTGATGGACTCGACGTATTCGATGTCCTCTTTCACCGGATTGGTGTCGTCAAAGCGCAGGTTGCACTGGCCCTGGTAGTCCTGGGCGATGCCAAAGTTCAGACAGATGGATTTGGCGTGACCGATGTGCAGATAGCCATTCGGCTCCGGCGGGAACCGGGTGTGAATGCTGCTGTGCTTACCGGAAGCCAGATCCCCGTCGATGATGTTGCGGATAAAGTTGCTAGGACGTACTTCAGTGTCCGGCTGGCTCATGCCCATCCTCCGAGGAAAAAACAGATATAAGGGCGGTATGTTCCTACAAGTTTAGGACCTTGGCAACTGACTAAAACAAGGATTTGACCGCTGTGACGGGGACAAAGCCGTTTTCGCGCAGATCTTGGCCTGGTAAAGGGGCCATAGCGGGCTTTGCTTGCTGCTTCAGGGCCGACAGCCCCTGTCGCTGGCAGCGCATCCGGGTACGCAGTGGGCTCTGCAGCGACAAAACAAAAGCGCCAGCACACCGGGGGTGTGGCTGGCGCTTGCGCCGGGTTGCGGCTGACTCAGTTTGCCTGGGTCAAGGCCCCGGGCAGATGGTGGGCAATGCCCTTGTGGCAATCGATGCAGGTTACCCCACCGTCGGCCAACACCTCGTGGAACTGGGCCGCGGTTTCCGATTGCTGGGCCGGGTCCATCCGCTCGACGTTATGGCAGCTGCGGCACTCACGGGAGTCGGTCTTCTCCATCACATCCCAGACCTGCTGAGCCAGGGCCAGACGATGCTGCTCAAAGTCTTCCTTGGTCTTGTACTTGCCGGTCAGCTGGGTGGTGATGTGGGACGCCGCGCTGGTGCCCTTAACCCAGACCTTGGCAAAGAAGGTCTTGGGAATGTGGCAATCGTGGCAGGTCACGACCACGCCGCTGCGGGTGTTGAAGTGGGCTGATTCGTTGTGCCATTCATCCATCACCCAGCGAGAGGGGCTGTTGTGACAGCTGGTACAGAACTCGTCGGTGCTGGACATCTCCATCGACACCTCAAAGCCCACCCAGGCAAGGATACCCAGGATCACGGCCAGCAGGCCGCCGAGCGGGATCCCAAACCGCCACCAGGGCGAGGAAGGCACCGACCAGACGCTCTTCTTTTGCTCCGTCATGCTTACTCCTTAGCCAGATCGGTTTGCGGTTTGTTGTGTGCCAGGTACTTGTGGCAATCGATACAGGTGCGGTAACCCTCTGCTGACGGGTCCGATTCCATCATGCGCTTGTGCATGGTGGCCGCCATCCGCTTCTGCTTGTCAAAGTCCATCCGCTCGACTTTGTGGCAGCTGCGGCATTCGCGGGAGTCGTTGCCTCGCATCTCCTCCCAGACGCTCTCCACCATCACGTGGCGGGCCGCCTCGAACTTCTCGCGGGTGTTGTAATCACCCTTGATGGTGTAGAACACCTCTTTCATGGCGGTGATCTTCCGCCACATCTTGGGGACAAACTCTTTGGCCACGTGGCAATCGGCACAGGTCACCATCACACCGGAGCCGGTGTTGTAGTGGGTGTGATCCGGCCACTCCTCGGCAGCAAACTTACTGGGGCCGTGACACTGGACACAGAACTCGTCTGAGCTGGTTTCGTGGATCACCACGTTGAAGCCCACGGTTCCCAGGGCGCCGGCGACAAAAAACAGCAGCCCCCCGATGGGGATACCGAGTCGCCATTTGGCACCGGGCTTTTGCCACAGGCGACGCCAGCCGCCGTTTTCCTTGCTCATTATGCTCACCTCAATGCGTTACTTCTGAGTGCTTGTTGTCCCGTTTTTTTTCTACCTCGATCAAAAAGGCAGCCTATCAGGCTGCCTTTGTTAATTAATCTAATCGCTCACGCGTTTTGTTACCAGCTTTTAACGCATCGTAACGGGAATGTCACCAACCGAAGGCTTGGGTCGACCCGCCGCTTTGCGCATTGCCAGCACCGCCAGGGCAAACACCACCAGCACCACCAGCACCACCGGCAGTCCGGCCAAACCGAAGCTCACCAGCTGGTAATAGCTGACCGCGACGCCATAGCCCAGGCCGAAGGTCCAAACCGCGGAGAAGGCGGTCCAGCCGCGGCCCAGCTCGCCGGCGATGGCGCCCAGCACCGCCGCGCAGGGGGTGTAGAGCAGGATAAACAGCAGGTAGGCCACCGCCGCGGTCTGGGTGACAAACGCCGCCTCCAGGTTGCCCAGGCTGGCACTTTCAAAGCCGTGCTCCTCGCCCATCTCTTCCAGGTTGGACAGGTCACCGATATCAATGCCCAGCGGGTCAGCCAGGTCGATGCCCAGCATCTCCTCGGGGATGGTCAGCAGCGCCTCTACGAAGATCTCGCCCAGGTGGAAGCCCTCTTCCTCTTCGCCTTCACCGCCGTAGAGGCTGTTGAGGGTGCCGACTACGGCTTCCTTGGCGAAGATCCCGGTGATGATCCCCACGGTCGCCGGCCAGTTGTCCTGCTCAATCCCCATCGGCTTGAACACCGGAGTAACGGTTTGCGCAGCGACCGCCAGCAGGGACTCGTCGGTGTCTTCGTGGCCGATGGTGCCATCGGTGCCCAGGGTGTTCACAAAGCTCAGCAGGGTCACCACGATGACGATCACCTTACCGGCACCCAGCACGAACTGGCGGGTACGCATCCAGGTGCGGTCGAGGATGGCTCGGGCGCTGGGCCACTCGTAGTTAGGCAGCTCCATCACCGCGTGGCCGGCCTTGCCCGGCAGCAGGGTAAAACGCAGCACCAGGCCGGTGAAGATGGCCGCTGCGATACCCACCAGGTAAAGCACGAACACCAGGTTCTGGCCGTTGCTCTGGAAGAAGGCCGCTGCAAACAGCGCATACACCGGCAAGCGGGCGCCACAGGACATGAACGGCGCCATCATCGCGGTCATGATGCGTTGACGCTTGTACTCCAGGGTACGGGTGGCGGTGATCGCAGGAACGTTACAGCCAAAGCCGACAATCAGCGGCACAAAGGCCTTACCCGGCAAGCCCAGCTTGTTCATCGCCCCTTCCACCACGAAGGCGGCACGGGCCAGGTAACCGGAGGTCTCCAGGATGCCCAATGCGAAGAACAGGAAGGCCACCACCGGGATAAAGGTGGCGACAGTCTGGATACCCATGCCCAGACCGTTGGCCAGCAGGCCGATCAGCCAATCCGGCAGGCCGATTGACTCGTACACCATGGCGGCACCGTCGACAAAGAGTGCGCCGGCCATGATGTCGAAGAAATCAATAAAGGCCGCCCCCATGTGGATGGCGAACACGAAGGTGAGGTACATCATCAGCAGGAACACCGGGATCCCGGCGAACGGATGCAGTACCACAGAATCAAGCTTCTCGGTCCAACCGGTGGCTTGGCTGGCCTGGGACTGCACCGCCTTGAGGGTGTCATCCACCCACTGGTGACGCACCTGGCTCAGTTGCTGCAGCAGATCCGCATCGCCCTGTTGCGCCAACTCAGCCAGTGCCAGGGCGCGATCGTCCCCGCTCAGCTTGGCTTCCAGCTCGCTGCCGTAGTTCAGCTGCCAGGATGCCGAGTTGGTGCTGGTCAGGCTGTTGAGCGCTGCCAGTACCTGTTGCCGGCTTTTCGGATCACGGGCAGAGATCGGCAGGATCTTGCACTGGAAGCGCTGCTCCAGGGTTGCCAACGCGGTGTCAGAGAGGACACCCGCGGCGGCATCCCACTTGTTGAGCAGCACCAGCATCGGCTTGCCCAGCTCACGCAGTTGGGTAGTCAGGTAGAGATGACGCTCCAGCTGACAGGCATCCACCACGTTAACCAGCGCATCGTACTGCTTGGCCAGCAGCACCTGGCGGGCAATTGCCTCGTCTTCCGGGCCGGTATGGGCGCTGAGATCATACAGACCGGGCAGGTCAATCAGCTTGGCGCTGCCTTTGTCCAGGGTCAGGTCGTGGGCGCTTTGACCCACGGTCACCCCGGCCCAGTTGCCCACCTTGGCGTTGGCGCCGGTGAGCAGGTTGAACAGGGTGGATTTACCGGAGTTGGGGTTGCCTACCAGGGCAAAATGAAACTGTGTGGACATCAGGACTGGGCCACCTTCACGGAGTCAGCGAGCTGCGCGGTCAGGCACAGGCTGCCACCTTTGATTTTCAACTGCAGCGAACGGCCGAACGGGGCACGTCTCACCACTTCTACACCGGCACCGGGGACGAAACCCAGCGCGCTCATCTTGGCAATCAGCCCCGAATCCAGGCCATCCGGTAACAGTGAAACCACCTTTACCTTGTCTCCGCTACGTGCTTCCGATAGCGTCATGATCCACCTCACAGAAAATGCTAATCGCTCTCATTTAGAACCAGTATATCCCCCGATTCGGCGATATAGCATGACCCAGATCCAACTTTTCGTTATCGAAAAACTCACTTTTTCATCGAGCAAGATTGCCTGCCTGGCTACGGACCAAAGGTCAATACATCCAGCTCCGATTTTTCTGAAATTTGTCTAATGCCCGCCCCTCGCCCAAACGGCAGAGACAAAAAAAGCCCCCGCAATGGCGGGGGCTTCTTCAACAATTCAGTGCGAACTTACTTGGCACGGTCGTGAGCGATCTTGCCTTTGTGGCAGTCGATACAGGTGCGGTAGTTCTCAGCAGACGGGTCGGAGTCCATCATGCGCTTGTGCATGGTGGCGGCCATACGGGACTGCTTCTCGAAGTCCATCTTCTCAACCTTGTGGCAGCTGCGGCAGGTGTGAGAGTCGGTAGCGCTCATGTGAGCAACGGTACGCTCCTGCATCAGCTTCTTGTGGTCAGCGTAGGCTTCCGGGCTGTTGTAGTCGCCCTTCAGCTGCCAGAACACCTCTTCCATGGCGGTGATCTTACGCCACATCTTCGGCAGGAACTCTTTCGGCACGTGACAGTCAGCACAAGCTACGTCCATACCGGAGCGGCTCTTGCCGTGCGGGCTGTTGTGGTACTCTTCCGCGGCGTAGCTCGGTACGTGACAGTTCACGCAGAACGCTTCGGTGGAGGTGGCGTGCATAACGGTGTTGAAACCGGCGGTGCCCACAACACCAGCAGCCAAGAACAGGAAGGCACCAAACGGAATGCCCAGCAGCCACTTGGACTTAGGCTTGTTCCACAGCTTGGCCCAGCCGCTCTTGTTTTGATTGTTGTCTTGCATCTCTCATCCCCTACAAGGTACGGCGTTACACGATACGAAACCCGCAACACCAAAATTCTGATGTCGGAATTGTATAGAGCTGCAATTTATAAATTGATGATTCACATCACGTTTCTAATTCTTCGCTGCAACCTTTTTGCGAAACCCCTACTCCAACCGCGTTTCCGCCAGTCCAGGTGAAAGTTGTTCGCTTCGCCTTTGGTCCAATTCCAATCGAGCGCAACCCTTACAACCCTCTGTAATTCCTACCGATATCTCGACTGAACTCGACTCATTTTCTCCCATTCGAATGTTGCTCAATTTTTACGAGCTGCTAACATTGTCACAACAGCTGTGGGGTTAAACACCCGCTGAGTCCAACACAAGTCGGCGCCCAGTGCAGAGCCGATGAGGATGCAGGGAATGTGTGAGCAACTAATGAGGCGACTTGGGCGGGTCCTGAGCTCGTGCGCCTGGACTCTGGTTCTGGCCACTGGCCTGGCGCAAGCGGCTTGGGACGATATGCCCGAGGAGGAGTACCTCGAGATCGTCACGGAAAAGTTCAAAGAGGGGAACTACTCCCCCAAAGGCGCCGATAACTGTCTGATGTGCCACCGCCGCAGTGCCAAAGTGATGGCGCTGTTTGACGGTGCCCATGGCCGAACCGGGCCGGAAGCCAGCCCAATGCACCCGGAGCAGCTGCAGTGCGAGGCCTGTCACGGGCCCCAGGGCAATCACAACCGCGGTGGCCGCGAGCCTATGCTTACCTTCGGCCCCGACGCCAAACTCCCCGCCGAAGCCCAGAACAGTGTCTGCCTTAGCTGCCACAAACAGGGTGACCAATCCGCCTGGCACGGCAGCATCCACGACATCGAAGCCCTGCCCTGCTCACAGTGCCATGAGGTGCACGCCGCCCACGATCCCAGTCGCGACCGCGAGGCCGCTACCGAGAATTGTCTCAGCTGCCACCAGGAGCAGCGGGCCCAGATCCACATGCGCAGCAGCCACCCCATTCGCACCGGCCAACTGGGCTGCACCGACTGTCACAACCCCCACGGCAGTCTCAATGAAGCGATGCTGTCTCAGCATTCGGTCAATGACAACTGTTACAGCTGTCATGCCGATCTTCGTGGCCCCTTTGTTTGGGAGCATGCCCCGGTCGCCGAGGACTGCAGCAGTTGTCACAACGTCCACGGCAGCATCAATGAGGCGATGCTCAACAGCCGCCAGCCGCTGCTGTGTCAGAGCTGCCACGCCAGCGTGCATACCGGCACCCCGGTGTACCAGTCGGGTCAGGACGCCTTTGGCGGAGGCCGAAGCTGTCTCAACTGCCACAACATGGTGCACGGCTCCAATCACCCCTCAGGCAAGCTGTTACAGCGCTAGGACGGCCCTATGAAGACGACCAAACGCCTTACTGTCTCTGCCCTAAGCCTGCTGCTCAGCCCACCGCTGCTGGCGATCGATTTCTCATTGGAGAACGCCAACCGGGACAAGGTGGCGGTGGAGAACTGGGAGTGCAAGCAGTGTAAGCCTGCCGAGGGTACCAGCGGCCACTTTGAAGTCGGCGCCGTGAACGCAGACATCGAAGATATCCATTCCGCCAACACCCTGGGTACCGACCGCGACGGCCTGTCGCTGCGCGCCGGTGCCGACATCTCCCACTGGAGCAGCAACGACATTCGCTGGCTGTTCAACGCCTCGGATCTGGGCCTGGATGTGGCGGAAGCCCATGCCAGCGGTGGCCGTGCCGGCGACTTCTCTGCCCGCCTGGGCTACCGGGGGCTGGCCAAGTGGGATGCCACGGTACTCAGCCCCTTCCTTATTAATGACAACCGCTTCACCCTGGGCAACGATTGGGTCAATGGCGCCACCACCAGTGCCATGACCGGACTCGATGATGCGTTGTCACCGGTGGATCTGAAGATAAAGCGAGACCTGCTGTCACTGAACCTGGATAAGTACTTCAACAACATCCGTACCTATGCCGGGATAGAGCAGACCCAGCGGCGCGGGCGCAAACGGGCCAGCAGCAGCTTGATCACCAACTCAGTGGCCTTGCCCCTGCGGGTGGAAGACCGCACCACCGACTTCGTCGTCGGCCTGGATGTGGCCGGTGGCCCATGGCAACTGGACTTTGGTTACCTGGGCAGCCGCTACCGCAACGACGTGGATTCGCTCTATTGGCAAAACCCCTACACCGCTACCTTCGGCAGCGCCACCGCCGCTCTGCAATCGGTGGCACCGGATAACGACGCCGACCAGTTCCACCTGCGTGGCAGTTGGGCCCGGGGCATCCATGTGGTCAGTGGCCAGATCGTGTATGGACGCCACAAGCAGGACGCGGCGCTGTTGCCGGCCACCATTAACGGCCCCAGCCCCGAGCTGCCCGGCAGCAGTGCCGATCTCAAGGTCGATCGCATCGATGCGGATCTGCGCTATCGCCTCAAGGTCGGTCGCAAGGGCGCACTGCAGCTGCAATACGGCTACCAGGACCGGGACTACGACAGCCCCAACTGGTTTTATCCCCAAATCAATACCGACAGCGTACCGGCAGCGGATCGCCTGCCTTATTACCCCAGTCATGAACGCCAGGACCTGGAAGCCAAGTTCAACTACCGCTTTACCAGCGGCTTCAGCGGCGAGCTTGGCTACCGCTACCGCACCGAGGATTGGGAGAATCAGCGGGTCGATAGCGCCGACACCCACCGTTACTGGGGTAAGTTGCGCTTCAAGCGTTGGCAGAAACTGCAGATCTGGCTCGAGCTGGCCGGGGAGAACCGCGAGGCCGACAACTACCTGGACCCGGTAGATGCCAACGGCACCAGCAACCCGGCACTGCGCCAGTACCACCTGGCGGACCGGGACCGGGCCGAAGGAAAGATCGTGTTCCAGTATCGTCCACTGGAGGCCCTCACTCTTGCCCTGACCCTCGAGGGAATGGAGGAGGACTACGACGACCAGATCGGATTGGATGAGGTCACCCGCAGTGGCTACAACTTCGACGTCGGTTGGTTCCAGGAAGACTACAACCTCTACTTTTTCTACAACGACTACCGCACCAAGACCCGGCTGGATGGCAGTAACTTCAGCTCCACCTGGCGAGCGCTGCAAGACGACGAAGCCCAGAGCATTGGCATCGGTGGCGAATACACCGGGTTGTTCGATGCCCTCAGCGTGGGCCTGGACGCGGTCTACGCCGACAGCGATGGCCTGACACAACTTGAGCAGGGCCTGACCGGCCGCTACGGCGATGTCAGCGCCAGCCGCACCACCGTCGATATATACGCCCGCTACCAACTGAGTGAGCAATCCAGCGTGCAGCTAGACCTGTTGATGCAGAAGTACGACGACAGCGATTACCTGTACCACGGACTGGAAGCGGACAGCATAGGGAACGTTCTGTTCTTCCCCGATTTCTCCCACGACTACAGCGACTACCGCATCGGGGTAAGTTACCGACATGACTTCTGAACGACCGGATCCACGCCCGCCCGTACCGGCAGGAGAGAGAGCAATGACCCACGCAAACAACAACTGGAAAGGACGCGCCGGTCTGCTGGCGATGGCTCTGCTGGCCCTCAGCGCCTGTAATGACGGCGACGATGGCGCCCCAGGAGAACCCGGTCCGGAGACCCCGCCTCCGGCGCTGGAGATCACCGAACTGAACATCGAGATGCAAAACACAGGCTATACCGAGTCCGGTCAGATCTCGGTGGAGTTCCTGGTCACCAACCAATCTGGTGAGGGCGTTATCGGCCTGCAAAGTGCCACCATCCTGGCCGCCCAGCTGCTGCCAGCGGGCTTCACTGGTGCGGGTAACTCCACGGAATGGCGCTTCCTGGCCTCGGAAACCTGCCGGCTCAGCGCCGAATGCCTCGGTGAATGGGAAGACCTGCGCAACGGCTTCTATCGCTACGTTACCGCCGCTACAGTCACATCGGCCGAAGGCGTCACCTTTGATGCCAACGCCACCCAACGGGTGGTGGTTAAGGTGGGCGGGGATGCCATCCCCGGCAATGAGGTGATCCCGCCGGTGGTTAACCAGCATGTCGACTTCACCGGCGACGGCAGCGATGCCCTGCCCTACAGCCGCGACATGGTGGAAACCGCCGCCTGTAATGCCTGCCATACCGACATCTCTACCGTCCGTCACGGCGGCAACTACACCGAGATGGAAACCTGTGTGATCTGCCACGCCGACAACCGCATCTCCAATCCTGAAAACGTGATGACCGGCCTGTCGCACCGATTCCACGCCGAAAGTGGCCTGGCCCAGTTCACCAACTGTGAAAGCTGTCACGCCCAAGAGGAGCCGCTGGCAGATGCGCTGAACTGGCAAAACAACCCCAGTCAGATCGCCTGTGGTACCTGTCACACCGCCATTGATTTCGTCTCTGGCCAAGGCCACCCGGCCCAGGCGGACAACAGCAACTGTGCCGCCTGTCATAACCCGGACTGGACCCGCAGCGTCCACCTGATGACCGGTCAGGCCGAGGCCCTGGCCCAGTTTGATGTCACCATCGAGTCGATCACCCCGGACCTCACCGCCGGTAGCCTGTTCGTGGTGCTCTCCGTGACTAACCCGGTCACCGGCGAAGCCTATGAAAGCCCGGAGACCCTGCCCTTCCTGAGCGACCTTCGGGTCTACGCCAACTGGGGCACCAGCTTTGATTACACCACCACCAGTGCCGCCAACATCCGCGTCACCGACGTGACCCCCACCGAGTCCCCCGGCCCGGGCCTGTTCCTCTACACCATCGAGGGGCTGGTCGTTACCCCGGGTAGCGAGATGGACGGTGGTGGCGCAGCCATTCAGGGCAAGGTATGTGTACTGGACAACATGCTGATGAGCTGTGAAAACGCCGCTGCTACGGCTGTCGCTATCAAGGGCAAGACCCAGTTCTTCACCGCCACCGAGCTGGGCGATGCCAATGCCCGCCGTGCCGTGGTGGACAACGAAACCTGCGGCACCTGCCACGGCGACCAGCAGCTGGCCTTCCACGGCGGCAATCGCAACGAACTGGCCCAGCAGTGCCAGCTCTGTCACAACGCCCAGATGCAGGCAGACGCCACCGCCGCCAACCCGGCGGCCACCAACGCCAACTACTCCCACATGGTGCACGCCATTCATACCGCCCAGCGCGAGTCCTATGTGGATCTGGTCTATCCGGCACCGGCCAGCGACTGTCGCCAGTGCCACATCCAGCAAGATGGCAGTGACAGCTTTGCCCTGCCGATCCTCGCCACCGTGCCGCCGATGGCACTGAGCGATGGCACCTTTACCAGCGTCACCTCCGCCACCTGTTCGGTCTGTCACAGCAGCAGCGGAGCACAAACCCATATGACCCAGAACGGCGGCAGCTTCGGCGTCAGCCTGGAGATGGCCACCGGCGAGACCTGTGAGGTCTGCCACGGCCCGGGCCGCAGCGCTGATACCGCCGTGGTACATGGCCTGGCGCCGGCGCAGTAGGGAGGCAAGGGAGCATGAGCCACAAAATCGATAACGCACAGCAGGACAATGTTATGAGCAACCTGAGACAGCACAAAGCCTGGCGAACCCTGCTGCTGGCAGGGACCGCCACCCTGGCCTTGAGCGGGTGTCCCGGCGACGGTGACGACGGCGAGGATGGTGAACAGGGCCCACCGGGTGAGGTTAACGTCAACATCGCCGATGCCACCTCACTGCAGGCCGAATTTACCGGCGCCGAGGTCACCGATGGCACCGCCAGCGTCACCTTCCTGCTGACCACCGCCAACGGCATCGCCGTGGCCGGCCTGGAAAGCTACGCCGAACTGGACCGCCTCGGTATGGGGATCGCCAAGCTGGCACCGCTGCAAAAACGCAGCCGCCCATTGCCGGGCACCACGGTGCCGGAGAACGACCCAACCCAGTTCAAGGGCACCAAATCCGATCAATGGACCAGCTACATCAATAATCTGGTGGAGCCTGGTGAGGTCAATGTAGGTGATGACTTCCCGGAGAACTGGGACCAGTTCAAGGGTACCCAGATACAGGCCGGCATCGAAACCGGCTGTGGTATGGATGAGAACGGCGACGGCCAGCCGGCCATCGCCTGTTTGGAAGCCATCGGTAATGGTGAGTACCGCTACACCTTCCCCATGGCCCTGGCGGATTACCCCGTGGTTGAGGGGATCGACACCACCTACGATGAGAACCTGACCCACCGCATCACCATGGAGCTGCGACGCTTCCGCGGCGACAGCGCTCTGGTCAACGCCTTCTATGACTTCATCCCCGCCACCGGCGAGATGGCCAGCGCCGATCAAACCCGCGAGATGGTGGTACTGGAAGAGGCCTGTCTGCGTTGTCACAGTAACGACTACACCAACGATGCAGCCCACCCGCTGATCCTCCACGGCGGCGCCCGCTTCGCCCTGGAGAACTGTACCGTCTGTCACACCACCTACTCCGGCGATCCGGAAACCGGTGCCACCGTGGACTTCGGCTCCATGCTGCACCAGATCCACAAGGCTGAGTACTTTATGATCGGCTTCGGTGGCAATGGTCAGGATTATCGCGAAGTCACCTTCCCGGCCAACGGCAACGACTGTAGTGTCTGTCACCTGGAGGGCGAGGACGCCCCGGCCCAGGCCACCAACTGGTACTTCCACCGCCAGGAGGCCTGTCTGAGCTGCCACGAGAAGTTTGCCCCGGCGGACTGGGATGGCACCGCTCGTGGTCTGTTCCACGCCGACAGCTTCACCCCGTGGGTGGAAGGCAACTGTGCCGGCTGCCACGCCGACGATACCAACCTGATGGCCTCCGCCATCTATCACTCTGCCAAAGACATGGCGACCGAGAATGCCCGAACCAGCTACAGCTATGAGTTGGGTAACGGCACCTACGATCCCGCCTTGGGCACCCTCACTTTCACCCTGACCTGGGCCGGTGAGATGGCCCCTGAGATGGATCCCAACGTCAAGTCCTTCTGGGTCAACGCCGCCGCTTTCGATGGCACTGAGTACGATATGGGTGGCGTACGGGCAGACGATCTGGGCAGCCCGTTCGGACGCCATAAGTCGCGCATCTCCTTTGATCTGAAGACGGCCAACATGGCTGACAGCGTGGTGACCTCGGTGGCTGGCGAAGGTGGAATCACCTATACCGTCAGCGGCATCGATCCCCTGGTGCACGATCTGTTTAACACCACAGGTCAAGGCTTCCTGGATGGCAAGCTGTTCGTTTGTGCCAGCGCCTCCGTGGTCAATATGGACACCAGTACCCTGGTGCCGGTGGCCTGCGACAACGCAGAGACTCGGGTGATTGAAGCGGTCGTAGCGGGCAACAAGGCCAGCTTCTCCGTCGATGGCAGTGATGTGACCATGCGTCAGCTGGTTGCCCTGGAGATGGGCTGTGTTAACTGTCACGCCGAGCAGGCGGATTTCTCCAGCTCCCATGTCGGCACCCGTGGCGATGAAACCTACCCGCCCAACAGTGCTTGTGGCTCCTGCCATGCGGGTACCCCCAACACGGCGGTCTTCCTGACCGACGGCAGCTGCGTGTCCTGCCACAACCCGCACGGTTCGGCACACTCCAACAAACCGTTTGAACGCGGCTTTGACTTCAAGGTAATGATCCACGAGATCCATGCCGGTACCCGCTCCGAGCGCCGTACCACGGATCTGGAGATCACCTACCCGGATACGCCGGCTAACTGCTATGCCTGTCACGAGGTGGGGCAGCTGGACCTTGGCAGCACCGCCGCCAAACCGCCCACCCTGATTGGCGAGGTGGAGTACAGCCCCACAGTCGCAGCCTGTGCGGCCTGTCACGCCACGACTGAGGCAGCCAATCCATCTGCGGTAAGTCACTTCCGTGCCAACGGCGGTGTTTACGAAGGCACGATGGGCGAGTACGCCGCCGGCGGTAACGCTGAAACCTGCGCCACCTGTCACAGCGCCGGTCGCAGCTCAGGCTACGACGCCGCTCACGGCCTAATGGAATAGGCCAAGGTAATGCAACCCAATGGGGCTCCTCGGAGCCCCATTCTTTTTGCCCTGAGTCAGAAATGACTCATCCTCACCTTTGATTGATCTGCATCAATTCCCCACCGCCGCAACCCCCACAGCGATCACACTTTTTATCAGAACATGACCCTACACTGCGGCCACAACTGAGAATTTTCATTTTTCGAAAACATCACAACAACAAAGTCTCAATTGCAGGGGATGAATGATGAAAACAACACGTAACCATTGGCGACTGCTGGCCTCGGTCAGTCTGGTCTCCCTCGCCCTCACTGGCTGCAGCGACGGCGATGATGGTCAAGATGGTGAAGACGGCCAACCCGGTCCCGTCGGCATCCATATCGATGAAGCCAGCAGCGTTGGCCTGAGCATCCAGACCGCAACGGTGGAAGGGGGCGAACTCAACCTGACCTTCAGTGCCGAAGACGCCCGGGGTGTGGCGGTGTATGGCCTAAGCAAAGACCACGATCTGCGCTTTGGTGTTGCCCAACTGGCCCCGGTGGTCATCACCGAGGGCGAAGGCGAGAACGCGGTAGAGATCGATTATGGCCTGCAGTGGGTGGCCTATCTCAATGCCGATGTGGCTCAAAATCCCGATTGGGTCCCGGCGGACGATCCCGACCTGGCTCCGGTGGAGTCCTTCCTGCAAGCGCAGGTGGAAGCGGCCGCCAACTGCGAGGATTGTCTCACCGATAATGGCGATGGCACTTATGCCTATCGCTACCAGGTGAACCTGGATAACGTCACCGAGCCGGTGGCGGTGAGCTACGATGGCGATCTCACCCACCGCGTCACCATCGAACTGCAGCAGGGTAGCTACGCGGCCAACGCCCATTACGACTGGCAGCCCAGCAGCGGTGCCATCGACGGGATTGCCTCTCGCGACGTGGTTCGCATCGAGGCCTGTTACGCCTGTCACCAGCCAGACAGCCTGGCTTTGCACGGTGGCCGTCGACTGGACCTGGAAAACTGCGCCTCCTGCCACACCCAAACCAGCGGAGACCCGGAAAGCGGCAACCTGGTGGACTGGACCTACATGGTTCACGCCATCCATAAAGGCCAGGATCGTCACAGCACCAGCGCAGACAGCGAAACCGGCGTAATGTCCGCACCATACAAGGTGATCGGCTACGGCGGTGGCGTGCACGATTACGGCCAGGTGATGTACCCGCAAAAACCCATGGCCGACTGCAGCGCCTGTCACGTCACCGGTGAAGGCGCCCCGGCGGATGCCGACCTGTGGCAGGCCGATCAGAACCCGCTGGCCTGTGTGGGTTGTCACACCGACGTGCCCCACGGCTCCAAGCCCGGCCAGGTCTACGACAACTGCACCAGCTGCCACAACGTCGAAGGTTACGCCCGGGGTGCCATCGAGGCCCATGGCGATGCCACCGCGCCTTACCGTATGGCGGAGCAGTACAGCACCCAGTTCAGCAACATCGCCATCACCGATGGCGTGCTGAGCTTCGATCTGAAGGTACTGGACGAAGCCGGTAACCCGGTGGAGAAGGACCGCATCTACAAAGAGGGCTACTCCAAGCCCTATGTGGTGGTTTCCTGGGACATCGAGCAGGATTACCCGGCCTACCAGGAGGGGATCAAGTACAGCGATCGCCGCCAGGACATCATGGTGCATGACTACGATGAGGCCAGCCACACCTTCAGCGTCAACGCCAGCAGCATTGTTCTGCCGGATCTCAACGGCAAGACCGTCGAACTGTTGCCGGTGATCAAGACCTGCTTCAGCCAGGGCGGTTACGGACGACCAGAGATCGTCCCCATGAGCTGCTACGACGCCGAGAGCGGTAACGACCCCGCCGCCTACCCCGCCTACATCCAGGATGAACCGCTGCGCTTTGTCTGGAGTGATGGTGTGGATGCCGAGACCGAAGTGGCTGAGCGTCGCCCCATCCTCGACACCCAGACCTGCCACGACTGCCACGGTGCCGAGTTCTACCACGACTCCAACGGCGTCAACTGCCAGTCCTGCCACACCAGCGACAAGAGCGTGAAGAACTACGGCAGTGCCGAGGCGCCGAACTTCGGTGCCACCAGCTTCGCCTGGAAGGGTCACAAGGCCACCGGCCACTACCTCAAGTACGGCGGCGTTCAGTCCGGTACCGTGATGAAGACCGACTGCCTCACCTGCCACACCGCTGAAGGCTTTGAGCTGGGCCGTGCCCCAGACCGGGTCTGGCAGTACCCCACCAGCAAGAGCGACGGCACCCCGGTGTTTGTCTCCTCCGATGCCGGGGCTTGCCTAAGCTGTCACTTCGGCCACCTGGATGAGACCGCGGTGAACCATATGCAGGGCTACGGCGCGGTACTGGATGGCAGCGATCAGCTGGATGTGCAAACCCGCTCCGCCGAGAGTTGTGCCACCTGTCACAAACCGGAACAGATCCTGGAAATTCACGGAAACTGATCTTTGCTTCCGTGGTCAGAGTTACCGGGCGGCCAATGCCGCCCGATTTTTTCAATCAGCTGAGGGATTTGTGAAATAGATCACCCTGCAGATCCAGCGAACCTCCCTCACCAGCCGATTACCGTTTCTTCACAACAGCCAGCCAAAGCTGTGAACTCGATCACTGGCACGAAAAAGCCAGCCTATTGCTTCGGGATTTCCTTCTGAATTCCAGTGACATTTTGGCGACCTAACCGGTCAGCGCCTGAATGAACGTCGCTCGGCGCAACCGGTCATTCACAAATGCTCACAAGCCGCCCCGTTATCGGGATCACGTTACCGCCCCAATAGCTCAAATAAACTCCCTGCAGCCCCACCCTCTCTGTGGGTAAACCAAAGAAATCTTTTCAATTTGCAGGGAAAAGAGATGATCGAAAATAAAAAACAATGGCGTCTGTTGGCGTCCTCAGTAGCGGTTTCCGCGCTGCTGATGGGCTGTTCCGACGGCAAAGACGGCAACGACGGCGAAGACGGCACCCCGGGTCCCGTTGGTATCTCCATCGCTGACGCAACCAGCCTGAACGCCTCTAACTTCCACTCCGTTCTGGACGCTGACAGCAACGTCTGGACCGTTGAGTTCGACCTGACCGACGATCGTGGCGTTAGCGTCTACGGCGCTGAGCTGAGCAACCTGGCGGTCAAGATTGGTCGTATGGGTACCGTCGAAGAGCTGCCGGAAGATTCCCAGCCGGGTAACGAAGAGTACCCCGCTGCCCAAGAGAAGCTGGATCGTGAGATCTGGGTGAGCTACCACCACCGTTCCAACGACCGTGGTACCGCTTCTCTGTGTTCCGAGAGCTACACCCCGTACAACGTGTGTGAGCTGACCGGCGAAAACGGCAGCTACACCCTGACCGTTGAGCACGCGCTGCCCACTACCCCGGAAGAAGGCACCTCCAAGTTCTTCTTCGACTACGACGGCAGCAAGGCCCACGGCCTGATGATGCGCGTTACCGGTGACCAGGCTAAGACCTTCGAGCACCACTACTGGGACAACGAAGCCGACACCGACATCGCCCGTCCTAAGGTAGTCGTGGCCCAGGAAACCTGTTCCGGCTGTCACACCGGCACCAACGACCTGTACCGTTACGCCAGCGACAACCACTACGGTATCGAGCTGGAAACCTGTACCTTCTGTCACGTGGATTACGCCACCAAGGAAACCCGTACCGACGCCAATGGCAAAGAGTACGTGGTAGACCACTCCATCAAGGGTCTGGTGCACGAAATCCACCACATGCGCACCAACAGTCGCCACGCCGGCTACAAAGAGGACTTCACTCGCATCCTGGCCCCGACCGTGGGTACCGATGAAGAGACCGGCGACAACCAGTTTGGTGTGTTCCCGAACCAGGCTTCCAACTGTCTGACCTGTCACACCGACGGTGCCGATGAAAGCGCCGAAGAGATGACCCAGCTGTGGCAAGCGGACACCGACGGCAAGACCTGTCTGAACTGTCACGGTGAAGCCCACCGCGCCAGCTACAACGACTGTACTGCGTGTCACAGCCACGACGAGTACGCCCGTGGTGCCCACGAAGCCCACTTCAGCGCCAACGCTGGCCGTGGTAGCAACACCGTAGACGTGGCCCTGAGCACCGGTAAGCTGATCAACAACCGCGTAGACGTGGACGTGACCCTGACCCAGGGCGACAACGCCGTGGCTCTGGAGAACCTGAGCAGCGTGCGTGTGGTATACAACGCCACCTACGGCGAAGACTTCGTGCTGTTCAGCAAGTCCACCACCCTGGCCGCTGAGCACGTCAACGGCAACGCCTTCCGCGTTTCCTTGGACGATGCTGACCTGATGGCCGAGCTGAACAACGGTGCCACCCTGTCTCTGGCTGTGACCGGTTCCGTGTGCTTCAACGAGAAGTCCAATACTCTGGTAGCTTGTGCCGATGAGTCTGCTGACGTCATCACCAGCACCCTGGTGGGCGTGAAGGAGTTCTTCGCGGTAGCCACCGAAGAGGCAGCGGTACGTAACCAGGTTGTGGCCTTCGAGAACTGTCAGGCCTGTCACACCGAAGACCTGCGCGGCAGCCACTACAACGGCGATGTCAACACCTGTGCTTCCTGCCACAACCGTGAGCGCGAGAAGAACGGCTACGATACCCGTTACTTCGCCTACACCGTGCACGACAAGCACTACGTGTTCAGCAATGACCGCAACAACAGCATCTTCTTCAAGAAGTCCGACTGTGCCGTGTGTCACGACGACAGCTACGCCCTGAACAACGTCAGCGACCAGCTGGTTAAGTGGAAAAACACCGACGGTGAGTCCGCTCTGACCACTCCGCAGACTGCAGCCTGTATGTCCTGTCACGACAAGTTCGCTGGCGATGCGACCCTGGGTCACATCGAAGCGATGGGCGGCTTCCACAAGGCCTCCGCCGACGAGATCGTCGAAGGTCAGGAAACCTGTTCCACCTGTCACACCGCTGACAACATCAAGCAGAGCCACAAGTTCTAATCTGATGTTCTAAGCAATAAAGCGGCCCTTAATGGGCCGCTTTTTCTTTGCGCACGATCAAGAAAAACTTTCGTTCGACTGATTTTTTTTCAACCAATACGGGGCTGGCGCAAATATCGAGAATGCCCGGTAAAACAGCCGGGTAAATGGCAGATCTGGGTCACGGTTTCCCTTGACCCAAGTTGCTATAAAACACGCTGACCGCCCAAGTACCTGACTGAGTTTCAGCGGGTAACAACAAACACGGTCCGGCATAAAAATGTGCCCCATATTCTTTTGCAGGGAATAGATGATGACTAACCAAAAACAACTCTGGCGCCTGAGCGCAATCGCCGCAGTTATGGCCACCGGCCTGACCGCGTGCAGCGACGGCAACGACGGTAAAGACGGCGAACCTGGCCGTCCTGGTGGCCCGGCTGCCACCGTAATCAACGATCTGATCCTGGACGTGACCAACGTCGAGACCACCGACGAAACCATGCTGGTGACCTTCCTGGCCACCAACGAGCGTGACGAAGCCGTTGTCGGTCTGGACAACATCGCCGTTCGCCGCACTCAGCTGCACCCCGTCGGTGCCGAAAGCGTGGGTGACCGCGCTGGCTGGCAGAACCTGAACAAAGCCCCGCTGAGCCTGGATGACCAGGGCAACGGTTACTACGTGGCTGAGTTCGAGCAGACCATGGGCTTCAACGCCAATCTGACCCAGAAGGTCGGCATCGCAGTACCGCCGGGCTTCCTGAAAGACGGCAAGACTGCGGTTCCCTACACCGAGTACCTGGAAGCCTTTGCCGCTGACGGTGGCATGGCGCGCGAAGACAAGAACGTGGTTGATCCGGCCACCTGTCACGCCTGTCACAGCGACACCCAGTCCATCTACCACGGCTACGATCGCGGCACCAACTTCGAGACTTGCATCATGTGTCATGATGACTTCGAGTCTCAGCGTCGCGACCTGACCCTGATCGTGCACGACAAGCACGTTCTGTCTGGCTTCGATCCTGCTTACAAGGATTGCACCACCTGTCACGTTGATGCCGAAGGCTACGGTGAGTGGGGCAACTGGATGAACACCCCGACCATCGAGAGCTGCTCTGTCTGTCACAACGACGGCATCGACGACAGCACCGGTCGCCGCTTCCCGATCATCAACAACCACATGAAGGCCCAAGGTGACAACAGCCAGTGTGCTGCCTGTCACACAGCCGAAGGCACTGGCGTGGTAATCGGTACCTACGATGCCCACATGAACGGCAGCTCCCAGCTGGATGCCAAGCGCGCCCTGGCTGACAAGGTAACCGTCGAAGTTGTCAGCGCTGTATACAACGAAGCAGCTGACGCAGACTCCTTGCCCTCCGTTGACCTGCTGATCGACGTTCAGCTTGACGGTACCTCCATCGATGTCAGCACCGCTGACTTCCTGGGCTACTACAGCCGTGGCACCTTCTATCAAGGTGTTCCGCTGAAGATGAACGCCAATGCCCTGAGCGACGCCCGTGAAAACGGCACTAAGGTTGAGCCGAACCTGGCTGATGGCGTGTTTACCGAGAATGGTATGGCGCTGACCGTCGAGCATGAGCGTTTCGGCTACCTGCTGCCGGGCGAGCAAATCGGTGTCTACGCCTTCGTAGAAGCCTGCCTCGACGCCAACAGCGACACTCTGACCGAAGCATGTAACGAAGACTCTGTGCTGGTTTCTGCTGCTGAGACTGTTGCCCTGTTCAATCAGAACGGCATCCAGACTGAAGACACCCGCCGTACCGTTGTGAGCAACGAAACCTGCCGCAGCTGTCACGCTGACCCGGAAGTGATCTACCACTACGGTCGTGAGACTGAGCAAGGCTGTCAAACCTGTCACGCTGCTCTGTACGCCGGCTATGGCGCTGCGGACAACATGACTGATGGCATGCTCAACAGCTCTGACTTCAAGATGATGGTGCACACCCTGCACGCCGACAACCGTCCGCGTCGCACCGAAGCTGAGCGCAACGTTACCAACTACCCAGCGGCTGTAAGCGACTGTGCCCAGTGCCACGAAGGCAACACCTTCGGCCTGGACCTGGTTCAACAGACTGCTCCGGTTGCTGGCAACGTTAATGAAGACGTGCTGTACACCTCTCCGGCTGCAGCGACCTGTGCTTCCTGTCACAGCGACGACAGCGCCATCAACCACATGAAGCAAGCCGGTGGCGCGACCTTCGGTGCGGACACCCCGGACCTGGTGGGCGTTGAAACCTGTGCTGTCTGCCACAGCGTGGAAGACATCGCCGGTTACCACAGCGTCAAGCTGTAATAATGCGGGTGGGAGCCCGGTCTGACCGGGCTCCTCTTTTCGATTTTCGAGTAAGGAATTCAATACCATGCAAGCAAAGAAGCTGATCGCCGCCCTGTTGGGTAGTGCAGCCCTGCTGCTGGGTACTGCGCAAGCGGGCACCTGGGACGACATGCCCCAGAAAGAGCTTGAGCAGATCCTCGACCAGAAGTTCGCCGAAGGGAAATACTCCCGCCAGGGCGCGGACGGCTGTCTGATGTGTCACCGTCGCAGCGAGACCGTTATGGCCCTGTTCGACGGTGTCCACGGCCGTGCCGACCAGTCCAAGAGCCCGATGGCGGGCCTGCAGTGTGAGGCCTGTCACGGCCCGCAAGGCGGCCACCGCAACAAGAACGAGCCGATGATCGTGTTCGGTGACAACGCTCCGCTGTCCGCTGAAAAGCAGAACAGCGTGTGTATGTCCTGTCACCAGGACGACGAGCGCATGGCTTGGCACAACTCTACCCACAACCTGGAAGAGGTGGCTTGCGCCTCCTGTCACCTGGTTCACGTTGCCCAGGACCCGATCCTGGACAAGCGCACCGAAGTAGAGACCTGCACCAGCTGTCACACCCAGCAGAAGGCGGACATGAACAAGCGTTCTACCCACCCGATGCAGTTCGGTGAGATGACCTGTACCTCTTGCCACAACCCGCACGGCTCCATGGCCGAAGCGGACCTGGTGAGCTTCAGCATCAACGACACCTGCTACGCCTGTCACGCCGAGAAGCGTGGTCCGTTCCTGTGGGAGCACCAGCCGGTCAGCGAAGACTGTACCGCCTGTCACAACCCGCACGGCAGCGTGAACGAAGCGATGCTGGACTACCGCGCTCCGCAGCTGTGTCTGGACTGCCACCAGGGTCACAACGCTGACCGTGACGGCACCACCATCCACACCGGTGGCCAGAGCTGCTTGAACTGCCACACCCAGGTGCACGGTTCCAACCACCCGGACGTTCGCTCCGGCAGCAAGCTGATGCGCTAAGGAAGGGCTAGGTATGAAAACGCGTTTGAATCTGATCACCCTGGCACTGGCGGGTTTCTCCGGCGCTGCCATGGCAAACTACGGCCTGGCTAACGCCAACGTCGAAGGCGTAGACACCTCCAAGTGGGAATGTAAGCGTTGTGAGCCGGTTAACGGCTACAGCGGCAGCGTCGGCATCGCCGCCGGTGCGGTAGACGCCAGCGACAACCACGCCGCCAACCGTCTGGGCGATACCGACGGCTTCGCCGGTCACGTTAACGCTGATGTCGTTTACCGTGCCGAGTCCGGCTACAACGCCGAACTGGAAGCCAACCGTCTGGGCAGCGACAACGGCTCTGCCCGTATCGCTGTTGGCAAAGCGGGCGTAGCCAATGCTGCGTTCCACTACGCCACCGGTACCCACTGGACTGCCGACGGCGCGGTGAGCCCGTTTGCCTTCCAGAACAACCTGATCGTGAACACCGGTGAAGACCAAACCACCGATCTGAAGGTGAAGCGCGAGCGCTACGGCTTCGACGGTGACTTCGGTGGCGATCTGTGGACCCTGTACGGCAACTTCCAGCGTGAAGACAAGACCGGTGCCCGCAAGGCCTCCGTGTTCAGTGGCACCATCGCCAACGTGGCGGCCCCCATCGATTCCACCACGGATCGTTGGGAAGCCGGTGCTCGTCTGGGTGGCCAAACCTGGACCGCTGGCGTGGCGTACATCGCCTCTCAGTACAACAACAACCTGACCAGCATGTACGACTTCGGTAGCCACCAGGCTGCCCTGTCTACCGCGCCGAGCAACGAGGCTTACCACATCGTTGCCGACGGTCAGTACAGCTTCACCCGCACTCACCTGGCTGGCCGTTTTGTCACCGGTAAGATGACCCAGGACGACAGCCTGGTTCAACTCGGTGGCCTGAACCCGACCGTGAGCAGCTTTGACGGTGAAGTGGACACCACTGACGCCAGCTTCCGTGTTGCCTCTACCGTTGCCCGTGGCCTGCGCCTGACCGCCAGCTACGACTACAGCGACCGTGAGAACAACTCCAGCGTGTTCGCCGGCAACAGCGTCTCCATCGACGGCATGTCCGGTGACGTTGAAGAGTACGCCCGTTACGACCAGACCCGTCACACCGCCAAGGTGGGTGCCAGCTACCGCATCTCCCAGGGCTACCGTGTTGACGCGGGCTATGAGTACAAAGGCGTTGAGCGCACCGATCTGGAGCGCGAGCAAACCGACGAGCACGGTGTGCACGCCCGTCTGCGTATCTCTGCCCTGGACAACTGGAACTTCGGTCTGAAGGCCGGTTACAGCACCCGTGATGGCTCCAAGTTCGAAGCCTCTCGCGCCACCTCCTCCGAAGATAACGCGCTGCTGCGTCGTTACCACCTGGCGGACCGCGACCGCGTTGAGACCGAGCTGCGTGTGACTCACACTCCGCTGGCCAGCCTGTCCATCGACCTGACTGCCCGTTACGCCAACGACGACTACAGCGACACCGAGTTCGGTCTGCTGGAAGCCGACGATTACGGCTACGACGTCAGCGTGAACTGGGGTGCCAGCGATAAGCTGAACCTGCACGCCTTCGCTGGCCAGCAGTGGATCGACTCCGAGCAGAACAACTTGTTCGCTTCCCAAACCAGCTTCGACCAAGTGGAAGACCGCTTCGTCAACGCCGGCTTCGGTGCAGCCTACAAGGGTCTGTTCGTGGACGCCCTGACCGTAGGTGGTGACTACCTGTACGCCGACTCCGAGAGCAACACCACTGTTGCTTCCGGCGGCCTGAACGGTGAGTACGGTGACTACTTCAGCACCAGCCACAGCGTCAACTTCTACGGCGATTACGCGCTGAACGAGAAGATGGGCCTGCGTCTGGACTACCGCTACGAGCGCTACGAGGACAGCGACTTTGCCAACGTGGACAACATCCAAAACGGCAACGTCGTGCACCTGTACACTCTGGGTAACCTGAACCACAACTACAACGCGCACATGGTGATGCTGAGCTTTAACTACGCTCTGTAAGCCACTGCCGCTGAATAAAAACCGCCCTTCGGGGCGGTTTTTTTATGGGCCACCGGAAGCTAAGATGAAGCAAACCCCCAAAGCACTTATGCCATGGACCTGCACCGCTTTGACCTCAACCTGCTGACCACCTTTGATGCGGTGATGCGCACCGGCTCGGTCAGTGAGGCCGCCGATCAGCTGGGAATGACCTCCGCGGCGGTCAGCCAGGGCCTGAGCCGCCTCAAGCAGCATTTCGATGACCCGCTGTTCATCCGCCAGGGCCGCGGCATCGTGCCCACCCAGCAGGCCAGGGCCCTGCACCAACAGGTGGCCGACGGCCTGCAGATGATCCAGCAGGGGCTGATGCCAGCGGAACGCTTCGACCCGAGCACTAGTCAGCGACACTTTGCCATTGCCGGCCCCACCTACATGGATGTGATGGTGTTTCCCCAGCTATTGGCCTACCTGGCCCGGGAGGCGCCGGGGGTGGGGTTGTCGTTGATGCCCTTTGACGATGACCCCGAGCACCTGGAACAGCAGCTGTGCGATCGCCAGGCGGATCTCTTTCTCAGCACCATCACCACGGCTCACAGCTCTATCTGCCACCAGCAGTTGTTCCATGAATCGCCAGTTTTGGTGGTGCGTCGTAATCATCCCAGGATCCAGGGCAGCATCAGCGAGGAGCAGTTCTACGCCGAGCAGCACACCGCGCTGCGCAGCCGTCGTCAGAGCAATCTCTACATGGCCTCCATGGCCAAACACCCTATCCTGGCGCGCAATATCGCCTACGAGGGGGACTCGCTGCTCTCCATCATGGCTGTGGTGGCCCAAACAGACCTGGTGGGCGCGACCACCGCCTGGATGGCCGATGAGTGGGCGGACAAACTCAACCTGGCGGTCTATCCGATGCCGTTCGAGTTCGATCCGCTGCCGGTGTACATGAACTGGCACCTGAGCAAGACCAAGGATCCTGGGGTCGCCTGGCTGCGCAGCACCTTGCAACAACTGGTGGTACAAACCTTTGGCGAGCAGGCGACGGTGGAAGCGAAAGAGTAAGCGCATAAGTGCGGGCGGGGGCCTGTCAAACAGGCAAAAAAAAGCGCCCCATCCGTAGGGCGCAACAAGCTTTACTTTCCAGGCAGTAATACACTCAGGAAGTTAGGTGATTACGGGATTCACTATACGGATCCTGGCTGAACCCATCCTTATCGTGACAGCAATATGACAGTTAAGCCGTACTAAATCCTCGCACTTTGCCCTTTCGAAGCTGCACCTGCCCGGCAGCAACACCAGGTGATGAGTGACAGTGTTGCAACGCTAAATACTGCCGCACCTCTACGTTGGCCAAGAGTCATTTTTCTGCAACAAATCGGTCATAGACTGCCGCCTCGTTACTCTTTCATCAGGCTCAACACAGACAGACCCATGGCCAGCTCGTTCATTCCTCCTCAGTCTCGCACCGACTCCGCCCTGCTTGCCCACTACGAGCAACTGCTCACTAGGCAAGAGGGCATACGCCGCGACTTTGCCCAGCTGAAAAACCGCCGCCAGGAGCGCGCAGTGTTTTTGCTGCTGCTGAGCCTGCCGCTGGTGCTGATGCAGCTCTACTGGCTGGCCCTGTGCTGGGGAGCATCGCTGTTCTGGCTGCTGGGCACCAACAAGGCGCTTCACCTGCGTGAACTGAGGCTAGGACGTCGGGCACTGAGGCTGCTTAAGGAGCACAGCGCCATTGAGCAGGAGCTGCGGCGACGCGCGCTGCTCTAACGAGCTAAAGGCAACAAAAAAAGCCGCTCATTGAGCGGCTTTTCTGTATCAGCTTGGCCTATCAGAGTGCCAAGGCGGCCTTCAGCGCCTCGGCGTCATCAATGTGCTCAATGCTGTGCAGGCTGCCCTGCTCGAAACGCATCAGGCTCACCTTGCCATCCTCGAACGGGAAGGCCGCAGTGGCAGAGCCCTGGGTGTCCATCATGGTCAGGAAGCTTTGCTTGCGCATCTTTGGCAGCGCGAACATGCGGGTGATCAGCGCCGGCATGATGCTGGTGTCTGCCACGTAGACGATACCGGACTGCTCCAGGGTACCCTGCTCTACCCCTTCCAGGGCGCCGCTGGCCACGTCGCTGCCCGCTTTGTCACGGGTGAAGATCAGCACGTTCAGATCAGTGGCGATGGCGTGGGCCTCACCGTGCTGATCGTCCAGGGTCAGGTAGGGCATGGGTTGGCCAATCTCAAGCGCAGCCAGGGGCATGGACAGGCTCAGCGCCAGTCCGGCAATCAGTTTCTTCATTATGGTTATCCTTGCAAAACCTGGTCCGCGACAAAGGGATTGGAGCGTCGTTCGTCGCCAAAGGTGGCACCCGGACCATGGCCCGGTACGAACTCAACGTCACTGCCCAGCGGCCAGAGCTTCTGAGTAATGGAATGGATCAGGTCCTGGTGATTGGACATGGGAAAATCGGTTCGGCCGATAGAGCCGTGGAACAGCACATCACCGACAAAGGCCAGCTTTTGCTGGCGATGGAACAGCACCACGTGGCCCGGGGTGTGACCCGGCGTGTGCAGTACCTCGAACTGCTCGTTACCGACGCTGAGGGTATCGCCCTCGTTGAGGTAACGGGCCGGGGTAAAGGCCGCCAACATCGGGAAACCAAACATCTGGGATTGGTTACCGAGGGAGTCGAGCCAGAAATTGTCGTCCTCATGGGGGCCGATGATCTCGACACCCAGCTTCTCCGCCAGGGCGACCGCACCGCCCACGTGGTCGATGTGACCGTGGGTCAGCCAGATCTGTTCGATGGTGACGTCGTTGGCCTGGGCTGCCGCCAGGATCCGGTCGACGTCACCGCCGGGATCGATCACCGCACCTTTGCCGCTTTGCTCACACCAAACCAGCGAGCAATTCTGCTGAAAGGGGGTCACAGGCACTATTTGATGTTTCATGGCGTCATCAATGGTTGAAGAATGTAGCGCGAGAATAGCAAAAACCCACCGGCGACAACATGGATATCCTCACAGGTGAGCACAACCCGCCACAGTTCCGACCAACGTCTGGGTTTGCTCCGCTTCCGGGATATCCACCGACAGGCCTAATTGCTGCTCAATGCAGCTCTGGAGTGCCTGCTGTGCCTGCCACTCGCCATGCACAAGCTTGACCTGGGGCTGGCCTGGCACCGAGGCCAGCCACTGCAATAGCTGGCGTTGATCAGCGTGAGCGGAGAAGCCCCCCAGGGTGTGGATCTGAGCGCGCACCGCGTAACTGTTGCCAAACAGGCGAATGGTCTTTGCCCCCTCCACCAGTTGCCGCCCCAGGGTGCCCTGGGCCTGAAAGCCGGTAAACAGGATCTGGGTCTTGTCGTTCCAGATCCTGTGCTTGAAGTGATGCAGGATTCGGCCGCCGTTACACATCCCCGCCCCGGCCACCACGATCAGCCCCAGGTTGACCCGGTTCAGCCCCATCGAGGCTTCGGTCTCCGGGGTCAGGTGCAAACAGGGCAGGAAATCTTCCAGAGTGGGGCTTTGCTGGGCACTGAGTTGAGCCAGGTCTTCCGGGTCCAGCAGCTCCAGCCACTGGTCATAGATGCGGGTAACCTCGATGGCCATGGGGCTGTCGAGCACCACATGCCAGCCATCCAGCAGCCCCTGGTGATACATCACCCCCAGCTGAAACAGCAGCTCCTGGGTTCGGCCCACGGCAAAGGCCGGCACCAACACCACCCCGCCCTGGGCCTGGGCCAGCACCTCGCTCAGCTCGGTCAGGGTATCCTGGTAGCTGCGGTGGTTACGGTTGCCGTAGGTGGACTCCATCAGCACCAAGTCGACCTCCGGCGGCGGTGCCGGGTCCCGCATCAGTGGCGAGTCGCTGTTACCCAGATCGCCGGAGTAGAGCAAGCGGTAGGGCCCCTCAGGGGTGTCGAAATGCAGCTGCACCATGGCGGCGCCGAGGATATGGCCGGCGTCCAGCAGCCGCAGTTCAACACCGGGCAGCAGCGCCTGCCACTGGTTAAAGGGCAGTACCTTGCAGGCCTCCAGCACCGCCAGCACCTCCTCCATGCCGTACAGCGGGGGCTGGGTCCTCTGGCCCTTACGTTGCCGCACCTTGTTGTCACGCTCCAGCTCGCGCAGGTAGAGATCGCAAGCGTCCTTGAGCATCACCGCCAGCAGGTTGAGGGTGGCACCGGTGCAGTAGATGGGGCCGCGGAAGCCGCGCTTAATCAGTCGGGGTAAGGCACCGGAGTGATCCAGGTGGGCGTGGGACAGCACCACAGCGTCGAGCTGCGCGGGGCGGAAGCCAAAGCTGTCCCGCTTCAATCGCTTGGCTTGATCCCGACCCTGGTGCAGACCGCAATCGAGCAGGATCCGGCGGCCTTGGTAGTCAAGCAGATGGCGCGAGCCGGTGACTTCACGGGCGGCACCGTAGCTGGTCAGGGTGAGCATGACCCCAGTGTGGCACGAAAACGCCCGGCTCGAGCATCGAAACCGGGCGTTGCAATGATCTGGGTCAGGACAAAGGGTTAGTTTGCGGCGACCTTGCCATCGTTGAACTGGTGGTGCAGATCCGCCAGGCGGTAGGCGGCCAGGTTGAGGCGACCCATCATGATCGGCTGCCAGGCTTCCCGGTAGGCATCACGCTCCGCCTTGCTCTGGATCGGCCCTTCCAGTACCGGGGCGTAGATCGCCTCCGCGTACTGACTGGACTCCATGGCCAGCTGCGCGATCGGCAGGTACTGTCGGGTCAGCTCCGCCGGCATCTCGCTGGCGGCGATCTCCGCCAGGCCCTGCTCCGCGGTCAGGCCCAGGCGCAGACGCTCGGTCCAGCCCGCCAGGCCATCAAACAGGGAGTGCAGGTTGCGGGCGCAGCCACCCTGGATGGGATCCGGTTGGAAGCAGGTGGCGTTACCACCCAAATCGCCCATGGGGTATTCCTCAGTCACCCGGGCGATGCTGTGCATCGGCTGGGTGGCATCGAACACCAAGTGAGTCAGGTAGGCATTAACCAAGGCACGCTCCACCCCGCTGACCTCAGGCAAAGCGGTTTTGAACGCCGGCAACACGGTGGTGACGTTAGGTACCTTTACCGCCACTTCACTGCCCGGTTGACCCGGCAGGTAGCCATCGTCACCAGACTGGTAGCCGATGTTGATGTAGTGGCCCATGCTGCCTGCCTTCTCCGGCAGGGCGGCAACGCTGTCGGGCATGGTCAGCCCCAGGATGCGGTAGGTCTCCGGCAGCTCGGTGCGACGCACCAGGTCCGGCAGGATGCTCAGCTGGGCAAAGCGGGAGGCAAACTCGTAGCGGGTCATAAAGAGCATCTGCTCCTGATCCAGCAGTTCGGTCTCCTCAATCAGTTCCAGCAGGGCCTCGGCCTCCTGCTCGTACTGTTGCTGCAGGGACTCCGGCATCATCCGGAAGCTGTGCTCAGCGCCAATCACGTGGGCATCGAAATTGAACGCGGCGGCTTGGCCAGCCAGCACCAGGCTGGACAGCATGACCAAAATTGATCTCATGGGGGGTACTCGACAGTCAGACGTTGGCGCGCAGTCTAGCGGAAGCCGCGGTCAGAAAAACCCCCTGGCTGACCGCTTTAACGCAAATTCACCGCCTCGATCACATCTTAACAAGGGCACCGCGGCGTACTGTCTCCAGCCCCATGTGTGCCTCCATCGCCAGCAGGGCCTCCCCCTGCCCTTGCAGTAGTACACGTTCGCTCTCCAGCAGTTGAGCCAGGCTCACCTGTTCACTGACCAGGGCCACCAGCTCTTCATGGTGGATCACCAATTTCAGGTCTGTGCTAATCGCCGGCTCGGTGCCGGGCTCAATGGACAGACTGGCCAGGTGACCGTGGCGCAGCGTCAGCCGGAACCGCTCCGCTTTATCCGGCACCACCAGGTCCAGTTCGAAAGCCAGACCCGCACGAGCCGCTTCGGCGCCATCCAGCTGCAGCGCCAGCCGGTGCAACAGCTGACTGCTCGACCACCCGGCCAAGTCATCGGTGCTGTGGATGATGCTGAGGCCGGTGTCGTAGCGTAACTGCTCTACCTGGGTCAGGTTGGCCTGCCGCACCACCACAGAGTCACTCTGATAGGCCAGCTGCTCCAGACAGTCCGCCAATTGATAGCGAGCAGACTCCGAACGGGGAAAGGCTTGCACCAGGTGTCCAGCCAGCTCAGCACACCAGCCGTATTCGCCCTGTCGTTGCGCCTCATGAGCCAGAGTAAGCACCTCGGCTTTACCGCCCATCACCTCCACATAGCGGCTCGCCATCCGGGGTTCGCTCGGGATGGGAGCCACAACCTGCAGACCGGGCTGATGAGCCAGCGCCGCCTTGGCGATCACCTCCGCCCCCAACCGCCCACGGTTGAGCCAGGGTGACTCCAGCGCCTCGGGCACCGACAGCGCGGAAAGATCCTGGCCCTGTTGGCTCAGGCGCAGTGCCTGCTGTGACAGGTAGCCGTAGTAATCCCGCTCCTTGGCCAGCCAGCGAGTCACCCGCTCGTTCTGCCATTGCGGCCAGCCATCACTGCCGCAGAGGATCTCCACCTCATCGCCCACCGTCAGCAGCCAGCGATGCATCATCTGGCTCCAGGCCAGGGGGGCACGCAGGTTTTGGCTGCCGCTTTGGTAGTAGCTGGGTAACCACAACAGGCGCTGTTGTGGCAAATAGAGGCTCAAGCCTTCCGGCTCGCCGGGCAGGTGGGTAAGGACCAGGTCGACCCCATCCAGCACCATGTGAGTGCTGTCCTGCTCAAGCTCAAGGTTGGGATGCACAATGTTGCGTTCACCGCTGGCGGCTTTGGGCGCCAGGATACGATCGCTGGCATCACGGTGAATTGGGCCCACCGTGTTCTGTTCGGTGTGCAGTGATTGCCCCTGCTGAAAGTCACGGGGCGCCAGCACCGTGACCTGCGAAGGGTCGGTGTTGGCGGCGGCAAGGAGCCCTTCCGCGCCGCCGCTGCGGTCGTTGTCGGCTTCGGTCAGAATCAACGCCTGGATCGGTCTCTCCCCCAGCTGGCTAGTGAGCAGCTGCCAGGCGGCCTCGGCGGTTTCCGCCGTACCCAGCGCATCGATCACCACCCAGCCCTGGTCACCTTCGATAAAGGTGATGTGGGTGCGATCGTAGCCCCGCACCTGGTAGACACCGTCGGTCAGCTGATAGAGCCCATGCTGGGACATCAGCAGGCTCTGCCGCTGCAAGCGGGGATGGACCCGATCCAGGCCCTGGTCCAGGTACTCCATCTGACCCAACACCCAGACCACATTACCCTGGGCGTCCAGTATCGCCCGGCGCTCCTCACTGGCGATAAAGCCATGGTGGGCCAGGGCGAAATCCTCCTGGTCATCGAACGGCAGCTGCGCCCGAGAGTGCTGATGCTGGGCCACGGTGGCCTCGCTGGCGGGCTTGACCCTGTCGTTCAAAGGGACCGCCAGGCTGATAGGAGCTGCCAATGTGGTGCCCAGTCCCAAACAGGTGGTCAGGCTCATAGCCCGCAACGTCGATGCCATAGTGGTGATCCTCATGTGTCCAAAGTGGTCACAGAGTAACCAGTCAGCCCATCAGGATCCTTTAGCCTCGGTAGCGACTCTGTTAAGCGAGGGTTAACAGAGTCACGCCACCGGCTCCAGCGCCACCGCACAGAGCTTGAGTGCGGCGATCTTGGCCACCGGGTCCAGCGCATCCCGGGTCAGCAGGTTGGCCGCCGCCTCGCGGAAACTGAAGGGCAGGAACAGGTCGTCGGGGCGCACCTGGGACGAACTGAGCAGCTGGGCCACCACGGAACCTCGACGGGAGCGCAACCGAGCCGATTGTCCGGCGTGCAAGCCCAGCCTGGTCAGGGTCTCAGGGTGCACCAGGATCTGCGCCTGGGGGGCCAGCGCCGACAGCACCTGGCTGCGCCGGGTCATGGTGCCGGTATGCCAGTGCTCCAGCAGGCGGCCGGTGATCAGGGTAAAGGGGTAATCCTTATCCGCATTCTCTTGCTGCTGTGGTGGGGTGGCGGGCACCAGCCTCGCCCGGCCACCGGGCCGAGCAAAACCCTTGGCAAACAGCACCGACTGGCCGGGCTGGGCCGGGTCGTCAGCGGGGTAAACCACACTGCTCTCTGCTTGCAGCCGCTCGTATGGGATCCCCGCCAGGCTGGGCATCAGTGCCTGCATCTCGCGGTATATCTGCTCCGGCCCCTGGTAATCCCAGGCCAGTCCCAGCCCCTGGGCCATCTGCTGGATCAGCCACCAGTCCTGTTTGGCCTCACCCGGCGCCGGGATCACCGGCCGTCCCAGCTGCACCCGCCGGTCGGTATTGGTGAAGCTGCCGCCCTTCTCAGCAAAGGCCGCGGCGGGCAACACCACGTCCGCCAGGGCCGCGGTTTCGGTCAGAAACAGATCCTGCACCACCAGATGCGACAGCCTCGCCAGCCCGGCCCGGGTGTGGGTCAGGTCTGGATCGGACATCGCCGGGTTCTCGCCGACAATGTACATCCCCTGCAGGCTGCCCTGGTGCGCCGCCTGCATCATCTCCACCGTGGTCAGTCCCGGCGAATCGGGCACTGGCGCGCCCCAGGCCTGGGCAAACCGGGCCCGGACCTCAGGCTCGGCCACCTTCTGGTAATCCGGCAGACAGTGGGGGATCAGCCCCGCATCGGAGGCGCCCTGGACGTTGTTCTGGCCACGCAGTGGATGCAACCCGGTACCGGGCCGGCCGATCTGGCCGGTGAGCAGACACAAAGCGATGAGACAGCGCACATTGTCGGTACCGTGGGTGTGTTGGGTGACCCCCATGGCCCAGAACATCATTGCCCGGTTGGCGCTGGCGTAGACGTGGGTCACCTGGCGGATCTGTGCCGCCGTCACCCCGCATTGCTCGGCCACCGCCTCCGGGGCATAGGCTTGCACTGCCTGGCGCAGCGCCTCGACCTCTTCTCGCTTCAGCCGGGCCTCGACAAAGGACCAGTTGACCAGGTCCTGCTCGAACAGCACATGAATCATGGCGTTGAGCAACAGGATGTCGCTGCCTGGCACAAACTGCAGGTGATGGCGGGCATGGCGGGCCAGCGGCAGGGCCTGGGGGTCAAGCAGCAACAGTTCGGTGCCGGCCTTCACGGCGTTCTTCATCCAGCTGGCCGCCACCGGGTGGTTGGCCTCGGGGTTGGCGCCCATCAGCAGGATGACGTCACTGTAGGCCACGTCGGCCACCGGGTTGGACACCGCCGCCGAGCCCACCGCTTCCATCAGCGCCGCCACCGAGCTGGCGTGACACAAACGGGTGCAGTGATCGACGTTGTTGCTGCCAAAGCCGGTGCGCACCAGCTTCTGGAACAGGTAGGCCTCCTCGTTACTGCCCTTGGCCGAGCCCAACCCCGCCAGCGCCTGCGGCCCCTGCTGCTCGAGGATCGTCTTCAGACCACCGCTGGCCAAAGCCAGCGCCTCCTCCCAGCTGGCGGGTCGAAACTGCTCACGCCAGTCGCCACTGAGGCTGGGGTCCTTGGGGGCATCGGCACGGCGGATCAGCGGCTGGGTCAGTCGCTGCGGGTGATGCACGTAATCGAAGCCAAAGCGGCCCTTAACGCACAACCGGCCCCGATTGGCCGGGCCATCGGCCCCCTCCACCGCGATGATCCTGTCGTCGCGCACCCGGTAGCGAACCGCACAACCGACCCCACAGAAGGGGCAGAGGGAGTCCACCGTGCGCTCCTCGGTCAAGGCAGTTGCCGGCTCAGGAGTGACCAGCGCCAGCGCCGAGGTTGGGCAGGCCTGTACACACTCGCCGCAGGCGACGCAGCGGCTGCTTCCCGCCTCGCTGTCGTTATCAAAGATAAGCCGGGTTTCCCCGCCGCGATGGGCCCAGCCCAGCACATCATTGACCTGCTCATCCCGACAGGCCTGAACACAGCGGTTGCACTGGATACAGGCATCCCAATTGAGGGCAAAGGCCGGGTGGCTAGCGTCCTGGCCCAATCGAGTCGCATCACTGCCCTGCCCCATTGGCGCTTGTATCTGCACCTGCATCCGCTCGGCCCAGTGGCGCAGCTCCGACTCTGCCTGGGCTGCACCATCCGGGGTATCGCTCAGCAGCATCGACAGCACCCCCTGCTGGGCCTGCCTGGCCCGACGGGACTGGGTGTACACCACCATCCCAGGCTTAACCTCCCGACAGCAGGCTGGCGCCAGGGTGCGCTCGCCCTCCACCTCCACCATGCAGGCTCGGCAGTTGCCCTGGGGGGCATGGCCATCCCGATGGCACAGGGTCGGCACCGTCGCCCCTGCCCGGCGGGCAACGCTCAGCAGGGTCTCACCGGTCTCGGCGGTGAGCTTGTTGCCATCCAGGGTCAGTTCCAGCTTGCTCATTCGACCTCCTGACTGAAGCGTTTCAGCACCGACAGGGCTGGGTTTGGGGCTGCTTGGCCCAGGCCGCAGATGGAGGCATCCTGCATCACCTCGGCCAGAACCTGGATCGACTCCGCCGGCCAGCGCTGTAGTGTCATCTGCTGCGCCAGCTGGCCGCAGCCGACGCGACAGGGGGTGCATTGGCCGCAGGACTCGGCGGCAAAGAACTCGGTGGCATTGAGGGCGAGATCCCGGGCCCGGTCCCGCTGGGAGAAGACGATGATGGCGGCGGAGCCGATAAAGCAGCCGTGGGGCTGCAGGGTGTCAAAATCCAGCGGCAGGTCCTGGTGCTCTGCCGCGAGGATGCCGCCGGAGGCGCCACCGGGAAAAAAGCCGTAAAGGGTTTCGCCCTCGGCCATGCCGCCACAATACTCGGCGATCAGCTCTCGCAGGGTGATCCCCGCCGGGGCCAGGTAGACCCCGGGCTGGCGCACCCGTCCGCTGATGGAGTAGGAGCGCACCCCGGAGCGGCCATGACGCCCCTGCCGGGTAAACCAGTCAGGGCCACGGCGCAGCACCTCAGGCACCCAATAAAGCGACTCCAGGTTGTGCACCAAGGTGGGTCGGCCAAACAGCCCCACCTGGGCCACCAGTGGCGGCTTTTGCCGCGGTAGCCCGCGCTTGCCCTCCATCGACTCCAGCATGGCGGACTCCTCGCCGCAGATGTAGGCACCGGCGCCGCGACGCAGCTCCACCGCTGGCGCCTGCGGGAATAGCCGCTGCGCCTGCGCCAATGCCTCGGCCAACAGCGCACGACAGGCGGGGTATTCGTCCCGTACATAGACGTAGATCTTCTCCACCCCAACGGCATGGGCCGCCAGCCACATCCCTTCGAGAAACTGGTGCGGACTGCGCTCCAGGTAGAACCGGTCCTTAAAGGTGCCCGGCTCGCCCTCGTCCACGTTGACCGCCATCAAGCGCGGCGCCGGCTCTGCCCGTACCGCCCGCCATTTGCGCCCAACCGGGAAGCCGGCGCCCCCCAGGCCGCGCAGTCCGGCATCCTCCAGCTGGGCTACCAGCGCCTCGGCACTGTCCGGATCCTGGTAACACTGGCTCAAGGCCTGGTAGCCGCCCTCAGCCTTGTACTGCGCCAGGCTTTGCGCCTGCGCTGGCATAGGATCCGTGGTCAGGCCCTGGTCTATCGCCGCCTGCACCCGCTGAGGGGTAGCCGGGGCCACCGGATGTGTGGCCACCACCGCCACCGGAGCATCGGGACAGCGCCCCACGCAGGGCACCTTTTGCACCCGAATGCGATCGCCCAGCCGCCGGCTTAGCGCCTCGGTCAACTCCGTCGCCCCCTGCAACTGACAGCTGAGGGACTGGCACACGCGCACGGTCAGTGCCGGCGGTGGGGTATCCCCCTCGGCCACCAAATCAAAGTGATGGTAAAAGCTTGCCACCTCGAACACCTCCACCGGCGCCAGCTTCATCCACTGCGCCAACGCCAATAGATGGTTTTCCGCCAGGTAGCCCACCTCATCCTGCAGGCGGTGCAGGCACTCCAGCAGCTGGTCCTTGGCCGGAGGCTCGGGAAACCACTGTTGGATCTGGGTCAGGGCACGCGGTTCGACGCCGGTCGGGCGTGGCGGTTTGGGTGGCATTGGCATTCGGTGCCCTCCTGTTGGCAGCCTCTCTTTGTTTTACACACTTTTTGCTCCCCTGTTGAGCTAAGCCCCACTGGACCGAGCAGCCAAACCGCCCTGCCCGGCGAAGCCAGTCCGCGGTGAAGCCGCCCCCCTAGCGCAGAGCCCTTGTTCCTGTTCGCAGGTGCAGGTATCCTCGCCGACCCTTTTCCATCGACAGAGGTATCGTCATGCACCACAAAGCCGGCCTGGACCTGGGCACCTCCAACTGCGCCATCGGCGTGGTAGACAATGGCACTCCGTCGCTGGTTGAGCTGCCCCAGCATGGCCGCTTTATGGCCTCAACCCTCTACGCGCCCCAGGCCGAGGTGATCGCCGGCTGGCTGCACCGCCAGCTCAAGCCCCACGGCTTAGAGCGTCCACTGGAGCAAGCCCGGGGGCCGGGCTTAACCGCCAGCCTGCACGCCCTGCGGGAGGCCAAGCTCGATGGCTATGACGAGGATCTGGCCTTTGGCCAATGGGCCCGGGACAAGTACCTGGAGGATCCGGCGGACTGCTACTACATCCGCAGCCACAAGTCCTTTCTCGGTGGCAATGGCCTGGGCCCGCGTCAGCAGCAGGTGTTTGAAGACATCACCGCGGCGATGCTCTGGCACCTGCTGGAGCAGGCCCGGCAAAGTGGTCAGGGGGATCTCAAAAAGGTGGTGATCGGTCGGCCCATCAACTTCCAGGGTCATCATGCCGAGCGCAGCAATCAGCAGGCGGTGGCGATCATCGAACGGGCGGCCAAGCTGGTGGGCATCGAGCAGATGGAGCTGTTCTACGAGCCGATGGCAGCCGGATTGACCTATCAGCAACAGCTGGACAAGCCGCAGCGGGTGTTGGTGGTGGATATCGGCGGCGGCACCACCGACGTCTCCATGCTGGAGATGGGGCCACAACTGCAAGGGGATCTGGAAAAGCAGATCCTGGGCTATAGCGGCGAGCGCACCGGCGGCAACGACTTTGATGTGATGCTCAACTACCACACCCTGATGCCGCTTTTAGGTCGGGGACTGAAGGACGACAAGGGCCGGGTCATCCCGTTGAAGCCGTTCCTGGATGCCGCCAGCATCAACGACCTGTCGGCCCAAACCCGCTTCTACAGCCACGACACCCGCAATCAGCTGCAGGCGCTGCGCCGTCAACCCGAGCTGAAGACGCTGTCCCGTCTGCAAACCCTGCAGGCCGAGCAGATGACCTTCCAGCAAAGCGCGGTGGCGGAACAGGCCAAGATCGCCCTGAGTCAGGCCAGCAACCATAGCGTGGCACTGGATTACCTGGAGCCGGCGCTGTCAGCCCAGATCACCCAGGCGCAGTTTGTTGAGGCCTCGGAGGGGCTGATGACCCGCATCACCCAGCTGATCGACGATACCCTGGCCCAGGCGGGCAGCCCGGCAGACGTGCTGTTCCTCACCGGGGGCAGCGCCAACTCGCCCTTTATCCGGGAGCGATTGGAAGCCCGCTACGGCCTGCCGATGGTGGATGGCGATAACTTCGGTAGCGTCACCACCGGCCTGGCACTCTGGGCCGACCGCATCTTCCAGTGACACTCCAGGGCCTTGGCTAACGCCAGCAGGCTGCGCCTTTACCTCGCTGATTCATCGGATTAACTTGGGGATATCGTCCTTAGCCCGAGGCCCCGATGTCCGACATCCTGATCGCCAGCTACCGCTTTGCCCTGGGACCCAGGCCCGGAGAGCTGGCCGCCATCACCCGTACCGGCCCTCAGCCCTGGCTGCTGGCCCAGCTGCCAGGCCCAGTGCCGACCCTGGACAGCGCCCCCTGGCAGGCGATCTACGCCACGCCCTTCGATCGCAAAGACAAGGCCGAGAAAGAGGCCCGCAACAAAGCACTGCGCCAAGAGACCCAACGGCAGATCCAGTTTCGTCATCAGCAGGCCCTGCTCAGCGAACGCCCGCTGATGGAGCGGCTCAGCCAGTTTTGGAGCAACCACTTTGCCGTGTCGCTGGACAAGGGTAACGTCCGCGGTCTGGCCGGCCTGTTGGAACAGCAGGCGATCCGCCCCCACCTCAATGGCCGCTTCAGCGACATGCTTATTGCGGTCTCCCAGCACCCGGCGATGCTGCTCTACCTGGACAACGCCCAATCCATCGGCCCCGATTCCCGCGCCGGCAAAAAGCGCAACAAGGGCCTGAACGAGAACCTGGCCCGGGAGATCCTGGAGCTGCATACCCTGGGGGTAGACGGGCCCTATCAGCAAACCGACGTGGAGGCCCTGGCAGCCATGCTGACCGGCTGGAGCGTGCAGCAAAAGGACCAGGCTCCCCGCTACCAGTACCGGCGCCAGACCCATCAACCGGGCAGCCAGCAACTGCTGGGCCGTCGTTATCGCGACGAGGGCGAGACTCAGGCCAAACGCGCCCTGGCGGATCTGGCGCGCCACCCCGCCACCGCCCACTTCCTGGCACAAAAGCTGGCCTGCCACTTTATCGCCGATCAACCCGACCCGGCGCTGGTGCAAACCCTGGCCAAGGCCTACCTGGACCACGACACCCGCCTCGACGCCATGGTCACCGCCCTGATTAAGCACCCGTTGAGCTGGCAACCCGGGGCGCACAAATGGCGCGCCCCCAGCCTCTATCTGTATGGGATTGGTCGCGCGGTGGGCAGCACCCAGCCCAACCAGGTAGAGCGCCTGGCCCGCCAACTGGTGCAGCCCACCTATCGACCGGGCTCGCCGGCGGGCTGGCCCGACGATGCCCAGGCCTGGCGCACCCCCTCGGGCCTCGCCACCCGCGCCGAAGCTGCCCAGTGGCTGGCCAAGCGCCACAAGGTGCCAGCCAACACCCTGGCCCAGACCCTGGGGCTGCGTCCCCAGTGGCCTGAGGCTGCCCGCAGCGACATGGATCGGCGCTACCTGCTGCTGATGCATCCCCAGCTTCTGGAGGTCTAACCATGGATCGCCGACACTTTTTGCAATGCAGTGGTGCCGCCCTGGCGCTGACCGCCCTCCCCATCAAGACCTGGGCTACCTCCGCCAGGCCAGAGCGCTTTATCTGGATCACCCTGCGCGGCGGCTGGGATGGGCTGGCGGTGGTCGCGCCACTGGCCGATCCCGAGTACCTCAAGGCACGCCCTGGTCTGAGTAAGCAGCTCAAGCAGGCTAAGCCGGTGCCATTGGAGAGGGGCTTTGTGTTGCATCCGGCGCTGCAGTTCGCCGCCGAGCGCTTTGCCGCACGACAGGCCTGTGCCCATCTTGCTGTAGCCACCGACTACCGTCAGCGCTCCCATTTTGATGGTCAGGCGGTGCTGGAAAGCGGCACGGTTCACGCCCGCCACGGTTGGCTCAACACCCTGGCCCAGGCACTGGATGCGCCAGCCGAAGCGGTGGGGCCGCGCAAGCCCCTGCTGGCGCAAGGGCCTCACCCTGTGGCCCATCAAATCCACAACCGTCTCGCCAGCCCCACTGAGCAGCGCCTGGCGCTGCTGCGGGAGTGGTACAGGGACGAGCCTCGTCTCTCTGGTCTGCTGCAGCAAGCCCAAGCCCTGCCGGAGCAACAGCCGGGCAAGATGTCCGCCCAGGCCCGCTCTTTGGCCGAAGCGATGGCCCAGGAGCAGGGGCCAGTATTGGCGGCACTGGAGCTGTCCGGCTGGGACAGCCACGCCAACCAGCATGGGCAACTAAATCGGGCGCTGAAGCAGCTAGATGAGGTGGTAGCGGCCTTGGTGACCGGGCTGGGTCCGCGCTGGCAACACAGCCAAATATGGATAGGTTCCGAGTTTGGTCGCACCGTGGCGGAAAATGGCACCCGGGGCACGGATCACGGCACCGGCGGGCTGGCCCTGCAGCTGTCCGGTGCAGGCGGATTGCCAAGCTTAAGTGGTGACTGGCCTGGACTGGCCCCGTCCCAGCGCTACCAGGGGCGAGACCTTCAGCCCACCCAGCCGCTGCACCCGCTGCTTCAGCGACAGCTCAGCCGACATTTTGGCCAGTCGCTGCCGGCTTTGATTTAGCGCTTGCTGTTGGGGCTTGTCTCACTGCGTTGGCAACGCCACACTGGGCGGCAGTTTTGGAAGGATTGGAGTGTTCATGCGTTTACACTATCTCTTGCTGCTGCCGCTGCTACTGAGTGGCTGCGGTGACAACACCGGCCAGGTGGGACTGGGCTGGTTTACCCTGAAGGACGTGGTGATCCGTGATTTCCCCGATCCCCTGGTACCCGGGGTGACCTGTCACATCGCCTCGGTGGAGGCCAACCTGTCCCTGGCGGATCCCTCCAACTCCTCCATCGCCTGTCGCCAGACCGGTCAGATCTACGCCGAGGACATCGCCAAGATCGACAAAAGCAAAAGCGGCGAGCTGGTATTCCGTCAGAGTAAGAGCATCCTGTTCAAGTCCCTCAAGGTTCGGCGCATCTTTGATGAGAGCAACCAGACCCTGCTCTACCTCTCCTACTCCACCAAGGAGACCGAGGGCAGCCACAAGCACTCGCTGAGCACCGTAGCACTGTGGGGCACCGAGGCGTACCAGGCCCAGCCCACCAGCACTGATTAGCCTGCTAAGCCGTCAACGCATGTGACGAGCTGAAATTGTGGGTTTAAGTGGCAGGTTCCAGGGTTTGCAGCAACCGCTGAGCCGCCCTAGCCACCTGCTTCTTGGCCGAAGCGGTCAGCGTCGGCTGTGGCTGACCAGCCATTCCCCCCAGGGTTGCCCGGGCCACCGGTTTGGCCCCCACCACCTTGGCCGCATAAGCCAACTGCGGCTGACTGCGATAGAGCCAGCGTCCTATCCAGCCCGGCGCGGCACAAGCATCGAGCAGCACCGCCGGCTTGGGCACCAGGCCGAGCTTGCGCAGTTGCGGCCCCGGCGCTGACCAGGGCCAGTAGCCGTACACCGCCAGTCGCTCCATAAAGCGCTTGAACAGCGCCGTCACCGAACCAAAGTTGGTGGGCGAGGCCAACACGATGGCATCAGCCCGCTCCATCTGCGCCACCAGATCGCTCATGCCATCGGACAGGATGCAGTGACCCGGAGAGCGGCCAGGGTGCTGCATGCATTGACGACAGTTGTGGCAAAACTCTATGGGGTAGCCATTGAGCTCCACCCACTCCACCTTAACGCCCGCCTCCACCAAGGTGGTACCCAGCTGGGCAAGGGCCTGGGCGATCACCCCTTCCGGTCGGTAGGCCCCGTTGATGATCAAGACTTGAGACACGATAAACCCTCCCCGACAGTGGCTTCTCTGGGCAGTGTATGCACGGGCTCAGAGCAAGAGGGAAAAGTTGGCGGCAAGCTTATGCCAGATCAAAACCGACAGGGAAATGTCCGGTGCCAAGGGCTTGCCCCCCGACCGATTCGGTCTTAGCCTTTCGCCGAGACCCTCAACCGAGCCACCAATGGAAGACAAGCAACGCTACGACGATCAAACCTTTCGCCAGGTCCAGGCCTCAGGCCAGGCGTGGCAGGGGATCACCTTTGACCAGTGCCAGTTCATCGACTGCGACTTCAGCGAGATTCAGTGGCATCGCTGCGTCTTTATCGACTGCCAGTTTCTGCGCTGCAACCTGAACCTGGCGCAGCTGGGTTTCAGTCAGTTTCGTGAGGTGGCGTTTGAACACTGCCGCATGCTGGGTCTGGACTGGACCCGGGTCAACTGGCCACGCCTGGTGCCCTTTGCCCCCATCCGTTTCGATCAATGCCTGCTCAGTGAATCCAGCTTTGCCGGCCTCAAGCTCAATGGCCTGCAGATGGTGGAGTGCAAGGCCCACAACGTGGATTTTCAGCAGGGTCACTTCGTCGAGGCGGATTTTCAACACAGTGATTTCAGCGGCAGTATCTTTCACCAGAGCAACCTGACCCTGGCCAACTTTGCCGAGGCCCAGAACTACCGCATCAACCTTTATGACAACACCCTAAGCGGTGCCCGCTTTACCCGCTTCGATGCCCTGGGCCTGCTGGAGGACCTGGATATCGAGCTGCTCGACTGAGCCGTCAGGCCTGGGCCGGCTCTGGTTTGTCTTCAAGGGCAAAATAGATCTTACCCACCACCACTTCGGCAATCAGGATGGCGAAAATCACGGTGAAAAACGCCACCACGCCGTTGAGCGGGCCGGAAAAGCTGACCTTGTCGCCAAACAGCAGGTTCACCGCCTCCAGCATCACGATCTTGGAGCCCACCAGGATGAGATAGCTGGACAGGCCGCGGTAGATCTTAGGCGCCGTGCCGGGTTTGCTTTTGAAGTACTCGGCTAGGCGGTGCTCCAGGCCGATGGAGAGCTTGAGCAGCACCTGCAGCAAGATGGCGGCCGCCAGTGAGATGCTGAAGGATTCGATGGTGACGTAGGACCAGAACTCCTCAAACAGGTTGAGGACGGTCAGGTCGACCAGCACCGCCAGGGTGTAGCCGACGAACAAACGTTGAGGGGTGTTGAAGCCGTAATGCTTTTCCTTGGACGCCATGGGGGCACTCCTTGTGCTGGCTGAGAACGCCGCAACGTCGTCGACGTCGCCCACTAACCCTAATAGCTAGCACCGGCAACCCCCAAACCAGCCCAAGAAAAAGCGTGTTGGATCAGATCTGATAGCAAGCGACCGACGTTTCGCAGCAGCGCTCACGGTAATGAAAGCCCTTCTCCATCGACACCACCGCCACTTCGCGGCCCGCCATTACGGCCCGCTGCATTCGGCCAAAGGAGGGAAACTCATTGCCGTGGATATCTCGCACCTGGGAGGAAGCGGCAATGAGGCCGGACTGCGAGCGCAGCTGATGCAGCCGCTGGGGCCAGATCGTCGGATCACAGTAAAAATCCTGGATGTAATACAGCCCTTCGGTGTCGACACCAAACATCGCCATGGCGGAGGGAGAGACCGCCAAAACCTGGCCAGACTCCATGTCAATCACAGCGACGGCGGCGGGGATCACGGGCAGCAGTTCCCGGATGGCCAGCAGTGAGGGGTTGCCGCTGGGATGAAAGATCGAGGCGAGACTGGCTTCAGACATGATTTTAAGTTCTTGTGGTTGAGTGTCGCAGAGGGTTTGTCGGAATTTGTCTGCGGTGCATTATAAAAAACCGCTTCGAAGCAACTTCAGACCTTGATCACCTTTCGCAAAAGTGAGCACCGATCGGGATCACACAACCCATTCCAGTACTGAATGAATACGCCAATTCGCTGTCTCAGGCCAGCAGCAAGCGTACCGGGATCTGCTGTCCCTTGATGGGATGTTGCTGCAACTGTTGCAATGCCCGCTGCGCCTGGGTCCGCTTCACCGCCACGAAGCTGACCTGGCTACGGATCCGGATCTCCCCCACCGCCTCTGCCGCCAGGGCCTGGGTCAGCGCCCCCAGCAGATCCCCGGGACGCAGCCGCTGCTTTTTACCCGCCGCCAGCTCCAGCGTCAGCATCTCTGCCTTCAGCGGCGTGTTTTCCGCTGTACCGGTGTTCAGTGCATAGGGGGTGAGCAGGCCCCCTTGCCACTGGACTAAACGGGCCTGCTCCACCTCATTCAGCAAGCTGACTGCCTGGCCCTCATCCCCCTGGCGACCGGCCCGGCCGATGCGGTGCAGGTAGGTTTCGGCACTGTCCGGCAGCTGAACATTGCAGACCCAGGGCAGCTCAGGCAGGTCCAGCCCCCGGGCGGCCACGTCAGTGGCCACCAGTAACCGTGCACTGCCATTGGCAAAGCGCAGCAGCACCCGCTCCCGCTGGCCCTGGTCCAGATCCGCGTGCAGTGCCAGCGCCGAATGGCCAGCTCTCACCAGCATCTTGGCCAGCTCCCTTGCTTGCGCCCGGGTCGAGTTAAACAGCAATGCTCGACTCGGTTGCGCCTGGCTCAACCAGGCCAGCAATGCCTGCTCCCGCTTTCGTTCGTCTGACAGCACCAACTGGAACTGGGCCACCCGTTCCTGCTCCGGCTGAATAAGCACCTGCTCGGCCCCTTGGGCCCACTGGGCAAAATCATCGCGCTGGGCGGCGGGAAAGGTGGCACTGAACAGCAGCCGCTGTGCGCCTTTGGGAATGGCCGATGCGATGGCGGCCATGCTCTGCTGCAAGCTGGGGATCATCAACTGATCCGCCTCATCCAACACCATCAGCTCAAGCTCGGCCAGGGAGAGATCCCCCCGCGCCAGCAGATCCGCCAACCGCCCTGGTGTGCCCACCACCAGGTGAACGCCCTGCTGCAATGCGACTTGCTGAGGCGCTAGAGGAGTGCCACCGGCCAGGCAAAGCACCCGGGTGTTGGCCATCCCCTTGGCCAGAGCCTGCAGCCGAGCAGTGACCTGCTCTGCCAGCTCCCGGGTAGGACAGACCACCAGCCCCTGCACCTGTCGCTGCGAGCGGGAGATCGACTGCAACAGGGTCAGGCCAAACGCCAGGGTTTTACCCGCGCCGGTAGGTGCCTGCACCACAAGGTTCTGTCCGGCCAGCAGTTGCGGCAATACGTGGCGCTGCACCGCGGTCATTTCGGTGAACCCCAGGGCAGAGAGCTGCGTTTGAAGCTCAGGCATTAAGGGCAAGGCGTGAAACTCAGTGTGTGGCAAGCGGGGTTCCTTGGATGGCAAACAGTTGGGTTAGAGCGGCAGGCAGTCTAGCACAGGCCGGGATCAGCGCCGATCTCAGCGGCGGCTACACTCAAGCTTATGCCTGCCAAAAGGAGTGTGGATGGTGTGGTGGTTGCTATTGATGTTTCCCCCTGCAGACGCCCTGATATTTGAACCCGGGTATCGCTATGCCTGCCATGGGGGGCCGCATCAGTTCGAGATCAGCGTCGATTCCCAGGGCGACAAGCACATCAGCCGATATGCCCTGGTGATGGAGGGGCGCATCGCGATGCCGGAGATCCGCTACAGCGAGGCGCTGCAGTGGCAGACCCTGCGGCTCACCGGCAAGCCTTCCGCGCTGCTGCGGTTCATCCCAGAGCATTACGTGCTGGAGGTGGCGGTGGTGGACGACCAGGGTAACCTGTTGGAAGCGATGGAGCACCCTGCAGACTGCAGCGTGCAGTAGCGCTTAGCTAGGCTAGGCTCGGATCGGTTCAGCTCAGCGCAGGCTGGCGAGGTAATCCGCCAGGCGTGACTCGCGCAGGCTCACCAGCAACAGACCAAATGCCGCCACCAGGATAAGGCCCACGGCAAAGCCCATCTGCTCTGCACTCTCTGCCAGCCACCAGACCAACACCCCGAGCACAGATACTGCCAGCCAGCTCCACTTGGCCCGACTCAGTCGGCGCAAGGCGCGGTCTGACGCATAGCGATGGGTTGAGAGCGCCATCTCCGGCTGTTGACGGTAGCGCCGATGGAGCGAGGCCAGACGACGGGGCTGCTGCCACAGTCTCAGGCCGACCAGGGCTGAGCTCACCAGGATCGCGGGCAGCAGTACCATTGCCGCCCCTTCGCTAACCGGGTGCAACGGTGCCTGCAAGCGCCAGCTCAGCAGCATCAGTACCGCCAGCCCCAGGCCGACCACCCAGAAGCCCACCTGCCGATCCTCACGGTTCCATTGTTCACTCAGTTGCAAAAAATCCAACAGCTCCACTCCCTTTCTGCCAGCAGCGCGTCACCTGCGCGAAATTAGGTGTTGTGTATTGATAACGTGGGAGAAAGGCTAGCGCAGCGGGGCTGATCCCAGGCTGAACAAACGATCGCTCGCTGCTGTCCTACCTGGAGAGGGATGTGGGGATAGAGGATCGCTTCAAAGGCCGGGGCAAACGCAGTGCGTCTGCCCTGGATTACTGCGGTTCGGCCTGGGGGTGATCAAATTGGCCATGCTGAAGGAAGTGGATAGCCTGGCGGCCGACCTCCCGGTCGTAGCGCATCGCCCAGTGGTTGATGTCCAGCAGGATGAAATCCGCCATATTGGCCAGCTGGGTTGAGCTGACCGCCACCAGGCCATCATTGGCTTCTCCCAGTACCGGGTCGCTGATCCAGCCTGCCACGGCGGGGCGATCGTCACCGGCGATGATCCCGGCTTCAAAGGGAGGCAGTGGCAACTGCTGGCTTACCCCATCGGTGGCCAGTGCCAGGGTGGTGCCCCCCATCCACTTCATCCACCAGTGCTGCTCAAACCGGTCCACCAGGGCGCTGCCATGGTTGGGGGTACCGATCATCACCACTCGGCCAAGTCGTTCGGCCAGCGCGGCGCTTTGCGGCTGGGTGAAATAGATGCGGGTAAGCAAACCGCCGAGAGAGTGGCCAACAAAGTGCACCTGCTGGGTGTCGCTGCAGCAGCCGGTCAGTTGCTGTTCAACCTGCTCCACCACCTGGTCCAGATCCTCCCCCAAGGAGTCGTAGTCTACCACGTGGGTATGGTAGCCGGCCTGTTCAAACTGCTCAGTCAGTCGGCGCATGGAGTAACCACTGCGGCCCAGACCATGGATCACCACCACGGTCTCATCCAACTGCCGCTGCGGCACTACCGAGCTGGATTTGGCACTGCTACACCCCAACAGCACCAAGGCTGCCCAGGCCAACAGCAAGGGGGTTCGAAGCTTGGCCAGTCGGCCGGGGATCCTGTACATCATGGCCACACCATAAGCAGCCCCCACTGCCATCGCAAGTGGTCTGTGCCATGCTGTGCCCGCCGAGTGCACTCCGCTGTCGCGTCTTTGTGCTTCGCGCCTCAAAACCCAGACCGATTATTGCCAATATGACAAAAGCCTTTTGTCCTGAGTTTGCTGTACCCTATTAGCCCGCTCGAAAATAATGCGGGCAAGCACAACAAGGAGACAGCATCTATGAACGGAGCGCTACCGGCACTGGGCGCAGGCACCTTCCGACTGGAGGGCGACACCGCCTATCAATCGGTTGCGATGGCCCTGGAGGCAGGCTACCGCCACATCGACACCGCCCAGATCTACGGCAATGAACAGGAGGTCGGCGACGCCCTGCGTGACAGCGGCGTGGCACGTGACGAGCTGTTCGTTACCACCAAGGTGTGGATGGATCGCCTCAGCCCGGCCAAGTTCCTGGACAGCGTCAAAGAGAGCCTGGAGAAGCTGCAAACCCCGTACGTCGATCTGCTGCTGATCCACTGGCCACTGACCGACGACAGCGTCCCCATGGCGGACTACCTGACCTGCCTCAAGCAGGCGCAGACCCTGGGTCTGACTCGCCACATCGGCGTATCCAACTTCACCGTTGCCCAGATGGAGCAAGCAATCGCCATCCTCGGTGAGGGCGCGCTGCTGACCAACCAGGTGGAGGTTCATCCCTTCCTGCAGAACAACGCTGTGGTGGAGTTCTGTCACCAGCACCAGGTAACGGTCACCGGCTACATGCCGCTGGCGGTGGGCGACGTATTCAAGGAGCCGGTGCTGCAACAGATCGCCGAGCGCCATCAGAGCAACCCGGCGGCGGTGGCACTGGCCTGGATCCGCCAGCGCGGCCTGCCCACCATCCCCTCCTCCACCAAGCGCGCCAACCTGGAGGCCAACCTCGCCTCGTTGCAGTTGACCCTGAGCGAGGATGAGATGGCGCAGATCGCCACGCTGGACCGCAACCAGCGCATCGCCAACCCGGACTTTGCCCCCAACTGGGATTAAGCCGGCAACAACACAACGGGCCACCCTGCCAAGGGTGGCCCGTTGTCGTTTCTCAAGACTTGGTCTGGCTGCCTTACAGCGCGGACTCGAGGATGGCCCGGCACTGCTGCAGGCCGATGTCGCCGTGCTCCCCCATCGCCTCGCGGCCATGGGCCTTAAGATTGGCCAGAACCTGCTCCACCGCCTCCGGGCCGATCTCCGCCTCCGACAGACTGGTGGGCACGCCCATGTGACGGAAGAACGCCACGGTGGCCTCGATCGCCCCCTGTACCCGGGCATCCTCGGCGCCATCGGTGATGCCATGCACCCGCCGGGCATACTGCAACAGCTTGGCCCGCTTGGCCTCCCGTCGCTCCCACATCACCGCCGGCAGCATGATGCTGAGGGAGCGGGCGTGGTCAACGCCATAGAGTGCGGTTAGCTCATGGCCAATCATATGGGTAGTCCAGTCCTGCGGCACCCCGGCGCCTATCAGGCCGTTGAGCGCCATGGTCGCTGCCCACATCAGGTTACTTCGCACCGTCAGGTCATCCGGTTGCTCCAGCGCCTTGGGGCCCTCCTCCATCAGGGTCAACAGCAGGCCCTCGGCAAAGCGGTCCTGCACCTTGGCGTGCACCGGGTAAGTAAGGTACTGCTCCATGACGTGGACATAGGCATCCACCACGCCGTTGGCCACCTGGCGGGGCGACAGGCTCAGGGTGACGCTGGGATCGAGCACCGCAAACTTGGGCCGTACCCGACGGTCGTAGAAGAACAGCTTGCTGCCACCGCGGGAGACTACCGCGGCGATGTTGCTCTCGGAACCTGTGGCCGGCAGGGTTAGCACACAGCCTAAGGGCAACGCCCCTTGAGAGCTGATCCCCTCGGCCAGGATCGCCCAGGGGTCTTCGCCCTGGAATGGCGCTGCCACCGAGAGGAACTTGGTGCCATCCACCACCGAGCCGCCCCCCACCGCCAGCAGGTAGTCGTACCCCTCCTGCCGGATCATCGCGACCGCGGCCATCAGGGTGTCGTACTGGGGGTTGGCCTCGATGCCGGAGAACTCGCCCCACTGGTGCTGGCTCAGGGCCGCTACCACCTGGTCATAGACGCCGTTCTGTTTAATGGATCCGCCGCCGTAGGTCAGCAGTACCTTTGCCCCGGGAGGGATCGCCTCGGCAATCTGGGCGATTTGGCCCTGGCCAAAGTGGATCTCGGTGGCGTTGTCGAAACTGAATTTCATCACGACTCCTTGCCCTGCTGACTAGCGGGATTTGGCGGGATTAGGATAGGGGGCACCGTGACCGGGAACGATCCAGTCCACCCGGTCTATCAGTGCCTGGCGGGACTGCTCCAGCTGGGCCTGATCTTCTGCCAGCGGGTCGATCTCCGGCCCCTGCTCGCTCCACCACATATGGGTCAGCAGGAACACCCCCTGCTCGGTTTCCACCAGCAAGCTGGCATCCTCAGCGGTGTGCCCCGGCGTGCGGACCAGGGTCACTCCCGGCGCCAACTGATAGTTGTCCTCGTGGGGACGCAGGCCATCGTGGTGGTAGATGGCCTGATAGTCCACCAGCTCGGCATTGGGGAAAACGCCCACCCGGGTGAGGTGATCCGGATGGTGGTGGCTGATGAACACCTGGGTGACCTGCTCCGGGGTCACACCCAGTCCCATCATGTCATCCAGCACCTGGAACCAGGCTTCCTCCCGGCTCATGCCGGGATCCGCCACGATGATCTGATCGCCGGCGCGGATCAGCGAGATGGTGCTGCCGACCCGGCCCTGCTGAGGATCAGCGTAACCGAAGTGGAGCACATCGAGGGTGGCACACAGGGCGCTGCCAGGCAGCAGCATCAGCAGGGCGAACCATCGGGACATAGGCACCTCATCAACCAATTACAGGGCCGCCGTACTCATTAGCACTGCACGGCGCAGACCCGCAGAGTGTAGTCGGCGTCAGCCCGCCAAGACCGCTGGACCAACGTCGACTTCGTCTTGACCCGTCTATTAGTGCAGGGTTCATGCTGGCGATCCGCCCATCGACCTAAAACGGTTTATGTCTCTGCCATTGCCTCTGTTTCGTTCCAAGTCACGCCGTTGGTCAATCCCAATATCACGCCAGTGGACCTGGTCGTCTCCCTCCACCGGCCTGCTGTTGGCGCTGTTCGCCACCGGATTGTTTGTGCTGATTGGGGCCCTGGTCCGGCTACTCAGCGACGATATCGGTCTGGCGCAGATCCTGTTTTGCCGCCAAGTGGTGTTCCTGCTGCTGCTGTTGCCGTTTTGCAAGGGGGTTGAGGCCCGCTCGCTGATCCCCAGCCATTGGCCGCTGCACCTGCTGCGCATTGTCGCGGCCCTGGCGGCGCTGTCACTGGGCTATCTGGCGGTCAGCCAGCTGCCACTGGCGGACGCCACCGCACTGGGCTTTGTCTACGTGCCCTTTGCCGCCATCATCGCCACCGGGGTATTAAAAGAATCGATCCCCCCTGAGCGCTGGTGGGCCATAGCCGTTGGTTTTGTCGGCGTGATGTTGATGGTCCAGCCGCGCTTTGACCACCCGGCACTCTGGCCGATATTGGCCGGGTTGGGTGCCGCCATGGCCACGGCGATTGCAGCCAGTTGCGTGCGTCGCTTGGCGCAGAGCGAGTCCCGCCTGCTGCTTCTGGGGATCCAGGCCCTGGCGGTCGGTATGTTGGTGCTGGTGCCGGCCCTATTGCAGTGGCAACACCCAACCCCAAACCAATGGGGTCTGTTAATGGCGGTGGGTGCTTTGTCGGCACTGGCCACCGGCCTTGGCATTACCGCCCTGAAACACTGCCCGGCCCACCGCATTGCCCAGGTCGAGTACGCTAAGATGATCTACGCCCTGGCCCTGGGCTACGGCCTGTTTGCTGAAGTCCCCAACGCCCTGGCCTGGTCCGGGTTGCTTATCCTGCTGGCTTCGGCGCTGCTGCCAGGCTTAACCACCCGCGCCCGACGAAAGCGGTCTGACTGAACACCTCGTCAACATCGGAGCTGCCATTGCACACCATTACTCAACTGGCCCGTCGATTCGGCCTGTCCCGCACCACCTTGCTGTACTACGAGCGGGAGGGGTTGCTGCAACCCAGTCACCGTTCCGATCAGGGCTACCGTTACTACGGCAGCGAGGCTGAGAATCAACTGTCCAGGATCACCGCCTTTCGCAGCTACGGCCTGCCCATCGCCCAGATCCGGTCGCTGCTCAATCGGGACGATGGCAACGAGCAGCAGCGGGTGTTGACCGAACATTTTCACCAGCTGGAGCGGGAGATCGATGGCTTGCGGCAGCAGCAAAGGGCAATCATGGCGGTACTACAGGATGAGCAACCTGCCAGCAGCGCGCCGATGGACAAGGCCCGCTGGGTTGCCATCATGCAGGCGGCAGGGCTGGACGAGGCGGCAATGAGTCAATGGCACCGCCACTTTGAGCAGAGGGAGCCGGAGGAGCACCAACGCTTTTTGCAGTCGCTGGGCATCCCGCCGGAAGAGATCGCCCGGATTCGCGCTCTTTGAGTTGAGCAAACCCGGTCTGATTATGGACACATTGGTCCAAAGTCATTGGAACAAACGGCTCTGTATCCCCCCGGCGACCATTGCTAGCATGCGCTCCATTGTTTGAGCCGGTCGCTGCGTCGTGTCGGCCCTGCCCCTTTCCCTATGCCAACTGTAGGAGCGTGTATTGTGAGCACCGATACCCAAGCCATCCAATCTCAGATCCTGGACGCCTTTAACTTCCGTCACGCCACCAAGGTGTTTGACCCGGCACGCAAGATCAGTGACAGCGAGTTCAACGTCATCCTGGAAGCGGCCCGGCTCTCTCCCAGCTCCTTCGGTTTTGAGCCCTGGCAGCTGCTGGTGGTGCAGTCCCCGGAGAAGCGCGAGCTGTTCCGTGATTTCGCCTGGGGTGCCAATGGCGCGTTCAACGGCACCGACGGTCAGCTGGGCACCGCCAGCCACTTCCTGATCTTCCTGGCCCACACCGACGCCACCATGAAGCACAACTCCGAGTACCAGCAGCGCTTTATGAAAGAGGTGAAGCAGTTGCCGGACGAGGTGATCGGCTTCATCAACCAGGCGTTCCAGAAGTTCCAGGAGCACGACTTCCAGATCGAGGGCGAGCGTCAGATCACCGATTGGTCCGCCAAGCAGGCCTACATCGCCATGGGCAACGTAATGTCCGTCGCGGCCATGATGGGCATCGATTCCTGCCCCATCGAAGGGTTTGAGATGGACAAGACCGTCGAGGTGCTGGAGCAGCACTTCGGCATCGACCCAAAGCTGTACAAGCCGGCCGTCATGGTAGCTTTGGGTTACCGGGCGGACGAGCCTCAGTTCCCCAAGACCCGCCGCACCCAGGAGCAGACCGTGAGCTGGTTCTGAGCCTGATCGGCAGACACAAAAAAACGCGCCCACTGGCGCGTTTTTTTGATCCCACAAGCGAGTCAGTGAAAGGCTCGAAAAAGTGGGGCCACGAGGACCCCCAAATTTTTCGAGGGGCGCATCGAAGACAGACTCTCACTCCCAGGAGGTGACTCGCCACCTGGATGCCGTCAACGCCCGACTCAACACGCAGAGAATACTTTACGCCTGTTAACAACAATAAGCCTCATACCAAAGCCCCCAAAAGGGCGTTCGAAAGTATGATAAAAGTACCAGAGTCAGAATATTAGCCTTATCAGGCTTAATCCGTCAGGTAGTACTCCACGGTGGAGACCACCCTCACCTTCTTGATGTGGGGCGTGCTGCTGTCACGATCATTGATGCTGAACTGGCCCTGTGAGGCGCGGCGGATCTTACCCAGCTGACTGTCTGAATCGGCGGCAAACTTCAGCGCCACCTCCCGGGCCTGGCGCGTGGCCTCTTCGATCATCCCAGGCTTCAGGTCGTTCAAGCCAGTAAACAGGTACTGGGTGCTGCCCTGGTACTGGTTACCCAGGATCACCAGCCCCTGCTTGCCCAACTCCGACAACCTGGCCATCAGCGCCCGCACCGGCTCTATCTGCTCGGAGTAGACCGTCACCGTCTGCATAGCGGTAAAGCGAAACGGCGCCGGCTCGCCACCACCATACTGCTGTGCCGACTTATCCATGATGGCCGGCGGAGCTATGCTGATCGCCTCCGCGGCAACCCCGCCCTGGCTAAGAAAACGCTCAATCGCGGCGTTGTGACGCTCCAGGGTTTGGTAAAGCTCATTAAGATCGTTGCTGGCGGCACTGTACTGGATAGGCCAGATCACCACATCGGCTGGCACCTCCCGCTCCGACAGGCCCTTCACCGTGACCGTGCGCTCGAGCTGCTTTACCGCCAGTGCGGCACTGGAAAGCAGGTAGCCCAACAGCCCTAAGCCCAGCACCAGTCCCAGGGCGAGAACCCAGTTTGCCCGTGTTTGCATCGCCTGCTCTCCTTGAGGTGGCTGATTCAACCAGCGTGGCAGCCATTGGCCGGTTGTGGCAACCGTCCCCAAAGGATGGCATTGCCCCGCGGGCTATTGAACCTCGGGGGCAGGGCCCTGAACTCGGGGGGCTTTTAGCGCCAGAATGGCCAATAGGATCAGGTTTAGTGGCGGGATAAAGGCCAGCAAAAACCCGGCGATGGTGAGAGAGATCGCCGAGTCACTCTTTTTCCTGGCTTGCCAGGCAATCAGGCCGGTGATCACCAGGATCAGTGGAAGATAGATCTGCCCTATCAGGGTGGCATTGAGGTTCATATTCAGTCCTTTGAATCATTAAATCGCCGTGGCCTTCATGGCCATCAGCACAACCGCTCAAATCCCTTGAGCTGACCCTAGCCTACCCAGATTGCACCATGGTTTCAAAGCGCGCGCTTCATGACGCCGGCAAACTCCAACGCCCCCTCCAGTTCACGAAAATCCACGTTAACCAGTTCCCAGCCCTGCTGACCCAGCTCGTTGAGATAGGCCTCCAGATCCCCCCGCTCCCGGCCCTTGAACATCCCCGCCGAGGGGACATCCCGGGAATCGACAATCTTATACTCGTATCGGCTCATAAGGTGCTCTCCTTTTGCTGATAAACCGGGTCCAGTCCCATGGTCGCCCTCCAGCATGGGCGCTTGGGCACAAAAAAACCAACCCCGAACGGGGTTGGTTTTGTTTCAAGAATTAACCACTAGGACGAAACGGCCGGCGCGGGCAGGGTTCGCTTCAGCATCAGGTAGCCGGCGATGGCCGCCGCAGCCGAGCCAATCAGGATCCCCATCCGCGCCAGGTCGGCCTCAACCAGGCCTGCCTCGAACGACAGCGACGAGACAAACATCGCCATGGTAAAGCCAACACCACAGAGGAAGGCCACACCCAGCAGGTGCACCCAACGCAGCCCCTCCGGCAGACTGGCCATGCGCAGGGCCACCGCGACGGCGCTGAACAGCATAATCCCCACCGGCTTGCCCAGCAGCAGACCCAGAGCAATGCCTATCGGCAGCGGCGACGCGACGTCCGCCAGCCCCATACCGCTGAGGCTAACCCCGGCATTGGCGAAGGCAAACACCGGCAGGATCAGGAAGGTGCTCCAGGGGTGCAGGGCATGCTCCAGGTGATTACTGGGGCAATGGCCCTTATCGTCTTTGCCCAATGGCAAAGTAAAGGCCAGAATCACGCCCGCCAGAGTGGCGTGGACACCGGATTTGAGCACCGCCACCCACAGCACCACGCCAATCAGCATGTAGGGCAGCAAAGCACGCTCACCGCGACGGTTCAGCCCCACCAGGGCCGCGGTGGCCAGCGCTGAAACCGCCAGTGCCGACAATGACAGGTTATCGCTGTAGAACAGGGCGATGATCATAATCACCAGCAGGTCATCGATGATCGCCAGGGCCAGCAGGAACACCTTGAGCGCCACCGGTACCCGGCTGCCCAGCAATGCCAGGATCCCCAGGGCAAAGGCGATGTCGGTGGCGGCCGGGATCGCCCAACCAACCCGGGCGATGTCATCACCCATGTTAAACACCAGGAACACCGCGGCCGGCACCAGCAAGCCACCAATCGCAGCAATGGTCGGCAAGGCCGCCTTGCTGGGGCTGGACAGCGCCCCCTGCAGCAGCTCGCGCTTTACCTCCAGGCCAATCAGCATAAAGAACAGTGCCATCAAGCCATCATTGATCCACAGCAGCATCGGCTTATCGATGTCCAGTGTGCCGATACGCATCTGCACCGGGGTATTCAAAAAGGCATCATAGAGCCCGCTCAATGGCGAGTTCGCCAGCACCATGGCAATGGCAACCACCATCATCAGAATGATGCCACCGGCGGAGTCTTGGCTGAGGAACTGTTTTATCCTTTGCTTCATATCTCTCTCTAGTCACATTGGGGAATGTCAGGTTGAGCCACACCGGCGTACACCCATCCCCTCACTGGGATGATTGCTCACCCGCGAGTAAAAAAACGGCGGTCAGGGTATCGGGATTAAGGCCGGTGTCACAAAGCGCTCAGCGCCGGATGAACCAACGCTCTGGCGCCTGATTGTCGGCGTAAACCGCCGTGGCTCAGATGTGGCTACAGGATACTCAGGGCTGGCGCAAAGAATCTGCAGGGTGCACAATTGATGCAAATTTGAACACCCACTGGTAACAATTCGGCATTGCGCAGCCCCTTTTGCAGCGCCGCCTCCTGAGGCCCTATGTCAACGTCGACCACACACTACCAGCGCATGCTCAAGCTACACCTGGCTCCCGAGCATTACCCCATGCTATTTGACTACCTGCTCAGCCACGGTCGGGTGGTTCGTCATGCCGCCGATGTGCAGTTTCTCCAGCAGGACAGCCCGATCGACTACATCGGCCTGCTGCTGTCGGGCAGTGCCGAGGCCTACACCCTGGATGAGCAGGGCCAGCAGGTGCTGGTAGCGGAACGTGGACCGGGGGGCTGGTATGGCCTAATGGAGTTCCTCGATGGCCACACCCTGCCGCTGTCCTCCCGTACCCTGAGCGAAGTGCTGGAACTGCGCATTCCCCACCGTGCCCTGCGTGCAGCAGAAGCCCCAAAGGCAGAGGTGTTCGAGCTGGTAGCCCGCCAGTTGGCGGTCAACCTGCGCCTGGCCCACCGGGTGTTCGCCATGCACAAGAATCCGGACATCGATGAGCGCCTGCACGCCTGCCTGCGCGAACTGGCGGACGCCAGCGGTAACGTCACCACCACCCACGACAAGCTGGCGGCCTACCTCGACATCAGCCGCTTCAAGGTGCAGCGGATGTTGAAGAAACTGGAGCAGCAGGGCATGGTGGAGTGTCACTATCGCCGCATCCGGTTGCTGCAGTAGCCCGCCCAAATCTGCGGCGAACAGAGCAAGGAAAGCCCCGTGATCAAAGCCATTTTTACCGCCCCGAAGCGTCGTGCTCCTCAGCAACAGCACACCGAGGTCACCCTGCATGCCGACCGGGGCATCGTCGGTGATCGCAACTACGACCGACAGCAGTACCCGGGCCAGAACATCACCTTTGTTGAGTCGGAGGAGATCGCGGCGTTCAATCAGCGTTTTGGCCAGTCTATTCCCTGGCACGCCACCCGACGTAACGTGATCACCCAGGGGGTAAGGCTCAATGCGCTCGAGGGCCAACGCTTTGCCATCGGCGATGTGCTGTTTGAAGGGGTTGAACTGTGTGAGCCTTGTAAGCTGCTGGGGGACGATCTGGCCGGCGACGGACTCAGCTCCGCCGAGGTGGTCAAGGCGTTTGTGTCCCGCGGCGGACTGCGGGCACGGATCCTTAACGACGGTGAGATACGCGAAGGGATGAGCGTAGCGCGACTGCCTGAACAGGTGTCTGACCGATGAACGCGTTAGCCGGTGTGTTCCTGTTTAAGATCCTGGCCACGGTGCTGGCCTGGAGCCTGCCGCTGCTGCTGTTGCCTGCCAGCTGGTTGTCCGCCGCCGGATTGCCGGTGGCCGAGTCCACCCTGCCCCTGCGCTTGCTGGGCTGGGCCTACCTGGCACTCTGTCTGGGCTACGGGTTCGGCCTCAAGGCGGCGCTTGAGGGCCGGCGGGCGATGGCGCCCATCTGGGTGGGGATCGTCAGCAACGGCGGTGCCGTTATTCTGCTGCTGGCCTATGGCCTGAGTGGTCATTGGCATGGTTGGCATCCGCTGGTGCAGGTCATCGCCTGGGGCTCCATCGCCGCGGCCCTGCTCATCACCCTTGGCCTCTATCGCTTCGGCGTTCGGGGCAATGGCCCAAAGATCTAACCTCGCCCCCGACCTTCCGGACACCTGAAAACTGTCCGCTTCGGACACTCTGGACAGTGACGGACAGCCAGCCCACTCGCCCACAACAAAGAAAATATCAATTATTTCAACACTTTGATCTAATAATCCAATCCTGGCACGCCCCCTGCAAACTGTCCCTGTACAGATGGACAACTGAACAGGCGGACACTGATGATCCCCGATACCTCAGGACAGGATGTACAACGACAACCCAAGGGCACCCGACGCTGGCGCCGGGTTATTACCGCAGTCATTGCCACCGCAGCTTTGCTTCTCAGTGGCGGCTACCTTTGGGCCAGCTACGGTCAGGCGCAGCAGAGCGTCAAGGCGAGTCGATTGCAGTTCGCTACGGTTGAGCGCGGCGAGATGATCCGAGAGGTCACCGCACGAGGCCGCATCGTTGCCGCCAATGCCCCGGTGCTCTACAGCACCGCCAGTGGCCGCATTGAACTTATGGTGCAGGCGGGCGAGGTGGTCGAACTGAACCAATTACTGGCCCAGATCGACAGTCCGGAACTGAGCGCCGAGCTGTCCCAACAGCAGGCACTGTACGACAGCATGGAGCTGGACTTGCAACGGCGGGTGCTGCAGGCCCGCCGCTCAGAATTGGAACTGAAGCAACGACTGGACCACGCCAGGGTGACCCTGGTGGCGGCCGAAAGAGAAAAGCGCCGCGCAGACAAGGCTGCGGACAAGGATCTGATCAGCGACATCGACCATCAGCAGGCCCAGGATGAGTTCGCCAGCGCCCGCATCGCCTTTGATCATGCCGAGCGTGAGATGGCGCTGGCCCAGGACACCCTCAAGTTCGAGCAGCGCACCGCTGAGGTGGAACTGCGCCGCCAACAGCTGCAGGTTGCCGAGCTACAGCGTCGTGTTGAAGCCCTGCAGCTGCGCTCCCCCTTGGCAGGCCTGGTCGGTAACACCCTGGTGGAAGACCGGGAACAGATTGCCGACAGCCAGCCACTGATGTCGGTGGTCAGCCTCACCGAATACCAGGCAGAGCTGGAAGTACCGGAAAGCTACGGCGGGGAGTTAGCACTGGGCCTACCGGTGGCGCTGGAGATTTCCGGCCGCACCCTGGCCGGTCAGATCGCCGGGATCTCACCGGAGATCATCGCCAATCAGGTTGCGGTGCGGGTGCGTTTTGACCCAAACACGGCACAAGCCCCACTGAAGCTGCGGCAAAACCAACGCCTCAATGCCCGCATCCAGCTCGAGTATCTGGAAGACGTGCTGATGCTTCGCCGTGGCCCCTTTATCAAGGCCTACCAGGGCCGCTACGGCATGAAGGTCGACGGTAACCTCGCTCAAAAGGTGCCACTGCAATTGGGGGCCTCCAGCCTGACCCATATCCAAATCCTCGCCGGTGCAGAGCCGGGCGATCGCTTTATTCTCACTGAACTCGACCTGCTGCCGGGCAGCAGCGACGTTCTGATCAAATAACAAGGACGCTAACCATGTTGAAAATGGACAATATCTCTCAGGTGTTTCGCACCGAGCTTATCGAAACCCACGCCCTGCGCGACTTTAATCTCAATGTGAGCGAAGGCGAATTCGTGGCCGTGACTGGCCCCTCCGGCTCCGGTAAAACCACCTTCCTCAACGTTGCCGGACTGCTGGAAAGCCCCAGCGGTGGCCACTACTACCTGGATGGTGAAGAGATCAGTGGGCTCAACGACCGTGCCCGCTCCCGCCTGCGCAACGAGAAGATCGGCTTTATCTTTCAAGGCTACAACCTGCTGCCGGATCTCAACCTGTTCGATAACGTCGATGTGCCACTGCGCTATCGCGGTTTCAATGCCAAGGAGCGCAAGCGCCGCATCGAGCAGGCACTGGAGCAGGTAGGGCTTTCCGCACGAATGAAGCACCTGCCGTCGCAACTGTCCGGCGGTCAGCAGCAGCGGGTCGCCATTGCCCGGGCCCTGGCTGGTAGCCCTCGCCTGCTGCTGGCGGATGAGCCCACCGGCAACCTGGACTCGTTGATGGCTCGCCAGGTGATGACCCTGCTCAAAGAGATCAATGCCGCTGGCACCACCATCGTGATGGTGACCCACGATCCCGAACAAGCCGCTCAGACCGGGCGCAACATCCACATCGTCGATGGCCAGGTCTGTGATCTGGCCATGGCAGGTCGCCCCATGGAAAGCCAAGGCTCTCTGCTGCCTGAAGGAGCGGTCGCATGCTGAGTTACTACCTTCGTCTCGGGGCCAAAAGCCTGAAACACAGCCCGATGCTCAGCGTCCTGATGATGCTGGCCATCGCCTTGGGCGTCGCCACCACGGGCACCAACCTGGCGATTCATCAAGCGATGAGCCACAACCCCATGGCCCATAAGGATGACCGCCTCTACAGCCTGCAACTGCAAACGCCGCCGGCGGATTGGAAGGGCTTCTTAGCTGATGGGCTGCCGATTCAGCTGACCTATCAGGACGCCAACAACCTGCTGCGTCAGGGCGGGCCACTGCGTCAGGCAGCGATGCTGCGCACCGGGCTGACGATACAGAATCCGGATCCCGATCTGCTGCCCTTTAGCCAAATGGCCCGGGCCACCGGCCGCGACTTCTTTGCCATGTTCGAGCCGGTATTCGTTCATGGTGGGCCCTGGTCCTCATCGGCCGACGACAATGCCGAGGCGATGGCGGTGATCGACACGGCGCTCAATGAACGCTTATTTGGTGGCGGCGACAACGTGGGTAAGTCCTTTGAGGCAGACGGTGTGCTCTTCACCGTCACCGGCATCATCGCGCCATTTCGCCCCCAGCCGCTGTTTTACGACCTGAACAACGGCGCCTTTCACGACGGTGAGCAGCTTTTTATCCCATTCAGCTTGATCCCCGAGCTGGAGCTGCCCACTTGGGGCAACAGTCAGGGCTGGTGGCCGGAGACGATCAACAGCTACGCCGACTGGTTGGCCTCAGAGATTCAATGGCTGCAGTTTTGGGTCGAGCTGGAGGGCCCGGATCAATACAACGCCTACCTGACGCAACTGCAGGGTTACATTGCGCAGCAGCAAGCGATGGGCCGGTACCCTAATCCCGATGCCATCGCGGGTCTCAAACCGGTCAGTGAGTGGCTGGAATACAACAATGTGGTCAGTGACAGCAACCGCCTGCTGCTGGTGCTCTCGCTGCTGTTCCTGCTGGTCTGCCTGGCCAATACCACCGGGCTGTTGCTGGCCAAGTTCTTGCGCCAGGCCCCTCACAGCGGAGTTCGTCGGGCGCTGGGCGCCAGCCGGGGTCAGTTGCTGCTGCAACACCTCTGTGAGGTCGCCATTCTGGGTTTGGGTGGCGGCCTGCTGGGCAGCTTGCTGTCGCTGGTCGGGCTGGCACTGGTACGCCGACTCTATGCCGGTTATGACCAGTTAGCCCAAATGAACCTGCCGGTGCTGGCAGTGCTGCTGGCACTCTCACTCATCGCCACCTTGCTGGCCGGACTCTGGCCCGCCTGGCGTGTTGGCCGGATCTCCCCTGCCCGTTATCTCAAGAGCCAATAAGGAGCCAGTCATGTTCGAGCTTCGCCCCATTTTCAGTGCCCTGCTGCGCAGCAAGGCCAGCCCGCTCCTCATCCTGCTGCAACTGGTGCTGACCCTGGCCATCATCGCCAATGCCATGCACATGATCGACGAGCGGCTGGCGCTGATGCAGCGTGACAGTGGTCTGCCGGAATCTGAACTGTTCACCTTTAACTTGCGTGAGCTAAACCCTGATGCGCCGCTGGAGCAGCAGCGCCGCCTGGATGAGGCGGCCCTGCGGGCCCTGCCCGGCGTCATTGATGCCAGCTCCATCAGCCAGGTTCCCTTGAGCCAGAGCGGCTCGCAAACCGGTATGGCCCGCCAACCCAATGCCCCCGAGGAGATCCAGGGCGTGTCCTACTTCCAGGGGCCAATCCAGCTGGCCAGCACCCTTGGCCTTACCTTGCTGGAAGGGCGCTGGTTCAACGAAGCGGAAGTCACTGCTACCAAAAGCAACAGGGAACCAAGTCAGGTGATACTCAGCGCCGACGCCGCCAAACAGCTGTTTGGAGAAGAGAGCGCCTTGGGCAAGCAGGTCTACATCGGAAACGATGCGGCGGAGGTGATCGGGATCTATCAGCGTATGCAAAGTCAGAGCGTCCGCAGCCGGAATCTCTACCACACCGCCATCTATCCCATCGAGTCCCTCACCATGCTGAACCGGTTTATGGTTCGGGTCGAGCCGGGACAGCTGGATTCCGTCATGGCGCAAGTGGAAGACACCTTGTTAGCACTGGAGCCCTATCGTGTCGTTAGCGGCTTTCGCTCGATGGCGGAGGTGCGCCAGGACGCCTATCGCAATGACAACGCCATGGCCCGTTTGCTGACCCTGCTCAGTGTCCTATTGCTGGGAGTAACCCTGGTCGGTGTGGTTGGCCAGGTGAACTACACCCTGGTTCAGCGACGCAAGCAGATCGGTATCCGGCGTGCCCTAGGCTGCAGCCGGGGGGCTATCGTGCGCCATTTTCTGCTGGAGAACCTGATGATCGCCCTGGCGGGGGTCACTCTGGGTGCCATGGCCGCATTGGCGCTAAACCAGGCACTGATGGGGGTATTCGAGATCGGCCGCCTGCCACTGACACCGCTGGCAAGCACCATGGCGGGTCTGCTGTTGCTCTGTCAGGGGGCCACCCTGGTACCTGCCCTGCGGGCCGCACAGATCAGTCCCGCCTTGGCTACCCGAAGTGCATAGCCTGGTCAAGTCGGCGGCGGATAGATCCCCGCCGACAGTCCGGTATCCTGAAAGAAAAAAGAATGAAAACCATGATGCCCACTATCCTGATCGTCGATGACAACCCCGCCATCAGCGAAGCGCTCTCGCTGTTGTTAGAACTTGATGGCCACCACTGCCATTGCTGCCTGACCCCAGAGGATGCCCTTGCGACACTGGAGCAGCACGAGATCGCCCTGGTAGTCCAGGACATGAACTTCACTGCCGATACCACCTCCGGCGAGGAGGGCCGGGCACTTTTCCATGCCCTGCGCGCCAAGCAGCCCGATCTGCCCATCATCCTGCTGACCGCCTGGACCGACCTGGCGATGGCGGTGGAACTGGTCAAGTCCGGCGCGGCGGACTACCTGGGCAAGCCCTGGGACGACGCCAAGCTGCGCCTGACCGTCAACAACCTGCTGGAGTTGGGCCAACTGCGCCGAGCCGAACGGGCACGCCAATACCAACAGCAAGCCCAACAAGACCAACTGGCCCGCTTTGATCTGTGCGGCACCCTGTTTACCAGCCCAGCGATGACCCAGCTGCTGGCAACCGCCACCCGGGTGGCCCCCTCGGAGTTGCCGGTGCTGATCACCGGCCCCAATGGCGCCGGCAAGGAGAAGATTGCCGAGATCGTCCAGGCCAACTCCCCGCTGAGAGACAAACCCTTCATCAAGGTCAACGTGGGTGCCCTGCCGCCGGAGCTGATGGAGGCGGAACTGTTTGGTGCCGAAGCGGGCGCTTACACGGGCGCCAACAAGGTTCGCATCGGCCGCTTCGAAGCCGCCGATGGTGGCACCCTGTTTCTGGATGAGATGGGCAATCTGCCGTTGTCCGGTCAGATTAAATTGCTGAGGGTGCTGCAAACCGGCGAGTTTGAACGCCTGGGCAGCCATCAAACCCGCAAGGTTTCGGTGCGGGTGATCAGTGCCACCAACGCCGATCTCCCTGCGGAGATCGCCGCAGGGCGTTTCCGCGAGGATCTCTACTACCGGCTCAATGTGGTGCAACTGGCACTGCCGCCGCTCAACGAGCGTCCTGAGGAGATCCTGCCTCTGGCGGAGCACTTCCTTAACGGCAGGGCTGAGCTATGTGACGATGCCCGTAAGGCGTTGCTGGGGCACACCTGGCCCGGCAACGTGCGCGAGCTGAAAAACGCCATCGACCGTGCCGCCCTGCTCTGCCAGCAACAACGGATCCGCAAGGCGGATCTGGCGTTGAGTGACACCACGGTGGCACCGCGCTTACCGTCGGAGCTGGACCAGGACAGCATCACCGCCGCCCTGGCCCGGCACGGTGGCGTGATGGCCCGGGCAGCCCGAACCCTCGGGGTATCCCGCCAGCAGCTCTACCGGCGCATGGAGAAACTGGAGATGGTGCGGTGAGCCTGAACCGACTGCTGATCCTGCTGGCCGTCACCTGCGCCGCCCTGGCCACCGGTTTGGCCTTGCTCCTGCAGCCCTTGCTCGACGATCTGCTAGCGCTGCCCGTTTGGGGCCAGTTCATCGCCCAGTTCTTACTGCTGCTGCTGCCGCTGTTGTGGCTCTGCTTTGCCCTTGCTAAAGGCCACCGGCTGGGACTGGCCTCACTGGAGGCCGGGGTAATGAACCTGGCGGACAAGGACTTCAGCACAACCTTGCCGGAGCGGGGCTCGCCGGAGATCCGCTCGCTGATCCGCCGCCACAACGCCATGGTGGTGAAACTGCGCCAGGAGCGCTACACCCTGCACCAACGAGAGCTGATCCTCGATAAGGTGATCCAGAACAGCGCCATGCTGGTGCTGCTGGTGGATGACGATGGCCGTATCGTCTTGGCCAATCGCGATGCCGAGCGCTTCCTTGCCCCGAATGGCCAGGAACCGCTGGCCGGATGCGAACTTGAATCCCTGCTGGCTCACCAGCCCGACTCGGTGGCAGCCCTGTTTTGTGCCGAACAGGACGGTCTTTACAGCCTGGAGCTGGAGCCCAAACACACCGAGACCTATCACCTGGTGCAGGGGCAGTTCCTGCTGCACAACCGGCGCCATCGCTTGATCCTGGCACGTCAGCTCACCCGCGAACTGGCTCGGCAGGAGGCTGCGGCCTGGAAGAAGGTGATCCGAGTCATCAGCCATGAGCTCAACAACAGCCTGGCGCCGATCCGCTCCATGAGCCATAGCGGCCGGGTGTTGCTCAGTGAAGATGCCGATCCCCGCTTGCAGCGGGTGTTTAACACCATCGAGGAGCGCTGCAACAGCCTCAACCAGTTTATCCAGGGCTACGCCACCTTCGCTAAGCTGCCGAATCCGCGCCCCCAGCCCGTTTGCTGGCGCCAGTTCATCGATAGCCTGCAGCAGCAATACCCCTTCACGCTGCAAGGTACCCTGCCCTCCGAGCCTGGCTACTTTGACCTGCCCCAATTAGAGCGGGTAATGGTCAACCTGTTGAAGAACGCCCACGAAAGCGGCAGTGACGCCGAAGCGATCCAACTGGCGGTTACAGGCCATGGAGAGCGGGTGCAGTTGACCCTGTGCGACGGCGGCACTGGCATGAGTCCCGCCACCTTGGAGCAGGCTCTGCTGCCCTTCTACTCCACCAAGCACCAGGGCACCGGCCTTGGCCTGGCCCTGTGCCGCGAGATCGCCGAGGCCCACGGCGGTCAGATCCAGCTGCAAAACCGCGACAGCGGCGGTCTGCAGGTGCAACTCACCTTGCCGCAACCGCTCCATCAACCGAGCCCGGTGCCACAGGCCGAGACCCACACCGAGTCTTAATAGAACAAACAGGGCGCCGTTGGCGCCCTGTTTTGTTGGTTAGCTCTGATGTCGGCCTTAGCCGCCGAAGTCATCCAGCAGGATGTTCTCGTCCTCGACCCCCATCTCCTTGAGCATGTTGATCACCGAGGCGTTCATGATCGGCGGCCCGCACATGTAGTACTCGCAATCCTCCGGGGCCTTGTGGCTCTTGAGGTAGTGCTCGTACAGCACGTTATGGATAAAGCCGGTGTAGCCCTCCCAGTTGTCCTCCGGCAGTGGCTCCGACAGGGCCACATGCCACTGGAAGTTGTCCTTCTCCGCCGCCAGGTCATCAAAGTCCTTCTGGTAGAACACCTCGCGCTTGGAGCGGGCGCCGTACCAGAAGCTGATCTTGCGCTTGGAGTTGAGCCGCTTGAGCTGGTCAAAGATGTGGCTGCGCATCGGCGCCATACCGGCACCACCGCCGATAAACACCATCTCGGCGTCGGTGTCCTTGGCAAAGAACTCACCGAAGGGGCCGGAGATGATCACCTTGTCGCCGGGCTTGAGGCTGAAGATGAAAGAGGACATCTGGCCGGTGGGGGCACCGCTGCCCGGCGGTGGGGTAGCGATCCGCACATTGAGCATGATCAGCCCCTTCTCCTCGGGGTAGCTGGCCATGGAGTAGGCGCGGATGACCTCTTGCTTCACCTCGGACTCGAGCTTGAACAGGCCGAACTTTTCCCAGTCGTCACGGTACTCCGGACCGATATCGAAATCCTTATAGAGCACGTGGTGCGGCGGTGCCTCGATCTGGATATAGCCACCCGCCTTAAACGGCACCTCTTCCCCTTCCGGGATCTTCAGCACCAGCTCCTTGATGAAGGTGGCCTGGTTGTCGTTGGAGAGCACCTCGCACTCCCACTTCTTAACCCCGAACACCTCCTCGTCCAGCTCAATCTCCATGTCCTGGCGAACCGCCACCTGACAGGCCAGGCGCATCCCCTCCTTGGCCTCTTTTTTGGTGATCAGATCCAGCTCGGTGGGCAGGATGTCACCGCCACCGCTGTGCACCTTACAGCGGCACTGGCCGCAGGTGCCGCCGCCGCCACAGGCGGAGGAGATAAACACCCCTTGCCCCGCGAGGGCCCCCAGCAGCTTATCGCCGGGTGAAGTGGTAAAGCCCTTGTCGGGATCGCCGTTGATGCTAATGGTGACGTCGCCGCTGGGCACCAGCTGACTCTTAGCCACCAGGATCACCGCCACCAGCAGGCAGACGATGAAGGTAAACATCCCGACGCCGATAATGATTTCCATCGACTCTTCCTTACGCCGTTATCGTTGTTACAGGGTGATGCCAGCGAAGGACATAAAGCCCAGTGCCATCAATCCGGTGGTTATAAAGGTGATGCCAATGCCCTGCAGGCCTTCGGGGATGTTGTGGAACTTCATCCGTTCCCGCATCCCCGCCAGCAAGGCGATGGCCAGGGCCCAGCCTACGCCGGAACCCGCGGCAAACACCGCAGAGTCCACCAGGCCATAATCCCGGTTGGCCATGAAGATGACGCCACCGAAGATGGCGCAGTTCACGGTCAGCAGCGGCAGGAAGATCCCCAGCGCGCTGTAGAGGGTGGGCAGGAAGCGATCCAGCACCATCTCGAGGATCTGCACCATGGCGGCAATCACCCCGATAAAGGTGATCAGCTGCAGGTAGCTCAAATCCAGCTGGGGCTGGCCGGCCCAGGCCAGGGCACCGGGCTTGAGCACATAGGTGTAGATCAGCTGATTCAGCGGTACCGCCAGGGTCATCACCACGACCACGGCGATCCCGAGTCCAATGGCGGTCGAGACCTTTTTCGATACCGCCAGGAAGGTGCACATCCCCAGGAAAAAGGAGAGTGCCATGTTGTCGATAAAGACCGCCTGAATAAACAGCGTCAGATAGTATTCCATCGTTATCCCTTACGTTTCTGCACTGCGTTGATCCCCCAGATCAGAAAACCGATCAGGAAGAAGGCGCTGGGGGGCAGCAGGAACAGTTCGTTGGCCAGGTACCAGCCGTCGTTGGCCTGGGTCTTGAAAATCTCCACCCCGAACAGGGTGCCGGCGCCGAACAGCTCGCGGACGAAGGCCACCGAGCAGAGGATCACGCCATAGCCCAGGGCATTGCCCAGGCCATCGATCACCGCCAGCATCGGCGGGCTCTTCATGGCGAACGCCTCGGCGCGCCCCATCACAATGCAGTTGGTGATGATAAGACCAACAAACACCGACAACTGGCGGGCGATCTCCGGTGCGATGTCCTGCAGCACCATATCCACCACGATCACCAAACTGGCGATCACCGTCATCTGGGCGATGATCCGCACGCTGTTGGGAATGAGATTGCGGATAAGCGAGATGATCAGGTTGGAGAAGATCAGCACGAAGGTCACCGCAGCGGTCATCACCACGGCGTTGATCATGGCGTTGCTTACCGCCAGGGCAGAACAGACACCCAGCATCTGCATCGCCACCGGGTTGTTGGCGAAGATGGGGGTGCGTAGGACCTCGTTGGCCGAGGGGTTTTGACTACTCATCTTGTCTTCCTTATCCCTTGTTCATGCCGGCCAGGTGCTGGAGGTAGGCATCGAAGCCTTCATCACCAACCCAAAACTGCACCGCACGCTCAACGCCACGGCCACTCATAGTGGCACCGCTGATCCCATCGACGCCGAAGGGGTCATCGGGCTGGGCACCGCCGCGCACCACCTTGATCGCCGCCTTGCCGTCGTCATTGAACAGCTTCTTGCCGTGCCACTGACCCTGCCAGGCCGGGTCATCGAGGAAATCGCCGATCCCCGGGGTTTCGCCGTGCTCATAAACGTAAAGCCCACGGATGGTGGTGAGGTCCGCCTCCAGCGCGATGTAGCCGTAGATGACGGACCACAGTCCCTTGCCATGGAACGGCACCACCACGCCATCGAACTGGCCGGACTCATCCAGGATGGTGAAGGCCCGCCCCTGATCGGCGCGGCGACCGATGCGGGCGCTGTCCTTCTTCGGCTTGCTGGAGGTTTCCGGGTTGGCGGCGGCCATGTTGGGGTCGAAGGTGAGAGGGTCGATCTGGTCGTTCAGCTCGCCGCTGTCCAGCTCGACAATCTGCGGACGGATCTGACGCTCAAACAGGGCGTCGATGTCGCCGCCCCGGTGATCACCAAAGCCGGCGGCCATCAATACCGAGTGCTTCATCAGCGCCAACTCTTTCGCCTTGGCGCGCTCCTTGAGGCCGGCGGCTGTGCCGGTGATCATCAACGAGCAGAAGATGCAGAGACAGGCGATGAACAGGAAGGTGCCCTGCACTGAATCCTTGTTATAGCGCATTACGGGCTTGCCTCCGTTTGATGTTGGCGCGAGCCACGAAGTAATCCAGCAGGGGCGACCAGAGGTTGGCAAACAGGATGGCCAGCATGATCCCCTCGACGTGCTCGGGGTTCACCACCCGGATCATCACCACCATAAAGCCAATCAACACGCCATAGGCCCACTTGGCTTTGCGGGTGTAGGGCGCGGTGGTGGGATCGGTTGCCAGAAACATCATCCCCAGGGCGAAGCCGCCGGTGACCAGGTGCCAGGTCCAGGGCATCTGGTAGAGCACGTTCTTATCGTCGCCGATAAGGTTGAACATGGTCGCGGTGGCAATCATGCCAATCAATACGGCCAGCACGATGCGCCAGTCCGCCAGGCGGCACAGCAGCAGCATGCCACCGCAGATCAGGATAAGCAGGGTACTGGTCTCGCCGATGGCACCGGAGTCCAGCCCGAAGAAAGCATCCCACCATCGGGCGTCGCCAAACACGCTGTACCAGGTCACCCCTTCAAAGGCGCCCTTGCTGTCCAGCGCCTGCAGGGTGATGGGAGATTTGGCCCCCTCCACCGCCCAGTAGATGCCATCACCGCTCATCACGGTGGGGTAGGCAAAGGTGAGGAAGGCCAGGCCAACCAGCGCCGGGTTGAGCAGGTTGTAGCCCAGGCCACCGAAGATCTGCTTGCCCACCACCACGGCGAAGCTCATGCCGATGGCCACCAGCCACAGCGGAATCGTCACCGGCAGCATCAGGGCAAACAGGATGGCCACCACCAGGTGCCCTTCCTGCACCGTCTCCTTGCGCAGGCGGGAGAAGATCATGTCCCACACCAGGCCGACGAAGAAGGCGACAAAGAAGATAGGGAAGACAAAGCTGGCGCCGTAGAACAGCCAGGCAAAGAAACCGGAATCGGCGGTCAGGCCACCGCTGATGCCGTTAAACAGCGCCAGCTGCCAGACGTCGGGGGTGGTATGGCCCTCCGCCAGGTCGAGGTGGGCGTGCCAGCCCTGGATCACCATGCCAAATAACAAAATGGGCATCAGGCAGAGCCAGATCATCGACTGGCTGCGCTTCACGTCCATCAGATCCCGGACCGCAACACTGCCCCGGGTTCGCTGGCCATCCGCCAGTAACAAGACCTTGAGATCGGCCATCAGGGTTCGAAACAGCATCCTCAGCCCTCCTTCTCAATCAGGTCAAGACAGACACGCAGCTCAGCGCCGTAGTCGTACTTGCCGGGACAGGCGAAGGTGAACAGCGCCACATCCTCCTCGTCCAGCTCCAGCGCACCAAGCAGTTGCGCCTCATCGGTATCCCGGGCCACCAGGTCCCGCAACAGCAGGGCCGGCTCCAGATCCAGCGGGCTGAGATCATCGAAGCGCCCGTAGGCGATGATGGGTCGGTTGATGCCACCGGAGTCAGTGGTCATGGGAAACTGCTTAGGGCGAGCCAATAGCGTGGTGATAGAGCGGTACAGGGAGAAGCGTTTGCGGCCCTGACCAATCCAGCCAAAGCTGCGGTGGTTGTAGCCCTCCTGCAGGACGGTTACCTGGTTGTGGAAACGGCCAAGAAAGCCATGGGGGCCGTGGGCGTTGTGGCCGGACAGGATAGAGCCGGACACGATGCGGTTGTTGCCCTCTTTCAGTTCACCATCAGTGATGGAATGCACATCGGCCCCCAACTGGGTGCGCAGCAAGCGGGGCTGAGCTACTTGCGGGCCGGTCAGGGCGATCACCCGGTCGGTGTAGAGCTCACCGGTTTGCACCAGCTTACCGATGGCGATGACATCCTGGTATCCGATGTGCCAGACCGTTTTGCTCAGGCTAACCGGGGACAGGGCATGGATGTGGGTGCCGACCAGCCCCGCCGGATGGGGCCCGACAAACTGGTGGGAGTCCACCCCGGTGATGGGCTGTTCCAGCAGGCGCCCCTTGAAGCGGCCGCGGTTGTCGTGACACAGGTGCACCTTGCCGTCGGTGAGCAGGGTCAGCGCTTCCAGTCCGTGCCGGAAGGCATCCATCTGCTCGCTGATCACCAGGTCCGGATCCGCCGCCAGCGGCTGGGTGTCCATGGCGTTGACGAACAGGGCCACCGGTTGGCTATCCGGGGCGGGAACGCGGGAGAAGGGGCGGGTGCGCAGGGCGGTCCAGAGGCCTGAGTCCAGCAGCAGCTGCTGTAGGCTGGCCCGGTCGAGGGTTTCAGGCAACGGCAGCGTGCAGTCTTGCTCGCCCTCAACGGCGATCACCACCGACTGCAGTACCCGGCGGTCACCGCGGTGGATTGCTTCCACCACCCCGGCAGCCGGTGCCGTATGCACCACCCCTGGGGTCTTCTTATCGGCGAACAGCGGTTGGCCCTTGCGGACACGGTCGCCCTCCTCCACCAGCATCGTGGGCTTCATGCCCTTGTGCTCTTCGCCCAATACCGCCACCCGCTTTGCCGGGCGGTGGCCATCGATGCGAGCATCGGGCTTGCCCTGTATCGGCAGGTCCAACCCCTTGGTCACTTTTATCATCCGTATCACACAACCTTGTTTGAGCGTTTCCATCGACGGGCTTCTGAGAAGCACCCTCAGCGCAGTGGGTCAATCTGACCCAAGCCGCCCCACTATAAACACATCGTATCGCTCGATAATTAGATCGAAATCAAACCCCATCGCTTGACGGACAACTTTTGAACCGGCAGGCGTGAGCTTTATTTACCATTTATCAGTAACTTTTTTACTTCTTTGAAGCAAAAATTTTGGCGTTTATGGCTTCAGAAGCGAGAGCAGGATCACACCATAACACGCAATAAATTAACCATTTCGCAAAACCGGCAACATTGATGCAACCCTCAGTCTATGGCGGGATCGCTGAACGCACCAGTTGGTGAGCCTTACTGCCAGAAAAGCGAAGGTAAGGAGGAGAATCCGCCACGGCCTCCCGCCATGGTATGAACAGAACTCACTGCCTTTTTTGAAAGTCACTACCGAAATTACTCATACCAAGCAGTAGGTTGTGTGATTATTAGCCAGCGAGCGCGGATCAATGCGCGCATCGCCATCGCCGGGGTTGCAAGGCAAGCCGATAACCGAGAGGTTAGAAAAGAGAAGCCGCAGGATGCGCAAGGGAGAGATGAGATTGCTCAAAGGGAAAACAGGGGTGGGGCTGGCTGCTCTGCTCAGCGTGCTGGCCGGCCCAGCCGCTTTGGCCGCAGACTATCGCCTGGTTTGGTCGGAAGAGTTTGAAGGCAGCACACTGGATGAGAGCAAGTGGTCTTATCAACTGGGTGACGGTTGTGACATCAACCTGTGCGGCTGGGGCAATAACGAGCTACAGCACTATCGCGCCGACAACGTCACCGTTGCAGACGGCCTGCTGACCATCACCGCCTTGCCCAGCGATGAGCCGGATGTGCCCTACACCTCGGGACGGATCCGCTCGCTTAACAAAGCGGATTTTCGCTATGGCCGTATCGAGGCGCGCATCAAACTGCCCGCCGGTCAGGGCCTGTGGCCCGCCTTCTGGATGCTGCCCACCGACGAGCAATACGGTGGCTGGGCCGCCAGTGGCGAGATCGACATCATGGAGGCGGTCAACCTCACCGCCGCCGGTGGTAATGCGGTGCACGGCACCCTGCACTACGGTGGTTCCTGGCCTGAGAATCAGTACACCGGAAAAGAGTACTCACCGCCTGACTCGGTGGTGGAGCAGTTCCATGTCTACCGGGTGGATTGGCAGCCGGGGGAGATCCGCTGGTATGTTGATGATGTGCTGTATCAAACTCAGACCCAGTGGCACTCCGGCAATGGCCCCTACCCCGCGCCCTTTGACCAGCGCTTCCACCTGCTACTGAACCTGGCGGTGGGGGGCAACTGGCCCGGCGCGCCGGATGACGCCACCGAGTTCCCGGCGCAGATGCAGGTAGACTATGTGCGGGTCTATCAGAACCCGAACCAGGCTGACCGACCCAGCTCCCCCATTCACTGAGATAGCTCATTGGGCTAGCCCATTGAAGTAGCACAATAAGATAGCCGCATAGAAAAGGGCTCCCTCGGGAGCCCTTTGTTCGCAGCAATAGCCTAGTGGCCGATGGCGGTAATGTGGCTGTAAATCAGATCTCCATAGCCCCAGATAACCGTGCCAATGATCGCCACACCTGCAGCCAGGTACTTAATGCCGTGTATCACCCTCAGGTACAACGGCGAGGCTTTGCGCTGATATCCCGTCGGCTCAGCGTCACCACTGGCGGGCGTATTCGACAGGCTGATCTTAAACAGGATGTATTCGATCAAGGCAGCGCAGAGCACCACCAAAGAGCCACTGCGTTGAAACCAGGTAGCGATCTGCTCATCCGGACTGAGCACCCCATTCCAGGCCAACACGGGGATCATCACCACTGCGAGCAGTAGCATCAGTATCAAACCCAGGTGTGGCTTGAGTCGCCTCTTCGGTCTTTCGGGCACGGTATCAGCCTCCACTCACAAAGCGCTTTCGAAACGATATAACAAATAGGATTGTCTCAGTGTGGCACTAACCCCATGAATCCACGCTGAATTGCTTCTCTCCACGAGGGCGCAAACGGTGGCGTAAGCGAGAGCTCGCGCCGGCCATAACCCCGGCTTAAACCCGGCTCAAACCCGGCTTAAACTCGCCAAGCACAGTGGCGTAAAGATGACCCGCACCGGCTAAATCCAGTCAACATTGCATTCGGTAGCGGTTTTGACCAACCCAGTGGTCAATTCGACTATTGCCCCAACTTCCTCCCCATATCGGCAATCTCCCCCTTCCAGCCCGCCTTAAAATTACCTAACAAAATCAATAATTTGATTATTTTTTAAACATTGGCACGCCGCTTGTAATAGCTACAGTGTCATTCAATCACACAAGGTATATCCCATGACTGCGCTGAAGACTCTGGTATCTGTTTCTGTTGTTGCTCTGTCCCTGACTGGCACCGCCCAAGCAGGCCAGACCATCTCCCTCACCGAAGCGATCGACCGCTCTCTGCAACGTGGCTTCGCCCAGGTTAGCCAGAACATCGTTGAGGAAGCACGTCAGGAAGCCCTGTCCACCGCCCAACGTTTCTTTGGTCGCGTGACCGTCACCGACTCTCCGGTACTGGCCAAGCAAACCGAAGAAGCCAAGCAAGAAGAGCTGCGCGAACAGCGCGAGAAATAATCCTGGATTACGGCTCCAATAGCTTGGAGAGACGCGATGAAAGGCAATAACCCTAGGCCGACCGGCGGTGCACACAGACACCGCGGTTGGCCTCGGTTAGTCAAGGCTGGCCCCGGCTCGCCAAGAAACGGGGGTATTGCAGAGCATTCTCCTACCCAGCCAGTTCGTTCACGAGATCTGACGACAACCCAAACACCCTGGCGACGGTTGGGCCCTTTCTTCACACCAGACCCAGCCACTGATCCCTAGCTCCACTTGTCTGCTGTTTCGAACAACCTGCTATTTCGAACAGACTGCTGTTTCGAACAGTCTGCTATTTCGAACAGACTGCTTTCTAACTGGCTGCGATTCCGTAAAGCCGCCTCGAAAAGACGTCTATCTATGGGCTTTTACTCCAAGCCTTTTCTATGAGCCTTGCCTGTGAGGTTTATCGATCAGCCTTGTCTAGAGGCCTTCGCCTTCTTACCTACCGATAGCCAATGATCGGCTTAGCTGCCGTTAAGCCGTGCCATGCCTTCCCGTACCCCATGAGAGAGCCGGAACGACAAGGGCTCCCATCGGGAGCCCTTTTCTTTCAGCAGAGGCCGACCTCGCTATAGCCCAACCATCTCGTCGTAAGCGTTGTGTTCATTCAGATGGACCTTGCCCGCCGGCACATCCGCCAAGGCCTGGCGCATCAACACCAGACTGCGGGTGGTCAGTACCTCATCGTCTTGGCTGTAAATAGCATGGGTCTGTCCGTTGATCTCCACCGAGGCGCTGTACAAGGCGCACTCCAGTGAGTGGATCATCACCCTATCGATGTCAGGGCTGTGTTTGAGCTGTTGCAGTGTTATGGCCATGGAAGCGTACCCGCTGGTTGGTCCACGTCAGAGTTAAACGAGCACTGCGGCTCTCGAGATCAGCCATCTGCTTTCTGCCAGCTCCAACTGTCATTAGCGCCGAAAAGCACCCTCAAACAAATAGGCGAGCAAAGCCAAGCAGATCATCTCCAGTTTCCTCTCAACATCAGTATCACTGGTGGATTTGACCAACCTTATGGTCAATTCTGCTATTGCCCCCGATTACTCCCCATATCGGGATTCTCACCCGCCCAATCCGGTTTAAAAATATCCAACAAAATCATCACATTGATTAAATTTCAAACATTGGCACGCCGCTTGTAATCACAGACAGTGTCACTCAATCACATAAGGTAAATCCCATGACTGCGCTGAAGACTCTGGTATCTGTTTCTGTTGTTGCTCTGTCCCTGACCGGCACCGCCCAGGCAGGCCAGACCATCTCCCTCAACGAAGCGATCGACCGCTCCCTGCAGCAAGGCTTTGCCCAGGTCAGCCAGACTATCGCCGAGGAAGCACGTCAGGACGCACTGGCCTCAGCGCAACAGGTTTTTGGTCGTGTGACCGTGACCGATTACCCGGTACTGGCCAAGCAAAGCAAAGAAGCCAAGCTCCAAGACCAGCACCAAGCTCTGCGCCAACAGCGCGGTGAATAAGCCTGGATTACGGCTCTGATTGCTTGGAGAGACACGATGAAAAGCAATGACCCTTGGCCAACTGCCGGTGAAGCAAGGACACCGCGGTTGGCATGGGAAAGATGGATTGGCATGAAAGTGCTCGCCTTCATTGTCCTATCAATGGCTCCAGGCTCGCCCGACTAATCAAGCATTCGGGACAACTGCACCTCAGTAGCTGGGCGACCATCCGTCAAGGCTAGAAAGGCTGATTTCTCTTTTCTCACCAAGGAAAAGCCAAGTGCTCTGAATACATCAACATTCCCTGTCTCTTCAACGCACCAAACCGACATCTCTTTTGCACCTGAGAACGCAGCAGAGACTTGTGAGAGAAGTAAACGAGCCAATCCTCGCCCCCTATGGCTGCATGACACGTACAAAGCGGAAAGATGTAGGGAGGTTCTATCTCTCTTTACGCTGACCGCCGCTACGATTTTGTTCTCTTGTATCAAGGCAAACAGCTCAAGGCTGCTACTTTCCACTGCCCTTGCCTGCAGTGCCCGCTTCGTTGGCGTGTAGGTGTCCCGCAACTCTCGAAGGCACGACTCACATAAGGAGATATATCGCTCATCACTAAGGGCAACTCTTTCCAATCTAATAGGCATTTATCTTCATTCGTCTACACCAGTAAGCCCTACCTTCATCGGAAGAGACCAAGTTCGCATGTCATCTTTCGTCGCCAAAGGCGTCATCACGACCTTCAACCACTCTGCCCCCTTGAACCTGGCTCAGTTCGGCTCGGGGAGCGCGGGAACTGGGACAGACCCGTGGTAAGAAAAAGGCGCCCAGTGGGGCGCCTTCGTTCAGGGTTAGAGCTTTACTTTGTGGCCAAATGGCGTGGCCAGCTCAGTGCGGTTCTGCACCGATGAAGCGTCGATATCCATATCCAGATGGTAGAGCGTTGCACCATAGCTGAGGCTTTCAGCATCGCCCCAGCGCAGCAGACCCTCCAGGCCTTCAGACGCAGGCAGGAACATGGAAAGCTCGGTCTGCATCAAGTGCACTGCGGAGATCGCGGGCAGTCCCCCCAGATCCTCAGGCAGTTCAAAGTGGGGCAGCCATCCCCCCTGCGGCTTGCCGATGACTGCGTGGGTGGTGGTGCTGAACTGGCTCAGATTCAGCATCATCTGCACGGAGAACACGTACTGGTGATCAAAGCCCGCCGCCTGGTAGCTCAGCCCCTGCTCTGTCCACTCCATTTCGTTGATCGTGTCGGTATCGATATCAGGAAGGGTGAAGCTCAGCTCATCGTTTCTGGCCAGGCTGCCGGCGATAAAGTAGCTGCCGTTAGCGATGCTCGGATGGCTGTCGGCCACATCGAACTCGATATGCTGGTCAGCCGCCGAGGTGGGCAGCAGATCCAGCAGGATATGATCACCGCTTTGGTAGTAGCCGGTATCAATGTCCATCAGCCAGCCATCGACCAGGACTCGGCCGGGGATGGCATCGAGTGCATAGCCGTAGTTATGATGCAGGCTGACCTGCTCAAGCGTCCCATCCAACTGGAAGGCGGTGTCGTCGCCGTCACGCAGCACGGCAAAGTCCTGGTAGCTGCTAAAGCCTTCTCGTCTGCCCAGGAACAGGACAGGGCCCAGATCAAAGCTCAGTTCGTTCAAGCCGCTGGATTGGCTTTCACCGTCCACCACCTGCCGTGTACGCAGGCTATCTCGGGCGATAGCGCGGTACTCATCGGCATTATCAATACTGTAGGGGTGCCAATCGAGAGTGGGCAGCGACTCAATGCAATCACCTAGGTGGGCGCTGGGATCATTGCTCTCCTGGCTATCCATAAGCCACACCTGCGACCCATCGATCATGCTGCGGGCGAAGCTGAACAGCATATGGGCACGAGGCTCTGACTCAAAGGGATCGTAAACGGTGAGGTAATCGCTGCTGGCCAAGCCGCTCAAGTCGACCTGACCCTGGGGATCGATACCGAGGGTTCCGAGCAAGGCCCCTTGGTCGTTGTGGCGCCAGATCTCCAGCTCGGTCACGGCGGCATAGCATTGGCGAGCCGGGTCAAAGGCGAGAAGACTCAGTGCGTCATCCGCGTCGGGTTTATCGTCTTTACTGCTGCTGCAACCGGCCAGTAAGGCCAATGACACGGTGAGGGCGATCTTTTTCATCATGGATCCTTCCTATTAAGAGAGGCTCAGAGTAAGAAGGCCATGACGATTAAGAAAGCAGCTTTACCGCAAAAATCCTGAATAAGGTATCTGTTTAACCAATTAATATTAAAGCGTAACAGATGGGTAATTCTGAGTTACTTTGCAACGCCAGTTACGCCACTCGCCATTATCTGGGTGACGGCACTCTCCGAGAGCTTGGCAATGAACGTTTCAACGAATTCATCCCTATCCTGCTCGCTCCATGGCTCATTTCGATGAGGACTGAGATCCGCCTCGTCGTAGAGCGGACACAAGTGGATATGCACATGGGGCACCGAAAACCCTTCCACAGCGATACCAATGCGATTGGCACCGGTGAGCGCTTTCAGAGGGCCAGCCAGCTTCTTGGATAAAGCCCATAGCTGATGATACGTCTCGTCATCCAGGTCAAAGATGTAATCCACCTCTGCTTTGGGGATCACCAGCATATGCCCAGGGTTCACGAAGTGCCCACGGGGCAGAATGCAAAAAGCATCATCATCTTCATAGACAATTCTGCCTGGCAGCTCTCGATTGATGATTTGCGTAAATACTGTGCTCATTACCTCTCCATACACCCAAGCATTAGCCCAACTCAGATTGTGCTCACGAGGATTGTCCTCGCTGACCTTCAAGCTAAATGTTGTTATACCAAAGCTCGTGGATTAACTCCGGCTCACGCACCGCCCCGGTAGATTGGTACAGCGACAAAGCCGGCGTGTTATTGGACTCTGTGCCAACCCAAAGGCTCGAGACGCCCTGACTGCGCAAACAATGCTTCAGTTCGTTGACCATGGCAGTAGCAATACCTTGCCTGCGAAACTGCGGGCAAACCTCGATCTCATAGAAGTAAGCCATCTTTTCGTCCCTATCGAGTCTGGGCATAACGTATGCGCTCAAAAAACCGATAGGCACAGCATTGGCTGTCGCAACGATAACGATGTTTGTCTGGCTAGCAAGAAGCTCTTGTAAGTGGCCAATAGTCGGGACGCATCCTTCACGCTCACCTTCCGGAATGAGTTTCTCAACCGCCGCCAGCGCGATGGCTTCTTCACCTGCACTTAGCCGCCAAACCTTAACTATATTGTCGTCATTCATGGGATATATCTTTGATTACTAGCCTTCGGTTTTCGATCACTCTGACCCATTGAGCCTCACACAAACAGACTATCTTAATAACCAAACTAAAACCGCACTAATAATCACAAGGTTGAAAGTACACATCAAACATTTTACCTGCTGCTATTTTGCAGCGTTCTTGGGCATTTTTCCATGTGACCAGATAAAGATTTAAGGAAACAACCACAAGACCCACACCGAACTTTTCCTTTTAACTTTATGTCATTTTTGTCGTAATACGCATCCCACTTGTCAGGATGTGATTGACTGATGTGCTGTGTAAGATCTACCACTTTCTTTTCACAATATGGACAAGAAACTTTAGATTTAACTAACTTTACCTTAGATTTACTTTCTAGAACCGACAAACGGTGGCTCAAATGTGAGGTGTATAGATACACGGCTCGATCAATCGTAAACTCCGATCCTCGACAAGAACGGATACCAGCTGAGCGAAACTGTTTAGCCAATAGATACAGTGGGTCTCCTATATCCAAGCTCTGAAAAACAAGGTAGAGTTCACTAGCACTATCTATAAACTCCGTCGAATAAGTAGTAGCCCAACTGCCAGAGCCATGATGTGAAGGTAGGTACTCACCTTGTTTAGACTTACATTTTTCAGTTAACTCTCTAATCTGCTTTTTTTTATTTTTGTAAATATCCATTAATTCTCCAAGCGACTAAAGCCCCAAAAGGAGCCGAGTGTAGCGAGATCCCGCGCACGAAGTGCGCATTCCTGATTGGACTTGTTAGGCACTATCAAATTCCTTCTTATAGATGCCTTTGACAAACTTTATGTACTCTATTTGATTTTCCTTTAGATGAGCACTTATATCTTCCGGTGTTATATTTTTCAGATGATCTACGAAATCAATTGCTTTAGGGTGATTCCAATTTAGGTTATCACTTGCAAGAATGGAGTAAACTACTTGCAATCTATCATATTGCCAAACTATGCATTCGCAGTACTTACTGCAATTTTCAAAGCTCTTAATGTCATAAACTTGCGCCTTTACGAGTAAAGAGCGTATTTTGTGTGCAGGTTGAGCGCATTCCTTAAGTTGTACATTAAGTCTGGCCGCTGACTCTTGGCCCTCTTTTTTTATATAACAAATCTCTTCTGGGTGGGGCAGCGACTTGTCTAGATTGATATCATACTTGCAACTATCAATACTTATACGGATAAACTGGAGCTGCTGAATGGGACCACCGAGCGCCTGCACAAGTTCATGTATTGAATCCGTTAGCTCGTCGAACAAGCCTGTTACTTTCTGAGCTTTATGCTGCTTTCTCCATGAGTTTAGAGCCATCCATGCGATAATCAGTGTTGCAATACCAGTTACGCTCTGTGTAACTCCAGACCAGTTCCAACTATTAATGTGGCTCCACAAGCAAGTGAAGAAATCCAACAACGCTACCTCCTTACTATAAACTTTGAAATGATTACTCAGACCGATGTGAGGCCACGCTAACAACCGAATCTCGCTCAATCAACGACTTAGGTGAGATGCTGTGTCGTTCTCTTGGTGGAACAGAGAAGTTGGATTCAGAGTGGGAATCGAACTGCCTGAGAGGCACTGCAATCACCAAATGCAGCCAGCCCTCCCCAAAGTCAGGTGTGGTTGACCAGGTACAAAAAAGGCGCCGGCTGCTTACGCAGCCGGCGCCTTTGTCATCAGGGCAAAGAGTTACTCGTCGATGCCGGTGATGTTGCCGTCTTCGTCGATGTCGATGCTCAGGTAGCCCGGCTTATCGGACAGGCCCGGCATGGTCATCACGTTGCCGGTCAGGGCATAGATGAAGCCAGCACCGGCGCACAGACGCAGGCCACGTACCGGTACGGTAAAGCCGCTGGGGGCGCCTTTCAGCGCCGGGTCGTGGCTGATAGAAGCCGGGCTCTTTGCCATGCACACCGGCAGGTTGCCAAAGCCCAGGGCTTCCAGCTTCTCCATCTCGGCGCGGGCATCGTCAGACAGCTCGATGCCGTCACCGCTGTAGCCGTCGCGGGCGATCTGGGTCAGCTTGGCCTCGATGCCCTGCTCCACGTCGTAGAGGAACTGGAAATCCGCAGGGGTTTGCAGCGCACTCATCACTTTCTCGGCCAGCTCAGCAGCGCCTTCGCCGCCTTTGCCGAACGCCTCGGAGATCGCGACCTCTGCACCCAGTGCCGCTACCTGGTCACGCAGCCAGTTCAGTTCTTCATCGGTATCCTGGGGGAAGCGGTTGATCGCCACGACCGCCGGGATGCCGTAGCGCTTCACGTTCTCGATGTGCCATTGGAGGTTGGCAAAGCCGGCTTCCAAGGCTTCGGTGTCCGGGGCAAAGATCGCCTCCGGCAAGGCCTGGCCTGGGCGCAGGTCGTACTTGCCGGAGTTGGCCTTGAGGCCACGCAGGGTGGCGACTACCACGGCCGCGTCCGGGGTCTTGTCGGCGGCGCGGGCCTTGATATTACAGGCCTTCTCAAAGCCCATGTCGGAGCCGAAGCCACCTTCGGTCACCACCACGTCCGCCAGGCGCAGGGCCATGCGGTCGGCGATGATGGAGGAGTTGCCGTGGGCGATGTTGGCAAAGGGACCAGCGTGCACCAGGGTCGGTACCCCTTCCAAGGTCTGCATCAGGGTCGGCTGAGCCGCATCGCGCAGGATGGCGGCCATGGCGCCCGCCACGCCGATGTCTTCGGCGGTAACCGGCTTACCATCGATGCTGTAGGCCAGCACACAACGGCCGACGCGCTGACGCAGGTCTTTCAGATCCTTGGACAGCGCCAGGATCGCCATCAGCTCGGAGGCGGCAGTGATGTCGAAGCCGCTTTCACGCTCGATACCGTTGGCGGTAGAGCCTTCGCGGTTGATGCCGATGGTCACGCGACGCAGGGTGCGGTCGTTCATGTCCACCACGCGGCCCCAGACGATGCGCTTGGGATCGATCTGCAGGTTGGCCATGCCGGTCTTGGCTTCGAAGTTGTCGCCCTGCTTCTGTTCGTGGAACAGGCGGGCATCGATGGCCGCCGCGGCCAGGTTGTGGGCCGCAGACACCGCGTGGATGTCACCGGTGAGGTGCAGGTTCAGCTCCTCCATCGGTGCTACCTGGCTGTAGCCACCACCGGCAGCACCACCCTTAACGCCAAACACCGGGCCCATGGAGGGCTGACGGATACAGGCCATCACGTTCTGACCGATGGTCTTCAGGCCTTGGGACAGGCCAATGGTGGTGACGGTTTTGCCTTCACCAAACGGGGTCGGGGTGATGGCGGTGACCAGCACCAGCTTGCCGCGCTTGGCGTTATCCAGGCGCTTGAGCAGGGAAAACTTCACCTTGGCCTTGGCGTCACCGTAGGGGATCAGCTCTTCGGCGGCGATCCCAGCCGCATCCGCGATGGTCGCGATGGGTTGCAGCTGGGCTTCTTGAGAGATAGTCAGATCGGATTTCATCGATTCAGGCTTCCGCAGGGTACAGGTCAACAGAGATGTCGTTTTTGTTATTGGCGCGGGATTGTACCTGATTCAACTGCCCAGCCCGACGCCCGGCGACAATAAATCACAACCCAACACCAATTTTGCAACACACATCACTAAAGCCCGCCACTCGAAGGCAGTTCGTTCTGCCACTATGCTGGAACTCCAACGAGGGAAACGAGGACCCAACGATGAGCTATGACCACCCGGTGGAACTGACCGCCGCCACCGAGCTGGCCCGGATGATCACCGACACCTGCGAACAGTACGGTGACAAGCCCGCCTTCAGCGCCCTGGGTTACACCCTGAGCTTCACCGAGGTAGAACGTTACACCCGCGCTTTTGCCGCCTACCTGCAGCAGCACACCGAGCTGCAGCCGGGTGATCGCATCGCCGTATGCCTGCCTAACCTGCTGCAGTTTCCCATCGCCGCCTTTGGTGCGCTGCGGGCCGGCCTGGTGTTAGTGAACACCAACCCCCTCTACACCGGCCGGGAGATGGCGCACCAGTGGCGCGATAGCGGAGCCAAGGCGCTGGTGATCCTCAGTGACCTGGCCGACCGTGCCGCCAGCATCCTCGATCAGACCGAGATCCAGTGGGTGATCACCACCACCGCGCTGGACTTTCACCAGAGCACCCCGGCCGCCGGCAGCATCCCCGGTGCCCTGTCGATGATGACGCTGCTGACCGATGGCGCCGATCTGCCGTTTCACCCGCCGGTATTGGGCCCGGACAGCCTGGCCAGCCTGCAGTACACCGGTGGCACCACCGGGGTAGCTAAGGGCGCGATGCTGACCCACGCCAACCTGCTGGGCAACGCCCGCCAGGTGTTGGCGCGGTTGGGGGACACCTGCCGCAAAGGCGAAGAGGTGTTCGTGGTGCCGCTGCCGCTTTACCACATCTACGCCTTTACCGTGAACCTGGTGACCTTCTTTGCCCGCGGCAGCCTCAATGTGCTGATCCCCAACCCCCGTGACCTGCCCGCCTTTGTTGAGCAGATAAGGCCATTCAAGGTCACCGGCATGGCCGGCCTTAATACCCTGTTCATCGGCTTATGCCGCCTGGAGGCGTTCCGCCAGCTGGATCTCTCCAGCCTCAAGCTCACCATCTCCGGCGGCACCGCCCTGACCAGCACCGCCGCTAACCTGTGGCAGCACACCACCGGTTGCACCGTCTCCGAGGGCTACGGCCTGTCAGAAACCTCGCCGGTGGTTTGCCTCAACCCCATAGGTCAGGAACGGCTGGGCACGATCGGCACCGGGCTTATCGACACCGAGCTTAAGGTGATCAACGACAAAGGCGACACCGTGGCCGGCGGCGAGGAGGGCGAGCTGTGCGTGCGCGGCCCCCAGGTGATGCAGGGCTACTGGCAGATGCCGGAGGAGACCGCCAATGTGCTGGATGCCGAGGGCTGGCTCAAGACCGGCGACATCGCCACCCTGGACCGGGACGGCTTTGTCACCATCGTTGACCGCAAGAAGGACATGATCATCGTCTCCGGCTTCAACGTGTATCCCAACGAGGTGGAGGAGATCCTGACCCAGGCCCCCGGCGTGCTGGAGGCAGCGGTGGTGGGCGAGCCCGACAAGCGCACCGGCGAAACAGTGGTGGCCTATGTGGTCAGCGAGGCCGAATTGGACGTGGCCCAACTTAAGGCTTTCTGCAAAGAGCGCTTAACCGGCTACAAGCAGCCGCGTCGCTTTGTTAAGGTGGAAGCACTGCCCAAGTCGACCGTGGGCAAGGTGCTGCGCAGGGAGTTGCGCGGCTAGCGGTTGTTTACCAATCCCAACCGGAGGACAAGGATGTCCTATTACCCCAAAGCCCTGGCCCTGCTCTATTGGGCCCCGGCGCTCGGCTACATCGCCGTGGCGCCAATGCGTCCCTTTATCGGTAGCGGCCTGCTCAAGGCCGCCCCCATCCTGCTGCTGTTGGCCCTCTGTGCCCGCCAGTTGCAGGGGCAACCCCGTCGTCTGGCGATGCTGGCGCTGGCTTTTGCCGCCTGCGGCGACATCATTCTCGATCTGGGCCATCACACCCACCTGCTGCCGGGACTCTGTGCCTTCGCCATCACCCAACTGGCCTACATCCGTTTGTTTGCCCAGCGGCCGGAGGGAGAGTTTGCCTTTTTGGCCTGGACGCTACCGCTGGGTACGGCGGCGTTCATCTGGCTTATCTCGCCGTTCTTGTTCGATACGCCCCAGGGTCATATGTTCTGGCCCATGGCCATCTATGCCGCGCTGCTTACCGCCATGGTGATGACGGTGATGCACGGTGCCCGGGACCGATCGGTCATTTTTGGCGCAATGCTGTTTCTTGTTTCCGACAGCTGGATCGCCATCGACACCTTTATCTGGCCCAGCCCATGGGGGCTGAGCGGCATCTGGCTGAGCTACTACGCCGCACAGTGGCTGTTGATCCAGTCGCTGCTGCAATCTGAGTCAACGCTGGCAAAACCGGCAATCGCGGTCGAATAAGCCAGCAATTTTATCAAGGTTGGATACATCGGTTCACAAGCGATTGGTTTATTGAAAATAAATTCTCTATAGTGTGCGGGTCTTTTGGCCAACTTTGGCCAATACTGTCTTAGCGAACCGCTCTGAGTGCATACCTCAGTCCGGGTTGCCTACAATGCGCCGTTGCCGTTTTGGCAGGCTTGTGGCTTTGGCTAAGGCAGGACTGTGTCCTCCTACCCGTCCCCGCGACCATCGCGTTTTCGCGATCCCTCCCAAACGGCAACGTGTTCGCGCCGTAAAACCCGAAATCGAATGATTTCAGTAGGGAGGACTCATGTCCGATGAGCCGCAGAAGCTCAAATTTGAAAGTAAGATCAATCCACCCGTCTTTGGTGGCGCCGCAGCCCTGATCATGGTGCTGGTGGCCTACGCCGCCATCATGCCAGAGCAAGCCGCCGGCCACTTCAGCGCCATCCAGGCCGCTGTGATTGCCAACGCTGGCTGGTTCTACGTCCTGGCCGTTGCCCTGATCCTGTTGTTTGTTTCCTTCCTGGGCCTGTCCCGTTTCGGCGACATCAAGCTGGGGCCGGACCACGCCGAGCCGCAATTCAATAACAAATCCTGGTTCGCCATGCTGTTCTCCGCCGGCATGGGCATCGGTCTGATGTTCTTCGGTGTGGCCGAGCCGGTGATGCACTTCCTGGATCCGCCGGTGGGCGATCCCGGCACCGTCCAGGCTGCCCAGGAGGCGATGAAGATCACCTTCTTCCACTGGGGTCTGCACGCCTGGGCCATCTACGCCATCGTGGCGCTGATCCTGGCCTTCTTCGCCTACCGTCATGGCCTGCCGCTGACCCTGCGCAGCGCGCTCTATCCGCTGATTGGCGATCGTATCTATGGCCCCATCGGCCACGCGGTGGACATCTTCGCCGTGCTGGGCACCGTGTTCGGTGTGGCCACCTCGCTGGGCTTTGGCGTTGCCCAGGTGAATGCCGGCCTGAGCCACCTGTTTGGCATCCCCAACACCACCGGCTCCCAGGTCACCATCATCCTGATCATCACCGCCCTGGCCACCGTGTCTGTGGTCAGTGGCCTGGAGAAGGGGATCCGTCGTCTGTCGGAGCTCAACCTGATCCTGGCGGTGGGGATGATGACCCTGATCCTGCTGCTGGGCCCCACCGTGCTGTTGCTGCAGGCCTTTGTGCAGAACACCGGCTCCTACCTGTCAGAGATCGTCTCCAAGACATTCAACCTGTACGCCTATGACCCCACCGACTGGCTCGGTGGCTGGACCCTGTTCTACTGGGGCTGGTGGCTGTCCTGGTCACCCTTTGTTGGCATGTTCATCGCCCGCATCTCGCGTGGCCGTACCATCCGCCAGTTTGTACTGGGCGTACTGTTTGTTCCGGCCGGCTTCACCCTGGCCTGGATGACGGTGTTCGGTAACTCCGCCATCGATCTTATCCTCCATCAGGATATCCCGGTGATCGGCGACATCATCAGTCAGGATTCGGCGCTGGCGCTGTTTGTGTTCCTCGAGCAGTACCCGCTCTCCAGCATCCTGTCGCTGCTGGCGATGCTGATGATCGTGGTGTTCTTTGTCACCTCCGCCGACTCCGGCTCCATGGTGGTGGATATGCTGGCCTCCGGCGGCACCGATCACACCCCGGTGTGGCAGCGGATCTTCTGGACCTCGCTGCTGGGCATTGTTGCCATCGTACTGCTGCTGGCCGGCGGCCTGTCTGCCCTGCAGACGGTGACCATCGCCAGTGCCCTGCCCTTCTCCATCGTGCTGATGGCCGCTTCCTACGGCCTGTACAAGGCGCTGCAGGTTGACCTGCAGAAGAAGGACAGCCAGCTGCTGGCCAACCTGGCGCCGCGGGTAACCCGCAACCCAGTCTCCTGGGACAAGCGCCTGCGCACCATGATGCAGTTCCCCCGTCGTTCTCACGTCAACCGCTTTATCGATGAGGTGGTGGAGCCGGCGATGGAAACCGTGGCCGAAGAGCTGCGCAAGCAGCAGGTCAATGTGGTGGTGGCCAGCGACGAAGAACGCAACCGCGTTCGCTTTGAGGTCCACCTGGGTGAGGAGATCGACTTCGAATACGAGGTTCGTGCCCGTGCCTACCTGCGTCCCGCCTTCGTCATGACCGAAGAGGAAGCGGACGAAGAGGAAGCCAAGTACTTCCGTGCCGAGGTGCACCTGCGTGAAGGTGGCCAGGACTACGACATCATGGGCTGGACCCGTGACCAGGTTCTGGGTGACATCCTCGACCAGTACGAGAAGCACCTGCACTTCCTCCACGTGGTACGCGAATAAGACCTAAGCAACAGCAAAAGCCCCCGGCCAGCCGGGGGCTTTTTTGTGGCGGCGAATCCATCCGCCAAGGGAAACAAAAACAACATCAAGGAGCGCCAATTTGGAGGCGATCATCTCTACTCCCAAACGTCAGCTGGGGCCCGTTTTCTGGGGTGCCAGCTCCCTTATCTTTGTCCTGGTGGCTTTGGCCGCCCTGTTCCCCGGGCCTTTTGGCGAACAGGTGGCACTGCTCCAGGCCTGGCTGTTCGATAACGCCAGCTGGTTCTATGTCTCCGTGGTCGCCCTGATCCTGGTCTTTGTTGCCTACCTGGGCCTGTCCCGCTTTGGCGAGATCAAGCTGGGGCCGGATCACGCTGAGCCCACCTACAGCTACGGCTCCTGGTTTGCCATGCTGTTCTCCGCCGGCATGGGCATCGGCCTGATGTTCTTTGGCGTGGCAGAACCTGTGATGCACTTTATGGCCCCGCCGGAAGGTGACGCTGCCACCATCGAGGCCGCCCAGGAAGCAATGAAGCTGACCTTCTTCCATTGGGGTCTGCACGCCTGGGCGATCTACGCCATCGTCGCCCTGATCCTGGCCTTCTTCGCCTACCGTCACGGCCTGCCGCTGACCCTGCGCAGTGCCCTCTACCCGCTGATTGGCGATCGCATCTACGGCCCTATCGGCCACGCGGTGGACATCTTTGCCATCCTCGGCACGGTGTTTGGTGTCGCCACCTCGCTGGGCTACGGCGTGCTGCAGATCAACAGTGGCCTGTCCCACCTGTTTGGCATCGAGGTTGCCACCTCGGTGCAGGTGGGGCTGATCCTTGGCATCATGGCGCTGGCCGCCATCTCGGTGGTCACCGGCCTGGACCGGGGTGTACGACGCCTGTCCGAGCTCAACCTGGTGTTGGCGCTGCTGCTGATGACCATGGTGATCCTGCTGGGTCCCACCGTACTGCTGCTGCAGATGTTCGTGCAGAACACCGGGGCCTACCTGTCGGAGATTGTCTCCAAAACCTTCAATCTCTATGCCTACGATCCGAAAGAGTGGCTCGGTGGCTGGACCCTGCTCTACTGGGGCTGGTGGCTGTCCTGGTCGCCCTTCGTCGGCCTGTTTATCGCCCGTATCTCCCGCGGCCGCACCATCCGTCAGTTCGTCACCGGTGTTTTGTTTGTTCCCGCCGGCTTTACCCTGGCCTGGATGACGGTGTTTGGTAACTCCGCCATCGATCTGGTGCTCAACCAGGGGCAGATGGCGCTGGGTCAGGTGATCAGTGCCGATGCCTCGCTGGCGCTGTTCCACTTCCTGGAAGGCTTCCCGCTCTCCAGCGTGCTCTCCTTCGTGGCCATGCTGATGATCGTGGTGTTCTTCGTCACTTCCGCCGACTCCGGCTCCCTGGTGGTGGATATGCTGGCCTCCGGTGGCCGCACCGACTCCCCGGTATGGCAACGGATCTACTGGGCTGGGCTGATGGCTGCGGTGGCCATCGTACTGCTGCTGGCCGGCGGCCTGGCGGCACTGCAAACCGCCACCATCGCCAGCGCCATGCCGTTTGCGGTGATCCTGTTGGTGGCCAGCTACGGCCTGCTGCAGGCACTGCGGATGGATCTGCACAAAAAGGAGAGCCAGCAAAGCGCCAACCTGGCTCCCCGGGTGGCGCGGGATCCGGTGCCCTGGCAGCAACGAGTTAAGACCATGATGCTGCTGCCACGTCGCGACGAGGTGGAACGCTTTATCGATGGCACCGTCTCTCCGGTGATGGAAGAGGTGGCCGAGGAGCTGCGCAAGCAGGGGGTTCAGGTGGATATCCACCCTCAACCTGAGCGGGCACGGGTGCGCTTCGAGGTGGTTCTGGGTACTGAGATCGACTTTGAGTACGAGGTGCGGGTGGTGGATTATCAACGCCCTGCCTTCCAGCTCAGCGATACCGATGAAACCGACGAGGCCAGCCACTACTATCGGGCCGAGGTGCACCTGCGCGAAGGTGGCCAGGACTACGACATCATGGGCTGGAGCCGGGAGCAGGTGCTGGGTGACATCCTCGACCAGTACGAGAAGCACCTGCACTTCCTCCACGTGGTTCGCGAATAAATCAGGGTTATTCCAAGAAGCAAAAAGCCGGGCCTATGCCCGGCTTTTTTTGTGCTTAGAAGGTGCTTAGATAGCCTCTCGAAAGCCCCTGAATAGCCCTTACAGCGCGCCGGCGTCGACCAGCCGCTGATAAAGCCCTTCTGCCAACGCCTGGTAGCCGCCTGCATTGAAGTGGATGGGGTCCGACTTGAGCGCCGGCTGCCCCAACAAGCTTCGCAGTAGTTTGGGCTCAAACACCAACTGGTACTGCTCCGCCAGCTCGCCATAAAGCGGGGCACTGTCAGAGAACAGCGCCCTTTCCGGCACCCCCACCAGCATCACCGGCACCCCTTGCCCTTGGGCCTGCTCGATCATTGCCGCCAGGTTGGCCTTAAGCTCGGTCTTGGAGCGGTTGCGCAGAATATCGTTGCCCCCCTCCATCAGGATCAGCAGATCCGGCTGATGCTCCTGAAGGGCTTGCGGCAGCCGCTGTCGCCCCTGGGCGGTCTCTTCACCGGAGATCCCGGCGTTGATCACCACCCGGCCGGACAGGCTGGCCAGCACCTCCGGGTAGCTCTGCCCTGTCGAGGCCCCCACCCCGGCGGTGAGGCTGTCACCAAAGGCCAGGATCACCCCGTTTTGCGGCACCGGCGGCAGGCTGGGGCCACCACAGCCCGACAGCATCAGTGCCCCGGCCAGCATCAGCAGCCCTGCCGACAGATTGCGCCTCATCAGCGCCCACTGTCGAGGCGATCGCCTTTGCAGCCGTGCTTGTCGGAGCCATGCCATCATCCCTAATCTCCTGTTCATACCCAGTCACCTGCGAGTTACCTCACCCCAAAGTATGAAGAATTAGTTTAAATTTCATACCTTTGGGCGATTACCGCGAGCTAGGCCTTTTTTAACATGGGGAGTGAAAGGACTAACCCGCCAAACTGGTTGCGAGGCCAGGACGGAAAGCCACGGATCTCACGAAGACCGCCGGGTTGCGTACCAACCAAAAGGAAACATCATGAAAAAGGGATTTCTGTTTGCTGCCGGTTTCGTCGCCGCTGTATCTACCAGTGCCATCGCACTTCAGGGGACCGTGCTATTCCCCGACGCCGATGACAACGGTAACTTTCTCAACGTCGGCTGGAGCGCTGCCGACGACGGTGGTCTGATCCTCCACGGTGACAACAAGATGGAAGCGGTGCTCACCGTCTCCAACACCCGTGACGGCCAGGGCCCGCGGGCGCCGACCTTCAAGGTGGTGGGTCGCAATGAGGACAAGGATCTCAACAACGCCCTGCCGCTGGTGCAGTTCAACAACATCGAGAACAACGCCGCGGCCGTCATCGAGCTGACCAACAACAAGAACAAGCGCGGCATCATGCTGGGCTGGTCCATCATGAACACCAAAGGCGGTGACTTCGTGCTGCGCAACAAGGAAGGCGCCGGCAACTGGATCAACATCAGCTTCTACAAGCTGTCCCCGGTGACCTTCTTCGACGCCAACGGCGCTGAGATCACCGCGATGATGCACATGCCCTACTGCCCGGACCCGATCGTACTGGGTGACAAAGAGCGGGTGCTGACCTGCCCTGAGTAAGCCCACGCTTTCTCAGCCATGAAACGCAAACACACCGCCTCGGCGGTGTGTTTTTGTTTGCCCTCCCGCGGGGAACGAAGCGCTAATCGGCGTCATCCACCAGGCTTGATAGATCCACCTCGCTGCAGGGATAACGCCGGCGCATGTCCGCCACTACCACCTCGAGGAAGCCCTCCAGCATCTGCACATCCACACTCGCCAGCCGTGGCAGGTAAAGACAGGACTTGGCGTGGCGCAACTTGCCCAGCCGAGCCAGTTCAGTCTCTAAGCCCTCGAAGCCCTGCATCACGTAGAGGGTCAGGTTGCGACTGCGCACCGAGAACCCGGTCATCAACCAGGAGAACTCACCGGCGCTGTTCCGATAGTGGTACTGGCCAAAGCCAACGATGCTGTCACCCCACATCACCGGCCGATACCCCGTCACCCGGGCAAACAAGGTAACCAGCGCCTCGCCATCCAGACGCCGGGTATTATCGGTAATGCCCGCCAGGTAATGCTGAACCGGGCACGCATTGGGGCGCGTCTTCAGTGCCGTCATTCGTTCCTCCCTGCGCCATTTCGGGTCGCCTCCACTGAGTCAATTACGCCAGCGAAGCTTAACAAGCCAGTGATTTTCGCCATGGAAAACAAAGTGAAGCGCATTGCTGTCCAACCGGCTCTCCAACGCTTGAATCCGGGTTCCTCCCTGGCTCAGAATCAGTGTAGCCGCACGCCCTGCCCTCACTTGGGGCAGGTTGAAACAAACGCCCTGCGGCGCGTTACCAAGGAGTAGGAATGAACAGCAAAATCTTGGGTATTGTCCTGATCGTGGTCGGGGTGGCTTTGGCGTATTGGGGCTACGGTGTCTACGACTCCGCCAGCGCCCAGGTTACCCGTGCTATCAGCGGCGACACCCCGGTGGAGGCCTATGCCGGCATGGTCGGCGGCGCCATCGCCGTATTGGTGGGCCTGCTCAAGGTCAAATAACCCCATCAACCCAACCGCGGCGAGCCGATGCCAAGTCACGGTTCGTCGAGCAGGTTTCAGGAGGTTTAATGCGCTGCCTGCTGCTCTGCACCACCCTGCTCCTTAGCGGTTGTGCCAGTTCGGATAACCTGGAGTTCCTGTTCAATGAATTGGTCAGCGGGGTGTTATCCGGCGCCAGTCAATCCGATGTCGGCTACGGCAATCCACGTTGTGACACGGTTCGTGTCCAATGCAGCGGCCAATACGAGCAGTGGCGCAACAGCAACGGCCAGATCGGCTGCGCCTGCAACCATTAAGTCGCGAGGTTCGCTTTCTCAGGCGTGGAGTTCACACAAACAGAGACATAGCCCCGCTTTCGCGGGCCCAACGGAGAGACAACTGCATGGACGTTCAGATCTCACGACCCAGCCAGCTGCAAGACAGCTTTCGCAGCTACCAGATCCTGATCGACGGTAAGGTGGTGGCCCAGCTCAAGGCGGACACCGAAATCAACCTGACCATCCCGGCCGACGCCCGGCAGCTACAAGCACGCATCGACTGGTGCGAAAGCCCGCCTGTGGCCATCGAGGCGCTCACTTCGCAGAAGTTGGTGATAAAGAATGCCATGGGTAATGGCTGGTTGTTCGACCTGCTGATCTCCCCGCTTTACTACATCACCTTGGGCCGCAAGGAATACCTCACCATCGAGTGCCTCTAATCCCCGTGGGCGGAAGCCCTAAGGGCGGGTTCAGTCAGGCGGTTGCTGCTCAAACTCAACGGTATTAGGTGCGGTATTACGCACCACCAGGGTGCCGGAGAGCTTGTCATGCCAGCCCTGTTTGCGCTCATCAAAGGCGACCCACAACAGGCCCAGACAGAGGGGAATGGTGGAAACGTAGTAGCCCAGGTAGCGGACGATAAACTGCTTGGTGCTGGGCTTGCCGCCGGTGTTGGCGTCGACAATGGTGAGCTTGAGCGCCATCTTGCCCGGTGTGGCTGACTTGGCAATCCAGAACACAATCACCACCAGGGCCGGCAGCAGGTAGTTGAGCAGCAACTCGGCGAAGCTGAAATGGGGCGGTGCCCCGACCCATTGTTCATCCACGTAGATCAGTCTCACCAGCGGGGAGAGCAGGATCAACATCAGCACCGAGTCGATCAACGCCGCCGCCACCCGCAACCAAAAACCACCGTAAACCAAGCTGCTCATACCCGTCGCCTCAACGGAAGTCTGTTCCCACTATAGTCCGATTCCCCTCATGACCCGCGGCAATCCTGACATAAGCCCTGCTGGCCCAGTTACACCGCTTCACTCATGCTCGACTAAGGTCATATTGGGTGAACCTGATACAGCCAATAGGGTTTGCCCCTGTGAGCAGCAACATTGGGGTATCCGAAGTGAGCATTGATTACCAAGCCGTTCATCAAGCCCTCCAGGCCCAACTGGGGGAACACGCCGTCACCGACGATCCGGTTCGACGCTTTGCCTGGTCCACCGATGGCAGTTATTTTCGCATCGTGCCAGAGCTGGTGGTGCGGGTTAACCAGGTCGAAGAGGTGGAGAAAACCCTGGCGGTCGCCCGACAGTTCCAGGCCCCGGTCACCTTCCGCGCCGCCGGTACCAGCCTGTCAGGCCAGGCGGTGGGGGACGGCATCCTGGTGATGCTCGGCTACGACGGCTTTCGCAAGCTGGAGATCAGCGAGGATCACAGCAAGATTGCCCTAGGTGCCGCAGTGATCGGCGCCGATGCCAACGCCAAGCTCAAGCCGCTGGATCGCAAGATCGGACCGGATCCCGCCACCCTCGCCTCCTGCATGGTGGGGGGCATCGTCAACAACAACGCCTCCGGCATGTGTTGCGGCACCGCCCAGAACAGCTACCAGACCATCGACAGCGCCAAGCTGCTGTTTGCCGATGGCAGCTACCTGGACACCGGCGACGAGAACTCGAAGGCCGCCTTTGCCCAAACCCACCCCAAGCTGCTGGATACCCTGACGCAGCTGGCCAAAGAGACCCAGGCCGACGAGGCCCTGAGCCAGCGCATCCGCCACAAGTTCTCCATCAAGAACACCACCGGCTACAGCCTTAATGCCCTGGTGGATTTCCAACAGCCCTTCGACATCATCAACCACCTGGTGGTGGGCTCCGAGGGCACCCTGGCCTTTGTCGAGGAGGTCACCTACCGGACGGTGGAAGAGGCCCGCTTCAAGGCTTCCGCCATGGCGGTGTTCTTCAATATGGTGGACGCCGCCTCCGCCATTCCGCCGCTGAAAACCGACGCGGTGGCCGCGGCCGAACTTCTGGACTGGGCTTCCATCAAGGCGGTCACCGGCAAGCCGGGCATGCCCGAGTGGCTCAGTGAACTGCCCGAGGGGGCGGCTATATTGCTGATCGAAAGCCGGGCCAACGATCCGGACACCCTCAACGACTACACCCGCCAGGTCACGGAGGCGATCGCCCACATCCAGACCGAGCGGCCCATCGAGTTCAGCTCAGACCCCGCCGTGTTCGGCCGCTACTGGGCGATGCGCTCCGGCTTGTTCCCCATCATCGGTGGGGAACGGCCTAAGGGCACCTCGGTGATCATCGAGGACGTGGCCTTTCGGGTGGAGGATCTGGCCAACGCCGCCGCCGATCTCTCCGCCTTGTTCCTCGAGCACGGCTACCCCGAGGGGGTGATCTACGGCCACGCCCTGGACGGCAACTTCCACTTCATCATCACCCCGCAGTTCCGGCGCAAGAGCGACGTAGAGCAGTTCGACCGCTTTATGCAGGCGGTGGCGGAGCTGGTAATCAACAAGTACGACGGTTCCATGAAGGCAGAGCATGGCACCGGCCGTGCCGTGGCCCCCTTCGTGGAGATGGAGTGGGGTGAGCAGGCCTACGGACTGATGAAGGCGATCAAGGCGCTGTTTGACCCGGAAGGGCTGCTCAATCCGGGGGTGCTGATCAATGACGATGCCGAGGTGCACATCCAGCGCATCAAGGAATCGGCGGTGGTGGATGACTGGGTGGATCGCTGTATCGAGTGCGGCTTCTGCGAGAAGACCTGCCCCACCTCGGCGCTGAACATGTCGCCACGTCACCGCATCACCACCTTGCGCGAAATCGCCCGGCTGGAGCAGGCTGGCGAGCAAGCGGAAGCAGCCAAAATGCGCGAGGCGGCCCAGTACGACGTCATCGACACCTGCGTCGCCTGCCAGCTGTGCACCATCGCCTGCCCGGTGGACAACAACATGGGCATGCTGGTGCGCAAACTGCGCAGCACCCAGCTGACCTCCACCGCCCAGCGGGTACTGGACTTCCAGGCCGACCACTACGGCAGCGTCAACAGCGTACTGAGCACCGGCTTCAATGTGCTCAGTGGCATGCACAAGTTCACCGGCAGCACCGTTACCGGCGCCATCATGTCGCTGGGGCAGAAGATCAGCAGCGAGGTGCCCTACTGGGATCCGGACTTCCCCAAAGGCGGTACCCTGCCCAAGCCGGTGCAGTTCAATGAAGACCGGCCCACCGTGGTCTACTTCGCCGCCTGCGGTGGCCGCACCTTCGGCGCCACCCCCAAGGATCCGGATCACCGTACCCTGCCCGAGGTGATGACTACCCTGCTGGAGCGCGCCGGCTACCAGGTACGGGTGCCGGACAACACCCGCAGCCTGTGCTGTGGCCAAATGTGGGAGTCCAAGGGGGATTACAAAAACGCCGACGCCAAGCGCCGGGAGATGATCGACGCGCTGGAGATCCTGACCGAGGGCGGCAAGTACCCGGTGATCGTCGATGCCCTCTCCTGCACCAAGCGCACCCTGCAGGATGCCGGGGTTAACTACACCATGCTCGACGCGGTGGAGTTCATCCATGACGAGCTGCTGGACAAACTGCCACCGGTGCAGAAGAAGGGCCAGGTCGCCCTGCACCTGGGTTGTACCGCCAGCCATATGGGGGTCAACGACAAGCTGGAGGCGATCACCCGCGCCTTTGCCGAGGATGTGGTGCGACCGGCGGGGATCCACTGTTGTGGCTTCGCCGGCGAGAAGGGGTTGTACAAGCCGGAGATCAACGCCAGTGCGCTGCGCCACCTCAAGGAGCAGCTGCCGGAGAAGGTGGATGAGGGCTACTACGCCAACCGCATGTGCGAGGTGGGCCTGACCCGCCACAGCGGCATCAGCTACCGCCACCTGGCTTACCTGGTCGAGGAGTGCACCCGACCCAGCGCTTGAGGCAAGGTAGCGAACCCCATACATCAAACGAAAAGCGCCCACCGAAGTGGGCGCTTACCTTTGGGGTTGGGCTTAATCGCAGACCGGCTGGCTGGCCTTGACCCGGGTGGCGATCTGGTCCGCCACGTACATCACCGTGGCCGGCGGGCGCTGGGCCAGCAGCTCGTTGGCCATGTACTTCATGTAGGGGTCAAAGTGGGCGAACATCCGTTGGTAGCCGGCGCACAGATGGTTCTGCATCGAGCCGTCCGGGTTGGGGTGGATGCGGTGCTTAGGACAACCGCCGTTACAGGCAAAACGCCAATCGCAGTTGGCGCACTTCTGCCCCACCCAGGCCTTGTGCTGGCCAAACTTCTGCTGCTTCTTCGACTCCACCAGCTTGGGCAGCTTGTCATCCAACACGTTACCCAGGCGGTACTCGGGGTAGACGTAGTGGTCGCAGCTGAACACATCGCCGTTGCGCTCAATCACCAGGGACTGACCACACTCCTTGCGGTGAATACACAGCGGCGGCTCCTCGCCGTACCAGGCCGCCAGGGCGTTATCGAACGCCTGCACGAAGATCCGGCCCACGTCCTTGCGCACCCACTCATCGAAGATCGCCACCATAAAGCGGCCGAACTTGTCGCCATCGGCGGAGAAGGGGGTGAGCTGCTTCTTTGATTCCAGCTGCGGCACGATCAGCATGGGGTTCTCCACCTCCACCTGGACCTGCTCGACGATGGGGATGAACTGCATGAACTGGGAGCCGATCCCCTTGAGGAAGTTGTACACCTCCAGCGGATGCTCAATGTTGCGGTCGTTCAAGGTGGTGAGGGTGTTGAACTGCACCCCGTGCTTCTGCATGCACTCCACCGACTTCATGATGCGAGCAAAGGTGCCCTTGCCGGCGTTGGTGACCCGGTAGTGGTCGTGCATCGCTTCCGGCCCATCGATGGAGAGGCCCACCAGGAACTGGTTCTTGGCCAGGAACTCGCACCACTCATCATTGAGCAACAAGCCGTTGGTCTGCAGTGCGTTGGTGATGGTTTTGCCGTTGGCGAACTTCTGCTGGTACTGCAGCGCCCGCTTAAAGAAATCGATGCCCGCCATGGTGGGCTCGCCGCCCTGCCAGGCAAACTCGATGCTCTCCAGCATCTCGTTGGCGGCGATGTAGTTCTTTACGTAGGCGCGCAGCACCTCGTCGCTCATGCCGACAAAGGGCTTTTGCGCCTTCTGCCGCGGCTTGCCCGCTTTAAAGAAACGCTCTTTCTCCAGATAGAAGCAGTAGTCGCAATCCAGGTTGCACTCAAAGCTGGTGGGCTTGGCCATCAGGTGAAAGGGTTTCTTCATGACTGGGGTCCGCTCGCTGTTCAGGGATGGGCGCAGTGTATTGGCTTTCACTGGGGCTGGCCGGTTCAGCTTCACACTTTTTGATGTCCGGGAGCCGCAAAGGGGTGAAAGCGGGTGCCGGCTCACCATAGTCAGCGCCCCTGCCTGGCGCAACGGGCTTTGCAGGGATTTACCCAGTCGGGTTAGTAGCCCCATTCGTGCGACCGATCGCCTTTTCACACCAATCCTCTCTGCCGCTTATGGCGAAACAGACCGACGGTCGGTATATTTAAATTATCAACAAGGACACCGGAGGGTGAGATGACCCGCGTCCGTACCAACAAACCCAGTGAGCAGCGCCGAGAGGAGTTCCTCGATGCCGCCGAGCAGCTGTTTATGCAGCAAGGCTACGACAGCACCTCGGTCAACGATCTGCTCAAGGCGGTCGGCCTGTCAAAAGGGGCCTTCTACCATCACTTTGACTCCAAGCAGGCGGTGCTGGAGGCGCTGACAGACCGGATGCTGACCAGCTTCGCCCCGCATATCCAGGGACTGATCGACGATCCGGCCCTGCCTGCGCTGGAGAAGTGGCGCGCGCTGATGAGCCAGTCCAACCGCTGGAAGCTGGAACACAAGGACGCCCTGCTGCTGCAGGCCAGGGCGATGCACCAGGGCAGCAACCTCAAGCTGCGGCTAACCCTGACCGAGAAAACCCGGCGATTAGCAGTTCCGCTCTATGCTCAGCTGCTGGCCCAGGGCGCCCGGGAGGGGGTGTTTGATATCGAACAGCCCGAGGCCACTGCCGAGCTGCTGTTTGCCCTGCTCGCCGCCCAGGGCGAGCGCATCACCGAGATCCTGCTGGCACCGGATTCGGCCCCCGAGCCGGTGGAGGCCTGTTGCCAACTGCTGGCCGCCAGCCAGCAAGCGCTGGAGCGAACCCTGGCCGCCCCAGCAGGCAGCCTGCCGCTGGCCGATCCCGCTTTGATTGCCGCCTGGTTCGAGTAAGGAGAACCCCATGACCCTGTTACCCCAGCTTCGCGCCGCCCTTCTGGCCCTGCTGATCGGCGGTTTTGCCCTGCCAGCCAGCGCCACACCAGAGGCGGATACTGAGAACCAGCCCGCAACCCAAACCGACGCCAGCGAGATCGTCCGCCTGTCTGATCAGCAGATGCGCGGGGATGCCAGCTACACCGAGCTGACCATGAACATCATCCGGCCGGACTGGACCCGCTCCATGAGCATGAAGAGCTGGACCAAGGGCCAGGATCTCTCCCTGGTATTGGTCACCGCGCCAGCCCGGGATAAGGGCAGCGCCTCGCTCAAGCGCCAACGGGAGATGTGGAACTGGCTGCCGGGGATCGAGCGGGTGATCAAGATCGCCCCCTCCATGCTGGGTCAGTCCTGGATGGGCTCGGACTTCACCAATGATGACCTGATCAACCAGTCCTCCATCGTAGTGGACTACCACCATAGCCTGGTGGGCGAGGAGGTGTTCGACGGCGATCTCAGCTACGTCATCGACGCCGTCGCCAAGCCCGACGCCCCGGTGGTGTGGAGCAAGGTGCGGCTGTGGATCTCCAAGCAGACCCATCTGCAGCGCAAGGTGGAGTTCTACGACGAGTTTGATGAGCTGGTGAACACCCTCAACACCTTCGAGGTGCAGCAGATGGGCGGCCGGGCCCTGGCCACCAGGATGGAGATGATCCCGGCGGACAAACCGGGTCAGAAGACCGAGATGATCACCCACGCCGCCCAGTTCGATTTTGCCATTGACGAGGCCTTCTTCTCGCAAAGCCAGATGAAGACACTGAGAGACTAGGTGCCAGGTGCTAGGTGCTAGGTGCTAGGTGCCAGGTGCCAGGTGCCAGGTGCCAGGTGCTAGGTGCTAGGTGCTAGGTGCTAGGTGCTAGGTGCTAGGTGCTAGGTGCTAGGTGCTAGGTGCTAGGTGCTAGGTGCTCCTAGTGTGAAAGCAAAACCGGAACACCAGCCCAGAGCAAAGGACTTTCCCAAAGAGCGGGAGATACACAGAACCTATGTTGATTAGATTGGCCTGGCGTAACCTGTGGCGCCAAAAACGACGCACCCTGCTGACCGCCGCGGCCCTGGCGCTGGCGTTAGCGCTGTCGCTGTTTATGCGCAGCCTGCAGGAGGGCACCTACAGCAACAACATCGACAATGCCGCCCGCTTTGCCACGGGTCTGGTACAGATCCAGCACCCCGAATACCAGGAGAGCCAAGGGATCGATGACCTGGTGCCGAAGAGCGCTGACTTTATCGCCCCGGCCCGTGCCCTGCCCAGCGTCAGCCATCTGCTGCCCCGGCTGGAATCCTTTGCTCTGGCCGCCGGAGAGCAGCGCTCCAAGGGCGCCCTGGTGATGGCCGGCGTTCCCAGCCTGGAGAATGACTACGCCAAGCTGGGTGAGAAGCTGGTGGCCGGCGAGTTCCTTGAGGATGACGACAATCAGGTGCTGGTGGGCGAAGGCCTGGCCCAGTTCCTTGAGCTGGCCATCGGCGATGAGATCGTGCTCTACGGTCAGGGCTACCGCGGCCAAACCGCCGCCGGACTGTATCGCATCAAGGGGCTGCTGCGCTTCCCCGTGCCCGGACTGGACAACCAGCTGGTCTACCTGCCCCTACCCCTGGCCCAGCAGCTCTACAGCACCGGCGATCTGATAAGCGCCTGGGTGCTGCACACCCACACCCTGGCGCAGCTGTCCGATACCGAGCAGCAGCTCAAAGCCCTCTACCCGGACCAGGCGGTGCGAGACTGGCAGGACCTGGCCCCGGAGATGGCCCAACAGATCCTGATGGATAAGGCCGGCGGCCTGTTCATGATGTACCTGCTCTATGGCGTGGTGGGCTTTGGCCTATTTGCCACCCTGCTGATGATGACCCTGGAGCGCCAGCGGGAGTTCGCCGTGATGCTGGCCACCGGCATGCTACGCGGCCGCCTGTTGGCGCTGGTGATGATCGAGTCATTGTTCATCGCTGCCCTGGGGGTTGCGATGGGGCTGCTGCTGGCCACGCCAGTACTGCTTTACCTGGCGCACAACCCAATTCAGATGACCGGCGACGCCGCCCAGATGATGCTGGAGCTGGGCTGGGATCCCATCCTGCCGGCGCTGGTGGACCCAGGCCTGTTCCTCGACCAGATCGGCATCGTCCTGGCGTTGCTGGCGCTGTGCCTACTCTATCCGCTGTGGCGCATCCATCGGCTGGAGCTGGTCAGTGCCCTCAAGGGAGGTGCCCATGCGCGCTAGCACCCAACTGCTCACCCTGGCCTGGCGCAACCTGTGGCGCAACAAGCTGCGCACCAGCATCATGCTCGGCGCCGTGGTGTTTGGCCTGATTGGCGTGGTGGCGATGATCGGCTTCATCGCCGGCCTCTACGGCAACATGATCCAGAACGCCATCGCCTGGCAGACCAGTCAGCTGCAGGTGCACAACCAGCGCTACCTGGACAACCCGGACATCCAGGATCGCCTGATCGATCCCCAAGCGCTGCTGGATGAGCTGGCTGCGCTGCCGCAGGTGGCCGCCTGGAGCGAACGCTTTGTCGCCGAGGGGATGGTGGCCTCCGCCCGCGCCACCCGGGGGATCCGCATCAACGGGGTGCAGCCTGCCGAGGAAGCGGCGGTCACCCCCATTGCCGACGCGGTCATCGAGGGCCAGTGGCTGGACGACCAGGGCCGCAACCCGGTGCTGGTATCGCAAAAGACCGCTGACCGCCTGCGCCTCAAGCTGGGCTCCAAGGTGGTGCTCACCTTCACCGACGGCCAAGGGGACGTGGCCGGTGCCGCCTTCCGGGTTCGGGGGATCTTCCAGACCCCTTCTACCGCCTTCGATGACGGCAACCTGTTCGTTCGTAAAAGCGACCTGACCGCTTTGGCCGGCCTGGACGGCAGTCACGAGCTGGCCATCCGCCTAACCGAGACCGATTACCAGGCCATTGAGCCGGTGCTTCGGGTCAAGCAGGCGCTGCAAGCGGCCAGCGCGCCGCAGAATCGCGTCCGCGACTGGCAGGAGATCCAGCCGATGCTGGCCTCAATACTGGGCCAGATGGGGATAAGCAACGCCATCATCATCGGCATCTACGTGGTTGCCATGGGCTTTGGCATCATCAACATCATGCTGATGTCGGTGTTCGAGCGCACCCGTGAGTTCGGCGTGTTGATGGCGGTGGGGATGCAGAAACACAAGGTGTTCGCGCTGATCCTGCTGGAGTCCGCCTGGCTTGGGATCTGCGGTGGCCTGCTGGGGGTGCTGGCCGGCTTAGGCCTGATGCAGATTCTGCAGCGCACCGGCATCTCCCTAGGGGGCATGGCAGATGGCTTGGGTGCCTTCGGGGCCGATACCCTGTTCTACCCCGTGGTGACCGGCCAGGAGTATGGCCTGATCTTCCTCACTGTAGTGGCGGCCAGCCTGTTGGCTGCGCTCTACCCTGCCCGACAGATCCTGCGCAAGCGCCCCGCCGAGGCGATGGCGGAAAAACACTGACCTGGACCCGCTATGACCATTCAAACCCACACCTTGAGCAAGACCTACAACGCCGACACCGACTTCCCGGTGCAGGCGGTCAAACCGCTGGATCTCACCATCGAGCAGGGCGAGTTTGTCGCCGTGATGGGACCCTCGGGCTCGGGCAAAACCACCCTGCTGAACATGCTCGGCGGCATCGATGAGCCCAGCGGCGGCGATGTCACCATCGATGGTCAGTCGCTGAAGGCGTTGTCGCAAAAGGCGATGATCGGCTTTCGCCGCGACCATATCGGCTTCATCTTCCAGGACTACAGCCTGCTGCCGGTATTGACTGCGCTGGAGAACGTTGAGTTTGTGATGCAGCTGCAGGGCCGACCGGCCCAGGAGTGCCGCCAGCGGGCGGAGCAACTGCTCACTCAGGTGGGACTGGCGGATCACCTGCACAAGGTGCCGGCCAAGCTCTCCGGCGGCCAGCAGCAGCGGGTCGCGGTAGCCCGGGCCCTGGCCCCACGGCCCCGTTTCGTGATGGCAGACGAGCCTACCGCCAACCTGGACGCCCAGAGCACCGCTGAGCTGCTGGACATCATGCAGCAGCTCAACGAAACCGAGGGCACCACTTTCATCTTCTCCACCCATGACCCGCGGGTGATCAAACGGGCACGACGGGTGATCGTATTCGAGGATGGCCAATTGACCCAGGACCAGTGCCAACAGCCGGAGTCGGTGGCCGGATGACAGGCCGCTGCAGCGCCACCCGCTGGCGCACAATCGCTCTCAGTACGGCCCTCAGTACAGCCCTAGTGGCCTGGCCGGCGCTGGCGCAGATCCCGGGGCTAACCCCGGAGAAGGCCTGGGATCTCAACGGCTACGTCAAGTACATGGCCAGCGCCGCCCTGCCGGACAGCGGCGACAACGCGCTGGATCACCTGGTGCACCAGCGCTTCAACTTCGAGTACCGCTTCGACGGCAACCTGCGTTTCAACGCCGGCATGCGTAACCGCCTGCTGTTTGGTGACACGGCGGAGTTGCCGGGCTACGGCGATCTGGTGGGCTTCGATCCGGGCTACTGGGACCTCACCACCAACTGGCTGGACAAGCGCGGCGTGGTGGGCACCACCAGCTTTGACCGGCTCTACCTGGATTGGCACAACGTCGATTGGCAATTGCGCGGCGGCCGCTTTCGCATCAACTGGGGCATGACCACGGTGTTCAACCCCAACGACATCTTCAACAGCTACTCCATCTACGACTTCGACTACGAGGAGCGCCCCGGCAGCGACGCGGTGCGAGTAACCCGCAAGCTGGGTTTCGCCTCCCAGCTGGACCTGGTCTATAACCCGGACGACGACAGCGCGCTGACCAGCTACGCCGGGCGCTACCTATTCAACCATCGCGGCTGGGACGGCCAGTTGATCCTCGGCAAATCGGGACTGGATAACGTGGTGGGGCTGGGCTTTGCCGGTGACCTGCGTGGTGCTGGCCTGCGGGGAGAGATAACCCATTTTCACACCACCGAGAGCGAATGGGATGGCCAGCCACTGGAGGATGCGACGGTGGCGAGTCTTGAGAGCGATTACAGCTTTGGCGGACGCCGCAATTGGCTGGGACGGGCGGCGCTGCTTTACATCTCCCACCCCCAGGACCCGGACAGCGCCCTGGCGTTCTTAAACCTGCCACTCACCGCCCGTACCCTCAGCTTCACCCGCTGGAGCGGCTATGGTGAGCTGGGCTTTGAGCCCACGGCGCTGAGCCGCCTGACCATGAGCGCCACCGGCTACGACGATGGCTCCTACTTTATTGGTCTCAACGGCAGCTATTCACTGGCAAACGATTGGCAGTTGCTGGGGGTGTTGCAGCGCTTCGATGGCAGTGGCGACAGTCTGTTTGGCGATACGCCATCGACCCTGCTGTTTGCCCAAGTGAAGTGGAGTTTCTAGCGTAGGAAGCAGAAGCCGACCCTCAACGGCGTGGCCGGGTCTTGACCAGGTTCTGATGCATCCCCTGCCAGCGAGGCTCGCACAAACGCTCCAGTTTGTGCATCAGGTTATCCAGCGGGCCGTGATTGGTGCGCCAAATCTGCAATCGGTTCTGCAGTCGCGGACTGACCCCCAGCATCATCGCCAGGCTGAGGGTAATCAATAGCGCACCCACCGGCAGCGGGGTGAAGACCAACACGCCCCCCAGCAGCATCAAGCACCACGCTATTACCCAGATCATCGCCCGCATCGTTCGCTCTCGATTGTCCCTCTGATGGTTGTACCGGGTTCATCGTGAGCCCGATCACACTCTGTCAGTCTGACACATCCGTCTACTGGTATGGCATTACAGATTTTGGTCAGATGACTACAAACTAGCATAAGGCATTGTTTTAGAGATGGAACTCAAAAAAAGTAAGCAAGGATTTACCCTGATTGAACTGGTGGTGGTGATCGTCATTCTTGGCATCCTGGCCGCCGCCGCCCTGCCCCGCTTTATCAACCTCAGCACCGAAGCCCGCATCGCCAAGCTGGACCAGGCGATGGGCGCGCTCAAGCACGGCAGCCAGATGGCGGACGTGAAGATGAAGCTGCCCAACGGGGTGCTGGATGCCGGTGACGACAAGCATCACTACATCGACATGAACAACAACGGCGTCATTGACGAAGGGGATATCCGCCTGGTGTACGGCTGGCTGGATAACGACAACCTGGATATGGCGCTGGACCTGGATGTGGGCGGCAAGCTGCATTACGTTCATGACCGCAACGCCGGCGATTACGGCTTCACCGTTGAGAGTCACCAGGCCTACATTGGCTTCGACACCCTGGGTAACGGCAACATCCGCGACGGCAACTGCCGCATCCTCTACCAGCACCCGCGCAGCTGGGGCGGCACCCCCAACCATTACGTTAAGACAGACGGCTGCTAAACAACGGTCTCAACAAAACGCCCACCGAATCTGGCAACAGCGGTGGGCGTTTTTGTTCCCGGGTTACTCCTCGGCCGGAAGCAGATCGATAAAGCGGGCGCCCTCGCGCTGCACCTGCTCCCCCAGCGTTACCGCAATGGGATAGCTGAAATCCGGCCCATCCCAGGCAAAGGTGTGAAACTCACCAAACTCTCCGCAGGGATCAATCCCCTCCGGCAGGGTATCCAGTAGCGTCTGGTCAAACGCCCGCCCCAACCACTGGGCCTCCAGCTTGTCGCTTTGCACGCAGGCGATGGTGGCCTTGAGACCCTGTTGCACCATGGTCTGGGCCAGCTTGGCGGTATCCAGGCCCCACAGCGGGAACAGCGGCGTCAGGCCGGTGCCCTCCAGGGTCTTCAAGCGATAGTCCCGCACATCCTCAAGGAAGAGATCGCCAAAGGCCAGTGCCTGGATACCGGCATCGCACGCCTGCTGATGAAAGTGCGCCATGCAGGCTTGGTAGTCCTCGTTACTGCAAGGGAACGGCAGGTCAATCACCACCAGCGGCAATCCCAAGCTGTTTGCCTGAGCCTGCAGCAGGGCCTCACGCACGCCATGGATCGCCACCCGCTCGGCACTGCGGTTCACCGTGGTAAACAGCCCCAGCAGCTCCACATTGGGATCGCGCTTAAGCTGATGCAGCGCCCAGGCGCTGTCCTTGCCACTGCTCCAGGACAGCCAGGTTTTCAGAAGTTGAGTCACGCTAACGCCTTGTTCACGCCCACAAAAGATGGCCATGAGCCTACCGGCCTGAGCAGCAAAGGCAAGCAACGAGTGGTAAGTATCTTGCAGCATTAGCCGGAAGCTAAGCGGCCAAAGAATAGAGATTGGGGAGACCCCGTTGAGGGTGATGACCCGGCTCTTAAGCCGACTTTGAGGTGCCCGAGCGTGAGCGGTATCGGCAAGGCTGAGGGCCAGGAAGGCCCGAATGACCAGCGGAGACAGGGACGTCGACTCTGGTCTGTGCCGCTAGTCGATACCGCTAGAGCGAGGAATCAGCACCGATAGGAGGCAACGGGGGTTCCAAGGGGGCGATTAGCCCCTTTGGTTGCCGTCGCCAACGCGACAAAGTTCAGGAAAAAACCGTATTTAGATTAATTGATAACAATCAAACTCGAATAAAACCGAGAAAAAAGAAAGACCCGCATCTGCGGGCCTTTTGTTTAGTCTTTGTTGCCTTAGCGATTAAGCTCCAGCGTCACCGCCGGGGTTGAAAGCTCGGTCACCGTCGGGTGCACCTGGCGGATGTACTCAATAAAGGCCTGGGCATCGGAGCTGCAGCGGATCTCCACCAGCTCACACTGGGGCTGACCATTGGGGTACACCGCCGCATAGCCGTCACCCTGACGCACCACCTTGCTTACCGGGTAGGCCTTGACCTGATCATTGAGGAAGGCGATGTCCATCCGCTCCACCCATTGGGACTGCGCCCGGAACAGAGCATCCCAGTCGTCGTTGCCGTTGGCGTTGTAGTTGGTGGTAACGATGGTGTAGTGAGCACGGGGATCCAGCGCTTCCCACTTTGCCTCATATTGACCCTCGCGACGTACCTCGACACTCACCAGCTCACCCTCAACTTGGGCGCTGGTCTCAACGAAGTGGTAACGCAGGCCGCCGCCATAGGGGAACTTGCCCTTGTGGGCATCATCCGCCAGGGATTTGGTAACGGTGTTCTCGATCATCTCGATGATGGCCGAGCCCGGCACCTTGAGGATCGACAGGTAGTTGGAGAACGGCAACAGTTCCATCGAGGCCGAACCCTCGTAGTAGACCCCTTCATCCAGGCTGGTGCGGATCCCACCGGCACCCACCAGGGCAAAGTCCACGGTCATGCCGCTGGCCTCCTGCACTTCCGGCAGGTTGGCAAAATACAGTTGAGACTCTGCCACCAGCGGGGCGACGCGGGAGCCGTGCTGGTCAACACCACCGTCGTGGGGACGGCGTTCGTGCACCAGGCTCTCCGGGATCTGACCGATGATCTCGCCATAGGCGGCGGTCAGCTCCGGCCGGTAGGCCTGGTCGATGTGCGCACGCAGTTCGGCGTCCTCGGCCACCTTAGCGATGTTCGGCTCCGCCTCAACAAAAGCGTTGACGCTATCCAGAGCCTCACCGGTCAGGGCTTGCTGGTGCTGGCCATCAGCGAAGAAGCGGTCGTCACTGAGCAGGGTGTTGCCACCGATGCATTGGGTCAGGGCGCCGTTTTCATCAAAGCCCAGCTGCGCATGGCCCACCGCCTGGGCGTATTGCCCGGCCTGGACCACGCAGGTCTGGTGGCCATTAGGGCCGGTGATCACCTCGGCATACTGGCCACCATCGCCCCAACCGATATTGGAGAAATCCCCCAGCAGGGAGTGGGAGTGGCCACCGACAATGGCATCGATCCCCTCCACGTTGCGGGCGATCGCCTGATCCCGGGCCAGACCCAGGTGGGTCACGGCGACAATGGTGTTGATCCCCAGCGCCTGGATCTCCTCCACCACCGCTTGTGCGGTCTCGATCTCGCCGGAGAAGGTCACCTCACCTACGTGGGGGGAGATGCTGGGCATGTCTTCCAGTACCAGACCCAGTACCGCCACCAGTTGCTTGTCCTGAGGCAGCGCATCGGTGTCAGTGATCAGGGTCTTTTGGTTACCCTCAAAGGCATACACCACGTAGGGGAACAGGTTGCTGCTGTCCTTCAGATCCGGATCGGCACTGACGTCCATGTTGGCGCCCAGCATCGGGAAGTTCACGTTGTCGATGAACTGCGCCAGGGTGGCGTTGTTCAAGTCAAACTCATGGTTGCCCACCGCCATGGCGTCCAGCCCCATACGGCTGAGGATGTCGGCGTTCATCTTGCCGTTATTAAGCTTGAAGTAGCCGGTGCCCTGCCAGGCGTCGCCGCCGTGCAGGAACAGCAGGCCCTGGTCGTGCTGCTCGGCCGCCGCCTTGATGGCATTGACCTGGGTCAGCAGACGCGGGTGACCGCCAAAGCGGGTGTACACCGGGTCAGTGCCGATGGCATCGCTGCTCAGGCTGCCCGCCACCGGGTCAAAGTTGGAGTGGGTGTCGTTGATGTGGGCGACACTCAGGCTGAAATGGGCCTGGGCCGGCTCGGAAAAGCGTACCTCACCGGGGTACTGCTCAGTGGTCGCTGCCTGAATCGGCGCTACCTGAGCCGGGGCCGCTTGAATCGGATCTGCCTGAGTCGGCACCGCCACGGTTGCCTCGGCGATCGGCTCAGCCTTCACCTCTGGCTCGGTCGGCTCTGCAGCGACCTCAACCGTTTCCGGCTCGATGGTTTCAGCCATCGGCTCGGGCTCGGCGGACGCCTGCGCCTCGGCCTGCTCTACCGGCTCGGCTTGCACTGCTTCAGTGGCCTTAGGCTCAGCGGGACGATGGCTGAGAAACTCGGGTTTGGCCTGTTCGCCACACCCGGTCAACGCCAGGGTGAGGGCAATGGCCCCGGCGGAAAAGTGTCTGGGCTTCATCATGTCGTTGTTCATCATTTTGGGCGGTCGCAGGGTACCACAGTCGCCCCTTCCGACCGAGGCCAGAAGGCGAAATTCTCCACACCAGCAAGGGTTTGGTAACAGTTGCGCAACAGTGTCAGGCAAAAAAAACGGCTCTGCTTAAAGTAGGTCTCGGACTTCATACGACCTCTAATTGGAAACAACTCTTCGTGCCCCCTCAGCACTTCGCCGACTTGGAGTCGCTCGAACGAAGTGCTCTAAAGCCAGGTTGAGGGCCAGGATGGCCCGAGTGGCTTGCGGAGACAGGGATGTCGACTCAAGCCAGAGCCGCAGACTTAGAGCACGGGAGTGAGGGTTAGCGACGACCGGAGGCAGGCGGGGGTTCCAAGGGGGCGGAACGCCCCTTTGGTTGCTGCCGGCAACCCGGCAAAGCTTTTGCCAGCAAATGGGACAGAAGCCATTAGCCTCTGTGGAAGAACAGATAATTCCGGCGAAGCCAAAAAAAACGGCTTCCCTTGGGAAGCCGTTTTTCTATGCAAAGGGATCAGATCTCAATGCCGCGACGCTTGGCTACATCCTCGATGTAGGACAGCCAGCCTTCGACGCTGCTCTTGAGACGCTCCTCCTTCATCGCTAGCTTGGCCTGCTTCTTCGCTTCAACATATTCGTCGAGGAAGAAGTGGGTCTGGGCCAGCTGCAGGCGGATAGCACCTTCGTTCTCCAGCTCTTTGCCTTCCAGTGCCTTCACCAGGTAGACCTTGGCTTCGTCGAAGCGCTCTTCCTGAACCAGCAGGTTTGCGGTACGACGGTAGTCGCGGCTCAGGCCACTGAGCTCCGCGGTCTCACCAAAGTACTGGATAGCCAGGGCGGTTTCCCGCGCCTGGAAGTAGGCGCTGCCGATACCGCGCAGCACGTCTTCGTCCCGCTCCAGCAGTTCACGCTCAAGCGCAAACTCCTGGATAACCGCAGAGCTGTAGGGCAGTTCGCGCTGCAGCATCAGCTGAGACAGCAGGCGCAGTTCGCTGCCGCTGTCCAGCAGGTCATTGCGGAACGCCATGTCCAGGGTGTAGAGCGCACGCTGGTTGTCCTCGGCCAGCAGGTACAGCTGAGCCAGCTGAACCCACAGTTTGGCGTTGTCCGGGAAGTGAACCAGCAACTGCTCCAGCTCACCCGCGGCTTCAGCGAACTTCTTCTGCTCGTAGTAGGCACCCATCTTCAGCAGGTAGATGTTGCGATCCGGCTCGCCTTTGGTGCGCAGGGCATCATCGGCGTAACGGATCACGTCATCGAACTGCTTCAGCTCAGAGCTCGCCACGGCCATACGCAGGTAGACCATGTCGTTCTCGTCACAGGTGAACGCCATCCACTCCTGGAAAGCGGCCAGGGACACTTCATACTGCTCGTTCTGAACTGCCAGGTCGCCTTTCAGGCGCAGCAGCTGACCGTGGTCCTGGTTGCTCAGGATGTTGGCGGCCAGGGCCGCGTTGATGCGCTCCTGGGCCAGCTCCTGACGCTCCTCTTGAGCCGCAGCCAGGTTAGCGATGAAGCGGTTAACGTAGGCCTTGTCGTACTCGCTGCGCGGGCTCAGGCCCAGCAGGACTTCGATCGCCTCGTCCACCTTCTCTTCGTCGTACAGATCGAAGGCACGCTGGATGCTACGACCGACACGCTCGGAAGCAGCACGGCCTTCACGCTCCTGCACCACACACTGGCCTTCGCTGGCCAATGCCTGTACCGGCGCGCCCACCAGGGCAGCAGCGGCAGCCAGGCTCAACAGGGTCTTTTTCATTTTCATGCTCAGTCTCCCTGCTTAGTTGGCCAGTTCGAAGTCGAGACGGACGGTCTGGTTCGCCTGACGAACCGGGCTACCATCTTCCACCTTCGGGCGGTACTTCCAGCGGCTCAGGGCCTGAACCGCTTCGCGGTCAAACACCCGGCGCGGTTCCGCTTCCAACACCTTGATGTCGGTAACGCCACCGACTTCGTCGATGGTGAAGCCCATGATCACGTAGCCCTCGATGCGGCGACGAGCGGCATCAGCGGGGTAGCGCGGTTCGATACGAACGATGGGCATCGCCTCACCGCTGCCTCCAAAGGCACCCGGACCACCCAGATCGGCGGACACACCGCCTGCCACGTTGGCGCTGGGCAGATTCAGGGCAAAGGAGTCAGCAGAGCTGGTGTCCATGTCCATATCCATCTGCGGGATCTCCGGCGGCTGTTCCGGCTCTTCCGGCGGCGTCGGCAGGACTCGCTGACGCTGCTGCGCGTTGGAGTCCTGGCGATCCATGGTGATCTCGATCGGTGGCAGATCCGGTGCAGCCTCAGGCCGCATGCTGTCGCCACTGATCAAATACGCCATAAAGCCAAAGAGGAACAGCGTGACCGTCAGACCGAGTACGGTTGCGATCAGTGCTCTTATCATTACTTCTGCTCCGCAGATACCGAGATCCGGTCAATGCCAGCGGCCTTAACCTGATCCATCACCTTCACGACGATGCCGTGTTTGGCTGCCTGGTCCGCCTGGATCATCACCTGGGCTTCCGGAGACTCGGCCAGCATGCGCTCAACGTTTGCACGTACGCGCTGGACATCAACCTCACGGTTTTCCATGTAGATCAGGCCGTTCTCAGTTACTGCGATGAAGATGTTCGCAGCAGGCTTAGAGCTGGACTGGGTCGCCTCGGGGCGGTTTACGTCAATACCTGCCTCTTTGACAAAAGAGGTGGTCACGATGAAGAAGATCAGCAGGATGAACACGATGTCGAGCATCGGGGTCATATCTACCTGAGCTTCATCAGAGATAGTTGCAGTCTTTCTACGTGCCATTGTTCACTCTCAGTCGAAGGGCAAGTGATCGTTCAGTTTCTCGTTGGCCATCTTGATCTCGGCATTCAGTCGGGCGCTGAAGAACACGCCAGACAGGGCCGCTACCATTCCCGCCATAGTGGGGATGGTCGCCATGGAGATCCCGGAAGCCATCATGCGGGCGTTACCAGTGCCATGCACTGCCATTACCTCAAACACGTTGATCATTCCGGTTACGGTGCCCAGCAGACCCAGCATCGGACACATCGCTACCAAAGCGGCAATGACGGTCGTGCGGGCGTGCAGCTGGACACGGGCCTGAGACAGCAGGGTTTCGCGTACGCGGTGCGCGGTCCAGGATTTACGCTCCTGGCGCGCGTTCCACTGCTCAATGAGCTGGGCCTGAAATTTTGGGTAGGCGGTTCGCAAGTAGATGAACCGCTCCAACATCAGGATCCAAGTCACGGACAGGGCCGCGGCAACCAACCAGAGGACATCGCCCCCGGTGGCCATGAAATCCCTGACTGACTCAAAGAGCACCATCAGGAAATCCATACTTACTTGCTCCCTTTCTCAGCGTGAGCAGCGATCAGGCCGGTGGACTGAGCGTCGATCACTTCCTGAACCGCCTTAGCACGGCTGGAAACCAGGGCGTGCATCAGCAGCAGCGGCAGTGCCGCAACCAGACCCAGAACGGTGGTTACCAGCGCCATGGAGATACCGCCGGCCATGATCTTCGGGTCACCGGTACCGAACAGGGTGATGTTCTGGAAGGTGGCGATCATACCGGTCACGGTACCCAGCAGACCCAGCATCGGGGCGATGGCAGCCATCACCTTGATCAGGCTGATGCCCATCTCGAGGCGCGGGGACTCCTTGAGGATGGCCTCGTCGACCTTCAGCTCCAGGGTTTCGTTGTCCACGTTGCGGTTGTCGTGGTACGCCTTGATCACACGGCCCAGGGCGTTGTCACCCGGGTTTTCCATGTCTTTGATCTGAGCATCGATCTTGCGGCCTTCGATGAACAAGACCACCAGGCGCCACAGTGCCAGCAGCATGCCCAGAACCAGCATCACCAGGATGATCTTACCCACCAGACCACCGTGTTCGATGTGCTCGCTCAGGGTCGCTTTCTGGGTGTAGATGGCCAGCAGCGGACCGCGGGACGGGTCAACGTACAGCTCAACCACGTCGCCGTTGTTGCCGCCTTCGAAGTTGCGAACGGTGGCAACCTTGTGGCTTTCCGGCTGACGACCCAGCTCGATGATCTTGCCGGTCTCGGTGTTGTATTGCAGGTAGTTACCGTTGGCCATCAGGTTGAAGGCACCGACACGGGTTACGGTCTGGTCAACGGTCTCGCCGTCAACGTTGATGACCGGAGCGGTAAACTCGGACACCTTGGCGGTCTGAGTCATCTCGGTTTGCAGACCGATCCACAGCTCTTCCAGCTCGGTGATGGTCGGCAGTTCCTGGGCTTGAGCGATGGCGGCGATTTCCGCATCACGACCCGGGAACTCGGCAGAGATCAGGGACATGTTCAGGCCACCGGCCAGGTCACCAGAGACCTGACGTACCACACCGAACATCTCGCCCAGGTTACCTACGGCGTTGGACAGGTCGTTCTCCAGTTGGTTGAGCAGACGCTCACCTTCCATGAACTCCTGGGCCAGGTTCTCGCCGCGAGTGGTCTCTTCGGCGTGCTCACGCTCGGCCTGGTTAACCAGGGCCTTGCGGTCGGCGTTAACGGCAGTAAAGGCCGCTTCACGCTCGGCGTTGATCTTGGCTTCCGCAGCGCGGGAAGTCTTTACGTTGTTCAGCAGCTGGTCCAGGGTCAGACCGCTGGCAGCAGTATCAGCGTGTACCGGCAGGACAAAGGAGGCCGCCAGAACTGCAGTAGTGATCAGCTTTTTCATCGTTTCTCTCACTTAGCAACTTTGATCGGCAGTTTGATCAGGTCCGGAGCAGACTGTTGGTTTGCCATGGCGATGGCTTTGGACAGGTCGCGCATCTGGCCGCTTTGCATGGCGTTCCAATTGCGGGCGTCGTTGTCCCATACCCAACCGCGGGTCTGGTCCAGGGATTGCGCCATGAAGGAAACACGGCCAGCGTAGAAGTAATCTACAACCAGCTCTTCACCGTCGATCTCCAGGGTGCCACGGTAGCTACCGATGCGAGTGCCGTACTCGTTCTCGATCTGGTAGGCCTCGAGGATCAGGCGGTACTTCTCAGCGGTGGAGGTGTTGGCCTCGTCCATCACGTCATGCAGACGCTGGATACGGTCGGCACGCTCGTCGGCCAGGAAAGGCACGTCGATCTGCACGAACTGATCGATGGTGTCGATCATGCGGTACATCAGCGGCACAACACCCTGGGCGGTGGCCTGGATGCCGGCGATCTGCTGACGCAGGGATTCGTGGGCGCGCTTTTGATCTTCAACCAGACGGGCAACGTGGTCGTTATAGGCACGCAGAGTTTCGGTCTCATCTACTTTGCGACGGTAATCACCCAGCAGGTCCTGGTTCTGATCGTCCAGCTTGTCGATGGTTGCCTGAGTGCGGGCAGCAGCATCGTGGATCTGCTTGTCGGCATCTTGAAGCTCGCTGATGGCGTCTGAGGCCACCGCAACGCCGCCGAACGACAGCGCGATGCTGGCGGCCAGGGCGGAGAAAGTTTTGGCTTTCATGGTAATTAAACAACCCAAGTGAGTAGGAAACAGAAAGAGGAACTAATCCTCTTCTTTAAAACTGGCGGATTAGTGCTCTTTAACCGGGGCCGAATTTTCTGATACCCGTTCTCATTTGTCGAGCTACAACCACTAGTGATCGTGACGAATGTAGGTGTATTTCTCCAGCAATATGCGCTGGATCTCACTTTTTGCTTAAATTGGAGACATAAGCACAATTTGAATGGCATTCCTGAAGGTTTAATACAGAAATGTGAGGCGCATCCTTTACAGCCGAGATCCCTAGCGGGGATGCTGGGTCGACACAGAAACGTCACCAATTTTTCATCGTTCTAATTTGAGAACACTGCGTTCTCACCAGATAACAGAATCTAACAGCGATATTCACTCATTTATTGAGTTTTTATGCAGTTAGCCTTCACATGCGCCGTTCGTGGATTCCTGCCGTAACCCCCCGATTCAGCTCATGTTCAGCTAGAAAACCCAGCCATTTTGTATCCGCCTGGCAGTGCATCAGTGCCAATTTGAACTTTTTAGGCGGTTATATGGTCCGCAGCAACACCCAACAAAATAATTAACAAAGCGCCCACCTAGCGGTTACCAACACAACCTCCACGAAATAAAATTCGACCGATTTTATTGGCTGTATAAAAGGGCCGAAACTGGCGTAAGTAGCCAAAATAAATATTTCTGCAATAATGCCGCCGCAAATTCTTCGGGGTCACGCCACGGCGTGGTTTTCCACAAAATAAATCCAAAACACAATCGGATTCTTTTTACTGTCTATGAACGCCAAGAAGATGTTTAAGCCGAGCCAATTGGCTCTGGCGACTGCCTTTGCTCTGGGTCTTGCCGGCCAAGCCGCTGCAAGTGAAACCGCCTCCAACATGCGTGGTGCCATCGTAGGTCCGAACGGCCAAGCCGTGACCGACGCCGCCATCACCATCATCCACCAGCCGACCGGCACCGTGACCGAAGTCACCGTAAACGAAAACGGTAACTTCAACGCTCGTGGCCTGCGTGTGGGTGGCCCCTACGCGGTGATCGTGTCCTCCGACACCTACCAGGACGAGTACCAGGAAGGCCTGTACATCGGCGTTGGTGAGACCCTGCGTTTCAACTCCCAGCTGCAAACCAACGAAGGTGTTGAGCGCATCACCATCACTGGCAGCGCCCTGCCGTTCCGTACCGGTGGTTCCAACTCCGAATTCGGTGAAGACGACATCGCCAACGCCCCGGGCACCAGCCGCGACCTGAAGGACGTTCTGCGTCAGAACGGCATGGTGAACGTAGATGCCAGCGGCACCATGTCTGTTGCCGGTATCAACCCCAAGTTCAACAGCTTCGTGGTTGACGGTGTACAGCAGAATGATGACTTTGGTCTGAACTCCAACGGCTACCCGACCCAGCGCTCCCCGATCTCCATCGACGCTGTTGAGTCCGTGGCCCTGAACGTGACCCCCTACTCTGCTCGTTACGGCGGCTTCTCTGGCGCCCAGGTGAACGCGGTAACCAAATCCGGTACCAACGAGGTATCCGGTACCATGTTCTACGAGTACAGCTCCGATTCCCTGTCCGGCAGCGAAGAAGAGTTCAGAGAGACCACCTGGGGTGCCACCCTGGGCATGCCGCTGATCAAGGATCGTCTGTTCTTCTTCGGCTCCTATGAGCGTTTCGATGAGCCGAGCACCGTAGATTACCGACCGGGTGAGAACCACGGCGTTTCTCTAGACGAAGCTGAGCGCATTCGTGACATCGCCAACCGCGTGTACGGCATCAACGACATCGGAAGCTGGGACTACGACACCGACACCAAGGATGAGAAGATCCTGGCCAAGCTGGACTGGAACATCAACGACGACCATCGTGCGTCCTTTACCTACCAGCATACCGACGGCTACGACACCCGTAACGACTCTTACGATGCTCGTATCCAGACCGACACCTATGCGTACCAGTTCCGCAATGAGCTGACCACCTACGCCTTTAACCTTTACTCCGACTGGACTCACAACCTGTCTACCGACCTGAAGGTGTCCTACAAGGATCAGCGCAACGAGAGCAACTCTCTGCGCGAAAACGACCTGGGTCAGATCAACGTTCAAACCGAAAGTGGTGAGTTCCGATTCGGTACCGAAAGTAACCGCCACGCCAACGAGCTGGACAACCAGAACCTGGAGCTGCGTTTCGTTGCTGACTACCAGCTGGGTGACCACGCTCTGGCCTTTGGTGTTCAGCACAACCGCCTGCACATTTTCAACCTTTACGCCAACGACTCTCGAGGCCAATGGACCTTCGCCAGCATCGACGATTTTGAGAACCGTCAACTGGACTTCTTCCGAGAGAGCGGTGACTTCAATTACGAAGCATTCAAATGGCAGGGGACTGCCTCTGGTGACATCAACGACGGTGCGGCTGAGTTCGACATGAACACCACTGCCCTGTTCGTGGAAGACACCTGGGACGTGAACTACGACCTGGAGCTGACCTTCGGCCTGCGCTACGAGCGTCACGACATGAACGATCGTCCGGAGCTCAACCAGAACTTCGTTGATCGCTACGGTTTCGACAACACCGCGACCTTTGACGGCCAGGACATCTGGCTGCCGCGTGTGGGCGCCAAGTACCAGCTGACCGACAACGTCAGCCTGCGCGGTGGCGTTGGCCGCTTTGCCGGTGGTTACCCGAACGTTTGGATGTCCAACTCCTTCCAAAATGACGGCTATACCCTGCTGCGCGGCGACCTGAGCAATCTGCCTGCCGGCATGTTTGACCCGAGAACTGGCCAATGGCTGGGTGATCTGGCACTTGCCGATGACATGCATAAGTACTTGGAGCCGGGTGACGGTTACGTGAACGCGCTGGACCATGACTTCAAGTTGGCCTCTGACTGGCGTTACAGCGTCGGCTTCGATGCCACCCTGGACCTGGGTGCGATGGGCGACGACTGGTACTTCGGTGGTGAGTTCCTGCACATCATGCGTGAGAACGACATTAAGTACGTAGACCTGGCTCGCCAGGCTGTTACCGACGCTGACGGCAACGTGCAGACCGACTTCATGGGTCGTACCCTGTACCGCCACTACGACGCACTGGCAGACGACCCCTACAACACCAACCGCTACGACCTGCTGCTGACCAACGCCGACGAAGACGGCTACTCTCAGGTACTGAACCTGTCCCTGAGCAAGCAGTTCGACAACGGCCTGCGCTTTGCCACCTCCTACACCTTCCAGAACGTAGAAGAGGGCAACCAAGGTAGCTCCTCGCAGGCAAGCTCCAACTACCAGTACGTCGTGAGTGACTTCGACCGTCACAGCACCAACCTGGGCACCAGCCCATACGAGATTCCGCACCGTATCACCCTGACCTTGGGCTACGATGTAGAGCTGTTTGCTGGCTACAACTCCAGCTTCAACCTGTTCTACGAAGCGAAGTCTGGCGACAACTACAGCTACACCATGTCTCAGAAAGGTGGCTTCGACTCCCGTAACCTGGAGACCGACTACCTGGCCTACATTCCGTCTGCCGATGACGTTGCCTCTGGCCGCGTAGTCTTTGCTGACGGGGTTGAGCAGAAATTCTGGGATATGATCGAAGACAAAGGCCTGATGGGTAAGCAAGGTCAGATGCTGACTAAGGGTGACCAGAGCCTGGATTGGACTCACCGTATGGACTTCCGCTTCCTGCAGCAGATCCCTGGCGTTATCCCGGGTCACAAAGCAGAACTGTACTTCGACATCAAGAACGTACTGAACCTGCTGAACAGTGACTGGGGCGAGTACGCTTACAGCCGCTTTGGTAGCACCTCTCTGTACAACTACGAGTACCTGGATGCAGACACCATCATGATTACCCGCGCCAATGACTTCTACGACGTAGAAACCATTGACGAGCGCGCTTCCAACTGGGAAATGAAACTGGGTGTTCGCTACCGCTTCTAAGCGTGAGCAGATAGAATGCAACCGGCCCGAAAGGGCCGGTTTTTTTGCATTAAGGAATCATTACAATGCGATTGATTTTCGGACTTATTTTCGCCGCGGTTCTGGCCGGCTGCAGCAGCAATGAACCGGCCAGCGAGGCCCGCAAGCCACACCTGCTGCTGGTCTCCATCGACGGCTACCGCTACGATTACACCGAGCTGCACCAGCCGCCGTTTCTGAGCCAGTTTGAGCAGCAGTCAGCGATGGTGGAACGGATGGCACCGAGCTACCCCACCAAGACCTTCCCCAACCACCTGACCCTGGTCACCGGCCTGCTGCCGGAGAACCATGGCATCGTCTCCAACGGTTTCCACAACCCGGCCCTGGGCGAGGACTACTTCCTGTCCCGCGCTGAAGCGGTAACCAACGGCGACTTCTACGACGGCGTGCCGCTGTGGTCTTTGGCCGCCAGCCAGCAAATGAAGTCCGCCACCTACTTCTGGCCCGGCAGCGAAGCCGAGATCGCCGGCTTCCGCCCGGACTACTGGGTGCCCTACAACCACGTTGAGGACTACCAGATCCGCATCGACCAGTTGGTGGAGTGGTTCCAGCTGCCGGATGACGAACGTCCCCAGTTTATGACCCTCTACTTCCACGAGGTCGACAGCCAGGGCCACTACCACGGTGCCACCTCCGAGCAGGCCCGCGATGCCCTGCACAAGGTGGATGCCGCCCTGTCCCAGCTGGTGGAGCGCCTCAATGCGGTGGCCGACGAGCAGAACCTGGATCTCAACATCATCATCACCTCGGATCACGGCATGCTGGATCTGGAAAAGCTGGATCGCGTCTACATGGACGAGGTGATGGCCCAGGAGCCGGGTCTGTCCGAGCGCATGCGTCTGATCGGTACCGGCCCGGTGACCCAGATCTACGCCCAGGGCGACGACAAGCAAGCAGATCTGGACAAGATGATCGCCCTGTTCCAGGACATCCCTAACGTTGAGATCTACAAGCGCGAAGATATCCCGATGCGCCTGCGCTTTAAGGGCCACGTGGCCATCGGTGACGCCATCATCCTCAGCAACCGCGGCTACCTGGACTTCGCCGAGAAGCCCAGCAGCTTGGTGGGCAACCACGGATTCGAAACCGCCGAGGTGCCGGAGATGAATACCTTGCTGATGGGTGTCGGGCCGGCCTTTGAGTCCGGTGCACGCATCGAAGCGGCGGACAACATCCATGTCTACCCGATGATGGCGCAGATCCTTGGCCTGACCATCGAGCACGAGATCGACGGTGACGAAGAGGTACTCCAGCCGCTGCTGGCTAAGTAACCCCTCCCCCGCTACTACTGATAGGGCGGCCCTGCTGGGTCGCTTTATTTTCAAGTGAGTTGCCGACTTAGTTATCGGCTTAGCCATCGATTTTGCTATCGGAGTCCGTTATGCGCCTCTGCGCGATGTTGCTCTCCCTGTTCTGGCTGACCAGTGCCACCGCCGAGCAGCCACCCCATCTGCTGCTGATCTCCATCGACGGCTACCGCCACGATTACAACGCCTTGCACCAGCCACCCTTTCTCAGCCAGTTTGAGCAAGAGGCTGCGCTGGTCAAACAGCTGGTACCCGCCTACCCCAGCAAGACCTACCCCAACCACCTGACCCTGATCACCGGACTGCGGCCGGAGAACCACGGCATCGTCTCCAACGCCTTCTACAGCCCGGAGCTGGACCGAGACTACAGCTTGAGTGATCGCAGCGCCGTTACCGACGGCCGTTTCTACCAGGGGATGCCGCTGTGGGGCTTGGCCAAACAGCAGGGGATGCGCTCCGCCAGCTACTTCTGGCCCGGCAGTGAGGGGCCGATTGCCGGGCTGCAACCGGATTACTGGTTCCCCTACCAACACACCGAGCGCTTCGCCAAGCGCATCGACCAGGTGGTGGCCTGGTTCTCCCTGCCCGAATCGGAGCGGCCCCAGTTTGTCTCGCTCTATTTTCACCAGGTGGATACCGCTGGCCACCGCTTTGGCCCCGAGGCCAAGCAAACCGGTGATGCCCTGGCCAAGGTGGACGCCGCCATCGCCGAGATTCATGAGCGCCTGAGCCAGTTGGATTACCCCATCAATGTCGTGATCACCGGCGATCACGGCATGCGGGATGTCACCGCGCTCGAGCGGATTCGCATCGACCGTATCCTGTCGCAGCAACCCGCGCTGGCCAAACGACTGCGCCTGATGGGCACTGGTCCCTTGACCCAGATTTATCTGCAAGGGGAGAATAAGGAGGCGGATCTGGCGGCGCTGGAGCAGCTGTTTGCCGACCAGGCTGAGCTGGAGTTCTACCGCCGTGAGGCGATCCCGTTACGGCTGCGCTTCAAAGGCCACACCGCCATCGGCGACGCCATCGTACTGAGCAACGAAGCCTACCTGACCACAGGGCCCAGCTTGATCCGCTCCCGCGGTGATCACGGCTTCGAGCCAGCGGCGGTGCCCCAGATGCACACCCTGCTGATGGCCCAAGGCCCGGCCTTTCAATCCGGTGCCCGGATAAGCCAGGCGGACAACGTGCACGTCTACCCACTATTGGCTGACGCATTGGGGCTGACCATCCACCAACCCATCGACGGTGATCGCCAGGTACTGTTGCCACTGCTGGCCAAGTAAAAGGTTCAAAGGGCAGCGGCGGCGCGTTGCCCCTTTGGTAATACACTCCGAGCTCGATTGACTCGGCGCCTTTTTCATCAATCTGCCAATAAAACCGGGCCGGTTATCGATATAATCTGGGCCAATCCGGGCTGGTGTCGATGCCGCTCACTCACTCCATCAGGCTGTACGCAGCCACACTGAGGAAACACCGCTATGCGCCTGGGCGCTCTACTGATCTCTCTACTGAGCTCGCTGCTCCTGTTGGCTGGCTGTGCCACCAATTCGGAGGACAGCAAGCAACCCCACCTGCTGCTGATCTCCATCGATGGCTACCGCTACGATTACACCGAGCTGCACCAGCCGCCGATGCTGTCCGAGTTTGCCAAAGACAGCGCCATGGTTGAACGCTTTACCCCGGCCTACCCGACCCTGACCTTCCCTAACCACGTAACCCTGGTCACCGGCCTGCTGCCGGAGCACCACGGCATCGTCGCCAACGGCTTTTACAGTCCGGAATTGCAGGAGTACTACTCGCCTGGCAAAACCGATAACGACGGCCGATTCTATGGCGGTGTGCCCTTATGGTCGTTGGCGGAAAGCCAGGACATGAAGGCCGCCACCTACTTCTGGGTTGGCTCTGAGGCAGAGATCGCCGGCTACCGCCCCAGCTACTGGAAGCCCTTTGTCTACATCGAGGATTTCCAGATCCGGGTAGACCAGGTGGTCGACTGGTTTGCCCTGCCACAGGACGAGCGCCCACAGCTGGTTACCCTCTACTTCAGTGAGGTCGACAGCGCCGGCCACCGCTTTGGTCCGGACGCGCCACAGACCCGCGACGCCCTGCATAAGGTCGATGCCGCCCTGGCCCAGCTGTTTGCGCGCCTGGATGAACTGTCCGAGCAAGAGGGTTTGGACATCAACATCATCATCACCTCGGATCACGGCATGGCCAATGTCGAAGATGACCCGCGCTACAACGTGGATGACGTACTGCGCGACCACCCGGAGTTGAAGGAGAAGTTCCTGATCCGCGGCACCGCAGCGGTGTACAACATCCACAAGCAGGACGGCGCCACCGACGCCGATCTCGAGCAGATCGTCGCGCTGTTCAACGCCACTGATGGGGTAGAAGCTTTCCAGCGCAATGACGTGCCACTGCGTCTGCGTTTCAAAGGCCACAGCGCCGTAGGCGACGCCATCATCGTTACCAACGATCACTACCTCACCTACGACGGTGCCCGTCCTGGCCCCATCGGCATGCACGGCTATGAGACGGCGGCGGTGCCGCAGATGAACACCCTGATGATGGCCCGTGGCCCTGCCTTTGAGCCTCACGCCCGCATCGAGCAAGCAGACAACATCCACCTCTACCCGCTGATGGCGGAGATCCTCGGGCTCACCATCGAACAACCCATCGATGGTGAGCTGGCACCACTGGCGCCGCTGCTGGCTCGCTAAGCGAACCTGAATCCAACGCAACGACCACTCAGGCATCAAGCAAACGGGGCGCCCAATCGGGCGCCCCGCTTTTTTCTCATTTCACACGTTCTCGCTCAATTCACTGCCAAATCGCTCAAAATCCCTGCAGGTTGCCGCCCAGAACTCCTTTTAAATACCCGCGCAATATAATAATCCCCACTCTACAGAACCTCACACATATTCACGTTCCAGGTCGGCTATGGCTCGTCAGAATAATAAAAAGCCACCAACAAAAAAGTCTCACAAGCAATTTCAGTTAGTGTAAAGCAGGGAAAATTACGGCAAATAACTCTGGGTACTTTTCCTAACCTTTTCTGTCAGTTACCTGTAACACTCCTGTCTTTTCATTGACTTAAAAACTTACCAGGCGCCAGATCCCATAATGACACTTGATTGCGCCAGGTTACGGTTCGTTTTACATTTCTCTCGAATTCTGTGAATTCAACTTCTAGGCAGTGCACTAAAAAAACAAAGCAATCTGGCCTGGCAATCACAATGCTTCACGGCCTGCTTTGATAAAAAGATAAAATAGGTTGTTACATGCGCAATTCCGTGTTGACTCTCACCCCCGTAGCAGCGGCCATCGCCCTACTGCTTCCCCATGCCGCCCAGGCGAACGACACCCCCAATGACAGCGAGTTCCAGGACGTCGAGGTGATCCGCGTCAGTGGCACCCGGGCCAGCCTGAGCCAGGCAATGAACGACAAACGCTTCGCCGATGGCCAGGTGGACGTGATCGCCGCCGAGGACATCGGGGTGATGCCGGATCCGGACATCGGCGACTCCCTCGAGCGTGTCGCCGGGGTACAGGTACAGCGCGACGAGACCGGCGTCGCCAACGAGGTGAACATCCGTGGCCTGCCCGGCTACATGACCAAGGTGCTCTACAACGGCAACGAGATCTCCACCGCCATCAACCCCAACCGCAACTTCTCCTACGACATCATGCCCTCGGCCTTTGTCTCCTCGGTATCGGTGCAGAAAAGCAGCTCGGCGGATCTGAAAGAGGGCGGACTGTCCGGTACCGTCGACATGCGCAGCCACCGCGCTTTCGACGCCGATGGCCGGGTAACCCGGGTGATTGGCAAGACCACCAACGGCAGCAACAGCGACGAGTGGGGGCCGGATCTGACCTTCCTGCACTCCGACACCTTTGCCAATGACACCGTCGGCCTGGCCTTTGGGGTGAACTACCTCAAGGAGTACAACTTCACCCAGTCCAGCACCTCCAACCCCCACGGCAACAAAATGTTCGAGGATGACGATGGGAATGAGATCTTCACCACCCCGGAGATCCGCGCCGAGCTGAAGGACGCCGAACGGGAGCGAGGGGCTGCCTTCGTCAACCTGGAACTGCGTCCCACCGACAACCTGACCCTGTTCGCAGAGAGCTTCTACACCAAGTACAACTACGCCGAGAACCGCAAGCGCCATGTGTTCCGCACCAACGTCAATAGCGTTGGCCTCGGAGATGTGGAAGATACGGTCATCATCGACGGTAAGGAGTACCTCACCCGCGGTACCTTCACCGAAGTGGTCAACCACACCGACTACAACACCCTGGAGAAGGACTCCGACATCTGGGTCAATACCCTGGAGGCGCAGTATGAACTGGGCGACTGGCAGCTGAGTGCCGGTGCCAACTTCGCTCGCTCCAAGATGGTGTTCGATGCGCCCAACCTGATGATGAATGGCAAGCCGATGGACATGGGCTTTGATTTCCGTGGTCGCAGCGCCATCGATTTCTACTACCCGGATGGGATCGACATGACCGACCCCAACAACTACGACATCTCCAGCATGCGCCTCAACGGTACCCAGCTGGGCTCCACCCGGGAAGCCAACAGCGATAACTTCCGTTTTGATGTCACCCGCTTTACCGAGATCACCCTGGGCGAACTGGCCGTCACCCGCTTCCAGTTCGGCGCCAGCTACACCCAGGAGGAGATGCTTTCGCTGGAGCGACGCGCCAACATGAATAACGCTCACTTCAAAGCGTTTCTTTCTGAAAACGGTCACACCCCGGAGTCCATCGGCTACCTGCTGGCCTCCCCCAGCCGTGGCAGCTGGTTCAACGGCGCCAACGCCAGCAGCGGCAAGCCCCAGGACTTCCTGGCACCGGATCTGAACCGCTTCTTCGACCTGCTTTCGCTGGACGAGTTTGCCCGCTACGCCGACGAGGAGGGATTCCTGTTTGAGACCCCGGACGACCTGTACGAGGACACCTTCGCCGCCTACTTCCGTACCGACTTCGAGTGGGGCTACAACTGGAGCGGTAACGTCGGCGTGCGCTACGTCCGTACCGAGCAGACCAGCATCAAAGAGGACCGGGATTGGACCCAGGGCCTGACCGAGAAGTGCGACTCCATCGGTTGCAACCTGTCTTTGCGCGCCCCGGTAGAGGATCTGCACCTAGGTAAGACCTCGGACTACTGGCTGCCCAGCCTGAACCTGAAGTACACCCTGAGTGACGACATGCTGGTGCGCTTCGGTGCCAGCCGCACCATGGCCCGCCCCAATAAAGAGGACATGGCCGGTACCACCGGGTACAACAACAACGCCAACGTCATCAATGCGCCCAACCCCTACCTGGATCCCTTCCTGGCCAACAACTTCGACGTCAGCTGGGAGTGGTACTACAACGCCAACTCCATGGTGTCCGCGGCCTACTTCTACAAGGGCCTGGACACCCTGGTGACCGTCACCGACACCGAGGTGCTGCTGGATATCTACGACGAGAACGGCGATTACGTGCGCGAGGACTATGTCACCCTGCGTCAGCGCACCAACAGCGAAGATGTGACCCTGCAGGGCCTGGAGCTGGGCTTCCAGACCGCCTTTGATTACCTGCCGGGACTGCTGGCCAACACCGGCTTGAGCGCCAACTACACCTACATCGACAACGACAAGCCGGAGCTGCTGGCGGCGGCGTCGAAGAACAACGGCAACGTGGTGCTCTACTACAGCGAGCGCAAGTTCGATACCCGTCTGTCCTGGACCTACCGTGGCAGCTACCTCAAGGATGCCAAGATCGAGGGCTCCAACAACCCGGCCACCTACTACGGTGCCAGCAGCCGGGTGACCCTGGCCACCTCCTACACCCCGGTGGAGAACCTGCGCTTTATGCTCTCCATCTCCAACCTGTTCGATCAGGATACCGCAGTGATCAACGATGGCGACTTCATCCGTGCCTTCAGCGATAACGGCCGCCGCCTCAATGCCGGCGTGGTACTGAACTTCTAAGCCGGTTTCACAAACCCAAAACGGCGCCACCAGGCGCCGTTTTTATTTCACCCACTTTTTTGATTTTTATGGTTAAGATGGAGACTCTGCCCAACGGAGCCCCGCCATGCTTAGCCAACGCCCCGCCACCCTCGATGACCGGGATTTTCTCTGGTCCCTCAAGCTGCAAGCGATGAAGAACCACATCCAGAGTGTCTATGGCTGGGACGAGCAGGTGCAGCAACGGTTCTTTGAGCAGGGTCTGAACCTGGGGGATACCCGGGTGCTGCTGTGGTATGGCCAGGCCATCGGCATGCTGGAGTTGCAACAAAGCCCCGAGCAGGACTACCTGGCCAAGCTGGAGATCCTACCCTCCTACCAGCGCCGGGGGATCGGCGCTGAGCTTATTACCCAACTGATTGCCAACGCCCAGGCAGATCACAAGCGCTTTGCCCTGCAGGTGTTTCGCATTAACCCCGCGCTGCGGCTCTACCAGCGACTGGGCCTGAGCATCACCGACAGCAACGACACCCACCACCAGATGGCTATAGATCCAGCGCCTCACTCAGGTAATCCAGGAACACCTGGATCCGCCGGGACAGCTGCGACGAGCGGTAGTACACCGCATGGATCTGCTCCCGATCCGGATCCGGCTGCTGAAACGTCGTCAACACCGGCACCAGGGTGCCCGCAGCCAGATCCCGTTTCACCATAAAGCTCGACAGACAGGCGATGCCATTGCCCGCCAGCGCCAGCTGACGGATCACCTCGCCATTACTGGCGGCAAAGGTGGGGCGAAACTCACTCATCCCGGTCAGCGGCCACTGGTTCAATCGTGGCGCATCGGCAAACCCCAACAAGGCATGCTGCGACAGCTCTGCCGGCGTCTGAGGTGTGCCGTGTTCTGCCAGGTACTCCGGTGAGGCGACGATGTGCAGCGGGCTGGTGCCCAGGCGGCGTGCATGCAGCTTGGAGTCCTGCAATCGGCCGATGCGGATCGCCACATCGGTGCGATGCTCCAGCAAGTCGATGTAACCATCGTGGGCGGTCAGCTCCAGCTGGATCTCGGGAAAGCGGCGATGAAACTCAGCCGTCAGCGGCACCAGCTGATGCAGGGCAAAGGGCGCGGCGGCGTCCACCCGCAACCGGCCCGCCGGCGTGCGATCCGGATCCAGCCCCTCTTCGGCCCGCTGCAGCTGCGCCAGGCCCTCGCGTACCCCTTCGACGAAGCGTCGCCCCTCTTCGGTCAGCTCCACCCGCCGGGTAGTACGATTGAGCAAGGTGGTGTCCAGCTGCTGTTCGAGCCGGGCCACCGAGCGGGACACCCGCGCCACCTGCACCTCGGAGGCTTCCGCCGCTGCTGAGAAGCTGCCGGTATCCACCACGCTCAGCAACAGCGCCAAATCATCAGAACGGGTCTTCATTTTTTTGTCCAATCAGCAAAATTACTTAGATTCTACTACTGAACAGGCAAAAGTGGAGGGCTGAGAGAGTCGAACTGAACCCTACTGGACGCTTGATCGAAAAAGGCACCATGTCGGTGCCTTTTCGCCTTCTTATATTTTCTGCATACAGTTAGCAGTATTGATTACGGCTGAGTCGAAGCATCAAGCAACTCAAATGCTGCCACGGAGAACTCATGCTTTTCGGTTTGCGTCACCCCTATACGGACGATGAAGTTGGTGTCCTTAGGGCGACCCGGCAGATCGAAGTTACCGTCCAGCGTATTGGCGCCAAATTCGCGCTTGAACGCTTCATAGCTGGCAAAACTTCCTTTACCGCCGCACCAAACCGAGTCCACTTCCTGCTTGCCTGCCATGTACCAGTCACAACGGAATTGATGACCATCTTGATCCAACAGGTAAATGGAGACATGGGCTTCCTTTGCATCGATGTCGACATTTGGTGAGATGCTTGAGAGAGCCTTAGTACCATCAAAAGCCATGTTGGGGTAGATATCAGCTTGATAGAGCCCCTGGAAATCTGCTTGGTCAATGACGTAGCGCACCTTGCCACTGCTAGCTTCATGAGCGATCAGCGAAGCACCAAAAACTTGATCAGCATCTACTACGGGCTTTACCGCTACCCAGGCCTGTTCAATGCGCCAACTGGAGCCGGTAGCGTTATTGCCGCTGTCACCAAAGCGGACAATGAAATTGGTTTTTCGCTGAGTCCCATCCCATCGATTACTTAACTGCCAGTCGCCGTACTCTTTCGCCAGGCCTTCGAAACTGGTGAACTGTGGATTGGCCGGGCTATCGATGGCGTGATCGGTAATGGCACCGGCATGCTCGCCTGTGAGATACCAGTTGAACTGCTTCTCCTTTCCCTCTTTGTTGAGGTAGATGTTCACCACCACCTCTTTCATCACACTTGTGTCTTCCAGATGCAGCGCGGTTACTGAGAACGCCGCCTGGTAGTCACGCAGGAAGGTGGTGCCATCAAAATGATTGCTAAGGGGGTAGGCATAAGCTTCTTCATCAGACCCACGTACGGTTACCGCCCCGGTGGACGTGTCATGTCCTAAAAGATCCAGTCCGCTCAACTGAGCGGGCTCCAGCACCGGCATCACCCCAGGCTGCAGTTCAATGGGGTCAAACCCCGGATCACCGATGATGATACGACCACTGTCAGGATCGGATACCGGGGTGCCAAAATCGTAGTGGCCACGGGCCAGGAACGGGACCGGGTGATCCTCGAAATAGCCATGGATATCGGTGATCTGGAACACCGAGTCGGCGGTGACGTAAGCGTACAGGTACGGGGATTGGGTCTGCTCCTGCTGCAGTTGTTGCGGCCCGACCGGCGCCAGCTCATCCCGGCAATCTTCTGGCTTGCGCAGGGTACACTTGTCGCGGATCCCCATCATGCCAACCTCATTGACCTTGGTCTCCATCAGCAGGAAGTCGTCCGTGGCGTTGACGGTGACAAAGGCGTAGTGGTGATTGTCCGCTTCGATGGTCACCTTCTGATCTTCCCGATCGATCTCTAGAGGCTCCCCTGGCTTGGTGGCCACGGTGTAGTACTTGAAGTTGGTCTCTGAGGTTTCTACCGCCTCCGGATGGCTCAACACCACCTCGGCAGCCCCCATCACCTCCAGGCTCAAGGTGTCAGACAGTGAAACACCGGTCAGCTGGTAGTCACCACCGAAGCCGTCCACGCTGTCCTTTACATCAATGACATAGCCATCTTCGCGGATGAAGTGGGCGTAGCCCTTGCTGTCACGCACCTCGATCAGCTGGCCCACTCCGGGTAATTGCGGTTGCTCCTCCGCCGGCTTGACCTGTGGGTTCATCTCGCTGATCTCCGGGATCAGGGTCGAAGCCTCCACCAGGCGGCTCTGAGGGGCTGACGCTTCATCGCTGCTGTCGTCAGAACAGCCGGCCAGCAGGGCGGCAGAGATAACGAGGGCTAACGAGGTTTTGTTCATTAGGGGCTTCATATCGTATTCCATACGCTAAAAGGACAAAAAATTTTGCCGAATGGTTTGTGTTCGTGGCGGGCATTATTACGTATGCGATACCGATTGCAATCGACTGTGTGACTTTTGTTGAATCAGATCAAGCTTTTCATCAGCGTGGTGCCAAGGCGTGATCGGGCCTTTAAGTGCGCCATTCCTGGCGCTTTGCCATGGGCAAACCGTCACTTTTCGTATATAAGACGTATACTTAGTTCGGTTGTTTTGAAGAGGTACCCCATGGCCCGGATCTCCGCTGCCCAACGGGAAGAGAACTTAGCGCGCTATCGCCAGGGCGTGGTTGAACTGTTCTGGCAGGTTGGCTGGGACGAGCTGACCTATGGGCGCCTGTCTGAGCACCTTGGCGTTCGCAGTTCTACCCTGCAGGCCTACTTCCCCAACCGGGAGGCCTTCGGTGACTGCTTAAAAGGCAAGGTGTTCCCCGTGTTTATCGGCTTTCTGGATCTCAGTTCACGACAAGGCCTGGTCAGCTCCTGGACCCAGGCCCTAGAGGAGCCGCGGTTTCGAATGGTGCTGGAGCTGCTGTTGGGGAACCTGGTGGGCAAGTACCCCACGGATCTGGGGCGCCAGGGGCTGGCGAGATTAAACACCCTGCTCACCGAGCAATTGGGGGAGGCCGCCCAGCAGGACCTGGAACTGCTGCTGGGCCGCAGCGTGCTGGCGATAGCGCAAAGCTAATACAGCAAAGCCAAGGCAGCAATCCGCTCTCCCCCATATGGAGGGGTATTACTCTACCGCATCGCCCAGGGCGTCCTGCACCAGGCGCAAGGTCATCGCCATCACCGCCAGCACCTTACTGGGCACCGGACCAAACAGCAGCGACGTCGCACACAGGTAGTAGATCCAGGGTGAGCCACGCCGACCCTGCCAGAGGCCCCAAGCCAGATAGAAACCGATCCCCAGCCACAGCGCATTAAGCACCAGCAGGGCAACGGTGGCGATAGCGACCACAGTGGTGGAGGGGGTCGCCAGATAGGCGTCCATCAGTTGATAGTAGAGCGGCCACTGCCACAGGCTCAGCAGCAGCTGCAGCCCCAGGTAAAGGCCAATGGCCACGGCCAGGCCCTTGGAAAGATACTGAAAAGGTTGAGTACGCACGGAACTGCTCATGCAATGGAGTCAAGGTGCGCCAAGGGTAGCAGGCCCACGCGGGGAAAAGTAGCGGTGCCGGCCGGGGCCGGCACCGGCTTGCTCAAGCAATCACCAGGAAGAAACCCGTGGTCAGCACAATCCCTATCAGGGCGTAAGGGATCTGGCTCAGGGCATGCTGCATCGCGGTACAGCCACTGCCCTGGGCTGACAGGACGGTAGAGTCACTGAAGAAACAGGAATGGCTGCCCGCCGCGGAGGCGGAGATCAGCGCGCCAATCACCAGCGGCAGTGGCGAGCCGACCTCGGCTGCCAGCGGGAACACGATGGGCATGGCCACCGCGAACAGGCCCCAGGAGGAGGCGGTGCCAAACACCAGTGCGGTCATCACCAGGAAGATGATGGCGGGGAACATCCCCGGGGTCAGCAGCGGCGCCACGGTTTCAATCACGTATTGAGTCAGCCCCAGCTGGTCGTTGACGTTCTTCAGCATAAAGCCCCCCACCACGGTGGCAATGGGCAGCAGCATGATCTTGATGCCGTCGTACACCGCATCAAACATGGCGTGCATACTCAGCAGGTTCTGTACCCCGTACAGCACCATAGTGAATACCAGCGCCACGAACACCCCGGCCAGCAAGTCGATGTCGTAGTACCAGCTGGCGGCCACCAGCACCACCATCGGCAAGGCGAAATTGAGAACCCCCCAGGAGCTGTCGTTACTGGGGCCATCCTGACCCAGGCTGATCTCCTCAACCCCGTCGGGCTTGGGTTGTCCCTTCGCTGCGCGCTGTTCCGCTGCCTTCATCGCCCCCAGGTCCGGCACCTTGCCCAGCGCCACCAGCAGCACCACAGCCAGGGTAACCCAGCCGTACATCATGTAGGGAATCGCCTCGATGTAGACCTTAAGCCCGGCACCGCTTTCCGCCACCTCGTTGGCCTCCAGCAAGCCACCGAAGAACACCGCCCAGGTGGAGATCGGCACCAGGATACAGATTGGCGCCGCGGTGGAGTCCACCAGGTAGGCCAGCTTCTCCCGGGACACCTTGTAGGTATCGGTGATCTTCTTCATCGACGAGGAGATGGCGATGGCATTGAGGTAATCATCAATGAACACCATCAGCCCCAGCAGGAAGGTGACCAGCATCGACTGGCGCTTGCTGCGGATCCGCTTCACCATGGCGTTACTGAAGCTCAGCACGCTGCCGCCCTTCTCCAGGATGGTGATCAAGCCCCCCATCAGGCCGCACACCAGGATCAGCCAGGCGATGGTTTCATCCATCATCACCGTCATCGACAGGTCTACCACGTTGCCCACCAACTCACCGGGTGCCAGCATCAACAGGCCGGCCACTGCGCCAGAGAACAGCGCCTCAACAGTGCGTTGGGTCACCAGGGCGAACACCAGCACCAGCAGTGTCGGCAGCAGGCTTAGCCAGCCATACCCTTGCGCTGGGTCATGGCCCTGGCCGATGGCGACGAAGCCCAGAACGGTGAGTAGCATCACCCCCATCATCAGGGGACGCGAGCGCAGTGGTGCCCAACGGGCTCCCGGCGTGATCGCAGAGGTCTGTGTTGTCATTTAGCAATCCTTTGTCGTTTATCAGGCGGAATGCAGCATCCAATCCACTTCCAACGAGGTGACCGTGTGTTCGAACTCGGCCAGCTCGCTTTGCTTGCATGCCAGGAACAGGGCCAGGAACTCCGGCCCCAGGGTAGGGTAAAAGGCGTCGCCCTTAGCCAGCAGGGCCAGGGCATCGGACATCCGCAGCGGCAGGGCCGCCGCGGCAGTGCTCAGGGGTTCGGGGCAGTGCTGGGCGCCATACTCTTCGGCATGGAGCAGCCCGGCCAGCACCACGGTGACCAACAGGTAGGGGTTCACATCGGCACCGGCGATGCGATGCTCGATGCGGCGATTGGTGCTGTTGCTGTTGGGGATCCGCAATGCCACGCCACGGTGGTTCTCGCCCCAGTTGGCGTGGGTGGGGGCCAGGTGTTCGGCACTGAAGCGGCGATAGGCGTTGATGTTGGGGCACAGCAGCGCCATCGACTCGGGCATCATCGCCAATAGCGCGTTGAGGCTGGCATAGAACTCGGCGCTGGCTTCACCATTAGCCTTGCTAAAGCGGTTGTTGCCCTCACTGTCCAGCACGCTGGTGTGCAGGTGCATGCCGCTGCCAGCTTCGTGGCTGTAGGGCTTGGCCATAAAGGTGGCCTCGAAGCCGTGTTGGTGCGCCACCTTCTTGATCAAGCGCTTGGCGTAGATCACCTGGTCACAGGCGGCCAGGACATCGCCCTGGTGATGGAAGTTGATCTCGAACTGACCCGGCGCCGCCTCCGCCACCGCACCGGAGGTGTTGAGCCCCTGTTGCTGGGCGGCCTCGTTCAGATCCCGCAGAAACTCAGCATAATCATCCAGGTTGTCGATGCGGTGAATGTCGCAGAAGGCCTCGCGCTGATGATGGGCGGGGTTAATGGGCGGCTGCAGCGCGCCGCGCTCATCCCGGCTGGGATCCACCAGGTAAAACTCCAGCTCCAGGGCAATCACCGGGAACTTGTTCCGCGCCTTAAGTCTCTCCACCAGTTCGCCTAAACGATTGCGTGCCTGGAACTGACAAGGCGACTGGCCATCTTCCGCCAGCATGGTCAGCATCACCTGCCCCACCTCGGGGTTGGCGCTGGGGCGCAGGGTGCCAGCAATGGGAAAACAGAGATGGTCACGCTCGCCACTGTGCTGGCCCAGGCCAGCGGACTCCACCACGGCCCCCTGCAGGTTCAGTGAGTTGTTGGAGATCGGCATGTAAACGCCCTGCCCCAGCTTAGCGGCATCCTCGATGGCGATACGCTTGCCCCTGGGGATGGCATTAAGGTCCGGAAAGATCAGATCGAGATACCGTACCTCCGGCCAGGAGTGTTTAAAATTTTCAACATCTCGATGGAACGTTTCCATGCCTGCCACTGCCTCTATCACACTCTGAAGTGTTTCTTTTATTTCACACTTCCGTTCGATAAATCAAACACTCACAACGAACAGAAAATCGACACAAATCACACTTAGCGGCGCAAAACCGACCTTCATAGCGCAAAAAACCATCACCAATAAACTAATCCAGCTGCTTACTGTTCGAAATTCAGGCCAATAAACTTTCTTCCTTGAGCAATATTTTTGACATCACACACCCTTCCGTTTGCTTTTTAGAACAAGCGATGACTAGGATGGTGACAATTATATTGAACACGGATAGGGACTATGACACAGGATGCTCCGGTGATTGCCGTCGTCAGCTGCCGCAAGCAGCTCAATGGCTACACCCTGGCGGCGGTGACCACCTTATATACCGACGCTGTCCTGGCCTTTGGCGGAGTGCCGGTTCTGTTGGCCAGCTACCCGGACTCGGTTTCACTGGACCAGCTGCTCGCTCGGGTGGATGGCGTGTTGCTGCCCGGCAGTCACTCCAATGTGGCCCCGACCCACTACGGTGCCGATCACCAGGAGCCCAAACAGGACAGCGGACGCGATGGTGTCGCCCTGCCGCTGATCCGGCTCTGCGCTGAACAGAAAATCCCACTGTTCGGGATCTGCCGCGGTTTCCAGGAGATCAACGTGGCCCTGGGCGGCACACTGGATCCAGCGGTGTACCAGCGACCGGATGCGCTGGATCACCGCGAGCCGGACACTCCGGACTTTGCCGAAAAATACGCCCATCGACATAGCGTGCGGATCGCTCCGGATGGCCTGTTAAGTCAATGGTGGCCGGACGTGGCCAGCTTCTCGGTCAACTCCCTGCACAACCAGGGGGTCGAACGCCTGGCCCCTGCCCTGCAGCTGGAAGCGATCGCTCCCGACGGCCTGGTGGAGGCGTTCAGCCTGCCTGACCACCCTTTCCTGTTTGGGGTGCAGTGGCACCCGGAATGGCAAGCCACCGAGGAGCCGGCATCACAACTGCTGTTTGAGCGCTTTATCCAGCAGGCCCGCCAGCGACAAGGAGCACGCACATGAATCCAGAGCAACTGGGCCCACGCATCGCCTATCTGCGCAAGCAATACCAGATGTCACAGCGGGAACTGGCTGAACGCGCCGACATTACCCACAGCGCCATCTCCGCCATGGAGAACAGCAAGGTGAGCCCGTCGGTCAGCTCGCTGCACAAGCTGGTGCAGGTGTTCGGCCTCTCCCTGGCGGAGTTCTTCACCTTGGACGAGCCCGACCGCCCCACCCAGGTGGTGCTCAAGCCGGAGCAGCTGATCGAGCTGGGCAATGAGGCGGTGTCGATGAAACTGGTCTGCGATGGCCGCCCCAACCGCCAGCTCGGCTTTCTGCTGGAGCGGTTCGAGCCCAACACCTGCACTGGAACCGAGCGGATCCGCCACGAGGGGGAGGAAGCCGGTACCGTGCTGGAGGGGGAGATCGAGCTGACCCTGGGGGACCAGACCCATCTGATCCGGGCGGGCGAAAGCTACCTGCTGGATACCAGCATCCCACACAAGTTCACCAATCGGTCAAATCGGGTCTGTCGCCTTGTCAGCGCGCACAGTCCCGCCAATTTCTGATCCCAAGGGAGAGGGACATGCACACTCAGCAACAATGGCAGGCACTGAAACAGGAACTGGCGATCGAGGGCCGCGCCTTTATCAATGGCCAGTACCAATCCGCCAATGACGGCACCACCTTTGCCACCATCAATCCCGCCAACGACGAGGTGCTGGCTCAGATCGCCCGCTGCCAGGGTATCGATGCAGATCGTGCGGTAGAGGTCGCCCGGGCCCGGTTTGACCAGGGCGTGTGGAGCCAGATGGCACCAAGCCAACGTAAAGTCCTGATGTTGAGACTGGCCGATCTGGTGGAGGAGCACATCGATACCCTGGCCCTGCTGGAGACCCTGGACAGCGGCAAGCCGATCCGCCACAGCGCCAGCACCGACATCCCCGGTGCCGCCCAGGCACTGCGCTGGTACGCCGAGGCGGTGGACAAGACCTACGGCGAGGTGGCCCCGACCGAACGCGATGTCGTTGCCACCATCACCCACGAAGCGATCGGCGTAGTGGCGGCCATTGTGCCCTGGAACTTCCCACTCTGGCTGGCCTGTTGGAAGCTGGGCCCTGCCCTGGCCGCCGGCAACAGTGTGATCCTCAAGCCCTCGGAGAACACCCCATTAAGCGCCCTCTACCTGGGGCAACTGGCCCATCAGGCCGGGATCCCCGCCGGAGTGTTCCAGGTACTGCCCGGCTACGGCCATGAAGTGGGCGAGGCCCTGGCCCGCCACCCCGATGTGGATTGCATCACCTTCACCGGCTCCACCCGGGTGGCCCGCCAGCTGATGGTCTGCGCCGGCGAGTCCAACCTCAAGCGGGTATGGAACGAGGCCGGTGGTAAGAACGCCAACATCGTGTTCGCCGACCACCCCAACCTGGAGGGCGCAGCCGAAGAGGCCGCCGCCGGCTGCTTCTACAACCAGGGCGAGGTGTGTGTGGCCGCCACCCGGCTGCTGGTGCACGAGAGTATCCACGACCGCTTTGTTGCCATGGTGGAAGCCGCCGCGCAGCGCTTCACCCCCAGGGATCCGCTGGATCCGGAGTCCGCCATGGGCGCGCTGATCGATCAGGAGCACAAGGCCAAGGTGCTGGACTATGTGAAGCAAGGCGTGGCCGCTGGAGCAAACCTGCGCTGTGGTGGCGACCACCCCGGCCCGGGTGCCTTTGTCGCCCCGGTGATCCTCACCGGTGTCGACAACGCCATGGCGGTGGCCCGGGAGGAGATCTTCGGCCCGGTGCTCTGCGTCATCCCGTTCAGCAGCGAAGCGGAAGCCGTGGCCATCGCCAATGACTCCCCCTATGGCCTGGGCGCGGCGCTGTGGACCTCGGATCTGAACCGGGCCCACCGGGTTGCCCGTCAGCTGCGGGCCGGCTCAGTCTGGATCAACAACTACAACGAGGGCGACATGACCGTCCCCTTCGGTGGCTACAAGCAAAGTGGCAATGGCCGGGACAAATCGCTCCACGCCATTGAGAAGTTCATGGAAATCAAAACGACCTGGCTGCGGCTAGAGTCCTACTGAACGGAGTCCCTCATGCAAGCTCATACCTCGTCGTACTACGCCGACAGCGTCAATGACCAACAGCAATACCCGGTTTTGCAGGGCGAACACCAGTGCGATGTCTGCGTGGTGGGGGCCGGCTTCTCCGGTCTCTCCTCCGCCTTGCACTTGGCAGAGCAAGGTTACAACGTCATCGTGCTGGAGAGTGCCCGGGTTGGCTTTGGCGCTACCGGTCGCAACGGCGGTCAGATCGTCAACAGCTACAGCCGGGACGTGGACACCATCCGCCAGCGCTACGACAGCGCTACTGCCGATCAGCTATGCGCCATGATCTTCGAAGGCGGCGACATTATCCGTGAACGGATCCAGCGCTACGACATCCAGTGCGCCCACGTCGAGGGCGGGGTCTTTGCCGCCCTCAATGCCAAGCAGATGGCGGAGCTGGAGGCGCAAAAGCGCAATTGGGAGGCACTGGGTAACAACCAGCTTGAGCTGCTGGATCGCAACGGCATCCGCGCTGCGGTAGGCGCCGATTGCTACCTCGGCGGTCTGCTGGATCGCCGCGGTGGCCACCTGCATCCGCTGAATCTGGCCCTGGGCGAAGCCCGGGCGGTGGTGCTCAATGGCGGCCAGATCTTCGAGCAATCGGCCGTCACCCGCATCGACAAGGGCGCTCAACCTGTGGTGCACACCGCCCAGGGTCAGGTGCGGGCCCGCCAGGTGATCCTGGCCGGCAACGCCTACCTGGATCCCAAGCTGGCCCCCAGCCTGGGGCGCAAAGCGTTTCCCTGCGGTACCCAGGTGATCGCCACCGAGCCGCTGCCCCAGGACCTGGCCGACGAGCTGCTGCCGCAAAACTATTGCGTCGAGGACTGCAACTACCTGCTGGACTATTACCGCCTGACCGAAGACCGCCGTCTGCTGTTTGGCGGCGGGGTGGTCTACGGTGCCCGCGAGCCCGAGTCGGTGGAGGCGTTGATCCGACCCAAGATGGAGAAGGTGTTCCCCATGCTTGCCGGCGTCGGCATCGATTACGCCTGGACCGGCAACTTCCTGCTGACCTACTCCCGCATGCCGCAGTTCGGCCGCATCGACGACAACCTCTATTACCTGCAGGGCTACTCCGGCCACGGCGTCACCTGCACCCACCTGGCCGGACGACTGGTGGCTGAGGCGATCGGCGGCAAGCCGGAGCGCTTTGATGCCTTCGCCTCACTGCGCCACCTGGCGTTCCCCGGCGGACGCCATCTGCAGGTGCCCTTCACCGCCCTGGGTGCCGCCTACTATAACCTGCGTGACAAGCTGGCCTTGTGAGTCTGGAGAGCCCGATGAATCGAACCGTCACCTTTGCCTGCGTCCAGCTCAGCCTGAGCTGGGACCAGGACCAGAACTTCGCCAAGATCACCGACGCCGTCACCGAGGCCGCCGGCAACGGCGCCCAGGTGGTGGTGCTGCAGGAGCTGATCGCCACCCCCTACTTCTGCAAGCGCCAGCAGGCGCGCTACTTCGAGCTGGCGGAAACCACCGAGCAGTGCGCCCTGGTCGCCCACTGCCGTGAACTGGCCGCCCAGCACCAGGTGGTGATCCCGGTCAGCTACTTTGAGCGCTGCGGCAACAGCTTCTTCAACTCGCTGGTGATGGTGGATGCCGACGGCAGCGTGCTGGATAACTACCGCAAATCCCATATCCCCGATGGCCCCGGCTACAGCGAGAAGTTCTATTTCTCCCCCGGCGACACCGGCTTCAAGGTGTGGGACACCCGCTACGGCCGCTTTGGCGCCGGGATCTGCTGGGACCAGTGGTTCCCGGAGCTGGCACGCAGCCTGGCCCTGGCCGGTGCGGAGGCGATCTTCTACCCCACCGCCATCGGCTCAGAGCCGCAGGACCCCAGCCTGGATTCCCGCGATCACTGGCAGCGCACCATGCAGGGCCACGCCGCCGCCAACCTGGTTCCGGTGATCGCCGCCAACCGCACCGGCATTGAGCAGGACGACGGCATCGAAACCACCTTCTATGGCAGCTCCTTTATCACCGACCATACCGGCGCCAAGCTGGCCGAAGCCGGCCGTGACGAGGAGACCATCCTTTACGCCAGCCTGGACCTGGCCGCCTGCGCCCAGGCCCGACACAGCTGGGGGCTGTTCCGCGACCGCCGGCCGGAGCTGTACGACCGCGTCGGTTCATTGACCGGCAACGGCCGCGGCCAATAACGGAGGGGGATGCCATGGAGTTGGCCAGCACACCGAAACAGGACGGTTTCTACCTGCCGGCGGAAACCCACCAGCACCAGCGCATCCTACTGGCCTGGCCAGAGCGGCCCGATAACTGGCGACTGGGGGGCAAACCGGCCCAGCAGGCCTTCGCCACTTTGGTAGAAGCCCTGCTGGAGGTGGTGGCGGTGACCGTGGTGACCAGCGCCGAGCAGTTCCAACCGGCCCGCCGCTGCCTGCCAAAACAGGCGCAAGTCCTAGAGATGAGCTTTGACGATGCCTGGATGCGGGATATCGGCCCCACGGCGCTGCGCAATAGCGCCGGTGAGGTGCGCCTGGTCAGCTGGCACTTCAACGCCTGGGGCGGATTGGAGGATGGCCTCTATTTTCCCTGGGACAAAGATGACCAGGTGGCGCAGAAGGTGGCGGAGCTGACCGGCCTGCCCTACTACCAGGCGCCTATCGTGATGGAGGGCGGTGCCTTTCACTGCGACGGCGAGGGTACCCTCTACACCACCGAGGAGTGCCTGCTCCACCCCAGTCGCAATCCCCAGCTGTCCAAAGCACAGATCGAGGCCTGCCTGCAGGAGTACCTGGGTATTGAGCGGGTTATCTGGCTGCCCCAGGGTCTGGTGAATGACGAGACCAACGGCCATGTCGACAACCTGCTGCACGTAATGGGGCCGGCCAAGGTAGCGCTGACCTGGTGCGATGACCCAAACGATCCCCAGTCCGCCATCTCCCAGCAAGCCATGGCGGTACTCAGTCAGGCCCGGGATGCTCGCGGTCGGGCCATTGAGGTGATCAAGCTGCCCCTGCCGGGGCCGCTCTACTTAACTGAAGCGGAGGCGGCGGGGATTGAACCCAGCCAGGGGATGAAGCGCCAGGCCGGGGAACGGCTTGGCGCCTCTTACGCCAACCTGCTGATCAGCAACGGCTGCCTGTTTGTGCCTGAACTGGATCCCGCCACCGACGATCAGGCCAAGGCAATATTGCAGGCGGCGATGCCGGAGTACCGGCTGGTGGGGATCCCCGCCCGGGAGATCCTGCTGGGTGGCGGCAACATCCACTGCATTACCCAACCGCTGCTGGAGACCCGCAGCGGCTGAATTGCGCTACTGGTTCTCCTTCAGCGCAATCTGGCGCAGCGCCTGCTCAAACTGCTCAACCGGCTGACCACCGGTGATCAGGTAGCGCTCATTGATGACGAAGGTGGGTACCGACTGTACCCCCATGTTGTGGTAGTGCGCCTGCATGGCCCGCACGTGCTGGCCATACAAGCCGGAGTCCAGCACATCCTGGGCACGGCCCACATCCAGGCCGACACTGGCGGCCACGGTCAGCAGATCCGCCTTGTCTGACGGGTCACCGCCGTCAGTGAAGTAGTGCTTGAACAGCGCCTGCTTCAGCTCGGTCTGCTTACCCTCTTCGCCGGCCCAGTGCAGCAGGCGGTGGGCATCGAAGGTGTTGTACTTCTTCATCCCCTCGAAGAAGTTCATGGTAAAGCCCAGCGCCGCCGCCCGCTCGGTGATCATCGCCCGGTTGGCAACGCCCTGCTCCGCGGTCATACGGTACTTGCGCTGCAGGTGCTCTGCCAGGTCTTCCCCCTCAGGGGGCATCTCCGGGGCCAGCTCAAACGGCTGCCAGTGCAGCTCCGCCTCGACCTCCGAGTCCAAGTTTTCCAGCGCCTGGGCCAGCGCCCGGTAACCAATCACGCACCAGGGGCACATCACGTCGGAGACGATGTCGATCTTCAGTTTCTTCACAGTGGGTCCTGTCCTTGCTGTCTTAGCAGTAGATCTTGGGGTCACTGCGAGGGATCTCAACCTTGCTGCGCAATTCGAGTTACCGCACGCGTCAACGGAAACTATGCGCCAGTTCACGTCCACGCCAACACCCCTTGGTTTACACTGAACCCACAGGCGAGCGCGCCTAACCAAGGGAGACATGGAATGAACGATCTCTTTGTGATGAGTGTCGAGGGGCCCGACCGCACCGGGCTGCTGCGAAAGCTGGCGGAGACCACCCACGCCCACGGTGGCAAGTGGCTGGCCAGTAAGCTGAGCAACCTGGAGGGGCGCTTCGTGGCCCTTATCAAGGTGGAGGTGCCCAGCGAGAACACCAGCCAGCTGAAGGAGCTACTGGTGCAAAACAGCGAGGTCACCGTCACCTTTTATCCCTGCCAGCCCAGCACCGAACGGCGTATCAACGCCGCCTTTAACATCGACGCCAATGACCGGCCCGGGCTGGTCAACGACATCACCCAGCTGCTGGCCAACCACGATATCAACATCGAGGAGCTCGATAGCCACCGGCTGGGGCTGTCCGACGGCCAGAACCTGTTCACCGCCACCCTGAGCGTCACCATGCCGCCGGAGCTCGACCCGGCCTTTATCGCCCGGGAGTTGGAGGGGCTGCATGAGCAGATGGCGGTGAACGTGATCCCCACCCTCTGAGCTGGGGTGCCGTATTGAGATAACAGAGTTACGGAAATCAGGCTGAGACGATGAAGCTCAGCCAATAAAAAACGCGGCCCTGGGGCCGCGTTTTTGTGTTTTGGGCTTGGCTTACAGCCAGGCCTTGATGCCGTATTGCGGCTCCAGCATGCCCACCGTCAGCATGGCGAGCAGACAGATCACCAGCACGCCACCGGGGATCACGATGCGATCCAGCTTGGACAGGGTCTTGGGGCGCTCTTTGTCGCCGATCAGGCCATTGTTGTCCAGCAGCATGGTCAAGGCCCAGGCTAGCACCGGGTTGGTCACGGCGGCAGCAAACACGCAGATGCCGGCGGACTGGGAGTCCTTGGCGTCTTTGATCATCTGCATGCCCGCTTCCAGCAGCGGCAGGAACACACCCACCAGCAGCGCCACGCGCATCACCGGCGGCCACACCGCGGCGTCCATCGGGAAGCCCAGGTAGGCCACGATAATACACAGTGAGCCCAGCAGGATGGCGCCACCGGGGATGGGGCGCTTGGCGATGGCCGCGGGGATCATGTAGGTACCCCAGGAGGAGGTGATGTTACAGCCACCTACCGCGGTGCCCACCATCTGGCGGATGGAGCAGGTGGTCATGGTGTCATCCACGTCCATCAGCACCCGGTCGGTACGCTTGGGGTAGTTGAGCTCCTGGAAGATACGGTGACCGAGGAAGTCCGGTGACCACATCGCCACCGCCAGGATGGCGAAGGGCAAGGAGGCGATGAAGTGGCTGACCGTGGGCAGGCCCAGCATCCAACCCTGTTCGGTGGAGCCCCACCAGTACACCGGGTTCAGGTTAGGCAGGCCGGTCGGGGTTTCGAAGGTCAGGTCAAAACCGGCGCCCAGCGCCAGGGCGATGATCAAACCGGTAAAGGCACAGGCCGGGATTGCCAGCCAGCGTTTACCCACCTTGGCCAACACAGCGTACAGTACGATGGTCGCCGCCAGCACAATCAGGCCCACGTGGCCCATCTCAATGCCTTTAGACCAGGCCTGGATGCTGCCGATCTGGCTCATCGCGCCGGTAAAGCCGAGGAACACAAGGAGGCCCCCGGCGACCCCCTCACTGGTGAGATTCACCAGCTTCGAACCACCTTTGAAATAGGACAGCAATAAGCCGAAGATCCCCAGCAGGATCGCCAGCGCCAGCGGATGGGCACCGGCCAGGGCAATCGCACCAATCAGCGGGATCATCGGGCCGTGGTTGCCGGCCAGGTTGGCGCGGGGGTTTAGAAAGCCAGAGGCGAGGATACAGAACAGCAGGGCCGGGATCAGCATCTCCACCCGTGCCACCTCGATGGCAAAGGCTTTGCCCAGCTCGATGTGCTCCCAGCGTGCCGACAGGCCTTCGGCCCAGGCCATCCCCACCGCGGAGTACATGGCAATAATGCCGATGGTACCGGCCAGTGCCGGCACCAGATCTTCCCACTCGAATCGGAAATCCCGACCCGGCAGATTGAGCGCCCAGCGGCGCGGCTTCATGATTTGCAGCTCGTGGTCCAGGTAGTCACTCCGGGACGCGAACTCGCTACTGGGGCGATGCAACTCGCGGTAGGTTTTTTCTTGGTTTTCCTGCATGGAATAACCACTCCAACTTTCAAAGGAACACAATGTCGCTTGAGTCGTCTGACGGTCAGGAAGGGCTGATCACATCGAACGAAAGTATAGCCGTGGCCGATATTTTGGACCCTTCACCCCAGGATTCTGTGATCGCGATCAGATGTAAGACCAATTAACCAAATGTTCTGATAAAGATTTGATCCGACACCAACATAGTCGCTCACAACTTCATCATACAGTGATTATTACCGAGGTCTGGCGCATCTTTTTGCGAAGTGAATAATTATTTTCTTTCCGCTAGGGCGAAAACGTGATTCGCAACACCCCAAAAGTGAGCCCATTCCACCACCGCATCGAACTGACCAAGCTTGGTAAGACAACCAAACCATAGCGATTTGAGGCCGGTTGTGTCCCGGATGTAACGACGCCAACAAAGTGGCAAAGAGGCACAAAAAAGCCCGCCATTCGGCGGGCTTTTTCAGGTCACTGCAACTTACCAACCGGTAACGTCACGCAGCGCCTTGCCGATGTCGGCCAGGGAGCGCACGGTGCGAACACCGGCGTCTTCCAGCGCAGCAAACTTCTCTGCCGCGGTGCCTTTACCACCGGCGATGATGGCGCCAGCGTGGCCCATCCGCTTGCCCGGAGGCGCGGTCACACCGGCGATGTAGGAAACCACCGGCTTGGTCACGTTAGCCTTGATGTAGGCCGCCGCTTCCTCTTCCGCGGTACCGCCGATCTCACCGATCATCACGATCGCTTCGGTCTGCGGGTCGTTCTGGAACATCTCCAGGATGTCGATGAAGTTGGAGCCCGGGATCGGGTCGCCACCGATGCCGACACAGGTAGACTGGCCAAAGCCCTCGTCGGTGGTCTGCTTGACCGCCTCGTAGGTCAGGGTACCGGAGCGGGACACGATGCCCACCTTGCCCGGCTTGTGGATGTGGCCCGGCATGATGCCGATCTTGCACTCGCCCGGGGTGATCACACCGGGGCAGTTAGGGCCGATCATGCGCACACCGGCCTGGTCCAGCTTGACCTTCACGTCCAGCATGTCCAGGGTCGGGATCCCTTCGGTGATGGTAACGATCAGCTTGATGCCGGCGTCGATCGCTTCCAGGATGGCGTCCTTACAGAACGGGGCCGGTACGTAGATCACGGACGCGGTCGCGCCGGTCTGTTCCACCGCCTCGCGCACGGTGTTGAACACCGGCAAGCCCAGGTGGGTGGTGCCACCCTTACCCGGAGACACACCACCGACCATCTGCGTTCCGTACTCGATCGCCTGTTCGGAGTGGAAGGTGCCCTGACCGCCGGTGAAGCCCTGGCAGATCACCTTGGTGTCTTTGTTGATCAAAACGCTCATTACTGGGCCTCCGCTGCTTTTACCACTTGTTGCGCCGCGTCCGTCAGGCTGTTGGCTGCAATGATGTTCAAACCGGACTCCGCCAGCACCTTGCTGCCCAGTTCCGCGTTGTTGCCTTCCAGGCGGACCACGACGGGCACCTTAACGCCCACCTCTTCCACCGCACCGATGATGCCCTCAGCGATGAGGTCGCAACGAACGATACCGCCGAAGATGTTGACCAGTACCGCCTTAACGTTGTCGTCGGACAGGATGATCTTGAACGCCTCGGTCACCCGTTCCTTGGTGGCGCCGCCACCCACATCCAGGAAGTTGGCGGGGCTGCCGCCGTGCAGGTTCACGATGTCCATGGTGCCCATCGCCAGGCCTGCGCCGTTGACCATGCAGCCGATGCTGCCGTCCAGCGCCACGTAGTTCAGTTCCCACTTGGCGGCGTGGGCTTCACGCTCATCTTCCTGGGACGGATCGTGCATCTCGCGCACGCTGTTCTGACGGTACAGGGCGTTGGAGTCGATGTTGATCTTGCCGTCCAGGCAGTGCAGGTTGCCTTGCTCGGTGATCACCAGCGGGTTGATCTCCAGCAGGGCGAAATCCAGGTCCAGGAACATCTGGCCCAGGCCCATGAAGATCTGGGTGAACTGCTTGATCTGGGCGCCTTGCAGGCCCAGCTTGAAGGCCAGCTCACGGCCCTGGTAGGACTGCGGGCCCACCAGCGGATCGATGGCCGCCTTGTGGATCAGTTCCGGGGTCTCTTCGGCGACCTTCTCGATCTCAACGCCACCTTCGGTGGAAGCCATGAACACCACGCGCTGGGTGCCACGGTCGACCACCGCACCCAGGTACAGCTCCTGGGCGATGTCGGTGCAGGACTCCACCAGGATCTTGGCCACCGGCTGACCGTTGGCGTCGGTCTGGTAGGTCACCAGGTTCTTGCCCAGCCAGCTCTGTGCGAACTCGCGGATCTCTTCCTTGCTGGAGGCCAGCTTAACGCCACCGGCCTTACCGCGACCGCCAGCGTGCACCTGGCACTTCACTACCCATTTGTCGCCACCGATCTTGCCGGCCGCTTCTGCGGCTTCTTGAGGGGTGTCGCACGCATAACCTTCGGAGACGGGCAGGCCGTACTCAGCGAAGATCTGCTTAGCCTGATACTCATGCAGATTCATGTGATATGTCCGTTATTACTTCTAATGTCCTTCCAGCCGCCCAGGAGCGACTACTTGGGTGTGGGGCACGTTGCCATGCCCCGAATCGAAAATCAGATGTCCAGCAGCAGACGGGTCGGATCTTCCAGCAACTCCTTGATGGTTACCAGGAAGCCAACCGATTCGCGGCCGTCGACGATGCGGTGATCATAGGAGAGCGCCAGGTACATCATCGGCTGGATCACCACCTGACCATCCACCGCCATGGGGCGGTCCTTGATGGCGTGCATGCCGAGGATGGCACTTTGCGGCGGGTTGATGATGGGGGTGGACATCAGCGAGCCAAACACACCACCGTTGGTGATGGTGAAGTTGCCGCCGGACAGCTCCTCCACGGTCAGCTTGCCCTCCTGGCCTTTCACCGCCAGCTCCTTGATGCCCTTCTCGATCTCCGCCACCGACAGCTTGTCGGCGTCGCGCAGCACCGGGGTCACCAGGCCACGGGGGGTGGAGACAGCGATGCTGATGTCGAAGTAGTTGTGGTAGACGATGTCATCGCCGTCGATGGAGGCATTGACCTCCGGGTAGCGCTTGAGCGCTTCCACCACGGCCTTGACGTAGAAGGACATGAAGCCCAGGCGGATGCCGTGACGCTTCTCGAAGATGTCCTTGTACTGCTTACGCAGGGTCATGATGGGGGCCATGTTCACCTCGTTGAAGGTGGTCAGCATGGCGGTGGAGTTCTTGGCATCCAGCAGACGCTCGGCGATGCGCTTACGCAGGCGGGTCATCGGTACCCGCTTCTCGGTGCGATCACCCAGCTCCGGGGCCGGTGCCTTGGCTTGCGGTGCCGCTGCCGGTGCGGCGGGGGCCTTGCCCTTGTTCTGGATAAAGGCTTCCACGTCCTCTTTGGTGATGCGACCACCGACTCCGGTGCCGCTCAGCTGGGCCGGATCGATGCCGTGCTCGGCCACCAGGCGACGGACCGACGGGCTCAGCGCCTCGTCACCGCCCTCGCTGGGGGCGTCGGCACTGGCCGCTTCCTTGCTCACCTCTTCACCGGCCTTGGCGCCGGCAACGAAGTTGGCGATCACCTGCTCGGCCAGGACGGTGTCACCCTCGCTGTTGAGGATCTCGGTCAGTTGGCCATCTTCCGGGGCCACCACTTCCAACACCACCTTATCGGTTTCGATGTCGACCAGGTTCTGGTCGCGGCTCACCGCCTCTCCAGGCTGAACGTGCCAGGTCGCGATGGTGGCATCGGCCACGGACTCAGGCAGTACGGGAACCTTAATTTCGATGCTCATGCTTCTATCAATCCTTGTCTTCGCTTAATTCAGATTCAGCGCGGCATTCACCAAGGCCTGCTGTTGTTTGTTATGGACGGAAGGATACCCTACTGCCGGTGCGGCCGAAGCCTCACGGCCGGCGTAGGACAGGTTGGCGCCGGAGGGGATAGCCTGCCAGAAGTGGTGCTGGCTGCAATACCAGGCCCCCTGGTTCTGTGGCTCCTCCTGACACCAGACGAAGTCGGTCACGTGCTGGTAATCCTCCAGCACCTTGCTCATCTCCTCGGCGGGGAAGGGATACAACTGCTCAACCCGTACCAGGGCGACGTTGGTTAGCCCCTCACGGCGACGCTTGTCCAACAGGTCGAAGTAGACCTTACCGGAGCAGAACACCACCCGGTTGACGCCCTTGGGATCCAGCTCGTCCACCTCGCCGATGACGTTCTGGTAGGTGCCGTGGGCCAGCTCCTCCAGGTCGCTCACCGCCAGCGGGTGACGCAGCAGGGATTTGGGGCTCATCACCACCAGCGGACGACGCATCGGCCGCAGGGTCTGGCGCCGGATCATGTGGTAGACCTGGGCCGGGGTGGTGGGGATACACACCTGCATGTTGTGGTTGGCACAAAGCTGCAGGAAGCGCTCCAGACGGGCGGAGGAGTGCTCCGGGCCCTGCCCTTCGTAGCCGTGGGGCAGCAGCATGGTCAGGCCACACAGGCGGCCCCACTTCTGCTCACCGGACGAGAGGAACTGGTCGATCACCACCTGGGCACCGTTGGCGAAGTCACCAAACTGGGCTTCCCACATGGTCAGGCCGGACGGCTCCGCGGTAGCGTAGCCATACTCGAACGCCAGTACCGCCGCCTCGGACAGCACTGAGTCGTGGATCTCGATCGGGCCCTGGTCCTCCTTCAGGTGACGCAGCGGCATGTAGGTGGTGGCGTTATCCTGGTTATGCAGGACAGCGTGGCGGTGGAAGAAGGTGCCACGGCCGGAGTCCTGACCGGTGATGCGCACCCGGTACTGCTTCTCCAGCAGGGTGGCGTAGGCCAGGGTTTCCGCCATGCCCCAATCCAGCGGCTTGTCGCCGGCGGCCATCGCTTCACGGTCTTTGTAGATCTTGGCAACCCGGGATTGCAGCTTGTGCGACGGCGGCACCTCGGCGATCTCGCGGCCCAGGCGCTTAAGCTCCTCCAGCGGTTCCTTGTGTTCCCAATCGGCGTCCCAGTCGTGGCCCAGGTAGGGGCTCCAGTCGACGGAGTGCTCAGACATGGTGCGCCATTCCGGCACCACGCAGTCGCCGTGATCGAGCTGCTCGCGGTAGGTGTTGATCTGCTCGGTCACCTCTTCGCTGCTCATCACCCCCTGCTCGATCAGCCGGTCGGCGTAGATCTTACGCGGCGTCGGGTGCTTCTTGATCTTCTGGTACATCAGCGGCTGAGTGGCATTGGGCTCATCCGCTTCGTTGTGGCCATGACGGCGGTAACAGATGAGGTCAATGAACACGTCGCGGCCAAACTCGTAGCGGTAATCCACCGCGATCTGGGCCACCAGCGCCACCGCTTCCGGGTCGTCGGCGTTCACATGGAACACCGGTGCCTGCAGCATCTTGGCGATGTCGGTGCAGTACTCGGTAGAGCGGGTGTCGCGCGGGTTGGAGGTGGTGAAGCCCACCTGGTTGTTGATCACCACGCGGATGGCGCCACCCACATGGAAGCCCCGGGTCTGGGACATGTTGAGGGTTTCCTGCACCACGCCCTGACCGGCGATGGCGGAGTCACCGTGGATGGTGATGGGCATCACCAGCTTGCCGGTTTCGCAGTTGCGGCGATCCATCCGCGCCCGCACCGAGCCCATCACCACCGGGGCAACGATCTCCAGGTGCGAGGGGTTGAACGCCAGCGCCAGGTGGACGTTGCCGCCGGGGGTGGCGAAATCGGAGGAGAAGCCCTGGTGGTATTTCACGTCACCACTGCCCAGTGCCTCGTCGTGCTTGCCGGCGAACTCGTCAAACAGGTCACCGGGCTTTTTGCCCAGCACGTTGACCAGCATATTGAGACGGCCACGGTGGGCCATGCCGATCACCACCTCTTTGGCGCCCTGCTCACCGGAGCGGTAGATCAGTTCGCGCATCATCGGGATCATGGCGTCGCCGCCTTCCAGCGAGAAGCGCTTGGCGCCCGGGAACTTGGCACCCAGGTACTTTTCCAGACCCTCGGCGGCGTTCAGCCCGGCCAGGATCCGTTGTTTGTGCTCGGCGTCGTAGCGCGGCTGGGCCAGCACCGTCTCAAGGCGCTGCTGGATCCAGCGCTTCTCATCGGTGTTGGTGATGTGCATGTATTCGGCGCCAATGTGGCCACAGTAGGTCTTGGCCAGGCTGCCCACCAGATCGGACAGCTTCATGGTTTCGCCACCGTAGGCGTAGGAACCTGTGTTGAACTCCCGGCCCAGGTCCTCGTCGGTGAGGCCGTGGTGGCTCGGGTCCAGTTCCGCTACCGGTTCCCGGTCCCACAACCCGAGCGGGTCAAGCTTGGCGGCCTGGTGGCCACGGAAACGGTAGGCGTTGATCATCTGCAGCACCCGAACCTGTTTCTCTGACAGTTCCGGGTCGACGGTGGTCTTCTTGGAGCGGTTGCTGTCCAGGGCAGTTTCCCGGAAGTAGTCGCGGATCTTGGTATGGGCGACGTCCGCTTCGACCCCATTGGTCGGCAACTCGGCGAAGATGCTATGCCACTCTTCCGATACCGAACCAGGATCGTCCAGGTAGGCCTCGTACAGCTCTTCGATATAGGGGGCATTGGCTCCTGTAAAGTGGGAGCTTGCCCGCCAGGCCTTTAGAGAATCCCGTTGCATTATCCTTCCTTTCTCTTCCTGCTCTGAGGGTCACTGCTCAGAGCTTTATACAGAAAAGCCACGCCGTTGTGTTGCAAAGCGTGGCCCTTCTTCACCTTGTCAGCTCATCGGACCGTTCACACGGCACGGTTGAGCAGCATGGATTTGATGTGGCCAATCGCTTGGGTTGGGTTGAGCCCCTTCGGACAGACGTTCACGCAGTTCATGATGCCGTGGCAGCGGAACACGCTGAAGGCGTCGTCCAGCTCCGCCAGGCGCTCATCGGTAGCGGTATCCCGGCTGTCGATCAGGAAGCGGTACGCGTGCAGCAGACCACTGGGGCCAACGAACTTGTCCGGGTTCCACCAGAACGACGGACAGGCGGTGGAGCAACAGGCACAGAGAATGCACTCGTACAGGCCGTCCAGCTTGGCGCGCTGCTCCGGTGACTGCAGGTGCTCCCGGGCCGGGGTCTTGTCGTCGTTGATCAGGAACGGCTTGATCTTCTCGTACTGCTTGTAGAACTGGGTCAGGTCGACCACCAGGTCACGCACCACCGGCATCCCCGGCAGCGGCCGGATCTTCAGCTTCTTGCCCTTAAAGGTGGAGATGGGGGTGATGCAGGCCAGACCGTTCTTGCCGTTCATGTTGATGCCGTCGGAGCCACAGACCCCTTCCCGGCAGGAACGACGGAACGACAGGCTGGGATCCTGCTCCTTGAGCAGCAGCAATACGTCCAGCACCATCATGTCGGAGCCTTCCGGCAGATCCAGGGTGTAGTCCTGCATCGTCGGCCGGGCGTCAGACTCCGGGTTGTAGCGATAGACAGAAACGTCCAATTTCATCGTCCTGTCCCTCCTTAGTAAGTACGCTTCTTCGGCGGGAAGGCGTCACGCAGCTTCGGCGTCATGTTGACGTCGCGCTTGCCCATCTCACCGGTGATCGGGTTGTACAGGCTGTGGACCAGCCAGTTCTCGTCGTCCCGCTCCGGGAAATCTTCCCGGGAGTGCGCACCACGGCTTTCGGTGCGGAAGTTGGCCGCCATGGCAGTGGCCACGGCCGTCTCCATCAGGTTGTCCAGCTCCAGGCACTCGATGCGCTGGGTGTTGAACGCCTTGGAGCTGTCGGACAGCTTGGCGCTTTGCAGGCGGTCCTGGATGGTTTTGAGCTCCTCCAGGCCTTCGGCCATCGCCTCGCCCTGACGGAACACGGAGAAGTTGAGCTGCATGCACTGCTGCAGGTCCTTGCGGATCTGAACCGGATCCTCGCCGTTGCCGGAGGTACTGCTGTCCCAGCGATTGAGGCGGCTGAGGCTGGCTTCAAGGTCAGACTCGGAGGCGTCGCGGGCTTCACCCTGGGCATCCAGGGTCTCGCCCAGGTGCATGCCAGCGGCACGGCCGAACACCACCAGGTCGAGCAGGGAGTTACCGCCGAGGCGGTTGGCACCGTGTACGGAAACACAGGCAATCTCGCCCACCGCCAGTAGGCCCTGGATCGGCTGCTCGTCGGCGCCAATCACCTGACCGTTCACGTTGGTGGGGATCCCGCCCATCATGTAGTGACAGGTGGGGATCACCGGGATCGGCTCAACCGCAGGGTCAACGTGGGCGAAGGTCTTGGACAGCTCCATGATGCCCGGCAGGCGGGATTCCAGCACTTCTCGGCCCAGGTGGTCCAACTTCAGCTTGGCGTGGGGACCCCAAGGGCCATCGCAGCCGCGGCCTTCACGGATCTCGGTCATGATGGAGCGGGCCACCACGTCGCGACCGGCAAGGTCTTTGGCGTTAGGGGCGTAACGCTCCATAAAGCGCTCGCCATCTTTATTGAGCAGGTAGCCGCCCTCACCCCGGCAACCTTCGGTTACCAGTACCCCGGCGCCGGCGATGCCGGTGGGGTGGAACTGCCACATCTCCATATCCTGTACCGGCACACCGGCACGCAGGGCCATACCGACACCGTCACCGGTGTTGATGTGGGCGTTGGTGGTGGAGGCGTAGATGCGACCGGCGCCGCCGGTGGCCAATACCGTGGCCTTGGCCTTGAAGTAGACAATCTCGCCGGTTTCGATGTCGATGGCGGTGGCACCCACCACGGCACCGTCCTGGTTCTTCACCAGGTCCAGGGCGTACCACTCGGAGTACACCTCGGTCTTGTTCTTAACGTTTTGCTGATACAGGCAGTGAAGCAGGGCATGGCCGGTACGGTCAGCGGCCGCGGCGGTACGGGCCGCCTGCTCGCCACCAAACTCCTTGGACTGGCCGCCGAACGGACGCTGGTACACCTTGCCGTTCTCGAAGCGGGAGAAGGGCAGGCCCATGTTCTCCATCTCGATGATCGCTTCCGGGCCGGTCTTACACATGTACTCAATGGCGTCCTGGTCACCGATGTAGTCGGAGCCCTTAACGGTGTCGTACATGTGCCATTCCCAGTTGTCCTCGTGGGCATTGCCCAGCGCCACGGTGATGCCACCCTGGGCAGACACGGTGTGGGAGCGGGTCGGGAACACCTTGGACAGCAGGGCGCAGCTCTTGCCCTCTTTGGAGATCTGCAGTGCCGCGCGCATCCCCGCGCCACCGGCACCAATCACAATGGCATCAAATTCTTTTACTGGAATAGTCACTTATACACCCCACAGGATCACAACACCGGCGCTCAGATAGGCCAGCAGAACCAGATTGACGGTCAGTTGCAGGAAGGCACGCAGGCCCACTGGCTTGACGTAGTCGGTCAGCACCTGCCACAGGCCGATCCAACCGTGGATCAACAGCGACAGCAGCGCCAACAGGGTGTACACCTTCATCGCAGTACCGGCGAACAATCCCTGCCACACGTCAAAGGTCAGTTGTGGAGTGCAAACGAGGTAGCCCACCAGAAAGATCAGGTAGCTGGCCAGAACCAGTGCGCTGGCGCGCAGCAGGACAAAATCGTGGACGCCGCTGCGTCCGAGGGTGGCGGCGCTTCTCACCATAACCAGATCCCCGCTAATACAGACAATACGGCGGCGCCGGCAAAGGCGACGCGGGCAGAACGGTTGCCGCTCTCCATGGAGCCCTCGAAGTGACCCATATCCATCAGCAGGTGTCGAATGCCACTGCACAGGTGGTAGGCGAAGGCGGTAAGGATGGCCCAGAGGACCAGCTTGGCCAGGAACCCATTCATCAGGGCACTGACCTGGGCGAAGCCATCGGCAGATTCGAGGGAGGTGGCAAACAGCCACAGGAGGATTGCGATGGCGCCAAACAACACCACACCGGAAACACGGTGCAGGATGGACGCAATCGCCGTCGCGGGGAATTGGATCTGTTGCAGATCCAGGTAGACAGGTCTTGGCTTATTCACAGTTCTGCTCACTCAGCTCCATTGAGCAAATAATTATCGTTTTCACCCTTTTCTCAGTAACGCTACGCCTGTCCGGTGAAAAACAGCCATTTCTGTCACTGCCAAGGGGCCCTCATTGCTGACTTTTTGCCACCTTTTGAACCTTCCATTCAGGGCCGACTCTAATCCACACAAGTCGCGCTGAAATGGACCGCTCCCGAGGGTCGCGGCCAGTATACAGAGGCAAAAAAACAAATACAAACGTCACACTTTTGGTTCAATTGCGACTTTAGTTCAGTTTTCACTTGACAGGGATTTGCGCTAATTCACGCGAGATAAACCGAATGAGCCGCGTTCTCGTATGAACGTTCGTCATCTCAAGGGGATTGCCTTTTGTGATTGAGGTCACCTAAACTGTCGGCGCGTGACAACATGGATAACGATAAAAGAAGTAAGGAGAACCAGCTATGGGCGATCACGTTGCCAAGCTTCAGATCCCGGGTCGGGACACCGTAGAGCTCCCGATCAAATCCGGCTCTGCTGGCCACGATGTCATCGACATCAGTAGCCTGGGTAAACACGAACACTTCACTTTTGATCCGGGCTTCCTGGCCACTGCCTCTTGCGAATCCGCGATCACTTATATTGATGGAGCAAAGGGCATTCTGCTCCACCGGGGCTATCCCATTGATCAGCTGGCGACTCAGTCCAGCTACCTGGAAGTGTGCTACCTGCTGCTCAAGGGCGAGCTGCCCACCACCGAGCAGATGAAAGAATTCACCCACCTGGTGACCCATCACACCATGGTGCACGAACAACTGGCGACCTTCTTTAAGGGCTTCCGCCGTGACGCGCACCCGATGGCAATCCTCTGTGGTGTGGTCGGCGCTCTGTCGGCGTTCTACCACGATTCACTGGACGTTAACGACGAGCACCACCGCTCCGTTGCGGCCATCCGTCTCATCTCCAAGATGCCGACCCTGGCGGCCATGGCGTACAAGTACAACCTGGGCCAGCCCTTTGTTTACCCGCGTAACGAGCTGTCGTTCGCCGGTAACTTCCTCCACATGATGTTCTCCGTGCCCTGCGAAGAGTACGTTGTGAACCCCATCATTGAGCGGGCGATGGACCGCATCTTTATTCTGCATGCGGACCACGAGCAGAATGCTTCCACCTCCACGGTGCGCCTGGCCGGCTCCTCCGGTGCCAACCCGTTCGCCTGTATCTCTGCCGGGGTTGCTTCCCTGTGGGGCCCGGCCCATGGTGGCGCCAACGAGGCCTGCCTCAACATGCTGGAAGAGATCGGCAACGTCGACAATATTCCGGAGTTTGTGGCCCGCGCCAAGGACAAGAACGACCCGTTCCGCTTGATGGGCTTCGGCCACCGGGTGTACAAGAACTTCGACCCCCGCGCCACCGTGATGCGCGAAACCTGCCACGAGGTACTGGCGGAGCTGGACATCCAGGATCCGCTGCTGGACGTGGCGATGGAGCTGGAGCGCATCGCGCTGTCCGACCCCTACTTCATTGAGAAGAAGCTCTACCCCAACGTGGACTTCTACTCCGGCATCATCATGAAGGCGATCGGCATCCCCACCTCCATGTTCACCGTGATTTTCGCCCTGTCCCGCACCGTGGGCTGGGTATCACACTGGCAGGAGATGCTGAGCCAGCCGGGCCACAAGATTGGCCGTCCGCGCCAGCTCTACACCGGCCCGACCAAGCGGGATTACCTGCCTGGCAACCAGCGTGGCTAAGCCTACGCACTGAACAAAAACCAGCCCTCGGGCTGGTTTTTTTGTGCCTGTCGTTCGTCTAAAACCCGGTTTTGTCAGAGCAGAGAAGCGATTGGGGCAATCGGTCATACCGTTGTAGTGATTTTCGCCAATCATTAGGTGTGGGTTTCAACACTTGGTTAACAACCTCACCACTCAGCCAAGCTAACTGAAGCTAAGATATTGTATTAATTGATTTTTATATGATTGGCACGTTGCTGGCATATCGATGTGCGTCGCCACATCATCAGTAGGAAACAACAGAATGGACATCGCCCGACTCTTGCCCCTGGTTCTGCTCCTTGGCCTCAGCGGCTGCAACGGCCAAGCCTCCTCAGAGGCGCCGGACCAAGCCGACGTACCGGTGGGGATCCCAGTGGAAACCCAGCCGGTAGGCCAGGACTCCGTCTCCGATTACTACCACACCACCGCCACCCTGGAAGCGCCGGAAGAGGCGCAGGTGGTGAGCCGTATCGGCGGGATCATCGAGACCATCGCCGTTGAGGAGGGGGATCAGGTCAAGGCCGGGCAACTGCTGGCCACCATCGATGCCCAGCGCTATCGCCTCAACCTTTCCAAGGCCCAGGCGGAGCTGGACGTGATCGAGCAGGAGCTGCAGCGACTCAAGCAGATCGCTAACGCACAGCTGGTCAGTCAGGAGCAGATGGCCAAACTGGAATACCAGCAGCAAGCCGCCCTGGCCGAGCGCGACATGGCACAACTGCAACTGGCCTACAGCCGGGTGGTCTCCCCCATCGACGGCGTTATCGCCACCCGGATGGTGAAGATCGGCAATATGGCCCAGGAGCACACCCCGCTGTTTCATGTGGTCCAGCAACACCCGCTGCACGGCATCCTCCACCTGCCGGAACAGGAACTCAGCCGCGTTCAGCTGGGCCAGCACGCCCAACTGGAGGTGGGTGGCGCCCTGGGCCAGGTGCCTGCCACTGTGCTTCGCATCGCCCCGACGGTGGACCCCAATACCGGCACCTTTAAGATCACCCTGCTGGTGGCCAATCCCGATCGGGACCTGAAGGCCGGCATGTTCAGCCGTGCCCGGCTGCGCTTCGACACCCACGACAACGCCCTGGTGCTGCCGCGCATCGCGCTGATCCGCCAGGACCTAGGCCATTCGGTGTTCGTGGTCAGCGAAGGCAAGGCGCAAAGCCGCAACGTCGAGCTGGGCTTCAGCGATGGCGACCGGGTTGAGATCCTGTCCGGGCTCAATCCTGGCGAGGAGGTGGTGATCCGCGGTCACCATCAGCTGCGTGATGACACCCCGGTGGAGGTCATCGACGCCCTGCAACTCGCTGCCAAGCAGTAAGGGGATCCCATGAGCCTGATCCGTACCTCGGTCAAACGGCCGGTCACCGTCTGGATGGGGATCCTCACCCTGCTGCTGTTTGGCATGGTCGGCTTCTCCCGCCTGGCGGTCACCCTGCTGCCGGAGATGAACTACCCCACCCTGACGGTGCGCACCCTCTACCCCGGTGCCGCCCCCATCGAAGTGGAGCAACTGGTGTCCAAGCCACTGGAAGAGTCGGTGGGCATCGTAAAGGGCTTGCGCCGCATGACCTCCACCTCCCGCGCCGGCCTGTCCGATCTGCAGCTGGAGTTCGAGTGGGGCACGCCGATGGACATCGCCGCCCTGGAAGTACGGGAGAAGCTGGACGCCATCTGGTTGCCGCTGGACGTCGATAAGCCACTGATCCTGAGATTTAACCCCAACCTGGACCCGATCCTGCGCCTGGGGGTGAAGTCCCCGCTGGCGGACGAGGCCAGCCTGGTGGCCCTGCGTAGCTGGGCCGAGGAAGACCTCAAGCGCCAGCTGGAGTCGGTCAGTGGCGTCGCCTCGGTCCAACCCTCCGGTGGCCTGGTCCGCGAGGTACAGATCCTGCTGGACCCGGAGCGCCTGGCCCAGCTCAACCTTACCCCGGAAGCACTGGTGGAGCGGATCAACGCAGAGAACATCAATCTGTCCGCCGGCAAGCTGACCCAGGGCAGCCAGGAGCTGCTGGTGCGCACCCTCAACCAGTTCAGCACCGTCGAGGAACTGGCCAACATCGTGGTGTACCGGGAGGAGGGCCGCCAGATCCGGCTGCACCAGGTGGCCCAGGTCAAGGACGCCTTTGCCGAGCGCACCGACATCTCCCGGGTGGACGGTGAGGATGCGGTGGAGATCGCCATCTACAAAGAGGGCGACGCCAATGCCGTGGCGGTGGCTGCCGCGGTCCGTGCCCGACTGGACAAGCTGGCCGAACGCCAGGACGCCCGCGAGATTGAGGTACTGTATGACCAATCCCAGTTTATCCAGGGGGCGATCGACGAGGTGCTCTCCGCCGCCGTGCTCGGTGCCCTGCTGGCAATGGGGGTGATCTACCTGTTCCTGCGGGATCTGCGCCCTACCCTGATCATCTGCCTGTCGATCCCGGTCTCGGTGATCGCCACCTTTAACCTGATGTACTTCGCCGACATCAGCCTCAACCTGATGTCACTGGGGGGGATCGCCCTGGCGGTGGGTTTGTTGGTGGACAACGCCATCGTGGTACTGGAGAACATCGACCGTCATCGCCAGCAACAGGGCCAGGACGGCAAGCCCGAAAGCCGGGCCCAGGCCGCCGAAAACGGCACCCGCGAGGTGGCCGGCGCCATCACCGCCTCCACCCTTACCACCCTTGCGGTCTTCATCCCTTTGCTGTTTGTGGAGGGCGTGGCCGGGGTTCTGTTTGGTGATCAAGCCCTCACTGTCACCTTCGCCCTGGTTGCGTCACTCCTCATCGCCTTAACGGCCATCCCCATGTTGGCCGGACGCCGTGGCCTGCACTGGCCAACGCCCCCCAGCCTGATGCCGCGCGCCCGCGCCGAAGGGCGCTGGGGCCGGCTGCGCCAACAGGGCGCCACCCTGTTTGCCCTGCCCTTTGTGCTGCTGTTTCAATGGCTGCCCGCCACCTTGCTGACCGCCGCGCTGATCCTCGGCCGGGGGCTGCGTAAGCTGTTTGGCTGGCTGCTGCGCCCCTTTACCTGGGCCTTTGCCAAGGCCTTTGGCGCCATCAGCTGGTTCTACCCACGCCTGCTGACAGCAGCACTGAAGCAGCGCGGCCTCACCCTGGCCCTGGCCCTGGGCCTGACCGTCCTGGCTGGCAGCCTGCTGCCGAAGATGGGGATGGAGCTGATCCCACCGATGAACCAGGGCGAGTTCTACCTTGAGGTGCAGCTGCCGCCGGGCACCGACGTAGCCCACACCGATCGGGTGTTGGCCCAGCTGGCCCAGGTGGTGCTGCCGCTGGATTCAGTCCGCCATGCCTATTCCCAGGCCGGCAGCGACGCTCAGCTCTCCTCCGCCACCAACCGCAGCGGCGAGAATTGGGGCCGACTGCAGGTAGTACTGGAAGATCCCAACGCCCAGGCCGAGGTGATGACCCAGCTGCGCCAGGCGGTGCGGCGCATCCCGGATCTGGAAGCGGAGCTGAAACAGCCTCAGCTGCTGACCTTCAAACAGCCGCTGGCGATCGAGATCGCCGGCTTTGACCTGGAGCTGCTCAAGGCCACCAGTGGCCGCATCGTCGCCGCCCTGGCCAGTGATCCGCGCTTTACCGACGTCACCAACAGCCTGCGGGAGGGTCAGCCGGAGCTGGCGATTCACTTCGACCACGCCCGCCTGGCGGCACTGGGCTTGACCGCACCGGAGGTGGCCCGCCACATCGCCACCCTGGTGGGCGGCACGGTCGCCTCCCGCTACACCCTGGAGGATCGCAAGATCGACATCCGGGTACGGGCCCGGGAGCAATCCCGCAACCAGGTGCAGGACATCGGCGCGCTGATCGTCAACCCCGGCGCTGCCCGCCCCATCCCGCTCTCCGCCGTAGCGCGAATCGAGCAATCCGTCGGTCCTGCGGCGATCACCCGCATCGCCCAGCAACGGGTCGCTATCGTCAGCGCCGGCCTCAGCGAAGGCAGCCTGTCCCAGGGCGTGGCCCAGGCCAGAACCCTGCTCAGTGAGCTGGCGCTACCACCGGGCCTGGAGGTGCGCTTTGCCGGCCAGAACGAGGAGATGGAGCAATCCAGTCGCTCCCTCAATATTGCCCTGGGCCTGGCGGTATTCCTGGTGTTCATCGTCATGGCCAGCCAGTTTGAGTCCCTGCTGCAGCCGCTGTTGATCCTGGCCGCGGTCCCCATGGCCCTGGCCGGGGCAGTACTTGGCCTGTGGCTGACCGCCACCCCCATCTCGGTGCTGGTGTTTATCGGCCTGATCATGCTCTGTGGCATTGTGGTCAACAACGCCATCGTGCTGGTGGATCGCATCAATCAGTTGCGCGAACAGGGGTTAGCGCTCACTGACGCCATCCAGCAGGCCGCCGCCAACCGGCTGCGCCCCATTATGATGACCACCCTGACCACCACCCTGGGCCTGCTGCCGATGCTGCTGGGTCTGGGGGAAGGCGCTGAACTGCGCGCCCCCATGGCCATCACGGTGATCAGTGGCCTGCTGCTGGCCACCCTGCTGACCCTGGTGGTGTTGCCGGTGCTCTACCACCTGACCGCAAAACGCAATGATGCGGAGGTGGCCCATGACTGAGTCCGGACTCACCGCCAAGGCGTTGCGCCGCCCGGTCACCGTCACCATGGCCTTCCTGGCGCTGACGCTGCTGGGGCTGGTGGCGGCCCGACTGCTGCCGCTGGAGATGTGGCCGGGATTGGAGATCCCCCAGATCACCGTACAGGTGCCCTACGAAGGGGGCTCTCCGGCGGAGGTGGAGCGGGAGATCACCAACGTACTGGAGGAGTCGCTGGCGACCCTCAGCGGGGTTAAGCGAATGCGCTCCGGCTCCAGCCAAACCGAGTCCTGGGTACGGATGGACTTCAACTGGGATGAGGCGATCGGCAACAAGGTGGTGGAGGTGCGTGAACGGGTCGATGCGGTGCGCCACCGCCTGCCCGCCGACGTCGAACGGGTGCTGATCTGGCAGTTCTCCACCGAGGACATGCCGGTGCTCAACATCCGCCTCTCCTCCACCCGTGACCTCTCTGCCGCCTGGGACCTGCTGGATAAGCAGCTGAAGCGGCCACTGGAGCGTCTGCCTGGAGTATCTCGGGTGGCGCTGTACGGGGTCCAACCCCAGGAGATCCAGATCCGGCTGATCCCGGAACGGCTGACCGCACTGGGGCTGGACCATCAGCAACTGGCCGAGCAGCTGATGGCGCAGAACTTCGTCAACAGCGCCGGCCAGATCCGTTCCGCCAACCAGGTCTGGCAGGTCTCCCAGAAGGGTGAATACCGGGATATCGAGTCGATCCAGCGGCTGACCGTGCGTCCCGGTATCCGTCTGGGTGACGTGGCGGACATTGCCTATCGACAGCCGGAGATGGTGGAGGGTCGTCATTTGGATCGCACCTACGCGGTGGGGCTGGATCTGTTCAAAGAGTCCGGTGCCAATCTGGTGGAGGTGGCGGACCGGATCCACGCGGTCATTGACCAGGTGAAGGACAACCCGCAGTTCGAGGGGATTGAGCTGTTCATCATGGACGACCAGGCTGCCGGGGTGAAGATGTCGCTGCAGGATCTGGCCACCGCCGGCGGCGTCGGCGCCCTGCTCAGCTTTGCCGTACTGTTCCTGTTTATCCGCAACCCACTGACCACCGCGCTGATCGTGGTGGCGGTGCCGCTGTCGGTGATCATCACCCTGGGGCTGATGTACCTGCTGGGCTACACCCTCAATGTGTTGTCGATGATGGGGCTGTTGCTGGCGGTGGGGATGCTGATCGACAACTCGGTGGTGATCAGCGAAAGCGTGCTGCACCAGCAGGCACCAAACCGGCGCCAGGCGGTCATCTTAGGGGTGGATAAGGTCGCCCTGGCGGTGATGGCCGGTACCCTCACCACCGCCATCGTGTTCCTGCCCAACATCTTTGGCGTCAAGGTACAGCTCACCGTGTTTCTCGAGCACGTGGCCATCAGCATCTGCATCGCCCTGTTCTGCAGCCTGCTGATCTCCCGCACCCTGCTGCCGTTGCTGCTGTATCGCTTCGGCCACTTCGGCCAGCAGGCCCGTCGCTTCGACGCACCGCGCTATCGCCGGCTGCTGTCCTGGGTGCTCAACCATCCCAAGGCCACCGGCGCCATCGCCTTGGTGGTGCTGGCCAGCACCGCCCTACCCATGTCCCAGGTGAAGAACGCCGACGACGATGAGGGCGATCCCCGTCGCCTCTACGTCAACTACCAGCTGGAGGGGCGCCACAGCCTGGCCACCAGCGAGGCGATGATCGACCGGATGGAGGCCTACCTCTACGCCAATCAGGAGGCGTTTGGCATCGAGTCGGTCTACAGCTACTACGCCCCCAACGAGCTGCAAACCACCCTGCTGCTGTTGGAGGATCTGCCGATGCCGAAGAAGGCGCTGATGGAGAAGATCAGCGAAGGCTTTCCCAAGTACACCCACGCCCGGCCGGTATTCGGCTGGAACGGCGACGACGACCGCGGCATGCGGCTCTACCTGCGGGGCCGCTCCACCGAGGTGCTGATGGCGCTGGCGGAGCAGTTGGTGCCGATGCTGGCCCGAATGGAGGGGCTAAGCCAGGTGCGCTCCGACGTCAAAGGCGGGGAGCAGGAGCTGATCGTCCAGTTTGACCGACTCAAGCTGGCCCGGTTGGGGCTGGATCTGCAGCAAAGTGCCGAGGTGGTCGCCACTGCCCTGCGTGGCCAGAACCTACGCTCCTTCCGTCATGATCCCTCCGGTGAGATCCAGATTAAGCTGCAGTGGCAGCCCCAGTGGCGCCAATCTTTAGCCCAGATGCGGGAACTGCCGCTGGGTAAGGTGGAGGGCCGGGTGATCACCTTAGGCCAGGTGGCGACCCTGACCGAACAGCCTCGCCTGGAGGAGATCCGTCACGAGGGGCGCCAAACCGCGCTGGCCATCGGCGCCAACCTGGAGGGTCGCGATTACAACGACCTGAAGAAGGAGATCACCGAGCTGATGGACACCCTGCGTCTGCCGGAGGGCTACAGCTACAGCTTTGGCGGTGGCTTCCAGTACCAGGATGAGAGCCAGCAACTGATGGTCACCAACATGCTGCTGGCCATCGCCATGATCTACATCGTCATGGCCGCCCTGTTCGAGTCGCTGTTGCTGCCCACCGCGGTGATCAGCTCCATCCTGTTCTCCATTACCGGAGTGTTCTGGACCTTCCTGCTCACCGGTGCCTCAATGACGGTGATGGGGATGATCGGGATCCTGGTATTGATGGGGATCGTAGTGAACAACGGCATCGTGCTGGTGGACCAGATCAACCAGCGGGAGGCGGATCTGGACCGCCTCAAGCAGGCGATCATCGACGCCGCCATCAGCCGGCTGAGGCCGGTGTTGATGACCGTCGCCACCACCATCCTGGGCCTGCTGCCCCTGGCCGTGTGGGAGACCCGCATCGCCGGTGGTGGCCCCAGCTACACCCCGATGGCCATCGCCATCATCGGTGGCCTGGCCTTCTCCACCCTCACCAGCCTGTTCCTGGTGCCCTACCTCTACCTGATGCTGTGCAAGCTGCGCCACCAGGTGGCCATTGGCGTGGGCCGGGTGGTGGCCCGAGTGGATCGCTGGCTCCCCATGCTGCGCTAAAACCCGGCGGGCAGCGTCCCTCGCTGCCCGGCTGGGCCGAACCAAAGTCGGTCAAAAAACGAACTTAACGGTGCCACACGCGCCATTTAGGTTTAACATTGTGGTTACATCACACTGTTTTTACGAGAACTCTGATGAAACTGCTGCCGATCTTATGCGCCATCGTCTTGATCTCCGCCCAGGCCTGGGCGGACGAGGATCGCTTTGCCGACACCAAGATAGAGAGCCAGACCCTGGCGCCGGGGATCAGCATGCTCACCGGCCAGGGTGGCAACATCGGCGTCAGTGCCGGCGACGATGGCCTGCTGATCATCGATGACCAGTATGCCCCGCTGGCAGAGCGGATCAGCGCAAAACTGGCGGAACTGCACCCGCCAAGCCAGGGCAAGCCCCGCTTTATCATCAATACCCATCACCATGGCGATCACACCGGCGGCAACATCCACTTCGCCCAGGACGGCACCGTCTTTGCCCATGACAACGTGCGTATGAACATGCAGAGCAACGAGGTGGCGGCCGCCGCCTGGCCCATGGTGACCTTCGATAAAGGGATCCAGTTTCACTTCAACGGCGACACCATCAAGGTGTTTCATGGTGGCATCGGCCATACCGACGGCGATGCCATGGTCTACTTCGAGCAGGCTAACGTGTTGCACATGGGGGATCTGTTCTTCAAAGATCGCTTCCCCTTCGTCGACCTCAATCATGGCGGCAGCGTGCGCGAGTACCTGCATCGGGTGGAAGAAGCTCTGACCCTGGTTAACGAGCAGACCCAGATCATCCCGGGCCATGGTGACATGGCCGACAAACAGGATCTGGCCCGCTTTGCCCTGATGTTGGGGCAATCCCTGGAGTGGGCCGAGTCCCACCGCGGCGAAACCCTGGAGCAGTGGCGCAAGCGTCAACTGCCGGAAACCCTGGCTGGCTGGGAGTGGGGCTTTATCACCAAGGAGCGCTGGCTGGAAACCCTCTGGAACGAGATGCAGGAGCACTAAGCCATGTTGATGCAGTTGACCGTCTTCTTAGCCGTTGCACTGCTGTTGAGCCTGGCGCCGGTCTACCTGGGGGTTCGGGTGCTTCGGATCGGCAACCCGGCTCTGTGGGCAGCGATACTGGGCATCGCCGCGGCGCTGGCACTGCAGGATCTGGCCCTGCGCTTTATCGAAACGGACACCATGGCCTGGAGCGCAGCCATATTGGGCGGGGGCATCGCGTTTAGCCTGATGCTGGACTGCCCCATCTGGAAGGCGATCCTGGTCTGTGTGCTGCTGCTGGTGATGCAGGCCCTGGTCACCCACTTCCTGCTCGACGGCGTTGCCCCGTACGAAGAGTTATCCCGCCTGGTGGAGGGCACCCAGAAGGAGCTCTGGCCGCAGTATCAGTAGCACTGAACAACGCCACAAAAAAACGCCGTGTCATCGACACGGCGTTTGTTGTTTCGGCCTATCAGCCCTGGGCCAGCACGCGGCGAACCCGCTCAAGATCCTCCGGGGTATCCACCCCGGCCGGCGGGGTTTGCTCCGCCAGCGCTACATGGATCTTCTCCCCCTGGTAGAGCACCCGCAGCTGCTCCAGCGACTCAATGGTCTCCAGTGGACTGACCGGCCACGCCACATAGCGGCGGATGAAGCCAGCACGATAACCATAGATACCGACATGGCGCCAGGCGCCAGGGCTAACCCCCTGGGTTTGGGCAAACTGGTCACGGTCATAGGGAATGGGTGCACGGGAGAAGTAGAGAGCATGACCGTGGCGGTCACACACGACCTTCACCGCGTTGGGGTTGTGCATCTCCTCGGCATCCTCGATCGCCACCCCAAGGGTCGCCATCTGGGCCGGGCCCTTGGCCAGGTTGTCCGCCACCTGGCGGATGTTGGCCTCGGGGATCAGCGGCTCATCGCCCTGCACGTTCACCACCAGGGTGTCGTCGGACAGCCCCAGCAGGCTAACCACCTCGGCCAGGCGCTCGGTGCCGCTTTGATGATCCGCTGAGGTCATCACCACCTCGACCACGCCCTCGAGTGCTTCGGCCACCCGGGCGTCATCGGTGGCGACCACCACCCGATCCGCGCCGGAGGCCTGGGCCCGCTCGGCGACGTGCTGGATCATCGGCTTACCGGCGATCTCCGCCAACGGCTTGCCCGGCAAACGGGTGGAGCCATATCGGGCGGGGATCACCACCACAAAACTCATTGCTCGTCGCTCTCCAGCGGCGTTGCCCGGTCTTCCAGCAGCACCGGGATCCCCTCAGTAATGGGGTACACCAGGCGGTCCGCCTTGCAGATCAATCGCTGACCTTCGCGATCGTATTCCAGCTTCCCCTTACACACCGGGCAAGCGATGATCTCCAGCAACTTGTTATCAAACGCCATCGAGCACTTCCTTCACTTTGAGCATAAATTGGCTATCAAAATCTGCGCCCAAACTAGCAGTTACCGGTAGGTAATACCAGTTAGCCTGGGCAAAGTCGCGGCACTTGACCGCATCTTTTTCCGTCATCACCAGGCTTTGGCCCGGCTGGGTCAGGGCCGCCAGTTCGGCCCGTTGGTAAGCCTGGTGATCGGCAAAGCTGTGGCAGGCCACCGGCGTCGTGCCAAGCTCAGCCAGGGTGGCAAAAAAACGCGGCGGATGGCCGATGCCAGCCATGGCTACCCAGTCACCTTCCGGGCTGGCGGCCAGATCGTCCTGGACCCGGCGCCATTGGGCCGGCTCCAGGGTCATCAGAAACTCACCACGTTGGGGCTGGCCACCGTTGCACACCACCCAGTCACACTGGGACAGCCGGGCAATCGGTTCACGCAGCGGCCCCATCGGCAAGCGCCAGCCGTTACCGAAACGGCGAGCGCCATCCACCACCGCCAGCTCCAGTTGCCGGGCCAGTCGATAGTGCTGCATGCCATCATCACTGATCAGGATGTCCACCTCGTTCTGCAGCAACTGGGCCGCGGCGACACGGTCTGGCCCCACCGCCAACGGCACCCCGGTACGGCGGGCCATCAGGGCCGGTTCATCGCCGCAAAGCTCCGCCGGGGTTTGGCTGTCGACCCGAAGGGGATAGTGCTCCGCCTTGCCACCGTAGCCGCGGCTGATAATGCCGGGACGCAGGCCCTGGCGCTTAAGCAGCTCTACCAGATAGATCACCGTCGGGGTCTTGCCATTGCCACCAACGCTGATGTTCCCCACCACCACCAGGGGCACCGACAGCTCCGGTTGCTCCAGCCAGCCGCGTCGGTAAGCCCAGCGGCGCAGTGTAGAGATAAGAACAAACAGTGCGGTCAAAGGTGCCAGCAGCCACAGCAGGGGGTGACCCTGCTGCCAGGCCCGCTCCAGCCACGCCTGCATCAGTTCTCCCCGAACTGCATCTGGTGCAACTGGGCGTAAGCGCCACCGGCCGCCAGCAGGGTCTTATGGTCTCCCCGCTCGACAATGGCGCCTTTGTCCATCACCACGATCTCATCCGCCGACTCGATGGTGGACAAGCGATGGGCAATCACCAGGGAGGTACGACCCTGCTGCAGTCTGTCCAGGGCGGACTGGATCGCCCGCTCTGATTCGGTATCCAGTGCGGAGGTGGCCTCATCCAGGATCAGGATCGGCGCGTCACGCAGAATTGCCCGGGCGATAGCGATACGCTGGCGCTGGCCACCGGACAGCAGCACGCCGTCCTCGCCCACCAGGGTATCCAGCCCTTCCGGCAGGTCATTGACGAAGGGCATCACGTGGGCCGCTTCCGCCGCCGCTTCGATCTGTGCCCGGGTCACCGAGCTGTCGCAGGCGTAGGCGATGTTGTTGGCGATGGTGTCGTTGAACAGCACCACCTGCTGAGACACGGTGGCGATCTGCGAACGCAGACTGGACAGGCTCAGCTCCTTGATGTCCTGGCCATCCACGGTGATGCGGCCGGAATCCAGCTCATAGAAGCGCGGCAGCAGGCTGGAGAGGGTGGTTTTGCCCGAGCCCGAGCGTCCCACCAGGGCCACGGTTCTGCCCGCTGGCACCGCCAGCTCAATGCCCTTGAGCACCGGCTCTTCGCTGTTGGGGTAGGTGAACACCACCTGGTCAAAGTGGACGTCACCGCGACACTGGTTCAGGGTCTTTTTGCCCTCGTCAGCGGCTTCCACCTCGTCCAGCACCGAGAACACGCTGTGCGCGGCGGCGATGCCGCGCTGGAACTCGGCGTTGACCTTGGTCAGGTGACGCACCGGGGTCATCAGGCCCATCATCGCACCGATGATCACCACGAAGGAGCCCGGGGTCAGGTTGCTCAGTACGCTGTCGAAGCTGGCAACAAACAGCACCACCGCCAGCGCCATGGCACCAAGGATCTGGATCGCCGGCTGGCTGATCGCCTGGGCGGCGGCCAGCTTCATGTTCTGCTGACGGGTGCGGTTGTTGACCTTGTCAAAGCGCTCTGCCTCCAGGGTCTGGCCACCGAACGCCAGCACGTTCTTGTGGCCCTTGAGCATCTGCTCGGTGGCGCTGGTGACACCGCCCATGGCCGCCTGAATGTTCTTGGACACCTTGCGGAAGCGACGGCTCACCAGGGCAATCACCCAGGCCACCACCGGCCCCACCAGGAAGAAGATGGTGGACAGCTGCCAGCTCTCCCAGAACATGATGAACAGCAGCGCGATAACGGTGAAGCCGTCGCGCACCATAGACACCAGCGCACTGGAGGAGGCACGGGAGACCTGTTCGGTGTCGTAAGTCACCTTGGAGATCAGGTCGCCGCTGGAGCGGGTATCGAAGTAGCTCACCGGCAGACGCAGGTACTTCTCAAACACCGCCTGACGCATCGAGCGAACCACATGTTGGCTGACCCAGGCCAGGCAGTAGGTGGAGACAAAGTTGCCCAGCCCCCGAACCACAAACAGGCCGATGATGATCAAGGGTGCCCAGCGCAGTGCCGAGGCGTTGCCCTCGGCCAGGCCGTTGTCGATAAGGGGCTTGACCAGGTAGATCATCGCCGCATCAACACTGCCGTACACCGCCATGGCAATGACAGCGGCGACGAAGGCCAGCTTGTAGGGCCGAACATAGGGCCAAAGCCGCTGGAAGGTCGGCCACACCTGACCGGAATTCTTTTCGCTCATGTACCGAAATCTGCGTTTTTACGAAGGGGCCATCATACTCCGCGGCTCGAGGGATACCAATGTCTTAGCTTGATTTGTAGACCAGTAACCGTCTTATTGCCGGTTATACCACCAGGGCGCCCGGTCCTGGCGAAAGCTGGTGAGGCTCAGGCTGCCGTCCGGGCCAAACTCCCCCTCCAGCTGTCCCATCTGGCCGCTGTGCCACAATTGCGCCCCTTGGGCACGGTAGCGCTGCTGCACCTCCGCCCTGGGAAAGCCCCATCGGTTGGGCCAACCGGCGGCAAACACCACATGATGGGGGGCAAAATGCTCCACCAGGGCCAGGCTGCTGGAGCTGGCTGAGCCATGGTGAGGCGCCAGCATCAGGCTCACCGGCCCGGGCCAGCCCTGCGCCAGCAGGTGACGCTCACCCCCTGCCTCGATATCCCCCGGCAACAGCACGCGATGGCGGCCATCGCTGAGCATCAGCACGCAGGAACCATCGTTGCCCGCCAGCGGCGCCTGGGTCCAACGCAGGGTCAAACCCTGCCATTGCATTGGCCCCTGCTGACAAGGTTGGCCATCGTGCCCCACCACCTGGGCCCTGGGAAAGGCTGCGCGGATAGCCCCGGCACCGCCGGCGTGGTCATTGTCGCCGTGACTCACCACCAGGTAATCCAACTGCGCAACCCCACGGGCGGCCAACAGCGGCAGTACCACACTCTGGGCGTAGCTAAAGCCCGGTCCACTGGCCCCGGTATCGTACAGCAAGCCATGGCGCCCTCGCTGCACCAGTACAGAGAGCCCCTGTCCCACATCGATCACCACCAGCTGCCAGCCCGGCGGTGTCGTGCTGAATGCCAGCAGGCCCGGCAGCAGCAACAGTGGTGCCTGCCATCGCCAACCCCGCCAGGGGCGCCAGCACAGCAACAGCAAGGCCAACAGCGCCATAAGCAACAGCGGCCAAACCCCGGCAGGGAGGATACCGCTGCCCCAGCCTAGCTGGGCCGCTCCCCGCGCGGCCCAGTCCAGAGGGCTAATCAGGGCATCCGCCAGCCATAGTAGATTGGGGCCACCAAATAACGCCACGGCAGCGGTAAGCAAACACACCGGCAGCACCAACACACTGAAATAAGGCAACAGCAGCAGGTTAGCCCACACACCGTGCAGGCTGTAATGACCAAACCAGGCCAGCTGCACCAACCCCAGCCCCAGGCTCAACACACACTGGATCGCCAGCAGGCTTTGCCAGCGGGGCCGGCCCTTGGGCATCGCCCAGGCGGTGAGCAGGATCAGTACCACCGCACCAAAGGAGAGCCAGAATCCCGGACTCATCGCCGCTAGGGGCTGTGCCAGCAACACCACCGCCGCCACTCGCAGCAAAAGCTCCCAGGGCTGCCCCTGGCGACACTGCCAAAGCAGCAGCAATCCCAGCAGCACCGACAGGCAGGCCCGCTGGGTGGGCAGGGCAAAGCCCGCCAGGGTGCCGTAGCCCACCACCGCCAGCGCGGCCAGCATCCAGGCCAGCGGCCGGGCCCGCCCCCGGGGATCAGGCCAGAGTCGACGAACGCCCTGCCCGGCCAGCCACAACACCAAACCCGCCACGATGGACAGGTGCAAACCGGAAATGGCCATCAGGTGCAGCAATCCGGCCTGGCGCAGCTGCTGCCAGCGCTCGTCGCTGATGCCACGCCGGTCCGCCAGCACCAGGGCACGGATCAGATCCCCGCGAGGCAACGACGCGGTGAGCCCAGCCAACTGGTGCATCAACGATTGGCGCCAGTGCCCGGGGCTGGCCAACGGCTGACCCGAGCGGATATAGCCCTGGGCGGTCACCCCCTGGGCCAACAGGCTTCGGCGCCGGTCAACTCCGCCCTGGTTGGCGCTGCCCCAGGGATCCCGCAGTTTCGCTTCGATCCGGTAGCGCTGCCCCAACGCCAGCGGCGGGCCGTTATACCAGCCCAGCTCCAATCGGTTTGCCGCCCAAAAGGGCAGCTTTTCACCCGCCACAGTCTCGACCCGCCATTGGGTTCGCTGGTATAGTGCGTCGCCGACTGGCACCGAGTCGACCACCACAACCAGCTGATGAATACCGGGATTCAGTGCACGTTGTGGTGAGGTCAAGGCGTGACTGTGCAGTTGCCCATAGGCCAGCCCCAACAGGGCGCCTACCACAAATGGGTAACGGATCAGCAATATCGACACGGGTATAATGGCCAGCAAGGCTGGCAGAGGGAGCAGTACGGGCCAAACTACACTTAGCGTCAGGACTGCGACCCATCCCAGTAGGAAAACATTCATCCTTAGTTATTTAGGTAACATTGGCACCCCATGCCAAAAAGAACACTAAGACGCTTCATGCCGGATCCCGAACTGATCCGTCAGAACAAATACCTAAAGATGCTGGGCCCCTGGATGCAGCGGGCCAACATCTGGCACCTCAACCGGCGCTCTGCCAGTGGAGCACTGGCCCTTGGTGTGTTCTCCGCCTGGATGCCTATCCCGTTCCAGATGATCCTGGCGGCCATCCTGGCCATCATCGCCGGGGTCAATATGCCCCTGGCCATCGCCACCGTGTGGATCTCCAATCCCATTACCATGCCGGTAATGTTCTACGCCGCCTACCTGATGGGTACCTGGGTGATGAACTGGGAGCGCACCGGCTTTCACTTCGAGTTGAGCTGGGGCTGGCTCGCGGACAGCCTGCATGACTATGGCCCCCCCTTCCTGCTCGGCTGTGCCCTGCTGGGACTGATCTGCTCGTTGGGCACCTACTTGGTGATCAACAGCCTGTGGCGCTACTCCATCCTGTTCAGTTGGAAGAAGCGTCGTGAAGACCGACAACAGCGCTACTCCTGACAAGCATTCCCCCCTTAGCCTAGGCTTAAGGCCTTTCTCACTGCCCTTGGGGCACCATGTCGACACACCCTGCTCTGCCCTGGGTGGGCCTGTTGCTCACCCTGGCCGCGGCTTTGCTGTTGGAGTGGCAAGCCCGGGACCTGATCTGGAGCCTCTGGCTTAGCTCCCTGCTTTTGGGCTGGGTCGATATCCTGTTGATGCTCGGCCGCGCCCCCTGGCCACTGCGGCGTCGCCTCGGCCAGGGGTTGTTCTTCCTGTTTCACTTCAGCTTCTTTCACTTCGTCCACGCCATGGTGCTGTCGGACTTTCTGCCTCTGTCCCAGGGCAGTGGCGCCGACACTGACCGGTTTCCCGCCCTGTTCACCAGCGCCTTGCAAAACTACTGGCCCATGGTGCTGGCCACCGCGCTCAGCCAATGGGACAAACTTGGCTGCTGGCCCGAGGGCGTGCCGCTGAACAAGGTGATGGCCCGCCCCTATCGCAATGTGGTGCTGCTGCACCTGACCATTCTGGCCCTGGCCCTGCTGGAAGCACTGGGGTGGCAATCGGCGGCACTGTGGCTGGTTTTGCTGTTGCTCTATGGCCCCTGGGCTCGCAGTAAACCGGTGATAGAGAGCAAAAAAGCCCAGCACTGACGACCAGGCTGGGCTTTTACAGGTCGGCTTACGCCGGAGCAGGGGCAATGCTTGTTAAGCCGGATTGGCCAGCGCAGAGAAGGGTTGCGCCGCCTCTTCGCCGCTGGCATCGCTGCCATCCAGCGCGCCATCACGGGTGCCTGGCAGCAATACGTACACCAGACCCATCGCCGGGGTCAGGGTGATACCCATCAATGCTGCAGCAATGGGATCCTTGCCGCGGATAAAGGCAAACAGGGCACAACAGGCTACCAGGGCCAGGTAAATCGAAATCTCCGTCACGGTCACTTCCTCAGGGTTCGAAGGGGTGGAGTCGTCGTCCCTGTAGTGACACCAGCATGCCCTCGCTGGCATTGTGAAGATTGGGGGGAATCTGACCATCATGGTGACGGGATAGCAGGCTGAGAACTAGGTCAGTTAACGACACGAAGTGATCCCCTCCCCCATTGGCACCAGCCGCGACCTGAGCTTTAAGCGTTCGCACCAGTCGTGATCGAGAGAAGAGGGGGAAAAGAGGAGAGCCAGGCACAACCAGTCCCAGGCGGACCAGAGGTCAGCCCGGAATCGATGCCCTCGTTGAGGTGAGTTGCGTTACGTCGCGTTAAATGGCGTTAGCGGCCCTTGGGGCGACTGCCGCCCTTAGGCAGTGGGGTATCGCCGATAACGTACTTAGGCAGGCAAACCTTGTAGATAGGACAGCGAGGGCAACCGCGCAGTGCAGCCATGGGGCAAACCGGGGGTGGACTCTGACGTTTCATTGTAACCTCCACAAGTAGTCAGACCAGCTAGCCCATGGTGCGGCAAGGTAAGGATAAGCTCACTGATCCCGGTCAATTTTTAACCAAAGACCTTGCCGGGCTGAGGCCGCCCCCATTGGGGGTTGTGGCGCTCCCACCGCTTCATACCGTACTGCTCAGCTCAGCAACAGCAGTCCACACACCAACATCAGCAGGGCGGGATAGCCTTGCTGCTGCCACTGGTTGGTTGCCTTGGCCCGGCCGCTCAGTGGCACCGACGAGAAGTAATCACGGCTTTTCACCTGCACCCAGCGGCAAGCCGCCACCACCAGCAGCAAGGTGGTGGTTAGCATCAGAACCACCAGCAGGACCGAGCTGAGCCCCACCAATGTGGGTGACACCCAAACCAGTAGACAGAGCCCAGCCACGCCAAGCAGGCCGCTGCCGACCCGGGCCAAGTCCAATGACCGCAAGCATCCAACCACACTGCGCCAAACCTGTCGCTTGCCCGTTGCGCCATGCCCGAGCTGCACCGTTAAGGCCAGCAACACCAGCAGCCAGGGTGCGACCAAACTCGGTGGCATCAACTCCACCGCCGAAACCAGGGCCAGGGTGGCCGTCAACAGGGACAAGGGGGACAGGGCCGCTCGCTTCAACATCATCGCTCCAAATCTACAACGCCCCGGGCACCGCTACGCTGCCAGCAACCCCGGATGGGCGCAGGCAGCGCGGCGGTACAAGAAGCGGACGAAAGAGAGCGGTGCCGACCGGTCTCCCGATAAAAATCGGCGCAGATCAGACCCCATTGCAGAAACGACATCAAAGCAGTCAGCGTTAACCCGAGCAACGCCGGTACGACCGGGCTGCAGCGCTTCGGTGTAACGGGCAGTCCAGGCGAGACTCGATGAAAAGGGCTTAAATGCCCGCTTGCCGTGACTTTACGAGCGTCCAGGCCTAATACGGAACCCGGCTCAGCGGTAAAGCCAGCACAACGGATAGCCTGGTCGAAGCGGTGGGTGGCCTGGCCCGCTGAGAATGAAAAATTCGAAGTGACGCATGGGCGCAGTCAATGCGGATTCTGTGCGAAGCGATTGGATTGGGGGAGCCAGCCCCTTGGGCTGGAGTCGATATAACCGGGTTAAGCACACATCACGAGACAATAAGTGCCGATGCGGTTCAGCCCCGCTCGTGTCCGTCCACGGATTCGGTGCCATCCAGGCGCTTTAGCACCCGGGCCGGGGCACCACCCACCAGGCAATCCGCTGGCACATCCCGATTGACCACCGAGTTGGCCGCTACGATGGCGCGGGCACCGATGGTTACCCCCTGGTTGATCACCGCGTTGCCGCCAATCCAGGCATCGTTCTCCACCCGGATAGGTTGGCAGATTGTCTGCCACTGGCGTCGCTCAAGGTGATTGAGCGAATGGGAGGCGCTGTAAAACTGGACGCTGGGCCCCACCATCACGTTGTCCCCCAGGCTGATGGGCGCGCCATCGAGCATCACCACACCGGTGTTGAGGAAGGTGTTACGGCCGATGCTGATGGTCTGGCCAAACTCACAGGAAAACGGTGTCCGGATTAAGCTCCCCTCCCCCACCGCCCCCAGCAGGGCACGAAACAGCGGTTGGGTTGCGTCAAAGCTGGCGCAGTGCGCGATCTGGTGCTGCAAAGAGAAAGCGCGGTCGCGTAAGGTGGTGATGCTCTCATCGCCACCGTCAAAGGGCAGGCCGGAGATCATCTTTTCGTATTCGGTCATCGCGCTGTGCCTCATCGCCTCAGGTGCGGTACAACACCTTGATCAGGTGGTAACCAAACTTGGTCTTCACCGGGCCGATGGGCTTGAGGATGGGGCCGGTGAACACCGCCTTGTCGAACGGACCGACCATGTCGCCCTTGCGAAACTCGCCCAGGCTGCCACCTTTTTTGCCCGAGGGACAGGTGGAGTGCTTCTTTGCCAGGGTTTGAAAGTTGGCGCCTTTGTCGAGCTGCTTGAGCAGCTCCTGGGCCTTGGCTTCGTGTTTGACCAGGATATGCAGGGCGGCGACAGTGCGGGCCATGGGACTCTCCGACAGGAAATTGAGGGCGGCGCAGTGTATCACCGCCACCGGGGCATTGCCCAGTGGCGGCTTGGGGCAAGTTTAGCGCTGCAGCGCCTGGGCCGGGTGCAGGCGGCTGGCCTGCCAGGCCGGGTACCAGGTGGCGATCAGGGTGACTACAAAGGCCAGCAGGGAGACGCTCACCACATCCTGCCAAATCAGCTGGGAGGGCAGGAAGTCGATGAAGTACACATCGCCGGAAAGGAAGTTGATGCCCAGGGCGGATTCAATCCAGGCCATCAGATCCGACAGCTTCCAGGCCAGTAAGGAGCCGATAATGGCCCCCAGCAGACAGCCAAAGGCCCCGGTGGCGGCCCCCTGAACCATAAAGCTGGCCAGGATCCCGCCCCGGCTCATCCCCATGGTGCGCAGAATAGCGATCTCCGCCTGCTTGTCCCGGACCGACATCACCAGCGAGCAGATAATGTTGAAACTGGCCACCGCCACCACCAACACCAGCACCAGGTAGGTCAGCATCCGCACCAGCTGGATATCGCTGTAGAGGTGGCCCTGGGTGCGGGTCCAATTGGACAGCAGCAGGTACTGGGCCTGGCGGTAGCCGATGTTGTGCACCAGCTGCTGGGCCTCGAACAGATCGGTCACCTTGATCCGCACCCCGCTTGCTCCGGCAGTCAGGCCAGCAATATCGGCGGCGCGGGCCATGTTGGTGAAGGCGGCGGTACGGTCGATCTCGCCGCCCAGGTCAAACAGCCCGCTGACGGTAAACACCACGTTGCGGGGGGCGCTTAAGGGGTTGTCGCCCGCCGACGGCATCAATAATGAGACCCGGTCACCCACCGACACCGACAGGCTTTGGGCCAGGGCCTGGCCCAGCACCAACACCGGCTCATCCTGCTCCAGGCTCTGCCAGGCAGCCTCGTCCATAAACTGGGCCGCCGCAGAAACCTGACGCTCCCATTGGGGCAGCACCCCGCGCAGGGAAACCGGCTTCATCACGTCGCCCCGTTGCAGCAAGCCCTCGATCAACACAAAGGGAGCAGCGGCCTCAACGCCAGGCTCTGAGGCGGCATCGGCCACCAGCTCCGGCCAGCCCTCCAGGTTGCCGTCCATCGCCACCAGCTCACCGTGGGGCACCACCGCCAACAGACGGTCTCTCAGCTCCCGCTCGAAGCCGTTCATCGCCGACAGCACCAGGATCAGTACCGCAACCCCCAGGGTGATCCCCACCACCGAGGAGAGCGAGATAAAGGAGACAAAGCCGTTGCTGGTGCGGGTGCGCAGAAAGCGCCAGCCGATCTGCAGCGCCAGGGGTTTACTCATGGCCCACCTGCTCCAGGTGGCCGGCACGCATCTCCATCTGGCGATCCAGTCGCGCCGCCAGTGCCCGGTCGTGGGTCACCACCACGAAAGCGGTGCCCTGCTCTGCCGCCAACTCGCGCAGCAGCTGGTACACCTCCTCGGCGGTGTGTTCATCCAGGTTACCAGTGGGCTCATCCGCCAGCACCAGTGCCGGCTGGTTCGCCAGGGCCCGGGCGATGGCCACCCGCTGGCGCTCACCGCCGGACAGCTCGCCGGGCCGGTGTTCCAGACGATGACCCAGACCGACCCGCTCCAGCAGTGCCGCCGCCCGCTCCCGGGCGGCGCCCTTGCCCTTGCCGGCAATCAGCTGCGGCATCGCCACGTTCTCCAGGGCGCTGAACTCCGGCAGCAGGTGATGGAACTGGTAGACAAAGCCCAGCTGCTCATTGCGCAGCCGATTGCGCTCCCGCTCTGACAGGGTGGACAGTGCCTGGCCCTGGAACAGCACCTCCCCCTCAGTGGGGAAGTCCAGGGTGCCCAGCAGGTGCAGTAGGGTGCTCTTGCCGGAGCCGGAACTGCCCACGATCGCCACCAGCTCCCCCGGCATCACCGCCAGGTTCAGCCCCGACAGTACCCGGGTCTCCTGCCGACCATCACGGTAGGCTTTGCCCAACGACTGGCACTGTAACAACGGCTTACTCATAACGCAGAACCTCCGCGGGATTGACATGGGATGCCCGCCAGGCGGGATACAAAGTGGCCAGAAAACTCAAACCCAGGGCGCCGAACACCACCAGGGCAACCTGCTCAAAATCGATGATCACCGGCAGCGGCTGACCCGGCGGCAGCAGCCAGATCCCCAACAGGTCCAGCACCGGCTGAAGATTGAGCGCCAGCAGCAGGCCTAACGCCAGGCCCAACAACGTGCCCAGTACCGAGCTGCTCATCCCCTGCACGGCGAAGATCCCCATCACCTTAGTTCGACCCAGCCCCTGGGTCTTAAGGATGGCCACGTCGGCGGTCTTATCGGTCACCATCATCACCAGTGCCGAAACGATGTTGAAGGCTGCCACGGCGATGATCAGCCCCAGCAGCAGCGACATCATCCGCTTCTCCATCTTCACTGCGGCAAACAGCTGACCATACTGGCTACGCCAGTCGCTGATCCCCGGCGGCTGGTCCCAGTCACGCCAGGATTGCGCCAGGGCAGCACTGATCCGGGGTGCATCGAAGGCATCCTCCAGGTACAGGCGGATACCGGGCTTCTGGCGCAGCAGCCGTTCGGCATCATCGATGTGGATCAGGGCCAGGCTTTGGTCCACCTCGGAGCCCAGGCTGAAGATCCCCTGGACGGTAAAGTTACGCTGGCTGGGCACCCGGCCCAGTGGGGTATAGCGGGCCCCTTCGGCGGCAATTACCCGGACGCTGTCGCCGGTGTAGACGCCAAGCCGGGCCGCCAGTTGAGCCCCCAGCAACAGGCCATACTGGCCCCCTTGCAAAGCACGATACTCACCCTGGATCATGGCGTCGGCAATGGTGGAGTGGTCCGCCTCGACCACAGGGTCGATCCCCAGTAACTGCACACCGCCCATCTCGCGACCGCGCATCACCATCGCTTCGGTGGCCAGGATAGGCACCTGGGCCTTAACCCGGGGCAAGACAGACAGCTGCTGTGCCACCTGGGCGGCGTCCGCCTCTGCGGCTTCCACCACCACCTGGGGCACAGACCCGAGGATCTGTCCCTTGAGGCGCCCCTCCAGTCCGTTCATCACCGAACTGACGATGATCAGGGCTGCCACCCCGATGGTGATCCCCAACACGGAGAACAGGGTGATAAAGGAGACAAATCGCGTGTCTTTGCGGGCGCGCCAATATCGAAGACCGATCAGAACCGGTACTTGAGAGAACATAGAGGCAGGTTGGCTAAAGTCATAAGTTCACGGATAATATCAGAATCATAAACACCCACAAGGACATTCCATGGCGCAGTCCGACGACGCCTTTTTCAGTGTTGCCAGCCAGTTTGAGGTGCTGCTCGACCCCATCGAGCCGGATCGCCTGTGGCTGGAGCCCGAGGCGTTGCGCGCCAGCATGCCCAGCGCCTTCCAGTTGATGAGCCAGGTCAGTGACCTTGAACAGCACTGCCTGCCACTGCTCAAGGGACTGGAGCAGCATGCCCAGGGGTTGGCCGAGTACCTGACCCTGCAGTCGCAGAAGATCGATCTGGTGCTTCAGCACCAACTGGCCCAGGACCCCAACGCCCGCTGGCGTGCCCAGGGGCTGCGCTTTGGCGGCTCCGGCGTCAGTGTGGTGGTGCCCGAACCCCTGCCCCAGGGGACGGCGCTGGCGATGCGCCTGTTTCTGCCCAAGGAGCAGGTGGCAGCTTACGCCCATGGCGAGGTGCAACAGTGCAGCCCCAACGAGCTGGGCATGGTGGCAGAGATCCACTTCAGTGCCATCCTGGAAGCCGACCAGGAGCGTCTGGTGCGAGCCAGCCTGCTGGTTCAGCAGCGCCATCTGCGTCAACGCGCGCAGCAGCGCGCCGGCTCCTGATCCCAACCTACACTAAAGACCGGCCGGACACCCACCGGCATCGTTACGGAACGCAGCATGAGCCGTTTTTCCCCATTGAGCCCACCGAGCCTGGGCCCCGGCAGTCGCAAACGTCTGACCGGCTTAAGTGGCGCCGCCCGCGCCCTGACGGTAGACCAACTGATCCGTCAATCCCCGGGCCTCACCGTGATCCTGACCGAGGATACTCCCACCGCCCTGCATTTGGAGCAGGAGCTGGGCTACCTCAGCCACGCCGACTATCCGGTGCAGCTGTTCCCGGACCGGGAGACCCTGCCCTACGACAGCTTCTCACCCCACCAGGATATTGTCTCTCAGCGACTCCAGGCCCTCAGTGCCCTGCCCTCGCTCAAGTGCGGGGTGTTGATCCTGCCGGTGCCCACGGCCCTGACCCGGCTCTGTCCGGTGGACTATGTCGCCGGCAACGTGCTGGTGTTTGAGCAGGGCCAGACCCTCGACACCGAGGCGCTGCGCCGCAACCTCACTCAGGCCGGCTACCACCACGTGGAGCAGGTCTACGAGCACGGTGAGTACGCCATCCGTGGTGCCATCGTCGATCTCTTCCCCATGGGGGCCAGCCAGCCACTGCGACTCGACCTGTTCGACGACGAACTGGAGAGCATCCGCCCCTTTGACCCGGATACCCAACGCTCCGAGGGCGGCATCGAGCGCATCGCCCTGCTGCCGGCCCGGGAGTTTCCCACCGACGAGGTCGGCATCGAGCGTTTCCGCGCCAACTACCGTCACACCTTTGAGCGCATCAGCAACGAGGCGGAGTCGCTGTACCAGCAGGTCAGCAAGGGGATCCTGCCCGGTGGGGTTGAGAGCTACCTGCCGTTGTTCTTCGACAGCACCGCCACGGTATTCGATTACCTGCCGGAGCAGGTGCAGCTGATCACCGTCGGTGCCATCCAGGAAGCCAGTCAGCGCTACCTGACTGACGCCCACGCCCGCTACGACAACCAGCGGGTTGACCCACTGCGGCCGCTGCTGGCCCCGGAGGCATTGTTCCTGCGGGACGAGGAGCTGTTTGCCGCCATCAAGCCCCATGGCCGCATCGCCATCGAGGCCGCGACCTCAGAGATCAGCAAGGACGCCCGGGCAGCGGTCGCGCCCCTGACCGATTTCGAGATCAATCACCAGCTCAAGGAGCCGCTGGCTCCGCTGCGCCAGCAGCTGGCCAAATGGCCCCGCACCCTGTTCATGGTGGAATCAGAAGGGCGCCGGGAGGCGCTGCTGGAGCTGGTGCGTCCGCTGCAATTGGAGCTGCCGGAGTTTGACCACTGGCAGACCTTTGTCCAGGGCGACGCCTCGCTGGGGGTGATCGTCGCGCCACTGGAGCAGTCGGTGCTGCTGGAGCAGGAGGGGATCGCCCTGGTGGGCGAGGAGGAGCTGCTGGGTGGACGGGTGCGTCAAGGCCGACGCCAGCGTCAGCGCCGCGGGGTCAGCTCCGATACCCTGATCCGCAACCTGGCTGAGCTCAAGGTGGGCCAGCCGGTAGTGCACCTCAAGCACGGCATCGGCCGCTACCTGGGGCTGGAAACCCTGGATGCCGGTGGCATGACCGCCGAGTTCCTGATGCTGGAGTACTCCACCGGTTCCAAGCTCTATGTGCCGGTCAGCGCACTGCACATGATCAGCCGCTACAGTGGCGGCGAAGACGCCTCGGTGGTGCTCAACAAGCTGGGCTCCGAAGCCTGGGAGAAGGCCCGCCGCAAGGCCGCGGAGAAGGTTCGCGACGTGGCCGCCGAGCTGCTGGAGATCTACGCCCAGCGCGAGGCCAAGCCCGGCTACCGCTTCGGTCTGGACAGTATCGAGTACCAGCGCTTCTGTGCCGCCTTCCCGTTTGAGGAGACCGTTGACCAGGCCAACGCCATCGATGCGGTGCTGCGCGACATGCAAACCGGCACTGCCATGGACCGATTGGTCTGTGGCGACGTGGGCTTTGGCAAGACCGAGGTGGCGATGCGCGCCGCCTTTGTCGCCGTGCATGGTGGCAAGCAGGTGGCGGTGTTGGTGCCCACTACGCTGCTGGCCCAACAGCACTATGACAACTTCCGTGACCGCTTTGCCGACTGGCCGGTGCGGATCGAGGTGATGTCCCGCTTCAAATCCGCCAGCGAACAGAAGAAGGCGATGGCGGATCTGGCCGAGGGTAAGATCGACATCATCATCGGTACCCACAAGCTGCTGCAAAGCGACATCAAGTTCACCGATCTCGGCCTGCTGGTGGTGGACGAGGAGCACCGCTTCGGCGTCCGCCAGAAGGAGAAGATCAAGGCACTGCGGGCCGAGGTGGATATCCTCACCCTGACCGCCACCCCGATCCCCCGTACCCTCAACATGGCCATGAGCGGCATGCGCGATCTCTCCATCATCGCCACCGCACCCAAGCGCCGGCTGTCGGTGAAGACCTTCGTGCGTCCCAACGACGCCGCCCTGGTGCGCGAGGCCCTGATGCGGGAGATCCTCCGCGGTGGCCAGGTCTACTACCTGCACAACAGCGTTGAGACCATCGACAAGTGCGCCGAGGACTTGGCCGCGCTGGTGCCGGAGGCCCGCGTCGCCGTGGCCCATGGCCAGATGCGGGAGCGCCAGCTGGAACAGGTGATGAGCGATTTCCACCACGGTCGCTTCAACCTGCTGGTGTGCACCACCATCATTGAGACCGGCATCGACATCCCCAACGCCAACACCATCCTGATTGAGCGGGCCGACAAGTTCGGCCTGGCCCAGCTGCACCAGTTGCGTGGCCGGGTCGGCCGCTCGCACCACCAGGCCTACGCCTACCTGCTAACCCCGGGTAAGCGACTGACCAAGGACGCGCAAAAGCGTCTGGAGGCGATCGAACAACTCGAGGATCTGGGCGCCGGCTTCATGCTGGCCACCCAGGATTTGGAGATCCGGGGCGCGGGCGAGCTTTTGGGAGATGAGCAGAGTGGTCACATCGCCAAGATCGGTTTCAGCCTCTACATGGAGATGCTGGAGCAAACGGTAGAGGCATTGCGCCAGGGCCATCAGCCGTCGCTGGATCAGCTGCTGGAGGAGCAGACCGAGCTGGAGCTGAGGATCCCCGCCCTGCTGCCGGAGGACTACATCCCCCACGTCAACACCCGCCTGGCGATCTACAAGCAGGTGGCCTCCTGCCGGGATGAAGACAGCCTGCTGCAGGCCAAGGTGGAACTGGTGGACCGCTTCGGCCGGCTGCCGGAGGCCGCGGAAAACCTGCTGGCCCTGGCCAAGCTCAAGCTGAAAGCCAACAAGCTGGGCATTCGCCGCATTGAAGCCAACGCCAAAGGAGGCAGCTTCGACTTCAGCGAACACACCCCGGTGGAAGCCAGCACCTTGATTTCCCTACTGCAGTCCCATCCCAAGGCACTTAAGATGGACGGGCCGACCAAATTACGATTCAATCAAGAGACAGACGCGGCAGCCGCTCGCCTGCAAGCCATCGAGCACTGGCTCAGCCAGTTTGCCGCCGATCTTTAGTACGAGGTGCACGAGAGAGTGAACGCCCTAATTCGAACTACCCTGGCCGCCCTGACCGCCCTGGCGATGCCGGTCCAGGCTGAAGACCCGACCTGGTTTGAGGTGGAGCTGCTGGTGTTCAGCCGCGCCGATGCCTCCAGCGAGCACTGGAGCGACGATAACCAACCCGCCGCACCGACAGCAGGGCTGGATCTGCTGGGGCCAACCTGGTTGCCGGACGTCAGCCAGCTTGAGCTGGCACTGAACCGTTGCAGCACGGAAGAGTGGTTGCTGGATGCCGCCGGCTGCGAGGCCCGGGAGCAACCGCCGACGCCGAACTGGCCGACCCAGTTACCGATCCAGGCCTATGCCGAAGAGCTTGGGGATGCGCTGGAGGGGGAGGCCTACCTGTTGCCCCGCTCCATGCTGGAGTTTGAAGGGGCGGCCCAGCAGCTCAGCCGCCAGGGCAAGACCCTGCTGCTGCACACCGGCTGGCAGATGCCGGTATACGGCCGTCGAGCCGCTCAGCCGTTCGAGCTTTATGCCGGTCGCAACTACGGCGATCGCTATGGTCGCGATGGCCACCTGTTAACCGAACAGGAGGAAAACCTCTACCGCCTGCCGCTGTTCAGTAACCTGTTGCCGGAGGGTGAGAGCCAGGATCCGGTCTGGCAACTGGATGGCTGGTTGAGGATCTACCTTGACCACTTCCTGTTTATCGAAAGCCGACTGGATCTGCGGGTGGAGGGAGAGCGGCAGGTCGCCACCGAAGAGCAAACCGAGCAGGTACTGTTTGACGCCCTGCCCACTGAGCCCGATGCGGACAGTGAGGCACTGGCCCCTACCATCGAGCCCTACCTGTACACCATCAGCCTGGATCAGAGCCGTCGGGTGCGCAGCCGGGAGATCCACTACTTCGACCACCCGCAGCTTGGGCTGGTGGTGCAGATACGCCGGATGGAGCAACCGCAGCCACCGTCAGAGGAGAGCGAGACCGCGCTCAGTCGCTGATCTCGAACTCCAGATAGAGCTCGTCACCGTCGTACTCGTTCACCAGAACGTCTTCGACGGTGGCCTGTTCCGGGCCGACATTGGCCCAGTCAATCAAGGCATCCACTGCCCGATCGCCCCCTTGAGCCAGGATCTCCACACTGCCATCCGACAGATTCCGGGCATAACCGGTGACACCGAGCTTACGCGCGGTTTGCTGTGCCGATGCCCGAAACCAGACTCCCTGAACCCGTCCTGATACCCTTGCCACCACACTCTTCATCCTGAGCTGCTCCAAATGAGGGTTGCTGCATTAGTAACCTATTGATCTTTTTTAGCGAATAACAACGCAACAGTCCAGCGGCGCCTGTCTGTCCGCCCTCTAGCTAAAGATAGTGGAATCTGGCTTCAGGGATAGCCGACAAGGTGGGATGAGGCCCCGGAGACAAAAAAGGCAGCCGGCAATGGGGCACGGCTGCCTGGGTGCACCTCGGTAACTGCATGCCCAAATCCGGGGGCACTAAGCGCAACTGGCAAGCGGTAATGTCCGCTCGCTGAGGCGGGGGACGCAGGGCGTCAATGCGCAAAAGTTACCAAATAAAAGACAGGCGAATCAAGTTCAAGACACTGAGTCTTTGAACGTTTTAATCATCGAGAGGTGTGCACTGATCGAGGCAAACTTATGGCCCTGCTGCTCATCCCAAACCACCGAGTAGAAGGGGCTGAGTGTGTCGGCAATCCGTTGGGTATCCAGCACATCGTCCTGCTTGGCCAGCACACATACCGCCTTGCCCTGGTTCTTCTCGCGGAACTGGCTGACGCACTTGGTGGCGATGTCGGCGTACTCCTCAGGCCGGTCGATCTTGCCCTCCATGTTGTGCTCCGGCCACAGGTTCGGATTGAACAGCACCGAACGGATCCCACAGAGGAAGCCGACACGCTCCGACCAATAACCACCCAGCCCCACACCGACGATCAAGGGATTGGGATCGTCGCTGAGCTTGAGCTGCTTATCCACCTCTTTGAGCAGGTGCTGCATGTCATGCTTGGGGTGCAAGGTGGAGTAGCTGAGAAAGCGCACATCGTCATCGATGAACTGCAGCTGCATCACCTTCTCGTGGTTGCCCGGACTGGTGGCATCGAAACCATGCAAATAGAGAATCATCCTTCGCTCCTATCTCATCCGTTGCTGCGCCTTAACAGGGTTGCGACAGCACCTCCGCCAGTTCCACCGCCTGGCGCCAGCGCGGCAGGTCCCGCAGCTCCCGGCCGGTCAGGGCCGGACGGCCGGCCAGACCCTGTACCGACTCCGGCACCGAGCTCCAGGCCGACATCGACTGGGCCACCTTCAGCGCTTCCGCGCCCTGGTTGCAGATCAATGCAATATCGCAACCCGCCGCCAGGGCCTGCTGGGCCCGTTGGGCCAGATCACCAGCGGTAGCAGCCCCGGTCATCCCCAGGTCATCGGAGAAGATCACCCCATCAAAGGCCATCGACTCACGCAAGATCTGTTGCAGCCAGATGCGGCTATAGCCTGCAGGCTGTGAATCGATTTCAGGGTAGCTCACATGGCCCGGCATCACCCCATCCAACTGCCCGCTCAGGGCGCGGAAGGGTACCAGGTCCAGGGCTTCAAGCTGGGCCAATGGCCTCGGGTCCACCGGCGCCTCAAAATGGCTGTCCGCCTTAACGCTGCCATGGCCGGGAAAGTGTTTACCCACACTGGCCATCCCCGCCTCGGCCATCCCCTCGATGTAGGCTTGGGCCAGGCTGGTGACCGCGTCGGGATCCGCTGAGAAGGCGCGCAGTCCAATCACGTCCGAACAGATGTCCAGGTCCATCACCGGGGCAAAACTGAAATCGATGTCCACCGCTCTCAGCTCCGCCGCCATCAGCCAGCCCATCTCGGCGGCCCATTCCGCCGCCTGGCTCAGGGCGCCATCGGCGTGGCGCAGCAGATGTCCGGGGCTGGGCAGACGGGTGAACTCGCCATGAAAACGCTGTACCCGGCCACCTTCGTGGTCCACCGCCAGCAACAGTTCAGGCCGGCGGGCGCGAACCGATTCAATCAGTTGGATCAGTTGAGAGACGTTGTCGAAGTTTCGGGTAAAGAGGATCAGGCCGCCTAAACTTGAACAGTCCAGTAGAGCCCGGTCGAGATCCGTTAACTCGGTGCCGGCGAGATCCGCCATGATGGGTCCCATTGATTCCACTCCTGGCAAATGGGTTGGGTCGGCTGTGGCCCTAGTGTACCATCCTGCAGCAAGCAGACACGACAAGGCGCAACCGCAAGGACGTAAAATGATCAGCGTTTTCGACATGTTCAGTATCGGTATCGGCCCCTCCAGCTCCCACACCGTGGGACCGATGCGGGCCGCTAACCGCTTTATCGACGACCTCCGCCACAGCGATAAACTGGCGGCGGTCACCGAGGTTCGGGTGGAGCTGTTTGGCTCCCTCGGCCAAACCGGCAAGGGCCACGGCACCGGCAAGGCCGTGGTACTGGGCCTACTGGGCGAGGAGCCCGAGCATTGCGATCCCGACACGGTGGAAGCCAAACTGGCCGAAGTCTCAGAGCAGCAAGCCCTGCGCCTGGGCGGCGAGCACGAGGTGGCACTGACCCGCAAGGATGGGATCACCTACCACCGCCGCAAATCCCTGCCGGAGCACGCCAACGCCATGCAGATCCGCGCCTACAGCCGCGGCACCCTGCTCTACGCCCGCACCTATTTCTCCATCGGTGGCGGCTTTGTGCTGGATGAGGAGGAGATCCAGCGCGACGAGGCGATCAACCAAATCACCCAGCCCCAGCCTTACCCCTTCGATACTGCTGCCGAGCTCACCGAGCTGTGCACCGAGCATGGCCTGTCCATCTCCTCACTGATGCTGGCCAACGAGCGGGTGCTACGCAGCGATGAGCAGATCCAGGACGAGTTGTGGACCATCTGGCAGACCATGAAGGCCTGCGTTGATCGTGGCTGTCGCAGCGAGGGGATCCTCCACGGTGGACTCAAGCTGCGTCGCCGCGCCCCGGCCCTGTACCGTCGCCTGCAGGCGGAGGGGCGGACCAGCAACGATCCGCTCAACGCCATGGACTGGGTCAACCTGTTTGCCCTGGCGGTCAACGAAGAAAACGCCGCCGGAGGGCGGGTGGTCACCGCTCCCACCAACGGTGCCGCCGGCATCATCCCCGCCGTGCTGTGCTACTTCGACCGCTTTATCCAGCCGGTGGATCGGGACACCTGCACCCGCTACCTGCTTACCGCTGCCGCCATCGGCATCCTGTACAAGAAGAACGCCTCCATCTCCGGTGCCGAGGTGGGCTGCCAGGGTGAGGTGGGGGTCGCCTGCTCCATGGCAGCCGGCGCACTGACCGAGATCCTCGGTGGCACCGTGATGAACGTGGAAAACGCCGCCGAGATCGGCATGGAACACAACCTGGGGCTGACCTGTGACCCGGTCGGAGGACTGGTTCAGGTGCCCTGCATCGAACGTAACGCCATGGGCGCGGTCAAGGCGATCAACGCCTCCCGTCTGGCGTTGCGGGGGGATGGCATGCACAAGGTCTCGCTGGATAAGGTGATCAAGACCATGTGGGACACCGGCATGGACATGCGCTCCAAATACAAAGAGACCGCCAAGGGCGGCCTAGCGGTCAACATCGTCGAGTGTTAGTGGGCTGAGCCTGCAAAAAATACAAAAAGGCCGGGGTTTCCCGGCCTTTGTCGTTTTGGTACTAGGTGCTAGGTGCTAGGTGCTAGGTGCTAGGTGCTAGGTGCTAGGTGCTAGGTGCTAGGTGCTAGGTGCTAGGTGCTAGGTGCTAGGTGCTAG
>NZ_FQXG01000008.1:0-12141 GCF_900129905.1 Ferrimonas marina | reverse complement strand
TAGGTGCTAGGTGCTAGGTGCTAGGTGCTAGGTGCTAGGTGCTAGGTGCTAGGTGCTAGGTGCTAGGTGCTAGGTGCTAGGTGCTAGGTGCTAGGCAGGCTAGCCTAAGATTCAAACCCAGGCAGTCAACGCTTTCCCTAGGCTTTTCCTAGCTCCTAGAAGGGCGTAGCCCGCCCTAGTACCTGCTCTTCCCAGGCTTTTCCTAGCCCCTAGAAGGGCGAAGCCCGCCCTAGCGCCTGCTCTTCCTAGCAGCCCACCCCAGTACCGGCTATCCCCTAACGCATCGGCAGCGCCATGTCCTTAAACATGGCATCGATCTGCGCCTGGTCTCGCAGCGAGAGGGCCTGCTCCACCACGGGGCGGGTCAGGTGCGGGGCAAAGCGCTCCATAAAGTCGTACATGTAGGAACGCAGGAAGCTGCCCTTGCGGAAGGCGATCTTGGTGGTATTGGCCTCAAACAGGTGAGAGGCATCCACCACCACCAGATCGTCGTTGTCCTCCTCCTCCAGCGCCATGGTGGCCATCACGCCCACCCCCAGCCCCATCCGCACGTAGGTTTTCAACACATCGGCACTGGTGGCGGAGAACACCACCCGGGGATCACCGTCCACCTGGGCAAAGGCCTTCTCCAGCGCCGAGCTGCGGTTAAAGCCGAACACATAGGTCACCAAGGGGTACTTCACCAGCTCCGCCAACCCCACCTCACTGCACTGGGCCAAAGGGTGGTCCTTACGGAACACGATGGAGCGGTTCCAGTGGTAGCAGGGCAGCATCACCAGGTCGTGGTAGAGGTGCATCCCCTCGGTGGCGATGGCAAAGTCAGCATCACCGCGCACCGCCATCTCACAGATCTGATCCGGTGTGCCCTGGTGCATCAGCAGGTTGACCTGGGGAAAACGCTCGATAAAGCCGCGGATCACCTCCGGCAGGGCATAGCGGGCCTGGGTATGAGTAGTCGCAATATTAAGGTCGCCCCGGTCCGGCTGGGTGTACTCCGACGCGACCTTCTTGATCCCCTCCACCTTGCCGAGGATCTCGCTGGCGATGTCGATCACCTGCTGACCCGCTGGCGTCACATGGGTCAGGTGCTTGCCACTGCGGCCAAAGATCTGGATCCCCAGCTCATCCTCCAGCATCCGGACCTGCTTGGAAATCCCCGGCTGAGAGGTGTACAGACTCTCCGCCGTGGCCGAGACATTCAGGTTGTTGTTCACCACCTCAACGATGTAACGCAGCTGCTGCAGCTTCATGGCAAACCATCCGTTTTAATTCAAATCAGTTATAGCCTTACTGCTAAAGATAATACTATTGGAATATGTGCTTGGCCACGAATTTGGCCCCTGCGCTACAGCCCGGGGCACAACTGGTGTAGCATTGAAAAAAATCAAAACGAATCAGCAAAAACAATGTCTTTAACTCTTGTTCTGCTGCTTGCTGGAGCCCTTTTGCTGCTGATCATCGGCGTAAATCTGCTCCAGCAACACAAAGAGAAGCTGGAACTGGCCCGCCAGCAACAACTGGCCAAACAGAAAGCGATCATCGATGAGACCGAGCAGCTGCTTAGCATCGGCGCCGCCCTGCCCATGAGCCCCGCCTTGCTGACGGTGCTGAACCAGCGAGTGCTGGAGGCCACCGACGCCGCCTTGACGGTCGACCCCAAGAACAAGGACTTCCTGCGTCGCAAGGCTGACGTGCAGGCGATGCTGCGCACCCTCAAGCAGCAAAACGGAGAGCCCGCCCTCGACAGCTTCAGCGTGCCCAACGACGAGAAGCAGCTGGTCCCCTTGGTCCAGGGTCTCAAGCGCCTCAAGGAGGTGCTGCGTCACGAACACAACCGCAGCCGGGTAGACAACGAACAGTTTACCCAGGAGATGCAGCGGGCCGATCAGCTGCTGGTGCGGATCAACAGCCACGTACTGCTGGAGCGCGCTCGCTTCGCCATGACCGCCAGCCAGCTGGGCTCCGCCAAGCAGTTGCTGTCCAAGCTGATCACCAACCTCAATGCCCAGCCCAGCACCGACTTGGCCTTTCGCGATGCGGTACTGGCCCAGGCCAACACCATGCTGGATGAGATTGATCAGCGTCAGCAGGCCAATCTGCACCAGGGCAAGCCCACCAAGGCCCAGGATGACCTGGACGAGCTGTTCCAGCCCAAGAAGAAGTGGTAACTGACAAGCACAAAAAAAGGGCGCTCACTGAGCGCCCTTTTTTGTTGCCTGAGATCAGGCTTTCTTGGCCTTGCTTTTCTTGGTCTGCTCTTCCTGCCAGCGACCAGCCTCGAACTTGGCAATCCAGCCGGTGGCCTTGCCGTCCAGCTCGGAAGCCACGTACTGCTCCTTGTTCTTGCGGCTGAACTTCACCACGTAGGCGTTGCCATCCGGATCCGCCACCGGCGCTTCCGCCAGGTAGTGGAACTTGGGTGAGATACGCTCTTTGAAGCGCTTCAGCTCCTCCACCTTGGGCGCACGGGTTTCGCGGCTCTTGGGGAAGGTACTGGCGGCCAGGAACAGACCAGCGGCGCCATCACGCAGCACAAAGTGCGCATCGGACTTCTCACAGGGCAGCTCCGGCAGCGGCACCGGATCTTCCTTCGGCGGCGCCACTTCGCCGCTCTTGAGCAGCTTACGGGTGTTCTTACAGCCGGTTTCCTTGCTGTCGGTGCAGGCGAAGTACTTACCGAATCGGCCGTCCTTCAGCTCCATGTCACTGCCGCAGCGGTCACACTCGATCACCGGGCCGTCGTAGCCCTTGATCTTGAAGGTGCCATGTTCAACCTCATGGCCTGGACAGACAGGGTTGTTGCCACAAACGTGCAGCTTGCGCTTCTCGTCCACCAGGTAACTGTCCATGGTGCTGCCGCAAATGCCGCAACGACGCTTGGTAATCAGTGCCTCGGCTTCCTGGTCGTCCGAGGTGATCGCCTCCGCCTCCTCACCCGGGGTGAGGTTCATGGTGGTCTTGCAGCGCTCCTTCGGCGGCAGAGAGTAGCCGCTGCACCCCAGGAACACACCGGTGGTGGCGGTACGGATCCCCATCTTACGACCACAGGTCGGGCAGTCGATGTCGGTCATCACCACCTGGTTAGGGCGCATACCGCCATGCTCTTCATCCAGCTCCGCGGTCTCCAACTTGTCGGTCAGATCGCCGTAGAACTCGTTGAGCACCTCTTTCCAGTTCAGCTCGCCACGGGCCACCTTATCCAGAGTCTCCTCCATGGAGGCGGTGAAGTCGTAGTTGAGCAGGTCCTGGAAGTTCTCCACCAGACGGTCGGTGACGATCTCGCCCATCTTCTCAGCGAAGAAGCGGCGATTCTCGACCCGCACGTAGCCCCGGTCCTGGATGGTGCCGATGATGCTGGCGTAGGTGGAGGGGCGGCCGATGCCACGCTTCTCCAGCTCTTTCACCAGCGAGGCTTCGTTAAACCGGGCCACGGGTTTGGTGAAGTGCTGCTTGGGATCCAGGCTGGCCAACGTCAGGGCTTCGCCCACGGTGACATCGGGCAGGGTCTTATCCTCGTCGCCCTTACGCCCGGCCGGCGGCTGAGCTCGGGTCCAACCATCAAACACCATGATCCGGCCCTTGGCCTTGAGCTCGTAATCGCCCGAAACCGCGGTGATGGTGGTGGCATCGTACTTGGCCGGAGTCATCTGGCAGGCCACGAACTGACGCCAGATCAGTTCATACAGGCGCTGGGCATCCCGCTCCATGGTGGACAGGGTGCTGGCCTTGACGTTGACATCGGAAGGACGGATCGCTTCGTGCGCCTCTTGGGCGCCCTCTTTCGAGCCGTACACGTTCGGATTCTCCGGCAGGTAGGCCTTGCCGTACTCGCTTCCGATGAAGTCCCTGACACTGGCCACCGCTTCCTTGGACAGGTTGGTGGAGTCGGTACGCATGTAGGTGATGTAACCCGCTTCGTACAGACGCTGCGCCAGGGTCATGGTCTTCTTCACCCCGAAGCCCAGGCGAGTACTGGCCGCCTGCTGCAGGGTGGAGGTGATATAGGGGGCCGAAGGGCGGCTGGTGCTGGGCTTGTCTTCCCGATTGCTGATGCGGTAATCCGCACCGGTCAACGCGGCGACAGCGATATCCGTCTGGGCCTTATCGCTGAGTTTCAGCGCCTTACCCTGGAACCGGGCGACCTCCATCCGCAGCGCGGTACCGCTGGCCGAGGTCAGGTCCGCATGGATATCCCAGAACTCCTCGGGGACGAAGGCACGGATCTCGCGCTCCCGCTCGACGATCAGGCGCACCGCCACCGACTGCACTCGGCCGGCCGACAGGCCACGGGCCAGTTTCTTCCAAAGCAGGGGCGAGACAGTGAAGCCCACCAGGCGGTCGAGGAAGCGACGTGCCTGCTGAGCATCCACCTTGGCGTGATCCAGAAACAGTGGCTGGGCAAAAGCATCCTGGATCGCCGACTTGGTGATCTCGTTAAACACCACCCGGCGATAACGGGAATCATCGCCGCCGATCACCTCCTGCAGGTGCCAGGCGATCGCCTCCCCTTCTCTATCCAAATCCGTTGCGAGGTAGACGGTGTCCGCCTTCTCGGCCAGGGTCTGCAGCTCCTTGACCACCTTCTCCTTGCCCGGCAGGACATGGTAATCGGCAGCCCAGTCGTTGCGCGGATCGATGCCCATGCGGGTGATCAGGCTTTGGTAATCCCGCTGCGCCTTGTAACGGGCCTTCTCCTCCGGCGCCATCTTGCGCACTTCCGCCGCCGTCTTGGTGCTGGCCGGCTTTTTCGCCGACGCACTGCCGGAGGTCGGCAGATCACGAATGTGGCCGACAGAGGACTTCACGACAAAATCTTTGCCGAGGTATTTATTGATGGTTTTCGCCTTGGCTGGCGACTCCACAATGACCAGGGATTTGCCCATTGAACGGTTGAGCCCTTATTACGCTTTGGATAGTAAATTGGCTCCATATATAGAGGTAAGGCGTTGCAGATTCAACCCTAACCCCCTTGGAGGCCATACGCTTAGCCGAATTTTGGCCAGTAAAACTTTTTTTCGCGACTGAACACGCAATTGCAGAAAGTACTAATGCATCCGAAGGCGACAAGCAAGAAATAGTTATTCAATTAATGATGTGGCACGTTAGTAACCCGGCTTGTTCCGCCCTATTCCCTCCTTATACTGGAACCCCTTCAAGTCCGTTTTTTTACGGCCATTTTCCGTGTTCCAGAGGAGGGAACAGATGCATTTGGAAGCCAATTTCGATGGCCTGGTCGGCCCCAGCCACAACTACGCCGGCCTCTCCTATGGCAACATCGCCTCGCAAAGCAACGCCCAGGCACACTCCAACCCCAAGGCCGCGGCGCTGCAGGGGCTGGCGAAGATGCATGCGCTGCACCAGCTCGGCCTGGTACAGGGGATCCTGCCGCCCCAATCCCGGCCTGATACCCAGTTCCTTCGTCAGCTGGGTTTCAGCGGCAATGATGGCCAGGTGCTGCAGCAGGCGCATCGAGATGCCCCGCATCTGCTGTTGGCCGGCTACTCCGCCTCCAGCATGTGGAGCGCCAACGCCGCCACCGTCTCTCCCAGTGCCGACAGCGCCGATGGCAAGGTGCATTTCACCCCTGCCAACCTGGTCAATAAGCTGCACCGGGCGATAGAGCACGAGCAAACCGGCCGAACCCTGCAGGCGGTGTTCCCCCAGGGGCAGCACTTTCAACACCATCCGGCGCTGCCCAGCCACGACAACCTGGGCGACGAGGGCGCGGCCAACCACACCCGGCTCTGCCAGGACTATGGTCAGCAGGGCCTGCAGCTGTTTGTCTATGGCCGCAGTGCTTACGACACCAGCCGCCCCGCCCCGAGGCGATTCCCGGCCCGACAGACCCTGGAGGCCAGCCAGGCCATTGCCCGCAGTCATCAGCTTGACCCGGAACATACCCTGTTTGTGCAGCAAAACCCGGATCTCATCGACCAGGGCGTGTTCCACAACGACGTCATCGCCGTAGGCAACCAGAACCTGATGTTCTTCCACCAGCAAGCGTTCTATCAGCAGTCAAAGGCCCTGGCGGAGATCCAGGCTCGCTTTGCCGGTGAGCTGCACCTGGTGGAAGTGCCCACCGACGCGGTTTCTGTTGAGGCGGCAGTGAAAAGCTACCTGTTTAATACCCAGGTGGTTACCCTGCCCAGCGGCGAGATGGCGATCATCGCCCCCACCGAGTGTCAGGAGGAGGCCAGCGTTGCCCGCTACCTGGGACAGCTGGTGGATCAGAACACTCCCATCCGTCAGGTGATCCACTTCGACGTCAAGCAGAGCATGCAAAACGGCGGTGGCCCCGCCTGCCTGCGCCTGCGGGTGGTGCTGTCTGAGGCTGAGCGGGCCGCCGTTAATCCCGCCTGCCTGATGAACGACAACCAGTACACCGCCCTGTCCGCCTGGGTAGATAAACACTACCGCGATCGGCTCAGCTTCGACGACCTGCGCGACCCCAGTCTACTGGTGGAGAACCAGACCGCCCTGGATGAACTGACTCAGCTGATGCAGCTCGGAAGCCTCTACCCCTTCCAGCGATAACGCCACTATATATAGAGGCATAACAGAACAAGGGCCGGCAAATGCCGGCCCTTGTCGTTGTCGATGCTCAGGGAGTCGGTTCCGTGATGCTGACCGAGCTCGAGGTAAAGATGGACTTGGGTGTTTCCACCTCGACCTGCAGGGTGCCAAAGCCGTCGCTGGTATCGACGCTGACCCAATAAGCGCCGGCTCCACAACTGCTGCGCCAGTCCACCAGCACCTCCCCTTCATTACTGACCAGGTAGGTGGGAGCGGAGCTGCTCAGCTTCTCATGGCTGGCGCGCCCAACGGTCTTGAGCGGATCATCGGCACTGAAGGTGATGCTGGTGCCCACCGGGACCGGGTTCCAGGTGCCGTCGGACGCCACGTCCACCACGCAGGCCATTGCTGTGCTCACCCCCTCCAATGAGCCCGCAGACCAGAGCGCGTCAGTACGGTCATCCCAGCAGTCGTAGGAGTTGTTGCCGTCCCCATCGGCGTCACCGCTGTCCAGATGACAGAAGAACACGCTTGGAGAGACGCCGGACATCACGATGACGCCGGAGGCATTGACGTCCACCAGGTCCTGGGTGCAGGCACCGCTGCTGAGGGCCTCGCCCTGGCAAAGGATGCCGTTGTACTGGCCGTCCACGTCGTTGAAAGCGCCATCGCGGTTGCGGTCGATCAACTGCTCGACGATGTCGAAGCCACCGTCCTCGTTGGCATCGACGAACGCCTCGTGCTCATCAAAGCGGGGATCAAACTCGCCCTCGTCGAACAGGCCATTACCGTTCTGATCAATGAAGGACTCCTCCCCCTCTACGAACGCCAGCACCACAGCGCGGGCATTGTCGGGTCGGAAATCCTGCGAGCGCCAGGTTACCGAGCAGCCCCCTTGCTGGGTCACACAGCGGGGCTCAACCGCCCCGCCGCTGGTGATAAAGGAGATGGCGGTGCCATCCGGGACCCAGTTGCCAAAGTGATCCGCGGCCAGAACGTTCACCGAAACCTCGACGCCATCGTAGTGCCAGGCTTCCGGGTTGTGCACGCTAAAGCTCAGCGACACGTTGCGCTTATTGGGTAGGCCGGTACCGATACTCAGCTCCTTGGAGACGCTGGCGATCACCGGTGAGGCACCATCCACCGCAGCCTGAACCCGAACCGACCCCGGCAGGTTCTCCGCTTGCAGTGTGGTGGAGACCAGCCCATCGGCATTACTGCGTGCCACCATCGGCGACATGGTCACCTTGTCCGCTCCACTGGCCAGGGTAAAGACCACATCGGCACCCGGCTTGGGTCGACCCACCTCGTCCAGCACCTGGAAGCTGACAATGGCGCTGGACTGACCGCCAGTACCATCAAGCTGGAGGAAATCCGGGCTAGAAGAGAGGTATTGAATGCTGGCCACCGGGGTGTTGGCCAAAGGGATCACCAGGGTATCGGTGGCCACCTTGGTCCCCAGGGTCAAGGTGGCAGTGATCACATCCTGCTCTGAGCAGCCTTCCGATTTGTAGGTGGCGATCGCCTGCCCGGACTGGGCCACCACCGTATCGTCGATACTAGCTTCCCCACTGGTGCTGCAGGTGGAGGCGAAGCGCACCTGAACCGGCTGACTGTAGGGCTGACCATCCACCGACAGCTCGGTCATCACCGCCAGGGTCGAGCCATCGGACAGTCGCTCCCCTTCCTGCAGCGAGCTCGACAATGCCAGGTCAACACTGACGGCATTGATCTCGCCATACACCGTAGCGCTGGTATCGGCATAGAGCGCCTGGACCGTGACGATGCCTTCAGCGTCGCTTGCCTGCAATCGCACCACCGCAGTGCCGCTCTCATCGCTGAGCACACGCCCATCCGCCGGGATCAGCACCCCTTTGTCGGTGGCCACCTCGATAAGCTCGCCCACCACAGCTGCACCATCTCGCTGGGCCTTGAGCTGCAACAGGGCAGGCTGCTGAGCATCAAACTGAGTGGTTTGGGTACAGTTACTCAGATCTGTGGTCGCCAGATCCGGGCACGACCACATGGTCAAGGCCAAGGTATGAACGGCATCCGCCGGTGGGCTGGCCGGATCAATAGGTTGGCCATCCGTCGGACTTGAATCCAATGAGCCACCACCACTGCAGGCCACCAGAAAAAAGACCCCAGCTTGCACAAAAACCGTCCGTAGCAATGCACGCATCATCGACTCCACGTCACAAAATCCACAAGTGTTTGCAACGATCAAGTTACCACTAGATCACAAGGCAAACACCTTAATTTGAATGTCTTTTTAATTTTGTGGTCAAGGCAAAACAATTTTCACCCCAACCCCACAGGCAGACCCTTTTTTGTCACTGGAACTTCCTGCTAGGCTATCCCCCATTAAAAAAACGATAAGATCTGCTAAGGAAGTCATATGAGCCTAAATTCCGCTAATAAAATGGGTCTAACGGCCAAGATCCTGCTCGCCATGGTGGCGGGTTTTCTGGTCGCACTGATCCTGCGTAACGCCCTGCCGGGCAACGCCTTTGTCGACACCGTATTCACCAACGGCATCTTCAACGTGATGGGGGCGCTGTTTGTTTCCGCCCTGCGCATGCTGGTCGTACCCCTGGTGTTTGTGTCACTGGTATGCGGTACCGCCAACCTGTCTGAGCCCTCCAAGCTGGGCCGCCTGGGTGGCAAGACCGTCGGTCTCTACCTGCTGACCACCGCCATCGCCATCTCCCTGGCTCTGGGTGCAGCCCTGCTGTTCCACCCGGGCAACGCCACCTTGCAACAGCAAGACATGGCCTTCCAGGCAACCGAAGCCCCCTCGCTGGCTCAGGTGGTGATCGATCTGGTGCCGCGCAACCCGCTGGCCGCCATGGTGGAAGGCAACATGCTGCAGATCATCGTGTTTGCCATCGTGTTTGGCTTTGCCATTGCCCAGCTGGGTGACAAGGCCAGCGGCGTTCGCGCCCTGTTCACCGAGCTGAACGAAGTGGTTCTGAAGATCGTCAACATCGTAATGGCCATCGCCCCTTACGGTGTATTTGGCCTCATCGCCAAGCTGACCCTGACCCTGCCGCTGGATACCTTCCAGTCCGTATTCAACTACTTCCTGCTGGTTCTGGGTGTTCTGCTGTTCCACGCCCTGGTGATCTACCCGCTGCTGGTTAGTCTGCTGAGCGGCCTGAACCCGGTCATCTTCCTCAAGAAGATGATGGGTGTGCAGATGTACGCCTTCTCCACCGCCAGCTCCGCGGCGACCCTGCCGGTGACCATGGACAACGCCAACAGCCGCCTGGGTGTTGATAACCGCGTTGGTTCCTTCACCCTGCCGCTGGGTGCCACCGTAAACATGGACGGCACCGCCATCATGCAGGGTGTTGCCACCGTGTTCATCGCCCAGGTATTCGGTATCGACCTGAGCATGACCGACATGCTGATGGTGATCCTCACCGCCACCCTGGCCTCTATCGGCACCGCCGGTGTACCGGGCGTGGGCCTGATCATGCTGGCCATGGTGCTGCAGCAGGTTGGCCTGCCGGTCGAAGGCATCGCCCTGATCCTGGGTGTTGACCGTCTGCTGGACATGGTCCGGACTGCGGTCAACGTTACCGGCGACAGCGCGGTATCCGTTATCGTCGCCAAGTCCGAGGAAAACCTGGACAAAGCGGTCTACGACGACCCGATGGCTGCTAGCGAGATGCAAAAAGCGTAATCGCGCTGAATCAACAAAAGGCACCGCATTGCGGTGCCTTTTTTGTTTGCGCTGAGGTGGGTGCGGGTCACTCCGTGGCTCGCCCGGGCACCACCAACAGGTGATGACCCAGGTGGCGTATCACCCGTTCTGCAGTATTGCCCTGGAGGCAGGCCATCAATCCGGCTCGGCCGAAGCAGCCCACCACCAGGGTTTCCACTTCCAATGCGTCCGCCAACTCACGCATTACCAGCCCCGGGTTGCCCGCCTTGATGTGAACCCGCTCCCTGGGAACGCCAGCAGCCGCTAACCAGCCGAGGTGCTGTTCATGCCGTGCTGCGGCACGCTGCTCCAACGCATAGGCGGTTTGCAGATTAAGATCGAGACAAAAACGAGACAGATGCGGGGTGTAAACCACATGCAGCTGAGCATGACGGTCGTGCGCTAAACGCGAGGCCATCGCCAGCACCCGCACATTCAATCGCTGTACCTTGCCACTTCGATGGCCAAGATCCAGCGCTGCCAGAACACGACGCCGAGCCAGTTTGGCCCCCGGTCGAAGCAGCAGCAAAGGAATGGTCAGTCGCCGCAGTAGTTGCCAATCAGTGTTGTGGCCAGACTCAGGACGGTGTTGAGACTTAATCAACAGATCGAATTGATGGGCTTGGCATAGTGCCAATATCCGGCCGAGCAGTTGCTGCTCCGGGACACTCATTAGCTCCACCGGAACCCCTGCCCGCTCCGCCAACCGCATCGACAACCGGCCGCAGGCGGCACGGTCCAGCAAGGGCGTATCCTCACCGCCACTGTGCAACACCAACAACCGCTGTCGCTCCGCCAAGGCAAGCTGAAGACCTGCCTCCACCGTATCGCAACCGCCATCCGCCGCAGGCGTGACCGCCAAGATCCCTGCCATAGCCCAACCCCAAAGCTGTAACCCTTTCTAAATTGTAGGACTTACCACCTAAATCCGGGCCAATTTACTCTTTGCACTCCGCCTCTGGCAGTGGCTGAGCCCCTCATTTTTTCACCAATACGGTCCCTCGCTTGCTGCTTTTTTGCCTACTCTGTTTACTTTGACGGCGAACGCGTCAGCCAAGCCACTTTTCGCCGCAAAAGCGGTTGACGGGTACATGCCAACTCAGCATAATACGCCCCGCTCCCAACGAGGAGCGGATGGCTACGTAGCTCAGCTGGTTAGAGCACGGCACTCATAATGCCGGGGTCGCAGGTTCAAGTCCCGCCGTAGCCACCATCTTGCTATACCACTCGAACGTGGTAGCGTAAGAAACATTGCGGAAGTGGCGGAATTGGTAGACGCACCAGATTTAGGTTCTGGCGCCGCGAGGCGTGAGAGTTCAAGTCTCTCCTTCCGCACCATCTTGTTGGGCTATCGCCAAGCGGTAAGGCAGCGGGTTTTGATCCCGCCATTCCCAGGTTCGAATCCTGGTAGCCCAGCCATATTTTGGATTGACACCTGTTATGCGGGTTTTGATCCCGGCAACACCCCCAGGTACGACACCTGGTTGTGCAGCCATAGTTCAGATGTTTGAGCAAGCTCGAGCATCGCAACAAGTTTAAGTGGCTATGTAGCTCAGCTGGTTAGAGCACGGCACTCATAATGCCGGGGTCGCAGGTTCAAGTCCCGCCATAGCCACCATTCTTGAAGCCTTAAGTCATCTTAAGCACCCTTTGTTGGGCTATCGCCAAGCGGTAAGGCAGCGGGTTTTGATCCCGCCATTCCCAGGTTCGAATCCTGGTAGCCCAGCCATCTTTTGGATTACTTCCTGCTATGCGGGTTTTGATCCCGGCAACACGCCCAGGCTCTACGCCTGTTAGTGCAGCCATCTTCAAGCCTTATGGTGTCCACCATAAGCACCCTAGTTGGGCTATCGCCAAGCGGTAAGGCAGCGGGTTTTGATCCCGCCATTCCCAGGTTCGAATCCTGGTAGCCCAGCCAT
>NZ_FQXG01000016.1 GCF_900129905.1 Ferrimonas marina | reverse complement strand
ATGGCGCGTCCGGGAGGATTCGAACCTCCGACCGCCTGGTTCGTAGCCAGGTACTCTATCCAGCTGAGCTACGGACGCGTAATGGCGGTGAGAGAGGGATTCGAACCCTCGATGAGCTATTAACCCATACGCCCTTAGCAGGGGCGCGCCTTCAGCCACTCGGCCATCTCACCGTTGCGGGGCGTATATTACGGTGCAGGGAAAATATGTCAAACCCTTTTTCGGGGTCAAACGCACTGGCTGCGCGGTTTTTCGCCAAAGGCAAAGGAACGGAAGAAAAAGCAGGGAGAGGGGGGATTTATGGCCCTGTCGGAATGACGTAGAGAGGCGACAGGGCACAAAAAAGCCGGCGTCAAAAACGCCGGCCATTGGGATCAGAAGTTGCCGCTAGGCGCGCTGCCGCCTTCTTTTTCCGCTTGAATTCGCATGTAGATCTCTTCACGGTGCACAGACACCTCTTTCGGCGCATTAACACCGATACGGACCTGGTTACCTTTCACACCCAACACGGTCACGGTTACTTCGTCACCAATCATCAGGGTTTCGCCCACACGGCGAGTCAAAATCAGCATTCTTTGCTCCTCTCTCTCTAACTCATTCCGCAGCGGCGGTAGAATCTTGTCGCAGTATTATAGAGTTTTCAATTCTATTAAATCTATAGCCGCTGGTGAGGATTTACTCAGTTGCGGCCAAATTAAAGGCACTATGGAGGCTGCGCACGGCCAGTTCCAGGTACTTTTCTTCCACAGCCACGGAGATCTTGATCTCCGAAGTGGCAATCAACTGAACGTTAATGCCTTCCTGGCCAAGGGTCTGGAACATGCGGCTTGCCACCCCAGTATGGTTCTTCATGCCGACACCCACAACCGAAACCTTACAGAGGCCGTCGTCCCCCTTGAGGCGATCGATCCCCAGCTGGGCGATGACCGGCTGCAACAGCGCCTCAGCCTGACTGAAGTCACTGCGCTGTACGGTAAAGGTGAAGTCGGCCCGCCCCTCGCCGGTGGTGGTGTGCACGATCATGTCGACCTCGATGCCCGCATCACTGATGGGCGTCAGGATCTGAGCAGCGACATTGGCCTCGTCCGGCACCCCAACCAGGGTGAGGCTGGCTTCATCCCGGCTGAAGGCGATGCCGGACACCAAAGGTGCGTCCATGGACAGCTCCTCGTAGGTGATCAGGGTTCCCTCTCCGGGCTGGAAGCTGGAGAGTACCCGTAGCGGCACATTATAGCGGCCAGCGTATTCCACCGAGCGGATCTGCAACACCTTGGCACCCAGGCTGGAGAGCTCCAGCATCTCCTCGAAGGTGATGGTGTCCATCTTACGGGCCCGGGGTTCGACCCGGGGATCCGTGGTATAGACCCCATCCACATCGGTGTAGATCTGGCACTCATCGGCTTTCAGGGCCGCCGCCAGGGCCACCGCGGTGGTGTCCGAGCCACCCCGGCCCAAGGTAGTGACGTCGCCGGTGGGATTGCGCCCCTGGAAGCCGGCCACAATGGGGATGATCTGCTGTGACAGCAGCTCATCCAGGCGCTCGGTCTCCACCCGCTCAATGCGACCGCGACCGTGGCGCTGGTCGGTGCGGACGCCGGCCTGGTCCCCCAGCAGCGCCTGGGCCTTGAGGCCACGCTTTTGCAGCGCCATGGCCATCAGGCTGATGGAGATCTGTTCGCCGGTGCTGACCAGCAGATCCAGCTCGCGGGGATCCGGATCGGCCGCCACCTGGTGGGCCAGGCCCAGCAGGCGATTGGTTTCGCCGGCCATAGCAGACAGCACCACCACCAGGGCATCACCGGCCCGGGCACAACGTGCGATGTGATCGGCGACCGCCTCGATGCGCTCAAACGAGCCCACCGAGGTACCGCCAAACTTTTGTACTAATAGTGCCACTGAGGCTCCGAATCGATTACAACTGCTCGGTCAGCCAGGTCTTGGCTGCATCCAACGCGGCGGGCAGCGCAGCGGCATCGGTGCCACCGGCCATCGCCATGTCGGGACGGCCACCGCCCTTACCACCGACCTGCTGAGCCACCAGGTTGACCAGCTCACCGGCCTTGACCTTGGCGGTCAGGTCCTTGGTCACCCCGGCAATCAGGCCGACCTTGCCGCCAGCGACGTTGCCCAGCAGCACGATGCCGCTGCCCAGCTGGTTCTTCAGGTCGTCCACCATGCCACGCAGGGCCTTGCTGTCGGCGTTCTCCAGCTGGCTGATCAGCACCTTGGTGCCGGCGATCTCGATCGCCTGGTCCACCAGGTTGGCGGAGGCGGCAGCGGCCAGCTTCTGCTTAAGCTGATCCAGCTCTTTCTCCAGCTGACGGTTGCGATCCAGCAGGCCCTGCACCTTAGAGGCGACGGAAGCGCTGTCACCCTTAACCAGGCTGGCGGTTTTTGCCAACTGGGCCTCCTGATCCGCGACGTAGGCCAGGGCACCGGCCCCGGTCACCGCTTCGATACGGCGGACGCCGGCGGCGATGCCGCCCTCGGAGACGATCTTCATCAGGCCGATGTCGCCGGTGCGCTGGGCGTGGATACCACCACAGAGTTCCACCGAGTAGTCGCCCATGGTCAGCACGCGAACCTCGTCGTCGTACTTCTCACCGAACAGCGCCATGGCGCCCTTGGCCTTGGCGGCGTCGATGTCCATCAGCTCGGTTTCGATGGCGTGGTTGATGCGGATCTGCTGGTTGACCTGGGCTTCGACCTGGGCCAGCTCGTCGGCGGTCATCCCCTCCAGGTGAGAGAAATCGAAGCGCAGACGGTCTGCCATCACCAGCGAGCCTTTCTGGGTGACGTGCTCCCCCAGTACATTGCGCAGGGCGGCGTGCAGCAGGTGGGTGGCGGAGTGATTCAGCTTGATGGCGTCGCGACGCTCGGCATCAACCTGGGCCTCAACCTGGTCACCCAACGCCAGGGCGCCGCTTTGCAGCTTGCCCTTGTGGGTGATCGCCTCACCGGTTTTCTGGGTGTCAAACACCTGGAACAGGCCGGCTTCGGTGCGCAGCAGCCCGGTGTCGCCCACCTGGCCGCCGGATTCGGCGTAGAAGGGGGTGTTGTCCAGTACCAGCAGCGCCTCGCTGTCGTCGGCCAACTGCTCAACCGCATTGCCGTCGACGTAGATACCTTGCAGGGTGCCCTGCTCCGCGGTGTGGTCGTAGCCGCAGAAACTGGTGGCACCGTCGATGGTCAGCACCTTGCTGTAGTCGGTGCCAAACTGGCCGGCGTCACGGGCACGCTGGCGCTGGGCCTCCATCGCCGTCTCGAAGCCCGCCTCATCGATGGTGAAGCCGCGTTCGCGGGCCACGTCGTTGGTCAGGTCTGCCGGGAAGCCGTAGGTGTCGTAAAGCTTGAACACGGTGTCGCCGTCCAGCTCTTTGCCGTCCAGGCTGTCCAGGGCGTCGTTGAGCAGGGCGATGCCGCGATCCAGGGTACGGGCAAAGTTCTCTTCCTCGATCTTGAGGACCTTCTCCACCATCGGCTGCTGCTTCTTCAGCTCCTCGCCGGCGCTGCCCATCACCTCGGCCAGCTCACCCACCAGCTTGTAGAAGAAGGTGTCATTGGCGCCCATCTTACGGCCGTGACGAACGGCACGGCGGATGATGCGGCGCAGTACGTAGCCGCGGCCTTCGTTGGAGGGCATGACGCCATCCACGATCAGGTAGGCACATGAGCGGATGTGGTCCGCCACCACGCGCAGGGACTTGTTGTCCAGATCGGTGGCACCGGTGACCTCGGCGGCGGCCTTGATAAGGCGCTGGAAGATATCGATGTCGTAGTTGGAGTGGCCGCCCTGCATGATGGCCGCCACCCGCTCGATGCCCATGCCGGTGTCCACTGCCGGCTTGGGCAGGGGCTCCATGGTACCGTCGGCGTGACGGTTGAACTGCATGAACACAATGTTCCAGATCTCGATAAAGCGATCGCCATCCTCTTCCGGGGTGCCAGGGCGGCCACCCCAGATCTCTTCACCGTGGTCGTAGAAGATCTCGGTGCAGGGACCGCAGGGACCGGTGTCGCCCATCTGCCAGAAGTTATCGGAGGTGTAGGCAGGCTTACCCGGCTTGTCGCCGATGCGGATGATGTTGGCTTCCGGTACGCCGATCTCCTTGGCCCAGATGTCGAAGGCCTCGTCGTCGGTCTGGTACACGGTCACGCACAGCTTCTCAGCCGGCAGTTGCAGCACCTGGGTCAGGAAGTTCCAGGCAAAGCGGATGGCGTCCTGCTTGAAGTAGTCGCCAAAGCTGAAGTTGCCCAGCATCTCGAAGAAGGTGTGGTGACGGGCGGTGAAGCCAACGTTTTCCAGGTCGTTGTGTTTACCGCCGGCACGGACGCAGCGCTGGGCGCTGGTGGCTCGCACGTAGCTGCGCTGTTCCGCCCCCAGGAAGCAGTCCTTGAACTGGTTCATCCCGGCGTTGGTGAACAGCAAGGTGGGATCGTTATGGGGAACCAGAGAACTGGAGGGCACCACTTCGTGCCCCTCTTTGCGGAAATACTCCAGAAACGCAGTCCGGATCTCAGCGGTGGTCATGTGCATACGGTCATCCTGAAAATACGATCGATTGCCGCAGGCTAATGCTGGGCAGCGCGGCGATACAAACGGCCAATTATATCCGTAACCTTACCGTGCAAACCAGCGTTGCGACGCAATCGACCCCCGGGATCCGAGGCTTAACCCTGTTTTTTTACTCTTCACTCAGGGCGTAGCGGATCTGCTCCATGTCAAAGCCCCGGTAAGCCAGGTAGCGTTGTACCTTCTGTCGCTGTTTAAAGTCTGCCACCGGCCCTTCGCCAAACTTGCGCTGGCGGGTGTCGCGACACAGCTCGAACCAGTCGATCTCCGGCTGGGTCAGAGCCGAGCGGATCAGCTCATCCGCCACCTGACGCTCACGCAGCTCCATCCGCAGCCGCATCGGGCCCTTGCCTCCCTGGCTGCGGTAGCGCACAAACAGCTGGGCAAAGCGCGCGTCATCCAGGTAACCCAGCTCGGTCACCCGTTCAACCGCGGCCTGGATCTCATCCACAGAAAAGCCGCGAAGGCGCAGCTTTTGCTGCAGCTCTCCGCGGCTATGATCACGGCGGGACAGCAGTCCCACCGCAGCGGCCAGTGCACTCTGGCCCGGCTTTTTCTCGCTCACCGATTAAGACAGTTCGGCGTTTTCCACCGCTTCGTCTTCGTCGGTCGGCTTGGCAACCACCAGCAGCTGCTCACGCAGCAGGCCTTCGATCTCGTTGGAGATCGCCACGTTTTCCTTCAGGAAGCGGATGGAATTGGCCTTACCCTGACCGATCTTCTCACCTTTGTAGCTGTACCAGGCGCCGGATTTCTCCACCAGCTTCTGCTTCACACCCAGGTCGATCAGCTCGCCCTCCTTGGAGGTACCCTCGCCGTAGAGGATCTGGAATTCAGTCTGTTTGAACGGCGGTGCCACCTTGTTCTTCACCACCTTCACCCGGGTCTCGTTACCCACCACCTCATCGCCATCCTTGATGGCACCGATACGGCGGATATCCAGACGAACGGAGGCGTAGAACTTCAGCGCGTTACCACCGGTGGTGGTTTCCGGGCTGCCGAACATCACGCCGATCTTCATCCGGATCTGGTTAATGAAGATGCACAGGGTGTTGGAGCGCTTGATGTTGGCGGTCAGCTTACGCAGGGCCTGGGACATCAGGCGGGCTTGCAGGCCAACGTGGGAGTCGCCCATCTCACCCTCGATCTCCGCCTTCGGCGTCAGCGCCGCAACGGAGTCGACGATCACCACGTCCACCGCGCCGGAGCGTACCAGCATGTCGCAGATCTCCAGGGCCTGTTCACCGGTGTCCGGCTGGGACACCAGCAGCTCGTCGACGTTCACACCCAGCTTCTCGGCGTAGACCGGATCCAGGGCGTGCTCGGCATCAACGAAGGCACAGGTCTTACCCTGCTTCTGAGCTTCTGCCACAACCTGCAGGGTCATGGTGGTTTTACCGGAGGACTCAGGACCGTAGATCTCAACGATACGGCCGTAAGGCAGGCCACCAATACCCAGGGCAATATCCAGGCCCAGGGAGCCAGTGGGGACCGACTCGATATCCAAAGTGGTGGCATCCCCCAACCGCATGATGGAGCCTTTACCAAACTGTTTCTCAATCTGACCAAGCGCGGCACTGAGTGCGCGTTTTTTGTTGTCGTCCATTTCCTGCCTCGTTGTGGGGGATAGGGTTTGATTTGATGGGCCTAGTATACTGTACAGTCATACAGTATCAACCCTGTTGCGCAATTTCCTTACCGATCCGTGCCCTCACTTAAGATGCTGTGTCCAGTGGTACCGAGCCGAGTCGCAAATTGACCTGTCCCTGGCGGCGATGCTGAGGTGTGATGCCTTAACGGCCATCAGCGGACACACCCCGTCGTGCCGTCATATCGCCCCCTGTCCCTGAGAAGCACCCCGAGGTATGCCAATGACAGAGCCAAAAAAGACGCAACGCAAGATACCCGCCCGCCTGCGAACCGGTCGGTTTCGGATCCCCGCCGCTGACCGGGCCACCTTTGCCCGTCGCGGTGCCATCGGCATCAGTGTGACCCTGAGCCTGTTTGGCCTGTCACAGTGGCTGGCCCTGCCCTGGCTGTGGTCGCTGTGGACCCTGTTCCTGCTGTTTCGTATCCCCTATATGGTGCTCTGTCGCATGACCGACATCTCCCCGCGCTGGCGCTGGCACCTGACCGTGGGCGCCCTGGGGCTGCACACCCTGTTCGCCTTGATCCAGCCCTGGTTGATGTTGCTGACCCTGGCATTCGCTCACGGCTACCCGGGCCGAACGGTGCGCCACGCTCGCGGCCATAACTGGCTGTTGCGTCCCGCTTAGTTTGATCCTGGCCCGTTCGGCTGAACCGTTCGCCGGGGCCCGATCACGGATAACGGAGACCGCCTCACGCCGGCCAATCCTGCTGCTGAGACCGCCCCACCTTTCAGGTATCATGGTGCGCTTGCACAGATACCGACGGAGACTTCGTGGCCAAGCTCACCCCCGCTGACCTGGAACAGCACACGCCGATGATGCGGCAATACCTCACCATCAAAGCCCAGCACCCTGAGGTGCTGCTGTTCTACCGCATGGGCGATTTCTACGAACTGTTCTTTGACGACGCCAAGCGTGCGGCCCAGTTGCTGGACATCTCCCTGACCGCCCGAGGCCACGCCGCCGGCGATCCCATCCCGATGGCCGGGGTGCCCTACCACGCGGTGGAGGGCTACCTGGCCAAGCTGGTGCAGCGCGGTGAGTCTGCCGCCATCTGCGAACAGATCGGCGATCCCGCCACCAGCAAGGGGCCGGTGGAACGAAAGGTGGTGCGCATCGTCACCCCGGGCACGGTCACCGACGAGGCGTTGCTGGAGGAGCGGCAGGACAACCTGCTGGCGGCGGTCTACGAGCTGCGCGGCCAATACGGCTACGCCACCCTGGATATCGCCTCCGGCCGCTTCGTGGTGAACGAGCTGGCGGATGACGAGGCGCTGGCGGCGGAGCTGCAGCGCACCCGCCCGGCGGAGCTGCTCTATCCGGAGCTGTTTGCTCGCATGGATCTGCTGGAGGGCTACAAGGGGCTGCGGCGCCGACCGGAGTGGGAGTTTGAACTGGGCACCGCCCGTCAGCTGCTCAATGGCCAGTTTGGCACCCGGGATCTCAGCGGCTTTGGAGTGGAGCACAACGAGCGAGCGCTATGCGCCGCCGGCTGCCTGCTGCAGTACGTCAAGGATACCCAGCGTACCGCCCTGCCCCACCTGCGCAGCATCACCAAGCAGCAGGATGGCCACCACATTGTGCTGGATGCGGCCACCCGCAAGAACCTGGAGCTGACCCAGAACCTCTCCGGCGGCAGTGACAACACCCTGGCAGCGGTGCTGGACAGCAGCGCCACCGCCATGGGCTCGCGCCTGCTCAAACGCTGGCTGCACCAGCCGCTGACCCAACGCAGCGAGCTGGAGGGTCGACTGGACAGCGTCAGCGCGATCAAGGACAACGGCCTGTACGTCGAACTGGCCGACACTCTCAAGCCGGTGGGCGATCTGGAGCGGGTGCTGGCCCGATTGGCGCTGCGCAGCGCCCGCCCCCGCGACATGACCCGATTGCGCCAGGCGCTGGGCCAGCTGCCGGCACTGCAGGAACTGCTGACCGAGCTGTCCGGCAACAAGGTGCAGCAGCTGCATCAGCGCATTGGTCAGTTCCCGGAGCAATTAGCCCTGCTGGAGCGTGCCATCTGCGACAACCCGCCGGTGGTGATCCGCGACGGCGGGGTACTGGCCGAGGGCTACAACGCCGAGCTAGATGAACTGCGGGCCTTGTCCCGGGGCGCCACCGACTACCTGGACCAAATGGAGCAGCGGGAGCGGGAGCGCAGTGGCATCGCCACCTTGAAGGTGGGCTACAACAAGGTGCATGGCTACTTTATCGAGGTCAGCCGGGCCCAGTCGGCACTGGTACCGGCGGACTATGTGCGTCGCCAGACCCTGAAGAACACCGAGCGCTACATCATTCCGGAGCTCAAGGCCCACGAAGACAAGGTGCTGACCAGTCAGAGCCAGGCCCTGGCACTGGAGAAGCGGCTGTACGAGGAGCTGTTCGACCTGCTGATGCCGGCCCTGGCGGCCCTGCAGGAGTGTGCCTTTGCCTGTGCCGAGCTGGACGTGCTGCAGACCCTGGCGGAGCGGGCCGAAACCCTGGGCTACTGCCGACCGCAGCTGACCGAGACCCGCGGCATCGCCATCGATGGCGGTCGCCATCCGGTGGTGGAGCAGGTGCTCAAGGAGCCCTTCATCGCCAACCCGGTGCACCTGAGTCCGGAGCGGCGGATGCTGATCGTCACCGGCCCCAACATGGGCGGTAAGTCCACCTACATGCGCCAGACCGCGCTGATCACCCTGCTGGCCCACATCGGCAGCTTTGTCCCGGCGGAGCACGCGGTGCTGGGGCCGGTGGATCGGATCTTCACCCGCATCGGCGCGTCGGACGATCTCGCCTCCGGTCGCTCCACCTTTATGGTGGAGATGACCGAGACCGCCAACATCCTCAACAACGCCAGCGCCAACAGCCTGGTGCTGATGGATGAGATCGGTCGGGGCACCTCCACCTACGATGGCCTGTCACTGGCCTGGGCCGCCGCCGAGCACCTGGCCAGCAAGCTGCAGGCACTGACCCTGTTTGCCACCCACTACTTCGAGCTGACCCAGCTGCCGGAGCGGATGGCCGGGGTGCATAACGTCCACCTGGATGCGATGGAGCATGGCGACACCATCGCCTTTATGCACGCAGTACAGGAGGGACCGGCCAGCCGCAGCTATGGCCTGCAGGTCGCCGCCCTGGCGGGTGTGCCAAAGCCGGTGGTGCAGGCGGCCAAGCAGCGTCTGGCCTCGCTGGAGCAGCAGGAGCCGATGCCCAGCAGCGCCCAGGTCGAGACCCAGGCCCAGCTGCCGCTGCTGCCGGAGACCCACCCGGCGCTGCTGGCGCTGGAGCGCTGCCAGCCGGATGAGCTGACCCCGCGCCAGGCGCTGGATCTGCTCTACAGCCTCAAGGCCCAGCTCGACAGCTGAGCCAGTCAGGCAACAAAAAACGCCGCCCTCAGGGGCGGCGTTTTGTTTGGGATAACCTTAGGACTTGAACAGGGCCTCAATGGACAACCCCTGGGAGCCGATCAGTTCACGCAGACGGCGCAGCGCCTCCACCTGGATCTGACGCACCCGCTCCCGGGTCAGGCCGATCTCGCGACCCACGTCCTCCAGGGTGGACGGCTCGTATCCCAGCAGGCCAAAGCGGCGGGCCAGCACCTCACGTTGCTTGCCGTTGAGCTCGTCAAGCCAGCGGACGACGGAGTCCTTGATATCGTCATCCTGGGCTTGCACCTCGGGACAGACCCGATCATCATCGGCGATCACATCCAGCAGCGCCTTATCGGAGTCGCCACCGATGGGGGTATCCACCGAGCTGATTTTCTCGTTGAGCTTAAGCATGCGGCTGACGTCTTCCACCGGCTTATCCAGCTTCTCAGCGATCTCCTCGGCGGTGGGCTCGTGATCCAGGCTATGGGCCAGCTCCCGGGCGGTACGCAGGTAGACGTTGAGCTCTTTCACCACGTGGATGGGCAGACGGATGGTACGAGTCTGATTCATGATGGCCCGTTCAATGGTCTGACGGATCCACCAGGTGGCGTAGGTCGAGAATCGGAAACCACGCTCCGGATCGAACTTTTCAACCGCGCGAATCAGACCCAGGTTCCCTTCCTCGATCAGGTCCAGCAGCGCCAGGCCGCGGTTGTTATAGCGTCGGGCGATCTTCACCACCAGGCGCAGGTTGCTCTCGATCATCCGGTTTCGGGATTTGTCGCAGCCGCGCTGAGCACGTCGTGCGTAATACACTTCCTCTTCGGCCGTCAGCAGCGGCGAAAAGCCGATCTCACTGAGGTAGAGCTGAGTTGCGTCCAGGTTTTTCTGCAGGTCATCCTGGACCAGTTGGTCTATGTTGGCGGCCGTCTCTTTGGCCGTCGTGGTGCTGGCTTCGATCTCTCTAGAGGTTCCCACAACCCCTTCATTACCGCTTAAATCAACCGCAGCCATCTCATCGAACGCGTTGCTCTTCAGATTCATTGGCGGATCTCCCAGTTAGTCCCAAACTATCGCTGCTAATGCACGGTTTCCTCCTTGATGTGACAACCGTATCCCCTAACGTTGGGGCAAATAACGCATCGGGTCGACCGACTTCCCGCGGTGTCGGATCTCAAAGTGCAGCATGTGCCTATCGGCATCGGTATTGCCCACTTCAGCGATCTTTTGACCGGCTTCGACCTGTTGTTTTTCTTTCACCAGAATGCGTCTGTTGTGGGCGTAGGCACTGAGAAAATCATCGTTGTGCTTGATGATGATCAGCTTGCCATACCCGCGCAGGGCACTGCCGGCGTAAACCACTCTGCCTGGGGCGGCACTGACCACGGGCGTTCCCTCCGCCGCGGCAATGTCCAAACCCTTGTTGCCTTGTTCCGCGGACGAAAAACCCCGGATCACACGTCCGTTAGTGGGCCAGTGCCAGCGGGAAACCTGCTTGGGCAGAGAGGGACTTGCTGCGGTCTTCACACTCGAAGTTTTGTTATCAACTTGTGAAGACTCAGAGCCAGCATATCGAGGCTGAGAAGTGGGATCAATAGCCGTTTTTTGACGGTTTTGCTGTGCTGAATTAGCGGTTTTCGCTGTGGAAGCCTTGGGCTGACTGGGTTTGGACGCCGTCACAGTCGCTTGTGAGGGCGATCGAACGGCGATCTTTTTTTGATCTGGTTTGACCAGTGTCAGGGTTTGGCCCGGGAAGATCGTATAGGGGGATCGGAGGCTATTGTATTGAGCTAGCGAGCGAAAATCCTTGCCTGAGGCGAACGCGATAGAGTACAGAGTGTCCCCTTGCTGAACCCGGTATTGGCTGCCACGGATGCTGTTGGGGGTGCGATCCTTGTAGGTATGGCCGGTATACACCGAGGCCACCGGCGCCGGTTGCTGCGCCTGAAAGCTGCAGCCTCCAAGCGCCAGTAACAGCACCGCCCATCCTGGGATCCTCACCACCATCCTCATGCCGCCCGCCTACTCGGTGGCTCCCGGCACCAGCGGGACAAAGCGCACCGCTTCCACGTCCCGACTGATAAAGCGATCGCCCTGGCGCTCGATCAGGCGCAGCATCTGCTCCTGCTCCCCCACCGGGATCACCAGCCGACCGCCATCCGCCAACTGCTGCAGCAGGGCATTGGGGATGTCGCTGGCCGCGGCGGTCACCAGGATGGCGCTGAACGGCGCCTTACTGGCCCAGCCCTGCCAACCATCACCGTATTTAAAGGAGATGTTGTGCAGATCGAGCTGCTTAAGGCGACGACGGGCCTGGATCTGCAGGCTCTTGATCCGCTCAATGGTGTACAGGTGCGGCACCAGCGACGCCAGCACCGCGGCCTGGTAGCCACTGCCGGTGCCCAGCTCCAGGATCGGACCCGGTTGCAGGCCATCGAGCAGCAGCTCGGTCATCCGCGCCACGATGTAGGGCTGGGAGATGGTCTGGCCGGCACCGATGGGCAATGCCGTGTTCTCCCAGGCGCGGCCCACCAGGGCGCCGTCGACGAAATGCTGCCGGGGGATCCGGGCCACCGCCTCCAGCACCCGGGGATCGCGGATCCCACCTTGCTGAAGCTGCTGTACCAGGCGGGTTCCATAGCCCTGCGTTGCCAAACTCATAACTGTTTCACCCATCCTTCCAGGCGTTCTAATTGATCGTGTGCGGTCAGATCGACCTTCAGCGGCGTGATAGAGACGTAGCCCTGGGCCACCGCATGGAAATCGGTACCCGGACCGGAATCCTCCTCTTCGCCCGGGGGACCGAGCCAGAAGATGGTGCGCCCGGCGGGATCCGTGGTGCGTACCATCCCCTCGGCCTTATGGCGGGCACCCAGTCGGGTCACCTTGATCCCCTTGATCTGATCGAGCGGCAGATCCGGCACATTGATGTTGAGGATCTGGTCCTTGGGCAGGGGCGAGCGCATCAGCCCTTCAACGATCTGCGCGGTGATTGCCGCGGCGCTGTCGTAGTGCTGCTCGGCTCGGCCGACCAGGGACACGGCAATGGTGGGCAGGCCCAGGTGGCGCCCCTCCATGGCGGCTGCCACGGTGCCGGAGTAGAGGGTATCGTCCCCCAGGTTGGCACCGGCGTTGATCCCCGAAACCACCAGATCCGGCTCCTGCTCCACCAGCTCGCGCACCGCCAGGTGAACACAGTCGGTGGGGGTGCCGTTGACCTGGATGTAGCCGTTGTCCAGCTGCTGGATCCGCAATGGGTTGGTCAGGGTCAGCGAGTTGGAGGCCCCGGAGCAGTTGCGGTCCGGCGCCACGGTGACCACCTCGGCCACCGCCGACAGCGCCTCACTCAAGGCCCGGATCCCCGGCGCATGGACGCCATCGTCATTACTGACCAGGATCTTCATCACCCGCCCATTGTCATCGGTTTTGGGCTGTTCATCAACGACTTGCTCAGGCGCCTGTGGCTCTGGGGCGGATTCAGGCATGATCGCCTCACGCCCGGAGGCGACGGGCACTGCGTCATCCTCGCTGGCTTGTGCCGATACCTCGCGCTCGCGCACCGCGTCATCCTCGCTGGCTTGTGCCGGTACCTCGCGCTCGCGCACCGCGTCAGGATCGAAGGCCTGGGCATCACGGTAATCCACCAGCTCTCGTAGTACGCTGGTGGCAAAGGCGCCGGCGGGCAGCAGGAACTCGACCCAGAACAGATCCTGCTCTACCCAGTGACGCACCCCCTCCGGGCGCAGCAGCATGCGCCGACGCTCCGGCTGCATCCGGGCCGACTGCAGGCCAGAGAGCAGTTGCGGCCAGGCGTCGAGGATCTGCTGCTCGTAGCGACCCGCCTCCCCGGCCGCACCGCCATCGGGATCACCGAACAGCGGCCCGGACAGGCCGATGTCGCCGCTGGCCAGACGCTCGCGATGCTCCTCGGTGACCGGATCGGCAATAAAGAAGCTGTTGCTGCCCGCCAGCATCAGCGGATCGCCGGCCATCGGCGCCAGGCCGGAATGGGCCAGCCGGGCCGACACCACCTGGTTGAACAGGAAGCTACGGGCGGCAGAGAGATAGATGCTGCGCTTGTTGCGATCCTTGACCTTACGGCCCTCGAACATCTCCACCGCCCGGGTGACGTTCATGCCGTTGTGGCCGAAGCGCTGTTCACCGTAATAGTTGGGCACGCCGGGCTGGATTATCGCCAGCCGCTCCGCCAGCCCACTCATCTCCTCCACCCCGCTGATGGCCAGGCGGAAGCGGTTAGCCAGCAGGTTGCCAGGCCGCAGCTTCTTGCGGTGGCGACTGGCCTCCAGCACGGTGAGCTGGTCGTTGTTGAGTTCAGACCATGGCGGCTCCACCTTGCCGGGGATGCGCACACACAGCCACTGACGGGTTACCCCGTGCTTGTCCTTGAGTCCGGCCCAGGACACGTCCCGTTGGGGCACGCCGGCAAACTGGGCCAGGGTCTTGGCCACCTGGTGGGTGGTCAGGCCGCGCTTTTCGATGTGGACCAGGTGGTTCTCACCCTCGCCATCGGGGCGAAAGGGCAGCACCTCGGAGACCTGGAAGTGGTCTGGCTCGGCGCGGATCACGCCGCGGTGCTGGGGTCGGCCGTACAGGTAGTGCCATTGCGGCAGGGTCAGATCAGACATGTTTCAGTAGCACCACCGCTTCGGTGGCGATCCCCTCTTTGCGGCCGGTAAAGCCCAGCTTCTCGGTGGTGGTGGCCTTGACGTTGACATTGGCCAGTTCGGTTTCCAGATCGAAGGCGATGTGGCTGCGCATCTGGGCGATGTGGGGGGCCATCTTGGGCGCCTGGGCGATGATGGTGATGTCCAGGTTGCCGATGCGGTAACCGCGGGCCTTCACCTTGTCGAAGCAGTGGCGCAGCAGCACCCGGCTGTCGGCCCCTTTAAAGGCCGGATCGGTATCGGGGAAGTGGTGGCCGATGTCGCCCAGGGCCAGCGCCCCCAGCAGGGCATCGCTGAGGGCATGCAGCACCACATCGCCGTCGGAGTGGGCCAGCAGCCCCTGCTCGTAGGGCACTGCAACGCCGCCGAGGATCACCGGCCCGTCGCCGCCAAATTTGTGTACATCGTATCCGTGTCCAATGCGGAACATGGCGCCTCCTTCAGGCCAAAAACAGTTGTGCCAGACGCAAGTCGTCCGGGTGGGTCACCTTGATGTTGTCCGGGCGACCGGACACCAGGCGGGGCTGCCAGCCCTGGCGCTCCATGGCGGAGGCTTCATCGGTGATGCTGGCGCCCTGCTGCTCGGCCTCACACAGGGCCCGATGCAGGGCGCCGGCGGGGAACAGCTGCGGGGTCAGGGCATGCCAAAGCTGGGCCCGCTCGACGGTGTGGTCAATACAACCGTCGCCGCCGGCCCGCTTCATGGTGTCCCGCACCGGCGAGGCCAGGATCGCCCCCTGCTCGCCACACTGAGCCAGCAACCTGTCGATGTCCTCATGGCGCAGACAGGGCCGGGCAGCATCGTGCACCAATGCCCAGGCATCCTCAGCCGCTACCGCCTGCAGCGCCAGTCGCACCGAATCGGCACGCTCGGCCCCACCGGTGACCCGGGTCAGGCGGGGATCCGCGGCTTCCGGCAGATCGGAAAAATACTCGTCATCGGGGCCGACGGCGACGATCACCTGGGCCACGCGCGGGTGGGACAACAGACAGGACAGGGTGTGGGACAGGATGGGACGGCCGTGCAGTGGCAGGTACTGCTTTGGCAGGGCCCCGCCCATGCGTTTGCCCACGCCGGCGGCGGGTACCACGGCGTACAGGGTGGCTTGGGGATCAAGCGGCATGAAACTCTCCGGGATCGATTCAGGACTGGGGGGCGCGACGGATAACCCGGTAAAATTGCTCATCGGCGTGGATCATGCCCAACTCATGACGAGCCCGCTCCTCCACCGCATCCAGCCCTTCCCGCAGGTCCTGGATCTCGTTTTGCAGTAACAAGTTTCGCTCCTTCAGCTCGGCGTTGCCCGCCTGCTGACGCTGGATCTGCTCGTTCAGGCGCACCACCTCGCTGAGGCTGTTGTCCCCCAGCCACAGTCTGTGTTGCAGTCCCGCCAATAAAATCAGCAGCAGTACCAGTAAGATCCGCATCATCACCCCCAGTGACAGTTGCCCTGATCTTGGCCTATGCCAAGGCAAAAGAAAAGCGGCAACCGTGCCTTTCTCGCCATTCTGGTGGCGTCATCGCCAAACACAAAAAAGGCCGCCTTGCGGCGGCCTTTTTTCGTCAGCCTAAGATTAGGCCTGACCGTTCACCTCGGAACGACCACGGTAGGGGGCCTTGTCGCCCAGCTGCTCTTCGATGCGCAGCAGCTGGTTGTACTTTGCCACACGATCAGAGCGGCACAGGGAGCCGGTCTTGATCTGGCCCGCGGCGGTGCCCACCGCCAGATCGGCGATGGTGGCGTCTTCGGTCTCACCGGAGCGGTGAGAGATGACGGCGGTGAAGCCGGCGTCTTTGGCCATCTTGATCGCTTCCAGGGTCTCGGTCAGGGAGCCGATCTGGTTGAACTTGATCAGGATGGAGTTGCCGATCTTGTTGTCGATGCCACGCTTGAGGATCTTGGTGTTGGTTACGAACAGGTCGTCACCCACCAGCTGGATCTTGTCGCCCAGGATCTGGGTCTGGTAGGCCCAGCCATCCCAGTCGGACTCGTCCAGGCCATCCTCGATGGAGATGATCGGGTACTGCTGGCACAGCTCGGCCAGGTAGTCGGAGAAGCCGTTGGCGTCGAAGGACTTGTTCTCACCGGACAGGACGTATTTGCCCTCTTTGTAGAACTCGGAGGCAGCGCAGTCCATCGCCAGGGTCACGTCGGTGCCCAGGGAGTAACCGGCGGCTTCCACCGCTTCCTTGATCACCGCCAGGGCGTCGGCGTTGGAGGCCAGGTTCGGCGCGAAGCCACCCTCGTCACCCACCGCGGTGTTCAGACCTTTGCCGGACAGCACCTTTTTCAGGGCGTGGAAGATCTCGGCGCCCATGCGCAGGCCTTCACGGAAGGTCGGCGCGGACACCGGCTGGACCATGAACTCCTGGATGTCGACGTTGTTGTCGGCGTGCTCACCACCGTTGAGGATGTTCATCATCGGCAGCGGCATGGAGTACACACCCGGGGTGCCGTTCAGCTCGGCGATGTGGGCGTACAGCGGCATGCCCTTGGCAGCGGCAGCGGCCTTGGCGGCGGCCAGGGACACGGCCAGGATGGCGTTGGCGCCCAGCTTGTCTTTGTTCTCGGTGCCGTCCAGATCGATCATGATCTGGTCGAGCTCGCGCTGGGCGGTGGCGTCCTTACCCTGCAGGGCCGGGGCGATCAGCTCGTTGACGTTGGCTACGGCCTTGAGCACGCCTTTGCCCAGGTAACGGGACTTGTCGCCGTCACGCAGCTCGAGCGCTTCGCGGGTACCGGTGGAGGCACCGGACGGCGCGCAGGCCATGCCGACGAAACCGCCTTCCAGGTGCACTTCCGCTTCAACCGTCGGGTTGCCACGGGAATCCATCACTTCGCGACCCAGAACCTTGATGATGTTTGCCATCACTATTTTCCTCAGTGTTTTCCAAAAATAAGGAAGCCGGACCCAAGGCCCGGCTTCCCGAAATCAGTTCACTTCAGCTCACCCTTGTTGAAGGTGCCCGCGGCTTTAACAAAGCCCTCAAACAGCGGGTGCCCATCACGGGGTGTGGAGGTGAATTCGGGGTGGAACTGCCCCGCGACAAAGAAGGGGTGGGTCGGGATCTCGATCATCTCCACCAGCTTCTTGTCCGCCGAAAGCCCGGAGAACACCAGGCCGGCACTCTCCAACTGCTCACGGTAGTGGTTGTTCACTTCATAACGATGACGGTGACGCTCAACACAGGTGTCGCCACCGTACATGGCGTGGGCCTTGGTGCCCGGGATCAGGTGGCACAGCTGGCCACCCAGACGCATGGTGCCGCCCAGGTCGGACTGCTCGGTGCGCTCCTCTACCTGGCCATCGGCGTCCAGCCATTCGGTGATCAGGCCTACCACCGGGTGGGCGGACTCGGCGTCAAACTCGGAGGAGTGCGCGCCCTCCAGGCCGGCCACGTTACGGGCGTATTCGATCAGCGCCACCTGCATCCCCAGGCAGATGCCGAAGTAAGGCAGGTTGTTTTCCCGGGCATAGCGGGCGGCCAGGATCTTGCCTTCCACGCCACGCTCGCCGAAGCCACCGGGTACCAGGATGCCGTCGATCCCTTCCAGGGCTTCCACCCCTTTGCTCTCCACGTCCTGGGAGTCGATGTACTTGATGGTGACCTGCAGGCGGTTCTTCAGGCCGGCGTGCTTGAGCGCCTCGTTGACGGACTTGTAGGCGTCCGGCAGCTCAACGTACTTGCCGACCATGCCGATGGTCACTTCGCCGGTGGGGTTGGCTTCTTCGTAGATCACCCGCTCCCACTCGGTCAGGTCCGCTTCCGGGGTGGTCAGGCCAAAGCGGTTAACGAACAGATCGTCGACGCCCTGGGATTTGAGCAGCGCCGGGATCTTGTAGATGCTGTCCACGTCCTTCATGGAGACCACCGCACGCTCCGGCACGTTACAGAACAGTGCAATCTTCTTGCGCTCGTTGGCGGGGATGGCACGGTCGCTGCGGCACACCAGCACGTCCGGCTGAATACCGATGGAGAGCAGCTCCTTCACGGAGTGCTGGGTCGGCTTGGTTTTCACCTCGCCAGCGGCGGCCAGGTAGGGCACCAGGGTCAGGTGCATGAACATGGCACGCTCGCGGCCCAGTTCAGCCGCCAGCTGACGCAGCGCCTCGAGGAACGGCAGGGATTCGATGTCACCCACGGTGCCACCCACCTCAACGATGGCCACGTCGTGGCCCTCGGCGCCGGCGATCACCCGCTCCTTGATGGCGTTGGTGATGTGCGGGATCACCTGGATGGTGGCACCCAGGTAGTCACCCCGGCGCTCTTTGCGCAGCACGTCGGAGTAGATCCGGCCGGTGGTGAAGTTGTTGCGCTGGGTCATCTTGGTGCGGATGAAGCGCTCATAGTGGCCCAGGTCCAGATCGGTTTCGGCACCATCGTCGGTCACGAACACCTCACCGTGCTGGGTCGGGCTCATGGTGCCCGGGTCCACGTTGATGTAGGGATCCAGTTTCATGATGGTGACATTGAGGCCGCGGGCCTCCAGCAGTGCGGCCACGGAAGCAGCGGCAATGCCTTTACCCAACGAGGAGACCACCCCGCCCGTAACGAAGATATAGTTAGTAGTCATGCTGAACCTGAGATAGCTGGGATTGTATTCACCAAAGCGTTCCAACCTTGAGCTGGTTTTGGCGAACTATAGGACGGGCGCTCATTATACTGATCATCGTTTGCAGGGACAATCACTTGAACCTTGTTTAGCGCGACTTTTCGGCCCGCTTCACATCCTGCCAAAACCCCTCGAGCCGCTCCAGCCCGGCCTGTTGGATCGCCACCCCGTGTTGTTCACAAAGTTGCTCCACGCCCCGAAACCTTAGCTCAAATTTGGCGTTGGCTCGGCGCAGGGCCTGTTCCGGATCCACCTTGAGGTGGCGGGCCAGGTTGGTGACCGCGAACAGCAGGTCGCCGACCTCCTCAGCAACCCGCTCGGCATCGCTCGGCTGCTGCTCGGCCTCCTCCAGTACCTCCGCCAGCTCCTCGGTCACCTTGTCCGCCACCGGGCCTAAAGCATCCCAGTCAAAGCCGACGGTGGCCACCCGCTTCTGCAGCTTGGCAGCGCGGGTCAGCGCCGGCAAGGCCTGGGGGATGTCGTCCACCACCGAGTGCTGGTCACGGGCTGCGCGCTCCTGCGCCTTGCTGTCCTCCCAGCGCTGGCGCAGCTTTTCATCCGCCACCGCTTGCTCGGCAAACACATGGGGGTGACGGCGCTCCAGCTTGGCATTGATGCTGCGCACCACGTCGAGAAAATCGAAGCGGCCCTCCTCCTCGGCGATGCGGGCGTAGAACACCACCTGGAACAGCAGGTCCCCCAGCTCACCGGGCAGGGCATCAAGGTCCGCCCGCTCAATGGTGTCCGCCACCTCGTAGGCCTCCTCCAGGGTGTGGGGCACGATGCTGGCGTAGCTCTGGGCCCGGTCCCAGGGGCAGCCGTCCGGGCCACGCAGGGCCGCCATGATCGCCAGCAGGCGCTCGACCGGATGCTCAGGCAGGGCACTCACAGGCGACGGGCCTCGATGACGCCATCGAGCTGGCTCAGGCGGGCCAGGATCCGGCCCAGGGACTCCATGTTATAGAGCTCCATCTTCAGCTGGATGGCGGCGGTCTGCTGCTTGGTGTCGGAGTGGCTGCTCATCTCCAGTACGTTGCTCTTCTCGTTGGCCAGCACCGCGGTGATGTCCCGCAGCAGGCCGGAGCGGTCGTTGGCCACCACCCGCACGGTGACGCTGTAGCCACCGGAGTAGGACTCGCCCCAGACCACCTCGACGCCACGCTCCGGGTGCTGCTTGAGCATGTTGGCCAGCTGCTCACAGCCCTCGCGGTGTACCGATACCCCCTTGCCCTGGGTGATGTAGCCATGGATGGCGTCGCCGGGCAGCGGCTGACAGCAGTTGGCGATGTGGGTCATCAGGTTGCCGACGCCGTTGACCTCCACCTGGCCCTGCTTGCGCGGCTTGGTCGGCGCCGGCTTGGCCAGCAGGTCTTCCACCGCCTGGGCCTCGTCGAACACCTGGCGTGACTGCTTCGATTGCAGGTGGTTGATCACCTGGGTCAGGCGCACATCGCCGCCACCGATGGCGGCCAGCAGATCCTCGAAGGTGTGCATGTTGAAGCGGCTTTCGCAGCCCTGGGCGTCGCTCAGCTTGAGCCCTACCTTGGCCAGCTCCTGCTCCAGCATCTCGCGGCCGGCGGCGGCGTTCTTGTCCTTATCCTGGGATTTGAACCAGGTCTGGATCTTGGCCCGGGCCCGGCTGGTGTGGATAAAGCCAGCGTTGGGGTTGAGCCAGTCCCGCTTGGGGTTGGGCTCCTTGCTGGTGAGGATCGCTACCCGCTGGCCGGTCTGCACCTCGGTGGTGAAGGGCACGATGCGGCCATCGATCTTGGCACCGATGCAGCGGTGGCCCACCTGGGAGTGGATGTAGTAGGCGAAGTCCAGCACGGTGGAGCCGGCGGGCAGATCGATCACGTCGCCGCGGGGGGTAAAGACATAAACCCGGTCTTCGAACACCTGGGAGCGGATCTCCTCCACCAGGTTGCCCGCCTCGACCACGTCCTCCTGCCAGGCCAGGATCTTACGCAGCCAGTTGATCTTCTCCTCGAAGCCACCGGCCTTACCGGTGCTGCCCTCTTTGTACTTCCAGTGGGCGGCGACCCCCAGCTCGGCATCCTCGTGCATCTGCCGGGTGCGGATCTGGATCTCCACCGTCTTGCCCTCGGGGCCCATCACCACGGTGTGGATCGACTGGTAGCCGTTGGGCTTGGGGGTGGCAACGTAATCGTCGAACTCGTTGGGCAGATGGCGCCACTGGGTGTGTACCACGCCCAGGGCACCGTAGCAGTCCTGCAGCCGCTCGGCGATGATCCGCACCGCCCGCACGTCAAACAGCTCATCGAAGGCCAGGTGCTTCTTCTGCATCTTTCGCCAGATGCTGTAGATGTGCTTGGGCCGGCCATAGACCTCGGCGCGGATCCCCTGCTCATCCAGCTGGGCCTGCAGGCCACTGACGAACTGATCGATGTAGCTTTCCCGGTCGATCCGCTTACCGTCGAGCCAACGGGCGATCTCCATGTAGGTGTCCGGGTGCAGGTAGCGAAACGCCAGGTCCTCCAGCTCCCATTTGAGCTGACCGATCCCCAGCCGGTTGGCCAGCGGGGCGTAGATGTCCCGCACCTCCCGGGCCAGGATCACCCGGGTCTCTTCGTCGGCATTCTTGACCTCGCGCAGCAGCACCACCGCCTCCGCCAGCTTGATCACCACCGCCCGCACATCCTCGACCATCGCCAGCAGCATGCGGCGCAGGTTGTCCACCTGGCTGCCGCCCTCGGTGTGCTGGCTGCGCAGGGTGCGAATGGCGTCCATCACCTGGACCGATTGCACCAGGGTGGCCATCGCCGCCCCTTCCCGCTCTTCCAGGGTTTCGCTGTCGAGCAGGCCGGCATCCAGACAGACATAGAGCAGGCTGGCGCGCAGGGTCTCCAGGTCCATGTTCAGTGGCAGCAGGATCTCCACCATCTCACGGGCGCGCATCAACCGGGCCTGGTGGCGCTCGGCGTCGTCACTGGGCAGCTGCTGGCAGAATTGGTAGGTGGTGGCCAATGCCTCCCGCTGCGGGTGGCTCAACTGCAGATTGTCGAGCCATTGAGCCACCGCTTCGGGCGATTCATTGAAATGAATGTGACGAACAGAAACCATGTCCGGCGATCCTCCTTCCTGATGCTGGGATCACTGCGAATAATGCAATTTGGGGGCTTAGGGCTTGGCTGGCACAAACAGCGCCATCGATTCCAAATGGTGAGTATGCGGGAACATCTCGATCAGACCAAGCCTCTGCAGGGAATAACCTTTCTGCAGCAGCACTTTGGCGTCTTTGGACAGGCTCAGTGGGTTACAGGATACGTAGAGGATCCGTTTGGGTTTCAAGGCGGTGAGCCAATCCAGCGCGCCGCAAGCACCGGCCCGGGCGGGATCCAGCAGCACCCAATCCACTGTCCGTTGCCAGCTCGGGTCCGGTTCGTCGCTGTTGAGATCGGCACCATGGAACTCGACGTTATCCAGCCCCAACACCTGGGCGCGCCGACGACCCCGGACCACCATCGCTTCGACCCCCTCGACCCCGATCACCCGACGACTGAGCGGCGCCAGGGCAAAGGTAAAATTACCGCCACCGCAAAACAGGTCGAGCCCCACCTCGTCGGCCTGGGGGGCCAGCCACTGGATCGCCTGGCTTATCATCCCCTGGTTGACCTGGTCATTGACCTGGAAGAAATCCCCGGGCAGGAACGCCGGCTGCGGTCGGTCGCCACCCAGGCTGTAGTGCATCGGCAAAGGCTCAGCGTTCTCCAGGGTGCGAACCGCATCGTCGCCTTGCCAGAGCAGGGTCACCGCCTGGTGCTGGGCAAACTGGGCCAGCGCCTGGCGCTCCTCCCGGCTGGGATCGCGCAGCAGACGCAGTACCACCACCGGTCCCTCTTCGGCCAGCAGCAGATCCAGGTGACCCACCTGGTTGGCCAGGGGCAGCTCGGCCAACAGCGTCTTCAACGGTTGGATCAGGCTGCTCAGCGGTGCCGCCAGCACCGGGCAGTAGTCGATGTCGGTCAGGCGATTGGTGCCCTCCTGGCGAAACCCCATCAACAGCGCGCCCTTGACCCGACGCACCCCGATACGGGCACGGCGACGATAGTGCCAGTCGGGCCCGCTGATCACCGGTGCCAACGGCGGCACCGCGCCGAGCTTATGGGTCAGCAGATCCTGCAGCGCCTGCTGCTTGAACTGGTGCTGGCCGGCCACGCTGGCGTATTGCAGATTGCAGCCGCCACAGCGGCTGAAGTAGGGGCAATGAGGGGCGACACGCTCCGGGTGGCTGTCCAGCCGCTTCTCCAACTGGCCCTCGGCAAAGCGGTGCTTGTCCTTCACCAGGCGAACCCGGCCCCGCTCTCCAGGCAGCAGCTGCTTGACGAACACCACCTTGCCCTGATGGTTGGCCACGCCGTTGCCTTGGTGGTCCATGGCGTCGACCCTGACCTCGATACTCTTGGGCAAGATCTTAGTTTTCTTAGACTTTGCGGAATAAAACTGGGCCATGTTCGTTCGGTTTGATTACAATGGTGGGATCAGCCGTGGCCCGCCAGCGGGCCGCCTATGGAGTGCTTTTCCCACAGATGAAAACCGCGACCAAATACAGTCTGCGCACCTGGGTGATGGTCCTGGCCCTGGCCCTCACCATGCTGGTGGGTCTGATGCTGGGGGGGTATTTCACCTCCAGCCGCTTTGCCGAGCTGGAAGACACCCTGCTCAAGCAGGGCACCAACATCATCGAACCATTGGCCATCGCCTGTGAGTATGGCCTGCGCTACAACAATCGCGAGTACACCAAGCGGCTGATCGACCAGGTGCAGCGCCATAACTCCGGGCTGGTGCAGACCATCGCGGTGTTTGATGGCCAGAACCAGGTGTTTGTCAGCAGCAAATACCAGCGGGATTTTGAGTTGATCAAGATGCCGGACAACATGGATTTCCACCAGGGCGGGCAGCTTGAGCACTTCGGCGATAAGCTGGTGCTGCGCGCCCCGGTGATCCAGGAGAGCCTGCCCACCGGCGCCACTCCCGGCCCGATGACCCAGCTGGGTTACGTCGCGGTGCAGCTGAACAAACACGAGGCCCTGCTGGAGCAGTACCGGGCCGCCGTGGCCGCCTTCATCATCGTCCTCATCGGGGTGCAGCTGAACCTGCTGTTCACCTTCCGACTGCTGAAGAATGTCACCCAGCCCATCACCGACATGGTGCGGGCGGTGGCCAAGATCCGCGAGGGCAAGCTGGATACCCGTCTGCAGGGCGATCTCATCGGTGAGCTGGACTCACTGAAGCGGGGGATCAACGCCATGGCGGCGTCGCTGGCGGAGTATCACGATGAGATGCAGCAGAACATCGACCAGGCCACCCTCGACCTGCGCGAAACGCTGGAGCAGATCGAGATCCAGAACGTCGAGCTGGACATCGCCAAGAAGCGGGCGCTGGAGGCCAGCCGGATCAAGTCCGAGTTCCTGGCCAACATGAGCCACGAGCTGCGTACCCCACTGAACGGGGTGATCGGCTTCACCCGCCAGCTGCTCAAGACCCCGCTGCACGACAACCAGCGCGACTACCTGCAGACCATCGAGCGCAGCGCATCCAACCTGCTCTCCATCATCAACGACATCCTCGACTTCTCCAAACTGGAGGCGGGCAAGATGGTGCTGGACAACGTGCCCTTTGCCCTGCGTGATGCGGTGGATGAGACCCTCAGCCTGCTCTCCGGTGTGGCCTATGACAAGGGGCTGGAGCTGGTGGTGGAGATCGATCCCAAGCTGCCTGATGGCCTGTCCGGCGACGTCATGCGGATCCAGCAGATACTTAACAACCTGGTGGGCAACGCCATCAAGTTCACCGAGCAGGGCTGTATCCGGCTGCAGTTGGAGCTGACCGATCAGAACGCCGAGCAGATCACCCTGCGGGGCGAGATCAGCGACACCGGCATCGGCATCGCCGACGACCAGAAATCGGTGTTGTTCCAGGCCTTTGGTCAGGCTGACAGCTCCATCACCCGACGCTTCGGCGGCACCGGGCTGGGGCTGGTGATCACCAAGCGCCTGGTCAACCAGATGGAGGGCCAGATCGGCTTCACCTCCCAACAGGGCCAGGGCTCCACCTTCTGGTTTACCCTGGCGATCGAAAAGAGCGTGTTCGCCATCGCCGATCCCCTGCCCCAGGACAAACTGGCCGGCGAGCGGGCGCTGGTGTACGAACCGCGGCAAAGCAGCCGACAGACCCTGGTCAGTCAGCTGCAGGGGTGGCAGATGCGCACCCTGGCCGCAGAGCAACGCCAGCAGTTACCCACCCTGCTGGAACAACAGGGCCCGTTCGATCACGTCCTTTTACTGGCCGGTCAGTTTGAGCAGGAAGCGGAGCTGAGCACGCTGCTGGAGGCCAGCAAAAATCTGATCCTGATGGTGGAGGGCAACGCCCCCGGCTGGCAACAGGCCCTGGCCCGGGAGGGCCAGCTGAAGCTGATGCCGCTGCCGCTGTCGCAGCGACGACTCTATGACCAGCTCAGCCTGCACGACCTCAGCCGTCTGCCGGCGGACGACGCCGAGGTGCCGGCGCTGGCCGAAGGCGAAGCAACACGGTTGCCGCTCACCGTGCTGGCGGTGGACGACAACCCGGCCAACCTCAAGCTGATCGTCACCCTGCTGGGGGAGATGGTGCAGCAGGTGGACAGCCTCACCGGCGGCCGGGCTGCCATCGAGCAGTGCCAACATAAGCAGTACGACGCTATCTTTATGGACATCCAGATGCCGGAGGTGGATGGCCTGCGTGCCACCGAGGCGATCCGGGCGGATTCGCTCAATCGCCACACCCCGATCATCGCCGTTACCGCCCACACCCTGCGGGACGAGCTGGACCGGATCCTGGCCTCTGGGATGGACGACTGCCTGACCAAGCCCATCGACGAGGGGATGCTTAAGCAGGTGCTCAATCGCTGGGTCCGGCAGGAACAGGAGAGCGGCGGCGTGGTGGACTGGGCCCTGGCCCTGTCTCAGGCCGGTGGCAACGCCAACCTGGCCCGGGAGATGCTCACCATGCTGGTGGACTCCATCCCGGAGACCCGCGACGCCCTGACCGACGCCATCCAGCGCCGGGACAACGACGCCCTGGTGCGCAGCGTCCACAAGCTGCATGGCGCCACCTGCTACTCCGGCGTGCCGGCGCTGCAGGCGATCTGCATGCAGCTGGAGGCTGAACTCAAGCAGGGTGTGGACATGGGCGATCTCGAGCCCGAGCTGATGGACCTGCAAGATCAATTGAACCAAGTGGCCAACGCCGCCCGGCCCTACCTGGCGGCCTAAGTAGGAACTCCAATGACCGCAAAAACCGGTTTCTTCAGCCGAGTCAAAGCGCTGAATGAAAAACAGAAGGTGCTGTTCGCCATCGCCCTGGCGGAACGCATGCTGCCCAACTACCTGCTCTATGCCCAGATCACCGAGCAGGAGGATAGCGCCAAGGCCACCACCATCCTCGACATGCTGTGGCAGTCGCTCTACACCCGCAACCTCAAGCTCAACTACGAGCGGATGCAGGACCAGCTGGAAGAGCTGATGCCCAACACCGAGGCGGAAGAGTTCTACGGCGTCTACCCTGCCACCGACGCCTTGATGGCGCTGAGCACCATCCTCACCGCGATGCAGCAAAAGGTGGATACCGATCTGATCAACGTCTCCAAGCTCTCCAGCAGCACGGTGGCCGCCTTTATCGAGGCCAGCGAGCAGCCCGAGGTGGAGACCGAGGAGGCGCTGGACGACTTCGTGTTCCAGCATCCGCTGATGGCCGAGGAGCGCGCCATCCAGGGCCAGTTGCTGGACTGGGTCGAGAGCCCTGAGGCCACCGACACCGACGCCATCAAAGGGCTGCGCAAGGAGCTGCGCGACGAAGGGGTTTCCAACATTGGTGTCACCCTGGCGGACTAAGAGCCAGGTGCTAGGTGCTAGGTGCTAGGTGCTAGGTGCTAGGGGCTAGGGGCTAGGGGCTAGGGGCTAGGGGCTAGGGGCTAGGGGCTAGGGGCTAGGCAAGCTAGCCAAGAGCTCGGACTATGACGGTCAATGCTTTTCCTAGCTCCTAGAAGGGCGCAGCCCGCCCTAGCACCCATTCTTTTCGCCTCCTGCTGCAAACAAAAACGCCGCCCCAAGGGGCGGCGTTTTCTGTCCGGGCTTGGCTTAGCCAAACTTGGGCAGCAGGCCCATCAGGTGGACAATCTCCACCAGCACCGCCAGCACACCAAAGCCCAGCACAAAATTCAGTCGCAGCATGCCACCGCTGGTCTGGAAGCCGTTGTCGATCTTACGCTGACGCAGTACCCGGGCCATCAGCGCCGGCAGCACCAGCACGAACACCGAGGCGGCCAGGGCGGCAAAGCCGATGGCGGTGATAAAGCCATGGGGCATCGCCATGCACAGCAGCAGGGCCGGCAGGAAGGTGATGGCGGCGGCCTTGGCGGAGTCCACCAGCGAATCGCTCAGCTTGAGCAGGTCCTTGATCAGGTCCTGCAGGCCCAGCGCCACGCCGATAAAGGAGCTGGCCAGGGCCAGGTTGCCAAACAGCATCAGCGCCGCTTCCACCCCGGAGACGTCGGTGGATTGGCCGACCGCACTGATCAGGGTGGCGACGTTGCCGCCCTGGGCGATCACCTCGGAGAACTGGTCCCGCGGCACGTTGCCCATGATGGCCAGCTGCCACACCACGTACACCAGCATGGTCAGCATGGTGCCCACCAGCAGCGCCAGGCGGGTACGACGGGCGTCTTTCTGGTAGTGCTTCACCAGCGAGGGGACGGTGCCGTGGAAGCCGAAGCTGGTGACCAGCACCGGGATGGCGATCCACAGGTAGGGCAGCGGCTCAGCCAGGCCAATCCCCGGGAACAGGGTGTCCACTGAGGCGTTGCCTGCCAGCATGCTGGTGGAGCCGAAGAAGGTCAGCGCCATGCCGCCAAGCATGATGGTGGCGACCCGATCCACCGCGCGGGAACCGGCGATCACCACGGTGGCCAGCACCAGGGTGAACAGCAGCGCAGAGCCGCTGTGACCCAGCTGCAGGCCCAGGGTGTTGCCCAGGGTCTGGCCCACCACCGAGCTGCCACCGGAGATGTAGGCGTAGGTCAGGATAAAGCAGACAAAGGCGACGGTGCCGGTGGCCAGGATCTTACCCACCTTGCCCAGGGTGTCTTCGGCGATGGTGGCGTAGCTAGCGCCGTCCTTGTAGTTGAGGCTGGCCTCGGTGAGGTAGAGGCTGGAGCTGTAGGCACAGAACCACACCAGCGCCATCATCGCCATGGAGACGGCAAACCACATACCGGCACTGTAGACCGGCAGGGCAAACATGCCCGCGCCGATGGAGGTCCCCGCCACGATCATGGCGCCGCCGAGGATCCCCGGCTTCTTCTTGGTTTGTGCCGCGGGGGCACTGGCAGTCATCTCTGACATCTGCAAACTCCGAACGTTATTGTTGTTGTAGGGGTTCAGGACAGCTGCAGCATCTGACGCAGGGTCAGGCGGGCATCTTCATCCATCGATTTGAGGGTGTTGGAAGCACGGGTGATGGTGGCAATACTGACCCCCAGATCTGCGGCGATCTGGCGCTGGCTGATGCGCCCCTCCAACAGGGCCTTGAACACCGCCAGGCGGCCACCGACCGCCAGCTTCTCATCGTGACTGAGTAGCGCGCCCAACAGGGTGGACACCTGTTCTTGGGTGGACTGCTCGGCGATCAATCCGACCACTTGATTCCAGCGGGCTTCTGCCATCATCTTCTCCGTACTGTCGTAATGGGCAGGCAGTACACCATTACGGCGATACGGGCTCCAGCGCCGATCCACCAAAGCGTGAGCACGGTCGCACATTTGCTTGCATTTTGATGTCTGGTCGTACCGAATTGATTGATTTACAATCGAGCCGCACCCAATTAATGACTACAAGGACGAGGCAAATGAAAGCTGCTGTGACGCTGATCTGTGTGCTGATGATGGGCACCGCCACCGCCAAGGGCGCGTTTGACGATACCGATGATGCCATCCAATACCGCCAGGCGGCCTTTGGCCTGATCAAGGAGAACTTCGCCGACATGGGGGCGATGCTGAAGAAGAAGAAGCCGATGGACAGCGAGGCCTTTGCCCAGCGCGCTCAGCATCTGGCGCTGCTGGCGGAGATCCCCTTCACCGGCTTTATCCCCGGCTCCGACAAGGGCAAGACCGACGCCCTGGGTAAGGTATGGCAACAGCGCAGCGACTTCGACCAGCGTGCCAGCCAGTTTGCCCAGGCCACGGCTACCCTGGCCCAGGTCAGCCAAGGCAACGATCTGAAGGCCACCGCCAAGGCCTTTGGTGACGTCGGCAAGACCTGCAAGGGCTGCCACGACAACTTCAAGAAAGACTGATAACGCCGATACACCGTGCCGCTGGGGCCCACCCACGGCACGGAGTCGGCAGCGGATGCTGGAGTCACTCGACAAAGCATCGGATAATGGGGGTCTGATCCAGACCAGGAAGGCCCCCATGCAGATCCTCACCGATACCCACTGCCATACCATCGCCAGTACCCACGCCTACAGCACCTTGCAGGAGTTGGTGCAGGCCGCCAAGCTCGCCGGCCTGCAGGCCTTCGCCGTCACCGACCACGCGCCGCCAATGCCCGATGCCCCCCACTACTGGCACTTTATCAATATGAAGGTGGTGCCCCGGGTGATCGACGGTATCGCGGTACTGCGCGGCATGGAAGCCAACATTGTGGCCGAGGGGGTCGAGGTGCCGGAGCGGGTGCGCGAGGGCCTGGACATGATGATCGCCAGCTTCCACGAACCGGTGTTCGCCCCGGCGGACTGCCTGACCAACACCAAGGCGATGATCGCCGCCATCGAGTCCGGTCACTGCCAGATCATCGGCCACCCGGGCAACCCCAAGTACCCCATCGAGGTGGATGCGGTCCTCACAGCCGCCAAGGCGCACAACGTGGCGATGGAGATCAACAACAGCAGCTTCAGCCACTCCCGGGTGGGCAGCGAGCCACGCTGCCTGCATCTGCTGGAGCGGGTGGGCCACCATGGTGGCAAGGTCAGCTTCGGCTCCGACGCCCACATCGCCTTCCACCTGGGTCACTTTGGCAACTGCATCGCCGCCGCCGAGCAGGTGGGCTTTCCCCGGGATCAGGTGGTCAGTGCCGATGCCGCCAGCCTGCTGCGCTTCTTAGGCGAGCACGACAAGCCGGTGGTGGCGGAGCTGTCCGATTGGCTGGCCGCCCTACCAGAGCGGTAGGATCAGCAAGTAGGTAACGGCCCCCAGGCTGGTGACAAACACCAGCGCGGCGGGCCAGATCGGGCGCATGGTGGGGGCCGGTGCACTGAGCCGTTGCCGTCCGGTGATCATCGCCGACACCAGCGGGATCCCCTTGAGCCGATAGACCAGGATCGCCAGCAGGTGCAGCCCCAGGGCGATGGTGATGGCGTCAAAGATGCGCTTGTGCAGGGTGGTCAGGGTGGAGGCGGTGTCGTAGCTGACCCAGCCATAGAGTGGCCCCTCGGTGAGGATATCGTCGGTGGCAAACAACCCGGTCACCAGCTGGGCGGTGATCAGCGCCAGCATCAGCAGCACCATGTAGCCGCCGGCGGGGTTGTGGCCCAGGCTGGGCTGACGCTGGCCGCGCCATTGACGCAGGTAGCCCAGCACGCTGCCCGGAGAGCGGACCAGGGGAGCCAGCCGCGCAGTGTCACTGCCCACCAGTCCCCAGAAGGTGCGGGTCAGGATCACCGCCAGCAGCAGGTAGGCGCAGGTCTGGTGCCACTCCATCTCGCCCTGCTCGGCGGTCCACCAGCACAGCGGTATCAGGGTGGCGATGGCCCAATGGGAAGCCCGTACAACCCCGTCCCAAACCCGAATACGCCCTGTCATATCGCCTACTACTCCCTCAGTTATCCGACCCAGTTTCCCGTCAAAATCGCCCCATGACAAGCCTCATCGGTGCTTTTTTTGAGCCGAATTGTGCGCTTGAACAAGCTTTAGGCAAGCAGGCGCAAACGTGAGGAAAATCACTTTTTTCTGCCCGAAAGCGGGCGTATTCTGAAATCGAAGTTAAGAAAAGGTCAACAGAAGGGGAACCTGCATGCGTATAGAGATCACCAGCAAGTCCGTTGCCATTACCACCCCGATGCAAAACCGAGTGCAAGCCTGTATCGATAAGCTGTTGCGTCACAACATCGACGTGATCAAGCCCCACGTCATCATCACCACCGAGGGCAAGGTGTTCCAGGTCGAAGCCAATGTGAACACCAACGTCGGACAGCTCTTCGCCAGCGGACAACATGAGGATCTCTACGTGGCCATCAACCAGATGGGCAACAAACTGGAGCGCCAGCTTAATAAGCTGACCCACAAGGAGACGGCACGCCGTCACGACCGCACCATGGCGGTGGCCGGTCAGCAGCCGGACGAAGAAGCGGCCTAACTCACGCTCTCACCTCACGCAACGCACCCGCCCTCACCGGCGGGTGTGTTGTTTTCTGCCGCAGCTCGATGGCGCTTTCCTGGCATGACCAGCCAGCAAGGCCAGCCAGAGCCATTGACAGCCCCCAACCCGGCCCAGTAGGGTTGACAACACTATGAGTTCGCACCGTTTTGCCCCGTTCGTGTTTTTTATGCGCTTCCAGCAGTAGGAGGCGGTGTTCGCGTACGGTCAGCGAAACCAGACAGCCTCCCTCCCCGGGAGGCTTTTTTGTATAGGAAGGATCGCCATGAGCCAGCAACATCCCGTCGAGCCAATCCGACGCCAGATCACTGAGTTGGACCAACAGCTGTTGAGCCTGTTGGCCAAGCGCCGTGCCCTGAGCCTGGAGGTGGCCAAGAGCAAGCGGGACGTGGTCAAGCCGGTGCGCGACAGCCAACGGGAAAGTGCGCTGCTGACCCGCCTGGTGCAGCAGGGCCGCGAACTGGGGCTGGACGGTCAGTACGTCTCCCGCCTGTTCCACACCATCATCGAGGACTCGGTGCTGCGGCAACAGGCCTGGTTCCAGGCCCAGAACAACCCGGACGCACCGCCGAGCACCCGGGTGGCCTTCCTCGGCGCCAAGGGCTCCTACAGCTACCTGGCGGCGCAAAGCTATTTCGAACGGCGCGACCAGCCGCTGGAGGAGTTGGGCCAGGACAGCTTCGACGCCATCTTCGCGGCAGTGGAGCAGGGCCAGGCGGATTACGGTGTGCTGCCGGTGGAGAATACCTCCTCCGGCTCCATCAACGAGGTGTTTGACCTGCTGCAGCACACCGCACTGCACATCGTCGGCGAGACCACCGAGTCGATCCCCCACTGCGTGCTGATGGCCGACGGTGGCGACCCCGGCCAGATCAAGACGGTGTTTGCCCACCCCCAGGTGCACACCCAGTGCAGCCGCTACCTGGCGACCCTGGATGTGGAGCAGGCCTACGTGGCCAGCAGTGCCGAGGCGATGGCCCTGGCCCAGACCACCCCCAACAGCGTCGCGCTGGGCAGCGAGCGCGGTGGCGCCCTCTATGGCCTCAACGTGATCCAGCGGGAGATCGCCAACCAGCCGCGCAACGAAACCCGCTTCCTGCTGGTGGCGCGCAAGCCGGTGGAGGTGCCGCCCCAGGTACCGGCCAAGACCACCCTGCTGATGGCCACCGGCCAGCAACCCGGCGCCCTGGTGGAGGCACTGGGGGTGCTGCGAGATCTCGGGATCAACATGACCAAGCTGGAATCCCGGCCGATCCATGGCAACCCCTGGGAGGAGATGTTCTACCTGGACGTCAGCGCCAACCTGCGCAGCGAGGCGATGCAGACCGCGCTGCGGGAGCTGACCCGACTGACCCGCTTTATCAAGGTACTGGGCTGCTACCCCTGCGAAACCGTGTTGCCCACCGAGCTGGACAGTCAGGCCCTGGCGGACGATCCGCGGGTACCGGCCCAGCCCATTCAGGCGGAGCAGCCGCTGTTCAGCCGCGAGCACAAGGCCCAGACCCAGGCGATCCGGCTGGGTCACCAACACCTGGGTGACGGCAGCTTCCTCACCCTGGCCGGACCAGGCCTGGCCAACGAGCCGCTGGCCCAGTGGGGCCGCCGGGTCAAGGAGCACGGTGGCGCGGTGCTCTGGGGTGGCGAACAGGCTCAGTCGCTGACTGAGCTGCGCCAGGTGGGGCAACAGGTGGGGCTGCCGGTGATGGCCAGCTGGAGCGGCCTCACCCCGTTGTCCCAGCTCACCGCCGACTGTGACCTGGTGTTGGCGGCCGATGCGGTGGTACACCACCCGGATCGGCTGCAGCAGCTGGGCCAAAGCCAGCGGCCGGTGGTGCTGCAGCGGGCCGCGGGCACCAGCGGTGAGGCCCTGCTGGCGGCGGCGGAGCAGATCCTCAGCCAGGGCAACCAGCAGGTGATCCTGTGTGAGACCGGCCACTGCGGCAGCGATGGCATCCCCCGTCTGGATCTGGCCATGGTGGCCTGGCTCAAGCAACGGACCCATCTGCCGGTGCTGGTCGCGCCAGCGATGGCCAGCGCGCCGCTGCTGGCCAGCCTGGTGGCCGCTGCCCGCGGAGCCGAGGCCGACGGCGTGCTGCTGCCGCTGGGTAGCGAAGGCCTGGACAGCGACGGCTTTGCCCAGCTGATGAAGGGCCTTTACTGCTGATCAACACACCGCCCCGTTGCCCGGGGCGGTGCCCTGCCCCACTCGCTGCCGTCTTTATTGATCTTGCACAAACCTTGCTCGGTTAAGTTTTGAGCTGAGACAACTTCCCTCCCACAATAGACTGAGAAACTGGTTTGACCAGTATTCAGCACAACGATGGAGGCGACGTGCATGAACTATTTCCTCACCGGAGCAACGGGGTTTATTGGCCGATTCCTGCTGGCGCGACTGGCGCAGCGAGAAGGCACCTTTTACTGTCTGGTTCGCAACGGCAAAGCGGCCGATAAGCTGGCCGAGATAGGCAACAAGCTGGGGCTGGATCCGGAGCGTCTGGTGCCAATCCAGGGCGACCTGCTCAAGCCGGAATTGGGGCTGGAGGCCGAGGCCATCGCCCCGCTCAAGGGCCAGATCCAGCATTTCGTTCACCTTGCCGCCATCTACGACCTGGCCGCCAGCGCCGATCGCCAGGTGGCCGCCAACGTCGAGGGCACCCACCACGCCCTGGCCGCAGCCCGCATGCTGCAGGTCGGCTGCTTCCATCACGTCAGCTCCATCGCCGCCGCCGGTCTCTACCGTGGCTCGTTCAGCGAGACCATGTTCGAGGAGGCCGAGCAGCTGGAGAACCCCTATTTCCTCACCAAGCACCTGGCCGAGAAAGCGGTGCGGGATCAAACCGAGCTCAACTACCGCATCTATCGCCCGGGCATCGTGATTGGTGATTCCAAAACCGGCGAGGCGGAGCGGGTCGATGGCCCCTACATGGTGTTCAAGCTGCTGCAAAAACTGCGGGATAATCTGCCCAAGTGGGTACCGCTGCTGGGCCCGGAGGGGGGCCGACTCAATATCGTACCGGTGGACTTCGTGACCGAAGCGATGGACCACCTGCTGCATCAGCCGGAGCTGGATGGCCGCTGCTTCCACCTGACCGATCCCAACCCGTTGCGGGCCGGTGAGGTGATCAACCTGTTTGCCGAGGCGGCCCATGCGCCGCAGATGGCGCTGCGGGTCAACACCCGACTGTTCGACGTCATTCCCCGTCATATGGTGCAGATGGCACTGAACTACCCGCCGGTGAAGCGGATCGGCACCGCAGTGCTGCAGGAGTATGGCCTGCCGGAAGCGGCGCTGAAACTGCTTAACTACCCCACCCGCTTCGACTGCCGGGAAACCCAGGCGATCCTCAGCCAGGCGGGGATCCACTGCCCGTCACTGCGCAGCTACGCCCCCACCATCTGGGATTACTGGGAGCGCCACCTGGATCCGGACCTGGATCTCAACCAGTGCCTGTGTGACAAGCTGGCGGGCAAGACCGTGATGATCACCGGTGCCAGCTCTGGCATCGGCCTGGCCACCGCTCTCAAGCTGGCCCGCTGTGGCACCAAGATCCTATTGGTGGCGCGGGATCATGAGCCGCTGCTGGAGGCCACCGAGCAGGCCCGTGAAGCCGGTGCCGAGGCCCACTGCTACACCGCGGATCTCACCGACGAGGCCGAGGTGGAAGCGATGCTGGCCCAGGTGCACGAGGAGCACGGCGGTGTCGATGTGTTGATCAACAACGCCGGCCGCTCCATCCGTCGCTCCGTCACCGACGCCAAGGACCGCTTCCACGACTTTGAGCGCACCATGGCGATCAACTACTTCGGGGCGCTGCGGCTGATCCTTGGAGTGCTGGGCAAGATGGAACAGCGCCGTGCTGGCCACATCATCAACATCAGCTCCATCGGGGTGCTGACCAACGCACCGCGCTTCTCCGCCTACGTCGCCTCCAAGTCGGCGCTGGACGCCTTCAGCCGCTGTGCCGCGTCGGAGTACTCCGATGTGGGGATCCGCTTCACCACCATCAACATGCCGCTGGTGAACACGCCGATGATCGCCCCTACCAAGATCTACCAGGAGGTACCGACCCTGACCCCGGATCAGGCCGCGGACATGGTGCTCAAGGCGGTATTGCATCAGCCCAAGCGGGTCGCCACCCGACTGGGGATCTTCGGCGCGGTGCTGCACGCCATGACGCCAAAGTTCGCCGAGATCATCATGAACGCCAGCTACCGCATGTTCCCGGACAGCGCCAGCAAGGGGGATGGCCAGGCGCCCGCCCTGAGCAAGCGCCAGGAACAGATCAGCTTTGCCGCGCTGATGCGCGGGATCTACTTCTAAAGGAGCTTTATCGATGCGCATCACCGTTACCCATGATTACCCCTGTGACCGGGATACCCTGCTGACTCACTTCCTTGAGGCGGATGCGGTCAAGGCCAAGTACCAGGCACTGGACGCCGCCAAGATCCGGGTCCAGGCCAGCAAGCGCGATGGCGATCAACACCAGATCGCCACCCGCCGCGAGGTGGCCAGCCAGGTCCCCGGCGCCCTCAAGTCGCTACTGGGGGATCGCAACACCATCGAGCAGGAGGAGCTGTGGATCCTCTCCGACGACGGTCCGGACCGCTGCGAGCTTAATATCAGCCTGCCGGGGGTGCCGATCCGGGTGCAGGGCAGCATGCGCCTGTCCGACCGGCCGGACGGCTGCCGCAACGAGGTGGAGCTGACCCTCTCCTGCAGCCTGCCCTTTGTCGGCGGCAAGCTGGAGCGCTTCGTTGCCGGCGACAGCCAGCGGCTGATCGAGGCGGAGCGGCAGTACCTGCTGGACGCCACGGCCGGGCAATAGCCATGGGCACCCGCGAACGGATCCTCGACACCAGCCTGGCGCTGTTCAATCAGCGGGGCACCGCCGGGATCAGTAGCCTGGAGATCGCCACGGAGCTGGGGATCAGTCCAGGCAACCTCTACTACCACTTCCGTGGCAAGGAGGAGATCCTGGCGGCGCTGATGGCGGAGTGCGAACTGGCTTTGGGTCGCTTAATCCATCGGATCCGGGCCGACGAGCTGGCAGCGGAGGATTACGATCCGCTGCTGCACTCGGTGTTTCGGGTCTGCCACCACTTCCGCTTCCTGTTCCGCGATCAGGAGGCGCTGCGCTTTGCCAAGGCCCCGATTCCGCGCCGTTGGCACCGACTGATGGCCCAGCTCAAGGCCTTCGCCCAGGCACTGGTGGCGGGGATGGACGCGCTGCAACCGCTGGGCCTCTCTGCCGCCCGCCGTGATGCCCTGGCGGAGGCGCTGATGCTGACCACCCTGGGCAGCCTCAGCTTCGACGCCATCCTGGATCACCAGGAGGACGAAGCCGCGCGGATCCGGTTGGGGATCGATCGACTGGCGGTGCTGTTAGCGCCTTACGCCCACCCGGCGGTGGCCAAGCTGGAGGGGTAACGGGGGGCAGTATGCAAAAGCCTGGGCTGAGTACATCTCAGCCCAGCGGGTGTGGCTGGGTAAAGTGGCGGATAAACTGCGCCATCCGGTCCACCGCTTCCCGCGCTTCCGGCAACTGGTAGAACAGAGGGAATACGTGGGGCTGTCCCGGCCACACGGTCAAGTCCACCTCCACCTCGGCACGACGCAGCCGCGCCGCCAGCCGCACCGAATCGTCCTGCAGCATCTCCAGCGCCCCCACATGCAACATGGTGGGAGGCAGTTGATGGAGCTCGGCGTAGAGGGGCGACACCAGGGGATCACAGGGGTTGTGACCATTGAGGTAGGCGTTGCGCATCAGCAGCAGGGTACCGAGGTCAAAGAAGGGATCGTCGTTGCGCAGCAGGAAGGCCGAGTCGCCATTGACCGCCATATCCAGGGCAGGCGAGAGCAGCACGCAGGCCGCCGGCATCGGCAGCCCCTGGTCCCGCGCCTGCAGCAGGGTGGTGAGCACCAGGTTGCCGCCGGCGGAGTCCCCCGCCAACACCAGCTGGCCCGGTACCATGCCCTGGTCCAGCAACGCCTTGTACACCGCCAGGCAGTCCTCCACCGCGCCGGGATAGGGGTATTCCGGTGCCAGCCGGTAATCCACCATCAAGCCCCGGGCGTGACTAAGCTCGCCCAGTCGTCCCAGCAGGGCACCGTGGATGTAGGGGGTGCGCAGACAGAAGCCGCCGCCGTGCAGGTAGAGGATCACCGCTTCGCCAGCCGGCTGGCCGGTGGTGACCCAGTCACAGGGGACCCCGCCGAGCTGGTCCGGAATGGTTTCCAGGCCCGACGGTGGCAGGATGTAGTTGCCCAGGCGCTCCAGCTCCGCCAGTGCGGTGCGCAGGGTGTAGACGTCATCGCACCGGGCAAGACGGCTACGCATAACCCTGAACAGCAATTTATTCAGGGCTTTGGAACGCCAGCTGGGCATCTATCTCCTCCGTTAGGCACGCTCCCGTGCCGGCGCCTCGTCGTCCGGCGTGGTCACCGGCTCGCTCTCGGCTTGCTCCTGCAGTACCTGCACCAGGGTGGTGAGGGTCGCCTGCTCCAACTCCGCCAAGGCCTGCTGCAGATGTTCCGCGATCGCCTCAAACCCGGGCAGGGAGCGGCGACAACAAACCAGGCCAAAGTGCATCTGACCGGCGTAGCTGAGCAGGGTCACATTGAGGGTCTGGCCCGGCAGCAACAGTGACAGCGGGAACATCTGCTCCACCTTGGCGCCCATGAAGTAGAGCGGCTCGGTGGGGCCATGGATGTTGGAGATCAACATGTTGGTGGCCGGCGGCAGGTAATGGTTCAGACCCAGGCGTCCCGCGGCCAAGGCCAGGCCGTTGACCACGATAGAGTACTGATAATAGGCGTCCGGTGACAAATCCAGCGCCTCCTGCTTGATCCCGGCGGTGCCATCACGGATGGCATGCAGCCGCACCAGCGGCGGATCTTCGCTGCGCCCCAGCTCCACCAGCCCAAGGCTGATCTTGTTGCAGGCGGTCTCCATCTCCCCCTCTTTGCGCAGGTTGATGGGCATCAGCGCCACCAGCGGTTTGTCCCCCTGCCAGTTGTGCAGCTGCAGGTAGCGCTGCAGCGCCATGTCACAGACGGTCAGCATCACATCGTTGGTGGTGCTGCCGGTGAGCTTGGCCAGGCGGGAGAAACGACGCAACGGCAGATCGCACAGGGCGACGGTACGGGCCCGATCCGGGCTGACGTTGAACGGCGTGCGCGGGGCGGTGAAGGGGATCTTAAGCCGGGTCTGGGCCAGGTCCGCGGCGTTGAGGGCCAGCTTGCCCGCCAGTTTGGCCAGGCCGACACTGGCACCGAGCTGACGCCGCCACAGCGACAGGTCAAACAGGTTACCCAGCAGGGTCTCGCGGTTCTTGCGGGCGGTGGCGTCATCGCGGGCACTGCCCTGCCAGAACAGCTGGCCGAGGCCATCCGGCTCGGTGCTGCAGCTGCGGGCAAAGAGATCGGTGGCGCGAACGCCATCGGCCAGGGCGTGGTGCACCTTGAACAGCAGCGCCACCTGGCCGCCCACCAGGCCATCGATCACCCACAGCTCCCACAAGGGGCGACTGCGGTCGAGTCGATAGCTGTGGATGCGACCGGCCAGTTCCAGCAGTTGGTGCATGTCCCCGGGGGCCGGCAGGCTGGAGTGGCGGATATGGAAATCCATGTCCACCGACGCCGCCGGCTGCCAGCGTGGCAGCCGGGTCAGGCCCCAGTGCAGCACCTGGTTAAAGGGTGGCTGCACCTGGTCGCTGGCCTTGAGCTCAGTGACCAGGGCCCGGCCAAAGCCGATCGCCTCCTCCTTGGGTGGGGTCAGCAACACCAGGCCACTGATGTGCAGCGGCGTGGCGTCGCTTTCGAATAAGACGAATCCCAGATCCAATAGGGATAGATTGGCCATGGTGCCTCCTAAGCGCTCAGCCCTTGTTGAGGGCCTCAACCGCCTTGGTCAGCTTATCGACCTTGTCGTTGAGTTCATCCAGGCGCTCCGGCTTCACCCCGCTGAGGCGGGAGAACAGGTCCTGTACCCGCTTTTCAACGTTGCGGTTGGCGCTGCCCACCTGCTGCTCGATGGTCTCCCGGGTCTGGGCTTCCACCTCTCGGCCCTGCTCTACCAGGGACTCAAACAGGTCATTGGAACGGCCTTCCAGCTGTTGTGCCTCTTCCAGGCTCTTGCTGTAGACCCCCAGGCCGGCCAGCCAGATGTTGCGGGCGACCTGCTCACTGTCTTCCATCCAGGCTTGGGCTTTATCGCGAATGTCGGTTTTCATGATGGCCTCCGGCGATCAGTTTTCTTTCTTGGCGGCGGGCTTGCGGGCACGGCGGGGTGCTGCCGGCTTGGCAGGCTCAGCCACTTCGGCTGGGGCCGCTTTGCTGGCGGCTAACTGCTCAACCACTTCGGTCAGTTGGTCCAGTTTGGCGTCCAGGTCATCCAGCTGGCGCGGATCCAGGCCGGTAAACTTCTGTACCCGGGCGTTGAGCTGCTGCTCGACCGCCTGTTGGGTCTGGTCCTGGGCGTCTTTCAGCCGGGTCTTGGTGTGGCTTTCCATCTCACGGCCACGCTCCACCAGCTCATCCAGCCAGCCACGGGACCGTTCGGTCAGTTGGTTCAGTTCACGGGTGCCCTTAGCGTAGGCGCCCAGACCGGCCAGCCAGATCTTCCGGGCCAGCGCTTCTTCCTGTTCCACACGGTTTTGAACGTTGCGATCAGTCATAACTCCCCCTTCTCGACAGATTACAGCGCAGGGTTGCGCTTCTCTGATCTCAGTGTATGGAGGGGGATTAGAAAGGGCTTTCTAAAGGGGGGGCAGCTTGCGCTGGATCAATTTTGCACAGCTTCGGTCAGGAGAGCAGCTCATCGAGGCGCTGCTCGATGGCGTCGCTGATCCCCATGGAGAAGGGGCGCAGCAGCAGCCCCAGCTCCAGGGTGATGGTCAGGCGGTCGGCGGCGGGCACCAGCCGACCACGGGCGCCACTGCGGCGAAACACCAGCTCCTGGCCGGCCCAATGCCAGTTGAGCGCGTACTCCCGCTCCAGGGTCACCGCCACCTCGTCGACCAGGCCCTTCAGGGTCTGGGGATCGAGTTGGTGAGACCGTTCAATATGGATTCGAGACATAGGAGCTCCTGCCGACGCTTGTTGACACCTTAGCCGCTGCGGCTGTCGTTGGCCACCATCAGCATGTTGGCGCTTTCGTTGCGGAACTGCTGGGCGAAGTCGCCGAACCATTCCGCCACGTCGGCAAACTGTGCGCAGAAGCCCGCCTTATCGCCGGCTTCCAGCAGCGCCAGTGCTTCCTGATAGCGGGCCAGGTAGTGGCGCGCCCGGGCCAATGCGTCAGGCTGAGCGAAGATGATGTCGGCGTAGAGGCTGGGATCCTGGGCGAACAGTCGCCCTACCATCGCCAGCTCCAGCCGGTAGATGGGGGAGCTGAACTGCAGCAGCTGCTCGATGTCAGCGTGCTCCCGCTTCAGGTGCAGGCCGTAGACAAAAGCGGTGAAGTGGCGCATCGCCTGCACCAGTTGCATCGCCTGGTCGTGCTCAGAGGCGGTGGCCTCGTGCAGCCGGGCGCCCCAGATCTGGATCTGCTGCAGTAGCCACTGGTAGGCCGCCTCGTCACGGCCATGACAGACCACCACCACCTGTTTGGCCAGGCTGGCCACGTCCGGGCCAAACATGGGGTGCAGCCCCAGTACCGGCCCTGGGTGGGCCTTGAGCATGGCGGCCAGCGGCGCCTGCTTGATGGAGGTCAGATCCAGCAGCAGGCAATCGGGATTGAGCTGGGGCAGGCGCTGGATCACCGCCTCGGTGCGCTCGATCGGCACCGACACCACTACCGCACCGGCGTCCTTAAGCAGTGCGTCGGCGTTGTCCCAGTCGTCCTGGTCGAGGATCCGCACCTCGTAGCCGGACAGGGTGAACAGCTGGGCAAACAGGCCGCCGAGCTTACCGGCGCCACCGACGATCACCACCGGCCCCAGGTCGGGATTGACCCGCTTAAAGCCGACGTCGTTCTCCGAGGCGTAGGATTCGCGCATCATTCGGCGCAGCAGATCCTCGATCAGCTGGGGGTTAACCCCCATCGCTTCGGCCTCAGTGCGACGCTTGGCCAGCATGCTGGCCTCCCGCTTGGGGGCGTAGATCGGCACCCCCTCCTTGTGCTTGATGGCGCCGACTTCGGCCACCAGGTCCAGGCGCCGCCGCAGCAGTTGCAACAGCTCCTTATCCACCACATCGATCTTGTCTCTGAGCGCGTCCAGCGCGCGGCTGCTCTGCTCCGCCATCAGGCCTCCGCAAAGCGGGTGGGCAGGCGCGGTGCCAGCGCCTGGGCGCCGACTCGCAGCAGCGACTCGGTGGTGACCCAATCGATGCACTTGTCGGTGATGGAGAGGCCGTACTCCAGCTGCTCCCGCGGCAGGTCACTGCTCTGGTTGCCCTCTTTGAGGTGGCTCTCCAGCATCACCCCGATGATGGAGGTGTTGCCGTCCATGATCTGGTGGAACACGTTCTGCGCCACCAGCGGCTGACGGGCGTGATCCTTGTTGGAGTTGCCATGGCTGCAGTCCACCACCAGGCGGGCATTGAGGCCGGCCTGATGCAGCGCATCTTCCGACAGCGCCACATTGACCGAGTCGTAGTTAGGCTGCTTGCCGCCACGCAGGATCACATGGCCATCCGGGTTGCCCTGGGTGTTGAGCAGTGCCACCTGGCCATCGGGGTTGATCCCCATGAAGCGGTGGCTGTGGGAAGCCGCCTGGAGGGCGTTGATCGCCACCCCCAGCTTGCCATCGGTGCCGTTCTTGAAACCCACCGGCATCGACAGGCCGGAGGCCATCTCGCGGTGGGTCTGGGATTCGGTGGTGCGGGCGCCGATGGCGGACCAGGAGAACAGCTCGCCCAGGTACTGGGGGCTGATGGGATCCAGTGCCTCGGTGGCCACCGGCAGCTCCAGCTCCGCCAGCCACAGCAGCAGCTCGCGGGCCTGGCGCAGGCCCTTCTCGACGTTGAAGGAGCCGTCCATGTCCGGATCGTTGATCAAGCCTTTCCAGCCCACGGTGGTGCGGGGCTTTTCGAAGTAGACCCGCATCAGGATGTAGAACTGTTCGCCCAGCTCATCGTGCAGCTTCTTCAGCTTAAGGGCGTACTCCTTGGCCGCCTCCACATCGTGGATGGAACAGGGGCCAGCGATCACCAGCAGGCGGTTATCCCGTTTATGGACGATGTCCGCAACTTGGCGACGGGCATCCAGGATATATCGATACGCTTTGTCCGACAGCGGCAGCTCCTGCTTGAGCTGGCTGGGGGTGATCAAAACGCTTTCGGTATCGATATGGATGTTGTTAATGCTGTCCTTGTGCACGTGTCGCCTCGTTAAAGTCACATCTCGCCGCGGTATCGCGGTCTGTCTCACAGCTTGCCAAGGCGAACAACTTATGTAAACAGGGATTTGGCTCAAGCGAGGACACATAAGGCCCAAAAAAGGAAATTTCTAAGATTTCAGGGGCTAGGGGCTAGGGGCTAGGGGCTAGGGGCTAGGGGCTAGGGGCTAGGGGATAGGGGCTAGGGGCTAGGGGCTAGGGGATAGGGGCTAGGGGCTAGGGGCTAGGGGATAGGGGCTAGGGGATAGGGGATAGGGGCTAGGGGCTAGGCAGGCTAGCTTAGGAGCCAGTCCATCACGGTCAACGCTCTTCCTGGGCTCTTCCTGGGCTCTTGCTAGGCTCTTCCTGGGCTCTTCCTGGGCTCTTCCTGGGCTCTTCCTGGGCTCTTCCTAGGCTTTTCCCTAGTGCCTAGCAGGGCG
>NZ_FQXG01000005.1:398734-482001 GCF_900129905.1 Ferrimonas marina | reverse complement strand
TCCCTATCTGCCGTGGGCGTTTGAGAATTGAGAGGGGCTGCTCCTAGTACGAGAGGACCGGAGTGGACGAACCTCTGGTGTTCCGGTTGTCACGCCAGTGGCACTGCCGGGTAGCTAAGTTCGGAATCGATAACCGCTGAAAGCATCTAAGCGGGAAGCGAGCCTCAAGATGAGTTCTCACTTGGACTTTAAGTCTCCTGAAGGGCCGTGGAAGACTACCACGTTGATAGGCAGGGTGTGTAAGCGTTGTGAGGCGTTGAGCTAACCTGTACTAATGACCCGTGAGGCTTAACCATACAACACCCAAGTGGTTTTGTTTGCTGGATATCCAGCACTTGTAAGAATTAAGAGAAAGACGTTCGCAAGAGCGCAGCTTATCTAGATTGACGTTTTTTGTCTGGTGACAATAGCGTTGTGGTCCCACCTGATCCCATGCCGAACTCAGAAGTGAAACGCAACCGCGCCGATGGTAGTGTGGGAGTTCCCATGTGAGAGTAGGTCATCGCCAGACGCTTATTTTGAGACATTGCTGATATAGCTCAGTTGGTAGAGCGCACCCTTGGTAAGGGTGAGGTCCCCAGTTCGACTCTGGGTATTAGCACCATCTTCGAAGAACCCGGCCTTTGGCCGGGTTTTTTCGTTTTCGGCCTAAGCAAATTCCCTTGCCCCGCGCTTAGCCGACGCCTCTCTTCTCCTAACGACTTCCTTTGGCTTAGCCTGAATCCACTATCGCTATGGTCTGGCGCCTACCCTGTCCCGTAGACTGGTATCAATTCAATGCGATGGGACAGCAAGATGCACTTTGAGATGATCTGCACCGGGGAAGAGGTGCTTTCCGGGCAAATTGTGGATACCAATGCCGCCTGGGTGGCGCAGCGCCTGCTCAGCCACGGCGTCGAGATGCACTCCCGCGTCACCCTGGGGGATCGGATGGCCGATCTGGTAGGTGCCTTTCGTCAGGCCGCCGGCCGGGCCCAGGTGGTGCTGGTGAACGGCGGGCTCGGCCCCACCGAGGATGACCTCAGCACCGAAGCCATGGCTCAGGCCATGGGGGTTGAGCTCGAGCTGCACCAGGGCTGGCTTGAGACCATGACTGCTTTCTTTGAACGTCGGGGTCGGCCAATGGCGGCGGTCAATCGCAAGCAGGCGCTGCTGCCGGCTGGCGCGGTGATGATCGACAACCCAGTAGGCACCGCCTGCGGTTTTCGGGTGCAGTGGCAGGGTACCTGGTTTGTGTTTACTCCAGGGGTTCCCCATGAACTCAAGAAGATGGTGAATGACGAGATCCTGCCCTGGCTGATGACCGACTTTGGCGTTCATGCCGGTATGCCGCTGCACCGGATCCTGACCATTGGCCAGGGCGAATCCCATCTTGCCGCCCAGTTGGAGGAGCTTGAGTTGCCCGATGGACTGGATCTGGGCTATCGCGCCTCACTGCCCTATATCGAACTGAAACTGATGCAGCGCCGTCCGGTGGCCGAAGCGGCTTTAGACAAAACGGTAGCAACCATTCACCAGCGCATCGGTGATGCCTGGGTCGGTGACAACGTGGTGAGTGTGGCGGAAGCCGTCCACCAGTTGATGCTGCAACGCCAGCTTAGCCTGGTCACCGCCGAGTCTTGTACCGGTGGCATGGTGGCCAGCCAGCTGGTGGACTTTGCTGGCAGCTCTGGCTATCTGCAGGGGGGCTGGGTCACCTACAGTAACCAGGCCAAACAGCAGGAGTTGGGGGTTGCCACTGAGGTACTGGAGCAACACGGCGCGGTATCATTGCAGACCGCCCAGGCGATGGCGCAGGGCGCCCGTAGCAAGCTGGGCTCGGACCTGGCCATCAGTATCACCGGTGTTGCTGGCCCAGATGGCGGCTCGGAGGAGAAGCCGGTGGGCACCGTGGCCTTTGCCTTGGCCCATGCCAGTGGCTGTGACACTCAACTACTCAACCTGGGCTTCCGTCAGCGCAACCAGATACGGGTACTGGCCACCACGGTGGCATTGGATATGGTACGGCGCCATCTATTGGGGCTGTCGCCAATTGCAGAGTACGGCTACCTGCGTCGAGTCGCCACCCTATAACCAGAGGAAATCAGGGATGAAACGTCAGGATATCGCCAGGATGGCGACCTTAGCCGTGGCACTCTTTGCTGCAGCACCCCAGGCCGGCTACGACTACTTTGAGGCAAACCGTCGCCAGATACAGCATGGTGTGCAGGCGGTGTTGATGTGCAATGGCCTCTTTACCTCCCAGCGCACCCTGGAGCAGGTGTTCGCCCAGGAGCTGGTCTACCTCAAGCAACCGGTGGGTACGGTGGCGGGGGGTGACTACCACATCGACCGCCAACAGCAGTGGGTGCGAGTGGGTCAGTATCCCGGCGCGCGGGCGGTGTTTCGCCCGGGCATCGGCTGCGTGGTGATGGGCCCGGAGCAGGGCGTGGATGAGATAGGGCTGTTGCCCCAGCGGCCAGCGCTGCCGACGGCTGCGCCGGATCTGGCCTGGCCGATGGGAGATAAGACCGAAGCGGTCACTCCCTACTGGGACGAGGCCGCGCTGCAGGCGGCGTCCGATTGGGCCTTTGATCGGCCAACTCCGGAGCAAGACACGCTGAGCCTGCTGGTGCTGCATCGAGGGCAGATCGTTCACGAGCGCTACGCCGAGGGTGTTGATGCCGCCACCCGCACCCGTACCTGGTCCACCGCCAAAAGCATCGCCTCTACCCTGATTGGCATGCTGGTGGATGAACAGCGACTGAGTCTCGATGGCCCCCTCTCTCTGGACTGGCTGCCCCAAGCCAGCAATCCACAGACGGATCCCCGCAACGGCATCACCCTGCGCCATCTGCTCAATATGACCAGTGGACTCTATCCGGTGGACAGCCACGGCATGGAGTACGCCACGGGTTCAGGTTTGTCCTACTGGGCTGGAGCCAGCTCGCACGAGGGAGCCCGCCGTCGTGGCCTGGTGCGGGCACCTGGTAGCGTCTGGGATTATGAGAACTACGATACCCTGTTGGCGGTGGCTGCAATGAAGCAGGAGCTGGGTGAGGATTATCTTAGCTTTCCCACCGACCGCTTGCTGGCCCCACTGGGGATGCGCAGTACCCTGCTCAGTACCGATCGCTTCGGTGACTTCGTGCTGAGCAGTCAGGTCTACACCAATGCCCGGGACCTGGCCCGGTTCGGTCTGCTCTATCAGCAAAACGGGGTATGGCAGGGGCAGCGCTTGCTGTCAGAGGCGTGGATCGAGTTCGTGCGAACCCCGGCACCGGCCAGTGCAGAGCGTCAGTCGGATTACGGTGGCCACTGGTGGCTGGTACCCAGTGATCGCGATGATGTACCCCAGGATGCCTACGCCACCGCAGGCAACCGCGGTCAGTTCGTGATTGTGGTGCCTTCCCACGAGCTGGTGATTGTCCGTCGCGGCTTGGATTACGGCGAGCAGGGGTTCGATCGCTGGGATCTCACCCGGGAGGTGATCAAGGCGTTTGCGCAGGAGTAAGACTTAGCACTCAGGGTTGCAGCACAAAGGTGAGCTTACCGGGCTTAACCTGGATCTCCTTGCCAAACTGACGCAGCAGATCCTGTTGCCAGCCCTTGTCATCCAGGGTGTAGATCGGCTGATTCTGTAGGAATAGGCTGATGAACTGCATCGCCTCACGGCTAAAGGGGATCAACACCTGCTCGATCTCCTTTGGCGTCGCCCGGACTTCATCCAACTCAAGGTGTTTCAGGTAGATGCTGTGATCGTCCGGGTTGTACCAGGGGGTGGCAGAGAAGGTCAGGTCCAGGTTGGCCCGAAGTGGGAAGATGGGGGTGGTGAGGGCCATCTCGGAGCGCGCCGAGATCGCCACCTTGTCCGGTTGCTGACCTATGGTCACCTGCATATCAGACAACACCATCTTGGCCCCCAGGGGGCCTTCACGGCTTTGGTGTTCCTGCTTAAGTTGGCGGTTCAGGTAGCCTTCCAGTTCCGATTCTGTCACCGAGTAACTGGCGGCACAGCCGCCCAGTAGCCCAACAAGAATCGCCCAAACCGCCAGTCTCATACTGTTACCCCGTGTTACGCAGACCCGCCGCGATCCCCGCAATGGTGATCATCAATGCCTGCTGCAGATCGTCGTTGCTGGTGCCGCGGCAGCGACGCAACAGCTCGGCCTGCAGGAAGTTTAGCGGGTCGATGTAGGGATGACGCAGTGCCACCGACTCTTTGCTCCAGGGGGTCAGATCCATCAGGCTCTGCTCCTGGGTCAGGTCGAGCACACAATCGATGCCGGTCTGCAGGCGCTGGCGCAGGGCGGCCCCCAGGTGATGCAGGTTGTCTGGGACCAGGATCTGCTCGTAGTAACGAGCCAGGTTGGGCTCGGACTTGGCGTACACCATCTCCAGCATCGACAGGCGGGTGCGGAACACTGGCCACTGCTGGAACATCTCCTGCAACAGGGCCCGATGACCATCTTCCACCGCCTTCTGCAGGGCCTCACCGGCGCCCAGCCAGGCGGGCAGCATCAGTCGATTCTGGGTCCAGGCGAAGATCCAGGGGATGGCGCGCAGGGATTCCACCCCACCGTCGGCACGGCGCTTGGCCGGACGGCTGCCCAGCGGCAGTGCCGCCAGTTCCTGCTCCGGGGTGGCGGCACGGAAGTAGGGGACAAAATCTTCATCGTGCCAGACGATCTCGCGGTAGGCCTCCACCGAATTGGCGGCAATCTCATCCATCATCGCCCGCCACTCCTGCTTGGGTGCCGGCGGCGGCAGCAAGGTTGCCTCCAGTACAGCGGAGGTGTAGAGCGCCAAGCTCTGTACCGCCACCTGGGGCACACCAAACTTGAAGCGGATCATCTCACCTTGCTCGGTCACGCGCAGGCGGCTGTCGACCGAACCCGGGGGCTGAGACAGGATCGCCTCGTGGGCCGGGCCGCCACCGCGGCCCATGGAGCCGCCACGGCCGTGGAACAGGGTCAGGGCTACGTCTGCTTCCTGACAGACGGTAACCAGGTCTTCCTGGGCACGGTACTGGGCCCAGGAGGCAGCCATCACCCCGGCGTCCTTGGCGGAGTCGGAGTAGCCGATCATCACCTGCTGGCGACCTCGGCAGTAACCCAGGTACCAGTCGATGGCGAACAGCGCGCGCATCGCATCGGCGGCGTTCTCCAGATCACTGAGGGTCTCGAACAGCGGCACGATGGGCAGGGCGAAGGGGCAGTCGCACTCCTTCAGCAGCAGGGCTACCGCCAGCACATCGGACGGTGCGGCCGCCATGGAGATCACGTAGGAGCCCAGGGCCTCCTGGCCCTGGTCGGCAATCATCCGGCAGGTGTCCAGTACCTCCTGAGTCTCGGCGGAGGCCTGCCACTGGTGTGGCAACAGCGGTCGGCGGCTGCTCAGCTCACGCAACAGGAAGGATTGCTTCTCCTCCTCGTTCCAGTGGTTGTAATCCCCCAGCCCCAGGTAGCGGGTGAGCTCGGCGATGGCATCGGCATGGCGATCGGAGCTTTGGCGGATATCCACCCGCACCAGGGTACAGCCGAAGCAGTGCACCCGACGCAGGGTATCCAGCAGCTGACCGTTGGCGATCAGGTGCATGCCGCTCTCCATCAGGTTGTCGTAGAGCAGCTCCAGCGGCGCCAGCAGATCCGTCTTTTGCCAGATCAGCTGGTCGCGCGGGGTCTCCGGATGGTGTCCGTCCAGGCGCTCTATCAGATAGCTACGGGTAGCGTTGAGCTTGCAGCTGAGCTGACGCAGCAGTACCCGGTAGGGCTCCCGCGCATCGCCCACCTGCTCACGCAACGAATCGCTGCAGCGGTTCATCGACAGCTCGCTGGTGAGGCGCTGGATATCTTCGATATAGAGGCGGGTCGCGGTCAGGCGGTTGCGCAGCAGCACCTCCTGGCTGACGGTGGCGGTGACGTTCGGATTGCCGTCACGGTCACCCCCCATCCAGCTGGAGAATTTGACCGGCGCTACGTGGGGTGGCAGCAGTTGACCTGTGTGCTCCTGTACCTGCTCCGACAGCTGACGCAGGAACTCCGGGATGGCGTGCCAGAGGCTGGCTTCCACCGTGGCCATGCCCCACTTGGCCTCGTCCACCGGGGTCGGGCGCTCACGACGGATCTCGTTGGTGTGCCAGATCTGGGAGACCAGCTGGCGCATGCGCAGCTGGTTACGCTTGATCTCACGCTGGGACAGCTGCGGGTTTTCCCGCTCACTGAGGCAGTCGATCAGGTTGGCGTATTTGTTGATAAGAGTGCGACGGGTGATCTCGGTGGGGTGAGCGGTGAGCACCAGATCGATCTCCAGCTTCTCCAGCTCCGCCTGCAGCTGCTCGGGCTCGAGCTTGGCCTTGCCCTGCAGCAGTCGGGACAGCAGCTGTTCTACCGGATCGGGCACACACACCAGTTCGTCGCAGTCGCGGGAGATAGAGTGGAACTGCTCGGCGATGTTGGCCAGGTTCAGAAACTGGTTGAAGCTGCTGGCGAAGGGCACCAGCTCTTCGTCCGGCAGCTCTGCCAGCATCGCCAGCATCTGGCCCCGGGCTTCGTCGTCGCCGTTGCGGGAGGCCTTGGAGAGCTTGCGCACCGCTTCGATGCGGTTGAGGAACTCCTCTCCCAGCTCGCCATTGATCGTTTCACCGAGGATCGTCCCCAGCAGGTGGACATTGGCCTTTAGCGGCGCGTACATGTCTGCCATCACTCTGTCTCCCTGAATTACTTAACCTATTGATCCTGAAGTTCATCCCCCCAGCGGTCAAGGGGCGATGAATCAAATCTCGGTGTCCGTACAGTGATTTTGGTGTCATTTTACTACACTGCCGAATGGGTTACTTAAGCGGAACCAGCGGTCAACAGCAAGGAAAAAATACTTATGCATAGGGGTTGCATAAATGGTCAATGGTGTTATCTTGACCTCAACCCAAGAGTAAGCCACGGATGTTTTGGTGATGACACAGCAACACCCCCTCTCGCTGCTGCGACGACGATAACCCCCCTCCAGGCCGGATCCCGGCCGCACCTTTCGGTGCCTTTTCGCTTTACCCATTTATCCAGATAAGCACAATCCTGACACGACGCAGGGCAAGGAGCAGACCATGATTCAGGTCGCGGTTATCGGTGGCTCGGGCTACACCGGCGCAGTCTTGGCAAAACTGATTGCCTCTCACCCACAACTTAGCCTCAGCGGCCTCTATGTCTCTGAGGCCAGCCAGGACCAGGGCAAGCCCCTTTCCAGCCTTTACCCTGAGCTGCTGGGGCTGGTGGACCTGGCGCTGACGCCGCTGACGGAGGGCAACCTCCAGGCCATTGGTCAGCAGGCCCAGGCGGTGTGCCTGGCTACCGAGCATCAGATCAGCGCGGAGCTGGCACCACAGCTGCTGGCCCAGGGCCTGGTGGTGTTTGATCTGTCCGGCGGCCACCGCTTTGAGGATGCCGAAGTCTACCCCCAATTCTACGGTTTTGAGCACCCCCAGCCCGCCTTGCTGAACGAGGCGGTCTACGGCCTGGCGGAATGGGCACCGGAGGCAATTGCCCAGGCGCAACTGGTGGCGGTCCCGGGTTGTTACCCCACCGCCTCCTTGTTGGCCCTCAAGCCACTGGCCCAGGCGGGGCTCATAGCCAACGGCAGCTTGCCGGTGATCAATGCTGTCAGTGGCGTCTCCGGCGCCGGTCGCAAGGCCTCGCAAACCACCAGCTTCTGCAATGTAAGCCTGACGCCCTACGGCGTGCTGGGCCATCGTCACCAGCCGGAGATCGAAACCCAGCTGGGCCATGACGTGGTCTTCACCCCGCACCTGGGGGCGTTCAAGCGCGGGATCCTGGCCACCATCACCGTGGCTCTGGCCGATGGGGTCAATGATCAGGACCTGGCTGAGGCGTATGGCCAGTACGAAGGCAGCGACAAGGTTCAGCTGCTGCCGGCGGGCCAGTGGCCGAAGGTGGATGACGTTGCCGGCACAGATCGCTGCCTGCTGGCCTGGAAGCGGGATGAACAGCGCCAGATCCTGGTGGTGGCCAGTGCCATCGACAACCTGATGAAGGGCGCGGCCAGTCAAGCGCTGCAATGCATACTTATTCGTTTTAATCTCGGGGGTGCGCAATGAAGACCATGGTGATCAAGGTGGGTGGAGCCCTATTGGCATGCGAGCAGGGCATTGAGCGCCTGTTCGACACCCTGTTGGGACTGAAGCAGGGCGGTTGGCAGCTGGTGCTGGTACACGGCGGTGGTGTGGTGGTTGAGCAACAACTGTCGGCCAATGGCTTTGTCTCTGAGAAGCTTGATGGTTTGCGGATCACCCCCGCGGCTCAGATCCCAGTGGTGGCCGGTGCCCTGGCCGGTACCGCCAACACCGCCCTGGTGGCGGCTGCGGCCAAGGCCGGCCTGGTGCCGGTGGGGTTGTCCCTTGCGGATGGCGAGATGGTTAAAGCGCAGGTCTTGAACGAATCACTGGGCTGCGTTGGTGAGGTGGTAGCGAAGGACGCTACCTTGCCCAAAACCCTGTTGCAGGCCGGTATGCTGCCGATCATCAGCTCCATCGCGGTGGATGAGTGTGGTCAGCTGCTCAATGTGAATGCAGACCAGGCGGCCACCGTGATTTGTCAGCTGCTGGGTGCCGAGCTGACCCTGCTTTCCGATGTCTCCGGGGTACTGGACGGTAAGGGCGAGCTGATCCCCCAGCTGGATCAGGCTGAGTGTGACAAGCAGGTTGCCCTGGGGGTTATCGAGGGCGGCATGAAGGTCAAAGTTGAAGCTGCCCTGGCCGCCGCCAAGACCATCAATAACAGCGTGCGTATCGCCAGCTGGCGCTACCCGGAACAATTGGCCGCGTTGCTGGATGGCCAGCCCGTCGGCACGGCAGTACAACCTTAAGGATCCGGTTATGAAACACCTACTGACACTGAAGGACCTGAGCCAGGATGAGATCCTCGCCATCATCGATCTGGCCATCAACCTGAAACAGGATTACACCCCCTATCAGGATGCGCTGAAAGGCCAGTCCGTCGTGACCCTGTTTGAAAAGCCCAGCCTGAGAACCCGGGTGAGCTTCGACATTGGCATCAATAAGCTCGGGGGCCATGCGGTCTACCTGGACCAGCAAAACGGTGCCCTGGGTCAGCGCGAGTCGGTCAAAGATTTTGCCCTGAATCTGTCGCGCTGGTGCGATGCCATCGTTGCCCGGGTGTTCGATCACAACACCCTGGTGGAGCTGAAGACCCACGCCAGCGTCCCGGTGGTTAATTCATTGTGCGATCTCTACCACCCCTGCCAGGCCTTGGCGGATTTCGTCACCTTGAAGGAGCACTGTGGCGATCTTAGCCAGGTTACCCTGGGCTACGTCGGTGACGGCAACAACGTCACCCACTCGCTGATGTTCGCCGCTGCCAAGCTCGGTGCCAAGATGGTGGTGGTGTGCCCGCCGGGCCACTTCCCAGATGGCAACATGGTGCTGGAGGCGAAGCAGATCGCCGCCGAACATGGCGGTGAGCTGGTGCTGTCCAGTGATGTCGCTGCCTTGGAGGGTTGCGATGCCCTCTACGCTGACACCTGGATCTCCATGGGCGACGATACTCCGCTGTCCGCCATCCAGGCCAAGTTCCAGGCCTACCAAATCAATGCCCAGCTGCTGGCCAGCAGTGGTGCCAAGTACGTGTTGCATTGCCAGCCCGCTCACCGTGAGGTGGAGATCACCTCTGAAGTGATGGATGGTCCGGGATCCCTGATCCTCGACCAGGCGGAGAACCGCATGCACGCCCAGAATGCCGTCCTGCTGAAGCTGCTGGCTTAAGCCTTTTCGACAAATTTTATAAGGAAAACAAGAATGTCTAAGATCAACAAAGTGGTATTGGCTTACTCCGGCGGCCTGGATACATCCGCCATCATCCCCTGGCTCAAGGAGCAGCACGACTGCGAGGTGATCGCCTTTGTTGCCGATGTGGGTCAGGATCCGGAGGAGCTGGTGGGCGTGGAAGAGAAGGCCCTAGCCTCCGGTGCGTCCAGCTGCCACGTGGTGGATCTGAAGGAGGCCTTTGTTGCCGATTACGTCAACCCGATCCTCAAGACCGGTGCCATCTACGAAGGCACCTACCTGCTGGGCACCTCCATGGCCCGTCCCATCATCGCCAAGGCCCAGGTGGAGCTGGCGCTAAAACTGGGTGCCGATGCGGTCTCCCACGGCTGCACCGGCAAGGGCAACGACCAGGTTCGGTTCGAGTCTACTTACGCCGCTCTGGCGCCCCAGCTTGAGGTGATCGCCCCCTGGCGGGAGTGGACCATGAAGTCCCGCACCGATCTGCTCAACTACCTGGCCAGTAAGAACATCCCCACCACCGCCAGCGCCGAGAAGATCTACAGCCGGGACGCCAACGCCTGGCACATCTCCCATGAGGGCGGTGAGCTGGAAGACCCGTACTGCGAGCCCAGCGATCAGGTTTGGACCTGGACCGTGTCGCCGGAGCAGGCCCCGGATGAGGCCCAGTACGTCACCCTGAGCTTCGAGCAGGGCGTGTTGAAGGCGGTGGATGGCGAGACCATGACCCCGTACAACGCCCTGAGCTACCTCAACGACGTTGCCGCCAAGCATGGCGTGGGTCGTATCGACATCGTTGAGAACCGGCTGGTGGGAATGAAGTCCCGCGGCTGCTACGAAACCCCCGGCGGTACCGTACTCAATGCCGCGCTGCGTGGCCTGGAGACCATGGTGCTGGATAAGGCCTCGTTCAAGTTCCGCGAGCAGGTGGCGCTGGAGTTCTCCCATGTGATCTACGATGGACGTTGGTTCACCCCGCTGTCCGACGCCCTGCTAGCGGCGGCGGAGAGCCTGGCTCAGGTAGTGACCGGCGAGATCGTGGTCAAGCTGTACAAGGGTCACGCCACCGTGGTGAAGCGCAAGAGCCCCAACAGCCTCTACTCGGAAGCCTTCTCCACCTTCGAGGAGGACGAGGTCTACAACCAGAAGCACGCTGAGGGCTTTATCCGTCTGTTCAGCTTGTCGAGCCGGATTGCGGCGATGCATCAAGCCGACGGCAATAAGGAGTAAGGGTTATGGCATTGTGGGGCGGTCGGTTTAGCGGCGCCGCGGACAGTCGCTTTAAGTTGTTCAACGACTCCTTGCCGGTGGACTACCGTCTGGTGCAGCAGGACATCACCGGCTCGATTGCCTGGGCCGGTGCGCTCAAGCAGGTCGGGGTACTCGATGAGCTGGAACATGGCAGCCTGGTGCTGGCTCTGCATGAGCTGTCGGAGCAGGTGTGCGATGAGCAGATCCTGCTGTCCGGCGCCGAGGACATCCACAGCTTCGTGGAGTCAGCGCTGATCGACAAGGTCGGCGATCTGGGCAAGAAGCTGCACACCGGGCGTTCCCGTAACGACCAGGTGGCCACCGATCTCAAGCTCTGGTGCAAGGAGCAGGGCGAGGTGATGATCGAGGCGCTGGTGAAGGTGCAGCAGCAGCTGCTGGAGCTGGCCCAGCGTGAAGCCCATACCGTGCTGCCCGGCTACACCCACCTGCAACGGGCCCAACCTATCACCTTTGGCCACTGGGCCATGGCCTACGTCGAGATGATGGAGCGGGATCTGCTGCGGGTACGGGATGCGCTGACCCGGCTGGACACCTGCCCGCTGGGCAGTGGTGCCCTGGCCGGCACTGCTTACCCGATGGACCGTCAGGCCCTGGCCCAGGCCCTGGGCTTCCGCCAGGCCAGCAATAACAGCCTGGACTCGGTGTCGGATCGGGACCACGTGGTGGAGCTGTGCTCCACCGCTGCCATCTCGATGATGCACCTGTCCCGGATGGCAGAGGATCTGATCTTCTACAACTCCGGCGAAGCGGGCTTTATCGAGCTGTCCGATGCGGTCACCTCCGGCTCCTCGTTGATGCCGCAGAAGAAAAACCCCGATGCGCTGGAGCTGATCCGGGGCAAGACCGGTCGGGTTTACGGTGCGCTGACCGGGATCTTGACCACCATGAAGGCCCTGCCGATGGCCTACAACAAGGACATGCAGGAGGACAAGGAGGGTCTGTTCGACGCGGTCGATACCTGGCTGCTCTGCCTGGACATGACCGCACTGGTGCTGGAAGGGGTGCAGGTCAACAAGCAGCGCACCCTGGCAGCGGCGCAGCAGGGCTACGCCAATGCCACTGAGCTGGCGGATTACCTGGTAGCCAAGGGCATGCCGTTCCGTGAAGCGCACCACGTAGTGGGCGAGGTGGTACTGGCAGCGATTGAGGCGGGTCAGGCTCTGGAGGACTTTACCCTGCCGCAGTTGCAGGCGTTCTCCGATGCCATCGAGTCCGATGTCTACCAGCATTTGACCATTGACGCCTGCCTGGCCAAGCGGGTTGCCAAGGGTGGCACCTCGCTGGAGCAGATCGAGCGGGCACTGGGCCAGCAGAAGAGCGCCCCGACCCGCGAGGTGGCGGATCAGGACATCGTCGGCGGTACCGCACCGAGCCAGGTGCGACACGCCCTGGATGTGTCGCAGCAGCGACTCAATGCGCACAAGGCGGAGCTGCTGTCGGTTCGCGCCGCGCGCCTGACCGATGTCGAGTCGATCCACCAGATCAACAACTACTGGGCTGAGCAGGGTGATACCCTGCCGCGCAGCCGCGACGAGATCCTGCAGGATGTGCTCGACTTCTCCGTGGCGGAGCAGGAGGGCAAGGTGGTGGGCTGTGCCTCGCTCTACATCTACGAGACCGGTCTGGCAGAGATGCGCAGCGTCGGCATCGATCCGCAGCACCATGGTCAAGGTCAGGGTAAGGCCCTGGTGGACTACATGCTGCAGCGGGGCCGAGAGCTGGAGTTGGAGCGGGTCATCGTACTGACCCGGGTACCGGGCTTCTTCGGCAAGATGGGCTTCCAGCCAATCGAGAAGGCGACCCTGCCGGAGAAGGTGATGAAGGATTGCGAGCTGTGTCCCCGCAAGCACGCCTGCGACGAAGAGGCGATGGAATACAGTTTCGCCTAAGGCTCGAAGCAAAGAAAAACGCCGCGATGAGTATCGCGGCGTTTTTTTGTGGCTCAAAGACCTGGGTGCCAGGGCGGGCTTCGCCCTGCTAGGAGCTAGGAGCTAGGAGCTAGGTGCTGGGTGCTAGGTGCTGGGTGCTGGGTGCTAGGTATGGGCCTAGCGCTATCGCTCATCACCAAGCCTGCTCTTGCTAGCACCTGCTCTCCCTAGAACCTGCTCTCCCTAGAGCCTGTTCTCGCTAGAACAGCTCCTCGGACAGCTCCTCTTCGAACACGTTGCTCTCCTCCGGTGTGGTCTCGGCAATCTCGGTGGGCGCGGTGCCATCGATAAAGTACTCGAACATCGAGCTGGAGTCGCTCTTGGTGGAGAGCTTGCCAGACTCCCGGTCAATGCGGGCGGTGACGATCCCCTCCGGCACGCCGTAACGCTCCTCCTTCACCCCATCCAGTACCAGCTGCATAAACTGGTTCCAGGCCGGGCCGGCGGTTTTAGCACCGGATTCACCGGCGGTGATCTGGTCCTGCGGACCGTAGGCGTTCCAGCTGGTGCGACCCAGCTGGCGACCGTGATCGTCAAAGCCCACCCAGGCACTGGCAACCAGCCCCGGGGCGTAGCCGGAGAACCAGGTATCCCGGGCCTCGTTGGTGGTCCCGGTCTTACCACCGATATCACGACGCTTGAGCAGGCGCGCGGCGCGCCAGGCGGTACCGTTCCAGCCGGTACCTTCGCTCCAGTTGCCGCCACCCCAGATCACCGACTGCATGGTCTGGTGGATCAGGAAGGCGTTCTGCTCGCTGATCACCCGCGGCGCCAACAGCTCCGCCGGCCAGGGGCACTGGTTGGCCAGGGCCGGTTCGGCGTCTTCCGGTGCTGCTTGCTCAAGTGCCAGTTCGCACTCGGCGCAGGCGATCTTCGGAGTGTGCTGGTACAGCACCTTGGCGTTGTGGTCTTCGATCCGTTCGATGAAGTAGGGATCCACCAGGAAGCCGCCGTTGGCGAACACCGCAAAGCCGCGGGCGTTCTCCATCGGCGTGGCGGAGGCGGAGCCCAGCGACACCGACTCGTTGCGGGGCAGATCGCTGCGATCGAAACCAAAGCGCACCGCGTGATCGATAAAGTTGTCGACGCCGATCTCCCGCACCGCCCTCACTGCCATCACGTTGACCGACTGGGCCAGGCCCTGTCGCACTCGGGTGGGGCCGGTGTAGACGTCCGGCGAGTTGCGTGGACGCCAGGCGGTGCCCTGGCTGCGATCCCACTGGTTGATGGGGGCGTTATTGATCAGGGTCGCCAGGGTGTAGCCCTGCTCCAATGCGGCGGAGTAGAGGAACGGCTTGATGTTGGAGCCCAGCTGACGCTTGGCCTGGGTGACCCGGTTGTACTGGCTCTGACCAAAATCGTAGCCGCCGACCAAGGCCTCGATGGCACCTGTGGTGGGGTTCAGGGCGACAAAGGCGCTGGATACCTCGGGGATCTGGGTCAGCCACCAATGGCCTTCAAATTGACGGATCCAGATCTGTTCGCCCTCGGCCAACACATCCGAGGCCTGTCTGGGGGCGCTGCCCTGACGGGTGTCACTGATGTAGGCCCGGCCCCAGTTGATGCCGTTCCAGGGCAGTTCGATCTGCTCTCCCTGGGCGTTGATCACCTGGGCGGTCTTCTCCTCTACCGCGATGACCACGGCTGGGTAGATATCACGATAGCGGCGCACACTCTTGAGGTGGGCAACGATGCGCTCGTTATCCCAGGCGCCGTCAGCGTTACTTTCATCGTCGATTTGGCCGTCGGCGAGGTCAGCGGCCGCGTCACTCTTGGCGGGATCAGCTTCGGTTTCGGCCTCGGCCTCACCGCCCCACAGCACCGCTTGCGGGCCACGATAGCCGTGGCGGGTGTCGTAGGCGAACAGGTTATCCAGCAGGGCACGCTGAGCCGCGCGCTGGGTGTCGGCGCTGGCGGTGGTGTAGACATCAAAGCCACGGGTGTAGGCGTCTTCCTCGCCATAGGTGGCCACCATATGGTCGCGCACCATCTCTGCCAGGTAGGGGGCATAGAGATCGATCTCGGCACCGTGGTAGCGGGCCGTCACCGGGGCTTGTACCCCTTGCTGGTATTCGGCGGCGCTGATGTAGCCAACGTCTCGCATCCGTCCCAGCACTACGTTACGACGCATGCGGGCGCGGTCCGGGTTGCGGATCGGGTTGGCTGCGGAGGGGGATTGCGGCAGGCCGGCGATCATCGCGATCTCCGGTAGGGACAGCTCTGCCAACTCCTTGCCGTAGTAAACCTGGGCGGCGGCACCGATGCCGTAGGCCCGATTGCCCAGGAAGGAGCGGTTGAGGTAGAGCTCGAGGATCTCCTCCTTGCTGAGCAGACGCTCAATCTCTACCGCGAGGAAGATCTCTTTGATCTTCCGGATGTAGGTTTTTTCGCGGGTCAGGAAGAAGTTACGGGCCACCTGCATGGTGATGGTACTGGCGCCCTGGGCCTTGCTGCCGGTGGTAGCGACCACCACCGCGGCCCGGAGGATACCAATGGGATCGACCCCGTAGTGCTCGAAAAAGCGGGCGTCTTCGGTGGCGATGACGGCGTCGATCATGTGCTGGGGCACATCCTCGTAGCGCACCGGAATACGGCGCTTCTCACCGAACTGGGAGATCAGCTTGCCATCGGCGCTGTATACCCGCATCGGGGTCTGCAGTTGCACGGTCTTCAGTGTTTCCACGTCCGGCAGTGTCGGCGCGATCCAGGCGTACAGACCCGCGATGGTGCCCAGCCCAAGAATCATCATGATGCCGATAAAGGCAAGGAAACGCTTAACCCACTTCACTCAACTATGTTCCCGAAAAAAGTCCAATCCAAAGTGTAAGTATACCCTGCGTCGATCCTGCTCTAAAGCAAACTCGTGACTTTGTCTGAGGATTAGGGTATCTGTAAGCTGTTGTGAAAATGTTACTTATTGGAAGCGAATCCAATTTACACGCGCAGGGATGGTTTGGGCGATGCTGGCAAACTGGATAAAACCTCGTTCGACCGAGCTGGTTGGGGTCGATATTGGTACGCAAGAAATTAAGGCTGTTCTCCTATCGCAATCGCCCCACGGATACCAATTGGAAGCGATCGCCCGAATCCCACTGGAGAAAGGCGTCGTAGTCGACCGGGAAATAAAAAACAGCAGTGCTGTGGCCGAGGCGATGAAGCAGGTCAGGGCGCAACTACCCCGCAAGGCCCGCTTCGGTGCCGCCTCGGTGTCCGGCTCGACAGTGATGACCAAGGTGATCTTCATGGACGCCAACCTCTCCGACGAGGAGCTTGAGGCGCAGATCGAGATCGAAGCCGACAACCTCATCCCTTATCCCCTGGAAGACGTCAACATCGACTTTGAGCCGCTGGAGGTGAACGAGGCCACCAGCAAGGTCTCGGTGCTGCTGGCGGCCTGTCGTTCGGACAACGTTGAATCCCGGGTCGAGGCGCTGGAAGCGGCCGGTTTGGGCAGCAAGGTGGTGGACGTGGAGGGCTATGCCCTTGGTCGCAGCTTCAAGCTGCTGGCGCCGCAACTGCCCTGCGGCGGGGCTACCGAGGTGGTAGCCATGGTGGACATGGGGGCCAGCATGACCACCTTCGCCATCATCGCCGAGGGGGAAACCGCCTTTATCCGTGAACAGGCCTTCGGCGGTGAACAGTACACCCAGACCATTCAATCCTATTACGGCATGACGGGCGAAGAGGCGGAGCGCGCTAAGATCGCCGGTGAGCTGCCCCACAACTTTGCCATCGAGGTGCTGGAGCCGTTCCAGGCACAGTTCGTTCAGCAAATCCGTCGGACCATCCAGATCTTCTGCAATGCCAGCAAACACAAGCACATTGACCGCCTCATCCTCTGTGGCGGCGCGGTCCAGATCGAGGGCTTATGCGAGCGACTGTCGACGGAGCTGGAGATCCCGGTGCAACGGGCTGATCCCTTCGGCGGCGCTTTGCATGCCAGCGAGATGCTGCGGCAATCGGTCGCAGGTGATATCGGTCGCTACATGGTGGCTTGTGGCCTGGCCTTGAGGAGTTTCGAATCATGGCACATATAAACCTACTTCCCTGGCGTGAAACCCAGCGTGCCCGGCAGCGTCAGCAGTACCTGTCGATCCTGGGGGCGGTGGCCATTGGTGCCGTGGGGGTGGTCATGGCGACGCAGTTTTGGCTTGGCCAGATGCAGCAGCAACAGCAGGTTCGCAACCAGTATCTACAGGGCGAGATCCAGAAACTGGACAGCCAGATCCGCCAGATCAACAAGATCAAGCAGCAGCGGGAGACACTGCTGACTCGAATCGACGTGATAAAGGCGCTGCAGCAACAGCGGCATGTGCCGGTGCAGGTGCTCAATGAGCTGGCCCGTGTGATGGTGCCGGGCGTCTACCTGACACACATTGAGGTGCAGGGGGATGCGGTGGTGCTGGAGGGCTACTGCGAGTCCAACAACCACCTGGCCAACATGATGCGCCAGGTCAAGGCCGCCCGCTGGCTGGCGGAACCGCGTGTCCAGCAGATTGTGGCCGGCGATGAGGAGCGGGCCAGGGAGCATCACTTCCGCCTCGACGTGATCGTTCTGCCGTTGGGGGATGGCCCCAAGGTGCAGGAGGAAAGGCTGGCTCTGAACGAGGGCGAACGCGATGAATCTTAATGACATCAATGAGCTGGAGTTCGAGAACATCGGTAGCTGGCCCAAGCCGGCCAAGATAGGCTTTGCGGTGATCCTGGCCGCCTTGCTGTTTACCGCAGGCTACTTTCTGTTGATCAAGGATTCGGTGGCCCAGTTGGAGCAACTGCAGCAGAAGGAAGTGGCGCTTAAAGATGAGTTCCAACGCAAGTATCAATTGGCGGCCAACCTGCCCCGTTACCTCGAGGAACTGGCGGAGATGCAGGCGCTGTTTGACCAACTGGTGGCGATGCTGCCCACCGAACACGAGATGTCAGCGCTGCTGGACTCTGTGACCTTCCTGGCCACTGACGCCAGTCTGGACATACGCAGTCTCAACTGGTTACCGGAACAGCAGAAAGAGTTCTACATCGAGATCCCCATCGAGATGGAGCTGCAGGGGGATTACCACCATATTGGTCAGTTCTCTGCGGGTGTGGCCGGCCTGTCACGCATTGTCAGCTTGCACGACTTCTCAATCGAGAGAGGGGATGGGCCGCTGGGGATGAAGGTGGTGGCCAAGACCTACCGTTTCGCTGAGCAGACTGAGGGGGAGTCGCAATGAGGATTGCTCTTGCTTGTGTCGTGGCGCTGAGCCTGACTGGCTGCTCCGGTGGCATTAACGATCTGCGCCAGTATGTCGCCCAGGTGCAAGCCTCCAAGGTGGCCTACGAGGAGCCGGAGCCGGTGTCTATCGAGGTGACTGCGGTGCCATACCAGGTCGATCACCTGCGCAGTCCGTTTCGTCTGGAGCGGGCACACAGTCCGGATCCGCCGAGTCAGAAGAGCTGCCCGCAACCGGATACCGTGCGCAACAAAGGCGCTTTGGAAACCTTTGCCCTGGACAGCTTTGAGCTGAAAGGGGTGATGACCGAGGCAGAGCAACGCTGGGCACTGGTACGGGCGGTTGACGGCCGGGTTCACCGGTTGCGAAAGGGCGACTACCTTGGCCTGTACCATGGTCGGGTGGCAGAGATCGGCATTAATCAGCTGACGGTGACCGAATGGATTCCCGATGCCCGTGGTTGCTGGACTCAACGAGATACTTCCATCGCCATGGCGCGGTAATAACGATAACAAGGACGAAAACCATGCAAGGGATTCTGCGGCAACGGAGGCCATCAGGGATGAGTGCACGGATTGGATGGGCGGTCTGGCTGCTTCTGTGCAGCTGCTGGGTACAGGCGGAGACGCTGCAGGATGTGCGTTACCAGGGGCAGGTGGGCGGTCAGCTTGAGTTGGAATTCCAGTTCGATGGGCCCCCAGGACAGCCTCAGATCCTGCTGGCGGCAGACCCGGCTCAGCTGCGGCTGAACTTTTCCGGGGCCGATGCCGACATGGCGGTAAGCCGGATTCCCATTGGCTCTCGCGGCGTCAACGACCTGCAGGTCTTGCCCCAGGCGGATGGTCTGCAGGTGGTGATAGGGTTGCAGCGTATGCTGTCCTACCGTACCCGCATCGAGGGGGATCGCTACTACGTGATCCTCAATGACCAGAGCGAGGCCCCGGCCACTGCCGGGGAGTCAGGCCAGTCCCAGATCGAGGCGATCGACTTTCACCGTGGTGAGGCCGGTGCCGGTGAGTTGGTGGTGACCCTCAACAGCGCCCGCTCCGCCGCCAACCTGCAGCGCATTGGTGCCGATCTGGTGGTGACCCTGTACAACAGCACCTTGCCGGATGAGCTGCTCTACGTGGTGAACGTTGAGGATTTCAACACCCAGGTGGTGGCCTTTGAAACCTTCCGGGAGGCCAACAACAGCCAGGTGCGGCTGGACATGGGCGGTCAGGCGTTCGATTACGACTACCGCCAGGAGGGCAACCGCTTTGTGGTGACGGTGCAGGAGCAGCAGGCACCGGTAGACGAAGAGAAGACCTACACCGGCTCGCAGCTGTCGATGAACTTCCAGGACATTGAGGTTCGGACCGTGCTGCAGATCATCGCCGATCACAATAACTTCAACCTGGTGACCACAGATACCGTGCAGGGCAGTCTGACCCTCCACCTGGACGATGTGCCCTGGGACCAGGCACTGGACATGATCCTCAAGGTCAATGGCCTGGACAAGCGGATCGAGGGCAACATCCTGTTGGTGGCGCCGCGAGATGAGCTGGCGGCGCAGGAGAACCAGCAGTTGCGGGACCAGCAAGAGGCCAAAGAGGTGGCACCGCTGTTCTCCGAGTATGTGCAGATACATTATGCCAAGGCCAGTGACATCGCTAATCTGCTCAGCGGCGAGGCGGGTAGCCTGCTGTCTGAGCGCGGCGCCGTCTCGGTGGATGAGCGTACCAACACCCTGCTGGTGCAGGATACCGCCGAGCGACTGGAGGATGTGCACCGTTTGGTGGAGGTGCTGGATATCCCCATCAAGCAGGTGGTGATCGAGTCGCGCATGGTGACCATCCGCGACAACATCAACGAGGAGTTGGGGATCCGCTGGGGCGTGACCGATCAGCAGGGCAACAAGGGCACCTCCGGTACCCTGGAGGGGGCCAATGACATCGCCAACGGCATTGCGCCCGCCATTGTCGACCGCCTCAACGTCAACCTGCCGGTATCAGAACCGGCCGGCAGCATCGCCTTCCACGTGGCCAAGCTTAACGACGGTACCCTGCTGGATCTGGAGCTGTCGGCGCTGGAGCGGGAGAACAAGGGTGAGATCATCGCCAGTCCGCGGTTGACCACGGCCAACCAGTTCACCGCCTTTATTGAACAAGGTGTGGAGATCCCCTTCGTTCAGTCCACCTCCAGTGGTGCCACCTCGGTGGAGTTCAAGAAGGCAGTGTTGGGGCTGACGGTGAAGCCGCAGATCACCCCGGACAACCGCATCGTGCTGGATCTGACCGTGACCCAGGACACCCGGGGGGAGACGGTACAGACCGCCACCGGCCCGGCGACGGCCATCGATACCCAGCGGATCTCGACCCAGGTGCTGGCGAAGAACGGTGAGACCATCGTGCTGGGGGGGATCTTCCAGCAGCAACAGCTCAACAACGTCTCCAAGGTGCCGGTGCTGGGGGACATCCCCTGGGTTGGCTGGTTCTTCCGCAATACCAGCGACTTTGTCGAGAAGAAAGAACTCCTTATCTTCGTTACGCCCAAGGTTGTAACGGAAGAACTTTAACCCTCCAAACTTTAGAGGCGACACCCATTGTGTCGCCTCTATTGCGTTGCTGCGTCATTCCCTGAGATAATCGCTCGTCAAATTAGCGTCAAAGTGGGGATTTTTTCCGCTACCACCGCCCTGGTGGTCGCTAGCTTATTTTTTACTAACCTCGATTGTAGAAATGGCTGAGAAGAGAAATATTTTTCTGATTGGTCCGATGGGTGCCGGTAAGAGCACCATTGGACGTCATCTAGCTCAAATGCTTCACCTGGATTTTTACGACTCCGACCAAGAGATCGAAAGCCGCAGCGGGGCTGACATCAGCTGGGTTTTTGACATCGAAGGTGAAGAGGGCTTCCGCGTACGCGAAGCCCGCGTCATTAACGACCTGACCGAGAAGCAGGGGATTGTTCTGGCCACCGGTGGCGGCTCTGTGATCTCCAAAGAGGTGCGTAATCGCCTCTCTGCCCGCGGTATCGTGGTCTACCTGGAAACCACCATCGACAAGCAAGTGGCCCGCACTCAGCGCGACAAACGTCGTCCGCTGCTGCAGGTCGACGAGCCTCGCGGCGTGCTGGAGAAGCTGGCCGGTGAGCGCAACCCGCTGTACGAAGAGGTTGCCGATCTGGTGGTGCGTACCGACGACCAGAGCGCCAAGGTCGTGGCCAACGAGATCATCGAACGCCTGGGCTTCTAACCACGCCAAACGAGGGTGCCATGGAACGGATCGACGTCGAACTGGGTCAGCGCAGCTACCCCATCATCATCCAGGCCGGCCTGCTGGACAGCGGTGCCCAGTGGCTGAGTGAGATCAACACCAAGCGCCTGCTGGTGGTGACCAATGAGGTGGTGGCGCCGCTCTACCTGGAGCGTTGCGTCGCCATGTTGGCCTCCACCGGTAAGACCGTGGACACCCTGGTCCTGCCCGACGGTGAAGCCCACAAGACCCTGACCACCCTTGACGGGATCTTCTCCCGCGCCCTGGAGCTGGGGCTGAGCCGCGATTGTGCCCTGGTGGCCCTGGGCGGTGGGGTGATCGGTGACATGGTCGGCTTTGCGGCGGCCTGTTACCAGCGGGGCGTGCCCTTTATCCAGATCCCCACCACTCTGCTGGCGCAGGTGGACTCCTCGGTGGGGGGCAAAACCGCGGTGAACCACCCACTGGGTAAAAACATGATCGGTGCCTTCCATCAGCCATCCCTGGTGCTGATGGACATCAACACCCTGGCCACGCTGCCAGCGCGGGAGTTCGCCGCCGGCATGGCGGAGGTGATCAAGTACGGCATCCTCTGGGATGCGGACTTCTTCGCCTGGCTGGAATCCCACCGGGACGATCTGTTAGCGCAACAACCGGAGGCGTTGAATTACGCCATCCGTCGTTGCTGCGAGATCAAGGCGGAGGTGGTGGCACAGGATGAAACCGAGCAGGGGGTTCGCGCCCTGCTGAACCTGGGTCACACCTTTGGCCACGCCATCGAGGCCGAACAGGGCTACGGCAACTGGCTCCATGGCGAAGCGGTGGCTACCGGGATGGTGCAGGCCGCTGAGTTGGCGCAGCAGCTGGACTGGCTGGATGCCGAGGCCGTCGACCGGATCCGCGCCTTGCTGCAGGCCTTTGAACTGCCGGTGTCCGCCCCGGAAGGGATGGGCTTCGATCAGTTTATTCCTCATATGCGCCGCGACAAGAAGGTACTGGATGGCCGCCTCCGGCTGATCCTGCCCCGTACCCTGGGGCGTGCTGAGGTGGTGTCCGACGTCACGGAAGCACAACTTCAACAACTGCTAGATCCTTCATGAGTTCATCCGAGGCTGTGGATACCCTGCTTCCCAGCCAACGTAGCCTGCTGGAGCGGCTGCGCTACCTGACCGAATACGGCGATCACCTTATCTTGCTGCACGGTGACGCTGGGATGGGCAAGACCACCCTGGCGCAGTCACTGTTGGAGCAGTGTGAGGAGTTCAACCAGGCCTACGTCGCCAGCGGCGCCGGAGAGGATCCGGCGGCGATCCGTGAGCGGTTGGTCCGCCAACTGGACGCCGAGGTGGTGTTTGACCCCCTGGAGCCCCTGCCCGATACCCTGGAGCGGCTGCTGCCCCGTCAGCCCCAGCGCATGATGCTGGTGGTGGATGATGGTGAAAACCTGGCCGACACCCTGTTGGCCGAGTTGTTGGGCCTGGTGATGGACAACGAAGCCCTGGCGGGACGGGTGGTGCTGGTGCTGTGCTGCCGACCTGCGCTGTTGCAGCGGTTGCTGGAGGCGCTGCCGGAGGATGCCCAGGCTCGGCTGTTACCGGTGGAGATCAGCCCCCTGGCCCTGCGTGAGCGCCACAAGCTGTATCAAGCCCTTGTCGCCCGCGAGGGACAACGACACTTCATTAATCAAGAGGCGGTGGATCGCCAGCTGGCCCAATCCGATGGCAGCCCCAAAGCGGTGGTGGCCCTGGTGGAGGCACTGGCCCCCAGTGCGGCCCTGTCTGCCTTCAATAAACTGACCCCACTTCATCGTCGTGGCATTGCCGTGGTCGCCGGTCTGGTGGTGTTGATGATGCTGTGGCTATGGCTGGATCCCGGCCCGGCCTCCGACGTCGAACTGGTCGAGCAACGGATCCCGGTGGCATTGCCGGCGCTGGAGCCCGAGCCTGAAGCGCAGCCGGAGCCGCAACTGGCGCTGGCAGGGGAGTGGCCACCGACCCAGGTTGAGCCGACGGAAAAGGCTCAGAACGAAGCAGAGGCGATGGCGCAGGCAAGCGAGGCCAGTGCGGCGGATGAGCCGCAAGAGCTGACCCCAGCTGAGACCATGGTGACTGAAGCCGATGTGGCGTTGGTCAGCGTCGATCTAGAGGATGCCCCAGCCGTGGAGGAGGTCAGCTCGCAGCCGGTTTCCACCCCCGAGGCGGAGCCGGTGGACACCGCGGCGTATGAGCCAGAGCCGGAGCCGTTGCCCCTGGCGGAGCAGCCGCTGATGGAACGGCCGGACAGCAGCTACGTGCTGCAACTGGCGGTGTTCTCCTACCCCAACCTGATCCCGGGCTTTCTTGAGAGCCACGGGCTGACCGAGGGGATCACCGTCTACCGCATCGATCGCCAGCCACTGCCCTGGTATGTGCTGGTGATGGGGGGCTACGACAGCCGGACCGCCGCACAGCAGGCGATGTCAGATTTGCCGGACAACCTGGCCAAGCTCTCGCCCTACATCAAATCCATGGCAGCGGTACAAAAAGAACTTTCTGAACAGCAACAATTGGCTGAGATCCTGAATCAAGACAGGTAAACTCTCCGCTTTTCGATACAACGGTTGGCCGATGACTAAATCCAGAGCGTTTCTCAAATGGGCAGGGGGCAAGTTTAAGCTGGTAGACCAGATCGCCGCGCGCCTGCCTCGCTCGGAGCGATTGGTCGAACCCTTTGTCGGCGCTGGCTCGGTGTTTCTCAACACCGACTACGCCGAGTACCTGCTCAGCGACATCAATCCGGATCTGATCGGCCTGTACCAGACGCTGCAGCAACGACCGGATGATTACATAGCGACCGCTCGTAAGCTCTTTGTCCCAGTGAATAACGACAAAGAGACCTATTACGGCATGCGTGCCGAGTTCAATCAGACTCACGACCAGTTCGGTCGAGCTGTGCTGTTCCTCTACCTCAATCGCCATGGCTACAACGGCTTGTGCCGATACAACAAGTCCGGTGGCTTTAACGTGCCCTTTGGCTCCTACAAGAAGCCCTATTTCCCCGAGAAGGAGATGTGGTTTTTTGCCGAGAAGGCCCAGCGCGCCACCTTCTTCTGTGAAGGCTATGGCGATGCCTTCGCCCGGGCCCGCCATGGTGATGCCGTCTACTGCGATCCGCCCTATCTGCCGCTGTCGACCACCGCGAACTTTACCAGCTACGCCAGTGGTGGCTTCAGCCTCGACGATCAGGCTCTGCTGGCGGACTGCGCCGTGGCCGCAGCCAACAAGCAAGCGGCCACCGTGCTGATCAGCAACCACGATACGCCGCTGGCCCGCAAGCTTTACCATGCTGCCAGCCTGGATACCCTAAAGGTGACGCGCTCCATCAGCCAGACGGCATCGGGACGCAAGAAGGTGGATGAGTTGTTTGCCCTGTATCGGCCGGAACGGGACTAGGGATTGAGGCTCAAGGCCAGCTGCACCAGCAGCCACAGGCCGAGCACAAAGACGATCAGCGCAACGACGCCAACAATAAGATAGGGAACCGGGGAGTGGTGGCCAAAGTCCTGGGTTCGTTTGGCCTCAGTCTGTACACCGAACAGCGCCGCAACGACGCTTTGTATCAGGTCCAGCAGCTTAGGGCTGGCCAACGGGCGTGGCTTCCTTAGGGCGGTACAACAACTCGAGCAGGTCGACGAAGTGAAACTGGCTGGAGCCACTGCCGGTGATCCACTGGTGCCACTTGAGGGTGGCGGTCTCTTGCAGGCAGCGGGTGTCCTCTTCACAGCTCAACACGCCAGACAGGGTGACAGCACCGGCGGCCGTGACCAGCACAGCGGTTGCTCCCATAAGCGCTAATTTTCGACGTTGAACAAACACAATCGCCTCCTGAGGACTGCCCAGGAGGCGATTATAACACCGGTGTTGCGTTGATGCTATTTCAGTGTTAACGACTTCAGATGTCGAACTCGTAGGCCCAGCTCACCAGGAAGATCGGGTCATCGTCATCCAGATCGGTGTCGCTTACCATAAAGGTGAAATCGCCCATCGCCTCGGTGCTCTTGGTCAGCGACAGGTTGTAGTTGAGGTAGTCCTCATCTTCGTCGATGTCGAAGCTGTAGTGGCCGATGGCAAAGCCCAGGGAAACGCTGTCGGTCAGATCAAAGCCCAGAGTACCTTCCACGTAGAGGGCGTTTTCATAGAACTTCTCGTCGGCACTTTCGTTGGTGCCGTAGGAGACGTTCAGGCCCAGCCAGTTCCAGCCGATGCTACCGTAGACCTCACCGAAGTCGAGATCATCGCCATTGGGGTAGGCGTAGTAGATGTAGCCGACGTCGTAACCGAAATCGCCAATCTCGCCGCCAAAGCCGCCGTACAGGTCCCACTCGTAGGTGGCCGCATCGCCAAATTCGATATTGGAAACCCAGGTGCCCAGGTAGAAGCCGGAGTCATGACCCCAGTCGATGCCGCCGGAAACCGCCGGTGCGCCATCGGTTTGGGTGACACCACGCCACAGGTAATCACTGGTGACACCGATATTGCCGCTGACGTCCGCCATGGCTGGCGCAGACAGCAGAGCGCTGGCGCTCAGTATGGTACCGACCGCTACAGATACTGCGTTTTTCATCATCCATTCCCTCTTTTATCCAATTGGGGCAAAGCCCGGTTTTTTAAAAGCAAATCGGGAAGGACCTAGGGGGGTCCTTTCAACATAAACGGGAATGAATTGGAATTGCAAGGTGGCGATAAAAAGCGATTTGGGTCTAATAAACCAAAGCGATACACTGTGGCGCACTGCTGCCCGAGGAAGATGTGATGAACAATTACCTGATCTGCCCCTCCATCCTGTCGGCGGACTTCGCCCGGCTGGGTGAGGATGTCGCTAAGGTGCTGGAAGCCGGCGCCGATGTGGTCCACTTCGATGTGATGGACAACCACTATGTGCCCAACCTGACCATCGGCCCCATGGTGTGTCAGGCGCTGAAAGCCGACATGGATCGCCGTGGGATCCAGGCCCCCATCGACGTGCACCTGATGGTGAAGCCGGTGGATCGATTGATCCCGGACTTTGCCAAGGCAGGTGCCTCCATCATCACCTTCCATCCGGAAGCCTCGGAGCACATCGACCGGACGGTGCAGCTGATCAAGGATCACGGCTGCCAGGCGGGCCTGGTGTTCAACCCGGCCACCCCATTGCACTACCTTGACCACCTGATGGATAAGCTGGACGTGATCCTGCTGATGTCGGTCAACCCCGGTTTCGGTGGCCAATCCTTTATCCCCGGCACCCTAGACAAGATCCGCCAGGTGCGCGAGCGCATCGAGGCCAGTGGCCGACCGATCCGCTTGCAGGTGGATGGCGGCGTCAAGGTGGACAACATCGCCGAGGTGGCCGCGGCCGGTGCCGACATGTTTGTTGCTGGCTCCGCCATCTTCAACCAGCCCGATTATGCCCAGGTGGTCGAACAGATGCGCCAGGAGCTGGCGGGAGTGGCCCGCTGATGCCGCTGTCCCAGGTACAAGCCATCGCCTTTGACCTGGATGGGACCCTGATCGACAGCGGTCCCAGCTTGGCCCATGCGGCGGCGGAGACCCTGATCGATCTGGGCCGACCGCCCTGCGATCCCACCAAGGCCTTGGGCTGGATTGGCAATGGCGCCGAGGTGCTGATCCGCCGGGCCCTGTCTGACGATGTCCAGGTTGATCCCGGCCTGGATGAGGCGCTGGTGGCCAAGGCGCTCTCGCGCTTTCATCACCATTATGCCCAGCACCAGGCCGGCCCGGAACTGCTCTATCCCGACGTGGCTCAGACCCTGACTACCCTTAAGGCGCGGGGCTATCGACTGGGGCTGGTGACCAACAAGCCGGCCCAGTTTGTGCCTGAGCTGCTGGCGGCCTGTGGCATCGATCATCTGTTTGATCACTGGTTCGGTGGCGACAGCCTGGCCCGGCGCAAGCCGGATCCGCTGCCGCTCAACACCCTGCTGCAGCGCTGGGGACTGACCCCGGAGCAGATGCTGATGGTGGGGGATTCCCGCAACGACATCGAAGCCGGTAAGGCGGCGGGCTGCCCCACCATTGGCCTGAGTTACGGCTATAACTACGGGCTGGACATCCGCACCCTAGATCCGGATCATGCGCTGGACCAATTCAAACCGTTGCTGGCGCTGCTGCCGGCCTTAACCGAGAACGAGATCCAATGAGTAAACCCATCGTCTTTAGTGGTGCCCAACCGTCGGGCGGCCTGACCCTTGGTAACTACATGGGTGCACTGCGTCAGTGGGTGAACCTGCAAGACAGCCACGATGCGCTCTACTGCATCGTTGATCTGCACGCCATCACCGTGCGCCAGGACCCGGAAGCGCTGAAAAACGCCTGCATGGATACCCTGGCCCTGTACCTGGCCATTGGCATCGATCCCGATAAGAGCACCGTGTTCGTGCAGTCCCATGTGCAGGAGCACACCCAGCTGGCCTGGATCCTCAACTGCTACACCCAGATGGGTGAACTGAACCGGATGACCCAGTTCAAGGACAAGTCCGCACGCCACGCCAACAACATCAACGCTGGTCTGTTCAGCTACCCGGTATTGATGGCGTCCGACATCCTGCTGTACCAGACCAACGAGGTGCCGGTCGGCAACGATCAGAAGCAGCACCTGGAGCTGTCCCGCGACATCGCCACTCGCTTCAACAACCTGTACGGTGAGGTGTTTGCGATTCCGGAGCCGCACATCCCGCAAACCGGGGCCCGGGTGATGAGCCTGCAGGATCCGACCAAGAAGATGTCCAAGTCGGACGACAACGCCAACAACCGCATTGGCCTGCTGGAAGATCCCAAGGTGATCACCAAGAAGTTCAAGAAGGCGGTAACCGACTCTGACGATCCGGCCGTGGTGCGCTACGACTTGGAAAACAAGGCCGGCGTCTCTAACCTGATGAGCATCTACTCCGCCACTTCTGGCAAGAGCTTTGCCGAGATCGAGGCGGAGTTCGAGGGCAAGATGTATGGCCACCTCAAGGTGGCTACGGCCGAGTCCGTGGTGGCGATGCTGGAGCCGATGCAGCAGCGCTTCAAAGAGATCCGTGCCGATCAGGCCTACCTGGATGCGGTGATGAAGCGCGGCGCAGAGAACGCCCGCGAGCGAGCCGCTGCCACCCTAGCCAAGGTGTACGAGGCAGTCGGCCTGCCGCCGATGCCGCGTTAAGCGCTGAGCCACAAAAAAGCCGCCCCGATGGGCGGCTTTTTTATGGCGCTGAGGCTGCTAGCTACTGGGGCGGGCTGCGCCCTTCTAGGAAAAGGCAGGCACTAGGCCGGGCATAGCCCTTCTAGAGGCTAGGAAGAGCGTTGGAAGGAAAGGTACTAGGCCGGGCAAAGCCCTTCTGGGTACTAGGAGGAGCAGGAGATAGGAAGAGCTAAGGAAAGTCGTTGACGGTGATGGTTCGAGCTCTAGGCTAGCCTGCCTAGCACCTAGCACCTAGCACCTAGCACCTAGCACCTAGCACCTAGCACCTAGCACCTAGCACCTAGCACCTAGCACCTAGCACCTAGCACCTAGCACCTAGCACCTAGCACCTAGCACCTAGCACCTAGCACCTAGCACCTAGCACCTAGCACCTAGCACCTATTGGTACTCGAACACCTTCACAACCTTGCGCACCCCGGCGGTGGTGCGGGCCACGTCCACCGCCAGATCGGCCTCCTGGCGGTCCACCAGGCCGAGCAGGAACACCTCACCGTTCTCGGTGATCACCTTGATGCGTAGGGCATCCAGCTCGCCGTCACTGAACATGCGAGATTTCACCTTGGTGCTGATCCAGGTGTCATTACTCTTGGTGGTAAAGCCCACCGGGCTGCCCTGGCGCAATTGGTCGTGCACCACGGTGACCCCCTCAACCTGGCTGACGATGCGCACCGCCTTGTCACGCAGCACCGGGGTGGGCACCTGGCCCACCAGCAGCACCTGTTGATTCATGCTGATGGCGCTGATCCGAGCCTGGGCGCGCAGATCCTCCTCGCCCCGCAGGGCCGAGGCGATGCGCACCTCCAAGGCATGGTCATCGATCTGGGTACTCATCGAGCGGCGGTCGTTGACCATCACCGCACCACCCACGGCACCGGCCATGATCGCTCCGGCACAACCCGCCAATTGGGTGACCACCAGCAATATCCCTATCGCACGCCACATGGCTCAGTCCTCCTGGGGGAACAGGGTGCGATCGATGTTGTCGCACAGGCAGTGGATTGCCAGTAGGTGCACCTCCTGGATGCGGGCGGTGCGGTTGCTGGGGACGCGGATCTCCACGTCGTTTTCGCTCAGCAGGCCGGCCATAGCACCGCCATCCTTGCCGGTCAGGGCAACGATGGTCATATCGCGGTTCACCGCCGCCTCCATCGCCTTGATCACGTTGCCGGAGTTGCCGCTGGTGGAGATCGCCAGCAGGATGTCACCGGGCTGGCCCAGGGCGCGCACCTGCTTGGAGAAGATCTCCTCGTAGCTGTAGTCGTTGGCGATGGCGGTGATGGTAGAGGTGTCGGTAGAGAGGGCGATGGCGGGCAGGCCCGGGCGCTCGATCTCGAAACGGTTGAGCAGCTCCGCGGAGAAGTGCTGGGCGTCACCGGCGCTGCCGCCATTGCCGCAGGCCAGGATCTTGTTGCCCCCGAGCAGGCATTGGACCATCGCCATGGAGGCCTTCTCCAGGGACTCCGGCAGCGCTTCCGCCGCGTCGATCTTGGTCTGAATGCTCTCGGTAAAGCTCTCTTTAATCCGCTCCAGCATGGCGCGTTCACCTCTTAAAATGCGTTTTCAATCCAGTCGATGTGCTCGCCAGTCATGGCCACCACATCGAATCGGCAGGGGCGGTCCTCCCAGCCGTGTTGTTGTAAGTACCACTGCGCCGCCAGGCGCAGTTTTTGTTGTTTGGCCGGGGTTACCGCGGCACTGGCGCCGCCAAAGCCACCGCTGCGACGGTATTTCACCTCGACGAACACCAGCTGGTTGCTGGCCTGCATCACCAGGTCAACCTCACCAAAGCGGCAATGGACGTTACGAGCCAGAGGCGTTAGCCCCTGGGCCTGGAGGAAGTCACAGGCCCGTTGCTCGGCCCAGTCGCCGCGAGCCCGAGTCATCCTTCCGGGCGCAGCGTTCCGCGACGGTAGCGGGACCAGTCCAGCTGTCGCTCCAGGTTACCATCCGGCTCCACCGTCAGCTGGCCGGATAGGCCACGCATGCGGTAGCCGGTGAACACCCGCATCTGCGCCAGGCGGTCGATCAGGCTCCAGCTGTCGTAGCCCATGGCATACAGTCGTTGCAGTGCCAGCGAACGCTCGGGCCACAAGGCAACCGCTTGTTGATGTTCAGCATTGTCGCTTAACAGCCAGGGCATGTCACTGAGGCGCAGGCCATCGAGCTCCTCCGCCTGGCTGCCGGAACCCAGCTCGCCGTGGGCCCGGCTGCTGGCGTACAAGGCCAGGGGATCGGCGAACACTGCCAGGTTAACGTCGACAAAGGGCTTGAGCAGTCGGACCTCGTTGCTGGTGGCCACCAGGTAGAGCGCATCCACATCCCGACGGGAGCGGAAGTCCGCCTTGGTGCGGGGGCCGAACAGTGTGCGGATCTCGGCGATGCGGGCGTTGCTCTGATCCACATGCATGGCGGATTGCACGGTTTCCCGCATGCTGTCATTGCCCTGGAAGTAGTGGATCTCCGCCTCCTCCTCAGTCAGCTCCAGCCACTCTTCGGCAAAGCGATCGGCCATGCGGCGGCCGGTGGCACTCTGCGACGCCAGTACCATCGGACGCTGGATCCCCTGGGCCTGCATTCGCTGTGCGGCTTGACGGGCCTCGCTTTCCGGATCCAGCGAGAAGAAGTAAAGGTCTTCGTGGGGATCGAGACCGTCGTTCTGATTCAGCGCCAGCAGCGGCACCTCACCCTGGTAGACCGCCATAACCGCGTCCAGGTTGGGTTTGAGCAGGGGGCCGATAACAAAGCCGGCACCCTCATCCAGGGCCTGTTGATAGGCCTCCGCCGGGTCCAGTTGGTCGGTGTCGTAGAAGCGCACCTTACGGCTTTGTTCATCACCGAGCAGGTTGGCCAGCAGGCCATCCTGGATGGCTCGGGCCTGGTTGGCGAATTGGCCCGACAGGGGCAACAGCACCGCCACCTGCTCCGGTCGGTAGGGCTGAACGTTGATCGCCTGCTCCAGATCGCTGGGCAGGCGGCGGGACGCCGGATGGGTCGGGTTGCGGCGCTGCCAGCTGGCCAGTTCCGCTAGCATGGTGGTGGGCTGTACCGCGTAATGCTGGGCCAACCAGGCCAGCTCCAGCCAGGCCTTCCATTGGCTGTCGCGGGTCTGGGCCATGGCCGCCTGCAGCTCCTCTTCCGGCATCGGCGAGAGCAGTTCCCAGATCCGGTCCCAGTTGGGCTGCTGGTAGGCATCGGACAGGTAGGGTCCTAGCTCGTAATGGGCAAAGGCCTGGGACAGGGGGGCACCGGTTTGCTGGAAGTAGCGGATCTGCAGGGCGTAGCGATCCCGCCACTGGGCCGAGGACAGGGCCCATTGGCCTGGCCAGTCCAGCATCGGCAGTACCTGGTCCAGCTGCTGGGTCTCCAGCGCGATGCGGGCACGCAGCAGGCGGTGCTCTGCCGCCAGGGTGCCGCTGCCCGGCAGCTGTGCTTCCAGGCTGTTGAGCAGGTTCTGGGCGGCATTGACCTGACCCTGTTGCAGGTAGGCCCGGGCGGCCAGCAGCAGGTTGGCCTGACGGCGCTCGCCATCGCTGCGCTCCGCTTCGGCCAGGTAATAGGCGGGAGCGGCGCTGGATTGACCCAGGGTAATGCTGCTGGGCTCGGAGACCGGTTCCGGTCCGGTGGCACAACCCAGCAGGGCTGTGACCAGGGCCAGCACGGTCAGCGAACGGCGGGCGCGAAGGGGGGTAAGGCTTTTCACCAGCACCTTCCTGTCTGATAGTGATAGACTTTAGCCCTCTAGTTTAACCCCCTGTTTGTCGTAAACCAATTGGCGTCTGCCAGCTCAGAGAAGGCGATCTCCCTATGTCCACCGACGTTGCCCTGTACATCGTGCCCACCCCCATCGGAAATTTGGGGGACATCACCCAACGGGCGCTGGAGGTGTTGGAACAGGTTGCGCTGATCGCCTGCGAAGATACCCGTCACAGCGGTAAGCTGTTGAGTCACTTTGGGATCAATACCCGCACCATGGCGCTGCACGATCACAACGAGCGGCAGCGGGCGGCCAGCTTGATCCAGAAACTGGCCGCCGGCGACAGCGTCGCCTTGATCTCCGATGCCGGTACCCCGCTGATCTCCGATCCCGGTTACCACCTGGTGACCCAGGTGCGCGAAGCCGGTTACAAGGTGATCCCGCTGCCGGGCCCTTGCGCCGCGACCACCGCTTTGTGCGCCGCCGGGCTACCGTCGGACCGTTTCGCCTTCGAGGGCTTTCTGCCCGCCAAGAGCAAGGCCAAGCGCGATACCCTCGAGGCACTGTGCCAGGAACCCCGCACCCTGATCTTCTATGAATCGCCCCGTCGGGTGCTCGACACCATCGAACAGATGGTAGCGGTGCTGGGACCGGACCGCCCGCTGGTGCTGGCCCGCGAGCTGACCAAGAGCTTTGAGACCATCCACGGTGCGCCGGCAGAAGAGCTGCTGACCTGGCTGCAGCAGGACGAGAACCGTACCCGCGGCGAGATGGTGTTGATGGTGGCGCCGTTCAAGGCAGCGGAGGATGCCCTGCCGGCGGAGGCGCTGCGCACCACCGAGCTGCTGTGCCAGGAGTTGCCGCTGAAAAAGGCGGCGGCGCTGGCGGCGCAGATCCACAACGTTAAGAAGAACGCCCTGTACAAACATGGCCTGGCGGCGGGCTGGTAATCGATTAAGGAAGCAGCAGTTGCCCTGGCGGCACCGGTGTAGACTGGTGCCCGCCGGCCCGGGGCGCTATACTCCTGCGCCTTGGAGTTGGCCAGGCAATCGCTGCCTTGTCGTTGTGCCGGTAGACCTTAGGGTATAAAGCAGACGGGCAAGGGGGAGGAAAGTCCGGGCTCCATAGGGCAGGGTGCCAGGTAACACCTGGGGGGCGTGAGCCCACGACCAGTGCAGCAGAGAGCAGACCGCCGATGGCACTTCCTCGGGAGTGCACAGGTAAGGGTGAAAGGGTGCGGTAAGAGCGCACCGCGCGGCCAGTAATGGTTCGTGGCACGGTAAACTCCACCCGGAGCAAGACCAAATAGGCCCCCATTGGCGTGGCCCGCGTTGGGGGCGGGTAGGTTGCTTGAGCCTGGGAGCGATCCCAGGCCTAGAGGAATGATTGCCGCCGCGCAAGCGGAGACAGGACCCGGCTTATCGGCCAACTCCAACCTAATCAAAACGAAAAAGCCCCTCACCTGAGGGGCTTTTTTGTGTCCTATGTCGACCTGGATTGGTACAAGATGCTGCCAGTGTGTGGATCAGGCAGTGCTTAGCTTTGAGAAAAAAGGGGGTGCCAATGTCGATCGCCTTTTTTGCTGACTGTCTCGTGCCATTGGGCAGCACAAACAAATGCCTGGAAAGAAAGAGGCAGGGTTAGGTCCTGCCCGTCGTCATTCAGCGGCCGACAGCGTCTTGGACAGAACAAGACCTGGCAATAGAGCCGCTGGGGCCTGCCTTTATTCGAAGATCGCCGATCGTTATACGATCGGAGTATTTGCTTTTAACTGGATGTTTTTCAGTCGTATAGCGATGAACTTCCCAAAGTCATAGGCGGCAAGTTTCAGTCCTGGCGCGGCTTTCCCCGAGAATTTGACCACGTCCCTTCCTTGACAATCCTTGCTTCCGGCTCATAATTTGAGTCGTTGTGGGATAAAGTGGTTATTAGTGGATCTATATGGATCATTAAGACAGGGAAGGGTCTCTATGTTCCGAGGTGCCAACGCCATCGCGCTGGACAGCAAAGCACGTTTAACGGTACCGACCCGGTACCGCGAACCGTTGCGCTCGTTGTGCGGCGGCCAAGTGGTCTGCACCGTCGACTTCCAATCCCCCTGCCTGTTGCTTTATCCCCTGCCAGAATGGGAACTGGTTGAGCAGAAACTGATGGCCCTCTCCGATACACAGCCGGCGGAGCGGGCGCTTAAGCGTTTGCTGCTTGGCTACGCCACCGAGGGCGAAGTGGATAAGGCCGGTCGCCTACTGATCTCGGCGCCGCTGCGGCAATACGCCCAGCTGGAGAAGCCGTTGATGCTGGTAGGCCAACTCAACAAATTTGAGATCTGGTCGGAGCCCTTGTGGCAGGCGCAGATCGCCGAAGCCCATCAGCAGGTGGGCTCGGAGGATATCCAGAATAACCCCCGGCTACAGGACTTTTCACTCTGATGGCAGAGCAATATCAACACATCACCGTCTTGCTTGACGAAGCGGTCGACGGTCTGGGCCTGAAGCCGAACGGGACCTACGTCGATGGCACCTTTGGCCGTGGTGGTCATTCCCGTCATATCTTGTCGCGACTGGGGCCCGAAGGGCGCCTGATCGGCATCGACCGGGATCCCCAGGCGATCGCCGTGGCCGAGCAACTGGCCAGCGAAGACGATCGCTTCCAGATCGTTCACGGCCCCTTCTCCGGCATCGCCGAGTACATCGAAGCGCTGGGCCTCAAGGGCCAGATCGATGGCGTGCTGCTGGATCTCGGCGTCTCTTCTCCCCAGCTGGACGACGCCGAGCGCGGCTTTAGCTTCCTGCGCGACGGGCCGCTGGACATGCGGATGGACAACAGCCGCGGTGAGACCGCGGCCCAATGGCTGGCGCGGGCAGAGGCTAACGACATCGCCTGGGTTCTCAAGACCTTTGGTGAGGAGAAGTTTTCCCGCCCCATCGCCCGCAAGATCAAGGAACACATCGCCGAAGGGCTGCCGATGGAGCGCACCCTGGATCTGGCCGGGTTGATCGAGAAGATGACGCCACAGCACAAGCGGGAGAAGGGCAAGCATCCGGCCACCCGCAGTTTCCAGGCGATCCGGATGTACATCAACAGCGAGCTGGAAGAGATCGAACAGGCGCTGCAGGGCGCGGTTCAGGTTCTGGCCCCCGCTGGCCGCCTGTCGGTGATCAGCTTCCATTCCCTGGAAGACCGCATGGTGAAACGCTTCATGCGCAAGATGAGCCAAGGCCAGGAGGCACCGCGAGGTCTGCCCCTGACCCAGGCCCAGTTGGATGAAAGCAAGGTGCTGAAACTGGTGGGCAAGGCCCTCAAGCCCAGTGACGGCGAAGTGGAAGAGAACACCCGGGCACGCAGTTCAGTCCTGCGGGTAGCGGAGAAACGGTAATGACCACGGACAAACCCAGCCTGACACGCATCATTCTCAACGACTTGTGGCAACACAAGGGCCTGCTGGTGCTGGGTTTGGCGGTGGTGATCACCGCTTTTGCGGTGATCTGGTCGGCGCAGGAGTCGCGCCGTCTGACCGCGCAATGGAACAACCTGCTGCAGGAGCGGGATCACCTCGATGTGCATTGGCGTCACCTGCTGCTGGAGGAGCAAACCCTGGCGGAGCATAGCCGCATCGACCGCCTGGCCCGCAATCAGCTGGAGATGAACCGTCCCAATCCGGCCCAGGAACGGGTGGTGAGACTGCCATGAGTCGTCAGGCCAAGCAAAAGCTCAAACCCACCCCTTTTCGCTGGCGCCTGCAGCTGGTGAGTGTGGTGATCCTGCTGGTGTTCGGTGCCATCGGTGCCCGCGCCGCCTGGATCCAGGTGGTGGCACCAGACCAACTGCGTCATGAGAGCGATCTGCGTACCCTGCGGCTGGAGACCTCCGAGGTGCAGCGGGGCATGATCACCGATCGCAACGGCGAGATGCTGGCGGTGAGTGTGCCGGTGATGGCCGCTTTTGCCGATCCCAAGCTGGTGCGCGATGGCAACGGCTTCGAGGATCTGCGTCGCTGGCGGGCGCTGGCGGACGTGCTGGAGCTGGATGCCGATAGCCTGATTGCCAAGATCCGCGACAGCCGTGGCCGATTCCTCTATATCAAGCGCCAGGTTACTCCGGCGGTGGCGGAGTACATCCGTCAGCTGCGCATCCCGGGGATCTCACTCAAGCCCGAGTCCCGCCGCTACTACCCGGCCGGTGAGATCACCGGTCAGCTGGTGGGGCTGACCAACATCGACGACAAGGGGATCGAGGGGCTGGAGCGCAACTTCGATGACTGGCTGACCGGCTCACCGCAAAAGATGCGGGTGCGAAAGGCGCGCAGCGGTGAAGTGGTGGAGAACCTGTCCGTGGTGGAGGAGGGGGAGAACCCCAATGATCTGGTGCTGAGCCTGGATATGCGTTTGCAGGCCCTGGCCTACAAGGCGCTCAAGCGGGCCACCCAGATGCACATGGCCACCTCCGGCTCGCTGGTGATCATCGACATCCCCACCGGCGAGATCCTGGCGATGGCCAACACCCCCAGCTTCAATCCCAACCAGCGCCGTGGCATCCAGGCCTACCAGCTGCGCAACCGGGCCATCACCGACGCCTACGAGCCCGGCTCGGTGGTCAAGCCCCTGGTGGTCGCCGCGGCCCTGGAGAAGGAGCTGGTGACGGCGGATGAGATGATCGACACCAGCCCCGGCTGGATGCGGGTATCTGGCGGCCTGGTGCGGGATGGTCGTAACCACGGCAAGCAGGATCTCGGTACCTTGCTGGAGAAGTCCTCCAACATCGCCATGGCCAAGATGGCGCTGCAGATGGACGTGGAGGAGCTGTTGGCCTTCTACGCCGATTTTGGCCTGGGCACCTACAGCGGCATCAACCTGGATGGCGAGTACACCGGCAATGTGCCCAAGCGCCACCGCTGGTCTGAACATGAGCGCGCCACCCTGGCCTTTGGCTATGGCCTTACCACCACCCCGCTGCAGCTGGCCCGGATGTACGCCATCCTCGGCGGCGATGGCGTCGCCCGCCCTGCGTCCATCCTCAAGCGCCGCGCCATCCCTGAGGGGGAGCAGGTGCTCTCCCCGCAGGTGGCCCGCCAGGTGGTGGAGATGCTGATCGGTGTGACTGAGCCCGGCGGCACGGCTACCCGGGCGGCGGTGAACGGTTACCGGGTGGCGGGCAAGACCGGCACCAGCCGTAAGGCGATCGCCGGCGGCTACGGCGAGGACTACGTCACCCTGTTCGCTGGCCTGGCCCCGGCCGAGCAGCCGCGGCTGGCAATGGCGGTGGTGATCAATGAACCCCAGGGCGACAGCTACCACGGGGGCACGGTCGCCGCCCCGGTCTTCGCCGAGGTGATGGGGGATGCCTTGCAACTGTTAAATGTGGAACCAAGCCAGGGGCGCGCGCTGCGTGGCACCCTGGCCAACAACCGGATGGGGAGCAGCGATGTCGTCACTCGATAGTGTATTGGCTCCCTGGGTTACGGTAGAAACAGGGATCCGTTTCAATAACATGGCGCTGGACAGCCGTAAGATCGAGCCCGGGGATCTGTTTGTGGCGGTGCAGGGGCACCTGCTGGATGGTCGCGACTTTATTGAAGCCGCCATCGCCAAGGGGGCGGTGGCGATCTTGTGTCAGGCGGATCAAAGTGGCCGCCTGCCGGATCAGGGTGGGGTGCCCGTGGTGGGGATCCGGGCGCTGCCCCAGCACCTTTCTGCGGTGGCGCTGCGTGCCTACCCACAGGCCAGTGAGCCCCGCCTGGTGGGGGTTACCGGCACCAACGGCAAAACCACGGTCACCCAGCTCTATGCCCAGCTGCGAACCGGATTGGATGAGCGTACCGGCGTGATGGGCACAGTGGGCAATGGCTTGTGGGGGCAGCTGACCCCGTCCGCCAACACCACCTCTGACGCGGTCACCGTGGCCGCTACCCTGGCGGCTCAGGCGCAAGCCGGTGCCAGTGCGGTGGCGATGGAGATCTCCAGCCATGGCCTGAGCCAGAACCGGGTCTCGGCCCTGCCCATCGAGGTGGCGGTATTCACCAACCTCAGCCGCGACCACCTGGATTACCACGGCGATATGGAGAGTTACGCCGAGGCCAAGCGCCAGCTGTTCTCCCAGCCGGGTCTGCAGGGGTCGGTGCTTAACCTGGACGACGAATACGGCAGCCTGTGGCATCGCCAGCTTAAGGGGCAGATGCGCGCGCTGGGTTACAGCATTGATGGTGCACGCTGCGAAGGCGACTACCTGACCGCCACTGATCTGCGCTTTACCGACGCTGGTGTCGAGGCGCGACTGGAGTCCTCCTTCGGCCAGGGCCAACTGCGCAGCCCACTGCTGGGCAAATTCAACTTGGCCAACCTGCTTGCCGCCTTAGGGGCTTTGCTGATGCAGGGCTACCCGCTGGCGGATCTGTTAGCCCAGGTGGCCAAGCTGCAGCCGGCGGCGGGCCGGATGGAGCGATATCAGGGCAGCACCGGGCCCACCCTGGTGGTGGATTATGCCCACACCCCGGATGCCCTGGAACAGGCCCTGTCGGCCCTGCGTCACCACTGCCAGGGCCAGCTGTGGTGCCTGTTTGGCTGTGGCGGCGAGCGTGATCGCGGCAAGCGGCCGATGATGGCGCAAAGCGCCGAACGCTTTGCCGACCGCCTGGTGATCACCGCCGATAACCCCCGCAGTGAGGCCTTCGACCAGATTGTCCAGGACATGCTACCGGGGCTGCAAAAGCCCGATGGCGCCCTGGTGATCGAGGACCGCGCCGAGGCGGTCCGCCAAGCCTATCAACAGGCCGCCGATGGCGACCTTATCCTGCTGGCGGGCAAAGGCCACGAGGACTACCAGCTAATCCAGGGTAAAACCCTAAGCTATAACGAGCGCCATTTGGCCCAGGCCTTGACCGGAGAAGAGCAATGATCACGCAGTCGCTGGCACAGTTGACCGAGGTAGTAGGGGGCCGCTTGATCGGCACCGACGTCGAGATTGAGCGGGTCAATACCGACAGCCGCCGACTGCAGCCTGGCGATCTGTTCGTTGCTTTGGTCGGCGAGCGGTTTGATGGTCATGATTTCGTCGCCAGTGCCGCCGAGGCCGGCGCCAGTGCGGTGTTGGTCAGCCGTGAGCTGGACAGCTCCTTGCCCCAAATTTTGGTGGAGGACACCCTGATGGCCCTCGGCCAGCTGGGCGCCTGGTTGCGTCGTGAGGTGAATCCCTACAGCGTGGCGTTAACCGGCTCGGTGGGAAAAACCTCGGTCAAGGAGATGGCGGCCGCGATCTTTGCCCAGGCCGGGGAGACCCTGGCCACCCGTGGCAACCTCAACAACACCATTGGTGTACCCCTGACCCTTTTGGAGCTGGAGCCGCAACACCGTTTCGGGGTGTTCGAGCTGGGCGCCAACCACGCCGGTGAGATCCGCTACACCAGCTCGCTGGTGCGCCCGGACGTGGCCCTGATCAACAACATCCAGCCGGCCCACCTGGAGGGGTTCGGTGGCATGGATGGGGTTTATCGCGCCAAATCGGAGATCTTCGAATACCTGGCTGCCGACGGTAAGGCGGTGGTGAACCTGGATGACGACCGTGCCGACGACCTGCTGGCGCTGCTGGAGGATCGCGACGTGATCCGCTTCTCCAGCGAAACCGTGGCGGACGTCTGGGCCGAACAGGTGGAGCCGGGCAACTTTGGTCACTACCGCTTCAACCTGCACCGCGGAGAGCACTGTGTGCCGGTGCAACTGCCGGTGGCCGGCCGCCACCAGGTCAACAACGCCCTGGCCGCCGCCTCGCTGGCCAGCGCCGCGGAGTTGAGCCTGGAGCTGATCGCCGCCGGTCTGGCCAACACCCCGGAGGTGGCCGGTCGTAACCAGTTCCACAAGATCACCGACCAGCTCACTGTGGTGGATGACAGCTACAACGCCAACCTGGCGTCCACTCGAGCCGCCATCGATCTGCTGGCCCAGCAAAACGGCGTTACCCTGCTGGTGTTCGGCGATATGGGTGAATTAGGTGACAGTGCCGAGGCCCATCACCGTGAAGTCGGTCGCTATGCGGCTCAGAAAGGGATTGATTACTTACTGACAACGGGTACATTAAGCGGTTTTGCCGCCGAGCAGTTCGAAGGTGCGGAGCACCTCGACGATCAGCCTGAGCTGATCCGGCAGTTGGTGCGTCGGATCCAGGGGATCCAGGCGCCCACCACGATTTTGATTAAAGGTTCCCGCAGCGCCCGAATGGAACAGGTGGTCGCTGCCCTACGGGAGCAGTTTGGGGACAACCAATAATGCTGGTCTATCTCGCCGAATACTTAACGCAGTATTTCAGCGCCTTCAATGTCATCTCCTACCTGACGTTCCGGGCCATCATCAGCCTGCTGACCGCCCTGGGCTTCTGCCTGTGGTGCGGTCCCAAGATGATCCGTTACCTGCAGCGCCTGCAGATCGGCCAGGTAGTGCGCCACGACGGGCCGGAATCCCACTTCTCCAAGCGCGGCACCCCCACTATGGGTGGGGTGATGATCCTGGCGGGGATCTTCGTCGCCACCCTGTTGTGGGGAGATCTGGGCAACCACTACGTGCTGGTGATGCTGTTTGTGCTGGGCTCCTTTGGTGCCATCGGCTTCGTCGATGACTACCGCAAGGTGATCCGCAAAGACCCGGCCGGCCTGATCGCTCGCTGGAAATACTTCTGGCAGTCCGTTGCGGCCTTCGTGGTGGCGGTGTGGCTGTATGCCGTGAGCCAACCGGAAGACCTGGTGCTGGTAGTGCCCTTCTTCAAGGACGTGATGCCGCAGCTGGGCCTGGTGTTCATCGCCTTGGCTTACTTCACCATTGTTGGCAGCTCCAACGCGGTGAACCTGACCGATGGCCTGGACGGCCTGGCGATCGTGCCCACGGTGATGGTGGCCTCCGCCTTTGCCCTGGTGGCTTACCTCTCCGGCAACATCAACTTCTCTGAATACCTGCATATCCCGCACCTGCCTGGTGCCGGCGAGCTGGGGGTGGTGGCCACCGCCATGGTGGGCGCCGGATTGGGCTTCTTGTGGTTCAACACCTACCCGGCCCAGGTCTTCATGGGTGATGTTGGCTCGCTGGCACTGGGCGCAGGCCTGGGTGCCATGGCGGTGCTGACCCGTCAGGAGTTCCTGTTGGTGATCATGGGGGGGATCTTCGTTATTGAGACCCTGTCGGTGATCCTCCAGGTGGGCTCCTTCAAGCTGCGCCGTAAGCGGATCTTCCGCATGGCGCCGATCCATCATCACTATGAGCTCAAGGGCTGGCCGGAGCCGCGGGTGATCGTGCGTTTCTGGATCATCTCCCTGTGCCTGGTGCTGCTGGGCCTGGCCACCCTGAAGGTGCGTTAAGATGCATGCCGCCGATACCCTCATCCTTGGCCTGGGCCTGACCGGGCTCTCCTGCGTCCGCTTTTTGCGGACGCAGGGCGTTGAGGTAGCGGTATGGGATACCCGCATGCAACCGCCGGGAGCGGATACCCTGGCCACTGAATTCCCCGAGGTGAGGCTGTTGACCGGCCCGTTCGATGCCGACGCGCTCAAGCGAGCACGCTCTCTGGTGGTCAGCCCGGGCATCCCCCTGGCGACCCCCGCCATCGCCGAGGCGATGGAGGCCGGGGTGGAAGCCATTGGCGACATCGAACTGTTTGCCCGTCACGTGGACGCGCCGGTACTGGCGATCACCGGCTCCAACGGCAAATCCACCGTGACCAGCTGGGTCGGGGCCATGGCCGAAGCGGCCCAGTGGTCGGTCGGCGTGGGGGGCAATATTGGTACCCCGGCACTGGATCTGCTGGGACAGGGCCATCGGCTCTACATCCTGGAGCTGTCCAGTTTCCAGCTGGAAACCACCGACAGCCTGGATGCCATTGCGGCGACGGTACTCAATGTCAGTCCAGACCATCTCGATCGCTACACCGGCTTTGATGCCTACCGGGACGCCAAGCTCAAACTCTATGACCAGGCTCAGCTGTGCATCACCAACCGGGCCGACCCCCACACCCAGGCCCCGGAAGAGCGGGCCAGCCTGAGCTTTGGCCTGGATGCCCCCGTGGGACAGGACTACGGCGTACGGGATGGCCAACTGGTGCAGGGGGACACCCCTCTGCTGGACAGCAACGAGCTGGCCATGGTGGGCTCTCACAACCTGGCCAATGCGCTGGCCGCCTCGGCCCTGGCCCGGGCCGCCGGATTGCCCCAGGAGGCGATCAACCAGGCACTGCGCACTTACCGCGGCCTGGCCCATCGTTGTGAACTGGTGGCGGAAAAGGGCGGTGTTCGCTACATCAACGACTCCAAGGCCACCAACGTGGGGGCGACCCAGGCCGCCATCGACGGGCTGTGTGATCTGCCCGGCCGGTTGCTGCTGATCGCCGGCGGTGACGCCAAGGGCGCTGATCTGACTGAATTGGCACCGACCCTGGCCAAGGTCGACCAACTCATCACTCTGGGTCAGGACGGCCCGGCACTGGCGGCGTTGAAGCCCGGTGCCGAGCAGGTGGCAACGCTGCAGTCTGCCGTGGCCCTGGCCGCTTCCGAAGCGCGACCGGGTGATCTGGTGCTGCTGTCACCGGCCTGCGCCAGCCTGGATATGTTCCGCAACTTTGTCGAACGGGGCGAGCAGTTCGCCGCCGCGGTGGAGGCGCTATGAGCCGACTCGCCGCGATGCAGCAGATGGAGTTGTTTGGTCAGCGCTGGCAGGATGGGCTGCGCCGCCTGTTCCCTGCCAGCAACAGCGAGCCACAGCCCTACGATCGTGGCTTGCTGGTGCTGATCCTGACCCTGATGACCCTGGGGCTGCTGATGGTGGCCTCCGCTTCCATGCCGGAGGCGACCCGGCTGACCGGCGATCCCTATTACTTCATTAAGCGCCAGATGATCTTCCTGGCCGGTGCCCTGGTGATCGCCGCGGTGGTGTTGCGGGTGCCGGTACATTACTGGGAGCGCTACAGCTGGTTGCTGATGCTGGTGGGGCTGTTAAGCCTGATCGCGGTGCTCTTTATTGGCCGGACGGTGAACGGCGCCACCCGCTGGATCCCACTCGGTCCATTCAATTTCCAGGTGGCGGAGCTGGCCAAGCTGGCGCTGTTTGTGTTCCTGGCAGGCTACCTGGTGCGACGCCACCAGGAGGTGCGGGAGAACTTCAAGGGCTTCGTTAAGGCGCTGGCGGTCTTTGGCGTTTACGCCACCTTGCTGATTCAGCAGCCGGACTTCGGCACCGTGGTGGTGATGTTCGTAACCACCACCGGCATGCTGTTCCTCGGTGGCGCCCGGCTGGGCCAGTTCGTCGCCCTGATCCTGGTGGGGCTGGGCGGCTTTATCGGCCTGGTGGCCACCTCGGGTTACCGGATGGCGCGGATCCAATCCTTTATGGACCCCTGGGCTGATCCCTTTGGCACCGGCTACCAGTTGACCCAGTCGCTGATGGCCTACGGTCGGGGCGATTGGTTCGGGGAGGGCCTAGGCAACAGTATCCAGAAGCTGGAGTACCTGCCCGAGGCCCATACGGACTTTATCTTTGCGGTGCTGGGCGAGGAGCTGGGCTTTGTTGGTGTGATCGGGGTGCTGTCGTTGCTGCTGTTGCTGGCGATGCGGGCCCTGTGGATCGGCCACCTGGCTCTCAAGCAGGAGCAGGCGTTCTCCGGCTACCTCGCTTACGGCATCGGTATCTGGTTCAGTTTTCAGACCGCGGTTAACGTGGGCGCCTCGGTGGGGGTACTGCCCACCAAAGGCCTGACCCTGCCGCTGGTCTCTTATGGTGGAAGCAGTTTATGGATCATGACCGCCGCAGTGGCCTTGTTGCTGCGCATCGATCACGAGCGGCGCATCGGTGTGGTACCGGTGACGCCAGCCCCCGAGGCGGACAGCCCGGCGGAGCCACCCATCAAGCCCAAGCGACGCAAGAAGCGGAGGGCCGGCAATGAGTAATGGCAAGCGTTTACTGGTGATGGCCGGCGGTACCGGCGGCCACGTGTTCCCCGCCCTGGCGGTGGCTCGGCGTCTGCGTGAGCAGGGCTGGGAGGTACTGTGGCTTGGCACCGAAGAGCGGATGGAGGCTCGACTGGTGCCCCAGCATGGCTTCGCCATTCGCTTTATCGACATCAAGGGCGTGCGGGGCAATGGCCTGGTGCGCAAGCTCAAGGCGCCGTTGCAGATCCTTAAGGCGATCGGCCAGGCACTGGGCATCATGAAGGAATACCAGCCGGACGTGGTGCTGGGGATGGGCGGCTACGCTGCCGGCCCCGGAGGTATCGCCGCCTGGCTGCGCCGCACCCCACTGGTGCTGCACGAGCAAAACGCCGTTGCCGGTGCCACCAACAAGATCCTGTCCCGCTTTGCCAAGGCCCGCCTGGTGGCCTTTGAGGGCGCGCTGGACAATGCCCAGCGGGTCGGTAACCCGGTGCGTGACGAACTGGTCACCCTGGGGGCGGAACAGCCGGTCCAGGCTGGCGAGCAGCTTAAAGTGTTGGTGGTAGGCGGCAGCCTCGGGGCCAAGGTGCTCAATGACACCGTGCCCTGTGCGGTCGGCCAGATCGCCGGCAAGGCCAGGATCACCGTCTGGCACCAGGTCGGCCGCGGTCAGCGTGCTGAGGTGGAGCAGCAGTGGCAGGCTTGCGCACCGGGTGTGGGTGCCCAGGTGGCGGAGTTTATCGATGATATGGCGGCGGCGTATGCCTGGGCAGATCTGGTGATCTGTCGGGCTGGCGCCCTGACCGTGGCAGAGCTGGCAGTGACCGGCCGGCCTGCCATCCTGGTGCCTTTCCCCCATGCGGTGGATGATCACCAGACCCAGAATGCCCAGGCCTTGGTGGAAGACGGCGCGGCGATCCTGATCCCGCAGCCGGAGCTGACCCCGGATGACCTGGCCCAGCGCCTGTTGGCGTTGGCACAACAGCCGAAACAGCTGGAAGCGATGGCCGTAGCAGCCCGCGCCAGTGCGGTACCCGAGGCCACCGACAAGGTGGCAGAGATCTGCATGACATTAGCGCAAAGGAGCGGTCGATGAGCATTAACCTAACCGCCAACCCGCAATCCCGTGGTGCCATGGGACGGGTGAAGCGCATCCACTTTATTGGGATCGGTGGCGCCGGGATGGGCGGCATCGCAGAGGTACTGGCCAATGAAGGCTACCAGGTGTCCGGTTCGGACATCGCCCAAGGCCCGGTGACACAGCGTCTGTTGGACGCCGGTGCCCAGGTCCATATCGGCCACAACGCCCGCTGGGTCGAAGGGGCCGACGTGGTGGTGGTGTCCACCGCCATCGATGAGAGCAACCCGGAGATCCAGGCGGCCCGCGAGGCGCGGATACCGGTAGTACGCCGGGCCGAGATGCTGGCGGAGCTGATGCGCTTCCGCCATGGCGTGGCCATTGCCGGCACTCATGGCAAGACCACCACCACCAGCCTGACGGCCAGCCTGTTTGGCGAGGCGGGGCTGGATCCGACCTTTGTGATTGGCGGCAAGCTCAACAGCGCTGGCACCAACGCCAAACTGGGCCAGAGCCACTACCTGGTGGCGGAAGCCGATGAGTCCGACGCCAGCTTCCTGCATCTGCAGCCGATGCTGGCGGTGGTGACCAATATCGAGCCGGACCACATGGACACCTATGGCGGTGACATCAACAAGCTGTACGACACCTTCGTTGAGTTCCTCCATAACCTGCCGTTCTACGGCACCGCGGTGATGTGCCTCGATGATGAGGGTGTCAAGGCGGTGATGCCGCGCATCGGTCGCCGTATCGTGACCTACGGATTCCACCCCGAAGCCGATGTGCGTGCCGAAGACTTTGTCCAGATCGGTACCCAGACCCAGTTTACCCTGGTGCGTGAAGGGCATGAGCCGCTGCGCCTGACCCTCAACCTGCCGGGTCGTCACAACGTACAGAACGCCCTGGCGGCCATCGCCGTGGCGATGGAAGAGGGCGTCGAAGACGCGGTACTGCTCAAGGCGCTGGTGGAGTTCCAGGGCATTGGCCGTCGCTTCCAGCAATATGGCGACTTCGATACCGGTAAGGGCGAGGTCCGCCTGGTGGATGACTATGGTCATCACCCCAGTGAGGTGGCAGTGACCATCCAGGCAGCCCGCGCCAGCTGGCCGGAACGCCGCCTGGTGATGGTGTACCAGCCGCACCGCTACTCCCGCACCCGGGATCTGTACGAAGACTTCTGCCAGGTGCTGTCCGAGGTGGACTGCCTGGTGCTGATGGAGGTCTACAGCGCCGGTGAGGAGCCGATCCCCGGTGCTGACAGCCGGGCGCTGTGTCGCTCCATCCGTCAGCGTGGCCTGGATCCTGTCTATGCCCCGGGCCCAGAGGCCCTGCCGGCCCTGCTGGCGGATCAGCTACAAGATGGCGACATCATCCTGACCCAGGGCGCCGGTAACGTCGGTGCGGTGGCCCGCAAGCTGGCCGAGATGGGTATGTCGGTGCAGCGGATGAAGGAGCAAGGCTGATGAGCACACAGCAACAAGGCAAGGTAGCGGTGCTGTTCGGCGGTACCAGCGCAGAGCGAGAGGTCTCCCTCAACTCTGGCGCGGCGGTACTCAAGGGCCTGCAGCGCAGTGGCATCGATGCCCACAAGTTTGACCCGGCGGAGCAACCGCTGCAGGCGCTGGCCGAGTTTGATCGCGCCTTTATCGTGCTGCATGGCCGCGGTGGCGAGGATGGCAGCATCCAGGGGGCATTGGAGCAGCTCAGTATCCCTTATACCGGCTCCCGGGTGATGGGCTGTGCCGTGGCGATGGACAAGGTCCGCACCAAGTGGTTGTGGGCCGGCCTGGATCTGCCCACCGCCCAGTTTGAGGTTGTTGAAAAAGAATCGTTTAGTGAGGAAGACGCGGCGGCTATAATGGCGCGTCTTGGTGCCCCGGTGATGGTTAAACCGGCCAACGAGGGCAGCTCGGTGGGCATGGCCAAGGCGGCGGATGCCGCGGCTTTGGCTCAGGCGATTGAGGCGGCCCTGGTGTACGACGACACCGTGCTGGTGGAGGCCTGGATCCATGGCCCGGAGTTTACCGTGTCGATCCTCGGTGACCGCGCGCTGCCGGTGATCCGGATGGAAACCGACCACGAGTTCTACGACTACGACGCCAAGTACGTTACCGGCGACACCCGTTACCTCATTCCCTGCGGCCTCAGCGCCGAGCAGGAGCAGCGGATGCAGCAGCTGGCGCTCAAGGCCTTCAAGGCCGTTGGCGCGTCCGGCTGGGGCCGGGTCGACGTGATGCAGGACGCCGATGGTCAGTTCCAGCTGCTGGAGGTGAATACCGTGCCGGGCATGACCGAAACCAGCCTGGTGCCCAAGGCCGCCAAGGCGGTGGGACTTGAGTTTGACCAGCTGGTCGGCCAGATCCTCGAGATGGCCAGGTAACCCGTCATGGTGAGCCTGTCCCTGCCGCAAACTCAACATGTCCGCTGGGACATGTGGTTTGGCTTGGCGTTTCTGCTGCTGGTCCTGCTGGGGCTGGCGCGGGGTGCCTGGTGGGTGGTGGACTTTACCCGCAGTGCTGACAGCCTGCCGATTGAGGAGCTGGCGCTGATCGGTGAGCGCCAGTACACCAGCGACGACGAGGTGCGTCAGGCACTATTGGATCTGGGGCGCTGGTCGCTGTTTACCGCCGACGTTGAGGCGGTGCGTGAGACACTGACCGCACTGCCCTGGGTCGACCGGGCGTCGGTGCGTCGCGAGTGGCCCAACCGACTGCGGGTTTACCTGCTGGAGCAGGTGCCGGTAGCCCGTTGGCATGAGGCTGCCTGGCTCAATGAGCGGGCGCAGCCATTCCAGGCGCCACCCCGTGAGGGGCTGGAATCTCTGCCGCAACTCTCCGGTCCGCCGGAAAGTGGCGAAAAAGTGTGGGAAATGTGGCAGCAACTGTCTGAATTGCTGGCGTTACACGGCTTTCAAGGGCAAGCTTTGCAGTTGAACCGTCGACACGCCTGGACGCTGCGGCTGGAGGGGGGGATCGAGCTGGCCTTGGGCCGAACCGATACCCTGGCCCGGACGCAGCGCTTTATCGATCTCTGGCCGCAGCTGGAGCAGGAAGGCAAGCCCATTGAACGGGTGGATTTACGATACGACACGGGCTTAGCCGTGCGTTGGCAGGAACAAGAAGAATGACCATGAGCCAGGAATCGAGCTTGATTGTGGGACTGGATATCGGCACGGCGCAAACCAGCGCGGTGATCGGAGAGGTGTTGCCGGATGGTCAGATCAGCGTCATCGGATTGGGCAGCCAGCAGTCTCGCGGTATGGACAAGGGCGGGGTCAACGATCTCGACTCGGTGATGCGCAGCGTTAAGCTGGCGCTGAACCAGGCGGCCTCCATTGCCGAATGTGAGGTAGCTTCGGTCTACCTGAGCATCTCCGGCCACCACGTCAGCTGCCAGAACGAGAAGGGCATGGTGCCGATCAACGGTGCCGAGGTGCTGCAGGAGGACGTCGACGACGTCATCCACACCGCCCGCTCGGTCAAGATCCCCACCGAACGCCGGATCCTGCACGTGTTGCCTCAGGACTTCACCATCGACGAGCTGGAAGGCATTCGCTCGCCGGTAGGTATGTCCGGCATGCGGATGGAGGCCAACGTTCACATGGTGACTTGCTCCGCCGATTGGGCGCGCAACATCACCAAGTGTGTGCAGCGTTGCGACGTCTCCGTCGACGACCTGGTGTTCTCCGGTATCGCCTCCGCTGAAGCGGTGCTGACCGAGGATGAGAAAGATCTCGGTGTCTGCCTGGTGGACATCGGCGCCGGTACCACCGACATCGCCATCTACGCCGGCGGCGCGCTGCGTCACTGCGCGGTGATCCCGGTAGCGGGCAACCAGGTGACCAACGACATCGCCAAGATCTTCCGTACCCCCTTGAGCCACGCCGAGCAGATCAAGGTGCAGTTTGCCTGTGCCCGCAGTGCCCTGGTGAGCCAGGAGGAGAGCATCGAGGTGCCCTCGGTCGGCGGTCGCCCGGCGCGCAGCATGTCCCGCCACACCCTGGCGGAGGTGGTGGAGCCGCGCTATCAGGAGTTGTTTGAGCTGGTGGCCGATGCACTGCGCACCAGTGGCCTGGAAGACCAGGTCGCCGCCGGTGTGGTACTGACCGGCGGTACCGCCCTGATTGAGGGGGCGGAAACCGTGGCAGAAGAGATCTTCGGCATGCCGGTGCGCCTGGCGCAGCCGCAGCCGCTGAAGGGATTAAACGATTACATTCAGGAGCCCAGCTACGCAACTGCGGTTGGGCTACTGCATTACGGTGCGAAGCAATTGGCAGTGAAGGCCCATGAGCGCGCACCGAAACAAGGTTTGGGTCAGATTCTAGGCAGGATGCAGAACTGGTTCAAAGGCGAGTTTTAACGCCGTTTTAGTAAAACATTTGGACGCGGGCTGAACGGAGATAAAAGCATGTTCGAGATTGTAGACAGTCACAGCGACGACGCTGTCATTAAAGTCGTCGGGGTCGGCGGCGGTGGCGGTAACGCCGTCGAGCACATGGTGGAGCAGACCATCGAAGGGGTGGACTTCATCTGTGCCAACACCGATTCCCAGGCGTTGCGCAAATCCTCTGCGCAAACCACCATTCAACTGGGCAAGAACGTCACCAAGGGCCTGGGCGCTGGCGCCAACCCCGAGGTAGGTCGTGAAGCCGCCCTGGAAGACCGGGAAACCATTCGCGCCGCCATTGCCGGTTCCGACATGGTGTTCATCGCCGCGGGCATGGGCGGTGGTACCGGTACCGGTGCCGCTCCGGTGGTTGCCGAAGTCGCCAAGGAGGAGGGGATCCTCACCGTGGCGGTGGTGACCAAGCCGTTCTCCTTCGAGGGCAAGAAGCGTTCCGCCTTTGCCGAGCAGGGGATTGAGCAGCTGGGCAAGCAGGTGGACTCGCTGATCACCGTGCCCAATGACAAGCTGATGAAGGTCCTGGGTGGCCGCACCAGCCTGCTGGATGCCTTCAAGGCCGCCAACAACGTGCTGCTGGGTGCCGTGCAGGGCATCGCCGAACTGATCACCCGTCCGGGCCTGATCAACGTCGACTTTGCCGACGTGAAGACCGTGATGTCCGAGATGGGTAACGCCATGATGGGCACCGGTGTCGCCCGTGGCGAAGACCGTGCCGAGGAAGCGGCGGAAGCCGCCGTGGCCAGCCCGCTACTGGAAGACATTGATCTTTCCGGTGCCCGCGGCGTACTGGTCAACATCACCGCCGGTCTGGACATCAGCATCGAAGAGTTCGAAACCGTGGGTAACCACGTTAAGGCTTACGCGTCTGAGAACGCCACCGTGGTAGTGGGTGCCGTTATCGACCCTGAGATGAGCGACGAGCTGCGGGTTACCGTGGTTGCCACCGGCATCGGCGCTGAGAAGAAGCCGGACATCCAGCTGGTGAGCAAGCCTGCCGCCAAGCCGGCGGCAGAAGCCCGTCCGCAGGTTGAGCGCGCCGCGCCGGAAGCCCCGGCCAAGGCCAGCCCGGCCCAGTACGCCGTCGACTCCGCCCCGAGCCTGGGCAGTGCCACCAGCACCCCGTCTCAGCCGGAGCCGAGCCGTCCGTCCAATCCGAGCGCCCCGGGCAACGCCGCTGCCGCCAAGCAGCCGCAGAGCCAAGAGCACTACCTGGACATCCCGGCGTTCCTGCGTCGTCAGGCCGATTAAGGAAATCGGATAAACTGGTTGGGCCTGTTTTTTGTCAGGTTGCATTTTTGTGGTAGAATGCGCGCCTTTGGTACGCAGTAGGAGAGCTGGCTATGAGTAAACAAAAGACGCTTCAGCGTCCGATCCAAGCCTCTGGAGTGGGTTTGCACTCCGGAAATAAGGTGACGATCGTGTTGCAGCCTGCCCCGGTCAACACCGGGATTGTCTTTCGCCGGGTGGACTTGTCCCCCGTGGTGGAAGTGCCTGCGCGTGCCGATCTGATCAAAGAAACCACCCTGTGCAGCGGCTTGGCCAATGAGCAGGGGGTGAAGGTCCTGACCGTGGAACACCTGATGGCGGCTCTGGCCAGCTTGGGGATCGACAACGCGTACATCGAGGTAGACGCGCCGGAGATCCCGATCATGGATGGCAGTGCCAACCCCTTCCTTTTCCTGTTGCAAAGCGCCGGTATCGCAGAGCAGTCCGCGTCCAAAAAGTATCTGCGTCTGCGCAAGACCGTGCGTGTGGAAGAGGGCGACAAGTGGGCGGAGTTCCGCCCCTACAACGGGTTCCGCCTGGATTTCTCCATCGACTTTAACCACCCGGCCATCAGCCGTAGCGCTCAGCGTCTGGCCCTGGAATTCTCCGCCAGTGCCTTCTCCCGCGAGATCAGCCGAGCGCGCACCTTTGGCTTTATGAAGGACATCGAGTTCCTGCGGGCCAACAACCTGGCCCTGGGTGGCAGCATGGAAAACGCCATCGTGCTGGATGAGTACCGTATCCTCAACCCGGACGGGCTGCGGGATCCGGACGAGTTTGTGAAGCACAAGATCCTGGATGCGGTGGGGGATCTCTACCTGGCTGGCCACGCCATCCTTGGTGAGTTCCGTGCCCACAAGTCTGGTCACGCCCTCAACAACCAGTTGATCCGGGCCGTGCTGGCAGACGCCTCCGCTTGGGAGATGGTGACCTTCGAGCAGCCCCAGGAGGTGCCGATGGACTACCTGGCACCCTCACTGGCGTAAACGCTGGATTAGGTTTTCGATTGGCCGCCCGAATGGGCGGCCAATTTTTTAAGTTTCTCTCCCAATTCGCCGCCTAACGTATTTGCGAGGGTCTCAAGCTCGTTCCCTGCCTTTTTGCTTAAGTGTTTGGATATTTGAGGCTTTTGTCGCGTTAGCTGGGACAGCTCCGGGTTGACTTTGAACTGGATAGTCGTGAGCATGGGAAATCCTTTTTTCCGCAATTCCGACAGCAGATCAAGGTGTTGATACTGCAGTCGCGTGGCCCAAGCCGCCGACGCCAGTTCAATCACCAGGGTGCCGCCACGCAGGTTGGCGACCTTAATCTGGTCCCGGATCGCCGGGTCGAGCAGTGGCAGCAACTGCGCCTGCAGCTGACCCAAGTGACCGCTATGCCGCTGCAGTTGGGCGAAATGTTCACGGGCCAGGTTGGCCATGTCTTGCGGTTTGGATTTCAATTAAACAACGGAAATTAGTTTAGACACCATGAGTGTAACAGTCTTTATCCGCTCTAAGCGCGGCGTGCGCCGCATCGAGCCGGGCAAACGTTGGTTTTTACTGCCAGTGGCGCTGATCGCCTGCCTGGTGGGGATCTGGCATTGGTCAGAGCAACGGGTGCTGACGGTGGCCACCGAGTTGGCGATGACCCACCAGCGTTCGGACAGCCAGCAGGATAAGCTGTTGCAACTGCGTGATCAGACTGAAGCCCAGCTGTCTGTGCTGGCCGCCCGTCTGGGTCGCATTCAGGCCCGGATGAACCGGGTCGAGGCAGTAGGGATCGCCCTGGCGGAGCGCTCCGACCTGAGTGAGCAGTTCGACTTCAACAGCGAGGTGGGCCTGGGCGGCGTCGATGTGCCGGATCAGAGCGACATCGAGCTGGATCTGCTGCTGGCGGAGATGGACGAGTTGATGATCCGACTGGACCGGGTAGATAATCAGCTGCCCCTACTTGAAAGTCTGGAACGCCATCACCATATCGAGAGTGAGACCTACCTGAGTGGGCGTCCACTCACCAACGGTTGGCAGTCTTCCTCGTTCGGCTATCGTAATGACCCCTTCAACGGGCGTCGCCGGATGCACCGCGGTCTGGATTTTGCGGGTCCCGAGGGGGGAGAAGTGATCGCCACCGGTGCCGGAGTGGTGTCCTATTCTGGTACCATGTTCGGCTATGGCAATCTGGTTGAGGTTGACCATGGTAATGGCCTGAAAACCCGTTACGGTCACAACAAAGACAATCTGGTGGAGTTGGGCCAGGTGGTGGAGAAAGGAGAGGTGATTGCCACCATCGGCAGTACCGGACGCTCCACCGGGCCACACGTTCACTACGAAGTGTTGGAAAATAACGTACAGGTGGATCCTGCGCGGTACGTGTACCGCAAACCGAGAAGTTAGCAGGGATCTAACGGATTAATCCTCACAGGCGCCGACACCTTTTGTCGGCGTCTGCCGTGTTAAGTAGCGATGTAAAGCAATGTTAGCGAAACTCCTGACCAAGGTATTTGGTAGTAAGAACGAGCGAACCCTTAAGCAGCTGCGCAAGGTGGTGACCAAGATCAACGCCATGGAGGCGGATTTTGAAGCCTACAGCGACGAGCAGCTGAAGCAGAAAACTGAGGAGTTTAAGCAACGAATCGCCGAGGGGGCTACCCTGGACGACATCTTGCCGGAGGCCTTTGCCACCGTACGGGAAGCCTCCAAGCGGGTGTTCGCCATGCGCCACTTCGACGTCCAGCTGATGGGCGGCATGGTGCTGCAGTCTGGTCGCGTCGCTGAGATGCGCACCGGTGAGGGTAAGACCCTGACCGCGACCCTGCCTGCCTACCTCAACGCACTGACCGGCAAAGGCGTTCACGTCATTACCGTGAACGACTACCTGGCTCGCCGTGACGCCGAGTGGAACCGTCCGCTGTTTGAGTTCCTCGGCATGACCGTGGGCATCAACCTGTCCGGCCTGCCCCATGAGGCCAAGAAGGAAGCCTACGGCTCTGACGTCACCTACGGTACCAACAACGAGTTCGGCTTCGATTTCCTGCGTGACAACATGGCGTTCTCCGCTGCCGAGCGGGTCCAGCGTGAGCTGCATTACGCCCTGGTGGATGAGGTGGACTCCATCCTGATCGATGAAGCCCGTACCCCGCTGATCATCTCCGGTGCCGCCGAGGACAGCTCCGAGCTGTACATTCGCGTCAACACCCTGATCCCCAAACTGGTTCGCCAGGAGAAAGAAGACACCGAGGAAGAGGTGGGCGAAGGCGACTTCTCCGTCGACGAGAAGGCCAAGCAGGTCCACATGACCGAGCGCGGTCAGGAGAAGGTTGAGACCCTGCTGCTGGAGATGGGTCTGCTGCAGGAGGGCGATTCCCTCTACAGCGCCGCCAACATCTCGCTGCTGCACCATGTCAACGCGGCCCTGCGTGCCCATATGCTGTTTGAGCGCGACGTCGACTACATCGTCGATGACCAGGGTCAGGTGGTGATCGTAGACGAGCACACCGGCCGTACCATGCCCGGTCGTCGCTGGTCCGAGGGTCTGCACCAGGCGGTGGAGGCCAAAGAGGGCCTCAAGATCCAGAACGAAAACCAGACCCTGGCGTCCATCACCTTCCAGAACTACTTCCGCATGTACGACAAGCTGGCGGGGATGACCGGTACCGCGGACACTGAAGCGTTCGAATTCCAGAGCATCTATGATCTGGATACCGTGGTGCTGCCCACCAACAAGCCGATGATCCGTAAGGACATGGCTGACCTGGTGTACCTCACCGCGGAAGAGAAGTTTGAGGCGATCATCGCCGACATCCGTGACTGCATGGAGCGGGGCCAGCCGGTGCTGGTGGGCACCATCTCCATCGAGTCCTCCGAGTACCTCTCCAACCTGCTGCGCAAAGAGAAGATCAAGCACAACGTGTTGAACGCCAAGTTCCACGAGCAGGAAGCGGAGATCGTTGCCCAGGCCGGTCGCAGCGGCGCGGTAACCATCGCTACCAACATGGCCGGTCGGGGTACCGATATCGTGTTGGGTGGCAGCTGGCAGGCGGAGATCGACGCTTTGGGTGACAACCCCAGCGAAGACAAGGTCGAGAAGATCAAGGCCGACTGGCAGGTGCGTCACGACGCGGTGCTGGAGGCCGGTGGTCTGCACATCATCTCTTCCGAGCGTCACGAGTCCCGTCGTATCGATAACCAGCTGCGTGGCCGTTCCGGTCGTCAGGGTGATGCCGGTTCCTCCCGCTTCTACCTCTCCATGGAAGACAGCCTGATGCGGATCTTCGCGTCTGATCGTGTCTCCGGGATGATGAAGAAGCTGGGTATGGAGCGTGGCGAAGCGATTGAGCACCCTTGGGTTAACCGCGCCATCGAGAACGCGCAGCGCAAGGTAGAAGCCCGCAACTTCGACATCCGTAAGCAGCTGCTGGAATACGATGACGTCGCCAACGATCAGCGCCAGGTGGTGTATGCCCAGCGTAACGAGCTGATGGACGACGAGGACATCAAGGAGACCATCGAAGCGGTTCGCGCCGATGTACTCAACGAGGTGATCTCCCAGTACATCCCGCCGCAATCCCTGGAGGAGATGTGGGACGTACCGGCGCTGGAAGAGCGCCTGGCGCTGGACTTCGAGCTGGCCCTGCCCATCGGTGAGTGGCTGGACAAAGAGGACGACCTGCACGAAGAGACCCTGCGTGAGCGCATTGTTGCCGCATGGGACGAAGCCTACGCTCAGAAAGAGGAGCAGGTGGGTGAGAAGGTGCTGCGTCAGTTTGAGAAAGTCGTGATGCTGCAGACCCTCGATAACCTGTGGAAGGAGCATCTGGCGGCGATGGACCACCTGCGTCAGGGTATCCATCTGCGTGGCTATGCCCAGAAGAACCCCAAGCAGGAGTACAAGCGTGAGTCCTTCGAGCTGTTCCAGGGGATGCTGGAGAGCCTGAAGACCGACGTTATCTCGCTGCTGTCCAAGGTACGGGTGCAAGCTCAGGAAGACGTGGATGCCATGGAGCAGAAGCGCCGTGAGCAGGAGGAGCAGCTGGCTCGTCAGCGTGCCTTCCAGCACCAGCAGGCTCAGCAGATGGGTGCCGAGCAGGCGCCTCAGCAGGCCGTTGCTCAGCGTCAGGGCCCCAAGGTCGGTCGTAACGACCCTTGCCCCTGCGGTTCTGGCAAGAAGTACAAGCAGTGCTGCGGCAAGCTGTCCTAAAGACTAGGTGCTAGGAAGAGCAGGCTCTAAGAGCAGTAGCCTAGAAGCGAAGCGCCCCCGCGCCTAGCAACCTAGTAGCGAAGCGTCCTAGAACCTAAAAACCTGCTTCAAACGGGCAACCCAGAGTGGTTGCCCGTTTTGTTTCGATAGGGAGTGAGGAAATGACCATTATCCAGGTGGCGATCGGAGTGGTACTGGACAGCCAGCAACGGGTGCTGGTGGCCAAGCGCAAAGCAGAGCAGCACCAGGGCGGCCTGTGGGAGTTCCCCGGCGGCAAGGTGGATGCCGGTGAGGGCTTTGAGCAAGCCCTGGCTCGGGAGCTGGAAGAAGAGGTAGGGCTAACGGTGCTGGGCTGTGAGCCACTGCATTCGGTCACCCACGATTACGGCGATCGCACCGTGCAGCTGGCCACCTACCTGGTCACCGAGTTTGATGGCGAAGCCCAGCCCAAGGAGGGCAACCCGCTGCAGTGGGTGCCGGTGACTGACCTGCCAAAGCTAGCGATGCCAGCAGCTAATCAAGTGCTTATCCAGGCGCTGTTACAGAGATTGGCCTGACAAAAAAACGCCACCCTTTGGGGTGGCGTTTTTGTTTGTGTTTTCCGTGCGTTCAGTGCTTGGGCTCGTCCTCATCCTCATCCTGGAGGAAGAAGTCCGGCTCACTGATATCAAACTCATCCGGCAGCTCCACCTTGCCGTGGATGGTGTTGCGTTCCTCGGCCCAGTCGCCCAGGTCAATCAGCTTGCAGCGCTCGCTGCAGAAGGGGCGGAAGGGGTGGTCCTTGTCCCAGGGTACTTCGGCTTCACAGGTGGGACACTTCACTTTCAAAGTCATTTGCTCTCCAAAGACAGGCACAGCTGTATCGGCAGATTACGTGAATCTGCCTTGCCGGTCTCGTGGTTGATCAGGTGGATGGTAAAACGGTGCCGGTGGGCGCTGATGGTAGGGTATACCCCGTACTCCTGCTTAACCCGAACCTGCAGCAAATCGAGCCCCTGCTCGGAGCTGGCCTGGTAACTGCCGCGGATCGCCAGTTGCTCCTGCCAGCGGCCGGTTTGACGCAACAGCTTGAGTGACAGTGCCACGCTGTCCAGCACCGGCGCCAGGGTTGCCAGCCATGCCTGGCTCTGCTTGGCTTTGGTGTCGCTGTCCTGGGCCAGCCAGAAGTGCAGCTGCGGCAGGTCAAAATTGCCATAGCCGCCTGGAATGGTCATACGTTGGCGTAGGGCACTGAGGAAGCGGTCATTCTTGAGCACTTGGGTGGGCCTGGTCTGGGCCTGCAGCCGACGCTGCAGGTTCTGCAGTTGTTGCTCGAACAGGTCCAGTTGGGCGTGGTCCACCGAGGGTAGCGGGCGCCACAGCTCTATCTGGGTGAGCTGGCGCTCCAGGTCTTTGAGCAGGTCTGAGCGCAGATCGGCGCGCTCCAGCAGCTCGGCCAGTTCAAACAGGGTGCGGAAATAGGCCATCTCCGCACCGGGATGGGACAGGGTCGCGTGGGCTTTCACTTCGCCGGCGACGGTCTCGATCCGCAGGTAGTTGCGGATCTTCTCATTGAGCGGCTGCTCAAAGGTCAGCGACATGCTGTTTCTCCGCCATAGAAAGATAGGATTGATGTAAGCGTTGAACCTCGCCATCGAGTTGGGCCAGGTCACCGCTGTTGTCGATGATGTCGTCCGCCGCGCTGAGCCGCTGTTCACGGCTGGCCTGGCGTTTGAGGATGCTCTCGACCAGTTCTGGGTCATTGCCATCGCGGGCGCTGGTACGGGCTATCTGCACCGACTCCGGCACATCCACCACCAGAACACGGTGCACCAACTTATCCAGGCCACCCTCCACCAGCAGCGGTACCACCAACACTACGTAGGACGAGGGGGCTGCCTGGCACTGGGCCAACATCCGCTGTCGGATCCGCGGGTGGGTCTGCTGGTTCAGCCACTGGCGCTCGCCTTCATCGGCAAACACCCGTTGTCGCAGTGCGGTGCGGTCCAGCTTGCCATCCGCCTGCAGTATCGCATCACCGTAACGTTCAACGATCGCCTCAAAGGCCGGCTGGCCGGGTTCCACCACCTCGCGGGCGAGGATATCGGTATCCACCACGGTGATCCCCAGCTGGGCGAAGCGATCGCTCACTTGAGTCTTGCCGGAGCCGATGCCGCCGGTCAGACCCACGATAAAGTTGCTCATGGTCTGGCTCCCCAGGTTGTTGATTGGCTGAGGCGCTTAAGCGCCTAGGGCAGCACTCAGGTACCAGCTCACCAGCTGTGGGCCCCACAACAGGTAGATGAAGCCTCCCAGGGCGATCCAGGGGCCGAAGGGCATGGGTTTGCCCTGGGCCAGCTTGCCGGTGGCCATCAGTGTAATCCCCACCACGGCACCGCCAACGGAAGCCAACAAGATGATGGGTAGGATCGCCTGCCAGCCAAACCAGGCACCGAACAGGGCCAACAGCTTGAAGTCACCGTAGCCCATCCCCTCCTTGCCGGTGAGCAGCTTAAAGCCCTGGAACACGCTCCACAGCGACAGGTAGCCGACAGCGGCACCCAACACGGCGTCGCTGAGGCTGGCGAACAGACCGTCGATATTCAGTAGCAAGCCCAGCCAAAGGAGGGGCAGGGTGATCTGATCCGGCAACAGCATCTTGTCCAAGTCGATAGCGGACAGGGCCACCAGGGACAGGGTCAGTAGCCAGGCGGCCAGGAACTGCGGTGTCGGCCCCAGTTGCCAGGCCACCAGGGTACAGAGCAGTGCGGTGGCGAGTTCAACCAGGGGGTAGCGCACAGAGATAGGCTCGGCGCACTGGTGGCAGCGGCCCTTCTGGGCCAGGTAGCTTATCAGGGGAATATTGCGCCAGGCGGGGATGGCGGTGCCACAGTGGGGGCAGGCACTGCCGGGTACCACCAGGTTGTACTGCGCTGGATAGCCATCATTGAAGTTGCCGTTATTTAGCGTGCCGGTTTTCAGGGTGGCCTGGTCACCGCTCAGCTCCAGGGCTTCCGCGCACTCCAGCTTCCACTCCCGCTCCATCATGATGGGCAGGCGGTGGATCACCACATTGAGAAAGCTGCCCAGCAGCAGGCTGACCAAGAACACGCAGCTAAAAAACAGCGCCGGATAGAGGGTAAAGGATTCAAGCCACCAGGCCATAACAGTCGCCTATAGAAAGATCTTCCCGACGATCCTATCCGACAACGTTACCCAATTGGAAGATGGGCAGGTACATAGCAATGACTAGCCCACCAACTAGCACTCCAAGTACCACCATCAGCATCGGCTCGATCAGGGTGGATAGGCCATCTACTGCATCGTCCACCTCCATCTCGTAGATGTTGGCAACCTTGTTGAGCATGTCATCCAGCGAGCCGGATTCCTCGCCGATCATTACCATCTGGATCACCATGTCGGGGAATACCGGCACGGTGCGCATCGCCACGTTCATCTGCAAACCGGCGATCACCTCCTCTTTCACCTTAAACACGGCATCGCGGTAGACGGCGTTGCCGGAGGCGCCAGCGGAGGCATACAGCCCTTCCACCAAGGGCACACCGGCGGCGAAGGTGGTGGCCAAGGTACGGGAGAACTTGGCGATAGCAGCTTTGTGCAGGATGGGGCCAATGGCGGGGAGCTTCAGCACGCCTGCATCAACCCGGTTACGGAACTTGGCGGAGTTGCGATGGGTGCGCACGAAAGCCCAGATCAAAACGACGATGATGCCAAAAAAGTAATACCAACTGGACTGGAGAAAACGGGAGAGACCAATGACCAGTTGAGTAAAGAAGGGCAGCTCGGCGCCAAAATCACTGAAGATTGATTCGAATTGGGGCACAACGAACAGCAGCAGGATCAAGGTAACGCCGATGGCCACGGTGACTACCGCGGCAGGATAGAACATCGCTTTCTTAATCTTCGACTTGAGCGCCTCGGCCTTTTCTTTATAGGTGGCCACCCGGTCGTACACCTTGTCCAGGGTGCCAGATTGTTCACCAGCGGCGATCAGATCGCAGTAAAGGTCGTCAAAGTATCGGCGATGGGGTCGCAGGGCTTGGGATACAGGAGTGCCAGATTGGATCTCCGCCAGGATGGTTTGCAGTAGGATCCGCATAGTCGGCTTTTCGTGGCCTCTCGCTACCATCTCCATGGCGGTGACCACGGGCACCCCTGCCGAAAGCATGGTGGCTAGCTGTCGTGTGATCACCGCGATATCGGCGGGGGTGATCTTGGCCTGGCGCTGAAACAGAGGCTTGGGTTTCTTGGCGACCCTGAGGGGTTGTACTCCCTGCTTGCGCAACTGAGCCTTCACCTCAAGGGCGGAGCTGCCGCGAAGCTCACCCTTGATCGGTTTACCCTGCTTGTTTTTACCGGACCAGGTAAACTCAGTAACGCTGTCCTTGGCCTTTTTTGGCCGCGATTTGGTGGCAGTGGCCATGGCTCCATCCTTGGTTCATGATTGTTGCGTTTTCGTTCGAGCCTGCGCTCGCCCGTTTTCTAGCAGCGAGCGGCGAGCACCAGGCTCTTGGTATCAAGTACCTAGTGTTTGGTAACCCGGTTAACCTCCGCCAGGGAGGTGACCCCTAGCATCACCTTCTCGAGGCCGGATTCGCGCAGGGTTTGCATGCCATCCGCCTTGGCCTGGGCGGCCAGGTCGAGGGCGCTGCCCCCGGCCATAATTTGAGTTGCCATCTCTGGCGTCATTTGGAGTAGCTCGTAGATTCCTACTCGTCCCTTGTAGCCGCCGTTGCAGTTGTCGCAGCCCTTAGGTCTGTAGATAGGGAAGGGCTCAGCCAGCATTTCGGAAGTAAAGCCCTCCTCCTCCAATGCGTGTCGGGGTACCTGCTCCAACTCCTTGCATTGGGGACAGAGCTTACGGGCCAGGCGTTGAGCGATGATGAGGCTGACTGAGCTGGCGATGTTGTAGGCGGGTACACCCATGTTGAGTAGTCGAGTCAGGGTTTCCGGTGAGGAGTTGGTGTGCAGGGTACTGAGCACCATATGGCCGGTTTGTGCTGCCTTGACCGCGATCTCAGCAGTCTCTAGATCACGGATCTCCCCCACCATCACGATGTCCGGGTCTTGTCGTAGGAAGGAGCGCAGCGCCTCGGCAAAGGAGAGGCCCGCCTTGGGGTGGATCTGCACCTGGTTAATGCCCGGTAGGTTGATCTCCACCGGGTCTTCCGCCGTGGAGATGTTTCGCTCCTCGGTGTTGAGGATGGAAAGGCCGGTATAGAGGCTGACGGTTTTGCCGGAGCCGGTAGGGCCGGTGACCAGGATCATGCCCTGGGGTTTGTGTAGGGTATCGAGGTAGAGCTGTTTTTGACGGTCGTTGTAGCCCAAAACGTCGATATTGAGGCTGGCGGCGGAGGAGTCGAGGATCCGCATCACCACCTTCTCACCAAACAGGGTAGGCAGCACCGATACACGAAAATCGACGGATTTTTTGTTGCCCAGCCGTAGCTTAATGCGGCCATCCTGGGGCAAGCGGCGCTCAGCAATATTGAGCTTGGCCATTACCTTGATGCGGGCGGCCAGGCGGGGGCCCAAACCCACCGGGGCGGTTTTTATACTTTGCAGGATACCGTCGATGCGGAAGCGTACCCGATAGGTGGTTTCATAGGGCTCGAAGTGCAGATCCGAGGCGCCGCGGCGAATAGCCTCGGTCATCAGCTTATTGATAAAGACAACCACGGGTGCATCGTCCGCACCGTTTACCACTGCATCGTCGGTGGGACGCTCACTTTCGCTGGTCTCTACGCCGGCCAGGCGCTGTTCATCCTCTTCAGTGATGTCTAACTGCTCTATCTCGTCACCCAGCAGTTTCTCAATAACACGATCTAGCTCGGATTGGTCAACGAGAATTGGGTCTACATGAAGTCCAGAGTTAAACTGGAACTCTTCGAGAGCAGTAAGGTCATTGGGATCTGAAATCGCGAGGACTAATCGGTTGCTTCTGATTGATAATGGCAGGCAATGGTGTCGCTCGATGAGGTCTCTACTTTTTTTATTGTCCTCAAAGTACTCTGGAAGTAGCCAGCCGACATCAAAGCTTGGATGACCAAATATGTCATGGTTTAACTGCATTAATACATTGCCTTGTCATTAAAGGCGAAACGGCGGGTCTAAATGACCCGCCGTTCCTTAATGTCACGGACAGTAATCAGTAACGGTGTTGGCGCCGTTTTTACAGGCCCCGACCCAAGTTATCGCACCGGTAGTGGCATTTACCGTACCAGTCAAGACATAGGTGTGCCCTGACGCCAAGGAACCAATGCCATCTGCAGGAGCGGTTGAAGTAACCGTCACAGCAGTAGTGCTAGAAAAGTTAACCGCAAGCCCAATTGTGTCATTGCCGGTGGTACCAGCAGTGACTGTATTGGGAACGCCATTTGAATTTGCTACACAGTTGGTGTTCCCGGTGCCAGGAAACGACTGCGAACATACTTCTACAGCGGTCTTTGCGCCGCTTGTTGCGGCAACCAAATGAGTAAAGTTGGATTTCTTGGTGTAGTTAGAATATGCAGGAAGTGCAACCGCGGCCAAGATACCGACGATTGCAACCACAATCATCAGCTCGATCAGGGTAAAGCCCTTTTGTTGAGTCCGTTTCATCATCATCTCCGTCCAGAATGGATATCCGTGTCTCAAGTTGGTTGAAGCGTCCGACCAAACCGTGCTGAAGCTTGCCTGGTGACGTCACGCTGCCTCTCAAATTTGCATGGATGCAACACACTTGAGAGGTACAAAAACGAGTGTATTCAACTGTTTTTTATAACGCAATGGTAACAACTAGGCAGGTGAGAACCGGGAAAGTTGCGATCAGATCCTGGCTTTTAGTAATTCAGTCTCCGGATCGTTCTTAGTTTGGAGGCTCTGGCTGGGCAAGTGTTCCAATTTATTCCCGATCCTTAGAAAATAATAAACGAACAAAAAATCCCCCATCAGGGGGATTGACTATTTGCATTTTGTTATTTCATTCGGTGTCGGATGCATTTTTTGGCTAGGGTGGTCGTACTTTTGGGTGATTTAAGGATTACTTCCCTACTAGCACCTAGCACCTAGCACCTAGCACCTAGCACCTAGCACCTGCGCTTAGCCTTTGAAGCGCATCGAGAGGTCCATGGCGCGTACATGCTTGGTTAGGGCGCCTACGGATACGTAGTCCACCCCGGTTTTGGCGAAATCGCCGATGGTATCCAGGGTCACATCACCGGATACCTCCAGCTTGGCCTTGTGGCCGCCTTCGTTACGCAGCTTCACCGCATCCAGCATCATGGTGATGTCGAAGTTGTCCAACATCACGATGTCGCTGCCTGCTTCCAGCGCCAGGGCCAGCTCCACCAGGTTCTCCACCTCCACTTCTACCGGTGCATCCGGGCGCAATTGGCGGGCAGACTCAATGGCTTGAACGATGCCGCCGCAGGCGGCGATGTGGTTTTCCTTGATCAGGAAGGCGTCGTACAGGCCGATGCGGTGGTTATGGCCGCCGCCGCAGGTGACGGCGTACTTCTGGGCGGTGCGTAGACCCGGCAAGGTCTTGCGAGTATCCAGCAGGCGGCACTGGGTACCTTCCAGGCGGGCAACATAGTGCTGCACCGTGGTGGCCACGCCGGACAGGGTCTGGATAAAGTTGAGCACGGTGCGCTCGCCGGTGAGCAGCGCGCGGGCCGGGCCGTCCAGTTCGCACAGCAGCTGACCCGGCACCACCAGGTCGCCGTCGTCCACGTGCCAGTGCAACGCCACCTCGCCTCCGAGCTGGTTGAAGGTCTGCTCAGCCCAGGCCTTGCCGCAAAACACGCCTTCCTCGCGGGTGATGATGGTGGCCTCGGCGGCCCGGTCGGCGGGGATCAGCTGAGCGGTGATGTCGCCTTCGGTGGGCCCCAGGCCCCCCAGGTCTTCTTGCAGGGCGGCGCTCACCGCCAATCGGATGTCGTTCTCGAGCATCAGTACTTCCGTAATGTCAAAGTGTCCCCACGCTGGATAAGCTCCAGATCTTTAAGGGCATTCATTCCCAATAAGATGGTGTTGTCGTCCAGACCGGGATTAATATTGGCGGAGAGATCATACAGGGTTAGCACGCCGATGGAGAGGGTCTCGATGCGGGTCTGGAACACATCGATGCTGCCGTTGGCGGTGTTAACGGGAAAACGGCGACCGGGCTGAAGCCCCAATCGGCTGGCGACGTGCTCGGGGATGGAGATCTCGGTGGCGCCGGTATCCACCAGCATCACCACGTCGTGGCCGTTAATTTGGGCGCTGGTGACATAGTGACCCTGGCGGTTGCGCAGCAGCTGCACCTCACTGACGCTGCCCACCATCTGGCTCTGCACCCGCTGGTTGGGGTTGTGTCGGGTAGCCAGCTTCTGGTCGAAGTAGAGGTAGAGCAGGCAGGCGAGGGCAATCCAGGCCAACACAAACATCACTTTGCCTAATCGCTGCGTCTGCGGAGATGTCGGACTCATGGCATCACTGTTATGGTGAGGGATTAGCTTCATTATTTGCGAGGGTTGAAGGAATTACCATGATTACTGGCCACGGCTTGCCGGAGAAACCCGGGGCCGATCCCACCAATAGCTATGCGCTCGACCCCCAGGGCCGCTACCTGTTAGCCGCCCATCACTGCTTCTCGCCGCACCAGGGGCCGCGCCCGGAGGGAGAGCAAGTCAGCCTGCTGGTGGTCCACAACATCACCCTGCCAGCCGGTCTGTTTGGCGCGCCCTTTATCCATCAGCTGTTTCTGGGTTGCGTGCAGCCGCAGCTTCCCGGGCTGGAGGAGGTGGTGGGGCTGGAGGTCTCAGCCCATCTGCTGATCCGACGGGACGGTTCGATGGTGCAATATGTGCCCTTTGACCGCCGCGCCTGGCATGCCGGGGTCAGTGAGTTTGAGGGCCGCAGTGGGTGTAACGATTTCTCTATCGGTATCGAGTTGGAAGGGGGCGATCACATCCCCTATGAAAATGCGCAGTATCAGGCCCTTGCCGGGGTGACTAAATCCCTGATGGAACAGTATCCTATGCTGACTCGCTCCCGCATTGCGGGGCACAGTGATATCGCCCCGGGTCGCAAGACCGATCCGGGCCCGGCGTTTGACTGGGACGACTTCTACCGATTATTGGACGATTGATATGGCCCTGTTTTCTCTGCTGTTGGTGCTGTTGCTGGAACGCGCCAAGGTGCTTAGCCCCAAGCTGCAATTCGAAACCCTGTTTGAGCGCTACCGTCAGGCCAGCTTTGACGATGACAAGCTGGATCAGCTGCCGCAGATGCTGCTGACCCTGTTGCTGCCTGCGGTACTGCTGCACCTGCTGGCGGGTTTCCTCGAGGGGCGCCTGTTTGGCTTGCTCCATCTGCTGCTGTGGATCGGCACCGGCCTGGTGCTGTTTGCCCACCAGCCGCTGCGTGACCGCTTCCGCGAGTACCTTAATGCCGCCTGCCGCGGCGATACCCAAAGCTGTTATCACCATGCCCAGCAACTGGATGAGACCGGTGACGAGGCCGGCGCCTCGGAAAGTGAGATGGGTGAGCACATGGGCCAGCTGGCGGCCTGGATCAACTACCGCTATTACGCCGCGGTGGCACTCTACTTTGTCGCCCTGGGGCCGGCGGCGGCGCTGTTCTACAGCACCGTGCGGGCCTACCACGATCACTTTTGTCAGCAGGAGCTGAAGCGGCCGCTGGTGCCCACCCTGATGCACCTGCTGGACTGGTTGCCGGCGCGGATCGTGGCGCTGGGTTTTGCCCTGTCCGGTCACTTCAGCCGAGCGATGGGTCAGCTGTTGCCGCGACTGTTGGATCCCTTTGCGCCAGCCCGTACCCTGATCACCGAGGTGGCGCTGGCGGCGGAAGACCTGCCGGAGCACTCCGACGATCCCGTCAGTGTGCAGTCCACCTTCGCCCTGCTGCAGCTGGCCAAGCGTAACCTGATCCTGTTGCTGGTGGTGGTCTCCCTGCTCACCATCTTTGGTGTGCTGCAGTAAAGCTGCAGCCCCAACTTACTCTCCCTATTGCATTGGTCTGACCATCTAGTCATTTGCCTGCCATAATCATGCAATGTTGACCATCACACCCTAAAGCGGTTTTGTGATGGGGCTCAAAAGTATTGATTTGGTTGTGTGAGGTCTGCTACATTTCGTCGCAGGTTTCAATGGTCATACCAATTTCACGTTTCATTAACCTTTGGAATAAAACGCTTTATGGCCTACCGCAGAATTAATCAGCCGAAGCTGTCCGACGTCATCGTCAAAGAATTGGAAAAGATGGTGCTGGAAGGCAGCTTGAAGCCGGGCCAGAAACTGCCGCCGGAGCGGGAGTTGGCCGTTCAGTTTGAGGTATCGCGCCCCTCTTTGCGGGAGGCGATCCAGAAGCTGGAGGCAAAAGGGGTGCTGACCCGCCGCCAGGGAGGCGGTACCTACGTTAAGCAACAGCTGTGGAACAGCCTGTCTGACCCGCTGGTGGAACTGCTCGCCAACAACCCAGAGTCGCAATACGACCTGTTGGAGTTCCGTCATGCCACCGAGGGGATGATGGCTTACTACGCCGCGCTGCGGGGCACCGATGCCGATCACGCATCGATGCGACGCAAGGTACAGATCATCAAGGAGGTGCAGGGCAACCACGAAGAGGAGTCCAAGGCCATCGTCGATTTCTACGGCTCGGTGGCGGAGGCATCTCACAACGTGGCCATGCTGCACCTGGTGTTGAGTCTGGCGCCGTTGCTGCGTCGGAACATCGCGGAAAACCTGGAACTGTTGTACCGCCGGGAGGGGTCTTCCGAGGTGGCAAATACCCACCGGGAAGCGCTGGTGGAGGCCATTCTCAAGCGCGAGCCGGAGAAGGCACGCCAAGCCTCCAACGACCACCTGGCCTACATCGAAGAAGTCACGCTGGAGGTGCGTCGCGAAGACAGCCGCCAGCAACGCAGTTTGCGAAGAATGCGGAACGACCTCATATAGGGGCGCTCCACTCACAATTAGTCGCTATCGAGGCGGCGTGGAAACCTAAGGGCATAGCTCATGTCAGACACCATTCATCACGATGTCGATAAACAAGAAACCCAGGAATGGCTAGAGGCACTCAGTGCCGTGATGCAGGAAGATGGGGTAGAACGGGCCCAATTCCTGCTGGAACAGATGATCCACAAAGCCCGCCTCGACGGCGTTGATCTTCCTACCGGGATTAACACCAACTACATCAACACCATCGCCCCTGCCGATGAGCCCGCTTACCCGGGTGACATGAGCATCGAGCGCCGCATCCGTAGCATCATCCGCTGGAACGCCATCATGATCGTGCTGCGCGCCTCCAAGAAGAACCTGGACCTGGGCGGCCACATGGCATCCTACCAGTCTGCTGCGGCCTTCTACGAAGTCGGCTTCAACCACCTGTTCCGTGCCCCCAATGAGAAAGACGGCGGCGATCTGGTCTACTACCAGGGCCACATCTCCCCCGGCATCTACGCACGTGCCTTTATCGAAGGCCGCCTGAGCGAAGAGCAGCTGGACAACTTCCGCCAGGAGGTGGATGGCGAGGGGATCTCCTCCTACCCCCACCCCAAGCTGATGCCGAACTTCTGGCAGTTCCCCACCGTGTCCATGGGCCTGGGCCCGATCAGCGCCATCTACCAGGCTCGTTTCCTCAAGTACCTGGATGGCCGTGGCCTGAAGGACACCAAGGAGCAGCGCGTCTACGCCTACCTGGGTGACGGTGAGATGGATGAGCCGGAATCCCGTGGTGCCATCTCCTTCGCTGCCCGTGAAGGCCTGGATAACCTCTGCTTCCTGATCAACTGTAACCTGCAGCGCCTGGACGGCCCGGTAATGGGTAACGGCAAGATCATCCAGGAGCTGGAAGGCCTGTTTAAAGGTGCCGGCTGGAACGTGGTCAAGGTGATCTGGGGCAACGGCTGGGACAAGCTGCTGGCCAAGGACACCACCGGTAAGCTGCTGCAGCTGATGAACGAAACCGTGGACGGCGACTACCAGACCTACAAGGCCAAGAACGGCGCCTACGTGCGTGAGCACTTCTTCGGTCGCTACCCGGAAACCGCTGCCCTGGTGGCGGACATGACCGACGAGGAGATCTTCGCCCTGCAGCGCGGTGGCCACTCCTCCTCCAAGCTCTACGCCGCCTACATGAACGCCAAGACCACCAAGGGCAAGCCCACCGTGATCCTGGCCAAGACCGTGAAAGGCTACGGCATGGGCGAAGCCGCCGAGGGCAAGAACATCGCCCACCAGGTCAAGAAGATGGACATGACCCACGTAGTCCACCTGCGTGACCGTCTGGGCCTGCAGGACCTGGTGACCGACGAGCAGGTGGCCGAGCTGCCCTACCTCAAGCTGGAACAGGGCTCGCCGGAGCACCGTTACCTGCACGGCCGCCGCGAGGCCCTGCACGGCTACACCCCGCAGCGTCTGCCCAACTTTACCCAGCCGCTGGAGCTGCCCAAACTGGACAGCTTCCAGGGCCTGCTGGACGCCCAGAAGCGCGACATCTCCACCACCATGGGCTTTGTCCGTGCCTTGAACCTGCTGCTCAAGGACAAGGGCATCGGCAAGAATATCGTGCCGATCATCGCCGATGAGGCGCGTACCTTTGGTATGGAAGGGCTGTTCCGCCAGATCGGCATCTACAACCCCAAGGGTCAGCACTACACCCCGCAGGATCGTGACGTCGTCTCCTACTACAAGGAGTCCACCTCCGGTCAGGTATTGCAGGAAGGGATCAACGAGCTGGGGGCGATGAGCTCCTGGGTGGCCGCGGCGACCAGCTACAGCACCAACGATCTGCCGATGATCCCCTTCTACATCTACTACTCCATGTTCGGCTTCCAGCGTGTGGGCGACATGGCCTGGATGGCGGGCGACCAACAGGCCCGTGGCTTCCTGCTCGGTGCCACTGCCGGTCGTACCACCCTCAATGGTGAAGGTCTGCAGCACGAAGATGGTCACAGCCTGGTGCTGGCCAACACCGTGCCGAACTGCATCAGCTACGATCCCACCTTTGCCTACGAGGTGGCGGTGATCATGCAAGACGGTATCCAGCGCATGTACGGGCCGGAGCAGGAGAACGTGTTCTACTACCTGACCCTGATGAACGAGAACTACGCCCAGCCGGCCATGCCGGAAGGCGCCGAGGAGGGGATCCGCAAGGGGATCTACAAGCTGGAGTCCTACCAGGGTGATAAAGCCCAGGTCCAGCTGCTGTCCTCCGGCACCATCATGATGCAGGTGCGCGAAGCGGCCCAGATCCTGTCCGAAGAGTACGGCATCGGCTCTGACGTGTTCTCCGTGACCTCCTTCAACGAGCTGACCCGCGACGGTCAGGACGTGGAGCGCTGGAACATGCTGCACCCCACCGAGGCGGCGCGTACCCCTTACATCACCGAGGTGCTGGGCGACGCCCCCACCATCGCCGCCACCGATTACATGAAGAACTACGCCGAGCAGGTGCGGGCCTTCATCCCGGCGGACAGCTACAAGGTGCTGGGCACCGACGGCTTTGGCCGCTCCGACAGCCGTGCCAACCTGCGTCGCCACTTCGAGGTGAATGCCCACTACGTGGTGGTCGCCGCCCTGAACGAACTGGCCAACCGTGGCGAGCTGGACAAGAGTGTGGTGGCCGACGCCATCGCCAAGTACGGCATCGACGCTGACAAAGTTAACCCGCTTTACGCTTAAGGGATTGCCTGACCATGTCTATTGAAATCAACGTACCCGATATTGGTGCTGACGAAGTTGAAGTGACCGAGATCCTGGTGGCCGTGGGCGACCGGATCGAAGAGGAACAATCCCTGATCACCGTGGAGGGCGATAAGGCCTCCATGGAGGTGCCGGCCAGCCAGGCCGGTGTGGTCAAGGCGATCAAGGTAGCGGTGGGCGACAAGGTCGTGACTGGCTCCCTGATCATGGAGTTTGAAGCCGAAGGCGCAGCCGAGCCTGCCGCAGCAGCGGCACCGGCTCCGGCCGCCGCGGCCCCGGCAGCAGCCTCCGAGGTGAAATCCGTTGCGGTGCCGGACATCGGTGGCGACGAGGTGGAGGTGACCGAGATCCTGGTGGCGGTGGGTGACCAGATCGAGGAGGAGCAATCCCTGATCACCGTGGAGGGCGACAAGGCCTCCATGGAGGTCCCGGCCCCCTTCGCCGGCACGGTGAAATCCATCACCATCTCGGTGGGCGATAAGGTCAACACAGGCAGCCTGATCATGGAGTTCGAAGTGGGCGGCGCGGCCCCAGTCGAGGCCGCTCCGGCTGCCGCTGCTGCACCGGCGGCCCCGGCCAGCACCAGCGTACAAAGCGTTGCGGTGCCGGATATTGGTGGTGACGAGGTGGAAGTGACCGAGGTGCTGGTGGCCGTGGGCGACAGCATCGAGGAGGAGCAATCCCTGATCACCGTGGAGGGCGACAAGGCCTCCATGGAGGTGCCAGCGCCGTTCGCCGGCACGGTGAAGGCCATCACCATTGCCGTGGGTGACAAGGTCTCCACCGGCAGCCTGATCATGGAGTTCGAGGTGGCTGGTGCAGCCCCTGCACCGGCTCCGGTGGCCCCCGCTCCGGCGGATGAGCCCAAGGGCAAGATGCCGCACCCGGCCCCGGTGGCCTCCGATCAGGTGGCACATACTGAACCGGGCACCGGCTTTATCGAAAACAGTGCCTACGCCTACGCCACCCCGGTGATCCGCCGCATGGCGCGTGAGCTGGGTGTTGACCTGTCCCGGGTGACCGGTACCGGTCGCAAGCGCCGGATCCTCAAAGAGGACGTGGAAGCTTACGTTAAGGCGGCCCTGGCTCAGGTGCAGTCCGGCAAGGTGGCTTCAGCCCCGGCGGGCAATGGTGGTGGCCTGGATCTGATCCCCTGGCCCAAGGTGGACTTCGCCAAGTTTGGCGAGGTGGAAGAGAAGCCGCTGTCAAAGATCAAGAAGATCTCCGGCGCCAACCTGGCCCGCAACTGGGCGATGATCCCCCACGTCACCCAGTTTGACGAGGCGGACATCACCGAGCTGGAGGCGTTCCGCAAGGAGCAAAACGCCGTGGTGGCCAAGCAGGAGCTGGGCTTCAAGATCACCCCGCTGGTGTTCATCCTCAAGGCGGTGGCTAAGACCCTGGCGGACTTGCCCCAGTTCAACAGCTCCCTGTCCGAAGACGGCCAGAGCGTCATCCTCAAGAAGTACATCAATGTCGGTGTGGCGGTGGATACCCCCAACGGCCTGGTGGTACCCGTGGTGCGCGACGTCAATAAGAAGGGGATCTACGAGCTGTCCCAGGAGCTGATGGCGATCTCCAAGAAGGCCCGCGGTGGCAAGCTGACCGCCGGTGATATGCAGGGCGGCTGCTTCACCATCTCCAGCCTGGGTGGCATCGGCGGTACTGCCTTTACCCCCATCGTTAATGCGCCGGAAGTGGCCATCCTCGGGGTCTCCAAATCGGAGATGAAGCCGGTATGGAACGGTAAGGAGTTCGTGCCGCGTCTGACCCTGCCGCTGTCGCTGTCCTACGACCACCGGGTGATCGACGGTGCCGACGGTGCCCGCTTCAGCTCAACCCTGGCGGGTTACCTCAGCGATATCCGCAAGTTGACCCTGTAATACCCCGCTGCAACCGGCCCTCGCGGCCGGTTGTCAGCTTGGATGAACAGGGTGTGTGTCACGTGAAGGGGGTTCTTTGTGATCCGCCTTCTGTTCCGACTCCGGGGGCAGTACAATGCCGTTGCCCCCAAAAGGACTACAGAATAATCAGAGGAATATCATGAGCAACGAGATCAAGACCCAGGTTGTTGTACTCGGCGCCGGCCCTGCAGGTTACTCCGCCGCTTTCCGTGCCGCGGACTTGGGCCTCGAGACCGTCATCATTGAACGCTACAGCACCCTGGGCGGTGTGTGTCTCAATGTCGGTTGTATCCCCTCCAAGGCCCTGCTGCACATGGCCAAGGTGATCGAAGAGGCGCAGATGGTCTCTTCCCACGGCATCAGCTTCGGCAAGCCGGAAATCGATCTGGACAAGATCCGCAGCTACAAAGAGGGCGTGATTGGTCAGCTGACCGGCGGCCTCGGGGGCATGGCCAAGATGCGTAAGGTCAAGGTGGTCAACGGCAAGGGCCAGTTCACCGGCGCCAACAGCATCGACGTCACCGGTGATGACGGCAAGGTCACCACCGTGAAGTTCGACAACGCCATCATCGCCGCGGGCTCCCGCCCGATCGAGCTGCCCTTTATTCCTCATGAAGATCCGCGGATCTGGGACTCCACCGATGCGCTGGAGCTGCGCAACGTGCCGGAGCGCCTGCTGATCATGGGTGGCGGCATCATCGGTCTGGAGATGGGCACCGTTTACCACTCCCTGGGCAGCCAGGTGGAAGTGGTGGAGATGCTCGACCAGGTCATCCCGGCCGCCGATAAGGACGTGGTGAAGCCCTTCACCCGCCGTACCGGCAAGAAGTTCAAGTACATGCTGGAAACCAAGGTGACCGCGGTCGAAGCCAAGGACGATGGCATCTACGTCTCCATGGAAGGCAAGAAGGCCCCGTCTGAGCCGCAGCGTTACGACGCGGTGCTGGTGGCCATCGGTCGTGCGCCGAACGGCAAGCTGCTGGCGGCGGAAAACGCCGGTGTGAACGTGGATGAGCGTGGCTTTATCAACGTTGACAAGCAGATGCGCACCAACGTGCCGCACATCTACGCCATCGGCGACATCGTTGGTCAGCCGATGCTGGCGCACAAAGGTGTGCATGAAGGCCACGTGGCGGCGGAAGTGATTGCCGGTAAGAAGCACTACTTCGATCCCAAGGTGATCCCCTCCATCGCCTACACCGATCCGGAAGTGGCCTGGGTTGGCCTGACCGAGAAGGAAGCCAAGGCGCAGGGCATCAACTACGAAACCGCCACCTTCCCCTGGGCAGCCAGTGGCCGTGCCATCGCCTCCGATTGCAGCGACGGCATGACCAAGCTGATCTTCGACAAGGACAGCAACCGCGTGATCGGTGGCGCCATTGTTGGCACCAACGGCGGCGAGCTGCTGGGCGAGATTGGCCTGGCCATCGAGATGGGCTGTGATGCCGAAGATTTGGCACTGACCATCCACGCCCACCCGACCCTGCACGAGTCCGTGGGTCTGGCGGCCGAGGTATACGAGGGCAGCATCACCGATCTGCCCAACCCCAAGGCCAAGAAGAAGAAGTGATCTTCTGGCGTTGAAAGGCGGCCCTCGGGCCGCTTTTTTTGTCGCTGTGACCCAGCCCGGGTTGTCTGCGCGATACGGCCATTGGGAGGTGAAAATCCTACTCAAATGCCGTACCTTACCCTGAGCAATAAACCAACAAGGATCGTGGTGGCTCGCATCATTCTTTGGCTGTCGCTGTGTTTGGCGACAGCAGCCCAGGCAGACGTCTTTCGCCATTTCGGGGTAGATCAAGGCTTATCCAATGGAACCGTTCTCGACGTGGTCGAGGATGGCGACGGCCTGTTGTGGGTCGGCACCGAGGATGGCCTGTTTCGTATCAGTGACCGGGTGATCCGCCGGGTCGACCGCCTGGGCAAGGACCTGCTCACCGAAGACCCGGTGTTCTATGCCATCCAACCACTGAGTGATCAGCGCCTGCTGCTCTCTACCATGCAGGGTCTGGTGGTGCTGGACATCGCCGAGCACCGCTTCGATTACCTGCACCACTCACTGCCGCAACTTCCCTCCGCGCTCTATACTCGCAGCTTCTTCCGCAATAAGCGGGGCCAGGTATGGTTCGTCACCGGCGAAGGGGTGTTGTTTGAGCTCAACGACAGCCTGACCGAGCTGCGCCAACTGGCGCAACTGCCCGCCGATGAGCGCTGGCGTGATGTCTGGCAGCAAAGCGATGGCACCCTTTGGGTGTTGGGACGCAACCAGCTGTGGCAGCTCAGCGCCGACGGGGTGGTACTGGAGCAGGATCATTGGCCCGCCAGCCGCGGCGAGTTGCGCTCGCTGCTGGAGATCAGTCCCAACGAGGCCTTGCTGGCCAGCAGTCATGGCCTGTACCGACTGGATCTGAACCGCAAACGGGTGTCCCCTGAGCCGATCCTGACCGGCCGGTTGTGGGACCTGGCCCAGGAGCCGGATGGCGATCTCTGGCTGTTGGGCAAAGGGGGCTTGTGGTACTGGCCGGTAACGGAATCGGAGCCACACCAGGTGACCACGCCCTGGAGTAACGACTTCCGTACCGAGATGAGCTATCGCATGACCCTGGATTCGCGTCAGCAGCTGTGGCTGATGAGTGACTTCCAGGGGTTGCTTGGTGTGCGCGCCAACTCCGGCCTGGTCACCGAGCTGTACGATCAGCAGCGCTACCCGCAGATGACCAGCGCCACGGTATGGCACATCTTTGCCGATGGCAGCCAGCGCTACCTGGCCAGCCCCGGCGGGGTGCAGTGGTTTGATCGCGCCAGCGGCGAATACCAGATGATTGAGCTGCCGGGCCTGGGACCGGTGGGCGACGCCTTCGCGCTGCAGCCATTGGATGACGATATCCTGATGGTCGCCACCTCCAGCGGCCTGTACCAGATCGACCGCCATAGCCGTCAGGCTGCGCGCTTTGACCCGGAGGAGGACATCGCCTTGCGCCAGCGCCAGGTCCTCAACCTGCTGCCGGACGGGGACGATTTCTGGATCCTGACCGATCTCTACCTGCTGCACTGGTCGCCCGAACGCAACCTGATTGAGCCGTTCGAGGTGGATGGCGAGCCGCTGATTGGCGTGCGCAACCTGGTTCGGGATGACAACAACCGCCTCTGGCTGGCTGGCGACAATGTCTGGGGCTTTAGCGACGCCGACGGAAGCTACACCTCGCTGCTGGCGCTGCTGCCGGAGGGGCAACGCTCCCACTTCGTTAGCACCATCCAGCCGCTGCCCCATAACCGGGTCTGGTTCGGCTCCTTTGGCCGCGGTCTGTGGCAATACGATGGCCGTTGGCAGGAGCTGACCCCCATTGGCGACACCTGGGGGATCCAGTGCGACAACCCCAACTTCACCCAGATGATCGACAACCGGGTATTCCTGGCCTGCAACAAGTACCTCTACCGCATCGATCCGGCCCGGGACGAGGTGATCGGCCTGGACCAGTACGATGGCCTGGAGATGACCGGCTACAACGAGGGCGCCTACTTCTACAGCCCTGAGCAGGGCCTGATGATGGGCAGTGTGCGCGGCATGGTGGTGGTGGACCCAGATTACTTTGCCTCCCAGGAGCAGGGCGAGCGACCGCTGATCGAATCGCTGCAGATCCAGTACCAGGATGGCCAGCGTCAGCTGTTGCTGCGGCCCGAGGTACGCCCCACGGTGATCGAGCCGCACTATCACCAGATCCGCATCCAGTTTGCCAACAACCGGCTGCTGGATCGCAGCAGCAAGATGTTCCGCTATCGCCTCAACCACAATGGCGAGCAGGGCGAGCTGCATGAGCAGAGCCAGCACGGCCAGCTGATCTTCGGCCAGCTGCCCTATGGCGATTACGAGCTGGAGCTGTTTGGCATTCGCCAGGGTGGTTGGTACGCCATGCCCAGCCGGCTGCAGTTCACCATCGCCCCCTACTGGTGGCAGCGCCATGAGATACGCCTGGGCGCCGCCGCGGCCCTGCCGTTGTTCCTGCTGGTGCTGTTGTGGGTGCGTTCCCGCCGATTGCAGCGCAGCCGACGGGATCTGTACCAACTGGTGGGCAACCAGAAAAAGCTGCAGCTGGCACTGAGCGCCGGCGGCTCCGACACCTGGGAGTGGGACGCCAGCAGCAACCGGATTCGACTGCAGGATCGCCGCCGTCTGTTCAGTGCCAAGGGCGAGCCCATCGAGATGGATATCCTCACCCTGCGGCTGCATCCGGATGATCGCTTGCGGGTGCACCAGACCTGGCAGGCCCACGTGCTGGGCCAGACCGAGCGCTACGAGATCAAGTATCGCCAGGCGGACCACCAGGGACACTGGCGCTGGCTGTGGGTGACCGGCCAGGCCCAGCAGCGTGACCCCCGCAGCCAGCGGGCCCTGTCTATGACCGGGATCTACACCGACATCACCGAGTCCCGGCGGATGGAGGAGGAGCACTCGCTCTATGCCCTGGCATTTGATCACGCCGCCGAGGGGGCACTGATCCTCGACCGCCACTGCAATATCCACGTCTGCAACAGCGCCGCCGCCGCTATCCTGGGTACGGAGAAATCCCTGCTCAGTGGTGCCAACTTCAGCCATTACTGGCTGCGGGAGCAGGACACGCCGCTATCGCGCTTGCTGCAGCAGGGCGAGTCCTGGCGCGGTGAGGTCACCCTGCTGCCCCAGCACGGCGCGCCGCTGCCGGTCAGCCTGACCCTAAATACCATGGGCGAGGAGGGCGAGCAGCGCTGGATCCTGCTGTTCTCCGACATCTCCGAGCGCAAGCGCACCGAGCTGGCGATGGCCCGCATGGCCAACTACGACGCCCTGACCGGCCTGCTCAACCGCAGCCACTTCAACCTGCAGCTGGAGCAGGTGCTGGAGCAGAACGAACTGCTGGGGGCGGAAGCGGGCCTGATGTTCCTGGATCTCGACCGCTTCAAGCACATCAACGACACCTATGGCCACTCCACCGGCGATGCCCTGCTGGTGGAGGCGGCCCGCCGCCTGCAGGAGGAGCTCAGTGGCTCCGAACTGCTGTGCCGCTTCGGTGGCGATGAGTTCATGGTGCTGGTGCCCCAGGTAGAGCAGCGGGCTCAGCTGGAAGCCTTGGCCAACGCCTTCCTGACCACCATTGCCGAGCCATTCGAGGTGGAGGGACAGGTGTTCTATCTCTCCACCAGTGTGGGGATCGCCTGCTGGCCGCAGGATGCCCAGCAGGCAGAGAACCTGATCAAGAACGCCGATCTGGCGATGTACCAGGCCAAGGACGCCGGTCGCGGTCAGCTGTGTTTCTACTCCAGCCAGCGCAATGCCCAGGCCACCTATCAGCTGGCGCTGGACAAGGTGCTACGCCAGGCGCTGGAGGGGGACCGCCTCAGGCTGCACTATCAGCCCCAATGGGACCTGCTACTGGAGCGTCCGGTTGGGGTGGAAGCGCTGCTGCGCTGTTACGATCCTCAGGCCGGCGACATGGACCCGGCCCAGTTTGTCGAGCTGGCGGAGGCCAACGGCTTTGTCACCAAGCTGGATCGCTGGGCACTGAAACGGGCCTGTGAGGAGTTCTCCCGCTGGGGCATGGACGACCGACTGGTGTTGTCGGTGAACGTCTCCCCCACCCACTTCCGCGAGTCCGACTTCGTTGAGTACGTCACCCAGGTACTGGAGCGCTGCGGCCTGCATCCTTCGCGACTGTGCCTGGAGATCACCGAGCGGGTGCTGATGCGCCAGGTACCGCTGGCCAAGCGCCATCTGCAGGCACTGAGAAGATTGGGGGTCAAGGTGGCGATCGACGACTTTGGCACCGGCTACTCCAGCCTGGCCTACCTCAGTCAGTTCGCGGTGGACCAGCTTAAGATCGACCGCTCCTTTGTCCATGACCTGCCGGACAACCGAACCCAGACCGCCATTGCTCAGTCGATCCTAGACCTGGGTCGCAACCTGGAACTGACGGTGCTGGCGGAAGGGGTGGAAACCCCAGACCAGGTCAGTTTCCTCAAGGGGCAGGGCTGTCACCTGGTGCAGGGCTTCCACTTTGCCCGGCCGATGGGTAGCGAGGCGTGCTGTAACTGGCTGCGGGAGCGGCTGAGTCCGCCATTGCTGGAGCCGGCCGTCACCCAGCTATCCCACAATACCGAAGAAGCCGCCCAGTAGCGCGTTACTGGGCGTCCACCGCCTGCTGCCACTGCTGCAGCCAGGGGGCGGTCAGTTGCTTCAGGCTGTCCATCCGGTGGTCGGCAATAACAAAGCGCGGGTCATCGCGATGGTGATCGTCCGGGATCGCCAGCACCTGCATCCGCGCCGCTTTGGCGGCCAGGATGCCGTTGAAGGAGTCCTCGATCGCCAGGCAGCGCTCCGGCGCAACATCGATAGCCGCCGCCGCATTGAGGTACACCTCGGGGTGGGGCTTGCCATAGGCCAGGTGCTCCGCCGACAGGCAGGCCTGGAAATGGGGCTGCAGTTGCAGCCGCTCCAGGGTGGCATCGATGATGGGGCCCGGCGAAGAGGTGGCCAGGGCCACTGGCAAGCCGGAAGCCTGCACCACCGCCATCGCCTCGGCCACCCCGGGTAGCGCACGGCCCTGCAGTCGGATCTGCCGCGCGACCTCCTGCACCAGCTCATCCGCCACCGCCTCAATGGAAGCCCCCTGCCAGGGAAAGCGCTGATGCCAGTAGTGGACCAGCTGGTCGATACGCAAGCCCTGGGTTTTTAAGGTATCTTCGAAGGTGAGGGGCACGCCGTACTTGGGCAGGATCGCCAGCTCCGCTTGCTGCCACAGGGGCTCGGAATCCACCAAAACCCCGTCCATATCAAAAATAATCGCTTTCAATTTGCCGCCTTCTGTGTCAAAAACTGCGCCCGCTGAATCAGCTTCAGCTTCAGCGTCAGGCGGACGCCCTAGCAATACAGCATCCGCTCAAGAATTACGGCCTACCGAGCACGAGTCTGGCCCATCAAAACACTGACAACCTTTCTGGAAATCAACGATGAATCTGGCAAAAACGGCTCTGAGTTCGGCCCTGGTACTGGCGCTCGCAGGCTGCGGCGGCAGCGACGACGATAATACCGCAAAAACCGGCCAATTCAGCCTGGGCGTCTCCGACAGCCCGGCGCTGGCCACCAATGTGACCATCGCCTTCGATCGCGTTGTGCTCAAGGGCAGCAGCGAAAGCTACACCTTCGATGTCACCGAAGAGGGCGAGCTCAAGCAGGTCAACCTGCTGGATTATCAGGGCCAGGAGGTGGAAACCCTGGTCTCTGGCCAAGAGGTGCCAGTGGGTGAATACCAGATGTGCATCTACATGAAGAACGACACCACCGGTGCGGATGACACCTCCTTTGTGATCGCCGAGGAAGCGATGAAGGGGTTGATCTCCAACTCCCAGGGCAGCTGCGGCAACGCTGACAGCGAAGATCAGGCGGTAAAGGAGGAGGGGCGCATCTTCCTCAACAAGAAGTTCCCCATCGCCGTGGGTGACAACCGCTTCGTGGCCGAGTTCAACCTGGCCAAGCTGCAGCCGCCCAAGGGCAACAAGGATTACTGGGTACTGAAGCCCACCGACGTGGTGCGCATCGAGAACGTGTCCGATGTGGGCACCATCAGTGGCAGCGTTGACTCTCGGATCACCGCTGACTGCCTGGTGGAAGCCGGTGATGACGCCGACAACCGCAGCGCGGTGTACCTCTATCGCGCCGGCGCTACCCTGGATGGGTCAGAGAATGCGGCCAAGATGGCGGACTTCCGTGACGCCCCATACACCACTTTGGAAACCGCGCCGATCGCCAGCGCCCGGGTGGACGAGGAAGGCAAATTCGAGTTTGGTTTCGTGGTAGCCAGCGACTACGCCCTGGGCTACACCTGCGTGGCGCAAAAGGACGATCCGGTGGCGGATGATATGAACGGTGAAGAGGCCAGCTTCTTCCTGTTTGATGCTATCGATAATGTCGTAGTGGAAGAGAACAGCACCACCGAGGTGGCCTTCGGCAGCAACTGAGCCCAAGGCTGACGATCATTCAAAATGGACGCTTCGGCGTCCATTTTTTCGTTAGGGCCTAAAAGGTAAGCTTTGTTCACAGTGAGCCGGGCCGTAATTTGATTTAAAACTGTGCGCAAGATCGCTATACTGCCGACACCCCCGAAGGATGTGGTCTGTGTCACAAGACACCGGGACTGCTTTCCAGGGAATTAGATGGGTGTGTATCACTGCAGGGGCGACATCCTCCCGCACCGGCGCAACGCCGGGGGCAGGGCGGCCGTGCGGCTCTCCCTCTTCTTTTCTGTTAGGCATCATCGGTAGCCACATTGCATCACAGGAAGTGCAGCTTGTTGTGAGCCTGCCAGGAAGAGAAGGAAGTGAGTTGTGTTAGAAGCCTATCGTGAACACGTCGCAGAGCGTGCCGCCCAGGGCATCGTGCCCAAGCCCCTAGACGCCCAGCAAACCAGTGGGCTGGTCGAACTGCTGAAGAATCCCCCCGCCGGCGAAGAAGAGACTCTGATCGATCTGCTGGAGAATCGCATCCCGCCGGGCGTGGATGAGGCGGCCTACGTCAAGGCCAGCTTCCTGGCAGCCATCACCACCGGCGAAGCCAGCAGCCCGCTGATCAGCGCCGAGCGTGCCACCGAGCTGCTGGGCACCATGCAGGGCGGCTACAACATCGAGCCGCTGATCAAGCTGCTGAGCCACGAGCCGCTGGCCCCGCTGGCCGCCAAGGCACTGTCCCATACCCTGCTGATGTTTGATGCCTTCCACGACGTGGTGGAGCTGGCGCAAGGTGGCAACAGCTACGCTCAGCAGGTACTGCAATCCTGGGCTGACGCCGAGTGGTTTACCAGCAAGCCGGCGCTGGCCGAGTCCATCACCCTGACCGTGTTCAAGGTGCCCGGTGAGACCAACACCGATGACCTGTCTCCGGCCCCGGACGCCTGGTCCCGCCCGGACATCCCGCTGCACGCCCTGGCGATGCTGAAATCCCCCCGTGATGGCATTACCCCGGATGAGCCCGGCACCGTCGGCCCCATCTCCACCATCGAGCAGCTGACCGCCAAGGGCCACCCGCTGGTCTACGTGGGCGATGTCGTGGGCACCGGTTCCTCCCGTAAGTCCGCCACCAACTCCGTGCTCTGGTTCATGGGCGACGACCTGCCCGGCGTGCCCAACAAGCGCGGCGGTGGTTTCTGCTTTGGCGGCAAGATCGCCCCGATCTTCTTCAACACCATGGAAGACGCCGGCGCCCTGCCCATCGAGATGCCGGTGGACCAGATGGCCATGGGTGACGTGATCACCGTATTCCCCTACGAGGGTGTGGTGCGTAACGAAGCCGGTGAGGTGATCTCCGAGTTCGAACTGAAGACCGACGTGCTGCTGGACGAAGTCCGCGCCGGCGGCCGTATCCCGCTGATCATCGGCCGTGGCCTGACCGACAAGGCCCGCGAGGCGCTGAAGCTGGCCCCCTCCGAGGTGTTCCGCCGTCCCCAGGACGTGGCCGACACCGGCAAGGGCTACACCCTGGCCCAGAAGATGGTGGGCAAGGCCTGTGGCGTCGAGGGCGTACGCCCCGGCCAGTACTGCGAGCCGAAGATGACCACCGTGGGCTCCCAGGACACCACCGGCCCGATGACCCGGGACGAGCTGAAGGACCTGGCCTGCCTGGGCTTCTCCGCCGACTTGACCATGCAGTCATTCTGCCACACCTCCGCCTATCCCAAGCCGGTAGATGTGAACACCCACGCCACCCTGCCGGACTTCATCATGAACCGCGGCGGTGTCTCCCTGCGTCCCGGTGACGGCGTGATCCACTCCTGGCTGAACCGCATGCTGCTGCCGGACACCGTCGGTACCGGTGGCGACTCCCACACCCGCTTCCCGCTGGGGATCTCCTTCCCCGCCGGTTCCGGTCTGGTGGCCTTTGCCGCCGCCACCGGTGTGATGCCGCTGGACATGCCGGAATCCGTGCTGGTGCGCTTCAAGGGCGAGATGCAGCCGGGTATCACCCTGCGTGACCTGGTCCACGCCATCCCCTACTACGCCATCCAGCAGGGCCTGCTGACCGTGGAGAAGAAGGGCAAGAAGAACATCTTCTCCGGTCGTGTCCTGGAGATCGAGGGCCTTGAGGACCTCACCGTTGAGCAGGCGTTCGAGCTGTCTGATGCCTCCGCTGAGCGCTCCGCTGCGGGCTGTACCATCAAGCTGTCCGAGGACTCCATTGCCGAGTACCTGCAGTCCAACATCGTGATGCTGAAGTGGATGATCTCCGGTGGCTACGGCGACCGTCGCACCATCGAGCGCCGCATCCAGGCGATGGAGGCCTGGCTGGCCAATCCGGAGCTGATGCAAGCGGATGCCGACGCCGAATACACCGAGGTGATCGAGATTGACCTGGCCCAGATCAAGGAGCCGATCCTCTGTGCGCCGAACGATCCGGACGACGCTCGCCTGCTGTCCGAGGTTCAGGGCAGTGACATCGATGAGGTGTTCATCGGTTCCTGCATGACCAACATCGGTCACTTCCGTGCTGCCGGTAAGCTGCTGGACAAGCACAAGGGTGCGCTGCCGACCCGCCTGTGGGTGGCACCGCCGACCAAGATGGACCAGCAGCAGCTGATCGACGAAGGCTACTACGGCATCTACGGCCGCGTCGGTGCCCGCACCGAGCAGCCAGGCTGCTCCTTGTGCATGGGTAACCAGGCTCGGGTTGCTGATGGGGCGTCGGTGGTTTCCACCTCCACCCGTAACTTCCCCAACCGTCTGGGTACCGGTGCCAACGTCTACCTGGCTTCGGCGGAGCTGGCGGCGGTGGCCTCCATCCTGGGCAAGCTGCCCAGCGTGGAGGAGTACCTGGATTACGCCAAGACCATCGATGCCCAGGCGGCGGACACTTACCGCTACCTGAACTTCCACCTGATGGAGCAGTACACCCAGCCCGCCGGCGAGGTGATCCTGCAGCAGCCGGCCTAATCGTCGCTGATGGCAAGGGGCCTCGGCCCGCTTGCTTGATACAACAACGCCAGCTCAATTGAGCTGGCGTTCTTTTTTGTCTTTTGTCCTGTTTGGGGTTGCTGCTCACCCGTGAGCTTGAACGTACTTTCTTGTCGCTTTGGCGACGACAACCAAAGGGGCTACGCGCCCCCTTGGAACCCCCGTTGCCTCCGGTCGGCGCTCAAACTCGTTCTCGCCAAGCACAGCTTAGGTCTCGGCCAGAGTCGACTTTGTTGCTGCGCAGTCCCTGCTTCGCATCAAAGCCCGGCTTCGGCATCCCTGCCTACGCGTTCAAACCTGCAGTTTTCACCCATGCCTCCGCTGGCCTTTCGGGCCATCCTGGCCCTCTCCCTAGCCTTGCTGGGCTTCACTCGGGCGCCTCCAAGTCGGCGAAGTGCTGGCGGGGCGCAATCATTTGTTATCAATCAGAGCCCTCGTGAAGCTCAATTCTTTATTAGGAAATACGCTTTCTTTGGGTTCACGATGCCTACCTAGCACCTAGCACCTAGCACCTAGCACCTAGCACCTAGCACC
>NZ_FQXG01000005.1:292181-398724 GCF_900129905.1 Ferrimonas marina | reverse complement strand
ACCTAGCACCTAGCACCTAGCACCTAGCACCTAGCACCTAGCACCCAGCACCCAGCACTTAGCACTTAGCCGAACACGATCAAAAACGCCCCGCAGTGGCGGGGCGCAGCATCGGTGTCTGGTGTCAGCCGGCGGTGGCCTCACTGGTATGAGACAGCAGGGTCTCGAGCAGCTTGTCTTCGAGTTCGAACCGCTCCTCCATTGCCTGACCCAGCTTGGACAGCTCGGCGTCCAGCTCCAGCAGCACGTCCTCGTCGACGCCATTGGTGAACTTGTCGTTGAAGTCCAGAGCGGAATCGGTGCTGGCGTTGATCTTCGGCAGCAGCGAGTTGGCCAGGGTCTTGCTCTTTTCGCCGTTGCGCTCGCAAGCGGAAGCCACCTGGTCATACACCTCGAAGTGGCCTTCGGAAACGTAATCCACCAGCTGGTTACAGAACTGCTTGATGTGGCCCTCTTCCGGCAAGGCCTCTTTGGCTTCGCCGTAGGGCGGTAGGCCCGCGAGCTGGCAATAGGTGATCAACAGCTGTCGTCGGCTCTCGAGCCATTGATCAATCAGTTTGTTGTTGCCGCCCCAAGCGTCGACCGCTCTTTCTAGTTTTGTCAGCATCGCACCGTCCTCTTGCAAGCTAACCTGCTTGTCCGTGGTTTCAGTTTAAATGTGTGAGTTGGAGTCGATCAATTGTTTTTCTCACTCAGCATAGCATCGCTGAGGCGGGGGAGGAGGGGTTAATGGGCTGAACCAGAAAAAGAAAACCCCGCTCAGAGAGCAGGGTTCAATAGGTGTATAAGCGGGCCCACTGCGGTGGACTTCTTGCTTCATTTTGCTAGCGCACCCTTGTTATACCAAAGCCGCATAATGAGTGCAAACTGGTGCGATCTTCGTTACATCCTGAAGTGGGTTAGTTAATCTGTGGCACAACTCACGCTTGGCTCGTATCAATCCGCTACCGCGGTGCTACAATGGCGCCACATTTTACCTTGTTGTGCGTTAGGGATGAACAAGATGTCAGAATTGAAGAACGATCGTTATCTGCGAGCTCTACTGCGTCAGCCGGTAGACGTGACCCCGGTTTGGATGATGCGTCAAGCGGGTCGCTACCTGCCTGAGTACCGCGCTACCCGCGCCGAAGCCGGCGACTTTATGAGCCTGTGTAAGAACCCGGAGCTGGCCTGCGAAGTAACCCTGCAGCCGCTGCGTCGCTTCCCGCTGGATGCGGCCATCCTGTTCTCCGATATCCTCACCATCCCGGATGCCATGGGCCTGGGTCTCTACTTCGAGACCGGTGAAGGTCCGCGCTTCCAGACCCTGGCTGACAACAAGGCCACCATCGAGAATCTGCCGATCCCGGATCCGGAAGGCGAGCTGCGCTACGTGATGGACGCGGTCCGTACCATCCGTCGTGAGCTGAAAGGCGAAGTGCCGCTGATCGGCTTCTCCGGCAGCCCGTGGACCCTGGCCACCTACATGGTGGAAGGTGGCAGCACCAAGGACTTCGCCAAGGTCAAGAAGATGGCCTTCGCTGAGCCGGCCATGATGCATATGCTGCTGGACAAGCTGGCCGAGTCCGTCATCGTTTACCTGAACGCCCAGATCAAGGCGGGTGCTCAGGCGGTACAGATCTTCGATACCTGGGGCGGCGCGCTGTCCGGCCCGGCTTACCGTGAGTTCTCCCTGCGCTACATGCACAAGATCGTGGATGGCCTGATCCGCGACCACGACGGCCGTAAGGTGCCGGTGGTGCTGTTCACCAAAGGTGGCGGTCAGTGGCTGGAAGACATCGCGGCCACCGGCTGTGACGCTGTCGGTCTGGACTGGACCGTGGACGTGAAAGACGCCCGCGCCCGTGTCGGCGACAAGGTGGCCCTGCAGGGCAACATGGATCCGTCCATGCTGTACGCCCCGGTGCCGCGCATCGAGGAAGAGGTTAGCCGCATCCTGGGTGAGTTCGGCCACGGTGAAGGCCACGTCTTCAACCTGGGCCACGGCATCCACCAGCATGCCGATCCGGAACACGCCGGTGCCTTCATCAAGGCGGTACATGAGCTGTCCAAGCCGTACCACAAGTAACGGCTCAGGCCGCGACTGAAATAAAAAAGCCACCGTTTTGCGGTGGCTTTTTTATTGGCACATGCTTAGGGCCTGTTGACCCTTCGGGATGTTTTTTGCAGCAAGCGCTGCCCGAAGGGTTCGGCCAAAGCCATTTTTCTCGTTGTCGAAGGCTCTTTGCTTAGCCCACTAGGCTTCATCGCCTTCTCCTAGATTAAAATCGCTTTGACTCGAACAAAAGTTCACCACGAAAGATCAACAGGCCCTATGGCCCGTGGATCTGCCAGGGAGAGAGTATGCGTGCGTTGAAGCTTCATCCTGAGGTGGCGTCGGCCCTGAGCCACGGCCAGCCGGTGGTGGCACTGGAGTCCACCCTGATCGCCCATGGTATGCCCCACCCGGATAACCTGGATACTGCCCGTCAGCTGGAGCAGCGGGTGCGCGATGAAGGTGCCGTGCCTGCCACCATCGCTATCCTCGATGGCCAGCCGACCATAGGTCTGACCGATGCCCAGCTGCAGTGCCTGGCCGACAGTCCTACGCCGGTGGCCAAGGTGTCCCGCCGGGATCTGCCCTTCGTGGTGCAATCTGGCCGGATGGGCGCTACCACGGTGGCCGCCACTATGTGGTTGGCGGCCAAGGCGGGGATCCGGCTGTTTGCCACCGGCGGCATTGGTGGGGTACACCGCCAGGCGCAGCACAGCTTCGATGTCTCGGCGGATCTGCAGGAGCTGGCCCAGACCGATGTGGCGGTGGTCTGCGCCGGGGCCAAGTCGATCCTGGATCTGGCGTTGACCCGCGAGGTGCTGGAAACCCTGGGGGTGCCGGTGGTGGGCTACCAGACCGATACCCTGCCGGCGTTCTATTGTCGTGACAGCGACGAAGGGGTGGATTACCGGCTCGATTCGGTCAGCGCCATCGGTGAGGCGCTGCGCTGGAAGTGGCAGTCCGGATTGCACGGCGGTGTGGTGATCGCTAACCCGATCCCTGAGGCTCACGCGCTGCCGCGGGCGCAGATGGACGAGGCGATCGAAACGGCCCTGGCCCAGGCGCAAAGCCAGGGCATCCGCGGCAAGGCGATCACCCCCTTCCTGCTGGCCAAGATCCGCGAATTGACCCGCGGGGCCAGTCAGCAGGCCAACGTGGCCCTGGTGCTCAACAACGCCACCCTGGCAGCGCAGATTGCCGTGGCGATGAGCACCTCAGACAGCTAGCGCTTTACAGCCCGAGCTGACCAATACGGCGCTGTAGCTCCGGCACCAGCTCCTGTTCGAACCAGGGGTGGCGCTTAAACCACAACTGGTTGCGCGGTGACGGGTGGGGCAGCGGCAGCCGGTGTGGCCCGCAGGCCCGCCAGTCCTGCACAGTCTCGGTCAGGCTGCGGCCCTTGCCGAGGTAATGGCGCTGAGCGTACTGGCCAATCAGCAGGGTCAGTTCAATCTTGGGCAGCTGGCCAAGCAGGGTGGCGTGCCACTTGGGGGCGCAGCGCGGATCCGGCGGGTTATCGCCGCTCTTGCCCCGGCCGGGGTAACAAAACCCCATCGGCAGGATCGCCACCTTGTCGGCATCGTAGAACACCTCCGGGCTCATCCCCAACCACTGACGCAGGCGACGGCCGCTGGGATCGTTCCAGGGGATCCCGGTTTGATGCACCTTCAGCCCCGGCGCCTGACCGATGATCAACAAACGGGCATTGCGACCCATCTGCACTACCGGGTTGGGCTCAAGTTTGTCCTGGCACAGCCGACAACCAGAGGGGGTGATCAGATCACCGCATAGGGGTTGTTTCATTGAGAGTGAGACCCAGGTTTAATTGATTGAAAGTAACTAAAGTTTTGTTTGCAATAGGACGCTTATTGAGTACCTTGAGTAGCCAATAGGCCCAAAGAATAGGGTTCACGATTTTTGCCTGCTATGAAGCTCTCCCGTCGTTTGATGCTACTGGTTTTCGGCCTGGCTTTGCCAGTGCTGTTGCTGGCGTCGCTGGCGATCCATTTTGGGGTCCAGCACGGGGTCGATCGCTTCAGTCAGCATGAGTTGGCGATGGAGCGGGCACAGCTGCACGGTAGCTTCGAACAGCTGCTGCAACAACGTCGTGATGAGGCCCTGGCGGTGCGCGGTGCCCTGGAGATGGGCCGCACCGAACTGCTCGACCACCTGCTGGTCAAAAGCTACCTGGCTCGCCACCGGATCTTTGGCGTCAACCACCATGGCGAATTGCGCCCCCTTCTGCCCAACAGCCGGCCTGCCGATGGCACCACCGAAGCCTGGATGGAGCAGCTCGAACCGGCGCTAAAAAACAGCAGTTACCAGGCCGAGCGAGCCGGCTACGGCAGCCTGGAATCCACCCTGCTGGCCATCGTCTCCCTACCGATGAAGCACCGCCAGTGGCGTGGCCTGTTGCTGGTGCAACCGGTCAACGACGAGCTGCTGCGCACCATGGCCAACAGCAACCCACGAATTCGTAATATCGTCATTGAGCCAGACCAGTCCGGCAGCCTGTCACCCTTGCACCTGAGCACCCTGTTTGGCGCGCCGCTGAAGCTGCAGCCGGAGTTTCGCACTGACGGCTTCGATGAGCTCAACAGCGATCTGTTTTACCTGCAACTGCTGCAGCTGGCGGCCATCCTGCTGACCCTGGCTGCACTGTTCTTCCTGGTGGGTCGTGCCACCCTGTCCCCGCTGCGACGGATGCTGGGCCAGATCGAGGGTCAACTGCCCAACCACAAGCAATCCCAGCCGCTGAAGATGCCGGTGGAGGGAGAGCTGGGGGAGCTGGCCAGCCTGTGTAACGACCTGTTCCGCGAGCGCCACCATCACCGCCAACAGAAGAACGCCCTGCTGCGGGCGGTCAGTGACGCCATCGTGGTGGTGGATCACCAGGGCCGGATCGAGCTGGTTAACCCAGTGGCAGAGCGACTGCTGGCGGTGGATCATGGCCCGGTGCGCCAATGCACCCTGGCCAACCTGGTCAGCGGCATGGCCGGTCAGGAGCTGCACGGCGCCCTGCTCGAACTGCTGGGCTCCGGTCGGGTCAGCCAGGAGGGCAAGGTTCAGATCCCCCGGGGGCGCCGCTGGCAGACCCTGGAGTACAGCGCAGCGCGCACCCTGGATGGCGAAGGTCGTACCCTCGGCGCGGTGATGGTGCTGCGGGACATGACCCACTCCGAGCAGATGAAGCAGGAGCTGCAGAAGAAATCCGAGCGGGACCAGACCACTGGCCTGTTCAATCGTCACGTGTTTGAGCGCACCCTGGAGGGGCTGGCCAAGCGCGAAGGCCAGCACGCGGTGTGCTACATGGACCTCAACCGCTTCAAGCTGATTAACGACAGCTGTGGCCATGAGGCCGGCGACCGCATGCTGCGGGACGTGGCCCAGGAGATGAGCCAGAGCATCCGCCAGAGCGATACCCTGGCACGGATCGGCGGTGACGAGTTTGGTCTGATCCTGCCGGACACCTCCGCATTGGAGGCGGCACGCCTGCTTAAGGCGCTGAGTGAGCGGGTTCATGGCATTACCCTGTACTGGGACTCCGGCAGCTACAAGGTGGGGGTCAGCATCGGTGTGGCCTTCTACCGCCAGGATGAACAGACCCCGCGGGAGGCGTTCAAGGACGCCGAGATCGCCTGCTCCGCCACCAAGAGCAACGGTGGCGAGAGCCAGATCCACTTCTTTGATTCTCTCGATCAGGACCTGGCCCACCAGCGCAACGCGCCGCTGTGGGCGATGCGGATCAACGACGCCATCGTCAACGATGACCTGGTGCTCTACTACCAGCCGATTGAGCCGGTGCACGGTAACCACAGCAACAAGCGCAAGGTGGAGATCCTGCTGCGGATCAAGGAGGAGGGTGGTCGCATCCTGGCTCCGGGCCAGTTCATTGCCGCGGCCGAGCGCTTCAACCTGATGCCCCAGGTGGACCGGGCGGTGATCCGCAAGGCGTTCGAGTGGCTGGGGCGCAACCCCCAGCTGTGGGATACCCAGGTGATCGCCATCAACCTGTCCGGTACCACGCTCTCCAGTGACGGTTTGGTCAACTACATCGATCAGATGGCCAGCACCTACCGGATCCCGACCTACACCGTCTGTTTCGAGGTCACTGAAACCGCGGCCATCGGCAACGAGAACCACGCGCTGGAGATCCTCCATTCGCTGCGCCGCCGTGGCTACGCCTTTGCCCTGGATGACTTCGGCTCCGGCTTTGCCTCCTACGGCTACCTGCGTCAGCTGCCGGTGGATTACGTCAAGATCGATGGCTGTTTCGTCCGTAACCTGGCCACCAACGCCAAGGACTACGCCATCGTTAAGTCGATCCACGATGTGTGTCGGGTGATGGGGATTGAAACCGTGGCGGAGTTCGTGGAGGACCAGGAAACCCTGCAGCGGCTGAAGGCGATTGGGGTGACCTATGCCCAGGGCTATGGCATCGGCCGGCCCAAGGATCTGGAGACCTACCAGCCGGTGGTCGACCCCATCGAAGAGATGGTGGAAGAGTTCAGCTGAGCCGAATCAGACATTAAAAAAACGCGCCGACCTCGGCGCGTTTTTTGTTGGGGCGCTGGTTAGCGCTTCGATTCCATGGCTTGCCACTGTTCGATAACGCTCTGGCCCAGCCCCAATCCCATCTGGTGGGCGGCGTAGACCGGCGCTGGGTCGCGAGTCAGCCGTTTGAGCTTGAACTGCTCCGGCGGGCAGATCTCGAGGATCTCCACCCCCTTGGGCGGCTGACGGATCAGCTCCAGGGTGGCGTTGTAGCGCTCGGCACGATTGAGCATCACCTCCACCAATCCAGGGGTGTGGCGCAGCATATGTTTCAGCAGCCGGGGCGCCTTGCTGGCGGATTTACGGTAGCTGGCAGGACGGCTGCGCAGCACCATGATCCGACGGGCGCCACGGCGGATCGCCTCCGCCACCGGGATGGCATCCGCTACACCGCCGTCCACGTAGGTGGTGTCATTCAGCGTCACGCCGTTGCGATAGAGGATAGGCAGGGCACTGCTGGCCTTCATCAGCTCTGGCAGGCAGTAATCCTTGGGTTGCAGATACTCCGCCTGGCCGTTGTCCTGGCGGGTCACCCCCATGAAGAAGGGGCGTTGGTCGGCAGCCAGAGTCGTCCGATCGATGTCCAGCTCCTTCAGGGTGATGGCCCACATCCAGTCCAGGTCCAGCAGGTCGCGGCCGCGGACAAACTGGCCCGGAGTCACGAACTCCTTGCGGCAGCTGTAATCGGCGTACACCTTGAGATTGCGTCCCGGCATCTTGGCCAGGTAGGCCGCCAGGTTGGAGGCGCCGGCGGAGACGCCCCAGAAGCTGTCAAAGGGGGAGAACCCCTCGGCCAGGAAGTGATCGAGCACGCCGCAGGAGAACACACCCCGCATAGCGCCGCCTTCGACGATCAGGGCACTGGGGCCAATGCTGCTCATACTGTCATCCTTGTCATTCAGTCGCTGGCATTATCGCAGCTTTTCTCCAAGGGAGAAGGGGTTGGAGGCCCAGAGGGCAGTTATCGGCGGGGTCATGTCGTTCTGACTTTCCCGTACAACCCATGTGGTTAAAAAACCATCATCGCGTCTACCTCGCTAAGCTGATACAATCCGCGGCCCCGGAGCGTGCCGGGCGCATTGAGGTACCCTGATGATCCAGACCCCTGAAACCAAACTGTTCGACTATCCCAAATTCTGGGCCGAGTGCTTCGGTCCGGCGCCGTTCTTGCCTACCTCCCGCAAGGAGATGAGCAAGCTGGGCTGGGACAGTTGTGACATCATCCTGGTGACCGGGGACGCCTACGTCGACCACCCCAGCTTCGGCATGGCGGTGATTGGCCGCATGCTGGAATCCCAGGGCTTTAGGGTGGGGATCATCGACCAGCCCGACTGGCACTCCAAGGACGCCTTTATGGCGCTGGGGCGACCGAACCTGTTCTTTGGCGTTACTGCCGGCAACATGGACTCGATGATTAACCATTACACCGCCGACCGTCGTCTGCGCCACGACGACGCCTACACCCCGGATAACGTCCACGGTAAGCGCCCGGATCGAGCCACCCTGGCCTACACCCAGCGCTGCAAAGAGGCCTACAAAGAGGTGCCGGTGATCATCGGTGGCATCGAGGCCAGCCTGCGCCGCATCGCCCACTACGATTATTGGTCCGATAAGGTGCGCCGCAGCGTGCTGTTTGACGCCAAGGCCGATCTGCTGGTGTACGGCAACGCCGAGCGACCGTTGATCGAGGTGGCCCACCGACTGGCCAACGGCGAGGACGTGAAGGCCATCCGTGACGTGCGCGGCACTGCCTTCCTCACCAAGGATGCGCTGCCGGAATGGTCCGGGCTGGATTCCACCACCCTGGATACCCCGGGCAAGATCGATCCCATCCCCAACCCCTACGGCGCGGATGACATGGGCTGCGAGCTGGGCAGCAAGTTTGACGATGCGCCGGCCAACCAGACCGCCCAGGCGATCGAGGTGAAGCCTGCCAATGCGGGGCGTAAGCCCAAGCCCTGGGAGAAGCAGTACATCCTGCTGCCAGCCTACGACCAGGTGCGGGCCGACAAGGTGCTCTACGCCCACACCTCACGGATCTTCCATATGGAAACCAATCCGGGTTGCGCCCGGGCGCTGATGCAGCGCCACGGTGACCGCCATGTTTGGCTCAACCCGCCGGCGATCCCGCTGGAGACCGATGAGATGGACGGCGTGTTTGGCCTGCCCTACGCCCGGATACCGCATCCCAAGTACCAGGGTAAGAAGATCCCGGCTTACGACATGATCAAGACCTCGGTTAACATCATGCGCGGCTGCTTTGGTGGCTGCTCCTTCTGCTCCATCACCGAGCACGAAGGCCGCATCATCCAAAGCCGTAGCCAGGACTCCATCCTCAACGAGATTGAGCAGATCAAGGAGAAGGTACCAGGCTTCACCGGGGTGATCTCCGATCTGGGCGGTCCCACCGCCAACATGTACCACCTGCGCTGCAAGAGCCCCAAGGCGGAGGCCACCTGTCGCCGTTTGTCCTGCATTTACCCGGATATCTGCGGCCACATGGATACCGACCACACCCCCACCATCGAGCTCTACCAGGCGGCGCGTAAGATCCCGGGGATCAAGAAGATCCTGATCGCCTCCGGGGTTCGCTATGACCTGGCGGTGGAGGACCCACGCTACGTCCGTGAACTGGCCCAGCACCATGTGGGCGGCTACCTGAAGATCGCCCCGGAGCACATCGAGGAGGGGCCGCTGTCGATCATGATGAAGCCGGGGATGGGCAGCTATCACCGCTTTAAGCAGCTGTTCGACAAGTACTCCAAGGAGGCGGGCAAGGAGCAGTACCTGATCCCCTATTTCATCTCCGCCCACCCGGGCACCACCGATGAAGACATGGTGCACCTGGCCCAGTGGCTGAAGCAGAACAACTTCAAGCTGGACCAGGTACAGAACTTCTACCCCTCACCGCTGGCCAACGCCACGGCGGTGTGGCACACCCAGAAGAATTCGCTGCACAAGGTCAGCCACAAGTCGGAAGACGTGCCGGTGGCCAAAGGCGGACGCCAGCGTCGCCTGCACAAAGCACTGCTGCGCTACCACGATCCGGAGAACTGGCCGCTGATCCGCGAAGCGCTGACCAAGATGGGCCTGAGCCGGCTGATCGGCACCAGTGCCAACTGCCTGGTGCCGCCAGCGGGCAAAGAGGGCCAGCGGGGGGCACGGCGCGGTCCGGCCAAGACCGCGCTGACCAAGCACACCGGCCTGGGCCAGTTCGATAAGCCCAAGGGCAAGCGCCATGGCGCCAATCGGGGTGGCGACCATCGCGATGCAGAGGGTCCCCAAGGCACGCAACGCCGCAATGGTGGCAAACCGAGCGGCAAGCCCAGCGGTAATGCCGGTGGTAAAGGGCAGGGGACACCAGGCAAGCCGGCCGCCAACGGCAAACCCAGCGGTAGCCGTAAGCCTTCTGGCAACGGCAAGCCTTCAGCCAGCCGAAAGGGTAGTGGCAAGCCACAGCGCCAACGAGCCAACTAACAACAACGCCGGGCCCAAGCCCGGCGTTTTTGTTTATTCGTCTTCGTCTTGCGCAGGCGAGACGGAGAGTTGCTGGATCTCAATGTGCCCACCTGTATTTTGGCCGACTTGGAGGTGCCCGAACGAGAGCGGTTGTTGCAAGGTCGAGGGCCAGGATGGCCCGAGTGACCAGCGGAGACAGGGAGGTCGACTCTGGTCAGAGCCGTCGGCAACAAGCGGTAGAGAGAGGAATCAGCACTGACCGGAGGCATAGGGGAGTCCAGAGGGGCGGAGCCCTTCTGGTTGTCGTCGCCAACGCGACAAAGCCGATAAGAAGGGTATGGAAGTTATCGCGAGAGGTAATTCATACCGACAAAAGGGGAAAATCCAAAAAAAAGGCCGGATAAAAATCCCGGCCAATGCTTTGCGCTAGCGTAAAACCTTACACCTTCACCACCGCCTCGCCCTGCACACAGGCCTCGCCCTTGCTGTTGAGCACTTCAGTCAGCAGGGTGACGATGGGCTTGTCGTCGCGGATCTGGGAGATGGTGACCCGGGCGGTCACCTCATCCCCTACCAGCACCGGACGGACAAACTTGAGGGTTTGACCCAGATAGATGGTGCCCTCTCCGGGCAGCTTCTGGCCCAGCAGGCCGGACAGCAGACTGGACAGCAGGATGCCGTGCACGATGGGCTGGCCAAAGGGCGTGGCAGCAGCGAAGCTCTCGTCCAGGTGGATGGGGTTGCGATCCTCGGACAGCTCGGCAAAGGCGGCAACCTCCGCCGGGCCAAACACCTTGGTCACTTCCGCACTCTGTCCCTCTACCAGGCTCATATCGCCTCCTCATCCTTCGCTGTGGTGCTGTTGAGACGCACCTGGACGTACTCGCCCGGGGCATCCGGCAGTGCCTCGTTCAGCTCTCGGGCGGGCACCGGCTTGGCTTTGGTGAGGCTGCCCAGCCACTGGTTCCATGCTGGCCACCAGGAGCCCTCGTTGTGCTTGGCCTGGGCCAGCCACTCGTCGGCATTGAGCTCGTCGGCGCCGGAGGCGATGTAGTGGCCGTACTTGCCGCCGGGGGGATTGATGATCCCGGCGATGTGGCCAGATTCGCCCAGTACAAAGGTCTTCTTGCCCCCCAGCTGACGCATTCCCTCGTAGTTTCCCTTCCACAGGGCGATGTGGTCATCCACGGTGGAGACGAAGTAGGTGGGGGTGGTGATCTTGCCCAGGTCGATCTTGGTGCCTCGAACGGTGAAGGCTCCGGGTTGGATCAGTTCATTATTCAAATAGAAGCGCCGCAGCATGGTGGAATGGGTCTTGCCCGCCACGTTGGTGTTGTCGCAGTTCCAGTGGAGCAGATCGAAGGCCACCGGGCTCTTGCCCTTAAGGTAGCCATCGACGTAGTAGTTCCAGTAGAGGTTGTTCTCCCGCAGCAGCGAGAAGGTCACCGCCAGCTGGCGGCCATCCATCACACCCTGCTCGGCGTTTTGCTGCTCCATCGCCGTCACTACCGCATCGTTGATGAAGACGCCCAGCTCGCCCGGTTGGGCGAAGTCCAGAATGGTGGTGAACAAGGTGGCGGATTTCACGCGGGATTTCATACGTTTGGCCGCCATGTAGGCCAGCGCGGTGGTCAGCGCGGTGCCGCCGATGCAGTAGCCCACGGCATTGACCTCGGCCTCGCCGGTGACCTTCTCCACCGCCAGCAAGGCGTCAATCACGCCATCCACCACGAAATCCTCGAAGTCGACGTCGGCGTGGCTGAGGTCGGGGTTGACCCAGGAGATCATCAGCACGGTGTGGCCCTGGTCGACCAGGTACTTCACCAGCGAGTTCTCTGGGCGCAGATCCAGGATGTAGTACTTGTTGACGAAGGGCGGCACGATCAGGATGGGGCGCTTGGCTACGGTCTCGGTGCTGGGGCTGTACTGCAGCAGCTCATACAGGCGGGATTGATGCACCACCTTGCCCGGGGTGCTGGCCAGGTCTTCACCCAGGGTGAACACCGACTCGTCGGTCATGCTGACGTTGAGGGTGCCGGCGCTGCGCATCATGTCCTTGGCCATCTGCTTGAGGCCACGCACCAGGTTGTCGCCACCGCTCTCCATGGTCAGCTGCAGCAGCTCCGGGTTGGAGCCGATGAAGTTGCTGGGGGCCAGGGCATTGACCGCCTGACGGGTGAAGAAGCGCAGCCGCTCCTTGGATTCTTCATCCAGGTCTTCGAACTGGTCCACCGTCTCCAACAGGTTCTTGGCGGTCAGCAGGTAGGCCTGCTTGATGTAGTCGTACCAGGGGTTGTCTTCCCACTGGGGATCGCGGAAGCGGCGATCGCCCTTGGGCGGCTGGATCACCGGGTCAATCTCCTGGCCCGCCTGCTTGAGCATGGCGTTCTGGAACAGCTGAAGCTGGGACTGCCACCAGTTGACCTGATGCTCGATCAGGTTCTCCGGGTGCTTCATGCCCTCGTTCATCGCCTTGCTCACATCCTCCAGGCTCTTTTGCATCATCGCCTGGCTGGTGTGTTGGCCCTGGTTCTTGGCCAGCTCCAGCAGCTGCTCGTTGCAGTGCATCAAGCTGTCCAGCAATTGTTTGTACGATCCGCTACTCATGGTGCTTCCTTTCGCCTCGTGTGTTAGCGCTTCAGTGGGCTGTGTTCAAACACCAGCGCCTGCAGTGCCTGCTGAGTGTCCTGGGCCAGGCCGGAGAACTGCTGCATATCCGATTGCCAGCGCGCCCCCACCGCCTGCAACAGCTCGGTTTGCTGCTGCACCAGTGACGGCAGATCCGGTTGCTGACCGGCATTGTGCATTTGCTCAATGGCCAAGCCGCCGTAGTAGTTGGCGGCCTCCAGCTGGATCTCGGTCCACTTCTCCATGCTGGCCACCAGGGTCTGGTTGTAGGCCATCCACGGGGCGGACAGGGTTTTCAGCTGCTCATCCCACTGTTTAAAGAGTTCATTTTCCATGACGACACCCTCGGCTAACTTGCGGCGATGGCCCCAACCTTACGGCGGACAGATGACAATCGCTTGACGAAAAGATGAGCACATTGTGCAACGCACAATATAGCACTGCAAGGGGGTTGCCGCTGTCGATTATGGGTTAATAGCGTTCACGACCCCATAGTGCCAAAGTCGTAAGGGTTGATTATATGTGTTTTCGCATATATGATTTTTCGCATATTTGAAGGGCGCCCCGCCCAGACAAGCTCGAGGTATCCCCGATGAATCCGGTTAACTTACTGAAATCTTTGGCTGATGAGACAAGGCTCAAGACCTTGCTGCTGATCCTCCAAGAGCAGGAGTGCTGCGTCTGTGAGCTGACCTGTGCCCTGGATGAGAGCCAGCCCAAGGTCTCCCGTCACCTGGCCCGCTTGCGCCAGGACGGTGTGCTGCAAGACCGTCGTGCCGGTCAGTGGGTCTACTACTCCCTGGCCCCCATGCCCCAGTGGCTGCTTGATGCCCTGGCGGGCATCGCCAAAGAGCACCAGGGCTTCCTGACCGATAGTGCCGAGCGTCTGGCCAACATGGGGGATCGTCCCCAACGCCAACAGCAGTGCTGCAACTGAGCCAATTTTTGATTTTGGAGGAGCCCCGCCATGGGATTGTTTGAACGCTATCTGAGTGTTTGGGTTGGCCTGGCTATCTTGGCCGGTGTGGTGCTGGGCAGCCTGGCGCCGGAGGCCTTTGCCACCCTGGCCAGTTGGGAGATCGCCGGCATCAACGGCGTCATCGCGGTGCTGATCTGGGTGATGATCTTCCCGATGATGGTGCAGATCGACTTTCAGTCGGTGAAACAGGTGGGCCAGCAGCCCAAGGGGCTGGTGCTGACGCTGGTGATCAACTGGCTGATCAAGCCCTTCACCATGGCGGCCATCGCCTGGTTGTTCTTCCGGGTGGTGTTTGCCGACTGGGTCGACCCGCAAAGCGCCTCGGAGATCATCGCTGGCATGATCCTGCTGGGGGTGGCGCCGTGCACCGCCATGGTGTTTGTCTGGAGCCAACTGACCCGGGGCAACCCCGCCTATACTCTGGTGCAGGTGTCAGTCAACGACCTGATCATGGTGGTGGCCTTTGCCCCGATTGCCGCACTGCTGCTGGGTGTTAGCGAGGTGCTGGTACCCTGGCAAACCCTGCTGCTGGCCACCGGGCTGTACGTGGTGCTGCCGCTGGTGGCCGGTGTGCTGGCCCGGATGTGGCTGCTGCGCCGCGGAGAAGCGGCGCTGACCGGCTTTATCGGCAAATTGAAGCCCTGGTCCATGATCGGCCTGCTGGCCACCGTGCTGCTGCTCTTTGCCATTCAGGCGCCCACCTTGCTGGCGCAACCCGGTTTGATTGTCCTGATCGCCATCCCCCTGCTGCTGCAAACCTACGGGATCTTCGCCCTGTCATACGGCATGGCCAAAGTTATCAAGCTGCCCCATAACGTGGCGGCTCCCGCAGCGATGATCGGCACCTCCAACTTCTTTGAGCTGGCGGTGGCGGTAGCCATCGCCCTGTTTGGACTGAATTCCGGGGCGGCGCTGGCCACCGTGGTGGGCGTACTGGTGGAAGTGCCGGTGATGCTCTCGCTGGTGGCGCTGGCCAACCGCACCCGACACTGGTTTCACGATGATGCGCCGGCTTCAGCCCGCGCTCTGCATTCCTAAAGAGAGACGACGATGAAAGTAAAAGTTGGGATCAATGGCTTCGGTCGCATGGGCCGCCTGGCCCTGCGTGCCGCCTGGGGCTGGCCGGAGTTTGAGTTTGTTCGCATCAATGACCCGGCGGGCAACACCCTCACCAACGCCCACCTGCTGGAATTTGATTCCGTCCACGGTCGCTGGGACCGCCCGGTATCCACCGAAGGCGACAACCTGGTGATCGACGGCAACATCATTGCTGTTACCAGCAACAAGGCGCTGGAGCAGACCGACTGGTCTGACTGCGACATCGTGATCGAGGCTTCAGGCAAGTTCAAAACCAAAGAGAAGCTGCAGGCCTACCTGGACCAGGGCGTGAAGAAGGTGGTCGTCACCGCGCCGGTCAAGCAGGAGGGGGTACTGGATGCCGTCTACGGGGTGAACCACCACTGGTACAACAAGGAGGAGCACGACATCGTCACCGCCGCCTCCTGTACCACCAATTGCCTGGCACCGGCAGTGAAGGTTATCCACGAGAAGCTGGGCATCAAGCACGGCTCGATGACCACCATCCATAGCATCACCAACACCCAGACCATCCTTGATGCCCCTCACAAGGATCTGCGCCGCGCCCGTTCCTGCGGGGAGAGCCTGATCCCCACCACCACCGGCTCCGCCACCGCCATTACGGTGATCTTCCCGGAGCTCAAGGGGCGCCTCAATGGCCATGCGGTGCGGGTACCGCTGTGCAACGCTTCGCTGACCGACTGTGTGTTCGAGGTGGAGCGTGCCACCTCGGTAGAAGAGGTCAATGCCCTGCTGAAGCAAGCCGCCGAAGGCGAGCTCAAGGGCGTGCTGGGCTTCGAGCAGCGTCCGCTGGTCTCCATCGATTACCGTACCGATCCGCGCAGCTCCATTGTCGACGCCCCCTCCACCATGGTGGTGAACGACACCCAGGTGAAGATGTACCTGTGGTACGACAACGAATGGGGCTACGTAAACCGCACCATGGAACTGGCTAAGTTCGTGGTAGAGCAGGGGCTGTAAGGCCGTAACGGGGGGCAGAGAGCCCCCCGGTTTTTGATCGGAAGAGAACCATGATCGCCAAGCTGCAAGGGCTGGATCGGCAGATGAAGCAATACCTGCTGATCACCTTCAACTACTGGAACTTCACCCTCACCGACGGCGCCCTGCGGATGCTGGTGGTGCTGCACTTTCACCAATTGGGCTACTCGCCGCTGGAGATCGCCTCGCTGTTCCTGTTCTACGAGATCTTCGGGGTGATCACCAACTTGGTGGGGGGCTACCTGGGCGCCCGCCTGGGGCTGAATCGCACCATGAACCTGGGACTGGCGTTGCAGGTACTGGCCCTGGGGATGCTGGCGGTGCCGTCACAGATGCTGTCGGTGCCCTACGTGATGCTGGCCCAGGCGATGTCCGGCATCGCCAAAGACCTCAACAAGATGAGCGCCAAGAGCTCGATCAAGATGCTGGTGCCTGCGGGCCAGGCCGGGGCGCTGTACAAGTGGGTGGCGATCCTGACCGGCTCCAAGAACGCCCTCAAAGGGGTGGGCTTCTTCCTCGGTGGCCTGCTGCTGATGGTGCTGGGCTTCCAGGGGGCGATGATCGTCATGGCCAGCGTGTTGGTGCTGGTATTGGCGCTGAGCCTGGCCTGGTTGGGGAAGGATCTGGGCAAGGCCAAGAACAAGCCCAAGTTCTCGGAGATCTTCTCCAAAAGCCCCAGCATCAACATCCTCTCGGCGGCGCGGCTGTTCCTGTTTGGCGCCCGTGACGTCTGGTTTGTGATCGCCCTGCCCATCTACCTGGGCACGGTGTTCGGCTGGAACCACTCCGCGGTGGGCGGTTTCCTGGCTCTGTGGGTGATAGGTTACGGCCTGGTGCAGGGCATTGCACCTAAGATCACGGGCAGTGGCAAGGCCGGCGGCAAGGTGCCGGATGGCGGCTCAGCACTGGTGTGGGCGGCGATCCTCACGGTGATTACCGTGCTGGTAGCGCTCGGGGTGCAGTGGGACTGGCATCCCCAGTTCACCATCGTGGTGGGCCTGATGGTGTTCGGTGCCGCCTTCGCGGTGAACTCCAGCCTGCACTCCTTCCTGATCGTGCATTACGCGGGGGAAGACGGCGTGTCGCTGGATGTGGGCTTCTACTACATGGCCAATGCCATGGGCCGACTGGTGGGCACGGTGCTTTCAGGCCTGGTGTTTCAGCTGGCGGGCCTGGCGGCCTGTTTGTGGATCTCGGTATTGTTCCTGGCCCTGACCACACTGATCTCTCTCTGGCTGCCGCGCCACGGTGCGGCGGTAGCACAACACTGACTCAACACTGAGATAGGATAACGAAATGAGCTTTACCCCTGCCCTGATCGAAGCCGACGGCTTCAAACTGGCTTTGCACCCGGCCCCTGGCCTGGAAACCCCGTTGGCGGAGGACATCGCGGCGCTGAAGGCGGCTGGTGTCACCGCCGTAGTGACCACCCTGACCGAGGATGAGTTGGCTCAGTTTGGCATTACCGAATTGGGCCAGCAGGTAGCGGCCGCCGGGCTGAGCTGGTTCCACCTGCCGGTACAGGATAAGTCCCTGCCGGCGGAGGCGTTCGACGCCCGCTGGCCGGAAGCACTGCCCCAGCTCAAGGCCAAGCTGGACGCCGGTGAGCGTGTCTCGGTGCATTGCCGCGGTGGTACCGGTCGCACCGGTCTGGTAGCTGCCAAGCTGGTTTTGGCCTGCGGAGCGGACTGGGACAACACCCTGGCGGCCATTCGTGATGCCCGCCCCGGTGCCCTCGCTGCCGAGGTCCAGCTAGAGTACCTGAAAGGCTGAGCAAAACCGGTGGGATAGGCTGCCGCCGACTCAGGTTTACGACCGCCCAAGGCATTTTGCCTTCGGGCGGTTTTTATTTGTCTTTTGCTTTGTTAGTTATGGAGTTAGTCATTTCGCAACCGCAGGAGCTGCCCATGCCTGAATTCTTCCATATCCGCCGCGCCGAACCCTCCGATGCCGAGGCCTTTGCCGAGATCGCCTCAGGGGAGAGCGCCTACAGCAACACCATGCAGCTGCCCTGGCCCAGCGTGGCCAAATGGCGCAAGAACTGCGAGCAGTGGCCGGATCACGTCCATGTGCTGGTGGCGGAAAACAGTGAAGGGAAGGTGATTGGTAACCTGGGGATGGAGGCGCTGCAGTCGCCCCGTCGACGCCACATCGGTCAGCTGGGCATGTTCGTCCATGACGATTGGCAGGGCCAGGGGGTGGGCACAGCGCTGATGGCTGCGGCCATTGAGCTGGCGGACAACTGGCTTAACCTGTCCCGGCTGGAGCTTGAGGTGTACCCCGACAACGAGGCGGCACTGGCGCTGTACCGCAGGTTTGGCTTTGTCCAGGAGGGGGTTGCCCGCCAAGGGGCCTTTCGCGCCGGTAAGCTGACCGACGTGGTGAAGATGGGCCGGCTCAGGGACGAAGTGACAGGCTAGGGCCGGGCAGGCCTTAGCCTGCCATCTTTAGCGTGTTCAGCGGAACCCAACCACGCTCTCCTTGAGCGTTCTCGACCCAGCCCCAACCCAGCAGTGATTGCTTCAGGGTCAAGTGCTCGCCCACCTGGGTGTCTAGCTCGCGGGCACTGTAATCACACAGCGCTATCGCTTCGCCATTCTCAACTCGAAAGTAGCTCTTCGGTGCCCAGCCCTGGTTGCCGTCCCCGGTGGTGGTGCGCACCCAACCGGGAAACTCGGTGTCTTCTACGCCTAAGGAGACCTGCTCACCGGCGTTGAACTGAATGGGGTTGGGGTACTGGCTGGAGTGGGGGTTAATCACCAGAAACTGCATGGTCACGTCCTTGTGTCAGCGGTAAATAATACGGGGGTTGGGGTTAGTCCTGAACGACGGTTTGGCCGATAGGCGCCACGGTCAACATCGCCAGTTTGACATGCTGGATGGCAAAGGGAATACCGATGATGGTGATGATCAGCGCCACCGCATGAAACAGGTGGCCCAGTGCCAGCCACAGGCCGGCAAACAGGAACCAGATGACGTTGCCGAGGGTGCCGAAGGCGCCGGTGCCGATGTCTTCCTGGCGGTTAACCACACGGCGGCTGGCGATATCCTTACCGAAGGGCCACAGGCTTAACTGTGCGATGACAAAGCAGCTGCGGGCAAAGGGGATGCCGATGATGGTCAGCACCATAACGACGCCCACCAGGGCCCAGGCCAGGGCCATGATAAAGCCGCCGCAGATAAGCCAAAGTACGTTGCCGATAAAACGAAACAGATCCATGTCATACCCATTCTATTGATTCACTGACAGGGTATGACGAAGGCAGGTGAGGAACCAGCCCCAAAGCGTAACCAAATGTCTTGGTTGGCTTAAACTACGGCCAGCAGGCGTTTCCCCAGGTACAGGTTGGCAGCGGACGAGGCGGCGGCACCGGCGAAGGCGGCCGCGGTCTTGATCGGGCTGGCGGCCTTGATGATGGCCTTGGCCTGGTCCGGCATGGCGTCTTTGCTGCTGTTTGGGCAGATGGGGCAGATAGCGCGGGGCACCACGGTGTGCACCGCATTGTGTACTGTCTGGAGCATACGTCGTTCCATTGCTCGGGCGATGTCCTTGTATCGGCATGGGGTTCGAACGCTTTAGCCCGGATCTTGCCCCACGGCGGGGTTGCAGTAAGATCGCTGCCATCGCCCTGTATTTGAGTCTGTCATGAGTCACTCTCTCCCCATCGACCCGCTAAAGCCGGAGTTTCTGCGTCGCCTTGCCGACCACCATCTGGTGGTGGAGGCGGAAACCGGCTCTGGTAAATCCACCCGACTGCCACTGTGGGCGGCCGAGCAGGGGCGGGTGCTGGTGGTGGAGCCGCGACGGATCGCCAGTACCGCGCTGGCGGATTACCTGTCGCAAAGCCACCCCAACGTCGGCTACGCCATCCGCTTTGATTCCACGGTGACCGAGCAGACCCAGGTGGCCTTCGTAACGCCGGGCATCGCTCTGCGCTGGTTTGCCGAGGATAAGCTGGCCCAGTACCAGACGGTGATCATCGATGAGTTCCACGAACGGCGCTGGGATACCGACTTGCTGTTGGCCCTGCTTAAGCGCCATCAGCAACACCGGCTGGTGCTGACCTCTGCCACCGTTGACGGTGAGCGGCTGGCCCAGTACCTGGAGGGGGAGCGGTTGCACGCCGAGGGTCGGCGTTACCCTGTGGCCCTGAACTACCAGGCCCGGGACAGCCGAGATCTGCCCTCGGATCGCGACCTGGCTCAGCGACTTAAAGCGGTGATCCCTCAGGCGTTGGAGCAGACCCAGGGAGACGTGCTGGTGTTTCTGCCCGGCCGTAAGGAGATCACCCAGGCCCAGCAAGTATTGGAAGCCGCTCTGAGTGAGCGTGCAGAGGTGATCCCACTGCACGCCTCGGTGCCTAAGGCGGTTCAACGCAAGGCGCTGAGTACAGGGCCCAAGCCGCGCGTGATCCTGGCCACTAACGTGGCGGAAACCTCGCTGACCATCCCCGGTGTCACCCTGGTGGTAGACAGTGGCCTGGAGCGCCGAACTCACCAGCGCAATGGCCGTACCGTGTTGGGGCTGTCGCGGATCTCCAAGGCATCGGCGGCGCAGCGTCAGGGCCGGGCCGGGCGGGTAGCCCCGGGGCAATGTCTGCGGCTGTGGGGTGAGTTTGCTCCGCTGGAGGCGCTGACACCGCCAGAGCTGCAACGCGAGGAGCTGGTGGAGCCGATGCTGGCGGCCGCCAGTGCCGGCACCCGGCTGGATCAACTGGACTTTGTTGATCTTCTGCCAGCCAAGTCTTTGGGGCTGGCGGCGGAGAAGCTGAGCCAGATGATGGCCATCGATGAGCAGGGCAACATCACCGAGCACGGTCGCCGGCTGTTTCCATTGCCTATCGATACCCAGTTTGCTCACCTCATTACCGCCATGCCGGACAAGCCCTGCCAGGAGGCGATGGTGGATCTGGCAGCGGCGCTCTCCATTGGCCAACGGCTGTGGAAGCTGCCGCAGTCTGAATCGGGCCTCAAGGCATTGAACCAATGGGTACCCCAGGCCTGCGATGGCCTTACCTTGGTCAGCATCGTCCGCCAGACCCCGCCGGAGGAGCTGGGTATCGATCCGGCGCTGCGCCGCGAGGCCAGACAGATGGCCAGCCAGATCCGTGCTGCCCTGGGCTTACCTGAGTTGGCGGCCAGCTCCCATCTGCCCTACGTCCAGTGGCGCCAAGCCATACTCAGTGCCATCCCAGAGCTGGCCTTTGTCCGCCGGCAGAAGCGGCGCGAGGCACTGGGCAATGGCGCGGTGGAGGTGCAACCGGGCCGTGAGAGCCGATTTGCCGAGGAGGCCGAGGCGGCCCTGGTGCTGGATCAGCACAGCCTGCCCGGCCGGGGTGTACGTCAGACTCTGAACCTGGCCACCTGCATGATGCCACTGACGCTCAAAGAGCTGGTGGCGGCCGAGCTGGGTGAGGAGAGTATCAACCCCAACCGCAAAGCCGACGCCGGTGGCGACGAAGTGGTGTTGGAGCGTCACTACGCCGGCCGGCTTATCGGTAGCCGAGAGGCGGCGCCGGAGGGGGCGCAGGCAGTGGAGGCGCTGGTCAGCGACATCCTCAAAGGCAAGCGCCTGGCGCCAGCGGGCCAGCAACTGCAGGCGGATCTCTGGGCCTGGCGGCTCTACCTGGGGCTGGGGCGCGCCCAGGGGGAAGCGCCTGAGGCGGAATCCTGGCTCAAGGCCAAACTGGAAGACTTGGGGGTGGAGAGCGCCGAGGATCTGGAGCTGATTGAACCGGCCGACCTGGCCTTTGAGGGCGTCCCCGAGTGGGAGCGGGCCGAATTTGATGCCCAGTTCCCCTCCAACCTGGTGCTGGCGGAGCTCAAGCTGAAGGTGGAGTACCACCCCAAGGCCAAACGCGTCACCCTGGTGTACGACTCGGGCCAGCGCAAGGCGGACCCAAAGCGCTGGGAACTCCCCAGTTGGAGTGGCTGGCGTATCCAATACCGCCGCGCCAGCCGTGTGGTGGATGTGCGCTAGCGGGTCGATACGCTTGTTTGGCCCTAGCCTACACTTGATTCGTCACTTATCGATGAACACACGCAGCGAGGAAGGCGATGATGAAGGCGAGGATCTACACGAAATTCTTAGGGCTGGTTTGGCTGGCACTGTTCTCCGGCTCGGTGATGGCTGAAGGGCTGGTGGATAGCCTGGTGTCGCAATTGGGTGTCACCGAGGCCCAGGCCAGTGGCGGTGCCGGGGCGATGCTCAGCATGGCTCAGGACTCACTGGGTGACAGTGATTGGAGCTCGCTGACCAGCTACATCCCCGAGGCTACCGATCTGGCCAGCGGAGTCGATCTCTCCAACTTCACCGGCGATATGGGCACCTCGGCGCTGGGGGATGTGGGTAGCATGCTCGGTGGTGCTGATCTGGGCCAGCTGGCCAACGTGGCCTCGGCGTTTGAGTCCCTGGGATTAAGCCCGGATATGATCGCCCAGTTCTCCCCCGTCATTCTGGAGTACCTCAAAGGCCAGGGTGGTACCGATCTGGTGGGTAAGCTCACCTCGCTATGGACGCCCTGACACGAGTTAGCTGCTGATTGCGTGCTGCCGCCTGAGGGCCGTTTGCGATCTTGCTAACACTTCAGTGGAAGGGGCCGGTTGGTATGGCGCTTGTCCTATTTCTGTCATGACCTCGACCTAGATTGGGCGCCATCACTGAACGAAGGAATAGGGCTATGGAGATCGACCACTGTGGGTTAACCCTGCTGGTTGCCACCGCATTGGCGTTGGCCAACTGGCTCTACGGCGAATTGGCGCAGGTTATGGCCGAGGTGCAGGAGATGTTGGCGGGAGTGGGCAACCGCTAAAATGATGGCGCTCCGACGCCGCAGCTGAAGCCATCTAGCCCGGGCTCTTCAAGCAGTCAGGAACAAGAGAAAGGCGCAGTGACGTGAGTCGCTGCGCCTTTGGTGTATTCAAGCCGGATCAGCGCCTGAACAGAGTCGATTCAGGGCCAGCTCAGGCGTAATTCTGGGCCAGCTAAGGGCTAATCAGGGTTTAGGCGGGAACTGGCCCAGCATCTTTGCCACCAGGTTCTGTACCCGCTCGGTGCGGCGTTCGGCCCGCTCCCGCTCGGGCAGGGTCATGTCGTCGGTGGCCCGCCAGATCAGTGCGCCGTCCTGCACCAGGTCAATCTGCAGGATCATCACCTGCTCTTCGGTGGGCCCCAGCGGTACCGCGACGCTGCCACTGACGCTGCCCCGGCGGCCATAGGTGCCGCCGCCCACGCCAACACTGACGTTGGACTCCTTCTCCCGGGTTTCCACCCGACTGCGGTAAAACACCCGAACGCCCTGTTCACCCTGGCGCCAGCCACGACCGTCCAGGTTGGCCTGGATCGCCGGAGCGATCCGCTCTGCCATCAGCGGGTCCTGCTCCGCTTCGGCCTCAGCCAGTTGGTACTGGTTGATGGCAGCGAAGTCGATCTCGGTGTTGTAGTCGACGTTGGAGCTGGGCGCGGCGCAGCCGGCGAGCCCAAGTATCAGCAATAACCCTAAGAGTTTTCGCGACATAGGGAGTCCTTATTGGGTAACGATGGGCCCTAGCTAAGCAGAGTTGGCGACCGGATGCCAGTCCGTTAGCCCACACACTCCCTGATACGGACCCGTTCCCCAGAGCGTTTATTTCTGTGGGTGATTTTGGCAAGGTGGAGGCGAAGCAGATGGAGGGGATTCGTGAGTACGCTCTCACCTTGTGTTGGCTGGTGCCAACTGGATGAACAGGAACGCTGCCGTGGTTGCCTGCGGGACGTGGATGAGATCCGCCAGTGGCGCGACTGGGACGACAATCAACGACGGGCGGTAATGGAACAGCTGCCCCAGCGGCGAGCCGCACAGCAGAAGGAGTAAGCCAAGCCGATGGGCAATCAGGGAAGAGCGGGGCGCAGTATGCGTCCCAGAGTTGCCAGAACCGTCCTGGGTACTTTGGTGCTTGGCAGTGTCGCTTTGTTTTGGGGCTGCAGCCAGGCCATGAGCCCGGAGCAGCAGGCCCAGGCGGAGTCATGGGGCCAATGGCGGGCTGAGCAGGAGGCGCAGGTCAAAGATCCGCAGCGCTCCTTTCTCAATATTCGAGATGCGGTGTACCTGCGGCCACAGCAGCAGGTAGGGCTTGACCCCAGCACACCGGCGGCGCAGATCCGCTGGCACAAGCAGGCATCGATGCCACTGACGCTCCACCACAATGGTCAGGATGCCAGCGTCGAGTGGGGCGACCAGCAGCGGACACTGTCAGCCGGGGAGACCTTGGCACTGAATGACAACCTGTTTGTCACCGTTGGTACCTTGTATGACCAGGGGCTACGGGCCTTTGTCCGCGACCGCCATCACCCCAAGGTGGCGGAGTTTGAGGGTTTTGAGTTCTTCGACTACAACCCCGATGCCCGGGTGATGGCCCAGTTTGTTGCCCAGACGCCGGAACCAGTCATGTTTCAGACCATCCAGGGGCTGAAGAACCGCTTCTATCGAGTCGGCAAGGTGGCGTTCGATTGGCAGGGCCAGGCGGTGACGCTCTCCGCCTACCACAGCAGTGGCAAAGCGCCGTATCGCTCGCTGCTGCTGTTCTTTAAGGACGCCAGCAACGGCGACACCACCTACGGCGGCGGCCGGGAGTTGGTCCTTGAGCTGCCCGATGGGGTGGCACAATCCTTTGCCATCGACTTCAACTACACCATCAACTTCTACTGCGCTCGCTCTACTTTCTGGAACTGCCCGGTGCTGAAAGACCCGGCCCTGACCGTGGCGGTGGAGGCCGGCGAGCAACTGCCCGCGGACTACTAGGCGCTGCGTGGAGTCGCCTTTGCGGTGCACTCTTTGGCGCGCTTACTTGGGCGTGTTTCTGAGCGCTCCTCGGCCAAAGGAACAGAGCGCTCTGGACTTGATCCGGATCATGAAACTTGAGTGAATTGTCCGGCTACCAGCCGCCTCCCTCCCGGGTCTGAACCACACTTGCTGTACGAGGTGGATAAGGTTGTGTGGGAGGCACCATGATCATTCAAACCATGACATTCCAGCTGTTGGAGCCGGGTCGGCCGGAAGGGGTCTTTGTGGTGGATCCCGCCGGTGTGTTGGAGGTGGATCTCAGTCCCTCTGGAAAGCTGTATGTGGGGGAGTTCGCTCAACTAAGCTTTGTCGGAGAGGGAGTGGGTACCCGCCTGAGCTGCAGTCGTTACGAGGGCTGGCAGCTGATGTTGCGGGACAAGGATGCCCTGGCGTTGAAGGCACTGATCCACGACGTCAGCGACGATCTGGAAGACCTGATGCGGGATCTCTGAGCGAGGGGCCCTTGATGTGATCCCACGCAGGGTTGGCAGCGGTTCACGATGGCACACTGGGTCGGGCATAAACCACAAGGAGTGACGCTATGCAGTTGGTAACCATCGTGATTCTGTTTGTGCTGGCCGCCGTGGTGGTGGGCTTTCTATTGATCCCCCGCAAGCGCAAACACAAGGAGGTTGTGCCCATCGCCAACCACGCTCGCAAGCGCAAGCCGCGTAAACGGCGCGGGGCCCAGAGCCGTCCGGCTTAGCCCTCGTCGCGGATCACCTGGATATCGTCAAACCCCAGGTCGCGGAAGTAGTTATCGCGAAAGTCCCGGTGCGCCTGCTTATCGCGGGTGCTCATCTGCACCTGCTGCTCCATCATCTGGTAGCCCTTGATATCCAGGCCCTCGGCAATGGCCGCCGCCTCAAACATGCTGTGGTGTTTGTCGTTGGCGTAGCCGATGATCTTCTCTTCGCCTTTGTAGCTGTACTTGAGTTTCAGGGACAAGGGAGTACTCCGTAGGTCATAGGGGGGTGAAGGGCCATTGGCGCGGTTGCTGCAGTGTTTCCAGGTAAAGCGTTTCTACCTTGGCGCGGGCCCAGGGAGTGCGGCGCAGAAAGGTCAGGCTGGATTTGATGCTGGGATCGCGTTGAAAACAGCGGATCGGGATCATCAGCGCCAGGTTGTCCCAGCCGTAGGTTTGCTGCAACGATTCCACCATCGCTTTGAGCGTGATCCCGTGCAGGGGATTATTGGGTTGGGACTGAGTCATGGCCGTACTCGGTTGCAAAAGGGCGCATTGTGCGCGCTCCGCCGGTTCAGGTCAAAGCCCGGTGCGCGACAGGCCATTGCGCACCGGCCGGGTGTGGCGTACCGCTTAGGGATCGAACCGCTCCAGGATCTCAAACTCATCCCGTTTTAGCTTCCAAACGCCATTGTCGGTATGAACCCACTCCTCGTGGGTAATCACCCCGCGGGCCACATTCATAGAGAAGTCCGCCCCCAGCACCACGGTGTCGGCATCCACCTCTTTGAGCCAGATGTTGGTGTAGACCAGATCGGTAGCACCACTGGCCATAAAGGGGCGCCAGAAGGCGTCGATGTCCACCTGGCCGTGGAACTCTCCCACCGGTTTGGCCACCAGCAGGGCATCGTCGTTGTAGCGCTGAACGCAGTAATCCGCATCGCCGAAATTGAAGTGGTCGATCCATGCATGGCTGGCTTGAAGGACTTCGATCAGTCGTTCCTGGTTATTCATCCGCTGGCCTCCGGCAATTCCGTTGACAAAGAATGGCACAGAATCCCATCGGCAAGGGGGGGCTGGGGGCAAAAAGCCAGCGCATTTTCCGCCGATAAAGGCAGCCGCTTGATGCCTCCTTTCACTCCAGCGCCCCCTTCGGGAGCGATCACAGGGCAGACTGCTTGAGGCAGATCAATCTTGGGTGGATTAGAACGCCGTAGATTGGTTGGAGCACCTAGCTTACTAAGAGAGCCTGTTATGGAAGCATCCACTATGACAATCCTGGATCGACGCCTGACCTTGGCCGATCAACGCCACGGTCGCTTTCAACTCGACCCCAGTGGCTTCCTGTTTATTGACCTGATCGATCAGGAGCTGAGTGCCCCCTTTACCAGCCTGGCCACCCAGCCCGCCTCGCCAGGACTGACAGAACTGGTGTGTGAGGGAGAGGCAGAACCGCTTTGGGCGCTCACCCTGAAAGACGAGGATGCGGACTACTTGCTGCGCCTGATCGGGCGCGAAACCCTAACCGGTCACCCGCAGTAACATACGCAAGCGAAATGGTGCCATAAATGGTTCATTGGGCCGTAATGCAACTCTTTTTTTATGGTCCAAAATAGGTAGGCATTGATGTCTTGGTTTCACTTTTTAGGGTTTGAAAGGAGAGAGGAATGGAAGTTCAAGAACGTACTCCCCAGTGGGCACAGAACAAATCCGTAGGCAAAGGCGTGCGCCCGGCGATGACCCGCCCCAGCCTGGCGTCGATGGCTGCGTTCCCCTCTCAACCGGCACCGAGCTGGCAACTGACCCTGTCCGACAGCAGCGAAGGCTACGAGCTATCGCTGCAACAAGAGATCGACCAACAACTGGCACACTGGGGCTGAGCCCCCGGCATGGCCAACGCGCCGGGGCTTGCCCCGGCGTTGTTGTATCCGCTCCTCAGCCAATGCTAAAACTCGCTTTCTTTACAACAGGTTTGACATCTTCACTGCGGATTTTGCCCTACATTTAGGGGATGAGATGACGGGAGGCTGTGATGGAATCGAGCTACTTTGGCCAGCGTATTCGCTTTGGTAAACGGGCCGGCATCGTAATGGTGGTACTGGGCCTGCTCTCCATTGCCATGCCATTGGTGACCGGATTGGCGCTGGAGTGGCTGATGGCCCTGGCCCTGGCCGTGGCGGGGATCTCCCAGCTGGCGGTGGCCATCCACCTGCGCGCGACCCCCTCCTTTGGCTTTCGTCTGGCACTGGGTCTTTTGACGCTGCTGGCGGGGATCTATCTTTGGCTCAATCCCGGTGCGGGCCTGGCACTGGCGGCGCTGCTGTTGGGCCTTTACTTCCTGGTGGATGGGATCACCACCCTGGTGCTGGGGCGACAGCACCAGGGTAACCGTGGCTTGGCCACCCTCAATGGGGTGATCACCCTGTGTCTGGCGGCCATCATCCTGTGGCAGTGGCCAGCGTCGAGCCGCTACGTCATTGGTATCTTGATCGGGGTCAAGCTGATGCTGGTGGGGCTGACCTTCTACACCGCCGCTAAGGTATTCAAGGCCGCGGGGGAGCAGATGGCCGAGGCGGTAGAAGAGGCTCGCTTTGCCCAGGCCAAAACGGTACAGGGGGAGGACCGCCCCGCGACTGGAGGGGCAGGGGAGCCATTGGAGCATCCGTCGTCACAGCCACCGGATGAGCCGACGCCGCCGTCTGAGCCGCGTTAGCCTCGGTTCACTCCAGGGGCCGGTGTGGGGAACAGTGAGAATCAAAGGTTGAGTGGCAACAGTAGCAGTAGGGGAGAGTCGATGAAGACAGCATGGCGTATGGCGTTGGGCCTGGTGTGCAGCCTGCCACTGGCGGCGTGGGCCACCCAGTGCGGGGACGAACTCAGTCGGGTGGAGCTGGAGCGCTGCATCCTACAGCAGGAGTTGGCCAATGAGATCAGCCCACAGCCAAGGCGGGTGCATTTCAATCCTCCGGCCGCCCAACCGGAACAAAGCTGGCAAAACCGCACCGATGGCAAGGATCGGCTGCAGTGGCAAAGCGAAGAGCCGGACTTGGAGTGGGAGCGCTACGAATAGCGCTAAGAAAGGGGGAGGGGCCGGAAGCCCGAGGAGTGGGTTTCCAGCCCCGAAAAGCGTTAGGCCGCCTGGCTCAGGTGGGTCTGTTCCAGATAGGCGATGATGTCTGAGGATTCGTACATCCAGGTCACTTCGCCCGCCTTCTCAATCCGCAGGCAAGGCACCATCAACCGTCCACCACCCTGCTCCAGTTCGGAGCGATGAGGCTCCTGTTTGGCATCCCGCAGCTCAATATTGAGGTTATGGCGACGCAGACTGCGGCGAACCTTGACGCAGAACGGGCAGGCGGCGTACTGGTACAGCCGGTAATCGCTCATGGCGGCGTCCAGTTTGGCTTGTGCCTCGGGGGCACGCTTGGCCCGCTTGGGGGCAAACAGAAAATCGAACAGCAGGATCAGTCGACCCAGGATCCAGCGGATTACCACCATGGTGACGCAGCTCACAATTAGCCTGAATTTGCGCGAAGGTTACCACCTTTGTGGGCTTTAACCAACCATTTTGCTTGGTCATTTCCGAGGGTGAGTTGGACTACGCTTTAAGGAGAGGATCCCGATTGATTGGCGCAACAGGAGGAGATTATGGACACCTATAAACACATTCTGGTTGCCATCGATGTGGACCTGAGCAGCCAACTGGTATTGCAGCGTGCGGTGCGTTTGGCCAAGGCCTTTGAGGCCGAGTTGAGCGTGGTGCACGTGGGCGATGAGCTGGCGGATCTGTCCGAGCCCCACCCCAAGTTCCAGCCGGTGTTCTGGTACGACTATCACGGATTGCTGACCCAGATGAACAAAGAGGTGCTGGAGCATTTCGATCATTCACTGGAGAATATCGACTACCCGCTGAAGGAACGGCTGGTGAAGTTTGGCAGCATCTCCGACGAGGTCTCCACCCTGGTGGAGGAGAAGGGCTATGACCTGGTGGTTTGCGGTCATCACCACTCGTTCTGGCACAACCTCAGCTCCGGGGCAGCCCGGCTGATGGGCAAGTGCAACTGCGACATGATGATCGTGCCGTTGTTTGACTGAGGGTCCCGTCGGGCATCAACAGGGCCGCGCTCTATTGAGCGCGGCCTTTTTGCATCGAGGGCCTGATAGCCTGGCCGGCACTAGCTCATGATCTGTTGCCTTCGCTGATGGTTGCCTTCGCTGATGATTGGCTGAGCCGCTTCTTTTGGCAGGCATCTTTGCACTTGTCGGTATAGGCCAGAATGCGACAACGAAGTCGTCGGTTTTGACACTGTGAAGGAGTTCAGAAAGCCAACAGCTGGTCTTCGCTCGTGCTTGCGATCCCAAGTTAAGCGGATACATTAGCGCGTTTTCACGCTCAGGATTGGGCGAACCTTTTCGTTGTTGCTCGCTTGCGTTGGCTGGCCAGTGTGAACCGGGGAAGTGTGATCTGCAGCAGAAAAAGCGCAAAACCTTGAAGCTTCGACGTTGCGTTGGCTGGAAAAAAGCCTAGATTAGCCGGCCTTCAAACCAAGGATTGGACGAAGACGTTTTTGTTGCTCACTCGTGAGTGCTTTATTGATGAGTCCTAAGATGATCCGTTCTAAATTTCGTACCGCCTTTGCGGTGATCGCTTTGCCCCTTGCCCTGTCCGGCTGTGTCGGCAGTAACGCCGTCACCGGCAAGCTGATGGAAGCCAACCTCAAAGCCGTGGACAACCGCTACGCCCGTGGTGGTTTGAATATGCTGATGTCACCCGCCTACGCCGTTTGCATCGGTGCTGACTACGTGGTGTTTAACTCCGTCGAGTTCTGGACCGGCGAGAACCCGATCAACGGCAGCGGCCACGTGTTCGATACCGAGGTCGACACCTTGATTGAGGTAAACCGTCAGCTTGACGATAGCCTGACTGAGGCGCCGATCGCCCCGATCAACTGATCGGCTTGGTTCAACACAAAGGAGGGACTCGTTGAGTCCCTCCTTTGTGTTATTGGCACTGCGCTTGGCTAGCCCAAGACCGCGCCAGGTTCGCCCGGTGTTTTTTTGGGAGGGGGGGGGGGTCGCAATTGCGTCGATGAAAAAGGCCGCGCTCGAATGAGCGCGGCCTTGTTAGCAGCGGTTGCCAGGGGGCGGAGCTTAGCCCTGCTGCTCCCGGGCGATGGCGCGGTAGGCGATATCACGGCGGGTGAACATCCCCTCCCAGCTGATCTCATCCGCCAGGCGATAGGCGCGCTGTTGGGCCTCGGTGACCGAGTGACCCAGGGCGGTGGCGCAGAGTACGCGACCACCGGTGTTGACGATGGCGTCATCCTGCTCGCTGGTACCAGCGTGGAACACCTTCTCGCCCTCGGCGTAATCGCTGCGCAGGCCGCTGATGGCAAAGCCCTTGGTGTAGCTGGCGGGGTAACCGCCGGAGGCCAGCACCACACCCACCGCAGCGCGGGGGTCGAACTCGGCGGACTTGCCGTCCAGCTTGCCGTCACAGGCGGCCAGGCACAGCTCGACCAGGTCGGACTGCATCCGCAGCATGATCGGCTGGGTTTCCGGATCACCGAAGCGGCAGTTGTATTCGATCACCTTGGGGGTGCCGTCGGCATCGATCATCAGACCGGCGTAGAGGAAGCCCTTGTAGGGGTGGCCCTCAGCCTTCATGCCGTCCACGGTGGGGCGGATCACCTCAGCCATGATGCGGTCATGGATCTCGGCGGTCACCACCGGGGCGGGGGAGTAGGCACCCATGCCACCGGTGTTGGGGCCGGTGTCGCCGTCGCCAACGCGCTTGTGGTCCTGGCTGGTGGCCATCGGCAGGATGTTGTCGCCGTCCACCATCACGATAAAGGAGGCCTCCTCACCGGTGAGGAACTCCTCGATCACCACACGGTGACCGGCGTCGCCAAAGGCGTTGCCAGCCAGCATGTCGCGTACGGCGGCTTCCGCCTCTTCCAGGGTCATCGCCACGATCACGCCTTTACCGGCGGCCAGGCCATCGGCCTTGACCACGATGGGGGCCCCCATCTGCTGCAGGTAGGCCAGGGCCGGCTCGATCTCGGTGAAGTTCTGGTAGGCCGCGGTCGGGATGTCATGGCGTGCCAGGAAGTCCTTGGTGAAGGCCTTGGAGCCCTCCAGCTGGGCGGCAGCGGCAGACGGGCCAAAGATGGTCAGGCCGGAAGCTTCGAAGGCGTCGACCACGCCATCCACCAGCGGCTGTTCCGGGCCGACGATGGTCAGGCTGATGGCGTTGTCCTTGGCAAACTGCACCAGGGCGTCGTTGCCAGCTACGGCGACGTTCTTCAGCTTGGGCTCGGTGGCGGTACCGGCGTTCCCCGGTGCCACGAAGACGGTCTCTACCGCCGGGTTCTGGGCCGCTTTCCAGGCCAGGGCGTGCTCACGGCCACCAGAGCCAATTACCAAAATGTTCATTGTTTTTCCTTGTCAGTCGCTAGGGTTTAGGCCCTAGGTACTAGGAAGAACGGTGAGTTAAGTCATGCCGCTCTTTCAATAAAATTCGGTGCTCCACTTACTGGAGCGCAGCTGAACGGGATGAGTGGCTAGGATAAAGCGAAGCGAAAACCCGCAGTTTGCTGTTGCAAATGAGGAGTTTGAGCTTCGCTTTGACGACGCCAATCGCCCGTTCAGCAAGCGTCTTAATGCTTAAAGTGGCGCATGCCGGTGAAGACCATGACCATGTTATGTTCGTCGGCGGCGTCGATCACTTCCTGATCGCGCATGGAGCCACCGGGCTGGATCACGCAGCTGATCCCGGCTTCAGCGGCGGCATCGATGCCGTCACGGAAAGGGAAGAAGGCGTCTGAGGCCATAACGGAGCCCGGTACGGTCAGACCTTCGTCGGCGGCCTTGATGCCGGCGATCTTAGCGGAGTAGACGCGGCTCATCTGGCCGGCACCCACACCCACGGTCATGCCGCCCTTGGCGTAGACGATGGCGTTGGACTTAACGTACTTGGCCACCTTCCAGCAGAACATCAGGTCCTTCAGCTCCTCTTCGGTGGGCTGACGCTTGGACACCACTTTAACGTCATCCAGGCTGACCATGCCTTGATCGCGATCCTGTACCAGCAGGCCACCGTTGACACGCTTGGTGTCGAACTCGGTGGTCTTGCTCTGCCACTGGCCACACTCCAGCAGGCGCACGTTCTTCTTCTCGGCCACTACGGCCTTGGCCGCGTCGCTGATGCTCGGGGCGATGATCACCTCAACGAACTGACGCTCGACGATCGCCTTGGCGGTGTCGCCATCCAGCTCGCGGTTGAAGGCGATGATGCCACCGAAGGCGGAGGTGGGATCGGTCTTGAAGGCGCGGTCGTAGGCTTCCAGGATGCCGTCGCCCAGGGCCACACCACAGGGGTTGGCGTGCTTGACGATGACACAGGCCGGGGCGTCGAACTCTTTCACACACTCCAGCGCTGCATCGGTATCGGCGATGTTGTTGTAGGACAGCGCCTTGCCCTGCAGCTGGGTGGCAGTGGCTACGGAGGCCTCCTGCACGTTCTTCTCAACGTAGAAGGCGGCACGCTGGTGGCTGTTCTCGCCGTAGCGCATGTCCTGCTTCTTGATGAACTGCTGGTTGAAGGTGCGCGGGAATACGGACTCCTCGTCGCCCTCTTTGTTGTCGCCGTGGCTGGGCACCATGGTGCCGAAGTGGTTGGCGATCATGCCGTCGTAGCCGGCGGTGTGCTCGAACGCGGCGATGGCCAGGTCAAAACGGGTGGCGAGGGTGAGGGAGCCGTTACCGGCGTCCATCTCGGCGATCACCCGGTCGTAGTCGTGGGCGTTGACCACGATGGTGACGTCTTTGTGGTTCTTGGCAGCGGAACGCACCATGGTGGGGCCACCGATGTCGATGTTCTCCACCGCATCTTCCAGGGTGCAGTCGGCTTTGGCCACGGTCTGGGCGAAGGGGTAGAGGTTGACCACCACCATGTCGATGGGGCGGATGCCGTGGGTTTCCATCACCGCTTCATCCTGCTCGCGACGGCCGAGGATGCCACCGTGTACCTTGGGATGCAGGGTCTTAACGCGGCCATCCATCATCTCAGGGAAGCCGGTGTAGTCGGAGACTTCGGTCACGGGCAGGCCAGCCTCGGCCAGCAGGCGGGCGGTGCCACCGGTGGACAGCAGCTCAACGTTGCGCTCGCTCAGGGCACGGGCAAACTCGACGATGCCGGTTTTGTCGGAGACGCTCAGCAGGGCACGACGGATCGGGCGGGGTGCGTTCATGGGTACAGATCCTTATTGGATTTTTATATAGGAAGATATTTCGCCAAACCGGCTACACCGAACAGCCCCAGCGGCGCGCTGAAGGCGTGAGCTTGGCGAAATACCCTCGACCCTGCATTTCGAGCGAGTATTTTGCGCGCGTATTCTAGCCAAAAAAAGATGTGAGATCAGCGCCGTTTTTGACCGGTCGATGGATTTTTTGTGTCAGTGGGTTGATGGAACTGAGATTTGGGTTTGACCTTTGACTTAACTCCAAGGTTTATACTCGCCGTAATCCCTTCCAGATGGAGTGTCCTGGATGTACAAGATTGGTGAATTGGCCCAGGCCTATCAGCTCAAGGCCGATACCCTGCGCTACTACGAAAAGAATGGCCTGCTCAGCCCCAGCGGCCGCAGTGACAGTGGCTATCGCCTCTACAGTGAGGACGACGCCCTCAAGCTGCGTTTTATCCTCAAGGCCAAAGCGGTGGGCTTCTCCCTGACCGAGGTACAGGAGTTGCTTACCATCGATGAGAATCGAGCTCAGTGGGCCTGTCAGGACGTCAAAGGCCTGGTGGAGGCCAAGGTGGCGCAGCTGGAGATCAAGATGGCAGAGCTGACCCGCTTTCGTGACTCGCTGCAAGAATTGGCCGATGCCTGCTGCGGCGGCTCGGAAAGTGCGGAACACTGCTCCATCCTGGATGCACTGGAGGTGCAGTCATGAACACCTTGACCCAACTGTCGCTGAACTTTCTCGATCTGTTTCTCGATTCCGCCCCCTGGCTGTTGCTGGGGCTGGTGATAGCGGGGCTGATCAAGATGTTCGTCCCCATGCGCTGGATGCAGAAGCAGCTCGGCGGTGAGGGGATCAAGCCCACGGTGAAAGCCGCCGTGTTGGGGGCGCCGCTGCCGCTGTGCTCCTGTGGGGTGATCCCCGCTGCGGTGGGGCTGCGCCGCAGTGGTGCGTCGAAAAGCGCCACCACCGCCTTCCTGGTGGCCACCCCGGAAACCGGGGTGGATTCGGTGTCCATCTCCTACGTGTTGCTGGGCCCCTTTATGGCCATCGTACGGCCTATCGCCGCCATCAGCTCTGCCATCGTGGCGGGGCTGCTGGTGGGGCGCGATGCCGAGTCTCAGGCCAGGCCGGCAGAGGTGAGTGCCACGCCAGTCAAAAGTGGCTGCTGCAGTAGCAAGGCTAAGGCTGAGGAAAGCCAGCCTAAGACCAGCTGCTGTGCCAGTAAGGCCAGCGCCCCTGCCGCGCCGATGGCTGCCGAAGGCGGCTGTTGCAGCAGTAAGTCGGCTGAGACAAAGCCCAAGGCCGAAAGCTGCTGTGCCAGCAAGGCTCAGGAGGAGGCCTTGCCGGTGGGCGTGGCCAACAAGCTGAAGGCTGGCTTGCACTTCGCCGCCAACGATCTGGTGCGGGACACCACCCTGTGGCTGTTGGTGGGGCTGTTCTTTGCCGCGCTGGTGAACACCTTCGTCCCCAATGAGTTTCTGTCCCAGTGGGGCAGTGGCATCCTGGCGATGACCATCATGGTGCTGGTGTCCGTGCCGATGTACATCTGCGCCTCCGCCTCAACCCCGATTGCCGCCGGCTTTCTGATGGCGGGGGTCTCCCCCGGGGCGGTGCTGGTGTTTATGATGGCCGGTCCGGCCACCAACATTGCCACCTTGGGCGTGGTGCGCTCCGAGCTGGGTAAGCGGGCCCTGTGGGCTTACCTGGGCGGGGTGATCGGCACTGCCATGCTGTTCGGCTTCTGGGTGGACTGGGCGGTGGCGCAGTTTGGTTTCCAGGTGATGTCGATGGTGGGGCATGAGCACCGTCTGCTGCCGGAGCCACTGGTCTACGCTAGTGGTTTGTTACTGGCATTGCTGATGCTTAAGGCCTTGTTGACCAAGTGGCCGGGGCACAAGCCCGCCGTGGCGTAATTCACCAACGCATGGATTTAGGTTGGCGGCCCTTCGGGCCGCCTTGCCGTAGTAATGGATCAACATCGAGGTTACTCATGAAAACGCTTGTTTTGGCCACCACCTTGCTGGCCTCCACCGCTGCCCTGGCCGCTGAGCCGGTACTGTATCGTTGCACCCACGGCAGCGAGTTTCGCCTGATCGAGGTGCAGTACCCCCAAGGCACCTCAGTGCCCTGTGAGGTGCACTACATCAAGTCGGACGGCGAAAGCAGCGTACCCTGGCGGGCAGCCAACAGCGAAGGCTACTGCGAGCAGAAAGCCGCAGAGTTTGTTGAGCGCCAGCAGGGCTGGGGCTGGCAGTGTGAGCAGCCGGTGGCGGTGCAACTGCCTGAAGTGGCCGAGCCGGAGCAGCCGGTTAAGCTGCCGGAGGAAGCGCAGCCCGAACAGCCGGTGCAACTGCCGGAGGTGGCGGAGCCGGAACAGCTGCCGGAGCTGGAGCCCGAGCTGGAGCAGTAAGCCTCCCCTGTCCTTGTTTGCGAAAAACCACCCGAGAGGGTGGTTTTTTTGTGGTGTATAGATGGTGCCCTGGCTTATCCCAAGGAGAGGAAGAAGGGGATCAGAATAGGGCCGGCCAGGGAGAGCAGGAAGCCGGAGACGATGGCCACGGGCACCGTCTGTGGGCCACCGCTTTTCTGGATCACCGGCAGGGTGAAATCCATCGCGGTGGCACCGCCGTAGCCAATGGCGGAGGCGGGGCTGGAGCGCATCAGGATCGGGATCAGGATGATGGCGATCAGCTCCCGGGCCAGGTCGGCGAGGAAGGCGGCAGAGCCCATCACCGGGCCCAGCTCGGCGCTGATCAGGATGCCGGACAGGGAGTACCAGCCCATGCCCGAGGCCAGGGCCAGGCCATGGTGGATTGGCAGCCCCAGCAGCGGCGCGGCCAGGGCACCGGCCAGCAGGCTGGTAACCAGGATCAGCCCGGCGATGGCCAGGCCACGCGGGTTGAGCAGGATCTGGCGCCAGCTCATGTTGCTGGCCCGCATCTGGATGCCGATCAGCAACAGCAGCAGCATCAGGATGGCGTTGGCGCCGGTCTCGATCCAGTGCTCCGGCACGGTGAACAGCAGGCCCAGCACCACCCCGGCGGCCACCACGGCGGCCAGCTGCAGCGACTCCAGCGCCATCGCCAGCTTACTGAAGCGGCCCTGGTGTCCCTCCAGTGCCAGTGGCCAGCGTTTATCGACCAATGGCAGCAGCGCCAGGTTGGCGACCAGGGTGAGTCCCGTCAGGGTGAGGGTGATCTTGAGGATCAGGCTGAGCTCGCCGGCCAGGTTATCCAGGCCACCCAGGCCCATCCCCATCAGCAGCAGGATAAGGTAGACGATGGCGGTGAGGCTGCGGTCGATCAGGCGCAGCAGGGGCCCCGGCTTAAGGGGGATCAGGTAGCCGAGAAACAGCGGCAGCAGGATGATCAGGGCGTCCAAGCGGTGATCCTTGGTTGTGAGCGGCGGGGCAAGGGTATCAATGCCAGGCCCGGGCCGGCAAGTGACGCACAAAGACACTGGCCTCGTGGCTGGGCTTGCGCCAAGATATCCTCAGTGAACCACAGGAGCACAAATGAAAAAGGTGTTGATCGGATTGGCGGTAGCGGCGTTGTTGCTGAGCGGCATGCTCTACCAGTTAGGGGCGGGCAATCGCCTGGCGCTTGAGCTTAATGAGGCCTACCAGAGCGAGGTGGTGCTCTACAGTGCCAGCTGGTGTACCGTCTGCGATCGGACCCGAGCCTATCTGCAGCAGCAGGGCCACCCCTTTGTCGAGGTGGACATGGAGCAGGACCCAAAGGCGGCCAGGGAGTTTGCCCAGTTTGGTGGCCATGGGGTGCCGTTCTTGTTGGTGAAAGGGCAGGCCATGCGGGGGTTCCAGCCCTCGGCGATAGAACAGGCGCTGCAGCAATAAATTAAGAGCGTCAGTTACCTAACTGACGCTCGTCGGCCCACTGCTCGGCGCGCTCGCCGACCAGGTTGAGGACCTTCACGTTGCCGCTGAGCACCGCGATGATGGATTTGCCTTCGCGAAACTCCCTGGGGATCACAACCCGGCCGGAGGGCCCCATGGTGAGGTCCTTGAGCACAGCCTTCTCCATGACCAGCGAGTCTATGTCGTAGTAGAGCACGCTGACGTCCATTGTCTTCATCAAAGTTCCCTTATTCTTGTTTATTAAACAGCCATTTGGGTTATTTCAACGACGCGCCCTCCAGTTGAGCACGTTTTGACCGACCGGTTCAAGCCTCGTGCCAAATTGCCGCTTTAAGGGGCGGGTTGCGAACCGTGTTTGTGCTGCTGCTCTCGCAAATTGCCGCGGTTGGCCACAGCGAGAGCGGCATCCCACGGTCATCTCAGGTTATAATTGCGCTTTTAACCCGTTTGTGGAGAACCGTTTGCACTTTTCCGAGCTGGCCCTTGACCGCCGCCTGTTAGCCACCGTGGCCCACCTGGGCTTTAACCAGGCTACCGAGATCCAACAACAAGCCATCCCCGCAGCCATGACCGGCCGGGATCTGCTGGCCTCCAGTCGTACCGGCTCCGGGAAAACTCTGGCCTATCTGCTGCCGGCGATGCAACGGCTGCTGAAGAACAAGGCGTTGTCGAAGCGGGATCCTCGGGTGCTGGTACTGGCGCCGACTCGGGAGCTGGCCAAGCAGGTGTACGGTCAACTGCGCTTGGTGGTGGCGAACACCCCTTACCACTCGGAGCTGATCCTCGGCGGCGAAGACTTCAACCAGCAGAGCAAGGCGCTGGCAAAGGACCCCCACCTGGTGGTGGCCACCCCGGGTCGACTGGTGGATCACCTGGAGCACGGTCACTTCTACCTGCATGGCCTGGAGATGCTGATCCTGGATGAAGCGGATCGCATGCTCGATCTGGGCTTTGCCAAGGAACTCAACGCGATCCACAAGGCGGCGGATCACCGCAAGCGCCAGACCCTGATGTTCTCCGCGACCCTGGATCATGCCCAGGTCAATGAGTTTGGTGCCAAGCTGCTGCAGTCGCCGACCCGGATCCGCATCGATGCCGAGGCGCAGATCCACGCCGACATCCATCACCGCTTCCTGTTTGCCGATCACCTGGATCACAAGGAGGCGCTGCTCAAGGCGCTGCTGGAAAAGCAGGACTTCAGCCAGCTGATCCTGTTCACTGCCACCCGCAGCGACACCGAGCGGCTCTCCAGCCTGGTGCAGCAGTGGGGCTACTCCAGCCTGGCCCTGTCCGGCGAGCTGAATCAGAGCGGCCGCAACCAGATCATGCAGGCGTTCAGCGCCGGCAAGGCACAGATCCTGATCACCACCGATGTGGCCAGCCGAGGCCTGGACATCGCCCGGGTCTCCCATGTGGTCAACTTCGACTTGCCCAAGCACGCCGAGGAGTATGTGCACCGGGTCGGTCGTACCGGTCGGGCCGGCGCCAAGGGCGATGCCTTCTCGCTGGTGGGGCCAAAGGATTGGGTTAACTACAAGAAGTTGGAAGGTTTCTTGGATCAGACCCTGGCGTTTGAGGCGATCCCGGGGCTGGAGGCGGAGTTCAAGGGCTTTGCCATCAAGGCCAACAAGCCCAAGCCAGCCAGCAAGAAGGGTAAGCCCGCCGCTGGAAAAGCCCGCGCGGCCTCGAAGGGCAAGAAGGTGAAGAAGAAGTTTGCCTTCAAGCTGACCGAGGTGGGCGATGCGCCGATGACCATCAAGCGCAAGCCCAAGGCCGAGCCGGAAGAGTAAGGCCCGCCAACAAAAAACACCCCGCTGCTGCCAGCGGGGTGTTTTTGTTTGGGCGGTATGAGCCGGGCGACTTAGCCGCGTGGGGTCAGCATGATCTCAACCCGACGGTTCTGCGCCTTGCCCTCGGTGGTCTGGTTGCTGGCGATGGGCTGATCCGGGCCGGCACCGTGGGTCACCATGCGGTTGATGGACACTTCCTGGCGCACCAGCTCGGAAGCTACCGCCTGGGCGCGGTCCTGGGACAGGCGCATGTTGAGGTCACGACTGCCGCTGCTGTCGGTGTGACCAACGATGCGCAGATCGGTCTGGTCGAACTCCGCCACCACCATGGCGACACCGGAGAGGGCGTTGATCGCCGGCAGTTTGAGGCTGGCACTGCCGACATCAAAGGTCAGGCTGTTGGGCATCACCAGCTGGATGTTATCGCCCTGGCGGGCCACCGAGACACCGGTGCCGGCCAGCTTCTCTCGCAGTTCTGCTTCCTGGCGATCCATGTAGTGGCCGATGCCGCCGCCCAGGGCCGCACCGGAGGCGGCACCAATCAGGATCCCCTTGCCACGGTCGCCGCGGGAGGAGCTGGCCGCGCCGATCAGGGCCCCGCCGATGGCGCCAATCGCCGCGCCGCCGGCGGCATTGGAGGTCTTCTGCTCCCCGGTGTAGGGATCGGTAGTGGCACAGCCGCTGGCCAGCAGGGCGGCCATCAGCAGGGGAAGAGCAGAACGTCGCATCGTGGGTACCTTTTGAACAGATTGAGTTGTCGCAAAATACTGCCACAGCTGCATCCAGTTCAAGTATTGAGCGAGCGATTGCTCGAATCTTGTTCTGTGGCCAGTGCGGCACTTAGGCGGGCTCTGACCTAGGGTTAGCAGGAGAGGGGCAGCGAACGGAGTCGATCATGGGCCGAGCCACGGCATTGGGTATTGTGATTTTATCGATAAGCTTCAATGGTATGGCGTTGCCGCTGGAGCCGGGTTTGAGTATCCGGGCCGGCGGCTTCTGGGCATCGGTGGACTCCAGCTTTGGTGCCCGGGTGCCGGAGCTGGATCGTCGGCGCGAGATCGACTTCGAATCCGACCTGGGGCTGGAGGAATCCAAGTTCAGCCCGATGCTGGAGCTGACCTACCGCTTCAACCCCCGTCACGCCCTCTCTTTCAACTACATCTCACTGCATCGAAGCGCCCAGTCGCGGGAGTCCACCAAGACCTTTGAGATCGACTGGGATGATCAGACCTACCTGATCGAGGCCGGCTCCAAGGTCGGCTCCACCCTGGACATCGACATCTACCAGCTACTGTATGGCTATACCCTGTGGCGCACCGAGCGCTTCTGGGTGTCGGGCACCCTGGGCCTGCACGTGATGGATATCGAGGCGGAGCTCAATGGCGAGCTTAAGGTGGTCAACGAGGGAGAGCTGGATTTTGCCACCGAGATTGGTGATACGGTGACGGCGCCGTTGCCGGACGTCGGCCTGAGCGCTGTGTGGCGATTAACCCCCCGTTGGCAGGTCGTCCTGTTAGGTCAGTACTTCCAGATCAAGTTTGACGACTACATGGGGCGGATGACCGACTTGCGCTTGCAGTTGACCTACTACTTCACCGATTCCTGGGCGGCCAGTGTGGCCTGGGAGCATTACGATCTGGATTTTGATCACGAGAACCAGCGCCGCGGCATCGATCTGAACTTCACCTACACCGGGCCTGTGTTGCTGCTGCAATACGATTTCTAGCCGCTGGCCACTCGTCACTAGCCACTAACCACGGGCCATAAAAAAACAGCGCCCCGATGGGCGCTGTTGTGGTCAATCGTGACGGCTTACTCGTCCTCGTCGTCCAGCTCGTCTTCCGGCTCCAGCATCCCCCAGCCATCCAGTTTGCCCTTGAACGGGCGGCACTGCTCGGCCAGCTTGGCTTCAACGCCGTTGATGGCGTCGTAGTCCGGTACCATCTCCTGTTGCAGGCGCAGCTCCCACTGGCCGGTCTCCTCGGAGTGGTTGAGGAACAGGGCGGCGTGCGGGAACTGGCTGCGTACCCCGTCTACGGCCAACTGGCCCTGTTTTTCGCTGCCAAACAGCACGTAGAAGTCCAGCATGTAGGCTTGCGCCAGGTCGATCCCCTCACCCTGCATCAGGGCCAGCAGTTCGCCATTGGCATCGTTCGGAAAGGTCATGGTCGTTCCTTAAAAAGTGATCTTGGGCCGGCCCTTAGGCTTGGCCGGTTTGCTGGGCGCCTCGCTGGCGGGGCGGGTACTGGCGGTGATCATCACCGCGTCCTCAGCAAAGATGACGTTGTCACCGGGCACCAGCTTGCGACGCTTGCGGGTCTCCACCTCGTGGTTCACCAGCACGTGGCCCTCGGCGATCAGCATCTTGGCTTCGCTGCCGGCACCGACCCAGCCCTGGATCTTCAGCACCTTGTACAGCTCGATGTAGTCGTCGCCCGGGTGCAGCTCCAGTACGTCTGTGGACATGGTCCACTCCTATGGTGATTGCGATTGCCGCGATTATAGCGAGTTTCTGCTCCAACGGCCCGAGATCCTGACCGCGGCAATGGGCAGGAGGCGTGTTTTTTTGGAGACAACTCATTAACATGAACCCCCTATCGACGATCAGGGAATGGAATGTGAAGGGCAATGGATGGGGCCTGCTGGCCCTGCTGGTAGCAAGTACAGTGGCGCAGGCTCAGTCGCAGCAGGATGAGCCGATGGAGCGGATGGTGATCACCAGCACCAGGGAGGCCAAGCCGCTGGTAGAGTCGCCAGAGGCGGTGGGCCTGCTGAGCCAGGAGGCGTTGGAGACCCTGGTGCCGGGCCATCCGGCGGATGCCCTCAATCGCATCCCCGGGGTTTACGTCAACGAGCTGGGGGGCGAGGGCCATATGACCGCCATCCGTCAGCCCATCACCACCACCGGGGTCTACCTCTACCTGGAGGACGGCATTCCGACCCGGCCCACCGGCTTTTTCAATCACAACGCCCTGTACGAGGTGAACGTACCGCAAAGCGGCCGGCTGGAGGTGATCAAGGGGCCGCCCTCGGCGCTGTACGGCAGCGATGGTATTGGCGGGGTGATTAACGCCTTTACCCGGGCGCCCAGTGCCGATGGGGAGGCGGACATCACCCTGGAGCTGGGAGAATACGGCTGGCGCCGTGCCCTGTTGGGGGGCAGTACCGGGGTGGGCCAGAATCATGCCCTGCGAGGGGATCTCAACCTCACCGACAACACCGGTTGGCGCGAGCAGACCGAGTACTCCCGGCTTAGCCTGACCGGTCGGCTCGACAGCGACCTGAGCAGCGGCTGGCAGGGGCGCAGCACCCTCTCTTATGCCCAGGTGGAGCAGCGGGCCGCCTCAAGCCTGGAGTGGGAGGATTACCAGAACAACCCCACCAAGAACCTCTACCACGGTGACGTGGGTAAGCGCGAGGTGGAGGCGGTGCGCCTGGCCAGCGCCTGGTCGCGCAGCTGGCAGGATGGCAGCCTCACTACCCTGACCCCCTTTGCCCGCTACAACCGCTCGCAGATGACCCCCAGCTGGATGGCCAGCTACGATCCCAACTACGCCGATACTGAGTTTGCCAGCCTTGGCCTGATGGCCAAGCAGCGCTGGCGTGGCGCGCGCACTGAGCTAATTTTGGGGGCGGATCTGGATTACACCGATGCCCGCTACCAGGAGGAGGCGATCCTGGTCAGCAAGGAGGGCGATATCTTTACCGGCTATCAGCGCACCGGTACCCCCAACTACGACTTTGATGCCGCCCAGTGGAGCATCTCGCCCTACCTGCATGGCGAATGGCAGGCCAGCGAGCATTGGCGCCTCAGTGCCGGATTGCGTTACGACCATTTCCGGGTGGATTACCACGACCGCCTGGCCGGGCGGGAGGACGCCAGCGACAACCACTACCGGGCACCGTCCCAGGTGCTCAACTACGACAACTGGACCCCGAAGCTGGGGGCCACCTACCAGTTTTCCCCGGCGCATCACCTCTACCTGAGTTACCGCCACGCCTTCCGTGCCCCCACGGTGGACAAGCTGTTTCGCTCCGGTCGGGTGGAGAACAGCACCGAGCTGCAGCCGGTAACCGCCGCCAACATCGAGGGGGGTGTGCGGGGCCGCTTTGGCCAGTGGCTGGATTACGAGCTGAGCCTGTATGACATGACGGTGGAGAACGAGATCGTCAACTACATCGACGGCGACGACCGCAAGACCACCAACGCCGGTGAGACCCGCCACCGAGGCATTGAGCTGGGGCTGGATATCGCCCTGGGCCAGCAATGGCAGCTGGGGCTGGCCTTCACCGTGACGGATCAGGAGTACGTGGATTACAGCTACGTGCTGGGCTATTTCGACCCCGGCTGCAGCTGCTTTGTCCAGGAAACGCTGAATTTTGCCGGCAACCAGATTGGTCGGGCCCCCAAGACCCTGGGCAACGCCAGCCTGGCCTACTTCCCGGATTGGCTCAGCGGTGCCCGGGCAGAGCTGGAGTGGGTCCATGTCGGCGAGTACTACACCGACGAGACCAACACCCAGTCCTACGACGGCCATGATCTGCTGAACCTGAGGCTGAACTACGAACTGAACGCCCAGTGGCGGCTGCATGCGCGCCTGCTCAACCTGACCGACGAGCGCTACTCCACCAACACCACCAACCAGGTAGGGGCGGAGGCGATCACCTACCGCCCTGGCGCCCCGCGCAGCCTGTTTGTCGGGGTGCGCTACCAGTGGCCCTGAGAAACCCGAGGTTGTGAGCAAAAAGCCGGCTGAGGGGCAACCTCAGCCGGCTTTTTTCGCGCTTGGTGCGGGCGGGGCAATGCTGCTGTCAGTTGATCTCCGGGTCGAGGGGATCGGCATCGGCGTTGTTGCCCACCCCATCGCCGTCGGAGTCGTACTGCTCGTCGGGGTCCTCAGGAAACTCATCCCGGTGGTCGTAGACGCCGTCACCGTCGTTGTCGCTCCAGCGCTCGGGCTGGGACTCCAGGGTCAGCAGCGCGTCCAGCCGCTCGGTCACCATCTCATGCACCTCGGCGGTGGGGTGGACGGTGTCCCAGAAGAAGAAGCCATCGCAATCCGCCAATGGCGCCCGGCTGCTGCCGCTGTTGCTGCGAAAATCGCGACACTCCTGGGTCATGCTGCTGATGCCGTAGTCACCGGGGTTAGCAACGATCTGCTCGACCCAATCGAAGATCTCCAGCGGCAGCACCGTCAGGCTTTGCGTCCGCTGCCACTGCAATAGCATCCACTCCAGCTTGGCATTGAACTCGATGGTGCGGCGGCGCAGGCTGGCGCGCTCGCCACTGGTGGCCTTGGGCCAGAGGGCCACGTCCAGCAGGTTAGGCAGCACCACGTAGCGGGCACCGGCGTCCTGCAGCGCCAGCAGCAGGGTGCGGACGTTGGCCACCGCCTGGTCCAGGTTGAGGTTGTTGTAGACGTCGTTGTAGCCGATCCACACCAGGTAGAGGGCCTCGCTGTCGGCTTGGGGTGGGTCTCCCAGCAACTGGGTCAGCTGGTCCTGCTCACCGTCGCGGCCGTCGAGCAGATCGCCGGTGGTCCAGCGGGTGATGGCGACGTTGTCCACCGGCAGGTCACGCTGCTGTGCCAGCTGCACCGCGTAGACCTCACCGTTGCTGAGGGAGCGGTCGCTGTAGCTGTCGCCCATGGCGCCGATGGCGCTGTACTGGGAGGGCATGCCCGGCGGCAGCACGATGTCGCCATCTGGGGTGGGGTCGCAGGGATCGCCAATGCCGTCGCCGTCCCGGTCGCTTTGATCAAAGTTGGCGACCTTGCGGCAGTTGTCGTCGGCGGCGGGGATGCCGTCGTTGTCCTGGTCGAAGGGGAAGGGATCGGCGTTGTTGCCCTGGCCGTCACTATCGCTGTCTGCCCATTCGTTGGGATCGTCGGGGAAGGCGTCCTGGAAGTCCGGGAAACCGTCACCGTCGCTGTCGAGGATCGGCTCCAGATCCAGCAACAACCAACGTTGATGGCTCTTGCCGAAATCCCGCTCCTGGGTGATCTGGCTGCGGAAGCTGACCGCGTTGATCACCTTGTCGCCCACCCCGGTACCGGTGAACAGCACTACCTGCTCGCCCTCCTCCACCATGCGGAACTGCTGGGCGGGGATATCCAGGCAGACCTGCTGAGTCAGGCGGGCGCCAGGGGCATCGCTGCTCTCGCTGACGCCAACACACAGCCCGCTGTGGACAAACTGCAGTTGGTAGCGGCCATCCGGCAGCGGCAGGAAGTTGAGCCGATCGCCACCTAAGGCACAGGCCGCCGGAACCAGAGGGGCGGTGGCGTAGAGGCTGTTGTTGCTGACCTGCAGGCACTGTCGGCTGAACTGGTTCTGCAGTGAGGCGACGAAGCTGATGCGCTGGGCAGCGGCTTCGCTGTAGCTGGGATCGCAAGCATCGCCGATGCCATCCCGGTCGGCGTCGGCCTGGTCCGGGTTGTAGTCCAGCGGGCAGTTATCGAGATGACTGCTGATGCCATCGCCATCGACGTCGTTATCCGGGTCGCGGGGGAAGGGGTCTTCGTGATCGCCCAGCCCGTCGCCGTCCTGATCGAGCTGGTTGCCGGGGGCGTCGGGAAGGGCGTCCAGTGCATCGGCATTGCCATCATTGCTCTGCTGCTGGTTCAGCCACTGCTGGCGGAAGAAGCGCCAGCGCTGGTTGTCGTTGCCGTAGTCGCGGTACTGGATGATGTCGGAGACGTAGGCGTGGGAGTCCACCACCTTGTCGCCGTTGCCCGTGCCGGTGTAGATCACCCAGTCGCTGCCTTCATCGAAGGCCTTGTACTGCTGGCTGGCGCGACCATCGCAGGGCATCTGTACCAGGCTGGCGGCGTCACTGGCGGAGCCACCCTCGACGTCGAGGCATTGGCCGGAATGCTCAAACACCAGGGTGTAGGCGTTGGCCTGGTCGACGATGGGGTTGAAGTGGAGGCGCTGATGGGCGGCGCCTTCCTGGCACTGACCCGGCTCGACATTAGCGCCGGCCACCATGCTGGCGCCAGCCACCTGGATACAGAGATCGGTGCGCTGATTCTGCACCTGGCCGACAAAGGCGGCGTCAGGCATGGGATCCGGCTCGGCGGGGATGGTGGGGAAGGGGTCGCTGTTGTTGCCGATGCCATCGCCGTCGGAGTCGTACTGCTCGCCGTTGTCGAACGGGAAGTCATCGCGGTGATCAGGCACCCCATCCTCGTCGCTGTCTAGCCAGCGGCCCGGGTCCGCCTCCAGTGCCATCAGGTCCTGCAGTCGTCCGGCGATGACGCTGTGCATCTCGGTGGTGGGGTGAACGGTGTCCCAGAAGAAGTATCCAGGGCACTCCGCCACCGGGGCGTCGTTGTCGCCACTGACCGGTTCGTTCTGCTCACAGATTCGGTCGATGTCGATGATGCCAAAGGCGTTAGGGTTGGCCTCGATCTGTTCAACCCAGTCGAACATCTCAAACGGCAGGATCTGCAGGGTGCCGGTTTGCTGGCGGGCCAACAGCAGCAGCTCCAGCTTGGCGTTGAACTCGATGGTGCGGGCCCGGTGGGCCTCGATGTCGCTGTTGTCGACGATGGGCCACAGCCCCACATCCAGCAGGTTGGGGACGGTGACGTAGCGGGCGCCGGCCTGTTCAAGGATATCCAGCAGGGTCTCCATGTTATCGATGGCCCGGTCGAGGTTGATGGGGCTGTCGTCATCACCAAAGTAGACGTCGTTAAAGCCAGCCCAAAGCACGTAGAGCCCGCTGGGATCCGCTTGCGGTGGATCCCCCAGCAGCCGCTCTACCTGACTAGGGTCGCTGAAGCGGCCCTCCAGCAGATGCTCGGTGGTCCAGCCTGAGCGGGAGACGTTGGCCAGGGGCAGGTCCAGGTTGTCGGCCAGGTAAGTGGCGTAGACCACACCGTTGCTCTGGCGCCGATCGCCGTAGCTGTCGCCCATCACATTGATGCTGGAGAAGCTGGCGGGCCAGGCGCTCATGTTGAGCGGATCATCGGGGTAGGGATCGCACAGATCGCCCAGGCCGTCGCTGTCCCGATCGGATTGGTCGGCATTGGCGTCAACCGGGCAGTTGTCGATGTGGCCGCTGATGCCGTCGCCATCGGCGTCGTTGGCGGCGTCTAAGGGGAAGGGATCGCTGTTGTCACCCTGACCGTCGCCGTCGCTGTCAGCCCACTCGTCGGGGTCGTAGGGGAAGGGATCCAGGCTGTCGACCACGCCATCACCATCGCTGTCCTGCGCCTCGGTGCGGCGGAAGAAGCGCCAGCGCTGGTTGTCATTGCCGTAGTCCCGGTATTGGATGATATCGGAGATGCGGGCATGGGAGTCCACCACCTTGTCGCGGTTGCCGGTGCCGGTGTAGACCACCCACTGGTTGCCCTCATCCAGGGCGCGGAACTGCTGGCTGTCGCTGTTGTTACAGGGGGTTTGCACCAGACTGGCGGCATCGGCGCGGGAGCCACCGGCCACATCCAGGCACTGGCCGGAGTGCTCGAAGCGTAGGGTGTAGGTGTCGTCACGCCCCTCTACCGGGATAAAGGCCAGTGATTGTTCCGGCTGATCCATCAGGCAGGGGGCGGGGGCGACGTTGGCACCGGTGACGTCGCTGGCGTTGTCGACGCCGAAGCAGAGATTGGTGCGCAGGTTTTGCAGCTGGCCGATGAACAGGGCCTGAGTGCCACCATCACCGTTGTCATCACCGCCGTCGTAATCCGGGTCGCAGGCGTTGCCGACGCCATCTTCGTCCTGGTCGGCCTGACCTGGGTTGGGCTCCAGCGGGCAGTTGTCGATGTGGCCACTGACGCCATCGCCATCGATGTCGTTGTCCGGGTCCTGCGGGAAGGGATCGCAGGCGTCGCCTTGGCCGTCGCCGTCCTCATCCGATTGGCTCGGGTTGGTGGTGGCGGGGCAGTTGTCCAGGCTGCCGCCGATGCCATCGCCGTCGATGTCATTGGCCGGGTCCTGAGGGAAGGGATCGCACGCATCGCCGAGGCCATCACCATCCTGGTCGGCCTGATCGGCATTGGCGTCGCCGGGGCAGTTGTCGATGTGGCCGCTGATGCCGTCGCCATCGCTGTCGTTGTTGGGGTCCAGTGGGAAGGGATCGCTGTTGTCGCCCTGGTTGTCGCCGTCGCTGTCGGCCCATTCCTTGGGATCGTTGGGGAAGGCATCCTGGCCATCGGGCACGCCGTCACCATCGCTGTCCAGCGCCTCGGTGAAGCGGAAGAAGCGCCAGCGTTGGTTGTCGTTGCCGTAGTCCCGGTACTGGATGATGTCGGAGATGCGGGCGTGGGAGTCCACCACCTTGTCGCGGTTGCCGGTGCCGGTGTAGATCACCCACTGGTTGCCCTCATCCAGGGCGCGGTATTGCTGGCTGTCGCTGCCATCACAGGGCATCTGCACCAGGGTGGCAGCATCGGCACTGGAGCCGTTTTCCACATCCAGGCACTGGCCTGAATGCTCAAAGCGCAGGGTATAGGTGTCAGCCTGGTCCGCTACCGGAATGAAGGCGAGGGATTGCTCGGGCTGATCCGCCAGGCACGGAGCGGGGCCAACGTTGGCGCCCGCGGCGTCACTGGCGTTGTCGACGCCAAAGCAGAGATCGGTGCGCAGGTTCTGCAGTTGACCGATAAAGCTGGCCCCAGCACTGGTCAGCTCGGCGTTGTCGTTGCTTGGGGATGGCTGCGCAGCGTTGTTGGCCTGTTGCTCAGCCGGTGAAGAGGGCGAGAACAGGCTTGCACTGATAGGCGTAAGGGCGGATAGGCGGCTTAGGTCGGCTGCGCCCAAGCGGGGCGCAGGTTGGCTCGAGGATGCCGCCCTTTGGGCAAAGCGAGCCTCGTTTGCCACCAGCGGATGCCCTTGTCGCTTGAGCCGGGCCGTCAGTGAGTTGGAGCCTGGCGATGGGCTGGCTTGGCCGTTGTTGGGATCCCAGGGGAAGGGATCGCTGTTGTCACCGAAGCGGTCGTTATCGCTGTCGGCCCACTCGTTGGGGTCGTCGGGAAAGGCATCCAGGCCATTGGGGACGCCATCACCATCCCGGTCTGCTGCGAACGCTGCCCTGGTCGCGACACTCACGCTGGTAGGCAGGGCCTGGAAGTCGGCGGAGCTAGCGCGCTCAGAGTCGGGGCGCCAGGATGTGGATGAGCCGACCGGTGCCGAGCTGGTGGTGGCGACAAAGCCGCCGGTGGCGATCAGAATCCAGTAACACAGGGTGCGCAACACTGAGCGATCCATCATTGGCCCATTATCCTTCCTTGTGTGAATGGACAGCGGTGCGACCAGGTCGCACCGCTGTGCCCTTAGTGCCTGTGCTGCCGGGAGGGGTTATTGGTGTCGTTGGCATCCGCTACAGGGCTAAGTGCCTCAATCCTGAGACTTGTTTCATTGTAGAAGAGGGAGCGCCTGTCGCTGGCAGAATCCACTGCTTTTATGCTGGCAGGGCAGAGTATTGCTCTTAAGTGGTTGAGTTTGTTGTTTCTCTCCCGTTGATGATGATCTTGCGACAAGGACAGATCGGCCTCGGAGCACAATGTCGGGCCGACCCCCGCTACCGTTTGGCCACGCCACTGCGTCAATGCTGGCTGGGCCTGTGTCCGTTGGGGCGCGTGACTCGACCGAGATGGGGTGGCAGCGACCGAGGTCCGGCTTAGGCTTTGCTGGACGCTGGCGGGACGCCAGGGCGGTGATACCGCGAGACGGTGCTGGCGCTCTACCCGCTGCAGCGTATGGGGGCGACGCGACTCCAGTGCGGGTCGGGAGATAGGAGTGTCGCCGCGTTCAGGCTGGCGAGGCAGCCAGCCCGGGGGGGTCTTGTCCTGATCGCAGGCGTCGCCCTGGCCATCGGCGTCCCGGTCACGCTGGGTGGGGTTGTAGATCTCCGGGCAGTTGTCGATGTGGCCGCTGAAGCCGTCGCCATCGACGTCGTTGCGCGGGTCCCGGGGGAAGCGGTCGCTGTTATCGCCAATGCCATCACTGTCGCCATCGGCCCATTCGCCGGGGTCGGTGGGGAAGGGGTCGTCGCTGTCCACGACCCCGTCGCCATCGGAATCGAGCACAACATCCACGGTATGGCTGAAGAAGCGCCAGCGTTGGTTGTCGTTGCCGTAGTCCTGCCACTGGATGATGTTGCTGACGTTGGCGTCGGAATCCACCACCTTATCGCGGTTGCCGGTGCCGGTGTAGAGCACCAGTTGCTCCCCCTCGGCCTGTAAGCGGAACTGCTGGCTCAGATTGGCGTTGCAGATGTTCTGAACCAGGTTGGCGCCGTTGTCGGCGCTGCCGCCATCCACGTCCAGGCACAAACCGCTATGGGCAAAGCGCACCGTGTAGGTGTCTGCTATCCCGGGGATGGCAAGGAACTGCAGCGATTGACTGGCTTGATCCTGTTCGCAGGGGCCGGGCTCGACGTTGGCCCCCTGGCTGCCACTTTGACCGAACACCTGGATGCAGAGATCGGTGCGCAGGTTCTGTAGCTGGGCAGTAAACTCCGGTGCCCCTTCGACCGCATTGACCAGCGCCCGGATCCAGTTGGACAGCAGGCTCATGCCGTCGTCGTCCACCACCGCCTTGGCCAGCGGCGGCATCGCCAGCGGACCCACCTGGCTGGCCCGCACATAGAGGATGGAGTGATCCGGCTGGCCCGGCACCACCACCGCTTCCCCTTCGATGCCGTAGCTCTCCATCAGCTGACCGTAGATTAGTCCCTGCTCCGACAGCGGGGTGACCAAGCGGGCATCGAAGGTGCCGCGCACGCCATTGGGGTGGTGGCAATAGCCGCAGTTGGAGTCCAGGTAGCTGCGGGCCCGGTCGGCCAGCGCCAGGCTTTGATCGCCACTGGGACTGGCGGTCAGTACCTGCTCCAGCAACTCGGCGAAGCTGTCCTGTGGCCACTGCTGGTGGAACATCCCCAGCGCGTTGAAGGTCTCCAGCTGGTTGCCGGTTTGACCGGAGGCGGGGTAGTACTGATCGCGGTTGAGCTGGCGGGTATTGAGGCCGAGCAGGCCACCGTTGGCGTCGGCGTGGCAGGTGAGGCACTGGTTGCGACTGGGGAAGGTCCAGGTACGCTGCAGTGGGCCCACCGGGGTTTGCTGGGTGAAGGACCACTCCAGCCCATCACTGAGCAGCTCGGCGTCGGTGCCCGCCTCATTCCAGCGGTAGGTGACGCCATAGAGGTCGCGCTCGGTGCGCACCACGAAGCGGGTTTCCAGTGGGAACTCGGAATCGGGGTCGCTGCGATCGGCGCGCATGCCGAAGTGCTTGATCGCCACGGTGCCGGCGGGGAACTGCCATAGGTCCTGCTCGGCAAAGACGATCTGCTCCGCGGCGCTGTCGTGGCTGCCGTCGTTGGGCAGGCACAGCCAACGGTATTTCTCCGCCCCGTCAGACCAGAACGGCACGTTCATGCTGTAGGGGATGCAGCCGGGGTGGGGCTGCAGGCTTTGCAGATCGGTAAAGGCACCGGTTTGCGATAGCCATTGCGGCGGATCGTCCACCAGGCTGGCGCCGCCATCCCGGGTCAGCAGCTCGATGGTGCCGCCGGGGTCCTGACCGCCGTTGGTCTTGGCCATCAGGATCTGTCCTTTGCTGTCCAGCAGGTAGGCGTTGATGCCGTTGGGGAAGCCGGCGGTGACGCTGGTGATCTGCTCGATGTCATAGCCGTCGTTGCTGGCGGTTGCGGTCCAGAATCGGCCGGAGCCGAAATCGGAGAACAGGTACTTGCCCACCAGCTCCGGGTGGCGGTTGCCGCGATAGACCCCGGCTCCGATCACTGCCAGGCCTAGGTCTCTGTCGTACTCCCACACTGGCCCCCGTGGGGTGCCGATGATCTCATCCGGCTCCGACATTACCCCGCTGTGGTTGCCCTCGCGATAGCCCCACTGGTGGTTATCGCCCTTGCGGACCAGGTCGATCTCCTCCCACTTCTTCTCACCCACGTCGGCCACCCAGATATCCCCGGTGGTGTGGTCCAGGAACATGGTCCAGGGGTGGCGCAGGCCGATGCTGTAGAACTCCTCCAGCACGTCACCATCCGAGCTGAGGAAGGGGTTGTCGTTGGGGATGCTGTAGCCCTGGCTGTAGGAGCGGGGCCAGTGGTTGCCGTTGTCCTTGGGGTCTTTGCCCGGGTGGTGGGGCTGGCGGCGGATGGGGTGGCTGCGGTTGGGATCGTTGTCGACGTCGATGCGCAGGATCCCGCTCCACAGGCCGCCATCGATGCGCTGGGTGGAGAGGGTGCGGCTGCAGCAGCGGCCCTCATCGCCCACCGAAACGTAGAGGTAGCCGTCGCTGCCAAATTCCAGGTCCATGGCGATGTGCCACTGTTCCTGGTCGAACTGGTTGATCAGCACCTGCTCGGTGGCCAGATCGACCTTGCCGTCGAGCACCTCGAAGCGGGACAGCCGGTTGTAGCCGTCGACGGTGAACTCCTCGGAGAAGCTGCCGCTGTCGTCCGGTGACCAGCGATAAGAGAGGAACACGGTGCGCTCATTGGGTGAATCGGGATCGCCAAACTCCGGGTGAAAGGCCAGATCAGAGATCCCCCCTTCACCGGCCCCGGCCTTGCCGTGCATGATGGGGCGGATATCGAGAAACTCGGTCTTATCGGTGGCACCGTAACGGTGGCTGATCAGGTGGCCCATGCCGTCCTTGCCGAGGATCAGCAGCTTATCCTGGGTGGGGTGTTCGATGATGCGGATCGGCTCAACGAAGCGCACCTCGGGGAAGTAGTTGATCTGGACCCAGTCTCCTTCCTCCACCGCGGCATTGGGCGGCTGGTCCGGGAAGGCAGCATCAAGGTAGGCACCGACCGGCTCGCTCTGGGTCAGGCCCGGGGCGGCGTTAACGGCAAGGCTGAGTAGCAGGGATCCAAGCAGGGCAGGGCAGTGGATACGATCCATCATTAGGGTACCTTCCTGGCAATGACGCGGCACGATAACGGACTGCATTGGTCCGGGTTTTTCCGTCGCTCGTTACAGCCCACCAATTCATTGGCAGGTCCGGTCTTTCCCCTAAATCCCAGCAAGTATAGGTGACGCTGCGGCGCTGAGGTCCACCGCCGCTGGGTTTTTTGCTGGCAACAAAAACGCCGCCCCGGAGGGCGGCGTTGTCAGCGCAATGAGCGATTACAGCTCAGCGTTGTGATAGACGTTTTGCACGTCGTCGCAATCTTCCAGCATCGCCATGAACTTCTCGAACTGGGCCACGTCGTCGCCTTCCACCTTGGTGTAGGTTTGCGGGACGAAGGTGATCTCTTCCATCTCGAACTTGATCTCCGGCATCGCCTCGGTCAGCGCGGTCTTGACCTTGAAGAACTCGGTGTTGGGGGCGAATACGGTGGTCATGCCGTCTTCCACTTCCACGTCGGTGACGTCAACGTCGGCCATCATCAGGATCTCGAGCACGGCATCCTCGTCGTCGCCGGCGAAGGCGAAGATGGACTGGTGGTCGAACATGTGGGACACCACGCCGGGGGAGCCGATCTTGGAGTCGGTTTTAACGAAGCACTGACGTACGTCGGTGAAGGTACGCTTGTTGTTGTCGGTCAGACAGTCGACGATCACCATGCAGTTGCCCGGGCCAAAGCCTTCGTAGCGAGCGGTCTCGTAGTCTTCACCGGCGCCGCCCTTGGCTTTGTCGATGGCCTTGTCGATCACGTGGGAAGGCACCTGGTCCTTCTTCGCCTTTTCGATCAGGCTACGCAGCTGCAGGTTGGCCTCCGGATCCGGGCTGCCGTTTTTGGCCACCACGTAGATCTCTTTACTGTACTTGGAGTAGACCTTGGTCTTCTGACCGGCGGTCTTGGCCATGGAGGCCTTACGCACTTCAAAACTGCGACCCATCGGGAATCTCGCTCTTGTCTGGTTCAATCAATAACGGTGCAAGAGTGTACCAGTTAGGCCCCAGAGGGCAAAGGCTGTACGCCGGACATCTGGGCAAAGGGTCTTCGATTTGTCGTCAACGGCGGGTAAAGTGTGGGCTGGATTTGTTCAGAGCGTTCTCCAAGGAGTGGGAAGTTTGGATTATCAGACACTGAAGTTGCAGCATCGTGCCGAGCGGGAGCAGTGGCCCGAAGCGCTGTCGGTACGGGTTCACCGCGCCCTGAGCTGGCTACAGCGCGCCGAGCTGTGTGAGCAGGATGAGGACGCCGAGTTCCTGTTCCTCTGGATCGCCTTCAACGCCGCCTACGCCAACGACATCCGATCGGAGCACCCACCGGAAGCCAAGGCGTTTGCCGACTTCCTCTACCAGTTGCAGCGCTTTGACCGGGACAAGCAGCTGGAGGCCCTGGTCTGGCAGCAGTTCTCCGGCCCCATTCGGGTGCTGCTGGATAACCCCTATGTGTTCCAGCCGTTCTGGGAGTGCCAGAAGCAGCCCGGCTGTACCGATGGCTGGAAGTGGTCCTTTGACAAGGCTCAGACCCGGGTCAGTCGCGCCTTGAGTCAACGGGATACGGTGAAGATCCTGCGGGTGGTGTTCAGCCGGATCTACACCCTGCGCAATCAGCTGACCCACGGTGGCGCCACCTGGCAGGGCAAACTCAACCGGGAGGCGATCCGCGACAGCGTCGCCCTTATGCGGGCCTTTGTGCCGGTGATGCTGTCGATCATGATGGCCAGTCCCAACCAGGACTGGGGTCAGCTGCACTACCCCGTTCTTGCCTGAGCCGGCACTGAGCAAACACTGAAAAGCCCTGATCCGGCAGCGACTCGACACCGCCTGCGCCGAATCCGCCTACCCTTAGTGACACAGTGGCTCACTAGGAGGGTGACGGCGGCTTGGATATCCCCAAGAAGCGCAGGCCGGGCAAGCAGGCAGCGGCCTTGCGCCAGCTGGCGAAGCTGTTCCCCCACTGCGTGCAGGAGCGTTACGACCCGCAGGGCCGGTTGTGCCCGGCGGCGGACTGGCAGGCCCTGGCCGAAACCCTGGGCGGGGCGGAGCTGGAACGCTACCAGCTTAACTGGCCCGGCAAGGCGGCCGCCCAGGCCCTGGCAGACTCTGTCCCCAACGCCGCCTTTGCCCCGAGTGCCTGTCCCGACCTGACATCCCACAGCTTTATCGAGGGGGACAACCTCGAGGCGATGAAGCTGCTGCAGCCCAGTCACGCTGAGCGACTTAAGCTGGTGTACATCGACCCGCCCTACAACACCGGCAAAACCTTCGCCTATTCCGACAACTACCGAGCCAGCCCCGGCCAATACCCCGACTCCGATGCCGCTGCCCAGCACAGCCCCTGGCTGAGCATGATGCTGCCACGACTGATCCTGGCCCATCGACTGCTGCGACCGGACGGCGCCATCGTCATTCACATCGACGAGCACGAGCACGCCAACCTGGAGAAGCTGCTGGGGGAGGTGTTCGGCGAACATAACCACCTCGGCACACTGGTCTGGGACAAGCGCAACCCCAAGGGCGATGCCCGCGGCGTCGCTCAGCAGCATGAGCTGATCTGCCTCTACGCCAAAGACAAGGCCCGGCTGCTCAAAGCCGGCGGGCTGAAGCGGCCCAAGCCCCACGCCGAAGCGATGCGGGCTAAGGTGGCGGCGCTGGTGCGTCGCCATGGCGGAGTGAATGAGCCGGTGCGCAAGGCTTTCCGGCAGTGGCTGGAGGCTCAGCCGTTCAGCCAGGGGGCCAAGGCCTATCGCTTTATCGACGACGAAGGGGAGATCTACCGGCCGGTCTCCATGGCCTGGCCCAACAAGAAGGTGCCCCCCGAGGCCTACTTCCGCCCGCTTCGGCACCCCGGCACCGACCAGCCCTGTCCGGTGCCCAAGCGGGGGTGGCGCAACCCACCTGCGACCATGGCCCGGCTGCAGGCCCAGGGGGAGATCCTGTTCGGTGAGGATCATCGCACCCAGCCCACCCGCAAGTACCGCTTATGCGATCACATGCTGGAGAACCTGCCTTCGGTGATCTACCACGCCGGCAGCGATGATGCCCTTCTGGCCCAGCTGGGGATCCCCTTCGACACCCCCAAGGTGGTGGCGATCAGCCGGATGCTGATCGCCGCACTCTGCGGCCCGGGCGACATCGTACTGGATTGCTTTGCCGGCTCCGGCACCACCGGTCACGCGGTGCTGGAGCACAACCGGGCGACGGGGGATGGCCTGGTGTTTGTGCTGGTGGAGCTGCCGGTGCCATTGCCTGAGGACAGCGTGGCGGCCAAGGCGGGATTTACCACGGTGGCACAGCTGGGCCTGACCCGGTTACAGCGTGTGCTGCAGCCTGGGGAGCAGATGGGGCATGTCAGGCTGGTGGCCAAAACCAAAAGGCACAAAAAAACCCGAGCCAAGGGCTCGGGTTCAAATCGGGGTTCAGAGCAAGGCTCTTAGTTCATGCCGTACTTCTTCAGCTTCTTACGCAGGGTGCCGCGGTTGATGCCGAGGATGTTGGCGGCGCGGGTTTGGTTACCGCGGGTGTACTGCATCACGATGTCCAGCAGCGGCTGTTCCACTTCGCACAGCACCATTTCGTACACTTCAGAGGCTTCTTGGCCGTCCAGTTGAGCAAAGTAGTTGCTCACGGCGCGCTTTACGGAGTCACGCAGAAGCTGGGGCTTAACAGTGCCATTCGGGGTCTCGATCTGACCTACGGTCAGTTGGTGCGCTTCAGAAAAGGAGTTCTGCTGATCAAACATACTGTCTTTGCTCTGTCTATTTTAACAATCAAATTGTTCGAAGAAGCCGGCTAGGGCGTCCCGCTGCGCGGCGGCCGATTCAAGCTGGTTGAATTGGCGACGCAGTAGCGGCTGCTGCTGGTTATCCAGGTACCACCCCACGTGCTTCCGGGCGATGCGCATGCCGCGCTCTTCACCGTAGAAGTCGTGCAGGGATTGTAGGTGTTCCTGCATCAGCGCCTGTCGCTCCGCTTTTGGCGGTGGCGGCAGGTGCTCCCCGGTTTCCAGGTAGTGATGGATCTCGCGAAAGATCCAGGGACGGCCCTGGGCCGGCCGACCCACCATCAGGCCGTCGGCCTGGGTGTGTCTCAATACCTGGGCGGCTTTCTCCGGGCTGTCGATGTCGCCGTTGGCGATGACAGGGATGGAGATCGCCTGCTTAATGGCTGCAATGGTGTCGTACTCGGCCTCGCCTTTGTACATGCACTGTCGGGTTCGACCGTGCACGGCCAGGGCAGCGATGCCGGATTGCTCGGCGATGCGGGCAATCTCGACGCCATTGCGGCTTTCCGGGTCCCAGCCGGTTCGGATCTTTAAGGTCACCGGCACCTCGACGGCGTTAACCACCGCTTCGGCAATGCTTCGGACCAGATCCGGATGGCGCAGCAGGGCTGAGCCAGCCAGCTTCTTGTTAACTTTTTTGGCCGGGCAACCCATGTTGATATCGATGATCTGGGCACCGCGCTCCACATTGAAGCGGGCGGCCTGGGCCATCAATTCGGGCTCGCAGCCGGCGATTTGGACGGAGCGGATCCCGCTCTCCTCGCTGTGGTCCATCCGTGACATCGACTTCTCTGTCTTCCACACCTCAGGGTTGGAGGACAGCATCTCTGACACGGCCATTCCGGCACCAAGCCGGCGGCACAGTCGGCGGAAAGGCAGGTCGGTGACACCGGCCATCGGCGCCACGATCAGCTGGTTGTCCAGTTGATAGGGTCCAATTTTCATCGGTCACTCAGGTCCGCTTCCGAAACAAGGGGGCGAATCTTACTCTTTTTTATAGGGCCTGGGAAGGTTAGAAAATGAACGCAACGCAAATTTTTTAGCTTGACTTCTTTGTGAGCAAAGCCAACGCTGCGGCGGTTAGCCAAGTTAGCGGTTACTCACTTCCGCGTTTGTGCCTGAGTTGACTAATTTTTCACCAGGGAGGTTGGGCTGGGCGCCGAAATGCCTCGGCGCCCCATGGGGTTAGCGCTTAATGCCATCCAGTCGGCACCAGTCGCCATCGATGGCGGTGGGATTGAGCTCGAAGTACTCGCCGTAGATGGCACGCAGCTCCTCCGCCTGCTCCTGCAGCAGGCCGGACAGCGCCAGTTGACCACCGGGCTTAACCAGGCCACTGATCACCGGTGCCAGCTCCCGCAGCGGGCCGGCCAGGATATTGGCCACCACCACGTCGGCCTGCAGGTTCTCCGGCTGGTCCTTGGGCAGGTAGACGGTGAGCTTGTCCTCGATGCCGTTGCGCTGGGCATTGTCGGCGGAGGCGGTCAGCGCCTGGGGATCGATGTCCAGGCCAATCACCTCCTGGGCGCCGAGTTTGATGGCGGCGATGGCCAGAATGCCGGAGCCACAGCCGAAGTCCACCACCTGCTTGTCGGCCAGGTCGAGGCCGTCGAGCCAGGTCAGGCACAAAGCGGTGGTCGGGTGGGTGCCGGTGCCAAAGGCCAGGCCCGGATCCAGCAGTACGTTGACCGCGTCCGGCTCCGGCGCTTCGCGCCAGCTGGGGCAGATCCACAGTCGGTTACCAAACTTCATCGGGTGGAAGCTGTCCATCCACTCCCGCTCCCAATCCTTGTCTTCCAGCGCCTCCACCTTATAGGTCATCTGCTCGGCCAGCTCCGGCAGGGTTTTCAGCTCGGCAATCACCGGCTCCATCTCGGTGATGGCATCGAACAGGCCCACCACGTCGGTGTCACCCCAAAGGCGCGTTTCACCGGGGGCCGGTTCGAACACCGGGGTGTCCTGGGCATCGAGGAAGGTAACCGAGGCGGCGCCCAGCTCCATCAGGTGATCGCTGATGGTTTCGGCGGTGTCGGCGGTGGCGTTGAGGCGCAGTTGGATCCAGGCCATGTTGGGTTCTCTGTCGGTTTGGATGGGCGAATTGTAATGGCTGAAGGAAGAACCGCCAGCGGTTTTGCGGTAACGTGATTCAAACTGCAGTGAGTGTGATCAAGATCGCGCCCTTCGTTGGGCTGTAAAGGGGATGTTGATGCTTGTGATCCGGCTCACTGTGAGCGGCCTTCGCGCCGCCTAGGGTGGGTGCTAAGCGAGCAGAGGAGCGCGTATAGGTCATGCGAAAACTGTTGGAATGGAGCCGGGGCCCGGCTCGGATGGACATCTTACAGGGTGCCAGTGGGGCAGCCCTGACCCTGTTCCTGTTTGTACACCTTCATATGGAAGCCAGTGTGCTGCTCGGGCCGGACGCCTTTGACAAGGTGGCCTGGTTCCTCCACGCCGGTTGGGCCGATCCCGCTGGCCACGGCTATGCCGGCATGGTGATGCTGGCGGTGCTGTTCATTACCCTGCTGCTGCTCATTCACGTGGTAGCGGTGTTGCGCCGCTTCCCCACCGAGTATCGCCAGATGAAGGCGCTGCAGCAGCACATGAGCATCGTCCAGCACGCCGGCACCCGGCTGTGGCTGGTACAGGTGCTGACCGGGGTGGCGATGATGATCCTGATCCCCATCCACCTGGTGACCATGCTGACCCAGCCCCATAGCCTGGGGGCGGAGCCCTCCTCCTACCGCATCGTCTACGAAGGCGGCTGGCTGCTGTACGGCCTGCTGCTGCCGGTCTCGGTGATCCATGGCCTGGCGGGGATCGCCCGGCTGTGGCTGAAGTGGTGTCCCTATGCTGAGCCCCGCTTCCAGGGCCGTCGCTGGATGCGCCGGGTGGCGGTTTACCTGATGGTGCTGGGTGTGGTCAGTCTGCTGATGCACGTATATAACGGCTTGTTTGTGTTTGGAGGCTCGGCCTGATGAAAACCCTCTATACCGATGCACTGGTGATTGGTGGCGGCCTGGCGGGTCTGCGTGTGGCATTGGCCTGTAAGGAGCGCGGCTTCGACGCCATCGTACTCTCCCTGGTGCCAGCCAAGCGGTCACACTCCTCGGCGGCCCAGGGTGGCATGCAGGCTAGCCTGGGTAACTCCGTAATGGGGGAGGGCGATAACGAAGACGTCCACTTCCACGACACGGTGAAGGGCTCCGACTGGGGCTGCGACCAGGACGTGGCGCGAATGTTTACCCATGTCGCGCCCAAGGCGGTGCGTCAGTCGGCCAACTGGGGCGTGCCCTGGAGCCGGATCAAGGCCGGCTCGCGCAAGGCGGTGGTGAACGCCGAACAGGTCACCATCAAGGAGCCGATGGCGGCCCATGGTCTGATTCATGCCCGTGATTTTGGTGGCACCGCCAAGTGGCGTACCTGCTACACCTCCGATGGCACCGGCCACTCGCTGCTCTATGCCCTGGACAACGAGGTGATCGGCGCGGGGATCCAGGTGCATGAGCGAGTAGAAGCGCTGCGCCTGATCCACGACGGCGAGCGCTGTCACGGCGCCGTGGTACGGGACCTCATCACAGGTGAGCTGATCACCTACCTGGCCCGCACCACCACCATTGCTACTGGTGGCTGGGGCCGACTCTGGTCGGTCTCCACCAATGCGCTGATCTGCGAAGGCACCGGCGCTGCGTTGGCGCTGGACGCTGGGGTCGCCCTGGGCAACCCGGAGGCGGTGCAGTTCCATCCCACCGCCATTGTGCCGGTGGGGATCCTCACCACCGAGGGCTGCCGTGGCGACGGCGGCCTGCTGCGCGACGTCGATGGCCACCGCTTTATGCCGGATTACGAACCGGAGAAGAAGGAGCTGGCCTCCCGCGACGTGGTGTCCCGCCGGATGACCGAGCACATGCGCAAGGGTAAGGGCGTACCCAGCCCATACGGCGATCACCTGTGGCTCGATATCACCATCCTGGGGCGCGAGCATATCGAGAAGAACCTGCGGGAGGTGAAGGAGATCTGCCAATACTTCCTGGGCATCGATCCCGCCGAGGAGTGGATCCCGGTCCGCCCCACCCAGCACTACTCCATGGGCGGGGTGCGCACCAACGCCGACGGCGAGAGCGATGGCCTCAAGGGCCTGTTTGCCGTGGGCGAGGCCGCCTGCTGGGACATGCACGGCTTTAACCGCCTGGGCGGTAACTCCCTGGCAGAGACCGTGGTGGCGGGGATGATCGTCGGCGAAAAGGTGGCGGACCGCTGTGAGCAGGTTGCCATGGGCGAGCCGGCGGTGGCCAAAGCTCATGTGGCCGCGGTGCAGCAGGAGATCGACCAGCTACTGGCCGGTGACGAGGAGGGCGTAAGCCCCATCGCCCTGCGCCAACAGATGGAATCGATCATGATGGAGCGGGTGGGGATCTTCCGTAATGGTGAGGATCTTGACCAGGCCGTAGCGGAGCTGACCAAGCTGGTGGCTCAAAGCGAGCGCCTGGCACTGACCACCGGTAAGCGCCACAGCAACCCGGAGCTGGTGGATGCCCTGCGGGTGCGCAAGATGCTGAAGGTGGCGCTGTGTATCGCTCAGGCCGCCCAGGCCCGCACCGAGAGCCGCGGTGCCCACGCCCGCGAAGACTACCCGGAGCGTAACGATCGCGACTGGCTCAAGCGTACCCTGGTTCGCTGGCCGGAGGGCGACAGTGCGCCGAGCGTCGGTTACGAGGATCTGGATGTGATGGCGATGGAGCTGCCGCCGGGCTCCCGTGGCTACGGCAAGGATCTCACCATTCCTCACCCGGACACCGACAAGCGCCAGGCGCAGATCCGCGCCTGGGATGAGGCCAACCCGGACGCCGACCGGGAAACCCGGCAGCGGGCGCTGATGCCCTATGATCTGCCTGAACCCCTGCGTGGCAGCAATGCTCGCCGTGAACCGAATGCCCGCCGTGAAACGAAAGCCGGAGGCCAAGCATGAGTGCCCGTACCCTGACCTTTGAGATCTTCCGCTACGACCCCTTTGATCCGGAGGATAAGCCGACCACCCAGCAGTACCAGCTGGAGGAGGCACCGGGGATGACGGTGTTTGTCGCGCTGAAGCTGATCCGCGAAACTCAGGATCCCAGCCTGCAGTTCGATTTTGTCTGCCGGGCCGGGATCTGCGGCAGCTGCGCCATGGTGATCAACGGCAAGCCGACCCTGGCCTGCCGTACCCTGACCAGCCAGTACGAGGGCGGCACCATCAAGCTGATGCCGTTGCCGGGCTTTGAGCTGATCGGCGATCTGTCGGTCAACACCGGCAAGTTCATGCGCTCGCTGTCAGAGCGTGTGGGCGCCTGGCTGCACCGGGAGAAAGAGCATAACATCGATGCTATGGAGCAGAAGATGGATCCCCATCTGGCGGAGTCCATCTACGAGACCGACCGCTGTATCGAGTGCGGCTGTTGCGTCGCCGGCTGCGCCACCGCCCAGATGCGCGAGACCTTCCTCGGTGCGGTGGGCTTCAACAAGGTGGCCCGTTTTGCCCTGGATGACCGGGATCATCGCAGTGTGGATGATTTCTACCACATCATCGGTGACGAGGATGGGGTGTTTGGCTGCATGACCCTGCTGGGCTGTGCGGACAACTGCCCGAAAGATCTCAACCACCAGGCCCAGATCGGCTACCTGCGCCGTAAGCTGGCCCTGCATCCGCGCATCCTCTAAGCGGCGCGCGGGCCCATTGATAAACACGGCTACGGCCGTGTTTTTTTGTGGCGGTTGGGCCGGCGGAGAACTAGTTTCTAAGGTCAGCATCCGGTGTAAGCAGGGGATCGAATCATGTTGGCCTCGTGGGTTCTGGGCGTATCGCTGTCCGCGGCGGTGGTGTTGCCGCAGCAACGCTGGATCCTCGAGGTAGAGGATCCCGAAGCGGCGGCCGCGCTGGTGGAGGATCTCGGTGGCGAGGTGTTCACCGCGTTGCCCCAGCACCAGGCCCTGGCGGTGAGCCTGCCGGTGGGCACCGAGGCACAGCTGACCGACAGCCAATGGCTGTTGGCATTGGAGCCAGACCATCCCCGCTTCCCGTTGATCACCGATTCATCCCATTTTCCCGCAGAGCCTGATCTGCCCAGACTCCCCCAAAGCGAAACCCTGCCCTATGGGCTGCCCATGGTGCAGGCCCAATTGCTGGACTCCAGTCTGATCGACGGCGTATTGCTGTGCGTGGTGGACTCCGGCTATGCGCTCAACCACGAAGATCTTCCCTCTGCCCTGGTCACCGGCTATGTCGATAGCCAGGCCGGCCCCTGGTACCAAGACACCATGGGCCACGGCACCCATGTAGCGGGGATCCTGGCCGCCATCGGCGGCAACGGTGTCGGCGTGGTGGGGGTGCTGCCCAATGCTGATCCCCGGCTGCACATCGTCCGGGTCTATGACGCCAGCGATTGGACCTACTCCTCCACTCTGGTCAGTGCAGTGGATAAGTGTGTGGTGGAGGCGACACGGCAGCAGCGGCCGGTGGTGATCAACCTGAGCCTGGGCGGGCCGGATGCCTCCCGCTTTGAGCGCCGCGCCTTCGACAGCTTCCACCAGTTGGGCGCGCTGATGGTGGCGGCGGCGGGCAACCTGGGCAACCAGGATTACGCCTATCCGGCTTCCTACGATGGGGTGATCTCAGCAGCGGCAGTGGGGGAGAACCGGCTGCGCGCCAGCTTCTCGCAAAGCAATGACCAGGTAGAACTGGCGGCACCGGGACTGGGCGTCCCCTCCACCTTGCCGCAGGGCTATGGCCTCAAGAGCGGCACCTCCATGGCCACCCCTTACATTGCCGGGGTAGCGGCGCTGGTGTGGAGCCGACACCTGCATTGTGATCACCTGACCCTGCGCCGAGCCCTGGCGGAGAGTGCGCTGGATTTGGGCCTGCCGGGGCGGGATCCGGACTATGGCCATGGCCTGGTCCAGGCCATGGCCGCCAGTGACTGGCTCACCCGCTTCTGCCCCTTGGTCGACCGTCAATAGCGGACTGAGCTTAGGGCATCGGGAGCCAATGCTGACTGGGGTTCAGCCTTGTCGCTTGCGACGATGGGCCCGACCACCTAGCTTGGGGTTACAGGCTGATAACATGGAGATGGGTGGATGCGCATACTCTGGATGGCACTACTTTGGCTTTGCTCAATATCGCTGGCAGTGGCCAGCCCCTTCTATGGACAGGCCCTGCTGCCTAAGTTTCAAACCGAGACGCGGCTTGAGCTGACCCAACAGGACGGTCAGTGGCAACTGCTTCACCTGTCGTTGCACGGCGGCTGGCCTGATCTGCAACGGGTGGAGATCTATCAGCAGCAACGGCTGATCGCCCGTTCTCCCCAGGCACCCACTCGCCAGTACGGCGTGTTTCACCGCCCCGCCAGCGCCCACCTTAAGGTGCTGCGCTTCGCCCTGGACACCGCCGTTCTGCCAGCGGGCGTGCCACTGCGGGTGCAGCTGGTAGGCCCTAAGCAGAGCCGGTGGCACACCATTGAACTGGAGTGACTCTGGTTCGTGAGGACTGTCCCGTCCGCACCGAACAGCTCAGCATAACCACAGACAAATCGTTAACCTTGGCGGCCAGATGGAGCTAAGTTGTTGAGGTTACGTGAAAAGGACGTGGGTGGTTGCCATGATGGCGACGACGATGCTAGTGGGGCCTTTGGCGCAGGCGGCACCGCAGCTGGGGGGCTCACTGCGGCTCAACTACAACTGGAAGGCGTTCGATCCGGCCAGTCGGGACGTGGGTGGGGATCTCGCCTTCGATATGCTGGAGCTGAAGCTGGATGACCGCTTCGCCGATGATCGCTTTGGTTTCAGCGCCAACTATCGTTTGATGCAAGGGCACGACTACCTGCGCTACGGCTATCTGTTCTATAACCCCAGCGACGATTGGCAGTGGCAATTGGGGGTAGTGGACAAACCGTTCGGCAGCCTCAACCTGGCCTCCAACAGCTGGTGGTTCAGCATCAACTACTACGTGGGCTTTGAATCCGATCCGGACACCGGCGTCGTCAGTCGTTACCAGCGCGACAACCACCGGCTTGAGCTGGGCTTTTTCAAGAATGCCGAGTACGGCGATGGTCGTGGCCTGGCTGCGGACATCAGCCACGGTGAGATCGGTCAGCAGACCTACCACAACAAGGAAACCAATCAGCTTAATGCGCGCTACAGCCACTTCCTGGAGCAGGGAGATTGGTACGCCATCCTGGGCGGTTCGCTGGAGCTGGGCCAGATCGAAAACATCCGCTACCGCGAGACCGGGGATCGGGTCGCCGTGGCCGCGCACCTGGATCTGAGCTGGCGCGACTGGAACCTGCTGCTGCAGGCCCTGCACTACGACTATCGTCAGTACGACGAGGGCCAGGGGTTTGATACCAGCCGCATCGGTATGGGGATGCTCAACAGTCGCTTCGAGATCGCCAGTCGGGCCCAGATCTACACCCTCAACCTGGCCCGTGGGTTCGACACCCCGCTGGGTCGACTGAAGCTGTACAACGATTTCGGTTACCTGACGCCAGACACCGGTAATCAAAGCCAGGACATATCTCGCCTGAACGTCACCGGTGCCTCCCTGTCCTACCAGAAGTTCTTCCTGTACCTGGACCATATTGCCGGTGACAACCTGCTCTGGACCAACGGTGACGGCGATCAGCACCTGGGACTGGCCCAATCCGGTGATGGCTGGGGCCGCCAAGTGAACCTGAATGTCGGTTACTACTTCTGAGCCGCACTGGCTCGGCAGGCAACAAAAAAGGACGACCCTGGGGTCGTCCTTTTTTACGCTGAGGCGGCCTTACTTCTCCGCTTCCAGCTTCTTCTCCAGGTAGTGGATGTTGGTACCACCGTTTTGGAAGTTTTCGTCATCCATGATGCGCTGCTGCAGCGGCACGTTGCACTTGATGCCGTCGATCACCAGCTCACGCAGGGCGTTGCGCATGCGGGCGATGGCGATACCCCGGTTCTCACCGTAGGTGATCAGCTTGCCGATCATGGAGTCGTAGTGCGGCGGCACCGAGTAGCCGGCATAGATGTGGGAGTCCCAGCGGATCCCCATGCCACCCGGCGGGTGGAAGTGCTCGATCTTGCCCGGCGACGGGATGAAGCTGTTCGGGTCCTCGGCGTTGATCCGGCACTCGATGGCGTGGCCACGGATCTGCACCTCGTCCTGGGTGATGGACAGGGGCTGACCGGCGGCAATGCGCAGCTGCTCCTTGATCAGGTCGACACCGGTGACCATCTCGGTCACGGGGTGTTCCACCTGGATCCGGGTGTTCATCTCGATGAAGTAGAACTCACCGTTCTCGAACAGGAACTCGAAGGTACCGGCACCGCGGTAGCCGATCTCGATACAGGCGCGGGCACAGCGCTCACCGATGAACTTACGCATCTCCTCGGTGATCCCCGGCGCCGGGGCTTCCTCAACCACCTTCTGGTGACGGCGCTGCATGGAGCAGTCGCGCTCACCCAGGTGGATGGCGTTGCCCTGGCCATCGGCCAGTACCTGCACCTCAACGTGGCGCGGGTTCTCCAGGAACTTCTCCATGTACACCACGGAGTTACCAAAGAAGCTGCCGGCCTCGGACTGGGTGATGGCGATCGCCTCCACCAGCTCGTCTTCGGTGCGAACCACGCGCATACCGCGACCACCACCGCCACCGGCGGCCTTGATGATCACCGGGTAACCGATGCGCTTGGCGATCTGCAGGTTACGCTTGTTATCGTCGGTCAGCGGGCCGTCAGAGCCGGGTACACAAGGTACCCCGGCCTTCTTCATCGCCTCGATGGCGGAGACCTTGTCGCCCATCAGGCGGATGGTTTCGGCCTTGGGGCCGATGAAGATGAAGCCGCTCTTCTCCACCTGTTCGGCGAAGTCGGCGTTCTCCGACAGGAAGCCGTAACCGGGGTGGATGGCGATGGCGTCGGTGACCTCGGCCGCCGCAATGATCGACGGGATATTGAGGTAGCTTTCGTTAGCCGGCGGCTTACCGATGCAGAAGGTCTCATCGGCCAGCAGCACGTGCTTCAGGTCCTTATCAGCGGTGGAGTGCACCGCCACGGTCTTGATCCCCAGTTCGCGACAGGCGCGCAGGATCCGTAAGGCAATTTCGCCACGGTTGGCGATGACCACTTTATCCAGCATGATGGCCTTCCTTACTCGATGATGAACAGCGGCTCATCGAACTCCACCGGGTCGCCGTTTTCCAGCAGGATTGCCTTAACAACACCGGCCTTGTCCGCCTCGATCTGGTTCATCATCTTCATTGCTTCGATGATGCACAGGGTGTCGCCCACGTTGACGCTGTCGCCCACTTCAACGAACGGCTTGGCGCCCGGGGTAGCGGCACGGTAGAAGCTGCCTACCATCGGGGATTTCACCTGGTGACCGGCCGGGGTGCTGTCCGCCGGTGCGGCGGCAGCGGCAGGCGCGATGGCAGCAGCCACCGGAGCTGCCGGGGCGGCCGGAGCCATCGGGGCCGGAGCGGCGTAGGTGACCGGGGCCGGGGCCGCGGTGCTGGTGCTGGCGATGCGAACGCTCTCTTCGCCCTCGGTGATCTCCAGCTCGGCGATGCCGGATTCCTGTACCAGTTCGATCAGTTTCTTGATTTTGCGAATGTCCATAGCGGCGCTTAATCCTGTTGCTCTGTCTGTTGTTTTTGCAAATGAGAGATGGCGGCATCGAGGCCGTAACGGTAGCCATCGGCCCCCAGTCCACAGATCACCCCTATCGCCTTGTCGGAGAAGTAGGAGTGGTGCCGGAACGGCTCCCGGGCGTGGACATTGGATAGGTGGATCTCGATAAAGGGCAGGGCCATTCCCAATAAGGCATCACGCAGGGCGACACTGGTGTGGGTAAAGGCCGCCGGGTTGATCAAGACAAGATCGGCGTTGGTGGCATGAATGGCGTCGATCAGGGCCGCTTCGCTGTTGCTTTGCAGGTGGGTCAGGGTCACCCCGGCCTTGGCGGCCTGCTGCTCCAGCCCTTCCACGATCCGGGCCAGGGTCTGGTGACCGTAATGACCCGGCTCGCGACGCCCCAACAGGTTCAAGTTGGGTCCATTTAGCAGCAATATCTCTAATTTGTCCGACATTGTGCGTCCATCCTCGGCAATCTCAACGTTAACAGTCGGCCAAACAGAAAATCTACTGTAATCAGTCTGGTCCGACCCGTCGTCTTATTTTGATGACGTCATTATAACGACTTGCCAGAGTTTGGCAGCCATTTACTGGTCTAATCACCGAAGATTGCCGCAGCTTTTCGCTGTCAGTAGCTGGTCTTACGCCGCAGTGCCTTGGTCTGGCCGTGGCGCTTCTTGCTGTCGACCCGTTTGCGCTGGGAGCTGCGGGTGGGTTTGGTGGCGACCCGCTTCTTCTGCACCACCATGGCGGCGTCGATGTGGGCCTTGAGACGGGCCAGGGCATCCTGCCGATTCATCTCCTGGGAGCGGTGCTGCTGCGCCTTGATGATGATCTTGCCACTGGCGGTGAGGTTGGGGTGGGTGTGGGCCAGGATCCGCTGCTTGTAGTAATCCGGCAGCGCCTGGGAGGCGCGCACGTCGAAGATCAGCACGATGGCGGTACTGGTTTTATTGACGTGCTGGCCACCGGCCCCGCTGGCTCGGATCATCTGAAACTCGAGCTCGTGGGCGGGAATAGTGACGCGCTGGGAAAGGGTTAGCATGGGGCCGATTGTATCGGCCCCAGAGGCAGACGCAAGCGAGGCGGATCAGCGGCAGCTGATCTCGACGATCTGCTCGATCACCACATCTTCCACCGGCACGTTGCCGTGGAAGCCAACGCTGTGGGTATCGACTATGGCGATCTGGTCCACCACCTCCATCCCCTTGGTCACCTTGCCAAACACGGCGTAGCCGATGCGATTGGGGTCGTTTTCCCAGTCCAGGAACAGGTTATCGACGTGGTTGATGAAGAACTGCGAGGTGGCGGTGTCCGGCTGCGATGTGCGGGCCATCGCCAGGGTGCCACGCTCGTTGCTGAAGCCGCCCTTGGCTTCGTTCTTGATGGGATCGTGAGTGGGCTTTTGCTCCATCCCCGGGGTGAAGCCACCGCCCTGGATCATGAACTGGTCGATCACCCGGTGGAACAGGGTGCCATCGTAGAAGCCCTCATCCACGTAGCGCTTGAAGTTCTCGCCGGTGATCGGGGCGTGGCTGGCGTCGATGGCCAGCTCAATCTCGCCCAGACTGGTGGTCATCTGGTAGCAGTAGTCGGCGGACATGGCCGGTGGTGGCGGTGGGGTGTCATCCGAGTCGCTGGTGCAGGCAACCAGCAGGGGCAGGCAGATCAAAGGGTAGAGGGTCTTCATTGCGTATTTCCTTAACGGCTAGAAAGGCGATGACCAGGCGCCCCTATAGATACTGGAAACAAACGCAAGATGAAAGAGTTAGTATGGGTTGGTTCGACCAGAACAAAAAAGCGGCGTCCGAGGACGCCGCTAAGGTCAGGAAAGGGGGCTTACAGGGCCAGGGCGCGGTGGATCACGGCATCACCGGTCAACACTTCTACCGGCACTGCCTGGTTGTTGCTGACCAGGGCGACACCCTGCTCAGTCTTGGTGATGGTGTAGTTGGCGTTGCCTTGGGCATCGAATACCAGGTGCATCGGCTTGGATACGGTGTATTCGTTCTGCTCACGGTTGTGGATGATGTTCTGCTCGTAGCGAACGGTCACGATCTGTTTGCCCTGGCTCAGGGTTACGGCGTCGGCGTGAACAGACACCTTGTCACCGTTGACCGCGGTGGCGAAGAAGCCATCGGACAGGGCCAGTTGGCCGGCGGAAGCGCCGGTGCTCAGCAGCAGGGTAGTAGCCAGAGTTGCAGTAAGAGTTGTAATTTTGCGCATGATGATTCTCCTTCCTAGTTACAGCGCCAGAAGGTCCATCGTCGGCGTGAAACCGTGATGACCCTGCAAGCCGCCGGCGGTGTCCTCGGTCCATGGAGGCCCCACCGTGAACGAGTGTGATCCCGGTCACTGCGACTTTGATTAAGTTTTACCACTACGTTAAAGAAAAGTGAACTCGGCAGCGACAGTAAACTGTGCGACCGGGCATTCGTCAGAGCATTCTGCTGCACGAGTGACTTTATTTGGTGGGACCGATCGATGCGCCAGCTGTAAAATGCATCGATATCAGGGCGGTAATGCCGAAAAAAGGCGCACAAGCTCCAAATTTTAACAACTTTAAAACGCATAGGTATGCGACTGATGTTCGCAACTTTATGCCTTTGAACAGCGCTTTGTTCTTTAACGAAGTGTTACAAAAGATGAGTGTGCAAGGAAGGGAAGGGCACCATGTTACAACTGGTCGCAGGTGTGGAAGCACGTCGCCAAATCGCGCAACAGGGGCTCACTCCCAAACTGTTTGATAAATGGATAGCGGCCAGTGGCGGACCGAAATGGTTGCCACTGGCGGCGCTGGACCGTCACCTGAGTCAGCACTTCTTAAGCTCGACTCAGCCGCTGACACTGATGGGGACCTCCTCCGGGGCCTGGCGCTGCGCTGCCCTGTGTCACCCGCAGGTCGAAGCGGCCCATCAGCGCCTGCAATATCACTACATCCATCAGCGCTACGACGCGCCGCCCAGCCAGCAGGAGGTGGCCCAGCAGTGCCGGGCATTGCTGGAAGCCGCGTTTGAGCCGCAAAGCCGCGCCGCCCTGGTAGGGCACCCCCATCGTCGACTCAACCTGATCGTCTGTCGTGGCCCTTTTGCCCGGGGCGACAAGGCTAGCATGCTGACCGCGGCGGGGCTGACGGCCCTGGTCAACCTGCTGTCTCGCCGTGCCATCAGTCTGTTGTGGCAGCGCTGGGTGTTGCACAGCGGTGAGGCCGGCCCCTTTACCCGGATGGAAGACCTGCCCACCTACTGCGCCCCGCTAAGCGGCGACAGCCTGATCCCGGCGCTGCTGGCCAGCGGCAGCATTCCCATGGTGCTGCCGGGGGAAACCGCGCTGCCCGGGGTGTCGTCCGGGCGCTATTTCGATGGCGGCATTACCGATTACCACCTGGATCTGCCGGCACTGTCACAGGGGGGACTGACGCTTTACCCTCACTTCTATCCCAGTGTGACCCCGGGGTGGTTTGATAAGGCGCTGCCCTGGCGCCGGGCCAGCGCCAACCTCAGTAAGGTGGTGATCCTGGCACCCACCGCCGAGTTCGTGGCCCAGCTGCCTGGCGGCAAGCTGCCGGATCGTACCGACTTCAAGCGGCTGCCCACCGAACAGCGGATCCAGGCCTGGGAGCGGGCCTCAGCGCATGGGGAGCTACTGGTTGAGGCGTTTGAGCGGCTGAGAGAGGATCCCATGCGCCACCTAGTTGTGGGAAAAACCGATTAGGGTAAGCAGATATTTGCCGTTGCAACGCAACTGATAATCGTTATCATTTGAATTGTGGCGACACGGCAACCCATCATTATTCGGAGGTAACCCCATGGCTAAGACTGTCTCCTTTGGCATCATGCACTTCATCATCGCCTTTGTGTTGGCTTACCTGCTGACTGGCAGCTGGGTCATTGGCGGTCTACTGGCGGTAATCGAACCGCTGGTCAACACCTTCGGCTACGCTATCCACGAGCGTGTCTGGGCCCGTATCGAAGCTCGCCGGGCGGAGCCTGTCTTCGCCTGAGCTCGCCACTCCCTGCAATGTTGATTGCCACCCCGATGGGGTGGCTTTTTTGTGTCCTGTCCAATTTATCTATTTCTCCTGTAAACCTGATGATTCCTCCTATCATTCTTTGCTAATAGCTTTGCCGGGTTGCCGGCAGCAACCAAAGGGGCGTTCCGCCCCCTTGGAACCCCCGCTTGCCTCCAATCGTCGCTAATCCTCTCTCTCGTAACCAATGTCTGCGGCTCTGGCTTGAGTCGACATCCCTGTCTCCGCAAGCCACTCAGGCCGTCCTGGCCTTCAGCCTGGTCTTTGGCTACTTCGCTCGGGCGACTTCAAGTCGGCGAAGAGCTGGTGGGGCACACAGTTCTGTTGGATTGAATGACTATGGAGAGTTCAGAACCCAATTAGGACAGAGGCTTTTTTGTGCCTGTCGCCCTGGGGGAAGGGCACAAAAAAAACCGGCTCTGGGCCGGCTTTTTGCGAGGGATGATGATGAATTCGGTCGAGGGGATGTCGTGAGAACCTCGACCTACGAAGCGGGGTATGGGAAGGACCCGTCTCGATGGAATGACTATCCCACGATGGCGGTGATAACGGCCAACGGGAATATTCCATTGCGCTAATCGAAGAAATCGTGGAACCGGGAAAAGAAAGCGAAACCGGGAAAAAGCGGTCTCCATAGGGAGATGAACTACACTGAAATGACTTACTAACCAATCCTTTTGGAAGGCCTGCGGGCTTGAAAACCTAAGGTTTTTTGCCCAAAGAGTCGCAGCTGGAGGCACTATGGAGCGAATCGAGGCGGCACTGCTTCCCATCGAGGCCCCGGTCTTGCCTCAGGGGCGCAAAGAGCTGCGCATCGTCACCCCGGGGCAGTTGCGGGTGGTGGCCGAGTCCCTGCGCAGCGGTAAGCCCTGCCTGGTGGCCTGCATGAACCGGGAGGAGGGCGATCTGCCGGTCTACCCGGTGGCAGCGCAGGTGCAGGTGGTGGATTTTTACCAGCTGGAGGATGACACCCTCTCCATCGTGGTGGAGGGGCTGCAGAAGGTGCGGATCTCCGACGTTTGGGCCGCTCCGGACGGGGTGTGGATGGGCAAGGTGCTGCCGATGCCCAACTGGCCGTCCCGCCCGCTGGGCGACAACTACGCCATGCTGGGGGAGGCGCTTAAGCGCCTCTATGACACCCAGCCCGACCTGGCGGATCTCTACTCCGATCTGATGCTCGAGGACGCCTGCTGGGTCAGCCAGCGCTGGCTCGAGGTCCTGCCCCTGATGGAGCAGGAGAAACAGATGCTGATGGAGCAGCCGGACTGCCGCAAGGCTATGCAGTACGTGATGTCATTGATACTTTCGCACCGAGACTAGCCTTGTTGCGCTCCAGGATCTGCTCCGCCATACCGGCACCCGCCGCTTCGTAGATGTTGTAGACCTGGCTGACCCCCAGGTCATACAGCTCCGCTTCCTCTTCCGGCCAGCGCGACACCGCGGCCACTTCCGCCTTGAACTTAACCCGCTTGAGCTGACGTGCGGTGAATTCGTTACCGTGGTGCGAGGGCATCGCCAGCAGCACCAGCTCGATGCTGTCCGAGTGCTCCAGCTTCTCCCAGAAATCGGTATCGGTGGCATCCCCCAGCACCACCTGGCGGCCGGCATTGTTGTGGTGATCGACGATCTCCTGCTTGTGGTCGATGCCAAGGATGTTGTCGCCATAGTGCTGGCGCAGATCGTCATAGGCACCGGAGCCGATCCGGCCCATACCGAAGATCAGCACCCGCGGCTGGCCCAGCCGGATTGGTTGATCCTCCGGGTGGGAGGGGTAGCGCTCCATCTTCTTAAGACGGGCGCGCCAGCGGCTGTAGATCTCCTGGCCGCGATCCGACAGCGGCGCCGCCAGCAGGAAGCTGAAGGTCACCATCAGTGCCATCACCCGCAGCCAGCTTGGATCCATGCTGCCCACGGCGATGGCCGCGGTCAGCACGATCAGACCAAATTCACTGAAGTTGCCCAGGGTCAGCGAGGCCATCATGGCACTGCGGGCACGCAGGCGGAAACGGGTCAGCATCGCCAGGAACAGCGCACTCTTGAACGGCAGCAACAGGGTCAGCAGCAGCGCAGCGACGATCTCGCTGCCGGTGGGCAGCCCCTGTTGACCGATGCTGAGGAAGAACGCCACCAGGAACAGCTCCTTGAACAGGAACAGTGACTTGGACAGCTCATTGGCCTTGCGGTGGCCGGCCAGCAGCAGACCCATTACCAGGGCACCGAGATCCGGCTTCAGCCCCACCAGGTCAAACAGCGCCGCGCCGGGTACCAGCGCCATGGCCAGGCCGAACAGCACCAGCACCTCGCCGTGGCCCACCCGGTCAAGCAGACGGTAGAACAGCGGCCGGGCCAGCGGCAGCGCCAGCAGACCTAGGGCCCAGACCGAGGGCAGCGCGCCCTTACTGGCGGTGAGGTACACCACGGCAAACAGGTCCTGCATGATCAGGATGCCGATGGCGGTTCGGCCGTACAGGGTCTGGCTGTCGCCGCGCTCCTCCAGCACCTTGATGGCAAACACCGTACTGGAGAATCCTAGGGCAAAGGCCAGCAGCAGGGTCTGGTCCAGACTCAGGGCGGCAAACTGACTCAGGCCCACCAGGCCCAGTCCCTTGATGAACAGGCTGGAGACCAGCACGGTCAGACCCAGGTGGATGCTGGCGCCGCCCCAAACCTCGGATTTGGCCAGGCTGCGCAGGTCGAGCTTGAGGCCGATGGCGAACAGCAGCAGCAGCACACCAAGATCGGCGATGGGCTCGAGGAAGGGCAGCGCCTCGATGCCTGCACCGTACAGGGCGAAGCCCGCCAGTAGGTAGCCAATCAGAGGGGGGAAGCCCACCACGGTGGCCAGAATGGCCAACAGCAGGGGCACGAGAAGCAGCATAGGGTCCAGCATTGAAAGGTGTTTCCGTTTCTTGTTTTCGCGCACAAAAATGCTAATTAGGCGCTCAGTTTACGGGCTGGAAGGGGTTGCCGCCTACCCCTTTTTGTGTCAGGTGGAGGTGGGGCGGATCTGGATCACAGTTCCGCCCACAGACAAGGAGGGATTATTCGTAGCGCAGCGCTTCGATGGGATCGAGATTGGCGGCCTTGTAGGCGGGGTAGAAGCCAAAGCCGATCCCCACCAGGGCGGTGGCGCCGATGCTGAGCAGGATGATCATCGGCGACAGCGCCATGCTCCAGCCAAAGGCCCCTTGCAGCACCAGCAGTGCCGCCAGGGAGAGGGCTAGGCCCATCAGAGCCCCGAGCAGACAGAGCACCACCGATTCGATCAAAAACTGCCAGAGGATGTCGCGGGGGCGGGCCCCCACGGCCATGCGCAGACCGATCTCCCGGGTACGCTCGGTGACCGACACCAGCATGATGTTCATCACCCCGATCCCCCCCACCAGCAACGACACCGCCGCGACCCCGGCCAGCAGGGAGTTGAACACCTGGTTGGCCTGGGCCCGGGTTTCCATCATCTGCGACAGGTTCATCACGCTAAACGGTGAGGTCTGATTAGCGCCGATGCGATGGCGCTGATCCAACAGGGCCACCACCTCTTCGCTGACGTAATCCATGTTGCGGGCGTCGTCCACCGACAGGGTCAGGCGCGAGACCCGGTTGATGTCGGAACTGCTGAATCCCAGCACCCGGCGGTTGGCGGTGCTGATCGGGATCATCAGCACGTCGTCCTGGTCCTGGCCGCGCATATCCTGGCCTTTGCCGTGGAGCACGCCGATGATTTCCAGCGGCACCTTGTTCACCCGCACGGTTTCTCCCAGCGCGTAGCGGGGATCGCCAAACAGCTCGGTGGCCACGGTCTCGCCGATCAGTGCCACCCGACCCGCCTGGGCGATCTCCTGCTCGCTGAAGCCGCGGCCATCGGCCAGGGTCCAGTTGGAGGCCAGCAGCATGTCGTTGTTGATGCCGGAGATCTGGGTATTCCAGTTGCGGTTGCCCCAGATCACCTGGCTCTGGCCGTTGTTGGCGGCTCCAGCGGCGACCACCTGGGGGATCTGCTGCTTGATCGCCTCGACATCGGCCAGCTGCAGTCGTTGATTGGCTCCGGCAGCGCCAACGGCACCGCCGCTGCTTCTGGCGCTGGTGCGCACCATCAGCAGGTTGGAGCCGAGGCTCTCGATCTGTTTCTCCACCTCGCGCTGGGCCCCTTCGCCCAGGGCAAACAGGATCACCACGGCGCTGATGCCGATGACGATCCCCAAGGTGGTGAGGATGGAACGCAGCAGGTTACGGCGCAGCGACACCAGGGCAGTAATAAACAGGGTCATGACAACGCCTCCTCGGCGGAGGCACTGACCAGCTGGCCATCGCGCAGCAAGATGGTGCGATCCGCCAGGGCAGCCACCTCGCGCTCATGGGTGATAAGCACCACGGTCAGTCCCTGTTGATTGAGCTGGCGAAACAGCGCCATGATCTCGCTGCTGGTACGGCTGTCCAGCGCACCGGTGGGCTCGTCCGCCAATAGGATATCCGGCCGGTTGATCAGCGCCCGGGCGATGGCCACCCGCTGCTGCTGGCCACCGGACAGCTGGCTGGGGGTGTTGTCCAGTTTGTCGCCCAGCCCCACCTCCTGCAGGCACTGGATGGCGCGCTGTTTGCCGTCGGTCACCAGGTTGTCCTGGTACATCAGCGGCATCATCACGTTGTCCAGCGCCGAGGTACGGGCCAGCAGGTTGAATTGCTGGAACACGAAGCCGATGTGGTCCCGGCGCAGCTGGGCCAGGGCATCCCGGTCCATGCCGCGGGTGCTTTTGCCCAGCAGCGCCAGCTCACCGGACTCCGGTGTCATCAGGCAGCCGATCAGATTCATCAGGGTGGACTTGCCGGAGCCGGAGGGGCCCATGATCGCCACCATCTCGCCGGTTTTGATGGTCAATTCCACCTCGCTGAGCACCTGGAAGCGCTCCCCTGCCATGGGGAAGCTGTGGCTCAGCTGGCGGCAGCGGATGGCGCTGCTCATAAGCGGCTCCGCATCTGGGTGATCACCTCACGGCCTTCCAGCTCCGGGCTGAGCAGGGCGGTGTGCTCGCCGTCGCTCAGGCCCAGCTGCACCGGGATCAGGGTCGGCTCGCCCTGCTCCAACACCAACAGGTGGCCGGCGCGGACCGCGCCGCTGTCCAGCTGCGCCTTCAGCACCTTCTGCTCGTCGGTGAGGATACGGTCCATCAGCTGGTCCATGCGTTGACGCATCTGCTCACGGTTGCGATCGCCACCGGGGCCCATGCTGGCACCGGCATCGCGGGCCGGGCGGGCCGCCCGCAGCTGCTCTCGCTGTTCATCGGTCAGATTGAGCGCCTCCAGGCTGCCCATCCGCGCGTTGCCGCTGTCATTGCTGCCGGCTTCCCGCTGGCCCAGGCGCACGGCGGCGTTGGGAATGCGTGCCACCTGGCGCAGGTTGTCCACCTGCAGCTCCAGGTTGGCGGTCATGCCCGGCAGCAGGATCCCCTCGCGATTGTTGGCGCTGATGATCACCGTGTAGCTGACCACGCCGGAGTTGTTTTGTGGGGCCTTGCGGATCTGACTGACCTCGCCCTGGAAGCGACGATCCGGGTAGGCGTCCACATCAAAGCTGACCCGTTGTCCTTCGGCCACCTGGCCGATGTCGGACTCATCGATAAAGGCCTCGATCTCCATCTCCGCCAGATCCCGGGCCAGTACGAACAGCTCCGGGGTGTTGAGGCTGGCGGCCACGGTCTGGCCGGGCTCGATGGTGCGGTTGATGACAAAGCCGTCGATGGGGGCGCGGATGTCGGTTCGGTCCAGTTCGATCTGGCCCTGGGCCAGGGTCGCCAGGTTCTGGGCCAGGGTGGCCTCCAGCGCGCCCAGCTGCAACTGCGCCTGCTGGTGCTCCAGTACGCTCAGCTGCGCCGCGGTGGCCAGACGGTCGAGCTCTTCTTCGGAGATGTGCTGTTGCCCCTTAAGGGCCTGGGCACGCTCCAGGTCGCGCTGGGCCAGCTCGGCATTGACCTGGGCCCGCTCGATGGCGACCTGCTGCAGCGCCAGATCCGCCGCCATCTTATCGACTTGGGCCTGGTACTGATCAACCCGGGCCTGGAAGGTGCGGGGATCGATCTTGGCCAGCAACTGGCCTGCCTCGACCGGGTCGTTGAAGTCCACCAGCACCTGGTCGATCTGGCCGGACAGCTGGGCGCCCACCACCACGTCGTCCACTGCCGCCAGGGTGCCGGTGGCGGCGATCACCTTGCGGATGTCGCCACTGTCGATGGCCTGGCTGCTGTAGAGGATCTCATCCTCGGGCTGGCCGCTGGGCCAGTAGAGGGCCGTCAGGCCCAGGGCCACCACGACGGCAGCCAGTGCGATGCGCTTCATAGCGACTCCCATGGGAAAATGTGGCCCCATGCTAGCGCTTTCCCCGGCCAAAAGCCGTCGATTATGCACACTCTTACCACTGGTTACATTTTGCGAAATTTGGCCGCAATCGGGGACAAAAAAAGCGGGGCCGAAGCCCCGCTTTTTTCATGCTTTGCTGCGTTACAGCTTGAGCACCTGGTCCAGGTGGTTGGCAAACGGCTGGGCCGCCATAAAGCCGGTGACGCGCAGCTGGCTCAGCTCTTCACCGTCGGCGGAGAAGAACAGCAGGGTGGGCAGGCCAAGCACGTCGAACGCCTCCAGCAGCTCGATATCCTCGGCGTCATTGCGGGTCACGTCCGCCTGCAACATCACCATGGTGTCGGTGCGTTCACGCACATTGGGCTGCGGGAAGGTCTTGTGCTCGAACTCCTTACAGGCCACACACCAGTCGGCGTATAGATCCAGCATCACTGCCTTGCCTTCGGCGTTGGCCTTGGCCACCTCGCGCTCCAGATCCGCCAGGGTCTTGATGTGGACAAAGGCCAAATCGTGGGCCGGGTTGACCGCATCGCGGTTCATCACCGCCTGCATGCCATAGGAGACCGAGCCCAGCAGGGCCAGACCCAGCACCACGGTGCGGCTGACCTTGAGCCAGTTGAACTGGGTGCGCTTGTTGGCCAGCAGCAGGTAGCCAGCCAGGGTGATGCCCCACAGGGCCCACAGCAGGTCGAGCACCAGGCCGGCGTAGAGGCGGTCCAGCATCATCAGTGCCACGGCGATCATCAGGAAGCCGAACACGTGCTTGATGGTTTCCATCCAGGCGCCGGCACGGGGCAGCAGCTTGCCACCGGAGGTGCCCAGCAGCAGCAGCGGCAGGCCCATGCCCATGGAGAGGGCGTACAGTGCCGCACCACCCAGTACCAGGTCACCGCTTTGTGCCACGTACAGCAGCACGCCGGTGAGCGGGGCAGTGGTGCAGGGGGAGGCCACCAGGCCGGAGATCAGGCCCATCACGAACACGCCAACGAAGGAGCCGCCCTTCTGTTGGTTCTGGGCGTTGTTGAGGCGGTTCTGCAGGCTGCTGGGCAACTGCAGGTTGTAGACCCCGAACATCGACAGCGACAGCACCACGAACAGCACCGCCAGACCGATCAGTACCGCCGGGCTTTGCAGCGCCGCCTGGTACTTCATCCCGGCGGAAGCCACCACCAGACCCAGCAGGGTGTAAGTCAGCGCCATGCCCTGGACGTAGGTCATCGACAGGGCGAAGGCCTTGCCGGTGGACAGCTTGTTGCCCTGGCCGCCGATGATGGAGGTCAGGATCGGGTACATGGGGAACACACAGGGGGTGAACGCCAGCAGGATACCGAGGCCAAACAGGGTCAGCAGCGGCAGCACCAGGGAGTCGGACGCCAGCATGCTGGCCAGGCCGTCCTGCTGGGTTTGCGGGCCGGTTTGCGCCGGGGCATCCGGCAGCACGCCGTCGTTGGCCGCCACCTCACTGAGGTAGATGGTCTCGCGGGTCGGCGGGTAACAGAGGATCCCGTCCAGGCAGCCCTGGTAGGTCACGGTGATGGTGGCGTCCTTGCTGGATTCGAGGATCGGCACTGTCAGGGTGACCTGGTCGAAGTAGACCGGCTGGTCGCCGAACCAATCGTCGAAATGGTTCTCTGGCTGCGGGTAGCGGATCTCGCCCACCACCGCTTCGCCGTCGATGGCCAGCTCAAACTTCTCTTGGTAGAGGTAGTAATCCTTGCCCGCCATCTTCCAGCTCAGCTGCAGCTGATTGTCCTGCTGGGCAAAATCAAAGGTGTAGGCCTGGTCAACCGGAAGGACCTGCGGCTCCTGCTTGAGGAAGGAGAAGCTGGCGCTGGCCTGAAGGCTGGTCAGCGTGAGCAGGAGTATGGTCAGTATTCTTTTCATAGTCACAGCGTTTGCGAAATTCCATGATACGGCAAGGCTCAGCGGCCGGGCATCGCCTCTCTATTGAGGGTCGATACGGCCCCGACGACCGGCTCGCTCAATGGCGAACAGGCAGAGTACCCCAAGCCTGAAAAATAATCCCCACCGAATGTCACAGTCCCGCACCCCTCCCCGAGCGAGGCTCAGGCGACGGCGACGACCGCTTCGGCTTGAAATCAGACCCGACAACCCCCATCTGAGTTTCATCACACCCAATAATTTCTCGAGGTACCGGTGGTCTTTTATCTGTTTTTGCTGTTTGCGGTGATGCCCATTGTGGAGATCTACGTGCTGATCCAGGTGGGTAATGCGTTCGGCGCCATGACCACCATTGCCCTGGTGCTGCTGACCGCCGCCGTGGGGGCGTCACTAGTACGCAGCCAGGGGCTGAGCACCATGATGAACGTGCAGCAGCGCCTCAACCAGGGCGAACTGCCCGGTCAGCAGATCGTCGAAGCGATGCTGTTGGCGGTGGCCGGGGTACTGCTGGTGACCCCGGGCTTTGTCACCGACCTGTTTGGCCTGCTGATCCTCACTCCGGCCACCCGTGCGCCAATTGCCCGCTACCTGATGGCGCGGATGCAGCTGCGGGTGGTGCACGGCGGCGGCATGGGCGCCGGCTTTGGCGGTGGCTTCGGGGCCGGTCCGCAGCAACCGCCTTTCGGTGATGACCGCCAGTCGCCGTTTGGCGATGATCCCCACCGCGGTGGCGGCAGCCAAAACGGCCAGACCATCGATGGGGACTACGAGCGCAAGGAGTAAGCCTTGCGGTAGCAAAAAGGGACGCCGAGGCGTCCCTTTTTTGTTGGGCAGATGGCTTAGGCGGTGGCCTTCACCTGGCCGTAGCGGGAGAACTAATAAAGCCCATTCAGCCGACTGCATAGTTAGTGGGAGCCATTGGTCTGTTTGCTTTGACACTTTCGACATCGGGAGAAATAATCAAGCCCTCGATTTATGTTTGCAAACATTTGAATTTTAATCACTTTGTTTGATTTTTTCATGATGCAATTTGCAGGATGCACCCCATGATCCCGTCTGTATTTGAAAGCTTCGATGATCGCCCGACCGATGTGTTTGTTGATCTGATGAAACGCGATTCCCGCTCAAGGGCCGAGCTGACCGAACTGCTGACCAACACCGCCATTGAAAATGGCTTTGTGGGCCCCCGTGAGCCCGTACCAGGTTTAGCGCTGGTGGAGTGGAACAAGGAAAAGAAAGCCCCCATGTGGGCCCGCCGAGCGGCGCTAGAGTTGCTGATCGCCCACGGTTGGACCCCCACCACCGCCAAAGAGTGGGCGCGATTTGCTAAGTTGTGGGTCCAGCGTCAGCGCCGGGCCAATCTGGAACGATTGCTGGAAGAATTGCCCAGTGGCTTTGATCCCGTGATGGCCCAGGCCTGGCTGCTTGCCGCGCTGGAGTCCGACCGCCTGTTCAGGGCGAACAAGCAAATAAAAGAAGGGAAAGCCCGTGGCTGAAACAAGAACTCACCTTTATTACCTGGTCAAAGAAGCGTTCCGAACCACCAGGCCCCAGCTTGCGATGGCAATGATGGCCCGCCTGGTGGACAGCCCAGAACTCAAGCTGACCCGCGACGAACTGGCCGAGGCCACGGCAGGTATGTTTAATTCAGTGAATCATCACGCTACCAACGTGGGCCGCACGGCGAAGGAACTGGAACGGGAAGGGCTGGTGAAAGTTCGCTTTGTCCGACCGGATGGCAGCTTCGCCCCCAACCCTAGCGCTGGCGTGAAAGCCAACTACTACGTCACTCGCAAAGCGGTTGACCAGCTTTGGCCTTCTCATGCCCTCCAGAAAGAATTCAACATTGATGAGATTCTGGCGGCGAACGGGATAGAGGAAGCCATTGATGGCTGATCTCTTTTATCGTCTGGAGCTGGGGGGCCGTCCCCTAGTGATCGATTCGCTGTTGTTCCAAGCACGGCAGCAATCCATGACCCAGGCCGAGTGTGCCGAGGCGCTGTTAGCACGGTGTCAATCTCAGGACTACACCCAACGGACTTCGCTCAATGGCAATAACCTGGCCGGCTGGGCTGGGCAGCACGCCATGACCACGGGCCAGGGTGCCAGGTTGAAGAAAGGCGGTGATTGCCCTTGGTGGGCGGTGCGTGGTGCGCTGGATCTGTTATTGGACGCTACCTGGTTGCCGCGCTCTCCCCAGGAGTGGGCTGTGATGGCTAAGCACTTGGTTCAACTGGCCGGCGATAATGCTGGCTTTGTGCAGTGGCTGGCTCAGGCTCCTGATCATCTGCCAAAGGATACGCTGGCCGGCTGGCTGGTGGCGTTCTCTGAACACCGGGCCGGCAAGGAGTTGGCTAAGCAGCTTCGCCATTGTGCCTTGCTAAATTAAACATATAGCTCTGAAGGATGCTGACTATGAGTTTGATTAAGAAGTTTTACCGAATTGTGCGAAAAGAAGATCCCGTAATGATCGTTGGGGTTTTGGTGTTCGTCGCTGCTTTCTTTTTAACTGGAATATTTCTCTAATTAAATCAGAGAACAAGACCAATAAATCGGGTTATTCTGAACACAAAAAAAGGGACGCCGAGGCGTCCCTTTTTTGTTGGGCAGATGGCTTAGGCGGTGGCCTTCACCTGGCCGTAGCGGGAGAACTGACCGACGTAGGTGAGCAGGGCCCAGATCCCCACCACCACGAACCAGCCGATGGGGGTGGTGGCCAGCAGATAACCGATCACCGTGGCGCTGCCCACGCCAATCAGCCCCGGCAGCATAAAGCTGTGGTTGAAGATAAAGCGGCCGATGCGGGTGGTACCGGAGCGGTCAAAGTTGATGGCCGCCAGATCGCTGGGGTAGAAGCAGAACACGAAGTAGGCGTAGCAGGCCGGCAGGACGCCGATCATCACCTTGGGATCCACCCCCAGCACAAAGCCCATCGGCAGCATCACCGTCAGGGTAGCGGCCTGACTCTTGAGGAACATCGACACCGCGAACATGGCGATGGCGAAGGTCCAGGGGGCCGCCGCCACCATGTCACTGATCTGCTCGATGATGTAAGGCTTGTGGGCAGCCACGATGGTGTCGCTGAACCAGGCGATACCGAACACGGTGATCACCGCGGTCATGCCGGCCTTGAACACGCTGGAGTTGGGGATGTCGGCGGTCTTGATGCGGGTGCTGAGCAGGATCAGGCCCCCCACCGTCAGCATCATGAACTGCAGCGCCACCGACAGGGACAACGGCTTGCCGGATTCGGTCACCGGCAGCAGCGCCGGGAACAGCGCCACCACCACGATGGCGGCGATGCCAGCGAGGAATACGCCCAGGCCGATCTTGGCTTCCCGGGTCACGGCCTTGTCCAGGGTGGTGGCCTGACCGCCTTCGATGTAGGCGCGCTGGTCAGGATCCGCCAGGCGTGCCTGGAACTCGGGGTCGTCGGCCAGCTCCAACCCACGCTTGACGCTCCAGGTGGCGGCAATCAATACCCCCATCAGGGTGGCGGGGATGGTGACCGAAAGAATATCCAGCAGGCTGACTGAGACGTTGTTGGTGGCGGTGGTGGCCAGCACCACGGCGGCAGCCGCGGCGATGGGGCTGGCGGTGATCCCCATCTGCGAGGCAACGGTGGCGATGGCCATCGGCCGCTCCGGACGGATCCCCTTGCTGTAGGCCACGTCGTAGATCACCGGCAGCAGCGGATACACCGAGTGGCCAGTCCCCACCAGGGTGGTTAGGCTCCAGGTGCACACCGGGGCCAGGTAGGCCACCTTTTCAGGCCGGCGACGCAATAGCCGTTCGGCAACCTGTACCAGCAGGGTCAGGCCACCAGTGACCTCCAGCGCGGCCGAGGCGGCCACCACTGCCAGGATGATCAGCATCACGCTGACCGGCGGCGAGCCGGGCACCACGCCAAACACGAAGGCCAGGATCGAGACCCCGAGGCCACCGAGCAGGCCCAGGGCCATGCCGCCGTAGCGAATACCGATAAAGATGATGCCAAGCAGTAGAGCGAAGTGGATCCAGAACATGTTTCCCATCCTTTTGTGACGCTTCCTGCTGCTCAAATTAGCGTCGCTGGCGGGGGAAAAACCTCGGCTGGGTCATGTTTGCCGGTCTCCGCCAAAGCGACGGCCCAAGTTGGGATCCCGTGTAAAAAAAAAGCCTTAGCGCAGAAAAAGGTTTCAGGGACCGGGCAGCTCAGACAGGTAGCCAGCGGGCATCGCGGTGCCCTGACCCTGTTGGCGGCGCTGGCGGGCCAGGCGGTAGCAGTAGAGACCAAACACCAGGTTGATCACCGCCATGGCCAGGAACAGTCCCTGGGCACCGCCCAGCCGGGTGGCCAGCCAGGCCAGTGGCAACAGGGCCGCCACCCGGGCGACGCTGAGCAGCAGGGCACGCATCGGCTGACGCTGGGCGTTGTAGGCCACCACCATCATGATGACGATGGCCAGGGCACCGTAACCCAGTGGCACCCACAGCAGGTATTGGCTCAGGTAGCTGTGGGTTTGCGGATCGGTGGCAAACAGCCCGGCCAGGGCGTCGATGTTGGGCCAGAGCACGAGGTAGACCGCCAGCTGCAGCAGCAGGATGACGTGGATGCTGCCCATCAGGGCGCGGTTGGCCCGGGCACTCTGACCGGCCCCCAGGTTTTGCGCCATAAAGGGCGCCAGCGCGCCGCACAACGCGGTGACGCCGATGATCAGCAGCGATTCGATCCGGTTGGCGGCACCGAAAGCCGCCACCGCGTGGGTGTCAATGCGCGCCAGCAGGGCGATGATCACCGCGTTGGCCAGGGGATTGAGCAGGTAGGAGAGGGTGGCCGGGCGGGCGATGTGCAGTTGCACCTGCCAGTGGGGGCGCAAGCGGCGACGGCAGGGGCGGGCCAGCAGCCGGTGGCGGCGCAGCAGCATGGCACCGGCCACGACGAAAGCCACCATCCATGCCAGCACGGTGGCGATGGCCGCCCCCTGCAGGCCAAAGGCCGGCACCGGGCCGAAGCCAAAGATGAACAGCGGATCGAGCAGGGCGTTAAGCAGGGCAACAATGCCGGTAACCAGGGCCGGGGTCAGGGTGTTGCCGGTGGCCCGAATGGCCTGGTTACCGACAATCGGTAACACCATAAAGGCCGCCCCCAGGTACCACACCAGCATGTACTCGCGCACCATCGGCAACAGCGATTCTGAGGCGCCGAGCAGGCGGAACATCGGGTCGATGGTGAGACAGCCGACGGCACCCACCACGCTGATCACCAAAAGCGCCAGCAGCAGACCATGGCTGCAGAACTGCTCCGCTTCACGCCGCCGGCCCTGGCCCAGCAGGCGGCCCAGTTGCACCGCCATGCCGGTGCCCAGTCCGAGGGCGATGGAGATGGTCATCAGGGTGGGTGCCAGGGTCAGGCCGAAGGCGGCTAGGGGCTCGGTGCCGAGGCGGGAGATAAAGAAGGCGTCGGTCAGCTGGAACAGCAGCAGGCAGCAGACGGCAAACAGGTTAGGCAGGGACAGGCGAAACAGGGTACGGGCAATGGAGCCATTCAGCAGATCCAGCTCTTTTCCCATAACTACCCCGCGTAACCAACAACACACCTGCTGGGATTGTACGTTCAATCCTCAGGCGAGGATGGTATCAACAGCACAACTGGGTGAGCAAAGGATATCTGTGGCTGTGTGACGGCAAAAAAAATTCCTCTCCCCCCTTGTTTTCCCCCGGCTGCCACCCCCATATACCGATTCAGTTGGCGGCGAGAGCCGACATACCCGTATTTGTACCGAACAACACGGAACCGTTCTTAGGAGAGATTACAGATGAAAATCCGTCCGTTGCATGATCGCGTTATCGTTAAGCGCACCGAAGTTGAGTCCAAGTCCGCTGGCGGCATCGTTTTGACTGGCAGCGCTGCTGAGAAGTCGACTCGCGGTGAGGTGGTGGCCGTAGGTAAGGGCCGCATCCTGGACAATGGTGACGTTCAGCCGCTGGACGTGAAGATCGGCGACACCGTGATCTTTAACGAAGGTTACGGCGTGAAGACCGAGAAGGTCGATGGCGAAGAAGTGCTGATCATGTCCGAGTCCGACATCCTGGCGATCGTTGAATAATCTGTATCCAATTCTGAAGGAAGAAAGTAATGGCTGCTAAAGACGTAAAATTTGGTAACGACGCCCGCGTAAAAATGCTGGCGGGTGTAAACATCCTGGCCGATGCGGTTAAGGTCACCCTGGGCCCGAAAGGCCGTAACGTGGTACTGGACAAGTCCTTCGGCGCGCCGGCCATCACCAAAGACGGTGTGTCCGTGGCGAAGGAGATCGAACTGGAAGACAAGTTCGAGAACATGGGCGCCCAGATGGTCAAGGAAGTCGCTTCCAAGGCCAACGACGAAGCCGGTGATGGCACCACCACCGCCACCGTGCTGGCCCAGTCCATCGTCAACGAAGGCCTGAAGGCCGTTGCCGCTGGCATGAACCCGATGGATCTGAAGCGCGGCATCGACAAGGCTGTTGTGGCCGCGGTTGCCGAGCTGAAAGAGCTGGCCGTACCCTGCGCCGACTCCAAGGCCATTGCCCAGGTAGGCAGCATCTCCGCCAACTCCGACACCTCCGTGGGCGAGATCATCGCTACCGCGATGGAGAAGGTAGGTCAGGAAGGCGTGATCACCGTTGAGGAAGGTCAGGCGCTGGAGAACGAGCTGGACGTGGTTGAAGGCATGCAGTTCGACCGCGGTTACCTGTCTCCCTACTTCATCAACAACGCTGAGAATGGCACTGTTGAGCTGGACGCCCCGTTCATCCTGCTGGTGGACAAGAAGGTCTCCAACATCCGTGAACTGCTGCCGATCCTGGAAGGCCTGACCAAAGCCGGTAAGCCGCTGCTGATCGTGGCCGAGGACGTGGAAGGCGAAGCCCTGGCCACCCTGGTTGTGAACAACATGCGTGGCATCGTTAAGGTCGCCGCGGTTAAGGCTCCGGGCTTTGGCGATCGTCGTAAGGCGATGCTGCAGGACATCGCGATCCTGACCGGCGGCACCGTGATCTCCGAAGAGATCGGTCTGGAGCTGGAAAAAGCCACCCTGGAAGACCTGGGCAGCGCCAAGCGCGTTGTTATCTCCAAGGACAACACCACCATCATCGATGGTGTGGGTGAAGAGACCCAGATCAAGGGCCGCGTTGAGCAGATCAAGCAGCAGATCGAAGAGTCCACCTCCGACTACGACAAAGAGAAGCTGCAAGAGCGCATGGCCAAGCTGGCCGGCGGTGTTGCCGTGATCAAGGTTGGCGCTGCCACCGAAGTCGAGATGAAAGAGAAGAAAGACCGCGTTGAAGATGCCCTGCACGCCACCCGTGCAGCGGTAGAGGAAGGCGTAGTAGCCGGTGGCGGTACCGCCCTGGTACGCGTTGCGGCCAAGATCGCTGACCTGACCGGTGACAACGAAGACCAGAACGTGGGCATCAAGCTGGCCCTGCGTGCGATGGAGTCTCCGCTGCGTCAGATCGCCTACAACGCCGGTGTGGAATCCTCCGTGATCGCCAACCAGGTACGTGACGGCGCCGGTAACTACGGTTACAACGCCGGTACCGGTGAGTTCGGTGACATGCTGGAGATGGGTATCCTGGATCCGACCAAGGTAACCCGCTCTGCGCTGCAGTTCGCCGCTTCCGTGGCTGGCCTGATGATCACCACCGAAGCGATGGTGACCGACCTGCCGAAGGACGAGGCTGCGGCCGGTGCCCCGGACATGGGCGGCATGGGCGGCATGGGTGGCATGGGCGGCATGATGTAAGCCCAGCCCCGGCTGCAACAAACGGACGCTTCGGCGTCCGTTTTTTTATGCCTGCGAACTGCTAAGGCTTGTTTTATCTACACTTAGAGTTTAAAAAATGGCGGTAATTCACCAAGGTGGAGGGCGCATTGTGGTAAAGCTTGTACGATTCTTGAACAGAGCGCGGCCCGGTCGCAATCTTTTTGAATCTTTTTCCCTGCGCCGCTTCTAACACCTTGTATGAAGTCACCTGTAGAGGAGTGGGCAATGAAGAGACTGTTATGGCTGGCGGCGGCATTGGTCAGTGGCAATGCCCTGGCAGAAGAAGCACCGGAGTGGCCGACGCAGGACGGCGCGGTCACCGTCATCTGGCAGCAGCCGGATGATTACACCGACGTGCGCACCGGCACCGGGATCCAGTCCCGCTATCAGAATCACGTCTTTGCCACCTTGGGCAAGCACCTGCAAAAGCAGATCGAGCCGATGCTGACCGAGGGGCAGACCATCACCTTCACCGTCACGGATCTGGATCTGGCCGGGGATGTACGCCCCTCCATGGGCCGCACTACCAGTGATATCCGCATCATCAAGAGCGTCTATCCACCCCGTATCGCCTTTAACTACGAGGTGAAGGACCCCGCCGGTCAGGTGGTGACCCAAGGTGAAGAGAACATCCGCGATATGGGCTTCGACTCCCGACCGCCGAGCCGCTATCGCAACGAATCGCTGCGCTATGAGCTGCGCATGCTGGATGACTGGGTACGCAAATCGCTCCCAGACCAGCTGGCCAGTAACTGAAAAAGCCGCCCGGGAGGGCGGCTTTTTTATCCTTTCAGCGACTGCCGAAGCTGCTGCAGTGTGGTCAGCAACAGCTCTAATTTTCTAACCATTTCAGGTAGCTGCTCTGGGTTTGGCTCAGCCTCGAAGGCTTGCAGCTGCTCCCCCAGCTCTTTAACGTAGGGGGTGAAGCGATTGGCCTGGCAGCTGAAGCCGGCGTCTTCGCGGAACACGGCAGCAAACTTGCCCTTGCCCTCTTTTTGCATCGCCTCGAGCAGGCTGTCGGCATCCAGCGCCTGGCGGTAGGCGGCCTGCAGGCTGGTACGGTATTGTTCAATGATGGTGTCGTAGGACATGATGGCTCCCCCAAATTTCTGGGGCAGATTATAGAAAGCCAGGGGAAGCGACTCAAATCCGCTGTTTCTCTGGCAGCGGTGGCCTGTATGGGTTGCCGTGGCGCTTTTTTGGTAACACAAACATGGAAGTGAACGCCCACTGGGCAAATTGATCAGGAGAGAATGGAATGAAACGAGGCTGGACGTTGCTGCTAGCGGCTTGGTTGGGCTTACTGGCTATGCCGGGCTGGGCCGCACCAGAGGATAAGCCGGTGTTCTACCGGTTGGATTACCAAGGGCACCAGGCCTGGCTGCTGGGTTCTATTCATGTGGGGCTGCCGGATTTCTACCCCATGCCCGAGCGCATCGAGCAGGCGCTGTCCGGTGCCGAACAGCTGGTGCTGGAGGCGGATCCCAACGACCCTAATATCCAGGCCCTGGTGATGCAGAACATGCTGGCCACTTCGCCGCTGCCAGCGGAGCTGGCTACCCAGCTGCAGGAGTTTTGCCAGGCCCAGCAGCTGCACTGCGATCCGCGCTTGCGCCCCTGGATGCTCAGCTCCCAGATTGCCATGGGGATGATGGCCCAGGCGGGCTTCCGGCCGGATCTTGGGGTGGAGCAGCAGCTGATGGCGCAACTTAAGGACAGGCCGGTGCTGGAGCTGGAGGGGATGGCGTTCCAGCTGGAGGTGTTCAACAGCTTTAGCGACGAGGCCTCCCACGCCATGCTCAAGGCCACCCTGGAGACTTCGGGCGCCGAGGAGATCGAGGCGTTGGTGGGGGCCTGGCGCGAGGGCGATAAGGAGGAGCTGGCAGAGCAGATGCTGGAGGGGCTGCAGAACCACCCCGAGCTGTGGCAGAAGCTGATGCTGGATCGCAACGTAGGCATGAGTGAGGGGATCCAGGCTCTGATGCAGCAGCACGACCACCTGTTCATTGCCGTGGGGGCGGGCCACCTGGTGGGTGAGGGCTCGATCCCCAGCCTGCTGGGCAAAGCCGGTGTCCAGGTGACCGACTGCTGGCAGAGCGATTGCCAGCGCTAGAGTCTGGGGCAGATAGCAACAGCGGGGCATGATGCCCCGCTGTTTTGTGCTTTGTCCGAATTAACTGTTGTTCTAGTTAGCCTGACGATTTTTCTCACCATTGGCTGTAAATAGCTTTGCCGGGTTGCCGGCTGCAACCAAAGGGGCGTTCCGCCCCCTTGGAACCCCCGTTTGCCTCCAATCGTCGCTAACCCTCACTTTCGTTACCAAAGTCTGCGGCTCAGGCTTGAGTCGACGTCCCTGTCTCCGCAAGCCACTCAGGCCGTCCTGGCCTTCAACCTGGGCTTTGGCCACTTCGTTCGGGCGACTCCAAGTCGGCGAAGAGCCGGCGGGTCACACAGTTCTGTTGGATTGAATGAGTAAGGTGTATTCAACACCTAACTAGGGCAGAGCTCTTTTTTTGTTGCCCGCGGTGGATCAGCGCTGCTGCAGCCACTGCACAGCGTCAGCCAGCGCGGTGTCAGCGGCGTTGGCGTCGAAGTGGGGGCTGCGGGGGTTGATAAAGCCATGGCCGGCCTCGCTCAGCTCAACCTGGCAGGCCCGCGCCAGCGGGGCCTGGTGTTCCAGCACCCCAGCATCGTCCCGGCACAGCAGCAACTGGGTTGGGCTTTGCGGCGTTAGCGTCGGCTGAGCCAGGATCTGGTTGCCGTAGCACAGTGACGCGCGGGTTACTCGGCTGGCCAGCTCGGGCTGGCTCAGCAGCGGCCAGGCGGCATTGGCACCGGCACTGAAGGCCAGCAGCAACAAAGGCTCGCTACCCTGGCTCAGTCGTTCTGCCAATTTCTGCTGGTAGATACGGGCGGTACAGCGGCGCTGGAAGTACTCGTAGGCTTGGGCCTCGTCCTCAAAGGCGAAGCGCTGACCGCTGTAGGGATCGAGCACCTCAACTTGGTCAAACTGCGCCTCCAGGCGCGACAGCAAGGGATCCAGACTGGCGTGCTGGCCCCAGATATCGGTCACAAACAGCAGCGTGGCCATAGACATCCTTATCAGTGAGTAAAATTGGGCGACCCATCCTAGGCGGGCTCGAGGCGCAGATCAATCGGCGTCTTGGCACTGTGGCCCGGCAGTTCCCGCACCAGGCGGGGCACCAGGAAACCGGGCAGGGTGGCCAGCAGTTGCGCCATCAGCGCCCGGGCCTGCTCATCACTGACCTCGAAATGCCCCGCTCCCTGCACCTTGTCCAGCTGATGCAGGTAGTAGGGCAGGATCCCCGCCTCAAACAGCCGCTCGGACAGCTGGGCCAGCACCTGGGCATCGTCATTGACCCCCTTGAGCAGCACCCCCTGGTTGAGCAGGGTGACACCGGCCGCCCGCAAGCGCTGCATGGCAGCGACCACCTCGTCGTCGATCTCCCGGGGGTGATTGATGTGCAGCACCATCACTACCGGCCAGGGCGCCTGCTCCAGCAGGGTCACCAGCGCATCGGTGACCCGGTTTGGGATCACTACCGGCAGGCGGGTATGGAAACGCACCCGCTTGAGGTGCTTGGCCTGGGTTAGACGCTCGAACAGCTGGGCCAGGTGGTCGTCCTTGGCCATCAGCGGATCGCCACCGGACAGCAGCAGCTCATTAATCTGGGGATCGGCATTGAGATAGGCTACTGCCTGCTCCAGCTCGGCACGGCCCACCTTGTGATCCTGGTAGGGGAAGTGACGGCGAAAGCAGTAGCGGCAATTGATGGCGCAGCCGCCGCGCAGCATCAGCAGAACACGGCTGCGGTATTTGTGCAGCAGGCCCGGGGTATCGCCCCCCTGCTCGCCGGTGGGATCGACGCCAAAACCGGGCTGAGCCAGGAACTCAGCGCCCAGCGGCAGCACCTGGAGCAGCAGCGGATCCTGGGCATCGCCGGGGGTGATTCGATTGGCGTAGGGCCGGGGCACACGCATCGGAAACAGCCGGCGTGCGGCCAAGCCTTCGCCAAACTGGGCCGGATCGATCCGCAGATGGGTCAGCAGTGCCACAGGATCGCTGAAGGCCGAGGCCAAATCCTGTTGCCAACTGGCTTGAGGTCGGTGCAAAGGGGCGGGATTTCGGGTTATCATTAGCCGGTTAACATCAACTTATAACAGCTGGAAGAGAGCAGAAATGGCTTCTTATTCTACCAACGAGTTTAAATCCGGGCTAAAGATAATGTTGGACGGCGAGCCGTGCAACATCGTTGAGAACGAGTTGTTCAAACCGGGTAAGGGTCAGGCCATCAACCGCGTGAAGATCAAGAAGCTGATCAGCGGCAAGACCCTGGAGAAGACCTTTAAGTCTGGCGAGAGCGTGGAAGGCGCCGACGTCATGGATCTGCAGATGGCTTACCTCTACAACGACGGTGAGTTCTGGCACTTCATGAACAACGACACCTTCGAGCAGATCGCTGCGGATAAGAAAGCCGTCGGTGACGCGGAGAAGTTCCTGGTCGAGCAAGACCTGTGCACCATCACCGTGTGGAACGACAACCCGATCGTGGTGACCCCGCCGAACTTCGTCGAGCTGGAAGTGACCGAGACCGATCCGGGCCTGAAGGGTGATACCCAGGGTACTGGCGGTAAGCCGGCCACCCTGAGCACCGGCGCTGTGGTTCGCGTACCTCTGTTCATCTCCATTGGTGAGGTGGTGAAGGTGGATACCCGTACCGGCGAATACGTTGAGCGGGTGCGCAAGTAAGCACCGGCAAGATGAAACAGGAGTGGGCTTCGGCCCACTCTTTTTGTTTGGGCGTCGCTCATGCTCAACCCAACAGCCCAGCGACACCCTCACCCCATAAAGCAGGAGCATTGTGATGACCACCGAATGGCATCCCACCACCAGCCGGGAGCAGCTGCGTCAGCGAGCGGCGGTGATCGCCAAGATCCGTGCCTTTTTTGCCCAGCGCGATGTACTGGAGGTGGATACCCCGGCGTTGTCGCAAGCAGCGGTCACCGACGTCCACCTGGTCAGCTTCGAAACCCGCTTTGTCGGCCCCGGCGCCGCCGATGGCCTGCCGCTCTACCTGATGACTTCCCCTGAGTTTCACATGAAGCGGTTGCTGTGTGCTGGCTCCGGTTGCATCTACCAGCTGGGTAAGAGCTTTCGCAACGAGGAATCCGGCCGCCATCACAACCCGGAGTTCACCATGCTGGAGTGGTACCGGGTGGGGTTTGATCATCACGACCTGATGGCGGAGATGGCCGAGCTGCTGCAAGCCACCCTGGGTTGCGGTGAGCCGGAGAAGGTGAGCTACGCGGAAGTGTTTGAGCGGGTGCTGGGGCTGGATCCACTCGAAGCGAGCGTTGAGCAGCTGCAGGCCAAGTGCCGGGAGCACAACCTGCAGGATGTGGGCGATCAGGAGACGACCGAGGCGCCGTTGCAGCAGCTGCTGTTCTCCATGGTGCTGGAACCGCAGATCGGTCAGCAGGTGCCCTGCATGGTGCATGGCTTTCCCGCCAACCAGGCAGCGCTGGCGCGGATCAGCGCAGAAGACCCCCGCACCGCCGATCGCTTTGAGGTGTACTTCCGCGGCATCGAGTTGGCCAACGGCTTCTATGAGCTGGCCGATGGCGATGAGCAGCTGGCCCGGTTCGAGGCGGATAATCTGCAGCGAGCGCAGATGGGCCTGCCTCAGCGGCCGATCGATCAGCACCTGATCGCCGCGCTGCGTCATGGCTTGCCCGACTGTGCCGGCGTCGCATTGGGGGTAGATCGATTGATAATGCTGGTTCAAGGTCTCAATCACATAGAAAACGTGATCGCCTTCCCAGTGTCTCGCGCTTAGGTTACACTGCCGCCATCATGACAAGGAGTCAGATGCAGGGCGATGATACGGGCAGGGAGACCCCGAGGGGTCGGATCCATTCTAATGGTGTTGTGGCTGCTGGCGTTGGTGCTGGCGGCGCCGATCCATGAGCTGTCCCATCATCATGATCATTCTCATGCGCACACCCATGCCTCCGGCCATGGTCACCAAGACGATGCGTTAGAGCACTGCGACTTCTTTGTCCACCAGCAGCAGTTGGCCTCGATGTTTTGGCACGAGGTACCGCTGCTGCCTGGCAACGCCCCCCTGGCCCTTGCGCCCGCCCTTGAAATCCACGCCTGGTTGCAGGGCGATTCTCATCGATATCACGCCCGGGCGCCGCCGGCGCACTCCTAAATCCGACCCTGTTGTATCGGCATCGGCACACGCATCGATGCCCACTTTATTGTCTTTTTAGGAAATAGAATGATGTCTATGAAGTTGAACGGTACTGCCTTTGCAGTTGCTGCCCTGCTCGCTACTCCTGCTCTGGCCAACACTGGAAGCCTGACCAACCCCAACATCAGCCTGGTACTGGATGGCTACTACCAGGATGGCGAACGTCCCATGGGCGAGCGTGAAGAGGGTTTTGGCCTGGGTCACACTGAGCTTGCGTTCTCCGCGGCGGTGGATGACAAGCTGTACGGCAAGCTGACCACCGTGCTGGAAAGCCACGATGGCGAGACCGAGCTGCTGGTGGAAGAGGCCTTTATCCAGACCCTGGCGATGCCGGGTGGCCTGTCTCTGCGCGCCGGTCGTTTCCTGTCTGATATCGGCTACCTCAATAATCAGCACATGCACACCGATGCCTTCGTCGAGCGTCCGGCGGTGTACCGGGCCTTCCTCGGTAATCACTACTACGACGACGGTGTTCGCCTGAACTGGGTGGCGCCGACCGATCTCTACTTCGAGCTGGGTGCCGAGGTGCTAGGTGGTGACCCGCTGATGGCGGAAGGCCTGGTGGACCCGGAGACGGTCGGGGTTTATCACCTGTACACCAAGCTGGGTGGTGACATCGGTCAGTCTCACAGCTGGCAGGCCAGCCTGTCCTGGCTGCGCAACGAGAACGGCATGGCAGCCATGCATGAGCATGACGACCATGATGAGCATGATCATGATGAGGAGCATGACGAAGAGCATGACCACGATGAAGAGCATGGTCATGACGAGGAGCACGGTCACGACGACGAGCACGGCGATGAGCATGGTGACGAGCATCTCCACGATGACCACGGCCATGACCACAGCCACGGCGCCGCCTTTACCGGCCGCGACCTGTTCAACGCCTCCTTCGTGTACAAGTGGGCGCCGGGCGGTAACTACAAGTACAACCACCTGACCATCAGCGGCGAATACTTCTACCTGGATAAGCCCTATGCGTTTGAGGAGCACGGCCACGAAGAAGAGGGGCACCACGAGGATGGCCCGGACTACTTCGACGGCTGGTACCTGTCCGGTGTTTACCAGTTCAACCCCAGCTGGTCTGCGGGTCTGCGCTACGGTGAGCTCAGTGCCGCACTGATGCACGAAGAGCATGCCCACCTGCACGACGCCAAGATCAAAGAGAGTGAGGCGATGATCGCCTGGCATCCCAGCCACTTCTCGGTGGTCCGTCTGCAGTACACCCACCAGGATCTGACCGAGTTTGCCGCAGCGGATGACCACATCATCACCCTGCAATACAACGTGACTCTGGGGGCCCATGGTGCGCATCAATTCTAACTGGATCGCGGCGTGCGCAGCCTTGCTGCTGACGCCGTCTGCGTCTGCGCTGGAGATCTTTGCCTGTGAGCCCGAGTACGCCGCCCTGTTGACGGAGTTGGCGCCGGAGGCGGAGGTCTACAGCGCCACCACAGCGCTGCAGGACCCACACCATGTCCAGGCGCGCCCCAGCCTGATCGCCAAGATGCGCAAAGCGGATCTGGCAGTTTGTGCCGGCGCAGCGCTGGAGGTGGGCTGGCTGCCGGTGCTGCAGATGAAGGCCAACAACCGCAAGCTGCGCGATGGTCAGCCCGGCATGTTCTACGCCGCCGACCAGGTGGAGACCCTGGATCAGCTCACCCAGGTGGATCGCACCATGGGGGATGTGCATCCGGAGGGCAACCCTCACCTTCACTTCTCACCCTACCGCATGCTGACCATTGCCCAGGCCCTGGCCCAGCGTCTGGGGGAGATCGACCCGGCCAACAAAGCCAGCTACCAGGCCAACCTGGCGGCGTTTGAGCAGCGCTGGACCGAGGCAACCGCCAAGTGGGAGGCCAAGGCCGCGCCGCTCAGAGGCCAAGGGGTGATCGCCTACCACACCGCGTTTCGTTACCTGTTTGATTGGTTAGGTATCGAGCAGCGGGGGGATCTGGAGCCCAAGCCGGGGCTGCCACCCACCAGCGCCCACCTGGCGAGCCTGGTGGAGCTGGCGAACTCGGGACAGGTGAAGGCGGTGATCCACACCCGCTTCCAGGACCCGCGGGGAGCAAACTGGCTGGCTCAGCGCAGCGAGCTGCCGGTACTGGCACTGCCGTACTCCACCGGTAGTGAGGGGATCGACAACCTGTACCAGCTGTATGACCAGGTGATCGACGCCCTCTTGGCGGAGCTGACGTCGTGATGGACATGACCCTGCTGAGCATCCTGGCGCCCGCCATGGTCGCTGGGATCCTGGTGCTCTCCACCCATGTGGTGTTGGGCCGCCAGGTGCTGAAGCGGGGGATCATCTTTATCGATCTGGCCATTGCCCAGTTCGCCGCCCTGGGGGCGGTGTTGGCGCATACCCTACACGCCCATCATGACCACGGCAGCCATGCTGATCATGCCGGTCACGGTGCCATGATCGGCTTGGAGTTTCTGTTACCGGCCTTGTTTGCTTTGGTCGCTGCGGCCCTGATTGCGGCGCTCGAGCGCTACTTCAAGCCGGAGCTGGAAGCCTTGATCGGCAGTCTCTACGTGGTGTCTGCGGTGGCGGCGATGCTGTTGCTGTCCGGCGATCCCCATGGGGGTGAGCTGCTGCATCAAATCCTGTCGGGCCAAATCCTGTGGACTGGCTGGGGGGATCTGATCCTACCGGCGCTGTTATCGCTGCTGGTGTTGGCACTGATCCTGTTTTGGCCGCAGTCGCTCCATGGGCCGCTGTTCTACCTGATGTTTGCCCTGGTGATCCCCTTTTCGGTGCAACTGGTGGGGGTCTACCTGGTGTTCTCCAGCCTGATCCTGCCGGCACTGGCGGTGAATCAGCTGCAGGGACGTCGCGCCCAGATCTGGGGTTTGATCACCGGCATCACCGGTTACGGCATCGGTCTGTGGCTGTCCGCCGGCTTTGATCTGCCCTCCGGCGCCACCGTGGTGGTGACCCTGGCGGCGGTGGCGATCCTGGTTCGGGTGGTGGTGAGGCCGAAGTAACCTTAACCTGAAACGACAAAGGGACGCCGCGGCGTCCCTTTTTTCTGCTTCCTGAAGGCCGCTAGCCCTCCTCTTCCTCGATCATCTGCGCTTGCTGGTAGTTCTGGATCCCGACTTTGTCGATCAGCTCCAGTTGGGTCTCCAGCCAGTCAACATGGTCCTCTTCATCCTCAAGGATGTTCTGACACAGATCGCGGCTGACGAAGTCGCGCACCTCTTCGAAGTAGGCGATGGCGTTGCGCAGGTCCGGGATTGCGTCCATCTCCAGCGCCAGGTCGCACTCCAGCATCTCCTTGGTGTGCTCACCGATGCGCAGTTTGCCCAGGCTTTGCAGGTTGGGCAGGCCCTCAAGAAAGAGGATCCGCTCGATCAGGTGATCGGCGTGGTTCATCTCGTCGATGGACTCGTGGTACTCCTTGTCGGCGATCCGCTTCAGACCCCAGTCCTTGTACATGCGCGCGTGAAGGAAGTATTGATTGATGGCGATCAGCTCATTGCCCAGGATGGTATTGAGGTGGGCGATGACATTGGGATCGGTTTTCATGGGAGCCCCCGTGATGAGCTAAGGAGCAGTAAGCATGGTCAAGGGGCGCAAACAGGGCAAGGCCCGCAAGCAGATTGGCTCGCGAGCGGAGGAGTTTGGTGCTGGGCCTTAGGCCACTTCGTAGTAGTTCGGGATGCAATCCAGCTCTTGTTCCATCACCTCCCGGGCCATGCGGATGCACTTGCCACACTGGGCACCGACACCCAGTTGCGATTGCAGGGTCTTGACGTCTGTGGCCCCTTTGGCCACCGCTTGCTTAATCTGCGTATCCGTGACGCCGTAACACATGCACACGTACATTCGACACTTCCCAACCGTTTGCTCAATTACATAACGAATCGTAAATGCAAACGATTCGCATGTCTAATAACATTGTAGGCAAGTTTTCGAACAATGCGTCTTGCTGGGTTATAAAAAATGGTGAAGGCAATCACGCCTTAGCCAAAAAGGAGCGATCCCATGGATCAGGAGCAGCGCAACAACGCCATTCGTCGGTTTCTCAAGCAGGTCGGGATCCAGTCCCACCAGGAGCTGGATCAGCTGCTGGCGGACGCCGAAAAAGCCGGCACCTTAGGAGGTGAGCCGGTGAAGGTGGTGATGACCCTGTCGGTGCCGTCACTGGACTTTGAGCATCGAATCGCCGGTGAGCTGAGCAAGGAGTAGGGCCGTTCAGCGGCGGTGCTAATAGCCGCGCTGAAAATCGATGCGGTGCTGCAGGTCATCGCCGCGACGGTAACGCGCCAGGTTGTCGGCAAACTGGCTCACCACCTGCTCGGGGAAGCTGGTGGCGGCGATGTGGGGGGTCAGGGTGACTTGCGGATGCTGCCACAATGGCGAGTCGGCGCTGACCGGCTCCTGCTCGAACACGTCCAGTACCGCCTGAGCTAGCTGACCGCTGTCCAGCGCCATTAGCAGGGCATCCAGGTCGAGCACATTGCCGCGACCGACGTTGAACAGGGTGGCGTCCTTGGGCAGGCAGGCCAGGGCCTCGCTGTTGAGCAGGTGGTGGGTATCACCGGTGGCCGGCAGCACCGACACCAGTACCTGGGCTTGCGCTAGCGCCTGGTGCAGCTGCGTTACTGGGTAGACTCGGTCGAACGGGGCCACGTCAGCGCCGCTGCGGCTCACCCCCAGCACCGCCATCCCAAAGCCTTTGGCCGCCCGGGCGATGTGCTGGGCGATATCGCCGGTACCCAGCAGAACCAGGGTTTGCCCCTCGAGTGTGCCGTAAGGGTGGGGCTGCCACAGCGTTTGCTGTTGCTGGGCGGCGTAGCGGGGTAGGTGGCGCAACTGGGACAGCAGGTGGGCGAAGACATACTGGGCCATCAAGGGGCCGAACAGGCCGCGGATATTAGTGAGTTGGTAATCCCTGGGCAGATCGGTCGCCATCAGGGGGTCGACGCCAGCGTAGGTGCTGGCCAGCCAACGCGGCTTATACCCCTGGCGCAGTGCCTCGGCCGCCAGGGCCGGTTCTGCCAGCCACACCTCGGCCTCTGCCGGCGAGGCACTGGCCTCGATGTCGCTTTGCCCCAGCAGGGCGTGGTAGGCGTTCGGGTCTTGGGTCAGCAGGGCGATGGCGGTCATGTTGGAGTTTCTCACTGAGACAGTCGCTGTTAGGCTACGTCCCTGATGTTGTTTTGGAAAGCTCGATGAATTGGTTGCTTGATCTCACCGGCCACGTGGGCCGTTCGCTCTACCCCTACCTGGGGGACATCGCCATCGCCCTGCTCGCTTGTGTGCTGGTGGTGCTCAGTCCTGACATTCAGCTCTTTATCCGCCGCCGCATCATCACCTGGCCCTTCCTGGCCCGCACCCTGGTGTTTGTCCTGCTGGTGGCGTTTGGCTACGGCATGGTGATCACCCAAGCGGCCCCCTACCTGGCCAGCCAACTGGCCCAGCTGTCACCCCAGTGGCTGCTGCTGGTGGTGTGCCTCAGCTTTACCCTGATAGGCCTGTGGGCCGAGCGTCACCGCCAGATGTAACTCAATCCCAGCCGCGCGGAGTGGGGTCAGTCAGGCCCAGCTGTGCGCGACTGCGAGCGGGGAAGTTGGTAAACACCCCATCAACCCCAAGCGCCGCCATCTGAGCCAGATCCTCCGCCTTGTCTACGGTGTAGACGTACACCTTGAGCCCGCGCTGCTGGGCGTCGGCAATCAGGGCCGGATCGGCAAAATCCACGTCCAGATGCACCGCATCTGCCGCCAGTTCACTGGCAAATTCGGCGTAATTCAGTGGGCAGCTGGCGGTGAGGGCGCCGATCCTCAGATCCGGCTTCGTCCCTTTGATGCGGGCCAGCATCGGGTGGTGGAAGGAGGAGACCAGGAACTGCTCCCAACGGTAGCCCAACTGCGCCACCGCCTGCTCCAGCAACGGCAGTAGCAGCTCATCGGTGGCCATCCCCTTCAGCTCGATGTTCAAGCCGCAGCGCGCGCCAACGCACTCCAGCACCTGCCACAGGGTGGGTACCCGCTCTCCTTGGCCCGCATCCAGCTGCGCCAGCTGTGCCAGGGTGGATTGGCTGACTGGCCCACGGCCCGAGGTGGTCTTGTCGAGGAAGCGGTCGTGGATCACCACCAGTGTGTCCTCGACCCGATGCACGTCCAGCTCGATGGCATCCGCCTGTTGGGCAACGGCCAGTGTCATGGCGGCCAGGGTGTTCTCCGGTGCCTCGCCCGAGGCACCGCGGTGGGCAATGATCAGCATGTCGGCGTGTTAGCGGATCAGGCCGCTCTCCTTGGCGTCGTTGGTGTTGAGGTGCAGATCCATCTGGGGGTAGGCCAGTACGATCCCCTTGTCGCGGAACTTGCTGGTGATCCGCATGTGCAGATCATGCCGCAATGGCCAGCGTTTGCCCATCTCGTCGGCGTAGGCGCGCACCTCGAAGTCCTGGGTGTGGGCACCAAAGCCGGCGAAGAAGATCTCCGGCTCCGGCTGGGCCAGGGCCAGCGGACACTCCTGAACGGCCTGGTGCAGCACTGCTTCCACCAGCGCCGGATCGGAGTCCCGGGCCACCGAGACGGTGAGGATCACCCGGGTGATGGCGTCGGACAGCGACCAGTTCACCAGCTGCTCGGTGATGAAAGCCTTGTTGGGGACGATGATTTCTTTGCGATCCCAGTCGACGATAGTGGTGGCGCGGATCTGGATCTTGGACACCGTACCGGTCAGCTCACGGATGGTGACGGTGTCACCGATGCGGATCGGTTTCTCAAACAGGATGATGAGGCCGGATATAAAGTTGGCAAAGATCTCCTGCAGACCGAAGCCGAGGCCCACCGTCAGGGCGGCAATCAACCACTGCATCTTGCTCCAGGCCAGGCCCAGGGTGGAGAAGGTGGCAAACACCCCGATCATGAACACCACGTACTTACTGACGGTGGAGATGGCAAAGCCGGTGCCTGGGGTCAGCTCCAATCGCTGCAGCAGCAACAGCTCCAGCAGGCCGGGCAGGTTACGGGCGATCATCCAGGTGAACACGCCGATCATCAATGCCGCCACCAGCGACATCAGGGTGATGGGCACCGCTTGCTCCACCCCGTCCACCAGCTGGCTGCTGGAGTAGAGGGTGATCCCCTCGAGGAAGCTGAACATCGCCGGATGGGTCTGGCTCCACAGCGCCAGCAGCGACAGGGCAAAGGCCAGGATCATCAAGGAGCGCACCAGCCCCAGTGACTGGGTCGAGATGGTGTCCAGATCCAGGGTGGGCTCGTCCAGGGTATCGAGCTGACCCTCGGCACTGGTGTTGCTGATCCCCTCGGAGCGCTCCTTTTCCCGCTGGGCCAGTACCTCGGCCCGTTTGGCCTTGGCCAGTTCAAACTGCAGCTTGCGTCGCTCGATCAGCATCCAGCGTTTAACCAGCAGATAAGCCAGCAGGAACATTATCCCCAGGGTAACGGTGATCTGGGCCTGGCCCAGCAGCTGCTGGGCGCTGTAGTAGTAACCGCGCCAGGCCAGCACCAGACAGACCAGTGGCAGCACGATCAGCACCAGCCAGATCAGTCGTTCAATGAAGCGGCGATTGATGTTTTCCCGGCTGTGATGCTTGTGATACTGACCGGCGAACCGGCTCAAGCGCCGGTAGGCGTAGGCCAGCAGCAGACACAACAGAATAAAGGCCAGGCGCCCGAGGCTGTTGCTTAGCAGCGCCATGTCCAGGTATTGGGTAAAGGCCACCAGCGCCAGCAGTGGCGCGGCAATCAGGTGGAGCTTGCCCAGCACCCGCCGTACGTGGGCCATCAGGGGGGCATTGCGGCGGAAGTGGGCCACCATCAGGCCATCTTCGTGGCTCAGGTGGTAGATCAGCCAATACAGCTGCAGCACCAGGGCAATAGCCAGCAGCCCCTGTCCCACGGCCTGGGCAAACAGTGGCCCCTCGCCGAAGCGCAAGATACTGCCGGCAACCCAGAACGGCGCAGGCAACAACAGGCTGACCGCCATGGCCATCAGTAGCACCTTGAAAGAGGCGCTGAACTTATCCTGGGTTACGTTACCAACGAAGCGACTGTAGTGCTCACGGGCGCGGGCATAGGGGCCCTTGAGCAGATCCCAGCTGGCCAGGATCAGCACCAGCAGGGCCAGCCAGCCGCCCCAGTAGTTGATGTTGTTCTGGTACGACTGCTGCAGCTCCTGCCAGCGCAGGGGGCTGGTCAGCCAGCTCAGGCCCAGCCCCAGGTTGGAGAAGGTCTCGGCACCGATGCGGCGGGCATTAGGCAGCCAGAACAGGTACTCGGTGATCAGCCGGACGAAACGTTCGCTCTGTTTGTCGAGCTGCTCCTGCTGCAGCTTGAGGCGGCTCAGTTCCACTACCCACTGTTCGTGGGTGTCGATCAGCAGGCTGAGCAGCTCCACTTGACGCTGCCACAGGGGCTGGTGGGGCAGATCCGCGTCGCCGTCGCGGATCTTGCGCTCGGTCTCGTCGCGCTGGTGGTCGTAGTCGTAGCGCTGCAAGCGCGATTGGGTCAGCAGTTGGCTGGTGGCCTGACCGCCGTCGTGCAGCTGCAGCGATTTGAGGCGGCGGATCAGCGATTCGCCAAAGTCGGCGCTGACGCTGCCCCACTCCAGCTGTTCCTGGGTCTCACGCAGCTCCGCTGCCTGCGCTTGGTACTGCTGCTCAGCTGAGACCAGGTCACGGCTGGTCTGCTCCATGCGCTGGTTGAGCAGGGCCAGGGCGCGGGCCAGATCGGCGTTCACCTCACTCAAGGCGCTGAGGCTGGGGTCCTGCATCGGCCCCACCGGGTTGTCGCTCAGTGCCGCTTCGCTTTGGTTGCGGCGGGCCTGGGCGGCGCTGTCATTGAGTCGGTTGAGACGCAGCTCCAGCGCCGCCAACTGGTTTTGCACCAGGCGCTGGCGCAGCTGGATCAGCTGCAGTTGCAGCGGCAGGGCCTGCTGCTCCAGCTGCAGGGTATTCACCAGGCTCTGGTAGTAGAGTTGCCGTGCTGCCACCTGGGGAGCGCTGCCGGACTCGTTGCGGGCCAGGCGCAGTTGCACCGAGGCCTGCTGTTCGGCATCCGGCAACTGGTTGAGGCGCTGGCGGGTCTGGCTATGCAGCGAGGCCAGTGATTCGGCGCTGGTTTTCAGCTCCTGCAGCTGCAGGTGCACCCAGGATTGCTGTTGGCTGACGGGCTGTTCGCTGTCCACCTCGGAGCTAAGCGGTTGGCGCAACTGCTCCTTGAGCTGGGCCTGACGGGCGACGAACTGCTCCAGCAGCTCCTGGTACTCTTCGGCCTGTTGGTCAAGCAGCCGTTGCTGGCTGGTCCACTGCTCCAGGGTGACCGACTGGGGGTTATTGGAGCCAAAAGGGGTGAGTCGCCGCTCCATGGAAAAGGGCGAGTTGGCCTGGGCCAGGGTACTGGCCAGGAGCAGTAAGGAACAGAGAAGGCGCCACATGGTGATCAGCTTAGTATCGAGGGCAAAGGAACGGCGCAAGTTTATCGAAGAAAGTTGTGGCTGCCTATGCAGTTAGCTGACAAAGCTTGCTCTCACAGGCGGAACTTTGAGCAAGGCCAAAAAAACACCGGCCTGCCTATGGCAAGCCGGTGTTGTCAGGTTTTTTTGGTCGCCTATTTGGCAGTAGCCATGGCCTGACCCAGACGGGTCTTGGCGCCGGCGGTGAAGGCTTCGTCAAAGCCCTCGAGCATCTCGGCACCAAAGCAGGCCACCACGGTGCTGCCCAGCTTGAAGCGGCCCATCTCCTCGCCCTTCTCCAGGCGGATCGCCTGCTCGCCCTCGGCCGGGTAGTCCCAGCTCATGATCTGGGCACCGGCCGGCGGGGTGACGGTACCGGACCAGACGGTTTCGATGGAGGCGACGATGGTGGCGCCCACCAGCACCATGGCCATGGGGCCGTGCTCGGTATCGAACAGGGTCACCACGCGCTCGTTGCGGGCGAACAGGCCCGGGACATTCTCGGTGGTCAGCGGGTTCACTGAGAACAGGTCGCCGGGCACGTAGATCATCCGACGCAGGGTGCCGGCGCAGGGCATGTGAATGCGGTGGTAGTCCTGGGGCGACAGGTAGATGGTAGTGAAGTGACCATCCTTAAACGGAGCGGCGTCGGCCTTGTGGCCACCGAGCAGCTCCAGCAGGCCGTAGTCGTGGCCCTTGGCCTGAAAGATGCGCTCATCAACGATGGGACCCAGCTGGCTGACGCAGCCATCCACCGGTTGCACCAGGGTCTTCTCGCCCTCGTCCAGCGGACGCAGGCCCGGCTTCAGCTCACGGGTGAAGAAATCGTTGAAGGTCTTGAACCCTTTCGGATCCTCGATCAGCGCTTCCTGCATGTTGATCTTGTACTGGCGAATAAACCAGTTGATGAAGGCGGTGGTGGCCCAGCCTGACTCGGAGGCGGCGAACTTGCCGACCAAACGGGAGAGGGCGTGCTTGGGCATCACGTACTGCAGGTTAACTTTCAGTTTGTCCAGTGACACTGGGGGGTTCCTTAGTGGTTATTTGTCGTTCAGCGGATCGGCAAAGTGTCGGGTCGGCCGTTCCGACACCATAGATTCTAGGATCCGGTGATAGTTTTCAAATCGTTGGGCGTCAATTTCGCCCTGTTCTACCGCGGCTCTCAGGGCGCAGCCGGGATCGTTGCCATGCTTGCAGTCGCGGAACTTGCAGCCACCGACGTGCTCGCGAAACTCCTTAAAGCCCCAGGTCACCCGCTCGGGCGCCAGGTGCCAGAGGGCGAACTCCCGTACTCCGGGGGAGTCGATCAGATCGCCGCCACCGGGGAAGCGCAGCAACCGGGCGGTGGTGGTGGTGTGCTGACCCAGACCGGAGTTGCTGGAAACCTCACCGGTTTCCAGTTCAATGCCGGGCATCAGGGCATTGATCAGCGACGACTTGCCCACCCCGGACTGGCCGACAAAGATGCTGACCTTGTCCTGCAGGCAGTGCTCCAGATCGGCAACCCCTTCACCGGTCTCACTGGAAACCAGGTGGATGCGATAGCCGATGGCCAGGTAGGGCGCCAGGGTGGCATCCACCGCTTGGCGCTCCTCTGCTGACAGCAGATCAATCTTGTTGAGCACCAGCACCGGGGTGATGCCGGTGTCCTCCGCCGCCACCAGGTAGCGATCGATGATCTGAGTGGAGAGCTCGGGCACCACCGCCGAGACCACCAGGATCTGGTCGATGTTGGCGGCAACAACCTTGAGCCCATCATAGTAATCGGGGCGCTTCAGCTCGCTGCGTCGCGGATGTACCGCTTCCACCACCCCGGCGATTCCCGCCATGGCTTCGTTGCCCTGACGCCACTCTACCCGGTCGCCCACCACGACGCTGCCGACGGTGCGACGAAGGTTGCAGCGAAACACCTCGCCCTCTTCGGTTTCCACGTCGGCATGCTGACCAAAGCGGGTGATAATGCGCCCAGGGATCTGCGGGCCCAAAGTATCGTTATCCCACTCGGGTTCGTTGCGCTTGTTCAGCCGTTTGTCACGGTTGGCCCGGACCCGGCGTAACTGACCTTTTGTCAGTCGTTTCTTGCCTTTGCTCACTCTGCTCCTGGCAAAACGTGTCTAAATTAAAATAAAGCCGTATGATACTCCATTCTGACCAAAAAGCCCGTCGCCAGTACCGTTTCATAGGGAAAGTGACAGGTGCAGAGCGCACAAAACTGAGGATGTCACGGTGCCGTCGTTCCCTAATGATCGATCTGATTGCCGTGATGGCAACGTAGCGATCACCGACCGGATGCGCCCCGCTGTATAAGCCACATCACCTGACAAGCGAGACTAGAGGATTTGATGACACAAAATGCCAGTAATCTGATCTGGATTGATCTGGAGATGACCGGCCTGGATCCGATCGAGAACACCATCATTGAGATCGCCACCATTGTCACTGACAGCCAACTCAACGTGTTGGCCGAAGGACCGGTGATGGCCATCCGACAGCCTCAGTCTGAACTGGATAAGATGGACGATTGGAACGTGCGCACCCACGGTAACAGCGGGCTGACTGAACGGGTTCAGAAGAGCACCATTACCCTGGCCGAGGCGGAGCAGAAGACCCTGGCCTTTCTGGAACAGTGGGTACCCAAAGGGGCCTCTCCCATCTGCGGCAACAGCGTGGGCCAGGATCGACGCTTCCTGGTCAACTACATGCCCCAGCTCGAGGCCTACTTCCACTACCGGTACCTGGATGTCAGCACCATCAAGGAGTTGGTGCGCCGTTGGCAGCCGGAGCTGATGAACCGCTTTACCAAGTCGGCCTCCCATAAGGCCTTGGATGATATCCGTGAGTCGATCGCCGAACTGCAGTTCTACCGTGAGACGGTTTTCAAAATTTGAGCAAACGGGCTGAATTTGCCGATAGGGGGGTTGCGGCCCCCCGGATTTTGCTTATAATGCGCCCTCGCTGTTGAGGGGAATCCCCTGTCGATAACAGCACTCGGAATGCGGCACTAGCTCAGTTGGTAGAGCGCAACCTTGCCAAGGTTGAGGTCACGAGTTCGAACCTCGTGTGCCGCTCCAAATTTTCACTCCGCGCCAAGGCGAGGAGATGTGAGTCGCTCAGTTGATAGAGCGCAACCTTGTGAAAGGTTGAGGTCACACTCTCGATGAAGATCGGGAACCTCGTGTGCCGCTCCAATTTGAAGTCTTCGCAAGAAGCGGTTTTAGCCTCAAGGCTGGAACGACAATTTATGCGGCACTAGCTCAGTTGGTAGAGCGCAACCTTGCCAAGGTTGAGGTCACGAGTTCGAACCTCGTGTGCCGCTCCAA
>NZ_FQXG01000005.1:179603-291058 GCF_900129905.1 Ferrimonas marina | reverse complement strand
AAACCACCCGTCAGGGTGGTTTTTTGCTCTCTGGGAGTGGGCATCGTGCATTGCGGCGATGCCTTTGGTGGGGGAGGTGACAACTGGAGTCGGGTTGATACCGGGGCTGTTTCAGAGGGAGAGGGGGCCTCACACCGCGGCGAAATGCGGTGCGGTTTGTTGCCCGGCCTCAGCTAGAGGTCAAACTCGCTTTCAGCGGGCGGTTTGAGCGCGGACAGCAGGTTGGCGAACACCAACAACACGCAGATGATGGCCATTGCTTCCTTCAGCCAAGCCATTTGCATCGGCATGGATGAGAGGAAAGCGGTGAGGCAAAGTACGCACATCGTGAACAGCATCATGAGCCCATTCCCTGTCTCTGTACTGCATAGTTGCTTCATTCGCTGAAGCTATACAAACTTGAGTATAGATATGAATTTCGAATCTGCCGGAAACTCAGTGATATGCGAGCCGATCTAGTTCAGCTTCCCCGGGCCTTGTTCCGTGCATCGACCATTCGCGAGCAAGAGCCAAGGCTGGCCGAGCAGTTGAATATCCCGCTGTACCAGGTGATGGAAGCGGCTGGCGAGGCGGCCTGGCAGCAGCTGCTGCGGCGTTGGCCACAGTGCCAGGCGCTGGTGGTGTTGTGTGGCGGCGGCAATAACGCCGGTGACGGCTATGTGCTGGCCCGCCTGGCCAAGGCGCAGGGGCGACAGGTTCGGTTGCTGCAAGCCCAGCCGGAGCGGGCACTGACCGGGGACGCCGCCCGTGCCCAACAGGCCTGGTTGGCCTCGGGCGGCGAGGTGTTGCCGCTGCAACAGATCCCGGCCGATGGGTCGCTTTATGTGGATGCCCTGGTCGGTACCGGATTGCGAGGGCCGCTGCGCCAGGAGATGGCGCAATGGGTCGAGCAGCTCAACCGGCTGAATGCACCGGTACTGTCGCTGGATATCCCCTCGGGCCTCAATGGCGAAACCGGCGCTGTCACTGGGCTGGCAGTGAAGGCAACTCACACCATCACCTTTGTTGGGGTCAAGCCGGCCCTGCTAACCGGGGCTGCCCGCGAGTACGTGGGGGAGTTGAGCTTTGCGCCGCTGCAACTGGGTCAGGCTCTGGCGGCCAGGCCGGCGGATGTGCTTCTGGGGTCACCCCGACAGTTGAAGGATTGGCTACCGGATCGCTCAGTGGCCAGCCACAAGGGGCAGCATGGCCGGGTTTTGTTGCTGGGCGGCGAGGCCGGTATGGGCGGCGCCCTGTTGTTGGCGGCTGGCGCGGCCCTACGGGTGGGCACCGGCCTGGTCGCGGCCATGGGCCATCAGAGTGTCGTTGCGCCCATGTTGGCACGTCATCCGGAGGTGATGGTTGAGGCGCTGGAGTCCGAGGCGCTAGCGCAGCGATTGGCCTGGGCCGACGCGATCGTACTGGGACCTGGTCTGGGGCAGGGGGCAGTAGCAGCCCAGTGCCTGCCTCAGGTGTTGGCGCAGTCTCAACCTGTTCTGCTGGACGCTGATGGCCTGAACTGGCTTGCCGAGCACCCTCGCCACCAGGATAACTGGGTGCTGACCCCTCATCCTGGCGAGGCGGCTCGACTGCTGGGTTGCTCCGTGGCGGAGATCGAAGCCGACCGCTTCGGCGCCGCTCGCCGGTTGCAGCAGCGCTACGGCGGGGTGGTGGTACTGAAGGGGCCCGGTACCCTGATCGACGGCGGCGATGGCCCGCAGCTACTGCTGCCTGTGGGCAACCCAGGCCTGGCCACAGGTGGCAGTGGCGATCTGTTATCTGGCATAATCGGCGGCTTACTTTCGCAAGGGCTGGCGCCCATGTCTGCGGCGTGTGCCGGGGTGTTGATCCACGGTGAAGCGGCGGACGATGCCTTGGGGCCGGGGCCCAAAGGCATGCTGCCGTCTGATCTGCTGCCACACATCCGAAACAGGGTTAATCAAGGGGACGTATGAGCCAACATCAGGTGAACCTGGCCGACGAAGCGGCCACATTGGCGCTTGGCGCGCAGTTAGCCGGTGTGATCCGGCCGCCACTGGTGGTTCACCTGGAGGGAGACCTGGGGGCTGGCAAGACCACCTTCACCCGCGGTCTGGTGCAGGCACTGGGCCATGGCGGTGCGGTAAAAAGCCCGACCTACACCCTGGTAGAGCCCTATGAGCTGGGCGACATACAGGTCTATCACTTTGATCTGTATCGCTTGTCAGACCCTGAAGAACTTGAATTTATGGGGATCCGTGATTATTTTGCGGACAATACCCTGGCGTTGGTGGAATGGCCGAGTAAAGGCGAAGGGATCCTGCCGCAGGCCGATGTGCACCTCCATATGCAGTACCTGGAGCGTGGGCGCGAGGCAACCCTGACCGCATTGTCACCCGCTGGAGAACGAATACTCGCTGAACTTGCCTCTGAGGGATGATGCTCGCTCGATTGCTGCAACCGCTTGGTGTGGTGTTGTTGATGCTGGTGCTTTGCCAGTCGGCCTGGGCCAACCAGGTTAACAACATCCGGATCAACCATAGTGCCGATAAGACTCGGGTGGTGCTGGATATGGCGTCCAGCCCGGACTACAAGATCTCGCGCCTGACCGGGCCGGATCGGGTCGTGATCGATCTGACCAACACCAAGCTGGCCACCAAGCTCGATGGCTTGGGTGAGGAGTCGCCGATGATGCGACGGATCCGGGCCAGCTCCCCCAGTGCTACCGGCAATCTGCGTCTGGTGCTGGATATGTCGGTTTCCGCTGGGCACAAGGCGTTCCGCCTGGGCCCCAGTGGCAGCGCGCCCCATCGCCTGGTGGTCGACCTGTCCCCCTCCGGCGGCAACCCGGTGCAGGGCGCCAAGGCCCAGCCCGGCCGCAAGGTGGTGATCGCCATCGATGCAGGCCATGGCGGTAAAGATCCTGGCTCCATCGGCCCCAGCGGCGTCTACGAAAAGAACGTGGTGCTGCCCATCGCGCAAAAGCTGCAGCGTGACCTGGATGCCCACAGCGGTTTTGAGGCGGTGATGGTGCGCAGCGGCGACTACTTCGTCAGTCTCGACGATCGCAGCGCCAAGGCTCGCACCAGCAAGGCCGATCTGCTGGTCTCCATCCACGCCGATGCCTTCTCCACGCCCCAGCCTAAAGGGGCCTCGGTGTGGGTACTGTCGCTGCGTCGGGCCAACTCCGAAATGGGTCGCTGGCTGGAGCGGGACGACAAGCTGTCGGAACTGCGTGGTATTGGTGAGGTGATCTCCCAGACCAGCCAGGATGATCCTCACCTGCAGCGCACCTTCCTCGATCTTGCCCGGGAGAACTCCATGATGGAGAGCCAACAACTGGCCGGGCGGATGCTGGGGGAGCTGGGACGGGTGACCACCCTGCACAAGCGTCGACCGCAGTCCGCTTCGCTGGCGGTGCTGAAGTCACCGGACTTCCCCTCGCTGCTGGTGGAAACCGGCTTTATCTCCAATCCTAGTGAAGAGGCCAAGCTGCGGACCCGCGGTCATCAGCAAAAGCTGGCCAACGCGCTGTCCACCGCCATCGTTGCCCACTTCAGTGAGAACCCGCCGCGGGATTCGCTGCTGGCCCAGCGCCAGGTGCATAAGGTCCGTCGGGGCGAATCCCTGTCGGTGATCGCCTCTCGCTACCAGGTCAGCCTCAGCGCCCTGCGAAGCGCCAACCAGCTGCGCTCCGACACCCTGGCGGTGGGCCAAGAGCTGGTGATCCCCAAGCTGTAGGAGGGGCCATGCCCATACAGATACTGCCACCGCAACTGGCTAACCAGATTGCCGCCGGTGAGGTGGTGGAACGCCCCGCCTCCGTGCTCAAGGAGCTGGTGGAGAACTGCCTGGATGCCGGTGCCAGCAAGATTGAGATCGACGTCGAGCGTGGCGGCAGCAAGGCCCTGATTGTCAGAGACAACGGCAAGGGGATCCCCAAGGCCGAGCTGGAGCTGGCACTGGCCCGCCATGCCACCTCCAAGGTCAGTTCACTGGAAGATCTGGAATCGATCCTCAGCTTCGGCTTCCGCGGTGAGGCATTGGCTTCCATCAGCTCGGTGGCCCGCCTGACCCTGAGCTCACGCACCCAGGACGCCTCCGAGGCCTGGCAGGCCTACGCCGAAGGGCGGGAGATGGCGGTACAGGTCAAGCCCACGGCGCATCCGGTGGGCACCACCGTGGAGGTGGTGGACCTGTTCTTCAATACCCCGGCCCGGCGCCGTTTCCTGCGGGCGGACAAAACCGAATTTACCCACATCGAGGAGCAGCTGCGCCGCATCGCTCTGGCCAAGGACGAGGTGCACTTTACCCTGCGCCACAACGGCAAGCTGGTGCGCCAGTATCGGCCTGCCCGCAACGAGCGGCAGAAGCATCAGCGGCTGGCTTCCATCTGTGGCAGCGCCTTTGCCGAGCGGGCCTTTGCCCTGCGCTGCAGCAACGATGATCTGGCCCTGACCGGCTTTATGGCGCTGGATGACGATCGTGCCCGGGTCTCCGATGTGCAGTACTTCTACGTCAATGGCCGGGTGGTGCGCGACAAGCTGGTCAACCACGCGGTGCGTCAGGCGCTGGAGGAGTGTGGCCTGAGCCAGGCGGCGGGGTATGTGTTGTACCTGACCCTGGATCCGCACGAGGTGGATGTGAACGTACACCCGGCCAAACACGAGGTGCGTTTCCATCAGGCCCGCTACGTTCACGACTTTATCCTCACCGCACTGCAGCAAGGCCTGGTGGCTCGGCTGGAGGCAACCGGTGGTGTCGTGGCCGAACCGGCGGCCATCGAACCGACCCGCTATGAGCCGGTGGCCACGATGGAGGCTCCGACCGCCCCCGGTCAGGTTCGCAGTGAGTCGCCCGTCTATGGCGATCGGGTCAGCCGCGGTTCAGGCGGCGGTGGGCACTATAGCCCTCCGCCGCTGCGTCCCAGCGCCCCCAGTGCCGATGCGGTCAGCGTCTACGGTGAGCTGATGCGCACCGAGGCACCGGCGGCGCAACAGGGCAGCGACTGGCGCTGGATGACCCAGCTGGATGAGGACACCGCACTGGTGGCCCAACAGCAGGAGCTGCGGCTGCTGTCGATGACGGCACTGCACCGGCATCACCAGAAGCAGGCCCTGTTGGCCCGGCTGCCACAAGGGTTGGTGGGGCAGCCGCTGTTGCTGCCGGTCAGCATCCCCGCTGATGTCAACTGGCTGGGGGTATTGGAGCAGCGTCAGGAACTTCTGCGTCGCCTGGGCATCGAAGTGGTGCCCCAGGGCAAACGCCTGGTGGTGCGCACTGCACCGGCGGTGTTGCGCCAGGCGGATCTGGTCAAGGCGGTGAGTGAACTGCTGCAGTGGCTGGAGCAGGATGAGCCGGAAACGGCGGCGCTGGCCCACTGGTTGTCGGGCTGGAGTCAGCCCGAACTGCCGGGGCAGGCGTTATGGCAAGGATTGGCCAGCGAAGAGCAAGATAACCTGGTCAGTCAGTTGGGCATCGCCCTTCCCTGGCGTCACCTTTTGGAGCAAAACGATGAGTGATCCACGCCCATTGGCGATCTGCCTGATGGGACCCACCGCCTCCGGCAAAACCGACCTGGCCATCGCCCTGCGTCAACGTCTGCCGGTGGAGTTGATCAGTGTGGACTCTGCGTTGATCTACAAAGGGATGGATATCGGCACCGCCAAGCCCTCTGCCGAGGAGCTGGCGGCGGCACCGCATCGCTTGATCGACATCCTTGACCCGGCCCAGAGCTATTCGGCAGCCGATTTTGCCGCCGATGCCCTGCGGGAGATGGGCGAGATCACCGCGGCGGGGCGGATCCCGCTGCTGGTGGGCGGCACCATGCTCTATTTCAAGGCGTTGCTGGAGGGGTTGTCGCCCCTGCCTGGCGCCGATCCCGCGGTGCGGGCTGAGATTGAGCAGGATGCTGCCGAGCGGGGCTGGCAGGCGCTGCACGACGAACTTCGGGCGATTGACCCGGTGTCCGCCGAGCGCATCCATCCTAACGACCCGCAGCGATTGTCCCGTGCTTTGGAAGTCTATAAAATATCTGGACAGACACTGACCACCCTGACACGGCAAAAGCGTCCCCCGCTGCCGTATCGAGCCGTTCAGTTCGCCATCTCCCCTGAAAAGCGCGAAACCTTGCATCAACGCATCGAGCAACGCTTTATGGCGATGCTCGAGCACGGGTTCGAACAGGAAGTGCGAGCGCTGCACGCCAGGGACGATCTGCATCCGGGGCTCCCCTCCATTCGTTGCGTGGGGTACCGCCAGATGTGGTCGTACTTGGATAACGAGATTTCACATGATGAGATGGTGGCCCAAGGTGTGGCCGCCACCCGTCAATTAGCGAAACGTCAATTGACCTGGCTGCGAGGCTGGGAGGGCGTTGAGTGGCTGGAGTCTCAGGATAATGTTAATGTAGATAAAGTGTTGAGAAAATTAGCCTTGTAATTCAGTCTGGGCTATAAGTAACTTGCGCCTGCGTTTTCAAAACGCCACTCATACTTTATTGAAAGCTAAAAACAATTTTATAAGGAATTCAGAATGGCTAAGGGGCAATCTCTCCAAGACCCGTTTTTGAACGCACTGCGCCGTGAGCGCGTTCCGGTTTCCATTTACCTGGTGAATGGCATCAAACTTCAAGGCCAGATTGAATCATTTGACCAGTTCGTGATTTTGCTGAAAAACACGGTAAGCCAGATGGTGTACAAGCACGCCATCTCCACGGTAGTTCCGGGCCGCCCCTTCAACATGGGCCACAGCCAACAGGGCCAGCAAGGTGGCCAGGGTAACTACAGCAATCAGGATCACGGTGACAACAACACCTGATCGTCAATTAGGAGTCTGTCTGCTTGTTTGAGCGGTATGAAGCAGGCGAACGCGCGATCCTCGTTCACATCGATTTCTCACAAGAGGGTGAACGGGAAGACCTGGAGGAGCTGAAACTACTTGTCAGCTCCTCTGGCGTTCAGTCTTGCGGCGTCGTAACCGGACGTCGCTCCCACCCCCATCCCAAATACTACTGTGGCGCCGGCAAGGCGGAAGAGATAGCCGCCAGCGTGCAAGCTGAGCAGGCCGACGTAGTGATCTTCAACCACGCCCTCAGTCCCGCCCAGGAACGTAACCTCGAGCAGCTGTGCCAATGCCGCGTGCTCGACCGTACCGGCCTCATCCTCGATATCTTCGCCCAGCGCGCTCGTACCCACGAGGGCAAGCTACAGGTGGAGTTGGCCCAACTGCGCTACCTGTCCACCCGGCTGATCCGGGGCTGGACCCACCTGGAGCGGCAAAAAGGCGGTATCGGCCTGCGTGGCCCCGGTGAAACCCAGCTGGAGACCGACCGTCGACTGCTGCGGGAGCGGATCAAGACCATCCTTAAGCGCCTGGACAAGGTCGCCAAGCAGCGCGAGCAGGGCCGTCGGGCCCGTCAGCGTCGCGAAGTGCCGACCCTGTCGCTGGTGGGCTACACCAACGCCGGCAAGTCGACCCTGTTCAATCGGATCACCGACTCCGGGGTGTACGCCGCGGACCAGCTGTTCGCCACCCTGGACCCGACCTTGCGGCGCATCGAGCTGTCCGAGGTGGGGCCGGCCATCCTGGCGGACACCGTGGGCTTTATTCGTCACCTGCCCCATGACCTGGTAGCGGCCTTTAAGGGCACCCTGACCGAAACCCGCGAAGCGGACCTGCTGCTGCACGTGGTGGACTGCGCCGACGAACGGGCGGCGGAAAATATCGAATCGGTGCAATCGGTACTCGAAGAGATCGAGGCTGATCAGATCCCCACCTTGCTGGTGTATAACAAGATAGATGCGTTGGAGGAGGCAGGCCCGCGCATCGACCGGGACGAAGAGGGCAACCCGGTCCGGGTTTGGGTTAGCGCCCAGGCGGATCAAGGCATGGATCTGCTGTTCGCCGCCCTGACCGAGCGCCTCGGCGACGCCATGCTGGATCTGAGGCTGGCACTGCCGCCAGTGGCCGGTCGCTGGCTGTCCCGACTGCACGAACTCAACGCCGTGATGGCCACCGACTACGATGAACAGGGCCAGACCCTGGTCACCTTGCGGTTGCCTGAACGGGACTGGCAGCGCCTGCTGAAAGCCTCTGACGGCCAGCTCGCTGACTTTATCCGCGAGTAATTGGCTGATAAATTAGCTAGAGTTACAACAATCTAGCGATCCTACACCTATGGAGCTGTATTAATGGCCTGGAACGAGCCTGGTAATCAAGGCAAAGACCCCTGGGGTAACCGGGGCGGTAAGGATCAGGGGCCGCCTGATCTGGACGAAGTGTTTCGCAAGTTCTCCTCCCGCTTTGGCGGTGGGGGCGGCAACTTCAACAAAATGGGCGTGTTGCTGGTGCTGATCGGCGCCATCATCGTCTGGGGCCTGTCCGGCCTGTACAAGATTGAGGAAGCCGAGCGTGGCGTGGTGCTGCGTTTCGGAGAGTTCCACGAAATCGTCGGCCCCGGCCTGAAGTGGAAGCCCACCTTCATCGATGAGGTCTACCCGGTCAACATCCAGCGGGTTAACCGCCTCAACGCCTCTGGCCTGATGCTGACCCAGGATGAGAACGTGGTGACCGTGCAGATGGAGGTGCAGTACCGCATCGAGGATCCGCACAAGTACCTGTTCAGAGTGACCAACCCGGATCAGTCCCTGAGCGAAGCGCTGGACAGTGCGCTGCGTTACGTGATCGGCCACACCACCATGGACAACATCCTGACCGTGGGCCGTGACAAGGTACGTCGCGACACCTGGGAAGAGCTGGAAGGGATCATTGAGCCCTACGACATGGGTCTTCGCGTGGTTGACGTGGCCTTTAAAGAAGCCCGTCCGCCGGAAGAGGTGAAGCCCGCGTTCGATGACGCCATCGCCGCACAGGAAGATGAAGAGCGTTTCGTCCAGGAAGCCACCGCGTACAGCCGTCAGGTTGAGCCGCAGGCCCGTGGTCGCGCCGAGCGTATGCTGCGCGAAGCCAACGCCTACCGTGAGCGTGTCGTTTTGGAAGCCGAGGGTGAGGTCGCCCGCTTTACCCAACTGCTGCCGCAGTACGAGGCCGCCCCTGAGGTGACCCGTGAGCGTCTCTACCTGGAGACCATGGAGCAGGTATTCTCCAACACCTCCAAGGTGATGGTGGACAATAAAGACGGTGGTTCCATGTTCTACCTGCCGCTGGATAAGATCATCCAGGGTGGCGGCAGTGCGCCGATGGTGGAACAGGCCCCGGCCAACCGCCAGACCAGCACCAGCAGCTCCGGCGCCCGTACTACCTCCAGTGACAACAGCACTGGCCGCAGCTCCGTTCGTCAGGGGAGAAACTAAGTCATGAACCCAAGAAACCTGATTATTCTGGTCTTGCTTCTGCTGGTGGGCTTCTCCTCCATCTTCGTGGTGCAAGAAGGCGAGCGTGCCATCGTTAAGCGCTTCGGTGTGATCCAGAAGGACGCCGAGGGTGAGAACCGGGTCTACGAACCGGGCCTCAACTTCAAGATGCCGATCTTCGACCAGGTGTTCACCCTGAACGCCCGGATCCTGACTCTGGACGCGCCGGCGGATCGCTTTGTGACCTCCGAGCAGAAGGACTTGATGGTGGACAGCTTCGTGAAGTGGCGCATCGTCGACTTCGGACAGTTCTACCTGGCCACCCAGGGCAACCAGCTGATGGCGGAATCCCTGCTGCAGTCCAAGATCAATAACGGCCTGCGTAGCGAATTCGGTAGCCGCACCATCCGCGAGATCGTCTCCGGTAGCCGTGATGAGCTGCAGAAGGAGGCCCTGCGTGCCACCCGTACCGATGCCCGTGAACTGGGTGTTGAGGTAGTGGACGTGCGGGTGAAGCAGATCAACCTGCCCCGTGAGGTGAGTGAGTTCATCTACGACCGGATGCGTGCTCAGCGTGAGGCGGTAGCCCGCGCCCACCGCTCTGAAGGTCAGGAGAGAGCCGAGGTGATCCGCGCTGGTGCCGATGCCAACGCCACCGTGATCGTGGCAGAAGCGGAGCGTGAGTCCCGTACCATCCGTGGTGAGGGTGACGGTAATGCCGCGCGTATCTACGCCGAGGCTTATGGTCAGAACCCGGACTTTTACAGCCTGCTGCGCAGCCTGGACGCCTACCGTACCTCGTTCCAGAGCCGTGAGGACGTGCTGGTACTGTCGCCGGACTCCGAGTTCTTCCAGTTTATGAAGAGCAAGCAGCCGTAAGGCTGGCATGAATCTAAGGCCCGGCTTATCGCCGGGCCTTTCTTTTTGTGAGGATAGAATGACCACAATGATGCTGGTGATCGCCGGTGTGCTGGTGATCGAAGGATTGGGGCCGCTGCTGTTTCCCCGCCAGTGGAAAAAAATGCTGACCGAATTGTTCCAGTTGGAAACCCCGGTGCTGCGCCGCTTTGGCGGGGCCATGGTGACCGCAGGATTGGTATTGTTCTACATTTTTTCTACTTAGCCGGTGTTTTGACCAATTGGGATCTGCTAAAATCCCGCTTTAACCACAAACTGCGATCGAAACATGGGTAAAAATGTAGTTGTTCTGGGCACCCAGTGGGGTGACGAAGGTAAAGGCAAGGTTGTCGACCTTCTCACCGATCAGGCCCATTACGTGGTGCGCTACCAAGGCGGCCACAACGCCGGTCACACCCTCGTGATCAATGGCGAGAAAACCGTTCTCCACCTCATTCCGTCAGGCATCTTGCGCGACAACGTTACCTGTTTCATTGGTAACGGCGTGGTTCTGTCGCCGGAAGCTCTGAAAAAAGAGCTGACCATGCTGAAAGAGCGTGGCGTACCGGTGGAAGAGCGCCTGAAGATCTCCGAAGCCTGTCCGCTGATCCTGCCGTTCCACGTAGCGGTAGACCAGGCCCGTGAGCGTGCTCGCGGCAACGACGCCATTGGCACCACCGGTCGCGGTATCGGTCCGGCCTACGAAGACAAGGTGGCCCGTCGTGGCCTGCGCGTCGGTGACCTGATGGACGCTGAGCGCTTCGCCACCAAGCTGAAGGACGTCCTGGCGTACCACAACTTCATGCTGACCGAGTACTTCAAGGCCGACGCCGTGGACTACGACACTGTGCTGTCCGAGTCCCTGGAGCTGGCTGAGATGCTGCGTCCGATGATCGTCGACGTCACCGACATGCTGGACAAGGCCCGCAAGGCCGGCAAACCCATCATGTTCGAAGGCGCCCAGGGCACCCTGCTGGACATCGACCACGGTACCTACCCGTTCGTGACCTCCTCCAACACCACTGCCGGCGGCGTCTCCACCGGTTCCGGTTTTGGTCCGAGCCACATCGATTACGTACTGGGCATCGTTAAGGCCTACACCACCCGTGTTGGCGGCGGTCCGTTCCCCACTGAGCTGGACTGCGATGTTGGCCAGCACCTGGGTGTGAAGGGCCACGAGTTCGGTGCCACCACCGGTCGTAAGCGTCGCACCGGCTGGTTTGACGCCGTTGCCATGCGTCGCGCGGTTCAGATCAACGGCATCACCGGCTTCTGTCTGACCAAGCTGGACGTGCTGGATGGCCTGAAAGAGCTGAAGATCTGTACTGGCTACCAGATGCCGGACGGCAGCGTGCTGGACGTTCCGCCGATGGACGCCGAAGGCTACGAAGCCGCCACCCCGATCTACGAGTCCATGCCGGGCTGGGACGACACCACCTTTGGTGTCACCGAGCACGACAAGCTGCCCCAGGCGGCGCTGGACTACATCGCTCGCATCGAGGAACTGCTCGAGGTGCCGGTGGACATTATCTCTACCGGTCCGGACCGTGTTGAGACCATGATCCTGCGCCACCCCTTCGCCTAAGGGCAGGGCAGAGATCCAGAGCGGGGCCGAATGGCCCCGCTTTTTTTGAGTAAAGAATGGGCAAAGCCCGCCGATACCCCGGTTATGAAACGAATACTCCTTCCCCTATTGCTGTGGTGCCTGCCGTTACAGGCCGCCGAACCGTTGGAAGCGGTGGAGCTGTACACCCAGGATCAGTTGCTGACCATGCTGCGCAGCAACAGCCACCTGGCGCAAGTGCGCCGGGATGACTGTCAATTGGTGGAGGACATCGAGGCGCGTGCCAAGGTACTGAAGGTACCGGCCTACCAGATGTTGTGGGCTGATATGCTTTTGTACGGCGTTTGCGTCGAGCGTGACGTCGACCTGGGATTCGACTTTCTTTACCAGTCGGCCCGCCAGGGCCTGCCCGATGCACTGGAGCAGCTGGGTCGTTACCACATCGAAGGGCGCTTCGTGGTGGTGGACGAACCGCACGGCTTGCGCCTGCTGTACCAGGCGGCTTCACTGGGGCACGAGCGTGCCCTGCTGAGCCTGGCGGCCCACTACGCCCAGGGCAAAGGCAGTCCCCGCGACTACCCCCAGGTGTACCTGTGGCTGCATGAAACCGTGTACGATCGCGCCGAGCAACGTCAGCAGGCCCAGGAGTACAAAGACCAGTTGGCGCAGCGACTGCCACCGAGCGTGCGGGAGCACACCCGCCGCACGGCCTTGGGCCGTTAGGGCGTTAAGCCCTATTTCCGTTATACTTCCAGCGATTTCCATTCCTTTGGTAGACCAATGAGTCAAGACCCCCATTTTCAACGGGAGGCGGAAAAGTACGCCAACCCGATCCCCAGTCGTGAATTTCTACTGGATTACATGCGCTCCCAGACCGCACCGGTGGCTCGCGAAGAGCTGGCGGCCGAGTTCGATCTCGAGGGCGACCAATACATTGCGCTGAGCCGCCGACTGCGTGCGATGGAGCGCGATGGCCAGGTGGTGTACACCCGCAAGGGCCGCTATGGCCTGCCAGAGCGGATGGACCTGCTGACCGGGACCGTGATCGGTCACCGCGATGGCTTCGGCTTCTTCCGTCCCGACGATGGCAGCGACGATCTCTACCTGTCCGAGCGCAGCATGTATTCCGTGCTGCACGGTGACCGGGTGCTGGCCCAGGTGGCCGGTGCCGATCGCCGTGGCCGCAAAGAGGGTCGCATCGTCCGCTTGGTCGAGGGCCGTTCCGAGTCCGTGGTCGGTCGCTACTTCAATGAAGACGGCATCGGCTACGTGGTGCCGGACGATTCCCGCCTGTCCCAGGACATCCTGGTACCGGAAGACGGACGCAGCGGCGCCCGTGCCGGTCAGGTGGTTGTGGTGGATCTGGTTAAGCGCCCGGCGCGCAATACCCACGCCATTGGCCGCATCACCGAGGTGCTGGGCCACGAGATGGCACCGGGGATGGAGATCGAGATTGCCCTGCGCAGCCACGATCTGCCCCACGTGTTCAACGACGCCCTGTTGGCGGAAACCGCCGCCATCGCCGATGAGGTGCTGGAGCAGGACAAGGTAGGCCGCCGCGACCTGCGCGATCTGCCGCTGGTCACCATCGACGGTGAAGATGCCCGTGACTTTGATGACGCGGTCTACGCCCAGCGTAAGAAGAGCGGTGGCTGGCGCCTCTACGTCGCCATCGCCGACGTCAGTCACTACGTGCGCCCCGGCAGTGAGCTGGACCGTGAGGCCCGCGCTCGCGGCAACTCGGTCTACTTCCCGGCCCAGGTGATCCCGATGCTGCCGGAGAAGCTCTCCAACGGCCTCTGCTCGCTGAACCCCAAGGTAGACCGCCTCTGCATGGTGTGTGAGATGACCGTCTCCGCCGCCGGCAACCTGTCGGGCTTCCAGTTCTACCCGGCGGTGATGCACTCCCACGCTCGCCTGACCTACACCAAGGTGGCGGCGATGCTGGATGGCGACGAGGCCCTGCGCGCCGAGTACGCCCAGGTGTTGCCGGATCTCGAGCAGCTGCACCGTCTGTACCAGACCCTGGATGCGGCCCGGGAGAAGCGCGGTGCCCTGGTGCTGGATACCGAAGAGACCCAGTTCATCTTCAACGACCAGCGCCGCATTGAGCGCATCGTGCCGCGTACCCGTAACGTGGCCCATAAGATGATCGAAGAGTGCATGATCCTGGCCAACGTGGCCGCCGGTCGCTTCGTTAAGAAGCACAAGGGTGAGGTGCTCTACCGGGTGCACGAAGGCCCCAGCGAACAGAAGCTCACCACCCTGCGTGACTTCCTCGGCCAGCAGGGCCTGGCCCTGGGTGGCGGCCTGGAGCCGACCCCACAGGACGTGGCCAAGCTGCTGGAAGACAGCCGCGATCGCCCCGACGCCGAGTTGATCCAGACCATGGTGCTGCGCTCGATGAAGCAGGCGGTCTACAGCGCCGACAACCTCGGCCACTTTGGCCTGGCATTGGAGCACTACGCGCACTTTACCTCGCCGATCCGTCGCTACCCGGACCTGGTGCTGCACCGGGTGATCCGCTACCTGCTGGCCAAGCAGGAGAGCCCCGAGCTGCCGCTGCAGAAGCTGCAGGCAGACGGTGGCTTCGGCTACGACGAAGCGCCACTGGCGGAGCTGGGCGAGCACTGCTCGCTGACCGAGCGCCGTGCCGATGACGCCACCCGTGACGTGTCTGACTGGCTCAAGTGTGAGTTCATGCTGGACCACGTGGGCGACGAGTTTGAGGCGGTGATCAGCGGTGTTACCAGCTTTGGCCTGTTCGTGCGGCTCAAGGATCTGCACATCGATGGCCTGGTGCACATCTCCTCGCTGGCCAACGACTACTACCACTTCGATCCGGTGCGCGCCTCCCTGGTGGGCGAGGCCAGTGGCCGCCGCTACCGCCTGGGCGATCCCGTCTCGGTGAAGGTATTGGCAGTGAAGCTGGATGAGCGTCAGATCGATCTGGGTCTGGTGGATGCCGATGCCCCGGCGGGCAAGGGTAAGAAGCCGGCCAAGAAGTCCGCGAAAAAGTCCGGCAAGAAGCCGAGCAAGGGCGGCAAGGCCCAGGCGGATGACAAGGCGGACAAGTCCAGCAAGCGCGGCAAAGGCCGTGGCAAGTCGGACCGCGGTGGCGACAAGCGCGCAGCGGATAAGCGGCCCAAGAAGCGGAACAAGAAGTAGATGAAGCACGAGATGGTGTTTGGCCTCCACGCCGTGGAGGCCCTGCTGAACAAGGCGCCGGAGCGGGTCAAAGAGCTCTGGCTGATGAAGGGCCGTGAAGACGAGCGACTGCAGCAGATCGCCGATCTGGCTGCCCAGTTTGGGGTTAAGGCCCAGATCGCAGCCCGTAAGGTGCTGGACGACAAGGCCGCCTCCGGCCAACACCAGGGGGTGGTTGCTCGCTGTGTGGCGGAGCCTATCAAGGGCGAGCATGAGCTGGATGCGTTGCTGGACGAGGTTGAGACCCCCTTCCTGCTGGTGCTGGATGGCGTGACCGATCCCCACAACCTGGGGGCTTGTCTGCGCAGTGCCGATGCCGCCGGGGTGCACGGCGTGATCGTGCCCAAGGACCGCTCAGCCGGTCTGGGTGGCATCGTACGCAAGGTGGCGGTGGGGGCAGCAGAGAGCATTCCGCTGTTCCAGGTCACCAACCTGGCTCGCACCCTGCGTCATCTGCAGGAGCGCAACGTCTGGATCGTCGGTGCCGCCGGAGAGGCCACCCACGACCTGTATCAGAGCAAGCTCAGCGGCCCGCTGGCCATCGCCATGGGCGCCGAGGGCAAAGGCCTGCGTCGTTTGACCCGTGAGGTGTGTGACGAGCTGATCTCCATCCCCATGGCGGGGGCGGTGAGCAGCCTGAACGTCTCAGTCGCTACCGGGATCTGTCTGTTCGAGGCGGTACGTCAACGCCAGGGCTAATCGGCCCGCAACCGGATCAGAAAAGCCCCCGACCTTCGGGGGCTTTTTCATGCTCTTTGCCTAGCACCTAGCACCTAGCACCTAGCACCTAGCATCGAGCACCTGGCTTTAGCGGAAGGTGTAGAGCAGGTTGACCGTGGAGATCACGTCGGTGTGTTCGGTACCCTCTGGGATCACGTCGGTGTACTTGATATCCATGCCGATCTTCAAAGCCAGGTCGGCCCACAGCTGATTACGGTAGGACAGGTTGAGGTTAGCGACGGTGTTGAGGCTACCGGTCTCAATGGTGGCATCGGCGTTGAAGCTGGTGTACTCCTGCAGCCGATGTTCCAGCTTGCTGGCGATACGGACAATGGCCTCGTCGTCGGTGGCGTTCTGATCCGGGTCTTCGGTGTTGGACAGGTTGGCCTCGTTGTAACGGTAACCAACACCGCCTTCCAGTGTCCATTTGGTGTGCTTGCGGTCCACTGGGTTGTAACCGTAACCCACCGAGGCGATGTGCTGCTGCACGTAGGAACCGAAGCGGTCCCACAGCATGTCGGCCCGGCCAAACACGTAGCGGGTGCCTTCCAGTTTGTAGTCGAGCTGGTACTGAACCTGGTACTGCTCCGCCGAGGTGGTCTCGTTATCGGAGGCGAAGTAGCCGCGCAGGGTGGTGTCGTGACGGGCGTTCTCCATGTCGTAGATCAGCCGGCCACGGCTGTTGAAGCTGGAGGACTCGGTGTTACCGCTGTTGTACTGCAGGCCCAGCTCCAGCTCGGCGGTGAAGTCCGTGGTGGGTTCCTTGTAGTCCGGCGGCACCAGGGCAAACGCGGGCCCGGTGGCGAACAGCAGCAAGAAGGAGTAGTGGCGCATAGAGGCTTAGGGGACTGCCTTGGTGAAAAGGGGGTTGCTAAACAGTGTACTGCCCGTAGCGGCACAGTCAAAACCCGTTCAGGCGACTGGCGAGTGCTTGTACTAAAGTGGGCTTTCCGGTAACATGCGCCGGCTAATCGGCCAAACCCCTTTTTGTTCCTTGCCTCTTAGGCCCGGCCGAGCCATACGAGGCTAATTAACCGTAAGGAGCGATTCATGCGTCATTACGAAATCGTCTTCATGGTTCACCCTGATCAGAGTGAACAAGTACCTGGCATGGTAGAGCGTTACACCGCTACCTTGGAAAAGGACGGTGGTAAAATCCATCGCCTGGAAGATTGGGGCCGTCGTCAACTGGCTTACCCGATCGAGAAGCTGCACAAAGCGCACTACGTGCTGATCAACGCTGAAGCCTCCGCTGAAGCTGTTGCTGAGCTGGAAACCGCTTTCCGCTTCAACGACGCCGTTATCCGCAACATGGTCATCCGTACCAAGAAAGCGGTTACCGAAGCTTCTCCGATGGCCAAGGCCAAAGAAGAGCGTCGTGAGCGTGAAGAGCGTCGTGAGCGTTCTGACAGCAAGCCGGCTCCGCAAGCCAGCGCTGAGTAATAGGATTTCGTGATCACCAACCGCCTGGAGCTCGCAGGCCATGTACTGAGAGCCCCAAAAACCGCCACCGGGATTAACGGCGTTCCCCACAGTTACTTTCTGTTGGAACACCGTTCACAGCAGCGCGAAGCGGGCTTGTCTCGCCCCGTCTACTGCAAGATCCAGGTGGTGTTAAGCGGTCAGGAGTCACAAACCTTACTGAGATTTCTCGAGCCGGGAAGCAATATCCACGTAGGCGGGTTTCTCGCCTGGCAACAGGGCCGAAATGGCCAAAGTCGCCTGGTATTGCATGCCGACACGATAGAACCGATTTAGGAGACTGCCCAATGGCACGTTATTTTCGTCGTCGCAAGTTCTGCCGTTTCACCGCTGAAGGTGTAACTGAGATCGACTACAAAGACATCGCTACTCTGAAGAACTACGTTACTGAGAGTGGCAAAATCGTACCGAGCCGTATCACTGGCACCAGCGCAAAGTACCAGCGTCAGCTGGCTCGCGCTATCAAGCGTGCTCGTTACCTGGCTCTGCTGCCGTACACCGATCTGCAAGGCTAAGCCCTGCATTTCCAACTTACTTAAGTAGAGGTAAAGGTAATGGACGTTATTCTGCTGGACAAGATCGCCAACCTGGGCGGCCTGGGCGACAAAGTAACCGTTAAAGCGGGTTACGCGCGTAACTTCCTGCTGCCGCAAGGCAAAGCAGTTGTAGCTAACGCAGCTAACCTGGAAAAATTCGAAGCTCGTCGTGCCGAGCTGGAAAAGAACATCGCTGACGCTCTGGCTACTGCCGAAGCGCGCGCCGAGAAGATCGCTGCTCTGGAAGCTGTTGTAATTGCTTCTAAAGCTGGCGACGAAGGCAAGCTGTTCGGTTCCATCGGTACCCGCGACATCGCCGACGCTCTGACCGCGGCTGGCGTTGAAGTGGCTAAGTCTGAAGTTCGTCTGCCGGAAGGCGCTCTGCGCGTTACCGGTGAGTACGACATCGCCGTGCAGCTGCACAGCGAAGTGACTGCGACCGCTAAGATCGAGATCGTTGCTGCCGAGTAATTCGTTACTCAGCCAACAAGAAAACACCGCCTCCGGGCGGTGTTTTTTTATGTCTGCTGTAGAGGCGCTAGGTACTGGGTACTAGGTGCTGGGCTCTAGGTACTAGGCGCGAAGAGCGAAGAGCTCGAAGTCAGCTATGGTGCAACGTGAGCGGCAATGGGCAGTGCGTCAGGGGTAGGTTTGGCCCCGGCGGCCCTAGCGACCCAGAGCCTCGTACCTCAACAACCTAGTCGTTGCCTTCTTGCTGCCAGCTCAGGTCTTGAGCGCGGCGCTCCACCGCCTTGAGGATGTCATACAGTCCCACGGTGTTGGCCCGGTTGGCCAGCCAGGCTGGGATGCTGCCGCCGGGATCGGTGTAGACCCAGTAGGTCGCCTGGGTACGGCCATCCTCGCGCCGGCTCAGCGCCCAGCTGCCATCGCAGATCTCCAGCCGCACCACGCCACTGCGCGGCTCCGGGCCTTGTTCGTTGCGGGGGGTCCAATAGCGGTAGTACTGGCCCTGCTCCGGGTCCTCTTCATTGACGATCAACAGGGTGTAGTCACGCTTGCTCACCAACGGTGGGCTGACCCGGTGATAGACCAGCTCTCCATCCTCATCGCTGCCCACCACCTCAATGGCGTCGATGTAGGGCATGAAATCGGGGTAGGCCTCGATCTCGGCGATGGTACGCCAGACCTGCTCCACCGGGGCGTCGATCACCGCCTCCAGCTTCACCTCTTTGACTGCGGTGCCGGGCACCTCGCGGGTCCAGACGCTGTTATCGCCCTTGCGAGACGCGCGCTGCCAATCGTCTCCCGGGGCTGGGGCGATCCGCTCCGCCTGAACCGGTGCCAGCCACATCAATCCAGCCAGCAGCAGGGTGATGGCCCTTACCATAGGATGATCCCTGCCCAGACCACGGCCACCAGCAGCAGCGACAGGAACACCGCCGCCGAGCCGATGTCCTTGGCCCGACCGGAGAGTTCGTGATGCTCTGGGCCGATGCGATCCACCACGGTTTCCACCGCGGAGTTGAGCAGCTCGACGATCAGCACCAGCACCACCACGGCGATCATGAACAGCCGCTCGAGTACGGTGACATCGAAGGCGAAGGAGGCACAGATCAGCAGGATCGCCAGGAACAGCTCCTGACGAAAGGCTTCCTCGTTCTTGTAGGCCGCCTTGAGGCCCTGCATAGAGTAGATCCCGGCCTGAACAAAACGTATCGGGCCGCGGTTTTTATTGACCGGTTGATTCATAGCTGAAGGTGCATTGCGGAGTTTGGCGTAATAGGACCAATGATAAGCCAAAAACAATATGTTAGAGAGACTTTATCGATGCCGGTTCAAGCTGGGGTCAGGCTTTGCCCGGTGGCTCTACCCGCATCCAGTGGGTCACGTTACCGTGGGCTTCCCAGTCGTTTTCCAGGTCCCAGAAGCCCCTGGCCTCCTCGTATCGGACGATCTCCATGTGGTTCATGCTGTCGGGCATCCACACCAGCACCACGTCACCATCGTCGGGCGTTTGCTGGGCTAAATCGATCCATTCCATCCTGCGCTCTCCAAGCCAACGTTTGTCAAAGAATAGCCCAGTCAAAGCCCCACCGAAGATGGGGGAATTGGCTACCCTTTAGGGCACGCTCTCGACATGGGTGTACGCAGTTATGGCGGACGTATCCACATTGGGTGCCCTGGTGGCACTGGTTCTTGCGATAGTTCTGATCCTCAAACGAGTCCCCCCGGCCTACGGCATGATGCTCGGTGCCCTGATTGGTGCCCTGGTAGGTGGTGCCTCGCTGACTGACTCGGTGGCGCTGATGATCGGCGGAGCCCAGGGCATCGTCACCGCGGTGATGCGGATCCTCGCCGCCGGGGTGCTGGCCGGGGTACTGATTGAGTCCGGTGCCGCCACCTCCATCGCCGAAACCATCGTCCAGAAGGTGGGGGAGGCCAGGGCACTGCTGGCGCTGGCGATGGCCACTATGATCCTCACCGCCGTCGGGGTATTCGTGGACGTGGCGGTGATCACCGTCTCCCCCATCGCCCTGGCTATCGCCCGGCGTACCGATCTGTCCAAGATGGCAGTGCTGCTGGCGATGATCGGCGGCGGTAAAGGGGGCAACATCATGTCGCCCAACCCCAATACCATCGCCGCTTCCGAGGCCTTTGATGTGCCGCTGACCTCGCTAATGGCCGCCGGCGTGGTGCCGGGCCTCATTGGCATGTTTGCCGCCTACCTGCTGGCCAAGAGCCTGTCCCAGCGCGGCTCCAAGGTGGCGGAGTCTGAGGTGATCCAGATTGAGCAGAGCGCCTTGCCCGGCTTTGGCCCCGCCATTGTGGCGCCGGTGGTGGCCATCGGCCTGCTGGCCCTGCGCCCCATTGCCGGCATCGCGGTAGACCCACTTATTGCACTGCCGCTGGGGGGCCTGCTCGGCGCCCTGGCCATGGGTAAGGCTAAGAGCGTTAACCACTTTGCCGTGGCGGGCCTGACCCGAATGGCGCCGGTGGCAGTCATGCTGCTGGGGACCGGCGCCTTGGCCGGGATCATCGCTAACTCGGAGCTGCGCGGCGATCTGATTGCCGTGCTGGAAGCCACGGGCTTGCCGGCTTATCTGCTGGCACCGATCAGCGGTGCGGTGATGTCCCTGGCCACCGCCTCCACCACCGCCGGTACCGTGGTGGCGTCCAATGTCTTTGCCAGCACCATCCTGGAGGTGGGGATCTCCGCGCTGGCCGGCGCTGCCATGCTCCATGCCGGTGCCACTGTGCTGGATCACATGCCGCACGGTAGCTTCTTCCATGCCACCGGCGGCAGTGTTCATATGGACATCAAAGAGAGGCTGAAATTGATCCCTTATGAGTCGGCTGTGGGCTTGGTCATCGCCATCCTCGCAACCTTGCTATATGGTGTCTTTGGCCTGTTGGGATAACCGCTTTTGGGATGACCGTTATGAAGATTGTGATTGCCCCGGACTCGTTTAAAGAGTCCCTGACCGCGCTGGAAGTGTGCGACGCCATTGAGAAAGGCTTGAGCCAGGCGCTCTCTCAGCTGGACTGCGTTAAGCTGCCGATGGCCGATGGCGGCGAAGGCACGGTGCAGTCGCTGGTGGACGCCAGTGGCGGCTCTATCCACCCGGTGCGGGTCACCGGCCCATTGGGCGATCAGGTCGATGCCTTCTTCGGCATGATGGGCGATGGCAAGACGGCGGTGATCGAGATGGCCGCGGCCTCCGGCTTGCACCTGGTGCCGCCTTCCCAACGCAACCCCCTGCTCACAACCAGCTACGGTACCGGTGAGCTTATCAAGGCGGCACTGGAGCACGGTGCAACCCACCTGATCATCGGCATTGGTGGCAGTGCCACCAACGATGGTGGCGCCGGCATGGCCCAGGCCCTGGGCATTAAGCTGCTGGATGGGGAAGGGCGCGAGATCGGCTATGGCGGTGGTGCCCTGGCTCGCTTGGCCAGCATTGATGTCAGCGACAAGGACCCGCGCCTGGACGCATTGAGCATCGAGGTGGCCTGTGACGTCGACAACCCGCTGTGCGGCACCACCGGCGCTTCCGCCATCTTTGGTCCGCAAAAGGGCGCGACCCCCGATATGGTGATGCAGCTGGATACCAACCTGGCCCACTACGGCACCCTGATCCAGCAGCAGCTGGGGGTGGAGGTGACTACGGTACCCGGTGCTGGCGCCGCCGGTGGTATGGGCGCGGCATTGCTGGGCCTGCTCGGTGCGCAGCTGCGACCGGGCATTGAGATCGTCATCGATGCGGTGGACCTGGCCTCGGCGGTCAAGGACGCCGACCTGGTGATCACCGGGGAGGGACGTATCGACAGCCAGACCATCCACGGCAAAACCCCATTCGGCGTGGCCAAGACCGCCAAAGCCGCGGGCAAGTCGGTGATCGCCATCGCCGGTTGCATGTCGGAAGACTATGCGGTGGTGCACCAGCACGGCATCGATGCGGTGTTTGCGGTGGTACCGCGCTCGGTCAGCCTGGAGGAGGCGCTGCGCGACGCGGCGCTGAACGTTGAGATGACCGCCCGCAACGTGGCCCACGCCCTGGCGGTGGGTAAGCAGATGGGTTAGCACCTCTGCCAGTAACAATGAAAAAGGGGCCTGATGGCCCCTTTTTCAGTTAACGACATTAAGCAGCCAACCGATGGACCAATGAACCGCTCGCAGCTATTCAGAAACGAAAAAGCCCCGAAGCGTTTCCGCTTCGGGGCTCTCTCTGGATATGGTACCGGGAGGGGGACTTGAACCCCCAAGGTGTCACCACCGGCGGATTTTGAATCCGCTGCGTCTACCAATTCCGCCATCCCGGCTTAGTGACGTTGCATTATATAGAAAGCGGTGGGGGCAGCAAGGGGAATCGGCCCAACTGGGCAAAAACTGCACGTTGCTGGGGGCTTGGGTCTGGTAGACTGCGGCTCACTGATTTGCACGGAGAGCGCACCATGTCCTTTGCCAACGCCCCGCGGGCCTCATTCTGGCGTCGCCTGGCGGCCTGGGTTTACGACTTCCTGCTGGCCCTGGCGGTCTACATGCTGGCCGGCACCCTGCTGTTCGCCCTGTTTGCCCTGCTGGTGGGCACCGGCCTGATCGATCGCGGTGGCCTGGAGCACACCTCGGATGTCCTGCAGCACAGCACGGTGTGGAGCAGCCTCTATTACTCCGGCTGCCTGGCAGCGGTGATCGGGCTGTTTGTCTGGAGCTGGACCCGCAGCGGCCAGACCCTTGGGATGCGTGCCTGGCGCTTGCGGGTGCAGCGTCGCGATGGCGGCCTGATGAACCGGCAACAGAGCCTGTATCGGGTGCTGTATGCCTTTGGCGGCCTGGCAAATATCAGCCTGTTGTGGGATGACGAGCGATTGGCGATGCACGACCGCCTCAGCGGCTCCGAGGTGGTGCAGCTGACCCTGGAACAAAACCGCGAGCTGATGGAGAAGCGGGCGAAGGGTCGAAGCTAACCCCCTGCCATCTCGCGTGTTAACTTGGGGCTTTCACACCATGACAAGGAAAGCCCCATGCCTCTTCTCTCCCCCCTCCCTGCGGATCACAGCCCCGAACTGGCCGACGATTTTGCCCTGTTTGTCCGGATCCTTGGTTTTGTCCCCAACAGCCTTCTGACCATGCAGCGGGTACCTGCCATGGTGTCCGGCTTCGGTACCCTGACCCGGGCGGTGATGGATCCCAACGGCACGGTGGATCCGGGCTTTAAGCGCTTGCTGGCGCATTTCTGTAGTCGCGCCGCCGGCTGCCAGTATTGCGAGGCGCACTCGTTGATCGCCGCGGAGCTGCACGACGTGCCCCATGACAAGGTACTGGCGTTGTGGGAATACCAAACCAGTCCGCTCTACAGCGAGGCGGAGCGAGTGGCGCTGGATTACGCCCTGGCGGCGGGCAGCGTGCCCAATGCGGTGGATGAGCCGCTGATGGCGCGACTGCGTCAGCACTGGGATGAGACCCAGATCGTTGAGATCACCGGGGCCATTGCTCTTTATGGCTTCTTAAACCGCTGGAACGACTCCATGGCCACCGAGATCGAGGCCCCGGCCCAGGCGATGGGGGAGGAAGCCCTGGCCAAGGGCGGCTGGACCGGTGGCAAGCACCGGCCCAAGTAACACCGCCCGATTAATTCAGGGGCCTAGGCGCAGAGGCGTGGGCTGGCCGGCTCACCTTGCCATTGAGCCAGCTGTTGGCTTAGTTGCTCCTGGTCCAGCGGTCGGCAGTCGGAGCGGCCCAGCAGCTGCAGCAGACCGTAGCAGTACTGGCTGTAGAGCGAGGCGTCCTCGCTGGCCCGGGGCGATTCGCTGCACTGCAGCAGCGAGCCACGGACGTAGCTGGCGATCAGTGGCACCCGGTCAAATGCACGGTCCTGGCTCAGGGCGGCGATGGCCGCCTCCAGCTGGGCCATCATCTGCTCGCGCAGGCGCCGATAGTGGCTCAGATGGGGCTCACTGCCCTGGGCGTCGTTACCCGGGTCCTGCCGGAGGATCTGTTGCTGCCCGGGGCGCTGGCAGTTCCACAATAACCAGCAGTGCAGCAACTGGAACGCCACCAACGGATCGGACTGCTGCTGGGCGAAGCGTGCCCGTTGCTGCAGCGCGCGCTCATAGCGGCGACAGCACAGCGCCAGCATCAGATCCGACTCCTGGGGAAAGTGGTTGTAGACGGTACCACGACTGATCCCGCTGGGGGCCACCAGGTGCACCCGACACAGCGACAAGTCCGGCTGTGCCTCCAGCAATCGCTCGGCCACATCGGTCAAGAAGCGGTCCCGTTTGTTCCAGTCAGTCATGATTTTCTCTCTTGTCTGCGCGATCCGCGGGCGGGGTCACAAAGCCAAGATAGGGGGCTCCGAGCCTGTCGTAAATTGACTTAATATCATCACGACATTTGCATTGTTAATACCGGCCCATGCTGAAGATAGAGCTGCTAGAAAGTTTCATTGCCATCGCTGAATGCGGCAACCTGTCGCGGGCAGCAGAGCAGGTGCTGCGCACCCAGTCGGCGGTCAGTCTGCAGATCAAGCGGCTGGAAGGCACCGTGGGCAAGCAGCTGCTGTTTCGTGACAACAAGGGCGTGTCGCTGACCCCGGCCGGGGAGACGCTGCTGGTGTACGCCCGCCAGATGGTGCAGCTGAACGTAGCCGCGCTGGATGATCTGAACCGGGCCCAGCACACCGAGGTGATCCGGCTGGGTTTGCCCACCGACTACGTGGCACGCTACCTCAACGCCTCTATCCTCCAGTTCATTCGCGATTTCACCAGCATCGAGCTGGTGCTGGATACCGACGTCAGCGGCAACCTCTACCGTCGCCTGGAGCAGGGCGAGCTGGACCTGGTGGTGGGCACCCACTGGGAGCATCAGCCCAACGCCGAGCTGCTGTTTGAGCGTCGCTTTCACTGGGCGGGCAGCAAAGGCGGCTCAGCCTGGGAGCGCAGTCCTATCCCGGTGGCGCTCTATCCGGAAAACTGCCCCATTCGCACCCAGGTATTTGCCCGCCATCACCTGAGCATGCCGCCGCTGCAGGTGGTGCTCTCCTCGCCCTCGCCGGAGGCGCTGTGCCTGGCGGTGGAGAACGACCTGGCCATCGCCCCCATTGCGGATTTTCGCATCGGTGAGCAGATGCAGGTACTGGACGATCTGCTGCCGTTGCCCAAGCTGCCGGTGTTCAACGAGTCCATCTACCAGGGCCGTACTGAATTGACCCCGGCGATGCGCCAGCTGATCGAGCTGTTGCGCACCCAGCGCCGGGCGCTGACCCACTGAGTGGGCCTCGGCTCCAAAGAGCACAGAACAAGAAAGGGCGCCTTGCGGCGCCCTTTTTGCGTTTTAACCTTGTGGATTACTGCTTGTGATCCGGGTAATCGAAGGTGTGGCACTGGGCACAGAGGTGCTCCTTGGGCTGGTGCTCACCGTGACACTCGGTGCAGGGGGTTTCTTTGCCAAAGTGCAGGTTGTTGTGCGGGTTTTGCCATTTGTCCTTACCTTCCCGAGCGGTGGCCTCGGCCAGGTCATCGACGTTGTGGCAGCTCAGGCAGGCCTGGTCACTGGGGTACTTTTTGATCCCCTGGTCGTGGCAGTCCTGGCAGGTCAGGCCATCGTGCCAGCCTCGAACCTCGACGGCTTGTGCGGTGGTTGCCAGGCCCAGGGCCAGCAGGGCGACAGTCAGTAGCTTCTTCATTCTGTTCTCCTTAGGCCTTGCGGCTGGCCAGGGTACGGGCGGCGGTCATGCCCATCACCATGCACTCGGGGATGGAGCAGCTGCCCAGGCGGCTGACCCCGTGGATCCCACCGGCTACCTCGCCGGCGGCGAACAGGCCCGGGATGGGGGCACCGGTGAGGGAGTCGATCACCTCGGCATCAGGGGTGATCTGCACACCGCCCTGGCAGTAGTGCACCTTGGGCCAGAGGCGGACCACCATGAATGGGGCCTCCACCTTGATGCGGTTGGAGTCGGCGATGATCTTGCCAAACTGCTTGTCTTCGCCGGCCTCGATGTAGCCGTTGTACTCGGCCAGCTGGGCCTTGAGCGCATCCTTGGGGGTGCCGAAGTGGTCGGCCAGCTCCTCCAGGGTGTCGAACTTCCAGCCGACGTTGTAGCGCAGTACCTTAGCGCAGTTGGGGTGCTTGTTGGCCTGCTCGTAGCTGGTGATCAGCAGTGGCGGCTGGGCTTCGCCCTGGGCATCCCGGTTCTCGATGATGGCGTCGGCGCGGGTCTTGCGGTCGGCGATCTCGTTCATAAAGCGACGGCCGGTGGCACGGTTGACCGCCATGGAGTGCGGGAAGTTGAAGATGCAGTAGTTGGAGACGTAGCCGAAGCCGCCTTCATCCGGGGAGGCCCAGGGGCCGGACTGGATGTGAGCCAGGTGCACCGGCACGCCGCCGAGGCGGAACATCTGCAGCATCGCTTCGCCGGTGGCCCCTTTCATGTTGGTGCTGCCGATCTCGTCGGTCAGGGTCGGATCCTGGGATTGGCGCAGCGGTACGTTCTGGGCAAAGCCGCCGGTGGCGACGATCACGCCTTTGCCGGCCTTGAGGCGCTCGCGCTTGCCCTCGGCCAGTTTGCGCTCGTAGTAGTAGCCATGCTCCACCTCGATGCCGGCCACGCCGCCCTTGGCGTCGGTGACGAAGTTGAGGAAGTTGGCGCGAGTGATCACCTCAACGCCCTCTTTGCGGGCCAGTTTCAGCAGCGGTTGGGTGATGCCGGCGCCACAGCTGACGCTGGTCTGGTAGGTACGGGGCACCGAGTGACCGCCCAGCTGCTGCAGGTAGGGGTGGAACTCCGCCCCCGCCTCGATGCACAGCTCCAGCGCCTCGTTGGCGTGTTCGGCCACGTGGCGCAGCAAGGTCTCATCGGCAATGCCACGGCCGGCGGCCAGCTGGTCTTGCACCATGGCTTCCACGGAGTCGGTGACGCCGTCGCGGCGCTGCATCTCGGTATTGGGCGCGGCGAACAGGCCGCCGTTGATGGCGGAGTTACCACCGATGGTGGGCATCTTCTCCAGGATCACCACCTTTTTGAAGCCCTTGCGCTTGGCCTCGATGCCGGCGGCCAGGCCGGCGAAGCCGGAGCCGATGATGATGATGTCGTATTCGCGGTCGAAGCCTTGCTCCGCCGACGGGCTGGCGGCCAGGGCCGGTGCGGCGGCCATGGCCACCCCGGTGATTCCCAGGCCCTTGATCAGCTGGCGGCGTGTTTGGTTGTGTTGGTCACTCATGGGAGCCCCCTCAGTCATGTTTTCAGCGACTAGGGTAGCGATGGAACCGGTTCCAGAATGCCGGTCGGGGCAGCTATGAGCCTGTTTACCCCAGTCGCGACAGAACTGACGACGGGGGAGCAAAATTGGCCAAATTGTGCCCGCCCCTCCGCTTTGGAACCGGTTCCAAACAGGACTTGGCCGAAGCGCAGGCACAAAAAAGGCCGGCCTGTTGATAAACAGTGGCCGGCCTTTGCCGTGGCTATCGCCTCTGCGTTGTCTATCGCCTCTGCAACAGCACGTAGGCGGCGAGGGCGAACAAAATACTGGGCAGGAAGGCGCCGAGGAAGGTGGGCAGCCCCATCACCAGGCTCATCGGTCCGAAGATCTCGTTGGTCAGGTAGAAGGTGAAGCCGGTGACCACCCCCAACAGCACCCGCGCCCCCATGGTGACGGTACGTAGCGGGCCGAAGATAAAGGAGAGCCCCAGCATCATCATCACCCCGACGGTGACCGGCTGGGCCACCTTGCGCCATAGCGCCAGCTCGTAGCGGGTGGTGTCCTGGCGGTTGGCCTCCAGGTAATCCAGGTAGCCCATCAGCCCCTGGATGGAGAGCGACTCCGGCTTCACCGTCACCACCTGCAGCTTGTCCGGGGTGAGGGTGGATTGCCAGCGGTCCTGCTCCTCTTTGTGGGTCTCCACCCACTCGTCAGTCAGCCGGGTCTTGGTGACGTCCACCAGACGCCAGGCACGGCCATCAAAGGCGGCCCGTTCGGCCTGGGTGACGTGACGCAGGCGGTTGCCCTCGTCGAAGTCGTAGATGGTGACGCCGTTGAGGTTCTCGGCGTCGCGCACCTCGGTGATGTTGACGAAGAGATCACCGTCCTTGGCCCAAGTGCCGTTACGGGCACTGATCAGGCTGCCGCCGGAGGTCTTCTGTGCCCGCATCTCCCGGGCGGTCTGCTCCGCTACCGGCGCCACGTATTCGCCGATCAGCATCGCCATCACCATCAGCGGTACCGCGGTCTTCATCACCGAGCTGGCGATGTTAAGGCGGGACAAACCGGCGGCCTGCATCACCACCAGCTCGGAGCTGGAGGCCAGCATGCCCATGCCGATCAGCGAGCCGAGCATGGCGGCGATGGGGAAGAACATCTCGATGTCACGGGGGACCAGGAACAGCACGTAGAGCACCACGTCCCAGGTGGTGAAATCCCCCCGGCCCACCAGTCGCAGCTGGTCGACGAACTTGATCAGGCCCGACAGCCCGGTCAGCACCAGCAGACACAGCGCCGAGGTGCTGATGATGGTGCGGGAGATGTACATATCAAGGATGCGGATCATTTCGCGCGCCTCCGGGGTAACAGGCTGCGCAGGTAGGCGATCACCTTCAAGCCACTGGGGCGGCTGCGGCCGATCAGCAGCAGGCCGATGATCAGCGCCATGATGTGGATCCACCACAAGCCCAGCTGGGGCGGCAGGGCCTCGTTCTCGATCGCCTTGCGACCGGCCATCAGCAGGCCAAAATAGCCCAAGTAGATGAGGATGGCGGGCATCAGCTTGGCGAACTTACCCTGGCGCACGTTTACCCGGGACATGGGCACGGCGATGAGGATCAGCAGCGGTAGGGCGATGGGCACCGCCAGACGCCAATGGATCTCGGCCCAGGCATCGGGGCTGCCCTCTTCCATCAGCTGGGTCATGGAGTAGGCGGACATCTTGCGGCGCTTGTAGGAGGCCTCCTGGGATTTGATCTCCATCTCGTAGGCACCAAACTCCAGCTGGTTGAACTCCTTGCTGTTGATGACGCCGGCCACCCGGGTGCCATCGGTCAGCTGCAGGCGCTGAGAGCCGTCGGCGGCCTCGACGATACGGCCGCCGTCGGCCAGCACCAGCGCGGTCTGGGGATCGCTGTCTTCCCGTGGCAGCTGGGCTACGAACACCTTCTCCAGGTTGCCCTTGGACAGGCCCTCAACGTAGATCACCCCTTTGCCGTTGGCGGCACGCTGGAACCGGCCCTGCACCAGGGCGGCCAGGCCAGCCTCGGACTCGGCCTTCTCCAGCACCTGGTACTCCTTCTCCTGGGCCCAGGGCGCCACGTAGATGGCGGTGACACCGGCGATGGCGGCCATGATAAAGCCCAGCACCAGGGTCACCCGGGTGACATACCACTCGGAGATCCCCACTGCGTGCAGCACCGTCATTTCGCTTTCGGCGTACATCCGGCCGTGGGCCATCATCACGCCCAGAAACAGGGAGAGGGGAAGAATAAGGGAGAGCAGTTCCGGCAGGTTCAGCGCCAGCAGGGTCACCACCAGCTTGCCAGGAAATTGTCCCTCGGCGGCATCAGCGAGGATCCTGACGAATTGTTGGCTGATAAAGATGGTGACCAGCACCGCCAATACGGCTATCTGAGCTCGGAACGCTTCCCGAAGCAGGTACCTGAGTACAATCAAAGCCTGTGTCCGTTGAGTAAACTTGTAATTTCTGTGGAAACGGAGTGTGATTTAAGTAAGATAGTTACTTTTACACATTTTTAAACAGTCCCAGGGCCAAATCGAGGTAGAAAATGTATGAAAATACAGCGAACTACCCGAGGCTGCGAACCCTTTCCAGCCAGCGCTGGGGCCAGCGAAGCGCGTATTATCTAACAATAATACAGCCATGTCTTTAAGAACCGGGAGATGCCATGGAGTTCAGTGTAAAGAGCGGCAGTCCAGAAAAACAGCGTAGCGCATGCATTGTGGTTGGCGTGTTCGAGCCGCGCCGACTGTCTGCGGTAGGCGAGCAACTGGATAAGATCAGCGACGGCTACATCAGCAACCTGCTGCGTCGCGGTGATCTGGAAGGAAAACCGGGGCAGATGCTGCTGCTGCACCACGTACCCAATGTCCTGTCCGAGCGTGTACTGCTGGTGGGCTGTGGCAAGGAGCGTGAGCTGGACGAGCGCCAGTACAAGCAGATCATCACCAAGACCATCAATACCCTCAACGACACCGGCTCCATGGAAGCGGTCTGCTTCCTCACCGAGCTGCACGTGAAGGGCCGCGATACCTACTGGAAGGTGCGCCAGGCGGTGGAAACCACCCAGGCGGGCCTGTACACCTTCGATGCGATGAAGAGCAAGAAGGACGAGACCCGTCGTCCGCTGCGCAAGCTGGTGTTCAATGTACCGACCCGTCGCGAGCTGCCGGTGGGCGAGAAGGCGATCAACCACGGCCTGGGTGTGTCTGCCGGGGCTAAGCTGTGCCGTGACGTGGCCAACATGCCGCCGAACATCTGCAACCCTGCCTACCTGGCCAGCCAGGCCAAGCAGGTAGCTGAGACCAACAGCAAGCTGTCCGTCACCACCATCGGTGAGGAGCAGATGGCGGAGCTGGGCATGAACGCCTACCTGGCGGTGGGTCGTGGTTCTGAAAACGAATCCATCATGACCGTGATGAAGTACCAGGGCGCAGCGGATGCCGAGCAGAAGCCGATCGTGCTGGTGGGTAAAGGCCTGACCTTCGATTCCGGCGGCATCAGCCTCAAGCCGGGCGCGGGCATGGACGAGATGAAGTACGACATGGGCGGCGCCGCCGGCGTACTGGGGACCATGAAGGCCCTGGTGGAGCTGGACCTGCCGATCAACGTGGTGGCCATCCTGGCGGGCTGTGAAAACATGCCTGGCGGCAAGGCTTACCGCCCCGGTGACATCCTCACCACCATGTCCGGCCAGACCGTGGAGGTGCTCAACACCGACGCCGAAGGCCGCCTGGTGCTGTGTGACGCCCTGACCTACGTCGAGCGCTTCGATCCGGACGTGGTGATCGACACCGCCACCCTGACCGGCGCCTGTGTGGTAGCCCTGGGTAAGCACGCCTCTGGCCTGCTCTCCAACCACAACAGCCTGGCCCACGACCTGCAAAACGCCGGCGATACCTCCGGTGATCGCTGCTGGCGTCTGCCGCTGTGGGAAGACTACATGGAGCAGCTGGACAGCCCGTTCGCCGACATGTCCAACCTGGGCGGTCGCGACGCCGGTACCATTACCGCGGCGATGTTCCTGTCCCGCTTTGCCAAGAAGTACCACTGGGCCCACCTCGACGTGGCCGGTACCGCCTGGATCAGTGGCGGGAAGGCCAAAGGCTCGACCGGTCGTCCGGTGCCGATCCTGACCCAGTACCTGCTGGCCCGCGCCGGCGAGATGGATCAGGATTGATTCTAGGTGCTAGGTGCTAGGTGCTAGGTGCTAGGTGCTAGGTGCTAGGTGCTAGGTACTAGGAAGAGCAGATGTTGGGTTTGAGCGAGGCTTTTGCTTTTCGAACCTAGTCTTTTCCCAGAACCTAGTAACCTAACGTAGAATGCGGAGCTTCAGGCTCCGCTTTTTTATTTCTGATTGGGAACCGAATGGCTAACGCGCTTTTCTACATTCTGTCTGACGCCCGGCTGGAGGCCTTCGCCTGCGAGGTGGTGGCTCGTGCCTACCGCAAGGGCCAGGGGGTCTACCTGCACTGTGCCGATCAGGCCCAGGCCCATCGCATCGATGATCTGCTCTGGCAGTTCGATCCGGACCGCTTTATCCCCCACAACCTGGTGGGCGAGGGCCCCCGTGGCGGTGGCCCGGTGGTGGTGGGCTGGCAGGATGGTGATCACGCCAAGATGGAAAAACGGCCACTGTTGGTAAACCTGAGTCCCGACGTGCCGCAATTTGCGGTACAATTCACCCAAATTATCGATTTTGTTCCGGCTGATGAGCAGGCAAAGGCACAGGCACGCAAACGTTTTGCGGCCTATCGCCAACTGGGGGTGAACCCAACCACCCAGGATCTCGCCCGTCAGCCGTTTTGATTTTTCTAGAGTCCGAGATCCATGGATAAGACCTACAACCCCCAGTCGATTGAACAGCGCCACTACCAGCGCTGGGAAGAAGCGGGCTACTTCAAGCCCCACGGTGACACCAGCAAAGATCCCTACTGCATCATGATCCCGCCGCCGAACGTCACCGGCAGCCTGCACATGGGTCACGCCTTCCAGGACACCATCATGGACACCCTGGTGCGCTACCAGCGGATGCAGGGCAAGAACACCCTGTGGCAGGTGGGCACCGACCACGCCGGCATCGCCACCCAGATGGTGGTGGAGCGTAAGCTGGCGGCGGATAACATCACCCGTCAGGACCTGGGCCGCGAAACCTTCATCGATAAGGTGTGGGAGTGGAAGGAAGAGTCCGGTGGCACCATCACCCAGCAGCTGCGTCGCATGGGCGCCTCCGTGGACTGGGAGCGTGAGCGCTTCACCATGGATCCGGGTATGTCTGCCGCAGTGCAGGAGGTGTTCGTTCGCCTCTACAACGACGACCTGATCTACCGTGGCAAGCGCCTGGTGAACTGGGATCCGAAACTGCACACCGCGATCTCCGATCTCGAGGTGGAGAACAAGGACAAGAAGGGCCACATGTGGCACTTCCGCTACCCGCTGGCGGACGGCGTTAAGACCGCCGATGGCAAAGACTACATCGTGGTGGCCACCACCCGTCCGGAAACCATGCTGGGCGACACCGGTGTGGCAGTAAACCCGGAAGATCCGCGCTACAAAGATTTGATTGGTAAGGAGCTGATCCTGCCGATCGTTGGCCGTCGCATCCCCATCGTGGGTGACGAGCATGCCGACATGGAGAAGGGCACCGGTTGTGTGAAGATCACCCCGGCCCACGACTTCAACGATTACGAGGTGGGTAAGCGTCACGCCCTGCCGATGATCAACGTGTTGACCTTCAACGCCGAGATTCGTGCCGAGGCCGAGGTGCTGGACACCAACGGTGAAGCCTCCGACGTCTACTCCGCCGAACTGCCGGCCAAGTACCAGGGCATGGAGCGCTTTGCCGCCCGTAAGGCCATCGTCGCTGAGTTCGACGAGCTGGGCCTGCTGGACGAGATCAAAGACCACGACCTGACCGTGCCTTATGGCGACCGCGGTGGCGTGGTGATCGAGCCGATGCTGACCGATCAGTGGTACGTGCGCGTGGCGCCGATGGCCAAGACCGCCACCGAGGCGGTGGAGAACGGCGACATCCAGTTCGTGCCCAAGCAGTACGAGAACATGTACTTCGCCTGGATGCGTGACATCCAGGACTGGTGTATCTCCCGTCAGCTGTGGTGGGGCCACCGTATCCCGGCCTGGTACGACGAATCCGGTAAGGTCTACGTGGGTAACACCGAGGCCGAGGTGCGTGCCGCCAATGGCCTGAGCGCCGATGCGGTACTGCGCCAGGACGACGACGTACTGGACACCTGGTTCTCCTCCGCGCTGTGGACCTTCGCCACCCTGGGCTGGCCGGAAGACACCGATGCGCTGAAGACCTTCCACCCCACCGACGTGCTGGTGACCGGCTTCGACATCATCTTCTTCTGGGTAGCCCGGATGATCATGATGACCATGCACTTCATCAAGGATGAGAACGGCAAGCCGCAGGTGCCGTTCAAGACCGTCTACGTGACTGGCCTTATCCGTGATGAGCAGGGCGACAAGATGTCCAAGTCCAAGGGCAACGTGCTGGACCCGCTGGACATGATCGACGGCATCGATCTGGAAACCCTGGTACAGAAGCGCACCGGCAACATGATGCAGCCGCAGCTGGCCGCCAAGATCGAGAAGAGCACCCGCAAGCAGTTCCCGGAGGGGATCTCTGCCCACGGTACCGATGCGCTGCGCTTCACCCTGGCTGCCATGGCCTCCACCGGCCGTGACATCAACTGGGACATGAACCGGCTGGAAGGCTACCGCAACTTCGCCAACAAGCTGTGGAACGCCAGCCGCTACGTGCTGATGAACACCGAAGATCAGGATTGTGGCAAAGACGGTGGCGAGATGGAGCTGAGCCTGGCGGATCAGTGGATCCTGGCCCAGTACAACGACACCGTGAAGGCGATCCGCGAAGCGATGGACACCTACCGCTTCGACATCGCCGCCAACATCGCTTACGAGTTCACCTGGAACCAGTTCTGTGACTGGTACCTGGAGCTGACCAAGCCGGTACTGCAAAACGGCACCGAAGCCCAGCAGCGTGGCACCCGCCACACCCTGCTGACCGTGCTGGAATCGCTGCTGCGCCTGATGCACCCGCTGATGCCTTACATCACCGAGGAGATCTGGCAGACCGTGGCGCCGATGGTCGGCAAAGGCGGCGACACCATCATGCTGAAGGCGTACCCGCAGTTTGATGCCGCGCTGGTGAACGAAAGCGCCAAGGCTGACCTGGAGTGGGTGAAGCAGTTCATCGTCGCGGTGCGTAACGTCCGCGGTGAGCTCAACGTGGCCCCGTCCAAGCCGCTCAACGTGCTGCTGAAGAACGCCTCCGAGCAGGACCTGGCTCGCGTCAGTGCCAACCAGATCATGCTCAACAAGCTGGCTAACCTGGAGTCCATCACCGAGCTGTCCGGTGACGCGCCGATGTCCACCACTCAGCTGATTGGTGAGATGGAGCTGCTGATCCCGATGGCGGGCCTGATCGACGTTGAGGCCGAGCTGGCCCGCATCGACAAGCAGATTGCCAAGCTGGCGCAAGACGCCGAGCGGGTGGAGAAGAAGCTGTCCAACCAGGGCTTCCTGGCCAAGGCACCGGAGGCGGTTGTCGCCAAGGAGCAGGCCAAGCTGGATGACGCCAAGCGCGACATCGCCAAGCTGGAAGAGCAGAAAGAGCAGCTCAAGGCGCTGTAAACCACCGCCTCAAGCTTGAGAATCAACGCCCCGCCATCGTGCGGGGCGTTTTGTTTGGCCACGATTTTGTTTGTAAGCGCTGCATCCCCCGTGCGGATTCTCACGGCAGTGTTCGCAGCAACGTGGTACAACGGCATCGAATTTTGCTTCACGACAAGACGAGACCCCGATGCTGTTCAAACGCACCCCGCGTGCCCCTGCCGTTCCCACCCCCGAGTCCATTGCCGCCGCCTTTGCCCAGGCCGAGCTGGCCAGTCGGCCCTTTCCCCACCAGGCCCCGCTGGCGGTCATGCTGGAGCCGCGTCAGACCCTGCGCGGGATCCTCGACAGCAGCGAGCCGCGCCGCTGGTTCTGGTGGCTGCTGGTGCTGTCACTGGTGGTGGGCCAAATGGATGACGTCATCAACCTGGTGTCCGAGGGGCTGATGGGGCCCGCAACATTGGCAAAGACCCTTGGCGTGTTCCTGATCGCCATCCCGGCCACCTACCTGATCATGAAGCTGGCGGCCTGGGGCTATCAGCACATAGGCCGCTGGCTTGGGGGCAAGGGCGATACCGAGTCGATCCTGGTGGGCATGATGTGGGCGACGGTACCGCAGCTGTTGTTGCTGCCGGTGGCTCTGCTGCTGGCGCTGTGGGTGGGGTTGGATGCGGTTTTCGACCTGGGATGGCTGGCGGCCGAAGGCTGGCTCTTCCCACTGGCGGTGGGGCTTTACGTCATCCTGCAGACGGTGTTTGCCATCTGGGCCTTCGGCCTGGGCATCGTTAACCTGGCCACCTGTCATGGCTTTGCCATCTGGCGAGCCCTGCTGAGCTTTGTGCTCTTTATTCTGATGGTGATCGTGATAGCCCTGCCCTTGGTGTTGCTGCTGGAGTGGCTGTTCGCGCTCTAATGGCACCCACGCCTAGAGACAACAAAGCGCCGTGGCCAGAAGCCGCGGCGCTTTGTCATTTCAAGGCTGGTGTTTGAGCGCAGCTGTTAGTCCGCTTTGTTACCGCCCAGCAGCCGGCCTATCCCCTTGAACAGGCCCCAGATCGCCGCCAAGGCCACGAACCAGAACTTCTTCAACAGCATCAGGATGGCCGCCAGAACACCGGTTTTTGCCAGGGTTTTGCCGGCGATCAGGCCGCCAATGCCATAGGCCGCCATCTTGTCGGTGCTGGCATCAAAGTCACTGTACTGGTGGCCAGGGCTGAACTCGGCCACCGCCAGGATCTCCTCCATCTGCCCCTGGATCTGCTCCAGCTGGCTCATGTGGGCGATAAAGCCCATCTGCAAGAAGCCCTGCCGGCCCAGCACCCGGATGTCGTAGTTTAGGGTATTTTCCTCGTAGCCGACAAAGTGAAGCTCCTGCGCCCAGTGCAGCTTGTGGGTCTCGCCATCGTAGTAGGGCGCCGAGGCCCAGCCCACCAGGCTGATGGCCGGATAGCCCTGCTCAGCACGCTGCATGCTTTCTTGCCGGGTGTCGGCTTGCATCTCGCTGAGCAGCGCGTCGTAATCGATGGTCTGCGCCTCGCTGTCATCGATGTAGCCATCCTCGACGTAGTGCAGTGTGGTGGCCCAGGACGCGTCTGCCATGGGGTCAAAAGCCACTGGCATCAGCAATCCATGACTGTTCAAGCCGGTGCCCGGGACGTTCTGCCACAGCTGGCTGAGAATGAGCTCGGCATCCTCGGGGGAGAAGTAGTAGAGATGCTCCGGCACATTGAGGACGATGCGCTGCTCCGCCAGGGGGATCTGCCCCTGTTGGGGCGCCAGGGAGTTGAGCTGAGCAAGGTAGTCGCGAAAAAAGCCGTGGTCTTCCGCGCTGTATTCCGGGTCTTCCAGTGCCTGGGTGAGCTCCTGTTGCAGCTCAGGCCAGGCCGGCATCGCCTGGGTGGGGGCCAGAAAAGCCCATAGGGCCCAGGGAGCAAGGCTAAGCAGTGTTCTCATGGTCAATATCCTTATCAACGACCCCACTAAGCTGACAGTATTTGGTCTTACGTGCAATCGAAGGTGACTGATTTGGCGTGACTTTGGCGTAGCCCATGGGCTGAGGCCGGTGGTTCTCAACAGCCTGGCGCTCGCCTGAGTTCATGCGTCGTAGGAAAAAGCCTAAGTCCCTGTCAGAACTTGTCCTTTTGTCGTTTTTCTGGTGTTTTGGTTGGATAGACTGAGACAAAACCATGCCAAGGATGCGCTATGAACGACACGGATGCGGTAAAACCACCCCACAACTCTCCCGACACTGAGCCATACGGTAATGAGTCTCCGGCTCAGCCCTTTCCCAAACAGGCCTTTCTGGCGATGATGCTGGAGCCTCGTGCCACCTTGAGTGCGGTGCTGGCCAGCGACACCCCGCGCAAGGGCTTTGTGTTCCTGTTAGTGGTGATCGTGCTGGCCAGCGGCCTGGAGACCTTGTTTAGCGGCGACATGGCCGAGGCCTCCAGCCCGGAGCTGTTTGGCTTTGGCTTCGGCCTGCTGGTTGCCGCTCCTATCGCCTTAGGGTTTATGTATCTTTCGGCGTGGCTGACCCGATTGGTTGGCCGTCTGTTTGGCGGGGAAGGGGAACTGGGGGACATGGTCACCGGCATGGTCTGGGCCCAGGTGCCTGCCCTGATTTCGTTGGGATTGTCTATTTTGCTGTTCGCACTGTTCGGCACCGAGCTTATCACCAATCCCGATGCCATCACCGAGGGGGGGACACTCAAAGGGCTGCTGGCGGTGGGCATTGGCTTGCTGCAGATCGTGTTTGCCGTTTGGGGATTGGTGCTCAGCGTGGCAGCGCTGTCGGTTACCCTGAACATCAGCCTGTGGCGCTCGGTCGGGGTGCACCTGGTGATCATCCTGTTCTTCATCCTGTTGGCCGTAGCTGTGGTGATGATGATGGACGACCCCTCAGTGCTGTGGAGCTAAGCTTCAGCTCACGGTGTGTCCACTAAAAAGCCATGGAGTGACAATCAATGTCTGCAGAGCAACCCGCCGGGAATACAGATCCCACAGGACCGGCCACATCTGGAGAGCTGGGCGAGGCCACCGTGTTTCCGTCACAGCCCTTCCTGGCGATGATGCTGGAGCCGCGTAAGACCCTGAGGGCGATCCTGGCCAGCGACACACCAAGGCGTTACTTCTGGTGGCTACTGGCGCTGGGGACCTTCGCCGGGGTGCTGCAATCGGCGCTGGACCCCAGCCTGCAAAGCGGCGCGACTGCGGCAGGCGAAGGGGGCAGCGGCTGGCAGGCGTTGGCCATCTTGATGGTTGGCTCGGTGGTGGCGATCCCCCTGGCTTGGATCATCATCCATCTCATCGCCTTTCTCTACCGGTTGGTGGGGGGCTGGCTCGGCGGCACCGGCAGTCTCAACAACATCGCCACCGGCATGGTGTGGGCCCAGGTACCCAGCATCCTGGGCTTGGGCCTCTCCTTGGTGCTGCTGGTGATCTATGGCCCCTCGGTGTTGGTGGACCCCAGCCAGCTGGGCCAGGCGGCGCTGTGGCAGAACCTGGCCTACGTGGCCATCGTGTTTTTGCAGACGGTGTTTGGGGTGTGGGCCTTGGTGCTCAGCGTTGCCAACCTGTCGGCGGCCCATGACTACGGCATCGGCAAGGCGCTGCTCACTGTGTTGCTGGTGATCCTGCTGCTGGGCGCCATCGCCATCGCGGTAGGGGCGGTGCTTTACGGCGGCTGATTCTGCCGCCTGCACATACCCCAAAATGAAAGCGCCCCGTAGGGCGCTTTTTTACTGCTTGAGCATTGGCGTTGCTGGCGTGACCTTAGTGACGCTGTCGCAGCAGGCGCACCAGCACCAGCATCAGAGACCACCAGGCCAGGCTACCACCGCTGCTGCCCTTGTCCTCAACCGGGGGGGCCGGTTGAGGCTCCGGCTCAGGTTCCGGTTCTGGCTCTGGCTCGGAAACAACCTCAGCGGCCAGGTTCAGGGTCGCCATCACCGGCAGGCTGCTGCCCGCTTCGGTGGTGATCACCAGGCTGATCTCCGCCACCTGGTCGCGAGCCAGTGCGGGCACCTCGATGCTGAGGGTGGCGCCATCGTTGTCGCTGAGCAGCAGCTCCGGCCCGGATTGTTGTTGCCACTGGTAACTCAGGATCTCGCCGTCGGCTTCCATCCCGGCTTGCAGCTCGAGGGTCGCCGGGCTTTGTACCGACAGCTTCAGAGCCGCTTCACCGTTGATCAGCGCCTTGGGTTTTTCCGGCGCCATCACGCTGACCGGGGTTGCCTCCACCGTCACACCGCTATCGGCGATCTGGGTCAGCGCGTGGGTCAGGGCCAGTACCAGCTCGGCATCGCTGTCGGTCACGGCGCTGGTGTCGATCACCAGCTCCAGGCTTTGCGCCTGGGCACCCGCCACCTGGCGGACCTGCCACTGCACCTGGTTGTCGCTGATTGCTCCGTCGGTCGCCTCGACCACCGCGAAGGGTTCGGGCACCTCCACACTCAGGCTATAGTCACGGTCTTCGGCGCTGTCGTTGGCCATCAGCTCGATGCTGTAGCTAACGGTTTCACCGGCAGTGACGGCGCTTTGCTCGGTGGCGAAGCGGACGTCATCGGGACCACGGTCCAGTTCAAAGTAAACGGTGCCGACGTTATCCGGCTGCTCGGCATTGGTGCCCACGGTGATGGCACCGAAGTAGCGCTCACCTTCGGTCATCGGGTGGTCCCAACGGACGTCGATGGCGAACTCTTCTCCGGTCTCGACACTGGCTGGCGCGCTCAGGCTGAAGGTCGGTTCATGATCCTTCACATTGGCGATGGACAGGGTGTGCGAGTAGAGCGTCATTGGCTCGGCACTTTCGTAGTTGTGGACCACCACCAGGTAACTGCCCGGCATCGGGTCTTCCATCACACAGTTCTCCTGGCTGTCGAAGCGACCGCTCACACAGAAGGCGTTGTTGATCTCGAACATCGAGGGCTCACCGTTGCCATCGGAGTCGTGGACGATGAACAGGTCCAGATCCAGGGCGTCAGCGTCGCTCAGCCAGGCGGCAAACACCTCGGTACTGGCACTGATCCCCACCGGGACAACATGGAGGCTGGCGGAGTTCTCGGTGCGGTAGCGGGCATCCGGATCCCACAGGGTGTCGGCCTTATGGGTTTCTACCTGGGTCAGACCACGGGGCGTCAGCTGCAGATCGTTCGAGCCGATGGTGACAAAGCCCTCGATGGCATGGCTGTCGGCATCACGGTTGGCGGTGATCACCTCGCGGTTTTCCAGATCGCCGGGCACGCTGCCCCCCTCGAAGTTGACCACCACGGTCAGGTGCTGCTGCGGCAGGCCGCTGGCGGTCAAGGCGATCTCACCAAACACCCACTCGGAGGTCAGCTCCTCGTTGGGTGACGCGGTGATGGTCAGCTCCTGGCTTTGGCCTTCGCTCAGGCTGAAGCTGGCGGGGCTGATCTCGATGGTGAAGCCGGCGCTCTGGTAACTGGCCGCGGTGGTCCAGCTGGCATCGGCGGTGGCGGTGACGGTCCGGGTCCAGCTGCACTGGCCCACACAGTTGAGGCCAACCACAGAGGGCAGGTTCAGGCTGCTGGGATCGCCTTGCTCATCCGGGTTGGCATCCAGGTACTCCTGCTCGGAGATATCCAGCAGCAGACCGGCGTCCACCGCCTGGTGCACCTGGATCATCCCCATACCACCATCAAACGGGGTGGAGGGGGTGAGCTCGCCGTCGTAATCGTCGTCGGTGAAGGTGGTGTAGTTGGCGGTGGTCATCAGCGCGGATTGCACCTGGGCTGGGGTCCAGTCCGGACGCAGCGCCGCCATCAGCGCCAGTGCCCCGGCCACATGTGGGCTGGCCATGGAGGTGCCGCTCATCAGGGTGTACTCCGGCGGGATGGTGCGGGAGTAAGGCCACTCGGTGGTGTGGGCGGCGAACACGTCCACCCCGGGAGCGGCCAGATCCGGTGCCAGGCTGCCGGCATAGGGCAGGTTCGGGCCACGGGAGGTGAAGTCGCCGGCGATGTTGCCCAGCGCCGCATCCTTGATCATCTCCGTGGTGCCGATGGTGGCCAGGTGGTCCTCACCGCTGCTGAGCCAGTCCAGCAACAGCTCGCCACTGGCTTTGTCGAGCTGGATGGCGGGCAGGACGTGCAGATCGGCCACCACGTTGTCGACCTCATCGTCGACATTGACCAGCACCAGGCCACCGGCTCCGCCGGCCAGGACGTTATCGCCCTTTTCGACCCGGGCGATGTCCCCGCGGCGGCAGACAACGATCTCACCGCTGAAGGTGTCCTCGGCGAAAGGGGTGTTACACAGGCCATCGCCATAATCGTCGGCATCGACGATGGTGGCACTGATCCCTTCGGTTGCCCCTTTACCGGTCAGCGGCGCCGGCGGCGTGGTGTCGCCTCCGCTGAAGCCGTTGAGCTGCTTGTCCAGGTAGCCACGGTCGTGGGTGTAAGCGGCCACCGTGGTGATCCAGGGCGCGTTACCGGGCGTGCCGACGGTCCCGGCATTGGGGCCGGAGTTGCCGGCGGAGGTGGCCACGTGGATGCCGGCAACCCGGGCGTTGAGGAACGCCTCGGTATCGTAGCGCAGCCAGGGGCTATCGGCCGGACCGCCCACCGAGTAGTTGATGACGTTGACGCCGTTCTCAATGGCGTGCTCCAGCGCCTTGATGGTCAGGTCGGGGTAGCAGCCGCCGTAGTTCGGGTCATCGCTGTGGGGCAGACAGACCTGGTAGGAGACGATGTTGGCCCGGGGGGCCACGCCACTGATGGCGGGCATGCGGAACTGGGCCAGGCCACCGATGACGTTGTACATGGGGAGATCGGTCAGGGGGTTACCGGCCGCGGTGGCCGCCACGTGGGTGCCGTGGCCCTGGAAGTCCCAACCGGTGTCCAGCAGCTCGGTGCGGGTAAAGTGATCCTGCGGGGTGCTGGGGTAACGCAGGTGCAGCTCAGGGTAACTGACGATGCCGATCAGCTTGTCGTTACACAGCTCGGTACGGATCTCACAGTCACCCAGGTAGACGCCATCGCCCAGCGGGTTGGTGTGGACATAGCCGTCGCTGGCAGTGGCGGTAAAGGAGGGGTGATCGCCATCGATGCCGGTATCGATGATCCCGACCACGACCCCTTCTCCTTTGGTGGCCAGGTGCGAGCCCAGGCCCGCCCAAAGTTGGCTGGCACCGATAAAGTCCGGGCCGGCGTCGGTGTGCAGCTGGTGCATCTGCACCTTCTGGATGCCGGCAATGCTGCTGTCGGCGGCCAATCGCTCGGCCTCGGCCGGGCTCAGGTGCACGGTGGCGGCGTTGAGCACGGTGCCATATTGGTTCTCGAATTGGAGCGGACGCCCCAGCTTGCTCGACAGGCTCTGGCGGCTTTGCTCTCGTTCTGTGGCCAGGCGGTTGAGGTAGGTCTGGCTGGCGGGGGCTTGCACATTCAAGCGGCCGCTGGCCTGTTTCATCGACAGGATGCCGAACTGCTGCAGGCCATCGGCGGCAACGGCCAGCGGTTCGGCGTGGAATTTGACGAAGTACAGATCGCTGATATCCCGCGCCTCTTTGGCGGACAGCGCGGACATGGAGTTGATAGGGCCGGCCTGGAAGTTGCCGGTATGGTCGCCAGCCTGGGCCGACGCTGCAGCCGCCAGGGCTGCCAATACACTGAGTCTCAACACAACATGAGTCCTTCTAGATGCAGAGAGAGGGGGCCGACCAGGGCCGGCCCCGTAGTGGGCTTAGCGACGGCGACGCAGCGCCAGCCAGGCCAGCAGCGGCAGGGCAAAGCCCAGGCTGCCGCCATCGTCGGATTTCGGCACGGGTGCCGGGGCAGGCGCCGGGGCCGCAGCGATGCTCAGGGACATCTCGGCACTGGCCTCGAGTGCACCGTCACTGGCGGTAACGGTGACGGTGTAGTCGCCTGCACTGCCAGCGGTACCGGTGATCATCATGCTGTCCGAATCAAAGCTCAGGCCTTCAGGCAGGCCGGCCACGCTCAGCATCAGGTTGTCGCTGTCGGCATCCGCGAAGTAACCGTCCAGCGAGAGCTCCACTGCGTCCCCTTCGGTGAGGCTCAGGCTCGGCAGCTCGCTGATCAGTGCCGGTGCGGCAAGCACGGTGATCACCAGCTCAGCGGTGGTGCTGTTGACGCCATCGTGGACAACCACCTTGGCGATGTACTCACCCGCCGCTTCGACGGTGCCGGACAGGGTCAGGCTGTCGGCCTCGAAGCTCAGGCCCTTGGGCAGGCCCTCGATGCTAAAGCTCATTGCATCGCCCTCGGCCTCACTGAAGTAGCTGGCCAGTGAAAGCTCCAGGCTGTTGCCTTCGATCAGCTCGAAGCTGGGCAGTTCGCCATGCTGGATGGGGGCAACATCGTTGACGTTGGTGATGCTGATGGTCACCTCAGCCGCTTTAGAGGTGATGTTTTGACCCATCTGGGTCATCACTTCGAAGGTAAGGGTGTGCTGGTTTTCAAAGTCCAGCGCCGCCGGGTTGGCCACGGTGATGGTGCCGTCTTCGGCAATCTCAATGGGATTGCCCGGGATGGCGGTCATCAGCTTGACCACAAAGGGACTCCACTCACTGCCGACCTCACCAAAGAAGCCCGGTGTGGTCAGCGCGAGCTGGCCAATCACGCTGCCGGCGCTAACATCTTCGCTGACGATGAAGTGCTGGCCCGGGGTGACCTGCGCCACGGAGTAGGCACTGTCGTAGCCCATCCCGTAGGTGGCCTCCAGCGAGTAGTCACTGTGCAGGTCCATCAGGACAAAATGCGCCTGGGTGCACTGCTCAAAGCTCGGGGCCTGGATGCTGGCATCGGTGTTGATGTTGCTGTCAGACCAAATGCCGAAGCTGCTGCAGGCACCATCGGTTTGCGAGTAGAGCATCGCGCTTTCACCGGGCGCCAGCTCCATCTGATGGGTCCACTCATCCCCTTCCATGCCCTCGGCATCGATGCGGTTGAGCTTTACCTCGTTGGTGCTCCACTGGGTGCCGCCCCAGCCGTCGTCATGCTGCATGCCCCACTTGGAGGGGTTGAACATCAGGATCGGATCGCCCACATCGGGCAGGGCATCGCGGTCGGTGCTGAAGATCATGCCCAGGTTCTGGTCAAAATCGTCGGGGCTATCGATCTCGTGGTGATACAGCTCCTCCAAACAGAACTGACCCACCACCTGGTTGGTGCCCGGGGTGAAGTGCACCGGCAGCTGCGACGGGGTGTAGCGGCCATAGGGGTTGGACGGGTCATAGGTCAGGTTGTAATCGGTGTAGTAGCTTCGTGGCTTGCCTTCGGGATCCATGGCGATCCAGACCTGGGCAAAGATATCCTCGTCGTTCAGCCAGGGTTCCCAGTCGATCCCCTCCGCCAGGTTGTAGTCCTCGACGATCCGCTCGAAGTACAGCTTATGCAGCAGCAGGGTGTCGCCGGATTTGTCGAAGTAGTTGGCCGCCGAGATATCCGCCGGCTGGTGCAGGATGGCGCCAAACACGTACTTCTTGCCGGAGCTACACATGGCTTCGTCATAGATGCCGGCCATGGTGTGGTTGAGCAGGTGGGTGGCATTGGTCTTGTCGGTGGGGATCTCTGTACGAGAAGCGACCACCGGCAATGCGGTTGCCAGCATATTTTGCGCACTGGTGTTGGTGAAGCTTTGCTTGCGGGTTGCTGTGCTGAAGGACCACGGTAGCGGATGGGCCAAGTCGGACCAGACATCCTCAAAGGTGTCGAAGTTACGCTGGATGCTGCCGGCGTGCTTGGGCAGGATAGCCCAGCCCAGGCTCAGGGTCGGTTGACTGTCGCTGGTCAGCTTCAGGTAGCCATTGAGCTCTGCCTTTTCCCAGTTCTCCAGGCTGTAATCGTCGCTGTTGTGCAGCCCGATGGAGGGCAGTGAGGCGGCGTCGATCTCCAGCACCAGCGGAACGGTGATGGTGGTGTTGGCCGGTACGGTAACCGAGGCCGGGAAGCTCCAGGACAGGGCAGCGTTACCGTCGCGCTCGGCGTGCTCCATGCTCAGGCTGTAGGTTTGCGCCTGTTCGGAGAAGTTACGCAGAGACACCTCTTTCACCACACGGTGGCTGCCGTCTACCGTTACCTGGCCAAAGCGCAGGTGCGGCTGGTAGCTGCCCTTCTCCCAGGCGGCCACCGGCGAGCTCAGTGCGGCGTCGATGTTCTCCACACCGCCACCGATCTGGGTGACGGAGGCCTGCATGCCGCTGTCGCCACGCATCACCATGGCATTGGCGGTATTGGCCAGCAGGGCTTTCACCTCCACATTGGACAACCCATCGCGGTCGCCCTTGACGATGGCGGCGGCGGCAGCGATGCGCGCCACGGTGAAGTCGTAATGGGCTTCATCACCAAACTCGGTGGCGGTGCCCACCAGCGCCACATTCTCGGTGCTGGCGTAGCTGACCAGATCCGGCTTGATGGTTTGTGAGCCCCGTACCGGGCCGTGCGGGGTCCACTCGGTGGTGACCAGGTCGGCGCCATTGGTTTCAACCGCACCCACGGTCAGCGCGCTGTCGGCGGCCCCCAGGGTGGCGATGTTGTACTTGGAGGGGAACTCACCGAAGTAGCCGGCGGTGGTGACAACGGTGACGCCCTTGGCAGCCGCCGCATTGACCATCTGGGTCTCCATCTGGGCGCCGGAGATGTTGTCGCCCTTGGGATCGTAGTAGGCGGCGTAGTGGCCGCCGTAGAGGCTGTGATCCACCAGGATGATGTCGGCGCCTTCAGTAATGGCCTCTTCAAAGGCCTGGGCCAGACGGGTGCGGTCGACCACGGTTTCCAGGATGGCACCATCCCAGCTGCGCTCGTACACGGTGCCGATCTTGTAGGCGAGGAACTTTGCCCCGGGGGCTTGCTGATGGATCAGCGATGCCAGCATGGTGCCGCGGCCGGTAGGGAACTCCCAGCCATTGATGTTGACCAGCTCATCGTTGCCATCCAGCGGGTTCTCATCGATAGCCCCGTTGAATTCGGAGGCGTAATCGTGGCCACCGATCACGGTGTCGGTGGGGAAGCCGTCATAGGGTGCAGTACGGTTGGCATAGGCATCGGCGTAGGCCTCTGCGGTGCCGGCACCGCCCAGGCTGGCGTGGGTGTAATCGATACCGGTGGAGAAGATGGCGACGGTAACGCCGGCGCCGGCATCCGGGTTGTCAGACAGCTTGGGGGCCGCCTCGGTCATCTCGTTGATTTGTGCCTTTTTGACCAGCTTGTTGAGCTTGGCCCCTGGCTGGGCTTTGCGAGCACCCTGCACCGCATCGACGCCTGCCACCTCCTGATGGGCTTGTAGAGCTTGCGCCGCTTCGTCGCTGAGGCTCAGGTGCAGGGTATTGGCGACCTTGCTGCTGCGGCCCAATACCTGCGCCTTGGGATCGAGCGACTTGGCCAGGGCGATGATGCGGTCCTGGGCCTGCTCGGCGGCGTTGAGATCGCCACCGGGTGCCCAAGCGGCGGGAGTGGTTAAAGCAAAGACATAGCTTTCAACCTGTTGGTTCTGGCTGGCACCGACTGACGTGAGCTGGTCGGTGGCTTCGGTGGCGATCAACGCCGCCGGGGCGATGGCCATGCTGACACAGAGTGCCAGACGACTGAGGGTAAAGCGGTTCTGGTTCATCCCTGGATTCCTTCTGGATTGAGGAAGCTTTTAAGGCGCTGTTGTTGTTGTGGTACGCCCTGCTTTTTTTGTTCTGGCTGGTCAAGCCAACCAATCTCGTTGATACCCAAGGGCAACCGGGACGGGGAAGAGAATCGGGGTCAGATCCCTCTCCTGTTATTGTCTTTTTTTTATCATTTGCATTTAAATCAACATCTTACGCATTACCTTTTCGTGTCACTTTGCGACAAAATCATTTGCTCAAGCGTCGTGGGTTGACGGTTATTGCGTGGGCTGTGTATTCGTGGCTCCACAACAACAAGAAAAACAGTTCAAGGACGCACGATCATGGGGCATGAAGAGTATCGGGTTGGCGATTGGCACATCGTCACGTCAGAACTGTCATTGAGCCGGGAGGCCGACGGCCAAAGCCAGCAAGAGACCCTGCCACGCAAGGTATTTGAGGTGTTGCTGCTGCTGGTACAAAGCCATGGCCAGACCGTCAGCCGGGAGGCCTTGATTGAGGCGATCTGGGATGGCAACACCGCGGTGGGCAACCGGGGTATCACCAACGCCATCTACCAGCTTCGCAAGTTGCTGGCGGATGGCGACCAGGAGGTGATTAAGACCATCGCCAAGACCGGCTACCAGCTGCTGCTGCCGGTGACCATGCTGAATAAAGACGTGGTGCCGGATAAGCCGAAACGGATTCAACTGGGGGCGGATCTGCGCCAATGGGGACTGGTGGCCGGCTTAACGGTGCTGGCGGTGCTGGCCTGGTATCTGCCAAGCCCGCAGCCCGAGGCGCTGCGTTACGGCAAACCCAGTCCTATCACCTACCTGGAGGGGGTGGAGGAGAATCCAGCGTTGTCGCCGGATGGCCGTTACCTGGCCTTTATGTGGGAGCGCCACAACGAGCCGGCCCGGATCTTCATCCAGGATCTGCATCAGCCCGAGGCGCCGTTGCGCCAGGTGAGCTTTAGCCGCCACGCCGAGGCCAGCCCGGCCTGGTCGCCGGACGGTCGCCGTTTGGCTTTTGTCCGTGAGAACGACAGCGGCCAGTGCGATGTGTGGATAAAGCCGCTGGATACCCTGGAGGAGAGCCGGGTGGGCACCTGCGTGCTCAATCGCTTCCACAAGGTGCTGGACTGGTCACCCTCCGGCCGCTACCTGGCGATGATCGACAAGGTGCCGCAGCAGGACCACAGCGCGGTGTTCCTGTATGACCTGGAAAGCCATGAGCGGCGCCAGCTGAGCCAGCCCCAATCCGGCCAGCAGGACAACCAGCTGGCCTGGGCCCACACCGAAGACCGATTGGCCTTTATACGCTACCAGGGCGGCTACCAGGCGGAGCTGTTTACCGTCGACCTCACTGGCCGCGAACGCCAGTTGACCCAGGATCGCGCCTCTATCCATGGCCTGACCTGGAGCCGGGACGACAGCGCCCTGGTGTTCAACTCCATGCGTGACGGTGACCATAGCCTGTGGCAGCTGACCCTGACCACCGGCCATATCCAGCCGATGGTGCGGGACATGACTCCGTTTAATATCGAGGCCCTGGCCCAGCCCGGCCACTACGCCTATGTTCGCCATGCCTCGCTGGAATACCTGCAGTTGTGGCAGGGTGAGCGGCACAACAACATTGAGTCTGCCGGCCGTGACCTGTTTGCCGCCCTCTCGCCCGATGGCAGCCAGATGGCCTTTCTCTCCAACCGCAGCGGTCAGTTTGAGATCTGGCTGGCCCAGAGCGATGGTCGCTCGGCTCGCCCCTTAACCAACAAAGAGGGGCTGCCGGATCTGCCCGCCTGGTCGCTGGATGGCCAGCAGTTGGTGGCGGCGGTAACGGTCAAGGGCAAGGCCACCCGGCTGGTGCTGTTTGATCTGGCCCGGGAGCAGCGGCAGGTTCTGCTGCAGGATGAGCATCTGTATCGCAACCCGCAATGGAGCGCCGATGGCCAAAGCCTGGTGATGGCCAGCAACCGCAGCGGTAGCTGGCAGATCTGGCGGCTGGAGCTGGACTCCGGCCAATTAACCCCATTGACCGAGCAAGGCGGGGTGTTTGCCCGCCAGGATGGCGAGGGGCGGCTTTATTACACCCGTCTCAACGAGCCTGGGCTGTGGCTGAAAGGGGCGAATGAGCCCAAACGCAAGCTGATAGAAGGGCTGGCGGTGGACGATTGGGGCAATTGGCTGCTCACCGACGAGGGCCTGATCTACCTGCGTCGCGGCAGCGAACAGGATGAGTTGGTGCGCTGGTGGCCAGAGGGAGAGGAGGTGTTGCAGCTTTTTGAGCGCGGCAGCGTTAAGATCCACCGCAGTCTGTCACAGGATAACCAGGGCCAATTGCTGCTAACCCGGCTGGGCCGGCGCGAGGCCAACATCATGGCCATCGCGCCGCTGGAGCCAACGGCACTCTAGGCTGGCCGGCACCAGTTCAGGTCCTCGGCAGCCGCGCAAGGGCGAGGCTGGGCAGGGATTAGGGCAACGTTAGCTTTCCTGGTCGCCAGGCCAGGTGGCGAAGCTCCAGCGGTAGCCGTCGTTGTCTTTCACCGCGTACATGCGATCGCCCCAGAACATGTTGTCCACCTCTAGGGTGATCTCGGCGCCGGCCCGACGAGCCTGCTCGCAGTGGGCGTCGACATCTTCGCAGTAGAGGTATAACCCGGTGCCCTGCTCGATACCACTGCTGGCGGGGCTTTGTGCCTTGCTCTCCCAGGCGCCTTCGCGGCCCATCATGATGCGGGCCTCGCCGAAGGTCATCTCGGCGTGCTGCAACACCCCGTTCTCCTCCATCGGCTGATCAGCCAACTCAAAGCCAAAGGCCGCATGGTAGAAGTCGATCGCCTGCTGGACGTCCTTCGCCATCAGGTAGGGCATCAGGGTAGGCACCCCGTGGGGTTTGAACTGGCTCATGGGCGCTCCGTGTGGCCAACAGTGACTGCCTAGGGATAGCAGCCCAGCACACCAGCGGCAAGCAAGCTCACTCCGGGGCGAACTCGTCCCACACCGATAGGGTGATGATGCCGCCGATGCCGATATAGAGGCCGCAGGTGAGGTAGGAGTTGGTGAAGTCCTTGAGCAGGTAGCCCAGGGCAATCAGGGAAAACGCGGTAATAGCGGTAATGGAAGTTCGGACCAACATGATGACACTCCGAAAGTAGCCAAAGGGCCCTACTGGTATACCACCTTGGCCCAAAGTGCCCCGTGTTGGCCCTCATGAACCGCGAATCTGGCGGCGCGGCAGGCGCCGCCATGAATTGCTACTCCGCGACCTGTTGCTCGATGAACTTTACTCCATCAGCTGGGCAGCGGTCAGCAGCAGCTGCGGCGACACCCGCACCCGGTAGTTGGGGTTCACATAGGAGAACTGCACCAGTCCCTTCTCATCCACCAGGTAGGCGGCCGGCGCAGGCAGCACCACCAGTTTTTGGGCATCCTGCTTCATTCGGTCGGCGCCAAAGCGTGCCTTGTACTTGCCGCTGGTGCCCTTATCCAGGGTGTAGGCCAGGCCAAAGCCATAGCTGGCCTCGAGGTTACGATCCGACAGTAGGGTGTAGTTGCCCTTGCCTTCGCCCTCTTTGAGCTTCTCCGGCGGCTCCGGTGCCAGCGCCAACACCTGGATGTTCAGCTCAGCCAGCTCCTTCTCAATCTCCTGCAGCCCAGCCAACTGGGCGTTGCAGTAGGGGCACCAGCCACCGCGGTAGAACAGCACCAGTGAGCGCTTACCCTGCAGCAGGCCATTGAGCGACACCGCGTCGCCATCGCTGTTTTGTACCTCGATGGCGGGCACCGCCATGCCATTGAGCAGTGGTGATACCGCCTCCGGGCTGGCGGCGGGTTGGGTTTGGCGCGGAGCGTTATCGGCCAGGGCAGGGGCCAGGGTGCTAAGAGCCAGCAGGCCGGCCAATAAGGATTTGAACAACATGAAGTTACCTTCCAGTGGTGAATGTCGCCTCAAAAGACCGAACGGCACGGCATCTCATTTCACACCACGGGAACAAAACTTAAGCAGTTGAATTGGAACCGAGTCTGGCCCCTGGCTGCAGGGATGACACTGGCTTGGGGCTTGAGTATACTTGCCATCTCGTCGGGCCCCGGCCCGCAGTGTCAGCGTAACGCTGGCCCATCAGTTTCAGGCCCCTTAGCTCAGTTGGTTAGAGCAGGCGACTCATAATCGCTTGGTCGCGGGTTCAAGTCCCTCAGGGGCCACCATATTAGGACGTTGTCAGATTTGACCAGACAACGCATCAAGCCCCAAAGCATTGATAAACAGTGTTTTGGGGCTTTTTTCTTTCCGCTGCCGTCCCATGGCTTTCATTGACATCCGGCCTTTTTAGTAACACGGTATGTAACACGAGCACCCAGGGTTGCGAGGTCGTGTTACTAAAATGGCAAGGAAAGTAAATCCCCTTACGGCTACGGCAGTTAAGAACGCCAAGGCGACGGGCAAGCAGTACAATCTGGCCGATGGTGGTGGCTTGATGCTGCGTGTTAGTAACACGGGCTCGAAACGCTGGCTGCTGAACTACGCCAAGCCATATACCAAAAAGCGCACCAATCTTGGGTTGGGCGGCTACCCGGAGGTGTCTTTAGCGGATGCGCGTGAGCGTGCCGCAGAAGCCAAGCGACTTCTGGCCAATGGCATTGACCCCGTCGAGAACAAAGCTGAGGAGCTGCTGGCGAAGTGCCAATCGAAGCTGAGCACGCTCGAGGCCATCGGTGAGGAATGGCTCAAGGTAAAACGGACTCAGGTCTCTGAGCAGCAAGCGGACAAGATTTGGCGTCGGCTGGAGCTGCATGTATTGCCTGCATTGGGTAAGCGGCCCATCACGGAGCTGACTCGCCAAGAGGTCATCAAGGTCTTGCGTCCGATTGAGGCTGCTGGGACCTTGGAAACCGTAAAACGCTTGTGCCAGGCACTGAACCAGTTGATGACCTACGCAGCAAATGCGGGGTATGTGGGCGCAAATAACCTGACTGGTATCAATAAGGCATTTGAAACCCCTAAGCCACGCAACATGCCCTCCCTGACCCCAGAGCGCCTTCCAGAGCTGATGGCTAAGCTGCACGGCGGTTCACTGGCCACTCAGACACGGCTAATGATCGAGCTGCAGTTGCACACGATGACTCGTCCGAACGAGGTGGCAGAAGCCCGTTGGGAAGAGGTCGATTTAGAAGGTGCACTCTGGGTCATTCCCGCAGAGCGCATGAAGATGAAGCGTGCGCACAAGATCCCGCTGTCGGATCAGGCGTTGAATGCCTTCAATGACATGCAGGCGATCAGTGGCCATCGCGAGTATGTGTTCCCCAAGCGGGGCGATCCCCTCGGGCATGCCAGCACCCAGACGGCCAATCAAGCGCTCAAGCGCATAGGCTTCCATGGCGAGCTGGTATCCCATGGTCTGCGCTCGCTGGCGAGCACGACACTCAATGAGCAGGGGTTTGAACCAGACATCATCGAATCCGCATTGGCGCACATGGATGGCAACGAAGTGCGTGCTGCTTACAACCGAGCTGAATACTTGCAGCGTCGCCGGTTGATGATGGACTGGTGGGGAAAGCACATTGAGCGGGCTAAGCGTGGCGAGTTCGAGCTGACCAACCAGGCGGCGCTTCGTGTTGTCACTTAAACCCTATACGAAATGGCTGCAATTTGGCGCGGTGTGTGTCGGGGAAGTTGGTGTTTGCGCCAGAGCCAATGCATTGCGTGGGCGTTTTGTGGTCTGGCATCTGCAAAGGCCCTTAGGAAGGGGGCAGAGAAGGATCGCTGCTAAGGGGTAGGGGGAGGGTGCAAACGCCCAGAGGGGGTACCCCCCTTTTCATATATTGCCTAAGAAAATTCTCGGTTTTTTTGGCTTTTCCGACTGGTCGTAGTCTGTCGTAGCGGATCCCGGCAGCGGATAAGGCCCAAGCCCCCGATGCTCCTGTATTGTCGTAGATGTCGTAGATGTCGTAGATGTCGTAGGTGTGCTGGCTGTAGCGATGTGGGTGTGTGCCCTTTCTTCGATACGACAATTACGACATGCCCCCCACTGCCCTTTGAGTGGGGCCTGCAGGGGGCTTTTTAATGTCAGATGAGCACGACACCATACGACACGCTACGGCAACCGGCGATTGTTTTACCTCGGCATGTAGTAGACAGGCTTCCCGTTCGCGTCGGCCGTACGCACTAGATCCCCAGCTGCAACGCATCGAGCTAGCGCCTGTCTAATGACCTTTGAGCGGTTGCCCGTCATCTCTTTAAACGGGAGCACTCTTATTCGACTTTTGATGACGTCCCGCTCCGATATGGCCATACCCGGCTTGAACATCCTCATCACGGCCTCGCATTCGGTTTTTGCGCCTGCGATGCCTTTCTCATCCAGCAGTTCGGGAAGGTCTCGGAGCAGGGCATCGACAATCTGAATAGCCTGTTTTACCCAGGTGACGGGGATTTCCAACTTAGGTTGCTGGCCAAGCATGAGGGACTCTGCAACGTAGAGATTGACCGCGACCTTGATGATCTGGATATCGGCCTTCCCGAACGCTCCGCGCAGGATCCCATGGCTGTAGCACTCCCCATCGGCCAGCAACGGCTCAATCTGCTGTTGGTAGTCTCGGATGGCGAGCCAGCTCTCGTCGGTCAATGCCAGAGGGATGGTGTCTTCGAGGTTGTTAGAGGGCAGTTGCCCAAGTTTGAGGGTCAAGCCTTCCACGCCATGCTCATAACGATCTTGCAGCACGCTGCGCTTGGCAACCTGCCCATGACTGTAGTTACGCTTGCCAATCAGGTTGGGCTCAGAGACGAACAAGAAACGCTCTGCGATACCTTGACCATGGGAGCCCTCTACCACCTTCTCCATCGAGCCCGGTTGTGCCAGAAGGATAATGGCCCCATGGATCTTGCCCTCGTAGCCTGAGCGAGTGACGCGCAGAGACCAGTGGTGCTCTCCGCCAAAGCCCTTAAGGACAAGATCGTTGTCTTGATGGCGGTCTTTGCCTCGGGTGTTGCCAAGCAAGACATCAACGAGCCCTTGTTCTGCGCTGGCCAGCGAGAAGTGGCCGTTGTTCTTGGACACGACGGATTGCTCGATGGCCTCGACAGTGCCGTTGGTAGCGAACGCTCGAAAGCAACGTGCAGGTTCGTCATCACCTGAAGCTTCGGCGTTATCTCGCCACGACTTGTTCAGCGCCTGCACCGCTGTTTGAATAGGACTGGTGGCGCTGTTCAGCACTCGGGACTTTGCAGCTGAAGGCGGCTGCTCAACGACCACATACAGGCCCGTGTTTAGGCGCGTGCCATCCGGATAGAGTGCGCTGTAAACCGCACTGCTCAAGCCCGAGAAGACACCCAGCGTTGACATGACACTGCTCAGCACCGGGAACTGGGCGCTGCTCGCCACCTCGACGCCAAAGCGTGCAATCTGGCTGGCCTGAAAAACCTCCGCCAAGCCTGAGCTATTCGCTCCGACTGGTGATAGAGCACTCTGGGAACAGCTGGCGGACTCCGTCTGCTCTGGCTTTGGTGCAGTTTTCACGGCCTCTTTGTTAGTACGTGCACTGGTGGTGGGTAGGAGCTTGGCTCGCTCAACGTTGACCAAGGTCTTCATGCAGCCCCCATACTGGTAATGACGGAGGACATCGATCACGTCGAAGCTGTCGCCGCCGTTGTGCAGTGGGCAGCTACTGTTGTGACAAAAGCCCGCTTGGGAGTCGGTGAACAGCATCACACCGGCTACTCCACTCTCGCTCTCCGGCGGCAGGTACTTATAGCCAATACGGCGAAACCCGTTTTGAGTCAGCGCCGCTTCGAGGGGGTATGCAGCTTTAATCGCCTCGAAAAGGCCGTCCGAGGTGAGGTCCGTCGATCGGATAGGGGCGGCTGTTTGCTCGAAGCGCACCTGCTCCTGTTCAAAGGCGTGCTGTTGGTACTGGTGAACCTGCTGCACCCATTGTTGGCCTTTTGCATCGAGATCCCCCAGGTCAGACACCGACCATGAGTCGTAATGGCCACTTGGCGGCATGCCGGGCGCGAAGCTCAGCTGTTGTATCCGGGCGCAGCACGGGTCGGCTGCGTACTTATTAGCCAGGTATTCCTGACCTTGCACCCAGTCGCCAACCGGGATTGGCTCCGCGAGGGGCAGGATGACTCGCCACCGTGGGGCCTCTTCGGTGCTGGAGAAGGTGGAGTAAGCGGCATAGTTACAGCCGAGCTTCTCCAACTGCTGCTTAAGCGTTTCTGCCGACACTGCGCCGTCATCAATGTCGAGCACAAAGGCGGTTTGGGCATCCGCTGCCAGTACGGCTTCCTTGGTCTTCGCTTTGGCCAGCGACGGCAAAAACGCCGGGAGAGAACGCTTGTTGGTGTAGTTGCTAGGGATTTCGACGTGAGCCAGCAGCTCGTTGTAACAGCATTCGCCAAAACCATCGGTTTGGGACAAGTGCTCGGCCCAAAGAAAGCGGCAAGGCGATTGGGACACTGCTTTGGTTTGCATAAGCCCTCCTTAACCGCGTTGGTCTAGTTGTTGTTCCAGCCAGCTGTCGATCTCCGACTCAACCCAGCCGACACTGCGGGAACCGAGCTTGATCTGCTTGGGGAATTGACCCGCTTTGACAAGGGCGTAAATGGTGGCGCGGGACAGCCCGGTTTTGGTGATGACCTTAGGCAGACGGATTACGTTGATAGCCATGTTCGTACTTCCTCAGTAGGTGTTGGACTCGGGCTCAGGTTGCCCAAAGAGAACGGCACCAAACAGGAGGTGGGGGGAGGTAGAACCTGGGGGGAGGGGAGGTTTAAAAGTCTAACAAAAGTGCTGAAAAGCCCCATCGGATGGGGCTTCGGCTAGGGGAGGGCTGTTGCTAGTATTTTGGAGTACCGCCTTGAGGTTGCGCGTTCGCCACCATGGCAATCGCTTCCAAAGTAGCTTTGGGTACCTCTCCGCCCTCGTTGGCAATCCCAAGACGTTCTCCGTTCTCTACCAAAAAAGCCTTAATGGCCTGTTTATGAGAACGCCCTTTTTGGACTGTCGGATTTCTTGCGATATAAACGTGTGCTGCCACAGCTGCATTCAGCTTCGGGGCGAAGAACTCCGAATTCGGATCGGCATAAGGGGCCTCACCCAAGGAGGCGGCTGCATCGGTATGGGCCGATGGAACAAGATTTACACGGATCAAATCAGCAAATTTCCCATTGATCCCCCTTTGCTCTACCCACGCGGCCAGTGCTTGTTGGCGTACGACCGTTCCGGAGGCATCGATAAAGCCAGCGTAGTCATCTTCTGCACGTCCTGCGCCCTCCAATGGCAATCGGAGCCGCTGCGTTTGGTCATGCTCATCCACGTACGCAGGATACTTGCTCGCGTACTCGGTGAATCTGGTCGCCATGGCGGACAAGTGGCCATCGCATACTGCAGCCCGAAGTGTGCGAAGCAGGGCTTTGTAGCTCCGGCTCTTACGAGGGTCATCGGCGTAACTGCTGGGGTCAAAAGGCTCTTGGTCCAGCAGCAAGCAAGCTGCCTCGTGAAGCGTGTACTCCTCTTGCCAGGCGTAAACCTGCATCGGATCCATGATCGTCTCCTTACAACATTGGATGTGGGCCAATGTACATGAGAAAACTGCGCCAGTGGAGGGCCCTCCCACTTTCGGAATCTTGACGCAAAGGTCTGGTTGTTTGGGGGTATGGGCGGGGATAGACTGGGGCTCATATTGATCGCACTTAATTAACCGGCACGGATGCCCATGTTGTTAGAGACCCCCACCTCCATGAATGCCAATACCTCCTCTTTGGCGGGCCTGATCTGGTCTGTCGCTGATCTGCTGCGCGGTGACTTCAAGCAGTCCCAGTACGGTCGCATCATCCTGCCCTTTACCGTACTGCGCCGCCTGGAATGCGTTCTAGCGCCGTCCAAGGACAAGGTGCTGGCGATGGTCGAAACCACCAAGAACATGCCGGACGAGGCCGCTGATAAGCTCCTGCTCAATGCCGGTGGGCAGGCGTTCTACAACACCTCCAAGTTGGACCTGTCCAAACTGGGTGAGACCCAAATTTGGGACAACCTCGACGCTTACGTGCGTGGTTTCTCCAAGGAGGCGCGCGAGATTTTCGAGCACTTCAGCTTCGAGACCAGCCTGACCAAGTTGGATGAGGCCGATCTGCTCTATAAGGTGGTGCAGAAGTTTGCCCACTTCGATCTGTCGCCGGAGGCGGTGGACAACTACCACATGGGCCTGGTGTTTGAAGATCTGATCCGCCGCTTTGCAGAAAGCAGCAACGAGACCGCCGGTGAGCACTTTACTCCGCGCGACATTGTGCGCCTGACCACCTCGTTGGTGTTCGCCACCGACGACGATGCGCTGACCAAGCAGGGGATCATCCGCTCCATCTATGACCCAACTGCGGGCACCGGTGGCTTCCTCTCCTGTGGCATGGAGTACCTGCACGAGCTGAACGACAACGCCGTGCTGCGCACCTTCGGCCAGGAACTGAACCCTGAGTCCTACGCCATCTGTAAGGCGGACATGCTGATCAAGGGCCAGGACATCAGCCAGATCAAGCTGGGCAACACCCTGTCCAACGATCAACTGCGCGCCAACCGCTTTGACTACTGCCTCTCTAACCCGCCGTTCGGCGTGGACTGGAAGAAGATTGAGAAGACCGTTAAGGACGAGCACAACCAGCGGGGCTTCGATGGTCGCTTTGGGCCGGGCCTGCCACGGGTTTCCGATGGCTCCCTGCTGTTCCTGATGCACCTGATCAGCAAGATGCAGAAGCCGACCGCCGACACTGTGGGTTCCCGTATTGGCATCATCCTCAATGGCTCCCCGCTGTTTACCGGCGGTGCGGGCAGTGGTGAGAGCGAGATCCGCCGCTTTATCCTGGAGCAGGATCTGCTCGATGCCATCATCGCCCTGCCCACCGATATGTTCTACAACACCGGCATTGCCACCTACATCTGGGTGCTGTCCAACCACAAGCCAGTGGAACGTAAGAATAAGGTGCTGTTGGTCAATGCTGCTGATCTGCACAGCCCGATGCGCAAATCCTTGGGTTCCAAACGTAAGTTCCTGACCGACGAGGTGTTGGCGGAACTGGTGGCCCTCTACAGCCGTTATGACAAAGCCGAGATAGAACAGAGCGATATCGCCAAGCTGTTTAGCACCCGTGACTTCGGTTACCGCCGCATCACTGTCGAGCGTCCGCTCAAGCTGGCGTTTGAGCCTCACAATGCCGAACGTATTGAGGCCATGAAGGCCGATAAGCCGTGGGCCAAGCTGGATGGCACCCTGCAGTCCGCCATCCTCACCGCCTTGGGTCGCTTTACTCAAGACAAGCTGCTTTCTCGGGATCAGTTCAAGAAGGCGCTGGTAAGCCAAATGGACGGCATCAAGCTGCCTGCCCCGGCCTTCAAGTTGATCTGCAAACATATCGGCGAGCAGGACGACGCGGCAGAGGTGTGCACAAGCAAGGGCCAGCCGGAGGCCAACCCGGATCTGCGTGACAACGAGATTGTGCCGCTGTCCGAGGACATCAACGACTATTTTGCCCGCGAAGTGCTACCCCATGTGCCGGATGCCTGGATTGATACCAGCAAGGCCGATGAACTGGATGGCCAGGTGGGCATCGTGGGCTACGAAATCCCCTTTAATCGTCACTTCTACCAGTATCAGCCGCCGCGCTCACTGGAAGCCATTGACGCTGATCTGGATGAGGTCTCCAGGGAGATCATGACCCTGCTGGCAGAGGTGCACTCCTAATGGCTGAAGTAAAGGAGAAGGTGCAGGCTGGTCAAGGTAGATATATGCCGTACCCACGGTACAAGGAATCAAAAGTTGAAGGCCTTAGCGAGGTCCCTGAGCATTGGCAGGAGCCTACACGCGTCAAGTTTGAATCTTCATTAAAAGGCAGGCTTGGATGGCAGGGGCTTAAGGCGTCCGAGTACCGAGACGAAGGCCCCCACGTTGTTAGTAGCGCGCATTTCAGGAACTGCGCAGTTGAGTGGGAACGTTGCCCAAGAGTATCAATGGAACGGTACAACCTGGATAGCAATATTCAGCTCCGAGAGGGGGATATTCTGCTAATGAAGGATGGGGCTGCGATGGGGAAGATGGCATTTGTTGATAGCCTTCCTGGTCCGTCATGCTTGAATAGCCACTTGTTACTGTTTCGGCCATTGATAATAGATGGGGCAGAGCCATCCTATGTCCCTAAATTCTTGTTCTACTTTCTGCTGACCGAATTGTTTCAAGGTTTTATCAAAGTCAACGGTACGGGGGCTACTTTTCTTGGGATATCTCAACAAGCCATTGGCAATTACAGCTTCTATTTGCCGCCATACGATGAGCAGCGCACCATCGCTGCCTTCCTCGACTACGAGACCGCCCGCATTGACGACCTGATCGCCAAGCAGCAGCGCCTGATCGAACTGCTGAAGGAGAAGCGCCAGGCGGTGATATCCCACGCCGTCACCAAGGGCCTCAACCCCGACACCCCCCTCAAAGACTCCGGCATCGAGTGGCTCGGCCAAGTGCCTGAGCATTGGGAGGTAATGGCAATCAAGCGGTTATCGAAAGTGATGAGGGGGGCTTCACCCCGCCCAATTGATGATCCCAAATACTTCGATGATGAAGGCTCCTATGCATGGGTAAGGATTGCAGATGTCTCGGCATCAGGTATGTACCTAAATACAACGAAGCAGCAGCTTTCCCCTCTGGGCTCGAGCCTGAGTGTCAAACTCGAACCTGGAGAGCTTTTTCTCAGTATCGCCGGCACAGTTGGAAAGCCTTGTATTACAGGAGTAAAAGCCTGTATCCACGATGGTTTTGTGTACTTCCCGGAACTTTCGATTGAGCCTAAGTTTCTTTATTACCTTTTTGCGGCAGGGGAGGCATATAAAGGGTTAGGGAAAATGGGGACGCAGCTCAATTTGAACACAGACACAGTAGGCAACATAAAGATCGGAGTCCCCAAAAGTGAAAAAGAGATCGAGGGGATAGCGTCATACTTAGATGTAAAGTTCGAAGAATATGAGCGGTTAATCTCCGTAGCCCAAAGCGCCATCGACTTGATGCAAGAACGCCGTACTGCCCTTATCTCCGCCGCCGTTACCGGTAAAATCGACCTGCGCGACTGGGAGCGCCCCGAGACAAATCATGTCGCTTAGTGAAGAGCTAAAGCCGAAGTGGGTGTTCGCAATGGGCGTGCTGATAGGCTCCCATCTAATGGTTTGGACTGCTGGGTTCTTTGCCATTATCTCAGTTGCCAAGCTTTGGGGCTTCGTCTCGGGGGGATTATGGGACATTTTTCAAGGGCTCGGTGGTCTTGCAACCGCAATCACTGCGATCATCGCATATCGTAAATATCATCAGGAGCTAGAGACCCGCCGTATTGAAGAAAAGCGGGATCAAGAGCTACGCATAGATGAAAGTATTTTGATGTTGGCTAGAAACCTGAGGCCACCTAGTTTCCATAGTGAACTGCTTGTTTCTTACACCATGTTTCGTCGCATCAAGCACGAAATTTATGAACGTGAAGCTAAGACCGCTGCCGAAACCTTTGGAGTGGTTCTTCGCCAGTTCATCCGTAATGCAGATGCGGAACTACTAGCAGGTCCGCCACTACATGCTCATGCGAAGGTTGTATTTGATAACTATTTGCCAGATCGCGATTGGGTAGAAATGTTATGGCAAATTCCTGAAGAGGCGCACAATGAAGTCGTGGAGATAGCAATGCGCATGGTTGCAAACGGGCGGTTCACGCTCGTAGCAATTGATGACCGCTATTTTATTGCAGGCATCGATCCGCTTGAAACGGATTTCATCAATGAAATCGTTGCTGAGGCTCAGCCAATAACCACCAACTTTAAAGCCAATACAGCAGACTTTACTTGGGAACAGGAATATTTTTTGGATTTGTTCTTTGCGTTACAGAACAACTGGCTGTCAGCTTACATCTATTTAACGCAAAGCCCAAATGGGAGAAGCCTATTGAGTGCTATGAAGCAATACTACGACCAAGGCAATGAGCACAATGATCATGGACGCTAAAGCCCTAGAGCTGAACTTCCAAAATCATATCGTTATCTCCCTGGCGCTACAGGGGGCAGTGGGTCCAAGCGTTTCCGGATCTACCCGCCGAGCGTCAACGCATCGCCAAGATCGTAAGGAACCATGTCATACAAGGCACATCCGCCTGAAAAGTTAAGGACTGAGTTATGAGTGTGCAGGGACGCAGCATCCGTTTATTTTTAGTCGATGGCAGCCCCCACGGACTTCTTACTGCCGAGATTGTTAACTGGACGGGTCACGTATTGACGGCTCCCCGCAGTCGCCTGGCGGAGTTGGTAAAGCGTCCAGAGTGTGCCCGCACCGGGGTGTACTTTCTGGTGGGGCCGGATCCAGACAATAGTAGTCGGCCAAAGGTCTACATCGGCGAGTCCGACAATGTGGCTGATCGCCTTCGCCAGCATAACCGGCCAGAGGGAAAGGGCGGCAAGGACTTTTGGGAAAAGGTGTGTTTGGTGACCAGCAAGGATCAGAACCTGACCAAGGCCCATATAAAGTATCTGGAGTGTCAGTTAATGGCGATGGCTAAAGGCTCAGGACGATGCAGCCTGGTTAATGGCACTGAGCACCAGTACGACGCCTTGCCCGAGGCGGACTTGGCCGATATGGCGTTCTTTATTGAGCAGATAAAGACCCTGTTGCCGGCCTTGGGTTATGACTTTTTACGTGAGCCCGGCGCAAAGGTTACGGCACTAGCGGAGAAGTCTGCTCCACGTTTTGAATTGGCCGTAACTAAACATGGTGTCAGTGCGGTAGCGCAGGAAGTGGATGGCGAGTTTGTGGTGTCTGCGGGAGCGGTTGCGAAGATGCAGGGGCGAAACAGTCACAGCAATTACCATGGACTGTGGTTGTCACTGTTGGAGAGTGGTGTCATCGAGCAGGATGGAGACAGTGCGAAGTTCATTGATGACCATGCCTTCAACAGTCCTAGTGCCGCCGCTGCGGTGCTGTGCGGGTACAACTGCAACGGTCGCAAGATGTGGGTTGTTGAAGGTAAGGCGCAAACCTATGGCGAATGGCAGCAGCAACAATTGGATTCGCCGGAATAACACTGAATCATGTGATTTGAGAATATGGGAATGAACAGTAATACCAAAGCCCTGGAGCTGACCTTCCAAAACCACATCATCGCTGCTCTGGAGTCTCAGGGCTGGCAGGTGGGCAATACCGCCAACTACGACAAAGAGCGGGCGCTGTACCCGGAAGACCTGCTGGCCTATGTGCAGGAGACCCAACCGGACACATGGGAGCGCTATACCGCCGTCTATGGCAAGGAGCCGGAGCGCCATCTGCTTAATGCCGCTGTGCGCCAGTTAGAACGTGAGGGCACGCTGTGGCTGCTGCGCAATGAGATCAAAGATCGCGGCGTGCGTATCAAGGTGGCCAGCTTTAAGCCGGACTCTGAGCTCAACCCCGAGCTAAGCCTGCGCTATCACAAGAACCGCCTTAGGGTGGTGCCTGAGCTCATCTACAGCCCACATGGCTACGATGGCCGCATCGATCTCACCCTGTTCTTGAATGGCCTGCCCGTCGCTACGCTGGAGCTGAAGTCCTGCTTCAAGCAGAGCCTGGAGAACGCTAAGAAGCAGTACCGCTATGACCGCAAACCTAAGACGGACAGAAAAGATGAGCCGCTGCTGAAGTTTAAGCGCGGTGCCCTGGTGCACTTTGCGGTGAACCAGTTCGAGGTGGCGATGACTACCAAGCTGGCAGGCAAGGACACCTTCTTCCTGCCCTTTAACCGGGGCACAGAGGCGGGCGGCGCGGGCAACGACACCCCTGCAGATGAGAACCGCTACGCCACCGAATACCTGTGGGATGAAGTGTTCCAGCGCGACAACCTGCTGAAAATCCTGCAGCGCTTTATGCACCTCGAGGTCAAAGAGAAATTCGACGCAGTGGGCAATCAACAGCGCAAGGAGACCATGATCTTCCCGCGCTATCACCAGTGGAGTGTGGTGAACTCTCTGTTGGATGCGGTGCGTTTTGAAGGCACGGGCCAGAAGTATCTGATCCAACACTCTGCTGGTTCTGGTAAATCCAACTCCATTGCCTGGCTGTCCCATCAGGCCGCATCGCTGCGCAACACCCAAGGTGATAAGTACTTCAACTCTGTGATCGTTATTACCGACCGTACCGTGCTGGATAGTCAGCTGCAGGACACTATCGGCCAGTTCGAGCACGCCGATGGAGTGGTGGGTAAGATCAACCGGGATGAGGGGCAGGGCAGCAAGTCGGCCAAGCTGACCGAAGCACTGGCCAGCAACACGCCAATCATCATTGTCACCATTCAGACCTTTCCGCACGTGCTCAAGGCCATTCAGGAAAGCACCGGCTTGAAGGATCGTACCTTCGCAGTGATCGCCGATGAGGCTCACTCCAGCCAAAGCGGCAGCACGGCTCGCCAACTGCGTGAAGTGTTGATGGCCGAGCAGCTGAAGGAAGACGAGGAGTGGTCAGCCGAGGACGTTATGAACGCGACGCTGGCGGCACGGGGAGGTTCGGACAAGATCAGTTACTTCGCCTTTACCGCGACGCCCAAGGCAAAGACCCTGGAGCTATTTGGCCGCCCGGATGACCCGACTATCCCGCAAAGCGCTGAGAACAAGCCTAAGCCCTTCCACTGCTACACCATGCGTCAGGCCATCGAGGAAGGCTTCATCCTGGATGTGCTGAAGAACTACACCAACTACAAGCTGGCGTACCGCTTGGCGATGAAAGGCCAAGAAGCGGACGAGGAGGTGGACAGCAAAAAGGCCAAGTCTAAGCTGTCAAAATGGGTGGCACTTCATCCACACAACATTGGCCAGAAAGCCAAGATCATCATTGAGCACTTCCGTGAGAACATCATGCACCTGCTGGCCGGTGAGGCTAAGGCGATGGTGGTGACGTCCAGCCGGATGGAAGCGGTGCGCTACAAGCTGGCGTTCGACAAATACGTGAAGGAGCAGGGCTACAAGCGCATTCAGGCAATGGTGGCCTTCTCTGGTGAGGTGAACGACCCGGAAAGCGGCCCGGTGCCTTTTACCGAGTCCAACATGAATCCAGGGCTGAAGCCGAGCGAGATGCGGCAGAAGTTTGATACCGATGAGTATCAGGTCATGCTGGTGGCCAACAAATTCCAGACCGGCTTCGATCAGCCCAAGCTGTGTGCAATGTACGTGGATAAGAAGCTGACCGGGGTGGACTGCATCCAAACCCTATCGCGTCTTAACCGCACTTATCCGGGCAAGGACAGCACCTATGTGCTGGATTTCGTCAATGAGCCACAGGACATTCAAGACGAGTTCCAAGAGTACTTCGAGGTCGCAAAGATCGAGACGCCGACCGATCCCAATGTGGTGTACGACCTGCAACACAAGCTGGAAGACAGCACCATCATTGTGCGCAGTGAGGTGAAGGCCTTTGCTGATGCCTACTTCGATCCCAAGCGGGGTGCGCAGGCCCTGACCGGCTATATCAAGCCTGCAGCCGATCGCTTTATCAAACGCTATCAGCACGCCAATGAGACCCTCAGAGAGACCAGGAAGACCCTGAAGGCCATTGCGCTGAAGGGGACGGAAGCAGACAAGGCCAATGCCGAGCGCAGCGTCAAAATGGCGGAGGAGGCGCGCAGTGAGCTGGACATCTTTAAGAAGGATGTGGGCAGCTATGTGCGCTTTTATGAGTTTGTCTCCCAAATCACCCCGTTCAACGACGAGGAGCTGGAAGAGCTGAACGTGTTCGCTAGGCACTTGGCTCCGTTGCTTCGCCAGGAAGTGATCGAAGAGGAAGAGATCGATCTCGATGCCGTGGTGCTCAGCCACTACAGCCTGAAGGAGAAGCGCACCCAAGACCTTAAGCTCAAAGAGGGCGAAGGTGGTGGCCTGATAGGCGCTACGGCCATGGGCAGTGCGGCTCCCAAAGAGCAAAAGAAGGATATGCTGTCGGAGATCCTGGAGCGCATGAACGACCTGTTCGGCGCTGAGACCACCGACGGCGACAAGCTGACCCTGCTGCAGGGGGCTGTGTCCAAGATCAGCGAGAACGAAACCGTGATGGCCCAGGTGGAGAACAACAGTGAGGCCCAGATCATGATGGGGGATTTCCCGCAGGCGATGCAGACAGCCATGATCGAAGCGATGGCGTCTCACAAGCAACTGACGACCGAGTATCTCTCGAATGATGATGTGGCACGGGAGTTCAACAAACTGGTGCTGGGGATGTTGGTTAAGGGGATACAGGCTGGCATTTAGTCGAGCGTTTATATGCGACAAAAAGGCAACGGCATGTCCGAGCCTACCGAGTGAGGAGGGGTATGCACGATGGGATGGTTACCCTTATTCTTTAACGTAATCAGCCTGTTGTACTAGGATTTAGAATTAGCATGCTAGAGCAAAGGGATAAGACCCTATCAAGGAATGATGCCTAATGGCTGGTTACGTATATCACTTGCGGCCCAAGTCTAACGCTAGGTTTTGCAAAGTTGGGATGACGCATGGCCGCAGCGTGGAGAAGCGGCTTAGAGAACTCAACACTCAAGGCTATGGCGGCTTCACTGACTGGGAAGTTGTTTCATCAGTACTTGTCGATGACCCTGTGGAAGTCGAGAGGAGCATCCATAAGCGATTTGTTCGTTCGGGCGTCCCTTCCGAAAGAGAGCAGGAGTTTTTCTACGCTACGCTTGATGAGGTGGAGTGCGCGCTAGAACCCTTCAAGAAAATATCGCTGGACAAACATGTCAGGGAGCTAGGGAAGTGGCAAAAAAAGTGCGCTCACTTGGAAAGGCAAGTGGCGGAGCTTGAAGAGCAAGTCAGAGACCTTCAAGGTAAGCACCCGCTAAAAGAACTACTTCGGGCATCGACAGACGAGATCCAAAAGCGAGTTCGGGAGCGCATTGAGGCTGACCGGCTAAGAGCAAGAAGCGTGAATCAACGGAGTTACCAACGGAATTGTGAGGGGTGTGGGCGTAGCATATCGAAGAAGACCGGTCTTGGGTTTTACCGCCAATGCCCAAGCTGCGGTCGGAAAGCAACTTAGCGTAGTTCATAGCATTGCCAAAAGCACAAAACTCCCAAGCGCTCACTTTTAGTAACACAGTTAGTAACACGGGCCGGGTCTTCTATGTGCTAGGTGATGATATGGCGGGCGCTTCAGCGGTGGCTTCAAGTCCCTCAGGGGCCACCATATACAGAAAGGCGCAGCAGGTTAGTAACCGCTGCGCCTTTTATGTTTGAGCTACCCAATAGCTAGCTCTGGTATACCGCAGGCCTTGAGATAGTGATACGTTTCGTCGTAGAACGAGCATTTCCGTGTGCTGTCCTCGTCGTTGCCAGCCGGAATGAAGATCACCATACCTTGGCGAGCTCTGGTCAATAGCACGCGATAGGCGTTTTCTAGGTATCGTTGCTTTGCTTCACCGCGTCTGTGTTGCCATTTAGTACCGGCAAATTGCCATTGCTCAAATTGTCCATTGGTGTAGCGGTAGTTAGCGTCCCATGCGACTAGCACCCAGTCCAGTTCCAACCCCTGAACATCAAACTCTGTTGCTACATCCTCGAGAAAATGGCTAGACCGAATGTCTTTCGGATCGTTGAGAAACCAAACGGCCGGGTCGATCTCATTTTTGACGAAAATCCCTTCCGCTTTGAGTCGCTGACTGTCGGAAGCGGCCACCATGCCTAGGCTATCCACGCCGCGGGCCATCGATTTCAACCAGGCTTTCGCCCTCGTGAGGTCGCGGGTCAACTTTATGGGGTAGTTGCCTCTTAATTTGGCGAAGTACTCAGCGGCCTGGTAGCTGTCATTGTGAATCAAGTGATGAACAAAGTGCGATAGGTACTCCGCCCTGAATGAGCGCATAGAGGCAGCCAAATGAAGCGCATTAGTACTCTGTCCACGACTGCCCAATAACTTTAAGTCAACACTGCCCCCGGCATACTCAGCTTGCTTCAATTGGTTTGAGTAATGCACCTGCCAATCTGGAAACCTAGAAGCTAGCGCATCTATCCAGCCAGACAAACCGGCTTCGCCTTTATTTATCTCCTGGCCACCGCCGATCAAGGTCACGATGGCGCACCAGTCGCTGTGGCGATCCATTACCTCAATCAGAAACTCTGGCTCCGATTTATCGAAGTTTCGCTGTCCTCGCTTTCTTCGCATAAAGTCTGAAGCGATCGCTCGATCCCAAGCACGTTGCGCTTCATCAAAGATGACCACTTTATCTTTTGGAGCATCGTTGTTTTGCACATACTCGTCACGAAAGTGGTGAATGTTTTGGACCATGGACTCCACCTTCCGGCGTGCCTGTGTCTTACTGATGGCACCACCTAGTCGTTGCACTTCATCACGAGCCAAAGCTTCTCTGAGAACCGAGACCAATGGTCCATTTCCAGAAAGGAATACAGCGTGCTCTTCATCCTCAGGGTTGGCATGGTTGGTGGCTACATTCAGTCCGACCAAGGTTTTACCCGCGCCTGGAACACCGGTGACAAAGCAGATGACTTTTCTTTTTTCCAGACGAGCTTGATGGATGATGCTGTCGAGGCATTGAGAGGTTTGGTTTAGATTGATCGCTCCCGCATCGTGTCGGGCGATCTCCTCGACCTGGTGGTCGCCATAGAGGGCTTGTGCGGCTTCGATAATCGTGGGGGTTGGCATGTAAGGTGACGACTCCCAACCACTGACTTCGGTGATCTCTGGCAAGGCGAGCGTATCCGCGATCTGATCTATGACTTGGTGCAAAGCCTTGGCATTGGTACAGATTGGCTTCGCCACTCTTCCCCCAAACCCTTGATCGGGAAAGTCGAGTTGCCAACTTGCCGTTGGGGCATCCGTTGCGACCAGTATCGGTACGATGGTCTTGTCATGGCTGCCTTGATGGAAATTTCTGAGATCCAGTGCGTAGCCTTCGGCTTGTCTTATGTCCCCTGAGCGGTAGGCCTTTTCACCTGCCTTGAATTCGATGACATAGAGAACACCACGATAAAGAAGCACTACATCGGCTCGGCGACCCATCCGAGGAATTAGGAATTCGAAGAAGATATGTCCTTCTGGTGAGAACAGCTGCTCTCGCCGTAACACTTCAACCTGTGTCAGCCATGCGCCGGTCTGCTCATGCACGATCTCCTGTGTGTGGCCCGTGGTGATGGTCCCACAGACTTCTTCGGCGGAGGTTACATAAAACTGTGGCAGAGAGGCGGAGTACAGGGCGCGCTTCATGGCTGCATCCGCTCAAATCGAAACAGCTCAGCCAGCGTAATTTGTAGTGCATTCGCCAGTTTATCGATGTTAACTAACCCGACATTGCGTATACCGCGCTCTATACCACTGATATAGGTGCGGTCTAACTCGGCAATATCGGCAAGTTGCTCTTGGCTCAGTCCCTTGGCTTGGCGCAACTGTTTTATTCGGGCACCAAACTCATGGCAAACATTTGATTTCAATCTACATACCCCATATGTCTATGGGATAGATAGTCTGCGTGTGTAGCCTATTGGTCTACGGACTATGAGTCACATTTCTAGATGACGAATCAGGTCGATTGTGTATGCTAAATCGGTTGCTACCACTCCAACAGTTGTTGCATCTCTCTAAGGCGAGTGCGCTGCAATTGCATCGCTTCGAACACGTCACTTACCGATTGGTTGTCTCGGTTAAGGCCGGGCAGCGCGAGGTTGGCTTCGGCAAAGAAGCGTCTCTGTATAGCGTCTGAGTCAGGGTCATTCAGCCAAGCTTGTTGCCACCATCCTTGAATCCAGTCTTTGGATTCCGCCAGTCGAGCGACTGACGGCAGTTTGTCGCCCTTTTGTCGATTGATGCTGTCGCCACTGGGGCACAGGTTCCAAAGATCGTTATTGGGCCAACGAGCGAATGGGAAGCAGTGGTCGATGTCGTAGCTGGTTGGCAACTTGCGGTGCTTCCAGATGCAGTTCACCTGTTCACCTTGGTCCAGCAATGTTTTCACTCTTTCTCGAACGAAGGCGGTTTGCCGGTTGGGCTCGGCCCACACCAGGCTCTGGTGCAGTTGTTGCGAGGACAGATGCTCATTGCCTTTGTAGCCTTGCACCACACTGATCCATTCGTTGATCAGCACAGGCTCAATCCAGCAGGCATAGCGAGAGAGCGCCAGCCACACCGATTCCGGGAGAATGAAATCACCCCAGCGACTCAGGCTATCGAAATCCAGGAAAAGGGTATCGCTAGCTCTAACTGAGCGAGACTCCACCTCAAACACCTGTCGGTTCGCCTCATTAGGCAGGGTGATGTAGCGGCAAGGCATATCACGGATGGTTTGAGCGGAATGCGATAGCGTTCGATAGAGTGCCCTGGCATCTTCGCCGATAAAGCCGTTACCAATGGCGTAATCATCAGCTGAGCGGTTGGTGAGCATCTGCCAGCCATTGGGTTTGATAAACCCCAGCCCTGCATTGGGGTTGGCGTTTTGCCTTACCTGGTAGTGGTCGATGGCTTGCTTGAACTGTCGGCACCAATAGAGCGCCACCAGCCCCATTGGAAGCTTGATGGTGTCACTGCCATCGCGCACGGCTGCACCAGGGTGGCCGTCGGCAATACGCAGTAGCACTCGCAGCAGCGCCAGCTTGTAGGACGAAGATTTGTTGTCGTTGATGGCGATGTGGCGAAGCAGGGGAAACGCCCCAGTGCCTTCATCGGGCAGTTGTAGCACCGCCGTTTGCCAGTGCACCTCATTGCGCCCCAGCTTATCCGCGTCAGAGCTGGTCGAACTGACAAGTGACAAGCCCAAGCCACGGCCGAGCTTCTTGAGCTCATCCAGGCTGACCGGGTGCATCTGTCTTTGGTCAGGGGATTGGCCGTGTCTCAGGGTAACGACGATCGAACCACCTGGCTTGAGCAGATTGGACAGCTTACGCAGTGCGCGAGGGCGTTCTGAGGGGGCAAGATGCATCCAGACGGCGCTGAGCAGGATAAGGTCAAAACATTGCTCTTGAGCACTCACCTTATTGAGAGCGGGAAGCGCGTCATCTATCCACTTTACGGCCAAGCCTTTGGTGAAGCTTCTACCCAGATCCGCCAGAGCTTTGCAGGGCTCAGCCGCCACAACTTCTGCTCCCATCAGCGCCAAATTGCGTGCATCGCGGCCGCAGCCGGCGCCCACATCCAAGATGCGGCAGTTGTCTTTACCAAGCGCTGCGCTCAGAGCGGATCGCCAGCCCTGATGGACCTGATCAAACTCCACCGAGCGATACTGTTCGCTGAGTTGCTCGGCGTTTTGTTCGTAGAACAAGCTTGTGGGATCAGAACGGTCCGTCATCTGTGCACTTCTTTCTCTTGGAATCTTTGGCGTTGCTTTTTTGAACGCCTAGATGTTCCCATGGGAAACGGCTGATTACCATTAGCGATGCCGCATTTATGCAGGCGGTGTTAAGAAGCCTGTTAGTTATCTTGGTTGTTGAGTGCCGGTAGCTTTGTCGTTTCTTCCTCCAGCCGCTACAGTGGCGAGACTGCTCAGCCATTGCCCTTTGCCTCTATGTCATCAACTCCTACCCCTAGCTCTTCCAATACCTCAGTATCCAGCAAAACCTGTCCGCGTTGTGGCGCGGCGTTCTCGTGCAGTAGCGATGAGAGCTGCTGGTGCATGTCGCTGCCCAAGTCGATGCCGTTGACGACGGAGGCGGTGCAGGCGGGGTGTCTGTGTCCGGATTGCTTGGCATCTGAGCTAGCGAAGGGGGTGGCGCAGGCCAAGCGGGCAGGGGAGGGTAACTGAGCCCGTATGAGCAGTTGCATGACGTGAGAGCCCCGAAAAAAAGAAACGCCGTCCATGGCGCTTGGCCGTTCGATAGGTCTCGCTTTGGGGTGGTAGGGCCCCGTTCGGCCGCTGGGCAATAGGGCGCTCTCGGGCATTGCGTACCTCGTACCCTGCTAGAGTGAAGAGCGCCTTGATAGCGTTGGCAGTGCTTACCCAAAAGGTGCTTTGTCCATGAAGCGAAAGGCGATCCAACCAGAGGGTTCTTGGGTGCTCCGGACAGATCGTTGCGTATGCCAGGAAGTCACTACGGGTGAGGCCCGAAGCGGTGCGTGTGACAGTAGCAGGGCGCACTCTAAGGCCCGGTAGTAGCGGCGCATAGGTCACTTTCCGTCAAGCGGGGTTCAGTGATTGCGGCGGTGCTGAGGGTGTGATCTATGTGGCCCTTTTAGGCTCGATAGGGATAAAGGGCTTGGGCCAACTCTGGCCTAAGCCCCTCATTGATTGAGAGTTACAGCGGCAGTCGCGAGCGCTTGGCCCAGAACAGGAAGTCCTGATCCAGTGCCCATAGGGCGCTATTGCTGTCGGTGTTGAGGCGATACAGCAGCAAGCTCTCGGTATTCACACTGTGGCGTTTGAGCGCACGATAAAAGGGCAGGGTACCCTCGGTAACTCGTTCGGGCCGTTCCAGCGCCGTTTCAAGGTTAAACACCTCAAACAGCTCCACCTGATGGCCCGCCTTGGCATCCTGGTAGCGGCGGAACTCGCCATCGATGCGGTACTTGATGGGTGTGGTGATGCAGTCTTCATCGGTCAGGCACAAGGTGGCGCTGAATATGCCGTGACCAGCGTCGGCAAACACCAGTGACAGGGTGATGTCGGCGCGGATCAGTAAGCGACGATGGTCCGGGAAGTACACGTCCGCCTGGTAGATCTCCTCGTACAGCTGAACATCCTCGGCGAAGAACTCCGGCAGGTTTTCCGGCAGATTGATGCGGTTGAACTGGTGGCGCAGCTCCATGGTTTTAGCCAGTTCAAGGAAGCTGGGCATATTCAGGGTTTGTGGCTGTTCCTTGGGGAACACCAGGTTAATCAGACCCTGGCCCAGGCAGTGGTTCTGCTGTGAGTTGGGGCACAGCGCCATGCTGTCGCCCAGGTCAGAGCGCAGGCCAAAGGCGGTGAAGTCGAGGATGCGATAGCCATCCCAGTCACTGTCTACAAAGTGCTGCTGCCAAGGCTGGTTGTCGTGCTGTTCGCTGCTGAACACCGACAGCGGCCCCTTTTGTTGACCGATAGTGAGTTGATGTTCCTGCTGATGATTCCAGCGCAGCAGGTCGGCATCGGCCGGCAGCCCGGGGCGCATCAGAAAAAGCAGCACCAACACAGCGGCTATCAAGGCCAGGGTGGCGTACTTTAGGGCGGAGAAGCTGCGGCGTGAAGCTGCCGCCTGAGTTGACGAGTTAGCTGATGAAGCCAAGCTGGCGCTGAACGCGGAGGACGAAGAGGCGGCGACCAAGCGCTCGGGGTGCTCCGGCTCCGCCATCATCAGGTTGAGGCGATAGCCTTTGCGCGGGATGGTTTGCAGGCTCAGCTGCGGGCACACCTCCAGCTTTTTACGCAGAGTGCAGATGCATTGCACCAGCGAGGAGGTAGCAACAATCCGATCCGGCCAGCCGGCGTCCAGCAGTGCGTTCTTATCGCAGATCTCACCCTCATGCTGGTATAGGTGGTGCAGCACCGCCGCCTCGGCGCTGGTGAGCTGCACCGATTGTTCGGGGGTGTGTAAGTAAAAGCCTTGCAGGTCCAGCTGGATCTCTTCAGTTAACTGGATCATGTCATGCTCCTGGCCGGCCGCCGCAGGGTGTTTTATGAAATAAAAGTTCATTTATGTCATAAGATTTTATAGGCAATCTAATCTAATAAACCGGGGCGGTCACGGCAGGAAAAAGAACTTTACCCTGATGCTGAAAAATCTGGAATCCGCCTCCTGTCTGTGGTTCAATTTTCTCTCTTGGTAGATTCGATTTTGTGGATGGAATTACTCGCTTTTTATTTACCTTCCATTTGGTGTTGTTTCATTATGGTCAGATGGCTTCAAATCGAAGCTTAAGCGGACGTGCACAATATATAAGAAGGGCGTACTGATGAGTAAGGCAACACCCTTGTACCTAGCCTCGGTTCTGGCACTGGCTGCTTCCGTTCCAGCCGTGGCGTCGGAAACGGCGCACAACTCAGATGCAACCTTGGTGATCGACAGCCTGGCTCAATGGCAAGCGCTGTGGCAGCAGCCTGCGGGGCAGCCGGTGGTGCTGGATATGTACGCAGACTGGTGCTCCAGTTGTGTCCGCATCAAGCAGGAGGTATTGCCTCAAGCCCAGGTACAGCAGGCGCTGCAGCCCTACACCCTGGTAGTGGCCGATCTCACCGCCATGGAGACAGAGCAAACCGAGCTGTTTGATAGTCTGGAGCTGATTGGCCTGCCGACACTGCTGTTCTTTGATGCCCAGGGCCAAGAGGTGCGCGCCGCGAGGATGGCGCAGGAGCCCAGCGCGGAGCAGCTCATATTGCACCTGCAAGAGGTTCAGCAATACCTGCAGTCTCAGCCTTAACTTTACCCTTCTTGTAATTGTTATCAGCGAGCCCGTTTGCTTCAACGCAGAATACTGGCTGATGAATATCTAGAGTAATAAGTTTTATACCCGCATAGCCTCTTTTGAGCCCCGCCTCACTCCTGCTCTTTTATTTATTTTCATTTATATCATTAGCCAGTGGTGCGTGATTTAGATCACAAAATATTGGCTTGTTCCCTTTGATAGTGGCCCTGCAGTTATCTCCCGCCAAGGAGGCCCATCACTTAAAACCGATGAGATGAACTGTAGTGAAAAAACTATGAGGGATAGATGATGAAAAAACTAATCAGCTCCGTAACCAGCCTAATGGTGGCCGGAGCGCTGTTCGCTGGTGCGCCCGCTGTGGCCAACACCGATGCGAAGAACATCTCAGAGCAGCCCCCACGGGACCTGCTCGAGAACGTGGTGTACGAGAAGGAATATTGGGAGTTCCTGCTCGAGAATCACCCGGTGTTCCAGTACGAAAAAGAGGGCCGCTTGATCGGTAACATCCACCTGAGCGATCGCCAGGAGGAGTTTATCGATTTCCGCAGTGCCGATGTCTACGCCGAGCGCCACCCGGAGCTCGACCGTGCCGCGGTTACCTACCGCTTGGGCAAGGAAACCTTCCTGGATTTCCCCAACAAGTACGTGGGGCCGAAAACCTGTGGTGAGTGTCACCCGGCTCAGTACGAGAAGTGGACTCGCTCCCGTCACGCCAACACCTTGCGCTTCCCCGATGAGATGGTGGAGATCGAGAAGTTTGGTCTGGAAGATCTGAACTCACCGGTATTCCCGGAAGTGGGGCCTGCCTCCATCCTGCCGGAAGGGGTGACCGCCGATGCGGTGTACGCGGTGATCGGTACCCCCCGGACCAAGTACGGCTTCCTGGATGCCTACCTGGTGCGTGGTACCTACCACGTGCGTGATGGTCTGCTGTCGGAAGGCACAGGTACCATCGTCGCCGGTACCAACCAGTTCTCCCGTGGCTGGGCGGAAAGCATCACCCCGGAAGTAGCGAAGCAGATCGCCTCTTACGTGGAAGGCTTCCCCACCACCATCGAGGAGTTCGCCAAGAAGGGCACCACCGGCTCTGACGTTTGGGGTGTGACCTCCTACGGCTCCAACTTCGAGAACAAGTTCATGTTCCAGCCCGCCTCCTCCTACTGCGAGGTGTGCCACACCATGAAGTTCAACTTCGCCAACAAGGACGAGTTCTTTGATGCCCTGGGCGATGCCAAGAAGCTGCAGGACGCCACCATCTCCCGCGGGATCTCCTGTGAGGAGTGCCACGGTGCCGGCGGCCACATGGTCGATGGTAACGGCGGCGGCATGCCTTCCAACTGTGAGCGTTGTCACCAGCGTTTCGTTTGGAACGAAGTGGCCCAGGAGCGCGACGAGCGTAATCCGTTCAACTCCTACTTCAAGTCCTCTTGCCCCTCTTGCGGTACCGAAGGGTCGCAGATGTACTTCTCTGAGCACTACAGCAAAGGGATGCGTTGTACTACCTGTCACGATCCGCACGAAGTGACCAAGAACGACTGGACCTCCAACGTCACTTACGCCGGCATGAAGAAAACCTGTGAGGACTGCCACAGCGTCCAAGCGGAATTCTACGCCAACTCCGGCAAGCACCAGGCGGGCGGCTGCCGTGGTTGTCACATGCCCAACCTGGGTTCCTGTGAGAACTTCGCCACCATCCAGTTCCCGGATCAGGCAGGCTTCGACAACGTGCGTGCCTCCCACATCTGGAACATCAAGGTCGACAAGGACGCCAAGACCCTGAATCCGCCGGAAGGTGAGCCGCGCGAGAACACCGTGAAGGGCTGGACCATCGCCCGCGATGACAACAACAACAACTACCTCGACCTGATGTGGTCCTGTGGTCGTACCGCCTTTGCCGATGCCTCGGTACTGGACGGTGGCGGTTGTCACTCGCCGGTGCAGTCCAAGCTGCCCAAGTCCCTGCACTTCGAGAACCAGGAGCAGGTGTATGAGCGCGTGATGAAGTGGCAGACCCCGGTGAAAGACGGCTATGACCACGTTCGCAACACCCTCAAGCAGATCGACAACAAGATCGGCAAAGCCAACCTGACCAACTCCGAGAAAGCGAAGATCCTCGGCCTGGCCCGCCAGGCGCGTGACATCGCTGACAAGGTGGAGAAGGACGGTGCCTGGGGTGCTCACGGTGCCCGCTACACCCAGCGTCTGATGGACGAAGCGGTGGTGTACGTCGATGAGGCTGCAGCCTTGATGAAGCTGTAAGTCGCAGTGGGGCCCGCCTACGGGTGGGCCCCCTTTCTGGGAGGAAACATGAAAACACGAGTATTCCTGATGCTGGCCTCGGTGGTGTTGCCCACCATGGTCAACGCCACCGAGGCACCCCGCACACCCTCCAAGGCGGAGTTGCTGGCTCAACTGGAAGCCAAGTACGCCACAAAGCCGGAGAAGATCAGCCTGCGCGAGGCCCATGGGATCTGGCAGCAAGGTGATGCCCTGTTCTTTGACGTCAACACCCCGGAGCTGTGGGAAGACGGTCGCGTCCCCGGTGCTGTCTTCTTCAACGTAGCGGATTGGCAAGCGCTGCTGCCGGAGGATAAAGAGCAGCTGATGGTGTTCTACTGCGCCAACCGCATGTGCCTGGCCAGTGATTACGCCGCCGAAGCGGTATGGGAAATGGGTTACACCAACATCAAGCTGATGCCCGATGGCATCTATAACTGGCGCCGGGATGGCTACCCCTACGAGAACGACGAAAAACTGGCCAGCAAACAGAATCAATAAGACAGCGGTCGGCCCATGCTGGGCCCTGCCTCTAGAGTGACAAACGAGTAGGAATAATTATGAAAGCGGTATGTAAGTGGTCTTCAGTGGCGTTGGCGGTGATGGTGTCGGCTCATGTGGCAGCCGAGCCGGCTTTTGACAGCGACAGTTCGGCGTACACCATGGGGGCTGCCCTGGGTGAGCACCTGGCGATGCAACTCGATGGCCATCAGGCCCTGGGGCTGAGATTTGATCAAACGCGCATCGTCAAAGGCTTCGCCGATGCTTTGGCCAACAATAACCAACTGGATGAAGAGGCGATGGCCCAGGCGCTGCATGGTCTGACCCTGGAGCTGCACCGGCTGTCTCTGGCCAAGACCGAACAGGAAGCCCAGGCGGCACTGGAAGCCGGCCAGGCGTACCTGGCCCAGAACCGCAGCAAGCCCGGCGTGACCGTGACCGAGTCCGGGGTGCAGTACGAAGTGCTGCAGGCGGGCAGCGGCGATAAGCCCACCGCCGAGGACATGGTCAAGGTGCACTACAGCGCCCAGACGGTGGAGGGCCACCAGATCGGCAGCACCTACGACAAAGAGCCCAACATGTTCACCGTTGGTCGCGCCATCCCCGGCTGGGCCGAAGCGATGCAATTGATGCCGGAAGGCGCCAAGTACCGGGTGGTGATCCCCTCCGAGCTGGCTTACGGCGAGCGCAACCTGGGGGCCTTCCCCGCCAACTCCACCCTGGTGTTTGAGGTGGAGCTGCTGGAGATCCTAGACCCTGACGCCATCATTGAAGCCGCCAAGGCCGCCGGCCATGGCCCGAAAGAGCGCCACCACTCCGAGGGCGGCATGAGCTTTATGAATGGCATGGGTGGTATGGGGGGCATGGGCGGTCAAACCCGCAGCCCCTCGATGTGGGATCAGATCCAGTAAGGGCCCACGACCATGGCATCCGGTATTACCCTCATCCCGCGTCGCTCTCTCCCAGGCTGGGCCTGGGGGCTGGTGTGGCTGTGTTGGGGGCTGATCACCTCGATGCCGGTGCTCAATGCCCATGCCAGCAGCATGGGCGCCTGGATGCAGCTGTGCCCACTGCACGCCGGTGCCGATACCCGCCCGGCAGAGCAGCGGCCCTCGTTCCTACCCGAGGTTGAAACGGCTGCATCCCTTGGTGAACTGGCTGACAGTGATTGGCTGCAACCGACTTGCCCGCTGGCCAGTCAGGCTGTCACCAGCCCGTTTTCGCTCATTCCCCCGGCTCAGTACAGGATCCCTTTCCATCCTCATCACTCCTCGGAAGCCCCGTTATCTGAGCCGCCGGGAATGGGCACCTCTCGCGCTCCTCCCGCAATGACTCCCTGCTAACTCAACGCCTTTTTCTGATGTTGTCCTGGGCTGCGTGGCCCGGGAGGAGTCATTCCATGTCCAAATTATCCTGCCAGGTGCGCTGGCCGCGTCGCAGGGCGCAGCCTCGGGCACTGACCTGGGCGGTGGCCGCGGCGCTGGCCAGCCCGCTGGCTTTGGCAACGCCACAGGCATTCGCCGCATCACAAGCTTTGGCCGAGCCAGAAGACATAGACGAGCCGCTGCTGGCCAGTGACATCGAAACCCTGGTGATCACCGCCGAGCACATGGCCCTGCCGGGCCTGATCGTCACCGATCCCAAGCAGCCCCGTCAGCCGTTGCCGGCTTATGACGGCGCCGATTTTCTCAAGACCATTCCCGGCTTTAATGTGGCCCGCAAAGGCGGTGCGGGGGGCGATCCCAGCTTTCGTGGCATGGCCGGCTCTCGCTTGGGGATCAACGCCGGCGGCATGATGCTGCACACCGCCTGTGGCGGCCGGATGGATCCCCCCACTGCCTACCTCTACCCGGAAGCCTACGACCGGGTCACGGTGATCAAAGGGCCGCAATCGGTGCGCTACGGTGGCGGAAACTCTGCTGGCCTTATCCTGTTTGAGAACGACACCGAGCGGATGACGGAGCCGGGTGCCGAGGGGCGGGTCAGCCTTACCGGCGCCAGCTTTGGCCGCCACGATGAGATTGTCGAGGTGAAGGTGGGCAACCCCAGCCACTACCTGGACGTTACCCTGAGCCAGGCCCAGGGCGATCACTACACCGACGGCAACGGTGAGACGGTGCAGTCCAGCTACCAGCGCCACAACTACCGCGGCGCCCTGGGCTGGACCCCGGATGACGACACCCTGCTGGAGCTGTCGGTGGGCGTATCCGATGGCGAGGCGGAGTACGCCGACCGCGCCAATAAGGCCCGCAAGATCGCCAACGAGAACGTCAGTTTGCTGTTCAAGCAGCGCTACCGTACCGATTGGGTACGCGCGCTGGAGGCCCAGGTGTTCTACAGCGAGGTGGACCACATCATGGACCAGTTCGATCAGGGCATTGCCATGGGCACCAACCCGGTGGTGGACAACGTCGGTGGCCGTTTGGTGCTGGATCTCACCACCCAGGTCTACTGGGGCGCGGCGGTGGGAGCAGACTACAACGCCTCCCGACACCGCAGTCGCAGCGTCTCACCCAGCAGCGGTGACGGGCTGGACGATCTGCTGGCGATGCCGCTCTCCGACAACACCGAGTTCTCTGACTTGGGGCTGTTCACCGAGGTGGAATTCTACCTGCCGGCGGGGATCCTGTTCACCGGGGCCCGCATCGATTGGCGCGACACCGAGTTGTACGTGGCCCAGCAAGGCCAGCACAGCGACACCCTGCTCAGCGGTTTTGCCCGCTACGAGCAATCTATTGGCCTGAACCAGCTCTACGCCGGCATCGGCTACGTTGAGCGCGGTGCCGATCACTGGGAGATCTGGAAGGTGGATGCCGACACCCCTGGCCACAAGGCGCTGGATCTCGACCCGGAACGCACCGCCCAGCTGGATCTTGGCTGGATCCACCAAAGTGATTGGTACAGCCTGTCGGCGTCGCTGTTCTACAGCGACGTGCAGGACTACATCCTGGTGGAGACCGGCGTACCGGTGGGGGATAAGTCCGTCACCGTGGCGCGCAATGTCGATGCCCGGGTGTACGGCGGCGAGCTCAGTACGGTGACCCTGTTCAGCGACGCCTGGAGCCTCACCAGCACCCTGGCCTACACCCACGGCGACAATCTCAGCGACGATCTGCCGCTGGGACAGATCCCGCCGCTGGAGGCCAACTTCAGCCTCAACTACGACAGCGACCGCTGGGCCTTTGGCACCCTGTGGCGCGTGGTGGCGGCGCAGGATCGCATCGCCCTGGGCCAGGGCAATATCGCCGGCCAGGACTTGGCGCCCAGTGCCGGCTTTGGTGTTCTGTCGATGTACGGCGGCTGGATGCCCAGTGAGGCGGTGATGGTCACGGTAGGGGTGGATAACCTGCTGGACAAGGCCTACGCCGAACACGTGGCCCGCAGCGGTGCCGGCAATGACCTGCCCGGCTCTGAGCCGCTGTTCCAGGTAACGGAACCCGGCCGCACCGCCTGGGCCAAGCTCAATTATCGTTTTTAGTGCTTCTGGCGCTTCTAGCGCTTCTGGCAATTGAGCTTTTGCTACCCCAAGTAGCATCCTTTGGCCCCATCGCGGTGATGGGGTCCTTTTTTCTTCGTTGTGCTGCCGCCGCTTTATTGTTGTCCCACCAAACTGTGCAATACGTCCTTGCCGGGTTGCCGGCTGCAACCATGGGGGCTCCGCCCCCTTGGAACCCCCTTTGCCTCCAAGGGAACGCTAATCCTCTCTTTCGTAACCAAAGCCTGCGGTTCAGTCTCGAGTCGACATCCCTGCCTCCGCGAGCCACTCAGGCCATCCTGGCCTTCAACCTTGTCTTTGGTCACTTCGTTCGGGCGTCCCCAAGTCGGCCAAGAGCTGGCGGAGCATCAAATCCCGGTGGCTGCTATGAGATTGCATGCTTTTGACGCTTTTGGCTTAGCTCCCAGTTTTTCAGTGATTCTGGACCTGGCTCGCAGCCCCGACGGATAAGCTGCTGAATGGCAGAACAAAAGCGGTTTGTGTTGGTCCTATCGGCATCTACTTTGGTTCCAATATGAAAGGCGACACATGCTGAAAAGAGAATCCCGCGCCGGCCAACTTCTGGCAGCGGCCATGCTGATGTTCACCACCGCGTTTTCCGGTCACGCCCTGGCGGCGGAGCGCTTCACCGAAGGCGCCCACTACAGCGTGGTGGAATCGCTAAAACCCTCTGAGAGTCTGCCCTCCATCACCAAGTACATCTGGATCGGCTGCCCCTACTGCATCGATGTGAACCCATTGCTGGCTCAAGCCCAGGCCAACCACGAGGGCCTGAGCATCGACGTACGCCACTCGGTGCGCAACCCCAACTGGGAGCGTGACGCGCGGATCTTCAGCGCATTGCAGATCGAAAATCGCACCGACACCGTGGACGGTCTGATGGTGCACTATGTGGAGCGACGTCGTGGTGGTGAGGCGATCGATGAGATTGATCTGCTGCCCTACCTGGCCAAGCAGGGTGTCGACGCTGAGGCGGTGAGCCAGCTGATGTACGGTGAGCAGGTCAACGCCATGATCGAAGAAGCCAAGCGGGAAGACCGGGTGATCGACATCCAGGCGGTACCCACCCTGGTGATCAACAACCGCTATGCGATTAAGCAGCACGACGACATCAAGACAGTTGCTGACCAGCTGGCGCTGATCGATTACCTGCTGGCTAAGTAAACGCTCAGAGGAGCACCCCTAACACGGGGGTGAGCCCCGAATAGCGACCAGCCTGAATAGAACCAAGCGGGTATGCCTAGGCATACCCGCTTTTTGTTTACGCCGCTGCGGTGGCGACCGGTTGGCTAACGTGGCGACGTGTTGGTACCCGGGCGTGGGCACTGATGGCTAGGCCGGCGCCCACCATCATCAGCAGGGAGCCGATCCAGATCCAGCGGACGAACGGCTTGTAGGATAGCCGCACCGCGTAGAGATCCCGGTCGATGGGGTCGCCCATGGCGACGTAGAGATCCCGGGTCAGGCCCCAATCGATCCCTTGCTTGGTCATGGTGTTGCCGCGCACATGATAGGTGTTGCGCTGCGGGGTGACGGTGGCGATGTGGCGCTCGTTGCTGTCGAGGATGCGGATCACCCCCTGCTTGGCGCTGTAGTTGCTGCCCTCGTAGGCCAATGTGCGGTCGTAGACGAAGGTGTAGCCGGCCAGTTCGGCGCCATAACCGGGGCCCATCTGCACCGAGCGTTCGGTCTCGAACCAGGACACCATGGTGGCGCCAAACACGCTAGCGGCGACGCCGATGTGGGCGATCCACATCCCCATGTAACTGCGGTTGAGCCGCTGCAGGGTCCAGCCATCGTTATTACGCAGCTGGGTGAACAGGTGCAAGCCGTGGGTGAGCAGCAACCACACCGCGGTGGCGATCCCCGCCACCACCCAGAGGGTGAAGCCACTGGGTACCCGGGAGGCCACGGCGATGCCCGCTGCCAGGGAGATGCCCGCCGGCAGCAGCAGCGGTATCAGGCTGCGCCCCTCGGTGCGACGCCAACGCAGGAACAGGGTCAGGCCCATTAGCACGAACAAGGTCAGGGCGATGGGGTTAAACACCGCGTTGAAGTAGGGGGGCCCGACCGACACCTGGCCACCGCCCAGGGAATCCAGCAGCACCGGGTAGAGGGTGCCCAACAGTACCGAGGCGGTGGCGATCATCAGCAGCACGTTGCCGATCAACAGTGCGCTCTCCCTTGAGAGCAGCTCAAACCGGGCCGGGCTGAGCAGATCACTGGCCCGCAAGGCAAACAGCAGGAAGGAGCCACCGACCGAGAGGCCCAGCAGCGCCAGGATAAACATCCCCCGGGCGGGATCGGCAGCGAAGGCGTGCACCGAGGTGATGATGCCGGAGCGAACAATAAAGGTGCCCAGCAGGGTCAGGGAGAAGGCGCAGATCGCCAGCAGGATGGTCCAGTTGCGGAAGGTGCCGCGTTTCTCGGTGACGATCAGCGAGTGGAGCAGGGCGGTCCCCACAATCCAGGGCATAAAGGAGGCATTCTCCACCGGATCCCAGAACCACCAGCCGCCCCAGCCCAACTCGTAATAGGCCCACCAACTGCCCAGGGCATTGCCGGCGGTGAGGAAGATCCAGGCTGCCAGGGTCCAGGGCCGTGACCAGCGTGCCCAGGCGGCGTCCAGGCGGCCCGACATCAACGCGGCGATAGCAAAGGCAAAGGTGACTGAGAAGCCCACGTAGCCCAGGTACAGCGCCGGTGGGTGGAACACCAAACCGATGTCCTGCAGCATCGGATTGAGATCCTGACCGTCCATCGGCACCTCCGGCAGGATCCGGTCAAAGGGGTTGGAGGTGAGCAGGGCGAATAGGGCGAAGCCGGCAGTGATCATCCCCAGCACCGACAGCACCCGAGCGGTGTAGACCGCTTCCAGATTGCGGCCCAGCAGGGCGATGGCGGCGGCCCAGATGGCGATGGAGAACACCCAGAACAGCAGTGAACCCTCGTGGCCGCCCCATACCGCTGCGAGCTTGAAGATCAGCGGCAGCTGGGAGTTGGAGTGGCCCGCAACATACGCCACTGAAAAGTCGTCGACATAAAAGCAATAACCAAGAATAAAGATGGCCATCGCAAAGCTGACAAACATGCCGTAGGTGAGTGGGTTGCGGTAGCTGATCAAATAGGCGTCTTGGCGCGCCGCGCCCCACATTGGTATCACCGACAGGGCCAACGCGAATAACAGCCCCAGGATCATAAAGACATGACCAATCTCCGGGATCATAAGTTCCTCTCTCTTATCTGCCTGGGATCTCTCCCTTTAGAAAAATTAAACCCTTGGTGATAAAGAGAAAATGTTGGCTATGTCGCGTTTTCTAAAGGGCAAAAAAGGATTGCCAAGATTGCAATTGTGAGCGCCAATGGCGCTTTATCGGATTGATAAAATAAGTCTTCAATTCAGCCTTTTTTATCTTTTTTATCCGTCGCTTTTGGCCTGAGGTCACATTTTTTCCCCGACCATTTTTCTAGCGTGGTGCTGTGCTGCATGGATTACGAGGGATAAGTGGCAATGAATGCGATCTGGTTGTTGGCGTTGTTGGCATCGGTATTGATGCTGTCGTTGGTTTGGCTTCATCACTGGCGCTACCAGCGGCGACCACCCTGCAGTGATGAATCCCTGCGACGGGAAACTAACCTCAGTCTGTTTCGGTTGCGTCAGCAGGAGCTTGAGCGGGCCTATGCGCTGGGTGATATGACGGCCGAGGAGAAGGCGGTACGCCTGCGTGAGTTGGAGCTGGCGCTGCTGCAGGATGTGCAGGACCCGCCCCGCCCACTGCGTCAACGGGTGGGCAAGGGGCTGCCGTTCCTGATGACCTGCATCATCTTGGTGGGGACGCCGGTGCTGTACGGCAAATACGGTGAGCCGGTGGCCTGGCAGGACGCCACCATACAAGACCCGCAGGCAATCGCAATGCAGCGGGAGATCAACCAACTGATTGAGGTGTTGCGGCGGGAGCCGGAGAACGTGATGGCCTGGTACTCCCTGGGCCAGGCCAGTATGGCCATTGGTCGCTATGATCACGCCATCAGCAGCTTTGATCAGTTGATGGGGATTGTCGGCTCTCACCCTGAGCTGCTGGGCCATCGCGCCACGGCAATGTACTACCTGGGCGATCAGGTGATGACCCCGGAGATCCGCAAGGTTACCGACGAGGCGCTGTCGCTGGACAGTTCCGATCCCACCACCCGGCTATTCCTGGCCACCCACGAGTACCTGGCGGGCAACCTGGGAGACGCCATCGACCATTGGCAGGTGCTGCTGGACTCCCCACGCGGTGGCATCGATCTGGAGGCTATCCGCAACGCCCAATCCCGGGCCAAGGCTAAGCTGGCGCAGCAGTCCTAACAGCGGACACCTCATGGGATAACGTTACGCAGCCCGATTTCAGGGCTGCTTTTTTTGCTCAGAGCTCGACGCTGAGGATCTGGTAGGCCGGGGTCTCGTAGGGGTGGGCCTGCTTCAGCGCGGCGACCACCTCGGCTTGTAATCCGGCATCGAATACCAGCTCCACCTTGGACTCCGGCTCCTGATGGGTTTGGTCCTGCTGACCCAGGTGCGGGTTGCTGCCAGGCAGTGGCCGGAACTGGCCCGTGCCCTCCACAAACCAGCAGCAGCGATCGTAGTTGCCAATGCGGCCCGCGCCGGCGGCAAACAGCGCCTCCAATACCGTATCGCGATCGGCACTGGGGACGTAGAACTCCAACTTCTTCATAACGGTTCACTCAATTGTGTCGGGAAAATAATTCGTGCCAAATCAGGGCACTGTGACCTGATGTATATGACACCTGGATGACCACCCTTTGCAACGCTTTGTTATTGCGACCATCGCTCTAAACCGGTGATAGAGCGGCCTAGGCGCTGTCGCTGGCAACCTGGCTGCGCCTCACTAGACTCCCCCTTGGATTTTTGTGCAATGTCTGCCCCTGAACACCGGAGTGGTGCTGCATTGGGCGGCAGGCATGGCGTCATGTAAATGGAGGCAAACATGAAAGCGTTACGTGCTGCAACCCTGGGGGCCGCCATGGCCCTGGTTCTTTCCCCGCTGCAGGCCCTGGCTGATCCGGATGGCAACCAGGAGATCAAGTACGACAACCGCACCTTGAAGGCATGCTTTTTAGATGAGAACGACAGCGAGGTGAATATCTCCATCGTACTGGACGAGCTTTGGCTGCGTAACGGCACAGACCATAGCGTGTTCTATAAGCCCGAATCCCATAAGCTGCAGAAAGACAGCTTCTCTGGTCGACTGACCTGTCCCAAGATCTCCGGTCCCGGAGTGAAGTTTATCGGCGGCGGTAAAGTATCGGTAACGGTGGACTGTGACTACAAGTGGCCGAGAAATGGTGATGCCAAATACGAAACTTCAGTGGTAATGGTGCGAAACGGCCCCGCGTGCGACGTGCCTGAATAAAGCAGCTCGAATACCAAGAAACGCCGGAGCTTTTCTCCCGGCGTTTTTTTGTTCCCGCGCCGTGGCTTAAGCCCTTGGTGGTTTGCGCAACCCGGCCCCCTCTCCTAGGCTCAAATCAGTGTTTTGGGCACTTTCCAGGCTCGCCGAGGCGGGCCTGTCTTACTCAAGGGACCACATCCATGGAGAGTCGATGGAACGAGGCCGAGGCGGGTCAACACGACAGCCTGCTGGCCCAGCGAGTGTACAGCTCGCGCTTGCTCGGAGCCGAGCCGATGCTGGTGCTGCAAGGCGGCGGCAATACCTCGGTTAAGGAGAGGCTGGCGGACGAGTTCGGCCAGCCCTGCGATATTCTCTCGGTGAAAGGCAGCGGCTGGGATCTGGCCACCATCGAGGCGGCGGGCTTTGCCCGGGTCAAGATGGACACCCTGATGGCCCTGGCTCAGCTGGAGCAGCTCACCGATGCCCAGATGGTGGCCAAGCAAAAGGCCGCCATGCTCGATCCCAACGCCCCCAGCCCCTCCATTGAGGCGATCCTTCATGCGGTCATTCCCTTCGCCTTTGTCGATCACTCCCACGCCGATGCGGTGGTCACCCTGACCAACACCCCGGACGGTGAGCGCTGGATCACCGAGGCGCTGGGGCCGCAGATCCTGGTGGTGCCCTACGTGATGCCGGGGTTTGACCTGGCCCGCACCGTCTATCGTATGACCCGCGACGTCGACTGGCAGCAGCTGCAGGGCATCGTGTTGATGAACCACGGCCTGTTCACCTTCGGCGACGATGCCCGTAGCAGCTACGAGCAGCACATCGCGCTGGTCAGCAAGGCCGAGACCTACTTGAGCCAGCACGGCACCCCGCTGCCCGAGAACGGTGAACCCTCCGAGCCAGATCTGCTGGCGCTGTGCCGGTTGCGTCGAGAGGTTAGCGAAGCGTGCGGCCTGGCGGTGATTGCCCGCTTCGATGGCAGTGCGCTGGCACGACAATGCGCAGCACTACAGCCCGATACCATCCCCAATTACGGCCCGCTCACTCCGGAGCACGTCATTCGCACCAAGCGCCTGCCGCTGCGGGTGCCAAACGATGAGGCGCAACTGCCCAAAGCCCTGGCCGATTTCCAGCAGGCCTACCGGGATTACTTTGACCGTCATGCCGATGGCCAGACCCTGCTCAATACCGCCCCCAACTATGCGCTGTGCCCCGATGTGGGGGCTGTGGCCTTTGCCCCCTCCGAGTCGGCGGCAGCGGTGGTGGCCGATATTGTTGAGCACACCCTGGCCGCCATCTGGCAGGCCCAGGGGCTCGGTGGCTACCAGGCGCTGCCGGACGATGCGCTGTTTGCCATCGAGTACTGGCAGCTGGAGCAGGCCAAGCTGGCCAAGGCAGGAGCACCGCCGCCGCTGCAAGGCAGGGTGGTGGCGCTGGCCGAATCAGATCTGGGCATTCGCGAGCTGCTGCAGGCGGAGCTGAAGGAGCAGGGCGCTACCGTGGTGCTGGCGCAGTCGCTGGCTTCTAACTCTGAGCTACGCGCCCTGGTGCATCGACTCGGCGGCATCGACGACCTGGTGGTGAACCGACTGGCCCAAGGTGCCGATGTATTGCTCGACCGGCTGGTGCCGGTGCTGCAGCAGGGTGTGGCACCGCGGTTTATCGCCCTGGATGACCTGGCCGGCCTGCCGCAAATCGACGGACTGCGCTTTGCCCATGTGCCCCGCGAGGGCAGCCCGGAGGAGCTGGCCGAGGATGTACTGACCCTCCTCCTTTCCAATCCCTACCCATCCGACAAGGAAGCCTGACCATGTCTCAATACCTGATGACCATCGATGCCGGCACCGGCAGCGTCCGTGCCGTGGTGTTTGACCTGCAGGGCCGGGAGCTGGGTATCGGCCAGCAGGAGTGGACCCACCGCAGCGAGTCCGGCGTGCCCCACTCCATGTCGTTTGATTGTGCCGCTGACTGGCAGCTGGTGGCTCAGTGTGTACGCCAGGCCATCGCGGTTGCCGGTATCCAGCCGGAGCAGCTGGCGGCGATTACCGCTTCGAGCATGCGCGAGGGCATCGTCCTCTATGACCAGCAGGGCAAGGAGTTGTGGGCGGTTGCCAACGTCGATGCCCGGGCCGATACCCAGGTGCGGGAGCTCAAGGAGATGTTCCCCGGCATCGAGGCCCAGTTCTATCAGCGCTCAGGGCAGACCTTCGCCCTGGGGGCGCTGCCCCGGCTGCTGTGGGTCAAGGAGAACCGGCCGGAGTTATATGAGAAGGCGGATAAGATCTCGATGATCAGCGACTGGGTGCTGGCTCGACTCAGCGGCGAGATCGCCACCGAGCCCTCCAACGGCGGCACCACCGGGATCTTCGATCTGGCCCGGCGCCAGTGGTGCCCGGAGATGGCCGCTGATGTGGGCCTGAGCCATTGCCTGTTCCCGCCGGTACTGGAGCCGGGTCAGGTGGTGGGCCAGGTGACCCCGGAAGCGGCCGCGGCCTGTGGCCTGGCGGTGGGCACCCCGGTGGTGATGGGCGGCGGCGATGTGCAACTGGGCGCCGCCGGCCTGGGCGTGGTGGAAGTGGGCCAGGGCGCGGTGCTGGGGGGCACCTTCTGGCAGCAGGTGGTGAACATCCCCGCCGATACCCCACCGCCGGCGGACATGGGGATCCGGGTCAATCCCCACGTGATCCCTGGCCTGTCCCAGGCGGAGGGGATCACCTTCTTCTCCGGCCTGACCATGCGCTGGTTCCGCGACACCTTCTGCCATGAAGAGGTGGTAGCGGCCGAGGCGGCGGGGCGTGACCCTTACGACCTACTGGAGGAGATGGCCTCGAAGGTGCCGGTGGGCAGCCACGGCATCATGCCGATCTTCTCTGATGCGATGCATTACGACCGCTGGTACCACGCCAGCCCCTCCTTTTTGAACCTCTCCATCGAGCCTGGGATCTGCACCAAGGGCAGCATGTTCCGCAGCCTGGAGGAGAACGCCTGCATCGTTTCGGCGGTAAACCTGGAGGCGATCGCCGCCTTCAGTGGCCACGACAGCGACACCCTGGTGTTTGCCGGCGGCGCCAGCAAGGGCTGGCTATGGCCGCAGATCCTGGCGGACGTGACCGGCAAGCGGGTGCGGATCCCCAAGGTGTGCGAAGCCACCGCACTGGGCGGCGCCATGGCCGCCGCGGTGGGGCTGGGGCACTTCTCCAACATCGCCGAGGCCGCCGGCCAGTGGGTACGCTGGGATCGAACCCTGGAGCCGGATGCCGAGGCGCATCGGGCCTATGATGAGGTAAAGGCGCGCTGGCAGGAGCTCTATCCCAAGCAGCTGGCGCTGGTGGACGAAGGCCTGACCCAATCCATGTGGAAAGCCCCGGGGCTTTAATCAATCAAGGAGTGCAGCATGTACCTGACCAAAGAGAGTGACCACGACTACCGCTTCGGCGACTACGGCCCCAAGTACCTCACCGTCGGGCCCCGGGTCGACCTGGGCGTGGTGGTGATCACCCCCGGCGAAGCCCACCCCTGCCATAAGCACGAACGCCAGGAGGAGTCCTTCCTGGCGCTGGAGGGGGAGTGTGCGGTCTACGTGGATGGCGAGCGGGTGTTGTTGCAAGCGGGGGACTACCTGCGCTGTGAGCCGGGGGAGAGCCACCTGTTTCGTAATGAGAGCAGCAGCAACTTTAAGGCGGTGTTCATCAAGGCGCCGCACCTTGAGGAGAAAGACAGCGTCTACATCGACTGGGAACCGGGCCAGCCCTTCCCGCGTTAAAGCGTTAAACAGACAACCTGCTTGGCGAGCGGGCCAGCCTTCGATAGGCTTGGCCCGTTTTTCATGATGGCAGGTACCCCATGTCCAAACTCAAGCCCGATGTCAGCATCGTCCGCTACGGGATCTTCACCCGCTGGGATGAGCAGAGCAGTGAGCTGCCCCGCCTGCTCAAGTCCACCATACACGTGCCGGCGGAGCTGGACATCGAGTTTGGCTTTATTGCCCAGATCAAAAAGGCCAAGAACCAGAAGCTGCGTTACTGCATCGAACACCCAGGCATTCCCGACGAGGAGGGCATACCCCAGGCTCCTTTTGATGGCGAGGTCTACGTCGAGTCCAACGACTGGACCTTCTACCTGGGGGACTGTATCTGGGCGCCGGTGGAGAACAAGGCCGGCACCTGGCGTATGACCTTGGAGCTCGGCGGTAAGGTGGTGGCGGAGAAACGCTTCAAGGTGCACCTGGCGGACGAGGAGCAGCAGATCGCCCAGTTCTGGAAGCAACGCGGACTGTAGCGACGAGCAACGATTCGGCGTGGTGCCACCCGCTCTTGGCCGACTTTGAGGTGCCTGAGCAAAAGTGACATCGACAAGGCCGAGGGCCAGGATGGCCGGAGTGACCAGCGGAGACAGGGAGGTCGACTCTGGTCTGTGCCGCTAGTTGATGTCACTGGAGCGAAGAGATAGCACCGATTGGAGGCAGCGGGGGTTCCAAGGGGGCGAGTAGCCCCTTTGGTTGTCGTCGCCAACGCGACAAAGAAATCTAGTGAAGCATGGGTACTCGAACTGTCGAGAAAATATAAAAGTGAAGAACAAAAAAGCCGCAAGGATTAGCCCTTGCGGCTTTTTCTGTTGAGTCGGTTTACTCGGTAAGCGCGGCTAAGCGTTCCGCCATGGCTCGGCGCTGGGCTTCCAATCCTTCCCGGCCCTTGCGAGCCTGTTTCTCGCTGCCGCGCAGGTCCCAGTAAGCAAAGCCGCCCAGTTGCGCCGCCTGGCCCAGCAGGGCCCGGTACAACTGCCAGCGCTGCTCGGTTTCGGGGCAGCGGGGAGCTAGCTCGGTGAGAGTGGCCATGAGCGCATCGCAATCGGCCTGCTGCAACGCGGTGAGGCGGCCACCGGCGGCCCCTTTGCGCGGGTTGCTGTCGAAACCGGCCTGGTGGGCCTGCTGCAGGCTCTGCCACAACTGGTTCTTGAGGCTGCGCCCCTCCAACGCCTCGGCGTCCAGGGTCACCCCCTCCGCTTGCAGCGATTGCACCTGTTTATCCAGCTGAGCCTGTAGCGCTTCGCTGTCTTGCTTGAGCTTTTGTCGGTGCTTGCGGGCGATGTGGGCGATGTAGAGCAGCAGCACGCTGGCAAAGCAGGCGAACACGATCAGGGCAGGGTGGCTCATGGAAACTCTCGGTCTGGAACAATGGCCTGAGTTTACCTCAATTCCCCCGCTGGTGGATGGGATGTGAGGCTACAGGTATCCCATTTCCGTCAGTCGCTTGGCCAGTGGGGCCAGCTGCTGGCGGTAGTGCTGCCACTGCGCCTTAGAGCTTTGATAGAGCGGCTGACGCACCTGGCTGGCACTGGCGGTGGTGCTGGCCTGGGTTTGGCGGTGGAACGCCAGTACCGCCGGGTCCCAATCCAGGCCGCAGTGACTGAGCAGTGCCCGACAGGTCGCTTCCGGCGCCTCCAGCAGGGTCTCATATTGGACGCTGTGGATGCGTTCGCCATAGTGCTGCTGCCAATGGGCCATCAACTGGCGGTAGCCATGGTAGTACTGGGCCAGCTCCTGTTGGTCGTAGGAGAAGGGGTAGGCACGGTCAAACCACTGCTTGTAGATGGCGTAACAGGTGGCCATGGGGTGGCGCTGGATATGGACGATGCGGGCGTTGGGCAGGGCCTGCAGCAGCCAGCCGATGTAGAGAAAATTCAGCGGCATCTTGTCAGTAAAACAACGGGCCTGCTGCGCTTCCGGCGGCAGTGAGGCCAGGTAGTGCTGTCCCAGCTGAGCCATGTCGATGCTGGCGCTCTGGTGCACCAACTCGAGCTGATTGCTGACGCGAACGCCTTGTTGTTGAGCCTGGGCCAGGGTCAGTCGACTCAGGCACTGGGCAAAGTCGTTGAGCTCGCCGGCGGCGTAACACTCCGGGTGACTGCCCAGCATCCGCTCCACCAGGGTGCTGCCGGTGCGGGGCAGGCCCAGCACAAAGATGGGCCCAGGTTCTTCAGAGTGGGCGTTGAAATCCGTTTTCAGCGCCGGAGTCGGCAGCTGGCGGATCGCCTGAATGATGGCGAGATCCTGCTCCACCTGGTACTGGATCTCGGCCCGGCGCTGACCGGCACCGGTCTGCAGGCTGGTAAAGGCTTCGTCGTAGCGCTCCAGATCTTCCAGCTCCTTGGCCTTGGCAAAGTGCAGGGCGGGGCAGGGCCGTTGGCGCTGGCTGATCGCCTCGGTCAGCTCGGTCAGGTGATGTCGGTCTGGCTTTTGTTTGCGCAGGCTGGAGCGCAGCTGCCAGGCGTCGTCGTCTTCCGGTTGCAGCGCGATGGTGCGGTCCAGCGCCTGTTCCGCCTCCTCCAGCTGGCCTAAGTGGCGCAGTACGGTAGCCAGGTTGAAATGCAGGTGAGCGGCGTCGGGATGATGTTGCAGCAGGTAGCGATACTGCTTAGCGGCGGCGTTGGGGCAGCCAAGCTCGGAGAACAGCCAGGCCCGCTCGCTGCCCAGGTTTAGATCGGTCAGCATGCCCTGCTGGGCCAGTTGCTGGCGCGCAGCTTGGTAGCGATTAAGGGCGCGCAGGCAGCGAACCTGCTGCAGCTCGGCCTCGGTGGAGGGGGCCAGCTTCAGCGCCCGTTCTGCCAGGGCCAGGGCGTTTGACGCCTGGCGTCGGGTCAGGGCGATCTCGCTGGCCAGCAGCCAGCCGGGGGCAAAGCCCGGGGCCTGCTGGTTAAGTTGGCGACAGAGGGTGATCGCCTCTGCCTTCCTTCCCTGTTGCCAATGTTGCCGGGTCGCCTGGTACAGCGCCTTATCCGATAGCGTCGCCGTCATACCGCTCCATCCTTTGGTGTCAGCCTCTCCACTGTAAAGAAAAAAGCCGGGCAGCGCCCGGCATAATGCCTCGTTTAAAAACGCCAGGTCAGCGCCGCGCCGATGGTACGGGGCAGACTGATGTAGTCCTTGGAGCTGTTGCCCAAGTAGCGCTCCACCTCAGGCTGAGTGCCCATATGGGGCTCCAGCAGGGCACCGGTGACCCCCTCTTCGTTGAACAGGTTCTTGACGTAGAGGGTGACGTCCCAGGCGTCGCCACTGAGCTGCGTCTGCAGGTTCCACAGCGAGAAGCCGTCTAGGGTGCGGTTGAACTTCTCGCTCTGGCTCAGGGAGTTCTCGGTCTCAGACTGGTAGTAGCCGTTGAGGCTGGTGACCCAGTAAAGCCCGCTGTCGAACTCGTGGGTGTAATCCAGCCCCAGGTTGAGCGCATGCTCGGCCTGACCCGGCAGTCGGGCGCCCTTTTCGGCGTAGACGTAGGCCACATCGGTGCCCGGCAGCACGATAAAGTCGTCGGTCAGCTCGGCATCGACAAAGGCGTAGCCAAAGTTGTAGGAGATGGCGTCGGTCAGGTAGCCACGCAGCTCCAGCTCCAGGCCCTGGGTTCGGGCGCTTTCGCCGTTGACCGCGGCGAAGAAGCCCCAGTTGTAGGTGGCGATGTTGAGCTGCGGATCACTCCAGTCCATGTAGAAGGCGGACAGGGTGTAGCTGTGGTTGGCCACCGCACCCTTGACCCCCAACTCGTAGTTGACCACCGAGTCGGAGTCGTACTGCTGGTAGGCCGGATCTTCCGCCAGGAAGCCCTCCAGCGGTACGGCGTTGGCGCCGCCACGGCGGTAGCCTTCGGAGACGGTACCGTACACCATGTGGCGGTCGGTCAGGTCGTAGGAGAGGTTGCCCTTGAACAGCACGTCGTCGTCTTCGGTCTTGAAGTTCGGGGTGCTTTCAAAGCCCGGCCAGACCGGGAAGGACATTACGGTGTCGTTGGTGAACTCGTTGTCGAACCAGCGGGCACCGACGGTGGCGCGCAAGCGGTCGCTGATGTGGAAGGTCAGCTCGCCAAACAGGGCCAGATCCTTGAAGTTTTGGTTACGGCGGTAGTAGAAATCCTGGTCCTGGATGTTAGCACCCCAGCTGGTCCAGAGATCGGCCTGATCCGAGGCCACCATCCACTCGGCCCAGCCCGGCATCAAGCTGTCCTGGGAGGCCTTGAGGTCCTGATCCATGTAGTAGGCACCGGCCACCCAATCCAACCAGCCATCATCCGGGTTGGAGACCAGGCGCAGCTCCTGGACAAAGGCCTCATCCTCGTAGCCACGATTGGCCTGGGCCATGGGCCGTGGGGTACCGGCGTAGAGGCCGGTGAACCAGAAGTTCTTGGCATAGAAACCGGTGTTGTCGCTGATTGAGGAGCCTTTGTGGGAGTAGACGGAGCTGGAGGAGCTCAGGGTGGCAAAGCCCATATCCAGTTCCAGCTCCAGTGCCGCCAGTTCGACCTCCCGCTCTGCCGGTTCCAGCAGGATGGCGCCGTTCTGGTAATCACCGTAGGGCTGCTCGGTGCCGTCGACCCAGTTGTTGCCTTTGGTGACCTGGCGACGGGCGCCGATGTCGTCGTCCTGCCATTGGTAGCTCAGCTGGGCATTGAAGCGGCCGCCGGTATCAAACAGCAGCGAGGCGCGGCCGTAGGTGATGTCGACGGTATCGGCGTCCTCGACGTAGCGGAACTCCGGGCCGCCGTTGGCCAGGTCGCCGCCGGCGGCGGTGGGGGCCCCATTGCCATTCAAGACATAGACATTGGGGTAATCGATGATGCCGTCGTTGTCGATCTTGCCGACGTTGGCGCGGAACGCCAGCATCTCACCGATCGGCACGTTCACCAGGCCATCGTAGTTAAGGTTGAAGCCCTCGGAGCCATCGGTCTGGCCAAAGTTGACGCTGGCCTGGCCGGAAAACTCCCCCAGTACCGGCTTGTTCATCAGGTAGCGTACGGTACCGGCCAGCGAGCCGGAGCCGTACAGGGTGCCCTGGGGGCCACGCAGTACTTCCACCTGGGCGATGTCTTTGAGCACAAAGTTGGCGTACAGGGGGGTGTCGTCGATGTAGGTGGCGACAGTGGGAACGGCCGATAGGGCCACGTCACCCTGGGTGGCGGAGTCGACGTTCATGCCGCGGATCATGATGCTGTTGGTGGTGCCGGAGTTGCGGTAGCCGCGGTCGATAACGGTAATACCGGCGACGTTACGCAGCAGGTCAACGGAGTCGACGATCTGTTTGGACTCCAGCTCCTCGCCGCTGACGGCGGAGATGTTGTAGGGGATCTCGTGGATCGATTGCACCCGGCGGGTGGCGGTGACCTCGATCACCTCCATCTGGCCCTCGGCCTCTTCGGCTACCGCCTTGGTGGGTAACGCATTGGCGCAGATCAGCGCGCTGCCGATGGCCAGGGCCAGGGGAGAGCGGGTAAATACTGCCTTACGGTTGTCCTTAACTGCCATGTTGATTCCCTCTAATTTTGTTCTGTAGCCAACCTAGCCTGCGAACGACTGGCTGGGTAAGTGCCAGCCTGGCCTCAGGATTGGGTCCAGTTTCTGGGGTTTGGCTTGGTTAATGGGCCCAGTTGGTCCAGTGCGTCGGAGCGGGCCCCGGGCTGGTAGGGCGGATAGGCCAGGGGGTGGTCGCGGAAGCTCTTGAGCGGTTGCCCCAGCCCATTCCAGCCCTGCTCCCGGGTACGACGCAGGTAGTCCAGATCCAGTTCCACCGGGATCAGCTCCTGGTGTTGGCCCGACTGGTGGATCACTTCGCCACCGGGGCCAGCGACAATGGACTGACCCACCCCGAGATCGCCGGCGGCGTTGATGTCCAGCATGTAGACCTGGTTCATGGTGGCGTTGGCCCGGGTCAGCGCCAGCTCGGCATTGCGGTCGATGGTGTTGGTCAGGGTCGGGTGCAGGATCACCTCTGCGCCCAGCCAGGCCAGGCTGCGCACCACCTCGGGGAACCACATGTCGTAGCAGATGGCGATGCCAAAGCGGGCTATCCCGGGTACATCAAAGGTCACCAGCTCACGGCCGCTGCTGACCCCGGTCTCGTAAGGCAGGAAGGGGTAGATCTTGCGGTAGCGCTGCACCACCTCGCCGTCGGGGCTGATGATGGGGCTGGTGTTGTAGATGTTGTCGCCGTCGCGCTCGTACAACGAGCCGGGGATCAGCCAGATCCCCAGCTCCAGCGCCAGCTCGCAGTAGCGCAGCTCGGCATCGCCGGGCATCGGCTGGGCAAAGCGCGGGGCGCTGCCAAAGGTGCAGAGCTCCGGCAGCAACACCATGTCCAGGTGGGGGAAGCGGGCTTTGGCCAGCACCACCTGCTGGCGGATCTGGGCGAAGTTATCGCGGTGGTTGCCCAGGGCCAACTGCAACCCGGCAACGGTGAAAGTGGTCATAGGCGCACTCGTTCGTCGGTTGGGGATTGGCTTCAACCTAAGCCAGCCATCTGGCTGCCAGTAGTACCAGTTGGCAGCCAGTGTCTGGACCAGAGGGGTTAGCTCAACCGACTGAAGAAGGCGGAATCCACCAAAGTGCCGTCGCGGAACCAGAGGATGCGGTTGTGCTCCAGCACGATCTGGTAGCCGGCCACCTCACCGTAGGACCAGTTGTGCCACTGACGGAACCAGCGGTCGCCCTCGATCCACCATTGGCCCTGGTCGCTGCGCTCATCCCGGCGTCCCTCCCAGCCCTCCATGGTGCCGTCGGGGTAGAGCCGGATGCGGTAGGGATCGCCAAACACGGTGCGGCCGATGAACTCGCAGTTGCCCAGCTGCTTGGGCAGGCTGGCGGCATCGAGCCGTTCGCCCTGGGCCTCCTGCCACTGGGGCCGGGGTGCCTCGGACAGCGACCAGTACAGCTCCGCCAGGGCGGCGATGCCGGGTCGGATCTGCTCGGTGGGAATGGAAGACACCCCCAGGCGCAGAGCATTTTGCGGGGTGCGGGGATCGCCGAAGAAGCGTTGTACCGGCTCCAGCAGGATCCCCCGCTTGGCCGCCTCGTTGGCCAGCTCCTGGCTGCCTAGTTCACTGGGACCCTGGATCCAGCAGCTGCTGCCACCGACGGTGCGGGAGGTGACGATGGCGGTGGGCAGGTAGTGGTTGAGTGCTTCGCGCAGCTCCTGCCAGCGCTCGGCCAGCTGCTGGTTGATCTTGCGCATCATGGTGTCGTAGTGGCCCAGCGACAGGAACAGCCCCATGGTGCGTTGGTTGTTGCTGGGCGGGTGGCGCAGGATCTGGCTGCGCAGCGCCCGGGCCTGGGCGATCAGCGGCGCGGGCCCTACCAGGTAACCGAGCCGCAGCCCCGGTGCCAGTACCTTGGAGAAGCTGGAGAAGTAGAGCACCCGGTCGTGCTTATCCAGGCTTTTCAGTGCCGGGTGGGGCTGGCCGACAAAGTTGCTTTCGCTCTCGTAGTCGTCCTCGAAAATCAGGAAATCCTCGGCCTCGGCCCGGGCCAGCAGCGCCTCGCGCCGGCCCATTGAGAGGGTGACTGCAGTGGGCACCTGGTGGCTGGGGGTGACGTAGAGCAGATCGACCCCGGCGGGCAGGCTGTCCACCTCGATCCCCTTGGGATCCACATCCACCAGGGCCAGACGGCTGCCCTGCAGCTGCACCAGCTGGCGCATGCCGGGAAAACCGGGCTCCTCCATGGCGATCAGGCTGCTTTCATCGGCAAACAGCTGCATCAGCAGGTAAAGCGCCTGTTGCGAGCCCAGGGTAATGAGGATCTCCTCCGGCTCCGCCTGGATCCCCCGTCGCGGCAGTACCTTGGTGCGGATCTCCTCCACCAGCAGCGGATCATCCCGGTTGGCACCATCACTGGCCCACTCGTGGATGGCATCGACGCTGAGGCTGAGGCGGGAGCATTCTCGCCAGGGCTGGGTGGGGAACAGCGAGGGGTCGAACTGGCCATCGATAAAGGGGTAGGGGTACTTGTGCCAGTTGTCCGGGTAGCTGCGTGCCGGCGTGGCGGGCAGGCGCCGCTTCAGGTAGGGCTGCCAGTCCCGCTGCGGTGCCTGGGCTTGGGCCTGGCTGGCCAGGCGCACCGGCTGGGGTGCCTCACAGACGTAATAACCACTGCGTTCGCGGCTCTCCAGGTAGCCTTCGTCCACCAGGGCGGCGAAGGTGTGGACCACGGTGTTACGGGCCACGCCGAGCTGATCGGCCAGCTTACGGGAGGAGGGCATGCGGGTGCCGGCGGGATAAAAGCCGTCGGCGATGGCGTTGATCAGTTTTTGCTTCAGCTGCTGCTGCAGGCTAAGGCCACCTTCGTTGTCCAGCTGGAACAGGTGATTCTGCATAGTGCACCGTTGTGATTGTTATTTGCACAATTGTTACACTATCGAGAAAAATTCACTTCGGCAAATCGCTCATTTTTATGACGTTTGTTCAAGAATCATCCCCTTGAGCAGGGCCGCCTTCTGCCGCTCCCGGGCACCGGCCTTGCACACCAGTGCATGCTGAACCGGGTAGCAAAAGCGCTCCGGCTGAAGCAGACGCAACTGGCCCTGGGCCAGGTAGGGCTCCAGGTAGCTTTTCGGGAAGAAGCCCAGGTGGGTGCCGGCCAGCACCAGCGCCGCCCGGGTCTCGTAGTGGTAGGCCCGGGCGGTCAGGTGCATCTTGCGCAGGATCTTACGGCCCGCCTCGTTGAGCTCGACCCCGGGGTGGACGGTGCCGCAGGCCAGCACCTCGCTGTCCTCTATCTCGCTGTCGGTGCGGGTAAACAGTGGGTGGCGACGGCCGCAGGCCAGGTACATGGTTTCGCTGAACAGCGGGTAGTACACCAGGCCATCGATGTTGCGGTAGTGGGGCAGCACCCCAACGTGGGCCTGCTCCGACAGCACCGCCTGTTCGATCTCAGGGATGGTGGCGGTCTGCAGCACCAGCTGCAGCTGGGGTTGCTGTTTCGCCAGCTGGGCGATGGTGTCCGGCAGCTTCAGCGGCGATGCCAGGGCCAGTTCATCGCTGCAATGGAGGATAAGATCGCCGCGCAGGGTGGGGTCCATGTCGCCGACCTGGTGGCTGAACTGGTCCAATGCGCGCATCAGCTCCAGCGCCGCCTGGTAGGTCTTCTCTCCCTGTTCGGTCAGGCGAAAGCCGCGACGTCCGCGTACGCACAGCACCAGTCCCAGACGCTGCTCCAGGTTCTTGATGTGGATGCTGATGGTGGAGCGGGTCAGGTTGAGGGTCGACTCGGCCGCCGCGAGGCCGCCGCACTCCACCACGGTGAGAAAGATCCGCAGCAGCTTGATCTCGTAATCCCCCACCGGCTTGGGCAGGGAGGGCGCCCGGTACATAAGTTAGATTCCTTTCAAACATTCTGTTTAAAGTTTTATCTTTACCGGATCCTGATCCCTGGCACAAATTGAATCTCACCGTGGTTTTCTCACAAGGAGCAGAGGATGCAAGGGATCCAGGACAGAGCACTGATCCGCACCGGATCGTTTATCGATGGCCAGTGGCACCAGGCGCCGCAGACCTTTACCGTCACCAACCCGGCCAATGGCGAGGCCCTGGCCGAGCTGGCCCAGGCCGGTCGTGCTGAGACCGAACAAGCGGTGGAGGCGGCTTACCGGGCGCAGAAGGCCTGGGCGGCGAAACCCGCAGCTGAGCGGGCCCGGCTGCTGATGGCCTGGCACGATGCGATGTTGGCGGCCCAGGAGGACCTGGCCGGGATGCTCACCCTGGAACAGGGCAAGCCGCTGGCGGAAGCCAGAGGCGAGATCGCCTATGGTGCCAGCTACGTGAAGTGGTTTGCCGAGGAGGCGGTGCGGGTGTACGGCGATACCATTCCGGCTCCCTCTGCTGATAAGCGCCTGCTGGTGGTGAAGCAACCGGTGGGCGTGGTGGGCTCCATCACCCCCTGGAACTTCCCCAATGCCATGATGGTGCGCAAGGCTGCCCCAGCCCTGGCGGCGGGCTGTGCCTTTGTCGCCAAACCTGCTTCGGAAACCCCGTTGTCGGCCCTGGCCGTAGCGGAGCTGGCCCAGCGGGTTGGTCTGCCCGATGGCCTGTTCAACGTGGTGGTGGGTACTGACTCACAGGCGATCGGTGAGGTGCTCACCGGCCATCCCAAGATCCGCAAGTTCTCCTTTACCGGTTCTACCGGCGTCGGCCGTCGGCTGCTGGCCCAGTGTGCCGAAGGCATTAAACGCACCTCGATGGAGCTGGGGGGCAACGCGCCCTTTATTGTCATGGCTGATGCGGATCTGGATGCCGCCGTGGCCGGCCTGATGGCCTCCAAGTTCCGCAATGCCGGCCAGACCTGCGTCTGCACCAACCGGGTGCTGGTGGAGCGTCCGGTCTATCAGGCCTTCACCGACAAGCTGGTGGCGGCGCTGGAGCAGCTCACTCTCGGTGATGGCACCCAGGAGGGGGTTCAAGTCGGGCCGTTGATCACCGCCAAGGCGGTGGCCAAGGTGGAGCAGCTGGTGGCCGATTCCCTGGCCCAGGGGGCGCAGCTGCGCGCCAGCTTGCCGCTACCCAGCTCGCTGGCAGGGCACTTCTGCGCGCCGCGGGTGCTGACCGAGGTGGGCAACGCCATGCCCATTGCCCAGGAGGAGATCTTCGGCCCGGTGGCGGCGCTGATCCCATTCGAGGGAGAGGCAGAGGCGATCGCCCTGGCCAACGACAGCGAATATGGCCTGGCGGCCTATCTCTACAGCCGGGATATCGGCCAGGTGTTCCGCCTCAGCGAGGCGCTGGAGTACGGCATGGTGGGGATCAATGAAGGGATCCTGTCCAACGCCGCTGCGCCCTTTGGTGGGGTGAAGGCCTCCGGTCATGGTCGTGAGGGCTCCAAGTACGGCCTGGATGATTACCTCGACATCAAGTACCTCTGCCTCGGCGGTATGGATAAGTAGCGCTTCCCACTGAAAGGACATCGAACATGGAAAACCAACAACTTCAGGCCCGCAAGCAACAGGCCATGGCCCAGGGTATGGGTAACCTCTATCCGCTGTACGTGGCCAAGGCGGACAACGCCGAGATCTGGGATGTGGAGGGCAACCGCTACGTGGATTTTGCCGCCGGTATCGCGGTGACCAATACTGGCCATCTGCACCCCAAGGTTAAGGCGGCGGTCTCGGCGCAGCTGGAGCAGTTCAGCCACACCTGCGCCATGGTGACCCCCTACGAATCCATGGTGACCCTGGCGGAGCGGCTCAATGCCCTGACCCCGGGGGAGAGCCAGAAGAAGTCTATTTTCCTCACCACCGGGGCTGAGGCGGTGGAGAACGCGGTGAAGATCGCCCGGGCCCACACCGGTCGACCCGGGGTGATTGCCTTCCAGGGGGGCTTTCATGGCCGTACCAACCTGACCATGGGGCTGACTGGCAAGATTGCCCCCTACAAGGCCGGCTTTGGCCCCTTCCCCGGTGAGATCTACCACGCCCCCTACCCGGTGGCGTTCCATGGCCGCAGCGAGGCTGAGTGTCTGGCGGCGCTGGAGTCGCTGTTCCACTGCGATATCGAGCCGAGCCGGGTGGCGGCGATCATTATCGAGCCGATCCAGGGGGAGGGCGGTTTCTATATAGCGCCGCCGAGCTTTATGCAGGCCCTGCGTCGGCTTTGCGATCAGCACGGCATTGTGCTGATCTGCGATGAGATCCAGACCGGCTTTGCCCGCACCGGCAAGCTGTTTGCCACTGAGTTCAGTGGCATCGAGCCGGACATGATCACTCTTGCTAAGGGGTTGGCGGGGGGCTTCCCGCTGGCGGCGGTGACCGGCAAGGCGGAGATCATGGATGCCGCCAATCCCGGTGGGCTTGGCGGTACCTACGCCGGCTCGCCGCTGGGCTGTGTTGCGGCGAACGCGGTGCTGGAGGTGATTGAGCAGGAACAGCTGTGCCACAAGGCGCTGGCCATCGGTGAGTACCTGACTGGCCGACTGGAACGGCTCAAGAGCATCTACCCGCAGTGGGTGGGGGAGATCCGGGTGCAGGGTGCCATGGTGGCGATGGAACTGGTGGAGCAGGGCGATGCGGACAAGCCCAACCCGGCGCTGACCAAGGCGATCATCGGTCAGGCCCAGGCCCATGGACTGGTGTTGCTGGCTTGCGGGGTGCGGGCCAACGTGATCCGCATCCTGGCACCGTTGACCATCCCCCAGGACACCCTGGCGGAAGGCGCCGACAAGCTGGAGGCGATCTTCGCAGCGGTGAGCGCCGGTTAGCGCCACTGACGCGATTCAACCTGCCAGTCAAAAGCTCAGCTCAACGCCCCCAATTATCACCCCGAATCAGCGCCCCCAAACTTTGGGGGCGTTATTCGTCGTCGAAGAACACCACCACGGTACGAAAGCGGCCTTGTTCATCCAACTCGCAGAAGTCGATGCCGGACCAGCTCTCGCTGCCATCGAGACGCTGGTAGCGCCAGCGGAAGCTGACGTAGCCGTTGTGAGCACGCACCGGCCCCTCTATCTCCATCCGGTAGCCCTGATGAAACTGCTCGGTCATCGCCAGCACCCCGGCAAAATCCAGGTCCTGACCGCTGGAGACAAAGCGTCCGTCCGGGCTGAAGCTGTCGCTGAGCAGGGCACGTTTGTCGGCCAGCTCCGCTGCATTGTAGGCGGCGATGTAATCGTGGGCGGTTTTAGTCGCCGCCTCCAGTGAGGTGGCCTGTGCCAGTGGGCAAAGCAGGATAAAAAGCAGGGCTAGGAGCAAACGCATCGTGGCGTCTCCTTGGCAGTATCGAGACAGTCAGTGTGGGCCAAAACCACGGATACGGTGGGAGAACTGCGATTTTTTGGTGTGAGTGGGCGGCAGTAACAAGACGGCTCACCGCGGTGAAGAAAGGGGGCCGATTGGCCCCCTTTTTTATCGCCTCAAGGTTACTGACAGAAGGCGCGTAGGCTATTGGACTCCGCTGCGGCCGAGGCCCACAGGTAGGTATCGTTGTCGCTGAAGTAGTAGTAGCTGGTGCCATTGGGCAACAGCAGCACGGTGATGCCGCCGTAACCGGACATAAAGGGCACCCAGGTGTCGTTACTGCAGCTCACCAGGGACTTCACCTCATGGGCCCAGAAGCCGTTGTTGTAGTAGTAGTCCGTCAACGGCGCCAGGCCGCGGTCGCTGCTGTCCCGCTGCATCGCCGCCTCAAACAGAGCGCTGTCGAACATCGCCTGGCCATTGATCTTGCCGTCGTCGGCATTGAGGAAGTTCGCCAACTTGGCCACATCGTCCCGCAGGAAGGTCAGGCCCCAGCCGGCAAAGGGCTGGGCCTTGGCATCGTAGGTGCGGCGGCTGACCTTGGCGGCGGAAGAGAGCCCCAGCGGCGCGTACAGATCCTGGACAATGACGTCGTCGAACAGGTCAGCACTGCTGCCCTGTTGCTGCTTGAGGTAGGCGTCCATGGCAGTGCCGAGGATATAGGTATCCGAGGTGTGGTAGACCCAGCGGGTGCCCGGCTGGGCCTTGCGGCTGTACTCGGTGCAGCTGTAGCTGATCTTGGAGGCGTGATCCTCTGGCAGGAACAGGTCGTTGGTGTGGCTGGCGCCTTCATCGCTCATGTAGCCGCTGAGGTTGTAGTTGCCGGTACCCATGTCGAGGTTGTCCTCGAAGCGCACATCATCCCAATTGCCATTGCTGTCACAATCGCTGACGTAGTCGGCGATCACCTCGTCTTTGATGCCGGGGTAGAGGGTCTCCATGCGCATCAAACCGGCTCCGGCGAACACCGTCTTAGCGGTGGAATAGGAGGGCACGGTAATGCGATCGCAATCGGGATGCGGGCCCTGGCGGGTGTTGCAGCCGCCGACGTAGTTAACGCCATCGATGACAAAGCCATACAGGGTCATGTAGTTGGGATCGGTCTCCGAGCTGGAACCGAACTGGGTGTAGTCGGTACCGGGGTAGTCCACCGCCAGTTCGCTGATCGGCTTGGTGGGCATCTGGCTGAGCTCTTGCGCCTGATGGTCTGCCTTCAAGGCATCGGCGTTGGTCACTGCACCTGGCGTGTAGCTGGCGCTGAGCTGACCCCACATGTCAAACTGGAAGTAGAGGCAGGTTTCCGAGGCGATCTGGTAGTGCACATCAGAGACGCTGCCATCGTCCTTGAACAGGAAGCTCATCAAGCCGTTGTGCTGACAGTTGGCGTTTTTCTGGTGCAGGCTGAAGGGCAATACCGCCCGGCTGTAGCCGTTGTCGCCGTTCTCATCCCAAACACGGCCCGCTTCCAGAATGTACTCCCACTCCGGGTGGCTACTGGCGATGTTACCCCGCTGGGCGGGTACCAGATGGCTGCCGGTCTGGACGAATTCGAAATCAAACTCCGGCAGATGTTTACGGGTGGTGTCGCTGTTACCGGTGTAGCGGAAGCTGTCCTTAAGCTCATCGAAGCCACCGCTGGTGGCCTCACCAAAGAGCTCGAGGCGTCCTTCAAAGGTGTTGCTGGGATGAGCGGCTGCGCTGGGCAGGGCGTGGGCACTGGTGTTGACCAGCGCGGCCGAGCCGGAGGTGAGCGTGGCGTAGCTCAACAGGCTACGGGACACGGCACCACTGCCGGAGAGCGGATCGAAATCGTCCACCACCGAGCCAGGCTCAACCCCGGTGCCCGCCAGTGTCACGTTGAGCGGGCTGTTGGCATCGTTGGAGGGGATGGTGAGGTCGTCACTCTGATAACCCACTGCATTGGGGCTGAACTGGGCACTGAGCTGACAGTTGGCGCCGGCGGTCAGGGTCTGGTTGGAGCAACCATCACTGGCCAGGCTGTAGGGCGCATTGAGGCCGCTGAGTTGGCCGATGACCAGATCTGCGTTGCCCGCATTGTTCAAAGTCAGGGTCGTTTGATTGCTGCTGCCCAGGTCGACACTGCCCAGGTTGGTGCTGCCGCTGAATGCCAGCTCTGGCGCAGGCGTGATGCCGCCGGCGGTGCCGGTGACACTGACGTTGTCGCCCCAGCAGTAGTCGCCCAGCAGGTTACCGGTGCTGCGAAAGCGCAAGCGCAGATCGGCGTTGTCTTCAGCATCGCTGGGGGTGGCACTGCCGCTGTAGAAGGTGGCGTTGTCCTGGCCGTCCATCAGCTGCACCAGGGTGACCCAGTTGCTGCCGCCGTCGGTGGAGTATTCGGCGTAGCAGGTGTCACCGCCTTCCAGGCCGGTGGCGGCCAGATGCATGGTGATGGTGACATCGGAATGGCCGCTGGTATCCACCGAGGTGGTGCCAGACGCAGTGCGCTTTAACCGCAGTGAGTAGTTGCCGATGGACTGGGTGCCGCTGGTCTGGGCATTACCCACCAGGGTCCAGCCGTTGGCGTTGTTGTCTTCGAAGTCTTCGTTAAACAGGGTGGCGGCCTGACTGCTGCAGCCGATGGTGGCCAGCACTAGGGTCAGGGGGATCGTCGCTTTCATCACGTTCTCCAATTGGTTAGGGATCAGTGAGGCCCCTCGTTCCCTTGAGTTCGTGATACCCGGACGTCCCTGTCCGGCCTGCGTCGATGTGCTTGGGAGACTCACGCTGTCCAACCTAGAGCGGCAACCAGATCGGAACCAGTACCAGTTGGCGGCCCGAAGTGGGGCCAAACCGGCGCTAGGCTTGGTCCAGTTGGCGAGCGGGGAGCACCGCCGCCACCAGGCACAGCACCAGGGCGATAACGGCCCAGCCAATCAGCAGCGGGTAGTTGCCATCCCCCACCAGCAGGGCTGCGGCCATGGGGCCGGAGGCCAGTCCCATCTTGGAGGCAAAGCCACCCAGTGCCGCCATCTGGCCGTGTTGATCGAAGGCGGAGGCCATCCCCAGCAGATAGGGGATGGTGAAGGCCCAAGTGATGCCGACCATCAGATTGGCCAGCCAGAAGATACTGGCCTGGTCGCTGTAGTTCAGCGCCCAGGTGGCGATTGCGGTGGTGGTGATCGCCAGCCCCAGTGGCCAGGCCCGGCCAAAGCGGGTCGACATCGCCACCACCAGGCCGGAACCGAGGATGCCTATCCAGGCGGCCTGGCCCAGGGTGCGGGAGGTGAACTCGCTCTCCAGCAAGGCCGCATCCGCCAAGGGAATGATGTAGGCATAGAGCCCCATGTTGGCGCCCTGGAACAGGAACAGGGCCAGCAGGGTCAGTAGCAGCGGGCCCTTGGCGATGGTGGCCGGCGTGTCGGTCTTGGCGGAATCGGAGGAGCGGGTGTCATAGGCTGCCAGAAAGGGCACCATCATTAGGGTCACCAGGGTAAAGGCAACCAGCGCCGCGAACAGTACCGGGGTGCCATAGACCGGCACCAGTCGGGGCAGGTACATCACCCCCAGGCCGCCTAAGCCGAATTGCACCAGCAGCAGCACGCCGAAGGTCTTATCCGGTTCGTGGGTGCGGGCAATCACGGCAAAGCCGACCCCCACCAGCAAGCCACCCACTACACCATGCAAGAAGCGCAGTGCCATCAACGGCAGCGAGCTTTGCAGCAGCATGGAACCCAGATCCAGCACCAGCAGTGCCAGCAACAGGCCGTAGCTCAGTGGCCGCCAAGCCAGGCGCTTGACCAGCCACACCGCCGCCAGTGCCCCGGCGGCAGCGCCGTAGACATTGAGTGAGCCCACCAGTCCAGCATCCCGTTGTGAGAAGCTAAGCCCGGTCATCAGGCCATCCACCAGGGCGGGCATGATGTTGACGTAGAACAGCCCAGCGGTGGCCAGAAACGCCAGCATGGTGCGGGCCCACAGGCTGTGCTCTGAGGCAACAGGCCAGCGGCGGGGTGGGGTGGACTCCAGGGTCTCGGGCATGGCCATAGGCGCTCCTTGCGATGACTGTATCCCTAACCTAACGGATTGAGAGAAAAGCGATAGGGCCAGAAATTGGCAGACGATAGGACCAATTCCCCCCTTAGCATGACGCTGCCTGAAACCGTGATGCAAATGAAAATGTAACGCAGACTTGTTTATAATCTGCTGATTTTAAAGCAAATATAACGATCCAGGACTGTCGCTTTCACGTAACTCAGGGTATTGTGACGCCAATCACGCAATCCAGGAGCGCCTAATGCAAGGGAACCCCCAGGTGATCGCCAGCCTCAATGCTGTGCTGACCCATCAACTTACCGCCATTAACCAGTACTTTCTCCACGCCCGCATGGCCAAGAACTGGGGCCTGTCCAAGCTCAATGACGCCGAGTACAAGAAGTCGATCCGCGAGATGAAGTACGCCGACGCGCTGATCGAGCGGATCCTGTTCCTCGAGGGATTGCCGAACCTGCAGAAGCTTGGTCATCTCAAGATCGCCGAGACCCCGGAAGAGCTGCTGGTGTGCGATCGCGCTTTCCAGCAGGAACAGATCGACGTCATGCGCGAGGCTGCGGCCATCAGTGAGCGGGCAGAAGACTACGTCTCCCGTGCCCTGATCAATGGCCAGCTGGAACAGGAAGAGGAACAGCTGGATTGGCTGGACACCCAGCTGCAGTTGCTGGAGCAACTGGGCAGCGAAAATTACCTACAGGCGCAGCTGTAAGCGGCCTGCATAACACCAAATTAAGGAGCATGACATGCAAGGAAATCAACAAGTTATTACTGCGCTGAACGAGCTGCTGGCCTGTGAGCTGGCGGCGATGGATCAATACTTTATCCACTCCGAGATGTACGAAGATTGGGGCCTGACCAAGCTGCAGGAGCGTATCGCTCACGAGTTTGACGACGAGAAGGGCCATGCCGCTGCGCTGATCAAGCGGATCCTGTTCCTGGAAGGCAAGCCAGATATGAAGACCCGCACCGGTCTGCAGATCGGCACCGATGTGGAGTCGATGCTGACCAACGATCTGAACCTGGAGTACGAAGTGGGCGCGGCCCTGCGTCGCACCATCACCCTGTGTGAAGAGGTGAAGGACTTCGTCACCCGGGATCTGCTGGTGGAGCTGCTGGACGACACCGAGCAGGACCACACCTACTGGCTGGAGCAGCAGCTGGGCCTGATCAAGCGCCTGGGCCTGCAGAACTACCTGCAATCTCAGCTGTAAGTTTTACAGATGTAGAAAAGGGGCCCTTTAGGGCCCCTTTTTGTTGCTGTGTTCGCAGTTTCACTGACTACTTTAACGTCAGCTCATTCAACAGCTCTTCGGCGTTGTCCACTTCGCTGAGCATCCACAACACGAAGCGGATGTCGACGTGGATCGCCCGGGTGATGCGCGGGTTGAAGTACCAGTCCTTGGTGATCGACTCGTAGGTGGAGTCGAAGTTCAGCCCTACCAGCTGGCCCTCGCCATTGAGCACCGGTGAGCCGGAGTTGCCGCCGGTGGTATCGGCGCTGGAGAGGAAGTTGACCGGCACCGAGTCAAAGGTGGGCCCCTTGGCCTGGGCGCAGGGCCAAACCCAGCAATACCAGGCTCGTTTGGGGTTGAGGTTGTGCTGGGCCAGCTCGCCATAGGATTGACCGCGGATCGCCTGCAACACCTCCGGCGGGGCATTGAAGGGCGCCTGCCCGGTGTGCTTCTCCAGGATCCCTTCGACCCGGGTAAAGGGCTGCTTGTAGAGGGCATCGGCGGCCTGGTAGCCATCGACGGTGCCGTAGCTGATCCGCAGGGTGCCGTTGGCGTCCGGGTAGATGGGACGGCCCTGCTCGGCGTACCACTCCAGCATTGCGGCCATCAGCGCCGGGCGCAGCGCGGTCAGCTCCCCTTGCAGGGTCTTGCTGGCCTTACGGCGCTGCTCGTTGCCGGGGTAGAGTGCCACCGCCATCGCCAGCAACGGATCCTTGCTGGTTTCAAAATCGGCGGCGGGGCGGTCCATCCAGGCCAGGCGCTGAGCCTGACTGCCCAGCTCGGTTTTACGGTAGACGTTGTCCAGGTTGAGCCGGGCCAGTTGACCGTCCAGCACCTCGTCCCGTTGGGACTGGGCCAGGTAGGCGTCGATGTCCATCTGCCACAGCTGGCGGTCCATGCTGGGCATAAAGCGCTGGTCGAGTCGTGCCATGCGGGCCTGGAACAGCTTGCGGTCGCGCTCCTGGAAGCCGGGCTCGCGCTCGGCGTCCGGCTTCTCCTGCTCCTTGGCCCAGCGATAGAGCTGGTTGGCCACACTCAGCAGGGCACCGGACTGGGCATTATTGAGGTAGAAGGTTTGCTGGTACTGACGCTGCTGCTCCACCAGTTTGGCCTGCAGGCTGGCCAGCAGGGCATGCTGACCCTGGGCCGCCAGGTATTCATCCAGCGCCGCTTCGCGCAGGCGTTTGATTCCCTCGATGTCGGTCTTGCGGAAGCCATCGAGCAGGCCATGCAGCTTCTTCATCCGGTTGGCGTAACCGGTTCGGGTCGCGGCGTAAGCGATACGCACGGCATCGTCGGTTTGTGATTCGATGGCGTCGATGCGCGCCTGGTAGCGGCCGGCCTGGGTTGGATAGAGCCAGTCGGCGGCAAAGGCCATCTCCATCTGCAACTGGTGGCGGCTGGTGCGACCCGGGTAGCCCGCTACCAGGATGCCGTCACCGGCACGCACGCCGTTACGGGCGATGGGTAGGTAGCCCGCCGGTTGGTAGGGCACATTATCTTCGCTGTAGGCGGCGGGGCTGCCATCCGGCGCCACATAGGCCCGCAGGAAGGTGAAGTCGCCACTGTGGCGGGGGTATTCAAAGTTGTCGATGTCACCACCGAAGGCGCCGACACTCTCCGGCGGGGCATAGACCAGGCGGACATCACGGATGATCAGCTGCTTAAGCAGGTAGTACTCCAGCCCGCCGTGGTAGCTGCGCACGCTGCAGCGGTAGTTGGGATCCGCTTCACAGGCCTTGATCAGCGCCTTCTGGTTTTGCTCCAGCAACTGGTGGCGCTGGTAGCCATCATCGAGTTCGGCGGTGCCCGCCTTCACCTGCTCACTGACGTCAGTGAGGGCCTCGGTGATGTAGAGTCGTTCCTGCGGGCCGGCGGAAAGCTCGTCCTGCAGGCGTCTGGCCAGGAAACCATCGGTCATGTAGTCACGGCCGGAACGGCTGTTATATTGGATTGCGCCGTAGGCACAGTGATGATTGGTGAGCACCAGCCCTTTGGGGGAGACAAAGGAAGCGGTACAATAGCCCAATCCCACCACCGCGTTCATCGGGGCGGCGGTCAAATCCGCCAGTTGCTTAGCCGGAACCTCAATCCCAACCCGCTTCAGTTCGCTTTTTAATTGCGGCATCTGGTTGGGTAACCATTGGCCTTCATCGGCCAGCGCGGCGGTGCTGCTGAGACTCAGCAACAAGAGAAGGGCGCTACGGCATGTCTTGATTGGCATCTTCGTTCCTTCGATGATTATGGTTTTCTCCGGTGCGTGATAACGCGCCGGACTTTTTCACGACAGTGTATCGGAATTAACATGGCGGAAACACGGGCTCGCAACAAATCGGACAATGCCACCGCGTCGGTAGACCAGCTGAAGGTGCCGCCGCACTCGCTGGAGGCAGAGCAGTCGGTGCTGGGTGGCCTGATGCTCAACAGCGACCTGTTCGACCAGGTGGCGGAAAAGGTGGTGAAGGAAGACTTCTACAGCCGCAGCCACCAGCACATCTTTGAGGCGATGACGAACCTGTTGGAACAGGGCCATCCGCTGGATCTGGTGACCGTGTCCGAAGAGCTGGACAAGGCCGGTGAGCTCGATGCCGTCGGTGGCATCCCCTACCTGTCCGATATCGCCCGTAACACCCCCAGTGTGGCCAACCTGACCGCCTACGCCGGCATCGTTCGTGAGCGGGCGGTGACCCGTGAGATGATCAAGGTGGCCAACGAGATCGCCGACGCCGGCTTCAACCCGGAAGGGCGCGACTCTTCGGCGCTGCTGGATCTTGCCGAGACCAAGGTGTTCAAGATCGCCGAGTCCCGCACCAACGCCAACGAGGGTCCTGAGGACCTCAAGTCGGTGCTGACCAAAACCGTGGATCGCATCGAGCAGCTGTTCAACAACCCCAACAGTGGCGGTGTCACCGGTGTCTCCAGTGGATACTCGGATCTCGACAAGATGACCGCCGGCCTGCAGCCTTCGGATCTGGTGATCGTCGCGGCCCGTCCCTCCATGGGTAAGACCACCTTCGCCATGAACCTGTGTGAATACGCGGCGATGAACGAAGACAAGCCAGTGCTGATCTTTTCCTTGGAGATGCCCTCCGAGCAGATCATGATGCGTATGCTGGCCTCCCTGGGCCGGGTCGATCAGACCAAGATCCGGACCGGTGAGCTGGACGATGACGATTGGGCCCGGGTCTCCTCCACCATGGGGCAGATGATGGAGCAGGGCAAGATGTACATCGATGACGGCTCCGGCCTAACCCCCACCGAGGTGCGCTCCCGGGCTCGCCGGGTGGCGCGGGAACACGGTGGCATCTCGATGATCATGGTGGACTACCTGCAGTTGATGCAGGTACCGGCACTGTCTGACAACCGGACCCTGGAGATCGCCGAGATCTCCCGCTCGCTTAAGGCCCTGGCTAAGGAGCTGGAGTGCCCGGTGGTAGCCCTGTCGCAGCTAAACCGCTCGTTGGAGCAGCGGGCCGATAAGCGTCCGGTGAACTCGGACCTACGTGAATCCGGCTCCATTGAGCAGGATGCCGACTTGATCATGTTTATCTACCGCGACGAGGTTTACCATCCGGATACCGCCGAGAAGGGCTTGGCGGAGATCATCATCGGTAAGCAGCGTAACGGCCCCATTGGTAAGGTGCCGCTGACCTTCCAGGGGCGCTTCTCCCGCTTTGATAACTACGCCGGTAACACCTTCGAGTACGACGAGTAATTCATGCGCTTTTCCCCGGTGGCGGAGATCCGCCGCAGTGCCCTGCACCACAATATTGCCCGGTTGCGCGCCATGGCGCCCAACAGCAAGCTGATGGCGGTGGTCAAGGCCAACGCCTACGGCCACGGTCTGGTCAAGCTGGCCAGCTGGATGGATCAGGTCGACGGCTTTGGCTTAGCCCGCATCGAGGAGGCGCTGGCGCTACGCGAGAGCGGTAACCGCGCCCGCCTGGTGCTGATGGAGGGGGTGTTCAGCGAGGCCGACCTGGAGCAAGCGGCCCAGCACAAGCTGGATGTGGTGGTGCACGACGAGCAGCAGGTGCGGCTGATTGAGCAGGCCAAGCTGTCCCAGCCCATCACCATCTGGCTGAAGGTGGACAGCGGCATGCACCGATTGGGGGTGATGCCGGCAGATTTCCAGCGGCTCTATGGTCGTCTTTGCGAGGCGGCCCAAGTCGCGCAGCCGATCAACCTGATGACCCATTTCGCCTCGGCTGACGAGCAGGACAACCCAGAGACCCAGCGTCAAACCGACCGCTTCGAGTCTTTGACCGCAGGCCTGCCCGGTGAACGTACCCTATGCAACTCCGCCGGCACCCTGACCCAGTCCGGGGCACACCAGCAGTGGGTGCGGCCAGGATTGGCACTGTACGGTGCCAACCCCATGGTAGGCGGCCGTGCTGCTGACTTTGATCTGCAGCCGGTGATGACCATGCGCTCCAAGGTACTGGCGGTAAGGGCCCTGGCAGCGGGTGAGCCGGTGGGCTATGGCAACACCTGGCGTACCGACAAGGACACCCGTATCGCGGTGGTGGCCATGGGCTATGGCGACGGCTACCCGCGCCACGCAGTGTCCGGTACCCCGGTGCTGATCAACGGCCAGCGCTATCCGCTGGTGGGCCGGGTGTCGATGGACATGATCACCGTGGAGGTGGGGCAGGCTCCGGTCCAGGTGGGTGACGATGCGGTGCTGTGGGGCCAGGGACTGCCGGTGGAGGAGATCGCCGAGTGCGCCGACACCATCGCCTACGAGCTGTTGTGCAGCACCACCGCACGGGTGCAATACCATTACATTGATTAAAAGCCTAGGAAGAGCCTAGGAAGGGCAGGCACTAGGGCGGGCTTCGCCCTGCTAGGAGCTAGGAAAAGCTTAGGAAAAGCAGGTACTAGGGCGGGCTTCGCCCTGCTAGGAGCTAGGAAGAGATTAGGAAGAGCAGGTACTGGGAAGAGCAGGTACGAGGGCGGGCTTCGCCCTTCTAGGAGCTAGGAAAGGCGTTGACGGCGATGATCCGGGTTTTAGGTTAGCTTGCCTAGCACCTAGCACCTAGCACCTAGCACCTAGCACC
>NZ_FQXG01000005.1:0-179593 GCF_900129905.1 Ferrimonas marina | reverse complement strand
CCTAGCACCTAGCACCTAGCACCTAGCACCTAGCACCGCAAGGAGACTTCATGTCAGATTGGCTGCAACGTTCCTTTTCCCTGAAGGCCCGCCCACGGGGCTTTCACCTGGTGACCGACGAGATCCTCAAACAGCTACCGGAGCTGGCCCGCTGTCGGGTCGGCTTGCTGCAGTTGTTCATCCAGCACACCTCCGCTTCCTTGACCCTCAACGAGAACGCCGATCCCACGGTACGGACCGACTTCGAATCCCATTTCAATGTGATGGTGCCGGAAGGGGCTGCCCACTACCGTCACACCTACGAGGGGCCGGACGATATGCCGGCGCACCTGAAGGCCAGCCTGCTCGGAAACAGCCTGATACTGCCGGTAGGGCAGGGGCGACTGCAGCTGGGCACCTGGCAGGGGATCTACCTGGGTGAGCACCGAGACCAGGGTGGCAGCCGCCATCTGGTGGCCACCCTGCAGGGTGACTTCAACTGACAAGAGTGCTGTCTTTGCCGATGATCTCGCCACACTGCCCCCAGTGTGGCGTTTTTATTTTTGACCCCACTACGCCCATGCGTGAGATTGATCAACTTTTTTCTGGGCAAAAATCTGGTGGAAAGCCCTGTCGCGGCAAGGATTATATTGTTATTCAACGTTGCTCATAAAGAAGAGCAATGTGACCCCCTCTTTATCCACATTGAAATTTTGTTATTCTGAAGCCGACTTTGGGCGCATTTCACGCTACCAAAATAACAATTAACAAAATCTTAACCCGTCGTTATCAAAGCTAGAACGGGTACTTGGAAGTTAAGAAAACAGTGAGTAGGACCAGGGGGCACGCTGTACATGGCAAAAAACATAATCAAAGCCGTGGGGCTCAGCTTAGCGTTGGCATCGTTGATGCCAGTGGCGCAGGCAAGTGGGGTACCTGAAGGGGTAAAACTGGCAGCGGTTCAGGAGTTGGTGAAGGGCAATGGCTCGGAGCCGGCTTCGTTGGATCCGCAGAAAGTGGAAGGCACCACCGGCTCTGCCATCACCAAGGACCTGTTCGAAGGCCTGGTGCAGCAGGACGACTACGGCAACACCATTCCCGCCCAGGCGACCCATTGGGACATCAGCGAAGACAACCGCACCTTCACCTTCCACCTGCGTGAAGGGATCCTGTGGTCCGACGGCCACCCGGTAACCGCCGAAGACTTCGTCTTCGCTTTCCGCCGTGCGGTGGATCCGGAAACCGCCTCCCGTTACGCCTGGTACCAGGAGATCGCCACCGTCGCCAACGCCGCCGACATCATCCGTGGTAAAAAAGCCCCGGAAGAGCTGGGTGTGCGCGCGGTCAACGATCGCACCTTCGAGGTGACCCTGGAGCAACCGGTGCCTTACTTTGTGAAGATGCTGGCCCACCAGAACACCTACCCAGTGCCAAAGCACGTGGTGACCTCCTTGGGCGATCGCTGGACCCGCCCGGGCAACATGGTGAGCAACGGTGCCTATGTACTGGAGCACTGGGTGGTGAACGAGCGCATCGTGCTTAAGCGCAATCCCAAGTACTGGGACAACGACAACACCACCATCAACAAGGTCACCTACATGGCGATCGAGTCCGCCAACACCGAACTGGCCCGCTACAAGGCCGGTGAGCTGGACATGACCGCCTCGGTGCCGCTGGAGCACTTCCGCTCACTGCAGCGCGACCTGCCCAACGACATCCGCATCACCCCGTACCTGGGTGCCTACTACTACGAGTTCAACACCAAGGTGCCGCCGTTTGACGACAAGCGGGTACGTAAGGCGCTGTCTCTGGCAGTCGAGCGCGACAAGATCACCACTTACGTGTTGGGCCAGGGTCAACGCCCCGCCTTCACCTTCACCCCGCAGTCGGTGGCCGGCTACAACCCGCCGGAGGTGGAGTACGCCAACTGGACCTCTGAGCAGCGTCTGGAGAAGGCCAAGCAGCTGATGGCCGAGGCGGGCTACGGTCCGGACAAGCCGCTGACCATCAACCTGCTGTACAACACCAACGAGAACCATAAGAAGATCGCCATCGTGGTGTCCCAGCTGTGGAAGCCGTTGGGTGTGCGCGTTCGCCTGGAGAACCAGGAGTGGAAGACCTTCCTCGACACCCGTAACCAGGGGCGCTTCGAGATGGCCCGTGCCGGTTGGGTTGGCGACTACAACGACGCCTCCACCATGCTCGACATCCTGTTGTCCAACCATGGCCAGAACAAGGGCAAATGGCACAACGAGGAGTACGACGCGATCATGAACGCCTCGCGGATGATCGCTGACGACGAGGAGCGTGCCGAGTACTACGCCCGGGCCGAGCGCATCATCGTTGAAGAGATGCCGATCATCCCGGTGTACGAGCAGGTGGTGACCCGTCTGGTGAAGCCCCACGTGGGCGGCTACCCGATGAACAACGTCGAAGACACCATCTACACCAAGAACATGTACATCATCGCCCAGTAGTCTCGGCGAACACCTAATGGAATCTCTCCCGGCGTCGGGGCCGGGAGCAAGGAGTGAGCAATGTTTCAATTTACGGTGTTTCGCCTGCTTAAGGCGATCCCAACCCTGCTGATCCTGGTGACCCTGTCCTTCTTCTTGATGCAGGCCGCACCGGGTAGCCCCTTCACCGGGGACTTCAACCTGCCGCCAGAGGTACTGGCCAACATCGAGGCCAAGTACCACCTGGACAAGCCGCTGTGGCAACAGTACGGCTACTACCTGGCGGATCTGGCCAAGGGCGATCTCGGCCCCTCCTTCAAGTACCGCGATTACAGCGTGAACGAGCTGGTAGCCCAGAGCTTCCCCATCTCCCTCAAGCTGGGGATCGTGGCGTTCATCTTCACCGTGATCTTCGGTACTGCGCTGGGCACCATTGCGGCGCTCAAGCAAAACAGCTGGATCGATTACACCGTGATGAGCCTGGCGATGGTGGGCGTAGTACTGCCGTCGTTCGTACTGGCGCCGGTGCTGGTGCTGATCTTCGCCGTGAACCTGGGCTGGCTGCCTGCCGGTGGCTGGAATGACGGCGCCTGGCAGCACATGATCCTGCCGGTGGCAGCGATGGCGATCCTCTACATGGCCTCCATCGCCCGTATCATGCGTGGCTCGATGATCGAGGTGCTGCACTCGCCCTACATCCGCACCGCCCACGCCAAGGGCCTGCCGATGCGTCACATCATCTTCAAGCATGCGCTGCGTCCGGCGATGCTGCCGGTGGTTTCCTACCTGGGCCCGGCCTTCGTCGGCATCATCACCGGTTCCGTGGTGATCGAGACCGTGTTCGGCATCCCGGGTATCGGCCAGTACTTCGTCAACGGTGCACTGAACCGTGACTACTCCCTGGTACTGGGTCTGACCATCCTGGTGGGCGCCCTGACCATCCTGTTTACCGCCATCGTCGACATCGTCTATGGCCTGATCGATCCGCGCATTCGAGTGGAGAGCTAAGATGCAGACTCTGACCCAAAAACAAAATAACGAAGCGGTCGAAGCCTTTGCCGCCGAACTGGAGGTAGAGGGCCGCTCTCTGTGGGCCGATGCCCGCCGTCGCTTCCTGCGCAACCGTGCGGCCGTCGTGTCGCTGTGCATCCTCTGTGTCATCGCCGTGCTGGTGGTGATCGGCCCGGCCGCCTCCGAGTACACCTTCGACGAGATGGACTGGGAAAACATGGCGACCGGCCCGTCCATCGCCACCGGTCACTACTTTGGCACCGACTTCCTCGGCCGTGACCTGTTTGTCCGTACCCTGGAGGGGGGCCGCATCTCCTTTATGGTGGGGATCCTCGGCGCCCTGGTGGCGGTGATCATCGGTACCCTGTACGGCTCCATCGCCGGTTACGTCGGCGGCCGTACCGACAACATCATGATGCGTACCCTGGAGATCCTGAACTCCTTCCCGTTCATGTTCCTGGTGATCCTGCTGATGACCTTCTTCGGTCGTAGCCTGTTTTTGATCTTCCTCGCCATCGGCGCGGTGTCCTGGCTGGATATGGCGCGGATCGTGCGGGGCCTGACCCTGGGCCTGAAGAAGAAGGAGTTCGTGGAAGCGGCCATCGTCGCCGGTACTCCGACCAAGGACATCATCCTGCGTCACCTGGTGCCCAACACCCTGGGTATCGTGGTGGTGTACGCCTCGCTGCTGGTACCGTCGATGATCCTGTTTGAATCCTTCTTGAGCTTCCTCGGCCTGGGCGTGCAAGAGCCCTACACCTCCTGGGGTGCGCTGGTGAACGAAGGCGCCAACACCATGGACATCGCGTTGTGGCAGCTGGCCTTCCCCACCGCGTTCCTGGTAGTCACCCTGTTCTGCTTTAACTACATCGGCGACGGTCTGCGTGACGCGCTCGATCCGAAAGACCGCTAAGGAGGCGTCATGAGCTTACTGTCTGTTAAGGATCTGAATGTTCAGTTCACCACGCCGGACGGCAACGTCACCGCGGTGGACAAACTCAGCTTCGATCTGGCCCCGGGCGAGACCCTGGGCATCGTGGGCGAGTCCGGTTCCGGCAAAAGCCAGACCGCGTTCGCCATCATGGGCCTGCTGGCCAAGAACGGCCTGACCGGCGGTTCGGTCAAGTTCAAGGATGAAGAGATCCTGGGCCTGCCCACCGCGGCGCTAAACAAGATCCGCGCCGAGCAGATCGCCATGATCTTCCAGGACCCCATGACCGCGCTGAACCCCTACATGAAGGTGGGGCCGCAGCTGATGGAGGTGCTGATCCTGCACAAGGGGATGAGCAAGGCCGACGCCTTTGCCCGCAGCGTCAAGATGCTGGAAGCGGTGAAGATCCCGGAAGCCGAGAAGCGCATGGACATGTACCCCCATGAGTTCTCCGGTGGTATGCGTCAGCGGGTGATGATCGCCATGGCGCTGCTGTGCGAGCCTAAGCTGCTGATCGCCGATGAGCCCACCACTGCCCTGGACGTGACCGTACAGGCGCAGATCCTGGACCTGCTCAACGAGCTCAAGCACGAGCTGGGCACCGCCATCATCATGATCACCCACGACCTGGGTGTGGTGGCGGGTCTGTGTGACAAGGTGATGGTGATGTACGCCGGTCGTACCATGGAGTACGGCACCACCGATCAGGTGTTCTATAAGCCAACTCACCCCTACACCAAGGGTCTGCTGTCCGCCATTCCGCGCCTGGACGGCGAGGAAGAGGCGCTGCCCACCATCCCCGGCAACCCGCCGAACCTGTTGGCACTGCCCTCCGGCTGCCCGTTTGGCCCCCGTTGTGCCAACGCCACCGAGCAGTGCAAGGCCCAGGCGCCGGCGCTGGAGAACTTCGACGGCAGCCGTCAGCGTGCCTGCCACAAGTCCATTGAGGAGGTGGCAGCATGAGCATCCTGTTAGAAGCGAAAGGCATCAAGGTTCGGTTCGCCATCAAGAAGGCGCAGAAGTGGCCCTGGGATCCGGTACCGGAGCTGAAAGCAGTAGACGGCGTCTCTTTCCAGATCGCCCCGGGGGAAACCCTGGGGGTGGTGGGCGAGTCCGGTTGTGGCAAGTCCACCCTGGCCCGTGCCCTGATCGGCCTGGTGCCGATCAGCGAAGGGGAGGTGTGGTTCGACGGTCAGAAGGTCAACCACGGCGATCCGAAGGCGATGAAGCTGCTGCGCAAAGACGTGCAGATGATCTTCCAGGATCCGCTGGCCTCACTGAACCCGCGGATGACCGTGGGCGACATCATCGCCGAGCCGCTGCGCAACTACTACCCGGAGTGGGACAAGGAGCGGGTGGTCACCGAAGTGCGGGCGATGATGGCCAAGGTGGGTCTGCTGCCCAACGTGATCAACCGTTACCCCCACGAGTTCTCCGGCGGCCAGTGTCAGCGTATCGGCATCGCCCGGGCGCTGATCCTCAAGCCCAAGCTGGTGATCTGTGATGAGCCGGTGTCCGCGCTGGATGTGTCGATCCAGGCTCAGGTGGTCAACCTGCTCAAGGATCTGCAAAAGGAGATGGGACTGTCGCTGGTGTTCATCGCCCACGATCTGTCCGTGGTGAAGCACATCTCCGATCGGGTGATGGTGATGTACCTGGGCAACCAGGTCGAAACCGGCACCAGTGAGGAGCTGTACGGCAAGCCGTCTCACCCCTACAGCCGGGCACTGCTGTCCGCCGTACCGGAGCCGGATCCGGAGCTGGAGCGCAACAAGCAGCACATCTTGCTGGAGGGCGAGCTGCCTTCGCCCATCAGTCCGCCCTCGGGCTGCGTGTTCCGCACCCGTTGTCTGGCGGTGTGCGATGGCTGCAGCGAGGCCAAACCGAGTCTGCAGTCCCTCGGTGGCACCCACCAGGTGGCCTGCCCCCGTTACGACATCGCGATCTAATTGCATCAGGCGCCTTCGGGCGCCTTTTTTACAGGAGTTCTATGGTGACGCAATCCAACGTTGAGCCCCGCCTACGCCCCTGGCAGGCGGAGGACCTGCCCGCCCTGCAGGCACTGTTCGGTGACGCCGACAGCGTCCGCTGGTTGGGACCAGGGCAGCCGCTGACGGAGCTGGAGTGCCAGTTCTGGCTCTCCAGTCAACTCAATGGCAAGGCCGAGTGGGCGCTACAGGCGATCACTCAAGGGGATGAGGTGGTGGGCTTCGCCGGTTTGTTGCCGGGCCCCTCCGGCAGCGAGCTGCTGATGGCGCTGCTGCCGGCCTATCGTCGCCAAGGCCTTGCAAAGGCGGCATTAAACCAGCTGCTGCAGTCGCGCTTGACTACACTGGTAGGCACTCCGGTGATGGCCAGTGTGGCGGACGCCAATCAGGCTGGGCTGGCCCTGCTGAAAGCCTGCGGTTTCGCCCCTGTGGCGGGGGCCGAGGGCGGATGGCAGCGCTTCTGCTTCCGGCAGGAGATCGATCAGGCCGAGCCTGTGGCAGAAAGCGCATGATGTGCAAGTGAGTTTGTTGCGCTGAAACTGATTCAGGTCAAGACCTTACCGGGGAGAGCAGTGGCAGTATTGAGATAAGCCCACGACGGAGGATCGACCCATGATAGTTGACGACCACAGCTTGATCAGCGAATTCCCCAAGGACAAGGCCCTGATCCAGGACCTGAACATGCGGGATGATGAATTCCACGTTTTGTACAACCAATACCACGAGATAGACCGCGAGGTGCACCGCATCGAGGAAGGGCTGGAGAACACCGCGGACGATTACCTGGAAGGCCTGAAGGTGAAGCGCCTCCAGCTGAAAGATCAGCTGTTCCAACGGATAAAAAGCGCAGGCGCCTAAACCCTAGCCGGGCGCTGGTGACGGCGCCCATCCCTCCGCCGCTGGCCACTCGGTGAGCGGTGTCGTAAGAGATTGCCCCATAATCCCTCTCCAAGATTAAAGTTTCTTTATAAATCAGTCGATTGCCCTGTCACTTTCCGACTCTCTCCTTTAGACTTCGCGCGAATATAAATATAACTATGGGATATAAGATGTACCCAGTGAAGAAGTCTTTGGCGTGTGCCCTGTTGGTGGCCATGATGGCCGGTGGCTGCGCCTCCACCCAGAACGATCCGCAACAAGCCAATGAGATCCAGGCCCAGCGCCTGTCTGCTTTAGCGGCCATCGAGCAGCAGCGCGACAGCATCCAGCCGCTGTTGGCGGACGACGAGTTGGCCTGGTTCGCCACCGCCCAGGTACGTGCAGCCAAATCCGCCTGGGCCCAGGCCCAGGAGCAATACACCCTGGTACAGGATGCCCCGGATCGCCTGGTTGAGCGCCTCGGTGTGTTCAACTCCACCACCCGCCAGGCGGCGCTGGAGCAGGCCCTGCTGGAAGCCTCTGGCCACCTGAGCAACGCGGTCCAGGTACGTGACCAAGTGAAACAGGTGCTGGCCGAGGCTCTGGCGAACCGTGAGGTACTGGTGGAGCTGGATGCCGAGTCCCGTTTCCCCACCCAGTCCGGTAAGACCCAGACCCTGCTGAAGACCCTGGTGGATGCCGTGGCTCAGGGTCGTGAGGATGACGCCATCGCCGGTTTGCCGGGCCTGCTGCGTGAGCAGCGCAGCCTGGAGGTGCGCACTGTTACTGCGATCAACATGGTGCCGCTGAAGAACCGCATGCTGGAGCTGCAGAACGACCTGATCGATGTGGTGGCACCGCAGACCTACGCCACCGCCATGGCCGCCTACAATGCCGGTGTGGCCTTTATCGCCGAGCAGCCGCGCAACCAGGCCAAGATCGAAGAGCATGTGACGGCAACCGCCTTTGCCATTCGCCATGCCGCCCACATCGGTAAGGATGTGAAGTTCCTGGATGCCCACCAGGTGGAGGACTACGAGCGCTACCTGCTGGGCTTTGAACGTTACCTCAACCGCATTCGTCTGGCCCTGGAGCTGGATGACCTGCGCGACCGCAGCATCGCAGACCAAGCCAAGGCCCTGGATGAGCATCTGCGTGCCATCCAGCAAAGCGATGGTGATGCCATGAGCCAGCTGCGCGAAGCCCTGGCCCAGGCAGAAAAAGCCCTTGAGCAAAGTGGTCAGGAGCTGACTCAAGCGAGTGAGCAACTGGCACAGCGTGACGGCAAGATCGCCGAGCTGGAAGGGGTGGTCGCCATGCTGCAACAGCAGCAGGAGGTGATGACCGCCCAGCAGCAGGAGCGTGACGCCGCCCTGACCGAAGAGGAAGAGCTGGCCCTGGTCGAAGACGAGGAGCTGGCGCTGACCGAGGACGAAGAGCTGTCCATTGCCGACGAGCAGGAGCTGGTCCTGACCGAGGACGAAGAACTGGCCATTGCCGACGAGCAGGAGCTGGTCTTGGCCGAGGACGAAGCCCTGGTTGAAGAGCAAGCCTTGGCTCAGCCGGAGAGCGAGGTAATCGCAGAGGAAACCGCAGAGCTGGCACAAAACGACAGCCAGGTTGAGGCGGCTGTTGAACCGGTTGTTGAATCAGTAACCGAAGCCCCGGCAGCGGTGGAAGCAGAAGTTGCTGAGGTGGCTGAGGCCGTTTCCGAGACCACCACTGAGACCGTGGTCGCTGAAGCCCCGGCAGCCGTAGTGGCAGAGGTCGCCAGCAATGACGAGCAAAGCGCCGACAGTGATGAAGCTACCGAGCTGAGCGACGCTGAATAAGTACTCGTATCGGATAAAGGGGCCTTTGGGCCCCTTTTCTATATCCCTTTTCGTTGTTTCTTTTTCCAGGCCAGTCATGGCTCGGCCGTAACGCTAAGGGTGAGTGATTGGCACAAAAAAGGCAGCCATTGGGCTGCCTTTTCTATTGTTGGCCGAGTTAGTCGACCAGGCCGTACTGCTCCCGCAGGATCTCAATGATCTCCGCCTTAGGGTTGTCAGACAGCACGATCTTCTCACCGGTGATGGTCTCGGCGATGTCGGTGTAGGTCTTGGAAACCGCCATCAATACCTCGGTGGGCAGGGCGTTGTCCCGGGCCAGGGCGCTGCGCTCGTCCATCCGGTCCTTGTTCAGCAGGATGTCCGGATCCGGGAAGTGGTTCAGCAGCAACTGGCGGAAGCCCTCTTTGGAGTTCTCCACTACCTTGCCACCGCGGTAGCTCGGGCCGTCCCAGATACGGGAGGAGTCCGGGGTGCCCACCTCGTCCATGTAGATCAGCTTCTCGTTACCATTGGCATCGGTAACGTAGCCAAACTCGAACTTGGTATCGACGAACACCTGGTCCAGCTTCGCCAGGGCATCGGAGATCACGTCGAAGCCCTCTTTCAGCAGCACTTCGTAGCGGTCGATGTCGGCCGGGTTACGGAAGTTGAAGGCAGCGTAGTTGTCATCGATGTTCTGACGGGTGATGTTGACGTCGTCCACCGCCGGCACGCCGGGGATGCCTTCCAGGATGCCCTTGGTGGAGGGGGTGATCAGCAGCTCAGGCAGCTTCTGATCCTTCTCCAGCCCTTCCGGCAGCTCGATGCCACAGAAGTTGCGCTCACCCTTGCTGTAGGCGCGCCACATGGAACCGGTGATGTACTGGCGACAGATCGCCTCAATCATCACGGGCTTGGCTTTTTGCACAATCCAGACGAAGGGGTGGGGGATGTCGAGGATGTGGCTGTCCGCCAGACCCTGCTCCTTGAACAGTTTGAACCAGTGGTTGGAGATGGCGTTCAACGCCGCGCCCTTGCCGGGCACACCGTTCATACCACCTTCACCGTGCCAGATGCAGTCGAACGCGGAGATCCGATCGGAGATCACCATGATCGCCAGCGGCGCATCCTCGGCCACATCGTAGCCTTTCTCCTTGATCAGGCGACGGCTGTCGGCTTCGGTCAGCCAGTAGACGGAGCGTACTTTACCGGAGTGCACCGGCTTATCGGTGCGGATCGGCAGATCGTTGTTAACGGCCAATACCTTGTCTGCAAGACTCATTGGAACTGTCCTGTATCTTCAATGCGGTTGTAGGGTTTAGGGCTGGGACACGTCGGGCTGTTGTTTTGGCTAGGCCATTGTTTTGGCTGCGCCGACGTTGGCTAAGGCCGCTGTCTCCAGTGGGGCGGATGATAGCAAAATTTGCCCCTTTGCCCCACTGTTCTGGTTGGTTTTTTGTTCAGCCCAGATGGCTCCAGGCTTCACCGTTTGGGGCCGGCTCTGGTAGCTTCTAGCCATTGTGTTGCAAAGGAACCGCAAGAGCATGAGTGATACCCCCATTGAGTTGCAGGGCCCGGATGGCCTGCGGGTTTCTCTATTTCGCCACGGGGCGGCGCTGGGGGCGATCACCCTGGATACGCCGGACGGCCGGTTGCCGATGTGTCTGAGCTACCCCCGCTGGCCTGCCGAGGAGCACTACTACCTGGGGGTGGTGGCGGGCCGCTTCGCCAATCGCATCGGCGGTAGCCGGGTTGAGCTGGATGGCCAGAGCCATCAGCTGGTGGCCAACGAAGGGAGCAACTGCCTGCACGGCGGCGAGCACGGCTTCGATAAGCGCCTTTGGCAGCTGACAGCGCAGGGCCAGGACGCCGCCAGTTTCGCCCTGGTGTCTGAGCATGGCGACCAGGGCTTTCCCGGCACTCTTAAGGCCCAGGTGCACTACGCGCTGCTAAGCCAGGGGCGGCTTCAGATCCGGTTTGAGGCCGAGACCGACCGCCCCACGGTGGTGAATATGTGCAACCACAGCTATTTCCACCTGGGGGCAACGGACCTGCGTGAGCTGACCCTGTGGCATCGGGCCGAGCGGTACCTGGCCATCGACAGCGCTGGGATCCCCACCGGAGAGCTGATGCCGGTGGCGGGCACACCACTGGATTTTCGCCAGACCCAGGGACTGGGCCAGGCCCTGGTGCCCTTTCTGGCCAATCAGCCCGACGGTGTGGACCATGCCTTGGTGTTGTCTGAGCCGGGTCTAGCTGAACCGGCCCTGAGCCAGCCGGTGGCGGTGCTCAGTCATCCCCGGCTTGGTGTGCGGATGCGCCTCTATACCGACCAGCCGGCGCTGCAGCTTTATACCGGTCAGCACCTGGGCGCGCCCTTTGCACCCCACCAGGGGGTGTGCCTGGAAGCGGAGGGATTTCCCGATGCCCCCAACCATCCCCACTTCCCCAGCTGTCGGCTTGAGCCGGGCCAGCGCTACCAAAAAACCGTGGTATACCAGTTCGATCGCCAGGGGTAAGGGCCACGACGGCGGGGTGGTGAAATAATCGCCTGTGCATTTGCGCCGGGCTTTTGTAGAATAGCCGCCCCAAATCACCGCGAGGCCCCCGATGAAGCGCACCTTTTCCGTAGCTCCGATGCTCGACTGGACTGACCGTCACTACCGATTCTTTGCCCGTCTGATCTCCCGTCAGGCGCTGCTCTACACCGAGATGGTGACCACAGGTGCGATCATCCATGGCAAGGGCGACTACCTGGCCTTCAACGAGGAGGAGCACCCGGTGGCGCTGCAACTGGGCGGCAGCAACCCGGCGGATCTGGCGCACTGCGCCAAGCTGGCGCAGCAGCGGGGCTACGACGAGGTGAACCTCAATGTCGGTTGCCCGTCCGATCGGGTACAGAATGGCCGCTTTGGCGCCTGCCTGATGGCGGAGCCGCAACTGGTGGCGGAGTGCGTCAAGGCGATGCAGGACGTGGTGGATATCCCGGTGACGGTGAAAACCCGCATCGGTATTGATGAGCAGGACAGCTACGGCTTTCTGACCGACTTTGTGGGCACCGTCAGCGACGCCGGTTGCGACATCTTCACCATCCATGCCCGCAAGGCCTGGCTGCAGGGCCTGAGCCCGAAGGAGAACCGGGAGATCCCGGAGCTTATCTACGAGCGGGCCTACCAGGTGAAGCGCGACTTCGCCCAGCTCAACATCTCGGTGAACGGCGGGATCAAGACCCTGGAGGAGTGCGAGGCGCACCTGGAGCACTTGGATGGGGTGATGGTGGGGCGCGAAGCCTACCAGGATCCCTACATGATGGCGGCGGTGGATGCCCGGTTGTACGGTGATGACCGTCCGGTGTTGTCCCGCGCCGAGGTGGTGGAGCAGATGATCCCCTACCTGGAGCGTCATATCGCCAACGGCGGTCGTGCCAACCACGTCACCCGTCATATGCTGGGGCTGTTCAATGGCATGCCCGGTGCCCGTCAATGGCGCCGCTACCTGGCCCAGAACGCCCACCTGCCGGGCACCGGTGCCGAGGTGTTGAGCCAGGCATTGGCCTCCTTGCCGGCCGCGGCCCAGGCGGCGTAAATCCCTCTTGGCGGAATTGACCAACCCGGTGGTCAATTCCGCTATTGCCCCCCCTTCCTCCCCATATCGGCAACTCCCCCTTGCAAAGTCCTTGTAAAAATAATCAATAAAATCAGACTTTTGGTTATTTTTTGAACATTGGCACGCCAATTGTAATAACCCCAGTGTCATTCAATCACACTGAGGTAAATCTCATGACTGCGCTCAAGACTCTGGTTTCTGTTTCTGTTGTTGCTCTGTCCCTGACCGGCACTGTTCAGGCAGGCCAGACCCTCTCCCTCAACGAAGCGATCGACCGCTCCCTGCAGCGAGGCTTTGACCAGACTCGCCAGGCCATCGTTGAGGATGCGCGTCAGGATGCGCTGGCCACTGCCCAACGGGTGTTTGGTCGTGTGACTGTTACTGATTACCCGATCATGGCCAAGCAAACCGAACAACCGAAGCGTAACGACAAGCGCATCCAGTAACCCTGGGGCACGACAACGGTATGGTGGGGAGAGACGACGATGAATGGAAAAAAGAGCTTAGCCAACCGCTGGTGGTTCGGTGTCGCCGCCCGGCTGGCCTACCTGATGGAGTGGCCGGTGCATTGGGTCAGGATCGGCATCCTGGCACTGACCTGGCTGTCTCCAGTGATGATGCTGTTCCTCTATCTGATGGCAGCCTGGCTGATGCCCAGATCATGGCGTGGCTGCTGATCCTGCTGCTGCTGGGGCTGGTGCTGCTGGTGGAGTGGGTGGATCTCTGGGCGTTGGCGATGGTGGACGGCGCCTTCTACTGGGCCCTGTTACCGGTTTTGGCGGGGGTGCTGTTATGGCGCTGGTGGCGCTGAGCCAATCGGCTTCGGCCGCCACCAGCAACAGCGCCGGTGGCAGCAAGCCCACCCCAAGCCGGGGCTTAACGTGCGGTCAACTGGGTCAGGATCTGGCGACACTCCGCCGAGTTCACATGCTGCAGGAACAGCTCCAGCTCGCGCTCGATGCACACCTCGAGATCGGCAGGCCGGCTCTGACGCAACAGTGCCAGGGTGCTGATCATCGCCTTGGGCGGCTGGGCCGCCAATGCCTGGGCCCGGCTCATGGCCAGCTCAAGCAGCTCTTCGGCCGGCACAATGGCATTGATCATGCCCCAGTCCGCGGCCTGCTGGCCACTGAAGGGCTGGCCCAGCAACAACAACTCCGACGCCCGCTGGCGCCCGACGTGCAGCGGCAACAGCAGGCTGGAGCCCGCTTCCGGCACGATCCCCAGGTTAACGAAGGGCAGCTGCAGCCGGGCATCGGCGGTGGCGTAGACCAGGTCGCAATGCAGCAGCAGGGTGGTGCCGATTCCTACCGCCGGACCGGCGACCGCGGCCAGCAGCGGCTTGGTCATCTTCGGTAGCTGGCGAACGAAGCGCAGCACCGGGGTCTGCTCATTCACCTGGTCCAGCGCCAGGAAGTCGTTCAGGTCATTGCCGGCACAGAAACACTCGGCCGACCCCTGGAACAGAACCGCGCGCACCTCAGGGTCGGACTCGGCCTGTTCCAGGTGCTGAACCAATACTGCATACATGTTTTGCGTCAATGCGTTACGCTTGTTCTGACGATTTAGGGTCAGTACCATGACTCCACCGTGACGGTGGCAAAGAACGGGATCCATAAGCACTCCTGTGACCGGCTGGCTTCCTTGAATTCCTTCAGTCTAAAGGATGGACGATGATGTTCAAACGTTTGTTTAACTTTCTTCCGTTGGTGTGTGCATTGCCTTTTTCGGCGGCGGTATCAGCCACTGTGTTAGTGGAGCAGCCCCAGGTTCGACTGATGCCCCCGGGGGTGCCAAACACCGCCGGCTACATGACCCTGACCAGCGAGCAGCAGGACGATGCCCTGCTTGCTGCCCGTTGTGATGGCGTGCGTACCACCGAGCTGCACACCATCCTGGAGGAGGATGGCCTGACCAAGATGCGTCCGGTCAGCTCCGTCGCTTTGCCCCAGGGCCAGGCGGTTGCGCTGACGCCCGGCGGCTACCATCTGATGTTGATGGGCGTCGATGGCTTGCCCGCTGAGGGCGAGACCCTGCGTTGTGAATTAACCTTTGAGCGGGCAGGGCCGCAATCGGTGGGGCTGGTGGCCACCCCTATCGGTGAGGAGTCTAAGGACGATCATCACCACCATCATCACCACTGAAGCACGGGCTCGAACTGAAGGAGAGGCAATATGGTGAAAGTGAGCACGAAGAGCGTTGTTATCACCCTCGGGGTGGTGCTGCTGCTCAACTACCTGATTGCGGTCTGGTGGAGCTTTGAACCCAAGGTGATTGAGCAGGCCGACCTGTCGCCACCGCAGGGGGAAAAGGTGGTGGGCTATGCCACCACCACGGCGGCCATCCTGATCGGCAATACGCTGCTGGATAAGCCCGGTGGCTTCCTCTCCAACGACGTCATGCCCCCCTCGGTTTTGATGGATAACATGCCGGCCTTCGAGTTCGGCGCGCTGGAGCAACTGCGAGACCTGACCCTGATCATGCGCCGGGATTTCTCCCGTTCACAGAGCCAGTCCACCGAGGATGCGGATCTGAAGCAGGCCCAGCCGCGCTTCAACATCGATCATCGCAGCTGGATGGTGCCCCGGGCGGAGTCCGAATATCGCAAGGGTGTTGAGGCATTAGAGCGCTACCGTGACCGGATCAGCGATCCCAGTGACGAGCAGGCCCAGTTCTATGCCCGGGCGGACAACCTGGTGAGCTACCTGGACCTGGTGCAGAAGCGTTTGGGCAGCCTGTCTGGTCGCCTCGCCGCCAGTGTGGGACAGGACCGAGTCAACCTGGACCTGGCCGGTGATGAGTCGGCGGCGCAATCCACTGGCGCGCGTCAGGAGCACGTGGTGCAGACCAGCTGGTGGAAGATCGATGACGTATTCTACGAGGCGCGCGGCCATACCTGGGCACTGCTTGGCATCATGCGGGCCATCGAGCAGGACTTTGCCACCGTGCTGGAGAAGAAGAACGCCCGGGTCAGTCTGCGCCAGATCATCCGTGAGCTGGAGGCGACCCAGGATACGGTGTGGAGCCCGATGATCCTCAACGGCAGCGGCTTTGGCCTGGTGGCCAACCACTCATTGGTGATGGCCAACTACATCTCCCGCGCCAATGCGGCGCTGATCGATCTCAAGCAGCTGCTGTCTCGAGGCTAGTTGTAACTCCTGTTAAAAACCGGCCTGATGGCCGGTTTTTTGGTTTGTGGCTGCGGCATTGCTAAGGGTGATTTCACCGTCGAGGCGAAGTGGATTGTCCCATGCCGAGAACATCAGGTTTACGCACTGAAAATTTTAGCTTTTTTAGATTAGCGTCGTTGTAAGCTGCTGCCATGATCAGGACAATAGCCTGCCATCACACCACCTAAGGACAACCCGATGAAGTTTAAGCCGAGCATTCTTGCCGTCGCTCTGGCCGCCCCCCTCGCACTGCCTGCCCAGGCCGATCTGCTGGGTGCCAAAGCCGGTCTGGACCTGTTTTTCGTTAACACCAGTGGCAGCCTGGAAGCTGACAGCCCCGCCTGGGACGACAAGAGCCGCCTCAGCGCCTACGCCGCCTTTGAGCACTTTGTACCGCTGCTGCCCAACGTGATGCTGCGCTACAACCAGATGGGTACCGGTAAGGAAGCCAACGAGCTGGATCTGTCCAACACCGACTTCGTGTTCTATTACCAGCTGCTGGACAACTCCGGCGTAGAGCTGGACCTGGGTGTGAACTACCGTCTCTACAGCGGTGAGGTACGCCAGGGTGGCTGGAACCAGGAAGACCTGGATAATGGTGTGGTGATGGGTTACGCCCGTACCCGGGTAAACCTGGTGAGCACTGGTCTGTTCGTGTTTGCCGACGTGTCCATTAGCACCTTCACCAGCGACAACATCAGCGATTACCAGCTGGGCATGGGCTATGGCCTGGATCTGCCGCTGTTCGATCTGAACCTGAAGGCCGGCTACCGTCAGCACGATTTTGACGTGAAAGGTTTCAGTGGCGTCACCGCCGATGTGACCCAGGATGGCTGGTTCATGGGCGCCGAGCTGACCTTCTAAGGTTTGCCTGAGCCATCAAAAAACCCGCCAATTGGCGGGTTTTTTGATTTCTATCCGGTCATCAGGACTTCTGATCGCCATCCTGATCGGCGGAGGTAGCCGGGCGCAGGCCGCGGTTGATCATCTCCAGATCGTCAGCAGACAGGGTGCCGGCGGACTGTTTCAGGGTCAGCACGGACAGGATGTAGCCGTAACGGGCATCCGCCAGTTGCTGCTTAGCGCTGTAGAGCTGACGGGTGGAGTTGAGCACGTCCACGATGGTCCGGTTACCCACCTCGAAGCCCGCTTCGGTGGCCTTCAGGGCGCTCTCGGCGGAGATCACCGACTGCTCAAAGGCGCGGATGGAGCTGAGCGACGCGTTGACGTTGTTCAGGCTGGCACGGGTGTTGCGGATCACGCTGCGGTAGGTCTCTTCCAGGCTCTGCTGGGCGCCGACGTAGTTGGCTTGCTCCTGCTTGACCTGGGAGCTGACCGCGAAGCCGCTGAAGATCGGGATATTGACCTGAACACCCAGGGTGCCTTCGCCGTTGTCCTGAACGTTGGAGAAGGAGGTGTTCTCGTTGTAGCTGGCGACCAGGCCAATGCTGGGCAGGTGACCGGTCTTGGCCAGGTCGATGCGCTGCTTGGCGATCTCCACACCCAGGCGATCCACCAACAGGTTGAGGCTGGACTCCTCGGCGATGGTCTGCCACTGCTCGTGGGTGGCCGGGGTCGGCTTGTTGGGGCTGAAGCGCGCGGTATCCAGCACGTTCAGATCCCGGTGGCTCAGACCGGTGATCTCGCGCAGGGCTTCCAGGCGATTCTCCAGGGTGTTTTCAGCGGCGATCTCATCGGCCACTGCCAGGTCGAACTCCGCTTGGGCTTCGTGCACGTCGGTGATGGCGGTCAGGCCAACGGCAAAACGCTGCTTGGTCTGCTCTAGCTGACGCTCAATGGCGCGCTTATTGGCGCGGACAAAGTCCAGCGCGTCCTGGCCGGACAGCACGTCAAAGTAGGCCTGGGATACACGCACGATCAGCGCCTGTTCGGTCAGGCTGTAGATCAGCTCGGCCTGGCTGGCAGATTGCTTGCTCAAGTCCAGGCTGACGTAGTTGGCGTGGTCGTAGATGCTCTGGTTCAGGGACAAACCACCGGTGAAACCGTCGTCTTCACGGGCTTCAATCTCGCGGTTGTAGAAGGTGTTGCTGTAGCCCAAAGAGGCGTTCACCTGGGGCAGCAGTGAAGCACGGGACTGGCCAATGACCTCGTACGCAGCATCACGGCTGGCCTTGGCCTGAAGCAGTATCGGGTCTTTCATCAGCGCCTGCTGGTAGATCTGCAGCAGGTCGTCAGCCTGGGCGGCCATGGAGCTGCAAGCTAAGCCCACGGCAACGCATACAGAGCGCAGTTTAAGGTTCATTACCAATCCTTTATCTATAACAAAATCCCGGTCCGAAGAGGGACGGGAAAATACTGGGGTGATCCCCAATGGGTGTCCAGGTATCGCTTCTCAAGAGAGGATGGATCCAGCAGGAACCCAACGAAACCGGAGTCGGCAACGGTTCAGGGGCAGGGCGGGCCGTGCCTAAAACCGCGAATTAACTCAGCTTTCGTTGAGACCAGCCCGAAGGAAGTGCAGGCAGCAGGGGACGTCAGCGTTGCAGCCAGTTTGAAAGAGGACCACTATATTCCCTCATGGCTGCGTCTTGCCCTCGTCACCCTCATGCACTCTGAACCGATCATCTTCCCTATGAAACGGTACTAAACGACCATGACTTTGACAGCGTTAGTTAACTGAATCTGGTCCGGACAAGTCAACGAAAAATCAGTACGTAAGTGTAACAGAGTACGCTGAACAAAAGCTGTTACAAAGCAATGGGAGAAAGAATGCGTCAATGGAAGCCCCCGTTTGATAAATCCTCGCTGGTACTGGAGTCCCGCCGGACCCCGTACCAGGGTTTTTTCCGCCTCGAAGAGGTGACCTTCCGCCACCCCCTGTTTGCTGGTGGCGACAGTGGCCCGGTGACCCGCGAGGTGTTCGAGCGGGGCGATGCGGTGGTGGTGCTGGCCTATGACCCACAACGGGATGCGGTGGTGCTGCTGGAGCAGCTGCGCTACCCGGCGGCGCGCACCAGCGACAACCCCTGGCTGCTGGAGCTGGTGGCGGGGATCATCGAGCCCGGCGAGTCCAACGAGCAGGTGGCCCGGCGCGAGCTGATGGAGGAGGCCGGCCTGGAGGCGCACTCGCTCGAGCCCATCTGCAGCTTCCTCTCCAGCCCGGGAGCCTGTACCGAGCGGCTCTACCTTTACCTGGCGGAGGTGTCGGTTGAGGCTGAATCCGGCCTGTTTGGCCTGGCCTCGGAACAGGAGGACATCCGTCGCCACGTGGTGCCCAGAACCGAGGCCCTGGCGCTGATGGCCGAAGGACGGCTGGATAACGCCAGTACCCTGATCGGCCTGCAATGGCTGGCGCTCAACCACCATCGACGTTGGGGCGCACGGTGAAAACGGGTCGCTACAGCCCCAGCCTGGATGCGCTGCTGCGGCTATGCAGTCGCAACTACCGCTCCCTCACTGGGCTGCTGCTGGAGGGGCGTCGTCGTCAGGGCGACGACCAGCGATGCTTCGAGTGGCGCCATGCCCAGGAGCCGGTAACGCTCAGGCTCGAACTGCACGAGCAGACCCGCTACACCGAGGTGGTCACCATCGAGCGCCTCGCTCCACCGCTGCCCTTTGTTGATCCCCCTCGGATGGAGGTGCGTTTGTACCACGACGCCAGGGTGGCAGAAGTGTTAACTGGCCAGCATTTCTCGCGTTTTCTCCCCGTCTATCCCTATCCAAATGCCAAGATGTTGCAGCGTGATGAAAAATTTCAGGTTAACCTATTCTTGGCGGAGCTCCTCGAGCAGTTTCGCCAGTCTCAATGGCAGTTGACGCGGCAAGGCGAGGAGAGTCGAAAGCTTTGAAATCCCCATTGGAGCACCTTCACCCGGAGGCTGAAGACGGCAGTGTCGTTCTGGCCCAGTTGAGCGATCCTCATCTGTTTGCGGACCGGAACAACGTGTTTCTTGGTATCAATCCTTACGACAGCCTGAGTGCGGTCCTGGCTCAGCTGGCCGAGGAGAGTGGCGTGGATGCGCTGCTGGCCAGCGGCGACATCAGCCAGGATCACAGCGCCGAGTCCTACCAGCTGTTCACCAACATGGTGGATAACCTGCCGCTGCCGGTGTTTGCCCTGCCAGGTAACCACGACCTGCCCTCCCATATGCACAGCGTGCTGGGTGCCTCACCGGTGCACTACCAGCGCCGGGTTCGCATGGGCAACTGGCAGCTGTTGATGCTGGACTCCACCGTGCTGGGGATCCCCGCCGGCCATGTGCCTTTGAGTGAGCTGCGTTGGCTGCAGGGGGTGCTGGAGGCCAGCACCGACACCCACACCATGGTGGCGCTGCACCACCATGCGGTGCCCACCGGCTGTGCCTGGCTGGACCAACACAGCCTGGATAACGGCGCCGAGTTTCTCAGTCTGCTGGCACGCTACCCCCAGGTCAAAGGGGTGGTGTGGGGCCACGTGCACCAGGAGATGGACCTGATGCACGAAGGGATCCGCCTGATGGCGGTGCCCTCTACCAGCATTCAATTCCTTCCCAATAGCCGCGGTTTCGTGCTGGATACCCAGCAACCGGGCTACCGTTTACTGCGTTTGGGCTCCGATGGTAGCATCGATACTCAAGTTAAACGCCTGACCGGGCATGAGTTTGTTCCGGACCCTACGGCTTCCGGCTATTGACGGACCGGACGGTGGCACACCCGGAGTAAAGGCCCGTCATGCTGCTCTACCTGCACGGATTCAACAGCGCACCCAGTTCCCATAAGGCCCAGGCCACCGCTCGCTACCTGGCCGAACATCACCAGGATGAGCCTTTGGCCATCCCCCAGTTGGCCACCGCACCCCAGGCCGCCATCGATGGCGTACTGCCCCAGGCGGAGGCCGTCGTTGCCGCTGGTGAGCCGTTGCGGTTGATGGGCAGCTCGTTGGGCGGCTACCTGGCCACCTACCTGGTGGAAACCCTGAGCGAGCGTTATCCCGCGGCCGACATCAAGGCGGTGCTGATCAATCCGGCGGTGACCCCATTCGAACTGCTCAGCGACTACATCGGTGAGCAGGTAAACCCCTACAGTGGCGAAACCTACCGGGTAGAGCCGGAGCATATGACCGAGCTGAAGGCTTTAGATCGGCCGCTGATCCGTCGCCCGGAGGCCTACCAGGTGCTGCTGCAAAGTGGGGACGAGGTGCTGGACTACCGGGAGGCGGTGGCCAAGTATCAATGCTGCCAGATGGTGGTGGAACCGGGGGGCGACCACAGCTTCGTGGATTATGAGCGCCACCTGCCGCAGATCATGACGTTTATCGGCTTGGCCTGAGTCGGCCAGCGACCCTATTTGAATCGAACCCGCAGCCGTCGCTAAGATGGCTCGATTAGTCAACATTGGAAGAGTGGATGAGCAGTCAATATACCTCGGACGCGATTGAGGTACTCAGTGGCCTGGAGCCGGTGCAGAAGCGCCCGGGCATGTACACCGATACCACCCGCCCCAACCACCTGGGTCAGGAGGTGATCGACAACAGCGTCGACGAAGCCCTGGCGGGCCACGCCAGTGAGATCCAGGTGATCCTGCACGAGGATCAGTCGCTGGAGGTGATCGATAACGGCCGGGGTATGCCGGTGGACATCCACCCGGAGGAGGGCGTGCCCGGGGTCGAGCTGATCCTGTGCAAACTGCACGCTGGCGGTAAGTTCTCCAACAAGAACTACGAGTTCTCCGGCGGTCTGCACGGCGTCGGGATCTCGGTGGTGAACGCCCTGTCCAAGCGGGTCGAGGTCAAGGTACGCCGCGACGGTCAGATGCACGAGATCGCCTTCGAGCATGGCGACAAGGTGGAAGACCTCTCTGTCACCGGCACCGTGGGACGCCGTAACACCGGCACCAGTGTGCACTTCTGGCCCGACGCCAAATACTTCGACTCCGGCAACTTCTCCGCCAGTCGCATGGCCCACGGCCTGCGCGCCAAGGCGGTACTATGCCCTGGCCTGCGGATCCGTTTCGAGGACAAGGTTAAGGGCGAGAAGCACGAGTGGTTCTACGAGGAAGGCCTGCGCGACTATCTGGTGGACGCGGTGAAAGAGTGGCCCAAGCTGCCGGAGACCCCCTTTGTCGGTAACTTTTCCGGCAACAAGGAAGCGGTGGACTGGGCGGTGTTGTGGCTGCCGGAGGGTGGCGACAGCATCGGTGAGAGCTACGTTAACCTGATCCCCACCGCTCAGGGCGGTACCCACGTTAACGGTTTCCGCCAGGGTCTGCTGGAGGCGATGCGGGAGTTCTGTGAGTTCCGTAACCTGCTGCCCCGCGGCGTTAAGCTGGGCCCGGAAGACATCTGGGACAAGGCCGCCTACGTGCTCTCCACCAAGATGCAGGACCCGCAGTTTGCCGGCCAGACCAAGGAGCGTCTCTCCTCCCGCCAGGCCTCGGCGTTTGTTTCCGGCGTGGTTCGGGATGCCTTCAGCCTGTGGCTGAACGAGCACACCGAGCAGGCCGAACTGCTGGCGGAGCTGTGCATCAACAACGCCCAGAGCCGTCTGCGCAAGGCCAAGAAGGTGGCCCGTAAGAAGGTGACCTCCGGCCCGGCGCTGCCCGGTAAGCTGACCGACTGCACCGGCTCCGAAGCCAGCAAGGGCGAACTGTTCCTGGTGGAGGGTGACTCCGCCGGCGGTAGCGCCAAGCAGGCCCGGGACAAAGAGTTCCAGGCGATCATGCCGCTGCGCGGTAAGATCCTGAACACCTGGGAGGTGGATGCGTCCCAGGTGCTGGCCTCCCAGGAGGTGCACGACATCTCGGTGGCCATCGGCTGCGATCCCGACTCCGACGACATCTCCGGGCTACGCTACGGCAAGATCTGCATCCTGGCGGATGCGGACTCCGATGGTCTGCACATCGCCACCTTGCTCTGTGCCCTGTTTATGCAGCACTTCCGCGCCCTGGTGGAGCGTGGCCACGTCTACGTGGCGATGCCGCCGCTGTTCCGCATCGATGTGGGCAAAGAGGTGTTCTACGCCCTGGACGAGGGTGAGAAAGAGGGGATCCTCGACCGCATCGCGGCGGAGAAGAAACGCGGCAAGATCCAGGTTACCCGCTTTAAGGGCCTGGGTGAGATGAACCCACTGCAGCTGCGGGAGACCACCATGGATCCCAACACCCGTCGTCTGGTGCAGCTGACGGTGGACGATGGCGAAGCCACCATGGCATTGATGGACATGCTGCTGGCTAAGAAGCGCTCCGGTGACCGCAAGGACTGGTTGGAGCGCAACGGCGACATGGCGCAACTGGACTAAGGACAGGGACATGAAGAAAGGGATTTTGACCGCGCTGCTGGCAACGGTCAGCGTGGGGGCCGCGGCGGTACCGGCGGTGGAGCAGGCGGTGTTGCCGCCGGGGTTTGAACTGGAGGTCTATGTCGACGGCGTGGAAAACGCCCGGCAGATGGCCTGGGGTGACAAGGGCACCCTGTTTGTTGGCTCGCGTCGCGCCGGTAAGGTGCACGCGATCATTGACAGCAACCAGGATGGCCACCCGGACAAGGTCACCGTGCTGGCGGAGGATCTGACCCTGCCTTCGGGCCTGGCCTTCAAGGATGGCGCCCTCTACGTGGCGGCGGTGTCCACCATCTACCGCTGGAGCGACATCGAGGCCAAGCTGGCGGACAAGCCCAAGCCTGAAGTGGTGTATGACCAGCTGCCGGAGGACATCCACCACGGCTGGAAGTACATCGATTTTGCCCCGGATGGCCGCCTGGTGGTGCCGGTCGGCGCCCCGTGCAACATCTGCGACCGCGAGCTGCCCTACGCCACCATCCTGGCGTTGGACCTGGAGACCGGCGAGCGCGAGGTGCTGGCCAAGGGCGTGCGCAACAGCGTCGGCTTTGATTTCCACCCGCAAAGCGGCGAGCTGTATTTCTCCGACAACGGGCGCGACCACATGGGCGATGACATGCCGCCTTGTGAGATAAACCACCTGACCGAAGTGGGCAGTCACTTCGGCTACCCCTACTGGCATGGTGGGGTGATTGAAGACCCGGAGTATCCGATTCCGGCGTCGCTGAAGGGCAAGATGGTGGACCCCATCGCCCAGCTGCAGGCCCATGTGGCGCCACTGGGGGTGCACTTCTACCGTGGTGAGCAGTTCCCCGCCCCTTGGCGTGGTGCTTTGCTGATCGCCGAACACGGCAGCTGGAACCGCAGCAGTAAGGTGGGCTACCGGATCAGCGCGCTGACCTTCGATGGCAGTGACAACAGCGGCTACACCGTGCTGGTGGATGGCTGGCTGGATGGCGAGGAAGCCCTGGCTCGGCCGGTGGCGTTTTTGCCCCACCCGGATGGCAGCATCCTGATTTCTGATGATGATAAGGGCCGGATCTACCGGCTCAGTTACAACGGCGATAACGCCGGGAAGTGAGTACCATGACCGATCTGAGCGAAATGAGCTTAGAGGGCGTAGAGCAACTGCCTCTGCGCCAGTTTACTGAGCAGGCCTACCTGAACTACTCCATGTACGTGATCATGGACCGGGCCCTGCCGTTCATTGGTGACGGCCTGAAGCCGGTGCAGCGCCGGATCATCTACGCCATGAGCGAGCTGGGTCTGTCGGCCACCGCCAAGTACAAGAAATCCGCCCGTACCGTGGGTGACGTGCTGGGTAAGTACCATCCCCACGGCGACAGCGCCTGTTACGAGGCGATGGTGCTGATGGCCCAGCCCTTTACCTACCGCTACCCACTGGTGGATGGTCAGGGTAACTGGGGTGCGCCGGATGACCCGAAATCCTTCGCCGCCATGCGTTACACCGAATCCCGCCTGTCTCGCTTCTCCGAGGTGCTGCTGTCGGAGCTCGGTCAGGGCACCGTGGAGTGGGGGCCGAACTTTGACGGCACCCTGAAAGAGCCCAAGACCATGCCGGCGCGGCTGCCGCACATTCTGCTCAACGGCATCACCGGCATCGCCGTGGGCATGGCCACCGACATCCCGCCCCACAACGCCCGTGAGGTCGCCAACGCCTGTGCCCACCTGCTGGAGCACCCCAAGGCGGAGCTGGCCGAGCTGATGGAGTTCGTCCAGGGCCCGGATTACCCCACTGAGGCGGAGATCATTACCCCGCGCAGCGACATTGAGAAGCTCTACCGCACCGGTAAGGGCTCCATCAAGATGCGCGCGGTGTACAGCATTCAGGATGGCGAGGTGGTGATCACCGCGCTGCCGCACCAGGTCTCCGGCGCCAAGCTGATCGAACAGATCGCCGCCCAGATGCAGGCCAAGAAGCTGCCGATGGTGGCGGATCTGCGCGACGAGTCCGACCACGAAAACCCGGTCCGCCTGGTGGTGGTGCCGCGCTCCAACCGGATCGATCTGGACCAGTTGATGGCGCACCTGTTTGCCACCACGGATCTGGAGAAGAGCTTCCGGGTTAACCTCAACATGCTGGGGCTGGATAACCGCCCAGGCGTACGGGATCTGAAATCGATCCTGGTGGAGTGGCTGCAGTTCCGTACCGAAACCGTGCGTCGCCGCCTCCAGTACCGCCTGGACAAGGTGCTGACACGACTGCATATCCTCGATGGCTTGCTGATCGCCTTCCTCAACATCGATGAGGTGATCGACATCATCCGCAACGAGGATGAGCCCAAGGCCGCGTTGATGGCCCGCTTCGATCTGTCGGAGAAGCAGGCGGAAGCGATCCTGGAGATCAAGCTGCGCCAGCTGGCCAAGCTGGAAGAGATGAAGATCCGTGGCGAGCAGGAAGAGCTGGCCAAGGAGCGCGACAAGCTGGAGCTGATCCTCGGTTCCGAGCGTCGCCTTAAGACCCTGGTGCGCAAAGAGCTGCTGGCGGATGCTGAGACCTACGGTGACGATCGCCGCAGCCCGCTGCAGGAGCGGGAAGAGTCCAAGGCGATGAGCGAGCAGGACCTGACCCCGGCCGAGGCGGTCACCGTGGTGATGAGCGAGAAGGCCTGGGGCCGCTGCGCCAAGGGCCACGAGGTGGACCCGACGGCGTTGTCCTACCGGGCTGGCGACGGCTACCTGGCCCACGCCCGGGGCAAGAGCAACCAGCCGGTGGTGTTCCTGGAGAGTTCCGGTCGGGCCTACACCACCGAACCGCATACCCTGCCATCGGCGCGCAGCCAGGGCGAGCCGATGTCCGGCCGCTTTAACCTGGTGGCCGGTGCCCGGCTTGAGCATGTGGTGATGGGGCAGGAGAGCGATCTCTACCTGATGGCCTCGGACGCCGGTTACGGCTTTATCTGTCAGTACAAGGACATGATCAGCCGCAACAAGGCCGGTAAGGCGTTGCTGACCGTACCGGTGGGGGCCGAGGTGCTGGCGCCGCAGCGGATTGAAGACCAAGGCAGCCAGCGCTTGTTGGCGGTAACCACCGAAGGGCGGATGCTGCTGTTCCCGCTGTCGCAGCTGCCGGTGCTGGCCAAGGGCAAGGGCAACAAGATCATCGGCATCCCGGGGGAGCGGGCCAAGAGCCGTGAGGAGTACCTCAAGCATCTGGTGGTGCTTTCCGAGCAGGCGCGCATTACACTGTGGGCCGGCAAGCGCAAGCTGACCCTGAAGCCGGACGATCTGGCCCATTACTTGGGTGAGCGCGGCCGCCGGGGCAACAAGCTGCCCCGTGGCCTACAGCGTGTTGACCGGGTTGAGATCGAACAGGATCAACCCGCCACTGACGCCTAAGCCTCTCAGCCCGGACTTGTTCCGGGCTGACTGTTTTTCCGTATTGAACGCCACCGGGGCGGGCCATTGGGCTCGCCCCGGTGGCGTGTGGTGACATCGAGAAAACCATGATCTACCTGGATATGGCCCAGTGGCCGCGCCGACAGCAGTTTGATTTCTTTCGCAGCCTGGGCTGCCCCTACTTCAGCTTCTGTGCCGAGGTCCCAGTCCAGCCGCTGCTGGATTACTGCCAGCGCGAAAGGCTCAGTGCCTACCGGGCAATTACCTATGCCATGCTGCTGACCGCCAATGAGCTGCCCTGGATGCGCTGGCGCATCCGCGGTGAGCAGGTGGTGGAGCACCCCAGCCTCAATGCCGGTTTGACTGCCCTGGGCCAGGATGGCCAGGTGCGCTTTAGCCGTACCCCCTGGTCTGAAACCTTTGCCGAGTTTGACGCCCAGCTTGAGCACAACCAGCGAGAGGCCAGCGCCAGTGACACCCTGTTCAACCAGGGCCATTGCAATGGCGATACCGATGCCGATCTCTACCTCTCCTGTGTGCCCTGGCTGCGCTTTACCCAGTACAACAACCCGATGCCACTGAACCCAGTGGATTCGGTGCCCCGTATTGTCTGGGGTAAGTACGGTGACAGCGCCGACGGCAAGACCATACCGGTGGTGATCCAGGCCCACCATGCCCTGGCGGATGGCCTGCATCTGGCCCAGTTCTACCAGGTGCTGGAGCGTCACTGTCAGCAGCCACAAAGCTGGCTGCAGTAGCCGCTGTTATCGGTCAGGCCTTGGGCGTAAATAGAGGAAACTTTATTCAGCGCACAACTGTTAACCAAAGGCATTGCCCCCTGTGGCAGCCGGCCCTATACTGGGCGCCCGTTTTGCTCGGAGTACCGTCGTGCTGAAGTTGTTACGTAGCCTGATGTTGGGTGTTTTGCTGATTGGCGCCTTTGTGCTGGCGCTGCTGATGTGCCTGTTGCGGCCGTTTCATCGCAACAATGTCTACCAGGTGGCGAACTGGTTCGGTAAGGTCGGTCCGCTGCTGGGCCTGAAGGTGGTCAAGCGCGGTCAGGAGAACCTGATGAAGGAGCAGGCGGTGGTCTATATCGGCAACCACCAAAACTCCTATGACTTGTTCACCCAGAGCAGCCTGGTCCCGCCGGGCACCGTCAGCCTGGGCAAGAAGAGCCTGATCTGGATCCCGCTGTTTGGCCAGATCTACTGGCTCACCGGCAACATCCTGATCGACCGGGGCAACCGCAGCAAGGCGATCTCCACCATCCAGGATGCGGCCCGCAAGATCCGTGAGAAGGCGCTGTCGGTCTGGATCTTCCCGGAGGGCACCCGCTCCCGTGGTCGCGGCCTGCTGCCGTTCAAGACCGGTGCCTTCCACACCGCCATCTCCGCCGGGGTACCCATCGTGCCGGTGCTGGCCTCCTGCCAGAAAGACATCTGCATGAACAAGAAGGACAACGGCGTGGTGATCGTGGAAGCGATGGAGCCTATCCCCACCGAGGGACTCAGCAAAGAGGATGTGCGCGCTTTGGCTCAGAAGGTATACGATATGATGAATCGGCGTCTGGCGGAGCTGAATGCCGAAGCGGCCCAGCTGGCCGCGGCCAAGTAAGGAGCGCAAGCATGATGAACAAAGAACAATTGATTGCCGAGCAGCAGATGGAAACCCGCGAGATCGTGCAGGCGCTGCTGGACGATGGCTCTGATCCCCAGGCCAACTACAACATCGAGCACCACTTTGCGGCGTCCGACTTCGATGCCCTGGAGAAGGCCGCGGTGGATGCGTTCAAGGCGGGCTTTGCGGTGGATGATGCCGAAGAGCTGGAGTTGGACGATGGCAGCATCGCCTACTGCTTCTCCGCCATGGCGGAGCACCCGCTGGATCTGGAGCGGCTGGATAAGGACTGCGAGTCCCTGATTGAGCTGGCGAACAAGCACAAGGTTTTGTACGACGGCTGGGGCACCCACTTCGTCGAACCGAGTAAGCAGTAATCGCGTGAGCGGATCACGGGGCGGCCAAGGGCCGCCCCGTTTGCGTTGTGGCGGGGGATTTGGACTATAGTTGCTTCGTGCACATTGGAGGAACCCTCATGCAACCCACCACAGAGCGTCGCCAACAACAGCGGCGTCAGAGCCAAGACCGGCGCGGCACCTTGCGTTGGGAAAGCGTCTATAACCAGCGTCGTCATGGTATGGGACGCCGGGTCGAAGATCAGTTCGGCTTAGCGGGCACCTAGCGCTGTCCTGACGCCTCCCTGTCAGCTCTCCCCTTTATCTGACGAAACAGCATCGGGCGTCAGTGCCCGTTGCCAGATGGCCACGTCGTGCCAATTCTCAAACTTGAAACCCACTGAGCGCATCAATCCCACCGGCTCATACCCCAGCTTGCGATGCAGCGCCTCACTGGTGGGGTTGGGACTGGTGATCACCGCCAGAACCTGGGTGATCCCCCGTGATTGCAGGGCCTGCAGCAGCGCTTGATAGAGTGGCAGTGCCAGTCCTTTGCCCTGTTGCTCTGGCGCCAGGTAGATGGTGGTTTCGGCGCAGAAGCGGTAGGCGCTGCGGGTTTTGTAGTGGTTGCCATAGGCGTAGCCCGCCACCTGGCCATCATGCTCAATCACCAGCAGCGGAAACTGGCTGGCGATCCCCGCCAGGCGCTCGCCGAACTCGCACTCGGACAGCGGGGTTTCCTCAAAGGTGGCGGTATGAAACTCGATGGCGTGGTTGTAGATCTGCAGCAGTTGGGGCAGATCGTCGGGATGGTAGGGGCGAATAGGGTGGCTCACACAGGGGTCTCCGTTGGCAGGTCTGCCAACAGTATACGATCCCGTCCCGCTCGTTTGGCCCGGTAAAGTGCTTGATCGGCCAGCTCAAACCAATGCTCCGGGCTGTTCAGACTGGGGTGATAGGGACAGATCCCGATGCTGCCGGTGATGCTCAGGTCCGGGGCGTCGTCGAAGCGCAGCGTTGGTAGCTGCTGGCGCAGTCGATCGGCCAGCTCCTGGGCGTTTCGGTGTGGGGTCTCGGTCAGCAGCATCACGAACTCTTCGCCGCCGTAGCGAGCGACCACGTCGCCCTTGCGCAGCTGGTAGCCCAGCATGCCACCCACCTGGCGCAGCACCGCATCGCCGACGCTGTGGCCATAGTGGTCATTGATCCGCTTGAAGTGGTCCAGGTCGAGCACCAGCAGGGTGGTATCACGCTGATAGCGCCGGCAGCGGGCAAATTCACGCTCCAGCAGCGAGTGCCACAGCCGGCGGTTGGCCAGGCCGGTCAGGGTATCCTGGTGGCTCAAGCGGGCCAGGCTGTCGTTGGCCTGGCTCAGTTGCTGACGATCCTGGGCCTGGACACTGACGTCATAGAGTACGATGGCGGCGTGGCTGACCAAGCCGTTGCGATCCTTGAGCGGTTGGATGGTCATATTCTGGTGCATCTGCGCCAGCTCACCGGTCACCGGGCGGGAGTTGCTGAAGGGAAACACCCAGGGGCGTTGCTCCCAGACGGTGAAGGCACGGCTTTCCAGCAGGAAGGCGGCCTCTAGCTTGCCCTTGAGCCACTGGTCTGGCAGCTCGGGAAAGAGGGAAAACAGGTTGGCCTGATCGGCCTGCTGAGCGCCGATGCCGCTGTGGTTCTCCATAAAGCCGTTCCACAGCTGAACCCGGTAATCTCGGTCGATCACCACCAGCCCCACCTCGATGCCGTGCAGCAGCTGGGTCAGCCAGTGCAAGCGGTCCAGATCATCCATGGTTAGTGCTCCATCAGTGGGGTCATGACCGTGTGCAGTCGGGGTAGGGTGGATTCCGGCAGCAACAGCAACAGCTCACACAGGATCCCCCGCTTGGGCAGCTGGTAGCGGATCTCCACCGCCAGGGTCCTGGGCAGCTTCGACATCGCCGGCGCGCTGCTCATCGCTACCGGGTGGCTTTGGCAAAAGGGGATATCCAGCTGCTGGGACAGGGCGGAAAGGAAGACGGCAAACACCAGGTTGGCGGTGTCCATCTGACGCTCCAGCGGGCTGGACTCCGCTTGGTTGTTTGCCCGGGTCAACTGGGCCAGCAGGGCATCCCCCTCAGGCTGCATCAACAGCAATGCCTCGCCGCAGATCCCATGGCCGGCAAAGCCCTGGGAGATGACCGTTAACTCGGGATCGCTCAGCCCCCCTTCGAGCAGCATGGCCAGTTCCGCCGGCCCCAGCCGTCGCAGTCGCGGGATAGGTAGTTCAATAAACTGGCCCCACAGCTCCGCCATATTGGCGGCCGCTCGGCCCATGGCCACGTTGCAGATCTCCTGCAGGGCGTCATCAAAGGCCACCGCTGGCAGCGGTGGTGTCTCGGTTTCTTGGGTCAGGTTATATCCCAGCTGTCCCAACAGGTTGAGCAGAGGCTCCGCCACCACAGGCTTTTTCAGGAACTGCAGTGCGCCCAGGGCCATCACCCGGCGGTAGGCATCCGCCTGGATGTCGGCGGAGACCACGATCACCCGCGGGGCGTGCGGCTGGCCCTGCAACCACTGCAACACCTGGTAGCCGTCCATCTGCGGCATATTCAGGTCGAGAAACAGCAGGTCTGCAGGCTGTTGGGCTAACAGGGCTTTAAGCTCATGGCCATTGCCGGCAAAGCGTACGTCGTCCTGCCAGGGCGGGGGCAGGCATCGGCACAACTGCTTGCGGGCAAGCGCCGAGTCATCGCAGATCACGATCCGATGTGACACTGAATGATCCTGTTAAGAGTCAAAAGTTTGGAACGATTCTATTGCAGTTGTAGGATGTTGTCATGATGTTAGTGCCCAGGAGGGGTCATGAGTCAACGGGTAAGCTGGCAGCTGAAAAACGGGGTGGCTTATGTGGAGCTGAACCGGCCAGATAAGCACAACGCCCTGGATTTCGAGATGTTCAAGGCGATCGTCTCGGTGCAGAAACAGCTGGCTCGCCAGCGCTCGCTGCGTGGTGTCATCCTCAGTGGGGCTGGTGAGGACTTCTGCAGCGGACTCGACATCAAGTCACTGATGGGCAACGCCCGCCAGGCCGCTCGGCTGCTGTGGAAGTGGTGGCCAGGTCAGGCCAACCTGGCCCAGCGGGTGTGCACCGGCTGGCGGGATCTGCCCGTCCCGGTGATGGCTGTGCTGCATGGCCGGGTTTGGGGTGGTGGCTTGCAGATTGCCCTAGGGGCAGACTTCCGCTTCTGCCATCCGGATGCGGACCTATCGGTGATGGAGGCCCGCTGGGGACTGCTACCGGATATGGGCGGTAACCTGGCGGTGCGTGAACAACTGGCCCAGGACCAGGCATTGTGGCTGGTGATGAGTGGCGAACAGATTGGGGCGGACAAGGCCCTGGAGCTGGGCCTGGTTACCGGCCTGGACAGCGACCCTCTGGCCCTGGCTCAGCGCAAGATGACCACTTTGCTGCGTTGCTCACCGGATGCGCTGGCAGCCAGCAAGCGTTTGTACCGACGCCATGGCGTGCCACACAACGGCGCCATGCTGGGGGCAGAGACCCTGAGCCAGATCCGTTTGCTGATGGGCCGCAACCAGAGAGTGGCCACCGCCAAGGCTCGGGGGAAGGAGCGGGAATACCAGCCGCGGGGGCGATGGTGATTTGAGTGGCCGCGCGGCTTTTTGCCGGGGCGGCCCGGCGACCGGTCAGGGCTTCGCCCCGACACCCCTTTTGCCTCCGGGGCCGGGCTTATCTTCGCTCTCAGCTGAGTCATGTCGGGACTGACCAGAGTCGACTCCCTGTCTCCGCTGGTCACTCGGGCCATCCCTGGCCCTCGCCCTCATTCCCTCAGCTTTCGCTCAGGCCCGGCCAGTCGGCGAGGGAGGACGGCTAACGCCGTGATAGTCTCGATGGCCCATCAATAATCAAAATCCGCATACTCGGATGCCCCACTGCTCTTGCGCCGACTTGGCCGCCCCCTTCACTCGCGGCAACGGCGGAGATGAGACATAAAAAAGGCTTATCGCGGATCTCCGGGGGCAAGAGCTCACTTAGTGACAGTTAGCGAAATCCACACAACTCAGTTTGATAAACCCTCTCAGGCATGGTGAACCAATGGTTCTTGCGCCGACTTTGAGATGCCCGAGCAGAGGCTTCATCGGCAAGGCTGAGGGCCAGGATGGCCCGAGTGACCAGTGGAGGCATGGAAGCCGACTCTGGTCTTTGCCGCCCGTCGATGTCGTCGATGCGAGGACTCAGCACCGATTGGAGGCAACGGGGGTTCCAAGGGGGCGATTAGCCCCTTTGGTTGCCGTCGCCAACGCGACAAAGCTACGAAGCGAAGAGTGGCGACTCTCACGAGTGAGAGTTAACTCCGCAAATATGCGAAAACCATAAAAAAACCCCGCGGTTGCGGGGTTTTTTCGTTAAGCCGTTGGGCTTATTCGTCCAGGAAGCTCTTGAGGATCTCAGAGCGGGAGGGGTGGCGCAGCTTACGCAGGGCCTTAGCTTCAATCTGACGGATCCGCTCACGGGTTACGTCAAACTGCTTGCCCACCTCTTCCAGGGTGTGGTCGGTGTTCATCTCGATACCGAAGCGCATCCGCAGTACCTTGGCTTCACGGGCGGTCAGACCGGCCAGTACCTCGTTGGTGGCCATCTTCAGGCTCTCGGAGGTGGCGGAGTCGATCGGCTGGGCCAGGGTGGTGTCCTCGATGAAGTCACCCAGGTGGGAATCTTCATCATCACCGATCGGCGTCTCCATGGAGATCGGCTCTTTGGCGATCTTCAGCACCTTACGGATCTTGTCCTCCGGCATCATCATCCGCTCAGCCAGCTCTTCCGGGTTGGGCTCGCGGCCCATCTCCTGCAGCATCTGACGGGAGATGCGGTTGAGCTTGTTGATGGTCTCGATCATGTGTACCGGAATACGGATGGTACGGGCCTGGTCCGCGATGGAGCGGGTGATGGCCTGACGGATCCACCAGGTGGCGTAGGTAGAGAACTTGTAGCCACGACGGTACTCGAACTTGTCTACGGCCTTCATCAGACCGATGTTGCCCTCCTGGATCAGATCCAGGAACTGCAGGCCACGGTTGGTGTACTTCTTGGCGATGGAGATCACCAGACGGAGGTTGGCTTCCACCATCTCCTTCTTGGCGCGGCGAGCCTTGGCTTCACCGATGGACATGCGACGGTTGATGTCCTTGATCTTGGCGATAGACAGACCGGTTTCCTGCTCCACCACTTCCAGCTTCTGGATGCAGCGCTGCAGCTCGTCCTGGTTGCGGCCCAGGGCCTCGGAGTAGGATTTGCCGGCGTCGATCTCGGTCTGCAGCCAGCTGGCGTCGGTTTCGCTACCAGCAAACACCTTCATGAAGTTCTTCTTCGGCATCTTGCACTGCTCGACGCACACCTTCATGATCAGGCGCTCCTGCACCCGGACGCGGTCCATCATGGTACGCATGCTGCCAACCAGCTTGTCGAACTGCTTGGGTACCAGGCGGAACTCTTTGAACAGCTCAGACAGCTTGGTGACCACCATGGCCACTTCCAGCGAGTCGGTGCCGTGCTCTTCCATCGCCTGACGGGCCAAGTCGTAGTGCTGACGCAAGGCGTCAAACTTCTCTTTGGCCTGGACCGGATCGGGACCGCTCGGGGTATCGTCCTCTTCGTCCTCGTCCTCTTCGTCTTCCTCTTCGTCGTCCAGCTCCTCTTGAGGCAGCTCGGAACCAACGTGGGTGGCGGTGGGGGCTTCATCTTCTTCGGTGACAAAACCGGAGATGATCTCAGACAGACGCAGCTCTTCCGCTTCGAAGCGATCCCAGTCTTCCAGCAGGGAAGCGATGGCGGCCGGGTACTCGGCAACGGAGCACTGTACCTGGTTGATGCCGTCCTCGATGCGCTTGGCGATCAGGATCTCGCCTTCGCGGGTCAGCAGCTCAACAGTACCCATCTCACGCATGTACATGCGCACGGGGTCAGTGGTACGACCGAGCTCACCTTCAACGCTGGCCAGGGCGGCAGCGGCCGCTTCAGCAGCGTCTTCGTCGGTGGCGTCCTCGGACATCATCAGCTCGTCTTTGTCCGGAGCGGACTCAAACACCTGGATGCCCATGTCGTTAATCATCTGGATAATATCTTCGATCTGGTCGGAATCGACCATGTCCGCCGGCAGGTGATCATTCACCTCGGCGTAAGTCAGGTAGCCTTGCTCTTTGCCTTTAGCGACCAAGAGCTTAAGTTGCGACTGCGGAGTTTGATCCATTGATATCATCCACTTAAGGTTAAAAACTTGGGTAAGCGGCCGGTGACGCGCAAATAGCCAATTATAACGGCGAAGGCTAGTGGCCGCTAGCCTTAGATGCGCCCCGAAGCGAGGCCAAGGCCGCGTTCAGGCTATGCATTTGCCGGATTTCCTCCACCGTGATGGTGCCATTCCGGGCTTTCTGGTTGAGCGACTCGGATAACTGCTCGAGGAACCGCTGGTTGAGCCAGCTGATGCAGTCGGCAAACTCCGACTCCAGGTTGTCTTCCACGGCGAACGGCCAAGCCATCAGTTTTTTCAAAATTGCCTCTTCCGGCCGACCCCGGAACCGCTCCAGTAGTTGGCCGGTGGTCAGGCTGGTAGAGCGGCACAGCTCCAGCATCTCTGCCAGCAGCGCCACTCCCTTGAGGTTCAGTTGCTGCAGTGCCACCTGGGGTTCCAGATCGTGGCCCAGCGCCGGCTTGTGCAGCAGCAGCGCAATGGCGTGACGCAGCGGCGTGCCGCGACCCTGTTGCGCTTGTTGCAGCGGCTTGGGGTTACCCTTGGGGCTGGGCTGACTAAAGTGCTGTCTTGCCCCCCAGCCTAGCTCGGTTTCCAGTCGCTGCAGCAATGTCTCTTTCAGTACGTCATCGGCGATCTGCTCGATCAACGGCTTGATCCCGGAGATAAAGCGGCTCTTGCCCTCATCACTGGAGAGATCGGCGCTCTCCAACTGGTGATTGAACAGGTAATCCGACAGGGGCATCGCTTCGGCGATGCGTTGCTCGAAGGCGTCTTTGCCCTCCTGGCGTACCAGGCTGTCCGGATCCTCGCCATCGGGCAGGAACATGAATTTTAGCGCCTTGCCGCTTTTCAGCATCGGCAGGGCGGTTTCCAGCGCGCGCCAGGCGGCTTCGCGCCCGGCCCGGTCGCCGTCGTAGCAGCACACCACCTCGCTGCCGGCGGTGCGCATCAGCAGCTGGATATGCTCAGCCGTGGTGGAGGTACCCAGCGAGGCCACGGCGTAATCGATGCCGTTTTGTGCCAGCGCCACCACGTCCATATAGCCTTCCACTACCAGTACCCGCTCCGGGCTGCGGTGCGCCTGGCGCACCTGGTAGAGGCCATAGAGCTCGTGACTCTTATGGAAGATCGGGGTTTCCGGTGAGTTCAGGTACTTGGGGGTACCGTCCCCCAGCACCCGGCCGCCAAAGGCGATCACCCGGCCGCGCCGATCCTGGATCGGGAACATCAGCCGATCACGAAAGCGATCGTACTTACGCCCGGTGCCCTCTTTTTCAATCAGCATGCCGCATTCGGCCAGCAGGTGAACGGCGCGATTGTCGCCCTTCTTCTGGCTCATCAAGGCGTCCCAACCCGGGGGCGCGAATCCGATGCCGAACTTCTGCACGGTTTCGCCATCCAGGCCACGGCCCTTGATGTAGTCGATCACCCGCTCTTTTTCGTCGTGCTGGCGCAGCTGCTGCTGGTAGTAGCGTGCCGCCCATTGCATCAGGCTGTAGTGATCGTCGCTGCCCCCTTTCGGGCGAGGGGCACTGGTGCGAGGACTCTGGCTGTTGGGCGTCGAGGCCTCCCGGACCACCTCCATGCCGACGGTGCTGGCCAGGTCCTCGATGGCATCGGGGAACTCAAGCCGGTCGTACTCCATGATGAAGTCGATGGCGTTACCATGGGCACCGCAACCGAAGCAGTGGTAGAACTGCTTATCCTGGCTGACGGTAAAGGAGGGGGTTTTTTCGTTATGGAATGGGCAGCAGGCGTGGTAGTTCTTGCCCGCTTTTTTCAGTTTTACCCGGCCGTCGATCAGCTCGACAATATCCACTCGGGAAAGCAATTGATCAATAAAATCTCTGGCTATCCGACCGGCCACTGACATTCACCCTGAATCTTTGTTGACTATTCTGTTTATCACAAACAAACAAGCCGTGCAGTATGCACGGCTTGTTGCTGTGATCGGAGCGACCGATTAACCGAGCTGGGCTTTTACGATTTTGCCCACTTCGGCCATATCGGCTCGACCCTGGACCTTGCCTTGCAGCAGGCCCATCACCTTACCCATATCACGCATCGAGCTGGCGCCAGATTCGGCAATCACCTCTGCGACGACGGTGTTGATCTCGTCATCGCTCAGTTGCTGCGGCAGGAACTCCTGCAGCACAACCACTTCGGCGGCTTCCGCCTCAGCCAGCTCGGGACGACCGGCGTCCTCGTACTGTTTGATGGAGTCACGACGTTGCTTAACCATCTTGGTCAGCACGACGATGATCTCTTCATCGCTGAGGGTCTTGGCTTCGTCCACTTCGACCTGCTTGATCGCAGCCAAAGCCATGCGCACGGTACCCAGGCGAGCCTTATCTTTGGCTCGCATCGCCACTTTCATGGCGTCCTTGAGTTGCTCGATGAGAGTCATGATCAGTACAGGCGAGTACGACGTGCGTTTTCGCGAGCCAGTTTCTTGGCTTGACGCTTGGCAGCAGCAGCTTTAGCGCGCTTACGTACGGTGGTCGGCTTCTCGTAGTGCTCACGACGACGCACTTCAGACAGGATACCTGCCTTCTCACAAGAACGCTTGAAACGACGCAGTGCTACGTCGAAGGGCTCGTTTTCACGGACTTTAATTACCGGCATCTGCCTCTTACCTCGAAATACTTCGGTTTAGGGCTGGTCATTCTTTGAGCAGCCTCGATTCAAAATGGTGCGAAATTCTACTCCGAGTCTACCGGGCTTGTAAAGTCCGGTAGCACCAAACACTGGCCAGCGGAGTAGGGCAACGCTAGAATTGCGCCACTTTTAGCAATGACGAGAGAGTTTAGCATGCGCATTCTGGGGATAGAAACTTCCTGTGATGAGACCGGTGTCGCCATCTACGACGATGAGGCCGGGCTGCTGGCCCACACTCTCTACAGTCAGGTAAAGCTGCATGCCGATTATGGCGGCGTGGTGCCGGAGCTGGCCTCCCGCGACCACGTGCGCAAGCTGGTGCCGCTGGTGAAGGAAGCCCTGGCCGAGGCCAAGCTCAGCGCCGATCAGATTGACGGGGTTGCCTACACCGCCGGCCCGGGTCTGGTGGGGGCCCTGCTGGTGGGGGCCTGCGCTGGCCGTGCCCTGGCCTATGCCTGGGGCGTGCCGGCCGTGGCGGTTCACCATATGGAGGGTCACCTGCTGGCACCCATGCTGGAGGAGACACCGCCGGCGTTCCCCTTTGTGGCGCTGCTGGTGTCCGGTGGTCATACCCAGCTGGTGCGGGTGGATGGCATCGGTCAGTACCAGTTGCTGGGTGAGTCCATCGACGATGCCGCCGGCGAAGCCTTTGATAAGACTGCCAAGCTGATGGGGCTGGACTACCCCGGTGGGCCGCTGCTGTCGAAACTGGCAGAGCAGGGTAACAGTGGTCGCTTCAAGTTTCCGCGGCCGATGTGTGACCGCCCGGGGCTGGATTTCAGCTTCTCTGGCCTTAAGACCTTCGCGGCCAACACCATTGCCGCCGAGGGTGACAGCGCACTGGCGGACATCGCCCGTGCCTTTGAGGATGCGGTGGTGGACACCCTGGCGATTAAGTGCCGTCGGGCGCTGGAGCAGACCGGCCTGAACCGACTGGTGATCGCCGGCGGCGTTAGTGCTAACCGTCACCTGAGGGCACAGCTGGAGTCGATGATGCAGAAACGGGGTGGTGAGGTGTTCTACCCGCGGCCGGAGTTTTGCACTGACAATGGCGCGATGATCGCCTACGCCGGGATGCAGCGGCTTAAGGCCGGTGAGCATCAAGCTCTGGCGGTGAAGGGGCAGCCACGCTGGCCACTGGACCAGCTGAGCGCCCTGGGGCAGTCATAAGAAAACGCGGCTTAGGCCGCGTTTTTCTTTTTGCTGCCGAAGCGGTGCTCCTGGCCGCGCCAGAGTCGGACCATGTTGCCCTTATGGCGCCATAGGATCAGCAGACAGAGTAGCGCTACCGCCACGGCATACTGGCCTTTGAACAGCCAGGCATAGAGCGGGGCCAGCAGGGCGGTGACGATGGAGGCCAAGGAGGAGTAGCGGCTGATCAGGGCAACCACCACCCAGGTGGCAATCACAGCACCTATCATGTCAAAGCCGATGGGGGCCACCGCGCCCAGGGCGGTCGCGACGCCTTTACCGCCCTGGAATTGGAAAAAAATGGGGTAGATGTGGCCCAGGCAGGCGGCGATGCCAATGGCGGCCAACGCCAGCGGCGGCAACCCCAGGTAGTAGCTGCCCCATACCGGCAGGGTGCCCTTGAGCACATCGAACAGCAGCACCAAGGCAGCCGGGCCTTTGCCACCGAGGCGCAGCACATTGGTGGCGCCGGGATTGCCACTGCCCTGGGTGCGGGGATCCGGCAGACCAAACAGGCGACTGACCAGCACGGCGCTGGAGATGGAGCCCAACAGGTAGGCCACCAGGCAGAGCGACAACACGAGCAGGGTCATGGGCTGCGATTTGTTTCCTTTTCCAGTTAGGCTATTATCCTTCGCCCAAAACGCGCCGCTTTGGCGCGTTGCAAAGTCAGCCTAGGTTATCCTGACCACAGCCGGAGCGCCAGTTTACACATGACCGACCAGGTGTTTATCGAAGGGCTCGAATGCCAAGCCGTGATCGGCGTGTTCGAGTGGGAGAAGCAGATCCGCCAGACCCTGGTGCTGGATCTGCAGATGGATTGGGATAATCGCCCGGCGGCTGCGTCGGACGACTATCAGCATGCGCTCTGTTATGACACCCTGTCCAAGGCGGTCACCGAACTGGTGGAGCAAACGCCCCACGAACTGGTGGAAACCGTGGCAGAGAAGGTGGCGGCGCTGATCCTGGAACGCTTCGCTGTGCCACGAGTACGGGTTCGAGTCGCCAAGCCCGGTGCAGTGGCCAACGCCCGCACTGTCGGCGTGTGTATCGAGCGGAGCCAAGCATGACGCGTATCTTTATTAGCCTCGGCAGCAACATTGATGCCCATACCCACATCTATAATGGGCTTAACGATCTGGCCGAAGAGCTGGATAACCTGATGATCTCAACCGTTTACGAGAGCGAAGCGGTGGGCTTTGAAGGGGATAACTTCCTCAACCTGGTGGCCCAGGCGGACACCGAGTTGAGTATTGAGCAACTGGTGTCGCTGTTTAAGGCCATTGAACAGAAGCACGGCCGGGTGCGGGGGGCCAAGAAATTCGCGCCGCGAACCCTGGACCTGGATCTGCTGCTCTATGGCGAAACCCAATGCGAGCTGCCGGTGGTGCTGCCGCGGGAAGAGATCTACCACAACGCCTTTGTGCTCCAGCCCCTGGCGGAGCTGTGGCCGGAAGGGGTGATCCCCGGTGCCACTGTTAATTTGGCTCAGTTGTGGCAAGACTATAAGAAACAACAAAAGTTGTGGCCTATTGAGTTCCGCTGGCCGCGTTGATCTGTTTTTCTGAAAGGAAGCGACATTGGATCCCATTCAGGCAATCGTCCTGGCCATCATCCAGGGCCTGACCGAGTTTTTGCCCATCTCCAGCTCTGCCCACCTGATCCTGCCGGCTCAACTGCTGGATTGGGAAGACCAGGGGCTGGCCTTCGACATGATGACCCACGCCGGCACCCTGGCGGCGGTGATCATCTATTTCCGTCATGATGTACGCAGCCTGCTGGTGAACTGGGCTGGTTCTCTGGCCGGACGGCATAACGAAGAGAGCCGGATGGCCTGGCTTATCATCCTGGCCACCATTCCTGCCGGCCTGGCGGGGCTGATGTTCAGTGACATCATCTCCAACGACCTGCGCTCCACCACGGTGATCGCCACCACCACCCTGGTGTTTGGTTTGCTGATGTGGTTTGCCGATGCCACCGCCTCGGAGAAGCGCGAGTTTGCCCAGATCACCTGGCAGATCGCCCTGCTGATTGGCTTTGCCCAGGCACTGGCGCTGATCCCCGGCACCTCCCGCAGTGGGGCTACCATCACCGCTGCACTGCTGCTGGGCCTGACCCGACTGACCGCGGCGCGCTTCTCGTTCCTGCTGTCCATCCCGATCACTTTGGCGGCCAGTGGCTACGAGTCCCTGGGTCTGCTGAAGAACCCGGAGCCGGTGGAATGGTTCCCGTTGCTGCTGGGTCTGGTGGTGGCCTTTTTCTCGGCCTATGCCTGTATCCATCTGTTCCTGAAGGCGATTGGCCGTATGGGCCTGTTCCCCTTCGTGGTCTACCGACTGGCGTTGGCAGCGATATTGTTCCTGTTCTTTATCTAAACGACGAGCGCGGAAAAAGGCCCCGAGTGGGGCCTTTTTTTGGTTGTTCGCAAATTGGTGGGGTTAGCACCTTTCGGTGCTGTTCTTCATCTTTTGATTTGTCTCCATGTCGCGTTGGCGACGACAACCAAAGGGGCTACTCGCCCCCTTGGAACCCCCGTTGCCTCCTATCGGTGCTGGATCTTTACTCCGGAGACATCGGCTGGCGGCATAGACCAGAGTCGACCTCCATGTCTCCGCTGGTCACTCGGGCCATCCTGGCCCTCTGCCTTGCCGATGACGCCGTCGCGCAGGCACCTCAAAGTCGGCGTAAGAGTCAATGGTTCTCCATCCCTTGGAGTGCTTATCAAGCTAAGTAGTAGGGATTTCGCTGGGGCCTAAGAAGCCGTTAGCTCTTTTCTCGAGATGACCGGCAAGAACGAAAAAAGGCCCCGTATGGGGCCTTTTTTGTGGTTGGGCTTAGCCCTGGGCAGCAGGTGGTGCCTTCGCTTCCCGCTGCGATTGTTCGCACGGGTCAACGTGGATCAGCACTTCGCGCACGTTGGGCCCCTGCTGCAGCAGGGTGTGCTCCACCGCATCGGCGATGGCATGGCCCTCCAGTACTGACAGGCGGCCATCCACGGTCAGGTGCAGATCGATCATCAGGCCACCGTGGTAGCGGGTGCGCAGACGGTGAATGCCGTGAACCCCCTCTACCTGCAAAGCCAGATCCTTGAGTTCGGCCAGGGTCTCGGCATCGGCGCCGCGATCGAGGAACTCGTTAAAGGCCGGCAGGCAGATCTTGATGGCGGCGTGGAGCAGGAACAGGGCGATGATCCCGGCACCCACCAGGTCAATCCAGCCCATGCCGGGCAGCAGCATGGCCCCGATTACTGCCATGGCGGCGGGCAGCGAGCTGATGGCGTCACTGCGGTGGTGCCAGGCGTTAGCCACCACGGCGGAGGAGCCCAGTCGACGGCCCTCGCGCAGGGTCCAGCGGAACAGCGCTTCTTTGACCACCAGCGAGGTGATGGCAGCGGCTAGGGCAATGAGGCCGGTGTCGCGGATCTCGCCGCTGCGCCAGATCTGCAGCGCATCCCAGGCGATCCCCAGCGCCGCCACCAGCATCATCAGACCGATGATCAGGGTCACCGCCGTTTCAAAACGCTGGTGTCCGTAGGGGTGGTCCTCGTCGGCGGGGGCCGACCAGACGTTGACGCCAATCAGTACGGCGATGTCACTGACCAGATCGGTCAGGCTGTGGATGCCGTCCGCCACCACGGCACGGCTGTTGCCCAGGGTTCCTGCGACGATCTTCATCCCGGCCAGGGCGGCGTTAAGCCAAAAGCCTATCCAGGTGATGCGTTGCACCCCTTTTTTTATTTTGTCCGCTTCCAAACTGAATCTCCCCATTATTCACGCCGCGATTATACGGATTTCATGGCGGGGAATGTGGGGCAAAGTGATGAAAAGGCGCGTAAATTTCTTCAGCTGAAAACCATTGTGATTTCGATTGGCCGTTCATGGGTTGTTGGAGGAGAGCTGCTCAATCTGGTTTTGCCAGTAGGTGGCCTGCTGTTGCGACTCGGCGGTGGGCTCCTGCAGCAGCAGATCGCGCAGATGCACCATGGCATTGCGATGGCCCTGTTGCGCCGCCTGCTGATACCAGTGTTGTGCTTCATCGAGGTTAGCTGGAACCCCCAGGCCATCGCGGTGCAGGGTGCCCATCAAGTCCTGGGCAAACAGGTTGCCACCGGCCGCGGCGCTTTGCAGCAGGCGGTGGGTGGTGCGGTAGTTCGGGTCCAGGGTGGGGTGGTCGACATAGATGCGTGCCAGGTAGTACTGGTACTTGGGGTACTCATCGGTGGCGATGGGACGAAGCAGGTGGATGGCGGCGGTGACGTCCTGCTCGGTGCCCTGGCCCTTGTTTAGCATCATCGCCTGATTGTACTGCGCCTTGATGTTGCCCTGGGCGGCGAGCTCCTGGTAGCGACGGTAAGCCTCCTGGTAGCGCTGCTGTTGGTAAGCCTGGAAGGCTTCCTTCATGGCGGCGCTGTGATCCGGCTGGGTCGCGGTAGGGGAGGGGGTCGGCTTCGCGACCGGCGGTTCAGTGACAGCGCTGGGCTGACTGTCATGCAGATAGAGGCCGTAGGCCAGCGCACCGGCGATCACCAGTGCCAGTAGGATCGCCAAACCCGCCCCACGTCCGCCGGGCTTATCCGCTGGAGCAGCTGGAGCGGCAGCACGGGGTTCCGGGTCCAGCCGCTGGGCCGGATCCGGGCGGATGGGTGAGGCGACCGTATCGAGCTTAGGTTCCTTGCTGGGGGGCTCCTCCACCGTGCTGATGGACTTTAGTGGCGACACCTTGCTGGCCGGTGGTGGCGAGGTGGGCAGCGGGGCTTCCTGCCAGCGCTGCTCGGCGCCCCATTGGTAGATAAGCTGGGGGATCGACAGCTTGTCCTTGAGCAGTTGGCTGAGCAAGGCATCCAGTCGTTGCTCGGTTTCGTTCAGGGCTGAGGGCTCGGTTTGGGCGATCTGGCGTGCATGCTCTAACAGGGATTCGGGGATCTGCTCCTCCCCGGCCAGGCGGTAGAGCTTGCGCTTGATCGCCTTGGCCCGCTCCTGGCGTGGCACCTTGCCGCTCTTGGCGATGATCAGATCCCCACGTACATCGAAGGACCACTTCGACGGCTGCTGGGGGCTGTCGTTGCGCACCCGCTGATTGACGTAGTCGTACCACTCATCGATGGTGATGGTGCCGTCGCCACTGCTGTCGGCCTCACCGGTTTTCAGCCCCTCAATCAGGTATTTGGTAAAGACGCTGTAGCGATCCTCCTCCTTTTCCAGCGACACCTGGATACCAGTGGAGCCGGTCATGATGTAGGTGCCGCGTCCCTCGGTGCGCATCATCTGCAGCTGGTCTTCCACCGCGCCCTTGGCGAAGGCGCCGGCAATGGCACCGGAGAAGCAGCAATCGAGGATAAAGACGATCTTGTTGGATTTGGAGTTCTTGGCGTATTGGCGCAGCACCCCGACGTCCACCGAGGTGGGCTCCAGCAGATCACAGCGGGTATCCAGGGTGGAAAGGTGCAGCACGCCCTCGGCATTTTGCTTGCCGTGGCCAGAGTAGTAGATCAACACCAAGTCATCGCTACCCGCCTGGCGGAAGGTTTCATAGATGGCCAGTTTTACCTGGCTGGAGGTTTCGTTCTTCAGCACCCGGACCGAGGAGAATCCCCCTTTGGCCTGGTTACCCAGTTGCTCCTCCAATCCCTCGACGTCGGCCACCGGGCAGCGCAGGGGGCTGAGTTTGTGGCTGTCATCGGGGAAGTGATCGTTGCCGATCAGCACCGCGTGTCGTTGCGCCGTCATCGCTCAATCCACGGCCTTGCGCAGGGCCTGTTCGGTGGCGGCTTGATGGATGGTGTCGGCATCCAGGTTGACCGCCTCGCCCTGGTCATTGCGGATCTGGATGGTGACCCCCGGGTTGCGATGCAGCACCGATTTGAGCACCTCGATCAGCACCGGCACTGCCCCGGCGGACAGTACCTCCAACAGCAGAGTTGAGAGCTCAGCGGCACCTTTGCTGCCGGATTGATGGGGGCCCTCTACCAGGCTGGCGTCGGTGCCCACCTCCTGGCGACAGCTGTGCACCAGCTCGCGGGAGAGGGACAGGGCATTCTCTGGGTCGTCGGCACTGACATCGATATAGAGGGACATGGGAAAACCTGAGAGTGGTGATCGTCAAAGCGCCGGTAAGTATAAACCCTCCGCACCGGCTTGCAGATTATTGTTGTCGGGCGAGGGTATGGAGTGTGTGGGATGTTGGGAATAAGAATCAACAAGTAGGGATGGCTATATTTAGTGAAGGTGTCTTTTGAACTGTTCCGCAAAATATCTAATTAATTAATATTTTTGCAAATAACAAATTTATTAAAGAAGAGCGAAATAACGAACGTGGCGGGCGAACTAGTTGCGTGATCTTCATCATTGTTTTGCGGAGGCGTGTTATCTAATTGTGTATCCTGCGAATCTTAAAACTGAAAAGAGGAATGATAACCAATGTCATCTCCAAAGGTGAAAACGGCGTGCTGAGCACGCCGCTTTGATTGATTAGCTCGCCAGAGCGGAAACGTTACCCCGAATGAATTCGTGAACGGCATCGCGGAACCAGGGCGGCAAGCCGGAATCATCTCGGCGAGTAATGCTGTAGTAGTTGGGCTGAGTCTGACGCTCGTGTAAGAGTTCGTATTCTACTGGAGAGAGTGTTTGAGCGCGGATCTGCGGCATCGCATCCAGAAATTCTGCCGCGCAGTGAGAACCGATGAAGGTCAAGGCATCGCTCTCCTCCAAGAATTCACTGACCTCGGACAGGGCACTGGCCTTGCCTGCTAACTCTAGCTTGAGGCCATGGTCCATGGCGTAGAGTTCGAGGGGATCGATGCGGTCATTAAAGGCGGCACACTCGGTGATCAGGAAGGGATAGCTGATGATCGCCTGCAGCATATTATGGCGGGGACGCTGCCAGATAGGGTGGTCTTTACGGCCGACCACATAGGTCATCTCTCCCATGCTGACGTGCTGTGAGTCGGTCTGTTCCTTCTCACATGGTTTCATTGCCAGCAGCAGGTCTGCACGACTTTGAATGAGGTCATCGCCAGAATTGGTGGTCAGAGGGCGGACATTCAAAGAGAGATCAAAATTATTCTCACCGGCTTTTTTGCGCAAGATGGCGGCCAAGCGGTTTGACAGGGTTGGCGGCGCGCACACCACATAGTTGCGTTTGGCCTGCCCCTGGTTGCGCTCGCAGTTCTCAGTGGCCTGGTCGCACAAGGTCAGCATCTGCTGAAAGTAGGGGTAGAGCTTGTCCGCCATGGGCGTAGGCTCAAAGCCATACTGGCGTCGGATAAACAGCTTATCGTCCAGGGCGTGGCGCAGCGCAGAGAGGCAGCGGCTGATCTTGGAAGGCGGCACATTGAGGCTGTTGGCAACCGACAATGAGTTCAATGACTCGTACACCATCACAAAGACTTTAATAGTGAAGATATTGATATCGCGAAGTCTGTTCATTGCTGGTTCCCTCAGTCTGCGGCTTTCACCTGAAACTTAATATATGAGAATTGCCAATGAAAAAGTATGACAATGAGTAATTCTGGAATGTCACGCAGGGGAAGAACTTTACTTTGTGATTTGAGTGCGACTTGGGTGCCAAAGGCAGTGAAACTTTTTATCGTTCGCAGGTAAATGCCTTGTGAAAAGCACCTTGCCGCAAATTACACTTAATGAAATTTCATCTTGGCACTTTCAGTAATTCCGTCTCGGTTTTTTGCATTTTGGTCTTTTGGATTTTTATTTTTGCAATTGGAATCGCGCTCTGCTTTCTGACTTCCGGATTTCAAAATCGTCGTTTCGGATGCGCTGGATCACATTATTTAATCGGTGTCCCGTTTAATAATTTGAACCGAGGAAAAGGCAAAATGATTTGCCACCTCAATATTCCAACAGGAGGTTACTATGAGCTTCGGTACTTTCTTAACTGTTATTGTTCCTTATCTCTTTATTTTCTTTGTTCTCTTTATTGGCTTGCCTTACCTGGTGTCTGCACTGGTGGTTGGCGGTTACGAGTTCCTGAAAGGCGAGGAAAAGGAGAAGGCCACGAACACCGTGTCCAACACAGCGGAAATGGCCAAGTCTTGATGCCGACATTGGGGCCCGACTTGGGCCCCTTTTGCTCCAAGGGGATGAGATGAAGATTCCAACATTATTGAAAAGCGCCGCCCTGGCGCTGGTGTTTGCCTCGGTAGGCACCCCGGCCTTGGCCTCGGACGATGCCTGTATGCGCTGTCATAAGCGCAACGGTGCAATGGAAGGGGCGCACGGGAATATTGGCGCCAACGGCCTTTCCTGTGTGCGTTGTCACGGCGACCAAGACGGTCACCCAAGAAATAAAGAAGCGATGATCTATTTCGGTGAAGGGAAGAAAACCGATGTCGTCGACCAGAATCAAACCTGCGTGCGCTGCCACCGCCCGGACAAACTGCGGGATGCAGACTGGACCCACGATGTCCACCTGAACACCCTGTCCTGCGCTGCGTGTCACCAGCTGCACCCGAGCGAGGATCCCATGGCCAACCTGGAGAAGCGTGAACGTACCGCTTTGTGTGTGGATTGCCATGGTGCCATGACGGAACAGGAGGACAACTGATGAAACTGTCTCGACGTCATTTCCTTGCCGGCGGTGCGGCCTGCGCGGCAATCCCGGTGGTCACCATTGCCACCACCGGCTCCGAGGCTGAGCCTCAAAAAGAAAACCTGGCGCTGGTGTTTGACCAGACCAAGTGCATCGGTTGTGAAGCCTGCTCTGAGGCCTGTCGTGAGGCCAATAATGTGCCGGAAGGGGTTTCTCGCCTCAATATCGTTCGCGAAGGCCCGCTGGGCGAAGGCGACGACAAGCACTACCGCTTTGACCGCCAAAGCTGCGTTCACTGCGAAACCGCACCCTGCGTCTCCGTGTGCCCCACCGGTGCCTGCATCCGTGATGAAAAAGGCGTGGTGGACGTGGTGGCCAACAAGTGCGTGGGTTGTCAGTACTGCATCGCAGCCTGCCCCTACCGCGTTCGCTACGTCGACCCGGTGACCAAGGCGGTGGACAAGTGCGACCTGTGCCGCAAGACCCGCCTGAAAGAGGGCCGTGCGCCGGCATGTGTTGAAGCCTGCCCGACCAAGGCCGTGGTCTTTGGTGACCTGAATGATCCCAACAGCGAGATCGTCCAGGTTCTGCGCGCCAAGCAGACCTACCGCGACAAGGTGGCTCTGGGCACCAAGCCCAAGCTGTATAAGGTTCCCCACGGTAAAGGGAAGGTGATCTGATGGACAATGCAATCTCTGCTGCACTGCATTTTGAAACCATGGTGTGGCCCTGGCCCATCGCTATCTATCTGTTCCTGGCAGGTGTGTCCGCGGGCTCCATCCTGATCGGCATCGCCACCAAGATGTACCGCGAGTACAAGGGCCTGCCGGCTCACCAGAGTGGCATCGTCAAGGGGATGGCACTGATCGCACCCATCGCGGTGATCATCGGTCTGGGCATTCTGATCATCGACCTGACCAAGCCTCTCGAGTTCTGGAAGATGATGATCTACTGGAACCCCACCTCGGTGATGTTCTGGGGCGTGATGCTGCTGTCCGTCTACATCATGCTGATGTTCATCTTCCTGGTTGCGGTCTTCCACGAGCCTCTGAAGCCGATTGGCCAACGCTTTGCCCTGGTGGGCACCGTGTTTGACCTGATCAAGCGCTTCGAGAAGCCGTTGCAAAGCTCGATGATCTTCCTGGCCATTGCGGTGGGTGCCTATACCGGCTTCCTGCTGTCGGCACTGAAGGCGTTCCCCATCTTTAACAACCCGGTACTGCCGATCCTGTTCCTGGTTTCCGGTGCCTCCTCCGGTGCCGCAGCCACCATGCTGTTCAGCATGCTGTGCTTCAAGGAGCCGGCGGACAGTGGCGACATCCACTTTGTCCATAAGGTCGAGAAGCCGGTGCTGATGACCGAGGTGTTCCTGCTGGTGGCCTTCTTCCTGGGCCTGGTCTTTGCCGGCGGTGTCAGCGGTGAGGCAGCTCGGGTGGCCCTGATGGGTGACTTCTGGGGCTACGTGTTCTGGGGTGGTGTGGTGATGTGCGGGATGATCCTGCCCTGGCTGCTGCAGTGGTTCTCGCCCAAGGCGCTGACCCACCGTCCGGAGTTCGTCGCCACCCTGTGCATCCTGAGTTTGACCGGCGTGTTTGCCTTGCGCCACTTCATTCTCTATGCCGGCCAGATGACCGCCATCTAATAGAAAACCAATACCAATAACGATTGAGCTTGATTAAGGATTGAATGATGAAGAAGCGTATTGCCTTCGTTGCCGCCATGATGTTGCCCCTGTCTGCCTGGGCAGCCTCTGTCGCCGACACTCATACCGACATGGCTGGCTGTGAAGCCTGTCACCAGGATGGCGCCCCGTCTTCCGACATGGCATACGAAAACCAGACCTGCATCGATTGTCACGGTGGCCTGGCGGATCTGACCCAGATCCACGTCGACCATGACGGCATGCTGGAGTGCACCGACTGTCACATTACTCACGATGCTGACGACGATGCCAGCAGCACCTGTGCTGACTGCCACTGAGCCGGCAGTAACGATTTAAGGGAAGCTCATTGCAAGGACGCAAACCTCACGAAGGGCCGTAAGGCCAGCAAAAGCCATGGCGCAAGCCATGGCTTTTTTTTGTTGCCAATGTTGGCAAAAACGGTGGTGGGTAAGGGCAATGATGATAACAGGTTGGCAGTCTGATCTATGGCCAAATAACTGGTATTCAGGATGCATCACCCTGTACCGGTCAAGAGTTAGAGGAAGGTCAATATTTCCCCGCAAAAGAGCAGATTAATGGTGAACCCTCTCAACGTTTTGAATGCAGTTTCTGAGTACCCTTATTGCGTGAGGGAGAATTCTCGCACCTGAAATGTTGAGAGTGATGATGATGATGAACAACAAAACCTACCTGGCGCTCGCCATGGCCTCTGCCATGGCCCTGACCGGGTGTAATGATGGCAAGGACGGTTCCGACGGCGCTGATGGCGGCAACCTGGTTAACCGTACCGATGTCACCGGCATCAATGTGATGCACTACGCCATCGAAGACGGTCAAGTGACCATCGAGTTCGAGGTGACCAACGGCCAGGGCTACCTGGTGGGTGGCCTGGATAAGGCGGAAGTAAAATTTGCTGCTAACACCGACAAGGGCATCGTGCTGAACCGCGACGGTGAACTGGGTGGCTACGGCACCTTCGAGCAGAACGCCGAAGAGCCGGTGGACGGCGCGTCCCTGCAGATGGACGAAGATGGCCTGTACACCTTTACTTACCCGATGCCGGCGGTTGAAGCCAACGACGAAGGTATCCTGTGGCTGCGCGTCGGCGGCGGCGAAGCGGACATCGCTCGCTCCCAGCCGCTGGTTGTGGCCAAGCCGGAAGCGGTGCACACCACCGCCACCGAGAACTGCTTCTCCTGCCACGTTGACTACGCCACCGGTAGCCTGCGCCACGCCAGCTACACCGCCATCGATACCGACGGCGAGGTGGACTTCGTTGCTGGCTGTCTGGTGTGCCACAACAACGTCTCCCGTGCAGACGAGCAGGGCGGCTACGCTACTAACACTCTGCAGAAGATTGGCCACATCAACCACCTGTCCTTCGAGAAGGACTACACCTCGGCCAACTGCTTTACCTGTCACGCAGAGCCGGTGTACCTGGACGGTAACAACGACACCTGTCGTGAGTGTCACGCCGTTGCCATGGTCGAGCCGAGCTACGACGTGATGAGCGACGAGCAGATCGACTACCGTGAAGCTCACGGCGCCTACAGTGCCGTAAGTGATCGTGCCACCCTGCGTGCCAAGTACGTCACCGAGACCAGTGCTGTGTACTGGGATCCGGACTTCTCCATGGAGCACGACAACACCATCCACGTGGGTGGCTACTGTACTGACGTGTCCCTGTTCGACGTGACTGGCGAGACCCCGGAAAAAGCCGACCTGTACGCCATGTACAAGGGCAATGTGGAAGGTGTTGAGCTGGCCTACCTGGGTGCCTACATCCACGGCTACCACAACAACTCCATCGTTGGCCGCCCGAGCCCGCACGGTGTGTCTGACAGCCAGCAGGCGGCCGATGGCCTGTCCGTGGCCTACTGTCACCCCTACCTGGCAGAGGGTTTCGCCCAGGCTGATCTGATGGCCTCCTCCCGCGTGACCTTCAAGGATCGCAAGTGGGAGTCCGACGACAACAAGTTTGGTGTCTCCTTTACCTCCTACTCCGATGTGGTGACCCTGGTGGATACCGATGTGTTGGTTCCGGCCGGTGAGTACGAGCGTCGTCTGGCAGTGACTGCCGACAGCTGCACCACCTGTCACAACAACGAGACCAACTACCACAAGAGCGGCTCCTACAACGACGGTGGCGAGTCCTGTGTGGCGTGTCATAACAACGGTCAGGATCGCTCCGCCAAGAACACCGCCCCGGGCTTCGGTCCGATGGTGCACAGCTGGCACTGGGGTGAAGGCAACACCGTGACCGGTGGTACCGACGAAGAAGGCAACCCGATCCACAATGCGGCGGCCAGCCTGAACGCGGACAACTGTGTAGCCTGTCACGACACCAGCCTGTCTCTGAGCGCCATCCCTAACATGTACATCCGTGCCAAGGCCTACCACGACGGTGATGACACCAAGATGGCCAGCCCGATCACCGCCAACTGTTTTGCCTGCCACAACAGCGACGCGGCCCTGGGCCACATGGAGCGCAACGGCGGTACCATCAGCGCCGAGAAGGGCAAAGGCGACGATGGCAACTGGTTCACCCAGTCCACCGCTGAGTCCTGTGCTACCTGTCACGACATGGGCAAGTCCCACGGCATCGACAAGTACCACGTGTTCGAGCGCTAAGCATCGAATTCGCTTCGAACTGAAAAGGCACCCTAGGGTGCCTTTTTTATTGTCTGCGCGATCCCGGTAGCGACACAGGTTCTGCCTTTACTAAATTTTCCAGTTTAAAAATAACAACTTGGCTACCTTGGTCTGAATAAAATCCTTCGCCATTCGGCCCGCTGCAAGATTAAATTTCGCCAACTGAAATTTACAAGTCATTAATCAGTCTCCGAGCTCTGCCTGGGCCGTCCTGGGTGGGGCTTTCTTCTGTCGATGCGGTTTTCTTTGGTTTTTTGTTCGTCCTCTTGAGGCTGGGCGCGCTGAGCTTGGTTACTGCTGGCGCGGTGAAAAATAGGTGAGGCAATTCAATTTTCAGTGCTTTATCACCCGATACCTTGCTTGGGCGAGATGTTCGCATCTTTCTCAGAAAGAGATTGTTGGAGTGATGATGATGATGAATAAGAAGACCTATCTGGCTATGTCCGTCGCCGCGGCGGTGGCACTGGCCGGGTGTAGTGATGGCAAAGATGGCCAAGATGGTGCCGATGGCCCGGAAGGCCCGCAGGGCCCTGGCTACGTACCGCCGATGGTGGACAGCGCTGAGGTAACCAACCTGGAGGTGCTGCACTACGCCATCGAAGAGGGTCAGGTGACCCTGGAATTCGAGATCACCGATGCAGACGGCTACCTGGTTGAAGGGCTGGACCGCGCTGAGGTGAAGTTTGCTGCTCAAACCGATCGCGGCATCGTACTGAACCGCGACGGTGAGATTGGTGGCTACGGCACCTACACCCTGGGCGGTGACAGCAATGCCGAAGGCGCTTCCCTGGAGATGGACGAAGACGGCCTGTACACCTTCGTTTACCCGATGGCCGCCGTAGCGGCGGACGATGCCGGTATCCTGTGGCTGCGTGTCGGTGGTGGTGAAGCGGCGATTGCTCGCACTCAACCGCTGATCGTGACCAAGCCGGAGATGGTGCACACCTCCAGCACCGAGACCTGCTACTCCTGTCACGTGGATTACGCCACCTCCAGCCTGAAGCACCCCAGCTACACTGCGGTGGACATGAATGGTGATGTGGATTTTGTTGCCGGTTGCCTGGTCTGCCACAACAACGTATCCAGCGCAGATGAGCAGGGCGGTTATGCCGCCAACACCCTGCAGAAGATTGGTCACGTGAACCACCAGAAGTTTGAGAAGGACTTCGCCCCGACCAACTGTTACGCCTGTCACGAAGAAGCGCCGATCAACGTCTCCTTCGGTGGTCCGGGTTGTGTGGATTGTCACACCAGCTCCCTGTCTGAGCAGCCGATGCCGATGAACGCCGATATGCGTGAACTGCACGCTAATGCGGCCGATAAGGCTACCGGTATCACCATCGCTAAGAACCAGCAGCTGCGCGCCGAGTACACCTCATCGGTTACCGCGCCGGTTATGACCGAGGAAGGTTACTGCTCCACTCTGACTCTGTTCAAAGGGGAAGAGAAACAGGATCTGGAAGCGTTGAAGGAAGCTGGCACCGTTTCTTACGCCGGTGCTTACCTGCATGGCTACAAGAACTCTTCCATCCTGGGTCGCTCCACCAACAGCTACAACAGCTCCTACGTTGATGGCGCATACAAGATGTGTTTCACCAACATGGTCGAGTTCCCGGACGCCACCTACATGGCAAGCACCCGCATTACCTTCAATGAAGGTGTGGACGCTGGCTACACCGGTGTGACCCTGCATGCCCACTCCGACAACGCCGATGGCACCAAGTGGGACCGTCGCCTGTCTGTGCATGACACCAGCTGTACTACCTGTCACACCAGCGAAAGCAACTACCACAAGAACGGTGCCTACGCCGACGGTGGTCTGGGCTGTGTCGCCTGTCACAACAACGGCCAAAACCGTAACAGCCGCTGGACCCTGCCGGTGGATGCCTTCGTGACTGCCGCCTTCGCAGAAAAAGCCGGCTTCTACGCGCTGACCGACAGCACCACTGGTGAACAAACCGGTTGGACCGCCGGCAACGGGCCGGGTTACGGCCCGATGGTGCACGGTTCCCACTGGGGTAAGGCCAACGTTCGTGGCTCCGTGATGGAGACCGACCGCAACGGTAACGAGTACGAGGTGTATGTCCAGAACTCTGCTGCTCAGCTGAACGCGGAGAACTGCGTAGCCTGTCACGCCGACGGTGTTGACCTGTTCGCCATCCCGAACCAGTACATGCGTGCTCGTTCCTTCCACAATGGTGACACCGACATGTTGGCCAGCCCGATCACTGCCAACTGTTTCGCCTGTCACTACGACGACGCTGCGCTGAACCACATGGTGCAGAACGGTGGTGAGATCGATGCCTCTATTGCCGAGCTGGAAGCCATGGGTATCAATTGGTACGACGCTGTACCGAGCGAGTCCTGTGCTGTTTGTCACGCGGAAGGCAAGACCTTCGGTATCGACATGTACCACAACTTCTAACCACGCATAGAAGTGCAACCTAAGGCCGCCCCAGCGGCGGCCCTCCCTGCAAATCAAGGCACCCCCGGGTGCCTTTCTTCTCTCTTCCCATCTGGCCCAAATCCGCTTCAGCATTTCACCTCGCGATCGACTCAATTGTGACTCTGGGAATTGCAGGCTCGCCCGTAGATCCGGTTCATCGGCATCGATGCCCTCAAGACGCATCTTGTGAATGTCAGCTGGCAGCTTTGCCTGACAATTGGATGCTTTTTCCTCATTTTTTGGCCAAACATCCTTACTGCTCAGAACCCCCGGTTTTGGTGATCTCTCCCCACTTTTTCAATGGGGGGGTTGGTTAACGTGATGTGGCGGATTCACGTTGATATGTATCCGAAAATTGTTGGGAGTGATGAAGATTATGAACAAGAAGACTTACCTGGCCTTATTGGTCGCCGCCACGGTGGGGGTGACAGGCTGTAGTGGGGATGACGGCAAAGATGGCGCACCGGGCGAACCGGGACCGCCGGGGCCAGGTGGCCCGGGTTACGTGCCGCCGATGGTGGAAAGCTCTGATGCGACCTACCTGAATGTGATCAGCTACGCCATTGAAGATGGTGTGCTGACCTACGAATTTGAAGCCACAGACGCCGAAGGCCTGCTGATTGAGGGTCTGGACAAGGCGGAAGCCAAGTTTGCAGTGCAGACCGAGCGTGGTGTGATCCTCAGCCGCAGCGGCGAGGGTGAGCACGGCGGCTATGGCACCTTTGTGCTGGGCAGCGAAGACAATGTCGAAGGCGCCAGCCTGGAGATGAACGAAGATGGTCTGTACACCTTCGTGATGCCGATGGCGAATGTCACCGCCGATCTGGAAGGGATCGTCTGGTTGCGTGCCGGTGGCGGTGAAGCGGCGATCGCCCGCTCCATGCCGATGGTGGTGAACAAGGCCGACACGATTCACACCAGCTCCACCGAGTCCTGTTACGCCTGCCACACCGACTACGCCACTTCAGGTTTCCGTCACCCCAGCTACACCGCCAATGACATGGAAGGCGGCGTCGACTTTGTCGCCGGTTGTATGGTTTGTCACGGCAACGTTTCCCGTGCCGAGGACGATGGCGGTTACGCCACCAATACCCTGTCCAAGATTGGTCACGTTAACCACCAGAAGTTCGGCAGAGACTTCCAGGTCACCAACTGCTACACCTGTCACGCTGATGCGGCGCCGGTGAACACCAGCATCGTGGGCCCGGGTTGTATCGATTGTCACGACAACGGTGGCGCGCCGGTTGGCCCGATTGCACCGAGCACTGGCGGCAACGATGTGCGTGAACTGCACGCCAATAAAGTCGCCCTGACTGAGCGTCAGGCGGTGTTTGCCGACTACTGGATTGCCCTGTCTGATATCAAGTACGATGCCACCTATACTGGTCCGAATTTCGATATCAATAGCTCCAATCCGGATTCTGGCGTCGCTGCTAGCCCCGGTGGTTACTGTTCTACCCTGACCCTGTACAAGGGCCCGGCAGGGGATGTGGCTGGTTCTGAGATCATCAACATCCACGACAACCTGACCGATTACGGCGGCACCTTGCTGGATTACGCTGGCTCCTACATCCACGGTTACCACAACGACTCCCTGGTGGCCCGTGCTGGCAGCCATAACTTCTACGATGCCACCTACAATGACGACGGTACCAAGACCTTCTGTCATGGTCCGGGTGCCACCAAGGACGGTGCTACTGTCTACGGTGATACCGCGTTCCAGGGTTACCACCCGGGTCTGACTGTATCCGCTCGCGTTGATTTCATCGACAGCAAGTACGTCAATGATGATGGTAAGTACACTGCGGGTCTGAGCGGTTTCAGCAACGTATACATGCTGGCCTCCGACAGCACTACTGACTTCGCCCGTCGTCTGGATGTGGTCTCTGAAGGCAGCTGTATCGCCTGTCACAACGACCTTACCAACTACCACAAGCACGGCGCCTACGCCCTGGATGTGACCGGCTGTGTTGCCTGTCACAACAACGGTATGGACCGTGGTGGTAAGCGTTGCCTGAGCGTCGATAGCTTTGCCACTGACGCCGAAGCCAATGCGGCTGGCTTTATCCGCTCCACCAGCGCTTACTGTGCTCGTTACGAGCCCACTGGCGAGGCCTACATTGCTGAGATGACCGGACCGGGTCTGGGGCCGCTGGTTCACTCCTGGCACTGGGGTAACGGCGCCATCATGTCGGAAGAGGTCGAGGTGAAGGATGACGCAGGCAATGTGACTGGTACCGAGTGGCAGATCACTGCTAACTCCGCGACCCGTCTGAACGCCGAGAACTGTGTGGTCTGCCACGCCGGCGGTGTCAGCCTGGCGGCTATCCCGAACCAGTACATCAAGTCCAAGGCTTTCAATGAAGAGATGGCCTCTGGTGTGATGAGCTCGCCGGTCACTGCCAACTGCGTGGCTTGCCACAGCGGTAACGCAGCGGTCAGCCACATGGAGCAAAACGGTGGTGAGCTGAACATCACCGCGGATGATACCTGGTACATGACCGGCACCGGTGAGTCTTGCGCCACCTGTCACGACATGGGCAAGAGCTTCGGTATCGACAAGTACCACAACTTCTAAGCTCGCTTAGAAAAGGATCGCGCCACGGCGATCACCCCTGCAAAACCTTAAGGCACCCTCGGGTGCCTTTTTTTGTTTGTGGCGAAAGAGTTGCAGTTTTGGCAATCCAGAAGTGCAGAAAATAGAACTCCGAAAGGGCATTGATGAAATGGAATCCGCTCTGATAACACTAACTTGGAGGAATGTTCTGTTGCGGCCCGCCTTGTTGGTGATGTTAGTGATTTTTTGCTCTAGATCAGAAAATTTCACTTTTCCGCAGTGGGCGTTGCAATTGGTGATCTTGCCCCCCTTTTTTATGGGGGTATTTAGTTAATTTGTTGTGGCGGATACGCGTGGATTTGTATCCGACTATTTGTTGGGAGTGATGAATGATGAACAAAAAGACTTACATGGCGTTACTGGTCGCCGCGACCCTCGGGGTTGCTGGTTGTGCCGATGACGGCAAAGACGGCGCCGATGGTGCACCGGGTGATACCGGCCCAGAAGGCCCGGGCTACGTGCCCCCCATGGTAAGCACCTCTGATGTAACCTACCTGAACGTTACCCACTACGCCGTAGAAGACGGCCAGGTGACCTTTGAATTTGAAGCTACTGACGCGGAAGGCCTGCTGATTGAGGGCCTGGACAAAGCGGAAGCCAAATTCTCTGCTCAGACCGAGCGTGGCATGATCCTGAGCCGCTCTGGCGAGGGTGAGCACGGCGGTTACGGCACCTTTGATGTGACCGCAGAAGAGCCGCTGGAAGGCGCGACTCTGGAGATGAACGAAGACGGCCTGTACACCCTGGTGATGCCGATGCCCAACGTGACCGCCGATCAGGAAGGGATCGTTTGGCTGCGTGCCGGTGGCGGCGAAGCGGCCATTGCGCGCTCCATGCCGGTAGTCGTGAACAAGCCGGAAGGCTTCCACACCACCACCACCGAAAGCTGCTACGCCTGTCACACCGACTACGCGACCTCCAGCTTCCGTCACCCGAGCTACACCGCGGTTGATATCAACGGCGACGTGGACTTCGTTGCAGGCTGTATGACCTGTCACGGCAACGTTTCCCGTGCCGAAGAAGATGGCGGCTACGCCACCAACACCCTGTCCAAGATTGGTCACATCAACCACCAGAAGTTCGAGAAGGACTTCCAGGTGACCAACTGTACTACCTGTCACACCGAGTCTCCGGTAAACACCAGCATCGCTGGCCCGGGCTGTGTTGACTGTCACAGCGACGGCACTGCGCCGGTTGGCCCGATCGTACCGGGTGAGGTAGACGTACGTGCTATCCACACCGCCAAGGTGGCGATCGATGAGAAGCAGGCGATCCGTGCTAACCACTCCACCAGCGTCTCTGCGCCTTACTGGGATGCCACCGCGGCGTACACCGTGTACGACCGTTACGGTAACCCGATTGGCGACTTTGTTGGCGGTTACTGTGTAGACCTGGCTCTGTATGACACCACCGGCGAAGCTCCTGTGATGCTGGACATCCCGGCGCTGTACGAAGCCGGTACCCTGGTGTACACCAGTGCTTACCTGCACGGTTACTACGAAGGTTCCGTTGTGGGCCGTCCGGCCAGCAGCTACGGCAAGATCGATAACGAAGATGGCACCCGTACCCTGTGCTTCTCTGAGATCGGCGCTGGCGTTGAGATGGCAGGCATCATGGCCAGCTCTCGTATCACCTTCTCCCACGCGGGTTGGGTGAGCGATGATGGTCGTGAAGGTGTGTCCTTCACCGCCTACTCCCCGGTTGTTGCTTGGGATGGCGTTACCATCGGCACCGAAGAGGCTGACTTCGATCGTCGCCAAGTGGTTCTGGCCGATACCTGTACCGCTTGTCACAACAGCGAGACCAACTACCACAAGAACGGCTCCTACGATAATGGCGGTTGGGACTGCATGGCCTGTCACAACAACGGTCAGGATCGCTCAGCCAAGAACAGTGCACCGGGCTTCGGCCCCATGGTTCACTCCATGCACTGGGGTGTGGGTAATGAGCTGTCCGGCGCCAAGCAGGATGAGGAAGGTAACAATGTGCCGAACTCTGCTGACCGTCTGAACGCTGACAACTGTGTGTCCTGCCACGAAGGTGGTGTGTCTCTGGCGGCCATCCCGAACAACTACATGTTGTCCAAGGCCTACAACGGTGGCACTGCGGGCGTGATGAGCTCCCCTGTGACCGCCAACTGCTTCGCTTGTCACAACGACGACGCGGCCCTGAACCACATGAAGCAAAACGGTGGTGAGCTGAACGTTACTGCTGGCGACAACTGGTACACCATCTCCACTCCGGAGTCCTGTGCCACCTGTCACGACACTGGCAAGACCTTCGGTATCGACAAGTACCACAACTTCTAAGCTTGCTTAGAACAGGTGGCCACGACGGCATTCGTGGCCACCGTCCCTGCAAACACACAAGGCACCCTCGGGTGCCTTTTTTGCGTCTCCAAAGGGCATAAACTGGTGGGCAAAAGAGGCTGAACCCTCGTCAGTTACGTAGGCTGATCAACACAGTGCTTGCGGAGAGTCTCTTATGTCCCTGATACAACGCCTGATGCTGCTGGAGCGATTTGCCGCGCCGACCCTGATCACCCTGTTGTATTGGCTGTTGCTGCTGGCGGTGATCGCCATGGCCTACTTTCATGCCAGTCACTTTCACGGCAATCTTTGGATGGGGCTGTGGATCCTGTTCAGCGGCTCGATTGGCGTGCGGGTATTGTGCGAGTTGCTGATCATCCCCTTTCGCATCGAGCAGCATCTTCGGCCCGCTGAGTCGCCACCGCAGGCGGAGACGGAGGTAGAGGCAAGATCTCAGTCGGAGCAGGACTGACCCGCTCAATCGGCTGCCTTGCCAAACTCGGCGCCCTGGCATACTCTCCAGACCATCCAGGCGATAACGCCTTTGTTTTGCGAGGAAATCCTATGTCCATCATCGCTGTCCCCAGTGTGGGTAAGCCCGTGGCCAAGCGTCACCACAAGCCCCGTCATCTGAAGAAGATGGCCATCGGCCCGTTCAGCCAGGGCTGTGTTGAGTTGCGTTACCAGGCGGACATCGACCAGTTTGATGCCCTGGACGACGCCCTGATTGCGCTGCAGGTGGAGCAGGGCTGGGACATCTTCGTGGCTTACTTCAATGAGCGGTACCATGTTGCCGTTACCTTTATCGAAGGCGACGCCAGCCAGCAAGCGGTCATTGATGCTGTGCAAGGGGTGATCACTCAGGTGCACGGCGATGTTGCTGAGCTCAAGGTGTTGGCCGGTGATGCCAACTACGGCGACTGGGACGCCAGCTACGACGCCCAGTAAGCGCTTTGTCGCTCACCTCTAAACCGCCCCTCGGGGCGGTTTTTTCGTTTTCGCCGCAGTATTACATCCGCTTGCGTTGCACCCTGCCCGGGTTGCTGTCTCGATTCGTTGACCTAAATCAATTATGAGAATGGTTCTTAATCTTAAAAAGCGAATGAGGGAACCGCATTAACTCGTTATCTTCCACTCCGTCAGCGCCTTAATCTAGATCCATAGACAGGAGGGCATGACCATGTGGGACAGCCTGATGCAATGGATTGAGGGGCGCTACGGCGCCGAAAACCAGGATTAAGACACGAACTGGGTCGATAACGAGGATGCACACCATGACTGAACGACTGACTGCACAAAACGGCGCCCCTATCGCCGACGACCAAAACAGCCTGAGCGCCGGTGCCCGCGGTGGCCTGATGCTGCAAGACTGGCAACTGATTGAGAAGCTGGCGCACTTCAACCGTGAGCGGATCCCGGAGCGGGTGGTACACGCCAAGGGCAGCGGTGCCTACGGTACCTTCACCCTGAACAAGGATCTGTCCGATTACACCATCGCCGATCACTTCCAGGGCGTTGGTAAGCAGACCGAGGTGTTCCTGCGCTTCTCCACCGTGGGTGGCGAGTCCGGCTCCGCCGATGCTGAGCGTGACCCCCGTGGCTTTGCGGTGCGTTTCTACACCGCCAACGGCAACCACGACATCGTCGGTAACAACACCCCCACCTTCTTCCTGCGTGATGGCATCAAGTTCCCCGACTTTATCCACACCCAGAAGCGCAACCCCAAGACCAACATGAAGGATGCCCAGGCAATGTGGGACTTCTGGTCACTCAACCCGGAAGCGCTGCACCAGATCACCATCCTGATGTCCGACCGGGGCATTCCGGCCACCTACCGTCATATGAACGGCTACGGCAGCCACACCTTCTCGCTGTGGAACGCCAAGGGTGAGCGTTTCTGGGTCAAGTTCCACTTCAAGACCAAGCAGGGGATCAAGAACCTGTCCAACGAGCAGGCGGACAAGATCAAGGGCATCGATCCGGACCACGCCCAGCGTGACCTGTTTGCCAGCATCGAGGATGGCGATTTCCCGCAGTGGGCGGTGAACGTGCAGATCATGCCGGAGGCCGACGCGGAGCGTTACCACATCAACCCGTTCGACCTGACCAAGGTGTGGCCGCACAAGGATTACCCGCTGATCGAGATCGGCACTCTGGAGCTGAACCGCAACCCGGAGAACTACTTCAACGAGGTGGAGCAAGCGGCCCTGGCCCCGTCCAACCTGGTACCCGGTGTCGGCGCCTCACCGGACAAGATGCTGCAGGCCCGACTGTTTGCCTACGCCGATGCCCAGCGCTACCGCATTGGCGCCAACTACAACCAGTTGCCGGTGAACTGCCCCCATGCCAGCAAGCCGAACCACTACCAGCGTGCCGGTGCCATGGCGGGTGTGGGTTGCCCCTTCCACGGCAGCGCCGCGGGCAGCGATAGCTCGGTCAACTACGGTCCCAACACCCAGCAGGGCCCGGCTCAGCAGCCCCAGGTGGCCGAGCCGCCGATGGACCTGGCCGGTGCCATGGACCGCTACGACAAAACCGTTGAGGACGACTACGCCCAGGCGGGCGATCTGTTCCGACTGATGAACGGCGAGCAGCAGCAGGCGCTGTTTGACACCATCGCTTCCACCCTGGGCCAGGCCAGCATGGATATCCAGGAGAAGATGCTGGAGCACTTCCGCCAGGCGGACGTGGCTTACGCAGCCGGTGTGAAAGCTGCCCTAGAGCAGCGATAAGAAGAGGCTGGCTTACCAGCCGAACTGGCCGCCGGAGGGATCCGGCGGCCTTTTTTCGTATGGGGGTTAGTCTGCACTCCAGCTGTTGCTGGTGTACTGGCCTTTAAGCAGTGGCAGCAGCTGCCAGTACTTGGAGGCGTTCTCGCCGTCGCTGGCACACTGGAAGCGGGGGTGTTCGGCCTTAGCCAGCTCGGCGGCCAGGGCCCGAATGTCACTGCTTTCCAGCCCGGTGACCTTGCGGGCCCACTCCGGCGTCTTCGGCGTTGCATCCGGCCAGCCCAGCAGGTAGCCACGGTAGCTTTCTGCCTCGGTCAGCGGCGGCGGGCAGTCCGGAGTGGAGCATCGGGTGACGGCACCAAAGCCGTAGACGTGGCGTTCGACGAACACCTCGTCGATGGGCAGGGCATCAAACTCGGTGAGCCAGCTGTAGATGATGGCGTCGATCAGGGCCCACAGGGAGCCGCAACGTAGCTTCAGATGCCTGCCTTGGGGGATGCTGTCGGCATTGCTGATCACCCAGCAGTTGTCGGTCAGCGGAGGCAGCTCTGACGGAGCCTTGTGAAACACCAGGTTGAGATCGGCCAGCTCACTGCTGGGGGCATTCAGCTCGTTTATTGAGGCCATGCCGTGGGTCTTGTTATTGCTCGAGTGTGCGTGGCCCTTGAGCCGCGACTGCACCACACTGATCAATTCGATGCGGGTTGAATCCATTTATTGTTATTTCTTTGTGAGCCAATGATGGCGCTTATGCTGTTTTTCACTACTCTACGATGTTGCGATCAGTTGGAGTGTCTTCTGGGCGACATTTTCATAGCGCGTGTGCGACACTTTTTGTAATTGACCGGTTATGACTCAGGTGAGCACAGTAAGCTGGTGACATGAATTCAGAAAAATCCGCCTACCCCTCGACCGAGAGCGTGATCCTCGGCCTGCGCCGGGGCCTGTTCCGCAGCTGGAGAGAGCAGATGAGTGCCATGGGCTGCACTCAAAGCGACATCGACGCCTTGCTGAAGGCGTCCCGTCAGTTGCACCTGGCCGAAGGCAAGACCTTCTGCGGTGAGGTGGACTTTCCCGGCATTATCCTGATTGAAGACGGCATCATCGCCCGAGAGCACGTGCTGTCCGATGGCCGCGCCGGGATTTCCTATGTGATGATGTCCGGCAACCTGATCTTGGCAGAGAAGGCCAAGAACTTTGGCACCAGCCTGATGCACTCCCGCTGCCTCACCCCGGTGACAGTGCGCCTGCTGCCCTACGAGCTGTCCGGACCATTGATGGCCAAGAACCTACGGATCAGCCACTTTGTCTATGCCCACGCCAACTTTCTCGCGGTACGCATTGAGGAAGCGGCGATGCTGCGACAGCTGCTGCCGAAGAAGGACTTTGTTTACCTGGCGGTGCTGCTGATCAACGACGCCTGGACCAAGCGGGGCAATGGCGCCATCCCCTTCAGTGACGACACCTGGTGCCGCATCGTCTGCAGTACCCGGCAGTATTTCAATGGCGCGATCCGCCCGCTGGTGAAGGCCGGGATCCTGGAGAAGGGCTACCGCAGCCTCAAGGTGCTGGACGAGCAGCGACTGCGCGAAATGATGAGCTGCGATTACTTTAGCCATTACCGCATGCGCCACTCCACCGTTGAGCTGGAACACAGGTAACAGAAAAGCTAAGGTGACAGGCCCAATTGATAAAGGGCCCTGATGTGCCGAGCCTCTATGTTGATGCGGATGCCTGTCCCAAGGTGATCCGCGAGATCCTTTACCGCGCCGCCGAGCGCGCCAAGCTGCCGCTGATCCTGGTGGCCAACCAGTCCATCGCCACGCCCCCCTCTGCCTATATCCGCAGCTTGCGGGTGCCCCAGGGCTTTGACGTGGCCGACAACGAGATTGTCCGCCGCTGCGAGCCTGGCGATCTTGTGATCACCGCCGACATCCCTCTGGCTGCCGAGGTGATTGAGAAGGGCGCCCAGGCCTTGAACCCCCGCGGAGAGCTCTACACCGAGCACAATATCCGGGCCCGGCTCAACATGCGGGACTTTATGGACACCATGCGTGCCTCCGGCGTACAGACCGGTGGACCACCGCCGCTCTCCGCCACCGAACGCCAGCAGTTTGGCAATGCCTTGGACCGTTACCTGGCCAAGGTGGCACGCCAGGCCCGTTCGTAACAGAGCAATACTCCACCAACTCATAAGAAAAAAGCGCGCAACGCCAAATGTAAATGCGGCGTCATATTTTGTTACCACCTTGACTATGGCGGGCAGCCAACAGTGGGTACGGTGCCAGCAGCGAGTTCGTTTCAGCGATCGCTCAGAACAATAAGAGCGTGTTGGCGGGAACTGCCAACAACCGCACACCCACAAGGAGCGTTACCATGCTACCCAAGTCCCTGATCGCGGCCACCGTGGCCCTGACCCTGGCTGCCTGCTCGAGCACTGTGAACCACCAGGAGACCACTGCCTTGAGCCCTGACAACCCCTTTGCCGCCCCCAGCAGCCTGATCTACCAGGCGCCGGACTTCACCCAGATCGAAGACAGCCACTTCAAGCCGGCGTTTGAGGCGGGCATGGCCCAGCACCTGGCGGAGATCGAGCTGATCGCCAATAACCCGGATCCGGCCACTTTCGACAACACCATCGTGGCGATGGAGAAGAGCGGCGCCCTGCTGACCCGCACCGCCTCGGTGTTCTACAACCTGGCCAGCTCCACCGGCAATGACGAGCGCACCGCCCTGATGGCGGAGTTCAGCCCTAAGATGTCGGAGCACAGCGACAACATCTACCTCAACGATGCCCTGTTCCAGCGTGTCGATGGCCTGTATCAACAGCGCGCTGAGCTGGGCCTGGACAGCGAGTCCCTGCGTCTGCTGGAGGTGATGCATCAGCGCTTCGAGCTGGCCGGCGCCAAGCTGACCGATGAGCAGAAGGTGAAGGTGCGTGAGCTGAACAAGCGACTGTCCACCCTCTCCACCACCTACGGCCAGAACCTGCTCAAGGCCAGCCAGGAAGGCGCGGTTCGGGTCAAGGATAAGGCTCGCTTGAAGGGTTTGAGCGAAGGTCGGATCCAGGCCGCCGCTGCTGCCGCCAACAAGGCCGGCTACGAGGGCGAGTACCTGATCACCCTGACTAACACCACCCGTCAGTCTGCGCTGATCGACCTGGAAGATCGCGCCCTGCGTGAGCAGGTGTGGAAGGCCTCTGCCTACCGTGCCACCGAAGGCGAGTTCGATAACCGCGGCCTGGTGCTGGAGCAGGCGCAACTGCGTGCCCAGAAGGCGGCCCTGTTCGGCTTTAACAGCTGGGCGGAGTACAAGCTGCAGACCCAGATGGCGAAGAAGCCGGAAGCGGTGCTGGAGCTGCTCGGCTCCATGGCGCCCAAGGTGGTCGCCAACGCCGGTAAGGAAGCGGATGAGATCCGTGCCCTGATGAAGGCCGAAGGCGCCGACTTTGAGCTGCAGCCCTGGGATTGGTTCTACTACGGCGAGAAGGTACGCGCTCAGAAGTACAACCTGGACCAGGACGAGGTTAGCCAATACCTGGAGTTCAACCGGGTGCTGGAAGACGGTGTGTTCTACACCATGACCCGCCAGTTCGGCATCACCTTCAAGGCCCGTCCGGACATCCCGGCTTACCATGAAGATGTGAAGGTGTACGAGATCTTCGACAAAGACAGTAGCAGCATGGGCCTGTTCTATGCCGACTACTTTGCCCGTCAGGGCAAGCGGGGTGGTGCCTGGATGAACGTCTTTGTTGGCCAGTCTCACCTGCTGGAAAATAAGCCAGTGATCGTCAACGTGATGAACATCCGCAAGGCCGCCAAAGGTCAGCCGCAGCTGGTCTCCTTCGATGAAGCCACCACCATGTTCCATGAGATGGGCCATGGCGTGCACGGTCTGTTCTCCGACGTGACCTACCCGAGCCTGGCAGGCACCGCGGTATCCACTGACTTCGTCGAGTTCCCCTCCACCTACATGGAGGATTGGGCCTTCCACCCCGAGGTGATCAACAACTACGCCAAGCACTATGAGACCGGCGAAACCATTCCGCCGGCCTTGCTGGAGAAGGTGCTGGCGGCGGCCAAGTTCAACCAGGGCTTTGACACCCTGGAGTACCTGGCAGCGGCCTTGCTGGACATGGAGTGGCACAGCATCGATGCCAACACCCAGATCGACGATGTGGCCGAGTTTGAAGCGGCAGCCCTGGCCCGTAACGGGGTGGCGCTGAACTACATCCCGCCGCGCTACAAGTCCACCTACTTTGCCCACACCTTTGCTGGTGGCTACTCCGCAGGCTACTACGCCTACATGTGGAGTGAGATCCTGGCGGCGGATGCCTTTGCCCACGTCCGTGAGCAGGGCGGTCTGACCGAGGAGCAGGGTGAGTGGTTCCGCAAGACTATCCTCTCTGTCGGCAACAGCCAGGACCTGATGGAGGCCTACAAGGGCTTCAAGGGTGCCGAGCCGACCACTGAGGCGCTGTTGATCCGTCGCGGTATCAACCTCTAAGCCAGCCATCCTTGATGGCATCAAAAGGCCAGCCTTCGGGCTGGCCTTTTTTATGGCGAAAGCGGGGGAAAAATCACCGTTCGCCTTATCGGTACTTGCCTGGCTACCCTCGCTGTGGGTAAGGTCAATCGTGATCCCGATCACCGCATGGCGAACAGCATCGGGGAGCCAGGAAATTTATGTTCACAAGGATGATGACCATGCGGACTCGCATTTGGGGCGCCGCGCTGTTGGTATTGGTGGGCTGCAGTGATAACGCTGCCAGCACCGACACCAGTGTGAAGCCCACCGATATGTTGCCCCAGAGCAACCCCTTCCAAAGTGCCAGCACACTGCCGTACCAGACCCCGGATTTTGCCGCCATTGAGCACCACCACTTTGCCCCGGCGTTTGATGCCGGTATGGCGGAGCACCGCCGGGAGATCGAGGCGATCATCGGCCAGCAAGAGGCCCCCAGCTTCGCCAACACCGTTGTCGCGCTGGAACAAAGTGGCGAGCTGTTACGGCGGGCCCGTCGGGTGTTTAACCACCTGGTGGCGGTGGCCAATAACCCGGAGCGTAAGGCGCTGAAGGCCAGCTACGCCCGCCGCTTCTCCGAACACAACGACAGCATCTACCAGGACCCGACCCTGTTTGGTCGCATCGATGCGCTTTATCAGCAGCGTGACCAGCTGGAGCTGGCACCCGAGGATCGCCGCCTACTGGAGCAGACCCATCAACGCTTTGTCCGCACCGGGGCGGCCCTGTCTGAGCAGAGCCGGGCGCGGGTGCAGCAGCTCAATGTCACCATCGCCCAACTGACCAACCGCTTCGGTGAGAACCTGCAGGGAGCCACCGACGCTGCCGGCGTCTGGGTGGATGAGATCGCGGATCTGGCCGGTCTCAGCGATAGCCAGATCCGCTCAGCCCAGCGGGCAGCAGAGCGGGCCGGATCGCCGGAGCGCTTCTTGCTGACCCTGAAAAGCACCACCCGTCAGCCCGCCCTGGCCAACCTGAAAAATCGCGCGCTGCGGGAGCGCTTATGGCGTGCCTCCGCCGAGCGAGGTGTGGATGGTGAGTTCGAAAACCAGAGCGTCATTCCGGCGCTGATGCTGGCGCGGGCGGAAAAGGCACAGCTGCTGGGCTACGACCATTGGGCTGGCTATCGTCTGGACAAGCAGATGGCCGGTGAGCCGGAGCAGGCGCTGGCGCTGTTGGGCAGCATGGCCGCCGATGTGGTGGCCAACAGTGGCCGCGAGGCCGAGCAGTTGCGGGCACAGATGACCCGGGACGGCGCCGAGCATGAACTGGCCCCCTGGGATTGGCTCTACTACGCCGAGCGGGTGCGCCAGACCCAGTACGAGCTGGACAGCAAACAGGTCTCCGAGTATCTGGAGTTCCACCGGGTGCTGGAGGACGGGGTGTTCTACACCATGAAGCGGCTGTTTGGCATCCGTTTTGAGCCTCGTAGCGACCTGCCGGTCTACCACCCGGATGTGCTGGTCTACGAGGTGTTTGATGAACAGGGCCAGGGGCTGGGCCTGTTTTACGGCGACTTCTTTGCCCGCCCCGGTAAGCGCGGTGGTGCCTGGATGGCCAACTTCGTTCACCAGTCCAACCTGCAGGGCAGTCGCCCGGTGGTGCTCAACGTAGCCAACATCGCCCGGGCGCCGGAGGGGCAACCGCAACTGCTGACCCCCAAAGAGGTCAACACCCTGTTCCATGAGATGGGCCACGGGGTTCATGGCCTGCTGTCCGACGTGACCTACCGCAGCCTGTCCGGTACCGCGGTACCACGGGATTTTGCCGAGTTCCCAGCCAAGTTCCAGGAGGACTGGCGCTTCCACCCCGAGGTGATCGCCAACTACGCCTTCCACCATCAAACCGGCGAGCCGATCCCGCCGCAGCTGTTGGCCAAAGCGATGGCTGCGGAACGGTTCAACAAGGGGTTCGACACCCAGGAGTACCTGGCGGCGGCGCTGCTGGATCTGGAGTGGCATTCGCTGGCGGCGGATGCGGAGATCCCCTCGGTAGCAGAGTTTGACGCGGCAGCCCTGGCGCGCCACGGCCTGTCCAGTGAGGTGATCCCGCCGCGCTACGGCTCCACCTTCTTTGGCCATGTCTTTGCCCGGGGCTACTCGGCCAGCTACTACGCCTACCTGTGGAGTGAGATCATGGCCGCCGATGCCTATGCCCACCTGCAGCGACAGGGCGGGCTGAGTCGTGAGTCCGGCGAGCGCTTCCGTAAGGAGGTGTTGGCCAAGGGCAACAGCGAGGATCTGATGTCCATCTACACCGCTTTCCGTGGCCAGCCGCCTAGCCCGGAAGCCCTGCTGGCACGACGTGGCCTCTCGGTAGGACTCTAAACAGCAAAAAGGCCCCACGCGGGGCCTTTTTTGTTGCCCTGAGTGGACCTCATGGCTTGGGTTTAGCCCGGCAGAGCTGGTGGCGACCCCGGGCTGTGCTTAGTGGTGGGGTTTACTTGTGCCGCTCAGGACTCTAACTTGGCCAAGAGTTGAGCAAGGAGGCAATCAAATCGTGCGACAGAACATAGTGATCACCGGTGCCAGTTCGGGCCTGGGTTGGGAGATGGCGCGGCAGTTTGCCGCCATGGGACGAAACCTGGCCCTGTGTGCCCGACGTACCGAACGGCTGGAAGCGCTGCAACAGGAGCTAAAGACCTCCTACCCCGATATCCAGGTGCATGTCCGCGCCCTGGATGTGAACGACCATGAACAGGTGTTTGCGGTGTTCGAGGCCTTTGCTCAAGACTTCGGCGGTCGCATCGACCGGGTTATCGTCAACGCCGGCATGGGCAAAGGGGCTTCCCTGGGCACCGGGCATTTCGAGGCCAATCGCCAGACCGCGGAGACCAACTTTGTCGCAGCACTGGCCCAGTGTGAAGCGGCACTGACCCAGTTCAGGGCACAGAATCATGGTCACCTGGTCACCATCTCTTCGGTCAGTGCGGTGCGGGGCTTTCGCCGCGCCATGACGGTGTACGCTGCCACCAAGGCGGCGCTGACCAGCTTGAGCGAGGGGATCCGGGTGGATCTGCTCAATACCCCCATCAAGGTAACCACGGTACATCCTGGCTATATCCAGAGCGAGATCAACGATCGGGTCGATAAGGTGCCCTTTATGGTGGACACCGAAACCGGTTGCCGCGCCATCATCAAGGCGATTGAGAAAGAGGGGGATAACGCCTTCGTACCCGGCTGGCCTTGGGCCTGGATGCGCTGGGTATTGCGCTGGGCACCGCTGCGGATGCTGCGCAGCCTGGGATAGACGCAGAGACGGATTGGCCTGACGGACACTCGGTGTTACTGTGCGTGGGAATTCCCATTGATGGGCAGCAGTACATGGAGTGGTTGTATGAAAGGAAGGCAGCAGGGGGGCTTTACCCTCATCGAGTTGGTGGCGGTTGTGGTGGTGCTGGCGGTGCTGGCACTGGTGGTTTATAGCCGCCAGATCAGCCTGCGTCAGGATGCGCAGGTTGCTGTACTCAATGAACTTCGCGGCCAACTTCAGCAGGTCATGGTTCAGGTGGACACCCTCAAGCAGGTCCCCAGTCGGGTACGAACCGACAGCAATGGTAACCAGTACCTTAGCTACGACAATAACAAGGAGTATCGGCTGGAGAAGGGCTACCTGAGCCGTGTGGAGATCTGCCATATCCTTGGTCTGACTGACACCGCCATGAGCAGTAACGGCAAACAGGATTCCACTGACGGTCGCTTTAGCTGCAAGGATGAAAACCGGGATTTTGCCTGGATCCGGATGACCGGGCTTGATAGCAGCGTGTGCTACCTGCGCTACAAGACCTTCAACAACTACACCCAGCGGCCCCAGCCGGTGCTCGAAGGAGAGTGCAGCAGTTGATCGGATCTCGACTGTTATCGGCCCAGGGTGCTGCGGCCACTGGCTATTAATGAGGTAAGGCATTGCGAGTCACCCAACTGTACCGTTACCCGGTGAAGTCCCTGCAGGGGATCGCCGTCGATCAGCTGCCACTGACCGAGACCGGCCTGCCCTGGGACCGCCACTGGATGCTGGTGGATGCCAACGGCCGCTTTGTCACCCAGCGGCAGCTGCCAGCGATGGCCCGCATCGCCACCGAGATCACCCAGGACAGCCTGCTGTTGCGTTGCGGCGATCAGCGATTTGCTGTGCCGCTGCAGCAAAGCCCGCAAGCCAGCACGCCGATCAGGGTGTGGCAAAGCGAGATGCCGGCACTGGATGAGGGGGCCGCGGCCAGTCACTGGCTGACCGAGCAGTTGGGGGCCTTTCGTGGCGCGCCGCTGCGCCTGGTGCGCTTTGACCCGCAGCAGACCCGGGCGATCAAGCCCAAGTATCTGCAAGCCGGCGAAAGCTCCAGTACCCACTTTGCCGACGGTTTCCCCTACCTGGTTGCCTCCCAGCAGAGCCTGGACGGGCTCAATCAGCAGTTGCAGGCCAAGGGCTGCTCGCCAGTTGAGATGGCGCGTTTTCGCGCCAATGTGGTGATCGACGGCTTTGAGCGCCCGTTCCAGGAGTTGGAACGGCTGACCCTGCAGGGCCCCAACTGGCGGTTGGCGCTGCGCAAGCCTTGCGAGCGCTGCCCGGTAACCACCATCGATCAGCAAACCGGCGAGCGAATAGGGGGCAAGGAGCCGCTGTCTACTTTGATGGCGATGGATCCCCTGGCAGATGGACGCGCTTACTTTGGTGGCAACGCGGTGCTGATCTCGCACCAGGGTGAGGCGATTCGCGTTGGCGACGCGGTGACCTTCAGCCTGGACTGATCAACGCAGCCAAGCCGCTCATCCCGAAAGACGGTGCGCTAACCAACCCAGGAGAAGATGGCTAAGTGCCGAATTCTCCTGGGTTTTATTATCGCTCGCGCACCCTTTTCTGTAATTATCTTTCAGCCTGCTGAGGCGCCCTGCCCACCGAGAGTCCCAAGACAAAAGTTCACAAATTGGCCGTTTGTGAGTGTGACGAGATGAAAATGCACAACTTATCACGAGGGTCGGTCCCCCGATCAGTTCCTGTTGCGCCGCGCAACCCTGCTTGGTGTGGCGTTTTAGGTGGTAGGCGTGATCTTTACGCTGAGTCCGGCGGGCAAACCATGACCTTGTTCAAAAAAGTCATCTCCTGCTGCCAGCAACCGAAATTAACGTGGTTTCACACTTACGCTCACCCGCTGCAGCGGGTATAATCCTGCCCGAATTTTGACTGGCTGTAATTTTTTTTCAGGGGAAGCGAGCATGGCGCAGTGCGATATCGGTTTTGTGGGCCTTGGGGTAATGGGCAAAAGCCTGACCCTGAACCTGGCGGACAACGGCTTCCAGGTGGCGGCCTTTGATCTGGACGCCGGCAAAGTCGATGCGGCCATGACCCAGGACCAGGTGGAGAACAACGGCGTAGCCCGTGTTCAGGGCTGCAGCTCTTTTGGCGACCTACTGGCCAAGGTGAAGGCACCGCGTACCATCGTTCTGTCGGTACCGGCTGGTGCCCCGGTGGACAGCGTCTGCCGTAAGCTGATTGAAGCGGGCATCGGCCCGGACGATACCGTGGTCGACACCGGCAACAGCCTGTGGAGCGACACCGTTCGCCGTGAGAAGAAGTACGCTGGCCTGTTCATGTTCTTCTCCACCGCCGTGTCCGGTGGCGAGGCGGGTGCCCGTTTCGGACCGTCGCTGATGCCTTCTGGTGACGAGCGTGCCTGGCAGCGCATCAAGCCGATGTGGCAGGCGATCGCCGCCAAGGTCGACCCGCAAACCGGCAAGCCCATCGAAGGCGCAGCCCCGGGCAAGCCGATCACCGAAGGCGAGCCCTGTGCTGAGTACATCGGTCCCAACGGTGCCGGTCACTACGTCAAGATGGTGCATAACGGCATTGAGTACGCCGACATGCAGCTGATTTGCGAAGCCTACCACGTGATGCGCGATGCCCTGGATATGACCCCCAAGGCGATCGCCGAGGTGTTCCGCCAGTGGAACCAGGGTGTGCTGGACAGCTACCTGATGGAGATCAGTGTCGAGGTACTGGAGCAGCAGGACAGCCACAGCGGTCAGCCGCTGGTGGACGTGATCATGGATCGCGCCGGCCAAAAGGGCACCGGCATGTGGACCGCCATGAGCAGTCTGGAGCTGGCGGCCCCAGCCCCGACCATCACCGCCGCGGTGTATGCCCGTGCCATGTCCGCCATGAAGACCGAGCGCGTTGCCGCTGCCAAGGTACTGCGTGGCCCGCAAGTAGCGCCGATGAGCGAGCAGGAGAAGGCGGAGACCATCGCCCAGCTGCATGATGCCCTGTACTGTTCCAAGATCTGTGCCTACGCCCAGGGCTTCCAGCTGATGAGTGCGGCGGCCAAGGCCAATGGCTGGAAGCTGGACTTCATCGCCATCGCCAAGATCTGGCGGGCCGGCTGCATCATCCGCGCCGTATTCCTGCAGTCCATCGCCGACGCGTACGGTCGTGACCAGGAGCTGGCTAACCTGCTGGTGGATCAGTTCTTTGCTGAGCAGATCGAGTCTCACCAGGGCAACTGGCGTATGGCCATCGCCAAGGCCACCATGATGGGGATCCCGGTGGGGGCCTTCAGCTCAGCGCTGTCCTACTACGACGCCTACCGCCTGGAAACCCTGCCGGCCAACCTGCTGCAGGGCCAGCGTGACTTCTTCGGTGCGCACACCTTCGAGCGTACTGATCAGCCGGCCGGTGAGATGTACCACGTTGAGTGGGGCACCGCCGAGCGCAAAATGGTGAAGATGTAAGCGTCGCTGTTAAGCCACGTTACCAAATGGCCCCGCAATCGCGGGGCCGTTTTTGTTTGGGCTTACCTGTTCGTGCTTACCAGCGGTGGCTGAAGTTGAGCATAACGGCCTCGGCGTCGTAGCGGGAGGAGAGGGCGTAGTGCTGGTATTCCAGGCCAAAGCTAAACTTGCGCGTTGGTGCCAGACGGATCCCGGCGGCGCCATAATAGCCTCCGTGCCAGCTCGAGCTGGTCTCCTGGGTGTCACCCTGGTAGCGGATCTTCTCGGTCAGCTCACCGAGCTGGACACCGCCGCGCAGGGTCAGCTGGGCCAAGTGATCATGGGGCCAGTACAGCATCAGCCCGGTGCCTGCGCCCACGTAGCTGGGCTCCACCCGCTCCGGTACCAACCAGTCGAACATCCAATCAATGGCACCGCCTTGCAGGTACAGTGCCTGGGCCTCCCAGTGCAGGTGACGGGCCAGTTCACGGCGGTAGCCCAGCTGAAAACTGAAAGAGCTGCTGGTATCGCCGTCGAACTCGCTGGTGTGCTCAATCACACCGCTGCCGATGCCCCAGTGGATCGCCTGCTTTGGCGGTGCTACCTCTGCCCCCAGCACAGCACTGCTCAGCAAAAGACAACCCCAAACGACCCCTCGCATCCCCACCTCGTCATCAACAATGCAAAGCAGCAGGCTAGCGAAAAGCGACTAACAATGGCGTGAAGCGGGTATTGAACGGCGTATCTTCGGCGTATCTTCGGCGGATACGTCGGCTAGGGCCTTATCGAGCGTTCGAGTCGGCCGTGGTGCGATGCTGCTCGATAAAGCGCTGCCACTGGGGATACTCGGCAAAGGCCTGGTCCAGATCGCCCCAGGGCTCCAGCAGGCCGATGTCACCCTGACCCTGCTGACTTTGGTAGAGGTAGTAGAAGGCGGAGGCGCGGTAGTTGGCCATGCAGTGCACCAGGACTCCCTTGCCCTGGTACTGCTGCATCAGCTCGGCAAACCGGGCCAGGTTATCCGAACTGGGGGCCTGCCAGTCCACCGGGATGTTGGCGTAAACCATGCCGGCGGCGCGCACCTGGGCCGGTTCCTGCGTGGGAGCATGGGGGTGATCCGGCGGGATCAGATCGATCACCAGTTCGATACCGGCGGCCTTGAGGGCGGTGAACTGCTCTGGGGTCGGCAGGCCGGCGGTGACCACCTGGGCGTCGTTGACCCGCATCGCCTTGAGTGCCGGCAGGGCTTCAGGGTCCACGGCGGCGCTGGCTGAACCACTAAGCAGGGCCAGCAGCCCCAGCCCTGCAGCCAGGATCTGCCGAGCCAATCTCTTTGTTTTCGCCATCACTCTCTCCTTCGATCTTTCTCCGCTGGAACCGGGGATACGCTGCCGATGTTGTGGTGGGTTTAGCCCATTGCCGCAGGCGCTGCCACGGCGCGGATTGCCCTTAGCTGAATAAGCTACCCCATCAAGATTCAAAACCTCCAAATAAAACCGTATTTTATTGTGAAGGTGAGACCAAGTTTGGAGCGAGATGATGCAGGGATGGCGATGGCTGGCGCTGATGCTGGTGGGGGTGTCCATGACCGCGGTGGCGGAGCGACCCAAGATCGGGGTGGTGCTCTCCGGCGGCGGTGCCAAGGGCGCAGCACACATTGGCGTGCTTCGGACCCTGGAGCGCAACCAGATCCCGGTGGACTATCTGGCCGGCACCTCCATGGGGGCCTATGTCGCCACCCTCTATGCCGTCGGCTACAGCGCCGATGAGATTGAAGCGATCATCGGCTCGATGGACTTCAACACCGGCTTCTCCGATGACGTCCCCCGGGAGCAGCGGATCTACCGGGATAAGGCGTTTTACGATCATTACCCCATAGAGACCAAGGTGGGGTTTAACGAGGGCGAATTCACCCTGCCCAAGGGCGCCTTGCAGGGCCAGACCATGTCCTCGCTGATCCGCCGCTCGCTGGGACCGGTGCCCACGGTGGAGGATTTCGATCAGCTGCCCATCCCGCTTCGCACCGTAGCGACGGATCTCACCGACCGCTCCGCCATGGTATTTGACCAGGGCAGCCTGGCGATCGCCATGCAGGCCAGTATGACGGTGCCCGGCGCGCTGGCGCCGATCCAGTACGAGGATAAGCTGCTGGTGGACGGTGGCTTGGTCAACAACCTGCCGGTGGACGTGGTCAAGGCGATGGGCGCCGATGTGGTGATCGCCGTGGACATCGGCTCGCCGCTGCACAGCCGGGATGAGCTCAACTCGGTGATCGATGTGCTCAGCCAGCTGTCGGGCTACCTCACCAACCTGACCCGGGATCAGCAGGTGGCGCTGATGTCGGAGAAGGATCTTTTGATCGTGCCGGACATTGGGGATGTCGGCACCAGCGATTTCGACAAGATGCCTTTGATGATCCAGCGCGGTGAGCACGCTGCCCAGGAGATGCTGGCGCAGCTGCTGCCCTACCAGGTCAGCCCCGCCGCCTATCAGCGTTACCAGGCAGAAAAGACCGAGAAGCGGGAGGCGCTGTTTGATCAGGCGCCGGTGATCACCGCGGTGGATCTGGAGAACGCCTCCTGGGTGGATCCCACGGTGATCCTGGAGGCATTGGATCTGCCGCTGGGCACGGCGCTGGACAGCGCCACCCTGGAGGAGGCGATCAGCCGGGTCTATGCCCTCAACCAGTTTGAGCGGGTGGATGCGCGCATCGATCGTCATGGCGATGAAGCCACCCTGGTGATCAGTGCCCGCAACAAGGACTGGGGCCCCAACGTGTTTGACCTGGGTCTGCGCTTCGAAGACAACTTCGAGGAGGAGCTGGATTTTGGCATCGACGTGGCGTACAGCGCCTACAACCTGTTCGACCTGCGTACCCAGTGGCGCACGGAGCTGAACCTGGGGACCAACAAACGCTTCGCCACTGAGCTGTACCAGCCACTGGGGCGTAACGAGATGCTGTTTAGCCGGGTGGGCTACCAGTACATCAATCAGCGCTGGAACGTGCTGGAGACCGAGGCCAACCTGATCCAGAGCCTGCGCCAGAGCAGCCACGATCTCTATGCCGGCCTGGGCCTGCATCTTGGCCGCGCCGCCCAAGTGGAGCTGCTGTATCGCTACGAGGATGGTGAGCTGGACTCCATCCCCTCCGGCAACAGCTCCAAGCTGGCCTACTACCACTACAAAGGGCCGGAGCTGCTGGTGGGCTACGATACCCTGGATAATGGTGTGTTCCCGACCCGAGGGATGGAGTGGCGGTTAAGTGCCGCCTACCTGGACAGCTATACCCGTTTCCTGCCGCCCTCCGGCATCGACGGGTCCGAGCACCAGTCGTTGTGGGCCTACCAGGCACGCTGGCGTGGTGCCTACAGCTTGGGTGCCCACACCGTGTCCGGCAAGGTGGAGGTGGAGAGTCTGGACCAAAACTCGCTGCAGCTGTCGCGGCTGACCTCCATCGGTGGCTTCCTTAACCTGTCCGGCTATTACAAGGATGCCCTGTTTGGCAATCACAAGGGGCTGGGCACCCTGATCTACCGCTATGACCTGAGCAATGCCCCCTTTGGCATCACCCTGCCGGTTTCCATTGGTGCCTCCGCGGAGGCGGGCAATATCTGGGACAGCAAGGACGACATGGCCCTGGATGACCTGATCTACGCCGGCAGCGCCTTTGTCAGTACCGATACCCGTTGGGGGCCAGCGGCCTTTGCCTATGGCCAAACCGACGACGGCAACCGCAGCATCTATTTCTTCTTTGGCAAGCCGTTCTGATCGCCTCTTCGGTGAGGCAGCGTAGAGAGGAGGTACGGTTTTGCTTGTGTTTGCTACGGCAAAAGCGTTTACTCGAAATGAGTAGAATAGAAAATACACAGGCTTAGGCAGGAGCCAAGCCACTTCAGGGGAGCGGAAGGATGACCGTGATCTGGGGCTATCTGACATTGGGTGCAATGGTGGTGCTTTGGGCCAGACTCAAGCGCGGCTACCTGCTCGGCCAGGTGCAGCCAACCGGCAGAGCCACTTGGCTGGTATACGCCAGCCTGTGCCTGCTGTTCTGGCCGCTGATCCTGCTTGACCTAATGACCGCAGGCTCAGTCGCCCCACGGCGACGGGATTGGCACCAGAGTGACCCCTGTGACGACACCATCCCCACCGACCGCCGCTGGTCGTTCCAGCGGCACTGGCTGGCCCAGCAGAAGCAGAAAGAGCGGGTTCGTCAGCGCCAGGATCAATGATCCGAATCGAACGCCTCAATATCGCCAGGCCGACGGAGCATTTTGTCGACTTCGTCCTCATGCAGGGTCTCCTGCACTATCATCTCCCGGGCGTACTCCTCCAGTACCACGGACTTCCCCTCCACCAGGGTCAGTAGGTTGTAATACAGCTGCACCACGCTCTTTTCGTGGGCCAGGCTTTCCCGCAGGATGTCGCCAATGTCGTGCTGTTTGGACTCCAGCAGCGGGCCTATCCCCAGCGAGGGGTGGCCGCCCAGCATGGTGACAAACTCACCGGCGCGCTGGGCGTGGGCCAGGCTCTCGCTGGCGTTGCCCTTGAGCCAGGAGACGATTGGGATGCGGCCGTAGCCGAACACCATCAGCGAGTAGTGGCTGTACCGCACGACGCCGGCCAGCTCCCTCTCCATGATCTCGTTGAGCAGGTTCAATACCTTCTTGCGCTCTTTGCCTTTCATTCCACACCTCGCATCCTGATCGCGTCTTACAGGTGTAGACGAAGTTACTGAACTTAGGATGGGGATGTGACTTGGGCAATGGCGACGGAAAGGGTCTATCCTTTTGATCCGGCGTGGGGTTCCGGTTGGGTTCGCCAGGTGAGGATCAACACCAGAGAATCAGAGCTGCCCAACAGGGGGAACCCTACGCCGTCAATTTAGCGCGATGCACGCCCCGCCAGGCTTGAGCCTCGGCGGGGCGTGTTGTTACTGGCCTTCGCCGCTGGGCTTTGCAGCCGCGGTTTTTGCCGGCGACGCCTTCGCGGGCTTGCTTGAGGCGGGCTTGGCAGCACGGGCTTTCGCCGCTGTGGCCTTGCCGGGTTTTGCTTCCACGCCCTTGGCGCTGCTGGCACTTGCCGCGGTGGCTTTGGTGGGAGCCACCTTAGCGCCATTGGCCTTGCTGGCCGCCGTCTTGGCGGGTTTGCTTGTCGCGGTGACTTTAGCGGCTGCCGGCTTGGCTGGGGCTGCCTGAGCTGCGGCAGTCTTGGCGACGCTGGGCTTGGTTGGGGCTGTCTGAGCTGCGGCGGCTTTTGCCGTCGTGCTCTTAGTCTTTGAGGTCTTGCTCGCTGTTGGCTTTGCCGGGGCAGCCTTGGCGGCGGGCTGGGGCTTGCGGGGTTTTGCCGTGGTGGTTTTGCGGGTGACTTTGCGAGTGGCTGTGCGGGGCTTTGATGGAGGCGGGGTGGTTTCTGCGGAGGCGGGTTGAGGCTGGGCGCTGGCGAGGCTCGTTGGCTGGGGAACCGCCTCCGTCACCGGGGCGCCACTGTGTTCAAACCACTGCTGCCAAAACTGCTGGCCCTCCTCGTAATTCGCCTGCCACACCGCTTGCCAATGCTGGTTCAGCTCGGCCTGCTGGGCCTGAGCCTGGGTCAGCATAGTCACCCCCATCTCGATGGAGGCGCGGTGGTACTCGATGCTGTGGCTTAGCCACTGCTGGCTGGCGGCCAGCAAGGTTTGGATCATGGTCTGGTTGGACAGCAGCAGTTGCTGACCAATGGAGGAGAGCTCCTCCGGTTTGAACAGAGATGGCGCCATGGCAGATTCCTTTGTCGTTGCTGTGGTCTACGTGGGGCCAAGCCATCCGTGCCAAGCGCCCACCTGATTCATGCTACGGGGCGAGCAGACACAACTCCATTTCAATTCGATTATGGTTTATATCGCTTCTTTGATGACCTCGGCGGGGACTGGTTTGGTAAACGCCTCCCGCACCTCCGGGCGCAGGTAGGGGTGCAACCGGTGCAGTACCTGGTTGATCCCCTCCACCAGGGCGAAGGGGTCTTGCTCATCCTGGTGGGTCACCCGGCCCAGTTGCAGCAGATCAGCGTAGCCCACCCATTGGGTGATCTGCAGGTGCAGTCCCTGGGCCAGCGCCTCCTGGGTGTCACTGTCGGCGTCGAGGATGCCGCTGGCCACCAGTCCGCGACAGAAGCGCTGGCTGCTCTCGCGGGTTTGCCGCAACAAGGTGGCAAAGGGGCGGCGCAGCTCCGGGTAGCGGTTCAGTACGTAGCTGGCGTCACGAAATACGAAGCGGTATTTGGCCAGCAGCTGGAAACTCAGTGCCAGCAGCAGCCAAAGCTCCTGGGGCGTGCGGACCGGCCGCTCGCTGGTACGGGTGTAGCTGAGGATGTCCTGGTTGAAGCACAGGTACAGCGCCTTGATCAGCTCCGCCTTGCTGTTGAAGTGGTAGTGCAGGTTGCCTGGACTGATCTCCATCTCATCGGCGATCTGGTTGGTCGATACACCAGCCACGCCGCGGGCGCTGAACGCCTCTAATGCAGTCAGTAAGATGCGATCCCGGGTTTTCATGCCGTGTCTCCTTCGGCTAGAAACGTCTGGCCACGGGGAGTGTATCACGCCAGCGGAAGGGTTCTTGTGACCGATTCGTTATCTATCCATCACTGGCCGATGGGCTACGGACGGCGTAGAACAGGCAGTCGCTGGCGGCGATGCGGGCGTTGGTGGTGATCATAAACAGCTTGCTGCCGCAGGCCAGGTGAAGCCGGTTGTCCTGCTGAACAAACAGCTCGCTGGCGGCCAGTTGCTGTTCGCCATCGCTGAGATTCAACGCATCCAGTCCCTTGCTGCCGAGCCAGCCCAGCGGCTCCTCCGGCTGCACCCAGCCGAAATTGAGTCGCTCGATGTCCGGCGGCAGGGTGATGTCGGCCTCCTCGCAGGGGGTCTCGCCGTAATGGATGGTGCTGCCGTGATTGAGCCGCACCCGGATGGGACGGGTCAGCAGGTCTAGCTGCCAGTCACCCTGCTGCTCCTCCAGTACCGATTCTGTCTCTAAAAAGCGTCGCAGCCCCTGGTAGGCCACTTCGTCTGACTGGGGATCCACCGCCCCGCCACACTCGATGGTGATGATGGGACTGTGGCGGGTGGTCATCTCCATCAGGGCGCCAAGGCGCACTTCGGTGATCAGCAGCCGTTCGGTGAACAGGCCAGCCAGGGCCCGGTGTTGGGCCCAGTTTTCAGTTGCCACGGCGAAGCTGGGGCCGCTGCCTGAGGTGTTGTGCAGATCCACCACCGCCTCCGGCCTGGCCGCCTGGATATGTTGAAGCAGATCCCGCGCCAACCGTTGGTGGGCCAGGTCTCCGTGCTCACCAAAGCCGCGGTTAAGGTCCCACTGGCCGGGCAGGTAGCGGTGGACAAAGCCGCCCTCCGCCAGGGCCGCCTCGACATTGATGATGGCAAAGTGGCAGGTTTGCGCTGGTCGGGGCGACTCGTGCCACCAACGCCACAGCCCTTTCAACCCCGAGGGCTCGTTGCCATGAAGCAGGGTAACCACCACCCGGGCAGGTTTGTCGGTGCTGCCGGGCAGGGTCAGCCAAACCGGGCCCGGCAGGCTATGAAGCCAGTGCAGCATCCCCTGTTCCAGTTGCCTTGGCGAGGGCAGGGGATGGGGGTGGAGCCGGTCCATCCGCATCATGCGGGCAACTCCCATTGGGCCACCGGCTGGCCTGAACGACTCAGTTCGCAGTAGTGCTGGACCATGCGCCGCAGTGCGGTGTCGTGGTCGTGCTGTTGCTCCAGCTTGGCCAGGGCACGCAGTTGCCACTGGGCCCCGGTCTGGCCCCGGGCCAGGCGCTCTGCCAGCAGTGTCATCAGTCGTGCCGCCTCGTCCGAGTCGATGCCCAGCTGCTCCAGTCCAGTTTGGGCCTGGGGCAGCATGGCCTCCAGCAGCGGTACTACCGGCTGCTCCTGCAGCAGCAGGCGTTGTCCTGGCCATAGCAGCTTGGCCTCCAGCCCGGATTGGGCGGCGCGGTAAAAGTTGTACTCGGCAAAGTCGAACGGCAGGCGGTCAATCAGGCTATCTATCTGGGCCCGGAAGCTTTGCGCCAGGCCCAGCAGCAGGGCGGCGTTGGCCATCATGTCGTCGATGGTGGGGCCGGCGGGCAGGGTGCGCATCTCGATGCGCAGGTGACCGCCGCCGGCGGGGTCATAAACCGGACGGTTCCAGCTCCAGATGGTGCCCTGATGCAGACGCAGGGCGTGCAGTGCCGGGCCTTCACCGGGTTTGTCCTCGACCCGGTGCCAATCCGGCAGGATCACCGGGAACAGGCTGGTGCCCTGGCGAAACAGCTCGATGGCGCTGTGGCGGACATAGCCCTTGCCGAACGAGACCCGGGCAGGGGGATCCCAGGGGGTATCACACAGGTTGCGGCAGTCGATGGACTGCTTGAACAGGGCGATGCGGGTCTCCTGCCACAGCCGCCGACCGAGAAACAGCGGTGCGTTGCCGGACAGGGCCATGACGAAGGGGGTGGCCAGCTGGATGGCGTTGAACCAGTCGGCAAACTCCGCCGGATCGACTCTAAGGTGCAGCTGGAACGAGGTGTTGGCCCCCTCCAGGGTCAGGTCGTCGGCGCTCATCATCAGTCGGTCCGGTCCATTGATGCAGATCTGGAACGGGCCATCCCGGCGCTGCTTCAGCGCCCGGGTCAGCTGGTGGTAGCGGGGCTCATCGGTCATCGAGGAGAGGCCGAAGTGGGCCGATTTGAGGGTGGGCAGGATACCGATGGCGGTGACCTGGCCGCCCATCTCACTGGCCAGGTGCTGGAGTTGGCTCAGCTGGCGCGTCATCTGGCCACCAAGCTGGCTGAACGGGCTGCCCTGGCACTGGGTGTAGGGGCAGTTGTACTCCAGGTTGAAGCGGTTGAGCTCTGGGGTCAGGTGGGGATCGGCAGCCGCCTTGAGCAGCTGCTGGTTGGCCATCCAGGGCCCTTGCTCCTGATCCAGCAGATAGAGCTCCAGTTCGGCGCCCAGGGTGCGTTCGCCCCGGCCCCAGTCGGGATCCGTCAGCAGCTGCGCCAGGCAGTCCAGATCCTCGGTGAGTTGCCGCTCGAAGCGGTGGTGATCCTGTTGGGAAAAGTGCTGCTCAGTGACCGTTTGACCCATGGGCGGACTCCTTTCTCTGTCCTACCCAGCTTATCTCAACTGAGGCGCGGTGCCACGGCGACACCGAGCCTGCTTTGGCTATCCGAGGATAACTTGTTTTGGATCAATCCAGTGGCGCTTAGGGCAGGATCAGGAAATCGACATCAACGTGCTTGCGACCACTGCTGGCGATGGGACGGTCCTGTTCGTCGAAGGCGGTGATGACGTAGCGGTAGAAGTAGCCGGGTTTGAAGCCGTCGTACAGCTCGCGCAGGTCCAGCTCGGTGGTGATGGTGCGGGGACGGTCGCCAAAGGGGAAGATCCGCTGCACCCCGCCCTCTTCGTAGGGGTCTTCGATCTCCAGTACCTGGATCTTGTAGTAGCTGGCGCCGAGGTAGGCCTGCCACTGCACCGGGATCGGCTCATCCACGCGGTACTCGGTTTGCTGCAGGGTTCGGCGCACCGGGGTGACAAAGCGAAAATCCAGCCCGGTGCCGGTTTGGCCATCGGCCAGGGTGAAGGTTTGATTAAAGCGGTAGGGGGCCTTGTGGATCAGCCCCAGCAGCAACTCATCGGCGCTGTCCCGGGCCAGTTCAAAGCCGGAGATGCGGTATTCCCCTGCCGGCAGCGGGATGCTGTAGCTGCCCTGGCTGTCGGTGGTGGCCCACTCGGTGGCACGGCTGCCATTGAGGTAGAGTCGCAGCTTCAGGCCGGGTTGGGGGATCCCCTCGACCCGGGCACTGCCTTGCAGCACAGCGCTGCCGCTGCCCACCGATTGCTTGCCGTGGTAGCTTTGACCGGGAAACTGGACGTAGGCGCCGAGAAAGCCCTTGGCATCCCGTTTGTCCGAGTTGGGAAACACCGGGTAGCCATGGGGGCATCGCCAGCGCTCAGCCCGGGCCTGCTCCTGTTGCCAATAGTGCCAGCCCAGGGCCGAGAGGGCCGCCAACAGAGCCAGGGGGATAAGCCAAAACGCCGGTTTACGCATTACGTCCTTGTTCAATCTATGCCGGGAGGGGATAGGCCGACTCTATCCTGCCACTGCCAGATTGCAAGTGGAGGGGGGAGGGAGTCGGACCCACTGCAAGTTATGGCGGCTTAGCCGGCCCGCATCGCCAGGATCTCGTCCAGGTCAAAGGGGGTGGGCAGGGCAACAAAATCCGGCTGTTTTTCGGTGACGGCGTAGACCGACATGCGATCGGCCAGCTCGTTGCCTTCGATGCCGGCGTGGCCCTTAACGTGCTCCAGGCTGACCTGGTGCTTGAGCTGCTGCCACAGGGCGTGGATGGTCTGGATCTGGGCCAGGTTCTGGATCTCGCCACCGGCCCGCTTCCAGCCGCGCTTCTGCCAGCCGTCGGCCCAGACCTTGATGCAGTTGATGGCGTACATGGAGTCGCATAACACGGTGACGCTGCGGCCACTCTGGCGCTCTTGCTGTGCCAGCAGCAGGGCCTGGTGCAAACCGTTGAGCTCGGCGGTGTTGTTGGTGCCCATGGGGTTGTAGAGCCCGTACCAGAGCTCGGCAGCCTGGCCCTGACGGTACAGCGCCACCCCGGTACCGGCCTGGCCGGGGTTGGGGTCGCAGGCGCCATCGCAGTAGATCGCCACTTCGCTGTCAGGCAGTGCTGCGGTGTTGGCGGGTTTCGACGCGGTATTGGCGGCGGGCTTGCTGGCCGCTTTCGCAGTAGCACCCAGGGCCGCAGCGTGGCCCTGCTTCAGTGCCGCCATGGCGGCTTCCCGGCTGGGGTAGGCCTTGTACTTGGCCCCGGAGAAGCCGCTGACGGCGGCCTGGGTCTGGGGCCAGTCGGTGAAGATCCCGGTCTTGTGACCGCGCCAGACAACGTAGAACTTTTTCGCCACAGGGGCCTCGCTCAGCTTGATTCAGAGGCCCCTATGATACCGGTGTGATGCCGGGCTAGCGAGGGTGGAGCCACTTGGGCAGCTGATCATAGGGATCGGCGTCGACGCTGGTGTCGAAGGGAATGCCCAATTCGGTCAGGCGTTTGGGCAGATCCCCTGCGCGGATCTGGTCGAACAGATCGGTACAGCCGCCGACAAACTCACCGCCGATGAAGATCTGCGGCAGGGTGGTCCAGCCGGTCTTCTCCTTCAGCACCGAGCGGATTTTACCGCCGCGTTGGTCCTGCTGATAGGCCACCGAGTCCAGGTCCACCGAGCGGTAGGGGATACCGTACTGCTTAAACACTTTACGCACTGACCAGCAGAACTCACACCACTCCAGGGCAAACATCACGATGGGCTGATCAGCGTCGGCGATCAGCGCGGCCACCTCGGCCTCCTGCTCCGGATCCGGCGGGATCAGCGCCGAGCCGGCGGTGGGGGGCGCGGCACTGACGTCAAAGCGGTAGTTGGGGGTGGAGCGGGCGATGGCGATCTCCTCCTCGGTCATCGACTCCGGTACCGGCTCAAACAGGGGGGTGCTGAGGTAGCGTTCGCCGGTGTCAGGCAGCATGCAGAGGATGTGACTGCCGGGCGGGGCCTTGCGGGCCACCGCCAGGGCGCCGGCAAAGGTGGCGCCGCCGGAGATCCCGGTGAAGATCCCCTCCCGGCTGGCCAGCTCGGCGCTGCACTTGAGCGCCTCGTTGCCATCGATGGGCAGGTAGTGATCGATGCGGCTGCCGTCCAATACCTCCTCCGCCAGCTGGGGGATAAAGTCCGGTGACCAGCCCTGCATCAGGTGGGGGCGGAAGTTGGGGTGACTGGCGCTGTGCTGGCCCTGCTCATCCCGGGGTTGGGGTACGCCGCTGGCCAGCAGCGTGGCATTGTCCGGCTCGCACACCATGATCTGGGTATGGGGGCTGCGGGCCTTCAGCACCCGGGAGACGCCGTTGAGGGTGCCCCCGGTACCAAAGCCGGTGACCCAGTAATCCAGTGACACATCGGCAAAGTCCTCGAGGATCTCCACCGCGGTGGTGCGGGCATGGGTGTCGGCGTTGGCGGGGTTCTCAAACTGGCGCGATTGCCACCAGCCGTGGGCTTCCGCCAGTTCCTTGGCCTTGGCCACCATGCCGGAACCCTTCAGATGGGCCGGAGTGAGCACCACCTTGGCGCCGAGAAAGCGCATCAGCTTGCGCCGCTCGACGCTGAAGTTCTCCGCCATGGTAACCACCAGCGGGTAGCCCTTCTGGGCGCAGACCATCGCCAGGCCGATGCCGGTGTTGCCACTGGTGGCCTCCACCACAGTCTGGCCCGGCTTGAGCTCGCCCCGGCGTTCGGCGTCTTCAATCACCCCCAGCGCCAGCCGATCCTTGACCGAGCCCATGGGGTTGAAGGCTTCGATCTTGACGTAGAGGTTGACCCCCTCGGGGGCCAGGTGGTTGATGCGGACCACCGGGGTGTTGCCGATGGTGTCGAGAATGCTGTCGTAACGATGAGCCACGCTGCGCCCTCCTTCAATTCGGGATCCTGTACAGGCTAGCAGTCGTGGGGGAAGACAGCGGGGATCCATCCCGGCTGGAGTGTAACGGGATCGGTCCTGTTACCCGCAGGCCAGGCCTGCTAGCCTAAGGACTCGGATCGCCAAGGAGCAGAAGATGAAGAAGCTGAAGAACGAAAAGGCCCTGTTTAAGAAGGCGATGCAGATCGGCGAAGCGCTGGCGGTGAAGTCCGGCTACAGCGCCTTTAAGCCCACCGATTCGGCCGATGAGAAGGCGGAGGCGATCTACCGCATGCTGGTGCACCTTAAGTTGCTGACACCGCTACCGGAAGACCAGGAAACCGGGGTCAACATCCGTCACCGCCTGGCCAAGTGGATCGCCGGCAAGCTGCCAAAGGACGATCCACTGCTGCAATAAACCCGTTGACAACTAAATTAGATAAAACTAAATTAGCTTCCCTATTTTAGTCTTGGGCTGCCCTGCTGTGGATGGCCCGATCGGGAGGCGGTATGAAGAAACTGGTGATTGTGGGTGGCGTGGCCGGCGGCGCGTCGGCGGCGGCGCGGGCCCGTCGGTTGGACGAACAGGCGGAGATCGTCTTGCTGGAGCGGGGTGAGCACATCTCCTTTGCCAACTGCGGCTTGCCCTATCACATTGGCGGTGACATCGAGCAGCGGGACGCCCTGCTGCTGCAGACCCCGGCCAGTTTCAAGGCGCGTTTCAACGTTGATGTGCGGGTACACAACGAGGTGCTCAGCATCGACTCCGCCGCCCAGCGCGTCACTATCCTCAACCGGGTCACCGGTCAGCGCTACCAGGAAAGCTACGATGCGCTGATCCTCTCTCCCGGGGCCGCCCCTGTGGTACCGCCCATCCCGGGCCTGCAAAACCCCCGCACCTTCAGCCTGCGCAACCTGCCGGACATGGACAAGATCCTGACCGCCATTGAGCAGCACCAGCCCAAGCACGCCACCGTGGTGGGTGGCGGCTTTATCGGTCTGGAGATGGTGGAGGCGCTGCACCAGCGCGGCATCCAGGTCAGCCTGGTGGAGATGGCAGACCAGGTGATGGCGCCGGTGGATCCGGAGATGGCCAATATGCTGCACCAGGAGTTGGTGGATCACGACGTTGATCTGCACCTGGCCACCGCGCTACAGCGGGTCGAGGAGACGCCACAGGGCCTGCGCCTGCAACTGAGCAACGACAAGGTGCTGGAGACTGAGCTGATGATCAGCGCCATCGGGGTGAAGCCTGAGGTGAGCCTGGCGGCGAACGCCGGCTTGACCATCGGCGAGCTTGGCGGCATCCAGGTGGATGCGCAGATGCGCACCAGCGATCCGCACATCTTCGCGGTAGGGGATGCGGTGGAGGAGATTGATCTGCTGACCGGCCAGCCGGCGCTGATCCCCTTGGCCGGCCCGGCCAACCGCCAGGGCCGCATCGCCGCCAACGTGATCTTCGGTCAGGACAGTCGCTATAACCGTACCCAGGGCACCGCCATCTGCCGGGTATTCTCTCTGGCGGTGGCCAATACCGGTCTCAATGAGAAGCGCCTGGCCCAACTGGGCTGGGATTACGACAAGGTCTACGTCCACGGTGCCAGCCACGCCAGCTACTTCCCCGGCGCCCATCCGGTCTCTTTGAAGCTGCTGTTCAGCCCCAAAGACGGCAAGTTGTTGGGGGCCCAGGCGGTCGGCAAGGATGGCATCGACAAGCGCATCGATGTGCTGGCGGTGGCGATCCGCGCCGGCATGACGGTGTTTGACCTGACCGAGATGGAGCTGACCTATGCGCCGCCGTTCGGCTCCGCCAAGGACGTGCTTAACCAGGCGGGCTTCGTCGCTAGCAACCGGGTGACGGGAGAGACCGCCCTGGTGCATAGCCAGGCGCTGGATGACGCCGGCGATGACCAACTGCTGCTGGATGTACGTAACCCCGGCGAGCTGAGCCGGACCGGTACCATCGCCGGGGCGATCAACATCCCGGTGGATCAACTGCGTGAGCGTCTGGCAGAACTGCCCAAGGACAAGACCATCCTGGTGTTCTGCCAGGTGGGGCTGCGTGGCCATGTTGCCACCAAGCTGCTGACCAACTCCGGGTTCCAGGCCAAGAACTTGACCGGGGGCTATAAAACCTACCAGGCGGTCAACGCCCGGTTCTGAGTGACATATCCTGAGGACGCGGGGGAGACCTCGCGTCGAGGTACAGGAGAGGATTTTGATGAGTTTGCTGATGCCCCTGTTGGGGGGCGCGATGATTGGCCTGTCGGCGCTGCTGATGTTGGCCCTGGGGGGGCGGATTGCCGGGATCAGTGGGATCCTGACCGGCGCCCTTAAGCCGGTGAGCGGCGACGGTTGGCGTTTTGCCTTCCTGCTGGGCCTGCTGGCCAGCGGCGTAGCGATGGGTCTGCTTGGCGCGGTCAGTGCCGATCTAGACAGCCTGAGCCTGCCCCGGGTGGTGGTGGCGGGCCTGCTGGTGGGGATCGGTACCTACCTGGGCTCTGGCTGCACCAGCGGCCACGGGATCTGTGGCCTTGGCCGCTTGTCGCTGCGTTCCGCCGCCGCCACCGGGGTGTTTATGACCACCGGCGTGCTGGCCGCCGTGTTTCTGCATTAAGGGGGCAGCATGAACAAGTTGATCGCCTTTGGCTGTGGCCTGCTGTTTGGTTTTGGCCTGTTTGTTTCCGGCATGGCGGATCCCGCCAAGGTGCTGGGTTTTCTCGACCTCTCCAGGCTGGCCGATGGTAGCTGGGATCCGGCCCTGATGGCGGTGATGGGCGGGGCCCTGGCGGTGTTCCTGCCCGGTTACCTGCTGTGGGTGAAGCCCAGGGCGGAGCAGGGGGCCAAGCCCGCGGCCGGTGATGCCTATCACCTGCCACTGAGTCAGGCCATCGATGGCCGCCTGCTGGGGGGTGCAGCCCTGTTTGGCCTGGGCTGGGGTGTGGCTGGGTTGTGCCCAGGGCCGGCACTGGCCAGCCTCGGTACCGGCCACCTCACCATCCTGGCCTTTGTGCTCAGCATGGCGGCGGGGATCCGCCTGGCCTGTGCCTGGCGGCCCAAAGCGGCGGTCAGTTTACCGGGTCAAAGGTAAAGGCCTGGCCACCCAGGCTGGCCTCGTACATCAAACCGCCCTTGGCGACGGTGAAGATCGCCATGCCGCCATGGTAATCGTTCTCCAACTGGTTGCCGGCGGCTCCAGCGCTGGTGCCCTTGGTGCCGGCGCTGGCGGAGGCGCCCACGGTCAGGGCAACGGCGCTGGCCTGGGCGCCAAACTCGAAGTCGCCACTGGTGAACTGGGCGTAGGCGTCCTTGTTCTGGAAGAAGATGATCTGGCTATAGGCCTGGCCGCCGAGCTGGAAGCCGAAGGTGACCTGGGCCATCTTGCTGTTGCCGGTCAGCTTGCCATGGCGATACACCTTACCGGAGCCATAGGCACCGCCTAAACCGATGCCGCCCTTACCAATGGTGGGGAACACCGCGTAGCCGTAGGCGTTGTCGAAGAACGAGTGGGTCTCCGGGGCCTGCTTAAAGGTGGTGATGGCATCGGCCACACTGTCCGCCAGGGCCTGGGGCACCACTAGGCTGCACACCAGCGCCAACCACAATCCAATCCGTTTCATTCTGCCTCCCAGCAAAAGCGATACAATTGCAGTCAGGTTCGCATGTTTCTGGCGGCTGGCCAAGATCCGTTACAACGTCCAACTTTTCAGCCGGTTGCCAATGCTTGCCGCGCTTCGATGAAGCTGGATAAGCTGGGTTTTTGACCGACTGAGAGGATGCTATGAGCCTGGAGATCGCCCCCCGATTCAATGGCCCTGATGGCAGTGGCAACGGCGGCTACAGTGCCGGCTGTTTTGCCCAGGCCTTTGCCCCGGACACCGAGCGCGCCATCACCGTCACCCTGCGCACTCCGCCACCGCTGGCGACGCCGATGACGCTGGAGCGGCAGGGGGAGCAGGCCCAGGTGATGGCGGGTCAAACCCAGGTGGCCACGGTGGCCTTTGATAGCTTGGCGTTGTCGATCCCCAGCCCCTGTGACTGGCCGCAGGCCCAGGCGGCCAGTGTCCAGTACCCGGGGTTTCACCATCACCCCTATCCCCGCTGCTATGTCTGCGGCCCCGAGCGTCAGCGCCATGATGGGCTGCGGCTGTTTGCCGGGCAGGTGGAGGACCATCAGATGGTGGCAGCGCCGTTGGAGCTGTTTCCGGCCCTGGCCAATGACCAGGGGGAGCTGGCGGCGGAACAGGTCTGGGCGGCACTGGACTGCCCCAGCTTCTTCGGCGCGACATTGGGGCAAACCAACCCCAAGGCGCTGTTGGGGCGGCTGACCCTGCAGCGCTTTCACTTTCACATCGGCCTGGATGCCCCGCTGATGGTGTGTGCTTGGCCCATGGGGCAGGAGGGGCGCAAGCATTACGGTGGGGCGGCACTGTATGACCAGCAGGGGCAGTGCCTTGCGGCGGCTCGTGCTACCTGGATTGCGGTGTAGCGCTGGGCTGGCAGTTCAGTTACCGGGGGATTGGCTCTGGGCCCAGCGCAGAAACAGGGCGATGGGCCAGGGGGCGATGAGCACCAGGCCCAAGCCCAGGCAGCTGGCCATCACTACCATGCGGCCGACGTCATGCTCCGCCGGGCTGACCGCATAAAGCGCCAGGCCGATGGCCAGAAAGACGAGGCCGGCGCGGTGGGTCCATTTCAGGGTATTCAGTACTTTAGGGCTCATGGCTGGGGCTCTCTGGCCGGGCGGGATTAGTGGGCTCAGACGTCACGCCAGGTTGTAGTTGAGTCAGTGCGCCCTCGGGCTGCTCCTCGGCGGGCAGGGCGGCGGAGCGGAACTTGAGCAGCTGCACCGGGATCACCTCGGTCTCGATCACCACCGACTCGCGGATCTCCCGCTCCAGCATCTCCCGGTAGAGGTTCAGCCGCTCCTGGGCGCCTTCAACCCTATCCTCGGCGATAAAGCCCTCGATGTGCAAGTGCACCACATCGTCCTGGTAGCGCACGCTCAGTGTGTCGACTCTCAGTGCCTTCTCAAAGATCCCCGGGTAGGTGCGGGGCAGGGTATTGGCCAGGCGTAGCGCCTCGCTTTTTACCTGCAGCTTGTGCAGCTCATCCCCCAGTGGCTGCACCAGGATCACCGCGCCGATGATGGTGGTGGCCAGACCCGCCATGCCACGGCGCCAGCGGGCGTAGCCCTGCAGCGTCATCACCATCCCTGCTACAGCAACGATGGCGGTCAGGTTGGTGAGAAACAGCACAAAGGCGCCGGTGGCGATGTCCATGCCCGCATCAAACAGCCCCAGCTCGCGAAACGACAGGCCGACGTCGGCGGCGGCGCTGCGCCCCAGCGCCAGGCCGATCCCCACTACCGACAGCGGCGGTACCAGCGCCACGGCGATGGCGACCCCGGCCACCGAGCTGCGGATGCTCTCCCGACTCAGTGAGAAGGCCCCGGCGGCGCCGGCGGCGATGGCCACCCCCAGATCCAGCAGGGTAGGGAAGGCGCGACTGAGCATCTCGGTGCCCGCCACCTCCAGGCCAATCACCCGGGCGCTGAGGTAGCCGATACCGATCACCACCCCGACCCCCAGCATCACGGTGATGCCGGAGCGGGCGATCTGCGACCAGCTCATTTGTACCACGCCGTAGGCCAGCCCCATGATTGGGGTCATCAGCGGCGCGATGATCATGGCGCCGATGATGGCCGGGGCGCTGTTGGCCAGCAGGCCAAAGGTGGCGATGGCGGCGGAGAGACCGAGCAGGAAGAAAAAAGCCATGGAGGGGATGGAGGCGGATTTCATCGCCTTGGCCATCTCCACCTTGGGAATGCGCGCTTCGATGTAGGGGTGCCACTCGCCGGTCAGCCGGTCCAAGGCGAGGCGGATTTTACGCCAGCTGTGGCGCAGTGGTTGTTTCCATGTGGTCATGACCATTTTCCCAGTTGAGCCAGGACAGCAACCGAGGGTTTCTACAGGCTGGGCGGTTGGTCCCTGGGCACAGGATCCTTAATGCAGTGTAGTCAGCGAGTCCCGTTTGGGTTACGACGCCAGCCGCTTAGCCAGCCAACGGGCCAGGGGATTGGCGCTGATGCCGTGCAGTACCAGGCTCAGCAGCACGGTGCAGGTCACCACATTGGCGATCAACGCGGCGTTGGGCAGGCCACTGTTGAGCACAATGATGGCGAAGACGATGCTGGCCAGCCCGCGGGGGCCAAACCAGCCGAGGAACAGCTTGCTCTCGGCGCGCTCGCCGCTGCCGCTGAGGCAGAGATAGATCGGCAGCATCCGCACTACAGTCAGGCTCAGCAGGGCATAGAGCAGCACCTGGGGAGTGAACTGCAAAGGCTGGCTGATCACCGCCGCGCCGAACACAAACCAGGTCAGCATCGCCAGGCTCTCGCCATCCACCTCGGCACCAATTACCGCCTCGTGGCCCTTTTCCGGGGCCAGGTAGCCAAACAGCAAGCCACCGGTGAAGGCGGCGATGTAGCCGCTGCCGTGCAGGCTTTGAGCGGTGGCAAACACCCCTAGGGCCAGGGCTGCCACCGCGATGTAGATCCACAGCGGGTTCTGCGGTGTGTGTTGATGGCAGAGCCGGAGAAAGCCCACCACCAGCAGGGTGCCGCCTACCCCAACCAGCAAGCCGACGCCCAGCTCACGGACAAACAGCTCCAGTGCGGCCCAGTTGCCCAGCCCCTCGATACTGCCCAGCTCCAGGGCGATGAACAGCAACAGGAAGGGGACGCAGAGGCCGTCGTTGAGTCCGCTCTCGGTGTTGAGCCCCTCTCTGAGCGGGGCGGGCACGTCGGGGTTGGAGAATACCGCCTTGCCCAGGGCGGCATCGGTGGCGGCCAGCATGGTGGCCAGCACCGCTGCCTGCAAGGGAGACAGTGCGTCGAACAGCCAGAGTGCCAGGACAAAGCCCAGCAGGATCACCCCGGGCAGGCCCAGCAACAGCATCCGCAGCGGCAGGGTAAAACGGCGGCGCAGGGTAGTGAGATCGGCGTTGGCGGCATCGGTGAACAGGATCAGTGCCAGGGTCAGATCGGTCAGTAGCTTGAGCTCCTCCCGGGCGACATCGCCATCGAACCAGCCCAGCCCCACGGGGCCCAATACAAAGCCGGCGGCGACAAAAAGCATGGGGCCTGACAGCACACTGCGCTCGAGCCGGCCCGACAGGCCGGCGTAGAGCACGATCAACCCACAGAGGATGGCCAGATCGCCGTACATGGCGTCTCCTAGTTGTCGCTGTTGTTGTGGCGGCGATGGATGGCCGGGGTCTCCAGATCGCGATAGCCGGACTCCCGCATCTGCTTAAGCTGAGCCTTGTGTGCCTGGCGCTGCTGGATACTTTGCTGGAATACCTGCTGGTGGGCGGCCGCCATGCGGGCCTCGCTGTCGGCCCGGCTGAGCAGACCGAGCACCTCTCCGGCGCGGACAAAGCCCTGCACCTGGGCGCGCAGATCATCGCAGGCCTGGCCCTGCTTGGTCTGTTCAAACAGGGTGACAAACAGCCTGTCGAGTTCATCGAAGTAGGCTTGTGGGTCCATCCTCGCCTCCCGCTGCAGTGAGGTTACGTTTTACGCTATCACGTCCCTGACAGAGATCCAGTGAAGCTCAGATAGCCCGCAGACGCAAAAAAGCCCGGGCAGAACCCGGGCTTTTTTACGTTAGTTGGCCTACTTCAGTGGGGTGTTCCACTGGGCCTTAACGCGCTCCTCGACAAACTTGTCTTTGGCGGCCTGATCTGCCTCCCGATCGTAACCCATCAGCGCTTGCGCCTTGGCCTTGGTGGAGATGTCCGGCAGGGCAACCGGTTGAGCCACGCCATGTTTATCCAACACCTTCTTCAGCTCGACCTGCGCCTGCAGGCCGATCTCCTTGGCAGAGGCCAGCAGTCGCAGGGCTTCACCGGGGTTGTGGGCATGGACGCCATGAGAGGCGATAGCGAAATCCCAGCGCCATTGGGCGTGACGGACGTGGGTCAGGGCTTGCTTCATCTCCGCCTCGGTGGCACCGGCGTCCCAAGCGGCGCCTGCTTCGAAGTGGGCACGGACAATTACCTCCTCGGCCTGGGCCTGGGCGGCTTTGATCTCTGCCTTGTTGGCCTTGAGCAGCGCCGCCATATCGGACTGGCTGTCGTGGCAGGAGGAGCAGGCGGCATCGAAGTTATCCAGGGTGTTGCCGACATTGTGCTTGGAGAACTTGCGGCCCTGGTCATTGGTGACCTTGGGCATGTGGCAATCGATGCAGGTGACGCCCATGTCGGCGTGGGCGCTGGTGGACCAGGTCTCATACTCCGGGTGCTGGGCCTTGAGCATCGGCGCCTTGGAGATGGCGTGGGTCCAGTCGGCAAACTCGATGGCGTCGAAGTAGGCTTCCGCGTCTTCGGCAGTCAGGCCGTTGTCCCAGGGGAACTTCACCGCGTTGTGGTTGGTCTTGTCGAAGTAGTATTCGACGTGACACTGACCACAGGTCTGGGCCGCCTTGATGCTGCGATCCTGCTGCTCAAACGGCTGATCGATGGTGGCCATGGCGCGGGCCGCGTAGGGGCGGGACAGGGCCAGCTTAGGGGTACCGGATTGGTGGCAGTCGTTACAACCGATGGCGTTGCTCATCTCGTGGCCGAGGGCACCAAACTTGGGATCAAAGTAGGCCGCTTCGCCCTTCTCTTCGATCAGACGGGCCACGTCCGGGGTCTTACAGGACCAGCAAGCCGCCGGCATGGGGCCATCTTTGTCGCCCATGGGGGCGCCGGTGCGCAGGGTCTGGATCACATCGGTGACGGCGAACTGGTGGCCACGGGCCTTGTTGTAGTCCTTCATAAAGCCGTAACCGCCCCACAGGATCACCAGGTTGGGGTTTTCCTCCAGCAGGTCGATAACGGCGTCGGTCTCCTGGGTCTCGGCCCAGGAGGCGTATTGATTGGGGTATTTGCTTTGCCAGGCTTCGTTGTTGGACTGGACCGGCTTGGCCACAGCGCCGCAACTGAGGGTAGCGATCACCATCGCCAGGGTCAGTTTTCTCATCTCATCATCCTCATTTTGCTCCCCTTTCCGGTGGGAAGCTGAGGGCGAAGCTACTTAAAGTGGTAAATGAAATAAATGTTTATGTTGTTGAGAAAGTGAAAACTGACACCCAGAGCACACCAGAGTGTCAATAAGAGTAAAGATTTTCACTTTCGTATCTAACTCAGTGGTTTCACCTAACAAAAGGTGGTTGGGATTTGAAGCCAGTAAGCCAGATTTTCGGCTTGGGGGCTGATTTGGCCGTGCCAGCCCAAAGCAAATCTTGGTTGAGTCGCAGACACAAAAAAGCCCGGGCACTGCCCGGGCTTTTTTCACGCTTATCGGCTTACTTCAGCGGGGTTTCCCACTGGCCCTTGGCGCGCTCTTCAACGAACTTGTCCTTGGCGGCCTGGTCGGCGGCCTTGTCAAAGCCCAGCAGGGCTTGTGCCTTGGCCTTGGTGGAGAAGTCCGGCAGGGCAACCGGCTGCTTCACGCCGTGCTTGTCCAGTACCTTCTTCAGCTCAGCTTGCGCCTGCAGGCCAGTGGCCTTGGCGGAATCCAGCAGACGCAGGGACTCGCTCGGGTTGTGGGCGTGGATGGCGTGAGAGGCGATGGCGAAGTCCCACAGCCATTGGGCGTGACGGATCTTGGTCAGCGCTTGCTTCATCTCGGCTTCGTCTGCACCGGCATCCCAGGCAGCACCCGCTTCGAAGTGAGCACGCACGATAACCTCTTCGGCCAGCGCTTGCTTGGCCTGGATCTCAGCCTTGTTGGCCTTCAGCAGGTCTTCCATGTCGGACTTGCTGTCGTGGCAGGAGGAACAGGCCACGTCGAAGTTATCCATGGTGTTGCCGACGTTGTGCTTGGAGAACTTGCGACCTTCGTCGTTGCTCACCTTCGGCATGTGACAGTCAACACAGGTCACGCCCAGCTCGGCGTGGATGCTCGGGGCCCAGGTCTCAAACTCCGGGTGCTGGGCTTTCAGCATCGGCGCTTTGGAGACAGCGTGGGTCCAGTCGGCGAAGCCGATGGAATCGTAGTAGGCCAGCTGCTGCTCGGCGTTCATGCCCATATCCCAGGGGAACTTCACCGCACCGCTGTTGGTGGGATCGAAGTAGTACTCAACGTGGCACTGGGCACAGGTCTGGGAGCCTTGCATCTTGCGGTCCTGATCGGCAAACGCCAGGTCCACGGTTTCCATGGCGCGCTCAGCGAACGGACGGGACAGGGTCAGCTTGGGCGAGGTGCCGTCGTGACAGTCGGCACAGCCGATGGCGTTGGACATCTCGTGGCCCAGGGCACCGAACTTCTTGGCGGAGTACTCGGCTTCGCCCAGCTCGGCGATCATGCGGGCGGAATCCGGGGTCTTACAGGACCAGCAGGAGGCCGGCATCGGGCCGTCCATGTCACCCATCGGGGCACCGGTGCGCAGGGTCTGCACCACATCGGTCACGGCGAACTGGTGGCCGCGGGCCTTTTTGTAGTCCTTCATGAAGCCGTAACCGCCCCACAGGATCACCAGGTTCGGGTTCTTCTCCAGCAGGTCGATCACCGCATCGGTCTCTTGGGTCTCGGCCCAGGAGGCGTATTGATTCGGGTACTTGTCTTTCCAGGCCTCGTTATCGGAGACCACGGTCTTGGCGGCTGCGCCGCAGCTGAAAGTGGCGACTGCCATCGCCAGAGCCAGTTTTTTCATCTCATCATCCTCATCGTGCCCTCTTTTGTGAGAGCTGACCCCGAGACTACCCCAATGGTGTAGATGAAAAGGTTGTTTTATAAGGGCATTTCGGCCATTTGTTAGATCGGCCACGGGATTGTGCTTGGCTGGGTAAATATTTTCGACTGAGACTTTAATTCGGGATAAAACCACTGAAAAGCAAGAAGGAATAGCTTGTGATTCGGTTCGGGATTTCTTTCTTTGCCAGGCAATAGGGCGACACAGTTCGCATGTTATGACGAGATTGTCGATTACTCCATGTACAGCAAAGGCTTACCAAGTGGCATTTGGAAACCAGTGTTGTCGCATGAGAATAATGCGTGAATGAATCGAGGCTTTGGTGATATTCTGCGCGCCACTTTGTCGCCTGCCGACTCGGCGAGGGAGGGTGCCAGCCTGTATTGTGCTGCGCGTTAAAACGGTCGCCTTAGGGCTCTCTGAACCCGGGGTTTCCGACCCGCCAAGATCGCTTAACGAAAGAGGATAGTCATGAAGTACCTTTCGATGGCCGCACTGGGTGCCACTGCCCTGTTGGCCACCACTGCCGCTGAAGCCCGCTTCGAGGTGGGTTTTGGTTACGACCAGGGCCTGGGTGTTACCGCCCAACTGGACAACAAGTACAACTTCTTCCTGGGTAATGACGGCATCAGTGCCGATTACCTGTTCAAGCGCGGTACCGTGCCGGATGTGGAAGATGTGCCCATGAGCTGGTACGTCGGCGGCGGTGCCTTCGTTGGCTGGGATGATGGCATCGGTGCCCGCCTGCCGCTGGGGCTGGAGCTGCACTTTGCGCCCCGCTGGGAGGCGTTCTTGCAGGTGGTCCCCAACCTGGATTTCGATGGCGGTGCCGAGTTCGGTCTGCACGCCGGTCTGGGTGTGCGCTACGCCTTCTAAGTCAGAAGCCCGCCAGAAGCTTGCGAAAGACAACGGCCCGTCATTTGGCGGGCCGTTTTGCGTCTGACCGCTTTTCATAAAGGGTCTAAGCAATACGGCACTGGCCGAAGATCAGGGCAAGACCCCATAGTGGCCTGACCGGCAGAGTAAGGGGGGCAAGGGATGCAGTGGCAACAACAGGTGGCGGTGGTGACCGGTGCCAACCGGGGCTTGGGTCGGGCGCTGACCCAAGCGCTGCTGGGTCGGGGTGTCGCCAAGGTGTACGCCTGCAGCCGTCGGGGGATATGCGATGATGACCCCCGGTTGATCCCGGTGACGCTGGATATCACCTGCGAGCAGCAGATCATGGCGCTGACCGAGCGTGCCCAGGATGCTACCTTGCTGATCAACAACGCTGGCATCAATGGCTTTGGTGACGCCTTGGGCGCGCCGATGGCATCGATTCAAGCAGAGATGGAGACCAACGCCTTTGGCACCCTGCGGCTGATCCGAGCCCTGGTGCCGGATCTGCGGCACAAGCCTGATGCCACCATCGTTAATGTCATCAGTGTCTGTGCCCTAGCCGGCATGCCGGGACTGGCCGGTTACAGTGCCTCCAAGGCGGCGCTGTTTTCCCTGCACCAGTCTCTGATCCCTTTGCTGCAGGAGCAGGGCATCCAGTTGCTGGGGGCTTTCCCCGGCCCCATCGATACCGAGATGAACGCCGGGCAAGCGGTGGCCGAGATGGCCACAGCAGAGTCGGTGGCACAGGCCATCCTGACCGGCATAGCGCAGCGCCAGGCGATGATCTTCCCTGACTCCATCGGCAAAGAGGTACAGGCCCAGTGGCAGGCTGATCCTCTGGCCCTGGCGGGCCAGTTTCGTCAGTACCGCTAGCGGCCATGCCCATCGCCATCATTTAACAATTTGGTTACCAATGTGGCTGGGCTTGAGGCGGATCACAGAACCTGAACCCATCGAGGCGTATTGATACGGGTAGGGCAGGTGCCCGGTCAGTAACAAGGGATGTAATGATGGTAATGCGGTGTATGGCTCTGCTGGGGCTGGTGGCGATCTTGTGGGCAAACAGCGTGGCGGCAGAGCCGATGTGGCATCAGTCGGACCCCAATAGTGAGCCCCGTATCACCCTCTACTTCGTCTGGTCGGAGACCTGCCCCCACTGCGCCGAAGCGCACCCCTTTATCGATGCCCTGGCGGCGCAGTATCCCTGGCTTGAGCTGGTGGCCCCCAAGGTGACCGACGCCAGTACCGGGCCGCTGTGGAGCAGCCTGGCGCAAGCCACCGGCACCCCTGCCAACTCGGTGCCCTACATGGCGGTGTGTGAGCGCGCCGTGGTCGGCTACAACGGCGATGGTGTCACCGGGGCTTACCTACAGGAGTTGGTGCGGGCCTGTTATCAGCAGCAAGGGGGCGATCTCAGCGCTTACCCGCCGCTGCCAATCAGTGAGGCGTCAGGCGGTGGGCTGTTCGCCACCTGTGATGAGGGCAGCCTGACCGCCGGCAGCTGTGGACTGGACACCCCGGTTACCCCGGCCCAGGTGGCACCGGTCAAGCTGCCGCTGCTGGGAACGGTGGCGCCGGAGACCCTGTCACTGCCGTTGCTGACCGTGGTGCTGGCGGGGGTTGATGCCTTTAACCCCTGTGCCTTTTTTGTCCTGCTGTTCCTGCTGTCGATCCTGGTCAACGCCCGCAGCCGTCGCCGGATGTTGCTGGTGGGGGGGATCTTCGTGTTCTTCTCCGGCTTTATCTATTTCCTGTTTATGACCGCCTGGCTCAACCTGTTTGTGCTGCTCGGCGGCGCCGGTGGCGGCGTGATCATGATAGCGGCGGGTCTGCTGGCGTTGAGCGCTGGCGCCATCAATGTGCGGGAGTACACCACCAGCAAGGGTGATGTGTCGCTGTCGATGTCGACCCAGAACCGCAGCAGCCTGATTAAGCGGATGGGTCAATTGACCAAAGCCAGCAGCCTGCCGACCCTGATTGCCGGCACCGTGGTGCTGGCGATCCTGGCTAACGCCTATGAGCTGCTGTGCACCGCCGGGTTCCCGATGATCTTCACCAGTGTGCTCAGCCTGCACGATCTGACCCAGACCCAACGCTACCTCTATCTGGTGTTCTACAACCTGGTCTACGTGGTGCCCCTGGCGCTGATCGTGCTGGTGTTTGCCCTGACCATGGGCAAGCGCAAGCTGACCGAGAAGGAGGGCCAGACCCTGAAGCTGATGTCCGGCCTGATGATGATGGGGATGGGGGCGCTGCTGGTGTGGGATCCCACCCTGCTGCAAAGCCCGGCGATCGCCATCGGCCTGATCCTGTTTGCCATCCTGCTGACGGCAATCATCGCCCTGGGGCGCAAAGCCTGGGGACGACGGGCCCAGGCCTGAACACCACAGGAGATTGACAGCTTGGTAGCCTGACCGCTGGTTGGACCTGATGATGCCAGCGGCCAGGCTTTCTGCTAACGTCATTGGGCCTGATGACGACAAGGAGAGATGCGATGTCACTGCAATGCCAAGGCTGGCAACTGGATACTTACCCCCAGGGCCTGCCTACCCCTCAGGATGTTTCCCTAGTCTCCCACTCCCTGCCTGAGCCGCAACCCGGCCAGTTGGTGATCCGCAATCACTGGCTGTCGGTGGACCCTTATATGCGTGGCCGGATGATCCCGGTGAAAAGCTATGTGCCCCATTTTGAGCTGGGCCAGCTGATGGAGGGGGGCGCCGTGGGAGAGGTGATCGCCTCCCAGCACCCGGACTTTGCGGTGGGCGATAAGGTGCTGCATATGCTGGGTTGGCGCGACCTGGCGCTGAGTGACGGCACCGGTGTGACCAAGCTGCCGGAGGGGATGGCGCCGCTGCAGTCCTACCTGGGAGTGTTGGGGCTTACCGGCCTGACGGCCTGGGTTGGCCTCAATCGCATCGGCGAGCTGAAGGCCGGGCAGACCCTGTTTGTCTCCGGCGCCGCTGGCGCGGTGGGCACCATGGTGTGCCAGCTGGGCAAGCTCAAGGGCGCCACAGTGATTGGCTCGGTGGGCAGCGAGGCCAAAGGCCGCTACCTGACCGAGCAGCTGGGGGTGGATGGGGTGATCCACTACAAGCAGGAAGCCAGTCTGACCAAGGCGTTGTCGCGGGTGGCCCCGCAAGGGGTGGATCTCTACTTCGACAATGTCGGCGGTGAGCACCTGGAGGCGGCCATCAGTAACATGAACGACTTCGGCCAGCTGGTGATCTGCGGCATGATCGATCTCTATAACAGCGACGGCAACCGCCCGGGCCCGGGTAACCTGACCGAGATCATCCGTCGCCGCCTCAAGGTGCAGGGCTTTATCGCCACGGACCATCTGGCGGACTTCAATGCCTTTGCCCAGGAGGTGGGCGCTGCCCTGGCCCAGGGCCAGATCAAGGCGGAGGAGACGGTGTACCAGGGGTTGGAGAGCACGTTTGACGCCTTCCTAGGGCTGTTCTCCGGTGCCAATACCGGCAAGATGCTGGTGAAGCTGTAGCAGCACCATACCGAGAGGCTGGTCTCGGAGCCATCGCCCCACTGTGCTGAAGTGCTGGGCTGTCCCGCTGGGACCAGCCCAGCGACATCATCCCTTCGTTTTGTCATTAACCTTTTGATTGTGTAGGTTTAACAGCTTGTTATGCACAGTCAAAGGAAATGACGATGACAGGGAATTTAACGGTCTCCGCGCCGGTAAAGAGATTCAACCTCTCCTACCTCAGTGGTGGCATTGCGGCTCTGGTGTTGCTGGGGCTAGGTGCCATGAGTTGTTACACCATCGACGAGGGCCATGTCGGCATCGTCAAGCGTTTCGGCGAAGCCACCACGCAGGTTAATCCGGGTCTGCATTTTAAGATCCCCTTTGCCGATACGGTGGAAGAGTTGGAGATCCGTACCCGCAAGAACCTGGAAACCCTCAAGGCGGCCACCAATGAGCAGATGCCGGTGGACGCTGAGGTGTCGGTCAACTGGACGGTGATCCGCGCCGAGGCGTTTGAGCTTTACAAGAACTTTGGTGGCTTGGATCAGTTCGAGGCCCGCATTCTCGACCCCCGGCTGCGCAGTGCGGCCAAGGAAGCGCTGGCCAAGTACAAGGCGGAGCAGATCATCCAGTCTCGCGGCCAGGTGATCGCCATGATCGAGTCCGAGTTGCTGGAAACCATGGCGGAGTTTCCGGTCAAGCTGGACAGCGTGCAGATAGAGAATCTGGTATTGCCTGCTAAGTACCTGCAAAGCATTGAGACCAAGCAAACCGAGAAGAACTTGGCGGCGGCGGAGATGCACCGGTTGGACCGGCAAAAGCTCGAAGCCCAGCGTGAGGTGAACACCGCCGAAGCGAAGCGGGATGCGGAGAAAGCGCGGGCGGACGGCAAGGCCTACGCCATCATCACCGAGGCGGAAGCGCAGGCGCAGGCCATCCGCATGACCGGCCTGGCCGAAGCGGAAGCGATGACCCAGAAGGCTAAGGCGTTGGCCAACAGCGATCGTCTGGTGGATTACGTCAAAGCCCAGCAGTGGAATGGCCAGATGCCGTCCACCATGATGGGGGCGGATCAATCCATTCTGTGGAATATGAGCGCCGAGAAATAACCGGGCAAGTACAGATGGAATACAAAAAAGGAGCCACGTGAAGTGGCTCCTTTTTTCATGCCTGGTTGGGCACGAATGCCCTTAAAACCCGCTTAAGCAGCGGCGATATTGGCCAGCACCTTGTCGGCGGCGTCCAGGGTCGCCTGGATGTCTTCGTCGCTGTGGGCCATGGAGAGGAAACCCGCTTCAAACGCGGACGGCGCCAGGTTAACGCCCTCATCCAGCATGCCGTGGAAGAACGCCTTGAAGTGATCCATGTTGCAGCGGGACACCTGGGCGAAGGAGGTGATGTTCTGCTCTTCGGTGAAGAAGAAGCCGAACATGCCACCCACGGTGTTGATCGCCATCGGTACGCCGTGCTTGTCGGCCGCGGCCTTGATGCCGTGGATCAGCTTCTCGGTCTTGGCGGTCAGCTCATCGTACAGGCCAGGCTGTTGCAGCACTTCCAGCTGGGCCAGGCCAGCGGCCATGGCGACCGGGTTACCGGACAGGGTACCGGCCTGGTATACCGGGCCATTCGGAGCCAGGTGAGCCATGACGTCGGCACGGCCACCGAAGGCGCCTACCGGCATGCCGCCGCCAATTACCTTACCCAGGCAGACCAGGTCCGGGGTTACGCCGTAGTGGCCGTGGGCACCGGTCAGGGAGACGCGGAAGCCGGTCATCACCTCGTCGATGATCAGCAGGGCGCCGTGCTGGTCACACAGGGCGCGCAGGCCTTCCAGGAAGCCTTCTACCGGCGGGATGCAGTTCATGTTGCCAGCCACCGGCTCCAGGATGATGGCGCCGATCTCGCCCGGGTTGGACTCGAACAGGGCCTTAACGCTGTCCAGATCGTTGTAGTCGGCGGTCAGGGTGTGCTTGGCGAAGTCCGCCGGCACGCCCGGGCTGGTGGGCTCGCCGAAGGTCAGCATGCCGGAGCCAGCTTTCACCAGCAGGCAGTCGGCGTGGCCGTGGTAGCAGCCTTCGAACTTAATGAACTTGTCGCGGCCGGTGAAGCCACGAGCCAGGCGCAGGGCGCTCATGGTGGCTTCGGTGCCGGAGTTCACCATACGAACCTGCTCAACGCTGGGCAGCAGCTTGCAGACCAGGTCCGCCATCTCCACCTCGGACTGGGTGGGGGCACCGAAGGAGAGGCCCTTGTGGGCGGCTTCGATTACGGCGTTACGGATGCTGTCGTGGTTGTGGCCCAGGATCATCGGACCCCAGGAACCGACGTAATCGATGTAGCGCTTGCCGTCCACATCGTACAGGTAGGCGCCGTCGGCGCTGTCGATGAACACCGGGGTACCGCCCACGCCTTTAAAGGCACGCACCGGCGAGTTCACGCCGCCGGGGATGGTTTGCTGGGCTTGTTCAAATAGCGTTTCGGAACGGTTCATGGGTTTCCTTGATCCTTAGTTGCCGGCGTCGTCGCCGGGCCATCAATGTAGCCAGCCCTGTCCCGTTGTAACACCGACGGGGCAAGGTTGTTATCCAGTGAGGGGAGGGTGGCATTTTGTGACGGGGTTGATCAAGGGGGCGGATCACAGGCCGGGCTATTTTTGCCCGTTGCCGGCTGGCAGGGGCTTGAATGGCATTAAAAAACGCGCCCGAAGGCGCGTTTATCCCGGCGGCAGCCGTTAACGCAGCTCTGCCACGCTGTCGCGGTTGAACGCCTTCTCGCAGTATTTGCACTTGAGCTTGATGGCGTCGCCCTTGCTCACCACGGTGAAGCTGGAGGCCACAGGCTCGGTGCGGGTGATGCAGTTGGAGTTGGGGCACTGGAACACCCGGTCCACCCGCTGCGGCAGGTTCAGCTGCAGCTTCTTCACCACCTCGTAATCCTCGATCTGGTTGACCGTGGCGTTGGGGGCCAGCAGCGCCAGCTGGTTGGCCAGGTCTTCGTCGATGAAGACGTTCTCGATCTTGATCAGATCCTTATGGCCCAGGGCAGAAGAGGGCAGGTTCAGACCGATGGTGACCTTGTTTTGGGTTTTGTGCAGCTCAAACAGGCGCAGCACCTTGATGCCGGCGTGGGCCGGGATGTGGTCGATCACCGAGCCCTGTTTGATCGCCTCGACCTGCAGTTGGTTCTCTTTGCTCATGACGGGACTCCTCAAATCTCGGGGTTCAGGACCAGGGCCAGCAGCGCCTGACGGGCGTAGACGCCGTTCTCGGCCTGTTGGAAGTAGTAGGCGTGGGGGGTGACATCCACGTCGGTGGTGATCTCATCGACCCGGGGCAGCGGGTGCAGCACCTTGAGGTTGCCACGGGCGCCTTCCAGCAGCTTGGCGGTGAGGATGTAGGCGGATTTAACGTGGGCGTACTCGGACTCGTCAAAGCGCTCCTTCTGTACCCGGGTCATGTAGAGCACGTCCAGCTGCGGGATCACCGACTCCATCGAGGTGTGCAGGTGGTAAGCGATGCCCGCCTCGTCCAGCTCCTCGCAGATGTAGTCCGGCATCGCCAGCACTTCCGGGGCGATAAAGTGGAAGGTGACGTTGTCGAACTTGGCCAGTGCCTGAGTCAGCGAGTGGACGGTGCGTCCGTACTTGAGATCGCCGACAAAGGCGACATTGAGGTTGTCCAGCCGGCCCTGGGTCTCGTAGATGGAGAATAGGTCGAGCAGGGTTTGGGTCGGGTGCTGGTTGGCACCGTCGCCGCCGTTGATGATTGGCTTGCCGTTGGCGCACTCGGACGCCAGGCGGGCGGCGCCTTCCTGCGGATGACGCATGACGAAGGCATCGACGTAGGAGCTGATTACCTGGACCGAATCGGACAGGGTCTCGCCCTTCTTGGCCAGCGAGGTGTTGCCGTCGTTATCGAAGCCGATGACGCTGCCGCCGAGACGCTGGATGGCGGTTTCAAATGACAGTCGGGTGCGGGTGGAGGGCTCAAAGAAGCAGCTGGCCACCACCTTGTTCTGCAGTAGGGTGGGGTTGGGCTCGGCCTTCAGGGCGCCGGCGGTTTCAACGATGAGCTCCAGCTCGGCCCGGCTGAGCTCGGCGATGGAGATGATGTGTTTCTGGTACAGGGGGTTCGCCATGACGTCTGTTACCTCAGGTTCGAGTACGAGATTCTTAGGGCGGATCCAAAAAAAGCCCCCAGGGAAGGCCAGGGGGCTTTTTTCGAAACGCGAGGGGACGGGAAGCGACAACACGGCGCCTGGGACAGGCACCCTTGGGGGCACTCATGCAGCTTTTGCAGCGGCCAGTGTTGCGTCATTTTTCATCCAGTCCCGGCAAATTTTCGGTGGATTATACGCCCATTTGAGGGCGGCGCAAAGGGCGGCCATGGCAGGGTTTTCAGCCACTTCCCTCGATCCGGAAGTAGCGGTGCAGGCGGGCCCAGGTGATCACCCCGATGGGGCAGCTGGGATCCTTGTGGTAGATGAACACCATGCCAGTGCGCTTGGGCTCCAGGGCCCGATACACCTCCGCCAGGGTGGCGGTGTCCGGCAGCCCCTGCAGTGGCGTGCGTTTCAACGGGGTAGCCTGATGAGCGTAGTCGTCGCTGAGGGAGAGCAGGTCCTGCCCTTCGCCGGTGGGGATCAATAAGCGCCGGCCCTCGGCGCTTTTGATCAGGTCCAGCTGCTCCGCCTCGGACAGTTGCGGCCGTACCGCGACGATGGCGGAGTTGACCAACGCCAGTACCCCCACCTTCTGCAGTGCCTGCTCCAGTGGCGGCACCTTGTAGTTCAGCCCCATCAGATCGAGCTGCCGCAGGAAGATGGCACGGCCGCCCAGACCTTCGTGGGCCAAAAGGAAACCGGGCAGGGTGATCAGCAGGAAGGGCACGATCACCGTGGCGTTGTCGGTCAGCTCCACCAGGGCGATCAGTGAGGCCATCGGGGCATTGAGGCAGATCCCCATCATGGCGGTCATGGTCAGGGCGGTGTAGAGGCTATGGTATTCGGCCACCTGAGGCAGCATGGGGGAGAGGATCAGTACCAGCAGGGCGCCGAGCAGGGCGCCGATGCCGTAGAGCGGGCCGATCAGGCCACCGGGGATCCCCAGCCCCAGGGCGGCGATGGTGAGCACCATCTTGCCCAGCAGTAGGGCGAAGATCAGGCCCAGGGTGATGTCGCTGCTGTGGGACAGGGCCACCACGCCCGCTTCGCCGCCCAGGGCGCCTGGGATCATCAGCCCCACCACCGCGGTAATGCCCCCGGCCAGGGCAAAGCGCAGCCACTGTGGCTGGTTGGCACTGACCGCCGTGGTGGTCAGCAGCGCCTTACTGAACAGGGCGGAAACCACCCCCACTACCAGGCCAAACAGCACCAAAGTGGGGTACTGCTCCAGCGGCATCCGCAGCAGCTCCAGATGCTCGTAGACGTGGGTATTGCCAAACACCGCCCGGTAGATCACCGCGCCGGCGATGGCGGCGAGCATGATCGGCAGGATGTAGTGGATCTTGTACTCCCGCAGTACCACCTCGAGGACGAAGATCACACCGGCCAGCGGGGTATTAAAGATCGCCGAGATACCGGCCGCTATGCCGCAAGATGAGAGGATGCGCATGGTGTTGTCTGGCAGCGACCAGCGCTTGGCCACCATGGTGGCGGCGCTGGCACCGATGTGCACCGCTGGGCCCTCTTTACCGACCGAAAAGCCGCTGGCCAGCGCCACCACCGCGTGGAGGAACTGGCCGATGCCGGAGCCCAGGGGCAGCCGGCCGTAGTGGATCTTGACCCGGTGGATAACGTAGGCGATGCCCATGCGTCGGTAGGAGGCGCGGGAGTGGCGGATCAACTGATGGATGATCGCCGCCCCAGCGATGGGCAGCGCCACTCGCATCCACATGGGCAGCTGGGTAAAATCCTCGGATTCGACCCAAAGCAGGGCCTGCAAGCCGGACACGGCAAGCTGGAACAGCACGATCAAGCCGCTGGACAGGATCCCCACCAACAGCCCCAGGAAGCAAAGCTGGAGGCTGATGCGCGGATGGGATAAGCGAAACTTATGTTCGTTGATCATGTCAGAAAAATCGGGCGGCGATACAACAAGTTTATCACTGACAAAGCTAAGAAAACCAACATGATGCAATATTTAAAACATCGCTGGCACGCCTTTACCCAATGGGAACAGCGGCTTAATCCACGAGGTGTCCTGCTGTTTCCGCTGATGCTGCTGGTTCTGGTGCTGGGGATGGGGCTGGGCTGGCTCAATCAGTTGCATGTGATCAAGGAGTTCGGCGAGCTGGAGACCGAGTCCAAGCTGTGGAACTACGAGCGGCTTGAACTGGAGAAGCGCAATGCGGCGCTGGACCTGGAGCTGAAGATGGAGCAGCAGAGCCAGCAGGAGACCCGGGCGCTGATGGCCCGCCAGCGTGGCACCATGGAGGAGATGGAGCGCGAGCTGGCGTTCTACCGCAACATCATGGCGCCGGAGAAGACCGCCGACGGGGTGCACATCCATGACCTGGTGGTGGATGAGACCGCCTCGGCCCAGCGCTTTCGTTTCCGCCTGGTGTTGAGCCAGCAGAAGATCCGTAACAGCACGGTGCGCGGTACCGCCCAGGTAACGTTGGACGGCAGTCAGAACGGCAAGGCCCGCAGCCTGAAGCTGACCGAGCTGGGCGGCGATGAGGAGCGTCTGGCGTTCTCCTTCCGCTACTTCCAGGAGCTGGAGGGCAGCCTCAAGTTGCCTGACGGCTTTGTGCCGGAGCGGATCCGCGTCAACCTGCGCCTGCCCGCCAGCGGTAACCAGCGCGCCGCCAGTGCCGAGACCGCCTTTCCGATCACTGAGTTGATCAGTGAGGGGGCTCTCGCACGTTTGATTGAGAAAGCTTGAATGCTTTGGTCGGGTATTGGATAATCCGGCCGTCAAACAATCCCAGAGGTAACCATGACTGCAGCCGTTGAACAAGCCATGCCGATTGAGTTCTCCGATGCCGCGGCCGCCAAGGTAAAGGCGCTGCTGGCCGAAGAGGAAAACCCGGAGCTGAAGCTTCGCGTGTACGTGACCGGTGGCGGTTGCTCCGGTTTCCAGTATGGTTTTACCTTCGATGAGAAGATCAACGAAGGTGACTTCACCATCGAGAAAGAGGGCGTGACCCTGCTGGTGGACGCCATGAGCCTGCAGTATCTGGTCGGTGGTGAGGTGGATTACACCGAGGGTCTGGAGGGCAGCCGCTTCTTCGTTAGCAACCCCAACGCCACCTCCACCTGTGGCTGCGGTGCCTCCTTCTCCATCTGAGCCTACCCGGTTCAGATAACAAAACGCCCCGGCCATGCCGGGGCGTTTTTGCGTTTAGAGCCTGGCGTCAGGCTGGCTGGTGACGGGGCCAGTTCAGGTGCACCGCCAGGCCGTGGTGCCAGTTCTCCAGGCTCAGTTGACCGCCATGCTGCTGCAGCACCTGGTGGCAGAGGGTCAGGCCCAGCCCCATGTGCTCCTGCTTGGTGGTGTAGAAGGGTTCGGTGGCGTTGTTTTGGCCCTCACCACTGAGGCCCGGGCCGTAATCGCGTATCTCCAGTTGCACCTCGCCCTCCTTGAGTACGGCGCTGATCTCCAGTCGTTTGACCTCCTCGGAGGCGTCGATGGCGTTGCTCAACACGTTGACCAGCACCTCCTTGAGCTGTTTCTCATTGCCCAGGATGGTCAGCCCCGGCTCCAGGTCCTGCAGCACGATAAAGGGCTTGAGGCGGTGACTGAGCAGCTCCAGTGCGGAGTTGAGCAGGGTGTCCAGTGGCAGGGCCTGCAGATCATCCTGGGCATGCTGGGAGAAGGTCACCAGCTCCTTGCACACCTCGCGGGAGCGCTGCAGCTCGTCGCGGATCTGCTCCAGCCGATAGGGGCCGTCGGAGTCCATATCGAGCTCCGGCTCCAGTTCGTCACACTTCTCCATCGCCCGCTGCAGCGGTTGTTCGATCTCACTGGCAAGGCCGGAGGCCAGGGTGCCGACAGCACGGTGGTGATCGGCGCGAACCAACTGCCACTGGGCCTGGCGGATCTGCTCCTCCCGCTCCCAGTCGAAGATCGAGAGGGCCCTGGCCAGGCAGTACAACACCGCGAGGGCGCAGCTGGCGCGCAGCACGGGGACCCACAGGCCCAAATCGGTGGGGATGATGCCAGTAGCAACGCCGTAGGCGATCAGGGCCAGACCGCAGTATCCGAAGTAGCGGGCGCCACGATGGCTGCGCCAATGCTGCTGGCGAGCGTAGGCGGTGAGGGCCAGGCCAGATACGACCGCAGGCCCAAGGCCAAAGATCCAACGGGTAAGGGTATTGGCAGTCGGCAGAAAGGCTTCCAATGCCATCGCTTGGTAGCTGATGGCCAGCAAGGCCAGGTAGGTGGTCATCACCGCGTAGGTGATGGTGCGCATCCAGTGCAGGTAGCGCCAGCGGATCAGCCCCAGCATCTTCCAGGCAAACCAGCCCAGTGCCAGGTAGGACAGCAGCAGCTTGACCGAGCGCATCGACTCCACCTGCAGGTGCCAGCTGACATCCCGGTTGGGGCCAACCCATTCGATATAGAGCTCGGTCCATTCGTGCAGGGCATGGGTATAGCCAAACAGCGCCAGTGCCGGCAGCGCGGCGACGATGCTTAACCGGCTCAGCTTCAGGTCGCGCAGCGAGATGGTCATGCCGATGGCGAAGAAGGCCAGGCCGTAGATCAAATAAATGGTGTAGAGTGCGAGTTCGTTCATGCCTGCCCCCTATGAATAGATGATGAGCATCATAGGGGGCGGCACGAATTGCGTCTGTGATTTATGTCAGTAGTTTTATGGCTAAGTTAATCATTTTTAAGAATAAAAATTCGACTGATATTACTCCGGTCTGGTGTCGTTCATTCTTTGCCGGGGAAGCTATGCCGCGACAGATCCGGGTGGGCTCTCTGGCAATGCCACACTTTGTTGCATTTTGTTTTGCGTGGTCATTGAGGCACCTAGTCTTTGGTTGCCGCCACGACAGTGACAAACCGGTGTTGGCCAGCTTTACTTGCCGGTGGCCAAGCGCCTGTCCGCCCCTGCTTGGTCGAGGAGTTTGGTTGTGTCCCGTTATCCCCACCCCGTCCGTGTTGGCCCGGTGTCGCGCCGTGCCAGCGCCCACCATCGTGATTTGAGTGACTCACTGCGGCGCATGCGCTGGCGCTTGGCAATGCGTGAACTGCGCGGCTTACTCACCGCCATCCTGGTGCTTGCCAATGTGCTGCTGTTTGCCCTGATCCTGTGGCAAGGCTGGGGAAGCCGATCCGCGGTGGTGAGTGCTTCGCCTGAGCCCGCGGTGGCGCCACAGTCACTGGAGCGGCGTACCCTGTTCTTGGAGCAGCAGCTGGCGGTGCAGAGTGATGAGATCCAGGCACTGGAGCAGCGATTAAGCGGAGGAATGAACCTGTCGCTACAGCAGCGACAGGCCCTGGAGCAGCAGCTGGCTCGGTTGCGCTACACCTATTCGGTCCAGGCGGAGGAGTTGGCCCTGCTGACCTACAACTGATGCACTTGATGACAAAAAAACGGCCCCGCGAGGGGCCGTTTGTCGTATGGAGTGAGAAGTGAGATGAGGCGGCTTATTTGTGGATGGTGCCGCCTTTGGCCTTGAGTACCTCCAGCTTGCCGTCATCCGCGTTGTGGCACTGGCCACAGGCGAAGTCGTGCTGCAGGTAGGGGTACATATAGGTGTCCCGCGCCTCGCTGTCTTGCACCTGACCCTTTTCGTTGTAGAGGTCGATGGCGAAGGTGTGCAGGGCGATATCACCGGCTTTGACGCCAGCCTTGGTGGTGGTGGTCAGGGCGTTCTTCACCACCTTGGGCATGTGGCAGGCTACACAGTCGACAGAGGCGTGGCTGAAGCTCAGCTCGTCGTTGAACTCCTTTTGGTGATCGCCAGTGTGGCAATCGGTACAGGCCATGGTGGCGCCGCCTTCAAACACGGTGGACTCGTGGGTGTCGTGGCACACCGCACAGGCGTTCTCGGCACCGTAGTAGAGCGGGAACTTCTGGTAGTGCTTACCGGTGATCTCGAAGGTGTCCGGATCGATCGCCATCAGTTCGTCGTGGGTCTGATGGTGACGGGGCAGGCCGGAACGAACCATCACGCGGGCACCGTATTCCGGCGCGGCATCGGCCACTTCCTGAGTGATCTCGCCGGCTTCCAGCGCAGCGGCCACGGCCAGGTTGAAGGAGCTCTCATAGCCCTTCCAGTGGGTACGATCACCATCGCGGGTGTGGCACTCGGCACAGTGCATCGGCTGACCGTAACCCATGGTGTCGCTTTGCAGATCCGCGGTGGTACGCGGGGTGGCGAAGCGGGTGATGTCGTCCTTGCTCATGCTCTTAACGTGGTCACGACCGGCGCCGTGGCAGGCCTCACACTGCACGCCCTCGGCCACCCAGGTGCCCATGATGCCGGGTCGGTCATCCTGCTTCTGCGGGTTGAGCGCTTCGTCGTAGGGCTTCCAGCCGGTGGTGTGGCAGTGGCCACAGTCGTAGGGCTTGTCGACGGTGCCGCCGTTGTAGTTGGACATGATCTGGTCGTCGTAACCCAGGCGCTCAGCGTGCACGTTGTGTTGGGCCTGCTGGCCGGTCACCAGGTAGCCGTCTTCATCCATCCAGCGGATCTTCCAGGCGTAGCCGCCGGAGGTGTAGCTGACGTCGGCGTAGCTGACTGGGGTACCCAGGGTGTTGTCGGTGGGATTACCGTCGTTGTCGATCATCTCCAGCGCGCCGTCCACATCCACGTAAGGGAAGGCCGGTGCTTCGTCGTTGGCGATCTTCATGATCTTGAAGTTGTGACCGTGGTTCTGGTGCGCACTGGCATCCCCCAGGGATTCCATGCTGTGGCAGGTCAGACAGGTCTGGGTACCCGCGTAGATCGCCTCGTGCACCTTGACGGTGATGGTGGCGGAGGCTTCGTCGGTGCCGTCACTGATGGTGTACTGGATGGCTACTTCGCCCACCTCGCCCTGGGGGTCAAAGCGGATGCGATCGCCATCGACGGTGATCTTGCCCTGCTCGCTGCTGGCACTGACCAGAGTCAGCACGTCGCCTTCGTCGGCGTCGCTGGCGTGCAGCATCGGGTTGATGGTGAGCGGCAGGTTGCTCTCGGTGACGCGGCTGGCGTCTTCCGCGACTGGCGGGGTGTTCTCCGGCGGCGGGGTCACCGGCGGGGTGGTGTCGTCCTTGCTGTCACTGCCACAACCAACGAGGGCCACGGACCCCATCAGCAATGCCAGGGTGGTTTTCTGGAAGGTTTTCATCATCATCTCCTGCACCGCTCAATGCGGCTATTTTTGGCAGGATGAGTATCTGAAATTGGCCTCAGTGGCTTCCAGATAAGCCCGGTTACCCAGAATGGGGTTTCTGTGAAGTGGCCTTATCTGAACCTGATTAAGCTGCTGTTTTTACTTGTTTTAAATTGATCATTCACCGGCCAGAAGTTGACACATCTGGCGGCCTTTGTTGGTCAGAATGTAGAGCTTGTTCACATTTTGTTGCAGCAGCCCACTCTGCTTGAGTTGGCGCAGGTGGAAGTTGAACTTGGTGTGATCCTCGATGCCCACCTTGCGGCACAGATCCATAAAGCGCATTGGCGCATGATGGCTTAGGTGCAGCAGGGCCTGGCGCCGAATGGGGTTGGACAGGGCGGCGAAGATCTTGTCCGCCTCTTCGTCGGCAAACTGAGGCTGGGTTTGCCGCTGGGCCTGAACCCGTCGCAGGGTAGTGGCCAAGGCTTCCAGGTTAAAGGGCTTGGTGAGGAACTCGTCGGCGCCTTTCTTCATCGCCTCCACCGCGGTGTCCACCGTGGCAAAGGCAGTGGTCAGTACCAACCCCATATCCGGCTGTATCTGTTTCAGGGCGGTTTGTGCTTCGATCCCGGTCATTCCCGGCATCACCAGGTCCAGCAGGGCGATGTCGAACCGCTCCTGCTGTGCGGCGGCGATGGCGGTCTCGGCACAGTCGCAGGCGCGCACGGCCATCCCTTCAAACTCCAGCGCATCCACCAGGGTTTCGCGCAGCTCGGTATCGTCTTCCGCTAACAGGATCTTCAGCGTCATGCCAGGTACCTCGGTAGGTTAATGGTGACACGCAGGCCCTTCATCCAGTTGTCCAGGGTCAGCTCGCCCTGGTGCTCATGGATGATCTGCTGGCTGATGGCCAGACCCAGACCGGTGCCGTTGTCTTTGGTGGTGTAGAAGGGCTGCAGCACCCGTTTGAGTTGGGTCGGGTCGATGCCGCTGCCGTGATCCAGCACCTGCAGCAAGACGCGGTCACCCCGGGCCCAGCTATGGATCTCCAAACTCTTCTCCTGCTCGCTGGCATCGATGGCGTTCTGCAGCAGGTTGATCAGCACCTCCTCCAGCTTGATGCGATCGCCCTGGATCCTCAGGCTGGGATCCAGCCGACACGCCACGGTGAAGGGCTTAAGGCGATGTGCCATCAGGTCCAGGGCGGAGTGCACCACCTCACTGAGCTGCACGGTCTGCATCTGCGCCGGTTGCTGGCGGGAGAACTGCAGCACCTCCTGGCTGATGTGGGCTGCCCGCTGCAGGCCACGCTGCACCCGGTCGAGCTGTTTGCGTTCCGGTGCGTCGGGGCACCAGCGCTTCTGCAGCAGGTCACAGCTGAGCTGGGCGTAGCTCAGCGGGGTTTTAATCTCATGGGCGATGCCGGAGGCCAGCTCGCCCATGGCGCGCATCTTCTCGCCGCGATAGAGCTGTCGCTGTTGGGCTTGGATCTGCAGCTCCCGTTCCCGATCGAAGATCTTCAGCGCGCGAAACAGGGTGACCAACACGGCCAGGGCGCAGAAGGTTCGGGTTACCGGCACCCACAGGCTCCATTCGGTCTTGAGCAGGCCCGCCGCCAGGCCATAGGCGATCAGGGCGATGCCACAGTAGCCAAAATAGACGGCGGAGAGATCGCTCTCGGCGCGGTGTTGCCGGGCATAGAGGATCAGCGCGGCTCCGGCCACCACCGACGCGCCCAGGCCAAAGATCAGGCGGGTGAGCAGGTTAACCGTGTCGAGATAATGGTCCTGGTTGAGGTAAAACGCGCTGAACAGCACATGCAGGCCAAACAGGAGAAACAGGCCGTAGGTACCGGTGCGGACCCAGTGGCGCAGGGGGAAGCGGATCAGGCCCAGCATCAACCAGGCAAACCAGGTCAGTGCCACGAAGGAGAGCCACAGCTTGATGGTGCGCAGCACCGCCATCTCCCTTAGCCAGGAGAGGGATTTGTAGGGGGCCAGCAGTTCAAGGTAGAGCTCGGCCCACTCATGGAAGGCGTGGGTAAAGCCAAACAGGGCCAGGGCCGGCAGGGCGGTGGCAATGGGAAGCTGACTGAAGCGCAGGTTTTGAAATGCGATCACGCTGCCGATGGCAAAGAAAGCTAAGCCATAAAATAGATAGATATTAAATATTAACAGCGACGACATCAGCCTCTCCCTAGCCAGGCTTTGGGGATTATAGGGGGACCAATGAACCGAATCTGTGAGCCAATTCCAAACCCGGGACCCTGTGTGACAACAAGATGACTTAAATGTGAAAGTTGGGTCGAAGTCCTGCTGCCACAGGCATAGCCTGTCGCGGCTACCTTAGCTTTTGCCCTCGAATGCCGGTGACGACACCTTGGTGAAATCGCAAGATCATGCTGTTGATAAATAAAGTTATCAAAGCCTGATAATTTTATTTATCAGCTTGCTTGGCCTGACTGGGAAGTTATTTCCAGCTCGGGGTTTTAGTTTTAATTTCCGGGCCCTTAGACGGGGAGCGATTGATCGGAAAAAGAGGGGGCCGGCACGCCGCAGTCTGATACAAAAAAGCCCACCGCCGAGCAGGTCGGGGTGGGCCAGAGACAGGCTCAATCGGAGCGGTTAGTCCAGCTCGGCCAGGTACTCTACCAGCGCCATGCGCTGTTCATTGGTTTCAATGGCGTCGGAGTAGAGCACCATGTATTTCCCGTTGACCACCAGGGTGGGGACAAACTGCAGCTCGATGGCGTCCATCTCCCGTTTGGTGGTGGCGATCAGGGCATCCACGTCGGCGCCGTTGGCCAACTTCAGTAGGGCGTCGTAATCCATGCCACGCTCGGCAAAGAAGGGGGCCAGATCGGCATCCGCAGCGTCGACGCCGCTGCGACGCAGGGCCACATAGTGATCCATCAGCTCGTGCAGCACCGCCAGTTGATTGGACTGCTCCAAGGCGTAGTAGAGCCGGGCATCGCGCTCCCAGGTGGGATTCTTGGCGGAGTGACGGCGCACCAGCGCGGTTTCCTGGTTATCGGCCAGGTAGCCGTCCAGGTAGGGCTCAATCTTGATGCAGTAGGGGCAGCCGATCCATAGGTACTCCACCAGGAACGGGGTGTCCGCCTCGATCTCAATGCCGGAAACCTGCTTGTAGTGCACCCCTTCGACATACTCACTGTCGCTGCCGTGCTCAGGTAGCTGAGTCGGGGTTGCCAGGCTGTCGCCGGAGCAGGTGGAAAACAGCGAGGGGGCGCCGGACTCGGTGGTCTGGGGCTCGCCACCACAGCCGCCCAGCTCTTCGGCCTGGCTGGCGATAGGGGCCAGGCCCAGGGCGGCAGTCAGGAGCAGGCTGGCGGCGCGTTGATAGGCAGTTTGCATGAGGGATCCTTTGCTTGAGTGGTTGCTGCGCAGGGGTATCGCCGATTGTGGCAAGGGCAGCAAGCAAAGGGGTCGTTTTGTCGGCAAAATGTGAACTGTTCGCCCCCAAGGTGACGCAATCTGTGATGCGGATGCCGAGATAGAGCATGGGTAAGGATGTAAATCTTTGTCATAGCAGCCCGAATTGTCATGACAACATCATCGACATCATTAAGATCGGGGGCCAGAGAATCTATTGCAAACAACCGAGTCGCTGATGAAGGCCGTGATACACATCTTTGTTCAATTCTTTCTGCTGGGCTGGGTCAGCTTTGGTGGGCCGGCGGCTCATATTGGCTACTACCGCAAGAAGTTTGTCGAACAGGACAAGTGGCTCGATGACGCTGCTTATGGTCGTCTGGTGGCCCTGTCTCAGTTTTTGCCGGGGCCCGGTTCCAGTCAGGTTGGTTTTGCCTTGGGCTACCGTAAGGCCGGGGTGCCGGGCGCCATCGCGGCTTTCCTTGGCTTTACCACGCCCTCATTTCTGCTGATGTACGGCCTCAGTCGCCTGGGCCAGTCGGTGATGGGTAACCCGGCAGTGGATGCGGTGATCTTTGGCCTGAAGCTGCTGGCGGTGGTGGTGGTGACCGACGCGGTGTGGGGGATGGCGGGCAGTTTCTGCAAACGTCGGCTGCACTGGGGCCTGGCCTGCGTCAGTGCCGCGGTGCTGTTGGTGGTGCCCGGGGTGCTGGCGCAACTGGCGGTATTGGCTGTCGCGGCGCTGCTGTCAGCTAGCCTGACCCCAGCGGTTGCGATACCGGCAACCGCCAATGGCACCGGTAGTACGCGCTGGCAGCGCGGCGCGGCACTGGCATTGGCGCTGGCGCTGGGCCTGGCGCTGTTACCCGCCATGGGCGGCTTGCATCAGATCTACAAAGACTTCTTCCAGGCCGGGGCGCTGGTGTTTGGTGGCGGCCACGTGGTGCTGCCACTGCTGCAGGAAACCGTGGGCAGCCAGGTGGGGGCGGAGACCTTTTTGACCGGCTACGCTGCTGCTCAGGCGGTGCCGGGGCCGATGTTCACCCTGGCTACCTTCCTGGGGGCGGAGCTGGCACCGCAATCGCCGTTGCTGGGGGCCTTGGTGGCCACCCTGGCGTTGTTCCTGCCGGGACTGCTGCTGGTACTGGTGCTCTATCACGGCTGGGAGGCGCTGGCGTCACGCCCTAAGGTGGCGGCGGCAGCGGCGGGGATCAACGCTGCAGTGGTGGGGTTGCTGATCAGCGCCCTGTTTGCCCCGGTGTTTGTCACCGCGGTGCACGGCCCGGTGGAGATGGCGCTGGTGATCCTGGGGCTGTTTGTCCTGCGGGGCTTGAAGTGGCCGATTTGGGCGCTGATCGCCTTTATGGTCGGGGCTTGCTTGCTGCGTTTCGCCCTGCTGTAGGGATACTAAAGGGGCCTGCGGGCCCCTTTCTTTGTTCTTTTGTCTTTGTGTTTCCACATTGCCATTGTGCAGCAGCTTCAAAGCACTTGGTTGTCGCGTTGGCGACTTCAACCAAAGGGGCTCTGCCCCTCTGGACTCCCCTTTGCCTCCATTCGGTGCTTGTCTTCGCCCAGCGACATCGGCTAGCAGCACTGACCAGAGTCGACCTCCCTGTCTCCGCTGGTCATTCGGGCCATCCTGGCCCTCAGCCTTGCCGACGCCGCTTCTGCTCAGGCACCTCTAAGTCGGCGTGAAGCAGTTGGGGCATCGCGTCTTTGAGTATTGAATTACTTTCCTCTCAACCGTGCTCTTTTGGATTGAGAAAGGGGCCTTGGGGCCCCTTTTCTTATCCAGCGTTCGCCGTCGCTAAAGCGACAACAACATCATGCTGCCGGATAGCGCGCGCCGAGGATCGCCTCGCGCTTGGCGCCGGTGACCGCCGGCAGGTTGCCGGGCAGGCCGTTGATGTGGCGCCAGGCCAGCCAGGCGAAGGCCAGCCCTTCTACCCATTGAGGGTCCAGCCCCAGCTCGGAGGTGGTAGTGACCTTGAAGCTGGGCAGGGTTTGCTGCAGCTGACTGACCAAAGCCGCGTTAAAGGCACCACCACCACAAAGGTACAGCTCGCCGCTGTCGCTATGACGCTGGGCGCTGGTGGCGATGGTTTGCACGGTCAGGGCCAGCAGGGTGGCCATCACATCCTCCAGCGGCAGAGCATCGAGGCTGTTGAGGTGGCTGGCCAGCCAACTGGTGTTGAACAGCTCCCGGCCGGTGCTCTTGGGCGCAGGTTGGGCAAAGTAGGGGTGACTCAGCAGTCGCTTGAGCAGCGCGCCGTCCACCTTGCCACTGGCGGCGATCTGGCCGTCGCGGTCAAAGGGCAGGTCAAAATGCTCGCGGGCCCAGGCGTCCATCAGGGTATTGCCCGGGCCGGTGTCATAACCCAGCACCTCATCGCCTTTCAGGCAGGTCAGGTTTGCAATGCCGCCGATGTTGACGATCATCCGCGGGACGTCGGCGGCAAACAGGCCCTGGTGGAAGGCGGGCACCAGGGGCGCGCCCTGGCCGCCCAGGGCGATGTCTTTGCGGCGAAAATCGGCGATCACATCGATGCCGGTCTCCACCGCCAGGGTGTTGGGGCAGCCGATCTGCAGGGTGAAGGCGTGCGGGCCACCGGGGTGATGGCGTACGGTCTGGCCATGGCTGCCGATGGCGGCGATCTGCTCGGGCTTGAGCTCTGCTTTGGCCAGCAGGGTATGAACCGCTTCGGCAAAGGCGAAGGCGATGGCTCGGTCAGCCCGTCCCATCCGGTCGATCTCGTTGTTGTTGGGGCTGCACAGGCGATGCAGATCCGACAGCAGTGGCGGTGGGATCTCAATGCTGTGATGGGCCACCAGGGTCGGAACCCCAGCTGAGTCAAACTGGGCCAGCACCGCGTCGATGCCGTCCATGGAGGTTCCGGACATCAATCCAATGCAGTAGGTCATGGCAAGCTTCCGTTAAGCGAGGGGACTGCGAGACAGCATGGCAGCGGAACTAGGGGTTGGCCAGCACTATGGCCTGACGGTGCGCCAGTTGGCTCAAAAGATCGTCAGAACGCAAAGCGAATGCAGGCTTCTCTTTGTCTGACAATGGCTTAGATTGTGGCAGCTTGACCGTCCTGGGATTGCGGTGGACGCCGTTAACCAAGAACTCATAGTGCAGGTGGGCCCCGGTAACCCGACCGGTGGCCCCAAGCTTGCCGATGTGCTGGCCCTGGCGCACCCGCTGGCCCTTTTTCACCAGCCGTTTGGACAGGTGCAGGTACTTGGTGACGTAGGTGCTGGAGTGCTGGATAAAGACGTAGTGGCCGTTGTACTGGTTGTAGCCGGAGGCCACCACGCTGCCGTCGCCGGCGGCCATGATCGGGGTGCCATGGGGGGCAACGTAGTCGGTGCCGTTATGGGGGCGCACCTTGCCGGTTACCGGGTGCAATCGACGGGGATTGAAGTTGGAGCTGACGTAGTTGAACTGCACCGGGGCTCGAAGGAAGGCCTTGCGCATCGGCCGCCCATCCGGGGCGTAGTACTTGCCATCATCGTGGCGGATCGCCCGGAACACCTCGCCCTGGTTGACGAACTCCGCTGCCAGGATGTCGCCATCGCCAACGTAGGTGCCGCCAACGTAGTCATCCTCCCACAACACCGCGAAACGATCACCGGCGCGGATATCCAGGGCGAAATCCACATCCCAACCAAACAGCCCCGCCAGGCGCATGATCTGGTTTGGCGTCATGCCCGCACCCACCGCGGCGTTCCAGAAGTTGTTGCGGATCTCCGCCTGGGCGAAGTTGCGGCGCTTCTCTACGACCTCAACCTCCAGCGTCTCTTCGAAGCCGCCGTCCCCCTGGTGGACGATCAGGGTTTGGCGCGGATCGATCTGGTAGCGCAACTGGCGCAGGGTGTCTTGATCGAACCCCAGCTCGATGGTCTGGCCCGGCAGGATCTTGACCAGATTTTTGCCGGCATGCTTCAGCTGGGTGATGCGGTAGAGGGTTTGCGGCGAGAGCCCGGCACGATCGAACAGGCGGGCCAGGCTGTCGCCGGATTGCACCTCGAACCGCTTCCATTGCAATTGCGGGGTCTGGGCCGGCTGGTGAGGGGCAGTCAGGACCTCGGGAACATCCAGGGCCAATCGCTGGTTGAGCGGCAGGGGTTCAGTAAAGCGGCTGGCCAGGGAGCTGGCGGAGGGTAGGGTCATCGCAATCACCACCAACAGCACGGCGGTGCCGATCCCCCATTTGTGGGGGCTGGGTAGCCGTTGCCAGGAGGCGCCAGCATCGCCTCCGCTGCGGTTTCGGATCTTCCTTGCTTGCTGCCCAGCCACGTCCTTGATACCTCATGTTGCGCGACGGCCCACAGAGCCACCGCCAGTCTTTCCTTTAGTGGGGCTAACCAGTAACATTATCGCTTTTGCGAACAGATGCAAACTTTGCTTGCGGAGACACGGAATGAGTGATTTGGACAAGGCCTTGGCCGAGATCCGTCGTGGTACTGATGAGATCCTGGTGGAAGAGGAGCTGGTGGCGAAGCTGAAGCTGGGCCGTCCGCTTCGGGTGAAGCTGGGGGCCGATCCGACCGCCCCGGATATCCACCTGGGTCATACCGTGATCCTGAACAAGCTGCGCCAGTTCCAGGCGCTGGGCCACGAGGTGATCTTCCTGATTGGTGACTTTACCGGCATGGTGGGTGACCCGTCCGGTAAGAACTCCACCCGTCCGCCGCTGACCAAAGAGCAGGTGCTGGCCAACGCTGAGACCTACAAAGAGCAGGTCTACAAGATCCTGGACCCGGCCAAGACCCGCATCGAGTTCAACTCCTCCTGGCTCGGTGCGCTGGGTGCTGAAGGGATGCTGCGCCTGGCGTCCCAACAGACCGTGGCCCGGATGCTGGAGCGGGATGACTTTAAGAAGCGCTACGGCTCCGGTCAGTCCATCGCCATCCACGAGTTTATGTACCCGCTGCTGCAGGGCTACGACTCCGTGGCGCTGCAGGCCGACGTGGAACTGGGCGGCACCGATCAGAAGTTCAACCTGCTGATGGGCCGTGAGTTGCAGAAGGCCGAAGGTCAGGAGCGCCAGGTGGTGATCACCATGCCGCTGCTGGTGGGTCTGGATGGCGTCAAGAAGATGTCCAAGTCCGCTAACAACTACATCGGCGTGTCCGATGCACCGAGTGAGATGTTTGGCAAGATCATGTCCATCTCCGATGAACTGATGTGGGATTACTTTGAGCTGCTGTCGTTCCGTCCGCTGGAGGAGATCGCTCAGTTCAAGGCCGACATCGCCAACGGTGCCAACCCACGTGATGTGAAGTTTACACTGGCCAAAGAGATCATTGCCCGTTTCCACGACGAAGCGGCGGCCGAAGCGGCGCAGCAAGAGTTCACCAGCCGCTTTGCCAAGAAGCAGATCCCTGACGAGATGCCAGAGTTTGAGTTTGCCGAAGGCATTGCTATCGCCAACCTGCTCAAAGACGCCGGTCTGGTGAATACCACCTCCGATGCGCTGCGCATGATCCGTCAAGGTGGCGCCAAGATCGACGGTGCCAAGATTGAAGACACCAAGCTGGTACCGGCCGCGGGCACCGCGGTCTACCAGGTGGGCAAGCGTAAGTTCGCCCGGGTGACCGTCAAGTAAGCGGTTGCTCGTATGAAGCAAGCCTCCTAAATGGGAGGCTTTTTTGTGTCGGTTGCTGATGAGCTGCCGGAGGGCGCATGATCCGGCGTTCACTGCGGCGCCAAGATCGACGGTGCCAAGATTGAAGACACTAAGTTTGTGGTGATGGCTGGTGCCGGCCGCGGGCATCGTGGTCTGCCACGTGGGCAAACGTGCTAACACCAAGTTTGGGCCCGGGTAACCATCAAGTAAGCTGCTGGCTCGCTGGTTAGAAGAAAGCCTCCCAAATGGGAGGCTTTTTTGTACCGGTTGCTGATGATACGGCGTTCACCGTGGCGCCAAATGCGACGGTGACAAGATTGAAGACACTAAGTTTGTGGTGATGGCTGGTGCCGGCCGCGGGCATCGTGGTCTACCACGTGGGCAAACGCGCTAACTCCAAGTTTGGGCCCGGGTCACCATCAAGTAAGCTGCTGGCTTGCTGGTTAGAAGAAAAGCCTCCCAAATGGGAGGCTTTTTTGTGCCTGTAGCTCGGTGGTAGCGGTTAGCTTTGAGCTGGTCCGAAGCGGGGCCAGTAGGCCGCCAGGTAGCGCAGGCCCACGTAGGTCACCACCGCGGTGGCGATCACCAGCTCGATGTCCGCCAGGTGGTGCAACAGATTAGCCTGCTCCAGCTGCCAATGGCGGAACAGGTCGGCGCTTTGGTAAAGCGCGGTGGCACCGATCACCATGGGGAAGGTGAAGGCGGCATAGCCGGGGCTGAACGGCAGCTGCAGCAGATGAAAGAACGCCAGGTAGATAAGTGCAGTCATCAACAGGGCGATGCCCAGCAGCAAGGCTACCACCAGGGCGTTGGGCTCGCTCACCAGGTTCAGGTAACCCGCCAACGAGAGGCTGGCCGGTGCTGCCAGGATGGCGATGGTGGGCTTGGCCGGCTCAGGCACATTGGCGTGGAAGATCAGGCGGTAGAGCATCAGTGGCAGGGTGACCGCATAGGCCAGCATGCCACCGTAAAGCAGCGCGGTGGCCAGCGGGCGAACATCGTCGCTGGGGCAGGTTACCGCGGCGACGATGATCCCCACCGGCGGCACGAACCAGCTGGGCACCACATGGTGCCAGCCCGGCTGCTTAACGCGGTGATAGAGGAAGCTCAGCAGCATCATCAGATGCAGCGCCACCCCGGTCTGCCAGAGCCACAGCCCCTGTTGGGGCAAAAAGCGGTAGAGGCTGGTGGCAATCACCATGGTGGCCATGGCAAAGGTGGGAATGACGCTGCCCACCACCGCATGGGCCAGGTCCTGCTTGAGCTGCCCGGGGTTGAGCAGAAACTTGAGCAACAGCAGCAGCAACAACAGCCCAGCGAGCAGTGCCGCCGCCAGTTGCCACTGCCCCTGACCGCCAAGGCGCTGATCCAGGCAGAGGCCCAGGCTGGCGATCCCCAGGGCCAGTCCAGCCAGGGGGGTTGGGATGCGGTTGAGGCTGTGGGCAAATGGCATGGCGTGCTCCTTCTGGGTTGCTGCCATTGTGCGCTGCCATTATGTTTAGCGATATCGAATGATTTCTTACGGCCTGTATAGCTGAGGTATATGGTGGCGGAGCTTTCCCTGCGTCAACTGCGTGTTTTTGTCTCGGTGGCCCACAGTGGCAACCTTGGCCAGAGCGCCGAGGCGCTGTTCCTGACCCGGGGCGCGGTGTCCCAGGCGATCAAGGCACTGGAGCAGCAGCTGGGAGTCGCCCTGTTTGAACGACGGACTCAGCGCCTGCTGCTCAATAGCCAGGGGCGGCAACTGCTGCCACTGGCCGAGGCGCTACTGGCCCAGGAGCAGGGGGTCCAGGCACTGTTTCACTCCGGGGCCTTGCAGATACCACTGCGCCTGGGGGCCAGCACCACCATCGGTAACTACCTGCTTCCCACGCTGTTGGCACAGCATTGGCCCGGGGAGTGGCCGCTGCCCCAGGTGCAGCTGGCCAACAGCGAACATCTGCAGCAGGCGCTGCTGCAACGCGAGCTGGACCTGGCCCTGGTGGAGTCCGAAAGCCTGCATAGTGAGCTCAGCCGCTGGCCCTGGCGCGAGGATGAGATGGTGCTGATCGCCCCGGCCGACCACCCTTTGGCGGGTCAGTCGGCGGCCTGGTCGGCGCTGGAGGGGCAGCCCTGGGTATTGCGCGAACCCCGCTCTGGCAGTCGCGCCCAGTTTGATCATCGGGTGGCGCCGCAGCTGCAGCGTGTTCAGGTGGTGTTGGAGTTGGGCCAGCTGGAGGCGGTGGTGCGGGCGGTGGCGGCGGGCCTGGGGTTGTCGCTGGTCTCCCGGTTGGCCTGCCAGCAAGCGATAGCACAAGGGCAAGTCAGCGAGCTGCGCCTGCCCGAAACGCTGGTTCGGCGACTCTACCTGGTGCACCCGCCCAGCAGTGACGCCCTGCCAGCGTTACAGCGGCTTAAGGGACTTTGGAGTGGGGAGCAATGACGATTGGGCGGCGCGGTTGAGCGTTTTGGCCGCTTTGACCGCCAACAATCAGGCCTGAGCGGGTCTTGGCTCAGTAAAGCTCCGAGTAGGTCATCTTCAGCTGGTCTTTCATGGTGGCGTAATCCAGCAGGTCCAGGTGCTCATCCACCCGCTGGTTTTCCATATCCAGCTTCAGCGTGGTGACGCCGGGCAGCGAGAAGGTGATCGACTTGCCGGGGTAGCCAAAAAGGTCGCCCCGGGCCTTGTAGTAGTAGCTGCCGATCATCACCACCAGTGAGCCGTTATAGAAGGTATGGTCACTGACGAAGTAGTACTCCTGGGTGTAGCTATGGACCCGGCGCAGGAAGGTGATGATGTCGCGACGACCGGTGAGCTTCTTGCCGGCGGTGCGGTCGTACCATTCGGTTTCCCGGTCGTAGAAGCGGGACAGCCGGCTGTAGTCGCGGTTGGTCAGGGCATCCATGTAATTTTGCGCCAGCACGATCGCCTCGGGCAGATCCGGACTGACCGGCTCCGGCGGCCCGGGTTGCTCGGCCCAGGCCAGTGTGGTCAGCGAGAGCCATAACAGGCAGCCAGACACCCATTTCCCCACGTGAAGACTCCTTAATGCTTTTCGGGTTTGTCCAAGGCAAAGGCGGGCAGTGACAGCCCGGTGAAGATCCCCACCAGGCGCAGTACCAAGGTGCCCAGCATCCCCAGTACCGCAGCGAACACCGGCGCCAGGCCCAGGGCCAGGGCGCTGACGTAGAGCACGCCACCGGCGATGCAGGCAGTGGCGTAGATCTCGGTGCGCAATACCAGGGGCACTTCACGACAGAGCACGTCGCGGATCATGCCCCCCATCACTCCGGTCATGGTGCCCATCATGATGGCGATCAGCGGGGATGTGCCAAAGCTTAACGCCTTCTGTGCACCGATAACAGTAAACACTGCCAAACCAAAGGCATCCGCTACCTGGAACCAGCGACCGGAGAGTCGGCGAGGGCAGCGAACCAGCAAAATGACCAGGGCCGCAGTCAGGGCGATCAGCCAGACGTAGATGGTGTTGGTGATCCAGAACACCGGGGTGGCGCCGAGGATGGCATCTCGGACGGTGCCACCGCCAACCGCGGTGACGCCGGCCAGCACCAGCACGCCGAAGGGATCCATCCGCAGTCGACCGGCGGCCAGGGCGCCGGAGATGGCAAACACCACGGTGCCGAACAGATCGGCGGCATAGATGAAGTTGTTCATTTGGCCAGGTTATCCAGGAAGATGTCCAGGGCGCGCTGGGAGATGCGGATCTCCAGCACCGACAGCAACAGGGAGTAGATCAGCAGTGCCAGGCTGGCTCCGAAGGTCCAGAAGGCGGCCGCATCCAGCTCTAAGTAAATCAGCAACATACTCAGCACGCAGAAGATGAAGCTGAGCACGCCTGCCTCCTGCATGCGGCGGATGATGCCGATGCGGCGACGCAGGTTATCCAGCTGCTGGCTGGCCACCTGGCAGGCTTCGGCCGCGCTGGTGGTTTGGGTTTGCGGTGCCAGCGAGCGGACCAGGGCCGCCAGGGACAGGAAGCGATTGGTGTAGGCCAACAGCAGCAGGGAGATGGCCGGAAACAGCAGGGCCGGGGTGGTCAAGTCCATGGTGGCTCTCAATAGATGGTGTGGTACCAGACCAGGGCCAGAGCGGCCCCGAGCAGGAAGATCAGTGCCAGCCACAACCAGCTGGCGAAGCTGAGCAGACGGCGGGTGCGCAACACATCCTGGCTTTGCGGTGCGCTAGCTGGCCCCAGCCGAGGACGCAGCAGGCGCTGGCCCTCGATCTGCCATGGGCCGCCGAGCTGGCGCCCGAGGCTAAAGGCCAGGCTCAGCTGTGGCCATTGCTGACTGCGGCTTTGCCAGTCGCCGGTGAGCTGGTGCCGGGCTCGCCACACGGCAAAGGGGGAGCCGTACAGCGACAGGGTCAGCGCCAGCAGGCCATTGACCGGCCAGGCCAGCACCGTCGCCAGGGTCGAGACCGGTTGGGCATAGGGTGCCATCTGCGGCCGGTTGCGATGCCAGGCCCGGGCCAGCTCCTGACAAAGCCAGGCCAGCAGGGTCAGGTAGATGCCGCCGATGCAGTACCAGAACAACACGGTGAACAGCTGACTCTGGCTGTGGGCCAGCTGGGTTTCGATGCCGGCCTTGGTCAGTCCCAGTTCCGACAGGCTCTGGGTATCGCGGATGGTCCAGTGACTGAGCAGGCCGCGGGCCTGCTCCTTGTGTCCGGCCTGCAGCTCTGCCGCCAGGCGGACGCTGTCCTGGCCCAGGGCGATGCCGGGCATCAGCCAGGCCAGCAGGGCCAGTTCAAAGGGCAGGGGGTAGGCGGCGACGTTGAGGATCAACGCGGTGGCCAGCAGGCAGGGCAGCAGCACGATCAGGCTGGCAAGGGTGCCGGCGATGCGCTGCTGTTGCGGGCTGCGCTGGGGCTTGTGGGTCTTGCGAGCCAGGGTCTCGGCGATGGGCGCCAGGTAGCGCCGGGGCCGGAAACGCTCCGGGATCAGCAGCGCCATCAGGTAGGCCACCGCAAGCAGCAGCGGTGGCATCAGCATCGGCGCGAAGGGACCCAGTTGAGCCATCAGGCGTCGGCCAGGGATTCCAGCATCACCATCACCACCTTGGCGGAGTGCTCGCCGGCTTGAACGATGAAGCTGTCAAAGTCCACGGCACCGTCGTCGTTGGCGTTATCGGAGATGGCGCGGATCACCACGAAGGGGGTACCGAACTGGTGACAGGTCTGGGCGATGGCCGCCGCTTCCATTTCACAGGCCGCCATGGCGGGGAAGTTGGACAGCATCACCTGGGTGCGGGCGGGATCGGCAATGAAGCTATCACCGGTGCAGATCAGGCCCTCGATGGCGTTAACCTCACCCACCTTGACCACACTCTCGCGGGCCACTTTCACCAGCTGGGGATCGGGGCTGAAGGCCGCCGGCTGGCTCGGTACCTGACCGATCTCGTAGCCAAAGGCGGTGGCATCCACATCGTGGTGACGCACCTCGGAGGAGATCACCACGTCGCCAATGCTCAGCGCCTGGGCGAAGCCACCGGCGGAGCCGGTGTTGATGATGCAGTTGGGCTGGAAGCGCTCAATCAGCAGGCTGGTGGCGATGGAGGCGGCCACCTTGCCGATGCCGGAACGGCACAGTACAACGTCCGCCTGGCCCAGCTTGCCCTGGTAGAATTCGATGCCAGCCACGGTGTCGATCTGCAGGTTCTCGATGTGGCTGCGCAGCAGGGCAACCTCTTGCTCCATGGCGCCAATAATGCCGATTTTCATGATATTGCTTCGCTTTAAAAAGATGAATGGCGGTAATGATACCAGCTTTTCCGGCCGGCACAGTGACCCTGGGGTGATCCGGCAGGTTATCCGGCGTAGACGCAGGAGCAGACCATCTGGCTGGGCTCAAAACGGACCACGATGGCGTTGTCATCATCGTGACGTTCAATCACCTGCATCTGTACCCGGTGGATGCCATCGCGGTCCACATTACTGGCGATGGCGTTGGCCAGTTGATGGTAGTGGGCCGGCAGTTGGGCATCTTGCTGGTGCATCACCGGTTCGAACTGATCCATGTCCATCACCAGGTTGTCAGGATCGCGGTTCACCCGTTTGCCGGACAGCATCAGGGTGGCGATGGGCTCCCCCTCGACGCTGAAATAGCGGTAGTAGATGCGCCCACTTTTGCCGAAGAAGACATAGTCCGCCAGGTAAAAGCCTTCTGGTCCAGAGGCTTCCGATGACGCATCGTACAGGGTGTTATGGCAGTTGAGGCGCAGGTAACCGGGCCCGGGCCGCAGCCAGTGGGCCGCGGCAATCAACAGTACCACCAGGACCAGCAGGGCCAGTTTCAATCGGTCAGTCACACAGGCCTCCCTTCTGGAACCATTGCTCTGGGGCGAAATCGCCGCGCAGGCGGGTATCGACGACCTTCAGGTTACGCAGCTTCAGTTGCCCCCCCTCATCGTGTCCTACCAGGGTGACAGAGAGCCCCTGCTGATCTGACGACAGGGCGATGTAAACCGACTCCCAGGGGGCTTCGGGGCATTGTGCCAGGCTCTTGAGGATGCGATCGCTCAGGGCTTGTTGATCCAGGCCGTGGCCGGTGCTGGGGCTGTACCAGTGCAGGGTGACGTCCCCATGACTAATCTGCCGTGGCTCGAAACCTGAGCTCGCCTGGGTACGGATGAAGTAGCTGGCGTGGGTGAGCAGCAGCAAAACCAGCAGTACCCCCACCAACAGCAGTGACAGCGCCCGGTTGCGGACCCACCAGGGGACGCGGGTTGGCTTTTCTTGGGCTGGCTGGGGCTTGATCGCTGCCAGACTGGGTTGTGGCTCCACGCTGTCGACAGACGGGCTGGCGATCTGCTGCTCAGCGCTGCCTGCCTGGGGTTCGTTGGCCAGGCGGTAGCCCACCCCCTTGATGGTCTCAATCAGGGTGTGGTCTTCATCTTCCAGGAAGTTGCGCAGCTGAAACACAGCCCGGGCCACGGCGGACTCCCCCACCTGGGGTTGATCGAACTCGCCGCAGCGCAGACGCAACTTGTCCACCGGTCGGCCACGCTCCGCCACCAGCAAGGTCAATACCTGGCACTCTGCCCGGGGCAGGTCCCATTGTTCGCCGTTGGTGTGCAGCAGTCGTTTGGTGTCCGGCAGAAAGCTGCAAGTTCCGATATGAACCAGGTTGGGGTGCTGTGTCTTGCTCATTCAGAGGATGGTATCGCCTTGTCCGAATACTGTCCGTGATCCGGTCAGCAGCTTAACGGGTTAGCCATAAAGGCAACGCTAGAGGTGGACCGGGCAAGAGGCAAAGCTGCCGGTCGCATCTGTGATCCACAACCGCTAATTTTCGCCCCGGCAAATCGATTTTTGTCACCGCAAATAAACATTTGCGCCACCAAATCCCCACCTTTACTGGTGGCTGATTATCTTGAGTCGACCTCATGGTGCGCCAGCTCACAAAATGGCGGCTGCGGCCGTAGGGAGTTTCGCATGAGGGGCGAGCGAATTTTGGTCGCTCCAGCCCAATCCTTTGTGTGATTGCCACACCAAAATCGGCCCCCGACGCTCCGTAACATGGCTTCCATCTTTGGTGGCGACAGTGGGTTGCCGCTGCAACATTGAGAAGGTGAGTAGAGATGACGGCAAAGATCGATCGTCGTAAAGCAATGGGTCAGATCCTGGGGATCGCCGGTGGTGCCGGTGCGGCGTTGGCCGTACCCAGTGTGTTTGCTAACGAAGGCGGCTGTGGCAGTGAGATCGGTATCGGCTGCGGCGGTAACGGCGACCTGGGTCAGAACCTGCTGCAGTACGTTAAGCTGGACCCGATGGCGGTTGCCAAGACCGCCTACGAAGGCTACGGCAACGGCGGCTGCATGTACGGTGTGTTCCACGCCATCGTCAAGGAGCTGGCCAAGTCCGGCAGTGAGAATGCCGAGAACTTTGCCGCCATCCCCACCAACATCTCTGCTTATGGCGGCGGCGGCATCGCTGGCTGGGGCACCCTGTGTGGCTGTGTCAACGCCACCGCCATGGCCGTTAACATGCTGGACGGCGTTGACCGTCCCAACGTGATCCGCGCGGTATTCCGCTACTACGAAAGTGCCGACATGCCCCGCGGCGACAAGTCATTCCTGGATGCCATCGGTGCCCCGACCCGCTTCAACGGCAATGACGAGCTGCTGACTCCGGAGCACATCAAGAGCTCCGTAGCCCAGACCATCCTGTGTCACGCCTCCGTTTCCCGCTGGTCCAAGGAATCCGGTTACGGCTCCAACCACCAGGCCAAGCTGGAGCGTTGCGCCCAGGTCACTGCCGAGATTGCCTACCAGACCGTGGTCTACCTCAACGCCTCGCTGGAACAGAACCTCGACGCCCCGACCCAGTCGCCGGACAACGGCGAGTGCATGGCCTGCCACGGTGGCACCGATGCTGAGCGTGAGGACTACTTCTTCACCGACGTGAACAGCCAGATGGAATGCAGCTCTTGCCACACGCCGCACAAGATCGTCACCGAAGGCAACCCGCACAACACCTGCAGCGACTGCCACTGATAGGAGAGCGCCATGAAAAGAGCGATTGGCCTGGCAGGGGTTCTGGCGCTGAGCCTGACCGCCTGCAGCAGCGACAGTGATAAGCGCGTCAACGTGGACGAGGCAAACGAGCTGGTTGTTTCTGCTATCACCCTGGACGTCGAGACCTACCAGGTGGGTTTCCGTCTGCACGATGGCAACGGCAACGCCGTCTCCGGTGTGAACGACTACAGCGTCACCTACTACGGCTTCGCCGGCGAAGAGCACACCGCCTTTAGCTTCCCCTGGCACAGTGCCGAGCAGTTTGGCTGCGGCCAGGAAGTCCCGGCATGTCTGGGGGATCTTGAGGAGCACGCCAAGGGTCAATACCGTTTCCTGCCGGATCAGGCGCCGGAGATGGGCTGGCGCATTGAGGACGTCAAACTGACGGTTCGAGTCCACGGTGCCCGCACCAGCAGCGCCCCTGAGGTGGTGGTGCCGGAAGCGGCACAGTAAAGACTCGCTAACCTGCTCATTGAGGCCCCATCTGTGATGGGGCCTTTTTTGTACTCGGCTTAACGAGTATTTCAGGCCGTATGTGCCGGTTTCAGATTATGGATTTGCACAAGGGGGAAGAGGTAATGGGGATTCTTCGAACCTGCTGGATTTGTCTTGGGGTTCCGCTTTTTTTATACCGAATTAGGTTACTATTTGGCCTGTGATCTTGCTATCAAATGGCTGATTTGTAGATGGATATATTGATTCTCAACCGGAGTGGCCCAGGAATCCCTGGCCTGCCGATTTCTGAGTAAAGGAGAGCAATGATGTCCATCAATCGACGCAAAGCCATGGGGCAGATCCTTGGCATCGCCGGCACCATGACCGGGGCCGCCCTGATTGGGCCCAAGGCCCTGGCCGCGGACCACCCCTGCAACTGCTGCGACAACGGGGTGGGTACCGGGGGTACCGATCTGGAAGAGCGCCGCCTGCCCTATGTTCGCCTCGACCCGCTGGTGGCAGCGAAAGAGGGCTACGAGGGCTATTGGCGCAAGCACTGCTCCTATGGCTGTTTCCAGTCGATCCTCAAGCCGTTGGCGGACGAACTGCGCCGCCAGGGCCGCGACGAGGATGCCGAGCGGGTGGAGTGTGTGCCCACCAACGTGGCCGCCGTGGGCCAGGGCGGCATGCTGGGCTACGGCTCCCTGTGTGGTGCCCTGACCGGCATCGCAATGGCGGTGAATATCCTCGAGCTGCCCGGTGGCAACGCCACTAATGCGGCGGTGCTGCACGCCATCTTCCGTTACTACGAGAAGACCTCCATTCCGGTGGGAGACGTGAACGAATCCGGTTACCTGAAGTTTATCGGTGCACCGTCCAACCAGTGGGACGACGGCAGCGCGGTGACCCAGGAGCAGGTGGGGGCCTCGGTAGCCGGCTCGGTGCTGTGCCACGCCTCCGTCACCAACTGGTCGATCTCCAGCGGGTATGGCATCGGCTCCAAGGCCTTTACCGAACGCTGTGCCCAGGTGACTTCCGACATCAGCTACATCGCGGTCAAGTTCCTCAATGACGCCCTGGACGGCAAGCTGGATGCCCCGATTGTAGCGCCGGCCAACGAGGGCTGTATCAGCTGCCATGGCCAGCCCGGCGATGCCCAGACGCCGGACAACCCGGTGGGGGCCAGCAACGTGATGAGCGGTATGGAGTGCGCCTCCTGTCACGCCCCGCATCCGCTGGACACCACGCCGGTGCACCCGGACTTCGGCGGTGGCGATCTGTCTGACTGCCTCACCTGCCACAAGTAAGGAGGTGTCTATGTACAAGCAACTTGCCACCGCAGTAGGGCTGGCGCTGCTGGTCTCCGCCTGCAGCAGTAGCAGCGATGACGATCCGGCCCCGGGCCTACCCATCGACCAGGCCGACAGCGTGGTGCTCGAGGTAACCGGCTTTGATGCCAGCAGCCACGAGGTCACCTTCACCTTGGCGGACGACAGTGGTGAGCCGCTGACCGGAGCGGGGGATAACTACCTGCTGGCCTTTCTGGGCTTTTCCGATCAGGTGATCTCCGCCTACAACATGGGCTGGCATCACAGTGAGCAGTTCGGCTGCGGTGAGTTTGTGCCCCAGTGCCTGGGCGAGCTGGTCAGTGAGGAGCCGGGACAGTACCGCTTTGTGCCGGATGTCACGCCCGAGTGGGACGAGAGCATCAACCAGCTAAAGCTGATGATCCACGTCGCCGGTGAGCGTGCCGCTTCCGACTGGCAGACCATCACGCTCTGAGTTTAGGGTGAGGTTGAGCAACAACGGCGGCACCCAGTGCCGCCGTTTTTTCTCTGGACTGACACGCTAGGCAGTAGGAGGGAGATTCCAGGTTGGGGATTTTTTGTTCACCAAGGGGATAACACTCTTGGCCTGACAAAGGTGATAACAATGGTGTAGAGACTGGGATGCCGCCACGGCGGTTACCCGGTTTACGGATAGCAGGTGGACTGACGCGACCCCAGGGTGGGCGTGGCCATCCAGTTTGCGGAGGGAGGCGACATGGTATTGAGCATCCTGTTGAGGCTTTTGGTGGGACTGGCAGCAGTGCTGGTTACCCTGGCCCTGTTTAGCCTGGTGGGCAAGGTGATGGACTGGGTATACCGACGCTGGGCGCCCCACGGCACCTGGCAACCTCCGCTAAACACTAGGGAGCCGCCCGCCAGTCCGGTGGACAGTGACGCCGAGTAACCCCTCACGCGGTGTTGATCGATATCGGCTCGCCCTCTTGGGGCCGGCCGCTGGCCTGTCAGCGACACACTGCTCGCTATGAAAAAGCCCGCTAAAATCAGCGGGCTTTGTGCTTTGCGGCCGGTGTTAACTCTGGCGCTGATCCAGCATGTCGAGGATCCCCGCCGCGGCGCGGCGGCCCTCGTCGATGGCGGTGACCACCAGATCCGAGCCACGCACCATGTCGCCGCCAGCGAATACCTTGGGGTGGCTGGTCTGGAAGGCGAACTTACCGCCCTGCGGGGCACGTACCCGGCCCCACTCGTCGGTGAGGATGCCGTGCTCGCCCAGCCAGGGCGGCGGGCTGGGCTGGAAGCCAAAGGCGATCAGCACCGCATCGGCGGCCAGGATGTGCTCGCTGCCCTCGATGGGCTGGGGACGACGACGGCCGTTCTCATCCGGCTCACCCAGTTCGGTTTCGCAGCACTTAAGACCGATCACCTGGCCTTCCGGACCGGTTTCGATGGCCAGGGGCATGCGGTTGAACAGGAACTCCACCCCTTCCTCGCGGGCATTTTGTACCTCGCGACGGGAGCCGGGCATGTTGGCTTCGTCCCGGCGGTAGGCACACTGCACCGAGGTGGCACCCTGGCGCACCGCGGAGCGGACGCAGTCCATGGCGGTGTCGCCACCACCGAGCACCACCACCCGCTTGTCCTTGAGATCGACATAGTCGTGCTCGGTGGCGTAGCCCTCGAGCTTGGCGGTGTTGGCGATCAGGTAGGGCAGGGCCTGGTAGACCCCCTGGGCAGACTCGCCGGGCAGGTTGCCCTGCATCGACTTGTAGGTACCCATGCCGAGGAAGACGGCGTCGTACTGCTCCACCAGATCGGCGAAGGCCAGATCCTTGCCGATCTCCACCCCCAGCTTGAACTCGATGCCCATCTGCTCGAACAGGCCGCGGCGCTTGCGCACCACCTCTTTCTCCAGCTTGAACGAGGGGATACCGAAGGTGAGCAGGCCGCCGATCTCCGGATGGCGATCAAACACCGTCACCTTGGCACCGTTACGGCGCAGGATGTCGGCACAGCCCAGACCGGCGGGGCCGGCGCCGATCACCGCGACATGCTCCGGCCGTGGCTCGACATTGGAGAGATCCGGCTTCCAGCCCATGGCGATGGCGGTGTCGGTGATGTACTTCTCCACCGAGCCGATGGTCACTGCGCCAAACTCGTCGTTGAGGGTACAGGCCCCTTCGCACAGACGGTCCTGGGGGCAGACCCGGCCGCACATCTCCGGCAGGGTGTTGGTCTGGTGCGACAACTCCGCCGCTTCCATGATCCGGCCCTGCTTGGCCAGGCGCAGCCAATCCGGGATGTAGTTGTGCACCGGGCACTTCCACTCACAGTAGGGGTTGCCGCAGTCCAGGCAGCGGTCGGACTGGGCGTCCACCTCTTCCTGGTCAAACGGCTGGTAGATCTCCACGAAGGCTTCCTTGCGCTTGCTCAGCGCTTCCTTGGCGGGATCCTGGCGTTCGATGTCGAGAAATTGAAAATCGTTGCTCATGATGCGTCGTCCTTATCCCGCCTGTACCTTGAGTTCGTTGCTCTGCTGGATGGAGAGCAGCTCGGTCAACTGACTGGACTTGGGCTTAACCAGCTTGAAGCGGGGCAGCCAGTGGGTCAGATCCTGCAGGATGTCATAGGCCCGCTCGGAGCCGGTGGCGTCGTAGTGGGCCTGCAGCAGCTGCTTGAGGTGATGTTGGATCATCGGCTCGGACACCGGCAGGGTCTCCACCAGCTCGCCGTTGATGCGGCGCTCGAAGTCGTTGTGCTGATCGAACACGTAGGCGAAGCCGCCGGTCATGCCGGCACCGAAGTTCACCCCGGTCTCGCCCAGGATCACCACCACACCGCCGGTCATGTATTCACAGCCGTTGTCGCCACAACCCTCGATCACCGCGATGGCACCGGAGTTACGCACCCCAAAGCGCTCACCGGCCTGACCCGAGGCAAACAGCTTGCCGCCGGTGGCACCGTACAAACAGGTGTTGCCGATGATCACCGAGTCGTGGCTGTCGTAGGCCACCCCCGGTGGGGTGCGGACGATCAGCTCACCGCCGGTCATGCCCTTGCCGACGTAGTCGTTGGCGTCGCCGGACAGGGCCAGCTTGAGGCCACCGACGTTGAAGGCACCAAAGCTCTGGCCCGCGGTGCCCTGGAACTCGATATGCAGGCACTGCTCCGCCAGACCCTGGTTGCCCCATTTGGCGGCAATCACCCCGGACAGGGTGGCGCCGACGGAGCGGTCGGTGTTGAGGATCGGCAGCTGCCACTGGCCGTCGCGCTTCTGCTCGACGTGGTCCTGGGCCAACTCCACCAGCTGGCGGTTCAGCTCGCCCTTATCCAGCGGCGGATTAAGCTCGGTGTTGAAGCGGGCGGTGTGCTCAGAGGGCAGGGCTTGAGTCAGTACCGGGGTCAAGTCCAGCTTGCCCTGGCGCTCGGTTTGACCCGGCAACTGGGCCAGCCAGTCGCTGCGGCCCACCAGCTGGTTGAACTCGGTCACCCCCAGCTGGGCCATCAGGGTACGCACATCCTCGGCCATAAACTGGAAGAACTGCATCACCTTCTCCGGGGTGCCCCGGTAGTGCTGCTCACGCAGGCGCTTGTCCTGGGTCGCGACCCCGGTGGCGCAGTTGTTGAGGTGGCAGATCCGCAGGTATTTGCAGCCCAGGGCGATCATCGGGGCGGTACCAAAGCCGAAGCTCTCGGCGCCCAGCAGTGCCGCCTTGACCACATCCAGGCCGGTCTTGAGGCCGCCATCCACCTGCAACCGCACCTTGTGGCGCAGGTTGTTGGCCACCAGCGCCTGCTGCACCTCGGCCAGACCCAGCTCCCAGGGAGAGCCGGCGTAGTGGATGGAGGTCAGCGGTGAGGCACCGGTACCGCCGTCGTAGCCGGAGACGGTGATCATGTCGGCGTTGGCCTTGGCTACGCCACAGGCGATGGTGCCGATCCCCGGCTCGGATACCAGCTTGACCGACACCCGGGCCTTGGGGTTGACCTGCTTCAGGTCGAAGATCAGCTGGGCCAGATCCTCGATGGAGTAGATATCGTGGTGCGGCGGCGGCGAGATCAGGGTCACGCCGGGACGGCTGAAGCGCAGGGTGGCGATCTCCGCCGACACCTTGTGGCCCGGCAGCTGACCGCCCTCACCGGGCTTGGCGCCCTGGGCCACCTTGATCTGGATGACGTCGGCGCTCATCAGGTAGGCAGCGGTGACGCCGAAGCGGCCGGAGGCCACCTGCTTGATGCGGGAGTTGCCATCGTTGCCAAAGCGGCGCGGATCCTCGCCCCCTTCGCCAGAGTTGGAGTGGCCGCCGAGCCGGTTCATCGCCACTGCCAGCGCCTCGTGGGCCTCCGGCCCCAAAGCACCGATGGACATGGCGGCGGTGTCGAAGCGCCAGAACAGCTTGGACTGCGGCTCGACCTGGTCGGCGTCGATGCCGTCCTGGCCGGGCTTGAGGGCGATCAGGTCGCGCAGCGCCGCGGCCGGGCGCTGATCCACCAGCTCCCGGTAGCGGGCCCAGGCCTCGGCATCGCCGTGGTTTACTGCCTGTTGCAGCTGCTGCACCACATCCGGGTTGAAGCAGTGGTACTCGCCACCGTGGACAAACTTGAGCAGGCCGCCGTGGGCCAGCGGCTGGTGACGGCGGAACGCCGCCTGATGCAGCCGGGCCTGGTCCGCCTCGATGTCGACGAAGTCGGCACCCTGGATGCGGGAGGCAACGCCGTTGAAGCACAGCGCGATCACCTCATCGGACAGCCCCACAGCCTCAAACAGACGGGAGCAGCGGTAGCTGGCGATGGTGGAGATCCCCATTTTGGAGAGGATCTTCTGCAGCCCCTTGTCGATGCCGGCACGGTACTTGTGCAGCAGCTCGCGGATGCGGTGAGTCTCGCCCCGCTTGGGTGCCATCACGTTGATGCACTCGTAGGCCAGGTAGGGGTAGATGGCGGTGGCACCGAAGCCCAGCAGTACGGCGAAGTGGTGCGGATCCCGGGCGGCGCCGGTTTCGACGATGATGTTGGTGTCGCAGCGCAGCTGGTTGCGCACCAGGGTGTTCTGTACCGCGCCTACCGCCATGGCAGCGGGGATCAGCAGCTTGTCCTGTTGCAGCTGGCGGTCGCTCAGCACCACCATGGTGGCGCCATTTTGCGCCTCCACCTTGGCCTGGCGGCAGATCCGCTCAATGGCGGCCTGCAGGCCCTCGGCCGGGTCGTAGTTGAGATCGATCTTGGCAGAGCTGTAGTGCTCGTTATCCAGCGCCATCAGTTGGGCAAAGTCACTGTACAGCAGCACCGGTGAGTCGAAGATCACCCGGTTGGCCAACCCGGTGGTTTCGTTGAAGGGGTTTTGCTCCTTGCCGATGCAGGTGGCCAGGCTCATCACGTGTTTTTCCCGCAGCGGATCGATGGGCGGGTTGGTGACCTGGGCAAACTGCTGGCGGAAGTAGTCAAAGATGGAGCGCACCTGGGTGGAGAGCACCGCCATCGGGGTGTCGTCCCCCATGGAGCCCACCGCCTCGGCGGCACCGTCGGCCAGCGGCCAGATGATCTCCCGCAGCTCCTCGCGGGAGACGTTGAACATCTTCTGGTACTGCAGCCGCTGGTTGTCGTTCATCTCGGCGCTGCCGTCCGCTTCCAGCGGCAGGTTCTCGCCGGCCACTAGGCGCTTGGCGTTGACCTTCATCCACTCGCCGTAGGGGTGGCGGTTCTTCAGATCGGTGTCGATCTCGAACGAGGTCTGCAGCTTGCCGGTGTAGGTGTCCAGCACCAGCAGCTCACCGGGGCCGACCCGGCCCTTGGCCACCACCTCGTCGGGCTGGTAGTCCCAGATCCCCACCTCGGAGGCCAGGGTGAGGATACGATCCTTGGTGATGACGTAGCGGGAGGGGCGCAGGCCGTTACGGTCGACTGCACAGGCGGCGTGACGGCCGTTGGTCAGCACCACCCCGGCGGGGCCATCCCAGGGCTCCATGTGCATGGAGTTGAAGTCGTAGAACGCCTTGAGATCGTCGTCCATCTCCGGGTTGGACTGCCAGGCCGGCGGGATCATCAGTCGCATCGCCCGCTTGATGTCCATGCCCCCGGCCAGCAGCAGCTCCAGCATGTTGTCCAGGCTGGAGGAGTCGGAGCCGGACTGGTTGACGAAGGGGGCGGCGTCCTGCAGATCCGGGATCAACGGGGTGCGGAACTTGTACTGGCGAGCCACCGCCCACTGGCGGTTGCCGGCGATGGTGTTGATCTCGCCGTTGTGGGCCAGGTAGCGGAACGGCTGAGCCAGCTGCCAGCGGGGCTGAGTGTTGGTGGAGAAGCGCTGGTGGAACAGACAGATGGCGCTGGCCATGCGCAGATCCGCCAGGTCGGGGTAGAAGGTGGGCAGGTCGCGGGGCAGCATCAGGCCTTTGTACACCACGATCTGGCCAGACAGGCTGGAGACGTAGAAGTCCGGGTCCTGCTCCAGCTCCTTCTCGATGCGGCGACGGGCCATATAGAGGCGTCGCTCCAGGTCCTCATTGCGCCAGCCCACCGGGGCGTTGATAAACACCTGCACCATGGCGGGGGCATCAGCGGCGGCGATGGGGCCGAGGGTGTCCATCTGTACCGGCACATCACGCCAGCCCACGACGCTGAGGGTCTCGCGCTCCAGCTGCTGGCGGATGATCGCCTTGCTGGCGGCCTGGCGCACCGGGTCGTGCCCCAGCATCAGCATGCCGACAGCGTATTTGTCGGCCAAACGCCAGCCGTTCTCTTCGGCGATGTGCTGGAAGAAGCCATCCGGCTTGGCCATCAGCAGGCCACAGCCGTCACCGGTTTTGCCGTCGGCGCCGATGGCACCACGGTGTTGCAGCCGATCCAGCGCGGAGATAGCGGTGCGGACCACGCGGTGGCTGCGCTCCCCTTCCATGTGCGCGATCAGGCCAAACCCACAGTTTTCCTTTTCGAAACCGGGTTGATACAGACTCATGTGTTCCCTCCAGCCTCTGCACCGTGATGAGGCATTGACGGCACAGGTACATATTTATGCAGCAGAACATTCTAAATTACTTTTCGCTCTCGAACCGGTCAATAACCGGGCTTGAGGCGCAGCCGGCATGGAATCATATGATTGGGCTATAGCTTGACAGGAATCAGGGGCTTAGGCAGGGCGATTAACGAACGTAAAATATGCACTTTGAGCGCGCTAAATCCCGCTTTTTGCAGGGGTGGGAGCAGGGTGGCGAATCCGGCTCAGCCAAAATGGGGCAGGGCTGCCCCGTTTCGGGTCAGTGGGGTTATCGGCCGATAATCCCTGCTTATTGTCACCGTGATCCGGATCGGTGCATGGGGCGCGGCGATCTGGTAGCCTTGCGCGTTTTTTCGACAGCCCGGTTTTGCCGGGCGGCATTGGAGCGAGCATGGGGCTGAATCAGCACGTCCACACCCTGGGTGAGTATATGAAGGCGCGGTACGGTGAGAAGATCCATAAGCTCACCATCGACGCGGCGTTCACCTGTCCTAACCGGGACGGCACCCTGGGGCGCGGCGGCTGCACCTTCTGCAACGTCTCCTCCTTCAGCGCCGAGCACGGCAGCAAGGCCTCGGTGGCGCAGCAGCTTAGCGACGGCAAGGCCCGTCGACCGAATGCCGCCAAGGCGGGTAAGGCCAAGCGCTACATGGCCTACTTCCAGGCCTACACCTCTACCTACGACGAGTACGCGGTGCTCAAGCGCAAGTACGAGGAAGCGCTGGCGGTGTCCGACATCATCGGCTTGTGCGTCGGCACCCGGCCGGATTGCGTGCCGGATGAGGTGCTGGCGCTGCTGGCTGGCTACCAGCAACAGGGGATGGAGGTGTGGCTGGAGCTGGGACTGCAGACCGCCCACAGTGAGACCCTGAAGCGGATCAACCGCGGCCACGAGTTCGAGGTGTACGCCGACACCGTGCGCCGGGCCCGGCTTTATGGCATCAAGGTGTGCACCCACTTGATCCTGGGCCTGCCTGGAGAGACCCCGGCCCATGCTCACCAGACCCTGGACCAGGTGCTGGCGGTGGGCGTCGATGGCCTCAAGCTACACCCGTTGCACATCGTTCAGAACAGCACCATGGCCAAGCAGTATGAGGCCGGCCGGCTTGAGCTGTGGTCGATGGACAGCTATGTGAAGACCTGCGGTGAGCTGATCCGCAAGACGCCGAAAGAGGTGGTCTACCACCGGGTGGCGGCCTATGCCCGACCGCCGGAGCTTATAGCCCCGGACTGGTGCGGCGACAAATGGCTGGCGATGAACGCCATCGTTGAAGACCTCAAGGCCCGCGGTGGCCAGAGCGCGGCGCTTTAGCCACGCCCTAACGGTGTTGCCCGGCCTTGCTGGTTCAGGGCGGCGTCAGGCTGGACTCGGTCAGGACGAACTGCGGCGCCAACCGATGGTGCACCTGCGAGCTGTCCTGGCCGTTGTTGGCGGGACAACCCGAGCCGTTACACCAGTTGTTGCTGCCCCAGGTGGTCACCTCGCCATCGTTCTTCAGCGCGGCAAAGGCCTTGCCGGTAGCAAATACCCGTTGCACACCCTGGCTCAGTTGCTCGGCCACCTCGCTGCTGTCGCCAGCGCCCGAATGCGACCCCCATACCACCAGTGAGCCATCGGCTTTCAGTGCCGCAAAGGCCCCCCAGGAGCCGTCGCTGGTGAATACCTCACTGACCCCTTGCTCAAGTGCCTCTGGCCGCTCGGCGTGGTTGCCGCCGGCGTGATGGCTTCCCCACAGGATCAGCTCGCCGCTGGCCTTGCGAGCGACAAAGGCGCGCCGATTGGTGTAGATCTGCTCGACACCGCCGGCCAGCTCTGACGCCACGGCACTGGAATCGCCGCCGAGAAAATCCAATCCCCAGGTGACCACACTGTTGTCCGCCTTGATGGCGGCGAAAGCGCTGTCTCCGGCCACGAGGCGAACCACGTCGGCGCGCAACTGCTCCGCTACCCGGCTTTGGTCACCGCCCCCTTCCGGGTTGCCCCAGCTGACCACCGAGCCATCGGACTTGAGAGCGGCGAAGGCGGTGAAGCTGGCGTAGAGCTTCACCACCTCATCACCAAGCTGTTCGGCCACTGCGCTGCTGTCACCACCGTAGTCGTCCTGGCCCCAGGTGATGACCGAACCGTCCGCTCTGAGCGCGGCAAAGGAGGTCCAGTTGGCCTCAACGGCGGTGAGGTCATGCAGCGCATCCCGGGGCACATCGCCGTCAAAGCCACAGTCAGGGCATTTCCAGGCGACAACCTGTCCGTCGGCCTTAAGGGCGGCAAAGGCCGAGCCCGAGGCGGTGATGGAGACCACGTCGCTGGCAAGCTGATGGGCGACGTGGCTGCTGTCGCCGCCCTTATCCGCCTTGCCCCAGGTCACCACCGAGCCGTCGCTGCGCAGGGCGGCGAAGGAACCGGAGAAGCTCCCCTGGGTCGAGCTGATGTCCTGAACCGAATGCAGCTGGGTGGCAACGGCGCTGCTGTCACCGCCGGATTCGGGTCTGCCCCAGGTCACTACGCTGCCGTCCTGCTTGAGGGCGGCAAAGGCCCCCTCCCTCTCGTTTCGGTAGAGGCGAGCCACGCCGTCGGTAAGTGCATGGGCCACTGCGGAGCTGTCGCCACCCTTGAGCGGATGGCCCCAGGTCACCACCTCGCCACTGCTTTTCAGCGCGGCAAAGGCCTGCTCGCTGCCGACAATCTCCATCACCACGTCCGGTGTGTAGACCACGTAGGCGAGTGGAGCTGAGGGTGAGCCCTGAACCGTGGCCTCTAGGCGGACTGGCGCGCCATAGTGCTTGGCTGGTAGCACCAGGGTGTCGTGTTCGGACACCAGCTCATCGTCTATCCACCAACGGTAATCAATCTGCGGGCAGTGCTGGCACTGGATCTCGGCGCTAAGCGGTAGATTGACGCCGTACTGGCCGGCGATCGCCAGCCGGGATACCTCCGGCGCAGGCGCTTCGTCCGTCTCGTCGCTGCGCAGGCGGACAGGATAAACAGGCAGGGAAGGAATATGAGTGCGGTTGAAAGAGCGCGATGCATAGGACCTCCGCAGGGCAGGGTAATAACCCAATCTGCCAATACGGATGGATAAAAAGGGGCGCAGCGATCACGAATCCGGCTTCTGCTGCGCCGAGGCATAGCTGCCTGCCAAGGGGGGCGGCTTCAAACCAGGCTCAGCGAGAGCAGGCTCTCTTTGGGTTGTCTGTCAGGCGAATACCGCCACACTCTGGCGGCTGATCGCCACCAAGTCGCCGGAGTGGTCCCAGATGTCCGCTTCCAGGTGGGCATAGCCATTGGCGGCCTGGCGGGTGATCGCCTTGTAGGCAAACCAGTCACTGCCTGCAGCGGGTGGGTGCGGGTGAATAAACTCCAGGTTCCACATCATGGTGCTGACCGGCGCCGGGGCCTTCATCATCTGCAGCACCGCCGGAGGCCAGGCATCAATAAGACCAATCAGGTGGGCGTCGGTGACTATCTTGGGTGGCTGGCCGAAGCGCATCCAGCCGCTCAACTGCGCGCTGCGGTTGCCGCTGTAGGGCAGGGCGCCTTCCGCAATGGCCAGCTCGACGTGCTGGATAAAGTTGGGGGTGACACCCGGCAGGAAGGGCATCTTGCTGAGCTGTTCGGGCTGCGGTAATCCATGCTGGCGACGCTGGTTGACCTCGATCTCTGAAAAACGCTCTACCCCGAAACTGGCTTGCTGCAGCACTGCCACCTGGCCGTTCTGGATGATCCGGGCGGTCAGCTGAGAGGCGCTTTTGCCCTCACGCAGCAGCTCCACCTGGAAGCAAAACTCGGTGTCAGCCAGCAACGGGCCGACAAAGTTGGTGGTGAGTGAGCGCAGCGGACGGTCGTCGGCCACCTGGGTTTTCATTGCTGCGTAAAGCAGTGCAGCGGAGAGGCCACCAAAGGCGGTGCGGCCCTGCGCCCAGCTGTCAGGAAAGGTCATGCTGGTGTGGTTCAAGGCACAGGCCCTGGCCTGTTCGAGCAGCGCATCAATGTTCATAACCGTCTGATGTTGTCGGATTGTTGTATCGACACTAACTGGTATGACCAGGTGGGTCAATGGGCTGCACTTCGGGGTATTTCGATAACGCGCTGGGGGGGAATGGAGCGCCCGCTACCTCATCGGACAAAAAAGCCGGCCCCAGGGGGCCGGCTTGGACGTGAGAGTGAGATGAGGTCGTGCGATTAAAGTTGCAGGTCGACCGGCCACTCCTTCTTCACGCGCTCTTCGATAAAGGTGTCTTTATCGGCCTGCATCTTCTCTAGGTTGAGGCCTGCGTGCGGCTGATTCTTCGCTTTGCTGTCGTAGTCCGCCGGGTTGTAGACGTAATCTGCGGCGTACTTAGTCAGCAGAGCGTCGGCGTCGACCAGGGCGGCATCGATGATGGCATTGGTCTTGGTCAGCAGACGGATCGCCTCTTCCGGGTTATGGGCGTGGATACCGTGGGACGCGGTGGCACTGTCCCAGAACCATTGGGCATTACGGATCTGGGTCAGCAGTCCGTTCATCTCACCCGCCAGCTCGGTACCGGCCGCCAAGGCGCCCTCGTAGTTGGCTTTGGCTTCGCCGATGGTGGCGCCATCGTTGATGCCTTTGATGCCGTTGGCAGACCAGATGGCCTGAGCCTTCACATGCAGCTCGGTCAATCGGGCGTCGGAGCCGTTGGTGCCGAAGCGCAGCTCGTTGATGGTGGCCTTGCGGGCAGACAGCATGGTGTCGAAGGCGTCAGCGTCGTGACAGCCCTGGCAGCTGCTGGGCAGTGCGTTGGCATCGAAGCGCACGTTATGGCGGAAGTACTCAACCCCATCGTCGTTGCTGGCCTTAGGCATGTGGCAGGTGACACAGGTGAAGTCCATGTGGCTGCTCATGCCAGCGGACTGGCGATCCGCCAGGTTCTCGTACTCCGGGTGCTGCGCTTTCAGGCTCGGGGCACCGGAGATGGCGTTGGTCCAATCCTTGAAACCGATGGCGTCGTAGTAGGCCAGTTGCGCTTCGGCGGTGAAGCCCAGGTAGAGGTCATCATCACCCTGGTAACCGGCTTGCTCGGCGTAGTTGGTTTCGACACCCGGAACCCAGAAGTCCCAGGGGTATTTGACGTTGCGGTTGTCGGTGCCGTCGAAGTAGTACTCAACGTGGCACTGGGCACACACCTGGTTGCCCTGCTCGGCGATCTCCTGCTGGCCGAAGGTGCGACCGATTTCCGTCATTGCCCGGTCGGTGAACGGACGAGACAGGCGCAGCTTGTCTTCACCCAGTTCGTGACAATCGGCACAACCGATGGTGTTGGACATCTCGTGGCCCCAGGTCGACCAGGAGTTGTCGGAGAAGTAGCCTTCGCCAACCTGGTCAAACATGCGGGCGGAGTCCGGGGTCTTACAGGACCAGCAGTTGGCGGGCATCGCCTCACCCACTACGGTGCCGTCTTCGCTGACCATGGGGTTACCGGTGCGCAGGGAAGCGATCACGTCGGTCAGGGCGAAATGGTGGCCTCGAGCACGGTTGTAGTCCTTGGCGAAGCCGTAACCTGCCCAGGCAACGACCAGGTTTGGATTGGCTTCCAGCAGGTCATCCGGCCCCGCTTCCGGGGTGTTCTCTTCGGTTTCGGCCCAGGAGGCAAACTCCGCCGGGAATTTCTCGGCCCAGTTGGCGCTGTTGTAATAATCGATCGGGCCTTCGGAGGGCGGGATCACACAGCTGTTGGTGTCAGGATCCAGCACGGTGCCCTCACCGCATTCGGTCGGCGGCGGGCCGGGGACCACCTCGCACATGTTGTTATCCGGGTTGAGGACAGAGCCTTCACCGCAGGTAACGTCGTTGCCATCATCGCTGCTACATCCAGCCAGAGCCATAGGTACGGCCATGGCGATCAATACTTTGTTAAATTTCATCATCATCCTCTGCAATCGCTTGTTGTTGTTTGCTACTCGTAAAGGTGCATTTGCGTTGCGAGATTGATTTGAGCATGTGAATTTCAGCTTTCCAATTGTCGAAATTTCTTTTTCTAATTAGTGAGATCTCCTGCCTGAATCGGGTTTCTGTAGGGCGATACCCGTTGTATTCCTTGCCCCTTGGGGCAGGGCACTGATTCAGAAGATCACGTTTTAAGACAAAGGTGTGTGCTGGATGCCACTTTCCCGGTAACGGGCAGAAAGGTCTTTCGCGGTATCGCAAAAAGCTTCATTTTTGTGAGCAGGCTCAACCTGTTTGTTAGTGTCGATTTTCCGAGGTTTGCCAGTGGAAGTTGGCTGATGAGCCTGGGTTGAAACCATCGCGGAGAGAGGGGAAGAGTCGTCGACCCAATGGCCTGGGCAAAGAAAAGCCCAGTCAGGCTGACTGGGCTTGTTGTTTCAGTAGAAGGCCGGGTCGTCCGGAGAGGGCCGGGTCTTGAAGCGGCGGTGCAGCCACATGTACTGATCCGGCCGTTTGAGCACCAGCTGCTCGGTGACATGGTTGCAGCGTTGGGTGTCCGCCTGCTCGTCGCCACTGGGAAAATCCGCCAGGGCCGGCTGGATCTCGATGGTGTAGCCGGAGTGATCGGCGTTACGCTCGACGAAGAAGGGCAGCACTCGAGCCTTACCTAGCTTGGCCAGGGTGGAGGCACCGGCGGCAGTGGAGGCGGGGATGCCAAAGAAGTCGACAAAGGTGCCCTTGCGGCCGCCGTCCTGGTCCTGGGTGTACCAGAGCACCTCGCCCTTGCGCAGTGCCTTGACCATCTGGCGTACCTCCCGCTTGGGGATCAGCGCCTTGTTGGACTGCAGCCGGCCCTTAACCTGGAGGTACTCCATCAGCTTGTTGTTGTGGGGGCGATACACCCCGATCCCCTGCCGGTATTGGCCGAAGATCCGGGCACCCGGTTCCAGCATCAGGCAGTGGGCGGCCAGCAGAATGACCCCCTGGCCCGCCTCGGCGGCGGCGTCTACATGCTCGGTACCCTTGATGGTCATGTGACGCTGCACCTTTTCATCAGACCACCACCAGGCGTTGGCGCTGTCGAATATCGCCATGCCGGTTTCTTCGAAGTTCTTGACCACCAGCGCCTCGCGCTCGGCCTCCGGCATCTGGGGGAAGCAGCGCTCCAGGTTACGACGGGCGACATGGGCGCGCTTGGGCACCCAGCGCAGGATGGCGCGACCAAAGGCGCTGGCCAGACGGTACTGGGTGGCCAGGGGCAGGCGTGCCATAAGCTTCATTACCGCAACCCCAAACCAGGTTAACCAGTACTTGGGGTGAAGCAGGCTGCGGTCAAACTGCGCGCTTTGTTGCATCTCGTTCCTCAATGAACAGGGGCGAAGTGCCCGCTGCAGCATGGGCTGCAGAGTGTGGTGGGCTGAGCGCGGGTCAGGGCGTCAGCGCCGTCGGGGCTCGAACCGGGCTCTGGATACTATCGCTTCGTAGCCCGGTCTACCCTGGCCGCTATCTTACTGAAGCAGAGCGCATTAGAGGGCTTGCGACAACGGACTTTCGGCGGGTAGTCAACGGACAGAGTAGGATAAAGCCCACTGGCGGGGCTGGCAACCGTGCTGGCCGCTGCGGCGCCTGGTGCGCGCTTGGCCCATTAACGGTGGCACAACCCAGTGTAAAGTAGCCTGAATCAGCCTCGTATTTGCCCGCTTTGTGCGCCAAAGCCAAGCCTTGCCCCCGGGGGGCTGTGTTACACTCGCGACACTGATTGTTGAAACGATTGAGAGTGGCGATGAAAGTGTCCCTGCCTGCATTTGAACAGGCTCAGGTCTTGGTGGTCGGCGATGTGATGCTGGACCGTTACTGGGTTGGCCCGACTGGCCGGATCTCTCCGGAAGCCCCGGTGCCGGTGGTGAAGGTGGATAGCACCGAGGATCGCCCCGGCGGCGCGGCCAACGTGGCACTGAATGTGGCGGCCCTGGGCGGCCAATCTGCCCTGGTGGGGCTGGTGGGTTGGGATGAAGCGGCGGATGCATTGCGCCAAAGCCTCAACGCCGCGGGGGTGAAACCCCAGCTGGTGGCCGTTGAGGGGGCCCCCACCATCACCAAGCTGCGGGTACTGTCCCGCAACCAGCAGCTGATCCGACTGGATTTCGAGGATGGTTTTGATGCGGAATCCGCGGCCCCGCTGCAGCAAGCCACTGAGGACAACCTGTCCCAGGCCAAGGTGATGGTGCTGTCGGACTACAACAAGGGCGCCCTGCAGCAGATCCATGACCTGATCGCCAGCGCCAAACAGGCTGGCATTCCGGTGCTGGTGGACCCTAAGGGCAGCGATTTTGGCAAGTACCGCGGCGCCACCCTGCTGACCCCGAACATGTCCGAGTTTGAGGCCGTGGTCGGCCCGGTGGACGGCGAAGCAGACCTGGTGGAGAAGGGCCTGGCCCTGATCGCTGAGCTGGAGCTGGAGGCACTGCTGATCACCCGTTCCGAGAAGGGGATGACCTTGCTGCGCCCCAACCTTCCGGAGCTGCATCTGCCGGCCATGGCCCGTGAGGTCTACGACGTTACCGGTGCCGGTGACACGGTGATCGGTACCCTGGCCGCCGCCCTGGCTGCCGGCAGTGAGCTGGACAGTGCCTGTGCCCTGGCCAATGCCGCGGCCTCCGTGGTGGTCGGCAAGGTGGGCACCTCTGCCATCTCTGACGTGGAGCTGGCCACCATGGTCGCCTCCATGCACGACGAGGGTGGTTTCGGTGTGATGAGCGAAACCCAGCTGTGCTACGCCGTCGCAGCCGCCCAGGCCCGTGGCGAGACCGTGGTGATGACCAATGGCTGTTTCGACATCCTCCACGCTGGCCACGTCAGCTACCTGAACCAGGCCCGCAAACTGGGTGATCGCCTGATCGTGGCGGTTAACGATGACGAATCGGTGCGCCGCCTGAAAGGCGATGGTCGCCCGGTTAACAGCGTCGACCGTCGTATGGCGGTTCTGGCCGGTCTGGGTGCGGTGGATTACGTGGTGCCCTTCAGCGAGGACACCCCGCAGCGCCTGATCGCCCGGGTTCTGCCGGACATCCTGGTGAAAGGCGGTGACTACGAGGTTGAGCAGATCGCCGGACACCGCGAGGTGTTGGATAACGGCGGTGAGGTCAAGATCCTTGGCTTCGAAGATGGCTGCTCCACCACCGCCATCATCAATACCATCCGCCAGCAGGATTGAGCGGATGGGCGCAGGGAAGCGCTTACTGATACTGCTGCTGGCGGCCCTGGCGCTGCCAGCGGCCGCGGTGCCTTCGCACCAACTCTGCCGGCTTGATCAGCTGACGCTGTGCCGTCATGAACTGCCCAGCAACTGGCAACAGGTGCTGACCCAGTTGTGGCCCGGTGAGCTGGAGCAATCGGTGAGCCAGGCCCTGGCCGGGCAGGGGGGCGTGACCCTGCTGTCCGAACAGGATGCCCTGATCCTGCTTGACCCCCAAAGCCTGCAACGTCAGCACGTCATCCTGCTGGGCAACCAGCTGATTGAACGCCCCCCCCTGCGCAACTTCCGCTCCACCTATTATCACGAGATTGGCCACGTGGCGACGCGCCACTCCCCCTGGCTTGAGCAGCTCAGGCAGCCTTTATGGCCCCACCATTGGGCCGAGGAGGTGCTGGCGGATCTCTACCTGTTCTGGCACCTGCTTCGGGAAGGGGCCGAGGCGGAGGAACTGTGGATGCAGGTGCATCTACGCAACATCAGCCTGATCCAGGCCCGGCCGGACTGGACCCATTGGACCACCCCGGTCACCGCGCCGCTGCTGTGCGATTTTAAACGGTTGGAGTTTTTGGCCGAGCGACCGCTGGAACCCTTCCTGGATGCGGTGCTCAGCGGCAGCCAGGACTGGCCACTGTCCGCCTACCGACGCCTGGGCCAACGCCAGTTCGCCCTGACCCCCCCTTCCGTTGCCCAGCCTTACCTGGCCCAGCCCCATCGGGCTCACTGGGCAGCCTTGCTACAGCCCACTTTCCAGTGGATGGGCGTCGATCTTGAGCGCTACTACGGGCAGCAACATCTGCCGGTCGCCGCATCGGTCTGTTCCGTGATCAATGAGTGATTTTCACCACTTCTTCTGCGTCTGCATTTTTAAAACCTAATTAAAATCATCAACTTGTTTTTTGGTCTGGTTATTGCTTAACCGTTACCGCCCCCGGTAAGGTGATCCCCGGGGGTGACTTTGACTCGGGAGAGGGTGACGGCTCTCCAGCGCATGGCAGCGTGGTTGTCACTTGACTGTGGCGGCCACGAGGCCAAAGTTTCAGACGGGCCGAAAGGCAACAGAGAAGGAGGGAGGATGGCTTCCTGGGCGATAGTGGCCGTTGTGGCAGTGGTCATGGCGGGGGTAGTGCTGATGGTGCAGATAGGGCGTGGTGGTGCCAACAGCAAAGAGAAGGCGAGCTGGGAACAGCGCTTTGACGAATTGGAACAGAAAAACCAGGCGCTGCAGCACCGGGTGGAGATCCTTGAGCGGGTGATCACCGATCGGGGCTTCGAGCTGGATCAGTCGATCCGTAACCTGGGTTAGCCAAAGGAGAGGATTCATGAAAGAGCTATTGATTGTCGGCCTGTTGGCCATTGCGGTGGTCTTTATGGTGCTGGCCTGGCGCTCACCCACCCGCTTTCGCCAATGGTGCGCCGCCATGGGCATGTCTGACGGCCCATTGGATAAAGCGATCGAACAGGCGGTTAGTGCGGATCCGGAGCTTGAGAAGCGCATTGAGGCACTGGAGAGCGAGAATGAGGCGCTGAAATCCCGACTGGCGGCGCTGGAAACCATCGTAACCGACAGCGGATTCGAGCTGGATCAGCAGATCCGCAAACTGGGTTGAGGAGAGTAGCATGTCGTTTTGGACCTTTTTGGCCATTTTCTTTGGTGGGGCCTTCGCCCTGGATGCTTGGACCAGCCACAACAAGACCAAACAGAAACAAGCCGACGCCAGTGCCAGTGCCAGCGCCGTTAAGGATGTAGCGCAGGAGGTAGAGGCGTTAAAGCAAGACAACCAGGCGCTGCGTCAGCGGGTGGAAACCCTGGAGGCGATCGTCACCGATCGCGGTTTCGATGTGGCGGACGAGATCCGCAAGCTGGGCTAAGGGAGGAAAGATGGAACTGTTTCATGCCTATTGGTGGCTGATCTTCCCCATCGGCGGGATGGTGTTCGCTGGATTGATGGCGGGACTGGACTACCGCCACAAGGAGCGGATGGCTCAGCTCAAGGGCGGCACTGATCAGATGCAACAGCAGCTGGATAGCTTGACCGAGCAGAACCGTCAGCTGGCTGAGCGGGTGGCGGTGCTGGAGCGCCTGGCCACCGAAGAGAGCACCGCCCTCAATGCGGAGATCCGCAAGCTGGTATGAGGGTATGGGGGCTTGCCATGCCGTAGCTCGGCGTTATGGCAAGCCTCTAGCCCTGCACTAGGGCTGACTGCGCCGTTTATTCAAGCCCCCATCGACAGCAGGGCCGACAGCAGGATCCCGCCGCCGACCAATACGAACAACCCGCCACACAGGGCATCGATCAGTGGTGCCACCTTCATCACCCAGCGCTGCATCCGCTGGCCGGTCAGCAGCCAGGCCAACAGCGCAAAATACCCCAACGATAAACCCCACAGCAGTACAATGGCCGCCCCTTTGCCTGTAACGGACATGGTGGCGGGGATCAGGCTGGTGATCAGGCTGAGGAAAAACACCAGGGCCTTGGGGTTGAGCAGGTTGGTGGTGAAGCCCTTCAGCAGGGCTGCAGCCCAGTGGGTAAACTCCTCCGCCTTGGCAGCGCTGCGTTGCGCACCGGCATGCCAGCTCAGCCAGGCTCCCCGCAGTGCCCCATACCCCAAGTACAGCAGGTAGCTGCCGCCGGCTATCTGCAGTCCGGTTGCTAGGGCCGGGATCTGGCGGATCAGCAAACTGACCCCGGTGATCGCCAAGATGGCGTGCAGCAGGATAGCCAGAGAGATCCCCATGGCGATGGCCAGGCCGATGCGACGACCGTGGCGGCTGGCGTTTTGCACTACCAACGCAAAGTCCGGGCCGGGGCTGGCCAGGGCAACCAGGTGGATCAGCGCCAGGCTGGAGAGCAGTGACAGTTCATGGAGTGGAATGGGGCTCATGGTCAGGTTCTATGGTCTACGCTTAAAGTTTCGCGTCAAAAAACGTTGGAGTGCGCACCATACCATAGGATGTTGCTGTAGCTCGTGGGAGGTGCTTGTGAGTGTTATCTGTATTGACGTAAAAATCGAGCGGGCACGGCGTCTGCTCTGGCTTAGTTGGGCCGCGCTGTTGCTGCTGTCGGTGGGGGCCACCCTGGTGATGGTGTCGGAGCCCCATCGTCACTTCGTCCGCCTGGCCGAACTGTTCTACGTCGGCGGCGAGAACAACCTGCCCACCGCCTTCTCTTCCGGATTGCTGCTGTTTTCTGCCCTACTTTCCTTTCTGGCCCGCCAGGCAGCGAGTGCCCAGGACCGTCCCTACTGGTTGGGATTGACCCTGGGCATGGTATTGATGGCCATGGATGAAGCGCTGGAGTTTCATGAAAGCCTCAGCGGCCCGGTCCGAGCCTTGCTGGGATTAGAGACCTTTGGTCCGCTCTATTTTGCCTGGGTGCTGCCCGCCGCCCTGCTGGTGCTCGGCCTGGCCCTGGTGTTCTTTCGATTCTGGTGGCGGCTGCCGATGCCGCTGCGCCGTCAAACCCTGCTGGCGGGGGGGATCTACCTCGGTGGTGCCCTGGGCATCGAAGCCATGGGAGGCTGGTGGTTCGAGGCCACAACGTCGAAACAGGCCGGCTACCAGGTGTTGGTGCACCTGGAGGAGGGCGCAGAGATGGCGGGGTTGCTGCTCTATATCCAGGCGATGTTGGTGTACCTGGGCCGGGATCGCTGGGTGCTGCGCTTTCGCACTACCCCCAAGTTGGCCCTGCCACATTGGAGCCCCGGTTAACGAGCACCTGGCTCAGCATCGACTAACCTTAGAAAAAGCGCGATGGATGAGTCGCTTGGGATGAGATTGAGCTGGGAGGCAAGATGCAGGGACAGCACAAAGAGAAGGGATCGGAGCGCCGAAACATCGGCTATGGGGTCGCACTGGCGGTGGGGCTGATGGCGATCTGGTCGGGGCCTCTTGCGGCATCGCAGGGGAGCGAGGGCGTTGTTTCGGACCTGGTTGCCCGGATGGCCCTGTTGCTGCTGACTTTGCCATTGTTGCCCCAGCTAGGCCTGCTGGCCAAGCTGGAGCGACGCCAGGGCTATGGAGCTTACTGGCTGACCCTGCTGCTGACTGCGGCGCTGGTGATTGCCGTGGTGGCCTACCCACAAGGATGGCTGGCCACAGAGCTGGCCCCCGAGGGGCGCAGCTTGCTGGGTCAGGCCTGGCAGATCCCCCTGGCGATGCTGGCGATGGCGCTGTTGGTGGTGCTCTATGCCTGCTGGCAGCACCTGCCCCGCTCGGTCAATCGACTGGCGGTAGCGGCACTGCTGCTGTGGCTGGCGGGGCCATTACTGGCGCTGTTCGCCGCGCCCTGGGGCCAACCCTTGGCCCTGTCGCTGATGCTGTTGGCCAGTTGGAGCTTGCTGCGGGGGCTTTCCGCCGAGTTGGCGCAGCGCTCAGCCCAACTGCAGGCCCAGGCGCGGGCCGGCAATGGCTGATAGGTCTTGAGATAACCTGGCCCTAACAACCTAGCTCTAACAACAAAGGCCCCAACCGACATGCGGTTGGGGCCCGTGTTTTTCAGCGCTGCCGTGGGTTAGCGCTGGTTGTCGTCGTCGCCGTCGAAGCCGTCTTCGAAGCTCCAGTCGTCGCCGTCCTCGTCTTCTGAGTCTTCCTGCTCAGCCAGCTCGGCCAGGCGCTTAGCAGCGGCTTTCTGCTCCGCCTTCTCCGCCTGTTGGGCAGCCAGGGCCTCACGCTCCAGGCGACCCTTAGCCTTGCGCTCATTGCGCTCCGCCTGCTGAGACAGGAAGGCCTTCAGTTCATTCTCAGCCCAAGCCACGGCCTCCGCTTCGCTGGCAAATTTGCCCTGCTTCTTGGACACCACGGTACGTCGTGCAGTGACCTTACGGAGGATCGCGGCAGACCAGACGCCGCCCTTTTCATTTACGCGATAATCGTATTTTTTGCTTTGAGCCATGTTGGAATACTCAGTAATAAAGAGTGTGGGGACCGGCCCCAGAACAGGGGCGCAAAGTATACGCGAATGGCGCGAAATTACCCGCGCTTTTTGTCCTGTTGTCATGGAAGTGTGAGCACAAAAAAAGGCCGCCCCTTGGGCGGCCTTTGTGTTGGCTGTGTTTAGGCGGCTTCCGCTTCCTTCAGCGACGCGGTCAGATCGACGATCGCCTTCTTACCATCGCCAAACAGCATCAGAGCATTGTCTTTGGCAAACAGCGGGTTGGGCAGGCCAGCGAAGCCCGGGCTGAGGGAACGCTTGACCACCACCACGGTCTTGGCCTTGTCGACGTTGAGGATCGGCATGCCGTAGATGGGCGAGCCTTTGTCCTCACGGGCCATCGGGTTGGTCACGTCGTTGGCACCGATGACGATAGCCATATCCGCCTGCTCGAACTGCGGGTTGATCTCGTCCATCTCCACCAGCTGCTCGTAGGGCACCTCGGCCTCGGCCAGCAACACGTTCATGTGGCCAGGCATCCGACCGGCCACCGGGTGGATGGCGTATTTGACGTCGCAGCCACGGGCTTCCAGCACGGTGGCCAGTTCACGCACCGCGTGTTGAGCCTGGGCCATCGCCAGACCGTAGCCGGGCACGATGATCACCCGCTCGGCGGTTTCCAGCATCATGCCTACCTCGTCCGGGGAGGAGGCGGTCACCTTACCGGCGTAGATCTCATCGGCATCGATGGTTTCACCGCCTTCTGCCATCACACCGAACAACACGTTGGGCAGCGAACGGTTCATCGCCTTACACATGATCTGGGTCAGGATCAGGCCAGATGCGCCCACCAGCGAACCGGAGATGATCAGCACGGTATTGCCAGAGATGAAACCGGCGGTGGCCGCGGCAATCCCGGAGTAGGAGTTGAGCAGGGCAATCACCACCGGCATGTCGGCACCGCCGATGGGCAGCACCAGCACCAGGCCCAGCAGGACGGCGACCGCCACCAGGGCGTAGATGTAGCCGGTTTCGCCCGGGTTGGTGACGCTCAGCGCGATCAATGCCAGGCCCACCAGCACCAGGGCACCATTGAGCAGGGTGTTGCCGGGCACCGAGATCGGCTTGCCGGAGATCAGCTCCTGCAGCTTGGCAAAGGCGACGAAGGAGCCGGACAGAGTAACGGCACCGATCAGGATGGTGATGCCGATGGACAGATCCGCCACGATGCCGGCGCTGGCGACCGGGTCCCAGACGTTGGCCAGGGCCACGAACAGGGAGGCGCCACCACCGAAGCCGTTGAGCATCGCCACCATCTGCGGCATGGAGGTCATCTGTACGGTACGGGCCATAAAGGCACCGATGCCGCCACCGAGCACCAGACCGGCGATGATCCACTCGTAGGAGAGGATGTTCTGATCCAGCAGGGTGACCACCACGGCGATCAGCATACCGATGGAGGAGAGACGGTTACCCAGCACGGCGGTACGGGGCTTAGTCAGGTTCTTGATGCCGAGGATGAACAGGACGGCAGCAACGAGGTAGCTCAGGTAAATCACGGTTGAACTCATGGCAGCTTACTTCCTTTTAAACATCGCCAGCATGCGGTTGGTGACCATGTAGCCACCCACCACGTTGATGGAGGCCAGGGTCACGGCCACGAAACCCAGTACGTTAACCAGGATGCCGGCACCGGAGCCGGCGGCAAGCAGGGCGCCCACCAGGGTGATGCCGGAGATGGCATTGGAGGCGGACATCAGCGGTGTGTGCAGGGTGGGCGGCACCTTGGTGATCAGCTCCACCCCGAGAAACAGGGCCACCACGAAAACGGTGATCAGCAGTAACAGTTCCATCAGCTGGCTTCCTTATTGTCGGTGGACTCGGCGGTCGGTTGCTCTTCGGCGGGTGCCGGCGGCGTCAGCGGGTCCATACCCAGCAGTTCGCGCAGGCGGACGCTCACCACCTCACCGTTGTGGCTGACGGTGGTATCACGGATGATCTCGTCCTCGAAGTCCCAGCTCAGCTGGCCCTCCTGGTTCATCAGCATCAGCAGATTGGTGAGGTTGGTGCCGAACATCTGGCTGGCGTGGTTGGGCACGCTGGCGGCAAAGTTCTGCGGGCCGACGATGGTGACACCATGGTGTACCACGGCTTCACCGGCCACGGTCAGTTCGCAGTTACCGCCGGTTTCGGCGGCCAGGTCGATGATCACCGCGCCGGGCTTCATCTTCATCAGCTGCGCCTCGGTGATCAGCACCGGAGCCTTGCGACCGGGGATGGCCGCGGTGGTGATCACCACGTCCTGCTGGGCCAGCACGTCTGCCATCGCTGCCTGCTGGCGGGCGATGAAGTCGTCGCTTTGCTCCTTGGCGTAACCGCCTTTGGTCTCGGTGTTCTCCGCTTCGATGTTCAGCTCCACCGGGCGGGCACCCACCGACAGGATCTGCTCGCGAGCGGCGGGGCGAATGTCATAGGCCTCGACCACGCCACCCAGGCGCTTGGCGGTGGCACAGGCCTGCAGGCCGGCGACACCAACCCCCATGATGAAAACTCGGGCCGGTTTCAGGGTACCAGCGGCGGTCATCATCATCGGGAACATCTGATGGGAGTGGGTCGCCCCCAGCAGCGCGGCCTTGTAGCCGGCAATGGTGGCGTTACTGGAGAGCACATCCATGGACTGGGCCCGGGTGATGCGGGGCACCAGCTCTAGGGCGATGCCATTGATCTTGGCCTGCGCCAGCTTCTCGGCCACTTGAGGCCCGGCGAGGGGATCCATCATGGCCACCAGGGTCTGGCCTTCAGTCAATTGCGGCAGCAGCAGGTCCAGTTCGTCGCCACGGCCGTGGTGGGTCAGCACTACGTCGGCGTCCTTCAGCACCTCGGCACGGCTGCCGATCACGGCTCCGGCCTCGGTGTAGAGGGGATCATCGAAACCGGCATTTTCCCCGGCGCCTGCTTCAACGGCAATGGATAGGCCCGCTTTGGTCAACTTACTTACGTTGGCGGGGATGAGCGCGACCCGGGTTTCACCGGGGAACGTCTCTTTGATCACTGCGATCTTCACAGGTGGGACCTCCTTTTACTAATACGGATCGGGGGCCTGCTGGCAGGCTCCCACAGCGATACATCCTGGTATGGTGCAGCCTCGATGACGTTGGGGACAGCGGGACGCAACGATAGGGGCAATCTGTATTTTAATGTACTGTTTATTTGGCTCTTTTTTGAGCTAGAACTGAGGTTGCTTTATTACTTTTTGTTATAAAAACTGATGATCTAATCTTTTTTTACCATACCTAAACTGCCTACCCTGTGGCTACTTCATAAGGATCCGGGTAGGAACAAGCATGTTGTTAAAGGCATTGGAGGCGGGTGCAGGCCTGCTGGCGCCAGAGCAGATCAAGACCCTCAGAGCCCTCAGCGCGGAACTCAGCCCCATCCAGGCGGCCTGGGTCAGTGGCTATCTGGCCGCGGTCGCCAACCAGGGGCAGGCCCTGCCAGTGGCCGAATCTCAACCCAGCGCTGAGCCGCTGACCATCCTCTACGGCAGCCAGACCGGCACCGCCCGGGGTATCGCCAAGCAGCTGGCCAAGGACGCCGAGGCACAAGGGTTCGTGGTGAACCTGGTGTCGATGTCCGATTACAAGCCGAAGCAACTGAAAAGCGAACGGCAGTTGCTGGTGTTGGTCAGCACCCACGGCGAGGGCGATCCGCCGGACGATGCCGCGGCCCTGCACAAGTTCCTGCACTCCAATCGGGCCCCGAAACTGCCCGACCTCAAGTTCAGTGTACTGGCGCTGGGGGATTCCAGCTATGACCAGTTCTGCCAGACCGGCAAAGAGTTCGATCTGCGCCTGGCGGAGCTGGGTGCCACCCGGCTGGTGGACCGCATCGATTGTGACGTGGATTTCGAATCCGCTGCCAGCCAGTGGCGTCAGTCGGTGCTGGAGAAAGCGGATAAGGGCACTGGCTCCGGCCAGGTGGTGCCACTCAATCCCTCCCTGGTGTCTGCGGAGAGCGAGTATGACCGCAACGCCCCCTTTGCCGCGCCGCTGCTGCTTAGTCAGAAGATCACCGGACGCAACTCGATCAAGGACGTGCGCCACGTGGAGCTGGACCTGGCGGACTCCGGCCTGCGCTATCAACCCGGGGATGCCCTGGGGGTGTGGATGGACAATGACCCCGAGCTGGTGACCCAGCTGCTGGCGTTAACCGGCCTGGACGGCGACACCCCAGTGGCGGAGGAGACCCTTCGTGAGGCGCTGATCCGTCGCTATGAGCTGACCCTGCTGCACCCGGCGCTGGTGCAGGCCTGGGCCGAGTGGTCCGGCAGTGATGAGCTGACCAAGCTGGCCCGGGACGGTGAGACCCTGCGGCCGCTGATCCAATCCCACCAGTTGATTGATCTGGCCAGCCGCTATCCGGCCCAGCCCGATGCCGAGCAGCTGCTGTCGGTACTGCGCAAGCTGACCCCCCGTCTCTACTCCATCGCCTCCAGTCAGGCGGAGGTGGAGGAGGAGGTGCACCTGACCGTCGGGCTGGTGAGTGACCAGCGTGATGGCGAGGAGCGGCTGGGGATGGTCTCCGGTGCCTTCGCCCGGCGGCTGAGCGAGGGCGACAGTGTGCGGGTCTATGTCGAGTCCAACAACAACTTCCGCCTGCCGGACAACGACGACACCCCGATCATCATGGTCGGCCCCGGTACCGGCATCGCTCCGTTCCGGGCGTTCCTGCAGGAGCGGGATGCCCGGGGTGCCAGTGGCGATAACTGGCTGCTGTTTGGCAACCCCACCTTTACCGAAGATTTCCTCTACCAGGTGGAGTGGCAGGGCTACGCCAAAAGTGGCCTGCTCAGCCGCATCGACCTGGCCTTCTCCCGGGACCAGGCGGAGAAGATCTACGTCCAGGACCGGCTGCAAGAGCAGGGGGCTGAGGTCTACGCCTGGCTGGAGCGGGGCGCCCACTTCTATGTCTGTGGCGACATGCATCGGATGGCCAAGGACGTCGAAGCCACCCTGCTGACGATCCTGATCGAGCATGGCCAGATGACTGAACAGCAAGCAAACGAATACCTGGAGCGTCTGCGCGACACCAAGCGTTATCAGAAGGATGTGTACTGATGGAACAGCTGAATGAGAAATTGAAGGCGCTGCAGGTGGAAGGGCCACTGGCAGACAACGAGCGGATCAAGGGACAGAGCCGGGGCCTGCGGGGCACCATCGCCGAGGATCTTAAGGATGACCTGACCGGTGGCTTCAGCGCCGATAACTTCCAGCTGATCCGTTTCCATGGCATGTATCAGCAGGACGATCGGGATATTCGCCAGGAGCGCACCGAGCAGAAGCTGGAGCCACTGCACACCGTGATGCTGCGGGCCCGGATGCCCGGTGGGGTGATCAGCCCCACCCAGTGGCTGGCCATCGATGCCTTTGCCGGCGAGCACACCCACGCCGGCAGTATCCGCCTGACCACCCGTCAGACCTTCCAGTTCCACGGCGTGCTCAAGCGCGACATCAAGCTGATGCACCAGACCCTGAATCGCATCGGCATCGACTCCATAGCCACCGCCGGTGACGTTAATCGCAACGTGCTGTGCACCTCCAACCCGGAGCAGTCAGCGCTGCACAGCCAGGCCTACGCCTGGGCCGCCAAGATCTCCGAGCACCTGCTGCCCCGTACCCAGGCCTATGCCGAGATCTGGCTCGATGGCGAGAAGGTGGAGAGCACCCAGGACAGCGATATTGCACCGGAGGCGGAGCCGATCCTCGGGCCCACCTACCTGCCGCGCAAATTCAAGACCACGGTGGTGATCCCGCCGCAGAACGATGTGGACCTGCACGCCAACGATCTCAACTTCGTTGCCATCGCCGATGGGGACACCCTGGTGGGGTTCAATGTGCTGGTGGGCGGTGGCCTGGCCATGACCCACGGTGATCACAGCACCTACCCTCGCAAGGCGGACGAATTTGGCTTTGTGCCGCTGGATAAAACCCTGGAGGTGGCCGCCGCAGTGGTCACCACCCAGCGGGACCTGGGCAACCGGGTCAACCGAAAGAATGCCAAGACCAAGTACACCCTGGACCGGGTGGGGATCGAGGTGTTCAAGGCGGAGGTGGAGCGCCGTGCTGGCGTCGACTTTGAGCCGACCCGGCCTTATGAGCTGACTGAGCGGGGCGATGCCTTTGGCTGGACCGCCGGCATTGATGGCAAGCACAACCTCACCCTGTTTATTGAGAACGGTCGGATCCTGGATTATCCCGGCAAGCCACTGAAAAGCGGCATGGCGGCCATCGCCGAGGTTCACCAGGGCGAGTTTCGCATGACCGCCAACCAGAACCTGGTGATCGCCGGGGTGGCAGAGGCGGACAAGGCGCAGATCGAACAGCTGGCCCGGGATCACGGCCTGCTGGACGACGAGGTGAGCCTGCAGCGCAAGAGCGCCATGGCCTGTGTCTCGCTGCCTACCTGCCCGTTGGCGATGGCGGAGGCAGAGCGCTTCCTGCCGGACTACGTCACCCGGCTGGAGGGGGTGCTGGCCAAACATGGCCTGGCGGACGACGCCATTATCTTCCGGGTCACCGGCTGCCCCAATGGCTGCGGCCGCGCCATGCTGGCGGAGGTGGGGCTGGTGGGTAAGGGGCCGGGTCGCTACAACCTGCACCTGGGCGGTAACCGCAATGGCACCCGCATTCCCAAGATGTACCAGGAGAACCTGGATGAGGACCAGATCCTCGCGGTGCTGGATGAGCTGATTGGCCGCTGGGCCAAGCAGCGACAGCCCGGTGAAGGCTTTGGCGACTTTGTTGTCCGTACCGGGGTGATCGCGCCGGTAGAGGTGTCGAGGAGGGATTTTTATGCCCAGTAACAGTCTGACGGCGCTACTGAGTCAATCGGCGGCGCAAAGTGAAGCGGCGCTGGCGTCGCTGAACCGGGAGTTGGGGGGGCTGACCGCCCAGGAGCGGGTGGCCTGGGGGCTGGAGAATCTGCCGGGTCAGCATGCCCTCTCCTCCAGCTTCGGTGTGCAGGCGGCGGTGATGCTGAAGCTGGTGACCGAGCAGGCCCCCAAGATCCCGGTGATCCTCACCGACACCGGTTACCTGTTTGAGCAAACCTATCGCTTTATCGACGAGCTGAAAGAGCGGCTGGATCTGAACCTTAAGGTGTACCGCTCGACCCTGTCTCCGGCCTGGCAGGAGGCCCGCTTTGGCCGCCAGTGGGAGCAGGGCACAGACGGCATCGATCGCTACAACCGCCTCAACAAGGTGGAGCCGATGCAGCGTGCCCTGGAGGAGCTGGAGGTAGGCAGCTGGTTCGCCGGCTTGCGCCGTGAACAGGCCCAGAGTCGGGCAGAGCTGCCATTCTTGGCGGTACGCAGTGGGCGCTTCAAGCTGCTGCCGATCCTCGACTGGAGCAACAAGGACGTGCACTACTACTTGGAGGAGCACGACTTGCCCTATCACCCGCTGTGGCATGAGGGTTACGTGTCGGTGGGGGATATCCACACCTCCCGGCCGCTGGAGCTGGGCATGAGCGAGGAGGAGACCCGCTTCTTTGGCCTCAAGCGCGAGTGCGGCCTGCACTACGACATCTGAACCTCTGCGTGGGCCGCTCCCGGCCCACGTTATCTCTGGCCCTAGTGGTCATACCTTCCCTCCACAACTTTGCGACCTTGCTCCCAGATCTGCAGTCGTCGGTGACTTGGAAAAGATCGTCACTGACCGGGCTGTATGATATGCCGCCAATGTTGAGTGAAATCAGTCATTTTGCTCGATGAATCGGGTTTTTTGGGAGGCACCATGAGTCTAAAGCATCGGCTGCAGGCATTTATCGCAGCCGTCGTCATCGCGGCGAGTCTGATCCAGACAGGTTTGTTCCTTGAGCGTTACCTTGAGGAGAGCCGTGAAGAGGTGCTGGAGCAGATCGAGTTCCAGGTGACCTCCACCGAGCGTCAGATGAGCCAATGGCTGGCGGGCAAGGCCGCAGCGGTTGAGCAAGCCGCCGTGGCGCTGTCGCAGCAGCCGATGACGCCGGAGCTCTACCACATGGTGGCCCAGGCCAATGAGATGGCGGCCTTCTACGCCGGTTTTGCCGACGGTGGCATCGTATGGGACAAACTGGATGTGCCGGTGCCGGATATCGATCCGCGCAGCCGCCCCTGGTACCGCCTGGCCCAGGCGCAACAGACCCTGGTGATGACCGAGCCCTACCAGGATGTCGGTGGTGAGATGGTGATCAGCCTGGCGGCGCCGTTCTCCGGTACTTACAACGGCGTGGTGGCGGCGGATCTGCTGATCGGCGGCCAGGCCCAGGCACTGGCTGGACAACTGCCGGAGGAGCAGGGGGCGCTGATGCTGCTGGATGAACGTGGTCGCATTCTGGCGGCGCGGGATACCGAGCTGCTGCTGCAGCCCATCGCTGCAGTGATCCCCGAGTTTGAGCAAGCCCTGGCTCAGGGTGACAGCCTGGTGCAATGGCGCGGGCACAGCCACTATATCGGCGCTCAAACCCTGCCCCAGTGGGGCTGGCAGGTGGTGATGCTGTACGACCGGGAATACGCTGAGCGGGGCATGATGGTGATGCTCAAGCGCAGTGCCTGGTTGACCGGTGTGCTGATCCTGGTGGTGGCATTGCTGACCGCCTGGTTGTTGCACACCCTGCTGCAGCCGGTGTCCGAGCTGGAAGAGGCGATTGGCGAGCTGGCCCAGGGAGATGGTGATCTGACCCGCCGACTGCCGATCAGCCGGGAGGACGAGCTGGGTAGAGTGGCGCAACAACTCAATGACTTTATCGCCCACCTGGCCCAGATGGTGGGCAACGTGTCTGATCGCAGTGAGGCGCTGCTGTCCCATAGCCGGGGCAATCGTCAGCAGGCGGCCGAGCAACAGCAGGCGGCGGAACGTCAGCACGCCCGGCTGAACCAGGTGGCCGCCGCGGTATCCCAGATGGCCGCCTCCGCCCAAGAAGTGGCTACGGGGGCGGTGAGCACCTCAGAGGCGGTGCGTTCTGCCTCGGGGGCCTGTCAGCAAAGTGAGGTGGTGTTGGAGCGCTCCGCCAAGGTCAGTGATGAGCTGGCGGTGCAGGTGGACCAAAGCGCCAAGGTGATTGGTCAGCTGGAGAACCATGCCCAGCAGATCAACCAGGTGCTGGTGACCATCGAGAATATCGCCGAGCAGACCAACCTGTTGGCACTGAATGCCGCGATTGAGGCGGCTCGGGCGGGCGAGAAGGGTCGGGGCTTTGCCGTGGTCGCCGACGAGGTGCGGGTGCTGTCTCAGCGTACCAGCAGCTCCACCGATGAGATCCGCCAGATGATTGAACAGCTGCAGCAGGTCAGTCGTGATGCGGTGGGTGAGATGGAGAAGGGCAAGGAGCTGGCCCGCAGTGGTGCCGCGGAGGCCCATCAGGCGGAGCAGAGCCTGCAGGTGATCCTGGATGCCATTGCCGAGATCGCCGCCATGACCACCCAGATCGCCACCGCCGCAGAGCAGCAGCGGGGGGTTAGCCAGGAGCTGGCAGGCTCAGCACAGAGCATCCGCGACGACAGCCAGGCGATGGCTCGGGCTTCGGATCTGCTGGGCAACTCCGCCGAGTCGATGGAGCAGGAGAGCCTGGGGTTGCAGCAGCAGGTCGAACGCTTCCGCATCTGATCTTAAGATGACCCAGCAAAGCCCACCGCAAGGTGGGCTTTTTGTTGCCTTCTGAAGCGGGTGTCGGAGGGCAGAAACGAAAAAAGCCGCGATGCTGGGCATCACGGCTTTTCTCTCTATGTGGTCGGTGTGAGAGCTGCTCTTAGAAGCAAAAGCACCTGGGCGGCACTCCGCTCCGACTTCGAGTCCCGAACCCAGCTGTTCCAACCAACTTAAAAGTGGTCGGTGTGAGAGGCTGCTCTAGGAGGAAAGAGCGCCTGGGCGGCACTCCGCTCCGACTCCGAGGGCCGAACTGCGTCAGGGTCCAGAAACGAAAAAACCCACCTGACGGTGGGTTATCTCTTAATGTGGCCGGTGTGAGAGGCAGCTCTTTTGGGTCAGAGCACCCGGCCGGCGCCCCGGTCCGACTGTCCTCGCCAGAGGGCGGGTCGGAAACGAAAAAAGCCGCGATGCTGGGCATCACGGCTTCTCTCTAAATGTGGTCGGTGTGAGAGGATTTGAACCTCCGACCCCTTCGTCCCGAACGAAGTGCGCTACCAAGCTGCGCTACACACCGATAAATTTTTGCTTCTGGCTAAGCGCCAAAGTTTCGCAATCGCAAAACTTATAAAAGTGGTCGGTGTGAGAGGATTTGAACCTCCGACCCCTTCGTCCCGAACGAAGTGCGCTACCAAGCTGCGCTACACACCGATTGTCTTTGCCTGCCCAGGTTTCCCTGTGCAACGGCGGCATAGTTTATCGATTTTACGTTAGGGCGCAAGAGTTAGTTTGGCAATTGCGACCAAGCGCTGTTTTTATCACCGAAAGGCGCAGACTTTCTCCTTTTTTATTACCGTGGGGAATATCAAAAGGGAAAAGCGTCTTTCCTTCGCTATAAGGCCTGAACGTATGCTAAGCGCTCGAATCGCCCTTTGAATGGAGAATCTGCATGGGTCAGGACGTCATCACCATGCCCAGCCAAGAGAGTGCCCTGGTCTGGCTGGTCAGTGCAGGGCCGGGTGATCCCGGCCTGTTGACTCTGCACGCCTACCAAGCGCTGCAGCAGGCCGAAGTGGTACTGCATGACGCCCTGGTGAGCGATGCGATCCTGGCACTGATCCCGGCATCGGTCGAGTTGATCGCCGTGGGTAAGCGCTGCGGTGCTCACAGCATGGACCAACGGGAGATCGAGCGGGTGATGATCGCCAAGGCGCACCAGGGCCACCGCGTGGTGCGACTGAAGGGGGGCGATGGGATGCTGTTTGGCCGCATCGGTGAGGAGATGGCGGCATTGAAGGCGGCGAAGATCCCCTACAAGGTGGTGCCCGGGGTGACTGCCGCCAGTGCGGTCAGTGCCTATGGTGCGATGCCATTGACTCATCGCGACCTGGCCCAGGGCGTCACCTTTGTTACCGGCCGCGGCAAAGCGGGTCAGGCGGTACCTGACTGGCGCCCTTATGTTGAGACCGGCCACACCCTGGTGATCTACATGGGCCTTAAGCGCGCTGAGTCGGTGATGGAAGGGCTGCTATCGGCGGGCATGGATGCCAGCACCCCGGTGGCGATCGTGGGTCAGGCCAGCCAGCCTGGCCAGCGAAGGGTTGTCGGCGAGTTGAGTCAGCTGAGCCAGTTGGCTCAAACCCCAAACCTTCCCACCCCTGCCGCTATGGTAGTGGGAGAGGTAGTGGGCTTGGCGGCCGAGCTGGACTGGTATGTGCCTCAGGAAGTGGAGGTGTCGAAGTCCCTGGGCACCAGCTTGCTTAACGCGGCGATGTAGTCCGGATCGCTGTGATCCTGGGCCAGACGGGCCAGCTCCTGGCCCAGCGGAGTGAAGCGGTAGTAGCGCAGTCTTAGGCGGTCGTGCTTGGGGGTCATCAACAGGGTCTTGTTGATGAAACGCAGACGCAGCGGCTTGGCTTCCTCCAGCACGCCGGTTTCCAGCTCGGCGTTGTAGAGGATCCCCTGCTCGCGCAGGCTGAGGATGGCGCTGTAGGGCAGGCCAAAGCGCGACAATGACAATTGGGGCTGACGCGAACGGACCAGGCCACCGAAGGCGGAGCGGCTGCTGTAGCCCAGCACAATAGTGCGGCTGCTTTCGGCGTTGAGGGTGCAGGACAGGGCGACGGCACGAGCCAGCAGTAGGGCATCCCTCTGGGTCATCCGCCGCAGGCACTCCAGTGAGCGCAGGCTAAAGGCACCGGGCTGGCCCAGTTCGGTGGCCAGGATCCGACCCCACATCTCCTGCATTCGGCTGGAGTGGATCTGTTCTGACAGCATCAGGAACTGGTGCATCCAGTCCGGATCCGGCTCGTGACCGGCCAGGCTGTTATCGGAGAAGTTGAGGGCGTGGTTGAGCACCGACTCCACATTGAGCTGGTACTGTTCTGCTCGGCGTTTGCTGCGTTGATCGGCCCGTTGTAACAGGGTGGCCTGCTGGCCCGTCTCTTCGGTATTCAGACCAATCAGTCTGGTCAGGGCGACCGCCATATGGCGGGTGCTGCGCTGTTTGGTGGACAGGGTGCCCGGTTGGGTTTTTGCCACTGCGGTGGATGTGGTCTCGCTCAACGACTACTGCTCCTCAGGCATCTGCTGTTGCTCCACAACCCACTTGAGTTTCCCCAATCCTTGCTCAAACGGGTCGCCAATCATTCGGTCAGCCATCAACGCCAGGTAGGGCGCTAATATGGGCACCTTCATGGTGCCCTCCATGCGCCAATAGACTCGGGTACTTTGTCCATTCAATGGCTCAAAGTTAAACGAGGCCGGGTAGGCTTCTGGGCTGGTGCCAAAGAACGTATCGTAACTGATTCCAACCGCAGGATCCGAGGCGGTGATCACCAGCCGCCCACCGCCACTGCTGTCGGTCCAGCTTTGATTACCGCCCACACCCTGGCTGGGTACCCCCAGTATCACCTGGATATTCGGGTCCTGGTCTTCCCAAGGGGACCATAGCGGCCAGAGAAAGAGCTCGTTCACATAGGGGTGGATCTGCTCCGATGGGGCCTCGATCACCACCTCCCGCTCCACGCTGAAATTGGCGGGGAGCAAGACACCTAGCACAATCACAATAGCGACTATCGATACCGATAATTTAAGAAGAGTTTTCATCCGAGAGTCCTTGCTCTGCCAGGAGACTATAGCTTAGCTGACCTCAGCGTCAGCCAAGGACGAACTGGCTGTTCTGGTGTGGGTTGTCGAGGGATTGCCATTGATAACGTCAATGACACCGCGGCAAATGCAGCGCCGATCAGGAAAACCTGGCTCGGGCTTTGCAGCCAGAGCCAGCCCAACAGGGCGGGGATAACCACCGCGGCGATGTGGTTGATGGTGAAGCTGACCGAAGCGGTGGCGGCCATGTCCCGGGGATCGCCAATCTTCTGCAGATAGCTCTTCATTGCGATGGCCAGGGCAAACAGCAGGTGGTCGATGACGTAGAGCCCGGCGGCGATAGCGGCATTGTCGACCACGGCGTAGCCACAGAACACCAGCACCAGGCCGCTGTACTCCAGCAGCAAGGCACGCTGCTCACCAAAGCGGGCGATCAAGCGGCCGATGGCCGGGGCACAGAGCAGGTTGAATAGGTGGTTGAACAGGAATAGGGCGGTGATCTCCAGCACGCTGAACTCGAACCGCTCCACCATCAGGAAGGCGGCAAAGACCAGAAAGATCTGCCGTCGTGCGCCGGACAGGAAGGTGAGGCCGTAGTAGAGCCAGTACTGACGCCGCAGCAACAGCTTCTTATGCTGGGCCGGGCCACCCTCGAAGCGTGGAAAATGACGGGCCAGCGCCAGCAGCATCCCCATCCCCAGAGTGCCGATCAGCAAGTAGACCTGGGCATAGTCCCACTCCAGCCAGCCCATCAGCAGGGCGATCAGGCCGTAAGCCAGCAGCGCGCCGAAGGCCTTCACCGACAGGCTGCGACCGAGAAATTCAGCAGTTTGCTGCTTGGGCAGCCACTGCAGGGTCAGCGACTGATTGACCGTCTCGTAGTAATGGAAGCCGATGGACATCAATACCGTGGTGGCATAAAGGCCCAGCGCCGAGGGAAACAGGCCGGTCAGGGCGACGCCAAGACACAATGCCGCCATCGCCAACAGCGCCAGGGTCTGCTCGCGCCAGAGCAGCAGTAGCCAGACCGCGGTGAAGGCAAGAAAACCCGGCACCTCCCGCAAGGACTGCAGCAAGCCTATCTGCTGGCCATCAAACTGAGCCACCTCCACCACGAAGTTGTTGAGCAAAACCTGCCAGGTGGCGAACACCAGCGACATGATAAAGGTCAGTCCCAGCAGGAGCTTGGCTTGCGGAGTAAAGGTTGGCATCGACAGGTCCTTGTTCGAGTGCGGTCGGCATTCAGGTCACTAGCAGAGTATTGTGACGATCGTGTGAATGGGGTGTAAAGTGTCCGCGGCGGCGCTATGCTGTCTTTATGCGAACTCTGTCCGTTTTCCTCGCCTTGTTACTGGGGCTGGCAGGCTGCGCCAGCAGCGGGCCCACCCAGACGGCCGACCCCTCGCTTTGGCAGGATCATCACTTTGATGACTCCGGCGTGGTGCCCTCCCCTGAGCAGGCGTTTGCTATGAGCCCGCCAATGGAGGTACTGGCACGCAAGCTGGCCAAGAGCTCCAATCCCAAAAAGGCGCTGGTGGATTACCTGTTCGACGATGGCGAGGTGCGCTACGACAACAGCCGTACCCGCAACGCCTCAGAAACCTTTGAAACCGGCTCCGGCAACTGCATGTCGCTGGTACTGATGACCGCCAGCCTGGCCCGCAGCCTCAATATCCCCTACCAGTACCAGTTGGTGGAAGCACCACCGGTGTGGGATCGCCAAGGCGGACTCTACCTACTCAATGGCCACGTCAATCTGCGTCTTTCCAATGTCGTGAACCTGGATGAGGTGCGCTTCAGTGGCGATACCTCCACCATTGATTTTCTGCCGGGCAGCCAGATGCGTGGTTACCAGATCCGCCGTTTGTCCGAATCCCAGTTGATGGCGCGTTACTACAACAACCTGGCGGCGGAAGCGATGGTGGATGGCGATCGGGACCGGGCTTACCAGCTGTTGAAGATGGCCTACCAGATTGAGCCTGGCTACGACCAGATGTGGAACACCCTGGGGGTACTCTATCGCCGTCATGGTCTGGAGGCGGAGGCTGAGGCGGTCTATCGCCATGCCATGCAGTTGCCCAAGGTGGAGCTGGATGCGATGCACAACCTGTCGGTGCTGTTGGCCAGTCAGAATCGCCTAATAGAGTGGCAGGCAATCCACAAAGAGCTGGAACTGCGGCGAATACGAAACCCCTATTACTACTACGACATGGGGGAGCAGGCCTATCGCCGTGGCCAGTACGCGTCGGCGGTGCGTTACTTTGAGCGGGCGCTGGACCTGGCGGATTATCGCCACGAGTTTCACTTTGGCCTGTCCCGGGCCTACTTCTCCAACGGTCAGTTCCGACTCAGCGAGCGCCACCTGAGTAAGGCCCACGAATTGGCCCCCCAGAACGAAAAACAGCGCTACCAGCTTAAGCTGACAGCGCTGCGATCCCACTAGGGCTAATTAGCCCTCTTGCTGATAGCGCTCGGCGGAGCTGCTGATCTCAGCACGGGCGGCGTCGGCATTATCCCAGCCATCCACCTGCACCCACTTACCACTCTCCAGCTCTTTGTAGCGTTCGAAGAACTGCTTGATCTGGGCCTTGAGCAGCTCCGGCAGGTCGTCCACATCCTGGATGTGGTCGTACTCCTGGGACAGCTTGGTGTGGGGCACGGCGATGATCTTGGCGTCCTCGCCAGACTCGTCGGTCATCTTCAGCACACCCACCGGGCGGCAGCGGATCACTGAACCGGGCTGCAGCGGGAACGGGGTGGGCACCAACACATCCACCGGATCACCATCCAGCGACAGGGTCTGGTTCACGTAGCCGTAGTTGGCCGGGTAGAACATGGGGGACTTCATCAGACGATCGACAAACAGCGCACCGCTGTCTTTGTCTACCTCGTACTTGATCGGATCGTGGTTGGCAGGGATCTCGATGATGACGTAGAGGTCGTCGGGCAGGGCTTTGCCTGCGGGAACGTGGTTTAGGCTCATGAAAAAATCCTTATTCCGAGCGGTGAGGTGGGGAGAGTATAACCCGCCCCCACAGTTCCGTTAAGGGGCGGGATCCGGATCACGCTTTGTGGTAATCCAGGCAGGTCTCCACCTCATCCTTGGAGCCCAGGATCACCGCGACACGCTGGTGGATCTGCTCCGGCTCGATGTCGAGGATGGTCTCATAGCCGGTAGAGGCAACTCCGCCGGCCTGCTCTACCAGCATCGCCATCGGGTTGGCCTCGTACATCAGGCGAAGCTTGTAAGGCTTGGCCGGGTTCTTGGTGTCCTGCGGGTAGGTGAACAGACCACCGCGGCTCAGCACCCGGTGAACATCCCCCACCATGGCGGCAATCCAGCGCATATTGAAGTTGCGGCCGCGCGGGCCCTCTTTACCGGCGATCAGGTCGGCGATGTAACGCTGCATCGCCGGCTGCCAGAAGCGCTGGTTGGAGGCGTTGATGGCGAACTCGCCGGTCTGCTGGGGGATCTGCACCTGGCCATCGCTCAGCACAAAGGTGTCAGTCTGCGGATCCAGGGTGAACATCCAGGTGCCCTGACCTGTGGTCAGTGCCATCACGGTCGCCGGGCCGTAGAGGATGTAGCAGGCCGCCAGCTGGTTGCGGCCGGGCTGCATAAAGGCCGCCTCGCCACTGACGCCGGATTGCGCCGGCAGTACCGAGAAGATGGTGCCTACCAGGCTGTTGATGTCGATGTTGGAGGAGCCATCGAGGGGGTCAAAGCTGACCAGGAAGCGGCCAGCGGGGTTGGCGTCAACGCTGTGATCTTCCTCTTCGGAGGCCAAAGCCTGCACCAGCGGCTGGGCGCTGAGACGCTCCTTGATCAGGTCGTTAGCGATGACATCCAGCTTCTTTTGGGTCTCCCCCTGCACGTTCTCCGATTCGGTCGCCCCGAGGATGCCAGACAGGGCACCACCACGCACCAGGGTGCTGATGGCGCTGCCGCACTCGGCCAGGGTCAGGATCAGGGAGGCCAGTTCCGGGTCGACGTTCCGGGACTGAAGTTGTGCATGTAAACTCGACATTTCGGCGGTCCTTAGGTGGTTGCCAGTGGGACAGATTGGACTGGCGGTATGATAGCCGAAGGCGAGTTGGAAGTCCTAAGGGGTTAGTGCGCCGAGTCGACGTTTTTGGCTAATCCACTGATAGATCGTCTTGGCCAGCAGCGCCGCGATGCCCAGCAAAGCCAGACCGAAGGAGAACAGTGCCACCGGGGGCGGCAGGAAGGTCAGGATCGCCACAAACAATATCACCCCGATGGGCCACATCCAGATCCGGCCGGAGGCCAGAAAGGCCAGCAGCAGGTAGGGAGCCAGCAGGGCAAACAGGGTGATAAAGCCATACAGCAGGTAGATGGTGAACGCTGACATGGGATTTCCTTAAGGTGCAACCGTGATGCAAGTTTAAGGCTGACCACGTCGCACCACAGTGATCTGGCGCAAAAAAACCGGCTTACGCCGGTTTTTTTGCAGGGCAGACCCTCAGAAGACGATGGTGCGGTTGCTCCACAGCAGCAGCGGCAGCACCACGGTGGGCAGCAGGTGCAGCAGCAGGGCCACCATCGACTGGCCGCTGGGGCCGTTCATCAGGGTTTTGACCGAGTAGAACAGGCCCGGGATATGGAGGAACCAGGCCAGGGTGACCACCACCGAGGCGATGATAAAGGCCCAACCACCGAAGCCGGCCATCATCTGGCCCGCTTCTGCCTCGTTGCCGACAAAGGCATAGGGGGCGAAGGCCAGAACAAAGGAGCCGAAGTAGAGTGCGTAGGCCAGTAAGGCCAGTTTGAGTTCACGCTGCATGGAGAACAAAGGTCCTGAAACAGATTGGAATTTTCTTATTGTACAAAAACGGCCACCAAAAGGGTGGCCGGTTTGTTTCATCCTTGCAGAGCGCTTAGTCGCGCTTGCTGCGCCACAGGATGGTGCCGATGGCGATCGCCGCCAGGATCATGCAGTACCAGCCGTGGGCTACCACGGTCAGCGGTGACAGGGCAAAGGTGGAGGCCAGCAGCAGGGCCTGGGCACCGTAAGGGATCAGGCCCTGGACGATGCAGGCAAAGATATCCAGGGTGGCGGCGGAGCGACGGGGGGTGACGCCGTTGCTGTCCGCCAGGTCTTTGGCCACCGGGCCGGCGACAATGATGGACACGGTGTTGTTGGCCACGCAGGTGTTGGTGGCGGCCACCAGGGCGCCCATGCCTAGCTGAGCACTGGCGGCGCTGCGGCGCTGCCCCAGCCAGCCGGTGATCTTCTGGGTCAGCCAGCTCAGGCCGCCCTGGGCGGTCATCAGCGCAGCGAGGCCACCCACCAGCATGGACAGCAGGAAGATCTCCTGCATGTTGGTGAAGCCTTCGTAGATGTCCTGGCCAAAGGTCATGATGCCGTAGCTTGTCTGGGCATCGCCCATGGCGCTGATCATGCCGGTCACACCGGCCAGCAGGATCCCCAGTGAGAGTACCAGGAACACGTTCAGACCCATCACCGCCAGGATCAGGATGGTCAGGTAGGGCGCCACCTTGGTCAGCTCGATGCTTTGTGGTGCGATCTCTGCCTGGCCGCTGCCGGCCAGGGTGAACAGCAGCAGGGCGACAATGGCGGCGGGGCCGGCAACGTAGATGTTCTCGCGGAACTTGTCCTTCATCTCGGCGCCCTGGGTACGGGTGGCGGCGATGGTGGTGTCGGAGATGATGGAGAGGTTGTCACCGAAGATGGCACCGGACAGCACCACGCCGGCCATCAGTGCCGGATCGATGCCGGTCTGGCTGGCGATGCCCAGGGCGACCGGGGCAACCGCGGCGATGGTGCCCATGGAGGTGCCCATGGCGGTGGCGATGAAGGCGCTGATAAGGAACAGGCCCGGCAGCAGCAGGGTGGCCGGGATCAGGGCCAGACCCAGGGCGACGGTGGCGTCCACTCCACCGGTGGCCTTGGCCACTGCGGCAAAGGCGCCTGCCAGCAGGTAGATCAGGCACATGGCGATGATGTTATTGTCACCAATGCCCTTCATCAGGGTCTCGATGCTGTCATTGAGGCGCTGCTTGCTCAGGGCCAGTGCCAGGATGATCGCCGGCAGGATCGCCACCACCGGGGAGAGCTGGTAGAAGGCGAAGTCGGTGCCCTGACTCTGGAAGTAAACGCCGGCACCGACAAACAGGGCCAGGTAAACCAACAGGGGCAGCAGGGCCAGCGCGGAGGGGCGCGGCGTGGATTCGACGTGGGCAGCGGAGCAGGCCTGGGTGTGACTCATGAGCGATTCCTGAAGCGGTGGCATCTCCCTGCCGACAAGCGCATCCATGTGAGATTGTGATTTTCTACTGGTGCGGGAATGTACGGGATCTTTGGACTTCCGTCAATATAGACGTCTAAACGGCTTGGCTTCCGTCATCGTCATTCAGCCTGTTTCCGATATCCGTTACAATGTCGCTTTTGCGCCAGGACTCGGACTTTCTATGCATATTCATATTCTTGGGATCTGCGGCACCTTTATGGGCGGGCTGGCCCTGCTGGCTCGCAGCCAGGGTCATCGGGTGACGGGCAGCGACGCCAACGTCTACCCGCCCATGAGTACCCAGTTGGCGCAGCAGGGGATCGGGCTGATTGAAGGCTTTGACCCCCAGCAGCTGGATCCCGAGCCGGATCTGGTGGTGATCGGTAATGCCATGAGCCGGGGCAATCCTTGTGTGGAAGCGGTGCTGGAGCGTGGCCTCAATTACGTCTCCGGCCCGCAATTCCTGGCGGAGCAGGTGCTGCCTGGCCGCTGGGTGCTGGCCGTCGCGGGTACCCACGGTAAGACCACCACCGCCTCGATGCTGGCCTGGTTACTGGAAGACAACCAGCTAGCCCCGGGTTTTTTGATCGGCGGCGTACCCCGCGAGTTTGGCGTTTCGGCCCGACTGGGAGAGACCCCCTTTTTCGTGGTGGAGGCGGACGAGTATGACAGCGCCTTTTTCGATAAGCGCTCCAAGTTTGTCCACTACCGTCCCCGCACCCTGGTGATCAACAACCTGGAGTTCGACCACGCCGATATCTTCCGTGACCTGTCGGATATCCAGCGTCAGTTCCACCACCTGATCCGCACCGTGCCGGCCAGTGGCCAGATCCTGGCCCCCAGCGGGGTAGAGTCGATCGAGCAGACCCTGGCGATGGGCTGCTGGAGCGAGCGGGTAGCACTGGACGACCCGCAGGGCTGGCAGGCCCGTAAACTCAGCGAGGATGGTCAGCGCTTTGAGGTTTACCTCGAGGGCGCGCTGATGGGCACCGTTGAGTGGGATCTGATCGGCGATCACAACATCAGCAATGCCCTGGCGGCGCTGGCGGCAGCGCGCCATGTCGGGGTCCGCCCCGCCGATGGCATCGCCAGCCTGGCCCGCTTCGCCGGTCCCAAACGGCGATTGGAGCTGCGTGGCGCGGTGGCGGACATCGAGTTGTTTGATGACTTTGCTCACCACCCCACCGCCATCGCCACTACCCTGGCGGGACTGCGGGCCCGGGCCCAGGGAGGCCGGGTGCTGGCGGTGCTGGAGCCACGCTCCAATACCATGAAGCAGGGGATCCATCAGGCCACCCTGGCGCAGGCGCTGGGTGATGCCGATGCGGCCTTTGTGTTGCAGCCCGAGGGACTAAGCTGGGATATCGAGGCGGTGATGGCGAAGGCACCGGTGCCGGTCACCCTGGCCCAGGCCACCGACAGCCTGGTAACCCGGCTGGTGGCCGAGGCGAAGCCGGGGGACACCATCGTGGTAATGAGCAACGGCGGCTTCGACGGTATCCATGAGAAACTGCTGAGCGCACTGGAGGCAGAACATGTCAAAGCGTGAGCAAGCCATCACTTTGGCCTTCACCGGGGCATCCGGCGCACCCTACGGTCTGCGTCTGCTGGAGTGTCTGCTACAATCCGGCCTCCAGGTGCACCTGATGGTCTCCTCCGCCGCCCGTGTGGTGCTGGCCGAGGAGGAGGGGATGAAGCTGCCCGCCGCGCCCCAGGCCTGTGCCGAGGCCCTGAGCCAGCGCTATGGTGCCAAGCCGGGTCAGCTGCAGGTGTATGGCAAGGAGCAGTGGTTCTCACCGGTGGCCTCCGGCTCTGGTGCGCCACGACGGATGGTGATCTGCCCCTGCAGCACCAGCACCCTGGCCTCAGTGGCCACCGGGATGAGCAACACCCTGATCGAGCGGGCCGCCGATGTGGTCCTCAAGGAACGCGGCCAGCTGGTGCTGGTACCGCGGGAAACGCCGTACAACGCCATCCACCTGGAGCATATGCTGAAGCTGACCCAGCTGGGTTCCACTATCCTGCCGGCGTCACCGGGGTTCTACCATCGACCCCAAAGCATCGAGGACCTGGTGGATTTCATCGTGGCGCGGATCCTCGATCATCTGAACATTGAACACCGGCTGATGACCCGTTGGGGTTATGGGCCAAGCAATAAGACTGAAGACACCCAAGGCTGATAAGCAAATGAGTGAATTGATGAAGCACACCCTTGAGGAGATGATCTCCCAAGCGGATATCGACGCCAAACTGGACGCACTGGCGGCGCAGATCAATAAGGATTATGCCGATGTGGACAACCTGCTGTTGGTTGGTTTGCTGAAAGGCTCCGTGGTGTTTATGTCCGATCTGGCACGTCGCCTGGACTTCGATGTGCGCATGGACTTCATGACCGCCTCCTCCTACGGCGGTGGTACCGAGTCCTCCGGTGAGGTGAAGATCGTGATGGACCTGGCCAACAACATCCATGGCCGTCACGTGCTGCTGGTGGAAGACATCATCGACACCGGTCGTACCCTGTCCAAGGTGCGTGAGCTGCTGATGACCCGTCACCCGGCCAGCATCAAGATCGTCACCTTCCTGGACAAGCCGAGCCGCCGCGTGGTGGAGGTGCCGGTGGATTACGTTGGCATGGAGATCCCGGATGAGTTCGTGGTGGGCTACGGTCTGGACTACGCCGAGCGTTACCGCCAACTGCCCTACATCGCTAAGGTGATCCCGGCCTAAGGGGTGAGCCAATAAAAAAGGCGTCGCAGTTGCGACGCCTTTTTTGTGTCCTGGTTAGCGCAGCTGACGCTTAGCGCACTCGACGCTTAGCGCACCAGGCGGTTATCGGGGTAGGTGGCCTTTAGCACCTGGCGGCTGTGGTCTTCCATCGCGCTCATCTCCAGCTCACCGTAGCTGCGCACCATGATCTCCAGCGCCTTCTCGGTGGCGGGAGTGTCCGGGTAGGTCTCCAGCACCAGCTGGGCCCGGTTGGCGGCGGCCACCCAGGCCTCCATGGTGACGTAGTACTCGGCCACACGCAGGGAGTACTCCGCCAGGCGGTTTTTCAGCATCTGCATCCGCTTGAGGGCGTCCGGGGCGTAGCGGCTGTCCGGGTAGGTCTTGATCAGGGTCTCGAAATCCCGGAAGGCGCTGATGGCGTTGCTCGGGTCGCGATCGCTGCGGTCCATCCCAACCATCTCGTGGAACAGGTAGCTGTCGGTCTGCATGTTGACCAGGCCACGCATGTAGTAGACGTAGTCGATGTCCGGGTGGGTCGGGTTCAGGCGAATGAAGCGGTCGACGTTGGCCAGGGCGCTGGCGCTGTCATCCAGCTTGTAATAGGCGTAGATCAGGTCCAGCTGAACCTGGGTCTTGTGAGCGCCAAAGGGGTAACGGCTATCCAGCGCTTCCAGCATCTCGGAAGCCCGGGTGAAGTTGCCCAATTCCATGGCTTGGCGTGCATCGTTATACAGGGTCTCGGGGGAGCGATTATCCAGCTGGAACTGGTTATCGTCGCCTGAGCTGGAGCACCCGGTGACAACTAGGAGACTGCTGACTGCCAGCAGCAGCGGGCCTGTGATTTTACGCATGCGTGTGAAGGATCCCTAAAACTGACCGTGCCGGAGCACGGCAAAAAGCGATAAAATGCAATCTGAGCGATTCTAACAGAACTGATATTGAATTCGAGCCTTTCCAGCTTAAGCCTGAAACTATGACGCAACAGATTGAATTAGAAGGAAACATCTCCGAATCCCAACTGGGACAACGGTTGGACCAAGCCCTGGCGGAGTGCTTCCCGGACTACTCCCGCAGCCGGATCAAGGAGTGGATCCTGGCGGAGATGGTCACCCTTGACGGCCGAATCGCCGCCAAACCCCGTGAAAAAGTGATGGGGGGAGAAGCAGTTCGGATCCAGGCCGAGCTGGAGGAGGAGGTCAGTTCTCGACCTCAGGATATCCCGCTGGACATCGTCTATGAAGACGCCGACATCCTGGTGATCAACAAGCCGGCGGATCTGGTGGTGCACCCCGGTGCCGGCAACCACGACGGCACCATCCTCAATGCCCTGCTGCATCATTACCCGGAGATCGTGAATGTGCCGCGGGCGGGGATCGTCCACCGCCTGGATAAGGACACCACGGGTTTGATGGTGATTGCCAAGACGGTGCCGGCCCAGACCCACCTGGTGGCCCAGCTGCAGGCCCGGGAGATCACCCGGGAGTACGAGGCGATCGCCTTTGGCATGATGACCGCCGGTGGCTTTGTTGATGAGCCCATCGGCCGTCACCCGCAGCGTCGCACCCACATGGCGGTGACCGAGATCGGCAAGCCGGCGGTCACCCACTACCGGGTAGCGGAGAAATACCGGGCCCACACCCGCCTGCGCCTGCGCCTGGAGACCGGCCGTACCCACCAGATCCGGGTACATATGGCCCACCTGGGTCATCCGCTGGTGGGCGATCCGCTCTACAGCGGTCGTCCCCGTCCGATCAAGGGCGCCAGTGAAGCGCTGCGCAACGCCATCAAGGGCTTGGGTCGTCAGGCCCTGCACGCTGCTATGCTGCGCCTTGAGCACCCCATCACCGGTGAGATGATGCAGTGGCAGGCCGATGTGCCCCAGGACATGGTGGATCTGGCGGAACTGCTGCGCCAGGACACCCAAGAGCACGGCTTCGACTACTGATGTTGAAGCCCTGTTGGCCCGTACCGGACTCTGTGCTGGCGCTGTCCACCGGCCGCTTTGGCGGGGTCTCCGAGGGAGACTTTCGTGGTCTTAACCTGGGTGGTCATGTTCAGGATGACCCCGTCCGGGTCGAGCAGAACCGCCAACGTCTGATGGCGGCCTTGCCCGAGGGCGCTGCTTTGCAGTGGCTTGAGCAGGTACACGGCACTGAGGTGGTAACCCTGCCCAGGGCCGAATCCATTCCCGTCGCCGACGCCAGCTACAGCGATCAGCCCGGCCAGTTTTGCGCGGTGATGACCGCCGATTGCCTGCCGGTGCTGCTATGCAGCCAGGCTGGCGACGAGGTTGCGGCGGCTCATGCTGGTTGGCGCGGCCTGCAGGCGGGGGTGCTGGAGCGTAGCGTCGAGCGATTCCGTGCGGCGCCGCCGTCGCTGATGGCCTGGCTCGGTCCGGCCATCGGCCCCACCGCCTTTGAGGTGGGGCCGGAGGTGCGTGAGGCGTTTTTGGCCGAGGATGCCAAGGCCGACAGCGCCTTTCAGCCTCATGGCGATCGTTTCCTGGCGGATCTCTACCAACTGGCCCGGCAACGCTTGCAACGCCTTGGTGTGACCGCCATTTATGGCGGCGATCTCTGCACCTGGAGTGACCCTTCCCGTTTCTATTCCTACCGTCGTCAATCCCGCACCGGCCGTCAGGCCAGCCTGATCGGGATCCGCCCTCAAGCTTGAAATTCGGTCAATCTGTCCCCAAATTCCTCTCAGTAGCAAAGATTAGAGGGGACAGACGATGCGACTTGATCGAATGACCAACCGATTCCAGATGGCGATCTCCGATGCCCAATCCCTGGCACTGGGGCGCGACCATCAATACATCGAAGCCGGCCATGTGATGCAGGCCCTGCTGGATCAGCAGGGCAGCAGCGTACGGCCGTTACTGCAGGCAGCAGGCGTCGATGCCAATGCCCTGCGTTCATCACTGGAGAGCTACCTGGCGGGTCTGCCCAAGGTGACCGGTGTGGACGCCGAGGTGCAGCTTTCCCGCGACCTTATCAAGGTGCTCAACCTGTGCGACAAGCTGGCGCAAAAGCGCGGCGAGCAGTTTATCTCCAGCGAGCTGTTTGTGCTGGCGGTACTCGAAGCCAAGGGTGACCTGGGTAACCTGCTGATGCAGCTTGGGGCTAACCCGGACAAGCTAAACCAGGCTATTGAGTCGGTGCGTGGCGGGGCCAAGGTGGACAGCGCCGGGGCCGAGGACCAACGCCAGGCGCTGGAGAAGTACACCCTCGACCTGAATGCGCGGGCTGAGGCGGGCAAGCTTGACCCGGTGATCGGCCGCGATGACGAGATCCGACGCACCATCCAGGTGCTGCAGCGTCGCAGCAAGAACAACCCGGTGCTGATCGGTGAGCCTGGCGTGGGTAAGACCGCCATCGTTGAGGGCCTGGCCCAGCGCATCGTTAATGGCGAGGTACCGGAAGGGCTGAAGGACAAGCGGGTACTGTCGCTGGATATGGGCGCGCTGCTGGCCGGCGCTAAGTACCGTGGTGAGTTCGAAGAGCGTCTCAAGGCGGTGCTCAATGAGCTGGCTCACGAAGAGGGTCGGGTGATCCTCTTTATCGATGAGCTGCACACTATGGTCGGCGCGGGTAAAAGCGAAGGCGCCATGGATGCCGGCAATATGCTCAAACCAGCACTGGCCCGGGGCGAACTGCACTGCGTTGGCGCCACCACCCTGGATGAATACCGTCAGTACGTCGAGAAGGATGCGGCGCTGGAGCGCCGTTTCCAGAAGGTGCTGGTGGGCGAGCCCAGCGTTGAGGACACCATCGCTATCCTGCGTGGGCTGAAGGAGCGTTACGAGCTTCACCACAGCGTGGAGATCACCGATCCCGCCATCGTTGCGGCGGCCAGCCTGTCACACCGTTACGTCTCCGACCGCAAGCTGCCGGATAAGGCGATCGATCTGATCGACGAGGCCGCCTCCAGCATACGCCTGGAGATCGACTCCAAGCCGGAGGCGCTGGACCGTCTGGAGCGCCGCATTATCCAGCTCAAGCTGGAGGAACAGGCGCTGCAGAAAGAAGAGGATGAAGCCAGCCGCAAACGGCTCGACAGTCTGCGTGAGCAGATGGTGGAGCTGGAGCGCGAGTTTGCTGAGCTGGAGGAGATCTGGCGCAGTGAGAAAGCGGCACTGGCGGGCACCCAGCACATCAAAGCCGAGTTGGAGCAGGCCCGTCAGGAGATGGACCAGGCCCGTCGGGCCGGAGATCTGAGCCGGATGTCCGAGCTTCAGTACGGGCGCATCCCGGAGCTGGAGAAACAGCTCGACCTGGCCGCCCAGGCGGAGATGCAGGAGATGCAGCTGCTGAAGAATAAGGTGACCGACACCGAGATCGCCGAGGTGCTGGCCAAGGCGACCGGGATCCCGGTGGCCAAGATGCTGGAAGGCGAACGCGAGAAGCTGTTGCAGATGGAGAGCCACCTGCAGCAGCGGGTGGTGGGTCAGCAGGAGGCGGTGGATGCGGTATCCAATGCCATCCGTCGCAGCCGGGCTGGGCTGGGCGATCCGGATCGTCCCATCGGCTCCTTCCTGTTCCTGGGTCCCACCGGGGTGGGTAAGACCGAGCTGTCCAAGGCGCTGGCGCACTTTATGTTCGACACCGACGAGGCGATGGTGCGCATCGACATGTCAGAGTTTATGGAGAAGCACTCTGTTGCTCGCCTGGTCGGCGCGCCCCCGGGGTATGTCGGTTACGAAGAGGGCGGTTACCTGACCGAGGCGGTTCGCCGTAAGCCCTATTCCGTCATCCTGCTGGACGAGGTGGAGAAGGCCCATCCCGATGTGTTCAATATCCTGCTGCAGGTATTGGATGACGGCCGCCTGACCGATGGCCAGGGACGGACCGTGGATTTCCGTAATACGGTGATCATCATGACCTCCAACCTGGGCTCGGATCAGATCCAGCAGCATTTTGGAGAGCTCTCCTACGGTGATCTTAAAGAGCTGGTGCAGGGAGTGTTAGCCCAGGCATTCCGACCTGAATTCCTCAACCGGGTGGATGAGACCGTGGTGTTTCATCCGCTGGAGCAGGAGCAGATCGCTCGTATCGCCCGGATCCAACTGGACAAGCTGCAGCGGCGCCTGGCGGAGAAGGAGTACCAGCTGGAGATCGGCGACGAAGTGCTGGCGGCATTGGCCACCGCGGGCTTCGACCCGGTGTTTGGTGCCCGACCGCTGAAGCGGGCCATCCAGCAGAAGCTGGAGAACCCGCTAGCCCAGGCGATCCTGTCTGGCAGCCTGCAGCCGGGATTACCGATCCAGGTTCAGGTCAGCGATGGCGAGCTTCGGTTCAGCCAGTAAAGCAACAACGCGCGGCCCAGGCCGCGCGTTTTGTTACAGAACCAACTGGCGCCCACTTACGTTCAATGCTATTCACAGAGGGTGACTTGCCTTAAGGGGAAGGGATATGAAAGCGGTAATAGCAGTAGCATTGATGTTGGGGGCAGCGCCGGTGATGGCCAATCACTATGGCGGCACCAACTACTATGAGAAAGCGATGCAGGCCCAGGCTCAGCAAACACAGGTGCTGGCCCAGGCCGACAGTGCAGAAGCACTACAAGCTCAGCTGGCGGATACCAGCAATATGGACATCAATGAGATGTTGGAGGCGGCCCCCACCGCGGCCGGCCCCAGCGCAGGTGGCCAAGTCATAGAGAAAGAGGTGGTAGATAAGTGCTACCACAGCGTCCAGGCCGTTGCCTGTACCACCAAGACGGTGTACCAGCTGGTGGAATAGCCCACAGGTCATAGCGCTTTTACAAGGTCAGGCGGCTTGAGCCGCCTTTCTTATCGCTTAATGAGTGGGTGCTGTTGGTTTTATGTACCCCTATTGGTGGCTGTTTGAGCGACAATGCTTGAGGTGATGGATTATTGTCCGCTTGAACGGGATTTTGAAATAACCCCTTGCGCGGCGAAATCCGCTCCCTATAATGCGCTTCCTGTCGACGGGGCACAGCGAGCAACTCAACGAGATGCGAAGCCAGCCACCATCGGGGTTCAGGCCCCACAG
>NZ_FQXG01000004.1:412663-500506 GCF_900129905.1 Ferrimonas marina | reverse complement strand
AGAGTCCATGTGAGCCTTGGTCACTGCCCGCCGCTCCTTGCCATCCATGGCATCGCGGCATTCAGGCATCCTGCCTATCAGACACCTATTAAGATTAAGCCCCTGTCCTTTGGACAGGGGCTTTTTCGTATTTGCCCAAATTAAGTGCTGAGCGAGCGTACGTCCCTGTAGCTGCTGTCTGTCGGCTTCCGTGCCTCCACCTCAGTGGCTGCGTTGCTGCGCAACGGTCCACTTCGTCCTGTCTCCGCGTTCGGGCACTGCACTGCTTCGTGATGGGCGCTCTGACTCCTGGTACCAAGGTGTCCGCTATCGAACCGAAACAGGTACAGATCGACTAGGCTTAAGCGCAGCGTTTGGGGGCTTGGTTGGGGCATGAGTCTTAAGGCGAAAGCGAGTTGCTGCTTCCCTATCCACTGTGGTGAGAAAGCGCGCAGTTGAAGGGGTTTCGGTGAAAAAGGCCTTTACCTTTGTCGGTGCTTCCTTATAATCCTCTCTCGTTCGCTAGGGGTATAGCTCCAATTGGTAGAGCACCGGATTCCAAATCCGGGTGTTGGCGGTTCGAGTCCGTCTACCCCTGCCATCTTCAAGAAACGGCTTAGGTCTCACCTAAGCCGTTTTTTTGTGTCCGCGTTTTGTTGCAGCAAAGCGGCTATCGCTGATATCTGATGCTCGCGACAGGGGCTGGCTGAGCTCGCCCTGGCGCTGACCCTTTTCCCTACCTGCAGAGCAGGCTCCGCCTATGGTATCCTCGGCGCCATGAGCACTCTCTCCCAACGACAAGTCGCCACCCTGCAGCAGATGGGGATCACCCCCTACCAGGTGCCGGCACGCCCCATTGAGCTTTGTATCCTCAGCGAGGATCCCGACACCCTGTCCCATCCCCTGGTACAGGATGTGCTGGCGTTGCTGAGCCTTTCCGAAGAGCAGGTCGCCCTGGCCCAGGAAGATACTGAGGTGAAGGCCAAGCGCTACTGGCATATGAAGCACTACTTGCCGGCCAGCCCGAGCCAGCTGCACAGCACAGTGTTAGCTCAGCTCAACCAGGCGGATGCGAAGCGTCGGCTTTGGCAGGGACTGCAGCGTTGGCTCTAAGCTATCAGCCTACCGGCTCTCACCGGCTCTCTGAGCTGTTTTCTCTGGAGTTACGTGCCCATCCCTACCCCTGGAGCGAAAAGACCCTGTCGTCCTGCTTAGGGGACGGTTATTGGGGGGAAAGCTTGCAGGAGGGGGAGAGGCTGCTGGGCTTCTACCTGTTCCAACAGGTGCTGGATGAGGTGACCCTGGTGAACATCTGCATCGATCCGAACCGTCGAGGACAGGGGTTGGGACGACTGCTGTTGGAGCGGGCGATGACGAAAGCTGCTCAGCGCGGTGTCGCCCAGGCATTTCTGGAGGTGCGCGCCGGTAACCTGGCTGCCCTTGGACTGTACCGGGCCAGCGGTTGGCAGGAGGATTGTCGGCGCAAGGGCTATTATCCCGCCGGTGAGCAGCGCGAGGATGCGGTACTGATGTCGATAGCGCTAGGTGCTTAGGGCGGACTTCGTCCTACTAGGAGCTAGGCCGGGCTTCGCCCTGCTAGAAAAGGCAAAGAGCAGGAGTAAGCTAAAGGCTTGGGAAACAGAAACGCCGCTACGGTTATTCGTAGCGGCGTTTTTATTCTTACCTAGCACCTAGCACCTAGCACCTAGCACCTAGCACCTAGCACCTAGCACCTAGCACCTAGCCCCAAGACCTATTTGACCTCTTTGCCCTGGGCCTGAAGATCAGCGTGGTAGCTGGAGCGGACCAGCGGGCCACAGGCGGCGTGGGTAAAGCCGATGGACTGGGCGTACTCCTTCAGCTCATCGAACTCCGCCGGCGGCACGTAACGCTTCACCGGAAGGTGGTGACGGCTGGGTTGCAGGTACTGGCCCAGAGTCAGCATCTCCACGTCATGGGCGCGCAGATCGTCCAGTACCTGGCGGATCTCTTCGTTGGTCTCACCCAGGCCCATCATCAGGCCAGATTTGGTGGGGACTTCCGGGTGCTGCGCCTTGAACTTCTGCAGCAGCTCCAGCGACCACTGGTAGCTGGCACCGGGGCGGGCCATACGGTAAAGCCGCGGGGCCGTCTCCAGGTTGTGGTTAAGCACATCCGGCGGGGTGTCTTTGAGGATTTCCAGCGCCCGGTCGATGCGGCCGCGGAAGTCGGGAACCAGGATCTCGATCTTGATGTGCGGGCTCAGGGCGCGGATCTCACGGATGCAGTCGGCAAAGTGCTGGGCACCGCCGTCGCGCAGATCGTCCCGGTCTACCGAGGTGATCACCACGTACTTCAGCTTCATGTCACGGATAGTACGGGCCAGCTTCAACGGCTCTTCTGGATCCGGCTTAAGCGGACGACCGTGGGCCACGTCGCAGAAGGGGCAGCGGCGGGTGCAGATGGCGCCAAGGATCATAAAGGTGGCGGTGCCGTGGTGGAAGCACTCCGACAGGTTCGGACAGGAGGCCTCTTCACACACCGAGTGCAGGCCGTGCTTACGCATGGCGCTCTTCACCTCGTCGATGCGTTCGCTGGTGGGCGGCAGCTTGATCTTGAGCCAGTCGGGCTTGCGCAGCATCTCGTCGCGGTTGCTGGGCACCACCTTGATGGGGATGCGGGCAACCTTTTCGGCATCGCGCAGTTTAACGCCCGGCTGGAGTTTGATCGGGGCTTCAGACATGGAGTGATCCCTCTTGTTGTATGACCTGCTGGTAGCCCAGCCGGTTAACGAAAATCTCGGAAAGTTGACGGCCGGCCTCATCCACCTCTGCAGGGCCACCCAACTGGGCGGTTTGCACCATCTCGAGCCCAGCGTAGCCGCAGGGGTTGATGCGCAGGAAGGGGGCGAGGTCCATATTGACGTTGAGCGCCAGGCCGTGGAAGGAGCAGCCTTTGCGGATCCGCAGGCCCAGTGACGCCACCTTGCGGTCATTGACGTAGACGCCGGGGGCATCGGCCTTGGCGACCGCTTCGATGTCGTAGCGGGCCAGCAGTTCGATCAGGCTGTTCTCGATCTCAGTGACCAGGTCACGTACGCCGAGCTTGCGCCGACGCAGGTTGAGCAGGGGGTAGGCCACCAGTTGTCCGGGGCCGTGGTAGGTCACCTGGCCGCCTCGGTCTACCTTTACCACCGGGATGTCACCGGTATTGAGCAGGTGCTCGGCCTTGCCGGCCTGGCCCTGGGTAAACACCGGGGCGTGCTCCACCAGCCATAACTCGTCGGCGGTGTCGTCGTCACGCGTATCGGTGAAGTGTTGCATGGCGTGCCAGACCGGTTCGTAGGCCTGGCGTCCGAGGTGGCGGATTTTAAGGGTACTGGCAACCAATCTGTTACGACTCGTGGTTGAAAACGGTTGCCAGCATTATACCGGTGGCCCCTGGGAATGCCAGAGAGATCACGCTTTTAAAGGACTCCGCGAACCCCGTCAATCTTGCTCAACTCGGTGTAGAGCAGTTCAACGTGCTCTTTTGAGGTAACGGTGCAGGTCACTGTCACGGACAGGTAGGTGCCCTTGGTCGACGCCTTCTGGGTCGGGGTGTAGTCGCCCGGAGCGTGTTGTTGCAGCACAGCAACGACACGGTCGGCCAGGGTGTCAGAGGCGTTGCCCAACACCTTGAACGGGAAGGCGCAGGGGAACTCCAGCAGTTCATCAAATTTGGTTTGCATAAATACTCCGGCGTAAAACTGATTGCCGCTTAATGGGGGCCAGTATATCAAAATTCAAGCCTGGTCCAGAAACGGACAAGGGGCGACCGGATGGTCGCCCCTTAACTCAATGAGTTAGCGGTTACTCTCAGTTAAAGAACGAGAGGAACAGCAGCTTGAGGTAGTCCAGCAGCTTGGAGAACCAGCTGCCTTCCTGGACATCCTCCAGCACCATCAGCGGGTACTGGGCCACGTCCTTGCCATCCAGCTGGAAGTAGAGGGTACCAACCCGGTCACCGCGGTTTAGCGGCGCCTTCAGCTCCTGGCTCAGCTCGAAGTTAGCCTGCAGTTGCTCGCCCTGGCCACGGTAGATGGTCACTGGGGTGTCTTCCAGTACGCCCAGTTGCACCTCGGGCTTGTCGCCGTAGTAGAGCTTCTGGCTGATGAACTGGTCGCCGGACTTATAGGGGGTCACAGTCTCGAAGAAACGGAAGCCGTAGTTGAGCAGCTTCTTGCTTTCGGCTTCCCGGGACTGCGGGCTCTTGGCGCCCATCACGACGACTACCAGGCGCATGTCACCGCGGGTGGCGGAGCTCACCAGGCTGTAGCCGGCGTTGCTGGTGTAGCCGGTTTTGATGCCGTCCACGTCCAGGCTGCGATCCCACAGCAGGCCGTTACGGTTGTGCTGACGGATGTTGTTGTAGGTGAACTCGCGCTCGGAGTAGAGCGGGTAGTAGTCCGGGATGTCGCGGATGATGGCGCGACCCAACAGGGCCATGTCGTAGGCGGTGGTCAGCTGATCGTCGCTGTCCAGGCCGTGGCTGTTGGCGAAGTGGGTATCGCTCATCCCCAGGCGTTGGGCCCAGGCGTTCATCAGATCGGTGTAGGCGGACTCGGTGCCGGCGATGTGCTCGGCGATCGCCACACAGGCGTCGTTACCGGACTGGATCACCATGCCGCGGTAGAGATCGGACAGCTTGACCGAGGTACCCACCTCGATCCACATCACTGAGGAGCCGGGGAATTTCTTCGCCCAGGCGTTCTCGGAGATGGTGACCATGTCATCCAGCTTGGCGTTGCCACGATTGATCTCCTGACCCAGAACGTAGGAGGTCATCATCTTGGTCAGACTGGCCGGGGCGCGACGCTCGTTAGCGTTCTCCTCCGCCAGGATCTGGCCAGTCTGGTAATCCATCAGCACATAGGAGCTGGCTGCCACGGTGGGCGGATTGGGGATCACCATGGGAACGGCTGCAGCGGTCGCCGAGGCCAACAATGCGGTGGTCGAAATGAGTGTGCGTTTGATGAAATTCATTGTTATCAGAACTTTTGTCGGTGATGTGAGTGACCGAAATTTGCGCGTTGAACATTGACAGTCTAGCCAATGAGACTGTGAACCCTGCGCAAAAGTTTCAATTATTTCCCTTAGTATCAGAGACTTTGAACGCCCCTGTGTAACCATCGAGCTGAAGCTGTTTGAGCCACTGCTCCGCCGCTCCGATTGCGTCAAAAGGACCTAGCTGGAGTTTATACAAGCTGTCTTGCTGAGTCACCCGTAGCGGCGCGGAATATTGTTCGCTCAACTGAGCCTTGAGCTGCTGGATCCGCGCCTGATCGCCACTGGCCAGCAGCTGGATGTAGGTCTGCTCGGTCTGGCTCGGGCTGGGGGGGCCATCAAAGTGGTACGCCTCCACCTTTACCTGGGCGGTGCCGGATTGGAGCATATCCAGGTGCCAGGCGGCAGCATAGGAGAGATCGATCTCCCGATCCGGGTGGAATGGCCCACGGTCGTTGATACGGACGATCACCGACTTGTTGTTGCTCAGGTTGGTGACCTTGGCGTAGGTCGGCAGCGGCAGGCTGCGATGGGCGGCGGAGAAGCTGTACATGTCGTAGGTTTCGCCGTTGGAGGTCAGGTGGCCATGGAACTTGGCCCCGTACCAGGAGGCGATCCCCTCGGCTTGATAGTCCTCAGCGCTGGGCAACACCTCGTAGGCGATACCCCAGACCTGGTAGTCGCGGTTGCCGCCGCGGCTGTGGGGTTCATAGCGCGGCACCGGCTGCTCCAGGTGGGCCAGGTCCGGTGCCGACTGCGGGGCTTCGTCCTGGGCCATACTGTATCGACCACTGGGGGCGCTGCTGCAGCCGGCGATGAGCGCGGTTACCAAGGCGGCCGACAGAAACCTAGCGTGCATCGGCCATCGCCTGCTTCAGTTGCTGGCTGAACTGCCACACCGCCATAGCGTAGAGCGGGCTGTGGTTGTAGCGGGTGATGCTGTAGAAGTTGGGGTGCACCAGCTGGTACTCAAACTGCCCCTCGGCCACCTCCAGCTTGACCAGTCCCAGCTTGCCCTCATAGGCCTGCGGCAGCTGCACACCGGCAGCGGTCATCGTGTCCGCATCTTGGCTCAAGCGGCGGCCGTTCCACAGTACTGAGTCCACCTGGGCATCGCCTTTCAGGCTGACGGTCTCGGTGACCGGGCCGCCACGCTGCCAGCGATGGCGGGCAAAGTAGTTGGCCACCGAGCCGATGGCGTCCGCCGGGTTGTCGAACAGATCGCGCTGGCCGTCCTGGTCGAAGTCCACCGCGTAAGCCTGGTAGGAGGAGGGGATAAACTGGCCCAGCCCCATGGCACCGGCGTAGGAGCCCATCGGCTTATCCAACTCCCAGCCCTGCTCCTGGGCCAGTTGCAGGAAGTGGCCAAACTCCTTGCGGAAGAAGCTTTGACGGGGCGGGTAGTGGAAGCCCAGGGTGTAGAGGGCGTTCAGCACCGGGTACTTGCCCATGTAGGTACCGTAGAAGGTCTCCACCCCGAGGATGGCGAGGATGATCTCCGGCTCGACGCCGAACTCCTCGTAGGCCTGGTCAAACAGGGCCTGGTGCTCCTGCCAGTAGGCCAGGCCGGCGGCCAGCCGTTTTTCGGTCAGGAAGATGGGGTAGTACTGGTACCAGGGCTTGGCTTCCCAGGGGCGCTGGATGGCATCCAGTACCGCCTGATCCTTCTTGGCCAGTTCCAATGCCTGGTTGAGGTAGCTTTCACTCAGCCCCTGCTGTTGCCACTGGGCAACGAAGGCCTGCTCCTGCTCGCTGGCCTGTACGCTGGCCAGGGCGCCGAGCAGCAACGGGGCTGCCCAGCGGATGATCCGTTTTTTCATGCCGTTCCCTTCTTCGGGTTGTCGTTGCGGTGTCGTTATCTTGCGAGTGCTTAGGTCACTGTTGGTATCCGGTGGATGCCACAGAGTCCGGCCAGGGCCGATGAACCGTTATCGTGAGATAAACCGTCTATGGGTATGAATTCCCATGAGAATGCCAAAGCCAGCAAGCAAAGTCAGCATCGATGTACCGCCGTAGCTGATCAGTGGCAGGGGAACCCCCACCACGGGCAGCAAGCCGGAGACCATGCCGATGTTCACGAAGATGTAGACGAAGAAGGTGAGGGTCAGGGACCCGGCCAGCAAACGGGAGAAGGCGGTTTGCGCCTGGCTGGCGATGTAGAGGCCGCGGCCGATGATAAAGAGATAGAGCGCCAGCAGGACTACCACGCCGATGTAGCCAAACTCTTCACCCAGAACAGCAAAGATAAAGTCGGTGTGGCGCTCCGGCAGGAAGTCCAGTTGCGATTGGGTGCCTTGCAGCCACCCTTTGCCCTCGATGCCACCGCTACCGATGGCGATCTTGGACTGAATGATGTGGTAGCCGGCACCCAGAGGGTCTTTTTCCGGATCCAGCAGAGTCATCACCCGGGTGCGCTGGTAGTCCTTCATCAGGTAGAACCAGAGCACCGGCATAAAGGCCAGTACCGCCAGCACCAGGGCGCCGATCACCATCCAGCTCATGCCGGAGAGAAACAGCACAAAGACCCCGGAGGAGGCCACCAGGATGGAGGTGCCCAGGTCCGGCTGAGAGGCGATCAGCAGGGTGGGGATCAGCAGGATACAGGCACCACCGAACAGGTAGCGCTTACGCGGGGGCAGGGGGAACTGGCTGATGTACCAAGCCATCATGATGGGAAAGCCCAGCTTCATCAGCTCCGAGGGCTGAAACTCCATAAAGCCGAGGTTGAGCCAGCGCTGGGCACCCTTATTGGTCTCGCCGAAGAAGGTCACCGCCAGCAATAGGACGATGCCCACCAGGAAGATGGGCAGGGCCCAGCGCCGGAAGATCTCCGGATTAAACTGGGCCAGGACAAACATCACCAGCAGGCCCAGGGTGATGCGCACCAGCTGACGCTCCAGCATGGCACTGCTCTCGCCGCTGGCGCTGTACAGCACCAGCATGCCGAACCCCATCAGCAGCAGCAGACCCACCAGCAACGGCAGATCGATATGGAGTCGATAGGACAGGCTGGGTTGATTCTGCGGAACGTTCACGATTGCACCTTAGTGATGATGGCGTCGGCGGCTTCGCGGTACTCCGGAAGCAGGTAGTAATCAAACAGGGAACGGGCCACTGGGCCTGCATTGGCGCCACCCCAACCGGCGTTTTCCAACACGATGGCGATGACGATCTGCGGATCGTCGTAGGGGGCGTAGCCAACGAACAGGGCGTTATCCCGCAGATGCTCGGCCACGTTGTCCTCGTCGTATTCGACGTCCTCCGCCAGGCCGAAAACCTGGCCGGTACCGGTCTTCACCGCCGATTTATAGGGCGCGTTGTTGAACTGGCGATAGCCACTGCCATCGGAGCGGTGGGCGGTCAGGTACATGGCGTGCTTGACCTTTTGCCAGGCCTCGGGCCGCTTCAGCTCCACCGGTGGGCGTTCCGAGGGCCGGTTCTCTTCCAGTTCGCCGTCGTTGCTGATAGCCCGCAGGAAATGGGGTTCCAGGTGACGTCCGTCGTTGGCCAGGATGGTGGTGGACAGCGCCAGCTGCAGCGGGGTGGAGGTCCAGTAGCCCTGGCCGATCCCCACCGAGATGGTGTCACCGATGTACCAGGGTTCCTTGTAGCGGATCCGCTTCCAGTCCCGGGTGGGCATATTACCGGAGGACTCCTCCAGGATGTCGACACCGGTGCCCTGGCCGAAGCCAAACTGGTACATGAAGTCACTGATGTCGTTGATGCCGGTCTTATAGGCCAGCTCATAGAAGTAGGTGTCGTTGGAGGCGGTAATCGCCTTGTTGAGATCGACCCAGCCCTCACCCCAGCGTTTCCAGTTACGGTAACGACGCTCTACACCGGGGATCTGCCACCAGCCCGGATCCCAGATCTTGGTGTTCTCGGTGATGTGGCCTTTTTCCAGGCCCAGCAGTGCCAGCAGCGGCTTCACCGTGGAGGCGGGGGCGTACTGGCCTTGGGTGGCCCGGTTGATCAGCGGCCGGTTACGGTCATTGAGCAGCTCGGAGTAGGCACTGCCGGAGATCCCGGTGACGAAGGGGTTGGGGTCGTAACTGGGGCTGGAGACCATGGCGAGGATGCCGCCATCTCTGGGATCCATAGCGACCACGGCGCCACGTCGGCCCGCCAGAACCCGCTCGGCGTGACGCTGCAGGCCCAGGTCGAGGGTCAGGTGAAGATCCTTGCCAGCCTCGGAGGGGGTGGCATTGACGGTGCGCACGATGCGGCCGCGGTTATTCACCTCGACCTCCAGCATGCCCGGCTCACCGTGCAGGGTTTTCTCGTAGAAGCGCTCCAGCCCCTGTTTACCGATGTTGCGTGAGGCGGCGTAGCGGGCACGGTTGCCCTCTTCGTCGATGCGCTGCTGGTCGCGACTGTTGATGCGGGCAACGTAGCCCAGCAGGTGGGTCAGGCTGTCGGCATGGGGGTAGAAGCGGCTGAGGCCTGCCTCGATGTAGAAGCCGGGGAATCGATGCTGGTTGACCGAGAAGGTGGCCACCTCCTCCTGGGTGAGGCGACTGATTACCGTCAAGGGACGGAAGCGGCGGGAAACCTTGAGGCGCTCCTCGAACTGCTCGCGCCGTTCGGCGGTCAGCGGCAGCAGCTCCTGCAGGGCATCGAGGTGCTCGCTGATGTTGCTGGTGCGCTCCGGGATAACCTCCAGTGAGTAGATCGGGCGGTTATCCGCCAGCAGTTCGCCATGACGGTCGTAGATCAGGCCCCGGTTGGGGGCGACTGGGATAAGGCGGATGCGGTTGTCGTTGGAGCGGGTCTGGTAGGACTGGTGATCGTTGATCTGAATGTTGTAGAGATTGCCCAGCAACAAGCCAACCAGGACCAGCACAAAGGCAAAGCCGGCGATGGCTCGACGTGTAAACAGCGCCGCTTCGGCGGCATGGTCCCGAAAGGCAACTCGTTGCTTATAGCGTTTCATTCACGATGATACGGATGGTTATTATTGATGCTCCAGGCCCGGTACAGGCTCTCCGCCATCACGATGCGCACCAGTGGGTGGGGCAGGGTGAGGTTGGAGAGCGACCAGCTCTGTTCGGCGGCTTGTTTGCAGGCCGGCGCCAACCCCTCCGGGCCGCCGATCAGGATGGCCACATCGCGGCCGTCCATCTGCCAGCGTTCCAGCTGTTTGGCCAGGGTTGGCGTATCCCAGGGCTTGCCCGGGATATCTAAGGTGACAATACGGCATCCTTGCGCCGCCGCCAACATCGCTTCCCCCTCTTTTTCCAGGATCCGCGCGATGTCGGCGTTCTTGCCACGCTTACCGGCGGGGATCTCCACCAGTTGCAGGCTCATATCCCGGGGAAACCGGCGTTGGTACTCGGTGAACCCAGTGGTTACCCAGCCGGGCATCTTGGTGCCCACGGCGATCAACTTCAGCTTCATTGCTTATTCCGGGCGAGCGCCCCACAGCTTCTCCAGCTGGTACAGATCGCGGGTCTGTGCCTGCATGACGTGAACAATGACGGAGGAGAGGTCCACCAGGGCCCACTCACCGGCGTCTTTGCCTTCCATGCCCAGCGGGGTGTTGCCGCTGTTCTTGGCTTCCACGTAGATGTGCTCGGCGATGGAGCGGACGTGGGTTTTGGAGGTGCCGGTGCACACCACCATAAAGTCGGTCACGTCGCTGCGGGTGGACACGTCCATCACCACAACATCGCGGCCTTTCAAATCATCAATCTTATCAACGACAAAGTCTTTCAGTTCGGTTGCTTGCACCCGAAGCTCCTTCAAATATTCGACACAAAGCCGCGTATTATAGCGGTTTCGCGGTAGTGCCACCATCGTCGTGACGATAGAGTCGATGGCGGTCAATATAGGCGACCACTTGAGGCGGTAACAGAAAGTCTGCCGCCAATCCCCGAGCCATTTGCGCACGAAGTGTGCTGGAGGCGATCGCCAGCTGGGTTACCGGCTGCAGCCAGATCCCGCCGGCCGGTGTTTGTTGCAGTTGCTCAGCGCTATCCAGGCCATGACGGGCCAACCAGCCCTGCGCCTCGCTGTCCGCCGGCAGGGGGTGATCCGGTCGATGGCAGACTACCAGGTGGGCCAGCTCCAGGATCTGCTCAGGCTGGTGCCAGCGATGGAACTGCAACAGCGAGTCCATGCCAACGATAAAGCACAGCGGTCGGTCACCTTGCTCCTGGCGGTATTGGGCCAGGGTCTCGACGGTGTAGGAGGGCTCGCTGCGGTCCAATTCACGCCGGTCCACCCCCAGGTTAGGGCATCCCTCAATGGCCAGCTCCACCATCGCCAGGCGGTGGTGGGGGGCGATGCCCGGTGAGGCCTTGTGGGGCGGGATGTGGTTAGGCAGCAGCAGCACCTGGTCCAGGCCGAGCTGCTGCTGTACCTCGAAGGCGCAGCGCAGGTGGCCATTGTGGATGGGGTCGAAGGTGCCGCCAAACAGGCCTAAGGGCTTGTTCATAGCACCTCCAGCGGCTGGTAGTCGCCGCTGAAGCGGGCACAGAGATCCGCCAGTGCCAGCCACTGGCTCTCCTCGTTCATGCCGTCGCCCTTAAGGCCGCGCTCCAAAACCCCGGCTGCGGCCATGGCGTCTGCCAATTGGCTGTTGCTCAAGCGCTCCATGGTGCTGCCGTAGAGCGGTTGGCGCTTGTCCCAGATCTTGGCCTGCTTCATGGCGGCGGGCAGCGCTGTGCCGACCTGACGAGCCTGGGCTAAGCGGCAGAGCAGGGTGAGCTCGCGGATCAGGCTCCAGCTGACCAGGTTCGGGGCGGTGCCCTCCAACTGCAGTTGGCCGAGGATCTTAAAGGCCCGGCTCATCTGCCCCGCCAGCAGGGCGTCCACCAGCTGAAAAGCGCTGTAGCGGGATTGGTCCTCCAGCAGTCGGCCCAGGGTGTCCGCCTCGATGCGGGCACCGGCGCTGATCAGTCCCAGTTGAGCCAGGGCCTGATCCGCCGCCAGCAGGTTGCCTTCGAACAGCGGCGCCAGCTGAGCCAGGGCATCCGGCGTCAGCTGCACCTGGTGGTGACGGGCCCGATCGCTGAGCCAGCGCTGGTAGTGGCGGCCCTCCGGGGTCAGTGCCTGGACGTAGAGTCCGGCTCCATCCAGTGCCTTGAACCACTTGGTGTTGGTCTGCTCCCGCCCGGCCTTGGGGCCATGCAGCAGCAGAAAGGTGTCCTGCTGAGTCGGTAACAGGGCAGCCAGCTCTTGCAGCGCGGTGGCCCCGTCGGTGCCGGGCTTGAGGTTGGGCAGCTCCAGCTCGATCAAACGACGACTGGCAAACAGTGACAGGGAGTGGCACTCGCTGAGCAGGGCGTTCCAGTCAAACGGGGATTCCTGCACCAGCGAGAGGCGCTCTTCGATGCCATAGCTGGAGCTAAACAGGGCCTGGCGCAGACTGTCCCGGCACTCCTCGCGGATCAGCACATCGTCGCCAAACACCATCAGGATCTGGGGCAGTTGCTTAAGCTGGGCGGGCAGCTGGTTGGCGAAGATCCGCATCAGCCGGCGTCGGCCTCATCCGCTTGGGTCGCGGCCTCATCCACCCGGGTTGCCGCCAGGGCACGGAGGATCTGATCAGCGGCCTGGGCACGCATCTCTTCCAGCAGCAGCTCCAGTTCGCGGTTCTTTGCCAGGGCGGTACGGGGATCGTCCAGGTAGTCGCGGCGGATCTCAATATCGAACGGCTGCGGCTCCTGCTCGCCGACGGTCACCGAGAAACGAACGGAGTAGATCAGCTCGTACTCGGCCACCTGGCCGGAGGGGAACAGTGACAGGGTGGTGCGCTCCAGGCGGTCATCCCCCAGCCACAGGCGCGGGGCCTCTTCGTTGCTTACCACCTCGATGTTGTAGAGGCGCAGTCGCTCGGTGACCAGCCGGTGCAGCTCACCGTAGCGGTCGGAGCTGGCCAGTTGCACCTGGTCGAGCTCGTCGGGAAACAGGTATTGACCCTGCAGGCGGAAGCCGCAGCCACTGAGCAGGCTTAAGGTCAGCAGGGTTAGCAGAAGGCGTTGGATCACCCTCATCTCCTTTTGGTTAAAAAAGGCGCCCCGGAGGGCGCCTAGGGTCGCCTTAGTTGGCAACGATATTGAGCAGCTTGCCCGGTACGTAGATCACCTTGCGTACCGTCTTGCCTTCGGTGAAGTTCTGAACGTTGCTGTCTGCCAGGCCCAGCGCTTCCACCTGCTCCTTGGCGGCATCCGCCGCCACGGTGATGCGGGCACGAACCTTGCCGTTGACCTGCACCACGATCAGCTTCTCGTCCTCGACCATGGCGTCCTTGTCGGCGATTGGCCAAAGGGCGTTGTCGACGTCGCCTTCGAAGCCCAGTGCGTTGTACAGAACAAAGCTGGTGTGAGGGATGATCGGGTAGAGCATCACGGTCAGGGCGCTCAGCGCTTCCTGCAGCAGGGCACGATCGTTATCGCTCTCCTGCGGCGCCTTGTTCAGCTTGTTCATCAGCTCCATCACGGCCGCAATGGCGGTGTTGAAGGTCTGGCGGCGACCAAAGTCGTCGTCCACCTTTGCGATGGTCTGGTGCAGGCTGCGGCGCAGCGCCTTCTGCTCGTTGCTCAGACTGGCCAGATCCAGCGCCGGGGCAGTGCCTTTAGCGATGTGATCGTGGGCCAGTTTCCAGAAGCGTTTGAGGAAGCGGTGGGCACCCTCAACACCGGATTCCTGCCACTCCAGGGTCATCTCCGGCGGTGCGGCGAACATCATGAACAGACGCACGGTGTCAGCACCGTATTTCTCATTCATCAGCTGCGGATCGATGCCGTTGTTCTTGGACTTGGACATCTTGGTCATGCCGGTGTGCACCAGCTCGCGGCCTTCGCCATCGACGGCTTTGGTGATGGCACCCTTGCCGTCACGCTCCACGGTCACTTCGGTGGGGGATACCCAAACACGCTGGCCGTTGTCGCCGGTGTAGTAGTAGGCGTCGCACAACACCATGCCCTGACACAGCAGGCGCTTGGCCGGCTCGTCGGAGTCCACCAGGCCGGCATCGCGCAGCAGCTTGTGGAAGAAGCGGAAGTAGAGCAGGTGCATGTTGGCGTGCTCGATGCCGCCGATGTACTGGTCTACCGGCAGCCAGTAGTTGGCCTTGGCCGGATCCAGCATCTGATCGTTGGTGCCGACGCTGGTGTAGCGGGCGTAGTACCAGGAGGACTCCATAAAGGTGTCGAAGGTGTCGGTCTCGCGGGTTGCCTTCTGGCCGTTGATGGTGGTCTCGGCCCAGGCCTTGTCGGCCTTGATCGGGGAGGTCACACCGTCCATCACCACGTCTTCCGGCAGGATCACCGGCAGGTCTTCGGCCGGTACCGGCACGGTCTCGCCGTTCTCCAGGGTGGCCATCGGGATCGGCGCGCCCCAGTAGCGCTGGCGGGACACGCCCCAGTCGCGCAGACGGAAGTTGGTGGTCTTGTGGCCCTTGCCCAGGGTGTCCAGCTTGGCGGCGATCGCCTCCAGCGCACCGTCGAAGTCCAGGCCGTCGAACTCGCCAGAGTTGAACAGGGTGCCCTTGTCGGTGTAAGCCGCTTCAGAGATATCCAGCTCACCCTCGGTGGGCTTAACCACCGGCTCAATGGCGATGCCGTACTTGCTGGCGAACTCGTAGTCGCGCTGATCGTGGGCCGGAACGGCCATGACGGCGCCGGTACCAAAGCCCATCAGCACGAAGTTGGCGACGTAGATCGGCACCTTCTTACCGGACAGCGGATGGATGGCGAACAGGCCGGTGTCCATCCCCTTCTTCTCCATGGTGGCCAGCTCAGCTTCGGCCACCTTGGTGTTTTTGCACTCGTTGATGAAGGCGGTCAGTTCGGCATTGTCTTTAGCGGCTTGTTCGGCCAACGGGTGACCGGCGGCTACGGCCACGTAGGTCACGCCCATCACGGTGTCCGGACGGGTGGTGTAGATCGCCACGGACTCATCGCTGCCGTCGACGTCGAAGGTCATCTCGATGCCCTCGGAACGGCCGATCCAGTTGCGCTGCATGGTCTTAACCATTTCCGGCCAGCCATCCAGCTGATCCATGTCGCCCAGCAGCTGATCCGCGTAGTCGGTGATCTTCACAAACCACTGCGGGATGTCTTTTTGTACCACCGGGGTGTCACAGCGCCAGCAGCAGCCATCCACCACCTGCTCGTTGGCCAGTACGGTTTGATCGTTCTCACACCAGTTCACGGAGCTGGTCTTGTTGTAGATCAGCCCCTTGTTGTACAGCTCAGTGAAGAACCACTGCTCCCAGCGGTAGTACTCTGGCTGGCAGGTGGCCAGTTCGCGGCTCCAGTCGAAGCCAAAGCCCAGGCTGTTGAGCTGGGTCTTCATGTATTCGATGTTGTCGTAGGTCCACGGCGCCGGTGCGGTCTTGTTCTGGATCGCGGCGTTCTCCGCGGGCAGACCGAAGGCGTCCCAACCGAACGGCTGCATCACGTTTTTGCCCTGCAGACGCTGGTAGCGGGAGATCACATCACCGATGGTGTAGTTGCGCACATGGCCCATGTGCAGACGACCGCTAGGGTAGGGGAACATGGATAGGCAATAGAACTTCTCTTTGCCTTCCTCTTCCTTGGCGATAAAGGTGTTGTTGTCAGCCCAGTGCTTTTGCACTTGCGGCTCGATCTGCGCAGGATTGTATTGCTCTTGCATCGACACGTCTGAAGTCCAAATTGAAATTTTGATTTCGGGCAGGGAATGGCCCATAAAGATCTGCATAGAATAACGCAGGAGCCAGAGTGGCAACAACCACAGACTGGACCGGTTTTTGCGCTGTTTTCCGAATAAAGAGGGAGATGCGATTGTGGACCGTAACCAAGCCTTGATCCAGAAGTACGAATACCTGCTGCAGGACATGGAGCGACGTTACCGCCATGACCCGGACCTGACCCTGGGGCAGCTGGAGGAGGTGCTGAAGCAGAGCCGCACCTACAGCGCGCTGGAATCGGAGCTGAGTGAGACCGAACTGGACCTGGTGGAGCGCTTTTTACGTCGTGACCTGGCCGACTACGCCCAGCGTCATGCCAAGGAGCAGTTCGAGGCCGAGGGGGACAGCGTGTTCACCCTGGGACTGGAGAACACCGTGTGGCGCTGGCTGGCGGAGATCACCGATCGCTCCCAGTTGGAGTGGCATGAGCTGGGGGAGGAGTTTAAGCACCACGGCACCTACGAGGCGGGCGAATTGGTCGGCCTGGGGGAGCTGGTGTGTGACAACTGTGGCCACTGCATGAGCTTCTTCCACCCCGCCACCTTGCCGGCCTGCCCACAATGCGACGGCATCGCCTTTTCCCGCCGCCCGCTGGAACCCTGAGCTCCTGCAAAGCTGCCAGCCAAATACCGCTTTGGCTGGCATCGTCTTCTCTTCACTAGGAAAACGGGCGAGCCCCGACAGGTCTGTTATACCTATTGGACGGTGCGCACGTGACGGCGACGTGAGGAGGGACAATGCGCAATCCGACCCGAACCCCATTCTGGGCCCTGCTGGTGGCGATGGTGCTGTCACTGGTGGTGGCTTGTAGCGACAGCTCCACCACCACCGAACCGCCCACCGATCCGGAAGAACCGCCTACCGACCCAGAAGAACCGACGGATCCGGAAGAGCCTACCGATCCTGAGGAGCCGACTGATCCGGAAGAGCCGCCCACTGACCCGGAAGTGCCACCAGTTGACCCATCTCCGGGCCCGGATCCCGACCCTGAGATGCCGGACCATTATGTCTGCGAGGCCAGCGAGCCGCTGCCGATCATCCCCTGCCAGATTGGCTACGGCATGGAGACCGTGGCTGGTAGCGGCCGTCACCTGGATCCCGTCTCCACCACGGTCTACAAGGTCACCACCCTGGCCAGCAGTGGCGAAGGCTCGCTGCGTGCCTGCATCGATGGCAGCGGCCCCAGGGTTTGTGTGTTCGAGGTGGCGGGCTACATCGAGCTGGACAGCCGGCTGGATATCCGCAACGACTACATCACCATCGCCGGTCAGACCGCCCCCAGCCCCGGCATCACCATCCGCGACGCCATGCTGAGGATCAACGCCAACCATGTACTGGTGCAGCATATTCGGGTCCGGGCCGGCGATGACCCGGACGGCTCCAAGCCCAGTGAGCGGGACTCGCTACTGATGATCGGCGGCCGCTACAGCGACTCGAAGGACAGAGAGTACATCGTGCTCGATCACATCTCTGCCAGCTGGAGCATCGATGAGGCGTTCTCCGTCACCGACATGGTGGCCAACGTCACCGTCTCTAATAACCTGATTGCTGAGGCACTGAACTACAGCATCCACGCCAAGGGCAAGCACTCCAAGGGGACGATGATCATCGCCAAGTGGGCGCTGTACCATCGCAACATCGTCGCTCACGTGGATGACCGCGGCCCACTGGATGTCACCCCGAGGGGGATCTTCACCAATAACCTCAGTTACAACACCGCTCAGGTCGGCCATCGGATCTGGGGCCTGAAGGAGCGTTCCTACTACGACAACGAGTACCGCATCAACACCACCATGAACAACGTCCGCATCCCCGGCGAGAACACCCTCTATGGCTCCAACCAGGATGACCAGTGGGCGATCCTGCAAACCAGCCGCTCAAGCTCTAAGGTCTACGTCGAGGAGAACCTGTGCGGGGATTACAAGAACGACGATTGGCCCTGTGTCTTTGTGCGCACCAGTGGCGCAGACCAGTACCGGGTGAAGGAGATCCCGATCTGGTTGGATGGGCTCGAGCTGTTGGAGGTGGACCAGGTAGAAGCGGAGCTGCTGAAACACGCCGGTGCCCGCCCGGCAGACCGGGATGAGACCGATGAGCGCATCATCAATGAGATCCGCACCCGTACCGGCACCCTGAAGAACTGCGTCGGCCCGGATAACTTCTACTACCCAACCGGTAAGGTGCAGAGCGTCAGTGGTAGCAGCATCACCCTGAGCTACGACAGCGACGACTGCGACGACTCCAAGGAGGGCAACGAAGGGCGCAAACTGGTGATCCTGAGCGGTCCCGGTGAGGGCGAGTCCCGCACCATCACCTCTGGCAATAGTTGCCCCTCCAGCAGCTCCATCAAGGTGTCTGTGGATGGTGGCTGGAGCACGGAGCCCACCAGCAGCAGTACCTACGGCATCGAGATCGACTGCGCCGCCAACGCCGGTGGCTGGCCGGAGATGAAAGAGACCACCCGCACCCTGGAGGTGCCCGCCAACTACAACGAGCTGGCGGAGAGTGGCTACACCGTGCTGGAGGAGTGGCTACACGGCTTCTATGCCGAAGTGGAAGACTGAGTTGACGTTCAGCAAGTAGGGCCCGGACAGCATCGCTGTTCGGGCCTTGCTATACCTAAAGAATCCCCTTTGGAAAAGGCGTGCGTTATGGCGTGGCTGAGAGCTCGTGGATGGTGGTTGTCAGTGTTGCTGGTGTTGCTGATTGGCTGCAGCGAAAGCCAGGTTGGGGATGGCGGCGAACCGCCAGAGCCGCCGCCGGGAGAAGGGCCGGGCTACGATTGTGAGCCCGCCGATCCGCTGCCCATCATCCCCTGTCGGGTGGGCTATGGCATGGACACCGTGGCTGGCAGTGGCCGCCATCTGGATGAACCCCGCACCACGGTCTACAAGGTCACCAACCTCAATAACAGCGGTGACGGCTCGCTGCGCCAGTGCACCGAAGCCAGTGGCCCCCGGGTGTGCGTGTTCGAGGTGGGGGGTTACATCAACCTGGAGGGGCGGCTTAACATCAACAGCGATTACATCACCGTCGCCGGCCAGACCGCCCCCAGCCCCGGTATCACTCTGCGTAACGCCATGTTCCGCATCAACGCCAATCATGTGTTGGTGCAGCATATTCGTGCCCGTGCCGGTGATGATCCCAACGGCTCCACCCCCAGTGATCGGGATTCCCTGCTGATGCTCGGCGGTCGTTACAGTGATGAGATCGACCGCGAGCACATTGTGCTGGATCACCTGTCGATTAGCTGGAGCATTGACGAGGCGCTGTCGGTCACCGACATGGTCTCCAACGTCACCGTCTCCAACAACCTGATTGCCGAGGCGCTTAACTACAGCCTGCACGCCAAGGGCAAGCACTCCAAGGGAGCGATGATCATCGCCAAGTGGGCACTGTATCACCGCAATATCGTTGCCCACGTGGATGACCGCGGCCCGCTGGATGTCACGCCGAGGGGGATCTTCACCAACAACCTGACCTATAACACTGCCCAGGTGGGGCACCGGGTCTGGGGGCTGGATCAGCGCAACTTCTACAAGGACGAATACCGCATCAACACCACCATGAATAACATCCGTATTCCCGGTGAGGACACCAAGTACAGCTCGAACGAAGACGACCAGTGGGCCATCATCCAGACCAAGCGGGACAACTCCAAGGTCTACATCGAAGACAACCTGTGTGGGGCCTACAAAAACCCCGATTGGGACTGCGTGTACGTGCGCACCAGCGGGGCTGATCGCTTCCGGGTCAAGGAGGTGCCGCTGTGGATCGATGGGCTGGAGCTGTTGCCGGTGGACCAGGTGGAGGAGGACCTGCTGGCTAATGCCGGGGCCCGGCCACGGGATCGGGATGCGGTGGATGATCGCATCGTCAACGAGATCCGCACCCGTACCGGCACCCTGAAAAACTGCGTCGGCCCGGAGACCATCCTCTACCCCACCGGCAAGGTGCGCGAGGCCAGTGGCACCAGCATCACCCTCAACTTCAGCCAGGATGATTGCGACAGCTCCAAGGAGGGCAACCGGGGGCGCAAACTGCGCATCACCGACGGCCCAGGCGCGGGGCAGGTGCGCACCATCACCTCTGGCAACAGCTGCCCTTCGAAGAGTCAGATCCGGGTCAGCGTGGATTCCAGTTGGGATACCACGCCCACCAGCAGTAGCAGCTACGCCATCGAGATTGACTGCACGGTCAATGCCGGCGGCTGGCCGGACATGCCGGAGACCCGCCGGGAGCTGACCATTCCCGCCAACTACAACGAGGTGATGGAGTCGGGTTACACCCGGCTGGAGGAGTGGTTACACGGCTTCTACCAGCAGGTCGAATAGGACGGAGAGGGGAACACCCCATGAGCGCATCGAAACACACCGCTTTTTGGTCAGCCCTGTTGTTGGGTTGGGTACTGACCGCCTGTAGTGACAACACCACCAGCGACCCGCCGACCGACCCTGGCGAGCCGATCCCACCGGAGCCCGGCGAGCCCGTTGACCCACCGACGGATCCGCCGATCGACCCGGGTAACCCACAGGAGCCACAGGAGCCGGATATTCCACTGGAACCGCCACTGGAGCCTGGCGACCCGGAGATGCCGGATCACTACGTCTGTGAACCGTCGGAACCCCTGCCCATTATTCCATGCCAGGTTGGCTGGGGCATGGACACCGTGGCCGGCAGTGGCCGCCACCTGGATGAGCCCCGTACCACGGTGTACAAGGTCACCAACCTCAATAACAGCGGCGAGGGCTCTTTGCGTCAGTGCACCGAAGCCAGTGGCCCGCGGGTGTGCGTGTTCGAGGTGGGCGGTTACATCAACCTGACCGGTCGGCTCAACATCAACAGCGATTACATCACCGTGGCCGGTCAGACTGCCCCCAGCCCCGGCATCACCCTGCGTAATGCCATGTTCCGCATCAACGCTAACCATGTGCTGGTGCAGCATATCCGCGCCCGGGCCGGCGACGACCCCAACGGCTCCACCCCCAGTGATCGGGATTCCCTGTTGATGCTCGGTGGCCGCTATAGCGACCAGAAGGACCGGGAACACATCGTGCTGGACCATTTGTCGGTCAGCTGGAGCATCGATGAAGCGATGTCGGTGACCGACATGGTCTCCAACGTTACCGTCTCCAATAACCTGATTGCCGAGGCGCTCAACTACAGCCTGCATGCTAAGGGCAAGCACTCCAAGGGGGCGATGATCATCGCCAAGTGGGCCCTGTATCACCGCAATATCGTCGCCCACGTGGATGACCGAGGCCCGCTGGATGTGACCCCAAGGGGAGTGTTCACCAACAACCTGAGCTACAACACTGCCCAGGTCGGCCACCGGGTCTGGGGGCTGGATCAGCGCAGCTTCTACAACGGCGAGCACCGTATCAACACCACAGTGAACAACGTCCGTATTCCCGGCGAGGACACCCTGTACGGCAGCAACCAGGACGACCAGTGGGCCATCATTCAGACCAAGCGGGATAACTCCAAGGTCTACATCGAAGACAACCTGTGTGGGGCTTATAAGAACCCCGATTGGGATTGTGTCTACGTTCGCAGCAGCGGCGCCGACCGCTTCCGGGTTAAGGAGATCCCCATCTGGGTTGAGGGGCTGGAGTTGCTGCCGGTGGACCAGGTGGAAGAGGAGCTGCTGGCCACTGCTGGGGCGCGCCCCACCGACCGGGATGAAGTGGACAAACGGGTGGTCAAGGAGATCCGAACCCGTACCGGCACCCTGAAAAACTGCGTCGGTCCGGAAACCATCCTCTATCCTACCGGCAAGGTGCGTGAGGCCAGTGGCACCAGCATCACTCTCAACTTCAGCCAGGATGATTGCGACAGCTCCAAGGAGGGCAACCGGGGGCGTAAGCTGCGCATCACCGATGGCCCGGGTGCGGGGCAGGTGCGCACCATCACCTCCGGCAACAGCTGTCCGTCGAGCAGCCAGATCCGGGTCAGCGTGGATTCCAGCTGGGATACCACGCCCACCAGCAGCAGCAGTTACGCCATCGAGATCGATTGTACGGTTAATGCTGGCGGCTGGCCGGATATGCCGGAGACCCGTCGTGAGCTGGAGATCCCGACCAACTACAACGAGGTGATGGCATCGGGTTACACCCGGTTGGAGGAGTGGCTGCACAGCTTCTACGCCGAGGTGGAATAGACCAAATCAGACAGCTCTACAGGGAATTTTTTTGTCGTTGAATAAAGCAGCCTAACTAGCTGCTTTTTCTTGCTTTAACCATCTTAGCGGTTGGAGCCCGGACGGGGCGTCATGGTGAGCACCTTTCCCCCTTGCTATACCTACCGAACCACCGCGCAGGCCACTGAGGGCAATGACTCAGAAAGGCTAAGCGCTTGGCTTGGGTTGAATTTAGTGACATCCGGTTGGCCCTGGGGCGGGGCACAACCTGAAAGGCAACACCGCCATCATGGATGAGGTCTCTTGCAAGGAGTGGGAGCATGAATCTCAAGCAACTTATGGCGCTGGTCCTGGCCCTTTGGCTGACCAGCGGCCTGTCGGCATGCAGCGACAACAGCAGCTCAGAGGAGCCTGAGCAACCCCCACCGGTCAACCCTGACCCGGATCCAGACCCGGATCCGCCGGTAGACCCGGATCCCGACCCGGATCCGCCGGTAGACCCGGATCCCGACCCGGACCCACCGGTGGACCCGGATCCTGACCCGGATCCGCCAGTGGACCCAGACCCGGACCCGCCAGAGCAGGACGACCGCTACGTCTGCGAGCCGATGTCGCCGCTGCCAGTGATCCCCTGTCAGATTGGCTTTGGCATGGACACCCCCGCAGGCAGTGGCCGCCACGAGGCCGCACCGGATCCGGACGTGTACAAGGTGGTCAACCTCAATAACGGCGGCGAAGGTTCGCTGCGCCGCTGCGTCGATGGCAGTGGGCCGCGGGTCTGTGTGTTCGAGGTGGCCGGCTACATCGACCTGACCGATCGCCTCAACATCAGCAATGACTACATCACCATCGCCGGCCAGACTGCTCCCAGCCCAGGCATTACCCTGCGAGGCCACACGGTGCGGATCGAGGCGGATCATGTATTGATGCAGCATATCCGCATCCGCCCCGGGGACGACCCGGACAACCCGGATCCCGGTAACCGCGACGGCCTGCTGGTGATCGGCAGCTACACCGATACCGAGCGACAACCCAGCAGCGTGATTCTGGATCACCTGTCGGTGAGCTGGGGCATCGACGAGAACTTCACCACCAAGGAAGCGGTGTATGGCGTCACCATCTCCAACTCCATCATTGCCGAGGGGCTGAACTACAGCCTCCACCCCAAGGGCAAGCACTCCAAGGGGTTGATGATGGAATCCCACGACATGCTGGTTTACCGCAACCTGCTGGCACACCTGGATGATCGTGGGCCGCTGGATGTGGCCCCCACCTCCATCGTCGCTAACAACCTGGTCTACAACACAGCCCAGGTGGGTCACCGCATGTGGGGATTGAAGGAGCGCTCCTATCACGATGACGAGGTGCGCATCGCTACCGTGGTTAACAACGTAAGGATCCCCGGGGCCAACACCCAGATAGACGATGAAGAGGGGCACGATAACCAGTGGGTGATGCTGCAAACCACCCGGGAGGGCTCCAAGGTCTACATCGAAGGCAACCAGTGTGGTGACTTCAAAAACGACGCCTGGCCCTGTGTGGTGGTGCGCTCTGATGGCGCGGATCAGTATCGGGTGAAGGAACGCCCCATCTGGCTCGATGGCCTGGAGCTGCTGCCCGCCAGCGAGGTTGAGGATGCGGTACTGGCCTTTGCCGGTGCCCGCCCGGCGGATCGGGATTCCGCCGATGCCCGGGTGGTTGAGGAGGTGCGCAGCCGCACAGGCACCCTGAAGAACTGCGTTGGGCCGGACAACATCATGTTCCCCCGGGCCAAGGTGACCGCGGCCAGCAGCAACACGGTGACCGGCAAGGTGAAGGACTGCAACACCTCCAAGGAGGGCAACAAGGGCCGCCGGGTGCATATCTACGAAGGGCCGGGTGCCGGTCAGTGGCGAGAGATCACTGAGAAGAACCAGTGCAGTGGCGGCGAGTTGACCCTGACAGTGGATCGGGACTGGGGCACCACTCCCACCACAGACTCCTCTTTCGAGGTGGAGGTGGACTGCAGTCTCAACGGCGGTGGTTGGCCGGTGTTGGAGTCAACTGAGCGGCCGCTGTCGTTGCCGGAGAACTACAATGAGCTGATGCCATCGGGGTACACCCGGCTGGAGGAGTGGCTGCATAGCTTCTATGCCGAGGTGGAGTAGGGCTGAGAGGGACGGAGAGAATGGAAACGACGCGTATCAAGGCGGCGCTGTTAGCGCTGTTGCTGGCAACGACAATCGGTGCCTGCAGCGACAGCAGCACGACGCCAGAGGAGCCCACGGATCCGGAAGAACCGGTGGATCCGCCCATTGACCCGCCGGATCCAGGGGTACCGCCAACGGACCCTGAAGAGCCGGTGGATCCGCCGGTCATCGATCCTCCGCCTATCGACCCGCCCGACCCGGGGGTGCCGCCAGTGCTGCCGCCAAATCCTGGCGAGCCCATAGAGCCTCCGACGGATCCTGATCCAGGCGAGCCCGGCAATCCGGTAGATCCGGGAGAGCCTGAGGTACCGGTTGAGCCACCGGTGGACCCGCCTGATCCGCCGGAAGATCCCGATATGCCGGATCATTACGTCTGCGAGCCCAGTGAACCCCTGCCGATCATCCCCTGCCAGGTGGGCTGGGGCATGGATACCCCGGCGGGCAGCGGCCGCAACCTGTCGGAGCCGCGCACCACGGTGTACACCGTCACTAACCTCAACAACAGCGGTGATGGCTCGCTGCGCCAGTGTGTCGAGGCCAGTGGCCCGAGAACTTGCGTGTTCGAGGTCAGTGGCTACATCGATCTGACCAGCCGCCTGAGCATCAGCAACGACTACATCACCATCGCCGGCCAGACTGCCCCCAGTCCCGGCATCACCCTGCGGGACCACGTTCTGCGGATCAACGCAGACGATGTGCTGATCCAGCACATCCGGGTGCGAGTGGGGGACGATGCCGACGGTTCACAACCCAGTGAGCGGGACTCGTTGCTGATGATCGGCGGTCGCTACAAGGATCCGCCGCACGATAAGGAGAACATTGTGCTGGATCACCTGTCGGTGAGCTGGAGCATCGACGAGGCGTTCTCGGTGACCGACATGGTCTCCAATGTCACCGTCAGCAATAACCTGATCGCCGAAGCGCTCAACTACAGCCTGCACGCCAAGGGTAAGCACTCCAAGGGGGCGATGATCATCGCCAAGTGGGCGCTGTACCACCGTAACGTGATTGCCCATGTGGATGACCGCGGCCCGCTGGATGTGACCCCGCGGGGGATCTTTACCAACAACCTCAGCTACAACACCGCCCAGGTGGGCCACCGGGTGTGGGGGCTGGATCAGCGCTCCTTCTACGATGACGAGCACCGCATCAACACCACCATGAATAACGTACGGATCCCCGGAGAGGACACCCTCTATGGCTCCAACCAGGATGACCAGTGGGCCATCATCCAGACCAAGCGGGACAACTCCAAGGTGTATATCGAGGAGAACGTCTGTGGCGACTATAAGAACGACAGCTGGCCTTGTGTGTTCGTTCGCAGTGACGGCGCCGATCGCTTCCGGGTTAAGGAGATCCCCATCTGGCTCGACGGGTTGGATGTGCTGCCTACAGAAGACGTCGAGCGGGAGCTGCTGGCCAATGCCGGTGCCCGTCCGGCGGACCGGGACGCCACCGATGAGCGGATCATCAATGAGATCCGTACCCGCACCGGACGGCTTAAGGATTGCGTGGGGCCGGAGACCATCCTCTATCCCACCGGCAAGGTGATCAGTGCCAGCGGCTCCAGCATCACCCTGAGCCTGGATAACGACGACTGTGATGACTCCAAGGAGGGCAACGAGGGGCGTACCATTCGCATCACCAGCGGTCCGGGGGAGGGGGAGTCCCGCACCATCACCTCCGGCAACAGCTGCCCGTCGGATAGCTCGTTCAAGGTGTCGGTCAATGAAAGCTGGAACACAACCCCCACCAGCAGCAGCCGCTACGCGGTGGAGATCGATTGCACCCGCAATGCTGGCGGTTGGCCGGATATGAAACAAAACCAGCGCGAGCTGGAGATCCCCGCCAACTACAACGAGGTGATGGAGTCCGGCTACACCCGCCTGGAGGAGTGGTTGCACAGCTTCTATGGAGAGGTGGAAAACTAGGAGCTAGGAGCTAGGAGCTAGGAGCTAGGAGCTAGGAGCTAGGAGCTAGGAGCTAGGAGCTAGGAGCTGGGAGCTCGGCACTAGGTGTTAGGAGCTTGGTGCTAGGAGCTGGGCGTTAGGCGCTGGGTACTAGGTGCTAGATGCTAGGTGCTAGAGGCTGGGAACTTGGCGTTAGGTGCTAGGTACTAGGCGCAGGGCTGACGCCTTGTCGCGTCACGAGATGGAATGTGAGCATAAGAAAACGCCGGCGGCTGCCGGCGTTTTTTTGTGGGTACGGCGGATCAGTCGATGCGCTTGTACTTGAGGCGGTGGGGCTGGGTGATGTCGACCCCCTGCTCCTTCTTCATCCAGTCGGCGTACTCGTTGAAGTTGCCTTCGAAGAAGTTGATCTTGCCTTCGTCCCGGTAGTCCAGGATGTGGGTGGCCACGCGGTCGAGGAACCAGCGATCGTGCGAGATGACCATGGCGCAGCCGGGGAAGTCCAGCAGGGCATTTTCAAGCGCACGCAGGGTCTCGATGTCCAGGTCGTTGGTCGGCTCATCCAGCAGCAGCATGTTGCCACCGGCCTGCAGCAGCTTGGCCAGGTGCAGTCGGCCACGCTCACCACCGGACAGCTCACCGACGCGCTTCTGCTGGTCGGAGCCCTTGAAGTTGAAACGACCGACGTAGGAGCGGGCCGGGATCTCGAAGTTACCGATCTTGAGGATATCCTGGCCGTCGGCGACCTCTTGGAACACGGTCTTGCTGTCGTCCATGCTGTCGCGGAACTGGTCAACGGAAGCCAGCTTGACGGTATCACCCAGGGTGATGGTGCCGGAGTCCGGTTGCTCCTGACCGCTCATCATGCGGAACAGGGTGGACTTACCGGCGCCGTTGGGGCCGATGATGCCGACAATGGCGCCCTTGGGGATAGAGAAGGAGAGGTCGTCGATCAGCACCCGGCCGTCGTAAGACTTGGACAGGTTCTCAACCTCCAGCACCTTGTCACCCAGGCGCGGACCCGGCGGGATGAACAGCTCGTTGGTCTCGTTGCGCTTCTGGAACTCGGTGGAGTTGAGCTCTTCGAAGCGGGCCATACGAGCCTTGGACTTGGCTTGACGCCCCTTCGGATTTTGACGCACCCACTCCAGCTCTTTCTGGATGGATTTCATCTGGGCCTTTTCCTGGGCGGCTTCCTGCTCCAGGCGGTTCTCTTTCTGTTCCAGCCAGGAGGAGTAGTTGCCCTCCCACGGGATCCCTTCGCCACGGTCCAGTTCCAGGATCCAGCCTGCGGCGTTGTCGAGGAAGTAACGGTCGTGGGTAATGGCCACAACAGTGCCGGTGTATTCCACCAGGAAGCGCTCCAGCCAGGCCACGGACTCGGCGTCCAGGTGGTTGGTGGGCTCGTCCAGCAGCAGCATGTCTGGCTTATCCAGCAGCAGGCGGCATAGCGCCACACGGCGGCGCTCACCACCGGACAGGTGCTCAATGCGGGCATCCCAGGGCGGCAGACGCATGGCGTCGGCAGCACGCTCCAGCGCGTTTTCCAGGTTGTGGCCGTCTTTGGCGGCGATGATGTTCTCCAGCTCCCCCTGCTCCTTGGCCAGGGCATCGAAGTCGGCGTTCTCATCGGCGTAGGCAGCGTACACCTCGTCCAGGCGGGTCAGGGCGTTCTTGACGTCCGCCACCGACTCTTCAACCACCTCACGAACGGTCTTGTTCAGGTCCAGCTGCGGCTCCTGCGGCAGGTAACCTACGTTGATGCCCGGTTGCGGACGGGCCTCACCTTCGTACTCGGTATCGACGCCGGCCATGATCCGCAGCAGGGTGGACTTACCGGCACCGTTGAGACCCAGGACACCGATCTTGGCGCCGGGGAAGAAGGAGAGAGAGATGTCTTTCAGGATATGGCGCTTTGGCGGGACGACCTTACCAACGCGCAGCATGGAATAGATGAACTGAGCCATGTGTGTTCCACAGTTGTGTGCGAGAAAACCGCAATTTTACCTGATGGATTGGCGTTTTGCTTGCCCCGGATGGTCGGGTTTTACCATATCGCAGGATCTGTCACCCAAAGGCAACAATCCCCCCTGATTAACAAACAATCAATCCGCCTGCGGTAACACCCAATGTGACCGCCCTCAAGCATCAAATGAGAATCACTATTAGCTGCAACATTTGGGGCTAAAACCACTGACTAAACGAAAAAAAACGAGAGCTGGTGCAACCTTTTTCTTAAATCACGTTGATAGACTGTGCCCAGATTAAAACAAAGGTAGTGATAATCATTCGTCTTTAGGCCGAATGAATCGATAGGTCCCAATCTATGAAATGCACTCAGCTTTCCCTGGTGAGCCTGGCCGTGGCCAGCGCCTTCACCGCCCCTTCCGTTCTGGCAGAGGAAGCCGAACCTCAACATCGACAGGCCACCGAAGTAATGGTGGTGTCCGGTTCTCGCTTGGAGCAGAGCCTGGACAGCGTTGCCGGCTCCGTGGTGGTGATCGACGAGGAAGCGATCCAGCGCAACATGAGCACCGACTTCTCCTCCCTGTTCCGCAACGAAGCGGCGGTGGACGTGAAAGGCGGTGCCGGTAAGCCCACCTCCGTGACCATCCGTGGAATCGGTGGTAACCGGGTGATGATGGTTAAGGACGGCGTACGGGTGAACAACCAGTACTCCTCTCCGCTGGGTCCCGGTGCTGAGGGCACCGGTCGTGGTCTGATCGAGGTGGAAGGCCTGAAACAGGTTGAGGTGGTCAAGGCGGCCGCATCCACTATGTATGGCTCCGACGCCTTGGGTGGCGTGGTGGTGATGAACACCAAGGACGCCTCCGACTACCTGATGGGTGAAACCGGCTACTTCTCTGCCAACGCCGGCTACACCGGTCTGAACAACGAGTACACCGCCGGCTTTACCCTGGCCCACGCCTTTGGCGATTTCGAGCACCTGGTCAGCTACCAGCGTCGCGAGGGTGAGGAGCAGCAGAACTACGATGAGACCCTGCCGGATTCCGATCTGACTACCGACAGCCTGTTGGTGAAGTCCAAGTACTACATCAACGACACCTCCAACATCCAGCTGACCCTGGACTACCTCAACCAGCAGCTGGACCGCTGGGAGCAGGACTGGAACAGCACCGGCAACAACATGCGTTCCATCGATTACGATCGTCAGACCGAGGTGTTCAACGGCTCACTGCGCTACCGCTCTGATAAAGCCACCGTGGCGCATGACGCCATGGACATCACCCTCTACTACGGCATGACCGATCAGACTGAGCACCGCGATTACTACTGGGGTGAGCAGGGCACCATCGGCCGTGACAAGTACGAGGTGCGCGACTACGAGTTCACCGAAGAGCGCTACGGCCTGGCCAGTACCTTCAGCAAGTTCATCGGCAGCGATAACTACGGCCACAACATCACCTACGGTGTGGATGTTGAGCAATCCGAGATGAGCCGTCCCCGTGACTACCAGGTGCTGAACAACGGCATGTGGCAGCCCAGCGACACCGATCTGTTCGCCTTTGCCGATACCGAATCCCTGCGTGTCGGTGGTTTCATCCAGGACGACATCCTGCTGATGGACGGCAAGCTGAACCTGGTGGCCGGCCTGCGTTACGACTACTACCGCAACACCCCGGATCAGCAGCAGGCTGCCGACGCCGGTCGCGATCCCGCCAACTTTGAGCAGATGAGCGAAGGCTTCTGGTCACCGAAAATCGGCATGGTGTACCACATGAGCGACGACGTCAGCGTCTACGCCCAGTACGCCTACGGCCACATGATGCCCACCGCTGACGTGAAATGGGGCGAGCTGGAGATCAAAGACGGCGCCATGCCGCTGGTGAAGGTCCTGCCCAACTACGATCTTAAGTCCGAGCAGAGCAACACCCTGGAGATCGGTGTCCGTGGTAACCACCGTGATACCAGCTATGAGCTGACTGGCTTCTACACCCAGGTTGAAGACTTCATCGATTGGGAATTCGTCGGCATGACCGGTGTGGGTAAGCCGGACTCCCTGGAGTACCGCTACATCAACCGTAAAGAGGTGACCCTGTACGGCTTCGAAGCCCAGGCCAGCCACTGGTTCAGCAACAACTTCCAGGTGTTCGGTAACATCGCCTACACCCACGGCGAAGATGAGAACGGCGACTACCTCAACACCGTCAGCCCCACCAAGGGCACCGTCGGCGCCAACTACTACACCGAGCTGGCCGGTCGCAGCGCCGATATGGGCCTGGCGGTACGCTTTGCCGACAAGATGGATCGCACCACCGATCTGGACGTGGTTCCGGGCAACGACTTCTACAACCGCGTTTACACCACCGCCGGCTACGCCCTGGTGGACCTGACCGCCAACATGGAGCTGACCCAGAACCTGTCCCTGCGTGCGGGCGTGTTCAACCTGTTTGACAAGGAATACATCGATTACGCCGATGTGGCTGGTCAAGCCCAAGCCCTGCTGGAAGCCGCCGGTACCGTTGAGTCCGACCTGACCCAACCGGGCCGCTACTTCAACGTCAGCGTGAAACTGGCCTTCTGATCGAGTCGGGGGGCCTCGCCCCCCGCTGTATTCTCCAAGATTGAAACGAGATCAACATGAAAAAATTGGTTCTGGCTTCCGCCGTAGGCCTGCTGCTGGCGGGCTGTAACAGCAACAACCCCAACGACAACCCCACTGGCCCGGAGTTTCCGGACGCCGGTGAGGTAGCCCCGGTAAAGAAGGGCCTCTATATCGCCTCTGAGCTCAAGCCTAACTGCGGCATCCCGGGCATCAAGTACGTATTCCAGGACGAGGCCGGCGCCGTGATCGGTGAGCCGCGCTACACCGACGAGCAGGGCTTCATTGATCTGGACGTGAAGCTGCCGCTGACCGCCAAGTACGTTACCTATCTGTATGCCCCGGAAGTGGACTACGCCCACTGGGACGCCTCCACCTTTGAACTGGCGATGTTCGCTGGTGAAGGCATCGCCTCCAAGGTGAAGCTGCAGTGGATCGACGAAGCCGCCTACACCCAGTGTGGTGCCATCGAAGGCAAGACCACCGAGCTTGGCCTGAGCAACGTCTCTGCCGCCGACAGCCTTAATGCCAACCACTTCGCCCTGCTGGATGACAGCCAGGACACTCTGACCCTGGCCCACAACGGTCCGGTGATGGTGGCGGGTTACCAAAACGACAAGCTGGTGGGCACTCAACTGATCGACAGCCGTGAGCTGGAAAGCGGTGAGATGGTTGAGGTGGCGCTGGACAGTGATGCCGAGCAAGTTTGGCTTCATGACACTCTGGAGGGCACGTTGCCGGCGGCCGCCATTCAGCTGCAGTACGCCAACTACCCGACCCGCATGGCCATCGATACCCCCAGCACCGAGGATCTCAATCCGATGGTGAACCTGGTCAATGCAATTGAAAACGGTGGCATCAACCTGGCCAGCTTCGAGCACGTAGTTGAGAACGACTTCTTTGCTCAGCGTGTAGCTCAGATGGCGGGCGAGCTGCTGGCTCTCAACAACAACTTCGAGTTTGCGGAAGACGGTTGGGATTTCAATGTCATCGGTATCCCTACCGGGTACACGGAAGGGGTGACCTACCCGTTCATGATGAACAAGATCTACTGCGGCCATAACCTGGGCAACATTCTGCAGTCCTACCAGGATCTGGTCGACCGCTTCCCGGGCCTGGATATCCCTAACCTGCGCGAGATCATCCATGATGCTACTGATGGCCGACTGGACTTCGAAACCTTCATTGCCATCTCCGGCGTTGTTGATATCACTCCGGAGTGCAACCTGAATGATCTGAGCTACGAGCTGGCGGAGGAAGAGATGCTTGAGACCGGTAAGTTTGCTGCTCACTACAGTGCGCGCTACTTTACCGGCACCGGCAACTTCAACGGCGAGTGTGTGGAGAAGTCCAACTGTAAGTACATCTACCGCAACGTCTACGCTATGGCAGAGCACCTCCAAGCAGATGAAACCGATACCCCCTGGCCGCTGCCTCCGGGTCCCGGTTACAGCCACGGCACCTTCTTCATCCCGGACGTGCCGGAAGAGCTGACCTTCTCCGCCTTGGGCGGCATGATTACCCGTCAGTCTTTTGTGCTGTCTGACCAGCAAGACCCGCAGTTCCTGCACGCCCTGGCTGCCGGCGAAGCCAACCAGCTGATCGCCAACGACCACTGGGTTGAGAAGGAGATCCCGCAGTCTCGTCTGGAGCCGCTGCTGATCCCTGGTGAGCCGCTGAGCGAAGAGGCCTTCGAGGCGCGCTACCAGTCTGAGTACCAGGCGGTAGGTCGCTTTAACTGATGCCTCTGCCGATGCACTGCCGTCGGCGATGAGAGAGCAATCCAAAGCCGGGCTTTTTAGCCCGGCTTTTTTGTGCCCGCAGCCAAGGATGGCGCTGCGCAAATCAACCCAGCCATTGAGTTATCACGTAATCTATCGTGAGGTGGCTCACAAAGGTTGGGGAAATGGGATTCAACCGGTACACTGTGCCGCCATTAGCACCACCACAAATCCCTACTGACTCGCATCAACCGCCCAGGAGAGACGGATGTTCGAACGCAACATGACTATCGCGGACTTTGACCCTGAACTTTGGCAGGCCATGGAAGCCGAGCGCGTGCGCCAGGAAGAGCACATCGAGCTCATCGCTTCCGAGAACTACACCAGCCCCCGTGTACTGGAGGCGCAAGGCTCCCAGCTGACCAACAAGTACGCCGAAGGCTACCCGGAGAAGCGCTACTACGGCGGTTGTGAGTACGTGGACAAATCCGAGCAGCTGGCCATCGATCGTGCCAACGAGCTGTTCGGTTCCAACTACGCCAACGTGCAGCCCCACTCGGGCTCCCAGGCCAATGCCGCTGTGTTCATGGCGCTGCTGCAGCCGGGCGACACCGTGCTGGGCATGAGCCTGGCCCACGGTGGTCACCTGACCCACGGTGCCTCCGTCTCCTTCTCCGGCAAGATCTACAACGCGGTGCAGTACGGCATTAACCCGGACAGCGGCGCCATCGACTACAACGAGGTGCGTGCCCTGGCCAAGGAGCACCAGCCGAAGATGATCATCGCGGGCTTCTCCGCCTACTCCGGCGTCATCGATTGGGCCGAGTTCCGCAAGATCGCCGACGAAGTGGGTGCCTACCTGTTTGTTGATATGGCCCACGTGGCGGGCCTGATCGCCGCCGGTATCTACCCCAACCCGGTGCCCCACGCCCACGTGGTGACCACCACCACCCACAAGACCCTGGGCGGTCCGCGCGGCGGCCTGATCCTGTCCGCCTGCAACGATGAGAGCATCTACAAGAAGCTCAACTCTGCGGTATTCCCCGGTGGCCAGGGTGGCCCGCTGTGTCACGTCATTGCTGCCAAGGCGGTGGCCTTCAAGGAAGCGCTGCAGCCAGAGTTTGTCGACTACCAGAAGCAGGTCGTCACCAACGCCCAGGCGATGGCGGACGTGTTCATCAACCGTGGCTACAAGGTGGTCTCCGGTGGCACCCAGAACCACCTGTTCCTGCTCGACCTGATCGACAAGGACATTACTGGTAAGGACGCCGATGCCGCCCTGGGCCGTGCCAACATCACCGTCAACAAGAACTCCGTGCCCAATGACCCGCGCAGCCCCTTTGTCACCTCCGGTCTGCGCATCGGTACCCCGGCGCTGACCCGTCGTGGCATCGGAGAGGCCCAGGCCCGTGAGCTGACCGGCTGGATCTGCGACATTCTCGACAACTTCGGTGACGAGTCCGTGGTCGAGCGGGTGAAGGCCCAGGTAACCGATCTCTGCGGTCAGTTCCCGGTGTACAAGTAAGCGTCCAAGTGCTTGAGCCAAAAGCCCGCCTCACCGGCGGGCTTTTCGTTACCGGATGCTTACCTAGGCGGGCAAAATTCGCTATTCTTGGCGCCATTCCTACCCCGTCTCAATGGAGAGAGCATGCACTGTCCCTTCTGTGCCGCAACGGACACCAAGGTGATCGATTCCCGCCTGGTGGCGGACGGCCACCAGGTGCGCCGCCGTCGCGAATGTCTGACCTGTCATGAACGCTACACCACCTTCGAGAGCGCCGAACTGGTGATGCCGCGGATCGTCAAGACTGACGGTACTCGCCAACCCTTCGATGAGGAGAAGCTGCGTCGCGGCATGCAGCGGGCACTGGAGAAGCGCCCGGTGGGCACCGAACAGGTGGAGCAGGCGGTCAGCAAGATCAAGTCCGCCCTGCGTGCCACCGGCGAGCGGGAGGTGGGCTCGGAGCTGATGGGCAACCTGGTGATGGAGCAGCTGCTGCACCTGGATAAGGTGGCCTACATCCGCTTCGCCTCGGTCTACCGCGCCTTTGATGACCTGGCCCAGTTCGGGGAAGCGATCGCCAAGCTGGAAAAGCGCTGATGTTCACCCCGGAAGACGCCCGTCATATGGCCCGTGCCGTCGCCCTGGCGGAGCGCGGCCTGCTGACCACCCGACCTAACCCCCGGGTCGGCTGCGTGCTGGTCAAGGACGGTGTGGTGGTGGGCGAGGGTGCCCACCTCAAGGCCGGCGAGCCCCATGCCGAGGTGCATGCCCTGCGCGCCGCCAAAGAGCAGGCTCGGGGCGCCACCGCTTACGTCACGTTGGAACCCTGCAGTCACTTTGGCCGCACCCCCCCTTGCTCCCAGGCCCTGATCGAGGCCGGCGTCGCCAAGGTGATCGCCGCCATGGTGGATCCCAACCCCAAGGTGTCCGGCCGTGGCCTGGCCATGCTGGAGCAGGCTGGGATCGCCACTGCCTCCGGGCTGATGGAGGCTGAAGCCGAAGCCCTCAACCCGGGCTTTATTCACCGGATGAAGACCGGGCTGCCCTACGTCAGACTCAAGCTGGCTGCCAGCCTGGATGGTGGCACCGCCCTGGCCAATGGTGAATCGAAATGGATCACCGGCCCCCAGGCGCGCCAGGATGTGCAGCGCTGGCGGGCGCGCAGCGATGCGCTGATCACCGGCGCCGATACCGTGCTGGCGGACAACCCCAGCATGAATGTACGCCATGGTGAGCTGGGTCATTGGCAATCCCGTATCGACGCCGAGCGTCTGCTGCAGCCGCTGCGGGTGGTGGTGGACGGTCAGGCCCGATTGCGGCCGCCGCTGAAGCTGGTGGAACTGCCGGGTCCGGTGCTGCTGGCCAGTCATACCCCCTACACCACGGCCTGGCCGGAATCGGTTGAGAACTGGCAGGGTCCGAAGCAGGGCGACAAGCTGGATCTTCATGCCCTGCTGGCGGAGTTGGGGCAGCGCGAGATCAACGAGGTCTGGGTCGAGGCCGGCCCCAACCTTTGTGGTGCCTTTATTCAGCAGGGGTTGTGGCAAGAGCTGATACTGTACCAGGCGCCCAAGCTGATGGGGCATCACGCCCGCGGCCTGCTGGCGCTGCCAGAATACGAACAGATGAACCAATTGCCCGAGATTGAAGTCATAGACCTGCGCCGCATTGGCAACGATGTGCGCTGGGTCCTGAAGCCTTTAGAGAGATCCAACTAAGATGTTTACCGGTATCGTGGAGGCAGTGGGCGCACTGCGCAAACTGGAATGGCGCGACGGCGATCTGCGGGTCACCGTGGCCACAGGCGCGCTGCCGCTGGACGATGTCCAGCTGGGCGACAGCATCGCCACCAATGGTGTCTGTCTGACCGTGGTGGCCCTGGGGGCCGACCACTTTATCGCCGACGTCAGTGCCGAAACCCTGTCGCTGACCCGGTTTGGCCACTACGCCGTGGGCCAGCCGGTGAACCTGGAGCGGGCGGTGACCCCTTCCACCCGATTGGGCGGTCACCTGGTCAGCGGCCATGTGGATGGTGTTGCCACCGTGGTGAGCCGCACCGCCCGGGCTCGGGCCGTGGATTTCTGGTTGGAGGCTCCGGCGGCGCTGGGTCGCTACCTGCCCCACAAGGGCTCGGTTACCATCGACGGCATCAGCCTGACCCTCAACGAGGTGGATGGTGCACGCTTTCGTCTGACCATCGTGCCGCACACGGCACAACAGACCACCCTGGAGGCGGCCCAGGCCGGCCAACAGGTGCATATCGAGGTGGACCTGCTGGCCCGCTACCTGGAGAAATTGATGCAGCCTCAGGCCGACACTTCGTCGGGCCTGACGCTGGAAACCCTGGCCCGCAGTGGCTTTGTGAAGTAAAGGAACTGAACAGGATGGCGCTGAACCGCATTGAAGAGATCATCGAGGACATTCGCCAGGGCAAGATGGTGATCCTGATGGACGATGAGGATCGGGAGAACGAGGGCGACCTGATCATGGCCGCCGAGGCGGTGACCCCGGAGGCGATCAACTTTATGGCGACCCACGGTCGCGGCCTGATCTGCCTGCCGATGAGCGCCGAGCGCTGCGACCGGCTGGGCCTGCACCAGATGGTCAGCAACAATACCGAACAGTACGGTACCGCCTTTACCGTCTCCATCGAGGCGGCAGAGGGGGTGACCACCGGGATCTCCGCCGGCGATCGGGCCCGCACTATTCAGGCGGCGGTGGCCAAGGGCGCCGGGCCGCAGGACTTGGTCCAGCCGGGTCACATCTTCCCGTTGCGGGCGATGGATGGCGGGGTGCTTAACCGCGCCGGCCACACCGAAGCCTCGGTGGATCTGGCCCGGTTGGCGGGCTTTGGCTCCGCCGCGGTTATCGTCGAGATCCTCAACGAGGACGGCACCATGGCCCGTCGCCCTCAGCTCGAGGAGTTCGCTGCCAAGCACAACCTCAAGATGGGCACCATTGCCGATCTGATCGAGTACCGCAATCACAACGAGACCACCATCGTGCGGGAGACCCAGTGCACCCTGCCGACCCGCCATGGTGAGTTCCAGTTGACCGCCTACCGCGACACCATCGACAACCAGCTGCACGTGGCGCTGGTGAAGGGTGAGGTCAGCGACAACTGCCTGGTGCGGGTGCACCTGACCGATCCCACCCGGGATCTGCTGCAAGCGACCCTCAACGGCACCCCCAACTGGCCGTTGGACAAGGCGATGGCGCGCATCGCCGAAGAGGGTGGGGTAATGGTTCTGCTGGGTCGTGAACTCAGTACCGAATCACTGCTGGGCCAACTGAAGCGCTTCGCCGCCGAGCAGGCCGGTGAGCAGCTGGCCAGCAAACGGCCGGAAGGCGCGACTCGCACCGTCGGTGTCGGGTCACAGATTTTGGCGGATCTGGGGGTCGGGCGGATGCGTCTGCTGTCGAGCCAGAAACGCTATCACTCCCTCTCAGGCTTCGGCCTGGAGGTCACCGAATACATTGATCAGTAACGGGCAGTCGCTGGGGATTTGAACCCTCCTATTGCAGCGACCCTGTGCTATCATACGGCAACTTTTTTGGGCCCTGCTGGCCCATGTGAAAGAAATGGATAGAGAAATGAAGGTAATCGAAGGCAACATCGAGGCCAAAGGCGCTAAGATCGCTTTGGTGGTATCTCGCTTTAACAGCTTCATCGTGGACAGCCTGCTGGAGGGTGCCGTTGACACCCTTAAGCGCTTTGGCCAGGTGAACGAGGAAGACCTCACTGTGGTGCGGGTACCTGGTGCCTTCGAACTGCCCCTGGCCGCGCGCCGGGTGGCAGCCAGCGGGAAGTACGACGCCATCATTGCGCTGGGCGCAGTGATCCGTGGCGGCACCCCGCATTTCGACTTTGTCGCCGGTGAATGTAACAAAGGACTGGCCCAGGTGATGCTGGAGTTTGATACTCCGGTCTCCTTCGGGGTATTGACCACTGACACTATTGAGCAGGCCATCGAGCGTGCCGGTACCAAAGCTGGTAACAAGGGCGGTGAAGCTGCCCTGGGCGCGCTGGAGATGGTCAATGTCCTAAACCATCTGGCTGACGAAGCCTGATTGGAGAATTGTGTGAAGCCTTCCGAGCGTCGTAAAGCCCGCCAACTGGCGGTGCAGGCCATCTACTCCTGGCAGATGAGCGGCAACGCCATCGCCGACATCGAGCATGAATTTTTGTCCGAGCAGGACACCGACGGCGCAGACGTCGCCTACTTCCGTGAGCTGCTGTCCGGGGTGAGTGCCCAGGCCAGCACCCTGGATGCCAAGCTGAAGCCCAACCTGGCTCGCCTGGTGGAAGAGGTGGACCAACTGGAGCTGGCGATCCTGCGCCTGGGTGCGTTTGAACTGATGCACCGGGATGATGTCCCTTATAAGGTTGCTATTAACGAAGCGATTGAGCTGGCCAAGGTGTTTGGTGCCGAGGAAAGCCACAAGTTCGTTAACGGCGTACTGGATAAGCTGGCGATCTCGATCAACCGCTAAGCGGACAGCGAAGACAAGGAGAGCGGCCACAACATGTGGCCGCATTACGTTATGGGAACTGGTGAATTTTCCATCATTAAGCGCTATTTTACCCGCCCCAATCAGCGCAAGGACGTGATCTGTGGTGTCGGTGACGACGCCGCGGTATTGAAGCTGCCGGAAGGCAATCAGTTACTGGTCTCCACCGATACCTTGGTCTCCGGGGTGCATTTCCTACCGGACATCGAACCGGGGGACTTGGCCTACAAGGCGGTGGCGGTCAACCTGAGTGACCTGGCGGCCATGGGGGCTGAGCCCGCCTGGATGACCCTGGCCATCACCCTGCCTGAGGCGGATGAGGAGTGGCTGGAGGCGTTTTCCGCCAGCCTGTTCGAGATCTGCCAGTACTATGGGCTGGCACTGGTCGGCGGTGACACCACCCGTGGTCCGCTGAGCCTGACCATCACAATGCACGGCCAGGCGCCGGCGGGTCGTATCCTCTATCGAGCCGGCGCCCGGGTCGGCGACTGGCTGTTCGTTACCGGCACCTTAGGTGACAGCGCCGCCGGGTTGATGTGCCTGCAGGATGAGCTGCAGCTGCCATCCCCTCTGCGCCGCCCGCTGGTGAACAAGCACCTGCGGCCCCGGCCCAAGATGCTGGCGGGGCGCGCCCTGCGCAACCTGGCCTCCAGCTGCTTGGACCTGTCCGACGGCCTGGCCACGGATCTGAGCCACATCCTTACCGCCTCCGGTGTGGGCGCGGTGGTGGAGCTGGACCAGATCCCCATCTCCGCCTCGCTGAAAAGCGTGGTGGAGCCGGAGCAGGCGCTGCAACTGGCCCTGGCCGGCGGCGAGGACTACGAGCTGCTGTTTACCGTGCCCGAGGCACAGAAGGGGGCCCTGGCCACCGCCATGTCGGAAGCGGGGACTTCGTACCACTGCATCGGCCAGATCACCAACGGCAGCGGCATCCAGTTTCGTCGAGAGGGCGAGCCGGTGGAGCTGACGTTGTCCGGCTACAACCATTTTAAGGACGCAGTATGAGTCGACTGACCGGGATCCGGATGCGCAATCCGGTGCATTTCCTGGCATTGGGTTTTGGTTTGGGCCTGGCCCCCAAGGCCCCGGGTACCTTTGGTACCCTGGCAGCGTTGCCATTCTTCTGGCTGATGATGGACTGGTCGCTGCCGCTCTACATCGGCACCCTGGTGGTGATGAGCCTGGTGGGGATCTACCTGTGCGGTAAGACCGCCGAGGACATGGGTGAGCATGACCATCCGGCCATCGTCTGGGACGAGGTGGTGGGGATGCTGATCGCCATGATCTGCTTGCCCGCCGGCTGGGTCTGGATCGTCGCCGCCTTTGTCGCCTTCCGCTTCTTCGATATCTTGAAGCCCTGGCCCATCAAGCTGCTTGACCGTCATGTCCACGGTGGCTTTGGCATCATGGTGGATGACATCCTGGCGGGGATCTTCGCCCTCGGGGTGATCCAACTGGCCGCCTATTTCCTGGTGTAATTCACCGGGGTTAAAAAAAGCAGCGCTGAGGCGCTGCTTTTTTGTAGGTGATTAGCCACCACTGGGACTTTCACTGCCCTAGGAGGCAGAGGGGATTCAAGCGGGATGAAACCCCTTTGGGTGTTGTTGGCAAGGCTACAACCACCCAAGAGCGAAGAAGGCCGGCACCAGCAAAGAGGCGGTGATTGCGGTCAGTGCCATTGCCAGGCCGGCAAAGGCGCCGGCTTCCGGGTGCAGCTGAAAGGCGGTGGCGGCGCCTTGACCGTGGGAGGTGGCGCCCAGGGCCAGCCCCACTACCTTGGGATCGGTGACGCCGACCCGGCGCAGCACGCCGCTACCGATAATGCTGCCCAGGTTGCCGGTGATCATCACAAACAGGATGGTCATCGAGGTCATCATGCCGATCTTATCGCTGATCCCCATGGCGACGGGGATGGTCACCGACTTCATGGTCATCGACTGGCTCATCGCCTCGGGCATCCCCAGCGCCTTGCCCAGGTAGGCTGCACCCAGCGCGGTGGCGGAGACGGCAATCACGATACTGGAAAGGATCGGTAGCCACAGCCGCTTCAGTAGCGGCAGCTGTCGATACAGCGGTACCGCCAGCGCCACCGTGGCCGGGCCCAGCAGGAAGTGGATAAACTGGGCGTCCTGGAAGTAGTCCTCGTAGGGGATCTCCAGCAGCAGTAGTAGGCTGATCAGCACCACCATGGCAAAGGTGACGGGATTGAGCAGAGGGTGGTTACCGGCGCGTTGTTGCACCACCTGACCCAGGCAGAACGCCAGCAGGGTGATTACCAGGGCGAAGCCCGGCAGGCTGACAAGAATTTCAAGCATCGTGGTTGTCCTTGCCCCAGCGTTTGGCCAGGGTCATGGCACCGGCGGAGCTGAGCAGGGTGATCAGTGTGGCCAGCAGGATGGCGACGGTGGCGGGCAACCAGGCCTCTTTGATCAGTTCGATGTAGACCATCAGGCCCACCCCGGCGGGCACGAATAGCAGGCCGAGGTAGCGCAGTAAGCCGTCGCTGGCCTGGGTGATCGCCTGCGGCTCCCGGCCGCGAATGACCAGGCCGATAAATAGCAGCAGCATACCGATCACCGAGCCTGGGATCGGCAGGGAGAGGAGCTCGCTTAAGCCCTCCCCCAGCAACCACAGGCCGATCAAGCCGGCAAACCCCAACAACAACTCCATAGCGACTCCCAATCTCACAGCGCGACGGCGCATAGGATGCGTCATTTCGGCAGGATGTCGCGCCCGGCCCAGCGGATTGGGATCATGATCACGCTTTGTCGCCGGGCTCCTCGCTGGCTACCTTGCTAGCTACCTCGTTGGGGCCCTCGGGCTGACTCGGACTTTCGCTCGCTTCCGTTTGTTCCAGCAGGGCCCGGTCGGCCTTGCTGATGTACTTGGGTTTGTTGCTGTGGCGCAGCTTGGCATTGGCCTTCTTCGCCTTTTTCAGCAGGGTTTGTTTGACCTTCTTCTTGCGGTTCATGCCGCTTCCTCGTCGTTAAGCCACAAAAAAGCCCGTCCGGAGACGGGCTGTTGAGCGCGCTGGCCGCTTAGTGGTGGCCGTGGCCGCCGCAGCAGTCGTCGCCCTTGGCGCACTCACCGCTGCCACCGCAGCACTCGTGGTCCGCTTCCTCTTTGCTGCCGCAGCCACCGCCACAGCAACCGCCGGCCGCGTGAACGTGGCCATGAGCCAGCTCCTCTTCGGTGGCAGCGCGCACCTCGGTCACCTCAACCTCGAAATGCAGGGACTGGCCTGCCATCGGGTGGTTACCGTCAACGATTACGTTCTCGTCCTGCACCTCGGTGACTACTACCGGGCGCGGACCGACATCGGTCTCGGCGATAAAGCGCATGCCCGGGACGATATCCTCAACCCCTTCGAAGGCGCTCAGCGGCACTGCCTGCACCAGGCCCTGCTCGTATTCACCATAGGCTTCCGCCGCCTCGACGTCAGCTTTGAAGCTGTCACCAACCTGCTTGCCGGTCAGCTGCTTCTCCAGCCCGGGGATCATGTTTTGCGCGCCATGCAGGTACTGCATCGGCTCGGCGCCAAAGGATTCTTCGAGCAGCTCACCCTCGGCATTGCGCAGACGGTAGTGCAGGGTAACAACGGTATTGGCGTCGATGATCATCCGATAACTCCAAAGGGACTAAAAACCGGCATCTTACGCCGTCGCCGGGTCCGCTGCCACGATCCTGTGGCAAAAATGTGCTCAGGGCAGCCGACAAGCCTGTCGATAGGGGTAGAAGTCCGGGATCCGCTGCTGCCGGATCCCCTCCTGCAGCCCCTGCCAGTAGGCCGGATCCAGCAGGTCCTGGTGGTTCTCCATAAACAGCGCCTTGACCTCCTTCTTACCCAGCAGGAAGTAGCCAAACTCCTCCGGGAACACGTCCATCGGCGCCACCGAGTACCAGGGCTCCGCTGCCCACTCATCCTCCGGAGTGCGGGGCTTGGGGATCGCCCGGAAGTTGCACTCCGTCATGTAGCTGATCTCGTCGTAGTCGTAGAACACCACCCGGCCGTGTCGGGTGACCCCGAAGTTCTTAAACAGCATGTCGCCGGGGAAGATGTTGGCGGTGGCCAGCTGTTTGATCGCGAGCCCGTACTCGTAGATGGCGTGGGCCAGTTGCGGCGGATCGGCCTGCTCCAGGTAGAGGTTGAGCGGGATCATCTTGCGCTCGGCGTAGAGGTGGCGGATCACCACCTGCTCATCGTCGATCTCCAACTCCGAAGGTGCCACCTTCTGCAGCTCCTCCAGCAGCTCCTCGCTGAAGCGCTCGCGGGGGAAGACAAAGTTGGCGAACTCATGGGTATCCGCCATTCGGCCCACCCGGTCGTGCTGTTTCACCAGCTCATACTTCTGTTTGACCTCCTCTTTGGTCATCTCCTTGGGCGGGGTGAAGCGGTCCTTGATCACCTTAAACACGGTATCCATCGAGGGCAGGGTAAACACCGACATCACCATCCCCTTGATGCCGGGGGCGATGACGAACTGATCGTCACTGCGGTCCAGGTGGTGGAGGAAGCGCCGGTAGAATTCGGTCTTGCCGTGTTTCTGGAAGCCGATGGCGGTGTAGAGCTCGGCCCAGCTCTTGTTGGGCAGCAGCTGCTTTAGGTAGCTGACCAGCAGGGAGGGGCGATCCACCGTCACCATAAAGTAGGAGCGGGTAAAGCTGAACACCACCGACAGGTCGTCCTCTTCGGTCAGCACCGCATCGATATAGAGGCCATCCGGGCCGTGGCGGATCGGCAGAACCAGCGGCAGGAAGCCTTGCTGGCCCACCAGTCGGCCCACCAGGTAGGCACCCTTGTTACGATAGAAGATGCTGGTGACCAGCTCCAGGGTATGCAGCTGATGCTCGGCGATCAGTGGCTGCAACCGCTGCCACACCTTCTGGGCATCCTGTTCGATGTCGCTGAAGGGGCGGCCAAAGCGGCTGGGCAGGATGAGCCGGACCAGGCCCTCCGGCCCGTCGTCCAGGGCGGCCACCCGACACAGCTTTTCCGGGGCAAAGGCGGGGCGCGGCGGGGCATCGGTGTGCAGGTAGAGGTGCTGATTGCTCAGGCCGCGGTGACGAAACAGGCGGGAGAACACCGAGTTGAAGAAGGTCTCCGCCAGCTCCGCCTGGGGATGCCCCTGCAGCAGGGCGCTGTAGGCCTGCTTAGTCTGCCGCCACAGCTCGGTGGAGATCACCGGCTTGTCCAGCTGCTGGATCATCAGCCGGACCTGGTCATTGAGCAGCTCGCCGTAGAGCCGCACCCGGGCTTTCTGGGCCGCTTGCACCGCCGGCCAGTCGGCCCGAGCGAAGCGGTCTTTGGCTTCCAGGGTGATGCGGGTGTAGAGGCGGTAGTGTTTATCGAACCCGGCCAGGATCCGGTAGGCCAGCTGCGTTGGGGAACATCCTGTCATGGTCACTCCTGCTGCAATCATCGCAGATGACTCTAACTTACCACTATTTGTCTCAAGGGGCAGGGCGGGACTTGCAACCGGGCGCAAACCCGTTACTCTCCGTGGCCAACGGAGGAAGCGATGGCTGAACTGATTTTTGTACTGGTGTCCCCGCAGCGGGGCGAGAATGTGGGGGCCGCGGCCCGGGCGATGAATACCATGGGCTTCGACCAGCTGCGGGTAGTCGGCTCGGATGTGCACCAATCGGAGCAGGCCAGCTGGGTTGCCCACGGCAGCCAGGAGATCCTGGAGCAGGCCGGCAGCTACCCCGACCTGGCCGCCGCCCTGGCGGACGTCGATCTGGTGCTGGCCACCACCGCCCGCCGTCGCGGCGACAAGCGCCGGCTGCACACCCCGGCAGAGGCGGCCAAGCGGGTCGAGGCACTGGCCGGCTCGGTAAAGCGGGTAGCGTTGGTGTTCGGCTGCGAGGCCTCCGGGCTGTCCAACGCCGACCTGGCCCTGGCGGATCTACTCACCACCATTCCCCTGGCCAACCCCTATCCCTCGCTCAACCTGGGTCAGGCGATCATGCTCTATGCCTACGAGTTCTCCCAGGCCAGCCTGACGGCGGAGAGCGAGGCGGATCCGGATCAGTTCCGCGCTCTGAAGGGGCGCAGCCAGGCGCTGCTTGACCGCTTGGCGGTGGCAGAAGACGACGTACTGCGTCGCTGGCTGGCCGATAGCCTGGGCAGCTTGTCTCAACGGGACGTGTCAATGTTGCATCTGCTTATCGGTGATGTTGAAAACGCGATAAAGGAAAGGCGTTGACTTTGTCAATGAAGTTGGCGACTGTATAACCAGTTGATTCGAGGATTCGTTGTAACACTATGTTGACACTGGTTCGTCACACCCAGATTACCCTGATTACCACCACCGACAGGTTGGGGGCGGGCTGACGGCACCTCGGATTCAAAGAATCCCAAACAACAAGCCCGCTCCCAAAGAGCGGGCTTGTTGTGTTTTGGACGGTAGAAAAAGGTTTTGGTGACAGGGAGTAAGGCATGAAGGTAATGAAGTTTGGCGGTTCGTCACTGGCGGACGGGGAGAAGCTGCAACACGTCGCCACCCTGGTGGCGGAGGCGGCGGCGCAGTTTCCGGTGATGCTGGTGGTGTCCGCTCCCGGTGGCGTGACCAACGCCCTGGAGGCGGCAGCCCAGACTGCCGCTTCAGGGAAGACACCGGACCTTGCCTCGCTGGACCAGCGCCTGGAACAGCTGCAGCAGGCCCTGGCACCGCAGCTGGACCCCGCCGCCCAGGCCACCCTGGCGCAGCAGTTTGCCCAGGAGCGGGCGGAGCTGGCCAACCTGCTGGAGGGGGTCCGACTGCTGAAGCGCTGCCCCGATGCGGTGATGGCCCAGGTACTGGTCACCGGCGAGCGCCTGTCAGTGGCGGCGCTGCATGGTCTGTTTCGCAGTCGCGGTGCCAACGTCGGTGCGCTGGACCCGCGTCACTACTTCCAGGCCCGTGGCCCTCACCTGGAGGCGGAGGTGGCGATCGAGGCCAGCCGGGCCCGTCTGGCCAAGCTGGACCTGGGCGCCCATCGCATCTGGCTGATGCCCGGTTTTACCGCCAGCAACGAGGTCGGCGAGGTGGTGACCCTTGGCCGCAACGGCTCCGACTACTCCGCCGCCTGCCTGGCTGCCTGCCTCTATGCCGACAGCTGTGAGATCTGGACCGACGTGGACGGCGTCTACAACATCGATCCCCGATTGATTGCCGATGCCCAGCTGCTGCCCTCCCTCAGCTACGAGGAGGCGATGGAGCTGTCCTACTTTGGCGCCAAGGTGTTGCACCCCCGCACCATCGCCCCTATCGCCCAGCATCAGTTGCCCTGTCGCATCCGTAATACCCTCAACCCCTCTGCGCCGGGTACCCTGATCCACGCCCGCACCGAGCCCTCCAAGAGCCTGGTAAAGGCGATCAGCCAGCTGGAGGACCAGTGGATGATCAGCGTCTCCGGCCCCGGCATGAAGGGGATGGTGGGGATGGCAGGCCGGGTGTTCAACGCCATTGCCCGGGCGGGGCTGTCGATCTCGCTGATCACCCAAAGCTCCTCCGAGTACTCCATCTCCTTCTGTCTGCCCGCCCAGGACGGGCCCGCTGCCAAGGCCGCACTGGAAGCGGCGTTCGAGCTGGAGCTGAAGCAGTCGCTGCTGGAGCCTATCGCCATCCTTGAGGATCTGGCGATCATGACCCTGATCGGCGACGGCATGCGCACCAAGAAGGGGGTGGCGGCGCGCTTCTTCCGCGCCCTGGCCCAGGCCGGCGCCTCCGCCGTGGCCATCGCCCAGGGCAGCTCCGAGCGGGCGATCTCCGCGGTGATTGCCCAATCTGAAGCCGCCAGCGCATTGCGGCTGTGTCATCAGAACTTCTTCGATACCCGCCACTTTATCGATGTGGTGCTGATCGGCGCCGGCAACGTCGGCGGCGAGCTGGTGCGTCAGATCGAGGCGCAGCAGGCCAGCCTGTCCGAGCAGAACATCGCCATCCGTTTGTGCGGCGTAGCCAACTCCCGCCAGATGCAGTTGGCCGCCGCCGGGCTGCCGCTGGCACAGTGGCGTGACGGCCTGGCCAACCAGGGTGAGGCGCTGGACATGGCCAAGCTGCTGGCCTTTGCCCACGAGGCTAAGCTGGTCAACCCGGTGCTGGTGGATTGCACCGCCGAGCAGAGTCTGGCGGATCGCTACGTGGACGCCCTAGCTGCCGGCTGGCATATCGTTACCCCCAACAAGAAGGCCAACACCGGCAGCCTGGAGTACTACCAGAGCCTGCGAGCAGTTGCCCAGGAGCAGAAGCGCCAGTTCCTGTATGAGACCAACGTCGGTGCCGGCCTGCCGGTAATCGACAACCTGCAGGGGCTGCTGCGCGCTGGCGATCAGCTGCAGGCCTTCTCCGGCATCCTGTCCGGCTCGCTATCCTACATCTTCGGCTTGCTGGAGGAGGGGATCCCGCTGTCCCAGGCCACCTTGCAGGCCAAACAGAAGGGCTTTACCGAGCCGGATCCCCGCGACGACCTGTCCGGCATGGACGTGGCCCGCAAGGTGCTGATCCTGGCCCGGGAGGCGGGGATGGCGCTGGAGCTGGAGCAGATCCAGGTGGAGAGCGTGCTGCCTTCGGGCTTTGATGCCAGCGGTGACGTGGACAGCTTCCTGGCCCGGCTGCCTGAAGCGGATAGCGCCATCGCTGCGCGTATTGCAGCGGCCCGGGATGAGGGCAAGGTGCTGCGCTATGTCGGAAAGATCGGCGGCGATGGTCAGTGCCAGGTGGTGCTGGAGGCGGTCGGGCCTGAGCACCCGCTCTACAGCATCAAGGGCGGTGAGAACGCCCTTGCGTTCTACAGCCGCTACTATCAGCCACTGCCCTTTGTGCTGCGCGGTTATGGTGCCGGTACCGAGGTCACCGCCGCCGGGGTATTTGCCGATATCCTGCGCACCCAGAGCTGGCAACGGGAGGGTTAAGGGATGAGCCAAGCCAAACAACGCGTCAGCGTCTACGCCCCCGCCTCCATGGGTAACGTCAGTGTCGGCTTTGATCTGCTCGGCGCTGCCCTGGCCCCGGTGGATGGCGAGCCGCTGGGGGACCGGGTCCATGTGGAGGCCAGTGACGGACCACTGTCACTGGAGTGTGTCGGCCCCTACGCCGACCTGCTGCCGGGCAACGTGGCGGACAATATCGTGCTGCGCTGCGCCCGCCACTTTCTGCAGCAGCAAGGCAAGCCTGAGCAGGGGCTGGCCCTGACCCTGGAGAAGAACCTGCCCATCGGCAGTGGCCTGGGCAGCAGCGCCAGCTCGGTGGTGGCGGCGCTGGCGGCGGTCAACGCCTTCTTCGACAGCCCATTGTCACCGCAGGAGTTGCTGGTGATGATGGGGGAGCTGGAGGGGCAGATCTCCGGCAGCGTGCATTACGACAACGTCGCGCCCAGCTACCTGGGGGGACTGCAGCTGATGCAGCAGGACGGCGCCCGGGCGTTGCCGGGCTTTAACGCCTGGTATTGGGTGGTGGCCTACCCCGGCATCACCCTGTCCACCGCCAAGATGCGCGCCCTGTTACCGACCGAGTTGCCGCTGGCCACCGCGCTGCGCTTTGGCCAGCAGCTGGCCAGCTTCGTCGATGCCTGCCATCGCCAGGATGAAGCGCAGGCGCTGGCGGTGCTTAAGGACGTGGTGGCTGAGCCCTATCGGGCGGCGCACATCCCTGGCTACCAGGCCGCGCGGGATAAGCTGCAGGCGCTGGGTTGCCCTGCGGTGGGGATCTCCGGTTCCGGCCCCACCCTGTTTGCGGTGGCCGGCGACAAAACACAAGCAGAAGCGGCGGCGCGCTATCTGCAACAACATTATGTATTGAATGCCCGGGGCCTGGTGCGGATCTGCAAATTGGATCCGGTCGGTGTTCAGGTAGAAAGAGGAGCGATGTGATGGAGTGGGTGAATCTGAAGGTGCCGGCAGAGCGACTGAGCTTTGCCGAGGCGGTTCGCCAGGGACTTGGCCAGCAACAGGGGCTGTTCTTCCCAGACCAGATCCCGCAACTGACCCTGGATGCGGCGTTCTGGCAGCAGGACATGCTGGCGCGGGCCGAGCAGGTGATGGGGGCCTGGCTGGCGCCGGAGCTGGGCCAGGAGACGGTCAGTGCACTGGTGCGCGATGCCTTTCGCTTTGCCGCGCCTCTGCAGGCGGTGACTGAGCGCAGCCACTGTCTCGAGCTGTTCCATGGCCCCACCCTGGCGTTTAAGGACTTCGGCGCCCGCTTCCTGGCCCAGTGTCTGAGCCGGTTTGCCGAGGACACGCCGCTGACCATCCTCACCGCCACCTCCGGCGATACCGGCGCCGCGGTGGCGGACGCCTTCTATGGGCTGGATAACATCCAGGTGGTGGTGCTCTACCCCGATGGCGGCATCAGCCCGCTGCAGGAGAAGATGTTCTGCACCCTGGGGGACAACATCCACACCCTGGCGGTGAAAGGCAGCTTCGACGACTGCCAGGCGCTGGTGAAGGGGGCCTTCTCCGACGCACCGCTGAAGCAGCGCTACGGTCTGACCTCGGCCAACTCCATCAACATCGCCCGGCTGCTGGCGCAGATCTGCTACTACTTTGAGGCGCTGGCACAATTGCCGGCCGCGCAGCGCGAGCAGGCGGTGTTCTCGGTGCCCTCCGGTAACTTTGGCAATCTCACCGCCGGCCTGCTGGCCAAGGCGATGGGGGCGCCGATCAAGCGCTTCGTTGCTGCTACCAACGCCAATGACACGGTACCGCGCTACCTGGCCGACGGGGTGTGGTCGCCGATGCCGGTGCACGCCACCCTGTCCAACGCCATGGACGTCACCAGTCCCAATAACTGGCCCCGGGTCGAGGCGTTGTGCCAGCGCCAGGGTTGGCCGCTGAGCACCCTGGCGGCGGAGCGGGTCAGTGAGGCCGAGACCGAGCAGCGGTTGCGTCAGCTCCATCAACAGGGTTACCTGTCAGAGCCCCACGCAGCGGTGGCCAGCGAGGCGCTGGAACGCCAGCTGCAGCCCGGCGAGGTTGGGGTGTTTCTGGGCACCGCTCACCCGGCCAAGTTCCAGGGGGCGGTGGAGCAGGTGCTGGAGATCGAGCTACCGCTGCCGCCGGCGCTGGCCGCGGTGGTCGACAAGCAGGTACTCAGTGAAACCCTGGGAGCTGACGCAGCGGCGTTCGAGGCCTATCTGCATCGTACCGTGTAGTTAAGGGCTGAAAACCGCAAAGGCGCCGATAGGCGCCTTTGTTTTTTGGGTATTTGTCACTCACCGGCGCTGGAAAGTCCCCCACAGAAAAGGGAGAGGGTTCACGCCTTGTGACCCCTAACTATCGACAGAACGGTTTCAATCAGTAGACTTCGACAGAATGCCATGCTGGCAATGACACACAACCAACGAGAGAGCATCCATGTATCAGGATCTAATCAAGGCTGAACTGACTGAAGCAGCAGACGTCCTCAATAAATTCTTGAGCGATGAGCACAACCTCGCCCAGATTGAGGCTGCCGCCAAGCTGATTGCGGATGCCTTCAAGCAGGAGGGCAAGGTGCTGTCTTGCGGTAATGGTGGCTCTCACTGCGATGCGATGCACTTTGCCGAGGAGCTGACCGGCCGCTACCGGGAGAACCGTCCGGGCTACCCGGGGATCGCCATCTCCGATCCCAGCCACCTGTCCTGCGTCAGCAACGACTTCGGCTACGACTTTGTGTTCTCCCGCTACGTTGAGGCGGTGGGCTCCAAGGGCGACGTGCTGTTTGGCCTGTCCACCTCAGGCAACTCCGGCAACATCCTCAACGCCATTGAGGCGGCCAAGAACAAAGGGATGAAGACCATCGCCCTGACCGGCAAGGATGGCGGCAAGATGGCCGGCGTGGCGGACATCGAGATCCGGGTACCGCACTTTGGCTACGCCGATCGCATCCAAGAGATCCACATCAAGATCATCCACATCATCATTCAGCTGATCGAGAAGGAGATGGAGGCCTAAGCGCCATCCTCCGCCAGGATCACAAAGGGCACCCGAGAGGGTGCCCTTTTTCTTGGGTGTTTCCGTGCTCACTGACACTCGAACTGCAACTTGGCCTCGTAGGGCTCCTGCAGGCTGTCATCCAGGCTACCCGCCACGCCAGACAGAAGTCGGCCAACGTCATTGGCGCCCTGGCTGCTGCTTTGCGTCTGCAGACGGTCACCGGCTTGCGAGGCGGCGTTGGCCAGTGCCTTCTGTCGCTCAAACTCCGCCTGGGGCAGGGTGCCCTGGTAGCGGGTCTCCTCGCTGATCACAAACATCGACTGCTGCAGCGAGCGGCAATAGGCCCGCGATTGGTTTAGCGCGTTGCGCATGGACTCTTGCTGATCCCGGTCGTACACGGTGATTTGATGGATGCCGTCCCGGCCCGGTCGGACATCGTCATAGGTCGACACGCAGGCGGTCAGCAGCAGTGAGGCGGCAACAAGAAGGGCGGGCTTGATCATGGATCTCGTTCTAAATCTGGGCAGTAAGGGGCGTGCATGGTAGCTCACCCACACCGCAGTCTGAGCTTGCGCTGCAAGGAGTGTGAGCTGAACCTTAAGCTGAGCTGAACGGCATTCGTAAACTGTGCTGTGGGTGTGTTGCTACACGCCACAGCACAGGGAGACAGGAGCCGGTCATGCCAGGCTCAGCGATGTTCCAGGCTGTAGAGCCACTGGATCTCGTCGGCCCACAGGGTCTCGTCGATGGTCTCCAGCACCATGGGGATCCCCTTCGTGGCCGGGTGGCTCATCAAAAACTGGAACACGTCGCTGCCCAGCTCGCCCTGGTGCAGGCTGTGGTGACGATCCACCCGGCTGCTCAGGGTGGATTTGGAGCCGTTGAGGTGCATCCCCTTGAGGTAGGACAGGCCGACGATGCGATCAAACTCGGCAAAGGTGTGCTGGCAGGCCTCGGTGCTACGCAGATCGTAGCCGGCGGCAAAGGTGTGGCAGGTATCCAGACAGACACCAACCCGGCTCTTGTCTTCCACCCGGTCGATGATCGCCGCCAGTTGCTCGAAGCGGTGGCCCAGGTTGCTGCCCTGTCCGGCGGTGTTCTCGATCACCGCGCTGACCCCTTGGGTCGCCTCCAGCGCCAGGTTGATGGAATCGGCGATGGTGGCCAGGCAGCGGTCTTCATCCACCTTGCGCAGGTGGCTGCCGGGGTGGAAGTTGAGCAGGGTCAAACCCAGCTGCTCGCAGCGCTGCATCTCGTCGATAAAGGCCTCGCGGGAGCGGGCCAGCGCTTCTGGCTCGGGGTGGCCGAGGTTAATCAGGTAGCTGTCGTGGGGCAGGATCTGTTCGGCAGCAAAACCCAGTCGCTCACAATTGGCCCGGAACTTGTCGATGTTGTCGCTAGACAGCGGTTTGGCCTGCCAGCGTCGTTGGTTCTTGGTGAACAGGGCAAAGGCGCGGGCGCCGATCTTAGCGGCGTTGAGGGGGGCGTTCTCGACGCCACCACTGGCGCTGACATGGGCGCCGACAAAGCGGCTGGACTGGGTGTGTGGCATGTTCTCTCCGAACTGGCTTGGCTGGCGCGATGGTACGGTGTCGGTCCTGCCCGGGCAAGCCGGGGAAAGCGATTGCCCGCCCTGGCTTTTCCGCAGCCCGCCGCTTCGCTATGCTGGCGCCAACATCGCCAAAGGAGAACAAGATGCCGGTGCAGAACCAGTGGGGCCCTATCCTGGCCGAGGAGCAAGCCCAGCCCTATTTTCGCCAGATGATGACGCAGCTGGCCCAGTGGCGCAGCGAGGGCCAGCTCATCTATCCCCCTGAGCACCAGGTGTTCGAGGCGTTTCAACGTACTGACTTTGACCAGGTTAAGGTGGTGATCCTGGGCCAGGATCCCTACCACGGCCCTAATCAGGCCCATGGCCTGTGCTTCTCCGTTGCCCCCGGAATCAAGCCGCCGCCATCGCTGGTAAATATCTACAAGGCGCTGGCCCAGGAGTTTCCCGGTTTTGAGTTGCCAGAGCATGGCTACCTGGGCAGCTGGGCCGATCAGGGGGTGTTGCTGCTCAATACGGTGCTGACGGTGGTCGACGGCCAGGCTCATTCTCACGCCAAGCTGGGTTGGGAGCGCTTCACCGATGCGGTGATCGAGGCGGTGAACCGGGAGCGAGAGGGGGTGGTGTTCTTGCTGTGGGGCAGCCATGCCCAGAAGAAAGGCAAGGGGATCGACCGCAGTCGTCATCATGTGCTGGATGCCCCTCACCCCTCGCCGCTGTCGGCCTACCGGGGCTTTTTTGACTGCGGCCACTTTACCCAGACCAACGCCTTGCTGCAGCAGCAGGGCCTGGATCCCATCGATTGGCAACCCCGCCTGCCGCAGTAAGGCATCACCGGCCATTGATGGGGATCAAGGCGTTCGCGCTTTTCTCAGCCCATGCTAACAGTTAAGGTTGAGATAACACTTTACGGACAGAAGGGTGAGCCTATGCTGGCAAGGATCCACACTGATCATGCCCACATCGCTACGTTGCTGGCGCTGTTGGATAACAAAGCGAATCGTCTGGCTTTGGGCCAGGAGGTGAGCCTGCCACTGGTGCGGGATGTGATCGACTACCTGCAGCGCTACGCCGATCATAGCCACCACCCGATGGAGGATATCCTCTACCAGTACTACCTGGAGAAGCAGGGCAAAGGGGCGGAAACGGTGCACCGGCTGGGCCAGGAGCATAAGGTACTGGCGGAATCCACCGACCAGTTGATGGATACCCTCAATATGATCCTCAACGATGCGGTGGTGCCGCGGGAGCGGCTGATTGCCGATCTGCGCGACTTTGCCCACCAGCAACGCCATCACCTGGAGCAGGAGGAGCGTTATGTGCTGCCGGTGCTGGAGCAGGAGCTGACCGAGGCGGACTGGGCCATCCTGCAGCAGAAGGTGGCGACCAAGCTGATCGAAGACCCGCTGTTCAGCGAGGGCAATGACCAGGAGTACGAGGATCTGCGCGCCTACCTGGCGGAGCTGGAGGCGGAAGCCCCCTAGCGGCGCCACTGCGCTGAATTGAAGACAAAAAAACGCCCCGCATTGCGGGGCGTTTCCTTTATCTGTCGCGTTTGGGTGGATGCCTTACTCTTCCAGCATGTCTTCCACGTCGGCGGTGAACTCAAAGCAGAAGTCGATGTCTTCCAGCTCTTTGCGCAACCGTGCCCGTTCTTTCAGTGCTTCAATTTCACGCCATTTGCGCTTCTTGCTGCCCCGTGAGCGGGTCGGTTTCTCCACCACACTTCCTTCCGGTGAACCGTAATCCAGTCTTTCCATAACACATCCCCCCAACGGTTTTTCCTGTTGTCACAATCTAGATATCACAGATGGAAAACACCATGCAATGAAAATGTTGCAACAACGTTACCGGCCGATGGCGATCAGATGTGCCCTTTTCGCAGGCAGGCGATCAGTGCGTTGGTTGAGCTGTCCTGCTGATAGGCGGGGTTTTCCGCCTCGATCTCCGCCAGCACCGCGTTACCCAATACCTTGCCCAGTTCCACCCCCCATTGATCGAAGGAGTTGATCCCCCACAGCGCGCCTTGCACAAAGGTGCGGTGCTCATACAGGGCGATCAGTGCCCCCAGGGTGGCCGGTGTCAGCTGGTCCATCAGCAGGGTGTTGCTGGGGCGGTTGCCCGGCATCACCTTGTGCTTGGCCAGGGTGTCCAGCTCGGTCTCGGACAGGCCCTTACCAGCCAGTTCCGCCTTGGCTTCCTCCAGGGTCTTACCTTGCATCAGGGCCTGGGCCTGGGCCAGGCAGTTGGCAGCCAGCATGTTGTGGTGACGACCCAGCGGATTGTGGCTGTTGAGCGGCAGGATAAAGTCCGCCGGGATCAGGGCGGTGCCCTGGTGCAGCAACTGGTGGTAGGCGTGTTGTCCGTTGGTGCCCTCGCCGCCCCAGATCACCGGGCCGGTGCGGTAATCGACCGGGTTACCCTCTTTGTCCACACCCTTGCCGTTGCTCTCCATATCCAGCTGCTGGACGTAGGCGGGCAGGCCACGCAGGTAGTGGTCGTAGCTGAGGATCACCTGGCTCTGGGCATCGAAGAAGTTGTCGTACCACAGCGCCAGCAAGCCCATTAGCACTGGCATATTCTGTTCCAGCGGGGCCTCACAGAAATGGCGGTCCATCGCTTCGGCACCAGCGAGCAGCTGCTCAAAGTGGTCAAAACCGACCGCCAGGGCGATGGGCAAACCGATGGCGGACCACAGCGAGTAGCGGCCGCCGACCCAATCCCACATCGGGAACACGTTGTCGGCGTCGATGCCAAAGGCCACCGCTGCCGGTACGTTGGAGCTGACCGCGACAAAGTGCTTGGCCACGTCGGCCTGGCTGGCACCGCTGGCCAGGAACCAGTCCCGGGTGCTTTCAGTGTTGGCCAGGGTCTCCTGGGTGGTGAAGGACTTGGAGGACATCACCACCAGGGTGGTGGCCGGGTCGACCTTTTTCAGTTTCTCGGCCAGGGCGGTGCCATCGACGTTGGCAACGTAGTGCATCCGCAGTGGCTTGGCGTAGGGGCGCAGTGCCTCGGTGGCCACCTTGGGGCCAAGGAAGGAGCCACCGATGCCGATGGCGATCACGTCGGTAAAGGCCTGGCCGGTGTAGCCGGTGCGCTCGCCGTTGTGGATCTGCTCAACAAAGCCTTTCATCTTGGCCAGGGTGGCGCGCACTTCCGGCACCACGTTCTCGCCCTCCACCAGGATGCTGTCACGCTGACGATTCCGCAGCGCGGTGTGCAGCACGGCGCGACCTTCGGTGTTGTTGATCGCCTCGCCGGCAAACATGGCGTCGCGCAGCTGGGGCAGGCCTCCCTGCTCGGCCAGGGCCAGCAAGGCATCCAGGGTGGGCTGATCAATGCGGTTCTTGGCGTAGTCCAGCATCAGGCCTGCGGCGCGCACGGTATAGCGCTCGGCACGCTGGGGGTCATCGGCAAAGGCCTGACGAAGCGATTGCTGCTCCAGGCGGGCTCGGCATTGGCTCAGTTGTTGCCAGGCTGGCAGTTGGGTCAATGTGCTCATTGGGGCTTTGTCCATAAAGTAACGCCCGGACAATGCCGGGCGATGATAGGGAATAGGGGTTACAGACCGAGGCGCTCGCGCAGCATGGTCTCCAGCTTGTCCTGGTCGATGGCGAAGTTGCGGATCCCCTCCGCCAGCTTCTCTACGGCCATCGGGTCCTGGTTCAGCTCCCAGCGGAACTGGCCCTCAGACAGCGGGGCCGGACGGGAGTGCACCTCGCCCTGGTAATCCAGCTCGCGTACCACCTCAACGCTGGACTGCTCCAGCTCCTCCAGCAACGCCGGGCTGATGGTCAGGCGGTCGCAGCCGGCCAGGGCCAGGATCTCACCGGTGTTACGGAAGCTGGCGCCCATCACCACGGTGTCGTAGGCGTGCTCCTTGTAGTAGCGGTAGATCTGGCTGACGGAGATGACGCCCGGGTCGTCTTTGCCCTGGTAGTCTTCGCCGGTCTTGGCCTTGTACCAGTCGAGGATGCGACCGACGAAGGGGGAGATCAGGTAAACGCCGGCTTCGGCACAGGCACGGGCCTGGGCGAAGCTGAACAGCAGGGTCAGGTTGCAGTTGATCCCCTCCTGCTCCAGCTGCTCGGCGGCGCGGATCCCCTCCCAGGTGGAGGCCAGCTTGATCAGGATCCGCTCCGGACCCACCCCAGCCTGCTGATACAGACGGATCAACTTGCGGGCCTTGGCCACGGAGGCCTGGGTATCAAAGGAGAGGCGAGCGTCCACCTCGGTGGAGATGCGACCGGGGACGATCTTGAGGATCTCCAGGCCAATGTTCACCGCCAGCTTATCCGCGGCGTCTTCCAGCTGCTGGGCCGGGTCCTGGCTCTCTTGCTGAGCCCAGGCCACGGCGTCGCTGATCAGGGCTTCGTACTGGGGCAGCTGGGCGGCCTTAAGGATCAGCGAGGGGTTGGTGGTGGCATCCTCTGGGTGGTAACGGCGGATCGCTTCGATATCGCCGGTGTCGGCCACGATGGTGGTGAGGGATTTAAGTTGTTCGAGCGCGTTAGCCATGTGGTCAATCCATTACTAGCTGGGGCCCGCAGGCCCGGGGATCAGGGTTGTTCCATTAAAGGCGATTTGCCCAATAAAGCCAACCGGTTATGTAAATAAATTACAGTTTGTCCTTTATGAAATGCCGCCATCGGGGATGCAGGCTAATCGAGGAACAAGCTGATCGTTGCTTTTCGATCAGAATCCGACCGTTTTGCCCCCGCGTCCAGGCTGCCCCGTGTCGTGGTGAACAGCCGCTCCTCCGGGATCTGCCAGGCCTGCTGCAGGTGCAGTTTCACCGCTTCGGCGCGGCGCTGGCCCAGCAGCAGGTTGTAGTCCGAGTCGCCCTGCTGATCGGTGTAGCCGATGATCTCCGCCTGTGCACCGGGGGTGCTCTGCATATATTGGCCAATAGGGCCGAGCTGATCCCGGGCGGCCTCATCCAGATGATAGGAGTTAAAGCCGAACACCAGGGTGGTGGAGGCGGGCAGTGGCGATGGCAGGGCCACCCGGGCCCGGGCAATGGGGCTGTCCATGGGGCCGAAGCGGTACTTGAGCTGCAGCGAGTAGGTGGTGACGTCGGAGCGGGCGGACAGGGCGGAGACCTCCAGATCCTGGTACTGGCGGATCCTCGCGCCCAGTTGCCAGCGGGATTTAATCTGGTAATCCAGCCCTACGCCAATAAAGGGGGCGATGCCGCTGTCGCTGGCGCTGCCATTGGCGTCAGTGGCCTGGCTGTCGTACCAAAGTCCGCCCAGTTCGCCACTGACCACTAACTGATGGGGCAGGGGGACCTGGCCGCGCAAGGCGAATCGAAGACCATCGCCGGACAGTCGCTGGCCTAACTGTTCATTCCGAGACCACTCGGTGCCGCCCAGGTCGACATGGCCCACCTCCACGGCCAGGGGCTCGATAAAGTGCCAACCGGCGCTGATGTCCCATTGGGTGTCGGTGTCATCGCAGCGATCCGCCTGCTCGCTGCCGGGACAAAGATCCTGCCAATGGCTGCCACCGATGCCGATGCTGAGGTACCAGGGGGTCTCGTCCGTCGCCGCCAGGGCAAAAGGGCAGAGCAGGGCCAGCGCCCCTATCAATCCTTTCATAGTCACAATCCATTGTTTTATTGGATAATCACGTCCTGTTACTGATAAGCGTAGAAGGTTAAGGAAAGGCTTCCACCTGAGTCATATAACTTTGCCGCGGAGTGGTTTTGTGGTGATCTGTTGTGTCTAACCCTGAGTTGGCTGGATGCGCTGCTGTAAACTGCGGGTTGGGAAAATGATGCTGTGTGACCAAGGTCACGCGGTCTGGCAGATCAAGTATGCTAATGTTTCGGCCCGCTATTGGACGCACCGCAGCGTATTTATGCGGTGAATTAGAACAAAATTGCACGAAGTTGCCGGTAGCTGGCCAGGAAGGGCCGCAAGACCAGGAATGGAAGTTGACACTCAGTCGCCCCAGAAGAGGCACGACCTCGCCTTGGGCGCTCATATAGAAGAACGATTGTATGTTTGAATCTTTGCTAGGCGGTTTTGAAGCTGTCATCGATATGGCCAACGGCCTGCTTTGGGGCAGTGTCCTGATCTACGTATTGGTGGCTGCGGGTGTGTTGTTCACCGTGATGACCGGCTTTATCCAGTTCCGTCGCTTCGGCCACGGGGTCAAGCTGGTCAAAGAGGGCCGCAACAAGACCGACGGTATCTCCTCCTTCCAGGTGTTCTGCACCTCCATGGCAGCCCGTGTGGGTACCGGCAACATGGCCGGTGTGGCCGTGGCCATCACCGTGGGTGGCGCCGGCGCCATCTTCTGGATGTGGCTCATCGCTCTGCTGGGTATGGCGACCGCGTTCATCGAGTCCACCCTGGCTCAGGTGTACAAGGTGAAGGGCGAAGACGGTCTGTACCGTGGCGGCCCGGCCTACTACATGGAGCAGGGCATGGGTAAGCGCTGGATGGGCTCCCTGTTCTCCGTGCTGCTGATCATCGCCTTCGGTTTCGCCTTCAACGCGGCGCAATCCAACACCATCGCGGACGCCGTCAACACCGCCTTTGGTATCGACAAGGCCCTGCTGGGCGTGCTGATCGTGGCCGGTAGTGCCTACATCATCTTCGGTGGCCTGAAGAAGGTAGCCAAGGCCTCTGAGCTGATCGTCCCGGTCATGGCCGTGGCCTACCTGCTGATCGCCGTGGTTGTGCTGCTGATGAACATCACTGAGGTTCCGGCTGCCCTGGCGCTGATCTTCAAGTCCGCCTTCGGCCTGCAGGAAGCCGCTGGTGGTGCCATGGGTGCCATCATGGCCGGTGTGGCCCGCGGTCTGTTCTCTAACGAAGCTGGTATGGGCTCCGCCGCCAACATCGCCGCTTCCGCCACCCCGAACCCGAACCACCCGGCCTCCCAGGGTTTTGTTCAGATGATCGGTGTGTTCGTGGATACCCTGGTGATCTGTACTGCGTCTGCGGCCATCATCCTGCTGTCCGGCGTGCTGTCTGATCCGCAGGGTCAGGGCGGCATCGGCCTGCTGCAGCTGGCACTGACCAACGAGTTGGGTAGCTGGTCCTCCTTCTTCGTGGCCTTTGCCATCATCCTGTTCTGCTTCAGCTCCATCATCGCCAACTACAGCTACGCGGAAACCAACGTGAAGTTCCTGACCAAGAACAACACCGTACTGACCGTGTTCCGTGTTGCCGTACTGGCCATGGTAATGATGGGCTCCGTGGCCTCTCTGAACCTGGTATGGAACTTTGCTGATGTGTCCATGGGCCTGATGGCGCTGGTGAACATCATTGCCCTGGTGACCCTGTCCAAGGTGGCTATTGCTGTCATCAAGGACTACGAGTCCCAGCTGAAAGCCGGTGAGACCCCGGAGTTCAACGCCGGTACCGTTGCCGTGCTGGAGAAGCAGCTGCACTGCGATACCTGGAAAGAGACCGAGCGCGAGCCCACTAGCGGCCGCTAAGTCTCGATAACGGCAATCGTAAAAAGCCAGAAGCCACGCCTCCGGGCGTGGTTTTTTTGTGTCTGGCCCATTGATATATTGGGCCCATCAAATCTGCGAAACCAAGGATGCAACTATGTTGGCGGTGATCTCCCCGGCGAAGAACCTCGATTTTGACACGCCGGCCCATGTGCCGGCCTTCAGTGAGCCGGCGATGCTGGACCATGCCGAGGCGCTGATGGCCACCTGCCGTCAACTGACCCCGGCGGATTTGGCCAGCCTGATGAAGCTGTCGGATAAGCTGGCGGGGCTCAACGCCGCCCGCTTTGCCGAATGGCAGCCGCCCTTTACCCCGGACAACGCCAAGCAGGCGGTGCTGGCCTTCAATGGCGACGTGTATACCGGCCTCGATGCCAGCAGCTTGAGCGAATCCCAGCTGCAGCACGCCCAACAGCACCTGCGGATCCTGTCCGGGCTGTATGGCCTGCTGCGACCGCTGGACCTGATGCAGGCCTATCGGCTGGAGATGGGCACTAAGCTGGCTAACGTCCGCGGCAAGGACCTGTACGCCTTCTGGGGCAACCACATCACCGAGGCACTGAACCAGGCGCTGGCTGAGCAGGGCGACAACGTGCTGATCAACCTGGCCTCCAACGAATACTTCAAGGCGGTGAAACCCAAGGCGCTGGAAGCTCGGGTGATCACCCCGGTGTTTAAGGATCTGAAGAACGGCCAGTACAAGATCATCAGCTTCTACGCCAAGAAGGCCCGCGGCCTGATGGCGCGCTTTATGATTGAGCAGCAACCGCAATCGCCCAAGGATCTGGAGGCGTTTAACTACGCTGGCTACCGTTTCTCAGAGGCGGACTCCAGTGAAGACACCATGGTGTTCCTGCGGGACGAGCCGTGAGCCTGTCTATCCGTCCCCTGACTGAGCTTGATTGGCCAGGGGTGATGGCGCTGCAGCGCGAGGCCTACGGTGAGACACTGGTGGAGCCAAAATCGGTGCTACAAAGCAAGCAACGACTGGGGCCACAAAGCTGCTGGGGTGTCTGGCGTGACGAGTGCCTGCTGGCCTATTGCCTGGCCCACCCCTGGCCGCTGGGCACCCCTCCACCCTTGGGTCAGGTAGCCGAAGCGGATGCAGGAAAGACGATGCAGATGTACCTGCATGATATGGCCGTTTCCCCCCAGGCCCGGGGTCTGGGCGTTGCCAAGGCGCTGCTGGAGCAGCTTGAGGACGGAGCCCGGGCGCAGGGCTTCAGTCATCTGGCACTGGTGGCGGTGGCCGGTGCTGACGGCTATTGGCGTCGCCATGGCTTTACCCGGCAGAGGATCAGCAAATGCCTGGCGGACTATGGCGAGGGTGCTCGTTATAAGGTCAAGCCGCTGTAGCGAGCCAGGGATACGACAGAGAGGAAAACGCCGGTCTGATGACCGGCGTTTTTTATGGCTGTTGTTCTCAGACTTGGCTCAGGGCTGGGGCATGGGGATGGGACGCAACTCGGCCTCGGCGTTGGCCATCAGCCAGGCAAACAGGGTATAGACCGCGGCGCTTTGCTGGATCGCCTCGGGACGGATCTTATCCAGGGTATCGTCCGGGGTGTGGTGATAGTCGAAGTAGTCGGTGCCATCCATCGCCAGGCCCGCCACCGGTACCCCTAGCGGCGGCAGAACGGAGACGTCCGGGCCGCCCCAGGTCTGGTTGTGGCCCCGCTCGACCCCCAGCGGCGCCAGTTGCTGCTGCAGTGCTGTCATCGCCGGCAGCGCCTGTTCGTTAACCCGTGTATCGAACCGGTAGATGGGACCGGCACCGAAGTCCGCTTCTGCGGCCACATAGTGTTGTGCCAGGGTGTCCTGATGGGCGTCGCGGTAGGCTTTTGCACCGATCAGACCAATCTCCTCGGCGGCGTAGAGTACCACCCGGATGGTACGGGCAGGGCGCTGCTTCAGCGCCAGGATATGGCCGGCGGCGGCGGTCACGATCCCCACTCCGGCACCGTCGTCCAGCGCCCCGGTGCCCTCATCCCAGGAGTCCAGGTGGGCGCCGATCAGGACGATCTCCTCCGGCTGGCTTTGTCCGGTGATCTCGCCAATGACGTTGTAGCTGGTGGTTTCGCCATGATCCATCGCCTCCAGCTCCAACTTGACCTGGATCTTGGGGTCACGCTGCAGCATCCGGGTCAGCTGATCCGCGTCCGGGCCGGAGATGGCTACGGCAGGGATCTTGGCGACGCCGTCGACGTAGCGCATCACCCCGGTGTGGGCGAAGCGATGGGCACTGGTGCTGACGCTGCGCAGCAGCAAGCCAGCAGCGCCCTTCTTGGCGGCGGCAACTGCGCCCTGGCCCCGGGCCTTCACCACCGGGCCGTAGCCGCGCCCGTCCTTGAACCGCTCCATCCTATGGTCGATAAAGGCCAGCTTGCCTTTCACCTCGGCAGGGTCTGCTGCTTCCAGATCGGCCAGGGTGGCAAAACGTACGATGGGGGCTTCAATCCCCCCTTCCGGGGTGCCCACCGAGTTACCCAGGGCGGTGATCACCAAAGGCTGGGGGAAGGGCAGGGTGACACGGGCATCGGCGTAGCCTCGCTCCCAGTGAGGGATGGTGACCGGCTCCAAGCGGACATGGTCAAACCCCATCGCCTCGAACCGGGCCTTGGCCCAGGCCACCGCACGGGCATCGCCGTCGCTGCCGGCCAGGCGGGGGCCCACCTCGGTGGTAAGGCTTTCCACCACCTCGAAGGCATGGTCGCTACTCATCGCATGCTGGCGCAGGGACTGGGCATGGCTGAGGGTGTCAGCGGAAAAGGGGGTGGCGGCCGCGGCGCTGCTGGCCAGGGCAAGGGCGAGAAACACTGATCGCATGGGACGTCCTGTTATTGTTCTATTCCATTTCGAGCGGCAGTGTAACAGGTGTGGCCGGCGGCATTAAGTGCGGGCGCAGGGCCAGGGCGGGGGACTGTTATCGGGCTTGGGGCAAACGTCAGGCATAAAAAAACCGGCCAGGGGCCGGTTTTTATCGTTCAATTCAAAGCGCGATTACAGAGCTTTGATTTGCGCAGCCAGGCGGCTCTTGTGACGAGCAGCTTTGTTCTTGTGGATCAGGCCTTTGGTGGCCATGCGATCCAGGATCGGCTGAGCAGCTTGGAAAGCTTCGGTAGCAGCAGCTTTGTCGCCAGCGGCGATAGCAGCAACAACTTTCTTGGTGTAGGTGCGCATCATGGAGCGACGGGAAGCGTTGTGCTGACGACGCTTCTCACCTTGGATGGCACGCTTCTTAGCAGACTTGATGTTAGCCAAGTGCAAACTCCTAAAAACGGTGCAGTCTGGATTCTTACAAGGGTCGCGAATTTACTCAGTTCGCCCAGGGATGTCAATGACAGCGGGCAAATAAGCACCAAATCTACGATCTGGCGGCCTTATTTGGCCTTTCCCAACCCTCTTGGTTTAAGATGGGGCGAAATTCTAGCAGCATTCCCGTCTCGGTGACAGAGGCAGGGAATTTTTTTTGCGATTCCTTCATTGAGGCCGCCAAAGGGTGGCCTGCGCAGCGGCTTAGGGGCTTTTTTGAGTAAGAGATTGGTTCGTTCCGGGTTGGTGGTCAGCGCCATGACCCTGGTGTCCCGGGTGCTGGGGCTGGTGCGCGATGTGGTAGTGGCCAACCTGATGGGAGCGGGGGCCGCGGCCGACGTGTTCTTTCTGGCTAACAAGATCCCCAACTTCCTGCGTCGTCTGTTCGCCGAGGGTGCCTTTGCCCAGGCCTTTGTACCGGTATTGACCGAATACCAGCAAAAGGAGTCGGAATCGGCGGTGCGGGAGCTGATCGCCCGAGTCAGTGGCACCCTGGGGGTGATCGTGACCCTGGTGACCCTGGTGGGGGTTATCGCTTCGCCGGTGCTGGCGGCCCTGTTTGGCACCGGCTGGTTTGTTGCCTGGCTCGGTGGTGAGCCGGAGGGGGAGAAGTTTCTGCTGGCGGCACTGATGCTGAAGATCACCTTCCCCTACCTGTGGTTTATCACCTTTACCGCCCTGGCCGGGGCGATCCTCAACACCCTGGGGCGCTTCGCCGTGGCGGCCTTCACCCCGGTGTTTCTCAATGTGGCGATCATCGGCTGTGCGCTGTGGTTGTCACCGCAACTGGCGCGGCCGGAGCTGGGCCTGGCCTGGGGGGTGTTCCTCGGCGGCCTGATCCAGTTCCTGTTCCAGATCCCCTTCCTGCTGCAGACCAATACCCTGGTGCGTCCCCGCTGGGGCTGGCATCACCCCGGGGTAACCAAGATCCGCACCCTGATGATCCCCGCCATGTTCGGGGTCTCGGTCAGTCAGATCAATCTGCTGTTTGACACCTTTATTGCCAGCTTCCTGATGACCGGCTCCATCAGTTGGCTCTACTACTCCGACCGGTTGCTGGAGTTTCCCCTGGGGCTGTTTGGCATCGCCATCGCTACGGTGATCCTACCGGCGCTGTCCCGTCGCCATGCCGCGGACGATCCCACCCGCTTTGCCACCACCATGGACTGGGGGGTGCGCTCGGTGCTGTTGGTGGGGATCCCGGCGATGCTGGGCCTGATGGTGCTGGCTCAGCCGATGCTGATGGTGCTGTTTATGCGGGGTGAGTTCACTGTGGGCGACACCCAGATGGCGGCGATGAGCCTGTTGGCTTACGCCTCCGGCCTGCTCAGCTTTATGCTGGTGAAGGTGTTGGCGCCGGGCTATTTTGCCCGCCAGGACACCAAGACCCCGGTGCGCTACGGCATCATCGCCATGGTGGCCAATATGGGCTTTAACCTGTTGCTGGCGATCCCCTTTGGCTACGTTGGCTTGGCCCTGGCCACCTCCGCCTCTGCCACCTTGAATGCGTTGCTGCTGTATCGCGGCCTGAACCGCCAGGGGGTGTTCAGCCTGAGCCGGACCAGCCTGGGGCTGATCGCCCGCATGGCCCTGGCCGGAGCGGCGATGGCGGCGTTGCTGCTGTGGCTTTGTCCGGAGCAGGCCCAGTGGCTGTCCTGGTCTCTGCTGGAGCGGATCAGCCACCTGTTTGGCCTGATCGGCCTGGGTGCCGTGACCTATCTGCTGGCCCTGGGGCTGTTGGGGATCCGGCCGCGCCATCTGAAAGGGGCGTAAAGGCTGCTGGAAAACGTCAGCATTTAGTACGATTGGTATTAGTGGGTTTGCCTTTAGCTAAGGTATAATCCGGCGATTTTCGAGTCATAGGTGACCAGCGTTCCATGGAGCTAGTTCGCGGTATCCACAATCTGACCCCGGCCCACCGTGGCTGCGTGCTCACCATCGGCAACTTCGACGGGGTGCACCGCGGACATGCGGCGGTGATCCAGCGCCTGGTGACGGTGGCACGGCAGTTTGATGTCCCGGCCACGGTGATGCTGTTTGAACCGCAGCCCCAGGAGTTCTTCATGGGCGCACGGGCACCGGCCCGGCTTAACCTGTTGCGGGATAAGCTGGCCCGATTGGCGGCACTGGGTGTCGACCGGGTGCTGTGCGTGCGCTTCGACCAGGCCTTTGCCGGTCAGCAGCCGGATCACTTTGTCGAGCAGTTGCTGGTGGCACAGCTTGGCATACGCTATCTGGTGGTGGGGGATGACTTCTGCTTCGGCAAGGACCGTCGCGGTGACTTTGCCCTGCTGCAGAGCGCCGGCGAACGCTTCGGCTTCGCGGTGCAGGACACCGCAAGCCTGCGGCTGAGCGATGAGCGGATCTCCAGTACCGGGATCCGCAACGCCTTGGCGGCGGGGGACCTGGCCCTGGTGGAATCGATGCTGGGCCACCCCTACTGCATCAGCGGCCGGGTAGCCCATGGCGATAAGCTGGGCCGGACCCTCGACTTCCCCACCGCCAACATCTTGCTTAAGCGTCAGGTGGTGCCGGTGCAAGGGGTGTACGCGGTAACCGTGCGCACCGAGGACGGTCGCCAGCATGGTGGCGTGGCCAACGTGGGCCGACGCCCCACCCTGGGCGGCACTCAGAGCCGCCTTGAGGTGCACATTTTTGATTTTGACGCTGATCTTTATGGTCAGCACCTGCAGGTTGAGCTGGTGAGCTGGCTGCGGGAAGAACAAGCCTTTGCCTCTCTGGAGGCGTTGAAGGCCCAGATCCAGGCGGATGCAAACCAAGCCAGAAACCGGCTTGCAGACGCAAACCTCTTTGTTTGATTTACCGGATGGTGTGACCCTAAATGGTTGACTACAAAACAACTCTGAATCTGCCTGAAACCGAGTTCCCGATGCGCGGGAACCTGGCCAAGCGCGAACCTGAGATGCTCAAGAACTGGGACGAGAAGGCGCTGTACAAAGCGATCCGTGCCAGCCGCCAAGGTGCTAAGCCCTTTGTGCTGCACGATGGCCCTCCGTACGCCAACGGCGACATTCACATCGGTCACTCCGTCAACAAGATCCTCAAGGACATCATCATCAAGGCCAAGACCCTGTCTGGCTTTGACGCGCCTTATGTTCCGGGCTGGGACTGTCACGGCCTGCCCATTGAACTGAAGGTGGAGCAGAAGGTCGGCAAGCCGGGCCAGAAGGTCTCCGCTGCTGAGTTCCGCGAGAAGTGCCGCGCCTACGCCAAGACCCAGGTTGAGGGCCAGAAGGCCGATTTCATCCGCCTGGGTGTGCTGGGTGAGTGGGATAAGCCCTACCTGACCATGGACTACGGTACCGAGGCCAACATCATCCGTACCCTGGCCAAGATCATCGACAACGGCCACCTGCACAAGGGCGCTAAGCCGGTGCACTGGTGTACTGACTGTGGCTCTGCCCTGGCCGAGGCCGAGGTGGAGTACGAGGACAAGACCTCACCGGCCATCGACGTACGCTTCAAGGCGGACGACGCCAAGCTGGTGGCGGACAAGTTTGACTGCGCCGAAGGCCACCAGGGTGAAGGCCCGATCTCTGCGGTGATCTGGACCACCACCCCCTGGACCCTGCCGGCCAACCGCGCCATCGCCCTGCATGAGAGCGTGCAGTACGCCCTGGTTCAGGTTGAAGGTGAGCACAAGGAGCGCCTGATCCTGGCCGCCGATCTGGTCAAGGACGTGATGGACCGTGCCGGTATCGAGCACTACCACAACCTGGGCTACTGCCAGGGCAAGGCGCTGGAGCTGCAGCAGTTCCATCATCCTTTCTACGACATGCTGGTGCCGGCGATCCTGGGCGATCACGTCACCACCGAGTCCGGTACCGGTTGCGTACACACCGCCCCGGGCCACGGCCAGGACGATTTCGTGGTGGGCAACAAGTACAACCTGGAAGTGGCCAACCCGGTGGGCAACAACGGCGTATTCCTGCCGGATACCCCGTTGTTTGCCGGCCAGCACGTGTTTAAGGCCAACAACCCGATCATCGAGGTGCTGAAGGAGAAGGGCGCGCTGCTGCACCATGAGGCGTTCCGCCACAGCTACCCGCACTGCTGGCGTCACAAGACCCCGATCATCTTCCGCGCCACCCCGCAATGGTTCATCTCCATGGACCAGAACAACCTGCGCAGCCGCTCCCGTGAGGAGATTGAGCAGGTGCAGTGGATCCCGGACTGGGGTCAGGCCCGCATCGATACCATGGTGGAGAACCGCCCGGATTGGTGTATCTCCCGTCAGCGTACCTGGGGTGTGCCGATTGCGTTGTTCGTTCACAACGAAACCCAGGCCCTGCACCCACGCAGCGTTGAGCTGATGGAGCAGGTCGCCAAGCGCGTCGAGCAGGACGGCATCCAGGCCTGGTGGGATCTGGACGCGGCCGAGCTGCTGGGCGACGAGGCGGAACACTACAGCAAGGTGACCGACACCCTGGATGTCTGGTTTGACTCCGGTGTGACCCACGCCTCTGTGGTCGATGCCCGTGACGAGTTCAATGGCCACGGTGCCGATCTCTACCTGGAAGGCTCCGACCAGCACCGCGGCTGGTTCATGTCCTCGCTGATCTCCTCGGTGGCGATGAAGGACAATGCCCCCTACAAGCAGGTGCTGACCCACGGCTTCACCGTGGACGGCAAGGGCCGCAAGATGTCCAAGTCCCTGGGCAACGTGATGAGCCCGCAGCAGGTGGTGAACAAGCTGGGTGCCGACATTCTGCGCCTGTGGGTGGCCTCCACCGATTACACCGGTGAGATGACCGTCTCCGACGAGATCCTCAAGCGCAGTGCCGATGCCTACCGTCGTATCCGTAACACCGCCCGCTTCCTGCTGGCCAACATGAATGGCTTCAACCCGGCCACTGACATGGTCGAGCTGGACGACATGGTGGCGCTGGATCGCTGGATCGTGGCCCGTGCCCACGCCATGCAGGAAGAGATCGTTGCCGCTTACGACAACTACCAGTTCCACCAGGTGACCCAGAAACTGATGCAGTTCTGCTCCGTTGAGCTGGGCAGCTTCTACCTGGATATCATTAAGGACCGTCAGTACACCGCCAAGGGCGACGGCCATGCCCGCCGCTCTTGTCAGAGTGCGCTGTACCTGATCACCGAAGCCCTGGTGCGCTGGATGGCGCCGATCATGAGCTTCACCGCCGATGAGGTATGGCAGCTGCTGCCGGGCGAGCACGGTGAGTTTGTCTTTACCGACTACTGGTACGATGGCCTGGCGCCGATGGCGGACGATGCCGCCCTGAGCAATGACCAGTGGCAGCAACTGGTGGCGGTACTGGGCGAATTGAACAAGGCGCTGGAGCAGGCCAAAGAGCAGGGGATCAAGAACCGCCTGGAGGCGGATGTGACCCTCTATGCTGATGGCGATCTCAAGGCCCTGCTGGAACAGCTGGGTGACGAGCTGCGCTTCGCCCTGATCACCTCCAACGCCACCGTTAAACCCCTGGCCGAAGCCAAGGACGCGGTCAGCACCGAGATCGATGGCCTGCTGGTGGGTCTGAGCAAGACTGAGGCGGCCAAGTGTGAGCGCTGCTGGCACCACCGTGAGGACGTAGGCAGCCACGCTGAACACCCGACCCTGTGTGGCCGTTGTGTCAGCAACGTCGATGGCGACGGAGAAGCGCGTCAGTATGCTTAAAGAGGCCTGGGCTAAGCGTCCGGCCGCATGGACGCAAAGCGGTTGTCGTCTGCTCTGGATCAGCGCGGTGGCGCTGATCCTGGATCAGATCACCAAGCTGTGGGTGATGGCTAAGTTCGACCTGTATGAGTCGATCCCGCTGATCCCTTACCTGAACCTGACCTACGTGCACAACACTGGCGCCGCCTTCAGCTTCTTGGCGGATGCTGGCGGCTGGCAGCGCTGGGGCTTTGCCATCTTCGCCATCCTGGTGTCCATTGCACTGGTTGTGATGTTGCGTGCTGAGCGGGCGGATAACCGGGTGATCAACTGGTCTTACGCGCTGATCATCGGTGGCGCCATTGGTAACCTGATCGACCGCCTGGCCTACGGCTACGTGGTCGACTTCATCGATTTCTACGTGGGGAATTGGCACTGGCCGGCCTTTAATATTGCCGACACCGCCATCTGCGTAGGCGCTGGGTTGATGATCCTGGATGCCTTTCTGCAGCCCAAAGCCGACCAGGCCAAACAGAATGGAGAAGCCAAGTGAGTGATGTGGTTGTGGGCCCCGGTGCCCAGGTATTTATGCATTTCAACGTGGAACTGCCCGATGGCAGTGTGGCGGACAGCACCCGTGCCCACGGCAAGCCGGCCCGCCTGACCCTGGGCGATGGCAGCCTCAGCGCCGGCATGGAAAAGGCGCTGCTGGGCCTGGCCAAGGGCGACAAGAAGCGCTTCTCGCTGGCACCGGAGGAGGCCTTCGGCCAGACCAACCCGGACAACATCAAGCACATGGACCGGACCCAGTTTGCCGCCGATGCGGACCTTTCCGTCGGCACCATCATGGGCTTTACCGCCATGGACGGGAACCAGTTCCCCGGGGTGATCCGGGCGGTGGAAGGGGATTCAGTCACCGTGGACTTCAACCACCCGCTGGCGGGCCAGACCGTGTTGTTCGACGTGGAGATCCTCGATGTGATCACCAAGGAGGCACAATGAAGGTCTTGATGGCAAACCCCCGCGGCTTCTGCGCCGGGGTCGACCGGGCGATCAGCATCGTTGAACGTGCCCTGGAGCTGTTTGAGAAGCCGATCTACGTTCGCCACGAGGTGGTGCACAACCGCTACGTGGTGGATGGCCTGCGTCAGCGCGGTGCGGTGTTCGTCGATGAGCTCAACGAGGTACCGGATGATTGCATCGTGATCTTCAGCGCCCACGGCGTCTCTCAGAGTGTGCGTAACGAGGCCAAGGCCCGCGGCCTCAAGGTGTTTGATGCCACCTGTCCGCTGGTGACCAAGGTGCACATGCAGGTGACCCGTGCCAGCCGCAAGGGCACCGAATGCGTGCTGATCGGTCACGCCGGCCACCCTGAGGTAGAGGGCACCATGGGCCAGTACAATAATGCCGAGGGTGGTATCTACCTGGTGGAGTCACCGGAGGATGTCACCAAGCTGGTGGTTAAGGATGAAGCCAACCTCACCTTCGTCACCCAGACCACACTGTCGATGGATGATACCGCGGCGGTGATCGATGCCCTTAAGGCCCGTTTCCCTCAGGTAGAGGGGCCACGTAAGGACGACATCTGTTACGCCACCCAGAACCGTCAGGATGCGGTGCGGGAGCTGGCCGTTCAGAGCGACCTGGTGCTGGTGGTGGGTTCTAAGAACTCCTCCAACTCCAACCGCCTGCGCGAGCTGGCGCAGAAATCCGGCACCCAGGCGCAGCTGATTGACGGGGCTGACGACATCCAGAGCGAATGGCTCAATGGTGTCGACACCATCGGCGTCACTGCCGGTGCTTCCGCTCCGGAGGTGTTGGTGCAGGGCGTGGTGGAAGCGCTCAAGGCCCAGGGTGCGGTAGCGGTAGACGAAGCTGCAGGCCGGGAAGAGAACGTGGTGTTCCACGTCCCCGCTGAGCTGCGCTAAGCAGTTTCGCAAAGAAAAACGCCGGCATCTGCCGGCGTTTTTTTTACCAGCACTCTGCCGGGGTCTTGGCGTCGTTTTGGTTGAGGGTCATCGGGGTGCAGCTGACGGTGCCCACTTTGTCGTTGGTCTGGCTGCCCTTGGCGGTTGCGGTCAGGGTATAGGTGGTGGCTGAGGTGGCTGTCAGGGTGTAGGTGTAGTAGCTGCCATCCTCCGCCCCCAGGCTAGCACTGGTCAGGCTGGTCGGGGTGCCACTTTGGCAGTCTGCCGGGCTTTGGCCGTACTGACTGCAGCCGATGCGGTACTCCTCCAGCAGTAACTGGGCGCCGAGCAGGGCCTGTTTGGCGTCGGTCCGACGGGCTTCCTGGACAAACTGGTGGTAGGACGGCACCGCGATGCTGGCCAGGATTGCCACGATCGCCACCACGATCATCAGCTCGATCAAGGTGAAGCCTGAACGGGCAATAGCAGGAGTAGTTCGATTCATCCGTGATCCGCTCAAATCTAATAGTCTGTTCTAGTACACTTTAATCACTGGCTAGATTGATGTACAAGTGGATTGTACTGTTCGCACAGAGGAAGTGTGATGATTCCAACCACAAGGCGCAGACCTGCAAAGGGCTCTCGGGGCCTGACCCTGGTTAACCTACTGGTCGCCCTTGCCATCCTGGCGATCCTGTTAGCGATTGCCATGCCGTCGTTCACTGACATGGCGCAGAAGCTGCGCTTGCGCGGGGCGGCCTTCCAACTGCTGGAAACAGTGCACCAAGGCAAGAGTGAGGCGATCAAGCGCAACCTGGATAGCATCTCGTTGAAGTTCATCAACGAGACCGGCGGTGGCTGGTGCTATCGCCTGACTGACGTGCCAAACAGCTGCACCGCCTGCGCCCTGGTAGATGGCAGCGGCAATCCTATCGATCAAACCAACAAATGCGATATCAACGGCGACGGGATTGTACGTGGCGGCGACAGCAGCGCGTTCAGCTCGGTCACCGCCACGGCAAACTTTGGCGGCAACACCACTTTGAGCGTCCCAGGCCGGCGCAACAGCTTTACCGCCGGTAATGGGCGCTTTGCCCTGGGTGATGACCTGGCCATCTGTGTGGTGACCTCGAACGTGGGGCGAGCCCGGATCTGTACCCCCAATGACAAGGGCACTATCTGGGGAGTGGATGCCTGCGGAGGGACGGTATGCGCCAATTAACCCGAGGTTTCTCCCTGGTGGAGTTGATGGTCTCGATGACCTTAGGGCTGTTGATCCTGGCCGCCATGCTGGGCTTCTTTGTCTCCAATCTGAAGGCCAACAGCACCACCTTGGGGCTGGCCCGGCTCAACCAGGAGCTGCAGACGGTGATGGGCATGGTGGCCCGGGACGTCCGTCGGGCTGGCTACCGGGGGGACGCCATAGCCAATCGGGATATCGGCGACAAGGCCTTTATGTTTATGCCCGGCAGCCGCGACAGCGGCAGTTGGGTGGGCGAGCACATCGATAGCCTGGCCAGTGGCGGTAGCCACGATGCCGGCGGGCCCTACCAGTGCATCCTGTTGATGGCCGACCACAATGGGGACGCCGATGCCAGCACCGGGGTGGGGCCGAGCCCGGACGAGGTCAGTGCCTACCGCTACGATGCCACCAGCCTGGAGGTGGAGGTGGGAAGTTGGTCTAGCACCAGCGCTGTTACCACGCCCGCCTGCAGCAGCGCCAGCTTGGGCTGGCAAGGGCTGACCAGCGCCGATGTGGAGATCACGGCACTGGATTTCACCATGGACCCGGCCGTTGTGGCCGGGGAGTCGCGTGTGGTGCAGTCGGTCGAGATCAGCCTGAGTGGAAATTTGGCCGGACGGCCGGAGATCAGTCTGACATTGCTCGAAAGGGTGAAGATCCGAAACAACGTGTATTGAGGATAGAAACGATGAGCAAGGAGAGCCGGGGCTTTGCCACTGTAGGCGTGACGCTGATGTTGATGCTGATCCTGGCGGCGATTACGCTGTACGCGGGCAAGGTGCTGGTGATGGAGAAGCGAATCTCTCGCAATGAGCTTCAATATGCGGCGGCCTTTGCCAGCGCTGAGTCCTGGCTGGAGTCAGGTGCCCAGCGCTTCTTTGATGACAGTGCGGTTTGTGACACCACGGAAACTTACGATAGCAATAGTGGTCTGCCGGCTGGACATCAGGCCACGTTATCCTGGGAATGTGATAGCGGAACTGCGCCGGTCACCATTACGGCGAGCTACCTTGACAGCGCCAGTGGTGCTTCTGCAACGGTGGCGGAGGGCTATGCCTTTGCACCACTGTTTGCGTTGGGCTCTCCCGCGCCTTTGACCTTTGCGTCAACGGCAAAGTTTAACGGCACCATGGATCTGGGAGCCAATCCGAATGGCGGGGGCACGGGGGTGCCGGTGTCAATCTGGACTGGTGAATCGGATGACCTGACTGGCGCTGCAGAGAGTTGCGGTTACGAGGAGTTTGAACGTGGTAGTGGCCAGTGTAGTGGGGACACCTACTCATCGAAAAAAGATGGCATGGGCAACGATATCATCGTCAATGATCCGGCCTTTCCCGATGACCTGTTTGCCTTTGTCTTTGGCATCCCAACTGACCAGTGGCGGGATATCTATTACCGCGGCGCCCAAAAGATCGATGATTGCGGCGAGCTTACCGCCAGTTCTACAGGAATATTTGTCTATGAGGGCAACTCCTGTGTGATGCAGCAAGCGCAGGCTGGAAGCCCATCAGCACCCATTATCTTGATTTCTGCCGATGGCGGTATGGACGTGCGAAATAACACCAAGGTCTATGGGGTGCTGTTCAGCTTGGATACCGATCTGAGCGATTCGTCGGAGCCCAAGATCTCCATCAAAACGAAAGAGGGGATCTTGGGGTCAGTGATGGGCAATCATGGCACCGGCAACACTAACAGCAATCTGGCGCTGAGCTGGCATCCGGAAGTGTTTAGTGCCTATGAGGATGATCCAAATAAGGTCTTTTCCCCCTTGGTCAGGGTAGCAGGAAGCTGGCGTGATTTTGCAGTGGAATAGCCCCCGGGGTGCTAGGGATGGCGAGATAAGGAGAGGATGATGAGACCGGTTCAAACGTGCCGTGGCTTCGGCCTAATCGAGGTTCTGGTTGCAGTGCTGGTAATCGGTTTTGGGGTGGTTGCCCTGGCGCAACTGCAGGGCACTTTTGTCAAAAGCGCAGCGCAAACCAGCCAGCGGGAAGTCGCGTTGCATTTGGCCAGAGCAAAACTGGATGACTTGCGTTCTTTTAGCCCGGGCAGCAGCTTCGAGTTTGAGGACATTCTGTCTGATGAAGGAGGTATCTCTACTCAATTGAACTCCGGAGCTGTGACTTTCAAGAACCAGGACTTTTCTCTTAGCTGGACAGTCGAGGATTACATGCTTGACGATCTGGCTGCGCATGGCTTTAGCGTTGCCGATGTGGGCGCAGGCGATACAGTGGTGAAAAAAGCGGTGATTGTCGATGTGAGTTGGGTCTCCAACAATGGCCAGGCGATGTCGGTGAATCTGAGTGGAGAGTTAGCGCGGACCTTGCCCGATTCGGGTACCGCTTCCTCCGGAGGAGGAGGCTACGGTGGTGGCGGCCCAACGGTCTATCACGATGACGGGCTGGCTCCTGATGTAATTGATATAGAGTTGGGTGAAGGCAAAAAACGTGAGACCTCTAAGCCTACACCTCAGGTGGAGAGCAGTGATGGCATCGTGTTGGTCCAATTTGACTCAGTGAACTTTGACTCATCGGATGACCAGAAGATTGTTCAGGAAGACAACCTTACGGTGACTTGCAGTTGCACCCTGTCGGGCTCGAATGCTTCACGCGCCAACCCGGTGCAGTTGTCCTGGAATGAGGATGGGGTGGAGTGGTTGCAGATCGAGCCATCGAGCAAACCCACCGGCAGTTTTAGTGCCGCCAATAAGACCGATCCGAAAGCCGGGGATCTTTGTAACCGCTGCTGTGAAGATCATTTTGACGCCAGTGCCTACAAGGCGTCTGCCTCGGAGAGTGCGCGTCTGACCAAGCACTACAGCGTTGATTACAAGCGCTGGGGTAACCTCAAATATAGGACTACTGATCATACTGTTCAGGCCAACAGCGGCCAAGATTACCTGGAATCCTGCCGAATGATGCGGGTGGATGGATACTATGTTCTGATGCCGGACTGGCAGATGGCACACCTGGAAGTGATGACGCGGGATCAACTCAACAGCCTAGCCAATGTCGGTGAATATCAGGGCATCGTATCCTCGCTGCTGACCGATTACGCGGGTAGTACGACCAACTATCAGACCGCACCTGGCGATTACAGCTACACCTACTCAGGCAAAGCGTTTCCCCAACGCAGTGTTACCATCGACCCGGCCGCCAGCACTTTTACCCAGTTGATGTCTCGCGCCGTCTATGTGGACCCGATCGAGGCCTACCCTGGGGCAGCGAGCTCCATGAGCCTAACGGATTATCCATTCCACGAGATAAACAACACCAAACTGGCCGACTGGACGCTGTGGGAGTGCGGTGTGGTTGAATTTGACCCGGCTGATCCGCTGAACGGTTGTAGCCAATGCGCAGTCAAGAGTGGCAGTGCGTCCTGCGGAGACTCGGTATCCCTGACGAGTGAACCCATTGCCGACAGCAGTCCCGATGCGGATGGCCTCACTTACTACAGCAGCTACTACAGCCGCGGCCGATTAAACTATCCTGCCACGGCCAATGGCAACTACGTGGCGGTCGTCACAGCACGCCGAAGTAACTCTGGCCTGGGTGGAGAGGGGCCCATCTCCCCCTACGATGAGCAAACCACCTTGACAAGGCACTTAGGGATTACCCTGGGCAAAGTGGAGGACCCAGACCCTGACCCAGACCTAGACCCAGACCCAGACCCAGACCCAGATCCGAACCCGAACCCGGGTTTGAACATTGGGGGCGTAATCTATTGTCAAAAAGCCGATTTCAATAACGGTGGCAAATTCAGGGGCTGGGTAGATTGCAATGATGCCGATTTCGATGTGTCGATCGCATCCAGTGATGGCACAAGCTGCAGTGGACAGCCGACCAAACCGTCAGAAGGGACACCGGCATTTGGCTGCAACCTGCCATCGACCTGGCTGGATTTGGGTGACAGTACCGACAATGAGATCCGTTTCAGTGCTAGTGGGGAAGCCAAGCTTTCTCCCAGTGTCATCACTGAAGCCACGCTCAGTACGGCCAGCGATGTGAACAATTTGTGCGTGCATATGATCTATGGCAAGACGACGGATAAGAAAGGTGCTGCTCTTACTCTACCCAGCTCGCCATGTCCGTAAGAGGGTGCATGCCCATTGACTGACCGGGAGAAATCACCTCGTGTGCCGTGCTTCCCTGGCATGGGGAGATGATTTACCATGCTGCGATCATCGTTTCATTTTGGACCGACCGCAGTATGAGTAAGCAATTGACGGTCGCCCTCGCCCAACGAAATTTCGTGGTGGGGGCCATCGAAGCCAATGGCGAGGCCATTTGCCAGGATATCGATCGCGCACGGGAGCAGGGCGCCGATCTCATTCTTTTCTCCGAGCTGGCCATCACCGGCTACCCGCCGGAAGACCTGCTGCTGCGTCCCGACCTGATGAGCCGGGTAGAGGTAGCCTTGAGCCAGGTAGAGGCGGCGGCCCAGGGCATTGCGGTGCTGGTAGGACACCCCCACCGTGACACCGACGGGGAGCTCTACAACAGTGCCTCGCTGTTCGTCGAGGGGCAGCGTCAGGCCCTGGCGCACAAGCAGAAACTGCCCAACTACCGGGTCTTTGACGAAGAGCGTTATTTCCATACCGGCGACCAGACTTGCGTGGTGGAGTTCAAGGGCCATCGCCTGGCCCTGCTGATCTGTGAAGATATCTGGCACCCGGAGCCGATCCAGAGCGCCCAGGAGCAGGGCGCCGAGATCCTGCTCAGCATCAACGCCTCCCCCTTCGACATGACCAAGCTGGATGAGCGCCTCAACGTGCTGGAGGCCTGCAGTGCCGAGTCTGGCGCCCCGGTGGTCTACCTCAACCAGGTGGGCGGCCAGGATGAGCTGGTGTTCGATGGCCACTCCATGGTGGTCGACGCCCAAGGGCGCATCACCCAGGAGCTGGCCCAGTTTGAGTCGGAGTTGGCCCTGGTGCAGTTTGTTGATGGGCAGCCACAGCCGGGTCAGCGCCTGCCGCTGCCCAGCGTCGAGGCCCAAGTCTACGATGCCCTGGTGCTGGCGGTGCGTGACTACATCGGTAAGAACGGCTTTCCCGGCGCGGTGCTGGGCCTGTCCGGCGGCATCGATTCCGCCCTGACCCTGGCCATCGCCGCTGACGCCATCGGTGCCGACAAGGTCAAGGCGGTGATGATGCCCTACCGCTACACCTCCTCCATGAGTCTGGAGGACGCCGAGGCGGAGGCCAAGGCGCTGGGGGTAGAGTACGAGGTGGTGCCGATCGAGCCGATGTTCGATGGCTTTATGCAAACCCTGACGCCGCTGTTTGCCGGTGCGCAGAAGGACACCACCGAGGAGAACCTGCAGGCCCGGATCCGCGGGGTACTGCTGATGGCCCTGTCCAATAAGAGCGGCCGCATCCTGCTGACCACCGGTAACAAGAGTGAGCTGGCGGTGGGCTACTGCACCCTCTATGGCGATATGTGTGGCGGCTTTGCGGTGATCAAGGATCTGCCTAAGCAGCTGGTTTATGCCTTGTCACGGTTCCGCAATACCCGCTCGGCAGTGATCCCGGAGCGGGTGATCACCCGGCCGCCCTCGGCGGAGCTGGCCCCGGACCAGGTGGATCAGGACAGCCTGCCTCCTTATGATGTGCTGGATGATATCCTCGAGCGCTACGTGGAGCAGGACCAGGGCCTGGCGGAGATCGTCGCCGCCGGCCACCAGGAAGCGGATGTACGTCGGGTTATCCGCCTGACCGATATCAACGAATACAAACGGCGCCAAGCGGCGGTGGGCCCTCGGGTGACCCCCCGTGCCTTTGGCAAAGACCGGCGTTACCCCATCACGTCCGGTTTCGGCAAACAGAACTGGTAGTAAGGAAGAGCAATGAAAAAACTGGAAGCGGTGATCAAGCCCTTTAAGCTGGATGACGTACGGGAAGCGCTGGCGGAGATCGGCATCACCGGGATGACGGTTCAGGAGGTCAAGGGCTTCGGTCGTCAGAAGGGCCATACCGAGCTGTACCGTGGTGCCGAGTACATGGTGGATTTCCTGCCCAAGGTGAAGATCGAGATCGTCATCGCCGACGACCTGCTGGAGCAGGCGATCGAAGCGATCGTCGACACCTCCCGTACCGGCAAGATCGGCGACGGCAAGATCTTCGTCACCGACATCCAGCGGGTGATCCGCATCCGCACCGGTGAAGAGAACGAAGACGCGATTTAAGCGAGAAGGGCACCTCAGGGTGCCCTTTCTTTTACCGGCTAACTAGATGGTGATAGAGCGAATAAGCCCACGCAAAGTGGGGTCTTCCATCCGGCAAATGCCCCTGTCTGAAGCAACTGCATAGTAAAAACGCCGCACTCGTTGCGGCGTTTCGCTGTCTATCGACAAATTACTTCTATTTATCGTGGCAAAGTGGACTAAGTCCCAATTTGTCACGTACGCTGAGCAGTTATTAAGCGATTTTAGGCTCAATACCCATAATGATAAAACAGTCTTTCCAGTTGATACTGCTCTGGTTTTTTACGCTTTTTTCTCTTGTTAGCTTTGCTACCACAGCCAGCGAGTCGGCGACAGGTCCACATATCGAAGTGCGACTGCTCGCCGAGGACACCGCTTTTGTGCCTGGTGAAACTCAGTATCTTGGCATTTTGCTCTCACCAGAATCTGAATGGCATACCTATTGGCGAAATCCCGGAGACTCTGGCGAGCCTCCGGTGATTAACTGGACTTTGCCTGACTACTTGTCGGCAGGCGAAATCCAATGGCCTATCCCTCACCAGATCCCCGTCGCCCACTTGGTAAATTACGGCTACGACGGAGACAACTTGTTAATGGTGCCATTTACGGTTGCCGACAATGCCCCCGTCGGAGAGACGGCCGATATCGTGGCCGATTTGTCCTGGCTAGTGTGCAAAGAAGACTGCATCCCTGGATGGACAACACTGACTAAGCAAATTCCCGTTGACGCAACTTCATCACCCACAGAACAGTCGGCGTCGTTCGTTCAGACCAGGCAACAGCTTCCACAAACCGAGCTGCTTGACGGCCGATATGAAGTTACCGAATCGCATCTGTCTCTGTCATTTTCAGCCCCCTACGCATCTGAATGGCAACTCCTGCCTTTTGATTCGGCAGTAACCAATCATGCTGCATCGCAGCAGTATCTGGTAGAAGATGCGCAGAGCATTTCGGTAATCTCTCGCTCAGACTATTTTGTCGACCAGGGACAAACCCTTCAGTTTTTATTGACGGATGGCGAGCAAGGTTACTATCTGACCGCGCGCCCGGTAGTTGCAAGCGCAGGTAATGCCCTTGACGGTGCGAGCCTACCTTTACTCTTACTGATGGCCTTTGTAGGCGGTTTGATATTAAACCTCATGCCTTGTGTTCTGCCGGTACTGTCTATCAAAGCTCTATCACTGAGTCAGTCCACAGAGGCGTCATCTCTCGCCAATAAGCTCGGCTACGCGATAGGCATCCTCGTGAGCTTTAACGTCTTTGCCATGCTTATCATCATTCTAAAGCAAGGTGGTGAAGCCATCGGATGGGGCTTTCATATGCAGGAGCCCATCGTCGTCGGAGCCCTGGCCTACCTCTTCGTGTTTATCGCGTTGATCCTGCTCGATGTTGCGCCAGCAGGGTCGCGCTTTGCGGGTATTGGTCAAACACTTATTCAAGGTAAAGGCTTCAGTGCACAATTTTTCACTGGTGTTTTAGCCGTTGTGGTCGCGTCGCCTTGCACGGCTCCGTTTATGGCAACGGCACTTGGGGTTGCGTTAGTGAGCGAGCCTTTTACTACGTTTGCTCTATTCAGCGCTCTGGCCTTTGGCTTGGCAACACCATTAACTGCCATTTACCTCGTTCCTGCGTGGCAGAAGTGGCTACCTAAGCCGGGTGAATGGATGAACCGGTTCCGTCAGTTCCTAGCCTTTCCAATGCTGGCTACGGTTATTTGGTTGGTATGGGTTTACTTATCTCAAACGGACGCCTTGAGTCAGTTGCTGTTGCTATGCGGACTGCTGGTCTTCGCTCTGAGTTGTTGGTGGTTATCGTTTTCTGGCAGAAAGTCTGGCGCAATTGCGCTGGTCTTATTAGTGGGAAGTATCGCGTGGCCGCTAATGAATCAAGCAACGCCATCTGCTTCGATGAAAGCCGGGCCGAATTTGGCATACAGTGAAGACGCGCTACGAAAGCTCCGCAACAGTAATCAGGTCGTTCTTGTCAACATGACTGCCGATTGGTGCATAACATGCAAAGTAAACGAGCAAGTGGCGTTCCGCTCCGATAGGTTTGAGTCAGTCATCAGTCAGGAAGACGTCCACTACATGGTCGGCGACTGGACAAATAAGAACGACGAAATTTTAGGATTTTTGAACCGATACCAACGCTCAGGTGTACCTCTATACGTAGTGTACGCCGGAAATAGAGAGGGGCAGGTGCTCCCTCAAGTGTTAACAACCGATTTAGTCATAGATGCCATAAAGTCTGCACAACAGGAGAAAAATCATGAGGGCTAAAGCCTTACTCTCTGCACTAGTCATGGCGAGTGTCAGCACGCTTGCCAGTGCTGCCGTTAAGGTCGATTCTGCGGCGCCTGAGTTCACACTAACCAACAGCCACGGCGAGTCTGTCAGTCTTGAACAGTTTGCTGGTAAACAGGTGATCTTGGAATGGACTAACCACCTATGCCCGTACGTGCAAAAGCACTACAGCAGCGATAACATGCAGGCCCTGCAGACCCAGTACACGGGTGAAGACGTGGTGTGGCTATCAATTATCTCTTCTGCGCCGGGCAAGCAAGGCTATGTGGATTCAGATACTGCTAATGCGCTAACCAAAGACCGCAATGCCGCGCCAAGTCACGTACTTTTTGACCCGGAAGGTACGGTAGGTAAAGCCTATGGTGCTAAAACAACGCCACACATGTACCTAATCGATTCAGACGGAATCCTTCGCTACGCGGGCGCTATTGATAGCATCAAGTCAGCGAATCCAGAGGACATTCCTAAGTCGATCAACTATGTGACTTCAGGTATGACTGCACTTGAAGCAGGCGGTTCGCCAGATCCTAAGTTGACAGCGCCTTATGGCTGTTCAATCAAATACAAGGGCTAATCACTCTTAATCCGGCGCTACATCAAACCGGTAGCGCCGGTTCTTCTTTGTCGTCATTGTGCGACACTTCCACACGATTTTGACGAATCTGAAATCTGTTCCTTCTTCCATTTCCGACAAGATAGCATCCAGCTCGCGTTTTCCTCGCCCCCGGGGGCGCCTTTTTGTTGCCGCGCTTTGCGGGGGTGAGATTAGGATATTTGAATAACCATATATAAAAGGCGTTTTTTCTTATCCGCTGAGCACTTATAATTACGCGGCTAACAAGGGGAAGCGTATGAGCAGTTCAGCCACCGCACTGGCGATTCGGTCGTTGCGGAAAACCTACGACGGCGGTGTCGAGGCCCTCAAGGGGATCGATCTCACCGTCGAACAGGGCGATTTCTTTGCCCTGCTCGGCCCAAACGGGGCCGGTAAATCCACCACCATCGGTATCATCAGCGCCCTGGTCAACAAGACCAGCGGTTCGGTGTCGGTGTTCGGCCATGACATCAATGCCGAACTTAATGCCGCCAAGCGCTGCATCGGTCTGGTGCCGCAGGAGTTCAACTTTAACCAGTTCGAGACGGTGCAGCAGATCGTGGTGAACCAGGCCGGTTACTATGGCGTGCCCAAGGCTGAAGCACTGGTGCGGGCCAAGACCTACCTGACCCAGCTGGACCTGTGGCAGAAACGCGATGCCCGCGCCCGCGAGCTGTCCGGCGGGATGAAGCGACGCCTGATGATCGCCCGTGCCCTGATGCACCAGCCCAAGCTGCTGATCCTGGACGAACCCACCGCCGGTGTGGATATCGAGATCCGCCGCTCCATGTGGGGCTTCCTCAAGCAGATCAACGCCCAGGGCGTCACCATCATCCTTACCACCCACTACCTGGAAGAGGCGGAGATGCTGTGCCGCAACATCGGCATCATCGATAAGGGCCAGCTGGTGGAGTGCACCAGCATGAAGGCATTACTGGCTAAGCTGCACCTGGAGACCTTTATCCTCGACCTGAAGCCGGGCACCGGGGCTATTGCGCTGGAGGGCTTTGAGAGCCGCCGGCTCGATGACCATACCCTGGAGGTGGATGTGGAGAAAACCGCGGGCCTCAACGGCCTGTTCAGTCAACTGTCGGCCCAGGGGATCGAGGTGCTGTCGATGCGCAACAAGGCCAACCGCCTTGAGGAACTCTTTGTCTCCCTGGTGGAGAATGGTCGGGAGGCGCAGGCATGAGTCATCCCTACTGGATCGCGTTTACCAGCCTGGTGCGCAAGGAGATCAACCGCTTTACCCGGATCTGGGTCCAGACCCTGGTGCCGCCAGCGATCACCATGACCCTCTACTTTCTGATCTTCGGCAACCTGATCGGTTCCCGTATCGGTCAGATGGGTGGCTTCAGCTACATGGAGTTCATCATGCCGGGGCTGATCATGATGTCGGTGATCACCAACTCCTACTCCAATGTCGCCAGCTCCTTCTTCAGCGCCAAGTTCCAGCGCAATATCGAAGAGCTGCTGGTGGCACCGGTGCCCAACATCCTTATTATCCTGGGCTACGTGGCTGGCGGGGTAACCCGAGGTCTGTGCGTGGGGGCGATCGTCACCGTGGTGGCCCTGCTGTTTGTCGACATCCAGATCCACAGCCTGCCGATCCTGCTGCTGACCCTGCTGATGACCTCAGTGGTGTTTGCCCTGGGGGGGCTGATCAACGCGGTGTTCGCCCGTACCTTCGATGACATCAGCATCATCCCCACCTTCGTGTTGACCCCGCTGACCTACCTGGGCGGCGTGTTTTACTCCATCAGCCTGCTGCCGCCGGTGTGGCAGTCACTGTCCCAGCTCAACCCGGTGGTCTATACCATTAACGCCTTCCGCTATGGCTTCCTGGGCCATGCGGATGTCAGCCTGGGGCTGTCGATGGCGGTGCTGTCGGCCTTTGTGCTGATCCTCGGCGGTGTGGCCTATTATCTGATCGATCGCGGCATCGGATTGAGGCATTGATGGATAGCGGCAACTCCCGGGTCATCGTCTCTAATCAGGCGGGGCCCCATGACAACCTGCTGGCGACCGTGCGTCGCCACCTGCAGCACCCGTTTCAGGCTCCCTATGCGGATCACAGCCTGCGCTTGTTTGAGCAGCTCAAAGCCTGGAAGGAAGCGGATGGTCGCCCGCTGGTACTGGATTCCTGCTGTGGGGTGGGGGAGTCCAGTGCCAACCTGGCCCGACGCCACCCCGATGCCCTGGTGCTCGGCCTGGACAAATCCGCCAGTCGGGTCGGTAAGCATGAGCATTATCAGCTCGGTGGTGACAACTACCGGGTCGAGCGCGGTAACCTCAACGACCTGTGGCGCCTGATGGTGGCCGACGGCTGGCAGTTGCAGCACCACTATCTGCTCTATCCCAACCCCTGGCCCAAGTCCTCTCATCTGCAGCGACGCTGGCACGGTGGGCCCCTGTTTCCCTCGCTGCTGGCCTTGGGGGGAAAGCTGGAGCTGCGCTCCAATTGGCGTATCTACCTGGAAGAGTTTCAGCTGGCGCTGGCCGAAGCCGGACAGCAGGCCGAGTTTGCCCCGTTGCCGGACGAGCCACCGCTGACCCCGTTTGAGCGCAAGTATGGTCAGTCCGGCCAACCGCTCCATCGGCTGGTGGCGGATCTCACCAATCTGTCATAGATTGCGCCGATAGGCTCAACCGATAAAACCAATAAGCCATTGTTTATCAATGGCTTATTTTTTTTGCATGGGCTTCGCTAGTGATCCCCGCAACACCGCTCTGCGTAGCGGTTTTTCCAGTTGGGAGGGAAACGAAATGACACGACTGCAATTGCGCTGCTTTGTGATTGGCGGCGGAATGAGCCTGGTTCTTAGCCTGCAGGCGGCGCTGGTGCTGCTGCTGGTCTGATTTGGTTGTCGCCGGAATTTCACATCTGGGTTATGGTGGTGTGACTTGGATCACAAAAATGGGCCCATCAGAGTGTCCGACATCATGGCTTCAGGGAGGGCGCGGCGTGATCAGAGTAATAGTGATGCTAGTACTGATGTGGAGCGGCCCGGGCTGGGCGCAGTCCCAGTACAGCGATTTTCAACTGGTGCTTGGCGGCTGGTCCCATCACTTCGAGGATGAGCCCTATCCAAGCTCCCCTACCTTCAATGAAAACCACAAAGGCATCGGCCTGAACTATCGCTTCGATAACTGCCACGGCAGCGAACGTTGGCGCTGTCATCTGGGCGCGGTGTACCTGCGCGACAGTTTCGACAACCCCATGTACACCCTCTACTGGAACTGGCAGTACCCCTTGTTCGACTCGCTGGCGGCGGGCTTTATGCTGGGGGCGGCCAGTCGTTCCGTGGCCATCTACGTGGATGAGCAGTTTGAGGGCACGGAGCGGGAGATAGTGCCCATGGTGGCGCCCAACCTGGAGCTGACCTGGCGGCGTTTCTCGATAAACCTGCTGCTGCTGCCTAATGTGGATCTGCTGGAGGAGGATGGTGACCGCACCTATCGGGTGCAGCGACCAACACTGTTCTGGAACCTGGGTTTTCGTTTCTAGCGGGAGTCGGCCAATGACAGGCATAAAAAAAGCCCCGCTTGGGGCTTTTTTTATGCATCGCCTGGTAGGTCATCCTGGTAGGCATCTTCCAGCAACTCAACCAGTTGCTGTCCAATGGCGCCATCACGCCAAGTTTGCCCAGATTGAAGCTCTGCCGGGCTGTGCTCTTCCGGTTTAAAATTCTGGTCTGCCATGCGGACTCCTCCCTAGTACTCTGAACCTAATTAAATACCAGCTTTGTAAATGAAGATCGAGCTTTTGTTGCGAAATGGGCTGCGACTTTAGTGGTATTGCCTGTGGTGGCCATTATCGGCTGTGGCTCGGATGGGATGAGGGTGAGACATTTTGTCCGGTCCTGAGTTTGTCATTTGAACGTCATTCTCCCTTAGATTTACCCAAAGGGAGTCAGGCGGGGCGTTTTTGGCCGGTTAGACAACGCAGTATGTCAATTTGTCTCAGGTGAAAGTCCAAAAGTTAGCGCCAGTGCACAGTTAGCTTTCCTTAACCCTTTTAAAGTGAAGCTACCTGATTCAAAGCTAACAACAATTTGAGGGTCCAATGACGGTATCGGCCATGGAAGTAGGAAGTTCAACCCATTGGGGATCACCCAATCAGGCACGTTTTCGCCAGCGCGACCAGGTATTGGTGCGTCTTGCAGAGCAACTGATTCAAGAGCAGGGCCTGGTGTCCTTCCGTTTCTCCGAGCTGGCGCCCTTGGCCGGCTGCAGTGCGGGCACGCTCTACAAGCACTTCAGCAGCAAAGAGGATCTGTTGATCGCCATCTTTGCCCGCCACGTGGAGCACCTGGTGGAGCGTCAGCCCCACTTTATGAACAGTGAGTTGAGCTACGCCGAGCGTTGGGTGGCGATGCATCTGTTTGCCGTCGTGGCGATTCAGCGCTCCAGCTGGACCCTGGGACTGAACACCTTAGGTGGTGCGCCCAAGGTGATCGAACGCGCGTCGGAGTACCGGGTCCAGGAACTGAAGATGTACCTGGAGCAGTTTTACCGCGCCATCCTGCGCGTGGTGGAAGGCGCCCGGATCCAGGGTCACCTCAAGGCCAGCGATGAGCAGGTCTCCACCGTGCACGCCATGTTGGCTTATTTCCAGCGCGGCGCATCCGGTGCGGTGGACAACCCACTGATGAGCGACGCCATTAAGCGACTGGACACGCGCCAACTGTTTGAGTCCTTTGCCATCTTTATCAACACTCTGGAGTGGACCACGCCGCTGCGCATGGATTCCTATCAGCGGGTGATGGCCGAGGTGGAGCACCAGTTGGATGAAGGTGAAGCCGAGCGAGCGATGCTCAGCGCGCTGTAATCCGGTTAGCAACAAAAAAGCCCCCAGCATGGGGGCTTTTTTGTTGGTCAGACTTTCGCGTTTGCGCCTGGGTGTGTGCTTTGCCGCTTGCTCTGATCAGGCGGCCTGGCGCCGGCTGCGCTTGCCGGCCATGAACTCCGGGCGGGAGGCCATCAGGGCCGCCTTTTGCTGCTCATCCAGCTGTCCCTCCGGCAGGCGCAGCAGCTGCCGGGTCAACCGGGCCTTGGCGCCATTGGCGATCTTTAGCGGGGCCACCGGGCCCTCAATGGCATAGTGCTCGGTGGCACCGGCCTGCACCAGCACGCCGGATTGCATCAGCTCATTGACCGTAGGGTGGGTGAGAGGCATCGCCAGGGTGCTTTTGCTCTGTAGCAGGTATTCCCGCAACACGGCGCGCTCCTGACCGTCCAGCAGTTGCAGCTTCTGCTGCAGTCGCTGTTCTGCCAGCTTGCGCTGCTGTTTCTGGGTCAAGCCGCTGACGCCCAACATCAGGCCATGGGCGAGCAGGTAGCTGCCGCTCAATACCACGGTGAGCCCCAGGCTAAAGCCATTGCGCCCCACCCACTCCTGCAGATGCAGCGATTGCAGGTTGGCCAGGGGTAGCAGCAACAGCGCGCTGGCGGCGATCAGCAGCCACAAGGCGATGCGGGCTGCCAGCAGGGCAAAGGGGATGGAGGCGATCATGGTGTGAACACTGGGCTTCATTTCGGGTCGTCGGGAATCTGACATTATCTCGCGAATCCCTAAAACGCTGCAACTTTTGTGCCATGGCTTCGTTGTTTTGCACGCCCCGGCACCCAGGGTTCGATGGCCACCTTACCCCGGGACAGTCGCACCCGGCTGGGGCCATGCTCACTCTGACTCAGGCTGGCCTGCTCCGCCAGCAACAGCTTGACCCTGGGGTGCAGTATCTTGGTGATCTCCAGGGCTAGCCGTTGAGGCAGTTCCTGCAGCCGCTGTTGGCTGCTCTGCAGCTGTTGTTCCAGCTCATCGCGCTGCTGAGCCAGCTGTTTCAGGGCCTGGTGCAGTGCCGGCGTCTGGCTATCGTCGTGGGGAGCCCGCAGTCGTTCCTGTACTTGCTGGTACTGCTCTCTGGCCTGGTTCAGGGCTTGCTGCTGTTGCTCAACCTGGACGCGCAGCTGCGGCAGATGCTGGCCCAACTCGATGCGGGTTTCGGCACCCGCTCGGGCTCCCACCCCCTGGGCCTGGATCCGGTAGGGAGCCTGGGCAATGCCGCCGACCAGATCGCCTCGCCCGCTGCTGCCCACCACCAGCTCACCGCCACAGTTTAGGTGGCAGTGCAGGCTCTGCTGTTCAATGTGCAGATCGCCACCTGTGATGATGCGGGTGTAGTGGGCGTAGCGCACATGGATGCTGCCCTTGGCGGTCAGGGTACAGTTGAACTCGCCGTGATCCAGTGGTCGGCCGATGACCCCTTGGCCGATGCAGAGATCGCCACCGGCATTGAGACTGGCGCCCTCCACCAGACCCATCACCGTGATACTTCCGCTGGCATCCACCACCATCCCCTCCTGGACGTTGCCCAGGATCACCACGGCGCCATCAAAATGGACGTTGCCACTTTTGGTATTGACCTGTTCCAGGGTCAGGGTGGGTTCGACGGTCATCCCCTTGGCCTGCATCAGGGGCTGACCGCGCAGGGTGGCCACCAAAAGGTTGGGGTCGCCAGGGGCCAGGCGGGTACCGGGGCCCGGTTGCAGGGCACAGGGGGTGCCCGGATTGGCCTTCAATGATTCGGCGTAGAGGTTGTAGCCAGACTGGCCGAGGGTGGGGGGGTGTCGCCGCATCAGGGCCGATTCCGGCTCCACCAGGATCTGTTGCCCCAACTCACGCAGGTCGACTTTGCCATTGTCCTGTGCCTGAGGGCGCAGCACCCGCTCATGGCCCAGGGGCACCAGCCGCTCAAGGAAGCCATCCTCGCCGCGACAGGGGGCCTTACCCTGGGCGATCAGCTGGGGCGTTGTGCCATCGGCGAGCAGGGCGTCAATACGGCTGCGGATCAGTCCGGTGCGGATCCCTATCTGGCCCAGCCGGGTAACCAGCAGGGCCTTGTCCGCTTCCTTACCGCCCTGGGCAGGTAAACGTTGGGCGGTGAGGGTCATGGCATTATCACTGAGCAGCAGTTGCCAGTCGCCATCCTGTTTATCGGCAAGGGCCAGGGATTGGATCTGCTGAGGGTCGCCATTGGCAAGGTCGGTCAAGGCGTCAGCCCACTGTTCGATCAGGGGGCGATAGTGCGCGAAGGGGCTGTCCTGCAGCCAGGCTTGCAGCTGCTGCGGTTGCAGGTTGGGGAAATCAGCGGGGCGCAACTGGACCAGCACCTGCTGCGCATGGGCGTCCCAAAATGGCGTTGGCATATCAACCTCTTCTGACATTGTTGGTTTGATTATTTGTCAGCCAGGCCAGTATACGAGGATTCTTAAGGGGCACAAACAGAAAACCCCGGTTCGTGAGAACCGGGGTTTCAAAATCTGGTGCAGATGGGGAGACTTGAACTCCCACGTTCTTGCGAACACTAGCACCTGAAGCTAGCGCGTCTACCAATTCCGCCACATCTGCAAATGTGGTGCACAAGGGGAGACTTGAACTCCCACGTCCTAACGGACACTAGCACCTGAAGCTAGCGCGTCTACCAATTCCGCCACTT
>NZ_FQXG01000004.1:394151-412548 GCF_900129905.1 Ferrimonas marina | reverse complement strand
TTTCGTATCATCGATGGTGCAGATGGGGAGACTTGAACTCCCACGTCCTAACGGACACTAGCACCTGAAGCTAGCGCGTCTACCAATTCCGCCACATCTGCGAATCATCGTTGCTACGGGGGCGCATTATAGGGAGATTCTCGGGCCGGTCAACACTCAAAAATGATTTTATTTTTTGTCTGCGTAGATTTTGAACTTACTGTCTTGCGCAATGATATTAACCCGACCAAAGGCGTGATCCAGATCATCACCGTAGGGCAGATGGCCATTGGCAACGAAGATCAGCTGACCACCGGGCTTGAGGTGCTCTACCGCCTGACGAATAAAGCGGCGGGCCGTATCGAAGGTCTGATCCAGGCCGTGGTGGAAGGGCGGGTTGGAGACGATCAGGTCAAACTGGCCCTGGACCTGGGACAATCCATCGGAGGGATAGACCTTGGCGCTATGACCCAGGGCCGTGAGGCTCTGGGCACTTGCGGCCAGGGCCATGGCGTTGATGTCGACCATCTCCAGCTCGATGGCCGGATTGCGCTGGGCCAGGAAGGCGCCGATCACGCCATCACCACAGCCGAAGTCCAAAACCCGACCCTGGGGTTGGGACGGCAGCTGTTGCAGCAGCAGTTCGGTACCCGGATCCAGGCTGCCGTGGCCAAACACCCCCGGCAGCGAGGCCAGGGCCAGCTCGCCGTCTGGGGTAGCAACCTGGTGCTGCAGCCACCAGGTCTCAGGCTGCCATGGCTGTTGGGCCCGGTTGCTGCCCATCAGTAACTGGCAGTGGGCACCGGAGGCCAGCTTGCGGGTGCCGTCGAGCCAGGGCTCGGCGCTCTTGGCGGCGGAACGGATCCCACCCTTGTTCTCTCCCACCAGGTAGACCGGCGCCTCCGCGGGCAACAGGGCACTGGCCATGGCCAGCAGGTAGCGTAACTGCTCCCGCGCCTTGGGGATGCGGATCACCACCGCATCGGCGCTGGGGGCGTCAAGCGCCTGGATGTCGGCACCGAAGGCGAGGGAGACGTTGCCACGCTGAAGCGGTAGCAGGCGCTGGTGGTTGACCCAGTCGGTATTAAGCAGGGTCAGGTGGGCCACCTGGGGGGCCAGGGCCTCGATCAGGCTGTCCCCATCGGGGTTCAGCAGCACCAGTTGCTGGGATTGAAACCGGTCGGCGTATTTGGCCAGCAGGCGGCTGGGATTGGTCAGGCTCATAACAGTCAGATTACTCGGCGTTTTGGCAATTATACGTGGAACCGACGGCAAAAACCGAGCCCGAAGCCGGCGCTGTGCTGGGCTTTGCCCCTTTGCCCGGAAGGGTAAGGCTGGTACATTGAGCACAAAGTGAGCGAGGAACAGACAGGGAGTTTGGTCGATGCAGCGCAAGGAGAAGCGATCCCCCATCCGCTGGGGTTGGGTCTTAGTGGTCACGCTATGCACCCTGCTGGTGCCGGTTCGAGCAGAACCTGCCCCCTCGGTTGAGCTGGTTGCTCACGACACCGTAGACCATATCCCCGCTGGCTCCCAGCAGCTTCGCGCCATCTTCAGCCTCAATCAGCAGCACTGGCCAGACGGCAGCGCCATCACCGTGGTGGTACTGGAGTCCGACGCCGCCGCTCACCGCGCCTTCTGTCGTGACGTGTTGGAGCTGCTGCCGTTTCAGTTGACCCGCCAATGGCACCAGAAATCCCTCGCTGGCAGTGCCCGTCACCCTGAGGTAGTCAGCACCCCTGCGCAGCTTTGGGCCCGGGTCAAAAGCACGCCGGGGGCGATCGGTTACCTGCCCAGCGATTGGCGGGCAGAAACCACTGCATCGGCCAGCCCTGACAGCAAAGCGAAACCCCCCGCAGCCAACTATCCTTGGTAGAATCGTCCGCGCCAAGGATCTTTGGCGGCGACACAGCGGGCGGATCTCATGGAAAGGATTTCAGGAGTCAGTGAGCATGTCAGCCGCATCGATGCAGCATAAAAGGAGGCAGTGCCGTCCCCGCCCAGCCCCATGGGTGGTGTTCCAATGCCGTTAAGAAAGATCTCCTACTTCCTCAGTCTGCGCTGGAAATTCGTCCTCTCCCTGGTGGCGATGCTGACCTTGGTCAGTGTGATCATCGGCGCCCTTGGCCTGCGCCGCTTCGATCAACAACTCGACAATGTGCTGCATCAGCAGTATGACTTCCTCTGGCGTGATTACCAGATCCGGCTGCGGGATGAAGAGGCCCGGTTAACCGCCCTGAGTCAGGAGTTGCACCTGATGATGGGCGGCGAGCGCCATCGGCTGACCCTGGCCCAGATCCAGCAAACCCTCGACGGCGCCTGGCCTGACTTCGAGCTGTTCTGGGACCTGCGTGCCCTGCGGGTGTTCGACGCCAGCCTGCTACCCCGCATGGTCTACGGCGAGGAGGACTTCGTCGACCAGGGCTGGCTCAATGCCTCGTTGCACAGTGGTGAGCCGATCCACCGGGTGCGCTGCCTGCGGCTTTGCTACGTGGACGTGGCGGTACCGGTGCTGATCGACAGCGAACTCAACCTGCTGGTGTTCACCACCGGGTTTGACAAGATCCTGGCCCAGATGGCTGAGAACCATCAGGTCGAGGTGGCGATGTTCGGGCCCATCGGCCGTGAGCCGGTGCGGCTGTGGTCCCGCCCCTTGCTGAGCCTGACCCACCAGGAGCAGAGCCTGCCCAAGCTCTCCGCCTTTGCCGAAACGGTGGCGCTGGAGCAGGTGATGAGCAAGCCCCACGAGCTGAAGCTGGATGGCGAGCCCTGGGCGATCTACAGCTGGCCGGTGGCGGACAGCGGCGAAACCATGCTGCTGTTTCGCAATATCCATAGCCTGGCGCAAAGCGAACGGGCCTTTGTTGGTGATTTGACCGGTATATTGCTGCTGGCGATGCTCACCGCCGGTGGCATGGGCACCTTGCTGTTCTGGCGCCCGCTGGGGCGGGTGCGACGCCTGGGTCAGGTGCTGCCACTGCTGGCACAGAGCCGATTTGATGATCTGCGCGAGCGCCTGCGTCGCTCTCCCAGCCGCATTGGTGACGAGCTGCAACAGCTGGAGAACACCACCCTGGAGGTGGCCAACCAGCTGGAGCGATTGGAGAACGACGTCGATCGCTACACCAATGAGCTGCAGCGGATGGCGATGATGGATGCTCTGACCGGACTGCCCAACCGCGCCATGTTCCACCATGAGCTGGCCAAGTCACTGGGCTCCATCGGCCGTACCGATGAGCAGATTGCGCTGATGTTCCTCGACCTGGATGAGTTTAAACGGGTCAATGACACCCTGGGCCACGACATCGGCGATGAGCTGCTCAAGACCGTGGCCAACCGGCTGCAGAAAAGCGTGCGGAGCATGGATACCGTCTGCCGCCTGGGCGGCGATGAGTTCACCGTGATCGTGCGTGGCCTGGAGCAGGAATCCGACATCCACCGCATCATCCATCAGATCTTTGCCTCACTGCAGCAACCGCTACAGCTGGGGCGCCATACCCTGATCATCACCACCAGCATCGGCGTGGTGTTCTGCGACAACCCCATGGCCCGACCGGAAGAGCTGCTCAAGCGCGCTGATCTGGCGATGTACCAGGCCAAGCAGGCTGGGCGCAGCAACTACCGGGTGTTCAACGAGCAGATGCTGGAAAGCGCCTCCCGCAAGCAGATGATGGAGGAGGAGGTGCGGGTGGCGATGGAGGAGCAGCAGCTGGTGCTGGCGATGCAGCCGATCCTGACCCTCAAGACCCAGCAGTTGGTGGGGTTCGAGGCGCTGCTGCGTTGGTTGCACCCCACCCGGGGCTTGCTGCTGCCCGGCGAGTTTCTCAGTGATCTGGCTGACGGCGAACAGGAGATCGCGCTGGGACGCTACGTGGTCAACCAGGTGCTGGCACTGCTGGACCGCTACACCCGCAAATTTGGCCAGATGGAGTTTTACCTTTCGCTTAATCTCTCCCCTACCCAGTACCTGCATCCGGATATGGTGGCCTTCGTCCAGGCCCGGCTGGAGCATTACCAGGTGGCGCCGCAGCGGCTGGTGCTGGAGCTGACCGAAGAGGTGCTGATCAAGAACCTGGATCAGGCGCTGTCGGTGCTTAACCAGTTCAAGGCGATGGGGGTGCGCATCGCCATCGATGACTTTGGCACCGGCTACTCGTCACTGAGCTATCTCAAGCAGTTGCCCTTTGACATGCTCAAGGTGGACAAGGGCTTTGTGTCGGATCTGGATAACTCCGACGTCGACCGCAACATCGTTACCAGCGTGATTGAGCTGGCCCATACCCTCAAGCGCACGGTGATCGCCGAAGGGGTTGAGAGCCATGATCAGCGCCAGTTCCTGCTCAAGGCGCAGTGCGATTGCGTCCAGGGCTACCTCTACTCGGCACCGATGGACGAGCACCAGATGTCGGCCATGCTGGAACGCTTGGGGCCGGAGATGATATGGGGGGATGAGGAGCGATTGATTGGCCGGCCCCGTTAGGGGCCGACTCGGCACTCAGGGGGCCGGTACCGTGGCGTCCGGTGACATCCGCAGCAGCTTCTGCAGCGGTTCCCACTCCAGCTGGTAGCTGGCCGACAGACGCTCCAGCTCCCTGCTGCGCAGGGTCACCGCCGCACTGTCGCTGCGATCCAGCGGCTGTCTCAGGTGGGCAAAGTCCTCCAGGCAGACGCAGAACACCCGGTTGCCTCCCGCCGTTTCCATCCCCTGGTAGATGGGGGCAGGGCAGCTCTGGGTGCGCCAGGCCCCCTGAAGACAACGGTCAGCCCAGGCCGGCTGGCTCCAGGCCAGCGCCAGCAGCAGGGCTGGGATCCCCTTTCGCATTACGCCAGCCGCCGTTCGATGGCGTCCATCAGCATGGCGCTGATGTTGGTGTCGTAGGCGGCGTCAATCTCGCGCACACAGGTGGGACTGGTGACGTTGACCTCAGTGAGGCGATCGCCAATCACATCCAGACCAACAAAGATCAGGCCGCGCTTCTTCAGCTCCGGTGCCACCGCTTCGGCGATCGCCCGGTCGCTGTCGGACAGCGGCTGGGCCACCCCTCGGCCACCGGCAGCCAGGTTGCCCCGGGTCTCGCCCCCTTGCGGGATACGGGCCAGGCAATAGGGCACCGGTTCGCCATCCACCACCAGGATACGTTTGTCACCGGCCTTAATCTCCGGGATGAACTTCTGCACCATGGCGTAGTTGGCACCGTGGTTGGTCAACACCTCGATGATCACCCCCAGGTTGTCGCCATCCGCCTTGACCCGGAAGATGGACGCCCCACCCATGCCGTCCAGCGGCTTGAGGATGATGTCGCCGTGCTCGGCGTGGAAGGCGCGGATCTGTTCCGGACTGCGGGTCACCAGGGTGGTGGGGGTGTGCTCGGCAAACCAGGCGGTGAACAGCTTCTCGTTGCAGTCGCGCAGGCTCTGGGGCTTGTTGACGATCAGGGTGCCCTGCTCCTCAGCACGCTCCAGCATGTAGGTGGCGTAGATGTACTCGGTGTCGAACGGCGGGTCTTTGCGCATCAGCACCACATCCAGCTCCGCCAGCGGGGTGTCTACTGCCTCGCCCAACTGGTACCACTGCTGTGGGTTCTCCTCCACGCTCAACGGACGCATTCGGGCCCGGGGTTGGCCCTGCAACAGGTAGAGATCGCCCATCTCCATGTACTGGATCTGGTAGCCACGGCGCTGGGCCTCCAGCAGGAAGGCAAAGCTGGTGTCTTTCTTGATATTGATGTTCGCGATGGGGTCCATCACGATGCCAAGCTTGATCATCTCGGGCTCCTTATCCGAGGTCGCCGAAGCGAACCTGCAAAGCGGTAATGGCGGTCAGGGCGGCGGTCTCGGTACGCAGCACCCTGGGGCCAAGTAGAATGTCGGTGAAGCCCTGCTCAGCAGCGCCGTCGATCTCCTCCGGGGAGAGGCCACCCTCGGGGCCGATCAGCAATCGTAAGGCGGTGACGGGCTGGGGCAGGGTGTTGATGCTGTACTGCGCCCGCGGGTGCAGATTGAGCTTGAGGCCGTCGAACGGCTGGGCCATCCAGTCGTTGAGTTTGGTGACCGGATAGACCGTCGGGACCCGGTTGCGGCCGCACTGCTCGCAGGCGGCGGTGGCGATCTTCTGCCACTGGCGGATCTTCTTGTCCAGCCGATCGCCGCTGAGCTTGACGCCGCAGCGTTCAGACCACAGCGGGGTGATGCTGGCGACGCCCAGCTCCACCGCCTTCTGGATGGTGAACTCCATCTTGTCGCCGCGGGAGATCACCTGGCCCAGGTGCAGGTCCAACGGGGATTCTATGTCTTGCTGTTGCTGCTGATCGATGCGGACCTGTACCTGGCGCTTGTCGGCAGACAGGATGGTGGCCGGGTATTGGCTGCCCTCGCCATTGAACAGGATCAGAGTCTGGTCCGGCTGCATCCGCAGCACTCGGCCAACGTGGTTGGCGGCGTCGTCTTCCAGCGACAAGGTTTGACCGGCGGCCAGGGGGCCGGGTTGATAGATACGTGGCACGCGCATGGTGTGTCGACAGGTTTCCTTAAGCTGAGGTTGCCCCTGGCGGGGCACTTGCCGGATACATTGTAAGTCAGCTCTGTGACAGAGTCTCGTGGTTCCCGTGACTTAGCGCCCGGGTTATCCCTCGGCATCCTGGCTGGGCACCAGCGCCTCACCACAGTGCCGGCACAGGTATTGGACCTGCTGACGCTGTACCTTGTTATGCCGGCGCAACGTCAGCTGATGGCTTTGGCAGCTGCAGCGATAGGCAAAGCTGGGGGGCGCCAACTGACTGACATCGAACTGATGGCGGGTACGGGGTGTCAGCTGGAACAGCTCACGCATCACGCTCTGCCACTCCCTGCCATGGGGGGCCACCTTGCCGTGGCACTGCCACACCAAAAGGTGGGCTACCTCATGGGGCACCACCTCTTCAATAAAGGCGTCCGGATTGTCGCGCAATAAAACCGGGTTAAAGCGCAACCGGTTCTCCTGCAGGTGAGCCACGCCGGCGCTCTGGCCGCGCAGGCGAAACTCCACCCGGGGACGGGGAAAGGGCCGTGACCAGTGGGCTTCCGCCCGTTGATAGCAATGTTCTACCCGGTCGATGACCGCCTGTTGCAGGGCGGGGGGGAGGGGCATGGGGACTCCTAACGCAAGAACACCTGCCGCCGGGGACGGCGGCAGGGGCGTCAGTCTATAGCTGCTGCGCGGCCAAGGCCAGCATCGACTCCAACTGGGCCAGGATCTGGCGCTGGGTGGGTTCATCGTAGCCGGCCACCTTGGGGGTGTGGATGTGACCGATGGGCACTGAGCTGCCCAGCAGCTCCTTGAGCAGGATGCTGCGATAGCTGATCTCGTTGGACAGGTAACCGCCGCCGGAGCCCTCGATGGAGACTGCGTCGTTGAGGGCATAGAGCCCGATCGCCTCCTTACTGCCCATCTTGGTGGTCACCTTGCGGTTGTCGACCACCTTAAAGGCCCCTTCGGCCTGAAGCATCTGGGCCACCGGCAGGCTGAACTCAACAAACTCCGGTCCGTGCAGATCGTCGCCGTTGAGTTGTGGCGACAGCGGTTGGGTCTTGCTGGCGCCGGTGAGCACATTGAGGTTGTCCGGTGCCTCGGCACTGCGATGACGGCCGGGGAAACGTTCCAGATCGAACTGGTCGCGGCCCATGGAAACGGTCACCACCATGTCGACGCTGTTGTCCCGCAGGTAGGGGGAGAGCAGGGATTCGATCAGGCCCTGGTCAAAGTCGGCGAAGCGCACCGGGATCAGCACCGACTCGATCTGCACCCGCTTGCCATCCTGATTCCAGCGTTTGCCATCCAGCGCCAGGGCAGCGAGGCCCGAGGGGTTGGACTGGCCGATGTCCCGGTCGAGGAAGAAGGGATCAAAGCCGGTCACCAGGATGCGGACGTCGGTGTCCTCATCAAACTGGATGTCGCTCATGCCGCGGGAGGCTTTCTCCAGGGTGGTGAGCAGGATCCCCCGTTGCCACTGGGCCAGGGCAAAGGCGGGGTCCTGTTGTTTGAGCTGGATACGGGCAGCCAGTCGGTCCCAGTACAGCGCCCTGTCGTCGAAGAAGCCGGCCTGAACGTCCTTGACCGCTGCTCGCCAAAGGGCGTTGCCATCCTCGGCCACCTTGCGGGTCACCGTAAGCTCACCACCGTCGCGACGGTAGCGCGCCAGCAACTGCTCCACCTCGGACTGGTAGCGTCCGGTGATCTCCGGCAGCGCCTCCTGGGCCTGGGTCAGACGCTGCTCCTCCACATCCAGCGCCATACCGGATGCCCCCGTTGCCACTATCGACATCGCCAAAACCGCTCCTTTGACCATCTTTCGTTCCCTGTGGTGAGTTGTTGCTTCCCAAGTTACCCAGATATGTGAGCGGCGGCAAAAAATTCCCATTTCTTGCCATAAGACTTAGGTATCCAAACAGACCAAAGATTGATTTCTCAGCCCGTTGGGCGGTTGTTACGCTGATGCCAATATCCGCAGTTTGAACAAGACAATGATTGATGTGGGAACCCGCAGTTACCAGCGGGCACGCCTGGCGCTGACCCTGGGTGCGCTGATGGTGTTTGGCAACCTCTACCTGTTCCAGCCGCTGCTGCCGGAGCTGGCCCAGCTTTACCAAGTCTCTCCCAGTCAGGCCAACTGGGCCCATGCCGCCTGCTTTATGGGGCTGGCCTTGGGTCTGTTGCCCTGGGCGTTGCTGTCTGAGCGGGTTGGCCGACGCCGGGTGATGCTGCTGAGCCTGGGGCTGATCCCCCTGGTGGGGGCGGCCGGGGCCATGGCGGAGGCGTTCTGGCAGATAGCCCTGGCACGGGCGTTAATGGGGGCCGTGCTGGCCGGTTTTGCCTCGGTAGCGGTGGCCTACATGGCCGAGGAGTTCTCCCCTAAGGCGCTGGCCCTGGCAGTGGGGGGATTTGTTGCCGCCAACTCCATCGGCGGCATCCTCAGCCGTCTGGCCGGAGGGGGCCTGGGAGACCTGCTGGGCTGGCGCGGCACCGTGTTGATCATCGGCGCCTGCAGCGCACTGGCCCTGGTTGGGGTGCTGCGCTGGCTGCCCCAGGATGCCTGCTTCCGCCCCAGTCGCCACGGTCTGCGGGTGTCGCTGAAGCAGACCTTCCGCCACCTGGCTAATCCCAAGCTGGTGCTGGCGATGTGGATCGGTGGGCTCAACTTTGCACTCTTTGTGAACCAGTTTTCTGCTATGGGTTTTCGTCTGGTGGCGGAGCCCCACAGCCTGCCGCTGGCGGTGACCTCGCTGATCTTCCTCTGCTACCTTTCCGGCACCTTTACCTCCAGTTTCAGCGGTCGTTGGAGCCTGCGCTTCGGTGATCTGTCTGGCATGCTGCTGGGCACCCTGGTGGCCTTTGCCGGGGTGTTGCTGGCGCGACAGGAGGTGCTGTGGAGCATGATCCTGGGGATGTTGCTGATCAGCGCCGGCGCCTTCCTCGTACACGCCCTGGCGTACGCCTGGGTAGGTAAGCACGCCTTGACCGCCAAGGCGGGGGCGACGGCACTCTACCTGGTGCACTACTACGTCGGTGGCAGCGTCGGTGGCTTCTGGCTGCTGTGGTGCTGGCAGCAGTGGGGCTGGGATGGGGTGATCGCTGGCAGCGGGGTGTGTTACTGCGCCATGCTGATGCTGGTCGGGGCGCTGACCCGCAATGAGCGACGCCTGTCGGAGCAGGCCCTGGCCTAAGCGCTAATACAAAAAAAGCCCCGCATCGGCGGGGCTTTTTTGTGGCTGTGGATTACAGCTCGGCGTCGGCGCGCAGGGCTTCGGCCTTGTCGGTCTGCTCCCAGGGGAACTCAACCCGGCCGAAGTGGCCGTAGGAGGCGGTCGGCTGGTAGATCGGGCGCTCCAGGTGCAGCATCTGGATCAGGCCGTAGGGGCGCAGATCGAAGTGCTTGCGGACCAGCGCGATCAGCTTGTCTTCCGGCAGCTTACCGGTGCCGAAGGTTTCGATGCTGATGGAGGTCGGCTCGGCCACGCCGATGGCGTAGGACACCTGGATCTCACAGCGGTCGGCCAGACCAGCGGCAACGATGTTCTTGGCCACGTAGCGGGTGGCGTAAGCGGCGCTACGGTCTACCTTGGACGGATCCTTACCGGAGAAGGCACCGCCACCGTGACGGGCCATGCCGCCGTAGGTGTCAACGATGATCTTACGACCGGTCAGGCCACAGTCGCCCATCGGGCCGCCAATCACGAAGCGACCGGTGGGGTTGATGTGGAACTTGGTGTCTTTGGTGATCCACTCTTGCGGCAGGATCGGCTTGATGATGGTGTCCATCACGCCATCGCGCAGCTCTTCCAGGGAAACCTCTTCGCTGTGCTGGGTAGACAGTACTACGGCATCGATGCCGGCAACGGTACCGTCGGCGTTGTAGGCGAAGGTCACCTGGGACTTGGCGTCAGGGCGCAGCCAGGGCAGGGTGCCGTTCTTGCGCACTTCCGCCTGACGCTTCACCAGACGGTGAGAGTAGGTGATGGGAGCGGGCATCAGCACGTCGGTTTCGTTGCTGGCGTAGCCAAACATCAGGCCCTGGTCACCGGCGCCCTGCTCACGGGGATCGGCCTTGTCCACACCCTGGTTGATGTCCGGGGACTGCTTGCCGATGGCAGACAGAACGGCACAGGAGTTGGCGTCAAAGCCCATGTCGGAGTGGGTGTAACCGATGTCGCGAACGGTCTGACGGGTGATCTCTTCGATGTCCACCCAGGCGGAGGTGGTGATTTCACCACCGACCATCACCATACCGGTTTTAACGTAGGTTTCGCAGGCTACGCGAGCCTTGGGGTCTTGGGCCAGGATGGCGTCGAGAACCGCATCGGAGATCTGATCCGCGATCTTGTCGGGATGACCTTCGGACACCGACTCGGAAGTGAACAGGTGACGTGCCATGTGTGTAATCTCTCGTCTGTCTATCTATACCGAAAAACGTGTAGAAGCATCTACATCTGGACGTCTATTTTAGAGACTTTTGATTTCATTGCCAGTGCGCCGGATCAAATCCTCTCACCTTCGTCTGCAAAAGCCCTTGCCGTGGCAATGGCCTGGCGGCCAGCGCAGGCTGGATTTTGCCCGACAAAGGGGGTATAAAGGCGCGCCGCAAAATCAGCGGATAAAAAGAACAGGAGTTTAAGGGGTTATGGTTCTCGAGGCGTAAGCCGTGCAGGTTCAGCTTGCGCGGCCACAACAGCTTGATGCGACCGGCACAAAAAGCCGGCTTCCTGCCTTTACGCCTCCCTCCCTGCGGCTTGTTCCGCCCCTTAAGCTCTATAGTGTTGGGTATTACGCCCCCGAAGCGTCCCGTTCCTGTGTCTCGACACAGCCCGATTAAGAGAGAGTGCCATGAGCGACAATCGTTACCTGGAAACCCTGTACCCGTCCTACGGTCAGCAGTTTGAGATGGAAGAGGTACTGTTCCGTGCCCCCACCGAGCACCAGGAGCTGATCATCTTCAAAAACGCCCGGTTTGGCCGGGTGATGGCACTGGACGGGGTGATCCAGACTACCGAGGCGGATGAGTTTATCTACCACGAGATGCTGACCCATGTGCCGATCCTGGCTCATGGCAACGCCAAGCGGGTGCTGATCATCGGTGGTGGCGACGGCGGCATCCTGCGTGAGGTACTGCGCCACGACCAGGTGGAGCACGTCACTCAGGTGGAGATCGACCAGCAGGTGATCGAGATGTGTAAACAGCACCTGCCCAACCACAGCGCCGGTGCCTTCGATAACCCCCGCGCCCATATCGTCATCAGTGACGGTAAGGAGTTCGTGATGAACTGCACCGAGAAGTTCGATGTGATCATCTCCGATTGCACCGATCCCATCGGCCCCGGTGAGGCGCTGTTTGAGTCCGACTTCTACAAGGGCTGCAAAAACTGCCTGACCGAGGGCGGGGTATTCGTGGCGCAAAACGGCGTGCCCTTTATGCAGCCGGACGAGGCGGAGACCACCAAGGCACGGCTGCAGCCGTTCTTTGCCGATCGCAGCTTCTACTGCGCCCCGGTACCCACCTACATCGGCGGCATCATGTCCCTGGCCTGGGCCTCCGACAACGCCGAGCTGCGTCAGCTCTCCACTGAGGTGATCGCTGAGCGCTTCGCTGCGGCGGGCTTTAAGACCCGCTACTACACCCCGGCGGTGCACACCGGCAGCTTTGCCCTGCCGCAATACCTGGTGGATCGCCTGGCGATCATCGACTGAGGAAACAGGCGTGAGCTGGACCGTCGACAACGCACTGGAGCTGTACAACGTGCCCTACTGGGGCCGGGGCTACTTCCACATCAATGCCGCCGGCAATGTGGAGGTGCGTCCGGAGCGGGGCAATCCGGAGCGGGCCATTGACCTGGCCCACCTGACCGAGCAGTTGGTGGAGCAGGGCGCCAAGCTGCCGCTGCTGGTGCGCTTCCCCGATATCCTGCACAGCCAGGTACAGAGCCTGACCGGCGCCTTTCGCGGCGCCATCGAGGAGTATGGCTACCGCGGTGATTACCTGGCGGTCTACCCGATCAAGGTCAATCAGCAGCGCAGCGTGGTCAACGGCCTGATCGCCGGTGGCGGCACCCAGCTGGGGCTGGAGGCCGGCTCCAAGGGCGAACTGATGGCGGTGCTGGCGATGGCCCAGGATGCCGCCCAGGTGATCGTCTGCAACGGCTACAAGGACCGGGAGTACGTGCGCCTGGCACTGATCGGCCAACAGATGGGCTACGACGTCTACCTGGTGATCGAGAAGATGTCGGAGCTGGACCTGGTGCTGACGGAGAGCCGCAAGCTGGGGGTGGTGCCGCGCCTGGGCGTGCGCGCCCGCCTGGCCTCCCAGGGCAAGGGCAAATGGCAATCCTCCGGTGGCGAAAAGTCCAAGTTTGGCCTCTCCGCCATGCAGATCCTCAACCTGGTGGAGCGGCTGCGTCAGGAGGGGCGACTGGATGCCCTGCAGCTGCTGCACTTCCACCTGGGCAGTCAGATCGCCAACATCCGCGACATCCAGAAGGGGCTGACCGAGTGCGGCCGCTTCTATATGGAGCTGCGCAAATTGGGCGCCCCGATCACCACGGTGGACGTGGGCGGTGGCCTGGGGGTGGACTACGAGGGCACCCGCTCGCAGAGCAGCTGCTCGGTCAACTACTCGCTGCAGGAGTACGCCAACAACGTGGTGTACGCCATTGGCGACGTCTGTAAGCAGTACGGCTTGCCGCATCCGCGGCTGATCTCCGAATCCGGCCGCGCCATGACCGCCCACCACGCGGTGCTGATCGCCGATGTGATCGGGGTGGAGGCCTACCAGCCGGAGTCCGATCTGCCGGCGCCCCAGGCCGGTGCCCCCATGGTGCTGCGCAACATGTGGCAGACCCTGGAGGAGGCGCGGGATAACACCGACGCCCGGGCGCTGGGGGAGATCTACCACGATACGGTGAACGATCTGGCGGATGTCCATGCCAAGTACAACTACGGCTTGCTGGATCTGAGCCAGCGTGCCTGGGCCGAGCAGGTGCACCTGCAGGTCTCCTGGCACGTGGCCCAGCGACTGTCGCCGAAGAACCGCTCCCACCGGCCGCTGATCGACGATCTTAACGAGAAGCTGGCGGACAAGTTCTACACCAACTTTTCGCTGTTCCAGTCGCTGCCGGATGCCTGGGGCATCGATCAGGTGTTCCCGGTGCTGCCGCTGTCCGGGCTGGATGAGAAGCCAGACCGACGGGCGGTGATCCTCGACATCACCTGCGACTCTGACGGCACCATCGATCAGTACGTGGATGGCCAGGGCATCGAAACCACCCTGCCGATGCCGGCGTGGCAGGCGCAGAAGCCCTACCACCTGGCATTCTTTATGGTGGGGGCCTACCAGGAGATCCTGGGGGACATGCACAACCTGTTCGCCGATACCGAGGTGGTGGATGTGCAGCTGGATGCCGATGGCAGCTTGAACCTGGTGGAGCAGACCGAGGGCACCACGGTGGCGGAGGTGATGGAGTACGTCAATCTGGATCCCAAGCTGATCCTGTCTCGCTACCGCTCCCGCCTCAACGACCAGGCGCTGGATGAGGCCCAGAAGGTGGCCTTCCTGGAGGAGCTGGAGGCGGGGCTGCAGGGCTACACCTACCTGGAGCCCTGAGTCGCCAAGACTGGCCAGGATCTCGTCTGGGGTCTGGCCAACCGCGAAGCACAGCAAAGGCAGCCGCAAGGCTGCCTTTTTGTTGCCGCGCAAAGCCCTGCCCGCCGGGCCGGGGTTGGCTACACTCCCCTGTGTGCAAAAAACGACCCGCGGGTTACGTTTTTTGGTGACAAATTTGCGTCTCTGACAGCGAGGGGTGAGAATATGCCCCGCCAATCAATGATCAATCCCTGTAGCAGGAGCCAAGATGTCTTCCCGTAAAGAGCTTGCCAATGCCATTCGCGCGTTGTCCATGGACGCGGTACAGAAAGCCAAATCCGGTCACCCCGGTGCCCCGATGGGCATGGCTGACATTGCCGAAGTGCTGTGGCGCGACTTCCTCAAGCACAACCCGAGCAACCCGAACTGGGCCGACCGGGACCGTTTCGTGCTGTCCAACGGCCACGGCTCGATGCTGATCTACTCCCTGCTGCACCTGAGCGGTTACGACCTGGGCATCGAGGATCTCAAGCAGTTCCGTCAGCTGCACTCCCGCACCCCAGGCCACCCGGAGTACGGCTACACCGCGGGCGTTGAGACCACCACCGGCCCGCTGGGGCAGGGCATCACCAACGGTGTTGGCCTGGCGCTGGCGGAGAAGGTACTGGGTGCCCAGTTCAACCGCCCCGGCCATAACGTGGTGGATCACCACACCTACGTGTTCATGGGCGATGGCTGCCTGATGGAGGGGATCTCCCACGAGGCCTGCTCGCTGGCCGGCACCCTGGGCCTGGGCAAGCTGATCGCCTTCTGGGATGACAACGGCATCTCTATCGATGGCGAGGTGGAAGGCTGGTTCTCCGATGACACACCGAAGCGCTTTGAAGCCTACGGCTGGCACGTGATCCCCGCGGTGGACGGTCACGATGCGGAGGCGATCAAAGCCGCTATCGAGGCCGCCCGTGCCGAGACCGGCAAGCCGACCCTGATCTGCACCAAGACCATCATCGGTTACGGCAGCCCCAACAAGTCCGGCTCCCACGACTGTCACGGTGCCCCGCTAGGTGATGACGAGATCGCCGCAGCCCGCGACTTCCTGGGTTGGAACCATGCTCCGTTCGAGGTACCGGAGCACGTCTACCAGGCCTGGGATGCCAAGGCCGCCGGTGCCGACGCCGAGTCCAGCTGGGATCAGCGCTTTGCCGCCTACCAGGCCGAGCATCCGGAGCTGGCGGCGGAATTCAGCCGTCGTCTGGCCGGTGAAATGCCGGACAACTGGACTGCACACGTGGAAGGCTACATCGCCGATCTGCAGGCCAACGCCAACAAGGTGGCCACCCGTAAGGCCTCCCAGGACTGCCTTAACGCCTTCGGTCCGCTGTTGCCGGAATTGCTGGGTGGCTCCGCGGATCTGACCCCCTCCAACCTGACCAACTGGAGCGGTTCCCAGTCCATTACCGCCGAGGACGCGTCCGGCAACTACATCCACTACGGTGTGCGTGAGTTCGGCATGAGCGCCATCATGAACGGCCTGACCCTGCACGGTGGCTTTAAGCCGTACGGTGCGACCTTCCTGATGTTCATGGAGTACGCCCGCAACGCGGTGCGCATGGCAGCGCTGATGAAGCAGCCGAGCATCTTCGTTTACACCCACGACTCCATCGGTCTGGGTGAAGATGGCCCGACCCACCAGCCGGTGGAGCAGGTGGCCTCCCTGCGTCAAACCCCGAACATGAACACCTGGCGCCCCTGTGATGCGGTGGAGTCTGCGGTAGCCTGGCGCAGTGCGGTAGAGCGTACCGACGGCCCCAGCAGCCTGATCTTCTCCCGCCAGGGCCTGGCCCCGATGGCCCGGGACGAAGCCACCCTGGCCAACGTGGCCAAGGGCGGTTACGTGCTCAAGGCCTGCGACGGCAAGCCGGAGCTGATCCTGATCGCCACCGGCTCCGAGGTGGAGCTGGTAATGGCAGCAGCAGAGCAGCTCAGCGCCCAGGGTAAGCAGGTGCAGGTGGTTTCCATCCCTTGTACCGAGGTGTTCGATGCCCAGGATGCAGCCTACAAAGAGTCTGTCCTGCCCAGCGACGTCACCAACCGCATCGCGGTCGAGGCGCTGATCGCTGACTACTGGTACAAGTACGTGGGCCTGGATGGTCGCATCATCGGTATGCACAGCTTTGGTGAGTCCGCCCCGGCCGGTGAGCTGTTCAAGCTGTTCGGCTTCACCGTCGACAACGTGGTGGCGACTGCCCAGGAGCTGCTGGCAGACTGATCGCCAAGCGGATAAAAAACGCCCCCAATCGCGATGCGGTTGGGGGCGTTTTTGTTTGTGGCGTTCAGCGCTCGATGATCTCCTGGATCTCATCCTTTTTGATCATCTGCTCTCGCCCGTCGGCATCCTCGTAGCGGTACATGCCGGTCTCCTCGTCCAGGGTCGGTTTGCCCGTGGTGGGGATCATCCGGCCGTCCGAGGTACTCATGATGTAATCAGTGCTACCACAGCCCAGTAACAGCAGGCAAAGCACCAAGTAAAGCTGGCGCATAGGGGAACTCCTTGTCGTATGTAGCATCGACAAGTGTAGTTAAGTTCCTGTCCCCGTGGGGGCTTAGCGAAGGTCACTTCCCGCGCTTCATAATTGCGCATTAGTGGTCGCCATAGGCTCGGATAAATAGTAATTTTATCCGTTATATACGCCTGAAGTCCCAAGGAAATCCCTGGTTGTGAGCGCCTCCGATCGTACCCTGCTGTTTCTGCTTGTCCTGCTGCTGCCTGCCGCCCTCTGGCTGCCGGGCTACGTGGTGATGCACTACCCGGAGCAGGTGTTCCTGTTGCGCTCCACGCCCTGGTACACCCTGGGCGCAGCGCTGCTGCTCAGCCAGGTCTACCAGCAGGGGCGGGTGGGATTTATCACCCTGCTGGCGATGGGCTGCTATGGCCTGATCCACACCCGCTTGGCCGGGCCGATGATCGGGCCCCAGGCGGAGCTGGAGTTCTGGCTGCTGGGGTTGTGTGCCCCGCTGTTGGCGCTGCTGCTGTTGGTGCTGCCGGAGCGTCAGCCTTTTCATCGGCTGGGGCTGGGCCACTGGTTGCTGCTGGCGCTGCTGCTGGGGGCGTTGATCGGCATCAGTCAAAGCGGCGACTGGGCCATGTCGCTGCACGCCTGGTTGGCACCGCGGGCCTTCCTGTTTATGGACAGCAGCCCGGCTCCCTTGCTGCTGGTGTTGTGGCAGTTGATGTGCGCCTGCGCCGCCTGGCTTGTTTATCTGAACCGGGGAGAGAGCGGCGATGTAGCGGCACTGCTGCTGACTGTCACCCTGATGCTGATGACCCTAGGTTTTGCTCGCCCGTTGATCGCCGCCAGCTTGTTCGCGGTGCTGGGGCTAGCCCTGTTCGTCTCGGTACTGGAGCATGGCCACCAGATCGCCTTCCTAGATGAGCTGACCGGGATCCCCGGGCGGCGCGCCCTCAACCTGGCACTGAAGCGGCTGGGCCGACGCTACACCCTGGCGATGACCGACATCGATCACTTCAAGAAATTCAATGATACCTACGGCCATGATGTGGGCGATGAGGTACTGAAGCTGGTGGCGGCAAGATTGAGTAAGGTCAAAGGGGGCGGCAAGGTGTACCGCTATGGCGGTGAGGAGTTCACCATCCTGTTCGCTGGTAAAACCCCGAAGCAGTGCCGGGCGGCATTGGAGGCGGTGCGCCAGGATATCGAGGAGTACCCCTTTATGGTGCGCTCCAGCAAGGAGCGGCCGGAGGACAACCAGGACGGCAAGCGCCAGCGTGGCAGCGGCGGTGGTAAGCAGGTGCAGATCACCCTCAGCCTGGGGGTGGCCCAGCGCAGCCGCAAATACGGCGACGTGGAATCGGTGATCAAGGCGGCAGACACCGCACTGTACGCCGCCAAGAAAGCGGGCCGTAACTGCATCCGTCAGGCCCCGGAGAAGTAACTGTTGCTAGGGAAGAGCCTAGGAAGAGCAGGTACTAGGGCGGGCAAAGCCCTTCTAGGAGCTAGGAAGAGCTTAGGAAGAGCCTAGGAAGAGCCTAGGAAGAGCCTAGGAAGAGCCTAGGAAGAGCCTAGGAAGAGCCTAGGAAAAGCCTTGGAGAGCAGGCTCTGGGGCGGGCAAAGCCCTTCTAGGCACTAGGAGGAGCAAGAGCTAGGAAGAGCAAAGGAAAAGCGTTGACTGCCAAGGTTCTAGTCTTAGGCTAGCCTGCCTAGCACCTAGCACCTAGCACCTAGCACCTAGCACCTAGCACCTAGCACCTAGCACCTAGCACCTAGCACCTAGCACCTAGCACCTAGCACCTA
>NZ_FQXG01000004.1:0-394141 GCF_900129905.1 Ferrimonas marina | reverse complement strand
CCTAGCACCTAGCACCTAGCACCTAGCACCTAGCACCTAGCACCTAGCACCTAGCACCTAGCACCTAGCACCTAGCACCTAGCACCTAGCACCTAGCACCTGGCACCTAGCACCTGGCACTAGGGCTTTTGCCCCAGTTTGACCTGGCGCTCATCCACAAACCACAACGCCTCGTTGCGGCGACGCCCCACCACAAGCGCCTGATCGGCAGCAAACAGGAAGGCCTTCCAGGCGTGGCGGAACACGCTGTAGCGGGTCTCCAGCACGTGTTCCTGGTCGTAGCAGATGAACACGATGGTATTGGGATCCCAGTTCAGGTGGCCTTGCAGGGCCTCCGGCAGGACCGGGTCGTCGGACTCGAACGCCTCCTCCCACAATGCCGTCTCAGGCCAGCAGCTAGCCTGGCTGAGCCAGTCTCCTTCCTCCAGCCGTTCCAGATCCACCGCATCGGTGCTGACCTGCTGCTGCCAAACCTGGCGGGCGTAGTGCGGGGTCAGGGGGTGAATGGCGGCGCGATCGTCGTCGCTCAGGCCCATGTCGGCCCGTTGAAACACCCAGTGCAGGGGGTATTGGGCCAGTTCGCTGTATTTCATCGGCGGTGATGTCATTGAGGGAGAGAATGGGGCACAGGGTACCAGAGCTGAGCCAATAGGCCATGACCTAAACCGGCAAATGCCGCATTGTTCTTCGCCAATGGGGTCTTTGGTTGTGCTATCTGCGGCAGCAAGGGGGATTCTGCCAGCGGTTGGACCCACTGGAGCAGAATCAGTATGCTGGCAAGCTGCACAATGCTGGCAAGTGGACCAACGGAGGAAGGAATAATCATGTCGATCTGGAAGCGGGAACTGGAGTTTTCCCTGCTGGATGCCCGCGGTGAGGGCACCCTGGTACAACAACTGGGGATGAAGGTGGTGGGCTTTGACGAGCGCTCGCTGTCGATGAGCATGCCGGTAGACCATCGCACTCATCAGCCGATGGGGCTGCTGCACGGCGGTGCCTCGGTGGCGCTGGCGGAAAGCGTCGGCTCGATGGCCGCCAACCTCTGCGTCGATCAGGAGCACTACTGTGTGGGGCTGGAGATCAATGCCAACCACGTTAAGGCGATGCGCAGTGGCACGGTGATCGGCACCGCGACACCACTGCACCTGGGCGGTACCACCCAGATCTGGAGCATTGAGATCAAGGATGAGTCCGGCAACCTGGTGTGCATCAGTCGCCTGACCATGGCGGTTCGCAAGCGCCGGGGTAAGGTGTGAAGATCCGGTTCGCTCAGGGGGTGTTGATCGCCAACGCCCATGAGCTGATGGTGCGGCTGGATGGGCCCGGCCGCATCACCTTCCAGGCGGCCGCCGACTGCATCCAGTTGGTGGGGATCGCCAACGTGGTGACGGGCTTTGGCGGTGGTGTCAGCTGGTCACTGCAACTGGACAGCGAAGACCAGCTTGCTCAGCTGGCGGAGGTGCTTGGGGTCGAAATCAAAGGGGTCTGATCGACTTTTGACCCAGGGCTCAACCCTGACCCAACATCAACCAGGCGCCTAGCGCCACCATCAAACTGCCGGACAGGCGATTGACCCACCGTACGTTCTCTGCCCGCAGCAGACGCCGCAGCGAGTGGCCACCGCTGGCGTAGATCAACATACACACCAGCTCCGCCATCAGGATGATCGCCAGCAACAAACTGAGTTGGGGCAGCAAGGGGCGGTCTTCACGGATAAAGGGCGGCAACAGTGCCAGCATAAAGGCCCAGCCCTTGGGATTGGCGATGGCGGTGATCAGGCCCCGGGCAAACAGCCCCCTCGGGGTGATGTCCGACACCGAGGAACCGGTATCCACCTGGCCTGAGCTGCGCCACATCTGGATACCCAGGTAAGCCAGGTAGACCCCACCCACCAGTTTCAGCCCGGTGAACAGCGCCGGCTGCTGCAGCATCAATGCCGACACCCCCAGCACCGCGGCCAGAGCCACAGTGGCCACCCCCAACAGCTCACCGGCCATCATCGGCAGGGTGCGGCGCACACCTATGCTCATGCCCAGGCTGAGGGCCAGCAACATGCACATCCCCGGGGTGATGGCGACGGCAAAGAATGTGGGGATAAATACAAGCAGGGCGTTGTCGATCATGGCCTTGGGTCTGGATGGTGGGCAGGCGAAAGCGGATCGCCGCACACCGGGGTGCGGCGATGGAGCGGAACGGTTATTTCAGCTCGATGCCGTTGTTGAGGATGGTAATGCGGCCGTCCTTGTAGAGGCCGCCGATGGTGCGCTTGAACACCCCTTTGGAGACACCGAACACTGCCTTGATGGTCTCGGCGTCGGTCTTGTCGTACAGCGGAGCAAAGCCGTCGGGCTGCTGGCGCAGGTAGGCGAGGATCTTTTCACCCAGCACATCCACCTGCTTGGCCACCGGGGCGCTGACGCTGACATCCAGGCGACCGCCCTCCCGCACCTTGGTGATGACGCCGGGCATGCGCTGGCCAGTCTTAAGTGGCTTGAACACGGTGTTGAAGTAGATCACGCCCCAGTGACTGTCGTTGACGATCGCCTTGTAGCCCAGATCCGACTTACCGCCGATCACCACTGAGACCTTCTGCTTCTCTTTGTAGTTGGCCGGGCTGTTGTCGAGGAAGCGATCCAGCTTGGCGCTGGCGGCAATGCGATCGGTGTGCTCATCCAGGTAGACGTACACCAGCACCCAGCGACCCGCTTCCAGCGGCTGCTTCATCTGGTTGAAGGGCACCAGCAGATCCTTGTCCAGACCCCAGTCCAGGAAGGCACCGATGCGGGTGACCTCCTTGACCTTGAGGTTGGCGAACTGGCCAACCTGGGCCTTGGCCTGGGCGGTGGTGGCGATGAACTGGTCCTCGGAGTCCAGGTAGATAAAGACATCCAGGGCATCACCCGGCTTGGCGTCCTTCGGCGCCACCTTCTTAGGCAGCAGGATCTCCCCCAGGTCACCCCCATCCAGGTAGAGCCCAAAGCTCACGAGTTTGGTGACGGTAAGGGTGTTGCGCTGTCCGATCTTAACCATGGAGGCTGCCTATTATCTGATGTGCAATAAAGTGAAGCGGCGAAGTATACCCTGTTCCAGTCTAGTTGGCCCAGAGCCGGGCCCAGAGTGCGGCTCAAATGGCGGCCACCTCGGCGTCGGTAAGCCGCCGATACTGACCCTGGGGCAGAGTACCGAGCTGCAGCGGCCCCATGGACTCGCGATGCAGCGCCAGCACCGGGTTGCGAAAGCGGCCAAACATCCGCTTGATCTGGTGATAGCGGCCCTCAGTCAGGGTCAGCCTGACCTCGCGCTCACCCAGCTGTTCCAGTTGCACCGGGCGAGTAACGATGTCCTCAAAGGGAAAGTGGATCCCTTCGGCAAACACCCGGGCAGTATCCGGATCGACCGGGTTGGCCAGGGTGACCCGGTAGGTTTTGGCCTTGTCGCTGGCGGGATCGGTTAGCCGGCGTGACCAGTTGCCGTCGTTGGTCAGCACCAGCAGACCGGTGCTGGCCCGGTCCAGGCGACCGGCGATGTGCAGCTCGCCCTGCAGTGCTTGCGGCAGCAGGGTCATCACCGTGGGGTGCAGCGGGTCCTCGGTGGCGCTGAGCAGCCCCGCCGGTTTATGCAGCATCAGGTAATGGGCGGCCTGACCGGCCTGCAACAGCTCGCCGTCGGCCTCCACCCGGCAGAAGCGGGTGACCTCCCAGGTTGCCTGATGCTGGGGCTGGCCATTGACCCGCACCTGGCCCAGGGCCAACAGTTGGCGAACGTGACGGCGGCTCCAGCGCGGGTGCTGACCCAGTAAACGATCCAGTCTCATTGCGACATTATCCCATACGGCAGCGGATGGGCGCAGTATGGGGATCGCAAATCCAATGATATGAATCGAGTTTTTTATCGACAGCGCCGCCAGCGCAGCTATATCGGCGAGCGGTTCTGGGATAAAATGAGCCGCGCTTTTTTCGAAGGACCCAGCACACAAGGCTGTCATGACTCTACGCATCGCCATTAACGGCTTTGGCCGCATCGGTCGCTCCACCCTGCGTGCCCTCTACGAGGGGCCTCATCGCGACCGGATCCAGGTGGTGGCCATCAACGAGCTGGCCACGCCCGAGGCGATAGCCCACCTGACCCAGTTCGATACCACCCACGGTCGCTTTGCCCAATCAGTGCGCCATGAGCCCGGGACCCTGTGGATCGGTGAAGACCCCATCGCCCTGCTGCACCAGCCGGACCCGAGTCAGCTGCCCTGGCAAACCCTGGGGGTGGACCTGGTGCTGGAGTGCACCGGGGTACTGAAGACCGCCGCCGATTGCCAGGCCCATCTGCAGGCCGGCGCTGGCCAGGTGTTGATCTCCCATCCCGCCGATGCAGCAGTGGATGCCACCATAGTGTATGGCATCAACCATCAGACCCTGACCGGCCAGGAGCGGATCGTCTCCAACGCCTCCTGCACCACCAACTGTTCGGTGCCGGTGCTTAACCTGTTGCATCAGGCCTTTGGCATCGAGCGAGGGGCGATCACCACCATCCATTCGGCGATGCACGACCAGCAGGTGATCGACGCCTACCATGACGATCTGCGCCGTACCCGGGCGGCCAGCCAGTCCATCATCCCGGTGGACACCAAGCTGGCCCGGGGAATCGAGCGGATCCTGCCGGTGCTGCACGACAAGTTCGAGGCGATCGCGGTGCGGGTGCCCACCACCAATGTTACCGCCATGGACCTCTCCCTGACCCTGACCCAGCGGGTCGATATTGCCAGCGTCAACGCCCTGCTCAAGCAGGCGGCAGCCCAGCAGCTGCCGGGGATCCTCGACTACACCGAGGCCCCGCTGGTCTCCAGCGACTTCAACCACGACGCCCACTCCTGTGTGGTGGACGGCACCCAGACCCGGGTCTCCGATGGTCACCTGGTGAAGCTACTCTTGTGGTGTGATAACGAGTGGGGATTTGCCAACCGGATGTTGGACACCGCCCTGGCGATGGCAGCGAAAAGAATCAGTTAACCAAACCTTTGAGGATAAGACGTTATGAACATTCTGAAGATGACCGAGCTGGACCTGGCCGGTAAGCGGGTGCTGATCCGCCAGGATCTCAATGTGCCGGTCAAGGATGGGGTGGTGACCTCTGACGCCCGCCTGCGCGCTTCCATGCCCACCATCGAGCACGCCCTGAAGGCCGGTGCCAAGGTGATGGTGATGTCCCACCTGGGCCGTCCCACCGAGGGTGAGTACGCCGAGGAGTTCTCCCTGGCGCCGGTGGCTAACTACCTCAACGACAAACTGGACGCCCCGGTGCGTCTGGAGAAGGACTACCTCAACGGCGTCGAGCTGGCCGACGGAGAGGTGGTGGTGTTTGAGAACGTTCGCTTCAATCCGGGCGAGAAGAAAGACGACGAGATCCTGTCCAAGGCCTATGCGTCACTGTGCGACCTGTTCGTGATGGATGCCTTTGGCACCGCCCACCGTGCTCAAGCCTCTACCCACGGTGTGGGCCAGTTCGCCCCCGAAGCCTGCGCCGGTCCGCTGCTGGCGGCGGAGCTGGATGCCCTGGGCAAGGCGCTGGATAACCCGGCGCGCCCGATGGTGGCCATCGTCGGTGGCTCCAAGGTCTCTACCAAGCTGACCGTGCTGGAGTCCCTGTCCAAGAAGGTGGATCAGCTGGTAGTGGGTGGTGGCATCGCCAACACCTTCATCGCGGCCGCCGGTCATCCGGTGGGCAACTCCCTCTATGAGGCAGACCTGATCGATCAGGCCAAGGCACTGACCGCCAACGCCCGCGCCAACGACGGTGACATCCCGGTGCCCACCGACGTGGTGTGCGGCAAAGAGTTCTCCGAGTCCGCTGAAGCGACCCTCAAGCCGGTGGCCGAGGTGGCCGAAGATGACATGATCTTTGACATCGGCCCGGACAGCGCCGAAGCCCTGGCCAAGATCCTCGAAAACGCTGGGACCATCGTCTGGAACGGTCCGGTTGGGGTGTTCGAGTTCGACCAATTTGGCGCCGGTACAAAGCGCATCGCCCAGGCGATCGCCGAGTCTGATGCCTTCTCCATCGCCGGAGGCGGGGACACACTGGCAGCAGTGGATAAGTATGATATTGCTGACAAAGTTTCCTACATTTCTACTGGTGGGGGCGCCTTCCTCGAGTTTCTCGAGGGCAAGACCCTGCCGGCGGTGGCCATGTTGCAAGCCCGCGCATCAAAATAAATACAGCGGCAGCAACCCAATATCTCAGTAAGACGACACATCGATAGCGTGACAAGCCGCGGCAGCCCTGGTCCGCGGTTTGTCTCTTAACTAGGAGTCCAACAACTATGGCTTTGATTTCACTGCGCCAACTGCTCGACCATGCGGCCGAGCACAACTACGGTGTTCCGGCCTTTAACGTCAACAACCTGGAACAGATGCGCGCCATCATGCAGGCCGCCGAGAAGACCGATTCCCCGGTGATCGTGCAGGCCTCCGCCGGTGCCCGTAAGTACGCCCGTCCCCAGTTCCTGCGTTACCTGATGAACGCGGCCCTGGAGCAGTACCCGGATGTGCCGGTGTGTATCCACCAGGATCACGGCACCTCACCGGACGTGTGTCAGCGCTCCATCCAGATGGGCTTCAGCTCAGTGATGATGGACGGCTCCCTGCGGGAAGACGGCAAGACCCCGGCGGATTACGGCTACAACGTGCAGGTTACCCAGCGTACCGTTGCCTTCGCCCACGCCTGTGGCGTGTCCGTTGAGGGCGAGATCGGTTGCCTGGGCAGCCTAGAAACCGGCATGGCCGGTGAAGAGGACGGCATCGGTGCCGAGGGCGTGCTCAGCCACGACCAGCTGCTGACCGATCCGGAAGAGGCTGCCCGCTTTGTGGCAGCCACCAAGGTGGATGCCCTGGCCATCGCCATCGGCACCAGCCACGGTGCCTATAAGTTCTCCAAGAAGCCCACCGGTGAGGTGCTGCGCATCGACCGCATCAAGGAGATCCACGCTCGCATCCCGGATACCCACCTGGTGATGCACGGCTCCTCCTCAGTACCGCAGGAGTGGCTCGAGGTGATCAACCAGTACGGTGGTGAGATCCCGGAGACCTACGGTGTGCCGGTGGAAGAGATTGTTGAGGGGATCAAGTACGGCGTTCGCAAGGTGAACATCGATACCGACTTGCGTCTGGCGTCTACCGGCGCGGTGCGTAAGTTCCTGGCGGAGAACCCCAGCGAGTTTGACCCGCGTAAGTTCCTCAAGGCCTCGATGGAAGCGATGGCGGCGATTTGCGCCGACCGTAACGAAGCCTTCGGCTGTGCCGGCCAGGGCTCCAAGATCAAGCCGCTGTCGCTGCAGGCGATGTACAAGCGCTACCACGCTGGCGAGCTGGATCCGAAGGTCAACATTTAAACGTAGTTGCCTTTACGAGAAACGCCCACATTTGTGGGCGTTTTTTTATGGTTCTGACTTCTGCTGGTGTTATCATCCCGTTAAATAACGCAGGCGCGAGTTCAAGGAGTCAGAATGAGAAACGTCGCGAAACCGGTGGCCCTGCTGGCTGCCCTTGCTACCCCCCTGGCCTGGGGCTTCGATGATGGTAGCGAACCGGTGGTTCCCCCGTTCAGTGGTGGGATTGAGTTGGGGGCCTTTATGGCAACCGGCAACACCGAAACCACCCACATTAAGGGCAAGATCGATACTCAGCACCTGATCGGCAATTGGCAGAATCAATACCTGTTCGAGACCTTGTATTCCGAAGATGGCGATGAGCGTTCCGCCGAGCGCTACTATGGCCTGGTGCAGGGCAACTACCCCGGTGCCGGCAAGCACTACTTCTTTGGCATGGCCAGTGGTGAGGTGGATAAGTTCTCCGGTTACGACTACATCGCCACCGGCGCTGTCGGTTACGGCCAACGCATCATTGACCAGGACAATATGACCCTGGTAAGTGAGATCGGCCCGGGTTACAGCTACAAGAAGATCGATCTGAACGAAGACCCCGATGGTGAGGATGAGTCCTCCTGGATCACCCGGGTCAAACTGGAGTACTGGTGGCAGTTCTCCAGCACCGCGGAGTTTCGCCAGCTGCTGGCTTCCGATATCGCCTTTGATGGCGCCAACATCAGTCGCAGCGAGACCTCGGTCAGTGCCGCACTGATTGGCAACCTGGCGATGAAGCTCAGCTACAACGTCAAATACAACAGTGACCCGGTTGGGGATCTGAAAAGCACCGACACTGAGCTGGGTGCCACGCTGCTCTACAGCTTCTGAGTCGACGCCAACCCAGACACAAAAACGCCGCTCACAAGAGCGGCGTTTTTTTACCAGAGAGTGCTATGCGCTTTGCCGGGTAAACGCCTGGCAGTAGCTGTGGCCATTGGCCTTGGCCCGCTCGATGGCCATATCGGCGTTCTCCAGCAGGGTCTGCCAGTTGGACTCCCCCTCACCGGCTGCCAGGCCGATCACCAACCCCTCCGCCAGTTCTGCCTCATCCAGCAGTCTTAGCAGGTTGGCCGCCAGCCGCGTGGCCTTACTGTCACTCCAGCCGGGCAGCAGCACATGCAACTCGCCGGGCTTGCTGTGTTGGCCTAGCAGGGCCTCTTTGGGCAGGATCCCCACCAGGGCGTGCTCCAGTTGGTGTTGCTGGAACAGCATGGCGTCGGAGTCGCTAAAGCTGGCCACCGGGTCCTGGGGATCCAGCCGCAGCATCATCAAGCTGACCGGCCGGTCCTGGAACTGGGTCAGGCAGCGTTGCAGGTTGTGCTTGGCCAGCGGCGGCTGGGCGATGTGGTCACCCAGTTGAGCATCCTGCAGTGGGGTCAGGCTCACCACCTGGTAGGGCTCATCACCATGGTACCCCTCTGCCAGGTGAACGTTGGCCAGACAGCGCAGGTAGCCGCCGTCCCGACGGGTCAGCCACAGCGGACCTTGCCAACTGCCGCGGGTGTTGAGTTGCTGGCGCAGGGTTTGACTCATCTCGGCGTTGGCCAGGGGCAGCAGTTCCTGCCAGTTCAGGCCACGGATCGCTTCCTGGTTGTGGCCGCAGATCTGGGCCATGGCGTTGTTGCAGGCCAGGATGGTCTGCTGACTGTCCACCAGGGCCAGGCCGCAGGCGCTGTCGCTCAGCTGGCGTAGCTCACGCAGTTGCTCGTTCTGCTGGCGCTGCTGCGGGCTCTCCTCGATGCGCAGCACCATCAGCTGGTCGTTGCGACCCAGCCGCAGTGAGCGGATGCTGACCTTCAGCGGGTGACTGACACCGTGGCGCGGCAGCAATTGGCCCTCCCAGTAACCGGAGGAGCGGGCCAGCTGCCAGACCATGTCGATGCTCAGCGGTGCGCTGTCAAACAGCCGGCGGAAATGTCGCTCGGCCAAACGGTCGGTGGAGGTGTTGAGCTGGTCACACAGGGCCCGGTTGGCGCTTTGGCAGATACCCGCGGTGCTGAACAGCATCGCGCCCTGCTTGCCCTCGTACAGCTGCTCCGCCAGTGCCAGGCTGCGCTGGCGGCCCTGGCGATCATCCAGCTGGTAGCGGCGGTACCACATCAAGCGGGCCAGCAGCACCACGATGGTCAGGGCCGAGAGGTAGATCTGGCTGCGAAAGCGGTTCTCTATTGGCCGCTCACCCTGGCGGTCAATGTAGGAGAGCAGGTAGAGCGGGTGTTCCTTGCCCGGGCGCAGCTGCATGTAGACGAAAAGCCGCTCATCCAGGCTGAACTCGCCAAAGCTGTTCTCTTGCATATGCTGCCAAAGCGCCGGGAAGCGCTCATGGATGGGGCGCTGCTGCTCTTTGCCACGCTGGGTCAGGTTGAGGCACTGGCCATCCGCACCCACCAGCAGCAGGGGCAGGGAATCGTTGTCGTTGAGGGTGTAGAAGCCCTCCCACACGGTGCTGATGTCCACCACCGCCAACAGATCAGTCACCCCGCTGGGGTTCTCCTCCACCGGGGCCAGCAGCCACTGGTAGGCGGCGTTGTGGCGCCCATCCAGCATCACCGGCGACTTGAACACCTCGTCGGGATCCAACTGGGCGGCCTCGGCTTGCAGCTCCTTGCGGGACAGGCGCAGGTTGGGGCTTTCGCCCACCTGCATCACCACGTTGCTGTCGGCATCCAGCAGCGCCAGGGTAACGTAGTTGCTGAATCGTCGCTTGAGCTCGTGCAGCATCCCTTGCTCATCATCGATGTTGCCTTGCTGCAGCTGGGGCAGGCCATATTGGCCTACCAGCTGGATGGAGCTGCCCTGGCGCTGAATGGCGTCGTTGATCCGGTCACTGAACACCTGCATCTCGGCAAAGCGCCGGCTGGCCAGGTGATCGTCAAGGCGTTGGGAGTTGAAGTGAAGCAGGGCATGGGTGATGCCCATAACCAGCAGCACCATCAGCAACAGCTGAAGGGCGAAGGGGGGCCGCTTCAGCGTGTGATTGTCGGCATGTTCGAACTTTGCCAGGATGCTGGCAATGTCGAATTGGCTGTCGTCCTTGGGTGGCACCGTAACGTCCGTGTACTGCATTGATGCCGGAATGTTACCACGGGGTGAGGGGACGGCCAATGGCTGCACCGGCGCTTAGCGTTACCTCTGGCTCTGCCGGTGTTAGCCGTTAATCCACATTTAACTTTGATTTCTATTATCAATTACCAATAGGGTTGCCGGGTTGCTGGCAGCAACCAAAGGGGCGTCCCGCCCCCTTGGAACCCCCGTTTGCCTCCAGTCGTCGCTAACCCTCGCTTTCGTGCTCAAAGCCTGCGGCTCTGGCTTGAGTCGACATCCTTGTCTCCGCAAGCCACTCAGGCCATCCAGGCCTTCGACCTAGTCTTAGAGCACTTCGTTTGGGCGACTCCAAGTCGGCGAAGTGCTGGCGGGGCATAATGGTTTGCTACCAATATGAACTCTTATAGAGCCCAAAACTTAGCTCGGACAGAGAGTTACTTTTTCCCTTTGGCTTTGGCCTTAGGCTTGGCTTTGCCCTTGAGCTTGCTCTTCTTAGGTTTCTTAAAGCTGGGCACCTTGGTTTGCGGCTTGAGGCCCTCCATAACGCGGTTACGGATCCCCTCTTCGGTGTAGCGCTGCACCTTCTCCAGCATCGGGTGGTCGTGGGCTTCCACCAGGCTGATAGCGGTGCCTTTGGCGCCGGCACGGGCCGTGCGACCGATGCGGTGCAGGTAGGTGTCGGCGGAGCGGGGCATATCGTAGTTGATCACATGGGTGATCTCCGGCACGTCCAGGCCGCGGGCAGCCACGTCGGTGGCCACCAGGTGCTTGACCCGATTTTCCCGGAATTTGCGCAGGGCATCATCCCGTTTGGCCTGGGTCATCTCCCCTTGCAGCACTGCTACCCGGTACTTCTTGGCAAACAGCTGGCCGTGCAGGGCGATGGCCCGCTCCCGGGTGCGGACGAAGATGATGCTGCGCTCGCACTCGGGATCCGCCAGGACCCGGTCCAACAGGGCCAGCTTGTGCTTGGCATCATCGGCGCGGTAGGCCAGCTGGTTGATCTTCTTGCGCTCGCTGCGGGGCGGCTTGGCATCACAGCGGACCGGCTCATCCAGCAGGGTACGGACGAAGGCCTCCAGTCCCTGGCCCTCGAGGGTGGCGGAGAACAGCATGGTCTGCTTGCGCCAGCGCACTTCGGCGGCGAGGCGATCCACCACCGGCATAAAGCCCATGTCCAGCATCCGGTCCGCTTCGTCGATGATCAGCACCTCGACGGTACGGGGATCGAACTTCTCCTCCTCCAGGTACTGCATCAGGCGACCCGGGGTGGCCACCAGCAGATCCAGGTTGCCTTGCAGCAGGTCCGCGTCCAACTGGTAGTCACGGCCACCGACGATGGCGCCCTGGCTCAGGCCGGTACCACGCAGCAGCTTCTCGGCGTATTCACCCACCTGCTGGGCCAGCTCCCGGGTCGGGGTCAGCACCAGCACCCGGGCGTGGCCCGGTTCGCGGCGAGGGAAGTCCAGCAAGTGTTGCAGGGCCGGCAGCAGAAAGGCGGCGGTCTTGCCGGTGCCGGTGGGGGCACTGGCCAGGATATCTTGCTGCTCCAGGGCAGCCTCCAGCACCGCACGCTGGATGGTGGTGGGTTTGCGGTAGCCCGCCTGCAGCAGATTGCGCTCGAGGCGGGGATCCAGGTCCAGATCAGCAAAGCTCATTGCGTTTGGCTTCCCATTTTGAGGTAGAACGCCTGGGTCAGCTGGCAGTACGCGTCGCTGTAACGGCCGTCTGGCCCCTGGATCAGCAACTCGTCCTGGACGCAGTGATCGGCCCGGCGTGAGAAAAGTAACAGTGTACGCTGCACCGGCTTGCGCGGGGTAGTCCGCACCTGGCAGCGGTGGGCCAGCGGCAGGTCCAAGGCGGCACAGTGCTGGATCAGCAAGGCCGCCTCTTCCGCTGGCAGGATCAGGCTGGCCTGCCCGGCGGGGGCCAGCAGACGGTCCAGATTTTGTGCCAGCTCCGCCAGGGACAACTGGTCGTGATGGCGGGCCTGGGCCCGGGCGGTGCCTTTTTCGCTGCGCAGCCCGGAACTGAAGTAGGGCGGATTGCAGACGATGGCATCCGCTTGCCAGTCAGGTTGCCAGCTCTGGATCGCCCCTACCACCAGGCTTAACCGGTCAGCCCAGGGGCTGGCGGCAAAGTTAGCCTGGGCCTGGCGAGCCGCCTGAGGATCCAGCTCCACCGCGGTGATCGACGCGTTACTGCGCTGGGCGGCCATCAATGCCAGCAAGCCCGAGCCAGTGCCGATGTCCAGCACCCGCCCGGTTGTGGGCAACGCACTCCAGGCACCCAGCAGCACGCTATCGGTGCTGACGGGCATGCCACAGAGGCGGTCGTCCACGTGAAACTGCTTAAAAGTAAATGGCATCCGTCGATCTTAGCGGCTCGGAAGGGGGAAAGGCGGCAGACTCTAACAGATTTTACCCGCTCCGTCTGTTAATGGCGTGTTTCTGTGGTGTTGGTGGTGGGATAAATAATGCTTTTATTTGGTTGGGTCGCTTGTTTGTGGTCATTTGTGCTGGTATTAGTGTCCCTCGTCGAGTTAGCACGATTTTCCCTTGGGTTGGCGAAAGTTTGGTCAACACTTCACCAAATCAAAGGAAAGTTGCGGCAATTGAAGGAATAATGCCCATGGAGCTGGTCGATAGTGTCATTCTGGCCTGTAAATTTGAATGTACATTGTCGTCTTGGGCGTGATGAAAACCGAAATAACGATAACAAGCCGCTGTAGTAGAGGTACGATTTTGAGCAAGCGTTTATCCACCACCGATACCTTAAGTTTCGGATTCATGTTGTTCGCCTTTTTCCTGGGCGCCGGCAACATCATCTTCCCGCCCTTGGCTGGTCTGCAATCCGGTGAGAACCTGATGCCGGCGATGATGGGCTTTTTGATCACCGCGGTCGGTCTGCCCCTGATCTGCCTGGTGGCTATCGCCAAGATCGGTGGTGGCATCCCCTCCATGACCAAGGGTCTGCCGACCTGGGTTGGCACCGCCATCGCCGCCACCATCTTCGTGGTGATCGGTCCGGCCTTCGCCACTCCGCGTACCGGCCTGGTGGCCTATGAGATTGGTGCGGTGCCCTTTTTGCAGGATCCCAGCTCCAGCACCCAGGTGATCTTCACCATCGCCTTCTTCGCCATCGCTACCCTGCTGGCCCTGTACCCGGGCAAGCTGATGGACATCGTCGGTAAGGCCCTGACCCCGACCCTGATCCTGCTGCTGACCGCGCTGGCCGTCTCCGTCCTGGTTGCACCGTCCGTACCGGCCGGGGAAGCCACTGGCGCCTGGGCGGAAGACGCTTTCACCACCGGTTTCCTGGAAGGCTACATGACCATGGACGCCCTCGGTGCCCTGATCTTCGGTACCCTGCTGGTGGACATCCTGCGCCGCAAGGGTGTGACCGACAGCGGTGACCAGGCCCGTTACATGATGATCGCCGGCGTGATCGCCGCCATCGGTCTGGCCTTTGTCTACATCTCCCTGTTCTACGTAGGTGGTGCCAGCGCCGAGATCGCGGCCACTGCGGACAATGGCGGTGCCATCCTCAGCGCCTACGTACAGAGCATGTTCGGCGGCTTCGGTGCGGTTATCCTGGCAGCGGTTGTGGTTCTGGCCTGCCTGACCACCGCAGTGGGCCTGACCACCGCGTTTGCCGAGTACTTCAACAGCAAGATCAAGCTGGGCTACCGGAACTGGGTACTGATCTGTGCCGCTGTCTGCCTGGTGGTTGCCAACCTGACCCTGAGCGAGCTGATTGCCATCTCCATTCCGGTGCTGTTCGTGGTCTACCCCATCGCCATGGCCCTGGTGATCTACGTGTTCGCCCGTCCGGCCATCGCTGCCCGTACCACCACCCTGGCTGCCATGCTGATCGGTGCCCTGGTGACCGGCGTTGCCAGTGGCCTGAACGTGGCCGGCCTGGCCCAGCCGCTGGTGGCTCAGTTCAGCATCCTGCCGCTGTTTGACCAGCACATGGGTTGGATTGTCCCGGTAATTGCCGCGCTGACCTTCGGCCTGGTGTACAAGCGCAATGAGCGCGCCCTGGCCACCGCCGAAGAGCAAGCCTGATGGCATAGCCTGCCATTGATGCACAAGGGCCACCCTCCGGGGTGGCCTTTTTTGTTTTCCTGCGTAGCTTGGTGGGTTGGATACCCTCGGCCGAACCGGCTGTAACTCTGCCTCGTCGTCTTGTTGCCTTGCCGCTTTGTTTTGCTGTTTTGCTGCTGGGTAAGGCGTACATGTTTCGCGACAGCAAGGATGCAGTGCAACGGTCAATAAAAGGCGGTTCTGGCTACGTCATCCCTGACTGCGGCTTCATTTACCTAGCCCCTTGCTGTACTGAGCTGGCAGCAGCCTCTGGTGAAAGGCCAAAAAAAGCCCCGTCTAGGACGGGGCAGGTTGGGAATCAGGGCTTGTTCAAGCCTTGCCGACGCAAGGGATGAGGTTCGCCGCCGGGGCGCCACCACCAGCGCAGCAGGCGCTTGAAGTCGTCCAGGATCAGGTAGAGCGCCGGTACCAGCACCAGGGTCACCACAGTCGCAAACAGGATGCCGAAGGCGAGTGAGACCGCCATGGGAATAACAATCTGCGCCTGCAGACTGGTTTCCAGGGTGATGGGCACCAGACCCAGGAAGGTGGTCAGCGAGGTCAGCACGATGGCGCGGAAGCGCTGGGTGCCGGCCTGTTGCACCGCTTCTTTCAGGCTGTAGCCCTCGGCCCGGGCCTGGTTGACGAAGTCCACCATGATCAGCGAGTCGTTAACCACCACCCCGGCTAGGGCGATGACGCCAAACAGGCTGAGCATCGACATATCCAGCCCCAGCACCAGGTGACCCACCACGGCACCGATCATGCCGAAGGGGATCACCGACATGATGATCAATGGCTGGGTGTAGGAGCGCAGTGGGATCGCCATCAACGCGTAGATGGTAAACAGGGCAAAGACCGCGCCTTGGATCATCAGCACCTGGTTTTCCGCATCTTCTTCGGCGCTGCCATCCAGGGCGCTGGAGAGGCCGGGATAGCGCTCCTTCAGCTGGGGGATGAACTCGCGATTGACCTCTTCGATCACCTTGCCAGGTTCCACCCGGTCCTTCAGGGCACGGGCCTTGACGGTGATGGAGCGAACGCCGTTGGTGCGGGTGATGGCGGAGAAGCTCTTGGCCAGTTCAACACTGGCGACGCTGGAGAAGGGCACCTCCAGGCCATCCGGGGTGCGGATCCGCATGTTCTCCAGGTGACCGATGGTGCGGCGCTGTTCGGCCGGGTAGCGCACCATCACCTTCACCTCCTCCTTGTTGCGGAGGATGCGCTGGGCCTCGTAGCCATAAAAGCCCCAGCGTACCTGGCGGGCCAGGTCAGACAGGGTCAGCCCCAGGGCTTCCGCTTCGGGCTTGATCGCCAGCCGGATCTCCTGGGAGCCGGAGGAGAAGTTGTCCTGGATGTCGTACAGCCCCTCGTAATCCGCCAGCTTGGCCTTGAGCTCGTTGCTGGCAGCCATCAGCTGGTCCATGTCGGCGTGGTTGAGTCGGAACGACACCGCTCCGCCACCGTCGTTGGTGGAGGCGTTGATGTCCAGCACCTTGACTCCCACCAGCTCCGGCATGTTGTCGCGCCAGCGGGCGGCGATCTGGACGCCGTCGATCATCGGTCGGTCCTCGCCCTTGAGCAGCTCAATCACCATGCCGGCCTGGGTACGGGAGCCTAACCAGACGAAGGAGTGACGCACCACGTCGATGCCCAGCTCACCGTTGAGCTCGGCGTCGGTCTCGAACAGCGAGGACTCCAGCTGCTGCACTACCCTGAGGGTCTGGTTTTCCGATACCCCGGGCTCCATCTCCAGGTTGACCTGGATAAAGTCGGAGGGGATATCGGGGAAGACAATAAAGCGCACCAGGCCACCGGCGATCAGGCCGCCACAGAGGATCATCAGGCCCAGGAAGAACGCCAGCACCGAATAGCGGGCGTCCATCAGCCAGCCCATGGCCGGCTTGTACTTCTCATGGATCAGTTGCTGTAGGCCGCCGTTGAAGCCCTCTTTGAAACGCAACCAGGGGCCCCAGCCCTGACCGGGCGGGGTGGGCTTCATGTGGGCCAGGTGAGCCGGCAGGATCAGCTTGGACTCCACCAGCGAGAACGCCAGGCAGAGGATCACCACCCAGGCGATGGCACCGCCCACCACACCGAGGAAGCCGGTGGCGATCAGCATCGGGGTGAAGGCAGCGATGGTGGTCAGTACCCCGAAGGTGGCGGGCATGGCCACCTTTTTGGCGCCCTTGATCACCGAATCGACGCTGTGGCCATCCTTCTCGGTCTGGGCGTAGGCGGATTCGCCGATAACGATGGCGTCATCCACCACGATCCCCAACACCAGGATAAAGCCAAACAGGGTGATCATGTTGATCGACAGGCTCATCGGCTGGAACGGCATAAAGAAAAGGGCGGAGAGGAAACAGATGGGTAGGCCCAGCATCACCCAGAAGGCGACCTTGAGTTGCAGGAACAGGGCCAGTACCAGGAACACCAGCAGTGCCCCCATGGCCATGTTCTTGAGCATCATCTCCAGGCGGCTGGAGAGGAATTGGGTCAGATCGCCCCAGTAATCCACCACCACCGCCTCCGGCAGGCTGGCCTGCTTGTCGGCAACGTAGGCCTTGACCCGCTCAGCAATGGCCAGAGCATCCTGATCACCGACACTGCGCACCGCGATCACCACCGAGTTCTGGCCGTCGAAGCGGGCGTAGCCCAGGCGCTCCTCGAAGCCGTCGTTGATTATCGCCACATCGGACAGCATCAGACGGGTGCCGTCCGGCAGGCTGCGCAGCACGATGCGGGAGAAGTCCTCCTCGACGTAGGCCTGGCCGTCGGTGCGCAGCAGAATATCGCCGTTTTCAGCGCGGATGGAGCCACCGGGCAGGTTGATGGAGGAGGCGTTGACAGCAAAGGCGACGTCATCAAAGGTGAGGTTGTATTCCCGCAGCCGGTCCTCCGAGACCTCAATGGCGATCTCGTAGGCCTTAGCCCCCTGCAGCTCGGCACTGGTGACGCCGGGCAGGGCGGTGATCTCGTCCCGCACCTCTTTGCCCAGCTCCTTGAGCTCGGTGTTGTTGAGGTGGTCACCGGCGATGGAGACCCACATCACGTCGGCCTGGGGCTTGATCTGGTAGATGTTGGGTTGTTCGATGCTGTCGGGGAAGGTGGAAATGGCGTCGACCCGCAGCTTGACCTCGTCCAACACCTCCTTGGGCTCGAACTTGTCCAGCACCTCGATACGGACCTCACCATAGCCCTCCCGGGCCACCGAGCGGATCCGCTTGATCCCCTCGATGTCCTTGATCGCTTCCTCGATCTTGATGGTGATCCCCTCTTCGATCTCCTGGGGGGCGGCACCGGGATAGACCACGCCGACCTGCACCATGTTGAACTCGAACTTGGGGAAGATCTCCTTGTTGATGGTGAACGCGGAGATAACGCCACCGATCACCAGGATCCACATCAGCAGGTTGGCGGCGACGTTATTGCGGGCAAACCAGGCGATGATGCCCCGGTTGGTATCCAGGTTACGCATTACTGGGCTCCTGCTACCGTCAGCTGGGACCCGGCCGTGCCTGTACCCTGGGCGTCGCCCTCTTCACCGGCCACCTTAACCTTGCGGCCGTTGTCGATGGCGTCCATGGCGTTGAGGCTGATGCGATCCCCCGGGGCCAGTTCGGTGCGGATGTAGACCCGCTCCAGATCAGCTCGCACCACCTCCACCGGTCGCAGTTCGACGGTGTTGTCGCTCTTGACCACTGTGACGCGCTGGCTGCGCACGGCAAAGCGCGGCAGGTTGACCAGCCCATCCAGTTGGATGCCGGCGATGCGGGCGTTGACGAAGCTGCCGAACTTGAGCGGCTGGATGCGATCGGTGTTGATGCCGTAGGGGTCTTTGATCTCCGCCACCAGGTAAACCATGCGGTTGCCATCGTTGATCACCCCTTCGGAGCGAACCAGGCGGGCTTGCCAGTGCTCGGTGCGACCGCCCAGGTCCTGGGCCAGGTCAACCTGTGCACCTTCGATCTGATCCAGGTAACCCAGCTCCTCCGGCGCCACCGGCAGGCGGATCTCGGCGATGTCGGTGCCTTCCACCATGCCCAGCTTGAGGCTGACGTTGACGTATTGGCCCAGGTCCACCACGCGCTCTGTGATCAGGCCATCGAAGGGGGCGCGGATCTCAGTACGTTCGAGGTTGCGTTGCGCCCGGGCCAGGGTAGCCTCGGCACTGCGGACGTTGGCCTGCTCCTTGGCCAGTTGGGGCTTACGCAGGCCCAGCTCCGGCGGAATGCCGTCGATGACACCACGCCACTCTTTCTCTGCCACCTTACCGCGGGCGATCTCCTCCTCCAGCTGCGCCTGGGCGGTAGCCAGCCCGGCCTGGGCCTGCATCAGGTCAGCCTGGTAGTCGGCGGGTTCGATGCGGGCAAGAAGGTCACCCTTGCGCACCCACTCGCCGGCGACAAACTTGGGTGACAGCTCCACCAGGCGTCCACTGATCTCCGCCACCAGCTGGGTTTGATGTTTGGGTCGAACCACGCCGTAGGAGCGCAGCACCAATTGGTGGGACTCCTCAGACACCTCCATCACCTCGACGATGGGCAGGGTCTCAGTCTGTTCCTTCTTCTCCGGCGGTTCCCTCATGGACCCCAGCACTATCGCCAGGACAATAAACAGGACCAGGATCAGCAAAGGCGCTAGTCGCCGCAGTATCAAACTCATCGAAAAAATCCTTGTTAGCACCCACTTCGCCAATCCTACGGCTCGCTACCACTTCAGAGCACAGCGGACTGGTGTGACGGGTTGAGATGCGCACTACTCTGAGCGCATACGTTAGCATGTTGTGTTCAAAGCGTAACCGGACAATTGTAAAGGCATATATCCGAAAGTCGTAGATTGATCCTTCCAGCACAGAGACTTAGGCTGGGCGACATGTGCAAGGTCAGGAACCCAAATGAGTAACGACGAGCTGATTGAAACCTTTTGTGATCGCCTCTGGGCGCAACGGGGTCTGTCTGACAATACGTTGGCCGCCTACCGTTCCGATCTGCAGGCTTTTGCCCGTCATATCGAGCCGCTCAAGCTGGGGCTGCTGGCGGTTCAACAGGCCCAGGTGCAGGAGTACCTTGACTGGCGCCACAGCCAGGGGCTGGCCCGCAGCAGCACCGCCCGCAGTCAGTCGTCACTGCGCCGTTTCTACCAGGACATGGTCAACCAGGGGGCGATCCAGGCTGACCCCATGGTCACCATCGCCCGCCCCAAGCTGAGCAAGAAGCTGCCGGATACCCTCACCGAGAGCGACGTGGAATCGCTGTTGGCGGCGCCGGACGATGCCGATCCTGTGCAGTGCCGGGATCGGGCGATGATGGAGCTGCTCTACGCCACTGGGCTGCGGGTCAGTGAATTGGTGGGATTGCAGCTGGAGCAGGTGGGGCTGCGCCAGGGCGTGGTCCGGGTGGTGGGCAAGGGCGGCAAGGAGCGGCTGGTGCCCATGGGTGAACAGGCGCAAAGTGTGCTGGAGCGCTACCTGCGCCAGGCCCGGGGCGAGCTGTTGGGGCTGAACCGCTCCGATGTGGTGTTTCCCAGCAAGCGCGGGGTGCAGATGACCCGCCAGACCTTCTGGTACCGGATCAAGCACTATGCCCAGCTAACGGGGATCAGCAAGCCGCTGTCGCCCCACACCCTGCGACACGCCTTTGCTACTCATCTGTTGAACCATGGGGCGGATCTGAGGGTCGTACAGCTGTTGTTGGGGCATAGCGACCTCTCCACGACCCAGATCTACACCCATGTGGCCCAGGCCCGTTTGCAGGCGCTGCACCATGAACACCACCCCCGCCAGTAGTGCGGTGCCGGGTCGAAGCTCATGAACATCAGGCCTGCCGGTGGCAATGGTTGGGGTTCTGCGGTAAGTTTTGGCGACCTTTGCCGGTCTAATTACCGTCGCAATACAAGAAGGATGGACGAAATGAAACGAGCCCTAGGTTTTTTCCTGGCCGGTGCCCTGAGCTTCGGCGTGCAGGCCGAGGCGGACAGCAGCGCGGCCAAAGCGGCCTTGGAAGAGAAGCTGGGGATCCCCGCCAGTGAGCTCAACCCCGCACCCATAGCGGGCTTCTTTGAGGTGGTGACGCCCCAGGGGCTGCTGTACGTCAGCGCCGATGGCAGCCGCCTGATCCATGGCAATGTCTATGACATGGACAACGGCATGGTCAACCTGACCGAGCAAACCATGGGCAAGGTACGCCAAGACATGCTCAGCCAGGTGGAGGACTCGATGATCGTGTTCCCAGCCGACAAAGAGAAGTATGTGGTCACCGTGTTCACCGACATCAGCTGCGGCTACTGCCGCAAGCTGCACGATGATATGGCCGACTACAACGCCCGTGGCATCACCATCCGTTACCTGGCCTTCCCCCGTGGTGGTCAGAACTCCCAGGCCTGGACCGAGATGGAGAAGGTGTGGTGTGCCAAGGACCAGCAGCAGGCGATGACACAGGCCAAGGCCAGTGGCAAAGCCAGCGGTGCCCGCTGTACCGCGGCGGACTCGGTTGGCGCTCACTACGCCCTAGGCGCCACCTTCGGGGTGAATGGCACCCCGGCGATGGTGCTGGAGGACGGTACCATGGTGCCTGGTTACCTGCCGCCGGAGCGGCTGCTGATGAGCCTGCAAAGTCAGTAATGCCCTTGTGACACGGGGGGCAATGCCATTACCCTGTGTGCTAATCCAAGGTTCTAACGGTGCGCATTGGCGCACCGTTTTCGTTTTGAGTGTGTTCTATGGTCAACCTGGTCCGCCGCCCCACCGTCGATGACAGCCATCTGCCTGCCGATATTGCCCCCCTGATCCGCCAGATCTACGCCCGCCGCGGCATGGCGGCCCCGGGGGAGTTATCGCTGGAGCTGACCGATCTGCTCAACCCCGCCACCCTGTCCGGGGCGGCCGAAGGGGCCCGGATCCTGGCGGATGCCCTGGCGGCCCGCCGTCGGGTGCTGATCGTCGGTGACTTCGATGCCGACGGCGCCACCTCCAGCGCCCTGACCCTGCTGGCGATGCGTGCCATGGGGGCGGAGTTTGTCGATTACCTGGTGCCCAACCGGTTCGACTACGGCTATGGCCTCAGTCCCGCCCTGGTGGAGCTGGCCCAGCAGGCCGGGGCCGAGCTGCTGATCACCGTGGACAACGGGATCTCCGCCCACGCCGGGGTGCAGGCGGCCAAGGACGCCGGCATGACGGTAGTAGTGACCGATCACCACCTGCCCGGCGCGACGCTGCCGGACGCCGACGTGATCATCAACCCCAACCGGGACAGCTGCCCCTTTGCCTCTAACGCCATGGCTGGGGTGGGAGTGGCCTTCTACCTGATGCTGGCGCTGCGCAATGAGTTGCGTCAGCGCGACTGGTTTGCCCAACAGGGTATCCCGCTGCCCAACATGGCAGAGCTGCTGGACATCGTCGCCTTGGGCACGGTGGCGGACGTGGTGCCGCTGGATCACAACAACCGCTTGCTGGTGCACCAGGGCATTCGCCGTATCCGTGCCGGCCGCTGTCGCCCGGGGATCCGCGCCTTGCTGGAGGTGGCCGGTCGCGAACCCAGCCGCCTGGTGGCCTCGGATCTCGGCTTCGCCGTGGGGCCGCGGCTGAACGCCGCCGGTCGTTTGGATGATATGTCATTGGGCATAGCCTGCCTGCTGGCGGACGACATGGTGGAGGCCCGCCAGATCGCCTCGGAGCTAGATCGCCTAAACAGCGAGCGTCGGGAGATTGAGCAGGGGATGCAGGAGGAGGCTGTGCGGGCACTGGAGGGGCTGAACCTGCGCGGTGACAGTCTGCCTTGGGGGGTGGCGCTGTACCAGAGTGACTGGCACCAGGGCGTGATCGGGATCCTGGCCTCACGCATCAAGGAGCAGTACCACCGGCCGGTGATCGCCTTTGCCGAGGCGGGCAACGGCGAGATCAAGGGCTCGGCCCGCTCTATCCCCGGGCTGCACATGCGTGACCTGCTGGAGGGGATCGACACCCAGCACCCGGGGCTGATCCTCAAGTTTGGCGGCCACGCCATGGCGGCGGGACTGAGCCTGAAAGAGCAGGACTACGACCGCTTCGCCGAGCTGTACGACGCCGCGGTACGGGCCAGTCTGGACGAGGGTGCACTGACCGGTGAGCTGTTGTCCGATGGCGAGCTAGCGGCACCGCTGCTTAACCTGGACACCGCCATGCAGCTGCGCGATGCCGGCCCCTGGGGCCAGAACTTCCCGGAGCCGATGTTCGATGGGGTGTTCCGTATCCTGGATCAGCGCCTGGTCGGCCAGAAACATCTGAAGCTGGCGGTGGAGAGTGCCTGTGGCCAGGTTCAGCTCGATGCCATCGCCTTCAACGTTGACCTCAAGACCTGGCCCAACGCCAGCGTGCAGTGGGTCGAGTTGGCCTACAAGCTGGACATCAACCACTGGCGCGGCCGCGACAGCGTCCAGCTGATGGTGGAGTACCTGGCGGCTAAGTAGTTTTGTCGGGTTGCCGGCAGCAACCAAGGGGGCGAGCCGCCCCCTTGGAACCCCGCTTGCCTCCAATCGCCACCGGTTCCTCGCTCTCTTGAATTGCTAATGAGGCACCGCCGAGAGTCGACATCCTTGTCTCCGCTCGGCTCTCCGGCCATCCAGGCCTACGTCCTCAATCTCAATTCATTCCGCTCAGGTGGCTCTAGGTCGGCGAAAAGCCGGGTAGGCGCAGTCCCCCATGCAATTTCCCCATTTATTTTGCTCATCGCTGGTCTCCGGGAAACTGAAATTAGAAATCAGAGCGGGACTCAGTACCAATCATGCCGTTAGGATTTGCTCCGGTGCCGCAGGCTCATTGGGTGAGAATGAGGAAAAGCACCGACTGGAGGCAAAGGGGAGTCAGAGCGGGGCGCGTAGCCGGGCGGAGCCCTGACTGGAAGCCGGGCAATCCGGCCCCCCTCATCTCGTCATTTTCTTTGCGAAGCTCACCACCAGCAGGGCCAGAGAGAAGCTGCCGATCAGTGCCTCGCAGGCGGCGACCAGCCGGGAGAATCCCGGGGCCGGGGCGATGTCGCCGTAGCCTAAGGTGGTGAAGGTGACGATGGAGTAGTAGAGGCAGCTGGCCAACAGCTGCGGCAGCTCCCGCCAGCTGGGCAGCGAAGCGAAGCTGCGGTACTGACCCAGGTCCAGTATCCCGCCGATACCATAGAGCCCGGCGCAGATCAGCATCACCACCGCGCCAAACAACACCACCCGCTGCGGTGCCTCGCCGTAGCCGCAGATCAGATCCACCAGCTTGGAGAAGGCCCTTAACGGGCTGAACCGTGGCAGCTGCTTGCGCCGCATGGTCAGTTCCCGATGGGCACACTGTGAGGCCAGGGCATAGCAGCCATGGTTCTGTGCTGCCCGGCGCAGGTCCCGGTAGATCTGCTCCGCCTCCTGGTACAGCGGCAGCGCCCCATCGCGATCAGGCCGTTGCCGCGCCTGCTGCTCCTGCCACAGCGATTCACCCAACTGCAGTTGTTCGATGCGTGCGCCGCCGAGCTTGATGCCCAACAGGTTGGCCCCGGCCAGGCGGGCCTGGTTGAGGTTGGCGCCACGCAGATCCGCCTTCATCAGGTTGCAGCCGCGCAGATCGGCCCGATACAGGTGGGCCTTGCGCAGGTCCGCCCGGTACAGATCGCCATCGCGCAGGTCGTAGCCGCTGCCGGCGTCCCGCGGCTGATTAAGGTCCACCTCGGCCAGCTTGGCCCGGCGCAGTTGCAGACCACGCAGCAGGCCCCCCTGGCGGGCCAGTCGGCTTAGCCGGGCCGGGTCATCGGGATGCAGCTTGGGCAGGTCGGGATCGTGCCAATAGCAGTAGCCACTGGCACCGGCGGGTTCCGGGCAGGCGTGCTGGTGTGGGTCTTGATAGCGGCAGCGGGGAGTAGCCATGCTGCCAGTATAGAAAACCGGGCCACTCTGTTGAGCGACCCGGCTGGGTGGGGTGGCTTAGAGGCGGAAAGCACTGACCCGCTGGGTCAGTTGGTCGGCCTTGTCCTGCAGTTGCTGGGCTTCGCTCTCACCCTGTTGGGCTTCGGTCGCCAGCGACTGGCCGCTGTCTGCCATGCGCCGGGTGTTGTGGTGGATCTCACCCGCTACCTGGGTTTGCTCCTCCACCGCGGTGGCGATCTGGGTGGCCATGTCGGAGATGGCATTGACCGCCTGGGTGATCTCCCCCAGAGCCAGGTTGGCCGCCTCGGTGTCGGCCACGCTGGAGTGGGCCAATTCACGGCTGGCGTCCATCTGTGCCACGGCTTCGCTGGTGGTGCTTTGCAGGGTTTCGATGGTGGCCTGGATCTCCTCGGTGCTCTGCTGGGTGCGCTGGGACAGCAGCCGCACCTCGTCGGCGACCACGGCAAAGCCCCGGCCCTGTTCCCCGGCCCGGGCCGCCTCGATGGCGGCGTTCAGCGCCAGCAGGTTGGTCTGCTCGGCGATGCCCTGGATGGTGGCGAGGATCCCGGAGATGGCCTGGGTGTGGGCCTTGAGCTGGTTGATCACCGTGGTGGCCTGCTCAATCTCGCCGGCCAGGCGCTGCACCGTTTGGCCGCTCTCCGACACCACCGCTTGGCCCTGTTGCGAGCTGGTGGCGGATTGCTGGGCGGCAGCGGCGGTCTGCTCGGCGTTGCGGGCGATCTCCTCGGTGGCCGCCGTCATCTGGGTGATGGCGGTGGCCAGCTGGCTCAGCTCTCCCTGCTGACTCTGCATCACGGCGGCGCTGCGGCTGCTGCGTTCCAGCGCATGACGGGCGTCGCTGCTGACCTCGCCACTGACGCTGCGGATCTGTTGGATCAGGCCGTGCTGTACCTCGAGGAAGCGGTTGAAGTCCTGGGCCAGGCGGCCGATCTCATCGTTCTGTTTCAGCTCGATGCGCTGGGTCAGGTCGCCGTTGCCCTCGGCGATCGCCTTCAAAGCGTGGGAGACCTGCTGCAGCGGCTTGAGCAGGTGACGGATGCACAGCACCAGCACGGTCAGCACCAGCCCCAGGAACAGGGCGATGGCGGGGATCTTGACCTTAGTGCTGTCGTTGAGCGGCGCCATCACCGAGGCCTCATCCAGCATCACCAGCAGGTGCCAGTCGCTGTTGGCCACCGGGCTGGCCCACAGCCAGTAGCCCTGGTTGTCGCCATCCTGTACCGATTGCATGCCGGCGACCAGCGCACTGCCATTAAGCCGCAGTCGCTCGCTCAGGGGGCGATCCTGCCACTGGTTCTGATCGCTGCCGATGATGCGATTGCCCTGGACCAGCAGTAGCTGCCCCTTGGCCGGCAGGTCGATCGCCTGCAGGCTGCTGGCCAGGCGCTCCAGCGGTAGATCGCCGGCTACCACCCCAGTGGCCACCGGCTGAGCCAGGGTTACCACCTGGGTGCCGTAACCGATGTCGGTGTAGGGCTCGGTCACGATCGCCTGCTGTTGCTGCCAGGCCAGCTGGTACCAGGGGCGCTGGCGCGGATCGGTATCGCCCCAGTCGACGCTGGGGTCTGAGTCCAGCACCTGACCGTCTCGGCCACCAAAGTAGACCGCGGCAAAATCGCCGGAGGCCTCGGCCTGTTGCAAGCTGGCCACGGCATTGGCGTCGAGTGACACCGCCGCCAGGCGGTCCTGGTGGCTTTGCAGCCAATCGGCGATCTGACGGGTTTGTTGCTGGGCCAGGACCTGAACCTGCTGGTCCAGTCGCTGCTGCAGCAGGCGCTTGTCGTTGTTATAGGAGAGCACCAGAACCAGTGCCACCGCACTGGAGCAGAGCAACGCGATGGCCAGGGCCACCTTGTGACTGAGGGAGGAGAGGGTCATGTTTACATCTTCTTCGGTACTGCAGTAATTCAGGGAACAGGAGAATTACTTCCGCTTAACTTGGTTTATCGACGGCTTGACCCACAACTTGAGAAAATGTCGTTCATGTGACCATGAAAAGCTTTATGCCGAGCGTTGCGCATTCGGACGACGGCAGACTGGGCAGCATGGCCCGGTTTCGGTTAGAATTTCGGGTTTGCATTTGACCGTAATTCTTTTCACTGCAGTAGGACGAATATGTTCGAAATCAATCCGGTGCTGAACGGCATCAAGGAGCTGTCTGAGCGGACAGCACTCCTTAGGGGGTACCTTTGACTATGACGCCAAGAAAGAGCGTCTAGAAGAGGTTAACGCGGAGCTGGAGCAGCCCGACGTCTGGAACGAGCCTGAGCGTGCCCAGGAGCTGGGCCGTGAGCGCAGCAGCCTGGAGGTGGTGGTCAAAACCATCGACGATCTGGAGCAGGGGCTCGAGGACGTAGGCGAGCTGGTCGAGCTGGCTGTCGAAGAGCAGGACGAGGACAGCTTCGAGGAGGCCAAGGGCGAACTCGAAGGCCTGGAGGGCCAGCTGGAGAAGCTGGAGTTCCGCCGTATGTTCTCCGGTGCCCAGGATGAAAACGACGCCTACCTGGATCTGCAAGCCGGCTCCGGCGGCACCGAGGCCCAGGACTGGTGCAACATGCTGCTGCGCATGTACCTGCGCTGGGCCGAAGCCAAGGGCTTTAAGGCGGAGATCATCGAGGCCTCCGACGGCGACGTTGCCGGCATCAAGAGTGCCACCGTGCGGATCTCCGGTGAGTACGCCTACGGCTGGTTGCGCACCGAGACCGGGGTGCACCGCCTGGTACGGAAATCGCCGTTTGATTCTGGCGGTCGTCGCCACACCTCCTTCTCTTCCGCGTTTATCTACCCGGAAGTGGATGACAACATCGCCATCGACATCAACCCGGCGGAGCTGCGTATCGACGTTTACCGCGCCTCCGGTGCCGGTGGTCAGCACGTGAACACCACCGAATCCGCGGTGCGTATCACTCACTTGCCCACCAACACCGTGGTGCAGTGTCAGAATGAGCGCTCCCAGCACAAGAACAAAGACCAGGCGATGAAGCAGCTGAAAGCCAAGCTGTTCGAGCTGGAGCTGCAGAAGCAGAACGCGGAGAAGCAGGCCGCCGAGGACGCCAAGTCCGACATCGGCTGGGGCAGCCAGATCCGCTCCTACGTGCTGGATGACTCCCGCATCAAGGATCTGCGTACCGGGGTTGAGACCCGCAACACCCAGGCGGTGCTGGATGGCGATCTGGATCGCTTCATCGAAGCCAGCCTCAAGTCCGGCTTGTAACGAGCGGCAGTAAGGATTGAAGATGACTGAACAAACCCAAGACGAGAACAAGTTGATCGCCGAGCGTCGCGCCAAGCTGGATACCATCCGCGAAAACTGCGACGCCAACGGTCACCCGAATACCTGGCGCCCGACCCATCAGGCTGCGGATCTGCAGGCTGAGTTTGGTGAAAACACCAAGGAAGAGCTGGCTGAGGCTGGCCACATTGTCTCCATCGCTGGCCGTATCATGGCCAAGCGTGGCCCCTTCCTGGCGATCCAGGACGTGTCCGGTCGCATCCAGGGCTACGCCTCCAAGGACGTGCAGAAAGAACTCAAGGCCATCGGTGGCCTGGATATCGGTGACATCATCGGTATCAAGGGGCAGCTGCACCTGTCCGGCAAGGGCGATCTGTACGTCGACATGGGCGAGTACCAGCTGCTGACTAAGGCGCTGCGCCCGCTGCCGGAGAAGTTCCACGGCCTGACCGACCAGGAACAGCGCTATCGTCAGCGCTACGTTGACCTGATCGTCAACGAGGACTCCCGTCGTGCCTTTAAGATCCGCTCTCAACTGGTGGCCGGGATCCGCCGCTTCATGGAGTCCAAAAACTTCATGGAGGTGGAAACCCCGATGATGCAGGTGATCCCCGGCGGCGCGTCTGCCCGTCCTTTCATCACCCATCACAATGCGCTGGACCAGCAGATGTTCCTGCGTATCGCCCCGGAGCTGTACCTGAAGCGCCTGGTGGTGGGCGGCTTTGATCGCGTATTCGAGATCAACCGCAACTTCCGCAACGAAGGCCTGTCCCCTCGTCACAACCCCGAGTTCACCATGATGGAGTTCTACATGGCGTACGCGGATTACAATGACCTGATGGACCTGACCGAAGAGATGCTCTCCACCGTGGCGGTGGAAGTGCTGGGCAGCTCCTCCATGCCCTACGGTGACGAGACCGTGGAGTTTGGTGGCCAGTACCCGCGCCTGAGCATGCTGGAGGCGACCAAGCAGTACAACCCGGACAACGCCCTGATCCAGGCGCTGGATTACGACAAGGTGCAGGACCGTGATTACATGGTGGAGATCGCCAAGTCGCTGGACATCTACGTCGAGAAGTTCTGGACCTGTGGCCAGCTGCTGGAGGAGATCTTCGGTGAGACCGCCGAGCCTCAGCTGATCCAGCCGACCTTCATCACCGAGTACCCGGCGGACATCTCACCGCTGGCTCGTCGTAATGACCACAACCCGTTCATCACCGACCGCTTCGAGTTCTTCGTTGGTGGCCGTGAGGTGGCCAACGGTTTCTCCGAGCTGAACGACGCCGAGGATCAGAAGCAGCGCTTCCTGGCCCAGGTGGACGCTAAGGACGCCGGTGACGACGAGGCGATGTACTTCGACGAGGACTACATCACCGCACTGGAGCACGGCCTGCCGCCGACCGCCGGTCAGGGCATCGGTATCGACCGTCTGGCGATGCTGTTTACCAACACCCACACCATCCGTGATGTGGTGCTGTTCCCGGCGATGCGCCCCCAGGGCGGCCAAAAGCCGGAGTGATCCGTCGCTGAATGAATAAACCCGCCGCAAGGCGGGTTTTTTTATGGCTGCAATACTTGGCTGAGGCATCGGGAGGCGGTGAGGCAATGGACTACATCGAGGCGTATGACGACTGGCAGGCGTTGGCGCAGCTGTATCAACGCACCGGCTTTGACAATAAATCGCCTGAACGGTTGGCGCGGCTGTTTCAGGCCAGCCAGTACAAGCTGTTTGGGCTGGACCAGGGCCAACTGGTGGCGGCCGCGCGGGCCTTCTCCGATGGCGGAGACTGTGCGGTGATCGCCGACGTGGCCGTGTTGCCGCCCTACCATGGCGAGGGGCTGGGGCGGGAGCTGGTGCGCCACCTGCTGGCGATGCTGCCGCAACACGAGCGGGTGCTGCTGTTTTGCTTGCCGGACCGGATGCCCTTCTATCGCCAGCTGGGCTTTGTGCCAATGACCACAGCCCTTTGCCTATTTCGGGATCCACAGCAGGCCCGGACACAGGGCCTGATTGACTGAACGGCGCGGTTAGAACGACCTAGTTGAGGCCCAGCAGGATCAATACACTGGACAGCACGCCGGCGACCGCGGGCAGCAACACCCGGGTACTTTTCTCCAAAGGTAGGATCAATACCACGTACTGCAGGGTCATCAGGATCCAGATGGCGCAGATAAACCACTGCAGGTGAGGATGGATGGGGATGGCTCCCAGACCCTCCAACAGCAGCAGCAAGCTGAGAGAGAGAAGCATCAATGAGCCTGTGTGCCAGAAAAAGGTGAGCAGCAGGCGCATAGCGTCATCGTCGTTACTGCCACTGTCAGCGGAAAGGCGCTGCTTGAGCCTTGAGTAGCCCATAGAGATATGGGCGCCAGCCCCGACCAAACCCACCAGTCCGGCAAGCACATAGAAGGTGTTCATCCCGATTCTCCCTGGATTGAGGTCTCTCCAGTGTAGTCAGTTTGAACCCTTGGGCTGGTGCTTTACCTTGGGAGAGCGAGTTAGGCCCCCTGGCTGATGCTCAGGCCCGGCTTGAGGCTGTGTTCCCGTGCCAGACCCTGTTCATCGAGCCAGTTCAAGATAATACGGCGTGGTCCCGCCGCTTCGCCTTCGCTGCCGTACAGCGGCAGATCCACCGACTGGAAGCAATCCAACTGCTCCAGCGGAAAGTACTGGGCCAGCACCGGCTCCGGCAGCTGGTCCGTCGGGGTGGGCAGGGTCAACGTCAGGTTCAGCAGCGGCTCGTTGCCGCAGTTCCAGATCTTCAGCCGGCGCTGGCCGTTGGCGTCCTTGATAAAGTGGGCCGCAACCGGTGCGTGGCGCACGTCAAACTCCGGGTGCGCCTCGCGCTCGAGCACCGGCGTATCATTGCCGTCTCGGGATGATGAAGCGGTAAGCTTGGAGCGGAAATCCCAACCATTGGGAAGATGATGCCGAAGGGCGGCATAGATGCTCAGGGCAAGCGCCAGAAAGAGCAGGAAGTCGCGCCAATCCATGATTCGTAACCTCGCCAGGACAGTGGCCAAAAAACTCGAAATGCACTCCGTGAAGGAGGGGGGTTACGCGCTCGTCCATGAGTTGTGCGTTGCGACGCTAGATAATCATAAATTAAGCGCAATCGCAAAAAAAAGGCCGGTTTTTGAGGCGCTACCACCACAGAGCCCAAGAGACGAGAGACGCATAACGATGAGCGAGGCTGGGAGCTGGCTCGCAGCCTCGGCAGCGGGATCTGGCTATGCTGAGTCGATCGAGAATGAATCGGTATGGGAGTCGCAGGGTTGCGCACATTGTTAGTCTGTCTGGTGGCCGGGATGAGTGCGGCGCTGTTGCTGTTGCCTTTGTCCCCGCTGGTTCAGTGCGCCCTGCTGTTTCTGGTTGCCGCCATCACCTGGTGCACCCCGGCGCTGCCCCACACCAGTGCGATGCTGTTGATCCCGGCCCTGGCGTTGGCCCTGGGGCTGGTGGATTGGGCCGGGGTTGGCCAGGTGCTGCTCTCTCCCATCTTTTCGGTGTTCCTGTTCAGCTTCCTGTTGGCGGCGCTGTTTCGCGATCTGGCGCTGGATCGTATTGCCCTGAACAACCTGTTGGTGTGGTCCAGCGGCAGCGAACGCCGAGCGGCGGTGGCGCTGCTGATCTCCAGTGGACTGCTGTCGATGTGGACCAGTAACACCGCTGCGGCATCGCTGATGCTGCCGGTGGCTCTGGCCATCGGTGGCATGGGCCAGGACAGCGATAACGGCCGCTTCCTGGCCATCGGCGTAATCTACTCCATCGTCTATTGGGGCGTGACCACCTTTGCCGGTAGCAAGGTGAATCTGCTGGTGGCCGGCGCCACCGATTTCGACTTTGTCGGCTGGATGGCGTTGACCATTCCCCTGGTGTCGCTGCTCTGGGCGTTGTCGATGGCCTGGTTGTGGTGGCTGTACCGTCCGCGCTTTGCCCAGGTGCCGGTGCCGGCCGGCTGGCAGTGGACCAACCTGAAGCAGAGCCTGGCGGTGGCGGTAGTGGCACTCACCCTGGTCAGTTGGGCACTGGTCGGGATCCACCGCCCCGATGCCCGCGGCCTGATGACCGCCATTCCCTTAGCAGGGGCGCTGGCGTTTCTGCTGCTGGGCTTGATTGGGCCAAAGCGGGCCTGGCAGGCGGTCAACTGGCGTATTTTGGCGATCTTTGTCGCCTCGATGGTGCTGGGCAAGATCGCCAGCCAGGTGGCGCTGGGGCAGGTGCTGTTTCAATGGACCGAGCAGTTTCTTGGTCAGCTCGGGCCCATCGCCGTCATCCTGGGGGTGATCCTGCTGGTGCTGGTGCTGACCGAGTTCATCAGTAACTTTGCCACTGCGGCCCTGGTGACGCCGATCCTGGTCAGCTATCTGGCACCCATGGGACTGGGGCAGGGCAGCATCGCCCTGCTGCTGGGAGTAGTGTGCGCCAGCGCCTTCGTGTTGCCCTCGGCCACGCCGGCGATGGGGATGCTGCACGCCAGTGGCGCGGTGCGCCAGCGGGAACTCAGTATCAGCGGTTTGCCGCTGAAGCTGATGGTGCTGGTGGCGATGTTGCTGGTGGTGATCAGGGCTTAGTGAGGGAGATGCGACAGAACTCCAGCAATTTACCCAGCAGGGGATTGCTGTTGTCCTGGCGGTAAACCACGTACAGGTTCTGCTCCTCCTGGGGCACACTCTGACCCAGCTCCACCAGGTCGCCGCGCACCAACTCCTCCTCCACCGCCGGCAGCGGCAGGATGGAGAGCCCCAGGCCGGTGCCCACCGCCCGCTTGATCGCGCCCATGGTGGACATGGTGATCACCCGCTTGGCCACGATCTCGTTGAGCCGCAGCAACTCCATCGCCTCGCGATAGTTCTGACTGCCCTCCTTGTCGAGGATCCAGGTGGCCTCCGACAGTCGGGCGGGATCGCTGTGGCGACCGTAGTGGGGCTGGTTCTGGCTGGCGACGATGCAGCGTCGATTGGAGCGCCAGGGCAGGCAGCACAGCTCGGCATCGGCGGGGATGTGGCCGACAAAGGCGACGTCCAGCTCCCGCAGGCTGACCTGTTCGTTGCAGCTAATGCTGTCACCGATCTCCAGGCTGAAGCGACAATCCGGGTAATGGTTTTGAAACGCCGGCAGCTTGCGCGACAGGATGTAGTTGCCGGCGGTCTTGTTGGCGCCGATCCGCAGACTGCCCTGCTGCAGCGCCCCGTCATCACTCATCATCTGTTCGATCTGCCGCACTTTGGAAAGGATCTCGTTGACGTAGGGCTCCATCGCCGAGGCCTTCTCGGTGGGCAGCAATCCGGTGCTATGGCGGCTGAACAGCTGTTGGTCCAACGCCGATTCCAGCTCCTTCAGATTCATACTGACCGCGGGCACCGACAGGTGCAGCCGCTTGGCGGCCTTGGAGATCTGGCGGGACTCGTTGACGGCCTTGAACACCGCAAGCTGTTTGAGGGTAATGCGCATAGCCACTCCGGGTTGAACGAGGCTCTCAGTCTGGCAGAACCGGCGGTGGAGAGAAGGGAGTTGTTCTTGAAATGTTACGACGGTCACTGGATGGCGTTCCCAAAGAGAAAAAGAGCATCAAAAAAGGGCCGGCAAATGCCGGCCCAAGGATGATGAAGGGAGAGTGGACGGTGGATCAGTCGGCCACGTAGGCGGCGGCGCTGTCACCGGCAATGCGACCGAACACCACGGTGTCGGCGATGGCGTTGCCCCCCAGACGGTTGTGGCCGTGGACGCCACCGGTGGCTTCGCCGGCGGCGAACAGACCGGGGATCACCTTGCCGTTATCGTCTTTCACCTGGGCGGAGGTGTTGATGCTGATGCCGCCCATGGTGTGGTGCACACCGGGGTTCACGGCAACGGCGTAGTACGGAGCCTGGGTGATGGAGACCGGCATGTTGTCACGGCCGAACTCTTCATCCTTACCATTCTCACGGTAGCGGTTGTAGTCCGCCACGGTCTTGCTCAGCACCTCCGGCTTCATGCCGGTCTGCTTGGCCAGTTCCTCAATGGTGTTGGCTTCTACCATCATGCCCAGATCCTTGTAGCCGCGGATCATGGAGGACTTCTTCAGCAGCTGCTCATCCATCACCAGCCAGGAGTATTGCTCCGGCTCTTTCAGGGTGGCCTGGGAGGCCTTGTCGCGGGTGGTCAGTTCGTTGACGTAGCGCTTACCGTTGACGTTCACCATGATGGCGCCCACGCCCCGTACGGTCTCAGAGACCAGGATGCGGCTGCCTTTGCCGATGGTCGGGTGTGCCTGTACCCACTCGATGTCGACCATGCCAGCGCCCACCTCTTCGGCCAGCTTGAGGCCATCGCCGGTGGCGGTGACGTTGTTGGAGGAGGACATGCCGGCAAACTGCGGGCGGTACTCGGCAAACATCTTCTCGTTGTAGCCGAAGCCACCGGTGGCCATCACCACGGCTTTGGCTTCGATCAGGTAGTAACCGCTGTGCTTACCATGAACCACCACGCCGCTGATCTTGCCGTTTTCGTCACGCAGTACCTTTTCGGCACGGGAGTTAACGCGGGTTTCAATGTTGCGTTTGTTGGCGGCGTTACGCAGGGTCTCCACGATGTGCGGACCTACGCTGGCGCCGTCGGAGGGACGGTGGGTCCGGTCAACCCGGGCACCACCGGAGCGCTTCAGATCGCCCATATCGGCACCCAGGGACTCCAGCCAGGCGATGCCGTCAGCGGATTGCTCGCCCATCACCCGTACCAGGTCCACATCGTTGGCACCGCGGCCGCCTTTGAGGGCGTCCTCGACGAACCAGTCGACGCTGTCCTTGATGCCTTTCTTTTCCATCAGCGGGGTACCGGTGGCGTTGTAGCCGCCCGCCGCCAGCATGGAGTTACCGCCGCTGAACATGTGTTTTTCCAGCAGGATGACGTTGGCACCGGCCTCATGGGCGCTGATGGCGGCGTTGAAGCCGGCGCTGCCGGCACCGATGACTACCACGTCGACGCTCTCTTTCGGGCCCTTGGCGATGGCCTGCTCAATCTTGTCCTGATCGAAGCCGGTGAAGGCCGGCTTGCGCTCTTTGCCGGTGTTGGCAAAGGGCATATCGTCGTGCTCGAAGGAGTGGCAGTCATTACAGACGTACTGCGGTTCCGCGTGGCCGGTGTGGCAGCTGGTGCAGTTGATGGTGCCCAGGTGAGAGGCGTGCGGGTCAAAGTGGTTGGCGTGGCCCGGTTCGGCCAGATCTTCCAGGCCACCGTGGCAGCTGACGCAGCTGGCGTTCTCATGGGTCTCGCTGTCGGACACCTTGATCGGCTTGGTGTGGCAGGCGTCGCAACCCAGCATGTCACTGTGGTGCTTGGCCAGGGTCGGCTGGGCCGCATGAATGGAGAAGGTGGCGCCAACGGCAAAGGCGAGGGCGGTGATGCGCAGTAGATTATTTTTCATCGGACTTTCCTGCATAGACATGTTTGTTTTGCCAAAAGCATATAGAGAGATGGTCCGGTAAAAATCAGATCTGGATCACGTTTGCTCACCGGTGAGTCTCTATTAAATTAAGCCGGTTTAAGCATTTCTTAAATCAATAAGGCGAAGAAATTTATCCTTTTAGGTTTATTTAATCCGGTTAAGAAATCCTGAATCCCTGGCGAAATAAGCGTGAGGTAAGTCACTTTTCCTGCATGCGGGTCTGACCACCATAAAAGGGCATAAAAATAGGGAGTCATTATGAAAAAACATGCATTTATGGTGCTGGGTCTGGCGATGACCCTACCGGCGCAAGCCGACAGCCCTGAGGTCTATGGTCGCTTCTGGTTGGCGGCAAACCACTCTGACAACGGCCTGGTCTCCAAAGAGAAGGTGGCCGGTGGTGCGCTGGAAAACTACGCCTCCTTCGTCGGTATTAAAGGTGAGGAGCGCCTGAGTGAGACCCTCGCTTTTATTTATAAGTTCGAGGCGGGGTTTGAAAACTTCGACAATAGCGATGATAAAGTGTTCAAGTCGAGAAATACCTATATTGGCTTTGACAGCAGCTATGGTCAGGTGGTGTTTGGCCGCAATGACACGGTATTTAAAAAGACCGAAGGTCGAGTCGATCAGTTCAATATTACTGCTCATGATATGGACCTCTTTATTTCCGGTAATGATCGACTGGGTGATTCCGTTACCTACTACTCTCCTAAGCTGGCCGGGGTTACACTGGGGGCCAGTTACACCCTGAAAGACGACTTTGGTGGCCGCGCCGAGCTGGATGGGGCCAACAACTACGCCATCAGCGCGACCCTGGGCGATCCGCGCCTGAGCTCGGCGGGACATTACCTGGGGGTGAGCTACGCCGATGGCCTCAACGGCCTGGAGGCGGTGCGCGTGGTGGGTGGCATCAAGCTCGGTGCCATCGACCTGGGTGCCCTGTATCAGCACTCCGACTCGCTGGTGTACGACCAGCTGTCCGGCAGCTCGGCGTTGGTCAGTGCTGCCTGGAAGCAGGGCGCGCACACGGTGAAGGCGCAGGCGGTATACGATGACGCCGGCCTGGGCAAGCTGGTGAAGAACGCCGGGGCGGATCTGGACAGTGTCGAAGACGCCGAGTCCTGGGGCGTTTCCCTGGGGTACGACTACAAGCTGAGCAAGCCGCTGACCCTGGGCGCCGCGCTGAGCTACGTGGATGGCGAGTACCGCAGCAACGGCATGACCACCGAATTTGACGACGTGGCGATGACGGTCCACACCAAGTTCCTGTTCTAGGACAGCATTAGTGCATTCATCCGGGGGGCCGACAGGCCCCCTTTTTTGTCCCTACAAGCCGGTGATTGCTGACGTCGGATGAATTTGACTCACTCGCACATCAGTAGAACTCGGTCATCTCCACTGCTTTTGTGCGCTATCGTCGATATCATGATGTTTTTGTGATTAAAGTCGCCGGGTGGTCAGGGCAGCCCTGACACCATAGGCAGCAGCAGAGGGAGTGGAAGATGCGGATCGTCATCGTTGGCGGCGGTGCCGGAGGCCTGGGACTGGCCACCCAACTGGGCCGAAAGCTGGGGCGCCGGGGTAAGGCAGAGGTACTGCTGCTGGATCGCAACCACACCCACATCTGGAAGCCGCTGTTGCACGAGGTGGCGTCCGGTTCGCTGGATGCCGAGGTGGACTCGGTCAGCTACCGGGCCCATGGCCATCGCAACGGCTTCCAGTTCCAGGTGGCGGATGTCACCGGCATCGACCGGCAGCGCCAGACCGTGCAGATCGCGCCCTATTGTGATGAGCAGGGCCAGGAGCTGCTGCCGGCGCGGGAGGAGGCCTACGACTACCTGGTGATGGCCATCGGCGGCCAGACCAACGACTTTGGCGTGGCCGGCGTCGCTGAGCACTGCATCCTGCTGGACTGCCCGCAGCAGGCGCAGCGCTTTCATCGCAACCTGGTTGATCAGTTCCTGCGGGTGAATCGGGCGGTGGCCCAGGGAGATAACGAACAACGCCTGCACGTGGCCATCGTCGGTGGTGGTGCCACCGGGGTGGAGCTGTCGGCGGAGCTGATCAAGGCGCGCCAATGGTTTGCCACCTATGGCCTGACCCACCTGACCCCGGATCACCTCAAGGTGTCGCTGATCGAGGCCGGCCCCAGGCTGTTGCCGGCCTTGAGCGAGCGGATCTCTGTGGCGGCCAAGGCGGAGCTGGAGAAGCTGGGGATCGCGGTGCACACCGATACCCAGGTGGGCCAGGCCACGGCGGCCGGGTTGGAGACCCCGCAAGGGCAGCAATTTGATTGCGACATGATGGTGTGGGCCGCCGGGGTTAAGGCCCCGGATTTCCTCACCGGGCTGACCGGGCTGGAGACTAACCGGGCCAACCAGTTGCTGGTGGAGCCGACCCTGCAGGTGCAGGGGGATGAGCGGATCTTCGCCCTGGGGGATTGCGCCGGACTGGTCCTGGGCGAGCAGGATGGACGGCCGATGTGGGTGCCGCCCCGGGCCCAGAGTGCCCACCAGATGGCCCAGACCGTGGCGCAGAACCTGATCCGCAAGGTCGAGCAGAAGCCACTGAAGCCCTTTGTCTATAAGGACTACGGCTCGCTGGTGTCACTGAGCAACTACACCGCCTTTGGCAAGCTGATGGGGGGGATCGGCAGCGGCAGCCTCAGCGTCGAGGGGCGGATCGCCCGGATGGCGTACATCTCGCTGTATCGCAAGCATCAGATCGCCATCCATGGGATCTGGCGCACCGGCTTGCTGGCCCTGTCTGACGGCTTGAACCAATGGCTGCGACCGAGGATGAAGCTGCACTGAGCTGTCTGCTGACAAAAGGGCCGGCTCAGTCGGTCAGGTCCTTGGGGCGCAAAAAGGCGGTTTGCTGAAAGGGGTGTGCCAGGATATCGGCCCAGTGCGTCAGGGTGGGGCTGACCAGGCGGACATAGCCACAGGTGGGCAGGTTGTTGAGAGTATTATCCCCCAGGGTGTTACACAGCTCGGTCAGGGCAGGATTGTGGCCAACGAGGGTGAGCTGGGCATGTTGGTCGTCCTGCCGGGCCAGCCAGGTCAGCAGGGTGTGGCTGTCAAAGCAGTAAAGCGCGGGTTCTGTTTGCCATTGCAGTGGGCTTGGCAGTGCCAGGCTCAGTTGTTCCAGGGTGGCCTGGGCCCGCCGCGCCGGACTGCAATGGAGATTCTCAAGCCAGCCGGGGCTTTCGGCCAGCGCCGTCGCCATGCGTCGACAGCTGCGCAAACCGCGTTGGTTGAGCGGTCGGTCGATATCCGCCAGTTCCGGCTGGTCCCAGCTGGACTTGGCGTGGCGCAGCAGGTGCAGGGTTTTCATCTTTTCATTACTACAACCCGACGAAGAAGCCGATCACCAGGGCATTGATGATGTCGACGAAGAAGCCGCAGACCAGGGGCACCACGATAAAGGCCTGGTGGCTGGCACCGTACTGGCGGGTCACCGCGGTCATGTTGACGATGGCGGTGGCGGTGGAGCCCAGGGTGATGCCGCCAAAGCCCGAGCAGATCACCACCGCATCGTAGTTGCGTCCCATCAACCGATAGACCACGAACAGGGTAAACAGCACTGACAGGGTGATCTGCAGCGCCATCACCACCGAGATATACCCCAGCAGCCCCTCCAGCTCCCATAGCTTCAGCCCCATCAGGGCCATGGTGAGGAACATCCCCAGGCAGATGTCGGAGATCATCGCCAGCCCCTCACCGCCCTCCTGCTCCCAGCGTCGCTCCCGGTTGCGGGTCAACCAACGCCCTAGGTTACCGATCAGGATGCCGGCGATCAGGCAGCTGACAAAGGTGGGCAGGTTGGCGCCGATCCCGGTCAGCAGTTCAGCGATGCCATGGCCCAGCATCAGGGTTACGTTGAGCCAGAACCAGGCCCAGAGCACGCCATAGTAGGTCAGGCGCGGGGTCTGCTCGCTGTCGTGGGTGACACCGATATCCAGGTCGTCGTCACCGGAGGGCTGAACCTGGTGTTTGTGCATCAGGTAGCGGGCGATGGGGCCGCCGATAAGACAGGCGGCAATCAGGCCGACGGTGTTGGAGGCAACCCCCAGCTCCATGGCATTGAGGATGTCGAACTCCGATACGAAGGTGGGGGCCCAGGCCAGGGTGGTACCGACGCCGCCGATCAGGCTAATGGAGCCGGACAGCAGGCCGGCCTTGGGATCCATGCCGAAGCTGCCGGCGATGCCCATGCCCAGCAGGTTTTGCAACACGATAAAGACGCTGGCCAGCACCAGCAGGGTCAGCAGTGGCCGGCCGCCCTTAAGCAGGGTTTGAATGTCCGCCTTGAGGCCAATGCCGGCAAAGAAATAGAGCAGCAGCAGATCGCGCACCTCCAGCTCGAACTCGATCTGGCGGTCGAAACCGTAGTAGAGCACCCCCACCACCAAGGCGCAGAGGAAGCCCCCGATCACCGGCTCCGGGATGGAGTAGCGCCGCAGCAGCGCCGAACGGGTAGTCAGATCCTTGCCGATAAAGAGCAGCAAGATAGCGAGGGTGAATGCGATAAACGCTGGAACTTCAACAAGCTGGGGGGTGGGCATGGCGGCCCCATCCGGTAGTGATTGAGTGTTGCTGAAATCCTAGCCGGTATCCTAAGGGCTGCCAATGCCTTAGTGCGAATCGCTCAGTAATACAGGTCGCAGTCGGTATGCAGTTGGGGATCCGGCTCCACCTCGCTGGCGTTCAGATCCATCAGTTGATGGCTGGTCAGGTGCTCCACCTGCACCTTGCCGTTATCACTGTCCAATCGAACCACGCGACCCACCTGGCCACTGAACAGCACCCACATCCCTTCTCGAATGTCCTGGATCTCCATCTCGACCTCCTTGGGTCTCGAATACACCCTGTCGCTACGAGCGTAGCACGGGCTGAGATCAAGGCACGGAGAGGGGATCATAAGGTGGTGTCCGCGCCATTCTGAATCGGGACTGAAAGCTGGGGAAATAATCGTCAATCGGGTTGGGATTTGTGAGGCAGCTCCTTGCGCACTAACAGTCTTATGTTACAGTCATATGGCAATCGACAATTAAAGAGATATTGTCTATCGAATCAAAGACTTTACGCTAAGGGGACCCAGATGACCGCACTGCATATCGCAAAACTCGGCATTCCTACTGTGACCAATCAGAACGCCGGCTCCAACCTGGAACCGAGCATCGCACCGGAGAAGGATCCGATGCACGACACCCACGCCATGGCGGAGCAGGGACGTACCCATCAGCTGTGTCGTCTGCTCAAGGTGCCGTACCAGCGCAGCACCATGATCTCGCAGTAATCCCTTTAGCGAAAAGTTTTAAGCCCCGCCATCGCGGGGCTTTTTTGTGTCTGAGCGGCGTTATTTGTCCGCCATGGTGCTGGACGGGAATATGCGCCAGCCCTGGCTGTCCGCCTCGCCCATCTGAAAGTCCCTTACCACCCAGTCGATGATCTGACTGCCTTGGCGGGCCATGTTGTCAAAGCTGTCGATGCCCTGATTGGCAAAGCCGCGACGGGTACGGTGGATATGAAAGCGGTCGGCAAAGCGCCGCTCAAATCCCGCCTCCAGACCGGATTGGCCATCCATAAAGCCCAGCAGTCCTCCCCAGGTGGCGGCGGGATTGTCGGAGTCCCAGCCCATCAGCACCGCCAGTTTGACCGTTGCCTGATAGTCGCCCTCGCCATAGAACAGGCTCACCAGGCTGGCGGCAAAGTTGATGCCGGAGGCGAAACAGCCGTTGCAGTAGAACTCCGGGCCGCTTTGCCGGTAGCCGGCCTGCTGCTCCACCTGGTAACGCTGATGCAGGGCATCCCTTACCGACTCCCAGGGCGTTTGTTGCTGGTAGTGGCGCCAGACGAAATCGTACATGTCCGCTACCGTGCTGCCATCGGGCAGGTGAGCCCGGCCTTGAGCGGCCATCCACAAGATCTGTTCGTGCCGGGACAGGGAGGGGTCCACCACCGGGGCCAGCGCATGGAGGATGATGTAGAACTCCGCTGCCAGCGCAGCCTCCCCCCGGGCGGTGGTGCGGATCGGCAGGTAGGCCAGCTGCAGGGCCACATCGGGTCGACCTGGTGCCAGCAGGCCAAACAGCTCGGTGCTCAGCTGGGCGTCGATCATCTGGTGGTGGGGGTTGTGCTCGGGATCGCTGGTGTGAGGCGGGACCTGCCCCTGCTGCATCAGTTCGAAGGCACGCTGGTTGGAGACCCAAAGGTAGTTTTCCGGCTCTCCCTCTGGCGTTCGGTGTGGGGTGGATTCATCGCTGTGGATATGGGCTAGCCAGCCGTCGCGGATCTGCTCGGCGCTGAGCAGCGGCGTCTGATGCTGCAGCATCAGTTGCTGGTACAGGTACTCGATGTCGGTGTCGTCATCGGCGCCCCAAAGCCCCCCTTCCGGCTCGAACACCCAATCGATGGTGGCAGAAAGATCACTGGGCACCCCGGCGCCCCAGATGCTGGGTTGGTCCGGCTGGCCCCAGTCCTCCCGGGTATAGAACTGGCCATGGGGGCCGGGTCCGCCAATCTTGTCCATCTCGGTGACCAGACCGGTCCAGTTGGCGATGCTCTGGCCCAGCCAGAAGCCCGCCAGGCGGTCGAGGTAGTCGGCGAGCGGTATCGTCACCGGCTTGCTGTCTTGCGCTGGCTGAGGGGCCGCCGGGGTAAGGCAGGGTAACAGTGCCATCGAGGCGAACAGGGCAACCCGTACTGAGGTCATAGGCCATCTTCCTTGCTTGGTCTCTATTGACCATGCCGCAGGGCTGGCCTGGGTTCAAGCGGGCTGGACGACGAATCCGATTGACCCTGACCATAAAGCGTTTTTGATGTTCAAATCCGGCTGGTTCTGGCCAAATGCACGGGTAATCGAGTACCTCGGCACAGAGGAGTTGATGAGTTCAGAGCGCATGAGGGCGACGAAGACAAGACGCAGCGATGAAGTAATAGTGGCGCTCTTTCGAAGCGCTGCAACGCAGTATTCGTTGCTCCTCATGCGCTCCCAGAGGGCTGGCCTCAGCGGAAACTGCTCTGCGTCAGCGACTTTTGACGTAGAGCCACTATGCCTTCAAGTCGCTTTCTTGCTCAGCTCCCGCTGAGTTCCAGCTGAACTCATCATTTTCCCTGTGTCGAGGTACTAACATGGAGTTCGAAAGATGAAGACGATCCCTGATGAGTGGCTGGAGATCACCAGCAAAAAGCCCCGCCGGATGCAGTGGGAAGAGCAAGAGTCCCGCCGCAAGGACCGCGGCTGGCGCGGCCATCGACGCGACAAACGACGCGTTGACGGGGATCGCTTCGATCTCTGATCCCGTTCGCCTCCTTGCCTGTTACTTTCCTGTCAAAGTCAAAGCCCTGCTCATGCAGGGCTTTTTTTGTGCCACTGGACAAGTAGGCAGGGTTAGCCGTGGAGCTTTACAGCCTAGAGCGACTCGGGATGGCCCGGGTAGCGGGTGAGCTTATCGTTAATGGTTAGCCAGGGGGCCTTGGAGTCCACATGAATGTGGAAGCTGGGCTTCTGGCTGGGGGTATCGTCCAGCGCACCCAATCGGATGTTGTAGCGGCCGGTGTCCGACTTGATGGAGAACAAGCTGGAGCCACAGGTTGGGCAGAAGGCCAGGGTGGTGGCGGGGCTCTTCTCATAGTAGCGAACCGTCTCTTCGCCCTGGATAAAGGCAAAGTGTTCGGCGCTGAGGCCACCGGCTGGAGCGTAGTCGGAACCGCTGAACTTGCGACACTCGGAGCAGTGGCAGTTGCCAACATAATCGAAGGCGTCGGCGACGCGGAACTGGATGGCGCCACAGAGGCAGGACCCGTTCAGGGTTTTCATGACAGTGGGTTCTCGGTGTAGGAATAAAGGACGAGGCGCCAACTGGATTGGCGCCTCTTGTTACAAGCTTAGTGCTGGCTGGCGTTGCCGGGGAGGGGCTTCAATCCAGCAGCGGTGCCAGCCACTTTTGCGTCTCGGCCACGGACATGCCGGTGCGCTCGGCGTAGTCTTCCACCTGGTCCTGCTGGATATCGGTGACCCCGAAGTAGCGCGACTCCGGATGGGCAAAGTACCAGCCGGACACCGCCGCGGTGGGGTACATGGCAAAGTTCTCGGTGATGTTCAGGCCGATGTTGGTATCGGGCTTAAGCAGCTGCCACAGCAGGCCCTTCTCGGTGTGATCCGGGCAGGCGGGGTAGCCCGGGGCCGGGCGAATGCCCTTGTACTTCTCCCGGATCAGCGCCTCGTTATCCAGGGTTTCGTCGGCAGCATAGCCCCAGAACTCCTTGCGCACCCGCTCGTGCATCCGCTCGGCGAAGGCCTCCGCCAAACGGTCGGCCAGGGCCTTGAGCATGATGGCACTGTAATCGTCGCCGGCAGCCTCGAAGCGTTCAATGTGCGGCTCGATGCCAATGCCCGCGGTGACCGCGAAGGCGCCCATGTAGTCGGCCTTACCGGAGGCCTTAGGGGCGACAAAATCGGACAGGGCAAAGTTGTCGTTATCGATCCGCTCCACCTGCTGACGCAGCATGTGCAGCCGCAGTAACTCCTCACTTCTGGACTCGTCTTTGTAAAGTGAGATGTCGTCGTGGTTGTCACAGCTGTTGGCCGGGAACAGGCCAATCACGGCGCGGGCGGTGAGCCAGCGCTGCTCGATGATCTGCGCCAGCATGGTCTGGGCGTTGTCGAACAGCTCCTGGGCTTCGCTGCCCACGGTGGTGTTTTTGAAGATCTGCGGGTACTTGCCGTGCAGGCCCCAGCTGCGGAAGAAGGGGGTCCAGTCGATGCGCTCCACCAGATCACTGAGCGGGTAGTCATCAAACACCTGCACGCCCAACTGATTGGGCACCGCCGGGGTGTAGTTGGCCCAATTGATCTGGTTGCGGTTGGCGCGGGCCTGTTCCAGCGGGATCAGGGTCTTACGTCGGCCCTGCTTCTCCCGTTTCTCTTTCAGCGCGGCGTACTCTTCGTAGTGTTGGGCGACAAAGGCATCGCGCTGATCACTGATCAGTTTGGCCACCACCGGCACGGTGCGTGAGGCGTCGGCCACGTAGAGGGCGCCGTGGGGGTAGTGCTCGAAGATCTTCACCGCGGTGTGGATCTTGGAGGTGGTGGCGCCACCGATGATCACCGGGCAGGTCAGCCCCGCCTTGGTGAATTCCTTCACGTTGTGGATCATCTCATCCAGCGACGGGGTGATCAGGCCGGACATGCCGATGACGTCCACCTGCTTCTCCTTGGCGACCTTGATGATCTCCTCCACGGTGACCATCACACCCAGATCGATCACCTCGAAGCCGTTGCACTGCAGCACCACGCCAACGATGTTCTTACCGATATCGTGGACGTCGCCCTTCACCGTGGCCATCAGTACTTTGCCGTTGGATTGACCCTCGACCTTCTCTGCCTCGATGTAGGGGTTGAGGTAGGCCACCGCCTTCTTCATCACCCGGGCGGATTTCACCACCTGGGGCAGGAACATCTTGCCGGCGCCGAACAGGTCACCTACGACGTTCATGCCATCCATCAGTGGCCCTTCAATCACGTCCAGTGGACGCTCAGCGGCTTGGCGGGCCTCCTCGGTGTCCTCGTCGATAAACTCGGTAATGCCCTTCACCAGGGCATGGGAGAGCCGCTCGTTAATGGGCAGGCTGCGCCAGTGGGCGTCCTTGGGATCCTCTGCCTGTTTACCGCCGCCGCGGTGATCGTCGGCGATCTCCAGCAGGCGCTCGGTGCCGTCGGAGCGGGTGTTCATCACCACATCCTCGACCTTCTCCAGCAGATCCTTATCGATGTCGTCGTAGATCGCCATCTGACCGGCGTTGACGATCCCCATGGTCAGGCCGTTGTTGATGGCGTGGTAGAGGAACACTGTGTGGATCGCCTCGCGCACCGGGTTGTTGCCGCGGAAGGAGAAGGAGACGTTGGAGATCCCGCCGGACAGGCGGGCATGGGGCAGGGTGTCGCGGATGGTCTTACAGGCTTGGATGAAGTCCACCGCGTAGTTGTTGTGCTCCTCGATGCCGGTGGCGATGGCAAACACATTGGGATCGAAGATGATGTCTTCCGGCGGGAAGTCACATTGCTCGGTCAGCACCTTGTAGGCGCGGGTACAGATCTCCACCTTGCGCTCGTAGGTATCCGCCTGGCCGGTTTCGTCGAACGCCATCACCACCGCGGCGGCGCCGTAACGACGGATCAGCTTGGCCTGCTGGATGAAGGTCTCCTCGCCCTCTTTCAACGAGATGGAGTTGACCACGCCCTTGCCCTGGATGCACTTGAGGCCGGCCTCGATCGCCTCCCACTTGGAGGAGTCAATCATCACCGGCACCTTGGAGATCTCCGGCTCACTGGCGCACAGGTTGAGGAACTTCACCATGGACTCCTTGGCGTCCAACATCGCCTCATCCATGTTGATGTCGATGATCTGGGCGCCGTTCTCCACCTGCTGACGGGCCACGTCCAGCGCGGTGTCAAAGTCGCCCTCTTTGATCAGGCGCAGGAAGCGGGCAGAGCCAGTGACATTGGTGCGCTCGCCGACGTTGAGAAACAGCGATTCGGCATCGAAGTTACAGGGCTCCAGGCCGGACAGGCGGGTGGCCACCGGGATCTCCGGCAGCTGGCGGGGCGGATGTACCTCCACCGCGGCCTTGATTGCAGCGATGTGCTCAGGGGTGGTGCCACAACAGCCGCCGACGATGTTGAGCCAGCCCTCGGCCGCCCACTGGCCGATGATGTCGGCCATCTGGGCCGGGGTTTCGTCGTAGCCACCAAATTCATTGGGCAGGCCAGCATTGGGGTGAACCGAGACCGGACACTCGCAGATGCGATGCAGCTCGGTGACGTAAGGCACCAGCTCTTTGGGCCCTAAGGCGCAGTTGAGACCAATGGACAGCGGCTGAATGTGGCGCAGTGAGTTGTAGAACGCCTCGGTGGTTTGGCCGGTCAGGGTGCGGCCGGAGGCGTCGGTGATGGTGCCGGAGATCATCACCGGCCACTTGCGGCCGAGGCGCTCGAACACGGTGTCGATGGCAAACAGCGCCGCTTTGGCGTTGAGGGTGTCGAAGATGGTCTCCACCAGGATCAGATCCGCTCCGCCCTCCAGCAGCGCCTCGGTGGATTCGCAGTAGGCTTCCACCAGGTCGTCGAAGTGGATATTGCGATAGCCGGGATCGTTGACGTCCGGGGAGATGGAACAGGTGCGGTTGGTCGGTCCCAACACCCCGGCCACGTAGCGTGGGATCCCGGTTTTGGCGGCGACCTGGTCACAGGCGGCGCGGGCCAGCTTGGCGGACTCCAGGTTGATCTCCCGAGACAGCGCCTGCATGTCATAGTCGGCCATGGCCACCGTGGTGGCGTTGAAGGTGTTGGTCTCGACGATGTCGGCACCGGCCTCCAGGTAAGCGATGTGGATCTCTTGGATAATCTCAGGCTGGGTCAGCGACAGCAGGTCGTTGTTGCCCTTGAGTGGCGAGGGCCAATCGGCAAAGCGCTCACCCCGGTAGTCGGCTTCCTCCAGCTTGTGGCCCTGGATCATGGTGCCCATAGCGCCATCCAGGATCAGGATCCGCTCCTGAAGTTGCTGTTGGAGAGGGTGTTGAGTCGACATACCGCCACTTCCTTCTTTTTGTTGCCGGACCTGCAATTGGCCTTTTATCCGTATAGACGTCTATCCTAGCGGAGCCAAGCTGGGCTGCCAAGCCTTAATCCCGTCGCGTTTTTGCTGTGACTTTGCGCCTCTTTGTGGCTGCTAACCGCCGTCAGGGCTACAGATGAGGGGATTATGGCCGTTATAGAGCAACGATGCCCCGACTGACACCGAGTACTGTTATGAATGTCGACACCCTTTCCATCGCCTCCAATGGTGAGTTTGAGCTGAGCCCCGAGGCGACCCAGCGCCATTGCGAGGCTCGTGTATTCAATCCGAAACCCGGCCAGGCCCTGGTGGTTTACCTGCCGGGGTTTGGCGCGGATCTCAGTGATTACCCGGAAGTCTTTTGCCGTAAGGTGGCTGAACAGCACGGTGTCACCAGTATGTTGGTGGAGTACCACTGCTACCGCTCACGCCCAGCGGTTGGCGCCCAGATCAACGCCGAGCCCCGTGACCTGGCGGTACTCAGCGCCATGATCCAGGCGATGGGCGGACGTCCGGCTGGGCGCTGGGACCAGGACTCGAGCCTATTGGCCCAGTTGTGTCAGCAGCAACGCCGGGCGGTGACCATCCCGGCAACCTTGCTGCCGCCTAACGGGGATTACCAGAACTTCGGCGTGCTGGCGGCGTTGGATGTGATCAATGCGGTGCGCACCGTCCTGGCGCGCTATCAGTTAGATGCCGAAGACGTGGTGCTGGTGGGTTCCTCCTATGGCGGCTACCTGGCTAACCTGGCGACCAAGCTGGCCCCGGGGCTGTGCCGGGCGGTGTTGGATAACTCCTCCTGGGCCGAGCCCAACCTGGTCTACCTGGTGGGCAAGGAGCTGGGCAAGGCGGAGTTTGGTATGAAGCTGCACGAGCTTATCCATGCCCAGCTGTGCGTAAAGTCTCCCTGGACCCTGACTCCTGGCCTGCCTAACAGCCTGACCGACAGTCGGTTGGCGATCCGCGGTTTTGCCGCCGAACAGATCCAGCAGATGGCGCAACAGGGCGGTACCGTTACCGAATACGTCTGCATCCACGCCAGCCAGGATGGCATCGCCAACACCGCTTGTAAGCAGAAGATGGTGCGTGAGATGCAGGCCGCGGGCTTTAAGGTCACGCTCCAGCTGGTTAGCGAGAAAGAGGTCGATGGCAGCTACATCAAATCCTTTACCCACGGTTTGGGGCTGTCGATGCTGCAGTTCTTCCAGCGGCACTACCCGGCCCTGCGGGTTAAGCCAAGGTTGACCGAGACCGCGCAGCCGATCCGCTACGTTCACGGCGACCAGCGCTACTGTTTCGATCTCGAGGCGCAGCCGATAAAGGCGTCGGTAGAGCAGGCCTCGGTGGAGGGCAAAGCAATGATGGAAATGGAGCCGGCGCATGCCTAGCTGGGCGGGGACGGTGGGGCTGGGCTGCGCCGACGCCCGGCTGCGGGTGCACATCGGTAACCGTCCGGCACTGGCCCCCTTTGATCAGCCCGACGGGGTGATGGCGCTGACCAACGGCGAGATTGCCGCCATCGGTCAGGCCTGTGGCAACGGCTGGCGCAAGGTGTTCAGCGTCTACGCCAAGCTGGTGCATCAGCTGCCCCAAAGCCTGTTCGAGGCCGGCCAGGGTCGACAGCGCTGGCAGCAATACCGGGATGCCCAGCTGCTGCAGCCCGGCAGTGAAACGGCACTGCTCTATTCACCCCCCGTTGCTCAACCGGCAGAGCCCTGCTGGCAGATCCTGATGGGGCGGGGTTATGGCAGCGAGGTTGCCGCGCAGGCGGGGATCCCCTTGACCTGGCTGGACGGTCAGTTTGCGGTGAGCCCCAACCATGGGGTGATCCTCTGCCCCTACTTTGACTACCGTCAGCTGACCAATGCCCGCATCGAACGGCTGGTGGCGCTGATGATGCAGGGCGAGACACCCCGGCAACCAAGCTAAACCTCGGCGCAATCTTAGGCTATCCGCAGCCCGCTCTGGTGCAGAGACCAGTCCAGATCCCCCCTTTGGCGTGCTGAGCCCTTGTTTTTGCTAGCCTGAATGGGAAGATCAGTGCCAGCAAGGCCAACCCGATGCCAGCTGATGCGCTTGGCGGATCGGCAGGACAATAATCGGGCCTGTTACCACTCACCGCCACGCAAGGACAGATCATGCCGCACAAACCGGATAGCCCATCGCACTCGAGCAAGGACAGGGTGTCTTCGCGCCGACGCTATCGTTGGCTGCGACCGCTGGGCTGGGTGCTGCTGGGGGCGCTGCTGCCGGTCATCGGCACCGTGGTGCTGTGGTTTCAGCAAAAACCGGCGCTCTCGCCGTGGCACGATACCTTTTTGAATGAAGACTACTCCCACCGCGAACCTGCCCCGAGCTTTGATGACTACCTCAAGCAGGAGCAGCGGGTGTTTGATGAGCTGGCGGCGCTGACCCTCAGTGATGACCCCGCCGACCGGCTTAATCGCTACCAGCACGGCAGCCTGTCTGACCCGGCACGATGGGGCGGAGCAGGCAATCGCAGCTACGAGTGGCCCAATCCTGAGGCGGAGTATGCCCTGTTGTTGCTGCATGGGCTGACCGACTCCCCCTACAGTGTGGCGCACTTTGCCAACCATTTTGCCCCCCACAGCCATGTGCTGGGATTGCGCCTGCCGGGCCATGGCACCCTGCCATCGGCACTGGTGGAGCTGGAGTGGCAAGACCTGACCTCGGCGGTGGAGTTGGCAGCGGATCACCTGGCTGCCCAGCACCCGGACAAGCCCCTGATCGTGGTGGGTTACTCCACCGGGGCACCGCTGGCACTGGAGCTATCAATGCGCAGGATCCGGGATGGCGAGGCTGCGCCATTCGATGCCATGGTGTTTGTCTCACCGGCCATCGGGGTGACGGCGGCGGCCGCTGCCGCTCGCTGGCAGTCCCGGTTGGGGCACCTGCTGGGCCTGGATAAGCTGGCCTGGAACTCGGTGATCCCCGAGTATCACCCCTTCAAGTACAACTCCTTTGCTATCAATGGAGGCGACCTGGTGCATCGTTTGCTGCGCCATAATCGTGCCCTGTTGGCCAGCCTGAGTGAGCCACAGCGGGCGATGATGCCGCCGGTGCTCTCCTTCCAGTCACTCACCGACGCCACGGTGACCCCGTCGGCGGTGCTGGATCTGCACCTGCTGCAGCGCCGTCGCGGTGATGATGAGCTGGTGCTGTTTGATATCAATCGCCGTCTGGCCAGCCATAGCCTGTTGCGCCAGGACCCCATCGGCCTGCTGGAGCGCTATGCGCCATTGCCCGGTGTGACGGTGGTGGAGAATCAGTTTGCCGCCAGCGGCAAGGCACTGACCCAAGTGCAGGCGCGAGACTGGCAGGAGGGGAGGGTGGAGACACTGCCCTGGCACTGGCCGGACACAGTGCACTCGTTGTCGCACATCTCGATGCCGATGCCAGCGGAGGATCCGGTGCTGGGCAACGGTGAAATCCATGGCGAGCATATCCAGCTGGGCAACATGGCGGTGCGCGGCGAATATGGTGTGCTGGCCTTCTCCTCGGCCCTGTTGTTGCGTCAGCAGTGGAACCCCTTTTTCCCCTACCTGTTGCAGCGTACCGACGCGTTTATTGAGCGCCAACTGGTGCAGCGCTAGTGCTGCGCTAGTTGGCGGCGCGAAAGCAAACGGCAGGCCCGAGGGCCTGCCGTCATCCAACCAAATGCCTTGCGCTCACTTAGCGATACAACAGCTTTTCACCGGTGGCGAGGTTGACCATCCAGAAGCCGCCAAAGTCATCGTCGGCCAGCCAGACCAGGTCGCCATTGACCGGGTGGATCCCGGTGGGGTCGCCAAACTGGTAGTGGCCTGAGATGGGCGCCAGCAGCGGCGTGGTGCTTTGGCTGGCCAGTTCCAGGCTCATCAAGGTGTCTTCCGACCAGCTGTAATACCACACGGCCGACCCATCCGGGCTCAGTGCCAGGTAGTCATTGCTGGCAAACCTTTGTTCGGGCACCAGGGTTGAGCGACTGCCGTCGGCCAGGTCGATGGCGACAAAGGCGCTGCCAGTGCGTCCCTGGGTCTCAACGATGGCTCGCTGGCCGGCGATATCCAGCATCAGGGCGGTGTTGTCGTCCAGCGAGAAGGCGGGGTCCTCCGCCGAGATCTCGGTGATCGCCAGGGTATCCAGATCGATCGCCTTTAATGCCTCGTCCTCGATGAAGAAGAGCCGCCCGTCAGCGCCCAGGGCCGGGTGGCCGAAGTAGCTGCCGGCATCGGAGGCCACCAGGTACTCCAGCTCGCCGCGGGCCAGGTCGTAGCTGAGCAGGCCATCGTACTCATCGTACAGGTAATAGCGCTGACGGGCTTCGTCCCATACCAGCTTGAGGATATCCTCGCCGGGCCTGGCCAGCTCAGACAACTCGCCGCTGCGCAGGTCCAACGACATCAACACATCCTCATCGCCATACACCAGCCGGTGCTGCTCGGCGTGGTAGTGCACTGCCGTGGGCTCCTGGATCCCCCAGGGCGCACCGCTGAAGCCCTCGACCTCCGCTGAGCGATACTCGCCGGTGGTCGGCTGATAAAGCAGGGGGCCGGGGTAGAAGCCCAGCACTATCTCGCCACTGGTCGGGTGCACATCCACCCCCTGCAGGGACTCGTCGTTTAGGAACAGCGACTCAGGCACCCGGTGGTGTTCACTCAGGCACAGGGTATCCAGCGGCAGCTGATGGGTGGCCCAGCGCTCGTTCTGCATCACCAGGTACCAGACGCCATCGCGGATGGGCGAGCTGTAATTGACCTCCCTGCTGGCAAAATCGAGGCATCCCGGGTCGCTGGCGGTGGTGAGCGTCGTTAGGCGGTCTTGGTCAGCCCCGGTGAGGGCCAGGGACAACAACTGGCCCTGGTCGCTACCCCAGTCCCAGTCGGCCAGCAGCAGGCGCTGATTGACCTCATCCAGGACCATCGTCTTGACCGAATTCAGGGTGATACCGTCCGCTGCCTGGGCGGTGTCGGCCAACAGGGTCAGGTTCTGGCCGGCCAGCTCGTAGCGGTAGAACTCTTCGAATGCGTCCCACTCCATGGTATCGGGGTTCTGACGAGAGCCTTTATGGATAAAGTACAAGGTGCCGCCATCGGCGGAAGTGGTCAGGTGGTCCGCCCGTCCTGGCGTATCGCCCAGGTCGAGGATTTCGGTGCTGGTCTTGTCGGTCAGGTTGATCTCCACCAGCTTCCAGACGCTTTGGTCAAAGTCCCATACCGAAGCCAAGATGCGCTCCGAGTCGAGTGGCGCATAGAAGTCCAGCTGCTCGATGCTCAACCCAGTGAGGTGTTCGGCCGAATAGGCTCGGGTTTCCTGAGTCTCCAGATCGAAGATAACCAGGGCATCGGCCCGATAGTCGTCCACCAGCAGGGTGTGCTCATCCAGGAAGGCGACACCGCTGCTGCCCTGGTGCATGTCGCCGGCGTAGCGCACCACGCGCTGCAGCGGCAGGCTGTGGGTGGCGGTTTCGATCGCCACCTCGAACACCGTGTCCCCCAGTGCCAGCGGGTAGCTCTGCTGCCACTGGCTTTGCTCGGTAAGGCTGAGGGTCTCACCGTTGATGACGATCTGCTCCAGCGGCTGCTCGCTGGTCAGCGATAGAGTGACCTGGCTGTCGCCACTGAGGCCGTTGTAAGGGGGAAAGAACTCGACCCCCTCCAGATTAGCGGCGATGGCTCGCTCGACAGCGACCGGCCACTCAATCTCGGTGTCGGCCGTCCCATCAGTGACTGAGAGGGTGAGCGTGAAGGTACGTCCGGCCCGAGCCGGCTCGCTGATCGTCAGCTCGGTGCCATCCAGGGCACAGCTGAGCTGCTCGGCGCAGTTTGACAGGGAGTAGCTGAGGGCGTCGTCCTCGATATCGCTGGCGTAGGGGGCTAAATCCAGGGTTAAGGATTCGCCATAGACCAAGCTGGCCTCTGGCAGCCCGAACCAGACAGGCGCATCGTTGACCGGCTCTACGGTGAGCAGCAGGGTGGTGCTGAGGTTGTCGGTGCCGTCGCTGACACTCAGCTCCAGTGACTGCTCGCCATGGAAGTTCTCCGCCGGTGTCAGGATCAGGCTGTCGTCGCCCAAGGCACAGCCCCAGGCCTCACCGCAGCGGTCGATGGTCAGCTTCAGCGTATCACCGTCACCGTCCTGGACCAGCTCCGCAAAGCTGACGGTCAGCGGGGTATCTTCCTGGGTAGTAAGCCCCTCGACCAGCCACTGGGGGGCGGCATTGGTTGGCGGCGGCTCGACCGGCGGTGGGGCCGTTGGGGCTGGGTCGTCACCGGAACCGCAAGCGGTCAGCAGCAGGGTGGCAGTGGCAAGCAGCGTCTTGTTCATGGAGATCCCTTCAAGAATGAACAACGGATGGCCCTCTGTGGGTGAGAGCTCTTGGCAATGAGATGGATGGTGCAGTTAACACTTATTTCACATCATAGGGAGGTGGACCATGTGAAACAAGCACTTGCGACTGCTTGCCCGGTCACAGACCAATACCGGGGTGCTGGGGTCGGGTCTGGACGCTGCGGGCCATTGGCTGCACACTTACCGCTCCAGCACAACCGCCAACGAACAGCAGGGATGGCCCATGGTTGAAAGAGACAGCGATAAACATAAGGCACGACAACAGCGATTGAAGCAGCAGGTCGATGCCAAGGTGGCACAAGCGACCGAAGAGCGTGGCGTGTTGCTGGTGCTCACCGGCAATGGCAAAGGCAAATCCACCGCCGGCTTTGGCACCGTGCTGCGCGCGGTAGGCCATGGCAAGCGCTGCGCGGTGGCCCAGTTTATCAAGGGGGAATGGCCCTGCGGCGAGCGCAATGTGCTGGAGCAGATGGGTGTGCCCTTTTACGTGATGAAGACCGGCTTTACCTGGAACACCCAGGATCGCCAGGGTGACAGCCAGGCCGCCGAGCGGGTCTGGCAGGGGATCCGAGCCGAACTGGCGGATCCCAAGGTCGATTTGGTGCTGCTGGATGAGCTCACCTACATGCTCAGCTACCACTACCTGGACCTGGAGCAGGTGTGTGACGCCATTGCCGCCCGCCCTGCGCACCAACACGTGGTGATCACTGGCCGGGCCTGTCACCGCCGTCTGCTGGAGATGGCGGATACGGTATCGGAGATCGCGCCGGTTAAGCACGCCTTCGAGGCCGGCATTAAAGCCCAACAGGGACTGGACTGGTGAGCAGCGCTTGCATTTGGTTAGCCTGTCTAACAAAATTGCTGGTATGAAGGTGGAACACGCACTGATGGCGCTGGAGCGCCACATCACCCGTCGTTGGCGCGAGTTGCCGCAAGATGCCGGCATGGCGCTGAGCTACGGCGAATACGATTACCTGCAGACCCTGGCGGAGCTGGGTAGCGTGCGGCTGTCGGATCTGGCGCTGGAGATGCGGGTCAGCAAGCCGACGGCCAGCAGCATGGTCAAACGGTTGCAGGCCAAGGGATTGTTGCAGCGCAATGCCTGCCCCGAGGATGGCCGTGCCAGCCTGCTGTCACTGAGTGAGTCCGGCCGGACATTGTTGAACCGCGACGGGGAAACCTATGCCCGCTTTGTCGGCGAGTTGCTGGCGGGGCTGACTGAGCCGGAGCATCAGCAATTGGCGACCCTGTTGCAGCGCATGGTGCAACAGAGCCAGTCCGGCCAGCGCTGAGTTTTTTTGGTTAATTAGTTAGAGACTCTAACCGAGTTTGATGAGGTCGACGATGGGGCAAACCCAACTCTCTCAAGGCAGCGTGGATCGCCAATTCTGGCGCTACGTACTCCCTACCGTGGCCGCCATGTTGGTCAGTGGCCTGTACCAGGTGATCGACGGGATCTTCATTGGCCGCTACGTTGGCGCCGAGGGATTGGCGGGGATCAACCTGGCCTGGCCGCTGATAGGCGCGCTCTATGGCATCGGCATGATGATCGGGGTGGGCAGCGGCGCGGTGAGCTCACTGGCCCGGGGCGAGAAGCGCCCGGCTCAGGCACGCCGGGCCCTGGGCAACGGCTTTGTCCTGATTGTGCTGCTGGGCCTGGTAGGGATGACCCTGCTGGGGCTGTGGGGAGAGCAGGCGCTGTTGTGGCAATCCGCCAGTGGTGAGGCACTGATTCATGCCCAGGATTACCTGCGGGTGTTCTTTTATGCCGTGCCCCTGGCCTTAGGGGGCATGGCCTTACCCTTTATGGTGCGTAATGACGAGGCCCCGAACCGGGCTACCGCCATGATTGCGGTGGGCGCGGTACTCAACGTGCTGCTGGATGCGCTGTTTGTCGCCCTGCTGGGCTGGGGCCTAACCGGTGCGGCGATTGCCACCGCGTTATCTCAGGCGGTGGTGATGGCGATGGGTCTGGCGCACTTCTTCAGTGCCCGGGCACAGACTCGGTTGAGCCTGGGGGATCTGACGCCGGACTGGGGCCTGAGTTTGCGCAGCTGCGCCATCGGTCTGTCCAGCCTGCTGATGTACAGCTACTTCAGCTTTATTGTTGCCCTGCACAATGCGCTGTTCCTGCATTACGCCGATGCGGTGCTGGTGGGGGCCTTTGCCATCGTCGGCTACACCGCCACCCTGTATTACCTGCTGGCGGAAGGGGTCGCCTCCGGCACCCAACCGCTGATCAGCTACCACTATGGTGCCGGCGAGCTGACCCGGATGAAGCAGTTTGTGCAACGCATGCTGTGGGTGGCGGTCGGCAGTGGGGTGCTGGCGGTGCTGGTGGTTAATCTGTGGGTGGGGCCGATCATCCATCTGTTTGGCGGCGATGACCGGGAACTGTTCGATGCCACCTTGCTGGGGATGCGGCTGCACCTGTCGATGATGTTCCTGGACGGTTTGATCTTCTCAGCAGGGGTGCTGTTTCAAAGCCTGGGGATGGCCCGTAAGGCCACCGCCATCACCCTGGCCAACATGCTGGTCCAGCTGCCATTCCTCTGGCTGTTGCCCAAGCTGCTGTCGGTTTCCGGGATCTGGCTGGCGGTGCCTGTCTCCAACCTGGTGCTGTCGCTGGGGGTAATTGTGCTGCTGCGACGGGAATGGCAGCGGCTGACAACGAAGTCGCAGGGCGCGCCGGGCTGACGCGCCCGGGGGGATCATTCGCCGTTCAGTTGCGCCTGAAGCCGGGCGATCTCCGCCTTAAGCACGCGGTTTTCCTGCTCCAGCTGGAGGATGCGGGCCTTGTCGTCGGCGGCCACATCGGCGGTGGTAACCATCTCCACCTCGCCGGAGAACAGGTGGGCGTAGCGGCTCTCCCGTTTACCGGCTTCCCGCGGCAGCTGCACCACGTAGCCCTGCTCGGCCATCTGCTTGAGCACCGCCTCAACCTGGCTGACGTCGTCGAACTGACACAGTCGATTGGTGCGGGAGCGCAGCTCACCGGGGGTTTGCGGGCCCCGCAGCAGCAGTACGCAGACGATGCCACGCTCCTGTTCAGACAGTTGCAGGCCACCGAAGGGGGTATTGCAGAAGCGGTGCTTGTATTTGCTGGCGCGGGCGCCGCCCTCTTCGCTGATCATCCGTTTGTCCCGCAGCTGATTGAGGGTGTGTTGCACCTCACCGTCGGAGAGACTCAGTACCGGATCCCGATTGCTCTTCTGGTTACAGGCCCCCTTCAGGGCGTTCAGGGTCAGCGGATAGAGGTCGGGGGTGGTGCTCTCCTTCTCCAGCAAACAACCTATCACCCGGGCCTCGTTGAGGCTGAGATTCATCTCCATAGCAGCGCTCCAATACGTCAGTGATGATGCAGTATTTACCGGCGATGGGGCAGACAGCAAGGCCCCGAAGGCCCAAATGCCCAGACTTTGCTCAGCCGTCGTTGTGCTTGCGATAGGCCAGCGCCGACAGCTCGGTCAGGTTAACCGAGGCGCTGGCTAATGGCGGCATGGCGGCCACCAGGGCGGCCAGCAGGGTGTCGCTGATCGCCCCCTGGGTAACGGCATCGCGGCCGGGTAGGATCGCCACCTCTAGGTGAGCAAAGGCGCGGGCCTGGCCGGCCACCAGGTAGTGGCAGCAGGGCAGGGCACGAACCTTGATGGCCGCGGCCTGAAACTGACCGGTGGCCAGCGCCGCATGATGCAGCTGTTCCAGCACAGCGGTGATATCGCACAGCCCTTCCAGCTCCTGGGCATATTCGAGACGCAGATGAGGCACGGTGTGTTTCTCTCTTGTTATGGTGTGGTAATGGACGTTAAGATTTCTAGCCGTCCAAACTGGAAGTTCCTCAGCGAACTCCGTATCCTGTATGGGCCCGGAGTGTACGGGACACCACTGGAGAACACCATGAGAAACAAAGTGATCGCGGTTACTGTGCTGATCGCACTGTGCGCCCTGTACCGGGTCTTGCCGCATCCATTCAACTTCACCCCCGTGGCGGCCATGGGCCTGTTTGCCGGCGCCATGTTTGACAGCAAGCGCCTCGCCCTGGTGGTTCCGCTGGTGGCGATGCTGCTGAGCGATCTCTTTATCGGTCTGCATGAGACCATGCTGTTTGTCTACCTGGCGATGGCGATCACCGCCGGCATCGGCATGCTATTGCGTCAGCGTCGCAGCGTGGCGACCATCGCCCTGGCCGGTGTGGCTAGCAGTCTGCAGTTCTTCTTTATCACCAATACCGGCATGTGGGCGGTCACCGACTTCTATCCCCACACCTGGGCCGGGCTGGTGCAGTGCTGGGTGATGGGGCTGCCGTTCCTGCAGCATGATCTGGCCAGCACCTGGCTGTTCAGTGCGGTGCTGTTTGGCGGCTACGCCATGCTGTCGCGCCATTACCCGCAGCTGCAACGCTGATGCCCCGCCGCCTGAGCTCGGATAAGCGGGAGCTGTGCTACCCCTTTATCTTCGAAACCGGCCCCAGCTGCGACTTTGAGGTGCAGACCGACGAGCTGTGCTCGCTCACCGGTAACGCCCAGGCGCTGCTGGCGCAGGAGCTGGCGGGAACGGAGCTGTTGGCGCAGCTGACCCCGGAGCTGCAGCGGGTACAGGCCCTGATCTACCACCTTAACGGCTCTGTGCGTGGACGTTTGGCGGTAGAGGAGCAAGACCTGGACTGGCTCAAGCAGCGCTACGATCACCACAACGGGTTTGGCGCCGTCAGCGGTTTTGTCCTGCCTACCGGCTCGCCGGCGGTGATGGCACTGCACCTGTGTCGCAGCGGTGCCAAAAAAAGCATTCGTCAGCTGGTGCGTTGTGAGGAGGCGGGGCTGGAGGTTGATCCCATCCTGCTGCGCCTTGGCAACCTGCTGACCAACTATTTCTTCTGCCTGTCGGTTCGGGTTAAGGCCCAGCTGGGGCAGGAGGAGATCCCCTTCGTCAGTAAAAGCTACTGACCCAGGGACATAGGAGTGGCGGCATCATGCCGCCGACAAGGAAGCAATGCGTTGAGGTGGATGAATCCGGTGAGACCCCGGAACTGGCGCGCAACGGTGTTTGGCTTTGGCCATCAGTCCGATCTCCCCTCACGCCCTGACCTACGCGAACTAGGAAATACCATGAAAAAGCTGCAACTCCCCTTCGCCCTAGGGGCGGCCTGTCTGTCGCTGTCCCAGGCCTGGGCCCTGACGGTGGACGAAAACCTGGTGATCACCGGCGATCGCTTTGAGCAACCCGCCGCCACGGTGCTGGCCCCGGTGACCCTGGTCGATCGTGCCCAGATCGAACGGATGCAGGCCCACAGCCTGACTGACATCCTGCGTACCCTACCCAATGTCGACATCAACCAGTATGGCGGCCGTGGCCAGAATGCCACGGTCACCGTCCGTGGTGGCACCAGTGCCCAAACCCTGTTGTTGCTGGACGGCGTCCGCCTGGCTCAAGGGGTGGCTGGCCCGGCCAACATCAACGCCATCCCGGTGGCCCAGATCGAGCGGATCGAACTGGTGCGCGGTGCCCGGGCCTCCATCTACGGTTCCGAGGCGATGACCGGCGTCATCAACATCATCACCCGCCAGGGCCAGGACGGCACTCAAGTTCGTCTCGGCGGCGGTGAACTGGGGCGTTGGCAGGCGGATGCCCGTCACCAGGGGACCCTAGCCGGTGGCACCGTCAAGGCGGTGCTGGCCTACGAGGAGGAGGAGGGCTACAACGCCCATCCGGTGCCCGGCGTCAACGACGACGATAAGCACGGCTTCACCGGCAAGAGCGCCCTGTTCAGCTACGACCGTGAGCTGGGCCAACACTTCGACCTCTATGGTGCCGCTCGCTGGTTCCAGAACGAAAGCCAGTACGACAACTCCAGCCTCGGTCTGCCGGAGTTTGGCATCCCCGATACCCGCGAACGCAAAGAGAACCGCCAGGAAGCGCTGGATCTGCAGCTGCAGCTGGGCTATCAGCGGGACGACTTCCAGGCCCAGTGGCTGGCGCAAACCAGCGATAGCAAAGCCTACGACTACCGCGATGAGCTGGGCTACCGCGAGGCGCCCAACTACAGCCATCTGCGCCAGCACAACCTGGCCTGGCTCAACCAGCTGCAGCTGGGTCAGGCCTTCACCCTCGGAGCCGGAGTGGACTGGCGTCGTGAGGAGCTGCGGGATGACTCCACGGTAGAGGATTGGATGACCGGCGGCGGAGTGCCTTTCGCTCCGGAGACCCTGAGTCGGGATAACACCGGCCTGTTTGCCCTGGGGCGCTATGTGCAGGGGGGCCATCAACTGGAGTTGGCACTGCGCAGCGACGACAACGAGCAGTTTGGCCGTCACAACACCTGGCAGCTGGGCGGCGCCCTGGCCCTGGGCAGCCACTGGCGTGCCCTGGCCAGCATCGGTACCGCGTTCCGCGCGCCGAGTTTCTACGATCTCTACTACCCGGGGTTCAGCAACCCGGATCTCAAGGCGGAACAGTCCGATAACGCCGAGTTGGCGTTGGAAGGCAACTGGGAGCAATGGGATCTGCGCCTGGGCTGGTTCCGCCAGGAGGCGGAGGATCTGATCCAGTACAACCAGGCGACTTTCCGCCCGGAGAACATCGGTGAGGCGCTGATCCAGGGGCTTGAGCTGGAGCTGGGTGCCAGCACAGGTGCGCTTGAGCATCGTCTTAGCTACAGCCTGCGGGACAGCGAAGACAAGAGCAATGGCAACGAGCTGGCCGGCAGTGCCCGCCACAACGCCAAGTACGACTTGACCGCCGGTTGGTCGCGTTACGAAGCGGGCACCAACCTGATCTACCGGGGCAGCCGTTACGGCGATGCCGCCAACAGCGTGCGCCTGGACAGCTACCTGGTGGTGAACCTGTTTGCCTCGGTGGCGCTAGGTGAGCACTGGACCCTGCGGGCCCGGCTGGAGAATGCGCTGGATGAGGAGTACGTCACCATCGCTGATACCTTCTCCGGTGGCAGCTACCCCGGAACCCCGCGCAGTGTCTTTGCAACGGTGGAGTACCGACTGTAAATCCAGACTTTTTTTATCAACGGCGGCCAGATGGGCCGCCGTTTTTGTGTCTGCGTGCCACACTTGCCACAGAGGAGGACGCCATGACCCTACGGCAAGTTTCCCTGGTCACCACCCTGTTGGTGGTGCTGATCCTGCTGTTCTGCTATTGGCTGGTGCGCAACGCCGTGGTGCTGCCCTACGTGGAGCAGCAGGTGCTGGCGGCCCAGCGTCATGAGATCAACCGGGTACAGTTTCATCTTGATGGCCGTATCCGCCAGCTGGAGACGGTGACCCAGGAACTGGCCCGCTCGGATGCGATCATTGACGCCCTGGCCGGCCGCACCCTGCCGCCGCTGCTGACCGTGGACATCCCGCTGCTGGACGGGGTCTACCTGTTCAACAGTGCGCTGGAGCTGGTCAGTGCTCAGCACGCCGGCGACTCGGTCAGCAACTTCCTGGATAGCCAGGAGGCCTACCGTCGTGCCCGGCTGATGCCGATCCTGCATCCGCAGCAACCGCGGGTGCGCAGCGGCCTGCTTAAGCTGGGGGACAAGCTGGACTTCTACGCCGCCGCCACCATCTGTCGCGAAAGCGCAGAGGATTGCGGCTATGGCTACCTGATGCTGACCAAGGGGATCGACGAGGGGTTGGGAGATTTGCTCAAGGAGGGCAGTGGCCTGAGCATCGAGTACCGGGCCGCCACCCTGGCGGATCAGAACCTGGAGCCGATGGAACACCCGGAGCGATTGAGCCGGCCAATGCGGGTGCGCAGCCTACTGCTCAGTGACGCCCTGGGCCAGCCTTCGGTGGTGCTGACCCTGCGCCACAAGGCGCGGCCGCCGGAGGCGATCGGCAAGCTGGAATGGGGGGTCTACGGCATCATCGCCCTGGTGGGGGCCATCGTCGCGCTGGTGCAGTACAAGATCCTGGTGCGGCCGATGGAGCGGGGCGTTGCCACCATTCGAGCGATGGAGCGGCACCAGCAGTTTCGCAGCGTCAACAGTCGGGCTGAACTGTTGGAGTTTCACCAACTGGCCAAGGTGTTCAATGGCCTGATGCGGATGCTGGCGAGTCAGGAGGAGAAGATGGCCAACCTGACCCGCACCGACTCCTTGACCGGTCTGCCCAATCGCCGTGCCCTGGATGACTTTCTCGATGAGGAGTGGCGTCGGCTGCAGCGGCATCGTCGTGGCCTGGCGATCCTGCTGTTGGACATCGAACAGCTGCATCAGTTTAACGAGGCGCGGGGCTATGGCCAGGGGGATCAGGCCCTGCTCAAGCTGGCCCGGGTGCTGCGCTCGCTCAGTCGTCGCGGCGGTGAGGTGGCCGCGCGCTACGGCGGCGATGAGTTTGCGCTGGCCCTGACCGAGATGGACCAGGCAACCCTGGAGAAGCTGGTGCGGGCGATCCGCACCAAGTTGGCGGCCCAGGCGCTGTTCACAGAAGGGGGATTGCGGGTCAATATCGGCGCGGCGATGATAGCGCCGGGTTTGGCCCCGGAAGGGCTGACGTTAACCCTGGTAGACCTCTTCGCCCATGCTGAGCAGGCCCTGTACGAAGCCAAGCAGGGCCAGGGCTGGGCCTTATGGCAGCCCGAGCCCCAACCGCTGGAGTTATAGCGGATCGGCGCTGCGCACCTGGGTATTTGGTAGCAGGAAGTGCTGGAACGCCATGCGGTAACCGATATCCAGGGTCTGCTCGGCGTGATCAATCAGCTGAACCCCTTCGGCATGAGCCAGCGGGCAGGGCAGGTTGAAGCTGATCAGGTCATAGCTTTGTGGCTTCAGTACCCGCAGCAGGTGGTTGAGCACCGGTATCAACGCCTCGGCCTCGAGGTTGGATTCGAAGCTGACGTAGGAGCTGTCCTCCTGCGGGGTGATGTGCATGGTGACGTAGCGATCGCCGCAGATCCCATTCATCGAGTAGCCAAAGGGCTGGAACAGGAACTCGTCGAACTGGAACTGGGGCAGCAGCTGTGACCAGCCCATCCGTTGCTGGATCCCCGCCAGGGTTTGCCCCTCACTGCGCAGGTACTCGGCATCGGCGCCGGTGATGTGATACATCAGCAGCTCGCCGGTGGCGTCGTCTGCCTGGGGCTGATAGGGCCGGTCCAAATGGAACAGGTAGTTATGGTGACCATCCAGGTGGCCCAGACGCCAGGCCTTGCCCTTGAGGTGCGGGGCCAGTGAGGCCAGGTCGTCACTGAAGCTGCTCTTCTGCAGCTGTGCCTGGTACTCGTTCTTACGCTGGTAGGTCAGCATCGCCAGCTTATCTTCGCTGAAGTGCTTGAGAAACTCGGTGACGGCATGGACCAGGGTGGTGGTGCCGCAGGTCAGCATCAGGAAGCGGTCTTCCCAGACAAACAGACTGGACTCCGACAACAGGTAGGCGTCACACGCCTCGTTGTGCACGGAGGACAGGATCTCAGCATTGGCCTTGGCCACCAGCTGAGCCCAAAAGGGACGCCCCAGGCTGCGCAGCGACGGCTGGCCCGGTTGCATTACGGCTTCGACTTTCTTCTCGGAGCCTTCGAAAAACATCATGGTGTGTATCCCGTTGAAGGTCAGTGACGTGGTTTGGTAAGTACAGGCCTTACCGCCCCCCAACGAGTTTGGTTGAAATTGCTCAGGTTGCGCTGTCGAGAGATGACAGATGTGGGAGCCCAAGGAGTTCAACCGCCCTCCCGACTGCCCCTGAACCGGGGGGGTTCCCGGCCGGTAGCAGCACAGCGGCGGCGATTATACATCAGCGGTGATGGGGAACCACTCACCGCTGACTGTTTTGACTTTTTTCCCTTTGAGCGGCTACTGGCCGAGCAGCTTCTGGTACTCGATCTGATCCAGCTCGCGACTGCGGCTGACAATGGCGGGGTAATCCAGATGGGTGAAGCCGTGACGCCACAGCGCCTCATCGAACTGGGCAAAGCTGGCCTGGTAGCGCGGCGAGACGGTCATCACCACCTGGGCCAGGGTATCCAGCTCCAGCCCGAACATCTGCGGTTGCAGGGCCAGCGGGTGGGGCTGCTGCCCAGCGGCCAGGAAGGTGTCCAGACGGTCCCAGTGGCGGCTGTCCCGGGCCCACTCCACCGGCACCAGGTAGGGGGTCTGCTGATCGCCCATCTGGTAGTGGCGCAGGGTTACCATGTACTTGGCCGGGATGGGTCGGCTGGAGTCCCACCAGTGGCCATCGATGACGTCGAACAGGGCATTGCTGGTGCCGCGATCCACCGCGCCCAGCCAGTCCAACGCCTCGTCCAGCCACAGCGTCATGCTCTGGTTGTAGAGATCGCTGTTGAGCACCAGGTTGGCGCTGATCAGCGCTCGGGCCAGCTTGGCGCCGAGCATGTTGGAGTAGAGATCCTCCGGCGAGAAGGCGGATACGGTTTCCGGCCAGCCGGCAAAGCTGGCGTAGCCGTGCCACTGGGCGATCTCATGGGACTCGGCCTTAAAGTAGGCCATGCGAGCCGCCAATTCTGCCGCCAGCTCCCAGCGCTCCCGGTTGGTCAGCTCCGGCAGTTCCACCGTCTGCATCTGGATGTAGCGCTCGCCGATCTCATCCGGCAGCTCGATGCGGTGCTCCTCACCCAGGTGGCGCACCATCTCGAAGAACAGTGCCACGGTGTCATCGGCGGTGTCCCGCACATGGGCCAGATCGATAAAGCCACCCTGCAGGGTGTAGATCATGCCGTTGTTTTCGCTGCCGCGGTTGCCGTTGGCGCTGGCCCCAGAGGAGGTGTAGGCAAAGGTGCCTCCATCGAACTGGTGCGGGCCGACGTCGCCGGCGCCGACGGTGTTGCCAAGGCGGAACAGCGGGATCGGCACCCGGCCGATGGCCACCTTCTGCAGGTTGCCAAAGGCACAGCAGGGGCGCACGTTCTGGGGAACGGGAAAATGGGGCAGGCTGTCGGCGGGCAGGTCCCACAGCGCCACCTGGGTTTCAGCGCCATTGAGGGCGCGGGCCACGGTGTCGCTGTCCGGACGCACCTGACCCTGCCAGGCGACGCTGCTGCAGCCGGTGAGCAGGGTCGCCAGCACAGCGGCAAGCAGTCGGTGAGGGGTGAATAGGCTCAATGCACTCACTGGTAATTTGATCTTGGTCTCGGTTAATTGTTGGGCGACGAACTAAACTCCGCCATCCAAAAGTTGAGGCGGGGATTGTATCGCCGTGACCGGGTGATGAATCAACCGTGACAATTCGTTGATTCAGCTTGCCTTAAGCTAGTGCTGGGCATACTTATCAGCGTTAACTCGACTTCCGTGCTTTGCATCGTCCGGCCCTCCCAGCCGGACTTTTTTTCGTGGTGAGATTTGATGTCCTTGATGCGTAATTCCATTGCAGCCCTGGCACTTGGTGCTGCTTCCGTTGCTCCGGCCCTGGCCCAGGAGTCCTTCTTCCCCATCTGGGGCGAGGAAGCGGCGGCCCGTGGCTACACCCTGCCCAAGCCCTACGGTTTCTCCATCTCCTACATGGATATGAGCAACCCGGTGAAGGTGCACAGCATCGATCTGGCGGGTCACCCGGTACTGGATGCCATCGAGGTGGACGCCCCGGATGCGGAGTTCGAGGGCTACAACGTTACCGCCCGTGGTGACGTCTGGATCCTGCCGTTCTGGAGCGTGTACGGTATCCTCGGCTACACCTCCGGCGACAGCACCGCCACCATCCGCTCACTGGGCTGTGACGTGGACAACGTGACCTCTACTGGCAACCCCTTACAGGATGCGATCAACAAAGGCCTGTGTGCCACCGTGGATGGACTCGGTGGCGCTGCGGTGGGCGCCCCCTTTGCCCTGGATCTGCACGGCGGCACCTACGGCGCCGGTACCACCCTGGCAGGCGGCATCGGCAACTGGTTTGCCCTGGTGGACATGAACTACACCTACACCGATCTCTCCATCATCGACGGCGACATCAAGACCTTCGTGGCGGCGCCGAGGGTCGGCTATCGCTGGGAGTTTGACGGCGGCCGTGAGCTGCGCCTGTTCGCCGGCGCCATGTACCAGAAGGTGGACCAGTCCCTCAGCGGTAACCTGTCCGATCTGGGTCTGCCCGATCCGATTGGCGATGCCATCAACGGCCTGGCCCCGGACGGCAAGTTCTACGTTGAGCAGAGCGGTACCTCGCGTTGGAACACCGTGGTGGGGGCTCAGTACGCCCTGAGCCGTGACTGGGAGGTGTTGCTGGAGTCCGGCTTTGGTGCCCGCCGCACCAGCTTTATCTCCGTTTCCCGTCGCTTCGGCTAAGCTGCGAGCACCTAGCTGATGAGACTGGATATGCTTCGCTCCCTGCTGTTGCTGGCCTGGTTGCCCGGCCTGGCCCTGGCCGAGGCCCGGAGTGAGCCCCAGCCTGAGTCCCAGGCGGAGTCCTCAGGCTGGTTCGATCGGGTGTCCAACCGGATGAACCAGCTGCTGGAGGACCTGGGGGCGGATGGCGACTTCGATCCGGACAAGGGGATCGACTGGAGCGTGCTGCCTGGTCCCTTCTATACCCCGGAGATGGAGTTTGGCATCGGCGTGTCGGCGGTGGGGCTCTATATGCCTGATCAGCAGGACAGCGTCTCCCAGGTCTCCTCCTTCACCATCAATGGCTTCGCCTCGGTCAACGGCGCCCTAGGCGCGGAGATCATCAGCCAGACCTTCCTCAATGAGGATAGCCTGCGGCTGTTTGCCAATCTGGAGATGGTGGACGCCCCCGAGGTGTTCTACGGCGCAGGGCTGAGCAACGGCCGTGATGACGGTAACAAGATCGATTTCGACCGCCGTGGCCTGCGCTTTAAGCCGCAGGTACTCAAACAGGTCTGGCCCGCCACCTTTGTCGGTGTCGGTCTGGATTTTGGTCGCAACGAGGCCCGTTCCCTAAGCAGTGAGCCGGTGCCGCTGTCCCGTGGGGCGGAGTTCCCGGACACCAGTACCACCGGCGCGGTGACCCTGCACCTGGTGCACGACTCCAGAGACTTTATCCTCAATGCCAGCGAGGGCCGGTTGCTTCAGGCGGACGTCGCCTTTTACGAAGGTGCCCTGGGCAGCGACACCGAGTTTCAGAAGATCAACCTGGAGTACAGCGACTACCAGCGGATGGGGCCGGGGATCCTGGCCTGGCAGTGGTTGGCGGAGCTGAACCATGGTGAGGTGCCCTGGGACCAGCTGGCGATGCTCGGTGGTGGCAAGCGCCTGCGCGGCTACGAGGCCGGCCGCTATCGGGACCGGCAGATGACCCTGGCCCAAGTGGAGTATCGCCATCACTTGCGTGGCCGCCACGGCATGGTCTACTGGGGTGGTGCTGGCACCCTGTCCGATTCGGTCTCCGAGCTGGGCCAGGGCAAATGGCTGCACACCGTGGGCACCGGCTACCGCTTCGAGGTGAAGCGCAACGTCAACCTGCGGCTGGACATGGCCTTTGGTAACGGCGAGAGCGGCTTCTACTTCGCCGTCAACGAGGTGTTCTGATCTCCCCAGGCCTCTGTCTCTAACAAAAATACCGCCCAAGGGCGGTATTTTTTATGCTCTTTCCTACCTAGGGGTGAACTGACCTTGCTCGCCTAAACAATCAGAACTGTGTGAACCACCAGCTCTTCGCCGACTTGGAGTCGCCCGAACGAAGTGGCCAAAGACCAGGCTGAAGGCCAGGATGGCCTGAGTGGCTTGCGGAGACTGGGATGTCGACTCAAGCCAGAGCCGCAGACGTTGGTTACGAAAGAGAGGGTTAGCGACGATTGGAGGCAAACGGGGGTTCCAAGGGGGCGGAACGCCCCTTTGATTGCTGCCGGCAACCCGGCAAAGGCATTAACAACTATTAATGATTTAAATCAGAAGGTTATTAGAGGAAAAAGATAATTCGGGCAGAGCCCTTTTATGGCCGTAGTGGCTGGCACTGCTGGCGCAAAAAGGTGCGCAGCCATTGGTGCGCCGGGTCGGCATCCAGCGGCTTGGGCCAGAGCATGCGGTAGCTGATGCGGCCCAGGGCAAAGGGCAGAGGCAGGGTGGCCAGGGCAAAGCGCTGACACAGCTGGGCACCGAAGGTGGCGTCACAGACGAACATCATGTCGGAGTGCTGCGCCATGGCGGCGGCGCTATGGAAATCCGGTACCTTGGCCCCCGGGGTGCGACGATGACCCATGCTGTCCAGTACCGTGTCCATCAACCAGAACTCCGAGCCTTCCACCCAGATATGGATCTGGGGCAGGGCCAGCAGGGCGTCCAGATCCCAGGGCTGGCTGAGGGCCGGGTGGTGCTGGCGCATCAGGCAGACGTGGCTGCTTTGGTACAGCTCCTGGTTCGATAGCTCCGCAGGCAGGTGATCGACATGCCAGGGGGCGCGCACCCGGGCGTCGGTGTCCCGCGGTAGGATCAGCAGGTCCAGCTGACCGCGCTGCAGCTGTTCAAACTGGTCCCGCGGCTGCGGCACCATGTCCAGCTTCAGGCCTGGAGCGGCCTGGGCCAGGTGGGGCAGCATCGGCACCACGGTGTGGAAGGCGGTCTCCGCCAGGGCCAGGCGAAACTGGGCCTGGTCCTCTGTGGGCTCAAAGGAGTCTGGCTGCAGCAGGGCATCGGATTGCTGCAGCCACTGGCGCAGTTGGGGCTCCAGCGCCAGAGCCCGCGGGGTGGGCGCCAGCCCCTGGCCCTGACGCACGAACAGCGGATCCCCCAGCCGAGGCGCCAGTTGCTGACGCAATCGGGCCAGCTGTTTGCTGACCGCCGACTGGCTCAGGTGCAGACGCTGCGCCGCACCGGTGACGCTGCGCTCCTCCAGCAGCACCAGCATCAGCTTAAGCAGGTTCAGATCGAGTTTGTCCATGACTGCGCCCTCTCAACGCCCTCCAGCACCCTCAATGAAAAGGCATTCCAATGTGGAATATCTTTGTTTCATATAATTCATTTTTAATCATATCCGCTGGTCACTAGAATTGCGCCCAGTTTTTCCCAGACGAGCCGCTTCATGACCGCACAAAAAGCCCCCTTTACCCTGTTTATGCTGATGGTGGTATTCAGCCCCCTGGCCATCGACATCTTCCTGCCGGCGATCCCAGCGATGGCGGAGGCACTGCGTGCCGATATGGCCTCGGTGCAGGCGCTGGTGGGCCTGTTTGTGGTGAGCATGGGAGTGGGCCAGCTGCTGGCCGGGCCGCTGGCGGATCGCTACGGCCGCCGTCCCGTGGCCCTGGCTGGCATGGCTATCTATGTCCTGGCCGCCTTGCTGGGGGCCTGGGCCAACAGCATCGAATGGCTGTGGGCCTCCCGTCTGCTGCAGGGGCTGGGCACCTGTGGCATCTCGGTGGCGGCTTTTTCCGGGGTGCGGGACAGCTACCCTAAGGATCGCCTTACCGCGCTGTACAGCTACCTCAACGGGGTGATCTGCATTGTGCCGGCGCTGGCACCGCTGCTCGGTGGCCTGCTGACCGAGTGGTGGGGTTGGCGAGCCAACTTCTACTTTATGGCGGGTTACGGCGCTCTGGCCATGGCGGTGATCGCCTGGCGTTTGCCGGAGACCCGACCGGCCCACACCGACACCCAAGGCCCGCTGTTGAGCTTTGCCCGCTTCCAGCCGGTGCTCAGCCACCCGGTGTTCCTGTTCTACGGCGTGATGAACCTGCTGGCGATGGCGGTGATCCTGGCGTACGTCTCTTACGCGCCCGCGGTATTGATGGTAGAGATGGAGCAAACGCCGATGGCGTTCGCCCAGTGGTTTGGCCTGAATGCAGCCATCAACATCGCCGGTGCCTTTATGGCCCCAAGCATCATCGCTCGGGTGGGCAAGCGCCGCGGGCTGCAGATCGGGGTGGGTCTGTGTGTGCTGGCCTGTCTGGGTCTGGTAGGGCTACAGCACTGGTTGCATCCGCTGGCCTTTATGGGCCCGGTGTTCCTGGCCTCGGTGGGCTTCTGCTTCCTGCTGGCGATCAGCGGCGGGGCTGCGTTGGTACCCTTTGGTGAGCGTGCCGGTACCGCGTCTGCTTTGCTGGTGTGCCTGCAGATGAGCGGCGCGGCCCTGGCGCTGGGACTGGTCAGCCTGTTGCCGCTGAGCGCACCGCTGCGATTGGCGCTGCTGACCCTGTTGCCGCTGGCCTGGTGGCTGTTGGCCCGTCGGCGTGGCCAGGCCTACCAGCAGGTTCAGGCGGCAATGCAGTCTTGATACAGAGGCAGGGTGCTATCCGGCGCAGCGGCCCTGCATGGTGATGCCGTGGCGGGTGGGTCGGCGCTTGATGATGCGGTAGCCATCCAGGCACAGTTCATTGGCGTCCAGCTCCCGCTCCAGCAGCAGAAACAGCTGGTGCTCGTCGACGTAGGCGCCGGAGCCGGGCACCGGCCCGCTGTCGCTGGTGGGACGTTGTTGCAGGCGTCGCAACCGGGGATCCGGCGCGGCTTCCTCGCCAAAGTAGGTAAAGACGAACTCGGTCTCGCCATCTTGGCCGGTATCAAAAGAGAACGCATGGTTGTCTTCCGGTAGCGGTTTGGGGCCGGCACTGCTGCATCCGGTGAGCAGGATCAGGCCAAGCAGGGGCAAGGTGCGCAACAAAGGGGGTCTCCTTAATCTGGGTCTTCGCCACACTATATCCTAAAACCCGGAAGCAGCCAGAATGGTTGGAAAAAGTTCCCCACAGCTCGGGTCAGATAGCCGGTTTTTTGCTGCTATCACACTTTCTCGTTGGCGAGAGCAATTCCGGTTGACCTTGGCGTGGCTCCAAGGGTTACTCTTAGCGACAAGGACAACGAGTCCGAACCCATTCCTATCGAGGTAGATGTGAAAAAGCCACTAGCTATTGTTTCCCTTTTGGCCGCCGCCATGATGGCGGGTTGCTCCGAGCAGCCTCAGGCGCCGGCAGAATCCCAGGCTCCGACCCAACCGGCCAGCGCCACCGCCAGCGCCGCATCGGCTTTTGTTGAGGGGCAGCACTACAGCGTGGTGGACCCGCAAGGCCAAAGCGAAGGCCCGCTGGTGACCGAGTACTTCTCCCTCTACTGTGGCGCCTGCTACAACATGGAATCCCGCTTCCTGCCGATGATCGTACCGATGCTGGAATCCCAGTCCATCGGCTTCGAGCAGAAGCACGTGAACTTTGCCGGCAACCAGACCGGTGAAGACGTACTGCGTGGCTACGCTATCCTGCAGCAGACCACCAGCGGTGAGCAGCAAAAGCAGCTGAAAGAGACCCTGTTTGAGATCCTCGGTGGCAAGCACCACGATCACAGTGCCCATAACCACGACGACCCCCAGGTTGAGAACCTGGCAGACCTGCGTGCCATCTTCGTTGACGCCGGTGTCGACGGTACCGCCTTTGATGCCGCAGCCAGCAGCGATGTGGTTAACCAGGCCGTAGTGGATTGGCAGAAGGAGCAGGTGCAGTACCAGGTACAGAGCGTGCCCTCCTTTGTGGTCAACAACCGCTACCTGATCAACATGCGCGAGGTCGAAACCCTGGAGCAGTTGGTTAACCTGATGGGCTACCTCTCCGCCAAGTAAGGGCCCAAGCAGCAAAAAGCCGCGACGTCAGTCGCGGCTTTTTTGTGGGCTCAGGACACTGAGGTATCAGCGAAAGAACAGCTGAGACAGCGGATTGAGCATACGACTGAGGCCGGAGGTGAACTGCAACGGCCCCTCCAGCGCGGTTATCACCAGGCAATCCTCGTGTTCATCGGTGCGGGGTTGATGGCTGTGGCTCTCATCCAGGCAGATGAAATCGCCCACGCCATAATCGCCCGCATCGTCGCTAAAACCACCGTGCAGTACCAGGGTAAATTCCCGGCCCTTGTGGGTGTGAGGTGGCACCTGCGAAGCCTTACCAATGTGGATGAAATGCAGATGGCTGCCATCAATGTTCAGTCGCGCCTGGTGCAGCTGCCCGGGCATGCGATTCCAACCACCCAGCTTGGCGACCTGGCGTGCGATTACCTGGGGCAGCACGAAGCGCTTGTCCTCCAACTGGATCTCGTTGTGGGGCAACGGCTCCGGCTCCGGCAACGAGTCGACCACCGGCAGCTGTGCCAGCGACTGGCTCAGCATCTGCTCAAGCAGATCGGGCTCCTCACAGGGCTCCTCCATGGTCTGAGACAGCGACTGCTCAAGTTGGCGCATCTGGTTGCGGCAGTGTTCGCAGTATTCCAGATGGGCTGCGAGCAACATCGCGGGTCCACCGGCCATCTCCCCGGCGGCGTAGGCCTTGAGGCTGCTGATGTCTGGATGATGATTAACGTTGCTCATCGATTAACTCCCGGATCTTGGCCAGTGCGAGACGCAGGCGTGACTTAACCGTGCCCAGGGGGATCCCTAGGGCGTCTGCCACTTCTTGCTGCGACCGATCTTCAAAATAGATAAGGTGAACGACCTGGTGCTGGTTGGCGGGCAGCTTGTCACAAAAGTGCTGCAGCTGCTGGCGTAACACCGGCGTGTCCAGGTGAGCGTTATCGCTGTCGGCATCAAAGTCCGCCTCGTAGTCCAGATAAACCTCGTCGGCGCACAGCTGCTCAGGGCGAGACTGCTGGCGGCGGAGCATATCGAAACGGACGTTACGGGCGATGGTAAACAGCCAGGTGGAGACCTGCCCCTTGTCGCGATGATACAGGTGAGCTTTGAGCCACACCTTGGTCATGGTTTCCTGCACCATCTCTTGTGCCATCGCATCGTTGTTGAACAACTTGCGTGCGTGGCTCAACAGCCGGGGTGCGTAGTACCGAAAAAGATGGGTGTAAGCGACCTTGTCACGGTCCTCACTGATCTTTTGCAACCACATCTGGTGGTCGTCGGTGCGTTTGGAACTGTCTGGCGCCATCCTGGCCAAGCTCTCAGTTGCGATTGCCATAACCTCAGTATCCTGCGCATTGCGTTCAAAGGCTAGCTTACGTTGCCTTGTCATAACCGGATCACTCCTTGGTCAGCATCTCGTTAATCAACTTCAGGGTGGGCTCGGGCCCCTCCTGTTGCCACAACCTCTGCTTATCGCGGCCGGTCAGCGGCACCAGTTCCAGCCAGCGCTGGGCGACCCAGCTGGCGTCGTCGTAATGGGGCTCGGGGTAGAGCCCGGCCAGCTCGGTGTAGTCCTTAAATATCTGCGCCAGCTGCTGCGCCAACATGCGTTGCTCTTCCGCTAACAGCTGGTGCGGCCAATTGGGCAGACCTTCGGCCCGGCCCACCCGCAAGCCATCTTCTTCCGTGCGCACGCTGTGGATGCGCAACCGTTCCAGCCCCTCGACCGTGACCCCCAGCATGCCGTCGTCCAACGGATTGAAGTCCACAATCTGGACCCGGGTCGCCAGCGGGAAGATGTGGGTGTTGTGCTCCACATCTCCCTGGTCGTCCAGCATACAGATGGCAAATCCCTCGCTGCTGGCAAAGCTTTCCTTGACCATCCGCACGTAACGAGGCTCAAAGATCCGCAGCGGCATCTTGCCGCCTGGGAACACTTGGCTGGGCAGAGGAAACAGCGGCAACGCCTGAAAAAGTGCCATCATCTACTCCTGACAAAAGAACGTGATGACTGTTACGAGGTCCTTTTTATTTTGGTTCACTGATCCTTTGTCATTCCGTTCACGTTTTCTCGTGTAAGCTTTTAATTTGGATAACAATATGCCGACGGTTTTGATTACCGGTGCCAGCTCTGGCATCGGTCGGCAACTGGCCGTGGTGCATGCGGCGCAGGGCTGGCAGGTGATGGCCTGCGGACGCAACTCCGAAGCGCTCAAGCAGCTTGCCGCCGACAGCAGCGGCGCCATCGAGCCACTGGTGTTCGACGTGACGGACGCCAGCGCCTGCCAACAGGCGCTGAGCGAGTGCGCCTTGCCGGAGCGGGTCATTCTCAACGCCGGCACCTGCGAATACATGTCGGTAGAGGACTGGCAGACAAAGCCGTTTGACCTGGTGGTGGGGGCCAACCTTGTTGGTATCTCCAACTGCCTGGGACCGCTGTTGCCGCGCATGAGTGCAGGCAGCACCCTGGCACTGGTGGACAGCCTGGCGCGGTTGCTGCCCTTTACCCGGGCTCAAGCCTATGGTGCCAGCAAGGCCGCGGTGTACTACCTGGCCCAGACTCTGGCGGTGGACCTGGCCGACCGTGGCATCAAGGTGGTCTCCATCTCGCCCGGTTTCGTCCGCACCCCACTGACGGATCGCAACGAGTTTGCCATGCCGGCCTTGATGGAGGTGGAGGACGCCTGCGACCGGATCATGGATGGACTGGGGGCGGGCCGTAGCCATATTGTTTTTCCGCGCCGTCTGGCGTGGAGTTTGAAGGCGCTGAGCCTGTTGCCGCAAGGAATGCAGATAAGGATATGTCGATGGATGGGCAAGCAATGAAGATCGCCGTGGTCGGCGGCGGCGTTTCGGGGTTGGTGTGCGGCTATCTGCTGGGTCAGAACCACCAGGCCACCCTGTTCGAGGCCGAGTCCTGGCTTGGCGGGCACACCCACACGGTGACGGTAGATGATCAGGCGGTGGACACCGGCTTCATCGTCTACAACGACCGCACCTACCCTAACTTTCAGCGCCTGCTGGCGCAACTGGGCATCGAGGGCCGCCCGACCGAGATGAGCTTCTCGGTGACCGATCCCCACCGGGATCTTGAATACAACGGCCACACCCTGGATTCGCTGTTTGTGCAGCGACGGAACCTGGTTCGCCCCCAGTTTCTCAATATGGTTCGCCAGATCCTCAGGTTCAATAAACTGGCCTCCAGCCTGGCCCGGGAGGACCGGATCCCGGATTGGACCCTGGGGGAATTTCTGTCGCGCAATGGCTTCTCCGGCTGGGTCGAGAGCCACTACCTGCTGCCGATGGGGGCCGCCATCTGGTCAGCCAGCATCGATGAGATGCGGGCCTTCCCGCTGCGGTTCTTCCTGCGCTTCTTCCACCACCATGGCTTGCTGGAGATCACCAACCGGCCGCAGTGGTACACCGTCAAGGGGGGCTCCTGGCGCTATGTTGAGGCACTGAAGGCCTCGCAGCGCTTTACCCTGGAGCAGCACAACCCGGTTAAACAGGTATGGCGGCAGGAGCAGGATGTGCTGCTGACCGACAGCCAAGGAAAGGAACACCGCTTTGACCAGGTGATCTTCGCCTGCCACAGCGATCAGGCCCTGGCCCTGCTGGCGGATGCCAGCGAGGAGGAGCGCAGCGTGCTCGGTGCGATCCGCTACAGCAACAACAAGGTGGTACTGCACACCGACGTCGGTCAACTGCCCAAGCGCCGTGGCGCCTGGGCCAGCTGGAACTACCTGATGGACAGCGGCCGGGATGGCCAACAGCCGGTGGCGGTGAGCTACAACATGAACATCCTGCAGGGCCTGGCCAGTGACAAGACCTACTGCGTCACCCTCAATCCGTTCAGGGAGATCGCCCAGGATCAGATCCTCGGCGAGTACGACTACGCCCATCCGCAGTTTGACCTGGCGGCGGAGCAGGCCAAGCAGGAGCGCAGCCGGATCTGCGGGCAGGGTCGCACCCATTTCTGTGGTGCCTACTGGTACAACGGCTTTCATGAGGATGGGGTGCGCAGCGCCCTGGATGTCTGTGAACGCTTCGGGGTAGGGCTGTGAACTCGGCACTGTGCGTTGGCACCGTAGCGCATCAGCGCTGGGTCGAACCGGCGCACCGGTTCGAGTACCCCCTGCACATGTACTGGCTTGACCTGGATGAACAGGCTCAGTGGCAGCCGTTGTGGCGGCCCTGGTGTCGTTGGCGACGCGAAGATTACCTGGGTGAGGGACCGCTCAAGCCGGCAGTACTGGCGAGGATGAGTGAGCTCGCCGGCACCGCTCTGGATGGCCAGGTGTTTCAACTGGCCCAGGTACGCACCTTCGGACTCTACTTCAGCCCGGTGAACTTCTACCTGTTGCGCCAGGGTAACCAGTTCACCTACCTGCTGGCCGAAGTGAGCAATACCCCCTGGAATGAGCGACACACCTACCTGGTACCGCTGGATGGCCCGGCGGAGCACGACAAGGTATTCCATGTTTCCCCCTTTATGCCGCTGGCGATGCGCTACCGCTGGCAGGTGCGTATAGCGCCGGACCGGATCGCCATCCAGATCCGCTGTTTGCAAGAGAGCCGTGCGTTCGAGGCCAACCTGAGTTTGACCCCCGAGCCGCTGAACCGCGCTGCGCTTAATCGCGTAACAAGGCGCAGCCCAGTGATGACCTTCAAGATTGTCTGGGGGATCTACTGGCATGCATTGAAATTGTTGTGGAAGCGTGCGCGCTTTTATCCACACCCGGGACGAAAAGGAGAGACACCATGATCAAGGTCGCCACAGCGTCAACCGCTTGGAACCTGGCCTTGTGCCGTCGCCTGGCCTGCCGTTGGTTGGCGGGCTTGCAACACGGCCAGGTGCGGATCATCGAAGGCGACAGCCAGTGGCAATTGGGCCAGGGGGAGGGTGTCGTCAGTCTGACCATCCATGATCCGCTGGCCTGGCGCAAATTGTTGCTGGGGGGCAGCATCGGCATGGCGGAAGCCTACATGGATGGCCTGTGGGACTGCGATGACCTGGTGGCGTTGATCCGACTGTTCAGCCGCAACCTGGCGATGCTGGATTCGCTGGAGAAACGCTATGGCTGGGCATTGGGGCCGATACGCACCCTGGCACACCGCCTGCGTCACAACTCGCGCAGCAATGCTCGTAAGAATATTGCCGCGCACTACGATCTCTCCAACGACTTCTACCGCCTGTTCCTCGATGACAGCATGCTCTATTCCAGCGCGCTGTGGCAGGAGGCCCAGAGCCTGGAACAGGCCCAGCAGGACAAGATGGAGCGGTTGTGTCAGCAGCTCGACCTGAGCGCGGACGATCATCTGCTGGAGATCGGCACCGGCTGGGGCGCCCTGGCGATCCACGCCGCTCAGCGTTACGGCTGTCGGGTCACCACCACTACCCTGTCCCAGGCCCAGTACGACGAGGCGCGAAAGCGCATTGACCAGGCCGGGCTACAGGACCAGATCACCCTGCTGCTCAAGGATTATCGCGACCTGACCGGCCAGTACGACAAGATCGTCTCGGTGGAGATGATTGAAGCGGTGGGTGAGCGCTACCTTAAGGGCTACTTCCAGGTGTTGGAGCAGCGCCTCAAGCCCGGCGGCAAGCTGGCGATCCAATCCATCACCATCGCCGATCAGCGCTACGACAGCTATCGCAACAGCGCCGACTTCATCCAGACCTACATCTTCCCCGGCGGCTTCCTGCCTTGTGTCCGCGTGCTGGGTGAGCTGCTCGCCTCGGAAACCTCGATGGTGATGCGTGACCTCACCGACATCGGCCTGGACTACGGTAAGACCCTGGATCATTGGCACCAGCGTTTCAACAGCCAGCTGGGTCGGGTACGGGCATTGGGCTTTGATGATCGATTTATCCGCCTGTGGCGTTACTACTTCTGTTACTGCCAGGCGGGCTTCGAGACCCGCCGGATCAGCACGGTGCAGTTGACCGCTGAAAAGGTATGAGAGGTTGCCATGGTGTCATCCACGCTCGTTGCGTTAAGCCTGGTCCTGAGCCAGGCCAGCCCCCTGGCTGCATTGCAGCCGGTGGGGGAAACCCGCCTTAAGGTGTTGTGGTTCGAGGTCTACAACGCCCGTCTTTATAGCCACAACGGCGATTACAACGGTATCCAGGCGCCGCTGGCGTTAGAGCTGGAATACCTGCGCGATATCGATGCCGATGACCTGGTGGAAAAGACCCGAGAGGAGTGGCAGCGGCTGGGCCTGTACCGGGCCGACCAAAGTGAGCCCTGGCTCAACCGCTTGTCGACGCTTTGGCCGGACGTGGAGAAGGGGGATCGACTGACCCTCAAGCTGGAGCCAGACCACAGCGCCTTCTATTTCAATGACCAGCCTTTGGGTAGGGTTGATGGTGGCGGTTTTGGCTTGAGCTTCGTCGCCATCTGGCTTCACCCCGAAGCCCGCTATCCCAAGCTGCGCAGCCAGCTGATAGGAGATTAACATGCGCTGGTGGCTGATTGCCTTTGTGCTGTTGTTGACCGCGTGCTCCTCCAACACCATGGAAAGCTACCGCGGCCAGACCCCGGAGCTGGTGCTGGAGCAGTTCTTCAATGGCCCGCTGGTGGCTACCGGTATGGTGCAGGACCGCAGTGGCACCGTCACCCGACGCTTCACCGTGACCATGACCGGCACCTGGCAGGACGATACCGGGGTGTTGGACGAGACCTTCTACTGGGACGATGGCGAGGAGTCGAAGCGGATCTGGACCCTCACCGCCCTGGGTGACGGTCGTTACCAGGGCCGTGCGGACGACGTGGTCGGGGTGGCTGAAGGCAGTGCGGTGGGGCCGGCGCTGAACTGGCGCTACCAACTTGAGCTGCCTGAAGAGCAGGGCGGCTGGGTGATCACCTTCGACGACACCATGGTGCTGGTGACCGAAGACGAGCTGCTGAACGTGGCGGTGATGACCAAGTGGGGCTTTGAGGTAGGCAGGGTGACCCTGACCATCCGCAAGGTGGATGCCGCCTCACTGCTCTGACCGATGGACCAAAAAAAACGGGCGCCCACTGGGCGCCCGTTGTTGTTTGTGCCTGGCATTACTGCTCGGCAGCCTCGTCCAGGGCCGGCTCGCCATTGATGGCAAACAGCTCAACCTCGAACTTCAGCGGGGTGTTGGGGGCGATCATCGCACCGGCACCGCGCTCGCCGTAGGCCAGCTCGGAGGGGATGTACAGTTCGTACTTGGAGCCGACGGACATCAGCTGCAGGCCTTCGGTCCAGCCAGCAATCACGCCGTTGAGCGGGAAGCTGATGGTCTCACCACGGGAGTAGGAGGAGTCGAACTCTTCGCCGGTAGGCAGGGTGCCGCGGTAGTGCACGGTCACGGTGTCTTCCGCGGAGGGCTTGGCCCCTTCACCTTCGGTGATCGCCTTGTACATCAGGCCGGAGTCGGTCTTCACCACGCCGTCCATTGCCGCCACTTCCTGCAGCCAGGCGCTGGCGGCCTGCTGGGCTTCCGCCATCTCGGCATCACGCTTCTGTTCGGCGATGTCGTTCACGCGCTGGTCAAAGGCCATCAGGGTTTCCTGCAGCACCTGGTCGTCCATCTGGGAGCTTTCATTGATGCCGTCGGTCAGGCCTGCCAGGATCACCTGCTTGTCCAGCTCGATCCCCAGGGTTTCCTGCTGCTCCAGGCTACCGCTGATGTACTGCGCCATGGATACACCGATGGCGTAGGCGGCCTTATCGTTTTCGCTTTCCAGTTGCACCGCAGGGGCGGTCACGGTGGCGTCGGTTTTGGCCGCGTCGTCCTGACAACCTGCCAGTGCAATGGCTGCACCGACCAGGCCAACTTTGAAGATGGTTTTCATGATGTTCTCCCATAGATGTGTTCGATAACTATTGGGGCAAGCGTTGCAAAGTGCAACCCCCCGAATCGAATCAGTGGTGGTAAGACTCTGAAATAGGGTAAAAGATTCCCCTAAGCGCGTCGTTGGGCGATATTTTCACCACAGCTTTGGCCGATATGCTTGTGGTTACTCACCACAGTGGGTACCCTGCCGCCAACTTAGCCCCCCAAGAGATATCACCATGGCGCTGAAAGCCACCGTATTCAAGGCCCGTATCCAATTGTCGGATATGGACCACCATCGCTACATGGAGCAGGGCATGACCCTGGCTCGCCACCCCTCCGAAACCGATCTGCGGATGATGCTGCGACTGCTGGCCTGGAGCCTCTACGCCGATGAGCGGCTGGAGTTTACCAAGGGGTTGAGTGAGGACGATGAGCCTGAGCTGTGGCAGCGTAACTATGCCGATGAGATTGAGCTCTGGATTGAGCTGGGCATGCCCGATGAGGCGCGGCTGAAGAAGGCTTGTGGCCGGGCTCAGCAGGTGGTGGTACTGGCTTACGGCGACCGTGCCGTACCGGTGTGGTGGGAGAAGCAGAAGGGCAAGTTCTCTCGCTTCAGCAACCTGACTGTGCTGTTTGTGCCGGAGGAGGGAGCTACCGCCCTGACTGGCCTGGTGGATCGCAGCATGGACCTGTCGGTCTCCATCAGTGACGGTGAGGTTACCGTCAGCAGCGACCTGGGCTACGCCCTGGTCGAGCCGCAGACCCTGAAAGAGGCCAGCTGAGCCGGCCCCTCATTGATCTTGTTGATGGGCGTTACTGGCCGTCCTGGGCGGGGTTGAACTGGTCCAGGCTGGCCAGGTGGTGGCGCCAGCTGGTTGCCGCCGCGGTGAGGGCCTCTGCCTCATAGGGTCGGGCCGGGTGTTTACCCCAGATGGGCGCGGGCCAGGCATCGTCGTCCTGAAAGCGGGCGACATGGTGCAGATGCAGCTGGGGCACCATGTTGCCCAGGGCCGCGACGTTCATCTTGTCCGCTGAGGTGATCTGCTCCATCAGCTCGGCCACCTGGCAGGACTCGGCCAGCAGCTGGACTCGTGCTTCAGGCGGCAGTTGATGGATCTCCCGTACCCCGGCCATCTCCGGGATCAGGATAAGCCAGGGGTAGCGGCTGTCCCGGCTTAAACGAACCTGGCACAGGGGCAGACGACCCAGCAGCACGGAGTCGGCTGCCAGCTGGGGATGAAGTTCAAACATACGGAAAGTCCTGAAATTTTTCCCACACCTTAGCCCAGCCTCTGGCCCTGGGCAACGGCCTGGTTGTCCTGGTAGCGCTGGCGGATAGCCACCAGCTCCGGCTCCAGAGGCAGGAACAGATCCACCAGCTCAGGATCGAACTGTCGGCCCCGCTCCGACGCAATCTGGGCCAGGGTATCGTCGACGCTCCAGGCGTGCTTGTAGGGGCGCTCCGAAGTGAGGGCATCAAACACATCGGCGATGGCGACGATGCGCCCTTCGATGGGGATCTCCTCCCCCTTGAGCCGGTTGGGATAGCCGTTGCCATCCCAGCGCTCGTGGTGGCTGAGGGCGATGCGTGACGCCATCTGCATCAGCTCGGAATCCAGCTGTCCGAGGATATCGGCGCCCAGTGCCGGGTGCTGACGCATCACCGTCCATTCCCCGCTGTCCAGCCGCGCTTGTTTTTTCAGGATCTGATCCGGGATACCGATCTTACCGATGTCGTGCATCGGTGCGGCGTTGAGCAGCAAACTGCAAAAGTGCTCCGGCAGTTCCGCCGCCTTGGCCAGTCGATGGGCAAAGTGGCTCATGCGGATGACGTGGTAGCCGGTTTCGTTGTCCTTGTATTCCGCCGCCCGCCCCAGGCATTGGATGATATGAAGGCGGGTCTGCTCCAGCTCTGAGGTGCGCTTTTGCACCAGCGACTCGAGGTGTTGAGCCTGGCTGAACAGGTTCAGGTGGGTGGCCACCCGGGCCCGTACCACCGCGGCATTGACCGGTTTGCTGATGTAGTCCACCGCCCCTACCGCCAATCCCTTGGCCTCGTCCTCCACCTCGCCCAGGGCGGTGACGAAGATCACCGGGATCTCGGCGAAGCGGGGGTCCTGCTTCAGCCGCCGGCACACCTCGAGGCCATCCATCTGCGGCATCATGATGTCCAGCAGGATCAGATCCGGCGGTGACTGCTCGACGATCTTCAGGGCGGTGATCCCATCCAGTGCCACCCTCAGACGGTAATCATCCCGCAGGATCCCCACCAGTACATCGATGTTGGTGGCGGTGTCGTCCACCAGCAGCAGGGTCGGTCGGCTGTCACTCATCGGCGCCCTCCGCAGCGGAGGAGGAACCGCCTTCCGGTTCATCCCCCAGGTGCCGGGCCAGCCAGGCCCGGGCTTGGTCAAATTGATAGCCTTTTATCAGTTTAGCCAGCTCCCGCAGATCCCCCGCCTGGGGATGGTGGGTCAGTGCCAGCGCCTCCACCTGCTCCGCGGCTTCCGGATCGTAGCGCTCCAACAATGGCTGCAGCTTTCGCAATGCGCTCTTGAGGGCGTCATCGGCCAGCGGCTCGGCCGACTCCGGGTTGGGCTGCCACTGCTCGATGGCATCGAGTACCTGGGCCATCTTATCGCTGGCCTTGAGCAGCAATTTGGGCGCCTTGCGGTGCTCCTCGAAGGCCTGTTCCAGCCGGGCAAAATCCGCCACCAGCTCAGGGCTGGCCAGGCTGCCGCACAATCCCTTGAGGGTATGGGCCAGACGCTGGGCCTGGGACCACTGTTGCCGTTGGCTGTGCAGCTGCAGGTTGTTCATGCTCTCTTTCTGGCTCTCGGCGAAGCGGATCAGCAGGCGTCGGTAGAGCTTTTCGCTGCCCTGGACCAGCTGCAGCCCCTTGTCGACGTCCAGCAGAGGGTGGTGTGGCCAGCGCGCCACCGGGGGCTCTACCGGGGCCTCGACTGGGATCAGGGGGCTGTCGTCCCCCAGGTAGTGCCACAGGGTCTGGTGCATATGGTTGATGTCGATGGGCTTGGCCAGGTGATCGTCCATCCCCGCCGCCAGGCACTTCTCCCGGTCGCCCTGCATGGCGTTGGCGGTCATGGCGATGATCGGCAGCGACAGCTTGAGGTCGTGACGGATCCGGCGGGTGGCCTCGTAGCCATCCATCACCGGCATCTGGCAGTCCATCAGTACCAGGTCGTACTGGGACTGCTGCAGCTTCTCCAGCGCCAGCTTGCCGTGCTCAGCCACGTGCACCGTCAGGCCCAGTTGCTCGAGAAACTCGCAGGCCACCTCCTGGTTGATGGGGTTGTCCTCCACCAGCAGGATCCGCTTGCCCCGTAACTGGTCGAGCTGGGCTTGGCTCAGGGTCAGGCTGGTCTGGCGGCGGATGGGGCGGACCTGGCCCTGGTGACCCAGCATGGTCAGCACCTTGTCCAGCAGGCGGCTGGGGTTGGTGGGCTTGGTCAGGAAACCCGCCAGGCCCATCTTGTCGGTGCGCTGATGCAGGGTTTCGTCGCTGTAGGCGGTGAGCATCAGGATCCGCTCCGGGGCCATGCCCCAATCGATCAGCCGCTGGGCCAGCTCCAGGCCATCCATCTGCGGCATGCGGTAGTCGCACAGCACCAGCTCCGGTGGCTCCATCACCTCAAGCTGGCTCAGCGCCTGCTGACCACTGCGAGCCCGGTAGACCAGGAAGCCGAAGCTGCTCAAGGTACGCTCCAGCACTTCCAGTGAGGTATCGTTGTCGTCCACCAGCAGCAGCGGCAGGTTGTCCAGCTCCAGCAGCGGCACCACCTCCGCCTCGCGGATCCGGCCTAGGGGCACGGTAAACTGGAAGGCGCTGCCCACCCCCGGGGCGGAGTCCACCTGGATCTCGCCGCCCATCAGCTTGACCAGGTGTTGGCTGATGGCCAGCCCCAGCCCGGTGCCGCCGTACTTGCGGGTGGTGGAGGTGTCGGCCTGACTGAAGGAGTGGAACAGCCGGTCCTGCTGCTCCTGGGTCATGCCGATGCCGGTATCCCGCACCGAGAAGCACAGGGTGGTTTGCTCCTTCGCTTGGGCGATCTGGTTGACCGACAGCACCACCTCGCCCTGCTCGGTAAATTTCAGCGCATTGGCCACCAGGTTGGTCAGCACCTGCCCCAGCCTCAATGGATCACCCCGCAGCTTCTTCGGCACCTTGGGATCGATGGCGAACAGCAGCTCCAGCGCCTTGTCGTTGGCCTTGGCGGCGAACAGATCGGACAGCTGCTCCAGCACGCTGTCCAGGGTGAAGTCGGTGTGTTCCAGCTCCAGCTTGCCCGCCTCGATCTTGGAATAATCCAGCACGTCATTAAGCAGGCCCAACAGGGTCTGGCTGGCGGAGTGGATCTTGCTCAGGTAGTCCGCCTGGCGGGGCTGCAACTCGGTCTGCATGCACAGCTGGGTCATGCCGATGATGGCGTTCATCGGGGTGCGGATCTCGTGGCTCATGTTAGCGAGGAAATCGCTCTTGGCCTGGCTGGCGGTATCGGCGGCACTCTTGGCCTGCTTCAGCGCCTCGTTGACCTGACGTCGCTCGGTAATGTCGGACATGGTCAGCACCAGGGCGGTTTCCGGTGAAGAAGTCCCCAGCCGCACCAGGCGGATGTCGGCCCAGCGCAGCTCGCCATCCGCCTTGCGATAGCGCAGCTCCTTGGCCAGGTGGCGCCGTTCGCCGCTGAGCAGCGGCTCTATCTCGGTGGCAAAGTGGTCGCGCTCCTCTCCCGGCAGCAGCAGGCTGATGTGCTGGCCCACCAGCTGTTGTTCGTCCCGGGCGGCAAACTGGGTAAAGCGCTCGTTCATGGCGTTGATCACCCCCTTGTCGGACAGGGTGACGATGCCAATGCCGGCGTTGTCGAACAGGGCGCGGAAGTGCGCCTCGGAGGCCTCCAGCTGCTTGGCCATCGCCTTCTGCTCGGTGATGTCCACCATAAAGCCGGTCCAACGTGGCAGGCCGCTGGCGGCCTCGTCGGAGCGGGCACCGATGACGAACCAACGATAATCGCCGCCGATCGGGGCGATGCGCATCTCGGAGCGCCAATCCTGGTGGGGGTTGAGGCTCTCCTTCAGAGCATTACGCAGGATGCTGCGGTCGTCCGGGTGAACCTGGTTGAACAGGCTGCGGATATCCTCGAGCACCTGTTGCTGGGTCAGGCCCAGGGCTGCCGTGATGCCCGCACTGATGAAGGTACAGCGGGGTCCGCTCGGCGGCCCCTCGATCACCACCTGAAACACCACGCCAGGGACGGATTCGGTGATCGCCTCCAGCTGACGCTTGGCCTGTTTGAGCGCCAGCTCGCTGCGCTTGCGGGCGGTGATGTCGCGGATGATGGCGGAAATCTTGCGTTTGCGCCCCGGCACCTCGGGCAGCTGGGACAGGCTGATCTCCACCGCCAGCTCCAACCCATCCTTGCGCAGCAGTGACAGGTCCTTGTTCAGGCCCATGGGGCGGGGGTGGGAGTCCTGGGTAAAACGCTGGCGCAGGGTGGGGTGATGGCCGCGAAAGCCCTTGGGCAGCAGGATCTCCACCGCCTGGCCCAACAGCTCTTGTTTGTCGTAGCCGGTGAGCTTTTCCGCCTGCTCATTGAGGTAGACGATCCGCCCCTCCGGTTCCACCAGCAGGATGGCATCCGGCGCCGCTTCAATGATCGACTGGTACCAGCGCCCGGCTTCCACCTCGTCACTGATGTCGGTCAGCATTGCTTCGGCCCCGATCACCTGGTCCTGCTCATCCCGGATCGGTTGCAGGTAGACATTGAACTGGCGAACCCGGCCATCCTGGTGGCGCAGCTCCAGCGGGTGCGGCGGCACCGGTTCACCCGCCAGCACCTGGCGCTGGTAGCGCCAGTTGGCCTCGTTAGCCGGGTTATCGGTGAGCAGGCGGGCAAACTTGTGGCAAAAGATCTCCGGCTCATAGCCCAGGGCACTTTGCACGCTGTCGCTGACCCGGATCAGGCAGCCTTCTGCGTCCATGGAGAAGTAGAAGGCGCCGTCGCCCATCCCCTCCAGCAGACCCGCCAGGCGGGTGCCGTGGGCATCCTGCAGCCGCTTCTCCCGCTCCGCCAGGGTATCCGCCATCGCCAGCAGCGCATGATCCAGCGCCTGCAGCTCCTCGGTGCCGGGGTTGGCCAGGGGGGTCATGTCGCAGCCGCCACGTTGCAGCTGACCGACCCGCTCCCGCAGCTGCTGCAGCGGTGACAGCAAGCGGTTGCCCAGCAGCCAGGTGATCAGGGCAAACAGCAAGGAGAAGGTGACCAGCTGCATCAGCACCCGGCGATACTCGGCGTAGATGGGGGCATCCACCACGGCGGCGGGGCGGAACAGCACCACCAGCCAGTCGGTCACCGGCATGCGGCGATAGGCCAGCACCAGGTAACTGCCATTGGCGAGCTTAAGGCGGCGGAAGCCGGACTTGAGGGTGTCGGTTTCGGAGCGAAGCTGGCGGTTCTCTTCGGTGTCGGCCAGCAGATCGCCGATCTCGGCGGTGAGGATCATCTCTGTCCGCTCGTGGGCAATCAGCCGGCCCTGCTTGTCCGCCACCATCAGCTCGCTGCTGCTCATCTGCAGTCGGTCGGCCAGGTTCTCCAGCTCCAGATCGGCGGTGACCACGCCGTTGAATACGCCATCGATGTAGATGGGGGCACTGTAGGTGGTCATCAGCACATTACCGGCGTTCTCATCGAAGTAGGCCGGGGTCCAGACCGCCTTATTGGTGGTTCGGGGCAGCTCCCACCAGTCCCAGCTGCCGTCTGTGTAGTCGTAGGCGTTGGCGGCGATGTCCATGCTGTGCCGGCCGTTTTGGTCCTGCCAGGAGTAGGGGGCAAAACGACGGCCATAGAGGCTGGGCTCGAGAGCGATGGCGCTGCCGTAGATGTCGGGATCGTTGTTCAGGTGCTGGCGGGTGAGGCGGTAGAGCCGCTCATCGCCGGGCAGGGATTGGGTCTTGAGGTGGGTGACGGTGAGGTTGATGGTCTGGCTGACGTTGTCGAGCAGCGAGTCGAGCCGCTCAACCGCCAGGATCAGCTCCTCCTCCAGCTCGTCGTTGACGTCGGCATACCAGCGTTTTTGCTCGAGGTAGAGGTTGATACCCATCCCCAGCGCCAGCAGGAACACCATCGGCAGCACCAGCTGCCACACCACCTGGCGACGTAACGGGGGTGGGGTGGCCGATTTGTTCAATGGTCAGGGCTCCCCAATGCGTTGCCTGACTCAGTGTAGTTGGCTTTACGCGGTCAGCGCGGGGGCGCGAAAGAGAAAGGGTTGGATTGCAAGGTGTTAGCTAGGGCCTGTTTATCTTTCGTGATGAAATGCAAAAACACATTCCGAAAGATAAATCGGGCCTAGAAACGAACCACGCCGGTGAGGTGCAGACCCTGGTCGCTGACGCTGGGCACCAGTTGCCAGTGGGGGTTGGGTTCCACCAGGTAGTGGTTGAAGACGATGGCCAGTGCGGCACCCGCCAGCACGTCGCCCCAGCGGTGGTGGTCGGTATTGACCCGGCTGACCGCGGTCCAGGAGGCCAGGGCGTAGGCCGGTGCACCGTACTGCCAGCCGTAGCGGCGTTGCAGGTAGGCGGCGGCGGAGAAGGCGTTGGTGGCGTGGCCACTGGGGAAGCTGTCGTTGTCACTGCTATCGGGGCGTTCGGCGTCCACGCTGGCCTTGAGGGCCAGGGTGGTGGCGGAGCTGGCAGCGAAACTGATACCAAACTGCCACAGGCCCTCGTAGTCCTCATGGTAGAGGCTGGTGCCGGCCGCCGCGGCGGGCAGGGCGATGCGCAGGGCATCGGCCCAGGCTTCGCTGTTAGCCTGGGCCGCTGGAGTGGCAGCGATAAGTCCGCTGGCAAGGATGAATCGAACGGGCTGCATAGGGCCTCCTGGATAAAGTCGCAGGAGGATAGCAAGCAGCAGCGTGGAATGTCATTAATCTGCCATCAATTTGTCATGCATGGGGCCGGGCGATAGCCGGCTCAGAGCTGGGGGGCCACCACCACAAACTGGTTGCTGCCTGCAATCGGTGCATACCAGGTGCTGCCATCCACGTAGAAGCTGGCGCCGTCCACGGTGACCACCGTGGTGCCCTCCGGCAGCAGGTCAACCAGGCTGCCCGGGTTGAGGCCGCTGACTGCAGGGCCACTTGAGGCGGTCGCCGTCTCGGTTGTGACCGGCTCGATGGTGGCGACGGGCGGCTGCTCAACGTAGACGTAGCTGTCTCCCTGGCGTCGGTAGTAGAGGTTATCCAGCACGGCATAGGTGGCACCGGCAATCACCACGGTACTGGCGGCACGGGGCAGGGTATGGCGGTAGTAGATCTTGACCTTGGGCACCCGTTTAACCGGCTTGTATTTGGGTTTGACCACCACCACCTTGTGCGGGTGGCGATGATTCTTACCGTGGGCGTCGGCCAGGGGGGCGGTGCCCACGCCCATCAGGGCAGTCAGAACAATGAGCAAGCTGGAACGGGTCATGGGATCACCCTCATCAATGGCTAAGTTCAGTCGCCAGTGTATGGGGAGAGGGCCGAGCAGGTTTGCCCTGAGTGTGGCGGAAGGTATCAAACTGTCGCAGTGTGGGGTGAAAACAAAAACGCCGCCCCGAGGGGCGGCGTTTTGGCGTTAATCAGCGATTACTGATTACCGAAGTTGTCGCGGTCGCGGCGCGGACGACGCTCGGCGCGGAAGCCACCGTCGCGGCTGTCACGGCGCTCGGAGCGGAAGCCGCCGTCGCGGCTGTCACGGCGCTCACCACGATGGCCGCCTTCGCGACGCTCGCCACGGAAGCCACCTTCACGGCGCTCACCACGGTGACCACCACGGCTGTCGTTGCGACCACGGAAGCCACCGTCACGGCGACCGCCATCACGGCGCGGCTCGATCACCTCGGAGGTGATCTCCGCGGACAGGGCGCGGTTGCGAACGTGTATGGCACGCAGCTTGGCCAGTACGTCCTTGGGCATCGCCTTAGGCAGCTGCACCAGGGAGTGGGCATCGTGCAGACGGATCTGACCGATGTTGCCGGAATCCAGTTGCAGCTCGTTAGCGATGGCGCCAACGATGTCCTTCACCTGGGTACCGTGCTCGCGGCCCACTTCCAGACGGTAGGTCTCGAAGTCGGTGGCCGGACGGCGCTCGCGACGCTCGCGGCGTTCGCCACGCTCACCACGATCGGCACGGTCACGCTCGAAGCGCGGCTTCGGATCCGGCTGCGGCTTCAGCGGCTTGGTACGCTGACGCTGGAACAGCAGCGCGGCGGCCAGCTGCTCAACGGTCAGCTCGTTCTCATCGGCCATCTTGGCCACCAGCTCCTGCATCTCGGACAGGTCGGTGGCAGCAATGCACTCGGCCAGCTCAACGCTGAGCTTGGCGATGCGGTGCTTGCCCAGCTCCTCGGCGGTGGGCAGGTCCATCATCTCGATGGTGCTGCTGGTCAGCTTCTCGTAGTAGCGCAGCTGACGCAGTTCGCGCGGACGAGCGAACAGGATCGCGGTGCCGCTACGACCGGCACGGCCGGTACGACCGATACGGTGCACGTAGGACTCGGAGTCCATCGGCAGGTCGTAGTTCAGTACGTGGGTGATACGCGGTACGTCCAGACCACGGGCAACCACGTCGGTGGCGATCAGGATGTTGATCTTGCCTTTGTGCAGCTGGGCTACGGTGTGCTCACGCTGTTGCTGGCTCATGTCACCGTTCAGGGCCGCGGCCTTGAAGCCGAGGTTGTTGAGGTGGTTGGCCAGCTCCATGGTGTCGTTACGGGTGCGTACGAACACGATCATGGCGTCGTAGTCCAGGGTCTCGGTCAGACGCTCCAGGGCGGTCAGCTTGTTCAGGCCGGAAACCTTCCAGGCCTTCTGCACGATGTTGGCTTTCTTGCTGGTGTCCGCAGCGATCTTGACGTGCTTGGGATCCTTCAGGAAGCGCTCGGCAATGCGACGGATCTGGTTGGGCATTGTAGCGGAGAACAGCGCCATCTGCGCTTGGTCCGGCAGGTGCTCCAGGATCCACTCGATGTCTTCCAAAAAGCCCATGTTGAGCATCTCGTCGGCCTCATCCAGCACACAGCACTGGATGCTGTCCAGGGCCAGGGTGCCCTTGCGGATGTGGTCCATCAGACGACCCGGGGTCGCTACGATCACCTGGGCGCCGCGCTCGATCTCACGGATCTGCGGGCCGTAGGGCTGACCACCGTAGATGGTGGCAACGCGCAGGCCTTTCATGTTGACGGCAAACTCTTCCAGTGCGGTGGATACCTGGATGGCCAGTTCGCGGGTCGGGGCAAGAACCAGCATTTGCGCAGTGCGCTGACGCGGATCCATGCCGGCCAGAGCAGGCAGGCCGAAGGCGGCAGTTTTGCCGGTACCGGTTTGGGCTTCACCCAGGATATCGTGGCCATCCAGCATGTAGGGGATGGATTGAGCCTGGATAGGGGTCGGGGCGGTAAAACCCATTTCGGAAACGGCAGTCAGCAGCGCTTCGGGCAGGCCGAGGCTGGAAAAATCACAGCTATTTGACATTAGATGCTCTATCTATGGGCAGGGGAGGATCCTGCGAGTATTTAATGAGGTGAAAGCCCAGCGACGGTCCCAGTGTCCGTGCGCGGTCGTCTGGCGCTTCTCACCCCGGAGATCACTCCGCCGTAATGGAGGTGTCGGCGGTAGAGGGCGCGAATAATACCGTAGTTATGGGCAATTGCAAGGCCTTTGTCCGAATTTTGAGCACTAATGAGGCTCGCTCACCACCAGGCAGTCAAATTGCCAGGCTTTCATCCCCGCTGGCCACCCTGCGGTCGACCAGCCCCCTTTGCCCAGCAGCGCATCGACAAAGGCCTCCTGCTCGGTCAGCTTGTGCCAGACCTGGGGCAGAAACAGCGTTCGTCGCTGGCCTTGCTGCAGGATCAGGCCGCGTTGAGGCTCGAGAGCCTGCAGCAGCGCCTCTCGACTGTGTGCCGGACAGGGTTGCTTGGCCAACAGCACGCTGATCTCCAGCCAACCTCGGGCCAGCTCCGCTTCGGTCAGTGGCGGGAAACGGGGGTCCTCAAAGGCGCAGGCCTGGGCCAGCGCCGGCAGGCTCACCTGCCAGGGCTGGGGGTTGTCCAGCCGGCCCATGCAGCCGCGCAGTTCACTGCCCAGGTGCAGACTGACAAAGGCATCCAGGCAGTGGCTGGCCCAGTCAAGTTTCAGCAGCGGCCCGGTCGGTTGCCAATGGGCCGCGATGGCTTGACGTGCGGTGGTCAGCCAACGGGATTGCTCTTCAGTGGAGGGTGAGGGCTGCATAGCCTACCACCCGGTCAGGATCCCCGCCTGCGTCGGCGGAGGTGGCGTAATCCAGCAACTGGGGCTGCAATCCCTGCTGTTTGGCCCACAGCAGTGCCCCAGCCAGCGGGTAGGCGCCGCAGGCTTGCTGGCCGCCCAGGTGTGGGTCGAGCGCCTGGATCCGGCTTAGCGTCTCCTGGTCCCGCTGTTGGGCCTGGGGCAAGGGCAGGAAGTGGCTCAGATCTGTGCTGATGATCAGCAGGTCCTGCTCTGACAATCCCTCGGTCAGCAGTTGGGCCACCTCGCTGGCCGGGCAGTAGCCGACGATCAGCGGCACGATGGGGGAGTTCGGCAGGCAAAGCTGAACAAAGGGCAGCTGGACCTCCAGGGCATGCTCCCGGGCGTGAGGGGTGTTGTCGCGGTAAAGACTGGGGTGACCGGCGAAGGCCGGGCAATCCGCCAGGGCAAGCTCCCCCAGCGGGGTGGCAAAGGCATGCCACCTGGGCAGACAGATACCCTCCACCGGGTGGGTGTGGGCCGGGCCCAGTATCCAGCAGTGGCGGTAGTGGTGGCCTGCCAGCAGGCGATAAGCCTTGGCAGCAACGGCGCCGGAGTAACGATAACCGGCGTGGGGCACGATCAGGGCCCGGGGCCGGATAGAGGCGGCGGGTGCACCGAGCCAGTCACGCAGCTGAGTGGTCAGCACCATGGGCTCCGTAGGGTAGAACTGGCCGGCGACGGCACTGGGTCGGGTGGACATGAGGGCTCCAACGCAGGACACCCTATGATTATAGGGTGTGGTCTGCAGTGGGAGTGTGTATGGGCGACGTTCAGACCGGTCACCATTCCAGCGAGTATTGGCAGCGACACGCCGATGGCCGTGTTACCTGCACCCTATGTCCGCGCTACTGCACCTTGCGGGAGGGGAAGCGTGGGGTCTGTTTTGTTCGTCGGGCCTGGCAGGGGGAGATCGAGCTGACCAGCTACGGCCGCTCCTCCGGCTTCTGCATCGACCCCATCGAGAAGAAGCCATTGAACCATTTCCTGCCCGGCACTCCGGTACTCTCCTTTGGCACCGCCGGCTGCAACCTCAGTTGCCGCTTCTGCCAAAACTGGGACATCAGCAAATCCCGTCAGTTGGATACCCTGGCGGCGTCGGCTGGCCCAGCCGCCTTGGCGCGGGTTGCCAGCCAGCGGGGCTGCCGCAGCGTGGCCTTTACCTACAACGATCCGGTGATCTTTCTTGAGTACGCCCTGGCGGTCGCCGAGGCGTGCCATCGACTGGGACTGATGACGGTGGCGGTGACCGCAGGCTACATCAACCCGGCCCCCCGCCGTGCCTTCTTTGCCAGGATGGACGCAGTGAACCTGGATCTGAAAGCCTTCAGCCAGGGGTTCTACCACCAGGTGTGCGGTGGTGCGCTTAAGCCGGTGCTGGAGACCCTGGTTTACCTGCGCCACCACACCGACTGCTGGCTGGAGATCACCACCTTGTTGATCCCTGGCCTGAACGACAGCAGTTCGGAGCTGGAGGCGATGTGCCGCTGGTTGGTCAGGGAGTTGGGGCCGGAGGTACCGCTGCACTTCACCGCCTTTCACCCGGACTACCGGATGCGGGATCGTCCACCTACGCCACTGAGCACCCTGGTACGTGCCCGGGCTATCGCCCAGGAGCAGGGACTGCACTTTGTCTACACCGGCAATGTCCATGATCCAGAGGGCAGCAGCAGCTACTGCCCCGGTTGCGGCAGCCTGCTGATCGAGCGGGATTGGTATCGGCTGGGCCGCTGGCAGCTGGACGATCAGGGACGTTGCCGGGGCTGTGGAACCGCCCTGCCCGGGCGGTTCGAGGCGCAACCGGGACAGTGGGGGCCACGCCGCCTCCCTGTCCAGATGGGTTAGGTCCCCCCTGGGTGCTAGTCCAAATGGGTAGGGTAGCTGAACGCCGATATCCGTTCGGTCAATGGTTTGGTCTTGGTGGTGGATCTATCGTGGTATGGCATCAGAGAAGGGGGAACCGATGGACGTTGGCATGAGAGGGAACTGGGCGCGAAAGCTGGCAGTGACCTGGTTGGTGTTGCTGAGCGTCATCACTCCGGTCAGGGCCGATGTGGAGCTGGATGGCATCCTGGTGGATCGCACCATCTCACGCTTTGGACGCGACTTTCTCTACTACTACGGCAGTTACTGGCGAGACCTACCGGGAACCCAGGGCTTTACCGTGACGGTGCACGAGACGGTCTATCCGGAAGCCGGCACCAAGTTATGGATAACGGTCAACCAGGACAAGGTATATGAAACCTATTTTGGTCGACGCTACAACAATATGAAAGAGCGGGCTGACCAGGCAATGATCAGTACCATCGAACATGTAGCGGATGTGAAGGCTAATATCATGCTCGGTCAGCATGACGAGCAGTGGTAATCGAGGGAATAATAATGAATAAGGGAATATTGTTATTGGCTGGATTTATTGCGTTGCCGGTATCGGCAACGCAATTAACCTATGAGCCGATTAATCCAAGCTTTGGTGGCAATCCACTCAATGGCAACTTTTTATTGGGTAAGGCTCAGTCTCAGAATGACCATACCAAAGAATATACTGAGCAAACCTTTACTGAAAAGTTCCAGGAATCATTAGAACGTAACCTGCTGTACAGTCTGACCAGCAGCATCTCCAATGGCGAGTTTACCTCGGGAACCTATAACACCGGCAATCATATTGTCGAGGTGGTGGATGACAACCCGAATGAAATTAAGGTCATTATTACCGATATTGCGACCGGTGAAGTGACAGAAATTATTATGCCAAAAGTACCGTTCTAATGAAAAAGACAATATTGATCAGCCTTGGGGCGTTGTTATTAAACGGCTGTGCGGCCTTCTCCAAGCCCGAACTCTTTGTTGAGCCGGCGGAGATCGATCCGGTCAGTCAGGAGCTGGTGGCGCTGCAACAGGCACCGACACCCAAATATAAGATCCCGGTGGCGGTCTACGCCTTTCGTGACCAAACCGGACAGTACAAGCCACAGGCCAACGTGAGTTCATTCTCTACCGCGGTGACCCAGGGGGCGACCTCGATGCTGGTGCAAACACTGGTCGACTCCCACTGGTTTGACCCGGTGGAGCGGGAAGGTCTGCAGAATCTGCTGACCGAACGCAAGATCATCCGTCAGCGGATGGAGGACGGCGGTCAGATTGCGCCACTTTCCGACGCCAGGTTGTTGTTCGAGGGGGGGATCATCTCCTATGACACCAACACCCAGACCGGCGGTATTGGCATGGAGTATTACGGTATCGGTGCCTCCGAGCTGTACCGAAAGGATCAGGTCACCCTGTATCTTCGGGCGGTGGATGTGGTTACCGGCAAGGTACTGCTGTCGGTGTCTTCTACCAAACAGATCTTCTCGCAGGAGGTCCGGGTTGGGTTCTTCCGTTACGTCAGCCTGAACCGACTGGCGGAGGCTGAAGGTGGCTACAGCACCAACGAGCCGGTGCAGATCTGTGTCAAGCAGGCGATGGAGTCTGCAGTGATTGAACTGATAGAACGTGGAATTGAGCAGGGTTACTGGTCAGCCACTTAAGAGATTTTGGGACGTCGTTTTGACATTGAGGTCACTATGAAAAAGCTAGCCATTGTCCTTCTGTTTGGCAGTGCGTCGATTGCCGCATCCGAACTGTCATTGCCTTTACAGCTTCTGCTTGAGCAGCCCTCGATGAATCAGATGTTGGCAGAGGACAGAGAAAACTTGGTGCAAGTTAATCAGGTTGGTAATCACAACCAAGCTATCTTGCTGCAAGCCGGGGGAAAAGGAAATGCCATTGCCTTAACCCAAACAGGCTGGAGAAACCTGGCTGACGTTGCTCAGATTGGTAATAAGAATCAGTCCTTCGTCAATCAAAAGGGAAAGAATAATGAGGTGTACATCAGGCAGGAGGGTAATGAGAATGACCTTAATATCCTGCAGGATGGCGATAATCTTCTCGTTGAATACAACCAATTCGGCCAAGGTAAGTCCGATCGTGTTCAGCAGAAAGGACAGGGGGGAGTCTTTATTAAGAATGACTACGCCCCTGGCAATGGAGTAAGGGTAAATACCTTTAATCAACATACTACTGGCGGGACCGTCATAGTTAATCACTACTGAAATGGTAAACGGAGATGATGATGAAAAACTCAATCAGAATTACCTTGGTTGCTGCCGCATTGGCCAGCGTAGGTTTTGGGGTTCAGGCTGCAGATAGCCTGGATATTAAACAGGTTGGTGATAAGAACTCTGTAGAGTATCGCTCTTGGGGTGATAACGACGCCAAGATGCGCCAAGAAGGCGATAACAACGTTATCGAAGCGGGTGATGTAAAGCGTGGTGAAAACACCATCGACTACCGTCAGATTGGCGACAAAAACAAGATCCTGGTTGGCGACCTGGATTACAACAGCGCGACCTCTACCCGCGCTGGCATCTACAAGATGGAGCAAAAGGGCGACAACAACCGCGTTGAGCTCAACTACAACGAAGATCGGGACCTGGGCCCTGGGTACGAGATGAACTTCCGTCAGGACAGTGGCAACCGCGGCGATGGCCATACCATCATTGCTGAGTTCCACGGCGTCTATGAAAAGGCCGACATCGTCCAGAAGGGGAATGAGCGTGGCGGCAAAGGCAACTCCGTGAACATCGACAGCAACCACGGTGGCCGCAACATGTACAACGTCTATCAAGACGGTGAGGGCAACAGCTTCCAGTACACCGCCATGGAATCCGATGCCAATATGGTGGATGTGGATCAGTACGGTGAGCGCAACATGGCGTCCGTTGATTTGTATGCTGACAACAACATGATCAAGATGCGCCAAGATGGCGAGCGCAATAACGTTGCCTTGTCTGTCCATGTGGGCGCCGATGGCTGGGCAGAGCCTCAGGCAGTGGATTTCTCCTCTCGTCAGGATGGTGAGCGTAACAGCATCAATGCAACCTTTGATGGCAACACCATGGGCTCAAAGGCTGACCTGCGTCAAAGCGGCGATCTGAACGTGATTGAACTGGTGTCCGGTGCCACCGAGCTGATGGCGAAGGTTCAGCAGATGGGTGACCGCAACAGTGTCGATTTCGCGACTCAATCCGGCCCGTCTACCGGCAACAGCATCGACTTCTACCAGAATGGCGATCGCAACAGCATCACCGGTGAGCAGAAGTCTGGTGGTAACAGCATGACGCTGCGCCAGGAAGGGGACATGAACTCCATCCATGCCCGCCAGACCTCCTTTGGCAACACCGCCAACTTCAGCCAGGTTGGTAACGGCAACAGCATCAACGTTGCTCAGTTCTGATTGCTCTGATGAAAAAAGGCACCGCGAATGCGGTGCCTTTTTTTGTGCTGAAGAAAGTGAGCTAGCTCAGCTTACCCACCAACTCGGCGCGGGATTGGGTTTGTGTCTTGCGATAAGCGGAGGAGAGGTGCGCCTTGACCGTGTACTCGCTGATCCCCAGCTGCTTGGCGATCGCCTTGTTGCTCAGCCCCGCCGCCACAAAGGAGTAGACCAGTTGCTCGCGCTGAGTCAGCTGGTTGAGAGCATCTTTGGCTTTGCAGTGGGCCAGGTTGTTCTTGCGCTCCATCAGCAACTCGCCGCAGGTCTGTTCCAGCACCTCCCGGCTGAACCAGAGACTGCCCTGGTGCATGGTACGAATGGCCAGAAGCTGGGTTTCCGGTCGCTGACTTTGCTGGATAACCCCTTGGAAGCCGTTGGTCAGCAGGGTTGAGGCCAGTCGATGGGACTCCGGGGTGTTATAGATGGCCACCTTGTGGCGTTCAGCCAGCTCCAGCAGCCAATGGGGTAACAGCTTGGCTTCGCCGGCGTTGCGCTCATGATCAATCAGCAGCAGGGAATCGGGGTAGTGGCGGGCAAACAGGCGCAGTTCCTTGTTGCACTGAGTGCTTTCAACCAGGTTGCCCTGGGCATTGCAAAGCTGCGGCAACAGCGAAAGCGAATCCTCACTGCGCCAGAAGCAGAGTGTGAGCTGTAGACTGTCCATACAAAATCCCTTTGTTCGTCCAGTACTTCGATATCTATTGGGGCCTAGGCCCATCAGATGCTCTAAGGAACATCATTATACCCCGAGTGTCAATCACTTATGGAACTAAAGCTCTATTTGTTTCTTTCGTCTCGGGTTCAATTGTTTCGCAGAGACTCTTCGCGCTGTCGGGCGCGCTGGTAGCTGGGCAGGGCGGTCAAACGCTGGCGAAAAGCCTCGGCCCGTTCGGACAGGGGTAGCTTGAAATGGTGGGCCCACTGCAGAGTCTGCGCTAACAGCAGGTCCGCGACCAGGGGGGAGTCGGTACCCAGCAGATAACCTTGCTCCGGCAGGTCCGACGCCAGCTCATCCTGGATCTTGGCAAACTCCCACTGGCCATGGGCCAGGTTGTCGGCAATGCGTCGCTCCCTGGGTAGGGCAAACTTGTGCTTGCCGATCAGCCAAAGGGGCTGCTCTATTTCGCCGATGATCAGATTGATCCACTGATGATGACGCGCTGATTGCGCAGTAGCCTGTGGAGGCAGCAGACGCGTGGGGGCATACCGCTCTGCCAGGTAGAGACAGATGGCCACCGATTCGGTCAGGTTTACGCCATTGTCCTCCAGCGCGGGCACCTTGGCGCGGGGGTTCATGGTAAGGAAGGGGGGCTTTTGATGCGCCCCCTGGGCCAGGTCTACCAGCTGGTAGTCCCATTCGATGCCTATCTCTTCCAATACCCAGGCAACGCGAAAGGAGCGGGTTCCGGGAAAGCCATACAGGGTGGTCATATCACTATCTCCATGTGGTCAGCCTTTAACCTAACAGCCCGGAAACCGGGTCGCCAGAGGGGTTTGTGTTCCCTAACGGCATGGGTATAATGGCGCCACCATTTGGGGGAGTAGCCGTCCCGCGCCGACAGGCGGGAGGTTGCGTCAACATCATTGGCCGTTCGGCCGTGGCGCATCCAGCTGCAGTGCAGCCTGGCGAGACTCGAATGACGTCGCACTGAGCGAGGGCCAGTGTGTGCGTTATTCGTGTGTTTTGCCCTCGCCCGAAGAAGGTTCTATGTCCGCATTGCTTATCCCTGCACTGGCACTGTTCGCCGGTTTCGTTGTGCTGTCACTCAGTGCTGATCGCCTGATCGCCAGTGCCGCGACCCTTGCTCGTCACTTCAATGTCTCCCTGGTTTTCATCGGTATGACGGTGGTGGCCTTTGGTACCTCGGCACCGGAGCTGCTGGTCAGCGCCGTCGCCGCGCTCAATGGTGCCGAGGGCCTGTCGGTGGGTAACGGCATCGGCTCCAATATCATCAATGTTGGCCTTGTATTGGGGGCCTGTGCCTTGATGACGCCATTGATGGTGCATCGTCGCTTTGTCCGTCGCGAGTTCCCCATCCTGGTGGCGGCGATGATCCTGTGCGCAGTCTTGATGGCCAACGGGGAGTTGGCCGGCTGGGATGGCGCGGTGCTGCTGCTGGGGTTGATGGTCTATGTCGGCTACCTGGCGCGCTCGGTGAAAAACGGCGATGCCGAGCCGGAAGAGCTGGAGTTTCTCTCCATCTCCAAGGGCCGGGCGCTGGTGGAGTCGCTGCTGATGCTGGCGCTGTTGTTGGCCAGCTCGCAGTTGATGGTTTGGGGCGCCGTAGAGCTGGCCCGGGCTGCGGGGATCAGCGAATTGGTGATCGGCCTGACGGTGATCGCCTTTGGCACCAGTTTGCCTGAGCTGGCGGCGGCGCTGGCCGGGGTGCGTCGTGGCATGCACGATATCGCCTTTGCCACGGTGATTGGCTCCAACATCTTCAATCTACTGGGGGTGATCGCCTTCCCCGCGCTGCTGGGGGATGGCCTGCAACTGCCGGCGGAAGTGATCCAGCGGGACCTGCCGGCGATGGGCCTGCTGACGGCCGCCATGGGGGCCATGTTCCTGATGGCCAACACGCCCTCAGCAGAGAGCTCGGGGGGCAATAACCTGGTGCTGCATCGGCGTGGTGGGGTGGTGCTGCTGATTTTGTTTGTCGCCTACCTTTGGCAACTTGGCACTGCTATGGCAGTGTAGCTCGAGCCCTGATAGCGGAGAGTTTGTTCTTGAATTGCCCGTCTCACTCCCTGGAGACACTGGTTAGCCAGTTGTCGCTGGAGATCACCCGTTACCAGCATCCGCCGCTGCACGATTGTCAGGAGGCGGATCGCCTGGCCCTGGTGCGCAGCGGTCAGCGCACCAAGAGCCTGTTTCTGCGTGATAACTATGGCAAGCGACATTTCTTGTTGATAACCCGCCATGACAAGGCGGTTGATCTGAAGGCCCTGTCCCGCCAACAGGGGGTGGCCCGATTGGGCTTTGCCTCAGCCGAACGTTTGTCCCGTTTCCTGGCAGTGGCACCGGGCCACGTCTCCCTATTGGCGCTGAACAACGACCCCAGTCGGGAAGTCGAGTGTTGGATTGATGAAGCACTTTGGACCGGGGAGGGGCTTCAGTGCCATCCACTGGACAATCAACACACCTGGGTGCTGTCGGCCGACGCAGTTAGGTCGCTGTTTCAGCACTGGCAGCGCCCCTTGGTCTGCCTCGCGGTCCCCTCGCTATGAACCTTCCAAAAAGTCGGCCTTGGCCGGCTTTTTTGTTGGTGGTGAGACTCTGGGTAGAAAGGAGGTGGAGAAAATAAAACCCCGGCCAAAAGACCTGGGTTTCTAAGATTGTGCCTCGACCCGGCAACGAAAGGCAGGAGCCTAGAGTGACGTCGCTTGCGACGGCCCGCAGGGGGGAAGCCAGGGAGGGCGTACCCAATCGAGGTAGGGACGCGCGCTATTTCAGAATCAGTCAATCCGCTGCCCTGCTGGGACTACCGCCAGAAAAAAGAAAACCCCGGCCAAAAGACCTGGGTTTCTAAGATTGTGCCTCGACCCGGCAACGAAAGGCAGGAGCCTAGAGTGACGTCGCTTGCGACGGCCCGCAGGGGGAAGCCAGGGAGGGCGTACCCAATCGAGGTAGGGACGCGCGCTATTTCAGAATCAGTCAATCCGCTGCCCTGCTGGGACTACCGCCAGAAAAAAGAAAACCCGGCCAAAAAACCAGGGTTTCTAAAGATGGTGCCTCGACCCGGCAACGGAAGGCAGGAGCCTGGAGTGACGTCGCTGGCGACGGCCCGTAGGGGGGAAGCCAGGGAGGGCGTACCCCATCGAACCAGGGACGCGCGCTATTTCAGAATCAGTCAATCCGCTGCTCTGCTGTGGCTACCGCCAGATAAAAGAAAACCCCGGCCAGAAGACCAGGGTTTCTAAGATGGTGCCTCGACCCGGCAACGGAAGGCAGGAGCCTGGAGTGACGTCGCTTGCGACGGCCCGCAGGGGGGAAGCCAGGGAGGGCGTACCCAATCGAGGTAGGAACACGCGCTCATCTTTAAATGAGTCAATCCGCTGCTCTACCTACCGAGCTATCGAGGCTCCAGCACTTCTCAGTGCCGAAAATGGTGCCTCGACCGGCATCGAGGCAGGGATGCGCGCTATTTCAGAATCAGTCAATCCGCTGCTCTGCCAACGAGCTACCAGCCTGCAGTGTCGAATGACAATGGCCAGATAAAAGAAAACCCCGGCCAAAAGACCAGGGTTTCTAAAGATGGTGCCTCGACCCGGAATCGAACCAGGGACACGCGCTGATCTTTAAAAGAGTCAATCCGCTGCTCTACCTACCGAGCTATCGAGGCTCCAGCACTTCTCAATGCCGAAATGGTGCCTCGACCGGCAGCGAGGCAGGGATGCGCGCTATTTCAGAATCAGTCAATCCGCTGCTCTGATGAGCCGCTTTTTGAGGCTGTTATAAGATAACCCGGTTGTGCTGATTAGGGTTTCTAAGGTGGTGCCTCGACCCGGAATCGAACCAGGGACACGCGGATTTTCAATCCGCTGCTCTACCAACTGAGCTATCGAGGCGTTCACCAAGCCTTGGCTTGGTGTTGTAAAGTGGCTCCCCCTGCTGGACTTGAACCAGCGACATACGGATTAACAGTCCGCCGTTCTACCGACTGAACTAAGGGGGAACAGATTGTGACGTGTTTAAGCTGACGCCTCAGCGAAAGTGGCTCCCCCTGCTGGACTTGAACCAGCGACATACGGATTAACAGTCCGCCGTTCTACCGACTGAACTAAGGGGGAACAGGTTGTTACGTGTTTAAACTGGCGTCCCAGCGTTCCCTTGAACCAGCGACATACGCCAACCGGTATGAGTACAGTCCGCGGTTCTCTACCTACCGACTGAACTAAGGGGGAACAGATTGTTACGTGTTTTATCTGACGTCTCAGGAAAAATGGTGCCTCGACCCGGAATCGAACCAGGGACACGCGGATTTTCAATCCGCTGCTCTACCAACTGAGCTATCGAGGCGACGGGGCGCTATTAAACGGATTTTGCCTGGGCAAGTCAACACGATTTTCTTCGTTTGTCGGAATCTTCAGCAAACTCGCTTTGAGTGAGCGAAGTTTAGTCGCCAGCGCTCACTCCTTGGCCGAAATGGCGCCGTCAATCTGGCTTTAGCCGGCAGGCATCAGCGTCGGTCAATTGCTTTGTGTCGCTGCTCCCCAGCTCGAGTGGTTAAAACTTGGTCGGGCACGGTCGCCCCTTTGTCTAGAGTTAGGTGAGTTACCGGGGGGAGTCGGTCATGTCTCGAGTGTTGCGCTGGGTGATGGCGTCGTGGGTGCTGGTTCTGTTGGGCTGGTCGATGGCGCGTTCCGATGAGTTGTCCTTTATTACCTTTGTCGATACTCGCTGGTGTGCCGTGTCTGAAGCCGAGCTGCTGATCCACGACGCCAGCGGCGCCCTGCTGGGCCGTGGTGGATTGGATGACCAGGGGCGGCTGATGCTGTCGGATATCCCGGACGATGGTTTTCTTAGCCTAGTGGAACAGGATCCGGTGGAAGGCCAGGTGATCACCACGACGGCAAAATCCTTGCTCAGTGCCGATACCCTCTGGCCCCTGAACGGGGTGTATGGCTCCGGCGACAGCTGCAAACCCATGGCCGCCGTTGAGCTGCAGGCCCGCATTGTCAACGATAACGAGTTCGCCTTAACCATGCTCACTCCGTCGATGGATGATATGGGGTTGGTGGCGCTCCATCGCTGGCAGCCCTGGTTGCTGGCCACCGGCCACAATGCCGAGGGTGAGCTGGTGGCCTATCGGCTGGAGCGGGATGACCTGCTGGACGACAGCGTTGAGGATCTGCTGCTAGACCAACCCCCGGTGAGTCGTTCATGGCGGGCCAACGATGCTCTGGATCATCTGTCGGTATTCTGGCTACGGGATTCGTTGCCCTACCTGATGGAGAGCAAACCGGTGAACACCCGGGCTGGCAGCGTCAACCTGGTCGATCAGCCGGGCAAGGTGTTGGTGGCGGCCATACGCCAAAGTGATGGGGTGGTGATGCAGCGGCTACAGCCGTTTGCGACCGGTGACGAAGAGCTGATATTGCAGGTCCCTCGTCGGCCACAAGGGCTGTTTGACCGGGTCGAGCTGACCCCGGAGCGGCTGAGCTACAGCTTGGGCGCCTTCCAGCAGCGCTACAGCTCCCTGGTGTTGGACTTTGCCTCGGACCAGGGGCGATTCAGCTGGATTGTCCACTCAGAGGGGATCGAGGGCGCGGTGGTGCTACCACAGCTGCCCACCCCGTGGCAGGCGCTGGTGGCCACGGGGCCTGATACCCTGCTGGTGCAGAGCTATCAGTTAGACCCTCAGGCGCCGTTCTCGCTACTGCCACTGCTGCCGGATCCGGAGCTGATGGAGGCGGCGTCGCTGGTCCGCTGGCAGACGGGACAGGCGACGCCCTTCACCCTGGCGCAATGGTTCTGTGACCTGCCTGACTTTGGTCAGATCCAGTGCTGATTCATCGACGGGCCTCGTCCAGGCCATCGGCCAAAAGATCAGCCCAACGACGCAGGATCCGGCGCAACTCCTGCCGATTGGTGACCCGGTTAGCACGCTGGTAAAAGCCCAGATCGGTGGCCTCGCGGTGATCCACACTGCGGGCCAGCAGTGCATTTGTTTGTGCGTCGTGCAGTTCCAGGTAAAGGGTCATCTCGCCAGCGGAGCTGACGTAATTGCGCTGGATTGAAGCGCTGGGTACATCCGGTGCGGTGACATCCAGGTTGACGATGGCGGGCTTGAGCAGCAATACGTCCGCCTCCTTCACATCGGCCTCAACCACTTGGTAGCCCCGCTTGCTCAGCTCCTCGCTGAATACCTCGGCAAACTGCTCCGCCACCGCTTCGGCAATCTCGTCCATATCCTCAGTGCGTAAGCGGGGGCCGGCGGAGTCCCGGTTGTAGTCTCTGAGCCAATCCTTGCGAAACGCCACCTGACAGGGGGCTAGCTGAACCCGACGATAGCCGGAGAAGTCCGCTTCGGGCAGTTGATAAGCCGCCATTACCTTGGAGGTGGGGATCCGCTCCAGGCCATCATCGGTGCGTTGTGGGAAATCGTCGGTGGTGGTGCAACCGGCCATGGTGAATGCGATGAAGCAGAGGAGAAGCCTTACCATGCTGTTGTTACCTTCAGGCTGAACATTGGCTTAAGAATGGCAGCTTCGGTGGGAGTTTCTTAGTTTTGAACCTTGCTCTGGGCCGACAAAAGGGTAGAAGTGGCCGGCGAATTTCCCCCCGGGCTCAGATCCAGGCCGAGGCCGTCGCCTATCTAAACTGAATGCAGCTCGCTTTTTTGGGTTTGCGCCGGGCCTTTGCGCTGGTGGTCTCCTGACGGGGGCGGTAGACTGGCCCACTTAACGAAACAAAGAAGAATTATTAAAACGTTCCTGTGAAAAAACGAATCCTTCCTCTATTGCTGCTTTTGGGCCTGGCCGGATGTGCCAGCCAGCCCTCGGTGGATCCGGCGACTCAGAATCCGGACAAGCAGCAAGCTCAGATCGATGCGGTATGGAGCCGCATTGATGCCCTGGAGGGGCCGCTACAGGATGAAGAACTTGCCTGGTTTGCCACCGCGCAGATGCGACGTGCCAACAGCACCTGGCAAGATGCCAGGCAGCAGTACCAACTGTATGCCCAAACCCCTGAGCGTATGTACGAACGCCTTGGGGTCTTCAGTACTCGCTCCCGCTACCAGGCCTCGCAAGAGTCGCTGGAAGACGCCGAAAAGCTGGTCCAGCAAGCGCAAGAGATCCGCGATCAGGCCAAGGAGCAGTTAGCGGAGCCCTTCCATAATCGAGAAGTCCTGCGTTCGCTGGACGCACAGTCACTGCACTCAACTACCTACCAACAGCTGGATGAACAGCTCAAATCGCTGGTGGACAACATCGCTTCCGGGCGGCTCTCCCGCGCCCTGTCGGCACAGCCGGCCTTGTTGAAAGCGCAGCGGGAACTGGAGGTCAGAACGGTGCGTGACATCTACCTGACCCCGCATCGCCGTGAGTTGGAGAGACAAAAGAACGAGGGCTTGGATCAGACCGCTCCGGCCAGCTATGAGCAGGCCAGCCAGCGACTGGAAGCGGCCTGGAAACACGTAGAGGCGTTCCCGCGCGACCTGGATACCGTGGCAGCCCAGGCGGAGGCGACCCGTTTTGCTTTGGCGCACTCACGCCACCTGGGCCAGGATCTTCAATCCCTGGATAAAGCGGATCGTGCTGAGCGGGAAAGCTACCTGCTGGGGCTTGAGACCCAGTTGGCACAGCTGTCCCACAGCCTGGGGATGGAAGATCTGCGTGATCGTCCTCTGAAGCAGCAGCTTAAGGAGCTCAATAAGGTCCTGCAAAAGCAGATGCGCCAGCCTGAGGCTGGGCTGGTGGAGCCCGAAGCAGACCCGGACGAGCAAGACGGCGAAGAAGCCGCACTAGCGGAACAAGAGCAGTGACACACAACGCCGGCTTAGCCGGCGTTTTCTTTGGCTGCGACGGGCCAGGGCAGGGCCAGCGGGCTTTTGCGGCGCACCGAGCCCAGCCGCCCGCGGCGAGGCGCAGCGACGATCAGGCTGGCATTGTCTCCGGCTGGCGCTTGCTGACTCAGTGCGGTGATCACCGCCGACACCACGGATTTGCAACTGGGTTGACGGGCACAGGCCCGAAGAGTCGACAGGCCCAGGGCACTGACCCCATCCGTCGCCAGCATCAGCCGATCGCCTTGTTGTAGTAACCTCTGCCCCTGGCAGCTTCGGGCAATGGGCAGTCCGCACAGGGCGGCGGTTACCGACCCGGCTTTGGCCTCCTGGCGGTTGCTGGATTCTGAGGGCTGCTCGCTCACCAGATTGTCAAATTGCCCATGATGTAGGTGCCAGAGGTTGGCGTCCCCCACATTGAGCCACTGTGCCTCTTGCCCTTTTAATAGCACCATCAACAGCGTGGTTCCCATCCCCCGGTGGGCTCGGTAATCGCGGATATGCCAGGCGATGGCCCGGTTGGCGCTGTGCAGTGCCAGCGCCAGTGCGTCAGGATGGCGATAATGGGCTTCCAGGGTTCTGGCCGCCGCCCTGATAGCCAAGCCGCTGGCGATGGCGCCCGCGGGGTGGCCGGCCAGGCCATCTGCCAGCAACAAAGCGCAGCTGTGATGAGCCAGCGGCAGGTGCAGCACTGCGTCCTGTTGCTCTTGGCGGTCACCGCGCCATTGAGCCGCGGCGCAGCTGGCGGGCCATATCGGCATGGTAATGTGTCTCCCCGTGTCTTTTAATGCATTACAACAGAAAGGGTTGCCCAGCTACGGGCTTTGGTGTGGACCAGTGGCTGACAAGGCCTGGGATAAGTCAGAGGAGCGTCATGCTGCCACTTGCGCCGGATTACTATCGTCGAAACTTCCTTTGGGTTGCTGAGTACGTTCACGCTCATCGCGCCCATCTGATGAGCGACGAACTGTCACACTGGCTGGACAGTGTCAGTGGGCTCGAAGCGCCGGCACAGTGCCTCTACCTACGGTTGCTAAGCCGAACAGGAAGCCTGTTTCGCAGCGACCGCTGTGATTATCGTGAAGTGCCTGATCTCAGCGAGGCTGTTGAGGCGTTAACCTCGGCCGGTCTTACCCTTGCCGATCCCAGCCTTGATGCCGTTCAGCTTGGTAAGTTGCTGCGCCGGGATGAGCTGTTGCAACTGCCTCAGTTGGTGGGCTGCAGCGGTAACAAGGCGGCCCTGGTTGCGGCCTTGCCCCAAGCGCAGTCGTTGCCGCTGCAAAGCTGGTGGCCCCAAGCCCCCTTTGAGCTAATTGTTCTGACAGAGAACCCGCCACTGGCGGAGCTGCAACTGCTGTTCTTTGCCAATGCCCGGCAAAGCCTGACCGATTTTGTCTTGGCAGCCATCGGTCAACAGGCCTACGAGCCTTATCCGCTCGACCCTTCGGCCTTCCCACTGCAATCCCCTGGGGAGGTTCAGCGCTACCTGGAGCTGAGTGAACTGTCCCAGCGCTGGCAAGAGACGGCACCGGAGCCCTCTGCCCTGAAGCAGCTGCAAAGGAGCAGCAGCAACCCCAAGCTGGAGCGCAGACGGCAGCACCTTGTGGCGCAATTGGCCCGTCAGCTGGAGAGGGAGGGGCAAGATGGTGACGCGCTGGCCCTGTTGAGCGGATGCCATACGGCCCTGGCGCGGGAGCGTCGACTGCGTCTGCTGTTTGCCCGGGGTGACTTTGAGGCAGCCCGGAACCTGGCGCTGGCACTGTGGGCGCAACCGGAGAGTCCCAGCGAACTGGCACTGGCTCAGCGCTTTCTCAAACGCTTGAAGGCTCATCTGCCCATCACCCTGACCCTGTCGCCGCCGTTTCGTCCGGAGACCCGTCGGGCCCAGCTGCCCGAAGGGGAGGAACGGGTTGAAGCCAAAACCATTGCCTTGGTGGCGCAGCAAGGGGGCGAGGCTTGGTTCAGCGAGAATCGGCTGATCCCCACGGTGGCGGCGCTGATGCTATGGGAAACGCTGTTTTTGCCATTGCCCGGTGCCTTTGTTCAGCCCTTCCAGTCAGGCCCACTGGATTTCTATCATCCGCTGTTCTGCGCCCGCCGCCAGGGCGCCATTGAGCAGCAATTTCAGCGATGGCAGTGCTGCAGTCAGGAAGATTTTGTTGCCCAGATGCTGGAGCGGTTCGAGCGGCTGGGGGCCCGGCGATGCCAGCTGATGCCCGGGGTGGCCATCGCCAAGCCCTTGTTGAGGGCGGCTCTGACTGGGATCGAGATTGCCAAGTGGGTCCGGCTGGTGCGTTTCTTGTTGTCCGACCTGGTTCAGCATCGGGCTGGCATGCCGGATCTGCTGGTCAGCCACGAGGGCCAGCTGATGTTTGTCGAGGTCAAGGGGCCGGGGGACAGCTTGCGGGACAACCAGCGCCGCTGGCTGGCGCAGCTTAATGAGGTCGGCCTCAATGCCTGGGTGCTCGAACTGGCACCAGAGTCAGAGGCAGTCTCGTTCCTATAGCATCTCCAGTCGAATGGTCCATTAAGGGCGGGACTGGTAGCGCGATCATCTGTCCTGCAATCAAAATCGGCCTGTGTCACTGCCGATTGGCGTTGTCGTAGCGTCATAGTGACTCAATTCTGCTGGCGTGATCTGTGTCGCATTTGGTTTTTGCTTTGGTTTTGGCTGGTTTTGGTGGTTGTTTCTTCTGTGTGGTTGTCTTGCTCGTTGCTTTTGCTCTACCTATCGGCGGGGCCGACCAGTGTATCCCTTTGCGGATGGTGACAAATTGACCGCTGTTACTCCCCGCACCATGCCAGTAGAATTCACTGCCTAACGCAAAAGATTGGCATGGAATAAGCCAACTTCGGACGGCAAGGGAAAGGCCATCCACTTAAGCCAGGGGCAGCGACAGACCGATGCAATCCAATTCTCTCTCCAAAAAAATCTTTATTGGCCTATTCTCGGGCCTGATTCTGGGCAGCCTGCTGCAGTTCTTTGCCGCGGATGCGGGCATGACCGAGGCGCTGGTGGGCCTGGCGGACATGGCTGGCTCCATGTTCGTCAACCTGATCATGATGCTGGTAGTGCCCCTGGTGTTTGTCTCCATCATCAGTGGCGTCACCCAGCTGCCAAGCATCCAGAGCTTCGGTCGACTGGGCAGCAAGACCTTTGGCCTCTACATCATCAACACCCTGGTGGCGATCTCCGTGGCGCTGGTGGTGGCACTGCTGGTGTCGCCCGGTGCCGGGGTGCAACTGCCGGAGGTGGCCAGCCTGGCAATCACCACCACCGAGCTGCCCAGTATTCGGGATCTGATCACCGACATCGTGCCGCGCAACCCGGTGGCGGCGTTCGCTTCCGGCAACATGCTGCAGATCATCTTTATGGCGCTGCTGCTGGGTTCAGTGATCAAGCTGCTGGGCCAGGAGATGGAAGGGGTCGCAGAAGGCTTCCGCAAGGCCAACAAGATCATGATGACCCTGATCACCCTGGTGATGCAGCTGGCTCCCTACGGCGTGTTCGCCCTGATGCTGAAGCTGGGGGCCACCCTGGAGGCGTCCACCTTCCTCTCCGTGGCCGGTTACATCGGCTTGGTGGTCGGCCTGCTGCTGATCTGGCTGTTCATCGTGTACCCCACCGTGGTGGGCCTGATGACCGACGTCAGTGCTGCCGAGTTCCGCCGCAAGACCCGTGAACAGATGATGTTCTCCCTGTCTTGCGCCAGCTCCAATGCCTCTATCCCGGTGACCATGCGCACCCTGACCGAGAAGTTGGGTGTGTCCCAGGCCACCGCGGGCTTCGGGGTGCCGCTGGGTGCCACCATGAACATGGGCGGCGTATCCATCTACATCACCATTGCCGCCTTCTTCCTGGCCAACGCCTTCAATGTGCCGATCACCATGGAGCAGCTGCCGACCCTGATCGCCGCGGTGTTCCTGCTGTCCGTAGGTGCCGGTGGTGTACCAGGTGGCGGTGCGGTAATGATCGGTGTGCTTATCCACCAGATGGGTCTGCCGGTAGAGACCGCCTTCGCCCTGATCATTGCGGTGGACCGCATCATCGATATGTTCGTAACCTCTGCCAACGTGGTCGGTGACGCAGCGGTGGTCACCATCGTTGACAAGAGCGAGCAGGGTGAGGCGCCCGAGAGTGCCTTGGCCACAAAATAAATTTCGGTTAGTTTCTTGACTAAACCCCGCTTTTAAGCGGGGTTTTTCTTTTCTATCTGCGGGAGTATGCTGGCTAGGTGGAGACAATTTAGCCAGTGAGGGATGCATGAGTACTTGGGTTCAGGGCAAGGTGGTTGAGCGTATCGACTGGAACGAACGCTTGTTTAGCCTCAAGGTAGAGGCCGAGGTCGAGCCGTTTATTGCCGGTCAGTTTGGCAAGTTGGCGCTGGAGCAGAATGGCGAACGGGTCCAGCGGGCCTACTCCTACGTCAACCCGCCGGAATCTCCGGTGTTGGAGTTTTTGGCGGTCAATGTGGAGGAGGGGCAACTTTCCCCGAAGCTGCAGGATCTGACGCCAGGGGATTCGGTGATGGTTTCCCCCCGTCCATCGGGCTTCTTGACCCTGGACGAGGTTCCCGCCGGGCGGGAGCTGTGGATGTTTGCCACCGGTACCGCGGTGGGGCCCTTCCTCTCCATCCTGCACAGCGAAGACTGCTGGGAGCGCTATGAGCGCTTTATCCTGGTCTATGCGGTGCGCTACCAGGAGGACCTGGCATACCTGGAGGAGATCCGGGCACTGGAGCAGGCCCATCCCGATGCCTTCCATTTTGTTCCTGTGGTCAGCCGCGAAGCGGTGGATGGCATGCTCAGCGGCCGCATTCCGCAGCTGCTGGTGGACGGTGCCATTCAGGACGCCGTTGGGATCCCCATCAAACCTGCCCGCAGTCAGACCATGATCTGCGGCAACCCGGAGATGATCCGAGAAACCCTTGCTGTGCTGGAAGGGATGGGATTGCGCAAGAACCTGCGCCGCACCCCGGGCCAGATCACCATGGAGAAGTACTGGTGATCCTCTACACCTCCGACGCCTCCCCCTTTGCCCGCCTGGTCCGGATCCTGATCCAGCACCTGGGACTGGAGGTGGAGGAGCGTGTGGTATCGCCGTTTGAGCAGGATGAGGAGCTGCGCCAGCACAACCCGCTGGGCAAGATCCCCTGCCTGTTAACGCCACTGGGGGCGCTGTACGACAGTGCCCTGATATGCCGATATCTGCTCGCGCAGGTGGGGACCGAGCTTGATCAGGAACAGCAAGATTGGGACAGGGCGCAGCAGGCGGTGCTGGTGGATGGCCTGCTCGACAGTGCGGTGGCGCTGAGAATGGAGCAGACCCGGGAGGGAGAGGGTACCCGCTCCCCGTTCTGGAGCCTGCGTCATCAGGACACCCTGCATCACGGGCTGATGCGGCTGGAGGGCCAACCGACGGCCTTGCCAAGCGGAAACACCCTGGCAGCCTGGCGGCTGCTGGTGCTGTTGGAGTACCTGGATTTTCGCCACCCCAAGCTGGCCTGGCGGCCGCTCTATCCGGCGCTGGAGCGATGGTGGCAGAGCCAGCGCAGCCCCCTGACTGAGGCCACGGCGCCGCGCTGATCTTCCATCAGGGGTGGCGACTCAACCGCGACGGAACTGGTTGACGTCGTTGTGATAATGAAAGCCTATCTCGGCCAGGCGCTGCTCCAGCGCCAGGCTGTCTAACTCCATCTCTGCGGCCAGATCCGCCAGGTTGCCACTGCCCAGACGCAGCTTCTCGTTGACGATCCCCAGCAAGATCTGGGGATCGAGACGATCCAGGTTGCTCAACTCCATCCTTTGCCTCCCCGCACATCACTCGCTTTCAGTGTAGTGCGGGTGCGGCTGGCTGTGGAGCGATCAGGCCTCGCCGTAGAGGCGGTAGGGCAGCGGTGCCAGCTGGTACTCCGCCTCACCCAGGCGGAAGCGGGTGTCCGGTGCCAGCTCCTTGCTCAGTACCGCCGTCAGCCACTGCTGATCACCGTTGGCCTGGCGGGCCACCACCACACCGGCACGACGCCAGTTATCGCCCACCTGCATCTCCAGGGTGTCGGCGTCGCTGGGTTGGCCGGTGAGCACGTACAGGGCCCGCTTGTTGCCACCGCGGAAGTGCATGCGCGCCACGGTTTCCTGGCCGATGTAACAACCCTTGTCGTACTGCACACCGCCGACGGCATCCAGGTTGAGCATCTGCGGCACAAACTCAGCACTGTGCTCAGCCTCAAACCAGGGACGCCCTGCAGCCAGTTCGGCCGCAATAAATTGCTCGGCTTCGCCCTGGGGAAGGGCCGCCAGATCGGCCGGCAGTTCGGCACCGGCGGGCAATAGCACAATGGCATGCTCGCCGTCGATCAGTGCCAGGGCTTCGCCCTGCTGCTTGAGGTTGTCCTCGCCTTGCCAGCCGTCCAACACGGCTGTGTCGAGCAAGCCATAGGCGTCATAGCGGGCCGTGGCGTCGGTCAATTCGATCTTGTTGAACACCGCGTATTTGGCTAGGGCGGGCAGGTCCACCTCCACCAGGGATTGCGGCATCAGCATCAGCAGGCTGTCGCCGTGGTGGCATAAACGAAAGGCCGCCAGCAGCTTGCCCTTGGGGTCGCAGTGGCCGCCGAAGGTCCAGCGGTTCTGCGGCAGTTTGACCAGGTCACAGGTCAGTTGGCTTTGCAGGTAGGTCAGGCGATCATCGCCTTGGGCCTCGATGGCACCGAGGTTGGGCAGGGGGATCAGCATCGGTTTCTCACGCAAATATCTGAGGAATATGCTCGGATTCTACCCCCTTGGGCGACAAAGACCAGTGTCTGAGATCCCATTTGCCGCCCGCGGGGAAGGGGTTACTTGTACTTGCGCTTATTGTAGATGAACTCAGGCAGGGCCCGGGTCAGCCAACTGATAAAGCGCCAGCGGCGGGTGATGTACGCGGTATGGCTGGCCTTGCGCAGGGATTTGAGGGTCTGTCGTGCCAGGGTATCCAGCGATGCCGACCAGAAGCGGCTGCCGCGGCCCTGCATCTTGTCGATGTAGCCCATGCGGATGTCACTGACGGTGACCGGCAGCTTGAGACGCTGGGCGTGCAGACGCAGGCCCTGCAGGTAGTTTTGCTGGAACGCCTTGGAGGCGTGGAAGGCCACCTGTGGGCCACCGCGCTCACCGGCGATGGAGGTCAGACAGCCCAGCTGGCCATATTTCTGCGCCACCATCTTGTTGAAGGCGGCGTTGGCCAGGGCGGTAAAGCCGGTGACATTGACGTCGATGATCTGCTTGTCCAGAGACCAGGGCAGCTCCAGATCCAGGCCGCCGGCAGCGGTGTTGATGATCACCAGGGCAGCGCCATCGAGATCCTGCCATAACTGGTCAAAGGCGGCACGGCAGCCCTCGGGATCGAAGATGTCGATGGCCACCACCTGGGTATCGTCCCCCAGCTTGGGCAGCAGCGGCTCCAGGCCTTTGGGGTCGGCGGCCATCAGGCCCAGTCGCACGCCCTCTTGGGCCAGTTGCAGGGCCAGGGCCTGGGACAGGCCGGCGTTGGCGCCGATAAGAATGGCGCTGAGTTGTGTCATAGCTAGGGTTCCATGTTTTTAGTGGCTTGATGATAAAGGCCCCCGCCGGGGGCCTCAAGCTTGCACACGCTGGCGAGCCGATTGGTGAATGAGACATCTGGGCTTGTGGACGTCCAGATGTCTTGGTATAAGTGAGGCAACCAGCCTTGGAGAAGTGCCATGCCCGTTAAGGTCCCCAGTTCGTTACCTGCGTCCGCCATCCTGCGGGGCGAGAACATCTTCGTGATGTCCGATGCCCGGGCGGAGTCCCAGAACATTCGTCCGCTTAAGGTGCTGATCCTCAACCTGATGCCCAACAAGATCGAGACCGAAACCCAGTTGCTGCGGTTATTGGGTAACTCGCCGTTGCAGGTGGACGTAGAGCTGCTGCGGATCCATAACCGCCCCTCCAAGCACACCCCCTGCGACCATATGAACGCCTTCTACCGGGACTTCGAGGAGGTGCGCAACAACAACTACGATGGCCTGATCATCACCGGCGCGCCGCTGGGGGACCTGGAGTTTGAGCAGGTGCAGTACTGGAGTGAGATCCAGGCGATCATCGACTGGTCTCAGCATCACGCTACCTCGGTGCTGTTCCTGTGCTGGGCTGCGCACGCTGCCTTCTACCATCTCTATGGCATCAAGCGTTACCTGCGCGAGGAGAAGATCTCCGGGGTGTTTCAGCACCAGCGGGTGCACGAACATGTGCCGCTGCTGCGGGGCTTTGATGACGACTTCTGGGTACCGCACTCACGCTATGCCCAGGTCTCGCTGGACAAGCTCAAGGCCCATCCGCAGCTGAATGTGCTGGCGGAGTCCGATCAGGCTGGTGCCTACCTGGTGGTGAGCAACAACAATCGCAACCTGTTTGTCACCGGGCACCCCGAGTACACCCGCACCACCTTGCTGGACGAGTATCGACGCGATCTGGCCTCCGGACTGACCCCCAGGGTACCGGACAACTACTTCCCTGAGGACGACCCCACACGGGTACCCCATGCCCGCTGGCACGCCCACGGGGCGTTACTGGTCTCTAACTGGCTCAACTACTACGTCTACCAGCAGACCCCGTTCGACCTGAGCGATATGTCCGGTATGACCCCCTGGGAGTAGGCCCGACCTCACTCGCTTACCGTCCTTTTTAGCACCGCCCGGCTGCCTGCAGTCGGGCTGTGTTGTTGATGCCGCTGGACTCGAGCAGGCTCATCAATCGGGATCGTTACCATCGCAACATGACGTGGCCGAATTGACCTTGCCTGAGGGTTGAGTCCTTCAAAGCCGAGTGGGGAACTGAGCCCGCTGCGCTTATCGTCCGGTTCCTAAACCAATCCAGGGGATACCGCGATGAAAGAGATACTGTTTGGCGTGATGGGCAACATGGGCCCGGAGGCGGATGCCCTGTTCCAGGACATCCTGGCCAAGGAAGAGATCAAGGCCGGCGCCATGAAAGACCAGGACCATATGGGCGTGGTGGTGGTGAAAAACCCGGACATTCCGGATCGTTCCGAGGCGATCAACGAGGGCGGCCAGGATCCGGTGCCGGAGATGGTCAAATCGGCCCAGGCGATGGAGCGACTCGGGGTGCAGTTTGCGGTGATGACCTGCAACACCGCGCACTATTTCCGTGAGGCGGTGCAGGCCCATACCGACGTCTACCTGGTGGATATGCTCAAGGCCACCAGCGACCGGATCAAGGCCAAGGATCCTGAGTCAGTAGTGGGGGTGTTGTGCACCAACGGCACCTACAACTCAGGCATCTACGACCGCTACCTGCAGGCCTCGGGCCTTGTGTTCGTTAAACCCAGCCCGGAGGTGCAGGAGCATTGCGTTCATAGCGCCATCTACGGTGAGGTTACCGGCGAAAAAAGCGCAGGCGGACAGGCGCTGCGTCAGCCCAACGGCATCAAGTCCGGGGTGTTTGAGCCCAATGCCGAGCGTCTGATCGAGGCGATCAATAAGATGGAGCAGCAGGGGGTCAATACCGTGATCCTCGGTTGCACCGAGCTGCCGCTGGTGCGCGGCCTGCTGGAGCAGCGCTTGCCCCACATCCACTTTGTTGACCCGATGGAGGTGATCGCCACGGACGTCATCGAGGTGTACAAGCAGGCCGAGGCGCTGCTCAACTCCGGCTTGCTCTCCTCGGTACCCCGCCAGGTCATGGCCATCGCCAACAACAGGGATCTGGCCGGTTACGTGGCGGCACAGGCGGCTCAGCGACGCGAACGCGGCGGATAAACGGGCTCTCGAGGCCATCATAACAACGGCCCCCAATGGCTTCTCCCTGGGGGCCGTTGTTGTCTGTGTGTCCCGTGGCCTAGCCGGGGCGGACCAGCTCGCTCAGGGGCACCGGCAGGCCATGGTCGTTGATCACCTGGGCATGGTGGGGCTTGAGTTGATGCGGGCCCTGTACGCCACAGGAGTGGGCGATCACCCCCACCTCGTGCATCAGGTTGCTGGCGTAGTTGGCGACCCGCTGACTCTTATCTGCCACCACCAGGCCCCGCTGCAGCTTGGGGTCGTGGGTGGTGATCCCGGTGGGGCAGGTGTTCTTGTTGCACTGCAGCGCCTGGATGCAGCCCAGGGCAAACATAAAGCCGCGGGCGGAGACCACCGCATCGGCGCCGACACACAGCGCCCATGCAACGTCTGAGGGGTTGATTAGCTTGCCGGAGCAGACGATGCGCACCCGCTCAGTCAGGCCGTGGCGTGCGCGCCAGTCCACCAGTAACGGCAGGCTGCGCTTGATCGGCAGGCCCATGAAGTCCATCAAGGATTGCGGTGCCGCGCCGGTACCGCCGTCGGCAGAATCCAGGGTGATGAAATCCGGAGCACAATGTTGGCCACGCTGCTGGATCTGCTGCGCCAGCTCCTCCAGCCAACCGATGGAGCCCATCACCGCTTTAAAGCCCACCGGCTTGCCCGTCACCTTACGTACCCGCTCAATCATGTTCAGCAGATCCTCGACGCTGCGGATCTCGGGGTGGCCGTTGGGGCTGATGGAGTCCTGCCCTGGCGGGATCCCGCGGATCTCGCCAATCAGTTCGGTGACCTTCTCGCCGGGCAGGATCCCGCCTTTGCCAGGCTTGGCCCCCTGTGACAGCTTGATCTCAAACATCTTCACCTGGGGGTGAGCCGCCACCTGTGCCAGCTTGTCATCGCTCAGTCCGCCCTGGGCATCACGTACACCATACTTGGCGGTACCGATCTGGAACACGATGTCGCAGCCCCCCTCCAGATGGTAAGGGGACAACCCACCCTCGCCGGTGTTCATCCATATGCCAGCGCTGGCAGCGCCCCGGGACAGCGCCTGCACCGCCGGTACCGACAGGGCGCCAAAGCTCATGCCGGACAGGTTGAAGAAGCTGGTGGTGGTGTAAGGATTGGTGCAGTGTGCGTCGCCAAACACGATGGGCTCCGGCGGTACCGCATCCTCTTTGAGGGTGGGAAACAAGCAGTTGAGAAAGATGACATCCCCCGGTTGGTTCAGTGGCCGGGTGGAGCCGAAGGCGATGGTGGAGTCGACGTTCTTGGAGGCGCGGTACACCCAGCTGCGCTGAGCCCGGTTAAAGGGCATCTCCTCCCGGTCCTGGGCGAAGAAGTACTGGCGAAAGAACTCCCCCATATGCTCGAACCAGTAGCGAAAGCGCCCCACCACCGGGTAGTTTCGGCGGATCGCCTGGCTGGTCTGGGTGACGTCCCGCAGGTACATCACCAGCACCGCCAATACCAGGGTGCCGATGATAAAGATAAACAGGGCAGCGCTGAGCTCCAGCGCGCGACCGGCCCAACTGGTCATGGATTCCATGATGGCCTCCGCCAAGGGGTGAGTGGATAAGCATAGGAACGGATTTCTTGCCTGATGCTTTCCTGCTATCCCCCGTTTTGGCTTATCGCTAAATCGGTGTTGATTATCTGCTCAGCTGGTCGGATGGCTTCTTGACCAAAACCCTGTCTCAATAGCAGAAGCCCTAGTGACTGATCCGATGTTTGGGAACGCCATCCCTTTGTCATCAGAAGCGATAAAACTGGGGTATGACGCTGGCTGCCGGTCCCTCCCAGAGCCGGTTTCCAGCTGTCACGAAGGCGTGACATTGAACGTCAACCTTTCCGAGTCGTTACGGACTGGTTTACGTTGCCGTAAACGTCACACTTAAAGTAGGCTTGCAACAGATGTTTTACATTGGAGAGTAAAATGGCGAAGGATGCAGTAATTGTAATTGCCGCGGCAGCCCGTACCCCCATGGGGGGATTCCAGGGCAGTCTCAGTGGCGTCGCAGCCCCTCAGCTGGGGGCAAACGCAATCAAGGCAGCGATGGAACGTGCCGGCATTGCGGGAGAACAGGTCGATGAAGTACTGATGGGCTGTGTTCTGCCCGCCGGTCTGCGTCAGGCTCCGGCTCGCCAGGCGACCCTGGGGGCGGAACTGCCGCTGTCCGTGGGTGCCACCACCGTCAACAAGGTGTGCGGTTCCGGGATGAAGACCGTGATGCTGGGCCATGACCTGCTCAAGGCCGGCAGCGCCGAGGTGGTGGTGGCTGGCGGCATGGAGAGCATGTCCGGTGCCCCTTACCTGCTGGAGAAAGCCCGCGCCGGTATGCGCATGGGCCACGGCAAGGTGATGGACCACATGTTCATGGACGGCCTGGAAGATGCCTACACCGGTGGTGCCATGGGTACCTTTGCCCAGAAGACCGCCGATGACAATGGCCTGACCCGAGAGCAGATGGACGCCTTCGCGTTGGAGAGCCTGCGTCGAGCCAATGCCGCTATCGAGTCCGGCGCCTTTGAGGCGGAGATCAATCCGGTGACCATCTCAACCCGTAAGGGCGATGTCACCGTGGCCATCGATGAGCAACCGGGCAACGCCCGTCCGGAGAAGATCCCGGCGCTGCGTCCGGCCTTCGCCAAAGACGGCACCATCACCGCCGCCAACTCCAGCTCCATCTCCGATGGTGCCGCTGCGGTGGTGCTGACCACCGAGGAGTATGCCCAGGCCAACGGCCTGCCGGTACTGGCCAAGATCGTCGGCCATGCTACCCACGCTCAGCTGCCGGAAGAGTTCACCCTGGCCCCGGTCGGTGCCATGACCAAGCTGCTCAACCAGGTTTCCTGGACCGCGGACGACGTTGACCTGTTCGAGATCAACGAAGCCTTCGCCATGGTCACCATGCTGGCGATCCAGCAGCTGGAACTGGATGCGGAGAAGGTCAACGTCAATGGCGGTGCCTGCGCCCTGGGCCACCCCATCGGCTGCTCCGGTACCCGTATCCTGGTCACCCTGCTGCACGCCCTGAAGGCGCACGGCAAGAAGCGCGGCGTGGCGTCGCTGTGCATCGGCGGTGGTGAAGCCACTGCCATGGCCATCGAACTGGCCTAAAGCGTTACGCCGCCCGCCATACAATAACGACACCGGCGGGCGGTGCATTTTTATCTGGGAGAAGCACAACATGACAGCACAAGTTCAACACCTGATCGGTGGGGAATACACCCCGGGATCAGGGGAGACCGCGATCGCGGTAACCAACCCCGCCAATAACCAACCCATCGCCACCCTCAACTGCGCCACCGACAGCGAGATCAACCAGGCTGTGGCGGCGGCCAAGGCAGCCCAACAAAGCTGGAAAGAGGTGGCGGTGTCTGAGCGCGCCCGGGTGATGCTGCGCTATCAGCACCTGCTCAAAGAGCACCATGACGAGCTGGCCACCATCCTGTCCCAGGAAACCGGCAAGACCTTCGAGGACGCCAAGGGTGATGTCTGGCGTGGCATCGAGGTGGTGGAGCAGGCCGCCAACATCGCCAGCATGATGATGGGCGAAACCGTTGAGAACGTGGCCCGCGGCATCGACAGCTACAGCTACATTCAGCCGCTGGGCGTTTGTGCTGGTATCACCCCGTTCAACTTCCCGGCCATGATCCCGCTATGGATGTTCCCCATGGCCATCGCCTGCGGCAATGGCTTTGTGCTCAAGCCCTCAGAGCAGGATCCCATGACGCCGATGCGTCTGGCGGAGCTGTTTGAACAGGCTGGCGCCCCCAAGGGGCTGCTCAACGTAGTGCATGGCCGCAAAGAAGCGGTGGATGCGCTGCTGACCCACCCGGACATCAAGGCGGTCTCCTTTGTCGGCTCGGTGCCAGTGGGCCAATACATCTACAAGACCGGTACCGCCAACATGAAGCGGGTACAGGCCTTTGCCGGCGCCAAGAACCACATGGTGGTGATGCCGGACGCGGACAAGGACACCGTGGTCAATCAGCTGGTGGGGGCGTCTGTAGGCGCCGCCGGCCAACGCTGTATGGCGATCTCGGTGGCGGTGTTTGTCGGTCACAGCCAGGAGTGGATCGCCGAGGTGGCGGAAGCCGTGGCCAAGGTACGCCCCGGTTTGTGGGATGACCCGGATGCCGGTTATGGCCCGCTGATCACCCCCCAGGCCAAGGAGCGGGTATTGGAGCTCATCGCCGCCGGTAAGGAAGAGGGCGCCACCTGCCTGGTGGACGGCTCCGATTTCACCGTCCCGGGCCACGAGAGCGGCAACTGGGTAGGCCCCACGGTGTTTACTGATGTCACCCCCGAGATGCGCATCTACCAGGAGGAGATCTTTGGCCCGGTGCTGTCCTGCATGGCGGTCGACACCCTCAGCGATGCCATCGAGCTGGTTAACGCCAACCCCTTCGGTAATGGCACTAGCATCTTTACCAACTCCGGCGCCGCGGCGCGTAAGTACCAGCACGAGATCGAGGTGGGCCAGGTGGGGATCAACGTACCGATCCCGGTGCCGCTGCCGTTCTTCTCCTTCACCGGCTGGAAGAACTCCTTCTATGGCGATCTGCACGCTTACGGCAAGCAGGCGGTGCGCTTCTATACCGAGACCAAGACGGTCACCGCACGCTGGCCTGAGAGCGGCATTGTTGAGGGGCAGAACCTCACCATTGCGCTGAAGTAAGGAGGCTTTATGGACTTCAATCTGAACGAGGACCAGCAGGCCTTTGTCGATACCGCGCGGCAGTTTGCCGAGGCGGAACTGGCCCCCCATGCCGCCGAGTGGGATCAAAACCACCACTTCCCCAAGGAGGTGATCCAGCGGGCTGGCGAATTGGGCTTCTGCAGTTTGTACAGCCCGGAAGACGCTGGCGGTCTGGGTCTTTCCCGGCTCGACAGTGCGCTGATCTTTGAGGCCCTGGCCGAGGGCTGCACCGCCACCACGGCGATGCTGACCATCCACAACATGGCCACCTGGATGGTGGCCACCTGGGGTACAGAGCAACTTAAGCAGCAGTGGTGCGAGCCGTTGACCCTGGGTCAGCAGCTGGCCTCCTATTGCCTGACCGAACCGGGCAGTGGATCTGATGCTGCCAGCCTGCGCACCAAGGCCGAGCGCGACGGGGATCATTACGTCATCAACGGCAGCAAGATGTTCATCTCCGGCGCCGGCGAGACCGAGCTGCTGGTGGTGATGTGTCGCACCGGCGAGGCGGGCCCTAAGGGGATCTCCGCCATCGCCATCCCGGCGGATGCCGAGGGGATCGTCTACGGCAAGGCGGAGGAGAAGATGGGCTGGAACGCCCAGCCTACGCGCCTGGTGACCTTCGACAACGTCCGGGTGCCGGTCGCCAACCTGCTGGGCCAGGAGGGGGAGGGCTTTACCTTCGCCATGAAGGGGCTGGATGGCGGCCGCATCAATATCGCGGCCTGCTCACTGGGCACCGCCCAGGCGGCACTGGATCGGGCCACTCAGTACCTGACTGAACGACAGCAGTTTGGTAAGCCGCTGGCGGCGTTCCAGGCGCTGCAGTTTAAGTTGGCGGACATGGCCACCGAGCTGGTGGCGGCCCGACAGATGGTTCGCCTGGCGGCCTTTAAGTTGGACCAGGGTGACCCGGAAGCCAGCGCCTACTGTGCCATGGCCAAGCGTTTTGCCACCGATGTGGGCTTTACCGTCTGCAACGAGGCACTGCAGCTGCATGGCGGTTACGGCTACATCCGTGAGTATCCGCTGGAGCGCCATGTGCGCGATGTGCGGGTGCACCAGATCCTGGAGGGGACCAACGAGATCATGCGCTTGATCATCGCCCGCCGTCTGCTGGATCCATCGGCCTCGCCGATCCTGTAAGGAGGCAACACGATGACGCAAGCCGTTATCTACACCACCCTGGCGACCGACAGCGGTCATCAGATCGGGGTGGCATCGCTCAACAGCGAGCGCTCCCTCAATGCCCTGTCGCTGGCCATGGTGGACAGCCTGACCGAGCAGCTGGACCGCTGGGCCGAGGACGACCGCATTGTCTGTATCTGGCTGCAGGGCAGCGGTGACAAGGCGTTTTGCGCCGGTGGTGATATCCGTGCCATCTACGAGGCGGCCAAGGCGGCGCCTGGCGAGCTGACCGAGGCGGTGACCGACTTCTTCAGCCGCGAATACCGGCTGGATCATAAGATCCACCGCTTCCCCAAGCCGATGGTGGTGTGGGGCAGTGGTATTGTGATGGGCGGCGGGCTGGGCCTGATGGCCGGCGCCTCCCACCGCATCGCCACCGAGACCTCCCGCATCGCCATGCCGGAGATCAGCATTGGCCTGTTCCCCGATGTGGGTGGCACCTGGTTCCTTAACCGGATGCCGGGCCAATGTGGTCGCTTCCTGGCCTTGACCGGCTACAGCATGAACGGCGCCGATGCCCGCTACGTTGGGTTGGCAGATCACCTGGTGCTCAGTGAGCGTCGCAGCGCCCTGCTGGATGCCCTGACCAGCCTGGGCTGGCAAGGCGAAGCGGGGGATCGGGACATGCTCAGCGGTTACCTGCGTGGGCTGGAAGAGCAAGACCTGCCGCAGCTGCCGGAAAGCCTGCTGCACCGAGAGCAGGCCAGTATCGATGCGGTGATGCAGGGTGATTCCTTGGCCCAGGTGGCCGGGCAGTTAAACGAAGCCGCCAGCCAGGCTGACTGGCTGGCTCGTCCGGCCAAGACCCTGCAGGCCGGCAGCCCCATCACGGCTCACCTTATCTGGCACCAATTGAGCGCCTGCGGGGATTGGTCTATTGAACAGGTGTTCCAGCAGGAGCTGGTCTGGGCGGTACGCTGCGCTCAGCAGGGGGATTTCGTTGAGGGCGTGCGGGCCTTGCTGATCGACAAAGACCGCAACCCTCAGTGGCGCTTTACTCAACGGGAAGAGGTAACCCCGGACTGGCTGGCACGGTTTCATCAAAGCCCCTTTGCCACCAATCCGCTGGCGGATCTCACGGAGGATTATCAATGAGTACCATCGCATTTATCGGCCTGGGCAACATGGGGGCGCCGATGGCGCGCAACCTGATCCAGGCGGGACACACGGTTCGGGTGTTTGACCTCAATGAGCAGGCGGTCCATGCCCTGGCGGAGCAGGGCGCCTTGCCCTGTCACACCAGTTGCGGCGCGGTGGCCGGGGCGGCGGTGGTGATCACCATGCTGCCCGCCGGCAAGCATGTGCGGGATCTCTACCTGGGCGAGGGTGGGCTAATCCGCAAGGCAGCCCCTGGCACCTTGCTGATTGACTGTTCCACCATCGATGCGGCCAGTGCCATCGCGGTCAGCGAAGGGGCGGCGCAAGCGGGGCTGGAGTTTGTCGATGCCCCGGTGTCTGGCGGCACGGCTGGCGCCGCTGCCGGTACCCTGACCTTCATCTGCGGCGGCAGTGAGGCGGGCTTCGACGCGGCCAAGCCGCTGCTGGCGGACATGGGTGCCAACATCTTCCATGCCGGCAACGCCGGTGCCGGTCAGGTGGCCAAGATCTGCAACAACATGCTGCTATCGGTGTTGATGATCGGCACCAGTGAGGCGCTGCAGCTGGGCCGGGATCACGGCCTGGATCCCAAGGTGTTGTCGGAGATCATGAAGGTCAGCTCTGGCGGCAACTGGACCCTGGAGAAGTACAACCCCTGTCCCGGGGTGATGCCGACCGCTCCCGCCAGCAATGGCTACCAGGGCGGCTTTATGGTGGATCTGATGGCCAAGGACTTGGGCCTGGCGATGGAAACCGCCGGCCAAACCCGCAGCGCCACCCCCATGGGCGCCCTGGCCACCAGCCTGTATCGACTGCATGCCGGTCAGGGCAACGGGCCACGGGACTTCTCCAGCATCTTTGAGCAGTTCGATAAAGACTGAAGCTTTGCTACTGGCCGAGAACAACGCCTCCGCTCTGACCGAGCGGGGGCTTTTTTTGTCAGTGGCTAAAGCCGGAAGAAGTGCTTGAGCTCGCCCTTACGCGCCAGTCCGTCCTGGTAGCCCAGCTCGATCAGCTCCTCGCAGTAGGGCGATTCAAACATCAGGTAGCTCAGCAGGCTGGAGTCGCTGTCATGATCCAGCCCCAGGCTTTTCAGCATCATACGAACCGCACGGGGCAGCTCACCGTAGTGACTGCGGGCGATGGCATCGAGGTCTTCACTGGGCTTGATCACCAGGGTCTCGATCGGCTTGAGCGGCTGAGCCTGGCGCAGCTTTTCCGGGATCAGGTTGAGCGAGCGGTTGATCCGTTCCAGTCGCTCCAGATCTGAGTTGAGGGTGTCGGAGAAGATGGTGTCCAGCATGTGGCCGGCGATGTCACCGGTGTCCGGCGCACGTCGACGCCGCTCCAGCGGCAGGGTCTGGTGGGGACTGTCCAGGTTGATCACCAGGATCTTCTCCGCCCCCAGGTGGATGGGGGGACTCAGCGGCGACATCTGCAGTACCGAGCCGTCGCCATAGTGATCGTTCTCCAGCCGCACCGAGGGAAACACCAACGGGATGGCGGAGGAGGCCAACAGGTGGTCGATGGTTAGGCGGCTGGGCTGGCCGAAGCGTCGAGCCCGCTGCCAGGGCACGATGCTGGGATCGCCCTGGTAGAAGTTGACCGAGCAGGGGTGGTAGTAGCGGGTGGCAGAGAGGGTGACGGCCCGCAGGTAGCCCTTCTGGATATGGCGATCCAGCCGGTCCAGCGGGATGATCTGTTCCAGCAGGGCCTTGAGAGGCTGGTTATCAAACAGACTGGGGGGGTGTCCCTTGGGTCGGCGCAGCAGTCTCAGAAGCTGGCGACCTACGCCGGTGGGGTCGGCCCGGTAGACCTGCTCGGTGCGAAAGTGACGCCAGATGTACTCCACCTTGCGTACCCCAAGGTGAAAGCAGCTGGCGTAACAGGCCAGCGCAGCGGCATTGATAGCACCGGCGGAGGTGCCACAGAGGATGCCGCAGGGCAAGCCGTGGTTGCGCGGATAGAAGCTGGCGATCGCCTTGATCACCCCTATCTGGTAGGCCGCTCGGGCACCGCCGCCACTGAGTTGAAGGGCGTACTTGCTACTGTCCTGCAACGGTGCGTATCTCCCTATCTCTTTGTAAAAGATTGCTTAATCAGTATAGACAGGGATGCGGGAGCGGGAGCTAGGGGCTAGGGGCTAGGGGCTAGGCGCTAGGTGTTAGGAGCTTGGAGCTAGGAGCTAGGTGTTAGGTGTTAGGAGCCAGGAGCTAGGAGCTAGGAGCTAGGCGCTAGGAGCTAGGTGTTAGGTGCTAGGAGCTAGGAGCTAGGAGCTAGGAGCTAGGAGCTAGGAGCTAGGTGATAGGGGCTAGGGGCTAGGCGCTGGGAGCTAGTAGCTATAGGGGATAGGCGCTAGGCGCGGGAGGCTAAGCGAGGAGCCAGGTTGAATTAGCGAGTCGGGCCCAAACAAAAACGCCAGCTCCGAAGAGCTGGCGTTTGGGCGTTTTGGCTTTTCTCTGCCTAGGACCTAGGCTTGGAGGCCTTATTGACCCAGCTGCTGCTGGATAAAGCTCACCACGTCGTCGATGGCCACATCGGACTTCTCGCCGCTACGACGGGACTTGTACTCGATGTTGCCGGCGTCGATGCCGCGCTCGCCGATAACGATGTTGTGGGGGATGCCGATCAGCTCATGATCGGCAAACATCACACCCGGGCGATCTTTACGGTCGTCGAACAGCACCTCGATGCCCGCCGCGGTCAGCTCGGCGTAGAGCTTCTCCGCCAGTTCCGCCACGCGGTGGGACTTGTGCATGTTCATCGGGATGATGGAGACCTGGTAGGGCGCGATGGCGTCCGGCCAGATGATGCCGCGATCGTCGTGGTTCTGCTCAATCGCAGCAGCCACGATGCGGGACACGCCGATGCCGTAACAGCCCATGATCAGCGGGGTGGCCTTGCCCTGCTCGTTGAGCACGGTGGCGTTCATCGACTCGGAGTATTTGGTGCCCAGCTGGAAGATGTGACCCACCTCGATGCCGCGGGCGATCTTCAGGGTACCCTTGCCGCAGGGGCTGGCATCGCCTTCGATCACGTTACGCAGATCGGCCACCTCTGGCAGCGCCACGTCGCGCTCCCAGTTGATGTTGAAGTAGTGCTTGCCGTCGACGTTGGCACCAGCGCCGAAGTCGTTGAGGGTCTCCACTGAGCGGTCGATGATCAGCGGCAGCTTCAGATCCACCGGGCCCAGGGAGCCCGGGCCTGCACCGATGGCGGCGCGGATCTCTTCCTCGGTGGCAAACTGCAGCGGCTTGGCGACCTGGGGCAGATTCTCCGCCTTCACCTCGTTGAGCTCGTGATCGCCACGCACCATCAGGGCGACCAGCTCAGCATCCAGCTCTTCAGCGGCTTTGACGATCAGGGTCTTGACGGTCTTGTCGATGGCGATGCCGTGCTGCTCCACCAGCTCATCGATGGTCTTGGCGTTGGGAGTATCCACCAGGGTCATCTCAGCGGTGGCGTCACCACGTTCGCCCAGGGCCAGTGCCTCGGCCTTCTCGATGTTGGCGGCGTAGTCGCTGTCGGTGGAGTAGGCGATGGCGTCCTCACCGGACTGGGCCAGCACCTGGAACTCGTGGGAGTGGCTGCCACCGATGGCACCGGTGTCCGCCAGAACCGGACGGTAGGCCAGGCCCATGCGCTCGATGATGCGGCAGTAAGCGGCATACATGGAGTCGTAGGTGGCGTCCATGGTGTCCTGGTCCAGATGGAAGGAGTAGGCGTCCTTCATGGTGAACTCGCGGGCGCGCATCACACCGAAGCGCGGACGGCGCTCATCGCGGAACTTGGTCTGGATCTGGTACAGGTTGATCGGCAGCTGCTTGTAGGACTTGATCTCATCGCGGACGATGTCGGTGATCACCTCTTCGTGGGTCGGGCCCAGAACGAAGTCACGGTGATGGCGATCCTGCAGACGGGCCATCTCCGGGCCCATGGCGTCCCAGCGACCGGTTTCCTGCCACAGATCCGCGGGCTGAACCACCGGCATCAGGGTTTCCACGGCACCAGCGCGGTTCATCTCTTCCCGCACGATGTTCTCCACCTTGCGCAGGGTACGCAGACCGGTGGGCAACCAGGAGTAGAGGCCGGAGGCCAGTTTACGGATCATACCGGCACGCAGCATCAGCTGATGGCTGACGATCTCGGCGTCGGACGGGGTCTCTTTCAACGTGGAGACCAGGGTTTGACTGGTACGCATGGGGCTGTCATTCACCTTCAAAAAATCAGCCGACTATTTTATCAGTCTGCCGCCACAAGTCTATGTCCGATGGGGGCGTAGATGGATTCAATGGATTTGGCGCTAATTCACTATTTTGCCTACGCTTTACTGTCCTAGTGTTGAATTTTCCGGCAAGGATGCCATGGTGCGTTGGTTTGCAATACTGCTCTTCCCCCTGTTGGTTGGCCTGCTCAGTGCGGGCGCGGCCTGGTGGGGTGAGCGCCATCAGCAGCAGCAGCATCGTCAGGTGCTGGCCCAGCATGCCCAGGTTCAGGGGGAGGCGGTGAACTGGCGGCTGCGCACCACCCTCGAAGCACTCTATCCCATGGCGCTGATGCTGGCGGACTCCCCCCGCCCCAGTGCCGAGCGATTCCGCTACCTGGCCGAATCGGTACAACAGCGTCAGCCTCAGCTGCAAAGCCTGCAGTGGATCCCAAAGGTACTGGCTCATGAGCGCCTTAACTGGGAGCAGCGCCGTCGCGGCAGTCTGCCTCATTTTCAGCTGCGCGAGCGCCAGGGGGCACGCTGGCAACCGGTGGGAGAGCGGCCCTGGTACCTGCCCATCTATCATGCCCATGGCGACGAGCCACTGGCGGCGCATTTGGGTCAGGACCTGGCGATAGAACCCCGCAGCCTGGCGGCTTTCACCCGGGCCCGGCTACAACGAAGCCTGGTGTTCAGTCGCGCTTCGGGGCATGGCCCCGATACCCTGTGGGCGGTGCTGCCGGTATGGGGCAGCCCTGGTCAATTGTTGGGCTACCTGAGAGCCCGGCTATCGCTGTCAGAGCTGCTGATCCCCGACGTTTTGTCTGCCGAGCAGGGGATGGCGTATGCGCTCCAGAGCGCTTCATCGCCAGACTTGCTGCTGGCCACGCCCAACTTCCAACGCCGGGTTGATACCCAAACTGAGCCCTTACCGGCCATTGGTGGACAGCAGTGGCAACTGCTGGTGTCTGCCATCGACTGGGGGCCTCGATGGTATGGTCTGCCGCTGTTGCTGGGGCTTTTACCCTGGTTGCTGGCGGCGGGGGGCTTGGCCATAGGTCAGCTGCTGCGGCTGCATTGGCAGCGTCGACAGACGCAGCAAAGCGACGGCGTGGCCCCGGTGGCGCAGCCGTTTCGATGGCGTGAGGATGAGCTGGCACCGCCGGCCCAATACGATGAGGTGTTGGCGGCGGAGTGGGATGCGGGCCGACGCAGCGGCGAACCGTTGTGCCTGATGCTGCTGACCCTGGATGATCCCACGGTGTTCCAGCAAGCCTTGGGGGAGACCGCCTTTGTCCAGTGCCAGCGGGCGCTGATCCGCCACTTACGCCAGCGGGTGCGCCGCCCCCGTGATCTGATGGCCCAGGATGGGGCAGGGCGGATCGCCTTGGTGTTACCGGAGACTACTGAGAATGCGGCGGTGCTGGGTCAGGCCCTGGTGGATTGGGTAAGGCAGGCCAAGCTGCCACTGGGACGCGACGATGGCCTGGGGGCGATGACCGTCAGCATCGGCGTCGCGGTGATGATCCCCGGCCCCCGCAGTGACGCCTTTCAGCTGCAGGAGCTGGCGGATCAGGCGCTGTACCGGGCCACCCAGGATGGCGGTAACCGGGTGATCTGCTTTGGCAGCCACGCCCACTTGCGCATTGCCTAAGGCTGCTCTTCTCGGCGGTCGCCAATCACTCTCGCCGGGTTACCCGCCACCTTGGCGTAGGCCGGCACATCCTTGGTGACCACTGCACCCATGCCAATCACCGCGTGATCGCCTATTGTCACGCCATCGACGATGCCCACCCGGGCACCGATCCAGACGTCCTTGCCGATCACCACCCCTTTGGAGCTGACCCCTTGCTGGTACAGCGGCTTATCCAATGCCATGCCGTGGTTGAAGGCGTAGATGGAGACGTGATTGGCGATGCGGGTTTGATCGCCGATGCGGATCCCGGCCTTGCCACCATCCAGGCTACAGCCATGGTTGATGCTGACCTCGTTACCGATGTCGATGGGGCCATGGAGGAAGCTCTCGGCGGCCACCATACAGCGATCGCCAAAACGAATGGCCCGACCGGGTTCAGCGAACAGCGCCAGATCCGGTGCGATGAAACAGTCCTGGCCAAAGCTGACGGTTTCCAGTTCGCTCAATTGTGCCTGGATATCCGCTTGCCAGGGCTGGGCCCAGGCCAGGTGTTTGGGTTTGAGCCGGTAGTAGAGCCAGGGCATCCAGGCCAGGCGACGCTGGTGTTGGGCGCGGTAGCGCTCGGTCATAGTGGCACCACGTCGGTGACGCAGTTGCAGCCGTCGGTCACCACCCAACGCAGATCCCGGTCATGCAGTTGCACCCCGTATTCGCGATCGGCGCTGCGCTGGTAAGCCGGGCGGGGATCCTGGGCCAGCACCTGTTCGGCCAGGCGCTGGAAGCCGGGATGGGCTTGTTCTGCTGCCGCCATCGCCTCGCTGGCCTGGGGCAGCACCCGCATCGGCATCGGCGTTGGCGCCTCTTGGGCATAGCCGCCCTCGGCGTCAGGCAGGGCATCCGAGTAGGGGATGTAGGGCTTGATGTCGTAGATGGGGGTGCCATCGAGCAGATCCAAGCCGGCGATCTCGATAAAGTGCTGCTTGCCCTCCTGGCCGATGCGGTGCAGTTTCACCACCGACATGCCCAGGCCATTGGGTCGAAAGGTGGCCCGGCTGGCAAACACTCCGATGCGGGCGTTGCCCCCCAGCCGAGGTGGGCGGACGGTCGGCTTCCAGCCCTGGGCCAGGTTCTCATGGAAGCTGAACAGCACCCAAAGGTGGGAGAACTGCTCCAGCCCCTTGAGACACTCGGCCCGGTTGCACTCCCCCTGCAGCTCGAGCCGACCGATGGCGGCCGGCACCAGGTTGGGCTGGCGGGGAATGGCAAACTTCTGCTTGTAGGGCGAACGGCACAGCGCCACCGGGGTCAGGCTGTGGCTCATTGCGACAGCACCGCGGCCTCGCCGTAGCAGGCGATGCTGGCCAGGCAGCCATCGGTGTTGGGCTCCAGCTCGGCACAATGCTGGATTCGAACCGCATTGGCCCCCAGTTCGGCCGCCGCTTTTCGCAGCTCGGTGCGGGCATCGGCGGTCTGGGGAATGGGGTCCCGGCTGCTGGCCTGGCAGCTGTAGCCTTCCACCAGTCCCAGGCGCTCGGCGTTGCTGGGGATGTGTTCCACCAGCTGCACCTGTCCCGGGGCAAAGTAGGTTTCAAAGTTCTTGGGATCCAGGTTGCTGGAGAAGCTGTAATCGCTGCTGCAGCCGGCCAGCCACAGCAACGAGAGGGGGATCAGTATGCGCATGGTGCCCGCCAAAATTTAGGGTTTGGCGGGATTGTACCATAGCGTTTGGACTGGGGTTTGGCCGTTAATTCCGTTCCTTATACTTGCGGTATAGGCGGCTGTGGCGGTTGTCGAGATCCACCTTTTTGCCCTCCAGGTACATCGCGCTGACCCCGGCCTGACCCATGTCCAGCAGGTCGCCCTTGCTGATGATCAAACTGGCGGGGGCCCCCACCTCCAGCTTGCCTAGGGCGGGTACCCCAAGCAGTTGAGCGGGAACCTGAGTGATGGCGGCCAGCGCCACCTCGCGGGGCAGGCCAAAGGCGACCGCCTGACCGGCGGCAAAGGCCAGGTTGCGACTGTCCCAACTGCCCGGGTAGGCCAGGGCCATAGAGAGCCCTGACTGATGCAGCATGGCGGGGATCTGAAAGGGCAGGTCGTAGGGGTCATCCGGTCGCAAAGGCAGGCTGTTGGCGTGGGTGTAGATCACCGCCACGTCCGCCTCCAGCAGGGCGGCGCTGACCAGGTAGGCGTCGTAGCCGCCGACCAGCACCCCCTTGAGGTTGTAACGCTGCAGCAGGTCGAGGGCGTGGCGGATCTGGCGCTGATCATCCGCATGAACAAACAGCGGGACCCGGCCCTCCAGCAGCGGCGCCATCGCCTCCCAGCGGGTATCGGTCGGCAGGGTCGGATCCACCGTCCGGGCGCGTTGGTAGCGCTGTGCATCTTCAAACGCCTGCAGGATCCCCTGGTGGGCCTCCCGGTAGTCGGCCAGGGCCTCGTTGCGCGCCTCCTCATCGCCGATGGGCAGACGAGGGTCGGGCCAATAAAGGTGCAGCCCGGTGTCGGCCTTGACCAGGCTTTGTCCCAGGTTCCAGCCGGACAGATGGATCAGGCTGGAGCGACCGGCCAGGGCACTGCCCTCCGGGGTGAGCTGGGCGTAGCCAATGCCGTTGGCTCGCAGGGTAGGCAGTACCTCGGTGTCCGGGTTGAAGGCCACTGCCGCCTGCAGTTGGGGATTGACGGCCCCCACCTCCCAGGTATCCACGGTACTGCGCACCATACCGATCTCACGCAGGCCAACCTGGCTGATCAGCGCCACCAGCGGCGGGTAGAGGTGCTGGCCTTGCAGCTCGTGCACCTCGGCGTTGGGCGGGATCGCCAGATCCTGACCGATGGCCTGGATCCGGCCATCGACCATCAGCAGGTCGTGCTCTGCCAGCGGGCCGTTGGGGCTGTGGATGGTAGCGCCTTTAAGCAACAGCGCCTTAGCGGCAGTGGTCTGGGCTGCCACCATGCCAGGCAGCAACAGGCAAACCAGCAGCAAGCCGGGCAGGAGCAGCAAGGTAACAAGACGTCGGATCATGGTGCAGCTCCTTAGTGGTGATGGCCGTGATGGTGATGACCGTGCTGGCCCAGGGTTTCGCAGTGCCAGGTGGGGCTGGGGGGCGGTGTCAGCACCTCACCCCAGTGATCCGGCCCGTCGTCTCTCAGTACCTTCTGCACCAGTTGCCAGCGCTCCTTGGCTTGCTGTTGGCGCAGCTCCCGGTCCTGACTGCGGGAGAAGCGACTCTGGCCATCCACCCAGGTTTGCTCAACCCGGGCATAGACCGACAGCGGCGGGGCACTCCACAACACCAGATCGGCGTGTTTGCCCACCTCGATGGAGCCAACCCAGGGGTCCACCTTAAGCTGGCGGGCCGGGTTGATGGTGACCATATTCCAGGCCTGCTCCGGGCTCATGCCGCAGTACATCATCGACTTGGCCGCTTCCTGGTTGAGCTTGCGGATCAGGTCATTGCTGTCGGAGTTGATGCTGGTCAGCACCCCTGCCTCGGTCAGCAAACAGGCGTTTTGCGGGATGGCATCGTAGACCTCGAATTTGTAGGCCCACCAGTCGGCAAAGGTGGAGGCGCTGGTGCCAAACTCCGCCATCTCCTGGGCCACCTTGTAGCCCTCTAGGATGTGGGTGAAGGTTTGCACCGGGAAGTCGAGCTCCTTGGCCAGGTGGATCAGTGCCAGCACCTCCGATTGAACGTAGGAGTGGACATGGATGTGGCGCTGCCGTTCCAGGATCTCCACCAATGGCTGCAGCCGGTGGTTAGGGCGCGGGGCCAGCTGTTGGCTCTGCTGAGTGCGGCGCAGACCCTGGTAGGCCTGCTGTTGGCGTTGGTAATCCCGGGCGGCGGTAAAGGCGTCGCGCAGCATGGCCTCCACCCCCATGCGGGTCTGGGGATAGCGGCTGGTGTAGCTGTCGCCCCAGTTGGCTTGCTTGACGTTTTCCCCCAGGGCCAGCTTGATGGCCGGTGGCGCCTGCTCGAATACCAGGTCTGGTGCCTGCTCGCCCCAGCGCAGCTTGATGATGGCGGACTGGCCGCCGATGGGGTTGGCGCTGCCATGCAGGATCTGGGCGGTGGTGACGCCGCCGGCCAGGGCGCGGTAGATATGGATGTCACTGGGGTCGAGTACGTCACCGATGCGCACCTCGGCGGTGTTGTTGTCGCTGGCCTCGTTGATGCCGCCCTGCAGGGCGATGTGGGCGTGTTCGTCGACGATGCCCGCGGTCAGGTGACGGCCACGACCGTCCACCACACGGTAGCCCTTGGGGGTGATCAGGTTCTCCCCCATCGCCTCGATCTTGCCGGCGGAAACCAGCAGGTCCTGTTGCTCCAGCACCCCCGCCTCGGTGGAGGTCCACACCGTGGCCCCCTTGATGTGCCAGCGGTCCGGCCCTTGGGCGGAGGGAACCCCGAAGGCCCCGTTGGGCCAGGTCAATTGGCTGACGTACTCCGGCTCGGGCCCTGCCGGGGCCTCGGCTTCCGGGGGCAGGGTTGCGGTGGCCCGGGCCTGCAGGGTCAGCTGCTCGCCACTGGGCAGGTGCACGCTACCCCACAGCCGCTGCTGCTGACGCTGCAGGGTGAACTGGGCGATACCCGGCAGGCCCAGCTCTGACAACTCGGCCTGGAAGTGGAGGGTGTTGCCGTCGACCCTAATCCGGTGCAGTTCGATGGCGGCTTCGCCCTGCTCCAGGGTGCCTTGCCACTGTTGGTCACGGGTAACAGAAAGGATCAGCTGGTGCTGTTCCAGGTCGAGCTGATAGCTGCCGGCCAGATCCGCGTTCGGCTCCAGCGGTTGGTAGTGACCGTTCAAAACCAAGCCATGCAGGCGACCTTCGGCGAACAGGTCCCCTTGGCTTATCACCAGATCGGCCTGGTAACCGGGGGCCACCTTGCCCAGTTGGCCGGCCAGGCCGAGCCATTGGGCCGGGGTGGTGGTCAGCGCGGCCAGGGCATCCTCATTGGAGAGACCATGACTCATTGCCTGGCGCAGTCGTGGCCAGAACTGATCGGCCTCGATGCCGTGCTGGGTCAGCGCAAAAGGCAGGCCGGCCTGGGCGACCGCGGCGGCGTTGCCTGGGCTACGCTCCCAATGGCGCAGGGCCATCAGACGAACGTCCGCTCCGTCGAGGGCATTATCCAGCTTGGGCTTGGCAGCAAATTTCAGCGGCAGGATCAGGCGAGCGCGGTACTTGGATAAGGCCGACAGTCGCTCAAACTCCAGGCCGCTGCCAAGCACCACAGGCTGGGCATCAAACTCGGTCAGCAGGGTGTGGATACGCAGCACGTCGTCCGGGTAACCACCGGCAAACCAGAGTGGGGTCTTGTTAAATCCGGCCAGTGCCGACAGGCTGGCCTGGGGAGCCAGGCCGGCCTTACCCTGTTGCTGACGATACCAGAGCGCGTCGTCCAGGGTTTGCCGGATCAGCGCCATCGAACCCATCAGCGAGCTGGGGTACTCCAACTCGGAGCTGCCCTTGTCAAAGGAGAGCCAGTGACCGGTGCTGGCATTGAGGGTGCGCTCACTGCTGTCACCGGGGGCCAGGGAGGCGACAAAGCCCTGGCCGCGGAAGATACCGTCCTGCCAGGCTGAGTGAACATGGGTAAAACCGTTCTGCTGCCACTGCTTGGCCTGATCCGGATCAGGCTGGAACTGGCTGGCCCATTGCCAATGACTTTTGACCGCAGGATTGGGGTGCTCGGCACCTTTGGGCGCGACCTGATAAAGCGGGAACTCGTTATATTCCTGCCACTGGGGTTGGCTGAGCCCATATTGGGTGAAAGGGTCGATAAACCCGGCATAGACATAATGGCCGGGCAGGGCAATTTCAAACGCGCCTTCGGGAACAGAATGTGACGGGCTGACACTGAGGATCTTGCCGTCTTTTAACACCACGGTAGCGTTGTTGATTATTTCGCCAGGGGCGGTGACCACCGTTACTTGGCTTAACGCGGTGTGGTTGGGGGTATGCTCTGAGATACCCAACTCATACTGCAAAGGATTCGCGCTCAAACTGGCGGTGAATATGCCGAAAAAAAACGACAACTTACCGCATCGCCGCACCACGTCCATGGGTTCCTTCCTTTGTTCTTATTTCGTCCTGCTTGCGATAGTAACAGAAAGGGATGTGCAGGGGAGGGGAGAACAACGGCAATCGCGGTGGAAGTGAAAAGGCAATAAAAAACGGCCGCCGAAGCGACCGTTTTTGAACTGTTGTCCAAGCTTACTGGATCAGGAAATCATCCAGGGAAGCGCCGGCATCCAGCTGTTCTTTGATCGCCTTGGGAGTACGGCCCTGACCGGTCCAGGTGATGCGCTCACCATCAACCATCACTTCGTACTTGGGCGGGCGCGGTGCACGCTTCTTACGCGGTGCAACCTCTTGGCCGGCGTTCAGCTCGTCCAGGGAGATCCCCTCCTGAGCCAGCTGCTGGCGGATCGCTTCGATCTTGGCCAGGCGCTCAGCGTTGGCTTCCTGCTCAGCCTGGATCTCTTCTTCGCGCTCGGCGGCGATGGACTGCAGCTTGCCAATCACTTCATGCAGTTCATCCAGGGACAGGCCTTTTACCTGAGCTTTCAAACGGCGACCGTGGGTCAAAATTTCCAGAAAATCTGCCATTGCAATCTTCCCGTATCAGTTCCGATGGATTTTGTATTTAAGTATTAGTGTGAAGAATAAAACTTTTGCTAAAAAAAGCAACCACACCCCTGCTTATTTTGTGTTTTATTTCGGTAAATAGTTCCGCGCTTCAGCCTCGATTAAGTTTTCTTTTTCTTCACCGACTCAGACCCTGAGGTTACCGGTCATTTTCGTGATCCCGCTCTTTTTGTTGCGCCTTGAGCGGAGTCTTCTTTCAATAGGGGTGCCATACTCCCGCTGCATAATCACCGTGGTGCATTTACATCACCCGGTGAGTGGGATTCAGGAGAGGTGCAATTGAAACTGTTGGTGGCCATCAAGGCGGTAAGGCCAGAATTAGAAAATGTGAAAGAGTCTGACGGTAAGGCGGAATCCGTTTTGGTCATGGACCCTTTTTCCGAGGTGGCCTTAGCCGCGGCATTGCAGCTAAAGAAAAACTCTGGAATTGTCTCGGAGGTGGTGGCGTTGACGGTCGCTTTGGAAAGCGCGGAGCCGGTGTTGCGCACCGCCTTGGCGCTGGGCGCCGATCGAGCCACCCGGGTGGACGTTCAGGCAGAGACGCCGCAGCAGGCAACCCAGGCGATGCTACCAGTGGTGGAGCAGGAGACTCCCCAGCTGGTTTTACTGGGCAAGCAGTCCAGCGATGGCGATCACCGTCAAACCGGTGCCATGCTGGCCACCCGGCTGAGCTACCCTTTTGCCGATGGCGTCGAATCCCTGACGTTGTCGCCGAGCCAGGCTCAGGTGGTACGCCGCACCGAGTGGCACGAGCTGGAACAACAGCTGACGCTGCCGGCGGTGCTCAGCGCCGATCTGCGCCTGGCGGAGCCGGGCTTTGCCGCATTACCCCAGTTGCTCAAGGCCCGACGGATGCCGATTAAGCATCGCTCCCCTGCGGGCTCACTGGCCACGGCGCCTGAACTGGAGCAAGCGCGGGCGGAGGTGACGCGACAGCCGCAGCAGGTAGCGGACGTGGCGTCACTGATAAGCAAATTGAAAACTGAAGCGAGGGTGCTGTGATGGCGGTGTTGATCCTGACCGACGCGCCGGCGGTGAATTCCGGTGTGGTGGCAAGATTGGTAGGCGCTGCGCAAGCGCTGCCCGGCCCAATCGAAGCCATTGTGCTGGGGCCTGAAGCGGCGACGGCGGCCACTGACTTGGCCGGCTTGGCCGGGGTTACCCAGGTCGGCCACTGCCAATGCGACAGTCCTGTGCCGGTGGAAAGCTGGATGGTGGGAGTGGTGGCACTGCTACAGCAACAGCAGCCCAGCCATGTGCTGATGGCGGCGGATAGCTTTGGCCGCGATCTGATGCCCCGGCTGGCGGCCAGTCTGGATCTGAACATGGTGTCCGAGGTGCAGGCGATCCTGGCATCGGACCACTTCGTGCGCCCTGCCTATGCGGGTTCGGTGCAGCAGCAGGTTCGCTTAACCGATACCCCATGTCTGTTGACCCTGCGCCCCATGGGCTTTGCCCCCGCCCAGTCCCAATCGGCGGTTGACTGCCAGGCCCTGTCGCTATTTATGGAGCCGACCGACAGTCGGGTGCTCAGTCATCAGCCGCTGGAGAGCGGTCGACCTGACCTGGGCCAAGCACGGGTGGTGATCGGCGCCGGTCGCGGCATCGAGACGGTCGAGCAGTTTGCCCTGGTGGAGCGGTTGGCGGATAACCTGGAGGCCGCCATCGGTGGCTCCCGCTCGCTGGTGGATGCAGGCTTGCTGGCCAATGAGCTGCAGATTGGGCAAACCGGCCGGATCATCGCCCCGCAGCTGTACATCGCCATCGGCATCTCCGGGGCGACCCAGCACCTGGCGGGGATCAAGGAGGCCGGCACCATCGTCGCCATCAACGTGGATGCGGATGCGCCTTTGATGCAGATGGCGGATTATTCTCTCAATGGCGATCTGAACGACATATTGCCGCAGTTGATCGCCGCGACAGAAAAATAACGAGACATTCATCACAAAATGGCGGTATCGTCTGGCAAGGTTTGCAGAGCCTGTGGTTAGATGCCGCCGTCGTCGTTCCCCGAGAGCGGCGACTGCCTAGACAAGGTAGAGGCGCACCGCCTATCAGTAAGCCAGCCGAGGTTGACCCCCGAAGACGCTGGCCCAAAGGAGCCGGTGCCGAAGTGAAGCGGGCGTCATCCCGGTTTGCTGGGGTTGTGTTAAACAGGCACAACACTGCCATAGTGATCTCTGTTAGGACGACAGGTTCAGATTAACTATGGAGCGCTACTGAAAGGACGGTGGATCATTCCAATGCATTCCCCCCGCGGCGTCCGCCGTGTCAGTTGCCTCCATCTTAAATAACGACGATAACATCAAGATGGTCTCTTTCGATTTTGCCAATACGGCGTTTTCTCTGCTGCCTCCGCTGGTAGCCATTGTGATGGCGGTAATGACCCGTCGCGTTCTGCTGTCCCTCGGCGTTGGTATCCTGGTTGGGGTACTGATGGTCAATGGCTTTGCCCCGGTTGACAGCATCACTGACATCGCCAGCCGTGCCCTGGGCCTGTTCTGGGATGACGGTGCCGTTGACACCTGGAACGTACCGCTGCTGGGCTTTTTGATTGTGCTGGGCATGGTGATCGCCCTGATCAACGCCTCCGGCGCCGCCAAGGCCTTTGCCCAGTGGGCCCGCACCCGTATCCGCAGCCGCAAGAACGCCCGTCTGATGACCATGGCGCTGGGCTTTGTGGTGTTCATCGATGATTACTTCAACACCCTGTCGGTAGGCTCCGTGGCCAAGCCGGTGGCGGATGACCACAAGGTTTCCCGTGAAGAGCTGGCCTACGGTGTCGACTCCACCGCGGCGCCGGTGTGTGTGATGGCCCCCATCTCCTCCTGGGGTGCCTACATCGTTGGCCTGATCGGTACCATCTTCGCTGCCCGTGAGCTGTCCGGCGGTGCCCTGACCAGCTTCCTCGAGATGATCCCGATGAACCTGTACGCCATCTTCGCCCTGGCGATGCTGGCCTGCGTTATCGTGTTCGACATCCGCATCGGTCCGATGGCCGCTGCCGCCAAGCGTGCCCGTGAAACCGGCGTGCTGTGGGATACCGACAAGGGCAACCCGCCGGGCGTGGATGAGTCCCTGCCGGTAGCCGACAACGGTTCTGTCTGGGGCCTGGTGGCGCCGCTGCTGACCCTGATGGTGGCCTCCGTTTACTTTATCCTCTCCACCGGTAACGCGGCTCTGGCCGCTGAAGGCGAAGCCTTTACCCTGATGGGCGCATTGGAAGAGACCGAAACCACTATCGCGCTGTTCTACGCCTCCCTGGTGAGCCTGGCCGTTGCCGCCGGCATGGCCCTGCGTCAAGGTCTGAGCTCGGTGATTGGCCAAGCCCTGGTCAGTGGCACCAAGTCCATGCTGCCGGCGGTCTACATCCTGCTGTTTGCCTGGACCATCGCCGGTGTGATCGGTGATCTGGAGACCGGTACCTACCTGGCCTCCTTCGTCGAAGCCTCCATGCCGATGTGGCTGCTGCCGGTGCTGATCTTCCTGCTGGCGGGCCTGTGTGCCTTCGCTACCGGCACCAGCTGGGGCACCTTCGCCATCATGCTGCCCATCGCTGCGGACGTGGCCATTGCGGCGGACATCGCCATGCTGCTGCCGCTGATGGCTGCGGTGCTGGCCGGTGCGGTGTTCGGTGACCACTGCTCGCCCATCTCCGACACCACCGTGCTGTCCGGCACCGGTGCAGGCTGTCACCACATCGACCACGTGACCACTCAGCTGCCCTACGCCCTGACCGTAGCGGCCATCGCCACCGCTGGCTACCTGGCTATCGGCATCACCGGCTCCGCCGCTGTCGGCTTCGCGGTCAGTGCCATCGCCCTGGTGGCTGCCGTGGCAGTACTGCGCGGCGTCAGCGCCCGTCATACCCTGGCCAAGGCCTGATAGCCTGCCATTGAGAAAAGCCGGAGGCCCTGCCTCCGGCTTTTTTGTGCCTGGCTCGCAACCCTGACATTGGGTCAGACCGACGCCCGCTTCTGTGCGGTCAAGGCTGGAGGCGGCCGGCGCTTTTCTATAGGATGTCGCCATCGAAACTGGGAGGCCCCACCTTGGCACAGCTCTACTTCTACTACTCGGCGATGAACGCCGGCAAGTCCACCTCGTTGCTGCAATCCGCCTACAACTACCGTGAGCGCGGCATGACCCCGCTGGTGATGACGGCGGCACTGGATGATCGCTATGGTGTGGGCAAGGTGACCTCGCGCATCGGCCTGGAGTCCGAGGCGCTGATCTTCAACGGCAGCGACAACATCTTGGCCTTGGTGGAAGCGCAGAAGGCCAAGGCGCCGGTGGATTGCGTGCTGGTGGATGAGAGCCAGTTTATGTCCAAGGTGCAGGTGCGCCAGCTGACCCAGATCGTCGACAAGCTGGACATCCCGGTGCTGTGCTACGGCCTGCGTACCGATTTTCGCGGTGAGCTGTTTGAAGGGGCCCACTACCTGCTGGCCTGGGCCGACAAGCTGGTGGAGCTGAAGACCATCTGTCACTGTGGCCGCAAGGCCAACATGGTGGTGCGGATGGACGGCGAGGGTAATCCGGTGCGAGAAGGTGCCCAGGTGCAGATCGGCGGCAACGACAGCTATGTCTCCATGTGCCGCAAGCACTTCCGCGAGCTGGCCTGGGATTAAGTTCACCCAGAACCGAACCGCTCTGATAGAGTCAAACAGCGATGCCACGGCATCGCTGTTTTTGTTTGAGGACAGGAGAATGCCATGGATGGCAGGTTAGCCCGGGTGATACTGCTCGCCCTGTGTTTGGCACTGGGAGGGTGCAGCAGTTGGCTGGCGCAACGGATTGGCAAAGAGGTGGCCGTACCGCCGGAGCTGAATATCCCCCACCAGTCCAAGCTGCAGTGCATCGATGGCCATTGCGTCACGCTGTGGCGTTGGCCACCGGAGGCGCAGCTCGGGGATTTTGAGATGAATGTCATCGTCAATGGCCGACCGAATATTGACGTGGCGCGCTGGCCGCAGTCAGCCCTTGAATACAATGAACGCCCTGTCGCCTTGATTGTGCCCGGTTATGGTCAGCATCCTTTAATGGCAATGCTTTACGCTGCCTGGCTCGGTCACCTGGGGTTTGAGACCTGGGTGATGGACGGGCCCAGTCAGGGCCGCCCCTTTGATTTTGGCCTGTCCCATGCCAAGGCAGCGCTGCCTTGGCTGACGCAGAAGCAAGGTGAGGGGCAGGCGGTGTTGCTGGTTGAGATCTCCATGGGCGCAGTGGCGGTGGCGGAGATGGCACCGTCACTGGGGCCCCAGGTTCGGCTGATGACAGTGGCGCCTATGGGGGATTTCGAGCAGGCCCTGGTGGCTGGGCGGGGGTTGGGTCCCTGGTACCAGTCTCTGATGCCGGAAAGCCAGCTTCGGCTGGCAGCGCGCAAGCTGATGGCGAATCAGCTGGAGGTCAATGGGCAGGCGCGGCTTGAGCAATTAGCCGTGCCCACCTTGAATCTTTATCTTGAGCAGGACCCTTTAGCACCGGTGCCGGTTGCTCCCCCAAGACGGGCTGAGCGCCGCCTTCAATTGGCGGGACTGCCTCACCTGCTGGCAGCCGGTTATCCCTGGCCCGCGATCCGGGACGAGGCGGAGCCCTGGCTGCGTGAGCAGTTTCACCTTGCCAAGCCAGAGATGTCGGTCAGTGAGAGTCAGCCCTAACACCGCCTTTCTGCGCGGTTCAGCCTGCAGGCAACCAGTAAAAAGCCCGCCAATTGGCGGGCTTTCGGTTATTGAGGGAACTGCATCTCTGGTACCGTCTTCGGCACCACCAGTTCACCGCCGGTCTTGCTGATAATCTCCTCCACCGAGACCCCGGGGGCGCGTTCCACCAGGTGGAAGCGGCCATCGTGGATCTCGATGTAGGCCAGATCCGTCACCACCTTCTTAATACAGCCAGCGCCGGTCAGCGGCAGGGTGCAGCGCTCCAGCAGCTTGGAGTTGCCGCGCTTGTCGGCGTGGGTCATGGTGACGATGATGTTGTCGGCCCCGGCTACCAGGTCCATGGCGCCGCCCATCCCTTTGACCAGCTTGCCCGGGATCATCCAGGAGGCGATGTTGCCCTGCACGTCCACCTCGAAGGCGCCCAGCACCGTGAGGTCAACGTGGCCGCCGCGGATCATGGCGAAGGACTCGGCGGAGTTGAAGATTGCCGCGCCGGTGATGGCGGTGACGGTCTGTTTGCCGGCGTTGATCATGTCGGCGTCCACGGTCTCCTCAGTAGGGAAGGGGCCCATCCCCAGCAGGCCATTCTCCGACTGCAGCATCACCTCCATCCCCTCAGGGACGTAGTTGGCCACCAGGGTGGGGATCCCGATCCCCAGGTTGACGTAATCGCCGTCCTTCAGCTCTTGTGCCACGCGCATCGCCAGCTGTTCACGAGTCAGTGCCATCGTGGTTCTCCTTGTCTGTTATTGGGCGCTTAGCCGCGCACGGTCCGTTGCTCGATCCGCTTCTCGAAGCGGCCCTGGATGATGCGGTCAACGAAGATCCCCGGGGTGTGGATCTGGCTTGGCTCCAGCTCGCCGGGCTCGACGATCTCCTCCACTTCCACCACGGTGATCTTGCCGGCGGTGGCGGCCATCGGATTGAAGTTCTGGGCGGTATGGCGATAGATCACGTTACCGTAGCGGTCCGCCTTCCAGCCTTTGACGATGGCGAAATCGCCGGTGATGGACTCCTCCAGGATGAAGTTGCGACCGTTGAACTGACGCACCTCCTTACCTTCCCCCACCGGGGTGCCGTAGCCGGTGGCGGTGTAGAACGCGGGGATCCCGGCGCCGCCGGCGCGCATCTTCTCCGCCAGGGTGCCCTGGGGGGTCAGCTCCACCTCGAGCTCACCGGACAGCAGCTGCTGTTCAAACAGGGCGTTCTCGCCGACGTAGGAGGCGATCATCTTCTTGATCTGGTGATCCTCCAGCAGGATCCCCAGGCCAAAGCCGTCGACCCCGGCGTTGTTGGAGACCACGGTTAATCCACGGGTGCCCATCTTTTTTATCTGGGCGATCAGGCCCTCGGGGATGCCGCACAGGCCAAAGCCACCGGCGATCACCGTCATATTGTCGCTCAGTCCCGCCAGCGCCTCGTCATAGCTGGTCACTACCTTGTCGAATCCGGACATCCTATCTCTCCTTATCCTGGCATTGGCTTAAGCGGGCCAATGCCACCTTTGAACCGTTGGGCCGACCCAGGCGTCGGCAGATCTCATCCCCGGCGGCGATGAGTTTGGCCAGGTCCACCCCGTGGTGGATCCCCAGCCCGTCCAGCATGTACAGCAGATCCTCACTGGCCAGGTTGCCGCTGGCACCGGGGGCGTAGGGGCAGCCGCCCAGGCCAGCCACCGAGGCATCCACGGTGGCGACCCCCAGCTCCAGACAGGCGGCCACATTGGCCAGGGCCTGGCCGTAGGTGTCGTGGAAATGCAGTGCCAGTGCCGAGATCGGCACGCGACTGGCCACCGCTTCCACCATGGCCACCGCCTTGTCCGGGGTGCCTCGTCCGATGGTGTCCCCCAGTGAGATCTCGTAGCAGCCCATCTCATAGAGGGCCTGGGCTACCTGGGCCACCTTGGCCGGGGCCACGGTGCCATCGTAGGGACAACCCAGGGTGCAGGAGACGTAGCCCCGTACAGGCACGCCACGTTGCTGCGCCGCCTGCAGCACCGGCTCAAAGCGGTGCAGTGACTCTGCCACCGAGCAGTTGATGTTGTGCTGACTGAAGCCTTCGGAGGCGGCAGCGAATACTGCCACGGTATCGACTTCCGCCATCATCGCCTGCTCAAACCCCTTCATATTGGGTGTCAGGGCACTGTAGCAAACGCCCGGATGGCGAGATATCCGACTAAAGAGCTGTTCGCTGTCGGCCATCTGCGGCACCCATTTGGGGCTGACAAAGCTGCCCGCCTCGATGTGGCGCAGGCCGGTTTGAGACAGGGCATCCACCAGGGCGATGCGGTCTTCAAGCGAAACCGCCGGCTCGTTCTGCAGGCCGTCCCGCGGCCCCATCTCCACCAGTTTGACGCTGCTGGGTCTCATGCTGATACCTCCAGTTGCACTAGAGGCTGGCCATCGGCGACGGCGTCGCCAGGTTGAAACGGCAGGCCCTTAACCACGCCGTCGTGGGGCGCGGTGATGGTGTACTCCATCTTCATTGCTTCCATCACCACCAGCGCCTGCCCGGATGCGACGATGTCGCCAATCTTGATCAGGTTGGCGATGTGGGTGCCGTTCATCGGCGCTTGCAGCGCCTTGGCGGCATCGGCCTGGTCCTGATCGGCCTGGTAGCGATGGGGGCGGAAATGACCCGGGCCGTCACTGAGCTGAACCGTGATGCTGCCATCCTCATGGGCAAAGCAGGGCCAGCGCATCAGCCGGTCATCCACCTGCAGCTGCAGCTGGTCCTGGCTGTGGGTCAGCAGCAGCCGCTGTCCCTGCTCGGTGCGCCACTGCCCGGGGCAGGTGCCCACCAGGGCGATGTCGTAGTGCTCGCCATGCTCGTCCTCTAACAGTGAGCGGCTTCGTGCGGGGGCGTTAAGGCGCCAGCCTTGCGGCATTGGTGCCGGATCGGGCAGCAGCGCCAGCGCGGCTGCATGGGCCGCCCAGTGGCGGTCGGCACTGGCGGTCAGCAGCTGGGCCTGGTGTTGCTCGATAAAGCCGGTATCCAGCTTCGCCTGGCGAAACGCGGGGTGGTCGATGATGTGGCGCAAGAACGCCAGGTTGGTGACCGGACCGGACAGGCGGGTCTGACCCAGGGCCTGGCTCATCTGGGCGCAGGCGGCAGTGCGGTCGGCGCCGAAGCTGATGATCTTGGCCACCATGGGATCGTAGTAGGCGGTGATGGTGTCCCCCAGCCGCACCCCGGTGTCGATCCGGACCCCGTCTGGCCACCGCAGCTGCTCCAGGGTACCGGTGGCGGGCAGGAAGTCCCGCTGCGGATCTTCGGCGTAGAGGCGCACCTCGATGGCGTGGCCCAGGCTGGGTATCTGCGATTGGGTGATGGGCAGGGGTTGTCCCTCCGCGGCCGCCAGCTGCCAGGCCACCAGGTCGACGTCGGTGACCAGCTCGGTGACCGGGTGTTCCACCTGCAGCCGGGTGTTCATCTCCATAAAGAAGAACTCACCGTTGGCATCCAGCAGGTATTCCACCGTGCCGGCACCGCGGTAATCGATGGCTTGGGCCGCCTTGACCGAGGCCTCACCCATGGCACGGCGCAGCTCATCGCTTAGTCCCGGTGCCGGGGCCTCCTCCACCACCTTCTGGTGGCGGCGCTGAATGGAACAGTCCCGATCTGACAGGTAGAGGCAGTGGCCGTGGTGATCGGCAAACACCTGCACCTCGACATGGCGGGGGTTGCGCAGGTAGCGCTCCAGCAGTAGCTGGTCGTTACCAAAGGCGGCACGGGCCTCCCGACGGGCGCTGGCCAGGGACTCTGGCATCGCTTCGAGGGACTCCACCACCCGCATCCCCTTGCCGCCACCGCCGTAGGTGGCCTTGATCAGCAGCGGGAAACCGATGCGCTGGGCCTGCTGCATCAGGTGCTCGTCGTCTTGCTCATCGCCGTGATAACCCGGCAGCATCGGCACCCCGGCCTCTTCCATGATCGCCTTGGCGGCACTTTTGGAGCCCATCTTATCGATGGCCTCGGCGCTGGGGCCGACAAAGATCACCCCCTGCTTCTCACAGGCCCGGGCGAACTCCGGGTTTTCTGACAGGAAGCCGTAGCCCGGGTGGATGGCATCGCAGCCCTGGGCCTTGGCGATCTGTAAAAGCAGATCGCCCTTGAGGTAGGACTCCACCGCCGGGGCCGGGCCGATGCGAAACGCCTCATCGGCCAGGGCGACATGGCGGGCCTGTCGGTCGGCATCGGAGTAGACCGCCAGGGTGCGGATCCCCAGAGAGCGGCAGGTATCGATGATGCGGCAGGCGATCTCGCCGCGGTTGGCGATCAGCAGTTTATTGATGTTATTCGGTGTCATCCTGGCCTCCCTGCCAGTGGGGTTGGCGCTTATTAAAGAAGGCGGTCAGGCCCTCCTGGCCCTCCGGGCTGACGCGGACACGGGCGATGCGATGGGCGGTGTCCTGCATCAGGGCCTGATCCAGCGGCCGCTGCTCGATGTGACGCAGCAGCTCCTTGCAGGCGCGCAGGGCCATGGGACCGTTCTGCTGCAGCCGCTGGCACCACTGCTCGGCGGCGCTATCCAGATCGGACACCACCTGGTGCACCAGGCCCAGCTGCTCGGCGCGCTGGGCATCCAGGGTCTCTGCCCCCAGGGCGTAGCGGCGCAGCTGGCGGTGGCCGATGGCCCGGGCCACGTAGGGGCTGATGGTGGCGGGGATTAAGCCCAGCTTGACCTCGGACAGGCAGAAGCGGGCGTTGTCCTTGGCCAGCACCAGATCGGCGCAGGCGATAAGCCCTAATGCGCCACCGTAAGCGGCCCCCTGTACTAGCGCCATCACCGGCGCCGGAAAGCGGTCGAGAGCATTGAGCATCTGCGCCAGGGCCAGGGCATCGGTGTGGTTCTCCTCGGCGCTCATCTGCGCCTGGGATTGCATCCAGGCCAGATCGGCGCCAGCACAGAAGTGTTTGCCTTCGGCCTGCAGCACCAGCAGGTTCAGTTCGGGCTGGCGCGACAGCTGCTGCAGGGCGTCGGTGATCTGCTGGATCATCGCCGCATTGAAGGCGTTGTGTTTGTCGGGCCGGTTCAGCACCAGGCGGGCGATCCGCCCCTGCTGTTGTACCTTGATGTGACTCTCTGTCATGACAAATCCTATTCGCTGGCCGGATTACATCCGGAACACACCAAAGCGGGTGGGGGTGATGGGGGCGTTCATCGAGGCCGACAGGGCCAGGCCCAGTACCTCGCGGGTCTGGGCTGGATCGATGATGCCGTCATCCCACAGCCGGGCCGAGGCGTAGTAGGGGTGTCCCTTGTGCTCGTACTGCTCGACGATGGGGGCCTTGAACGCCGCCTGCTCGGACTCGGGCCAGTCCTGGCCCTTACCGGCCAGTTGGTCGAGCTTGACCTGGGCCAGCACGTTGGCGGCCTGTTCGCCACCCATTACCGAGATGCGGGCGTTGGGCCAGGAGAACATCAGGGTGGGGTCGTAGGCGCGGCCGCACATGCCGTAGTTGCCGGCGCCGTAGCTGCCGCCGATCACCACGGTGAACTTGGGCACCTGGGCGCAGGAGACCGCGGTCACCAGCTTGGCGCCGTGCTTGGCGATCCCCTCATGCTCGTATTTCTGTCCCACCATGAAGCCGGTGATGTTCTGCAGAAACAGCAGCGGGATGCCGCGCTGACAGCACAGCTCGATAAAGTGCGCACCCTTTTGGGCGGACTCGGAGAACAGGATGCCATTGTTGGCCAGGATGCCGATGGGGTAGCCGTGCAGGTTGGCAAAGCCACACACCAGGGTGGGGCCGAAGCGGGCCTTGAACTCATCAAAGGCGGAGTCGTCCACCAGCCGGGCGATCACCTCCCGTACCTCGAAGGGTTTCTTCAGATCGGTACCGACGATGCCGTACAGCTCCTGCGGATCGAAGCGCGGTGGCAGCACAGGTTGCGGCTGCAGTGGTGCGGCCTTGCGATGGTTGAGTCGGGACACCACCTGGCGGGCCAGCTGCAGGGCATGCTCATCGTTGTCGGCCAGGTGATCGGCCACCCCGGAGATCTCGGTGTGGACCCGGCCACCACCGAGGTCCTCGGCGCTGATGCTCTCGCCGGTGGCGGCCTTCACCAGCGGCGGCCCGGCCAGGAAGATGCTGGCCTGCTCCCGTACCATGATGGACTCATCCGCCATGGCCGGCACATAGGCGCCACCGGCGGTGCACAGCCCCATCACCACGGCGATCTGCGGGATCCCCGCCGCCGACATCTGGGCCTGGTTGAAGAAGATGCGACCGAAGTGGTCCCGGTCTGGGAACACCTCATCCTGGCGGGGCAGGAAGGCACCGCCGGAGTCCACCAGGTAGATGCAGGGCAGGTGACAGCGCTGGGCGATCTCCTGGGCCCGCAGGTGTTTCTTTACCGTCAGGGGGTAGTAGGTGCCCCCCTTAACCGTGGCGTCATTGGCCACGATCATGCACTCCACGCCGCTGACCCGACCGATGCCGGCGATCACGCCGGCAGCGGGGACCACGTCCTCGTAGACCTGGTAGGCAGCCATCTGGCCGATCTCCAGGAAGGGGGCGCCGGGATCCAGCAGCCGCTCAACCCGCTCCCGCGGCAACAGCTTGCCCCGGCCCTGGTGACGCTGGCGGGCGCTTTCCGAACCTCCGGGCAGGATCTGCGCCAGCTTGTCGTGCAGGTCGGCCATCAGGGTGGCCATGGCATCGTGGCGGGCCCGGTTGGCGGGATCCCCCGCCTGGTATTGCGATTGGATGTGGCTCACGGCAGCTCCTTATTCCGCAACCAGTTCACGGCCGATCAGCCAGCGTCGGATCTCCGAGGTGCCCGCGCCGATCTCATACAGCTTGGCGTCCCGCAGCAGGCGGCCGGTGTCGTACTCGTTGATGTAGCCGTTGCCGCCGAGCAGCTGGATCGCATCCAGGGCCAACTGGGTGGCCAGCTCGGCGCTGTAGAGGATGGCGCCGGCGGCGTCCTTGCGGCTGGTTTCGCCGCGGTCGCAGGCGGCAGCCACGGCGTAGACGTAGCTGCGAGCGGCGTTGGCGCGGGTGTACATGTCCGCCAGCTTGCCCTGGACCAGCTGGAACTGGCCGATGGGGCGGTCAAACTGCTGTCGCTGTTGTACATACGGCAGCACGGTGTCGAGGCAGGCGGCCATGATCCCCAGCGGTCCGCCGGACAGCACCACCCGTTCGTAGTCCAGGCCGCTCATCAGCACCCGGACGCCGTCGCCCTCCTGGCCCAGCACGTTTTCTGCCGGCACCGGGCAGTCCTGAAACACCAGTTCACAGGTATTGGAGCCACGCATCCCCAGCTTGTCGAGCTTCTGTGCCTGGGTGAAGCCGGGGGTGCCGCGCTCGACAATAAAGGCGGTGATGCCGCGACTGCCGCCCTTGGGATCGGTCTTGGCGTAGATCACGAAGGTGTGGGCATCGGGCCCGTTGGTGATCCACATCTTGTTGCCATTGAGGATGTAGACGTCGCCTTCGCGGCGGGCGGTCAGCTTCATCGATACCACGTCGGAGCCGGCGTTGGGCTCGCTCATCGCCAGGGCGCCGATCGCTTCGCCGGAGACCAGCGCGGGCAGGTACTTGGCCCTTTGCGCCTCGTTGCCATTGCGAGCGATCTGGTTAACGCAGAGGTTGGAGTGGGCACCGTAGGAGAGCCCCACCGAAGCGCTGGCGCGGGAGATCTCCTCCATCGCCACCACGTGGGCCAGGTATCCCATATTGGCACCGCCGTAGGCCTCGTCCACCGTGACCCCGAGCAGTCCCATCTGGCCAAGGGCAGGCCAGAGCTGGTTGGGGAACTGGTTATCGGCGTCGATCTGGGCCGCCAGCGGGGCGATCTCGCTCTGGGCAAACTCCCGTACCGCGTCGCGGAGCATGTCGATGGTCTGCCCCAGACCGAAGTTGAAGCTATTGAGATACATGGTTAACCCTCAATGGTTTGGTTGATCCTTTCCAAGGCATCCAGGCACTGGTTCTCGGCGGAGGAGAGCTCCATCATCACCACCTGGATGTCGTCCAGTTGTTGCTGCAGGTCTTTCTTCTTTTCCGATATCAGCTCCAGCATGGTGTGCAGCTGGGTCTTGCTGGAGCGATCGGCGTCGTAGAGGTCGAACAGGCGGCCGGTCTCTGCCAGCGAGAAGCCCAGTCGTTTGCCTCGCAGGATCAGCTTGAGGCGCACCCGGTCTTGCAGGTTGTAGATGCGGGTTTGGCCCTTACGCTGCGGCTTGAGCAGACCCTGGTCTTCGTAGAAACGAATGCTGCGGGTGGTGATATCAAACTCGCGGGCTAAGTCGCTGATGGAGTAGGTGGTTGGGGTGGTTGCCATGGGGGGATCCCGCACTAAGAAACATGCTGGCAACATAGCGGAAGTTTACGTCAAGGTAAACTTGCTGTTGCAAGCCTGTTTGGGCCGGGTGTAACGAAAAGTGGATAGCCATAGGTCTAATGGGGGCTTTACAGGCCCCGTGCTAGAAATGGTGTGGTGAAAAATTGAACGGAGGCGTCGCCATGACCATTGAGACCGGCCCGATTGCGCAGTTGCAGCAGCAGGCCATAGAGACACCCGAGCAGTTCTGGGGCCAGGCGGCCAGTGCCATCGATTGGGACAGTCAGTGGACCGCGCTGTTGGATGATCAGGCGGCACCGCTGTATCGCTGGTTTGCCGGGGCGTCGCTCAATACCTGCTACAACGCGGTGGATCGTCATGTGGAAAATGGCCGCGCCGAGCAGGTGGCGATCTATTACGACAGCCCGGTGACCGGCAGTGCCTACGCCATCACCTACCAGGAGCTGCAGCACAAGGTGGCCACCCTGGCCGGGGCCCTGCAGGCCCAGGGGGTGGTGGCCGGCGACCGGGTGGTGATCTACATGCCGATGGTGCCGGAGACGGTGTTTGCCATGCTGGCCTGTGCCCGCATCGGTGCGGTGCACTCGGTGGTGTTTGGCGGCTTTGCCGCAGCGGAGCTGGCCACCCGGATCGACGACGCTAAGCCCAAGCTGGTGCTCTCCGCGTCCTGTGGCATCGAGCCTGGCCGGGTGGTGCCCTACAAGCCGCTGCTGGATTCGGCGCTGGAGCTGGCTGAGCATCCCGTCCAAGGCTGCCTGGTGCTGCAGCGGCCGGAATGCGAGGCCGCCCTGCAGGCCGGGCGGGATTGGGATTGGTACCAGGTTCAGCAGGGCGTGGCGCCGGCCCCCTGTGTGTCGGTGGCGGCCACGGATCCGCTCTATATTCTCTACACCTCCGGCACCACCGGCATTCCCAAAGGGGTGGTGCGGGACAACGGCGGCCATGCGGTGGCCCTGGCCTGGTCGATGAAGGCGATCTACGACATCGATCCCGGCGACGTGTTCTGGGCGGCCTCGGACGTGGGCTGGGTCGTGGGCCACTCCTACATTGTTTATGGCCCGCTGCTGGTGGGTGCCAGCACCGTGCTGTACGAGGGCAAGCCAGTGGGTACCCCGGATCCCGGCGCGTTCTGGCGGGTGATCGAGCAGTACAAGGTGAAGTCCTTCTTTACTGCTCCTACTGCCATTCGGGCGATCAAGCGGGAGGATCCCAACACCGAGTTCCTGGCCCGCTACGATCTCTCCAGTCTCACCGCGCTGTTTCTGGCCGGCGAGCGCTGTGACCCCGATACCCTCAACTGGTCTGCCGATACCCTTAAGGTGCCGGTGATTGACCACTGGTGGCAGACCGAAACCGGCTGGGCCATCTGTGCCAACCTGATGGGAGTAGCGCCGTTGCCGGTCAAAGCCGGATCCCCGGCGCTGGCGGTGCCGGGCTACCAGGTCTCGGTGCTGGATGAGGCCGGTGAGCCGGTGGCCGCTGGCGAAAGTGGCGCCATCGCCATCAAGCTGCCGCTGCCGCCAGGGACCCTGCCCACCCTGTGGCAAAACGATGAGCGTTTTGTTCAGGCCTACCTGAGCCGGTATCCCGGCTATTACCTCACCGGCGATGCCGGCTACCAGGATGAGGAGGGCTATCTCTACATCATGAGCCGCATCGACGACATCATTAACGTGGCTGGCCACCGTCTCTCCACCGGCCGGTTCGAAGAGGTGCTGGCCACCCACCCGGCAGTGGCCGAGGTGGCGGTGATCGGGGTGGCGGATAAGCTCAAGGGCCAGGTGCCGCTAGGCCTGGTGGTACTGAAAAGCGGGGTGAGCCTGACTGAAGAGGCGCTGTACCAGGAGCTGATTGCCCTGGTCCGCCAGGAGATCGGCCCGGTGGCGGCGTTTAAGCTGGTGTCGGTGGTGAGCAAGCTGCCCAAGACCCGCTCCGGTAAGATCCTGCGGGGCACCATGCGCAAGATGGCGGATCGCCAGGAGTATGCGGTACCTGCCACCATCGAAGATCCGGATACTCTGGACCTGGTGCAGTCGGCGCTCAACCGGCTGGGTTATGGCCACGCCGGCGCCACCGGCTGAGGCAGGGGCTGAAACAGCCTTTCAGGGCAACAAAAAGGGAGAACCCATGGGTTCTCCCTTTTGTTTTTCTGGGGCCTGGTGGCTCGGGCCTGTCGCTTTGGGCCTGTCGCTTCGGTCTTTGGCTCAGGGCTCAGGCTCAGGTCAGTTGCGCCAGCGGCAGCGCCAAAGACACCAGCAGGCTGTAGAGCATGGTCAGTTGCGCGGTGCGACCCAGCAGTGGATTGAGCTCTGCCCCTTCCACCTGGGCGAAGCGGGCCGCCAACAGGCGAGCCATGGGGAAGGCACAACAGCCCAGTAACGGGACCAGACCGGGCAGGTCTCCCAGCAGCCACATCAGTACCAGTACCAGGAAGGGGGCCACCACCAGCACCCGGTAGAGACCGCGGGCATTCTCCAGGCCAATCCGTACCGCCAGGGTGCGCTTGTTGGCTTCCCGATCGGTGCGGATATCCCGGGTGTTGTTGACCAGCATGATGGCGGCGTTGAAGCAGCCCACGGTGGCCGCCAGCAGCCAGGCGTCCAGGTTGGTTTGGCCCACCTGGATAAAGTAGGCCCCGACCACGGCCAGCAGGCCAAAATAGATAAAGGCCGCCACTTCACCCAAACCGTGGGAAGCGAGGGGGTAGGGCCCACCGGAGTAGCACAGCGCGCCGAGCACGGCGAACACTGCCATTGCCGCCACCGGCCAGCCGCCGACGTAGATAAGGTAAGCACCCACGGCGACCGCGGCCACCAGGGTGCCGATCATGGCGTTGCGCACCGCAATGGGAGACAGCAATCCGGACTGGGTAACCCGGGTGGGGCCGACGCGCTCATGGGTATCGACGCCGCTTTTGAAGTCGAAGTAGTCGTTGGCCAGGTTGACCGCCACCTGCAGCAGCACGGCACAGAGCATGGAGCTGATCCCGATCAGGGTATCGAAGTGACCGTGAACGTAGGCCAGCATGTTGCCCAGCAGCAGCGGGCCGATAGCGGCGGGCAGGGTACGAGGGCGGATGGCCATCAACCAGTAAGTGAGATTCATGAGCGGGTTGGTGCTAGGGAAATTTGACAAGGGGCTTTATTGTACCTTCTTTTACCCCCATCCGATGCAGATCACGGTCACGACAATCACTCCGCGCAGGAACTGGGTTTTAACACTTTGCTCACAGAAAAGAACCGGGAAAGGTTGCATTGTGTGCCCAATGAGAAACAGGAAGGAACAAAGCCAATGTTGAGGTTTACCGATCAGGTAGTGATGATCACCGGCGCGGGGCGCGGTATCGGTCGGGCCTATGCCTTGGGGTTGGCGGCCCGTGGCGCCACCGTGATCGCCGTCGATCTCGGCTGTGACATGAGTGGCAAGGGACAGGATGGCAGCTACATCGAGGATGTGGTGGATCTGATCAAGGACATGGGCGGACAAGCGGTAGGCCACTGCCTGGACGTGCGTGATCGCCGCAACCTGGATTGGCTGGTCAGTGACACCCTGGAGCGCTTTGGCCGCATCGATGGCCTGATCTGCAATGCCGGAACCTTGCTGGTGCAGCAAGGGGCCGGGCAGAACAGCGACGACCACCGGCTGATGATGGAGATGAACCACTTCAGCACCGTGGAGGCGATCCAGGCGGTGTGGCCGCAGATGCAGCTGCAGCGCCACGGCCGGATCCTGGTAACCTCCGCCAGCTCCTCGCTTTATGGTGACAGCCGCCTGGTGGGCTATAGCGCCTCCAACCTGGCCAACGTGGGCCTGGTGAACAGCCTGGCGCTGGAGAGTGAAGAGTACGGCATCCGGGTTAACGCCATCTGTCCGGCCTGCAGTACCCGCCTGATCCAGGCGCTGGACGTGCCGGTGAACGCCGAGGAGCTGACCCCGGATCTGATCGTGCCGCCGATGCTGTGGCTGATGTCCGATTCCGCACCCAATGGTGAGATCGTGCTGGCCGGTGGCGGCCATTACTCGCTGGCCCGTTTCCAGGAAACCGAGGGGATCTTTCTGCCCCTGTCCCAGCAACGGCCGGAGCGCTTTGCCCAGGAGTGGGGCCGGCTTAAGGAGATGCCCAAGTCCCGCCCCTTCGTTAACTACAACGAGCGGCTGCAGAGCATCATCAAGATGCTGAAACTGGAGCGTCGCTAGTACCTGGTGCCAATGGGCGAGCCGGTCAGCGGACGACAAAGTCTGTCTGGCCGGGCTAACTGCGTCGTGCCACTGGAAATTCGGCAAGACTGAGGGTAGCGTAAGGCCACTTTTACTCATCGGGGGCTTCGCATGTCTGAAGTGTTGCAACGTTTGGTGGATCTGCTCGCTCTGGAGCGCCTGGATGATGGCCTGTTCCGGGGGGAAAGCCAGGACCTGGGCTTCGGTCACCTGTTTGGTGGCCAGGTATTGGGGCAGGCGCTGGCCGCCGCTCAGGAAACCGTGCCGTCAGGCCGGGACGTTCACTCCTTCCACTCCTATTTTCTCCGTGCCGGCGATCTGGCCCTGCCGGTGATCTACGACGTGGAAAACCTGCGGGATGGTGGCAGCTTCAGTGCCCGTCGGGTCAGCGCCATCCAGCACGGCCGGCCCATCTTCTTTATGACCGCCTCCTTCCAGGCCCCGGAGCCGGGCCTGGAGCATCAGATCGCCATGCCCAAGGCCCATGGGCCCGAGGGCTTTCTCAGTCAGCACGAGCTGGCCCAGCGGATGCGCGATAAGCTGCCACCGGCGATGGTGGAGCGTTACCTGGATAACCTGGCCATCGAGCTGAGGGTGGTGGAAGATCCGCGCACGGCGCTGGAGGATCGCAGCCCCAAACGTCAGGTGTGGATGCGCGCCAATGGCGAGCTGCCGGACGATCCCCAGGTGCATCGCTACCTGCTGGCCTACGCCTCGGATTTCAACTTCCTCACCACCGCGTGCAAGCCCCATGGCCTGAGCCTGTTCACTCCGGGGCTGAAACTGGCCACCATCGATCATGCCATGTGGTACCACCGGCCGTTCCGCTTTGACCAGTGGCTGATGTTCGACATCGACTGCCCCACCACCATGAACTCCCGCGGTTTGGTGCGTGGCCAGATCTTTGATCAGCAGGGTAACCTGGTGGCCAGTGCCCAGCAGGAAGGCCTGCTGCGCCAGCGTAAACGCCAAGGCTGAATCGCAATCGCTGGCACTAAATGCTGAAAAGTGTGAGTTTTGTCACGCGGCCCGTGCTTCATAGCGCGGGCCGTTTTGTTTAAGGTAAGCCCCTGGTCAAGTTGATTGACCAACTCGGATGAAGGTATCAGGAGAGTGGTGGCCTAGCCGCCCGCCGAAGAAGTAAATCTTTCAGGCGCCAGCAGTTGCTGGTGAGGACTGGTACTGGACGAGCCTCTGGAGAGATCCATTGATTTGGACGCCGAAGGCGCAAGCCGGCCCCCGTGGTCGTGTGAAACGCTCAGGCAAAAGGACAGAGGTGGGAAACACAACGCATGCCCTTCGGGCCGGCGTTGCCTTTCTGCACTGCTGCTTTATCTAAGATCATGGGTTCTCCTCTTTGTGTTGTTGCGCTGTCGCACTAGAGGAAAACTGACATGCAAGCCATTGAATCTGCACTATCTACTTTAAGCTCCTGGGTCTGGGGGCCGCCGCTGTTGATCCTGTTGGTGGGCACCGGCATCTATTTCACCGCCCGCCTGGGCTTTATCCAACTGCTCAAACTGCCATTGGCCCTGCGGCTGATGTTCCGCAAGGAAGACAGCGCCGGTGACGTCAGCCGTTTCGCCGCGCTTTGTACCGCCCTGGCGGCCACCATCGGCACCGGCAACATCGTCGGTGTCGCCACGGCAGTGAAACTGGGTGGCCCCGGTGCGCTGTTCTGGATGTGGATGGCGGGCCTGTTTGGTATGGCCACCAAGTACGCCGAGTGCATGCTGGCAGTGAAGTACCGTCGCACCGATGCCCGCGGCGAGCAGGTCGGCGGGCCGATGTACTACATCGCCGAGGGCACCGGCCTGCGCTGGCTGGCCAAGCTGTTCGCGGTGTTTACCCTGCTGGTGGCCTTCTTCGGTATCGGTACCTTTCCCCAGGTTAACGCCATCGTCGATGGTGCCCAGATCGCCTTTGCCGTGCCCCAGTGGCTGACCATGACGGTACTGACCCTGTTGGTCGGCGCCGTGGTGCTGGGTGGGGTGAAGCGGATCGCTAAGGTCGCCTCTGCCCTGGTGCCCACCATGGCGATCGGTTACGTGCTGGCCTGTTTGCTGCTGCTGGGCCTGAACTGGCAGGCGGTACCGGCGGCCTTTGCCCTGGTGCTGGAGAGCGCCTTCAACCCGGTGGCCGCCGGCGGCGGCTTTGCCGGGGCCACCGTGATGTACGCCATCCAGATGGGGGTGGCCCGCGGGGTGTTCTCCAACGAGGCGGGCCTTGGCAGTGCGCCGATGGCGGCTGCCGCGGCCAAAACCCGCTCGCCGGTGGAGCAGGGCCTGGTCTCCATGACCGGCCCGCTGTTCGATACCCTGATCATCTGTACCCTGACCGGCCTGGCCCTGGTGATGACCGGCGCCTGGCAGGGCGAAGCCGCCGGTGCGGCGATGACCTCCTCCGCTTTTGCCTCCGGTCTGTCGGCCTTTGTCGGTGAGAAGGTGGTGACCGTGGCACTGCTGTTCTTTGCCTTCACCACCATCCTCGGCTGGTGCTATTACGGTGAACGCGCGGTACTGTTCCTGGCCGGCGAACGGGGTCGTACCCCCTACCGCTGGGTCTTTGTCAGCCTGGTAGCGGTGGGCGGCCTGCTGCACCTGGAGCTGATCTGGTTGCTGGCGGACGTGGTCAACGGCCTGATGGCGGTGCCAAACCTGATCGCCTTGTTGCTGCTGCGTAAGGAGATCATCAGTGACACCCGGGACTACCTGGCCTCGCTGAGAGCGGCGCCGGGGCGGATTTCCCCGTCCCAAGCTTGAGCAGCCCAGCCTGCCCTGTTATAACGAAGGCCATTAATTGCTGATTGGAAAACACGGATGATCAGAGTTTTTCTCACCGCACTGCTGGCACTTTGCCTGAGCGCTTGTGTCACGGTGACCGAGCCCAAGCCGGAGTTTGTCCGGGTCAGTGGCGTGGTGGCCTTCAAGGAGGCAACCCTGCTGCCGGCCAACTCCCAGGTGATGGTGGCGGTGATCGACGCCGACAAGCCGGGGGTGATCCTGGAGCAGCGGGAGTTTGAGGTGGGCAAGCTGCCGGTGCCTTACTTCTTCGCCATTCCGGAGGAGGAGGTGGATCCCAAGGCCAACTACGTGGTGTGGGCCTCGGTGCGGGTCGGTGGCCAGACCATCCTGCGTACCCAGCGTCCCTTCCCGGTGATCAATAATGGCGAACTCTCCGCTGCGGTGATCGTCGAAGCGGTGGAGTAACCCACCAGAATAAAAAACGCCCCGCCGGATCCGGCGGGGCGTTTTTTTGTGCCTGGGTTTCGAGATATCAGGGCACGTTGTGGCCGGTAGCGGCAACCCAGATGCGGAACCATTGCTCGCGACTGAGGCTGAGAGACTGGGCCGCAACGGCGGAGCGGATCCGCTCCAGCTTGCCGGTCCCCAGGATGGGCAGCGGCTGGCTTGGCAGGGCCAGCAGCCAGGCATAGAGCACCTGGTCTATCCCCTCGGCACCGATCTCCTCGCCGATCTGCTGCAGCTCGGCCCGGATGCGGCGAGCGGTGGGGTCCTCGGGGTGGAACAGCCGGCCGCCACCGAGGCAGGACCAGGCCATGGGGCGCAGTCGTTGCATCTGCAGGTGATCCAAGGTGCCGTCATGCAGTGGCGCCATGTTCAGCGGCGAGATCTCAATCTGGTTGGTGACCAGCGGCAGGCTCAGGCGAGACTGCAGCAGATCAAACTGACTGGGGGTGAAGTTGGAGACGCCGAAGTAGCGTACCTTACCCTGATGCTGCAACTGCTCGAAGGCGCCGGCGACCTCGTCGGCGTCCATCAAGGGGTCCGGTCGGTGGATCAGCAGCAGATCCAGGTAGTCGGTGCCCAGCTGAGTCAGACTGCGCTCCACCTGGGCGACGATGTGGCTGGCGTCGGTGTTGTAGTGGGGCAGGGCGTGGCCCTGGCTGCCGGGCAGGCAGATCCCACATTTGCTGATCAGTTGCAGCTGATCCCGCAGGGCCGGCTTGAGCCGCAGAGCTTCACCGAAGGCGGCTTCGCACTGGTAGTCGCCATAGATATTGGCGTGGTCGCAGCTGCTGATCCCCATCGCCAGATGGGACTCGAGAAAGGCCAGGCGCTGTTGCGGCGTCATCTGCCAGTCCAGCAGGCGCCAGTAGCCGGCAATAAATCGGGACAGGGTGAGGCCCTGTAGATCGGCGTTGTCCATGTTATCTCCTTGTTATGGCGCCCCAAGGATAATGTCGCTGGCGCGGAAGAACAACGGCGCTCAAAGGATTTCCGCAGACCAGGTAGAGATAAGTAATTCACTCATTCGCATCCGATAACAGAGCGTAAGTGTTGAGAAAATGTAAATAAAATGTTCTCCTTGCAGGGGGAACGTCTTAGGAGCAGCCATGGCACAGCCATTTCACACACTCTGTTTTGTCCGTGACAGCGAGCATCCATCGCCGCTGGAGGTGCTGTGCGCGCCGATGGCCTGTGAGCTGCAGCGTTATGGCACCCTCAGTGATGTGCCGATGTCGCTGCTGAACGACTCCGGTGTGCTGCTGCTGGTCTCACTGCACAACCAACGTCTTGGTCTGCGTGGCCTGCCCAGCTGGCTGGAGAAGAAGCTGCCGGCACACAACGTGGCGCTGATCGACGTGGTGGGCGAGGAGCTGGATCCGGTCTATGCCCTGAAGCTGGGCTATCGCGGTCTGCTCAAGCAGGATGATCGTCCCGATATCCAGTTAATGGCCCTGCGTGGGCTGGTGAAAGGGGAGCTCTGGTACCCCCGTAGTACCCTGGAGAAGGTGGTGCAGAACCTGTTGTTTGACCATCAGCAGCGCCATCAGAGCGAGCAGGAGAAGCTGACCAAGCGGGAGCGCGAGTTGGTGCGGCTGGTGGCCGAAGGGGCGCGCAACAAAGAGATCGCGCAAAAGCTGTTTATCAGCGAGTACACGGTGAAGGCGCACCTGGCCTCCATCTTCCGCAAGACCGAGACCCGCAGCCGCGCGGAGCTGATCGGCAAGCTGGGGCTGGTGGAGTAACCAAAGCTAGCTATGCAAAAAAAGGGACCGCAAGGGTCCCTTTTTGTTGGCTGGAATCGACTCAGTTGAGCAGGCGGGCGCGGATGGTGCCGGGGATCTGCTTCATCTCTGCCAGCGCCTCCACCGCGTGGTGGGTTTCCACGTCCATCACCACGTAACCGATATTGGCGGTGGTTTGCAGGTACTGGCCGCTGATGTTGATCCCCTTGGCGGCAAACGCCTGGTTGATCTGGTTCAGCACGCCGGGTACGTTGCGGTGGATGTGCAGCAGGCGGGAGCTGCCGGTGTGCTCCGGCAGGGACACCTCGGGGAAGTTGACCGCCGACAGGGTCGAGCCGTTGTCGGAGTACTTCACCAGCTTGGAGGCCACCTCCAGGCCGATGTTCTCCTGAGCCTCCTGGGTGGAGCCGCCCACGTGAGGGGTCAACAGCACGTTATCGAACTCGCGCAGTGGGCTGAAGAACTCCTCCTTGTTGGACTTGGGCTCCACCGGGAACACGTCGATGGCGGCACCGGCAATGCGACCGGACTGCAGCACCTGGCACAGAGCGTCGATGTCCACCACGGTGCCGCGAGAGGCGTTGATCAGGATGCTGCCCTCGCGCATGGCGGAGAGCTGGGGGCCGCTGAGCATGTTCTTGGTTTGTGGGGTTTCCGGCACATGCAGGCTGACCACGTCGGCGCTTTTCAGCAGGGTATCCAGGCTGGGCAATTGGTTGGCATTACCCAGCGGCAGCTTGTTCTCGATGTCGTAGAACACCACCTTCATCCCCAGCCCTTCCGCCAGCACCCCCAACTGGGTGCCGATATGGCCGTAACCGATGATCCCCAGCACCTTGCCGCGGGCTTCAAAGCTCTGACTGGCCGACTTTTTCCAGACACCACGGTGGGCAAGGGCGTTCTTCTCCGGGATACCGCGCAGCAGCAGCAGGATCTCCCCCAGCACCAGCTCCGCTACCGAGCGGGTGTTGGAGAAGGGGGCGTTGAACACCGGGATCCCGGCCATCTCGGTGACCTTGAGGTCCACCTGGTTGGTGCCGATGCAGAAGCAGCCGATGGCGGCCAGTTTTTCCGCCTGGGCCAGCACCGCTTCGGTCAGCTGGGTGCGGGAGCGAATGCCAACGAAGTGCACGTCCTTGAGCTTTTCCGCCAGGGCGTCCTGGGACAGCGAGCCGGTAAGGACCTCCACATTGGTATAACCGGCATTGGTAAACACCTCCACCGCACGGGGGTGCACCCCTTCCAACAACAGTACCTTGATCTTGTCCTTGTGCAGAGACAGCTGGCTCATCGACGTCGACTCCTAAATCCATAGATAGCCCAACAGGATACCTGAATGGAGAGGCAAGCGGGAGGCGGTGGGGTATCGGGATTGGGTATCTCAGGATAGGCGTTGGCTATGAGAGCCAAGGCAGTGATCAGAAAGAAAGAAGCCCCGGCGAACCGGGGCTGGATTACCGATTAGGGCTATGGGGTCTCCACCAGTTTCAGGCTGTTGATGTCGATGCCATCGCTGCCGGGGTTTTTGTCGTCCCCCTTGAGCTTATGGGTGCGGTCCTTAATCTGTACCGCCACCAATCGGCAGCCGGCGTAATCGGAACCGAAGGTTTGCGTCAGCATGTCGTTGGTGATGATGTGGTTACCGCCCACATGATCCCAGGTCACCGGGCCCCATCCGTTCATCGACTCGGTATGACAGCCTTTGAGTTTGATCTTGGCAAAACCTTTTTCCGGATATTGCTCAAAGGTTTTACTGGGTCCCCAGGTGATCTCCTGCAAGGCGAGGGACTTGCCTTCCAGCGGACAGCTGCCCTTGAGGAACATGCCCTGCATGATCTCATCGCCAAGTCGTACCTTAACGCTGCCGCCCTGGCCCAGGGAGAGGAAGTTGACGGTGTTGGGGGTGTTGCCAGCCATGTTAGTCAGGTTGGCGACGTCTTGCCGATTGGCATCCGGGGCCGCTCCCTTGGTACCGACCTTGTAGCTGATCTGACCATTGGCCAGATCACAGGCATCCAGATCGCCCACATCCTGGGGATCTCCCAGCAGACATTTCTTGTAAGCTCGCTTGTTGTGCTTAAAGTCCTCGCAGATCTCCTCGTTCGGGCCCGCTTCCTTTTCTTCCACGTGCAGGCCGCGGATCAGGATCCCAAAGCTGTCGGGGTAACCGTTGTCCCTTAGGGTGATGGGGGTGTAGTGGCGATCCGCCACGAAGGTGTTCCAAGTCTTAACGAAACCCTCTTCCAGCTTGACCAGCTTGGTGCCCCCTCCTTCGGTGGGGATCACTGCTTTGATTTCGCCACCATCGTCCTGATAGGCCATGGGCAGCGGGAAGTGGTAGGGATCAATGCCGTCGGTGTCACCAAAGTAATCCAGGCCGCGAACCTTCACCACCAGGTCGCGGAACGCCTTCTCTTCGCTGGGAGCCCCCTGCTTCTCGAAGTTGTAATCGCGTTTCTGGTACTTCACCGCCAGCGCGTACTTTCGACCGGGCACTGTGGGGATAAAGGTGCGGATGCGAACGGTGGCCGCTTCACTGCCTAAGCCTGCCCCTTTAAGATCGCCACGGGAGGGGCAGCCAGGATCGGTGCCGCCGGCATCCAGGTCGGTGTCCAACTCAGCGGCAAAGCCAGCAGCGGGGGCATTAGCGTTGTTGGGGTTACGGATCTTGTAGGTATCGAAGGCGTGACCGATCTCCAGGCGAGCGTCACAGCGGTCGCGAGCGTCGCGCAGGTACATCTTCTTATCGGATTTAGGCAGCGCTTTCCATTCGGAGTCATCCAGACCCTGGAAGTACTGGGCCAAACGCCGTGCGGTCTTGCGGGTCCACTGCACATCGAACAGGATGCGCTTGTCAGCGGTTAGCTCGCCATCGTCGTCACCTGCGACGTAGAGTGACTTCAGTTTATCCGGCAGCATGCTACTGTCCTGCAATAGCTCGTCCAGGTGCGACTCTACCGCGGCCTCTTGGGCCGCCGTTAGCAGCCCGCCATCTCCGAGGTCACCATTATCGACATCCTCTTCGTACATGCGAAGCATGCGCAGGTCCAGGTCATCGATGATGCCCCAACTGCCATTTTGAAATTCGCCTTGATAGCCATAGAAGTATTGGGTGCCCACGCGCTCGGCGGCAGTGAGCGATGGGGCAACGAATGCGCTGCAGATCAGTGCAGTGCACAGCGTGCGTCTTAGCGTTGTCATCATTGCGTCCTTTGGTGATGTTGAGTCAAAGCTCCTTTTCGACGCCCGTCCTTGGGTGTTTGGTGTGCATCCAGCGGCAGGTGGGCGCGGGTCACCGCAAGCATAGTGGGGGGATGGCAGCCGCGGCATAGCTCGAATGGGCGGTTTTTTTGCTGTTTTAAGAGAGCTTTAGCACCGTATAGAGGGATGCTTTAAAGCTATGGCGCCAGTAGAGGTATTGGAAGGCTGCGGATTCATTCGTAAAAAGAGTGGGTTAGCCGAGCATATTCACTACAATATTTCGCCAGGCTGGGCTTTTGGGTTGCCCAGGTGGTGAATGTCAGTCGGTTTTGGTTGGTTTCGGGCTAGTTCTTGCACAAAAGTCCTGGCGAAAAGAGAACGCCCCGGCGATGGCCGGGGCGTGTAAGGGATGGTTGTGCTCTGGTCTTTGCTCTCAGGGCATCGGGGTCTCGGTCAGGCTCAGGCCGTTGATGTCCAGGCCATCGCTGCCGGGGTTAGCAAACTGCCCCTTGAGCTTGTGGGTTTTATCGGTGAAGTGGATGGAGGCCAGGCGGCAGCCCATGTACTCCGCACCAAACGGGTAAGCGATCTGCTCACCGGTGGAGACAAAGCCTGGGTTGGCATCGCCGCTCAAGGTGACCCACTGGGTTTCCTTACCCTCGTCGCCTTGGCATTGCAGCTTGGCCTTGACGATCCCTTTCTCCGGGTAGCCGGCGAAGTCTTTGTTGTTCCAGGTGACCTCAGACAGGCTTAGGGTTTTTCCATAGACCGGGCAGCTGCCTTTGAGGAACTGCTCCTCGCTGATGAAGGTACCGAGGCGCAGGTTGGCCTTACCGCCCTGACCCAGGGAATAGAAGTTGATGTTGGGCTGGTCGGCGCCGGGGCCGGCGAACAGGTTGGCTTCGTCCAGGCGGGCGTTTACCGGCGCAAGCTTGCCCAGCTTCTTATGGGTAAAGTCGCCGTTGCTCAGATCACAGGCATCGAAATCGATCTCAGGGTCGGTGTTGAGCAGGCACTTCTTCTGGGCGCCTCCTTTGTAGGGGTAGCCGGCCAGGCACTCTTCCTGGTTCGGGCCATCCATCATGCGAGAGACGTGCAGGCCGCGGATCAGGATGCCGAAGCTGTCCGGATAACCGGTGTCCTTGAGGGTGATGGCAGTAAAGTAGCGATCGGCAACAAAGTTGATACGCTGCTTGACGAAGCCCTGCTCCAGTGCCGGCATCTCGCCGTCGATCAGGCCATCGGCATCCGGCAGCGGGAAGCGGAAGGGATCGAGGCGCTCTTCGCTTTCGAAGGTCTCTTTGCCCTGCACCTTGACGAACAGGTCACGGTAGGCCTTCTCTTCACTCGGCGCGCCGGTACGCTCGTAGTTGTAATCACGCTTCTGGTATTTCACGTAAAGGCTGTACTTGGCCCCGGGGATAGTGGGGATGAAGGTGCGCATCCGCACTGTGGCGGCCTCGGCGCCGTCCAGGTTACGCTTCAGAGCACTGCAGCCACTGTCGCTGCCTCGGGCGTTCAGATCGGTGTCCAGCTCGGCGGCATAGCCTTCGCCATCAATACCATAGGTACGGGCATAGCCAATCTCCAGACGGGCGTCACAGGTTTCACGAACAGCCTGGCGCAATGCCTTGCGGGCATCCTTATCGCCCTTGGCGTCCTCCCAGGTGCCGTCGCCATACATGGCATTCACAAGGCGCTTGAGGGTCTTACCTGTCCACTGCACATCAAACAGCAGCTTCTGGTTGCACTTTTCGGTGTCACCATCCATCCAGCAGGTCTCATCAACGTAGAGAGACTTGAGGTGGTCCGGCAGATCGGCTCCGGCCTCTTTGGCTTCCTTAAGTTCCCACAGGTCAAGATCATCGATGATGCCCCATTTGCCACCGCCATTGTCAAACTCGTTCTGGTAGCCGTAGAAGTACTGGTTCACCTTGTCGTAATCGGTAGGTTCATAGCCGGCGTGGGCAGACAGGGAACAGATCCCTGCGACCATCAACGTCGCCAAGCGCTGGTTAATGTGTTTCATCCTTCGTTCCTCGAAAATCCGTTTATGGGAGTCATGGCCGCTTGGGCTACATGCCACTTTGAGCTTGAGGATATTTTAGGATTTGAAAACAGTAGGTTGGATGACTCAAATGGCCGATATTTGGGTCGGTTACCAAGAGGGCGGATTCTAGTACCTAAAGGCAAGGGGAGTTCCGAGCGGCTCTGGTACCTTGTGCCGAGCCTTGGCCTGTCAGTCCCATGGCTGCGCGGCCTCTGGGAGCTGGGGCCTGGTTCTCGACGGGAGGTTGGGGCAGGCCGGTTGGCTGTTCAGTCTCACCCCAGGGCATTGGAGAGTCAGGAAAAAAGGCCGGAAAGAACTAGTCCTTCTCGGCCTTCATATTGAAAAGCCAGCGATTAACTGTGCTCTAGCAGATGCCAAAGGGTGTTGAAGCTGGCGTTACGGTATTCGGGCTGCTGGGCCTTGTCCGGCTGCTCCTGGAAGAACTGGGCACAGCCCAGTAGGTGGTTTTCACACAGCGCCAGGGCCAGATCGCGGGGCACCGGTGCCAGTGCCCCGCTGTGTTGGCCCTGTTCAATCAGCTCTACCAGGATAGGAAACCAGGCCTCGAGCTGCTCCAGGCGCTGACCTTGCCCCGGGTGCTGACGAACCTGAAGAACAAAGCGCAGGCCCTTGGGGTGAGCCATCAACCAATCCAGGGCATTGAACCAGAGTATACGAGCCCGCTGCTGCAGTGGCGCTGTGTCGCTGGCCAAACCCTCCTGCAACTGCTGCGACATTCTCTGCTTCACCTCGGCATAGAGGGCGTTAACCAGATCCTGTTTGGTGGGAAAGTGATGAAACAGGGTGCCGTTGGCCACCCCCGCGCGTTTGGCGATGCGGGCGGTGGCGGTGGCGTCGATGCCCTGTTCGACAAAGCAGTCGAGGGCGGCATCCAGCAGTAACTGACGCTTGCTCATCGCAGGAACAGCTTGGTCAGCAGGCGGTGGATCCAGCCGCCATAGGGAGGTTGGATAAAGGCACTGGGATAGAACTTACCGCGCTGCAGCACTGTCTTGGCCTTGGAAAGGGTCAGGAAGCCCTCGTGGCCATGGTAGTGGCCCATGCCAGAAGGACCGATGCCGCCAAAGGGGGCATCGTCTGCCGCCACCTGCATCACTGTCTCGTTGAGAGCGACACCGCCGGCGTGGGTTTCGGCGATGACCCGTTGTTGTAGCTCACTGTCGTGGCTCATCAGGTAGAGTGCCAGCGGGCGGGGACGGTCTTGAATGTACTGAATCGCCTCATCCACGCTGTTGTAGGGCACCAGAGGCAGCAGCGGTCCAAAGATCTCCTCCTGCATCACCGTCATGCTGTCGTCCACATCCAGCAGCAGGTGAGAGACCATCCGGTGTTGTTCATCATCGCAAGCCGGCTCGGCCACCGGGACAGTGCGAGCCCCTTTTTCCTCGGCGTCCTGCAATACCCTCTGTAGACGCTGGTACTGGGCAGGGTTGACCACCGAGCTGTAGTCGTCGCTGGCCAGTCCCTTGGGGTAAAGCTTGTTAAAGGCTGCCTGGTAGGCCTGGGCAAACTCGTCGATCTTCTCCTTGGGTACCAGCACGTAGTCCGGGGCGACGCAGATCTGACCCGCGTTGAGACACTTGCCCCAGATCAGCCGCTGCACCGCGTCCTTGATGTCGATGTCAGGGCCAATAAAGGTGGGGGATTTACCGCCCAGCTCCAGGGTGACCGGGGTGAGGTTGTCGGCGGCGGCGCGCATGACGTGACGGCCCACCGCGGTGGAGCCGGTGAAGAACAGGTGGTCGAAGGGCAGGGCGCTGAACGCGGCGGCGCGGTCGGCCTCGCCCTCGATAGTGACCACCTGGTCTGACTCGAACTGCTCCGACAGCAGCTGGGTGAGGACCCGGTTGGTGTTGGGGGTGAATTCGCTGAGCTTGATCATCGCCCGGTTGCCTGCAGCCAACGCGGTGATCAGCGGGCCAATCGCCAGGAATACCGGGAAGTTCCAGGGCACGACGATACCCACCACACCCAGGGGTTGGTAGTGCACCGTGACCTTGGCCGGGGAGAGCAGCAAGCCCGGCGAGCGGCGTACCGGCTTCATCCAGCGCTTAAGGTGCTTCTTGTGGTAGTGGATCTGGTTCAGGCAGGGCAGCAGATCGGAGATCTGCGAGTCAAAGCCGCTGCGATGGCCAAAGTCCTCAGAGAGGGCATCGAGCAACGCCTGTTGATGCTTCACCAGCCCTTGATGGAGCCGATCAAGGTGATTAATTCGCTGGTCTAACGTGGGATAGGGAGCCGCTTGATAGGCGGTCCGTTGCCGCTGCAGCAGAGCGCTGAGGTCCTGGTGGCTATCAAGGGAAAGAACGTTGTCCTGGGTGCTTACTTGGCTTTCTGCTTGGCTCTCTGCATTACTCATTACTGGGCTCCTGACCAAAACCGACTGATTAGTCGGTCTGGTTTAAAACTAATCAAGCACAACAGAAAAAGCAAGGGCGACCAAATGGTCGCCCTTGCCCTGGGTTGGGTCATCACTTCAACACGGTTTGCACTGCGTCGGTGATATCACTGTCACTGGGGGCGGTGCGCGGTGACCAGTAGTCCACCAGTTGCCCATCGGCATCCACCAGGTACTTGTAGAAGTTCCATTTCGGCGCGCCGCCCTGGCGGGCCAGCTCAGCAAAGATGGGATCGGCATCGGAGCCTCTTACCGACACCGGGGTCACCATGGTGAAGGTGACGCCGTAGTTCTTGTAGCAAACCTCGGCGGTTTCCGCTTCGTCATCAGCTTCCTGGAAGAAGTCGTCAGAGGGGAAGCCAATCACCACCAGCCCTTCCGGGCCGTATTGCTGATGCAGTGCCTCCAGCTCTTTGAACTGCGGGGTAAAGCCACAGTGGCTGGCGGTGTTGACGATCAGCACCGGCTTGCCGTCGGTCAGGCTGCACAGGTCAACCATCTCCTTGTCGTGCAGCATCCGTTTCTCGGTGTCGAGCCAGGCAGGACACTGGGCCAGGGCGTGGCTGCTGACAGCAGTCAGGGCAAGGGCGATGAGGGGAGTAAACTTGGGCATGTTGTGATTCCGTCCGTGATGTTTGAGGCTCAAACGAACAGGGCGAAGTGGTGGATCACTTCGCCCTGGTATCCTTTTTTGCCGCCAACGGCGGCCTGGCTGTGATCAGCCGGTGATGGTCTTTACGCCATCAGCATGGCCTAGCAATAGCACGTCGGCCCCGCGGTGAGCAAACAGGCCGTTGGTGACCACCCCCACCAGGTTGTTGAGCTGCTGCTCCAGCGCCTTGGCGTCGGCGATCTTCCAGCTGTAGACATCGAGGATCTGGCAGCCGTTATCGGTGACACAGCCTTCCCGGTAGACCGGGTCGCCGCCCATGTTAACGATCTGACGGGCCACGGCAGAGCGGGCCATGGGGATCACTTCGATGGGCAGGGGGAACTCACCCAGGGTATCTACCAGCTTGCTGCCATCGGCGATGCAGATGAACTTCTTGGCCACGGAGGCGACGATCTTCTCCCGGGTCAGGGCGGCACCACCGCCTTTGATCATCTCCATCTTATGGTTGATCTCGTCGGCACCATCCACGTAGACCGACAGCTCGGAGACGCTGTTGAGATCAAACACCTCGATCCCCAGTGCCTTGAGGCGTTCGGTGGAGGCTTCCGAGCTGGAGACCGCGCCCTTAATCTGGCTGGCCATGGTACCGAGGGCATCGATAAAGTGGTTGACGGTGCTGCCGGTGCCAACACCGACGATGCTGCCCTTCTCGACATAATCGAGGGCAGCCCAGCCGGCGGCTTTCTTCAACGCATCTTGAGACATAGAGGGTAGGCTCCTGAGTGATTTCGCGGAATTATAACAGCTCACCGACAGTGGGGAAGGTGTGAAGTCGCTCCGCTTTGGCGATACCAGAGCGATCGGCAGGCGGTTGCTCGGATAGCGGAGGCCAGACAGCAAAAAGCCGGGGTCTCCCCCGGCTTATTCCGTTCCATCAGGCCACTAGCAGCAGCTCAATCAGCTGGCCTTGGCTTCCAGTACCCGATCACCGATGGTGATCTTGCGCGGCTTCATCGCCTCGGGCACCTCGCGGATCAGCTCGATGTTAAGCATGCCGTGCTCAACGTCGGCGCTGAGCACCTTGACGTGCTCGGCCAGGCGGAAGCGGCGCTTGAAGTTGCGCTCGGCGATGCCCTGATGCAGGAACTTGCGGGAATCTTCGCGCTTGGCTTTGCGGCCTTCCACGCGCAGGGTGTCCCCCTCCACTTCGATATCCAACTCGGACTGGGCAAAACCGGCCACCGCCATGGTGATGCGGTAGTGGTCCTCTTTTACCAGCTCAATGTTGTAGGGGGGAAAGCTGTTCTGTTCATTGCGCATCGCATCGTCCATTACCTGGGCGAAACGGTCGAAGCCAATGGCGGATTTGTACAGCGGGGTCAGATCAAAAGTACGCATAAGTTTGTCCTCTCTTGAGCAACAGGTTTGAATTCACGGGCCTCCCTTGAGCACCCGTACTCCCTATTTGGGAACGGCCCTCGCACTTTTAAAGGGGGTGAGAATAAATTTGTGACCAAGCTCACATTGGCGGCGGTTGCCGGAGAGTCCGGCTTGCCTTGTTTGCTCGGCATATCAGGTATATGCCAGATGAATCCTTTGCCTAGAGGGGGAAGGGCAGTGCATGGCTGCTGATCAGTTGGAGCTGAAAATTTTCGTCTCAGAAGCAGGATTTTACAGCAGTCGGTGGGATTGATAGGGTCTGAAGCCTTGCCGGAAACAACAACAAGGACAGTGGCGATGACCCAAACGGCTTCTTCAACCCGCACCACCCTGGACAGGATCGAGGCGATAGGCCGCAAGATCCCAGATCCCGTGGTGATCTTTATCTTCCTGCTGGGCTTTTGCCTAGTGCTCACCGCCCTGATTGGCGGCATCCAATTCGAAACCCTGGGTCGCGACGGTGGCCTTGAGACCTACACCATTAAGAATATGCTGGCGCCGGAGAATGTCCGTTGGATGTTTGATAACGCCATCCTGGCCAACTGGCTGGCCTACGGCAACGGCGTGTTGGGGGTGATCCTGGTGGTGATGCTGGGGGTGGGTATTGCCGAGCACTCAGGTTTGCTGACCGCGGTGATCAAGTCCCTGGGTACCCGCCTGAGTGACCGCATGCTGGCGCCGGCGGTGATCTTTTTGGGGATCATGAGCTCGATGACCACCGATGCCGGTTACCTGGTGCTGATCCCCCTGGCTGGCCTGCTCTACGCCGGGGTGGGCAAGAACCCGTTGATCGGTATGGCAGCCGCCTTTGCCGGGGTCTCGGCGGGCTTCAGTGCCAACCTGCTGCCGGCCACACCGGTGGATGTGATCGTGGGGGTGAACGCCCAGGCCTTTGCCGAAGCCCAGGGGGTGCCCTTTGAGACCGCCGACGGTCAGCCGCTGAAGCCGGCGACCATGCATTACTGGTTCATCCTGGCTTCGACCTTCATGTTGGTGGGGGTCGGTGCCTGGGTCACCCAGCGCTTTGTCCAGCCCCGATTGGAGCGCCAGGAGTATCAACTGCCCGAGTCCATTGACCTGTCTGACTTCCACCTCAAGCCGGAGGAGCAGCAGGGACTCAAGGCGGCTGGCGTCGCCCTGTTGGTGACTTTGCTGGCCTTGGTGGCGCTGTCGATGGGCCCGCTGGCGCCTTATACCAACGAGGCCGGACGGGAGGTGACGCCCTACCTGGACAACATCATCCTGCTGATCGCCATCCTGTTTGCCGCAGTGGGCCTGGCCTTTGGCTATCGCACCGGGCGCTTCCAGAACCTGGGGGATGTGGTGCAGGCGATGGTGAAGCAGATGAACACCCTAGGCTACATCATGGTGCTCACCTTCTTCAGCTATAACTTTCTCGGCCTGCTGCGTTACTCGGATCTGGGCACCTACATCACCTACCTGGGAGCCAGTGCACTCAGCGGTGCCGGGCTGGAGGGCTTCCCCATCCTGCTGATCCTCGGCTTTGTGCTGGCGACAGCGCTGATCAACCTTTTCGTCGGTGGCCTGGTCTCCAAGTGGATGCTGCTGGGGCCGATCTTTGTGCCCATGCTCTACCAGGTGAACCCGCAGATGACGCCGGACCTGGTTGCAGCGGCCTATCGGGTGGCGGACTCCTGCACCAACATCATCACCCCGATGATGGGCTATGCCGGGGTGATCCTGGCCTTTATGCGCAAGTACCAACCCAAGCTGACCATCGGCGAGATGATCCTGATGATGGTGCCCTACAGCTTTGCCTTCCTGCTGGCCTGGAGCCTGCTGCTGATCGGCTTCTTTACCTTTGGTATCCCGCTGGGGTTCTAGTGACATTGCCGTGATACAACCAAGGGGCCCAAGCGGGCCCCTTGTTGTTGGCGACATCGGTGTAAATGGCAGTGGCCGCAGCCCTCAGGCCTTGGCCAGCGCAGCCAGGTAGGGCTGGAGTGCATCCAGCAGCACCTGGGGCATGGCGGTGGGGCGGCCGGTGCGGGTATCCACTGACACCACGGTAGCGCGTCCGCTGGTGGTCACCGCCTGCTGAGACAGGCTGTAGATCCCGTACTCCATCACCATGCGATCGGCCTTGACCTCGGCGATGCGGGTGCCCAGCAGCAGCTTGTCGGGAAAATAGACCGGCCGGCGGAAGCGGCACTGAGTCTCGCTCAGTACCGGGGCATAGTTGAGCCCGGCCAGGGTTTCCATCAGCTGCAACTTGTCAAAGCAGGCGATGCGTATGTTTTCGAAGTAGCGGAAATAGACCGTGTTATTGACGTGCCCCAGGGCATCCATCTCGCCCCAGGCGACCGGCTGCTCCATCCACAATGGGTAGTCCTGCTTAAACTCTTCCATGATTCAAACGCTCGTTTGATTTCGGGGTTTCAGACTAGCAATCCCCAAGCCCGGTTGCAACGTCTGGCGCCGGGGGGAGCAGCGGCTAGGCTGTCAGGGGAACCCTAGTTGAGGAAGCTAAGATGATAGCCGTTGGTGATACCTTGCCCGAACTGCCCCTGGCCCAGTTATCCGGGGGGGATATGAGCTCAGTGGAGGCGGACTATTTCGCCGGTCGCTCCGTGCTGTTGTTTGCCGTGCCCGGCGCCTTTACCCCCACCTGCAGCGAGGCCCATCTGCCGGGCTACATCGCCCAGGCGGACAAGCTCAAGGCGGCGGGGATAGACGCCATCGCCTGCGTGGCGGTGAATGACGCCTTCGTGATGAAGGCCTGGGGGGAGAGTCAGTCCGCCGGTTGCATCGATATGCTGGCAGATGGTGATGGGGCGTTCCACCAAGCGATGGGGCTGACCATGGACACCGGCGGCTTTGGCGGGGTTCGGGCCCAGCGCTACGCCATGCTGGTCAAAGATGGCAAGGTGGCACTGCTACAGGTGGAGGCACCGGGCGAGTTTGCCGTCAGTAGTGCCGAGGCGATGTTGACGGCGCTGTCGACTTAGGCTCTGGTCATAGGCATTGGCAGGCGTTTGGACAGACTCCGACGCCACTTGCTGAGGGTTCGTTTCAGCACTTTGTCCATATTGCTGCACTGCCAGCGTAGCCAGTGGTAGCGAATGATGCTGCGTCGCTTGATGGTGTTTTTGCCAGTAGGGTTTTGCGCCATCTTTGAGAAATAGCGCTGTTGCCGGCGCCGGGCTCGCACTTTGGCTGGAAAACCCAAGACGTCCAAGCGGTTGTCTAGGTAGCGAGTTACTGTTTCGCTCAGTAGCCCCATCTCGGCTAGGGCGTCTGCGACATGGTGGCCGACACCGGGAATTTTTAAGTGTGCCTTGGCAGATCCAAAGCGCAGTGCATGTTGCCGATCAATGGGGTAGAGCGGATCGTAGATCAGGGTAACCGGACAGCGGCACACCGTGGCGTCGTTGTAACCCTTGCTCCAGTCAGTGCCCAGGCTGTGGTGGATCGCCTTGGGTTCCCAGGGCGCCAGGCGGTCGTCAAAGGTGCTGATAGGCATCAGCATCAGGATGCGATCCAGTAGCAAGGCATCGGCGTGGATACCTAAGGCAAAGGCACCGCGGCTGACCCCGTAGCCGATGCGTTCGGGGAAGCGCTCGAGCTGTGGCGTCAGTTCGGCAAGAAAGGCCACCAAAGCGGTGTGGCGAAACAGGTTTTGAGAGCCAATGTGGTTAAAGCTTATCACGTTGAAGCCACGCTTCTTCAGAAAGCCAAAGCCCCAGTTGTCAGTGTGCTCATTGCCTTCGGTCAGGGCAGCATTCCCCGAGGCGAAGGTGAGGACTACCGGTGCAGTCACATCGTGCAGATAGGCTTGCAGCCTGACGTCGCCGAGCTGGCGGGTAACAACCTGGTGGAAAGGGAGCATTGAGCCTCACGACATGGCGTTGGCATCCTGCGTTGAATCTCTCTCCGGCTGTTCCCTGCGGAGTCAGGAATAAAGAACGACCAATCTGAACAGAAGCTGAATCAAAGTGCGACGACTTGGTCTGAGTCGGAGTGTAAGAGGTTCACCCGGTAATAGAAGCGCTTGCGTGTCTTGCGATTTGGGTTTGTGAGGGAGGTCACAATAAGGCCCCTACGGATGAGGGGCCTCGAAGGTGTCTGGGATTAGCGTCGCTTGGTAGTGCGACGACCGCGCAGCTGGCGCTCACCGGCGGATTGGTCGGTGGGGTTGTTCTCCCGCGCCCGTTTGCGGGTGTAGCGCTGCTTGTTGTGCACCTCGTAGATCAGGTTGGTGCGGTCCTTCACCTCGTAGCCGGGCTGATTGATGCGGCGGATCCGCTGCTGGATCAGCTGCTCAATCTGGGCGATAGAGAGCTCCTCATCCCGGGCAACAAAGGAGATGGCGTGACCCTGGGCCCCGGCGCGGCCGGTGCGACCGATGCGGTGAACGTAGTCTTCGGCCAGGAAGGGCACATCGAAGTTGACCACGTAGGGCAGCCCTTGGATGTCCAGGCCCCGCGCGGCCACGTCGGTGGCTACCAGCACCCGGATCTTACCCTCTTTGAACTCCCGCAATGCTCGGCGTCGAGCCCCTTGGCCTTTGTCGCCGTGACAGGCTTCCGCCGGCACACCGTACTGGTTCAGCTCCGACACCACCGCGTCGACCGTCTCTTTGTAGTTGGCGAACACCAGCACCTGGCGCCAGTTCTTGCGTCCCACCAGCTCGACGATGAGATCGAGCTTGCGGTCCTGGTCCACTGGGTAGATCACGTGGGAAACGGTCTCGGCGGTGCTGTTTTGCGGTGCTACCGCCACTACTACCGGGTTTTTGAGACTTTGGGTGGCCAGCTGCTTCATCTTCGGCGGGTAGGTGGCGGAGAACAGCATGGTCTGGTGCTTTGGCGGCACCAGCTTCATTACCCGGGTCAGCTCGCCACTGAAGCCCATGTCCAGCATGCGGTCGGCTTCGTCCAGTACCAGGTGGTGCACCTGGGTCAGGCTGACGTTGTTTTCGGCTACGTGCTCCAGCAGGCGCCCTGGCGTAGCCACCAGGATATCCACCCCTTTTTGCAGGGTAGCGGCTTGCCCGGCCATCTTAGTGCCGCCGTAGACCACCGCCACGCTCAGCTCAGTGTACTGGGTGTAGTCGCGGCAGTTATTGGCGATCTGGGCGGCCAGCTCCCGGGTCGGGGCCAGGATCAGCGCACGCACCTGCCGCCCCTGACGCTGGGTCGGGGTGTCCAGCAGCTGCTGGATGATGGGCAGGGCGAAGGCAGCGGTTTTGCCGGTGCCGGTCTGGGCGTTGGCCAGGATATCCCGCCCTTTGCGCGCGGCGGGGATCGCCTTGCGCTGGACCGGGGTCATCTTGTCGTAACCGCATTCGCTGACCGCGCGAACGATTTCCGGGCCAAAGCCCTGGGAGGCAAAACTCATACTGGATTCCTGACCGCTGATTTTGGGGCCGAAGATGATACCCGAATTATATAAAAGCCCCTAGGGCCTATTTACCTTTCGGGGTGAACTTTTGTTCGAGTCAAAGCGATTTTAATCTAGGAGCAGGCGATGAAGCCTAGTGGGCTAAGCGAAGAGCCTTCGACAACGAGAAAAATGGCTTTGGCCGAACCCTTCGGGCAGTGCTTGCTGGTGACTTCTTCGGCGTATCGGCCGTTCATTGAGGCCTACTCAACTTCACAGCCTCTGCTTTGCCCCTAATATCAGCAAAAGCCGCCAGTAAGTGGCTGCAAAAAACATCGAGAAAGATGAATAGGTCCTACTGCTTTGGCAGACAAGCGGGATTGGGCAGCTGGTCACCCCAGGCTCAGAGCCAACGTCAGGATCAGCGGCAGGGTCAACACCGTGGCGAAGTTACTGAACAGGATAATGGCGGACATCTTCTGCGGGGCCACCTGGTACTGCTGGGCGAACAGGAAGTTGATCACCGCCGGTGGCAGCAGGGTGAACAGCAGCAGCATCTGGCGCTGCAGTAAGCTCAAATCAAACAGGCTATCCACCACCACAAAGGCGACGGCGCCGCTGAGCAGGCTCACCGCGGTGGCACCCAGCCCCAGGCGGATGTCCTGACGGCGCAGGTGGATAAGCTGACCGCCCAGGGCCAGCAGCATGATGGGGATGGCCGCTTGGCCGGCCAGCTCGGTGCCTGCCACCAGCGGAGGCCAAACAGCTATGTCCGCCAGGTTGGCGCCGATCCCCAGCAGGGCGGCGGGCAGCAGCGGGGCGGAGGCCATCCCCTTGAGCGAGAAGCGCCCTTGGAATATCGCCAAACCCAGAGTCAGGTGCAGCACATTGGAGAGGGCAAACAGCAACACCGCGAAGTCCAGGGCTCGGTCACCGAAGGCGAGCAGGAACAGGGGGATCCCCAGGTTGCCGCTGTTGCGAAACATCTGGGTGGGGCCCCAGAGCCGAAAGGAGGCACCGGTTATTCGGCAGATTGGCCAGCAGAGCAGGCCCGGCAGCAGGATTGCCAGGGTGCCCGCCATCACCAGGGTGCTGGCCCCATCGGCGCGCAGATCCAGGCTGAGCAGTGAGGAGAACACCAGGGCGGGGACGAACACCAGCATGTTGATGCGGTTGAGTTGGCTAAAATCGGGGTTGAGTCGACGTGCCAGCAGGTAGCCCAGGGCCACCACCATAAACAGCGGGAACAGGATGGCGGTAACGGTGCTGAACATGAACAACCTGAAGTGAAGATGTGCCGGGCATCACACTTTACCATATTGAAGGCAAAGGACTTATGCCGAAAACAGGCACTGGTTTAAAGTGGTGTTGAAAAGACAACAAATGAGTGAGTGTAGTGTGCGCGTGTTAATGACAAAGCGGCTGATGGCCTTGGCTCTGGGCAGTGCGGCGTTGGTCGGATGTGGTCAGCCGTCGATGACAGACAGCCCCGGTAACAATGAAGCCTGGCAAGCCACTTACCCGGCCGAGTACCAAAGCTGGGCTGAGACCGAGAATACCTCGGCCCGCACCGACCTGCTGGCCCATCGGCCGGCACTGGTGGTGCTGTGGGCCGGCAGCCCCTATGCCAAGGAGTTCCACTCCCCCCGTGGCCACCAGTTTGCGGTGGCGGATGTAGCGCAGACCCTACGTACAGCTGATGGCCAGGGCAGTGCCGCCTGCTGGAGCTGCAAATCCCCCGATGTGCCGGGGCTGATGGAGAAATACGGAGAGAACGGCTTTGCCGCCCACACCTTTGCGGAGCTGGGCCGCGAGGTGGGCAACGCGGTGGGTTGTGCCGACTGTCATGAGCCGGGCGAATCGACCCTGCGTCTTTCGCGCCCCTATGCTCTCAATGCCATGAACAAGGTCAAGCAGCCGTTCGAGGCGCAAAATGCCAGCTGGCAGGCGTCGCAGACCTGTGGTCAGTGTCATGTGACCTACTACTTCCAGCCGGAAGAGGACAACAAGGTTAACATCCCCTGGATCTTTGGCAGTACCGCCGATGAGATTGAGCGCTACTACGACACCCGCCGTTTCTACGACTGGGTCCATCCCATCTCGGGCGCTCCCATGGTGAAGGCGCGCCACCCGGAGTACGAGCATTGGAGCCGCAGCGGCCACGCCAAGCTCGACGTGGGTTGCGTGGATTGCCATATGGCGGGGCAATCCGCCGAAGGGATGCATAACCACAAGGTGAGTGGGGCCATGGCCCAGTACGAACAAGCCTGCCAAGGCTGTCATCAGGATGAGGCTGAGCTGGCGCAGACCCTGGCGCAGCACAAAGCCGCCATTGATGAGGCGCGTACCGAAGTGGAGGGGTTGCTGATCCAGGCCCATTACGAGGCCCAGGCAGCTTGGGCGGCCGAGGCCAACTGGCACGAGATGAACAGTGCGCTGATGGACATCCGCCACGCCCAGTGGCGCTGGGACTTTGCCACCTCGTCACACGGGATCCACGCCCACAACCCTGAGGAGGGGATGGCGTTGCTGACCGTCGCGTTGCAGCAGGTGAAGATGGCCCGCGCTAAGCTAGCCCAGGTGCTGGCCGAACGGGGCGTGGACAGCGTTGACTACCCGGATGTGAGCAGCAAAGAGACTGCTCAGGCGGCAGTGGACATCGACCTGCCGGCACTGCAGCAGCAAAAGCAGCGCTTTATCGAGCAGCAGATGGCCAATGGCTGGCCTGAGGCGGCGATGCGGGGCTACCAGGAGTAAGCTTGGCCGGGTGGGCCACTGAGCTGTCCAGCTTGTTAGTGGACAAGCAAAACAAAAACGGCGCCCTCGGGCGCCGTTTTTTTATGTTGGGGATTCAGTACAGACCCAGGGTGAACATCATCGATTCGGTGGCGGTGTTGTAGCCGATGCCCACCGCGATGTGGCCCGGCAAGGCGTAGCGGGCACCAAACTCGGCGCCCCAGCGATGGTCTTTCTCCACGTCCCACTGGGGCTCACAGCCGATGGCCAGGCAGGTGATGCCACTGGTGTAGCGCAGCTCATCACTGAGTCGAACCACCCCGCCATAAAAGCTGAGATCCGCCACCACCCGATAGCTCAAGCCAAAGCGCCCCATGTAGCGGCGGGTCTCGGCTTCCCCCGGCGGCTCCACCGGCACCGAGCTGGAGCCACCCCAGGCAAAGCCACCGTAGTAGCCCCAGTCCGGGTAGTTGGGGTCATAGTGGTGGGGAGCCAGGGTGATGCCCCAGAGATCGCCTTCCTTCATGTTGAAGTAGTCTGCCGCCAGCATCACGTAGGGCATGCGGGTCAACACGTCGCCACGGGGCTGGATGTTGGCGTGGCTGGGCAGCGCCAGCAGGGCCAGGCCGGCGGCCAGTATCGGTGTTCTCATGGGACCTTCAATACGAAAGAAAAGAGGCATTTTTCAGTGGGATTGAAGGCGGGTCAAAGTGTGAAGTTCAGAACTGGGAGCTGGATCTGCCCGCTACGACTCGATACAGCCTGGGTTCAGCACAAAGCAAAGCCCCACACCGATGGCATGGGGCACTACAACTGTCGTCAGGTTGGTTCTGGACTTAGGCCGGGCAGGCGTTGGCGGCCATCGGCTTGTCCAGGCGGGCGCTCAAGCAAGATAAGAGCTCTCATTTAACCTGGTACTTGATAACGTACTTCTATTATGTTTGTCCCAACTTTCTTTTGTACTCGATAATTTTCTTATCGATAAATGGGCTCTTTGTTCTAATCTTCTTGGCTTGCATCATTAAGTCGAGAGCAAGCGTTAAATCAGTTGACTCTAACTTTATAGCTGCCTTTCTCAGTGCTCCAAATAACTTATCGGTTTCTGAACTGGATTTTCCTAGATATCCATTTAAAGCATTGTAGTGCCGACTAATAACTTTTCTACGGCTTGGGGTTGTTCTTTTACAATGTTCTAGCATCCATTTGTAATATCTAGGGTATAGTTTTCTGTTGCGAACTTTTTTATAGAACCAGTGGAGATCTAACTGATTGTTGGCAAAATCTATAAATAGCTTTTTGAGAGCACCCATTTCTTTTAAGTGCAGTGGCATGGAATGGCCCACTCCAGGCACTTTTAAATGGGTGAGATTCTTATATCTAAAAGCATGCTTTCGGTCTAGGTCATAAAGAGGATCATATACAACATAGCCAGTTGATTCAAAATCAGTTCCATCAAAAGAACCATGACTCCAATCAAGCTCATTTCTCCACTTACTAAACCTGGTCTCCCATGGTGCGATATCCGCATTGAGTGTACTAATTGGATTGATTAGTAGGACTCTATCGAGCTTGAGTACTTTGGCAAAGGCCCCAATGCCAAAGCCCCCCATGCTTCCACCATACCCGAGTTTGACTTCAAATCTATCTAGCAACGGGCTAAGTAGTTTCAGCTCGTCTTCCAGCTTAGCACTACGATACCAATTTGTTGCTCCAAGGCAGGAGAAAGAGATGGAGTTAAAGCCACAAGACTTAACAAAGTCAAAGGCCCAAGGTTTGTAGCTATCAAGCCCATCAGCTTTTTGAGCTTTATGACCCATGTGTGAGAATGTTACAACCAAAGGGGCGCTAAAATCAGAAATGCAGAAACGACAAAATACATCGTCAATAATCTCTGAGCCATATAAAGGTAAAGGTATATCTTTATTTGAGATATCTTTTAGTCTATGCATTATTTTTCATTACTTTTGTGCATCAGTATTAAAATTGTTTGTATTTTTATTGGGGGTGAACAATTAATGCGGGCTATTACAAAATGATAGTCCCTTATAATAACTAATATTTTGGCCATTGTCTCCCCAAGTTCCTTTGATTTGTACGAGTTCGGTGCTCAGAGCCAGGTGCTGGATACGTCTGCTTTGGCCAATGCCCGTCTGGGTTCAGCACAAAGCAAAGGCCCCACACCGATGGCATGGGGCCTTGAATCTGTCGTCAGGTTTGTTCTGGACTTAGGCCGGGCAGGCGCTGGCGGCTACCGGCTTGTCCAGGCGGGCACTCAAGCGGGTCAGCAGCAATGCCAGGACCACGATGCCGGCGCCGATCCAGGGAGTAGCCATCAAGCCCTGGCGTTCCACCACCAGACCACCGCCCCAGGCGCCAAGGGCGATGCCCACGTTAAAGGCGGCGATGTTCATGCCGGAAGCGACGTCCACCGCATTGGGAGTAAAGCGTTCCGCCAGTTGTACCACGTACACCTGCAGACCAGGAACGTTGCCGAAGGCGAAGGCGCCCCAGATTAAGACTGTCAGTACCGCAGCAACCGGGTGGTAGGCGCTGACACCCAGCAGCAGTAGCACCCCGGCCAGGCCGGCGAAGATCAGGGTCAGGGCCTGGGTCGGACCCTTCTTGTCAGCCAGCTTGCCGCCCCACAGGTTGCCGATGGCCACGGAGACACCGTACACCAGCAGGATGGCACCCACCCATTGGGCATCAAAGCCGCTGACTTGCTCCAGGACAGGAGCCAGATAGGTGAAGGCGATGAAGGTACCGCCGTAACCCAGTGCGGTGATGGCATAGACAAGCAGCAGCCGCGGCTGGGCCAGCACCGCCAGTTGATCGCTCAGCTTGGCGGTCTTGGGCTGGGCCAGGTTGGATGGGATCAATGCCCAGCTGCCGATCAGCGCCACCAGCCCCAGCAGGGAAACCACCAGGAAAGTCGCCTGCCAGCCAAACGCCTGGCCGATGTAGGTGCCCAGCGGCACGCCGGTAACCAGGGCCACGGTGAGGCCGGTGAACATGATGGCGATGGCGGAGGCCTCCTTCTCTTTGCTGACCAGGCTGGTGGCAACCGTGGCACCGATGGAGAAGAACACACCGTGGGCCAGGCCGGTTAAAATGCGGGCCAGTACCAGGGCGTTGTAGCCCGGGGCCTGCCAGGCCAGCAGGTTACCGGCGACGAACAAGGACATGACGCCAATCAGAACCCACTTGCGCGGCCAGCGCCCGGTGAGAGCGGTGAGCACCGGTGCGCCGATGGCCACGCCCAGGGCGTAGAGGCTGACCAGCAAGCCGGCCGAGGGCAGGGATACATTCAGATCGGCCGCCATGGTGGGGATCAGGCCGACAATAACAAATTCGGTAGTGCCGATGGCAAAGGCGCTGAGGGTAAGCGCCAGCAAAGCAATGGGCATGAGGGTAACTCCCGTTAAGCGACCAGGTCGCGTTGATTCAGTGGCGGGGAGTATGGCCGGGGCGGTTATTGAGAAAAACAGTCAAAAAGTGAAATGGCTTTTGTCGAAGTGACAAAGAATGTCGATGGCTCCAGGAAATGGCAAAGCCCGCCGAGGCGGGCTTTGTTAAGTAAGTGCGTTTGCCAATCAGAGGCTGATCTTAGCCAACATGGCACGGCCATCAAGGGACTGGCCGCCGATCCAGTAGGTGGTGTCATCCAGCTTGACGATGCTGGTGATGAAGGCCATCGCCTCCTCCTCTTGCTGGGTTACGCTTGGCGCAGCAGGGTAATTACCCAGGGGGAACCGCAGTTGGTCAAAGGTGCCCAGCGGCATATCCGGGTTGTTACTGGCGTTGTTGCTGGCATTGCGGCCCACGCTGTTGGCGATCAACTTGCCGGTGTTGGAGGTGAGCACGCTGGCGGTCAGGTTATTGCAGGAGCCGCCATTGACCTGACAGCTTTGCTTGATCTGCCACAGCACGGCGAAGCGCGCCTTCTTGCTCAGCACCTTGTTGTCTTCGTTGGGATCGATGCTCTTGTTGAAGGTGACGTCTTCGGTCAGTGAAGCAAAACCGGCGACGAACTGGCCATCGGGGCTGATGGCGGTCAGCTGATAGGCCCAGGGGGCCTTATCACCGCTGGGGCCGAGGGAGCGGTTGCCGGCCTTGGCCTGGGGCAGCTCGCCGTTGCCCTTGGTGATGCTGTACTTGAGCGGATTGAACTGGCGCTCGGTGGCGCTGCGGTCGTTGCCCAGGGTGAACTCGAACAGGTGGGGCATGCGCATCTTGACGGTGGACACCTCCCCGGTGCTGTCGTCTTCCACCTTGATCTTACGCAGGCCATCGGCGGCCACCAGGGACACGTTGCCCACGTAGCCGCGGAAGTCGGACACCTCGGCCATCACTGCGGTCAGGGTTTGCTGCGGCTTCTTCTCGGTATCGACGGTGAACTGTTCCTCCCATGGGTTATCGCCGGTGAAGTTCAGCGGCAGGAAGGTAAAGCCCTCGGGACGATCCAGGCTATTGAGGTTGCAATCCGCCGGATCCAATGCCGTAGGGCTGCTGGTCATCTGCACGGTGGCGGTGCCGAACTTCTCCACCACGCTATCGCCGGTGTGGTAGCTGAAGGCCGCGTCGCCCTTTTTCTTGTTGGCATTGAGCTTGGCAATCACGCTGAGCACCGGGGTGCCGGACTCGCTCTCATGCAGGAACAGATCGCTGATCTGACCTCGGTAGCCCAGGTTACAGGTCTCGACGGTGAAGGCGTTGGCAGTAAAGCTGGAGAGCAGCAGGGCGGAGCCCAGACCAATCAGGTTGAGGTGTTTCATTGAGTCGTCCTTGCGTTGATATCCATGGCCGTCATGAATGCTCAGTGGCGCAGCCCACTGCAGTGGCAGTGCTGTCGCTTTGCGTCCCTCCCTCGCGGAAGGTTTGCCCTTAGAGAAGATTGAATACACTCATTATTTTTCATGATTGCAGTTCGAGTGACATCGCCCTTTTCTCATACTTTTGGCCATTCCAAGGGCTGATATCGGTAGGAGATTGGCACTGGAACAGCTCAGCTAGGCTGTCGATACTTAGTTCAATGAGCAGAGAGTAAGGACTGGAGAGTAAGGAGGAACTGATGGCTCAGCATCATGCCAACGTGGAGCTTTTCCATGCGGTGACAGGCGCGCGCCAGTGGCATGCCCGCCTGGTGTTTTGGGATGAGGCCAGTAACGACAGCTTCCATAGCGAGGAGGTGGCGTTGAGTGCGGAATCGGTGGGTCAGGCCATCGAAGAGGCCGCCAGCAGCTTTGGCATCGACCGCCAGTATATCCACACCCGTTAGCTTGATTCGCCCTCGGGGAACAGCGGCAGACTACGCCTTGGTCTGGATCCGCTGATGGATGTTGTGCCACTGCTCGGGAAAACGCCCCTCCAGCAGGTAGGCGTAAGCGATGAGCTCGGCGATCACCAGGTAGAGCTGCGGGGGGATCTGCTGGCCCAGCTCCAGCTGGCCGAGCAGTTCGGCCAGCTGCGGGTCATGGTGGATCATCACCCCATGCTCCCGGGCCAGCGCCTCAATCTGCTCGGCGGTGACGCCGCTGCCCTGGGCGGTGACGGTGGGGGCCTGCTGTCCGTCGTAATGCAGCGCGGTGGCCTGCTTGGGGCTATCGCTCATAGGTTAGGATCCTCTGGCCCTTGGGCAGCTCCTCGGGCACAGTCCCCACTCGGCACTGCCACTGGTTTAGTGCCATCGACATCTCGGCGAAACGCTCGGTTAGGGCGTGCTGGTGGGTTTCGGCTTTGTGTTTGACCGCCCGATTGCTGGCGGTCAAATCCAGCGCCAAGGTCTGATTGAAGTAACGGGCCTTGACCAACAAAGCCCCCGGATCCAGCTCGAACCGCAGTGCCAGCAGCCAGGCCTTCTGGTGGCTTTTCTCATCGGCGGGCATGCTCTGCAGCGACAGCTGCAGGGTGCGCTGCTGACTCTCCTGACCGTAGGGTAGGGCCAGAAACAGCAGTGGGTGCTCACTGTCGCTTTGGCTTTGCTGCTGAAAATCACTCAAGGACTTCATCATCGGCGCCAGTTGGTGCAGCAGTTGCCGGCGTTCGCTGCCGGACAGAGCGCTGAGATCGTCATCATCCGCTAAGCCCGGGTTGCGTGGTCGTACTCCAAGCAGACGCTGCCAACTGGCCGCCAAGGGCCCCAGCGGCGGCGGTACGCTCACGCTGGCGGGAAAGCGACCCAGTTGTTGCACCATGAGGCTCAACAGCACCGGATTGGCCAACTGGGCCAGACTGGGCAGGGGCAGGGTGGTCATTCCGCTTTGACCCATCTGCGGGGCGAGGAAGCGCTGCAACACCTGGATAAGCGGTGAGGCACTGTTCTCCAGGGGCCGTAGCTGAGCACCGGGCTCGGTTGCCACGGCTTGTGAAGGATTGGCGCTGAGGCCAGCGGCTGTCGTTGCGGCCGTACCCGGCGCCTGTGGGCCCGTACCTGGCGCCTGTGGGAGAGGGGAGGGTAACGGCACGGGTACGCCCAGGCGCACCAGTTGGAACAGCGCTGGGTTTCCCGCTTGGCGACGCAGCGCCCAATCACCCTTGGGTGGCAGGGGTACAGGCAGGGGCTGAGGAGCACCGGAACTGGGCAACTGGGCCTGCCCCTGGGCGCTGCGTGTTAGCGGTAGCAGTCGGTCTGGGGTGGGCAGCAGCGTTTGCAGTCGCTGGACCAAGACAGTGGGCAGTTCGCCGGCCCGGATGGTCTGGTTGCTGCTTTGCAGCGTACGAGCAACCAGCTGGCCAGGTTGTGTCTGCACCACGAAAGGCTGGCCCTTGAGCACGGCGGGAAGTGGCCTCGCCTGGCCATTATGATGCAATAACAGCTGGTTACCTTGAGCCGTTGCCTGTTGCACCAGCAGGGTGGAGAGCGCGCTGGTGTTGGTCGCCGCTGGCTGTATCGGGGCTGAATGGAGTATTGGTGGAGTGGCCATCGAGGTGCAATCGGCTGAGGTTAACCCTTACCCTTTGTAAATGAACTGGTAAGCTTAAGATAACAGTTTGATATTGGGCGAGAGTGCCCACATATCTATATCGGCCAGGAGGGCTGATAGGTTTAGGAGAAAGGGAGTGACGGTGTCGAGATGGACCATCTTGCTGGTGAGCGTGCTGTGGCCGCTGACGGTACTGGCAGACGGCGAGAGCGACGAGGCTCTGGGGATCACGGTGGAGTACAAAGATCCGCGAGACCCACTGGAGCCAATAAACCGGGCTATCTGGGATTTTAACTATGGCCTGGATCGCTACGTGTTGCGTCCGGTGATCCACACCTACGTGGATGTGGTGCCGGAGCCGGGTCAGAAGGGGGTAGAGAATTTTATCCGCAATCTGGATGAACCTTTCAGTGCGGTTAACAATCTACTTCAATTGAAACCGGAGTGGGCGGCGAACGCCACCGCCCGCTTTCTGATCAACAGCACCGTGGGCGTGGCGGGTCTGATGGACATCGCCTCGGACATGGGGCTGCCACGCAAGCAGGATGAGTTTGGTGAGGTACTGGGGTATTGGGGGGTGCCAGATGGCCCTTACCTGATGTTGCCGGTGCTGGGGCCAAGTTCGTTGCGGGAGGAGGCCGGCGATTTTGTCGATCGCCTCTACTTCCCCTATAGCCTGATGAATTTCTGGCAGCTGAGCGCTCGCTGGGCCCTGGATGGTCTGGCGACACGCTCGAAATTGATCGACCAAGAGGCGCTGCTGGATAACTCCTTGGATCCCTACGCGTTCACCAAGGAGGCCTATTTTCAGTACATCGAGTTTCAGCTTTACGACGGTAATCCGCCCCTGCCCGAGGAAGACGACGAGGCCTGGTTGGACGATTACTTGGACGACTTAGACGAAGAATAACGAGAACGCGTCAAAACGATTGGGGGTGTCATGGAGTTGCAAGGCATTCGAGTGTTGATTGTCGAAGACGATCCGGTGTTTCGACAACTGGTGGGAGATTATTGCCGCCAGCAAGGAATGGTAGTGGACGAGGCCGAAGACGGTCAGCAGGGGCTGGAGCGATTCCAAGCCCAGCAACCGGATTTGGCGCTGGTAGATCTGGGGATGCCGCGCATGGGCGGGTTGGAGCTGCTGACTCGATTGGCGGATATTGCCCCGCAGGTACCCAGCATCGTCATTACCGCTAACAAGGCGATGTCCGACGTGGTGGATGCCCTGCGCAATGGCGCCTGGGACTACCTGATGAAGCCGCTGTCTGATCTGCGCATCCTGCAAAACGCCATGCTGGACTGCCTGCGTGAGTCTGGTGGACTGGAGCCGCCGGAGGCCACCAACAGCGTGGGCACCGAGTGGGAAGACCCCAGCCAGACCCTGGCGATGTCCGACAACATCGAGGCGCTCAAAAGCGACCCTCACACTGCGCAGATGGTGCAGGCACAACTTTTCCCCAAACCGGAAGTGGTGTGGCAAAGCTGCGAGTTTGCCTACAACCTCTATAAGAATGAGCCGGTGAGCGATCGCCTCTGCGACGGCTTTGAATGCGGCGACAATCATTACTGCGCCTACCTGGCCAAGGTCACCCCGGCGGGCAACATGGGGGCCTTCGTCAGCGTACTTATCCGCAGCTTCTTCAATCAAAAGCTCAAGCGCTATCGCCAAGGGGGCAGCACAGCGGTGCTCGAGCCCTTTACCATGTTGTGCTATCTCAACGAGCAGTTGGTGAAATCCGGCCTGAACTGCGCCCTGGAGATGGCCTACCTGGTGTTTGATCGCCGCACCCGTCGTGTCGCCATTGGCCGGGCGGGCTCAGAGCTTAAAATTTACCTACGCAGCGAGGAGTGGTTGTCCCGGGTGATGCTGCCGGATACCCAACCGATTGGCCTTAATAGCCAGGCGCGGCCTCACAGCCACTTCCGTCACCTGGAGCCGGGCCAGGCCCTAGTGCTGATGGAGGGGGAGGAGCAGGTGCGTGATGATCTGCTGGCAGATCGCTTCACCGGGTTGAACGAGGGGGCGGTGGAGGGCAGCTGCGTGCAGCTGAAGGCCTCTGCTTAGAGAGCAATCATTGAGAAAACAAAAAAGCCGGCAGTCGTGCCGGCTTTTTCTTTGTAGTGGAAGATGATCAGTTGCGAGGCATCGCTTCGTGCTCGGCGGTAACGGCCACCTCTTCTTCCAATGCTTCCAGCTCGTCCTTGTGGTGGCCGTCTTCGGCCCCATGCATCCAGTCCACCAGCTTGTTGGACATGAAGTAAAGGAGGATGCCGGACAGGACGGCGGTGATGGCGATGCCGGCGAAGATCCCAAGCGCGTTGGCCAGTTGCTCCTCTTTGGCACCACCGTGGCCAATAAAGGAACCGACGATGCCGCCAATGTAGTTGGCCGCAGCAATGAACAGGAACCAGGCCCCCATCATCAGTGAGGCGATACGCAGCGGCGCCAGCTTGGTCACCATCGACAGACCGATGGGAGAGAGGCACAGCTCGCCCATGGTGTGAAAGAAGTAAGCGCCCACCAGCCACCACATGGAGGATTTGGCACTGGGGTCGCCACCCATCTCCATCACGGCACCGATCATGAACAGGAAGCCGATGGCCAGCAGCACCAGGCCAAGGGCAAACTTCACCGGCGAATTAGGCTCTCTGTCGCCCATACGCACCCAGATGGAGGCGATCACCGGGGCGAATACCACGATGAAGATGGCGTTCAAGGACTGGAACCAGGCGGTGGGGACCTCCCAGCTGCCGATCATTCGATCGGTGAATTCGTTGGTGAACAGGTTCATCAGGCCGCCGGCCTGCTCGAAGCCAGCCCAGAAAATGATGGTGAACAGGCCCATCACCATGATCACCTTGATGCGATCGCGCTCCTCGGAGGTAAGCGGTTCTTTCTTGCTGCTCTTCTGCTTGGCCTGCTGAAGCTTGGCCGCCGGCACGGTACCGATGTCGCCCAGTAACTTCTTAGCCCAGATCGCCTGGATGATCAGGGAGAGCACCATACCGACACCGGCCAGAACAAAGCCGGCCTGGAAGTTACCACCGTAGGCCTTCACCACGGAGCCCACCAGGATCGCTGACATGGCGGCGCCGATGTTGATGCCCATATAGAAGATGGTGAAGGCACCATCGCGACGATGGTCACCTTCCTGGTAGAGATCGCCCACCATGGTAGAGATGTTCGGCTTGAACAGGCCGTTACCCAAAATCAGGGTGCCCAGGCCGAGGTAGAACACGGTGATCTCCATACCCGGCACCCAGGCATGGGGCGTGCCGAGCAGGAACTGGCCAATGGCCATCAAGGCACCACCGATGAGGATCGCCTTACGCTGGCCCAGGTAGTTATCGGCCAACCAGCCGCCAATCAGCGGTGTCAGGTAAACCAGGCCGGTGAAGGTGCCATAGAGAGAGAGGGCGTCGGCTTGGGTCCAGCCAAGACCGTGGCCGCCGTCGTTGCTGACCTTATCCACCAAATAAAGCACCAGGATGGCGCGCATCGCATAGTAGCTGAAGCGCTCCCAGAGTTCGGTGGTGAATAGTAGGAATAGGCCTTTGGGATGACCGAGGAATTCGCCCCGGTCGAAATTGTGTGAGCTCATGAGTGCGCTTACCTTGACGTCTTGTACTTATTAAGTCGCAGGGGGGCTGGGCCCCGGATGAAGATTGACCCCTTTCCATCCACGTAGGGCGGGGCGTGTGTGCTCACCTTAGCGATTATGTTGCACAATTGAAAGTGAGGGGTGTCATTTGTGCTGCGATGGCAAGTCGAGTGGACGTTACAGGCCCTCTGTCTGTAGGAAAAATGCTCGATTCTAAGGGCGCTGAGGAATACACTGACCGATGGCTCGACATTTATTCGTTTAGGTTCCGTTCAGCAGGTCTGAGCTCTTGCTTCACCACCCCGCACTGGTATCATGCGAGGCGCTAACAGGGACTGTGATAGCACGAATGGTAGGTCTAAATCGGGGAGGTGTGGATGCAAGGCTGGTACTTGCTCTATTGCAAAGGCAAACAAGAAGCCACTGCAAAGATGCACCTGGAGCAGCGCCAGATCGCCTGCTTCCTGCCGGAGACCGAAGTCGAACGTCTCAAAGGCGGTAAGCGGGTCAAGGAGCTGCAACCGCTGTTTCCGAATTACCTGTTCGTCAGGTTTGATCCCCACATTACGCCCATTCGCTCTATCCGCTCTGTTCCCGGGGTTTCCTCATTGGTTAAGACCGATGGGCAGATAACGCCTGTCGAAACCTCTTTGGTGGTGTCGTTGCGACAGCGCGACGTCGCTTCCAGCAGTATGCGTGACCTGCCTGAGGTAGGTGATCGCGTACGGATCTTGGAAGGCCCCTTTGCCGAGTTGGAAGCGGTATACGCAGAGCCTGACGGTGAGACCAGAAGCATGCTGCTGCTGCAGTTGCTGGGGAAACAGCAGCGGCTGAGTATGGATAACCTGTCCTTCGGCCGCTTATGACAAAATAGGGGCGGCTGGAAGTATCCGGCTACCCCCTCGATACGAATGCATTTGTTGCTTTGACGCTGTTTGGGAGCCAGTAACCCAGGGGCGTGAGCGTATCTAAAAGAAAGTAACTCGTTTTTCTGAGCCCATAAAAATCAAGGCCTTGCAGGTAAGTAAGTACTTGTGTTTTTGGGGTTGTTACCGCAGTATTGCAGTTTGTGACCGAAACGGACTTAAGGAAGAGTTTTGTTCGGTCGCTCACACTAGCTGCAAAGCGCGAGCAAATAGGGCACACTCTCTTTGCCTTTCGCGCGTTCGCCATCACGAAGAATCGTAGCAGTAGCCGAATATGGACAACTTTATCTACGTGGGCGTTTTACCGACGCTCTGCGCTTTTGCCTTGAGCTGCTTTTTTATCCGGGCTGGGAAGCCACTGGCAGTTCGATATGGATTGGTCGATCACCCCGGGGGCCGCAAGACCCACCAGGGCGCTGTCCCCTTGGTGGGCGGCATCGCCATCTTCTTTTCAGCAATGTCCTCATTACTGCTGTTCGCACCGGACAGCATCGAGCTACGCCTCTACCTGATGGCCTCGGTGATGATGCTGTTCATCGGTGTCCTGGATGACCGCTATAACCTGAAGGTGTCTTACCGACTTTTCAGCCAGACCCTGGCGTCAGCCATGATGGTGTTTGGTGCGGGTCTCTACCTTGGTCAGCTTGGTGATCTGGTCTCGCTAGGTCAGGTGGATACAGGCTGGTTTGGCCCGACCTTGACCATCATTGCAGTGATTGGTGCCATCAATGCCTTCAATATGGTGGATGGGATCGATGGTTTGGCGGGCGCGCTCAGCCTCATCGCCTTTGGCGCCATCGCCTTTATGATGGATCTGACCGGTAACCCCTGGTCATTGATGGCGCTTATCTACATCGGTGGCATCGCTGCCTACCTGATGTTCAACTACAGCTGGTCTCGCTTGCGCCTGAAGAAGATCTTCATGGGCGACGCCGGCGCCATGGTGATCGGTTTCAGCGTTGTCTGGCTGTTAGTGGTTGGCAGCCAGGGGACTGAACCCAGTTTCCGGCCGGTAACGGCACTGTGGATCATCGCTTTTCCGCTGATGGATATGGTGTCCATCATGTATCGACGGATCCGTCAGGGAAAGAGTCCTTTCCTGGCTGATCGCCAGCACCTGCATCACATCTTCCTGCGGATGGGGTTCACCCAAAAGCAAGCCCTGCTCATTATCTCTTTTGGTGCCATGGTGTTGGCTTCGATAGGTATCATTGGTGAGCTTATGGAGATCAGCGAATGGATTATGCTGCTGATGTTCCTCGCTATCTTTGCTGCATACTGCTGGGGTATCCAGCATGCCTGGCAGCTGGCCAGCTGGCACCGTCGCATGAGAGGGATCAACTGATTTACCCTCGCAACCTAGATTGAATTGAATGATTAGAATTAAGCAAATAAAGCTATTGCCAGCCGCTCTGCTTGGGTTTTTCTTGGCTGGTTGTTCCTCCGCTCCACCGCAGGTCAGCGCCATGGTTCCCCTGGTTGAACAGGTTAAACTGTCCGGCAGCGCCCAGGAGCTTCCCACCGAGGTAGCCTCACGGCTCGACAGTGCTCAACTGGGTCATCAGTTCCACCACGGCAACTACCTGGTTGAGGTTGGACGTTCCTACACATCGGCCTTAGGGGGCTCGTGTTGGGAACTGTTGGTGACGGACACGAACTCATCTCAGTCTCAACAGCGCATTGCATGCCAGCAGGGATCGCGCTGGTTGTTGGTACCTGAGATTGCGGACCGCTCGGACTCAGAGCTGATATTCAATGCCACTTATTGATATGACAAGAATGACCAAATTGTTCAGACAGGCCGCATGCCTGTCTTTGTTGTTTGTGGGGGGGGCGTACGCCAATACCCTGGACCCCTCGTTAGCCGCTGCAGCCCAAGCCTCCAATACCCAATTGCCGGCTCAGGGAATGTCGGCTAATGCCCAGCAGGCTGCTCTTTCTCAGGGCCAAGTGCCGATGCTGCCAGGTCAATTGAGCCCTGATGCGCTGCTGCCTCCACCTGAGGAGGGGCTCCCGCCGCCGTACGGTGCCAATCTGTTTGCTGGAGGTTATGAAACCGAGCGTTTTGACGGCCTCAACGAGGACTATCTGATCGCCCCTGGCGATAAGATCAGCATCTGGGTGTGGGGCGCGGTCAACCAAGGCGAAGTGGTGACTGTAGATAACCAGGGCAACATCTTTATCAAGAACATTGGCCCCGTTCAGGTGGCGAACGTGAAAGCGTCGGCGGTTAACGACTACGTTACCTCGCAGATCAAACGCGTCTACAAGAGCGATGTGAACATCTACGTCAACCTGCTGACCGCTACACCGGTGTCGGTGTTCGTGACGGGCAGCGTTCTGCGCCCTGGTCAGTACGCCGGTATGGCCTCAGACAGCCCGCTGTACTTCCTCAAGCGTGCCGGTGGCATCGATGCCGAGCGGGGCAGCTACCGTACCATCGAGGTACGCCGAAATGGACAGGCCATTGCCAACATCGATCTCTACGATTTCCTGCTAGAAGGCAGACTGCCGCGGATCAACTTTAAGGATAACGACGTTATTCTGGTCAAGAAGCAGCAGGCGACGGTATTGGTGGCCGGGGCGGTAAGAAACCCGTTCCGCTTCGAGTTTTCGGGGGATGCGGCTACTGGCGATGAACTGGCCAAGTACGCGCGCCCGCTGGCCAAAGCCTCTCACGTGGGCATTGCTGGCGATCGTGCCAGCGGCCCGTTCTCCGTTTACCTGCCCTACAAGGCGTTTGAGGACTACGAACTGCGCGATGGGGATCGTTTGTTGTTTAACGACGATCTGCGCGCTCAAGTGTTCGATATCCAGGTTCAGGGCAGTTACCTGGGCCCCTCTTACTTCGCAGTGAAGCGTGATACTCGCCTGCATGATCTGTTGGCGCATATCGAGGTCGATCCCGGCCTGGCGGATTTCAGCAACGTCTATGTTCAACGTCAGAGCGTGGCGGAGAAGCAGAAGGAGATGATTGATCAATCCCTTCAGCGGTTGGAGCGAAGCGTGTTTACCGCCCCGGCGTCTTCTGATGGCGAAGCACGTATTCGTGCCGAGGAAGCGCGCATGGTGCTGGAGTTTACCGAGCGTGCCCGCCAGATTGAGCCTCTGGGTAAGGTGGTTGTTGCCGACAATGGTAAAGTGGCCAATATCCTGCTGGAGCAAGGGGATATCGTCTGGATCCCTTCTAAAACCGATCTGGTTCACATCGGCGGTGAAGTGATAATGCCCCAAGCGGTGGTAGCTAATCCCAACGCTAAGGTTAAGGACTACATCGCCTGGGCTGGCGGCTACACCGAGCGGGCTAATTACGAACAGATCATGGTGATCCATCCCAATGGCATGATCGACACAAACTACACCGGTGCTCTGCAGCCGGGTGACCAAATCCTGGTGTTGCCCCGCGTCGATGCTAAAACCATGCAGGCAGTGAAGGACATCACTCAGATCATCTACCAGATTGCTGTGGCCGCTAACGTCGCCGTTAACTGAGGTTAGTTATGGCAACGGTCATCAAGAGAAACAGCTGGGTAATCTGGAAGGACGTCATCTTTGCCCTGTTCGTTCGGGAGATCCGAACAGGGTTTAATGACAAGTTTGGTATTAGCTGGGCTGTCGCTAGCCCTGTAGTCTTCATCTTTGTGCTTTCCTTTATTCGTGGAAGGTTGGACGGTGGTGAAACTCACACGATGCCGACTTTTGCCTTCATGGTGTATGGCATGGTTATGATTCAGCTGTTTCTAACTATGCTGAACTCATGTGCTAAAACAATAAAGAAAAACAAGGCTCTATTTGCATTTCGTCAGGTTCAACCAATCAGTAGCTGGTTAGCGACAACAATATTTGAAGCATTGGTAAAGATAGTCGTTTTATTGGTCATCTGGACAGTGATGTTTTTTCTGATGATTGAGATAAGACTGGATAATGCCTTGCTTCTTATCGGAAACTTTGTTGCCCTTGCGATTTTTGCATCGTCATTTGGACTCCTGATGGCGCTTCTGAGGTGTTATATACCAGAAACGGAAAAACTACTGAATATGGCGACCAGGCCGTTATTCTTTATTTCTGGTGTGTTTTTCTCTCTTCAGGATGTGTCTCCAGAATACTGGCAGTATTTAAACTGGAACCCTATTTTGCATGCAATTGAATTGTCCAGGCAAGCTGCTTATGGAACCTTTGGTGCTGTCGGGGTTAGCCAAAAATATTTGTGGTTGAGTGCTATTACAATGTTGTTTTTTTCACTCAGCTGTTACCGGATAAGCTGGCGAAAAGCGATAAGTAGATGATAAAACTAGAGAACCTAACTAAGTTTTATCCTTCTAAGTTAGGAAATCAGTATATCTTTAAGCGGATAAACTTCGAGATCCCTTCAGGCCATAACCTGGCTATCCTTGGCTCCAACGGTGCGGGCAAATCGACACTGTTTCGTCTTCTCGCCGGCAGCGAGTACCCCAACGAGGGTCGTGTGATTACCGACCTGAATCTGTCTTGGCCTGTAGCATTAGCGACAGGTATTCACCCACAAATGACGGGCAGAGAAAATACTCGTTTTATTGGCATGATTAACGGTGTCGTTGACTTAGATGACTATGTTGAGAAGGTGCAAGAGTTTTCTGACCTGGGTAAGCGATTTGATCTTCCGGTAAAAACCTACTCGAGCGGGATGAGGCCTCGTTTGGCATTCGCTTGCTCTATCGCTATCGATTTTGATGTTTACTTGATTGATGAGGTGACATCCGTTGGAGATGCAAAGTTTCGAGCTAAGGCCAAAAGGGCTCTTCTGGCGAAAAGGCATAGCTCCAATGTCATCATGGTAAGTCACAATATGGGTGAACTCAGACAATTTTGCGATAGCGCCCTCGTTCTTCACAAGGGGCAGATGACGTTTTATCAAGATCTAGAGCGCGGAATCGCTCACTACAAGGCGCTATGACGATGACGCAGACGGCTATAAAACTAATTGAAAAACGCTTCGTGAAGCTTGGGGGAACCTTAGATAAAGATATTTGGAACTCTGGACTTAAGCTCTATGAATATGCTCTAAAAATCGAAGGCGAGGATGTTGCTCTAGCTAGAAGGGTGATGCAACGTGCCCGAAACCTATCTCCTGGCAATCCAGGTATTCGAGCGGAGTTGAAACGCTTGGGTGAGGAGGTAGAGAAACGGTACCCGGCTTCTGAATCCAGTAGTTCAACCGGCGAAGTCGTGCCAATAAGCGCTGATGCGAAACATGTCGAACCGTCAGAAGGTCCAGTGATGTCGACCACGGTAAAGGAGTCTGGAAGTCAGGACAAAGCCTTTTCCTCCCGTTTGATTGAGCGCATGAGAACGCCCACATTCTTATTAGTGGTGTTACCGATCCTGCTGTTTGCCTTTTATCAACTTGTCTGGGCAAGTGAGCGGTATGAAAGTCGAGCTCAGGTTATCGTTCAACAGCCAAATGATCTTTCTGCAATGGACCCGTCCATGGCACTGTTGTCCGGTTTCGGGTTGTCCACGCCGGCATCGACCGATGCCTTACTGGTCCAAGCTTTCATCTATTCAGACGACATGCTCAGCTACCTGGATGATCGGCTGTCTCTGAGAACGCATTACACTGAAAGCGGTGCCGATCTCTTCTCACGGCTAAGTTCCACAGCCAGCAAAGAAGACTTCCTAGATTTCTATCAAAGCCATGTCACTGTCGAAATTGACGAGAAATCGTCGGTCATAACGGTGCTGGCGCAGGCCTTTGATGAGGAGTTCGCTCATCAGCTTAACGTTGCCATCGTTGAACGAGCCGAGTGGTACATCAACTCCATCGGACACACTCTGGCTAACGAGCAGTTGGCCTTTGTCCGGGGCGAGCATCAACTGATTGAGTCCCGTTTGGATAATGCAAAACGTCGCTTGCTGGGCTTTCAGCAGCAGTACAACCTATTGGACCCGGAAGCCGAGGGGATGGCGTTGCAGCAGATTGCCTATTCTCTTGAGTCACAGTTGGCGTCAAAGAAGGCCGAACTAAAGTCCTTGCGCAGCGTGATGAGTGATGAGGCTCCACAGGTGATGACGCTGCAGTCACAAGTGCGTGCTTTGGAGGCGCAACTTGAGAACGAGCGCTCCAGGCTTTCATTGCAACGGCGCAATGAGTCTTCAGAAGAGGGTAGTTTGGCGCTGGGAGAGCTTTCGTCGGTTAGTGAAGTGTTAGCCACGTACACCGAGTTTAAGGTAGAGCTGGAGTTGGCATTGCAGGCGTACACGGCGTCCGAGGTGTCACTGGAGAAGTCCCGGATCGAGGCTTATCGCCAGCTTAAGTACCTGATGATCGTTGAATCACCAACGTCACCAGAATCCAATCAATACCCCAAGGTCCTCTATAACCTTGCGCTTTTCTCCGCGGTAATACTGATGCTGTTTGCCATTGGGCGAATCATCGTTGCTACAGCAAGAGAACTGAGATAGAGACAGAAAAATATAATGAGCACACCGAAAACCTTCGGTGTGGTTCACTCCCACAGCTTTGAGACAGTCAAATCAACATGGTTATTATTGTTACCGGCGGTGCCGGCTTCATCGGCTCCGCCGTTGTTCGACACATTATCAACGACACATCCAGCACCATCATCAATATCGATAAGCTGACTTACGCTGGCAATCTGGACTCTTTGGCTAGTATTGAAGCGAGCGAACGTTATGTCTTTGAAAGGGCAGACATCTGTGATGCAGATGAGATGGAGCGGATATTCAATCAGTATTGCCCTGATGCTGTAATGCATCTTGCGGCAGAATCCCACGTGGATCGCTCCATCGATGGCCCCGCAGATTTTATCCAGACCAACATCGTGGGCACCTATACATTACTTGAGGCTGCGCGCAAGTACTGGTCTGGGCTCGATGCTAGTAAACAGGCTGCGTTTCGCTTCCACCATATCTCGACGGATGAGGTGTTCGGTGACCTTGAAGGTACCGATGCTTTGTTTACCGAGACAACGCCCTATGCCCCCTCCAGTCCTTACTCAGCTTCAAAGGCATCAAGCGATCATCTGGTTCGAGCCTGGCAGCGGACCTACGGGTTACCGGTTGTCGTTACTAATTGCTCCAACAACTATGGTCCGTTCCATTTTCCAGAGAAGCTCATCCCGTTGATGATCTTGAACGCTTTGGATGGGAAACCGCTACCGGTATACGGGGATGGTCAACAGATCCGTGATTGGCTGTTTGTTGAAGATCACGCAAGAGCGCTGTACCAGGTTTTGACCAAGGGGTTGGTTGGAGAAACCTACAACATTGGTGGGCATAATGAAAAAGCCAATATCGACGTTGTACGCACTATCTGTGACCTCCTGGAAGAGCTGGTGCCGCAGAAGCCTAATGGGATTGAGCATTACCAAGACCTGATCACCTATGTAAAAGATCGGCCCGGGCACGATGTCCGTTACGCCATCGATGCATCTAAGATCGCCCAAGAGTTGGGCTGGAAACCGGAAGAGACCTTTGAGTCCGGTATTCGGAAAACGGTTGAATGGTACCTGAGTAATGAAACCTGGTGGCGTCGCGTTCTGGATGGTTCATACACCAGAGAACGCTTGGGCACGTTGTAAAGAGGCACTAACAGTGAAAGGCATTATTCTTGCGGGCGGTTCTGGAACTCGCCTCTACCCTATTACCAAAGGGATTTCGAAGCAGCTACTTCCGGTCTATGACAAGCCCATGATCTATTATCCTCTGTCAGTCTTGATGCTGGCCGGGATTCGGGAGGTCTTAATCATTACCACTCCGGAAGATCAAGCCGGTTTTGTGCGGTTGCTGGGTGACGGCTCACAGTTTGGCATCTCGTTGGAGTACGCAGTTCAGCCCAGCCCGGATGGGCTGGCTCAAGCTTTTATCATTGGTGAAGAGTTTATTGGTAAGGACCCTGTATGTCTGGTACTTGGCGATAACATCTTTTATGGCCAAGGATTCTCACCCAAGCTCAAGTCTGCAGCAAACCTAACCGAGGGAGCGACGGTCTTTGGCTACCAAGTAAAGGACCCCGAGCGATTTGGTGTTGTTGAATTTGATGAAAACAAACGTGCAATCAGTATTGAAGAAAAACCGGCTAATCCCAAATCTAAATTCGCAGTAACGGGTCTGTATTTCTATGACAACGATGTCGTAGAAATTGCCAAAGGCATTACTCCATCAGAGCGTGGCGAACTGGAAATAACCAGTATAAATCAGGCATACCTAGAGCGAGGCCAATTAAACGTTGGACTCTTAGGGCGTGGTTTTGCGTGGCTTGATACTGGCACACACGAAAGCTTGTTGGAAGCAGCGCATTTCGTAGAAACTATTGAAAAGCGTCAAGGTTACAAAATAGCCTGTTTGGAAGAAATTGCGTTCAATCAAGGATGGTTATCTAAGGAGTCGATAGAAGCGTTAGCCAGACCTATGATGAAAAACGAATACGGGAAGTATCTTATTTCTATAACGGAAGAAGCATAAAATGAGGAACCCTTTTAATCGGCTCCAAAGGGTAGCTAGAGAAAATGTAAATATTGCAGGGAATAACGTTGCGTCTAAGAAGATAACAATTGAAAACAATACTAATCTTGATGCCAACTTCAAAAATAGTAACACCCTGAATGACAATATAATAACCATCATATTTGCGAAGTACACTCCAGTTCATCTAGAAACTGTGTACTCATATGCATTGTGTTCTGTTATAAATCCGAAAATTAAAAAAGTCAATATCATTGTCACGGATGAGTGGAGACCATTTTATAAAAACAATGGTGTGACTCCAATAAAGAAAATCAAGGATGAACTTGAGGCACTATTTGCGAAATCCGACGGCATTGACAGTAATGTTTTTGACAAAATAAATGTGGCCAGAGCCCATAAAGTCAAAGATTTAGAATCAAAGTTGGAAGGAGTTGTATTAAGGTTCGTCGGGGCTAGTGCAGAGTTTTCTTCTTACATTTTTTCAAGAGACATATATAAAGCGTTCCCAACAATTTGCGCTACTTTTAGCCAAAAAGTTGAGGATTCTGTGTATAGAGACGTTCACATTTCTAGCTCTCGTGAAGATCTAGCTAAGGGCTTACTGGCGTACAACCCTCCATCAGTAGCATCTAATGACAAGTCCCAACAGTTACAAGTCATTAATGGTAAAGCGGACGAACTTAAAAAGATAATTGATGTTGCAAAAGACAAGTTCAAAGAAAGAAGCGGTAAGCAAGACGTCATAATATTTGGAGACAGTCACTCTGAGAACTTTGCATTAAATGATCAGATCAAGACTGTTGTTCCAGGTATCAATTTGTTTCGATTTGATATAAACGTTACGTATGGCTCTTCTCTAGTAGGTATTGGTCGTAAAAAGTCGACGTTGAATATCCGCTCGAGAGTATACAACAAAGTAAAAGAAACAAAGCCTGATACTGTAGTTCTTGCATTTGGTCAGGTAGACATTGAACTTGGTCTTTATTTCAGGAAGTACGTAAAAAAGCAAAAACTGACCATCGAGCAGTACTTTGAAGATTTAATATCGTCGTACATCGAATTCATCAACCATCTACCAATTGAGAACAATAGGGTTGTGGTAAAAGGAATTAATCTTCCTGTTCTTTGTTACGATGATGAGAAATGGGCAAAGTACACATCTCGAATCATATCTGAAAATAAGTCACTTATAGATGATGTCGGGATAGTAGAGACGAAGATGTATTCCGAAATGTTTAGTGACCATGAAAGAACTAAACAGGCTCTATTGTTTAACGATAATCTAAGAAAACGATTGGAAAAAGTTGACGTCAAATATTATGACATCAGCCAGGAAACGATTAATGTTTCCACTGGTCTAATTGATGATGATTATATTCCAATTGGTTTTGATCATCATATAATTAAAAGCCTTAAGGTTTCCAAGCTTTACTGGAACGGATTGATTAACGCTATCAACTTTGGTCTAAGTAGGAATTGAAGTTATGAATTTCTTCATTGTTGGTGGGCAGAGGTGTGGTACTACTTGGCTATACGATGCACTAGATTCCCATAACGAAATTTGTATGGCTAAGCCAGTAAGGCCAGAGCCAAAGTACTTTTTAAAAGATAAAGAAGAAATCGATAAGCAAGAATACTTAACGAAGTACTTTGACTTGACTTATGGTTGCCTAGGTGAAAAAAGCACCAGTTACTATGAAACCGAGGCTGCGGCTCTAAACATCAAGGATACTTTCCCAGATGCAAAGATTGTTTTTTGCTTGAGAAACCCAGTTGATAGAGCTATTTCCAATTATTTCTTCTCAAAGCAAAATGGGCTTGAGAGCAGAGATATTGAGTCTGCACTTTTCACTGACGTAGAAGTGAAGCAGAGCTTCAGCACTTCAGTATCCCCATTTGATTATCTGTCAAGGGGATTCTACTCAAAATACATCGAGTATTATGTATCCGTTTTCGGGAAGGAAAACGTATACGTGACCATTCTTGAAGACTTGGTCTCAAACCATGAGAAGTTTGTAGGTCTCCTTGAGTTCATTGGTGTTTCTTCCAATATGGATTTGATTTCAGTTCCTAATCGCCAATTGAATGAATCCAAAAAAGAAGCATACTCTACAGAAAACGTGAGAACCAGGCTTGTAGAACTTTATCGACCCGAAGTAGAAAGGGTAAGTAAATATGCAGACATACAGCATTGGACAGATTTCGTAGGTTAAAAATGATCAAATTTACACAAGCATCAGTTGCAGGAAACGAGTTAGAGTACATAAATGACGCCATTTCCAAAAGAAATCTTGCCGGAGATGGGCAATATACAAAGCGATGTGAGTTGTTGATATCAGAATTACTAGAGTCTGATTCGGAAGTCTTATTAACGCCTTCATGCACTGCAGCATTGGAAATGTCAGCGCTGTTGATTGGAATAAAAGAGGGCGACGAGGTAATTATACCTAGCTACACTTTTGTGAGCACGGCAAATGCCTTTTTGATGCACGGTGCGAAAGTCGTATTTGTCGATGTTGATCCCAACACTATGAATATCGATGTGGAGTTGGTTGAACAGGCTATTACTAACCGAACACGAGCCATTGTTCCCGTTCACTATGCAGGCGTTTCTTGCGACATGGGTAGATTAATGGACATTGCAGAGCGGCATAACATTTATGTCGTTGAGGATGCTGCTCAAGCGCTGATGGCAAGATACAAAGGTGAGCCAGTTGGCACGAAAGGCCACCTTTCTGCGTTTAGCTTTCACTCAACCAAGAACTATACCTCTGGCGGAGAGGGCGGTTGCCTAGTTATTAATGACGCTACTTTCAGAGATAGAGCTCACGTCCTTAGAGAGAAAGGGACCAATAGACGCAATTTCATTGAGGGAACGGTAGACAAGTATACCTGGGTCGACAAAGGCAGTAGCTTCTTGATGTCCGAAATCCAAGCAGCGTTTCTACTTGGACAGTTAGAGTCGGCCGACAAGATTAATATCGATAGAAAGTCTACTTGGAATTTCTACTTCGACAACCTATCAAAAGAAAATTTACCGTTCTCTCTTCCGTCTTATACTCCAGAGATTGAGCACAATGGTCATATGTTCTTCATTAAACTTGAACAGCCTCAAGAGAGACAGCTGCTAATTAAGTACATGAAGGAAAATGGCGTGGAAACACCTTTCCATTATGTTCCGCTTCATTCCTCTCCTGCAGGACTGAAGTACGCATCATTTTTCGGTGAGGATAGATTTACCACACTGGAAAGTTCAAAAATTGTTAGGCTACCTCTTTGGTTTGGTATGACGGATAATGAAAAGCAGAAGGTAGTTGAAACTCTAAAGGCATATTGGCTCTAACGAGTGAATGACTGCGATAGACACTAAATTTTTATTTTCGCATTTTGTTAATTCCCCTATATGTCTATCCGTTGACTATTGATCATTGCTAATTTGTTATTAAATTAACAAGCATAGTCTAGATTGAGTAGAGTTGCTAAGCGTCTAAGACAATCTCCCCCTACCTAAAGTTAACCCTTGAAGTTAATTGATACTCTTTCTTGATGGACCGCTTCTCTAGTTATATAGCTCTAGTATTATTTAGTGTTTAGTTAACTTCAAACATAATGTAGTCGTTTACATGGTCACAGTTATAGATAGAAAATCACTAGCAACTCACTGCAAAAATTTTGCAGAAAACCTTGTCGACACTGATAGTGTGGCAGCGGAAGCCTGTCAAAGATATATATTTGAAGTTGGACATAATAGTTTATTCTCAAGACGGCGATATCCCGGAAAAGATAGGGCAAAGGTAACGGCAGGAACTCCACTTCCTTTGCTTTGTCGCTCTCTGGCTCTAAAATATGAGTATGTAAATCCAGATTTGGCTTTGCATTTTGTAAATCTCGCATCTTCGATAAATCCCAATTTACATTTCTTAGAAAATCTTTCTGAGAGGATTCGTTGTAGAGAAAATAGTACTAGCTCTTTGGTCAGAATAGACAAAGAAGATGGTCTAGTAACTCTTGTTTTAAATTCGTTTGTTAGTAGTGACAGGGATCCTTTTCCATCTTATGTTGCAGGTACCGTTAGGCGTTTTATTGAAAGCGGTCATAGAAAGGTAAATATTCTATTTTCGTTAGACAACCGCAATGGAAAACATGAAACATCATTAAGTAAATGCGTCAACAAACTCTATAAGCATCTCACCAAAGGTGACGAGGAAAAAATTACAGTACTAAATGAAGATGTTTTTGTTGGAAGTAAAGATGTCTCTAAGTGTATTGAGCTACTGAAGAAATCAAATACAAACCTTGTTGTCACATTTACGGGGCCTATTGGGTGTGAGCCACTTTCAAATGTCCTATTTGAAAGTTATCCTATTGTTCTCTGTCAAACAAATAGTCGCTTTATTCCATTCAAGTCCAAGTTCGATCTCGTTTTTCTGAATCATGCCGATAATCTAAAAAAGCTTCCGTTCCTTGACAGTGCAGTCTACATGCCATTCAAAGGAGCTACGCCAGACAAAAAATTCAATATGAGTAAGTCTGATATCGGTGCAGAGAGCACGGTAATCGTTAGTGCGCTAAGTAGGGATAGAATTGGTTTACAGCTCAAGAAAAAACCAGAAATCTTAAGAGAAATTGTCTCTTTCATTAGTGAGAATAACGTTGTATGGCACATACTTGGACAGTCTTCACTGTATGAATGTTATTCGATTGATGAAAGATTGGATCATCTAATATCAGCAAGAAAAATCGTATGCATGGAGTATGTCGATGATTTTCAGGAATACTTGTCAGCATGCGATATATTCTTGAACGTTCCATATGCACCAGGTGGCGGTATAGGAAGTCGTTGGGCAATCGAAAATGGACTTCCAGTTGTAGGTTTACAGGATTCAACTGATGCATCTAGATGGTTAGCAGGAAACTTCTCTCCAGTCAATGTGGCGGATCTATTTGAGCGTATAAAAAAACTTATTGTCAATGACGAAGAGAGAACCAAGCTCAATAAGCTCCAAAAAGAGCTTGTTGAATCTTTCTTTTCAGATGAAAGCATGGCCGAGTTCTCGCAGTACATTAGCTCCGCCAAAAAACGCTTCAGTGAACGCCAGGGAAAAGCAAAGATACTATCTTCTACTGAGTGTTCTAGTCGAAAGGAACCATTCCAGTCTATCGGTAGGAATACCAAGGGAACTCTGGTAGTTGACGACGTATTAGTAAAGTGGGACTTTACTAGTGCATCTGATAGATTGATTGTAACCTTTGGTACTGCTGATAAAGATGCAATTATTTCTAGAGATACCAAGGCTGATCCAGACCTAGATCCCTGGGGCTACAAGTTCGTTCGAAAGTATGGTGATAATGTACTCAGTTTTGCATCCATTGGAAGAGCTAATTGGTACAGAAGCCCTAAGTATCTTGATTTTATAAAAGGTGCCGCGCCAGTTATAAATTCATATGGAGAGATATTGGGCTATGGGATGTCCATGGGGGCATTTGGCGTATCCAGTTTTGCCAATATAATAGAATACTCAAGAGTACTACTATACTACCCTATTAGTACCCTTAATTCAGATCTCGCACCTTTTGAAACAAGATATCAATTTGCGCGATCATTGGATTGGAAAGGCCCCTGCAGTGATGGTGCAGCGTCTGAGTTAAATGGTTACATTATCTATGATCCGTTTCATTACATGGATGCTTGTCATGCTAAGAGATATAAAGGACTGACAAGACTGAGGGCAAACTTTCTTGGGCATGGATTTGCGGATCTTATGAACAAGGATGGTTCAGTAAAGAATACATTTCAACAGTTCTATGATCAGTCTCTGAGTGAACAAAGCTTTGCAGCTACGATTAAAGTCCGTCGGAGAATAGCTAAGTACTATAATACTATGCTATCTGGTCAGAATCGCCATCTAAGTCAGCGACGAACCGAGGTGGTAAAAAACACAAGAAACCTTAATAGACCACTAATCAGGTTGGATAATAGGAGTATGAAGGTGAATCAAAGTTCAGACAAGCAAGAGAGAACTCTGATACTTCACGTAGGTGCTCACAAAACTGGGACGACTACAATTCAACGTTCTCTTGAGGCTGAAGCTGGCAGTCTGAAGAAAAAAGGCGTCGCATTTATACCTTTTTACGAATATCACGGAAAGTATTCGCTAAGAGATTTCTTCAAAAGTGGATGTTCCGGTTCAAAGGAGTGGGAACGCCGATTCACAAATATTAAGAACCCAGTAACTGTAATTTCTGCAGAAGAAATTAGTTTGTATTCAAAGTCTGAGCTAATCAAAGTGCAGAAGTACTTTACGGCATTAGGCTATAATATTGAAACTCATTACTTTATTAGAGAGCCTATCAGTTGGAAACAGTCTGACTGTAAGCAGATTGTTCGTTCCGGTACGGGCTTTCTTGACCAGTCATATAATAAATCTCTCAAGCAGCGATATTTAGACATACCCAAAAAACTGGATTCTGTTTTCGGCTTAGAAAATGTAAGGTTTCATATTTTTGAGGAAGCCATTAAAAATGGTTTGATGAGCTATTTTGTCAATAATTGCATGCTGAATAGCTCGGTATCGATTCGCGAATTGAGACAAAATGAGTCTCTGTCAGACACTGCACTAAAGTTTGCCAATTGGAACAATGAGGTTAGTAAAAAGGGGAGCAACCGCTCGATGCTTTTTTCTGAAATCATTAATTCCATACCAGGGGATACCACAAAGATCTTATTTGGTGTGACTCAATCAGAATGTGATGATGTTAATAAAGGGCTAGAGTATATTGAGTCTAGAATTGGACGGTTTACGTATAAACGAATCACACCTGTATCTGTTGATGGGAAGTCACTTATTTCATTAGAGCAGCAAGATGTGCTTTCTCTATTAAGCCATACAAACGAAAAACTATTAGAGCTTGATGAGAAAATTCCATTGATTCGTGAACTAGCCAAGCAGGCCGAAAGCAAAGGAGAGATTAGTAAGGCCATTGAAATTTTAGAGTTAGCTAAGCTCATCAGGCCAAACGGTCCTTTTATTCTGCAAAAGTTGTCAAAATTAAAATCAAACAACTGAATCTAGTATTTAGCATTGGGTTGATAAATGAGTAATACTACAGCTAAAAAATTGATACTGCATGTGGGCCCATACAAAACAGGCAGCACTTCAATTCAGAGAAACATTTTTAAAAATCGCAACATTATAAAAAATGAATGCAATGTTCATTACTTTGAATATAATTTCGATCATGGCCCCAGCATCAGGAACGCTTTCCATGAAAAGCCCGAAACGCTACATAACAACATCGTCGAAGGTAAGACACTTGAAAAAATAGAACTCGAATCTCGGCAGGTCCTTAAAGCCATTGAGGAAGAAATAGAGAATAGTAAATGTGATACATTCCTCCTTTCAGGAGAACACATTTCTGATCTCAGTGAAAAGTCGCTTGAAAGATTAAAGGAACACTTCTCTCGAAAGTTTTCTGAGTTCCTGATTGTCTACTATCTCCGTGATCCAAAATCTTTAATCCTGTCTGACCTTCAAGAAGCAGTAAAAACGGGAAGGGCTGTGATTGGTGAATGGAAGTTTGATTATATATTGCCTAGGTACCATGCAAAGATAAAGGAGCTTTGCCGTGTATTTGGTAGTGACAATGTGACGTTGCTAAGATTTGAGGATGCAGTTCGCAGCGAAACAGGTTTTGTTCAATACTTCATAAATTCCATCTTTTCTACGCCGATAGAACTTGACGAAGAGTTGAAGGCAAATTCATCGATTAGTAATGTTGGCTTCAACCTTCTTGAGAGGCTTAACGCTGTTTGTCCTTCCGTCAAAAACGGTGTGAGAAATCCAGAAAGGAATATAAATTATGTTAGGTTCCTTAAGGAAGCTAAGGGAAGTAAATTGTCATTGGAAGTACCTTTCGACAAAACCTTCAGTGACAAAATAAATCGTGAACTTAGCAAGCTAGAACGTGATTTTGGAGTGAGCTACCCTCATTATAAGTATACCTCGGAGCATCTTGATGCTGTTACCTTAGGCAACAGTGATCTCTCTTCGTTCTCTCACTATCTCAACCAGCAGTTCAATCATATAGATGATGAGAAAAATGACAGCGCGGATTTGCTCAGAGACGCTGCGCTTAAGTTGGAGTCAGAGGACCTGGACTTTGCCATTAAGTTGATGGAACAGGCGAAGAGGCTTCGCCCCAAAGGTCCATTCATTGATAAGAAGTTAAAAGAGTTCAAGGCAAAAAAGTAGATATGGTCTTCGAATGTTAAGGTTAATAAAAAGAATCACAGCTTTACTGAGCAACATAATTGAGTTGCTTAGGTTTTTTGGTTATTCACTCTGGCATGGACGTAGTCTGAGATTGATCAGTGATAAGTCTAAGAGTGTTGGTGCAAAAGACATCCTTTTATTCTGCACCCTACGGAATGAGGCTCATCGTATTGAATTTTTCCTAGATTATTACCGGAACTTAGGGGTTAAGCACTTCTTTTTCGTTGATAATGGGTCTGACGACAGTTTCCAGGAGTTAGTGTCAAGTCATGATGATGTTACCGTGTATTATACGGAGGCTAGCTACAAGGCCTCCAACTTTGGTATGCATTGGCTTAACCATCTGCTTAGAAAACATGGAACTGGCCACTGGTGCGTTACCTGTGATCCCGACGAATTCCTAGTGTACCCCAAGTCAGATGTGCTGGACCTCTATGACTTGACTACGTACCTAGACTCTAACCATCGCCCATCCTTTTTTACCTTGATGGTCGACATGTACGGTAAAGGTAGCCTGTCTGATTCCAATTACCTCCCAGGAACAAACCCCTTGGAGGTAAACCCCTACTTTGACAAGTACGGTTACTTCTTTACCGAGAATCATCGTTACAACTCCCTTTGGTGCCAAGGTGGTGTCCGCCTACGTACAATGTTCAAGGACAACCCAATTGCAGCACCTGCTATCAACAAGACCCCGCTGGTTAAGTGGAAATGGTACTACTCCTATTTGTCGTCCATGCACATGGCTATTCCGCGTCGATTAAACGGGGGGTTCAAGCACGGGCTTACCGGTGCGGTGTTGCACTTCAAGTTCATCGCGGCATTTCAAGAGAAGATGGTTGAGGAGATGGAGCGAGGACAGCACTATGGTGATTCGGCTGAGTACAAGCGTTACCTCCAGTTCCTGAAAGATTCTCAGAACTACTGCGATGACATGAGTATCGAGTACAAGGGTTGGCAACAACTCGACCAATTAGGTTTAATTAAAGCAAACGAGTGGCGATAGTATGAAACTCGGTTTTATCGTGCTCGCTCATGAGCCATTTGAAAAGCTCCGGCCACTGCTGGACACACTGACTCACCACGATGACGTCGTGGCCCTGCATTACGATCTTAAGACCCCACACCACGAAGATATCAAGCTGATCCGTCAACATTACCCGTCGGTAATCTTTGCAGAGCAAGTTGAAGTGGAGTGGGGGGAAGCTTCCATCGTAAAGGCGACATTGAATGGCATGGAGGCGCTTCGTCGATGTGAAAGTCAGCCTGACTATGTCACGCTGTTGAGCGGCAGCTGCTTCCCGATCAGCGAGCGCGGCAATCTAATAAAGTACTTGGAAGCCAACAATGGTAGCCAGTTTGTTGAATGCGTGGATATTAGAAAGCGCCAGTGGGTTAAAGCTGGATTGGAGAGCGGGCGTTGGAGCTTTTACCACTATCTCAATTGGCGGAAAACGCCAAGACTCTTTAGCCTTTCTGTAAAAATTCAGCGACTTTTCGGAGTCTCCCGCCAGTTTCCTTTTGGTAATACCATGTACATGGGGTCACAGTGGTGGACGCTCTCCATGCCTATGATTTGCCAGATCCTGAATGTGGTTGAAGAGCATAACCTGTTTGATTTCGCCAAGACGACCTGGATCCCCGACGAGTTTTTTTTCCAAACACTGGTTGGTAACTTAGTTGATAGTCGCAGAGATATTAGAGCTCCGCTAATGAACTATCGGTTTAATTGGACAGGTATACCGAAGGTTTACACGCGTTACGATTTCAAGGAACTTGCCGATAGTTCACGAAGCGGTAAATTTTTCACTCGAAAAGTCAAGCATACAGATAGCGCTCTCCTTAAGCGTCTAAAGGGGATCTATCAGAGTGACTCTAACGTGGTGGATACCGAAGAAAGATCTGATTTTTCTGAAGAGGGCAACTGGTTCAAGTGCGATACCTTCAAGCACTGGATGGGCGATTACCCGCTGCCGGTAGTCGTTTTCATTGAGTCCAAGAACTGCTCCAAGACGTTATCGGCTTTTAAGCAGCAGGTGAAGGCGGACTTCCCGGAGTTTCGTGTTTACGGTGAACTGCTGGCCGATGAGTTAATCGATTACAACGACGAAGCACCACTGAGCAACTACGGCGTGGATGACGTTGCACTGCGTGATTACGACTGGCAGGAGTTTCTGGCCCAGATTGCACTGGTATCGCCCAAAGGCTTTGCCTTCAAGTATGGCTTCCGAAAGCTGGAAGGGTACATTGACTCACTCAAGGACGTGGACAGCGTTGCGTTTATCGAACTGGTAGACCATAGCACCATGACCCTCGAGGACATCCGGGAGTCCAAGAAGCTGGAGCGCTACCTGAGCAAACACGCCTGCCAATATAAGCGCCTGTCGGTGGAAGACGTCGACCAGTTCATTGAGTCGGTGGAGGAAAGCCTCAAGGAAAATCTCTATCTGAAGGCAGCGGCGGCGCAAGGTAAGGCTTGAACCGAGTGACTTCAGTATTGATCATTACCCGGACGAAGGACCGTCCGGAATTGCTCGTGCGAGCCCTGGACAGTGTTGACCAGCAAAGCTTCTCCGATTATCTGCACCTGGTCGTCAATGACGGCGGTAACCCAGATGTGCTCGACGCCATTCTTGCCGCCTCACCCAATGACCGACGTAAGGTGATTCACCATCCACACAGCCTGGGCATGGAAGCGGCCACCAACTCTGCACTGCGCGCCCATCAAGCCCGATATGTGGTCGTGCACGATGATGATGACAGCTGGCAACCTGAGTTCCTCTCTGAGGCCGTTGGCTACCTCGATGGCCACGAGAAAGAGACGGGGGTGGTGTGCAACATCCAGCAGGTGTTTGAAAAAGTGGAGGAGGGCAGGGTAACTACCCTCTCTAGTCGGCCCTTTAATCCTGCGGTTGCCCATTTTCTTCGAGACGATTTCTTCGTCGCCAATCAGTTTGTGCCGATCGCCTTTCTTTACCGCTATGCCGTTCACGATGAGATCGGCCTCTATGACGAACGCTTGCGGGTCTGCGGCGACCTGGATTTTCATATTCGGCTGTTGCAGCGCCATAGCATAGGCAAGCTGCCGGGATTTTTGGCCAATTACCACATCCGGGTCGCCACACCGGTGCCGACCTTGAGTAACTCGGTGTCCGATAAGGCGAAACACCTGCATTTTGCTCAACAAGTTATCGAAGCGCATGATCAGCGAACCCTGCTTCAGCGGATGTGCAGCTGGTGGCGCGTCAGGCTTTGGTATCGTGCAAAAAACCTTTTGCTGCGCTTCTGTTTCCGGCTAAATCAAGGGAGGGCCTCCGGTGCCTAATTGTAAACTGGCATGTGTTGGGGCTGGCTTTTCCAATGCGGTGATTGCCCGCCATCTCGCCGAGCTGGGCCACGAGGTTGTGGTGTTTGAAGAGCGCAGCCATGTTGCGGGCAACTGCCATACCGAACGCGACAGTGAAACCGGTGTGATGGTTCATAGCTATGGCCCCCATATCTTTCATACCGATGATGAGGAGGTGTGGGATTACGTGCAACGCTGGGGCACCTTTAAGCCTTACGTCAATCGGGTCAAGGCCACGACACAAGGTGCGGTGTACTCGCTCCCTATCAATCTCCATACCATTAACCAGTTCTTCGGCACTACACTGAGCCCCGCAGAGGCCCGCCGTTTTTTGGCCGCGAAAGCCGATGACAGCATCGGGGAACCTCAATCCTTCGAAGAGCAGGCGCTGAGGTTTGTCGGTCGAGAGCTGTACGAGGCCTTCTTTAAGGGTTACACCCTCAAGCAGTGGGGGCGATCGCCCACTGAGCTGCCCGCCAGCATCTTGAAGCGGTTGCCGGTTCGGTTTAACTACGACGATAACTACTTCAGCCACCGCTTCCAGGGGATACCGGAAGAGGGCTATACCATTCTGGTTGAGCGGATCCTGACCCACCCCAATATTGAGGTAAGACTGGAGAGTCGATTTGACCCTGGGATGGCGTCCACCTTCGACCATATCTTCTATTCTGGCCCCATCGATAGCTTCTTTGAGAACCGCTTTGGTCGCTTAGGCTATCGCACCCTGGATTTTCATCGTGAGACCCACGACGGAGACTACCAGGGGTGTGCAGTGATGAATTACGGCGACGAAGCCGTCGACTATACCCGGATTACCGAGCACAAGCATTTTGCGCCCTGGGAGAGTCACGAGAAAACCACGGTCTACCGGGAGGTCAGCCGCGAACACCAGCCCGGTGACGTGCCGTATTACCCGGTGCGCCTGCTCAAAGAGCAGAATGCCCTGGCGGAGTATGTTAAGCTTGCGCGCGGCTCGCGGGGGGTGAGCTTTGTCGGACGCCTGGGGACATACCGCTACCTCGATATGGATGTGACCATACGGGAGGCGCTCGATGCCGCTCGGCAAGCGGCCCACCATCTCGCCGAGGGCACACCGATTCCAGCTTTTTTTGTTGAACCATTGAAATGACGCCAAGCAACTTCAAGACATCCTTAGCGGCCGTGGTCGTGACATACAATCGCAGGGATGCCCTGAAGGAAACGATCCAAGCCTACAACCGGGCAGGGGTGGATAGCCTGGTCGTGGTTGATAACGCTTCAACCGATGGCACCGAGGAGTACCTCCAAGCAGCCAAGAAAGCCCTGGGCGGTATGCTTCATGTGATCCGAACTGAGGAAAACCTCGGTGGTGCCGGTGGTTTTCACCTGGGCATCCAGTACGCTCGCGATCATCAGCTCGGAGATTGGTTAGTCATCTCAGATGATGACAGCTATCCCAAGCCGGAGTCACTGACCCTGTTCAAGCAGCGCGTCGAAGCGGGCGTCTATCCCGGGGGGATGGTCAGCGCCAAGGTGAGCTTCCCCAATGGCGATCTCTGCCCGATGAACCGGCCGATGGCGCAGCCCAGTGTTCGCAAGGCGTTGAGCAACTGGCTGAGTGGCGGACGTCCGTCCCAGATTCAAGGTGATTCGCTCTCCGCTAACGGGATTGAGCCGATCCTGGCGGCCTCCTTTGTCGGTATGTTTGTCCAGCGCAAAGTGCTGGAACAGACCGGCGTCCTGCCACAAAGTGACTTCTTCCTCTACTGGGATGACATCGCTTTTTGTCTTGATATGGGCAAGGCGGGCCAGGGTATCGTTTTTGACCCTGGACTGGACTTCGTTCATGATTGCCCCCGCTCCTCGGCCCAGTTGGCCGGGCAGCGACTGTATTTCATGGTGCGCAATGGCTACCGAACCATTGCCCGATTGCCTTTGAAGGTTCGCTTAGCCGCTTACCCCTATAAGACCATCAATTGGCTGTATCTGGCGCTGAAGAGCCGGTCGCTTGGCTGGTATCTAAAAGCATTGAAAGAGATTTGATTTGCGTCGCATTGTTATCGTTTCCAACACATCCTGGTTCGTCCACAACTTCTTTCTCGCCTCCATCACGGAGTTCATGCGGGACGGCAACAGCGTGACCGTTGTTGCCCCGGAAGACGACACCTCCAGTAAGCTCGTTGAGTATGGCTGTGGGTTCGTGCCGGTACAGATGGATCGAACCGGGATGAACCTGATCAAGGAGTTCGGCACCTTAAGCACCTTTTATCGGGTGTTCAAAGAGCACAAGCCGGACTGCGTGTTGAACTTCACCGTGAAGGTCAACATCTATTCCACCATGGCGGCCCGGGCATTGGGCATTCCTGTGGTGAACAGCGTCGCGGGCCTGGGTCAGGTGTTCCTGGACTCTGGACTCAAGTCTCTGGTGGGCAAAAGCATGCTGAAGCTCACCCAGCCGCGGGCACAGCACACCGTGTTTCAGAACGGCCACGACCTCGATACCTACCTCAAGCATGGCCTGGTCAAGGAGAGCAAGACCTCCCGAACCAATGGCATCGGGATCCGGTTGGGTCACTTCCGCCCCCATGCGGCGCCGGACGATGGGGTGGTGCGCTTTATCGTGGTGTCACGCATGATCTACAGCAAGGGGATTGCCGAGTTCGTCAAAGCCGCGGAGAAGGTGCGGGCGCACTATGACTTCAAGGCTCGGGCCGGCATCGAGACCCCCAAGCTCGAGTTCTCCCTGCTGGGTTTCACCGATGAGGGTAACCCCCAGGCGATCAGCCCTGAACAGCTGCAAGTCTGGCACGACGAAGGCGCAGTAAACTACCTGGGGCGCACCGATGACGTGTTCTCCGTGGTGAAGGACTATGACTGCGTAGTCCTGCCTTCCTTCTACCGGGAAGGAGTGCCCCAGTGCCTGATCGAAGCCGCGGCCATGGCCAAGCCCATCATTACCACCGACAACGCGGGCTGCCGGGATACCGTCGAGGACGGCGAAACCGGCCTGCTGGTGCACCCCAAGGATGTGTCGGATCTGGCCAGTGCGATGATCACCATGATCGACATCGGTCATGAGCAGCGCCTGGAGATGGGCCGCAAGGCCCGTGAAAAGGCAGCTCGAGACTTTTGCCACCTGCGTGTGGCGGAACACTACCTCAACAAGATTGAAGAGGTGTGCACCAAGTAGCCGCGGTCGGCGGCGGCCATCGTCCTTGGCAACCCCAACTGGAACGATGGCGTTTCGGAGCCACAGCCAGCATCGTCACAGTAAGCTGGCAATGTGAGCGCACCGAGCCAACATTTATATCTTATGACGGGCAAGATCTTGATTGCGGGTGGTGCGAAAGGGTAGCATCCCCGCCGTTGCCAATGGCTTGCCCGAGACACCGTTAAGACGGAACCCAACTCAAAGAGAAGTGTGATGACCAGTTATAACTTGACGCATTTGAAAGCGTTGGAAGCCGAAAGCATTCATATCATGCGGGAAGTGGCCGCCGAGTTCGACAACCCGGTGATGCTGTACTCCGTGGGTAAGGACTCCTCTGTGCTGCTGCACCTGGCCCGCAAGGCCTTTGCACCCGGCAAGATCCCCTTCCCCCTGATGCACGTGGACACCGACTGGAAGTTCCAGGAGATGATCCGTTTCCGCGACCACATGGCGGAAAAGTACGGCTTCGATTTGCTGGTCCACAAGAACCCGGAAGGGATGGCGATGGGGGTGGGTCCGTTCACCCACGGCAGCGCCAAGCACACCGACATCATGAAGACCCAGGGCCTCAAGCAGGCGCTGGACAAGTACGGCTTTGACGCCGCCTTTGGTGGCGCCCGTCGTGACGAAGAGAAGTCCCGCGCCAAGGAGCGTGTCTACTCCTTCCGCGATAAGAACCATCGCTGGGATCCGAAGAACCAGCGCCCGGAGCTGTGGAACGTCTACAACAGCAAGGTCGACAAGGGCGAGAGCATTCGCGTCTTCCCGCTGTCCAACTGGACCGAGCTGGATATCTGGCAGTACATCTACCTAGAGAACATCGAGATCCCGGAGCTGTACTTCGCCAAAGAGCGCCCGGTGGTTGAGCGTGACGGCACCCTGATCATGGTGGATGACGATCGAATGCCGCTGGAAGAGGGCGAGCAGCCGGAGAACAAGATGGTGCGCTTCCGTACCCTGGGCTGCTACCCGCTGACCGGTGCGGTGGAGTCCAACGCCCAGACCTTGCCTGAGATCATCCAGGAGATGCTGCTGACCAAGACCTCCGAGCGTCAGGGCCGAGTCATTGACCATGACTCCGCCGGCTCCATGGAGAAGAAGAAGATGGAAGGCTACTTCTAAGCCATCTTCCAAGGTTTCGCTGACACTCTGACAGATTTACTGGCTCCGGTTTGAGTCCGGGGCCCCAAAGGGGAAAGACCATGAGCCACAGCTCTGAGCTGATTGCATCTGATATCGAGCAATACCTGCAACAGCATGAAAACAAACAACTGCTGCGCTTTTTGACCTGCGGCAGTGTGGATGACGGCAAGAGCACCCTGATCGGGCGCCTGCTGCACGATTCCAAGATGATCTTTGAGGATCAACTGGCCGCCATCAAGAACGACTCCAAGAAGTTCAACACCACCGACGAAGAGTTTGATCTGGCGCTGCTGGTGGATGGCCTGCAATCCGAGCGTGAGCAGGGCATCACCATCGACGTGGCCTACCGCTACTTCTCCACCGAGAAGCGTAAGTTCATCATCGCGGACACCCCGGGACACGAGCAGTACACCCGCAACATGGCCACCGGCGCGTCCAACTGCGATCTGGCCATCGTGATGATCGACGCCCGTCACGGTGTGCAGGTGCAGACCCGTCGCCATAGCTTCATCGTCTCCCTGCTGGGCATCAAGCAGGTGGTCGTGGCCATCAACAAGATGGACCTGGTCGACTTCGACGAGCAAGTCTACAACGACATCAAAGCCGAGTACCTGGCCTTCTCCGAAAAGCTGAACATCGACTCCATCCAGTTCGTGCCGATCTCCGCTTTGAAAGGCGACAACGTGGTGGATCGCAGCCAGCGCTCTCCCTGGTACCACGGTGATACCCTGATGGAGATGCTGGAGTCTGCTGAACTGGCCAAGACCCAGAACTTTGACGACTTCCGCATGCCGGTTCAGTACGTCAACCGCCCGAACCTGGATTTCCGTGGCTTCTGCGGCACCATCACCAGCGGCGTGGTTCGCAAGGGCGATGAGATCACCGTGCTGCCTTCCGGCAAGAGCTCCAAGGTGAAGGAGATCGTGACCTTCGAAGGTGAGCTGGAGGAGGCGTACGCGCCGATGGCCATCACCCTGACCCTGGAGGACGAGATCGACATCAGTCGCGGTGATGTGCTGGTGCACAGCAATAATAAGACTGAGGTCAGCGATGCCGTCGAGGCCACCATCGTGTGGATGGCGGAAGAGCCGATGGTGGCGAACAAGCAGTACGACTTCAAGCTGGCGACCCGCCAGACTGCTGGCTCTGTCAGCAACATCGATTACCGCATCGACGTCAACACCCTGGAGCAGCAGGACGCCGTTCGCCTGAATCTCAACGAGATTGCCCGTTGCCAGGTGCAGCTGAGCCAGGCTGTTGCCTTTGACGCTTACGACAAGGCCCGTGGTACCGGCTCCTTCATCATCGTCGATCGGCTGACCAACAACACCGTTGGCGCCGGCATGATTGTGGCCAAGGGCCAGTCCGGTGAGAAGGTCAGCAACCTGCAGATCAGCGAGTTCGAACTGGAGCTGAATGCTCTGATCCGTAAACACTTCCCGCATTGGGATGCCAAGGATCTGAGAGAGTTCCTCAAGTAAGATGACGTTCTCGTCCTGGTTGGTGGTGGCGACTTTTGTCGCCACCATTGCCGCGCTGTTAAAATATCAGTCCTCTCCCGGGCGTGTGTTCGGGGTAGTGCTGATTTTTTTGCTTTTAAGCGGCCAAGTAAATCAAACCCAAATGCTCGCCAGTGTCGCTAACCCAGGGCTTATCACCTTGGTGTTGCTGATGCTCTGCTCCATCGCCCTGGAAAAAACCCGGCTGCTGCGGGTGATTGCCACCCGGGTGATCCGTCCTGGCTACAACGCCACCTGGTTTCGCCTGTTTGGTTCCATCTCGCTGTCATCGGCGCTGCTGAATAACACTGCAGTGGTGGCGACCATGCTCAACCCGGTGCGCAACAATCCTTACCATCCGGCTGGCCGGCTGCTGCTGCCGCTGTCCTATGCGGCGATCCTGGGGGGCACACTGACCCTGGTGGGAACCTCCACCAACCTGGTGGTGGACAGCCTGTTGCGGGATACCGCCGGCCATGGGCTGCGTTTCTTCGACTTCACCCTGATCGGCATCGCCTTGGTACTGGCTTGCGGTAGCTTGCTGTTTATCCTCAGTCGCTGGTTGCCCGACACCAAGATCGCCGGTGACGATTACCACGACTATTTTGTGGATGTGAAGGTCGATGCCGACTCCAAGTTAATTGGGCGCACCATCGAGGAAGCGGGGTTACGTCACCTCGAGTCTTTGTTCCTCGTTGAAGTCGTGAGGGCAGGGCGGTTGATCAGCCCGGTGCTGCCGACCGAGCAGATCCAGCCCGGTGATCGGCTGGTGTTCAGTGGCGATGTCAGCAAGGTGATGCAACTCAACCAGTTCCATGGCCTCTCCATGTTCGCCGATGCCAATGGCCTGCTCAGCACCAACCTGTCCGAGGTGGTGATCCGCCCCGGCAGTGTGCTGGAGGGCAAAACCCTGAAGGATTCGGGCTTCCGGGCGCTGTTTGATGCCGCCGTGGTGGCCATCCGTCGTCACGGCGAGCGGGTGTCGGGTAAGCTGGGAGATGTGGAGCTTCGGGCAGGCGACTTTCTGGTACTGGCCGTGGGCCAGGACTACGCCACCCGACATAACCTCGATAAAAACTTCATCCAGCTCAGCGGCGTTGAGCCCGACAGCCGCTTGCACGGCTGGCGAGAGTGGCTGGCGGTGGGTGGCTTTGTCTGCACCATCGTGGCCGCCGCCGTGGGGGCCGTAGACCTGCTGCTGGCCCTGGCGGTGCTGCTGGGGGTGCAGGTGTTGAGTGGTACCGTGAGCGCCAACGACATCCGCCGTCGATTCCCCCTGGAGATCTGGCTGATCGTTTCCACCGCACTGATGATGTCCTTCGCCCTGATTGACACCGGGCTGGTGCAATCCTTGGTAACCCAACTGGACAGTGCCCTGTCGGAGGATCACCTGTTTGCTCTGCTGGCGTTGGTGTTCTTCCTCACCGTCATCTTGACCGAGCTGGTCACCAACAATGCCGCTGCGGCCTTGGTCTTCCCCATCGCCTACAGCCTGGGCGTTGGGCTGGGGGTCAATCCCATGCCGTTTGTGATGGCCGTCGCCTTTGGTGCCAGTGCCAGCTTTATGAGCCCCTACGGCTACCAGACCAACCTGATGGTGTTCAATGCCGGTCGATACCGGCTAACCGATTACATTCGTATTGGCCTGCCGATCTCCTTGATGTACGCGGCGGTGACCCTAACCCTTTTGCCCCTGGTTTACCCGTTCGGGTAAGCGAGAAGGAACCCTATCCATGGAACAAACAAGCTCTAACGTAAAATGGCATGCGCACTCGGTAGATCACGCCCAGCGCGTTCAGATGAAAGGCCACCAGCCCGCCATCCTGTGGTTTACCGGCCTCAGTGGCTCTGGCAAATCCACCATCGCCAACGCCGTGGACGCACTGCTTCACAAGCACGGCTGCCACACCTACCTGCTGGATGGCGACAATGTCCGTCACGGTCTCAACGGTGACCTGGGCTTCAGCGACAAGGACCGGGTTGAGAATATCCGTCGTATCGGTGAGGTGGCTAAGCTGTTCGTTGATGCCGGGCTAGTGGTCTCCACCGCGTTTATCTCCCCCTTTGTGGCCGATCGCAAGATGGTTCGTGAGATGTGCCAAGAGGGTCAGTTTGTTGAGGTGTTCGTGGACACCCCGCTGGATGTCTGCGAAAGCCGTGACCCCAAAGGCCTCTACAAGAAGGCCCGTAAGGGTGAGATCCGCAACTTCACCGGCATCGATTCTGCCTACGAGGCGCCAGTTCAGCCGGAGGTGCACCTGAAAACCGCGGACCAGTCCATTGAGGCCAGCGCCCAGCATGTGGTCGACTTCCTGGTGGCCCAGGGTCTGGTGACCCTGGCGGAGTAAAGCATGCATTACGACGTATTTAACGGCGATGCCGATGGCGTTATCGCGCTGCTGCAACTGCGCCTGGCCGAGCCGAAAGAAAGTACCCTGATCACCGGGGTGAAGCGTGATATCGCCCTGCTGAAGCGGGTTCCGGTCCAAGCGGGTACTGAGGTGACCGTACTGGACATCTCCATGGAGAAAAACCAGCCGGCGTTGGACGACCTGCTCGCGGCCGGTGCGACGGTGCAGTACTTCGATCATCATCGACCGGGTGTGATCCCGCAGCATCAAGGCCTTCAGGCCAGCATCGACATGGATCCCAACACCTGTACCGCACTGTTGGTGGACGCAGCGCTCAATGGCCAGTTTCGCCTGTGGGCCATCACGGCGGCGTACGGCGATAACATGATCGCCAGCGCGGATCGTCTTGCCGAGGAGGCTGGCTTGTCCAGCGCCCAATCGGCGCTGCTTCGTGAGTTCGGCGTGCTGCTCAACTACAACGGTTACGGTGCCGAGGTGGCGGATCTGCATTTTGCGCCGGATGCGCTGTTTGAGGCGTTGCTGCCCTATCGCGACCCCTTTGATGCTATCGCCGATCCTGCCTCTCCTTATCATACCCTCAAGCAAGCCTACGCTGAGGACATGGCCAAGGCCGAGGCGGCACAGCTGCTGGCCGAGGACGCAGTGAGTGCCGTTTACCTGCTGGGCGGTGAACCCTGGTGCCGGCGCGTCAGTGGTGTATTTGGCAACGAGCTGGCCAACCGTCACCCAAGCCGTGCCCACGCAGTGCTGACTGAGAATGCCGATGGCAGTTACCTGGTGAGCGTGCGGGCGCCGCTGGAGAACAAGGACGGCGCGGACGAGGTCTGTGTTGCCTTCCCCACCGGCGGCGGGCGCAAAGGCGCAGCCGGCATCAATCGACTGCCGGCCGATTCTCTGGATGATTTTATCCAGTGTTTGAGCCGTCGCTATAAACCGTCAAACTAAGCGGTTAAGCTGCACAGATTCTCTGCCAGACCTGGCGACTGGTGCGAAGGTCGTTCGCGTCGGTCGTTCGGGTTGGCAGCGCAAAGTAAGAAGTAGGTAAGGGTCAAACATGGCTATTCTGGTAACCGGCGGCGCCGGTTATATCGGCTCCCACACTGTGGTGGAGCTGCTCAACAATGGCGACGAGGTCATTGTTCTTGATAATCTTTGCAATAGCTCGCGTGAGGCACTGAACCGCGTTGAGCGGATCTGTGGCAAGCCAGCCACCTTCTACCATGGCGACATCCGCGATGGCGCCATGCTGGAGTCCATTTTTGCTGCCCACCCGATCGATTCGGTCATTCACTTTGCCGGCTTGAAAGCGGTGGGGGAATCGGTCTCCAAGCCGGTTGAGTATTACGATAACAACGTTACTGGCTCCCAGGTGTTGTTGGCCGCCATGCTCAAGGCCGGTGTGCACAAACTGGTGTTCAGCTCTTCGGCCACCGTTTACGGCCAGGATGCGCCGGTGCCCTACGTCGAAACCCTGAAAACCGGCGGCACCGTGAATCCCTATGGCACCTCCAAGTGGATGGTGGAGCAGATCTTGATGGATGCGGCCAAGGCCCATCCCGAGCTTTCCATCGCCCTGCTGCGCTATTTCAACCCTGTGGGGGCACACCCTTCTGGCTTGATTGGTGAAGATCCCCAGGGGATCCCCAATAACCTGCTGCCCTTTATTGCCCAGGTGGCGGTGGGTAAGCGCGATGAACTGGCCATCTTTGGTGATAATTACCCCACTGCGGACGGCACCTGTGTTCGCGATTACCTGCACGTAGTGGACTTGGCCATTGGTCATGTCAAAGCATTGCAGTGGCTCGCTCAGCAAAAAGGGGCGGAAGCCTTCAACCTGGGCACCGGTGATGGCCAGTCGGTACTGCAGATGGTGGCGGCCTTTGAACAGGCTTCCGGAGCCAAGATCCCCTATCGGATTGCTCCGCGTCGGGACGGCGACCTCGCTGCTTTCTGGGCCGATTCAGATAAGGCCAAGCAAGAGTTAAACTGGACGGCAGAGCGCAGCCTGTCGGAGATGATGGCCGACACCTGGCGTTGGCAGTCCAATAACCCAAGCGGATACTCAGATTCCTGATACCGCTGGATGGCCACGATCTGCCTGGCGCTCCAACCGGTCGCCGGGTATTCTCGTGAGCGAATGATTTGAATAAAAACCGTAAATTCAAGGTTTCACTATGACGCTTTCCAAAGTCGTTATCCCCGTCGCCGGTCTGGGCACGCGGATGTTGCCCGCCACCAAGGCCATCCCCAAAGAGATGCTGCCGCTGGTGGACAAGCCCCTGATCCAGTACATCGTGAATGAGTGTGTAGCGGCTGGCTTCAAAGAGATTGTGCTGGTTACCCACGCCTCCAAGAACGCCATCGAGAACCACTTCGACACCTCTTACGAACTGGAAAGCCAGTTGGAGAAGCGGGTGAAGCGTCAGTTGCTGGAAGAGGTGCAATCCATCTGTCCGGCCGGCGTGACCATCATGCACGTACGCCAGGGCGAAGCCAAAGGTCTGGGTCACGCGGTGCTTTGTGCCCGCCCGGTGATTGGCGATAACCCCTTTGCCGTGGTGTTGCCGGATGTGGTGCTGGATGAGTATACGGCCGACCAGACCCAGGAGAACCTGGCAGCGATGAAGGCCCGCTTCGGCGAGAGTCGACACGCCCAGATCATGGTGGAGCCGGTGCCGATGGAGGAGGTCTCCAAGTATGGCGTGGCGGATTGCAACGGTCATACCCTGGAGATGGGTAAGTCTGCGGCGATGGAGGCCATTGTTGAGAAACCCAGCATCGAAGAAGCACCGTCCAACATGGCGGTGGTCGGGCGCTATGTGCTGCCTGCGACCATCTGGCCGTTGCTTGAACGCACCCCCCACGGTGCTGGTGACGAGATCCAGTTGACCGATGCTATCGCCATGCTGATGGAGCAGGAAACCGTTGAGGCATTTCACATGACTGGTAAGTCTCACGATTGCGGTGACAAACTGGGCTACATGAAGGCCAACGTGGAATACGCTCTGCGTCACGCCAAGCTGGGCGAGGGCTTTGCCGAGTACCTCAAAGCGTTGAAGCTCGACTAAGCGGCACGCCCGCAGCGAAACAAAAAACCCGCCATCAGGCGGGTTTTTTTGTGGTCTGGCTGCGGTGATACCAGTGACGAGTTTACCAGCGCCAGATCAGCTCTCCGCGCATAAAATGATCGTTGTAGACGGTTTGGCCACCGTAGAGGCGAAAGCCCCACTGCTGTGACTAGTGGCGCCCGGAGTCGCTCAGGGGCATGTCCTTGGATAGGCTATACGCGAAGTCTGTTCTGTCTGATTTCAGTTTCTCCATCTGTCCAGTCGCCCTGTCGCTTAGAGAGCTGATTGTATGTCGCTGTTCTGTAGGGTAATCTCCTCTACTAAAGCGTCAAAAAATTGTCAGATTCTCCCGGTAGATTACTGATTCATCTGCACACCGACGTTCACGGCCCATGGAGCCTGTCCTATGGTGACAGGGCTCACTTTGGTCGTGGTTGACCAAGATGGTTGCAGAGCGAGAAGAATGAGGGTCTACTGGAGCTAAGAGGCTTATCTGCTGGGAGTTTTGGCTTTAAGGAAAACTCTCGAAGTATGAGGCCTACAGGGAGTCACCAAGGTAATGCTTAAGGAGCAAGCATGAATCAATCCCAGCCCTTCCATTCTGATATCGCCTTGATAAGCAGCGATGAGGCGTTTGAGCGCAATGCGGTTGCCAGTATTCGCACCACTTTACCGGATGCCCCGATCCGTTGCTTCAACAGCTGGGACGATTATGACGCTGTCTCCCTGGAGCAGTCGTTCCGCATCACCGTTATTGACTGGAAGTCGATGGCGACCCCTGAGGCGTACGATCGCACACCCGCCCTGGTGGCCGAGGAGTGGCTCGCCGTCAATGTGCCGGACGAAGAGCTGCCCTACGCGGTGGACTGGATTGAGCGAGGCTACGCCGGCATGTTAAGTGAGCACTGCAATACCGATATGTTGAGCAAGGCGATCGAATCGGTGCATTCCGGTGAGCTCTGGTTCACTCGGGCCGAGATGGCTCGGGCGATCAAGGCGATCCATGCGTCTCAGCCCGTGGTTGACCTCAATAAGTTGGCGCAAGACGAAGCAAAAGGTTAGGCACAGAGTGTCAGTACATTGGAGTCATAATATGGAAATGGACACCGCGACCATCGTGCTGTTTTCCCAGGATCGGGCCTTCTCGCAGGTGGCTTCCGGTTTGCTTAGCGCAACGGGTGAGGATTACAACCTTATCTGCCTCAACACCTTTTCTTCTTTCTCTGAGCTGGAAGCCACCAACGGCCCCTTGGCGGTTCTGGTGGACTGGAAGAGCATGCCCAATCCTGGGCGCCATGGTTTAGTGCCTCGCCAAGAGAATGGGGAGTGGCTGGCCATCAACGCCGAAGAGGGTGAGGTGGAGGACGTTAGCGGCTGGATTGAGCTTGGCTATGTCGGCATCTTGCCTGCCAGCCGTTGCCTCGAGCTTCTGTGTAAGGCTGTCCGGGTGATCCTTAATGGTGAGCTGTGGTACCCACGTTCAGAGATCTCCCGGGCGTTGCGAGCCTACCAGCAGGGGGGCTTCAATCCACAGCAGCTCTCTGGTGTATTGGCAGAGCAGTTCAGCTTAACCTCGCGGGAGCGGGAGATCTGCCACATGCTGCTCAAAGGCTTGAGCAATGGTCAGATTGCCCGCCAGGGCAACATCAGTATCCATACCGTCAAGACACACGTTTCTAACCTGATGCAGAAGATGGAGGTCAATTCCCGTAAGGAACTGATGGCTCGAGTGATGACAGAGACTCGTTCACATGAAGTCGTACCCGTTTGGTCCTAGCAAATGACTCAATCTGGTACTTTGGGGTGATGTCGGTCAGGCTGGTGTGAAGATATTGTTAACTTGTGACTTTCACTACGGTGTTTATTTCGAGGGAACGATTATGAAAAAGACTATTTTGGCTCTGGCAACCCTGGTTTCTTTCGGCGCAGCTGCTGACCCGATCAGCCTGGACGCAACCAACAAAAGCAGCTTCCTGATCGGCGGTAAGATCAAGGAGATGTGTAAAGTAGAGAACTACTCCCCGGCAGAGCGCTCTCTGTCCCTGGATCTGGCCAGCCAGACCGCCCAAACCACCGCTTCTGTCGGTATCTGGTGTAACACCGGGCAGGGCACCGCTAAGACCACCTACAGCTCCGATAACGGTGGCTACCTGGTCAACCGTGATGACCCGAGCAAGATGATCGAGTACAAGATCGATATCAGCGGCGGCGTGGCTTCTGACGTTTCCCTGGCCACTGACCTGATGGTGAACCAGGTTTCGGGCAGCGGCCTGGAAGGCAACAAGCAGACCCGCTCCGTTAAGGTAACCCCGATGGTTGGCGGCTTTGAGTACGCCGGTGTCTACCGTGACCGCATCCGCATCACTGTTAGCCCGAACTAAGCCAACAGATATTGCTAGAGCCCCGCAGCCCTGCTGCGGGGCTTTTCTGTTTTTATCGCCTTCGACTCTCCCTGTTCCACTGAGCCTGCCAGGCAACGGGCCTGTCTTTGGGCTGTGCATCGCTTCGCTCTGGGGGCTCAAACCTTCAGGCCCCTTTGCTTTACTCTTTGCAGCGGTACGCAACGCTATTTATCCAAATCAATTTCTGTTCTTGAGCTCAAACCAACGGCCGCATTGCCGCATGGTGGGTCGGCTTACCGGTCACTATCCAGTGAGAATCGAGTTCAGCAACTTGTTGTGCGTTGAACGGGGTGAGTGACATCTGTTGCTGTAAGAGATATCTCACAGTGCAAAACGCCAAAAATAACAATAAATTAACAACCTGAACTTTGTTTGCGGGGTTGACGTGAGCGTTCATACTGTTTTGGTTCCAAGGTACTAGTCCTTCTAGTACTTTCGGCTGATGTTGGGCTAGTCCTCTGGGCGTACTATTTCCCTCGACTTCAAGATTTACCCAAACCAATCGAGGGAACGAACATGAAAAAAACAGTACTGGCTCTGGCGGCTCTGGTTTCTTTTGGCGCATCTGCAGCAAACATTGATGTGACCGCAACCGACAACACCTCCTTTGACATCGGTGGCACCATCGCCCCCACCTGTAAAGTTGATAACTTTATTGGCGACCGTGGTGACCTGGATCTGAGTGAATCCGTTCGTCAGAACACCGCGTCTGTGAGCATCTGGTGTAACACCGGCCAAGCGACCGCCAAGACCACCTATTCCTCTCTGAACAACGGTTTCATGGAAGACGCCAACGGCAATCAGATCGGCTACCTGGTAACCGTCGATGGCCTGTTCAACGACGTTGACCTGACTCAAGACCGCAGCGGCAACCAGCTGGCGGGTAGCGGTCTGAACGGTGGCCAACAGTCCCGTACCGTTCGCATTACTCCGCAGGTCACTGGTTTCGAGTACGCTGGCGTGTATAGCGATACCATTAGTGTTACTGTAGCTCCGAACTAATCCAGTTTCGTCATAGAGTTACCGTGCGCAGCTGGAGACAGCTGCGCTTTTTGTTTTAAAGGGATTTGTATGCGACACCTGCTTCTTGCTGGCCTCCTTGCTTTGGGGTCCTTTTCTGCCCTGGGCTACCAGGTTCAACCCATGATCCAGTTCTTCGATATGGTCGGCTCTGGTGCCAATGCGCTGTATCGATTGGAGAATACTCAGGAGGTGCCGCTGTCGGTGGAGGTCGCGGTGATGAAGCGTACCTACAACGAACAAGGCGAAGAAGTACTGGTGCCGGCAGAGGAGGATTTTCTCATCATGCCGCCGCAGGCGCGGGTCGAGCCCGGTGCCTTCCAGGCGTTTCGTGCCCGCTACATGGGAGACGGGTCGGCAGAGAAGACCGAATCCTATCGCATCATCTTCAGCCAGCTGCCGGTGGAGCAGGAGAACGAGGCATCGTCGGTGGAGCTGCTGTTCAACTTCGCGACCCTGGCCTTTGTCGCACCGCCTGGCGTGGTTGCACAGCCCCAGGTGGAGGTAAGCGCCTCCGGCAACGAGGTGTTGATCACCAACCAGGGTGACGACGTGCTGGACATGAGTCGCTGGAACCTGGACATGAAAAGCACCGGCGGCAGTGAGCGTGTGGGCTGGAGCGTGCTGCAGGACTTCAGCAGTGCCCAGTTTGTGATGCCGGGCCATACCCTGGCGTTGCCGGTGAGTGACAGCTGGAGCACCTTGGCAACCCCTCTGGAAAGCGCTGAGCTGCTGCCGCTGAAGTAATGAGAGCCCTGGCATGGACGCTGCTCTTGGCCAGCTTTCTGGTCCGGGGGCAAGGGTTTTTGATGTCCTTCCCGGTGACTCGGGATGGCCATGAGCTGACCTACATCACCGCCATGACCGATGGCATGACGGTGATGTCGGTGCCTGCGCCGTTTCTGGCAGCGGAGCTGGGGCCCTGGCTGGCCCCGGAAGTGGTGGCCTGGCTCGAAGGCCAGGGTGAGCGCCAACTCACGCTGAAGGAGCTGGCGCAACAGGGGATCCGGCTGGAATTTGACCCTCAAACCCTGGACTTCAAGCTGGCGCTGCAGATGGATGCCAACCGGATGCGCACCATCAGCCTGGACCGGCCAGAGCAGGTGGCCGAGTACAGCGACGCAGCGGCTTGGCTTTACCAGCAGCACTTTAACCTGAGCCACCAGTACCAGCGCCGTACCGATCGCAACGATACCCTGCTGGAGTGGCTGGGGGCAGTGAATGTGGGGGGCCACCGGGGCCTGAACCTGGAGTGGAGCGGCTACCTGGATAAGCGTGATGGGGAGAGTGCCCGATTTGATCGCGGCCCCACCCGCGCCTTCGTTGACCGGCCCAGCTGGCCGATGCGTTTCAGCGCCGGTGACGTCACCCCATACCTGGGGGGGCACCTGCCCGGCATCGCGCTCGGTGGCGTGCTGGTTGAGCGTAACTACGGCCAACTGCAGCCTTCACGCAACATCAGTAATGGCGGCACCCAGGAGGTGGAACTGACTGAGACCGCTGACGTGGATATCTACGTCAACGATCTGAGGGTCACCCGGTTGCGATTGTCGCCGGGGCGATACCGGCTGGACGAACTGCCGTTGGCCTCCGGCAGCAACGAGATCCGGTTGGAGATCCAGTACCAGTCCGGTCGGCGCGAAACCCTGAACTACAGCCAGTTCTTCAACTCGCGATTGCTGCGCCAGGGGGTGGATGACTTTACCCTGACCGCTGGCTGGCTGTCGGAGTTCACCGATGAAAGGGGCATCGATTACGAGGATGCCCCGCTGATGGCGGCCAATTATGAATACGGCCTGACCGAGGGGCTGACCCTGGGGGCCAATGGCCTGGCGGCGGAATCCGGTCAGATCCTCGGGCTGACGGCGGTCACCGGTGGTCGCTGGGGCAACCTGGGCACCCGGTTTAGCTATGGCCATTACAAGGACCTGGACAGCGAAGGCGGCATCGCCAGCCTGGACTACAGCCAGCGGATCTGGGGCAGCAGTGCCTTCGGCTCGCCGAACTTTCGGGTCAGCTACGAGTGGCTGGACAACTTCACCTCCCAGCCCTGGGAGCCGGATAGTCAACGCCGAGGTGAGCGGGTGTTTGCCGATTACACCGCCCTGATTGGCAGCGATTGGGATCTCAACCTCAGCGGCAGCTACGGTGATTTTGTCGATGAGCTGACGGAAAAAGTTGGCCGGGCAAGGGTCAGCTGGAACCGTTGGGGCCTGCGATTGAGTTTTGGGGTGGAGCACCGGGAGGATGCCACCTACGAGGATGGCGACACCCGGGGCTTTGTGGCGCTGGACTGGTCCGGCTACTACCCGCAGTACTCACACCGGGCCCGCGTTAACTACGACAGCCTCAACGAGCTGGGGCGGGTCGAGATCGCCCGGGAAAGCCAGTCTCGTGTGGGCGAGTGGGAGTATGAGCTGGCCGCCGAGCAGGGCAACAACCTGGATCGCCAGTCCTTGAGAGCGGGCTACGTGGCCAACCGCTGGCGCGGGGAGATGAACCTGGCCCGGGCCGGCGAGAGCGGCGCACCGAGCAATGAGCTGGCCAGCGTGCGCTTCAGTTCAACCCAGGCCTGGAGCGATGGCCACTTTGGTTGGGGCCAGGGCGGTATCGGACCTAAAGCGGTGGTGCACCTGCATCCGTCGCTGGAGGAGGCTGATGCGGTGATCAACGGCCTGGCCGGGGAGGCACCAGACGCTTATGCCACCGGTTGGGTGGGGGCGGCAGTGACGCTGTCGGCGCCACACCGGGTTAACTCGCTTTGGCTGGATGTGCCAGAGGCGCCGCTGGGTTACGACTGGGGGCAGGGTGGCTATCTGCTGACGCCGGGTACCCTGACTGGACACACCATCCAGGTCGGTTCCGATGCCTCCAAGACGGTGATCGGCACTTTGCTGACGCCAGCGGGCGAGCCGGTATCGCTGCGCCAGGGCATCGCCAGCAACGGCGAGCGCGAGATCCGCTTTTTCACCAACCGAGGCGGACGCTTCGTGTTGGAAGGGGTGGCACCGGGGGATTATTTGATCCAGTTCGCCACCGAACCAAAACTACAGGGTATGCTGGAAGTGGTCGACGACGGCGACATGCTGATCCGGCTGGCCCCCTTGAGGCTTGAACAAGGAGAGTAAGATGCGAAGGATATGGGTGGGATTGGCTGCACTCCTGGCCAGCAGCGCTGCACTGGCGGAGTGCCATGACCAGTGGCATCTTCGAGTCGAAGAGAATCGTGCCGAGTTTCGAGACGATGGCGGCGTCGCGGCGTGGATCCCCGCGCGCATCGAGGTGTCTGACCGAACCGAGCCTTGCACCAACGCTGCTCTGTTGGGCGCGGTGCAGCGCCCGGAGCTGGTGCTACAGGGGCCCGGCGGCGCTCTGGCGGTGCAGCTGATGGATGAACAGTTGCGGCCGCTGCCCAGTGGCGGTGATGGTTTGTCGCGCTTGAACCTGAACACCGGCGGCGTTACCCGCTTCTGGTTGCGGGTGCCCCAATCCGCGTTTGCCGCACCGGGCCAATATCGCGGTCAACTCAGCAGCCAGCTGCAAGGCGCAGGTTGGGAGAGCCGGGAACGGCAGACCCCCATCAACTACCGGGTGAAGCCCGCCGTCAGCATGGCGGTGAACACCGCCAGTTATCCCTGGCTCAGTGGTGGTGGCTCCAGCTACCGGTTGGAACTGGGGAGCATGCATACCGGTTTGCGCCGGGTGTTTGACATCAGCGTCACCAGCAACGCTCGGGTCACCATGGCGCTGGAGTCGGAGAATGGCGCGCTGGTGCATGAAAGCGTGCCGGAGTCTAAGGTGGGCTACAGCATCCTGGTGGAGGGGCGTGCCTATAGCCCCAGTGGCAAGCCTCGATTGGAGCTGGGGCGGTTCCAGGGTAACCGTCCAGTTCAGGTGCCCCTCGGGGTGGAGCTGGGGGAGGTCAAGTTCCAGCGTGCTGGCCGATATAGTGACCGATTAACGGTCACCCTGACCGCCAGGGATTAAGCCCCAAACTCACCGACAGCGCCCGCCCAGCGGGCGCTGGGCGTCTTGACCGGAGAAAAGACTTCACCCTGCGCTGAGCACAAAACGATCGCCTTCACCTTTTCTGAACCTCGCCTGTTCGTACTTCAAATGTTCCCGCTGTCACGGTTGCCTCCCGCGCCCCGCCGATTATCCTAGCCACCGTGGCGCTATCACAAGGAAGGCGCCCTTCTGGCTTTGGGTTATCGACTCAAGGCGCAGTCAGTAAGGAGACACCATGTTTAGGTTTGCGCAGGCGGCGCTGATGCTGATGTTGATCGGCAAGACCCCGCCGGCCATGGCCGCCACAACCAGTGCCAACACAAAGAATCCCATGACCCCGGTAAGCCGAAGTAAACCGCTCCATCGTCAACAGGAGCTGCAGTATCTGTACGACATCCGCACTCAGCAGCACCACTGTGTGCGCCAGCCGCTGGCGGAGTTCGATGCGCTGTACGCCCTGGCACCCAGCGCTCAGCAGGAGCTGGGTCAGTTGATGGCGCAGGTGTCGCTGCTCAGTGGCAGCCGGGCGGTGGTGCCGGATCACAAGGCCCGCTGCCGGGCCCAACGCAAGATGGCGACCGAGTTGGGGGGCGATCCCCAACTGCTGACCGATCTGGCCCGGGCCACCCTGGTGGCGGACGACATCGATGGGGTCAACGATGCCTACCGTCACCTGGCGGAGTCCACCACGGTGCTGTCGGTGGAGAACCGTTTCTCTAACCCTAAGGACAATGGCTACCGGGATCTGAAAACCCTGGTGCGACTGCGCGACAGTGACTTAGTGGCGGAGGTGCAGATCCATCTGTCCGCCATCGAGCAGGTCAAGAACGGTGAGGAACACAAGGTCTACCAACAGCGCCAGGCGATCGAGCGCATCGCCGAGGTGGAGCAGCGGCCGCTGAGCGAATGGGAGTTGGCCAAGGTCAGCCGACTGAAGCGCTTCAGCCGGGCCCTGTACGAAGAGGCCTGGCAGCGTCATCTATTGCCTAAGCACATGGCGCTGGCCTAAATCCTCATCAGAAGTGGCGCTTCACCTCGATGCGCCACTCCCAGCGATCCACATTGGGGTCGTCGCTGACCGGCCGGGCAAAATCCACATGGACGATGTTGTTGCTGCCGGCCCGGGAGGCGAAAAAACGCAGGCCCACTCCGTAGCTTTGCAGCGTGCCTTCCGGGTTGTCCGGGTAGGGGCTGCCCCCCTGAGCCTCACCGATGTCATAGAACAGTGCCGCGCCGGCATCGAACAGTTGCCACAGGTTCAGCCCCGGGTAGTAGCGGGCCTCCAGCGATCCCAGCCAGATGTTGTCACCGTGCTGGTACTGCAGCGGGTAACCGCGCAGGCCATTGGTACCCCCCAGGGTATTGGGCTGGTCCAGGTAGTCGTTCTGGCTATGGCGCCAGTCCAGCTTGCTGTAGAGTCGCACCGGCTCTGTGACCCGAAAGAACAGTTCGTTGCGCCACTGCAGTCGATGCTGGTGCTCGTTGTCCTCCAGTTGCTCCCCTTCGCCCCAGAACTGGCTGAGCCAGATCAGCCGGTCAGTCAATGACCAGCCACGGCTGGCGTACATCTGCGCCACCCAGCCCTCGTTCTGGGCAAAGTCCCAACCCAGCTTCAGTGCCAGGTCCCAGCCAAAGTTGACGTCCTCCACCGCGTTGATCAGAAACAGGTTGGTGTGCTTCTCGTAGCGATCCTGCTGCCACAGCAGTTGCACCCAGGGGTAGCTGCGCTCCCGGTCTTCCGGCAGTAGGGTGGTCTCCTCCGGGTTCTCCTGGTCCGGGCGAAACTCGTGACGATCGCGGCTGTAACCAACCTGCCAGCGCAGCGCCTGCTGCTGTTGGTTAAACCAGGTTTGGCCGTACCAGACGCTGAACTGGTTGAGGCGATGCTCGAACTGGTTTACCTCCTCCTCGCGCTGGCGGATGCTGTCCAGCCGGGCCTCGTCGTTGAAGGCCAGGCCAAAGCCGTGGCGGCTGTCGAGGGAGAAGAACGGGCGCTGCAGTGAGAAGCTGGCCTTGTGGCCGTCGCTGGTGTCCGCCAGGGTCAGGCCGGCACTCAGATTCTGGTTGAGGTAAAGCGGTGAGTGGATATCCAGCAGGTAGCCATCACGCAGGTAATCGGAGAAGTACGCCACCTCGGTGTTGATGCCAAGGCCGAGGAAGTTACTGTCCTTGAGGCCAACCGCGGCAGCGTTCTCGCCACCGCGACGGGAGAAGTCCACCGTGGGCAACAGCGACCAGGTGTCGTAGGTCTCCACCAGGATCTCATTGCTGTTGCCCTTGCGCCGCACCTTGGCGTCGCGCAGGTAGCTCTGGGTACGCAGGTGCCGCTCCAGTTCGTACAGGTCATCCACCTCCTCCTCGCAGGGAGTGAAGCCCGCCACCGCGTTCTGCACCGTCACCTCGCGGGTGGTGAAGTGCAGCTGATTGGCCAGCCGGTGCAGCCAGGTAAAGCCCGGTGCGCTGGAATCAAACACGTTGTGCCGAATGATCTGGTACTGAGGATCTGCGCCGCACTGGGCATCCAAAGCGGCGACGTCATCGTCTGCCGACAGTGGGAGAGGAAGCAGAAAGAGCCCCAACAGACATCGTCCTAAGCCTGGGCGCACTAATAATCCATCCCTATGGTGGTATCCCTCAACTGTCGACCATTTGCCGCTGGTTTTCCAGTAGCTTCGAACAATTGAGCGGGCATGAAAAAGGCCCCATAAGGGGCCTTGTTGCTGGCCCAGATGGGCCGCTGCGCCGGTTAGGGCTGCAGCTGGGCATAAAAAACACCGTAGCCCGGGAAGCTGAGTTGGTCGTGCGTAAAAGTGGCAGTGGGCAGACCATGACCGGACAGAACGGTGCGAGCACAAGGACCGAAGGTTTGAGAAGCGTGCTCTAAAACGGTGGGCTGAGGGCTGAGGTTGAAGCCACACAGCAGGGTTTGCTCCGCACATTGGCGAACAAACAGGAGTAGGGGTTCGGGGGCATCGAGGAAGCGGATGTCACCCACGCGTAGGGCAGGGTGCTGCTGACGCCAGGCCAGCAGACGGCGGAACTGCTGCAGCACCGAGTCGGGTTCGGCCTCCTGGCGGTCTACCGCTCGGCTGAGGTGCTCTGGTAATACCGGCAGCCAGGGGGCTTGCTCGCTGAAGCCGCCATGTTCGCTGTGCTGTTGCCAGGGCATGGGGGTGCGACAGCCGTCGCGACCTTTGAAGTTGGGCCAGAAGGCGATGCCATAGGGGTCTTGCAGCTGCTCGAAGCTCAGCAGCGCCTCCGGCAAGCCCAGCTCTTCACCCTGGTACAGGCAGGCGCTGCCGCGCAGGGAGCAGAGCAGGGCGGTGGCCAGCTTGCTCAGTGCAGCATCGGGCTCGGCAGGGCTCCAGCGGGAGGCGACCCGCTCCACGTCGTGGTTGGACACCGCCCAGCAGGGCCAGCCCTGGTCGACCCGTTGCTCAAAGGTCTCCACCGTCTGGCGGATGTAGCCGGCGGTGAAGTTGTCGTTGAGCAGCTCGAAGCTGTAGCCCATGTGCAGGCGGCCATCCTGGGTGTACTCCGCCATGGTGCCCAGGGAGTCTTCCGAGGCGATCTCCCCCAGGGCCGTGGTACCGGGGTAGCGATCCAGCAGGGCGCGCAGCCGCTCCAGGAACGCCAGGTTCTCCGGCTGGGTGTTGTTGTGGTAGTGGTACTGGTAGGCGTACGGGTTGTCGGTGGCAAAGCCGGCGCCACGGCGCAGGTGCGGCGGTTTGGCCGGGTTGTCCCGCAGCTGGGCGTCATGGAAGCAGAAGTTGATGGCGTCCAGGCGCAGGCCATCGACCCCTTTTTTCAACCAGAACTCGACGTTGTCCAGCATCGCCTGCTGTACGTCGGGGTTGTGGAAATTGAGATCCGGCTGGCTGGTGAGGAAGTTGTGCAGGTAGTACTGCTCACGGCGCGGCTCCCATTGCCAGGCACCGCCACCGAAGATGGAGAGCCAGTTGTTGGGTGGGGTACCGTCTTCCTTGGGATCCGCCCAGACGTACCAGTCGGCCTTGTCGTTGTCGCGGCTCTGGCGGCTTTGCTGGAACCAGGCGTGTTGATCCGAGGTGTGGCTGAGGACCTGGTCGATCATCACCTTCAACCCCAGCTGGTGGGCCTTGGCGAGCAGGCGGTCGAAGTCCTCCAGGGTACCGAACAGGGGGTCTACGTCGCGGTAGTCGGCGATGTCGTAGCCGAAGTCGTCCATGGGGGATTTGAAGAACGGGGAGATCCAGACCCCGTCGACGCCTAGGCTGGCGACGTACTCCAGTTTGTCATGGATGCCGTTCAGATCGCCCACGCCGTTGCCGCTGCTGTCGGCGAAGCTACGGGGATAGATTTGATAGATCAGGGCACCACGCCACCACTCGGTCGAACTCATGCTCTCCACTCATTATCGGGGCCACGGGCCCAATGTACGCTGTTATCGTTACCGTAACCCCGGCGGTGACGGGAGTCACTGTGCATACGTATGCAAGGGTAAGAAAAACAGGATAGTTGCCGACAAGGCAGGGCTGAGCTCAAATCCAGGGCATAAAAAAACCGGCCCAGATGGGCCGGCTCTAACCAGGGAGAGTGGTTACAGGATATGACGTAGGCTGTCACCGGCGGCCAGGTTCTGGCACTGACCGAACAGCTTGAACACCAGCGGCTTGTCGCCACGGTTCTCGACGGTGACGGCGCCGTTGGCGACGCTGACCTTGATCGGGACACCGGCAAAGGTGATCTTGAAGGCGTAGCCCTGCCACTGGGCCGGGATGAAGGGGCGTAGGCTCAGTACGCCGTTCTTCACCCGGGCTCCGCCGAAGCCTTCCACTACCGCCATCCAGGTACCGGCCATGGAGGTGATGTGCAGGCCGTCCTCGGTGTCGTTGTTGTAGTCGTCCAGGTCGAGGCGCGAGGTGCGCAGGTAGAACTTGTACGCCAACTCCTCGTAGCCCAGGCGGGACGCCAGCACCGAGTGGATGCAGGGCGACAGGCTGGACTCATGCACCGTCATCGGCTCGTAGAAGTCGTAGTTGCGCTTGATGGTCTCGGTATCGAACTCGTCCTCAAACAGGTAGATCCCCTGAAGAACGTCCGCCTGCTTGATGTAGCAGGAGCGCAGGATCCGATCCCAGCTCCAGTGCTGATGGATCGGATACTCCGCCGCCGGAATGTCCCCCATCGGCACCAGCTCCTTGTCCATAAAGCCATCGTGCTGAATGAAGACGCCGGTTTCGTCGTCGACGGGCAAGACGATGTTTTTGCTGATATCGACCCATGCAGCTACCTCATCTTCCTTTGAGTTGAACTGAGTCTTGGCCAGGATGGCGTCGTAGCGCGCCGGGTCCTGCTGGGCCACCGTATCCAGGGCCTGCTGGGTGTACTCCAGGGTCCAGCGGGCGATCTTGTTGGTGTACCAGTTGTTGTTGACGTTGTTCTCGTACTCGTTAGGGCCGGTTACCCCCAGCATCACGTAGCCATTACGACGCTTGGACCACTGCACCCGCTGGCTCCAGAAACGGCTGATGCCGATCAGCACCTCAAGGCCGTACTCCGCCAGGTAGGCGGTGTCGCCGGTGTGGTTGACGTAGTTGTAGATGGCAAAGGCGATGGCACCGTTACGGTGGATCTCCTCGAAGGTGATCTCCCACTCGTTGTGGCACTCCTCGCCGTTGATGGTCACCATGGGGTAGAGCGCCGCGCCGTCTTTGAAGCCCAGCTTCTCGGCGTTCTTGATGGCGTTCTCCAGGTGCTGGTGACGATACACCAGCAGCTGGCGGGCCACGCTGGGATCGGCGGTCTTGAGGTAGAACGGCAGGCCGTAAGCCTCGGTATCCCAGTAGGTCACGCCACCGTATTTCTCACCGGTGAAGCCCTTGGGGCCGATGTTGAGGCGGGCATCCTCGCCGGTGTAGGTCTGGTTCATGTGGAATATGTTGAAGCGGATCCCCTGCTGGGCGGCGGTGTCGCCGTCGATCTGGATGTCCGCTTCCTGCCACTTCTCAGCCCAGGCGTTGCTGTGCTCCGCTGCCAGGGTGTCAAAGCCCTTCTGCTTGGCCGCCGCCACGGAGGCCAGGGCAGTAGCCTCGATGGCATCGTTGTTGGCATTGAGGGAGGAGATCAGCGCCGCGTACTTGTACAGGGTCAGGGCCTGGCCCTGCTCGACGGCCTGACTGATGGTGTTACCGACCCACATCGGCTTATCGGTGATGGTCGGTTCGGCGGTCAGGGGCTGGCCATCCAGGGTCAGCTCGTAGCTCATTGCCACACCCAGGTGGAACCCGGTCTTCTTGGTTTCACCGGAGAGGAACGCCTGACCGGCGCTGGCCTGGTGGGCGATGGGCAGCCAGAACTTGTCGTCGTAATTGGCGTCTGAGTTCTTAACGTCCAGGTCCAGGTAGGGGGTCAGGGTGACGGTGCCGCTGAAGTTCAGCGGGGTCACGGTGTAACGGATGGCGCCGTTGTCGGTATCAACGATGCTGGTAAAGCGGACGGCTTCCACCGCCACCTGCTTGCCGGAGGGCAGCTGGGCGACGAAGCGGCGGGTCAGGATCCCGCTTTGCATGTCCAGCTCACGGCTGAACTCTTTCACCTGGCTGGTGGCCAGGTCCAACTCTTCCCCTTCCACCTCGACATTGATGCCGATCCAGTTGGTGGAGTTGATCACCTTGGCAAAGTAGTCCGGGTAGCCGTTCTTCCACCAGCCGACGCGGGTGGGATCCGGGTAGTAAACACCGGCCACGTAGCTGCCCTGCAGGGTTTCACCGCTGTAGCGCTCTTCGAAGTTGGCGCGCTGGCCGAACTTGCCGTTGCCGATGGAGAACAGGCTTTCGGACACCAGGTTCACCGCCGGATCGAAGCTGGGCTCGATGATCTTCCATTCGTGATGTTGGATGTAGTCTTTCATGCGATCAGGTCCTTTGAGACGTTTGGCACGCGAACGGCGGTGCTCAGAGTTGCGCGATCATGTGATTCAGTTGTTGTTCGGCCAGGTCGGGCAGCACCAGGGTTGCCCGGCCCAATACCTCGGCTTCGCCCAGGCCAATGACCTTCATCTTGGCGTTGAGGGCGGCCTCGACGCCGGCGGCGGCGTCTTCAAACACCAGGCAATCACTCGGTGCCACGTCCACCGCACTGGCGGCGTTGAGGAACACCTCGGGATCCGGCTTGGCGTGGGTTACCTTATTGCCGTCGATGATGGCGTCGAAGCGATCCAGCAGGTTGAGGCGCTTCAGGATCAGCACCGCGTTCTTGCTGGCGGAGCCCAGGGCGATCTTCATCCCGGCGTCGCGGGCCTGGCTCAGCACCGCCTCGGCACCGGGCAGGATCTCACTGGCGTCCAGCTGGGCGATGTACTCCAGGTACCACTCGTTCTTCTGCACCAGGGCCTGCTCAAACTGCGGCGCGTCCAGGCTGGTCTGGCCCAGCTTGAGGATGATCTTCAGTGACTCAACCCGGCTGACGCCCTTGAGCAGTTCGTTGTCCTGCTCGGTAAAGGTCACCCCCAGGCTGTCCGCCAGGCGCTTCCAGGCCAGGTAGTGGTACTTGGCGGTGTCGACGATGACACCATCCAGGTCGAAGATGCAGCAGCGGATCCCATGGGGCTGGGCCTGTGCAGCGTGTTGAGCCATGTCCTTTCCTTCTTTGCCTTGTGGATTGGCGCGGTATCACAGGCGCAATCCGGGTATTACTTAGTGCCACGATACTAAGCGCGATGCTTTTTGGCAGACAATCCGGCACATACGTATTCATCCCTGGTCAGGTACCGATTGCTGGCAAAAGCACAGGGTTTTGCCGCTTTGTTGAGCGGTTGGCCGTCTGGGGCACAGTCAGATGTTGCGTCAATGTTTGCCCTAGCCCATGCTGCGCAAACCCCTCTGTTAACAGGATTTGCCCGTTGCGCCAGGCGCCGGCAGGCCGCTGACAACGCGCCGTCGTCAGCCATCGTCATGTGAAAAGCTGTGAGTTTGAGGTTTTTGCTGCGATGGCTCGGAAAAAGCAGGTGGGGAATCGGTCAGACCAATCTGTGATACAGTCGCTGGCGACCCGAGGGGGATCACAGATGCAACATTTTGGTGCAGTCGTTGACGTCAAAATGTAATGAAAAGGTGTCAGTGGCCGGCATTTTTGCATTTAATGCTAATAAAAACAGTGGCTTGACCTTGTTTTACCCTGCTGTGGGGATGCAACGGGGTTGCGCCAGGAAAGTGCGTAAGGAGCCAGCGAACCCGCCCTGGTAAGGCCTTGAATACGTATGCATAGCGTTGTTTCTGCTGACGCTAAGTGATTAACATCGCTTCACAGTGATAAGGCGGCCGACAATAACAATCGCCATTGGGCTTGGATATGGCTCAGAAGGCGGATAACCGGCCAAGGAAGTAGTGCACTTTAATAGGGAGTGATGTAGATGTTTAAGCCCAATGCGTTGACCACGGCGCTTATTGCCGCTGGGATCAGTAGTACGGTTTGGGCCGCTGAAGATGTGGCGGGGGATAACCCCACCGCAGACGAGTTGGCACAGCGACTCGAAGCAGCGGAAGTCATTCAGGTTCGCGGTATTCGCCGTTCTTTGGCCCTGTCCCAGGCGGTCAAGATGGAGAACACCTCGGTGGTGGAAGCGGTGTCCGCAGAGGACATCGGTAAGCTACCGGATGCCAGTATCGCCGAATCCATTGCCCGTCTGCCGGGCCTCACCTCACAGCGTCTGGAAGGGCGCTCTCAGCTGGTTTCCGTGCGCGGTCTGTCGCCGGACTTCACCACCGCAACCCTGAACGGCCGCGAGCAGGTCACCACCGGTGACAACCGTGGCGTTGAATTCGACCAATACCCTTCTGAGCTGATGAGCGGCGTGGTGGTCTACAAGACCCCGGACGCCTCTGTGACCGCCCAGGCTATCGGTGGTACCGTCGACATGCAGACCGTGCGTCCGCTGGCCCATGGCGACACCACCTTCAACGTTACCGCTCGCGGTGAGTACAACGACCTGGGTGAGCTGAACACCGACTTCTCCGATACCGGTTACCGCTTCAGCGCCTCCTACATCGACCAGTTCTTCGATGACCGCTTGGGCATCGCCCTGGGCGTCTCCACCATGTCCCAGCCCAACCAGGAAGAGCGGACCCACATCTGGGGCTACCCCACCGACTACGACGGTGCCGATGGCAACGCGGTGATCGGCGGCTACAAGCCGTACGTGCGCTCCTCGGAGCTGGACCGTGACGCGCTGATGTTCACCATGGAGTTCCAGCCCAACGACCGGCTGAACACCACCCTGGACGTGTTCTACTCCCAGTTTAATGACCGTCAGATCCTCCGTGGCATCGAGATGCCGCTGGCTTGGGGCGACGGTGTCGAGCTGGACCCCAACTACACCGTTGAGGATGGCCTGATCACCGAAGGCACCTTCCACAACGTTAAGGGCCTGGTACGTAACGACTACACCGAGACCGACGCCGACAACCTGTCGGTGGGCTGGAACGTCGATTACATCCTCAACGACGACTGGAGCCTGAACGCGGATCTGTCCTACTCCCGCGCCAAGCGTACCTTCTACGCGCTGGAAACCTACGGCGGTACCGACCGTGGCGTGGCCAACGGTGCCAAGGACTCCATCGGCTTCCGCATGACCGACTCCGGCGTGATGTTCACCCCGTCTGGTCGCATCGACTACTCCGATCCCAACCAGATTGTTCTGGGCGCGCCGCAAAACTGGGGTGACCCGGAAGGCAACGGCCAGTGGAACTCCCAGGATGGCTTCATCAACAACCCGGACATCGAAGACGAGATGGTTGCCTTCCGCCTGGTCGGCGAGCGGGTGTTCAGCCAGGGCGCCATTGCCGCCATGCAGTTCGGTGTCAATGTGTCCGAGCGGACTAAGACCAAGGAAGACAACGCCTACTTCCTGACCCTGAATGAGTACCCGAATACCGTACGGGTACCGGATCAGTACCTGTACGCCCCGGCGTCGCTGGACTTCATCGGTATGGGCAACCTGATTGCCTGGGATCCGGTGGCCCTGGTCAACAACGACTTCTACAAGATGCGCAATGCCGCCGAGATTGAGCCCTGGCGTAAGACCAACAGCTGGGAAGTGCAGGAGCGTGTCGCCACCTTCTTCACCAAGGCGGACATCGATACCGAGATCGGCTACCGTCGCCTGACCGGTAACATCGGCCTGCAGGCGGTCTACACCGACCAGTCCTCCAAGGGTAACGAGGTCACCGTGATTGGTGATGGCGACCTGGAAGTGGTGGGCAACAGCGGTGGCACCGACTACTGGGAGTTCCTGCCGAGCATGAACCTGGGGCTGGAAGTGGCAGAGGACCAGGTGGTTCGTCTGGCCATCGCCCGCACCATGGCTCGTGCCCGTATGGATCAGATGCACTCCAGCGTCGAGTTCAACTACGACTCCTCCAAGGAGAACAGCGACGACATCAACAACTCGCCCTGGTCCGGCAGCGCCGGTAACCCGGAGCTGAAGCCGTGGATGGCGTGGCAGTTTGACCTGAGCTACGAGAACTACTTCGCCGACGAGGGCTACTTCGCGGTGGCGGGTTTCTACAAGTACCTGGAGAACTACATCTACCACAAAGACGTGCTGTACGATTTCAGCGACGTTAACATCCCGGGCGCCAACCCGGTGCTGGATCAGGGCTTCATCAACACCCCGATGGAGGGTGACGGTGGCCACATCTACGGCTTCGAGCTGTCCGGCTCCCTGGGCTTTGGCATGCTGCACAACGCCCTGGATGGCTTCGGTACCATCGTCAGCTACTCCTACGCCGATTCCAGCGTGAAAGAGGATGGCGACAGCGAGGCGATCGACCTGCCGGGTCTGTCCAACGACGTGGTTAACGCCACCCTGTACTACGAGAAGTACGGCTTCCAGGCCCGGGCCTCCATGCGTTACCGCAGCGAGTTCCTCGGCGAGGTGGCCTCCACCACCCTGTCTCGCGACAAGCGTTACGTGGAAGCGGAAACCGTGGTGGATGCCCAGCTGTCCTACGACTTCTCCGAGCTGGGTGTCGACGGGCTGGTGGTACTGTTCCAGGCCAACAACCTGACCGACGAACCCTTCGTGACCTACGAGAACGACGAGCGGATGATCAAGGATCACCAGCGCTACGGTCGTAACTTCATGCTGGGGATGAGCTACACCTTCTAAGCCTCAGCTGATGAAAAGGCCCCCGCCCATGCGGGGGTTTTTTATCGAATACAGCGCAGTGATGGGTGAGTTTGACTGTTATTCGAGCCCATCGGTGCCGCGCGTAAGCGCAAGGATTTTTACTCAACGGGGCCTGGCCCGGTTGAACACTGAAGGCCGCTACGGCGGCGCGTAACCATAAAAAGGGATGACTGCATGCGAGCCATTTTGCCCCTCTCCGCTTTGACCTTGTCCGCCGTGGCCTTAGGCCTGGCCGGCTGTGCCCCCTCCGAGCCCGACTCGGCGCCCCAGCAGAGCGTGGCCCAAGCCCCGGTCGAGGTGACAGAAAAGCTGGTGGTCTACCAGATGTTCACTCGACTGTTTGGCAACACCGTGGAGAACAACGTGCCCTGGGGCACCGCGGAGCAAAATGGCGTCGGCAAGTTCAACGACATCACCGACGAGGCCCTGGCGGGGATCAAGCAGCTGGGCACCACCCACCTGTGGTACACCGGTGTGCCGCACCACGCCCTGGTGGCGGATTACACCCAGTACGGCATCAGCAATGACGATCCGGACGTGATCAAGGGCCGGGCCGGCTCCCCCTACGCGGTCAAGGATTACTACAGCGTCAATCCGGACCTGGCCGAGGATCCGGCCAACCGCATGGCGGAGTTCAAGGCATTGGTGGAGCGCACCCACGCTGCCGACATGAAGGTGCTGATCGACATCGTCCCCAACCACGTGGCCCGCCAGTACGAGTCACTGGGCAAGCCCGAGGGGGTAGAGAACTTTGGTGCCAGTGATGACACCTCGGTGGCCTACGCCCGGGACAACAACTTCTACTACGTAGTGGGCGAGGAGTTCTCGGTACCGGACTTTGAGCCGGGCTTTGAGCCGCTGGGCGGTCAGTCCTACCCGGGGCTGGATGGCCAGTTCGCTGAGTCCCCGGCCAAGTGGACCGGCAACGGCAGCCGCAGCGCCAAGCCCCATGTCCATGACTGGTACGAGACGGTAAAGATCAACTACGGCGTGCGTCCGGACGGCAGCCACGACTTCCCCAGCCTGCCTGACGGCTACGCCGATAAGAGCGCCGCCGAGCACTACGCCTTCTGGCAGGGCCAGGATGTGCCGGATTCCTGGACCAAGTTCCGTGACATCACCCTGTTCTGGACCGAGTTTGGCATCGACGGCTTCCGCTTCGACATGGCGGAGATGGTGCCGGTGGAGTTCTGGAGCTACCTCAACTCCCACATCAAGCACGCCAACCCGGAGGCGTTCCTGCTGGCGGAGGTGTACCAGCCGCACCTGTACCGCGACTACCTGCACCTGGGCAAGATGGATTACCTCTACGACAAGGTCGACCTGTACGACAAGCTCAAGGACATCATCCAGGGCAACGCCAGCACCGACGCCATCGTCGCCATCGAGCAGATGAAGGCGGACATCGAGCACCACATGCTGCACTTCCTCGAGAACCACGATGAGCAGCGTATCGCCAGCCCGGACTTTGCCGGCAGCGCCGAGCGCGCCTTGCCCGCCATGGTGCTGTCCGCCACCCTGAGCACCGCCCCCACCATGCTGTACTTTGGCCAGGACGTGGGTGAGGCAGGCGAGGGCGACGCCGGCTTTGGCAAGGCCACCCGCACCACCATCTTCGATTACTGGGGCGTCCCGGCCCACCAGCGCTGGATGAACGGCGGCAAGTTCGACGGCGGCCAGCTGTCTGAGCAAGAAAAGGCCCTGCGTGACTACTACATCCGCCTGATGGACGTCACCACCTCGGCCCCGGCGATGATGGGCAAGGCGGTGCACACCCACACCGACAGCCGCAACAACCCCGGCTACACCGATAAGACCTTCAGCTACGTTCGCTTTGACGATGAGCAGAAGTTGATCATTGCCAGCAACTTCTCCGACAGCGATAGCGTGACCACCACCCTGACCATCCCCTCGGCGGTGACCCGTCAGTGGGGCATGCCCTGGGAGGGCGAGTACGCCCTGAACGATCTGCTCAACGTCGACGGCATTGAGGGCAGCCTCAAGGTCCACAACCACATCGGCACCATCGAGCTGACCCTGGCACCGCTGCAGTCGGTGATCTGGGAAGTGCAGCCTTAATGCAAGGAGCAGCCATGATGAACACTTTGCAATTCCCTCGACTGCGGGCCTCGCTGCTGGCGATGCCGCTGTTCGCCCTGAGCCTGGGCGGCAACGCCTGGGCCGCCAAGGTGAAAAGCCACCAGTTTGATGGCGACACCCTGGTGCTGCACACCGACGAAGGCCAGGTACACCTGACCGGCTACGGTGATGGCGCTCTGGCGGTGCACTACCAGAACAGCGGCATCAAGCAGCTGCCCTCTTACGCCCTGGACCCGAACGCCAGTGTCCAGCGCGGTGAGCTGGTGGAGGCCGGTCCGGTACTGGAGTACCGCCTGCCGGAGCTGACCACCCGCATCCAGCTCAACCCGCTCTCCCTGAGCTACTACCACCAGGGCGAGCTGGTGCTGGCAGAGGAGCGCGGCTTGATCGCTGAGGACACCGTACGTGGCTTCCGCTTCAGCCTGCAGGAGCAGGAGAAACTGATGGGCGGTGGCTCCCGGGTACTGGGGATGGACCGCCGTGGTGAGCGGATGCCCCTATACAACCGCGCCTCCTACGGCTACGAAGGCAAGCCCGGCGACCGGGTTGACCAGATGTACTATGGCCTGCCGGCGGTAATGAGCTCCAACAAGTACGCCCTGGCCTTTGATAACTCCGCCACCGGCTGGCTCGATATCGGTGCCACCGATCCCGAGGTGCTGCAGTTTGAAGCCGTCGGTGGCCGTACCGCCTACCTGGTGGCCGCCGGTGCCGATTACCCCGAGGTGATCGAGAACTTCACCGCTGCCACCGGCCGTCAGCCGATGCCGCCGCGCTGGGCGCTCGGTAACTTTGCCTCCCGCTTTGGCTACCGCAACGAAGCCGAGGCCCGTGACGTCGTCGCTCGCTTTGCCAAGGCCGAGGTACCGCTGGACGCCATCGTGCTGGATCTGTACTGGTTCGGTGAGGACGTGCAGGGCCACATGGGCAACCTGGACTGGGACCGCAAGCACTGGCCCGAGGCGGAGCAGATGATCGCCGATTTCTCCGAGCAGGGGGTCAACACCGTGCTGATCACAGAGCCGTTCATCCTCACCACCTCCAACAAGTGGGATGATGCGGTGAGCAGCCAGGCCCTGGCCACGGACTTGGGCGGTCAGCAGCCCAAGCGTTTCGATTTCTTCTTCGGTAACACCGGCCTGGTAGACGTGTTCTCCGAGCAGGGCCGTAACTGGTTCTGGCAGCAGTACCAGCGCATCGCCGAGTCCGGTGCCGCCGGCTGGTGGGGTGACCTGGGTGAGCCGGAGGTGCATCCCCACGATTCGCTGCACCGGGTGGCGGATGCCGGCGACGTCAGTGCCACCGCCGATGAGGTCCACAATGCCTATGGTCACGAATGGGCCCGGCTGGTGGACGACGGTCTGCGCCAGCTGCAGCCGGATCGCCGACCGATGATCATGATGCGCTCCGGCTTTGTCGGTTCCCAGCGCTATGGCCTGATCCCCTGGACCGGCGACGTGGCCCGCAGCTGGGGTGGCTTCAAGCCCCAGGTGGAGCTGAGCCTGCAGATGGGCGTTCTGGGTCTGGGCTACATGCACTCGGATCTGGGCGGCTTTGCCGGTGGCGAACAGTTCGATGCCGAGCTTTACACCCGCTGGATGCAGTACGGTGTATTCCAGCCGGTCTACCGGCCCCACGCCCAGGAGGATATCGCGCCGGAGCCGGTGTTCCACGACGCTGAAACCCTGCGTCTGGCCCGTGAAGCGATCCTGCTGCGCTACCGCCTGATGCCCTACCTGTACACCCTGGCGTTTGAGAACAGCACCACTGGCATGCCGCTGATGCGCCCGCTGGCGTTCGAGGATGAGCGGCTGTTCGAGGTCAAACACAGCTACCTGTGGGGCGACGCCTTTGTGGTGGCTCCGGTCACTGCGCCGGGTGTCGACGCCGTGCAGGTGCCGCTGCCGGCAGGGGTCTGGTTTGACTTCTACACCGGCGCACGCTTCGAAGGCGACCAGACCGTGTCGGTGCCGGTGACCATGGAGACCCAGCCGGTGCTGGTCCGCGCAGGCAGCGTGATCCCCATGGTGGCTCCGGTTGCTACCCGGGACTACAGCAGCGCCGAGCTGGAGCTGCATTACTACTACCCCAAGACGGAATCCCAAGGCGGCGGGCGCTTGTACGAGGATGATGGTATCAGCCCGGACAGCCTCGAACAGGGCGCGTACCACCTGATGGAGTTCGCGGTGGTGACCGAGGAGAAGGGGCTGACCTTCGACCTGCAGCAAAGCGGCCAGGGCTACCCGGGTGCACCGGAATCCCGCCGCATCACCCTGACCCTGCATAACGTCACCTGCAACGTGCAGTCTGCCAGCTTGGCCGGCCAGCCCATCGACTGGCAGCAGACCGAGCAGGGCGTGGTACTGGTGTTTGACTGGGCCGGTGAGGACGCCCAGCTGACCCTCAACTGGTAAAACGGCTCAGCTATCAGAAAACCGGCGCTTAGGCGCCGGTTTTTTTGTGCCTGAGCCCCCGGGTTCTGCCCCCCACGCCGATACGTGAGTCTTTGCTCTAACGGGAATTCACAGCGATCTCGGCACAATTGGCGAATTGGACAGACCAAAGGTGATCGAGCTTGGAAAAAAGGTTCAAATTACGCTGACAGCGCGGCAGGCGGGATGGTCGCTGGACGATAGCGGTATCACTATCGAACGCAACTCTCTGGCGCTGACTATTAAGCTTTTGAATCAATTAACTTTATTAGTGTCTCTCCCTTGCCGGCTCCTGCTTTGCCAGCACCATAGGTCGGCCGCCAGCGGCCGGGTTTCCCTGGTGGCCAGCCCCATGAATACGTATGCAGCGCGTTGTCGGCGTTGCCACCCCCTGATTAACATCCGTTAACAACAAGTAACGAGCTTGCAACGTTGCCTGTCGGGGGGTCGAAGCGGTAGAGCCCGGGAGCAACGGCGACAAGGACGATAAGAAACCGCAAGGGGAGAGACCATGACACCATTCAAACCCAACCGACTGACCGTTGCCCTGGTGGCGGCGGGTCTGAGCAGCGTGGTATACGCCGCTGAGCCTGCCGAAGGCACCGAGGCAGCTGCCGAGCAAGCCGATACCGAAGTGATTGAGGTACGCGGGATCCGCCGCAGTTTGACCGCCGCCCAAGCCGAGAAGATGGACAACAGCTCCATCGTCGAGGCGATCTCCGCCGAGGACATCGGTAAGCTGCCGGACAACTCCATCGCCGAATCCCTCGCCCGTCTGCCGGGCCTGACCACCCAGCGTCTCAACGGCCGCGCCAACGTGGTGTCGGTCCGTGGTCTGGCACCGGATTTCACCACCGCCACCCTGAACGGTCGCGAACAGGTGACCGTCAACGAAAACCGCGGGGTCGAGTTTGACCAGTACCCGTCTGAGCTGATCAACGGCGCCGTGGTGTACAAGACCCCGGATGCCACCGTGACCGCCCAGGCCATCGGCGGCACCATCGATCTGCAAACCGTGCGTCCGCTGGCCCACGGTCAGCGCACCGTAGTGGTCAACGGCCGCTACGAAGTGAACGACATGGACCAGCTCAACCCGGACGTGGATGACGACGGTTACCGCTTCAGCCTGTCCTACATCGACCAGTTCCTGGACGACACCCTGGGCCTGGCCATCGGCCTCTCCTCCATGTCCAGCCCGAGCCAGTTCGAGCGCACCCACATCTGGGGCTACCCCGAGTACGAGGGCAACCTGGTGATGGGCGGCTACAAGCCCTACGTGCAGTCCTCTGAGCTGCAGCGTGATGGCGTTATGGCGGTGATCGAGTACGCCCCTAACGACCGCTTCCACACCGTGCTGGACCTGTTCTACACCGACTTCGCCGACAACTACAGCCTGCGTGGCGCCGAGATCCCGCTGCAGTGGAGTGCCGCTCAGCTCGATCCCAACAGCATCGTGGTGGAAGACGGCCTGATCACCGAAGGCAGCTTCAGCGGCGTGAAGCCGGTGCTGCGTAACGACTACGAAGACCGCGATGCAGATCTGGCCGCCATCGGTTGGAACCTGGAGTACAACTTCTCCGATCTGTGGCGCGGTGAGGCAGACCTGTCCTACTCCAAGGCCTCCAGCCGCACCTTCTCGCTGGAGAGCTATGCCGGTATCGGCCGTGGCTACGACGAGGGCCTGCAGGACACCTTCGGCTTTGCCATGACCAGCGAAGGCGCCCGCTTCAGCAACAACACCAACTACGCCGATCCGGCGCTGGTGCAACTGGGTAACCCCCAGGGTTGGGGCTTTGCCAACGGCATCCAGGATGGCTTCATCAACGACATCGACCTGGAAGATGAGCTGTCCGCCGTGCGCCTGAGCGCCGCCCGCATCATCGAATCCGGTGCCCTGTCCGAGGTGGAGTTCGGCGTCAACCACACCGATCGCAGCAAGGACAAGGTCTACAACGCCGCCTACCTGCAGCTGAAGAACGATGCCGCCACCACCGTGCCGTCCGAGTACCTGCTGTCGCCGGTCAACCTGGACTTCATCGGTATTGGCGATCTGCTCAGCTACGACTCCCGTGGCCTCTATGGCAGCGGCGACTTCTACAACGAGTTCGATGCCCTCAAGCTGGATGCCTGGCGTCAGACCAAATCCTGGACCGTCGACGAGGCGGTGACCACCCTCTACACCAAGCTGGATATCCTCACCGAAGTCGGTGAGATGCCGCTGAAGGGTAACGTGGGTGCCCAGGCGGTCTACACCGACCAAAGCTCCGACGGCTTCGGTACCCTGGTGGATGAGAACGGCCAGATCCAGGTGGTGCCCCTGTCCGGTGGCAGCGATTACTGGGAGTTCCTGCCCAGCTTGAACCTGAGCCTGGAAGTGGCCAACGACCAGTACGTGCGTCTGGGTATCGCCCGCACCCTGGCCCGTGCCCGCATGGATCAGATGAACGCCAGCCTGGAGCTGTCCTACAACGCCGAGAACGTTGACGAGACCGACATCGAGAACTCCCCCTGGGGCGGCAGCGGCGGTAACCCGGAGCTGGAGCCCTGGATGGCCTGGCAGTACGATCTGAGCTACGAGAACTACTTCTCCAGCTCCAGCTACTTTGCCGTAGCCCTGTACTACAAGGACCTGGAAAACTACATCTACCAGCAGCAGACCATCGGCGACTTCAGCGGGATCCCGGTTTCCGGTCCGGAGCCGGCCCTGCGTGAAGGCTACGTCAGCATCTGGCAGAACGGTGAAGGCGGCTACATCTGGGGTGGTGAAGTGACCCTGTCCGTCACCGGCGACGTGGTGCACGATGCCCTGTCTGGCTTTGGTTTCTCGGTGAACTACTCCTACACCGACAGTGAGGTGCAGGAAGGCCCGGACACCGAGCCGCTGGACCTGCCCGGTCTGTCAGAAGACGTGGTTAACGCCAGCTTCTACTACGAAGACTACGGCTTCCAGGCGCGGCTTAGCGCACGCTACCGCTCCGAGTTCCTGGGTGAGGTCAGTGGCCTCAGCCTGGCACGGGATAAGCGCTTTGTAGAAGCAGAGACCATCGTTGACGCCCAGATCGGCTACGACTTCTCCGGTTCCGGTATCCCGGCGCTGGAGGGGCTGACCCTGCTGGCCCAGGTGCTCAACCTGACCGACGAGCCCTTCATGACCTATGAGAATGAAGATACGCGCCTGGTGCGTGACTACCAGAGCTACGGTCGTACCTTCCTGGTGGGCGGCAGCTACACCTTCTAAGGCGTGCTGACACGGTAAGTGAGATAAGGCCCCTGTGACCCGTGGTTACAGGGGCCTTTGTGGTTTTAAGAGGAAGCGTTATGAAACCAATGGAACGGGTTGTGATCCTCGGCGGTGGCAGTGCCGGCTGGATGGCCGCCGCCATGCTGGCGCGGATGCTGGGGCCGAGTCTGGTCATCACCCTGGTGGAGTCGGAGCAGATCGGCACCGTGGGCGTAGGCGAGGCGGCCATCCCGCCACTGCAGCTGTTTAACCAGGCGCTGGGGCTGTCGGAAGCGGAGTTTATGAGTGCCACTGCCGCCAGTATCAAGCTGGGGATCCAGTTCGAGGGCTGGGGTGGGGCGGGGGAGCGCTACATGCACGCCTTCGGTCAGGTGGGCAAAGACCTGGGGCTGACTCCCTTCCACCATTACTGGCTGCAGGCGGGGGAGGAGACCGAACGCTTCTGGGATTACTCCCTCAACGAGCAGGCCGCCCGGGCTGGTCGGGTGCTGCTGCCCTCTCCACCCCAGGGCAAGATGCTCGGCGGGCTGGTTCACGCCTACCATTTTGATGCCCACCGCTATGCCCAAACCCTGCGCCGTTACAGTGAGCGCCTCGGCGTACGTCGGGTCGCCGGCGAGGTGGTGCGAGTGCCACTGTGTCCCGACAGCGGCCAGATCCAGGCGCTGGAGCTGGCGGACGGTCAGCGCATCGAAGGGGAGCTGTTTATCGACTGCTCCGGCTTTGCTGGCCGATTGATCGAGCAGGCCCTGGGCAGCGGTTTCGAGGATTGGGGCCACTGGCTTCCCTGTGACCGGGCCTGGGCGGTGCCTTGCGAAGGGGCGGAGTCCATCGCCCCCTACACCCGCTCTATTGCCCGGGAAGCCGGGTGGCAGTGGCAGATCCCGCTGCAGCACCGCATCGGCAACGGTTTGGTGTTCTCCAGTCGCTTCCAGGATGAGCAGAGCGCTAAGGAAAGCCTGTTGGCCAACCTGCCGGGCAAGCCCCTGGCGGAGCCCAAGCTGCTGCGCTTTCGCACCGGCCGACGGCGCCAGCCCTGGCTGCGCAACTGCGTGGCACTGGGTCTGGCCTCGGGCTTTCTCGAGCCGTTGGAGTCCACCAGCATCCACCTGGTGCAATCCGGCATCATGCGGCTGTTGAAGCTGTTCCCCAACCATGGGCCCATGGACTCCCTGGCGGCGGAGTACAACCGCCAGAGCCAGCGGGAGTTTGAACAGGTACGCGATTTCCTGATCCTGCACTACCACCTGAATCGCCGTGATGAGCCGCTGTGGCAGCACTGTCGCAGCATGAGTCTGCCCGACAGCCTGTCCCACAAGCTGGTGCTGTTTGCCGAGCAGGGCAGGGTACTGCGGGACAGCGACGAGCTGTTTACCGAGGTGGCCTGGGTCCAGGTGATGCTGGGCCAGGGGCTGCGACCGCAACAGGCGCACCCGTTGGCAGCGGCCCTGAGCCCGGCGGAGCGGCGTGACTACCTGGGCCACTTGCGCACCATCGTGATGGGCACGCTGCAGGGGATGCCCAGCCATCGCGCTTTCTTGCAGCGCTACTGCCCGCAAGCCAAGGAGTAGCCAGCGATGCAACCAAGAGCAAGCGCAGTGCTGCATACGTATGCAGGCCCTGTTGATGCAAGCCCGCTTGGCATGCATAAACCGGGCGCCAGGGCAAAGCGAGTTCGACCCAGGCAAGGGAGGCTTTTTGTCGCCGCGCTGCTGGCGGGGGTGTGTAACCTGGCTGTGGCCCAAGAGGCGGAGCCGCTGCTGCACGTCCCGTCGCCGGACTGGCGCGATCAGGTGATCTATTTTGTCCTCACGGACCGCTTTGCCGATGGAGACCCCAGCAATAACGACCAGGGCGCCGGGGTCTACAACCCGGCACTGGGCAGCCACTACAGCGGCGGTGACCTGGCCGGGATCCGTCGGCAGTTGGATTACATCCAGGGGCTGGGGGCGACCTCGGTCTGGCTGACGCCGCCGGTGGCCAACCAGTGGTGGTATGAGCGCGGCCAATACGGCGGCTACCACGGCTACTGGGCCACCGATTTCAGCCAGGTGGATCCGCATTACGGCGATCTGGCCAGCTACCAGGGCCTGTCCGATGCCCTGCATCGCCGCGGCATGTACCTGATCCAGGACATCGTGGTGAATCACACCGGCAACTTCTTTGGCTATGACGGCGACTACAACCCCGACAACACCGCCGAGCACTTCACCCTGTTCCCGGCCAACCACCCGGGGGATCGGCGGCCGACTCAGGCCCCCTTTGACCAGCTCGACAGGTTGGACCCGGCCCAGGCCGCCGCCGACATCTACCACTGGACCCCGCCCATCCAGGACTACAGCGATCCGGTGCAGCAGTTCAGCTACCAACTGACCAACCTGGCGGATCTCAACACCGGCCATCCGCAGGTGCGCCAGGTGCTCAAGCAAAGCTACGGTGACTGGATCCGCCAGGTGGGGGTGGATGCCTTCCGGGTGGATACCGCCAAGTACGTCGAGCATGAGTTCTGGCGTGACTTCTTCTGGGCCGAGGATGGCATCATGGCGGCCGCCAAGCAGACCGGCCGTGATCACTTCCTGGCCTTTGGCGAGGTGTTTGAGGACTCGCCGCCGATGACCGACCGGGGGGAGCGCATCGCCACGGCCTTTCTGGGCAGCGAGTCTGCACCGCAGCTCAACTCGGTGATCGGCTTCCCGCTCTACTTTGAGTTGGGCAGGGTGCTGGCCCAGGGCCAGCCGCCGGCGCAGCTGGCCTACCGGCTACGCCAGCATATGGCGCTTTATCCGGATCCCTATGTGATCCCCAATTTCATCGATAACCACGACACCCCGCGTTTCCTTGCCAGTGGCTCGGAGGCAGGGCTGCAACAGGCGCTGGGGCTGATCTTCACCATCCCGGGGATCCCGGTGATCTACCAGGGCGATGAGCAGGGGCTGCGTCATAGCCGTCAGGCGATGTTTGCCGGAGGCTATCTCAGTGACCGTGACCAGTTTGATACCCAGGCGCCACTCTACCGCTGGACCCAGCAACTGGCGCAGCTGCGCCAGAGTGAGTCCGCACTTCGTCGCGGTAGCCTGACCGTACTGGCAGCAGAGCAGCAGGCACCCGGGCTGCTGGCGTTTGAACGAATCCACCTAGGGCGTCGCCTGGTGGTGCTGCTCAACACCTCCGACCGAACCCAGCTGGTCAGTGGGGTTGAACTGGGGCGGGGGCAGCTGACTCCATTGTTGCTGGAGCCCGGCGCCGAGGCGCAACCGACGACGGTGAACCAGAGCCTGACCCTGGCACTGCCTCCCCGGGCGTTTCGAGTCTACGCCTGGCAGGAGGCTGAGCAGAGTAACGAAACACCGGCGCCGGTTGCACTGAGCCTGGATACCCCCCTAGCCGGACAGCTACTGACCGAACCGACGGTCATCGCTGGCCAATTTGCCCGGCCGGACCTGGCGCTCTACCTGGTTGAGGACGGTGATCTGGACCGGGCAAAGGCTCTGGAGGTGGCTGCCAATGGCCGCTGGCAGGCCACTCTACCGGTGGCGGACCTGGGCACGTCCGAGCGCAGTCTGTCGCTCTACGTGCCGGCTTTGAATCAGGCTACCGCCCCCATTGCCTATCAAACCCGGCGAACCGAGCCGGCGCAATCGGCCCAGGTCAGCTCGCCGACGGGCTACCGCAGCGGCTACCAACCGCCCAGCCATGAGGCCAGTGGCAGCCAGCATGACTTGCGCGGTGCCCGGCTGCGCAGCGGTGGCGAGGTGCTTGAGCTGACCCTGACGATGGCTGAGATCAGTGATGGCTGGTTGCCCAGCAACGGCTTCGACAACGTCAGCTTCCAGATCTTCTTCGACCTCAGCGCTGTGGAACTGGCGCAGCCCACCCTGGCAGCCGCTACGGCCTTGCCGGGCCAGTCTGCCTCGATGCCTGACGGTCGGCGCTGGCAGTTGGGCCACAGCCTGTTTGGCTGGGGCAATGGCCTGTTCCTGGCCGAGGGCGCCACCTCGGAGCGGGGCGGAACGGCGGTCACACCGGTGCCCCAGGTTCGGGTGGACAAGGACAAAGGCACCATTACCCTGAGCTATCGCGGGCGGAGCCTGGGGATTGAGGACTGGCGCGGGGTGGGGGTCTACGTTACCACCTGGGATCGCACCGGCGAGGGGGCGCTGCGCCCATTGGAGAGCGAGGCCGGCCCCTGGAGCTTTGGCGGTCAGGTCAATGGCCCCAAGGTGATGGACGCTTTGTGGGTTGAACTGACCCCCTGACCCAGTGCATGCCCTGGCTCTATTAACAACATCTGTAAACAGCAGCGCCGCCCCAAAGCTTGGGGCGGCGCTGGCTTGCGACGCAACAGTGCTGCGTAGGACTGGGCCCTTAGAAGGTAAAGGTCGCCCCCAGGGTGTACATCCAGGTCTCATCCAGCACGTCCAGGTACTCCACCTCGCCACGGATGGCGAAGCTGCCCAGCTCAAACTCCAGCCCCAGGCCGGCGGCCAGGTCGAAGCCATCATCGCTGATGCTGGTGTCAGCAAAGTCGGTGTCGTTGTCCCAGTAGATCCCGCCTATCTTGCCAAAGCCACGCAGTGGCCCCAGTGGGATCCCGCCGATCACAAAGACGTCGATGCCGTAGGGATCGGTCTTAACCAGGCTATTCTCGGCAGAACCCAGCTCACGGTAGCCGCCCTCAACGGCAAGCACGCCATTGAACTGGTAGCCGGCAAACACCTTCCAGGCAAAATCGCTTGAGTCGATCTCAAAATCGCCAAGGTCCGGATCGCTACCCTCCTGGTTGATGGTGGCGGCACCGAGCGAGACGCCAAGATAGAGGCCTTCATCCTTAGCCTGGGCCAGTGGGCTCAATATCAGGGCCGTTAACGCTGCGCAAAGCAGCGAAAGCTTACGGGTGGTCATCATCCTATCCTCCTCGTTTTATGGCGGGCAGAAACACGCAGTTGGTGCCCGCTCAGGCAGTGCCCGCACCAAAGGTGAGGGCACACAGAGCTTAGTCGAGGGGGAGGGGTTGGCCAGTGAACAGGGTGATCTGGGGTCAGTCGACGTTGTACACCAGCACCAGGCTGGCGCCTTTCAGTGCACTGCCATAGTTGAACAGCAAACCCAGTCCCACGTTATCCAGCCAGGGCACCTTACCCTTGGTGTTGATCAGCCATTCGGCGATGAACTCGTAGTAGTAGTGGGTATCGAACGGAGTGGTGACGTCGCCGCGGATATCGATGCGGTTGAGACCGAGACGGTAATCCTGCTGGGTCAGGAAGAGATCCGGCAGCGGGCGACGCATGGAGACGCCGTTGAGCCAGCGTGCCCCCTCCGGTGTGGCGCGGTGTAGCGGGTTGTCCAGGTTAAAGGTCTTGCCCCAGAAGTAGCTGTAGGCGCTTTGGTACTGCCAGTAGGTGCGGCCTCGCTGGTGGCGATAGCGCACCAGCAGCTCCGGTTGCAGCTGCCAGGCATCGACGGAAAAGTTGAACAGGTTGCCCTCGAGGATATCCTCCAGCGACTGGGTCTGAGGGTTGCGGTACTCAAACTTGTTCTTGTAGCGGGTCAGGTGGCCGCCCATGCCGAAACGGCCCTGCCAACGGCGACCGAAGTCCCACACCAGCTGGGGCTGCAGGAACAGATCAAAGGTTTCGTCCCGGTTGGTGTCGGTAACCGCCTCCAGATCACCGAACAGCGCCAGTCGCTGGTTGACCCGCACGTAGCCGGCGCGGGCATGCAGCTGAAGTTGCCAGGTATCCTGCTGCCACAGGTTCCAGTCCAGTGGCAGGGTGTAAACACTTAACTCGTTGCGCAGCTCCACCGAGGTTTCGTCCCCCAGGTTGGGGTCGTCGATGGGCAGGATCTCATTAGGGTCGAAGTTGACGAAGCCAAGGCTGAGGGATTGGCGGTCGGTGATCAGTACGGTGGCGGCAAAGGTCTGCTCGATGTTGTCGCGGATAAAGGTCTCAAGCTCCTCAACGACATTGGCCTGTGCCGGTGCCGCCAGGGCGGTGAGAACACAAAGACGCCCCAGTAGAGCGGGGCGTCCTGAACCAGCATCCTGCCGTCGGGGCTCCATCATCGTCGTTATGCCTTAGTGTCGTACTTATCCTTGTGCTTTTTATGGTAGCCCTTTCCGTGGTGCGCATCACGCAAGGTTTCATATCGTTGCCATTGGTCGTCATTGAGCAGGGCTCTCAGGGCTTGCTGGTGTGACTCGCGCGCCGCCTGCATCTGGGCTTTTTTCTCCTCCTGGCTGACATCACTCTGCTTGATGCTTTGCCACTGTTGGCGCAGGTCCTGGTACAGCTGGTCAAACTGCTGGCCCTGCGCTTCACTGAGCTGCAGCTCCTGCTTAAGCATCTCCTGCATCTTGGCGTGGCCACCGCCATGATGGCCAGCCTGGACACCCAGGCTGATCACGGCGCCAAGCAGCAGCGCTATCCACGTGGTTTTCATATCCCAGTCCTCGTCGTGTTATGGTCGCCGTCGGCGTATCCCATCGCCCTGACAACCTTGTGAATACGCCCATGAATACGTATGCAGATGCTTGTTGTGATCAGCGCATCTTGCATAGTATCCGAGTATTCATGGCGCGAGTTTTCCGGTTCATACCAAGGCGGTTCGGGCCTCACCACGGAAGAAAAACTAGAGGAAACGGATGGTGACTGACAAACCCAAACTGAGTTTTTGGCAGATCTGGAACATGTGCTTCGGCTTCCTGGGGATCCAGTTTGCCTTTGCCCTGCAAAACGCGAACGTCAGCCGGATCTTCCAGACCCTGGGCGCGGATATGGATCTTATCCCTATCCTGTGGATCGCCGGCCCGGTGACTGGCCTGATCGTTCAGCCCATCGTCGGCCACTTCAGTGACAAGACCTGGGGCAAGATGGGGCGCCGCCGTCCCTACTTCCTGTACGGTGCCATCGTCACCAGCCTGGCGTTGATCGCCATGCCCAACTCCCCCTACCTGTGGTTCGCCGCCTCGATGCTGTGGATCATGGACGCCGCCATCAACGTCTCGATGCAGCCGTTCCGTGCCCTGGTCGGCGACAACCTGCCCAAGTCCCAGCAGCCCACCGGCTTTGCGGTACAGAGCTTCTTTATCGGCGTCGGCGCCGTGGTGGCCTCTATGCTGCCCTGGATCCTGGCTCAATACGGCGTCAGCAACGAAGCGGAAGCAGGGGCCATTCCGGATACCGTACGCTATGCCTTCTACTTCGGTGCCGTGGTGCTGTTCCTGGCGGTGGGCTGGACGGTGCTGCGCACCCGAGAGTACAGCCCGGAGCAGTTGGCTGCCTTTGAAGCCGCCGAAAAGGTCGAGCGGGCACCGATCCAGGAGCGCGCGCCGGAGCTGTGGCTCAAGGGCGCCGTGGCCTGGTTCCTGCCAGCGCTGGTGGGCACCGGGGTGATCTGGGCCCTGGGCCTGGATAAGCAGCTCTACATCCTCTCCATCTCCCTGCTGGCCTTTGCCCTGCTGCAGGCCTACGTGGGTCAGCGCCGCAAGGCGGGCAAGAGCCACAATGGCACCGATGTGGTGATGGCGGATCTCTACGCCATGCCGGACCAGATGAAGCGTCTGGCCCTGGTGCAGTTCTTCTCCTGGTTTGCCCTGTTCGCCATGTGGATCTACACCACCGCGGCGGTCACCTCGGTGCACTACGGCACCATGGACACCAGCTCCGCTGCCTACAACGAGGGCGCTAACTGGGTGGGTATGCTATTCGCCGGCTACAACGGCTTCTCCGCCATCGCTGCGATGATCATCCCGATGATGGTCTCCGCCATCGGCATCCGCTTCAGCCACTCCATCAACCTGCTGCTGGGCGCCGCCGGTCTGGCCTCCATCATGGTGATCGACGACCCTGCCTGGCTGATGCTCTCCATGGTCGGCATCGGCTTCGCCTGGGCCTCCATCCTGTCGCTGCCTTACGCCCTGCTGGCCGGGGTGCTGCCCGCCAACAAGATGGGGGTGTTCATGGGGATCTTTAACCTGTTCCTGGTGATCCCTCAGCTGCTGGCGGCCAGTGTGCTGGGCATGCTGCTGCGGGTAGGCTTCGACAACCAACCCATCTACGCCATGGCCATCGGCGCGGTGAGCTTCGGTCTGGCGGCGCTGTCGATGCTGACGGTGAAGAAGCCGGAAGACGAGCTGGCGGCCCAGGCCACCTGATCCCAGATACGGCGCTTCGGCGCGACCCAATTCGGGCGGCACGACCTTCGGCGCCGCCTTTTTCTTGCCTAACGGAGTAACCAAGAATGCACAACAAGATCACTCTGGCACTGATGGCAGTGTTTGGCCTCGGCGGCTGTGGCGCCGGCCAGACGGCAGACGCCCCCCTGACCCCCTATGCCGGCACCGAGCACCCCTTTGCCAGCGAGGCGGTCTATTTCGTGGTGACCGATCGTTTTGTCGACGGCGACCCGAGCAACAATTTTGAGCAGGACAGCGGCTGGGACATCCCGCTGAACTGGGACAATGGCGACAGCGCCAACGTCGGCTTCCTCGGCGGCGACTGGCAGGGGATCCTCAACAACACCGATTACATCCGCGAGATGGGCTTCAGCTCGGTCTGGATCACCCCGATTGTGGAGAACCCGGCAGAGGCGTTCAGCGGTGGCTTCCCCATCACCCCCGGTGGCATCGGCACCGATCTGGGCAAGTCTGCCTACCACGGCTACTGGGGCATCAACTTCTACAAAGAGGACAAGCACTGGGGCTCAGAGTCCCTGCGCTTCAAGGACTTTACCGCCGCCATGCAGGAGCAGGGCCTGGGTACCGTGCTGGACATCGTGCTCAACCACGGCAGCCCAGCCTACACCATGCCAGAGCCGCAGCCGCCCTACGGCCAGCTGTTCGATGGCGAGGGTAAGCTGGTGGCCGATCACCAGAACCTGGCACCACAGGATCTCGACCCGGACAACAACCCGCTGCATGCCTTCTTCCGTAACGAACCGGACCTGGCTCAGCTGGGGGACATGGACGATCGCAAACCCAAGGTGATGGATTACTTCGTTGGCGCCTACCTGCAGTGGATTGAGCAGGGCGCCACCGCCTTCCGGGTGGATACCGTCCGCCACGTCGACAAGGCCTCCTGGGGTACCTTCTCTGCCCGTATCCGCGAGCAGCACCCGGAGTTTTTCATGTTCGGTGAGGTGTTCGACTACACCGCCGAGGGGATCGCCCCTTACACCTACGAGCAGAACGGTGGGATGAGCGTGCTCGACTTCCCGATGAAGCAGGCCCTGGCCGGGGTGTTTGAGCAGGGCAAGGGCTTCGATTCCCTGCTGCCAACCCTGCACCTGGAGAACGGTGCGTACCAGAACCCCTACGAGCTGACCACCTTCTACGACAACCACGATATGCCGCGCATGGACGCCGACGACAACGGCTTCATCGACGCTCACAACTGGCTGTTCACCGCCCGCGGGATCCCGGTGGTCTACTACGGCTCGGAGATGGGCTTTATGCGCGGTAAGGCCGAGCACAGCGGCAACCGCAACTACTTCGGCCAGGACGGGGTCGAGGCGGCCCGCAACCACCCGATCCGTCAGTCGCTGATCCGCATCGCCCAGGTGCGCCAGCAAACCCCGGCTCTGCAGCGGGGGCTGCAGGTCAACCTGGAGTTTGGCGCAGACCAGGCGGCGTTCTACCGTGTAGTGCAGCAGGCAGAAGGGGGCCAGACCGCCCTGGTGCTGCTCAACAAGGCCGACGATGCCCATAGCTTCGAGGTGAGCCAGTACCTGCAGCCGGGCCAGTGGCGTGAAGCCCTCAGCGGCGAGCAGCGTACCCTGGCCGCCGGCGACAGCCTCAATGCCGAGGTGGGCGGCCACGGCGTCCAGGTCTGGGTCCGCGATGGCGCCATCGAGGGCGAGGCCTTGATTGCCGAGCTGGATCGACTGATGGCCAACCGCCACGGTCAGCTGCCGACCAAGTAGCGGTCTGTCAGGCTTCGCAACGCCGCCCATTGGGGCGGCGTTTTTTTGCTCTGTCCGATTTAACTGTTCCTCCTGTTAACCTGATGATTTTCAATATCATTCTCTCCTAATAGCTTTGCCGGGTTGCCGGCAGCAACCAAAGGGGCGTTCCGCCCCCTTGGAACCCCCGTTTGCCTCCAGTCGTCGCTAACCCTCTCTTTCGTAACCAAAGTCTGCGGCTCTGGCTTGAGTCGACATCCCTGTCTCCGCAAGCCACTCAGGCCGTCCTGGCCTTCAGTCTGGTCTTTGGCCACTTCGTTCGGGCGACTCCAAGTCGGCGAAGGGCTGGCGGGTCACACAGTTCTGTTGGATTAAGTGAGTAGGGTGAGTTCAACACCTAACTAGGACAGGCCGTTTTTTTGCCCGGCTGGCTCGCTGTCCGCCTGGGCTTGCTGATTACTGGGCACTCACTGGCGCCGCAGCGGTCTGATTCCCGGCATATACTTTGGGCTTTCGTTGCGGTGTCGGGCATAGCAAGCGAGGGTGGGATGGGCAAACAAGGCAGCCGCAAGGCGGCAATCCTGGCGGGGGTACTGGTGTGGTTCGGGCTGGTCCTTGGGGTTCCCGCGCAAGCGCAAACGGTGCCGGTGGGCAGCTACAACTGCCCGCCCTTTGTGATTGAGAACGACGACAAGACCTACACCGGCTTGAGCCTGACCCTGTGGAGCAAGATTGCAGAGAAGATGGGGCTCAGTTACGAGGTGAGCAATCACGAACTGGAAGACCTGCTGGACCAGGTGGCCCAGGGACAGCTGGCCCTGGGCGTGTCCTGCATCTCCATCACCCCGGAACGGGAGGCGGTGCTGGATTTCTCCCACTCCTTCTACGAGACCCACCTGGCCATCGCCGTGAACCCCCAGGGCCTGGGGGGGGTAATCCTCAATGTGTTAACCAACCCCAAGCTGTGGAAGGTGCTGGGCATCGCCTTCCTGGCGGCGGGGATCGTCGGCTCCATCTTCTACTACCTGGAGCATCGCCAGAACGACAAGCTCTACTCGATGAAAACCCGCGCCGGACGGCTGGTGGAGGGCTTTTTGCTGGGGCTGCTGTTCATCACCAAGGGGCCGTTCAACTACTACGAATTCCAGACCCTGACCGGTCGGATCCTGACGGTGATGCTGGCGATATTCACCACCTTTTTTATCGCCAGTATCACCGCGGTACTGGCCAGTACCTTCACCCTGGGGGTGCTCAGCTCGGACATCTCCGGCCCTAGTGATCTGGCGGGCAAGCGGGTGGGGGCCAAGCTCGACAGCACCGCCGCCACCTACCTCAGCGACAAGCGCATCGCCCACCAGACCTTTGAGGATCTGGATGGCATGATGCAGGCGCTGTCGCAGGGCAGCCTGGATGCGGTAGTGGCCGACGATGCGGTGCTGCGCTACACCATCCGCCAGGCTCAGGCGGAGGGCACCTTGCAGGGGCTGGAGGTGTTGCCCTACCGCTTCTCGCGACAGAACTATGGCCTGGTGATGCCCAACGACAGCCCCCATCGGGAGGCACTCAATCAGGCGCTGCTGGAGGTTCGTCAGACGCCGGAGTGGCGCCAGACGCTGAAGGAGGCCTTCGGCCCCTGAGGGTTACTGCCCGTCGTCCGGCGTGTGGCAGCTGCGACGAATAATCAATTGGGTCGGGATGGTGGGAGCGGCCACCTCGTCGCCCTTGATCAGGCTCAGCAGGGTCTCCACCAATACCTTGCCCGCCAGACCGGTGTCCTGACGTACTGTGGTCAGTGGCGGCGAGCTGTAGCGGGCGATCTGGATGTCATCAAAACCCACCACCGCCACGTCGTTGGGCACCTTCAAACCGCGGCTTTTCAGCGCCTGAATGGCACCGATGGCGATCAGATCGCTGGCGGCAAAGATCGCGTCCAGGCCGCTGACCCGATCCAGCAGGTCCAGGGTGGCCTGAAAGCCCGCCTCCTCGTTGGTAATGGCGTCCTGTTGCAGGGTAGGGTCGATGGCCACGCCATGCTGCACCTGGGCCTGAACATAGCCCTGGTAGCGCTGGAAGAACTCGGGATAGTGATTAGAGGCGGTGCCGATAAAGGCGATGCGGCGGTGGCCCAGGCTCAGCAGGTGGGCAGTGGCGTCGTAGCCGCCCTGGTGGTTGTCACAGCCGATCACAAGGCCAAGATCCGAGCCGGTTTGCGGCCCCCAGCGGACAAAGCGGGTGCCCTGGGCTGCCAGCTGCTTGAGCTTGGGTTCGTAGTCGATGGCATCGCCGTAGCCCAGCAGGATCAAGCCATCCGCCTTGTGACTGTCTTCATAATCCGCATGCCAGTCGTCCGACAGCTGCTGGAAGGAGATCAGCAGGTCCTGGCCATGACTGGCGCAGGCCCGGGTGATGCTGCCCAGCATCGCATGGAAGAAGGGGTTGATCAGCGAATCGTCCGAGGTGGGGTCTTCAAACAGCAGCAGCGCCAGGGTGGCGCTGTTTTGCGAACGCAGGCTGCTGGCGGCCTTGTCCACCTTGTAGTTGAGCTCCTTGGCGATGCGGTGCACCAGCTCGATGGTTTCCTGCTTGACCTGGGGGCTGTTGCGCAGGGCGCGGGAAACCGTGGACTGGGAGACCCCAGCCCGGTGGGCGATGTCGAAGGAGGTGGGTTTATTCTTGTTCAAGTTGGTCTGGCCTGGGGCTTGAGCCTGTATCCAGCACTATACCCCAACCGGTGCCCTGCACCAAAAGCGACGGCACTACAGGGGTAAATCCCCGCCATTTCAAGAGGTTCATCGCAGTTTGCTCGGCAGCAGTCCGGCCCCGTGGCAGCGCCGTCTCCTATACTCGTCGGCAGGCAAGAGGAGGATGGACGAGCATGACCGACGCACACCGGTTGCTGGTGGTGGAGGACGACGAGACCACCCGGCTGCGACATCAGGGCTATTTCGAGCAGGCCGGTTACGCGGTAGCCGTGGCGGACTGCGCCAAGGCGATGCAGCAAAGCCTGGCGCAGCAGGAGTATGACCTGGTGCTGCTGGACTTGTCGCTGCCGGACGGCGACGGCCTGGCCCTGACCCGGGAGCTGCGCAGCCACTCTACCATCGGCATCATCCTGGTCACCGGTCGCGACGAGGCGGTGGATCGCATCGTCGGCCTGGAGATGGGGGCGGACGACTACGTCACCAAACCGGTACCGATGCGGGAGCTGCTGGTGCGGGTAAAGAACCTGCTGTGGCGCATTGATTTAGCGCGTCAGGCCCAACAAACCCCGGCGACCCCCCACTATCGTTTCGCCGGCTGGCAGTTTGATGGCCTGGCCCGGCAATTGAGCCGGGATGGCATCCCGGTGCCGCTGACCACCGCCGAATTCGAACTATTGCAGGCCTTCGTCAGTCATCCGCAACAGGTGATGCCCCGTGAGCGCCTGCTGGGGCTGGTATCGCACCGGGTGGATGCTCCCTCCACCCGCACCATCGATGTACTGGTACGTCGACTGCGCAGCAAGATGGAGGGGGAGGAGGATTGGCCCAAGCTGTTTGTCACCGTGCACGGCGAAGGCTACCTGTTCGCCGCCGGGGTCACCCTGGGGGCCAGCTGAAACTGGGCCTGGAAGTCCGGGGGCGAAAGGCTTTGCTGCTCCACCTGGCGCTGCCGTGCTGGACTGAGGTTGCCGGGCGTCAGCCCCCTCAGCGGCGGCCCCATGGCAGCGGGCAGGCTCTCCCCCTGCAGTGCTCGTAGCGCCAGGTCCACCGCCAGGCGGCCCTGGGTGCGCATCTGGTCGTCGTTGCTGAACGCCAGGCGGTCAAAGCGCAGCCCCTGGTAGGTGCTGTGGCTGAGGTAACTGGAGAGGATATGGGTGCCGTGGGCCTCCAGCAGAGGCTCAGACATCGCGGACTCGGCACACAGGGCGCCACACAGCAACCAATCCGGTGGCTCTGACTGGGCCAGGTAGCGGCGCAGCAAGCGACGCTGCACCGCCAGGCTGTTCTCGCCATGCAGCTTGGCCAGGATCTTCGCCTCTGGATTCAGGGTGTCCCTCAGCCCCTGCTCGATAAAGCGGTTGCCACCGCGCTCGCTGGGGCCAAACATCAACACCAGGGTCTGATGCCCCGGTTTTTGGTTGATCACCTGCGCCAGGTTCACCCCCACCTGGTACCAGGAGGCGCCGACCAGTCCGGCCAGGTAGCCTGGCTCCACCTCGTTCACCACCGCGATGACCGGCAATTGCTGCGCCGCTATCTTGATCTCCTCCGCCAGACGGTAACGAACACTGCCCAGCAGCACCGCATCGCTGCCCTGTTGGCGGCAGCGGGCCAGTTGCGCCAGTTGGGTTGCCTGGTGATCGTAGCCCCCCGCCTCCATGGTGATCAGCCCCACCCCCAGGGCCTGGGCCTGTTCCACCATGCCGGCATGGACGCTGAGCCAGTAGGTATCCTTCAGGTGCGGCAACAATGCGCACAGTTGATAGGGGGCCTGGACTGAGGTCAGCAACGACCAGGGCACGGCCTGTTGTGGCTGTTGGTTGCCCGGCTGCCACAACTGCACCGAAAGCAGGGTCAGCAGCCCCAACCAGGATGGAAAGAGCAAGACAAACTCCAACACCTACACTGGGTTAAACCAAGCTTAGAGGAGTTTCCCCATGCTGCGCCCAGGCCGGAGTGTCACCGGCAAGTTGCTGCTGGCCTTTGCCCTGCTGGCGGCCCTGTCCGGGCTGGCGGCAGCGGTGGGCTGGTGGGGCTTGCAACGGGTCAGCCTGGGAGAACGGGCTTTGCGGGAGCAGGCCCTGCCGGTGCGGGAACAGGCCCGGCAACTGGCCGCGCTGCGCACCCAGATCGATCTCACCGTCCAGCTGCTGCTGGAGTCCAACGGGGTTCAGGACGGCGAGCGCTTGAGCGAGCAGTTGCGCCGACAGGGCGCCGGCCTGCAGGCGCTGCTGGGCAGCGATCCCATGCCAATGGATCTGCAGCGTACCCTGCCACTGGCGCTGGCGCAGTTGGGGCAGCTGGTGGTGGCCCGCAATCAGCAGCGCCAGGCCATCGAGGCGCTGGCGCCACAACTGCAGGATGCGGCGGTGGCACTGGCGGGGTTGGCGGGCAACCAGGTGGCCAATGCTCAGACTGCCCTGGTGGCCCGTACCCTGGCGCTGAGAGCCGGGCCGGGACTGGAGCCGGCCTTGGCGGCACTGCTGTTCGAGGACCTGGCTCAATGGCAGTCGATGTCGGAGCTGGAAGCCAGTGGCCAGCTGTTGCTGGCCCTGTTGGCGCGCGGTGGCGAGGCGGGCTCGGCCGCAGCACAGGCCTATCAGCAGGCGGTGGCGGACTTGCCCCTGCTGTTGCCCGGGGTACAGGATCCGGAGCGGGCGGGGCGGATCCAGCGTCGGGTCGAAGAGCTTAACCAGGGCCAGCGCCTGTTCCAATGGCAGCGCCAGGCCCAGCTTCAGTCCCAGCTTATCCGCAACCAGCGACGGCTGATCCAGGCCCAGTTTGATCGCCTCAACGATCTGGTCGCAGCGCGACTGGAGCAAGGCGACGGCGCCACGGCCCTGGCCTATCAGGCCGCCACCGAAGCACTGCAACGTGCCCGGCTGGTGTTGGTGGGGATCGGTATAGTGGCGCTGTTGCTGGCCGCCTGGCTGGTGTATCGCTGGGTATACCGGGATGTGGCGCTGCGTCTGCAGGACTCCACCCAGGCTCTGGTGGCACTGAGCCGCGGCGATCTGTCTGTCACCCTGCCGGTGCACGGTCATGACGAGCTGGCTCAGCTGGCCGGCGCCATTACCGCCTTTAAGCAGACTGCGCTGGCCCGTCGTCAGGCGGAACAGGCGCTGCAGCGCCATCAACAGCAGCTGGAGCACACCGTGGCCCAGCGTACCGAACAGCTGGAGCAGGCCAATCAGCAGCTGGCCCAGGAGGTAGCCCAGCGCACCCAGGCCCAGCGCCGGGCCGAGCAGGCGGACAAAGCCAAGAGCGTGTTCCTGGCCACCATCAGCCATGAGATCCGCACGCCGATGAACGGCATCCTCGGTAGCGCCGAGCTGCTGTCGGACCAACCCTTGGATCCCACTGCAACCCAATACCTCGACCAGATCCGCGACTGCGGAGAAGCGCTGCAGGGACTGCTCAGTGAGGTGCTCGATTACACCAAGATCGAGTCCGGTACCCTGCCATTGCAGACCCGCCCATTCGAACCGGACAAGCTGCTGCAGGGGGTGGTTCAGCTGTTGGAGCCTCAGGCCCAGCGGGCCGGTCTGAGCCTGAATCTGCAACGGGAGAGTGGCCTGGCACCGGCCTACCTTGGGGATGAGGGCAAGCTGCGCCAGATCCTGCTCAACCTGGTCAGTAACGCCATTAAGCACGGCGGCGAGGGCTGGGTCGACCTGGGCCTGGTTAAGCTGGCGGAGCAGGGCGGTGCCCACCAACTGCGCTTTCACGTCAGCGACAGCGGACCGGGAATGAGCCCGGAGCAGCAGGCCCGGGTGTTCGAACCTTTTTACCAACTGCAGTCAGGGCTGCAATCCGGGGTCCAGGGTGGCGTCGGGCTGGGTCTGGCGATCTGCCAGCGCCTGGCCGAGGTGATGTCGGCCGAGTTTAGCCTGGAAAGCGCACCGGGGGAGGGAAGCTGTTTCATGCTGACCCTGTCCCTAACCCCATGCGCCCGGCCCAGCCAATCGGCGGCGCTGCCTGCGTTGCCATCGGATCTGCATTGCCTGGTGGTGGAGGACAACGACACCAATGCCCTGGTATTGGAGGGCTTTCTCGACAAGCTGGGGCAGCGCCACCGCCGGGTTGCCAGCGGCGAAGCAGCCCTGACAGCGGTTACCGAGCAGGCCTTTGACCTGGCGCTGGTGGATATCCAACTGCCGGATATGGAGGGCACCGAGCTGCAGCGTCGGCTCAAGCCGGCCCATGAGTCTCACCAGGGCACCCCGCTGCCCTGCATCGCCATGTCGGCCCACGTATTTGACAGCCAGGTCGCAGGCTTTCTCCAGGCTGGATTCGATGGCTTTGTCGCCAAACCCCTGCGCCTGGCTGAGCTGGGTGCCGCCCTGGGCCGGCAATGGCGCCGTCCACCCCAGCGTCTGCCCACCGGCGACACCCTGGATCATGCCCAGCTGGCGGCGGATCTGGCGGTACTGGGCCGAGCTCGAATGCAGCGCATGGCGGCGGCGCTGACGCCGCTGCAGCAACGCCTAAGCGGGCTGTCAGTGGCGGATCCCGAACTGATCCCGCTGGCACATCAACTCAAGGGAGCGTGCGGCGCTTTAGCGCTCACAAAAGCTGCAGGCATCGCGGCAGAGTTGGAGAAGTCTCCCTCTGAGCGTTATCAAACTCAACTTATCAATGCGTTAGAGCTGGGCGTCGCACAGCTAGAGCGCTATTTGAATCCCTAGCTTAAAAAGACTAGCGTTATAAAAGCTAACGCTCAGGGGTTCGTGCCCAAAGGCGACTCTCCCTACACTTCCCCTCGCTGCAATGACGCAGTGAGTGATTTGGAGTGAAAAGTGAGAGCAGCTTGGTTCTTCCTGGCACTGGCGATCGTGACCGAGGTGTCAGGAACCAGTGTGATGAGTTTGATGACGCAGCTGGGTTGGCACCCGGCTGTGGGGTACGGCGCCATGTATGCCCTGTTGGGCTTGTCGTACTACTTCCTGGCCCTGGCGGCACGCAAGATCTCCATCGGCGTGGCTTTCGCCTTCTGGGAAGGGTTTGGCGTACTGTTGATCGCCATCGTATCTGTGTTGTTCCTAAATGCGGAGCTGACCGGGCCGATGTGGGCCGGTATCGCGTTGTGTCTGGTGGGCATGGGCCTGCTGCATTGGGATGAAGAGGAGCGTCACGCATGAGTTCGTTAATGGGTGCCGGTGTGATGGGCGGTTTTGGTTACGTCATCCTGGCCGCGCTGTTGGACATTGCCGCCAATGGCTTCGTTAGCCGCAGTGATGGTTTCCGCAAGAAAGGCATGGCAGTGATGGCTGTCCTGTTGGTGTGGGGGGCTTTTACCCTGCTCTCCTTCTCGATTGCCTACATGGAACTGGCCGTGGCTTACGCTAGCTGGGGTGCCATGGGTATCGCCGGGACCGCGATCCTGGGCTACTTCCTCAATGGCGATAAGCTGGGCTGGAAGGGCTGGCTCGGCATGGTGGTGATGATCCTCGCCGTTATCGTAATGAAGATGGGCTAATCGATGAAACTGGAGCAACTGGAGGCCTTTGTCCTGGCCGCGGAGGCCGCCTCACTGGCGGGGGCGGGTCGACAGCTGGATCGCAGCCGCACCAGCATCAGCCTGGCGATCTCCTCATTGGAGGATGAGCTGGGTCTGTCGCTGTTTGAGCGCAGCGGCAACCGGGTGGTGTTGACCGAGGCGGGCCGTGCCCTGTTGCCCGATTGCCAGCGCATGCTGCAGCTGGCTCAGCAGCTGACCACCCGGGCCCGGCAGTGGTCCCAGGGTCAAGAGATGGAGATCCGCATCGCCCGGGATGACGCCCTGCCTGAGGCCCAGTGGGCCCGGATCATGGCCAGCCTCAAGGCCCAGGCTCCCAACACCCGGGTTACCATGGTACTGGCGCCACCCCAGGAGCTGGTGGAGATGGTGGCCCAGGGGGCGGTGGATCTGGCCTTCGGCCTGAATCTTAACCGTCACCTTGGCGTACAGGTGGAGGAGCTGGGCCGGGTGCGGATGCAGCGGGTGGTGGCCTCGCATCACCCGCTGGCGTCGCAGCGACCGGTCACCGACGCAGACCTGTTTCGCAGCACCCAGTTGCTGTTGTCCTACTGGAAGGCGGACCGGGTGGCGGTGGCCCCCCGGGAGAGTGCCGACCACGTGGCGATGTCCAGTTTCGAGCAGCTGCGTGACCTGGTGGAGCAGGGCATCGGCTGGGCCTGGTTGCCGGCACCGCTGGTGCGCGCTCGCCTGCGCCAGGAGACCTTCAGGGTGTTGCGCCACCCCCACAGCAGTGAACTGCAGCCGTACCAGGCTGCCTATCTGATGGAGGGCGGCCCGGGGCCGATCTCCCAGGCCTGGATCGAGGCGGTGTTTGATACCCTGCAGCAGGATGATTAGAAAACAAAGAAAGGCCGCACAGTGTGCGGCCTTTTTTATTGGCGTATTTGTACCGGTATAGCTTACCGATAGAGCTTACCGGTAGAGCCTAAAGGTAAAGCCGCTGAGCCACCGGGGTGACGGCGAGATCGTGTTGCAAATGCAACAGCAGGGCCTGGGTCAGTCCGGCGATGGCCCGGTAGAACTCGGTGTCGGCCTGTTGCGCCATCCCGGCCAGCATGGGGGTGGACCAGGGCAGCAGATGCTGCGCCAACAACGCGCGGAGATCGTCATCCCGGCTGGGGTCATGGATCAGCAGCGCCACCACCGACAACAGCAGGCCGATGTGATCCACCGGCTCGTTCTGTGCCAGGTTCAGTTCGATGCCCTGGGCCGTCAGCCACTGGGACAGGGCCAGGGTGGAGGGGCCACACAGTTGCCGCTTTTCATGCAGGTAGGGGCTGCCCCAGGGGATCGCCTTGAGTGCGCCCGGGCCGATGAACAGCGCCTGGTAGTCCCGCTGCAGCAGTGCCAGCTGGCTGGGGTCCTCACTGACCAGGTTCAAGGCACGGCCCAGCTGCTCCAGCGCCTCCTGCTGGATCGCTGCCGCAGGGCTTTCGGCTGGGCAGTAGGGGGGCCAGCTTTGATCCGCATGCACCGAGGTCAGGTGCTGGAGGAACAGCTCAGTGGGTGGATGGTACAGGGCGTAGTGCAGCACCTGGGCTGCCGCCTGCAGATTGGCTCGGGTATCCCGGTCCATGCGCTCACTCCTTCCGTTTTACGACAGGGCCGCAGTATCCCTCTTGCGGCCTAAGGTCAGTATGGTGACTGTCGGTGCACCTGCCCCGATCCAGATCAAGAAAGCGGTTCGTTTAGCCCAGGCTGCCCTGCTTTTCCCAGGGGAAATTGATCAAACCCTCGGCCCAGTTCAACACCTCGCCGTCACCGGCGCCGCTGGCGCGCTGATGCTTGTTGCCTTTGATCAGCAGATTCGGCTCGGTCAGGCTGTGTTTGGGCAGCGGTGCCAGCTCGGTGGTGTCCGGGTAGCGTGCCTTGAGCACCGACATCGGCGCGAAATCCAGCGCCCGCATCGGGCAGGACTCGACACACACCGGCAGGCGGCCCTCGGCAATGCGCTCGTGGCAGCCATCGCACTTGGTCATATGGCCGGCCTCGAAATCCATCTGTGGCGCGTCATAGGGGCAGGCCTGGTGGCAGCGACCGCAGGCCATGCAGGCCTCCTTGTCCACCAGCACCAAGCCGTCCTTGCGTCGCTTATGCATGGCACCGGTGGGGCACACCTTGACGCAGGCCGGCTTGCTGCAGTGGTTGCAGCTGATGGAGGTGTAGTAGGCGTAGACGTCCTGCACCTCGATGCTGTTGTCGTCGTTGACCCGGTAACCGCCACCGCCGTACTCGTACACCCGGCGGTAGTTCACCCCCACCGGCAGGTCGTTCTTATCCTTGCAGGCGATCTGGCAGGTTTTACAGCCGGTGCACTTGCTGGTGTCGATGTAAAAGCCGTATTGCTCCGGTGCTCTCATGCGTCTGTCTCCGCGATCTTTCGGATCTCAACCAGGTTGGTGTGCTGGCCATTGCCTTTGGACAAGGGGGTCGGTCGTTGACTGGTCAGGGTGTTAAGGCAGCCCCCCTTGTCGACGTCGCCGCCCTGGTACCAGGCGCCCTGGCCCAGGGCGACTACCCCGGGCATGATCCGCGGGGTGACCTTGACCTCCACCTCGATGGTGCCGCGGTCGTTAAACACCTGGACCCGGTTGCCGGTGGCCAGGCCGCGGGCCTCAGCGTCCATTGGGCTTATCCACACCGCATCCTGCACCGCTTCGCGCAGCCAGGGCACGTTGTGATAGCTGGAGTGAACCCGGCCCTTGGTGTGGTAACCGGTCAGCTGCAGCGGATAGCGACGCATCCCATCCCGATCTTCCGCCCCCTCGGCGGTGGCGCAGTACTGGGGAATGGCGCTGATCACCTGGTCTGCCGGCAGCTGCCAGCGAGCGGCCTTGTCCGCCAGCTCACTGGAGTAGATCTCAATCTTGCCGGACGGCGTGGCCAGCGGGTTGGCCTCCGGATCGTCACGGAAATCCTGCAAGGCGATGTGGCTGCCGTTGGGCAGGTACTGGCGATAGACCCCCTGCTTGAGCATCACCGACTTGTCTGGCAGGCCCGGATTGGCGGCCTGGGCCTCGGCATAGAACTGATCCAGCCACTGCTGGGCGCTTTTGCCCTCGGTGAAGGCCTGTTCCACCCCAAAGCGGCGGGCCAGCTCGGTGCAGACATCATAGGAGTTGCGGCACTCAAACATCGGGCCGATGGCGCTGCTGATCTGCACCAGGGTGCCGGTGTTACCGGCGGCGTAGCCCTGGGTGATCAGATCCTCGCTCTCCAGCCAGGTGACGTCCGGCAGGATGATGTCAGCGTACTCGGCGCTGGGGGTCATCCAGTTGTCCACCACCAGGATGAACTCACAGCGGCTGTCGTCCTTGAGGATCTCAGCGGTGCGGTTGGCGTCGGCGTGCTGGTTGATCAGCGCGTTGCCGGCGTAGTTGATGATCGCTTTGATGTCGTGACCCAGGCGGCCGTCGCCCTGCTCGTCCAGCTTGTCTTCGGGCAGGCGCACGCCGTCCCGCTGCACCGTCATGTTCTGGCCATCCAGTACCGCCTGGGTCCAGGTAAAGAAGGAGATGGCACTTTCTACCGGGTTATCGCCGGTGGGCATCACCGGCGCGCTGAGGCTGCTGCCGGAGGGCAGGGCGCCGGTGTTGGTACCCGGCAGGCCCACCTGGCCCAGCAGCAGCGGCAGCATGTACATGGCGCGGATGGTGTTCTCCCCCGCGGCGTGGCGGTTGAGGGAGGCGGCGATCTGGACATAGACCTTGCCGGTGGCAGCGGTCTGCGCCAGGGTTTGCGCCAGCTGACGGATCTGCGCCGCCGGGATCCCGGTGATCGACGCAGCCCACTCCGGGGTGCGGGCGTTGGCGCCGGGCTGGTCGCCGGGCTGCTCGATATCGAGGATGTGGGCCTTGTAGCTGGCCTTGAAGGGTACGCCCTTGGGCAGGGTGCGTTCGTCATAGCCCTGGCAATAGCGATCCAGGAAGGCCTGGTCGACGCCGTGATGCTGGATCAGCTGGTAGGCGATCGCTTCCGCCAGGGCGGCGTCGGTACCGGGGCGGATCGGCAGCCACTGATCCTCCTTACCCAGGGCGGAGTCGGTATAGCGGGGGTCAACGATGATGGTCTTAAAGCCCAGCTGCTGCTTCATCACCAGGAAGTCGTAGGCCTCACCGGAGCCGCTCATGCGGATCTCCGACGGGTTGTAGCCCAGCATCAGCACCAGATCCGCCGCCTGCATCTCCGCCATGGCACTGCCCTGGTAGGCCAGCGCCTCGCTGCCGAAGGTATAGCGGGCGGCCTGGTACATCTGGCCCCAGCTGTAATCGCCGTAGCTGTTGAGGTAGCCCCCCAGCAGGTTCATCAGCCGGTAGTAGTTCTGCTTGCCGCCAAAGTTGTAGTAGGCACCGGAGTTGTAGGTGAAGAACACCGACTCGTTGCCGTATTCCTTGATCACATGACCAAGCTTGGCGTGGATGCTGTCCAGCGCCTCCTCCCAGCTGATGCGCTGGAACTGGCCGCTGCCGCGGGGGCCTGTGCGCTTCATCGGGTACTTGAGCCGGTCCGGGGCGTACACCCGCTGGCGCACGCTGCGGCCGCGCAGGCAGGCGCGCACCTGGTGGTTGCCGTACTCATCGGCAAAGCTGTGATCGGTCTCGATGCGGGTGATCATGCCGTCCCGGGAGTAGACCTTGAGCGGGCAGTTGGAGCCGCAGTTCACCAGGCAGGCACTCCAGTTCACCTGCTCTTCGCTTAGGGGCTCGGCCGTAGCCTCGGGACGCTGGCAACCTGCCAGGGCGGCGGCGCCACCCAGCGCCGCACTCATCTTCAGAAAATCACGCCGTTGCATCGAAAACCTTTGTTGTGTTGTGTCCAATCAGGGCTGGCGGACAGGGTAGGGGGCGAATATGAAAGGGGCAGTGCGGGATATGAACCGCTGACAACAAATTATGAAAAAAGATGAATGGCTGCGAAAAAGCCCACCAATGCCGGGTCTTGGCGCCGGATCCCCCTTGCTCAGGCAATCGTCAGAACTGTGAACTGGGCGGGAGTAAGGGACTTTGTGATCCCGCTCCGGTTTGCCGGCAGGGCTCAGGATAGACTGGGGATACCACAGCATGAGGGAGCAGGCGATGGCAGTAGCAATCCGGGTTAGGGGACAGGTTCAGGGCGTGGGCTTTCGTCCCTTTGTCTGGCAGGTAGCGCAACAGTTGGACCTGGCCGGGGAGGTGCTCAACGACGCTGAGGGGGTGCTGATCACCCTGGCCCCGGAGAGCGCGCTGGAGGCGTTTCTGCAGCAGTTTTGGCAACAGCTGCCACCATTGGCCCGGGTCGATGAGTTGGAGACCCAATCACTGGCCGCCGACGAGCTGCCCCACCCCTTTGTGATTGCCGCCTCCCGTGGCGGTGACAGCAACACCCGCATTGCGCCGGACACCGCCACCTGCCGCGCCTGCCGCAGTGAGCTGCTGGATCCACGGGATCGCCGCTTCCATTACCCCTTTACCAACTGCACCCATTGCGGTCCGCGCTTCTCCATCATCGAGTCGGTGCCCTACGACCGCCCTGCCACCTCTATGAAGGCCTTCCCGTTGTGTCCCCAGTGCCAACAGGAGTACGACCATCCGGCGGATCGCCGTTTCCACGCCCAGCCCAACGCCTGCGCCGTCTGTGGCCCCCGTCTTGCCCTGCTGGAGTCTGACGGCAGCCCGACTCAGGGGGATCCTCTGGCCCAGGCGGTGCGGCGCCTGCAGCAGGGGGAGATCTTGGCGATCAAGGGGCTGGGGGGCTACCACTTGGCGGTGGATGCCGGCAACGAGGCCGCGGTGGCCCGGCTGCGTCAGCGCAAGCGTCGGCCGCGCAAGCCCTTTGCCCTGCTGATGCGAGACAGCGAGTCGGCCCGTCATCACGTGCTGATCGATCCCCTGGAGCAGGAGCAACTGGAGAGCGCTGCCGCCCCCATCGTACTGCTGACCCGTCAAGCCAGCGGTGACTCCCTGGCGCCCTCGGTCGCCCCGGCCCAGCACTGCCTGGGGGTGATGCTGCCATCGAATCCGCTGCAGATCCTGCTGATGGAGGCGTTTGAGCGCCCGCTGGTGATGACTTCCGGCAACGCCTCCGGCCGTCCGCCCTGCATCGATGATGGTGAGGCGCTCACCGAGCTGGGGCCCATTGCCGATGCCCTGCTGATCCATGACCGCGCTATCGTGAATCGGGTCGATGACTCCATCGTTCGGGTGGTGTCGGGGCGGGCCCAGCTGCTGCGTCGGGCCCGGGGATTCGTGCCAGCGCCGTTGCCCCTGCCGCCAGGCTTTGAGCAGGCCGATGGGCTGCTGGCTTACGGTGCGGATCTGAAAAACACCTTCGCCTACGTCAAGCGGGGCCAGCTGTTGCTGTCCCAGCACCTGGGAGATCTGGATGACCCTCTGTTGTTCGCCACCTACCAGCGCAACCTGACCTGGTTTGCCGAGCTGTTTGATGTCATGCCCAGCGCGCGGGTGTGCGATGCCCACCCTGGCTACCACAGCCACCGCCTGGCGATGGCCCGGGGGGCCAGACCGGTGGCCCATCACCATGCCCACCTGGCCAGTGGCCTGGTGGATAACCATTGGCCCAGGCAGCAGGGCCCGGTGCTGGCCTGGGTGCTGGATGGCACCGGCTTCGGCGATGGCAGCACCAGCCATGACATCTGGGGCGGTGAACTGCTACTGGGGGACTACCACGGCTGTCAGCGTCTCACCGGCTTGCCGGCGGTGGCCCTGCCTGGCGGTGAGCGGGCGGCGAAGGAGCCCTGGCGCAACTTGTTGGCCCAGCTGGAGTGCTATGCGCCGGACTGGGAGACGCACAGCGCCGAGACCCTACAGCGCCTGGCCCGGCAACCGTTGGCGCCGCTGCGGATGGCGATGGCCCAGGGGCTCAATGCGCCGCTGGCCTCCAGCACCGGGCGGTTGTTTGATGCCGCGGCCGCGCTGCTGGATTGCCGCTTTGACGCCATCAGTTTTGAAGGAGAAGCGGCGATGGCGCTGGAGTCCCTGGCCTGGCAGGCTCCCCAGCGCCATCTGCCATCCTGGCAGCCGCACCCCGAGGTGGCCCTGGCGCCGATCTGGCGAGGCTTGCTGGACGGCTTAGCGCAGGGGCGCAGCAGGGCGGATCTGGCGTTCCAGTTCCACGTTTTGCTGGCCAACGAACTGGCGGCGGTGGCGGTCTACCACGCCCGGGCCCATGGCATTGAACACCTGCTGTTCAGCGGAGGGGTGATGCAAAACGCCCTGCTGCAGACCCTGCTGGAGGACCAGTTGCGCGGCAGTGGCCTGACCCTGCTGTGGCATCGTCAGGTGCCTGCCAACGACGGTGGCCTGGCGGTGGGACAGGCGGCGATCGAGGCGGCTTCACAAAAATCGTAATGAAACGGTAAAGAATTGAAGCGGATTGCCACAACAAATTGATTTGAATCAAGTTGCACCCCGGAAGTGGGTGACATGAGTCACATTACTGGGGTTGATTAAGACATTAATATTCTCTTGCTGCTGGTCCGATTTCCCGTTGTTCCCTGACGTGGAAACACGACCAATTACGGAATAACAACAAGATGGAATGAGGAAGAGAGAATGAAGAGAGGCATGTATCTACTGGCGATGTTCCCCGGTCTGGCGATGGCGCACCCGGGGCACGGTGGCCTGGGGCACTTCCATCACGCCTGGGATGTGCTGCTGATGATGGTGGTGGTCGGCGTTATTGGTGCTGGGCTGGCCTGGCATAAGCGTCGCTGAAGACGCCAGTCATCATTGGAGGATGCACTGTGAACAAATACGATGCGTTACTGGCGCAATGCCGCCAGCGGCTGGATAGCCTGGCCGAACAGCCCCCGCTGAAACAGGCCTCACTGCGTGACAGCATGGAAGCCCAGGGGATCTCCCGCCGCGACTTCATGAAATGGAGCGCCACGACGGCCACGGTACTGGCACTGCCGATGCAGTTTGCCCCCATGGTGGCGGAAGCCGCCGAACTGGCCAACCGGGTGCCGCTGATCTGGCTGCACATGGCCGAATGCACCGGTTGCTCGGAATCGCTGATCCGCGCCGATACCCCCACCGTCGATACCCTGATCTTCGACCATATCTCTCTCGAGTATCACGAAACCCTGATGGCGGCCTCTGGCTGGCAGGCGGAGGAGAACCTGGAGCACGCCCTCAAGGCCTACAAGGGCCAGTACGTGCTGGCGGTTGAGGGCGCCGTGCCCACCGCCAACAACGGTGCCTTCCTGACCGTGGGCTGCAAGGGCCACACCGGCATGCAGATCATCGATGAGTGCGCCGAAGGGGCTGCTGCCATCGTGTCGGTGGGTACCTGTGCTGCCTTTGGTGGCGTCCAGGCCGCCAAGCCGAACCCGACCGAGGCCCGTGCGGTGATGGAGGTGACCAACAAGCCGGTGGTCAACCTGGGCGGCTGTCCGCCCTCGGAGAAGAACATCGTCGGTACCCTGATGTACTTCATCATGTTCGGCAAGCTGCCGCCGCTGGACATGTTCAACCGTCCGCGCTGGGCCTACGGTGCCCGGGTGCATGACAACTGCGAACGTCGCGGTCGGTTCGACGCCGGTGAGTTTGTCGAGACCTTCGGCGACGCCGGCGCCAAAGAGGGCTACTGCCTCTACAAGGTGGGCTGCAAAGGCCCCTACACCTACAACAACTGCCCCACCGAGCGGTTTAACCACCACACCAGTTGGCCGGTGCTGGCCGGTCACGGCTGCATGGGCTGCTCCGAGCCTCACTTCTGGGACACCATGGCGGACTTTGAAAAGCCGCTGGGTCGGCGCGAGATCCACAGCCTGGATATGACCGCCGACGCCATTGGCGCCACCATTTTGGGGGTGACCGTCGCCGGTATCGGTGCCCACGCCGTCACCACGGCGTTCATGAACAAGAAGAAAGAGGATGAGTCATGAGTAAACGTGTTGTTGTAGACCCCATTACCCGTATCGAGGGCCACCTGCGGGTGGAAGTGGAGGTGGATGAGAACAATGTGATCACTAATGCCTGGTCCTCTTCCACCCTGTGGCGCGGCATTGAGGTGATCATGAAGGGGCGCAGCCCGATGGACGCCGGTCTGCTGACCCAGCGGATCTGCGGGGTGTGCACCTACTCCCACTACCGGGCCGGCATCGAAGCGGTGGAGGATGCCCTTAAGGTGCAGATCCCCTATAACGCCGAGCTGCTGCGTTCCATCATGCAGGCCTCGCTCTACATGCACGACCACGTGGTGCACTTCTACCACCTGCACGCGCTGGACTGGGTGGACGTGGTGTCGGCGCTCTCTGCCGATCCTGCCGCTGCGGCCCAGGAGGCGATGAAGTGGACCGACAAACCCATCGCCGCCGGCGAGGGGGACTTGCGCGCGGTGCAGGAGCGGGTGGCCAAGCTGGTTGCCTCCGGCAAGCTGGGTCCCTTTGCCAACGCTTACTGGGGCAACGGTACCTACCAGCTGACCCCGGAGCAGAACCTGATTGCGGTATCTCACTATCTCAAGGCGCTGGAAGTGCAGCGGGTGGCGGCGGAGATGCTGGCCATCTTCGGTGGCAAGCAACCACACCCGCAGTCGCTGGTGGTGGGCGGTGTTACCTGTGTCCGCGACATGCTCAGCCCGGCGCGGTTGCAGCAGTGGAAACAGAAACACGCCGAGGTGAACGACTTCATCCAGCGTGCCTACCTGCCGGACGTGCTGATGGCGGCGGCCCAGTACAAAGGGGAAGACTCCGTGCTCAAGGGCGTGGGCGTCAACAGCTTCCTGGCGTGCCAGGACTTTGCCCTGGGGCGGGGTCAGTACCTGTTCGAGGGTGGTGTGATCATCAACGGCGATCTGGCCGGGGTCAGCGACATCAACCCGGACCTGATCAAAGAAGACGTCAGTCACGCCTGGTACGAGGATGGCCCGGCACTGCACCCCTACGACGGCGAGACCAAGCCCAACTACACCGGCTTCACCAAGCGTGACACCGTGTATGGCGAGCTGCCCACCGTTGATGGCGATGGCAAGTACACCTGGGTGAAATCGCCCCGTTATAACGGCGAACCGGTGGAAGTGGGCCCGCTGGCCTGCCTGCTGGTGAACTACGCCAAGGGCAACAAGCGGGTGGTCGAAGCGGTCGACGGCTTGCTGGCCGCCACCGGGTTGCCCATCGAGGCGCTGTTCACCACCTTAGGCCGCACCGCGGCGCGTCTGCTGCAAACCATTTTGGTGGCCGACGCGGCACTGGAGACCTTCGATGCGCTGGTGGACAACATCCTGGTGGATGAGGAGACCTTCATCGATCCGGGCATGCGCAACGACGTTGAGTACGTCGGTCACTCCATGATCGAGGCGCCACGGGGCATGCTGTCGCACTGGGTGCGGATCAAGGGCGGCAAGGTGGAGAACTACCAGGCGGTGGTGCCCACCACCTGGAACTCCGGTCCGGAGGACGCCAACGGCAAGAAGGGGCCCTACGAGAAGTCGCTGATCGGCATCAAGCTCGAGGATCCCACCAAGCCGCTGGAGGTGATCCGGGTGATCCACTCCTTTGACCCCTGCATGGCCTGTGCGGTGCATGTGATGGATTACAAGGGTACGGATCTGGGCCAATTCCAAGTGGGTGCGGCAAGCGCCTAAGGAGGGGAAGCATGTCTGATTCGCCTTTGTATACCCGGGACAAGATCTTTGGTCCCGCCATCATGTGGGGGCATTGGCTACGGGCCATCAGCATCGTGGTGCTGGTGGTAACCGGCTTCTACATCGCCTGGCCCTTCCTGACGCCCTACGGCGGCACGGATAACCTGCAGCAGGGCTGGGTGCGCTTTGCCCACCTGGTGGCGGGCTTCGTGCTCTGTGCGGTGACCCTGTACCGGGCTTACCTGTTCTTCTTTAGCCGGAGCAACATTGAGCGTCGCTCCTACCGGGATGTGATCAGTCCGCGCAGTTGGGTCATCAACCTTAAGTCCTACCTGTGGCATGGCAAGCTGCACAAGCAGGGGGTCTACGGACCGCTGCAATTTGTCAGCTACCTGATGGTCAGTGTGGTGGCCGCCTTGATGTGCATTACCGGTTTGATTTTGCACGCCAATGTCTACCACGAGGGCTTGGGAGGTCTGATCTACCCGCTGGCAGAGTGGGGCACCGCGCTGTTCGGTGGCCTGGCCCCGGTGCGGGAGATCCACCACTGGTTGACCTGGGTGTTCATCATCTTCCTGCCGATCCACGTCTACATGGCGATGTGGAGTGCGGTGTGGTTCAAGAGCTCGATGGACACCATCGTGTCCGGTTATGACACCCATAAAGTAGAAGAGAAGTGATGCCGAAAAAGATCCTGATTCTTGGGATTGGCAACGTGTTGTACGCCGATGAGGGCATCGGCGTGCACTTTGCCCACTATTTCCAACAGAAGTATCGGATCGAAGGGCCGGTCGAGGTGACGTTCGTTGACGGCGGCACCTTGGCCCACGCCCTGATCCCGATGATGACCCAATATGATCAGGTGATCGTGGTGGACACCATCCATTCCACCCAGGGCCAGCATGGCGATGTCTATTTCTTCGACTTCGATGCTGCGCCCCACCATATCGATTTCCAAGGCAGTGCCCACGAAGTGGAGATGCTGCATACCCTCACCATGATGGACATGGTGGGAGACCGACCCCAGACCCTGATCCTCGGGGTGATCCCCGAGGTGCTGGAGTCGATGAGCTTCGAGTTGACCGACAAGGTCCGGGCCGCGGTGCCCCTGATGGAGCGGGCACTGGCCCAGCACCTGAGTTCCCTGGGGCTGATCTGCCAGCAACAGGCGGATCCGGATATCGCACAACTGGCTGCAGTGTCCTGCGCGGGAGAGAAGCATGAAGCTGCGGTTTAACTTCAACACGGCCCAGCAGGTGCCAATCTACGCCCGCTTGTGCAACCAGTTCTTGCAACATCCCCTGGTGATGACCATCGCCGAGACCGAGCGGGGCTACGCCCTGGAAGCGGAGGGGGACGAGGCCCAGCTGTCTCAGCTGGCGGAACTGATTGGCAACGCCTTCCCGGTCTCCTGCTGGCTGATTGACAGCGGCATTGAGGCGATTGACCAGTTTGACGGTGACGCCCTGGCGCTGAACGAGGGCAAGCTGGACCTGCCCTATTGTCGCCATTGCCAGGATCAGCCTCTGCAAGGCTGTCGCCACTGTGACAGCAGCAGCGACGACCACTGGCTGCAGGGAGAGAACAGCCTGGAGCGTTGGGTCCAGCGTCACCTGGACGGGTTACTGCTGGAGGGGCACACCCTGCTGGAGACCCGCCACGGCCGGCGTGAATTGCGCCTGCTGGCCCACAGCGGTATTGAAGACGACACCCTGCTGTTCTGTCAGCCCAAGGCGCTGGCGGAGTCCTTACACATCGGTCGGGTGGGCCAGTTATGCCTGTCCGGGCTGGAGAAACCGCAGCTGCGACTGGCACCGCGTCAGGCTTTTATCGAGCAGCATCAGCTGGCCCGGGCGCTGTATCAGGTACAGTTGGCGGACGATCGCCTCACCCTGGCGCTGACCGAGCGATTGGCCCAACACGGTGTGGTGGCGGTGGCGATGCGCAGTCAGGGACGAGCCCTGCAACTGAGTCATTGCGATACCCTGCCCATTGCCCTCTCACTGCCGGGCTTTCGTCACCAGCTGACTCACCCGCCGCTGCATCAGGATGCGCGCATGGGGGGGATCCATGCCCACTGGGATGGTGAGCGGGTGCAACTCTCCCCAACCACCTTGCCAGACAGCGGCGATTGCCTCCCCGCCGCCTGTGCCCTGGAGGGGATCCGGCAACTGGACCGGGTACCCAAGCGCAGTGCCGTGCTGTTCCTCAGTGAAAACCAGGCTTCGGGCCTGCTCTATCGCGACGGCAACGAGTACCGCTGGCTGGTGTCGCTGGACCGTCAGTGGCAGACACCGGCGGCCTGGTTGGCCTCGGTGGCAGAGCTGGGGAGCAGTGCCCAGCGGATGCTGGAGCGGGTTAAGACACACCATCCCCAGTGGCTTGAACAGCTAGATCAGCAACCCGGCCAACTCAGCGGCAGCGTTCGTGATGCGATGGCGATGGCGGCCTGGCTGATTGGCCTGAGCCAGGACAGTGACCCCCAGCGGGCCGCCGACGCCCTGGTGGCCGCAGCGCTGCAACATGGCTCGCCAGTGGCACCACGGATCGACGCCAAGCTTAAACCCGGCCCTGACGGGCTACAGCTGGACTGGCGCCCGGCGTTCCAGTCGCTGCTGTGCTACCGCCTGGCGGACGGGGAGTCGAGCTCTGCTTTGGCCTACGGCTTTGTCGATTCGCTCACCGACTTCCTCAGCCAGTGGGTCGAGCAGTTGGATGCCGACTACGGCCTGGAGCAGGTGATCCTGGCGGGTGACGAGTTTGCCAACCCGGTGCTGCTCGACCGGCTCTATCGGCGGCTGGACCGCAACGTGCAGATCCGCCTGCCGGCGCCGCTGGACTTTGCTGGTGCCAGCCTGGCACTGGGTGCGCTGTTTGTGGCGCGAGCCGAACCGGCCGTGGCCTGAGGAGGGGCGTATGTGTTTTGCCATCCCCTCCAAGGTGCTGTCGCTGGACAGCGAGGCGCAGATCGCCAGGGTGGAAACCCTGGGGCAGGAGCGTGATGTCAGTGTCCATCTGCTGGGGCCGGATCTGGCGGTGGGGGACTACCTGCTGGTCAGTCACGGCTTTGCCATGGAGAAGATCGACAGCGAGCGGGCCCTGGACAGCCTGGAGCTGTACCGGGAGATCGCCGACAAGATGGCCGCCGGTGAGATCTGACCGCCATTCGGTAACTTCCCTTCGCGGAAGGGCGGTCAAAGCGTGATGAGGATCCGGCACCTTGCTTTGGCGGGTTGATCTGGTTCACGTTTTTCCCGGGGCTAACGCTTAGACTCGGAGAGTAGCAGGGCCCCTACCGAAGCGGGCCCAAGGAGCGAGACGGCATGGAATTGACAGCCGCAAGGCTCTTACTCAGTTGGGATGAGGGGCGGGTGTACGAGCGGGAGTGGCAACTGACCCTGCCCAACGTCGCCCCCCACCTGGAAGGATTGTGCGCCGAGCAGGTGCGGCGCCAGCTTGGCTTGCTGTACCGTTTGTGTGGCCAGGCGCAACTGCGTGCTGCCGTCAGCCTGCAGTCGTCCAGCTTCGATCCCGCCACCGAGATGGCACGGGACCAGGCGGTCTGGCTGGAGTGGCTCAAGGAGCACGGTTGGCAGCTCTACCGGGCCCATACCCTGCTGTTGGGGGAGAGCGACGCCAGCCTGAAGGCGTTGGTGCGCTGGCAGCAGTCACTGCAGCGCTGCCAATCCCAGCTGCCCACTGCCCTGTGGCAGCCTGATGCGAAAGTCCCCCCCTTGTCCATTCCTCCCCGTCATCCGGATCTGGTGCCCTTCCTGGCCCAGATCCTAACCCCCTTGCTGACCGAGCTGGAGCAGCGGGATTGGTTTCATGCCTGTATCACCCCCGAGGCGGAGGTGCAGGCGATGGAGACCGGCAGCGCGGCCCGTCAGCGCTTGGCCCCAGCCACCCTGGGCGGGCGCTTTCAGGCCATGGCCAACGAGATGCAGCAGGCCCTGACCCGGCTGCAGGACCCCGGTGGCCACACCACCTTGCTGGGCCCCGGTGTGGTCAGCGCCGCCCGAGGCCAGCTGCGCCACCAGGCCCAGTGGCAACAAGAGCGGGTGCAGTCCTACCACATCGAGATCCCTTCCACCGATCTGTTGTTCAGCCTGCGTCAGACCCTGGCTCAGCAGCGCTTCGCCAGCCTGGCGCAAGCCCGGGGGATCATCCCTTTGCTGGTGCTGGCCTACGCCCCCTGTCTGGAGGTGGCGGTCAACTGGTGGCAACAGGAGTAACCATGCACGAAATGTCCCTGGCGGAAGGCATTCTGGCCATCGTCGAGCAGCAACGGGCGCAGTCCCCGTTCGGCTGCGTCAAATCCATCGAGCTTGAGATCGGCGAGCTGGCCGGGGTTGAGCTGGAGTCTTTGTTGTTCAGCCTGGACGCGGTGTTTAAGCACAGCGTGGCCGATGGGGCCGAGGTGCGCGTCGAGCGGCTTCCCGGGCTGGCCCACTGTTTTAATTGCGATTCTGAGGTGCCTTTATCACGGCGGGGCGAGTCATGCCCACGCTGTGGAGGGTTCCAGCTGCACCTGATAGGTGGCAGCGAAATGCGCGTGAAATCACTGGAGGTAGAGTAAACATGTGTACCGTATGCGGCTGTGCCGAAGGCAATCTGGTGATTGAGGGAGAGCATTCTCACCAGCATGGTCATGATCATGGCCATCATCACCACGATCATGGGCATCATCACCATGGCCATGACCACCACGAACATGGACATCATCACCATGCCTATGATCACCACCATCACGACCATGCTCATCACGACCATACCCACCCTGCGCCCGCCGAGTCCAAAGCGGTGCATAAGACGGTACACAAGTACCATCACCAGGGCGATGTCCATCATCACTACCACTTTCATGTGTCCAGCGCCCAGCAAGCCCATCAACTGATGGCCCAGCTATCCCACAGGGAGCTATCCGACGCCGAGCTGGCCGGCACAGAGCTGCCCATGTTTGAGCCCGAGGAGTACGACGGCGAGCTGCATTACGGTCAGGGGCCGGCCCACGCCCACAACCCGGGTATGAGCCAACAGAAGATGGTGCAGGTGGAACAGGATATCCTCGGCGCCAACGATCGACTGGCTGCGGTCAATCGACAGCGCTTTGCCGAGGAGTGCCTGCTGGTGCTGAACCTGGTCTCCAGCCCGGGCTCCGGCAAGACCACCCTTCTCACCGCCACCGTGGATGAGCTCAAGGAGGACTACTCCCTGGCGGTCATTGAGGGCGATCAGCAAACCGCCAATGACGCCGAGCGGATCCGCGCCACCGGGGTCGCTGCGGTGCAGGTGAATACCGGCAAGGGCTGCCACCTGGATGCCGCCATGGTCGGCCGCGCGGCGGATCAGCTGGCGCTGGACGAGGCGGGGATCCTGTTTATCGAGAACGTCGGCAACCTGGTGTGCCCGGCGGGCTTTGACCTGGGCGAGGCCCACAAGGTGGCGATCCTGTCGGTCACCGAGGGGGAGGACAAACCGCTCAAGTACCCGGACATGTTTGCCGCGGCGGACGTGATGCTGCTGAACAAGGTCGACCTGTTGCCCCACACCGATTTTGATGTGGCCGCCTGCATCGACAACGCCCGCCGGGTGAATCCTAATATCGAGGTGATCCAGGTCTCCGCCCGCAGCGGCGAGGGGATGGCCCAGTGGCTGGAGTGGGTAGCGAAGAGGGTACCGGTATGTGCCTAGGGATCCCGGCCCAGATCCAATCCATCGATGACGCTGAGCGCCAGACCGTGACGGTGGCGGTCAACGGGGTACAGCGTCAGGTCAACGCGGCCTGCATCTGGCCTGCAGAGCCCGAGCAGTTGCTTGGCCAGTGGGCGGTGATCCACGTCGGTTTTGCCCTGGGGCTGCTGTCGGAAGCGGAGGCGGAAGCCACCCTGGCGGCACTCAAGGCCGTTGGCGGGCTGGAGCATGAGCTGGCCGATCTGGCGGGTCCGGAGGGCACAGCATGAGATTCGTTGATGAGTTTCGTGACCCCCAGGCGGTCAAGGCCACCTTGGCCCAGATCCATCAGCAGCTGGAGCGGGTCGACCCGGCCCGCAAACCGCTGCAGATCATGGAGGTGTGTGGCGGTCACACCCATGCCATCTTCAAGTTTGCCCTGGGGCAGCTGCTGCCTGACGGGATCGAGTTTGTTCATGGGCCGGGCTGCCCGGTGTGCGTGCTGCCCCGGGGGCGGATCGATGATGCCATCACCCTGGCTCAGCAACACGATGTGATGCTCTGCTCCTATGGCGATGCCCTGCGGGTACCCGGCGATCTGGGCAGCCTGCAGGACGCCAAGGCCCGGGGCGCCGATATCCGGGTGGTCTACTCACCGTTGGATGCCCTGGCGTTGGCACGTCAGCATCCCGAGCGCCAGGTGGTGTTCTTTGCCCTGGGCTTTGAAACCACCGCACCGGCCACCGCCCTGACCCTGCAGCAAGCCAAGCGGGAAGGGATCGAAAACTTCTCGGTGCTGTGCCACCACATCACCATCGGCCCACCGCTGCGGGCCATCCTGGACGATCCCGGCATCCGCATCGACGGCTTTATCGGCCCGGGCCATGTGTCGATGATCACCGGTGAGCGGGTCTACGACTTCATCGCCGAGCAGTACAACAAGCCATTGGTGATCGCCGGCTTCGAGCCGCTGGATCTGCTGCAGGCGCTGGCCATGGTGGTGGCGCAGATCGCCGACGGCGACAGCCGCATCGACAACCAGTACCGACGGGCTGTGCACAGCGATGGCAACCCGGTGGCCCAGCAGGCGATGGCCGAGGTGTTTCAGACCGCACCCCAGTCAGACTGGCGTGGCCTTGGGTCCATTCCTCACTCCGGTTTGATGCTGACTGAGGCGTTCGCGCCCTGGGACGCCGAGCGGCGCTTTGGCCTGGATAGACGCAGTGTGGCGGAGCCGGAGGGCTGCGGCTGCGCCGCGGTGCTGCGTGGACTGATGAAGCCCAACCAGTGTGCCCTGTTTGGCACCGCCTGCCAGCCACAGACCCCGGTGGGGGCCTTGATGGTGTCCAGCGAAGGGGCCTGCGCGGCCTACTACCAATATCGAGCGGAGAACTGAATCTGTGTTGAGGGAAGAGGAATGCATTACCCTGGCCCACGGTAGTGGCGGCCAGGCGATGCAACAACTGATTGAGCAATACTTCGTTGCGGCCTTTGATAACGCCGAGCTGGCCCTGATGGAGGATCAGGCGCAGCTGCCATTGGCGTCGCTGAACGGTGCCGGGGATCGGCTCTCCTTTGCCACCGACTCTTTCGTGGTGGACCCGCTGGAGTTCCCCGGGGGCGACATCGGCAAGCTGGCGGTGTGCGGCACGGTCAATGACGTGGCGATGGCCGGGGCCATCCCCCGTTATCTCTCCTGCAGCTTCATCATCGAGGAGGGGCTGCCGCTGGCAACCCTGGAGCGCATCGTTGCCTCCATGGCCCGTACGGCTCGAGAGGCGGGGGTGCAGATCGTTACCGGCGACACCAAGGTGGTGCACCGGGGGGCCTGCGACAAGCTGTTCATCAACACCAGTGGCATCGGCGTGGTGCCAGGCGACCGTCAGCTCGGTGCTCGTCATATCCAGCCGGAGGATCGGGTGATCGTCTCTGGTACCGTCGGCGATCACGGCGCGGCGATCCTTCAGGCCCGGGGCGAACTGGCGCTCAGTGGTGAGCTGCAAAGCGATTGCCAGCCGCTCAATGGCCTGGTGGAGGCAATGCTGGCGGCGGGTCCGGTTCGGGCCCTGCGCGATGCCACCCGCGGTGGCGTGGCGGCGGTGGCCAACGAGATGGCCAGCGTGGCCCAGGTCAGCATCGAGCTGGAGGAAGCCGCACTGCCGCTGCACCCGGAGGTACGCGGGGTCAGTGAGATCCTGGGGCTGGATCCGCTGCTGATGGCCAACGAGGGTAAGCTGATTGCGGTGGTGCCACCCCAGCATTGCGATGCCATCCTGGCGGCGATGCAGGCCCACCCAGCGGGTCGGGAAGCTGCAGTGATCGGCACCGTGGCCGCGGCCCCGGCGGGCCAGGTCTCGGTGGTGGGCCTGTTCGGTGGCAGTCGTCTGCTGCCGATGCCGGTGGGGGAGCAGTTGCCCCGGATCTGTTGAAAAGGAAAGCGATGTTGATCTGCTCGAAGGGCCTGGGGAATCCAGGCCCTTTTTCGTCTGCCTCGACGTACCTAGGTAGGAGGTGCTCACTGCGGATAAAGCTCAGTCGCGCATTCTCAATGTTGCGGCCCTGCACCAGAGCTAAACTTAACAGGGTTAACTTGGTGAAATAGTGTTTAAAAGCAACAGCAATCCAAGTAAGCCCTTTGGGTTGGTTGGAAAACAGTGGCAAAATGGTCGCCAATGAGTGGCGATATGGCGCCGAAGGTATCGCTTTCGATACCCAAACAGGATTGAGGCTGAGCCTCTCCGAGACAGATTGAGCTGATATGAGCCGAAAATACTTTGGGACCGATGGGGTCCGTGGCCTGGTGGGCCAATTTCCCATCACACCGGAATTTGCCATGAAGCTGGGGTATGCCGCTGGCACCATCATGGCCGCCGAGGGCACCCGCGAGGTGATTGTCGGCAAGGACACTCGCATATCAGGCTACCTGCTGGAATCCGCCATGGAGGCCGGGTTCATCGCCGCCGGCGTCAACGTGGCCCTGACCGGCCCACTGCCGACCCCGGCCATCGCCTACCTGGCCCAGACCTTCCGTGCCGATGCTGGGGTGGTGATCAGTGCTTCCCATAACCCCTACCATGACAACGGCATCAAGTTCTTCTCCACCTTCGGGACTAAGCTGACCGACGCCAACGAACTGGCGATCGAAGCGGAGCTGGATAAGCCGATGGGTTGTGCCGCATCTGATAAGCTGGGCAAAGTGCGCCGCATCAATGATGCCGCAGGCCGCTACATCGAATTTTGTAAAAGTACCTTCAGCAAGAACGGCTCCCTGGAAGGGATGCACATCGTGCTGGATTGTGCCCATGGCGCTACCTACCACATCGCTCCGGCGGTGTTTCGTGAGCTGGGGGCGGAGATCACCGTGATCGGTGCTGAACCCAATGGCCTCAACATCAATGAGCGCTGCGGAGCAACCCACCTGGATGACCTGGTGGCCAAGGTGCTGGAAACCGATGCCGACCTGGGCATCGCCTTTGACGGCGACGGTGACCGGGTGATGATGGTCGACAAGGACGGCACCGTGGTGGATGGCGATGGCATCCTCTACATCATCGCTCGCCACTGGCACCATAGCGGCAAGATGGAAGGTGGCGTAGTGGGTACCCTGATGGCCAACCTGGGCCTGGAGCTGGCGCTGAAAGCACTGGATATCCCCTTTGCCCGCTCCAAGGTGGGTGACCGCTACGTGGTTGAGATGCTCAAAGAGAAGCAGTGGATGCTCGGCGGTGAAAACTCCGGTCACATCCTCAGCCTCAAGCATCACAGCACCGGTGACGGCATCATCGCTGCGCTGCAGGTGCTCAACGCCCTGCAGCAGATGAACGAGACCCTGTGCGAAGCCCGGGCGGATCTGAAGATGCTGCCGCAGGTGCTGGTCAATGTTCGCTTCTCCGGCAAGACCGCCCCGCTGGAGGCCGAGTCGGTGAAAGCCGCTGTGGCCGAGGTGGAGCAGGAGATGGGCGAGCAGGGCCGGGTGCTGCTGCGTAAGTCCGGTACCGAGCCGCTGATCCGGGTGATGGTGGAGGCGCAGCCTCACTTCGATGTGGCCGCCCTGGCCCAGCGCATCGCCGACGAGGTACAGCGGGTCGATCAGGCCGGTTGAGCCACGCTTCGCAGGTGACAGCCCGCTTCGGCGGGCTGTTTGCGTTTTTGCGCCCAGCGTCACTGGGCATTACACTTTGAGTTAATTGACAACGTTTTGTTTTTTATGAAGGAACCGCGATGAATCCCGCGCAACTTCCGGTCCGGATCGGGGTCGATCTGGGGGGCAGCAAGATCGAGGTGATCGCCCTGGACCCCATAGGCCAGATCCTGTGGCGTCAGCGCCGTCCCACCCCCAAGGGGCAGTACCAGCCCACCTTGGCCACCATCACCGAGATGGTGTTGCAGTGCGAACGGGAGATCCAGTGCGTTGGCAGCGTCGGGGTGGGGATCCCCGGGGTGGTGTCCAGTCGTACCGAAACGGTCAAGGCGGCCAGCTCCACCTGCCTCAATGGTCAGCCGCTGGAGCGGGATCTCAGCCAGCGGCTGCAGCGGCCGGTGCGCACCGCCAACGACGCCAACTGCTTCGCCGTGTCCGAGGCGATGGATGGCGCCGGGCGTGGCTACCGGGTGGTGTTTGGCGCCATCCTCGGCACCGGTTGCGGCGCCGGCCTGGCCATCGACGGTCAGGCCCATGCCGGCCGCCACGGTATCGCCGGCGAGTGGGGTCATAATCCGCTGCCCTGGATGACCGAACAGGAGTTCCCGGGGCCGGAGTGCTTCTGCGGTAAGCGCGGCTGCATCGAGCGCTACATCTCCGGCAGCGGGCTGGAGGCACAATACCGCCGCCTCACCGGCGATGGCTTGAGTGCCACTGAGATAGAGCTGCGAGCCCGCGCCGGTGAGCCGGCAGCTCTGCAGATCCGACAGCAGTTTCTCAGCCAACTGGCCCGGGCCCTGGCCCACGTGGTTCACCTGCTGGACCCAGATTGTGTGGTGCTCGGTGGCGGTCTGTCCAACCTGGACTGGATCTACAGCGACCTGCCGGAGCAGTTACGTCTGCAGGTGATCGGGCAAGAGTGTGACCTGCCTATTCTGCGCAACCAGCACGGAGACTCCTCCGGGGTTCGGGGCGCGGCCTGGTTGTGGGGCAAGCCCTGATGGGGTTTTGGCTGAAAAAGGCCATCACCGCGCTACTGTTGCCGGTGCCGCTGGCCTGCCTGTTGATGCTGGCCGGCGGGCTGTGCTGGCGCCGGTGGCCACGACTGGGGCGAACCCTGCTGTTGGCCGGCCCGGTTTACCTGTTGCTACTGAGTTTCTCGCCGCTCAGCACGGCCCTGGCGAACTCGCTGGAGCAACGCTACCCGGTGTTCGACATCAACCAGCCAGTGGATTACGTCCTGGTGCTGGGCAGCGCCCACCATTCTGACCCGGATCGAACCGCGGTACAGCAGCTCTCGGCGATCGGCCTTAAGCGGCTGTCGGAGGGGGTACGGATCTGGCAGGCCAACCCCCAGGCGACCCTGGTGGTGTCGGGCTACAGTGGTCAGGATGCCGTGCCCCATGCTCGCATACTGCGCCAGGCGGCCATCGAGCTCGGGGTGCCGGCGCAGCAGATCGTGGCGCTGGAGCAGGCCCGAGATACCCGCGAAGAAGCTCGCGCAACCCAGCTTCTGGTGGGTGATGGCCAGGCCGCGCTGGTGACCTCCGCCACACACATGCACCGTTCCATGCTGAGCTATCAGCGCATGGGGATGACTCCGGTGGCCGCCCCCACGGATTTTATCGCTACGCCGACCCACCCCTGGTACCTCACCGCCGGTAACCTCTGGACCAGCCAGCGTGCACTGCACGAATACCTGGGCCTGTTGTGGCTCTCTCTTACCTAAAAGAATCTCTGTTATGCCGTTGCTTTGGATTGTGACCCTGGTCTGGGCCTTCTCCTTCTCCCTGATTGACGTCTACATCGCCGGACAGGTGGACCCCTACTTTGCCGTGCTGTCGCGCATGGTGCTGGCCTGTTTGCTGTTTGTGCCGTTGCTGCGGCCGGTGCCGGTGCCCATGGCGTTGAAACTGGCGGGGATCGGCGCGGTGCAGTTGGGGCTGATGTTCACCCTGCTGTACCACGCCTTTGCTTTTCTCAGCGTACCGGAGGTGCTGCTGTTCACCGTGATGACCCCGGTTTGGGTTCGGGTGCTGGAGGATCTGCGCCTGCGTCAGTTCCACCCCAGTGGCCTCTGGCCCGCCCTGGCCGCGGTGCTGGGTGCCATCATCATTCGCTACGAGCCGATCGAGAGCGATTTTTGGCTTGGCTTCCTGCTGGTCCAGGGGGCCAACCTCTGCTTTGCCTTCGGCCAGATCGCCTACCGTGCCTTACCCCACCAATCGGGCCTGGCCCGTCACCAGGCCTTTGCCTGGTTCTTCGTCGGAGCCGGTACACTGGCGCTGTGCAACTTCCTCTGGCTGGGCAATCTGGAGGGGTTGCCCACTGAGGGTATCCAGTGGGGTGTGCTGCTGTGGCTGGGGTTGGTGGCGTCGGGTTTGGGCTACTTTGGCTGGAACTATGGTGCCACCCAGGTCAATGCCACCGCGTTGGCGGTGATGAACAACGTGCTGATCCCCGCCGGTATCCTGGTTAATGTGCTGATCTGGAACCGGGAGGCAGACCTGCTGCGGCTGGCTTTAGGTGGGGCAGTGATTGGTCTGTCGGTGTGGCTCAGTCGCCCTGGTGCAGCGCCTGCTGACGGTACTGCTTGATCAGGCTCACCATCTGTTCACTGGAGCGATCCAGCACCGAGTGGGGCAGGTAGAGATCAAAACCCAGGCCGTCGCGCAGTTGGTTCATCTGCGCCGCGTAGGCAGCCATAACGCCGGTGAGGTGCGGGTGTTTCTTGCTGCTGAGGCTGGGCATGCAGGCCCCTTCGTCGCAGGAAGCGGTCAACTGGTGCAGTGGCCGCTGCTCCATCAGTAGCGCCAGTGCCAGGCGGGGTCGGATATGCTCCAGGTGGGTGTGCTCCGGGATCAGCCTTAGGCCGACAAAGTCGAGGGGCTCGTGGGTATCAGGCAGGCGAGGCTGGTCCAGTCGCTGGATCTCGCCCCAGGGCAGAAACCATTCCCCCTTGCGGTGGTGGTAGTGCAGCCCCTCCGGGGTAAGGTGAACGCTCACCACCTTGTCCTGGCGCTTGATGAAGCCGAGAAACAGCAGCGCCAGGGAGGTAACGCCCAGGCCAACGCTAGGGCCGGGCCAGAACGGGTTGAGCAGGATGGCCAGGGCTAAAAGCAAACCGCCGCAACACATCAGGGTGATGCTGTTGCGGCGGCTCATTGGTGCGATAGCGATCGTATCCATACGATCAGCCTAGCAAATTCTTAGGCGCTTTCCGCCAGTTTTACTGAGGCTTTTTCTTTGGTTTGGACCTCTTTGGGGCCATCCAGACGCAGCATCTCTTCCTTCAGGCGGGTGCCGACGAACTGGCCCCCCTCGAAGATCTCGATCTTCTCGGACAGGACTTCGCCGTCCACCAGGCCGTTGGCGGTGATGGACAGGCGCTTGCACTTCAGCTTGCCCTTGAACTGGCCGGAAACACGAACCTCTTCCGCTTCCAGCTCACCGTCGATGCGGCCGGCCTGCTCGATGATAACGCTGCCCTTAGCACTCACCACCCCTTCGATGGTGCCGTCTACCATGCAGTCGCTGTCCAGTACCAGCTCACCGCTGAGGCGGCAGTCGGTGGAGATGTAGGTCAGGCCAGAGGCGCTTTTTGTGGTTTTCTTTTTTCCAAACATGATGGTCGGTCTTTCTAGCAAGAGTGTGAATGCAGTTTACCCTGACAAAAATTAGTTTCGCCAGTGGCTGTGTTGGGTTCTGCCGCACAGGTCCAAGTTATGTGGCACTTATTGAGATTAGAACGACCGCTTAGTAGTGGGACTTTAGAGGTTTACGCTGGGAAGGTGAGGAGAATGGGCCCTGCACTCTGAGGTGCAGGGCTTTGGGGTTAAACCGACAATCGGGACAGGTACTCCTGCATCCGCTCGCTCAACTCGCGATGGCGCAGGCCGTACTCGATGTTGGCCACCATGTAGCCGAACTTGCTGCCGCAATCGTGGCTCTTGCCCTGCATGGCGAAGGCGTCGACGGACTCCCGGTCGAGCAGCTCGGCGATGGCGTCGGTCAGCTGGATCTCACCGCCGGCCCCGGGTGGGGTTTCGGCCAGGATAGGCCAGATCTGCTCTGACAGGACATAGCGACCTACCACCGCCAGGTTGGACGGTGCATGGGCGGGATCCGGCTTCTCCACCAGGGCGTTGATGGGGGCGCAGTCGCCTGGACCCAGATTGTGGCCGTTGATGTCGACGACACCGTAGCTGGACACCCGCTCATGGGGTACCGGCTCCACCATGATCTGGTTCTGTCCGCGCTCGTTGTAGTTCTGGATCATCAGCGCCAGGTTATCCCGGGTCAGATCAGACTGGTACATGTCGATCAGTACATCCGGCAACACCACCACGAACGGCTCGTCACCGACCACCGGGCGGGCGCAGAGGATGGCGTGACCCAGCCCCTTAGCTTCGTTCTGGCGCACGCTGATGACGGTGACATCCTCCGGGCAGATGGCTTGAACCTCGCGCAATAGCTGTCGCTTGACCCGCTTTTCCAGGGTGGCTTCCAGCTCGAACGAGGTATCAAAGTGGTTTTCGATGGAGTTTTTACTGGAGTGGGTGACCAGAACGATCTCTTTGATCCCAGCGGCGATGGTTTCTGAGACCACGTATTGGATTAGCGGCTTGTCCACGACCGGCAACATCTCTTTGGGGATGGCCTTGGTGGCGGGTAACATTCTTGTTCCCAACCCCGCCACGGGGATCACCGCTTTACGCACCTTCGCATGCATCTGTCTACCTCCCTATAAGCAACGTGCAACTTCGATGGGTGTGCTCTGGAGTGTAGTTGTTAATGGGGCGGTTTGAGAAAAACGTGAATGAAATGCGTAAGAAAGCGGCCCTTCATAGCAAAAGTGGGCGGGGAAAACCCCCGCCGGTCAAGGTTAAAGCTGGATGCGGCTGCGGTTTTTGGACACCAGCTCGGCGCCGATCCCCTTAACCCGCTCCAACTGGTCAATGGCCTCAAACTCGCCGTGCTGCTGGCGGTAATCAACGATCGCCTGGGCCTTCTTCTCGCCGACGCCCACCAGGGCATCAGCCAAGGCCGTGGCCGAGGCGGTATTGATGTTTACCATCGTTGACTGCGCGGCCGCAGCGGTATCCATCGAGGGGTTAGCCAGGGCCCAGGGGCTGGCGGCCAGCAGAACAACTACCAAGAACAACACACTTTTCATCGCATTTTCTCCTGTTTGATGAGGGTGTTGTTGGAGCTTAGAAAGGGAAATCAGGATCTAGATCAATAAAAGCTCTGATCTTCGCGTAAGAAAAATCAACCTGGATGTTCAAGAGATCACAGCATAAAGCCGTAATCCAGACCGGATCCTGGCCGTAGTGTCGCGGGATTGCGGGGCATTGGCAGTGATTCCGGTTTGGCCATTGGCCTTTGGTCGAGGGGGAGCCACCACCGTGACCGAGATTCGACATGGTTAAATGCCGGGACAGATTTGACCTATAACAACAATGGCAAGGAAGGAACCCTCGATGCATAACGTTGACCGTCAGCAGCCGGTGTCCTCGGAGGCACCGCTGCCGGTATTGGATACCAAAGCGATGATACTGATAGGCGCTGTTGCGGTGTTTCTGGCCATGCTGGCCTGGCTGCCGTTTGAAGCGGAGGTGACCAAGGGGCTGGCACTGCTGGTGTTTATTGCCACCTTGTGGCTGACCCAGGCTATCCATATCACTGTCACTGCGATCCTGGTGCCGGTGTTGGCCATCTTCCTCGGACTGATGGATACCACGGCGGCGCTGTCGAACTTCGCCAACCCCATTATCTTCCTGTTCTTCGGTGGCTTCGCCCTGGCGGCGGCACTGCATGTGCAGGGGATCGATCAACGTATTGCCGCCAAGGTGGTTAACCTGGCGGGGGGCAAGCTCGCTACCGCCTCCCTGCTGCTGTTTGCGGTCACCGGTTTGTTGTCGATGTGGATCAGCAATACCGCCACCGCCGCCATGATGCTGCCCCTGGCCCTGGGCATGCTGTCCCAGCTGGATGCCAACCACCATCGGCGAACCTACGTGTTTGTGCTGTTGGGCTGCGCCTACAGCGCCAATATCGGCGGCATCGGCACCCTGGTGGGCAGCCCACCCAATGCCATTGCCGCGGCCCAGGTGGGGCTGGATTTCGCCGGCTGGATGGAGTTTGGCCTGGTGGCGATGCTGGTGCTGTGGCCGGTCACCATCCTGGCGCTCTACCTGATGATTAAGCCCAACCTGAACCACAGATTTGAGTTTCGTGCTGACAGTGCGCCGATGAGTGGCCCGGCCAAGCTGACCCTGGTGGTGTTCCTGTTGACCGTCAGTGCCTGGATCTTCTCCAAGCCGCTGTCCGCTGCGCTGGGTGGAATCAGCAAGTTCGACACCTTTGTCGCGCTCTCTGCCGTGGTGGCCTTGGGGGCACTGCGCCTGGCCAGCTGGAAGCAAATCGAGAAGCAGACCGAGTGGGGTGTGCTGCTGCTGTTTGGTGGCGGCCTGGCACTGTCTGGCGTGCTTAAGACCACCGGCACCTCGGTGTTTATGGCCAATACCCTGATGGAGGTGATGGGCAACGCGCCGCTGGCGCTGCTGGTGCTGGTGATCATCGTGTTTGTGGTGCTGCTCACCGAGTTTGCCAGTAACACCGCCAGTGCCGCGCTGTTGGTCCCGGTGTTTGCCTCGATTGCTGAGGCGCTGGGGGTCTCACCGGTGATCCTGTCGGTGCTGATCGGTATCGCTGCCAGTTGCGCCTTTATGCTGCCGGTGGCGACGCCGCCCAACGCCATCATGTTCGGTTCCGGCTTTATCAAGCAGACCGACATGATGCGGGCCGGGGTGGTGGTAAACGGCCTCTGCGTGCTGGTGCTTTACCTGCTCAGCCAGTGGCTGTGGACCTAGCGCCTGCGCAATAAAACAGCGAACACGTGAAAAAGGCCGCCTTTCTGGCGGCCTTGTCTTGCATGGCGGCAGCGGCGAGGTAATAATGCCCCTGCGTTTTCGGACGTACCGTCTATGGTACCCCGGTCCTCTCGCAATGCTAAATCGTTGACCTGGTCAGGCCCGGAAGGGAGCAGCCAAGGCGGTGGACGCATGTGCCGGGATGTGGCTGGGGTGCCACCCAACTCTCTTTTGAGTTGTCTTCCCTGGCACTGGCCAACCCCCCTCAATGTAAGTCTTTGAAGCCCCCAAGGCACAGATCCATCTGATCTATTCAGCTCTGATGTTCGCTGCCCGTCAGGATCTGTCAGGCGTTTCTCTCTCGTTGTTTCTCTCTTGCTGGCTCAGATAGGCCTTTTGGTCAGGCTGCTTGCATCTGCTGTTGGGCAAAGGCCTGGGGATTGCTCAGGATCTTGCGGCCAACCGCGGCCAGGTCGAGCCAGCCCTGTTGCAGGGCATGGTCGATGTATTCACCGGTTTCAATGCCACCAACCCCAATCACCGGCACGCCCAGTCCCGCCTGTTTCAGATACGCCGCCTCGGATACCAGGTAGCCCTCGCCCTGACGGTCGCGGGGGCGGTTCCAGCCACCGATACCGGAAGACACATCCAGTACCTGGGCCCCGGCGGCAATCAATCGCTGTGAGACGGCCACCATGTCATCGCGGCTCAGTCCGCCGGGGTAGAGATCCTGCCCCGGGATCCGCACCATCACGGTCAGCTGGGTCTGGGCCCGGATCGCCTCAATGATCTCCACCACCAGTTGCGTCCTACCAGCCAGGCTGGCGCCGTACCGGTCGGTTCGGTGATTGGTGACGGGGGAGAGGAACTGGTTCAGGCCATAGCCGTGGGCGCAGTGCAGCTCGACCAGGTCAAATCCGGCCTTGGCAGCCCGCAGCGCCGCGGCGATAAAGGCATCGCGCCAGTGCCATACGGCCTGTTCAGACATCGCTTTAGGCTGGGGCAGGGTGCGGTCATAGGCGGGCACGGTGATGCCGGAGGGGCCCATAAGATCCGGGCATACATCGAGTTGTGCCTTGCCGCCGCAGTGGGTCAGCTGCAGACCCGCCTTGGCCCCTTGAGCGTGGATGGTCTCAGCGATGGCGCCCAGGCCCTCGATGCAGGTGTCTTGATGAGCCCCCAGCTGGTTTGGCTCACTGCGGCCGCAGGGGCTGACAAAGCTGTACTCCACCATCACCAACGAGGCCGTGGACTGGGCCAGGGTGCGGTAATGGCTGAGGGTTTCGGCCGTGACCAGGCCGTGGCGGTCTGCGGTTTGGGAGGCCATGGGGGGCACCACCAGTCGATTGGCAAGTCGGTGGGGGCCGAGGGCCAGGGGGGAGAAGCGATCCATGCGGGGTCCTTGAAATACGGCTTTCGTGCGCTGTCGTTGTTGTTTGCTGCGCCAGTCTAGCGCTATGCTCGCTGTGATAATAGAAACGGATGTGCAACGGGCGTTTCCAGTAAGGAATCAATATGAAGCTGGACGATTTGAAGCTGTTTGTCGCGGTGGCGCGTGCTCCGGGCCTGAGAGAGGCGGCGCGTCAACTGGGGCAGTCACCGGGTACGGTCTCCAAAGCGATCAAACGGATAGAAACGCACTATCAGCAGGCGCTGTTTCGACGCCAGGGCTGGGCGCTGACCGAAGCGGGTAAAATGCTGTTTGTTCGCGCGCTGGAGTTGGCGCAGACCCTGGATAAGATCGATGGCGAGCTGGGTCAGCCCCGGCGACGCCATCTGCGGATCAGTGGCTCCCAGGCGCTACTCAGCCAGTTTGTTGCCCCCATCCTGGCCCGGTTGGACACGCCCGTCAGTGTGGAGACCCAGTTGGCGGCGGATTTGGTCCCCCTGGCCCGCCACCAGGTGGATCTTGCCCTGCTCTCTACCCTCAGCGGTGAGCGCCCGCAGGGCAGGGAGTGGCAGGCCACCGAGCTGGCGCAGGCCCAGTTTGTCACCGTCGCCCGGCCAGGGCACCCCTTGCTGAGCGACTGCTCGGAGGCGGTGCCCATTGATCGTGTGCTGCAACAGCCGTTCGTGGTGCCGGCCAAGCCCATCTATGGCCAGATGAGCAGCCAGACCAGCCTGGATGGTTGGTACGACGAGCCGTTTCATCGCCAGATCCGCGCCCGGGTTGAGGATGTGGCCACCCTGGTGAGCCTGGTCAAAGCCACTGACTGGCTGGCCTATGTGCCGGATTACCTGGCGCAAAGCCAGGGGCTCGCCGTGTTGCCGGTATCTGGCTGCCCCTACACCTGTGAGCAGGTGATCTGGCTGTGTCAGCCCAAGCCTGCGGTTTACCACTGGCTGGCGCCGCTGAGTGAGGGCATTGCAGGCCAAACAGACGCGAGCTGATGCCTTGTCACATCAATGGCACCAGCCGTCTGGCACAAAAATGGGGTTCAGCAGCTCTTAGCCACAGTTAGCTGCGATGATTAGCAGCGGCGGTTGGGATCCTTGGGCTCGAAATGGGTGACGCCGCCGTGGCCGACCTCGATGTCGCAGCAGGTGGTCAGCTGCTCCCGCAGCTTGACCCGGGCTCGCTGGACCCGACTCTTGGCGCCCGACAGAGACAGCCCCAGCTGATCGGCGATCTGTTGCTGTGAGGTGCCCTCCAGCTCCGCCAGCTTCAGTGGCTGGCGGTACTTGTCCGGCAGCTCTTCGATCAGCGGTCGCAGGCACTGCGCCAGTTTTTGATGCGCCTGGATGGCCGGCTCTGCCTCGTCGGCAGCCAACTCCTCTGGCAGCTCGGTGGTGGGGCGCTGCTGGCGGTAGTGATCCATGATGGCGTTGTGGGCGATGCGATAGAGCCAGCCCCCCAGGCTGCCCTGGGATTTGAGCTGGTGCAGGTGGGTGCTGGCCTTGATGTAGACCTCCTGCAGGATGTCATCAACGGCGCTGGGGTCGTCAATGCGTTTGTGGATGTAGCTGCGCAGCTGGGATTTGTGCTGTTGCCAATGGGAGAGCATCCGGGCCTCTTTGGTTTTGGGGCAATCTTAGACAGACGGTGTACCCGCGAAAAAGACGCGAAAATTCTTCCTGTTGCCCATTGGGTCGCGTCTATCTATCTGGTGACGCATCGGAGTTTACTGCCAAGCAGTGTCAGTTTATCAAGTTGAGTCGCGCCATGTTCGCCCGGTGTCGCTGGCTGATCAGGGAGCGGGTGGGATGCCGAGATGCCCGGTGGTTGGCCTGCTTCCCTGGGGCCAATCGTTCCGCTTGTGGGACCTCTCGGGTTGTTTTGTGGAGTTCGGACACGCATTTGCCATAGGAAAGCCGTTATAATCGAGTCACTTTGCCTGGTGGGATCCGCTGTTGCTGCCTGAGCTGGCAGTGCGTGCCCACTGGGGCTTTGCCTTTTTGTTCACGAACCTATGGGTAAGATGAAGAGAATCCTTTATTTTCGCCACGATAAGATCGGCGATTTCGTGTTGGCCTGGCCGGCCCTGGCGATGCTCAAGCGGGCGCTGCCGGAGGCCAGCATCGAGGTGTTTGTCACCCCCGTGGTGGCCAGCCTGGCAGAAGCTTGTCCCTATGTTGATCACATCATCCTGGATACCGGCGATGACAAGGCGATTCGGGCACAGATCGCCGAGCGTAACTACGACGGCATCGTGATGGCCCGCTCCCAGGTCCGCACCATGTTCCTGGTTCGGGGCCTGGGCGTGCCCTACGTGGTGGCCCCCAAACTGCACTGGTACCAGTACTGCTACAAGCACCGGGTCAACATTCAGATGGGCGAAGGGGAGCCGGTATGGCGTAAGGGTTGCCGACTGACCGAGCGGCTGCTGCGTGACAACGACATTCCGATCCCGTCCCTGCCCACCCAGTACTGGGATCTCAGCGCCGAGCGTCCCAAGTGGCAGGCGTTCTACCAGAAGCAGGCGGACAGCCAGCTGGTGTTTGTTCATGCCGGTACCGGGGGCTCCTCCGGTAGCCTGCCCACCTCCCATTTTGTTAGCCTTATCCGCCAGATCCATGAGCAGACCGAGCAGCCCTGCCAGTTTGTGCTGACCTACAGCGGTGAGGAGCGCAAGCTGGCGGAGGAGATCCACCAGGCGCTGGCGGATACGCCGGTGAACGTGGCGCTGGCCCCGCCGCTGGATAAGCTGGTGGATTTTGCCAAGTCGCTGGTGGCCGCCGATATGTTCATCGCCGGCTCCACTGGCCCCCTGCACCTAGCGGGATTGCACGATGTGCCCACCGTGGGGTTTTATGCCGCACGCCGCTCAGCGGTGCACGTGAAGTGGCAGACCCTGTCGCAGGCTCACAAGCGGTTGAGCTTCACCCCGCCGCCGGGGCGTCGCGATGGCCGCAATATGGCCCTGGTCGACGTCGATCTGGCGGCCAGCAAGGTGGCGGCATTTTTGAATCAAGACCAAGGTAAGTAAACTTAGCTTGAACCAACAGGGTGGCCAGCGAGGCCACAAGAAGGAACAGAGAATGATCGTAGTGACTGGCGCCGCCGGCTTTATCGGCAGCAACCTGGTGAAGGCCCTCAATGCCATGGGTCGTACCGACATCATCGCGGTGGATGACCTCAGTGACGGCACCAAGATGTTTAACCTGGCGGATTGTGAGATCGCCGATTACCTGGATAAGGACCTGTTCCTGGCCCAGATCCAGGGCGGTGAGTTCGACGGTCAGCTCGAGGTGATCTTCCACCAGGGGGCGTGTTCCGCCACCACTGAGTGGGATGGCCGCTTCATGATGGAGAACAACTACGAGTACTCCAAAGAGCTGCTGCACTACTGCAACCGCAACCGTTGTCAGTACATCTACGCCTCCTCGGCCTCGGTGTACGGCGGCAGCGACACCTTCAGTGAACAGCGTGAGCACGAGAAACCGCTGAACGTGTACGCCTACTCCAAGTTCCTGTTTGACCAGTACGTACGCCAGAATGATCACCGCTGCCAAGTGGCCGGTCTGCGCTACTTCAACGTCTACGGGCCGCGGGAGCAGCACAAGGGCGGCATGGCCAGCGTGGCCTTCCACTTCAACAACCAACTCAAGGCCAACGGCGTGTGTCGTCTGTTTGAAGGGGTGGATGGTTACGAGGATGGCGAGCAGCTGCGCGACTTTGTCTTCGTCGAAGACGTGGTCAAGGTGAACCTGTGGTTGTGGCAAAACCCCGAGGTCTCCGGGATCTTCAACTGCGGCACCGGCAAGGCACAAAGCTTCAACGACGTGGCCAATGCGGTGATCGACTACCACAAGGGTGGCAACGTCGAGTACATCCCGTTCCCGGACAAGCTCAAGGGGGCCTACCAAAGCTACACCCAGGCGGATCTAACCCAGCTGCGTGCCGCTGGCTACAGCGAACCGTTCAAGAGTGTGGAGCAGGCGGTACCGCTCTACCTGGACTGGCTGGCTGAGCAGCACTTTATCGGCCAGTAAGGCGTATCGATAACGGAAAAAGGGCCCCTCGGGGCCCTTTTTTGTGGCTTAACGGTCGTGTTTGCAGAACAGCTCGCCTTCCGGGTTGGCCTCGCAGTGGCCCTCGATGCTGTTGCCCCCCTCGACGGAGAAGCTGCAGGCCTCGCCAGCCACCCGCTGGTGACAGGCTTTCAGCAGTTCCTGGTTGATGGAGCTGCGGTGTTCGCTACTGGGGTGGCAGATCATCTGGCCCCGGGCCAGCTGGCACTGGCCCTGGATCCGTTCGCCGGATTCGCGGCTGAACTGGCAGCTGTCGCCCTCCGCTTTGCCGTCGCAAGGCACCACCATCTCCCGCGGCAGCTCCTGGCTTTTGTGGTGATTAGCCAGTACCCCCAAGGGGGCACAGACGAGCAGTAATATCAGCAATCTCATCGGCTCGACCTCTTCTGTCTCGGCGGATCAAGCCTAGCTCAGCAACGGCAAAAGCGTCAGAGTCTTGCCCCTTGTTGATTGAGCCGGTCGAGCTCCGCCAGGTTGTCAGACAGTGCTTGCTCCAGCAGCGTCTTAATCTCGGGATAGTGCTGTTGGATCCGATCGTAATCGGTCTGGGACAGGTGCATCAGCTCGCAGTAGCTGTCGGTCACCAGCCCGGCGGTGCGCCGTTCGCCGCTGGTCATGGAATGCAGGCCATATTCGTCCCCCGGGCCAAACATCGCCAGGGTCTCACCGCCCTGGACTACCCTCATGCTGCCCTCCAGGATAAAGCTCAGCTGCTCGTTGTACTCCCCCTCCCGGGCTACCTGGCACTGGGGAGCGACGTACTCCAGCTCCAGCGCATCGAGCAGTTGTTCCCGCAGCGGTTCACTGGCTTGCTGAAACAGCGGCACCTGCTCTATCAGTCGTCGGGCCAGGAAGGTCTTCACCTCCACCGCAAGGGAGTGGGGCAGGTCATCCAGCCAGCTGGCTCGGCTGACGCTGTTATAGCGGCGCCAGCGATGAAAGTAGTAGGCCTTGATGCGCTGGATCAGCGCCGGCGGGGCTTGTTGTTCATAAAGGTACTCGCTGACCTGCTGGGCCTGTTGGTAGTACTGATTGCGGCTGGCGTTTAACTGGCCCACCAGCAGCGCCACGTTGCCGATGACATAAGCGTAGAACGAGGCCCCCACCAGCATCACCCCGGCGGAGAACAAAAACTCCACGTCGTGGGCCGGGGTGATGTCGCCGTAGCCCACGGTGGTCATGGTGGTGATGGTCCAGTACAGGGCGCGGATGTACTGGCGCTGACTCTCGGCGTCGAGCAGCTCGGTCTTGGCCAACCAGGAGCTGTCCTCTGCCAGGTAGCCCAGCAGCAGCCAGCTGCAGGCCAGCAGATGACTGATCAGGGCGATGTTGATCAACAGCCGGAACAGGTGTATCGAGCCACTGCGCTGCAGCCCCAGCAGTTGCAACCGCAGCAGCAGCACGTTGATCTGGAACAGCCGAAACAGCCGTAAGGCCCAAAGCCAGGGCAGGGCGCCTTCGATCATTGGCGTAGTGACAAACAGCAGCTCCCAGGGGGCGGTGGCCAGTAGCAGAGCCAGCTTGCTGCCTTGCATCGACTCCAGGTAGCCACCCTGACGGGCACGCAGGGCCCGGTAGACCAGATCGGCCCAGCACAGCAGATCCAGCAGGTAGAGCCAGGGCAGCCAGCGTTGGCCCAGTTCCGGGATCACCAGGGCCAGGGCGACCATCACCATGCTGGTGAAGATCGCCACTATCGCTACCCCATCCCGCACGCCTTCCCAGCGATTCCGTCCCATCAGTCGATGCCCCGTCGCGTCCTTGGTTGGCTTCAATGTGGCTGATTTTTCGCCGCTTCGCCATATGCGCTGGGCGTAAGCTGCCAGTGGGGATGGCAGCAACTATGCTTGTTGCACGGAAATGGCGGGAGGGAGCCGGATGCGCTGGCCGAGATTACACCAAGCGGTATTGGAGGGGGATAGAGCTGCCCTTGCCCTGGCATTGAGTGAGGGCGCATCGGTGTTTGAGCTGGAGCCGGGGATGGGTAACAGCGCTCTGCACCTGGCGGTACAGCGCGGGGATACCGAGCTGGTGTCGCTGCTGCTGGAGGCCGGCGCACCGGTCAACCTGCAAACCCCCACTCATGGGGTCACCCCCTTGATGGTGGCGGTGTGGCATCGTCAACCGGCGGTCGTGGCACAGCTGCTGGCCCACCCCCAGATCAACCCGCAACTGGTTTCCCACTTCGGTCTCACCGCCTTGGGCCTGACCGAGTTTGGTGCGGCGGATTCGGATCCCTTCGGTCAGCAGCAAAGCGAGCAGATGGCGCAGTTGCTGGCCCAATACGGCCACGACCGGGCCCAGTGGGAGGCGAGTCAGCCGCTGTTTCTGGTGATCACCAATCCGGGCCTGAGCGAAGCGCAGAAGCGGGATAAGGTCACCACCCTGTTGGCCAATGGAGCCGAAGTGAACGCTTGCTGGCCGGTGGATGGCAGCGGCAATGACGGCCATACCCCGCTGTTGATCGCTGCCCGTGAGGGGATGGCCTCGGTGGTGCGGGCGCTGCTGGAGGGCGGTGCGGATCAAACCCTGGCGGATCACTACATGGCAGCGGTGCCCCTGCACAAGGCCGCCTATATGGGCCACGCCGAGGTGATTGAGTTGTTGGCCCACTTCCCCGGCTTTCACCGGGTCAAGGATCTGCAGGGGCCAAACAATGGTTACACCCCGCTGCACGATGCGGTGTGGCATGGCCATCGTCAGGCAGTCTTGGCCCTGCTGACCCATGGGGTGCGCACCGATCTGACAGGCTACGACGGTCAGACTCCGGCACAGATGGCCCAGGCGCTGGGCTACCTGGAGATCCTCAGTTTGCTGCAATCGCAGTGAGTGTCCGTTGCCGCTGCGGAATCCATGTCGAGCGTTCCGGCGACTCATAACCCAGGGAGAAGATGATGTCTGACGCAGCACGGGAGGCGATGGTGCAGCTGCAACAGCAGATTGGCCAGAGCATCATCGGCCAGGCTGAGGTGGTGGAAGCTCTGATCATAGGACTGCTCAGCGACGGCCACCTGCTGCTGGAGGGCCTGCCTGGCACGGCCAAGACCCGGGCGGTCAAGGCGCTGGCCCAGGCCCTGTCGGCACAGTTTGGTCGCATCCAGTTCACTCCGGACCTGCTCCCTTCTGATGTCACCGGCACCGAGGTGTACCGGGAGGTGGAGGGCAAGCCCAGCCTGGTGTTCCAGCCGGGCCCCATCTTCAATCAACTGGTTTTGGCCGATGAGGTCAACCGGGCGCCGGCCAAGGTGCAAGCGGCCCTGCTGGAGGCGATGGCCGAGCGTACCCTCACCGTCGGCGGCCAGACCCACCAGCTACCGCCACTGTTTATGGTGCTGGCCACCCAGAACCCCATCGAGCAGGAGGGCACCTACCCGTTGCCTGAGGCGCAGATGGATCGCTTCCTGATGAAGGTCACCGTGCCCTATCCGGAGGAGGAAGAGGAGCGGGCCATTGTCCGCCTGATGCGTGATGAGGAGCAGCCCGTGGCCCCGCCTGCGGGGATTGTCAGCGCTGAGCAGGTGCTGGCGGCACGTCAGGCGATCAGCCAGGTCCAGGTCTCCGACACCGCCGAACGCTACCTGGTAGCCCTGGTGATGGCCACCCGACAACCCAGCAACTTCGGTGAACTGGCCAGCTGGATCCAGATTGGCGCCAGTCCCCGAGCCTCCATTGCGCTGGACCGATGCGCCCGGGTCAAGGCCTGGCTGGCCAGGCGGGATTACGTGGATGCAGAGGATATCCGTGCCGTGGCGCAGGGGGTATTAGGCCATCGTATCAAGCTGAGTTTTGATGCCCTGGCCGATCAGGTGCGGTCGCAGGATGTGGTGGCGGCACTGCTTGAGCGGGTGCCGGTGGGGTAGGGCGATGGACCCTCGTATCCATGTGGATTACCGTCAGCTGCTTAGCCTCAAAGGGGCGCTGCAGGGATTAAGCTTGCTGCCCCGTTCGCCCAGTGCCAGCCCATTAGCGGGCCAGCACGGTTCGCGCTTTCGTGGCCGTGGCCTGGATTTCGAGGAGCTGCGCCACTACCGCGATGGCGACGACATCCGCACCCTGGACTGGAAGGTGACGCTGCGCACCGGCAAGCCCCACGTTAGGGTGTTCACCGAGGAGCGGGATCGCTCGGTACTGATCCTGGCCGATCAACGCCAATCCCTATTTTTTGCCTCCCAGGTCACCATGAAATCGGTGGTGGCGGCCCGTTTGGCCAGCCTGCTGGGCTGGCGGGCCCTGGCCGATGGCGATCGGGTCGGAATGCTGCTGCTGACCGACAGCGGCTGTGACTGGTTTGAGCCACAGCGGCAGTCCCTGGCCTGGATGCGCGCCCTGGCCCGATTGGCCAAGGCCAACCAGGCACTGGGAGCCGGGCGGGCCGATAGTCAGCCGCAGCAACTGGAGCAGGCGCTGGCCGCGCTGCAGCGGCGTCAGCTCAAGGCCTATACCCTGGTGCTGATCAGCGACTTTGATGGCTGGCAACCCGGCTGCCTGACCCGGATCCGCCACCTGCAGCGCCACAACGAGGTGTTGACCTGTTACCTTACCGATCCCATGGAGCAACAGCTGCCCGGGCCCTTTGTTGCCAGTGACGGCCAGCAGCAGATGGCGGTAGACCCGGCCTCCGCCTCATTGTCTCAGCGCTTTGCCGAAGCTGCGGCGGACAAGGCCACCGCACTGCAGCGTGCCTTTGCCCGGCGTGGCTTGCCGCTGCTGCAGATCGACACTGGCGGGGATGAAGTTGGCCAGCTTAAGCGCGCGCTGGGACGGGCATCATGAGCCAGTCGCTGCCCCAGCTCTCCAGTCATCTGCTTAAGGAGCTGCAGGAGGTGCCGCTGCCCGAGGCGGTGCCTTGGTGGCCACAAACCCTGGGCTGGCAGGTGCTAATGCTGGCTGCGCTGCTGTGGGGAGTGGTTTGGCTATCTCGCTGGGGCCGCCGCTGGTGGCGTGCTCGCTATCGCCGGGAGGGATTGGCGACGCTGCAACGGCTCAAGGGATGTGCCCTGGCCCAGCAGATCACCGAGCTGCAGCAGCTGATGTCACTGATGGTACGTTATGCCTATCCGGAGGCAACACCGCCGGCTCGCCATGGCCTGGGCTGGCTTAGCTTCCTGGATGAAACCGGCCAGAGTGAATTCAGCAAAGGGCCCGGACTGGCCTGGCAGCGGGCGTTGTTTCAGCCGCGACAGGCGTGGCAGATCGACGCCGAGCAGATGTTGGCGGTGCTGGCCCAGGCGGAGCTGTGGATCCGCTGCCACCCCGGATGCCGCCATGGTTGAGTTTGCCCACCCTAACTGGCTCTGGTTGCTGCCCCTGCCTTTGCTGCTGGTGCGCTGGTTGCCGCCCTACCAAACCCGCCAACGGGCTATCCAGGTCCCCTTTCTCTCTTTGCTGGCTCAACTTACCGGCCAAACCCCAGGCAGCGGTACCAGTACCGCCCAGCCGGCGCGCTGGCAGCGGGTTGCCCTGGTGCTGACCTGGTTGTTGCTGCTCTTGGCCCTGGCTAAGCCGATGTGGCTGGGCCCGCCCCAGACCCGGCAGATGAGCGGACGGGACCTGATGGTGGTGGTGGACCTGTCCGGCTCGATGGCGGCGAAGGACTTCGCCCAGCCAGGCCAGCAGGCGCTATCCCGGCTGGCAGCGGTAAAGCAGGTGCTGGCGGAGTTTGCCCAGCAGCGCCAGGGGGATCGACTGGGGCTGATCCTGTTTGGTGATGCCGCTTACCTGCAAGCCCCCTTCACCGCCGACCAGGCCGTCTGGCTGGCGCTATTGGATCAGGCCCAGGTGGGGATGGCCGGGCAGAGCACCCACCTGGGGGATGCCTTGGGGTTGGCCATCAAGCTGATGCGTAGCTCCACCCTGGAGCAGAAGGTGGTGCTGGTACTGACCGACGGCAACGACACCGACAGCCTGGTGCCACCACTGGAAGCGGCCAAGGTGGCCGCAGCCGAGGGGGTGACTGTCTACATGGTGGCAGTGGGGGATCCGGCCACCGTGGGGGAGGAGGCGCTGGATATGACGGTGATCCAGGGGGTGGCAGAGCGTACCGGCGGACGTCATTTCCTCGCCTTGTCACCAACTCAGCTGCGTGAGGTCACCAACACCCTGGGGGAGCTGGAGCCGGCCCAGTACCAGAGCGTGGAGTACCGGCTGAAGCAGTCCATCCACTACCTGCCGGTGGCGGCGGTGCTGCTGCTCTACCTGACGCTGTTCAGTTGGGCGACGTGGCGGAGGCGGGTGCATGGTTGAGGCAATCGCGGCCTTTCATTTCCTGCGACCGGCCTGGCTGCTGGTGATGCTGCCTATCTTTGCCCTGGCCTATCTGCAGTGGCGCCACCGACAGACGCTGGGCGGCTGGATGGCGGTGTTGCCGCCCCATCTGCTCAAGGCGCTGAGCGTGGGAGAGCAGGGCTGGCGTGCCCATCTGCCTCTGAAGTTGCTGCTGGTGGCCTTTGCCCTGGCTAGCCTGGTGGCCGCGGGGCCCAGTTGGCAGCGTCAGCCTTCCCCCTTTGGTGAGGATCAGGCGGCGATGGTATTGCTGCTCGACCTGTCCGAGTCGATGGAGCAGACAGATCTGGCCCCCAGTCGGCTGGCCCGGGCCAAGCAGAAGATCCAGGATCTGCTCGAGGCCCGCAGCGGCGGTCGCCAGGCGCTGATCGCCTATGCAGGCAGCGCGCACCTGGCCATGCCGATGACCGAGGACACCCAGGTGTTTCTGCCGCTGCTGCACGGCCTCAAACCGCAAGTGATGCCACGACCGGGCAAGTTTGCCGAATATGCCCTGCCCCTGGTGGCGCAGCTGGCGGAGCAAACGGGCGGGCCACTGACCCTGGTGCTGCTCAGCGACGGGGTGGGGCAACAGACCGCTGAGCGCTTCGCCGAGTTCTTTACCGATCAGCCTAATCAACTGCTGGTCTGGACCATGGGGGATCCCAGCCGGCCCAGCACCATCCCGATGGACGAGGCGGGATTGGCGGTCCTGGCTCAGGCGGCCTCAGGTCAACTGGTGCCGGTGACCGTAGACGATGGTGATGTGACCAAGGTGCTGGCGGCGCTGTCACGGCAGATGCGGATGAGCGAGGACAATGTGATGCCTTGGCAGGATATGGGCTATGGGCTGCTGTTCCCGTTGCTGGCGCTGTTTCTATTGTGGTTTCGGCGTGGCTGGACGGTGCAGTGGCTGGTGTTGTTTACCCTGGTCACACCGGCAGCGGAGGCCGAGCAGTGGCGCTTTGCTGATCTGTGGCTGACGCCGGACCAGCAGGGGCAGTGGCTGTTTCAGCGGGGCGAGTACGGTGAGGCGGCCAAGCGGTTTGAGGACCCAATGTGGAAGGGGGTTGCGCTCTACTACGACCGCCAGTTCGCCGCGGCCCACAGCTACTTCCTGAGGGTGGATAGCCCCCAGGCGCTGTTCAATGCCGCCAATGCCCTGGCCCATCAGCGCGAGTACCTGGCGGCGAGAGCCCTGTATGACCGGTTGCTGGCGCAGTCGCCGCAGTTCCCCGGTGCGGCGCAGAATCGGGCCCTGGTCCAGGGGATCATCGAGGAGATCAACCGCATCAGCGAAAGCCAGGCCAATACCGAGAACGAGGCATCCAAGGAGCTGGGTGAGGATGATCCACAGCGCGCCGAGGGGGCCGAGGAGCAGGTCAGTCGCCAGATGATGGTGCCACAGCAGTGGCAGGCTAGCGAGTTACTGGCGGATCCCGCGCTGAACGAGCGCTGGATGCGGCGAGTGGAGGGAGACCCTGCAGTGTTCCTGCGCAATAAGTTCGCCGCGGAGGCGGAGCAATGAGAGGCATAGCAACAGCTCGGCCCCTATTGCTGCTGCGGGCTTTCCTCGCTGTGCTGCTGTTGGCAACGCAATCAGGGAGTGTGGCCCATGCCACCAGCCTGGCGCAGTGGCAGCAGCAGGGGCATGTAAAGCTCGATGCCTGGTTAGAGCCGAGTGAGTCCGTCGCTGTGGGTGAGCAGATCCGTATGGTGATCGAGGTTTCCACTGACAGCTGGCTGACCGCCGGCACCCGGCTGGGCCACCTGGAGATCCCCAACACCCTGGTGATGCAGCGCAGTCAGCTTGCCACCAACTACAGCCGCCGTGAGGGGCAGCAGAGCTGGGCGGTGCAGCGCTGGGAGCTGGTGCTCTACCCGCAAGCCGAGGGGGCACGCACGGTGCCGCCGGTGCCGGTGACGTTGAGCATTAGTGGCCCGGACCGGCAAGCCATTGTGGGGACGCTGCCCACCCCGCCGCTGCAGTTCCAGGCGCAGCTGCCGGATCCCAGCCTGACCGAAGCGGTGCCCTGGGTAGCCGCCAGTGATCTTTCGCTAAAGGTGCAGTGGCAACCTGAGCCGGGCGGCGAGCTGCGGGTGGGCGACAGCATCACCCGCACCATCACCCAGTACGCAGACAACACCACCGCAGCGATGCTGCCGGCCCCGCCGCTGCCCAGCAATGCCAAGGTTCAGGCCTACGCGGCGCCGCCGGTGCTGACCGATCAGCAAAATCGCGGTGCCTACAGTGCCCAGCGGGTCGATGAGCAAACCTGGCTGGTTCAACAAGGGGGCCAGCTGACCCTGCCTCAGTGGTCAATCAAGTGGTGGGATACCGAGCAGGACAAGCTACAGAGCCTGGTGGTGCCTGGCGGCCAGTGGTCGGTGAGGCACACCCCGGCAAGCGCTGTACGGGCCTATGGCGGGCCACTGCTGGTGTTCTTGTTGGTGCTGTCTGGACTTTGGTTGGGATTGCGTTGGCTGCGCCGTCGCTGGCAGCAGGGGCGGGTTCCACTGGGCTGGCAGTTTCGTGTGGCGCTGCTTAAGCGCCACTACGCCGAGGCCAATCGGCTGCTCTACCTCAAGCGGGTGCGCAAGCAGGGGACCTGGTTGCTGGCCCCGGACCTCTCTTCTGGATTGCGTGCCCGCTGGTCACAGCAGCAGTTTGCCCCGGGTGGCAGGCCCAGTGCCGGGGCACTCTGGGCGCTGTGGTACAGCATACGACGCCCGCGAGGCTGGCGCTGGCCCCTGGCGATCCCGGCCTTGAACCGATTGGGCCAGATGCGTTCGAACCTGGAGAAGAGCGAGGCTGAAGGGAGAATAGCAGAGGGGACAGCAGCCAATGAGACAGCGGCAGTGAGGGACGAACACCAGAGCGACAGCCCCCGCTGAACAGCGGGGGCCGTGAGGGGTTCGCTTAGGCGGCGATCAGGCCTAAGTGGGCAAAGCGCTGACGTAGCATCGCCATCGGCATGTTGCCCGCTTGCAGGAAGTGGCGGTGGAACGCCTGGTCCCGCTCCCGCTCGGTCAGCTCGGTGTGGTGGGCATCGAAATCCCGTTTCAGCTGCCACACCAGGGTGTTGCCCAGCAGGTAGCACATCGGATAGCCGCGCTCCTGTGAGTACCAGTTCAGCTCCGCCTGGACACGCCCCTCGGTGAAGCCCGTCACTGCTTGCAAAAGAGCCCCGGCATTGATGAAGGGATCCTCGCTGTCCAGGGCGACCGGATAGCCGATCTCCAGGTAGCGCCGCTCGCCGGTGAGGAAGTAAAGATCAATCGCCACCCGGGCACTGATGCGGCTGATGTCCAGCTTGGCGATAAAGCGGGCTTCGTCGGTCAGTGACCCCATGTAGCCCTGGTCCAGCATGTAATCCTCCAGCATGGTGGTCCAGCCCTCGGCCAGCTCCATGGCGGGGAAGACCCGGCGTACCGGCGAGTCATGCAGGCTGGCGGTGGCCAACTGCAGGTGATGACCGGGGATCCCCTCGTGGATCATCATCACCGGAATGCCCAGCTCGGTGTGCTCATCCAGCAGCGCTTCGCTCAGGGTCAGGTAGATCTGCGACACCTTTTCACCGGGGCGCATCGCAGCCGGCTGCATCATCGCGCCGGCGGGGATCATTGGTGCCATGAATGCCGGGGTTTGCATGATCTGCATCCGTTGTTGCGCCGGGATGGGGAACAGCCCGGTATCGCGGATAAAGGCCTCGATCTTGTTCGCCTCGTCCTGGTAGCGGCGGATCACCCCTTGCAGATCACCATCCGCCACCTCTACGGCATAGCGTTGGTAGAGCCACTGTTGCAGTTGCTGAACAGTGGTGTCGGCGGCGAGTTCGTAGCGCTGACACAGCTGCTGGCGCAGGGCCTCGATCTCCGCCTGGGTGCGGCTGACAAAATCACAGGCAAAGCTGTGGATGCTCTCCAGGCTCTGCTCGATACCATTAGCGGCCAGCAGACGCTGTGCCTGCTCAGCACCGATAGCAAACTGCTCAGTGGTGAGCAGCCCCTTCAGGGCGGCGGCATAGCGCTCCATGGCGTCATTAGTCTGGTCGATGGCGCGGCGCAGGCTGTCGAGGGCTTCATAGTCCTCCTGCTCGGCCCAATCGGCGATGGTGGCAAAGAAGCCCGGCAGGCCATCCAGGGTTTCCAGCTCGATATTGACCCAGCGCGCCACTGGGGTCTGCAAGCGCGCCAGCATGGCGCTGAGAAACTCGGGGGCCTGCTGCAAGCGAGACAGGATGTCATCCAGCCGAGCCTGGGCCGGACGGGGATCCGCCACCACCAGTAGGAAAATGCCGGCACTGAGCTTATCGCCGGCCTGGGGCAGCATCTGCAGGGTACTCTGCCCCTCCACCTGGAAGTCGCCCTTGACCAGGATCTGGCGGGCGGATAGGGCCATCAGGGCCAGGTCCTGCTGCTGCTCAAAGCTCAGCAGTTCGGCATCGAGGGCGTTAATGGCAGTCAGCATATCCTCAGCCCGCTCTCGCTGCGCCTTGGCAGCGGCCATGGAGGGATCTGGCAGATCCCCCAGGCGTTGCGGCAGTCCCAGCTCAACACAGGCGTTGGGGTCTTGGCTGATAAGCTGGATATAGTCTTGTTCTATTTGGGAAAATGCGTCCATGTATCCTCTACAACATCGCCATGAAACGGACTGTGATGGTGGCATAGGGGCAGGGCAACAACAAGGGATATGGCACTGACCGGGTCGGCGCACTCTGGCAGGGGTCAGGGATATTGCGAATACTGCAGTGAGACAGTGAAAAAGGAGCCGAGTATGGCGTGGCGACAAAGCGGATTCTCGATCAGCTCCCGGCCGGTTCTGGTGTGGGGGCTGCTTCTGGCCTGGGGCCTGGTATTGGCGGGGTGCAGCTCTGAGCCCTATGTGGAGGATCCCAAGTACAGCTTCAGCGAGCTGGAACAGGTACAGCGCATCGAGAACTACCGGATGAACTCCTGGGAGGCACTGGATAACCAAGCGGTGCTGATCCAGCAGTCACCCCGAACCTGGTACCTGCTGATCCTGCAGCGGCCGGATCCCAACCTGACCTTTGCCAATGTGGTGCTGGTCAGCTCCACGGTGGGCTCGGTGGAGGCGCGGTTCGATACGGTATCGACCCCACTGGAGCGGGGTCGTAAGACTCATATCGAGCGGATCTACAAGGTGGACGGTAAGGAGCAGTACCAGGCGGTGAAGGCCCAGATCGCCAATGGGGTCGAGGCCCTGGCGCAGGATGACACTCAATCGGATGAGGGCTCGATGCCGCAGTAGCGTTGCTTTAGTGCGGCCATTTCCAGTGCCTCATCGGGCTGATAGCTCAGGCCATAGCGCTTCATCACCCGGTCAAATCTGAGCAGGTACTGGCAGCGGTAGGCCTCATCCGGTGGCAGCCATTCGGTGGGGCCCAGTGCCCCCTTTTGGCGGTTTAGCCGGGCGGTGGTGACCACCAGGTTGGCGTTGTCGTTGGCAAAGCGCTCGCGGGTGGCATCGTCCCAGCGGTCACTGCCCCGCGACCAGGAGTAGGCCAGCGGCACGATGTGGTCGATGTCCAGCTCCCTGGCCACGTAGTGGGTCAGGCCGGAGTAGAGGTCGCGCCACTTACCCCGATCTACCGTGCAGCCGCGGTCGTTGGTGAAGGTGGTCTGCACCGCGGTGGACTGTTCGGCCAGCAGCTGATGACGTGTGTTGGGGCAGCTGCCGCTCCAGTGGCGAAAGGCACTGCGATGGTAGTCTCCACTCTGGCTGTTGACGGCCGTCGGTTCCGCCCGATTGGCGGGCAGGCGGCCACCGGCCTTCAGGCAGGCTTCCAGGCTGGCAAAGGGTTGGAAGTTTTGGGTACGGGCGTAGGAGGGGCTGTTGTGGTCGTGGCAGATCCCGCTGTTGGAGAGCTTAATCTCGTCAGCGTGGAGTGAGAAGGCCGGCCACAGCAGCACCCAGAGGACAAACAGGCGCATGGCGTTGGCAACATCCGAAGCTTCAATCTGGCAGGCACGCTAACAAAGCCCGGGCCCGGAGGCAATCTGTTGTGGTTTAACAGTGGCTTGGCTTAGGTTTGGCCGGCCAGCAGGCACAAAAAAAGCCCATCCTTGCGGATGGGCTTTTTCCAAACGTTTGGTGGAGTCGGCGGGAGTTGAACCCGCGTCCGAAACACCTACGCCGTCGGCACTACATGCTTAGTTGCTCTTTTAGTTAACCCAGTCAGACGCCGAACAACAGGCTTCATCAAGGCGAGTCCGATTGGTTTTAACGCTTCACCTCCGGACAAAGGTTCCACGCGATCTTGCAGGGTTTGACTGCCTTGAACCTTCAGCCAGCAAGCGGGGCTTCAGAGGCAGGCACTCTACTGCTTATTAGGCAGCGAGGGCGTAGTTTTCGTCGTTTGCGACTATTTTTTTGCGGCTTTTTACGTGGCCAACCGCCCCACGGCATGCACCTTGGGTTTCGAGTATCCCGTCGAATCCTAAATCGACCCCAAGTACGTTATAAGGCTACCACTTCACCCGCTGGCGGGCAAGTGAACCCTGTACAGACAACCAGCAGTTAGCGCATCTTGCCCTTCATCACCCGGGCCTTCTCACGCTGCCAGTCGCGCTCTTTGCTGTCCTGACGCTTATCGTGCATCTGCTTACCCTGGGCCAGGGCAACCTCCAGCTTGGCGAACGATTTGCTCCAGTACAGCGCCACTGGCACCAGGGTATGACCCTTCTGCTCGACCTGGCCAATCAGGCGGTCCAGCTCACGGCGCTTGAGCAGCAGCTTACGCGGGCGCATCGGCTCGCACACCACGTGGGTGGAGGCGGTGTTCAGGGGGGTGATGTTGCAGGCCACCAGGTAGGCCTCGCCCCGTTGGATGATGACGTAACAATCGGTCAGGTTCACTTTACCTGCCCGCATGGATTTGACTTCCCAGCCTTGCAGGGAGAGTCCCGCCTCAATCTTCTCCAGGAATTTGTACTCGTGCTTCGCTTTCTTGTTCAGCGCGATGGTGGAGGAAGTGGGCTTGGTTTTCTTTGCGTTTTTCTTAGCCATAGGCGGCACATTATACCCGTCCACGGTCAATTTGGTATGGCCTGAAGTGCCAGTTATTGACGCCAAGAGTGCAATGACTTGGCGCTGGCGCAGATGGCACCGATGTCAGCAGCGAAATGGGCGTCCCTTGGGTTGAGGATTTGCCCCAGCGGTTGGTCTCAAAACGGCTGGGACTGGGGTGTTACGCCATTTTCCCGTGAAGCGGCATCGGCGCTATGGCAAACTAGCGCGAAGTGAACATGGGAGGGCAGTAATGCCAGAGATTAATCGCAGCGCTTTGGTGCGCTTTAGCGCATCGCAGATGTACGCGCTGGTCAATGATGTGGCGGCCTATCCGCAGTTTCTGCCTGGCTGCGTTGGCAGCGAGGTTCACCAGGCCGACGAACAATCGATGCTGGCCTCGGTATCGGTGCGTAAGGCGGGGATCGCCCAAAGCTTCACCACCGAGAATCAACTGGAGCCGGGCAGCCGGATCCTGATGCAGCTGAAAGAGGGGCCGTTTCGTCAGCTGCAGGGCCAGTGGCAGTTTACCCCGCTGCGGGAAGACGCCTGCAAGGTGGAGCTGACTTTGCAGTTCGAGTTTGCCAACGCCCTGGTGGAAAAGGCCTTTGGCAAGGTGTTCAACGAGCTGGCGCAGTCCATGGTGCAATCTTTCTCTGTCCGGGCCAAGGAGGTCTACGGTGGCTGAGATGATGGAGGTGGAGGTGGTCTACGCGCTGCCGGACAGCGCCTTTCTGAAAAAGGTACATGTGCCGGTGGGCAGTGACGTTGAGGCCGCCATCGAGGCTTCCGGGGTGTTGCTGCTGCATCCTGAGATAGATCTGGCCAAACAGAAGGTGGGGATCTTCAGCCGCACCGTTAAGCTGGGCCAGCCATTGAAGGCCGGTGAGCGGGTGGAGATCTACCGTCCTCTGCTGGCGGATCCTCGCGAGGTGCGCAAGCGCCGGGCGGAGAAGGCCAAGCAGGAGGGGCGTGCCGATAAGGTCACCGGTGGCCGGCCCAATCCGCTGCGGGCGGACGACAACGCCGAGCAGTAGCCTCTGAAGCCGTCGCAACAAAAAACGCAGCCATCGGGCTGCGTTTTTGTTGAATGACGACCAGGGCACTCAGGGTCGGCCGGCGTCCAGCGGGGTCATGAATTCGTCGCTCAGGTTGTAGTCGCCTTCCACCTCGGCCACCACGTCGTCCTCGAAGCGGACCACCAGCTCACGCCGGGTCAGCTCATTGGTGCGACCGTTCTTGAATTGGTAGACGTAGTACCACTTGTTCGAAGCGAAGCTGTCGCGCAGTACCGGGCGCCCCAGTACAAACTCAACCTGCTCGCGGGTCATGCCAATGCGCAGCTTTTCCACCTGCACCTGTTCGATGAAGTTCCCCTGGGGGATGTCAATCTTGTACACCATCCAGTCAAATACGGAACAACCTGCCATCCCTGTGGACAGGGCCGCTGCCAATACCAGCGTGCGGAACTGCTTCATTCTTTTCTCTGTGTCGCCATGTTAGTAAGCCCGCATCATAGCGAAGCCGTGGCTGCAAAAAAAGGGCGGCACCTCGGTGCCGCCCTTTTTTCTCTGGCAAGTTACATCGCCGCCTGGAAGATCCCCATGATCTCCTCATGGCTGGCCTGGCGCGGGTTGGTCAGGCCACAGGCGTCCTTCAACGCGTTGCTGGCCAGGGTGGGGATGTCCTCCGCCTTCACCTCCAGCGCGGTCAGGTTGGCCGGGATGCCAATGTCACTGGCCAGGGTCTGGATGGCAACGATGGCAGCCTCGGCCCCGGCGGTGTCATCCAGTGCGCTGGTGTCGACGCCCATCAACGCAGCCACGGCCTTGAGGCGGGCGGCACAAGCCGGGGCATTGAAGCGCTGCACATGGGGCAGCAGTAGGGCGTTACAGACGCCGTGGGGCAGGTCGTAGAAGCCACCCAGTTGGTGGGCCATGGCGTGAACATAACCCAGACTGGCGTTGTTAAAGGCCATGCCACCGAGGAACTGGGCATAGGCCATCTGCTCCCGCGCCTCCAGATCGTCGCCATTGGCCACTGCGGCACGTAGGTGCTGGCTGATCAGGCTGATCGCCTTCTCGGCGCAGGCGTCGGTGATGGGGCTGGCGGCGGTGGAGACGTAGGCCTCGATGGCGTGGGTCAGCGCGTCCATACCGGTGGCCGCGGTCAGGTCTTTGGGCTTAAGGCGCATCAGCTCCGGGTCATTGACCGACAGGATCGGTGTGGTGTTCTTGTCGACGATGGCCATCTTAATGTGGCGTGACTCATCGGTGATGATGCAGAAGCGGGTCATCTCCGAGGCGGTGCCGGCGGTGGTATTGATCGCCACCAGCGGTAGCTGCGGCTTGGCGGATTGGTCTACCCCTTCGTAGTCGCGGATGTCGCCGCCGTTGGTGGCGACCAGGGCGATCCCCTTAGCGCAGTCATGCGGCGAGCCACCGCCGAGGGAGAGCACGAAGTCACACTCAGCCTGCTTCAGCATGGCCAGACCGGCGGCCACGTTGGCGGTGGTTGGGTTGGGCTGCACGCCGTCGAACACCACAGCTTCGATGCCTTGGGTCTGGAGCTTGTCCACCACCTGACTACTGATCCCCAGTTGCACCAGCGGCTTATCGGTGACGATCAGCGCCTTGCGAAAACCCAGGGCGACAATATCGCCGATGGCGTCGTCCAGGGCACCCTGGCCCAGGGTATTGACGGCAGGGATGAAGAATTTGGTAACGGCCATGACAGCACTCCTCAACAGTGAATTAATCCTTTGCTGAGAACCAAGCTAGCACCGGCTGCTGCAAGGTTATGTGACCGGCGTCATAAGATGATGTGGCGAAAATGTTTCGTAGTGGGATCTGAGATCCCGAAAGCGGAGGGTAAAACAAATCGATTGCGGTTTGTGGCGTGCTGCTCACGCCGGGTTGCCTCGGGCCAGGTTGACCCGAGGCAGGGTCAGGGATTGAGTGAGACGGTTACTGCGCCAACAACTCAAGGGCGTTCGCCCGGGTGTTATCGGTGATGGTATCGCCACCGAGTAGGCGGGCCAGCTCATCCACCCGGGCGTCGCCCAGCAGCGGCATCATCTGGGTTTCGGTTTGGCCTGAGCGGCTTTGCTTGGCGACGTACATGTGGTTGTGGCCGTTGCCTGCCACCTGCGGCAGGTGGGTGACACAGAACACCTGGGTGGACTGACCCAGCTGGCGCAGCATGCGACCAACCACCGCGGCGGTGGGGCCGGAGATCCCCACGTCTACCTCGTCAAAGATCAGGGTCGGGGTGGCCACCTTGCGGGCGGTGATCACCTGAATGGCCAGGCCGATGCGGGAGAGCTCGCCGCCGGAGGCGGTCTTGGCGATGGGCTGCATCGGCTGTCCCGGGTTGGTGCAGACCAGAAACTGTACCTTGTCGGCGCCTTCCGGGCCGGGTGCTTCGCTCTGGTGGTCCACATCGATGGCAAAGCGGGCATGGGGCATCGCCAGCTCGCGCATGTTGGCAGTGACCAGCTTGTCCAGCTCCTTGGCGTAGCGTTGTCGGCTTTTGCTCAGGCGCAATGCCTGGGCCTGCAGTTCAGCCAGGGCTGCTTCCCGGGCCTCGGCCAGGGTCTCCAGTTCGGCGTCGTCGCCGGCGATGCTGGCCAGCTCTTCCGCCAGGGCCTGGTGGTGCGCTGCCAGCTCGTTGCCTGAAACCATGTGTTTGCGGGCCAGCGACATCGCCCGGGACAGGCGCTGTTCCAGCTCGTTAAAGCGTTCCGGGTCCATCTCCAGGCTGCTGCGGTAGCTGTCCAGCTCATTGCTGCTCTCCTGCACCTGGATCAGGCCCTCGTGCAGCATACTGACCACCTCACCCAGGCTGGGATCCGCCTGTTGCAGCGACTCCACCTCGCTGATCACCTGGCTGAGCAGGCTCTGAACCGAGACCTCTTCGCCCTCGCTGAGCAGATACAGTGCTCGCTGGCTTTGTTCCAGCAGGTTGCCGCAGTTGGCCAGGCGGTGATGCTCGGTCTCTATCTGCTCAAACTCGCCGGGTTGCAGGGCAAACTCATCCAGTTCCTGCACCTGGTACTCCAGCAGCTGGGCCCGGGCTCGGCGCTCCTCCTGCTCCTGCTGCAACTGACGGATGCGCTGATCAAGTTGCTTCCAGGCTTTGTGGGACTGGCGACAGCGGCTGAGCAGGGCGTCGTGGCCGGCGTACTGGTCCAACAGGGTGAGCTGAACATCCGGGTGCAGCATGCTGTGGTGGGCATGCTGCCCATGGATGCTCACCAGCAATTCGCCCAGGCTTTTCAATTGGGCCAGGGGCACCGGATGGCCGTTGATCCAGGCGCGCGAGCGGCCTTCGCCGGAGATGGTGCGGCGCAGGATGCACTCCTCCTCCTCGTCCAGCGCGTTGTCCTGTAGCCAGCGGCGGGCGGCTGGGATTTTGCTCAGATCAAAGCGGGCGGACAGCTCCGCCCGTGGCGCACCGGGGCGCACCATGCTGGCCTCGCCACGACCGCCAAGACACAGGCTCAGGGCATCGATGGCGATGGACTTACCGGCGCCGGTTTCCCCGGTGATGCTGGTCATCCCCGGGTGCAGGTCCAGTTCCAAGAACTTAACGATGGCGAAGTTGCTGACCGTCAGCTGTGCGAGCATGGTGAATCCCTGTATGGATAAACATGTACTGTATGGGGGTACAGTATATGAGGAAAAAGTGGTCAGTAAAGGGTTTTATTGACGAAGTGTGGCCAACCGAGCTGAACCGGGGCCGCAACTTGGCCCTGGTAACGCTCAGCGTAAGGAAAAACTGCCGTTTTGGTCCCGTCAATGATCGCGATTTTTCGATAGAGTGCGGCGCGATAGCAAATCGCCTGGGAATGAGGATGGAACTGAAACAACAGTACGAACGGGATGTGCAGCGCCTGTTCGTGGCCACGCTGGTGGTCTGTCTGCCGCTGCTGATTGTCTCCACCAAGGCCGCCGTGACGGTGCCGTTGAGCTGGACTCCGGAGTGGGTGGAGCAGCTGTTTGATCTGTACAAGGCGCCACTGTCGGTGATCGGCGCCTGGCTGGCGATGCGCACCATTCGGATGGGGATGTACCGGGTTGAGATCAATCAGCTGCAACTGAACCAGAGCTTGAAGCAGCACGCCTTAAGCAACAGCCAGTTTGCCCTGACCCAGAAGCGGGTGGAGCTGGCCCAGCAGCAGTTCAGCCAGAGCTCGGTCGACCGCAAGGTCAATAACTACCACGCCCACAAGGATCGCTTCCAGGACCTGCTGGAGGAGATCGAGCAGCGCTACGGTATCAGCCTGGGCACCGGCCTGTACGACAAGCTGTTTGAGCGTTGCGATGAGACCCATCGCGGGGTGCGCCTGCTCGACAGCGGCGAGGCGCTGCTGACCGAGTTGCCCGAGCCATTGAGTCAATGTGCTGAGCGCTGTGGCCTGGCGCTGGAACAAAATCAGCTCGATTACTCGCAGGGGGTCGAGCTGGGGCTAGCGGAGATGGCACTGGCACTGCGAGATATGGGCCGTCAGCTCAAGGTGCTGAAGCGCGATAGCGCCTATGTGCACAGCTTTGCCATGGCCAACTCGGCTACAGGTCGACAACGACGGCCCAAGGCCCTGCTGTGGGACGCATCGCTGCATGAATCGGTGGCCAAGCTGTTCCAGGCCCGTCGGCTGGTGGCGCTGTTTGCCGAGCTGACGCCGGTGAGCAGCCCCATGGGTCTGCGCGAGTTGCGTCACCTGGAGCCGAGATTGCGGGAGCTGGGGCTGCTGGATACCAATGAGCTCAATCATGAGGCGAAGCAGGAACTGGCCCGACGAAAGGCAGCCCGGCAATGGGTGCAAAGCCGCTTTGCCGGCTACCGCTACCGGGGTCTGCAGCGCTAGCGCGACAAGGCGGCCAGAGCCGAACGGACAGGCCATACTGCAATCACTCAGGTGAGGAGGATAGGATGGCAAAATCGAGTCCAGTGGCGCTGGTCACCGGCGCCAGCCGCGGGATTGGCCGCGAAATCTGTCTGCAACTGGCTGAGCGGGGGATCCAGGTCTGGTGCGCAGCCCGTCAGGTTGCCGCAGCGCAGGCCACCGCGGAAGCGATTGAGGCGCAGGGAGGGAGGGCCCGAGCGGTCAGCCTGGAGGTGCGCTCTTCATCCCAGGTGGACACGCTGTTGGCGCAGATCGAATCGGAAGGGGGGCTGGATCTGCTGATCAACAACGCCGGGGTGTACCTGGATGCGACATTGAGCCTACCGGAGCTGGATGACCTCACCCTGCACCAAACACTGGAGACCAACCTGTACGGGCCTATCTACCTGTGTCGGGCGGCGCTGCCGGGGATGATGCAGCGCTGCTTCGGTCGCATCGTCAATGTCTCCTCCGGTTACGGTGCCCTGGCGGATATGGGGCCGAAGATCACCGCCTACCGGATCTCCAAGGCGGGCCTTAACGCCTTAACCGCGGTGTTGGCTGCGGAGGTGGTGGAGCAGGACATCAAGGTCAATTCGGTCTGCCCGGGCTGGGTACGGACCGACATGGGCGGCCCGGAGGCGGATCGTTCACCGCAGCAGGCGGCGGCGGACATCGTCTGGGCCGCCACCCTGCCCAGTGATGGCCCCAGTGGCCAGTTTCTGCGGGACCGCCGGGCTATCCCCTGGTAGCGATGCAGTACCAACAAAAACGCCCGCAATCGATGGCTTCGGTTGCGGGCGTTTTTGTTGGTATGGGGTCAGAACAGCTTGCTGCCCCAACCCAGTTTGCTGCGCAGCACCTCGAAGTAGCTGCGACCACGGGGGTGGATCAGGCGCAGCGAATGGTCGGCCTTGCGGATGATGATCTCATCCCCCGGCAGGGCAGAGAGGGTAACGTGACCGTCACAGCTGACCTCCAGTGGTCGCTCGCCCATCTCCGGTGAGGCAATGAGCTTCACCTCGCTGTTGCCGTCCACCACGATGGGGCGGCCGGACAGCGAGTGGGGGAACATCGGCACCAGGATGATGGCGTTGAGGTTGGGGGTGAGGATCGCCCCGCCGGCGGACAGAGAGTAGGCGGTGGAGCCGGTAGGGGTGGAGACGATCATGCCGTCGGCCCGCTGGCTGTACATGAACTGACCGTCGATGTAGACCTCGAACTCGATCATGTTGGCCACCCGGCCCGGGTGGAGTACCGCCTCGTTGACCGCGCTGTTGGAGGCCTTGAGCGCACCGTGTCGGTACACCTCGGCCTGTAGCAGGAAGCGGTGCTCGGTGCTGAACTCCCCCTCTAGCACCTTGCTCAGCGCCGGCTCGAAACCCTCCGGCGGCAAGTCGGTCAGAAAACCCAGGTTGCCACGGTTGACGCCGATCACCGCCACATCGTAGCGGGACAGTACCCGGGCGGCCCCCAGCATGTTGCCGTCACCGCCCACCACAATGGCCAGGTCGCAGCGCTCCCCCAACTCATTGAGGGTGTGCCCCGGGGCGTTGAGTTGGCTCAGTTGTCGGGCTACCCGCTGTTCGATCAGCACCTCGTAGCCGAGGCTGTTCAACCACTGATGGAGGCGTTTGATGGTTTTGTTGGCCCCGTCGTGATGGGGTTTGCCGATAAGGCCAATGGTCTTGAAGTGCTCTGGCATGCAGAATCCGCGTCATCGCGGCCTTGAAGTGGTCGATTTCGTCCCCATAATAGGCTCAGTGTTTTAATGAATAAAGTGGTTTGGCGGAGTTGTGATGAGCGACGAGCAGCAAAAAGTAGTTGATCAAGAAGAGATTGCAGAACAGCAACCGGAGCAGGTAGACGCTGAGGTAGAAACCGAAGCGGGTCAGGAGGTGGATCCTCGTGACCAGCGTATCGCTGAACTGGAAGCTGAACTGAACGCTGCCAAAGCCGAGATTGCCGGCCAGAAAGACAGTGTGGTACGAGCGGCCGCGGAGGTGGAGAACATCCGTCGTCGCACCGCACAGGATCTGGAGAAGGCGCGCAAGTTCGCGCTGGAGAAGTTCGCCAACGAACTGCTGCCGATCCTGGATAACCTGGAGCGTGCCCTGGAGGTACCGAACCGGGAGGAGGAGCTGGTGAAGCCGATCCTGGAAGGGGTGGAGCTGACTCAGAAGAGCTTTATCGCCAGCGTGGCCAAGTTTGGCGTTGAGGTGGTGGACCCGACCGGTCAGCCGTTCAACCCGGAGCTGCACCAGGCGATCTCCATGGTGCCGAGCCCGGATCATCCGGCCAACACCGTGATGACCGTGATGCAGAAGGGCTACACCCTGAACGGTCGCCTGCTGCGCCCGGCCATGGTGATGGTGTCACAGGGCGGTGCCCCCAAGGTCGACACCCAGGCCTGAGCCTGACAAAACAAAAAAACCGCCGAAAGGCGGTTTTTTTGTGTCGGCTGATTGGCTGTCAGAGCAGCAGCGCCGGGCTATGCTGGTCCAGCTCGGCAATGCTGGCCTGGATCTCCAGGTATTTGAGATCCACCCATTTGGGCAGGCTATCGGGGCGCTTAAGCTGATGCTGACGCGGGTCTCGTGGGGCGATCACCACCTCGATGTTGTCCAGCCCCAGGTCGTGGGCCAGCACAAACAGCTCTTCGATGGCCCGATCCCCCATGGCCAGGCAGCCCCAGGATACCTCGTTGCCATGGATGAATATGTTGCCACCCAGATCACCCCGCTGCTCCTGGGCACCGAAGTAGCGATCCATCTCGTTGGGGTAGTTGATCCGCAAGGAGAGGTGAAACTGGCTGTTGGGGTTGGCGGCGTCCAGACGGTACACGCCTTCGGGGACCTGCAGATCACCCTGGCGCATCTTGGGGCGCAGGCTGCCGCTGGTCTTGAGGATGGGGTAGGTACGGAAGAAGTGCCATTGGCCGTCGCTGCTTTGCAGCCAGATCTCCAGCTTTTGCTCCGCCTTGAGGGCGACAAACTTGGCGTTGCTCACCTCGAAGCCTTCCGGGACCAGCTGCCAGAAGGGAGCCAGTCGCTGTTGCACCGCCGGGCCATAGTGGCTCAGCACGGAGGTCACCGTGTGCTTTTGGGACAAGGCTGACGTGCAGACTAATGTCAGCGCCAGTGTGCAAAGTCGAAAGATCCGCAAGACTCACCTCTATCGTGTTCAAGCGCCGCAATGTTCCATAAATCAGCAGGTCATTCAATCCCGTGGGGGATTAACCCAGCATAGTGGTAAAACAAAATCGACGGCAACTTAGGCAGTTACAGAGGCAAAAATTTTTTTGGCCGGAGCCTGGGTGAAAAATGGTCAAAGCCGCAAAAACAGGGGTTCTGTGCGGGGGATCAGAGCCCATCGAATGGCATCAGTATCGGCATCAGCAGCCAGCTAAGGCCTAATGCGGCCCAGGCCCAGCGGCTGGGACGTTGGGCCAGCATCTCCGCCAGGCTGGCCGCCAGGGCGGCGAACCCCAGGGTGACCAGGGGAAGCAGCCACCAAAGGGCGTTGCCTTGGGGCAGCAAAGGCAGCAGGCTCAGGCTCAGCAGCAGCCCCAGAGCCAAGACGAAAGGCAGGGTGTTGCGGGTATCTTGCAGTGTCGACATCGCATCGCTTCCAGTGCAGTCATCTCATCACCGCCAAGGCTGATGCAAATGCGAATCAATTGCAAGTGTTAGTTTGTCGCATTACGCTGCTGCCACTTGGGGCCAAACTGCTGGATCAGCAGGCCGGCGACGATCAATCCCAGGCCATACAAGGTGGCAGGGGCGATCGCCTCGCCCAGGATCTGGGCGATAAAGAACAGCGACAGGAAGGGGCCGAGGAACACCAGGTTGGACAGCGGCGCGGTGCGCTCCGCGGTGCGCATGGCGGTCAGCCAGAGTACGAAGGTTAGTCCCATCTCAAACAGGCCAACGTAGGCGGCGCCCGCTAGCCCCTGCCAGGAGGGCAGCGCCAGTTCGCCGCGCCAGGCACAGACCAGGGCGATGCAGGGCAGGGAGACCAGGAAGCTGAGCAGCAAACTGGCCACCGGATCACCCTGGTCCTTGGTGTTGACGATCCAGTAGAGCGACCAGAGCAGGGTGGAGAGCAGCGCCAGGCCCACCCCCAGTGGGCTGGCAAAATCCAGGCTGGCCAGGTTGCCACCGGTGGCGATCACCACCACGCCGAAATAGGCCGCCACCGCGGCCAGCACATCCCAGCGCCGCAGTTTTTGCCCCAACATTGGCACTGCCAGCAGACTGAGCAGAATAGCCCAGGTGTAGTTCAGCGCCTGGGCCTGCTGTGCTGGCAGCCGGTCGTAGGCGCCAAACAGTGCCAGGTAATAGAGAAAGGGGTTAAGCAAACCGCTTTTAATGTATTGCAGCGGTTGCCCGCGCCATTGACGCACCACCTGCTGGCCGCGCTTTTGCACCAAGACGATGGCGGCCAGCAACGTGGCGGAGGTAAGGGAAGCGTACAGCAGCAACTGGGCCGGCGACATATGGGCCAGCGACAGCTTGAAGGCGGTGGCCACGGTGGACCAGAGCAACACGGCGGCAAAGCCGAACTGCATCGCGCGGGTTTGATTTTTTGCCATGGGTGGTTGGATCTGATGGGGCAGGAATTGGCAGCAATTATACCCAGTTAGTGCAGCTCGACTCAGAATTCCCACAACTTTTTTGGGTCTGCCCCTTGAAAGCGGGCACCCCGACCCCATCTTTGCTGTCAGTTCCGGGGCGAAATTATTTTTTAGGCCGGGCCTTGAAAGGCCAAAGCGCCAGCCCCAAATACCTCGTAACAGTTAAGAACCGCGTTGTTTCAAAGTTTTTTGGAGGCACTCGATGGGTAAGATCATCGGTATCGATCTGGGCACCACAAACTCCTGTGTGGCCATTCTGGATGGCGACAAGCCGCGAGTAATTGAAAACGCTGAGGGTGATCGCACCACCCCCTCTGTCATTGCCTACACCGATGGCGAGACCTTGGTGGGCCAGCCGGCTAAGCGCCAGGCGGTGACCAACCCGCACAACACCCTGTACGCGATCAAGCGTCTGATCGGTCGTCGCTTTAAAGACGAAGTGGTACAGCGTGATATCGACATCATGCCGTTCAAGATCGTCGAAGCGGACAACGGTGACGCCTGGGTTGAAGCCCACGGCGAGAAGATGGCTGCGCCGCAGGTATCTGCTGAAGTCCTGAAGAAAATGAAGAAGACCGCCGAGGATTACCTGGGCGAGGAAGTGACCGAAGCGGTAATCACCGTACCGGCCTACTTCAACGATTCTCAGCGTCAGGCCACCAAGGATGCCGGTCGCATCGCCGGTCTGGACGTGAAGCGCATCATCAACGAGCCCACTGCCGCGGCCCTGGCCTACGGCATGGACAAGAAGGCCGGTGACAACGTCATCGCCGTGTACGACCTGGGTGGTGGTACCTTCGATATCTCCATCATCGAGATCGATGAGGTGGATGGCGAGCACACCTTCGAGGTTCTGGCCACCAACGGTGACACCCACCTGGGTGGTGAAGACTTCGACAACCGCCTGATCAACTACCTGGCGGACGAATTCAAGAACGAGCAGGGCATCGATCTGAAGAACGATCCCCTGGCGATGCAGCGCCTGAAAGAAGCCGCTGAAAAGGCCAAGATTGAGCTGTCCTCTGCCCAGCAGACCGACGTCAACCTGCCGTACATCACTGCCGACGCCACCGGGCCGAAGCACATGAACATCAAGGTAACCCGCGCCAAGCTGGAATCCCTGGTAGAAGACCTGATCATCCGCTCCCTGGAGCCGCTGAAGGTAGCTCTGCAGGACGCTGACCTGTCTGTGTCCGACGTCAACGACATCATCCTGGTGGGTGGCCAGACTCGTATGCCGAAGGTACAGCAGGCCGTTGCTGACTTCTTTGGCAAAGAGCCGCGTAAGGACGTGAACCCGGACGAAGCGGTAGCCATGGGCGCTGCGGTTCAAGGTGGCGTACTGGCCGGTGACGTGAAAGACGTGCTGCTGCTGGACGTAACCCCGCTGTCCCTGGGCATCGAGACCATGGGCGGCGTGATGACCGCGCTGATCGAGAAGAACACCACCATCCCGACCAAAAAGTCTCAGGTGTTCTCCACTGCGGAAGACAACCAGGCTGCGGTAACCATCCACGTGCTGCAGGGTGAGCGTAAGCAGGCGCAGGGCAACAAGTCCCTGGGTCAGTTCAACCTGGAAGGCATCCAGGCAGCGCCGCGCGGCATGCCGCAGATCGAAGTGACCTTCGACATCGATGCCGACGGCATCCTGCACGTGTCTGCCAAGGACAAGAACACCGGCAAAGAGCAGAAGATCACCATCCAGGCCTCTTCCGGTCTGTCCGAGGATGAGATCAACGCCATGGTGAACGACGCCGAAGCAAACGCCGAAGCGGACAAGAAGTTCGAAGAGCTGGTCGCGGCTCGCAACCAGGCTGACGGTCTGGTGCACGCCACCCGCAAGCAGGTGGAAGAAGCCGGCGAAGCCCTGGGCGAAGAAGACAAAGCCAAGATCGAAGAAGCGGCCAAGGCCGTGGAAGAAGCGGTTAAGGGCGAAGACAAGGACGCCATCGAGGCCAAGACCCAGGAGCTGATCCAGGCGTCTGCCAAGCTGATGGAGCTGGCCCAGCAACAAGCTCAAGCGGCCCAGGGCGCAGCCCCGGGTGGCGACGCGGGCGCCGAGGCACAAGCCAAGCCGGCGGACGACGTGGTTGACGCTGAGTTTGAAGAAGTGAAAGACGACAAGAAGTAATTCTTTGTCTTACCCTTCTTAGCATTGAATGAAGCGGGCGACCGGCCTTTCCCGGCCGCCCGTTTTTGCTTAACAGCAAGTCCAACTGGTTTAACTAACGGATCACGGCAAACCAATGTCAAAACGCGATTTTTACGAAGTACTGGGCGTGGCCCGCGATGCCAGCGACCGCGACATCAAGAAGGCGTACAAGCGCCTGGCGATGAAGTACCACCCGGATCGCAACCCGGGTGACGAAGCGGCCGAGGCGGCGTTCAAAGAGGTGAAGGAAGCCTACGAGATCCTCACCGACGAACAGAAGCGCGCGGCCTACGACCAGTTTGGCCACGCCGGGGTGGATCCCAACCGCGGTGCCGGCGGCTTTGGTGGTGGCGGTGGTGCCGACTTTGGCGACATCTTTGGCGACGTGTTCGGTGACATCTTTGGCGGCCGCCGTGGTGGTCGTCAGCAAGCCCGGGGCGGCAGCGATCTGCGCTACAACCTGGAGCTGAGCCTGGAAGAGGCGGTGAAGGGCTGCAAGAAAGAGCTGAAGATCCCCTCCCTGTCCAGCTGCGACAGCTGTGGCGGCACCGGCTCCAAGTCCAAGACCGGCGTCTCCTCCTGTGGCACCTGTCACGGCACCGGTCAGGTGCAGATCCGCCAGGGCTTCTTCGCCGTGGCGCAGACCTGTCCCACCTGTGGCGGTCGCGGCAAGGTGATCAAAGACCCCTGCAACAAGTGTCACGGCCAGGGCCGGGTGGAAACCACCAAGACCCTGTCCGTCACCATCCCGGCGGGCGTTGATAACGGCGACCGTATCCGTCTGGCAGGCGAAGGCGAAGCGGGCGAGATGGGGGCCCCGGCGGGGGATCTCTACGTTCAGGTGCACATCAAGGAGCACCCGATCTTCGTCCGTGACGGCAACAACCTCTACTGCGAGGTGCCGATCTCCTTTGCCAACGCGGCGCTGGGCGGCGAGATCGAGGTACCGACCCTGGACGGTCGTGTCTCCCTCAAGGTACCGTCCGAGACCCAGACCGGCCGGATGTTCCGCCTGCGCGGCAAGGGCGTGAAGTCGGTGCGCAGCCACGCGGTGGGCGATCTCATCTGTAAGGTGATCGTCGAAACCCCGGTGAACCTGACCGAGCGTCAGAAGGAGCTGCTGCGGGAGTTTGAGGAGACCTGTGCGGTCTCTGCCAAACGTCACAAGCCCAAGGCTGAAGGCTTCTTCGACGGTGTGAAGAAGTTCTTCGATGACCTGACCAGCTAAGCTGGGTTTGGATGAAAAGGCGCCCTTGAGGGCGCCTTTTTTGTGCCCATTCCGACCAGTTTAACTGGGCCTTTCACGCTCCTAACTGCATCGCTTTGCGAAAAATCCATACGCCAGAGGCATGACGCCATACGGGCAGTTTGTCCTTAACAATGGCGCAACATGGCGTTAGGTTAGAGCCGAAAGATGGATAAGGAGATCCAAGATAATGAGGTACTTAAGCTTAGTTTTGGGGCTGTTTCTCAGCCTCTCCCTCAGTGCTGCGCAGCCTGGCCCGGACAGCGTGGAGTATTACAGTAAGGACAGCCAGTTTCTGGATGTGAAAGTGTCCCCGGATGGCAAGCACATCGCCGTGCTGACCCCCATCGAGGGCAAGAACGCCCTGGCGATCCTCAACAGTGAATCACTGGAGCCGACCACGGTGGCCCGCTTTGGCGACAACAAGGAGGTGGGTGACTTCCACTGGGTCAACAAGGAGCGGGTGATCGTTCAGCTCAACTACTACAAGGGTTGGATGGAGCAGCCAGTGAGTGCCGGCGAATGGTTTGGCATCAACGTCAATGGCAAGAAGCGCAAGAATATCTTTGGCTATCGGATGGGGGGGATGCAGACCGGTCGCAAGATCAAGCAGGCCACCGCTACCTATGGTTATGGTCAAATCGTTGACCTGTTGCCCGAGGATAAGAAGAACATCCTGATCAGCGTCACCCCTTTCTCTAGCAGCGACAATGTATTGCCGGAGCTACACCTGCTCAATGTCTACACAGGACGCATGCGCAGTAAGGGACGCTCGCCAGTACCAAGCGCTGATTTCCTTGTCGATCACAAAGGTGTCGCTCGGTTTGTCAGTGGTGTCGCCGCCAACGGCCAGGTCCGGCTCTACTACCGGGATAAGAAAGACGCGGATTGGGCGCTGGTTTATGAAGGTGAGCCCACCGGCGAGAACGTGGATTACGCCCCGCTGGCATTTGCTGATGATCACCAGGTCTATATCGCTGCCCGTGGCGATAGCCCTATCAGTGGTGTCTACCGCATGGATATGAAGACCGGTGAGCGCAAGCTGGTTTACCGTGATAAGGAGGTCGACCCGTCACACTACTGGTTCAGTGCCGATGGTCGCCACCTCTATGCACTGGAGGTGGAGCCGGATTATCCCTCCTACCTGTTTATCGATAAACAGCGTCCGGAAACCGCCCTGCTCAAGGGGCTGATCCAGGCCCTGCCGGGGATGCAGGTACGCCTCAGCCACCAGTCATTCGATGGCCGCTTCGCCATTGTGAACGCGTTCAGTGATACCGTACCCGGGGTGTTCTACCTATTTGATGCGGAGAAAAACAGCCTCAAGCAGGTGGCGCGTGCCCGCCCTTGGGTCGAGACTGCGAAATCAGCCACGGTCAAGCCCATCAGCTTCGAGGCCCGGGACGGCCTGACCATTCGGGGCTATTTGACCCTGCCTGAGGGTAAAGAGGCCAAGAACCTGCCGCTGATCGTCAATCCCCACGGTGGGCCTCATGGACCCCGGGATTGGTGGCAGTACGATACCACCACCCAGTTCCTGGCCAGCCGCGGCTACGCGGTGTTGCAGGTTAACTTCCGTGGCTCCGGCGGCTTTGGCAGTGACTTTGAACGGGCCGGTTATCGTCACTGGGGCGATAAGATCCAGTACGACATCATCGACGCCACCCGCCACGTGGTCGAGCAGGGCTACGCCGATAAACAGCGGATCTGCCTCTACGGTGGCAGCTTTGGCGGCTACTCGGCGCTGCAGTCGGCGATCCTCGAACCGGATCTGTTCGCCTGCAGCCTGGGCTTTGTCGGGGTGTATGATCTTGAAATGATGTACACCGAGGGGGACATTCCTGAGCATGAATCCGGTATGCGCTATCTGAACCGGGTGATTGGCCAGGACAAGGCGCAGCTTCAGGCATTCAGCCCGGTGCACAATATCGACAAGCTCAAGGCACCGGTGTTCATCATCCACGGTGGCCAGGATGAGAGGGCGCCCATTGAGCAGGCCGAGGCGCTGCGCAAGGCACTGGAGGCGGCCAACCATCCCTATCGCTGGAAGGTGATGAAGAAAGAGGGGCACGGCTTCTACAACGACGAGAACCGTAAGGTGCTATTTGAAGATATCGCGGGCTTCTTTGATGAGCACCTGAAACTCTAAGGCGAGCTGCTGGAGGCACCCAGCCTCTGGCTTGAGCTAAAGAACGCCCGGGCACTGCCCGGGCGTTTTTTTATGGGGCTATCAGAGGTCCTTGTAGGAGAACTTCTGGCCACCGACGGAGGCCTCGTACATCAGGCCGCCACCGGTCATGGTCAGCACCTTGATGCCGTTCTCATAGGGCGCGGAGGCCGCGGCACCCGCCGCGGCAACCACCGCGGAGATCTGCGCGCTCATCTCGAAGTTGCCGCCCTTGAAGTTCTCCAGTGCCTCGGCATCTTCGAACAGGATCAGCTCACTGAACACCTGGCCGCCGAGCTGGAAGCCGATGGTCAACTGGGTCAGTGAGGTGGTACCGATGGGTTTGCCACCGGCGTAGACAATACCGGAGCCGTGGGCACCGCCCACCCCCATACCAGCCTTGCCGACGGTGGGGAACACCGCATAGCCCGCGGCCTTATCCATCACCGCCGCCAGCGAGTCGTCCTCTTTCTTAAACTGCTTCACCGTGGCTTCTGCTTCCTCCAGCGATTCCGCCGCGTCTTTGGCATCCTCAGCGGCCTTGGCCTCCTCTTTGGCCGCATCCGCCTTGTCATTGGCTTCCTTGGCAGCGGCTCGAGCGGCCTCGGCCTCCTCTTCCGCCCAGCCTTGGCCCAGGCTCAGTGTCAGGGCCACTAGGCTCAGTCCCACTATGCGTTTCATCCCAGTTCTCCTTACTGGCTGCCAATACTGGCCAGCCTCGGTGGTTTATCCAGACAGCGCAGCAAAGTGTAGATTAATTCACCAATTTAACATTGTGGCCTGGTGTGAGTGGCTGGCTGTGGCTGGTGCTTCAGGGATCTGAGTATTGGAGGGTCATATCGACAGTAACTTACTGTCTTTAGTGAGATAAATTCTGGTGTTAGCATGGTGCCACCAAAGGAAAAGGAGGTTCCTATGCAGCGAATTTTATCGCTCTTGCTGGTGATTCTGGCCTGGGGTATCCAGGCTGCGCCGGCTGAGATTGAGCATTTCAGTAAAAACAGTCAATTTCACTCGGTAAAGATCTCGCCGGATGGCAAGCATCTGGCGGTGATCACCCCGCACGAAGGCAAGAACGTGCTGGCGATCCTGGCGGCTGATACCCTTAAGCCCACCTACCTGGCCAAGTTGGATGGCAACAACCAGGTTGGGGCGTACCACTGGGCCAATGACGAGCGGGTGATCTTCCGGCTGGAAACCTTCTCCAGTTGGTACGAGCAGCCGCGCAGCAACGGCGAGTGGCTGGCGGTGAACGTCAATGGCAAGCGCAAGAAGAACATCTTTGGCGTCAATGCCGGCAATAGCGGGCTGTCCAGCCACGTTGGCCGGCGTAACGCCACCATGGGCTCCGGCCAGGTGGTTGACCTGCTGCCGGACGAGCCCAAATCGGTGCTGATCGCCTCCACGCCCTTCCTGGAGGGGAAGAACCCCAAACCCACCCTCTACAAGGTCAACATCTACAGCGGTCGTAAGAAGCAGGTTGCCCGGGCGCCCGTGCCCCACGGCAGCTTCCTGACCGATCACCAGGGCCGGGCCCGCTTTAGCTTTGGCCTCAATGACAAGGATCAACTGGAGATCTACTACCGCGAAGACGACAAAGCGGAGTGGCGGCTGGTGGCTCAATCCAAGGCGGCGGACAGTGATTTCGATTTTTCCCCGCTGGCCTTTGCCGACGAGCATCGGGTCTATGCACTGGACCGGGCTGGTGAGAGCCGGCTGGGCCTCTACCTGATGGACATGCGCGATGGCAGCCGTGAGCTGCTTTACCGGGATGAACGGGTGGATCCCAGTGACTTCTATCTCAGCGCCGATGGCCGCAAGCTGTATGGCCTGGAGGTGATGCCGGATGTGTCCGAGGTGGTCTACATCGATAACGAGGCCCGGGAAGCCCAGCTGATGCGTGGCCTGGATGCGGCCTTTCCGGATCATCAGGTGCGCATCACCAGCACCACGGCGGATGGCAGCAAGGCGATCGTGGTCAGCTACAGCGCCCAGGATCCGGGTACCTTCTATCTGTATGACGGCAGCAATAACACGGTGCGTCACCTGACCGCCGCACGTCCCTGGGTGAAGCCGACGCAGTCCGCCCAGGTCAAGCCGATCAGCCTGACCACCCGGGATGGGGTGGAGATCCACGGCTACCTGACCCTGCCGAACGGGGCCAAGGCGGAGAAGCTGCCGCTGGTGGTCAACCCCCATGGCGGCCCACACGGTCCGCGGGATGAGTGGGGCTACAACCCGGAGACTCAGCTGCTGGCCAGCCGGGGCATGGCGGTACTGCAGGTCAATTTCCGCGGCTCTGGCGGTTATGGCAAGGCGTTTGAGGAGTCGGGCTATCGCAAGTGGGGGCAGGAGATCCAGTACGACATCATCGATGCCACCGAGTACGTGATAGCCCAGGGCATTGCCGATCCGGAGCGGATCTGCATCTACGGCGCCTCCTTTGGTGGCTATTCGGCACTGCAATCGGCGGTGTTGGCACCGGAGCTGTTTGCCTGCAGCGTGGGCTTTGTCGGCATCTACGACATGGAGCTGATGTTCAAGAAGGGCGACACCACTGAGAGCACCATGGGGATGAAGATCCTCGACAAGTACCTGGGCTCTGACAAGGAACAGCTGCGTGCCTTTAGCCCGATCCACCACCTGGACAAGCTCAAGGCGGCGGTGATGATCATCCACGGCAAAGAGGATGTGCGGGCGCCGATTGAGCACGCCTACGCCCTGCGCGATGGCCTGGAGGCGATCGATTACCCCTACGAGTGGATGGTGATGGAGAAAGAGGGCCACGGCTTCTACAACGAGGACAATCGGGCCGAGATGTACGCCGAGCTGTTGGGCTTTTTAGAGCAGCACCTGAAGCTGTGAGCAGAGGGGACACCATAGGGTGTCCCCGCTTTGTTTCTGTGGCCGGCGCTGGCACACTGGAACCGTCACGGAGTTAAGTTGAATCCCAAGGAGGAAGGATGAAGCGAACAGTCCTGTGCGCGTTGTCGCTGATGCTGGCGGCGTGCAGCACGCAATCCCCCACCGGTCGGGGGCAGATGCTGCTGTTCTCACCGGATGAGATGCGCCAGATGGGGGCGCAGTCGTTTGAGCAGATCAAGCAGCAGGAGACCATCTCCAAGGATGCTGCCACCAATCGTTACGTCAGCTGTATTGCCGATGCCCTGACCGAGGCTCAGCACCTGGCGGCGATCGACCCTGAGCAGGTGGAGACCTGGGAGGTGGTGGTGTTTGACTCCGACCAGGTCAACGCCTTTGCCCTGCCCGGCGGTCACATCGGTGTTTATACCGGGCTGCTCAAGGTGGCTAAGACCCAGGACCAGCTGGCGGCGGTAATGGGCCATGAGATCGGCCACGTGCTGGCCAACCACGGTAACGAACAGGTTTCCCGCGGCCAGATGACCAACGCCGGATTGCAGATCGCCTCGGTGGCGCTGGGCGCCGGTGGGGTTGATAACTCCGATATGATCATGGCTGGCCTCGGCATGGGCGCCCAGGTGGGGATCATCCTGCCGTTCGGTCGCGAACAGGAGCTTGAGTCGGACATCATCGGCCTGGAGCTGATGGCCCGTGCCGGCTTCAACCCCAGCGCCTCGGTGAGCCTGTGGCAAAACATGGCCAAGGCTTCAGGCGGTGGCGCGCCACCGGAGATGCTGTCCACCCACCCCTCCCACGACAGCCGCATCAGCGAGTTGAGATATCGACAGAACCAGGCCCAGCAGTGGTACCAGGCGGCAAGGCAGGCGGGTCACCAGCCCCAATGTCAGCCTCCGGGCTGAGTTGGGCTTAGTTGGGCGGAATTGTCGGGAGCTTAGGGGGATTCGGTGGTACACTTGCCGCCTTTACTCCGTCCTAATTTAGGGAACCTCTAATGAGTTTTGATTCTGTTGAGAAGAAGGTGAGCTACGGTGTTGGCCGCCAGATGGGTGAGCAACTGGCCAGCCAGAGCTTTGAAGGCGTAGACATCGCTTCTGTACAGGCCGGTCTGGCCGACGCCATGAGCGGCGTTGACAGCCAGGTACCGCAAGAAGAGCTGCAACAGGCCTTCGCCGTGATCTCCGAGCGTCTGAAAGCCGAGCAGGAAGCCAAGGCCAAGGCCGCCGCTGCCGAAGGCGAAGCCTTCCTGGCTGAGAACGCCAAGCGTGACGAAGTGACCGTGACCGAGTCTGGCCTGCAGATCGAGGTTCTGAAGCAGGGTGAAGGCGAGAAGCCGACCCGCGAATCTACTGTTCGCTGCCACTACCACGGTACCTTCACCGATGGCCGTGTGTTCGACAGCTCCGTAGAGCGTGGCCAGCCGGCTGACTTCCCGGTTGGCGGCGTGATCGCTGGCTGGACCGAAGCCCTGCAGACCATGCCGGTTGGCACCAAGGTCAAGCTGTACATCCCGCACAACCTGGCCTACGGCGAGCAAGGTGCTGGTGGTGCTATCCCGCCGTACGCCGCCCTGGTGTTCGAAGTGGAGCTGCTGGAGATCCTGTAAAGGGTATCTTGTAGCAAGAAAAAGCCGTCGCGCTCTTAAAAGGAGGCGACGGCTTTTTTGTTTTCTTTTCGCGGAAAGATTACCTACAAGGTCCCTTTTAGTCGGGGTTCAGGCTCATAAAGTAATGGTGGCACACGGATCTTGCGCCGACTTAGAGGTGCCCGAGTGAGCCCAATGAGACTAGGTTGAGGGCCTGGATGGCCCGAAAGGCCAGCGGAGGCAGGGGTGCCGACTCTGGCCGGTACCGCAGTCTCGTTGGTAGCGAGCGAGGAGAAGCACCGACTGGAGGCAAGGGGGTGTCGGGGGCGGAGCCCCTGACGTGGGAACTAAAAGCGGTAAAGAAACTGGGCGCCAGGGAAACACCTATGGCACATAGTGCTAGGGGAAACCTTGGCACCCAGCAGGGCGGCAGCCCTGTTACAACGGCAGTGCCCAGCGGGCTAGGGGATCGGCGTTGTCGATGCCGCGACCCCAGCGGTCCAGGGCGTCTATCTGCAGCACACGGGTACCCTCCGGCAGCAGGCCGTTGAGTTTGCCACTGGCACGACGGGTCATCAGGATCACCGCTTCCGGATCGTCCTCAAGAGCCTGAACCAGGGCCTGGGACTGGGCATCACTCCACTCCAGCTCGGAGCCGAACTGACGGTGGTGAACGAACAGCTGGTGGCCAGCGGCAAAGTCTTCCATCGGCTCATCCAGCAGGATCACCGAGTCGATCTCTGCTTCCATCAACTGCATTGCCTGGCGCTGTTGCATCGACAGGATCGCCTGGTTGAGCTTGGCACGGTTGGCGCGGATGGTGGCCTGGTGCTGAGGCCAAAGGCGTTGCAGATCCATCGCCACGATGGTGTTCATCTGCGCCAGGTTGGCGGGATTGAGCCAGACGTAGGGGGAGGGCTGGCCGTTGTTGCCGGGCAGTACCGCCACACTCTGGGCGCGGGGGCCGATGGTCTGGCTGGCGTCGATCTCCACCAGGCGGATGTTGTGGGCGCGAGCGTAGCGGAACAGCGGGTCCTGGGGCCAGGCGGCGGCCAGGGTAATGACCGCATCGGCCTCGGAGGCGGCGCTTTGCACTGTTTGCTGCCCCTGACCATCCAGCCAGTTGGCCATTCGATGCATGCCATATCGGCTCGGTGGCAGGTACTTTACCTCGGCGTCGGTGCCTTCCAGCAGCTGGGAGGCCAGCATATAGTTGACCGGCAAGCCGGTCAGTACGCTGTGGTGCTTCGCTTGCTCTGCCATGGCCGTCAGCGGCGCCAATAGCATGCACAACAGGGTAAACAGACGTTTCATCAGGATTTCACTCCAATCTTGTACAGGTTGGCACTGATAAAGAACAAGGCGCTGATCAGGATGATGGCGGCACCGGAGGGCACCGGTATCTCCATCGCCATCGGCAGGTAGATGCCACCGACGCAGGCGATGGTGGCCAGCAGCGCCGACAGGCGCACGAAGCTGCCCATGTTGGTGGTCAACAGGCGGGCGGTGGCGCCGGGGATCAGCAACAGCGCCCCCACCAGCACCGCACCGACGATCTTCACCGCCGCGATGGTCACCAGGGTCACCATGATGACGAACAGGTAGTCGTAGAACTGGCTGTTGTAGCCGCGCACCCGCGCGAGATCCGGGCTGATGCAGGTCAGCAGCATGCGATTGAAGGTGGGCAGCAGCAGGGCAACGATGACCGCACAGCACAGAGCCAGCAGCAGGATATCGGCGTCGTTGACCGTCAGGATGGAGCCGAACAGCACGTTCTCCAGCATGTGGATGTTGATCTTGCGGGCCACGAACATCAGCAGTGCTGAGCCACCGGCCAGGGCGATGGCCAGGAACACCCCCACCAGAGTGTCGTAGGGCACGGCGGTGCGGTTACGCACGAAGTGCAGGATCAGCGCAAACAGCATGCAGAAGGTGAACAGCGAGATGATCGGGTTCTCCGCCGGTTCACCCAGCAGAATGCCGATGGCGATGCCGGTCAGTGCTGCGTGGCCCACCGCTTCAGAGAAAAAGGCCAGGCGCTTGGCGATCACCAGGGTACCGAGGCCGCCCAATAGTGGGCCCACCATCACCGCGGCGATCAGGGCATTGACCATAAAGGCGTAGCCGAAGCTCTCCGGCAGGTAACCGGCCTCGGCGCCGGCCAGGGCCCATTGACGTAAGCTTTCCATCAGGCGGCTTCCTCCGGGTGAAACAGGTTTTCGATGTTTTCCGGTGCCAGCACGGTATCCGGGTGGCCGCTGGTGATCAGGCGGCGGTTAATCACGTGAACCCGGGCCTGCTCGAGGCGCCGGACGGCACGGATGTCGTGGTGCACCATCAACAGGGTTTTGCCTTCGGAAAGTAGGTCCATCATCAGCTGGTCGAGGTAGCGCAGGCCGTCCTTGTCCATGCCGGTGGCGGGCTCATCCAGCACGATAAGATCCGGGTTGTCCAGCAGGGCCTGGGCAAACAGCACCCGTTGCTGCTCACCACCGGAGAGTTGGCCCATGCGGCGCTTGGCCTTGTCGGCCATGCCTACCCGCTCCAACTGGGTGAGGGCAAACGCGCGATCGGTCCGCTTCACGCCGCCAAACAGGGGGCGCTGGCTGCAGTTGAGCAGAACAAAATCCATCACGGTCAGCGGCAGGCTGGCCTCGAAGCCAGCCGCCTGGGGCACGTAGCCGATCTTGCCGCTGCTGCCCTGTGGCCAGTGGATGCTGATTTCACCCTCGAACGGGGTCAGGCCCAGTACCGAGCGGATCAGCGAGGTTTTGCCGCCGCCGTTGGGCCCCATGATGACGTGACAGCCGCCGGCGTCGAACTGGTGGTTGAAGGGGTGCAGGATCTGGTCGTTGCCGTAGCGCAGCGACAGGCCCTTAACTTCGATACTCGGTCCCATCACTCGGCCTCGGCAATGTAGTGGATCGCCTTAACCAGGGTATCCAGGTTGTCGCCGGTCTCCTTGATCACCTTGTCGGCATCGTAGGGGCCATGGGTCATGTGGGAGAACTGGTAGAGTCGAACGCCGGTGGCCTCCTGGATGGTGTCGACGAAGCGGTTGGGCATGTCCAGCTCGTAGAACAGCACGTTGACCCCGGAGGCCTGGATCCGCTCGATGGTACCTTGCAACTGGCTGGCAGAGGGCTCGACCCCGTGGGCCGGCTCGATCACCGCATCCACACCAATACCGAACTCCTGCAGCAGGTAGCCGTAGGCGTTGTGGGTGGTGGCCACCTTGAGGCCCTGGGTGTCCAGGCCATTGAGCTGGTTCATCGCGGCCTGCTTCATTTGGCGCAGCTCGCGGGCGTAGGCGCGGGCATTGCGGCGGTATTCGGCGGCGTTGTCCGGGTCCAGTTTGCCCAGTTCGGCGGCGATGGTGTAGACCTTCTGGATGGTGGTGGCGATGCCCACAAAGGTGTGTGGGTTGATGGCACCGTCGCCGACGGAGGCGCCCATGGCCGGCAGCAGCGGGATGCCAACGTTGGCCTCGATCACCGCCAGATCGCTACGGTTGGCGGAGGCGATCACCTGCATGGCGAACTCGTCATGGCCGATGCCGTTGACTACGATGGCGTCCATCTGGCTCAGGCGGCGCAGATCACCAGGCTGAGGCAGGTAGTTGTGGGGGTTAAAGCCGGCATCCACCAGTGGCACGATCTCGGCCTTGTCACCCACCACGGCAGCAACGTAGCTGTAATAGGGGTGCAGGGTGATGCCAACCTTGAGCTTGGCCCAGGCGGTAACGGGGAACAGGGTGGGCAGCAGCAGCACCGCCGCCAGCAGGGAGGGTTTGGAGAAACGCATATCAACTCTCAATGATGATGGCCGGGTGTGGCTTGGGCGTTGACCAGCTGTTTCCAGCCCTGGTGGATAAGCTGATCAATGTTGGTGTCGGTGGCGCCGGCGACGGGAGCCGGATGAAACCAGATCTGGGCCGGCTGCTGGGCGGCCAACAGCAGCACCGCCGGTGCGCTGTCCTGACCCGGCTGGCCCAGGTACTCGCCGTCACCCAGGTGTTGCCACCGGTGTGCGCCCTGGCGCTGCCAGCTCATGTCCTCAACGAAGGGCGGCAGGAACTCATCCTGCAGCTCGGTGATCTCGGGCCACTGTTGTCCGTTGTCCTGGTACAGGTCCCGGATCTCCTCGAAGGCGATGCGCAGCTCGGCAAACAGGGCGTGATTATCACTGTCGATGTCGCGGTCGGAGACCTGGTGTTGGGCCAGACCATGGTCGTGGGATTGGGCCTGGTGAAAGGGCAGGGCAGTGACCGCAAACAGCAACAGCCCAGCTATCGCTGAGCCAACCCACATCCCTTCCCGGACGCCATTATCCGGTTTTACTCTTTGTACCGTCGTGGCGCGCATCATCAGCGCTCCCGCATCTCGACCACATCCACTTCAGCCGGGGCTTCGTGGCCTGGGTCAAACACCAGGTAGAACTCGTCGGTCTCCGGGGCCTCAAACAGCACCCGGGAACGGTTGTCGGTGCGGGCCAGGTCGATCAGGGTATCGTCGTAATCGAACAGCCGGACTTCGTAGTTGGTGGCGCTGCTGCCGTCGGTCCAGCCAGCCTGGCAATGCACCTCGCTGCGGTCCTGCTCAAACCAGCAGGCCAGGGTGCCGTAGTGGGCTTGAGTCGGCAGGGCCAGGGCCATCGCCGCGGCAAACAGGGAAAGGGATCTTTTCATGGGGTCTCCAAGACGCAGGCGCCCAACTCACGCAATCAAGGTCAGTTGGGCGCTTAACGGCATATCAGTCCAGCTGTACTTCGAAGGTGACGTTCACCACCGCGCGGTAACGGTCAGCGCGGGGGTCATCCTTCAGCTCCTGGGTGAAGCTGGTGTCCATCAGGTAGCGGCCGGCATGCTCAGGGGTGAAGCTGATCTTGCCGTCGTCACCGGAGACGGCGGAGATGGCATCCTGGCGGTTACGGTACAGGGTACCTTCCGGGGTGACATTCACCTCGACGCCCTGAACGGCTTCACCGTTGAACAGGAACTGGAAGCTCACCTCCTCCTGCTCGATGAAGTCCGCCGGGTGGGTCAGCGGGATGATCTCAAAACCCTGGCCTTTGGGTTCCAGTACGGTACGGTCCGGGGCCTTGACGGTGACGTAGGTGTGCGCAGCACGCAGCATCTGGGTGGTCACCACCTCACGAGCGCCTTCCGGCAGCAGGGCATCACGCTCGGCCTTGCTGGCGGGGATGCGGCGAACGCTGTCGCGGCGGCCGGCCTGGAAGTTGGTCATGTACATCTCCGGGAAGGCCACACCGATGCGGTAGGTGCCGTCTTCGACGAAGTGGTAATCGAACACGGAGCGACGCTTGCCCTTGAACACGTGATCAGGACGGTCCTGCTCGCCATCCGGACGCTCAATGCGGGCGGAGTCGGCACTGGCCGGCTTGTCGAAGGTAAAGGTGCCGTGGGAAGCGGTCACGTCGAAGGTGATCCAGTCGCCTTCGTCGGCGGACACGGTAAAGTGCGACGGCAGGATCCACAGCGGGTGAGCCAGGGCCTGAGGGGCAGCGAAGGCGGCCAGCAGGGCCGCAGCAGAGAGTGTACGTTTGAGCATGATCATTCCTTGTTGTTCTTCAATTAAGGCTGGTAGCTCAGGGAGATAACACCGATCTCATCCTGCGCTTCGCTGCTTTGGGTAAAGGGGGCGTCACCCAGGGTGATGGGCATGCGGACCAGGTCACGCCCGCCGTGCTCACGCACCACTTCGGTCATCAGGGTGTATTCACCGGCGGGCACCAACTGACCGTTGTCGTCCTTGCCGTCCCACTCGACCCGGTATTGACCGGCTGGGCGGGTGGCGCCGGAGAGGGCGTCGGCAAACTCGGCGTCGTAGCGACCGACCTTGCGCCACCAGCTACGGATATCCTTGAGCCACTCGGTTTGCTTTCCGGTCCACAGGGTGATGGTACGAACAGACTCGCGGTCGCTGTTCTCCAGCCAGATCGCCACATAGGGGCGGGCGTACTGGGCCACGTCCAGCTGGGGCAATTCAAATTGGATGGTCATGTTGGCGTCGTCCGACAGCGTGGTAGCGCTGAGAGTGCTGCTGGCCAGCAGGCCAAAGGCAGCGGCGACGAGAGAAAGGCGATTCATAGCGGAAGCTTCCTTAGCAAAAAGCGGAGCATTAAAAACTGGCGAAATAGATCAGGGCGGTGGCGACGCTGCCCACCCCGGTCCAGGTCATGGCAGAGCGGACACTGCGCTTCTTTGGCAGCAGGATGATCACCCCGGTGATAATGAACAGCACCATGATCAGCGCGGAGAAATCGATGAACCACTTCCAGGCCTCGCCCGTGTTGCGGCCCTTATGCAGGTCATTGAGCCAGGCGATGGTGCCGTAGTCCTGGGTTTCCAGTTCGGCTACCCGGTCGAGCAGGTCGATGTAGACGCTGGCGTTGTAACCGGGGCCCTTGAAGTCCAGGCTGGCTTCCCCCTCCAGCAGCTCGCCATCCTCCACCACGGTGTACACGTCCACCGAGGAGGCCAGGCCACGGATACCAGGCTGTTGGCGCAGGTAGTGCACCAGGGCCTGGTTATCGGGGCGCAGCGAGCCATCTTCCTGACCCAGCAAGAAAGCCGGTACCTCGATCTCCCACTGTTGACGCTCTGGCCCCTCGGCGCCGAACCAGTCAGGTCGATTCAGGGTGATGCCGGTGATGGCGAAAAACAGCATTACCAGTAACAGGCTCATAGAGCTGTAGATATGGATGGTGCGTGCCAGGCTCTGTACCGGCTTTCGTGTCAGGGGCATGGGACTGATCGACTAACAAAAAGATGGAACCGAGAGTACAAACTGAGAAGGCAAATGGGAATCGCTCTCATTAAAAAGTGAGAATGAATCTCGATAACCGTGAGGGGGATCACGTCACCCGCCATGGCTGTTGCATTGATGTTAATGAGAAGGGTGGGGTTGAGCCCCTACAGCTAAGCCATCGATTGCTGATAACCACAGTTTTTGAAAAAAGCGATTAAGGTGCCAGGTTTAAATCTAAACCCTTGCGGGACAAGGGATTGCGGTAGATCAGATCGGATCAGCTCAGTCGCAAACCGCCCTGACACAAGGGCTGTCGCGGCGGTTTTATACCGCTTCAGATTGCAAACGCTTGTTGCTGTTTTAACCAATGAGTGATCTGGCTAACATTTTTGAACTCTGTTGATTCTAAGTGAGAATCATTTTCAGTTAAGGTTCGAGCCACTTAATTGAGAATCGTTTCTTTTTGCTTCTTACCGTCTTAGGAGACAACAGGATGTCTGCAACGCTTCGCCCCCTGGCACTGATCATCTCTGCACTTTGTGCCGCTCCCGCCCTGGCTGACGCCTCCTCACTGGAGGAGGTAGAGCGCATCACCGTTAAGGGTGTCAGCTTCGACGACTACAAGAACGACAGCGCTCGTGGCGCCATGCGGGCAGACATCCCGCTGTTGAATACCCCCCAGTCGGTGACCGTGATCCCGGAGATCATCATTGATGAGCAGCTTGCCACCACCCTGGGCGAGGTGCTCACCAATGATGCCAGCATCACCGGCGGCACCAAGTTCTGGAACCGGGAAAGCTTCAACTCCCGCGGCTTCAAGATCAGCAACGATGGCTACATGCGTGACGGTCACCAGTTCTGGGCCTACTACGTGCCGCCGATCGAGACCTCCGAGCAGATTGAGGTGCTGAAGGGCCCCTCTTCCATGCTGTACGGCAAGACCGCTCCGGGCGGCCTGGTCAACATGGTCAGCAAGAAGCCGACCCACGATCGTTTCGTTGATGTGGGCTTCGACTTTGATGACCAGGGCAGCACCCGCTACCAGATCGACACCGGTGGCCGCATCGATGAAGAGGGCAACTTCCGCTACCGCGCCGTGGGTGTGAAGCAGGATGTGACCTTCTGGCGTCAGTACGGCGACGGCTCTGACCATGAGCGGGATCGCTGGTTGGGCTACCTCAACCTGGAAGCCGACATCGGCGATTGGGGTATGGTGTCTGTCTACTATGACAAGACCAACGACGAGTCCGGTAACGACTCCGGTGCCTGGCTGGATCTCGACGGCAACGTGGTGGGCGATCGCCGCACCGCCTGGGATATGCCCTGGGCCAACTTTGACAACGAGGTGGAAAACTACGGTGCGGACCTGACCGTCTACCTGGGCATGGATTGGCAGATGAAGGTGGGCTACAACCAAAACGAGTTCAACCGTCACCGCTTTGATAGCTCGCCGCGTTACAACAGCTACAACTCGGCAGATCAGACCTACACCGTCAGCCCGTTCTCCCGTTTCGATGACTGGCAGTATACCAGCTACTACGTCGATTTTACCGGTGAGTTCAGCACCGGCGGCATCGAGCACAACATGCTGATCGGCGCCAACCGTCTGGAGTACTACTACCTGCAGCGCCGTCAGTCCGGTGACACTTACACCATCACCTACGGCGATGCCAGCAGCATCCCGGCCCGACCGGACCTGGACTACAACCGGGTGGAAGCCGGTGACCCCACCGAGTGGGATTACTACGGCATCTATGTGCAGGATTTGATCACCCTGAACGACCAGTGGCAGGTGCTCATTGGTGGTCGCTACGATCAGCAAACCAAGGGCGATTACGATGGCAACAGTGCCTTTCTGCCTCGTGTTGGTGCCATCTTCCACCCGAACCAGGACTCCAGCATCTACCTGAGCTACTCCGAGAGCTTCACTCCGCAAGGGTCGGTGAATGACGAGGATGACGTTAACGACGGCATGGAACTGGATCCGGAACTGGCCAAGTCCTGGGAACTGGGAGCGAAGTGGGAGCTGAGCGAAGGCCGCCTGCTGCTCTCCGGTGCGCTGTTCAACACCGAGGTGACCAACTTCACCTTCACCGAGGATCTGCCGGGCGGTGGCGACAATGAAAGCATTACTACTCAAGGTGGTAAGCAACGTCACCGCGGTATCGAGGCTGCAGCCCAAGGCCAGATCAGCGAAAACTTCTTCCTGATGGGCTCGGTGATGTACCTCGATGCGGAGTACATCGAGCACCCGGAATACGAGCCCGGAATCACCCCAGTGGATGCGCCGGAGTGGAGCGCGTCCATCTGGTCTCGCTACCAGTTCGACAACCAGCTGGCCCTGAACCTGGGTGCCATCTACGAAGGTGAGCGTTTTGCCAACGATGGCAACACCACCTTCGATGGTGAAACCGTTGCGGCCAACACCATTGTTAAAGACGCATACGTGCGCTTCGATGCCGGTGCCTCCTACCCGCTGAAGTGGGGCAACACCGAGATTGACCTGCGTGCCAACATCGAGAACCTGTTTGATACCGATTACCTGGGTGGTGGTACCAACAGCAACGTGACCGTCTCCGAGGGTCGTAAGTTCCGCATGTCGGTGACCGTCGGTTTCTGATTTTCATCTCTTCCTGCAATGTATTTGGGCGCCTTTCGAAGGGCGCCCTTTTTTTGCTCTGTCCGAATTCACTGTGGTTCCAGCTAACCTGGTCATTTCACTTTTCACTCGTTGTAAATGGCTTTGCCGGGTTGCCGAAGTGCCGTGCAGGATGCACCAATGCCGCGACAGCAGGGATGCTGATGAGCGGCCAACCAAAGGGGCGTTCCGCCCCGGCTACGCGCCCCGCATGGAACCCCCGATTGCCTCCAATCGTCGCTTACCCTCTCTTTCGTAACCAAAGTCTACGGCTCTGGCTTGAGTCGACTTTGCTGCTGCGCAGTCCCTGCTTCGCACCAAAGCCCGGCTTCGGCATCCCTGCCTACGCGTTCAAACCTGCGGTTTTCACCCCTGTCTCCGCAAGCCACTCAGGCCGTCCTGGCCTTCAACCTGGTCTTTGGTCACTTCGTTCGTGCGACCTGCCATGCAGGATGCATCAATGCCGTGAGTGCATGGAGGCACAAGAACGGTCAAGTCGGCGAAGAGCTGGCGGGTCACACAGTTTGGTTGGATTCAACGAGCAAAGTGCGTTCAACACCTAACTAGGAGAGAGTTTTTTTTGCTGGCCAGTAACTGGACAGATTGGAGTTTTGTCTCGCAACAGACGGGCAATACGACGGAAAACTGACGCTGCCTCTTTATGGTGCGGCGGAATGTCGATATAGTTGCCCGGTTCAAGCACATTGAAGGGAACAGACCTTGGAAAAAATTCGCGTTGCTGTCACCGGCGCCAGCGGCCGCATGGGCCGAAGCCTGATCGAGGCCGCCTTCGTTAATCCCAACACCGATCTCGGCGCTGCCATCGAGCGACCGGGCTCCACCCTGATCGGTTGTGACGCAGGTGAACTGCTGGCCCGGGTGCACGCCGGGGTGCCGCTGTCCGGCAACCTGGACCTGGTGAAGGGCAACTACGATGTGCTGGTGGACTTCACCTCTCCGGAGTCCAGCCTGGAGTTTTTGGCCCACTGTCAGGCCAACAACAAGCCGATGGTGATCGGTACCACAGGGTTCAGCGACGAGCAGAAAGCGCAGATCGCCGATATCGCCAAGACCGTTCCGGTGGTGCTGGCTCCCAACATGGCGGTGGGCGTCAACCTGATGTTCAAGCTGCTGGAAGTGGCCGCCGAGGTGATGGGCAGCTACACCGACATCGAGATCATCGAGGGTCACCACCGCTACAAGAAGGACGCGCCGTCCGGTACCGCGCTGAAGATGGGTGAGGTGATCGCCGAAACCCTGAAGCGGGACCTGAACCAGTGCGCCATCTATGGCCGCGAGGGGATCACCGGTGAGCGGGATCGCGAGACCATCGCCTTCTCCACCATCCGGGCCGGTGACATCGTCGGTGAGCACACCGCGCTGTTTGCCGATCTGGGTGAGCGCCTGGAGATCACCCACAAGGCCTCTAACCGCATGACCTTCGCCAATGGTGCCATGCGTGCCGCCAACTGGTTGAAGGATAAGCCCGCTGGCTTGTACGACATGCAGCAGGTGCTGGGCTTTAAGCCGCTGTGACTCTGACAACAAGAACCCGCCGGAAGGCGGGTTTTTTGTGCCAGCGTCGCAGCGCCATGAATGTCAGCCCGGCAAGCTGGTGGGACTGGTCTATGCTGGGGCTGCGCTGCGGCAAGGAAGGTAATTTGGTTTCACTGATGAGAAGGTCGCTCAAAGGGCCACCTTTTTTCTCAAAACTGTAGTCGTAATGGAGTTTCGCTGCTATAATGCGCGGAATTTGCCAAAAATCCGAATTCTAGTCGTGTTCGGGATCAATTAAATGGCAAAGAAACAACAACTTAAAAGAATTTCTGGTGGGAGGTCAAGTTGAATAAAACTGCCCTGTTAGTGCTCCAGGATGGGACCGTTTTCCGTGGTAAATCCATAGGTGCAGACGGTTTGTCATCCGGAGAAGTCGTTTTTAACACTTCCATGACCGGCTATCAAGAGATCCTGACTGATCCCTCCTATTCAAAACAGATCGTCACTCTTACCTACCCTCATATTGGCAATACCGGTGCCAATGCCGAAGACGTCGAATCCGGCGCAATCCATGCTCAAGGCCTCGTCATCCGCGATCTCCCCGCTCTGGCCTCCAACTTCCGCAACGAAGAATCCCTCTCTGATTACCTCAAGCGCCACGGCATCGTCGGCATCGCTGACATCGATACCCGTAAACTGACCCGCATCCTGCGTGAGAAGGGCGCCCAGAACGGTGCCATCATCGCCGGCGAGGACAATGTAGAGAAAGCCCTGGAAGCCGCCAAGGCGTTCCCGGGCCTGAAAGGGATGGACCTGGCCAAAGAGGTTACCGTCAGCAGCCCCTACAGCTGGCGTCAGGGCAGCTGGAAGCTGGTGGGCGGCCTGCCGTCCGATACCCCGTCCGAGGCACTGAATTACAAAGTGGTGGCCTACGACTACGGCGTGAAGCAGAACATCCTGCGCATGCTGGTGGATCGTGGCTGCGACGTCACCGTGGTGCCGGCGCAAACCCCGGCGGCCGAGGTGCTGGCGATGAATCCCGATGGGGTGTTCCTGTCCAACGGCCCGGGCGACCCGCAGCCGTGTGACTACGCCATCGAGGCGATCACCGAGATCCTCAAGACCGAGATCCCGGTGTTCGGTATCTGCCTGGGTCACCAGCTGCTGGCCCTGGCCTCCGGCGCCCAGACCGTGAAGATGAAGTTCGGTCACCATGGTGGTAACCACCCGGTGAAAGACCTGGACCGCGACGTGGTGATGATCACCGCCCAGAACCACGGCTTTGCCGTGGACGAAGCGGGCCTGCCGAGCAACCTGCGCGCCACTCACAAGAGCCTGTTCGATGGCACCCTGCAGGGGATCCACCGCACCGATAAGCCGGCCTTCTCCTTCCAGGGTCACCCGGAAGCGAGCCCGGGTCCGCACGATGCCGCCCCGCTGTTCGATCACTTCATCGAACTGATGGACCAATTCAAGGCCGCCAAGTAAGCGCACAGAGAAGACGACGATGCCAAAACGTACTGACATTAAAAGTATTCTGATCCTGGGCGCTGGCCCGATCGTGATCGGCCAGGCCTGTGAGTTTGACTACTCCGGCGCCCAGGCCTGTAAGGCCCTGCGGGAAGAGGGCTACCGCGTCATCCTGGTGAACTCCAACCCGGCCACCATCATGACCGATCCGGAGATGGCCGATGCCACCTACATCGAGCCGATCCACTGGGAAGTGGTACGCAACATCATCGCCAAAGAGCGCCCGGACGCGGTTCTGCCCACCATGGGTGGCCAGACCGCACTGAACTGCGCGCTGGAGCTGGAAGCCAAGGGCGTTCTGGCCGAGTTTGGCGTAGAGATGATCGGCGCCACCGCCGACGCCATCGACAAGGCGGAAGATCGCTCCCGCTTTGACAAGGCGATGAAGAAGATCGGCCTGGAGTGCCCCCGTGCCGACGTGGCCCACTCCATGGAAGAAGCCTACGCGGTGCTGGAGCAGGTGGGTTTCCCCTGCATCATCCGCCCCTCCTTCACCATGGGCGGCACCGGCGGCGGTATCGCCTACAACAAGGAGGAGTTCGAGGAGATCTGTACCCGTGGTCTGGACCTGTCGCCGACCAACGAGCTGCTGATCGACGAATCTCTGATCGGTTGGAAAGAGTACGAGATGGAAGTGGTGCGCGACAAAGCGGACAACTGCATCATCGTCTGTGCCATCGAGAACTTCGACCCCATGGGCGTGCACACCGGTGACTCCATCACCGTAGCCCCGGCCCAGACCCTGACCGACAAGGAATACCAGCTCATGCGTAACGCCTCCATGGCGGTACTGCGTGAGATTGGGGTAGAAACCGGCGGCTCCAACGTGCAGTTCGGTATCAACCCGAAAGACGGCCGCATGGTAATCATCGAGATGAACCCGCGGGTGTCTCGCTCCTCCGCCCTGGCCTCCAAGGCCACCGGTTTCCCCATCGCCAAGATCGCGGCCAAGCTGGCGGTCGGCTTTACCCTGGATGAGCTGCAGAACGACATCACCGGCGGTGCCACCCCGGCCTCGTTCGAGCCCTCCATCGACTACGTTGTCACCAAGATCCCGCGCTTCAACTTCGAGAAGTTTGCCGGTGCTAACGACCGTCTGACCACCCAGATGAAGTCCGTCGGTGAGGTGATGGCGATCGGTCGTACCTTCCAGGAGTCGATGCAGAAAGCACTGCGCGGCCTGGAGACCGGCAAGACCGGTTTCGACCCCATCGTCGACATCAATGACAACGACGCCCTGGCCAAGATCCGCTACGAGCTGCAGGACGTGGGATGTGACCGCCCCTGGTACATCGCTGACGCCTTCCGCGCTGGTCTGTCCATGGACGCCATCTTCAAGATCACCAACATCGACCCCTGGTTCCTGGTGCAGATTGAAGAGCTGGTGAAGCTGGAAGAGCAGGTACAGGCCAGCGGCTTTGCAGGTCTGGACTACGATTTCCTGCGCACCCTCAAGCGCAAGGGCTTCTCCGATGCCCGTCTGGCCACCTTGCTGGGTGTGTCCGAGGGCGAGGTGCGCAAACTGCGCCACAAGCACGAGCTGTTCCCGGTCTACAAGCGGGTGGACACCTGTGCCGCCGAGTTCGCCACCGACACCGCCTACATGTACTCCACCTACGAGGATGAGTGTGAGGCCAATCCGTCCGATAAGGACAAGATCATGGTGATCGGCGGTGGCCCGAACCGCATCGGTCAGGGCATCGAGTTCGATTACTGCTGTGTACACGCTGCTCTGGCGATGCGCGAAGACGGTTACGAGACCATCATGGTCAACTGTAACCCGGAGACAGTGTCCACCGACTACGACACCTCCGACCGTCTCTACTTCGAATCCATCACCCTGGAAGACGTACTGGAGATCGTCCGGGTTGAGCAGCCCAAGGGCGTGATCGTTCAGTACGGCGGTCAAACCCCGCTGAAACTGGCCCGTGCCCTGGAAGCCGCAGGTGTGCCGATCATCGGTACCTCACCGGACGCCATCGACCGCGCCGAAGACCGTGAGCGTTTCCAACAAGCCGTTGAGCGCCTGGGCCTGAAGCAGCCGGAAAACAGCACCGTTACCACCGTGGAGCAAGCGGTGCGTGAAGCGGAGCGCATTGGCTACCCGCTGGTGGTTCGCCCCTCCTACGTTCTTGGTGGCCGTGCCATGGAGATCGTCTATGACGAGGCCGACCTGCGTCGCTACTTCAACGAAGCGGTCAGCGTGTCCAACGAATCCCCGGTACTGCTGGATCGCTTCCTGGACGACGCCACCGAGGTGGACGTGGACGCCATCTGTGACGGCACCGACGTGGTGATCGGCGGCATCATGGAGCACATCGAGCAAGCGGGTGTTCACTCCGGTGACTCTGGCTGTTCCCTGCCGCCTTACACCCTGAGCCCGGCCATCCAGGACGAGATGCGCGACCAGTGCCGCAAGCTGGCCCTGGAGCTGGGTGTGGTGGGTCTGATGAACATCCAGTTCGCGGTTAAGGACAACGTGGTTTACCTGATTGAGGTGAACCCCCGTGCCGCCCGTACCGTACCCTTCGTCTCCAAGGCCATCGGCGCCCCGATCGCCAAGATCGCGGCCCGGGTGATGGCTGGTAAGAGCCTGAAGGAGCAGGGCTTCACCCAGGAGGTGATCCCGCCGTACTACTCCGTCAAGGAGGTGGTGCTGCCGTTCAACAAGTTCCACGGTGTGGATCCGCTGCTCGGGCCGGAGATGCGCTCCACCGGTGAGGTTATGGGTGTGGGTGACACCTTCGCCGAGGCCTACGCCAAGGCGCAGCTGGGGGCCATCAAGGACGTGCCGAAGAACGGCCGTGCGCTGCTGTCTGTTCGTCAGGGCGACAAGCGCCGCGTGGCTGATCTGGCACAGAAGCTGGTGGAACTGGGCTACGAGCTGGACGCCACCCACGGTACCGCCGTGGCACTGGGTGAAGCGGGCATCAACCCGCGCCTGGTGAACAAGGTGCACGAAGGCCGTCCGCACATCCTCGACCGCATCAAGAACGGTGAGTACACCTACATCGTCAACACCACTGAGGGTCGTCAGGCGATTGAGGATTCCCGTCAGTTGCGTCGCGGTGCGCTGCAGTACAAGGTGAATTACACCACCACCATGAACGCTGCGTTTGCCACCTGTATGGCCAACAAAGCGGACGATCGCGAGAAGGTGGCTTCGGTCCAAGAGCTGCATAAACGCAGTAAGGCCTAAGTCATCAGGGGGAGGCTCGGTGCTGACGCCGAGCTGAACCACGCCGAAGTAAACGCCGGACGGGATGACCCGCCGGCGTTTTGCTATTACAATCTGCTGCTATACAGACAACACCCATTTCCCCAACTCGCCAGCGACGCCCAGCGACAGCAGGGCGGGGCGAGTCTTTGTCGGAGAAAAGAGAAACACTATGGCTACTGTCCCAATGACGGTGCGCGGCGCTGAGATGCTGCGCGAAGAACTGGACTACCTCAAGCACACCAAGCGCCCTGCGATCTCCGAAGCGATCGCCTCTGCCCGTGAGCTGGGTGATCTGAAAGAGAACGCTGAATACCACGCTGCCCGTGAAGAGCAGGGCCTGGCGGAAGCCCGGGTTCGTGACATTGAGAGCAAGCTGTCCGTGGCCCAGGTGATCGACGTCACCAAGATGGCCAACAACGGCAAGGTGATCTTCGGTGCCACCGTGACCATGGTGAACATCGACACCGATGCCGAGGTGACCTACCGCATCGTGGGTGACGACGAGGCGGATCTGAAGAACAACCTGATCTCCGTCAACTCCCCCATCGCCCGCGCCATGGTGGGCAAAGAGCTGGACGACGTGGTGGTGGTGAAAGCCCCCTCCGGCGACATCGAGTACGAAGTACTCAAGGTCGAGTACCTCTGATCCGCTAGCCGGTGCGCAGACACAAAAAAGCCGCCCGAAGGCGGCTTTTTTGATGGCTGAAGATCAGCGCCCCTTGGGCAGCTCGATCTTACGCTTCTCCGAGGGGCGGTACAGCACCTGGATGTGGCCAATGGTCTGCACTTCGGCAGCGCCGGTCTCGCGTGCGATGGCGTCCATGATGGCGCGCTTCATCTCGCGGTCTTCACTGGCGGCTTTTACCTTGATCAGCTCGTGGTGCTCCAGCGCCAGTTCGATCTCGGCCAGTACCCCCTCGGTCAGGCCATTGGCCCCGAGGATGACCACGGGCTTCAGGCCATGGGCCAGACCCTTCAGGTACTGCTTTTGTTTGGTCGTAAGTTGACTCATCAGGCACTCTTTTGGCTTGGTGGACTTGAAAACCGCGTATTCTAACGCCATAGAAAGCGTAATACTAACCCTTAGATCTCGCGCTCACTTTGTCGGGATCACAGAACAGGTGGCCGTAACGGCATGACCAAGAAGAAACACTCCGCCAGTTCCAAACGCTGGCTGACGGAACATTTTGACGATCACTACGTCAAGAAAGCCCAAAAACAGGGATTGCGATCTCGGGCTACCTTTAAGATCGAGGAGATCCAGCAAAAGGACAAGCTGCTCAAACCGGGCATGACCGTGGTGGACTTGGGGGCAGCCCCGGGGGGGTGGTCCCAATATGCCGTGGAGCAGGTGGGTCTGGAGGGGCAGGTGATCGCCTGTGACATTTTGTCGATGGACCCAATCGCCGGTGTCGACTTCCTTCAGGGTGACTTTCGGGAGGAGAATGTCCTTAACGCCCTGCTGGCTCGGGTCGGAGACAACAAGGTGGACGTAGTGATGTCGGACATGGCACCCAACATGTCCGGTGCCGGGGCGGTTGATCAACCCCGGGCGATGTACCTCGTTGAGCTGGCGTTCGACATGTGTCACCAGGTACTGGCGCCGAAAGGGGCCTTTGTGGTCAAGGTTTTCCAAGGCGAAGGCTTTGATCAGTACCTGCAGGAAGTGCGTAACAGCTTTACCAGTGTGAAAATCCGAAAACCGGACAGTTCCCGGGCTCGGTCACGGGAAGTGTACATTGTGGCTAGCGGTTACAAAGGGTAAGCTAGCCCTAATACAGCAAGGACTATGAGAGGTTCCAGACCTTGAGCGATATGGCGAAAAATTTGATTCTATGGCTGGTGATTGCCGTGGTGCTGATGACAGTATTCCAAGGATACTCGCCCACATCACGCAGCAACAATGCCATGAATTACAACACCTTTGTTGATGCGTACCAGAGCCGCCAAGTGCGCTCTGTGGAGTTTCAGCAAGACGGTGTGACCATCTCAGGCACCACCAACAGCGGCGAGAAGTTCGTCACCTACATGCCGGTTTACGATAAAGACCTGCTCAACGACCTGTTGGACAACAACGTCGAGGTGAACCGACTGCCGCCGGAGCAGCCCAGCGTATTGGCCCAGATTTTCATCTCCTGGTTCCCGATGTTGCTGCTGATCGGTGTCTGGATCTTCTTTATGCGCCAGATGCAGGGGGGCGGTGGCAAAGGCGCCATGTCCTTCGGTAAGAGTAAGGCGCGCCTGATGGGCGAAGACCAGATCAAAACCACCTTCCAGGATGTGGCCGGTTGTGATGAGGCCAAGGAAGAGGTGGCGGAGCTGGTGGATTACCTGCGTGATCCCACCAAGTTCCAGAAGCTCGGTGGCAAGATCCCCACCGGCGTATTGATGGTGGGCCCGCCGGGTACCGGTAAGACCTTGCTGGCCAAAGCCATTGCCGGTGAAGCCAAGGTGCCGTTCTTCACCATCTCAGGTTCCGACTTTGTAGAGATGTTCGTGGGTGTGGGTGCTTCCCGTGTCCGTGACATGTTCGAACAAGCCAAGAAATCTGCTCCTTGCATCATCTTTATCGACGAGATCGACGCGGTCGGTCGCCAGCGTGGCGCCGGTCTGGGCGGTGGTCACGACGAGCGTGAGCAAACCCTTAACCAGATGCTGGTTGAGATGGATGGCTTTGAAGGCAACGAGGGGATCATCGTGATCGCCGCGACCAACCGTCCTGATGTTCTGGACCCGGCACTGCTGCGTCCTGGCCGATTTGACCGTCAGGTCACCGTTGGTCTGCCGGACGTACGTGGCCGTGAGCAGATCCTCAAGGTGCATATGCGCAAGGTGCCGCTGGCGGAAGGTGTGGATGCGGCGCTGATCGCCCGTGGTACCCCGGGCTTCTCCGGTGCCGAGCTGGCTAACCTGGTGAACGAGGCTGCGCTGTTTGCCGCCCGTGCTTCCAAGCGCCTAGTGGCGATGGAAGAGTTTGAGAAGGCCAAGGACAAGATCATGATGGGCGCCGAGCGCCGCTCCATGGTGATGTCCGAGGATGAGAAGCGGATGACCGCGTACCACGAGGCGGGCCACGCCATTGTCGGTCGCCTGGTGCCGGAACACGATCCGGTTTACAAGGTCTCCATCATCCCACGTGGCCGTGCCCTGGGTGTCACCATGTACCTGCCTGAGCAGGACCGCTGGAGCCACTCCAAGCAGCACCTGGAGTCGATGATCTCCAGCCTGTACGGCGGTCGGATCGCGGAGCAGCTGATCTACGGCGATGCCAAGGTCACCACCGGTGCCTCCAACGACATCGAGCGTGCCACCGACATCGCCCGCAAGATGGTGACCCAGTGGGGTCTGTCCGAGAAGCTGGGGCCGATGAACTACGCCGAAGACGACGGTGAGGTGTTCCTGGGCCGCTCCATGGCCAAGGCCAGCCACATGTCTGACGACACCGCGCAGATGATCGACGAAGAGGTGAAGGAGTTCATCGACCGTAACTACGAGCGCGCTCGTCAGTTGCTGGTGGACAACATGGACATCCTCCACTCCATGACCGATGCGCTGATGAAGTACGAAACCATCGACGCCCGTCAGATCGACGATCTGATGGAACGCAAAGAGGTGCGTCCGCCGGCGGACTGGGACAACAACGACCGTCCCGCTTCCGGTGGCAGCGATGGCAATGCGCCGGCCGAGACCGAAGCGAAGGCGGACGAACCTAAGCCGGAAAGCAGTGTCGACGGTGGCGAAGAAGCCCCGGCCAAGTAAGCGCTGACTGACATGAACAAAACCCTGCCTTGGTGCAGGGTTTTTTCTATCAAGGGGAGCGACATCCCCAGGGAGTATTATGGAACTGCAATGTGGCCGGCACAGCCTCTCGCTGGCACAGCCCCAGATCATGGGGATCTTAAACGTCACCCCGGACTCGTTTTCCGATGGCGGCAAGCACAATGAGCTGGAGGTGGCGCTGGCGGCGGCTCGCCAGATGGTGGCCGATGGCGCGACCCTGATTGACGTGGGCGGGGAGTCCACCCGTCCAGGGGCCGCCGAGGTGTCGCTGGATGAGGAGCTGGCACGGACGGTGCCGGTGATCGAGCGTATCGCCGCCGAGCTGGAGGTGGTGATCTCCATCGACACCTCCAAGGCGCAGGTGATGCGTGAGGCGGTGGCGGCTGGCGCGGGGATGATCAACGACGTCCGTGCCCTGCAGGCGCCGGGGGCGCTGGAGGCCGCCGCCGAGACCGAAGCGGCCATCTGCCTGATGCACATGCAGGGCCAGCCCCGCACCATGCAGGACAACCCCAGCTACCAGGACCTGTTTGGCGAGATCAACGCCTTCTTTACCGAGCGCGTCAAGGCCTGCCAACTGGCCGGGATCGATGCCAGCAGAATCGTGCTGGATCCCGGCTTCGGGTTTGGCAAGACCCTGGAACACAACTACCGTTTATTGGGACGGCTGGATGGGCTGCGCTTGCATGAGCGGCCGCTATTGATCGGGCTGTCGCGCAAAAGCATGATAGGTAATGTAATAGAACGCCCCGCGGAACAACGCGTTGTAGGCAGCGCCGTTGGCGCACTGTTGGCCGCGCAACAAGGGGCAGAGATTTTGCGGGTGCATGATGTTGCAGCAACGGCCGATGCCTTGAAGGTTTGGCAAAGGATGCACCAGTACCAGATGGATTAGGGGACGTTATGAGTGACACCATCAGCCCACTGACGCTGACGCGTCTGGCACCGGAACATCTGTTTCGCCTGGGCTGTAGCCTGGGCCAGCATCTGCCCAGCCAGGGTAGGGTGGTGATCGCTCAAGACGCACGACTGAGCAGTGATCTGATCACCGCCAGTCTTCGCTCCGGTCTGCTGGCCGCCGGCCAGAATGTGATCCTGCTGGGCGTGGTGCCCCTGCCGGCACTGCGCTTTGTGGTCAGCTCCTTTCAGGCGGACATCGGCATCATGATCGGCGCTCCCAATACCTCCCTGGCGATCACCCAGCTGAGACTGCTGGATGCCAGCGGTCAAACACATTCCTTCCCCGCAGAGGTGCCGGCTTCAAGCCCATTGGCGGAGCCGTTGGGTAAGGCTGTGCGTCTGGATGATGCAGTGGGTCGCTATGTGGAGCACTGCAAGCAGCAACTGGGTCACTCAGCACATCTGAGCCAGCTTCATATTGTGGTGGATGGTGCTAACGGTGCCTGCGCCGAGGCAGCGCCGCTGCTGCTGGAGGAGTTGGCGGGTCGCGTTACCCGGCTGGGCTGTCGTCCCGATGGTCGCAACATCAACGACGGGGTGGGCCTGGGTCATCCGGAGCGGGTCCAGACCACGCTGCAAGCTAAGCAGGCCGACTATGGCCTGGTGCTGGATGCCTTGGGCAGCGCGTCGTTGCTCTACCACTCTCAATGGGGCTGGCTGGAGCTGAATGGTGCGGCCGAGGGGGACGGTTTGCTTACCGGTGTACGGGGGATCCTTGCGCACCTGTCGCAGCAGCGGGCCCATTCCCGTGGTTAAAACGCAAATTTTCAACAGATTGGGCAAAGAATCGGCGTTCGTGGTTTGGTCGGGCAATTGGCCCTTGTAAGTTGTCAGGGGGTTAGATATTATCTCGCCCGCTTTCACAGGAGACGGTTATGGCGACTCGACGACCCTTGGTCGCAGCTAATTGGAAAATGGGCGGTAGCCAACAATTAGCGCAGGAACTGTTTGAGAAGCTTTCAAGGCTTCATGACGGTTTGTCCGAAGTGGTGGTTTGTCCGCCCAGCGTCTACTTGGACAGTGTGCAGCGGATGTTATCCGGCTATGGCCAGGAGCTGACTCAGAAGTTGGTCAGCCTGGGGGCACAAAACCTGAGTCATCAGGAGTTTGGTGCCTACACCGGAGAGATCTCCGGCGCCATGCTGAAGGAATTCGGCTGTAGCTATGTTATCATCGGTCACTCCGAGCGCCGTCGTATGTACGGAGAGACCAGCGACATGGTGGCAGAAAAATTCGCCATGGCACAGAAGATGGGTTTGACACCGATTCTCTGTGTGGGTGAATCCCTCGCCGCCCGCGAAGCGAACCGCACCTTTGAGGTGTTAACCGGTGAGCTGGACGCGGTGGTGGACAAAGTCGGGATTATGGCGTTTGATAATGCGGTGCTTGCCTACGAACCCCTTTGGGCGATCGGAACCGGCAAGAGCGCGACTCCTGAGCAGGCTCAGGAGGTACATGCCTTCCTTCGTCAACGGTTGACGGGACTGTCTCCCTGTGTGGGAGAGAAGCTCCGAATCCTGTACGGTGGTAGCGTCAAATCGAGCAATGCGGCTGATCTGTTTAACCAGCCGGATGTCGATGGTGGTTTGGTTGGTGGTGCGAGCCTCAATGCCAGCGAGTTTACTACGCTGTGTCGCATCGCCTCACAAGCGGAATGAGTGAAAGATGTTTGAAGTTTTGATGGTTGTTTACCTGTTGGTGGCCCTGGCGATTATCGGCCTGGTACTGATCCAGCAGGGTAAAGGAGCTGGCATGGGTGCGTCCTTCGGTGCAGGTGCATCGGCGACTCTGTTCGGTTCCTCCGGTTCAGGCAACTTCCTGACCCGTTCAACGGCTGTTCTGGCAACCGTGTTCTTCGTGCTGAGCCTGATGCTGGGCCGCATGACTGCCAACACTGCCAACCCGACCGATGAGTGGAACGAGATTGACGTTCCGGTTATCGAGCAGCCGCAGAACAGTGACGTACCTGCTTCCAGCGACGTACCGAACTAAAAACCCAGTAGCCAGGGTTACGGCTAACAGAATTTGTGCCGAGGTGGTGGAATTGGTAGACACGCCATCTTGAGGGGGTGGTGAGCTATGCTCGTGCGGGTTCAAGTCCCGCTCTCGGCACCATTACATTGCGATTACGTCCCTTATGCGGTACAGTAATCGCCACTTCTGACCCGAAGTAAAAAGGGCACGCTGGAACGGGAAATGACGCTTGACGTCAATTTAACTCTGGTGCTTCTTGTCCGAAGTAAAACGACACAGACGGACGCGGGGTGGAGCAGCCTGGTAGCTCGTCGGGCTCATAACCCGAAGGTCGTCGGTTCAAATCCGGCCCCCGCAACCAACTTTTGATGAACCGATGAAGCGTGCTTCATCAGTCATCACAGTAGGATGCCGTTAGGTTCGGCACCTGCATGCATTTCCGATATCTTGTCTGCATGCCCAGCTGGATATCGCTCCGTGGCTAGACCGGTCGTAAGACCTAAAACCGTGGCGGAGGCGGTGGCAACTCAGGTTGCCGAAGCGAACGCTTCGAACAGGGTATAGTTAACGTCAAGCCCCGTTTAAAACCGGGGCTTTTTGTTATCTGTCTCTTGGCGGTTGACTATCCTAGTACTGTTTCTCCCTGTGCAGCAGTACTGTTAGTCGTAAGAATGGGCTGTTCGGCCCTTTTTTTGTTTGTAGGGGTTTACCCATGGCGACGATTGAACAACGCCTCACCGAGATGCTGAATGAACCCGTAGAAGCTTTGGGTTATGAGCTCTGGGGTCTGCAATACATTCGTGCAGGCAATCACTCCGTCCTGCGCCTCTTCATTGACCATGAAAATGGCATCACCGTGGACGACTGTGCGGCCGTTAGCCGCCAGGTAGGTGCGGTTCTGGATGTGGAAGACCCCATCAACACCGAATACAACCTGGAGGTTTCCTCCCCCGGGATGGACCGCCCCCTGTTTACGGCTGCGCATTATGAAAAGTACCTGGGTCGCGAGGTGACCGTGGTGCTGAACATGCCAATGGAAGGACAACGCAAATGGCGTGGGGAGATCGTCGCTGTCGAAGGCGAGACCGTGACCCTGCGCAGTAACGATCAAGAGCAGATGGTGGTGCTGTCGAACGTACAGAAAGCCCATCTGGTTCCGCAATTTTAAGTTTCAGGGTGAAACGAGGCTGATAATGAGCAAAGAAATTCTGGCGGTAGCCGAAGCGGTATCGAACGAAAAAGCGGTACCACGCGAAAAGATCTTTGAAGCGCTGGAGTTCGCTCTGGCAACCGCGACCAAGAAGAAGCAGGAGCTGGAGATCGATGCCCGTGTATGCATCGACCAGCGTACTGGCGAATACGACACCTTCCGTCGCTGGGAAGTGATCGAAGATGACGCCGAGATGGAGTTCCCGACCCGTCAGGTTTACCTGTCTGCCGCCCGCGCGATGGAGGAAGATGAGTCCATCGAGGTAGGCGATTTCGTTGAAGAGCAGATCGAATCCGTCGTATTCGACCGCATCACCACCCAGACCGCCAAGCAGGTGATCGTTCAGAAGGTACGCGAAGCCGAGCGTGCCCAGGTGGTTGAGCAGTTCAAGGATAAAGAGGGTGAGCTGATCACCGGTGTGGTGAAGAAGGTAAACCGTGACTCTGTCATCGTTGACCTGGGCAACAACGCCGACGCCATCCTGTTCCGCGAAGAGATGCTGCCCCGTGAGAACTTCCGCCCCGGTGACCGCGTTCGTGCCCTGCTGCACTCCGTCCGCCTGGAGTCCCGCGGTTCTCAGCTGTTCCTGACCCGCTCCCGCCCGGAGATGCTGGTGGAGCTGTTCCGCATCGAGGTGCCGGAGATCGGCGAAGAGATGATCGAGATCGTGGGCGCCGCCCGTGATCCGGGTTCCCGCGCCAAGATCGCGGTGAAGTCCAACGATAAGCGTATCGACCCGGTCGGTGCCTGTGTCGGTATGCGTGGCGCCCGTGTGCAAGCCGTTTCCGGCGAGCTGGGTGGTGAGCGCATCGACATCGTGCTGTGGGATGAGAACTTCGCCCAGTACGTGATCAACGCCATGGCCCCGGCGGACGTTTCCTCCATCGTGATGGATGAAGACACCAAGTCCATGGACGTGGCGGTTGAGAAAGACAGCCTGGCGCAAGCCATTGGCCGTGCTGGCCAGAACGTGCGCCTGGCATCCCAGGTGACCGGCTGGGAACTGAACGTGATGACCACCGAAGAGATGCAAGAGAAGCATCAGGCGGAATCCGCCAAGATGGTCGACGTGTTCGTTGAAGGCCTGGACATCGACGAAGAGTTTGCCACCGTGCTGGTGGAAGAGGGCTTCACCACCCTGGAGGAGGTGGCCTACGTACCGGTAGCTGAGCTGCTGGAGATTGACGGTCTGGACGAAGAGACCGTTGAGGCACTGCGTGAGCGTGCCAAGAGCGCCCTGACCACCAAGGCCCTGGCCTCTGAAGAGGCGCTGGACGGCGCTGAGCCGGCAGAAGATCTGCTGGCGTTGGAGGGGATGGAGCGTCACCTGGCCTTTGTATTGGCCAGCCGCGGCGTCATCACCCTGGAAGATTTGGCCGATCAAGGCATCGATGATCTGTCCGACATCGAAGAGCTGAGCGATGAAAAAGCCGGCGAGCTGATCATGGCCGCACGTAACATTTGCTGGTTCGGCGAAGACGCCTAACACGGCCAACGGAGGATATAAGGATAATGTCAGATAAAACCATCTCAGCCCTAGCCGAGGAAGTCGGCAAACCCGTTGACCGTCTGGTAGCGCAATTTGCCGAAGCTGGTATCAACAAAAACGCCGGCGACAGCGTCACCCAGGCGGAGCAGCAGCAGCTGCTGAACCACCTGGCTGAGCAGCACGGCGGTAAGGCCGAGCCCACTCGTCTGACCCTGCAGCGCAAGACCCGCTCTACCCTGAGCGTGTCCAGCGGCGGTGGTAAGAGCAAGTCGGTGCAGGTTGAAGTTCGTAAGAAGCGCACCTACGTCAAGCGTAGTGCGGTAGAGGAAGAGGCCCGCAAGGAAGCCGAAGAGCGTGCTCGCCTGGAGGCCGAAGAAAATGCCAAGCGTGAGGCGCAAGCCAAGCGTGAGGCGGATGAGCAAGCGCGCCGCGAAGCCGAAGAAAAGGCCAAGCGTGCGGCGGAAGAAAAAGCCAAGCGTGCGGCTGAGCAAAAAGCCAAGCGTGAGGCCGTCGAGAGCGATCCCGAAACCGTTGCGCAAGAACAGAAAGCCAAAGAAGAGGCAGAAGCATTGTTGAAAGCGCAAGAAGCAGAAGCGGCACGGAAAGCGGAAGAAGAGGCCAAAGCAAAGGCCGAAGAGGCCAAGAAGCTGGCCGAAGAGAACGCTCAACGCTGGGCCGAGGAAGATGCCAAGCGTAAAGAGCAGGAAAAGAACGCTGACTACCACGTGACCACTTCTGTTGCGGCCCGAGCTGCTGAAGATCAGCAGGATGCCAAGGCCGAGCGTGCCGGTCCTCGTCGTAAGAAGAAGCCTGCCGGTGCGAATGATCGCAATGCCCGCGGTGGTCGTAACCAGCGCGGCGGTCGTAACCAGCGTGGTAAGCGCGGTGTGAATGCACCGTCGTCCATGCAGCATGGCTTCCAGAAGCCGGCTGAGAAGGTTGTCCGTGATGTGGTGATCGGCGAGACCATCACCGTAGCGGAGCTGGCCAACAAGATGGCCATCAAGGCGACCGAGATCATCAAGGCGATGATGAAGATGGGCTCCATGGTGACCATCAACCAGGTGATTGACCAGGAAACCGCGCAGCTGGTTGCCGAAGAGCTGGGCCACAAGGTGGTTCTGCGCAACGACAACGAGATGGAAGATGCCGTACTGTCCGATCGTGACACCACCGCAGAAACCGTCAGCCGCGCACCGGTTGTGACCATCATGGGTCACGTTGACCACGGTAAGACCTCCCTGCTGGATTACATCCGTCGTGCCAAGGTTGCCTCTGGCGAGGCCGGTGGTATTACCCAGCACATCGGTGCCTACCACGTAGAAACCGAAAACGGCATGATCACCTTCCTGGATACCCCGGGTCACGCCGCCTTTACCAGCATGCGTGCCCGTGGTGCCAAGGCCACCGACATCGTGGTCCTGGTTGTGGCAGCCGATGACGGTGTGATGCCGCAAACCATCGAAGCGATCCAGCACGCCAAGGCAGCCGAAGTGCCGCTGGTGATTGCGGTGAACAAGATGGATAAGGAAACCGCCGATCCGGACCGCGTGAAGAACGAGCTGTCTCAGCACGGCGTGATCCCGGAAGACTGGGGCGGCGAGCACATGTTTGCTCACGTGTCTGCCAAGTCCGGTGAAGGCGTTGACGCCCTGCTGGAAGGCATCCTGCTGCAGTCCGAGGTTCTGGAACTGAACGCCCGCAAAGAGGGCATGGCCCACGGCGTGGTGATCGAGTCCCGTCTGGACAAGGGCCGCGGCCCGGTCGCTTCCATCCTGGTTCAGGAAGGTACCCTGCGTCAGGGCGATATCGTTCTGTGTGGCCTGGAGTACGGCCGTGTCCGTGCCATGCGCGACGAGAACGGTCAGCCTATCGACGAAGCGGGTCCGTCCATCCCGGTTGAGATCCTGGGTCTGTCCGGTGTTCCGGCCGCCGGTGACGAAGCCACCGTGGTGCGTGACGAGAAGAAGGCCCGTGAGGTTGCGCTGCACCGCCAGGGCAAGTTCCGCGAGGTCAAGCTCGCTCGCCAGCAGAAGGCCAAGCTGGAGAACATGTTCACCAACATGACCGCTGGCGACATCTCCGAGCTGAACGTGGTACTGAAGGCCGACGTACAGGGCTCCCTGGAAGCGATTGCCGACTCCCTGACCAAGCTGTCCACCGACGAAGTGAAGGTGAACATCATTGGCCGTGGTGTGGGTGGTATCACCGAGACCGACGCCTCCCTGGCCGCGGCCTCTAACGCCATCCTGGTGGGCTTCAACGTTCGTGCCGATGCGGTTGCTCGTCGCACCGTGGACAACGAAAACCTGGATCTGCGTTACTACAGCGTGATCTATGATTTGATCGACGAAGTGAAGCAGGCCATGAGCGGCATGCTGGCTCCGGAGTTCAAGCAGGAGATCATTGGTCTGGCCCAGGTTCGCGAAGTGTTCAAGTCGCCGAAGATTGGTGCGGTTGCAGGTTGTATGGTGACCGAGGGTATCGTTAAGCGTAACGCCCCGATCCGTGTACTGCGCGAAAACGTGGTGATCTACGAAGGCGAACTGGAATCCCTGCGTCGCTTTAAAGACGACCTGCAGGAAGTTCGTAACGGCATGGAGTGTGGTATCGGCGTTAAGAACTACAACGACGTGAAGGTCGGTGACCAGATCGAAGTGTTCGAGACCGTGGAAGTGAAACGCACCCTGTAATCGCAGTGGAACATAGCCGGCAGCAAGCAATGAACTAACTTTGGGTTGTTGCTGGCGTATCAAGAGGGGCTGCGGCCCCTCTTTTTGGTGAAAAAGAATATGGCAAAAGAATTCAGTCGAAGCCGCCGTGTCGGCCAGCAGCTGCAGCGTGAGCTGGCGATGGTGCTGATGCGTGAGGTTCGTGACAGCCGTCTGGGCATGGTCACGGTCAATGAAGTGGAAGTGTCCAAGGACATGGGTTACGCCAAGGTGTTCGTGACCTTCCTCAATGACGACGCCGACGAGGTGAAGAAACAACTGGCGGTGCTGGTGGAGCTGGCGCCGATGATCCGCACCCTGCTGGCCTCCCGCGTCAAGCTGCGGGTGATGCCGGAGATCCGCTTCGAGTACGACAAGTCCCTGGTTGAGGGGATGCGGATGGCCAGCCTGGTCTCCCAGGTGCGTGCCGAGGACGACGCTAAGGCGGAGCAGAGCGGTCGTACCGATGGCGATGAGCCGGGCAGCGAAGAGGGTCAGGGCTGATGGGACGTCGTCGCAACCGTGGCCGTCTGATCGACGGCATCCTGCTGCTGGATAAGCCGGCGGGGATCAGCTCCAACGACGCGCTGCAGAAGGTCAAACGGGTCTACAATGCCGCCAAGGCCGGCCACACCGGTGCCTTGGATCCCCTGGCTACCGGCATGCTGCCGATCTGCCTGGGTGAGGCGACCAAGTTCTCCCAGTTCCTGCTGGACGCGGACAAGCGCTACACCGTGGTGGCCAAGCTGGGGGTGCGTACCACCACCAGTGACGCCGACGGCGAGGTGGTGTCTGAGCGTCCGGTCAACGTGAACCTGGACCAGCTCAACGAGGCACTGGAAGGCTTCCGCGGCGAGAGCATGCAGGTGCCCTCCATGTACTCGGCGCTGAAGTACCAGGGCCAGCCCCTGTACAAGTACGCCCGGGAAGGGATCGAGGTGCCCCGCGAGGCGCGCCCGATCAATGTCTACGAGCTGATCCTCAATCGCTTCGACGGCGACGAGGTGGAGCTGGACGTGCACGTGTCCAAGGGCACCTACATCCGCACCATCGTGGATGACCTGGGAGAGGTGCTGGGTTGCGGCGCCCACGTGATCGTGCTGCGTCGTACCCAGGTGGCCGGCTACCCTTATGAGCGCATGGTGCAGCTGGAGCAGATCGAGAACCTGCTGGAGCAGGCGCTGGATCAGGGCCGCAAGCCCAAAGAGCTGCTGGACCCGCTGCTGCTGCCGATGGACACCGCAGTGGCGACCCTGCCTGAGGTGAACATGGGTGACGTGGTTGCTGGTTACCTGCTGCAGGGCCAAGCGGTACAGGTACCGCGGGCACCGGAGACCGGCACCGTCCGTCTCACCGTCGGTCCGCAACGGGTGTTTATCGGCCTGGGTCAGATTGACGAAGATGGCTTGGTGGCGCCAAAGCGCCTGATCAACATCCAGCAGGGTTGAGCAGCCACCGGCAAGCGGCTATAATGCCCCGCCTCTTACGCTGAGTTAGTGATCGGCGTGGGGGTGAAATACATTAATTTTGGAGAAAAGACTATGTCACTAAGCGTAGAAGCTAAGGCTAAGATCGTTGCTGAGTTCGGCCGCGGTGAGAACGACACCGGTTGCCCGGAAGTGCAGATCGCTCTGCACACCGCTCAGATCAACCACCTGCAAGGCCACTTCAAGCAGCACATCCACGACCACCACAGCCGTCGCGGTCTGCTGCGCATGGTTGCCCAGCGTCGTAAGCTGCTGGACTACCTGAAGCGTAAAGATGTAGCTCGTTACCAAGAGCTGATCGCCAAGCTGGGCCTGCGTCGCTAAGTCGCAACCAATTTGGGAAAAGGGAGCCGTTAGGCTCCCTTTTCTTTTGCCTGTTATCTGACCTGTTTCCCCGGGATCGATCCCGGTTAAGCCCTTTGACACCGGGTTGTCCCCTGGTAACGTAGGGGTAAAAGTGGCTGGTATTTCGCCGCTTTTCGTTCTTGTGTTGTTTACCGCCACGTACAATCGCGCCATCTCGTACATCTTTGGTAATCCTCATGACTTTGCGCGCACTTTCCATCGCGGTACTCGCGACCCTGGGCCTGTCGGCCTGCTCCAGTGACAGTGACTCTGTTAAGCAACCCAGCTACCAGCTGTTTCACTTCGATAATGCCTACCTGAATACCGCCATCGACAGTGTGGCCACCTGCCCGGAGACGGCGCAGTACCTTGGTGTGTCTACCCATCGTAATGGCATCCGCTTTAAGGCGCAGTTCACCCTGCTGGAGACCCCCTACGGCAGTGAGGCCCGCATCGAGGGCTTTAATGAGCTCTACGCTGATCTCCCAGGTACCTACCGGGTGCGCGCCCAGTACGCTCCGCTTGAGCCCTACCAGGACAACGATGGCACCATCGACGAGGTGTACGAGTTTGAGGTTCACCCGTCCATGGCTTACGCCATTGCCCAGAGCGACTCTCCGGCCAAGCTCAACGAGGGCACCGTGAGCCTGGCTTGTGATAATCACACCGACGAGAGCCTGCAACCGCTCACCATCGACGAGAACATTACCTTTGCCCCCATGGGGACGAGCCGTGGTGTTGGTTACGGTGGTATTGATGCCCGTCGCCCCATCATCCTGCAGGACCTGGAGCGGGCGACCAGCGGCTGGCCGATGATCTACTCGCAGGCAGAGCAGCCGATGGCAGTAACGATGAGAGACGTCACCGGCTGTGCCGCAACGGGTGGCGGTATTGGTGATATCACCGTGGAGCGGTCGGAGCTGGAGTCGTGCGGTCTCTGGTTCACCAGCACGGGCCACCTCAAGGTGATCGATTCCAAGCTGAGCTCTCCATTCAACGCTGCGCAAGACTACGAGTCGGTGATGATCACCGGTTCCGATGTGACAGTGGGGCTGCTCCGTGTGAAGGGTGACCTTCATATCAGTGGCAGTAACTTACGGAAGGAACCTCAGAGTGATGCGATCCACATCTCTCACCGCGCCTACGAGCCGGCCCAATTGGCGGGCAACTGGTGGGGAGCGGGGGATGGCTCTACCATGGAAGGAAGTGAGGTGGAGTCCCACCTGAACACCCAGGTTCAGCCCTACCTCTACCCACTGGCGGACAAGCCCTACTTCGAGTAAGCCCCAGTTCGACTAATCCCTAGCAGGAGTCAACGCTTCGCTGATCCGGATAAGAGCCCTCCCTTGTGGAGGGCTTTTTTGTTGGCAATGACGACGGATGGCCATTTCCTGCCATAAATCCGGCTTTTGCAGGGCATCGATTGGCAACCGGGATGGGGAGGTTATAATTGCCCCCTCTCTTTATTTGTTGATGGTGGTTCCTCCATGACACCCCCTTTGATCCCCGCACAGCGGATGAGCCAGGCCAAGCGCATGCTGGTGATGGCGCCCTTTGCCCTGGGGGATTTTCTCTACTGCAAGACCTTCCTGGCGGCGCTGAAGCAGAACAACCCCGAGCTGATTCTGGACATCTGGTTTGACGATGGCCGCAATAACCAGGATGCCTGGCGCCTGTCCCGCAGCCGTATCATTGAGCAGTGGATTGAGGCGGAGCCCGCCTTTGAGCTGGCCTACGGCTGCTGTGACTTTGTGGAGAGCCAGCGTGCCCAGATCCAGCGGGCCGCTGAGCAACCCTATGATCTGCTACTGAGCCTGCCCAACAGTAAGCCCTGGCGCTATGCCAAGATCGCTCGCCAGATCGCACCGGAGGCCTTCTACGTTTGCGGCACTGCAGATAACAAGTCGGTGGGGCTGTGGACCCGTTGGCAGCTGCGCAGCGCCGATGCGCTCTATACCCTGACCGATAAGATGCTGCCGGCGGAGCACCACATCACCGATCGCTACTACCACCTGGTGTCGGAAGTGGCTGGGGTGGAGCTATCCCGGGCCCAGTACCTGCCCAGCATGCAGCTGCCAGAGAGCTACCCCATCGGTGCCCAGCAGTGGCTGCAGGAGAAGTTTGGCGAAGCCCCCGGTACGCTGTTCTTCCTTAACCACCTGTCCACCGCGCCGCGCAAGAACTGGCAACCAGAGCAGATGCTGGAGCTGGTTCAGCGCCTGGCGGAGGCGGAACCCAGCCGTCGCTTCGTGCTGAACGTCACCGGCGAGCATTTTGAGCCGATGCAGGCGGCGGTGGCGGAGTTTCTCAAGTCGCATCAGGCCCGGGTGGCGGTGTTTACCGTCGATCAGCACTTCTTTGAGCTGCCGGCGATGATCAGCCAAGCGGATTTTGTGGTGACCGTGGATACCGCCATCATGCACTTTGCCACCGCCTTCGGTCGGCCGCTGGTGGCGATGAAGCGGGATAAGAAGTCCTACTGGACCCCACAGGCCAGCGCTGCCTCCCAGGTGCTGGTGGCCAAGGGCAATGGTGCGGTCAGTGACATCAGCGTTGCCGATGTGCTGGAGACGGTGAACACCATGGTGCGCACCCTAGCACTGGGCCAAATCGCTGAGCACAGCGAGGCCTAGGTGGGAGACCCCATCCGGGGAATAGCGGGTTTGACACGGAGGCCAGGGGCCTCCGTTTTTCGTTTCAAGGGGCTTTGGGGTTTGCGGCGGGGCAGGGGGGTGAGGGCAGAGTCAGGGGGGCAAAAACGCTGAAATATTGCTCGCCTAATCTAGCGAGGTTCGCCGGGGTAGCGGGCCAAGTCCGAGTTGGCAGATTTTTCAAGTCTTTTCCCGACCCAAGCCCCCAGCATCGCTATCTTTCCCTTGGGTTTGCAGTATACTAACGGGCGAAATTTGAGACGAAAAACACAGTTAAGGAAACAGCTAGTGAATCCTGTCATTAAGAGCTTCCCTTACGGAAAGCACACCGTCACGCTGGAAACCGGCGTGATCGCTCGCCAAGCCGATGCCGCCGTACTGGCCAGCATGGGCGACACCACCGTTCTGGTGACCGTCGTTGGTAAGAAATCCGTTAACCCGGGTCAAGACTTCTTCCCGCTGACCGTGAACTACCAGGAGAAGACCTACGCAGCCGGTAAGATCCCCGGTGGCTTCTTCAAGCGTGAAGGCCGTCCGGCCGAGGGTGAGACCCTGACTGCGCGTCTGATCGACCGTCCGATCCGCCCGCTGTTCCCGAAAGGCTTTATGAACGAAGTCCAGGTGGTTGCCACCGTGGTTTCCGTTGAGCCGGCTGTGTCCCCTGACGTGGTAGCCATGATCGGTACCTCCGCTGCGCTGTCCCTGTCCGGTATTCCGTTCAACGGCCCCATCGGTTGTGCCCGTGTGGGTTACCAGGACGGCGAGTACCTGCTCAACCCGTCCGTGGAAGAGCTGAAAGAATCCAAGCTGGACCTGGTGGTTGCCGGTACCGAAGGCGCGGTTCTGATGGTGGAATCCGAAGCGGAAGTGCTGTCCGAAGAGGTGATGCTGGGTGCGGTGATGTACGGTCACCAGGCACAGCAGGCGGTGATCAACGCCATTAACGAGCTGAAAGCCGAAGCAGGCAAGCCCACTTGGGAGTGGACTGCACCGGAGAAGAACGTTGCGCTGGAAGCCAAGGTTGCCGAGCTGGCCACCGAAGGCATGGGCGACGCCTACACCACCACCGACAAGATGGCTCGCATCGAGAAGATCAACGCCGTGAAGGCTGCGACCAAGCAAGCGATCCTGGCGGAGACCCCGGAGCAGGATGAGCAAGAGATCGGCGGCATGCTGGGCAGCCTGGAGAAGAAGGTGGTTCGTAGCCGCATCATCGCCGGTGAGCCGCGTATCGATGGCCGTGACACCAAGATGGTTCGCGCCCTGTCCGTACTGCCGGGCGTACTGCCGCGTACCCACGGTTCCGCCCTGTTTACCCGTGGCGAGACCCAGGCCCTGGTAGCCGCTACCCTGGGCACCGAGCGCGATGGCCAGATCATCGACGAGCTGGTGGGTGAGCGCACCGACCGCTTTATGCTGCACTACAACTTCCCTCCCTACTGTGTAGGCGAGACCGGCTTTATGGGTTCCCCCAAGCGCCGCGAAATCGGCCACGGTAAGCTGGCCAAGCGTGGTGTTCAGGCTGTTATGCCGACCGCCGAGGAGTTCCCTTACACCGTTCGCGTGGTGTCTGAGATCACCGAATCCAACGGTTCCTCCTCCATGGCTTCTGTCTGTGGTACCTCTCTGGCCCTGATGGACGCCGGTGTGCCGATCAAGGCTTCCGTTGCAGGCATCGCGATGGGTCTGGTGAAGGAAGGCGAAGACTTCGTAGTTCTGTCCGACATCCTGGGTGACGAAGACCACCTGGGCGATATGGACTTCAAGGTAGCCGGTACCGCCGAAGGCGTAACCGCGCTGCAGATGGACATCAAGATCGAAGGCATCACTCAGGAGATCATGCAGATCGCCCTGAAGCAGGCCAACGAAGCTCGTAACCACATCCTGGGTGTGATGGACGAGGCGCTGCCGTCTCACCGCGAAGAGCTGTCCATGCACGCACCGCGCATCACCACCATCAAGATCAACCCGGACAAGATCCGTGACGTGATCGGTAAAGGTGGCGCTGTGATCCGTGCCCTGACCGAAGAGACCGGCACCACCATCGAGATCGAAGACGATGGTACCGTGAAGGTCGCCTCCACCGATGGCGCCGCCGCCAAGGACGCCATCAGCCGCATCGAGGCGATCACCGCCGATGTGGAAGAGGGTCGTATCTACAAGGGTAAAGTGGTTCGCATCGTTGACTTCGGTGCCTTCGTTAACATCCTGCCGGGCAAAGATGGCCTGGTGCACATCTCCCAGATCAGTGAAGAGCGCGTGAACAACGTCGCCGATCACCTGGAGATGGGTCAGGAAGTGGACGTGAAGGTAGTGGAAGTGGACCGTCAGGGCCGCATCCGCCTGTCCATGAAGGAAGTGGCTGCCAAGCCGGCTGCCGAATAAGCCTGAAGTGTGATAAAAAGGGGAGCATTCGCTCTCCTTTTTTTGTTTTGGCCCCGAGCGATCCCTTGGGGAATAGGAAGACTATGACGATGAAACGATTGATGGTGCCCGTGGTGGTTGCCGCGGCCCTGCTGACGGGCTGTGCCACCCAACCGGCGCCGATCAACGACGAACCTCAGCTGCTGCTGGCCACGCCGCAGCAGGCAGACCCCCAGATCGAGGTGCAGGTGGCCAAGCTCAGCGAGCTGCTGACCGTGCCGGATCTGACCGAACAGCAGCGGGCCCGTTTCCTCTACGACCGCGGCCTGCGTTACGACGCCCTGGGTTTGCGCACCCTGGCGCGCATCGATTTCAACCTGGCCCTGCAGCTGCAGCCGGATTACACCGATGTCTACAACTTCATCGGCATCTACGCCACCCAGGCGATGGAGTTTGACCAGGCCTACGAGGCCTTTGACGCGGTATTGGAGCTGGATCCGCAATACAGCTACGCCTACCTCAACCGGGGCATTGCGCTCTACTATGGCGAGCGACCGGACCTGGCGGTGCAGGACTTCACTACCTTCCTGCTGGATGAGCCCAACGACCCCTACCGGGTGATCTGGCTTTACCTGGCCCAGCATCAACTGGATCCGGAACAGGCACTGATCCAGCTGGCGGATCACCGCACCCGGCTGGATGACGATAACTGGTCTACCGGCCTGGTGGATCTCTACCTGGGCCGTATCAGCGGCGGTGAGCTGCTGGCCTCGAGCCGTGAAGGCCTGCAAAAGCAGGGCGAGCTGGCGGAGCGTCTGTGCGAAGCCTATTTCTACCTGGGCAAACAGGCCCGCCTGCAGGGCCAAAGCGGCAAGGCGATGAACCTGTACAAGCTGGCCCTGGCCACCAATGTGTACGAGTTTGTCGAGCACCGCTACGCCCTGCTGGAGATGCGCGAGATCGCCGAAGGCGCGATGAAAGAAGCCCAGGCTCGGGTGAATCCGCCCCAGCAGTAAGCCCTGAGCTATCCGCTATGAGATAGAAAGCCGCCTGCGGGCGGCTTTTTGCTGCCTGGGCGGAAGCGACAAAGCTGCATGAAATTTGACCAGCTTTCCTGACGAAAATTTAACCCATTGTTATAGTTACTCTCCGGCACATCAGGATGTGGTGCCTCCCCTAATCGTTCTGCCAACTTCACTAAGGTGGGTGAGTTATGGCCAGTTCCGAACCTCGTCCGGTCGTCAACAATGAGCACGCCATCATTGAGGCGGCAATAAAGCTGTTTCTGATCTCCATTTTGCTGGTCTGGTGTTTCCAGATCATTCGACCCTTCCTGGTGCCCGTGATCTGGGCCACCCTGCTGGCGGTGGCGCTGTACCCGATGCACCTGGGCCTGACCGCCCGATTGGGGGGCAAGGCCAAGCTGTCGGCCACCCTGATCACCTTGGCGGGTTTGGCCCTGCTACTGATACCGACCTTCTCGTTGGGGGGCGGTGTGGTGGACAGTGCTGGACGCTTCACTGAGCACCTGCAGGCAGGTACCCTTGAGATCCCGCCGCCGACGGACCAGGTGAAATCCTGGCCCCTGATCGGTGAAAAGGCCCACGCCACCTGGCTGGAGGCCTCACAGAATCTCACCGGCTTTATGGTCAAGCACAAGGACAGCATCGGCAATGCCCTCAGCGGCCTGCTGGGCATGCTGGGTTCTCTCTTCGGTGGCGTCGCCATGTTCTGCCTGTCGGTGATCATCGGTGGGGTATTCCTCACCACCGGCGAAGCCTGCAAAGGCGCAGTGCAACAGGTGGCCGACCGGGTAACCGGGCATACCAATTCGGAGCTGCCGCAGCTGGCCTGCGACACCATCCGCAGCGTCGCCAAGGGCGTGCTGGGGGTGGCAGTGATCCAGGCCCTGGCCGCCGGGCTGGGCATGGTGCTGGTGGGCGTTCCCGCCGCCGGGGTGTGGATGGTACTGGTGCTGGTCTTAGCCATTGCCCAGCTTCCCCCCATCATCGTGCTGGCCCCCATCATCGCCTATGTCTTCTCGGTCAACGATGGTATGTCCGCCACCCTGTTCGCCGTGTGGTCGCTGATCGTCAGCGGCAGCGATGGCTTCCTCAAGCCGATGTTCCTCGGTCGTGGCATGGAGGTGCCGATGCTGGTGATCCTGCTGGGGGCCATTGGCGGCATGATGCTGTCCGGGATCATCGGTCTGTTCGCCGGCGCCGTGGTGCTGGCGGTGGGTTATACCCTCTTTATGGCCTGGTTGAGCCCAGCCACGCAGGATGCGGAACAAGGAGCACAGGATGAGCACAGCGGACAACAAACCGTCTGATCCCAAAGCCGAAGAGACTCAAGCACAAGCCAAGTCCGAGGCGGACAAAGCCGCCAGTGAGACCAGCAAGAAGGTGCGCAAGACCTCCCGGGTGGTGGCGCTGGTCTGCCTGCTGATCTTCACCTGGTATGTGGCTTCGGAACGCTTTGCCCCCCGCACCGACAACGCCCGGGTGCGGGGCTACATCCTGCCAATGGCCACTCAGGTGGCGGGGCAGGTGGTGGGAATACCGGTCTCCAACAATCAGATTGTTCAACCTGGCCAGGCGCTGGTTAATATCGAACGGGAGCGCTACGAGTTGGCGGTGCGCAAGGCGGAAGCGGAGCTGGAGCTGGCGGGGCAGGAGGTTGGTGCCGGTACCGCCAATGTGGCCTCGGCCCAGGCCCGGGTGATCGAATCCGTGGCCAGTCTTAACCGGGTCAAGGCGGACACCGCGCGGATCCTGGCAGTGGCCGACGAGGGTTATGTGTCCCAGTCCGATGTGGACCGGGCCCGGGCCCAGTTGTCCAGTGCCGAGGCCTCGGTGGACCAGGCCCAGGCCAACCTGGAGATGGCCAAGCAGCAGGTAGGCCTGGCCGGCGAGGATAACCCCAAGCTGCAGCGGGCGTTGTCGGCCTTGGGCCAGGCCCGGCTGGATCTTGAGAACACCGTGGTGCGGGCCCCGCGCTACGGCATGGTGACCAACATCCGCTATGACGCCGGCTACTACGCCAACCCTGGCCAACCCATCATGACCTTTGTCTCCTCCAAGGATGTTTGGCTCGAGGCCTACCTGCGGGAGAACAACCTGGAGAACATCCAGCCCGGCGATGCGGTGGAGATGGTGCTGGATGCGGCACCGGGCCGTATCTTCCACGGTGAGGTGGTGTCGGTCAGCGCCGGCATCCAGTTTGAGCAGGGCAGCTCGGTGGGCAGCCTGCAGTCGCCGGAGGAGACCTCGGGCTGGCTGCGCGACGCCCAGCGCTTCCCGGTGATTATCCGCTTCTCCGATGAATCGGCTGTGGGCTACCGCCGTGAAGGGGGGCAGGCGGATGTGATCATCTACACCGAACGGGCGATGATCACCCGCTGGATCGGCAAGCTGTGGATCCGCCTGGTCAGCCTGGTGAGCTATGTCTACTGATACTGCGGTGGAGGACGACCGTCGTCGCATCCTGCGCTTTGCCCTAGGGATAACCATCTCGGTCACCCTGGCGATGACCATTGAGTGGCCTCTGGCGTTTGTTGCGCCGATCTTTGTCGGCCTGTTTCTTGGCCCGCCGGCGCTGCCGCTGCCCGCCAAGGCCTATTGGCAGTTGCTGCTGGGGATTGCCATGGCGTTTGGCGTGGGTGTGGCCATCGTCTACCTGCTGCTGCCCTATATGTGGGTCTGTCTGATCGCCATGACCTGGCTGCTGTTTCTCACCTTCTATCGAGCGGCGCTGGGGATGAACGCCATGGTGGTGCTGATGCTGCTGGTGGCGATACTGATGTTCCCGGCATTGGGACTGATCAGCCGGCCGCTGGCGGTGGAGTTTGCCTGGGGTTTTCTGATCTCCACCGGCCTGGGCCTGCTGATGGCGGCGCTGATGTACAGCTGGATCCCCCAGTTGGGGCCACTGGAGATGCCGCCCAAGCCCGACCCGCTGAGCGACGCCGAGGCGGCCCGACGGGCGGCACTCAGTACCCTGCTGGTGGTGCCGCTGTTTGTCTTTATCTTCCTGACCGATCGCACCTCAGACCTGCTGGTTCTGGTGTTTGTCGCGGTGCTATCGCAGGATCCGGACCTGCACGGTGGCATCAAGGCTGGCGCGGTGATCCTGCTGGCTAACCTGATAGGCGGTGTGGCGGCCCTGGTGTTCTACCAGCTGCTGGTGGCGGTGCCGCAGTGGACCTTCTTCGTGGCGCTGATGGCGATCACCAGTTTGCTGTTTGCCGAGAAGATCTTCCTCGACCCCAAGGGCAAGATCTACGCCTCCGCTTTCACCACCTTCCTGGTGATCATCTGCTCCACCACCGGCTCCAGCGGGGGCGAAGCGGACGCCAAGTTCATCACCCGATTGCTGCAGGTCTCTGCAGCCGCGGTCTATATGGTGGGGGGCTGTGCCCTGATGACCTACCTGGGCTGGCTCAAGGCTAAGCCTCAGACTCAGCCTCAGCCTCAGCCCCCGTCGGAGGCAGCCTGAGCCCTTTTTCTGAGCGGGGACACCGGCTATAATCGCCCCCTTTGCAGCTCCGAGCTGAACCTCCCTTTTTCCGGTCGAGATTTATGAGCAACCAGATTTCCGAAGTGGCGAAGCGACGCACGTTCGCCATTATCTCTCACCCCGATGCGGGTAAGACCACCATCACCGAGAAGGTGCTGCTGTTTGGCCAGGCCCTGCAGAAGGCCGGTACCGTTAAGGGCCGCGGTGGCAGTGGCCAGCACGCCAAGTCCGACTGGATGGAGATGGAGAAGGAGCGTGGGATCTCCGTAACCACCTCGGTGATGCAGTTCCCCTACAATGAGGCTCTGGTCAACCTGCTGGACACCCCGGGCCACGAGGACTTCTCGGAAGACACCTACCGCACCCTGACCGCGGTGGATTCCTGCCTGATGGTGATCGACGCCGCCAAGGGTGTGGAAGACCGGACCCGCAAGCTGATGGAGGTCACCCGCCTGCGTGATACCCCCATCGTCACCTTTATGAACAAGCTCGACCGCGATATCCGTGACCCGATGGAGGTGATGGATGAGGTGGAGAACGAGCTCAACATCATGTGCGCGCCCATCACCTGGCCCATCGGCTGTGGTAAGGAGTTCAAGGGCGTTTATCACATCCACCGGGACGAGACCATCCTGTACCAGAGCGGTCAGGGTCACACCATCCAGGAGAAGCGCATCGTCAAGGGCCTGGACAACCCGGAGCTGGACAGCGAGATTGGTGACGAGCTGGCGGCCCAGCTGCGCGAGGAGCTGGAGCTGGTGATCGGCGCCTCCAACGAGTTTGATCTGGAGCTGTTCCTGTCGGGCGAGCTGACCCCGGTCTACTTCGGTACTGCTTTGGGTAACTTTGGTGTCGACCATATGCTGGATGGCCTGACCGAATGGGCCCCGGCACCGCAGCCGCGGGAAACCGATCTGCGCACCGTAGCAGCGGACGACGACAAGTTTTCCGGCTTCGTGTTTAAGATCCAGGCCAACATGGATCCCAAGCACCGCGACCGCATCGCCTTTATGCGCATCTGCTCCGGCAAATACAGCAAGGGCATGAAGATGCGCCACGTGCGCCTGGGCAAGGATGTGACCATCTCCGATGCGGTGACCTTCATGGCCGGCGATCGCAGCCACGCCGAGGAGGCTTACCCCGGTGACATCATCGGCCTGCATAACCACGGCACCATCCAGATCGGGGATACCTTCTCCCAGGGTGAGGCACTGAAGTTCACCGGCATCCCCAACTTTGCCCCGGAGATGTTCCGTCGCATCCGCCTTAAGGACCCGCTCAAGCAGAAGCAACTGCTCAAGGGTCTGGTTCAGCTGTCGGAAGAGGGCGCGGTGCAGGTGTTCCGTCCCATCGACAACAACGATCTGATCGTGGGCGCGGTGGGTGTGCTGCAGTTTGACGTGGTTGTGGCTCGCCTGCGCACCGAGTACAAGGTGGAGGCGATCTACGAGCCAATCAACGTGGCCACTGCCCGTTGGGTCAGCTGTGAGGACCCGAAGAAAGAGGACGAGTTCCGTCGCAAGGCCTCCACCAACCTGGCGTTGGATGGCGGTGATAACCTGACCTACATCGCCCCCACCATGGTTAACCTCAACCTGACCATGGAGCGCTACCCGGACGTAACCTTCCATAAGACCCGCGAGCATTGATGCGCGGGTCGGAAGCCCCGGCTGCACAATGAAAAAAGGATGGCGAAGGCCATCTTTTTTTTGGCGTGCTCTGCCGTAGTTTACGGTTGTTCTAATTAGCCTTGCGGCTCCCACTTTCAATCTTTACTGACAATTTTGCCGGGTTGCCGGCAGCAACCAAAGGGGCGTCCCGCCCCCTTGGAACCCCCGTTTGCCTCCGGTCGTCGCTAACCCTCACTATCGTGTCCAAAGCCTGCGGCTCTGGCTTGAGTCGACATCCTTGTCTCCGCAAGCCACTCAGGCCATCCAGGCCTTCGACCTGGCCTTAGGCCACTTCGCTTGGGCGACTCCAAGTCGGCGAAGTGCTGGCGGGGCACGATGAACGGCGACCAAGGAGAGTGCTTGTGGAAATCAAGACTTAGCTAGGACAGAGCCGTTATTGTTGCCCGCGGGGTTTAGTCGATGAGCACTGGCCGTTCCAGCTGTCGGTCGAGCTTATCAAGGATCTGAAACAGCGCCTGACGCTCGGCATCGGTCAGGGCACTGAGCAGGCTCGACTCCCAGGCCAGGGCCAGCGGTGCCAGGTCGCGATACAGCTGCCAACCTTGCTGGTTGAGACTGAGGTTGGTGGCCCGGTTGTCCTGGCTGTCCTGGCGCTTGTGCAACAGGCCCTTGGCTTCGAGGGTTTTGACCCCGCGAGAGACCTTGGTCTTGTCCATATCGGTAAGCTGGGCGATTACCTTGGCATTGGCCTCGCCACTGCGGGCCAGCTGAGCCAGGATGCGCCATTCCGCCAGGGCCAGCGAGAAGGGGGCCTGACCATAGACCTGGGCCAGTCCCTGGCTGATGTGACTGGCGGTACTGGCCATGCGATAGGGCAGAAACTGTTGCAGTTCTACCAGGGGCTTGGAGGCTGTCATTGGGCTCTTTCCATGTAAGATCAAGGCTATGATGACGTGCAACTGGTTGCAGTTGCAACCGTTTGCCTCGATCCCCCCGGGTCAGACTGGTACCCTAACGGCCAGGAGGAGCACTATGCGTTGGATTAAAGCCCTGTGGGCAAAATATTGTCAGTTTCTCGACTCGCTGGGGCTGACCCCGGAAAGTAAGCGTTGCTGTGTACCGCTGTCTGAGCGCGCCCAGGAGGCGCTGAAGCGCGGTGAGCAACCTGATCGATAGCCACTGCCACCTGGACCTGGCGCCGCTGTACAGCCAGTGGCAGACGGTGCTGGCAAGGGCACAAGCGGTGGGCGTCAGCCACTGCATCGTGCCGGCGGTGGATCGGGCCGGCTGGCCCCGGCTTGAAGCCCTGGCCGAACACTCGGGGGTTTCCGCAGCTATTGGTCTGCACCCCTGCTTTGCGCACGCCGATGGTGATGTTGAGGCGATGACTGCCCGTCTGGCTGGCCCACATCCCTATCTTGCCATCGGTGAATGTGGCCTGGATGGGGTCGCCGGCAGCGAGCCGATGGCCGCCCAGCAGCAGCGCTGCCTGGCGCAATTGAAACTGGCGCAGCAACACGAGTTACCCGTGCTGTTGCATGTGCGAAAGGCCCACAATGAGCTGCTGCAGTTGTTAAACCGTGTGAGCCTGCCCGCCGGTGGTATCCTGCATGGCTTCTCCGGCAGCCTGGATCTGGCCCGACAATACCTGCGTCACAACCTCAAACTGGGGATCGGCGGGGTGATCAGCTATCCCCGGGCGCAAAAAACCCGCCAGACCGTTGCCCAATTGCCACTCTCGGCGATGGTGCTGGAGACCGACAGTCCGGATATGCCACTGTGCGGTTACCAGGGACAGGCCAACGAGCCGGCCCAACTGCCCAAGGTGCTGGCGGCACTGGCGGAACTGCGCAGCGAACCGTCAGAGCAACTGGCTCCCACCCTGTTACACAACCTCCATCAGCTATTTCCCACCCTGCAGCCCCGCTGAATTTCTCACCTGCTATGTTTAGGCATGCTTTGACCCGCCTGAAAAGGTGGAGATATGTGACGGTCTGTGAATCTCACTCAAGAATTTTGCTCTGAAGTGAGTTCAAATTCGAGGGTAAGTCACAATTATTACCGTTACCCTGAGGCATTTTGACGAAGAGAGCAGTATAATCCCGCCGCTTTTTAGGTAGATGTGCGCGGCACGTCAATGACATCCAGATAAGAGGATAATGGGTCAATGAGTATTGTGATGAGTTTAGTGGGGATCGTTGCCCTGCTGGCGATCGCTTATGGTTTGTCATCGAATCGCAGCGCGATTAACTGGCGCACCGTAGGTGGTGCATTTGCTATCCAGGCATCACTGGGTGCCCTGGTACTGTATGTACCGGCGGGCCAGCGTGCCCTGGGCTGGCTGTCCGAGAAGGTGTCTTCGGTCATTGGCTACGCCAACGACGGCATCGGCTTCCTGTTCGGCGATCTGGCCGCCTTCAAGGTGGGCTTTATCTTCGCGATTAACGTTCTGCCGATCATCGTATTCTTCTCCTCTCTCATCGCGGTTCTCTACTACCTGGGCGTGATGCAGTGGATCATCCGCCTGATCGGTGGTGCCCTGCAGAAGGCACTGGGTACCTCTCGCCCTGAGTCCATGTCGGCTACCGCCAACATCTTCGTCGGTCAGACTGAAGCGCCGCTGGTGGTTCGTCCCTTTATCCCGACCATGACCCGCTCCGAGCTGTTCGCCATCATGACCGGTGGTCTGGCGTCCGTAGCCGGTTCCGTACTGGCGGGCTACGCCGGTCTGGGTGTACCGCTGGAGTACCTGATTGCTGCGTCCTTCATGGCGGCCCCGGGTGGCCTGCTGATGGCCAAGATGATGGAGCCGGAAACCGAAGAGCCTCACCAGGATGTCGGTGACATCGCCGAGGATCCGGACAAGCCCACCAACGTGCTGGACGCCGCTGCTGCCGGTGCCTCTTCCGGTCTGCAGCTGGCCCTGAATGTTGGTGCGATGCTGCTGGCCTTCATCGGCCTGATCGCCATGCTCAACGGCATCATCGGCTGGGCCGGTGAGCTGGTGGGCTTCGAAGGCCTGAGCCTGGAGCTGATCCTGGGTTACATCTTCATGCCGCTGGCCTTCGTGATGGGCGTGCCGTGGGAAGAAGCCCTGGTAGCCGGTTCCTTCATTGGTCAGAAGATCGTAGTGAACGAGTTTGTTGCCTACATCAACCTGGCGCCTTACTTGAGTGGTGAAGCCCTGATCAACGGTGCTGAGATGACCGCTCGCACCCAGGCGATCCTGGCCTTTGCCCTGTGTGGCTTCGCCAACCTGAGCTCCATCGCCATCCTGCTGGGTGGTCTGGGTGCCATGGCGCCGTCCCGTCGCCACGACCTGGCTCAGCTGGGCCTGCGTGCGGTGGTTGCCGGCTCCATGTCCAACCTGATGAGCGCGACCCTGGCGGGTCTGTTCCTGGGTCTGGCAATGTAATCGACCGGTTCGGTTACCCTGACCAAACGGCTGCCTTCGGGCAGCCGTTTTTGTTTGTATCCTCGGGCGGCTTACAGCGCGGAGCTGAGCGCGTGGCTGCCAGCAGTTACCCGGGACGGCAAAACATTGCGAACCCAAGTTCCTTGTCTAAGGTTTAGGGTGGCTTCGCCATGGCGGCTAACGGTGGTGGGCCTTCATAATCACAAGGGCAGGAGAGGATGATGATGCGTTCAGCCAAGCCACTCGCTTTGGCCATACTGGCGTCCGCCACGCTGGCGCCCCAGGTGCAAAGCGCCGAGTACCTGTATGGATTCGCCGATTTTAATGTCAACTACCTGGATTGGAGCTCGAGCACCGAGCGTGACTCCGGCGGCTTTAAGGAAGATTTCTACTACCTGGAGCTGGAAGGAGGAGCAGGCTTTGACTGGGGTGATATCTATGGCTTCTTCGACCTGGAAAACGCCTTCGAGGGCAACGACCAGCCCTCTGGCAACGAGAATGGCCTGATCCAGGGCAACAGCTCCTTTAGGATCGCCGCCAAGTTCTCTGTCGGCTACAACATCTGGAACAACTGGCAGGGCTATTTCCAGAACTACTACGCCATGGGTAACAGCTTCTATGACAGCACCAGTGTGCTGGGCTTCCGCTACAAGCTGTTCACTGAATCCGGCTTCTGGATTACCCCCTTCCTGGGGCTGAACTACACCCGCACCGAGAGCTGGACCGGCACCAACGGCGGCATGCTTGGTTGGGTGTTTGGCTATGACTTCAACGCCGGCAGCCAGAAATTCTCCATCTCCAACTGGCATGAAACCGAGTTTGGTCGCAACGACCGTTACGGCGGCAGTGGCGGAGGGGGATCCACCGGTCACAATGGTGCCCTGGCATTCTGGTGGCACCTGCCGGCCAATTTCACCGTGGGGCTGCAGTACCGCTACTTCTACAACAAGCTGGGGCAGGCGGATTACGGCGATGCGGTGATCTACACGTTAAAGTATAATTTTTAGCCTTTAAGCAAAAAGCCGGCACCAAGCCGGCTTTTTGTTATCTTGTCTCAAGCTAACCTATGGCTCTAGAGTGACTTGTTAATCCCCTTCATTCCTATCAGCTCATCACGGCATTTCACAGTGGCCAGCCCTTGCCTTGACGGCGAACGGGCGACTTTCTGCGCAGTCCGATTGCGACATCCTTCCAAGCCCCGGATCTAACTGGTCAAAAAACCATCGTGAAAATAACTCATTTGTGCATGAAGTGGGATCTGGTGCACAAATTTGACCGGTTCAGCTCATGTTCAAATTGTATCTGAATCGCATGTGAATAGAATTCACATGCCAGCAGGGACAGCGGCAGAAATAAGGACAAAGAAACACCGAGATTTGATGTAGGTTTATGATGAAAAAATTCCAAACTCTGGCCGTTGCAGGCGCTGCTGCTCTGGCCCTTTCTGCCCCGGCAAGTGCCGAGTACCTGTATGGCTTTGGCTCCGTCTCCGTTAACTACCTGGACTGGACCGATAAGACCATCGACCGCAACACCATCGATGGCAACAAGACCAAGACCGACTTCCTGTTCCTGGAAGCTGAGGGCGGCGCTGGCTTCACCTGGGGTGATGTTTACGGCTTTATCGACTTGGAAAACCCCTTTGCCGGTTCCGATAAGTCCAACAGCGGTGATGCCACCCGTGTTGCCATCAAGGGCACCATGGGCATCAACACCGGCATCGAGAACGTTCAGTTCTATGCCCAGAACTACTCCATCATGGACAGCTCCGGCTTCTATGAGAACAACCAGGTCTACGGTGTGCGCTACAACATCTTCACCGAGTCCGGTTTCTGGATGAAGCCCTTCATCGGTGTCCACTACGCCGCCAACAACTTTGGCTTTGCTGACTGGAACGGCGGCATGGCCGGTTACGTTCTGGGTTACGACTTCAAGATCGGCAGCCAGAAGTTCAGCGTGTCCCAGTGGCACGAGACCGAGTTCGCCCGTGACGACGCCTACGGTGAGAACGGCGTGCACGAGTCCAATACCGGCCACAACGGTGCCGTGGCACTGTGGTGGCACCTGCCCAACAACGTGACCACCGGCCTGCAGTACCGCTACGCCGATGCCAAGCTGGGTAACGCCGCTTACCAGGACGGCCTGATTTACACCGTTAAGTACAACTTTTAATGGTGATTGAATAAGTTACTTGTAGAAGGGTCTGCCATTTGGCAGGCCCTTTTGCTATTCTTGCGGCGAATTTTTGCGGGGAAAGGGATTTTTCGCGAGGATTGGTGCTCCAGCAGGGCCCCCACCTTTGATCTTCAAGGAACCAAGTCCGCGTCGCCTCACCGTGACGAGACCGGTTCCGTGCGCCCTTTTTACAGGGTTCGCCCGGCGTTTCCCGGTCCGTTAGGGGCGAGTGAACTTATCTATACTGCCTATTACTATCGAACTGGGAGATCACCAATGAGCGATCTGAACGCCGCTGCGCAACGTGCACTGACCCTGATGGACCTGACCACCCTCAACGACGATGACACCGATCAAAAGGTGATCGACCTGTGTCATGCGGCCAAGTCCCCGGCTGGCAACACCGCCGCCATCTGCATCTACCCCCGCTTTATCCCGATTGCCCGCAAGACCCTGCGTGAGATCGGCGCCGACGCCGTGCAGATCGCTACGGTGACCAACTTTCCCCACGGCAACGACGACATCGAGATCGCCGTGGCCGAGACCCGCGCCGCGGTGGCCTACGGTGCTGACGAGGTGGACGTGGTGTTCCCCTACCGCGCGCTGATGGCCGGTAATGAGCAGGTGGGTTTCGACCTGGTAAAAGCCTGTAAGGCAGCCTGCGGCGACGTGCTGCTGAAGGTGATCATCGAGACCGGTGAGCTGAAAGAGGAAGCCCTGATCCGTAAGGCCTCCGAGATCAGCATCGATGCCGGCGCAGATTTCATCAAGACCTCCACCGGCAAGGTGCCGGTCAACGCCACCCTGGAGTCTGCCCGCATCATGATGGAGGTGATCAAGGCCAAGGACCCGAAGATCGGCTTCAAGCCGGCTGGTGGTGTGCGTAACGCTGAACAGGCGCAGGAGTACCTGCAACTGGCGGCCTCCATCCTGGGTCCGGACTGGGTCTCCCCCCGCACCTTCCGCTTTGGCGCCTCCAGCCTGCTGGCCAGCCTGCTGGCCACCCTGGGCCATGGTGAGGCACCGGCACAAGGTCAAGGCTACTGAGTCATCGAGTTGGGGGCCTGGCCCCCACTGTTGGCTGGGAGGGATTCGATGTTCTTACCTCAAGAGATCATTCGCAAGAAGCGGGATAACCAGGCGCTGAGCGCCGATGAGATCCACTTCTTCTGCCAGGGCATCGGCTCTGGCGAGATCAGCGAAGGTCAGATCGCCGCCTTTGCCATGGCGGTATACTTCAACGACATGACCGCCGCAGAGCGGGTTGCCCTCACCGAGGGGATGCGCGATTCGGGCATGGTGCTGAGCTGGGATGACCTGGCGCTGGACGGTCCGGTGCTGGATAAGCACTCCACCGGCGGCGTCGGTGACGGCGTCTCGCTGATGCTGGGGCCGATGATCGCCGCCTGCGGTGCCTATGTGCCGATGATCTCCGGTCGTGGCCTGGGCCACACCGGTGGTACGCTGGACAAGCTGGAGGCGATCCCCGGCTACAACATCACGCCGGACAACGATACCTTCCGCCGAGTGGTTCAGCAGGCCGGGGTGGCCATCATCGGCCAGACCGGTGATCTGGCGCCGGCAGACAAGCGGATGTACGCCACCCGCGATGTCACCGCTACGGTGGATTCCATTGCCCTGATCACCGCCTCCATCCTGTCGAAAAAGCTGGCCTCCGGTCTGGATGCGCTGGTGATGGACGTTAAGGTAGGCAGCGGTGCCTTCATGCCGAGCTATGACGCGTCGGAGCAGCTGGCCCAGAGCATCGTGGATGTGGCCAATGGCGCCGGGGTACCCACCTCAGCGCTGCTGACCGACATGAACCAGGTGCTCTCCTCCAGTGCCGGTAACGCGGTGGAGATCCGCGAAGCGGTGCGCTACCTCAATGGCGAGCAACGTAATCCCCGCTTGCACGAGATCACCATGGCCCTGGGGGCCGAACTGTTGGTGCTGGGCAAGCTGGCCGAGACCACCGAACAGGGCTGGCAGAAGCTGCAACAGGCCCTGGATAGCGGCGAAGCCCTGCGCCGTTTTGGCCTGATGGTGGCCGGACTCGGTGGCCCGGAAGATTTTGTTGAACACTATGATCGCTACCTGCCCAAGGCGCCGGTGAGCAAGCCGGTACTGGCCCAATCGGTGGGCTTTGTTGCCGAGATGGACACCCGTGCCATCGGCATGGCGGTGGTGCACCTGGGCGGAGGCCGCTCGGTGCCGGATGAGGCGATCGATCACAGCGTCGGTTTTGAGCAGTTCTGCACCCTGGGCCAGGAGGTCAACGAGCAGACGCCGTTGGCGCTGCTGCATGCCGAGGATGAGGCCCAGTGGCAGCGTGCCGCCGAGGCCCTGCGAGCGGCCATCACCGTGTCGCTTGAGCAACCCCAATTTACGCCTGAGGTCTACCGGATCGTCCGGGGCCCGGCCGCATAAGGAGAATGGAATGAGTCGCGCCATTATATTGATGATGGATTCGTTCGGTGTTGGTGCCACGGATGACGCGGACAAGTTTGGTGATGCCGGGGCCGATACCTTCGGCAGCATCGCCAGGGTGTGTGCCGAAGGGGGCGCTGAGATTGGCCGTTCCGGCCCGTTGAACCTGCCCAACCTGACCCAGCTGGGCCTGGCCCGACTGGGTTTTGAGAGCACCGGCCAGGTGCCGGCAGGCTTCAACCTGGAGGCGGAAGTGACCGCGGCCCATGGCTTTGCCGCCGAACTTTCCTCCGGTAAGGACACCCCCAGCGGCCATTGGGAGATGGCGGGGGTGCCGGTGCTGTACGAGTGGGGCTACTTCACCGACAAGCACAACAGCTTCCCCAAGGAGCTGACCGACAAGATCCTGGCCCGGGCCGGGCTGACCGAGTTTCTTGGCAACTGCCACGCTTCCGGCACCGCCATCCTGGAGCGCCTGGGTGAAGAACACATGCGCACTGGTGCGCCCATCTTCTACACCTCGGCGGACAGCGTGTTCCAGATCGCTGCCCACGAGGAAGCCTTTGGCCTGGAGCGACTGTACCAGCTGTGTCAGATCGCCCGGGAGGAGCTGGAGCCCTATAACATCGGACGGGTGATCGCCCGGCCCTTTGTTGGCAGCAGTGCGATGGACTTTGCCCGTACCGGCAACCGCAAGGATTACGCGGTAGAGCCGCCGGCCCCGACCGTGCTGGACAAGCTGGCGGACGCCGGCGGACAGGTGGTGTCGGTGGGCAAGATTGCCGATATCTACGCCCACCGCGGCATTACCCAGAAGATTAAGGCCACCGGCCTGGAAGCTTTGTGGGATGCCACCCTGAAAGCGGTGGACGAGTCTGACGCCAATTCTTTGGTGTTCACCAACTTCGTCGACTTTGATTCCTCCTACGGCCACCGCCGTGATCTGAACGGCTACGCTCAGGCGCTGGAGTACTTTGACACCCGTCTGCCGGAACTGACGTCCCGGTTGCGGGAAGGTGACATCGTGATCATCACCGCGGATCACGGCTGCGATCCCACCTGGACCGGCACCGATCACACCCGTGAACATGTGCCGGTGATCCTGTTTGGCCCCGGCGTGACCCCGCGCAGCCTGGGCAAGCGAGACACCTTTGCGGATATCGGCCAGAGTCTGGCTACCCATTTTGGTTTGGCGCCGATGGATTACGGCACCTCCTTCTTATAAATCTATGACTACGGAGTCTATTAATGGCTACTCCTCACATTAATGCACCGGCTGGTGCCTTTGCTGAAACCGTACTGTTCCCGGGCGATCCGCTGCGCGCCAAGTACATCGCTGAGACCTTCCTGGAGAACGTTGAGCAGGTTACCGACGTTCGCAACATGCTGGGCTTTACCGGCACCTTTAAGGGCAAGCGCGTTTCCGTGATGGGCTCTGGCATGGGGATCCCCTCCTGCTCCATCTACGCCAAGGAGCTGATCACCGAGTACGGTGTGAAGAACCTGATCCGGGTTGGCAGCTGCGGTGCCGTTTCCACCGACGTGAAGGTACGCGACGTGATCGTGGGCCTGGGTGCCTGCACCGACTCCAAGGTGAACCGCACCCGCTTCAAGGACAACGACTTTGCCGCCATCGCCGACTACGGCCTGCTGCGCAAGGTGGTGGATGCCGCTGAGCAGAAGCAGATCCCGGTTCGGGTCGGCAACCTGTTCTCCGCCGATCTGTTCTACACCCCGGACCCGGAGATGTTCGATGTGATGGAGAAGATGAACGTACTGGGCGTGGAGATGGAAGCGGCAGGCCTGTACGGCGTCGCGGCGGAATACGGTGCTAAGGCGCTGACCGTGGTCACCGTATCCGACCACATCCGTACCGGTGAAGCGACCAGCTCCGACGAGCGTCAGAATACCTTCAACGAGATGATTGAGATGACCCTGGAGTCGCTGCTGTAATCGCCGCGACCTCGGTATCAACGGGCTCAGCCACAGGCTGGGCCCGTTTTTTTTGCTCGGCGTGGCGCAGGCTGCTGTAGCGGGCGCGTTTAAACGACAGGCCCCGGGCCAGCAAGGCGCCGAGCAGGCCAAACAGCAGCAGCATGCGCTGGCCATCCAACTGGCTCTGGCTGTCCTGGCGGCGCAGATCGCGCATCATCAGTGAGCGATTGAGCCGCAGCCGCAGATAGCCGTAGGCTTTCTGGTCATCCTGGATCGGCACCGTCAGGGGCGGAAATCGAGCCAGGGCCTGTGACAGGGTGGTCTCGTCGGGCAGGGCATGGGGGGGAAACAGGTTTTGGCCATGGGCCAAACGTTCGCCCTGGTAGCTGAAGACGCTGATGGCGATGATGGTGGGGTCCTGCAACCACTGGTCCAGCCCCCACTGCAGGGCATCCAGATCATCCAGTGCCAGCGCCATGGCGGCACCGTGGCTGGCGTATTGCAGGTAGTGCTCGGCCAGCTGCTGTTGCTGGTTTTGCTGCAGCTGCAGCCGTTGTTGCTGCATCTGCTGCCACTGCCAGGCGAGGGTGGCCATCAACAGCAGAGCCAGCAAAAGTTGCAGCAGGCGAGGGAGCCTCATGGTGACATCCTGTACAAAGCGTTTCCTTCCCTTACCAGCTATTTATAATAGGGTTCGATTTGGAATAGAAGCAAAACAAGGATTTAGCCCGATGAGTCAGCCCGCCACCTCGCCCGCCGTCGCCCAGTTGGCCGCCGATCTGCTGCCTTGGGACCCGGCCCTACCCACCTGGATGCTACTGGGGCCCAAGCTGGAAGCCGAGAGCTTGGCGGCGCTGGCACAGCAGGGGGCTCAGACCGCCGTGGTGGCGGAGCGGATCCACGACGCCCTGGAGCGAGTGGGCTGGCAGGGCCAGGGACGACAATCCCTGCCTGAGGCCCCCGCAGGCTGTGAGCTGCTGGCCTTGCCGGCGGCCCTGCCCAAGCTCAGCCAGCCGGGTTTGCTGCTGATGGATATGGACTCCACCGCCATCGCCATTGAATGCATCGATGAGATCGCCCGGCGGGGGGGCTGCTACGACCAGGTGGCCGAGGTGACCGAGTTGGCGATGCAGGGGGGACTGGAGTTTGCCGAGTCATTGCGTCAGCGGGTGGCGATGCTCAAGGGGATCCCGGTGGCGGTGATGGATGAGATTGCCGCGGATCTGCCGCTCAATCCCGGCCTGGAACGTCTGTGCCTGGAGCTGAAACAACGAGGCTGGCGCCTGGCCCTGGCCAGTGGCGGCTTTAACCGCATCGCCGGGGTGCTGGCCGAGCGCTTGGGGTTGGATTACTTCGAGGCCAATGACCTGGCCGAGCAGGATGGCTTGCTGACCGGCGAGGTGGAGGGTGGCATTGTCGATGCCGAGCGTAAGGCGGCGATACTGCAGATGCTGGGTCAGCGCTATGGCATTGCCCGGAGTCAGTGGGTGGCGCTGGGAGACGGCGCCAATGATCTGCCGATGCTGGCCCAGGCCAACCTGGGGGTGGGCTTTCGCGCCAAACCGGCGGTGGCGGCCCAGGTCGATGCCCACTTGGGGACCCTGGGTCTGGATGCGGTACTGGGGATGCTGGCGCCCTAAAACAAAGAAGCCGCTGTCTTGCTGGACGGCGGCTTCGGCTTCAGTTGTTTGCTTGCTCGCCGAGCTTCATCGGCGGGATCAGGCTTTCCAGCTGGCAGCGCACCATCAGATCCTGACTGATATCCAGCATCTGGCCACAGCCCTGAACCTGCCATAGGGCATCCTCCAGCTCCCGAGCCCGGTGCAGGGCATGGCCACTGATGGCCGCCAGGTCCTGCTGGAGATAGTCCAGATCGGGCTTACCCGCCGGGTGCAGCTCTATCCGCAAGCCGAGGAAGCGGCGCCGGACGATCCCTTCGAGGATAAACTCCCTCAACCCTTTGCTGTTGTCTTCTACCGCCATGATCTCCGCCGGCTCGCCCTCTCTGGGCAGCTTTATCGCCACCTCCAGCGCCTGGGACTGGGCTTGCTGACGCAGTCCGGTCAGCAGCGTGGTGAGATGGCGGTTGAGCAGCAGCCAGGACAGGTCCACCTCACTACGCACCTGGCCAATCAGGGCGTTGAACAGCAGGCTGGGGTGAGCGCCAAATCCGATGGTGTCGATCTGGTGGCGGTTGCCGCTTTTGTGGGAGAAGAAGGGCACCGGGTGTAGCTGGCGCAGGGTGAAGTTCTTCATCCCCTCGATCAGCTGATGGTGATGGGCGGTGCCGCCCACCTGGGGCAGCTTGTCCCGGTTCTTGCTGAGCAGGTGGGAGAGGAACACTACGCCCATGTGGGTTTCCCGTCGCAGCGCCTTGAGCCGGAGGGTGCGCTGGTCCCGTTGGATACCCACCACCTGGTAGGGCATGGCGCTGAGCTTGAGCTTACCCGCCAGGCTTTGCAGCTTGGGCAGGGCCAACAGCACCTCCTCGCCCAGGGTCAGGGCCGCCGGCTGCTGCAGGCGCAGCTTGATGCCGTTGGGGCTGATGTCCAGCGTGGTGCCGGGCCAGCTTTGACGGTCAAAGGTGAGCAGCGCGGCGGAGCTGAGACGGAAGCGGGGTTCGCGGCGACGCTCCTTCAGGGCCAGAAACACCGCCTGGATGGGATCGTCGTTGACCCGGCTCATGCCGTAGCGGCGCAGGGTGTTGGGATCGTCTGATTGGGGCCGTTGGGAAAAGTACTGGGGCTCGGCGCCGTCCAGCGGCTGCAGGGTCAGCAGTACCCGTACATGCTGAAACTGCTGGCACACCAGCGGATCAAACGGCTGGTTGCTGATGGGATCGCGCAGGGCCCGGCGCAGATCCGCCTCCTTGAGGCTTTGATAGCCCAACTGGTGCAGGCGGAAGCTGGGTTGGCGACTGGCCAGGGCCAGGAAGGCGTCGGCATCGCCGTTGTGCAGCAGCTCTGCCACCGTGGCACTGAAGAACAGCACCTGCTCTTTTTGCTTGATCTGGAAGCTGTACAGCAGGGTGTGGGCCGGGTTGTCCGGTTCACGCAGCAGACGATTGATGCGGGAGTCAGTGAGCACTGCCGAGAGCTGGCTGGCGCCGCGCTCGTTGTCCCAGTAGTGCCAGGTGGCCTGGTTGGCCTTGGTCTTCAGCGCCAGGATCGTTTGCCAGCGCCCCTCCTTGCGCTGCAGCGCAATGGGCAGGGTGGACAGGGTGGGCAACAGGTGGCGCTCGTAGCCGTGGCTGCGGGTGGTGGCCACCAGGTGGTTGAGCTCAGGGGTGGTACGCAGCGCGCTGGCCTGCAGTACCCGGCTGAGCTCCTGGTCCTGGTTGGGATCGACGGCGGCTCGTTTCAGCCGCAGCACCAAAAAGCCCTTCTGGTGCTCCTTGCCGACGATGTCATAGCGCACGCCGAGGTCCAGCGCCGGGATGACGTATTCCTTGCTCAGGGCGGTAAAGTAAAGGGTCACCGGGCGCTCCGGGTCGAGGCGCAGATCCGACTCGGTGCGGATGCGGCAGCCCCGTACTGACAGGTCCAGGGTCAGGCCGTGGATGGGATCGCCCTGTTGGGCCAGCATCACCTCGGTGGCAAAGGTACGGCGCTGCTCTTTTCGCACGGTGTAGTGGCCCAGGGGGAGCAGGTGACAATGGCCGGGCAGCAATGGCTGGCCGTCGGCGTCCTCCATCTGGTCAATCAACTGGTGGGACTGCACCTGGGACAGCAGCTCCTCCACCGCACCGACGGTGAGACGATCGCCATAGAGACCGACCAGCTGGCGCAGCCGCTCAGCGTTAGGTCGGTCGAGGTAATGGCGCACACCGCCGATCTCCACCTCGTTGCAGGGCAGCGGGCTGTGTTGACGCAGATCCAGTGCCTGCCGGCTCTCCTGGTTCAGTCGGGTCAGCTCCATCTTCAGCAGGAAGCGCTCGCTTTGCGGCAAGTCACCGCAGAGCTGCTCGAACATCAGGTCGAAATCCGCTTCCCGCAGCAGGGGCTTGAACTGTTCAATCAGGGCGGCGTTGTGGGGATCCATGCATCACTCGTTCTGTTCACGACGCCAATCATTGTAACCGCGTTCTATCTTGCTGTAATCCCGAGGTGTATTGTTCTGTGTTGCTTTCCTGAGCGGGGGCGAAAGCAGGGAGCTGCGACGGCTTCGGAGGCTGTTATAATGCGCCATCCTGTTGATTCGAAGATGGTCTCTCAATGGCAAAGAGCAAATCCGCCTACGTGTGCAATGACTGTGGTGCCGACCACCCCCGCTGGCAGGGCCAGTGCAATGCTTGCGGTGCCTGGAACACCCTGACCGAGGTGCGCTTGGGCAGCAGTAAGCCCAGCCGTGGCGGCGATCGCTACACCGGTTATGCCGGCGCAGGTGGCAGTCAGGTACAGACCCTGGCGGAGATTGACCTGACCGAAGTGCCGCGCTTCTCCAGCGGCTACGGCGAGCTGGATCGGGTGCTGGGAGGCGGCATCGTCCCGGGGGCAGCGATCCTGATTGGCGGTAACCCCGGCGCCGGTAAATCCACCCTGCTGCTGCAGGTGATGTGTCAGTTGTCGCAGCAGATGAACGCACTCTATGTCACCGGTGAGGAATCCCTGCAGCAGGTGGCGATGCGGGCCAAGCGTCTCGCGCTGCCCACCGACAAGCTGAAGATGTTGTCGGAAACCTCGGTGGAGCAGATCTGCCTGGTGGCGGAGAAGGAGAAGCCGTCGATCATGGTGATCGACTCCATCCAGGTGATGCACATGGCCGACATCCAGTCCGCCCCGGGCAGCGTGGCCCAGGTGCGGGAGAGCGCGGCTTACCTGACCCGCTTTGCCAAGCAGAACAACGTGGCGATCCTGATGGTGGGCCATGTCACCAAGGACGGCACCCTGGCCGGCCCCAAGGTGCTGGAGCACTGCATCGACTGCTCTATCCTGCTGGATTCCATGGGGGACTCCCGCTTTCGCACCATGCGCAGCCACAAGAACCGCTTTGGCGCGGTGAACGAGCTGGGGGTATTCGCCATGACCGGCGAGGGCCTCAAAGAGGTGGCTAATCCCTCCGCCATCTTCCTGTCCCGTGGCGAGCAGCAATCCCCGGGCTCGGTGGTGATGGTGGTGTGGGAGGGCACCCGCCCGTTGCTGGTGGAGCTGCAGGCGCTGGTGGATCACAGTCAGCTGGCCAACCCGCGCCGGGTGGCGGTGGGGCTGGAGCAGAACCGGCTGGCGATGCTGCTGGCGGTGCTGCACCGCCATGGCGGCATGCTGATGTCGGATCAGGACGTGTTCGCCAACGTGGTGGGGGGCGTTAAGGTGGGCGAGACCGGAGCGGATCTGGCGCTGCTGCTGGCGATGGTGTCGAGCTTCCGCGACCTGACCCTCAGTCGTGAGCTGGTGGTGTTCGGCGAGGTGGGTCTGTCCGGTGAGATCCGGCCGGTAGCCAACGGCCAGGAACGGTTGTCCGAGGCGGCCAAGCACGGCTTTCGTCGCGCCATCGTGCCCAAGGGCAATGCGCCGCGCAGCCCCATCGAGGGGATGGAGGTGGTGGCGGTGACCAAGCTGTCCGAGGCGCTGGACGCGTTGTAACCCTCGCAGTGGAGCACGGCAGCCCTCGGGCTGCCGTTGTTGTGTTGTCGCTGCTGAACCGCCAAGGCAATCAGCGACAAGTCGTTGATCGGTCTGGGGCGAATTGGTAGCTTAAGCCGGCTCTGAGCCTTGAGTACCAGGCCAGAGTTTTCAGCGTCGTTGCTCCATGTTGGTCCGGGGCTGCGTATTGAAAGACCCCATTGTCTGAGGATAACCGGTTCCCACCATGATCAAGACCCTGCTGGCGCTGCCACCCATCATCTCCATGACTCACGTGCTGCTGGCGGTGCTGCTGCATTTTCTGGAAGTGGAGTACACCGGCAATCTGTTGCTGCTGTTCTGTGCCCCGGTGGCACTCGTTATCCTTATCCACCTTTACGTCGCCATCTTCGACAAGTCGATGACCCGCAGCGAGCACCTGGGTTACACCCTGACCCATATCCCGTTCTCCTTTACCTTCTCCTTCCTCTCCATCCTGTTCCTTATACCGGAGACCGAGGCAGAGGTTGTCGAGGCGGAGCCGACGCTGGTGCTGTGTGAGGACAAATCCGGTGGCCAGTGCCTCAATAGCTTTCTGATCCTTAACGAGCTGAATCTTGATGAAGCGGTGGAAAACCCGGATTAGCCTGGGAGAAGCGGATTCAGCTCTAAGAAACGAGAAGGCAGCCCATGGGCTGCCTTCTTTGTTCTGCGTTTTGGTTCGCGCCTTTGAGTGCCAGGCTAGTGCTGGGCTCGACGGCCCAGGCCAACGGCCAATAGCAGCATGGCGATAGCAAGCAGGTAGAGCCAGCGCTGCCCCCACTGGGCGAACAGGGTACGGCCTTCGACCAGCTCGACCGGGGCACGCAGCACCCCGGTGGTGAACTGGGGCAGCTGCTCGGTGATCCGGCCCTGGTGATCCACCACCGCGGTGATGCCATTGTTGGTGACCCGCAGCAGCGGCCGGCCCAGCTCCAGCGCCCGGGCCTGGGCGATGGCCATGTGCTGAATCGGGCCGATGGAGTCGCCAAACCAGGCGTCATTGGAGACGGTCAGCAGCAGATCGGTATCTTCGTGGGTGTTCTGGCGCACCAACTCCGGGAAGGCGATTTCGTAGCAGATGGCCGGAGCCAGGGTCACACCGCCGGCCAGCAGGTTGGGCTGCAGCGCGTCGCCGCGCTGAAACGAGGACATCGGCAGGTTGAAGAAGGGGGCCAGCGGACGCAGCAGGTCCTCTAAGGGCACAAACTCGCCGATGGGCAGCAACTGGTGCTTGTGGTAGCGACCGGGTTGGCTGGGGTTCATGGGCGGACCATTGGGATCCTCTCCCAGCACCATCAGGGAGTTATAGAAGTTCTTCTGGGTGTCCATGCTGATAAGGCCAGTGATCAGGCCCGCATCGGCTTCGCTCAGCCCCCAGTCCAGCTGGAACAGAAACTCCCGCACCAGGTGCTCGGGCGCCGGGATGGCAGCTTCCGGCCAGATGATCAGATCGGCATCGAAATGGGGGCGGCTCAGATCCTGGTACTTGACCAGGGTGGGCCAGAGATTCTCCGGCTCCCATTTCAGGCTTTGCGGGATATCCCCCTGCACCAGGGCGACATCCACCTGTTTACCGGTGGCGGAGATGGGCTGGTACAGGGAGGCAAGCAAAGTCATCAGTACGACCACAACGGGGACACTCAGGTATCCCCAGCGTCGCTGCAGCAACGACGGCAGGGCCGCCGCCAGGGCGCTGATCACCAAGCCGGTGCCAAGTACACCGACGATGGGCAGCAGGGCACTGAGAGGGCCTTCGAGTTGGCTGTAGCCGGACCAGAGCCAGGGGAAGCCGGTCAGCATCCAGCCCCGGGCTACCTCGGTAAGCAACCAGAGGGCCGGGAAGGCGAGCCAGCGGCTGAGGGAGGATTGGCTAAACCAGCGATTGAGGGCGTAGAGCGCCAGGGCAGGGTAGATGGCCAGGTAGAGGCACAGCAGGGCCATCAGCAGCAGCGAGAACAGCAGTGGCATGCCACCGAAATTGTCGATGCTGACGTGGACCCAGCGGATGCCAAAGGCAAACAGGCCAAAGCCCCAGCTTAGGCCGATCCAGCCCGCCTGGCGGGGGCTGCGCCGCTCCACCAGTTGCATCAGGCCGGCCAGGGCCAGGGGCAGCAGCCACCAGATGTCGCAGGGGGCAAAGGCCAGGTGGGCGAGACCGCCCAGGCCAAAGGCAAGCAGTGGCCGCCACAGGGCCTGGCTACGAAAAGCGGGGCTGAGCCCCGCTGTTAGATTGAGTGATTTCACGCCGCGGACGGGTCCTTGTACGCTTGATTACTGATGGCCCTGACCTGGAGCTGAACCAGGCGGCGGGTGTCGGAGCTGACCACCTTGAACTCGAAGCCCTCGAGCTCGATGGACTCGCCGCGCTCCGGCAGGTGGCCGAAGGCGTGGCTGATCAGGCCACCGACGGTGTCGTATTCGTCGTCGGAGAAGTGGCTCTCGAAGTGTTCGTTGAACTCCTCGATGGGGGTCAGTGCCGCCACGGACCAGACCTGCCGGCTGATGCGGCGGATGTGGGCCTGGCAATCCTCTTCCAGATCGGTCTCGTCTTCGATGTCACCGACGATCGCTTCGAGGATGTCCTCGATGGTGATCAAGCCAGAGACGCCGCCGTACTCGTCCACCACGATGGCCATGTGGTAGCGCTCGGAGCGGAACTCCTTGAGCAGCACATCGACCCGCTTGCTCTCGGGCACCACCACCGCAGGACGCAGCACCTTATCCAGGGTCAGCTCGGTGTGGCCATTAAAGCCCCAGGCCAGCAGATCCTTGGCCAGCAGGATCCCCTCGATGTGGTCCTTATCGCGGTCGATCACCGGGAAGCGGCTGTGGGCGGATTCGATCACCACCGGGAGGAACTCCTCCACGGTCTGATTCTTTTCAATGGCGATGATCTGGGAGCGGGGGATCATCAGATCGCGAACCTTCAGTTCGGCGACATCCAGCACCCCGTTGATCATCTCCTTGGTGTCGGCATCGATCAGCTGACGCTCTTCGGCGTCCTGGATCACCTCTACCAGGTCTTGGCGGTTTTGCGGCTCGGCCGCGAACAGTTGGCTCAATCGTTCGAGCAGGCCGGGCTTTTGCTTGGCGTGACTCGACGGAGGTTGGTCGTCGTTCATGGTTTCTCTTTGGGTTGGGGACACAGGGTCAGATTACCGCTCTTGATAGGGATCGGCAATGTCCAGTTGGGCCAGCAGCTGGCGCTCCAGCGCTTCCATCTGCTCGGCCTCGTTATCCTCGATATGATCGTAGCCTAGCAGATGCAAACAGCCGTGGATCACCATGTGAGCCCAATGATCCATCGGCGCTTTTTGCTGTTGCTGTGCCTCTTGCTCAACCACCTCGGCGCAGATCACCAGATCCCCCAGCAGGGGCAGGGTGATACCGGGTGGGGCCTCGAACGGAAAGGAGAGGACGTTGGTGGGTTTGTCCTTGCCACGGTAGTCGCGGTTGAGCTGCTGGCTCTCCTCGGTGCTGCAGACCCGGATGGTCAGCTCGCTGTCGGCTTGGTGGCTGGCCAGGGCGGTATCCACCCAGCGTTGAAACTGGGCTTCGCTGGGCAGGTTGTCAGCCTCGATGGCCAGCTGCAAATCCAGGTCGTTACTCATGGTTGGACTCCGCCGAGGGCGGTACCGGCAGAGGCTGACCCGCCGCCAGGGCCTCACGCTCAGCGCGGCGCTCGCGCTCTTTCTGGGCCTTCTTGGCCTGTTCGGCGCGCTCAAAGCTCTCGTAGGCCTCGACCACACGGGCCACCACCGGGTGGCGGACCACGTCGGAGGATTGGAAGAAGTTGAAGCTGATGGAGTCGACGTCACGCAGCACCTCGATGGCGTGACGCAAGCCGGAGCGGGTGCCCCGGGGCAGGTCGACCTGGGTGATGTCACCTGTGATCACCGCGCGGCTGTTAAAGCCGATGCGGGTCAGGAACATCTTCATCTGCTCCACCGTGGTGTTCTGGCTCTCATCGAGGATGATGAAGGCGTCATTGAGGGTACGGCCGCGCATGTAGGCCAGTGGGGCCACCTCGATGACGTTGCGCTCAATCAGGCGCTCAACCCGCTCGAAGCCGAGCATCTCAAACAGGGCGTCGTACAGCGGGCGCAGGTAGGGGTCAACCTTCTGACTCAGATCACCGGGCAGGAAGCCGAGCTTTTCACCGGCTTCCACCGCCGGACGGGTCAGCAGGATGCGGCGGATCTCCTGGCGCTCCAGGGCATCCACCGCTGCAGCCACCGCCAGGTAGGTCTTGCCGGTACCGGCCGGACCGACACCGAAGCAGATGTCGTGGGCGATGATGTTGCGGATGTACTGGGCCTGGTTGGGGTTGCGGGGCTTGAGCACGCCACGCTTGGTCTTTAGGAACACCTCGTCACCCATGGCGCTGGTGTCTTCCGCTTCCAGTGCCACCGCCTCCTGGATCGCCAGGTGCACGGCTTCCGGTTCCAGGTCCGGCATCTTGCCTTTGACGGCGGCGGTTTCTACATAAAGGGATTTCAACAGCTCGATGGCGCTGTTGGCCTGAATGGCCTGGCCAACCACGGTGAAGTGGTTGTTGTGGTAACTGATCTCGACACCAAGTCGGCGTTCGATCTGTTTCAGATTGTCGTCAAAAGGCCCACAGAGTGCCGCCAGACGTTGGTTCTGGGCCGGCTCCAGGTAGACCTCGAGGGTCAGCAGTTTGCTACTCAATCTCTTTCCTTAGGTTTTTGGGCATTGGGCTGCCAGGGGCACGTTGCCTGGGGAGGGGTACCCCAAGCAACGGTGGCTATGGCCTTGAGCCTAGCAGGGCTTTGCCCGTCCTCGTACCTATTTAAGGCTGGAAGGTGGCCACACCCAGCTCATCGAGCTGGTTGTTGGGCCGCTTTTTCAGGATGTCGGAGGGGCGCAACTCGCGGCGCAGATCCATCTCATCCTCGGTACGGATAAGATTACCACGCAGAGAGTGAGGCAGCACTTCGGTGATCTCCACATCGACAAAGCTGCCGATCAGCTCCGGCTGGCCTTCGAAGTTGACCACCCGGTTGTTCTCGGTGCGACCTCGCAGCTCCATCACGTTCTTGCGGGAGGTGCCTTCCACCAGGATGCGTTGGACGCTGCCCTGCATGCGACGGCTGAACTGCATCGCCTGCTGGTTGATGCGCTCCTGCAGGATGTAGAGACGCTGCTTCTTGGTCTCCTCCTCGACGTCGTCCGGCATGTCCGCCGCCGGCGTACCCGGGCGAGGGCTGTAGATGAAGGAGAAGCTCTGATCGAAGTCGATCTCGCGGATCAGGTTCATGGTGTCTTCGAAGTCCTGATCGGTCTCGTTGGGGAAGCCAACGATGAAGTCGGAGCTGATGTGGATCTCCGGACGCACCTTGCGCAGGCGGCGGATGATCGACTTGAACTCCAGCGCGGTGTGGTTGCGCTTCATCATGGTCAGGATACGGTCAGAGCCGCTTTGTACCGGCAGGTGCAGGAAGTCGACCAGCTCCGGTACATCGGCGTAGGCATCGATGATGTCCTGGGTAAACTCCACCGGGTGGCTGGTGGTGAAGCGCAGGCGGTCGATGCCGTCGATGGCGGCAACGAAGCGCAGCAGATCACCGAAATGGCACAGCTCACCGTCGTGGGTTTCGCCACGGTAAGCGTTGACGTTCTGACCCAGCAGGTTGATCTCGCGGACACCCTGGTCAGCCAGTTGGGCAATCTCGTAGAGGACGTCGTCCAGCGGGCGGCTGACCTCTTCGCCGCGGGTGTAGGGCACCACGCAGAAGGAGCAGTACTTGTTGCAGCCTTCCATGATGGAGACAAAGGCGGTGGCGCCCTCGGCACGGGGCTCCGGCAGGCGGTCGAACTTCTCGATCTCCGGGAAGGAGACGTCAACCACGCCCTTCTCACCGCTTTGCACCTTGCCGATCATCTCCGGCAGGCGGTGCAGGGTCTGGGGGCCGAACACGATGTCGACAAAGGGGGCACGCTCACGGATGGCGTCCCCTTCCTGGGAGGCCACACAGCCGCCCACGCCGATCACCAGCTTGGGGTTGGCTTCCTTGAGGGGGCGCCAACGACCGAGTTGGTGGAATACCTTCTCTTGGGCTTTCTCTCGGATGGAGCAGGTGTTCAGCAGCAGCACGTCGGCTTCTTCTGCTTCCTCGGTGAGGGTGTAGTTACCAAAGGCGTCGAGCAGATCGGCCATCTTGGCGGAATCGTACTCGTTCATCTGGCAGCCCCAGGTCTTAATGTGCAGTTTCTTGCTCATCAATCAGCGTCGCTCAAAGTTACAGGCCAGGAAAAAATTAGCGGCACATTTTAGCGCCGAAGCGCGCTGCTGACCAGCGTTGCGCCGGTATCCGCCGGGGCTTTGCCTGAGCATGCGAGCTAACTGGCTCAGATGTGGGACAAAGTCGAGCGCGATGTCGTATCGAATAGATGCTCGATTTCGTTGCTATTGGGCTCCATGAGCATGAAGCAAGAGCCTCTTTGCCGTACACTGGCATCAGGAAAAACGAGACGATTGATCGCTATGACAGAGAAGTATGATGTGCTGATCGTCGGTGCCGGCATGGTCGGCGCTGCAGCCGCTTGTGCCCTGGCCCAACGAGGCCTCTCCGTGGGCTTGGTGGAAGCCCAGACTCCGGCCTCGTTTGAGGCTGACCAACCTATGGATCTGCGGGTCAGTGCCATCAGTGCCGCCTCAGAGCAGTTGCTGGCAGAGTTGGGGGCCTGGCCTGGAGTGTTGGCCCGTCGAGCTGCGCCTTACGACACCCTGGCTACCTGGGAGTGGCAGCGCAGTGAGGTGGATTTCAAGGCCGAAGAGCTGGGTCACAGCCACCTGGGCCACATTGTTGAGAACCGGGTGGTTCAGTTGGCGCTGTGGGATGGGGTGGCTCAGCATCCCAGCATCAGCCTAATGACCGGGCAGGCTCCCTCGAAGTTCTGGCAGGACGAGCAGGGGGCCTACCTCTTGTTGGGGGATCGGACGTTGCAGGGGCAGATCATGCTTGGCTGTGACGGCGCCCAATCCCGGGTACGCCAGGCGGCGGGGATCGGGGTGACTGGCTGGCAGTATCGTCATCACTGCCTGGCGATCAACGTCCGCACCGAACTGCCGCAGCAGCGCATCACCTGGCAGGAGTTCACCCCGGCCGGCCCGCGGGCCTTCCTGCCGCTGGTGGGCCAGCATGCCAGCCTGGTCTGGTATGACAGCCCCGAGCGGGTTGCCCAGCTCAAAGCGATGCGTCCGGCGGAGCTGGCGGCGGAGATCCAGCATCACTTCCCGGACCGACTGGGGGCGTTTGAGATTGAGCGCTGCGCCTCGTTCCCGCTGACCCGGCAGCACGCCCAGCAGTATGTCCAGCAGCGGATGGTACTGTTGGGGGATGCAGCCCACACCATCAACCCGCTGGCGGGGCAGGGGGTGAACCTGGGCTTCAAGGATGTCCGAGCCCTGGCCGAGGTGATCGGCGAGGCGCTGGACCAGCAGCAGGATTGGTGGAGCCCCACGGTGTTGCAGCGCTATCAGCGTCGCCGTCGACCGGACAACCTGATGATGCAGTCGGCCATGGACCTGTTCTACAACCTGTTTTCCAATCAGCGCCGGCCGCTGGCACTGGTCCGCAACCTGGGTCTGATGGCGGCACAGCGATCGGGGCCTATCAAGAATCAGGTGATGCGTTACGCTATGGGTCTGTAATCCCACCTCGATGTCAGCAGGGACGCTTTGACCACAGCCATCTGGTTTAACCCACACATCAACAATGCCCTGCGCCTGACCACGGCGATGGCACTGGCGCTGGCCCTGGGTTTTACCCTGGACCAGCTTGAACGTGTTGTGCTGGCGATGCTGGTGCTGCCCGGGATCCTGGTCTCTTCGCTTGACCTGCCCTCAGCACACTGGCGCCGCCGAGGGCTGCTTGGGGTATTAGGCTTTGCCATCAGCTCGGGTCTCAGCGCCACCATCGCGCTCTATCTGCCCAACGGGTTACCGCTTTGGTTTGCCCTGTTGGGCTTTTTTATGGCCAGTTGCGCGGCTTGGGGGGAGCTGGCCGGTAAGTTGGGGATGGGAGTGCTGACCTTAGGGGTGATCGGTCTGGCGACGGCGTCTTTGTATCCCGCCTGGCAACTGGCGCTGGGGTTTGGTTTGGCGGCGTTCTGGCTGCTGCTGTTCAGCGCTCTGTGGTACCGGCTGTGGCGGCAATTGCCACTGAGGCAATCTTTGGCGGCCACCTACGCCCGACTGAGTAATCTGATGGCGGAGCGGCCTGAACAGCTGCAACAGATGCGGCTGGCGCCACACTTTGACGATGCCCTGAGCCAGCAGCTGCAATCTTCGCGCAGGCAGCTGGCGGCGGTACAGGACCAGCCGGGTATCGCCCCCCTGCGCAATGCCTTTGTCGCGGCGGTGGATCTGCAGGAGCGATTGCAGGCGCTACCAGAACCGGCGCTGGCCAGTTCGGTGCTGACGGAGCCGAAACACTTGCCTCTGTATCGCCGCTGGACCCAACAGATTGCCCAGCGTTTGGCCCAGTTGAGCCGGGACCTGGAGTCCGGGCGGGATCTGCGCTCGGGCGCGCCACCTTCGGAGGTGGTGGATAAGCTCACCCAGGCCTTGCGAGCCGATGCGGGGCCAGATCGGCGCGGTCTGGTGGCGCGCTATATGGCGGATAACGCGGAGCGCATAACCCGACTGGCATACCGGGCCGCCCCCCTGTTCCAAAGGGAGTTTCTGCCGGTGGAGGAGCGCAGCCCCTGGCAGCAGTGGCGACAGATGATGCGGTGGTCCAGTCCGGTTGGACGGGGCGCGGCCCGGTTGGCCCTGATCCTGGCGGCAGCGATGCTGATCGCCGAGCAGCTGCCGCTGGAGAACGGCTACTGGATCCTCAGTACTATCATCATGGTGCGACAAAGCAGCTTTGTGGCCACTCGCAGTCGTGTCTGGCAACGGGCGTTTGGCACCCTTGGGGGGATTGCGCTGGCTGGTGTCTGGCTGCAACTGGGGCTGGCACCGAGTTGGTCGTTAATACTGGTGCTCTGTTTGTTGCCACTGACGCTGACCCTGGTGCAGATCCATCATGGTTGGACAACCGTGGGCGCGACCCTGGTGCTGATGTTGGCCCTGGATGTGATCAACATGGCGGACAACACCGTGCTGCTGGCGCGAATGATGGATACGGTCATCGGCTGTTTGCTGATCTACCTGGCTTATCGATTCCTTTGGCCGCAATGGCAGGGGGGGCGTCAGGCCCAGTTGAGGCGCACGGCCCTGGCGACACTGCATCGCTATCTGCAGCGGGTGTTACAGGGGTTGGCAGATGCACAGCCTGCGACGGTGGAGCTGGCGCGAGCTCGACGCCTGGCGTACGAACAGGGGGTCGCATTGACGGCGAGCCTGGCACAGATGCGACAGGAGCCTGGTTACGCCGATTCGGCCAACAGCAGTAGCTTGTTAGCGATCTACAAGGGCGCGATGGGTCACCTCAACGTTCTGGTACCACAGCTGGGTAAGGAGTCGCGGTTGTCGGAGGAGGAGCTGAGTCGACTGCGTAGGCTGTTTGACCAAGCATACGCTTCTTTGATCAGGGCGATCGATGGGCGCCAGGGCGACATCGAGCCGTTGACGCAAGAGCAGCGCTGGCTGCAGGAGTTGCTGGCTGACGCGTCTGCGGATCGTCGGGGCTTTGCCCTTTACCAATTGAGCCTCTACCTAGAGCGCTACTTTTCCATGGTGGAGATACTGAAGGCCTCACCGCCGGAGAGGAGAAGCCGCTAGGCCAGGTTTCAGCTTGGTGGAAGAGAGAGGCCGGCTTAGCGAGGAATGTGGTTTCGGGAGCCGGATTTAACGGGCCGGCCCACGGCGACGACCTTCAAGCTCGACTGTCTTCCATGCTTGGGGACACCTGGGGGCGACAAGTGGTGAAAATCAGGCACAAAAAAGCCAGCACAGTGGCTGGCTCTTTCGAGGAATGTGGTTGCGGGAGCCGGATTTGAAGGGACGACCTTCGCGGCTTTTATGAAAAGCTGAGCCCGACGAGCTAACCATTCATATCGTATCCTAGTGTCTTTTTTTCTGACCAGAAGCGGTTGCGGGAGCCGGATTTAACGGGCCGTCCCACGGCGACGGCCTTCAAGCTCGACTGTCTTCCATGCTTGGGGACACCTGGAGACGACGAGCGG
>NZ_FQXG01000013.1 GCF_900129905.1 Ferrimonas marina | reverse complement strand
AGCGTTCAATCTGAGCCATGATCAAACTCTTCAATTAAAGATTTTGATTTAGCGTCCTACTCCGAAGAGCAAGACGTACTCAATGAATACTGAATTGATAATTTAGTCCGAAGACCAAATTACTCTGCATGTTGTGCAGTCACTCAGTAGCATCGAGAAAATGATGATTTCTCAATCCTGCGTGAGTGCCCACACAGATTGTCTGACAAATTTTTAAAGAGCTTCGCTCTTAACTAACGCCGCAGGCGCTTTGTTAAAGAGCATTGCCTTCGCTGTTCGGCTTAGCCGCTTCGCTCAAGGCAGGAGGCGTATTCTAGTGAATCCCTCGTGGTCGTCAAGGCGTTTTTGCAAACTTCTTTTCGACCGTCGACATTTTAATCTGTGGGGCCTGAACCCCGATGGTGGCTGGCTTCGCATCTCGTTGAGTTGCTCGCTGTGCCCCGTCGACAGGAAGCGCATTATAGGGAGCGGATTCCGTCGCGCAAGGGGTTATTTCAGATTTCTTACCAAGCGGTCAGAGTCTGAACGATCCGCCTATTATCCAGCCTATAAACGCCAAAAAGCGCACCTTGGTGCGCTTTTTGGCAGTGCGGCCAGCTCAGAAGTGCACTACGCCATTAATGAACCAGCCACTGATATCCACGTTGCTGGTCAGATCGCCGACGTCATCTTCATCCACGTCGATGGTGATGCTGCGGTATCCCGCCTCCACACCCAGGTCGAGCGCGACCAATCCCAATGTCCAGCCGAGCTTGGCCTGGTAATCGAGAAAGCTGGAATCGGAGTAGCCAATCCCCTGCACCTCAGCGGCGACATACAGCCCCGTCAGGGGCAGGTCCACCCGAGCGGCGCCATAGACAAGTGGTACCCATTCATCCAGGGTTTCATCCACCGTCCCGGCCACCCAGTCCTGGATCCCCTCGTTGTAACGGATCTCACTGGTCACATCGAACTGGCGGGCGGTTAATCCCAGGTCCAGATCGAAGCCGGTATCCCACAGCTCGTAATAGAGGGTGATGTCGTTGTGACGATAATCCAGACTGGTGTCGGTGATTGACCCTTTTGGGATCGTCACGCCGCCAAAGCTGACGTCGCGACTCAGCTCACCGCGACCGCCGTTGTCATAGCTTAAGGTCGCCACCTTAATGTTGGGGATCAGCGGAATGGGGTGCTCAAACGCCACGTAGGCCTGATAGCCGCCTTCGCTGTCTTTAAAGCCCAGCTCCTGCTCCAGGTCGATGGCATCCCGCCCCAGGATACCGCTGGCGTCTCCTGAAAAGTAACCGGCCCCGGCATAGATACCGAGGAAATCCGCCTGGGCCGTCGGCGCCAGCAACACGCTGGCACACAGTGCGGCGGTCGCACTCATGTACTTCATTATCCTTAACCTCTTAATGTCCTTTATCAGCCCATTAGCTTCGGGCGTGCCCACTCTACCAATCACAGCTGACTGTTTTAAGCCTCAATCTATGATGGCGACCATAGGAAGGGGGATCCTAACCGGCTACACTCAGCTCTCGACTCAATACAGACAGGGATCCTCATACCATGAGTGACGTCTTCCACCTTGGCCTGACCAAGGCCATGCTGCAAGGTGCCGAACTGGCCATTGTTCCCGGCGACCCGGAGCGGGTTAAGCGCATCGCGGCGCTGATGGACAACCCCACCCCCTTGGCCGCCACCCGCGAGTTCACCAGCTACCTGGGTCATCTGGACGGCCATGCCGTGGTGGTCTGCTCCACCGGCATCGGTGGCCCCTCCACCTCTATCGCGGTCGAGGAGCTGGCCCAGCTTGGGATCCGCACCTTTTTGCGGATCGGCACCACCGGTGCCATTCAACCCCATATCCCGGTGGGGAGCCTGATCGTCACCCAGGGCTCGGTGCGCCTGGATGGCGCCAGCTTCCACTTTGCCCCGGCGGAGTACCCGGCGGTGGGCGACTTCTACTGTAACCGTGCCCTGGTCGAAGCCGCAGAAGCGGCAGGCCACAGCCCGTTTTTGGGGATCACCGCCAGCTCCGACACCTTCTACCCGGGCCAGGAGCGCTACGATACCTTCACCGGCCGGGTCAGCCGCCGCTTCCAGGGCTCGCTGGAGGAGTGGCAAGCGCTGGGTGTGCTCAACTACGAGATGGAGTCCGCCACCTTGCTGACCATGTGTGCCGCGCTGGGCCTCAAGGCGGGCTGTGTTGCCGGGGTGATCGTCAACCGCACCGAGCAGGAGATCCCGTCACCAGACAAAATGGCCAAGACCGAACAGGATGCCATTGCGGTGGTGGTAGACGCCGCCCGCCGGCTGTTGAGCTGAGGCTCAATCCCAGACAATAAAAAAGGCCGCTCCGAAGAGCGGCCTTTTTACGTCATCGTTACGATGGGCGCTTAGAACGCCTGAACGATCACGTACAGAAACATGCTGATACCACCGAACACTACGGCGGTGATGCCGTCGAGGCTGAATTTTTTCTTGCTCATTGCTACGCCCTTAACAATCGGAAAACAAACCGTGAATCGGTCTTTGCATCGATTATATCGAGGGTTAAGGGGGCAGAAAGTAAAACCGCTAACGGCGATGCGGAACTTTTAACCGGATCACGCTACGCCAGGGCTTGTTGCAGTTGGCTCAGGTTCTGCTGGGCCCACTGACGGTCTATCCCACCCCAGTCGCTGACCTGGTAGTAGCCATCGTTGTGGCGAACACCGTCCTCAATGAAGGCGATGCTGACACCAAATCCCGGCAACGCCTTGATGATGTCCTGGATGGTACGGCGGGGCCAGCCCAGGTGTGACATCAGCGCCGGTACCGAAGGGCGGTCAAGCTGCTCGATGGCCAGCAACAACAGGGCCCGTCGACAGAAGGTGGGATTCAGGTCCATATCAGCCTTAACTTATTAAAATTCAACTTTTTAACCATAACCCGAATGGATCGAAAAAGTGCGCCTTGCGGCGCACTTTTTTGCTCAATGTTCGAGGAACAGGTAGTTCTGCCAACTCTTCATCCGTAATAGCACCCGTCGGATGATGGAGACATGGGTGAAGGAGTCGGAATAGACGGCGATCTCCGCATGAGCACCATCCGGCAGCTGGTACTGATCCAGATCCTCCTCCAGCACCACGCTGACAAAAGAGCGCCCGCGGCGCAGCAACAGATCGGAACTGAGCAGCTGGCCGGTGGCCTGAACCTGACCTTCAGCGATGTTGGGAAGGACCTGGTCCACCTTGCCCTTGAACACCCGACCCGGGATCGCCTCGAAGATCACCTCGGCATCATGTCCCTCTCGCAGACGCAGCAACGATTTCTGGTTAAAGGCCCCGATCAGCATCGATTGGTCCTTATGGATAAACACCATCACCGGTCGCAGCGGCAGAGGCACCGCCATCATGCCCGGGCGCAACGCCACCTGGGTAACGTAGCCATCGTCCGGGGCCCGTACCACGGTTTCGGACAGGTCGTACTCCGCCTTCTCCAGCGCCGATTGGGCCGCGGTCAGGGTCGCTTCTGCAGCAAAGTAAACCTGACGGCGATTATCCAGTTCCAACTCGGTGAAGGCGCCGCCTTTCTTGAAGCCCTCTTCATAACGCTTAAAGGCACTGAAGGTGCGATCCCGCTCCGCCTGAGCCGCCTCACGTTGAGCGTCGGCCTGGTCACGCGCCTCACGGTAGCGGGTGTCATCCAGCCGGAACAGCACATCGCCTTTTTGCAGCATCTGGTTAGGGGTTACCGGCACTTCCGTTACCGGGCCACGTACCGAGGGCACGATGGGAGTCGAGACATACACCTCACGAGCCATCGGGGTAAAGGGGTGGTTGTAGTTCATCAACAGCAGCAGCGCGCCGATCAGCACCACGCCCCCCAGTACCGCGGTGGGTACCGTCCACTTGTTCAGCGGGATCTTGAACACCTTGAAGATCCCCACGCACAACGCGGCATAAGTCAGAATCAATAACAGATCCATCAGCTATCTCCCTGCATCCGGTTCAACTGCGCCCGCAGCTCCGCCACCTCGGCTTTTAACTGCGCCATGTCCGACTCCAGTTCCGCCTCCTGTTGTTCCAGCGCCTCCTGGCGCTTAACAAAACCCCAGCCCCGCTCGGGACGGTAGAGGGTGGCCCAGATCCACAGGAAGGGCCAGATGGCGTGCAGCGTGAACAGGCTGATCCAGCCCGCCACATGGATGGCATCCTGGTGCGGGTGGTCACGGTGTTTGGCAATCTCATAGGGGATGTCGTGGATGGCGATGATGCCGTAAAACAGCACCAGTGCGACAAAAACCAGCAGCCCCAAGGCGAAGTAGTCTAGAAACATCCAAAGCTCCATTTTGGGCAGGGAGAGACTGCCTACAAGCTTGAAGCAGCGAGCACTATTCGTCCAGAAACTTTTCTCACTAATAAGAGTAAGTTGAAGATTTTCAGAACACTGTTTTCTGGCGTTCCGTCGGTGGTTAGTTCAACTCACTAATGGCGCCCAAATCAAAACAAAAACCTGTTTTAATTCATCACTCTAGCTTTAACCCGTGCGCTCTCTCACTGTTCCGTCCACTTGCTCTTTTCCCAGATGAAAGAATAAAGAAAAATCGTCACAGAAATAGACCTTTACTGGATGCCAACACTCATATAGTTTTCACAGCGATGAGTGATCCACATGGACGAGGGAGTATCTTATGAGTGCCAGCCAGAGCTTTTCTTGCGTACAGAAGTTTTTTGATGACCGCCACTTTCCCCGCGGTTTTCGTCGCAGCGGGTCTTTCACCATTACCGAAGCAGACCTGCTAGAGAGCTGTGGCTTTGCCATGCAGGAGCTGAGCGAGGGCAAACGTGAGCCCATCTGCCCGGAAGAGGAGGCCTTTGTGCAGTTTGCACAGGGGGCACGCCCGGCAGAGACCCAGTTGGAGAAGATCTGGGCCAAGTACCTCAAGGCCAGCAAGGGTAAAAGGATCCACACCGTGGGCAACGCCGCCCCCAGCACAGGTGGACGAGCCCCGGCAAAATCCGTGGCCGCCCTGACCGCCGAATAACCGAAAACGCCCGCACCTCGCGGGCGTTTTTTGTTGGCTGTCTCTACCGTTGCCGGCTCCGGTAACGGTAGCGGCCGCATGCACTCTGCCGTCAAGGCTTGGTCTTTCTCCGCTCGAGCCCTGTCAGGCCCCATATGGGTCGGACAATCGCCCTCGCTACCAGCGCCAATCGGCCAAAGTCCACTGCCAGCCGACAACCCTTCAGCCCGCTATCCACGGGTAGTTGTGGAGGATCCGTCACCAACATGGCAAGATAGCGCCAGCAAACCGGTATCCAACAATATTGACGACAGGGAATGTTTTCCGAGCTAGAGCACGGTGTGGCACTGCCTCCCAGCGAGGAGGTGGCTGATGCCATTGACCAGATCGCCAAGGAGGCGGCAGATGTGAAGGGCTTTTGCCAGTCACTGCAGCTGCTGTTGTCCCGTCACCTGCCTGTCGATAGCCTGACCCTGGCCGATCTGGTGGGCCCACAACCCCAGCTACTCTGGTACCAGGACCGCCGCACCCCGACCGCCCCCACCAGTCTGGCCGACAGCCTGACCCATACCCTGCTGCGCCACGGTCGCTCCATGATCCTGCATCAGATGGAGATCAGTGGCCTGCTCAGTCGGCGTCAACTGCGCCTGCACGGCACCATGCCCCACAGCTGGGCGGGGATATTGATCCAGGTAGCGGGTCAACCCTATGCCTCCTTGGCGATGCAGGTCTACGAAGGGCAGCGCTACGACAATCGACAACTGCGTTGGCTCGACCAGATCGCGCCCACCGTTGGCCGCGCCCTGCTGCAGCTCAATCAACGCCAACAACAGCAAGCCCAGGCCCGGGTCGTGCGCCAACAGGCCCAGGCAGAGCAAACCCTCAAGGTGATGTGCGACATCACCGAGCTGTGCCAATCCGATGCCCCCTTGGATCAGCTCTACCAGGATTTCCATCGTCTGCTGGCGCAACTGATGCCCGCCAGCAACTGCTTTATCGCCCTGCTGGACGACGAGCAGACCCTGCACTTTCCGTTCTGCCTGGATCAGCTGGAGCAACGCCCCAGTTCCCGCCAGGCCGGACGCGGCCTGACCGAATACCTGCTGCGCCAACCCGGGGCCTTGCTGCTGACTGAATCCCAGATCAGCGAGCTGCTGCAGCTGGGCGAGATCGAGGCCAGTGGCCAGCGGGCCCAATGCTGGCTCGGTGCCCCCCTGCACTACGCCGGCCAGACCCTTGGAGCGGTGGTGCTGCAGGATTACCGCGACAGCCAGACCTACGGCGAAGAGCAGCTGTCGCTGTTTCGCTACCTGGCCCACCACATCGCCAATGTGATCGGCACCCGCCGGGCCCAGACCCAGTTGGCGCAGAATCAGCAAGCCCTGGAGCAGGCGGTGTTGGCCCGCACCGCGGAGCTGGAGCGGGAGATCCATGAGCGACGCCGGGTGGAAACCCAGTTGCGCCATGACACCCTGCACGACGACCTGACCGGGCTGCCCAACCGGGCGATGATCATGCAGCGGCTCTACCAGGTGCTGTCGATCAAGGCCCGCCAGGACGACTTCAACTACGCCCTGCTCTACCTTGATCTCAACCGCTTCAAGGTGATCAACGACTCCCTCGGCCACCTCACCGGCGACACCCTGCTAAGCCAGGTGGCCAAGCGACTGAGCGACTGTCTGCGTGGCTCCGACACCGTGGCCCGCCTCGGTGGCGATGAGTTCGCTATCCTGCTGGATCACCTGCAGTGCAACGACGATGCGATCCAGACCGCGCGACGGATCCACGCGGTGCTGACCAAGCCGTTCTACATCGATGGCGAGGAGATCTACAGCGGCGCCAGCATCGGTATCGCCCTGGGTGACGTCAGCTACCAGGAGCCCTCCGAGCTGCTGCGGGATGCCGACGTGGCGATGTACCGCGCCAAACAGGGCAGTGGCAGCGCACCGGTGGTGTTCGACGCCAGCATGCGCGACGCCGCCCAATATCGGATGAAGCTGGAGAACGAACTGCAGCGGGCGCTGGAGTTGCAGCAATTCGAGGTGCACTACCAGCCGGTTTGGCGGCTGGACTCACAGCAACTTATTGGCTTCGAGGCGCTGGTGCGCTGGCGCCACCCGGAGCGGGGCCTGCTGCCACCGGGGGACTTTATCGAGGTGATGGAAGAAACCCGCCAGATCCTGGCGCTGGATCGCTGGGTACTGGATCAGTCCTGCCAGCAGTTCGCCCGCTGGCAGGAGAAGTACCCACGCCTGCAGCGGGTGGGGATCAGCGTCAACCTCAGCTCTGAATGGTTCAACCGCAACGATGCGTTGGACATCATCATGCAGACCCTCAAGGACACCGGGCTGCCGGCCCAGGCGCTGCTGCTGGAGATCACCGAGCGCTCGCTGATGCACCACCCGGAGCAGGCTGCCCAGATCCTGGGACAGCTGAGACGGATGGGGATCCGGCTGATGATGGACGACTTCGGTACCGGTTACTCGTCGCTGAGCTACCTGCACCGGCTGCCGCTGGACGTGGTCAAGATCGACCGCAGCTTTATCGCCCGGATGCACCAGGATGCCCGCGCTGAGGCGGTGATCGAGGCGATCCTGCGGCTGGCCCAGGCACTGGGGATGAAGGTCAACGCCGAGGGGATCGACAACAAGGAGCAGGTTCAGCGACTGCAGGCGATGGGCTGTCACTACGGCCAGGGTTACCTGCTGGGCCGACCGCTGCCCGCCGAGGCGGTCAGCGACTTCCTCGCCGGCAAGCTCTCCGGCTAACACGGCAAAGACACAAAAAACCGGCCTAATGGCCGGTTTTTTATCTCTTTCAACGAAGCGAGGATCAGCAGACGTTCAGTACCTTGATCGCCAGGCCGCCACGGGAGGTCTCGCGGTATTTGGGATGCATGTCCTTGCCGGTCTCGTACATGGTGGCGATCACCTTGTCCAACGACACACAGGGATCGGAGTTGCGGCGCATCGCCATCCGGGTGGAGTTGATCGCCTTTACCGCGGCGATGGCGTTGCGCTCGATGCAGGGCACCTGCACCTGGCCCGCCACCGGATCGCAGGTCAGCCCCAGGTGGTGCTCCATGGCGATCTCCGCCGCGATGCACACCTGGGACGGGCTGGCGCCCATCAACTCGGCCAAACCGGCTGCGGCCATGGAGCAGGCCACACCCACCTCACCCTGACAGCCCACCTCGGCACCGGAGATGGAGGCGTTCATCTTGTACAACGCACCGACCGCCCCTGCCGCCAGGTAGAACTTGGTGTACTGCTTCACATCCACCTTCTCGATGAACTTGTCGTAGTACGCCAGCACCGCCGGGATGATCCCCGCGGCACCATTGGTGGGGGCAGTCACCACCCGGCCACCGGCGGCGTTCTCTTCCGAGGCTGCCAGGGCAAACATGTTGACCCAATCGATGATCGCCATGGGATCGTTGCTGATCCGATCATGGGCGATCAGCTGACGGTGCAGCGCAGCGGCACGGCGCGGCACCTTGAGCGGGCCAGCCAGCAGCCCCTCGGTGGCGCAGCCGCGCTCGATGCATTCGCGCATCACGTTCCACACCTGGCCAAAGCCGGTGTAGATGTCCGCCTCGGCGTGATAGACCTTCTCATTCTCCATCATCAGCGCACTGATGCTCATGCCGGTTTCCCGGGTCAGCGTCAGCAGGCTTTCGGCGTCGGTGAAGCCATAGGGCAGCGGCTTGAGGTTGCTGTCCGGCTTGCCGAAGTTTTCCTCGTCCACCACAAAGCCACCACCGGTGGAGTAGTAGGTCTTGGTGTAGACCAGCGCGTCGCCGCGGTAGGCGTGGATCGCCATGCCGTTCTCGTGCAGCGCCAGGGTTTCCTCATGGAAGTGAACCGACCCGGTGGGGAAGTCCACCACCTGGCCGTGGCCCAGAACAAGACGTTCGCTCTGCTCCACCCGCTGGATGAAACCCGGGATGCTGTCGATGTCGACGCTCTCCGGGCTGTTGCCCGCCAGGCCCATGATAATGGCGATGTCGGTGTGGTGGCCCTTCCCGGTGAGGGAGAGGGAGCCATAGATATCCACGCTGATGCGGGTGACACCCCGCAGCTGCGCATTGGCGTGCAGGTCGTCCACGAACTGCTTGGCCGCCTTCATCGGACCCACGGTGTGGGAGCTGGAGGGGCCAACGCCAATCTTAAAAATATCAAACACACTGAACATCAGGGGAAACCTCAGAAATCATGAGAAAAAAGCCGGAGCGGGTGACTCCGGCCTTGAAAGAGTCTGTCTGGATTCGAATTAGAACAGCAGACCACGCACGATGGCGGAGATGGCGATGATGCCCATCACGGTCACGAACACGTTGGACAGCTTGCCGCTGTACTTCTGCATGCTCGGAACCTTCTTGATGGCGTACATCGGCATCAGGAACAGGATGGCGGCGATGAACGGCGCACCCAGGTCTTCAATCATGCCCAGTACAGACGGGTTGATGATGGCCACACCCCACACGGTGAGGAAGAAGAACGCCACCAGGGCCTTGTCGAATTTCTTCTCGCCCAGGTTCTCAACCACGGAGGGAGCCGCTTTCTTAACGATGCCCGCCAGGCCCTCTTTGGCACCCAGGTAGTGACCGAAGAAGGAGGAGAAGATGGCCAGGAAGGCTACCAGCGGACCCAGTACGGAGATCAGCGGGGAGTTCAGCTCGTTGGCCAGGTAGCTCAGGATCGGCAGATTGGAGTCCTTAGCCGCGGCCAGCTGCTCCGGAGACAGAGCCAGGACGCAGGAGAACACGAAGAACATCACGAAACCCAGCAGCATCACGGAGGCACGCTTGAGGATCATGTCGGACTTGGCAACCGCATCAGCACCGTGGGCTTCACGCTGCGCCAGTGCCATGGAGGACACCGCCGGGCTGTGGTTGAAGGAGAAGATCAGCATCGGGATGGTCAGGTACACCGCCACCATGGTGGCGCTGAAGGACGGCGCCGCGGAGAAGCTCATCGCCTCGAAAGACCACTGCGGGATCAGGTAGACGGACATCGCCAGCAGGATGAACACCAGCGGGTATACCAGCATCTCGGTGGCCTTCAGCATCAGGCGCTGACCCAGGATCATTACGCTCATCATGGCAGCGACCAGCACACCAGACAGCAGCCAGCGCGGCATGGAGGCCAGGCCCAGCTGGTTGACCATGAAGGAATCGATGGTGTTGGTGATGGCATTACCGTAGATCAGTACGATCGGGTAGATGGCGAAGAAGTACAGGAAGGTGATCAGCAGACCGGCGGATTTGCCGAAATGCTCTTCCACTACCTCGGTGATGTCGGCGCCGCTCTTGCCGGAGGACAGCACGAAGCGAGCCAGGGCACGGTGCGCCAGGTAGGTCATCGGACCGACCAGCAGGGCGATGATGATCAGCGGCCAGAAGCCTTCCAGGCCAGCGCGGATCGGCAGGAACAGGACGCCCGCACCCACCGCGGTGCCGAACATGGAAAGGGACCAAGTAAAGTCTTGCTTGGTAAAGGCTACCGCTTTGGTGTCGGCGGCAGTTGCAGTGGTGTTTTGCTGCATTAGTTTCACCTATGGAAGTTCGAGTTAGCGGGCACAAGAATAGGGATTCTGACGACGGATAACGTGATTCAAATCACCTTCAAAAAGATCTTTAGTGACCACGCTCACAGAGCGCCAGCAAAGATCGCAATCACCACCGATTGGTCAGACCACTTGCCCGTGAGCCAGATCACAAGCACAAAAAATGGGCGTGATCTGCATCACGCCCACGATTCCACTGGCAAAGCCCCTAGGCTGCCGACAAATTAACCATTTCGGGTGATTTCAACTCAGCGCCAGGCGCAAGCCCAGGATCAGCAGCAGCACGGCAAAGCTGCGTTGCAGCCACAGCTGCGACATCTTTGCCCCCGCCGCCGCACCAAAGCGCACGCACTGGGTGCTGATCAACACGATGCCAAACAGCGCCGGCAGGTAGACATAACCCAGGGTCCACTCCGGCAGGTCCGGGTGGCCCCAGCCATTGATGATGTAGCTGCTCACGCCCCCCAGGGCGATGGGTAGGGCCAGGGTTGCCGAGGTACCCACGGCGCGGGTCATTACCACTGAGCACCAGCGCAGGTAGGGTACGCTCAAGGTGGCCCCACCGATGCCGAACATGGCAGAGAGGCCGCCGATCACGCCACCACTGGCGGTCAGCCCCATCGGCCCGGGCAGGCTGCGCTCGCTGTTGGGCTTGAAGCCGAACATCATCTTGGCGGCGACCGCCAGTAGGAAGAAGGCCAGCAGGTTCTCTAGCAGGGCCGGGGCCATCCGATCCGCCACCAGGCCCCCGAGATACGCCCCCACCAACACCCCGGGCAGGAACCGCTTCACCACCGCCCAGTCAACGTTCCCCCGTTTGTTGTGGGTGTGGATGGCACTCAGGGAGGTAAAGACGATGCACGCCAAGGAGGTGCCGATCGCCATATGCAGGTAGACGGTGTCAGGCATGCCCAGCAGGGTGAAGGTGGTGATCAGCACCGGTACGATCACCAGGCCACCACCAATGCCAAACAAGCCGGACAACAGGCCCGCCACCGCACCCAGGCCCAGATAGAGAAGGAGGGTCAACATCGACAAGACACCCAAAGCAAAAAAATCTCGCGCCATTGTCGCAGTGGTCATGGCAAAATAACAGGCTCATTCTGGAGTTAAATCAACGCATGTCGACAAAAACACTGGCGGTGGCCTCGGCCAATCCGGTCAAGATCAACGCGGCCGAGCAGGCCCTGAGTCGTGCCTTTACCGACACCCATTGGCAGGTCAACGCCCAGCCGGTCCCTTCCGGGGTGGCGGAGCAACCCCTAAGCGAAGCGGAGACCCGACGGGGCGCCGAACAGCGGCTGCAGGCACTGATGGCCCAGTGTCCGCAGGCGGATTTCTTCGCCGCCATCGAGGGCGGCTACGACCGCATCCAGGGTCAGCCTTTTACCTTTGCCTATATCGCCATCAGTGACGGTAAACGCACCCAGGTGGGTCGCACCGGCACCCTGCCCCTGCCGGAGTCCATCGGCCAGGCGCTGGAGCAGGGGGGCGAGCTGGGGCCACTGATGGACCAGCTGTTCAACGACCACAACATCAAGCAGAAAGGCGGTGCCATCGGCGTGCTGACCCAGCACCTGGTGGATCGCACTGGCATCTACCGGGATACCCTGTGCCTGTTGCTGGCACCCTGGCTGCATCCAGAGCTGTTCCGTTAACCCCCACTTTACCGCGGGATCCGCCGTTGCTAGCCTCAGGCTATGCCCGGCGGTTGCCGACCAACCCAAACCCGAGAACCCATGAGCTTTGACCCAGACGCCCTCAGGGCCGAGTTCCCCGCGTTGAGCCAGACCGGCACCGTCTACCTGGACAACGCCGCCACCACCCACAAGCCCCAGGCGGTCCTGGCGGCGATGACCCGCTTCTACCAGCAGGACAACGCCAATGTGCACCGCGGCGCCCACCGTCTCTCCGCCCGGGCAACCCGGGCGTTCGAGGGCGCGCGGCATCAACTGGCGGAGTTTCTCAACGCCCCCGCCAGCGAAGAGGTGATCTTCACCGGCGGCACCACCGACGGCATGAACCTGCTGGCCAGCAGCCTGGGTCAGATGGTGCTGACCCCGGGGGACAGCGTGTTGATTGACGGCTGGGCCCACCACGCCAGCATTGTGCCCTGGCAGCAGGCGGCGCTGCGTGCCGGTGCCCAGCTGGTGCCCATCCCGCTGTCCGAGCGCGGCGATCTGGACGAAGCTGCCTTTATGGCACTGCTGCAGGACAAGCCCAAGGTGGTGGTACTGACCCAGATCTGCAACGCCCTGGGCAGTCGTACCCCGTTGGCTCGCTGGCTGCCGCTGGCCCGGCAAGCCGGTGCCCTGACCGTGGTGGACGGGGCCCAGGCGGTGGGCCATGAGCCGGTGGATCTGCAGAGGTTGGGCTGCGACTTCTACGCCTTCTCCGGCCATAAGATGTATGGTCCCACCGGCATCGGTGTGCTGTGGGGACGGGCCGATCTGCTCGACGCCATGCCCCCTTACCGCTTCGGCGGTGAGATGATCCATAAGGTGAGCTTCGAGCAGACCAGCTTCAATACCCTGCCGTTCAAGTTCGAGGCGGGCACCCCGGCCATCGCCCAGGCCATCGGTCTGGGGGCCGCTGCCCACTGGCTGCAGCAGCAGGACCGCGCTGCCATGGCGCGGCACGAGGCCCAACTGCTGGCCCGGGCCCGAACCGGTCTGAGCCAGCTGGACGGCGTCACCCTCTACAGTGCCTTTGACGATAATGTCGGTGCCCTGGCCTTCAACCTGGACGGCGAGCATCACCAGGATGTCGGGATCTGGCTGGATCAGGCCGGTATAGCAGTGCGTTGTGGCCACCACTGCTGCCAGCCGCTGATGCAGCAGCTGGGGATCAGGGGCAGTTGCCGCATGTCGGTGGCGGCCTACAACAGCGAGGAGGAGATCGAGGCCTTTCTGGCCGCGCTCAATGACTACCAGGAGTTTCTCTATGACGATGCCTGACGCCAACGCCTTTCTGTGCTCGCCCCTGGGCAGCGAGATCAGCCAGCAGGGGCTGACCGAGGAGCTGCTGAGCCAGCCCCACTGGCAGGCCCGCTACCGGGTGCTGATGAAACTGGGTAACAGGATGGAAAAGCTGGACGCCAGCTGGCATCGCGAGGAGGCCGAGGTGTCCGGCTGTGAGAGCACCACCTGGCTCTATCACCATCAGCAGGAGGGGCGCCATTACTTCCTGGCGGACTCGGACTCGCGCATTGTGCGCGGCCTGCTGGTGCTGGTGCTCAGCGCCAGCAATGGACAAAGCGGCGATGCCATCGCGGCAGTTGACTGGCAGCAGTGGTTCGGCGCGCTGGGCCTGGCGGATCACCTCAGCCCGTCACGCAGCAATGGTCTGGCGGCGGTGGTGGCCAGGATCCAGCAGTGCACCCAAGCCGGCTAACGACTCAATGAGGGGCTGCCGAACTGGCTCTCCAGGGTCAGGCGCAGCTCCCAGTTGGGTTGGTAATCGAACTTCTTGGGGTAGGTCAGCTGCGGCTCTACCTCGTAGAACAGCCAGCTGCGCAGGAAGTTGCGGCGGTAATTGGCACCAAAGCGCACGATCTCACTCTCCTCCTCCTCATCCCGGGTCGCCCCGGAAAAGGTGAAGAACACCGACATGGCGCTGCGCTCAGTCAGCTTGACGCCGTGGGCCGCGGTCAGGCTCCACTCCAGCCCATCGGTGGATTCGCCAAAGCGGGCCCGGCTGCTGACACGATAGCCGTGATCGTCGTACAACCGCTCCCATACCACTCGAGTGGTCTCACTCAAGCCATCGCGGGATTCCGCCTTGAGCTCCTGGCTCAGGCGCAGCACTGTGCGGTCATCCAGTGAGTGAAAGTAGCGGGCCCGGGTACGGGCGAAGGGATCCAGTCCGGAGTTAAGGGAGACACCCAGGTCAAAGGAGAGATCCCAGACCCGGTAATCCAAGGGGGTCCAGCGCAGCGCCGCCCGGGTGGAGGCCTCACTGCTGTCGTCATCGAGATCCCGCAGGTTGCTCAGCTCGCTGTCCTCATCGGACTCGATCAACAGCTTGAGCTGCTCCCGGGTCTTGGGCAGGTGGTAGGCGGCGGACACCCGCAGCTTAAGGCTGTTGGATTCCCGCTCCAACATCTGCTGTTGCAGCCGCAAACGAAACCAGGCATCGGCCTGATCCGCCGCATCGGAGGGGCCAAAGAAGGCATCGAACCAGGCGGCGCTGGTTTGACCCCGGCTCGACAGCAGGGTGTGCGCCTTGTCGAACCAGCGCTGCTCCTGCTCGGTGACGGGATCCTCGATCTCCGAGGCCTGCTCGGCCTTTTCCTTTATCGGGATGTTGTTGGCTGCCAACAGCGATGCGGCAACCAACAGCCAGGGGGACGGCATCGCAACTCCGGGAATAACATCTTATTAACCAATGATATCCTTCCCGAAAGCGGAAACCAATCGGCTACGCTTGGCGGCGCCCCCGCTCTGCCAGCTTGAGCAGCACCCGACTAGCGGCAACAAAGCCAAAGGTGCCGGTGACATTGGTGACAGCGCCAAAGCCGCTGGCACAATCCATCGCCTTGGGGCCCTCGGCTCCGGCCTTGGTCAGGCAGACGCTGCCATCGGCACCGGGGTAGCGCAGCTGCTCATCGGAGAACACGCACTCCACCTGGAAGCGACGCTTGGGGTTCTTGGAGAAGTTGTATTCCCGCCGCAGCAGGTTGCGCACCTTGGCCGCCAGCGGGTCCTGGTAGGTTTTAGCCAGGTCCGCCACCTGCACCCGGGTCGGGTCCAGTTGACCGCCGGCGCCGCCCACGGTCACCAGGCGCAGCTTACGCCGCTTGCAATGGGCGATCAGCGCCGCCTTAGGCTTAACCGCATCGATGCAATCCACCAGGTAGTCCAACCCGTCGGGCAACACCTCATCCAGGTTGTCCAGGTCGACAAACTCCTCCACCTCGTGCACCACACAGTCGGGATTGATGGCGCGGATCCGCGCGGCCATCACCGCCACCTTGGACTGACCGATGGTGTCGCTGAGGGCATGGATCTGCCGGTTGGTGTTGGTGGTGCAGATGTCGTCCAGATCGATCAGGGTCAGGGTGCCGATGCCAGAGCGGGCCAGCGCCTCTGCCGCCCAAGTACCGACCCCACCGATCCCCACCACGCAGACATGTGCCTGGTGGAAGGTGGTCAGGGCATCGACGCCATAGAGTCGGCCGATACCGCCAAAGCGCTGCTGATAGTCGGGAGTCATTAGATGCCCTCGTGGAAAATGAAAGGCGAGGAGTATAGCAGCAGCGGCCCGCAGACAAAATCGGGCCCAAACCCACCACCCTAATTAGCTAAACACTCATCCGCAAGGGCCATTTTTGTGCGCTCACATGCGAACAACATTCGTGTCAGTTTTATTACAGAAACACCTGATCTGAATCAAATTTCATCCCGCTTTTGGATTACAGCTCCCATCCCTCGTGACACACTCCGGGCGAAATCGCATAGGCGCCTCCCTGCCGATTTAACTTGCGGTTTACAAACGGATTTTTGATGTGCCCTTGTGAGCATCTGAAACGGGGCACGTTGTACTCAAAGAGGAAGACCTGGAATGAAAGCACGCCTGTCTGCCATCGCCGTAGCCACCCTGGTTGCCGGCATGACTGCCCCCGCCTTTGCCGAGACCCCGGTGTTTTACGGTGACTTCAACATGTCCCTGACCAACGCCGACAAGGGCCTGGTTACCAACCCCGGTATGAACGATGGCTTTGGCCTGGAAAACAACTTCACCAACATCGGTGTGAAGGGTACCCATGACATCGGTGCCGGCCTGAACGTGGTCTATAAGGCCGAGGTTGGGGTAAACGGGGAAGACCAGTCCAACGGCTCCAACCCGTTCAACAGCCGTAACACTTACTTCGGTCTGGGTGGCAACTTCGGTGAGGTGGTGTTTGGCCGCAACGACACCGTGTTCAAGTCCTCTGAAGGCAGCGTCGACGCCTTCGGTAACCTCAACGCCGACCTGGATCGTCTGTTTGTCGGTCAGGACCGCCTGGGCGATTCCATCACCTTCAAGTCTGCCTCCATCGCCGGCTTCAACATCAACGCCACCTACGTGCTGGAAGATGATTTCTATGGTGGCAGTGACGCCGCCGAGCTCAACGATGGCAACAACTACGCCATCGCCGCCAGCTTTGGCGACCGCGGCATGGGCAAGACCCCCTACTACGTGGCCGTATCCTACGCCGATGGCCTCAACGGCCTGGAAGCACTGCGTGTCGTGGGTACCTACAAGCTGGGCGACCTGAAGCTGGGCGCCATGTTCCAGGACTCCGAGAAGGGCGATCTGGACGGTACCGGCTACCTGGTGTCCGCTCAGTACCGCATCGGCGACTGGAACATCAAGGGCCAGTTCGGTTACGACGATTCCGGTCTGGGTAAGTTCGCCCAAGCCGCCTACGACGACCAGATGGGTGAAGGTGCGGAAGTGACCAACTACTCCATCGGTGCCGAGTACACCCTGACCAAGGCTGCCTACATCTACGGCCACTACACCTACCTGGACGCGTCCCACGACGTCGAAGGCGACGTGGACGACAACATGGTGACCGTCGGCCTGCGTTACCGCTTCTAAACACCCCAGAAGCGAGAACGGCAGCCCCCTGGGGCTGCCGTTTTTTTATGCCGTTTGCTTTGACGGTCGAGGCGCTAGCGGCGCACCAAGCGGTAACAGCACTCCTCGAGTCGCTCCACTCCTTTGGCCTGGAAGCGGCCGTTGTCCGCCAGCACATCCTGGCGAGACAGCAACTCCAGCTCGAAGTGGGGCGCCAGCAGCGCCTGTACCTCAGACTCCGGTACCGAGAACGGGGGTCCGGCCAACTGCGCCTGCGGGTACTCCAGGGTCACCAGCAGTCCCCGGGCACCGGCTGGCACCAGTGCCGCCAACTGGGTCACATAGCGCGCCCGCATCTGCTCCGGCAGAGCAATCAGTGCCGCCCGGTCATAGAAGGCATCACAACGCGGCAGGTGGTCAGGAGTCAGGGCAAAGAAATCCCCCTGCAGCACCTCAATGCCTGCGCCTGCAAAGCGATGCAGCGGCGGCTCGGGGGTGATCGTGGGAACCATGCCTTGCTCATCAAACAACTGCTCAACAGCACGGCGATCCAGCTCGGCACCTACCGGGCTGAAGCCCTGCCGAGCCAGCCAGGTGAGATCCAGGCTCTTGCCACAAAGGGGAACAAAGACAGTGCCGCCACTCAGGCCGAGTTCTGGCCAGTGGCGCTGGAGATAGGGATTAATGTGGTCCAAGTGGAAGCCGATCTGGTTCTGCTCCCACTTGGCGTGCCAGAAGCTGGCTTCCATGGTGCGACCTCATACTGTGCGAAAGATCACACAGGGTACGGATTTGATCGCACTCTGGCCAGCCTCAGCGAACAGAGATCAGCGGGCGACAGCCAATACCTTTCGTACCCGGTTCAGCCAGTTGCAGTTATCACAGGTGCAGGCACGACGGTTCAGGTGGGCCGCGGTCAGCTGGGCCTCCACATAGTCCATCGCCTTGGTCAGCTCGCGCTTGATGTCCTCGTCGGACTTATCCTCGATGGAAACCAGCTCGTCATTGTGGTTGAGCCATTTGCACTCCATGTCCTGGTGACAGTAGATGCAGCGCTCGTCCACCGGATTGTAAAATGCGGCATGGGGGCAGAATCGTACGTCCATGTTGTCCCGCATCTTGCGCCTGGGGTACGCCAGCAGTTCCGCCAGCTCCTCCCGGGATACCTCCCATTGGATTGTTGTCATAGCCGTCCCCTTTTAAAGGCCTAATCAACAGTTTTAGTCTGTCACAAATGCGCCAGTTCCCCATGATTGAGATCAACCGGGTGTGGATTGGATCACGTTCTTTTTCCCAAGCTGGGATCAGGTATGCTAGGGGACAGGCATTCAGGGAGATCGCCGTGACCAACCAGCCCGGGCTTCAGCACTTCTATATCGCGGAAGAGCAGTCTATTTACCTTTTAAAACAAGACGATGCTAATAAGCTTCGGCAATGGGTCGCACTCTGTCGCGAGCAGCTGCATCGGCTCGGCTATCGCCGCGTCCACTACGTGGGAAAAGGGATCTTCGGCTTTGTTTTTGCAGGCTTTTCTGACCAGCACGAGCAGGTGTTCAAGTTCAGCCGTCGAACCCTGCCGGGCCAGTTGCAGGCCCGCCTCGAGGAGGAGGCGGAGATCCTGGCGATGCTCGACCATCCCCACATCCCTGCCTTCAGCCATTTTGTCCGTGCCTCGGGTCAACCTATCCTGCAGATGGCCCGCGCACCGGGCCAGGACCTGTCGCAGCTGGCCCGTCAGCGAGGCCCCCTGCCGGTGGTAGACCTGGTGCCCATCGCCGCGCAGTTGGCGGAGCTGCTGCTCTACCTGCGCCAGCTGCCCCGCCCGGTGGTACACGGCGACATCAAGCCCTCCAACCTGATGTATGACCCGGAACGCCGCTTTCTCTCGCTGGTGGACTGGGGCTCGGCGGTGCTGGCCCAGCGCGATGCCCAGGGCGATGCCGTCAACAGCAGCCTGGGGCTCTACGAAGGGGACCAGGGCAGCAATGCCCGCATGGGCGACATCTATTTCATCGGCCAGGACCAACTGGACGGCACCCCCTCCTCGCCCCGCTTTGACGAGCAGGGCGCCGCCGCCACCCTCTATGCCCTGGCGTCAGGCCAGAGCAGCCGCTTTGGTCACCGGATCCGGCCAGCGCGCAGTTTGGGGCTGCCCCAACCTCTGGCGGAGATCCTCGATGCCATGCTCAGCGAGGATCCCACCCTGCGCCAACAGGGCGGAGACCATTTTCTCTCCACCCTGCCCGCCAGCCGGCACTGGCTGCTGTTGCCACCACCGGATAGCCCGGTGCGGCCGCTGCTGCCGGTCTGGCACCAGCCGGGGGATCGCCCGGTGGAAAGCGTCGCCTACAGCTCGCGCAAATCGTTCCTGCGGGATCATCAGCAAGCGCCGCTGGCCAAGGAGCGGGAAAAGGATCTGCAGATCGCCCACTACTACCGGGATTTTCTCAACGGCATGGGGGACAACGAGAAGGCGTTCGTGGTGGCGGTGAACCAGCTGGGCCACTACCCGCTGCTGGGGGGGCTGGCATTGCACTGGCGTGACGGTGGGGTGGAGATCGATTCCAGTTTGAACCTGCAGGATCCCAAGCTAAAGGCGCCCTTTGCCCAGGCGGTCAACAACCTGGTGATGCTGGCCCAGGCCCAGCAACCCAACCAGGACCAGGCGGTGTTCAAGGCCTGCTTCTTCAACGCCCGGGACACCCTGCACCTGGAGCGCAGTGGCCCGGAGGAGCGCTTTAGTCTGCCCGCCGATGCCCAGCTGCCGTTTGAGGTAAGCCCAGCGCCAGAGCTTGAGGACAAGAGCCGCCTGCACTCCTACTTCGAGGATGGCAAGGACCCCGATGAGCTGCTGACCCTGCCTCAAGGGATCCTCAACGAGCTGGGACGGCTCAACCTGATCCATCACACCGGCTGCATCATCTTCGAGGTGTTGCCGGACCATATGAAGATCCACTCCTACCTGCGGCTGCTCAACCCACGAAAGCAGGCGGAGTTTGCCGCTACCCTGGGGCGGATCCTGGCCCAGGTGGACCAGATCACCGATCTGGGAGTGTCCGGCTTTATGAAGCTGCCCTATAAGAACACCCGTCGGTTCGAGCACCAGGCCCAGCAGAACAGTCGCTTCTATCCCAAGGATCCCAAGCGTCAGGGCTGGAGCGAAACGGTCCAGCCCTGACGGAAGCCCATCACTAACCTAGATCGGCGAGCCCGGTGGAACGGGCAGCGGCTCGGCGATCATCCGCACCGCCGCATCCTCCAGTCCAGCCCGGATGGTGTTGGCCATCAGGCTCTGCTGCGCCCGTACCCGCTTGTCACCGCGGCGGGCCTGCCGCTCCAGCTGCTCGGCATCCTGACTCAACCGGGCATACAGCGCCGCACGCACCTCCGGTGCCACCTTGGGGTCGTGATAGCGCTGCAACAGGGTATCGATCCACACCGCCGCCACCCGGGCCTGCACCGCGCCGCGATAGCCTTCACTGCCCAGCGCCAGCAGGCTGTCGGCCAGCTCCGCCATCAGCGTTTCCGGCCCAGGCAGATCGGTCTCCAGCCAGGACTGTGCCTGCAAGCGATTGAGTCGAGCCGGGTCCAGCACGGCCTCCAGGGTTAAGCGGGCAGCCACCTCGGCCAGCCCCAGCGGATCCTGCACCGGCCCCAGGCGGCTGGCAAACAGCTCCCGGTTCGGCTCGCTGCCGTAGGCCAGCGGCACCCAGCTTTGCCGCAGAGGCTCCGGCAACATCAGTGCCTCCGGCGCCAGGCTGGCCTTCAATCCCTGCAACGCATCACGCTGCCACTCCGGGGTGACGAAGCTCTGCCCCGCCCCCTGGTAGTTGTAATCCACCCCGCCAAGCAAAGCCGAGGCGGCCTCCACCTGGTAGCGGTGCATCAGGTAAAGCGGGGTCAGCAGCTCGCCCAGGGCGCTGTTGGGCTCCCCGGGCAGCAGTGCCTGGGGGCCAAGCTGTGCCAGCGCCTGCTGACGGATCGCCATCACCTCATTGAGCTGGGCCACGGGATCAGTGCCGTTGTCCCACAGGTGTGCTAATGGGTGGGCGCTGTGGTAGCCACGGGCATCGGGATCAGACAGGAACAGCAGCCCGTCGTTGCGGGCCTGCTCCAGGCGCTGGGGCAGCTGCGACGCCTCACCGTAGCCATAGGCAATGGCGAAGCGATCCCAGTCACTCAATCCGGTGCCATAGGCCTGGCTCAGATCCAGCCGTTCGTCGATGCGCTCGATCCTGGGATGGGGGTAATCCATCACCGAGCGATCGCCGTTGGCGGAAGCGGCAAAGTTGTGGGCCAGACCCAGGGTATGGCCCACCTCGTGGGCGGAGAGTTGGCGCAGACGGGCCAGGGCGGCTTGCTCCGACATCGCCATGGCACCGAGCCGATCAGCCCAGCCCGCGGTAAGGCCGCGGAAGATCTTATGATCCTGGCGTACCCGTAACGAGCCCAGGGTGACGTGGCCCTTGAGGATCTCGCCACTGCGGGGATCGATCAGGCTGTCACCGTAAGACCAGCCGCGAGTAGAGCGGTGTACCCACTGGATCATGTTGTATCGGATATCCTGGGGATCCGCCTCAGGCGGCAACAGCTCCACCCGGTAGGCATCGATAAAGCCGGCGGCCTCAAACGCCTCGGCCCACCAGCGTGCGCCATCCAGCAGCGCCGAGCGCACCGGCTCCGGCGTGGCCGGATCCAGGTAGTAGACAATGGGCTCCTTCACCTTGGAGGGCGCCTCCCCCGGCACCAGCTTCTCCAAGCGGTGGCGGGGCAGCAAGCGCACCGTCATCGGCACATCCAAAGGCTGAGCGTAATCGGCGTAGCTGTAGCTGAAGTAGCCCACCTCCGGATGGAACAGGCGCGGGGTCATCGGCTCTTCCGGCAGGGCGACAAAGGAGTAGCGCACCCGCAGGCTGACCAAGGAAGGGTCCGCCGCTACCGCCTGCACCTGTGGGCCAGGCTCGGCGCTGCGAAAGGTCAGCTGCACCTCGGCATCACTGTTACGGGGAAAGGCCTTGATGGCGTCACTGAGCACCAGCGAGCGCTCGGTATCGAGCTGATAGCTACCCTGCTCGCTTTGCTGCAGCCTTGCTGCGATGCCATGCCAGTCCTGCAGCAGCAATGGGGTTAAGTCCAGCTGATCCTGCTGCAGTGTGCCGACCCAAAGTACCGATTCGGCGAAGGCCTGGACCACCGACTGCCGCTCTGCCGGGTTATCGCTAACGGCACGAAAACGGGGGTTGAGCTGGCGCAGCAGCACCCGTTCGCCATGGCGTTCAAACTGAACCAGCCGACGACTGCCCAATTGACCCCGGTCCAGTCCAACGTCGTTGGAGCCCAGGCCATAGGGCAGGCTGGTGACCATCAGCATCGGCGTGTCCAGTGGCGGCAGCGCAGCACTGACCCGACCGTCCGGGGATTGCTGCAGTTCGATCCAGCGGGCATCCGCCGCCAATCCCCCGCCGGAAACGGCCCACAACAGGCCCGCCAATAGCCCAAGGGAGATCCGTGACAACATTATAAATATCCTTATTTATCAGTGTTGTCACAGGGTACTGCGGGGAGGTGTCGGGCTCAAGCCGGAGTGGTTTCCTGCCCTTCCGGTAAGCGCTTAAGACGCAGCAGATAGCAAGACACCGCCGTGGCGATCAGCAGCAGCCCCAGCTTCACCGCCAAAAATGGCGCCAGGTAGATGGCCAAACCGATGCCAAACCACTTGGCCAGCAGGCAGCGTCGCAGCTGGACCCGGGTCAGCCCCTTGCGCTGGATAAAGTTACACAGGTAGGGGCCCAATCGAGGATGGTTGAACAGCCAGGCTCGCAACCGCGGCGAGGAACGGCTGAAACACCAGGCCGCCAGCAACAAGAAGGGCACCGTGGGCAACATGGGCACAAAGATGCCAATACTCCCCAACGCGATGGCCAAACAGCCCAACATGATCAGCAACGGACGAAACGGCGCCGCCACCAAACCGGCACTATCACCCAACTTGCCTGCAACATTGCCACATTTGGCCGCGCATTCGCTGCAACTTACGCTCATGAATTCGATCTCCATCACGGACAGCCCGTTCAATTGCTGCGAGTCTAATTAATAATTATTCTCACTACCATTGGTGTTACTCCAAAATGTCGCCTGTATCACTGACCGAGCAAATGACCGGTCGCCATAGCCCTGAGCCGATGCACTCCGCGTTCACCCGCAAGGAAACCGCCCACATCCAGGTGATGGGCGCGCCGGTGGCCAGTGAGGATCAGGCCGCCCTGTGGCAGCAGCTGTGTCAACGGCCGGCCAAGCCCGGCCCGCGCTTGGCTTACGTTCATATCCCTTTTTGCCGCACCCGCTGCAGCTACTGCGCCTTTTTCCAGAACCGCTCCAGTGACGACAAGATTGCCGGTTACCTGCAGGCACTGCTGCGTGAGCTGGAGATGGCCAAGGGCCAGCCCGGCATCGTCGGCGCACCGTTCGATGGCATCTACGTCGGCGGCGGTACCCCCAGCGATCTCAGCCCGGCGCAGATCCTCACCCTGGGGGAGAAGCTCCGCTCGGTGCTGCCACTGAAGACCGACGCCGAGATCACCTTCGAAGCCCGCTTCCAGGGCTTCGATAACGACCGCTTCAGTGCCTGCCTCGACGCCGGCTTCAATCGGTTCTCCCTGGGCCTGCAAAGCTTCCAGACCGAACTGCGTCAGCGCCTCGGCCGCATCGACGATGGCGAGACCGTACGTCGCCGCCTGGAACACTTTACCCGTCAGGATCGGGCGGTGATCGTGGCGGATCTGATCTATGGCCTGCCGGGCCAGACCCCGGCGCACTGGCAATCGGACCTGGACACCCTGGTCGACACCGGCGTAGGCGGCGCCGATCTCTATCAGCTGATCCTGCTGCCCCAGAGCAAGCTGGGACGAGACGTCAACAAGGGGCTGGTTGCTCCGCCGCCGGGCACTGAAGAGAAAGCGGCGATGTTCAATGCCGGCATTGAGACCCTGAGCCGCCATCACTTTAATCGCCTGTCGGTCAGCCACTGGGGCCGTGACCGTCGCGAGCGCAACCGCTACAACCACCTGTCCAAGGCGGGCGCGGATCTGATCCCCTTCGGCTCCGGCGCCGGTGGCCGTATCGCCGGCCACGGCGTGATGACCGAACGCAAGCTGTGTCACTACCTGGATAAGATTGCCGCGGGCGAAAAGCCGCTGGTGATGATGACCCAACCCCATGCCGAACACCGCATGCGCTTTGCCCTGGGGGCGGGCTTCGATCTGGGCTACCTGGATCTGGACAGCCTGCGTCAGCACGGTGGCGAGGGCCTGGCAAGCCGGGCACAGCCCCTGTTCGACGCCTGGCAGAACAACGGCCTGGCCCAGCAAGATGGCCGATACCTCAACCTGACCGCCGCCGGTCAATTCTGGAACATCAACCTGCAACAGGCGATCACCGCCTTCCTGGACAAACAACTGGAACAGCAACAGAGCGAGCAAGCACGCACCATGACCGATCTGTACGAACAAATTAATGCCCTGGCCAAGAAGCAGCCCCTCTCCTCCCTGGCCCAAGTGGGGCGCCAACTGGGGCTGTCTGAGCTGGCCACCATTCAGGCCCTGCCTGACAGCGAGGCACGCATCGCCGACGGCCGACACTTTGACCGACTGATGGCAGCACTGACCGACTTTGGCCCCACCACCACGGTGATCGAGGTGGCGGGTCAGATCCTGGAGTACAAGGGTGGCTTTCCGGAGGGCAGCTATGGCCACGGCTTCTACAATCTCAAAGGGGAGCACCTGCGCGGCCACCTCAACCCCAAGGCGGTGGCCAAGATCGCCTTCGTTCAGCGCCCCTTTATGCGGATGGAGACCCGCTCGCTTTGGCTGTTTGACCAACAGGGCCAGTGCAGCTTCAAGATCTACCTGGGCCGTGATGACGAACGCCAGCTGCTGACCTGCCAGGTAGAGAAGTTCCATGCCCTGGAAGCGGAGTTCCTGGCCGCTGATCGCGCCGACAGCATCGACAATGCGGCCCGTCTTCCCAAAGATGGCAGCACCACCTTCGCCGCCAACGACGACGCCCTGAGCCCCTGCCCTGATGAGGTAGTGGACGCCGCCAAGGCGCAGCAGCAGGCACTGCCCAAGGTGTGTCCCATCAGTGGCGTGAAGGCCAGCGCGCTGGCAGCCGACGGGGTCGAAGCCAATGGCGACAGCAGAGTGCGACGCTGTCCGATGAAACGCCTGCTGCGGGTCGGCAGCTGACCGCAGAGACAAAAAAGGCACCCCGAAGGGTGCCTTTTTTGTCTGCGCTTAGGACTCCGGTGTCAGCCGTTTCATTCGCAACAGGTGGATGGTGACACAGACGCAGATCACCGCCAGGCCAATCTTCACCGCCAGCACCGGTGCCAGGAAGATGGCGATGGCCATCCCCAGCCACATGCTCAGCAGCGAGCTCCACAGCTGCCGCTTGGTCAGCCCTTTGCGCTGCAGGTAGTTGCGCAGGTAGGGCCCAAGCAGGCGGTTGTTGTAGAGCCAGATCTGCAACCGGGCCGAGCTGCGACTGAAGCAGAAGGTGGCCAGCAGCAGGAAGGGCACGGTGGGGATCAGCGGCACAAACACACCCACGGTGCCCGCCGCGACCGCCAGACAGCCCAGCGCCATCAGCAGGTAACGCAGCGGCCCGGTGGCCACCCCACCGGCCGCCATCTTCGGCGCGCTCACGAGGTCTGCTCCTCCGTTTCATTGAGGTAGCGCTTCACCGTGTCAAACAGCTGGGTCAGAACGATCGGCTTGGTGATGTGGTCGTTCATCCCCGCCGCCAGGCTCTTCTCCCGGTCGCCGGTCATGGCGTGGGCGGTCATAGCGATGATCGGCAGGGTATGGCCCGCCGCACGCAGGGTGCGGGTGGCGGTAAGGCCATCCATCACCGGCATCTGGATATCCATCAGCACCAGGTCGAAGCTGTCCGCTTCCACCCGCTTCACCGCCTCTTCGCCGTTGTCCACCACAGTGATGTCGTAGCCGGCGCTCTTGAGCAGCTCGGTGGCCACCTGCTGGTTGATCAGATTGTCCTCCACCAGCAGGATGCGGGCACCGCTGTCGTCGCCGGCGTCATCCTGGGGCTGCTCCCCCTCCAGTTCTGTCTCCTCACCGGCGAAGGCATTAACCACCTCGTCATAGAGGCTGGAGGCCTTGAACGGCTTCTGCAGCAGCGCGGCCACCTGGCCCCGCTTGACCTGCTCCTGCACCGCGGCGCCGGAGTAGGCGGTCATGATCAGGATCTCCGGACGACGCTCCAGCTTGCCCTGGTCCACCAGGCGGTCGATCTGCTCCACCACCTGCAGGCCATCCATCCCTGGCATCATCCAATCCAGCAGCACCAGGTCCGGCTGCAGCTTCTCCAGCCGCTTCACCGCGGCGGCACCGCTGTCGGCGGTCTCCACCCGGAAGCGGAAGTCGCGCAGGTAGGTGGCGTAGATCTGCAGCGCGCTGTGGTTGTCGTCCACCACCAGGGCGGTCAGCCCGTCGATGGCGGAGGGCATGATCGCCGGCGCCTGCTCCGGTACGGCCACCTTCTTGGCGTCGATGGTAAAGCTGAAGGTGGTGCCCTGACCCGGCTCACTCTCCACCTCGATGTTGCCGCCCATCATCGCCACCAGGTGCTTGGAGATGGACAGGCCCAGGCCGGTGCCACCGAACTGGCGGGTGGTGGAGCCATCGGCCTGGCTGAAGGCGTCAAACAGGCGCTTCTGCTGGGCCGGGGAGATGCCGATACCGGTGTCCCGTACCCAGAACTTGAGGGTGATGCGGCCGTCGGAGTCCTTGATGTCCTCACAACCCAGCTCCACCTCGCCCTCGTTGGTGAACTTCACCGCGTTGGACAGCAGGTTGACCAGCACCTGGCCCAGTCGCAGCGGATCCCCCACCAGGTGCAAGCCGGCACTGACCGGGGCGTACAGCAGCAACTCGACGTTCTTCTCCTGGGCCTTGATGGTGTTGATGGAGAGGGCATGCTCCAGCACCTTATCCAGGGCAAACTCGGTCTGCTCCAGCTCCAGCTTGCCCGCCTCGATCTTGGAGAAGTCGAGGATGTCGTTGATGATCCGTAGCAGCGACTCGGCACTGAGTCGGGCTTTGTCGAGGTAATCCTTCTGGCGGCCATCCAGGGCGGTGCGCAGGGTCAGCTGCAGCATCCCCAACACCGCGTTCATCGGCGTGCGGATCTCGTGGCTCATGTTGGCCAGGAATTCACTCTTGGTACGGTTAGCCAACTCCGCGTCCTGCTTGGCCTCCAGCAGCGCCACCTCGTTCTCTTTCTGCTGGGTGATGTCCTTGTGGGTCCCCAGCAGACGCAACGGCTCGCCCAGGTCGTCAAACTCCACCGCCCGGCCACGGGACAGGATCCAGTGGTACTCGCCGGCCTGACCGCGCAGACGGAACTCGACGCTGAAGGGCTGGTCCGGGAAATCCAGGTAGTTATCGATGTAGCGCTCCACCCGTTGACGGTCGTCCGGGTGCATCAGCTCGTAGTAGGTCTCGATCAGCAGCGGGAACTCGTCCGGCCGGTAGCCCAGCATGGTGTAGTAGGCCGGGTTACAGATCAGCTGGTTGGAATCCAGGTACCAGTCCCACAGGCCATCCTCTACCGCGTCCATCGCAAGGTGGTATCGCTCCTCGGAACGCTTGATCTGCTCCTGCTGCTGAGACTCACGGGTGATGTCACGCCACGCCGCAATGAGGCCCAGCAGTTCGCCCCGGCGGTTGTAGAACGGTAGGCGCAGGGAGTCGAGCAGCAGCGATTTGCCCTCCACTTCGACCCGCTCCTGGTAGCGATCCGCCTTGCGCTCGGCAATGATGGCGGCGTCTTCTTTGGCTATCCGCACAGCCCGCGGGCTGGGATCGATCTCGGTCGCGGCGCAACCGATGATCTCGGACTCGGAGTGGCCCAACAGTCGCTCCGCTGCTTTGTTGCAGCCCAGGTAGCGGCCGGAGGTGTCCTTGAACACGATCGCCTCGGGGATGGCGTCGATCAGCGAGCGCATCAGCGAGAAGTCCCGCTCCCGGCGCTCGTTAGCCAGGCGCAGGCGTTCGGTGCGCTTGGCCACCAGCTTGTCCAGTCGGCGATTCTGCTCCGCCAGGTGCAGGGTGTACTGCTGGTTCTCCTCGAAGGTGCGGGAGATCAGCTCAAACCAGGGCTCCCAGCCGGGCTGGATATGCTTGGGCGGCGATTGCGGGTGTTGCGCACTGAGCTCCAGGTGGTGCAGCAGTCGCGCCGCCGGGCTGACGAAGGCGCGGCGGGTCAGGTAGTGCACCGCGGTGACCAGCACCGACAGCGCCAGGATCACCATCAGGAAGGTGATCTCCAGCTTGTCCCAGACGTCGTCCACCAGCTCTGCTTCCGGCTGCAGGTAGAGCAGACGCCAGGGGGCGTTCTCCAGCACCACCGAGCGGACATAGTGGTCGTTCACCACGGCGCCATTGGTGGAGCGCAGCAGTTCATCCAGCGGCACGTTGTGCAGTGAGGCAGGGATCTTCTGGCTCAGCTGGTAGGTGCGCGGCAGCGTTTCCAGGTGCATGTCCGGGTAGGTGAGGATGTTGTTCTCACCATCCAGCAGCAGCACGGTACCCGGCAGCTCAAAGTAGCGCTCGATCTGCTGCGACAGCATCGCCAGTTCCAGATCGAGGAACACCGAGGCGATGAACTCGTCATTGAGGTAGACCGGCAGCCCCAGGGTGGTGATCAGATCGCCTTGCGCGTTGCGTCGTACCTCGGTCCAGAACAGCTCCCGCTTGGGGTTGTTCTCCGGCCGGGCGTGCTTGAACAGGGGCGAGTTAAGGATGCGACGGTTGAAGTTGTCGTCGCTGTCGGGCCAGGGGAACACCGACATCATCCGCTGCTCGGAAATGTAGTAGATCTGCGAGGCCTTGGGCGCCATGCGGCTGGCCACCGGGAAGGAGAGGGACATCTGGTAGAGCATGTCCAGCTCGCGGTAGAAGCTGTCCTGCCGCTCGGTGAGGCCACCGTAGCCGCTGATCCGGCCCATCCCCTCGAAGGTCAAGCCGCTGTCTTTGTAGGTGGGTTCGAGGGCAAAGTACTTGCCGGTCTCATCGAAGCTGCCGATGTCCGGGAAGCGATCCACCCGGGCCAACTCGCCCATGGTGATGTGCGTGGCGGCAAAGTCCCGCAACGACTCCAGTGCGCGGATACTGGCGTCCAGCAGCATCTCGATCTGGTGGCTGTGGCGGGTGATCTCGTCGAACTTGTCTTCGAGCAGCTTCTCCTTCTGGTTGTCGTACACCAGCCAGGCCACCAGCAGGGAGAGCAGCAACACCCCCATATAGGTGTAAAACACGGCTTTGTTATAGCGACGCAGGATCGGCAACTTCACGAAATGAAACCCTAACCAAGATGAACACGGGAAATGCCCGGCAGTTTACCAGATGCGGACGACAGGCGGAAAAACGGCGCCGCGAAGCGCGACGCCGGTCAATTTCCCACCAGTTTTACAGGTTCTCTTCTGCGAAGGAGGCCAGACGCGAGCGCACCACCCCGTTGAGGTAGACGTTGGCACTGCCATCGAACATCTTGAACCGCTCCACCAGGTAGGTCAGGCCGGAGGTGACCGCGGTGAGGTAGTTGGAGTCGATCTGCGCCAGGTTGCCGGAACAGACCAGCTTACTGCCCTCACCCATCCGGGTCAGGATGGTCTTAACCTGGCTGGGGGTCAGGTTCTGACACTCATCCAGCAGCACAAAGCTGTTCTGGATGGAGCGGCCGCGCATGAAGTTGACCGACTTAAACTGGATGTTGGCCTTGTCCATGATGTACTGCAGGCTGGAGCTGGGGCTCTCATCATGCTTGTGCAGCACCTCCAGGGTGTCGGTCACCGCCGCCAGCCAGGGCATCATCTTCTCCTCCTCGGTGCCGGGCAGGAAACCGATGGACTCGGCGATCTCCGGGGTATTACGAGTGACGATCACCCGGTCGTAGCGGCGCTGCTCCACCACCTGCTCCAGCGCGGCGGCCAGCGCCAGCAAGGTCTTACCGGAGCCGGCGGGGCCGGTCAGGATCACCAGGTCGATGTTGGGGTCCATCAGCGCCTGCATCGCCATCCCCTGGTAGATGTTCTTGGGCGAGATCCCCCAGGCGTGGTAACCCATCAGCCGGTCACGACCCAGGTCCTTGAGGGTCACAGTATGCTCATCCACCGCCTTAACCTGGGCACAGAAATCCTCACCCTCATCAATCAGGTACTGGTTCAGGTAGAGCGGCTCTTCCCCCAACTGCTGCCGGGCCAGGGTGTGTTCGGTGAAGCGGCCATGCTGATGGCTCTCCACCTCCCCCACTCTCAGCCACAGCTCGCCGTCGAGCTGGGCGAAGCCCTTGGCCAGGTAGCGGACGTCGTCCACCAGTTGGTCGCTGCGATAATCTTCCACGTGGCGCAGGCCGGCCCCTTTGGCCTTGATGCGCATGTTGATGTCTTTGGTCACCAGGACCACTTCGGTGTCGGGGCGGGTCTCTTGCAGGTAGAGCGCGGAGTTAATGATGTCGTTGTCGTTATTGTTGCCCGGCAGCGGCACGCGCTGTTCGAACTCGACCTCGTGGTCTGGGAAGATGGCCAGGGACCCGGCCGGGGATTCCGACTCAACGCCGGTCAGTTGCACGCCGGCAAGCAGCTGCTCTGGGGAGGCATCGCCGACGGCGTCCTCCAGGGCTCGAATGGCAATCCGGGCGTCCCGCGAGACATCCTTCTTGCGGTCTTTGATCTGGTCCAACTCCTCCAGCACGGTCATGGGGACCACCACGTCGTGCTCGTCAAACGAATAGATGGCGAGGGGTTCATGCAACAACACATTGGTATCGAGCACGAACAGTTTTTTCTCCGCCTGGACCATGGCACCTCCGCTATGCTTCTAGACTTATCGTCGCTCTGTCGGGAGTCACCTCCCGAGACGTTGCTTAACGGGGCTTCGCTGTCGCCGGCAAGGGCGACCAACGCGCCCCTCGCAACCCTAACATGACAGATTGGACAGGCTTTGACCAGCCAAAAACAGGCAGGTGTTCAACAGGATAACTTGGTGTAAGATACGCGCCTTTTTTCCGCCACCCCGCTTCATTCAGGAGTCGCGTTTTCTATGTCATTTGCTTTGGGTCAACGCTGGATCAGCGATACCGAATCTGATCTCGGCCTGGGTACTGTGGTCGCCCTCGAGGGCCGTATGGTGACCGTTCTGTTCCCCGCCACCGGCGACAACCGCCTGTTCGCCATCCAGGACGCCCCCCTCACCCGCGTGGTGTTCAACCAGGGTGATGAGATCACCAGTGCCGAAGGCTGGAAGCTGACCGTTACCGATCTGGAGGAGAGTGGCGGGCTGATCACCTACCTGGGTACCCACAGCGAGACTGGCGAAGAGGCCCAACTGCGGGAAACCCTTCTGGATCACCAGATCCGCTTCAACAAGCCGCAAGACCGCCTGTTCGCAGGCCAGATCGACCGGATGGAGTACTTCGTTACCCGCTACCTTTGCCAGCAACAGCGCCACGGCATGCAGCAGGACGCCCTGCGTGCGCTGCAGGGGCCTCGCGCCGGCCTGATCCCGCACCAGCTCTACATCGCCAACGAGGTGGGCACCCGGCACGCACCGCGGGTGCTGCTGGCAGACGAGGTGGGCCTGGGTAAGACCATCGAGGCCGGTCACATCCTGCACCAACAGCTGCTCTCCGGCCGCGCCGAGCGGGTGCTGATCCTGGTGCCGGAAACCTTGCAGCACCAGTGGCTGGTGGAGATGCTGCGCCGCTTCAACCTGCGTTTTGCCCTGTTTGATGAGGAGCGTTGTGTCGAGGCGTTCGCCGACAGCGACAACCCGTTCGATACCGAACAGCTGGTGATCTGCTCACTGGACCTGCTGCGCAAGAAGAAGCGGTTCGAGCAGGCCCTGGAGGCCAGCTGGGATCTGCTGGTGGTGGACGAGGCCCACCACCTGGAGTGGAGCGAAACCCGCCCCTCCCGCGCCTACCAGGTGGTGGAATCCCTGGCCGAAGAGGTGCCCGGCGTGCTGCTGCTCACCGCCACCCCGGATCAGCTCGGCCACCAGAGCCACTTCGCCCGACTGCGCCTGCTCGACCCCGATCGCTTCTACGACTATGAGGCCTTCCTGCAGGAGGAGAGCGAGTACCAGCAGGTGGCCCAGGCGGCGGAATCGCTGCTGGAGCAGCGCCCGCTGAACGACGCAGAGATCGCAGCCCTGACCCAGCTGCTGCAGGAGCAGGACATCCGCAGCGCCCTGACCGCGATCCAGGCCGGCGATGACCAGGCCCGTCACACCCTGCTCAAGCAGCTGCTGGACCGCCACGGCACCGGCCGGGTGCTGTTCCGCAACACCCGTGGCGGCGTCAGCGGCTTTACCGCCCGTAAGCTCAACCGCCACCCGGTGGCCCTGCCGACCCAGTACGCCACCGCCATCAAGGTCAACAACATGCTGGGCAGCGGCACCGTGCCCGCCGAGCAGAAGGTGATCAACAACCTCTACCCGGAGAAGCTGTACCAGCAGTTCGAGGGCGGCAGCGGCAGCAGCTGGTGGCAGTTCGATCCCCGGGTCAACTGGCTGATGGAGTTCCTCAAGCAGAACCGCAGCAAGAAGGTGCTGGTGATCGCCTCCCAGGCCGCCACCGCGCTGCAGCTGGAAGAGGCGCTGCGCACCCGGGAAGGGATCGCCGCCAGCGTGTTCCACGAGGGGATGTCGATCCTGGAGCGGGACAAGGCCGCCGCCTATTTCGCCCAGATGGAGGGCGGTGCCCAGGTGTTGATCTGTTCCGAGATCGGCTCCGAAGGCCGCAACTTCCAGTTCGCCCAAGACCTGGTGATGTTCGATCTGCCGCAAAACCCGGATCTGCTGGAGCAGCGCATCGGCCGTCTCGACCGCATCGGCCAGACCAAGGATGTGCAGATCCACGTGCCCTTCATCGAAGACAGCGCCCAGCAGCAGCTGCTGGAGTGGTTCGATTGTGGTATGGATGCCTTCGAGCACAACTGCCCCGGCGGCCATCTGCTCCATGCCGAGTTTGGCGAGCCCCTGCTGGAGGTGCTGGCCGGCAACAGCGACCAGCTGGACAGCCTGATCGCCCAGACCGCCGAGCGTGCTGCCGAGCACAAGGCGGCGATGGAGGCGGGCCGCGATCGACTGCTGGAGATCACCTCCAACGGCGGTGCCGATGCCCAGGCTCTGGTGGCGGCGATCGAAGATGCCGACAACAATACCGACTTCATCAGCTTTATGCTGAAGATCTGGGACGTTATCGGTGTGAACCAGGACGATCGCGGCGAGAACGCCGTGGTGCTGACCCCCACCGAGCACATGCTATTCCCCAGCTACCCGGGTCTGCCGGACGACGGCGTCTCCATCACCTTCGACCGGGACACCGCCCTGAGCCGGGACGATTTCCAGTTTGTTACTCCGGCCCACCCGCTGGTGGCGGCGGGCATCGATCTGCTCACCACCAGTGAGACTGGCTGCACCGCGGTGTCGCTGCTGAAGAACAAGGCGCTGCCGGCGGGCACCCTGTTCCTGGAGATGATCTACCTGGCCGAAGCGATCGCCCCGGCGGAGGCCCAACTGGGCCGCTTCCTGCCGCCCACCCCGATCCGTCTGCTAATGGACAAGTCCGGCAAGGATTTGGGCAGCAACATCGACTTCGACAGCTTCAACCGTCAGCTCACCCCCATCAATCGCCACACCGGCTCCAAGCTGGTGTCCGCCTCCCAGGCGGTGCTGCACCCGCTGATCGCCGCTGCCGAGACGCAGGTGCAAACCAAGCTGGCGGCCCTGGTGGCAAAGGCGGAACAGAAGATGACCGACGAACTGGGCGGTGAGCTGGATCGCCTCAAGGCGTTGAAAGCAGTGAACCCCAACATCCGTGACAGCGAGCTGGACGCCATCAGCGAACAGATGAACCTGGTGCGGGCCCACCTGGGGCGCGCCCAGATCCAGTTGGACGCCATCCGCCTGATCGTGGTGACCCCGGAATAACCCGGCATAAAGCACAACGCCCCGCAGTAGCGGGGCGTTTTTTTTGGCCGTCTAATAACTGAAACGGCCTGGAACTAGAAGCGGCTGACAGCTAGAAGCGGCCTACCAGCGCCAGGCCGATGGCCACCCCGCTCTCGTCGGAATCGAAGTCGGTGCCCAGGCTGCTGTTGAGCGCCACGTGGCGGCTGAACTGCCACCAGTAGCCGGTGCGCACCCGGTAGTCGAAGTCCTCGATACCATCGTGATAGTGCACCGCGGCGCCAAGATACCAGGAGCGGTTGAAGTACCAGTCAGCCCGACCATGGTAAACGTTCACTGACTCCTTCCAGCCATCCAGCCAGTCCGGCAGGTAGATGTGACTGCTGTGGCTTTGGTGGCGGTAATCCAGCGACCAGTCGAGGCCACTGTCACCCTGGTAGCGCCAGAAGTGACGCCAGTTCACCCCAAACTCATCCATGTCGTAGCTATAGCCACTGCCATCTTGTTCCGTGTTCTCATAGCTGAGGCTAAGCAGGCCGGTGTCCAGCCAGTAATAGCCCAAGGTGACCCGGTAACGATCGTAATCAGTGGTTCTGGTGTTGCTGTGGGTGTAATCGAAGCTGCCCTGCCAATTGCTCGGGGTGTGATAAGTACCGCCCAGGGAGTAGGAGTCCACTTCCGAATCGAAGGTGAAGTAGGCGGCTCGCAACGAAGAGCGGGGGGTAAGAAAATCCGCCAGCGCGTAGGGTCCGGTAACATCCACCGGGATAAAATAGTACTGGTAGCTGGCTTGCCAGAAGCCATCACCGAAGTCACTGGTACGGGTACCCAGGCTAAGATCCGCCTGGTGTTGAAAGCTGCCCTGGGCCATCACTGGCGTGGTCAGCATCAAGGGAGCCAGCGCCACAAGGGCACGGCCAAGAGGGGTCTGCATCCTGCATCTCCTTAGATCCACAATTCACCAGGGCCTCCTGCCCATGGCACTGGGCACATTACAAAAACACACCAGTGAATTCAATGCGTTAAACCATGAATCGAATTTCTTTGCAGACAGGCGGCAGGGTGGGTGTCGGCTTGGGCGCATGCCGCTTGGGTCACTGTCCCCGAGGGGGCGGGCAGTAAAAAGGGGCTGATCGACGATTGATGCAAGGTGGGCAAACACGCGCCAGATCACACAATGGCAAGGTACGGGAAAAATCCCTTACTTCAGGCCCTCACCCTGCCAGAGCAAGCGGCAAAAGCAAGGGCGCAGATCACGTCATAAGCATCGAGTTGGGCGATGGTTGTAATCTTATCAATCTGATTTTCCTCAGCCTTACCGCAGATTATTCTCCCCACAAATCTTAGGGAGATGACCTCGATGAAAATGCAAACCCTGGCCATTGTGGCCGCTGGCCTGATGGCCACCACCGTTCAAGCTGAGCCGATCCAGATCATTGAACCGGCCGTAATCACCGAGCCGGAGAAGGTAGAGCTGGGCAAAAAGCTGTTCTTCGAACCGCGCCTGTCCAAATCTGGCTTCCTGTCCTGCAACAGCTGCCACAACCTGAGCCTGGGTGGCGTTGACGCCCTGCCGACCTCCATCGGTCACAACTGGCAGGAAGGCCCGATCAACTCCCCCACCGTACTGAACGCCAAATACATGCTGGCCCAGTTCTGGGATGGCCGTGCTGCAGACCTGAAAGAGCAGGCTGCTGGCCCGATCGAAAACCCGAAAGAGATGGCCCTGCCCCACGATGTGGCGCTGGAAGTGCTGCGCACCATTCCGGCCTACCAGGATGAGTTCGCTGCCGTTTTCGGCGACCAAGGCATCACCATGGACACCGTGACCGACGCCATCGCTGCGTTTGAAGAGACCCTGGTAACCCCCAACAGCCGTTTCGACCAGTACCTGGCCGGCGACAAGAACGCCATCACCGAGGTAGAGCTGGAAGGCTACGAGCTGTTCAAAGCCAACGCCTGTAGCGCCTGTCACAACGGCCCGGCCGTAGGCGGTACCTCCTTCCAGAAGATGGGTCTGGTTAAGGAATACATCACCGACAACCCGGAGCTGGGTCGCTACAACGTGACCGGCAAGGAAAGCGACAAGAACGTGTTCAAGGTACCGACCCTGCGTAACATCGAGCTGACCTACCCCTACTTCCACGACGGTTCCGTCTGGGATCTGACCGAAGCGGTTAAGGTGATGCAAGAGGTTCAGCTGGGCCTGCCGCTGTCCGACGAAGAGGCTGAGAAGATTGCCATCTTCCTCAAGACCCTGACCGGTGACCAGCCGCAGATCACCCTGCCGATCCTGCCGCCGTCCAACCCGAACACCCCGCGTCCGGCGCCGTTCAAGTAAGCCTGACGTTCGGAAACCTTCGAGTGAGCAAAAAAAAAGCGCCCTGTCGGGCGCTTTTCTTATTGTTGCGGTTTACTCAAGGGGATGCCCCGACGCAGGGTGCTCCACAGTGCATGGTCCAGCGGTTGTGGCGACACCGCGCCATACAACAGAGCACCGCTATCGCCGCTCACCGGGGTCAGCTCCAGGTAAAGCCGCTGCGGCTGACCGGTGACAAAGGGTTCCACCCAGTCAAGCCGGGCCAGGTAGCCTCCCAGCACCGGATCCAGGGTCAGTGTCACCGACTCGGCCGGGCAGGCAAAGGCGTTATCCTCCGCCACGGTTTGACACAACCCCAGGTAATAGGCCAGCAGCATCGCCTCCAGCTCATCGGCGGTCAGCGGCTCCCGTCGCTCAAACTGGAACACGAACAGGTAGCTGAAGAAATCCTCCGCCTCCGGCTCGTACATGCCCGGGGCGAAGCGCAGCTCCTCGATGCCGCGCTGGGCCATCTGGGGGGCAAACTCCGGTGGCAGCAGAATGCGCTCGCCGCGCCACTGGGCCGGCCGGGTAAGCAGCACCAGGTCGTCTCCTACACTGGTGGGCGGATCCACCAGGGCACCCACCTCATCCTCGGGTTCCGCTGCCATCACGGCGCCTTGCAGCAGCGCTGCCGCCGCCAGCGCAAATACTGAGATCATTGCGACTATCCTTTGCCTATCGTTTTGGGTCTGTTTGAAATTTAGCCTAGCGGCTCCTTTAAAGCTCAATGCCATAGAGTGAGTCAAAAAATCAAGGCATTTAGCCGGTTAAGCTTGCCTAGCGACCGCTAAGAACCTAAAATCGCCGCGGAATTTCTATTAGGAAACCCTTTATGGACCCCGTTCCCAGTCCCAGGTGGGATATAAAAACGACGAAAAATCAACGAATCAGTCCGGTTCGCAGAGTCCATACCTGATAGGGATCGCCTCCCTGCTGCTCTGCCACCGGATCCCGGAGGTGGAGTATGCAAAAAGAGCAACTTTTTGCCACCCTGAGCGAAGCGCTCGCTGCCAACGACAAACGCGCCGTCCGTGCGGAGTTGGAACAGATGCACGCTGCCGACTTTGCGTTGGCGGTCAACGAATTTAATGCCCCCCTGGCAGCCAAGCTGCTGGATCTCTTGTCCCTGCCGGATCACGCCGAGGTGTTCCCCTACCTGGTTCCCCAGATGCAGGCCGACATCGCCGCCCAGATGCCTCGCAACGAGCTGGCGGCCCTGTTCTCCCAGATGGAATCCGATGAGCGCGCGGATCTGTTTAACCAGCTGAGCAAAGAGCAACAGCAGTCCCTGCTGCCGGGCCTGGCCCAGGCCGAGCGGGAGGACGTTCGCCGTCTGGCCAGCTACCCGGAGAAAACCGCCGGCGCCCAGATGAGCAGCGACTACGCCACCTTGCGCAGTCACTGGACCGTGCGCAAGGCACTGCAACGGCTGCGGCTGGAAGCCCCGGACAAGGAAACCATCTACCAGACCTACGTCATCGACGGCGACCGTCACCTGGTGGGCACCATCTCGCTGCGTGAATTGATCCTCAGCAACCCGGAATCCCTGGTGGCGGACATCATGCTGACCGAAGTGGTGTTTGTCCGGGTGGACGAGGACCAGGAAGACGTGGCTGAGAAGATCCGCCACTACGACCTGTTGGCGCTGCCGGTGCTGGACAGCGCCGAGCGGCTGGTGGGGATCGTGACCTACGATGACGCCATGGACGCCGTGGTGGAAGAGGCCACCGAGGATGCCCACAAGAGTGCGTCCGTTGCCGCCCTGGAGGCGCCAATGGCCACCGTCAGCTCCTGGGAGCTGTATCGCAAGCGGGTTGGCTGGCTGGTGCTGCTGGTGTTCGGCGCCCTGCTCTCCGGTGCCGGTATCGCCCACTTTGAAGAGATCATCGAGTCCAACGTCGCCCTGGTGTTCTTTATGCCCCTGTTGGTAGGTGCGGGCGGTAACGCCGGCTCCCAGTCCGCCGCCCTGATGGTGCGGGCCCTGGCCACAGGTGAGGTGGAGATGAAGGACTGGGTCAAGGTACTGGGGCGTGAGATCTTCGTCGCCGGTGCACTGGGCCTGACCATGGCCTTTGCCGTGTTTGGCCTGGGCCTGTTCCGCGGCGGACCGGACATCGCCATCACCGTCGCCGCCGCCATGGTCTGCGTGGTACTGGCCGGCTCACTGATCGGCCTGTGTCTCCCCTTTATCCTGTCCCGCATCAATATGGACCCGGCCACCGCTTCCGGTCCGCTGGTCACCACCATCGTCGATGCCATCGGCGTGGTGATCTACCTGGGCTTCGCCACCGTGGTGCTGGGCCTGACACTGTGACAAGACAAAGGCGCCGCAAGGCGCCTTTGTTGTTGATGGCCGCAGGCTGAGTGCAACTTACGGATTGATCTGCTGGCGCTCCTGCTGCTGGCGACGCAGATCGTTTTGCACCTCTTCCTCGACCCGCTCTGCATCCCGCTCGCACACCTTGAAGGCGTCCTCCCAGCCCTGCCGATAGTCGGAGTCGTTATCGAACTGCATCTGGTCACGGCGCATATGGTCAAACTCACCGCCCGCGACCCGGCGGCCGCTATGACAGCCGTCGTCGTAGCCCTGGGCATAGCTGACGCTGAAGCCGCTCTCCCGCAATCGGTCCTGATCGCTGGCACAACCGGCCAGCAGGCAGACCAACAGGATCCCTAACCCTCTCATTGCACTCTCCCACTTACTCTGACTTAGCCAAGTGTAGAGTGCCTGCCGCCATCACGACGGCTCAGGGCTTGCTCAATACGGTGTAGCCGCGGTGGCGCAGGCAGTTGTTGAGCACCAGGGTCTTATCGCGATTGGCCCGGGAAGCCCCGCGTACAATCCCGGCCAGCCCTCCGACCAGGGCACCGGACAGCGAGCCGGCCACGGCACCGGCCGTCCCCTCTTCCAGGGCCATCTCACCACCAAAATCCAGTGCCGTCAGAGCTGCCTCGTTGCCCGCACTCACTCGCACGGCCTCGGCCTTGTCGACCTGCTCGGCAATGTCGCGACAGGCCAGCAGGTCCTGCTGATACTGCTGCTCAGTTCCCGCCTCCAGGTCAACCCGGGGATTGGCGTTATAGGCACAGCCGGACAGGCACAGGGGGAGACAGAGTAGGATTTTTTTCATCTTGTTATTGGTATCACTGGAGGGTGGCTGACACTCTACCTCAGCGACACTGTCAGGGTGTGACAGCCCACAAAAAAACGCTGCCAGGGCAGCGTTTTTTTCAAAGATTAAGGCGCGTGCCTTAGTCGCGGTAGTCGTACACGGTGTAGCCGCGCTCGGACAGACACTTGCGCAGCACATAGGCTTGCTGGCCGGTGGCCTCGGTGGCCCCACCGGCGGCACCGAACAGGCCGCCGAACAGACCGCCAGCTGCAGCGCCGACCACGGCACCGCTGCCGCCGTCCTCGATGGCACCAACAATGGCGCCACCGGCTGCACCGGCCACACCGGAGTTGACCGCACCCACGCGGGCGGCTTCGCCCTTATCCACCGATTCGGCGTAGTGCTGACAGCGAGCGAAATCCTGCTCATATTGGGCCATGTCGACGCCATCCAGATCGACCACGGGTTTTTGGTTATAGGCACAGCCTGCCATCAGCAGCAGGGCGGCCATCAGAGCGGGAGTTCGCATCATAGAGACTCTTTTATTAAGGGAGTTTTGCTGCGGCGAGGATACCCGCGCGCGACCAATAAACCCACAGAAAAAGCCGAAAAATGCGGCCTTTTTCACCCATTTACATTTCTTTGTGAAAGTCTTACACGCTCAGTTCAAGCTGCGCTCAGGTTTGCAGGTCATAAACCCGGTAACCCTTATCCGACAAGCAGCGACGCAGCACCAGGGCCTGCTGCTCGGTGGCCATGTTGGCGCCCTCCGCCGCCCCCAGCACCGAGCCCAATAACCCGCCCACCAGGACGCCGACACCGGCGCCACCAAAGCCATCCTCCAGGGCACCGTAGAGTGCGCCGGTGCTGCCCCAGGTCGCAGCGCCGTTGAGCGCCGCCACCCTGGCAGACTCGCCCTTATCCACCGACTCGGCAAAGCCCTGGCAGTAGGTCACATCCTGCTGGTAGCGGGCGCTATCCACACCGGACAGATCCACCACCGGTTTCTGGTTGTAGGCACAGCCGCTGGCTGCCAAGGCGATCAGACAAACAAGGGTTCGCATTGCACACTCCTGTGTTCCGTCTCCGGGGCGCCACAACGGCACCGGACATGATAAGGGGGACGGAATGCAGCCTCGCCCGTGCAGAAAGTGTACAAAAAAAGACCACTTACGTGGTCTTTTTTCTTCAGCTAGCAATGCACCGGCTTACTCAATCGGCGCGCCCAGCGGCCGCTGCGGCTTGGCCAGCACGCTGCGCTCGTCCACATCCACCTTGTCGATCAACACCGTGATGCGATCCGCTACCTGCAGTGCCGGCTCGTCATCGAGCAGGGCCTGGCCCTTGTCCGCCTGGATCACCATCCGGCCCTTCTCGGCACAGAGGCTGCTGGCGGGGATAAAGGCCACGGCACCGTTGGCCTGCAAGCGCACCCGGGCACCACCGCGGTTGAGATCGATGATCTCCGCGTCATAGGCCTGTTCGCTGCCCGCCTGGGGCGCCAGGTAGCGGGCATAGAGCCAATCGCCAACGTGACGCTCGCACATGCGGTGCAGCTTGCGCATCTTGGCCAGTTGCTCCAGCAGCGGCTCATCGACGTTCTGGCTCGGTTCGCCCTGCTGGATCATCGCCTTGAGCAGGCGGTGGTTGACCATGTCGGAATACTTACGGATCGGCGAGGTCCAGGTGGCGTAACCCATCAGGCCCATACCGAAGTGGGGCTGCGGGGTCGCTGCCATCTCGGAGAACGCCTGCATCCGACGGATACGGGCATCCAGGTAGCCGGTCTCCTGGCGGTCCAGGTCGCGGCGCAGCTCGCAGTAACCTTCCAGGGTGGCCAGGCGCTCGGCGTCGTAGTTAAGACCGTGCTCTGCCAGCATCTCCACCGCCGGGGCGATGCGGTCCGGCTCCAGGCCGGCGTGGGCATTGAAGATCCCCTGGCCCAGGGTGGCACCCAGCCGCTCAGCACAGGCGGCGTTGGCCAGGATCATGCACTCCTCAACGATGCGATTGCCGGTACGGCGGTGATCGGCGTGGATCGCCAGCACGTTACCCTGGTCATCCACCTCGAAGCGGAAATCCGGGCGGTCCGGGAACACCAGTGCGTGCTCATGGCGCCAGGCAGTACGGGCATTGGCCAGGGCATGCAGCAGGTCAACCTGCTCGGCGATAACCGGGCTATCCGGCTGCCAGGCACCCTCGCCCCCTTCCAGTCGATCCGACACCTTGTCGTAGGCCAGCTTGCCTTGGGAGCGGATGGTAGCGAGGAAGAACTCGGCACTGCCCTGCTGAGCGCCATCGGCGCCGATCTGGATCTCGGCACAGAGGGTGGGACGGTCCTCCCCCTCCACCAGCGAGCACAGCTCGTCTGCTAGCTGGCGCGGCAGCATCGGGACGTTAAAGCCCGGCAGGTATTGGGTGTAGGCCCGCTTCAATGCCTCTTGGTCGACCGCATCGCCCGGGTGGACGTAGGCGGTGGGATCGGCGATGGCCACGGTCAGGGTCCAGCCGCCATCGCGGGCCTGGATGTGCAGGGCATCGTCCATATCCTTGGTGGACTCGGCATCGATGGTGACAAAGGGCAGCGCAGTCAGGTCACGGCGCTCGGCCGCGTCGTCCAGCTGCCAGCCAGCCGGGTCTTCCGGCTCCACCTTGGCCAGGTCGTGCTTGGCCAGGATCACCCACCAGGGCACATGGGGGTCGTCGGTCTTGGCCACCAGCTGGCTGATCTCAGCCAGGAAGGTGTTATCCCCCTCACGCAGCGGATGGCGCTTGAGGTGGGCCACCACGTAATCGCCATCCTGCAGTGACTCCTCGTCCACGGTCTTTTTGCAGCGGGCGCGGATGGCATCCTTCATCAGCGGGTGGTCCGGCACCAGGTTGAGGCGGCCCTTGAAGCGCTTGATGCGGGCGACGAAGCGATCCAGCGCCGGCTCCAGCAGCTGCTCCGGCTCCGCCGCGGTCTTGTCATTCTCGGTGCGCAGCACAGCGCTGACCCGATCCCCATGGACCACCTTCTTCATCATCGGCGGTGGCACGAAGTGGCTCTCGCCCTTGTCGGTTTCGATAAAGCCAAAGCCCCGGCCGGTGGCTTTGATGGTGCCCTCAACAGTGGGCAGGGTTTCGCGGATCTGAGCTTTCAGTTGCTGCAGCAGCGGATTGTCTTGGAACATCCGAAATTTACCCTTGGTTACGGGACAATAATGCCAATTAGATTAAGCGCTTCATCTTTCAATCTGAGGACTCAAACGCACAATGCAATGGACATAATAATGGCCGCCCCCCAAGGGGGCGGCCATAAAAGCGGCAATTGTACGGGAATCGTGGCCTGGGGCCAACCGCCTTCAGCCAGGCTGGCGCAGGCTGCGATCCTGGGTGTTGTAGAGGAAGCAGAGATAGACCCAGCCCGCCGGTGGCACCGTGGCCAGCATCGCCCCCCAGACCAGCCCTAATACGGGGTGGTCCAGCTTGCGAAAGCAGAGGTAACCAATCAGGGCCAGGGTAACAACCACCAAGGTCAGGTAGACGGTGCTGAGCATGGGACGCTCCTTATTATTGTTGTGGGGAACACGGACAACACTGCGCCCCCTAACCTTACCCAGTTTGGCCAACCGGCTCGGTTCGACTTTGGTCCAGTTGCCCCCTCGCCACCCCACGGGCAGGGCAAACAAAAAGGCAGCCTTGCGGCTGCCTTGGTTGGGTAAAAAAACCCTCAGTTGACCTGATGGCGGGGCGTGCCGGACTGGAACGCCGCCAGGTTGCCGATGGCGATGTTAAGCAGGTTTTGCCGAGCCTCCAGGGTCGCCCAGGAGTTGTGCGGCGAGATGCTGCAGTTGGGCGCCGCCAGCAGCGGGTTATCGGCGCTGGGTGGCTCGCTGGAGAGCACGTCGAGGCCGGCGCCGGCAATCACCCCATCACGCAGGGCCGCGGCCAGATCCGCTTCCTGGATCAGGCCACCACGGGCGGTGTTGAGCAAGAAAGCAGAGGGCTTCATGGTGCGCAGCAATGCGGCATTGACGAAGCCCTGGTTGGCCTCGGTCTGCGGACAGTGCAGGCTGACTACGTCCGACTCGGCGAACAGCGCCGACTGGGACACCCAGCGATAGCCTGTCGGCAGATCGGTGCGCTCGCGACGGGTGTGCACCAACACCGACATGCCAAAGCCGTGGGCGATGCGCGCCACCGCCTGACCGATGTCACCGAAGCCCACCACCCCCAGGGTTTTGCCCGCCAGGGCGGTCAAGGGGCTGTGCCAGAAACAGAAATCCGGGCTTTCACTCCACTGGCCGGCCTTCACCGCCGCGTCGTGCTGCGCCAGGCGGCTGGTGTGGTGCAGCAGGTGGGCAAAGGCCATCTGCGCCACCGACTCAGGGCCATAGCCCGGCACATTGGTGACCACGATGCCGCGGCGCGCCGCGGCGGCCAGGTCGACCACGTTGACGCCGGTGGCCAACACCCCGATGTAGCGCAACTTGGGCAACTGGGCCAAGGTGGTCTCGTCCAGCACCACCTTGTTAGTGAGGACGAACTCCGCCTCTTGCGCCCGCTCCACCACCTGCTCCGGTAGCGTCCGTTGATGCACCTGCAGCGCCCCCAGCGCCGCCAGCGGTTGCCAGTCCAGATCACCGGGGTTTAACGGGACCCCGTCCAACACGACGATTCGTTGCATACTGCTTCCTGCTTAAAACCAGATCCGAAAGCCCAGTGCGTAGTTCAGTTCCAGATCGCCATTGTCACCGAAGGTGGCGGTGGGAACCGCCTCACCGAACAGCTCGGCAATGCCCGCACGGGCGGAGAGGCCTACCTTACCACGCAGACCCACCTGGGTGCCGTTGCTGTCTTCCACCTGGCCACCCAGGCCAAAATAGAGATTGGGGAACTCGCGGGTGCTAAAGCGGCGATCCAGGCTGAGGGAGAACTTATCAATGCCGACACCGACGTCCCAGCGGTTGACCCCCAGGCTGACCCCCTCCTGGCTTCCCAACTGGTAGCCCAGACCCAGCTCCGCGTGGGCAGGGGTAACAACGGCAGGCAGGGTCAGGGCAGCCACCAGGGCAAGTATCTTCTTCATGCAAACTCCAGCATCAGGGCCGCGCACGCGGCAATAAGGGCAGTGTTAGGAAAACGGACGATGAGCGGACAAACTTGATTGGCTTGCACCGGTGGATGGGCCTCAGAAATGCAGCCGCATCCCCAGGGCATAATCGAAGTGGAACTTGCCGTTGCTGCCAAAGGTGACGTTGGGCACCAGCTCACCGAAGAACTCCACCGCGTCGACCCGGGTGCTCAAGCCCACCTTGGTGCGCAGGCCCACTCGCTGGCCGCTGAACTCCGACAGCGAGCCGCCCAGGCCGAAGTAGAGATTGGGGTGCACGTCGGTATGAAAGCGACGGTCCACGTTCACCTTGAAGTGCTCGACGGCAATGCCCATGTCCCAGTGGTGGTAACCCACGGCCACGCCGGAGTCGCTGCCCAGCATCACACCCAGCGACGCACCGTCCAGGCTTTGTGCCTGTACCTGGGTGGCCAGCAGCAGCCCGGTCAGGGCGGTCAGAATACGTTTCATTGAGGTCTCCTACAGGTGAACCGAATTGGGTTCGGCATTGTAATGAGGGTTATGTCTGGTCTAAAGCCCCAAAGGAGCACTCTGTGAGGCTGAATGGATTTGAGCGACTGGTGGTGAACAATCCGGTCCGCGCCTGGCTACAACACCATTTCGAGACGCCGAGGCTGCTGGAGATGGGCGGACGCTGCGATGGCGAGCTGGCGCTGGAGATCGGCGGCGGCCAGGGCGAAGGGGCGCGGGTGATACAGCAGCGCTTCGGCGCTAGCGAGGTGGTGAGCGTCGATCTGGACCTGGCGATGAGCCAGCGAGCGCGCCAGCGCTGCGGCGAAACCCCGGGGCTGCACTTCATCCAGGCGGATTGTACCGCGCTGCCCTTACCGTCTCACTCGGTCGGTGCGCTGTTTGATTTTGGCGTGATCCATCATGTGCCGCAGTGGCAGGATGCGGTGGTGGAGCTGGACCGGATCGCCCGCCCCGGTGCCCGGCTTTATGCGATGGAGGTGTACCGGGCGCTGATCTGTCACCCACTGTGGCGGCGCGTACTGGAACACCCACAGCACAACCGCTTCTCCCACGACGAGTTCATCGAGGCGTGGCAGCAGCAGGGCTGGCAGCTGCTGGGGCAGCAGACCCTCACCCAGGGGATGGGCTGGGCCGTATTAGAAAAGCCGCGCTAAGCGCGGCTTTTTTTCTTCGTTAGGCACGGAGACAGCGGTCAGAACCGGATCATCAAGCCGGCGTTGGCCTGGCCCTGCAGCAGCGACTCGCCCTCCAGGCGGATCTTACAGCCCTCCTCACCACCACAGAAGATCTCATTGTTGTCGCTGAAGAAGGTGGCAAAGCCGCGAATGTCGGCGTAGACCGCCAGGTTCTTAAACAGCATGTAGCGTGCGCCCACGCCGAAGCCCATGGAGCCTCGAGTGTCGGAGGAGAGTTCATCCGGGTTGAAGTAGGTCACCCCGACACTGGCGGTGACGTAGGGCTCGAAGTTGCCCCGAGGGAAGAACAGCGAGCCCCCCAGGTGGTAGTAGTCCAGGGTCACACCCTGGCCACCCAGGCCGGCGTAGCTGCCGGACTCAAATTCGGTGCTTTGCCGGTTGACCAGCAGATAGACGTTGCCCGGGTGGTAGGTCTCCACCCCCAGCATCAGGCCGAACGACTCGGAACTGTCTACCTTCATCTCGCCGATCTTGACCCGGTCGTTGTCCTCCTCCGGCAAGCGATCGGTCACCGACAGGGTGCCACCGGTATTGAAGCCCGCCATTGGGGCGAAGAAGTAGGTACGATCCGCCTGGGCGGGGGCCGCCAACAGGGCACTGGCCATTACGGCCGCAACGGTCACGGTGTTGTTCATCGAGTTCCTATCCTCGGCTGGCCCGGAGTCGCTCCCAGGCGTTTTGAATGTCCTGACTCTTCTGCCGTGCCACGCTGGCCATCTCCGGTGGCAGCCCCTGGCTGGCCAGTTTGTCCGGATGATGCTGCGCCATCAATCGGCGATAAGCTCGTTTAATTGTACGCAAATCATCGGTTTCTGACACACCTAAGATCTCACAGGCGTCTTTGTCTGACATCCCCGCACGCTGACCGGCCCGCTCGCCGTGCCACATCCGGATGATCCGCGCCAGTTCCCCCTCATCAAACCCCAGCTCCTTGGCAATCAAGGTCAGCAGCTGGCGCTCCTTCACCGTCAACTCGCCATCCACCAGCGCCGCCTGTACCTGGATCTCCAGGAACATGCGGGCCAGATCCCGACGAAAACGCAGCCCGGAGGCCAGCAGACGCAACTGGGCCTGCAGCGGATAGTCGCTGGCCTTGCCCTGACGATAAGCCTGCTGTGCTGCGGTGCGAGCCCGCCCGGTAAGGCCGATCTGATCCATCAGCGCCGAGGCCAGGGCGATGTCCTGTTCGGTCACCCGGCCACTGCTCTTGGCCAGGTGGCCCATCACCGCAAAGGTGGTGTGAAAGAAGGGATTGGTACGGGGACGACGGTCGAACAGACGGTGGCCAAGGTAGGCCCCCAACAGGGCGCCAAACCATCGGCCCATCAAGAAGCCGATGCCGGCACCAATTAACTTACCCCAGATCCGCATTCAGTCGACTCTCCAACGCCTCTAATCGTGCCGGGGTGCCCACATCGCACCAGGGCACCGTAATCTTCTCGCCGCTAACCTTTTGCTGCGCCATCGCTGCGCGCAGCAGCGGCGCCAGGGCAAAGTGGCCAGGCCCGCAATCGGCGAACAGGGCCGGGTGGTAAACGCCAGCACCGGCAAAAGTCAGCTTGCCCGGCCCCTCGCTGGCCACCCGACCGCCCTGCAGGGCGAAGTCGCCATCGGGGTTGTGCTCCGGGTTGGCCACCAACAACAAGTGGGCCAGATCTCCCGAAGCCAGCGCCGGCAGCGCGTCCCAGGGGTAGGGACAGTGGATGTCGCCATTGATCACCAAAAAGGGCTCCGACCCCAGCAGCGGCAGTGCTCGCTGGATGCCACCGCCGGTCTCCAGCGCCTGGCCCTGCTCGTCGCTGTAGTGCAGCTTCAGGCCCCAACGAGCGCCGTCGCCCAGGGTCGCCGGTAGTTGCGCACCCAGCCAGGCGTGGTTGATCACCACCTCGCTGACCCCCGCCCTGGCCAACGCCTCCAGGTGGTACTGGATCAGGGGCTTGCCCGCTACCGGCAGCAGCGGCTTGGGGGTATGGTCGGTGAGCGGACGCATCCGCTCACCCCGGCCAGCGGCCAGGATCATCGCTTTCATTGGGCTTGCTCCATTCGCGGCTGCACCTCCGCCGCCAGCCACTGGGCCAGCTCGCGGGTCTCCTCATGACGCTGACCCACCTCCACCAGGTAGTTGAACACCCGGGGCAGATCCGCCAGGTAACCGGACTTGCCATCGCGATGATGCAGTCGGGCGAAGATCCCGGCGGCCTTGAGATGACGCTGCATCCCCATCAGATCAAACCAGCGCTGGTACAAATCCAGGGAGACCTCCGGCGCCAGCAGCCCCTCAGTCTTGAGGGCCTGCCAGTGGGCCTTGAGCAGGGTGCTGACCTCCGCCTCCGGCAGCACCCGGTAGCAGTCCCGCAGCAGCGATACCGCGTCGTAGGTGATGGGGCCCAACAGCGCCCCCTGGTAATCGATCAGCGCCAGCTGGTCGTCCTGCACCATCAGGTTGCGGCTGTGGAAGTCGCGGTGGATCCCCACCTGGGGCTGCGACAGGGCGTTGTCGATCAACAGCTCACAGCTGCGTTGCCAGAGAGCCAGCTCCTTTTCACTGAGGGTCAGGCCAGCATGGTGCTGCAGCAGCCATTCGGGAAAGATCGCCAGCTCCCGGGTTAGCAGTGCCCGGTCATAGTCCGGTAGCGGGCCCAGCTCCGTCCCGGTGATCCGGGCAATGGCCGGCAGCAGCGCCATCGCTTGGCGGTACCAGGGCAGCGGCTCGGGCCCCACCAGGCGACGATAGAGATGCTCGTCCCCCAGATCCTGCAGGGCCAGGTAGCCCCGCTCCAGGTCCTGCGCCAGCAGCGCAGGCACCGGCAGGCCCTGGGCCTGGTAGGCCTGGGTGATCGCGACGAAGGGGCGGCAATCCTCCTGGGGCGGCGGCGCGTCCATTGCCACCTCGCTCTGGCCATCGCGCCAATAGCGGAAATAGCGGCGAAAACTGGCGTCGGCAAAGATCGCCTCAGGGTCAGTGATCCCCTGCCCTCGATGCTGCTTGAGCCAGAGGCTTAACTCACGCTGTCTGGGGTCCATACTGGCCGGTCTCCCAATGGTCGAATCCTGAAATTTGCTTTATCATACCAAGGTTTTGCTGCCCAAATTGAACCCCTCGCGGTGAATGCGGGTCTGAGCCGATAGAATCCCGTTTTGGGTGCCCTTGAATGAAAAGGGCTAATAAAGTTTTTACATTTTAGGGACATAATGCGCTTTCCCCTCACCCTAGCTGTCTGTGTGACCTCCTCGGCCGTGTGGGCCGACTCGGCCCCACAGGACCAATGCCTGGTCAAGATCCCTGATCAGGTTCGCGTTTCCGAGCAACCGCTCGATGAAACCGATCCGGCCATCCGTGTTCAGGCCGACCGCAGCGACGCCCAGACCGACGCCGCACGCTTCGAGGGTAATGTGCGCCTGACCCAGGGTGCCCGCCGGATCCGTACCGAGAGTGCCGAGGTCCGCCAGCTGGAGGGCACCTTCTCCGCCACCGGTGGCCTGGTCTACGAAGACCCCAGCGTGGTGATCAGCGCCGACTCCCTGAATGCCGACGTGGATGATAACCAGGCCCGGTTGGATAAAGCCCAGTACTGGCTCAACGGCCAGCAAGTACACGGCACCGCCGAGTCGCTGCAGATCGACGGCGAAGACAGCCTGCTGCTGACCGGCGCCACCTTTACCACCTGCCCCCAGGACGACCCGGATTGGCTGCTGGAGGCCAAGACCATCGCCATCGACGCCGAGGAGGAGTGGGGCCAGATCTGGAACGCCAAGGTCAAGATCTTCGATGTGCCGGTGTTCTACGTGCCCTATATGACGGTGCCCGTCTCCGATAAGCGCAAGACCGGCTTCCTGTTTCCCAACATCAGCACCAGCTCCAAAAACGGCATCGACCTCGCCGCGCCGTTCTACTGGAACATCGCACCAAACTACGACATGACCCTGACCACCCAGTACATGAGTGCCCGGGGCCTGTTCCTGCAAACCGAGGGGCGCTACCTGCAGGACTGGGGCGCGGGTCGAGTCAACCTGGAGTACATCGGTTCCGACCGCCTGGTGGATGACGCACCGGAGCGCTGGCTGCTGCACTTCGATCACGGCGGCAAGCTGGACGAAAACTGGCGCCTGTACGGCAACTACACCAAGGTCAGCGACGACAACTACTTCAACGATTTCAGCTCCTCGGTGCAGGCCTCCACCGATAACCAGATCAGCCGGGAGGGCGAGGCGTCCTACTACACCGACAACTGGAACGCCGCCATCCGGGTGCAGGACATCGAGGTGCTCGGCGACAGCGAGAAGCCGTTCCAGGTGATGCCCAGCCTCAGCCTGAACTACCACCAGCCGGATCTGTATGGCCCGGTGGATTTTGCCTTCAGCACCGAGCTGACCCACTTTGCCCACAAGCGCGATAATCACCTGACCGCCACCCGCTGGCACGTTGAACCGACCCTGACCCTGCCCTACCAGGCACCGGCGGGCAGCCTCACCTCCGAGCTGAAGCTGATGCAGACCTTCTATGAGCAGCGTGATCCCAACGATCAGCTGGAGGACTTTGTCAGCCGGACCCTGCCCCAGTTCCGCCTGCACGGTCAGGTCAACCTGGAGCGGGACATGACCTATCGCGGCGACCGCTACCTGCAGGTGCTGGAGCCCCAGTTCCAGTACCTCTATATCCCCTACGAGGACCAGTCCGACATCGGCCTGTACGACACTGCGCTGCTGCAGGAAGACTACTACGGCCTGTTCCGGGATCGCCGCTACTCGGGGCTGGATCGGATCTCCGATGCCAACCAGCTGACCCTGGGTCTGGCCACCCGCTTCCTCGACGATGGCAACCGCGAGCGGGCCCAGATCTCTCTGGGTCAGATCTTCTTCTTCAGCGATCCCCGGGTCACCCTGGGCGAGGAGGAGACGATGAACCGCTCCAACTCGGCCCTGGCGGCGGATCTGCAGCTGCAAGCATCGGATCACTGGTTCCTGCGCGGCGGCATCCAGTTCGACACCGAGAGCGGCCACACCAACAAGAGCGAGCTGCTGCTGGATTACCGCCTCAGTGACAACCGCCTGTTGCAGTTCTCCCACCGCTACGTGCCGGATCTGGGCACCGACGTGGAGGGCAACAGCATTGACATCAACCAGGCCGGGGTGCGGGCCAGCTGGCCGCTCACCGACGAGATCTACTTCGTCGGCAACTGGTATTACGACCTCAACCTGGATCGCTCGGTGGAGAACTACGCAGGCGTTCAGTACGAGTCCTGCTGCTGGGCCATCCGCCTGGCCTACCACCGCCACCTCAACACCAATTACGATGACGTGGACTTCACCACCATCAACCCACGGGATGACTTCGACAGCGGCGTCTCCCTCAAGTTTGTGCTCAAGGGCCTCGGCTCCACCGGTCCGCTGGGCGTCACCGACATGCTCAATGAAGGCCTGTTTAACTACCGCAAGCCCTATTACTTGCGGAACTGACCAGAACGACTGTGATAAAGTGGCGCAATGCGACCGATTAATCATTGGCCGACGTTTTTGCCAGGATGGATAAAAGCAATGAAACTTCGTAACACCTTATTGGGCGCCCTGATGCTGGTGCCGATGGCCACCCTAGCGGCCCCCACCGTACTGGACCAGGTTTCTGTGCTGGTCAACGATGGCGTGATCCTGGAAAGCGAGATCGCCGAACGGGAAGAGATGGTACGCCGCAATGCCCTGCAAGCCGGTCAACAACTGCCCTCCGCCTCCGCCCTGCGCACCCAGGTGATCGACCGCCTGATCGCCGAGAACCTGCAGCTGCAGATGGCCGATCGCATGGGCCTGGTGATCAGTGATATCCAGCTGGACCAGACCCTGGAGAACATGGCCGCCGAGCAGGGCCTGAGCCTGCAGCAGATGCGTGACGAGGTAGAGAACCAGGGCGCCAGCTACGCCAGCTACCGCGAGGAGATCCGCAAGGAGATCACCATCGGTCAGGTGCAGCGGATCCAGATGCAGCGCCGCATCCAGATCTCCCCCCAGGAGATCGACACCCTGGTGGGTCTGATCCAGGAGCAGGGGCTGCAGAACGCCGAGTTCCACATCGGCCACATCCTCATTGACGTCGCCGGTGACGAGACCGCAGCGCGGGAGCGGGCCGACAAGGTGCTGGAGCTGCTCAACGACGGCAACGACTTCCGCCAGACCGCACTGGCCGCCTCTTCCGGCCCCAAGGCGCTGGAAGGCGGTGACTGGGGCTTTATGAACGTCAACGAGATGCCCACCCTGTTTGCCGAGGTAATGACCGACGCCAAAACCGGCGATATCATCGGCCCGATCAAAAGCGGCGCCGGCTTCCACATCATCACCGTGTTCGAATCCCGCGGTGTCGAGGTGCAGGAGGTGCAAGAGGTCAACTCCCGCCACATCCTGCTGCAGCCCTCCCCCATCCTCAGTGAAGACATGGCCCAGCAGCTGCTGGAAGAGTTCATGGCCGACGTCGAGGCGGGCAACGCCGACTTCGCCGAGCTGGCGCGCCAGCACTCCGATGACCCGGGCTCCGCGGTGCGCGGTGGTGAGTTGGGTTGGGCCGATCCCAACATGTACGTGCCGGCCTTCCGTGACACCCTGGGCCGTCTGAACGAGGGCGAGTACTCCGAGCCCTTCCGCTCCAGCCACGGCTGGCACGTGGTACAGCTGATGGAGCGTCGCACCACCGACGCCACCGACAGCTTCAACAACGACCGTGCATACCAGCTGATCTACCGCCGTAAGTTCGGCGAGCAGGTGAACGCCTGGCAGGATGAGATGCGCGCCGCCGCCTACATCGAGGTGATCGAGCGAGACGATCGTCGGAGCCGTCGCTAACATGACCCGTCGTATCGCCATCACCCCTGGAGAGCCCGCCGGGGTCGGCCCCGATCTGGTGGTGCAGCTGGCCCAACAGGCCTGGCCGGTGGAGCTGGTGGTGTGCGCCGATCCCGATCTGCTGCTGCAGCGGGCCAAGCTGCTGCATCTGCCGCTGCACCTGCGCCCCTACCAGCCCGGTCAACCCGCCCAGCCCCAGGAGGCGGGCAGCCTGACCATCGCCCCCACCCGCCTGGCGGAGCCGGCGGTGGCCGGCACCCTCAACGAGGCCAACAGCGCTTACGTGGTGGAGACCCTGCGCTTTGCCAGTGAGCACAACCTGGCCGGCGAGTTCGATGCCGTGGTCACAGGCCCGGTGCACAAGGGGATCATCAACCAGGCCGGTGTGCCCTTCTCCGGCCACACCGAGTTTTTTGCCCAGCAGGCCGGCTGCCAGGACGTGGTGATGCTGCTGGCCACCGAGGGGCTGCAGGTGGCGCTGGTCACCACCCATATCCCCCTGGCCTACGTGGCCAAGGCGATCACCCCGGATCGACTGGATCGGATCATCCGCATCCTCCACAGCGATCTGCAAAGCAAGTTTGGGCTGGCTCAGCCCCATATCCTGGTGTGTGGCCTCAACCCCCACGCCGGCGAGGGCGGCCACCTGGGCCGGGAAGAGATCGAGGTGATCGAACCCACCCTGGCGGCACTGCGTGAGGAGGGGATGAACCTGACCGGTCCACTGCCCGCCGACACGCTGTTTCAGGACAAGTACCTGGCCAACGCCGATGCGGTGCTGGCGATGTACCATGACCAAGGATTACCGGTGCTAAAATACAAGGGGTTTGGCAAGTCATTGAATATCACGCTTGGCCTGCCCTTTATCCGTACTTCCGTCGATCATGGCACTGCGCTGGATCTGGCTGGCACCGGCCAGGCAGACGCAGGCAGTTTCCACGTCGCCCTGAACAAAGCCATTGAGCTTGCGAACAACCAGAATTCATGAGTAACAACATCCATATGGGCCACCGCGCCCGCAAACGTTTTGGTCAGAACTTCCTCCATGACCACAACGTGATCGACCGCATTGTCGCCGCCATCGCCCCGGACGATGACCACGTTCTGGTGGAGATCGGCCCGGGCCTGGGCGCCCTGACCGAGCCAGTGGCCGAGCAGGTCGAGCACCTCAACGTGGTGGAGCTGGATCGGGACCTGGCCGAACGCCTGCGCCATCAGCCACGCTGGGGCCGCAAGTTGACCATTCATGAAGGGGACGCGCTCAAGTTCGATTTCAATCAGCTGGCCGAGCCGGGTCGACGGATGAAGGTGTTTGGCAATCTGCCCTACAACATCTCCACCCCGCTGATGTTCCACCTGTTTGAAACCGTCGACAGCGTCGAGTCGATGCACTTCATGCTGCAAAAAGAGGTGGTACAGCGCCTCTGTGCCGGCCCGGGTCACAAGAACTATGGCCGCCTCACCGTGATGGCGCAGTACTACTGCAAGTGTCTGCCGGTGCTGGAGGTACCGCCCGGTTGCTTCACCCCGCCGCCCAAGGTCGACTCCGCCGTGGTGCGCCTGGTGCCCCACCTCGAAAAGCCCCATCCGGCGGACGATGTCGCCACCCTGGAGCGGGTAGTCGCCAGCGCCTTTGCCATGCGCCGCAAAACCCTGCGCAACAACTTCAAGGGCCAGATCAACGACGCCGAGTTCGAGCAGTTGGGGATCGATCCCAGCCTGCGTCCGGAGCGCATCACCGTGGCCCAGTACGTAGCCATGGCCAACCTGGTGGCCCGTCGTGGCTAACGACCCGACTGCGCTGTCGCCACTTCATATCGAGGTGGCGACCCAGTATGCGCCGGAGCACTCCGAGCCGGCCAAAGGGGTCTATCTCTTCCTCTACACCATCACCCTGCGCAACCATGGCGACGATACCCTCAAGCTGGAGCGGCGCCACTGGTTTATCACCGACGGCAACGGCGAGCGCAGCGAGGTGGAGGGCCCCGGCGTGGTCGGGGAAACCCCCACCCTCTCCCCCGGCACCCAATATCGCTACACCAGCTCAGTGACACTGCCGACGCCGGTCGGTACCATGCAGGGATTCTACACCTTAAGCTGCAACGGCCAGGAAGTGCGGGCCCCCATCGCCCCCTTCTCATTGAGCCAACCCGGCACACTACACTGAAAGCTATGTCGAACTACTTTGTCGGCGACGTTCAGGGCTGCTACGCCGAACTCGCCCGCCTGCTGGACCGGGTCCAGTTTGATCCCAGCCGAGACCGGCTCTGGAGCTGCGGCGACCTGGTGGCCCGGGGCCCCGACTCCCTCAAGGTATTGCGCCTGTTCCGCCAGCTCGGTGACGCCGCCCGGGTGGTGCTGGGCAACCACGATCTGCACCTGATGGCGGTGGCAGCAGGACTCAAACGGGCCAAGCCCAAGGATCGCCAGCAGCCGCTACTCGATGCCCCGGACCTGGCGGAGCTGATCCACTGGCTGCGTCAGCAACCCCTGCTGCGCCACCTGCCGGAGCACCAGTTGCTGCTCAGCCATGCCGGCCTGCCGCCGCACTGGGGCTTGAACACCGCGCTTAAGCGGGCCGAGGCGGTCAGCAAGACCCTCAAGCGGGACGACTACCTCGATTTCATCGGCACCATGTATGGCGAGAAGCCCGATGCGGACGAGCCAACCCTGAGCAAGCGGGATCAGCAGATCTACACCGTCAATGCCCTGACCCGGATGCGCTTCCTCTACCCGGACGGTCGACTGGATTTTGCCTGCAAAAGCGGACCCGGCGACGCCACTGAGCTACGCCCCTGGTTCGAGTACCCCAAGCACAAGCTGCTGAAGAAGAACACCCTGGTGTTTGGCCACTGGGCCGCCCTGGAGGGGCACAGCAGCCACCCTAACGCCATCGCCCTGGACACCGGCTGTTGCTGGGGCGGCAGCCTCACCTTCTGGCGGCTGGAGGATCGGCAGCGCATCGAGCAGCCGGCCCTGGAGCTCAGTTACAGTTAATCCGATTCAATTCCCCCTTGGTAAAGGCCGTTCTTTTCTTGGTAACATGGCTGAAAACTATTAGAAATACTTAGGGAGAGGGTATGAGAATCACGGTGGCGCTAAGGATTATCGCCGGATTCACTCTGGTGACGCTGCTGTTGCTGTTGCTGGGGGGAATGTCGCTGTGGAGCATGAATCGGGTGGGTGAACAGACCCGCAGCTTCCAGCAATTTACACTGCCGGCCAAGGACGGAGCCAGCGCCCTGGAGCGCGGCCTGGCGGCACAGCAACTGACCCTGCTGGCCAGCTACCATAGCCAGTCCCCGGCAGAGCAAGGCCAGCACACCAGCAGCGCCGCCCGTCAACACGACGAGATGCAGGCTCAGCTCGATCTCCTTACCCCCCTGCTGGCCAGCCAGCCCCAGTCTCAAGCCATCCTTGAACAATTCCAACAGCAATACCAGCGCTATCAGCAGGCCAGCGATCAGCTTCACCGTGCCCGTCAGTCCGCGCTGCAACAGCAGGTGGCGCTACAGCAGCAGCTGGGCCAGCTGGAGGATTTGGTGGATGACAGCAGCTCCATCCTGCTGGACGTGATGGACCTGGAGTTCTCCGACAACGCCCAGGATCAGCAGATGGCCGGTCAGGCCAACATGCTGGATACCGATCTCAACGGCCTGTTCGCTCTGTCCCTGGAGCTGCCGCTGCAGGACAGCCTGGAGCGGGTCGACACCCTGCAGGGTGAGCTGGCTTACCTGATCAGCAGCTCCGCCCTGTTGACCCAGGACCTGCTGGAGCAGAACGCCCAAACCGGCGGCCAGGTGCTGTCCGGCAACACCCTCAATGAGCTCACCGGCTACCTCGGCCAAATCCGCGAGCACTTCCACACCGAGACCGGGCTGACCGCACTGCAGCGCCAGCAGGTGGAGGCGCAGCAACAGGCCAGCGCCGCCCGGGATCAGGCCCAGGCCCTGTGGCAGCAGCTGCAACAGAGCCTGGATGGGCTGCAGGCGCAGGTGCTGACGGTGAGCAACCAGGCCGCAGCAGCAGCAGAGAGCGCCATCAGCGACAGCCGTGTCCGCACCCTGCTGGTGATGCTGCTCTCCATCGTCGCCGCCAGCCTGATCGGCTTTGTCACCATCCGCGCCATCACCCGGCCGCTGAACCAGGTCAACAACGCCCTGTCGGTGCTGGCCCAGGGCGACCTGACCGAGCAGCTGAGCTACCCACATCGCGACGAGTTTGGCCGCCTGGTGGGCAACACCAATAAGCTGGTGAACAGCCTGCAGGGGCTGGTCAAGGCGATCATGGATCGCTCCAATCAGCTGGCCACGGCGGCGGAGGAGACCTCCGCCATCACCGCCCAGACAACCTCCGGGATCCAGGAGCAGCGCAGCCAGGTGGAGCAGGTTGCCAGTGCCACTACCGAGCTGTCCGCTTCCGCCACCCAGGTGGCGACCCGTGCCAACGACACCCTGGGTGAGATCAAGCTGGCCGACGACGAGGCCCAGCAGGTTCGTCAGCTGTCGGTGGAGAACGGTGAGACCATCCAGGCTTTGGCCCGGGAAGTGGAGCAGGCCAGCAGCGTGATCCACAAGCTGCATGCCGACAGCGCCGCCATCGGTGGCATCCTCGACGTGATCCGGGGCATCGCCGATCAGACCAACCTGCTGGCGCTCAACGCCGCCATCGAGGCCGCCCGGGCCGGTGAACAGGGTCGTGGCTTTGCCGTGGTGGCGGATGAGGTGCGCTCGCTCGCCTCCCGCACCCAGGACTCCACCACTGAGATCCAGGAGATGATCGAGGTGCTGCAGCAGGGAGCACAGCAGGCCGTATCCGTGATGGAGCAGGGTCAGCAGCAGGCCCAGCAGAGCGTGGCCAAGACCGAAGAGGCCAGCCGCATGCTGGAGTCCATCGCCCAGGCGGTGGAGCGGGTCTACAGTGCCGGCAACCAGATCTCCCAGGCGGCCCGCGAACAGGACCAGGTGTCGCAGAACATCTCCGAGCGTCTCGACCAGATCGCCGGCATTGCCGAGGAGACCAGCACTGGCGCTATCCAGACCGCCTCCTCCAGCCAGCAGGTGGCCCAGCTGGCCGAGGAGCTGCAAGGCGAGGTTCGCCGCTTCCGGGTGTGATCACCCGGCAACAAAAAAAGCGCCGCAGATGCGGCGCTTTTTTATTGGGACAGGTGAAGCCTCAGCTGGCGGTACGCTCGCCGATCTCCTGCACGATCTGGCTGCCACCATGGCCGTTGCTCTCGGCCCATTGCAGTACAGTGGCGCCGTCGCTCTCCGGCTCAGTCAGGGTCCGCTTGGGCACCTGCTTGGCAATGAACACCCCCACGTCCTGGGCATCCTTGATCATCGCCAGACGCAGCAGGCTGACCCCCTCACACTGCACATTGTCATAGATGTTGCGCAGCTTCAGGCGGTGATCCTTCAGCTTGCGACGCAGCCGGTTCTTATCATCGGAGGCCACGTAATCACAGACGCTGGCAGCCAGCTGGTCCAGGTTGGCATGGCTTGCGGGGCTGTACCCCAGGCTGGCGATCCCCACTCCGATGGCGACGGCAGCTACAGTAAGACGCATAGTTTTTCCCTCAACGACACTCTTATTGATTTTGTTAGCCTGAATATAAGGCGTTCATTATGCTGCATTAATGTAACACAAAATCAAACTTTGTCGCCCAGGGGTTTAGCATCGCTCCAGGGTCAGGAAGGTCATCTCATGGGGATTGGCCTCGTCCGCCGGACGCACCTCCCTCGACAGCTCTCGCCACGGCTGATCCGCGTATTCCGGGAAGCGGGTATCCCCCTCCACCGTCAGCGCCACCTCGGTCAGGTAAAGACGCTTGGCCCGGGGCAGCATCGCCTGGTAGAGCTGGCCACCACCGATGATCATCAACTCCTCCACCTCGCCCGCTGCGGTCAACGCCGCTTCGATGTCGGCCACCACGGTTACCCCCTCCGGGGCGTAGCCGCTCTGACGGCTGATCACGATGTTATGCCGCCCCGGCAGCGGCCGTCCGATGGACTCATAGGTCTTGCGCCCCATCACCACCGGCTTGCCCAGGGTCACCGCTTTAAAGTGCTTCAGATCCGCCGGCAGGTGCCAGGGCATCTGGTTGTCCCGACCGATCACCCGGTCCCTTGCCATGCAGGCGATCATTGCAATGTGCACGCACACTCTCCTTCGTCATAGGCAAAAAATAAGGCGCCCCTCAGGGCGCCTTACTCTCTCATATTTCAACGGCTCAAGGCGAGACCATCACTTCTGGTAGACCACTTCCACGTCGTAGTCGTCCAGTCTCACTGTTACGTAAATTATGAGAGTTGTTGGGTGAATTGCGAATAAAAACACTACCTTAGTGTTATTTCTCATTATCCCCGAACATTTCCACAATTCCTGTGAATAACCGAGCGTATCGAGCGCCACTTTTCACACTCGGCCTTTGTCCTGCAGCGGGACAACCTTCGTGTTATCACGCGCATTCAGCTCCAACTGGAGCTCGTGACAGCGAAACAGCAGAGCGTTCTCACGCTTTACCACGTCATCAGCCAATGCCTGGAAACTGTCCCGCTGTTCACGGTAGTCGCGCTTCAGTTCTGCCTGCTTGTCACGCTCAGCCCTG
>NZ_FQXG01000003.1:177770-576248 GCF_900129905.1 Ferrimonas marina | reverse complement strand
AATTGTGGAAATGTTCGGGGATAATGAGAAATAACACTAAGGTAGTGTTTTTATTCGCAATTCACCCAACAACTCTCATAATTTACGTAACAGTGGATGACGACGAGAAAGATATAGACCTCAGCAGTGACCTCACCCGCTAGGGAAAGGAAGGAGACTCAAAACGTGAGCGATCATCACACCAGTAAGCACCTCGAAAATCTCCTGAAGTGCTCTATGAGGCTTTCGGAACTCACCGAAGTGCTTGCTTCAGCGAAGAAAGGGCTGGAGCAGCTGGAACCTATTCAGAAGGGACTGGCCCAAGCTATCCACGTCGACCTGAGTTCGCTGCTGCCCACCTGGGTAGATGTAAAGGATAAAGCAGCCCAAGCACACGCCGAGGCTCAATCCAAACGCAAAGGGCAAGAGCAGAAGGTCAAGGCTTCCGCCAAAACCTACATGGATCATACCGAACGACTCCATGGCTTTGGCAAGCGCCCGCCGCCGGATACCGGGATTGTCGTGAAAATGAGAGGAAGTGAAGCTTGGTCCAGACTAGAGGGACTGGCACGTGATTACACCAACAGTAACCGGCAGTTTGGTGTCGCCAATACCACTCCAAGAGGTTCAGGTTTTTGCCAACTCGTAATGCACCACAGCATGCTGGCCGAATTTCTGATTGAGTGTGAAGACGGTGAACTGGATGGCCTTGCCCGTATCGACTACATGACGTTTTGGCTACCCAAACTAAATGAACCCCTGAACCTGGACGAGTGCCTGAGCCACCTCGATCAGCACTGGAAGCCCGACACCCACCCAAGAAAGGTCTTTGACGGGATTGGCATGATTCAGAAGTTCTGCCCTGTCCACTTCACCTTCCCCCAGTTTAACTGTAACCAACTGAGTCGTCAGTTTGAGGTACTTGCCCGTTGCGCGGTTGCCAAAGAGATAAAGGATAGAGACGTCACCCAAACAGCTATCCTCACCCCACGAGAAGAACTCGATCTAGCTGCAACTACTCTGGAGCGGAGCTAACAGGGTAGGGCACTCATTAGCCCTGTCCTGCTCCACAACACTCACGCTCACCGAACGCAAAGGTCCATGGCCAACCTACTGGCCATGGCAGGGATCCTCTGTCCTACCTACCGCCCAAGTACTGTGAACTTGAACACAAGAGGAACCCTACGTACTGGGTAAGGCGAAAGCGGCCTGATATGGTGCCGAACGTCGGGCTGGCATTCATACACCCAATGCGCCGGGGCCACTGGGCCAGGAAGCGTTTTGGCTGAGGTTCTTCGAAGCCAAAAGGGCGACCATGTTCGCACCCTGCATGCCGTTACTGACACCCCAGCACTGGGGATTCTCCTAATTACATCGTTAGTGAAAGCAGGATCAAGCCGTTGTCATACTCTAAGTCTCCAGGCCCGTTGGGTTGGTACATTACCGTGTCCCCCAAGAGGATTAGGGTCCGGGTTCCAGGGTTTCAGCCAAGAAGCTTTTCCGTCAAAGATGCCGACCGCGCTCAAAAGTTCCGGGACCTACTGTGTGACCAAATTGGCCGCGACCCCGAACTCCACCCATGGCAGTACAGCAAGACAGCCCTGGGTCAGCATGTCTTCAGGACAGACACCACGCTTCCTGTAGGTGTCAGCGTGCGAAGAGACTCAAAAAGTGGACATCGGATATACCACGCGACCTGGTACGCTGACAGCAAGTCAGTGGCCAAAGCGTTTTCCGTCAACCGGTACGGTGAGTCAGTAGCCCGTCAACTCGCGATCCTGGCACGACGGCATAAGACCAAATCGCCAATACTCGACGAGCCGCCATGCCAGGATTAGACACGAAGAGACCACGGGCAGTCGACTTAAACTCATAGGAACGGCCCTGAAAGCCGGCACTCAGATCACCAATCGGAAGCCGGGCACTTAGGCCGCTTCAATGGGGTAGGGCAGATTTCTCTGCCGGCGCCGTCGCTCGCCACTGAGTAACTCTTCCAGTTGTCTCATGGCCTCTCCTTTCAGGGCTGGCATGGTGGCGGCGATCTCACGAGCTATCCGCTCGAATAGTACGTCGTGAGCCAACTGCCGCTTGCCAGGCGGACATTTCATCATCAATTCGCTATACGGACTGCAGTGCCGGCAGGCATTAACGATGTGCCGATGCTGGGCGGCCATCGACAGGTCAGCCCAATCCTGTTCCTCTGCCTGTTGCAGCGACCCATATTCCATCTCAGCAATATGGCGCCACAGACGAATTTGTCGAATGGGGAGTGGGGCGTACCACGCCTCAAGAACAGCCTCCACCTCACTCTCCGCAAATTGCTGCCCCAAGCGATTGTGGAACTGGTCTCTGGGCATTCGCCAAATCGCACTGGGACGGTCAACCAGCCGGTTAAAGACCTGGATATTGGCAGCGTCTGGGCCATCTTTGCCAAAGTAAAGGTCGAACCGACCCAGCGGCGAGAGGTTGGCAAACAGTCGCTTGGCATCAGCCAGGGGCCAGCCACAGAACCTCACCAGGTTGGCTGGGGTAAGCCGACGCATCATTGCTGGCTCACAAAACACCATCGGCCAAGCGGTCATATGCTCAGGCCTGGCGTAGCGCTGCGGCTCGAAAACATCGCGACTGGTAGGCGCCAGGATGACCGGCATGTTCAATCGACCGTTGATGCCGGCAAACAGGGTAGCGGTGGACTCGGCCTCCAAATCACTGATGGCCTCAGCGGCCAGCATTTGGCGCATTCCTGCAACAGTGCGTGGCTGCCAGGGCTGTTCGTGCTCACCGCCGTACAATGACGCCATGAACCAGTGATGAGCTACAGACAAAACTGAATTGGAGATCAGATAGGGCTCAACCCAATTTTCAAAAGCCGACCGTGACATCGAGGTTGTCTTGGTGGAGGAGCGGAGTATCTCCTGATCGGCCTGGGCATATTGGCGTGCTTTGTTCATTGGTAAATCGAGCCTCAACGTTGAGAGCGGATTATACCCAATTGGCTGCGGCAGTTAAGTGATCACGCAGAGGGGCTGAGCACTGAGGTCGACGGGGAACCTGGCCAAGGCTAAGTCATTGTAGCCGTTTTACATAATCTATATTGTGCGCATTTATGTATGTGAAATCGTACACGGCCCAGGAGCCCGACGGATGGGCTGTCACAAAGCGGACTATGAGGACTTGCTAGCGCTAATCGGCGAGGCTTAGAGTGAGTATTAGGCAACTGCACTAAGGACAGGACGAGCGATGCAATCCCCGATGTCACCTTCACAATTTCTAGACCTCATAAAGGAGGCGCTTAACGTTGGTTCCGACTACCAAGTGCACAAGAGACTCGGCGTATCCGTCCAGTCAGTGAGCACCTGGCGCCGGAACACCAACTACCCAGGCGAAGTGCTTGTCCTCAATATGGCCAGCGAAGCAGGCATCGAGCCCAGTGTGCTGTTGTTGCACCGTGCGCTCTGGCTGGCAAGAGGGAGATCGGATACCAATCAGCTAAATGCAATGCTCGCTGGCCATCCGGACAAGAAAGCACTGTTAAGGCAATGAGTCATCTGAGACCTGGTAATCGGTTTGGCATTCAGCAACCCTACTGGTGAGGCATCGTTAGCCCGATGAAACCTACGTAGGCAGTCTAATTTTTCAACCGGCTACTTAGCGTGGTTTCGTATTGCCTCAAGGGCATTCAATAGCTCGGTATCAGTGTCAGGGTAGGGGCTGGCAAACTGCGCTATGGGTATCCATTGCGTGAGCTGACCATCGGCCACATACGCCTCAACATCGTCCACCAGTACGGTCTTGTTAATGTCTGCGCCCGGGATAAAAGCCAGGTCCTTTTCCCGCCCGGTCCAAGCGATGTACTCCATGGTAGAGAACCAAGACGGGGCCACGCCCTCAGACACAAGGAGCGCGGCGATTTCGCGGAACCTGCTCTCGCTTACTGTCGTGTACATCACAAGCCTGGGGGCCAAGCTGTGGCAGCCCTCTAAAAACTGGTACAGGTGCGGCCGTGGATACTGACTGATCGCGTTCGATATCAGCGTACCTTCAAGGTCTAGGGCGATAATGTCTAGCGTCACGACAGTTCTCCAGATATACAGAGCCAGCAAGCGCTACTCCGTGCAACATTCACTCTAAGTATGTTGTATCAAATACGTTAATTGAAAGGTAGGCCTGATTGGCTGGCAGGGTCGCTGGGGACTGACTGAGTTAAGCTCAGTTTCACAAGCTACTGATTTAAAAGGATTTCAATGGGGACTTCTGTATAAGTCGGGGTTGAGATTGGTGCCCTTCTTGGTGCTCCCACCAAGCCTTTTGGCATCCCAAATTTGCGCTTATACCTCTGGCAGTGAGTCAAGAATCCCATCGAGCAGCTCTCTACTCTGGTACCGATTTAGATCTCGCTTCAACTGTTCGATCTGCCGCTCCTGGCGATCGGCGAGCCGTCGTAGGCTGATCATCTCCTGCGGGTCGCCAACTCGACGCAGAGCATGGGCCAGATACATCATCTCCCGCTCGGAATTCACCTGGTCATGGGCCCAATAGCGGACCCACTCCGCCCCGGTCATGTTACTCAAGATCATGCCAGCGATATGACCGGACTCCACTCGCACATGGCCTCGACCATTGACGGTCAGCAGGCCCCACTTTGTGCCCACCAGATCATCCAAGCCGATCACCCCTTCGGGCGCCATGTAATAACGATAGGTGCCCACCCCGGCTTTCCCGCCGTTACGGTGGGGCTTGGCGGCATCTGCCAGGAAATCGGAGCGACTGGTTTTGCACTCAACTAGGACAGACCCTGGAAGCCAGCGATCGTACCGATACCCAAAAGCATCGGCCACCTCACCGGTATTGAACCCGTAACTGCCGATCTCGCCGAGCGCGACGTGGCACCCGGGCCCCCGACCGCTGAACGGGCGCTTCAACCAGCGAACAGCGATTTGGGTGAGAACATCATGGGTCAACTCCACGTAACTGCCCTCTCCTGCTCAGGCTTACCCAGAGACTGCATTAGCGACCGAGCTCCTCAGACCGATTGTGGCGCAACAGGCGATTGTCTGCGTGATCCGGAGAGTAATGCCGGCCCCAACGACCGGTATACAGTACGACAGTTTCTGGCTCGATGCCGAACCTGGGGGTCCTCAGGAGGCCAGGCCCGTCGGAGCTATCAATCCGCACCGCCTCTGCAAACTGGTCCGCCATGGATTGCAGCAGTGAGCCAGACACTTCAGCGCAAACCGGCAAAGTCTCTACGACGCGCAGAGGCAAATTCTCAAAACACGCGATCAGGCCCACAAAGCCACTGGCCTTGGCGTGATCCTCAGCAACGGATTTAGCCTTAGCCTCATCTCGGAAGAACCCCAGGGAGTGCATTGCCTCCCTGCCCTGCCCCTTGGCCACAACTCCTGCTTCATACCAGGTGCCAATGCACGGGTCCTCTATCGCACGAACCTGACTGAAGTGCTCGTAGACCTCGGCTAATGAGGCAAAGTCACCCCAATCCACTGGGTTGATGTAAACCCACTCGTTCGCATCAACCCCCATAAAGACGTGCTCCCCGGGGACGGTCATAGAGAGAACCTCGCCGTCAACATTCTGGTTCTGAGGACTATGCCCTTCTGCATAGCCGGGGTCGATTGCCACCCAGTCGCCGGACTCAATCTCATAGCCCCTACCGGATGGTACCTTGCGGAAGATAGTGACCTGGCCTTGGCCGGCTAGAGTGTCTGCTTCCTCCCGCCCAAACCACTGTGCTGCCCTACCGATCCGGGTCAGGTTTCGGTCTGACAAATCAAACATGCTCGGCGAGAGCATTTCCCGGAACATGGCCAGATCCCGGGCATGTTGAGCAATGTGCTGTACCGCAGCAGTGAAGTCCGCCGGTACTGGCTGCCGCAGGGCCTTCATGTGTTCCTGCCGTTCACGCCGTCGCCTCCCTGCTTCGCGCCTCGCTTGCAATGCTGGGTCCGCTGACTCTATATCTTGCAACAGCCGTTTTCCGATGTTCACTAACTTGACGTTATCTCGGTGTGGCATAGCGACGACTTTACCGCTGCTTGCGAGCATTAATGCCATGGCCTCACCGGATTCAGTAACAAGATCATACCCCGGCCGGGCACCCACACTAGGGATAGCGAACACAGGACCACCAGAAGGGCTCACCCTTGCAAAGGCCTTTTTAAGATCATCGAGATGGCCAGCACTCCACTGACCCCCAAGCAGTGATGACAGAGAGTCTTGTGTAACCCTCAATACGTTGGGGTGTGCTGAGGCCAATTCCATAAAGAGACCGAGGTCGCCCTTTGACAAGGCACTCTCTATTTGCTGAGCGGTGATTGTGGCATGCATAACGTCGTTAACTCCAACGCCCCAGAACAAATGGCAGCAGGGCACGGTGTGTTCGTGATCTGCTGCCAGTCTACGCGGGCAAAAATCATAGAGAAAGCTCTACCTACAAGCCATTGGACCAATCGGACCAGAGTTTTTCTCATACAGGGCCCTGTCTTTGGCCCTCTCTTCGCGATCCGCCAACCGAGTGAAGGCCCGGTACTTCGCTGGCTGGTTACTGATATTGGCCTGCAGAGTGTTCTTTTGGCTGTTCTTCATACCTCGGGCTAACTGCCTGCCGAACCCCATTTCCCTCAAGCGCTCGACACTGATGGAAGCAAGCTCCCGGATCATTAACGGGTTGGCAACGCGGGGATATTGCGAACCATGACCCGGTATACTGTCGATGATTAAGCCACTCGCTTTAAGCCGCTGGATGGATAGCTCATATCTGCGTTTCATGGAAGGTGATTTTGGGTCTGGCACAACAATCAACTCAGGATGAGCATGCCATGCCCCACCCTCCTTCAAGTTCTCCTGTGATGCCAATGCCTGCAGTACAGCCAGATCGTCCAGGTGCCCATCCTTGGCCATTGTCTTGATCACCTCTCGCGCTCTACGGTCTCCCTGGGCGCTAATGTTGTTGAAGGCAACCTGCACCTCCCCCACACCCAAGCCGCCACCATTCGCCATACCTTCGGCTAGCGCGGCTTGCGTTAACGACGTAATGGTTGCAGGGTGGTTCCGTGACAATTTGAGGATCTGGTTTATAGCCTCCGGTGCGACATTGGTAAGCCCTGCACCGTCGAAGACCTCTGCAACCAGGCCCTTCGCTTCATTGTCCGACATCAGGGCAATGTACATTGGGCTGGTACCCAGAGACCGCCCCAATGGCTTGTCTGGAGCGAACGCCATATCCATGCTCTTGGTTCTGGCGCCAGAAAAAATGGTGCAGACATGCTCTGACTCGCTGATTGCCTCAGCCAACTCCACCACAAAGCCCTGAGCCGCCTCCCCCCCTGGATCCAGTACATGAAAATCATACAGATGGAGTACGCTAAACCCGCCGTGTTTCGCCAGTACGGCATTCAGCTTTCGCATCGCTTTGATGATGCTGCCGGGCGCCCCAGGGTCGTTGGCCTCCAACAAACGGCGCTCCTCCTCGATGGCAAGTTGATGTGCCTTATCTACGTCGTACTCCAGCGTGGTCTCGCGACCAATTTTACCGTCTGCCATGTCTGGGATGGCTAAGCCAACACCACCCTTGGTTTTGACCGACTTTATCGCTGCATTATGAGGTCGCTCACTGGAGAAAATGCGACGGAAGAAATCGGCCATCAGGTCGCGGCCCCGGACAAGGCCGGAGCGATGATCTTCTTCAATAGATAACGTAAAGGCATTGAGGAGCCGAACTAGGCGCTCACGGGCGTGATCAGCATCGCCACTGATCATCTGGTTATTGAACAGATGAACCGACGTATTCGGGTCTAATCCGTAAGCAGCTGGGTCCTCCTTGACCGCCTGTCCCGCTGCTAAAGCAGCACGGTCTTTACCGCATCCCTCCGGCCCGGTTACCAGTACGCCCTTGCCGGCCATCGCGTTCCTAGCGATGAAATCGGCATTACTACGCGCCCTCTTCGCGGTATTCGCCGGGCTTGGATCCGCGGGAAAACAGCTTTTTAATCCATCGACCGTCAGCGGTTCGCTCATCGACTCAATTCCTTCAGCAACATACTTTAATTATACTTGCTGGCGGATACTGGCTGGACAACTTGGCTTGGTAGAAAGGCATGCCTGTATGGCATGAGAGGGTGAAGTGGCGGGACGCTGCGCACCGCCAAGTGCAGGCAGAGGAATGACATTGCCGTAGATTTCTGCCCCCCGGCTAGAAGCCCTGGGAGCAATCTCTATTCAGTGGGCCCTGATCTTGCCGTAACGCTGAAGGAAAGCACGGATTTCGCCGACTAAGTCATCGGTCGAAGGTGCCACGTTGAACTTCTTCACGGTGTTCCGAGCAGAAATCAACCTGGCTGACAGGTCCAAGCAAAGAACAGGGTCGTCGGGATGAAGTGGTTCCAACTGCTTAGCGGCAAACTGGCGATTCAACTCCGCCATACCCCTCAGGTAGATCTTAAGGTGCGGAATCATACGCTACCCCCTCCTCAATCCCAGTTTGGTTGGACTGTAGCTCGCTTGACCCGCCAATATAAGCCTCGAATGCCTCCACGGACGCATGTGAAATCGGGCCAAGTAGGTCCTTTCGCAAGGCGGCGCCATGTTCGCTACCTATTAAATGTGCAGATGATTCATTAGCCATCACCGCGGTCTTTAGAACATGCCGCTTCAACTTTTCAAAAAATTCAGAGCGGGTTTCGCCATCGCTTTTCCGGGCACTGCTGTATAACACATGAGCGTCCCGTTTCTGTGCCACAGTCATCCACTCAATGTTGGGCATCCTCTCCCTCCCGCGAAGCATGGCTTTCTTCAGGTCATCGATTTTATCAATTTGGTCCATGGTCCCTATCTTCCTGGCCACGCCATGCCTTTGCAGTGCCTCCGTCAGATCGGAGTGCGCTTTGTCGACGATTTGCAACGAAAACTCAGCCACCCCAATCGGATCATTGAGTTGATGAATACTGGCAAGGTCTTCAGAAAGCGCCTTTTCCAACTTCGCTAAAGCCAGGACTGTCTGGTGTATGCCATCGTGGCCACTTATTGGCCCCTCCATCCTCCACCCCGCAACTGAACCAATGTATGCTTCTGCCAACTCCTTGAATGCCGCTTGGTCATCACCAGTAAGCGCTTTAGCCGCCCAAACCACACTGAACACATCGGCCTGGCTCTCTTCTCTAATTGAAGGCTTAACTTCTGCCCGACTCTCTCCACTGATTGAATAGTCAACTTCGTAAAGCGGACTGACTGAATGGGCCAACTCATGTGCTCTAACCAATGGCTTCAGCGTACCCTCGTTAATCAATGGTGAAGGCCACAACCGCTTGTGTAATTCAATCGAGTTCTGGTCATTGCCATTGATAAGAAAGTGTACGTAACCGACCCTCTCAGTACCTCGTGCAAGCGCGCTACCCCACTCCCGCTGGTTGTCATAAATCCAGGCTGGAGGTATATCATAACTCGCCATTTCTGCCAGGACCTCTGGATCAGAAAAGACTTCATTAAACGACTGCCCTTGTGCGTTGGCTATGATCAACTGCTCTCCTACCCGGTAGACCCCACCCTCACCATTAAGCAAAGGTAGTGATTGCTCCGGAGAACTGATGTCATGTACACGTTGCTCAGCAGATGGCTCCTCAAAACCGGCAACGCCTGTTGTGGCAGTGTCTTCAAGCGTGCTGGCCGCAACGGGCACTGTAAATGCTGCCCCTAATGCCATGCCAACCCCCGCCAGTGCCATTTTGGTACGCTGCAAAAACGAGGCATGAGTTTTTACGCCCAAAGACTCAGCATGCTCCACCGCACTATTGGCCAACTCCAGGAACAACGCATCGGCATCGTCTACTGAAGCACCATCAAGACCATCGACCAGGGCAGAACCTTCAGAGGCCACCCTGGCAACTGTGTGGTCGACGTCAAGCGGGTTTGTTGACCTGGTTAACTGCATCCCAGGACCCATCTGGTGCAAGCGCTCGACATCGACGGACGCCAAACCACCGATCATCATGGGATCAGCAATCCGCGGCTCAATAGCCCCCTGGCCAGGGATCTCATCGACGACGAGTCCATCCTGCTTTAACTGCTCACTAGCACGATCAATCCGCCGCTTGTGTTCTAGTGATTCGCTGCTTAGCTCAATGCGTACTCCTGGTTCTGGGTTCCAAACCCCCGAGTCGAAACTGTTTTGATGAGAGGCCAAAGCCTGCAGGACAGCCAATTCATCGAAACGGCCCTTTTCCGCAAGCAAGCGCAGGTGCCGATCCGCACGCTGCGCCCCCTCCACCAGCATCTCATCCATAGTGGACTTTACAGCGGTCACATCGACAACCCCGTCGTTAGACGCAGCCTTCTCATGAACTGAACTGGCCACCTGCCTGAGGGTACCGGGATGATTACCGGCTAAGCGGTACATCAGCGTCAGCGCCTTGGGGTCCACCCGCGTCAGTTTCGGGGAACCGGGGTCAAATTCAGCCTTGAGGAACTCTACCGACTGGGCTTTAGAAAGCATGCCGACACCTTCACGGCTACCGATCCCGTCGGCAGTATCGTGCATCGACTCTACGCCGTCAGGGGTGAGTCCTGCGGCTAATATTTCCTGTTTCCCGTTCATAGATGGGGGCTGGGCCATACGTCAGTTTCCAACAGCAACATACTTTAATTGTACTTGCTGGCGGTTCTGGGCCGGACAACTCAGGTAGGTAAGCGGAGCGTAATCGACAACAAAAAGCACAGCGAAGCCATGATGTGCGGGACAGGAACCTGCTGGCAGTTGATGAGCGACCGTATTGCCCGGTCATAGCAACGGTAAGGATCCTCCAACTCTGTTACCGGCGAACCAATGTGCAATTCTCCCCATTTGTCGGTCACCAACCGGCCACCGTTAAGATGAAGCTCTTCAGCCATCTCATAGAAGGCATTACGGTCACTCCAGAACCTGGCGGGGATTATGTGCCGGCCAAAGACAAAGCGGGTACTGCCCAGGATGGCCTCTGCTTCGTCCAATCCGTCAAAGTGACTCGCCTCCAGCCTGGCCATCTCACCTTCGAACTCGATATCGTTGATCAACCTGCTAACCCTCGTTATTAATGCTGCCTCTCTCCATACTACCGCACCCGGCCCGCCACTCAGTGATGCCCGCTTGGGATTTGCTGGGACCGTTGTTAGTCTGACTCCAACCCCGCCCTGAGCGGGTTCAATCGTTGGGCCTTCTGGCCATGGAGTGGATGGAATGATCTTTATATTTCTGGGCCTGGCGTTTATCGTCGCGGCCCTGGTTGTGGTACCTCAACTTAATGCGCTGCCGATCATCAAACGATCAGTCAGTGCGGTTTGCGTGCTGGTTGGCCTGCTTATGTTCGCCAACACCAGCTTCCTGATGGTCCCTGAGGGCAGTTTTACCACGCTTAATCGCATCTACATGGCCGATGACCTGCCCCAGGGCCGCGTGATGGGGTATGAGCAAGGCAAGGTATTTAAAGGACCGCAAGCCCGGTACATCACCCAGGGCTTTCACTTCATGCCGTTCGTATCGGTACTGCACGACACCCGCACGCACCCGCTGACCACAGTCAACGAGGGCCAGTACCTGAGCCTGGTGGCCAAAGACGGGCGTACCCTGCCCACCGGCCAGTTCATGGCCCCGGAGTGGGAAATGGACGTCAACGAAATGCTAAAACCCGAAGTGTTCCTAGACCCCAGCCGCGGCAACGGCTTTAAGGGCACCCAGCTGACCGTGCTCCCCCCGGGGCGCTACCCTATTCACCCGGATCTCTGGGATGTTAAGCACGGGGTCGCCCTGACCGTCATGACCGGCGAAGTCGCCGTGGTTAGGTCGAACGTCGACACCAACACCGATTTGGACTGCGACAAGCTGCCGGCAACCAACAACGCCTCCGACCTTAACGCCATTCTGGTTCCCCGAGGCTGTAAAGGGGTCTGGGACGAAGCACTGGTTCCCGGCCGCTACTACCTGAACCAGCTGGCTCAGACAGCCACCAAACAGACCACTCGAGCGGTACTGTGGGCCTACGTTGGTGGCTACACCCGCCGTGAACTCAACCTGACCGTGGCGGACGACGGCACCATCAGCCAGGAAGAAAGCGTTCAGGAAGTACCGATTGACCCGGAAGCGGCCGGCGAGGCGATCATCGTCCGCACTAAGGACGGCTGGACTTTGGCGATCGAGCTTTACGTGATTGCCCAGGTACACGCCAACAACGCGCCCCGGGTCATTGCTGGTGTCGGCAGCATGGAGGCGGTAGAGAACCGCATTGTGACCAACATTGCCCGCGATCTGCTGCAGCAGAAAGCCGGTGTGACTGACGCCAAGGACATGGTCACCGCTCGTGAAGACCTGGTTGCCCTGCTGGAAGACGCGATTAAGCCGGAGGCCGCCAAGACCGGCGTGACCGTGGCAGAGGTTCGGGTAGGTGAGATTGTGCTGCCGCCTGAGTTGCTGCTGCCACTTCGCCGCAAGCAACTGGCCAGCTCACTGCAGGACACCTACGCCCAAGAAACCCTGGCAGCAACCGAGCGCGCCAACACCGAGAACGCACGAGAGATTGCTAATCAGCAGAAGACCATCGTAGCTGCTGAGATGAATGCCAAGGCCGCAAAGATCATCGGTGAAGGCAAGAAGAACTCGATGATCCTGGTGGCCGAAGGTCAGGCCGCCCAGCGTGACGTGATCGGTAAAGACGCCACGGTACAGTTGATGATCTTCGAGCGGTTCCTGGAAGTCGCCAAAGACAACCCGGATCTGATCAAGGTACCGATGGTGAACGTCCAGGGTGGCGGCGACGGCGAGAGCCTGGCCGGCATGGCAGCGGTACTGGGTTCCACCTCTAACCTGGCCCAGTTCATGAAGTCCGGCAAAGAGACCGAGTAAGCCCCAACAAAAAGGCCCTGCGGGTGTTACCACCTGCAGGGCCTTTTTAGTATCTGCTCTACGCCAATTAGGCGACCAGCATGGTCTGCTCCAGGTGAGACTCGATGTCACGCCAACTCCGGAACAACCCAGGCTTAGACGGGGCGCCATTGGGACAGAACTGGAACTGGTAGCTGGGGATCCCAAGCTCCTTACCGGTTTCGACGTGCTCTGCCAGATCATCGAACCACGCAACCACCCTGCCCTGCTCGGTAAAACGGGCCAGATGCTCCTTCTTGCTGACACGCAGCGGCAGACACACTACTTCTCTGAAGACATCACCAAACAGATCCTTCAGGTTTTGCCGGCGCCGCTCATGGGTCTCAGCCCACTCCCCAACTGAAGTGATGGCCACAATGTCAAAGTGCTGGCTTAAGCGCTGCAGCACATCGACTGCACTGGGATCCAACAGGGGCAACTGGCCCAGCATTGGCGAGCGGTTAAACTCGATCATCAAATCGTACGCCTGGTCGCGGCATTCGGTATCGAATAACTGGCGCAGGGGCACATCGTTTCGCGGACACAGGTACTCCCGAGGAGTAGCAACCCCCCTGGAGGCGTTAAATGCGGCAACGCCGCCTTTCCAGTTCAACAGTACGCCGTCGACATCGGTCGCCAGGATTGGTTTTTCCATAACAGCAAAACTCCATAATTAACTCAGGCTCGAAACTAACACCACTCTGGGAAAATCCCAATAAAACAAAGGGCCGGCAAATTTCTTTGCCGGCCCTATGCTCTTGCTCATTGGTACACACGGGTTATTCCCGAATGCGGAAGACAAGGAGATTGACGGATCCCGATGTCTGGCTCCCAAGGTTCATCAGAAGCGTCTTCATCCTCTCAAACCCAAAGAGTCATGTCAACAGTATATGAAAATATATTTTACCTTTGGGGCTCAATGCCGGTAAGCTCACGCCCACCATAGGCATTATTAGCAATCCGCTCAAACGCCGCAGGGAGATCGGTTACCTCATCCAGGTGCTGCGACAAGCGCTCCAAACCGGCAATGGCCCGGGCGGATGCACGACGCTCCCTGATGAACAGGCAATTACTGGCCATCCAACCTACGAGTTCTTCGAAGTCAGTACGTTCAGAACCCGCACTCTTGTCGCTGACCAGCTTAAACCGGTCGAGCCGAACAGCGGGGTTATTTTCGTAGTCATCGCTCCGATAAGGAAACACGCTATGCGCAAAGGCCTCTTTAGAATCCGGCCCAGGCTTCACTGCAGCGTGCTCAGGGAATAAATCCAGGACTCTCGCGACGGCGTCCCTCCAGGCGTGATGGCACTCACTCTTATCCCGGCGGAACACGGTCCAGGCCGAATCCCCGCTGACACCACCGCGCATCTCTCGGTGCTTGTCTTTAATCAGATCGGCCAGCGCTACAACTCGGCCGTAACCTTCAAAATAAGGATTTGGTAGTGCGTTCTTGCAGACCGACATCACCGCCGCTGCCAGACCCTTTGCTGAGTTATCATCGAATCCCCATCCCTTTACCAGGTACTGGGTTACCTCCCGCACCCAGGTACCGTCATCATAGGTCCTGGCTGCAGCCAACTGCTCTTGCTCGAAATCCTCGGCCTGTTTAAAAAGCAAATCGTAGCCTTTCGTTGAGACTGTGGTGGGGTCCCCGGGCATATGCCGAAGCAACACTTCGTTGGCGGCACGCGATCTCTCGAAGTCCCCGAGCCACCCAGGCCTAAAATTTGTCTTGATCGTCTTGCTATGATGCGCAAACGTTACCGCTTCCAGGTCTGACATCCACTGATGAACTGCCGCCAAGTCTTCGCATGGGATCAACAGGTCGTTGTAACAGGACACCGTCTGGCCAAGGCCCTGCACCCGGCGCTGGAATTCATGCAGATGAAGCTCTGAAGGGAATCTGGCGATTAGTGTGTGCCTTGCCTTGGTGTTGGTGCAGCCAACACCACGCCCGGCGTGTTCACGCTTGCTCATATTGAACCTCACAACATTATGCCAGGCGCCTGGCACTCAACGAGGCCCCACCGGGCCCCTCCCATTAATTACGTCCTCTGCTTTGCCCCATGGAGCAGCGATGAGTAGTGACGTACCCGCTTAGCATCAGGACCGATCTCGAGCAGGCTAAGGCCCGCCCCTTCCCTGTCAGGATAGCCAGCTCCGGTGTCCAACCACACCTGGTTTCCGAGCTGCTTTGCCCGGGCCACTGGGGTATGGCCGGCCACTACCATACCAATACCCTCGATGCTGGCGGACTCACCGCTCTCGATCCGCGATTTGCCCTTCAAGGCCTGCTTGATGAGGCGCCCGCGGGGAAATTTGGATGAGATGTCCCGACGCCCTTTCTTCCACTCAGCGGGGTCGCGCAGCACAAGGAAGTCTCGAAACTCATCCCAGCTGTCAAACGGGATCTCGGCATGGACCACACCGACACAGACACCCGGCGTAATCACCTCCATGGCCACAGGGAACTCCTCCAGCGCCTGCTTTAGCGCAGATTCAAGCCGATGGCGGTCTACCGCATCTGACCATTCTCCACCGGCGCCAAACCACTCGCGCTGGTCATCAGGATCGTCATCGAACAAGGCCTGCAGGGCCATTGACTCGTGGATCCCCAGGACAGAAACGGCGTTCTCGTTGTCCAGAAAGAACTCCAGTACCTCGAGACTCTGCGGGCCTCTATCGATGAGATCACCACAAGCCACCAGCAGATCAGAATCGCTGAATCGAACGTCACGGAGAGCGTGGGATAGCAGTGTGAAGTCGCCGTGGATGTCTCCGACGAAAAACACGCGCTGGTAATGGGTAGCGTGTACGGTCCGGTACAGCAGATCAGGGATGAACAACGGTGATCTCCAACTTCAACTTTTCAACGGCGCTCAGTCGTAGATGAGCACGTACTTTCGATCCAGGGCTGCATGAGCGATTTTGTCCAGGGCCGCGGTGAGCTGTAGCGGCGAACTGCTCGCTTTTCTAATGTGATCCAAGGGGAGGTCAACCAGTTCTGGGTAGCGCTGAGTGATGCGATGCAACACCTGCAAGCAACCGGTGCGACTGTAAGGGATCGGCAGCTGAGCCTGCACCGGAGTGTAGTTAGGGTCCAACGCCCGGCCCCTTGGTGTATCGATCACCAACTGCTTCAAGCGATCCTTATAGGCTATATGGCTCTGTTCCATAGATTGTTTTTCGTACCATTAACGCGTAGCGGTCATACTAGCACACGAATCCTTCCTGGCTATAGCTTTGGATCTGGCCACAACTCTGGCCCCGGATTCAGGCAGCGCTGGTTTTCCAGGTTGCTGCTGAGCATTTCTGGGTACGCTAACTCAATGGGCAGGGCCAGCTTGGTCCTTACCTGTTTGGCAGTAAGCACCTTGCCGGGGCTCCAGCCAATGCTTTCACCGCGCTCCCCCCGCCTTTTCAGGCTCTTGGTGTAATCCACAAGTGCGCGGAACATCCGCACGCAGTCGGATTGCAGCGCCGCCCGCAACCCCTCCTCGCTCTCGACCTCAATTCGAGTCTTGTCTTCTTTATTGCCCCGGACAGCGGGCCATTCAAACAAATACCCTAACCGACCACTTCCCCTATCTTTTCGGCCATAGCCGGCCATGGCCAGGCATTCCAGCACAACTGGCCCAAGGACAGAGCCTCGACGCACCTTGTCTGCATCGAAGAAGATCCTGGTCTGGTAGGTCCGGTCAAAGCCGTCCTTTCGCTCATCCATATTAGGAAGAGGGACATCGAGCTTGAGATCCGCCAACGGACCCTTGCTGTCCTCTTTGAATCCGTGGTCTAGGTTGTAATCGCTGAGTTGGAGCATAACCTCAGCAACCACCGCCTCTACATTAGCCGGGCCTATCATCGGTAGGTACAAGCCCCGCTTCTCCGCCTCAGCGCAAAACTGGCCTAATGTTGGCTGCCCCAGGTTTTGTTGCGCGATATCCTTACCCTGCATGACGTCTTCACTCGATGCACCTTCTCTTCCATTAATTTTACCACTCAGCCGTTACTACTCCCCTGAACCCAATGGGTTTCACCCGTCATCCCGGCCCAAGGGTTATTATTTGAGTAAGCACTGTATCGAGTATTAATTATGGCTTCTGACCTGCTCCAGGCCTTCGTCGACCAAACGAATAAAGACAGCGCACTACTTTTCGAAGACTCCGGCTATGAATTCCAATTAGGCGACTACACCTACACAAAAAAGGAAAACGATATCATCGCCATCTTCCCTGATGGTCCAGCAGCTGATGAAGCATTCAGAAAGTACCAGGCCAGCGCAGCCCCACTTTGCCATGAGGATGCCTCCGTGGAGTACGCCTCGGCTATGTTTACCCTTGATGAAGACGGTGATGCTTCGCTAACCAGCATCACTCCAACAATGGTTAAAGCGCCCCACCCGGACTGGCCTAATCACAAGATCGTCATCTACAACCCTGAAGGGGTCCAATTGACTGGCGTTGCCTTGGCGCAACAACTAGCTGCCTTCAATGTCGTCCTCTCCACTGAAATGTTCGAGGATCTAAGGGAGCACATCAGTACACGTCATCAGAAACAATACCGGCACCCCCCAGGGACGCTAAAGATCCTTGAACAGGCCCGAAATACCCTAACCGCTAACTCCTACCTCAACGATCACTGTGCACGCTTAAACTCGTTCAGGATTGGACTATCCAGCATAAAAGAAATCGCAGATGCGATTAAGAGCCTAGCGATTTCCGAACCGACCAAGGCCGACCTCCTCCGCAGAGGGGTACAGCAATTCCATAAGAACCAACAGTCCGTTGAGCGGGCTCATTAATACCACAAGGAAAAGTCAGATGACTCCCAATAAACTTCGGTCCTTTTGCCAACAGCTGATCAAAGACTTAGGGCTGCATTCTGGCACCCCTGCAGATGCATCAAGCACTAGTCGTGCATTGCTATCACCTAGTGTTCAGGGATTCAAAGCACCAACATCTTTAAGCGCCGGGGCCATTCCTGGATTTAAACAACAGCTCAGTGATTGGACCCTGGTGTGCGACAGCGAAGCGGAAGCGACTGAGGCCTTTCACGCGCTTACAAAGCACTTTCCTTTTTCCTGCCAATCTAAGACATACTCTATTGGATGCTTGGAGCCAGAGGCTCGACCCCAGGCCGGCAAGGTCAGCTACGGCAGCTTGGAAATTGAGGAACCAAACGCCTCGTTCGAAGCAGATCGGTTCCCGGTGAATGCACTAATGTTACGGCACCCCCACGAAGACAACCGCTACCTGGTTCTCTTTAGCCACGAAGGGCTGGCACTGGATAAAGACAAACTGGATACCAAATTCGCGAAGTTTCTTGAGCACGTGAAGAACGACTATGCCAGTGACCTCGCCAAACAGTGCAGAACTGGTCGCAAAACCCCAGTCGGCCACAAGTGGCACTCCCCACTACTTTTGACGGGTGATATCGACCCATGCATGCGTGACGCCCATCAATTCATCAACAAATCCTTTGAGCAAAGTCAGCGATTGTCTGATACGGCCCTGGCGGCCTGCAAGCTTCTGGCATTGAATCCGAAGGCACCAGGTAGTGCTGTCTTCGCACGCTCAATCCTGGAAAAGCGCAGCACTATTAGCGAAGAGCACATGGCCCTCTTAGAAGCACATGTCTCAGAGAACTTCCGTGATCTCAGCCAGGCGCGCAGTGCAGCGCCGGAACTTGGATAAGGGGTAGGTTGTGACGAACAAGACCAATATCATACAGCTCACTGAAGACTTTAAAACGTTGCAAGTGGTGTCCAAAAGGTTCAACAACAACCTTCTCTATGATTCAACCAAAGAAGCGATTGAAGTAGCTGAACGCGGCAAACGCAGTTTCCCACCTGAAGCGAAAGCCGTTTCTCCCACTGTGGGTTTATCGGCCAACTTGAGGGGCGGGTACGCGCTTCCAGTCCATAATCGTTCCGATGCCGAAAAGCTATACAATGCTCTCGCTGAGAAAGCCAGGTTCTCATTCGATCTAAAGGACAAGAACGGCCAGCGTGTGCGGTTCTATATTGATGAGGCGGTGTTCTTTAGAAACCGACCGAAAGACAAGTTTGATTACGAGAAGGGCCGCGTGGAGTTTGATGTCGCCGGAGCGATCCTCCCAGTATCAAATACGTCCCTAGAAGACCTTACCCTGGTTTGCCATGGTTACTTCTCTGATATCAGAATCGACCCTGATCTAAAGGCCATCGCAGAAAAGCGGATCCGTGAATATGCACAAGAGCATACTGACCAACTTTATCTTGTTCTAGATGACGACAAATATACGCAGTTCGGTCGGAGTCGTGACCTGATGTGTGCTACCAGCGACTTTTTTGAAACACTTGGAGCATATCAAGCTAATATCCAATACTGCATTGATGCGCTTAAGGATGCCCAACGCGAGACGTCCACTCACGAAAATAAAGTCGGGTTCGTGTATCGCAATCTCTTTAATGAGGACCGATCAAAGCGCCTACCAGATGAGTTGCATGATATCGTCGCCGGTGCCGCCCAGTCTCACTTGGGCATTGAAGCAAGAGACCTGGCGCGTGCGCACAACCATCTGGTACGTGCCTGACTGACAGAACCTAATGGTATATTCGGGATCTGGCTCACGTTCTGGCGCTGCCAGATCTTCTTTTCATCACTGCTCCTAGTGACTGGTGTAACCGGGATCGACTCAAAGGTGGAGGCGATGTCCATACCTCTGCGCTGAATCTTATTTCGCTCAGGTTCATGGTTTCGCTCCTGAAACGCATATATACCAAGGGCTCAAAAGGAAAAGTCATTGGATCCTCCCCCGCACATCTATTAAGAACGCCAGCAAGGCGTGACTGTCTTTGGTGGTATAATTGTTCCATCAATTTATTCAAAGGCTTATAGGTGCACCACTGAGCCGTATGTCAAGAGCCTTTTCCGGCTTGGATATGCGGGCGTGACAATCCATTTCTTCTGGTTATTATCTTCACACCCAATCGGAACCTAAGAAATCCTGCATGAGCATTACCACCCCCTTTTTCAAGAGCCAAAAGACCAAAATCGCTTACAACCCGCCCGGGGGCAACCCCACCTCAACCTCCATTGACAGCTACTACCTCTTCTCTTGGCATCAGGATGCACAGAACCAAGGGCATTGCCCAGTCACTGCCTTTGCCGCGGCCAAGACGGAAGCCCGGACCCAGATCTACTCACTCCTAGCTAGTGGTGTCAGCAAAGACCAGGTCCGGCACGCCCTTAAGGTCGCCATTTTGCTAGAAACCGTCCCAGGCATCGCCGACAAAATTGGGACACGCGACGCGAGCGCCCTAAGTCACTACTACGGCCGCAAACTTGTTCAGGTAACTGCCGACAAAACCACTACGGTTGAGCTCGACAAGCTGATCTACGAATACCTGGAAACCCTCTATGGACCCGGCCGCAAGCGGTTCCTTGACGAGTTCATCGCTGACCTAATCCCGGACATCGCTAGTGGCGAAAAGCTGGCGCAGGTCGTCCGCCAAGAGTTGTTGTTCCGGTTATTCAATCCAGCGGCGCTGTTGCAGCATTATCCAGCACATGAGATGGCCCGTGGTTGACCTCATTCTCTGGGTTGAGTTAGAGTCTCTTTAACGGACGCGGGGTGGAGCAGCCTGGTAGCTCGTCGGGCTCATAACCCGAAGGTCGTCGGTTCAAATCCGGCCCCCGCAACCAATTCCAAGGGTATCGCGCATTTTCGCGGTGCCCAGCAGAACGTTTACGGTGAGATGGCCGAGTGGCTGAAGGCGCGCCCCTGCTAAGGGCGTATGGGTTAATAGCTCATCGAGGGTTCGAATCCCTCTCTCACCGCCATCCCTCCCCTAGCACTAGATATACTTAGGTATATACGGGCTATTTCTTAAGCAGGTTGTAGAGATACTGATCCAGACTTTGGCCGGCCGCCTCAGCTTGCTCCTGCAGTTTGCCCGCGACGTCCTCATCTAGGCTCAGGTTGTGCTTACCTGGCGCAAACCGGGACCGCAAGAACTCATCGACGCTTTTGCACTCTTCCTTCTCTGCTAATCGGTTGATTTCGTTGCGCACTTCAGTCGAAACGTTTAGCTGCTTCATCTCCCGTTCGCTGTACCTCTTGTCCTTATTAGAGCGTGCCTTGCGGGCACTGGCGTACAGACGCTTGAGCGCTGGCTCGGAGCACACTTCGCAAAGCAGAGCTGCGAGTGATGCTACATCTTTGTCTTGGATGCTGCGTAGCCTTGATGCCACCGCTTCACGATCAGTGACTTCCTCTTTCACCAGCAGGCTAAACTCCAGCGGGCTCATGAGCTTTCTATTCGCCCAGTTACGCAAGTAGATGTAGTCCTGCTCTTGGACGTAGGTTTGCAGCGGATGGGTATCGCTCATGGAGTGCCTCTTTGTGAACCGTTCACAAAGACTCTACCCTCTCGTGGCGGGGTCTTCAAGTCCGCCTTAGCAGCGAGCCTTTGGGATGTCGCTCCAGCGGGTAAGTGGGTTTTTCGACAGGAATTGCCGGTGGTTTAGCTCTGCCCTATCTAACATACCAGTGGCGGCCGTTTGTAGGGCGCCAGAGCCAAACCGGGCGTTGATGTCGTCCATTGCCTTCATCAGCGGTCCCGAGTTCGCTGGCGGCGCCTCAAACAGGCTCATTTGACTGCTGCTGGCGTTCGATAGTCCGCTGAGGATCACACCGTGCTTCGCAACGCGGGCCCCGGGTCGCCACATGGCCTCTACCTCTGTCATGACTTTGCTGACCAGCGTGCGGGTGTCGTCGGTGGCCACCGGCAACTGGATCACCTTAGAGGCCGAAAAGCCATTGCCACGCTCGCGGTCCCCCTGACTGGCATAGGCAAATACGCTGATCACCTCACACATCTGACCCTGGCGTCGCAACCGCTCTGCGGCGTACTCGACACGCAGTGCCATGGCCTGTCGGAAGCTGACAAGATCAGTCAGGCGCGCCTTCACCGTCAAGGAACTGCAGATCTCCTTTGCTGGCGGTGGCACTTCGTCAAATCCCATGGCCAGTTCGCCGTTCAACTCACGGACGATGCGCTCGACGTTGACGCTGAACTGCCGGCGCATCTGCTGGGGTTGCTGTTGGCTCAGATCCAGCGCAGTGCGCAAGCCAATGGCCTCCATCCGAGCTGCCAACCTGGAACCAATGCCCCAGACATCCGTCAACTTCATCTGGGCCAGGATCCGGCGTCGTTCATGGTCGTTGTCGATCACCGCAATGCCCCGGTAGCCCTCTAACCGCTTGGCTGCGTGATTGGCGGCCTTCGCCAGCACGTAGGTGGGCCCAACGCCCACACCCATTGGGATCCTCTGCTCTTTCCAGACACGCTGGCGGATGGCCCGGGCCAGTTGGTGGTGATCAGTGATGCCGTAGTATTCCTGGAACGTCTCATCGATGCTGTAGACGTGATGTCTGGCCGGGCCGAAGCTACGCAATGTCTCATTCATCCGCTGGGAGACCGCGGCATAGAGCTCATAGTTTGAGGAGTGAACCCGGATCCCATGTTGCTCTACCAGGCCCTCAATCTGGAAGTAAGGTTGGAATTTCTTACCGAGGATGGCCAGAGCCGGCTTGGTCGCCGCGCAGACACAGCCATCTGAGTTGGTCAGCACGATGTGTCCGTTGGTCAGGTTACGCAGACTGGGATCGACGGAGGCCTCGGCACCACAGTAGAACGCGTTGGCATCGATCAGGTAAATCATCGGTAACGGTTCAGGCAGCCGATCACCACCCCCTCAATCACCACCTCACCAGAACGGCCTAGGCCAACCGCTGGGTAGCCGGTCTCATCACCCGGTAGCGGTTCCGCAACCAGCAACTGGTTCATCTCATCGACACGACGTACCAGGTGCTCACCATCAACGACTGCCAGCACCAGATCGCCATGGCGTTCTCGGAACCCGCGCTCAATGATCAGCACTGAGCCATTCAAGATCCCCGCTCCGGCCATGCCGTCTCCACTGGCCTCGCAAAAGATGGTGGCGTGCGGCTTTTCAATCACTAACTGGTCCAGCGACAGCTGATTACCTTCGTAACTGCGCGCCGGCGACGCAAACCCCTTGATACCTGCCAATCCAACCCCCCAAGATCAATTGCGGTCAACAAAACACCGTAACCTGTACACCCATACAGTGTACGGTAGTTTTACTATCAACGACCAGCCATTGATCCCATTGTGACACCGGTTGGCGGATATCTGGGCACAACAACAGTCCCGGGGGCACCCGTCTGCTACTAGATGGGCGTAACCGTATTGAACCTGGAGATGGACTTGCCCGGGTCCCCCTTGAGCTGATAGTAGGTATCCTCGTAGATACCCCAACGACACAGATCAATCGGTGTCACTTCCGATGCATTCACCGCCCCCACGGCGCCAGCCATTTCCAGTCCTGCGGCAACCAACTCACTACAGAAGAATCGGGAGAAATCCTCTCGATTGTAGGTAGGCCCATCCGCACCAAAGGGCAACTGATCCAGTGCGTCCAAGGCTGACCTTATAGCCTGCGGCATATCGTAGCCCTTGCGCTCTCTAGCCTGGTTGAACAGAAAGTCATAGAACGCTTTCTGGTCAAATCGCCCCTCACGGATTTCCTTTCTCAGCGGCAACCACCAAAGCTCTCCTTCGTAGGCGGCAAGCCGGTCGCTGAAACGATTGATCTGAACCCCATTGAATCCATGCAGGGAGGTTGATTCGATGATCTGGTTGAAGAACCGTGTGTCGGCCTCATCCTCTGTCGGGATCTTGGTTTGCAAAATCACCCCGACGTGGGATACGTCGCTTAGGGTCCCAAGTTTGATGATTTCTGAAAAGTGACCCTTTCCCCCGAAGGCGATTACGTCTCCTGGGCGCATTTCAGGCCTCGCATCCGCATACTGCATCTGAACGACTGAGTGCTTAGAACTCGATTTTCCGAACGGCATAACGGGCCTCCATTGATTTCGGTACAGGCACTGTTGTGTAACGACACATAGGTATCGCTGATCGTAGGATCAGCCATGAATCCTCAGAGACCGGTTTGAGTGAACAAGGACGCAGATCGCCGAATGCACATGCCATACGCAGTGCTTTTACTTTGTTTTTAACTCAAGCACCCCACACTTGATCCACCCTGGTGGTCAGGTAAAATACAGTAGGTGGTACAAATTCGGGCTTAGGACTCAGGTGTTTTTCATCGCAATCATTACTCATCTTTCCCTGAGGTTTTTTTATCGTCCATTTCATGCGGGTATATATAATGGCCCATAAAGAAAAGAGCAAGGAATGCCAATATCTGAAATGTTTTAATTAGTCTTTCGTCAACCGGTTCTTTTGGTACCATTTCACTTGATTCTAATTCGCACTCATCCAATGTCGCGAAGCGCAAAAAGTCGGTTATCTTTAAATGTCTGTCATCTTCTAATGATAACTCCTCATCGGTTCTTACTGAGGACTCATTTTCTTCTATTGCCCTGTTGATTGCTATTAAGATATCAGGCTTGAGAAATGCACCACTATGCTCCACCCCAATACCTTTCGCTATGAATTCAAGCCCACTTTTCATCTCGGAAAAAGTGATAGATTTTGCATAACCTTTGTAGTCAGCATAAAAACCAGGCTGTTTGTACTCCTTCCACCTAATAACAGCACACCAATTGCCGGTTTCACTGCAACGAGTCTCCCGCTCATCTAGATCGCTGATCAAAGCCTTGAACCAACTCAGATCACTGAAACTGTGATACGTACAATCAATTCCAACCTCACATTGAACAAACTCTCTTGACACTCTCTTTGCAAAGAGAGTGATTTCTTTTTTTTGTTCGTTGTTTTCGCGCTCTGCAGCCATGATAGAAGTATGATTTTCTATGCTCTTCTGTGATGGAATGATTTGAAGCCACCCAAGCAAATAGATCACGTAAAGAATAAGAAATAGAAAGCAAGAAATCACAAAGCCAGAAAGGTACTCGATAACCTTAAAAACTGGCCTTGGGAGGCTTGCAGGCAAACTAATCCAGATGACTCGCACTAAAGACCTTGCAAGCAAAAGGAAGATTAACGCAATTGCTACCGATACATAGCGTTGGGTAAGGTAGTCTGTCTCGGTGTAAAGGTTGTATATCCAAACCATGGCGAAGATGAATGATAAAGCCACCCCCAAGACCCAGCTAAGGATTATTATTCCCTCATAAGTGCATACAGGTGAAAACTTCCTCTTCAAGTATGCGGAAATCCTCTCTGAATTATCTCTGCTCACGATGATGGTCCTATTATTTGACTGTCGTGCCCCAAGCGATCAACCGGGATTGCTCAAAAAAGACTCCCAGATAGGGTTGTCACCCCATGGATAAATTCGCTCTCTATATTTAAACTCCTTTTTCTCTGCTGTTTGCGCCCAATTATTAATATTGTCGTCTTCGAACGTGGATAAATAGCTTTTGAAGATTTCAGCGATCAACTCATCAGCATCAACATAATATGTGACCCCTACGTAGTGGGGGGGCCTCGCTGTGGGCTGGGTTAAATGTACTTTGTACGAAACTTGAAATGGGATGCCAGGGCTTATAAGGCCACTAAAGGAAGATAGGCCCTCGACCCGATATGAGGCCACCTCTAGCTCGATGCCATCTTTATCATAGAGCGTGATCAATAGTTGGTGAAAATAGACGGGAAAATTGGAAATGGATTCTATGAACACCCTGATGCTGATAGCCTTTTGATTTTGGTCCATTTGATTTGTGTAATGGATTCTTAACTGCGGGCGGTATGTAGCAACATTGACCAGAGCTTCCCTTTTGGCCAATGCCAATTCGAGCTTGAGTCGGTTGTTATCATTTTCTATTTCGTTCAGGCTGACCACTATGAATGCAACTGCGGCCCCGAAAATTGCAGTGCACCATTTTATTAATTCAGTGGTGTCAATCTCTTTCTTTAAGGTAAACATTCGACGTTCCCTTTCGAAGTGATAGTCGCTGACTCGCGCTGTCCATGCAGTAGGCGGTGGGTCCGAATAGGCTCAACAAAAGCTAGAGTGTCGATTAAACTTTTTCAACACATTATGTGTGATGCGGGGGAATACTGGACCCCACCATACGGGCACTGGGGGTAGTAAATCCAGGCATGCAAAGGGGAGCAACCACTAGCGGATGGTATTAAGGGCTGACTACTGCTAGTTTCACCAGCGTTAAGGGAGTCCTGTTGATCATGCCTAAGAAAACCACCATCCGATTGTTGTCCGGCCTTGAGCTGGAACTGCTGTTGCTCAACGAGGGTGACGATTACCCACTGCTGGCGATCTACCACGATGGCCTGAGTAGCCAGTGGGCCCTAGATGCGAAGATGAATATCACCTCCAGTGCGAGCGCTTTGCCACTGTCCGGCAAGCCATGTACTGAGTTCCAGATCCAGAGCATTCGCCCGCGAAGCCTCAATGGCCAGTCCTGGGCGCTCCACTCCGGCAGTGGCCGGGTTCTCCAGGCCTTCTTTGATGAAATTGGTGTGACCCAGCAAGAATGCGAGGTCGAAGACAACCGCCCAGCAGAGCGTCCAATTATGGAAGTGAAACTGGTAGAGGGGCCGACCCTGGCGCTGAGCCTTTGTGGCGAAGACAACGCTACACCCTCACTGGTGATCCGCCATGGCGACATGATTTCCGAGTGGGGCCTGGATTGCGGGATAGACACTAGCCACGTTTACGCTATCGAGGGCGGAGTCAGCCACGGGCGCCTGCAGATCTACGGCAAGAACGGCCAGGATTACCAGCAGTGGTTCGTTAAAACGGAGGAGGTCGATCGCATCGCCATGTTCCTCAAGCAACAACGCTTCCCCCTGCCAAACTGGACCCCGCTGGATCCAACACTACTAGAACAGCAATAGCACGAATTCCCAGCCTGGAAGCGAGTTGTCTCCATGAGCATTAAGAAGTCGCGGCGTCGCAAGACGCTAGAGAACGGCGCCAAATACGGTCGCCTTACCGTGATCAGGAACCTGGAAGTGACATCCGGTGAGTCGATGTCGTTGTTCGAGTGTGACTGCGGTACCCAGTTCGAAAGCCGCAACTGGAACGTCACCTCAGGACGCACCAAGAGCTGTGGCTGCCACCGCCGAGAGCACGCTGCAGCCGTCGCTCGCAAGTACAACTACAAAGAGATCCTCGGCGGTACCGAGTTTGGCCTGCTTAAGGTCATTGGGCCCCTCGACGATCATGCGCCTGGTTACCCTGACTACCAGGCACGGTGTCAGTGCGGAAAGGTGATTGAGGCGCGTAGCAACGACCTCAGAACCGGCCACGTCTGGCGCTGCGGTATTGACTGTGAATTAAGTGCCGGCATGACCAAGGGCCCCGCACTAGCTTCTAGCAGCACCCGGGCCTAGGCGCTAACTCGCCAATGGGAATTAGCTCACCCCCACCACTGCCGTTAATCGCAACACCCATGTTAATGCCCCTCTTTTATCACCACCATAGGAGGGGCTAACTCCCCGTTTTACTCCCCTATCGCATGACCAGCCTGAAGTGTTTCTAAAATCTTGCGCATCTCCCAGCTCAGCTCAAAGATGCCATGACCCAAGCACTGCCAAGTCTCCATTCGCTTCAAACAACGCTAAAGAATCAGGCCACCACGAACTTGCAGCCTGCCATGGCCATTCACCCCCCCGGGTACTTCCAAAATCTTGTAACTCGGGATAAGGCGTCTGAAGATCCTGTTCTCAAGCATCTTGCAACAAGACTCAACTTCACTGATGAGCGGATCCGCATGACCCGCTACCGCCTACTTCCTGTTGACTGGGAGAGCATTGTTCCTGCAAGCATCTATGGGCGAGATACAGAATTCCGGTTCCTGCGCGCCATGTTTGAACAAAGCTGGGGCGGTAATCCCTTTACCAACTTATCGATTTCAGCTTTTATCGATGACAGGCAGTACACCCATTTTCAACCGGTATCACTGCCCCCCGTGATTGCCTACGCCTGGCCAAAACAACCAGATAGTGGATTGACCAGCTTAGTGCTGACAAATGACGGCGAATCCTATGCACTCTTTTTTGGCGGGCCAGTGGACTTTGCCAAAGACTACGAAGGGGCATGGTCCAAAGTTGCAGCTGCGGTCAAAGTAAAACCAAGTATCCGCGGTGACATCACTTTGCCGATCGCCATCCAGTTCCAGAAGGTCAGAACTGACACTCTGGCACCGGCATTCCTCGAAGCGCCAATACCGGTCCTACCGGATGTACCAGGCTTCCCATTCACCCCGCCGGCGCCTGACCTCGGAGGCCCGGTTGTGGACTTTGATCCGGAGCGTCCCATCCTTGACCTGCCGAACCCAACCCTCCCTCCAATCGAGCTTAAGGACCCGGTGTTCTTCTTGGACTTTGTTAAGCACATTCTCAATACGGAAGACTCCATAAAACCCAGCAAGGTACGGAGCATAGTTGAGAGGGACTGGATGGTGTCTGCAGAACCGATTGACACGTCAGAACTGATCTTCAGCTACGACCCGGCGAAGCACGGAGTAATCTTCGTGGGCGATCCTGAACCGATTGACACCGCTAAAGAGAACCCAGCCTTTAGACACAACCTGCTGGCGTTCCGGTTCTATTCAGCGCAATCGCCGGAAGAGCAGTACACCCGTGCCAAACTGCCCGAGAACACCCTGCTTATCCGAGATGGATTGAGTGGGCGCGTCTACGCAGCAATTCAGGAATCTGAAAGCGACAACCAAAGCACCCCTACCGACCTCAGCAAAGGGACCACCATTCCACGCCCCTCCTCCCAGGAGGAATGGGAAGCGGTATGGCAACAAGCCACTGTGTTTGCGATGGTCTCCCTTGACCCCGGGGATAATCAGAGTGACGACTACTCACCCGAAGGCCAGACTCACTCACTGGGACGGCTGGAAACCCGGACTATTCTTGAACGATACCAAGCGTTAAAAGCTGAGCAGGAAACGCTGGTACCCGTATCTGAGATCCAATCAAAGTGGCTCGATACTCTTGGAAACGAGCAAGAGTTTGAAGCGCTGACGTTGGTGAAAACCCATTCCGTCATCCAGCAGATCACTCGCACCAAACAGAGATTGCATGCTATCCAGCAGCAATTGGTAGAACTTCAGGGAGATGCCCAGCAACTCGGCTATAGGCTCTTCCTTGAGGCACCCCAGTCTGACGGCGGTGGCATGTACAAGCCTTACAAGGACGTTGCCAATGCACCACCGAGGATCAGAGATATAGCCGTTCCAGTCCCCCAACCCGGTAACCTCTATCTCGAACGCACGGTCAAAACCGAGTGGAAGACCTACCACAAGAGAACTGAATTTAGGTACAAGACAGTGCGCAGTGGGTTCCTGGGACTGAGCCGCAGCACAAAGCGGATACCCGTCACTGTTCACTACACGCGCAAACGCAAGTCCAGTTACACCCGGTTTGACGCCGTTGGGATTGGGGATGAGCCCTGGGAAATCCTAAGGAACGATTTGCTGAGAGAAAACTATAGCGTCCACATGCTCGAAGAAGCCGATGGCGGTTACTTCAACCAGCACAGTGAAAGCCTTGTGGCAATCATGCAGCGTTGCCGTGTCGATGAGCGATACCGCCTCAGGACGGCCCTTTTTATTCCAGAATACGACCCCAGTTTTCGTGACGGTGGGCGGGTGCTAGTCAGGTACCAGGTGATCATCAAGCCCATGCCAGGATTTACCCCGGTCGCACTGCCAGACGTCCACGTCCTGGAAGGGATCTCGCACCGTAAGGTGTTGGCGGGAACTGAGCTTGGGGAACTGGTTAAGTCCATCGCATTGGCGCCTGGTGAGTCAAGGTCAATGACTTACACTCGGTCCTTCAGCCAGAAGACCGACAAGCGACGAAGCATCCGTTCTTTCCAGGACTTGGTAGAAACTGATGAGAGCAGTTTCGAAGCAGCACTAGAAGATGAGATGAAAAGCGACGCCAACGCCAGCTCAAGTAACACGTCTTCTTCAACTGTCAGTGCTGGCGGCTCATACGCTGGATTTAGCGGCTCTGCCAGCTTTACCAACAGCAGCACCGACAGTAGCTCACTGAACACTTTCCTCCGCGAAGTGGAGGGGCGGTCACAGCAGTCCTCACGACGGGTAAGCCGCTCGATCAAGGACGAAGTCACTACCGAACTGACCGAGACAGTCTCCTCAGAAACGTCGGAATCTATCACGACAGAAATCCAAAACATCAACCAAGGCGCCAGCCTGAACCTGATGTTCCACCGACTGTATAACACCTACCTGGCTGGCGTGTACCTCGACGACCTGGCACTGCAGCTGACTCACCCCTTTGAGCTGGTACAAGGCACAGGGATCCGGCACAAAACGACCTACAAACTAAACGACTTCGATCATTTCGTACGCGACCTTCAGGACTTCTGTGCCCCGTTTGACTTCGGCAATGATGACCTAAGCTCTACGCTGCAGGAGCGGGTACTGCAGTTTGTAGAGGCTGCTCTCCGGCAAGACTACCTCAAGTTTGAGGCCATCACCGTCAGCGAGAATGAAGGCCGCAAAGCTGACAGCCTCCGGGAGCTGGTCAATCGAATTCAACTAAGGCAACAGGCCCTAGCTACGTTCTTTATCCGCCTGCCCAGCACCTCCTCCTATGTCGACTCTCAGCTCGGCGCCAACCCGGCGACCGAACCGTACTCCGAGGCCCTCAGGGCAGAGGAACTGCTGGAGCGACAAGCTCAACGTCGACTTATCGGCGCAAAAGCGGCGTCCTATGGCAACGCGGTGACCTATATACCGGTACCTAACACCACCTTCGCTGCCCGGCACATTGATGGTCAGTTCATCGAGGTATCAACCTCAAAGCCCCTTCAGGACGGCCACTGGATGGTGTACGACGGCATTAGCCCGCTGGGGCCGTTTAATCCCGACAACGCCATGATCTCCTGGCAAGGCTCAGCATCTGACCTCGAGCTAGCTCCGCTTCAGTTGCTCGAAATCACGCAGGGGCTGAGTGTCCCCAGAGAACGATGAACAAGGGGAAATCTGTCTTAACTGCACCGCTGACTGGTGCAACAGAGGGGCCAGTCAGCGCTCCCACATCAGGCCATCGTCGAGGGCAACCGCACATTATGGCCGGCGTTCCGATGCCCGCCCACCAGGACGACGTCTACATAGACTGGGAACTGCTAAAGCGGGCCGCCCCTGACCTGCCTGACGCCTTGGCCCAAACACTGCAAGCAATAAGCAGCGCCAAAGAGGCTGCTGAAACACTGCGACGCTTGGAGCTGCAGGTTAGGGTCACGTTGCGCTTTGTCGTGATACGAAAAACAGAGATGATCAAGCTTGATGGTAAGTACGGGGCATTGAGATTGCTAATAGAGAGCAAGGCCCAACACATCAACATCACCACCCGCAAAGTTCTCAAGGGCAAGGTGCTTTCTCCCCCATCGAAGATGGGTGTCTTTGTTGCTTTAGCCAAACCTATAACCACTGCTATGGATGGAGACACTAGCCGAGCCGCTGCACAGGCGGCTATAGCATTGGGAAGCGGCTTAGTGACCCACACCCTAGAACAGGCAATGCTTTTGCTTGTACGGGCCCTAGGAAAGAAAGCGGTGGTCGCCGGCGCAGTCGCCCTCGGTCCTGCTTCGGGCATCATCATCGCTTCGGTGGTAGTTGGCTACGGCCTCGCTGTACTTGCAGAGCACACCGGTCTAGAAGACGACCTGACAGACCTGGCCAAGCAAGTAGGAGACCGGTTCGACGATACATGGGAGGCCTTAAAAAAACAGGCTGGGAACGTCATCGATGATGTAACCCTAGCAGCAGATTTGGCGGCTGATGAAGTGGTGCAGTCGCTACCCACTCAAGAAGAAGTCATAGAGGGTATTGGCGGTGTCCCGATTAGCCTGCCCGGCGGCTATCAGCACTGAGCCTCATTAGGGGCACTCACCAGCTCACACACCCCATCCACAAAGCTGCAGCAGAGCAGTTCCTGGGTCAACTCGCCCTCCTCCACAGATAGCGCCAGTAGGGTCAGGTAGCAGTTGGGCCACTCACTTTGGTATGCCCTGGTGTCCAGGTACAAGCGGTTGCCGTCTCGCCGCGGCCCACGCAAATAGGCGGTGTGGCCCATGGCCACCAAGTCGATTCCAGGCACCGGCGGTGCTTTGGACATCTCTGACACCTCCCTGCCCCACAGGGCCTTCTCAACCAACTCTTCGCGGGTCAGTTCACCCAGACCTTCCTCACGATCAAGCGCATTCAACCACTCAGACCAGGTTACTCCGGCAAGCACCGGCACCTCAGCATGAACAGCTCCCACCACGCTGGCTTCTGAAAAGCGGATCTCCATGGCCACCGGCACTCGTGCCAGCTTAGTCCGGATCTCAACTTGAGCATCTGGCTCAAGGTCGTGGAACCAACGACCCCCGTTGACCTTATGCAGCTCCGCCGTGTCCTCGCAGTGACCACTGTCGATCACCATCTGCTCGTGATTACCGCGAACCATCTTGTACCCCGGGTCACTAGAGGTGAACAGGTTAACCAGCCTGGCAGAGTCAGGCCCGCGGTCGACCAAGTCGCCCAGGCTCACCAATGTGATGTTCTCGAACAATCGAGGGCGTGTTCGGCTTCTCAGGTACCCCAGGTAGCGCAGGGCTTCAATGAGCCTGCCGTAGTGGCCATGCAAATCGCCCACCAGCAGCACGGTGTGCCCTTCTGGTACATCCAATCGTTCGATCACTGAAACCCCCTTGAAAAGATAACGCGCCAAGAGATCACACTGCCCCCGGCGCTGACTTCCCAGCCGAACCTATATTGCGAAATTTACGGAAACCACCCTTCAACCTCCAGAGGCGTGAACTGCGAGGAATGCTTGCGGAGCTAACCCTCTTTTGTCGACCTCAGATTGCGAAGTAGCCAGCCCTCATCCAGGGCAAGGTGCGCTGGCATCTCCTGGATTTCCGAGCTAACACAATCGACAGCGACGACCTGATCAGACTTTGGCAGCACCTCGATAAGCTTTACCTGCTCGGCAAAGCTGGCCAACTCATTGTCGCTAATGACATGCTCGTGATCCGGAATTACGGCCTTATACCGATGCCCAGCCTCTAACTTTACGACTTCACTCATAGCCTAGATCGACAACTCAGCTTGCTCTTTGGCACGACTGGGCTCTGGGACCTGGTACTTTTCCTTGATCTCTTTGCAGTAGGCCAGCAGATCGTCAAGTTGAGCAACTTGCTGCTCAGTGAGGTCGCGTTCACGCTTAATTTGAGCAATATCCTGCACACACTGGTCAATGGTGTACCCAGGGTATTTGTCAGATCCTGATAGCTTCTCCCGGACGAACCGGTCCCACTGCTCGCGCTGCTCCTCATTGAAGAGGTCGGGATCGGCACGACCGATCTGCAGGAACACGATCCTTCCGACGCGGGTATCCAACTCAGCGAAAGCGACTCGCTCCTCGATTGGACGGGATAAAGCTTGCTCTATGCGATGAGTTTCATCGCGACTCAGGAAGCCACCCGAGTAGAGGTCGTAATCAGGCCAGTCTGGCTTTGGGTCAAACTCTTTGGCCATCAGCAAAGTGACCACGCGCTCCCATGTCTTGCGCCTCTCCATTAGGGCTTTGGCGTTGGCTCTTATTGCCTGCCCGTCAAGGCTGCAGTGGGACATAGTCTCTGGGCTCAGCACCATTTCGCCAGTTGGCAACCTGGTTGGGAACACCTGGGGAACACCATTGGTTTTCACCTTTGTCAGACCGGGCCGCTCAATGCCTTCTGGCATGTCCTCTTTTTTCGAGTAAATGAGATCGACGATCTCCTGTTCAGACAGCCCATCGAACTGTGCAGGGTCAACCATCAGATTGTAAACGTAACGCTCCTTCTTCCCACTCGACGCGACGTTCATGAACAAGCCAAAATAGTTGGTCTTGTTGAGGTATGGGGAGGTCATCAGGAACGGCTTACCACCATCGATGATCGTGTTGTTGTATGCCCAGTCTCGACACTTCAGTGCCGCCTCCCATACCAACGGAACGCGCTCCCGAATCATCTGGGAAATCTTAATTAGGCACTCCACATCGGCCAAAGCATCGTGGGCGTTTTCGTGCTCGATCCCGTTGAGTCCGGACAACTGGTCCAGCTTAAAAGAGACCCCTTCGCCAATGGTCCCGTCGGGATTCTCTACTTCCTTCGTTGGCCATTTGAAGACTCCCGGAGCCAGCGCGTGCACCATGCGCAACACAGGCAGCAGATCTAACCGAGACCTGCCCATCTTCCACTCGTGGTCATAAGGCGGCATCAGATTACGATACATCCAACGGCGCATGACCTCATCATCGAAGTTACTTGAGTTGTAACCGGCAAGACACGCACCATCGTATTTAAGCAGCAGTTCGCGAGTCTTTTCGGCTACCTCATAGTCAGAGGGAAACTCTGCCAGGGACTGGGGCGTGTGCCCGGTCACCAAAACGGCACCCGGGTGAGGGATGATGTCGTCACCGAGACGACACTTCATTTCAAACCGCTCAATTTCGTTCAAATTACCATCAGTAACAATAAGCGCTACCTGGGTAACGCCTATGCCATCGACCTCGGTGGTGCTGGCCTCAAAGTCATACCAGATGTAGTAGTCAGGCACACGGTTCATAGGTTCTATCCATAACGATCAGTCACTTACCTTCATCATACCCCGGCCATGACCGAACCCCGAGCACCCCAGCACGAAAAAGCGGGCCCAAGGCCCGCTGTTATCAGAGCGTACGATTCTCCAGTCAGAGATCGTCAGCATTGCCGGCCAGGAACCGGGCTACGCCGTCTGGCGACGCGTCCATACCCTGCTTGCCCTTCTCCCATTGTGCCGGGCACACCTCACCATGCTCTTCGTGGAACTGCAGGGCATCGATCATCCGCAGCATCTCATCGACATTGCGGCCCAGCGGCAGGTCGTTGACCACCTGGTGGCGCACCACACCCTGTTTGTCTATCAGGAACGATGCCCTAAAGGCCACACCGTCCTGGGGGTGCTCAACGTCGTAAGCCCGGCAAATCTCATGGCGCACGTCCGCCAACATGGGGTAGCGTACAGGTCCGATACCGCCCTGCTCTACCGCGGTCTTGCGCCAGGCGTTGTGGCTGAACTGCGAATCGATGGACACGGCAATGACCTTAACTCCACGTTGCTCAAACTCCGCCATGCGCTTGTCGAACGCGATAAGCTCCGACGGGCACACAAAGGTGAAATCCAGCGGGTAGAAGAACAGCACCGCGGGCTGCCCTTTAATCTCTTCCGCCAGGTTAAACCGATCCACGATTTCTCCATTGCCCAACACTGCCGCGGCAGTGAAATCTGGCGCCGGCCGGGAAACTAACACACTCATCAAAACTCTCCTCTCGTTCGGTGCCGCCTCTTTGCGACCTAATTCCAGCTTACCCAGCACCGCGAAAAAGCCGGCCAACCCCAGCGCCGATCACCACAATCGGCCAGGCCGATGGCTGAGCGCCCTGCTGCTCTGCAATGTGCCCGGGTGGATGAAGTCGCTGGCGGAATAAAGTTCGACGGATATCGCCAGACCGAGATCAAGGCCACTTACAATATTAATTGGATACCAAGGCCCGCCCTGCCAGTGAAACCACCGCCAGGGATCAAACAACAATAATAATAGGAGTCCAGGTATGGCGCGTTTGTGGCGAACCCCTGCCCTGATGGCACTACTACTGTTGACCGCCTGTTCTGGCGGCAATCCCAGCTCAGAACCGGATACCGGCAACCCCAATCCGGAGCCGGAGGCCTACAGCTATGAGATCGCCGGTCTGCCCGATGCGGTGCAGGTTAACGACGTACTCGATCTGTCGGTGGTGCGCAAACCGGACAACCAGACTGTGCCGGCACGCTGGGTATCCACCAACCCCACTGTTGCTGATCTGAATGCCGGCGGTGATCTGCTGGGCCTCACTTCTGGTAAAGCCACTGTGGTCGCCTACTTCGATGAAGGCATGGTACAAGCGGAACTTAACGTTGCCGATACCGAGCGGGACCTGTCCGCTGAGATCACCGGTATCGAGATCGTCAGCCTGGCTGACAGCCTTCCCGTAGACCAAGTAGCAGAACTACGCGCTATGGCCACCGACGCCACCGGTCGCCGCGCCCTGGTCACCGCCCTTTGGGCCACCTCAAATCCGGTGATCGCCACCACCGTATCAGGCCAGCTGCGTCCCCTCAACGAGGGCAATGTCTCTGTTAACGCCCAATATGGCGCGTTCTCTACCAGCCATAATCTGCAGATCACGGCAGCGCCCGAAGAGGCGCCCACACTGGAATCACTGATTCTACTCACCTCAGGCCCCGAGCATGAAGTTGGGCACCGCGAGAGCCTTATCGCCCTGGGGACCTACAGCGACGGCACCACGGCTCCCGTGCCGGATGTGCAGATCCAGTCCGAAAACACCGACGTGGCTTACATTGACGCTGACGGCCAGCTGGTTGCCAGTAGCCCGGGCACGACTGACATCATCGCCACCCGTGACGACCTGACAGCGAACAGCCAGATCACGATTACCGGTGAGATCTCCGGTGCTCCCGTGCCGGTGTTGACCGGTCTGCGTGTGTGGCCACAATCTGGTCCCTTGTTGGCCGGCCAGGTGTTCCAGCTCAATGCGGACGTGCAGTACGACGACGGCCAGTGGGTGCCGGGCAGCAACCTGCATTGGACCTCTGATCAACCTGAGGCTGTCCAGCACGGCTACGGCAACACCTTCCGGATCAGTCAAGCCGGCGACTTCCGCCTGACCGCCTCCCACGAAGATCAAAGCGCGTCAGTCCAGGTAATCATTGATCCGATCACCGTTGTCCGCTCCCTCATAAGCCTTGAACTGCAGGGCCCCACGACGCTAACAGTCGGCGACTTCGCAGGGCTGACCCTTCAGGGGACCTACAGTGACAGCAACGTGGAGACCCTGAGCGGTGCCACATACCGGTCCAGTAATACCGGGAGCGTGAGCGTCTCGGACACCGGGATCCTCACTGCTAACGGCGCCGGTACCGCTACCCTCACTGCAGAACACAGTGGCCTGTTCGCTAGGCATAATCTGACGGTCCTCGAGGCCGTCACCAAGCCGCCGGTACTGCAGGAACTGTTCATCGAGCTGTCAGACGCCCGATTCCTACCTAGCCAACAACGCACCGCGGTAGTGATGGGGCGCTACAGTGACGGCAATACCCGTGAAGTCACCGGGATCCAATGGATCAGCGGCGACGAGACCGTATTGACGGTCAACAACAGCGGCCAAATCACCGCGGTTGCCCCGGGAGTAACCTCGCTGGTTGCCCTGCTTGACGACCTGGCGGTGGAAGCCTCGGTTACCGTCTCTGAACCCGCCATTACAGGCTTGATGGTCCAGCTAGACGACAACCCGGTAGCCGCAGGCCTTCAGGCACAGGCCGGCGTTCAGGTGCAGTTTGAGTCCGGCATTATCCGGCCGCATGCTGCGGTGAGCTACCAGAGCAGCAACCCCTCGGTGTTTACCGTTGACCAGACCGGTCGTGTGACCGGCCAATCCCCCGGCGAGGCCGTATTGACGGTTTCGCTTGAAGGGCAAATTGCCACCGCGTCCATCACCGTGGCCCCAGCCGCATTGATCAGCATCACCGCCTCCGCCGACCGGACCGTGCTGGCGGTGGGTGAGATGACCAGCATCAGGGCCACCGGCCACTACACCGATGGCACCAGCCAGGCTCTCGCTAGCCCTGAGTGGAGCTCCAGCAACCCGGCCGTTATCACGACTTACACCTTCGGTACCGCTGCGGCTATGGCCCAGGGCTCGGCCAACGTGACAGCCATCGTCGGCGCCATCAGTAGCGACCCGATCCCCTTCACCGTGGGTTCCGCCGCCATAACCGGCGTAAGCATAACCGCGGACCAGGCATCCATCGCAGCGGGCACAACCGGGACATTCGCCCTGACCGGCCATTACACCAACGGCGATGATCTGACTCTAACCGGCGGGATCTGGGCGGTTGATGACGGTGCCATTGCTACCGTGACAAGCCCTGGCTCGATTCGCGGGGTCGCCCCGGGCACTGCGATAATCAGCGTGGATTACAATGGCAACTTGGCCAGCCTCCCTATCGTTATTGACCCCGCAGCACTGACTAGCCTGGAACTGCGCGGTGCGGCCGCTACATCACCAGCGGGAATCCAATCCAGCCACTCAGTTATCGGCATCTACAGCGATAGCACTGAAGTGGACCTGACGGACGAAGTTACAGTGACCGCCGATCCCGCCGATCTCACGGTAGCGCGCGGCCCCGGGACAGTGTCGTTTACCGGCCTGGTACCGGGTAGCTACCCCGTGACCCTCGAGCACGACGGCATCTCCCTGAATCTCAGTTACTCGGTTGGTCAACCGGTCACCACCGGAGTGCAGATCACCGATCTGTCAGGCAACGCGCAGGCACCGTTCTCTCTGGAACAGGGTCTGACCCAGGCTGTTGCCCTTAAGCGCCTGCTTAGTGATGGCTCTGATGAACAGGTAACTGCAGATTCCTGGTCAAGCGCCTCACCGGCCTACCTGACGATTGATGGCGCCGGCGTGATTACAGCCGTGGCCGAAGGGCAATCCACGATCACCGGGCAATACGATGGCCAAACCGCGACCCTGGTTGTCGATGCCGTATTCATCAAGCGCCTCGAGCGTATCGAGGTGGCAGGCGGCGATCGCCTCCAGGTTCTGGGCGATTCTCTCACCCTGTCGGCGAATGAGCACTACAACGATGGTGACGTTACTGTGGCTACCGGAATCACCTGGAGCAGCAGCGACCCTGCTGTAGCTACCGTGGACCCAAGCGGCACCGTCAACGTTGTGGGCTTGGGTAGCACCACTATCCTGGCTGACAACGGCACCTTTACCGATGTCATCCTGGTGACTGCCAGCAACAACGCTGTGCTGAGCCTGGATCTGGGCAGTGCCCTGACCCTGCCAGCCGGTAACAGTACCCAGGCCAGCGCGATCATCAGCTTTGAAAACGCCTTCGTACGCAGTACCGACCCCATCGTGTGGCGCAGCACCGATCCGGCCATCGCCACCGTCGATGTCAACGGCAACGTCACGGCCGTCGCCGAGGGCACCACTCGTGTTGAGGCCGAAACAGAAGGCGTAATCGGCAGTGTCGATGTCACCGTGACCAGCGCAGTGCTTACCAGCCTGGCGTTCAGCGTCGATAACACCGCCCTGCCCCACATCGCTACTTTCAACGCCAGCGCAGAAGGGACGCTGTCTGATGGCAGTACCTCGGATTACAGTGGCAGCGTGACCTGGCACAGCACCAACCCGGCGGTACTTGCCCCGGCCGGTGCCGGCAAGTACGACTCACTTACCCCGGGCATTGTTGAGATTTGGGCCAACAGCGGCGCGATCTCCAGCAACCGCATCCTGATCACCGTGTCAGCACCTGTTCCTACGGGGATCACCGCCTCGGCCCCGGCCCCAGATCTGCGCCAGGGCGCCACCGGGGTCCTCACGGCCAGCCTTAACCTCTCTGATGGCAGCACCACCACCCCAGGCACCACGATCTGGTCCAGTGACGACCCAGCAGTGTTCAGCATCGACAACAGCGGAGCATACACGGCAGTCGCTGAAGGCAGCGCCACCGTAACGGTTACCGACGTCGACACCGGCCTGAGCGACGGCATCGTAGTGACCGTGGGCCCAGCCCGCCTGCTCTCCATTGCGCTGAGTGCGGACATCCCGGTGCCGTACGCAGGCCAACCGGTCCAACTGACTGCAACGCCGACCTGGGAGTTTGGTCAGATCATCCCTATCAGCGATTACGCTTGGGCCAGCACTGATCCAGCGATCGCATCCGTCGACGCCAGCGGCAGGGTTACCACCCTCGCCGCCGGCACCGTGTCCATCACCGCCCAGTCCCAGGGCGTAGTCGGTAATATGGACCTGACCGTAAGCGGCCCCATTGTTACCGCGGTAACGCCGGATCAAGCGTCCTTGTCCATCACCGATGGCGACAGTGGCAATATCGGGTTTGTAGTGGACTACTCTGACGGCAGTCAAGCCATCAATACTGGTGGCAACTGGAGTTCTGACAACCCCAGTGTCATCTCAGTCACTGCAGGCGGCGCCTGGTCGGCCACTGCCGCTGGCAGCACGCAACTGCGCCTGACTGTAGGTGGACATGGCGACACCCTGGTCCCTGTAACCGTTGCTGCAGCCACGGTAACCAACATCACCCTCAGCGGTAATACTACGGTGACCGCTGGCGATACCCTCACCATCACGGCGACCGGCCATTACAGCAACGGCGACACCGGTGTGCTGGCAGGGGTCCAGTGGGCCTCTGAGGATGAAAGCATTGCCACCGTGGATGCCAACGGCACAGTGACCGCCGTTGCCCCGGGCAACACCAACATCAGCGCTTACCACTCCGGGATCCTGCGACTGCATAACGTGACAGTTGAAGCAGCGGGACCGGCTGGGTTCAGCCTGTATGTGGTGGACCCCTTCGCGGCAAACGTCACCGAACTCCCAAGCGGGATCATGGGGCAGTTGTTCGCCGAACAAGAGGATGTGGACGGCAACGTCATGGACGTCACGAATGACGTGATCTGGCATGTTTCTGATACCAGCGCGGTGAGCACCTTCGATCTCAACACCGGCTTCCTGCACGGCAATAAAGAGACCGTAATCGACGTCTGGGCCGAGGATATGCACACCGGCGTCCTGAGTGACCGCCTGAGTTTCACCTTCACCCCCAAAGTGATTGTCTACGTCGAGTTCAACGGCTACATGGATATCGAGGGCCCACTGGGCGCAACCGGCACCGTTCCGGGGATTCTCCAGTATTCCGACGCCAGCTGGGGCGACTTTGCTGACGTCGCAAACGATGGCGTGTGGACCTACGACGACGACCGCGACCTGGTGATCACCGGTGACCAGTTCACAGGCCTGCGCAAGGGCTATACCAGCGCTTACTGGGAACCGACCATCTCCTACTACGGTGATACCCATGAGGCGTTCTTCTACATCGGTGATCCAGAGTTAGAGTCCGGGCGGATCGATGGGTTTGCTGGCAGCGGCGAACCTGGCGATACCGTGGCCCTGCAGGCCATCGAGGTATGGACCGACGGTAGCGAAACTGTTGCCACCGGCAATAGCTGGAGCAGCAATGACATTGCCGTTGCGACCGTTGATGCTGGTGGTGCCCTAACCCTGGTTGCGGCCGGGGCCACCCAGGTGCACTTTGACCACCCAGAGATTGGAACACTCTCTTTAGAGGTCGAGGTTACCGGTGTAGCAGAACAGGAGCCGACTATCCTGGTTGACCGATGGAACAATCCAAGCGGAAATGACGTCGTTTGGTTCGGTGGCCGTTCATACCTTACCCTGTCCCTCCCTTCGGGCATCCCCTCAGATGGTGTCACTTGGTCGAGTTCCGATCCCGCAATTGCTGGCTTCACCAAAAATGGTAGTGCTGTTGCGGAAATTGATGGGTTAAGCCACGGCATTGTGACCATTACTGCCCTTCATCAGGGAGAGACTTACACGCACGATCTCGAAGTAGTGGACTTTCCACCAGCTGGGACTGGCTACCCAACAATAGAGAGCTACTTTGTAGGCGATCACCACACCATAAAACTGAACGAGAATGGTGCCGGCAAAGAGCCATACAAAATTGCTAAGGGGACCAAGGCCAAGGTCAGGATGAAGCTCATTTGGCCCAACGGCATCGTCAAGATTAACCCGTGGTCAAATTTGGTCCAATTCACCGGCGATCCTGAATCTCTCGACTATCTGTTTGTTGCCCTTGGGTTAGGGATTTGGGGCTGGGAAGACTTTAGCCAGGACCCCATCAGCGGCGACTACGAGATGACTAGCGTTACCACGAATGCCTGCTGCACGCTGGATTACACCTACAGACCCTTTGTCGAGAACGGAAGCATAAACAGGTGGGAGTGGTATCCTAGCGATATTGCACCAGTAGACGTTGGCTTTAATATCATCGAGTTCAACCAAGGTGACACGGTGACGTTCGATCATGGTGGTACAGTATTTTCGACACAACTTACCACGTCGCCCACTCCGAGAGGCACCTACGGTTTGCAACTGGAGGTGAACCCCACTTCGAATGCCGGAGTCGAGGCTGGCAGATTTGTTCATAGCATCGATCCAGCAGATACCTTTGCTGCAGCTAACGAACTGAAAGTTGACTACCTGGACAGCCCGCGGTCTGTCGCTGTGGATTACGATGTGGATGTAACTTCAGACCCCGCAGCCGCAAGCAACATTGCGCTATTAAAGCACAGCAATGGCACTCAACTGGTGTTGCAATTCCACCTGTTTGAAACGAACTCTAAGGGCGTAACACGAGCGGCATACTCTTGGGCAGCCAGCAGTAGCTTGAACGACGGCTCATTTAACCCGAACTATATCTTCCCCTCAGGCTTGGTGATGGTCTGTGATGATGACGGTGAGTTCTGGATGGAGAACTGCATTGTCTCGGAGACCCTGGAAGACTTGGAGCTGGAGTTCTCGATCACCAACACTGAGCCCCAAAAATGGTCCAGAAACATTATCTTTATCCCTGGCGACGGCTCTGCTGGCTCAACCCTTCGCAAACCTACCGTTAAGGACCGAGGCGTTCTAGGATTTGAGGTTACAGCTGAGCAATTGAAAGGCATCGACCCCAGTGCGCTGGTTTTTCCGGTTAAGAACAACGCCCCACACCCTGGTTACCCACTGGGCTTTAAAGCCGTGCTTGATAATCCAAGCGCCACGCAAGGTCTCGCCAGACCCCAGTGGAGAATCCGATTTAACGAAGGAACAAGCGAAATCAACGTAGTAGGGGAAGTCACGTATGAATAACGTAGCTTACTGCAGGCCTCGCACGGCTTTAACCAGGCCTGCTGCCACGGAAGTGAAATGAAACAGGAGCGGCCCCAGATTAGGCCGCTCCGCTTTTCGTAGTACCCGCAGCACCTTCCCAAAGGGGAAAACTACGGCATACACGACCATCTCGCCTACACACCATTCCACAGCTCATTAATCGACCCGGTTGACTATTGATGGATACCAGCTGCTGCCTTAAAGTGGTCTGAAACGAACACACCCAAACACGCCATGACCCCATCACAGCGCCACGCCCTCGACAAAATCTGCAGCCAATACATACCCAACTGGCGCCAACTCAGCGATTACAGGCAAACCATGGCTCGGCACACACTGACTGACGAGCTCAGCGATCGACTGAACCTACGATGCCAGAGTGACGTGCTTGGCCGTGGACGCTTCGCCCTGTCGTCCCTGGAGGTTCACTGGCTGCCCCCAGGTCGTGATCTATGTGACTACCCCACCCTGCTGGCGGCTGTGAACGCGGCGGAACACTACGGCGCACCCCAAGATGGGATAGATACAGCATCAGTAGAATCGACCCTCGCCAGTGAACCGCTCGACGGCAAACTGATCGCCTACGTTGATGATGGCGCCTATCGGACCGCCTCCATTTTCGCCTTACACCACTACCTGACCTACCAAATTGAACTTGGGGTAGGCGAATGGCTCGATGATCGATACCCAGTCGAGCACTCCCTGCCGGCGACAAAACCGCAACACTCGACTGACGGGTCCATCAACGCAGAACTGGCTTCCAGCAATCCACATGCAGACAAGATCCATGCCTCCGCCTGGGTTGCCATTGAAGAGGTGATGGAACCGCTGGTTTCCGTGCTCCTAGCGGGTATAGACCGGCATGCGCCCCGTGTTTACCAAGTACGGGATGGCCGCATTCACACCACCCTCATTGTCCGCAACGATCAAACAATGACCCTGCTCCGACCCGCACACCTAATCGAAGACCTGAACAAGATCACAGGCTCGTATCAAGAGGTTGACTCACTATGCCGCAGGGGCCTAAGTGCAGCGGTCAGCGCCCTTGTTGAGCAAGGGTTTTGACAGAAAGTGCATTCCTATCTGGACGCAAGAGTATGGTTTTCTAACCCTTGCACAAGACTGCACTCTCCGAGGTTAGCGACGCTTACGGTGATGTCTGCACGGCGATTGAGAGCCCCCCTCAATTCGTCATACTCATCACCCTGCTCGCCGCCACCATCTGTGTCTTTAAAGTGCTGATGAGGTTCACCGGGCTCTAGCCTTTGCACGAATTGAGCTATCTCTGGCGCGGATACCGTTAACGCGTCGTAGGCAGCTTCTGCCCGGGCCTTGATGAGCATTGCATTGTCCTCCGCACTACCAGAGCTACTGGCGTGACCTGATACAACAATCCGCACCTTCCCATCGTCCACCCCCTCCAAGCAGTCCCTAAGTGCCAGTCCTAACATCCGCAAATGCGCCGGTACAGCATTACCTGAGAAAGAGCTCCTTCCCTCTTCGAAGAGTACGGGGAATTCCATTGTTTCCACTTCTGGCAGTCCCTGCTCATCCACCGGCGTGTTAGGCCCTGTCTTAGGAGGCAGGTATACGATATCCCGAACCAGTTGATGGTCAGTGTAATTGAATACATAGAAATTTGATGGCTTGTCGTCTGTTATTGAGTTTAAAGCCGCCCATCCTAAAGTGAATGATATCGACACCATCGCAATCGACGACGTCATAGAGACCCAACGATCGGCGGTTCCCTCTTTGATAAAAAGCCATGCCGGGCAAACCAGTTTTTCAATCCGTTCAAGGACAAAAATAAGGAATACAAAGCCGGATACTGCACCTAAGTTTCGCCCGTGAGCAAACACAGTGTCACTTATAGAAATCCCAAGAAAACTTTCAATTGAGGTTATTGTGTTCGGATCACTCAAGTATCCGTAGAATTGGTAGGTAAAGAAACCAGCAAGCACAAGTACGAATAAAACGTACAATGTCCTCACTATTATGGCTCCTAATTTCAGTGCTGATTGACCCACCCATCGGGCCAACGCTCCACCAGAGCGATTCATAAGGTCCTCCCTCAGGGTCGCTTCATCGCAAAGTCTTAAGGCTGCCCTTCATAGATCTTGTTATCGCCCGGGAACCAGGCGCCACTTTTTGGAGTGAATGGTTGCCCGGCCGGAACCCAATGACCGCCTTTAACGACCCGGCCCGCAAACACTAGCCTGTTTCGTGTAGTGAGAGTAACCTAGCCCCGTTGACTTGGTAGATCGCAAGTAAAACAGGACGTTGAATGAACAAGGTACGAAGAAGAGCCCCGCTTACGGCTATGGGGCTAGTTGGACTGGCTATGGGCCTGTGGGGGGACATGAAAGCGGCACATACTGCCCCCGAAAAGGCAGAGCCCGCATTCTCGCAAGCGCAACCCATCGCCTCTGCCTTGGCCACATTCGCTATCGAGATGCTGTTATATGGCCTTCCGCTCGCCCTAGCCTGGTGGATCTTTTGCAGATACCACTACCGGCTTCCAACAGAGATCGGGTCAAAGTTCAACGGCCACGCCACCACACAACAAGATCGCTTTTTCGCTATGTACTGGGGGCTAGGTAATGCCTGTCTGCTGGCCGGGCTGGCAGCCTACTGGCTAGTCCGCTAAATCAAAAACTGAAGACAGGCGCTAGGCCTTCAGGCTTACTAACTGTACCGCTCAACGCTGGGTCGGGAAGAACTGACGAATGTCGCCGGCGTGGCGCCCTACTCCGAACATGTCCTCGCCTGACACTTGCCCGTAGACCTGGTTAACGTACTGGTGACTGAGATCCACGAAGGCACTGTACAGGTGGAGGAAGGCCGGCTGTGCAGCCACCAACTGGTGGCTTCCCTCAAAGGGCTCGCACATAGCCGGGTCATCTCCAGACAACTTCATCCGGCACGCGAGTGGACGCACCTCGTAGACAGAACACTCACCGTCTTTTAAGAAAGGACATGGTGTTCGCTCCTGAATCACCGGAATTGTGCGATCTGCCAGCGGCAGCTGCTGATGACCACAGCTCTCGGCGATCACCGCAGCCTCGATCAAGCAGACTTCCACTGGGATATAGCAACAATGGTTACAGCCGCGACGGCAGGTGATCTTCAACTGCTCCCTGGGAATCGCCGCGTTGTAGTCGTCGACGATGCGGTAAAGCCGGCTTAGCAATGGCTTGGGATCGACACTTTTCCCAACTGAACCAAACAGGTCATCCTGCAACTTCTCCAGTTTGCGGGTTACGCTGCGCCGTGTCTTACGGTCCAGGGCAACAGACCGAACCTCTTTGTTGTGCTCTGATTTCATGAAGCCTCACTGATTAACGCCGCAATCATACCCCCTGCCACCTCTTGACTCAAACCCAGCCCCAAGGCTTAAGAAATAACTCACCAAGCTGGGTTTCGCATGTCGGATTTTCGCCAAGGGTAAAATAGAAGAAAACCCAAGAGAACATTGGCGATGACTCAGTCTACTTTCTATCCCACCAACAGCGACATTGGGATCAAGATTTATACCGGTGACCTGTCCGAATTCGGCCTCAATGACAATAAAGACTCAGCCGCACCGACCAACCCAGCGAGTTGGAAATTTTCCCTGAAGACAAATAGCAAACCCTCACACACTACCGGTGCCGCAGGCGTTGCCCAACTGTTTGAACTTTATCAAGCTGGCCGTCAATTTTGGAAGTCAATGCACGCAGAAGGACATGGGCAATTTCTGGCAGAGGTGGCCATGCAAGTTAATATGGCTCGCCGTGGTCCTGAAGGCCTGAACTTTGAGGATGTAAAAAACAAAGGCGTGAGCATCGTTGGCATCAACAACAAAGGCCTGAATCATTCAGACGATCCCGATAATGCCGACGGGTCCTTCGATCGCATCACCGTTGCGCGCGGTAATAATTCTCAAGGCAAAGGCCCGCTTGACCCCCAGGATCTGGTGTTTGAGATCTCGAAGAAGGACAACCATTTCCGGAAAGATGCCGCTGGCAAGGTTACCGGATATGACGGGGAAGAATCACTCGCCTCAATGTACCAAACCCTACTGGCCATCAAAGATGCCCTGGATGTCATCCGTGACAAGGAGCCCAAACTCTACTCGGAGGCCCTTCGAATCTTCCATCGCGGCGCTCCTGCTCCTACGAAAGAACAGCAAGCCTCGCTGGCTTTAGAACTGTCCTAACCCTTCCGTGCTAACACGGCGCCCCAGGGCGCCGTCTTGTCGTAAAGGACTCCCGTTTTATGAAGAGCCCAGTGTTTCATTTTCTCACCGGCGTAACGTTGTGGTCGGCTCTCTTAGCCATGCCACTCAGCGCCGCAGCCGATACATTCGAACTGCATGAAGTCTATTACCAACACCCAGGCCACAACTACTTTCTGGTGGATCCGGTAAAGAAGGAGCTGTCCATCCATCTCACCGTGACGAATGAGGAGATTGAACAACACAGTAAAGAGCCTGAACCCGCTAACGGCTCCCGTTGGCTCGAAATCAACGTCACTGCGGCTGGCAAGAACCTCCCGAGCGCCTATAGCAAAAATGCAACTAGGAACGACAATCATGCCCTGCTCACCTACACCTACTCATGGCCTGGTAGCGCCCTTGAGCAGGTAACCGCCAAGATAATCGGTAGGGACGAAAGTGTCTTACGAACCGAGACACTCGGCACCTTACCCCCACAGCATATGGCGCTGATTAAGCTGAACGACAAGGCCACATTCAAAGCCCTTGAGCACTCAGTCCCCATCCAGGACTTTGAAGCCGAGGATCTGGCCGATGGCTTGATGAAGGAATGGCTGGTGAACATTCAGTCGGCATACCAAAAGAGCGGCCCCCGGCCAGATGATCCACCTATCAAGCACTTCCGAGCGGATATCAAAGTGGGCGACACGCTGTTTTGGGATCAGGTGACCATTGAATCCAACTGCTACGGCGATGCACTGACCAGCACCGATGTTTTGTTCGCCGCAACGGTGATCGCCCCGGGCATGTGTGAGATTCGATTCCCGCTGCCCCCAGTTCCAGAAGACTCGATCATTTGGATAAACCTGCAAGCCCCCAACGGCATCTTTAAACGGAGCTTCCTGTACCGATACAACAAAGACCGGTTTACTGAAGAGCGGCTTGCAAGGGCCACAGCACTGGAGCGTATGAAGGCCTCCCACAAACATCAAAAGGCTTTCACAGCATCGCGCCTGGCTGAAAGTGCCAGCGATACCCGACTGCCTCGAACAGAAGAAGCTCACCTAACCACCACCCTTTCCATTGCCGCCCCGGGCACTTCAACCCATGGGCTGGGTAATACCGGCCACACCTTGTCCGAAATGACACAACCTAAGGAACAGCCTGACAAGCTGTCACCGCCCAGACAGGAGGTCACTGTACACCCCCTGTCTGGAAACACACCTGAGTATTCCTATTTCGAATATGACAACGACCGGGGCTCAATCACCGTGTACACCGAAGTGACGGGTAATGAGCTCATTCAGCACGGCGCCTCGAAGGACTTTCAGGGCAAAACCGCATACCGACTGGACCTGAGCATCGATGTAGATGGCGTCACCATTCACGAAGGCGATGGTTCGGGCTACATGCCGGCCGGCCCAGGTCCGAGCTCGCTTACAGGCCAGTTCGACTGGGATGGCCCCACACCGTCTGAAGTCACGCTCAGTTTCCACAACAGCGCCGGCGACGCCTTCCGTACAGAGCAGATTTCCAGCAAGGAGATGCTCAGGGTCATGAAGATCACCCTACACGACCAAGCGCTCTTCGATGCAGTCAGCGGCACGGACATCTCCCAACTCCCTAATAGCAGCAGCCAACAGAAACTGCTGCAGACCTACCAACGGATGAAGGAGCGGGGCCAGGACCGCATGCTGGCGGACGTACGTTACTACCTGGTCAACATCACGGCCGGCGATACCCGGGTTGAGAATCACGCCTTCACCCTTGGCGCCTGCTACAACGAGCAGGTGGCCAAGATGATGCTCACCGGGGCTAAGAACTACGTGGCGCCAGGCAGTTGCGATCTGGAGTTCCAATTGCCACACCTAAGTGATGACACGCCCATCACGGTGGAACTGCTCTACCCGGATGGAAGCCTGGCTAAAACCTACGACTATCACTACACCCTGGACCGCTACGAGCATGAAAAAGCGGAACGTGACGCCTACGTTGACCAGGAATTTATGAAACACCTCTGGGGTGGTTAGCCCCCCCTCCTGCAAGATCTAACTGGGGAGCGATCAGGTCGCTCCCCAGACTGCATTTACCCTACCTTGATGGACCGCGTGGCCCTCAAGCAACCTGGAATCCTCCGGATGGCCAAAACCCCACTATCACATGGCCAACTCTTTACTCTATGTCCCTCATCGCATATTATCCGCGAAACGGCTTGCCCGGCCGCGGTTGGTGACGATACCAAATCCTGGGTGCTCCTCCTGACAAACCAGTACTTCATTCGTTGAAAGGCACTTTCCGAAATACGTCACCCCGAAAGACACGCCTGGAAGACATGACAATGATCGTACTCTCCTCCGATGCCTTTATGAGGCTGATCCACAGCGCCGATCGTGCTGCCGAAACCCAGCCGCACCTCAAAGCCCTGAAACTGCGCCTGCGCCGCGATTTCCTCTGCCTCAGCTTGTTTGGCATGACGTTCGATCAGGCTAGATACGCCAGCAAGAACACCCACCTGATTGTGCAATGGCACACCACCTCGGTCGAGGGCATCAAGCGCCACAGTCTCACGCCGAACATTGTACGCGCCACCATCAAGCTGGGACTTGACATTGATGCTGCACCGCACTGGTATGCCCAGTATTTCGGCATGGCCCTGGGCGGTGTATTGCTTGAGCTGGAACCTCACCTCCATGCCCTCTACCTACTGGCCAAAAAGGAAGGCCTCTCGCAGCCCCGTCTGATAGCTGTGCGCAGTCTTACTGACAACGGAGAACCTAAAGCTGGGCTTTACCAGTTCAGCCTGGCGAGTCTGTCCTACAAGAATTGGTACCTGCCCTGCACTATCACTCCTGATGCCTCGGACTGGAACGGTGGGCTGGATCATCTGGCGATGCGGATTGTCTCAAACGCACTGAGCCAGCACATCACTGGCATCGGCAACCAGGACCATGACGAGCTATATCTCGCAGTTAAAGAGAAGTGGACCACTAAAGACGAGCAGCATCGGCGCTGGCTAGATGCAAATACCGAGGCCCTGCTCCAGAGTGATGTCGTTGGTTACTTCCTAGATGCAGCGATCCACGAGCTTACCAATGCCGAGCCTGAAACCGCTGAGGACTATCCCGAGCTAGCGCAAGACTCCCTGACGAGCCGACGCACCTGGACCCGCCAGAGCCGTATCAACTGGGCCATTAAGCAAGCCAATGAAAGAATCGGCCTGCACTGCCATTGGGGTGAGTTGAGCAGCCAGTTCGATGCTGTCTTGACTCAAGTAGTCGACCGCTCAGACAAATTAGCCCGGCACGCTGCCCAGGCTGCAGCTAAAGAGGCGCTTAGCAGTAACGAGAGCAAAACAGAACTCAAGAGGTGGACGGAACTTAACGTTGTGAAGATGACCACCGCTTACAACCAAGGAGAGGCTCTGGGCAACCTCGTCAATCTCATCAACGCCGGAACCCCTCTTAGTGACGACACCACTTTAGGACAGGCAAGGCTCGAAGTGAGCCTCAAGGCCGCCATCAACAACTTAGTTGGCAACGATTCCGGCCGCAAGACCCAAATCCAACGCTCACTGGATAAGCTGGTTAATTCCAGCGGCAACGACAATCACGCCCAGCCACTCGAACAATTCGAGGGGCGGCCCGATATGCAGCACGATAAGCACAAACACGACGAATAAGGCGACCTCGGTCCACCTAGGCTGCACCGAATCAGACCAACTCAAATACGAAAACGGCACCTATTTAGGTGCCGTTTGCCTACACCTCCCAGTGACACCCCAACCATCTTCTACACCGTATCCCCAGGTGTGAACCGAAAGTACCCTACCGCCACTGATAGGCCCGATAGACAGCCGGGTATCGCAGGGAGACCAATTGCTAAAGGGACGGTACGGTATCTAAGCCGGGGTCGCACCCACCAACTGCCAACTAAACCCTGATCAAGGCCAGGTCTGAATCCAGCATCGAGTAGTCCTTGACCTTCAACTTTCGGTTACGGCGTGAGGGACCGACGACCAGGAGCCTCGAGCCTTCCAGATCCAGCAAGGCATCCGCCACCATGTCTTTCATCTGACTGACAAGGCTAGCGAGCCATCTCACGAACATGCCGACAGCCTCCTCCATGCAACCCCTGATCATTGCAATCTCAACTTCCTCGGCAATTGACCAACTCCTGAAACGATCGGCGCCGAAGTAATAGACAGCAAGAAGATGCTTGCTTAGGCTGTCTGCTAATGCAATCACAAAGGGCGGAATCTCGACTTCCGATACGTTATTAACGTCCTTGCCTGAATCCGAAAAAATGATTGCTTTTCGCATATCAGATTCATCACCTTCGCCGTGAATGATTGCGCCAATACTTTCCCTTATATTGTCTGTGCACTTCATGTGCCAGCCTCCATTTGATTGCCTGATTACAATTTAGCCCATCATTTTGTTTTTCGTCAAGCGAACATCAAATTAAAGTTGATTTGCAAGAGAAGGATTTCTTATTTTTCAAGTGATGCTAGCAAAAACAGTCATTTAGGTCTTTAATGGTTTGTCGCTTAGTTCAGTAAATTATAACTACTGAATGTTGGTTTAGATATTTTGACCACCAGTATTGTGACTCCAGTTTAATTTGGGTGATTTTACTGATGAGACAAAACGTAAGGTGTATATTTTTTGTCGCAAAGTGACATTCCAGTCCAGGACTGCTTAGTGAAAATGCATGTGGTAATTCAGCAGTGATAGGACGAACAATGAGAAGTTTAAAGCTGGCAGTAATAGGGATCGCCACCGTTAGCAGTTATGGCTGCGGAAGTAGCAGCGATGATCCCGAGAAAACTCCCACTGTCCCAGTAGAATCCGAATGCTATATCGAGGACGATCGCCTGCAGGCCCTCTGTGATGCTGCCGAGCAAACTGCGAAAGGCCTGACTCTGGATAATGAGACCCATCGGCTCTCCGCCTACACATCGGGTGATATCAAGCAATCCACCGGTTCGGTGTCAGCCTATGCTGAACCACTGGGCCCGCCGACTCTTTACCACGTTGGCTGGAGTGCCAACCAATTCGGCGAAACCACAGTGACGGTACTTGCCACTGAAGCTGCTGAGCTTTGGAATGCCTGGGAGTGCCAGTACGCTGTCGCCGCCTGCAGACTGGAGACAGAATTCGGGCCCGCCAGGATCCGGGAGAACAACATCGAGCTGGCTCTGTCGGAAGACTTAGCTAACGCTTTTGATGACAGAACCCTGTCAGCAACACTGTTCGTTGGTGAGAATGAAACGGATGCCGGCACCCACCAGATTGAGTTGCCGGCCAGCGCCTCTAACCTGGTTAAGGCGATTCACACCGGCACTGCCCACGGCCAATGGTACCCCGCCTCAGTTCGGGAGCAACTCGATCTCTATGGATACCCCGGGAACAGCAATGACCTGGTGCTGGATAACCGGGTGATCGAATTCGGCCTTTCCGAAGACCCCAACGGCAATGTCTTGAGACTGGAGTTTACCTCTCTCCACGACGGAAGAAAGCTGTACACCGGCGGCGGAACTGGGGTAGCTCAAAGCGTTGTTGGCCTTAACGGCGTGACGGGCGGATGGTATCCCTGCGATAACTACTCAGATTGTGGGAAGTACGTAAATCCAACGTCAGCTGATATCCCGCACATCCGCTATCTCATGTCCTTATCCGGTACAGTCTCAGTAGCATCAAGCAAGGAGATCCAGGAAAGACTGCGCCTTGAAGCCTGGCTCAACGAGCAGAATCAATAACGAATCGGGCCGCACCATGCTCAACATGGTACGGCCCGCATTTGTTCCCAGGGGCTCACAGCCTAACCCGGCTAGAACAGGTCCAGCTGGTCGTCCTTTTTGAGAGGCCGCTTGTCTGCAACTCGCACATGCTCCGGTTCCGGCTCAGGCTTTCGGCTGGCCGGCTCTGGTGCACCCGCTGTAGCTTCGGTGAGCTCTGCCGCCTCTGCCTTGGCCTCTATAGTGACCACCGGCCCCAGGGCTGCCCGGGCCTCGGCCTGTTTGCGCTCAAGCGCCTTTTGCCGGAAATGATGGACTGACGGTGTTTGTTCTACCAGGATCTGTCTATACACGGCACGCTCATCTGCCCCGCCGTTCCACGCCATCATCAGCAGGTCTTGCGTTTTCTCACAAACAGACTCAGGGATAAGATGTAGGCAATGATATTGATCGTCAGGCTCAGGTCCTCGAATGATGTGACTGTCCAGATTATCCAGCACACCATCAATAAAACCGTTTTCCAACATTGCCGCGGTTAGCCACAGGTCGAACTGTTTTCGCTCCTCATCACCTGGCGGCAACTGCGCCCGAATAGAATTGTCCTGGAGTAGCTGGACACAAAGAAGATCCTCCTTTTCCAGGTAGCCTAGCATCTCCTCTACCTTTGCTCCTCGCAGAATGTCCCTACATAACCTGTTCATCTCCTTGTTCATCCGAACCGTGGCAGCCCGGTTGAGTATGCTGGTGGAGTAACTTCTGCGGCGACCCACTTTCTTGGACTTAGTCTCCAAGAAGTTCTCGGCCCGCATGTACAAGTATCGCTGTTGCAGTTCAGGTACGGCCTTATTCATCTCGTTCCTTAAGGCCATCCCGGGCTTGAGCTCTGCTGATTTGAGATCCTTTTTAAGCTCCCAAACTTCACCGCGTTGCTTCTGGTACTCTCCAGGGCTATTACGATAGTCAATCAGGTCTGACTTACGTTCTGCCTCTACCAACTCCGACTTCAGTCGATCAATTTCGCCCTGATATTGCTTATTAAAATCCTCGATGTTCAAGGCAATGGGCTCGCGCAACATAGCCATCAAAATGTCGTTACGATCATAATCAATCTGCCCTTTTGCGGACTCATCAGGAGACAAGTAGTTGTCTAGTTGTTCTGTGGGCCGCACATCAATCCTGGGACAATTGACCAAATAGGCCTTCAGGAACCGGTAGTTCAAGTAGGGATCGTCAACCTCCCTAATAAATTCGCACATTTGGTGCAGGGCCTTCATTTGAGACCACCAGACCTCATCCGTAAGTCGCTGCGTGGTTCGGCCAACATGGGTCTTCTGCTTAATTACCGCTTCAACAAAGTCACCCTGGTCCATCACGCCATGCCGTTGGTTGTACCGCAGCGCTTCGCCCAATGAATCCGGCGAGAACAGCGAAACTGAGCGCAACTGATACTTTGCTTTGGCGGGCTTCTCACCGATAACGGTTTGGCCTTCCGAGTGCACCTGTAGGGTGGTGTTGCGCCTGGGCTCGACGCCATCCACGCCCATAAAGCTCTCATAGTAACCTTTGACCAGCGAGAGCTTAGACAGTGGGATCTCCGACAGGTTGAAGTAGATGTGCGGGTTATTCAGGTAGGTGTCGATGGGCTTTACCGGCACGATGTCATACGGACAATCACGCTCTTGCTCGGCCTTACGGACTCGCCCAGCAAACTGCTCCATCGACTCCCCCTGCTGGTAGTCAAATTTCTGCAGCAGATAGGCGATCTCGCCGGCCCGGGCGATCACCTCTTTGGGGTTGAGGTAATAGGCAGCTCGCTTGTTGCCGCAAACCTCCCGTAGCGCCTCCTCATCCATTTCAGCCACTAGGGTGCCGACAACGTTCTGCCGCTGAGGGTCCCAGCTGTAACCCTCACGGTTAAGATCCACAGCATGGATGAACTCGTGCACCAGGGCACCTGGGTTTTTGATGTCAACGGCGACGATATGGTAGTTCGAGCTGTAAAGGCCGTTTGCGTTGTAGTTACCAAGCTTACGCACCTTGAAGATCACTTGCTTGTGGAGGTCGAATTTCAGGTCCCGGATCTGGTCGAGAGCATTGGCGATGGCCTCCAGAGAGGCGTCCTTATCGATCTCGATAGCCTCGATGGCGCTGCTCTCATCAATCTGGCGTTTGATGCGGGCAACCAACTGGGGCTCTTTCTTATGACTGCCAGAAACCTGCTCCAGCCCCTCCACTTTTGAGATGTAGGTGGAAGTTTTTACCACGCTGTCGATCATGGCCCGCTCGCCGGTGACCTCGTTGTCGATCTTGTCTCGCATCTTCCTGGGCAACGCCGTGCGGTACTCAATGAATTCGGTACCGATTTGGCGGATCTTGTCGATGACACTACGGTGCTTCTCGTAGTCAGCGGAGACACTGAGAAAACGCACCTTGTCGTCAGTAGTAAAGAGCTCTTTGTCGTTCAGCTGCCAAATCTTGTTGCGGTTCTTGTAGAGCCGCTCATAGTCTGCGCCCGAAAGACCGAGCACGTTGTGCAGGATCTGCTCTTTGATGATCTCCCGGTCAAAGTCCCAATAGAGGCCAAGCTTGAAGGTACCGAAGTCAATTTCACGGTGACCTATGTCGTAGCGATCCCCGAACAGATTGACCAGGTTCTTCTCAGGCCCCTTCATATGCAGAACGTCATGATTGGGATTAATGGTGGACAGCAACTGGTAAGCCTTCTCGGCATACAAAACCGTTTTGGCCAGATCGGCATGAAAGGCCTCAAGCGCCTCAACCGGATCCGTCTCGGCATCCACCGCTGCCAACTTGGAGCACAGCAATTCAGACCTTGACTCGATCAGGTACAGCGCCAACTTGAGCACCTTGTCTGAGTGCTTGGCAATGTCCACCAGGGTATTGACGGTAAGTGGGCGCATCATTAATTACGCTCTTTTGGGGTTTACCTCAATTTTACCGCGGTCCGGCAAGCCTCGGGGCGGATCCGGGACCCCCGGACGAACTCACAGCCAGAGGACCCGCCCGCCCACTACCCAGCACGCGGCAAACACCCGCCAATGACAGTACAGCACTGTCGAATCTGCTCCTCTGCCATGATAGAGTGCAATCGTTGCAAGGCATTGTTTTAAATTGAAGTATGAACTTATTCTCTGATGAGTTAAACGAATACACCCGCACCCACCCTCAGCTGGTGGCCCTGTGCCTGGCAAGCGGTTGCGTCACAGCTGTCTGCCTGTTCTCTGCCTTTACCCTGTGGGTTTCTCTACTGCTGCAATTTGGCTTGTCCGTTGGGGTGCTCTCAACCCTTCTGGCCCGCCGGCGCACCGCATTGATGGCAGTCCAACAAGGGTTAGATAAGGAGAATTGGTCCAAGCACGGGGTCATGATTGCCGTAACGGCAGGCTTTGCTGTGTACCTGGGCTTTGCAATTGCCCATGTCAGCTTTAATCATGCCGGCAATGCTGACGGCATGGGGGAAGCCGCAATGACGCTAAGCCTCCCCAACTGGGCATTTGTGCTCCTTTCAATAAGCGCAGTGACTCTGGGCCTTCGATTTGCCATTCGCCGCGCCTGCGCATACTCCGTCGCCACCGCGGTGGCCAGCCGGGAAGGCATGAATGACGAAGCCTTTGAGCACCTACGCAAGCACGTGCTGTACATTGTCACCAGAAGCATTCGACACACCGACAAGTGGGGATGGGCCGCTCTGGTAGTGGTGTTCCTGTTCACGCCGGTACCGGCAACACTATTGGGGGGCCTGGCCCTGGGCGCCTACAACTGGGTCTTCCTGGTGATGACCGTTTTGGTGATCTACCGATTGGACCCGCCCACGAAACACGCGGCCTCCGCTACCAAACCGGCCCTCCAAACATGATGATCGCAGGATCATTCTGCTGGCGGTCGCCTGCCAGACAGGCCCCTGCTAGACCAGCGACGACAACGCTGTAAGATCAATCCCTGTGCCGGCCATAACCGGCAACGCTCAGATGATGCGACACCGATGACCTATACCCAACTCAAAGACCATACTCGCTCGTACCCTCAACTGTTCGTGTTGTCGCTGGTGGTGGGGGTCATTGTCATGCACCTTGGCACCCAGCAGCCCACCCTGTGGCTCGCGGTCGCCATCCAGTGCCTGGTTACCACCGGCATGCTCAAAGCACTGCTGTTAAATCAGAACACCCTGCTTGATGTGCTTTCCCAGGCTGCCAAGGCTGAGAACTGGTCGAAACACGCCATAGTACGGCCGGCCTTTGTGATAGCCCTCTGCTACGCCGGCTTTGCCATTGCGGACTGGGGCAGCGACCCTTTACCCATCCAGGGCACGCCGAACGAATCACACTCCTCATGGAACCTGTCTTTGGGGCTACTCGCACTGGTGTTGGTGGGGGGCATAACAGTGGCCAGCAGATTCTTGATCACCCGCTGCGCCACCAGCTCAGTGAGCAACGCCCTCTGTGGGATCGAAAAAACCACTGCCAGTGAGGCGCAAGCGATTAACTTCCGGTTGCAGCGGGACCTGATAAGCTTGTTCGGTTACCTCGATTGGATCCCCTGGCTGATCGTTGGCGCAATCATCCTAGCACCGGTCAACGGGGTCCTATGGTTAGGCCTAATACTGGGGGCTTATACGTGGTCCTGTCTGGTGCTGACTGTAAATAGGATAGGTGGTGCGCGGATGTGACTTAAAGGCGCGATAGGAACTTGTTAAAAGGTCAGACTTGCCGGGAGCAATCAGGTGTCATAATAAGGCAAGCCAGGACAGACAGATGGCTTGCTAGCACATCAAATACTGTTTTTCCCGTGGTTCAAATTTATTTACTAGCTATGGCTGGATATAATGATGAGTTGGTGACTTCAGATGCACAATCCCGCGCGCTGACAGTCGCTCCAGGGTTTTCCAAAAAACGGTCCCAGCAGGTATCTTCGGACTCCCTTAAGGCCTCTACCAGCAAGCCAACAGCGGCGCGCGTTTCATCTCGATAACCCTTAAATTCATCCCATTTGTCAGAGTCCTTCCAACTTTCATGCATATTTTTATTGGTCTCCTCAACGTGCATTACTAAAGGCTCCAGCGAAGGATATCTACCGGCTATATCCTGTAAAGCCCGGTCGAATTCGTCATAGTATGCGTTTTCGTAACGGTCCTTGCTGGACGCGAGAATTTGACCGTCTGCACAACTCGGACTCCAATCGGCTCGCTTGGATTGCGGATTTCCCGCACTGGAGTCATAGGCCACAGCGAAGTAGTTGTCAGACGCTAGGAAAAGTCGTTCAGCTGCGCGTCCTAGGGAACTGATCTCCCGTTCGGCCAACAAGTTTCTCATCTCTCTACGGGTCTGATCCCTGTCCACCGTATGCGTCGCTATCATTGCCACCAAACCAAATACCAAAATGGATTTGATCACGTCCATGACCCACTTGAAGCCGTCAGACCACCCATCAGTGCGCATAAACTCCCCATCCCTGCCTCAATCGCGATAGCACAAGAGATAGTTCAATCATAGGCTTATGACAAGCGAACTACCGACAGGGTGCTATTGAACCTCTACCCTTAGCCATGACGGACGAAGTAGCAGTGTGATTGCTCCCATCCACTCACAAGGGCTGCAATTGTGCATGATCCTGCTTAACTTCCATTGCCAAAGCCCTGCTCGGTAGCAACTTCATTGGTAATCATAGGGGGGGGTCGTGATGACGTTTTTTTTATATTTGCTTATACCAATTCTTGTATTTATCAGCTACAAAGTCATGAGAAGATCTGGCTTCGTGGCCAGGTATAGGGAAAAGAATTTGTTTTTAGCCCTATATCTAACATTGACTCCGTTTTTCTTCCTGATTATACATGGCGTCATGGCTATCTATTATGAGGGCGTTGATCAGGAACCATCTTCATGGATACAGCTGGTTTCCTGGGCTTATGCCGCGACCATTGCTTATTTGGTGTATCGCGTAGCAGTAGCTTCGCAAAGAAATGTGTTTGCTTGGCCACTGCTCTGCTGTTTGTTACCACCCATATTTGTTTATGTCTTTCTAATTACCGACAAGGAAGCTATCTCCCAATACAAGAGTTTTTATCACCCGCCCCACAATCAACCAGCAAGCAATCCGCTGGACAGAGCTAATGCGCTTGAGAAACTGCAGCAACTACGAGACAGTGAGGCCATCACCTCAACAGAATACGAACAACAAAAACATCGGATTTTGAATGAGTAGATCACCCAGGTACCATCTACTGCAATCGTGAATCAATATGACTTCCAGACTGGTAACGTTAGCTGCTTAGACAACAAGCTCGCCAGCTCTTCAACTTGATCCTGCGAGCCTGAGTAAAACACGCAGATACGCTGCCCTGTTGGCATAACCAGGTTTACCTCATAGGAGTAATAGCGAAAAGTACGGGTACCACTATCACTGGTACGCAGACTGCGGTAGAGCTGAATGGCGTAGATCTCGGACAGGCTGCCGGATCGGATCTCCCCCTTCCCGAAGACGCCCAGTACGGGGTCGTATACCCTGTAGGTGCCTTCTACAAAGCGGAAAGACACCTGCTTATGGCCAAACAGGGCGATTAGCATCATTGCTGCAGATATCAGCAATGCCATCAGGGAATACAAGAGAGGTACCGGCTCCGCTCTAGCAATGAACACCGCGTAAAACAGCCCTGCGCCGGCAACAAACATCACCACCCTAAATACGTAGCCCACGCAATTATTAGAGATGAACAGTGAGTTTGGTGTCTTTTTCCACCCAAGTAACCGATTAGGGGTAAAACTATTACCTGCCGGCCCATTGCTCATTAATTTTGCAACAGGGTCATCGATTTCAACCTTCGACTGTGACGTCGGCGCATCACCACTGCCTGGCGCTACCATTTTCATGCCTTTCCCCAATCATTTTCACTATGATATCCACCCTGGCCCCGCACACCCCTGGGTGCTGTGAGCTCCCCATTCCTTGGGCTCCGGAAGGGTATTTCTGACCCGTAACCAGACAGATTTAGCTGAGCAGCGGCAGGCTTAGCCTCGATGCGAGCTCCCGAGCCAGCTTATCTGCTTTGGCATGGGTGCCAGCCACAAAGACGTGAACCCTGTCGCCGTTCTTCAGTACCAGGAAGACGTCGTAGCACAGATGAACTTGACTCTCACCCCACCTCAGTTTGCCCCAGCGGGAGATCTCAATGGCACCGACCCCACTGAGCAAGCATGAGTGAGTTTCGCCTTTGCCAAACCAACCCAGCAACGGGTTGTAGACCCGATAGGTGCCTTGACCAAAGTGGATCAGGACCCGTTGCAGATAAAGCACCCCAAGCCGCAGCAGGACAAGGCCTACCGCAGTACCTAAAATCACCTCCCATAGAGGCAATTTCCCAAAGCCCAAGAGCGGATAGAGGGCAAACATCGAGATGCCCTGAACGAGCTCAAGCGGACAGAAGTAGCGATCAAAACGTTTGCCGGAGATCCAGATATACTCGGGATCTTCCGTCCAACACTGATCGTCCGCGGTCGTTCGGACGTCTCGCCTCATGCTCCACTAGGGCGTAGCCTTCGCTGTCGTGAAGTGTTCGAGTATTGCTGGCTGCTCATCAGGGGTTCTTGGACTGGGAAGGGCCACGACATTCTCCATTTTTTAGACCCATGATACCCAACCCCAACCTGACCCATCGGCCTTTTCATCGAATAGGGTGAGTCAACCACCACCGCTCAATTGGCCTTGTTTCCTACATACCAGAGGGGTGCTCTGCACCACCCCCAAAGCCCGAGTGACACCCACCCCCAATCATGTCCCGCATTGCCCTGGTGGCCACATGGTAAAATGGGCAGACTATAACAAGAAGGAAATCATCCTCATGTCTCAATACCAGTACGCCGGCTTCTGGGTCCGTGTGTTTGCCTCATTGATTGATTCTGTGCTTATTTGTACCCTGCTGTTCTTCTTAATTCCTGCCCTGGATTATACCCAAGGGGGCTACGCCCTTATTCAGACCTTCGCGGGGATGCTGGCCTTTGTGATCACCTTTGTATTCTGGTCCAGCCGTGGCGCGACCCCCGGCAAACTGATGCTTGGCATTAAAATCATTGACGCCAAAGGCGGTGGCGCCCCGTCGACCTACCAATGGATAATTCGCTACCTGGGCTACTTTATTTCCGGCGTGTTCTTTATGCTCGGTTATATCTGGGTGGGTTTTGATAAACAAAAGCGTGGCTGGCACGATTTGATGGCCAGCACCGTGGTGATTTACAAGAAGAGTGAATTTATTGCTGAACAAAATGACAAAGATGAGGTTCACCCGTAATTATTTGCGAAAGAACAAAGGGTGCCGACAGGCGCCCTTTTTATTAAGGAATGAATGATTAGCGTGCGCGGAATTTCACCATGGCGTTCTCCCGGCTCAGGATCTTATGACCGTAGCGGTACACCATCGCTGGCGACTGCCAGTCGCCTGCCTGCTGCACCTCCAGCACTGACGCACCGCTGGCCAACAGATCCTGGCAGGCGCCGACCCGGGCAGAGTGCCCAGACCAGCGGCGGATCCCCCGCACCAACCGCGGTTCGGCGCTGGCCACCACCTGGTGAGCCCGGGCGAACACCCGCTCAACCGCCTTGGTGCTCAGTGCTTTGTCCCGGTAAGCCTCAGGCAAACTGCCGCTGGCGTGGATCCGCGGGAACAGCCAGTCGCCCTGCCCCAACTGGTACTGCTCGATGTACTGCTCCAGCAGCCCCACTAACTGGTCATTGAGCGGAATGGTTCGCTGGGTGCCGGTCTTGGTGCGCGCCACGAACAGGTGCACTGGCTGGTCGAATTCGTAGATCAGATCCTCCACCTTCACGCCCACCAGCTCGGACTCACGCAGCAGGGTTTCGTAGGCCAGGCTAAGCAGCGCCCGGTTGCGCAGGTTCTGGCCCTGGTCTTCAGCCCAGCACTGACACAGCGCCTGCAGGTGCGCATCGCGAAACGGACTGGCCTGGCGCACGGTCTCGCCGTCACGACGACGCTGTTTGCGCAGCACCGCCATGGCGGACTGGGCCTCAAAGTCGGCGGAGGGATCCGGCAAGCCGGCGGCGCGGTGCACGGTGCGCACCGCCCAGATAAACACTTCAACCACGCCTTTCTTATATTGTTGGCAGCGCTCGGTCAGGAATTGAATAAAGCGATCCGCTTGACAGGGTAACGGACAGATACGGTCCTGCTGACACCAAGACTCAAAGGTGCCCCAGGCGCTTCGCAAGGTTTTCCAGGTGTTATCGGCGTAGCGCTCATTATTGGCAATGAACTGCTCATACAGCTGCCGAGATAATTGCGCGATATCATTAGGATCGGCGTTGGGGTTATTCAGTAGTTGATTCAGGCGGTCGCGGATACGCTGGCCATCGCTGCCCAGTGTTTGCGCCAAAGTAACCGGCTCGGACAGCACGGACGGCAAACCACCTGCAGGGGCAAGTAATTCGTTCAAGGGGGTTCTCCACAGTGACTAATATTAGTCTAATCCGGTGAAATTGCCCCTGCAACCGTATTTTTGATTTATTTTACTGGCACCCAAACAGAGCGTTTTTGTTATTTACTCATTAAACTTTGGGCGGCGGGATTAAATTATCGTCGCGCAGTTCGTCCATCATCATCTGATACCAGATCTCCAGATCAGGCTGCGCGCTCTTGCACCAGTCGACCAACTCTGCCGGCAGAAAACCGGTGTCGAACAACCGGTCCCCTTCCTGGTGATCGGCAACGATATGGACCCAGGATGCCCAGTTCACCTGGAACATCAGCTGGGCGTGCCAGAGGTGCTCGTGATCCTCCGGGCTGTCGCGCCAACCGCATAGATCCAGTAACCGCACCCGCCAGGGCCGGGCGGCTTCCCAACTGAGCAACTCGTTCTCCACCCGACTGGCCCGGCCGCAACGCATGGACTGGCGGGACAATGCCTGGTCAAACACCACGGTGCTGATCCGCGGATCCCTTCCGGTCAACTCACACCACTGGGCCAGGGTGCCGGTTTGCCACTCGGTAGGGTTGTCGGGGCAGGACTGCTCGGTGCCGGTGGATAGGTTCATGCGCAAGGGTCTCTTAGTAATTACGGCCACAGGGTACGCGAGTGGTTCGCCGGGATCCAGCCGCCACCGAGTGCACCCGCCCCCGCTCACTCCGACCAACAAAGGCCCGGAATATACCGTTGTGAACGGTTCACAATTCGGAGCCGGCATTGCCGGATCCGGGCCCGGCTGGCAGAACAGCCCACCAACCCCATGGCCATGATCACCCCCCCCGTGTGTGAACGGTTCACAGAAACATGGGTCAGCCAGCTGGTTGTGAACGGTTCACAACGCCACGGCCAGGCCTTAACGTTTGTGAACGGTTCACAGTGGCGGCCGGTGATCCCCGCCCGGGCCCGGGCAAGATCTCGGACTGCTCAACCGTCGGCGCGAGCCGATGCGTGTATGTTGTGAACGGTTCACAAGGCCGGGCGATCCTCGGCCCGGGGCCCACCGATCCCATCGCTGCCGGCCGGCGCCAGGGGCCTGTACGATCAACACCGGGCCGACTGCCGCGCTGGGGCCGGTACCGATAGGGGGAAATATCGGCTAAATCGGGGTTTTCTCATCGCACTACCCTATTTCAGGGGGCGTTTCGGGCTATGCGGTTGAGTTACTGTCGTATTATGCGACTAATACGACAGTAGATAGGCAAAAAATTGGGCTTGTTGCACTAGGTGTCACATGCGATACCACGTTTGTGAGGTGGTTAGGACGGGTCATGATGCACGAAAAGAGGTTGTTTGGCTGGTATCACATGGGATATAAAGGGGGGGTATCTGCCGGTCACCGTTCTGACCGGTACCGTCATCTGATGTTCCCAGGAGGGACCCATGGCCGCCCGCAATGCCCGTTTGCTCGATGCCGAGTTCGTGCGATTTGTCCTGACCCGACCCACCGCTTACCTGAGCCGGCTTGGCACACTCACACCCGACCAGATCCTGGCCGGCGGCGAACGGTTGCTGGCCCAGCTGGAAAACTGCTCAGCTGCCGAAGCCGATCACCAGGTCAATTGCTGGTGCCTGGCGTTCGCCGATGCCGATCAGATCCGCACCCTACGCAAGCGCTACAGCAGTCATCGCCACCGAATCGATAAACAGATCACCTCGATGACGCTGCGGACCCAGACCTTGGCGGTGCTGCAAAGTACCATGGCCAGGGAAGGCTTGGACAGCTACGATGAAGCGATCTTGTGGCTATGTCAGGATAAAGAACAGGCAGGCTGAATCGATATTTGAAAATAAAAAACCGCGAACAAAGTCGAGTTTGTACGCGGTATAAATTGAATCTTAGTGGATATTATGCGGCTTGTTTGTCGGCTTGTTCGTCACGGTGTTTGTCTAATTTCATAGACGCCAAAGCGGTCATCTGTAGCTTATTAACAGGGCCTTGAGTCTTATTAACTCCGGATGTGGCCGCATCGTCGTCCTTGAGCATAAAGCTCAATTCCTCCCATTGCTGTGGCAACGGCGTTTCGTCTTCCAGGCCGGTGACATCCAGAGCGCTTTGCAAAAAACCGTCGCGACGCAGCAATACAAAGCCACGCAGCACCAGCAATTGCGCCGTTCCCGCCAACAACCACACCGCGACCTGGGTGGTGGATGGGCTTAAATAAATCAGTAACGCCAATCCGGCCAACATGGTTGGGAATAACCCGATCACCAGGTACTGGATCTCCCAATCACGGCGGAGAAACTGCTCCCAGTGTTCCCTGGCCCGCGACAGCGGCACCAACCAGTAAATCGATCTCAGAGACATCCTTTCCCCTCCCCGGTCATTCCTTGACCGGTCAAGTACCGCTAACCCTGCCCGCAACACCAACAGCGGTGTCATTCGAGCTTGCCTGAGCATGTGTGAATCCATTTCAACACTGCGCGTACTGCTTTATCCGCGACCAGATAACGACCAGAAGATTACCACGCGCCCACCTTTTCACCAACTGGCTACGGGTGATGGTTCGTTGTGCATCATCCTCCTAACGTACTGTTGTACATAGTTTTATTTTGGTACGTGTCACCGTGGAAGGGCCTTTGGTTCCCTACAGTACCCTTTATGGCGGATCTGACCACTTTTGCGGTGACAAACAATCTGGTTCAAAGTCTGAAAATGACCGTAATAAGGTTGAATCCTCTGCGGTTAATGTCTAATTTCCCCTTTGAATCCGAAACCAATGTTGACCGTTATGACTGAACCACGCCCCCTGCAGGCGTTACGACACGATCTGGCCACCGCCGCCTTAATTGCCTTTGAAATGGCGCGCATTGATGGTGAGAGCAAGCGGGCCACCTACGCTGAAAACCAGTTCCTGCTGCTGTGGTTCAAACGAGCGCAAAAACGGAAACTGTTTGACCGGGCCCTGGCGGCCGACATTGATGTGCTGATCCGCTACACCAGCAAGAACCTAGCGAAACAACCCGTGATGGCGCAACTGCGGCGCATGCTGATGCCGTCGCTGCAAGATGACCCCACAGGCAGCTCAGTGCCGCTGTGGCACCGGGTCCTGGCCTGTAGCCAGGCCTGGCAAAACGCTGGCTTCCAGGTGGAACTGCCTGTGTCACACGATGCGACGAAAGACGGACCTTACGATCCCAAGGCCGCGACCGTGTTTACCGTGCCCTTCCAGCATGATCTCATTGGCTCAGACGGACACCTGCTCGGACCGATTTCACTGCTGGTGGCAGGTGAACTGGCGCCGGTGGTGGAAATCCTTTACCAGCATGACGTGATCCCAGTGCTGCACTCACAGTCCGAGGGTAACGACAAAACAGCTGGCCTGACCTGTTACGAGATGCACCTGTACCCCCACAATGTGTTACCGCTGAACCTCATACCCATCCAGGAACCCAGCCAGGCTCGAGCTCGATAGCCCGCGATGACCACCCTTGATGCACAGCACAATGCCCTGCCCTGACTAACCCGCTAGTGACAGAGACCGCCCGTAGCCACCAATTCCTGTGGATTATTCCTTTTTTGCCGATAATCCCTATGTGACCATGAAAGCCATTACATCCATTTGGCCATTGGCTTTGTTGAGGTATTTAACTTGCCACCGTTAATGGAATTAACGCTAGCAATAATCTCTTACCGGTGACTTTCTACAAGTGGTTAACAAATGTTTATTAAAAAGAGGGAGTTTTTCTCTTTTTAGTGTCGGATCTTGTCTGTCATTGAGATATAGTCAGGCTCGTTGGGTGAGACAGGGATCTTTTTAAGAGAGTTGTCCACCGCTGAAGTTTAGGTTGTATGAAGTAAGGAAATGGCCGGCCAGACCTAACGCAAATAAAAAGCACAAGTTTGGTTGGCCAGTTCTGTGCAACAAAAGAAGAGGCAAAGCACGCATGCCTTGCCTCTTCACCGAATTCAAATGCCTATTCCAACTCATCGTAGATCGGCTCTTCGGTGATGATCAGCGGGGTGTTGTCGCCTATCCAGGCGCCGGTGATATTAAAGCAGGCATACTCGATCGCCTCCTCTTCCCCCATCCCCATGTCGTCAATCAGCACCGCCAGGATCTGCTCAAAGCTATACACGTTGACGCCGTTACTGCCGTGACCCAGGTAGGCATCGCCCAATCCATCCATGACCACGGTACCGGCCGGCGGCCTGGAGGGAGACAACAGTACGACCTTGTCCCCTACCGGGGTAACCGGGACACCACCGCATGGCTCATAGACGGTCAGCCGGTCGTAGTGGGAGGTGGGCTCAGTCACACCCAGGAACACCAGGTTCGGGGCGCCATGCTGTTCAAACAGGTCCTCTCTGCTACGGACCGGGTCACTGTCATCTACCACTACCACACCGACCGGCTCAACGCCGGTTTGGCTTAGCCTGACGAACTCAGCGCCCTGTGGCTGATGGCGTGAATACACCCGGCCGTATTCGCTTGCCCCCAGCACTTCATTATCACTGCTGGGGGTTGCGCGGAGTACGCGAGCGTCACTGGGAATATAGTGCTCGTTGTCCACCGCTTGATATAGCAAGCGGCCTTTCAACCCCAGCGGCTGAATAACCGTTCCGATAAATTTTGCTCGTTTCATGTCGCCCTTCTAATTATTTTTATTGCGAGCCACGTTTCAGCAAAAGATTATTTTGCTGGGGGTGAGTCTTTCTGTTCTTGCTCGTTCCTCACGGCCTCCCTGTCCATCAGTTGCTCAAGCCGGTCCAATTTGCTCATTACCTGATCGAGGTGATCGTCGTACTGGTCCATCCTGCGGGAGATCATGCGGGCGTAGCGCCGGTTCTCGAGATGATGTCGGCGGCTGTCCTGCCGGCGAACAGCGTTGTTGATCAGGGATACTGCCTGAAGATAGAACGGCAGGCCCAGCACCGTCATAAAGCCAATACAGGCGACAAACGCGACGATGTTGGTGATCCGTGCACCCAGGGTCAGCGGGACCAGATCACCGTAACCAATTGTACTGATGGCCATCAGGGTGACCCAGGTGGCATCGGAGAAGGTTTGGATATGGCTGTCAGGGTGGCCGGACTCAAACCACAAAGTCATTGCAGCGAACAGCGGTACATGGATTGCCAAGGCGACCATGGCCAACAAGGCAAACCACCAGGGGTTAAAACCATCAGAGCCGCCATGTCGCGGTGACAGCACCCCTTTCCTCATAATGGCGCCAAAGTACAAACGCGAATCTCCAACTGGGACTTCCCTTGATCTTGCCACAGTTGGCAGGGTGCCCCCCGATCTTGCCTGCCATCTGCTTGACCATGCACTCATAGTGATTGCCAGTAAGCAGATTGCCTGGAATATAATGCAGTTGACTGAATAGTTAGTCAGTTCTGTCGGCTTTGTCCTGGGCCAGCATCAACAACCGATGCACCTCGCCCAGTACTCGTACCAGATGGCCATCCCACAAGGTGAGGAGTGACTGCTCTTTATAGACTGGGTGCTCCATTAACTCGGACATTAGCCGCTGCGCCTCTGCCAATGGCCGGCGATCATCCACCCGCAAAGAGACCAATTGAAAGTGGTCTGGTAGGTACGGCATGCCGCAGCGGCGGCAACACAAGGTGAGGTCATCACCCTGACAGTGATCCGTTGCTAGTTCTCGAAAATCTGTGTAGTCGCAGTGAGAGCAATAGAGTTCCATCGGAATGCTCCGGTGGCATTTCTGCAAAGCGTAGACTGGGCAACCACTTAGTGCACCACAAAAAAGCGGGCCCTACCGGGCCCGCTTTAGCGACCGGATTGATCACAAGTCGATGTCATCCAACTCCGCCGTCGCATCCTTGGAATCAAACTGACCGGTAAGGTAGGAGGACACCTCGACCTCCTGCGGCGCAACCTGGACCTTGTCGGATTCGAGCCAGGCCTGCATCCAGGGCAAGGGGTTGGCTTTGGGGGCACCGGTTGGCGCAGTAAAGCCAATCGCCTCCATTCGCTCTACCATGATGTAGTCGATGTAACTGGACAGGATCTCCTCGTTCACCCCGATCATGGAGCCGTCTTTGAACAGGTAGCGGGCCCAGTCCTTTTCCTCCTCCGCAGCCTTACGGCAGATCTCATGCGCCTCTTCGCGTACGGACTCTGCGGCGGTGGCGAACTCTTCGCCCTCCTTGCCCTGGTGGATCAGGTTGAGCTTGTATTGGGTGCCAACCAGGTGCAGCTGTTCGTCGCGAGCGATCAGGCGGATCAACTTAGCGTTGCCCTCCATCAACTCGAGCTCAGCAAAGGCGAATGAGCAGGCGAAGCTAACGTAGAAGCGGATCCCTTCCAGAATGTTCACCGCCACCAACACCAAGTACAGTTGCTGCTTGAGCGCAAAGGTGCTCACCTCGACCTGTTCACCGTCGATGTCGTAGGTCCCCTCGCCGAGGGTGTTGTACAGTGACCCCATCGCGTACAACTTGTCGTAATGCTTGGTGACTGACTTGGCCCTGGCCAGGATCTTGGGGTCATTGAGTACGTCATCAAAGATCTCACCCGGATCATTGACGATGTTCCGGATGATGTGAGTGTAGGAGCGGCTGTGAATGGTCTCGAAGTAGGCCCAGGTCTCAATCCAGGTCTCCAGCTCAGGTAAGGACACCAGCGGCAGCAACGCGACGTTGGGCGAACGCCCTTGGACGCTATCGAGCAGGATCTGATACTGCAGGTTCTTGGTGAAGATATGGCGCTGCTCTGGCGGCAGCATCATGAAGTCCATCCGATCCTTGCTGACGTCGACCTCTTCCGGGCGCCAGAAGAAGGACATCTGCTTCTCAATCAGATCTTCAAAGAACTTGTAGCGCTGCTGGTCGTATCGGGCAACGCTGACCGGTTGGCCCAGGAACATCGGCTGCTCCAATGGGCTGTTGCTGGTTTCATCGAACACGCTATAGGCCATGATTCCCTCGGCTCTATGTTGAATTGGCACCGGCAGTACCGCACTGCCGGTGAAGTGGTTCAGCTCCCGACAGAAGCTAGATCTTGCACCCGCCGCCGTCACAGTCGCCGTCATCCTCGATGACCATGGCCTCAACCGGAGCGGACTCGACGGCACCGCTGTGCTCTTTCTGACCGTCGCGAGTGTTCTGGTAGTAGAGGGTTTTGCCGCCCAGCGAGTAGAAGTACGCGAGATCACGGAGCAGTCGCTTGACCGGGATCCGACCGTCGGGGAACTTGCCCGGGTCGTAGTTGGTGTTGGCAGAGATAGCTTGATCAACGAACTTCTGCATCAACGCACAGAGCACGAGATAGCCATCGTTGTCCGGCATGTCCCACAGCAGCTCATACTGATCACGCAACCGGTTAATCTCGGGCACCACCTGGCGGTAGATCCCATCCTTGCTGGATTTAACCGAAACCAAACCTCGTGGCGGTTCAATGCCATTGGTTGCGTTGGCCACCTGAGATGAGGTCTCCGACGGCATCAGGGCACTGACGGTGGAGTTACGCACACCATGTGCCAGGATGTTGGCCCTCAGCCCTTCCCAGTCGAGCAGCAACGGCTGGTTATGGTGGCGATCCACCTGTTTTTTGTAGGTGTCGATGGGCAGGATCCCCTGCGACATCTTCGTCTCCCCGAACAGCGGACAAGGGCCACGCTCTTTGGCGAGCTCCATGGAGGCCTGCATCAGGTAGAACTGAATTGCTTCGAAGGTGCGGTGGGTCAGATCGTTGGCGGACCCATCGGAATACTTCATGCCGTTCTTGGCCAGGTAGTAGGCGTAGTTGATGACGCCCACGCCCAGCGGTCGCCGGTTCATCGTGCTACGTTCGGCCGCCTCCAACGGGTAGTTCTGGTAGTCGAGCAAGTTGTCGAGCCCCCGCACGGCCAATCGCGCCAGGTGCTCTAATTCATCCAGGCTCTCAAGGGCGCCCAGGTTAAAGGCCAGCAGAGTACAGAGGGCGATCTCTCCTTCCGGATCCCCCGGGTACTGCAGGGGTTTGGTCGGCAGGGCGATCTCAGCACACAGGTTGGATTGTTTGATCGGCGCCAATTCGGCACGGAACGGGCCAAAGTCATTACAGTTGTCGACATTTTGAATGAAGATACGCCCGGTGTTTGCCCGCTCCTGCACCAGCACCATGAAGAGATCTTCAGCCTTGAGCACGATCTTACGCAGATCCTCTTGCTGCTCGTACCGCTCGTATAACACCCGGAACAGCGCCTGATCCGCAAAGAAGGCGTCGTACAGATCCGGCACATCGCCAGGGGAGAACAGGGTGATGTTGCCGCCCTGCTGCAGCCGCTCATACATCAACCGGTTGAGCTGGACCCCGTAATCCAGGTGGCGGATCCGGTTGGCCTCCACCCCCTTGTTGTTCTTCAACACCAGCAGATCCTGGGCCTCGATGTGCCACAGCGGATAGTACAGGGTGGCCGCGCCACCGCGGATCCCGCCCTGGGAACAGGACTTCACCGCGGTCTGGAAATGCTTATAGAACGGGATGCAACCGGTGTGCACCGCCTCACCGCCCCGGATCGGGCTGCCTGCGCCGCGGATCCGACCGCCATTAATGCCGATGCCGGCGCGCTGACTGACGTAATCAACAATGGCCGCGGAGGTGGCATTGATGCTGGCCAGACTGTCACCGGACTCGATCAATACGCAGGAGGAGAACTGCCGGGTCGGGGTGCGCATGCCACCCATGATGGGGGTGGGCAAGGAGATCTTACCTTGCGACAGCGCCTGGTAGAACTGCTCCACCCACTGCAGCCGGGCAACCGGGTCCTTCTCTTCGATGAACAGGGTGGCGCAGATCATCATCATGGCCATCTGAGGGGTTTCAAACACCTGGCCAGTGGAACGGTCCTGCACCAGGTACTTACCCTCGAACTGGGTCACGCCGGCGTAGGCCAGCTCCAGATCACGGTGATGCTCAACAACTGTCTCCAGGTGATCCCACGCTTCCCTACTGTATTGCTCCAGCAGGCTGGCGTCATATCTGCCCAGTCGCACCATCCGTTTCAGGTGATCGTACAGTGTGGGCGGGGTGAACTGAGCGTAGGCGGCTTTTCTCAGCTGGAACACGGCCAGGCGTGCGGCCAATTGCTGGTAACCCGGTGCGTCTTCGGAGATCAGATCGGCCGCGGCCTTGGTCAGGATCCTGTGGATGTCTTCGGTGGGGATCCCATCGTAGAACTGGATTTTGGCAGACAGTTCGACCTGGCTGGCGCTGACATCATCGAGCCCTTCAGCGGCCCACTGAACCACGCGATGGATCTTCTCAATCGCAATGGGTTCAAGCCGGCCATCACGCTTCTTAGTACGGATCTGAGTCATATTTCCTGATGCCCCGCTGGCTTCAAATAATACTTTTGTCGGTTTCAGTGCAGAGTCGGCCCGCGGCCTTCCTGCTCCTGCTGCAATGCTTTGCTCAAAAACGGATACAGATAGCTGTCAGGCATCCGCATCCGTTCGCTGCCATCTTGGGAGATCAGCAACGTCGGCAAGACCTGACCCCGAGTCGCGAGATCATCAAAGCTGCCATCGTACTGCCGGTCAAAGCGGATGGCTCCGCCGTTACCACCACTGACGCTGGTGACATTGACCAGCATCTCGGCATCATCCCCATAACGCTCGATCAGCGCTTTGGCACGGTGGCGGCCCTCGTGGCTGGTCACCGTCGCCTTACCCTGACCGTCGTGACTAAAGTCCAATGTCGGCAGGGACGAGAATGGCGTGCCCTCCTCTACCAGGGCCCGGGTCTGGTCCAGCTTTTGCGGGATCCCACCGGGAAGCGCCATACGCAGAAAGTCCGAGCAGCGCATGCGGCTAACTGTCGTGCGGGAATTTAACCGCGCGGCCTCGTAAATTGCCTCAAAAATTCGCTCTCTTTCAAAGTGCGTCACGGTATTACACCCGGTGGCCTGCAAAACCTCAAGTAAACCGGGCTGGTCGGCCTCATTTAGGTGACCGAAGATCTCTTTTCGTACTGACATTGTGAATCCTCCAACCTCTATTTTACCTCGAGGGAGGAACTCACATTAATAACGCAACTTAACTGTGAAGTTTAACGGTCAACCACGACCACCACTGGGCCCAACCGGTCAAACCGTTAGCTGGATTGAACCGTCACTTGGCGCCTAACAAATGTGGCCAATGGCCTCAGCCTATGCACCGGCATGGTGTTTACCGCACGAAGCTGCGCTGGACTGATCCCGCCCTGGTACTGCGCCAGGCAGTGCAGCAGATCCGATAAGTCCGCAGAATGCCTCAATTCTGGACTAAACTGCGCCAACGCCTCCTCTGCAGTGATCCACTGGATCCGAGCGGTAGTTAGGTAGAGTGCCAATGCCGCGGGCGCCATGACACCCCAGAACAGCCAACTCATCGCGCCAACAACCGAACCCAGGAGCAAACACAGCAATAGCAGCACTCCACAGCCGACGGCGCGCAGGTTGTGGAGCCGGTTCAGAGCATTTGGCGGTAGCAAATCGGACGGATCCACGCCGGCGTCGGCGCTGGCGAAGTGCTGCCAGAGGGCCCCAATGGAAACTGTGGATTGTGCTCGGTCACGTGCCTTATTCTTGAAGCGGCCAGCAGACTGCTCGGGACGATTGGCGCAGAACTCCTCCAGGTGATCCCAAATCCGTTCGGTCATCCCCGGTTGATTCAAGCACACCAGCGACATGCTATCCCGCCACTGGCCGTAGCTAAGCTCAGGTAATTCCTGAACCAACTGCATAGCAAAGCTGCAGTAAAAATTCTGCGTGTAGCGCTGGCCCGCAGAGCCGAAAACCACATTAACTCCGGAGTCCCATATTCTCGCGCTGCTTATCTGTTTACCCAATGCCTTTGCCAGGGCCTCTCCATGGTCTGGGTGCCAAACAAGCTGATCAGTGATCCCGGATTCCTTTAGCCAATGCTGCACATTCAAGAGCGTGCGTTCCATGTCTACCCCAAGTCGTGATAACGGCTTAATGGTACCAGCACAACGGTAGAACTCCACGCACAATAAAAAGGCAAACACCGACTGACGATGCCTGCCCCAGGACAACAATAATTATGTCAAATAGGTTGTTCAATCACCTTGGCGAATACGTCGTGCCAGGTCAGCCGGCAACCGCTGCATGGCCTCAGCCAGGACGGCGACTATGGCCTTGCGCCGCGGCCATTCCCTGGACGCCGTGAGCCTGGCCCTAAGATCCGCGGTGTCTATCTTGCAGCGCTGCTCCAAATGTTCCAGACACAGATTGGCCAGTATGGGAGTGAACAACTCGAACCGTTCAAGTGCGGCACCTGACCCCACGTATAGGACCGGACACCCGGTCTCAAGGCAGTTCTGGTATATCCACTGGCCTTGGTGCATTAACTGGGCATAGAACTCTGCAATGACGTCCTGGGTCAGCTTTTTGGCCACAGAGTCTGGTCTCCTCTGATGATGGTTTGTTACTACTGGGTGGTGCCCCGCTTTTTTCCAAGGGACCTCTCTGCATGATGGAATAACTTTTTGGCTTAACGACAGGTGAACCTGTCGTCATAACCTAGATCTCTGCGTCAATCCCACCGAGTGCCTCGGTAACCTCATTGAGCATCTGGGTCACACTTCCGACGAACAGCACAAAGTCTGCGTCCGTCTTAGCCAGCACGTCATCTTTGTCGATGTCGTCACTCTGTGCTGTCAGTGATTCGTCAAACTTGAGACGACGGAACACCAGTGCGCCATCGAGCACGAACGAGCAATCTTCCCCGTACTGCAGACCAATCTGCTTGACCATATTGCCGGCCATCGCACTCTGAACGGTGTCCGAGTCAAATGGTACATCCTTGAACTTGGCACTAGCCCCTCCTTCGGCGGCCTTGAACAGGACGTCCTCGACCAGCTGCAAGTTACCCTGCTCCACTTCAGTATCCTCTACCCACTCTTTAAACTGCTCTTCGGGCAATACAGAGGTCATCAGTGGCACAACAGGCAGACTGCCAATGGCCTGGCGCAACAAACTGAGAACGGATTCGGCCTGCGCTGACGCCGCTGAATCAATCAACACAAACTTGGCCTCTGGCAGGATCACCATTTGGACTATCTTCGAACGAACAAAAGCCACAGGCAGCATGGTTTTGATCACCTGCTCTTTGAAGTCGTCTCGCTCCGCCTTACGAGCTGGCCGGCCCTCTCGCTTCTCAAGCTCACGAACGCGCTCTTTAACCTGCTTATTGACGATAGCCGCTGGCACTATCTTTTCCTGGTACTCAACAGCCAGCCGGTATGCACCGTCGGCGGCATGAACCAACTGTTCAGAGTCTTCGCCCCAGGGACTGATAAACCCCCACTTGCTTACCTGCTCACGGGTTAACTCACCGGTGCGCATGGCACCGCACTGCTTCTCGAGTGTTTCTTGGTCGATTGCCAACCCTTTTGTCAGCACGAAGCAGCTTAGATTTTTGAACCACATACTACTCTCTTCCTTAACTACGAAATCAGGGAACAGCTCTCAACGCTTGGATAGTAACAACTGGCCGTAACTTGTAAATAGGCTAAGCTCTACCTTACGATTTTAATGCATCCCCACTTCCCATACCGCAACACTGAATAAGCCCAATTTGCTCACTTTGCCTGTTTACACCCCCAATCTTATTGTTTAGTATCGGCTTTGTTATCTGAATTCATGCTGACAAGCGGTCGGCAATTAACAATTAGGAGACGGCCATGACCGAATTTCTGGAAATCTTAACTCACGCTCGCCGCCTGAAAGCCCAAGTGAAAGAGCTTTCTTTGGAAGAACTGGATGAAGTGATCACCAAGCTGCAAGGCATCAAAACCGAGCGCGAAGAAGAGTTCGCTGCGGAACAAGAAGCGAATGCTGAGCGCATGGCCAAGATTCTGGAAATCCAAGAGCAGATGGCCCAGGCCGGAATTTCTTTCGACGACCTTAATGCCGCCGATGTTGGCATCAAGCCGCGCAAGAAACGTGCTCCGCGTCCGCCGAAATACGAGATCATGGTAGGCGGTGAGCGCATCACCTGGACCGGCCAAGGCCGTACCCCCAAAGCCATCAAGGAACGCCTGGACGCCGGCGAGAACCTGGATTCATTCCTGATCCAAGGCGACAACGCCTAAAGATTGCCTTATCAAAAACCCTGGGCCAATGCCCGGGGTTTTTTTATTTACTCCGCCACACCCCCAGTAAAACGCTCACGGTCACACCTCCGCCAGGCAATTGACCATGTTGAATCGCGGTCGACGTTCTATTCGGCATTTTCGTTCGGTTTCTACGGTTGTTTTCTGACCCCTAATACCCCGCCGCGATATATTGGTAGCCAGAAGTAAACTATTGTTGCTGGTGAACATATGACTCGACATTGGCTACTGGCAGGGCTGCTTTCCTGCTTATTGCTCGGTTGCGGCGGTTCCGCGCCGTCAGAACCCATCGTAATTCCGCCACCGCCGACGGAGATCGCCATTACCATCGAAGCCGACACTGAAACCCAGTGGGCCGGCTTGCCGATAGCTTTGTCAGCAAGCGCCACTTCCGATGGTCAGCCGGTCGACATCATTGGCCAGGGCAGTTGGCGGCTGCAAAACGACAGCACCGCTTCCCTCAGCGCAAACGGCAATGAAGCCACCCTTGCATCTGAACAAGCCGGTCACGTCACGGTCTACTACCAGTACCTGGATGCAGAGGCTTCCACCACCGTGGCGTTTGAAGTACCGGTGGCCCAATTTCTCGCTATTGGCCAGCAAGGTGCTGCAGTAGAGCAGATAATTATTGCTGATAACAGCAGCACCACCGTCGAGGCCCTGCTTAGCTGGAGCAACCAGGAGCAGACCGCATTAACGGACGCCGGCCAATGGCTTTCAAGCGACCCTGCCATCTTCACTGTCCACCCAACCCCCGGGAGCGTGACCCTTCAACCCGTGTCGCCTGGTACCGCCAACCTCACCGTCAACGCCGCAGAACTGACAGCCAGTGTTGCTGTCGAGATCACCGCTACACTGCAAGCCGTAGCAATCCAGTTCGTAAGTGCACCAGACCAGCTGGTAGAGGATACCTTTGCGCCTATCGTGGCGCAGATTGAGTACAACGATGGCACTTACCAAGACATGAATGCCACTGCCCTGACCAGCAGCGACCCGGCGGTTGCCGATGTCACTCCTGGTGGTCTGGTACTTGGCATGAAAGCCGGCACGGCCGACATCACAGCAACGACCAGCAACGGCATAGAGGCGGTACACACTGTAATAGTGAACCCAATGGCCGTGGTGTCCCTGGGCGTTACCGCCCCCACTGAAAACCTCTTTACCGGCACATCAACCCGGGTCGAAGCGTTTGGCTCTGCCGACAACAACACACTCCAGCCTGTCGCCATCAGCAACTGGCAGTCAACCGATCCCGCTGTAGCCAGCGTCGACGCCGACGGAGTGGTTACCGCGATTGCCCCCGGGGTGGCCAAAATCACCGCGGAATCCCAAGGCCTGCTGGCGGATATCGACATGACCGTCAGCGATGATACCCTGCTGGCGCTCGACCTTTCTGTCAGCCCAACCCCCTCAGGCTCAAGCCTGACCGCGTTGCCTGCCGGCCTTAAAGCCTACCCCAAAGCCGTTGCCACATTCTCCTCCGGCAAGGTCCAAGACATCAGCCGCAGTGTTTCCCTCTACAGCTCCGACCCTGGTGTCATTGACGCGGATACCGGCGCCTACATCACCCAGGCCCCAGGAACAGCTGACGTCTGGGTTGAATTCGGCGCAGTCAGCTCGAACCTGATCAACTGGACCACCACAGGCACTACCATCAGCGCAATGGTGATCAGCCCAGCTTCTATTGAAAGTCACGCTCGCGCTTATACCGACGTTAGCGCTCAGTTCCGACTTTCTGACGGCACCGTGATCGACGCCGACCCATCAGCATTTGAATGGTCTGTCGACGCACCGGAGATCATCTCTGAGGTGCAACCAGCTCGCTTCTTTGCCCATAAGCCAGGCAACGCCCATCTCACCGCTACACACCTGGACGACCCGACCATTGCCAGCTCTGCCAGCGCCCATGTGCGCCTGGCCGCCCCAATCAGCATCGAAATCGCTACAGAGGCGGGTACCCTAATGAGCCCCGGAGACACACCAGAACTGCGTCTCCACGTCGTGTTTGAGGATGGCAGTGAGTCCTGGCAACAACTGGCCTCGCAATGGGTGGTCAGCGACCCCAGTATCGCCAAGATCAGTCTGAGTGATGGCCAGGTTCGTTTGCATGCGATTGCTACAGGACAAGCCGAGATCACTGCTTACTACCGCGGCCTCGAACATAGCTTGATGGTGAATGTCCTCAATGCTGAGGTCAGCTCCGGCTGGATCGAGGTTCAGTCGAGCAACCCAGGTCACCTATGGGTTGGCGATCCCACCATCATTAAACTCCATACCCTGCTTAGCGATGGTTCGGAATACATCCCAACCGGTAACATAACCTGGTCCAGCTCCGACGTCAGCATCGCCAGCATCGACACCACCACGGTGCCCTATATCCGCGGCCACCAAGAAGGGACGATTACCCTCACCGCTGAGTTTGGCGATCACACCTTTACCACCACACTGACGGTGGAGGCACCGCCTCAGATGGCCCAAATGACCATCTTCGGCAAGCCCGATGGACACCCGGTGTCCCTGTCAGTGGGTGAGAAGAAGCTGGTTGAAATCCTGGTGAGCTTTGAGGACGGGACCTACCGCTTCAACCCCGAAGGAGTCGCTATTGCTGTCGATGGCCAGAAGGTTCAGGTTGAACCCGGCCCCCGCGGTAGCTTCTGGTTGACAGGCCTGCAGCAATCCGCCCTGGATCCAAACGGGATCCAATACACCTACCACGATGAACAGGGCAACTTATTGGCAAGCAACCACAATGCACTGGTCATTGAGCCGGAATACCGCCGCTCAGGATTGGCCTTTGTCACAGCATCCCCTGACGAGTTGCTTGAGTACACCGCTGGCGACGCCACGTTCCGTTTTAACCTCTACAGGAACCACGGTTACGCGTCCGGCTTTACCGTTGAGAACTGGACTGAAGAGGAAACCAACCACACCAAGTTCATTCGCTACCCAGACACGTTCATCCGCAACTTTGCTCTGACCGACCCGGCCGAGGTGCCCGATATTGGAACCGACGATCTGATCAGTGTCGATGCCTACGCCAACGCCGGTGCTGGCGGCACCGGCAAAGGGGGGATTATCGTCGCCAGCTCAGGTGCCGACCCTGACGATCAGAGATTTATGATGGCGCTCCCACACATGCTGTCGTATTCGCCGGATTTCGACGACATCACGATGATGTGGTCCTACGCCATTAACGGTGACGGCTCGAAGGACTTCACCTGGTTCCAGCGCCAGATGGACGACATTATCGTGTTGCGGTGTGCAGCTGAGGCCAGCATCTTTACCCCGGATTGCACCACCTATCCGTTCCCGCACCATGACTTCGTCAGTGTCAGCCTGGCCCTACCCTATGGCGAAGCCGGCCACGTAGACCTTGGCATGTACGCGCTGGTTAACCTGACCGATCAGGGCTTCATCTTCCAGGACCTGGGCGCTGATGACTCCAGCGGGCTGGCCGCCTCACTGACCTTCCCAACTGGCGGTCTGGACAATGTGCCTCAGCACTACACCCTCATCTCTGAAGGCCGGCAAGTGCTTGGCGGTAACAACGCGCTGTTCCGCCTTCGTATCGATGTGGACGACAGTGTTGAAGGGGAGATCACCCCAACGTTCCGCTTCGTCGACGCCAACGATCCAAGCCGAGGGTTTACCGTGATTGGCAGCGTGACCGTAACCCGCTACACGCCAGAGTAGCCAGCCACCAATTAAGGGTGCCCACTGGCACCCTTAATTTTTGCTTTTTAACCAGTTCCGGTACATTAGGCACAAGCTGTCCAGCAACACGTTGATATGATGCCTGAACCTAACCCTCGCTTCTTCTTTGCCAACGATCTCCACGTTGACATCCACACCGCCAAGACCGGCAAGCCCACCACCCTAACCTCACTGGGCGTTGATCTTAGCCTCTTCGATGGCTTTGTACTCCCGGGTGACATCATCACCAACGGCTATCCGCAAGATGCGCTACCGCTGCTGCAAGAGATCAATGACACCGGTAAACCGACGCTGATGATCCTCGGTAACCATGAGTATTTCGAGCAAGTTCTGGCGGAAGCCGCAGTAAATTGGCAGGCATTCCTCCACCGCCATCAACTCCATAACGTGCACTTACTGGATTTACGCACCCAGGTCGGCAAGACCATTGCCGGTATCCACTTCGTCGGCACTACCTGCTGGTACTCCGCTGGCAAAAACCCCATTGACGGTAAGCGCATCGACCGACACTCCGTCGATCACAAGTGGATCATTGCCAACCCTGAAACTGGCCGACATTTTAACTACAAAGACTCGTACGCCGAGCATCTCATGTGCCTAGACGCTATGTCGCAGGCCATCTCCGAGCTGCGCGCCAGGCACCCGGAATACCCAGTGGTTGCCCTCATCCACCACGCGCCTTCCGTCAAGGGGTTGCCGCTGCAACCTGCCAACTACAGCCGCAATGAGATGATCCGTGCCAAAGGGTTCTATTCCGATCTCAACCAGTGGATGGCCGTAAACCAACCCGAATTGGTGCTTCATGGCCACACCCACATCGTCAAACAATACCGGATGGGTGACACCCTGGTCGCCAGCAACGCCCTTGGCTACCCACCTGAGGCCGACGACGATGCTTTCGAGCAAAGGACGACCGCGGAGTACAGCTGGGATCCGGCAGCATCGTTCCACTTTGAGGGCAAGCAGCCGGTGATTGAACTGTGCAAGCAGCCATACCATGACGAACCTGAGGCGATCGGGTGAGGGCCTCTATGTCCGGCCCTGGCCGGCCAATCGTCCTGACGGCAGCGCTATTGGGTATGACTGGCCACAGTACGGATCGCCTGGTGCACCGGGCCACCGCTGGGGTACTGGACCACTGCCTGAGCGAGTTGGGTGGCCAATGCCTGCATCACACCGCTGATCGGCTCCAACTGCTGATGCCAACGGCGACCACCACGCTGGATGTGGCCTTTCTGCTCAAGCTGAACTTGCTTTCGTTGCGCAGGCAGCCCCAGGAGCCCAGGGTAGATGCCCATATCGGCATCGGGCTCGCACGCCTGGACCCCACGGCGCTGAATCTCAACGCCCTGAGGCCAGCCTTGCAACTAGACCGAGATGCGCTAGGCCTCCCAAGCTCAACCCCCCTACTCTGCCGATTACTGAACCTCGAACTTAGCCGCTTACAACCCAAGCAAGCACAGGCCCTGTTAGCCCAGCGCTACAGCGGTAAGACTACCCAACAACAACAGGCACAATGGGTTCGTGACCGTTACTTGCTGCCGTGCAGCCGGACCTCTTTGTGCAAGCGCCTAGAAAGGGGGAATGCCACACTCATCGGCGACACCATGGACTGGCTAAAACAGGAAGCCGGCAATGCCCATGCTTAACATCCGTTTTTAATACCAAATCCGAGGCATGACTCACACCTTCGGGATTTGCATCCAGCGACGGATGGCTACAGGCGAAGAACTGTCGTAAAGTGAACGGGTTATCTGCAGTAATTAAGGATATTTATTCGATGACCCAGGGAAAGGAAACCAGCCTGCCAGTGCGCCTGCGCCGGGCAATTCAGAACAGCATCGAAAGCGGCCGCATTCGCTCGAAACCCCAGCTAAGCTACTTCCTGTCCAGGCTCAAAGCCGAAGAGCTCGAACGGCTGAAGTCCAAGATCCGGGACCAAATGGGCAACCGCGTGGGGGCGTTTGGCATCGTAAGGGCCGAAGAAGTAAACCAGCAAATGCGCGACTTCGTTATTGAGCATGACGATTTGTTCAAGGCTAAGTCTTGGTACTACTTACTGCCACAGACCGATCCTTCGGTCGTCATCGGCGGGTCCAACGCCTGCGCCGTCACCATGTCACTGGAAGGCTGGCTCTCTGACCACCGCAAACAGGTAGCGCTGGCCCGCAGGTAAATCCACCCATTGGCCAGCACCTGGCCGGATGCTGACAGGCCTGGTTCACGAAGGTTTAAATGCCCATGCCATTGCACACCCCGAACCACATTGTAGCGCTACGCCTGGTTCAGCTGGCTCGTACAGAGCAGTTGATGCATCGATTCTTTTCCTGGCATGGACTCGGCATTGCGGCGTCATTTACCGGCCTACTGGTGGCTGGCGGCCATGTTGTCGCAGCCGCTGTGCTTGCGACCACCTATTGCACAGGGCTGGGCTTTCTGTGTCTGCGCCACTGGCGCCTCACCACTATCTGAAAAAAAAAGCGCCTAGCAACGAATAGCCACTGGGCGCCTTTTCTCCAAAGCCCTTACGGGGATTCGGACTCCGCCGCTGCCTGCTCTTCAGCCCACAGCTGAGGGCGGATAATGTGAGCCACGGAGTCGGAGTTACCACCATTACCGCCACGGCCCCAAGAGACCATCTGGCCGTCGGCCCGCAAGGCTACTACGGCCTGCTGGGTACCATACACCTTCACAACCTGCTCGAGCATGTGCTCGACATTGTCCTGGTTGGCACCGTAGACCCGGTCGCCCCAGGAGGTCGTGGTTCCGTCGGAGTGGATCGCGACACAGGCAAACAGTGACGACCCCACGTCCACCACATCCGGGATGGACTCCACGCCGTCTGGCAGGTCGCCGCAGCGGTTCACCCCGCCCCAGGGGATCAGGGTGCCATCATCACGGATTGCGGTGATCGCGTACGGGACGCCAACCAACTTCTTCACGTCAAACAACTGGTGGTCCACCAGGCTGGTGTCACCGCCGTAGGAGCCACTGCCCCAGGTGAATACCGCGCCGTCCCTACGCAGTGCAGCGAAGGCCCAACGGGAGGCCGCGGTCTGAACGATGTCATACAGCTCATGATCAAACTCGCTGATGTCACCACCCACATCCGGGCGGCCCCAGGCAATCAAGGAGTGATCACGCAGGGTACCCACAAAGGCATCTTGGTTATGATTGATACGGATCAACTCCGGCATCTGGTGCTCAATCGAAGTGAGATCCGGGTACGCGCCCCAAGCCACGAACCGGCCATCACGGGTTCGGGCAGTGAAGGTGGTGCTGTTACCGAAGATCTGGATAACATCCACGAGCTGGTCCTGCACCACAGAGCTGTCGCCGCCCTTGTCCGGATCACCCCAGGTCACGACGGTTCCGTCGCTGCGCAGCGCCGCAAAGGCGTTGTCCCCGGCAAACACATCAACCACGTCAACCAGTTGTTCCTGGACCGCAGTGCTGTCACCGCCCTTCTCAACGTTACCAAAGGCAAAGGCCCGACCATCGGCGCGGATGGCGGCCACAGCATCGGTACCGACCACGATCTTGGTGATGTCGTAGAGCTCATCCGCCACAGCAGAGGCGTCGACCCCCTTACTGGCATCGCCCCAGACGACCACCTGGCCATCATTTCGCAGAGCCACCATCCCTTCGGTCAGGGCAAACAAGTCCTTCACACCGTCCGCAAGCAGATCGGCATGGGCAGAACTGTCTCCGCCACGGCCGCTACTGCCCCAGGTGACGACGAAACCGTCGCGATGCAGAGCACCAAAGGCACGGCCGGCCGCTACGATCTTGTCCCAATGACGCTCAAACTTCTGGCCATGAATGCTCTCATCACGGATCCACCAGAACTCATCGGCATCGATATCATCGTCAGCCTTCGGCACCTGGTAGTTCTGGTTCTCACCTTCTGCAATTACCTTGTCGATGGTAAACACGGTTTGATCAGTCAGGATCTCGGCATCGTACTCGTTGTCCTTCGGCACGAAGGTATGCCAATAGTCCTCACCGACCCGGTCAACCTCTTCTCCAAGTACCTTCACATTGTCGATTTCACCATTGTCCTCAATGGTTACCCAGGTGAAGTCAGTGTTGGAGAGATCCACTGGCAACTGCACTGCAAATCCATCCAGCAGAGCCTCGCCCTCCACCACATAGGTACCGGACATCTTGGCCAGGTTGAGCGGCTGCTTGTACTTGGACTCGACCCGTACCACGTCACCGGTAGTCAACTCAACGACCACTTTGCCATGAATGGAGAACGGGTCGACCTGTGCCTGCTCACCGTTGATGAACAACACGTACTCATCAGTAGAGAGGTATTCACTCATCCCCGGTCCCGAGGAAGGACCCACCAGAGACTGGCCAACCAGCATGCTAGCAGGGTGGTTAAAGCTCAATTCGACATCCCGGGTCGCCGGCGGGATCAGCATCTCCCACACCGGCCAACGGCCACTATCGGTACAGTTCCTGGACCAGGTCGAGCCGTCAGAACGGACTTCCTGTTCTTCGTCTCCCGGAAAGCACTCCCAGGGCTCGATGGTCATCTCCCATCCGCCCCAAGCGCCCTCCGCACTACAGGAACGCTCCCATACTGAGCCGTCGTCTCGACTGTCAGACTCCATGGCATTCGGGGTGCACTCCCATGGCGGCTGCACCATCAACCAAGCACCCCAGTTACCGTCATCGGTACAGGCTTGCTCCCAGACCGAGCCGTCGGCCCGGTTCTCACTTTGGGTCTCCGGTACCGAGCAAATGGGCGCCGGCTCCGGCACCTCGGGAAGTTGGGGAGTCTCAGCAATGGTGGGATCACCGCTACACGCCGCCAACAGCGGCAATACGGCCCAACCAACATAATGCTTCCTAAACATAAGACATCCTTAGCGGCCCCAATTGCCGCACTACTCGATGTCTTCATTTTACCGGAGGGCCGATCTACATTGCGCAAATCGGCCCTGAAGCCAAGCTGGCCATGACTCTGGTCGAAGTCATTGCGCAGACCAGCAATATACTTTAATATACCGCCAACACTTCAACTCAAGGCCGGATCATGGAATACCGTCTCCCTCAACCCATTGACGCGGGCAAAACTCACGAAACGTCGTTGCAGTTTCTGCATGAGAACCTGATCAATCACCTCAAGCAAGACGGTGATAAAGGGCGCTACGACGAATGCCCGGGCAAGCGCTACGCTTGCGGATTCCCGCTGCCTGAGTTCCAACGCCAGGCTGTATGGGCTCCAGATCAGCAACAACGGTTTTTGCACAGCGTCTGTGTGGGCATCGACATCGGGACGTTTAACATCCATGCCTCCGAGTGGGACGATAATGGACCGGTGCGTTTCTCCGGTTGGCTCATTGATGGCCAGCAGCGCCTGACTGGCCTGGAAATGTTCTGGACCAATCAAATGCCCTTGCATGGCCTTTACTGGGATGATCTCAACCGCACCGAGCGTCACCGTTTCTTGCGCACCAAGTTTGCCCATCGCGAGTCGGCCCTCTGGGATGAGGGCAAGATCCGCGAACTCTACAACCTGTTGGCATTTGGTGGTACACCCCACCAAGCGAACGAGCGGGCCTAAAAACTCGGACTAGATGGCACTCTGCAGGCCCAGTAGGGCTAGATCCGCCCTCAACTGCTTCATATCGACAGTGCAGTAACGGTGCTGCCTGCCGAACCGGTACTCCAGATCATTGACGTGGCGCAGTTGCAGGGTCCGCTCCCGGATCATCGGTATCAGATGGGCCACAGCTTTGGCTTTGGGTAAATGGAACACTCGGCCGTCTAGCTCGTACTCAACCACATCCATCGCACCAGTACCCACTAAGCGCTGGATGCGATGCCTGGGATCCCACTCCCCCCCGGTTGACCATCCATGATGAGCAAAAGCCCGACTATAGGCCGACGGATCGAACCACTCGGCCATGTTGTCGACCCGCCAAAGAGCCAACGACAGGGCGAACAACGGTGTGTCACGCAGTCCTGCCCATGCTCCCCGGGTCAACGCACAGAGGAAGTCATCAACCCGCGCCACTGGCGCCACACTACCGGCTTCCAGGCTCACGGAAGCCTCTTGTGCGGCATCCAGCACCAGTGCTCTCACTGGTCCCTCAGGTGCACGCCCCATGGCGCCAACGAACTTCGGCCACCATTCCCTGGCCGGCCTAAGATCGGGTAAACCGAGTTGTTCTTCTTCGCGACGACACACCAACGCAAGCAGCCTCGCTTGTCCCCGCGCCATAGACTCAGCCAAGCACTCTCTTTTCACCCTGTAGATCAGTTTTCGCTGGAAGTAGCTAAGCTGGTCCGTGTTCTTGGCTGCGTTGTTCAGCCGCTCCAGTGCATCCACGTGCTCCGATAGGCCTTGATGGGCACCCCCTCGCCCTGGCCAGGACAGAGTGAATTTGATGGCTTCCTGGGCCTTACCCTGCCCCTTCGTCTTCAGCCTTTCGTAATCACTCCTGCTCAGTACCATAGATCGCGGAAACTGCCTGACCCATTCTTGCCACTCAACTATCCCTTCAAAGCCCAGACTTTGGCTTAACTGGTCGAAGCAACGGCTCAGTTGCAACCACAACTCGGGCCACTGGCCGTCTATCTGCAACGGACCGGCGGACGGAAGCGCAATACAGATATCTACGCCGTTTAGCGAGACCTGAATGGGTGCCTCAGCGAAGCTGGCTTGAACACGTAACTTCACCTTCGGCGGCAACACAACCCCTTCACCGGCCAACTTGTCCTTGATGTAGCGCACCCGCCCCTGCTTTGCATTGAGCTTGTCCCGATCTATCAGCGCCCACATCAGGTCCTGGTTTGAGTATTGCTTCACCGCCCTGTAGCCGGCCAGACGACGTTTCAGCTCACCGCCTGGGTATGGCAGGCGCGCATTGGCCAAGCCGGCCAGGTGCTTGTGGTATGGCAAGCCAGTGTCTCCAAAGGCACTGCACCACCAGGTCTCGAACTCAGACATAAAAGAGGCAAGGCCACTGGCTCGCTGTCGCTTCCCCTTACGGGCCTTCGCGATATCCAATACCTGATCAAACGCAGCACCCTTCAGCAAATCTTGGACATCGGCCTTACGAAGGCCCAGCTTGGTCAAGTCTGCCAATTCACCGTCCAACCCACCAAGGGAAGGGGATTCTCCACTGCGGATCTCTCTGGCCAACCGGATCAAACGCTCACGGGAAACTGCTGGCGGACCTGGTCGGACCCTCAATCCATTGGCACTGAATATGGCCTGCACCAATGAACACCCCTGCTCAAGCGACGACGCTATCACTGCACTACGTTCCATCTTCAAAACTCCCTGTTTAACTTCTCTTTTTTACCACAGCGCCACCCCCTCAACCAACCAATACCGCAGCGCAGTTAGACGGTGGAACAGATGCCCACGGTAGAATTAAGTATTAGACATAATTATTGGTGCTCAGGAATGCCGACGATTGGCCTTAAACTCTATCTGGACAACCTGCACAACGAAGAGCTGTTCGAATCTGCGATCAAAGCACTCCGTGAAGGGGAATTTGATTACCTTGAGGCCTACGTGCGCCCCGGGGCCCTTCAAGGGTTCCCGCAGTTGCGGCTCAATGCCCTAATGCCATTCATCCGGGTTGTCCACGCCCCGCACATCGGCGATGACTTTGACCCGGCCCGTCGATACAACTGGAAAGCGAACCTCGATAGGCTTAACGACAGCTTTTCCCTCGCGGATATCTGCGACTCGGACACCATCATCATCCACCCTGGGCTCAATCACGGACCCAATGCGCTGGACGCCAACATCGAGTTCCTCCACGTGTTGAACGACCCCCGCATCGCCATTGAGAATGTTCCAGCAAGTTCGGGACGGTCGGCCAACCACTTGGGAAACACCCCGGACAGCATTAGCCGCTTCCTGGAGTGCTTGGATATCGGCTTTTGTTTTGACTTCAGCCACGCCGTTGTTGCCGGCCTGGAGACGCACCAGAACCCTCACCATCACCTGGCCGAATTCATGGCCCTACAGCCACGCATGTACCATCTGTGCGACGGCCTGATGGGCACCGCTCGCGATCTGCACTGGCACCTGGGCCAGGGCGACTTCCCGCTACCAACGTTTCTCGATGTTGTCGGCGATGACCGGGTGTCATTAGAAACCGGGATCAGCGTACCCCGACCGTGCTTGATCGAACAACGTAATGACGCACACCGTGCCAGGCAACTGGCATCTGCTCAAAATGCCCAATAGGGAACCGGAATGACAGACCTCGACAAGATCCACGACCAACTGTACATGCTGGACAATCTGATAGAGAAGAGCCGCGTTCCAGTCTGGGCAGACCCCACGCAAGCCATTGAGGTCAGCATGATTGGCAAAGGCTATTTCAAGTTACACCGGCCTGACAACACCCACTTTTCCTTGTTGGAAAAAAGCCTTGAAGGGCTTGAGGAACATGCATCGGAAGCGGAATCCCAAACCCAAATCCTATTTAACCTCGATAACAAGACCACCAATTGGCTCTCCTCATTGCGACAGCGAACCAATCGCTTAAAGGCATCGTCGAGGTTACAGTCATCCATTAAGGAAGGCGATCGCGTGAGGCAAGAGGTCCACCTTTGCGGTGTCAATGCCCGCAATTCCATTGCTAATGATGCTCAACACTATCAACTTGCTTTTATAAAGCAAGGTCTCTGTGACGCCCATAACATTGTGGCCAACAAGTTACCAGTCAATGACAAAAGGTGCATTGAATTACTGAAAACCTGCAGGTCGCTTGCCTCCCTTAGTAAGTTCTTTGACGACATCAACTCGGACTCCGAGATTACTAAATGTGCGAAGAACCTCTCAAGCTATTTGGGGAAGGGCGAAGGAACATTTAAAGATCCCAAGTTAGTGCACTCCTTAACATCTCGATTTAAACAAGCCGCACAAAGCCACATTGTGAGTCAAAGAGATCGCGCTGACGGCTACAACCTTTAGGTTTTTATTGACCAGATAAGTCAAACTAGATTCTCGACTACAGGCACAGAACAATGACAGAAGACAACAGGCCCGAAGATCCAGCAAAGCTCGACATTCAAGCAATTTATCGACATGTAACTCTAATGCATTCGCTCAAAAGGGACTTGATTTACATCAACCACGCAGACAAGGGCGAGTATAGAGCGTATGTAACCGCGATGCAGCATAGCAGTGGAAAAAAACGGCCAGATGAGCATATTGAACGAGTAAAAGACTCTGTAAAGGCCATGTACGAACACATCATGGCAAAAGACCAATATTTTGAAGTAATCGAGAATATCGGCAGCGGATTAGACCGTAGCTATCAACAACAAGCCCGCCGTGAACACGCTGTTGAAAAGCATAGCTACTACATGCTTCGCGCCCAAGAACAACTGGTAAGAAGCGTAGAGCTCTTGGATAAAGCCATTGAGGCAAGTGCCGCAAAATCCGTTTCTTTCCAGCGTGCTGCAGTATGGGACGGCATGCGTAAAACCTTTGACCTGGTAAATGTCGGGCTCGACCAGGCAAAGGTGAGTTATTACGGACTGCACCGGTCTGCAACAACGCTTGTTGCACTTAGTGAGATCTATCCGAAGCTAACTTGGCACCAGCCACTTCTGGACTGCGCAAAGGCCATTGTCGAAATGGACCGGTTTTCCCCTCTCGATACCGTCAGCATCGACCATCTGAACCATCGAATTGAAGCCTTCAGGGAAGCGGCTGGGCGACATTATAAACTCGATAAAAACCATGATGAATCTTTGTCACTATGATATTAATTTTTGCAATGGCCACCCAAGGGGCTGCCAATTTAACTTTAGCACCACCCATTATTTTTCTAACAGGGCTTGGCTATCTTGCTCAATTGACCATCAGAGAACGCATCAAGCATCGGAATAATTGGTGAGTCACACCTCATTATTCAAGACACAAAGCGCAGTAGGAACTTACCCTAACCTCTGCGCTTTTTACTGTGCCAGCACTAGCCAAATTCCTTGAGCGCTATAAACTCCAACAAAAAACCCAATAATCGCGACACATTGCCTTTCGCTTATTAGATTATAGAAACTCATCCAGAGTCTAATAAATCTATCGACACCAGTCGTTGCGCAGGTGTAAATATATCGTTAACACCCTTATTTTTGGTTGATTATCCAGACTGGCAAAGCTCGAGTGATATTATTAATCTAACGACTAACATGGAAATTTGCCGTCATGAAGTTACGACAGCTGTTAATTCTTTTGGGCTTACTTGCCGCAACCAGCACCGGTGTTGCTATGGCCAAGCAATGGCATAGTGGCATTGTTACAACTGCTAGCGATATTAGCTCCACCCCACTGGTTACCGGCAGCAGCGGCTCAACCACACCCAGCTATACAGCCCCCAGCTTGTCACTGTCCTGCAACCGCACCAGCTGTAAGCATCACGTGAGTAGCTATTCCGGCTCGGCCTATGCCTCTGTTACGGTCTCAGCAAGTGCCTCGTGCCCTCATGGCAGTTGCTCATACAGCTGGACCTACGGCAGCACCAACCCAGGCACTGCCAGCATCAGTGGGAATTCGCGTACCTGGGGGATTTCCCGGACTACTTCAGGCGAAAGTAAACGCCAGGGCACTGTGACGGTCAGGGTCACCGACAGCACATCAAAACTCTCCACAACCCGATCAGTATACGTCGATGCCGTCGCCACGTTTACCCAACTCCAAAGCCAGACCGCCGTACTTAACTGCAGCTCTGGCACTCTGAGTTACACCTGTACCGCAGGTAGCCAGATCCGGTCTGAAACTTCCCCCGGTGTCTGGGGCAGCTGGACCCAAGTACAGGCACCGGTTTGTGCAGCGAACGCTTTGCAATGTTTCGGTGGTGGCGGTGGTGGCTGCGTCGGGCAAGGCGACTGCGACCTAGATAAGGACGACCGCTGACCACAAGACGCAAAAAAGCCGCCAGAAGGCGGCTTTTTTACCCAGCGATGCTGGACCCGGGACGAACCGGATGGGCCAGTACACCTCACGAGCACCGGTCCCCAGTGACCTCGGCCACTGCTGTAACGACGAAACTACTCAAAACCGCTACATTAATTACGCTAACAGCTCTGCCGGGAAATCCCAAACCCCCGTGCAATATTTAATGGTTCTTACCCCGCACCCACGATGTAGCCACTGCCCCTTCAAACACCCCGGTCACTGCGGATCACTGACTCCAGGCACTTTGCTGGGCAAGGTAGCCTGTCACACGCTCCGTCCTATGGTGGTAACTCCGGTAGGGGATCCCAGGGAAATCCGGCCATAATCTCAGGTAATCATCAGCTTCCAGCGGCAGATGACAGCCCCCTGGGGACTCGCCGACCACAATCACTCGAGCTTCCGCCCCCTTTAGTTGCGCCCAGGTCCGGATCACCTCCACATAGTCTTCAGCCCTGTCAGGGCACACAAGCAGCAACACGTCGGATTGCTTCCCATAGCGCCGGACCGCCTCTTTACCGTTGGCCTTTACTACATGCGTACCCGTGAGCGGGTCAACCTTGCCCTCCGACCGGTCCGTAGCAATGACCTCCACATGCCTGTCACGCAGGGACCTGGCCAGAAGGCCCCGGCCGGCGCCGACCTCCAGTACAACCTGTCCCCGCAGTAGCAGTGCCAGCGCGTCCGCCATAGGCGCCGCTACCAGGCCAAAGAAACCATGAGATTGCATTAGCAGACCATGCCCCCAGTCCTTCATGCCGAAATCATCCACCACCGGACCTTTGGGAAACTGGTTGGGTACCCTACCCGCCATCACGTCAAAGAAGTAATCATCGTGAACCGCTTCAACATCAACCCCAAGTAACTGGATCAGATGCTCTGTGCAGCCCCAGGTTGACCTTGAGGCGCAAGCCTCTGCCATGGTTGCATTCATACCAAACTCCATCAATTCAACGAATAGACGATAGCACCCCGGCAAAACCTGACAATCGCTAGCCACACAAAGATTGATCCATCACCGCAACAATGAGTTAACTTGCATTATTATTGCCACTGTGTGACCATCCAAATCGTTAACGACAAGACGGAATTTGTCGGGTTCTTGAAGAGAAATCAAAGCGCACTGGCCCAAAAGGCCAGTGGCAAAAAAGTTTCTTGTTGACTATCGTTTAGCTTCAATCACCCAAGGATGGGAACACAATGGAAAACCTCTACCACGTCGCTCAGAACGGCGACAACATGACCACGTCTGACCTAATCCAGGTTGAAATGACTACCCTGCTGACCAAGCCCCGGCTCAAAGCCTGGCTATGCAGCCGGCAAGACCGCCGCCCAGTCACTGTTGCCGAAGTGATCCCGCTGCGTGGACGCAACTTCGGCCGCAACGGTGACATCGTCTATGACGGCACCCTTGCAGTCCAGAAAGTGCACAACTCCAACGAAGCCATGATGCTTTGAATGGTGAAGGCCGGGCGTTAACCCGGCCTAACTACCCCTGCTGTACGCACTTTGGTATGCTCGGACGCTCGGTAGCCCTTAGGACGAAATCAATGCACGAGCAGCTTCAGCAAGACCTCCAGACCCTTCTCGACAAATACCCTAAAATGGCCATCCAGCTGAGCTTCGCCGGCACAGACACTGCCGGTCACATCGTTTTGTCCAGCCCCGATCTCGGCTTTACTCCTACCCACCAAGGCATGACCAGAAATCCCCACTTCCAGGGCAAGGAGCAGGACAACGACCATTACCTAAAATTTGAGGCCGCCCTGCTGCATCACAAGGTTGCCCTGATCAGCGCGCAATGCAACCAGGAACTCCGGCTTGTTATTGATGCTGAGTTTGAGCCTGGCACCTTCGAGTAACCCGACAGTTGCTTTTCACAATCGCTTACGTCAATATATTTACATATACTGACAATTAGGAAGTCACTATGAACCGATCGCAATGTGTGCTGCAACTGGCCATCGCCTGGTGCCTGAACAGAGATCCAGAAAGTGTCACCCAGGTGTTCGGCCGTCAAATTGCTCACCCGAGCAGCTTTGACGTCCTGACATTTACAAAGGCAGCGGTCGAGAAAGCCCTGACCACCTATGGCACCGAAGTAGCAAGGGACGGCTCCTTCGAAATGATAAAAGCCAACGGTGACGTTCTTCAGATGCTTAGTTTTCTCACCCAACGCATTGCCGGGGTCTCCTCCGCCGACGGCACGACCTATATTGGCGCCCACGATGCCGAATGCATCATTCTGAAAGAAACCGGCCTGACCTGGCGTGGCAGCCAGATCCAACCTTTCGTGTTCGCTGAAGAGGAATTAGGCCGACACAGTGACTGGAAGATCAATCGGGACAAAGGGATCATTGACCTCGCCATTGGTGGCGCGGTCCGGATGGATAGCGACCAAGTCCAGCTGGTGATCCGTATCGCTTAGCGCCCGACAGCACTGGACAGACTGCAATCATGCCCCTATGTTATGGGGCATGAGATGTGTCGATCTGATTAAATTACATATAGATAGGTTCGGTTTTTTTGTTATCCACACGGATGACCCGAGAAACCCTGTCTGCTACACCATCGGGCTGACTAACCAGGGGTTACCCGAAATGGTGCTGTCTTGCGCTCCGGCAGATCAGCAGGTAGATATCCTTTCCCGGATAGCCAGGAACACTCTCGATCAAGGCCTGAGTCACTCCCTCGCCGGCATCGATTTACCACTGCACCTGCATCCCCTGCAGGACCCTGAAATCGACGACACACAGGTGCCGTTCCTAACCGCGTACTACCAAAGAAATCCGACTCAACACACACCGAGTCTGCTCGAGCTGGTCATGACCCACTAAAACACGGTCTGCCTCAACGCGCCCCTCTGCGGCCTTCCAAATCATCCACCAGGGATTGCTTGCCAGTGGAGGGTTGTTTCGGTATTGTGCGCACCCGTTTTCATGCCGGTGCTTACCATGTCCCCCAACTCCCGAGCTCTTGATCTTCTAGACTCTATGCCCCGCTTTGGCCAGGGAGAGTCCGACAGTTACCTTCCTCCAGAGATCCAGGTCAACCAGCACTGTGCCAAGGTGTCCTACACCGACCAACAGGACCGCTCCAGAACGGTGTCGTTCTCCATCAGGCAATACGGCAAGGACGAAGCCGTGCTCCGCGCAAGGGCCTGGCTGGCGCAAAGAAGGCACGATGATCAGCGCACCGACCCGGCCATAAACTGCAAAGGGGCAGATACCTATCGCACCCGCCCCAATCACATGCTGTAACCCTACCCTGGTGAAGTTAGTGCAGGTTCGCTCTGGCCTCCGGCCAATGAACTGGGCGGGAGAAGTGGTAGCCCTGCAGCCCGAATACGTGCGGAAGCGTCTTGGCGTTGTTGTACTCCCAGGAGTGCTCAACACACTCAATGACCACACCCCGCGCGGCAGCCTGTGCCTGATCACGACAGAACCAGCGTAGCTCTTCCCACTGAGCATGGTCCACCGGGCACAACACCTTTACGATGTCATAGCAGCCTGCAGAAAGCTCAACCTGACGCTCATCCCCAGCGAGAAAGTCGTAGTCATCGACTGCCAAGGCCACCCCAGCCTGTTTCAGAGCCTGCAACCCTTTCAAATACTCCAGGCCGCGACACTGCATCTCGCGCTCAGTCAGCTCTACCACCAGCTCACAACCCCGTTCTCGCAGATGCTCGGCGGCACTGATTACCAGCTTCAAGCATGCACGCTGGGTAACACTGCTGCGCTCCAGATTGATGAACACTTTGCCCGCCGGCAGAACGATATCGGGCCTTAGCACCTGATCCAACATAGAGCTGAGATAGCCGACAGAAGAAAGCACATCGCCACAGTAGGCCTGGAGAATATCAGGCCTGATCCAGTGATCACCATGAGCCACGGTCATGCGGTCAAAATCTATCAGAACCTCGGTAGCTAGCGGGCCACCTGTACGGCTTCGGATCTCTTGGTGACGAAGATACAACGGGGTAATACCGCTAAGAGCGGGCGGCAGGGATAGGGCTGGGTTGGAACTGACGAGTCTTGGCATCTCACTCCGCTTCTACTAGCAGGTAACCTTTTCCTCTCTCAGTGTACAGGTTTCGACCCGACCCCCTCGCAATCAGCCGCAAGGTCGCAATTAGGCCCCTTACAGTTGGATCTGATACTTCCTTATTACCCCAGACATACTGCTTTAACACATCAACCGGGACGACCTGGCCGACCCGACTTGCGAACAGACACATCGCACGCACATGGGCAACGTGCAGGTACTGCTTCTTTTCAGGGAAATAGATCTTGCCGTTGTGGCTCACCACCAACGCATCCGATGACGCAACAAATTCTGCCACCGCACAACGCGTTTTGAGATCACAGTTACACATCTTTGCAACTGCTGCTGCATTAAACTCACTTTCACTCATTATTCTTACTTTTCATGCGCTTAACGGAACCCGACACATTGTAAGTTGAGCATTTAGTGGTAGAAGGGCATTGAGCAACAAAGCTTTAGAGCTCAATGCCTAATTTGCGTAGTAATTAGGACAACGCTCTTGGCTTGGAATCGACCCGTTCAACCAACCCGGTTTGACCGATGTCCAGTTCCATGGCCGCCATTTCAGAACTGAGAAAATCGACCACCCTCACCATACTCAATGCCCAGGCATAGTGTTTATGACCAATTTTAACGCCACCAAACTCCTTTTCCGGGCCTCTGCCAATGATGGTCCCGCCCAAAGCTTTGATCAGCGCCTTACCGCCCTCTGAGGCGTTGTGCAAAAGACACCACTCAACATGTCGGTCACGGTCAAACAGATCAAGCAAATAGGCCACCTGGTAGCGATACACGTCTACATGAGAGGAAAAGCTGGAGTAGAGGTACATGACCTCCCCCGTCCCCGCGGTCAATAATCGTGCGCTTTCGTTCCCAACGCCACTCTCAGCCAGGCAGGAGTCCAGCAGCACCTGGGGCCGGGCCATCACATAGCTCAAGTGGCCAGCAATCTTGTTGCCAGACTCAATAAGAACGCTTTCACCTGTGTATAGCCCAGCTTCGAACCCCACTGCCAGAGCCCCGACCGGTGCACCCAATAACCGGGTAACAGGTAACAACTGCGGGTGAGTAACGCCCAATTCTGCTGGCAAGCCGCGAGTGACTGTCAGCGCGATGTTCCGAGGGTCATAGACATTGTCTGAGTAGCCATTGAGGTGACTAAAGCGCATGGCCATTGGATCAGGCGCCCTAGGCCCACGCTCTCCCTGGTAGTGCTCACGCACCCAGGACCTGAAGACGCCGATCTGACCATAGTGCCGCGCAATGGCGATCTGCCGCGCCAAAGAAGGCTTGGTCTTCTTGCGCTCCCACCGGCTCACCGTCCCCTCATCAACCGAACCGAGGTCGCTGGAGATGGTGTGCAGCTGATCAGCGAAGTCTTTCTGGCTGAGGCCAAGGGAAGTACGTAGATGCGTTATTAACTCTGAGAATTCCAATGCTTGTCACTGATGGTCTTAGTCAAACACATCATAGTGAACTTGGTTTATTTTACAAACGGTAATGGATGCAGCGTGAGATGAGGATCACGCCTTCTGCCTGACCGTGATCTGCTATACCAGGCCAACTCGGTCTGGTTTGAAGTTGGGCGCTTCGCTGGTTAGCATAGCTGTGTTGATGTTGTTGTTTTGCAAAGGAATGCAGTAATGCAGATTGTTCATGTTGCCAGCGAGCATTTCACCGCGTTGGCCACTGGTGTGAATCCGACTTCCGCGCTCATGGCCTTTCAGGAATCTCTGTTGATGACAGGGCCGGCCATAATCCAATGCTGCACCCCCGGCCGGCTGCCCATCGATGCTGAGATCTTAAAGGTCGAGCAAATCGATCCCAACACGCTCACCGGCGCAGAACTCGACGCCCTGGGCCCACAAAGTGATAGCACTCCCGATCTCAAACCGCCTCGATATGGCCGCCACATCCTGCAAAGGGTTGAGGTGAAAGTCTTCAACTGGTGACAAAAAGGCCCGGGTTAGTGTCCCGGGCCTTTCGCTTTAGACGTTGTTTGCCACCAGGGCCAGCCCTGGCGAGTTCTTCTCTTCCCGTGCCAGCTCGGCGCTTTCAATTTCAAAACGGATCGATCTTAGCAGGCTCTCCCGGTTTTCGATCCTGGGGATCTCGCGGCAGAAGATTACTACATCCTTTTGACCGCGGAAGTGCTCCCGCACCTCGGACTCACGCCACTCAAGCTCTTTTGGTTTGATGTCCCGCAGCATCAGCAAACGGCTACCGCGGAAGATCTCGATCACATCATCACCTTCCCGCAATCCGCTAACGATTTCATTAAAGCCTTCGAATCGCTCGCTGTTCGGAGCCGAGATAAAAATGATCGAGCCAGTTGCCTTCTCAGTGCGAACGTCCCCAATAAAGCTGTCCAGCTTGGCGCCATGATCTTGTACGGCGACCACTTCACCAACCCGGGCATCCTTGCGCCGACGATAGAGGACGTAGCTTGCGCGTGTCAGGAAATACATGACGAGTAATCCACCACCAGCACGCCAAAGGGCCCTCTCGCGCTGAAAAGCATGCTCTTCTTTGAGCAACCCCTCAAGTGCCTCTCGCCTTGACTCGGCCTGACTGGAAAGCATCTCTGCCTGCTCTTCTTTGCGATCTTCTCCGCGGCGCGCCTCTAGCCTGACGGCCTCTAACCGTTCCTGCTCCTTGGCATGCAAAGCAGCCTCAAAGTTACCCCGCTCAGCATGATACTCAGCCATCCAGCTCCAGCTCTCAACCAGGGCCCCCCAGTCTCCCCCAGTGATGGTGAGGTGTTCGCCCATCAACTCCTGACCCCTGGTGATGTTATCCCACCCCCGCTCACCATCAGTGAGCATGACCTCAGACATACCGGCATAGATCATCGAAGAGGACAGCGGCTCTATCATGTCCACCCTTTCGAATTCCAGCATGGCGATGTTTGCTCGCATCAGGCTGTCATCGTAGCGCTCTAAACGAAACATGATTTCGGCCATCATCTTTGAGAAATAGCCACTGTGGATAGGGCCAAATTCAGGCGGATTGTTATTGAGGTTATCCAACTGAATGCCAGCTGCATTAAGGTCGCCCCAGCGCGACAAGACAGTAGCGTAGTTGAACCGAATGAACCAGGCCAGCGAGCTTTTGGGGTCTGTGACGGCAATGGCCTGCTCAAATGACGCCCGGGCGTCTAGTTGTTTACCCAGGTAGTGGTATGACCTACCGATACTGAAATGCAGCAACCCTTCAGGGTATGCAAAGATGTGTTGCTTCGGGCGCAGCACCATATGGCGCATGGCCTCCAGGTGGGCCTGCATGGCCATGGCGGATTTGCCCTGATCCGACAAACCGTTTGCCTGACGAGAGAGCAGGATCGCAAGGACCTCAGGGTTACCCTGCACATGCTCGCTTTGCAACGCGGCATCATAGAGCTTGTCCGCCGCCTCGTATTGTGTGGTGGTCTGAGTAAAGCCGGCCTCGCAGGCGGCAAAATACCCTTTGTAGTAATGGTACGCCGGGCGGTGTTCCATCAAAGCCCGACCCACTGCCAGGTACCGTGCAACCCCCTCCCCGTCGGAAACCAACGTTGAAGCTTCACAGGCCAACAGGTTCCAGCGCAACTTCCAGGCCATGTCGGCCTGCATGTAGTGCTTAACGTACAACGCCTCCAACTGAGGCATGGCACCGGTGTCATACATCGCAATCCGGTTGGCCAGGCGATCCAGTGACGGGGCCTTTACCTCTTCCGCAGCATGACCGAATGGCATCAGCGCAAAACAACAACCCAACAGCGCTATCGCTTTCTTAAACTTCAGTCCAGTCCTAGACACGGCATCATCATCCCTCTGAGTAACAACGCTATTTTGCCAACCCTAAGTATACTTCTCAATAGCTTGGCAACACTTTCGTACAAATAGTGGATTGTTATGTTGCCACATAGGCTCCAAACCCCGGGGTTCTGGGGTCACTTAGGATTTACCACGCGCCCAATTACACTGAATCGAGACCCCCTTTCCCGAGGCACTCATGACTGATCCGCTCGCCACCATCCATCGGCTTGAACAACACCCCTGGCTTGAGCCCACACAACCAAGTACCGCCAGGCTCATCCAGATACAGCGGTTGCGCGGCATTATCCTCATCCTACTGGCGGCCATCGGCCTACCCATACTCCACTGGATGGTCCCTTTTGCCGGATGGCAGGTGTCGCTGTTCCTGTTCTTAGTGGTACTCAGCGGGGCTTATGCCGGGCTGTTCAGCTACAGCCAAAAGCCCTCTAGCCTTGAACAGCCCCCCGAACTGATCAACCGACTACGACTGACCCACCTGGAAAAGGACCGCCTAGATGATCTGGTGGCCTCGCAAGGGGTGCTGTACCGGTTTCAGTATGGCCTGCTCACCCACTTATCCAAGTGCCGCCGACAGGTCGAGTACAATAATAAATATAGGAGTTAGCTTTTCGCCAATGACGCACTGGGGATAAAGATGAAGAAATATGAGCCGCTACTTCGCATGGTCCAGAATTGTATTTTCATGCTGCGGCAGCAGTCTCGCAAAGAACACTTCCCTGATTGCGTCACAGCGGCCTATACCAGTTCACTCTTGAACCGGGTGGCCAACGAGGTTGTTGAACACCTACCTGAAAAAACCTCCAGTGACCCGCGCTGGGTCGACCTCATCAACGACGCTTGCCGAGTACAAAAAGAGCATGGGCTTAGAGAGATGGCCCTCTTAAGACTGGAGCACGATCTGGCAGAAGCCGCTGACTATATTGCAAGGTCCAATAGCCGGGCAGACTTACCAGCCCTGCTGAAACAATTTTGCGGGGAGTGGTCCCCAAACGTCATCAGTTTGCTGACCGATGTGATCCACGACATGGAAACCGTCCTGCCAGTACAGATCAGATATGCCAAACGCGCTCTGGCAGAGACCAACCACACAATTTTGAACTGCCAACACAAGGTCGAACACAGTAACAGCACTGCAAACAGTCCATACAGCCCGGTCCACAAACATCACGATACGTTCTGCATCCCCCTGAAGGAGGATCAGTTCGAATCTGGCTCTAAGCTGAAAATTACCACCTCTCACTGGGAGTACCCTGAAGGTGGACTTCGAGCACGCCGTAACGGCTACAACCCCGACAACCCAGCGCCATCGACGTCACCGTTCCCCTATGACGAAGCGAGTTGGCCAGGCCTAGTCGTGCGCCCGATGAGCGCGAAAGCAGTATACGTTTCCGCTAACGGAGTTGAGACAGAACTGATCAACCATGAGATCCCGGTTGAGAACGCCCAAGTAGATGACTTGGCTTTGGTTGAATTTGCCAGGCAGATTCAAAAAGGTCGGGCCCAATCAGTCCCGGCTGATCTGCTGGCCGAGGTCGCCATGCGCCGAACAAATATGGCAGCACTAACCCCTGATGCGGTCTCCAGGTTCACTGCAGAACAGATCAGCTCTAATGCCCGCGAACCTCAGCCCACCATCAAAGGAATCTACGCATGAGCACCACCTGCACCAGAGAAATACTCAAAGACCTAGCGGGTGTGGCCCAAATCGTACTCCTCTCTCATCGCGGCCCGGTCACATTACCTCAGTTCGACAAAGCCTTACATGTCAGCCTAAAGTCTTGCTACGGATTTGGCTCCGTCACCATACCAACCGTCGTCGTCGAATCCACGTACAACGCATTGAAAGGTAATGACGATACCTTAGCATTCACCAAAGATCATGGGCCCAGGGCAAAAGCCATAATACTGGGAGATGATCCTCATTGCGACTCACAACTACAAAGGTTTCTGGAATCGGTTTGCCGCAAGAACCTCACCCAATGGCGCACCGCAGCAAAGACACTCATCGACCAGCACTGCACTCACCTACTTGGGTGTAGCCTCGACCACGAGCACGTCTACGGAACCACTGGCATGACCCAGAACATCAACCTCGCCGGCAAATCGCTTCACATCGAATTCGATCAGCCAGAGACCCCTCAGAAAAAGGTCATAGACAACCGGATCGCCAGCCCCCGAGTGCAGTTGTCACTCTCCCTGCCCAGCGAAGCTGATAGCTCGATCCGTTTCAGCGACTACTTTTTTGACACTGAAACCCTGCCACCACAGGAGCGAAGTGGGTGCCTAGTAGCACTAAAACAGTTCGCTAACAACGCAGGCAGCGTGCGGTTAACCCATCTCCCAGTCGTCATTGTCGCCGGCTACATCGAGGCGCAAGCACAACAGCATTGTGGACTCATCCCAAGGGCTGTGACCCGCGAACTCCTGGAGACAATGGCACCGCTCTCGCATGACCACGCCCCGGGCACGCTCGGCAACCATGACCCAGACACCCACATGCTGTATTGCGGCGGGCCGCAGTACGAAGGCACCCAGGCCGCCTCCAGATCCTTTTCCGCCCTATCAAAAAGGGCACAAGACCACCTCAACAAGAAAGACGGGCTTCACTTCGAACTCGGACGCGAGGCAACACGATGACCCACCAACTGCTAAACAGGAACCAAGAGGCCCGTGAAATTTTGGCCCAATACCTCATTGACCTTTCCTGGGACATTGGCTTAAAAACACAGCCAAGCTCAGAGGAGTTTCGCCAGAAGTTAGTTAATGGCCTGAAGGAGGCACCTGGCTTCCGTAAATACATCCGGGTGCCCATCAAGCACATGGCGGACATCCGCGCCCCCGGGTCACACACCGAGTTGTGTGTCCAGCTGCAAACCATTTCTGCTGCACTGCGGGAATCCGCAAAAGAGAGCCAACCCTTCTGCCTGGACACCTTCGAGAGCATGAAGTCCATCAAGGGACTAATCCCATTCGCTCAAACAGTTGAAACTCAGATCAGGGATACAGTGGCTGTTTGGCGCGAAGGATACCTTGCTGCTGCCTACGACGGCGAGGGCCAGTTTCGCGCAGAAGTACCGCAGGTCGGCGTGGCACCTGAAGCCCCAGATGTAAAACCTGAGGCAGCATGTGAGAATGGAACTCCTCACCAACGCTTTAGCTTCTCTGCGTTCTTCGGGCACGCCGGGCGAGTAAACTTTATCATGGACGTGGAGTATGAGCCCGCGAGCCAGCACCCTGCCCAGGATGAGCCCAACAATGCCGCCCCCTACCGCAAGCTGACCGTCTCGCTGGAACGTAATGGCGAGGTGCTTGGCCAGAAAGCCGTCTTTGGACCTGGTGAATCACAAGGCGAAGCACTGTTTAAATCTGTTGCCACTGGCAGCAGGCTTACATGGATACCCGGCAAGTTCCGCGATTGCCTGGCACAGGCTGCCAACCCAGAACTGCAGGTACCTTTTGCCACCCGGACAAACTGTGCTGCGGCCACGGATGTTCTCGACGCCAGAAGGCGCGACCTGAGACACGGCCCCTTGCAGCAATTTGAAGAACTCCCCCGCCGCGCACTAAATGTGCTGACCCGATCAGACAAGGCAAAAGAGCCCGACCCAGTACCGGAACCTACCAGTTAAACCAAAGCGGTGGCCTTCGTGGCCACCGCTTTTTTTCTCTGCAATCCGTGAGGTTTAGGCCGTGGCCATACCACGACGCCCCCGCTAGTCTCGCCCTGCAACGAAGCGCATCCCTAGTCGTTAAACCGGCTGTAATCCAGTGTGAATAGCGCGCCCTCTACGTCCTCACCATAGAGCGCGCGGACCTTACCAGCCAGAGCAATGATCGCCTGCTCAAAGGTCTCCCCGCTGACATCCAATTCAATGTCATGGCCAGTGGTCTCTTCGTCCCCCAGTCGCAGGTAATACCCACCCGGGAAATCGTGCTCTTCCCTTACTTCATGGCCGCGCTGAATGACGGGCTGACCACACTCCAGCGAAACCCGGGTAGCAGTGTTTATCTCGGGGTTCTCGGAGACCCCCCCTGTCGCAGGATCTACCCGGACGACTTCGATCTGCAACGAATAATCAAACCAGGATCTGCGCGACTCCAACTCATCACCGGGCTCTAAGCCGGCCATAGCGCCCAGTTCGGCGACCGCACCCTCGCCACTCAAAATATGGCGGTTGTTCACGTTAAAAATTCGGTGCTCGACCAGAAAGTGCCAAGCCTCATAAAAATCCATCACCGCTCCCCATTCCCTATCCCAACAACTGGATAAACCTTACATCCTGCAGCAGAGAAAGCAAAGGCGGCCTAAGCCGCCTCAATCAAACACACAGTGACTAGACGAAGTGCTTCTCGGTGAACTCAGCCAGGGGGCCACGCTCCACTTCATCGAAGATCATCACCGACCCGTTTTGGTAATGGCGGTAGACGCCGACCGCCGCCGTGAGGCCTGAGCTTTGTGCACTCACGAACCGCTGATCAATCTGTGAGAGGTTCCCCAGCAGCATAATGCGGCAGTTCTTTCCAGCACGGCTCAGCATCCCCTTCATCTGCGCATGCGTCATGTTCTGGCTTTCGTCTATGACAATCACTCCGTGATCGATCGACCGTCCGCGGAAATAGGCCATCGAAGTGAATTCGATGTTGGCCTTCTCAATGATCATCTCCATCGAGGACGCCGAGTCATGGTCATCGTCATGCATAGATTGCAAGGCATCTGTCACACCGGCCATCAGCGGTAAGCTTTTTTCCTTCAAATCACCGGGGAGGAAGCCAGGGTCGTCGTCCATGAAATCCCTGGAACGCACGACAACAATGCGCCGGTACTGCTTTTCCTCAACCACCATGTGCACAGCCGCCGCCATGGCCAAGAAGGTCTTACCGGAACCTGCCGGCCCAAGCATCACGTTCAGATCAAAGTCAGGGCAGGTCAGCTGGTGCAGGGCAATAGCCTGGCGCGGGTTCTTTGGTGCGATCCCCCACACCCTGCTCGGGCGCTCCGGCAACAACTCTGTCTCGACGTGGCGATCATCGACATGAAGGATCCGACCTATATGACCCGCCTCGTCGTACCAGTACATACGCGGCTGAGCTTCGTCATTAAACAGCCTCCTGGGCAGGCGATACGTTTTACCGGAAAGGCTGTATTCCTGATCGGTGCTTAACTCATCAAACAGATCACCTTTGAACCGTTGAACACCACTGTAGAGAAGGTCCAGATCAGAGACATGGGTCTCTAACGCAACGTCCTCAGCCCCGACACCAATGGTCTTGGCCTTCAGCCGCATGTTGATATCCCGGCTAACGATGACCACATCCTCCTTCAGCTTACGCTTCAGGTGCAGGGCGTAATTGATGATCCGATTGTCGGCCTCACTGCCAATGCCGCAGGCTAGCCGGTCATCAATTGCGAGCTCTGTATCCACCCCGACGAAGAGGCGGCCACCCTCCCCGTCGGCCGATGTCGGTAGCGGCAAACCCGCCTCAATCTCTTCGGCACTGTGGCCGTTGATGATCTGATCGAGAAGCCTAATCACTGCCCGGGCGTCGGCGCTAACACTGCGGTCACGTCGCTCTTTGAGGTTGTCCAGCTCTTCCAGTACCGTCAAGCAGACATAAACGTCACCCTGGTAAGCAACGAGGGAACCAGGATCGTGAACCAGTGCCGAGGTATCCAGCACACGAGGGGCTGTCGGTTTATCCATACAGAAGGAGACCTTTATCGGTGAGGGAATCGAGGAATTCGGGGATATGCAGGGCATCGCTGCGGGCCCCGATGCTGGCGGACACATCCAAGGGACTAAGGCTAGCCGAGCATGCAGACGCCATTACCGATACGCCACATGACTCAATGCCATGACTGTGGAAACTGAACTGAACCAAGAACCCTGGCATGCCACTCCGCATTATTTATTGCAGTTAGCTCCAGCATACCTTGTTCAGTACGGGTCCATTACGAAACGCTGGCTAAATGACCAACCTCCTGCTAAACCCCCGAAATCCCGGCACCTCGCGGCCCACATCAACCATTGGGGTTTTCAGAATTGCTTGGTACCCTTTTTTAAAACAAAGACAGAGGGATACTGCCACCATGTCCGGTCGCTCATACTTACTGGCCGCCATCCTGGCGATGCTGGGCTATGCCCTACTCACCACGATCATTCAGCACCTAACATCAACCCCACCACCGAAGAGCGAGTTTATTCAATCCTCGGTCCTTTCTGACGTTGCCACGCGCCTTAGGGACAAGATGCAACCCGATCAGTCGCTACTGAGCGGCGATATCGTCAAAACCGAGGCCACCTCACTCTGGTGCATCCGGGGCGTACGGGACCCTAACGCTTGCCAGCCCTTTAGCCCACTGAACAACCACAACCCGCATGTGTACCGGATTGACTGTACTGAGCCCAAGTGCCGAGCATCCATCCTCATGACCAGTACCGATGTCATTCGCCTGAAAGAGGTCAAAGCATCCTTCCTGTCAGATCTAACCGACGCGTGGAGCAATGCTTCATCCACATCACTGCGGACCGAGTCAAACATCGTTGCTGAGCGGATTGACGTCCTCAGGCAAACAGGGGCGGAGAGGGCCAGATGACCAAACTGTTCGATTCTATCGTCTCGCTCTGCTTTGTGACCGCGATTGTCTCAATCTTGTTGTACGGCGCGAACCAATCAAAACCACGTCCATCCTGGGCCCTGTCAAAAGGGCTCTCGGAAACGGCGACTGAACTTCTCGGCCTCCACCAGCCAGACCCAGACTTGCTCCACGGCGAGATACGAACCATTAAGGGATTCCCGTATTGGTGTCTCCCAGGAGAAACCGACCGTAGCAACTGCATTGGCTTAAGTGCAATGTTTGGGGGTTGGTCCCCCTACAAGGTTGATTGCCTGGGGCCCTCTTGTGTCGTCGCTATCCGCGACGACGACCCACATGCAGGGACCCTCGCCGGCCGCAAGAAAGAGCTGAGCCATCTCCTAACCCAGTTGTGGACCGGCAAAGGCAGCGGGTCTTTAAACCGTGCCAGCCTCATTGCCCAGGAGTGGGCAGAAGACCTAACTGAAATTAAATAGGTGTGCTTATGACAACTATGACTGAAGAGCAAACACGAACCAGCGAGTCCGACAGGGTCTACAAAAGTTTTCAGATACAAGTGATCGTACTAATGCTTATTGCACTCGTGTTGGTCCTTTACCACGGCGCGAATACAGATAGCTTAAGAAATCCCACTCAGTCCGAAATGATGGTTTCAGGCCGACTTTCTGATGTTGCTGATAAGGCATATGAACGCTACGCCACATCAGAACACACAACCACAAGCGCCTTCACAGCACCAAAATTTGGGTATGGAGTCGAGCGATTCACTGCCACCTGGTGCACGAAGCTCGAATCCGGCGAAAACTCCTGCACCCACTTAATACAAGCCCAACCAACCATTTCAGTGATTTCAGTGGAATGCATGAACGGGGCCTGCCAAGTCTCTCTACCCAACGACGATCTTGCCCACATCACTCCCGAGGACGCCACTACCATCCTCAACGCTCTTCTCACGGATATGTGGCTCAATGATGATGTCCCTGACGTGACATCGACCGAGGGTAACACCCTGTTGTGGGAGGGCGATGTCACGCCAAGGTAGGGCAAATTACGCAAGGGGGTCAGAGCACCACAATGCCAATCCAACCAACCGCATTGCCCAGGAGTGGGCAGAAGATCTAACTGATTTTATTAGGGAGCCTATGCAAAGCCATCATACAGACCGACAGTTCATGAACAGTGCCAAACTGCCTCTGCATTTGAAGCTCATGCTTTGCGGCATAATGTCCTTACTCGCTGCTTTCGCTGTTTGGCCAATCTGCCTTTTTGAACGCGCTGACAAATTAGCGGACCCTAACGTGGTCTCCCGCTCCCTTTCTGATGTTGCCGAAAACGCTTACCTACGCCACGCCCCACCCCTTAACTCAAGACGAGGCATCTTCGACCAATACCAGTCTGCATTCACCGAACGCGGTCACTACGTTCGCTGGTGCCTGGATGGCGAGATTGGCGATAAATCCTGTGCGTATCTGGAACAAGGGACACTCTATAGCTCAGGGTTCATCGTGGACTGCTTGAAGCGCCCCTGCCGAGTGTCACTGCCAAAGGCCGATCTGGCAGACATCAGCCCCGAACGGGCAGCTGACACCCTCGACGCGCTACTCGAAGAGCTTTGGGGCAATACGGATACTTCTCGCCTTACCACCAAGGAGGGCAGCATCGGGTTGTGGGATGGCGACGTGCTTCCTAGCTTGCATAATTAAAGCAATAAGTTCGGAGCGGTTCGACACCACGCAAAGGTGCCGAAATACTATATTGACCTATATGAAACATACGGATAATATCGACTGAGTTGAGGCACTTGTGCCCGTGTTGTGCAGAAAAGGATTTTTTGAATGGCTACTCGACGCTCATCCCCCTGGGGGACCGTACGGTCTACTCAGCGCCACTTCCGTGGCGTCAACTCATTCTCCACCGGCGATGTTAAAGGCTTGATGATTGGCAAAGGAACTGCCACGAAGCACTTCTCCCCCGAGGCCCTGGCATACGCCACATTCCATGGCTCGCACTTCTGGTTCGAAGGTGAAGTTGGGCTGAGCGTCGCCCTGTTCGACTCGGATCAGATCCGGGATGCGTATTGTCTGGACCACCCCCAGGACTACCTTGAGGGTGAAAAGCTCAAGTCTAACCAGACCGTCAAACGAGAGCTGCTGGCCAAGCTGTCCCTGGCTGCCCCTAGCTACCTGCAAAACATTGGCATAGAGCCACTGCTGGGCCATCTGGACCCCGCTTACCCAGCGCCGTGATCGACAAGGCGGACCGACGGCTTTACCGCCCCACCAACCAGACGGCAAGGCCAAGCTGGTTGGTGGTGATGTCGATCATCACGGCTGTAACGGTACTTGTGGTGGCAAAGCGTGAAATCAGCCTGCAGGACGACGCCCTTTGGCACGCCGGCCACATCGCAACAACCCCCACGACTGCCGAACAATGCATCGAGATCAAAGGCGACATCTACACTGCCGCAGCAGCCTACAGAACCGAATACCACGATCTCGACCGCCGCTTGCAGCAGCGCACCATCAAAGCCAACGTCGAGGCCTGGTACCAGCATAACTGCGGCCCCAGGCCTTAACTTCAGCCCGCTCAGGGTTTGACCTTCGGGCCCTGCTGCTTGCTCAGCGCCAGATTTTGCGCCTTGTCTGCCAATGCTCGCTTTGGCCATTGGAGATCACCCTGACGATGCGCAGGACGTACGAACTCTCCTTTTACTTCAACCTGGGCCTTTGCCGGCCAAACTAGGTCTGCCTCGCCGGCTACCGCCGGTAACGAAGCCAGTACCGCTGCCGCAACACCCAAAGTCCTAATCACGCTCATTCTGTTCTCTCCTGCCTTTCAGTACCATCGCCCAAGCATCAAACCGACTCCCAAACGCTCCATATCGCGATTTGCATCCACCAGGCTTTCGCCATACCCCCGGGAGTATTTAGCGTATATGCTGACGCTGCCGGTCACCGGAACCACCGCACCCACCTCAGCATACCCCCGACCGGTCCCCTGCCCGGGCGCCAACCGGAACAGGCTCCGCAGATCGTAACCGGTTCCTCGGTAGCCAAGCTCCAGCTCACCCGGTCCATAGTAATCCTCCAGCTCGAAGGCCTTACCCCGACCGGCATTGCTCTGGTTCAGGGTTTGCCAGATCTTTGCCGACGCCCTTAACCGCTCCCACCGCACAGCCGCCCCAAGCGCCGCCCTGTCCCACGAATGTGACAGCAGCTTTGCTCGCCCATTTGAGACGTGCTCAACGGCGACGTAGGGCTCAAGGTGGAGATCATCTGTTAACGCAAGGCTCCAACGATACCGGAGGTCGGCGGCATGCAGTTGTTCACGCATGGGCCGCGACTCCGGCTTGTTGTACCACTGCCAATAGGCCCGGAAGGTGTAACCCACCTCCCACTGATCATCACTCAGCCAGCCAGGCTCTGCGACTGGGATCAGCAGACCAACCTGAAACTCCACCTCCACATCATCAATGCGCGGCTCCGCCTTACCATCGGAGAAGTAGGGCATCTGCCGCGGCTTACTCATCTGTGAGTAGGGCATGATGTACGCAGCTTCTGCAGCTCGAACGGCCGAAGGCTCAGCTACCGCAGGGAACCCAACCAGGGCCACCATGACGGCAGCTGCAGTCGCCTGTGCTTTATTATTGTTGTTTTGCATAGCGCGATATTTTGATTTGTTAAGCCATCCTACCAAACCCCAAGTGACCCCGCTGGAAGAGTCTGGCCTACACGCTATATACGCTAGCGAGTGGTGATGACCGGCCTTTCGGATCTTTCTGTTTCCTTTGGTCTTTTTCTGGGCTAAAGTGGCCTTGTTGCGGTGTAGTAATCACCAAAGATTAAAGATGTTGGAGTTGTGACAATGGATGTTTGCGCCCCAAAAATCAGTAAGCTGAACCAGGAAGGTTCCAAATTGCTGGCCATGATCAAAGACACCATGCTGCCGGATCTGTCGGAGGCAAACGCCGCCCTGATGGTGACACAGCAGACGCGCCAATCTGCGCTGATCCACATTGAGGCAACAGGCCAGGCCTACCTGTCTCACTGGAACGGCCAGGCCACCTTCTGGCACGGCCAGGCCCTACGATCTGGCTATTTCGAAGCTACCTGGGATCCCGCCACTCAGGGGCCGCGGCTCAAGCCGCTGTGCAAAGCCGACTACGAGTGCCGCCTGTTTACCCGAATGGCTGCGTAAAGGCACCATCCCACTCAGATAACCCTCGCCAGCGCCGCTGGCGTGCAAGGCTCCGTATGCCGCCCACGCTACGGAGCCATCCCATGTCCCTGGTACGATTCAATGCCCTCGCCGGCATTCCCCTCCATTACGACCGCTATCTACCCCCATCACCCCATGTCTACGGCACACGAGGCAAACAACTGTTCTTCAAAGCCGCTCCGAGAATGCTAGGGGCACTGGAAGCCTGCTTCGAACAGCTAAGCAGCGAGTGTCCCATGGGCAGGCCCCAGGTCATCACCACCGCGGGTGCCTGGGTTAGCAAAGGCGGGTCGCACGGGAAGGGTATTGGCTTCGACCTCGATGGGCTGCACTGGGAAGGTAATCAATGGATCGCCACTTCCTACCCGCAATCGCCGTCGTTTTACCTGGGGATCGAGTCGGTCTTGCGCCAACATTTCGGCACGGTTCTGGGATTCAACTACGACCGGCGGCATGAAGATCACTTCCACATTGACCTAGGCACAGCCGTTGGCTTTAACCGGTACTCCAAGTCACGAACGGAATACGTGCAGGCCTGCTTACTCCACTTGCATGGCTACCAGATCGATATCGATGGCCGGTACGGGCCAGACACCACCGCTACAGTGAAAGAGGCGCTGGCGGACCTCCAGATCAGTGGGGGACTCAGCTCGAAGGAAAACTGGCACCAGTTCCTAAGGACCAATGCGAAACTCGGGCTAGGCGCATGCCTCATTGCCGCCCCCGAACAATTGCCCCGTTCAGCGTGACGTTCGCTCGAGGGGGCTCCGTACATCGAGGCTACCAGCCCCCGTAGCGACCCGCAGCAGTTTGCTGGCCATCACGGTACTGTTGAGGTACCGGCCCTCTTTAAGGCCATAGATCATCGCTGCCGCCGTGCCCTTAACCAACCGGTCATTGTCAGGCACCTCACCCAGGTCGACGATGTCCTCAATTGCCCTGGCGAAGTCCTCGTGACGAAGTTTGAGATCCACACCATAGTGGTAATTGGTAGCAGCAGTAAATCCTGCAACCGCCTCGAGCAGCTCCGTAGGCGCATCCGCTACCTGAGCCGCTGCGCACAGATTCTCCAACACGTAATGACCCAGCAACTCGTGGGCGACCGTCTTCAGGTTAGCCGCTCCCTGAACCAGGCTGACAGCTGCAGCGCCAGACTCATAAAAATCAATAAAGCCCAGGCCTGATACGGCAAAAGGTTTGGCCGGCTTGATGCGCGCCGACCGATTCATATACACCTCACCTTGCGGACCCGTGGAAACCATTTCCACCAGCCGTCCGAGCTTCTCTCGTTCGCTACCAGGCCCCTCTGCAACCCTTGCCATCTCTTCGACCAATTGTGCGGACAGTTCCCCGTACTCCCGCCAGTAGATACTGTCTGCCCGGAACGTCGACGAATCGCTGTTTTCAACACGCTCCCGAGTCTCCTCAAGCACCTCCAGCCGGGAGTATAGGTCCCAATACCGATCCGATAGTTTGTCTAACGCATCCGCTTCTACAGGGGTCACATGATCCCAGATGTCGTCCAGGCCACATCCGTACTTCTGGGCTAATTCCGCTCTACAGACCCCGTGCTCCTCAAAGGCTTCTACCGCTTCGGAATCCGTGCCTTTGAGGATGGCCATGGTGCGGTCCAGCAAACTTATCACCTGCCGAGTGTTGGCCCGCGGGCTGAACCCTGCACACCACCTCTCAATGCCGGCAATGGCGTGCTGAAACTCATGATTGAGAACAGAGATTATCTGTTGCCTTGCGGATGGAGCAGAGAGATCCAGGGCCTTACAGCCAACTTCAATCCGCATCTCAGCTTCTGAATAGCACCCACCTCTTCGCTCGGGGTCAAACACAACGGTGATCTCACTGAGCAATGGATAGGCCCGGAGTAACGCCTGCCCCATCGGCAGCAAAGAACCAGCCCTGATGTGGCATGGCTTATTTGGGCTCTCTTGCAGTTGCCCCTGGACCCTATCGAAGTCGGGCTTCAGCGGGTCTAACAGTAACCCCTTGAACACCCCCTCATGCTTATCGAACACCAGGCCCGTGGCGTCAAATACCTGCTGCGCCGACGCCCCGCCGTCGTGCAAACGTGCAGCTGCGTCAAACGCCCCAGCAGACATGTTCACGACACCACCATCAGCTGAGCCAAGGTGCGACCTCGCCCCGACCAACTGGAAATAGCGGTTGGCGCCAACAGGCACTGCTGCAATGTCCTCGACCAGGTCGACACGTATCTGCTCGAGCATCGCCATGGGCTCACGGCCGAGCACCGGAGCTATGTACTCGACGTGGGCAAAAAGCAGATCAAGGATGTTTTGGACGCCCTGGGTGTTGCCCGACAGATCAGCCCGCTGGACTGAGGCTGCCAGAGCTTCACCGGCCGCTGTTTCTTGGTATGGATGCATGGTGACTCAATCGTTGGGCCGATACCCCTATTTTACCCCCTAGCCAAATCGGGCGATGGATATCCAATAGGCACAAAAAAACGCCGCAAAGTGCGGCGTCTCATAGTGACTGGTGCAGATAAATCATGGCATTAACAGACCACACCAGCGACCCGCAACTCTTCCACCAAATCATCTGCCACATCGTCAGCCATCTGGCAGCGCAAGCCGAACTCAATGGTGGCCACAAGACGCCCAATCAAACAGCCACGGCTGATCAGCAACGGCTCAGCCGACCCAAGAACCTGGTCTGCCAGTGAAACCGCGAGCTCCTCTGCTGGCCTGCCCTCTTCTACCGACTGAAGATCTGTTACCAGTTCGTAGCGACTGATTTCATGCGCCATGTTGCCTTCCTTACCGCTCCGGTTGCGATCCGATTGCCGACGCAGAGCGATCACCATGATGCCGGTGCCGCTCCCGCGCCATCTCTTTGCCGATTGCGTTCGCCATACAGGCTCCTATCCGACCACGGTCCCCTTTCCCTGCCAGGAAATCAGAGACCAGCGCCTGCGTGTGGCTTTTCAGTTGATCACGCCACTGCGACATCGGCTCTACTCCTCAAGTTCGTTCATCGCGGCATCCAAGATCACCAGGTAATCCTGCACGACCTTGAGATACTCCTGCCGATCTTTACTGGTTTCCGACATAGACGGAACAACCTCCTTCAGGCAGGTATCATGGCCACGGCCAACCCGGTATAAATGCTTTAGCGCCGGATCGTGGCTGTAACCTTTAAATTCTAAATAATGCAGGCCCTTGGTGAGTGATTCCTGCAATTGTTCCAATAGTTGCATTAGCTGAACCTAGAATGGACATACTCGACCATTCTACCGCCAATTAACACACCACTTTGCTTATCCCTTTATCTCAAAGGGTTAATCATCATTTGTCTTAATTCGGCTACACGCGCTTTTTTAATATCCGGATCAGCAATCCGCTGGACAGACGCATCAGGCTCCCCGTGAAGCACCGCGCCCTCAGCCAAACTGTAAGTCTGACCACCCCCAGTGTCACCCTGGGAAGAACCGCTTGGCCAAGCGGTTTGCCGACACTGCGCATTCATCTGCCGGCCAGGGCCCTGTCGAGCCAGGTCACCGGCCGAAGTGGGCTCGGCACTGGACTCAGTCACCTCTCCGGTGGACAGCGCCCCCTGGAGTAACCCCAGCACAACGCGGTTCTCATCGTAGTCAGGGTCTACCGGGTCTGAGCGCTCAACACGCTTTTCAAACTTGCCGACCAACTCCTCTACCGAGGCGCGATCCTGCCCTTTGGCCAGCCACGCCTTAGCACCCTCAATCCTTGAAGATTCCATATATAGCTCCATGTACACAGACACGGGAAACGGTTCTCACCTGGCTTCAAACTAGTTGTTCGAATTTTCCAGCCACAGAGCAAAGCCCTGCAGAAAACACCTATTAATTTAGCAATTCGGCGCTTGCAATTCAAGACAATTAATTATGGTAGTATCGAATGAACTCGAGGCTATCGAGTGCCACCAACCATAACTATAAAGGCACCGGCATCCTTGCCGAAAATACATAATGATTGAAAACCTTAAGAGCCAATGTGGCCAACTGAGGATCATTGTCACTGCACTGCGGGAGTTGATTGAGAAGTCTTCTCGACCAACCTACAAAGAACGCTCGACACTGGAGCGCGGTGAATCGTTACTCAGCGGGACCGAAATCATGATCACCAAGATAGAGGCCGGGTATCTGGGGGCCCCGAGCCAGGCGTATCAGGAGACGCTCAACGGCTACATCCTCTACTCCCAGAAGATCGTCAGCGCCCTTAGAAAAAAAACCGCCTGAAAGAACAACGCCACGTCTTACGTGGCGCTGATTACTTCTCGCTCTGCTTAAACTGCCCGGTGCCCCAGTCATACTGGGAATCGCTGTCAGTTTCCTCTGCATCCATCCAACCGAGCATCCATTCCCTGTGCTGCCAACACTCCTCTGCAAACGGATTGTCCTCTAGCAGCAACCTGCTTCGGTAGGCATCTACGCCCATATCAAAGGGGAGGTACTCCCCGGGCCGCTCACCCATACAGCCCAACCTCAACTTGGCGGTATGTGTCCAAAGCCTCTTGATAGCCACGCTCCAACCTACTGACCAGCACCTGCAGGGATGGGCGTCGTACAGATGCAACAAAGGCCGGGTGCTCATTAAGGTACATCAGCGCTTTTCGCTTCTCACCATTAGCAAGAGCAAACTCCTGGTTGACGATACGGTCAGCCAACTTCACTGCCAGGGCGCGCAGAGCCTTCTCATCCTCCGGCAGCCCGGCAAAGCGCCGGTTCATGATAGCCACCTTGGCCTTTCGGTTCGGGCAATCCGGCCCCTTGGGTGGATCGGTTACCACAACAACAGCATCCACCGCGGGCCGGTAAAACATTTCTGCCAGCAAGTGTTCCGATGCCTGGGTATCTTCGAGCACATCGTGCAGCAGGGCCGCCTGCAAGGTCGCCGCGTCGACAAACCCGGCATCCAACAGCACCTCAACTACCATGGCGAGATGAACACTGTACGGGTATGTGCCATAACGCTGACCAACCTGACGGTGCAGTGAGGCTGCAAACTCACGTGCCGCGTGGATTTGACACAACTCAGCCGTCGTCAGACCAACGGACTGTAGCTTTAAGCTGACCCTGAGCCAGACCGGGTCCAGATATAACGCCTCAGCGCTCAAGGCCACCGGTCTCGCTATGCAAGTCCGCTTGCCGGCCCTTTTCGTCGCATACTACTGAACTGAACACCTCAGCTAACACGTCTACATACAACCCATCGATCTCCAACACCTGCTCGTAGCATTGTTCTGCTTCGTTAGCAGCGTAACCCTTCAGCACGTACTCATCTCGAGGCGAAACCTCCACTCTGAACCGGGTAGCACCATCCTTGCCAACCAAGCCAGTCCCCAGGTCAAACTGAAGTCCGCCATTGATCGCCCCGTTCGCCTCCGTTAGAGCGCCACCAGTGATATTGCCTAGACATCCATACCTGATGGCAAAAGGCTTTCCGCCCAGGTGCTGATAAATCAGATTTGCCTTTTCAATATACTCTTCGCGACTGTAACGCATCCCGCCACTCTCCTCACGCAGGTTTAAGCCGCCGTCAGAACCCGGGCAAACCCCTCGGAAGGCGCGAACGCCGCCTTAAAAAAGGCAATCTCGGCATTGGCTGCAACGCCCAGGTTCATAAACCGCATTGGCTCGTTTCTGACCTGCTTCATTCGTTTTCTAATGACATCGCGCACCATTCTGGCAATGGCACTCCCATGCTGGGAGGCCCACCGCTGAACATCCTGGCTGCCGATGTCCCGCTGGGCCAGTTCCAGGAACTGGCAAAACTGAACGTACTGACCAAGACCTTCAAGCACGGCAGTGCGCACCTCAGCCATTTCCAGTATCTCATTGTTGCGGGTGTAGAGGTGCCCATAGAGCACCTTCTGCTCCAGGTATTCTAACTGGCCATCAGCGATGAAGGTGCTGTCACAGGACTTAAGCACGCGCTGGCAGTATTGCAACTGTTGCTGGTGCTCAGTGTCGAGCGTGACCGAAATTGTGCCACCGTGGGCCGTTGAGAATATGAGCAGGCGATCGAAACGAGTCAAAACAAGGGCTTCCTTTCCAGAGCAACGGTCACAATGTACCGCCCCTGAACCGTTCTGTCGAATCCCATTGACTTGACGGGCATTTACCAGCAGGTCCGACCACCATTGTTCTGATATTCAGTCACTGGAAAGAGAGTTAGCCTGCTTGCTTACCGCACACACTCCGGCCCGAGACAACCTCCCACAACCACCAGTCATGGGTTCCATGGCATGCTCCAATTAGGATGGAGCAGACTGGCGCAACCAGATATCCCGTTACCCATGTGGTCGTGGCCAAGCCCGGTGAAGACGTTCTGAATACCAAGGGGGCGATCTCTTGGCGAAGCCCGCACGTTAGATGCGGGCTTTGTTACGAGTTAGGCCTGCCAGAAGAATGGTTAACGACTGATTTACCCTTGACAGTTATCACGAGAAGCAGAGTCACCCTTAAATAAGGAGTCAAATCGCTGGCCGGCAGCCCGGTACGCCTCCGCCTTGGCATCCCGCGTCTCAGCCACATCGCGACAATAGACCCGCTTTAGAGCAGAAACCTGACGCTCTGTTAGGCTCTGAACCGGCTCCCCCTTAATGAGCAGATGGTTGGCCATGTCAGAGACAAAATCCGACCTTCCCTGGTGCTGGTACCGAAACAGCACGTCTTGGTAGCCGTTGCGGGACTCTCCCTCAAAAACTTCAAGCTCCAGGTCCTGGGTGAGTACGTTACGCAACCACTCGTTCGCGGCGATCGCCTTGGCCAGGCTCAGGGGCGCCCGGTCGATCTTCTCGCTGCGCCAATCCACCAACGATTTACCGGTCAGTGCAAGAACCTGCGAAGCCACTGCGTCCAGCACCTCCCGATGCTTGTGGCCCTTGGCGATGAAGGATTCCAGCCCCAGCCACAACAGGTAGTCCTTATCCGTGATGTCGCGTACCCGGGTACCCTTGTGCTTACCGAAGGGCAGCACCTCATCACCCACCTGAACATGCTCAGTGCGCTCATCCTCGTAGAGTTCAAAGGGACGGATATGGACCGGAACCACGTCCTCGGGACTTCCCTTACCCCGGAAATAACGAATCAGGTTAGCTTTTGCCTGCTCATAGTCCTTAGCCAGGGTACGAACAAACTGATCACGATGAACCATCCGAGGATCGGCGCCACGGCCCAGCGGGTCCTTAACCCAAATACGCTCGATAAACGCACGGCGAAGCGTGTAGCGCTTGGCACCCTCGCCTACGCTGACGTAGTAGCCCTCCCGAGGACACCCCTTATCGGACTCAACGAACTGCACCTGGGCCATGATTTACCCCCCTCCCGCAAACACCTATTGATATATTAACGTATATTTGGCATCTGGGTCAATTGCTAGTCAAATCTGGAGTTTGCCACCCAGGTAACGCCACAAGGTATTATGTACTTAGGTATACGTAAATCCCAAGAACCAAGTGCGAGGTAAAACGGCATGAAGATCAAGGCCAATTTCATCATCCTAGGCGCCATCCTGGCCCTGTTGGCCGGGGTAGCCGTTGGTAAACAGTGGCACCCGGGCGTCGTAAAGAACGCGAGCAGCATCAGCACAACCCCGCTCGTTAGCGAAGAGGTGGACACCACGCCGCCGGCTCCGAGCTATCCGAACAGCCCAACGGTCAGTCTGAGTTGCTCGCCCAGCTGTAACCCATCGTCCTCTTCGATTGGTAGCACCGCGCGGACCTCTTTGGACTTGCGGGCTTCCGGCAGTTGCCCGTATGGTTCCTGTACCTACACTTGGAGCTACGGCTCCATGGGCACCGGCTCAGGCAGCTCTACTCAGAAGGCTTGGACGGTCAGCAGCTCAAACGGTACTGCCAAAAAAAGCGGCACCGTACGCGTGACTGTCAAGGACAACACGTCCGGCAAGACCGCCTCTGCGAGCAAGAGCGTGTCCGCTACGGCCATCTACCAGGCATGGACTCCAGATACACAGACCAACTATTTCAACTGCCCCTATCCGCAGAATACCTGCATCACAGGGATAGAAAAGCGCACTGAAATTTCGCCTGGAAAATGGGGCTCCTGGGTTACTACCCGCTCACCCAGTTGCGTTGCTGAGAATAGAATGTGCTTCTAGAGCAATTAACTCAATGGGCGGCCAGTAGTAATTGGGCCGCTTTTTTGGTGCTTCAATGAGTCCCCAGCAACACCAGATTCACTCATGCGCTACAAAACGACGATAGAATATAAATATACATGTTTACCACTAGCAACCAGGAAGGCCGTTATGAATAGCAAGATCACACTCGCGGCAGTGACCCTGGGTCTGGCTTTAGTTGCCGGCCTGGCGTACGCCAAACAACATCACAGCGGCATTGTGACTAATGCCAATCAGATCACCACAACCCCACTGAACTCCACCACACTAGACGGGGAGGACGGGACCGTGACTCCGCCGGTGACGCTGTCGCCGTCGATCAGCTGTTCCCCCAGCTGCGGCCCGTCGACAACTACCACCGGTGGCAGTGCGTCAGTTTCAACAACCCTGACGGTGTCGACCTCTAACTGCTCCGGCAGCTGTTCCTATAGCTGGAGTTATAGCGGTTCACTTGGATCTCCCTCTGCCCCGTCGAATAACAAACGTACCTGGTCGCTGACCAGCTACAACGGCTCTGCCAGCATTTCCGGTACCGTCACAGTGACAGCAACGGACAGCGCGGGTAACCGCGGCACCACCAGCCGGGCGATCACCCTAAGTGCTACTCAGGTTGACTGGGTACCCGAGGTACAAACTGTCACCACCAACTGCTCCTACCCACAGAGGACCTGCGAATTCGGGTCTGATAAACGGACTGAAACCTCAGACGGTGTATGGGGCCCGTGGGTAACTGTTACCTCGCCGCTCTGTGTCGGCGAGAAACAAGCCTGCCCATAAAGCAATAACATCAAAAAGGTGGCCAAGTTGATTTGGCCACCTTTTTATTGCAACGTCACTCTATAAAAACCCTATAAAAATCAACAACTTAGACCGTCAGAACGGGATATCATCGTCCCAACCCTCATCCAGATCGGGGGTGAAGTTCTGATTTTGCTGACCCTGAGTCGCATTCCCAGCTTGCTGGCCACCCTGCTGATTGCCACCCTGCTGACCGCGGTTCTGCTGACCACCCTGCTGCTGACCACCGCCGAAGTTACCACCGGACTGGTTCTGACCGCCGCTTTGCTGCTGACCGCCACCCTGCTGTTGGCCACCGCCTTGCTGTTGGCCGCTACCGCGGGAGTCCAGCATCTGCATCTCGTTGGCAACGATCTCGGTGGTGTACTTGTCCTGACCGTTCTGATCCTGCCACTTACGGGTCTGCAGTTTGCCCTCGATGTAGACCTTAGAGCCCTTCTTCAGGTACTCACCGGCGATCTCACCCAGTCGACGGAACAACACAACGCGGTGCCACTCAGTGCGTTCCTGGCGCTGACCCTGCTGGTCCTTCCAGGACTCTGAGGTAGCGATGGTGATATTGGCAACGGCGTTGCCATTGGGCATGTAACGTACTTCCGGGTCCTGACCCAGGTTACCAACCAAGATAACCTTGTTGATTCCACCAGCCATAGGGGGCTCTCCTTATCCAAATTCAACACCCCCAATATATACTTTTGTATATCGAGAGTCAAACACTTATCCCCTCATCATAATAAGGGGATGGCTACTGCATCAGAAGTGTACCGCAGCCCCGAGGAAAAAGCCCGATTGCTGAAGATCAGCCGTAACCTGGCCAAAGTCGCTCACATCAAAATCGTGCTGGCGGTAGCCTACCCGGCCAACCACCTTACCTATGGCCAGGGACCAGGCCTTACCCAGACCAACGTTCAGATCGCCAATGGACTGGTCGCTGTCCAGACCAACACTGACATCCGCGAAAGCGAACAGGCCCGTCCCCCACAGATCTACTTGGCCGGCCCCGTACACCATAGCCAGGCCCTCACTCAGATCCGCGTCCCTGGTTAACGCACCATCATAGATCCTGTAGTTGACACCCAGGTCGAGACTTACCAGACCGTTATCCAAGATCTCGTAGTACAAGATGAGGTCCAGATTGTCCATGGTGTAGGTCTCGCCGGCTTCCTCCAGGCTCAGTTGGTTGAAGCGGATCATCGGGTTCGGCAACAGCGGCACCGGATGCTCTGCCGCGACATACAGGCCAAAGCGGCTCTTGTCGGACCATTCCTCACTTTCAAAACCCATATCACCCGAGGCATCCAGGAAAAACACGTCTACCCCCGCCTTTACACCCACAAAGTCTGCTCGAGCAGACTCAATGCTTAGAACAGAAACGATCAGGATCGCAATCCAATACTTCATAACACCCACTTCTCCCAAAACACGGACAACCGTTCGCAAACCTAACGCAGACCCTATCTCCCACTGGGCCGCGATTAATTACGTTCACTATAAAGCGCATTCAGCGAAACCTTAAGATCGCCACGAGCAATTACGGTACAAAGCCTGATCCACTCCGACACCCACCGCCGAGAGGATCCCATCGATTGACCTGTAAATATATTCAGGTATATCATGATCGCGAGTTTGCTCACTGAGGATCTGAACGATGAAGGTAAAGTGTCTTGGCCCTACCGGACCCACTGACGTTTTGGTGATCCCCGGACGCACTGGCGGGTTTGAACCGATACGAATAGGGCCCGTGCCCCCGATCGGTCAGAAACTCGATCGGCATAATTGCCGCCATGTCACCCTGCATATCAACCTCACCGAACCGGTTGGTGATCAGGAATGCCTGCTCTACCGGCAGCCTGACTATGGCCTTCGGTCGACATACAGACTGGATCCAGGGGGTCATGAGGATGGCCGGGTATTACTGATTGTGCAGTCATTGTCGGACATACCAGGCCAGATGACCCTCAACGGCGACATCCGCCTGATAGACGAGGGATACTGGCGCAAGCCACCGGCGGTCTGCCGGCCACGCACTCGCTATCGACGCTTTGGCCCGGAGAAGGATCTAAGACCCAGGGTCCCAGCGGGGGTAATCAATGGGAATGGCTGTCTAAGATTTCCGGTGTTGCTGGCGGCGGGGCCGTGCAGCATCGAGTGGCGCCAGCCAGGCAACTATGGGTCTCACTTGTTTGCCTACCTGGCAGAATATGATGGTCGAACCTGGCGAACCACCAACATTGCACCCGAGCTTATGAAGCAAACCGCCTAGGGCTATTCCCCCTGCTCTGATACAGGGATGCCCTCGGCCGCGGCTGCGGGATCTGACACCCCGTACGCCGCCTTAAGCCGGTCTTGTGCAATGTCATCGGTGTACAGGAGGTAGCTATGATCACTGGTGCTGATCTCAACCACCTCAAAGGCAGAGCCAGGCCATAGGCCAACGAGAAACTCGGCCATGGCCCCTGCTTCCATCTCTGAGGCGAAAGCTCCCCCATGTACCCCAGTCTCTCGGTCCAAGCACAGTAAGCGCATTGTGTTTTACTCCAGGCTCAACTCAAGACAGGCTATCAGAGGCCAATGTCATTTGGTAAGGAATTTCAGCACTACCCCGTCCGGGAAGGTGTGGCTGCTCATCAACCGGTAGCGCCGTTCAGATTCTGGCAACGAGACCGTCGGTTCTTGCACGTAATCATCCACACACCGGCCAAGAAACCCTGCGACATGAGGAGCAAGCAAATCATGCTCCGTCTGCTCCCGGTCGCGGATGATGGACATTAACGCGTCAGGCTCTGACTCGATCTGACGACGGAAGCTTCCCCAGAGACACTCTTCAAGCCATGCCTGCGCATGCAGCGCCTCCCACTCAAAAGCCCCCTCAATGCCTTCAAGGGCCAGGCTCACTTCATACTCGGCTAAGCCCTGCACGGCGACCTTGTACTCGTTAAATCGGCTGTTAAGCCGCTCATCGCGCAACTCACTGTAGGCATACCCAACAGCGAACAACAGACCATAGACGATTACCACTTGAACCCAGGTCTTAGCCCACAATTTGCCGACGACACCCGGTTCGTTACTCATCTGCACCTCCGGCCTTTTCCATCATGCGCAGGTGGCAACCAGAGTCCTCAAACTGGCCCAGGCCAAGCCTGCGCCAACTCTCCACCATGCATTGGTGCTGTGCTTCCGTGAAACCCGCACCACTGTGCAGTGCCTCATACTGTGCTGCGCCACAGCACTCCGCCACGATCACTTCGCAGCGGTCAGGGTGTGGCTTATCAACGTCTGGATAGTAGATCCGGTTGGCCAGCACACAGCCAGCCAACCCGGTCACCAATACGACCGTCCACAGTCCAGCAATACAGCGAGAACTCATGCCTTTCAACGTTGCCCCCACTGCTCCGCTACGTCAGCGACCAACCGCTTCTGCTCAGTGTCGAGCAGCGGATTGCCATCTTGGTCGAGAGCATCCAACAAACCGGCCGCAAAAAGCTGGACCGCTACTCCGCCACAGGCCTGGCCGAACGCATTAACCCTTGAAAAGCCGGCGCCGGAGCCACCGTCACTCTCCGGGGCCACCAAATGGCAGGCCTGAGCCAGCTCCAGAACATCCTGATCATCAATCCGCATTGCAACCTACCCCGCCTTTGAAATGAAATCTTCGCCCTTGGCACCGAATACAACGGCATAACGCTCTGGCCGTTCCTGGCCCTGCAGTAGCATCGCCCCAACCAGCTTCGGTGAGTGGCGATCCGGATCGATACCGCCCCCCGGCTTCATCCCGCAATACTCGCTGGTCAGTACCAGGTTAAGGCTGAACTGCCGGCAATGCTCTCTGGCGATGCCTGAGCGCTGAAACAGGCGGGGGACCTTAGCCGAGGCATCACTAGCCGCAACCAAAATCCCGCCGGCTGCGGCTATGAGCTTGGCCTTGGTGTGGATTTCCTTTGCGAGCGCACTGCCGGTGTAGCCAAGGATCACCGGCGCTTTCACCACTGGGCTTGGCCCCTGCGCAACAAACAGCTCACGATCATCCAAGAAGCAGGTGGCCATGAGGTGCAGCAACTTATCCACCAACCCCCGCTCCACGGCGGTTTGAGACACCTCAATCAAGACCACATCACCCAGCCTTAGGTGTGACAGCAGGCCACCAGCCATGCCCATGGAATTCACCACGCCCTTGTAATCACCCATCCCCTTGAGCTTCACCAACCGAAGCCGAGATGGGTCGCCACAGTATTCACCAAGGCGTTTTTTCAGCGGCTCGATGGTCTCCTCATCGGCAAACCACACCCCAGGGCTGTTTGCGAGCACCGGTCCGAACACGCTCAACAGCACGTCCTGAGAGTCCCTGTCGATTTTGGAGTGCACCAGCATAGGACCCGAAGCCCCTTTTAGCGTCGGCGCCACATCCAAGGTACGGCCTTTTCTTAACCGCTTAACTGCCCGGCGAGCCCGGGCTACCAGCCCATGTATACCCATAAACCACATTGCCCCAACAAAGACTTGAAAATATACTTTTGTATAGTAAAATGAACTTAGTCACTCGATAAGGACATCCCATGACCAGTTATCTGCAGTTCATCACTACCATGTACCGCAACAAGCAAGATGGTGCGGAACTTTACGCGTCCCTAAACCTGTTTCTGCAGGACCGATGGCGCTGTCATGAAACCCAGCGCCAATGGCTGGAAACCTACCGTGGCCAGACTGCAGATCTCCGTGCAACCCGAAACCTGGTGAATTATCGGCTTAAAGAGTGCCCTGACTCAGAGGTACGCGTTTCGCACGTTGAGTTTGTCCCGGGCTTCCTTCGGGATGTCGCCCAAAAGTACGACATCCAATTGCCACTCATCGAGGGACTGCTCACTACTGAATATTGGTCGCAAGCACTGAAGGTTCAAAGCTCCTGATGACGATTATTATCGCTGGGTGCTCAAAGTCCAAGCTCGACATGCCGTCTCCGGCATGCGAGCTCTACCAAGGGGCATTGTTTAAGAAGACCCGGCGCCTGGCCAGAACCAAGTTATGGGCTTTGCGTATCGCCAGCGCCAAACACGGGATCCTGTTGCCTGACCAGGAAACTGCCCCTTATGACACCACCATGGCAGATCTCACTCCGGCAGAACAAGAGGCCTGGGCACATCTGTGCCTGAAACAGTTCGTGGATCACCACCCACGTCGAACTGAGGTCCATTTCTATACTGGGCGCCGCTACTACCAACACCTGGCGCCCCTGCTTCGCAACCACGGCTATGACGTGAAAACCCCGCTGGCGGGCTTGCAGCTCGGCGAAATGATGCAAATGACCGACTGGCATTGCCAAAGCCTCGAATTCCAGGCTGCCGTCCATACCAGTATCGAGATGGTGCGGAAGAGCTTTCAACCTGCCGCCACTCTGCAGCACGACGTCACGGAGACCATGTACCAGTCCCCGACCTTTCGCAGTTGCCGCCTACCCGCCCCGCCACTGGTAACCCAGGGCAGAGTCCGGCGCCACCCCGCCGAGGCCGCCAAAGAGGCTACCGACGGCATTGTCCGTTTCGAAAAGTCCCTGGCCCAGGCCATCACCGACTACGAATGGCATCGCGTAAATGCTGTGGACCCGAACCTGCAAAAGCTGTTCTACCTCCTGCGCGGGAAGAAGAACGTGGTTATTTCCAACCTTAGAGTCCTTTATGCCCTGAACCGGTATCGCGATGAGATGGTGGCGGCATGTGATGACGCACCGTTCTCTTCAGCCAACCAAGCAGCCGCAGTGTTATCGTAGACAGAAACAGTACCGGCTGAACCATGGATTTAAGTGAACTGCACCAGGCCCTGGTGTCTAAACTGGGCAGCAACCAGGTTATCCACTCCGCTATGGGCACCTTGGGAGCACTCATTCCCATTCTTTACCAACACCTCGACCACGCTAAACCCGCTGCTGACCCATCAGCCGCCATCGCTGAGGCCGAACTCGCTATGGAACAGCTCAAAGCACTAGCAGGCCCGGAGGCAGTGCAGAAGCAACTTGAGCGACGCATGGCAGCGCTCAATAGCAAACTAGGCCAGATGGCAGAGGTCGAAGGGGTTCACCTGGCAGCTATCCACCTTTGGGGCGCAGAAAGACAGATCATCAAGACCATGGGCGATGCTGGCGGGCTGATCTACGCGTTGAACCGGTACCAGAACCAGCAAAGCGGGACTCTTTCCATGGTGATTAACGCCCTGGTGGAATGCCAGGTGATGTGCACCAGGCTTCACTACCTGTTCGATGACCAAGCCATACGACTGCACAAAGAAAAAGGCCTACAGCGCCTGAGACAAACGCTGTAGACCAGGAACTCTCTTTTAGAAGGGGATCCCGTCGGCACCGAGTTCCTCTTCTTTGGTTAGCTTTCTGTAGAGTGCTGGGTCTGGCGCATCACAAGGAACGATAGAAGCGTGAAAATAGCCGCCATAGCGTGCCTTTTCTACTTGGAACCAGTCTCCGCGGTTAACCTCTTTCACACCTCCATCCTCACCACTGATGTAGGCCCTGTTACCAAGTGCACCCAATGCATTCAGCACCTCACGGTCAACACGATAGAAGCCAACCTCATTACCGGCACCATCCTTCATATGCAGAGCTGAAGGCAGACTCTGACGCGACACCGAGCCACTATGCGGCATTTCCTTAGAGTTACAGAACCCCGTCACCCCGACTTCCAGATCATCTGCGAAAGCCTCTGTATTGAATTCCCCCGGGCCTGCGAACTCACCCACTGGCGTTACCCAGTAAATGACAGATCGCTCGGGCTCTAAACCATAATCCTTTTCATCTACTGATGTACGGATAGCCGGGCGAGGAGTCAGACGCTCAAGGTCAGATAGGTTCTGGAGATCCACAGCCTGAGCCACGTCCTTACGAACCCACACCAAAGCGTATTCATGATTTTGGGCACCATGGCAAATGCTGCCCACCATAGTCACGCCAGTACGGGCCATCTCTCGCTTGCAGGACGGGTCATTCTCTTTGTAGCCAGGGTACAGCAAGGGATACAGGCCTTTGTTCACGGCAATTGGCGTCCAATCAACATTACCACCAGCAACATGGTACGTCTGCCACTCAATGGAACCCTCATACAGCTCTCTGGGAATATGGGTCTTCACCAATAGACCCACACTATCACCCAAGTCCACAAACCGAGGATCGCTTTCACTGTCCGGTCGGTGGTCTCTGGCCCTATCACCATAAAGCGATACGAACTGTTCCTTCGATAAACCAACGGCCCCGCAACGCTCCTCATCGTAGTAGCAACTGTACTCAATCAAATCCGCAGCAGCGCGCATGGCCTTCCTTGACTCATCGTCCGCAGGGCGCAGTTGTGTTCCATCACAGTAGCCTGTTATTAACGAGCCCCTCCAAGCGTCTGCCATTTCCTGGACAGAGGCAAAGGTTTGCTCAGTCAGCCCGTCCGGCTCATACGGGGAATCCACAATGAGTTTGTACATCACTCTTCCAAAGTTCATCGGCTTTCCTCCATTTTACCACCACCACTCCACCAACCATTGCGCATTAATAATGGCCTTTTGAGTTCGGAGTGTCAGGAATATACTGACTGAAAACCTTTTAGAGGCCTCAGACATGCTGCTCCAAACTCTACTCTGCGCCGACGGTGACCATTTGGCAGGCACCGGCACCCTGATGACCAACCACCGGTTCCCTGGAAGTGATACCGTGGTGTTCCACCCCATTCGGGCGGTACCGGACGGTGAGGGCAGGCTCCTTATCCAGATCGATACCAACGCAGTGCCCAAACCAGAGAAGCTCGATGAAGTCCCAGAGCTGGAACTGCTGGACCTCCGGGTGCTCATGCATGCCCTAGAGTGGCCAGCACCGCAGGACCCGACCCCAACTGGGCGCAGCGGACTCGTAGCTATCCGGGAGGGGCAGAGTTTTAGCGGAGAGGGCCGGCAGCGCTATCTACTGGCCTTCTACCTAAAGGATGCGGCGGGGATGCTCCCCATGGACGGTTGCTCTCACCATCTTTACTGGAGCTCCAGCGACGCCCACGACGACAGCAACCAGGTCACAAGCTTCAACATGCGGCACAAAGCGTTCCGGGACAGCAACGGCATGCTGGCGGACGTTCACGGCAAAGATCTGCCTGCAGCACTTACCCTACCCGCCTGGGTCAATGAAGAGCAGATGATGTACGGCAACAACTCCTCCCTGCCACCAGTCATTTTTCGAAAGGTCCAGGAAGCCAGGCACCTACTGGCATCCGGCACCCTGCCGGAAGACATACCCGACGCCCCACTCATTGAGGCGCTGATGCCCCACATCTTAAAGCCCAGTCAGGGCACCCTGGCCTTTGACAAGGCGTGCATCCACACCGATCCGACCTACTTTTTGGCTCGAAACAAACACCCCAGCACTATGCAGTCGATGGAAGAACAGCGAAACACAGCCATGCAGGCAATGATGCATCTAGCGCAAGGCTAGGGGGCCCGGCCGGAGTCAGGATCCAAGCATTAAGAATTTATGATCGCAGTTGATTGCAAATAGATTTTCGTATATCGTGAGGATGTTGAGTGTTAAATGATCAGGAGCGATCATCAATATGCGATTCATCGAACAAGTACACGAGGCAGTCAACGATCAACGGATCCTCGTGCGCCCCAACGGCCCTAGTAGCCGTGGGCTAGTAGCCACCCCCAGCGCGACTCAGGAAGATCGCGCTGCAGCGTCTCGCTACCTCAAATTACACGGCTGCACCAACCAAGTGATCCTGGGCATCATCGCCGTTACTGGATACTTTGGTGCCGGCATTGTTGCCAGGGCATTCGGGTTCGCCTAGACCCTGGCATTCTGATCCACCCACGCTCACCGGACATTCCGCCGGTGAGCTTTTGTTGTCTTGAAGTAGGAGTTACACGATGTTCAACGCGACGGAACGCGGCATTTTGGCCGCAGCTGCGACACAGGCCATGAATGCCCACTCATACAGCTTGCTTGATAAAGGCCGCATGACTGACCTTATCAACCGACTTGCTGATGACTCACAGAGCACCGAATTAGTGCTGTCTGACGTCGATGCACTCACTCTGCGCCAGGCCCTGCAAGAGAATCAGCTGGCGGAGTTCACCGCAGAAGAACAGGCGGCGCTACCACCTCTGTTGGCCAGCCTAGACAAATCCGCCCACGGTCCGCACTAAGGCGCCCCTGCACCAGCAACCGGCAACACTGCTGGTTGCTGGTAGTATTGCTGGAGCTTAGCACTGGCCTGCTCGGACCAATCACTCGCCCTGCATGCTGACAGAGCATCTACCGTCAACAAGACCTTGCTGGTCACCAGTCCCATTCCCATCAACTGCCGCAACACCCCAGACTCACCCCGCGCCAGATAGATGGAGGCCCTGGAAATAACATCATACGGCCGCTCCCCTCGACGAAGAGCCAACCCACACTGGTCCACCAGGTAACGGCAATCCTCTTTTTGCCAAGGCATGCCGGTGCGCCGTCTCGAGATCGCACCCCTTGATAGGCTAGATCCAGGCGCTGATCCCGCACGTTTCGCCTGGGCCCGTCGCCGAAGCACTTCCAAACGCGAGGGGGCGGTACCGATTTCACACCAGCGCTTGGCTTCGAAGCTTTCCGCCCAGCTGTCACCTTCGGTCACACCCAGGCTGTCTAAACGAGCCATCACCTCTTCAGCGCTGCAACCAAACTGACCACACAACTCCTGAGACACTTCAGAAGGCGGCCGGCAGCCGATTGCCTTGATGGCATTACGACGCAGCAGATCTAACTCTGGTAAGCTCAACTCGTACATCAACAACTCCCTGTCCTGTACAACTACAAAGGTCAGTAACCCCGACCAGGCTCCACGTGTGGGAGCGCATTTAACGGATTGATTGTAATTGATTTCAATGGCGATTTTAACCCCCTGAGAGGAGGCGTCAGACGTGGGCAGCACGACATTGCTTTGGTATCCGCGCGAGTTCTACAACGTTGAGGCCCTGCACCAGGCGCTGCGTGTCCTGGCCGACGCAGGTCAGCTCGGCGAAAGCTGTACCATATGCGGGCCAAAAGCCTTCTCTGAGCACCTCCCAACCAACCTGGTTTCTATCGCTTTCTACTCAAGTAACGCAAGGGAGGCCCTAGGCGCCTGCCGCTCAGCCATCATCGTGACTGACAACCATGGCCGTGGAGATCAGGCGCTTAGACACGCACTGACAATGGATCTTCCCACGGTGCAGATCGATACCCGCCTGATGCGAGTGGCCCACCGTAACCAGGGTAAATACGATCGCTATGGGGGCCGAGGCACCCCCTGGGGCAACCCCCACGATCTGGTGAGCGCGGGATCGCGAGAGGAAGCAATTCGGCGCTTCCGTTATGACTGGGACAGGGATCTATTACAAAGCCCTGACCTTAAGGCCAGGGCTTTGTCGGAGCTTGCGGGCAAAACAGTAGCCTGCAGTTGCAGGCCGCTGGATTGCCATCTGGACGTCATAGCAAAGCATGTGAACCGAAACTGCCCGGCCGACATCTTGCCTCACAACATCCGCGATTAATCCAGGATACCGTCCTGCCGGGCGCGGCGGAAAATCCGCTTGATGCCAGTGAACTCCAGGTTCCGCGGACGGAAGAAGTTGCTCAACCGACCACCTGGGTTCTTGATCTGCGGCTCCCCATCAGCCAACGAGAACAGATAGACCGCAGCCTCTTTCTGAGAATCGAAATGGTCTATGGCCATCAGATACACCTCGAGCTTATGCAGATCATCGTAGCTCTGATCCTTGAGGGTATCCGGGAGTGCACCAGCCTGTTCCAGCGAGTCTATCAATATGTAAGACAGCGTGAATTCCTTGGCGAACTTCATGCGCTTGGGAACCTTGGGCAGCTTGAGGTTGCCATCATGGATCCCTCGGCTCAGCACGTTCTTGATCCTCTGGAAAGTCAGACCCCGCTTAGTGCAGAAGTTCTGAAGCCGGCTGCCCGGGTTCTTGATCAGAACCTCACCGGTGTCGGACTTGTAGAGAAAATCTGCTGCCTGAGCCTGGGTGTCACACAGCGCGATGGAACGCAGCTTCATCTCCAGGTTCACAAGCTCGAAGAAATCCAGCTCTTCAAAGATCGGCATGTTGCCCTTCTTCACCGGTGAAAGGTTGCCCTCGACGAAGCAGTAGACACAGTAAGTGAACACCTTCTCAAAGGAGTGCTCTACGGGCAGTGTGCCGGTTTGGAATAGGAGCATCCTATTTCTCCTGAATATACAAATCTTGATTTGAAGTTTATATTTTCTTATACCGCGGGTCAAATATTAGATCGCACATGCTCGATCTTGGATCCAACGCCTTTTGAACTTGGCATGCCGGCGGATCAACCCAGCTACCGCCATCATTGCCATACACTGACCTGAATCCACGTTACACCCTGAGAAGAGATCATTCATTGCAGATGCAGTGATCCCCGACTTCCCTGCCCTAACCACACGGTCATATACCCCCTGGTAGGGCTGCTCTAAATGATCGGGTGCGCGCAGCCAGTTCCCACTGGGCGCTAATCGCACTTTGCCGGACCGGCGTAGCGCTTTGAGCTGCTCTTCAAGGCGCCCATGGTCAGAAAGGCCCAGGCTTTTCATCAGCAACAACTCCGGCGCACCGTAACCAACCGACGGCACTTTGGACAAAATTGCCTGCCTGACGTCCACCCCAGGCACCTCGAGCCCTATCCCCTCTGCAGCAGCGGCCAGGCACTGGTAGAGGCTAAACTCTACCCCCGCGGATTCACACGCACCCTGAACACACTGGGCCAGGGAACGGTCACGAGTCAGCAAGTGCACTGCTGAGATCTCTTCGCTAGCCAACCGCCGGCCGAGTTCATAGAGCATCATCATGTCAGCGCCACCAGGTACCGGCGGTGACGTCACTCCACAGATCATGCCGTTCACCGCCGGGTGAAGCATAGGATTGTTGCTGAAGCTCAGAAAGCGTATCGTCGGGTCCCGGTACCTAATAGCCTTAACCGACAGGTTATCCGCATCGAGCAAAACATAGCGAATCCCGTTACCGCTCATATTTTAACCACCACCTATGTACCCCCACCACCACTGATCTGCGACAGCCTGTCCACACGCTTTTCCACAGCAAACTCAATAGCCCTGTGGGCAACTCGCCAAGGCCAACGAAAACCCTTGCGCATGCATATACTTTTGTATATAGTCGGAGTTAATGATTTCACGTCCAGGGAGATGGACATGTTCTTAAATCCTTTGGAACACCCGCAAGACTATTTGGCGTTTTATGGTAAAGCGAGCCGCGTTGAGCACAACAAAGTAAACGGCCTTGCCACCTGCCTAGCTTACGGCGGTAACAAGCAAGATCTCACTAACACCTTGCTCGACCAACTGCGTCCGGCGGTGATCCAGACTGTGATGCACTACACCAACGGCATCCCGGCAGCAGAACACCTGGATGCCGGCGAGCAATACGCTCGCCAGGTTCTGGCTGAGTACGAACGCATGCTCACAGCATCTGCGGGTGAAGCCCCGAGTGACTTCCTGGCTTTTGCGACTGCAGAGATCACTCAGCGCCTGGCTGCCTTTATCAACGATGGATCTGTGATGTCCGGTTTAGTGCACTAATCCATCTCAGCCATTCGAGACACCAAGGGCCAGCAGACACATGTCTGCTGGCCCTTCCTCGTTACCGAGGCAATATGGCAAATCATCGATGGGAACCAGTTACCTGGACACATCTCCGCCGAAGCGGTCCTCGTTACCGAGGTACATAAAGACGCTTTGCGCACGTGAGCTCGAATAAGAACTTACGTTCACAGCCACGTTACCGTGGGGGATTTTCACATTGAAGTCAAAACACTCGAGGCGGTCATGGAGGTACCACCCAAGCAGCCGCCGAAGCGGACCTCGTTGCCGAGGAATAGAGACCAGCAGAAGCGGTCTTCCGATAGCGCCCTCGTTACCGAGGCTAATACAGCATTAGGCTTCAATGAGGCCTAACCTTTACCGGTTCGGCCCCCGTTGCCAAAGGCCGATAGTGTTCACAAAGCTTAGAGCAGTGCGACGCACAGCTTTGTTCCGCCGAAGCGGACCTCGTTACCGAGGAGTCAATCTAGTAAGGTCACTGTCACAAGAGTCACAAGAGTCACAACTTCAAGGAACAGCAGGCACCAGAGATGCCGCCTCGTTGCCGAGGACAAGACTGTAGCTTCACCAACTACCCACGTTACCGTGGTCCGTTACTTTACTGTGGGCCATTGGATCCCACACCACGTTGCCGTGGAACTATGTTACAACCTTTTCCCACGTTGCCGTGGTGCTAAACCTTCGAGACGAGCATCTAAGACAACTCGTTCCCTCGCATCCGAGGTCTTCCTACGCATCACCAGATCTCGACAGAGTCTGTTGATGTACCGCCCTCGATACCGAGGTCATCACCAAAAGGAACGTACAACTTATCGCGCCTCATTACTGAGGATTTTGCCACTGAATACCATAAAACGGTATCCCCGTAACCGGGGTAGACACGGTCCAACGGACACATCAGGTAAGGAAACGGGTACCTGATTTCCACGTTACCGTGGTGAAAAAGACTATCTTAGTCACCTCGCAACCGAGGGTAGGCAAGCAACCAAATCAAACGATCACCCGAAGCACCAGGATCCCGACTTAGCCTACGATTACCATCATCCCAAACCCGAATGCCTTTTGCCGGCCGATGCCATTTACATAGGCCTGCTTTGCTAGCACAGGATCTGTGACTTTTACCTTCAACATCAGCTCGCCGCCCTGGAACGAGTAGCCATGGCGCTTCACGTTGTACTTGTTCAGGCTCCGGACCTTCAAAGACAACACTTCCATGCCGCGAGCGCGCATCCGCTCACCCACCCAGTCCGAGATTTCCTCAGGCTCAAGATCGGTCTCTCGATTCTTCTTAACGACCTGGCCTTTACCGTTCGTCACCGGCGCCCGGGATGTTAGACACAGCCGGATGACAAAGCTCACCTCATCACCCACTGCAGGGTCAAATTCGACACCCTTTTTGCTGAAATCCTTTACGAAGGAAGGCTGCTCTGAGCGGATCATCAGGCAAGTGCCCTTTTGCCCCTCAGAGGTCATTGGCCAGTATAAAAATGGGGTCTTAGGCGCGTCTCTTCGAGGCCGATCTTTGCCGGTGAATTTACGCCATGTCTCCTGGTGGAGAGCGTAGAGGTCCTGGGAATCAATGTCCGTTATAACGTGCGACTCGTACATCCATCTACTCCAATTTCACTGCGTGCCAGTCCCTGGCACCAATCAACGAAATCACTATATCCGAGGGTATCCCCCTGATCAACAGTATTTTTTGTGATGTGAATCAACAGTAAAGACGCTGTGGGCTGACCCGCTCTACCCAGCCCCGCTCCTGCTGCAACCCCTCCTCCGGAGGCGGGATTACCAGCATTGGACTGAGTCGAGGCCCTCTGGCAGGTCTGGTGCCCTTTGTGTCCTGGACATGCTCATTGCGAAGGTCTTCAATCCGGTTCAGGCTGTGGTCCCCACACCAAACAACAAAAAGGAACGAGGTGGCCAGACCCGGAGAGCGTTTAAAATTCACCTTAGACGGCGATATCAGCTCGAGCCTAACGCCCCGGTAGACAACGCTACGCTTGAATCGAAGCTCTGATGCAGCCTCAAGTCCTATCAGCTCTCCCCAGACCGGCAGTTCAGCGTGATCCACCGTAGGTAGAACAATGGTGATAGACGTTTCAAGATGACGCGCCTTCTCCAGCGCAAATTCGAAACCCTTCCTCAGGTAAGCATGCACCCTACGGCGCCCCGGAATGTAGTAGAGCTCAGACACGGATCCCTCCCATCTCAGCCATTGGCACTGGGCCCTACACCCACCCGTCAAGCACTGCGATGGGCCCAGAAATGGCTGCAAGAACTGCAATCAACAACAGGACAATAACAAATGGTCCAGATCTGGCAATCCCACACCGGCCGCTATATACCCTAAGTTTTTGCGTTGACAACCACCACATTAATTATAGGTATTAAAAAAGGGCCCTAAGGCCCCGTGGTCATCGCTGACGAGACGGTGGAACTGGCCGGCTAAAGCCTGGTTTTTCGTCCTCCTCCGGCTCTATCTCGTAAGCCAGCGGCTTCTCCGCCTCCGGGCTATCCATGCCGGTTTCGCAATCCAGATTTCGGATCAGCATTTCATCAGCAATCTCTGCAGATTCCCCTCGCGCAATCAGGGCCGCCCTGGCGCCGCCGATCAAGCCATCCACGTGACCATAGGCAAAGAACTTGTCAGCCATACTGCCAGGCAGCGCACCAGAGAGTTCTGACAGCGTATGTGCAGTGGCCACCGCACCGTTCACACGGCCCGTCCGTGACAATAACAGCGTGCATGCGGCACTGGCGTAGAAATCCTCATTCGCCGCAATACTCACGGCATTGGCCTTCTTAAAGGCAAACAGCGGGCCCATCGCCTGCGCATGACCATCCTTGTAGGTCTCCGGCACGTCCTCTGGGGCCATCACTACCCCCAAAGCGCCATAACGCTCACCCAGGGCTTTAAAGTAAGCATCCCTGTCAGCTGCCGACTTATTCATGGCAGCATCATGGGCTGAGGTCGCCTGAAGACCCTTTGCAACCTCGTGGTCGTATCGTCCCTGCAGGTCACTCAAACGCACTGTCTGGGTCGCACCAAAACCGGCGCATCCTACCAACAGGAGCACCACTACAATCATTTTCACCATCGGCACACCTCATATGGCCTAGAACAAAAGTGCACATCCTGGGCCAGTTCAGACCCGGATATAGCCTCTATGAACCAGTGTACCCGACGACTTCGAAAACCTTCACACACAAAGAACGCTCGGAACGCAGAAGCTTTCCGAGCGCTTGTATTTCCACTCAGAGTTACATGGCGTTGAGCATCTGGCTCATGCGCTCTTCCGGCGTCATGGCCGAATTAGGCGTAGAGGGAGTTTTGCTGGCCTTGGCAAAGACCGGCGGAGCTTTTGGCTTGGTGGCTTGGATATTTGCAGCGACTTTTACTACCGGCTCTTTTTCTGCCGCTACACTCACGTCGGAATTTTTAGCAACGAACTTGCCAGACTGAATCTCTTGTGTACGAACTTCGTATGCAATATCGAGGTCTGTGCGGTCTTGATAGGTGGAATTGCCAGTTTCTTTCTCTTTCCGGTGCAGTTCACGCTCTCTGGCGTCTGCCATCATGTCCAAGGTATCTATCGACTTCGCTTTGCGAAACTGATTCAACCATCCCATCTGATTCACAGTGAGACTTTCTGCAGTAAAGCTCATTCCCTTTTTTACAGCCATTTCAACTCCAGCGGGCCACACCCATGCTTTCGGTTCCGGTACTATTAAAGGTAGTAGCCGAAAAAGAGTCGCACAAGATGTCTCACCCCAACAATTACGGTAATCCGCTAAACGGTAGCAGCCAAAGCATCCGAATTGAGGAAGACTGGTTCGAATTCCCCAAGTACGTGTACAGCTTTACGGATGGGCAGCCCGATACTACTGAAGTGCAAGGGATGTTGCAAGCAAATGCACAGCGACGCCAATGGACCGATGAAATGGGGCAAACCTGTACACTCAGGAGTCTAAATCAGCGCTCTCTGGATGCGATCATTGTAGGCCTCATGGCAGCACGAAATGATGGCTCATTGGTAGGGATGGAATTCACTGAAGAGGGCCGTAATGCCGTTTTCAAAATCCTTAAAGATGCCACTGACTTAGCGACTGAATACCGGCTACGGAAGAGTCTGTTCAATGCCCGCAAGGCCGTGTATGGGCTGATGTGCGACTGTATGACTATGCGAGAGAAGCTTGAAAGCTTTGACGATCCTCGAAGCCAGAGACGGATTCAGAGCCTGCTCAATCGGCTCCCAGATAATGTCCGCTCTCTGCTCTCCATCAGTGATAACCACAGATTCGACGCAACCAGCCGCGTCTATCTAGCTGAAGTAAATGAAGCCATTCCTGACGTTACCAACCTGATTTCCACCCTCACAGAACAGCCGGAAAACCAGGTAAAGGCTTCAGAAGCCCTAACAGAGATGGCTATGAAGCTCTATCGAATCGAACGACTCGAAAATCCGAATCGACAAGAAACTACACAGGAGATCATGTCAAGCACGCCCGAAAATCTTCCTGACGTAATTGAGGATCTCAAATTCGAGCACGAAGCGACTTATGGCAAACCCCCAAGGAATCCTAAACTGAGACCAAGGTCAAACGGCAATCACACTTTTTTCACCAACTATATTGTGAGCCTGCACGGTGGTAAACGGGTAGAGTCAGAAACCGGATTACCTGAACGGAAGTATTCAGTTTATTACCAAGAGGGCATTATCGAAGAGCGCAAAGCGAACAAGCTTAAAGAGCACTCTTATGAACAAATCAAAGCTCGCAATTACCTTGGCGACGTAGTTATTCGAAGTAATCAGCCCAGGCTTGATACTTTTGAGAAAACTTCAACCCTTTCTCTGTCACACTTAGAACTTAGCGATCTAGGTCGAAGCTCAGGGCATATTACCTTAATAGCGGAAGCACTTGCTTCGATCTCGATGGACGGATCCTTAACTATTCTGGAGTCTGTTGATCCCCAGTTCCACACGCTATTCAGAAACAATGGAGCAGTCACATCTAAAACTAACCCGGACCAGCTACGCTGGATTGCCCCAGATGTAGAAAAAGCTGCACAAACGCACCTTGAACACAACGATGTTCCAGCGCTGAGTTCCGGGCGCTAAAACCCACTCATTTGTTGCCAGGCATCCATGTCCTGCTGCAGGGCACCAACCTGGCAACCCTGCTCCGCCATCTGCGACTCAAGATCCCAGTCGATCGGGTCATATGGCCTTTCCAAATCTGACGACGCGACTGCATCGAGGCCCACGCCAGGCGCGACCCCTTGGGTAGACAGCTCTTTTGGTTCTTCCTGGGTCTCTGGTACCCACAGCTCTCCTGGCAACGCCACAAAGCCCATAGGCACATCCTGGTTTGTTGCTATTGGCCGGTAACCCAGGTCCGAGTAATCCTCACCGCGGGCCAATTGCTTGAACCCGTACCAGCCCAGACTGGATTTGCCCAAGCTCTCACCCAGGTAAAGGACCTCTGCCCGGTCCGCCTTCAGATTGCCCCACTGCGCTAAGGTGTTTGTCGCAGATGCACCCCGTTTCGGCCAGGAGAGCAACAGTAGGTCGCAGTCAGCAGCGTATTGCCCCACCGCCTCTACAGAATCCATCTGCTCAACCCGGGAACCGAATTTGCGATGCCCGCCAGAACGGTAAAGGTCAGTCGCAATAACTTCTACACCGCGGTCCTGAAGACCCTTGGCCAACACACCACGCCCCGCCATTACCTCGAGGACACGCTTGCCACGCAGCCGGTCGGCCAGCTGGTCGAGAACCGGGTGAGGCAACACCGTGCTGTGCCCCAAAGCCAGGACAGCATCTCGGAACTTCTGCCAGACACGGATTTGGTCCATGTAGTCGTAAAAGCGCAGCCGGAAGCCAGTATGCCTGATGATGCTAAGCAGATCCGGGCTCAGATGGTACGGGGTGTATGCCCGGGGCACAGTCCCATTTCGAAGGTCGGAGAGAAACTGGTCCGGGGTGATCATCTCGCCGAGCTCAGCGAAGAGGCCTGCAGGCAATAATGCCTGCAGGTCTTGTATGGGACAGCCCATGCGACATCCTGTCTTGGTGGTGCTGTCAGCACCAGTTACATCAGAGGCCTTGGCCTACTCAACAAATTGCTCTGGATCAGACCAGCCAGGTCTTTTGTTCCGGGTAAGGGTCGCCATCCTTGGACCGCAGGTAACCGCGAATCGCACGCGCGATAACCCAAACAGGGATCAGGAACAGAACCACCGCGCCAACCCCTAATGGCCAGAACAAACTGCCCAGGAATAAGTACAGCGCCCCTATCCAAAACGTCCGGATCATCACCCGGTAATGGCTATCGGCCCAACCACGGTCCGGGGTAATCAACAGATATCCGACTACAGCACCGGCCAGGCTACCAAGCCACATGGTGAAGACACCACTGGCCATCAACACATACCCAAGTACGATGAACCTCTTATCTAACGCTGGATCCCGGTTAGCCTGCTCCATTCTCACCCTCACACTTCACGGCACCATAGACTCTGGCGCACCAACAAAATGCTACAGCCCAGCTGCAGCGCAACATCCCAACAGGCAAAAAAATACCGGCCTCTCAACGGGGGGTGAGGCCGGTTTCGCTTAAACACCCGCGAAGGGAAACTACTCAATAAAAAAGGGGACCGGAACTAGGTCGCGACTAGGCGCAGTGCGGGGCAAACCGCTCTCCCAAAACCCAAGTAGCAGGCACACATCCGCTACTCAGCGGGCCCAGACCAAGGCCGTTTCACTCCTAAATCACCGCAGCGGTGGGGCACGATCCCACAACCTTCCCCTTAGGAGGGGGACGCTCTATCCAATTGAGCTACGCCGCGTTCGAACCGTCAGCCAGCACTTCCGTGCCGGCTACCTGGCTACTGCCTCACAAGCAGTGCCAGGCAAACTTCAGAGCGAGCTACGTAAAAGTCACCCGCCTCAACAATGTCGATCAATCTACGACAGCACAGAGGATCGCGTCAAACGTTTTTTGAGATCGCATTTGTGATCGCCGTCAGACCTTAGTGCACTCGAGTTGACCCTCATCATCGCCGCCGATAATTTTACAACCTAACCAACAGCCTGCGGACTCCGATAATTATGTGCTTTAAGCCTCAAATGCTGCTTGTTGGCGTCATGATCGGCATGGCCGCGATAGCCTCTTATCTTACCGGGGTGATCACCCTCGCAGGCTTCCTGTTGTTCCTCCCAGTCGCCTCTCTGCTGGTTTTCCTCGGATTGCCTACGCCGGGCCCAAACCAAAAAAGGGGGGCGGATAAACCGACCCCCAAGGCAGCGTTGTTCAGACGTTTTCTTTAAGCGAAGGCCGGATGGCGCCCCACGAACCGGCTCTTCTCACCGCGCCGACGGGGCTCTGCAGACCCAGACCAGGAGGCCAGGCGCTTGGCGATCTGCGGCAAACGACGTTCCGGAATAGGCTCAACCGCAGGCATGGCATTAGCCTGCTGAATGCTGATTGCATCGATGACGTCCTCGCCGCTCGCGAACACTGGTTTAGCATAGCTGGCCCGGTAGCGCCCATCCTCGGCCTTGTAGACTTCAACCAAGACAGTCTGACCGGACAGCAGGGTACGATGCCCGGGCATATCAATGGACTGATAATGAATCATGACATCCTCACCACAGGGTCGGCTCGCAAAACCATACCCAGCGTCCTTGAAAAACTTAACCCGGCACTCTTCCAGTACCGGCTTACCAATGCCCCCGGCCAGGGCTTTTCCAGCCATAGGACTCGGCTTGCATCCGATACCGCCCGGCTTGAGATCACCACAGACCACCACATTGCTCGCCAAAAGCTTGCCGTTTCGCTCGTTCAGGGCAAAATCGACCTTTACACACTGGCCATAGCTCAGCTCATCGATAGTAATCCCGCTAAGATCTGCTTCAGAGAACTTCACCTTCCCGAAGGAGCCCTCCAGCAGGATGAACCCGTAGTCGTTATGCCGGCCGTATTGCAGCACAACGCCGTGCTTCCCAGTAATGGTGGTCATATTTAACTTCCTTATTCAATTGACTATGGCCCTGATTGGAGCCAGGCTGTCCACATCTTGTGGTACAGCATTCCTTACACCCCAAAATATACATAGGTATACTTTAGGCGTCAACAGCTGAGAGAATCTTTATTTATGAGCATTGGGAATTCAACAAAGCCAGCACCAAGAATTGACCTACCCAGGACAGGCCAGATCCTGCTGTTGAGCACCGCGCACGTCTGTCCTGAGGACTACCAGGCTCTGATGACACAGGCAGCCTGCGATAAACCGGGGCTGGCCGTGTACCAGATGGACTACCAATCGGGCCTGATCATCGAAACCCACAGCGCGCACGAGGTCGCCGAGTTGCTCGATATCAGCGTGGTCAAGTACAGACACCTCCCCAGCCTGCTGACGTACGCCTACGAGCAAGGGTGCAGTTTCATCAAGCTGGATAACGCGTACACCCCCTGCGGGCTACCCCAGTACCCATGGCCTTGTGACCAGGGTTGACGCCAGAGGCTTTGCCCGTATACTCGTAGTGGTTACATGATGTTGATTTGTGGTGAAAATATGGATGTTCAATCACTCGGCGCGCGTGTCGCTCAACGTCGCGCCACACTGGCACCGGACTGCCAGGCACAGGGTTTAGCCCTAGCTTTAGAACAACAAGCAGATCAGATTGCCACCGTGCACTCTCTGCCGATCTCGGTGTTCCTTTTGGCCGGCCTAACCCCAGCGGTATCGACCAACGATCAGGTCGCTGCGGTTTTTGCTAAACGACTTGAGCACCTGGTCGACCGGGACTGTACCTTGCGTTTCGGCAACATGGATCATCCGGCCAGCTATCTCCAGACGCTGTTCGTTGCCCTGTGCGACGAATGTTCGATCCCTCATCCAGCAAGGAGTGCGAACGATGAAGATAACCGAGGAAAAGGCGGCCGAAGCCTGGCTCACTGAAGATCGCCCCATTACAGTCCGGGAACTGGCTCACCTGATCGGCGGGACAACCTCTCAGGCCACCACGTTGATCCAAACGATGATGGACTCCGATCGGTACCAGATCGAGAAGACCACAGACACACGACGGCGTGCGCTCTACCGCCTGGTCTCGGCCGACGGTATCAAGCGTCGCGTAAAGTCTGACATCAACCAACTCCTTACCCGGGCCTGGACCTAAAAAAGAGCCCGTGACGTTTTGTTCACGGGCCCTTCTATTTCTCCACTTCGCGATTCTGTGACTAGCGCTGTAGCCCCGACTCCGGCTCAACACGCAGTCGGCCACTCCCGGGGCAAAACTCCGCCAGCAACTCATCCAGGTTGACCAAGTGCTTTGCGTCCACCGACGGCACAACATACTGATAGCTACCCGACGCAATATCACTGTCATCCGGATCCTCTCGGTACCAGGTACCTAGGGCATCGACAGGCACCGCGACGGCCAGAGCAACCGGCTCGCCCCCATGCACCCGTGCCGCCCTTCGGCCATAGAGCTCTACAGTGGGACCAACCGTCTCAGTCGTCAGGTATACTCCTTGGCACTCCTCTCCGTTGCGGTTGGTGTCGCTAATGCCAGCAACCAGCCCACTTCGAGCAATGTCCGCCAGCTGTGCACTGGACGTGTAGTGATAGAGCACCACACTGCACCCAGCGAGTAACAGCCTTGCATGCTCAGAAAGTGGCTCCGATAACTCAAAGCCGCCCTCTTCCGCCTCGATGCCGGCTATCTCACTTAGGTATGTAGGCAGCTCATCGGAAGCAAAGTCCGGATCCCGACGCCAGCCTGACGCATCATCGTAGATACCCTCTCCCTCGACCCAGTCTTCGACGGATTGGGCCAAGGTAGGGCTCGATAAGATGTTGTTGAGAACATTCTTCAGCACGGCTAAAACTCCAGTGGCCTCACACTTACAGTCTATCTGAGGTCTGCCATGCAAACGCCGAAATCATCCTTCAGTTAACCCCTCGGAGGCAGTTGAACGAGCCCTTTTGGCATGAAGGACAATGCTGCCACCCCTGTTTGCGAACGATGACATCAAACCCACTTCGACAAGGGCCGCTGCCAGCGCCGTGGTCTCGCTGGTGATCACCGCCCCGCTCAACTTGCCTGTTGCATCGCTCATGGTGAGCATCTCCTCGGCTCCACCAAAGCCTTCAATCAAGGGCCAAACGTCCTCGCCCAGGTATTGCACTTGGCCCACCAGGATTGCCAAGCGCTCCTCAACAGGTCGAGCTAGGTCACCCAGCAACTGCTTTAGTGCGTCTGCCCCCAGCTGAACTACTGGTGGCCGAGACACGACCGCGAAGCCTTCCTCAGCAGCGAAATCGCCTGCTTTAATGGGCGGCCCTTCAGAGATCTCAACCTTCTCAATGCTGGGCACGTACAGGCTCTCATCCAGATCATCACCCCCCAGGTCGTCAAGCGTGAACTCAACAGACGCTAGTAGTGACCGGTACCGATCACCACCAACTACCTGACCGCGGATCAGGCGCTTCACCAGGTCAGTTTTCGACAGCAGTTCACTATCCCACTCTTCACCAGGGCAGAAGACATCCAGGTTGTCGGCAACAAGCCGTTCGCAGGCGCTAAACATTCCCTTCTTCAATAACACGTCCACGATGTCGCACGATGGCGTTACCAGAGAAGTTCCCAGGACCTTGCTAATCACCTTCGGCTCCAGAGATTCCAGCTCATCAGCCTCATAAGCGGCACGCAACAACGGCAGAATGTCCTGCGCGTACTTTAGCGGTAACCGCTGCTCTTCAATCTCCGGCACCAGCCAATTCGTCATCGAATCACCCGGGACTCCCTGTTCTTGCAGGCACGAGATAGTGGAGTCTGAATTGAGCCACGCTTCGATCTCTGCCTTGAGATATCTATCTGGCTGCTCCAGGGTATCGTTGGCATCTTCTTCCTGCCGAAGAACAAACACGTTACGCCAGGTCGCCTCTACCCTTTTCTCTTTCAGCAGTGCCTTAAGGGCCCCTTCCATCAAACCAGACTCTGGAAGCTTAGCCATCTTGAACTTGGCGCCATGGACCAACACCTTCATGTTCGTGTTGCTCAACTGGCCATCGCCCTCAGCGCAGAGCAATCCCTGGATGACCGATTCCGGGACGGAAGTAATTTTTTCCAGCGCCACCAACGGCGCCAGGTCATTCGCGTTAGCCTCATCGTGCAGCCACTCCCTGAACGCGGCCGTGTTGTTGGGAAGTGCACTGTAGGTCACTGTACCTACTTTCTCGCCCTCAGGCTCAAGGGCTTTGATCACCTCAAACAGCGTCGTTTCATTAAGACGGAGGAAGCGATGGGTCATCGCTGTCAAAACCAGCTCCTGATCATCCACGGCACGTCCAATAGCGGTAAAGCGCACCCCCATGCCCTCGAGTACCTTGATCAACGCCCTCCGGTCAGAATGGCCCTTAAGGACTTCCATCGCTCCTTTAAAGCCATCTAACAAGCTCTGCAGGGCTTCAATTACCTGGCCATCTAGCATGTACTGCTTGTTGTTGCGCGAGTAGTACGCAATCAAGGTTAGCCCCACTGCCAAACGACCTTCGCTATCGGCACTGCCATCATCCAGTACCCTCATCAGAAGGCCAGAGGTGTTTTCCGCCAGCATGCAGAAGTTGATGCCCAGCTCTTGATGCAATTCAACCAATCTGGCGACACCGTCGGCATGCATCTCTATCTGCTTCTCTACGATCTGGTCCAGCAACTGCTGTTCACGGACACCACCGCCCGCAAGATGCCTTATTAGCCCGAGATTGTACGCCGCCGGTGAGGCGGTATGCGGCTCACGCATCCACAACGCAATCCGGTCGTAGTTTTTAGAGTCATGCTCACTCTTAGGTGGACGCTGCTCTGACAAGTCGCGCATAAACTCGAAGTCCTTCGCCGTAAGATCCCCCTCTACAAACTCGCAGAGTGACTCACGGAAATCTTCGTCAATGAAGCCCAGCCTGAGCAATACCTCCACCAGCGGGAAAGCCTCCAACTCCTTAAGCCAGGCCTTTTGCTCAGTGCAATTTTGCAAAACGGAGTCTAGACAGGATGACAAAGGCTTGATGCTCAAACGCTCCAACTCAGCCTCTAGCTGTGCCCGACGGCTTTCGTGAAAACGTCGCCCCGATGACGATGCGGCATGCAATGACCCATAACGCTTTTCAAATCCCGGGTCGAGCGATTCAAACAACTCTTTAAGGGACATCCCTGATGTATTTTTGGCGTTGTTATTTAACTTCAGATTTGCGGTAACCTCCCATCCTTCTGAAGCAAGCTTTTCAAGGGCCCCAGCCCTATCGGACAATGAGACCCCGTTCAAACGTAGTAGATGAAGCGGACCATACGTATCCACAAAACGCCCCGTCAACAGCTCGCTGTAGTGTTCTACTCGCAACTGACCCTCTTTCTTTGCCTCGACAAGCAGATCTTCGATCATATCGATCTCTTCCCGGATTTTAACCTGTCGCTCATCAAGCCAGGCTTCACGCATCATCGCCGCATCAGGCAGGAGACCCTCCCCAATCTGCCAGCGCGCAAACTCCGAGGGGTACTTCACTTTACAGGCCATCAAGGCCATCAGCTTAAGCTCAGATCTATCTCCGTTAGCCACATTAAGGGCATCCTTGTACTGGTGGAAGTCCACCACCATCGCCTTCAACATCCGCATGTCCTGGACGTAAAGGGAGATGTCCATCAGCAGCGCACCCCAGTGCTCCTTCGCCTTCGCTGAGCCATCGTAGAACCCGGCCAGCTCCATCTCTTTCAGCAGGCGAGGATAAACGTTGGCGGCAGCTACAACAGGCACCACTGGCACCATCCCATCGAAGAACTTGGTCCGGTCGGTGGCGTCCTCAAACACATCATCACGCAAGGCATAAACAAACCGTACAGTCTGCTTCACCTTCACACTGTCGTTGATGATTTTGTTGATCTCCTTGAGGCGCTCAAAGATGCCCGGCTGCTTGAACCGGTCCATGTCCTCGAAAACAACGACGTCCACCCCGCTGGACTCAAAGTACGCCAAGATCTCTTCAAGGTATTCGTTCATCGGCGATGGCGCATTGCCGTTACCGTGGTCCAGCTGAAACTCGCCACTGACCGCATTCACCTTTGAGAGCCTAATCCGACTCGCCATACGCACCAGCTGGTGCGAAAACCATACCGCGTATGCACCGATGCCGGCCAGGACGGCGAACGCCCAACTGTTACCCAAATTATGGTGAGCGATCTCGATCCAACCCCACACCTCTTTTTTGCCCGCGATGGCCACTGCCGATGCCACCGACAAAATTGCCGCAACCGCCACTGCCATGAAGAGATTACGCACCCAGTGCTCTTTAACCACTGCTTCACGCAGGTTTGATGCCCTTTTCCCATGCGCCGGGTCCCGGTACAGGATCTGGCGAAGAATTCCGGCTTCGATCGAGCACACCACTTCCTTGCTCGAGACCGGCACTCGAGTATCACCCTTCCCCGAGTGCACTAGCTGACCGTCTTTGGACTGCCCCAGCGAAATAACAATGTGGTTGAAACCCTTCACAAGAGAGAAGAACGAGTACAGGAAGCTGCTCTTTCCGGCACTATGACCACCGGTTACAGCAATCAGGCGTACCCGGTCAGACCGTCCGAGATACTCCGATAAAAGGCGTCGCGCCCTGGAGAATGACTCGGGATTCGGGGCAGGCGCTAAGTCAGGGAGGCGACTTTCGCCAGAACCTTCTGCCTTAGAGTCCACCAACAAAGCCACAGCACGATCAACACCGCCGGCTTTCTCGGCCCTGGCTAACAGCTTCTGGGTTCTGCGCCCATCAAGCCAGTCATCAAACTTCTGACACCACCCGGGCGCTACCTTCCAGGCCGTAGCCACCAACACATTCTTCATTTTCCCCACCACTTTTCCACCGGCCACCGCATCCTGCGACGTTCATATTCATTGGTATATTAAAGAGGCAATCGGACCCCGTCCACCTCAACCCATTGTGACGGCAATCACATTACTGAAATGTCGCGAAAAATCCTACGTGAACACCACGTGTTTTCGGTTTTTCGCGGCCTGCATTCTCTGCAGTCCCACGCGAAACACTTTGCGACAGATATGTGCCCCTATTGCCCAGTTGACGGCCCACACCAGGGACGCTTCAATCGCCGTGAACAACATGGAGCACCCAGCAATGCACAACCCACAGGACCAACAGCGACTGCTTTCACTGGAAGGCGCCATTGAGATCCTCTCCAACGAAGTAAACAACCTTAACGACCGACTCAACCTGGTGTGCGGCGACGTGGCTCTGTTAGGTAAACTGGGCCCCCGAAAAGCAGCACTGTTACAGTTACTGGCCACGGGCCGTCTACCCCACCAGGCCCATGCCCGCCTGGGTATAACCAAAGACAGCGCGAGAACGTTAAAGCTTCGAGCCGGAAAGTACCTCAAGGTACCCGGGGATATCGTCGCTGCCTATCACCAGGAACTGGCAAGGCAAACCACCGATCAGACGTATCTTGCGCTTACCGGCGTACCCAAGACTTGGGCCGAGACATACTCCGATGTATCCCCCGACAAAGATCCCTGGACGGCCGCTATCCGGGCCACCGACAAACCAAAATAATAAATATACTTTTGTATATTTAACCAGCATGAGTTACACTGTTCTTGTTCACTGAAGTCAACAAGGAAGAGACCATGTCTATGCGCACTATCGAAAACGTCCGCCTGCCCAACGGCACCGCCCTGGCCTTTGGACCTGAGCACAACACCGCCCAGGCCCTTGCCAACCACCTCGCTTCCCAAATGCAGCTGGAGAACGATTACTGCCCGGCACAATGGGAGGCCCCCAATGGGCCCCACGACACCAATGGCGACGTGGCCAAGGCCGCTCTGGTGGCCTGCAACAAGGCTGAACGCCGCATTATTGCCGAAATGGATGACCTTAAGGCGTCCGACGCGGACATCAACGCCTATTACCGCGACTACGCCAACGAGTACCTGCTCGAGGCGCTCAACGAGATGGCCATTGGGGACTGCGAACAGGCCCATTTCGAATACGTACACAGCTTTGTCCGGGGCGAGTACGGCAGCGTACTGACCGAGGTACAGGAACACCTGGAGTCCATTGATGCCGATCTGGACTTTGGCCTCGACGAGCTCGAAACCGCTTTCTTCACCGCGGTCACCGACCGCCTACTGCAGAACGACCGCTCCGTGCCGTTCCACTTCATCAGCGACTGTACCCGGGCAGAGTTGGTGTACAGCCCCGATGTAGACTGGGAAGGCGCCTGGACCGACTACTACACCGAGTTTGACCAGGGCAGCAACCTGCTCGAAGCCATCCGCGCGGATGAGCACGGCAACCTGCTGCGCCTGTTTAACCTGGTGGGCATTGCCCCGGGCGACTTCGCCGACTACCTGGCGAGCGAACCGCTGCCCGGCGGACTGGAGATCGCCCCGGAGGCCATTGAGAAGTTTCGGGCCCTTGGCCAACCGGCCGATCAGCACACCTCCCCCGGGGAGGTTATCGACAATGAGCTGCTCTTTCACATCCTGGAGAATGCCAACTACCATGGGGTACCCGTGGCAGCTACCTACATGGACATCCGCTCTCTCTACCACCGCGACGTGACCCAACCGATGAAACTGGCCAAAGTCAGTGTCGGGATCCACACTCCGTGCGTCGGCGCCGGCCACGTCGAGAGCATCAACAAAGACGCGGAACTGGTCATCCCGCCGCTGTCAGCGCCGTGCTGGACCGGCAGTGACACCTTACACTGCCCACCGAGCCGCCTCTATGACTTCAGCGTCCCGGAAATGACCAGCCAAGCCGCCTAAGGAGCAGGCCCGGACCGGTACCCCCGGACCGGGCCTTTCCCCTTCCCTTTTCCGGGAAAAAAGGTGACAATAACCATGTTTAAGTGTTAATATACTTTTGTATATTTGTTAGAGGGATTGAAGTTATGGATGACCTGTCTATGTTCCGCCCCGGCTCGTTCGTGGCCTGGATGCTCCGCCTTAGTCACATCAGCCGCTGGAATACCATGAGCGGCGCCCGGCATGAGAACGTCGCCGAGCACAGCTATGGCGTGGCCGTTATTGCCTACATGATTGCCCAGTACGGCGTTGTTCGTTTCGGCCGGGACTATGACCCCAAAGAGATTGGCATGGCGGCAGTCTTCCACGAGGCCTCTGAAGCGCTGCTTGGTGACATGACCAGCCCGGTGAAGTACGCCATGCCGGAGTTCACCAAGATCTACAAAAAGCTGGAACACAACACCGAAGAGGCCATGATCAAAAGCCTGCCGGAGGACATCCGCGGCAGCCTGGCCAGCCTGGTGATCCAGCAACAAGTCGATCCCCAAATTAAAGCCATTGTGAAGGCCGCTGACGACATCTCTGCGTACCTGACCGCTTGCGAGCAGGTTGACGCGTCCCGCAAGGACTTCGTGGAAGCGAAACGCAAACAACGAGCCAAGGTCGACGCTCACGGCGATGAGCACGAAGAGGTCCGTGCCTTCCTCGAGGAGTTCCTGGAGCACTGCACACTGCCGTATGACTCCCTGGTTTTGCGAACTGACGGTGAGGCCGCTTAGGCCTCTACCCATGCGTTGCGCCTGGGTGTAGGCTAGAGGGGCACAAGGAGGCCCACTATGTTCAAAGGATTGCACCTGTACCCCCAGGCGGCCATGTCGGACGCTATTACCGATGTTCTGCTCCGACTGAGCATGCCGGACACCGAGGATGGCCTGAACATCACCCCGGAGAGGATGACTGCGTTTCTCGATAGCGAGAAGGGGCAGCCCTACCGGGAGATGCTCACCAATCCGCCAGGCATCGACGTCAGCGCCCCCACCAAGTTCTTTCTCATTGCGCTGTGCACTGACGACGAAAACGCCATGGGGCCAACCGGGGTTGATCTCTATTTGGAAACCCTGCGGATCATCACCCGGGCCGACGGCAACCCCAACTGGGACTTGCTGCGCTTCGCACAAGCGTTTCCCCGCGGCTTTCCCGACCAAGCGCACATGGAGCAGGCCCTGGCAGACTACCGCTGCGCCTCCTCTGGCGCTAACAACCAACAAGGGGCACTGCAGTGAACCCAGCCACGCTGATCTCGATCAAAGCGGAGCACGTCATCAACATCCTCTCCGGCGACAAGACCATCGAGCTTCGTCGTCGGATTGGCAAGCACATCGCCCCTGGGGCCCAGCTGATCATCTACACCTCATCCCCGGTCAAGGCGATCACCGCCACCGCCCGCGTCCGGCTCATCGAACATGGCGCACCGGCCGATATCGACAAAGCGACCCTGGCCAAGTGCTGCGTTTCTAGCGCTGATGTCTTCCACTACGCGGCCGGCCTGGGCAAGCTGTTCCTCATTCACCTGGAACAAGTCACACCGCTGATGCACCCCATCCCGCTGGCTCAGCTGCGCTCGTTGGGGATCACCCCGCCCCAGAGCTACCGTTATGCGCCCAGCATGCTGGCTGACCTAGTCCAGCAGCAAAACCCCACCGTCCACCAGGGACAGTTCAGAGTCGTCGACTGCAGCCTCTACGGGCCGATGTAGGCCCCGCCGGCAATCCACCCAAGGTGATGGCCCCACACGTTGGCCTGACATCCTAGCCGCTCCAGTGCCGCTAGTGGCACTGTCCTGACCATAAGCCCACTAAGAAACTGGATCCGCGGCATCGCCCTCAATGGCGCTTTTGATCCCGGTCATCATTTGCCCCGATACACCACCCCAGGTCCCGGCGTATCCCCGCCCCCGATGGGACAATGGTATTAGGACAATCATTGAGACCGGATATGAGCGACAACATTGAGTTCCTCACCGTGGTGCTACTGATGGTGGTGCCCATGAAAGCCCTGCCCTGGCTGCTGCTGGCCGGCTTCGCCTACCGCGGTTATCAGGCCCAGCAGGAAAGCCGCCGCCAGCGCCGCCTGGCCGCCAAAGCACGCCCCGAAGAACCTGAAGCCGAACCCGGTACCCCGCCGATCACCGCCAACCAGCTGGAGCACTACAAACTCCACCTCAACCGCCAGCACTAAAAAGACCATCGCTTGTACGATGGCCCATCAAGGTAGTTCGCTTCCAAAATCAGCACTCAGTTACATCACCGATCCAGCCCCAGGTCCAGCGCAGGCTCTGGAGTCCAACCGTAACGGACCTGGACCATATCGACCTCTTGCTTGATGTCACGCAACTGGCCGTCGTGGCTAATTTCGCCCTTGTTTCTCATCACCGCATCAATCGTTCCAAGCAGGTCCTCAAGGTCAGTCCTTGCCAACGCTCCCAACCCTTGCAAGAGACTGGCGAATGGCGCCAACCGAAGTTGCACCCGCTCCAATGATGACAACGAGTCATCCTGGCCATCTAACCAGTCACCCAGCACATTGATCATCTGGCCCTGAACCTTGGTAAAGAATGGTCGGAAATCTCGCTCAAAGTTACTCAGAGCGGTCTGGGCGTCCTTCGCTAAGTCCCCAACCTGGGCCCAACGTTTGTATAGCTTTACGCTATCTGCACGCACCTCTGCTACCGGCTTAAGCGGCGCTGATCCAATCCGGAAATTCCGCTGATGCTTCTCAATGTCACCCAACAAGGCTTGAGCCGAATGAAGCAGGTCAGCAAAGCGGCAAGCACTCATTTCATTGACCGCCCGCTGTGCGGGATGGTCAACACTTTCGTCAAGCACGTTCCGATAGGCGCGCATTAGGGGCTTGGTTGGGCCAAAGCTGTTGGTACCCTCATCCGGCTTGAGCGGGGCCAACAGACGCGCCATTTCTGCAAAGGTCTGCCCCATAACTGTATAGTTCTTAGTCCTTTCAACCCCTTCCATAGCATTACGCCAGTCCCGTAGGTGCCCACTCAATTCCTGGACACTCTGAGCAAGCCGGGCGCTTTGACGAACACCACCAGCAATAGAAATCTCCGACATCTATCCAACCCTTTTCTTTTTATTTTACCCCGTCCCGCCTGGACGATGCGCGACACCGACCCATCAACAAGGGCCCAGTGGGCCCTTGTTATTCACTCTCAATGCCAACGCCATTAGGGCGCCATCTCTGCCTGCGGCGTCCGGGCGTCTTTCAAGTCTTTGCGAATATCGCGAAACTGTTTACGGAAACTTCCCAGTTCCCTGTACATATCTCCTGCTGAATCCGACCGTAGGATCTGATCCACCGCACGGTCTGTATATATAGGGCTAGCACCCACCGCCTTGCACAGATTCTGGAACTTGGGGTACCAGCTTTCCAACTGCTCTTTGATAGCCAAGACGTCTTCGCTGTCCAGACCTTCACTTCGATAGCCTTCAACCCACTGGTCGGCGTCGCCCAGGGTTTTTTCAAGGCCCCGCATCACCTTAATGCGATTGCGCTCCAGCTCCCGGCCTATCTCACACCCTAACTTACTGAAATGGCCATCAAGATCTGACTCCTCCACCAGCCCACTCAGGCTACCCTGGATGTGATCAGCGTACTGAGCCAGCAGGCGGTAGCTAACGCGGTCGCTATCACGCACCGCATTAAAGTCCTCAACCATCCTAGGCAGGGCCTTGTCGTACCCCCCATCAGGCTTACCCATCTGGGTCAGGACATCCAGCAACCTCAAGGCATCTGCAAACACAGGCTTAGCGGCCAGCAACTCCGTGTACGACGTCAGCTTGGCGGCTTTGCGCAGTGCCTTTAACCCCAGGTCCAGATCTTCGCGCAATCTGGTATACCGATTGAATCGCTCCAAATCATCTTCAATTCGCTTGTCCAGCTTTAGCTCAGCCACGGCCGACCCCTTTATTATTATGCTGTTGTGTTAATAACCGTTTGCAAAGAACCAGAACGGCCGATCAACGGGCCAGTTCTTCATTCTGGCTCAAAGCCTGGCTCACCTCGCTGAAGAGCTCTTGCGCATGGTGGTGCAAATTCCCCAAAGCAGGATCAAAATCTGAACCAATATTTGCATACGTTACTTTATCAATCGCCCTATCAATTTCGCGGCTGTCTAGGTCGGCTGCTTCGCACAACTTGCTTACAACGACATACCAGTCGCCGAGACTTTCTTTGTTGCGATCTAGAGCAGCGCCGACATCACCCTGCTCATGCAGTTTGCCAATCCACTCGGTCAAATCACCGAGGACTTGCTTTGCAGCCCTCTGCACGCCCACTTCTCGTTTTGCCAGGTCACGATTGATGGAATACACCGCGACCTCAGCGGCTTCCAATAAGTCCCTCAGCCCATCTTGGGCTTCATCTGCCACCTCTGTAAGACGCCGGTAAGAGACTTCGCCCTGGGGCTGACCGCTGGCCTCCCGCACAACCTTCCGCGCCTTCTCTTCAAACTCCATATGACTCATCTGCAAGGCATGGAACTGGCGATAAAATGCCTGCGCATTGGTTGCTGGTACATTGACGCTCTCCGCCATCACCCGAATGATGCGATCGAAGTCGCCCTGGTCAACCGGAACATTTCTGAACGACTTTGCCCCACGCTGCACTTGAGTGAAGCTGTGCAGGTTGGCCACACCATGTGCTTCCTTAAGTGAGTCGTGGAGAAGCGAACGCAATTCCACCAATGCACCAAGGTATTGAGCGTATTGAGTGATCGCAGGACGAACATCAAGCTTAGCCATTTACCAATCCTTTTTCTTTTATTTTACCCCGCGTGACGGGCCCATGGCGTCATTCGCCGTAGCTAAGGATTCTGCTGCAGACACTCAAGCAATCTCAGGGTTTGCGCGCACAGGTCATCGCCCCGGTGGGCGCCCAGCCTGACGTGCTCTGCGGCCCGGTGATCACTGGCAAAGCACTGCAGCATGCCACCTGACTCTGTGGTATCCAGCGGGCCCTCGACCGCCTGCAGTTGATACACCTGTCCGTTGCAGCAGTGCGGCCCATGATCACCCTCGACCCCGGCACACTCGTAGATACCCCAGCCCAACGGCTCCGTCTTCTCGTTCAAAGCCAACTGCGCCTGACGTAACGCTTCCATATCCACTCTCCCAGCAGGTTTGGTAGCAGTTATTTACGCGCTTTACAAAGCCCCTGTCAAACCCTTTCCCTATTCGGCGATGCAGGCACAGCAGGCCCTGCTGGTACACCAGCACCCCCTGCACCCCCTGCATTATTATTGGTACCTAACTCCCGGCCCATCCAGCGCTCCAACTTCAGCGACCAGATCAACACCAAGCCTACAGCCCCGCACACCAGCGCCTCAAATCCGATGGTGGCCATCGCCACCCCGGCCGCAGCGAAGCCGAAGGCTGCCCCGGACACACTGATGGTCAGGTGGTAACGCATCGCCATGACCCGGTCTTTGGAGCGCTCCATCAGCAGATTGGTGTACCCCAGAGTCCAGAACCGTGCCACAAACTGCTCAACCACCACCAGCAACAACAACAGCACCGCCGCGGTACCGAGCGACAACACACCACCCAGGGCGAGGGAGGAGAGCCCCACCATCAACACCGGGGCGATCGCCATCATCCGCACCCCGAACAACATCATCTTGGCCGGCGGTACCCGGTCGATGCGACTGGACAGCAAGCTGATCAAGGTACTGACCGACACAATCACGCCCAGCGCCGGCATCACCCACTGCGGCGCCCGGTCCGCCAACAGGCCGAGCACCAGCATCGGGATCAGAAATTGCCGGGTCACCATGCATATCGCGTTGTTCATCCACGACAAGGCGAACATCTGCCGCTGCAGCGGTGTCATTTTGGCGGTCACCGGCTGGTTGCTCCGAGTCGGCCGCGGCTTAAACGCCACCAGGCCAAACACCGCGGTGGCCGCCACCAGCCAGTAAAATAGCCATGGCACAAACCCAGCAACAAACCCCATGACCGCGTTGACCAAGGAGGAACAGATCATCGCCAGCAGGATCCCCATCCCGGTCCCCCGCCGGGCACCGGCCCCCAACGCCCTGCCCAACACCCCCAGGCGGGCCACCGACGGCGCGTAGGCGAATTTGGAGAACACACTGGCCAACACCATGGCCGCAACGTACAAGGCGGCATTGGGTTGCGGGATCAAGGCCAGCGACACCAGGTTGCCTACCAAAGCCCAACCGATCGGCTGCACCAGACGGCCGGGCCAGAACATGTCCGCCAGCAGCAACACCAGGCACGCCAGGTGAAACCCGCAGAAGGCAAACGCCACCTGCTGCAGGGTCAGGCCCATCCCGGTCAGTTTTACCGTCCCGTAGACAATCAGCGCCAGGAAGACGGTCCACAACGCCGTCATCCCCTGCCACTGCCGGTAGCTGACGATCGCCAGCATCAGCCCGAAAGCCCCGCCAACTTTGTGTTTACACACCTTGTTATTTTCATTATTCTGCAAATGTTGCCTCACTTGATACATTCTGATTTGCAGGGATCCCCATGCTTCTGAGTTTCGCCCTTACCAACTGCCGCAACTTCAATACCCGCGCGCAACTGGACTTCCACACCCGTGCCACTGGCGCTGAGGACATTGACGGTCTGTTTCGCTTCGGCGATCTGCAGATCAACCGGGCTACCTTCCTTTGGGGCGCCAATGGTGCCGGCCGCTCTAACTTCATCGAAGCCCTGGGCGATCTTGTGCAGTTCATTGCCGGCCGCAAGAGTGCCAGCCAGCTAACCGGCCTGCAGCCGCACAGCCTGCACCCGGACCTACCCACCCAGGCAGAACTGCTCTTTCTACTGGACGGCACCACCTATCGCTACACCCTGCAGCTGCAGCACGGCGAAGTTGTCCAAGAGGTCCTCAGCGCCAAACACAGCCGCCAGTTCTCTACCGTGTTTGAGGTGAACCACGGCGCGGTGAAGCCGACCCGCAATCGCCACCAGGGCAAGTTCGCCTCCGCCGCAGCGGAAAGCCAGCTGGATACCGGTACCTCCCTCATCACCCTGGCCAACAAGTCCGGCTCAGAGCAGGCAGCGCAGGTATTCCGCTATTTTTACGTCATCCAATGCTTCACCCCGCGGCAGCACCCCGAGCAGGTGTGGTCGCAGACCCTCGCCAAACTGCAGCAACCCCACGTCCTGGCCGCGGCATCAAAGTCGCTCAGCTGCATGGACCTGGGGCTGACCAGTATTGAGCTCGACCCCCACAACCCAACCGGCCTTATCGCTAACCTGCCGATGGACGATGGCCAGACCGCGCAACTGCCCTATCCACAGATCGGCGGTGGTGCCATCAGCATCCTTACCTACCTGGTTGGACTGATCACCACCATCGAAACCAACAGCCCGCTGCTCATTGACGACATGGACAACCGGCTTCACCCCCTGCTGATGCAGATGTACCTGAAGCTGTATCAGGAACACCGCAGCCTGGAGGACGGCCACGCACCCCAGCTGGTAGCCTCAGTGCGCCACGCGGAGTTGATGGACAAGCTAGAGCGCCAACAGATCGCCCTGTTTGACAACGACGAGATCTACACCCTCAATTCCGTCACTGGGATCCGTGCCGGCGACTGCTACTCCAGCAAGTACCTAGCCGGTGCCTACGGCGCAGTCCCGAACCTGTAATCCCCATGATACAGCACGGGCCCAGGGTGATCCCCGGGCCCGCTTGCCTGCAACGGTTGTGATTAACGGCTTAGCTCGGACTCATGCGGTACCAGCATGACGGCAAACCGGTAGGCATCCATCACTTGCCCTCGGGCACCCCAGCCCCCCTGCACCGGATCCTGACCAAAATAGTGCTCGGTCTCCATTGGCGCTACGCCAAGCAGACACCGAGCACTGTGGTCACCCGCCCGGTAGGGGCGCTCGTTGTCCGCCAGGTAGGCAACCCCCAACAACTGCTCACCGACCGCTCTTGACTGCCAAGCGGCACCACACTGACGCACAACCCCACCATTTTGCAAGGCTTTGCATGTACGCTTCTGGCCAACCATCGGCAAGCCGGCGAAGTGATCCACCTTCAGCAATTCACCGCACGCCTCCCTAGCCCTGAAGTCTTGTATGGCATCGATCAAGGCCCGCTGATCCACAAAGGTGCCAACCACATCCAGGCAGGTCTCCCCCTGCTCAGGGAAGTGCGCGCAGGTCAAACGCCGCATGCCCGAGGCCTTAACGTAGTAGTCGATTTTGTCAGCCAGTTTGGAGCTAAACCGAAAACTGGAAACCGCGCTGATGACACCTGACTGGTCCAACCCCAGTGCTCTGTCCAACGTAACCGCGGCGTTGTCGAACCCTTTCTTTGCCGCGTCTCGCAGCGAATCGAATTCCCGACTTATAGCTTCCATTTCAGCGACAGCAGAAATACTGAGCCCGCGGCCCTTCCACCCGGTGATGTCTGGCTCAAGGCTCCCATAGGGCACGCCATTAAGCACCAGACGGTCGACTCGACCACGATGGTAGGTGACTGTTTCCGCTGTTAGGGCCTCTACCGACCTCGCTGTACTCATGATCTCTCCTGCTCCCAGAGCTATTAGTTAGCGCGCCAACTCGGCGGTCGCTTCCTTTGGTAATGGGGCCTGCTTAATCGCCTCAACCTCCCGGGCCAACTCCGCCAGCACCTCGGCACGGTCTTCGCGGTCCGCAGATGGCTTCACTTTGACGCCATAAGCCATAGGCACCCGACTGGGACACAACGCCTGCAGACAAGCCGGCCAGACTTCCCAGCGCTGCACAGGTGTCATGTTGGGTTCGACCTCCACAAAGGTAGAGAACAATGCAGCGGCCGCACCAGTCCCTGACAAATGGTCCGGCCGGCAAGCCTCATCAAAACGCTGCTCCAGCCTCGGCAACCCAACGAAATGTCGGGCCCGAATAAACACCGGTTCGGCCCCACCATTCGCTTCCAATGCCTGCAATTTCTCTTCCAACAGAGCACCCTTCGAGGGCTTAGCAAACACCACTCGGTCGATCAGCCCATCCCGGGAATCCACCCGTGCAAACCTCACCCCTAAACCGGTCAAAACGGCATCCAGATCAGATGCGAGCCCACCCTCAGCGCAAACCCAGCTCATCGCACTGCAAATGCTGTCATCTCGCTCAAACTGTTCTCTCAAGTAGCCCGGTGCGGAACCATATACTAGACCGTACCGCAATGAGCGCTTGCGATAACCGGGCAGGTAGTGAGCTACGATCGCCTCACGCGCACTGGCGTCCAACCCATCCGCCTCCATCGCCTGGACATTGGCGATCCAGTCAATACCATTAACCACGGGGTACGCCTCGTTAAACACCGAGGTCTCCTCAATGTACTTCTTAAAGGCCATCAAGACACTTCTGTTGTGTTTCATTGCACAAATCCCACCATCAATAATATTGTCAGTTAGCCTGGCTGCATGGCCTGACCCTTCATCTCCTTCACGAACCCGTAGGCCTGACGGTACTTCGCCATGGCCACGTCAAAGCGCTTCTCCTGGTGAGCAGGAACCGGCGGATACCCATTGGAACCGATCTCACTGGCCACCGCCGGCGACACTGCTGCGAACAAACCCTCGGCTGCCACCTCGGCCGCCCGCTCCCCACACCGGTACGCCCAGTCGCTGTGAGCGCAGACCAGGAACTGCTGGCTGCACAGATCATCAAACCCGCCGACATCTTCATTAATTTCGCGACACAGCGGAGCGGCCTCGCCAGTGATCTTGTGCAAAGCGAGGCGTTCAAGGCACTGTTCGAACTTGGGCAAGCCCACCCTATGATGGTGCGACAAGCCGGGGATCCTGCCATCGCGATCCCCAAGCTCACGCCACAGATCTTGCTGACCTGACATGTTACCGATCAGACTCAGATGCACCTTGCCTTGGACCATGCGGAAGTCGACCACCGTCATGGGTCGCTCTGCCTGGCAGTGCCAGCGGAGGACTTCGACCACATCTGGCCACCGATCCTCGGCAAAGACAATCTCACTCAGCGCCGTATCCACCTCAGCCACCATCAGCTTCTCGGCGATCCTGGGCACACAGACCTCGTTGGCTTTCTTCAGGTTAGCCAAGGCGCCGGCCTTGTCACCCTTTGCACGCTCAAGCGCTTTGGCACGCCGGGCATGCACCACGGTCAATTGGGCAAAGGTCAGCTCATCCTGGGTTAACTTCATCGCTATCGCTCCAGTGTGGCAGGGCCAGATGACTCCAACGCCTGCTGCTCTCGGTGAATCTCCTTGTCGATGTCGGCGGCAATCGCTGCTCGGTGAGGCGCCATCTCTGGCCAATCCGCCAAGATCCCATTCTCGGCGAACAGATCCCTTGCAGCCGCCAGGTCCGTGCACCACTGCTGTCGGTATCCCTCGGGCAGTTTGGGCGCGCCATGGCGCTGAACTACGGCATCGACCAGGTCCCGGGTCCGCTCCGCCCGCTCCTTCCTTGCCGCGGAGTTAAGCTTTTCTTCGAACTCTTGCTCGCTCAGACAACTGACATCCACCGTACAAGACGCACCGTTACGGTTCTGCATGATGGACCTTCCGTCAGAGCCCTTGAAGTCACGATGGGTGTGTTTAAGGATCAGCTTTTCTTGCTCTTGCCGGCTGACTTGCTTGATGCGCGCAATAGCGGCCGATTCGATGGCATTCATAATGGCGTTTCCTGATGATTTGCGTTGCCCAATCATAGCCCTGGGCCACTGTAGCTAGAAGTCTTTTCCATGTGGCGCTGGTGCAGTTTGCAGTACACCTCAAAATCCCCCTCACGACCAGGCATCATTGAGGCCGGCGCAATCTTGCTGTGCTCCCGGTAGACATCCAGTTGAGGCGCCATGGCCTTAACCACACTCCTGGCCACCTTATCAGCGGCATTGGGATTACCCAACAGCGGCTCACTGTCCACCGCGCAAGTTAACAGTTCAGCTGCCACCAGATGCGCGTCACAGCCTGCAGGCGGTGCAGGCAAATCACATTGCGCCCTCTGTCCCGGCTGAGGAAGACCGGCCAGGTGGTCTTTTTCCAAACGGAACCAGCGCCTTTCACCAAAGTTTCCAAGACGCTCTGCCAGCTTCTCCTGCTGACGCAGGTTGCCCACCAGTACGTATTTGATGGAGGGGGCACCCAACACATTCCCCTCCTCTTTAGAGAGCAGGTGCATATGGTCAAGGGTATTGCCCTCGATGAGCCCTTTGAATTCACAGGCATCCAACCTGAAGTCCGCCGCACTCTGGCCACGTGTAGCCACGAACTCCAAGACGGAAACCGCGGTGGTACGGCCCGGTTCCCGATCCTCCAAGAACCGTTCGAGATCGAATTCGATATCCTGAACTTTGTACAGCACCTTATGGTGGCGATCTAATGACTCAGCCACTTCTTTGTTCAGACCATCCTTAACCTCAGTCAAGCCCTTCACGCTCTGTCGTGCCTTGTCGTAATGCTCCGCCGCCCCAGGGAACAGCTTTAGATCAGTGACAACGCTCCAAATGTCGTTCAGCGCGGTGCTGACCTTCTCGAGCGCCTGTACCTTACCGCGAACCTCCTCCGACGATATTGGGCCCGTTTCCGCCGCCAGGGCCTTTAACCGATGCAGGATCTTAGCCGGCCACAACTCATTCATACGCCTAGCCTTATTGATTTCTTCCGAAGCCATTTCAATACTCCCAACCGCAACAACATGGGCCGATAAACCCAACAGAGGCCAGGGCCCCTAAGCCCCAGCCTCTTGCATTTATTACCGCTCTAAGCCGCCGGATTTGTGCTCTCGCGCCTTCGCCCGCATTGCCAAAGCGCAAAATGCCTCAACCTCGCGCTCCATACCATCTGCAGGCAAGGTTGGCGTAGCGGGTTTGCCCATACCCGGAAGGTTGCCCAACGGCACCAAGCGCTCCAACGCGGATCGAGCCACCAACGTCCCCACATCCCCCATGGGTATTTCATCGGTCACATCGACATAGCAGCTCAACACGGGCTGAGCCGCTCGCTTGGCATCATCATCACCCGGACTGGGGATACACCTTGACGCCTGCTCTGCCACCTTAGCCACTCCACCAAGGTGTGTGGAGGTGACTCTTTCCCGGGACTTTTGCTGGCTATTTATCGCTATCACGACATTTAAGAACAGGGCAAAGTCCCTCATCTGGGACAAGTTACCCTGCAACACGTACCCACAACAAACCGTACCGTCTTCTACAAAGATCCGCTCGCTGACCAGTTGCATACCATGGGACCCCTTCCCGGTGTTTTTCACCAGGTCATGAATCTCCTTTACCAACGGATCCGCCATTAGCTCGTCTATAGACTGACCTGCCTCGGCAGAGATTTTGACGGTCGACAAACCACTCACCAGATCACCAGTCCGCAGAACCTCTGCTAAATCGGCCTCACTTTTGGCCAGTTTTTCAGAGGAATCTGACAGCCAGCGCAAGATATCCTTGGTATTCGTCAATGACTCGATTGTCCCTTTCCCAGACCCCGACTGACCTGCGCCGATACTGTACCGCGTCTGCTCGACTCTGGAAGAAACCGCATCAGCTATCCCTTGAAGCGCCCCTACCTGGCCTTTATTAACCTTCCTACCTTCCATACAACCACCCTCTGATTATGATTATCTTGGCCGCCTGTGCTTGGCGATCCCCTGTAAACCTATCTGCCTGGCGCCACATCCGATACCTGTTTGGGCCCTGTTACTGCCCCAAGTTTGATTAACCCAGAGCACACCAGGCGGCATTCAATTCTGTCTGCAGGTACAGTAGGCCAGAACTCACCAGCCCTGTCAGTACCCATAAATTAACGCTCCAAGCCGCCGGACTCTTTCTTGTGTTCCCTCGCTTGTTCAGCCATGGCGAGCAAGGTCGCAACCTCACGGGCGAGACCATCGACGTACTCGGCAGGCGTCACGGGCTCACCCTCCTCCGGTAGATATTCGGCCAATGGCACCATACGCTCCAATACTGACTGGGCCAAACGCTCTGGCACGTAAGCCTTACTGGCGAAACCAGTCACATCGACGTAGCAAGAAAACTTTGAAACAGCGGCACTGAACGCACCATCATCAGCGTTGTAGTCGAAAAAAAGCCGTGATGGCTGCGGTGCGATTTTAGGCATCCCTGCGATGTGCTGGAGACGAGTCGCGATGACGGACCGATCTGGGTCATTAAGCGCAATGTAATCACCCAGGCACTTAACCAACTTCTGCATCTGCGACACATTGCCATTCAGCACAAACCCATGAACAGCGGCCCCATCACCACCCCTGGAACGCTCAGATACCAGTTTCATGCCATGCAGTTCACTACTGGAGCCACTAACCAGTTCACGAAGCCCGGCCATGACCGGCTCTGCCATTAGATCATCCAGGCTCTGACCCTTCGTACCTTGAACTTGGATCGTTGACACCGCACTTACCACTTCACCCGAGTGCAGGACTTTTGCCAACTTTTCCTCGTTCTTTCTTTCCCTCGACTGATGGGTGCGCTGCGCACTCGACAGATTGGTCAAGCTGCTTGTAAAGAACGACTCAAAAGGCCCGGCAGCAGCATTCAGATCGCGAAACCTGGACAGATCAGCATCGCTGGAGATCAGTCTTCCTGGGCTGTCTGCAAGTTGCTTTAACCTCTCGATCGCCCCATTAAGCATCCCGAGCGCCTCCTCCCCGATCATTGACTCGGCAGTGCTCACTTTATGTTTACTCAGTTGCTTAGCACGCCGATCTCGCGAAGCGACCGTCTCAGCAATCCTTAGGATTGCCTTTCCCGCCCCTTTCTCGACTAACCTGTCCAACATGCGACTGCCCTCTTGATATGATTGTTGTGACCGCCTGCATTGGGCGACCGAATCTGAAACCGTTTGTATCTGGGAATCGTAAAGCCAACCCCATTCAAGGGCGGCCTCATCTTTAATTACCGATCTAAGCCCTCGACTTCGTTGCCCCGACCCCTAGCTTTCTCAACCACAGACCTCAAATCCATGAGGTCACGTTCATACCCTGGCGCCTTTATTGCAGGGTCATCGTAATCGTGCCCCTTCGGGAGAAACCTGGCCAGAGGTGCCAAGCATTCCATACCAGCGCGGGCCACCACGTCAGCCAGATCTCTCTGGTGAGTAACACCCGTCACATCCCGGTAGCAGACAAACCTTTTGAGCCCCGCCACAAAGGCACCGTTGTCACCTCTGTCGGGGATATCCACCGCCGGCTTCGGTTCCATCTTGGGGATCCCCGCGACGTGCATGGAGTCCACCTCGATACCCAAATACCCCCCCTCATAGAGAATGTGGCGTAAGCGCTCACAAAAGCGCTGCACCTGGGATAAATTGCCAACCAGAACGAACACGTGTGCAGCGGACCCATCAGCATCTAAAGAACGCTCTGATTCCAGCTTCATACCGTGGGCATTAGGCCCGTCCCGTGTCACAAGATCTCGGATTTCTGCCATGGCCGGCTCTGCCATAAGGCCTTTCAATGACTTACCCCCTACTCCGGTCACCTTCACTGTAGAGAGCACGCTAGCGACCTGACCCGAGCGCAGCACCTCGGCAAGTTGGTCCTCATGCTTACTTTTCATTTCCAAATGGCGACGGATGGCCTGTTCCGTCTCAATTAACTTCTCGTGCAATAGAGAGCTCGAACGAGCCGTCGCTTCTAACTGCGCCTTCAGAGCATCCTGAATTTCCTTATCGGCGAAGAAGCCGGTGGGTAACCGCAAATGATCATTCAAGCGCTTCGCCTCAGCTTCCCCTTCCTTGTACCGCTCCCTCAGTGCCAAAATGTAGCTGGCGATAAGACCCGAAGCTTCAAGTTGCTTCGCATGCCCCACCCGCCCTGCAATCGCTTGAGCCATACTTAACACTGCCCTTTCCTGGGCTTTCTTAGTCGACCCATCCACCATGCAACTTGCCTCTCAATACGGTTGTTTTGGTCGCCGACATTCGACAACCGAATCTGAATCCCTTTGACCCGGCGCTACACCAGGTCCTTGCTTTCGCCCGACGCCTTTACCCCAGGGGCAGCACCGGGGAGGCCCCGGGCGGCCTTCAACTCTGCCTGCAGCTGTGCCACGGCGCCATCCCCGACAACGCCTGCTACTGGATCACCCAGCAACCCACCGGCAGAACCCGGTCGCTGCTCACGCAGTTCTTTGCGCGCAGCCGCATCCAGGTGGGCTTCGAATTCATCAGGGGTGAGTTGCCCGAACGGGACTTGGCGATTAAAACCGTTGCGCCGAACCAGGAACCAGTATTCACCGTTGATAAGCGTCCGCTTCTCTGTGCCGGTGTGCTTGACGATCAAACGTCGCTGCTGCTGAAGTTTTTCTGCTTCTGGCCAACCATATTTCAACGCATCAATTTGGGATGTCACGGCGTGGTTCCTCGCACTTCACTTATTCCATTGTACCCCACGATACTGTGGCTCCGACCAATACCGAAGCGGTTTCCACCACCCACTCCATGAGCACGTTTTCCGCTTTACATATAGGGATACTGCCGAGTTAATGACCTGCCAGCACATTGGCCCCATCGCCATTAAGTTCAAATCTACGCACAACACTTGAAATAGGTGATTACCACCCACACTTGATCAGTGGGCGCTTTATACAAGGCCCACGCAAACAGTTGCTCAAAAGAGGACACTACTATGAGTTTTCAAACTATCGATTTTTCACCGCTGTTTCGTAGCACCATCGGGTTCGATGTTATGCCACGCATGTTTGACGAAGCACTCAAACCTGATGGCAATTATCCGCCCCACAATGTCATCGCCATTAACGAAGATGAATACCAGATTGATATTGCAGTTGCTGGTTTTAAAAAAGATGAATTAGGTGTGGAATTGCATGGCGACAAACTTAGCATTACTGGACGGAAAGAGAATAAAGAAGTCGATGTTGATTACCTTCACCGCGGCGTGGCTTTGCGCGACTTCACCAAGGCGTTCCGCCTGGCTGAACATGTGCACCTGAAAAGCGCACTGCTTGACCACGGATTCCTCAGCATTCGCCTCGAACGGGAAGTACCTGAGACCGAAATGCCGAAGACCATTCCGATCTCAACTTAAACCAACTGACTGGTTCAAAAAAGGCACCCTCAAGGGTGCCTTTGTCAATCCATCGCCTGCGTTTACTACAGTTTGCCTTCGAGGATCTTCTTCATCCCCTGTAACTGCTCTGCCAAAGACTCACTCTGCACCATCGAGCCTGGCTCGAGGGTAAGTGCGTTAGAGCCAGGCTTGTGAGTAACCTGAATCCCACGGGATGTTGGGGCTAAATCAGGCATTTGCTGCACTTGATGGCGCAGCCACTCAGGCATAGGCCTGAAGTCCTTCTTATTCATACTCAGCCCTCCTCAAATCAATTACATCTCATTGTAATTCTATACAGCATCATGTCAAATACGCACCCACCACCTACCCTGGCGCACCCAGATGAAGCTGGCCCGGTTCTGCCGGTGGGTTTGCCGCCTCATCCCCCAGCGCAATCCGGTCTTGGAACACCTGCTGCTCGACCGTGCCAAGGGATTCAATCTCCCTGACCGCAACCGTAACCCCAGACTCCCAGAATTTCTCAAGGGCAAGCATATATGGACCTACCTGAGCCAGGAAGTGTAGGTAGGAGCTCCCAGGCTCATAATCCGCTTGAGGTCTCGGACCACAGAATTCTAGAAGGTAAAGTTTACTCCCGACTTCCCTATACTCCTCGACGGCCTTTAGATTATCTTTATACTCAACAATACCATAAGGGACACCCTTTTCATCTTCGCGCATTTCATAGAAGACCCTAAAGCGCAGATCATTAAAAGGCCCTATCGGTATTGATGCTGGCGCAGCAAAAAGTATACGACCTGACTTCAGCCTCAACTCTAAGAACTTTGATTCTATTTTGGACAACTCTAATCCTTGAGTAAATTCCGGACTGCCGTCATACTCAACCATTGCCTGAAACAACATCTCAGAGTCTAAGTCCTTAGGCGCGTCCCAAGCTTTAAGCCCAGTTACCCCACCCGAATCACCTGCGACATTGGTGACGCCAATGCAAAGCAATCTTTTGCACCAATCTGTCTTTCGACAGAAGTAGATTGCTGGGACAATTAAAAGCATAGACACGGCAACCTCAAGCACAACAAGATTAAACCCGTCTTCCGGCAACTTATATGTGACTCCAGAAATATCCAGCAGCCATGTCATTATGCGTCCGCTAATACCGGTTGCTGACTGGATAATAACAATCAGGGTCCGCCCAATGAATACACCCACGGCAAGCACAAACCCCATACCGATCGACATATACAGCGTATGCGAGCCAACGGAGCCGCTAAGACGAACGCGAACATAAGGCATCATTTGGCCTACCCAATAACCGGACAGGCCCAAAATCAGAATCAAAAAGGCAGCGCTAAATAGCATGGAAGACTTCCCTATCTTCAGATTCAAAGCAGTATGACTTGGCGAAACTCCGGTGTAAACAGCTCCCTGTCGTCCTGATTCCCCTGGCCCTTCCGCCAACAGATGTCATCCAAACAAAGAACCCCACCTTACGGCGGGGCCCAGAACGTACAAGTCGGTTGCCAGTTAAAACGGTGCTGGCGACACCTCTGGTTTCAAATGTACGCGCCCCTTACCTACGTAGTAAGCTAGCTCTTCACCCACCATCCCCCTTAACGAGGTCTCAGTAGTACCCGGCTCTAGCCCCTTAAGAACCTCAAGTGCACACTCCTGGACCCAGTCTTTATCTTCCTCAATCGTGGTCAACCAATGTGCCGCAAGGTATTGCTTGGCAAATGACCACAGCGTCCGCTCCTTATCAGCTACCCGGGCAACTTTCGGACCCTCCCAACGTGGAAGGCCGACTGCGGCCTCACCATACTGGCAATCCGGCCAGCCCTTCGATGCTTCTACAAGCTTCTCTATTTCGCCAAGATCACCACACACAACAAAGCACTCCCGTCGGTGCCAACTCGGAGCACACCTGTCTTCCATCCGCAGCTTAGTGCCGAGAGAATCTAGATACTGAGTCAGATCACCATAGGCGTCACGTGTAAAATGCAGCTCAACAAGTGCGCAAAGAACACCCCTGGCAGCTCTCAGCGCTTCCGCCATATCGCCGGCCCGCGATGCTGCAGTCTTTGCGGGAGAAACATCCTGCTCTCGGGGCAGCACTCTAGCGGTAACGATTCCAATATGAGCCTCAGAGAGAGCCAGGAGTCCTGGCGCCCCCCCGGTTCGGTTCAACGCAGCATGACCCTCTTTAAGTTTGAGCAGGTCCACGCGATCTTTTTCACGCCTGGCCCAAGCGTCGCAATCCTTCAGTTGAGCCGCCATCAGATCATAGAGAGGAGTAATGGCCTTATCTCGTTTATTCATCGTGGGAACCCCTTTCCGCCTGGCTGATCACTGCCTGCTGATCTTTGTCGACCTTCTCAAACACACGGCGATAGACCTCTGCCTGCTCTTCAGGCGTAGATTGGTTCACAAACCTCGCCAGAGGGGAGCTGGCCAATGGCTTGACCGAACCGACCTTGTCACTGCGCATAATGCATCCCGTTTTTCTTCCAATTTACCCCGACCGGCCAGATGCACGGTGCACTCAGACCGATGAACTCCTGCTGACCGTCACCTGCTCGCGGGTCTCTAAGCTAACCTGGATCACCCTGGCCCACTGCACCCGCCCTTTTCTTCAATCTCGCCAACGTCAACCTGCCGCGCTGCAGCGCTTGTCCTACCGCCGGCCGCCCTGGCGAGGCCTCTACCTGCTCAACGAACTTTCTGCTGTCTTCACCCGTCAAGCGGACCGGTGAAAATGGCGTGCTTTTGACAGCCAACTTACCCCGCCCTTCTCAGCTGCACTGCGGCCGCCATCCATTGAGACCGCGGCACCTCCGGGTACAGCTCCCGGGCCCGGTCGACCGCATGACGCGCTATCTGCCGACGCACAGCGAATCGGGTCAGCATGAAATCTTCGTACTGCGCAGTCTCAATGGCCAACAGGCGGGCCAACTCGCTTTCCAGGTCCAACCGATCAGGCGCTTCACTCATCGCCAGCCTTTGCTCTTTGCTTAGACATCTCAACGAAGTTCGCCGCAGCGATACGCATCAGGGTGTGGGCAAACCACCCTGGCAGCAGCCAGATTAGCGCCAGGTTAAACCCCAGCGTCCAGGGCTTACCAGACAACCGACAACCAACTAAGGCCACTATCATTGCGGTGAACCAGTACCACCAGTCCCTTCCGCCCAACACGACGTTAACCCGCTCGCTGTTGAACATGCCCATATGCACGTTGGTGATGGACACTGCCGCCAGGAACACCATTACCATCATCACCATCAAGCTCAGCACTCCGGTAAACACCGGGAACCTTGCCACGATGGCGCCGGTCTCGATACCCGAGCTTGCCAACAGCCAGGCCCCACCCCATCCGGCGACTCCCCATAGAGCCACCAGGCCGACGAACACCTGATGCACATAATGCCCGTCGTTACTTTTCGGGCTGTAGCAGCAAAACACCATCTGCAATGCGTGCGTGCCCCTCTCACCACTGGTGTAGTTGCCGACCACCCCGACCCCAATGATCGGTACCAGCAACAAGCCCACGAACAGCGGTACTACTGGCAGCTCTGCTGCGAACCAACACAAAGCCGACAGCAGCACCGCCAGCAAAACCCCTTCAGGGTGGCGACTGTGCCACCAAAGCACCTGTTTATACCACTTCCACATACTCAGCCCACCACAACGCAACACTTTGATGCTAACACCGGATGGCATGAACCTTTAGCCCCAAAGAACAGCCTATGCGCTGGCCAGAAAGCACTGTTCGATCTACTGGGATCCGGGTCTTGCTTATTAGGGTTTTCCATAGGGCACGTGACGGGCTTCAACCTTCGCACATACTGACCCCCTGTGCCTGTGCCAAACACCGTACCGCAAGGAACCAGTACCGACGCAACAGGGCCATCTCCGACTTGACCACTAATATATACTTTTGTATATTTAAAGGGTTGATAATGAAGGAGTCAGAACCATGCATGGAATGCAACCAGACCTGTTTGACGCTGTCACCGACGCCTACGCGGCCTGCGAAACTCCCCTGAGCAACACCGAGCTGTACTCTGCCGTCGCTGATCGCCTCGAGCTAGATGAGGCACAGCGCAACGAGATGGGCCTGTTTGGCCAGGCGCAGACCCAGCACAACAAATTCCACCACCGGGTGCGCTGGGCTCAGCAGGCGCTGCGCGACCAGGGGATCCTGACCCGCGTTGACCGCGGCCAATGGACCCTCACCGGCAAGAAGCGCCAGCAACTGCACGCCATCAAGCAGGCAAAAGCCGTGGTCGCGATGTCTACTAGCCTGGGCATCGCCATCTGCTGCGACAGCATCGACCTGCTCTCCCGCGATATCATCGACGAGCCCATCGCACTGATGATCTCCTCGCCGCCGTATCCGCTGCGGGTCGCCCGCGCCTATGGCAACCCGGAGGTGAAGGAGTACATTGACTGGCTGATGAAGGTTCTCAAGCCCATTGCCAAGCGCCTGGTGAAAGGTGGCTCCATGGCCATCAACCTGGGCAACGACATCTTTGTCCAGGGCTCCCCGCAGCGCTCAACCTACGTAGAGCGGTTGCTGATCCGCTGCGAAGACGAACTGGGACTGTACAAGATGGACACCCTGATGTGGCAGTCGAATAAGTGCCCCGGACCGACAACCTGGGCGCACGTAAACCGGATGCAGCTGCACACCTCTTACGAGCCTATCCTCTGGCTGTGTAACTCCCCGCTGGACTGTTTTGCCGACAATCGCCGGGTGCTGCAACCGCACTCGGAACGGATGAAGAAGCTGATGGCCAGCGGCGGCCAGCAGCATCACTCAGAGCATGGCGACGGCGCCTACGTGCAGCCGGTAGGCAGCTTTGGTCGGGTCACCGAGGGCAAGATCCCCACCAACACGCTCAAGTTCAGTAACTACTGCCCGGAGGGCCGGGCCGTCAACGCCGAGGCACGCACACTGGGCCTGCCACCGCATGCGGCTAAGTACCCGCAGCGCCTAGCTGAGTTCCTGATCGGCTTCCTCAGCCGACCCTCAGACCTGGTGGTTGACCCGTTCGGTGGCACTCTGACCTCGGGCGCCGCGGCACAGAAACTGGGACGCCGCTGGGTATGCCTGGAGCAAACCTGGGAATACATCAAACAAGGCTTTCGCCGATTTGCCGGCGACGAGGACACCTGGGTCAACCCGGCCTTTGCCAACTTCAACCCCCACCGCTAACCCCGCCTTTCAACAAAACAGCCCCGCCGAACTTAAGTATCGGCGGGGCTTCTTAATAAGGGCCGGGCATCTTGGTTATCTCTGCGCTTTGGCGGAGACCTGCATATCCCTATCAGCGATGGGGACCTGGAGAATCAGGCGTCACGGCAGCTACCCCTTTCGAGGACACCGGCTCATACGTACCGCCCATTTAATATAACATCTAGCCACACTCTGAGGCCATACACCCACAGCCGCGATGGATGTTTCCCGAGGTCCGTGCCTCCCTGTACCCCCCATCCCTATCATTGCGCCCCTACCATAGTTGACCAACCAACGTGGATTTGAACACCCTGCGATCCAGCGGCCGTATAATTAGTATTAATTACGCACGTTTGAAAAGGCCACCTGGCCGCAGGAGACGTTCTATGTTGCATTACAAAAAAGCAGGCATTGCCTCGGCCCTATTGCCGTTGCTCGCCGCCTGTAGCGGCGGCTCTTCGGTGGACGATATCCCCGAAATCATTGATCCGCCCGTGGTAGCTGAGTGTTCCGCAGACCAAACCCAAACCGATAACCGCGATGACGGCTCGGTCTGGGTGCAGGCCTGTAGCGCCGATGGCACCTGGGGCGATTGGGAACAGGTTTCTGAGCCCTGGGACTGTCAGCCCGACAGCACCGAGGCCGAGACCCACGACGACGGCTCACAGTGGCTGCGCAGCTGTTCTGCTGAAGGCCAATGGGGCGAGTGGCAGATGACCGCGCCGGCCTGGGAATGTGAACCGGGCACCTCAGAGGAAGAGATCCGCTCCGACGGCTCCTCCTGGTCCCGCATGTGTTCCGATGAGGGTGCCTGGGAAGAGTGGGTGATGCTGATCCCCTCCAGTACCCGTGAGGTCACCGTAACCTTTACCCACCCGGGCAACATCAACCTGGGCGGCGCCAGCTTCGCCGGTGCCAGCACCGGTCCGCAAGTGGGTCCGGATATGAGCACCTTCCTGGATAAGGACGCTTACATCCTGAAGATCAACGGCGCTAAGGCCGAGGTCGACCCGTTCAGCATTGACGAGGATCTGCCGGTCACTCTGACCACCGGTGACGTGATCCACGTGGAATCCGCGCAGAAGCAGACCTACAACCTGTCTGCCATGAGCGCCACCTACGTGGTGGAAGGCGAAGCGGAACTGAACGAGACCGCGGTGGAGCTTAACGTTGACCTGGTCAATGGCGGCTTCACCTGGGTGACCGTCGACAACCACGAGCAGGTGGAGAAGGTTTCTGTCTCGGAACAGGAACTGCAACTGGCTGAAGATGACGCCTACTGGTACACCTTCATCCCGGTGGACAACGAATACACCACTGAGATCGTGACCACCGACAACATCTTCACCATCACCGACATCAAGGCCGAGGGTGAGTCCCAGCACTACCCGGTGCCTAAGACCGACGATGATCTGGATGACGAGCAGTGGTGGTGGATCCAAAACGACCTGCTGACCTCCGGCATGTACCAACGTGTCTGGGATCAGGTGGTGGCCGGTAACCGCGCCTTCGCGGCCCTACACAAAGACAAGTGGGTTGTGACCTGGGGTAGCCTGGAGCGCGGCGGTGACAGCTCGGCCGTGGCCGATCAGCTGGTGGACGTTAAGTCCCTGCACGTGACCACTCAAGCCTTCGCGGCCCTGAAGGAAGATGGCTCCGTCGTGACCTGGGGTGATGTGACCCAGGGTGCTGATACCACCGGCCTGGATGCTGAGCTTTATGACATTGTCCAGATCGTCAGCACCAGCAAAGCCTTCGCCGCGCTGCGTGCCGACGGAAAGGTGTTCGCCTGGGGTGACATCGAGAAAGGAGGTGACATCAGCGCTGTGGCCGAACAGCTGGTTGACGTTGACTCCATCCACTCCGGTGAGAACGCCTTCGCGGCCATCCGCAAAGACGGCACCGTGGTGACCTGGGGCTTCCCGACCCACGGCGGTGACTCCTCCGCAGTGCAGGATCAACTGACCGACGTGGTGCAGATCTTCGGTAACGCCTCCACCTTTACCGCCCGCACCAAGGACAACCGGTTCGTGGCCTGGGGTGTGTACCCAGACCTGAGCAGTGTCGAAGACAAGCTCGAGGACGTGGTGCGACTGCGCTACAACCAGGAGTCCTTCATGGGGATCCTGGACACCGGTGAGCTGATCACCTGGGGCCGCTCTGATGTGGGTGGTGATCCGGGCGAAGACGCCGCTGAGCTCTACGACATCGTTGAGATGGCGCATAGCCGCTGGGCCTTCGTTGCCCGTCGTGAAGATGGCCAGATCTTCGCCTGGGGTAGTGTGAACTACGGTTCGGTCACCGACCACGTTGAGCACCTGTTCTTCGACATCAAGCGCGTGTTCGGCACCCCCTACGCCCTGATGGCCGTACAGGAAGACAACTCGCTGATCACCTGGGGCGGTGCAACCCGCTGTGGTGCCCTGCCAGACGGCGCCCTGTCACTGGCCGATGTGCGCGATGTGGGCCACAGCCTGCACGCCTGTGTAGCGATCCACTCAGACGGCTCCACCACCTCCTGGGGTGACAGCAAGTACGGTGGTAACCAGTCCGGTGTCCAGCATCTGTTGGACGGCAACCAAGTGGTCCGGATCTACGGCTCTGACCAGGGTGTAGCGGCGATGCTGTCTGATGGTCAGATCGTGACCTGGGGTAGCGGCACCGGTGGCGGTAACTCCGATGTGGTGGCCCACATCATCCGCCCGGCGCTGACCGACGAGTTCGGGCCGTAACCAACCCTGACCTACCGAACCAACGCCGGCTCTGAGCCGGCGTTTTCTTTGGCCCGACCCAACACCCCTTCATTGAGCATCAAGGAACGGTGCAGCTTGGCCAGGCGCAACGCCAATGGACCCTCCACGCTGCCAGGTTCCACTGCGGCCAGATCGGGAAAGTTGGGTAGCGAGATCTTATCTTCTGCGCCGAAGCGCTCGCGGGCCAGGGTGGCCAACTCGATGTTCTCCATCTGGGTCACCGTCAACGCCAGCAGCACATGCTCCGGTGCTGACATCCCATCCGCCGGCGGGGTAATGTCATAAAAGGCGTTCTCTGTGATATGCCAGAGCACCGCATGGCCACAACACAGGGTGTTGTCAGCCACAATCAGCACATGGGCCATACCCCACTCGCCACAGTACGGCCCCAACTGCTGCAACGCGTTGTGGACGTTGTTATAGCACTGATTACGGGCGGTCCAGGCGGGGTCACGCTCCAGCCCTTCGGGCAGCCCAGTGATCAGGTTGCAGGGCTCCAGGCCTTTCGGATTAACCGCGACAACCGTGTTCTCCTCAAAATTGGACCCTGGATTGTCGACCACGTAGAGCATACCGCCCCCTTATCGTTCTTATTTTGCCGCCAGTCTACCACCGCCAGCACCCTTCCCCTAACGGGTCGAGCGTATCCGACGGGTCGATTTCTCGCCCCTATGCCTTAAGGAACTTGACCAGCGACTGGGCGTCCGCCATGGTCATATCCACCCCATGGGTATGGGCCCCCAGGGTCCAGATAAACGTCACGACCTCTGCGTAGGGCTCACCCTGGACAGAACCACCCACCTCGAGGATACCGCCGTCCTCACCCAGTTCCAAACAGCGGTACCCCCGCGGGTACTTACCATCTACCTGCGTGGAGTAATACTCAAGGGCACTGATCAGCTTGGAAGCCCACGGCGACAGCATCAACTCCACCCCAGATCCACTGTCCTCTGCATCCCGCAGTGTCACCACCAGAAACCCATGGCCGTCTCCCTCGACGCGCTTCACCATCAGCTGGCTATGGGCGTCTGACCCAAACCAGCTTTTAAACAGCATTGCTTTCATATCTGTCCCTATCTCCTTTCAATCTCCCTGGGGGATTGTCCCACCCTCGGGCCCTTTCGTCGATATAGCGAGCCTATCGGGCCCGCTATGCCGGACTCTGCAACTACCCGCGCTATCGACCCTCAACACCGCGCTAGGTCAGTCAAGATCTGCCTGGAGGAATTTCAGCAGTCCAGCGGCGTCCATCATGGTCAGTTCAACCAGGCCGCCCAGGTCGTCCCCTTGCAGGTGCTCACCGTACAGGCCACAGGTCAACCGCACGACCTCGCGAAAGGGCTCGCCGCGAGTCACCACCTCCAGCCTCAGGCACTGCTCGTTATTGTAGATGAGCTCATAGGAACCCTTTCGGCCGGTTTGCGTGCTTTCCGTGAAGTGTTTCAGGGCGGCAACCAATCCTTTGCACTCCACCAGAACACGGACCCCAGAAGCCTCACTCGCAGTCATAGCAAGGTGGATCTCCACCTCAACCGGCTTTTCAACCTTGGACGCGATCCGTTTCACCACCACGGTGTGACCCGCTTCGGTTTCAACCAACCGTGACACAAAACGCTTCAGACCCATCTTCAATCCCTCAACTTTCCTGATTTTCTAAAGCCATTGTCTCATCCTTATGCTTGACCGTCAATATACTTTTGTATATTATAGATAATGTTGAAAGGCACAGGACAGGCCTGAGCCACTGAAGTCTAAGGACAGTCACGATGAGCAATAAACAACGAGAAGAAGGCACCATTCAACTTAACCAAACCGGCTTCCGTGCTTTGGCTAAGCAACTCCGGGCACTGTACAACGCCCACGTGGAATACCACTACGCCTGCGCGGTGGCTTTGCATGCGCTGGTGCAGGGTCAGAGCAAGCGCGACCGGGCCGCTAACCGCTTTGTTGATCTCTGCACCGAGCGTCGTATTGGTGACATTCTTTGCTATCGGGTCCCCGGGGTACCCCAGCCCCGTGATACCGCGCTGGATCTTAAAAACCTGCTCCGGATCAGCAGTGAACTCTATCGCGGCAAAAACGCTGCGCTTTGCAAGCCGCGCAAAGCGACCTTTAAGACCCTGACGTCGCGAGACTGGTCATTCACCCTGCACATGGATGAGTGGTCGCTGCACGTGGATCCCGAACAGCGCACCCTGACGTGGCACATCGAAGAGAACAACCACTCGGTAGATGAAGCGCGCAGCCACCCGCTGGTCAAAGCGGTACTGACGCTGCTGAATCAGCACAAGTGGGGCCGAGGTGAAACTGGCATCTTTTACTACACCGACGAACACTACAAAGAAGTGCTCGATGGCGATGAGTCTGTCTGCACCGGCCTCTACGGCCAAGCCCAGAAAAACTACGAGGCGCAGTTCAGCCGGCCCAACAAGCGACGCCGCTATGCGTAGCACCTTGGCACATCGCCGGCCCTGCGGGGCCGGCTACCGCGGCACGCTCGTTCGGCTGGGCAGGCGACTTCGCTTTAATCAGATGCTGCGGGACACCCTAGCCGGCAACACGGCTCAGGCCCTGCTACCCTACGGCGACTTCGGTGCCGGCGGTTGCGTACTGCTCGCCAAGGCTTTGGAGCCCCTCATCCCAGGCATCGCCCTGGTGATGATCGGACGCAAGGCGATTAACAGCCAGGATCACATGGCAGTGCAGCTGGCCAATGGCGCCGACTACGTCGATTACCTGGGGGTGCAATCCCGCCAGCGCCTGGTACGGCGCTATACCGGCCTGTTGCCACCGAACCAACAGCACTGGCCGGTTACGCTGGCACAGCCTGACTGGCGCTATTTGAATCAGCAAGGGATGGTACCCAACGAGGCGACCGTCGCGGAACTACAACGACTCTTGATGCCGGCCATACGCTGGCTGCGAGCTTAAACCCAAGCATCCAAGGAGGGAGCAGAGATGCAACAGCTGAAACACATCGACATCGTGTACGGCGAGCACCCTGAGCGCAACCAACGCCGGCGCCACCTGCGGATCTCTGCCCTGGCCGGCAACGTCCTCAATCTGGATGGAATGTGGCCGGAGCAGCAAGCCGCGGTGCTGCCCGAGTTCCTGGAGAAGCTCAATGAAGCGTTTCGGGTGTTGGGCGATGAGCCGTTTATCATTCACCTGGAAGGGCTGGTTGATCACGAGCCTGACATTCAAAAAATGCTGGGCCTTATCCCAGCCGCGCCAATGGAAGAGGAGCCGGCATGAGATACCCGAAAACCGCAAAGGAAATCATGGACTTTCAACTGCATGGCCGGCTACCCAAGGAGAGTCCTACGCCGGAGACGCCGCTGCGGGCGCTTCTGGCCGCGATCTACCCACGGGACCGCAGCCGGCTTGGCGCCATTCAGTTAGGTCCTGAACTGGGCTTCAACTGCCGGCTGGTGTTTGACAATGCAGAGCAACTGCTGCGCTGGCTTGGCCACAACCAGACAGTGCGAAACAACGCCCCGCTTGCCTATCAGAGCCACCAAGACAGTCGGGTCAGCAAAGTTACACTGGCGATGCTCAATAAGCATCTAGTCAAGCCAATGGACGATAAAACCTTTAAAGACATTAGCCACTCTCTGAAACGGCAGGGATTCCTCTAACGTAATAGCCCCTGACTGCTGCGCCGCGGTTATTAATGGCGACGGAGCGTGTCAGGGGCATTGTCATCATCATACCGCACCCAGTCCCAGGTCCGCACCTAGATCCACGACTCCAGCACCACCGGATCGTCCGACGGATCCCGTTCCAGCTTCACCGGCACAACCCCGAAGCGCCGCCCCTCCTGCTGAACCCAATCACGCACCGCCGCCACGTCTTTGTTGGCGTACACCTCATCGGTCAACCTAGGCCCACCCACCGGCGTAACCTCAAATCGACGGGCAACATATTGCCCTGGGTAGTCCTTCGGCGACTGATACAGGGTCCAGATTGGCAGTGTCTTTTCCATCTTGCTTACTCCACACCCAACAACGCCAGCCAGGGCAGACTTTAGGCCAGCATCACCGGCAAGCCTACCGATGTTCAGCATGCACGCTACTCAATTTGGTCATTCATATCAAGGGACTATCCGTAGGAAACACCATAAGCAATGCATGCACCGCCGCACAGGTACAAAAAAGGGCTCCAGAGGAACCCAACCCAAGCCGCGCTTCAAACAACCTAGCCTATTTCGATACAGGCAGTTGACCTAGCCGCTCGAGCAAATCTCGATCAACCACCAGCACCAAATATCCAGTTCTCAGCTTACCCAACCGGACTGCCCCCAGGGCATGGAGTTGGTTGACGGTTTGGTGTGAAAACTGACCAACACTTCTGGCCGGCACCAGCGCACCTGACTGGATGCGAAATACCTTGTCGCCCCCTTGCTCAACCTGCTTGAGACAGCACTCCACCAAGGCCTTCAGCTTGGGTGACAAAGTATCGCCAACAGCGGCTCTAGCATCGGGCAGCGGTAACAGGAACCGCATGGGCTCGTTTTCTGGTTGCCACGCCCCTTCTACCCACTCCAGAGCGTCATCGCTGCATCGGACGCGCAGGTATCGACGGGACTCAATCGCTCGGTGTAACCACGCAATAGGCAGGTCGTAAACTTCATCGTCGCCGCCAAACTCCGTGCGTAAATCTTCCTCAGAGTTGGGATCTGCTAAACCAAAGCCATCCGCGTCTACCTCGGTAACGACAGGCCAGTGTGCCACATCTGAGGGGTAAGCTACGTTGACTCGCAAAAACAACCGCCCCGTGGTTCTGACTAACTGCAACATCGCAGGCACCTCCCGATCCATCCGTGAAGCACTTGGCTCAAAGACCCCTCCCGCCGGTACCTCACCCTCTGTCCGCCCTGATGCATCCAGTGGTTGCCCCCCAGGATAAAAGCGCCCGTCGTAAGTCTGTAACGACGTCGGCACAAACCGCGCACTTTTGTTGATATCAGCGTCACTCACAGCAATCGCTAGCAATTGCAATTTTGACAACGAAAAATTCAAATCCATATGCACTCCGTCGCTTGGCGTAAACCCCTCAAGGCTTCGCCTTAGCCTCTGCTGCGGTTTTCACCACTCGGTAGCGCTGCCGATACACGCCGGTGGTTACCGGCTGCGATACCCAGTGCGCGGTAAGCGGACCCAAGTCCTTCTGGCACAGCACCCCCATCTCGTTCAGGCCCAACACCAAACCGGGCTTGAAATCCTCACCCTGGACCCAGCCGGCACGAGTCATGACAACAGAAAGCGCTTGATCAAAGTCGAGCTCAAATCCCTTGCTCATCACAGGCGCTCCTTACGTCTGACACTGGCCAACCAGTCTTTCCAAGTGTCGAAAGCCACCCAGTGAAGACTCAGCGGCCCCAAGTACACGGCCTGGACCACCTGATCCACGCCCACCTCAGGCTCGGAAATCTTCTCTAGGGCGAATAATCGGCTCAAGCGACTCCCATCCATTAGCCGATTGGCCCAGCAACGCTCGCTGGGATTGCAGGCCAGCTTCGCCTCACAGAAGAACGGCCCCAGCATGAACTGGCGTCCCATCTCCACGTCCAGCACCCGTTTGCACGCCTTGGCCTGCTTGGCGGCCCCCATTGCGAACACGGCGAGCTTGCGACCGAGATGCAGCTGCGTCACCCGCCGCCCATCACTCAGCTGGCGCCGACTCAAACCAAAGCGCAGATAGTGGCTGCGGCCGCCCTGCCCCAGAAACAGCATGGGCCGGTTGGCCACCACGGTAAACGGCAATCCTGTCTGGTTCATCCTTGACTCCTAATCCCTCAAGTTCGGCAGGGAGCCCTACCGAATCAACACCCTTATAGTAATATACTTTCGTATATTGCGCAAGGGATTTAACTTTCACTGAACAAACCTCATGTATTGCTTTTTATATACAAAAGTATATTATGGTGGCGTTGGTGTTAAAACACATGGAGTGAATATGAACGAACGTATGCGCGAGCAACTGCTTACCGTCTGGCCGCAGTTACTGACTGCCCTGGCCACCACCGTCACTCTGGACAAAGAACAATGGGCTGCCCTGAGTGAACAAACTGGCCTTAGTGAGGGCCATTTGCGACGTCATCTGGACGAAGTCCAAGATTATGTCGAGCAGGTTGCTCCTCGCACCAACCTGACCTGCCCCAAATGCGGCAGTGATTGCTGGGGCACCGTCGATGCCGCTGACTGGCATGAGCCCCGTAATCCCGCCTTGGCCGGTCAGCTGGCCAAGTGCGACGACTGCGGCGCGGACCTGATGCTGCAATTTCAGGCCCTCTGCCTGACCGAAGAGTCCGAGGATTAGCGCTCTGCACTCCCAACAAGGCCGCCAGACCGGCGGCCGCCCTTGAGCTTTAGGGCATAGCGACAAACCACTGTTTAACGGCAGGCCCCACCTGCCAATGACGTTAAGGAAAACGCATGAATACTTTTGCCGGCTTCACCCTGCCCCGCACCCTTCGCATCTCCCATGGGACCCTAGCCCAGCGACTGGACCTCTTCCGCAACTTGAAGACAAAAGGTTACGCCAATGGCCGTTGCACCGGCCCCTACCGGTTCGATATGCGCCCCACCCACGAGACCATGGGCTTCTATTTGGAATCCGATTTCGCCCCAGGTCTGCGCTGGGACTGGGCCCATGAAGTCCCCGGCGCCAGCATTACGCACACAGGCTGGTTTTGTGACCGCGATTCCCACCAAACTGCACAAGGGATTGTGCTTCGCCTCCCGAAAGGCCGGGGATTTCTGGCCGGTTACACCCTAGGTGAGGGTATGTCCTCTGAGCTACTTCGCACCCAAACCTTCGACTGCCCCATCGCTGCGGGCTATTGCGCCGACTCGATGGCGGAAAACGTGGCCGAGGCGAGCCTTGAGAACAACTCAACCGATCACGATGAAGCAGCGTAAGGAGAGGACCATGCGTAACTTCGAACAGGAACTGTCCCAACCGGCACTGGCCTCCGCTGCACTGGAGATGCTCATTGACGCCACAGGCAAACATCACCCCATCCTGACAGACCGCCTGAGCAATGGAGCCGTGCTGGCAGGCAGCGCCGTTGCCGCGGCGGTGTTCCACCTGCTTAAGCTCGACCTTTGCACTGATTACGGGGACATCGACTGCTTTAACGTCAATACGGTCAAGGACAAGCCACCCATCGACAACGGGCCTGAAAGCGCAGATAGACTTCGAGAAGAAGCCCATAACGATGCCACCACCGTGGTTGAGGCGAACAGCCAGATCGCGAATTACCACATTCACCCCTACGGGATCCCCTGTCTGGTAAGCTCCGAGCGGCTCATCCGCCGCACCTTGAACAGTTCCAGCATCGGCATCCTCAACCTCATCGAGCTCGACTGCAACCACAAGGTGACCGACCCTGCCGAAGCCATCATCACCAGCTTTGACATCAACGCCTGCATGGTGGCACTAAAAGTTACCGAGAATGGCCCCCAATTGGTGCCACACCCCGAATTCCTCGCCTTTCTTCAACACCGACGCCTTGAGGCCCTGAACCTGCGTACCCCGGTTCGGACCGCCATTCGCCTGATCAAAAAAGCCCACCGATTCGGCGATGCTGTTTCACTGGATCTCAACCAGCAATTCGACCAGTTAGCGTTCGCCCATGCCGCTCGCAAGACCTACCTTGCACTTAAGGCCCAGCCGTTTGAGGAATCCAGCTTTGAGTATGCCCACCGGGCCCACGACGACCTACGCAGCGATGCCATGTGCCGTGAGTTCAGCAGCTTTCATGCCTACACACAGCGGTTGAGCCAACATCAAGAGACCCTTGATCAGCGTGACGATGGTGTTTACCTGGTATTCCCCGACCAGTTGGGCGATACGGTCCGACGCGGGACCTTGGACGCACTCAACCCAGAACAGCAAGCACTGCTTCGCAGCCACTGGCACTGGCAGACCGCCACGATCGGCTTCGATGAGATGGTGATGGTGTACCCCAAGGTCATCGGCCAGCATTGGAAAGATAAATTGAATACACTGATGCTTGGCAACTGCACTTATGCCTACTTCCATCCGGCTGGCAACAACCCGCTGGTCCACCGCGTGGTCCGGGCCATGACCGGGAAGGCTGCCCGCCTGTGGCTGACCCCCATTGAGCAACTCGAAGAGGGAGTGAGACCCTTGGCCACCCGAATGCAGTCCGGCCAGTTTGCCCCATCTTCCCTATCCCCCTGGGGAGAGCTTGATCTAACTTCACACCCCGGTGTGGACCTACTGCAACTCGATGCCTATCCACAGGGGCTGAGTGAGTACCAGTGCCAGACTCTGTTCGAGTTCTTCCATCGCCACCCTGACACCCATGAACAGTTAATGACGCGATCATTGTCCGACATGAACGAGCACTGGTTAGCGCTGCTCAAAGTAGTCCAGTGGAGCCCCGTGCTGCTTGCGCTGAGCACCAATAACATGCTCTCCCCCACCACCTTGCTGGAACTGGCGGTGCGCCACCAACACAAGCCAGAACGACTGGCCGTGATCGGCAAGCAGATGTCCGAAGCCACTGCCTTTAAACCGCTCGATGTCACCCAGCACCTAAGCAGTGACTTGGTAGAAATCACCTCTGCTAGCCAATGGGAGGGGCTGCGCGAACGCTATTTCGACATCCCGGTCATTAGAAATACAAAAGGGTTTGGCCCCCACCTGAAGGCGTACCGTCACTTCATTGCAGCCCACCAGGTACTAGACGGGCGGGCCATCTTCACTGCTGTTCACCGCCCCCACCCGCTGTACGACAATCTGGACTTTCGAACGGCCATTAAAATCACGAACCACGGACTGGGCACCCTCAGTACTATCGTGGCTGCGGCGCTAAAAGACACGATCAAACGCAAGCGCTGGTTACACCGTCTGGTCAATGCGCCCCTACTATGGGCCCTCAAAGGAATGGAAAAGGCCGTCCCTGCGCCCTATTGCTATCGCTTATCGGAGCAGGCTCGCTGGCGTCAGCAAGCACGGTTGCACGGGGCCAATTACAAAGCGACAGAACGGGTGGCTCAACGCCTATACCGGGAGGAATAGCCAACCAAAGTGCGGCGCCGGATGGGGATCCGGCGCCGCAAACCCTTGAATGCAAACACACATATTGATATACTTTTATATATCAAGGTTGAACTATAGATGTAAGGAAGCGTCATGAATATCACAACATTGACCCAGTTGCTCCACACGACCATTGAGGGACTGGGGAAGCCAGTGCCGAATCCTGCCATCAAGGCATGGCCGCTCGGTTACCCCAAAGCACTCAAGGCCATCCCAACCTGCGGGGCACGTAACGTCCTTACCTCGCTCAAGCACTGCTCCGACGCAGAGCAAAAGTCGGTGCCTGAATTGGTCTCCGACATGCTGATCAACGCAATGCACTATGTCAGCCTTGATGCCGATGAGTCTGACTACGAGCCGGACGAGGACCTCGCCGAGCGCTTTGCCCTAGGGATGGCAGACTATGCGCCTAAACTGCAAGACAGTGAGCACGCGGTGCGTGACTACTGCCACGGGCTACTCCGGCTTGCCAGCCAGTACAAACCCGACAAAGCGGCACTGCAAGCCCAGGTCGCCGCGGCCACCGTCAACTTCGAGAATGAAGCACAGCCTGACGGTTAGGGGGTGGGTTGCCTTCACCGCCCCTACAGCGCAAAATACCACCGGCAGAGACGATGCAAAACTTGCTCTGCCAGTTGACTTTTTGTCGCATTAATATACAATAGTATATGTTGATTGAGTGAAGGATATACGGACATGCTGCACGGATACGCTGCGGTCTCTGACGGAGACACTCCCCTGTCGGCTGAGGTAATGCTCACCGACGGCAAGCTTTACCTGCTGCTGAAAAACGATAACGGCACCGCCGGAGCTCCGGTGGCCAGCCAAGCAGAGTCCAACCGACGCTGGCAGGACTTTTGCCACCAGCACGGATCCCTGAACCCACCGGTTCTTAGCTGGGGCCAGACCGATCCATTGCCACCTGACAAATACCAAGCCCTCACCAATCAGGGCAATGGGGCCGCCAGCGCCCACGCCAAGAGTTGGCCTGAGCAAGTTGCTACCCCCCGCACTGCGTGGCTGAGTGGCTACACCCCCAACGGGACACCTGCGGTCGAACTTGCGGATGAAGAGTGCTGCATCAACAGCCCCGACGAGCTTCTACCTACAGTGAACCGGCTGATTGACTCCGGCGCCGTCGAAATCTTCCTTGAAGGCACCGTGGACCTTGCAGAATCCGCCGCTGACACTGAGCCTGATCTCTTACAGAGCTTCTCTAAGGACTGGGCAGCGCGGATTTGGACTGACAAGCTCGGCTACCTCACTGCCCCCGAGGTCCGGCTAGAGTAAGCACAGACGGCGCAGACCATGGGCTGCCCAACGCCACACCCTACTCAAGGCGATCGCCAGACGACGGTTGACCGCCACACTTCTGGGTTGCCCCTTTCCCCTACCAGGCAACCCGTTATGACTGACAACAACGACCAAAACCCTGAGCCGGAAGCCAACTGGAGTGTTCATGAACACTCGACCCTGGTGCTGTTGCTGACCCTCAACCAGTTCCGCGAGCGCTTAGCCGCAAAATATTACGGTCGCTTCGATAAGACCTTGGCGTTCGCCATCTTTCTGCTCAGCTCATCGGCGCTGTCCGGGATCACCGCTGCCACCATCACCCTCGACAGCACCTCTGCTTCCGAGGTGGCCAGTCAACACAGGCCGGGTGAAGATGGCCAGCCCGACGAACATACCGATGACGACAATGCACTGAATGGTGACACCGACACCGCGCAGACTTCCAACCGCTCCGAGGGCGATACTTCAAATGACTCCAACCAAACAAGCGAACACATCAATAACACGTGGGCGGTGTTCCTAGGCTTTGTTGGCGCGATCATCGCAGGCATGCAGGCGGTGTGGAAGCCCGGCGAGCAAGCCGGCAAGGCATCTAATCAGGTCCGCTCATATCGACAAATGGCCATTAAGGCACAGCGACAACCCCAGAAATACGACGTGAATATGCTGGTCGAGGAATGGCTCTCCATCATCGACGGCAATGCTCAGTTCGACTGCGCCTTTACCGCCTACGCCAAGCACGAAGCGCGAGAAGAGTTGAATTTGGAAGAGATCTACGTCGGCAGAATCGGACGATGGAACCGCCTTCGCCTGTTGTATGCCGGGGCGTCCAGCGCCAGAATCGATAGGATCAACAGCCTGCAGCGTCCCACCCCCGCTCCTCAGCAGGCAACCCAGCAGCAGACCGAGCCGAAGCCCGAGCAACAGCCCGATCAAGAACCAGACACCCCGTGAACAGCTGCACCCAGGGCCTGCCTCCGGTTTTTGCTCACACAACCGGCGGTTGGCCCTCTGGCCCCCTTGATCCGGCAGCCAGCTTTGGACATGCTCTAAAGCCCCTGTGAACAGATAACTACAACGACGAAATGACCACAGAAGCTCAAACAAGCAAGCAGCTGTTCAAACTGGCTGACCGACTCAACAAGCAGAGCATCAGCAACCAGGCCTACGCCCTGGAAAAGGCCCCCGACGACCCTCTGCTGCAGTTCATCTCACAGGAGTATCCGGTACTGTCCGAAACCCCGGTCCCCTATGTCGATGAGGACAAGTTCCGCTCCCTGGTATCCAGCACTGTACGCTCCTCGATGAAAAGCGCCCGCGCCCCTCTGGAAGCATGGCTTGAGGAATTACGCCAGCTCAATAACGAGTACGCCGGATGCGACCAACTCACCCCAAGCATTGAGCTGTCCGGCTCGGCCACCGAGATGCGACTGATGGACGAAGGCCTCGCCATCGCCAAGCAGATCGCCTATCACTGGATCAAGCGCCTTCGCCGCAACCCCACGGCCAAAGAGCTCTCTAAGCTCATCGAAACCCACGTCCGCCCTATCGAAGCCTGGCCCCAGGAAAACCCTCTGCTATGCCACTACGTGCTGGCCATGACTGAGCTGGTGGTGTTCTGGTGCATCCACGCCTATGCGGAAGGCAAGATTAGGATCGGCAACCAATACGGCATTGACGAGATCGCCATACACTACGTGGCCAGACTCAGCGACGGTGAAGTCGAGTTTGCCAAGCACCACATGCGGCTTTGGGGACTGGACCAAGCAGCACGAGCCCAAGGCTTCGCAGATCTCATCCCCGCCAATGACCTCACCAGTGACGAACTACGCCAGCAGTGCGCCCTGCTGTTCGAAGACATCCAGGCCATGCGTGCCCGACTGCTTCAGATCAACCAGTTCTACACCTTCGAGCTAAGCAACGGGTTTGCCTGTGGCTTCCGCTTTGCGGTACTTAACGGCATGCTACAGGTGATCATCGATAAGGAACTGGCGCCGCTTAAGGCATTGCAGGACAAAAAGGGCGGTCTGATGGTCGTGTCGCTCAATTTCCGCGGCCAGCTGATCTACATCGACGGCCACTGGGGCCGGGCCGCGCACATTGGCATGAGCGAGCACGACGATCTGCGCGTTACCCACTACCTGCTCTCTGGCATTCACCAAGCCGCGCTGGAGCATTACAGCCGCTTGCCGAGCCAGTCAGATACCCGCCTGGACGAGCCCAAGAGCATGAACGAGCTGGACATGGCCAGCGCCATCGATGACCTGATCAGCCAACAACCTGATGCGCCAGAACTGGTACAGGCCGATGAGCCGACACCGGCGGCGCCAGCAGAAGAACAACCCAAGCCCAAGCCGCGTCTGCGTCAGCTGCGCCGCTCTGTGGTGCTCTCCAGGCTTGAAAGCATGGGCGTGACCATCAGCCGGGCTAAAGGCTCTGAGCTTAAGCTGCACCGCCCTGGTGGCCGCGTGTTCGTGCTAGGCGATCACGGCGGCAACGACCGACTTCCCTCGTTCATCATGGCAAAGCTGGTGCAGCGACTGGCTCTGAGCCATGACGAGATCACCACCTTGTGTCGGTGACTTCAGTGCCATGCTCTATTGTGCATGGCGCCACGCTCAATTAGGCCGTTTACCACCCTTACACCTGCCAACGCCGCCAAGATCATCTCAGGGTGCTCTGCCCACCAACGGTAGAGGGTCTTGCGCGGCACCCCCAGCCTCGAAGCCAGGTCGACCACCTTGCAGTCCAGCTGTTCACGAACCACCTGCCTGAGCGAGACATCTACAGCCTCTTCCTGAGGCTTTTCCTGAACCAACCCCAGACACACAAACCTGGCCATCCGTTGTGAGATGCGGTCCACCGACCCAAGCGGCCTGCAGCCCTTCGGTAACCGCTTCTGCAAGCTGGCTGGAGTCTCTCCCGCCAACTGCATTGTAAAATCCACCAGCATTCCCTGCTCCAACAACAAAGAGCGCTGGCCAAAGGCCAACGCTCGTAACATCACGATATTATCGCAAGCTATCGGCACTGTCACTGCCGCTGCTCATACCCTAGGGCTCCACTTCAACTTCCCCAGTCACTTTGAAGTTGTCAGAGTTCGTTTTGTTCATCTGCCAGGTCGGCAGAGCCGGAGCAACTGGAACAGTATCCGTTGTCATATCCAGCGAGAACACCAGGGGGTAACCGGTCCGCCATTTGTAGTTTTTGACAGGGAATACAGCATCATTCTGGATAAAGACCGCCACGCCAACCTGACCAACGATGGAGACAAGATCTCTGTACGCGCGGTCTGTTTGCGGGACGGGCCCCATACTGTCCACATGTCCTCACCCTGGCAGCGACCTGAGGGAGAACGCAGCTGGTTTGGCAACGCCATTGAACGTTTTCTGCGAAAGGCCGTGAGTAACCAGATGTTCACCGGACCAGACCGCTAGTCCCAGACACAAGAGCGCCGGCTACCGCCGGCGCTCTTTGGACCCATTCTTATCGACCTGGCATCTCTAGCGTGCTTTGCTGGCGCTTCTCGAATCGCTCCATGTCGCTGTATGGAGTGATCCGCTCTGCACTGCCATTAGCATCCGCCTCGAAGTAACGCAGTGGAATGGCGTTCTTTGATTTCTCGCCGTACAGGCTATCACAGTGTTCTGGTGCCACCATGAAAGCCTGCGAAATCGCCTCAGCAGGCCCACGAGCCAATGTGGAATCCAGCAGCATTGCTTCCTTAATGGTTGGCGCCACGATTGCCTGGAGGTCCTTCATGGCCCTCCCAGGTCGCCACCTGATGTGTTCCGCAACCCGCCTTACGCCGGCCAAATCCCAGCCCCCCGACGTCTGCGGCAGGAAAAACTGGCAATGGGCTTGTATCTCAGGCCCGCTGCACATTCGACATGGAGTAATCCCATGGATATCCAGCTCTTCCTGGCAGGTCTGCAGTGATGTGTGTGGCATCAGCATGACAAACAGTCCTTTACCAGCGATCCGCCCACCGTGTAGCAGCTCAATCTGCACTACATTCCGCACCTTGTCTAAAGCCCGCTGAAAAAGCTCAAACTCACCATGGTCTTGGACCTCGACCGTCATCATGACATCGCAATAATCCCGCCCACCAGCCTCGACGTAGCGCTGCACTCCCTGCTGGTACCTATCAGCGGCATTCTTTAGTTGCTGCTCCCAACCGTCTTCGGCTTCATTGAGTTGCTCCAGCTCTGCCCTCAGCCTCGCATCACTCTCCTGGAGCATCTGGGTTGTGAAGAATTCGGACCCATATCTCGCTTCGGAGTCCTTCCAGCGTGATTCGTTAGCCCCAATCTCGGACGGGAGCTTGTTAAGACGGCGCCTGCCCTTATGGACCTCACCGGCCACCCTCAACGCGGTATGCATGGGTGCTTGAATGATCTTGTGCACCATTTCTCTACTCCTCAAGTGCCATCAACCTAACGCAGACTCGTTGCTGACCTCCAGGGCCCACTGTTTTTCCGCCAGTTCTATATCACTGTAAGGCTCGACTCGCACCGGATCGCGCCCATCTTCAAACCTGAACTCGGTTGCGCCGGCATTGGGGTGCTTCCTGTCGTTCTGAATCCCAGGGGCTTCCTTGATCATCCGCACAATGGCATCTCGGATCCTGTCTCCAATGTTCCGCTTACCAACAAACGGAAATTGAGCGGTACCACCCAAGGGGATGCAGACATCGTCGTAACCTGCCCCATCGTACCTAGCTCCGATTTTCTCAGCAGTTTGAGTCATTGAAGTAGTTGGGAGAACAACCCCGAACTTGGTGTATCCCAGACCCCTTAGATTGCGCTCTTCTTCAAAAGCCTTCTTAACATCTACAAAAGCCTCTAGATGCCAATGCGGCATAACCAGGTATCGTGTCTCCACGACGTCAAACGGTCCTCGTTTAGGGCTGGCATTTGGGTTTTTCCAACGTGCTGCCTGTACCACATCCAACCCTGAGTCCAGTGCCTTTGCCAGCATCTCTTCAAACAGAGGGAGCTGACTTTTCTCATCGAACTCCAGCTCGCAGCTGGCCGTGTAAATAGGATCGCCACCGGCTTTTTGAAGTCGCTCGCAAGCCTCTAGGTAACGCGGCGATTCCAATTGCTTAGCAGCATTCGCCGGGTAACGCTTTGTCTTTTGCCTGGCCACACCCAACTGGTGCCGCAATTTCGCCTCGTACTGCTGATGCCCTTTGGCAAAATCACACTCCCCATCCGGGAACGCAGCCAGCATCTCTGCGGATTTTGTCCTGAAATTGTCTAGCGCTTGCGAAGCATCCTGCTCTTCGGTTAAGGCACGATTTACTGCGCTCGATACCTGTAAGTCACTGTGCAACGCCTCATAAACTGCTTTGTGGTGCTTCGCCAACTTCGATACTGTCACGCCCAACTCCAAATGGTAGCTTGTGCCTATTCGGGCACCCTTGCTTTAATTTTACCACCTGGCCCAAACACCCCTGCGGTATCGGCCCACCCACAACAAGCCGACAAGCTTCCAAACAAAGAGCCCTGTCAAAACTTCGCGTTTTTGACAGGGCTCTCTGAACTGGTTGCGGTGCTTCTGCTTGCGGTTGTAGGCCTTAACACTCTCTTCTCGCTTGGGCCTGAACACCTTTGACGTTACCAATGCGGCAAGCGCATCGTCCTTCACGGCTCCCCGGCCGTGGTCTACCTTCTTCATGGTTTACCTCTGTTGTTTAAAGCACCCTTACGGGCACAGTTCCGCGGCTCTTAGGCCGCCACTTACCCCCAAAGTCCCAGCGCGTACTCCACCAGGAATATCAGTACACAGATCACTGCACCGGTTTTTAGCCAGGCCCGGATGGTGTTATCGGGTCGCTTCTGCACCTGTAACACGGCCCGCAGATCATCCGGCGAGTTCACGCCCTTGGAGCCACGCATCATCCGAAATGCCCGCTCTACCGCGTCGTCGCTACTGCAGGCGCGCTGCACCGCGACCAGGTCATCGCCGCGATAAATCGCCCAAGCAGGCTCTGGATCTCTTCTGCTCATGATTTCGACCTCACTAAGACTGGGTCCGGCATTATGGCCCAGACCGCAGATCAGCGCCAGCGATAACCCACCCTCAAGGGCTAACCGGTAGAAGACACCTCGATCAACCGAGCCGCTAGTTTCTCCCAGGCCCAGGTCCTGATGGCGTTGGCCACCATGTCCTCGGACATCGCGTTAAGATCCATCGGATCCATCGCCAGATGTTTCTTGGCCGGTGTGTATTGTGCTTCGGCCAGAACACGAACATGCCCGGGATCATCAACTGCCCGCTCAAACTCTTGCTCCACCACCACGACAAACTGGTATACCTCACCCTGGTAAAAGCATAGCACCAGCACCCGGCCGACAAACTCATAGCCCTTGTCCTGGATCATGCTCATCCGGGTCACAACCTCAGCGTCCTTCAGGCTTTGATAATGCCTTGTCCTCATTAACCACTACCTCGACTTAAACCGGCACGCACATTGCCACCGTCAACGCCACAACGGTACCACCTAGACTACAAAAGGCCTACCCGAGGGCAGGCCTTCGAGCGTCCCTTGCCGTTTAGCGACCAGGGCGGAGATCAGCTTGCTTGGCCTGTCTCTGAGCGACAATGAGGGTCTCCAGAGATTCCGCCACACCCTCCTGATCCATGCCCTGATGACGCACGACGTCACCCAGCACAGGCAAATCCCTTGCATGCTCATTTTGGAGGCCCACGATTACCTCTCGTAGACTATCAGCAAGCTCCGGATGTTCAGCACCTAAATCGCGGCGCACTGACCCCAGATCCCTCTCCATTGCACCCAGGCAAGCACAGCTCTGCTTGTCCAATTGCTTGCCCTTTTGTGCCTGCTTGCCATGATGAGCAGCCATTGTTTCCAACTGGTCAAAAAGACTGCCCTGAATGCCAAGAACGGTTTCGTAGGCCTTGTCCAGAACTAACCTGGCATCAAAAACGCAGTCTGCCAGCGTTTCTCTAGCGCCTTCCAGTCGTTCGGCGCTGCCCCATTCATCACAACTCAATTCATCCTCAAAGTCCCTGCAGGCCTGATAAACCAAACCAATCGAACCCTGTTCTACGTTTGTGCGTTCAACCAGTAGACCTTTTTGCGCTTTCGGCAATGCGTTCCAGCATTGAACTTCTTTTGGCAGAACGCGCAAACTTGGATACACACTGATTGGCAAACTCTCATCGCCATCTTTCAAGGTTTGCTCGATCTGATCGAGCGCGTTGCGGATTCTCTTGAGGCCGCCCGCCAGGCCACGCAACAATTCAGCGCTCTGACGCGCACTTTCAAGGTCGATCATCACTGTACTTCCCGTGAGATTGTCTTCCCCTATTATACCGCTGCCCCCACTCTAGCTGACGAACACCAGCGTATGCCTGATAGGGTTCTACAACCCAACACAGTGCCTAGGGATAGAACTCTGTTTTGCCAGCTTTCTGCCGCACCACTACACACCGGAACGACATTACCCAGCATTCCACACCCTATTGGCAACGGCACCTCCGCCACCCTTGACGATATACTTTCATATATTGTAACTTTGAGCTTCACGGTGAGTTTTGCTCACCAGGGAATGCGGATGAACCGCAAGAGACACCAAGGATGGAACAAAGATGAAGAATATTTTTGCTGCGCTGTTTTTATCACTGCTACTCGCTGCCTGTGGCGGCGGTGGCGGTGACGAGCCGGCTCCGACCAACCCGACTACCCCTGAATCCGGCACTGGTACCGGTTCTGGTGGCGACCAAGGCACTGACAATGACGACAGTGACGGTGATCAGGGTACCGACAATGGCGACGGTACCGAAAGCGGCAGTGGGGACGGCGACTCTGCTCCACCCACTGGGACCTTCACCCTGACCCTGACCGAATCGAATATTCACGGCTATGCCGGCTTTGGCCGCGTTGACGTTGAGACCTCGCCCAACCAGCGGGCCATCACGGCGATGCTGCCCCACTCCGCTGCAGCCCAGGCCGCCAATGTCGCCAGTAACGAGAGTAGTCTGGCGGTGGGGATCACCGAGGACAACCAGGTTGAACCGATCGTGGCCAGCTTCACCGCCGTGGATGCCGATGGCAACCCGGCAGACCTCGCCGCCTGCAACCTGGTGGCTATGGATCCCTGGGTGATCCGGGACCTCAGCCAGGGCTGGCTACTGATCCGAGCAACCATCATCGAGCAGGTGCACAATTGCGATGTCGTTCACGCTCGCTTGGTCGATCTGCTTTCGCACGTCGATCACGGCACCTTTGAACTGGAAGAAGGACCCAACTTCGATCTTGAAATGCCGATCAACCTTCCTAACAGCAACCGCAACGACACCAACGGCGCCTTGATCTCTGGCTGGTATATGACCGAAGACAAGGACGGTCCGACCCACCATGACGCGCTTTGGCACGTCACCCTGCCCACCAGCGCCGAAGACGCTCCAACCGTTGCTCTGGTCAGCCCCAACCAGAGTAAGTTCAACGTGCTGCTCGATGGCCACCTATACACCTACGTGGATGAGTTGCTCAAGGTGATCGAGGTCGAGAGCGGCAACATCACCGGGTCCTTCCCACTGCGCAGCCACAATGCACTGGCCACCCTCAATGGCAAGACCATCGTGTCCACGCTGTTCCTCGACCCGGAACTGTTCGGCCCCGACATGGGGATCATCGAACTCAATCCCGACGGCACCTACGGCGAGAAGACCCTGTTGCCCCTGCACCAGCAGGATGATGTTAGCTGGACCTACATCGATATCCGCCAGGTCGTCGGTGTGTATGCTGACCGTTACGTGGTTGGCGAGAGTTGCGCTATCTGGGACACCCAGACCGGCGACTGGAGCGCCCCGACTGAGGCTAACAACCTCCCGTGGTTCCAAGAGGTGGGCATTGAAGGCGTCCGGATCACTGATAACGGCGTCTACTGCACCTCCGCGCTGCATGATACTGAATCCACTCTGTTCCTGACCAAGCAGTCCTACGACCCGCTTGAGCCTGTTACCGTCTACACCCGGCCCTGGGACAGCGAAGTAGGAAACTCAATCCAGCTCAATCCGCCCATGGTGAGTTTCGTCGCCAAGGACACCAATGTGTTCGACGAGGAAATCACCCTGCTTAACCTCGACACCGGCGAGTCGGAGACCCACACCTGGCTGTTCGATGGCGCCAAGGTCTACAACTTCGTTCCACTATCCCAGTAGCCCACACCGGCGGGGCCTATGCGCCCCGCCCTACCCTTCATAATTAATGTTAAACGGCTATTTAGCAATATTAATGGCTACACTTACACCCCCTCAGCAGTGCATCTCACTTCTGCGGGAGTTCCGATGGTCAAGCCAACACGCGCACAGCTCATCCTGCTCTACTGCAACAACGGCCTGTCCGCTAAAGCACTTGCAGACCAACTGAGGATCAGCCGCAACAAGGTCTACCGCCTATTGGCCGAGTACGGCATCCCCCGGCGCTCACCCCGTGATGCCAAACTGGTCGACGGGCCCAGTACCGCCAGCGTCATCAAAAGCTACGTGCAGCACTACCTCGGCCAGGGCCTGACGGTTGCTGAATGCGGCCAACTGATTGGCTTGTCAGCACCCGCGCTGCTTGCACGCTGGCAGCAGCTCGGCTTTGAAACCCGCAACCACGCAGAGGCGATGGCCAACAAACTCAAACAGCAAACCCCCAGGTTGCTGCAATTACAAGCCCAAATCCTCGACGAGGAGATTACCCTTAACGAGGCCGCCAACTCATTGGAGATCACTCCCGGCCAATTTCAGAACAAACTCAAAGCCATCGGCTCTCCCATGCCCAAGGCCAAGGGCGCGACCCTGACCCCAGAGGATGAGCAGCAGTTGGTGGCGCTGTACCAGCAACACAGTCTCGCCGAGGTCTCCCGCCGTCTTGAGATCAGCACCAAAAAAGCCAGAGAGGTCTTAACCCGGCATAACGTCAGCATCCGGCCTCACCAACAAGCATTAAGGCAAGCGATGGCCCAGACCTCTGGCAAACACCTCAGGGTGGAAAGTGGCAATCCGCAACGGCTCGGCAACGAACTTAATCCGGCTACCGCATGGGCTCTTGGCGTGATCTGGGGTGATGGCACCCTTTGCCGTTCTACCGGGGTTTGCCACGTCTACTCCAAAGACCGCGGCATGCTCGAGCAGATTGCCGATGCCTTTGAACTGGATCACCGTGCCATTTACGACCTGCAGCGCTGCCATTCTAACCGCGCCCAGAGTCACACGCTGACCATTGCCAACCCGGCCATTCTCCGTCACCTGGTGGATTACGGCCTCACCCCCAACAAAAGCGCCACTATCAGCACCCCGCCTATTGCAGCCGACCTCCGCCACCATTTCTATCGCGGCTACTTTGACGCTGACGGCGGCTTTAGCCTGCACGGGCCTAAACGGCGACTTCGTGCCTCGATCTCCAGCAAATCCGTTGTCATGATGATCGAGTTCTCGAAGTGGCTCCGCTCTATTGGGATCACACCCATTAGGCGCCAGGCCTCACTGCGGCGCATTACCGATCAACCCGAGGAATGCCTGTCCATCATGAAAACGAAGTCCGGCGTGTTTGCCCTGGCCATCCAAGCTGAATCCCACGTCACTCTGTTTGCCCAGGCCCTTTACCTGGGCAGCCACGTGAAAACCCGGCTGGAGAGAAAGTACCGGATGATCCAGCACCTTTTGTGATCGCCGCTCGGCCAAGGCACATGGGATACGGTCAAGCCCCTGCTGCCCCTATCCGTGACTGATCCGAGTCGCTACAATGCTTGAATCACATTGAGAACATTGCTGCCCATGGAATCCGCCACCCACTTTAGCCACCGGCTTGAACAGTTGCACCAACGCGCCATCAAGACCTGCAAACTCAGAAACCTGCTACAGAGCAAAGTTGCCGCGTGCGCCTTCACTGCCAGCTTAACGATCCTGGGCACTGCCATCGACTGGGCCTTCGGGTCCCACCTGACCACCATCCTACTGGTCTTTGGCATGTTTGCGTTCATGCTGGTACATGGAGGGTTTGAGGAACACCAGTGGAATCCGCTGTGCCGGGACTACAGCAACCTGATCAAAGATCTCAAGCGCGCCACCGACGAAGCAGAGCAGGCGGTCCTCCAGCACCCAACACCCGAGCGCATTGAGGTACATGGGGCCCTGGTCCGAGTCATGGTCGACCTGGCGGACTCCCATACCCAGATGGTGCACATCCCGGCGGTGTACTCGTTCTATGAGATGCGAAAGCTGGCCATAGCAGAACAGGAAGGCACACGATGACCGAGGACGTGGTGTTGCGACAATGCTTTGAAGCCCTTGAAGGCAAGGTGGAGCGGCTGGCCCCTGTTCGCAATCTGGTCACCCGCACCTGGTTCCAACTGTCCCCCGCGGTGATCCTGGTGCTGCTGCTGGCGCTGAACCAGACGCTTTTCCAGACCCCCCTGCCGGAACTGTCCCCGTTTGCACTGGCTGGCGGCGTTCTGCTGTGCGCCCTACCGGTGTTCGCCCGGGTCGCCCACGCCCGGTACCAATACTGGCCGCTGTACCGCGAACTGATGGATTTGTACGACCGGGCTGAAGCACTGCACATCCAGGCACTGGATAAGGCCGCAGACACCGACAGCCCCACTACTGCCGATCCGTTGCATGCCAGCCAACAGTTGCTAACCGACTGCAATGCCCTGCTAGACCGCTGGAGTGACCTCGGTACCGATTCCCCCAGCGCTGCCAACCCAGCTTAAGAGCCCCCACTATGAGCAATATGACACTGCAACAACTCAAAGATCAGGTCACCGACGAGGACCGCCAGTTGGTGCACGATGCGGGATTTGGTAATGCCCCAATGTGGCGACACGGCAATGACCTCTATGTTGGCCATCGCCTGCTGTTTCATTGGGCCCTGCTGAAGAACCCTGTGGTGATGGGGGGCCAGGAAGACCGCCACTGCTACTTTGACGTCGAGACCATTGAGCGAGGCCTTCAAGGCCTGCTGGACACCGGGGAACTCATGTTCTGGCACAAATGGCATACCAAGAACCTCACAGTGAACGGAAGCCACCTGTACCCACCCGGCGTGAAGCACGAGCCACAGTTTGCCATCGATACCGTGCCATGGGTGGTGAACATGGAGCTGGACACCTCCCTGCCGCTAGAACCCAAGTAAAACTCAGCCCTCAGCGTTCAATCCAACTGCAGGTGGCGCCAACGCCACCTGCGTCAGCGACACCATGGTTATCAGCCCAAACCCGAGGCCGACCCAGTTCCCGACGCCCACACAACAGATCAGCCAGAGCGGGTAGGAGCCAGCCGTAACCAACCTCATCGCCCGACCCTCTAGCGTGTGAGCCGCCAGCAAGAACACAGCGACCGAGGTAAAGCCCATCCATTCCGCCAGGATAGGATCTGATGCCACGAACAGCCCCAAGCTTATCGAGGTCACCGCAGCCATTGCCCACACGCCCTTCCACCGGGTACTTGCCAACCAGATCCCCAGCCCACTGAGCACCGAAGTCAATGCTGTCAGCGGCGTACCCATACACCAAAAGCCGACAGCGGCGATCGCCGATGACACCATCATCCCCTGTAGCAAGCGACGATCATTGCGAAAGCGGGACGCCACCACACGCACCAACTGACCGATCAGGATCAGCGTATTCCCCAGAACCAGCACCACACCACCCCAAACAGGCAATCCGGCCTGGCCCGGATCACCGAAACACAGCGACCTGGCGGCAGGCGCCCCGGGCCACCCCCGGTCTACTCAACCTGCTCTACAGCCACCGTAAAACTGCACACTATTGACCCACCTATCGCAATGAACATGGACGACGATGCGAGCCACCAACACTCCCCAGATTACCACGCCCCAACAGGCTCCCAGCGGATCGGTCCCCGCCCTTCATATCGGTTAGGGACAACGTAATCAATGGATTCACAATGGATGGGAGGCAGCATGACAGCACACAACCACGCGGATTGCCTGGGATGGATTACCTGCGTGCTTGGATGGCTTCTGCAGGCCCTGGGTACTCTGGTGCTAATCCTTGCCCTGCTGGCCATTGTCCTGGCGGTCTGGCGCTATTTCCGTTACACCCAGAAAGAAGACGACATCTTGGTCAGCCATGGGCCCCAGTATTCCCTGCTTAATGACATCCTCCTAGGCAAGCCAGATCCCTTTACCGCCCATTTCCCGGACATGGCCGCGCTGAGTGGACACGTTTACGGCAATGGCGAGGTACCCTTACCGCAAGGCTGGAGCATCCTCCATCAAGGCCCCCTGCCTGTAAACCAGCAGACCAAGAACCCGGTCTGTTTCCTCATAGCCAAGCATGAAGAAAAAAAACTGCTGGCCCTGGCGATCCGCGGCACAGACAGCCTCAGTGATTTCATTGATAACTTTCACTGGCTCAGCAAGTATGTGCCCCGAACCAAGAACCAGTACAAGCAAGTCCCCGATCTGCTGGCCATCTTTCAGCGCCATATCGACAGTCACCCCGGCTTCACCTACGTCACAACCGGCCACTCCCTAGGGGGAGGGCTAGCACAGAAGGCAATGTATTCCACCACTCACATAAAGCACGCCTACGCGTTTAATTCCTCACCCGTGACCGGCTGGGCGGACCTGAAGATCACCGATAGGAAGAACAACGACCATGTTAAGGACTCTGTGGTGTACCGGGTCCACGAGCACGGCGATGCCCTGGATTTGCTGCGCATCCTGATCCGGGTCTCTTACTTACTCGACCCAACGTCGAACAAGCACCCCGCGGTTAAATCATTCCGGGTGGACTTCATCAAGGGCAACCCGATTAAGCAGCATGGCATCAAACCGATGGCACAGGGACTCAGTCGGGCCGCCGCCAACATCGCCTCTCCTTCACCCAGGAGAAAGCGCTCATCCAATCCAGCGACTGGGTCCCCCAAAAAACCGTAGCGACTCTCCCGCAATAACGAAACAGGGTTGCCATTGGCAACCCTGCACATCATTTACGGCTTCCCCGCTAATCAGCCGTCTGCACCCTGGCCGACAGCTGTTTGAATTCAGGCAGACCAAACCACGCGGCTATTTCCCCTTTACTGGCACCGCCCTTTCGCAGGTCTGGTAACCAACGTCCCATTGCGTCCTCAGGCGACGGCGTAGCGACCTCCTCACCAGAAGCCCCGGCCACATAAGCCTCCACCAATGGGTTCCAGACCTGACAGTGCTGCCGGTGGTTGTCACGAAACAGTAAATCACCACTGGTAGAGACCACCGCAAACGACGGGATCGCATCCAACCCACCCTGGAGGTATTCCATGCGGTAATGCCTGGCGATGCCGATCAACGCCTCTTGGGTCAACATCGTCTTGTCCGGGCACCAGCGCTGGATCCGCTGCTGCAGATCACTGGCATCAAAACTATCCACAAACCACTCTGCCGGCGCCGGGAACATCGGCATCAACAGCAGGTTGTCATCAACGCCCATCCCCTCAAACAGCCTCTGGGCCCAGTCTTTTGGTGGCGCAAAAGGAAGCTCCTCATCCCACAAGGTCGCTGGCAGCTCCTCCCATCGCACCGGTGCTATCCAGATAGCCGCCGGCCGCATCACGTCAGGCGGCAACGGGTAAAGCGGAAGCCCATCATAGGTCCTCACCATGTTGAACCCCGGGTAGTCCGTGTGACCGGTCCGCACCCAGGGCAATGGCAACACCTGTTTGAGTTGCTCGGTAGTCACGGATTGATTCATCGGGTACACCTGGAACTCGAACAAGCGCTCACCCAGGCTACCCTCAACCACCGCCGTCAATCCCAGCAAGGCACCATCAAGCTCAAGCTCGCCATAGATCACCCGCTTGGCTTCAGCACCTTCCGGCAGGCTTTCCTCAAACAGCCATTCGTAAGGATCAAGCCCGCGGCGGAAGCTAATACTGTCATCCAAGCTGAATTCCGACATCTCTACCCAGCAACTATGATCCCAACGAACCCCCTTTCCATCCACATAAGGCCACGCCAGACAAAAATCCATCGCCATCTCGCTGGCAACATGCCTAGACAAACCAATCAGGTGCTCGATGGTGCCGCGGACCTTCAGCAGGTCCTCATAGTCGGTACCGGCGAAGAACTGCTGCATCATCGGCAGTTCCAACACGATTGCCCCGTCCTCTATAGACAGTGCCGGACACATCGGCCAAGCCGCCTGGCCATCGGCCGGACGTCCCAGTGCTGTGAATACTACGGAGTCGTACTCGCGTAACTTTGCGACAATGTCAGCCAGCTCTACTGTGCCGAACGGCGTTAGGTACCCGCCATCAGCGTCCCGCTGGCCGTCTTCCGAGCACACCTCGACCGATTCTACAACGAAATAATAGGTCGCCTCGGCGTCGGGCCCAGTACCTGGCATCGCCCAAACCCCCTCTATGGGCTCGAGTTGGTGTGGTGTTTCAAGCGGAAACAGCATGTCGGACCCAAGCCCCACGGTATCGCAGTGATCCCCCACCACCCAGTTGAGCTCATGACGCACAACTGCCGGCTCCCGGGTCTGTGCCACCTCGGCCATCAGACCCTCAAGCGATTGGTCCAGCCCTCCCAGCGAAGAGGCGTTGGTGCAAAATCGAGCACCGTCCAAATACCAGCTACCAAGCCCCAGGTCTTTAAGCTTCTGGCACAGGTGTCCTTTCAAGTCATCCGTCCCAAACCAACCCCCAAACATGGAGTCGTCGTACCCTACACCTACACATTGCAAGCGCAACCGTGCGTAATGCACTGGGTGGGTGACGATGTCGGCGACATCCTCATTGCAGGCAGCTTCGATGGCAAAGGCGATGGCCTCTTGCAGTTCTGTGGGACTGTTATCGGGGCTGTCCGGTGCACAAAGTGTGATACCAACCTGACCCTTAGCACGGGCCTTTAAGGCAGACCAGTTGCGCCCATCCAACGTCTGGGCAATGGCGTTGTTGAGCTTGCCCAGTCCCTGAGTGTGGCCCCGGGCTTTCAATTGGGCACGGATGTACTTGAACAGCGGGTCAAGCCGATCAGCAGGAAGCCATAGCTTCATAGGTGACACCTCCAATGCGTGGAGCGGCCGGTTTAACACCACGCACAGGTGGTGAAAAATGAGGGTATTGCGGGGTGTATCGAGTCTTCGTGGGTCAACGCTGTTCTGGCCGGCACCAAACCTAGCAAGGTTCTAAAAGGCTAACGCCCTTAGGTTCTTACCCTGTAATGATGGTGTCCGATAGCGACCCCAAATGCAAGGGCCCCAGTCATTGACATGACCGGGGCCCAGGGGGATTCAAGGCGGTGTTATTTACGCCTGGGAGCGAAGCTCAACGTGATGTCCTCAACAAAGGGCATCAGGTAGCCAACACCCTGGCGCCGTTCGCCCCGGGGCAACCGCCTGGCAGAGCGATGCAATGCGCCTTTGAGCTTCAAGGGTTGTTCACTGCCCATGGCCTGACTTCGGGCCATGGCCTGCGCAGCGGCCTGGCGGATTTTGCTGCACTCAAATAACGGGTCTTTGTTCACGGTTCCACTCCACTCTCTGGGCTATCCAGAGCAGCCGACAACCCATCCGCCAGGCGCTGGAATCGCTCGCCACCCAGGTACTTCTTCAACCACCAATCCTGCTTGTCGGCCTGGCCGCACTGCGCCTGCAACGCCCGCCGCAAACCGGTCACGCCGCCTTGTTCAGCAAAATGGGCGATCACATCATCCACCGGCGCCAAGCGTGCGAAGGTGATCGGCAGCAACATCGGTTCCCGCCGGGCGATCGCCCAAAGCACATCCCGGTCAAAGTCCAGGCCCGCTTCCTTAGCGCCGGACATCGCCGAAGAACGCACCATGCCCATGGACTCGCAAAAGCCGGAGAGATTGACGGCCCGGTTAACCAGCGCATCCTGGCGGATCTGATCAAGCGACACCAAGGTGAAATAGCCCACCCCTTTGTCGGTACCGGCCAGCAGTTGCACCTTGCGCTTGAGCGCTTTGGAGGGGATCCCCCGCTTGCGCAGGCGACGGCCCAATAACTCCTCGTTGGAGTACCCCAACTTACGCGCCGCATCCAGGGTCGAGCCAAAGCCCTGCTCAACAAAGAAGTCAGCGAGGGAGTCCAGCCCGCCGGCGATGGCGTCCTCAAAGTCGTCGCCCAATGGACGGGTGCGCTCGAACAGCACCATGCCACTCTCATCCACCAACTCCCGGCGCAAATCCATCCACTGAATGCCCCGCTCACGCAGGACCTGGCCCACCGCCTGCGGCGACACGCCAATGTCTTTGGCCAGGTGCACCAGCGTCGGCACCGTATTCTCACTGCAGTATTTCAAGAGGTTACTGCGACTTGCCAGCACCGGGTGCTCCCCCGCCTGCTGCAGATAATTTACCGCTAAATTGCTCACGTCCACTCCCTGAACAACCTTGCCGGCGAACAACCAACGTGCCAGCTTCAGGTTTTAACGGGACCGACTTTAGCAACTCAGTGCGGCTAAAGAAAGGGCTTCATCGAGACACCGTTTAGACCCGCGGTGGGCACTGGTGCCACCGGCGCCACGGAGATTAGATCACCACTCTGTAACCGCCGATATCATCTTTCAGGTAGGGGGATGTCGGGTAATCAATCCAACCGAGCAACGACTCAACGGGCTCCAACAGCGACAATGCGGCATAGCCGGCGGTTGCCCCACCGCCATCCTCGCCACAGTAAACCACAAAGGCCTTCTCACCTTTCAGCGCATGCCAGGCCCGGAATACCGCTTTTAGTGGCGAACGGCGAAAAGGCCAGATCACCATCAGTACATCATGACTGGGGCCATGCGCTTTCACCGCCTCTTCCATCCCCATCTGCTTTACGTCATAGATGGCGGGCATACTGTCCCACAATTGCGAGTCGGTGGCCGTCACCTCGATGCCACACTCCGCCAGACCCTTAGCCATAAACCCCCGACCGGCACCGATCTCCAACACACGCTTGCCCTGTAACCTAGCGGCCACTTGGGCACACAGCGGCTTAGTCACCGTGGAATAAGCACCCAGAGTGGCAGCGGATTGCTTAAGTTCGAATGCGTAGCCACTGTTGAGCGCATGATCGAACTCGATCTTCTGGAACTCCAACCGCAACGACAGCATCTCATCGGCCATCGCCGGATCGGCGATTTGATCGTAGCTATACCCCATCGACTTGGCGTAGTCAGGGAAGCTTGGCGGCTTTTGGAACTCAACGGGGGCCGCCTCAGGAATGTTACCTTCCAGCAAACTCGCAAGGTAAGGGTGCATAAAAAATTTCACTACAGCATAACGTTGCCGCTCACCGTAGGGCTTTCTGAGGTGCAGTGCAAGCCCATTCCTCACAAATGTCGTTCAATGACTACCTTGCCACAGCAATGCACTGCAAAACATTAAAACCCCATAATTAATACCTGCGATACCAACTCGGCACTCACTCCAATGCCCCACCTTGAAGCCCCAAGGCCTGTTCGTGTATCGTGTCACACGTTGAAAAATCCTGAGTCCTGATCCACGGATAATGACGTCGATATGAAAAAGCTCGCCCTGGCAGCCCTGCTGCTGTCCTCTTTTGCCATTACTGGCTGCACTACACTGTCACCCTGGTCCCACGCCGCCAAACCCAACGCGCAATCAGCTGAAGAGCTGCTGGCACTGCCGGAGCAGGCGTTTGATTACCTGCTGTACCCGGCCGGCCACCGCCGCTACTTCCGCCAACTGCTGTCGACGGCTCGGCTCACTGAACGCAGCCAGCCGGGGACTGACGACTACTACCGTCACGCCACCGACCTTGATCAGCAGATCAACTCCGAGCGCCACCTGATGATGCTCACCTGGCTCTCCGCCCATCAACGCTTTGCCAGTGCCTGCCAGCACGAGCCGTTTACCAAGATGGACAAAGAGGTAGCCCGCCGCTGCTCCACCCTGCTGCTGGTCATCGACACCTCCGAGTTACAGGCACACAATCGCCACGCCCAGCAGGTCCATGCCCAGGTGAACTTTGCGACCTTACAGGCTTACCAACCCTCCGGAAAGCTGCGACTGGGCACCATGCGCTGATCTCCATACTTCCCCCCGAGCCCCCTAGCACCCGACCCCTGACGCCTTGTTGCTAAGGGGTTGGGTTTTCGGTAGCTTTTCCAGATACACCACGATCAAGGAAGAGCGTGTGGCCAAACGACCCGGGCAGATTGCCAGCGACAAACTGCGCTACCAGGCGCTCACAACCGACATGGCGTTCTGCCGCTACCTGGAGGCCAACAACCTCCACAGCCTCTCAGGCGCCGCCCGGCACCTTGGCCTAACCACGGCCCACCTTCGCTCGGCACTGCTCAACCTGGGCATGGACTGGCATCAGATCCTTGAACACCTTGAAAAGCGCAACCCCACCACCACCGACCCGACCCAGACCCTTACCGCCTCTGCGCCAGCACAGCCTGTTCACCAGGCACTGGGCTCAGAAGTGGAACTTAAAGCCTTCTGCGTCGAGCATGGGATCCGCACCATTGAAGCACTCGCTGAACATCTCCAGGTGCCGGAACGCACCGTACGTCACGCTCTGCGTCTTCACCGCGTGCAATGGCAGCAGGTGAAGAAAGCGATTTCCGCTGCGCTTGGGCCAAGCTTTGGTCTTCCACTCGCCCTGGCCTACGCCCTACAACAGGGGGATCAGGGCCTCGCCGACTACATGGCGGGCCAAGACATCCACACCCGCGGCGGCCTGGCACAACACCTCCAGTTGAGCGTCTACGAGGTCGATCAGGTCCTTACTCACCACAGGATCACACTCAGCCTGGTGCTTGAGTTGATCCACGAACAGCAAGGGCACCTGCGACCGGCGCGCTACTTCGACACTCGTACAGAGTTGCAGATCATCACCGACATCTTGCGGATCCGTGCCACCTCCATCGCCGACTTTGCCATCGGGATGCAGTTCCAGCCCAGCGACACCAGCCGGGCATTGTACTGCCGCAATCTTGATTTTGACGCGTTGCTGCTGCGCGCCGCCAGGCTAGAGCCGAAACGGATGGTCCTTACCCTGGCTCGGCTTGGCACAGATGATGAGGTGCTGGCGCTGTTAAGCGATCACAGCATCGAACTGCTTACCCGTGAAGCCCAGGATCACTATGCCGCCAACTGGCGGACCAGCTTGGGCCGACTTATCGGCAAGCCACGCTTTGCCCTCATTCGTCAGCACCATCCCATCTGACCGTACCGCAGCACCCCCGTCGCCACGCCGTGCCCCACTCGACCGTCGCCGGTTCCACCAGCCCCACTCCCAGCGGCGGTAAAATGGAAGGAGACCCTTCTAAGAGGCCCGGGGAATGGAACGCAGGACATTTTGGGTAGACACCGACATGCTCAGCTGGCTCATGACGAAGATAAATCAACTGGCCAAGCGCGCACGTAAATTGGGGCTACAGCCACCGGTGCTCACCGTCTCCGACGAGGAGAGGCTGGAGGACGTGACCCAGTTCACCAAGATAGAACCTGGCGAGCCTTACCACGAGCAGGTCATTCAGATCCGCAAACGCCGGGCCACACTGGAAGGCGAATGGCCGCAACTCTCAGGCCAAGACAACCAACAATGGCTGGCCCTGGCCAAGATTGAGCACGAAAAGGACCCGGAAGGCCAACCCGTTAACCTGGTTAAGCCCTTTGGCACCCAAGGCGAAGAGCGGCTTGAGCAACTCGGACTGGATCTGCACCAGCAAAAGCCCAACTGCGAGCACTGCTCCACCCTGCGCAACCGCAAGACCACCTACCTTTTGCAGGACATCAACTCCGGCGAAGCCAAACAGATCGGTTCGACCTGCGTGGACGACTTCATCGCTCCGGGCTCACTGAACAAACTGGCGCTGATGGCGGACACTCAGGCCTTGTTCCTGGACTTGTCCAAGATGGACGATCCCGGCTACGAGCCCACCCAGCGGGCGGCTCGCTACGTCGACACCAAACTGCTGCTGGCCATTGCCTCACTGGAAACCGAGCGCAACGGCTTCCACAAATCTGCCTCTCGGACGCCCACCAAGCTGGCAGTCCTTAACGAAATCCAAAGTCCCAGCAAGCCGGTGGCTGAATTAATGCAAGCCCATCACCGGGGCGAGGCGCACCCGCATCTGAGCAACGCGGAAGCGGTGATTGCCCATTACCGCAGCTCCGACAGCACCAACAACTTCGTTGCCAATGCTCGCTCGCTAGCGAGCGTGGCGGCCATCGACCTCAATGACCGCAACCACAACTTCCAGGTCGGCCTGCTGGCGTCACTGCCCAGCTGCTACCAGCGGGACATGGAGAAGCAAAAGGAGCAAGCCTTAGACGCGGCCACCTTGCTCAACGAGCACTACGGCGAACTGAAACAGCGCGGGCGATTGGCGCTTAAACTTACCAAATCACGTCTTCACAACTTTCATGACGGGGACAAGCTCCGATTGACCTTCCGAGACAGCGGAGGCAGGACGTTCGAATGGCTCACCACCCCAAGCAGCGCACCAGATCTTGAGGTCGGCAAGCACTACCATCTGACCGGCACCCTTGCACATCACAAGGAGTACAAGGGCACCAAATTTACGGCGATCAACCGCTGCAAGGACTTTGAAGAGGTACCAGAGGACACCCCGAATCCAGAGTTCCTAATCAAGAAGGGCAAGAAGGCCAGACAAGCCCAGGCCGAGCTTGGGCGATAAACTCAGTTTTTTCATATAAGAATTGTTGAATTTTAAATTATCTCAACAATTCTTTTATTTTTAAGTTGCTGCATTTGCTCATCTTTAAATTATCAATTATTTACAATTTAACCCGTCATTTTTATATTAAAAGGCGATGCCCACATCAGCCACGGGGTCACCAATAAAGAACAACGGCAAGAGAAATTTATTTTTTCTTCACCGGACAGCCTTGCATTATATTTTTCCTCGCCTAGCCTCAGTACTCCATCAACATTTTGAGGCCTTCACTATGACCCTTACTCGTAATAACAACCAAAACTCCAGACACTGCCAAATCGGAACGCTGAATAGGCTCATCAGTGAAGAGCTGATGCGCGCATCAGAACACTCCATGGTTCCCACCAAAAAACACCAAAGACGAGAGGCACCCTTTGTGCGTGGGATCGTGTCTCGCTTAGCACAGGAGGGATACTACGTTGAGAGTGAAGTGCCAGTTAGAAGCCGCACTAATCAGACCAAAGGCAGAGTTGATCTTGCCCTCAACCGTCGTAAAACCTTTGTGGAGGTATCCCTGGGTGTCGGCGAGAAAACCCAGACCTTTAACCCATCTCAAAATACCCCTGAGTTTGCCAAACTCTGTAACCTCGACGGCACCAGAGTACTTTGCCTGGCCCATTGGCTCCGCGACCCCCGATATTTGTTACCGATTGAGTCACTGCGTGAACGGTATATCAAATGCCTCGCGGAACTACCCGCAACGGGCACAGGCCTTGTCACCGTGGTCTACGCGACTCCGTTCGGCTGGAGCCAGTTTAAGATCTCGCTGAATAAACGCCATGTCCTTCCTGCTATCAACCAGCATCCAAAGACCCTGTGCTTGCCTGCCCCGGCTCGCAAGCACTGATAGCTATTGCCCAGGCCGCACCGCAAAACCCATAGTGCGGTGTGGCCTAATGGTTGTCGTCCCGTAAGCAACTACCCGCACCCCTACTTGTCGAGCATCAAAGCTTTTCTTGAAGCTGTCGTTCCACAGATCGACCTTATCCAGCTGGCGGCGGTACCAACACAACATCGGCCTGTAACCCTCAACTGCTGCGTATACCAGCATCTTGCTACTGCAATTTTTCGGTTCGCCGGCGGTCATCAGCAACCAGTCACCACTGCGAGCCAGCTGACTATCCACATCATCCTCCAACACCAGATAAAACGACCCCGGTAGATGCTCCCCTACCGCCGGCGCCCTGTTCGTGCTTTCCGGAACACAATTGCCGTGGTCACACCCGAGCCAATCCAGAGCCTCACTGGCTGCCATGACAGGCAACTCGCTTTGCTGGCGATCCACTACAGTTACTTCACGATCCATCTCCCCCGTACCGAGATTAAAGGTCTTTTCTATCTCCCGAGCACGGCGAGGCCCCATAGGCTTCACCCCCCGGCAATAACAGCTAATATTCTGTGGTTTTATCCCGAGCGCTTCAGCAAGCTTTCTTTGTGAACCCGCAAATCGCTCATCACGGAGTTTAATCAAGTTATTGCGACGAAACGCGTAAACACCAACTAATTCCTCTTTCATAACCCAGCTAACCCCTTAAAAATTCACTGTGGCGCTAAGGAGTATCAGAAGGGGAAATCAGTGTAAACAACTAATCAAAATAATTGAAAAATTAACACGTTATGGGTGTTATAAATAAACCGAACTGGGTTAGCCTCTGGAGAAAGTAATACGGCCCCAAGTACGAGTACCCGGGGCCGCGGCGGCTAAGGCGTTTATAGCCGTCGGTGAGCGCGCAGCCGTTCGCGTCCTCACCCTGATTACAACTTATCCCTATGGAACATCACGATCAACCCAAGCCTAGCGGCACCTTAGCAATCCGGCTTTCCTAGCCGATGCTGTCCACCAAAGACCCTGCCGTGCACTGAATCCTCTAACCCTCAGAGGGGCCCTCCACATGCTCAACCTCCCAGAGCCCGCCAACCGGCCGAACCACCCAAACTCGATTGCCCGAGTCCCAGAACAACTTTTCGTCACCTGTGCCCAGGTTGTAGGTATCACGATAGAAGCCCAACAACGCCACCAGACCCCCATCACTGAGGTAGTAGGTCCCGTCACCCAGGGGAGATACCAACCCCCTCTCAAGTAATCGGTTTAGGGTGTCCACCTGACTATTCCCATCAAAGTCCGGTAGCCCATCAGCACGGCGATCGTACATCATCTGCATGATACGGATCTCGCACTTGTTGAGTGCCCTTGCCTGCTGCATAACCAACTACCCTCGGAGTTTTCCTGCCACCCACACTACTTAACCTGGCGACAATCAACAACCGAGCAATGATTAATTATTGACCTTGAAGGTATACGATAGTATATTAATTGCGTACCCACTGAAGATAAGGATTTCCCATGGAAAGCAATAACCGTCAAAAGGCCCTGGCGCATGCGCTGGGGGAGATTGAGAGAAATTTCGGGCGTGGCAGCATCATGCGTATGGGCGACGCCAAGACCCTGAACATCGACACCGTCGGCACCGGCAGCCTGGGGCTGGACGTGGCCCTTGGGGTCGGTGGCTTGCCCTACGGCCGCGTGGTCGAGATCTTCGGCCCGGAGTCCTCCGGCAAGACCACCCTGACTCTTCAAGTGGTCGCCGAAGCCCAAAAGCAGGGCAAGACCTGTGCTTTTGTCGACGCTGAGCATGCGCTGGATCCCATCTACGCCGCCAAGCTGGGCGTCGACGTTGACGACCTGCTCATTTCCCAACCCGACACCGGCGAACAGGCTCTGGAGATCACCGATACCCTGGTGCGCTCCGGTGCCGTCGATATCCTGGTCATCGACTCAGTAGCTGCGCTGACCCCCAAGGCCGAAATCGAAGGCGAGATGGGCGATGCTCACGTAGGCCTGCAGGCCCGGATGATGAGCCAGGCGCTTCGAAAACTCACCGCCGGTATCAAGAACTCCAACTGCATGGTGATCTTCACCAACCAGATCCGCCACAAAATTGGTGTGATGTTTGGCAGCCCGGAAACCACCACCGGCGGTAACGCGCTGAAGTTCTACGCCTCGGTACGCCTTGATATCCGTCGCATCGGCGCCATCAAAGATGGGGACAATGTGATTGGCAACGAGACCCGGGTGAAAGTGGTCAAGAACAAGGTCGCACCGCCGTTCAAGCAGGCCGAGTTCCAGATCCTGTATGGCGAAGGCACCAACTTCGAAGGCGAACTGGTCGACCTGGGGGTCAAACTCGATCTGGTCGACAAAGCCGGGGCCTGGTACAGCTACGCCGGCGAAAAAATTGGCCAGGGCAAAGGAAACGCCTGCCGCACCCTGCGTGAAAAGCCGGAGTTGGCCACTCAACTGGAAAGCCAGATCCGCGACGCGATGCTGCCCAAAGCCGGGGAGGACGACGAGCAAGCCGCTGTTCAGACCCACTGACGGCACTGGCAACGCCCTGACTCAACACCAGGGATGATAACGAAACCGGGCTACCTGATTCAGGTAGCCCGGTTTTCTTTTACTAGGGTCCCGCCCGGGTTAATTCCGGCTAAGGCCAGGCTCCGACTCTGGCGTGACTTCCTTAAGATATTTCTGACAACGCGCGATGCCCCACGTTATATCTTTGTCCAGTTCAACAAGAACCTCGCGCCTCTCTGCAACGCAGGCCCCCTCAGCCCCGTCCAAGCCCTGGTCAAGCTGGAGACCTGTACAGTCAATGAAGTAGGCGAGGTCTTCGAGACGGCTGCTGTACTGAGCATCGACCAACGGGGCATTTTTAATCGCACCCAGTAATCCGCAAGCCTCCGAGATGAATTTCTCCGCTTCCGCCCGCTCCATCAAAAATCCCTCAGGCGCGCTCTCGCCCAGCCTTTCTTTCACCCGGCCCTGCCATTTGCTGACATCCTTAAGAAACTGCACGGCGCTTTTGAATGTGGCTGGCGCCACCCCCGGGGTATCATGCAGGCCATGGTCGATTGCCTCCCCCAAGGCATCGGCCAACCTCACCACCTCACTATGACAATCATCGTAACCCAACCAGGCCATTGCCTTGTGAGCGTGGCAGTTGAGATCGTCCTCATAGTCTCTTTCCCGCAGCGCCATTTCGTCCCGGTGGCGCTGTTCATCGATGGATTCCGATACGCCACTGGCACTCTGGTGCATGCTGACCAGCGTCCCAAGGTTTTCGATCAACCGCTCCCGGGTAATGTTGACACCTGGGTGCGCATATACCGTCGACTCCAGTTGGCTAATGACCTCAACAACGGCCGTGTAGCGCCCACCAGGAGGTATGCCGGCCCCTCCCATCTGCCCCAGGGCCGGCTTGACGCGTTCGATAAGACTTTTCGCAGACATACGGGATTTTTTCCTATAGGCAAAACGCCGGTTGGCGATACCCTAATTTTACCACCGCCGTGCAGCCGCTCTCTCAACCCGCTCCGACCAACCTGGGGCGCGTCCGCCTTCTACCAGACGTGCACACAGCTGGTGCTGGCGGCGCACCCGGGCCAGGCAGTGCCGCAACTGCAACCCGCCAACCCCGTGCCGGCTGGCGGCGCGGCGCTCACTGAGCCCCTCACACATCACCGCCTTCACTGCTCGGGTCACCGGGGCGGTGGCCCCGCCGATGGCCCGCAGCATCACATCCACGTGCCTGGGACACCACCGCTCGCGAAACACCCCTAGCCTCTTCATTAATGTCGATAACCGCACCGGTACACCCCACAATCAACTCAACCAAAAGGCCTGATCAACCAGACCTCAATATCACCCACTACACAACACCAAGCCTATGCATTCAGCCAGGCTGAACCGTCAGCACAACCGCCCCACTCATAGCGCCAGAGGCCCGATTCTGCTGTTGCCCAGGCCAGTGTGCATCACGGTCTCGGTCACGCTGCAGCGCTTTGCAGTATACGCCAGCGTGCCGCCATCTCCCAGACCATTTTCTACCAAATGAACCGACCTCAAACTTGCATCGTTAAATATATTTATGTATATTACTAACTGTTGAGTGAGACATGATTTTTCACATGGAGTGACCCACATGGATAGCAACACCGCCCGCACCGACGCTATGGACGACCGCATCATTACCGGCCTTGGCAACCAGCTTGACCTGTTCCAAGGCGACATCATCGCCCAGGCACCGGCCACCCCCAACGTGTACTTCGAGGCCGAAGACATCGAGTTGGACTACGATCTCTTTATCGTCTGCATGAGCGGCAAAGACTCCTTCGCCTGCCTGTTCCGCCTGCTGGAGATGGGCGTGCCCACCAGCAAAATCGAGTGCTGGCACCACCTGGTGGATGGCCGCGAAACCCCCGGCTACTTTGCCGACTGGCCCCACATCGAAAGCTTCCTGGAGAAGGTCTGTGAGTCCATGGGGATCCCGCTGTACTACAGCTGGTTAATGCACGGGTTCAAGGGCGAGATGCTGAAAAAAGATTCCATCCCCCACCCGCACAAGATCCAGACCCCGACTGGCACCCTGACCCTGGACCGCAGCCGCTCCAAGCCGAACACCCGGATGATGTTCCCCCAGCAGTCCGCAGACATCCGCACCCGTTACTGCTCAGGTGCCCTGAAAATCGATCCGGCTCGACGCGCCTTCACCTCGCAAGACCGCTTCATCGGTCAGCGCGTTCTGTTCATCACCGGTGAGCGCCGCCAGGAATCCCCTGGCCGCTCCAAGTACAACCAGCTGGAGCCGCACTTCAATGATACTGCCCGGGGCAAAAACCCGCGCACCCCGCGCTTCATTGACCACTGGCGCCCGGTGCTGCACTTCTCTGAGCAGCAAGTCTGGGACATCCTGGCCAAGCACAAGCTGATTGCCCCGCTGCCCTACCGCCTGGGCTTTGGCCGCAGCTCGTGCATGGCCTGCATCTTCAACCACGACCGCATCTGGGCCACCATCGGCCATTACTGGCCAGAGCGGATGCAGGCCATCGCTGAGTACGAAAAGCAGTTTGGTGTCTCCATCCACCGCAACGGCAAGACCGTGGTAGAGCGTGCCGCTGGTGTTAAGCCCATCGACAATCTGCCGCCGGAACTGGTTGCCCAGGCCGTGGCCACTGACTACACCCTGCCGCTGTTCCTGGACCAAGGCCAGGACTGGGAACTGCCCCTGGGGGCCTTCAGCGAGCTGAGCTCAGGCGCTGTGTAAACCTATGGTCGGCGCCGCCAAGGCGCCGACTTCCTCAAGGAGAGGACCATGACCGCAAAAAAGAAAGCTTCCAGCAGCCCGGTACCCAAGTGCCTGAAGGTGGGCCAGGTGTTCTACTCTGCCAACATCTTCACCACCGACGGCAAGACAGAGTTGGAGATTGAAGAGTGGCACATCCGCACCCTGCGGGTGCCCAATACGCGTGCCAATGGCTGGGCTAAGAACCACTTACCCAGCAGCTACGCCAACCAACGGGCCCGGAAAGCGTACCTGGTGCTCAAGCACGACCTGACCTACGACAGCAAAGCCGCCAAACGTGGCCTTAAGCCCTGGAAATCGAGCATTCCCGATCTTTGCCGCAAGGAATTTTCCGAGAATGCTGATCACCTTCCCCACGGCCTCTTCACCACCCCGCTGCAGGCCCTTCTTTATCTCAAAAAAGAGCACAAAGACTTGCTGCCTGACTTGCAAGGTGATGTGGAGTATTGGAAGGCCGAAACCCAAGCGATGAAAGAGGAACAGGGCAGTGTTTGCCCAACGCTTACAGAGGAGCTTGAACAGGCCCAGGAAAACGTTGAAGCCCACCCCAAGGAACTGGTGATCATCGCCACCCGGATCACCAAACTTCGGAACCAGCAGAAAAAGCACACTCGCCCCTGAATTCCCCAGATACGCCATGGCATCTGCCAGCGCTATGGCGTACCCTTGCCGAAAACTGTTCAGAGACAAGCACCATGTTCGTACCACAGACCATTATCAATTGCGGCGTCGAAGTGCCAGGAGCGGACAGAGTCAACATCGTTCCGTTCTGGGTCATCACAAACGAACAAGGCCGCTTCGCGCTCAACTGGACCAGCGGCACAAAACAAGAAATCCAGACCAGAAAGAATCAGTTCGCCCAGGTGAAGATCACTCAGCTCCAATCACTCATCGCACCCTGGCTAACCGATCATCATGTTCAGATTGTCGAGTTACCCAACAACAGCGCAAAAGCAGTTAAGCGATTACGCCAGTTGTGCCGCACCACACCAGCTGGCAGCCGGGTGATTGTGCTTTTGCCCACCCCCAAGCATGACGGTCAGTTCTACCAAGCCATCGGCATTGACTCTCGTAACCCACCTAAATCCGCACTGACGCACATGGCCGCGCAAGAACTGATCTGCGTACCCCCATACATTGTTGGGCCTGCTCCTGCTGACCTTTCTGATGCCAAGGTCGTAACCACGCAGGATCCCAGCGACTTACAAGCGTTCCCCCGCTACCCCCACCACTGACTTACCGGTAAACGCGTACTGCGGAACCTGCATGCTCTTAAGTGCCCAAGACAGCTGTTGGCCCACCCGGCACAATGAACTTGAGCACGGCATCTGGCCACCCCAGCAAGCACATTCAGAGTGGGTTCCGCCGCCAGCAATACGGCAGCCCTTCGCTCCGAGTTTGAACCTGGTCATGCTACGATGGTGTTAGGTCGATTGGGACCACGGGTCTGCGAAGAGTAGGCCGCAGCATACCGCCCTTGGGCGGTATTGTTGTATCTGCCACAACCACCCCACCGTTACCAAAAAAGGACGCCGTAAGGCGCCCTATCTGCAAATCACTTTCTGGAAGAAGCTACATCAGGGCTTATCACCGGCCGCCGCCTCCAGCCCCGCCTGAGCTGCCTCCCCGAAGTCAAACAGCACGGTGACCTTGGTATCCCACAGCGAGCTGAACGCGTCCGTGAGGCTTTCTCTCAGCTCTGCTAGCGAGTCACTGCGCTCAGCCTGCTCCAGGCCCTCCAGCGGCACCTACGACCCGTGCGCTTCGGCATCCAAGGTCGCGGTCTGGGAGGCAATGCCAACTCCGGCGTCACCCTTGCCATGGATGAACGCCTGCTTCACCTGCTCAGGGATAAACAACCGTGCCCCCATTAGCTTTTCGATTTCCAGCATGCCCCCTCCTTAGCGACACTCGATTTGACGACGACAATGGTGCTGGAGTGCCTGCTTTTGGGCCTCTAACGCTCGGATCTGCTTAGTAAATGCCTTCCCCTCAGCGCCCTTACCCTGCAACTTGCCATGCTCTCGCTGCAGCCACAAATCATCAATGGCCCAGGACAGCTCTCGAATGGCCGGCCCCACCAGGTCCAGGACGTGCTTCTTTACGGCCAGGCGAGCCTCTGACTCAGTGGCGTAATGCTGGTAACCCTCCATGCTATCTCGCGGGCTCAGCTCGACGCCCTCCCCGATAGCCGCCGGCTTGTAGTCCACTTGAGACACGTGTGCCTCAGCCAAGCTGGTTTCGTCTCTGGCCGTGACCGCAAAGAAACGAGATCCCCAATACGCACCCATAAAACCTCCAATGTTCTGTCCCTAGTGCTGGCGGTCCCGCCAGCAGCTCTAACCACCCTTCCAGGGCACCATGTCCGTTAGTATACTCAAGTATATTATGGGCGCTTCGCTATGCCCTACTGGCCACCCCCTGCATGCCGCCCTATACAGCATTAAATGCCGAATTCTGGGTTAGCTGGACGCTCCCGCTGCAACAATGGCTGATGAGAAACATTCCCGTAGGGCCCGCCTGCTTGGGGATTGTGCCCATCTGCAGACCACTCATTCCGACGCCAAAGCGCCCATGAGGGAGCATTGTTCACTCCCCCTTAAGCCAGGCCCCAGATATAACAAAGCCGCCCTCAGGCGGCCTGTGTAGTTTTGCCAGGTCAGCGCGACGGACCCACTTCCCGCTTAGGCTTAATCCCGGCGAAATGAATGCTTACCCTATCAAGGTCCGGGTATGGCAACTTCCTGCCATCGCCAAAATAGCAATCGTGAAAGCTAAACCGATACTGCTCGCAAAAGCCGTTTTTAATATTATGTTTGTATACAGTCACCGACTGGGCACGGACATTAAAGCGGCCCCCGTCTTCAAACTCCGCGGTGACCAGCGCCTCAATATTACTGGAAACCCTCAAAGGCGGCGACGATAGCCCGCCCTCTTTCAAATCCCCGCGCGCCACCAAGATCCCGCCAATTTTTTTGCTCAACTTACCCACAAATTCGTCTTTAAGATACTGGTAGGCAGTCTCGGCCCTCTCTTTTATAACCCTATCCCGCTCCGCCTTAGGCTTAATCACGAACACCTCACATCCCCGCTCTGGGTCATACTCAGTATCCGCCACCGTTACCAGGTCGGAGCCACCAAACTGGTGGTAAGGCAAAGCCTTGTCACGCTTCCGCGGAGCATAAGACTGCCAGACATAGTCAGCGTCCTTGATGGCCGCAATCATCGCCTCTTGATGACGCTCAGTCCGCCGGGCCATCTCCTGGATGATCCCTTCTCTGGACTGCTCCACCAACTCCTCAGCAAACTTCACGGCATATTTCACGTCTTTGTGGCCGACCCGTCGGGCCTCTTCTTTCTCAGCCGCCTGGCGCTTTACCACCGCATCACGCTTCTGACCTTGGGTCACCACAAGACCGTCATAACCCTTTACCTCAACATCCAGGGCTATCAACTCCTCGGCACACTGACGGGCCTCTATAACCAAGGTCCTGGTGAGTTCGGTTTCGGTGCCGAGGTCAAGCTTTGCACTGTCGCGGAGAAACTTTTTTAACTGCGCCTTTCCGGAAGGCAGGGCAGAGTTTAAGCTGGTTTCTACTGCGGTTCTATTTTCCCAACCATTGTTCCGGAACTGTTCCAGCAATTGCTCCTTGAACTGGCTAAAGACACCTTCAACTACGTTACCCACATCCTTATTGAGCTCGACATACCTCGACTTCAGTAATTCACCTTCAGCAGCATATTTTGGCAGACCTTCGTCCAACCGCGCCAAAGCACGACGACCCTCGTTTCGCCAGCCCCCTCGAACATCTCGCGCCAACACTTCCCGGTACTTCGCCATCCCACGCTCACAATTAACACTTCTTTATTCTTTGATGGTACCACAGCGGCCAATGGCGCTGAACCAGTCAACCAGCTTTGCAAATAGGCAACCCCTTGACCTGGCCGATATAAATATGTATATTCAAACACGTCCTCACTATGGTGAAAGACGGGCCTAAGCAGCCTGCCGCCCCAATCGGCAAAAAAGCCCTGCATTTAAATTTAGGACTTGGAATGTGGATCGATTTAACCCGGTCGCATTCTGGTTATGGGGCAACTGGAAACCCGACCGCACAAGGATAAGCGCGATGCACTTCATTTCTCAGGAACACTACCGCCAGGTCACCGCCGGCATGAACGCCCTGCACAGCAATGGCAAGCCGACCCTTAATCAAAGCCGCGATCAACTGGCCGCCCAGGCTGGCTACCACTGCAATGCCAAGCACCGGGAATCACTGCCGGAGTGTAGCGATCTGTGGCTGCACATCTGCCACCACCACAACCGCCTATCCCGCCTTGCCGAGGGCGAGCAATCTGGCGGCGCTCAATGGCAGATCAGTTTCGCCGTTGCGCATAAGGGTGCATTGGCGATCACCGGCAAAGCCTACGCGGAGGCCGTCGAGCAGTTGCTTACCGCGCTGCAGGATGAGTTGTCTGATTACCAGCCCAAATGCAGCCAGGGTGGGTTGGAATTTAATGTGTTTATCTGCCGGCCGACCAGCGACAGCGCCTTCAACAAGGCACTGGCCCTCTTTGCCAAGCTGCCCAGTGCCCACCGGCAGGGCTTCGACGAGCTGTGCCAACCCATGTTCCAGTCGATGACCGAAGAGGACACCGTGGTGTCCATCAAAGCCAGCGAACGCCGCGCCCTGGAGTACCTTGGCCACTGGAGCACTCTCCCCCCTCTGATTGCACATGCCTTTGAGTACCAACCGACCCAGGGTGAATTCAACCTGTTCAGTTATACCCCGGGACTCTACGACGGGCCCGTGCTGGAGCAGATCTATTTCGAGGGCACCGAGAGTAACTGGCTCGGCCTCTGGTTGACCCAGCACGCGGTTGATCATCACAGCACCCAGGCGTTGGACGTGCTGGACAGTACCGGCCTCAGCCTGCAGCAGATCAGCGCGCTTTGCCATGAAAAGACTGCCGAGGCCGTACTCCATGCTGTGTGCAACCAAGCAGCCTGGCTGGCGGTTACCAAGGCCAGCAAACGCACCACCGACTATCAGGACGATCCCGATGGTGAGATCCAGCAAGCGCTGGCCCGAGTAATCAGCAAAGAACGCGAACGGCTGTTCCGCTGCTATCTGACCTACCCGCACCACCTCGGCTGATGCGGCCTGACATCATCCAGCCCAGGGATAGTCCCTGGGCCCCAAAAGGAGCCTGCCCACTGAATGAGCCAAGCACAATGGTACCTGTGCACACCCAACAAGCCCCGCGGGCACCCCGAAGTGACCCCGCAGCGCAAAAGCGTCGCGTACCGGCGCTTAGATATTCTGGACAAGAACGGCCACAGAGCTTGGCTTGAGGACCCGATGGGCAACCGAGGGGCCGAAACCATCGCCGAAGTGAAACACTGGCTGTGTGAATGAAACCAGGCCCCCTGGCGCGGACAGCGCAAGGGGGCCCTTATTTACATCCGGCCGGCCTGTGACAACGGCCTATGGCCGCTCGCCTTGCGCCTGGGCGCCGGCCTCCAAGATCAGCACCGCAACGTGCTCGACGTACTCGCGGTAGTCAAAATCCGTTTTCAGACCAAACATATCCTGGCAAACGCGAACGAGGTACGCGACCACCTCGGCCTTGCTAACGCCGGCCTGCAGCATATCGGCCAGCTCCACGGCATAGCTGCGGTACTCCCCCTCCGCCCTGGGCAGGTGCCCTATCCCGATGGGGTCCCAGTCTTCCATCAAAACCTTATCGATGGCCTCGACCACCTCAGGCTTTACCCCTACTGCCATATCGTATTCCCGCTCATCAGTTCCGGCTTGTGCCGATGTCATAAGTATCTGATGCTACACCGTCAGGAGTTGCTGCACCACGCCCACCGGCCCCCAGTCGCTGCTGGCGGGCACGCACCGTCAAGGCTTACCCCTTCCCGCCGACGGCAGCGCAATCACCAGGTTCACTGCAACCAGAGCCAGCAGGGCGACCCACTCCTGCCAGCTGGGCCACACCCCGCGGGACAACGACAGCAGGATCACCGCGCCCACCGGCACGCAGTACCAAAGCAGGGCCAACATGCTGCTGCGAGATTGCACCAAGGCGAAGTCGCACAGCATACTACCAACGGCGATCATCATTAACCCCGCGAACAAGGCGAGGTACACAGCGCCGGTATCGATATCGCCCAAGCCTTCTAACTCGGAGAAGCCCAGCACCACCAGCACCGGCAAGGCGGCCATCCGCAATGCAAACTCCACAGTGACGCAAGCGGTCAGTGTTTGGTTACCCCCGTCAAGCTGGGTACTTATCCGCTGCACCAGCATCACACGGCCCAGAGAAGTCAACGCCATGCACACCGCACCAACGAACGCCAACGCCCCAACCTGAAAGGCCCCGGCATTGACTCGGGCACCGCCATCCCACCACAGCCAGGCATAGCCAGCAACAAAACCGAAGGTGATCAGCACCACAGCGTACCCCTCGCCCGGGGTGATCTTTTGGCGCCGGCGCACCAAGGTGTCGACCAAAAAGAACATCATCGGCCACAGCTCAAACACCATGACCGCCAGCACATCCCAATCCTCTGACAAGGACAAAGCCCAGTATAGAAAGCCATGGTTAAGCATGACCGCACAGCCGGTGGCCAGTACCAGAGCGAGGTTTCCTGGCGCCAACAGGACCCTACCCAGATCTCGAACCGGACCCCGACGCCACGCCACCGCACAAAGCAGCAAACCCGACCCCACCAAGGCGATGCCATGCACCATCACCAGCACCGCCAGCGGACTGCTCAGCCCCACCAAGGCGTTGCTGACGACCGGATACGCCATCCACAGCAACACCGATACTACCATCGCCAACAACGCTTTCTTACTCACGTCGGTCACGCCACCACACTCCACTACGCAAAAACCGGCCCCAGGTTGTCCCTGGGTACCGGTCTTCAGTATACGGGGGTGGTTATCGGCCCGTGTTAATTACAGGGCTTAGTCCCTTTGGTGTGAAGATCAAACAGCGCAGCCTAACCGCCCCTCCTGATCCAACTCATAGCAGCGCTGACACATCGGGTTGTCCATGTCGTCATAGCAATCCGCCGGATTAGAGCAGGCCTCATAACTGCAGGTCTCTGGTACTGTCGCTCCCTGCACCTCACGGGCATCATCATTGAGTTTCATATCGGCTCTTCCCTGATTTACAATGGTTAGCCTGGCCGGCAAGACCAGCCAACGTTGAGTATATTATTATATATCAGAGGGTCACCCAAGCCAAGGGCCTGGCCCCGTCACGGAGTAGACATTGTTATGGCCATCCCAAGCACCCGAAAGCGCCCGGATCCCGATTTAAGCCAGTTGATCCGCTACTGCGACCAGCAACCCCGCCCCGGCCAGAGAGTGTTCTACTTCTGCGCTGAAATCGGCATGCACTTCGGCGTCTACGAAGGCGATACCTGGTTCGGCGGCGAGTGTGGTGACATCGACCGTGATGTTACCCACTGGGCCCCCGAGAGCACGGCTTTTCCAGCGGAGATCCTTTGCCGCTACTGCGCACCGTCTGAACGGCTGTCGGAAGACAATAACGTGGACTAAACCCTAGTCCTCCGCCTTTGGTCGGCCTTGAGGACCATGACCCCCACCAACGCCTGCCCATCGAGGCGCTTTATTCTTAAATATTGCGCCCCAGCCTGCGCCTATCTCCTGACACTCTGACATACCCCGCAGCCCTACTGCTGTAGCCTAATGCTAAAGAGTACACCTCAACCTGAACACTCAGGCCAATGGAACAGTTATATTATTTTTACAGAGCTGGAGAAGACCCCAAAACCCCATTGGCAAACCGTTGGACACTTTATCTCCACCAACCTCCTCCATTAAATAAGCCTAAAAATAATACCTTGAGGCATTAACAGGATTTTTGAGGTTGTCATTGTAAGAGTTCAATAATAAGGTCTATAAGAATTGAAGGTCAGATTAAGAGAAGCCTCCGCTAAAGACGCCGCTGCCATTGTTGAAATAAACAACAGCCATATGAAAGGTGACAGAGACACCGGCTTCTTGGTCAAACCCTTGGCAACCCACACCTTGAAGAAGGCACTTAGGCTTGGCAATGCCACTTACTTCGTCGCTGAGGTAAACCAGAGCGACATCATCGGTTTCGTGCAGATTTCAGGGGCTATAGAAAAAGCAGTAGTACGTTCAATCCACTGGGACAACCAGATTCAATATGAAAATTTTCAAACCCGTAAATATCGGTGCATTGAAAAAATTGCAGTAAGGAAAGAGTACGGCAAACATGGTATCGGCTCCTTGATTATGAATGAGGTGTCTCAGTTGTTTAAAGGGTTTACACTCTACTCATTCATCGTTGTAAAACCGATAACCAACAGCCCGTCAATTCGCCTCCACGAGAAAATGGGCTTCGAATCAGCCGGACATTTCAGACCCCACAGTTATGCCGGCTATTCAAACTATGAAAGCCTGCTAATGGTGAAGGCCAACAAATAACTGCTGACAAACCACAATGAAAAATCCTGGTCGTTCTTTGCGCTAGTTGACTATCTCCAGGCGAACATGAGGGTCCTGGCCAACTGGCAAGCAGTAATTGGCCCACACCCTGGCCCTGCCTACCGCCTTGCCGTTAGCCCCCGGCTCATATAGAAACACGGTCAAGCTGCGGATAGCCGCAATGTCGGCTGGGCTCAGATCATTCAACAACCGACCGACTGCCGACCGGTACGCCTCTGAGTCGCAGAACTTGGTCATGCTCTCCTTCAGATCGCCATCCCCGTAGTCAGCCAACGAGGCCACACCCTGCTCGGCACGGCGCTGACGGCTTCCGCCCCAGCCTTTCACCAGGGCTACCCCAAAGGTAAAGCGCTGGCGGCACTCTGCCCCTGCTGGCGGCATCGGTAGCGGCAATTCACTGCTGGCGGATAACACCAGCTGGGCCCGCAACCCCCGCGGCACCCGGACCTTCAGGCAACCAGCCCACTCCTGCGGCGGTGAGGCTAGTGCAATGGCGTCCAAGTCCGCGAACACGCCGTTAGACGGATGCTGTCTGTTCCCATGCAGTTCAACCCGGACACCGGTGATCCTGGCCCCAAGTTCGTGCTGGGCACGCTGCGCCGCATCAGCGACGCTTTGAGCGAAGTCGCTGGCGGACACCAGGGCTTCCAAGCTGGCTTTGGGGGACGATGCCAAGGTGCATCGAAGAGGCCAGCTGCGATCACACTGCACCTCAAAACTCACCCCATCTGCCGTCTGGCATTGCAGCGAAGCGCTAAAACCGGCAGCCAGCCCGTTTGTCACCCGATCCCAACTGCGTTCCTCTTGAGGGGTTGCAATAGCGGCCTTCTGGCTGGCCACGATGGCGTCCGCTCTTTCTATCCTGCACGGATCCAACGCTGGTGGCCGAACGTAACCGGGGCCTCCGATCAGCTTGCCCTCGATGGCCCCCGCCAACTCCTGTGCAAAATCGCCATACCACCGTGCCTGATTGAGCCACCGTAAGGACAACTGGCCGCCGGCATCCAGCGTAACGGTCAACTGTACCGGCCAACTGCACCCCAGCCCCTTCACATAGCCCTCGATGTCCTGTAATTCTCCCCGGCCACGCTTTTCAGGCAGATTCACCTGGCGCACCAACTCGGCAATCCGTTCGGGATGTTGTAACTGACTACCCAGAGCGCTCAAAAGGCCTTCCGCCCGGTAATCCCGACCTGGCCAGGGCCAGGCCACCAGCCTGTGCCGGTGCTCATCAAGGCGCCTGTCCTGACGGAACACACCGTCAATCACCAGCTGCAAGCCGACATCCGCGTCGCCCTGAAGGGCCAGGTGGCGGTGGCGGATCGCAGCCATGGCTTTCGGGTCAGCGCTTATTTTGTCCCGATCCCCCGGCGACAAGGCAAAGAGCTCCACTAACCCCACCACCTGGTTCACGTCCCTCTTGATCACGGCGACCAGCCCACCGGGGACACCACGCGGATAGATCAGCACAGCCCGGTGATCGGGCCCGAACGGGCTTTTACGACTGAGTTTATTCAGCTCAATACGGCGGGTGCTCACCAACATCTGTGCCAGGTGATGGGTATCCAGCCCCTGGTTCCTCAAGCCAAGCTCGGCCTCCACCGTGTAATACGGCGCCACGGTACCCAATTCATGGGGCACCCAGGTGTATCCCTTGACCCGTCTGAGCATCGCTGCGCCACACAGAGTAACTGGCAGCTCGTAATTGCGCTTCCTCCCAACGACCCGGGCCAGCACGCGAAAGCCGACAATGGATTGCCGGCGGCCCACCGCCTCAAGGCGTTCCAGCACACCGGCCATCACCCCATCGGCCGCCAGGCATTGACCCAAATTACCAAGATCCGCCTTACCTACGGCCAGGGCGTCGCCAGAAAGCCGGGCCATAAAACGGTGCAACAGCACGGCAGACAACAACCCACCCTCGGATGACTGGCACAGCGCCTGCAACTGGACCGTGGCATTGCCCTGGGGCAGTGCATTTCCCTTAACCGGCAGCACAGACGCCGCTCCCGGCCCCTTCCTCCAGTTAGGCCGCTCCGGCAGCGCGAATCGCCAACCGCCGTCCACCGGGGCGCATTCCAACTCGCAGATCAGGCTATGCCGCTGGCGGCGCCCCTTGCGAAAGTGACGTAATCGCAGGGTGTCGATCTTTGACCCCGGGCAGCTTGCCAACTCCGGCACTCGACCCAACAACGCAGCCGTGGCCACACTGGCAAAGCCCTCCCGCTGCACCAGTCCACGTAGGTGCGAGTCCACCTGCTCCGCGGGCAGGTTCGGCAACATCCATCGGCCCAACGCCAGGATCTGTTCCCGGTCATTCAGGGCGGCCTCCAGCACCACACTGGGCCCATCCGGATCCTCCGCCCCCATGACCAGCTCTTTGGCCTGGCGCTGAGCCTCCATGGACACGCCCCAGGCACAGTTTTGGTGGTAATCCAAAGGCAGGACGGTAACGATGGCGCCGTTGCTGGTACCGCCCATTTTGGACCCGCCCTGCAGGCGGCAAACCGCAACGAAACACTGCCGATCAGGCTCAGAATAGAACAGGTAGTGCGAGCGTAGCTCCTTGCCCCACTCTCTGGAACCAATGGCCACACAACACCCCGTGTTCAGCAGATGCTCCACCTCCTCCACGGCAAGCGAGGTCCTGGTCCCCACCCGCATTGAAGAATAGCCTGTCGCTTTTAGCTCAACGTCCACCGGTTGCTGACCCTCTGATATCCAACGCCTTATTACCCCCCTACGGTAGGGCAACCACCTAGCCATGGCAATCCGCCGATACAAAAGAGAGGCCCGAAGGCCCCTCTCAAGATGCTTGTGAACAGTTCACAAAACCGCTAGTCCCAGAACTCACACTCACGACCTAACTGCAACGCTAGATCGCAATCGGGCAAGGCCCGGTGCGGCACCTCCCGGCCTTTCCGCAACAGCCACCAGGCCCAGGCATTCTGTCGGTTCTCCAGACACCAGCCGGACAGGCCAATCACCTCGTAGGTGGGATCCACCCCGGCCGCTGCGTGTAACCGGTCCAGCCAGCGCCGGTCAAAGTCTTGTGCATCAGACAACACCCTGCAGCCACGCAGCAGGCTGTTCAGGCGCTCAGCGGCTTCATAAACACTGAGCTGGCCGGCCAACTGCTCGCGGGGGATCTTGTGGATCCCCTCGGCAGCGGTACTCCAAAAGGTCCAATCAACGCCCTGCGGCACAGTATCGGGGTCAATGAGAAATGACTCTCGCAGGCTGCCAGTGTTCGATGCAAACCCCACCTCAATTGGGTAGGACGCCATCTCCAGACCACTGGCCTCAATATCAATCCAGATCACTTCCGCTTCGGTCATTGCAGCGGCACCCCCGGGATCTCCCCATCCGGCGCCAGCATGTATTCCGGTGCCACGTCCGCTCCGCATGCCAACGCATGCTGCCCCCAGGCTGATTTCAAGCTGTGGTCGAACCACACCCCTGGGCCTGTGTCGATAGCCAGCATCGCCTGCTCTGCGTACTGGAACCGCACCGGCAGATGCCAACCCGCCAGATCCGTCTTGGCCATGTCCACCAGGTGGGTACCCGGCCCGTCCGCGATGGTCCAGCCGCCGTCGGTCATCCGAACCGCAAATAGGCAGGCATCAGGACACTCGATCGCGCCGATGTAATCGTTACTCAACTGCATACCACCCCCTGGCGCGACGCCATCACGCTGCGCACTGTGGTCAGGGCCTGCTGCACTACCGGGCCCTCCAGCACACACCGCTCCGGACTTTTTTCCAAATCGTAGCCCACCATCCCGCCAGGACCACAGGGCGCCACCTGCACCACGGTGCCCTGCTCAGGTTCAAACACAAAGCCACGGTGCCGTGCCCGGCGCAACGCCACCCCGATCAACCGGTGCCGGACCACCTGCTCTGGCCGGCTCAAACTCACACTGTAGTACCACTTACGCGCCATCCTGGCCCCCACTACAACTCACCACATCAACCCGCCCAGCGGGGTCATCAACCCCCTGACTGTAACCCAATGACGCCGTTTGGCAATCCCTGGCAAAGCCCGCGGTGCCTGACCCGACCAGTGATACCGGTTCAACCGTTTGCATGGTTCAATCGCAATTTGGCCACAATATATTTATCCCTATCACGGGGACTATTCACACAACTGCTAGGGCGCGGGGCTATTCAATCGCCCCCAGGAACTTCAAATACACATCGAGCTCAGCCACGGTTTCTCGGATGTCAGCCATCGCCGTGTGAGCCCGGCGCTTCTTGATCTTGTTGGCCACGGACGGTTGGTACCGTAGAAACAGCTCGTTCATGGTCGAAACGTTGACCAAGCGGTAGCTGAACAGCGACGCCAGGGTCGGGAGTTTGTGCCCGATGAACGCCGCATCGAACTCCACGCTGTTGCCCAGCAGGGTATAGCGCGTCCCATTGCCAAGCTTGATGCCATGCCCGTCGAGGTACTGCAGCAGCGCCTTCTCGGCCTCCGCCAGCGGCAGCCCCTTCAGCAGACACTCGGGGATGAGCGTGTCCTGAAACTCCGCTTTGCTCCAGGGCGACAGGTTCTTATCTGCCTGCTCCGGGGTCAGTTCGAGTACCACACGGATCCCCTCATCCAACAACTTCATGTTGTTGTCGACCAACACAATGGCCACCTCAAGGATCGGGTAATGCTGAAGACCCGTCATGCCCACCGGGATGTTGGGGTCATCAGCATTTTGGGCACCCGGGAGGCCTCCCGTTTCGATGTCAACGCCGATAAAACACTGGTGTTTGTCCATAGGTACCTCTGGCTTGAAGGGCCCTGACCTGGCGTAACTTCCGGTGGTTCACACCAACAGGTCTCATCGCATGCCAACGCCCAATGTCACAACTCAACTACCCACCAGTTCTGGTGGGTACAGCACCCCCGCCCAGCAGGGGATCAACGCCATGACTGTACCCCAGTGGCAGAGTTTGGCAATCCCCCGCGACGGTGCCTTACCCTCGATGCAGACCCGGGCCCCACCCAAAGACGCCGGGTCCTAATCTCAACTTGATTGAAAATATATTTTTGTATACTATTGGGGTTGTTAAGTTACAGCCGGTGGCATGTCCTGCGCTTGACCGGTTCCCGCTCCCACCGCACTGCGGCTAGGGCAACAAGCGCGCTATTAGCAACACCCTCACCTATCTGACGCTATGGAACCCATTTCCGGCTCAGTGGTGTGAAACGGGAGCATCGCATTACCGACGCCATTAAATGGAGATCCAACCATGCAAGGTATCATCACCACCCCCAAGCAGCATGCCGCCCTTATCCGTGAGGTCGCCAATGCCACTGGCACTGACCGCAAGGACATTGAGTCGGTTGTCGCCCGTCGCCTGTTTGACGGCAAAGACCATCACGCCGCGATCAGCTGGCTTAAGAGCCGCCCCAAAACCGTTGCCGGTACCGTTGCCTCTCGCCTGAACACCGGTCCCGCTTCCGCCCTGGTGGCTCGCAGACTCAAAGAGATGGACACCCTGCTTCGCCGGCACAAAGTAGCCCAGGAGCAACTGCAGACATTCTTTGCCGGGATCAAGCCGGCACCGAGTTTCGCCCGGGACTACCCCAACGCCAGCGTAGAAGAGAAAGCCTTTGCCGGGGCCCTGGCCCGGGCTATTGCCACTTCACCGGAACAGATCAGTGTGTCCACTGGCGGGCTTGATCAGCCGGTCAGCTCGACCTCGCACCCGTTTACCATGGTGATTGAGTTTGGCCAGTATCGGCTACATGTTGAGGGCGGCTTTATCCGACCTCATCGCAACAAGTGCACCAGCGTCAGCCTGCGTGAGGTCTACTGTTACCACCGCCTGCCCAGCAGCGGCCGACGCTTCCCCATCGAGCACCTCACTCGCTTCCTGGATCACCACATCGCCGTCTGCCTGGACAAGCTGATCTTTGACCTGCCGCTGGCGCCCCTGCCGGTCTCAGCCGCATGCCTTAACCTGCTGCTGGACGAACTGCTGGCGGACCAAACTGCCACCCCGGCCCCAGCCCAAGCGCTTTCCGAAGACCTGTTCCATGCCCTGCGCGCCCGCATGGACTGCATGGAAAGCACGTTTGAAGATGCGCAAAAGCGGATTGAAGAGAGCGAGCTGGACTTCGAGATCCACATCGGCGATGACAGCAGCGACGATACTGAGCAAACCGCTTGCCTGTTGCTGACCTTTAGCCCCAGCGGTGCGCACTGGGCTATCGGCGTTCATGATAGCTTCGAAGACGACAGCTTTGCCATTGAAGCATCCGGCTACCTGGGCCGTGACGACTTCACTCTGCATGGCAGTGACGACCAGCAACGCAACGTCACCTGCGAGGCCGATCGGATGCTGTCAGATCGGGTGCAGTTTGCCTCCGAGCACCTGCAGGTCGCCAATCACGCCAGTCGATTGGAAGAACTGCTGTCCAAGGGCAACCTCGGTGGCCAGTGGGATGACACCATCCACACCATCAGCCAGATCCTCGAACAGGCCTCCGCGTAACCCAGCCAGCGCCCTGGCCAGCACCAGGGCGCGTCTTGACGACCCCAAGCCGTTAAGATACCTTTCGAATCAACCGGTGGCATGTCCAGCGTCTGACCGGCTCCCGCTCCCACCGCTTAGCGGTTCGGGCAACAGACGATCTTCTTTGCAATACCCCCTACTGACGCCCTGATGCTTTTTTCTAACGGCTCAATGGTAGTGGAACGGGAGCACCACCGACCTTGCAGCCAGTGAAGGAGCAGCCCCATGAAAGGCGCAATCACCACCCCTAAGCAACTTGCTGATCTCAACCACGCCCTGGTCCAGGCCACCGGCGCCAAACGCAAAGCCATCGAACCGGTTACGTCCTCGCACCTGTTCCCAGGCATGGACCACCCCGCGGCCGTTGCTGAACTCAAACGCCGGCCCAAGACGATCGACGGCACCATCAACAGCCGCCTGCCCACCCGCCACGCCGGCCGTACCGCCAAAGAGGCACTGGCCCAGACTGCCAGCATGGTGGCCCAGCTCAGCCACTACCACGCACTGCGACGCAAACTGGTGGACCGTTTTCTTAGTGAAGCCGACGAACGCCTCAGAGACGGTGACATCCCCAGCAACTGCGCCGCGGCCCAGCTGATCGCCAAGTTCCAGGCCAACGCCAAGAGAATTGAGGTAAAAACCCTGGGCCTGGCCGCGCTGGCGGATCCTGGCAGAACCCGATTTGACGACCTGTTCATTAAGATCAGCACGGAGGGTATCGAACTGTCGATCCGCTTCTACTACAACACCTCCGGCCTGCTCACCTTCGACACGATGACCACCGTCCAGGTCGAAATCAATCAGCAGGACCCCGACGTTTGGCTACGAGCTCAAGGCTATTCCGGCCAAAGTGAAAACAGCCACATCGACATGTTCGCCGGTACGGTTGCCATGAACGCCGTAGACCTGTTGAGCGAGGACATTGCGCCCCCCAAGGGGCAACTGCCGATCAGCACCGAACTGCTCAACCTGGTGCTTGACGAGGTCCTAGACGGCCGTGAAGCCCTACGGCCAGTGTGGCAGCAGGTGCTGGACATCGGGGCCGTCACCCCAGCGCTGCTTGAAGAGCTTAGTCAGGACGCCCAAATCAGCTGCGCCACCGTCGAGTTGGCCAACAAACTGCTGCATGGCGATGGCCTTGAGATGGTAGTGCGACCCAGTGAAGACCCCTTTGAGTCCAACCCCCAGCTCACTGTTTGCCTGACCCATCTGGAGATCCGCTGGTACCTTGGGGTAATCAACCACCAGCGTGCCGGCGAGTTGCATATCGAAGCCTCTGGCAGCCTGGGCCTCGACAAGACACGGTTTGCCAATGGCACCAACCTGCCCTGCCCCCCTGATGCCACCCTGCACCAGCGCGTCACCAGGGCGCTTGACCACCTGGCGGCCAAAGTGCCGGGCTCACCTCTGGTGCAGTGCCTTAACGAGAACCCAGAAATGGCAAAGCAGTTCCGCGACAAGGTCTTCGCCCTGAGCCTCAGCCTCAGCGCCGACCAGTGGGAAATCTAGTCGATTGAATTGACCCGCCTGATATACTTTTATATACTTAGCGGGTTGATTTAGTTCGCCGATGGACCCGGCGATAATGGATATGGAGAGCCCCACATGGCAGAAACCAACGTTGAGCTAACCCTGCTCAAGTCCTCACTGGCGCACGCCGCCTTTGCTACCAACAACGAACTGGCAGAGCAGTCCAGCCACAGCATTCACGCTTCGGTGGATAACACTGAGATTGTCCGCTTTGTGTTTGAAGGTGCAGAGGATGGCCAGATCTTCGTTGATGAAGCTTTGGCTGCGGCCAACATTCCCCATGTCATCCAGATCGAAGCCTACAATCATGACCCGGGCTGCGCCGAATCCCACACCTTGACCGCAACCGGTGAGTTTACCCACCAAACCCTGGCTGGCCATCAACGCTACCCGGATGCCCAGGCTCTGGCAGAAGCCCTGGCCCTGGACGATGCCCAGCTGCGCATTGCAGTGGAAAAGGAAGTGGCCCGCTGCAACCTCATCCACTGGCCCACCCAGGCAACGCGATACCACACCGCGGCGCTGTCCGAGAAGGCGGCTCAGCCTAAAACCGTGGAATTTCTCACTGCCTACTTCACCGTGGTGCTTGTTGCCGACGGCCAGGGTGTGACCGTGCTGGATGTCGACCAGGACAATGACCACGACCTGACTGACTTTGCCCTGGTAGACACGGATTTCCGCACCCGCAACTTCTGGGAAGCCAAGCGCATGGCCCTGGACACCGCAGCGTCTCGCAGCATCCACTACGTGCCGTTCAGCTCCCGCTACGGCGCCGATAACCAACAGGACTGACTGAAAGCGAGGCCGGCAATCACCGGCCTCGTGAACCCGCCCATGTGCTGCGATGTGATGCTTTCCTGCCACACTGTGGCGGTATTCTGGAACAGGGCAAGGGCTGAGTCATTGCGGTGGCGCTTGTTTGGCCGACCAGCGTTTGCTAACGTCATCAATAGGAACCGGAAATCCTTCGCCGCGCGCCCGGGAAAAACCGACTGATCACCCATGCTGATGACTCCACTGCTGTCCTGGTCAACAAAATAGGCGCTGAATAGACCCTTTGGGACGCATAAGGAACGTCAATGCAACCGATCCATGCTCATCCTCAGTTCCACCTGGACCCCGAACTGGTCTCCGATACCACTGTCATCAAGGTCCAAACCCTTAAGGCCTTTTCGCGCCAGATCCGGGACCGACTCAAGGCCGACCAGAACCCAGCGCCCGAATCGGCACGCAGCCACCACGCCTTGCTCAACCAACTCGCGCAACAGATAGGCTCACGGTCTTACAACCGGCTATCGCGGCCCACTAAGTCCGGCCTGGCCGAGTGGGTCCCACCGGTGGCGTTGCGCCTGGATGACCTGGCAGGCGCTCTCAGCCCACTCACGCTCCCCCACCTACCCTGGCTTGCCCAGCTGTACTGGGAGCTTGGGCAACCGCCGCTGGAAACCGCCGGCAAGGACGGTTTCGCCCTGGTCTACCGTGACGACGCTACCCTGCTGCTGACCACCGGCCCCAAAGCCGAACGGGTCCCCAACGCCGAGGGGATCCACTATCTGCCGCTGGGCCAAGATCCCTACCCGGAGATCACCGAACCCAACGACACCTGGACCTGGCTGCATCATGATGTTCAGGCCTACGTTAATCGGGTTTGCACCGATGTCCCCAGCTGGGGCCCTAATGCCCGGCGCCTGCTCAGCACCGTACCAGTGGGCGACCTCTATCGAACCGTTCCACCCCAGCTGTACCTGACAACACCAAAGGCAAGTGAATGGCTCAGTGAGAACGTTAAGCTATGGCAGGAACGCCGCTCCGAGCGCAAAGCACGCCAACTCACCGCGGCGCTGTTCGATGACACCCACCCACCCAGCCCCGATCAGCTGTATGTCTGGGTAAAGTCGCGGTAAACCACCCCATGCAGCCCTGTTGTGGAGAGGGCTGCATTCACCAATCTATAAGCTCCTTATGAACCGGTCATAGGCCAAGGCAAAGTTCCGGTTCAAAGCCTACATCCGCCCCATCCTGCCAACGCAAGGATTCAGCGCGCAACATCCGTTGACCTGAACAGTATTCCCACCCATCCTGACCACCTCGCGCCGGTCACACCGTGCGGCTATTAGGAACACTCACAAACCGAGCCCAAATGAGACTCTACAAATGCCAATAACCCGCATCTTCTGCCTAGCCGCCAGCTTGGCCTTTACCAGCACAATTAGCCTTGCCTCAGAGCAACACTTCGAGGAGCTTCAGTCTGCTATCGACCAGGCTGTCCAAACCCACTCACAGCACGGATGGGCACATGCCTTATCCGACGATCTCGTGATTGAGTTGTATCAAGGCTTAGAACTTTCTCAGCAGTGCCAATCTGACTCGCCAGCTCGGCAGTATTGGGATGAGCGGGTTTTCTCGCCGATCGGCCAGACCCTAGATGCCTCAGTCCTGTTCATTCACCTTCTCGACAACGCCTACATTCGCCTAATGCTTGCGGACCTTGGCAGTGACCAGCCTATGCTCAGTGATGAGCTGATGACCTTCATCCAGTCAGGCCGGTCCGAGGTGCGCGTTGAACCGGTACCACCCATTCGGAAGTTCAGTGCTCAACCTTGGCAAGATTTCGTCACTACCAACCCAGAGCACCCAGCTGCCGCCGTTAGCTTTGGGCCTCACAGCTTGGAGCAACACTTCCGATTGATCAGGCTTTATTGGGTAGGGAAAGAGATGTTGCCCAGCCAGGCCGGAATACTCCAGGCCCAGTGCGAAAACCTGCCCCACAAAGCACGAATGCTATCGAACATCGTCCCCCAGCCATAGCCGAACACGATCTCGATGCAGATGCTGCGAAAATCCAGCAGCTATGTGTGACCGGCCCTGCACCGGGATGATGGTAACGGTGCCCCCCCTTGCCCCCATTACTACCCGGCAAATCGTGTCACTTTCTGGCACGATTTGACCGGTAATCGTTTCACTTTCTGGCACGATTAGGCCAGCAACAGCCCCAGCTCACATCGAGCTTGAAGCCAAACCATCCTAATTTACCAATTGTCTGCTGCTCAAAAATCCACCACCTCGTGGACCTCAACGACATGCCCCCCAATAGACTTCACGGGGACACCTTCACCACAACCCTGAACCTTGCCCAGCCAGCGTTGCTATTCGCCGCGCAACTCCCTCAAGATCCTCATCCAGACCGGAACTGATCACCGACAACGGAGACCGGCCTTCAAAAAACGGGTTGTGGTTCGGCATGGCCATAAAGCCAAATCGGTTGTCCGGGTTCTCAAACAAATCCGCGAGATGGCTGTCTATCTGCAGGATCAGTGCTGCCCGCTGTTCACGGCCCAGTGCGCCCTCAGCGACCCCTTGCGACACTTCCGCCGCCTTGGCTGGCGGTAACCCCCACCGCTCCAGAACCCCAACTGCCGCTTGCTGTTGTGCCATCCCCATCGACGAATCCGTTTTATCCAAACACCTGCCCCCAGATTGCGCCATAGCCTGCTCGTTGTCCACAACGTGACGGCACTGCTGGCGGTTACCACGACAAGGACTTACCCTGTTCAAAAAAGGAGAAAGCGCTTGAGCCTATTTCAATGTCAGCACTGTGGCTGCATGGAGAACACCAGTGACTCCTGGCAAGGATTCACTGGCGTCTTCGCGGAAATGTTCGACTGGACTGGACTAGAGGAGCGCCGCGGAAAGCTACTTTGCAGCGCCTGTGGCCCAGCAAAGTTCACCGACGGTAGGCCTTCGGGATGCGGCCAATGGCATGGCACGTTTGACCGGCTATATCTGGAAAAAGGGCAGTGGTTTACCAACGATGTCGGCAACCTGGAGCACCGGCAGACCGGCCGTACTGACTACCGGTCATTCGCCAAGCTCAGCCCGATTGAAGCGCTGCCGGAAGACTAGCCGGCGGTGAGCGGTAGAGGACTCACCAGTCACCGCGGAAGGTGGAAGGCTTGGCAAAGTACCGGCGCATCTCCTTCTGGCTGCCCCACCGGGCAGGGTCAAAGCCATAGGCTTTCTTAAAGGCCCGGTAGGAACGCCCCCTGGATGCGTAGTACGCCCCAAGGCTATTCTCCTTGAGCCACAGATAATGCCAATACCGGGCATTGGACGGCGAATGCGTGCGGTTCACCACATTGTCGTGCTCGCCACGGTGCATGGTTTCAAACCAGATCTTGCGGTCATCAAACCCCGTCATCAGGCTACGGCGGAAGAAGACTGTGGAGAGCACTGCCCCATCAGGAAGACGGGTCACCAGGAACCGCTCTGTCAGGGAGTCTCCCATCAACCTGGCCAAATTCTTGATATCTCCAACACCGAGCTGAATGACCTGGTCGGTCACCGGATCATATCGACCCAAGGCGGAACGTTCAGGATGGAGGGGTTGCATCATGGGATCTGTCACGCTTTGTCTCGTAATAGGCAGTTTTCCGACACCATACTGATCACCACCGGCAGGTACAAGGGCCAGCGCTCATCTCCCGAAGGACTGTCACAGCTCAACATCAGCCTCCCCAGGCACCCTGATCACCAATTCCACCTGCCCACCGATTGCCTCAACGTACTGGCGAAGCTGAGCCAGCCTAAGCTGCTCTGGTGCCTTAGCCTCCAACTTGCTCACCCCAGGGCAACCCATGCCCATCTGGTGTGCCACCACCTCTTGTTTCTGTGCGGCCCGCTGCCGCAGTTGTTTTAAATTAGTCATCGTCGCCGTCCGCAAGAACTGGCGTAACAAGCGTTTGGATGTGGAGGCGGCCAGCGGATTCGAACCGCTGCCCCGTTGCCGAGGACCCGGATTCAAGCCGGGCACATTAAGCCACTCTGACAGGCCGCCATGGAAAGTGGTGGAGAGGGTAGGACTCGAACCTACGTAGGCAGTGCCGGCAGATTTACAGTCTGCTCCCTTTGGCCACTCGGGAACCCCTCCAGTATCTTGCGTTGGGGCCAGGCATTGAGCCCAGCCCCGGAATTTGGCGGAGAGAGAGGGAGTCGAACCCTCGGAGGGCACAGCCCTCGGCGGTTTTCGAAACCGCAGCCTTAAGCCACTCGGCCATCTCTCCAAGGCTTTCGCTTACCGTGGCTTAACCGCCACGGCGTCGCTTGTTACGCCAGATTTTTAAAGAACAAAAAAAGCCGAGCTTATGCCCGGCTTCTGTTTGGTCATACAGCCGGGTTTACCCGGCCAGTCGACCAGGTACTAAGTGATGGATGAATACGAATAACGCACAGCTGCGCAGCCGAAAGTACGGCAGGCTTGGACGGTATGGCTGTGGTTCATTTTCGCGTTCATGATTGCACCCCTCATGTGTATATATTTATGGTACCCAGGTTTTGCCCGGTGGTGCAAACTCACCGCTTTCCAGAACGGAAACCTGGCTCCATCTGACTCCCGCTGCTTGCAGCTTTCCTCATTCCAAACAGTGGGATATAGTGCCCTGGTTGCGCGCCTTGAGGTACCCCGTTTCATGCACACGCCAGACATGCTTTCCGGCAATATCAGCAGCCGTTTTAGCCCCAATGACAAAGACCGGCGGATCATCACCGCTATCGCCGCGGCCCTGGAAACCAACCCGTCAAAGGCTATGCAGCTCTTTGTGAAGAAGCAGCGCCAGATCAGCGATTACGGGTACTGGTTCGTGCTGTCGACCGCGTACGTTAACGATGCCACGGCCGCCCCGTTAGCCACCTGGCGACGCTTACTGATGTCATCCCGGCCCCACCGGGCTGAATGCCTAATGAAACCGAATGAACTGGCCCAGTTCCAGCAACTGCCCGACACCCTGACGGTCTATCGCAGTTACAGTCCGGAACAAACGGACTGGCTCTCTTACAGCCTGGATATGGAGACGGCAGCCAAGTTTGCCGTGGCCAAAGACACCTTCACGGTGCAGGAGTACCAGATCAACAAAGCCGATGCCATTGCCCTGTTCCTCCGACGTGGCGAGCACGAGATCCTGATGCTCGACCCCAGCAAAGCCACCTATATCCAGGAGTTTGCCGTGATCCGGGAAAACCCCGTCACCGGCGAAGTCTGCTAACCCACCTGAAACCCAAGGGATTGAACATGAAGTTGAGCCAGATCCAGCTCATTAGCGCCATCCTAGTTGAAATAGACCGGCAACATAACGGGCTGAATCTCACCAGAGAGCATTTCGCGCCCGTTAACAATGCCGCCATTGAGGCAGCCAACGGTATTATCGCTGCCCTGAAGGACGTAGAGATCGCCCCCGAAGACCAGGGCACCAGGTCCAAAACGGCAGACACTGATGAGTGAACGAGCGACCCTGCGCCGGCTATACCGCGCTATCCCGGAGATGTCTTGCAAACCGGGTTGCCAGGATTGCTGCGGGCCGGTACCGCTGTCGCCGGCAGAGGCCCGGCGCCTAGGCGTTGATGGCGTGACCACTGCCGGTAGCGACAGCCTCACATGTCGCTTTGCCCGCAAGGAGGGTGGCTGTTCCGTGTATGCGCAGCGGCCACTGCTGTGCCGGCTGTTCGCAATCGGCCCTGCTGCCCTGGCCTGCCCCCACGGCTGCCAAGCCAAGCACCCACTGAGCGAGCTAAAGGCCCATGCCATCCGGGCCGAATACGTGGCGCTGTCACCCAATGCTGGTCCTGATCAGATGATCCTGGACGCCGCCGGGATCAGCGCGGCCAGCAACGTGCTGGCGGACGATCCACTAGCGGCCTTGCTTCGGTCAAGGCGATAGTGCCGCACCCTAGCGAAGCCCCAACTGCAATAAAGCCCCGCCAGACTCGATGTCCTGACGGGGCTTTGCCGTTTCGCCGATTGCCGCAATTACCAGTCCCGGTTCAGAGCCCGGAGCAGATCCACACTGAAGTTAAACTTGGGCGGGATGCAGTATGGGTCGGCCAGATCCAGGAAAGCTCGACCTAGATTGGTTTCAAGCACATCGGTTGCGACGTACAGGTCAAAATCCTCATCAGACGGCCGACCCATGTCGTCGATGTCGATTCCCAACGCCTCTTCCACGCAGATCCCGTTAAGCTCCGACCCCTTGTTTGACCCCCGGGCACTGCCGGTGGCGTGGCAATCTTCCCACTCAAACTCCGCAAGTTCGTAACTCCCAGCCGGCCCCTCAAGCCGAATGGTCACTGCCCGCAACTCCTTTGCAAACGAAGTGTCAGCACGGACTGAATCACCCCGCTTCGCTTCGAGACGCCGGCCCGGGGTGATGGCGATGGTCGATTCAGGGTCCGCGAGGATCTCTCTCAGATGCTTCGTCAGCGGATGACCCTGGTGATCCACCTCAAACTCACGCAAACAGCGCATCAGCGTATACAGCGCCACATCGGTTCGCCCTTCGTACTCCACGGCATTGAGCAGGTCCTTTTCAATCGCCAGGCACGCCAGCAGCAGGACCTCCCGCTCAGCGTAACCATCACCGCGCAGGAACCTCAACCAATCCAGTGCCGGCTCGAAGCTCAGTAGCCCTCCCAAGGCATGCACACTCATATCGGGACAATGTGGCTGGAGACCGGCGGCCAGTTTGGCCAACTGCCCAGCATCCAACTCTAACCCCAGGACCGGCAACAGGTTGCCACCGCCATACTCCGCCCACAGCAACGCATGGGTGCGCTGACTGTCGACATCGTCCCAGCCATTGTGCTCATCCAAAACCCACGGACGGGGATCTTCGAGGTTGTGACGCACCACAGTCAGGCTCTCGCACACCTCGGCCATAAAGGCCCGGTAGAGCATCCGCCCGTCTTCTGGACGCTCAAGGGCTGCGAAGTATTGCGCAGGTGTCTGGTCGCACTTCTTACAATGCACGATGGCCACTGCGTGCTCCACCGCGAACATTGCCCTGGATAAGGCCTGCTCAACAGTGCGTCGACATAAAGAGGGGGACTGAGGCTTAAGTGCGCTGAATAACGCCTTAACGTAGCCGTTGAAACGGGTTCTGGAGGTTGCGATCATCGTCTTATCCATTACCAGGCTTTCGGGCTGCTGTCCTTGCCACAAGCCTGTTGGAATAGGTCTTGTCGCGAATAGTAATTAAGCTGCGTCATTTGTCCGTACCCCTTGGTGGGCGACAGCGGAAGCGGTAGACTGGGACCGCAATGCACTTTGGTGCAATCCCTGCTGTTTGTCCAGCGCTGTCAAACCACTGCGCCAAGTTGGCGCAAGAATTCGTGGCGGTTATCACAGTACCCACCAACCGGAGACACCCAGCCTCATCATGACCGAGCCAACGGAACACACACCGCTCACTATTGCTCATGCCAAAGCCCTGATCACCCGCAAGGTCGACAGCTTCTGGCGTAACCGGATGCCCACCCAACTGACCTACACGCCGGATTTCGAGATGTACCTACGTAAGCTCGACATGACCTCGGCGGTTACCATCGCCCGGGTAGAGATGGCGCAACACCTCCAGCAGCACGGCCTGTTTCACCACTTGGTGGCCACACTGGCGCATACGGCGCCTGAGCGCTACAACAGCCTCCGGCTTGAACTGATCCACAACGAGAACCTCGCCAAAAGCCTCTTAGCCAAGCCTGAGATCTGGCACTCCTACCGTGACGACCTGGCGCCCTGTCTCAGTGCAGACCTTGCCAAACTTCGCGCTGTCTACCCAACACCCTAATCACAAACCCCTTCAGGATCCCGGGGGCAGGCCTTACCCTGTCAGCATCAGCCCTTCATTTGACCACTAATGACCACACTGACAACGGAAGTGCTGGGCTGGCTTTGCGCCCTTACCGCGGTCATTGCACCCTGGATCAGACACGAGCCGACCATGCGCGCCCTGTTCTCGCTTAGCAGGGTGTTTGCCATCGGCCACTACCTGGGCCTGGGCTCTGCGCAGATCGCCAGCCTCAAAGCCCTAAGCGCTGCCCGGGACCTGGGCTCCATCTGGCTCCGAGGCCTACTCGCCGGGGTCGTTGTCATCGCCGCTTACTGGCTGGCAGCCGCCATCACCGCAACCCAGCTAACGGACCTTATTCCCTTCTTGGCCGCTACCTGCACCAGCCTTGCCGTGATGCTGTTCACCGGCTTAAACTCCGACTCATGCTTCTGCTTGCCTGCCTTGCTTGGTTGTTTGCCAACCTGGCGGTGGGCTCTATGAGTGGGGTTATCCTGCAACTCTATTTTCTGACTGCGCATGGGCTTCATGCAGTGCGTTTGGGCTCTCCTAAAACCCAAGGCGCAACCAACTAAGCCGGTTGCATTTAGCGCTGCACCTTGATATATTTTCGTATATTGAAGAAGGGATTCAAAGATGAAGAAACTAGCACCCTATGTCTCCGTTAACGTGCGTCGTCCGGAGCAGACCCACAACCATCGCAACCTGGATGCGGCCTTGAAAAAAGCCCACGATTTTGGCCTGGTGCTGGTGGTCGAAACCGGCCAGATCCTGCAGTCATTTGAGATGTCCAACAACACCCGCAAAGGCATCCCCCTCGATGACCCCAGAGCGGAACCTTCTGGCGGCAACATCGACATCGCCAAAGCCACCCTGGAAGCGCTGAAGGCCACGGCATAATGAACGATACCCGTTCGATTCAAGCCATTGGCCGTGACTGCGGCCTGTCGGTGTTTGAAACCCCACTGGCGCGGTGGCGTACCGACGCAATGCGTCACCTGGTTGAGGATCACTACCCCTGGCAAACCACTGCCAACGAACACCCCATCTCTGATGACGAGATCCGTTCGGCATTGGCTCTGCCAACCGATCAACTGATCCCACCGGGCCATTACGACGACAACCCGACAAACCCCTACGTCTCATGCAATCACGGCTGCAGCCGTGATCAGCACATCCGCCGCATTGCCTGGTTTGCAATAAACTACAAAGACAGCCCCGAGCACGCGCTCATTCTGTCCAACATCACCGATTTGGACGGGCATCCGGACGGCAACGACCTGTTGAACGGCCACCACCGGCTCATTGCCGCGCTGTATCGGGGTGACAAGTCCATTTATGCCCGGTTCATCGATGGCTGCGCCAGCCTGCAGAACCTGCCAGGGTATAGCGAATGGACCGAGCAACCCGCCGTTAACGGCCTGTTTGGCACCAACACCATCAGTGACGGTGAAGCTTCATTGGAATGGCTGGAACAGGGCCCTGACCGACTGGTAGTAAACGATGGCCAGACCGGTGGATGCGTGCTCAACCTCAGAACAAACCACTTACTGCAGATCATCGATCCCTACGGTCAACCGTTGCACTCAGAGTTGGGCGAGAAAGCCCAGCTATGCAGGGCAGTCCAGTTGCTGGCGGAGCGCTACCCCACACTGCTACCGGCCCCGATCGCCCATGCTCTTGCAGAGGACAGCCGAACATATCGACCCTGCGGGATAGCACCACTCGCTGGCGGCAATGCCTAGGTCACGCACTCAGCTCTAGCACAAGGCCCGACGAAACCAGCCCCAGGCAAAACAATGGCTCGCAAAAGCGAGCCATTCTCTATCCACTCACCCAGATCCACCGGGTAGGCCTATCCCTGTTAACACAGCCTGCACCGCAGGACCGCAAGCACATAGGTGCAAGAAGCGTTAACCGCCTCTTCGCTCTTGCTTGATCCAAGGGTAGCGCGGCGTGATTTGCAGGTTTTCGTTTGGCACGGCCTGCTCTGAGACACTGGCCGGCCCAAACGCGGCTGGTGCTTGATCAACAAACTGGATATCCGTGACAACAAAGTCATAGAAGTCCCCTTCGAAGCCATCAACCCAGCCAACTCCCTCACACCACACCTCGTAACGGGCATAGGTCCGACTGTCCACGCCGGTGGAGTCGAATCGCATCAAAAAGCATCGATCAAAGGTGTGATCACCCACCTGGTAGCTCTGGCCGTGTTTTGCCAACACGGTTTCGGTCTTCACGCTATGCACCGGATCCGGGTCTTCAAAATTACATGGACCCTGTTCTGCGTACTTACCCCAGCACTGATACTGGCTTGAGTGCGTTCTGACGTGGTAGCTCACGGATTCACCAACGGCCAGCACACCATCACCTATCTCACTCAGGATCTCTTCGCTGCGGACCATGCTGTACCCGCCGGTGACACCTGCCGAGTCGCTGTACTCAATTCGGAAAGTGGCTACGCCATTACCCTGAGCTACCACGGTGTGCACCTGCTCTACTACCAGGCCACTGTCCAAAGTGTCTACCGCGGTCATCACTCGGGTGCCCGGTACCGAACAATCCTCGACATACAGCACAGTCGCCCCAGGGTAATTAAACTGAGTGGTTATGATCTTGCCGTCGCAGGCAAACAGGTTTGTGTTCGCCTCCACTACCGGCAGCGCCTTAGGGATAGCAACAAACTCGCCCTTGTCGTTGATCACGGTCTGACCCTGCACCTTGATGTCACCGTGGACATCCACAGAGCCTGCAACTGCACTGCCAGACAACAACGCCATGGCCACGATACTCAGTTTCTTCATGATTCCTTCCATACTTCTTCTGCTCCAATCCCTGCCCTGGACGCCTGACACGCAGTTCGATTCGCATTTTGGGGCACCAGAGACAACAAAGCCCGCTGCAAAGCGGGCTTTCTAACGTTACGGCCTTAGCCGCCGAGGTCGTGCTTGATCCAGGGGTAGTTCAGGATCCAGGGGTAACGCGGCTCGGCGTCTGCCTGCTCCTTGCGATCACCATCGGCGATCATCCGGTTCAGCTGATTGTTGCTGCTGCTTGCGGACATCAAAGCGGGAGTCGGCGCCCCAGTTTGAATGTCTACAATGGTGCCCATGCCGGTCTCAAACGCATCAACCACGCCCACGCCTTCACACTGAACGGACATGCCGGAGCTTGGCATATCTTCGCTGACGTTCATGCTCTCAAAGCGGGTCAGGTAGCACTTATCGAAGGTCTGGCCGGCAATTTCGAAGCTGCCGTTGTGCTTGGCCAGCAGGGTGTCGATGTTGATGTAGTGCACGACGGTCGGACGATTTTCACAGTAACCCCAATCGGCGTAATTGCCAGTGCACTGGAAGTTACTGCGCTCGACCTTGTAGTGGTAGCTGGACGGTACGCCCTGGGTCAGCAGGCCATCGCCACGATCACTGAAGCCGATGTGCTTCGAGGTGTAGGAGTACATACCGGCGCCACCGTCTGAGTCGGTGTAGCTGTTGGTCACCTGGCTAATACCGCCGTCCTCTTCGATGATTTCGAAGATGCTGGTAATCACATAGCCAGATTGCTGGGTATCGGTAACTGTGCGCTTGTAGGTACCGGCCACAGAACAATCTTCCACCTCATGAACAGTGGTGCTGCCACTGAGGTACTCACGGGTGATCACCTTGCCGTCGCAATCAAAGGCGCTAGGGTCAACCTGCAGGCCGGGCTCTACCGGGGTGTAACCCACCAGGCTGCCGTCGGCGTTGATGACGGTCTGGCCGTTGACACGGATTTCACCGTGTACATCCAGAGATGCGGCGGCGGCACCACTGCTCAGCAGCGCCATTGCAATGAAGGTACAGCTCTTTTTCATTGGATCCTTCCTTTACTTGATAATCAACTCGCCCTGAACGGTCAGGGTGTGTCCTTCGATATCCAAAACGAGATCTTCGGTGACGATCACCTTGGTCCCCTCAACGATGGTGTCGATGGCTTTCACCACCTCTGCCGGCAATTCCTGCTCCGGCTTGCTCGGATCGTATCCCGGCACTTCTGGCACTTCCGGCACCTCGGGTACCTCCGGCACCTCCGGATCATCAGAAGAACCACCACAAGCACTGAGCGCCGCGCCGAGCAACAGGACCAACGCGGGTCTTGTCCATTGTTTCATTCCAACTCCTTACATCCTTGGCTGAGCTTCTGTGCACACGCTAGAGATCCCCTCCCTAGCGGTCAATAGAGCACATTAACAACAGTGGCTTTCTCCACTGTTCACGCCCGAGCAAAGATAAACAACGCTCGGGAGGTTAAGAACTGGGTTTCTGGTTGTAACAAATTACCCAAAAACCCCTGTAGTTTTTCAGCATTACCCAGCAAGGTCAACACTAAACCTGCCAAGTTTTATCATTCAGTTACAACAGCTTACATTTGGTGTGGGCGATCTCTGCATCCATACGCCAGCGCCTTTAATTACACAGGTTAAGCCGACGACTTATTGAGAGATCACCCACGGTTCGCACCGTCAACCCGGCGCTAAAACATGGCGGCTAAGCCCTATCTGATCCAGGGGTAGTGCTCCGGGGCCGGGACTTCACCGAGCTCTATCATGTCCGCATCTGACAACGTGCCCGGCTGGTGGTCATCCAAATCCTCAACAAACTCGATACTGACGATCTCATCGACGCTGCGGTTGTTGTCTGCCAACACGCCGATACGAGGGCACATGGTGCTGTAGTAGGTCCAGTCCGAACCGGAGTACACCAGCCCACGGCTGGCTTCGCGCACCTGGTAACAGCCCTCGATATGCTGGCCGCCCACCTCATACACCCGGGTGTCCTCGGACAGAAGAGTAAGGATGCTGGCATTGGGGTTCACAAAGGACTCGGTCGATTCATCACAATACCCACGGTCTTGATAGTAACCAGAGCATTGCTTGTCACTGGCGATGGCAACCCGGTGGTAGGTGCTTTCCACGCCCTGCACCAGCTGGGAATGAGGCTCGCTGTATCTAACCCACTCAACCTGGCGACTGTAGCTGCCCTCTACCCCATCGCTGTCCGAGCGAAAGGTCTCTGAAAAAGTACGCTCATCATCAATGACTGTGGTGCGGTAGGTGTTCTCGACCACACGACCGTCGTTATAAACAGTCCTGTTCTGAATGAGACTGATGTCAGGATTTGTACAATCCTCCACCACGGTAAATACACCGTAATCCCGCTGCATTTCCCGGGTCACAATGACGCCCCGACAACGCAGATCACTGTGATTGACCACCAGGGGCTGGTCCAGCGTCACCAATGAGCCCTCAGCGTCGATCACGGTTTTGCCATGGATCCGAATTTCACCGTGCACATCGATAGAGGAGGCAGCGGAACTGGCACTGAACAGCACCGCCAGTGTCAAAGAGATTGGTTTTAACATAGTCATCTTCCATAACGCAGGCAGAGCAGCCTGCAAAGTTCCCTCGCCGCCCGGTCGGCGACGTGACAAGACATCAACACCGGCACCATAGGCATCACCCTCAACCAGGTCAACGCTTTTCAGGGTGGTTTAGCGGGTTTCTCTGATCAATGTTCGCCGGCCAGTGACCCGCACTGCCAAGCAGTACCGAACCCGATTACCGACACCAACACACTCACCTGCGCTCACGTTACCAACAGGCAACAAACACCGACAAACGCAGCCACACCGAGGCACAAACATACTAAAAATTTTCCCCTATGCAACAGGCGGATTCGTCGATATGATGAAGCCGTTACGGAAGACTGATGTAGGAACAAAAGGCCATGGATCACCTCGATTCACGGGCACAGCAGGTCTATCAGCGATTCGACCAAATCCAATGCCTGGACGCACTGGAGGTCGCAGCTGAAACGGAAGAAGCCGCCGCCGATCTGATGCCCACACTGGAAGCGATACGTCACCGCCAGGCTGTCGCCGATGCCTGGTACTGCCGGGAACAGCTGATCAAGGGATCAGCGACCTCGCACGCCGGGCCAAGCCCCAGCACTCGGCGCGCCACACTGGATTACACCACTACCCCCGTTCGCAACACCCGCCCCTCAACCGTCCCGAAAGATAAGGTCGTGCGCACCGTCAAAGGCCCCTTCAATGCCTTCCGGATGTACCATGCTTGCAAGGGTGGGCACTATGCCATCCGCTACGGGATACAGGGCGGACGCATGGCACGGGCGGAAACCATCCCCCTGCCCCATTGCCGCATTCAGGCATCAAAGCAGTTCGTGACCCTGCTGCAGGAAGCAGAGCGCCGTGGCGCCACCTTCCGCCAGGACAGCTGGCCCAGATAAAACACCAGCACAGCGAAAGTAAACCAAGAGGGTGGCGGCGCCTCCACCGCCCCCCTCCTAGTAATGGGTTCCGCGCGATCTCACTGGTTAATAGGCAATTTTATTGACCGAGACCAATGCGCAAGTGGCTGCAACCTCTTACACTGGTAACCATCAACCAGTGCTGCGTCATTAGGAGGCTTCATGCGTATCCCAGTTACCGCTCTTGTTCTGCTCGCTTGTTTTCAGGCCGAGGCACGCTGGCCGGCCCTGCCCCTTGGCGCAACCCCAGAACGGCTGATCACCTCTATCGGGGTCGTGCACACCCATTGTGTGGGCCGCCTTCTCCCGGCGCCGTTCGGTGAAGGCGCGGACGTCGTCTTTTTGCAAGACACCGATAAAGCCCAGTGCATGACCGGTGGCCAGCCAGAACAGCTGGCGCAGCACCAGTTTGATTACTCCGTGCTGTCGGTGATCAGCGCCGACCAATACCGTATCCGCGCCTGTGCCATCACCCCGGACGACAAACAGCGCTGTGACAGCTTCCTGATTACCCTGTCACAGCACGCCTACCCCTCCCCGTCTGGCTCCAAATCCGCCCTGGCACTCGCCAAGGTGTCTTCCCAGCTGTAACCTGAAAAGACCACCCACACCGTGACCGGAGCCCCAATGGCCCTGCACTCATACCTGGATGACTGGGCTCTGGTCCAACTACCCAATCAACAAGGCTATCTTGCGGTGGGGCGGATCCATGCTGACTGCCAGGAACGCTTTGCCGATGGCACGCTGATCCATACCTCTCCCTTGGTACGTTGGGACAAACCCAGCCAGGTGCTGGCCACGGGAAACTCGGTCTATCACCTGCGGGGTGCCGGCCGCCTGGTCAAACTGGACGACGCCCCGCTCATACTCCTAAACCTGATCCCCGCCGATCACTACCTGCCGCTGCCTGCAAGCTTCGATCACAGCGCCCGGGACGCGCAGCAGCTGGCACTTGGATGCAGTATCAGCGCGCCCGTGCACTAACCATGTCCACCCCCCTATCACAACCAAGCCCCAGGCTTTCGCCTAGGGCTTGGTGAGAGGCCGGCATTGTTCGGCAGCCAACGACCGCAGCTCCGTTATTGCTCCCGGGTGATATGGGCTACAACCACTGACGCCATGGTGTCTTCAAACGCGCCTTTGATGACCTCGCTCCAACGGGTCTTACATCCAGAGAAGTGGAGTTTCTCGCGACGTGAGGAGGGAAGGATGACGACCATGCTTCCACCCACCTTGAGCAAGCTCACGGCTAGCTCGGTATGGTGGCGGTCCTGGCCTCCGGTGAACGGCGGGTTGCTCAAAATCTTGTCAAAGCGCTGGGAAGTACGACGGCCCCACTCCAGGAAATCGGCACACACCACTTGGCCAAAGCCCTTCTGCTTGAGCACGGTACAACGCAGATCACTGAGCTCCACACAGGTGGTCGACTCATCGGGCAGGAAACGGGCCAGATCACCCCGCCCTGCTTGCGGCTCCAGGCACCCATCCCCCGGCTTGGCATTGAGCCACTCCGCCGCCATCTTGCCCAGCTCATCCCCTGTGGGGTAGAACTGGTAAGACTGCTGCTCCGGCACACAACGCTGCAACAACACCTGGCGGATCACCGGCCGGGCATCGTACTCAAACCGGTACAGGCTCGGCCCAATCAGCTCAGCACCCAAACTACCGAGGATGTTGGCGATCCACTTACCAACGAAGCGATCACTGTTGTGCGGCCAACCAATACGCAACTCAGTTCCTTCAGCCTTCCACTCCGCCTCTTTGAGGGCAGACAACACCGCGGCCGGCAGCCAGTCTTTTACCATGGTCTTGGTCTTAAAGCTGCGCAGTGCCAGGGCGTTCTTATACGGCTGGCGGATTTTGTTAGGGATAGCTTCAGGGTTCTTCAGGTTCAGCAACTCATTGAGCTTCCAAGCCATCTCCGGATGCACCTCGACGTGCATGGTCCCCTTCTTGTACATGGTGATCACCAGGCTGCCACCATCAATCTCCACCTTCTTACCGGAGTTGGCCTTGGCATCGCGCAGGATCTGGTTGCTCTCCAGATCCTTGCCGCACTCCTGACCCAGCATAGTGGCAATGACGTAGCGCAGCTCCTGGATGCAGTTTTGCTGTACAGAGGACGCATCCGATTTGCCACTGCGGTCATAGCTGGTGCCGAAGATCAGCTTTTTCGAGAATCCTTGGGGCAGGTTGGTCTTGTGTTCACCAGAGAGCTTGCGGAACACCCAGTCGACCCGCTCGGCAAACAGGGTACCGCGTGACAGTAGCAACTCCTTTAGTGTCGTGATCACTGCCTCCGGTTCAAAGGGCGGGCATTCCTTAAGGTAAATTGCATTACTCCACTTTTCGCGCCTCTCCGCGGTCATGAAATCGTACAAGCCGGTGGCGTTCATCGCCTTAGACCAGTAGTCTGCATCGAGGGCACTAATGCTGGCCGCCCGATCCATGTCGGAAGGGTCCATAGTGATACCGATATTTTGGTTGCCGCTGAGGATCATCTGCAGTGAGTAAGCAAAATCAGCGTCTTCAAACTGGTCATGGAAGGCCATGATTTTCGCCTTGTGCACCTGGTACTGGCGCAGCATCAGGTCGATGCGAGGAGCCTCTTCGAACTCAAAATGACCTTTTGGAAACAACTTGTGGCATTCAGGTACAACGGCAAGAGCAGTGGCAGTGTTCATGGGGATCCCTCTACTGTTGGCGCCGATGCGCCATCCATTCAACCCTTTTAGAATACCCCCACCCGGCCCCTCTGTAAATATATTTTTGTATACCGCAGAAATTCGCCTCTGCCCTACGACAGAGACAACAAAGCCCCGCCGGCACATTGCACCGGCGGGGCCTGTAAGCCGCTCTAATCGCCCCGGATCCGCTCGATTCGCGCCTGCAAAGGTGGATGGGTGCTGAACCAACCCTCGATGCCCTTTAGCACACCTGGCAAACTCACCGCGCTACTGAAAAACAGGTGTGAGGCCGCTACGGCTTTTCGGGACTCAATGGCCGAGCCGTGCTGCTGGATCAGCTCCAGCGCCCCAGCCATGCCATCGGGATTTCGGGTGAACTGCACCGCGGTGGCATCCGCCAGATACTCACGCTGGCGGCTGATGGAGCGCTGCAGCAAGGTGGCAAAGAACACACCGACCGCCCCGATCACCACCAGCGCGATGCCAAACCTGGCACTGTTTCGGCTTGACGAGCCCCCGAGCAGGTACAAGCCGGCAGTGGCCACGAAGGACAGGCCCGCCACCAGCGCCAGCAGGCGCACGCCCAGGCGCGCATCGCCATTGACCACGTGCCCGTATTCGTGGGCGATCACCGCCTGGAGCTGGTCACGACTGAAATGCTCCAGCGCCCCCCGGGTTATACCTATCACCGCATCCTCAGGCTGATAGCCGGCGGCAAAGGCATTCACCGTCTCAGACTCAATCAGATACGCTGGCGGCACCGGGGTACCGGCGGCCAGGGCGATCTCCTCCAGCACATTGCGCAGCTGCTGGACCTTGGGATCATCGCTGCTAGCCGGCAGCAGCTTAGCCCCAAGGGACTCCGCTACGCTGGCACCCCCCTTGCGCATGGCAAACACGTTTTTCAGCGTAGCAATGCCGATAGCCAGGGTGACAATGCCGGCAATCACCAACAGGTGTGGTCCCACTACCGGTACCTCTGGCCCCAGGAAGATGAGATACACCGCCAGATACACCGCCGCCACCACCCCCATCACCGCCAGGGTAAACAGCAGCAAAAGCTGCTTGGATTGGCGCCGGGCCAGATCCTGGTTGGCAAAGAAGTTCATCAGAACTGCACCTTGGGCGCCGCCTGGATCTGGGCGCTGTCCTCAAACTCCAGCATCGCCTTCTCCTGGAAGCCGAACATGCCGGCCATCAGGTTGGCCGGAAAGCTCTGAATGGCGGTGTTGTACGTCATCACCGCATCATTGAAGCCCTGGCGACTGAACGCCACCTTGTTCTCGGTGCTGGTCATTTCCTCATTCAGCTGGGTCATGGTGGTGTTGGCCTTCAGATCGGGGTACGCCTCGACAGCAACCCGCATCCCGGCCAGGGCACCCGCCAATTGTTGCTCGGCACCGGCCAGGGCCACCACTCCTTTCGCATCACCGCCAGATGCACTCTCCAGGCACTTAGCGGCCTCATTGCGGGCATTCACCACCGCCTCAAAGGTCTCCCGCTCATGCTTCATCATGCCTTTACAGGTTTCCACAAGGTTCGGGATCAAGTCGTAACGGCGCTTCAACTGCACCTCAATCTGGGCAAAGCCATTCCCCACGCGGTTACGAAGGGCCACCAGCCGGTTGTAGGTTGAAATCACAAACATCACCACAACGGCGGCTACAATCGCCACGATCACCAAAGTACTGTCCACGGTATCCTTCTCCTCACGACAGGCCAACCACCACCGGGCGGCAGGCAATAACCAACACAGCGCCAGAACCGCTCTAGCGCTGTTATTAATTATCTCACCTTGAACCCAAACACACGATACCTCCGCTAGAGTTACCTTCCACCGCTCTGAGGCCGCAAACAGAACGGGGCCGCCGGCTACTGCCTGACGACCCCGTATTATCATCCTTGCCCCAGGTCAGTACCCGACCTACCCGCAGATGAGCCGATCGCTAGCGAGCGCCCTCACTTAAGCCCGGGTCTTGCTTCTCATGCCATGGGCCATGAAGGGGCTGAAGCTCGGGCTCCCGCTCCCGCAATCTCCAGGCGAGATAGACACAAAGGAGCATCATCAAGTTAGCCGCTAGACACACCAGTGAGGCTACCGCAGGCAACAGATGGAGTTCCATGGTGAAATAGATAACCGACCCCAGGCATACCATGGCCCCCAACGTCAGCAACACCCCGCATCCGTACACCAAAAAACGCATGTCCCTACCCCACCGTGCTAATCCGTTCACAACGGCGCCATCATACGAACCCAACGGAGCATTCACAACCCACCAACATGAACAACTGTCGAGTGAGTACACCCCCAGCCACTGCACCGCTCCGTCACTCCACAACAGACGTAAAAAAGCCCCAGGATTGCTCCCGGGGCCTGTTACTCATCACAACTCGCTCAGCTGCTCTCGGTAGCTACGGTCGGCACGACGTTCCGAGGGCTTAGCATCCCAGCCAAAGCGGCGGGGGTTGCCGCACATCCAGCAGCTGCAGTCCTTGGCGGTAGTGGCGCGCCTTGCAGCGGCTTGGGTTACGCAGGCTGCTCGGGCCCCTTCGGGCTCTTTCTCTCGCCACCAGGACAATACCAGGCTGTGCTTGGCAAAAAAGGCTTTACGACGTTGATAGTGGTGGCGCCGCAGCGCCCGTTTGCTGTTTCGATACATGGGTTGATTCCTCCGAATAACCGGAGGCGGCCAGTGCTTCCACCAACCGCCGAGCCGGGCTCGGCTTATCAACCCAATGCAGAAAACGATTAAACATGTGTTCGTACCCTCTTACGGTCAGCGAGTCAGCTCTGCGCTTGGCTCACTGACGTGAATTTCTCGGCCATCCAGTCCGGTGAGCTTGGCGACACGGGACTGGCCCAACAGGCGATCATCGATGATCAGCAGCTCGCGGCCTTTGAGCTCTTCCTGCACCGGCGCTTCAGCGTAGGCAGGCTGGGATGCACTGGCATAGTAGCCTACCACACCCATTTTGCGCGCCATAAAGTTGGATGCCGCCCGGGCCGGGTTCGGCTCATCGGTCTGCGACAGGGCATGAACCACAGCATCGTGAACGTTGCCACGGGTGTAATCCGGCTCAAACACCAACCGAACCGGCAAACTTGCCTTGGCCGCCTGCAGACTCCCGAGCCCCTCAGCCAGGCGACACAGGCTATGGAACTCATCACTGCGGTTGTCCATCTCCGGCAACTCGTAATGCGAGGCGTTGGCCAGGGCAAAGCTGAACATACACTCCCAATCCAGCTCACACTCTTCGACCACTGTCTCGGCCAAGGTCAGCAGCTCAATGGGCTCACCGCTGTCATGGCGCAAGATCCGGTCGACATCCAACCAATCCAGCGCCGGAGTGACCGCCTCAAACTGTTCCCGGTAATCCTCCAACCAGCCCTCAACGAACTCCTGGTCATGCGACTCAGCGGCCAGCTCCGACAACACGCCGGCCATCTCCCAAAACTCTTCCTCACAAACCCTGAGACGACTTACCTTCTCCTCAGTAGCCAGATACTCGACCAACTCGGTGATTGCCCTCTCCACCACCTCGACTCCGGCGACAGCCTCCCACTCCTGCAGATCGGCCAGCTCAACGCCGGGCAGCTCCAGGTGGTGACGGGCCCCATAGTGGATCTCAGCACCGGCCAGCAACGCTGCCCCCTGCTTTTCGTACAAGGTCTGGATAGCCTCATCAGCATTTGCCAGGGCAGATCCGAAGGCCTCCCCCTCTCCAAAGCGGACATGCAGCGCGACCAACTCATGACCCGGGCTGCCCTTGGGCAGCTGGCGACCTTTGTAGATCACGTTCAGTGCCGGGTGGTAGCCGTCGTACTCCTCCAGGTAGTGCCCAGACAGCGCCTCACAACCATCCGGCGCCAGGTACAGGGCCGCGATCTCCCCCTGTTTAGCGATGCCGGTACCGGTACCGACGTGCTCTAGGCTGGGGCGGGTGTAAATAGTGGGCGATGCGTTGGTACCACGAAGCATTGGCTAGTCCTGATTCTTAATCTGTTTTTATTATGCCAGCCAGACTGACAAAGGGAATGCACCGGTATCACGCCAATGATATCGGCCTCAGGTCCCTACATCGGGCCCAGGCTCTCACCTTCACCGGCTAGTTGCTGCTGGCGGCCCTTCTCTACAAACTCCACCAACCCGGGGAACTCACGGCGAACAAAGGCCAGCACGTAATCGATGTTGTCACGCAGGATGTTCAGCCGCTGCAGACCCTCCTCGCCTAGCTGGCAATCCCCCTGCCATTTCTCCAGAGACAGTTTCAGGTGCTCAGGCTTGAGCTTGCCCGCATCTGGGCTATTACGCTCAGCCAACCACTGTTGACGAGTCAGTCGAGGCTTGTTGTAGCTCACCCGGATCCCATCCGGATACTTGAAGAACACCCCAGACACACAGCCCGTCTCTGAGAGATCCTCACTGGCATCCACGTGGTCAAGCCAACCTGGCTCCCTCACTGCTGACCGATAGACACCAATGGCTGCCTTGGCCCAGTCCGGATGATACTTAATCGCGTACCTCAGCACTTCATCGCAACCTTCGCGGATCTCCAGCATCGCGCTGACGCCATTGTGTCCGGATTCCAGGCACTGGTCGGTTTCCGGGTCCCGTCCCTGCCAACGGATAACGGAGAAAATCGCCGTGTCCGGGTCTCGCTCCGAAGGGTGCTTAGACCCGCGCTGCTTCACGTACTCAATCTTGGCGCCATTGCCCTTTGCGCCGACAAACCGACGGACAGGCAAGGGATCTTCCAGTAGCTCAAACTCGATCTTGTGGTTTTGGCTGTCACCGTTGCCGGAAGCTTGGACCGCGTACAGGCGGCGCTCTTCATCGCGCACCTCAGCGTAGGTGCCATCCCGATCAACTATCTCCCAACCCTCCGGCATGTGGCTATACAGCCAGTCAGATAGGGTCGCAGAGTTGTCAAAGTGCGGCTCCTCGGTTTGATAGGTGTAAGGCTCTCGCTCCACGATAAAACTCCCGGCTTTTTCTTTCATTTTACAGCGTTACGATCTAGGCCCGGGAAACCCCCTAACCACTCATCATGGATGCAATTGGCCACCTGCCACCTAACCTGAATCCAGACTCATCGCTAGCTGTCGGAGCCCCCATGTATCTGCACCGTTCATTATTGACCTTCCTGCTGCTCACCCCCCTTGCCATGGCCGAGCGAATTGACATTGATGAAGACACAACGTTTCCAGATGGCACCGTCGTCCCTGCCGGCGACACCTGGCGCATTAAGGACGGTGCAGTAGTCACCATACTGGGCAGTTTCCGTGTTGAAGGCAGCCTCAGGGTCATACAAAGCAGCGCGATCAACGGCAACGTCACTTGCGCCCCAGGGGGATATATCAATATTCAGAACTCAGACATGATTGGCCAGTTCTTAGCTGAGCCCGGGTGCGACGAAATTCGACTGTTTGCCGATGCCGTTCTACAAGGTGACATCACAGGTGGGCCCGTCAGATGGGTGAGTATCCGCATGAGGACTACTGTTCAAGGCAGGCTCCATCTTAAAATCGGGGCCAAGCTGGATATCGACCACTCCACCGTCGATGGTAATGTCCGGGCGCACTTTGTCCCCCACGAACACACGAACGGTTTCGATCTGGATACGGCTACCGTTACACGAGGCGTCAAAATCACATCTGAGCCTGACGTTATGCCCAACTACTCCATACGCGACTCGACTGTTGGCACTCGGGGCATATTCAACGGCGCTGACAATGCCCGCATTAGAAGAACCCAGTTTGGCAACCGCCTCAGAGTAGCCGCGTCTGATTACGCACAAGTGAAGGAATGCACCCAGCTCAACCCTCTTGGTGCGATTGCTGTGGTCAACAACACACACAGTAGAGTCAGTGACAATGTCATCCAAGGAGATCTGCGCTTTCGCAAAGGCCGCCAGGAAAACGCCTCCTGCGAGGCTGAAAACAACACCGTCTTTGGCTCCATAATCGGCAGCTGCCAATAGGCGGTGCAACCCATACCCGCTCTTTACCACGCACCCAAACTGCGGGTGCTAACCCAGGTCTCTTCAGCCCGCACAGCTCATTCTTCACTCATGCGATTAAGGAGGTCTAGGTTAATCGTGATCGCTGTGGCACTTTTACCAACCTAGCATCTTAATGATTCCCATTCGTAGCTAGTATCCAGACCGAATTCACCTGGATACAACCAAAGACCATCAATTCCGCCACCCTGATTGAACTGTTGGTTAACCTGCACCTTACCGAAGGCACTGAAGAGCAGCGCCTGAGAAAGGCAAAAGAGGACCTGCAGCGGCGCCTGAAGCAAGCAAGCCGCAAGAACCAGGAACCGCGATTTATCGAAGCGTTATCGACCCTGCTGGCCTGCGATGAGCACAACCTCAACAGCTTTGCCGACATAGCGGTCAACGTACTTTATCCAGTGCATGCTGGCTTAGCCCTGGCCTATGCCGACGTGTTTTCTCTCTGGTCGACCATCATCAACGGGTGCCCCGAACAACGACGGCAGTGGCAACAGCCCTGGCTCATCCAGCCCGTTTTGGCTGAGAAGTTCAAAGGCGGCAGGCCGGTGTTTTACCAGGGAGAGCGAAACCAGCTGCTGGCAGGCGCGGCCATCAACTTCATCGAAGCTCAGCGCACCCGGGCCGGCGAAGACGCTTGCGCCTGTGCCGCTATCGCCCGCCAAGCCCAGGTCGACGAGTGGACTCGACTCCGCCCAAAGCTGGCGGACATCCAGCCGATCACTTCGCTGGCCTCACCGGCCCAGGCCGATGCGAGCAGCAGCGATACCCAGTTCTTCCGCTTCCCAGTCTGGCTTGCTGAGGATTTCGTTGCCGCGATGTCCCCCAGCCAGAAAGCCACCCTTGAACAGATCAAACATCGCAACCACCCCAAACCCCGGTGGTGCCTCGGTACTTCCCTGGCCCAGGTGGTGACCGACAAGATTGAGTGCGAACGTCAGGCCCACAACATCACCATCGCAGATCACCGTTCCCGGGCGCTTTACACCCAGGGCAGCAGGGTTGTCCATCTACCCCGGCCAGAGCAGTTCGAGTGCGCAATCAGCTACTACGCGGTCTGGTCCCATGAACTGGCCCACTCGACCCAAGACGTGACCCAGAGGTCGGGCAAGCACGAGAAGAAAGGCAAGAAACTGCGCTACGCGATTGAAGAATTAGTTGCAGAGAGTTGCGCCTTTCTCGCCGTGAAACGCCTGGAGCGCGACATGAGACAGCGTGGTCCACTGAGCGTGGAAGATGAAAGCGCCTTTCAAGATGCCTATGAGAGGTCGGCTAACTACCACACGGAGTGGGGACTGCGTACCAGCAAAGCACTTCGCGAAATCCTGTTAGCAAAGCGGCGAAACGGCGTATTCTACTCAATCATCAACGATACTCTAGCGGCCAATCGGCTGATGGCCAGTGGTGAACCGGTCACACGGCTCAAGTAGAGCATAACAACGTATTGGGGAGCTTGATGCTCCCCCCTCTCAACTGGGGCAGGCCCATCCCTTAGACGTGCTCACATCTAGCTGATATGTTGTCACTAGTGACAAGGATGAGTCATCGGTATACAGCCATTGGCTGGACCAATTTAAGTGAGGGGATCACAATGTACAGGCTTTACGCTCTTCTGCTCGCCACTGCGCTGCTCTCTGGCTGCACCTCAACCGCCGAATCACTGGAGAAGATCTACGGCTCCCCCTCGGATTACGCGTCTGCGGAGGAGTGGATGGCCGCTTCGTATCTGACCGCAACCTACGTGGACAACTACGCCGTCACCTATCGGATTGCAGGCCAACCCAACCAGGTTTTCACCTCCAGAAAAACCGCCTACGAACGGATGAGACAGCTTGAAGACTTTCGCCTGTTCTTCCAGCCCTGCTTCGATGCTGCCCAGCGTGGCGAGACCTGCGACGCCCTGACACGCTAGTTCTTCAGTCCCTTGATTGAGCAAGGCCGCCCTGCTGGCGCCCAGATGTATCCCTACATCAACCCGCTGGCAGCACCTTTGAGGCCGGGATCTCCGAGTAGGACACGTCCCTGCTGAAGGAGAGCTTCAGCGGATATCGCACCCGCAGTGGCTCTTCCACTCTACTCAGTCGACGCGCCCGCCCATGCTCGATAGCCGTAGCAGTTTCCCCAGCCACTTCGAATTCTGACGCTTTCGGGTACACGTTAGCTTGCACGACAAAACCCAAGGAAGCGCACGCCATCGAATAATCATCACTGCAGTAGCGGGTTCCATCCTTCGCAATCAGTACCGGCACCCCACTCGCCATCAAAATGCCTGCTTTACGCATCATTTCCTCATCAAGCTTATCGGCAATCTCAGGGGCAAGATTTTGCTTGGCCAGCACCACATGCAGATTAGTCCCAGCGAAGCGCCCATAGCCTTTGTAGGCATGCTCAACTAATGGCTCCCCACCATCCGGACGGATTAAGTAAACCGTCTCCGCTGGAGCATAGCATTCAATCGGCATGGCCCGACGGCGACTCGAACCGTCAGGCAGTACCTCATGGACATCGAAACTAAACATCCCCATTGCCGGCACCCTCCTGCTGTTTCCACTGATTACGCAACTCAACCAGCACCCCTTCCAGAGTCAGCCCCTCGCCGGCGACAGTACCGATCAACTGATTGAGCAGACCGATGTCGTTGCTGGCCACCACAGAGGCCAGTGTCTTGGCGGCCTGATCCCCAATCGCACCGTCCAACTGGGTTTTGCTGTTGATCAGCGTCGCCAACTTCTCAACATTGTCCATAGTGCTCTCCTTTACTCACCCACGGCCCACCAGCCAATCACTCGACCAACCTGGACCTTATTCCTTTCAACTCAAGCTGGCTCAGGCCGCAACGGCAGCTTCGCCCCCAGCCTCGATGGCGCCGATCTCAATCTCAAACTCCAGCACCTGGTCGTAATCGTTACACTCATCAGCATCGTAGTGTTCGGCCCAGCGGGCGCGATCGTCTACGGTAGCCTCTCGGGCCCGCTGGGTGGCCTCCACCACTACTCCAAGCTCAGCCTGACCCAGGAACGCCGCCGTCTTCTTCGCCAGATCCATCTGGATGGTGCGCACCGACAGCACCGGCACCCCCGCCTTCTGCTGCTGTAATACGGCGGTTCGGACCTGAGCCAGAGCCCCCGGGCAGGGCTCCAGTTCCAGATCTAACAGATAAGCCTGATCAGCCATCACGCCCCCTTAACCCATACCCAACGCTTCGCAGGGCATCACCCCAACCTTCCGGCAGAACTGGAACGCCAGGCGCTTTTCAGAGCCCTTCACGATCGTGATCTTGCCGTCGTCGTTCTGGTAAATCTTGGCGGTGGTCCAGGTCTTATCGCCACGCTCCGTCAGCGGCATTTCCTTGAGCTTGGCCAGGCGACCCAACAGATCATCCAAATGTGCCTTCATCTGCTCCGGCTCCTCGGCATCGCTGTACATGAACTCCTCTGACATGGAGCAGCCCAGGTAGGCCAGTGCCTTGAAGCCAATCACGCAGGTCAGCACGTTGTTGTTGGCGGCTGCGCGCATCTCCTTGGGTTTGCCCGGGTGATCCTGCAGGTCCTTCAGCGGCAGATGCTTGTACAACGAAGCAAAGAAATTGATCATGAACTGCTTGAGGTGCTGTCCAATGACCGGGTTATCCAACATCTCGTTGGCTTTGGTCTCGTTCACGCCACCGAGCAGGATACGGACCATGTCATGCACGGTTGCCAGGTTGAACAGCTGCCCCTTGGCCAGGCGGCCAGTGCGAGACAGACCCTGAACCATGGCACCATCGAGCGCGTCGACGGCCTGGGGCAGTTCGTTATTCACGAAGCGGGAGACGGCGGTTTCGGAGTCAAAGAACAGGCTCTGGCTCTTGTTGGGCTTGCGCAGCCCCAGGTGGAAGTCAGCAAAGATCTGGCGTACAAAGGCCTCAGACTCCCGGATGGTCTTGGTGGGCACCAGCACGATCTTCACATCCAAGGCATGAGAAGCCAACTCAGGACGGATCTGCAATACCTCTTTGATGCTCACCAGGCGGCCTTGACCGTCAATGAACAAACGGTCGGCCCACGCCGGCAGAGTACCCCGCCAGACATGGTCCACCACCTCGCCATCGACAACGACGTCGACGCGCTTTAGCTCAAAGTCCTGGGCCGACAGCACCAGACAGGCAGAGGGGAACACGGTGTTATCTCGGTCACGCAGATAGGCCAAGATCTTCTTAACCCGAGGACGGTCAGCGTCGCGCTGCAGACGCTCAAATTCCGGCAGGGCTTCGTCTTCGATCTCGAAGTTGTCCGCTAGGACCTGATAGGTCGGCTTACAGCTGTAGGTGGTGCCGATCCCTTCGGTACCGGCCACCAGGGTGAAGGTCAGAGTCTCCTGACCGACAATAGTGCGCTGGGGGATGTGCAGCTCATCGGTGACCGAGCCCTGGTCAACAGCACCTTGCTCAATTACGGCTTCGTTCAACATGTCCATTTCGGACTCCTTGTCGTCACTTGTTATACATAAGTATATTAAATCTCGGCCAGATTGCAACCTTTATTTGACCCAGAGGCCTCACAGTTGCCCGCCCACTACATATATAGTTTTGTATATTGACAACGTTTAGCTGACCCGATAACCTGGTTGTCAGTTAAGGAAAACGCCGGAACGGCACAGGAGCAGGCATGCTTGCCATCGATATCAGCGGTAACGTCAACCAACAGGCCGAAGCGGCCTTTACCAGCCACGAGGCGCTGGTCGCCGAGTACCTGGCGCTGCTGGCGGAAGGTTACTGCCTGCAGATCGGCCTGTCCTACGGCAAGGACAGCAAGACCGTCACCAACGCCGCCCTGGATGCCATGCGTCGGGCCATTGATACCGACCTCATCGAAGCGGACCACCCGCTGGTGGTGGTTACCGTGGACACCCTGCTGGAGCCGGAGAACCTGCAGTGCTACGTGCCCTTTGCCGCCCGGCACCTGCAAGACTACTGCGAAAACCACGACATCAATCTCCAGATGCGCATCGTCACCCCGCCGCTGCACCAGCAGCTGATGATCCTGTTCGCCGGGGCCCAGAAACTGCCGGCCACCGCCATGTCCGGACGCCACGCTGACTGCTCACTGATTTGGAAGGTGAACCAATCCATTGCCGCACTGAAGCAGATCAAGCAGTCCCTGCCGAAGAAGTACCAGGACCGCACCTGGGTCTCTATTTCCGGCAGCCGCAGCGAGGAGTCCAGCCGCCGCAGCCACAACATGAACAAGCAGGGCGTTCGTGGCGTTAAGGCCGCCGCCCTGATTGACCGAGTCCGCAAGGCCAGCAACAAGCCGGGTCAGGTGTTCAAGTTCGCCCCCATCGGCGACTGGACCGTGCAAGAGGTGCTCAACTACCTGGCCCACTGTGGCGACAAGTCCATGTCCCGCACCCTGCCCAACCAGCGCATCGAGGCGTTCATGCCCCACTACGGCGTGCTGCTGCAGATCTACGGCGAAGGCTCCAACGACGTCTGCGAGATGGTCAGCAACGAAGATGGCAAGCAGGAGCAGTCCAAGGGCTGTGGTGGCGTGGCCCGTTACGGTTGCGTTACTTGCGGCATGGTCAGCAACGACCACTCCGCCAAAGAGCTGCTTGCCTACCCCCGCTGGGCCGTATTTGGCGACAGCACCCTGCGCTTCCGTGACTACATGGTCCGTGTCGGCACCGACATCAACCAGCGCGCCTACCATGCCCGGGCGTATGACCCCGTGGCTAACTGCAACGTGCTGTTGCAGCCCAACGTGCTCAAGGCCCGCGTGCTCGAGCATATGGTCCAGTATGCCGCCCAGATCACCGTGGACTCCCAACAACTGCATCGCGACTTCGTCGAGTTGTACGAGCAAGGCCGCGTTGATGAGCACCCTGGCGTGCAAGACATCATGGCCGATACCACCATGATCCCGAAGGTCCGTCGCGAGTACCGCAAGATGTATATCGAGCGCTTGCGTGCAGCCCCGATGTTCAACCTGTTCACCGAACAACATGCCGTGCTGCTGAGCCTGATGTGGGCACTGCATGGGGTCGCCGCCCTCCCCTACCGCCCGGTCAAGATCCTCGATGACGTGCGCAAGGGTAAGCGCCTGCCCTTCCCGCTGACCAACAGCGAGCTTAACGCCAAGCTGGCGGCACAGGGCCGTGGCAAGTGGGACAGTGACACTGAGCTCAACCGAGAGGTACCGGAAGCCATTGCCGTCCAGCTGTTCAAGCCGGTTAAGAAGAGCTTCGCTCAACTTAAGGCAGAACATGGCGACGCCCTGTCCGCTGAGCACCTGCAGGACTACCTGCCCATCCCGCTGGAGAACCTCCCCACCGGTCGTGATCTGGTAATGGACCCGTTTGGCCGGCCTGTACAGCGCCCCAACACCTTGCCGACCCACACCCGCCGCTTCCAGTTGACCTACGCTTTCGACCCCAAGACGGGTGAAGAGGCGATCTCCGCGAAGGACGGCCACAGCGACCGGCAGATCAACCTGAGCCGGGACCCGGCACTGCGCTCTCAGTTGCTGAGCCTGGGCCGTCGCGACCTGGCCACTGCCTTTGAGAGCCAGCACGGCTTCAAAGCTTCGGTAGAAGAGATCCACGCCGACATCATCGCCAACCAAGCCGGCCCGGTTGAGGTCAGCGCCACCCACGAGTTTGCCCAGCAGCGCCTGTTCGAGTCCGAAGTTGTCGACTACTCTGGCGATCGCAAGGCGGAACCTGCCAAGGGCTTCTCCCGTCGCAAGCGCCAGGTCAACAAACAGACTGGCGCCATGGACCCGGGCCGAGCTTCTCTCAAAACTTACAAGGCCAGCACTGACTGCGTCAGCCACCGTCGCCAGGTTGCTACCGTCGGCTACTGGATGCCCGACTTCACCCTGTCTGTACGTACCCAGATCGACCTGCACGATCAGGGCACTGTGGACCTGGACAACATGCAGGCCGGCTTCAACATCGACTCTGAGCGCTTCCACGCCTGGCTCAAAGAGGGCGCATGGGGGCTGATGCTGGCCCAGCACGATGCCGCCATGCAGCAGCGCATTGCCAAGCGCCTGCCGCTGCGGGCCTACCATGGTACTGCTCCGGCCTACTTCATCACCAGCAACTCCGGCGTGAGCACCAGCGTCCAGTTCGCTGACTACATGACCAAGGCCCTGTCGCGCACTGAGTGCTTCCACAAGGCCGGCCTGTTTAACCTGGGCCAGATGCCGTCTAAGCTGATTGCGCACCACCCCAGCGTCGTCACCATGGCCCAGCATCGCAGCCAGAAAGCCAACCACCTGCTGGCCATCCGCCACCTGCGCAACCTTCAGCGTCGACGGGTGCACGCCCTTGGCCTGACCAACACCCAGGACGCAGCCGCCCGGGTCATCCAACGCCTGGATGAGTTCGCCGGCCAGTACCAGCGCGTTGCCAAGCAACACCTGGCAGCCAGCTTGCTGCAGCACCGCGGCGAGCAGTCCCGCACCAAGCTCGACATCACCCGCTACTGGCTGCTTGAGCATGGACCGGCCCTGACCTCCGAGAAGGCGGCCCTGGCTCTACTGGCCACCCAAGCTGAGCAGAAGGCCATCGTGACCGATCGCAAGGCCTTGGCTGCAGTGCGCCGGGCCTACTGCCAAGCCTCCCTGGAGATCGCCAAGCATCTTGATCAGACCGGTACACAGCTCAGCGCCCTGGTGAGCGATCACCAGTCACAGGATGGCTTTGAGTTCGGGGAGTACTGTTACGAGATTACAGGCGACACCGGTGCAACCGATGCCCTGGCGGACTGGATTTGCGAGCAACTGCCGGGCACCAACCACTACTCGACCACCAGCTACCTGATCACCATGTTGGCCTTTGCCCACGGCATGCCGCAGCAGTGCGCCGTGTTCGGCAAACAGGACAGCGAGAACACCCCGCAGAAGCTGGCGGACCGGGCCCACCTGGCCAAGGAGCAGATGAAGCAGGTGCACCTGAGCGCCAAGCCCCGACAACTGGAGGTGTTCAGCGCGCTGTACCGCGCCCGCAGCCAAAGCGCCGAGCTTAAGGCCTCACGCCTGGCCATGGCCATGGGCGCCATCACCAAGCAGGAGGCCGCGTAATGCACTGTCACGCACCCCAGGAACTGCGCCTGAGCGCACAACAGTTCAAAGCCCTGCTGGCCAACAGTAACCACCAACGCAAGGAGGCCATCCGCCGTCGCCTGTGCTCGGTGCTGGTGAACGGCACCCCCTTCCCTGCACCAGGGGATGACGCCACCTTTAAGCGTGACGTTCAGCAGGGCATTGACCGGCTGACCCGGATGCACCAGGCCCATCAGCGCGCCCTGGTGGCCCCTAAGGGCACCTCTGCGTACACCGATGCCGTATTGGCGTTCTTCAAGGTGACACCCAAGCTCGGTCTTCGGCCCATGTACGAGATGATTGAAGCCGGCCACACCCCCGCGCAGATCGGCAGAGCCCTAGGTCTGGACCCGTCCAATGTCAGCCGGGACCGCAAAAAGTACCGCCTGGCACGCGCTGCCATGCAGGCCTATGGGTCACTAGCAGGGAACCTGTGCCGGCACTGAACCGCCATCGGACAAATACCTTGCATCCAGCAATATACTTAAGTATATTGTTACCTGTTGAGTGATTGATGGCAGGAGGCCACTGAGATGTATAAGCGAATGATTAAGAAAATCCTGCCCTCAGCTTGGATCGACCCCTACTTTGACGTCGAACTGAAACAGCGTGAGACACCGCTGACCGACATCGAGGCCGCCGAGTTGTGGTTTGCTCAGGCTGACGTTAACGTTAAACGCGCTACCCCACTGTTAGGGCCGGAGCCGACAACATGGATGCTGAAGCGACCGTATATTCCGATCTCCGAAACACTGTTTAAGTCGCTCCTCGAAGCGAAGCCTGACTACTACCAATTGCCCAGCGGCGTGATTGTCACCTTCGGTGAGGCCAATGTGGCTGGCGACTGGCGTAAGGCCACCTGCCTGATGCCGTTGACGGCGGATGCGACCGAGGTCGTCTTAGCTTGGCAGTAGCGCCGCCCCGGGGCGGACGACCCTAAACCCGTCGCGGTGCTGTCATCAGTACCCGACCCAACCCAAAGGATTGGGACCATGAAATCGATTGTTGAGAAGCTCCGCCCGACCTACCACTACTGGCGGCCTGTAGCGGCCCAGGCCGCTGCACTGGAGGTACCCGGACCTGAGGTACCGGCCAATGGAGCACGCTCCGAGGACCTGCTTGATAACTTCGCTCAGGCTCGCCCTGATGTGCCGACGGTTGTGATCTACCTGCAGGGCTCCGAGGCCGAAGCTGTATTCCAGCTGCACGAGGGTCACGTCGTGGCCATTGCCGCTGTCTGCGACTGCGCCTCCGAGGCCGAACGGGACCGGTTTGACATCGGGTACCAGGTACTGCCGCAATCGGTTGCAGCCCATGCGATGTCCTGGCCTGAGATGGTCCAGATCGACCCCAAGATGGTCATCGATGAGTTTAACGTCACCGACTGGGTGCGCTGCGCCGAGCAGTTCGCTCAAGCGTTGCTGGATAGTAAAGACGGCTGGGCCGAGCCGGACCTGCTGCAATGATCATTGGCGGGTACCGGTTGCTGCTCTACTGCGACTGCGTGGCCTGCGCTGAGCGGGCTCAGCCGGAAGATGGGGAGTTTGTGGGGGAGACCTATCCAGAGTGTGCCAGACAGGCACGAGCCGCTGGCTGGAAGATCGACAAGGCCAATTCCCAGTGCTTTGCACCTGGCCATGCTCACACGCCGCAGGCAGAGACTTAGCACCGGTGGTTGCAGCCTTTGCCTGGCTGCGCCATCATCACCTATACCAGACAGGGGAGAACCGGCTTATGCAATTATCACCCGAATGCCGTGAGTTTCTCATCGACAATGCCGGCTACCTGGCCAGCGCCATTGCGGTCGTGTCCGGCGTGGTCATTGGCCTGCTAATCTAAGCAATGCATGATCGAGTGTATCGAATCGATACACTCGTTTTTCTTTTTGCCGCAATTCTTTAAGTGTGCCAGCGCCCGGCCCCTCCCCCAAGCTCAGCCAAAGCACTATAGAACCTGGAGGCGGGCGCTGACGATGCAGAAGCTAGCACAGCGTGTCATACCCGGCAACGCATGAGCCCGCCTCACCTGGGTGGCACCCACACGCCGTGATCCCCGTCTCAATACACCAGCGCCATAGCCCTTTTCGAGTAATGCCGTTCGCACCACCACCCCACCAAATGATAGGATAATGCGTTGTTTCTAAACGCGATGAACCCAATGCACACCTTCAACTTCAAGATCTTCATGGGCATCTTCGGCCCTGTCGCCGTCACTCTGAGTCTGCTGGTTCACCTGCAGTCCGGCTTGAGCCTGTGGGTGGCCGGGATCATGGTCATTATGGCGATCAGCTGCGGCTGGGACGGATGGGAAGAGCTGCAGCGCCAGCGCGCCGAGCCCAGGCCTCAAGGCTGAGCCGATACCGGCGCCCGCTACCTCACGTACGGGCGCCTACGCCATTCCACACGCCCTGAGCCTACTCAACCCATCGCCGGGTCCCGTCATCCAGAACCTCGAGTTCTCGACCGTCGCTTGCAGTCCAGATCGTGGGTTGCCCCGCCCTGCTGGCGGACCGACACCCGCACTCATAGAGAAAGCTGCAGCGCCCTGGCCCATGCGACACCAAATCCTTGCCCTGGGCCGACTGACACACCTGACAAAACCCCTCGACCACAAACCGACGGTCGCCTGGGATCATCACCAACCGCTCCATCAAACCTGACAGAGCCTTCCTATCTTTCCCATTACCACATGACATAAATCGCACCTCACTGACCGATACCGCACCCACCGCAGCCAGGCCCAAAAATTATTTTTGTTTGAATTGCCAATTCCCCAGGATCGCAATCGGCCTTATTACGAAGGCCTGCCTAGCTTTCATTATTAATGGGTCGCCACTTACTCCAGTAACCCCAGTTTAACCGGCTAAATCCGGATTGCGCATGTGCATTTTGCACCTACAGTTACCTCGTAAGCCGGCTTGCACTTCACCTACGCAGTTCAGTCACATCGACTGGGCAGTAACGCTGTTGCGATAGGAGCAAGCCATGCAAAACTCTCAGCACAAACTCAAGACACAGCGCCATTCAGAGACCTCGAAACCAAAGCGCCGCTACAAACCCAATGGCTACTGGAACGACAAGGCCCGATGCCAGCAGGAGGCGTATAAATACTTAAACCGGCATGCCTTTTTTAAATCCTCACCAGGGGCATACGTCTCTGCAAAACGAAACGGTTGGCTTGATGAGATCACCGCGCACTACCAAGGCTATAAGCCTAAAGGTTACTGGAACGACAAAGCTCGCTGCCAGCGCGAGGCTGACAGATTTCAAACCCGTACCGAATTCCAAAAAGGCAGTCCCAGCGCCCACCAAGCTGCCAAGCGCAACGGTTGGCTTGAAGAGATGACCCAGAACTACCCTAACACTATTCACCCTGCCAACTACTGGACCAAGGAGCGCTGCTGGGCTGAGGCCCTGCAGTTCCAGGCGCGCAAACCCTTTCAGGTAGGGTCTTCCAGTGCCTACAAGGCGGCACGACTGCATGGCTGGCTGGACGACATCTGCTCGCATATGCGCCGCCGCGGCAGCCTCACCAAGCGCATGGTCTACATCGCCGCCTTCCCCAACAAGGTCGCCTACATCGGCCTCACCTACAACCTGCAGGAACGCAGTGAGGCCCACTTAGGCACCGGAGATCGGAGTAACAAGGACTCCGCGGTACTGTCCCACATTAAGAGCTCGGGCGAACAGCCGACCATAACCCCACTTAGCTTGTACCTGGACCACGAGTTGGCAGCGACAATTGAACAAGCCACCATCAACCATTTCAGACGGGCCGGATGGCGCTTATTGAACCGCCAGGCTGGCGGGGGTCTGGGGGCTTCCATTCGTCGCTGGGACGAGGAGACCATCCGCAGAACTGCCAAGGCCTACGACTCCATCCAGGCTTTTAAAGAGGGTGCCCTGAACGCATACAACGCAGCTTCTCGTATGGGGATACTCAAAGAGCTCACCCAGCACATGTATTCCAAGATCAAGCGAGCTGGCTACTGGACCAAGGAAAGATGCCACCAGGAGGCCCTCAAGTACGCCACCCGCAGTTTGTTCATGAAGGGATGCCCCAGCGCCTACAGCAAGGCGAAGCAGCAGGGCTGGAACCACGAAATCTGCTCTCATATGACTTCCAGGCATAAACCTCTCGGCTACTGGAACGACAAAGCCCTCTGCCAAGCAGAGGCGTTGAAATTCACTCGCCACGGAGATTTCCAAGAAGGCGCCCGCGGGGCTTCAGCGGCGGCCATCCGGCTCGGTTTCTATGACGAGATCACCACCCACATGGGGCCGCGGCGTCCACGACGTGCTCGGTAGAACCCAAAATAAGTGCCCTGCTGGGGACCCAGCAGGGCAACAATCTGGGCTTACGGCTTGCTAACTACACACGAGACCCAGCGCTCAAAGCTCGCTCGACCGGGCAGCGGGTACTTGCCGAGTCTAAAGCTAATCTCAATCTCTTAGGCCGCCTCAACAACAGGGCCACCGCATCTAGAGGCCTTCGATTCTGCCTCCTCGATAAACTCGGCCTTCATGGCGGTCTGATTCAAACCCTCTACAAACCCCTTTAGTTCACCCGTTGCCCGAAACCATTCCTTGCCACGTTCAGGACAAGTACGCAGATGATTGAACAACTTATGCAGACGAGCTTCCAATTTTTGACCTGCATAAGGGACCCAGCCGACCACCTTCATATTTTCAATACCAAGCTGATTTTCTATCTGGATGCGTCGGCGTTGAACATCGGAAGAAATGCCTATCTTTATTGCATTTACTGAAGAATCGTAAAGAAAGTACACATGCTGCTCTGAAACATTCAATTTTAAATCAACAATCATAGCATCGGAAAAAGAAGTCCCTCCTTTGACCGATTCGACCAGTAGGTGAGGGTAAATTTGCTTCCAAGAGGAATCCATTTCCTTTCGCGCCTTTTTAAGAACATGCTTCTTGTAGCTCGACTTCATCTCCTTCCGTACCCCTAGGGGCTGATAACATCCACTCTCGGCAAGCGCGAACGCCCCAGTTGGAACAAAAACCGTCTCCCTCCCCGTTGGGAGATCATTTAAACGCACGCCAACCTTGCGTTTGCCATTAATCGTCCTGCACTCCATGCTCAACCTTAAGCGAAACAGGAGATAGTTATATGCATGATGCCGGGCCGGGCAATTTTTCCCGTATTTATCTTTCCAAATTCTATAGTCTTCAGAACAGGCAGCCCTAAACCCCAAAGTTACTTTCTCCGCCTCAGGCATCGCCAAATAGTCCTCGAGTGCCTTTCGCAGTGACCTGTTCATACTCGGCCCTCCTCAGGGAACCAGTTAAACGAACTCACATCGTCAATGTGCAATGCCAGATCACTTTCTACTCCTGACGAATTGACATGCGGCTTGATGACAGCACCTCGCCACATTAGGAAGTGTAAAATCTGCTGTATAGCAGTTTCAGCTGGATTGAGGTCTTTTACGTAAGCACCTGCGACTTTATGGACATCTACCATGCAAATCCGAGACACCACCAACCTGGGCCGGTACCCAGCTAATACCAGTTGCTGCACGTAGTAATTCAAAAAACCAATAATCAACGGCTGAAACCACTTACGACGAGTGACAGACGGCGTTGGCTGCCCAGGCCCTACCGCTTCACCGTCCCCCCCAACGGCACTGACTATATCTAACTCCCGCACGAAGACCTCAACGTGCGATCCTTTGAATCGGTGGTAGGCATAAAAACTGATATTGAATTGTGGGAAATAGAGAGTGGGGTTTACAAAGTAACGATCTCCATCACGATCCTGCTTAGCTAAACTACCCCTCCGACGCATTGCTTGCTCCATCACATCCGACAAATGCAATGGCATCAACTGTATCTCTTCGACTAGCTCCGCATAACTCTGCTTAGCCATGGGCTTCGATCTTTCACCTTCAAGCAGGGCAGCCAACCATACATCCGGAATCCCACGTAAATCACCCGTGAGAACCTTATGTAACGGCGAACCGATTAGAACGTCCCGTCCGCCTAAGTGTGACTTAAGCTCGGGGAATTGGGTCTTTAATATCTGATCTACTTCAGCACGAGGACTTTGAAGCGAATACATCCCGGTGGAGTCATTTGCATAAGCCCCGGCACATGGCTTCCCGAACTGGTCCTTTAATGCACTCCAATCTTCAAGATAATAGGCAACCGCGATGGCATCTTGTGCGTGCGTATGTTTTATTCCTAACTGCTGAGAAAGTTGCTTAGCAAGAATGCGGGCTTCGTTAGAGGTGGGGTATCGGCTCATGATTCAGCATCTCCAGTTCTCGATCACGCGGCCCACAAACACGAGATCACCTGTGATACTCATTCACTTATAGCGAGTGCATTGCTATAAAACGCCGCCTTTGGCTTTGTCTGTGGGCTGACTGGAACGCGTAAGTCCAAAAATTACCTTACCAGCGCTTTTCCTGCGGCTCAAGACCCTTTTGTTACTTATTTACCGTGCATCCTGGTATACGTTGACATACGAGCTAACCGTGATAATTTTAAAACTGCCGGTCCCCAAGGGTGGGCCTGTCCCATCGACGCAGGCACCATCGGCATTTAGCCGAAATAACTGAGTCTCACTTTTCCTCACGCTAGTGGGGGTGTGCCCCGGGACTTCGGGGCGATTATCGGAGACTAGCGTTATGGATACAAAGCACATGCAACAGCTGATTGATCAAGTCGCAGCCACTGGTGATGACCATGAGCTTGCCGAGGGGGTCGTGCTGGTTCGCGGAGATCGCCTCATCGAAGCCCAGAGTGGTTGGGATCAGGGCGACGACTCTAAGGAGTTGGCACTGAACCCAGCCGAGGTTTATTGGTGGGGGGATCATGTCGTCGTTGCCGACGCCGAACAGTTGGCGGAGTGCTACTGAGTGAGACGGCGAGCTTCGGCCCGCCTCTTTTTAGAACCCAATAGCCGACACAACCTGGAGCTCGACGCCATCAGCAAACGCTGGCTGCCTGTGACCTTACAGCCCTTCGCGGGTTGTTCGTCGACATGCGCTCTCTAGTGATGCAACCACAGCTTTGGCTATTGCCAGCGAGTAGATTAGCCCCGATAACGACCCTCTCCTCACCACAATCACACCGGCAGACATACTCCGGCTTCCCCGCTGGGTAGTCCTCGCAAATACCCACGACTTGGTATCTCCCAAACCGGGTACCTGGCAAGATCTCGACCAACCTGTGTGTTCTTGAGGTGTTGGCCGCCGTCTCCCTATGGAGACAACCACATGAACGGGTGGCCCCCTTCGCCACACTGGAATTACGGCCTTCGTATAAGGCACCGCAATCGTAACGAAAGAGGGTACGCGATGGGCCGTCCATTACAAGCACGGCCCGGATCACCACCAGGCGGCCGTAACGTGCTCCCTCAGGTAACTGCGTTCTTTGTCTTGGCATGACGCCCAACTACTCCCGGTGAACTCACCACCACTTCAACACCTGAAAACCCACCAGCAAAGCAGACCAAACGCTGGCACTATAGCGCAGACCCATTGACCTTGCTACATCACCCACCACAGGAATGGGCCCCTGCAGATATCACCAAGTAGCCGAAGCGCTGACCCCCTCGGGATCCACATCTGAGATCCTCACACTGCCCTCCTGAAGGTGTAGCAAACGGATCTCCAGACCCTTCACCATCCCTGGCCCGAACTCCAGATTCAGTAACCGGCGATAGGCCAAGGTATGCAAACTGGTCGCCACCCGGGCTACCACGCGCTCCCCTTCTTCGAACTCAAGCACCTGCCCGCTTATCACGGCGTTCAGCTCCTTGCGGTCCATGCCCTCCGGGAGGCCCGGCCAAGACAACTCGATCACCCTCACCGGCTCAGAGGTGGTGCGATACGCACTACGGATCGAGCAGGTAGCGCAAATCATCTTCACCGGGCCAGTGCCACCTTTCGCCCCGACCATGAAGTCATGACACACACCACAGCGCCGGATCCCCGCCATCGCATCGGGATCGCCTGAAACGCTGGGCGTCATCTTTGCCAGGCGCCGCACCCGGATCTTTGCCAAGAACTCGACCTCATCGACCTCAGCACCCTTGGCCAGGAACTCCCCGCAGTGCTCCTTTAGCCACCCCTCCGTTACCCAGGTATGGAATTCGAGGTCCTTTAGGCCCTCAGCGACCCGCCTCTGTGCGGATATGCCTTTGCTCAGCAGGTACTCAGCAGCCATCCCCGGGATCCCCTCCAGCTCTGACAGTTGGCCAAGTGAAGACGAGACTGCCAGGGTCGGCGATATCGCGGCAATGGCCATGCCGGTCAACAACTCCTCTGTCACGGGTGACGGCGCCAAGATCGCGATGCCCTGCTGCCACTGCCAGGCGATAGCGTCCTCTAGCCACTGCTCAAAGCTGCGTTCCCTAGGCAGGTACTGCGTTCCCTTGCGTATGGTATGGAACCACGTCGAGAGCCGGACCAGTGGAACATCGAGCGCTTCTGACAAGACATGCTGCAGCAACCACTGCTGGCGGTCCGGATCTTCAGGCAGAGGGCGGAGCAAATTACGGTGTTCAAGCTGCGCATGGATCCGGGATGCCATCACCACCAAGGGCGGTAACTGCAGCCCCTCCTGAAACACGCAGCCCTGCCACGTCGATTGGCCAAAGGCCCGGGCCAGGTATTGCTCTGCGCTGCTTCGGCGAAGGCGTACACCAACGGCCGCCAGGGCATAGCGAAAGCGGGTCAGAACCGGGTTGAGTTGGGATTTGCTGAGTTTCACTGAGCACCCCCACATTCCATGGCGGGCACCTGGAGAGACGCGGAGGTCTTGATCAGTTGTATAGCGGTTGTGCCCGGGGTAAACCCTAGGCAGATAGGGCAGTCGGTAGTTGGCATCATCAGCTTCCTGGCCTTTCGGCGTCGCTGCGTGCAGTCCTTGCTCACTGCTGCAGCATCGTAAAGCGGATGGCACAAACAGTATGTTTTTCTGAGACCTTAGCGCAAGACAGGTGGTCGTCCCCGGGCCCTTGGGCACCTGCAAGCATTACCCCACAGCAAGCCCTCCAGGTCAAGCACCCACCCCCCAAGCCGATGATTGACACGCGTCACAAGCAACAAAAAGGGGCCTTCATGCTGTCTCGCCAGGCCTCAGTTGCCTCAAGTGAAACCTGCTGACCGACTACTGCTCCTGCAAGCTACGGTACCGGATAATTTCCTGATCCAGGGCCGGGGAACCCATCCAGGGCTGATGCTTGAGCACGCTGGCGACCTGGTGCAGTGACTTGATCTGCTGGCACAGCGCGATTGCTTCCTCGACACCCTCTTCGCTGCCAGGTCTTGAACCCAGTTGCTGCAGGCGCTGCCGCAGCAGGTCCTGCTGGCTGATGAGGTCACTTTGCATGGGCCAAAACAGCTGCCGCTCAACGAACAGCAGTCCGATGACGGAAGAAATGGCCAGGCCAAACCCCAAGGCCGCGATCCAGCTGCCAGCTACTGCGCTCAGCGGCATCAGCAAAATGGGGGTGACGTAGGACACCGGTGATAATAGCCAACGCCTGAGCGAACCCACCCATTGCGCCTTTGCCATCAAGGCGGTGAGGTCGTGCTGTTCCATCTGCAGGCTGGTGTCGTTGTCGGTTTCCACGGCGTATCTCATTGGGTCCTGTCTGGCTTGATGATCCCACTCCAGGCGCACCAGTGCAAGTCGCCGGATCACACTGAACCGCACTTACTTTGCGCCTCAGCAAGGCCGTGGCTTCCCAGTCTCGGAGCCACAACAAAAGCAACGGCTTACGCCCACGCCCCCTTGCCTTAAAGTGTTAACTGGCATATACTTTTATATATCGAAATTGTTGATTTTGGAGTGTACCCATGGAGTGGGATTTCAAGGCGAGCATCAAGGTGGACGACCCGGATACCGTGGCTTTGGCGCAGTTCTTACTGGCCAGCCTGACCGAAAAAAACCTGGCCGTATTGCAAAAGCCCATCAGCATCATGCTCCCCATCGACGGGTGGCGCAGCAAGACCATCGCGACCTTGTTCAGCCCGGTTATCGTTGACCGGCTCACTATGCTTCAGAAAGCCATTGAAAGCGGTCAGTGCCAAAGCCAGACCATCCCTGCCCTTAACCGCCAGGCCCAGCGACACGTGGTGGGTGCCGCCATGTGTGAGTTGCTGAACAAAGGCTACCGCTGCCGGCTCCTGAGCCTAATCCAGCCCGACACAGTGGATGCATAGGACTGATTCTGCTGGTAGAATTCGCCAGGTTAAACGTTGTAGCAAGGATGAAGAGGCCATGGCCCCCAAGGTGAGCTGGAATGCCCCAGAAGAGACCCCGCCGGTACCGCTTGGTACCGAACAGTTGTTCTGGGTGGCTATCCACAACCTCCGTACCGACAAAGTCCGGGTGGAGCTGGCGTACTACCAAAACCGCCCTTTGCAGCACCACCCCGATGGGCAAGCCAAAGACTGGGTGTTGCTCGATCATATGGAAGAGCCGGTGCACTCTGTCGGATGGGTCGAGAACAAACGCTGCGACAGCTTCGACGACTTCTATGAGCACCTCGACCTCAACGGAGACTACCAGTTGGCCGGCTGGGCAGAGTACCAGCCGCCGGCATTCAAAAGACCCAGTACACAACCAGGAAAGCCGCAATGAATTCTGCCTCAGAACAGCTTGCCCGGGCCATGACGATCCGACGGCATCACATCCAGGTGAACACCCAGCTGCTGCTGGTGTTCTCTCTGTGCACCCTGCTCAATCTCTGCCTTGCCTTTGGCTGGTCTACCCCGGCAGTCGACAGCGGCACCGCCGCCCTTTACATGACACTGGCGGCACTGACCACCACCGCGGCCAACGACCTGGCGTTTTACCGCAACAAGGTTGCATCGCGCCGTGAGCGCGCAGCAGCTGCAGCCTGGAGCGCAACTGCAACCGTACTCATCCTGACTGGCTGGGTGTACTTCTCTGAGTACGCAGTCGCCTACCTACTGTTCATTGCCGCGCCACTGCCAGCACTGTATGAGGGGCGGAAAAACGCACGCGTTCACCAGAAAATGGAGCGTCAAATTGCCCACTTCGAAGCTGAGGTGCGTAAGGAAAACGCGCAGACGTGCGCAACACCCAGCGCTTAACCGATTGACCAGACCCAGTGAGACACCGATGACCGAGCGTTCCGCCAACGTGGCCTCCCACCAGCAAAACCGATTGTCAAAAGCCCGGCCAAACCACCTTGCCGTGGGACTCTGTACTGGCTCTGCTGCCCTGGCCCTAATGCACTGCTGGAACCAGGCCCCAGTGAATAACGACCCCTGGTCCACCCTGGCCCTTTTGCTGGGCCTGAGCCTTGCGGCGGCCCTGCTTAATGACGCTCTATTCTTCCGGGGCCTGCTTGACAACCTGGCTGAGCGAGTTGAGATGGGGCTGTACGCGCTGATGCTCAGCCTTCCCGCGACGGGCTTTGCGTTGTTGCACTGGCCGAGGCTTACCCTGCTGGGGCTTTTAACCGCACTTCTTTACGCTTTGGCCCAGTCTCAAATCTTGCAACAGCATGTCAAAGCCCAATCCAATCACCGGTTAGCAAATGGCGACACGACTCCCAAGGCTTAACCAGCTACCCACAACAAACACCGACGGCGGATCATCGGATGAACTGTCCGGCCGTCCTGACAAATACAACAACCCGAGGCTTTACCTAATGCAAGACGCGCAACACACCCGCGCCATCGATGATGAGAAGCTGGTAGGCAGCTACATTACCCCCTACGCCATCCCCCTGCTGTGCTTCTGCACCGTGCTTCCACTCGTGCAGACCTGGCTACAGCCCACAATCTTGGACAGCAGCGTTGCCAGCGTCACCCTACTCATCGGCATCGCCCTGGCCAGCTCCCTGTTCAGTGACTTTATTAACTTCCGCGGGGTGGTCAACTCTATCAAAGCCCGTGTCATTCAAGGCGCCTGGACCTTTTCCCTTACGTTAATCGTGATCAGCCCCCTGCTCGATGTGTCATTGCTCATGGGCTTCAGTGGCCCGGTGTTTGCCTACCTCACCGGGCAACTCATGGTGGGTCACCTGCACAACAAGCGGCGATTCCAGCAGGTCCTTCAACAGCTGCACTCGCAAAGCGAAGACAACGCCAACGCCACAGCCAAGGCCCACAGCGGCGACACTGCTAAGTGAATCGAGACCTGGTGCAAAGCACTGTAGACGACGTCCAGCACCTTAAAGCCGTTACCGGCCCGGTGGGCGTCGCCCTGCTCTTCCTCATCTCGACGTTATTGCTGGCGGAGCACTGGCTCTGCCCAGTGATTGTCGACAGCGGATGGCAGTCAGCAGCGCTCCTCGTGTTACTTTGCGGCCTCTCCACCCTGGCAAGCGACGCGCTGTGCCTTCGAACACACGGGATCAGTAAGGCGGCCCGCCGCTACGCCGGTCTTAGCACCTTCCTGCTCACCTTAACTTCACTCGCTGTCGCGCTGCATTTCTCCCACCTGCTAGCCATCATCGCGCCGATCATGGCTATGGCCATGGCAAACACACAGGCTTCTTTGATACTTGAGGGACGCATGCATCAACAGGCATTGCAGCAACTCGAGAGTATCAGCACAATGAACAACGAACCGGACAAGGACCAAGACCCGTCATGATCCACCCAAGAGCACAACTGCTACAGGACTCCTACGACGACGCCGTACTGGTGTTTGATGCGCTGTCCGCGATTTGCGGCCTGGGCGCTCTGGTCAATATCGTGATCGCCTTCAGCCTGACACCGGCGGTTGCTATCTCGCTGCTTGCCATCTCCGCCTGCACCAGCTGGATTGCCTGGCGCCTGTGGATGAAAGACACCGGGATGACGGACGCCATGTCTATCAGAGCCCGGCTGTTCTGCTTTACCGCCAGCTTCATCCTGACCTGGAGCCTACATCTGTTTGCCCCCATCACTGCCCTGCTGGGTCCTGTCGTCGCACTGGTGTTTGCGCTTCCCTTTGTCCACATAGACCGAAAGCATCGCCTGGCCATGCACCAGTTTGGTGGCTGCTAGGCTACTGCGCCACCAGCCCGCCTGCCCCGAGACTATTGACCCGCTCCTTCATCCTGGCGAGATCTCTCGCTAGATAACCCAGCGCACTTGCGAAGCGCTCTGACTGCTCTTCCCAGCCACGCTCAACAACACCCTGGTCAACGACAACCTGCACCTGGCGATCAACATCACCAAGCACCCGCAGTTCGTACAGCAAGGCACTTTCGCCGCTGCCTCCGTGCACCGCGCCATCGTAGCCAGCCTCGCGCAAACCTTTCACCACCTCGGGATGGTCCAATACGGCATAGGCGCTCACATACAGCTCCCCTAGAGCTTCCTCATCGCTGCGCGTGGCGAACAGGGTTTCGATGTCCGGGCACCCAGCCAGGTCGTTGTCGGTATTGTAGATGTGGTCCTCCCACTCGAAGGCCAGGCACTTGGTCTGCCCCACCCCCAGCACCTTCGCCAGATCTTTCAACTCATAGAAACCGTCGCTGATGCACTGCAGCCACTGTTGTTCGCTTTGGTCCGGGCGTCGCTCCGGGTAGACCTTGGCCATATTGACCATCGCTGTCATGACCCGGGGCCGCTCAACCACATCGTCACGATTGTTGGGGCTGGTGGCGTACCTGACTGCACATTCAACACTCTGGCGCACATCCCGGTCCCAATTATCACTGCGATAGCCCGCCAGCAGATCGGGCGCAACGAACGTCGGTGCCCCCAGTTTGGTGTTAACCCCCCCGTTCTTCCCATGCTCGCCCCGCAGCGCAATCGCAGTAATCCCCGGCATCCCGCAAACCTCTTTTTCTTTAATTTTACCACCTAGAGACCCCTAGGGATTGCCATTTAAAATATACTGAGGTATATTTAATGGCATCACTAGGACAGGAGTCCAGTACGCATGAACCAACGCGACATCCACCTGGAAGGGATTTCAGAAACCCTTGCCTCCATGAAGCACCAGCTAGCAGAGGCGATCAAACAGATCACCAAGGCCGAACAGGCAGTCCAAGCCAACCCGGACAATCTCGATGAGCTGGAACGGCAACTGGCGGACGTGGTGAAACTGCCTGGCCAACTGGCCAACGCCATGCGCACGGAACGGCTGATGACCGGCCTTTTGAAATTGCACAAGGGCGAGTAACAAGTCCAGTGCCGGTGTTTACGCCGCGACCGACCGCCAGACACCCATCGGGTGCCTGGCTGTTGCCGTATCGGCACCGGCAACGAACGCCATCCTGTGCCCAGTCACAGGCCCCGCCGGGGACCCGGCAACAACAGAGGAGAAGTAATCATGCTTCAATCCGTGTTTTTCTCAGTGCTGTTCCTGGGCACTGCCGCGGCCGGCGCCGTCGCGGTCCAGTCTGACACCCTGGCCACCCACGCTGTGCCGGACCAACTGCTGGCGATCACCCTCTCCGGCCTGGTCGTGCTCGGCATCAACCTGTACAAGCGCCAGACTTCGGACCAATGACGCAGCCCCAGCAAACCGATGAGCTGACCGAAACGGAGATCGTCAACAAGCTCTCTGAAGGCTGGGCGCTGCGCTGCGGCATCAACGGCTGGCACCTGGAGAGCCCGCGCAAGCCCTATCAACGTACCAAGTCGCACTCAGTACCTGAGTCCCTGGTGGAGGCCCTGCATGCCAAGGGGACAATCACTTATGCCGAAGGTCACTGGTCGACGAGTGCGATTTTGACCGACCATAACAAGGACGACGCCTAACCAGAGTGAAATTAACGCGTACGCCCAACACAACCCGAAATGGTGCCCATGCCAGGCTTCAGGTTACACTGGCCGCTATTACGACGTCAGCGGACAGCAATCGCGCCTGTGCACAGTTTGCCAGGAGATCTGTCGCTATGAAAACCAACACCAATAGCAACACCGTCGCCATGAAACGCAACTCCATCTTGGCCCAGGCCGGGCTCGACACCAATCAGGCTGTTCTGACTTTCTGCCAAACCAACAAGATTGCCTCGCTGAAGGAGCTGGCGGATCACCACGGCATCGCCATCCAATCCGCCTCCGAAGCCTTAAAGGACCTTGGCGTAGAGTGGAAGGCGGTGCGCGCTCAGTTGCTCAAGCAGGGTATCAACTTCTACGAACGCGGCATCACCTACCCGCCAGAACTGCGAGCGGCCATCGACCAGGGGACCGACGGCCTTGCCAGGTACTTCATCAAATACGGTTTTAGGACCTATGACCAGGCAGCACAAGCTTGCGGGATCTGCACCACCACCCTGGCCGGACAACTGCGCCGGCGCCAGATCACCGCGGCCGCATTACGCACCCGCATCGCCGAGTTGCAAACCGCTCAGGTCGCTTGATCACAACCTGCTACGACCAAGCAGCCCCCTTGACCAGCCACAACTACATGGCCATAGCCACTGCGGATGCCAAACACAGGGCGGTTTCGCCGACCTCAACACACACCCAGCCTAGCCGGTTGCCTCATCGCTATCTATCGTGGTATCAAGCCCACTCATAGCATGCAACTGAGCCACACCTATGAAGCCTGGCAACAACAGTCCACGATCCCTGCTTGATGACATACCCGCACTGGGACGCAGCCCGGATACCAAACCCAGTGGCCTGCCCAACGGCATCACCCGCACCCGGAAAGTCATCGAGTCTCCAGACGGCGCCAGGTACCTCACCGGCTTTCTGGCCGTGTTTGAAACCCGGTACATTAAGCGCGAGCGCGAATTTTGGAACAAGGACTACGGGACTGAAGCGGACTTGCTGGCGGACGCTCGTTCCTGGCTAGAAGAAGTGCGACGCCAAACTCATGACGAGCGCTACGCAGGCACCTGATCCGGCACGGCTCTGTTACACTGTGCCCAACAGCGCCAACGAGGCTACCCCCATGCAGCACTATCAGGAGCTCGATGTTTTCTAACGACCGTTAGAGGAGACATCGAGTGATACAACACCAACCCAACTACCAGGCCAAACGCCTGAAGGCACAGTTTGCCCGCCAGGCCATATCTGACACCTGGTTCGGCCCACGGCTTATCCACCCGGACCTGCGGACCAACTGCCACAAGCGGTTCTCGACGCTTCAGGAACGGCGCTGGAACCTGGCACACCAGCCAGAACTGCAAGCTTATCGCACTGCAATCCGCGGCCGGCGCTACCACAAGAGCCTGCCCAACAGTAACTGGGACTTCTACCCCAGCGTGCTCGACACGATGACGTCGTGGAAGCACAACAGCAAGCGCCGCAAGCAGTGGTACCGAGAGTAAACTGCGTTCTGCACCAAAGGGGCCAACGGCCCCTTTTCTCTACCCTTTTTCGCATCGTGTCTATGGTTAGAACTACTCACGCCCGACCAACGACACCATGGATGCACCCAACCTTCAGCTGATTGATGATCAGATCCGCCAGCACCTCCACGCCTGCACCCTTGACAGTAAGTGCATCGATCTTGCTTTCCACTGGCTCGAGGCTCAGCCCGCTCCGCACTTGAAGGGGCTGGTGGCTGAAAGGTTCATTGCCGAACTGTACCGCGGACTTGGCTACCTGGTACGTCTAACCAGCCCAGGTCCGGATGGCGGCGCCGATCTGCTGCTTTACGACAGGGAACACCCCGACCGCGTGGCTGTCATCGTCCAGTGCAAGGCGCACGCCAAACCACTCGGCCTGAGGCAGATAGCGTCCGAGTACGAAATCTTAGAACGAGAAGCCGCGCCCACCCACCACTGCAAGCACTTCCGCCTTGTCTCCCTCAGGGGCTTTGTCAAAGGCGCTGCAGAACGCTTTGAATCGTTCAAGCTTGCCCTGGTAGGCCCCAAGCAGCTTAGAGATATGATGTCCGGCTACAACCCCGCCAGCACACAGGTACCGGCTGCCCTTAACCTTCTGCCCCACAATCTCACCGCCCTTGGACGGACTAAATTAGGCCTTGTGCACCACCAGCGGGTTGGCCTGGAGGCCGCTACTGGCACCGGCAAGAACCACATTATCCAACCTCTTTGTGAACGGTTCACAGGGCCGGTGCTGTTTTTGTGCCCCTCTACGGAAGGCCGGGTGCAGCAGGAGGCCCGCTGCAGACACCCCAATACCACCCACTGGACCTATTGCCGCCTGCGTGAAGAGGCCAAGCTTAACCGGCTTCTCGCTGACACCTACGAACTCGTTATCCTTGATGAGCTGCCCCACACCGGCGCTCCCGTGACCGAGAGTGGCCTCAGCCAACTGCTGAACCTGAACCCCAGCGCCAAGGTGGTTTCCCTCTGTGCCGATCCAGTCCGGCACCTGGACGGCATGCGAAACATGATGGCCGAACTTAGGATCCACCCCGTACACCTACTGCCCCTGGACCAGGCCATCGCCCGAAAGATCCTGCCTGCACCCACCATCATTGCCGGGCTCTATGACTTTGACGACACCGCCAAGCAACTTGAGCAGTTGGAACAACAGCTGCCCAATCCCGACGAAGTCCCCGACCTACCCAGCGAGACGGCACGCGAACTGCGCACGCTAAAGGGCCGGCTGCACTCTGCCAAACTCGACTGGCAGCGCAGCGCCGGTGTTGAGCAGGTTTTTGCCGATCATATCCCCAATCTCACCGGCAAATTCATCGTGTTCTGCGAAACCATCGACCACCTGGTGCAGTTGCGGGGGCAATTGCACATGTGGTACCACAAAGCGTCGCAACTCAAGCCCAGCACGCGCACCCTTTGCCAAATCCAGGAAATCCACTCTGGACTCGATACAGCCACCCGCAGACAGCAGCGACGGGCTTTCCTCGACGCCAAGCCCGATACCGGCCTGCACCTGCTTCTCTCTGTCGACATGCTCTCTGAGAGCGTCCACCTGCCCGACCTTTCCGGGGTGATCATGCTCCGCTGCACATCCAGCCCCAGCAAGGCACTACAGCAGCTCGGGCGATGCCTCAGCTGCAGCTCTACCGACTCCACCCCCCTGGTACTTGATCTGGTTAACAACCTGGACAACCTCAGCGAGTCGGTACCGCTTGGCAAAATCCAGCAAGCCGTAGATGAGCACGAAAGCCTGCGTGCAGAACTGGGCATGCAGGCCGACCCAGAGCCAGTACAGATACGCTCCGTAAACCTTATCCAGCCAGTGAAAGACCTCATCGCCGCCACCAAAAAACAGGCGCAGAAAGCGGATTTCTGGCGAATGCTGGGCTTACTTCGCGACTTCCAGAAAGAGAGTGGATCTAAACGCCCGGATAACGACGAGGAGTATCGCGGTTACCCACTCGGCATGTGGTGCACTCAATTGCGTCTCCTGTACAGACAGAACCGTCTCGCCACCGAACTTGACCCAAAGCAGTTGAAAGCCCTACACAACATCGACTTCTGCTGGTCGGTAGAGGACGACATCTGGCAAAGGAACTATCAGGTCGCCCGTGACTTCCATCAAATCCATGGCCACCTGGTACTGCTTGGCGCCTTGCACAAGTACAACAAGGACTTATCGCATTGGCTCGACAAGCAACGCTCCCGGCGTAGTGAGGGAACTCTGTCATCTGAGCGTTGCCGGCTTCTTGATCTCATTGACATGCAGTGGAACAGGGAAGGGATTGATATCGAAAGGTATGGCGTTGAAATCAAGGACTACATCGCTAAATACGGCCCCCCGGACAACCCCACCGTCATCCACAAAGGCGCGCCTGTCGGTATGGCTTGCTGGCTGATCAATCAACTCCACCACAGGAATGAGCTATCCCACAACGGCCGCCAGGCAGCCTCTGATTACGGCTTCAACTTCGAGGCCTTTACTCAACGTGAACTCCAAAACGTAGAGCGAACTCACCGCTATCTACAACAGGCAAGCACCCCCTTCATCCGCTACGAAGCGGTAGATGACGAGGGATGGCCAGTGGGCGTATACCTCGCGTTCTGGCGTTATAGCGACCGGAAAAACCTCCTCTCCCCAGAGGTCAGGCGCGCCCTCGCCCATTACGGCATTTTAAAAAGCAGGCCCAGAACTATCAGTGAGCTAATTCAGCTTTACACCGAATACCGCGAGGTATTCCCTGACAGAACCGTGCCACCGGGGAACTTCTACACAGCTTGTGGATACCAGCTTTGTGCACGAATCAGACATTGGCGCATGTCTTATGAAAATGGCCGTCTTGGGAGGTCAATTGAACAAAGGATCGCACCCACCGGCATGCTGGATGGAGTTCGCCCACGGCGCTAAACAGCCCACAGAAAAACCGGCTAGACAGCACACCGCCTCGCTACCGGGTCAACCCAACTTTCCCGTGAATTGAGACACCAGCACTGGCAGCAACGCCCGCTGTATGGAACCATGACGCATGACGCTTTGACACGGACGTACTGCCATGGACCCGCTGCAGCAACTGAAACCCACAAAGTACCAGACCGCTTACAGCCTGGTTGCCGAAGCCGGCCACGATGTCAGCGACTGGAATGATTACGAGCGCCCAACCGTTCCTGCCGCCAACCCAAGGTACTGCTACCGATGGGCCTGGGAACAGGATGGCCTGATTATCATGACAGTCTGGCACAAGAACATTCGCCACAAGGACGGCACCATCTTTTACAGCAACAACTACCGCGCGGACTGGATCCACTCGACAGCCAACTGGCCCACCCGGGCAGCCCAGCGAGACACCCTCCTCAAGCGCGCCTTTGAAGAAAACCTTAGCTGCCGAGCGATCATCATCGATGGGCCCTCCGGCAACCACAAACGCCTTCTTGACCCGGAGTCCTGGTTCGTTAGCCACTACGATGACTCCACCGGCGATGTCACCATCAAGCGCGGCACGCAACGCTTTGTCGATCAGTTCGACGCCACAGAGGTATCCGATGCCCGGATCACCCGCGGGACACGTAACGATGGTTACCACCGGGACCCCAAGGTTAGGACAGCTGCGCTAGAGAGGGCCCAGGGCTTTTGTGAATGCTGTGGCACCAAAGGATTTCGGATGGAGAACAATTGCATCTACCTGGAATCCCACCACATCATCCCGCTCAGCGAAGGCGGACCCGACCACCTATCCAACGTCGTAGCCCTATGCCCTACCTGTCACATGAAAGCGCACTTCGCCGCTGACAAGGCCGTCATTGCTCACTCCCTACAAGCCCGAAGGCTGTGTAGCCCAATCACCTAGCACGTAAAGCCTGGCCCGGTTACCGGGCCGACTTACACCCCCGCTCATGCAGGCTTTGCCTAAGACCTAACTGCCCATTGTCCTAATCTGGACCAACCCCGCCCATGCAGGTACGACACTGAGTCTCAAAAACGAGACAAAAGAGCGCTAGGGACACCCCCGCCGAAGCGGGCCTGACCAATCAAGAAGCTGAATGGATTCGGTGCTGGTAGAAACACCCCCGCCGAGGTGGGCCTGACCCCTTGGCTTACTTCAGTTCGATTTAGGGCAAGGAAACACCCCCGCCTAAGCGAGCCTGACAAATTGCATGTCATGAGCGATCTCCATCTGGAGGAAACACCCCCGCCTGGGCGGGCCCGACTATCTTCATCACGACTCCTTGATGATTGAGTAGGGAACACCCCCGCCGAGGCGAGACAGACCAGCTCAAATGGGCGGACGTCGCGAAATACCTTGAACCACCCCCGCCTAGGCGGGCCTGATGACCTGGTGGAGCTCTTGTACGTCGACAGACCGGAAACACCCCCGCCTGGGCGGGCCTGACCAACCGACCGGCTTTTCTTCCGAGATCCGAATGGAAACACTCCCGCCTGGGCGGGCCTGACGAGCAATTCGAGCAACTGGTTTACCAAGAGCTGGAAACACCCCCGCCTGGGCGGGCCAGACATGGTGAAACAGAAGATACTCAGTACTAGATTGGAAACACACCCGCCTAGGCGGGCCTGAGGGCCGCTTCCGCACTCGCCTTGGCGCTGGAAACACCCCCGCCTGGGCGGGCCTGACTCTCCCTCATGCAGAGTCAAGGATGTTCTGTTAGAAACACCCCCGCCGGAGCGGGCCTGACGTCAAGCGCTTTCTGCTTTGTGCTTGGCAACCAGAAACACCCCCGCCTGGGCGGGCCTGACAGGCTTGAATCAGTGCTTTGCACAGCTATATGGGAAACACCCCCGCCTGGGCGGGCCTGACGCCGGACCAAAAACATCTTGTCGCTATCTGTCAGAAACACCCCCGCCTGGGCGGGCCTGACACCAATATCTTGTTAAAGAACAGTCTGGAAACCCAATATCTGGCCTCTTCCCAGCATTAGGGTTTAGCCAGGTATCGGGTCAGGTCAATGTCAGAGTCCTTGGCGCAATTAGCAAAGCTCTTATCGAAGAGGCTGAGGGCATCGTGCAGTGGCTTGGCACGCTCGCCGTCAATACCAAACTCCCACAACCCGACATGCACGTCACCCAGCGATTGAGTGACACCCTGGCTGCGAGACTCAACGGCCAACTGCATTTTCACCTCACCACAACCGCCACCGAACCGCGGCCCCAACTGGGCGGTTTCTGAGAACTCACGCAACGCCGCCAGGAAGATCCCCAGCTCCAAGTCCGTAACCTGGAACAGCCTTATCCGCGACTCCAGCAGCGCACCTGGCTTGAAGGCTTCATAGCCAGGCAAAGGCCGGGCAATCGACTCTGTCGGAAAGCGCTGCTTCTTTTTCATGTCCTTTAGTTTCTGCTCCAGTTCATTAATGCGGGAGAACATCGCCGGCTTCTCAGCCGCCGATGCGGTCTTCAGTTCAGACTGCACTTTCTTAATCTCAGCTTTGACCTCCTTGCTGTCCAGCGCCTGGAGACCGTCTTGCATCATCAACTCTTTTAGATCCGCAACACCCGTCTGAGTCAGTGTCTTGTGCTTTTGAGGTTCAAGCTTGAACCGGTCAGTGCGAAAACCACCCTGCTCAACAAAGTGCGCACCGTTCTCCAAAGGATGCAGGTTACCAAAGCTTATGAGCTTGCCCATCCGCCAGCGACCAAACAAACCCAGTACCGGATTGGCAGCGCGTAACTCCTCCAGAGCGTCAAATTCACCATCGAGATTCTCTTTGGCTACCTTGCCGGTAATGTCCACCCCCTCTCGCAGCATTTGCGCCTCTGCAGCCTCGATCTGTGCGAACTTGTCGAACTCCTCTTCTGCCATTTGGCGCTGCACGGCGTCCACTGCCTTATTACGAAGAAGCCCTCCCAATGTGGGCCCAGGGTAGTAACGGTCCCCCCCGCCAAAACTGGGAAGACGCTGGATCTCCCGCTCGGCCTCCGTTTTGCCCCAACCCTCGATTTTGCGGGTGAGTGCTAAGGGACCAACACACTCCAGCTTCACATGACAAAGATACGATTTTGTCTCCATCGTTACGCACTCCTAACGTATTAAAAGAAAATCTTGCGGTAGCGGTCCGGCGAGACAACCTCACACCGGCCTGTTTGTTCGTGGTACGGCGCAGCAAAGCGACCCTGGTGCACACTGACTCCAGCCATGATCTGGCCTACACCACCAAATTGCCGCTCATACACCGGTCGCGGCAGCGTTCTTGCCAACCTGCCCTGCTCATCAACCCAACCCGGTCGATCAATACCCTCGGGCAAGGCCAAAACTCGTACTTCGCCGACCTCGCCCAGGCCCAACTCACGGTCTGGCCCCAGGAACAAACAGAAGGCCTCGATCAGGTCGACAACCCGAGTCGCATCACCCAGGGCGTCAAACACCACAAAGGGCGCCTCCACCAGCCGAACCGGCTCGAAAATCCGCTTTGCCGCCCCACCAGCGACCTGCACCTTTGCGTATTTGCCCCGGCGGCCAGTCGGCTTGATCTTCTTACTGGTTAATTCACCCTGGCGCAGCGCCCGAACGCGATAGGTCTCAGCAGGGCCGAGGCCCTGCTCGCCCGTCACACCAAAGGCCAGCGCCGAACATTGATAGATCCCATCGCGATGACTCAACATTTGGCCCACAGATTGCCGAGCTGCGTCCCTGCAACCGGTGTCGCCATAGGCTAGGTATTCCAGCAGCCCATCCAGGTGCAATGGGTGCTTAAGCGCTGCCATACCGGTGCGCAGACCCACTCTCAGTCGAAAAGGCGTGTGTTCTATAGGGTTTGCCACAGCGGCGTTCCTCCTGGCTGCTCAGGTTCCTGACTACTTGCCGAACCAATTTGTGCGGTCTCCCACTGACCAAGAAACCGCGCGGGGATCACCCGGTACCACGCCTTGAATGGGCCAACAGAACGGCCGCTTTTGGCTTGCGGGAAGCGCGGATCGCAGATCACCAACCGGATGCAGTCCAGCGGGTGACGAATACCCCGGCCAAACCCCTGCCGCATCTTCTTGGCGCCCCGTTCCGCGTTTATGGCGTACTCTGTGGATGTCGATACCGCCCGCCCCTGCAACCGGGCTATACGGTTTTGCGCCAAAGCGGCGATGTCTGAGCTGGGCGAAAAAGGAAAGCGGGTGATCAGAATTGTGGCAATCAACTGAGTGCCGTCCTCGCGACGAAGGTTGTACCCTTCCCACAGCGCCGGGGAGATAAGCACACCACCGTCCCGACGAAACTTCGCCACCTGCAATGACAACGGCTCATCCCGACGCCCCAGGAGCGCGTCTGGCTCAAACTGGGCCATGATGGCTTCCTGCTCGGCGTAACTGGTGGTCAACGCCAACATCGGCCCATGCTCTTGGTGCTGCCGAATTGTTTCGGCACAATGCACTGGCCATTCGGGATTTAGTGCACCGCCCATCTCTTTCAAAAAGGGCCTGGGGGCATTCATGTCGGGCAGAAAAATTCCGTTTACCGATCCGAACTTCAGCGGTGAAAACCGGGCGGCCTGGCCCACTTCATCGGTGCGAAGCCAGAGCCTGGCGAGCAATGACTGAAAGTCCTTGGCAGTGGCCGACCCTTTTACAGGGCGCAGCACGTCGGACAAGGTCGCTGAGGTCAACACCACCCGGGGTGGGGTCGCCTGCCGCTTCGTGTAGGACCGAATCACGCGGCTTAATGATGCCGCACGGGACGGTTCATGGGTAAACAGGGAGGGTCGATGGCGCACTGGTGACCAGCAGATCCCAGTTGCCCGCATGGTGCTCTGCTCACCGAAATCTCGCAGCATCGACGCATATTGGTTCAGCGCCATCACCTCTTCACTGACCCTGTCTGCTTTACGGCTCTTGCCAATGCGCTTCAGCAGCGTAGAGACCTGCAGGGTATGCTCTGCCAATGGCTTGAATAACTGCTCATCAGGGCTCATCTCCAGCAACACCGCACGGGAACCCTCGCCCTGATATCGGCCGTTGAGAATGGTCTCAATCGTCTCGATTTGGCTTTGGATCAGATCCGACTGGACGCCCAGGTGTGGCATCTGTCTCGTAATGCGGCGCAGTTTAGCCCGCATGGTCGCGGGACGGATATGACTCTCTACCGTGCTCTCACACACGGTTGCCAACTGATCGGCCTCATCGAACAGCATCAGATCCGGACGGAGTCGGGCCAGTGGACTGGCTGGTTCCTCCTGGCTCCACGAGAAGGATGAGCTATGAAGCATTGCATGGGAGATCAGCAAGATGTCGTGGGATTCAGAGTCAGCCCGGTCCCGCCCATACATGTCGTTATCGGGCTCGCGGTGCTGAGGCACGCAGATGCTGTCGTTACTGATCCCGTCCGGCAGATTGCCGTACTTATCCACGTATTCGCTGATCAAGCCAGTGCCGGCACCCGCCGCGGAGGACGCCGCCCAGTCCAGCAGTTCATGGTATGGCGCGTCGGCAGCAGCAATACTGCCAAACAGGTCCTCCAGGGCATCCGCCACCCGAGCCGGTGAGACGTAGTTCAATCGGGAGATCAGTCGGCCAATGCTGACAGCGCGACCCGTTTGATTGAGGTAACGCTCAACCTTCGGCCATTCCTGATACAGGATCTGCTCCTGCAACGACAAGGTGTAGGTGGAGATCACCCCACGCTTACCAGAGGACGCCACCAGTGCCATAGCGAACAGGTAGGCCAGCGTTTTACCGGTTCCGGTTTCTGCCTCCAGCATGTTCAGGGGTTTTTCAGCATCGCCAGAATCCAGTGCCGACAGTACCGCCTTGGCATAGGCCATCTGGTGAGCGTTCGAGCTAAAGCCGTACTCGGTCTCCAACCAGCCACCGGGCCCGAAGATCTGGCCCAACTCCTCACGGAAGGTCATTACACTGGCTGACATAGCATTAGCCCCATGCCGAAGGCCTTACCCCGGCCTAACCCCGAGCAATAGGCGTGTGCCGCCTTCTCAGCGTCAACCACCCGAACTCGCGCTGACAGCTCGTAGTAATTAAACGCCTCTTTTCTCGATTCTCGATCTAAGACACCACAGAGATCTTTACTGGTCGCGCATAGCAGAACCGCAAAGCCGTTACGCTCCAGTAATTCTGTGCCATGGATTTCCATCTCTGATTCCGGCACCACAAGCACTTTGCGGCGCTCTCCGCTTCGCCGAATGGCGCGTACGGGCACCTTCACAAACAACTCCTGGCCCTCAGACATCTCTACCGAAACCTCATCGACGATCCCCATCTCAGGCATCGCGACTGCGCTGCGGACAAACACGTAGTCCTGGCCGGGCCATCGGTAGTACAGATACTGGCGCTGATCCCCTACATGGCCCTTACCCAGTTTTTTGCACATAAACCGGTGCAACTTCCCGAGGTAATGCTCTTTCTCGCCGCCGGCGGATAGATCGCCATCGAGCGTCATAATGCCTTCGTAACAGTTCATCTACTCACTCACCAATAGGATTGTGTCCAGGCGCAACCAGGGATCGGACGGCAACCCCTGCATCCACGCAGTTAATGATTCACAGCTCAGCTCTCTTAGCCACCGGCCAAACTCCAAATCGCCAGGCGCAATCCGGCCACGGTAAAAACGCTTTAACTGGGCTTCGATCTCGGTCCAAGGCAGGTCAGGCTGGTCCAACTTAAGCTCGAAGAAGCGCTTAACAGAGGGCAAATGGAAACGCTTCATATCCACCGCATCAGTCCAGTACAACTCATCCCCTTCCGACACTTTGAGGTTCAGCGCAATGTCCTTGCGTACCGAAAAGGTCATCACCAGGTACGGCTCATCGCCGCAGTTCTCAGAAATCCAACGGATGCGCTCTTTGAAGGTGGCCGCTTTGTAGTTCACCAGCACAGGTCGTTGCACCAGATCCAGCTTGCCCACGACATTGGCGCTGGCGAACAACTGATGCCCAGATGCGGACACCACCAGAGTGGCCTTGTCCATATTGGTGAGGTCCCAACTACGGGTGCCGGCCTTGTTAAACCAGCCGTTACGATCGCCACGACCGGTGATCAACGACGAGCAGGACATGCAATACACGGAGGATTTCGAATAGCCGTCCCCCAGATAGGCATACGGCCCGAACGGCCAGGCTGAGGCCGGACGGCAGCAACTGTCACAGCAGGCATCTGACGGCACTTCTCGCAGAGACTGCTGGGTGATCAGCGACTGTCCCAACCACAGGAAGAAGTAATCAATGGGCAGCATAGCCGCCCGGGCATCCGCCACATCGTAGCGTCCCGGCAGGTCATTAATGGGCCCGAATTCAGAAACCGGTGAACAAGCTTTCATATTGCGCTTCAAATATACTGTTTAATACATTTTACACACAGGCGTGTGCCGCTAGTCAACGGATTTTACAGTCATTAATTTAACTGGTTGAGAAAGTGAGCTATCTCATTTCGCTCAATGAAGGAATTTGAAAGAAATACGTGTGCCAGTAAGGTGCCAGCCCCTCCCATCGAGTGGCAAAGAAGCAGACAGAAAAACCAGCCAACTGACCAAAGGATAGACTTTCAGTAAGCCGGCAAGATCCCATACCGCAAACCAGGGACGGCGCGGCAGATGTCATAGACCAGGGCGATCTTGTAATAGCACTCCACCGGCCCTTCGGTACGTACTATGGTGGCGGAGCTCACATTGACAGTGCGGGCGTACTCATTCACACCCATATTGAGCGCTGCACGGTGCATCCCGATGAACCGCTCGATAGAATGCTCCGCCTCTTTGGTTAGCCTAACCAGCAAGGGATCCGCATCCGCTTTGGTGAATACGCCAAACCGGGCCCAGGGCAGAACCGCCTCAAAACCGGCCAGGGTCCGAGTGGTGACACTTAACTCATTGCGCAACAGCTTATCCAGAGTGGGACGAGTGATCCCGAGCTTCTCCGCCGCCGCCAGCTTGGAACCGCAAGCAGCTACCGCCTCTTTCGCTACAAAGGCGATCACTGGGCCTTCGTTGATGCCGCGGCCGTTAGGCAGGTAAAGACTGGTGGTTTGAGTGGTGCGCATTGGACTCAGTCAGGAAAATGGTGTCACCGGCATGATCCGATCTTTGCCGGCGGGCATCAAGGATCTTTTGCCACCCAAACGATCGCCCCTACTCACAACCACATCAGCAACGTAGGCTCAAATTTCACGCCTATCCCGCTGGCACCACCCCCAAGCCAATGATAACGTTGGCCACGTTGACGTATGAACATTGCTGGCGCCGGTGACAGCCCCTTGGCTAAGCCAATGCCCGGCCCACCCGGAGAGCTACGAATATGGGGATCCTGTCCCGCACCGGCACGGCTGATGCCGCACCGCACTATTCCGACAACCACATCGGTGAACCCGCCTGGTCAGGCGCCTCAAGTGACGCCTTCGACAAAACCATGGCCGATCAGCTTGAACGCTTTATCCACTCGGAAGCCCATCGCCAGGGCCACAACGACCAACGCAATGACCGCCAGCCAGCGCCCAACTTGTTCCACCCCGATTTTCTCGGCGGATGGCCTCACCGGCTTTGGCACGACCGTTATTCCCTCGGCTTCAGTACCAGCCGCAGCAATGGCAGATAATCCGCTTTGACCACTCGACGTAACCGCTCCACTGCCTTGCTGCCTTACAGCGACGCCGCCAAGCTTGTCCAAGCCAAAGGGGTGACCTCGGCACGGCAGTACAAGGCCTTGCTGCATTGGCAGGACCCAATCGCAACACAACTGCCGACCCACCCGGCGGACTACTACAGCCGTCGAGGGGACTGGACCGGCTGGGACGACTTCACCCACGCGCCTGAGCCCGCTACCCCCCGCCGCAGCATCGAACAAGGCCAAGCCCTGGCCAGGGAGAACACCGCAACGAACCGGGACCAGTGGTACCAGCTGGCACTGCAACATGGCTTTCCGGTCGATCCTGAGTTGCTCGATGGATTCACCAGCTGGGATGCACTGTTGGGCACTGCACAGGCCCTGCTCCCACTGGAGGAAGCCGCACGCCTGGCTCGGCCCCTAGGGATCACCACTGCCAGGGAGTACCGTACCCGGTTCAAGACCCGGACGCTCCCCGCGGGGTTGCCTAGCGATCCCCAGAAGCAGTACAAGACCCAATGGCTTGCACTCAGGGAATCGCATCACCTGAAGTGCCCGTTCTGGCGCTATTTTCTCGATGGGGCAAGCTGACAACCTCGCTCCTCATCTGGAATCCGCTTTGCTCCTAGGCCATGATGACCCTCTGCCCAACCATTGCTCAGGATGGACCCACAATGCGCCAGCACCTAAACCTGCCCAGAACCCGAGACCGGTTTGCCGAGCAATCGCAACCCATAGCCGGCTACGCACTGGAAGAGATCCTGAACCGCGCTAAGCTCGTTCACCTGCGCGATCGATTCGACCTCAAACAGACGCCCGCCACTACGGTTGCACTGCGCCAAAGTGACCAGCACCTTCGTGCTCAGTCACCCGGTAAAAAGGTGAAAGGGGGGATGGAGCCGATGGAATTCTTTATGGATCTGCGCCTGGCCGCCCCAGTTGTCTTCAGCCACGGCGGCTTTCGTTACTTCAGCTGTATCGAACTTCACGTACTCGGCAGGCACCCAGGCAGACGCCTCTTTAGCATGCTCCTGGCGAACCAATACCGGACCCTAGCTCACCAGCTTAAGCTAGGCTCGATCCATGTCTCGCTTTCCAAGCCCGCCTCTCGAACGACGCAGCGGATTGTTGCCAACTTCAGCGGCAACACGTGACGAAGTTCCTCCGCACACCCCGAAGACTAGCAATGGGTTCTCAAATTCCACTATTGCCCGCAGCAAGCCGCCAATTTGATCCCCCTGCTCTGGCTGTATTTCTTGGATAAGGGTAGCCTTAGACGCATGCCGGCGTTAAAGCCAGAGCTTTCTGGGGATTGGACCCAGCACTCGGATCTCACATTGCGCCGGCACCTGTGAACTTCGACCTTCCAGGTATTCCGCCGTTAGACCCTCGTAGCGCCAAGGCACGCCCAGGCAGTCAAGCACCTCAATCAACAGGCCATCCCTTCCACCAGGGTGCTCATACATTACCTGGCCGTTGATCCTGTTACGACGGACCCGCGCGAAGACTCCGCTCCCGACCGCCTGCAGCACCCCACATAACTCTGCTTGGCCAAGTTGCTGCCGAAGCCCCCTTCTCCCAGACTTTTGCAGCAGATCCCTTACCAGAAAGACCTGCTGTTCTGGGTGACTGGCCAGCCATGCCATCAGACAAAACTTGGCAGAAGATGCTGACAGGACTCTCTCGTTAGACACGTTCGCCTCTATTCAATCCAAGCAACCTACCTCACCCGATCGCTTTGGCCGTTATCATCTGCCGTACCGAACCTGAGCCAATGGCTGTGACACCCGATCCAGCATTGGCCAGAAACCACAAAGGTAATGACGCAAGCCGGCTTCTTCATCGTCTCGATATGGGATCAGCTTCTGTTTGGCACCCACATCGCAACAGACCATGCCGTCATCTACGACCGTTACGTTAACCTCGCCACTCTCCGACACCACGTTTGGGCAAAAGCCGCCCAGAGTCGCCGAGCGTCCCACGTCGGAAGCCAGATCCATCACAGTTACCGAATTCCCCCAATTGGGATGGCCGTTCCGGGACAACGGATCAGCTATAAGGTCAAATCCTAGGTCCTGATGAAAGCGGACCAAGCTGATGTTGTAGGCCACCAACGCCACCAGGTAAAACAGCACAAACCCCACAAGCAGTAACTTTACGGCCGTCCTGTCACCCTTGCTCAAACCCTTGCCACTTCCCATTGCAGATTAACTCCCTTGTCTTGGTTATCGCTATGCCGAACCTGGCCACCTGAGTGATTGCCGGGGACACCTTCCCAACAGCGCCATTGTTCGATATCAACTCGACAATCACAAGCCCGCCATGCTGCTTTTCCACACTGACTGAGTAGCACCTAGGTACAATATTTATATGACCTTTAAGCTCACTCAAAGGCCCCATCATGCCGTCTAAGCGCCGCACACCCACCGTTCGCCAGGAAGTCTCCGCCCTTTTCCGAGGCCTTGCCGGCCGCCGAGTTTCCCGAGATTACATCAACAGCCAGGTGGATGAGATCCTTGAGCTAACCGCGTCCCGGCGTTTTGACCACAATGGGCAGGTCTGTCGGCAGGACAGTTCTCGCCACCGCGCGCTCTGGGCCGCCCAGTACCTGCGCCATGAGATCATCACTAAGAACCTGCGCTACGTCCAGACGGTACTGGGCAAGCGCATTGCTGATGACTCGCACAAGCACCAACTCCTGGCTTCGGTCTTTGAGGAGTACAACCTTAACGCACCACTCCCCACCCACCCGATCCAAGCCTTGCCCAAGCGGCATCAGCGCTTCTATCATCGCATGACCCTGCGCCATGGTGACCTGGAGTCGGTACCGGATTGGGACGAGGTTAAGGCCTTCCTGAAGCATCTCTCAGAACTAGATATCGCCTGGCGTGGCGAAATCCCCAAGCTGGACTTCGGCCGTATGCCCTACGACACCGCCCAGGCCAAGCAGTACGCCATGGAGGACCGGTTTTCCGATCGCTATGCCGACTATGTCGAAGCGTACGGGACACCCCTTCTCGATCTCGGAGACGGCTGGGTGATCGCCTCACTGGAGGGCGAGAACGGATTACCAAACCCCCAATGGCACCACAACGAAGCCAAGTACATGAACCACTGCGCCGGCCCAACCGACGAGCCCGGCGTCTATCCGCTGAGCCTGCAACACCGCAAAGGCGACAAATGCCGGCCCCACGTTACCTTCAAGTACTCCAACGGCACCGTACTTGAGGCCAAGGGACCCAGCAACCAAAACGCACTGGATTGGATCAGTCCCCAAAAAAACCACCCAGACCGCCAGGCTATGGCCTACCGGATCTTCACCGTGTACCGCAGCGCCCTGGTGAATGGCTGTGACTTCGAGGACAGCCACCAAGCGGAGCACGATGTTACTCCCTACAAGCTGCCTCCGGAGTTGGCCAATCAGCTGTTTGCTGAGAAGCCAGAACTGTTCACTTACAGTGGGCTTATCGAGCACGGCCTCAAGCAAGACTACCTGCAGCAACACACCCTGGCCGCACTGAGCAAGCGAAAGCTAGACCCCGCCCTTCAGGCCAACCCCGACGTGCCTGAGTTAGTCATGGCCAGCGGCGACAACCTCATGGCACTGGGGGAACAGTTTGAGATGCCTATCCTCGAAGGGTGGGCGGAAGACCTGATAGCCGGCAAGGTAGAGCGCGAACGCGTCGCGCCAAGCCACCAGGAACAGGTGCGCCTGCTGCAGCACCTGTGCAGCGACCCCAATGTGAAAAGCGCCATGCTGCTGTGCTTGGCAGATCACATCGAGGCCCTTCCCGAGGCCGATCAACACAGCCCCTCAGGCAAAACCGCCCGACTCCTGCTTGAACAGCCCAAGGTGCTGCTCGCCGCTTTGGCCGGCAACAGCTACGGCACCGCTCCAGACCTGACCGGGTTTACCCAGGGACAAGATTGGCTACAGATCTTGGATGAGGCTCACCACCGCGGACGAGAACAAGGCGCATTGGTCTGCCTAGAAAAGGGCATCGAGGAGACATTGGCCCAGTTTCAGAAGGACACCGGGTGCCGACTACTGCGTCACGGGCCCGATCAAGCCTTCCAGCTGACATTGCCCCTCGATAAGTTCTTCAAGATGGCCACCAAGCTTATCAACAACCAAGACCTCAGCTACTTCAACATCGGCTGGCCTCACGAAATGATGTACGAAGGCCCCCAGGGCGCCTTTTACATGGTCGAGAACGCGCTGCGTAAAGGTACCCATGCCAAGGACCTTAAGTTTGCCGATACCAGCTTAGATGGCCCCTTTGTTGGCTACTGCAGCGAGACCGCTTCCCGGACCGGAAGCGAACTGATGACACAGCATTTGGCGGAACAGTCCATTGACCCAGAACGCGCTAAACGATTTGCACAAACACTGCAAAAGCGCCACAGCGCCCCGTGCCCTGACAACCACTACAACTAGCTACCCAACAGCCAGGTTGATGTCATTAGGGTACGCCAACCTGGCTCATTCGGGCGGTACAATAATTGTGTAAGTTAGCCGTTCTGACTGGGCCCTAATATCGCTTACAAAGCCCGCAAGATCCCCCCGCACTAAAGCGGCCAGCTTCCTTGCCGGAGGAACTCGATGAAAGACGATCAAATCAAGCTGGACTCTCTTATTGAACAGTGCACAGACACCATTTGCTCCGATCCACATTTAACCGGACTGATGGGCCATGGCGAACTGTTCGAACCAGATCCAGCAAATAGTTTTGTCTGCGATCACCCGCCCGGCCTGTGCCATCAAGGCACTATTTTTGAGTTCGAAAACGACAAATCCATTGGCGACAGACTGTACACAGGATTTGCCCGCCTCCATGACGGCGAATGGTTTCGTCACAGCTGGATTATTGATAAGCAGGGGCGGGTTGTTGAGCCCTGCAAGGACGTTCATTCGGCCTATTTTGGTGTGCCGCTAGAAGGAGTGAGATCGTGCGATTTTTTCAACTATTGGCGTGGTCGGGCACCCAATTGGAGTAAACCCTCTGCCCAAGAAAAAGCCATGGTTCGAAAGTGGCTGAGTGACCATGGGTATGGGGAGAGGACCATGGGGGTGGACAACAAGACTGTCGCCGACGATCCGGTCGCCGATCTTATTATCAGCACCTATAGCAAACACCCTGTCCTACCAGTGCCCGCAAACTATCTGACCAAGATGAAATCGGATGACGCATTGGATTTCTTGTTTTGCCAATTCGCGTGCCAGGACTTTGCATACGCCGCCCACAAACTCTTGGGCTGGGAGATGGTGGAGTTGGAGTGGTACAACCCAGAACTAGAACCCAACGTACATTACGCGGTCAAAGAACCAAAATCTGGCCTATTGTTCGACATCACAGGCTTGCACACGCCAGAGCAGATTTTCGCCCGCTGTGACACTTACGACCAGGAAATGACGCCCGATGAAATGGAAACCTGTGCATACTGGACTTGCGAACCAAGCACCATGAGTGAAGCTTATAACGAGTTTCAGGTTCCCTTTAAGGCCCTGAATGCATTGATAACAAGGGTAAGCAAAGACCTGCACATCGAGATGACCCCCGATCTTTCCAGCCCAACTCGGTGAGCCGCCCAAGAACTTAACCCAGAACCGCTGGCAGGGCCCCTGGCGAAAGACCCAGATAAGCCGATCAATGGCGACAACAATGGCGACCTGTCATCCCAGCCAAGCAAACACTACGGGGTTGTCTTGAATCACACCAGTAACATTCATTCTCCAATCATGTCTAGATTTCTGCCTACACGCCGCAAGTCAGCAATCGCTCTATCCTTAGATGCTCTAAAAAACATTGACCTCGTATCGTAGTAGAGGTCATTTACAACAGACCTTAGGAATTGGCCCGATGTGTTAACAGTGAGAATTCCGGCTTAAACAACATTTACGCAGCCCCCCCATCCAACCCCCGGCCACAAACTCGGGTGATGCGACCCGGAGGCACCAACCTGACCTTTTGCAGAGGTACAATATTTATATGCATTAACCTTTCCGTATTGGGTGCCCACAGCATGCGCAAAACCCGAAAAACACCGACAGTACGCCGTCAGATCCGCAGCATGGTGTCCGATCTCTGCCGAACGCCACACCAAGAACACCAGTTTGATGAGATGCTCGATGCACTGCTGCTCTACACCAAGCAGTACAACCACTTCGACTCGCACAGCCATCAGCACATTCATACCCACACCCATAACGCCCTCTGGGCTGCAAAGCACCTGCGTTACCACTTGGCCAGGCAACAACTGCAGCAGCTGGATCAGGTCCTGCTCTCCTCCGGCAATAATGAGCGCCAGGCTCGGCAGATGCTCTCCCAGTTGGGCTATCCCATTGCCGACGATGCACCGCTACCGGCTGAAGGCAAAGACCTGTTACCCAAGCGCCATATCCGCCACCTGCAGCGAATGGACAAACTCTACGCAGGACAGCCTGGCCAAGGGACAAAAACGCCCCCCGGCCCAGTCCCGACCTGGAGCACGTTTCTCAGCAACCTTGCGCACGCTTTCAACACCTATGTTAGCCGCCGTGGCGCCATCCCGCTGCTCGACTTTTCAGGTATGACGGCATATCAGGCAGACGAGCTACAATCCAACCTGGAAGCTGCCCACAAAGCACAGCAGATGGGCTACGTCCCAAACTACGGCAACCCAATCTTGGACCTTGGCGATGGCTGGGTGCTGTGCTCCCTGCGTGGCGCTAATGGCTCAACGGATCCTCACCTGCGTGAACGCGAAGCGGCCCACATGGATCACTGCGGGGGCCCCGCTAATACCCAAGGGGAACACTTGCTCAGCCTGCAACACCGCCGCGACGATGGCCACTGCCAGGCACACGTGACCTTCCTCTACGACGAGAGCAGTCAGACAGTACTTGAGTGCAAAGGCCGCTCGAACCAGCACCCTCTGAGCCTGATTAGCGACGACCCCGACAACCCGGAGCGCCTCGCCATGGCCCAGCGGATCTGCGACGTGTACCGCTCCGACCTGATCAGCGCCTATGATTTCTCCCAAAGCCACAAACGCGAGGCCGATTGCCAACCCATCGACCTGCCCAAGCATATCCTCGACAGCCTGTTCCGGGACAAACCCCAGCTGATCCCCTACTCCGATCAACTCAAAAGCCAACTCAACCTGCCCATCACCCGGCAACGCACCCTCAGCGAAATCAGTGAATACCTGCTGGACCCCAGCCTTCAAGCAGAGACCAGCACCCCAGAGGTGGTATTGGATAGCAGCCGGCACCTGGCGGAGTTCGCCAAGACCTACGAACTGAAGGAGATGGCCAGCCAAGCCAAATCACTGGTTCCGGATCCTGGCAACCCAATGCACGGTTGCATTGACCCCGATTGCCTCCCAGAGGACGATGACACCAAGGTCGAGATCCTGCGCGAAGCACTGAAGGCCAGCCCAGAACGCCAGGCCAGTCTGATGCTGTTGCTGAGCCAGGCCATTGAACAGTGCGAACCCGAGCGCAACCCCGGCCCGACGGCATGGGCTCTGGTGAATGACCCAGAGGAACTGATCAACGCGCTCAACGGCGCCAGCACCGGTGACACCCCAGATCTCACCCAGTGGGAACACCGCGACACCCTAGCCTGGGCCCTGCAGGACGCCCACATAGAAGGCATTACAGCCCAGCGGAACGCTGCCATTACGGAAGACGTCGACAAAGCCATCAAAGCCTTTGAGAAGGCCACCGGGTGTCGCGTGGTGCGTAACGGCCATGACGACGAGCATCTGGTCACGCTGCCGATTGACCGATACTTGGAGGTGGCTGGTCAGCAACTGCGAGAGGAGGACCCCTTCAGCGCCAACACAGATCATGATCTGTACGACGAGAGCGTCATCGGCGTTTTAGAGATGGTCAAATCAGCGCTGGTCGATGCCGGCGTTCTTGAAGTGGATTTGAAAGAGCGCGAGTACGATTTCAGCGAGTACGATGTCGGGGCCGCCAGCAGCCTGCTCATAGAGTCACTGGATGGGCTGATTGAAGAAGCTCAACTTGAACCTGACACACTGGCAGGCTACACCGCCGCAGTGCAGCGCCAGGCCGCCTCAGCAGGCACTGGCCTGCACCCTGGGCGCTAACCCCGGTGGTGCTGCTGGTCCGCCAGCATTTTACGAAGGTTCGCGATATTGGCCTGGCCGCGGTCTCGGTACACGGACCAAGCGGTCGGCGACACCCCAGGCAACCGCCGTTGAGGGCTGCGTCGCTTAGCCTTGGGTACCGCCGGCAACAACACACGCTCCACTGCCAGATGACAAACCCGGTACCGGCGAGACTGGGCCATCACCTGCTCCGCCACCGGCTTATCGTGCTCTACCACCCAGTACAGGGCACTACTGGCAGCGCGATTAACCAACCGGTCATCAGACCAAGCCAACCGCTCTTGGCATTGCTGAAAGCTGCTTTTCATAACACCCCCCGCACAACTGTATGGATGTACAGTATCGCTTTTTCTAGGTGATTGTGCAAATTTTCACCACGACCGCTTTCCTCACTCCTCACCAGGGATACCAACCCGCCGCCATCTCGGTTAACATCATTTCGCAAGTAACTGTAAAAAAGCCACTAATCATCACAACGCAGGGAGCGCATGATGGATTTTATGATGAAGGCCCTAGGTTGGGTCACCGCCCTATTTTTCCTGTTCCTGGCCCTGACTTTGGGGATCCAGACCCCTCTATCAGCGGTACCCATGGCCGCAGCAGCCCTGCTGTTCATTCCGCAAGTTAGAGCGTTTGTGTTCCAAAAAACCAACTGGACCCTCTCACCAACAAACCGCGCCTTTATCGCCTTCGGCCTATTCATCACATCAGCCGTCATCCTTACCCAGTCAGAGCAAGCCAAGCAGCGCGCCGCTGACGCCGAACTGGCCAGAGTTCAAGCCCAAGAGCAAGCACGGATGAAGCAAGCCAATCTGGACCACTTCCTGGCCAACAAAGACGCCGTACTTCAGGAAGTCGAATCCCTGCTCAACAGTGATGCCACCGGTGAGGCCATCGACCTTGCCAAGCTCTACCTGCACAGCGAGGACCCGGAACTCAGCGCATTGAACGATCAAGCAGTTGCACAGATACAACTCAAGAAGCACCGCGCCAGGGAGAGTGTGTTGCTGGCTGAACTCAAAACCATCCCGGCTGCGCAGCTGGAAGAGAACCGGGTGCGCTACCTGGAACTGGCTGAGATGTTCCCCGACAACGCCCGCTACCAGGAGAAGTACCGCCACTACCTCACTAAGGTCACCCAAGCCAAACGGGAAGCTCAACTTGCCGCACAGCGTAAAGAGCGCATCGAGAAACAGTTCAGCGCCTGGGACGGGTCGCACCACAACCTTGAGAGGGCCATCAAGCGGGCCATGAACGACCCAAGCAGCTACGAACACGATGAGACCGTGTACTGGGACATGGGCGATCACCTGGTGGTACAGATGCGCTACCGCGGCTCTAACGCCTTCGGCGCCATCATCCTCACCCAGACCAAAGCCAAAGTAACCCTGGACGGCCACATCATCCAGATTTTGGACCGTTCCTAAACGCATAACGGCAGGTGCCGGTCTTGACCGGGCACCTGCCCTTTGTGAAGCCTAGCTCTGGCCGATGCCTGCCATCTTCACCAAATAATCCACCTCCACATCAGTGAGCGTCACATCAATAGGCTCGTAGGCCTCCTTCAGTTCTGCTACGCCTAACACCTCTTCCCGGTACGGGTCATCAATGTCCCAACGGAGAGCGACACCAACCTCGAGTTCATCCGGGCCTGACCATTGAGTATTAACCGCCAATACCTCGGCATTAGCCTTCACATGGGCCAACAACTCTAACGGCTTGTCAGCCAAGGCCTTCGCTTTAGCCCATACCTCTTCAATCACGTTCTGTTCCATTTTTCTCACTTCCTTCTGCTACGTGTTGTCCCCTAACCCACCACCTGCACAGCCCGCTTGATCCACAGGCGGTACTCGGTTGTGGCCTTCTTCACCTCATCCTCATCTTGCATCGGATCAGCCAGCAAGGCTTGGCGCTGATCGTCAGTCAAAGGGCTCTGTTCACTATCGAACAGCACCAGAGGCATATCCTCTAACACCAAAACCTTCTTCACGTGTTTAGCGAGATTGGGCTCAATTGACTTCAGCACCAAATCCTCGCTTTCCTGGAGGGCCGGGTTCTCAATGAAATCCCTAATCACCTGTCGTGCCTTAAGAGTCGCCTCTGGGCACCGCGCTGCGCCCAGGTTGTGGAATGAAACATCCATTAGAACAACCCCTGTGACGGCTGGATCCGAAGATGGCGGCACAACAGGCGCGCGATGGCGTCATCCGTACCCTTGTTGATGGTGACACGGCGATCCCCACGCCCATCACGGACCAGGCTGATCCCAGCCTCAATCCACATTGGGTCATCCAGGGTGTGCAGCGGCAACTTCGCCAGCCCCTCTAATTTCGCCCACTCCAGCTTGCCGGAGAACAGCGCATCCTCGGTCAGCGAACGCGCCACCCAGGCCAGCGCCAAGGCGAACAGAGACTTGGTCCACAATGCCTCCTTGATGGCCGCCTTGTGCTCCTCTTGGGCCGACAACTGCCCCAGCGGCAGCACCTTGAACACCTGGCGGATGAACACCCGGCAGTTCTCCAGGAAGTCGGCGTACCGTTCATCGTCACGCAAAAAGGCATTGGCCTTGCCCTCAGTAGTCCCTTTGGACTTGAGCACCATGTCCTTAACCTGCTTGTACGTCCACAACTGCCCCGGCTTGATCAGCCCGTTCAAGGCTGTAATGTCCTGCAAACACTTACCATCGGCGATCTCAGTTTCCAGCAGCTCATCCATCAACCGGTCCATCGGCCGTGACGTATTGAAATGGCCATTGATGCTGGCGTTGGGCTTGGTGACTTCGCCGTTCAGATCAGCGAAGGCCTGGCAGATCACTCGCTTGGCGTCCCGGATCCGGGCGGTCTTGGTGATGATCAGCTTAAACGGGATGGTGAACGCACCGAAGGCGGCTCGCTCCGCCAGCACCCCGGCTACAGTCACACGGCGTCCCTGCCCATCGCAGATCACCCGCTCAGCATCAGCCGGCAACGTCACGCTATGGGCCAAGTTCGGACCAATTTTCACCGCACGGGACAATTGCCCCTGCGTCACAAAAATCACCAGCTGAGGCAACAGCCAGTCAGTTCGGTCATTCAGATAGCGGTCCAGACGCCGGGTCCGCACATCACCGCTGGACACATCCCGCTGCATCTTGTCGTACTCGGGAATGACGTCGGAGTTTTGCTCTACCGGGAAGCCTCCCACCAGATCCGCCATGCTCATACTGCCCTCCAGCATGATCATGTCGTGATGCTCAGACAAACCCTGACGGGCCATAAAGGCGCCTAGCGTTAAGTCCACGCCTGACGGCGGCAAGTAGGTGTCATACCCCTGCTCGATGGTGGTGGCGAGTGCATCCATTGCGAATCCCCCTTAGATATACTTTTGTATACCTAGAGATTACCAACGACTGGCCCTGGTGTAAACCCATACGGCAATAATTTCTACAATATGGCTTTCTGTTGCTTAAGCGCCCCATGCTCGCCGCGACTTCCACCAAGGCCTTGACCGGTCTGCATTTAAGGGCTCAGCTCACGTAACCAATACGGTCAATTTTCTTGCAGTATTGATATACATAAGTATATAATTGAGTCATCAAGGAAGGGGATTGTTCATGAGCATTGATGCACTGTTGAAAAACCACGCTGTCCAGACCATTGACGTCACAGCACTGGACCAGGCCACCGCCGAGCGCCACCGCTACCTCTTCGGCCAGTACCGGATTTTGGTGGATACCCTAAAGGCGCTGCTCGCTCACGATCCCAACCTCTACCTGTTCTTGCCGGTCTCCCAAGGCAAAGACTCCACCCTGGTGGAATTGGCAGGCCTTCAGGCCTACCGCGAAGCCATTACCGAGGCGCTGATTGAGGCGCAGCGCCCCCTGGTGATCGCCACCGTGAATACCACCGGCGAATCCCTCCCCATGGAGATGTACCCGGCCTATTGCCGTGACAAGCTGGAGCAGTACGCCCAGCACATCGGGATCAACCTGTATTACGACATGGTCGAGCCTGCCCTGCAGGACCAGTACATGGTGCGCTGGGCCGGCGGCCAGAAGCTGATCCCCAACGCTAGCCGCAGCGCGGACTGCAGCCAGATCCTCAAAATCGCCACCAACGAACGCTACCTGCGCAGCCTGAACAACCGCTTCTCCCACGACCCTGAAATGGCGCGCTATGCTGACGCCACCGCCATTTGCTGTGTTGGCTCCCGCACCGCGGAGGGCAACACCCGGACACGCAAGATGCGCAACCATGGACTGACTGACAAAGGCCTGGAACAACTGCTTGGCGAGATGGAACAGCTCGATACCGGCCGGAGCAACACCCGCATCCTCAAGCTCGCCCCCATCAAGGACTGGGCGACCGCCGATGTGTTCGACGCCCTGAGCCTCGCCGGCACCGATCCTGTTGTTCGCCCCCAATACCAACCGGAGCACGGCGGCACCCTCATCGAGAGCTTCCTGCCGCACATGGGGGTGCTGCTGGAGATCTACGGCAACGGCTCCGCTGACACCTGTGAGGTGGTGATCGGCTCCACCGCCAGTGCCGGCTGCAACGGCAAAGCGCGATACGGCTGCGCCTTTTGCACTATGCCGATCGAGGATTCCAGCGGCAAGGCTCTGACCCGCTACCCCCGCTGGAACGTGCTGGGTGCAGAGAACGCCCTGCGCCTGCGCGACTTCCTGCTGCGTTTGTCCGCCAGCCCAGAAGCCCGTGGTTTTCACGCCCGGGCCTTCGACCCCACCGCTTACAACCGCATTGCTCTGCAGCCCAACATGCTTAAAAGCCGCTGGCTCGACAAGATCATCGCCTACGCAGCTCAGTTGACCGTCGACTCGCAGAATGCCGCTGCGGATTTCCGCCAGCACCTTGAGAACGGCACCCTGGATCAACACCCAGGCTACGCCGACATCCTCAACGACCCTTTGCTCAGCGAGAAGACCCGCGCTGGTATGCTGGATATGTACCGGTCCCAGGCCGTCCGACCCATGTTTCGCCTGTTCTCAATGGAGCATGCCGTACTGCTGTCATTCCGCTGGTCCCTCGATGGCGTTGCAGCCGCCCCTTACCGGCCCCTGAAACTCTGGGTCGATGCCGTCAACGGCAAGCGTCTGCCCTGGCCTGAGACCAATGATGAGTTTACCGCTCGCCACGGCCCCATTTCCCTGCAGACCCCGCTACCTGACGCGGTAATGATGCCGGCTCTTCAGCACGAGGACCCTGCAGAGTTTGCCCGCAACCCGATTTCACTGCTGAACCTTTGGCGCCGCCCGCTTGGCACCTCGGACATGTTTGACCCTGAGCGCAATTGCGCCGTCGAAGAGTTCGCCTCCTCAACCTGCCCCCTACAGTGGACTGCAGAGTTTGCGTACCAATACAGCCACTGTGAGCAGCCCACTGAACCCGCGGAAGACGGCTACTACCTGGCGCTGTACCACGACGAAGGCACCCAGTGGGTGTGCATCACCCCCGATAACCCCGCCATTGCCCAGGTCCGCCTGAACGGCAAAAGCCTCCGTGACGGCACCTGGGAGATTCTGGGGGCAGAGATCAACGAACACACCACCCAACGCTTCGGCGAACTTGTCGATGTATTTCGCGAGCGCCTCTATCACGCCCAGCAGCCGGCCAACCAGCAAGATGCCCTGGCACTGTTTCAGCAGGTAGCCCAACGCACTTTCAGCGGCCAACACGCGATGAAAAAAGCCGTGCCGCACCTGGCAGAGGCGCAAATCTCCGTCACACACACCCAACAGGGCCGCAAGCGCACACACTCTGCCCAGTTCACCAAGCGGGTGACCCGCATGCAGCGCGGCAAAGCCTTACGGGGCAACACCCGGATGCTTTTCTACAAGGCCTCTACCCAACCCGCACTCGCCCAAGATCACCAGCACACCGCCAGCCTGCAGGATCTGAGCTTCTCCACCCACGCAGCCCAGAGCTTGCAACTTCAGACCAATCCAATGCGCTACGCGGGTCAGATCTCCGATGTTGAGAACATCGATGTCTCCCCCGCCATGCTGGCAGACTGGATCCAACGAGGCGGACTCGACAACGCCCTTGAATGCCACGATCAGTGGGTGAGCCGACGCCAGGGCAGTTCGCTGCGCCGCGACCATCGCAGCGTACGCCACTACCCCGGTACCGGCGCTTGCGAGCACCTGCTTGCCAATGCGGTTGTCAGCGTCGCTCAGAACTACCATGGCCAGCTGACCGCAATTCTGTCCCGCACCCAACTGTTCGATGAGATCGGCGCCTTTGACTACCAGGCCCTGAATCAGCAACAGTTGCTGGACCTGCCCTTTACCGTCTCGATGGCGCAACACCGCCAGGACAAGTCCCAGGTGCTGTTGGAGATCCGCCGCATTCGCAATGCGCAGCGCCAGCAAACCCGCCTTGCCATCCAGGCCGTAACAAACAACCCCAAACAGGCCTGCGAGGCCTCCCTGAACACCATCAAGGCGGAGCTATTCCCCCGCGCCCAACAGGCGTTGCTCAGCCATATCCACGACACGTTTGCAGCTGCACTGGGACAGCCCGGACAACACCCTGACGCCACCGCTGGCACTCAAGCGAAGGTGGCAGGGCTATGGCTTGCGCTGCATACCGACCACCTGGCGAGCGCTCAGGACATCGCCAAGCGCTACCTCCCCAAAAACCAGGCGGACTACCTGCGAAGCGATTTCCGCCTCCACGTAACGGCCCAACGCGAGATCAGCACCGCGGTTAGCGACATCGTCACCGCAGCCCGCGCTGCATTGCAGACCTGGGCCCTGGTGGTGGATCAGGCCAAGACCCTTTTGAATCAACCCGCCCAGGACCCCCTGGATGCTGCGAAACCTGGCCTACGCCAGCGACAGGCCCTGTCCCAGTGTGAGCAGGCCACTGCCCGCATCAATGACCTTTTGGACCAACTGGAGCACGACGCGCAAGCCGCCCAGCGCAACATCGCCGCAAACCTGACCCTGTCGCAGCGAAACGATTTGCTTCGTTCTATCGCCGCCTAACTGGGAGCCCGACATGACGACCGTGACCAACGACGAGCTACATCACATCGCCCAATCCGCCAGCATCTCGGTGCATACCCTGTTGAAGTGGCGACAGCATCGCCCTGAGTATCTGGGTCTACTCCGTCTCGGCATCCATCAGAGCCTGCAGATGCCAGTAGATTGGGAACAGCAATGGACGACCGGAACCACACTGGATGTGCGAAGCCTGGCGACCACGCTAGGCCTCCCAGATCCCCTGGCCATCAACGTCCTGCCTGTCCCATCCTCCACGGTCCGCAGCTGGATGAAGGACCCAACGCGTCACCGGCGCTTGGCAATGATGCTGTTAGGGCTGCAGCAGAAGACCCTGGAACAGTGCCAAAGCGCGCTCGGTCGCAAAACCCACCTGCCCACAATCCTGCATCAGGCCGCGATGGGCACCGCCGACCTGGTGCAGCTCTACCTGAGCAAGCCTGACGCACTGATCCGCCTGCTGCGATTGGCCGCGACCTAGGCCCGGCTGCCCCCTAAGAGCAAGCAGACGATTGGACGTTCCGGGTCGCCCCACTTTAAGTTTGGGCCGTATTTCTATACCAAAGGGGTACTTTTAAGTGCATTTCTTAAAGTGAATTTTGCCCCCCTCCATCACCGGCTTGGGGAACCCCAGGCCCTGACCGCAAAAAAATCCAACTTTTTTCCCCTGAATCATCATGCGCTTAAGTGTGATTTTGCCCGGTTTTCAATTTGTTAAGTGGCACACTAACTTGATTACGTGCCACATTAGGTCACAACAGCATCAGCGCAGGCGCAGCCATGAATTCACTCACCCGACCCTCGCTCCAGTCCGCCTTTGGCGCCCTTGACCTGCTCAGCTCAGAGACCGTCAAGGAAGCGGATGCCCTGACACTGTTTGAAACCGACGCACCAGGGATGAGGCTGTTACTGGGCTTACCCAACACGCAAGCGTGGACAGAGCAGACCCAGCAGCGCTGCCGCTGGCTGCTGGCCATTGTCACGGGCCTGGACCTGGCACTGGGGCTCGCCCAGCGCCAAGCATTATCCTGGATTCAGCACCCGTTCCCAGACCCCCAGGACCTCTCGCCGGCGGACCGGATCCATGCTGACGGCCTCCAGGGCCTGATCAGCCTGTACGAGCACCTCAAGGATTCTGCGGTACCGCGGTACCAGCAACAACGAGCACACATCCGCGCACCGTTCGCCCAGGATCACCCCTCACCGGTGGACCGTCCCTTCGGCGCCCTGGACTTGCTGATCCTGCCCCGCATCACCGCCGATGACCTGCAGGACCTGTTGGAGATCAGCCCCACCAAGTTGGCACCGCTTTTAGCCGTGCCGGCCATAACCGAGGCGATCACTGCCGATGCCACATTCCAGGCCAAGGCCCGTCGGCTACTGGGGTTGTTGATTGCTTTTCAGAACTGCACCAACCTGCCACAGTCCAGAGCCCTAACCTGGCTTGCCAACGAGGCACCACCGGCGCTGGGTAAAACGCCACTGCAGCTGTTCCAAGACCGGGAAGTGGATGGCTACGAGATGGTCTACAACTACCTCCAATCCAAGGCCATGGGTGGCTACGAATAGCCCTCCGCTACTTAACTGTTTGGGCAAGGTCTTTTGCCAGTGCTGGTGTAGAGCTTAAGATGATGGTCACTGGTACGCCGCGCGCCAGGGTAACCCCTAAGGAGCCACAGTCATGACCGAAGAAAAGGACCCCAACGCCGTTTTGGACCAAGCTGCTAACCGCGCCTCAGCGCAACTGGGCCTCGCAACCTTCAGTGGCGACCCCTTGCTGCTGGTACGCGCCCACACCGCCCTGGTCAAACTGATGGGTGGCGATCTGGGTAACATGCACCACTTCATGACCACGGAGCACCGCAGCCTCAACGGCAGGCCCGCAGAACTGGTGCATTCCCCCGCTGGGTTAGCAGCGGTGGTGGACTACCTGGAGTCTCGACAGGCCCCGCTGGGCCAGGTCACGGAGGACTTCATGGCTGACCGTGACCAGCCCGAAGGTCAGGAAAGGGACCCGCTTTAACCCCCCACTAAGGTCCGCCAGCAACTCACCGCCCCTACCTACCGGCGATCGAGGGCCCGCTTGCCTCTGTATGCTTATGGCTGTCTTAGCGCAGTGACAGAGGTGCCCAATGATTGCGAATGCAGATGTCGATAGGATTGGGGATCGGGCGGTGGCGCTTGAGCGCGCCCTGCAGGGTTGCATTGACCAGGGCGACAGCGAAGCCGCATTAAGAGTGATCCGTGATTACTGGGATTTCCGAGTGACCGTGTCGCGGCGCTACAAAGACCTGGGTATGGTGCTGCAGCTGGAACAGCATCGAAGTGCGTTACTCTGGATGTACGAGCAGGCCTTCGGCCCGGCCTCTTCCTTGCACTGACGAACACCTGGCGCCTCAAGCGATTGGGGAAGGCCTCAGCCCAACACCATCCAGAACACCAACCCGACGCACAGCACCGTGGCAACCACGGTGCCGATCACCAGCTTGTTATCCAGGGTCATCTTAACCATGACGCGATCCTCTGTTTACTGGGCAATACCGCAAGCATAGGCGCACCATGCTTTCATTTGCACCCCGACAACCAGGCCAACCGCAAAACTCATGAGATGAGCCACCCTGGCACTCATCAGCACAAAAACGGGGGGCAAGCCCCCCTGACTGCATTAGCTCAATTGCTCCTGGGCCCACGCCTTAAGGCGCTGCTGATACAGATCCCCCGGCAGGCTCTCCAATCCCGCCAGGTCAAAGGAACGCAGCTCCCCTGGTTTCATCCCCACGGAGGTGAGGTTCTCAACGCCCAGCTTGGTAGGCACCACCTGGCCCTCGCGCCATTCAAACTCCTCGGTGCTCCAAAACACCAGCAGGCTTTCGGCAGTCAGCGCCGGCAGTTCCGGGTTCCGCCAGGCGGCCTGCACTGATTCGACCCGGAAGGTGCCCTCAGCCTCACAGCACACTTCAACGGCGATGTCGCACCAACCACGCACAGCCGGTCCCTGGTCTAGCGGGTCTTCACCGTGTTCCAGCACCCACTGGTAGTATTCGGTCAAATCAGTCGGCTGCTCCAGTGCCCGGATCTTGTTTTGCACATAGGCCCACTCTTCTGGCAGCGGATAGCGATCATTATCCCAATCAGAGCCATCGAAATCGCTGAACACGATGCTTAGACAGTCCTCATCGCCGTCGTAGGCAAAGCCAATGCCGACCCAGTTCTGGAGCCACTCGCCGTCGTCATAGTAGGGGTGGTAATGACAGCCGTCGATGTCTTCGACCAACACCTCAAAGTCCTTACGCGCCAGGGCTTTTTCCAGCAGTTTGTCGTCGTTGAAGAAGGAGCAGCAAAAATCCAACGCTGCCTGATCATGAATGGAGTAGGCTTCACGCAGCCAGTCTGCGATCTGCTGCCACAGCAAGCGGGTGACCAGCTTCATAAAATCCCCCCGCTCGAACGGGAAGTTCAGGGTTTCGCCGAAGGTGACATCGGGGTCATTGCGACAGACCGATTGGGCGGCGATCCCCGGGGCGTTGGCGCACAGCGCAGCCCGCTCGGCTTCACCGAGGTCGTTCAGGTGAACGCCATAGTTGCCGGAGGCATGCAGCGGGACAAACTCCACATACGCCAGCGCGTTGCCTCGGTTGTCCAGATCCAGCGCTTCGCTGAGCTGTTGCCAGTTGTTGATGCTTTCCATAATCCAGGTCTCCAGTTGGTGTGTTCCACCCTGTCGACCCGTCTAGGCTTGTGGCCGCGACGAGTGCTCGCCGGTCGGCAACTATCTTGGTTGTCCCCTATTGCTGCCACTAAACCCGTCTGGCGAGCGTCCTTCCGGACTGTCCTCCGCGTCACCGTGGCACCCACGTGGGTGGGTTGGGCATCAAGCCTTGTAAGCGTTTTGATGCGGTTTCATTCTCAGTGGCTCCTTTGTTTTACCACCCTTTAAGTATACTAAAGTATACGGATGGATGCCAGCATAATTGCCAAATAAGTGCCGATTTCTCAGGCCCCACCGACCCTAACCAAATCGGCCCGGTGTCGCCACCGAGCCGCCAACCAGACTCATCTGCTAACGGGCCAAACCCGCCTCTTGCTCCCGCTTCAGCTTGCGCTGACGGTCGTACTCATCCGGATGCAGATTTGTACCACGGTACTGGGTCAGACCATGCTTGAGCTTATAGGCGAACACCTCATCAAAGGCGTTGCTGATCATCCCCCGAGAACAGGCATCATCGGGCTGCGGCACCAGATCCAAGCCTAGCTTATCAGTCATAACCGAGTCCCGAACGGACCGACTTACCGCCAAAGGCGTCCCCCGGCCCCAGTTGCGATCACGCTTACCAAGCCCGAGTTCTTGTGGGCCGGCCACAATCTCCACCCAATCGACACCACTCAAGGCATAACCTGCTGCCAACTGCCACTCCGCATTCTTCCGTGCCGTTTCTTCCAACACCTTCAGTTCCTGCTCGAGCATCTGCCATAGCTCTGCTGTCTGCCGGACACCCATAGTCGCTGTTACGGGCCCACCAGTGAACTTATTGTTGATACCGTCCTGACCTTCTACCTTTGTTGGCATTTCTGCGCTCATGCACCTTCTCCTGTCCACTCATTCCCACCGCCTGCAACGTGCAACAAGGCGGCCGTCTTCAGCACCCAATGGCGCCAAGTCATTTCAGTGCGCACACCGCACTGCCTTTCCCGACCCCAGTGCCTTTAGCTGACCCGGAACCACCAGCAGAATTAGCAAGCGACATTGCCGCTACCTTATTCACGCTTTGTGCCCGGGGGCAAACCATCTTGGCCTGCCCGGGGAATCTGTCCTACCCCTTAATTATAACGCAACCACCTCACAAATTGAATATACGAAAGTATATCAACGGCAGATTTTTAGAGTAATTCCCCTGGTTCATCATGAAGTTATCGTCAAACCTCGTTCCTGCGCGCCTTTAACCTAAGGAACAACAGAAAAATACTGATCAAGCGAAGTGAGTTGCCGCTGAGAATATCCAAGGGCGCAGGTCTTGGCCCAAACCCAACGTAGATGACTGACCCGACTAACAACCATCCGCAAACCATTAAATATGCGTGTTTATTTACTGCCTATTGTTGACCCGATCCTGCCGCCCTGCTAATATACTTACATATACTGACAAACGGAGTTACGGTGATGAAACTACTTCAATTGAAGCCCATCAACACTGTTGAGCGCAGGAACAAAGCCAATCCCGACCTGCCGCCCAAGGTTGAGAACCGGGTCTGGTTGGAGGGCCATCGACTGGGTCTGGTCACCAGCCCGGGCGCGCCCTACACCATCACCGAGAACGCCGCCAAGGGTGAGATCCTGCTCGACTTTACCTGCGATGCCGGTGAGTTCACCGTCTCCAAACGCAAGACCGCGCGAGGCCTAGTGCCGCTGATCGAAATCTCTGAAATGCGCTGCCCTACCCTCAAGGATGTGCCCGAGGGCAGTAACATCCGCATCTTCCACTCCGAGAAAGGGATCCTCATCCGCCTCAATGTGGACGGCATTGCCCAGAAGCAAAAGGAGCGCGAGGAACGCCTGCTGCACAAGCTACAAAACGGCCTGCCCTTGGAGAAGGGCTCCGTGTTCGCCGGTGGTGGCACTAAGGACTTCTGCGGCGACAAAGGCTTCAAGCGCGCCGGTCTGGCCTCCGTCATCCGGGTGGCCATCGACTTCGATGCCAATGCCGTGGAAAACCTAGCCCAGAACTGCCCGCACCTGTTCGATGAGCGCTCCATGCTGATTGAAGGCGACTTGGCGGCGCTGAACTTCGACAGCGAGCTGAAACTCGACTACGCCTCCATCACCCCGTCTTGCACCGACGCCAGCATTGCCGGCAAATCCAAGAAGGGCCTGAAAGGCGAAAGCGAGCAGACTGCGCATCTTGTGTATTTCTACACGCGCTTCGTGGAGCAGACCAACCCCGCCATCATCATGATGGAGAACGTCCGGGGATTTGCCAACGAAGCCTCGTTCCATGTGTTCTGCGCGGTGATGCGCCATATGGGCTACAACATGCAGCGCCGGGACATCAACGCTAATGCCGAAGGGTTCTCGCTGGAAGGTCGCGAACGCATGTACGTGATGTTCACCTCCGCCGGTCTGGGGCAGGTGCTGGATCTCAATGACATCGTCCCGCTGTGGACCCCAGCCCAGAACGTTGCCGACATCCTTGATGATGTGCCGCTTGACCACCGCAGCTGGGGTAACAAATCCTACCTGTTCGAAAAAGAGAAGCGCGATGCGGCCAAGGGCAACAGCTTTGCCATGCAGATTTACCGTGGCCCGGAATCCAAGCTCAGCACCCTGCGCGCCCAGTACCACAAAGGTGGCAGCTCCGATCCGCTTTACGCCCATCCGACTGAGCCGGACACTTACCGCCTATTCAACCAGTTTGAACAGTGCCGCGCCAAAGAGATCGATCCGGCTCTGGTGGACAACGTGCCCTTCACCGGCGCCACCCAGATCCTCGGTAACGGCCTCATCGGCCATATCTCCGAGTCGTGGTACTACCATCTGGCACTGCAACTGAAGAAGATTGCGGTCAGCCCCAACGCCCGCATTGCTGCCTAACCCCACCCGGTGGCGGGTCCGCCCCGCCACCACCCCTCACCCGTTACAAGGACCGTTGAAATGATGTTTACCGACCGAAAGACCACCACCATTCTTGCCGCCCTGCGGATGATGCAGGACACCATCGAGCAAACCCCGGAGCAAGAGCGGGACAACCTGTTCACTGACATGGCGCACTTCCGCGATGGCACTGCCCCGCTCAATGCCGATGAGATTGAAGCACTGTGCGAGCAAATCAACCTCGCTCCGGAGAACCAGTCCGGCCAAGCCGATCACGTCATCGACGTCACCGTCATTGACCCGGACACCCAAGGCGAGGTGGCGGTGTCCATCTACAAAGACCGCACCTCACACGCCATGATTGGCCTTGATGGCAGCTACCTGCAGTCACTGGAGGACAGCGACCCGGTGTTCCACCCGGCCAACGGTATGGAGCTGTATTTGGTCGAGGGCGGTGTGCCCTCCCCCGGCGCTGCCAGCTAACCCGGGATTGCCCACACACGAATTACCAGGGGAGCGATGACTGATGCCCAGCCCGCTCCCAGACCCAGACAAGGGAAACAACTATGATCAACGAATTCGGAACCAGCGAGAAGCTTCGTCGCCTGCTCGCCGCCTACGCCCAGCAGTTCCCGGCCAATGACGCTGTGCTTGACCAGCTCTCCAGTGCCACTGGCTTGTGTGCCAAGACGATTGACCAGCTGATCAGCGCCGCCGGTGAACCCAACGCGCCGGACTACAGTCTGCAAGACCCAGCCAAGTGCAACCACGAGATTGACTGGTCCCAGACATATCGAAGCCCCGACGTCGACATCTATATCGACGTGCAGTGCGTCAAATGTGGCCTGACCGGCACTTTGGGGACGGAAGAACATGTTCTCGAAGGCATTGACTGGGACGAGCCGGAGCCAGCCAAGCCCACCGCCAGCGACATCCCCGCCCAACCTCAGGTGACCCTGCTCAAGCAGCGGCTTGTCGACGCTACCGTCAATGAGGAGGTGGAGTACCAAGCGGACCAAGCGGATTTTGACGACGCCTTAGCCGAGACCGGCAACGTGCTTGAAGCGATGAACCAGTTGATTGAACTGGGCAAAGCCGAGCGTGTTCGCTACGACACCCAGATTGATTCGGTCCACGAAGAACACGACGAAACCGCGAAGATTAAATTACCCTGATTGATATATTTTTGTATACTTGCGAGCAGGATTTTAGTAAGATATTTATATGGTCAAGGCAGGGCAATCGGGCCCTGCCAGCCCCCGCTAAGCGTGGTAGGCTATCGCTCAATGGCGACGGATTTTCCCAAGGGAGTGACCTGCAATGACTAAGCTATACCGGGCTGTGGGCCTTGTTCTCACCAGCAATCTGCCCAAGGCAGAGCCGCTGATAGAGGACAGGCAGTTTCAACCCATTGAGAAGGAGCAAGCCAGTCCTTTACCAAAGGCAGGCGGGCCCTTGAAAAAACTGCTTCACCATCGACGCAAACGCTGGTGAAGCCAGTGCCCAAGGAGGGGATTATGAACAAAGCGGAAATGCAGGACTATTGCCACCAGTTGACTTCTGACTACCACCAATCAGAAATCATCATCTTCCTGCTTCAAGTCGGCTTGGTCATCGCTGGGAAAAGCCTCTCCCCTGCGCAACTGGACGTCAGCAACCCGAATCAACGGGATCTCTATGAAACCATTAAGCGCGACGGTAAAGCTGAGCACCTGGCTGAATTCATGGAGTTGGTCGGAACCGAAAGACTCAAACTGGAACTGACTGCATACCTGGCCAACCTCGGCATGCACGAGGACAACATCGAGGCCAAGACCTTTCTGTTTGCCCTCATCAGCGCCATCACCAAAGACGAGGGCACAGTCGCCGAGATCGACCTCGACAATGAATTTGAGCAGTTTATCTATGAACAGCTCAAAGTCGACGGCAAGCTAGACCTGCTGTCCGAGTACATCGAAGTGGTCGGCGGAAACTAAACGGCCCTCGCTTGGGCCCCACTATGTGGCACACGCCGACACCCGAGGCCCTTCGCTTCGATCATTCCTACACCGCCAGCAAAGCTGTGCAGTCTTGTCGCAAGAGTAAGACCACTCAGCGCTGGTTTGATTTCATCAACTTTGTCTGGCAATAGCAGAGCGAGCAGCAACGCATTGACCCGCCCTACCTGCTAGAGAAGAGAGCCATCATGAACCACTTAACTCAACGCGACATCACCCTGAAAGCCCTCGGTAACGCAATCCTTCGCGCCGCCAAAGAACATGGTACAGACTCGGATCCTGAGCACGAGGCCGGCGATCTGCAAGACGCCGTTCGGGAGGCCCTTTATCTCGCGCCCCCAACCTCGGTATCCGAGCTACTGGACCTAATGGCCCAAGAAGAACACCTCGGTGAAGACTGGTTTACCCAGCATGCCCAAGCCAAACGTGACTCCCTGGATCTCACAAAGCACCACGATAACGCAGAGTGGGCTTGGGGCATTGTTTGCACCGGAGCTGAAACGAAAGGGGGCGAAGATGGACTGGAAGCAGAATTGGATGTGCTAGAGGCTGCATTCCGCGCTGTGACGCCCCTACTTAAGGATGAGCAAGCTGGCGCCCTGCTTGAGGCAATGGAGGATGCCTACGGCCTAGAGGATGCACTCGAAATCGAACTGGACGACTAAACGGTCAAGATAACGTGTCCTTGCCCCTCCGCCAGGTCCAACAAAAACTGCCACCAGTTCGGCGGCAGTCGCAAGGCATGTGGTCGCCCAGGAATGCTTTAACGGTCCATGCCGTAGCTGCCAACCTCCGCCACTTCCTTGCGCAGGCATGCGCCTTCGCCATCGCCACAGAGCGTCAGGCGGGTGTGCTTGCCGGCCGCGTCCAGGCTCGACAACGCAAACCCGTTGCCCTCGTACTCTGCCTGTTTGGCCAAGGCCAGCAGGGCATTGGGATCATCGACGAGGGTGGCCATCTCATCGCCGGTGTAATAGATACGGTAGGCGGTGCTTCCGTCACACTGCCGCTCGGTCGGACGAAACTGGTTGGCGAAAAACTCAGCCGGAACCTGCGCAAACTCCTGATTACGCTGTTCGCTGAACAACCCCGGATTGCCAAACGCGCGCTCTACCTCACACTTGAAGTTGGCCAGCACCTCACGTTCGGCCACCCGGTCTTTGCCACTGTTAAATTCTACGGCAAAAACCCGCTGCCCACCGGCCAGCAGCACTTCGGCATAGCTGTACACCAACCCCTTGTTCTGGCAGAGCCCAAACTCCCGCACCTTCATCGTGATCACCTTAATCGTTCAACTACCTTAATTTTACCAAGGCCGGCTTACCAAATGGTGCCATCCACCGGTGAAACCGGCCCCGGAGACCCAAGCTATGACCGTTACTCCAGAGCAACTCACTGACCGCACCATCTGGGAGGCGGGCACCAAGGTGCGCCAGCGCTTATCCCGAGGCGGGCGCATTGACCATTTTGGCAACGTCCACACCGTGCGGCTTTGCCTAGCCTGGCTTGGACCACAGCGATTTCTCAAGCACCCCCGCTCCCGAGCCCCGCACCAACCTTATCTTCACCACCTTGTGGAAGATTGGGCCGGCTGCCGCATCCCTGAGGGCGATATCCGAGTTGCCCTGGAACTGATGGGCTATGTTGGCAGCACCCATCACCACAATGTGGCCACTGCCCTGGTATGCCCTGACCGGCGCCGGCGCCAGGGCCTGACTATTCCGTTTCCCGAACCGCAGTTTTTTCCAGATCCCGCCAGCTACGCGCACTTTGAATCCCCCTGGCAGATGGAAGGCAGACTGCCGCACCATCGACAAAGAAGGCGTGGCAGCGGCACCCGTGGCCCTGGCGAAATCTTCTGCGACGAACTCATCACCCCGGTGCAGGGCTACCGGCCTGGCCGCCCTTACACCAAGCACCACAAGATCCTCATGCCGCGCTACCAACGGCCTACCCCCTGGCTGTTAGACCCCGCCGGTTACCCCCTACTGCACCCCAGCCGCACCAACAGCTGTGACAGCCACAAGCTCGCGCCTAACTCCCCGGGAGACTACGCCTTCATCAAAGGTCGCGACGTTGCCTATGTTGGCAAAACTTCTGTCAGTCTGCGAAAGCGGCTTTCCCAGCACGGCTACTTTAAACACGGCTACCGAGCCTACTTCTGGCCGCAGAAGCGCCCGGTCCTAGAACAGATCCTCATTCACTTTCTCGCACCCTCGGACAACGAGATCTACAAGGCTGATAACCCCATCTACTGCCGGTGGGACGGCACGTTCTACGAGGACCGCTTCGGATCCATTTGATCACAAGGGCAAACACCGATAGCGTATTGCCCGACACAACAAGGAATCGCCCGCATGGAACAGCACGCACTTCAGACTCAGATTGCCCAGCACCTGGCACAGCAGTGCCGTGAATTATCTGATGTCGCCTGGAACACCCAGTGCCAACAAATGCACGCTGAGGCCCAGGGAAAGGCACAGCTGAGCGATCAGCTCGGCGCTGAGCTACGCAGCCAACTGCGTGAACGCAACGCCGCCAAGGCGACACAGGCGTTCTTCTCCCGCACCGGAGTCCAACGCTGGGCCCAACTGTACAGCGAGCACCAAGGCAAGCTACCGATGCTGCGCGGCGCCCTGGCGTCCTCACTGGAGCAAACCTGGGGTAAGCAGCTACGCCAGCTAGCCAACACGCCCACCCATTAATCCCCACCTGGGGACATTAAAAAGGGGGCCGCTGGGCCCCCTTTCTGCTGCTTGCTCACTGCGCCTGTCGTTCCACGCCCTGTTCACGGGCACGGATCGCCTCATAGCGATACTCGCCGTACTGCTCAACCGCCTGGGTGGCAGGGAATGCCCCTCGCGTGTTCTTGGTTGCCAAGCGGTACTCGGTGCCATCCCGACCGGGCACAGCCTTAAGGTAGATGTGCTCCGGCATCCCCAGCGGCCAATCGAAGTCCTTGCGCACCTGCGCCATGAACTCATCCAGATCATGATGGCCTTTAGACCCCACGATGTAGGTGTCGGCCCCCCAGTTTTCCACCTGCAGCGGATAGTGTCGCTTCCCCACCAGCACCTCCAGGGCAAAGTCTTTGAGTCCGGCCAACGTCATCACACAGCCTGCCTGATAGCGCGGGTGTCTAAGCAGGTGCCCAAGGGGTAGGTCCCCTCCTCTGGCATCTCCTCCAGACGCATGAATAAGCCTTCGTAAAGAGATTCACTGCCGTCCTGATTGTCCATCCAGATGGGGCTGTGCCGATTCAGGTGAAACTCGGTTTCCGCTTCGTCTTCGTCCAGGGCAAAGCGCATTAGCACCCCGGAACTGACCAGCTCATCGTACAACTGTTGGCTATTGAACAGCACCGGCAACCGGTAGGCACGGCCAGGCTTTGGCTGACCGTCGTAGACGATCCCGGCGAAACTTGCCGCCTCTGCCAACTCATCCGCTGTTAACTGCTCCAGCGCCATCCTGCACACTCTCCTACTTTTGCTGCATATTTGAGCATTCAAACTCAAATCAAAACACCAACAAATTAACGTTTTTTACCATCTTGTCAACCGTGATTACTGAGTCAAATTCCGATGCGATTCCAACCACTTTGTGACGAACAAAGATTGCACACGTCGATATACTTTGGTATATTAGCCATATTGTTGATACGGAGTTCACGGAGTAGAGAAAATGGCCATTCTTCAGCTAGGCAGCACCACGTTATTTTTGGACAACAACGGCTTCACCGCCGAGACTGTGTCCCAGAGCGATCACCGCCTGTCCAAGACCGGCACCGTGACCAAGCACCTGACCCTGGGCTTTAAGATTGCCAAGGCGATCCCGGCCCTGGCCAAGCTGGTGGAGGACGCCGAAACCCAGCAGGAGTTGCTGGAGCTGGCGGAGGCCGCTGACAACGCCCTGGAGGACGCCGCACAGGCCCTGGCCCCCATCCTACTGCCCCGTGTTGAAGCCCGCTATCAGTCCGACCGCTTCGCCTGTGAGGTGACTGGCAAAACCCACGGCGACTTCACCATTGCCCTGCCCTTCCCCACCAGCCACCACAAGGCCGGTGACACCGCAGTGAAGACCGTTAACCCGGACAAGCCCAAGCTGGTGGCGCAGCGCCTGTTGCTGGCGGAAACCTGCTGGGCGGTACAAACCGCCGACGACAGCGCACCGCGCTTTGACACCGTCGCTGCACTGCAGCAGTTCTGGCAGGACACCGCGGATCAGCTGGCGGACAGCTTCACCATCATCAAGCCCGGCAAGCTGGCCGAGCCCAAGGCCGAAGACGTCGACGAAGACGACGCTGCGGACGAGCTGGCCGCCTAAGTTACCCCAGGGCCAAGGAAGGCCCACCCATTCAACACGGACCCGCCAGGGCAGCACCTGACCGCCCTGGCCCGATACAAGGATTTTCACATGACTGTTACGACCCAAACCAACCCCCTGGCCGACGTAAAGACCGGCGACACCCTGATGCTCCCTGACCGCATTGGCCGCCGCCGTAGCGCCTGGCACAAAAGCACTGCACATCACCCCTCGCACAGCCTTCTTATTTGGCGTGCCCACACCGTGGAGAGCCACACTCCGAAGTTTGTGACGGTGGGTGGTAAAAAGTATCGCCGTGACAGCTACGGCAACAGCCGCACCCCCAATTTTCAACTGCCCGGCACCGAGCTGGAAAACGGCGTGGTTGTGCCCTCCGAGCCCACCTCGCAGGAGGAAATCGCGGGTTTCGAGGCACTGTACAACCAAGCCGACTCTGCCCCAGGGATGATCAACATCAAGTCTTTTACCGACCAGCTACCCCTGGCGCTGGCGGCGGAGTTCGCCAATCGCGCCAAGGCGCTGGAAGCCGAACTGCGCGCCCGTGTTGACAATCAGTAACGGCAATAACGCCTAACCTCTAAGCCGGCGCCATTGTGCGCCGGCCCGGTTTCCAGGGCCATGGACGGCCCACCCCCTCAAGGAGCGATCCCCATGGAGTTAACTCTTAGCGGCCAGGAATTGCTGCGCTTCTGGCAAGACCCCAGCCAATGGCAAACCTTCACCGGTGATCAGGTCTGGATTGATGACCTGGCTGTCAGCGTCGACGGTGAACCCCAAGCCAGCACGTGGGAGCCGACCGAGGCGCATGCTGATGCCGAAATCACCATCCACGGTGGCTGGATTGCCAACAACACGTTGGGGATTGAGACCGAGCGGCCCAGCCTGATTGAGGCCATCACCCGCTGGCGTAAAAACCAGCCCTCTAATAGCCTCGAGGCCTGATATGAAGACCGCCAGCAAGTTGATGCAGCGCCTAACCGGGATTGCCAAAGTGAACCTGGGCCTTAAGCGTAAACAGCGACGGCTCTACTACGAAGGGGCCGCCATCAACCGGGCCATCCCGGTGGGCACCCCAGTCCGTCTCACCCCCGGCGTTACCCGGACCACCCTGGTGCCCGATGCCGACGGCAAACACTCCATTATCCGCCGCACCATTGCCGGCAAAGAGCACGGTGTCATCGATATCGTCAACAAGACCATCCATTCCCTGTATCGCCACACGGAGTCGGTGTACTTCGTCCTGCGGGAAGGCCTGATTGAGATCCTCACCAGCCTCACTGCCTTGCAGGACCGCCAACAATGGCAGGCCCTTGCCGAGAAACTCAAGCGTGGCGGAAAACTTACCATTGCCAGCATCTGCAGTGGCGGTGACATCCTGACCCGCGCGATCATCGACGGGCTAAGTAAGCATGTACCGGCCCAGCTGGCCTACAGCTGCGAGGCCGACCCCGCCGTCGGCAGCATGGCGGTGGCCCACTCCCCGGTTTGGCAGGACAATCCGGATGCCATCTGCTATCACCTGCCGCTGCAGCAGATGCTGTCGCAGCCGCTACCCAGGACAGACGGCATTGTCGCCAGCTTGCCCTGCACCAGTCTCAGCAGCCTAGCAGAGGCAGACCGGCGCCGGCGCATGAGCAAAGCCCGCCAGGACAAAGCCCTGGATGACAGCGCCAGCCAGGCCCTGGGGGAAGAACTCCCCGCCTTGAAGCTTGCATTGGCACGCCTGGCGCAGCGCAACGACACCACCGTGCTGGCGGAGGTGACAGAACGGCTAGAACGCCTCGAGCGGATGGCCACTCCCAACACCGCCACCAAGCCGATGGACGAAGTGGAAAAGAACAGCCTGTTTATGGGTCTGTACGCCCTTGCTTCACAGTCCCGCCCCCTGTTTGTGGTACTAGAGAACGTGCACGCCGCGCTTAACGACCTCTCGATGAAACTGCTGATCACCTGGATGCAGGGTTTGGGCTACCAGTTCAGCTACGAGGTGCGCTGTGCGTCCGACCACGGCGCAATGGAGCAGCGCCCGCGCCTGGCCGCGCTGTTTACGCTTCCACCCATTTCGGTGGAACTGCAAGTCATTCCGACCCGACCCGCCAATCAGGTGCCACTCAACGCGCTCTTGCAGCCAGTACCGGACTCCGCATGGTCGGATATGAGCAAGGGGATTGCCCGTGGTGAAGCTCAGCTGGCCAAGGGCAATGGCTTTGAGGTCAAACAGCTCACCGGTGACGAAACCCGGATTGGCTGCATCGGCGCCCAATACTGGCGAGGGTACAAAACCTGCGTCATCGTTGGTGAACAAGGCCATCGGCAGATCACCCCGCTTGAGCGGGCCCGCGCTATGGGGTGGGACGAGGCCGATCAAGCCCAGGTGATTGCCACCATCGAACGGGAAGCGCTCGGCAACCGTGACAGCAATGGCAAAACCCGCCGCCCCCGCAAGCACAGCCGTGCCGGCAGTGAACTGGTCGGCAACGCCATCAGCCCACCCATGTGGCGGGACATCGGCAGTGCCATCGGTGCCGCCATCGCCCGGACGCTGGCAACGTTTAACGGGCAACCCCAGCTGTCACTGGCCTTCGATGGCTAACACCCCCTGGCGGCGCCAATCCATTTAAAGCCCCTGAATCCAGCTCGCACGCTAGGCTACGGCTTGCGCGAGGTTCAGGGTATCCTGTAACGGTTATCGCCGGGCAGTTGTGTCCCGGCCACCGTTCACAAGGATGTAGCCTACCATGCGTATTTATTGCCGATGCGGCGCCCGTCTGTCTGACGACCTCTACCCTATCAGCCGCAAACGATTACCCAACTACGACCCGATGGAACCCCACATCTCTACCGGAGCGTTCGCGGTCTTGCCCAGCACCAAGGGCACCATCAGGATGCGCGATTTCTACTTCAGCCCGTTCGACAAGAGCCACATCAATTACCGTCACCCCCAACGTTACCTAGTGGCACTGGCCAGTCTGCCCGGAGTGCATGCCACCGATGTAAAAGGGGTCCTTCCCTCAAAGCATCTGGCCTGCAGACAGTGTGACTCCGTGGTCGGGGAAGTCTCCTACCTGGCAGCACCCCACAGCGCAGAGATCACCGCCTCCCAGGTTAACCGGGTTTACACCTAACTCGGCCTAGTTGTGCTGACCGTCCGGTGCAGCCCCCGTGGTAAAATTGAAAGAAAAACGGTACCCCCAATGGCACTGATTGACAGCCTGCACAAGTTCATCCGAACCAGTTACACCACCATTCTTACCGCTAAGCAGCGACGCGACGGCTCCCCTGCGGAACACACTATCAAATCCGCTATCCGCGCTCTCGATGCAGGGGAAGAAAAGCTACAAATCCACCCAGGCACAAGCCCGGCATTGGTCGAGAAATTAGAAAGGCACCGAGCAGAGCACCGCGCAGTGCTCGAAGCCGATCTTGAGATTGCAACGCGCGACAAGCTCACCTCTGATGAATACATCCACGTGCTAGAAGAGCAAGTGCACGCGTACCAGACCCAGGTCAAAAAGTTCTCTGACGCAGGCGGTACCGGCTTCTATGACCTGTGCCTAGCCCACTACCCAGGTTGCGAGGCGGCTCGGGAGCTGTTTGCCAAAGCAGTCAACAGCCTTAACGAACAAGGTCACGACATCCATTTCGTGCACCAAGACGCTCGCAAGATGATTACCGTGATGGCCTCTTCGCTCTTTGAAAAACTAGAGCAGGAGATCGACCGTCTCGATAGCGAGATGATCACCCGCAGCTTTAATCACCGCTCGCCGCTGGGTGAGTTCTCCGGCTACTTCGTCACCCCGTTCTTCGACCGCATCCGGGCACTGCCGCTGGAAACACTCAGAGCGCAGATGGCGTTTAAGAGCCAAGAGGATGGCGTTGATACCCGCGATGTCGCAGGTCTGATGGGCTACAGCTACGCAGAGCTTTCCTGGAACGTTTTCGGCATTGAAAATGAGCAGGAACCGGGCACCAAGCTGCACGATCCCCATGACGAGGCGACCAAGGAGGCCTTTAGGTGCCTACACATCTTCACCGACGAACATGCTCACGCAAATGGGATCAGGCCTTGTCACTGGGGGTTTGATAAAGAAGAGCTTGATCTGCTCGGCCTCCCTCAAGACAAGATACGACAACTCAATGTGCCTGACGACCTGGAGTACTTCCGTCGACTCGAAGAAAGCGAACACGCACTTAGCCAATAAGGGCCGGAGGCGCCTGGCGCCTCCATTACCGCCAGCTCTCTTCGGTCACCACCAGGGCGCAGGCAGAACGATACGGCAGGAATCCCCATGGACCTGAATAACAACACCCTGAACCAATCCCTAGGTACCAAGATCCGGGAACTCTACGGGCGTACACTCAAGGCAGAGCAGAGCTACGCAAGCTATGCCGCAGCGCAGCAGCTGCTCACCATTGAAACCGAGCTCGACAGCTTGAAGCTGAAGGCCCAAAAATTGGCTCATGCCGCGCCATCAGTCTCAGAAGCCATCCACAAAGGAATTGAATCGATCGAGACCGCTGCAGAGCAGCATCGGGCAAGTTGCAGCCAAAACTCACTCTCCGCTGCGGAATACAGAGAGATCCGAGACAAATCGGTCCGCGATTACCTGGAGTCCGTGGAAAAGTTCACTTCTGCTGGCGGTAAAGGGTTCTACGATGTTTCCCTGACCATGGAAGCCGATCAACAAGATGCCCGTGACGTGTTCACAGCCAGTATCGAAGCACTGCAGCGGGACGGACAAGACATCCAATTGGTTCACCAGGACAACCACAACATCACCGTTGTCATGCCCAGCGCCTTGCTCGAACCCCTTGAATACGAGATTGAGGAGCGGGCGCCGACGATGATCGGCCGCAATGAAAGCGACTGCGCAGATAACCCAAAGTTCACCGCCCACTTCGTCCAACCCTATCTGGCCATTGAGGGACGACCTGAGCCCATCGCAAGCATCAAGCATTGGCGTGCTTTGCTGTCGGACCGGGGGTTTAGGCCGGATTACGTACCCCGCCTGATGGGGTACACCCACACCCAGCTTGCCCACAATGCCTTCGGCCACAAGGTTCAAAGCCAATACGGCGAGGTCATCACCGACCCGCTTTACGACGCGGCCGAGACAGCGTTCAGTTGCCTGGCGCCGACGCCACAAAAAGAGCTCGCCTTGGAGGCGTTTTCTCGCAGCGCACACGCTTATTCAGAGGACGAGAAGGCCTTGCTGGACCAATTCACGGAGCACACCAGCCTCAACATCAAAGACGACCTGGTCCTTTACGCACTCTCCAACAAACGAGAGATAGAGTTGTTATGAATAACACCGCATAGCATCGCCTCAGCCTAACTCTGCAAAAAGGGAAGCAAGAGCTTCCCTTTTTGACTCCGCTAACCGATTCAACAACAATTCCAGACATCACTAAAGATGTTGAAACATTAACTGACCAGAAACGATAATTAACAACGATTAAGCAGAGGTCGCCTTAGAGAGATACTCGACAAACAGCCCCCTATATTTTTCAGCGTTCTCTGCACCAACGCCAAAGCCCATTAGTTCACCCTTTACGATAATAGGTGAACACTTCTCAATGGGGTTATTATCACCAAAATGCTCCTTGAGCACCTTGAAGTTACAACTCATAGAGTCCCCAATGTCCCAACCTCGGGTAGGCCAACCGTCCCAATCCGGGTGGTCAATTCCTACATCCTCATTGCACAATGGACGCTGCCAGACCAAGAACTCAACAAAGGACATCGCAACGGCCTTTTGCACATACGCCACCACGCCGCCATCAACCTCATTAATAACGCACTGGAAGATATCGGCATCAATGTTTTCAATCTTCATAATCATCTCCAAATGGTAGAAATCAAATGTGTCGGGCCCGTTCACAAAATCAATGCTACCCACCGTAATTATTGACTGCAATGCTTATTTTTACCCTGAAGTGAAATAATTAACCCTGAAGATAAAATGATTATTCTGAAGTGTTAATTTGGGCTTACTGAAGGAATGTGCTTATTTTATCCGGCGCTTCCATAGCTATATGTCAGCAACAAAGCCACCCGCTATGATTATTTTCCCACCAATCCAAATCGGTAGTGGCCCACTAAGCACACCCCGGCGCATAAGTCACAAGAACGCTTTATACTAGTCACCGGAAATCGATTCAAAAATAGCGCTCGAACTATGCAAATAACGAGTGGCGGGACTTACCTCCCCCATCTACCTACCACGCCTAGCCCGGAGATCGCTCAGCGCCTCCCAGAATTCGGCGTCTGCCTGCCTATGGGCGGCGTTGGACACCTCGACATCACGGGCAAGACGCTCGAGGGTGCCATGGAACGTGCGCGCCCAGTTGAGCCCCCTCCAGAGCGCCAGTGACAGCACTGAAGGCCAACCACCAGCCTGATCCAACTGCCCCAATGCGCGATCATATCCATACTCAACATCTGCCAGAAAAGCAAAAACCTCGCCGCAGCGAGGTCTCTCTTTTTCAACTTCGCACTTAATGGTAGCGACTCTCCTGATTTGCAGCATCCATGGGGTTGGTTTTTTTACCGTGGGGATGCCCCTACCGCCACTCGGACCATTGGGGTTGGTTTTTTTACCGTGGGGATACCCCGACCGCCACATCGCTGGTATAACCAACAATACACCCTTTGCTGGCCACTTGCCAGCCCGCTCAAGCCACCAGGAGGTAGCCCATGACTGGCGAGGATCTTCGACTCACCCATGCTAACCAGCAGCGCACCCAATGGTTGATGGGCGTCGGCCTGCCAGCACAGGTGGCGGATTTTACCGTCCCCGAGGGCTACGAGCTGCTCGAATGCCAGGAGGATGGAGCGAGGGTTTTGGCACTTACCCACCCGGCAACCACGTCACTGGTTTATCAGGTGCGAATAGCGGGCGCCGACGGGGCGCGCACCTTGACCCCGTGGCGCACCCATCAACCCATGCACACAGCAGCCACGGGGCTCTCTACTGCCGTGCTGCGAGATGTCCTCCGCAACCACGATGTGGTGATCAGCCCCGAAGCACAGGGCTTTGACAATCTGCGGTTCTGGCAGAGCCGTGTTGCTGAGGCCGTACATTGGGGGCTTGGGGTATCCGTTACCACCATCGATGAGGGCGAGGTGATGGAAGCGACCCCGCTCCAGATATTCAGCACCGACATTTGGGGAACCGGTCGCTACAGCATCCGGATAAACGGTTGGAGTAAATAGACAAACCCAGTCGTACCGCGGCCTATAGCCCGTCTACGCTGTAGTCACTTAGCTGTAGTCACCCCCCCTGTAGACACCCCAGGGCAGCCAAACAAAAGCGACTTCATAGGCCGTTAGCCTAGCGCCAGTCCAAGGCCTCTTCTTTGATCCGCCGGGCCTGTTCTGCACCCACTGCTTTGTGCAGTGCCTTATCGTACACCTGCATTGCCCGCTGCATCTGCCCCCTGTCGCCACGCAACCGTTCCGCCTCCACCATCAGCTCTTTGAGCCGCACCGCCATTGACTGGTGATCGCGAGCCAGGGCCAGACCCACGTCAGGGTCTAGCTTAGTGAAGGCTTGGACATCGCCGGTACGCGCCTCCACCCGGCGGATCACACTGGCCAGGGCGTACAGTTCGGACCAAACGTCTCGCTGCTCAAACAGGAACTCAGGGGCATGCACCCGCAAGGAACTTGGGTACAGCGGACACAGCTTGGGGTGAACCCCAGCAACGATGCGCAACTGCTTGGCCGTGGCCTCCACCAACCCCCAGCCCTTGGGCAGCTCCTCGGGCTTGATCAGGCCCTTTGGGGTCAGGAAGTAGCGCAGCATCCCCATGCCACTGCCTACCTCGCGCCAGGGCTTGGTGGCGTCCTTGAAAAAGTCTCTTCTGCTGGTTTTGACCTCAACCAGGATGGACAGGCCTTGATTTAGTCCCCAGGCGTCGGGGCGTTCCCCGGCACCGGAGTCCAGCTCTGCAAAGCTCACCTGACAGCGCATAGTGCTTTTGAGCCAGCGCGCAGCACGCAGGCACAGCTCAGTGTGTGACAGGCTCATCAGCGCCTCCTACTGTCCTGGCCGAACCTCGTAAGGCTGGCGGGACACAAAGTGCGTCACCTTCTTGTTCGGATCCACCCTGGGACCGTTGGCCGCCCAACGCTCCATGTGATGGCGCTGCTCTTTGCTGTCCTCGCGCACCAGGCTTTGTGCAATCTCCCCCACATGCTCCAGCATGCGGGCCAGCTTGGCCGTGTCCGGCCCAACCACCAAGGGATTTAAGTGCAGCTCAGAAACGGTACCGCGGTCCACCTGGGCGGTGAACAACACATCCACTGGCATTGGCTCAGAGGGATTTGCGCCCCACCCTGCTGCGCCGGCCGCTTGATAGGAGGCACTCAGCGCAACGGCACTGAACCCGGTCATGTCCGACCCACCGGCACGGATGTAGAGCCGGTGCTTGCCCTGGGGGCAGGCGTACACCAACTGCGCCTCTTTGAGCGGCTCACCGCCCAGCATTAGGGCATGAAAATCTTGTAAATCCTTTGCTTCTACCATCATCAACTCGGCCCTCCAACTGGCCACTACAACATCATTGGCCGGCAGATTACCGACTCAACTCCACCATCGATTTACCAACGATGGCCATCCCCACATCAACTTGAACAGAATCTTCGCGCGGACCTGCTGTTACAACGAACACCACGGTGCCCAACAGTGGACACAGCGCTATCGTACACCGAATGGTTCTCCAATCAAAACAACCACCTTGGAACCCCTTAAACGCACAAGCCCGGCCAAAAGGCCGGGCTTGTTTAAGCAAGCTAGAGCGTTAAGCCACTTGCAGAGCCTCAAAGCGGCGCTCGAACGCCAAAGAGATAACAATCTCTACGTCCGTGAACATGGCAACTGGCTTTTTGGCCTTGCCTTTTCCTGCCACCATGCGGATAAGAGACTTCTGCTCAAGATTCTTCAAAGTGACCGAGAGATTGCTTTTAGCGCGACCGGTTAACTCGGCCAATTCACTCACCGTTTCTGGCTTCTTTTCATCAATGATCCGCAGAAGATTCATGTTCTCTTCCGAGAAAACAGCAGACGCAGCCTTCATGGACGCATACCAGACCTTTGGCTCACCGGGCTCTGGAATGTAGGCACCCTTAGCAATCGCAAGCATTCTGCGCCGAATCATGTGTTCAGGCATTACGCCAATTCTTGCAGTAGTCATCTGGTTTTCTCCAATGTGTCGATCACGACATCAATCATTTCAAAGAAGTAGCTGATCAAGTCAACGCAGTCGGTGAATTCATAAGGTGTACCCTTATCAAGACTGGTTAGATGCTGATGGTCGTAGACCACCCTACTTCTGTACTTCTTGCCCACCTTAATCGAATGAGCATTGTCGATGCCAAAGACCCTTTTCCCATAGCGATTATGAAGCGTTAGGTTGTACCGGAGCCCATGTGGCCGGGCTTTTGTTGGAGCCACCTGGTGCACGTTGACCTTGTACCAGTACCCATCCTCCCGGTGAACCTCATTGCCGTCCATGTACAGCAGCACATCTAGTCCATTCACCGCTTTAGCTCCATGTTATGGGTTAATCATAACACACCAAGCGACTCCTGCAACCACTTGATGCTCTATAGGCAACCAGGCCCAGCCGTAAAGTACCTTAGCGAAGCCCTACCCCGACCTCTAGTGCTAGACATCAAAACAATGTCCACGATCCACACCAAGGGCAACAACACCCCATCCCATACCCCGCCGACGCCGGCGGAACCCGAAAAGTAACGTATACGTTCCTTTTCCACCGATTTCCGCCCTAAATGGAACGTATACGTTACCCCTACTGCAACTTCGCCTGGCCCTGGGGTCCCGCCCTGAGCCACACCGCCAACTCCTGACAGCGCCGTTTGCCCAGCAATCGAGCCAGACCAGATACCCAACGGCTCTGGCCAAAGACGCGCACCGCCTGCGCCTCAACATCACGCCACGATACCGTCTGCAACGCACCGGCTGCTTCAGGAAACCTTGGCGCCAGCACCGCCAGCGTCAGCGCCATTTCCCGACCGGCAGATACCGCCACCGGCAGCAACACCTCTCGGTCAAAATCCAGCTGCTGGCGGCCAGCGAACTGCGCCGCGCCGTGGGCACAAAAACCCATCGAGCGACAAAACACTTGTAACCCGGTGGCCGCGCTCTTGCGCACATCTTGGTGGATCTGCTCACGCGGATGCCGCCGCCAGTACATCGGGAAGGTCACGTTGCCCTGGCGGTAGGCCATCTCCTCGGTGACCGCACTGGAGGAGGTCCCCATGTCGCGCAGTCGATTGGCGAAGGGCCGGTAGGTGATCTGCAACTTGCGACAGGCATCGGTCACATCACTGCAACCCAGGTTAAGCAGATACTCAGCCAACGCCTGCTCACCGGCTTTCAGCGCATCCTCAAGCTCAGTATCGTAGCGACTGGTACCGAAGCTTGGCTGCAGGCCCTGTTGGCACAGCTCTTCTTGCACCTCGCGCCAACAAATCCCGCGAGTGCGCACCGACGAGCCCACCGCGGCACCGGAAATGGCCATATGGCGACCCAGCGCCTCAAGGCTTGCCAGGCCATGGGTCAAGCAAAACTCGATCAGTTCGTCCTGAGTATTGATGCCGGCGCGGGTCAGAACATCCCCTGGTGGCCGACCGATGCGGGCGCCGTCTTCCTTAACGGCATGCGATTGCGTCATTACTGTTCCTCGATGACTTTTCGTTCTTGTGACAGGTGCACTGCCAATTGGTCCGCCAGGTCGAACGGCACCGGGACGCTGAACTTCTCAGCCAGGGCCGGGTTTCCGCTCACATCAATGTGCAGCTCGCCCTCCTCGCCCCGATAGACCGCACAAGACTCACCAACAGCCCCTTGTACCAATGGGTGCTTATTGTTGAATACCCCACCCAGGCGCCGCCCACAGCCCATCATCAGGATGTCTGCCGGATCCGGCGTGTTCATCTTGCACCAGAGGTAACTGACCTGGGTATCACGACCATTGTCTACTGCCACCCCTATCCGGGCCCGCAGGTAGCTGACATGGCGCTTCGGATCGCAGGCGAACAGGCTTCTACCGGATTCAGTAAAGGGCGTCAGAACCATGCCACCCCACCCGGACTCCACCCCGCGGTAATCGTCCGGCAACTGCGCCACTGCCAGCATTTCTGACATGCTCTGCCAGTCATTACAGCAGCCACTCCGATAAACCACCCGTTTTGCCATGTTTTTACCCCCGTTAACACTGCAGCGATGGTAGCAATGCCATGGCCACAGTTCAACCAAGCACACCAGCCCCACTGCCACACGGTGACCGGCACCCGAGCAGGCTAACCAACACCACCCCATGACCCAGAGAGTGACCAAACCGATTGACTTTAAATATACATTTGTATATTATGATTAACAGTTGAGACAAGGAGTTATGAAGATGGAACTGACCACCATTCCCGCCCGCTACCAGTTGGATTACAGCGACGCCAACGCACTTGATGTTTCCGAACGCTGGGGCTGGCTCACCACCACGCTGCTCAACGTGCTGGTACCGCAGCACCATCAGATGCACCCCATCTGCAGCGGCGAGAACCGTGCGCATGTGCTCACCGCCCACGTGCTGTTCCAGATGCTGGTCAGCGCCAGGGTCGTCATTGATGAATCTTGGCTGCCAGAGGGCCTTGAGCTGACCGACTTCACCCGTGGCGACTTTGAGCTGGAGGTTGAAAATGCGCTGGAATACGACCCCGATGGACCCCTCGAAGGTCAGGCGTTTGAGCGTTTGCTCGCGATGCGACCGCACATCGCCGCGGAGCCCCTGTTGTGGCAGGCAGTCGAGATGGCCCAGGCAGCGCGGTTCAGTGAAGAAGAACAGCTGGCGGAGCAACTGCACCAACTGCTCAAGCACCGGTTGCCTGACGCTTAAGCCACGCCCTAAGCCGGCGGTGCCCCTTGGCGCCACCCCGGCGCGGTACAATGGACCCAAACACCAGGAGAAGCCCAGTGCCCAGTCTCGCCAAAACCCGATTGTTCGCAACCCTGCTCTGCCTGGCGCTGCCGGCTAGCCTGTCCGCCGCCCCCTCTGAGCCGCTGCGGGTCATCTGGATCCCCGACGCGGATACCATCCACGTCATCAGCCCGGCCCAGAACAAGGTGAAGGTTCGCTTTGCCGGCATTGACTGCCCTGAGTCCGATCAGCCCTGGGGAAAGGAGTCCACCGCCTTCCTGCAACAGCGGATCCGCGGTCAATCCGTGACGCTGGAGATCACCGAGACCGACCGCTATGGCCGCGCAATTGCCCGCGTCTACCACCAGGGCGAGAACCTTAACCGCTGGCTGGTGCAGCATGGCCACTGCTGGACCTACAGCCGCTACGCCAAGGGCACCGAGCTGTTTGAACTGGAAGCAGAGGCGAAACGGCAGGGATTGGGACTGTGGGCCCTGCCGGAGCCAGACCGGATCCCGCCATGGGAGTGGCGGCGCAGGTAAGTCGCAAAGGCCCGCTATCGACACACAGCCCCAGCGCTATCCCAGGCTAAGACTGTTTGAAATCGGCGCGCAGCCGTGCCAGCCGCTCAGACCCTACCTCGATCCCCATGCGCTGGTTACGGTTGCTGCCCGGGAACAGCGGCCTAGCGTGCTCCTCTACAGCGGCCCAGCCCACCTGCTTTAGCGCCTGCATCACCTCAGGGTCGTCACTGAGCTTGGCAAGGGCCAACCCCATCCGCTCCGGTGCCTGCAACGCCGCAGGGCGCAGAATATCCTGATCAAAGCCCAGCCCCTCCCGGTCCAGGTAATCCCAGGCGTGCCGCTGATTAAACCCCATCTGATCGCAGAAGCTCTTCAGTGACGTTGAACGCAGCGCGATCACCTCGTTTACCACAGCGGATAGCTCACAGTTGCGCCAATAGGTGGCAAAGCTCATCTCGCCGCCCTGCAGGGCCACCTCATCCTGGACTTCTTGGGCATCAATCCCGGCCTGATGGAAACGCCTTAACATCCGCTCGTATCCAACCCCCAAAGCCCGAGCCAGTGCAGTAAGCTTGGTGATCTTCTTAGAGCGGCACAGGGCCGCGATGGCAGCGACTCCGCCGCCTTCACTCAAGATCTGCTCCAGCGGCTCCGGCAACTGACTGAGCTTGGGCTTGCGCGCCCGCAAGCCGTACGGTTCCAACCCGGCACGCACCTCCGTCCAGCTGATGCCGTAACGCTTCAGATCCTGCTGGATGGTTTGCGATGTGACGCCAATGCTCTCGCCGATCTGCTTTTGAGTGGAGAGCTGGTACTTGATGCAGTGGTTAACCACCGCGTCGAGCGTACACAGATCGGCCCGACCCATTGCGGTGGTCTGCTTATGGGTCCGTTCAGACTGCCGGCCCAGACCTGCCTTGACCAACCCTGCCCGGATCCCGCGCCAATCAAGGCCCAACTCTTCCATGTCCAACTGCAGATTCGACCCGCCCACTTTTAGCGACGCCGCCAGCTGCACCTTGGTGCGCAGTTTGCCGGCCACCATATGGCCAAGCACCGCATCGGTGGTCGTAAGACCATGGCGAACAAGGACATTAGCGAGGTTTGGTAACGGGACTGACATGAGGCAAACAACAACAGCGTGAACAAGGTGAAACAGCATAAGCAGTGGCCCCACCGTCGCCAACCCTGACCCTCAATCGATCAAGAAGTTTGCAGGCAAGGCCACACTTTCGCCGAACGTCATCCCACTGTCATACCGTGCAGACATCGTCGAATCGGCTTATTCATCCAGCCAGGCTTTTAACTCGGCCACTTTTGCCTTACCCACGTTGCTGGCCAACATGCGCCGCCAATTGTCCCTTGAGAAAGCCGCCCGGGCGTGGTCCTCTACCGCGCTCCACCCCACCTGCTTAAGCGCATCCTTTGCGCCCGGTCTGTCAGAGTAAATGGCCAAGGTCATGGCCAGCCGACCAGGTGCCTCCAGCGCAGCGGGGACCAAGACATCATCGACAAAGTCGACACCCCAACGCTTAAGCGTCAGAGTGCCTGCACTTTGCAGATAGCCTCTCTTAGTGCAAAAGCCGTTGAGACTGAAGCAGCGCATCTCGATGACGTCGGCGATCACGTCATTCATCTCCGTCACCCGCCAATACTGACCAAAGCTCTCATCGCCGAATAACACGGCCAAGTGGTCACCCACCTCAAGCTGGCCGATGCCCATTAGCTGCAACCTTTCCTGCACGGTACCCACCGGCACCCCCTCAGAAGCCTCCAGCATGCGAAGCTCTCTCAGCCCCCGCTCGGAGCACAGCTTCGCCACGCCCTCGGCGCCGTCTTTGAGGGCCTGCTCAATCTCCCAGGGCAACTCGGCCAAATTCCTTCGCGCGCACAACCCCTCACGGCGCAACACCTTGGTGATGCTACCCCAGGAAATACCTATGGAATTGATGTCTGCGCTGATGGCGGCGGTACCAACGCCAAAGACTTCAGCAAGCTCTGCTTGGCTGCTCAATCCGTTGGTTCGACAATACGCCAACAGCAACTCGGTACTGGTCAAGCCCTGGCTCGACAGCACTGATCGCCTTGCCGATGAGCCTCTCAGCTTGCAAAGTCCCTCTTTGGCCAACCTTTCGTTTACCTGGGTCCACTCGATCCGGTGCCGGGCCAGCGCCTTGGTCAGCACCACAGTTCCCACCGCCAACTCCTTAATCAGCGCCGACTTTGTCCCAATGCCGGCCTCACGCATGTACTCAAACAGAGACTCAGGACAGGTCAGCCCACGCTTAGCCAAAGGGCAGGGTTTGGATGGTGATACTTTCTGCATCTTCAAAGACTCTGACTTAACTAACGCTGGCAGACTACCGCATCCCCCCGGTCGACGCCAACCGCCAGAATGCGAGGCTGTTATCCGAGACAGGCTTTCAGTTCGGCCACCCGCGCTTTACCGACCACACAGGCCATCATGCGCCGCCAGCAGTCCCCAGGGAACACCGCCCTGGCGTGACTCTCTACCGCGGCCCACCCCACCTGTTTCAGGGCAGACAGCGATCCTGGATGGTCTGCATATATGGCCAAGGTCATGGCCAGCCGATGAGGCGCCTTAAGCGCAGCGGGGACCAACACGTCAGCCACAAAGTCGACTTTCTCGCGCGCCAGCGTCATCGTTGCCGTCCCCTGCAGATACCCCCTCTGGGTGCAAAAGCCGTTGAGGCTGTGACAGCGCAACTCGATCACCTCGGCGATCACCTCTTCAATGTCCGTCACGCGCCAATACTGGCCAAAACTCTCATCCCCAAACAACACTGCCAAGTGGTCCTCCACCTGGCGCTTCCCTATGCCCTTCATGTCCAACCGGGCCAGCACCGTGCCCACCGGCACCCCTTCAGAAACCTCCAGCATACGAAGCTCTCTCAGCCCCTGCTCGGAACACAGCTCTGCGACGCCCCGGGCGCCGTCTTCAAGGGCCCGCTCAATCTCCTCGGGCAACGTGGCCAACCGCCTTCGAGCGCACAACCCCTCATCGCGCAGCGCCTTGGCAACACTCCACCAGGAAATCCCCAGGCGCTGCAGATCAGCATTGATGGCGGCCCGAGTGATGCCAAAGCGTTCGGCCAATTCCACCTGACTGCACAACCTGTGCTCTTGGCAATACGCCAACAACAACTTGGTACTGGTCAAACCCTGGCTTGCCAACACTGACCGAGACACCGACGCTGGGCGAATTTTAGCAAGCCCCTCCTCCGCCAGCCTGGCATTGACCTGGGTCCACTCAATCTGGTGCCTGCGCAGCGCCTTGGTCAGCCTAACCTCACCAACGCCCAGATGCTTATATAGCGCTGTCTTAGTCCCCATTCCCTGCGCACGCATGTACTGCAACAGCGATTCGGGACAGGTCAGATTACGCTTGGCCAGAGGGCAGGATTTCGACAGTGCAAATTGCGGCATTTCGACAGACTCTAGGACTCAACTAACGCAGGCAGACTACCGCATCCCCCTGACGGAACCAACTTCCAGAGCCCCAATGTGAAACTCTAGTTTCATTTTCTGGCCAAAAGTGAAACTACAATTGCACTTTCCACCCAACAAACTCAGTCGGCGCCCCCCCCAACCAACACCCCACTCAGGCGATTCACTCAACGGGTACACACCGGTGAAGCTATTCCGCTATCCCTCCAACAAACCCCGAACAAACATGATCATGAAAAAACACGTCATAGATCTCTTAGCAGTTGCAATTGCTGCCTGCGCATTGTTGGTGTCCGTACTCAGCTACACCCTAACCCAAGCCGGCCTCGATGCGTCACTAGAGGCAAACCGACTATCCCAACAGTCACTGAAATCGGTACTTGAGCACAACGAGAAATCCGTGACGCCCAAACTGGAGTTCCGGCTCAAGTTGAGCATTGGTGCCAACTCTGGCGGCTTCGTTAAGATCAAGAATGCCGGCTACGGCCCTGCTGAGTTGGTCGAAGTTCAAGCCACGTACAAAGGTGAACGTATTTCTACCGACGCCAACACGCTCTCACAAATCGCCAGCGGGCTGCATATGACTGGCCACAGCATCTCTCCCGGCGCCCTGATCGGACCCCAGGAATCCATTACGCTTTACGATATACCTGCCAGGTCCTACAAAAGTGAAGACATTTGCCCGAAGGATCAAGCAAGAAAGGCCCTCGTTGAAGACTTGCGGATAAGAGTCATCTACAAATCCTTGTACGACCGTCAGGATGAGACCACGCTCGAATACACCTCTACAAACCAGCTCAACTGTTAAGCGACAGGAGCACTAGGTGCCTCAACCACTTCCCCTAACCCGTCCGAACGGCTAACATGCAGCTCTAAGGGCTGGCCCCCCAGGTTGGTGACAATACCGAACCCCGGCTGCTTCACACCCTTGGTAACCCGTGCTTCATTTTGTTGAACGGCACCGCTTGATACATGTCACCCAGGCCAGAGCCGACTGAAACAACAAAGATGATTGTACTGACCCCAGACGCCTTCATGCGTCTTGTCCACAGCGCCGATCGCGCTGCCCAGGCTCACCCCGAGCTTAAGTCCCTCAAGATGCGCCAGCGCAGAGAGTTCCTGTGCCAGGCCCTGTTCGGCCTCTCGTTTGAGCAAGCCCGCCAGCGGGCCAAACGCGCCCCCTTGCCGGTGAAGTGGCACACTCAAGAGTCGCCGGCACACCGAATTTCCCAACACTACCGGCACAGCCTCATGAAGGGGATCAGCAAAGCTTGCGAAGCCGCCGGCCTGTCCGCTGTTCCACGAAGCAACTGGCACATCGAGTTCATCGGGGAGACCTTGGGAGCGTTGGTACTTGAGCTTGAGCCCTGGTTGTTCGCCCACCACGCCCTGGCCAAGCACCTGGACGAGCCCGAGCATTTCACCACCTATCCAGTCCAGACCAGTGACGAAGGGGAGCTGTTCCAGATCCAATTTGCGCACGCCTTCGACCGACGGGCCTTCTTCCCCTGCTCCTCCACTCTAGGCTTCGCTGTTGGCGCTACCTTGCGACAGACCCACGGGTTTGATCGCGACACTGCCCAAATCCTGCGCCTGGCGCTGTCAAAGCCATTCCGATACACCGAACTGAATGCATTCCAGCGACAACCCCAAACCTACGATTCGGGATACATCAAACACTACCTCCTTTGGCTGGGGTACTGTGCCGTTGCCATGTTCCAGCCAGGCACCTATGAGTTCTACCTGAACGCCGTGGCCGAGGAGTTGGCCATCGACTCTGCCCCCGTGGACGACACCGAGGATTGGCCAGAGATGGGACTTTACGGGATCGCCACACGCTTAGGCTGGGATCTTGAGAAACGCATCGACTGGGCGGTGACCACCGCCAATGAGCAGATTGGCCTGGACTGCGACTGGGACACGCTATCTGGTGTATATCTGGAAGCGGTTCATTCCGTTATGGCCGAGCATAACCTGACCCCACTGCAAGCCGTGGAGAAGATGCTCGGCGCAGAGGCGTACCAGAAGGACCTGCTTGACAAGGCACAGCAAGCGCTGCGCTAGGCCGAGCGCTAACCCGATAGCGCGGCCGGTACCCACCAGCCGCGCTCTCGCATTACCCCTCTACTGGACCCGCTACCCATTGACGCGCCGGAACTGGCGTCGTACCCTCCAGAGCGTAGATGGCCCCCGCTTACGCTCACTCCACGATAGCCAGGGGTTACCCGTCTTCAGATCTGGCCCCCTGACCAGAGCAGTGCACCAGCGCTATGCGCCACGGCAGTTATCCAGGCAGCTATACACCACGACGAACCACGCACATTTGAACATACCAATTGCTGGCAACTCGCTTGGGAACGGTGCACACCATAGGCAACCCGCCGGCATATGGAGCTTCGAATGGGCAAATACGATTCCCACCTGATCCCCCAGCTTGATCTGACCCACAAGCAGATTTCGGCCAACGCCAGACAGGCGATCAAGTCCGTCCTCGACCAGGACCTCAAAAACCCGGACAAACTGCAACGCTTTCTCAGCGTTCTTCTCGGGTATGACAACAAACACCTGTACCTGCAGGCACTGCGCGCGCCCAACCCGGCCCAAGAAGCCGAGTCCGTGTCCGATGCGCCCCACACCAGCCTCATCTGTGACACCTGTGGCGAGCCGATTTTGTCCCCCAGCGACGGCATGCTCGAATGGAAATGTGTCGATAGCCGCTGCACCGGTCTGCGCGTCGTGCACAGCCGACCAGCGAGCCCCTTCGTTAATGACTGGCAAGACCAGGATGAATGGGGGAATTACGGCTGCCAGTATTCCCAGTCAACCATCTGGGAGAAAGAAAAAGGCACCCTCTGTGACATGCACCTTTACCGTTTCTTTGGGGCTGATGGCATCCAGACTCTTAAAGAACTCAAACACAGTGGCTTGGGTGAGGACGAACTCAATACCATGTTGTTCCGCCTGCACGGCTTTGGTGACAGTCGCGCGCACCAAACAAAGGTGAACCCCATCCGCCACGTTCGCATGAACATGAACAACAACCCAACCACAGAACAGTTGGCGTCTTTGATTGCAGACTGCGACGACACCGCAGGAAACCACTGCCTTTGGGTCGAACGTAACGGAACGGTACACATCACGAGGCTCGATTCTGACACCTTTTCTGGCAGGGGCCTGGAGGAAATTACGCCCGAAATGCTGATCCGGGCACCCGTGTTCCATGTCGGCCATGGAGACACCGGTACCGATGCTGCAAAGGAAACCGGGTACGTCAACGCCTGGCTGCGACGACTCGAGGAGGCCTGGGAAGCCCAGCTCCCATCCTCTCGGTGCCTCTACATCGACTAGGACCACCTGGCACTACCCTTAATCCAAAGCGCATCTGGCGACCCAGGTGCGCTACCTCAACAATCCAAACCCAACCCTTCGCCTAAGCACAATGCCGGCGCTCCCACCGTGGGTCCCCACGACTGCGCACTCACTGTGCCACCCATCGCCACCAATGCCTCAGTCACGCGACGGGATGAGCAGTCGCTGCCAGAGACAGGGTCTGACACCTCTGCTACCACCTTAGCGCCATCCACACAGCTAACCGCAAGGCTCGGTTCATAGCCGCTCTCCCGTATCTGCCTGGCGTAAAACCGCAGGAAACCGCACACCAGATCGGGCTTCCAGCTGGCGGCCACCTTGCCGTGCTGGCCCGAACCAGACCGCGGCACGGCATCAGAGCGCACCTCCAGCTGCGCCACCAGCACCTCGACCCGATCCCCGGTGAACCGGTGATAGGCCAGCAGGTTGATGTTTAAGGCGGGGTAATACAGGTGTGCCCGCACCGGTGCGGGTCCGGTATCCTGCAGGTGGCGTTGCCGGACATGCTCAAAGCTCAGCGGAAGGACATTCAGCCATTGGGCCAGACGGGTCAACTCCCGGGCACTGTAGCGCTTGCAACGGCGCTCGCGATTGGCCACCACGGCAAGTGCCCTGTCCGACAAGAGGTAGGCCTTGCTCGCCAGCGCCAACCCCAAAGGGGATTGCGCACCCCATGGGCTTCCCGGTAACCGGCGCAGATCCTCACCATAGCGCGCTAGCAAGTCACTCAGCCATTGCTGGCCGCCGTTGTCTTCAAATAGCCCGTAGGTGGTGTCGCCCCTCGGGTGGTCCAACTTCTGGCCCAAACAGCGCTTTAACTCAGGCCATTCACCAAAGCAGTACATCTGGGCCAGCATCTGCAGGGCCACACCGTGGGCGAGTCCGATTTCGCGAGAGAGGTATTGAGCCAGTTTTTTTGACTCAAAGGCGGTGGGGTAACGCATGGGCTAGCATCTCCTGATCTTGCGGCCCACCCTCACAAGACCCCTGGCGAAAACTAACCGAGTCAGTGCGGAAACAAACAGTAAGACGCTGCGGAATGCTTTGCCGGCGGGCTGGCGGGGCTGCGTGGCCCACACACCATCCTACCAGCACCGGCGATAAATCCTACCCCTGGCCGGACTTAGGTGAACCCTGTCACAACCCCACCTATCCGAGTTGGACAACTTGCGTTATCAAATCCATGATAACGAGCGTTAAAACACTGACCTGCAGAATCTATTTACAAGGCCGCACCGCCCATGAAACACGCTATCCCCGGCCTGGACATCGCCGCCTTTCGCCAAGACCTGAAGAACCACCAGGCCCTCAATGGCAAAAGCCAAACTCAGGTTGCGAGAGAGGTCGGGATCTCGCAGGTTCACCTATCCTATGTGCTTAACGACACCCGCAAAGTCACTCCGCAGGTATTCCTCAAGCTCTGCAGCTACATGGGAAAAGAACCAGGGACCTACCGCACGCCAGACCCCGATGCCGATCCCGTGCGGCTAGCCGGCTACCTGCAAGGCCTCCAGCAGCCCAACACCACCACGTTTCCGGTACTGTGCAACCTGTCGGGTGCGCCACTCAGCCAAACAGACCAAGAGGCGCAATTCGCGAACATCACCCACAAGGGCAACACCAAGGTAGTCCGGGTCGATACGGACACCTCTGGGCTTGTTAAGGGCAGTTATCTAGCCTGCGTTAAGGGACGGGGCAAGAAAGGGCAGCTGGCGGTGGCGATCACCCGCCGTGGCAACCCCGATCAACAGACCCTGTTCGGCCGCCTCTCCGGCGAGCAGATGGTGATCACCTCGATGTGGGGCACCCAGACCGTGCCAGTATCACCGGCGGCCGACGTCTACCAGGTGGTTGGGGTCCTCTTCGACGCATGAGCTCCACCTTGCCCTGCTTATGGCACCCGTTTGCTCATGTTAGGGCACAGGCCGCAGGTTCAGCCTGCTGGTTTCGGCAGACACCGTCGCCCTTGAACTGAACCTCGAGGTGATCGGCAACCTCGTTTGCCGAAGCCGCCACATCGCCCAGGAATTTATCGCTGGGAACACCCCCCATAACGGCAACCATCCGCAAAAACTCCTCACAACGTGCATCTCGCGCTAGACAGCTTTGCGCAAACTCCCTCAGACCCAGATCAGCGCGTGCATACTCACTAGGATCACCCGGCCCAGTTGCATCCAAAATGAAGCACACTGACCTTCGCCTCGGGCCCTGGAGCGACGTCATCTCTGCCACCTCGACATCACAGTACACCTGCTCCTCTGCCACATCTTCAGGAACTGCAGCCCAATCCCTGAGGTCCTGGATCCCGGTCCATCGCCCGTTTTCCACATTGACCCGGAACCGACCCCATGCACCCACTCGCACCCTCTTGCCCGAGAAAAAACGCCTGGCCTCCTTGCGCACGCTAAGACCCATTTTCACTGGCAGGCCGCAATACCAACGCTTGTGAACATAAAAAGCAATGGCGCTCACACTCAACAGCACCACTGCGAACGCCAACACCGACAGCACCACAACACCCATAACCACTCCTTAAGGCCCCACGCCTTACTGCCGCTGCTCCCCAACGGAAGCACGAACGCACCGGCCCAATGGACGAAGCCGTGCAGCGAACATCAATAACCACATCTCAACAACTACTTACTCTATCCCCGCCTACGACAATTCCCAACAGACCTCAGCCGCCCTCCCCCAGTCACGACCACCAGCAGACACCGGCCAAGCACGGTATGCTGTCTGGACCCTCCCTACAAAGAGTCGATAAGGACACCATGGCCCAGGAGCGCGACAGCAACCAACGACAGCTTGACGTCCACCTGGCCGGGCATGGCCAGGTGGCCACCGTATCGGCACCGTACGGGCGGTCCGACGAGTTCCGCTGGCGGTACTTGGACACGTGGGCCCAAACCGGCTTCGCCGTATCGCCGCACCTTCAGCTCACCGGCGAGATCCCGTCGCTGGCGGCGAAGCACTACCTAGAGAACCTGCTGCCCGAGGGGCCTGCGCTGGATGAGATCCTAAGCCGCGGCACCCTGCAGCGCGGTGACGCACTTGGCCTGCTGGAGCTGATTGGCGAAGACACCGCTGGCGCCCTGATCTTCGTACCCGCAGGCACGCAGCCGGCAAAGAGGTCGTTTACCCCCCTGCCAGAGCAAGAACTCGCTGGCCGCATACGCCAGCACATTGACCTGGCCGCGGGCCTCACCACCTGGGGCGGGCAGATCCGGCTATCCGTGGCCGGCGTGCAGGACAAGATCAACCTGCTGCAGCTGCCCGACGGCACTCTTGGGTTTGGGGACGGCCAGCTGTGCTCCAACCGGATCTTTAAGCCGGAAACCGGCCGGGTCCCCAACATCGTCATTAACGAGCTGCTGACCATGGAGCTGGCCAGGGCAGTGGGTTTTGAAGTGGCACCGGTGCAGCGCCTCTACCTCGACGGCATACCAACGCTTTGCGTTGACCGCTTTGACCGCTACTGGGACCCAGACCAACGGCAGGTGCTACGCCGACATGTCATCGACGGATGCCAGGCCACAGGGCTTCCCAGCAGCCATAAGTACGAGCGGCAATTTGGTGACGGGCCAGACGTTCGCCACTGCCGCGACGGAGTCTCCTTCTCTTTGCTGCACCAGGTCCCGGTGGCCAACCCCGAACAGCACACCCACCAGCTGGCCCTACGCATGCTATTCAACGCGGCCGTCACCAACACGGACCTGCATGGCAAGAACCTGAGCTACTTTGTCGATCACGCAGGGCTGCGCCTGGCACCGGCGTATGACCTGGTCTGCATTGGCGCCCTCAACCTGGATGGTACGGGCCACACCGCGGATCACCGAAGCAACAGCACACCGATGACCCTCCCCATGTCCATTGGAGATCACCACCCGAACACTACTGGTAACTTTCAGCCACCGGTCACCGCACTAATGCTGGCGGACTACGCCGACGAATTCGGCATACCGGCCGAAACCATGCAGCAGTGGGCCCTGAGCATCACCAGTCGCATCGAGCAGGCCCTTGGACCTACGGTGGCCCAATGCCAGCAACTGCCGTTGACTCAAGCAGAACGTGATCACCTGGCCGTTTGCCAGCAGGTGATCAGTGCATCCTGCCACCTACTGGCCACCGAGGCCGCCAACATCATGGAGATGTCGGCCCTGCTCTGAGCAAGGCAAACAGGATCTGCCGCCCCACCACTGCTATGGTGAAACAAACCATGCATGGTGATTGCAATGGACAAAGAGCATCTGGTACGGAATTTTGTGGAGAGAACTGGCGCCCCAGAGCGGGAAGCCAGGGCAATGGTGGAGGCGATCTTACAAGTCATGGCTGCCCGCCAACTGACCCTGCCCAAACCGCGACCATCAAGCCTGGTCGCCTCACCTCAGCCAATGTTCAACGACATAGCACTGATCATCAGAGATACGCGCACTCAAGTCAGGGACATCCACAACCTGATACAGAAGATGCGCAGTGACCTCGACTCCATCAACCGCAAACTCAACGCTATTTTGATACTGACCCTAGTCAATACGTTGCTGCTTCTGTTCCAGCAATAAGACGACTCCACCCCTCAATACCAAATGGAAGGGGTAATGCCAAAACCCCACCGCGCAGAGGCCATAGGCTGAGACCAGCACTAATAAAGACCGAGCATTCTCGACCGGCGCTCACCCCTCCCACTCTAGCAATTCAGTAGTCACCGAAGCCTGGTCCGGCGCCAGCCACCGCTCAACAACCGCAGGAAAATGTCTGCGAAAGGACGAGCGAAGTAACTCAACTGGCATCATTTCCACCTCTTCACGCTTCGCCTCAGCTTTGGCCATCAGCCTCATTCGCTCTGCATTTGGCTTGCCCACTAAAGCCCGACTGGGGTAACGGAACTGCTTGATTGTGATGCGTTGCCTAGTTGTCAGCCAAAAACAGACATCACCTGATGACAAGGAACACTTGGCCGCAAGCTTTAGCAGTTCCACAAGCTCAGGGAACACTTCACCCTGCTCATCAAACTGAAAAGCCGGATAGACCTCACCTCCATCCACTTCTACTGACAAAAGCAGGCCCCATTCCAACAAGTGACACACCCCCTGGTGGTGATTGCTGCCTCGCACCCCAAAGGCCTCAACGACGTCATCTGCCCCAAGCAGCCGCCCCAACTGACCTAGATCACCAACGCAAGAACCTGCCCGGCTAACAATTCCCCTGCCACCTCGTGTCTTGTCGTGCATAGATGCCCCACACAGCCCCTCATAGAGTCAGTATGAGCGGTATTAGGACCCTTTGATAGACCAAGGTACCACTCCAGCCCACCCACGAACCGACAGGTTAGCCCGGTAGCGTAGCACCCCCAAATACCAGATCCCGCTTCTCGACAACCCGATTGAGCTTCAACACATACCCCATCAGGTCACGGGTCACCCGGAACCACTCGCGCCCTTCGCCCCCACCCTGGCACCTGAGCCTGCGGAAGGTCTGATGCAGGGCAGACTCCGACGCTCTCCCACCGTAGGGGATCACCGCCAGCAGCTGCAGATCTTGCCGGCCATATCGCCGCTCAACCCGCTTAAGCCGTCTTGCAACATCCGCTGACACCCCGATCTTCACCTGTCCACGCTGGCGGTCCAGGGCAAAATAGACGTGCTGCCCATCGGTGCCCAACGCCGGATCGGCACACCAGACACCGGTTAGGCCCACCCCCTGGTAGGATTGCCCCCCGGACAGTCGGTCATACACGTCGGCCCAACTCTTTTCCATCCGGACCTTTGCCGCCCTCAACACCACATCGCGGTACCGACGCCTGACCTCGCGCTGAATGTACTCTGGGTGGTAAAACCCATCGACCCCCAGCTGAAACCGACCGGTGGGGACCATCAATGCCTCCCGCTCGAAGCAGCGATCATCCCCGCTCTTCATGAACGGAACCCGCGGCCCCGTGGCCGATTGCATAGAGATATACTCAGGCAGGCGCCAGGCCAGATAGGCATCGACAGTACGGACCGGGCAGCCGAACTGATGCTCATAGGCACTGGCAAAACGACAGAGCTTATCTCCTGCCGACACCATCGCGGTCCAAACCCGCTGCTCAGACACCGGCAATAGGCCCAGCTTCTTCACCGCCTCACGCTTTACCCGGTTCATTGCCCACCCGCCAAGGCTGCATCCACATCGGCCGGAGTGATCCGAAGCCCACCGCCAATTGGCATGGCCTCTTCCGCCTCTAAATCCCGCCCAATGCCGGCAACACCACCAGCGAAATCAGCCACCCGCACTGCTCCGGCGTCGACCAAAACCTCAACCAGCTTATGTAACCCGCTGATCCCTACACAGTCCACCGAACCCCTATCAGTCGCACGATACCCCCAGCAAATCTGCCTATATTCAAGCTGCCTCAGCGCCTCCCCTGCCTCGTACTTAGCCTCACCCACCGAAGCCAAGCCACCACGACGGATCGCTTCATCGGTGCTCGCTTTCAACCGGCGACTAAATTTGGCAACGGACTCTGGATACTCACTATCCATGTATGAATTTGCATGGGGCGTAAGGATCGGTGTCTGCACCCACCTTGGCCCCGACATCTCTATTTGCGACACCCGCAGATCACGGATCTTGCCGATGTAGAGGACAGGTTCATAGCCTATCAATTGAGATTGCCGGATCAGGTGCCTAAGGAAGCCCAACATGGCGATAACACCCCAACCCTCAGCCAGGTCACGATAGGGCTGAAGACGGCCGTCGTCTGGATGCACTGAACGAGAATATGTGTCCCACTCTTTGATTTGAACCCCCACACGCCGGCCCTCGAACACACAGCCAACGTAGACCCGCTGATCCAGCGCCGGAAACCGCAACCAACCTCCGGTACCGTCACGGCGCCTTGAACTCGGCACCAACCCCCTCCGCATGGGAAACCGATGTGGTTGCGCGAGCATATGGTCCAAATGAAGGGGCATGCGCAGCAGACATTGAACCACCTCGGTACCACTCACCTGCTCAATGTCGCCATAACCGCCATCGAACAGCTCCAGGATCTCTTCATCGGATATCAGCAGGGTGTTTCCTGCCAATATTTGAGCAACCATTGAGTCAGGCCCGATGGGTGACGGGTGCCACCGCTTCAGCGCTAACTGCAGCTCTGACCGCTGCGGCTCGATGCAGCGCTCTAGACGCTGGCGTGGACTGTCAAGGTGGTAAAGTCCAGGGAAGGCAGCATGGTCATCCGGTGCAGGCTTACCGAAACACTGCTTGAGCAGTGTCCAGCTCGGGCATCCATACATCCAGGCCAGTTTGCGCTGTGCCTGACACAGCGTGAGAGAGAGGTGATCACGGAGGTGACGGGTAAGGTGTTTAGCCTCAACCCGGGTGGGGTAGCGGTTCATGCGATGACTCCAGATCTTGCGGTCCACAGTTACGCAAGACCGTGCAAAAGCCACGATGCCTGGGCAAACCTTAGTCAAAAACGAGGGCGCTACAATGATGCTTTGCCTGTGGACTGGCCGGGCCGCGCTGCCCCAGGTCAGAGACTACCCGCACCCCACCACCCAATTCAAGCCCAAATGGCGGAATAGCTGGGCTTATCACGACCAGGCCAAGTGTCTATGGCCGCCATTAATCACACCAGGTAGCGCCCCATCACCTCAGCCGCCGGTCCCAGGACATCCAGATGACAACGAATACCCTCTCCCGGGGCGCGGATCACGCCTCCAGCACTGGCGCGCCCACCTTGGCAGTAACCTTCTCCTTCGGGGGCTTCATCCCGTACAGCTCGATCACCGCAAAGACAGTGTAGGACCAGGTGAAAATCCCAAACGCCGGCCCTAGCAGGTAGAGGGCGTTGACTGGGGTTATGAGGGTCAACGCACACAGCGGCCACACCCACATGTCGATCTTGCTAAGCCGTTTCAGCATTGGCCTGTGTAGCTTGGAAACGAGATAGCTAAAGGTCTGTGGCTGTACGTCCGAGACCCCGCAAATTGCGTTAGCCACGGCACAAGCAGCAAACCAGGTGCACAGGAAGCGCATGACGAACGTGGCAAAGAGCACAACGGCAACGCCAAAGGCGGCCATACCCAAATCCATCCCCGCCTCACCGGATCCACCGCCTGACTCGCCGCCACTACCCCCTATCAGATAAGACAGGTAGATCCCCGCATAATAGGCCAGGGTAAACCGCAGTAACCGAACGAGGTTACCCTTTGGCCAATGTGCCGGAGACAACCCCTGCCTCACCACGTTTGCTACCCCGCGCTCTTGCAGCAACAGGGTCTTCAGCAAACCGATGGTAAGGGCCACATGGATAACGATGGCCAGGCCCAGGGTGGGTGCTTGGAAAAACAGGATGTGGTTTAGGGTCCCCACCGAGGCGCTAAGCAGCACCAATTGAGGGTGGGACTTGGTGTAAGCCCACAGGTCTTTTGGAAAGGAATTCATCGCAACAACAGAGAGTTAAAACACGGCGAATCCTACCACGGCCGTCGGCGCAACGGGAAGGCGCGGTACCCGCCTCCTTCTCAAGGCCCAGCGAGTAAGCAGCTCGGCTCACCAGGGCCGGGTTGACACCACCAGCCTACGCGGTTACAGTTGTAACCACTAGGCAGTAAACTTAAATAATAAAGAGGCAGTCGTGCGCGAATGGATCCACAACTGGGCTGAGCGAATTTTCCTGGTCACGCTAATTGGGTATGGACTGTTGATTTACTTCCTGGATTACGTCGGCGTGAAGATCACCTACACCGCGGTGCCCATCATCGCCGTGTCGCTGTTCGTTGCCTACGTGACAAGACCGCGTACGTCCGACCGCGATCAGAACGACCGCCGCTAAAAGCAGAGGGACCTCCATGCAAAAGTACAACTTTGAATTGGCCACCAACCTGGCCATCACTGACGAAGAAGAGCAGGTGGCGATGTCCGAGCGCCTGTATGAGGCCGGCTTCGGTGACAGCCTGGTAGGATTCCATTACTCCTACCTGAATGTGGATTGCACCAAAACCGCTGAAAAGCCCGGAACCGCAATTGAGAACGCAATCACCCAACTGCAGGAGACCACTGGCGCCCTGGTGGTCGGCGTCACCCCCTCCCCGCTGGCCTCACTGTCTGAGGTTGCCGATTTCTTCAAGGTTTCGCGCATGACGATCCAGCGCTACCAAAGCGGAGAGCGTGGCCCCGGCAACTTCCCGGCCGCGGCATTTTCCTCTGGCCGGCGAAGCTCACAGTGGTACCTGGTCGACGTCGCGGCCTGGATGGTCAAGCACAAGCTAGGCCCGGAGCATAAGCTGGATGAGGCAATGGCACTGGAGCAGATCAACAAGACCCTGCGCAACCAACAGATGGCGACCAACCAATACAGCGAACCAACCGCCAGCAGTGACGAGTGAGGCGGTCCGCACACAAGCTATTGGCTCTCGGCCTTATTGCCTTTGTGGCACCACCCAGGCGATTCAGAACCTCCCAGGATCGCTGACGGCAACTCCTGCGCCACCAGGCGCTGCTGTACCTCATCACTAATGCCAAGCACCCTCAGTGGCCCACCTTTGCGGTACACGCCTTGGGCCAGCTCCGCCATCTGCTCCCGACTCATCCCCTTCGCCTTCTCCATCTGCTCCACCGTGTTTCGCCCAATGTCCTCGCATCATGCCAAAGCGCAGCCTCAGTACCAAGGAGATAATCCCCAAATGCCACTTACCCCAGTTGTGACGGAAAAGCATCACATCTGGCCGGTGTGACGCATTTACGTCACCTGGCTGAGCGCAGCAACAAACCCGCCACCCACCCAGCCTGACGACCCTGTGTGGTAAACCGCACCTAGAGCCCATTTTGCCAGGTCTGTACCCGCTAAGATGCTGGCAGACTGAAGGAAATAAGTGAGTAATTTATGCGAAAAGCCGAACAGATCCTGGAAGCCTTGGACTCGGCCCCAGTGGAGTGCGACGGCCTTCTCCAATTGTCTGTGGGTGCCCTGACTGAGGCGGGCTACGTTGCAGGCAAGGACTTTGACAGTTACTGCGGTCAATACCACTGCGATCAGCACGGCAGCATTCCCCATCACTACTGGCTGGTACTGTACGAGGCAGGTGACGCCATCGTTTGGGATTATAGGATTCGTTACTGGCTCGGCAATGAGGCATCGCACGGCAGGATTGGTAAGTTGGGAGAAACCGGCCATGTCGGCCAGAAGATCCACGTTCCGACAATACCTGGGTGGCTGGTGGACATACTTAAGACCCCGATACCCACCGCCGCAGTTCCCGGTGAAACCAGGGGGGACCGGCTACCAGCCCATTAACCGACTGCTGCCGCCTGCTCACCATCCTGCTCCGTCCAACTCTGCAGGTCCCCATCGACCACCAAATCGCCGCTTAGGTCCGCCATACGCTCAGAAACCACTGCCTTGAGTTCTTCCAGCACAGCCCCTGAAACTTCGCTACGCACCAAACAAGCCAGTAACTGTGCGCGCCTGTCTTTAACAACCAAACCACTAGCACCATCCTGCTCAGCAATTCCCGTCACCACAAACACCACGACCAGCTCAGCAGTGCCGAAATCACAGGACGAACGATGGATACAATTAACCCTTTTGCCGACAAACCGCGTGCTCGCTTGACCATCCACAGAGAATGAACACTTGATCTCTCGACCGTCACCGGACAGCAGTTCCGCCACTGCTGCAGGCAACACCGATTGGCCAAACGCATCATCTAGCGAGAACCTCGGCTCCATGTCGACGTCCGCCTGATCCAAGATGATCTGGTATGCATCCAATCGCGCAGTACAGTGTGAGAAATCAACCGGATCGGATGCCAGATCAAGGTCAAAGCTAATCGCCTCCCCGCCCTTACCACCCCGAAAACTCAATTTTCGCTGCCCGGCACACAACCGGGAAGTAAACCGCACAGCAGTTTTCAGCTGCTGCAAAGTCAGTACCGAGTTGTCCCCCTTGACGGTAAACGAACCTTGGCCAGTGCTCCCTCTCGCCGGATTGGACTCCAGCTCGAAGAAATGACCATCAATTCGATACGCTAGCCTATCAGCGCCCGCAATCGTTGACACATACAGGTCGGCCGGAACAGACATCGGGGAGTATCCACACTTTAGTTTTACAGTCCCATGCCCCGATGGCGCAACGCGCCCCATTGATAGCACACCCGGGCCCTTGCCCTGAGATTCATATTTGTGTCCGAAACGCACCTTGGACATCTCTGAACCACTAAACCGGATCTCCCGATGATGGCCCAGCGTCATTTCCACCAACTGTGCGCAAAACTCTTCCCCCTCCACCTTCAGTTCTACAGATGCACTACCCTCCTCAAAACCCGCCTGACTGCACCACTGCTGCTTCGCCTTCACGTAGTCAGAAAAGGAAGGGCCCACTGCCCGCTCCACCACACCCTTAAAACAGTCGCCACCCACTTCCGATAGCCTGTCTGACTCCACCAAAGGCAAGCTCAGGGTGCTTTTGTTCAGCGGCTTACCCGCCACCTCCAAACCCATGGAACGCTCAAGAATCTTTGAGACCAACTCGCTGTCTATGTGTAACAGGTACGCAAGATCAACCTGCCGGCTATCGCCGATCCGCATTACAGCGATGAAAGCAGGCAAAGGATCTGACGCCAGGGCATGGAGGTTACTGACTTTGATCGGGATGGACCCTTTCAGTTCGCTGCTCGCTTTAACCTGAACCTTGAACTGCCGACAACGATCATGGATCTCCGCGGATGCATCGCCATAGTATTCAACGAGGTAGTCCCACCCCATCTCATCCATTACAGACCCGTTAAAGGTCATCCCCTCTTCAGCACACCAGGAAGCGAACTCCGCCTCCCCAATCTTGCCAATGTGCTCCGGCCTCAATCCCATAAATAGCTCACCCCACAAGCCTCATTACCAAACAGTAAGCCGGCAACCCAGCAAGATTCTGTAAATACACACCTACTAGACCTTACCACCATGCAACCTCCCCCCAAAGCGACCCCCAATAGACCGCAGTCACAAGACCCACCCTGAGCCCCCAAGGCAGAAAAAAACTCTAACCACGCAAAGCTAAATGCCAGAAGTGGCGCACTTAGAGCTCAATTGCACACCACCCGGCCACTTATGGCTTATCGCAGTGTCATGCTGGCCATTTATGGCTTCCTGTATCATGAAAACATGCCAAGACCGCCACAAATGGCGTTATGATGTTGATATCAGCCATTTCTGGCGCTAAATTACTTTCTGCACCCTTAACCCGCCATTAATGGCTCATGGAGGTCACATGTCCAGAAGCAGATTCCCAAGCCCCGAGACTGACGACATCAAAAAGGCTCAGGCTCTGCTCCAGGAACTCGAGAGCCAGGCGCATACGCTACGGACAGCACTGTCCAACCTCGACTTCATGGCCTCTGCCAGCAAGAACCTCGTTGAGATCGAATCAGGTGACCACCTTCGGCAACTGCTCAAAGAGCGAATGGAAGAGGACAGTATTGAATCAAGCCTGCTGTCGCTGCAGACCGAAATCCCCGGCAGGACCCTGAGTCGGATCATCAAAGATCCGGACAGTGCCAAATTCGGCAACCTGCACTCCATAGCCACAGAGCTGGGCCTTAAAATATGCATCGTGAAATAGAAGTTCTTTTGCACGGCCACGTTGTCGGCAAACTCTCTCAAACCGACGAGCGCTTCACCTTCGAATACTCGCCAGGTTACCGCGGCCGGCCTATCGCCATCAGCCTACCCGTCGAAACGGGCCGGTTTGAATCGTCAGAGCTGTTCCCTTACTTCAGCTCCCTGGCGCCCGAAGGATGGCTGAAGAAGCGCTACAGCGCCCATCAGCGCATCGACGAACGAGACCTGCTTGGCCTGCTTTTGGCCAATGGCGAAAACTTGATTGGCGCCGTACAGCTGCGGCCACTGGGGAGCGAACAACGTGAGCCACTGTAAAATCACCCTTGACCCACTGACCAAACCCGCAGAACAACAGGCTGGGTACTCCAATAAGGCGCTGAAGACACTGGCGGGCAAGGCCGGTGTTTCGCCACGCCTTCCGTTTGACCAACGGGCCTTCGAGCACCAACTGCCAAAAGAAACCACCGGAATGAGTATCTCCGGATTCCAGCCCAAGCTGCAGCTGGTGGTTGATGACGACCGCTTTAACGTGATCAAGAGTCAGGGGTCCCACATCCTCAAGCCCTCACCGAAAGACTTTCCCCACCTAGCCGAGAACGAACACGCCACCATGGTGGTGATGCACCGGCTGGGCTTTGAGGTACCCCCCAACGGCCTCCTTGAATTCCCACCGGTCGATGAGCAAGCCGTCGAACTGACCTACGTGATTAAGCGCTACGACAGGGACGATCAGGGTAAGCCGCTGCACCAGGTCCAAATGGACGGCAGCATGGGCATCAAGGAGAAGTTTGGGAAAACCCGGGACGACGGAGAGCAGTACGTCAGCTATGAGCAAGTTGGCCAGTTCATCATGGAGCATGTCGACCGTGGAATAAAAAGCCGCCTGGATTACTTCGGGCGAGTAGCGCTGTCCTATTTGCTAGGCAACAATGACGCTCACCTGCGTAACTTTGGGATCCTCGAAGGCCCCAGAGACCGCCTCGCGCCTGTCTACGACTTCGTCAGTGTTGCACCCTACCCAGAGTACTTCCAATCCTGCTACCTGGCGCTCCCCCTCCTTATCAAAGAGGAAGGCGGAAAAGAGCTGGCCTCAGGGTTCAACACCGAGTTTGGGCAGTACATAGGCGCCGACTTTATTGAGTTCGGCGAGGGCCTTGGCCTGAAACCAGCACTAATAAAGGCGCAGATTCAGGCCCTGATCAGCAAGCGGGACCTCATTGAGCAAACCTACCGCGACTCTTTTATGCCACTCGAACATGTCGAGGCCGTTCTCAGTTGCTTCAACAGCCGAGCCAAAGCCATGCTTACTTTCGAGGCGGTCCCGATCTAACCCAGGAACTGAGCAGCCTAGTCGTATGAGATAGCCTGTTCTGCGTAGCGCTGCGCTATTAGCATCCGCTCCGTCTGCAGCAGCCCGATCTCTTGCATCAACCGGTCGCGGCCCTGCACCAATTCGGCCTCTTCTTCGTCACGATGCTGCTCCAACTCACTACCCGCCACGGCAGTCGCCGCCAAAGCCTCAGAAACCCCTAGCGACTCTTTGGCGGCTGGCACACAGGCCATCAAGGCGTCCACATCACCACCCACGACCGGCAACTGGAGCAGATCTAAGTCCTCATTGACCCGGCACAGCCTCAGAACCCGGGCCTGGATCTCCCGGTCAATGGCATCCACCACCACCTGCTTAGCGTCAAACTCTTCCATGACGGTCACCCCAGAAGCCTGACAATATGGTCCTTGCCCTGCTCACTCTCAGCCCAGCCCATCAGCAGGTCGAGAACGCTGACCGAGCTTGCATTGGCCGCAACGCCGACCTGCAGCAGACCGTGCATTAGCTGAGGGTCCTGCATTACCGCCAGGGCCCGCGCCCGATATTGCGCCCACTCGCCGGCTGCCCTCTCAGCACCAGTGATCCCCTCAAAGGCCTCATCCTCGTAAACCATCGGGCCCATACAGCCACAACTTTGGCAGGCCACCCAGGTACCCCCCTCATTGTTGACCTGCAGATCAACCCGGTCGCTTTCGCAGCCCGGCACAAAACACGGTGCAATCGTTGGCTTGGCGCTCACTGTAATTCTCCTTCTTGTTCGCCCAAGATCTGGTTCTTTAATTCCGGCGTTACGCCCAGGGCATCGGCAACATCATCCAACGTCATCCCCTGGACACCGGCTGCCACTGTCAGCAACAGCAGTTTGCGCATCTCTTCGGATGCATCCCGCAGTTCCGGGCCCATCAGCAATTGACGCGCTTGCTGAACCCAGCCCTGCTCTATGTCGATGCGATTGTTGGCTGCGATCAGATCCCCCACTGCGGCCCAGCGTTCGACCGCCAGCTGGCGGACACGCGCATTGCACAACACCTGGCTGTACTCAACCACCGGGCCTGTTGAGCCACAGCCATCGCAGACCACCCATGCATCCCCGCACAGGCTCCGCCTGATCACCACATCCACGCTTCCGCACTGCGGGATCGGACACGGCCGAATTCCCTGTTCCATCACTCACTCCCTGCGCAGCCGCAACCAGGCGGCCAACAATCAACACACCGAGACTATCCGCAAGGGACTAGTGAGGCAACAAAAGATCCCGCTTCCGGCCACCGAGAAAGGGCACCTGGTTGAGCGACGTGACGCTTTTATGTCACAATCCCACTATGTGATGTAAAAGCATCACCTGCCATCATAGGGAGATACCATGGCCATCTCAGCCGTCATCACCGGCGATGTTGTACGGTCTCAGTCCCTGAGCCCCGAAGACAGCGGCACGGTACTGAGCACACTCAAACGCGTCATTGCTCACTGCCAGGAGCGCTACAACACCTTTGGTGAGCTCAGCCGGGGCGATTCCTTCCAGCTCCACTGTCCTAACCCGAGAGACGGGCTGGTCATCAGTGTACTGTTCCGACTCGCGCTGCGTTCGCTCAAAACGCAGAACGGCCAAAGCGACGCCCGCTTGGCACTCGCTGTTGGGGAAGGCGCTGCCTTAGATGAGACCGTGGGCAGCAGCCAGGGTGCTGTGTTCGTTCTGTCCGGCAGAGCCCTGGATGCAATGGACGCCGAACGACTGGCATTTGCCTGCAGCTCACCGGATCTGGAAGAGATTTTTTCAGTGACACTGAGTCACCTGGACCTGCTGATCAGCAATTTGAAAACCAAAGCCGCCAAGGTGATGCTGGAGCGATTGATGCACCCCAACCTGACCCACGAAGAACTGGGAAAAAACCTGGACCTCAGCCGCAGCGGCGTCTCTCAAGCACTACGCAGAGCAGATGCCCACCTCATTGATGCCACCCTGGCCCTGTACCAACGGCAACTTATGAACCCCATTTTCTGGGCCGGCACGCCGGCCGGGGAGGCCACCGATGAGTGAACCGATGCTGCTGCTCTGGCTGGTGATAGGCCACATCGTTGGTGACTATTACCTGCAGCCCAAACGGTGGGTTGATGACCGCAATGAGCACAACGCACAGTCCAAATGGCTTTTGGCCCACGTGGCGGTCCACGGGGCGCTAACCGGCACCATCGTTGCCCTGTACATCGGAACGGTTCCGGCCACCGCATTTGCTGTCCTGGCAGTGGTCGTGACGCACTTTGTCATGGATGTCATCAAGTCCCATCAAATTGGCAAACCGCTGCTTTGGCTCCTGATAGACCAGGCGGTTCATCTGCTCGTGTTGTTCGTCCTTTGGGCCCTACTCACAGAGCAATCGTCGCTACAGGTCGTAAAGGCACTATTGGCCAAAGTGGACGCCAAATTCATCACCATCTTTATCGGCTACCTGCTGGTGCTCAAACCCGCCTCTGTACTGATCGCCACCATGCTCGACCGATGGTCAGCCGCCCTGGAGTCAAATAAGGCACCAGGCGAAACAGAAACCAACACGCCGCAGGTGGCGGCCGGCGCCGAACCAGCGGCGGAGCCAAACGCGGAGGCCAGCCACTCCCTGGAATCTGCCGGTGAATACATCGGCTACATGGAGCGTGGACTCATCGTCACCTTCATACTGGCCAATCAACTGGCCGGTGTCGGCTTTGTGTTGGCAGCTAAGTCGGTCTTCCGCTTTGGTGACTTAAGAGACAAGCACGATCGCCGATTTACGGAGTACGTAATGGCCGGCACCTTTGCCTCCATCAGCATCGCTTTTGTGGTGGGCCTGATAGTCGCCCTGTACCTGGGCATCAACATTCAAGGTTAGGACCCAACCCAGCAAACGAAGCCCGACAGCAGACTGAACGCGCGACAGTAACCGGGGCACGCCCCCCCCACTCTCCGCGTTCCCCCCCCACTCTCCACGTCCCCCCCCGCTATCCGTGATCACCACCCCCGTTATCCGTTATCACACCGGCGCTATCCGTGATCATCATGACCACTATCCGTTATGCAACTCCGCCACCAGTTATGATGGGTACATCACACACATCCCAACTAGGGACCCCAGGGGCCTCACGATGCGCTTGTGACCTTGTGCAACACACTTTAACTCTACAGAAAGACATTGCTATGGTGTCTTTGTGTACAGATAGGGATACACGATGACCACAACTGACAGCTGGACCCGCCTGGCCCAGTTCGATAAGCACGGCCGCCATGTCTACACCAAACGTGACCTTGGCATGGTCCTTGGCGAACACCGGCCCCGGCACCTGCAGACTAAAATTAATGCACTGGTAAAAACCGGTGTATTAACGCGTGCCGTTAAAGGTGTGTACGTGTTCACCAAATCCAAGTCCTTTGGCCTGCACACGCTGGAGTATGTTGCGCGCTCGATGCGCCGCGGGGAGTATAATTATATTAGCTTGGAGTCAGCTTTATCGGAGTACGGGGTTATCTCTCAAATCCCGATGGGCCGCATTACAGTGATGACTACCGGGCGCAGCGGAGAATACAAGACTCCCTTTGGGACCATTGAGTTTGTGCACACCAACCGCCCCTTGGCACAGCTGCTTCAAGGAGCTGTTGATACCGGGCGGCCATTGAAGATCGCAACCAAGCAAGTGGCGTGGCGGGACTTAAAGCGCGTTGGCAGGAACCTGCACATGGTAGACGAAGAAATGCTAACCACTACTGTTTTCGTCTCCCCCAGTGCATGACCGGCGCCGCGGCTTGTATTTTTTCGCCCTGGTAAACCGGATAGTTTCGTCCTTGAGCATCTCATACAGAGACTTGCGGATCTCTATCCTATCCACATCCCTCAGTGGATGACCCCGTTCCAACTCCTTAATTATCTGGTCCTCGGTCAAATCACCAGAAGCGCCAGACAGCACATAGAAAATACGCAGCTTAGTCTCAACCCTCTTCTCTTTTCTGTCCCCCTCCAACACCAATCTCCGCTGCTGCCATACAAGAGAAATAAGGGCTAGTAGCACCGCAACGAACTGCAGCATGTCACGCATTTCCATACCCAGATCCTTAAAACTCGAAACTAACCAAAGCTTAGCCATCAGCCCAATCCGAGCCGAATCCTCAGGAGTGAAATGTTGCCCCTGACTTCACCTACTTTATCCACCACCCTCACAGATCGCTTGACCCAGACAACCAGGATCCCTTTACTGAGAACCACACACCCTGACGAAAAACTAGCCGATTGCGCCCATGAAGATTTCAGAACTCCCCAACCCCCCAAGGTGGCTGCTAGAAGCAAAGACACTAAACGCTGATGTGGCCATGACCAGGCACAATGGCGCTGACACTATTCTCTGGAAATCTGGCACCTGGATAGAGGGAACCTGGGAGGGTGGCGTTTGGGTGACTGGCGAGTGGCGCTCTGGCACATGGCTCAGCGGTACCTGGCATGGCGGCACCTGGGAGACCGGTGAGTGGCACAACGGGCAATGGCTCAACGGCACATGGCGAGGGGGCACTTGGCTCTATGGGGAGTGGGTCAGCGGCGAGTGGCTCAATGGCAACTGGGAGCACGGGGTTTGGCGCTCTGGTACCTGGCACAGCGGACAGTTTGCCTCTGGCACTTGGCACCATGGCACCTGGCATAACGGATGGTTCTTTGCTGACTGGCACGATGGCCAGTGGCTCTCCGGCAACTTCTGTGGAGAGACCTGGCGAAGCGGCGACTGGGTATCCGGCGTTTGGTATGGCGGCAATTGGCTCTCCGGCACATGGTTTTCGGGCGCGATTGCCCAGGCAAACGGGTACACCAGGTCCACCACACCACCTATCAATGGCGCCGGCCAAGCCCACACGGTCTATGCCGTCGCCGTTGGCGGCCTGCTTAAAATCGGCATCACGCGCAAGGACATCGAACAGCAGCGGTTTGGCGCTATACAGCGAGATAGCGGCCATCCCGTTCGGATCATCCACACATGGACAGTGAGCAGTCGCCAAGAGGCACTGGCACTAGAGAGGCGCTTACATGCCCATCTAGGCAGGGGCACCAGCAACTCTCAGTATTGGATCCGCAGCATCGCAGAACCCTGGGGCGGGCACACCGAGTGCTTCAAACCCGAGGCCCTGTTTGCACTTAGTGAGCTTGGCCCGCTGGAAGAACTGCCACAGGTCCTGCAGCGATAAAGCCCCGCCAACAAGCAGGGCAACGTGGTCCCTCGCTTGCAAAGACTAGACTGGGAACACATAAGCACTGGTAGGGAGCGCACCGTGAGCAACGACGACACCATCGGTAACTATGCCGCCAGCAGCAACCTACGCCGCACTCAGGAACGGCGCCAGCGCTTATTCGTCTCGAGACTTCATACCATTAACGCTGTCAGGGCCCTGATCAAGCTGAGCACCACCTACCCTGCTGCTGGCCGACTACTGCTAGCCCTGGACCAACCTGGCGCCCCCCTGCCCTGCATTGAGCAGCTGGCCAACCTCGATGACGAGGGATTCCTCGCCGCGTTGGTTCTGCTCCGTGGCATGCGGATCCATAAAGAACGGCCGGGCCAGCTGCACGCCGACTTTCCCGACGCGCTGGCGGCCCTCAACCACGCCTCAAACAACCACAACCCATAAGTGGCGCCCTGGGCAAAAGCTGCACTGAGCCAAGGCCCCTGAAACGACGGCCCAATCACTGGCATCGCAATGTTTTCCTGCCCGTGTAACACGACACGACCGAAACGTCCGAGCCCACCTTTCCTCCCCCGTCAAAGAATTCCCGCCGGTGTAAACCGACTTGGTACCGACGTCCTAGCCCGCACAGCCTGACCCGGCCAATTCCCAGGTAACCGTGTAACAGCAAATGCCGCTGGCGCCCGAGGCCACAACACGCCACAGGAAGGCCGAAGCACACACGCGATCACAGCCCTCTAGCCGCCCCGCCACCGGCACCAACAGGCACCAAGACTGGGCTACAGGCCGGACGTACACGTTTAACACCTAGGGTGCCTCTGGGTAGGACGTACACGATGGATCCCATCCCCAAGGCTCGGACGTACACGTTCTCAGCTTAAGACTTCCAGGGTAGGACGTACACGCGTTTTCACCCAGGTCCAGGCACGGACGTACACGCCAGCCTTACACGACTGCTAGGGTCGGACGTACACGCCAGCCTTACACGATGACTATGGCCGGACGTACACGAGCCACGTCCAGGCATCCCAGACGCAGACCCAGGGAACCCGGTTGATTGTGATTTGCGGCAAGCGCCACACAGCCTGGCATAAAGATGCCGCGGCAAGGCGCGGCGGGATGCTGAGCGAATAGCCCGAGCAGGGAATGTCAGTCGTTACTCCTGTTTGCCCGACTCACCCTCTTCCGAGGCGCTATCTGTTTTTTGCAGGGCCTTTAGAGCCGGACCGAGCTTGTTCTCAACCCAGTCTTCGTGCTCTTTATCCAACCTGAAGTAGCGCCAGACTGCATAAAGGCCGATCAGGCCAGCCAAACCCGCCAGCAGCCAAATTGTCTCCAGTGTCATTTGCACCTCCGCCCATCAAGCGTATTAGGCCCAGCCTTACCCAGCTGCCCCCTGAACACCTTTGCAAGCCAGTACACCACCAAAGCCAGGGCGACGAACGGGGCCTTGTACACGAAGACTTTAGGGTAGACCTCAGGAAGCAACCAACCAATGAGCAACGCAAACACCGAGCCGGCCACCACCAATGCAAGCAGCAAACCGGCGACAACCGCCAATGCCCTGATGGCGCCATCCTGCGTAGCGATGATTTTCCGCCTTTCTACGAAGCTAACGAATGCGACAAAAAAGACCAGAACAACCACATTGGCGAGAAACAGTTCCATATACCCTCTTCCGCCCCATCACTTTCAGCGCTCTAAGCTCGACTCTATCAACCGTCCCTGCCCGCTGCCAGATGCTGGCCGGCCGCCCCCTTGAACCACGGCAGCAACGCCGTCGAGATCACCAGTAAGACCAGCACTACGGGCATCATAGGCAGCGTTAATTTCGTCCATTCGGACCTTGATCCGCGCGAGCATAGAGCCAGTACGACCAATCAACTCACGCTCCCCCTGTACCTCAAGGGCAGATCCAGAGTCCCCCCCTTCACACAGTTGCCTATGGCGCACTTGCATCTCCAGCTCATCCTGCGCAGTACAGGCCCGAAGAAGCGCCCTGGGGATCTGGGCATAGAACTTCATTTCCTCCAGCAGCGCCGGTAAGCGCAGCGGTTCCCACACGAAATCCTCTGCTGAGCTTTGGATGGATAAGCGCTCCGCGCCCGGCAATTGGCTTAGCCGGATCAGCGCACCCAACACGGCCTTGGGCTCTGCCCCATCCACCATCTCTACACCAACAGCAGCGGGCACTAAACCTGTGGTAAACGCAGTCACCACCATCTGATTTTCAGAGATACTCACGGCACTGTCTCAACGAACATCGGTATCTCTATTTTACCCTGTACATGGACCACCCAAGCGTAATCGAACAGCCCGCGTTACAGCGTAAAGGGGTCGGCCCAGGGCACGAATGGTATTAGCAGAATTCCACTGCCCAACCTCACACATCCACTTCGGCACTGATTGGACGGAGTGCCAATTGAAACCTGCACCAGACCTTCTCGCTGTAGTTCGCGTAGCTCGACGGATCGCAAAGCACGTCGTAATGCTCCAATGGCGACAAATCAAGACTATCAGGGTCGAACTCCTGGCGGTAAAAGAAAAACTCAGAGTCGAATCGCCTCTTGCACAGAGGTTTACCCTCGACCGCATCACTCTCAATACCGCAATAGTAGCCATTTCCAGGCCTGCCACCGTAGCTCCTTAAAAGCTCGGCACAATCCCCCATGCAACGATTCCAATCCACCAGGAACTCATTTAACTCGGGCACACTGCCCAGATACTCAAACGTATCCACCAGCGTCTGCCCCTGCTGACCGCGATAATCTGAGTAATCAAGTTGATTAGGGCTACCGCCTCGGTCCAGCATTTGTCTCAAGCAGCCATAAATGAGATCTAAGCGATGCTCCTTGCGAAAGCTGGAGTCTGATATCGCTCTGTCACCCGCAAACATCAACTCGCTCTCAGGCACCACAGAACCTGACTGGCTAGCGTAATACATAAGGTATTTAGTAAGCCCCAGCGCAAAGTGATACAAATCGCAGCGGATGCTCACATCAGGCTGATATTTCAGCAACGTCAGCACAGCGTCATATTTATGCAGCCAAACATAGTAGGTCAGCGGAGTGCCTACAACTCGACCATCCAGCAAATACCAAGGTCGCACCAAATTAACGTTCGCCCCCCGCCTCAAGCACTCTTCGACCAAATCCATCCGCCGTTCAAGCACACACTCCTCGTAGATCGTATTCCTCTCTGGGACGGAATACCCGTAAAAGGCGCGATCCACTTTCAGTTTTTTGCTGATGCCTACCGCATCAATAAGCTCCAGGCAACTTTCAGTGTTGGCTCGCGATAGCATTTCCCGAATGGCCGAATCCGTATAAAAGGCGTAAACGATCTTATTGAGCATGACTCCTTCCCTCGATAAATCACTCTCCTCCATGAGAAGTCCCAACATGCCCTAGCTGAACTACCAGGTCAAAAATCGAACAGCCGAAGCACTCAACACCACACCAAATACCGGCACAAAATTAGACTTCACCCACATCGAGCACTAGGTTAGAAACTGAACAGACGCCTGAGCGAAATCTGCACCATGGGAGCCGGCATGACCAACCGATCGAACAACGACCGGAGCAACCACTTCAACCCAACCTGGGAGCACTACCGGTCAGCGGATTACAACAATCCAGACCATGAGCTCTACTCTGACGAAGAAGAAGAGGCGACTACCGCTGCTCCGCAACCAGCATCCATAGCCGCCAGCCGGGCCGCCTACCGCCAGGCCGAACAGCAGAAAGAGCAACACCGCCGGCTCAACTTCGATCTTGAACCGGTACCGCAGTACGCGATCACCAGAGTGACGGTGTTCCAGGATGGGGAGCCTCGATTCTGCTTTGTGCTTAACGGCACGGCCGAACAAGCGGAGCGTAGCTTACTGTCTGGCTACCCTGGCGCCGGCATCACCCTGGTCTTCCCAGCCGTGCAAATCATCGGCCCCAGGAACACCGCCCTAGGCGACATGATGCGTGAACTTACCCGACAAGAAGACAGCTAAGCCATCCTCCCGAGGGGTCTTCCCTATTCAGATATAACCCTGCACAGCCTGCCCTCAAGCAAGCGCATACACATACACCCACAACCCGACAGCCGGGCCGGCAAACTGGTTATGATTTACTCACGTCACTCTCATTTGCCAAACTGTACAGCAGAGCAATAACCAAGGCATGAGACACGGCCATGAAAGAAGACAAGGCAACCGCCAAGCAGTTCATTCAAAACCACACCAGCGATGAGGTCTCCTTTAGCACTGGAGATGTCCTAGCCAAGCTGCCACAAATCGCTCATAACAACCCGCAGCTCGTCAAAGTCACGCACCATGACCTTGGTAACCTTTTTGTGGCCTCAGAGGTCGCGATGGACGCCATGATCGAAGAAGCGCTCGAACAACGACTGCGCCCGCCTTCTCTGTTTGAAGGCATGGAGTCGTTCCCTGCTGGCGATCCCATCGGATTGGACTGGCTGAAGGATCTGGAACCTGAGGCTTGCGAACACTCCGACGATGACTTAAGCGCGCTGGATAAGCTGACCAGGCACTAACACGCAACAGAAATGGACCTTGACGGCTAAACCACCCTTATTCACGACAAGAACACCGGCCCCAAACACCAGGCACAGGACAACGCGAAGTCGCAACCCAGCGTCGTGAACTACATCACCAAAGAAACCGCGATCATTGCCGCCCAAAGCTTCGCCGCCAGCAACCCTAGACGGATTGAAATCACTGCGGCCATTAACGCCATTCTGGTCAACTTCTTAGACCTTGGCATACCTGCTTTTGCCATCATGCGTAAGCCAGGCGACAACGAAAGACCAGCCCTTAAGACAAATTGCTTTGTCAGCTTTTCGCTCAATCAAGCGCATAGCCCCCTTGCACGCCACAACAACAAGACCAACTACACTTTGTCCCACCACTTAGTGCGTACTTCACACACTTTCTCCCACCACTTTGTGTACTGCAGATACACTTTGTCCCACCACTTTTTGTAGTGCAGGCACACTTTGTCCGGCCAGTTGACCCCACAAGACCCGCCCTATGCGGGCCCATGCAGTTGACACCGGCCTAACAAACCCGCTCTTATGGATGCACTCACCAACGTATCCAAGGACGGAAACCAATGGCCACACCCTCACTCTATCCCCAATACAACCGGTCCAAGAACACCCGCAAGGCCCTCATGGCGCTGCAAGGTGCCCTCCAGGGGATCCATGCCGATGGCAAACTCACCGAACAGGAAGCGACTTACCTTCAGGCCTGGCTGGCGGAGCAACCCCACCTGCCCCGTGAAGGCGATGTGCTGGACATCGAAGATCTGCTTATCGATATCCTCAGCGACGGCACTGTAACGGCGGAAGAGCTGGCGGATCTGCAGCAGATGACCGCTGACGTGCTCCAGTACGGTGACGACCGGGCCCAGACGGAGACCTGCTTTGTGAATTCGTTCCTGGGGTTTCTCCAGGGGATTGCCTGCGATGACCAACTCAACGACAAAGAGATCCAGTCACTTCAGGACCTGGTGCGCCAGAGCCGGGATCTTCGCCATCACTGGCCGGTTGAGCAGGTAGAGACACGGTTAAACCAGATCATCGCCGACGAGGTGATCACCGACGAGGAACGCCAAGGACTGCTGGATCTGGTCAAACAGGTGGGAGGCAACCAGTTCTTCGCCACCGGCTACGCGGAGGCAGCTACCACCCAACTGACCCCTTTTTTCGGTGAGCTGCCCAGTGATGGGCTGGAAGGAAAGCAGATCTGCTTCACCGGCACTTTCATGGCCGGCAACCGCAAGCACGTAGAGCACCAGGCCCGGCAGCTGGGCGCCATACCCTCCAAACGGATGAACAGAACCACGGATATTCTGGTGGTGGGCGGCACCATCACCGCAGATTGGAAGTACGCAACCTACGGACTCAAGATCAAGTCAGCCATTGAGAACCGCAAACGCGGCCTGGCCACGGTGGTGATCGACGAGCAGACCTGGGGCCAACTCCAACAGGCATAAACCAACCGAAACGGCCGCCAGCGAATGCCTGCGGCCGTACCTTACTAGCCCAACCAGAACCATACCCGAAAACCCATAACTTGGACCAATGCACGGCGCGCCCGGCGTTTTTCTAGGGCGCCTCTGCTTAAACGTCACGATGGGGTTATGATCTGCAACATCCCAGTTCAAACCCGAGGGCGCCACGTTCCAGACGATGGACCCATCCGCTTTTTCAACGTTCACACGGTGATAATCCGGCATCACCCCTACATTGACATGCCAGGCCAGCGCTTTTGCAGCGGCAGCGTTTGCCTTTCGCTGCTGGTACGCGTTCCATCGGTCCGAAAACCAAACACACGCGATCAATAGCGCGCCTAAAGGCAGCGCCAAACCTGCAAACGGCTTACCCCAGCCTATAACCATCATGGCCAGGCCACTCACATAGAACTGCATCCTCAGCACCAACGGCGCAAATGAATAGCCGATCACCTCACCCACCCCCTTATTGCTAGCTGACCTACCACTGTACCGGATACAGCGAGCGCCAGGGCTACACAACCCATCACCCTACATCCGGACGGCGGCGCTCTGCTCCAGGTGGTTCTCAACGACGACCGCAAAGCACTCAGCGCACCACTGCGGGGTTTCAGAGACTGCTGCAAAGGCCACAGCAAGCCCTTCCAACTCCACAAATCCATCGCCATCACGGGCCTGGGTGTAGATCTTACCGCCGGTGACGAAGAAAAACTGGCCATACAACTCAGAGGACTTGGGCCCGTTGTTGTACACCATCAGCTTGATCAGACCTTCACTGTTATCGATATTCGCCACGGCATACATGGTGTCCGGATTGGTGGTAAACGCGATGTCCATATTTTTTCGTCCCTTAATTTGCAAGAAGCGGGGCCCCACTAGGGCGCCCCGCAATACCGGTCTTAGCCTTCCAAGCCGCGCTGATGCAGTTCCAAGATCTCGTTGTTGAAGTGCTCGCGGAGAATGTCGTAGGCATCACCCACCATCAACATGGCTTCGTTGCCGATTTCACGCAGGTGAACGTCCAACAACTGATCAAACACCTGATTCGTCAGCTTGCTGTAGTCGGCACCACAGTCTGGCTCCGGGAAGGCCAATTCTTCGAACCTCTCCTCAAAGAGCCGCAGGATGTCGTCATTCAGCTCTTCGCGCAACTCGCCGTTAAGATCCGGCAGAGTCATCGGGTCAAACTCCTTTTCTTCCATCACCGCCAGCAGGTACTCACGCTCCTGCTCGGTTGAAAAAGTAGTGAGGGCATTGAGCTTGGCCTGCTCCGCCAGCAACTCATTGCAGATCTCTGCAAAGCGCTCCGGGCTAATCGAGGCGATCACGATCTCATTGTCCCGCGTTGACTCGAACAGATAGCGGTCTGAGACGCCTTTCGCAGCGCTAAGATCGGCCTCCATGTCGCTCAGCCAACCGTGGTTATGACTACCGGGCTTTGCAGCCTTACCAATTTCAACCTTCAGGTTTGTCAGATAGTCCTCGCGCTCTACCAGGCGGTACCCGACTTCACCGTCATCAAAGAGGTCCCGATCAATCTCAATGCCGTCAATCAGCACGGTGCCCATCAGATCATCGCGGACGTAAACTGTTGGGATTTCGTTAACCTGGGCCAAGTCATCATCCGGCTGCTCAGTAACCGCTGCCTGGGACCGCTCAACCACCGCGGCCAGGGTGGCCCAGTTGGGCTGGCCAAAAAGGTCAGCAAACCGGTTACGACACTTATTGTCGTGCTTGTACTCGGTGCTGTGCTGCTCAGCCAGGTGGCGCTTGTAGTTCTGGTAGAAGGTTTCCAGATCGGACAGGGTGTTGATAGCGAAATAAGCCATGATGCAAATCCTTATTCTTGGCTGCTCTACTCTGGTTTCTCCCGTTACCGTCTCAGAGCAACCCGATAAAGATTGCGAAGAAGGGTTAGATTGATATCCGTACTGCCTATTTCAGGGAGAGGCCGCCTCGCTCAGGCTGCGGGTTCGAATGCATCCAGTGCAACGCCCTACCGCAGTTACAAAGATACCAAACCCAGGCAATAAAGCAACCAGAAATATATAAAAGTATATCCACAACTTACCTAGTCTTAGAACAAAACGGCCTAATAACAGGCTTGCGGCCCGTACCTATTTTTAGGTACATTGGTGTTATCGGGAAGGCCAAGGGGCCACCCTAACGTCATCAAGGACGAACACCTCATGAATACCGTAAGCCTGCAAGTTTCCGACCTCACCGGCGCCGCCCTGGACTGGGCCGTAGCTACCTTGCATTGGACCCAAGAGAAGCTGGAACAGCGCCAATCGGAGATCCTCTTCGACCCGATTGGCTTTCAAAACGACGCCCCCAAGTCGAGCCAGGCAGGCTTCTGGATTTGGAGCAGCAAGCTAAACCAAACCTCGTTGTTGATCGGCTACGATTACGCCCCCTCCCGCCGCTGGGAACAAGCGGGCCCCATTCAAGAGCAGGAGCGCATCGCCCTGGCGCCCAACAGTGACGGCACCCTTTGGCAGGCCACCGCTCAAGACGGTACCGTCTCCCATGGTGACACCCCACAGATCGCCCTGATGCGAGCCTATGTAGCGAGCCAGCAGGGGGATTACATCGACGTACCGGAGTATTTCACTCGTGACCAATAAGACTGAACTTCTTCAACGGGTCGGCCTCGCCCTCTACGGTAAGCAGTGGCAGACCCGCCTTGCCGAGGGCCTGGGCTTGTCAGACGCGCGTCGAGTGCGCCAGTGGATGGCCGGTGAACGGCCCATCCCAGAGGGCGTCTGGGCTGATCTGGAGAACCTGCTGGCCGACCGCCAGCAGGAGATTGCAGAAACAACGAAGGCGCTGCGCCAGCGCTAAACCCACGAGCCCCGGCCCGCACGCAGAGCCCGACTCAGCACCCACGCCGCGCACGGCGGCTGGGACTGCTGCCGCTCTCCTTGCGCTTATGGCCCTGGTGCGCCATGTACTCAATGATCTCTTTCTTGGTCGGCTTGCCCACCGCCAGCCACAGGGTCAAGTTGACCTCCCAGCGCCCCGTTCTGACCACACGTCGGCCCACCAGGCCGATCATCAACACCAGCGCCGCCAACGTGCCTCCAGCCATCAACAGGTAACCCAACAACATCGCCAACGTATCCAGATGGCGCATCCATTCAGTCATCATCCCTCCCACCGCAAAATTCGGCCCCTGCAGCGTTACTGCCCACCATGCTCCGCTTTGCGCTGCGCTTCCATCTCTTCACGCCTGGAAGGCTTCCCCTTGGATTCACGCCAGGCGATATCCAGGTGCACATTATCAGCGGAGATTTTGAGGGCTTTAGCAGCAGCACTTTTGGTTTTGTGCTTAGCAATGGCCAGCCTGCAGATCTCCGCCTCAATGATCCGCTGCAACTCGCGCAGCGGCATCTCCAGCTCAATGGCCTTCCCCAAATCAACCTTCATCCCGCTCCCCCCATAACCTTAACCGCGGTACTGCCGCTGCCGCATCGCCTCGGTAAATCCTGGCGGCTCCTTAATCTCCAGCCACATGGTGGGCTGGTGATGGCAGGCGAACCGGCCAGTTCTGCCGCAGTAGTACGACTCCCGCACCGGCAAATCGGTACGGTCTGCCTCCAGCACCTGGGGACGAAACACCATGACCATCTTGCCCGGTGCCGGCAGAGCCTCTTTTACGCTGATCCATTCCATAATCCACCACTCCAATACAACCAACCACTCAGGCCCGCTCTAACGACGAGCGACCACCAAACCAGGCCAGCAACCCCGTTAACGCCTGGCTAGACGCTACGCCACCCGGTAGGAATAGTCGAGACCCTCAGAGCGCAACCGGGCCCTGACGGAGTCAAACAACTCACGCTCCGCATCATTGCGAACGGTTACGGTGACGTAGGAGTCGTGACGCTGGCGGCTCACCGTCATGCGGGCTTTGAGGCCCGCATCCCGGTACGCTTTAGAAGCTTTTCGCGCATTGGCCGTGGCCCAATCTTCCTTTTTACTCAGATCCACCATCAGATCACCCCCGGGTGGTCGCACTCACCCCCGACATTTTCGACCCACTCCAAGCCCACACCAAAGTAACGCGTGGCGGCGGCTTTGGCATCCTGAGCACGCTTATAGGTGCGTGGAAAGTACCCATCATGGTTCTGAGTGCCATTAAACCGATAGGCCGGCTCCACGGTCATCCGCACTTCCTTGCGGTCGCCACGAATGAACAAAGTCTCTTTTGAGCGGATCCCGTGCACGTCACTGGAAACGTCCGCTTTCAAATCAACCAGAGGCATATTGCCCTCCCTTGCCACGGCCATCGCAGATCTGCTCGTACATAATTCTGGCCTCCCAGGGTGCCAAAAAATCGTACACCATCACATCCTCGGCATCGCCAGAATCCGGCCTGCCGAACACTTCCTGGTGATAGTGATACTCAGAACCCGCTTCCTCCACCTGCGCCTCACATTCCCCCGCTGGTACCGGATGACGTTGGCCATGCCATGCTCCGCCAACGAATAACAGATCACGGTTATCGCCAGGCTTAACAACAGCACTCACAGTTTCCAGGCCCTTGCCCATAAACACCACCCTCGCTCAACAAACAGGAAAAGCGGCCCGAAGGCCGCCATTAAGCGCGCTCAGCGCACCACGATTTTCTCCGCCCGGAACCCGGGCATCTTGGTCTGGGCCCACAAACGTACCCAACCCAGGTACTGCTTCGGCGTCAAACCGCTAAGGTCCTCCACCGGCTCACCTTGACGGCCGCTGCGCTCTTGCCGATCAGCCATGAAATCCCAGATATCGTACGGCTCCACCTCAAGGCGACAACGGATCTCTGTCACGCCGTTGGTCGAGTGGCCACCATGCACCTCAATGGAGGTGACGTCGCCAAGATCCTCTACCCCCTGGATCAACCAACACCCTTTATCAAAGAACGCGGCGGGTACCGAGATCGTCTCCACCCCCAGGTAGTCCTTGTCCACGTCAACAGGACGGAAATCATCGTCTAACGCATAGTTCCGCGAGGCACCGGCTACGCGATAGATACGCAGCCGGACTTTGACCGGCGGCAGATCCGATTCTTTGAGATTGGGACAGGCCACACGGTCATACCGACCCAGCTCAATGGCCCCTTCCAGCGCCGCTCTCAACGTGGGCGCCGTATTGAAGACGTCTGCATTGCTGACAAAGAAGTGGCTGGGCCCCTCTTGCGGCACCTGCAGTCGTGCTGGCGAATGCTCAAACACGGTGGTCAGTTGGTGTTCATTGTCCAGGTCCAGCTGGCGGGTGAGAAATTGCTTGATCAGCCGGTCCTTACCGACCGGGTTGCCGGCCAGGACTTCGGAGGCGGCGGCGGTGTTTTGCTTCAGTTGCTCCAGGCTCAGCCCGGAGAGAGTCACTTTCTTCATCGCTCAATCCTTTTGCAGCGGCGTTTCGATGTTGCCCCGTTCCATCAGGCCGCCATTCAAGGTTTGGCGTCAAAATGGGGTGTTGCTGGGTCTTACACTGCCTTGGCCATAACCGGCGGTGCCGGCGGGGCGTAACGCGGCGCAGAGACCGCACAACCAACGCCAGGGCCAATGCCAAGGAGCGGGCTGCCCATTCAATATATGAAAATATACAACCCATTGCAAGAAAAATAGCGCAAATGCAGTCCCACCCTTGATATACATAAGTATATTTGTTATTCTGTATTTGTTGAGTGACACCACCGTTGAAACGAATAGTAAGGATCCACTATGTCTGCAAAATCACAACTAGACAAAACCCTGGACAGCCCCAAGGTCGTCGCTGCCTATGAGGACTACCTCAAGGCCCTAAAGGCCAAGCTGGACGCGGAGGAGCGCTACCTCAACTCCCTGCTGAACGGCAAGTAAGTCGCCAGAGGCCAGGGCCTCAAGCCCCATCCGCTAAGCTGTACCCGTTGATTGACTAAGTGCAAGGACCGCAAAATGAATTGTTATAAAAACCTGAGTGATGCCCCGGTACTGGCGGCGCTGGCGAACGTCGAGAACGCCCGGCCTTTTCAGATCTTCTACCGCAGCTGTGAACGCCTGGCCCCGCAAGGCCGCATGACAGAGATCCAACAGGACCTGGCCGAAGGCGTGAAAGTCGCCCGCAAGCGCGGTCACCTGGACGACATTCCGACGCTGCTCAAGGCTCAGTACATCGAGCTGGGCACCCTGCATGGCCGAACGCCACTGCACCAGATCTGCCACCTGATGCAAGGCGAGATGTGGTCACCGCAGGGTGAAGCCCGGGAGCTTATCCGAGCCAAGGGCCTTCAGCACACCAGCATGAGCGTTGGCGATATCATCGTCCGCCCCGTCGACGGTGGCGAGCGAGAGGTATTCATGGTCGATCGTTTTGGCTTCGAGATGATTGGCACCCTGTAACCGACCCGGGGGCCTAGCCCCCACCTGAGTACCAACGTAAGGATCGCGCTATGACCGAGCAAAACACCATCCAGAAAGCCAACGGCGACACCGTCACCACTGGCACCCTGGGCCGCAACTACTGCGAGACCATCACCCGCGTTAACGGGCAACAGGCCCGAATCGTGGTGCTGGCGACACAGCCCCGGGTGGATTCCTTTGTTCAAGCCATGGACGAAGCCGGCAATTGGCAGAACATCTTTCAACCACCAGGGCAGCGCCACGCCGCCTAGACCATGTCGGTGGATGAATTCGTTCAACACGGCCGGCACCCGAAGTTTTACCACGTCTCCCACGCAGAGCTGCTTGGCGCCTACCAGCGCGCCGGCCAGCACAATGCGCAGGCCTAACTTCTGACCGGGAGAACCGTCATGAGCCATCAAACCCCTAACCCGAGCCGCGTGACACTGCTGAAATTCCAGCTGCTGGAGCTACTGATCAACCAGTTTCGTGCAGCCAACGACGAGGGCGGCGACGCCGCCCTGGCAAAGGCCGTCGCCAGAGCTAAGCAGGAACTGCAAAACGGCAAGCTCCAGTGTTCTGAGCAGCAAGCCGACAAGTGGGTTCAAGATGCACTGGACCGCATTTAATCCCCCTGGCCATCCACCAAACAACAAGGAAGGACGATCATGAGCAAAGCCCCCTGCCAAGACGCCGCCAACGAGCTGGCCACCGCACATGGCTTGACCGGCGGTGAAACCGTCAAGGTTTCCATTCAACTGGCCGCCCAGAGCCGCCACACCTACGAAGAGGTGATTGAGGTCCCCGCTGCCCTGGCCAACAACCCCAGCGCGATGGAGGATCTGGTACGCGACTGTTACGACCAAGTCGACGGTACGGACTTTGAGATGGACAACGAATACTGGCAGAAGTCCGAACTGTGCAACTACTCAGCCCTGGAATCCGGCCAAGCCGGCGGTTAGCGGACACAATCCCCTGGTGATGTGGGTTCACAGAGCCCACACCGACAACAACCCGGCGCGGATACCTGCGCCGCACCGCCAATAAAGAGGATCTTTATCATGGACATGGACCCCCTCACTCAAGCCATCGCCGATGTGCTGGAAGGCTACCCCGAAGCGGATTTGAACGACGCTGAGAAACGGGAAGTCATCGCTGATGACATCGCCAACACCCTCCGTGAGCGCGCGTTCACCGAAGAGTAAGCCGGCAACTCCAACGACGTATTAGAGCGGCCAGCCAGGCGGAGGAAAAGAGGCAGAAACCCACCGAGTTTCTGCCTCTTTTCCTTGATATACTTTCGTATACTTGGTAAATTAATAAACACAGTCGCAGTGAACGCTGCGCACCCGTTGAGGGCCAAGTGCCCAGCAGTGTTTTTGTCGGGACGCCCGCCGGCGCCCACCCCAAGGAGGGGACCCCATGACCGCAGCCGATAAGCTCAAGAACGCCCTGGTGGCGTATTTTCAGAGCCACCTTGACGCCGTTGCCACTACCCTGGCCGCCACGGAAAACGAAGTGCAGCAATCCCGCAGCGGCGAGGACGTTGAGGAACCGGTGATGCTCACGAGGGAAACCGCCCAGCTTGAAAACAAGATCCGCGCCTTCGAGGCGCAAATCCCGATTATCAAAAAATCGGGGGCCCTGACCTGGTGTCGCCGCTTCGTCGACGGCAACCTGCCCGGCAATCCGGCCGGCGAGCAAACCTCCATCCTGCTACCCAAGGGCATTGGCCAGCAGATCTGGCGCCAGTTTGGCACCGACATCATCCAGGTGATCAACAACGGCCGGGCTGCCGATGCCGTCACCAACATGATCCACCGCATCGACGCCTTACACGCAAAAAGCGCTGAGAAACTGGCTCGTGGCGACTGCCCTCTGAGCAAGATTGTGTACAAGCAGACTCAGGACTGCGTCCCCGAGCTGATTGAGGTGCGCCACCAGGTGCTCGCTGCCAGCCACGGCCTACCCCAACAGTTCCAGCGCCTCAACGTCATGCAGCACTTCCTGGGCCGTGCGGCCGCCAGCATTGACAAGGGTGTTGAGCAACTGGCCCTGTTGCCCAACAACCTCATTGAGACCGAGTTGCTCAAGGGATGCAGTGCCGAGATCCGCGGACTGCTCGACAACATCGCGGTTTAACCACATTCACCGAAGCGGAGATCCCCATGGACTTAATCAACCAGATTTGGCATCAGGTGATGCACACCCGCGCCCTACCCGAGGCGCTTTGGAACCAACTCGCCGGCTTGCCCCAGGGCCATCGTGCCGACACTAATGGCAGATACGCAAAGAACGCACGCCTGTTAGCTGCCGGCGTCGAGGTGCTGTTTGAGTTCACCCCCCACCAAACCAGTGAGGATGACGAGCACAGCCCACTCTTTACCTTCTCGCTGTTCCCAGAACGCAACGCCATCTGGTTTGCCTATGGAGACGCTTATTACGGCGGCTATGCGAACCCAACCGTAGACGGCTTCATTGAGGCGAGTGGCATCTCCATCAGTGGCACCGCCTACAAAGAGCTGCAGCCCAAAACCCTGCTCGAGACCCTCGACCTCGTTACCGAGCACGATCCTGAGATTGCCAACCTGTTCCGCCAGGACCCCAGCAAGGCTGACGCACTGCGCAAAAGGGTCGCTGACGTGTCGGCGGCCCTCCACCAAGCCGCTTAACCCGGACGCACCAGGGGGCAGCCGCCCCCTGGCCCTCAAGGCACCCAACCAGGGCAACTCAGCACAAGGAGACCCGAACATGGACGCAACCCAACACCCCGGAGCCAAACGGCCTGCCCCTAAAATCCGCCGATGGACCTACATCGGCAAGCAGTACCGACTGCAGATCGTCGCCAATGACCTGCGCCATCTGGATCCCCAGGTAATCAACGCCCCCGGGGCAGGCCAGCTCAACCTGACGGTAAACAAGCTGCCGGCCGATGCCGCGCCGCGCACCGCCTTTACCAAGGGAGAGCAGTTGTACCGCGGTACCGATCCGCAAGCAGCCTGTGCCCTGGTGTTTCGCCACGCACCCAAAGGATTCAACTTGGCGTGCGCACGGCTTCAGCAAGATCCCCAGGCCGTGGTGCCCCTGTTTATCCACTGAGGTTTAGCCCCAGCACTGCTGGCGGCCGCCCGGGTGCCAAGACCTGCTGCAACCACAGACCAGCAAGCCGGTTAGCAGCGGCTATCCCTATGCTCAATGCTGGCGCTGACTGAGATGTAGGTGGGCCTACCTGATGCCCCACAGCCTTTTAGCAATCGGCACCGGTGGTATTCGCAGTGCGTCCAGGTAACGCGGGGATCATGCCCGACAGCGATCAACCGCGGCTCTCCGTCTGGCCTAAGCCCCTTGTACAGCAACCGCAGGCCCGGAACCTCGATTCGCCCAGGCAATGCCGAGCCATGCGGCGTCAGACGCCGGTCTTCTGGATGGCAATAGAAGCCATAGGCCCCAATCTCGACATCAACCCCCGCAGAACACGGGCGCTCTTGCGTCTCCCACCCACTGAAATCGGCTTTCTCAACGACGCCGAGGCCGCTTAAGGTGCTTTGTGCTGTCCTGAAGCCAACCACGTCCGGGTCAAAGACACAATTCCGCGCAACGGCATGCCGAGCCAGCCGATCAAGCCAGCCTTCGCTGACGTCGATTCCGAGCAAATCTGCAAACCACTCCGGCCGCGCAAAGAGTGAAACCTCATCTTTGCCGGGGACCCACACCGCCCGCTGCGCAAACATCGACAGCGTATACACATCCGAATCCGGCAACCGGGCCCACCCTGGAACAGGGGATGCTTTGGGCAACGGTGGCGTTTTGGGCTTTTTCTCTGCTGGCCTGTCCAAGGGGTTGCCTGCATCGTCATACCGCTGCCAACCCAGGCCATCGCCCCCTTCCCGGTTGTGAGTCCCGTTATACACAGGCCGGTTATGGGCAATCAGCAACCGCTCAATCAACCTGGCGAGTTCTTCCGCGGTTTTGCCGCCTCCCGCCTCAATCCGTGCAACCAAGATCCTGTCGTGTTTGCCCCACCAGGGCGCATCGCGGCGGTGATGCGCAAAGCGGTTCCTGAGGTCCACAGTAATCCCCGTGTAAACCTCCTCGCTCCCCCGCAGGAACCGGTAAACCCAGTGCCCAGACCCAGAACTGGGGCGCGCATGATCCCCCATCTCAACCCATCCCGACCTTTAACGAAACGCTATAACGCGCCATCAGCGCACCGCCGACCAGGCACAAAAGCCAAGCCTGGAGAAACGACAACTCCGGCAACTCTTCTGGACGCAGCCAGGCAAACAGGCCATAGGCAACGTACAGCACGCCGGCGTTGATCACCATGTTCAGCAGAGCGACCAACAGGGCCGTGGCGCCAACGATCTGAAATTCACTCACCCGCATGCCGCCACCTCAACCACCACTGCCCCAACCCGTTCCAGCTCGTTCACCGCAAGCATGGGATCGACCTCATCGCCCCAGCCACAGTCAGCGGATGCCTCCAGCAGGCAGGCCTCCACGGTCAAGGCAGTCGAGGCACTCTGCCACATACAGGGCTGGCGGCGGTGCGTAGGGACGTCGCAAATGCGAGAGGCGGGGTCGAGCAACATGTCGTTGTGTCCGGCCTGAATCAGTGCACGATTCAGAGCGGCGGTGAGGGGGGCATAATCCAGCGGCATGACAAGTCTCCTAATCGAATCAACGACTAGGAGAGTACCGCCATGCATTGCGCATGACAAGAAAAAAGGCGCAAAAACACCAATCTTCTCACTATACCACAAATGTTTATCTTGTAAAGCAGAATCTGCCTCGCCACCCCGGTGGTACGCAGGAGCCACCGCAAAAGCCCCGCAACGACTACGCTTTGCGCATGGACAAGATCTCGATCATCCGGGCCAAACTGGCCAAGCTTTCCAATGAAGTAGCTCAGATCCAGGTTGAGCTGGCGGAGTGCATCCTGCTAGTGGAAGAGCTACAGCAGCTGAGCCAGGAGCCCGACCCCAAACCGGCAGCCACCCCAACCGAAAGCCCTACCCCCCTGGAACTCCTCACGCCGAAAGAAGCCAGCGCCATGCTGGGCGTGACGCCAGGGACGCTGTCTGTGTGGCGCTCCAACGACCGATATAGCTTGCGCTACATCAAGATGGGCCGCCGGGTGATGTATGAATATAGAGAGCTAAGGCGATTCATCAATGAGCGACGGCACCAGCACACCAGTAAGCGGGACAACGATTGATAACCCGTTACCAGGCACAACACAGCACCAACCCATACATCCGTGCGGTTACGAGGCCCCAGAACGCCAAACAACCTACCACCAGATCTGACCTATCTCAGCCGACCTACTGAATCGGGCGGCCACTCTCAAGCAAACCCGGCACCGATGTCCGAATGGGCACCAGGCCAACCTCAAGATCAAAGATTTTAAACACCTGATTGAGGGTCGACACTGACATGCCGTCAACCCCACCCCCCTCCAAACTGCTCAACGTTCGCTTGGAGATCCCGACTTTACTGGCAAACTCAGCCTGGTTCATCTTGAGCACGTCCCGACGTAGATACCGTAGTGCATCCGCAACACTTAACTCACCAAGCAACAGTTGCCTTTGCACGCCTTGAATGGCCTCTTGCAGTGCCTGCCCCCGGATCATAGCAACCCCCATCGTTGCAAACGGCTGTCCAAGTGCTCAAAGCCCAATACTGGCAGCGTGAGCATTTCTGACGGAACACCAAATTCACGCAAATACCTTGGAGCCCCGCGCAAAGAGACCGCTAATTCTCTCAACACCCCAAGCAGATACTCAGGTTCCAACTCAAACCTATCGCCGACTAGGTTACAGATCCCCGCGAAGTCGAACTCGCCTCCGCGCTCCAACTGCCCCCACCGGGTTGTTCGCCGCGGCGCATCATCATCGGCCCGCATCGGCGCCAAGTCATAGACAGGCGCCAAAGCGGCCGCCTCGCCAGTCTTAATCACAGCAATGTTCCGACAATGATTGTCAGAGTTACCCAACACAATATTGAGCAGATCCCGCCTCAGGTACTCAGCAACTGCCGCACGCCGGTCATAACCTTCAAACCCGCTCAAGTAGTTGTCTATCGCTCCCAAGGCATCAACATGCAGCTGATCGGAACCAGGCTGAGCGTTGAGCAGCGAATATACGCTTTCAAGACCAGACCGATGCATCACACCATCCACGGGCTTCATATCGAACCGCGGAAGCCACAGGCTCAACTTTTGGGCATCCCCATTACTGTACCGCTCCAGCGCCATGCCCTTCGTTGGTATGGTGTCAAAGCCCAGGTGCGTAGCCAGATGGTAATAAGCAAACTCCATCTCCAAAATTTGACGGTCACGGACCAGACCCCGGCCTCTGGCAAACTTAACCAAGTATCCCCGATCCAGACAGCCGCCTTCATCCTGGTAGCTGTCAATCCAGATCTGTCCTTCAGGTGTCTCTCGCACCAAATACTTCGGCGCCTCACCACCAGCGCCGCTGGCACCACCTGATGCAGCACCGCGCTCATACGCGTGATCTACGAAGTCAATGTGCCGCTCAAGCACACGATCCTTGTCAAACATCAATGCCGGAAGACGCGGCTCAAGCAGCGATTCTTTGACTCTCAGATTACCAACAGGAGCCATTGTATGATTGCGCAACAACCGGCAATCCTGCTCCTCAGGGCCCAGCCCCCCAAGCCCAGCCTGTCTTACAAGATGTCGACGGGCATATCCCGCCGGCATAATGTCGTCCAAAAAAGCAGGCCAAACGGATTCTTGATAGCCAACAATGTCGCTAAGTGGGTAATGAGCCCCCAGAGCTGCGCTCCCTTTAGCGCCATCGTTTGCAAAGAAATAATCGATCTCGTAGTTAAGGCGCAGCCCGCCCCGCCGACCTTGCTCAAGGTCCGGCAAGGTCAAGGTAGCCGCATCGTGCCACACCCCATCCAAGTTAGTTTGAATAGTGATCTCTTCCATTAGTCCGCCCCTCTAACTATCAAACCAATTGTGCAAATATTTGCTTAATCTTATCACCAAAGCTCAAATATGTGCATAATTTTGCGCTTTCCTGAGGGTCACCAGGGAGTATGATGCAAATTTTTGCGCAGCATGTGCCAACCCAGTCTACCGAGCCACACTGGTACCATAGAAGGAGGACCCCTGAGACCGGACTATGCCCGTGAAGATCTACGAACAATTCCCCGACATCGACAAACTGGCCAAGCGCCTCAAGCGCGACGGGCACGAAGGCAAACAGGTTTACCTAGCGCTTCAACTTGAGACTACCTTCAAAGATGGACAAAGCCAGGTCAAATACGCCGTGCGTGGCATCGCCGTTGAAGCACCCTACGCCGGCAAACCCGGGCAGGCCGACTACCACTTCTACACTGGCAACCACGATCGCAGCCGGGTCTGCTGCAACACCTACGCCACCAAGCAAACCATTAGGCTTGAGCAGCGTTGGCGGATCGAGGACGGGTACCCAGAGCCTGGCGCACTAGAGATGGAACGCTGATCAATGGCCAAGGACCTACACCAGGTGCCGGTGTAGGCGGAGGGCCCCCAGGCCCATGGCCAGCTTACCGTTGAGTACAAGCAACCCACCCCAGACGCCATCGCTCGGATTTGCCAGTTGCTTGGTACCAAGGTCACCAGTGCGACAACCCTTCCCAGAGCCGATGTAGCCACAAAGCGCTACAAAGGTGTCATGTAGCCGTTTATGCCTACATCAAAGCAATGTAGGCGTTTTCGCCTACCTACCGCTAGTACCAGCCCCCAGGTGACTGGCCAAGAATCACCCAAAGCTCCCAGCTGATCAGCGCTGACGGCCCAAAAACATGATCCACAGCTCTACCAAACTATACATCCGTCGCAATATCAGGTGACTATGTTAGGATGACCTATCACACTCACTCATGCAGGCTGTAGCGCAGAAAACGGACCCACCCCATGGCATCGACTCAAATCGTAGAGCTCTATTGGCCCTCCCAGGCCACCTCCATCCTGCTGCGTGTTTCGTACAACCCAATCAACAATGCTGTCCCCGTAAACAGCCGTTTTGAGTGCTTCAATACCGACGGCAGTCCGGTAGAACTGGAGGACAACACCAACGCCATTGACGTCGACTGGGGTAAAAGCCTGGTGCTCAGCGGCATGTCCGGCATCCGCAACCTGGGCGGGTTAACCGCAGACGGCTCCAACAACAACTACTTCATGGGGGTAATACACACCTACCTACCCGGTATCCTGCGGGCCTGCGCCGCCAGCGGGTGGGACAAGACAAACGTCGTCCAATGCGATCTCAACAGTATGCGGATCAAGCTGCTGCCGATCCTGCACAGCTATGTGACCCTCAAGTACGCCGGCAAGAAAGGCCAGGGCGACAAAGCGCAGTCGGTACTGTACGAGATCCCTTGCCGGGTCTATTACTCCCTGAGCAGTTCTGACACGGTACAGATCCAGGATTTCTCCTTCGTCCGACCCAACAAGCACTCCAACCGCTACAAGATCCGCCCCCAGGAGATGTCCTACCTAAACATGGGCTTCAAGCGCGCCCTGGAACAAGGCGTTGATCTGGAGCACTTCGAGTACCTGGTTGACCAGAACGAGATCCAATCCGGCCTGGTTAAGACCGGCATCGTTGAGCGTCAAAGCCGAACTGACCTGGAATCTGTGGCGCGCAACCTGCCCAGCATCGTCAAGGCGCAGATGTTCAGCACCTTCCCGAGCGAATCCTTGGACACCAACGAACTGATGAAGGTCCGCCTGCCTTCTTTCTTCATGGTTTCCAAAAAAACGCCTAAGAAATACCTGGACGCCCGCTCCTGCACCCGCCTGTCCGGTAACCTCAATATCACCATCTACATGTCTAAGGTGGAGATCCCGATGCGCGGCCCGGACCGCAAAGAGTTGCTCGACGAAGAGGGCAACAAGAAGATGCGCACCATCCATGACGGCTATCCCGGCACCACGGAGATGCGCGTGTTCGATGCCCTACTCTATATTGCAGCCCGCCGCGGACGTCGCATGTCCGTTGAGAATGAACACGTTAAGTTGCTGTTCACCATTGGCGAGATTGAGGATTACCTCAAGATGCGTGGGATCACCTATGACCCGTCCACCATCCGCGACGCGCTGCAAGTGCTTTACCGCTCCCCAGTGACCGTAGAGGACACCACCGGTAAGCACGCAGCCTATGACGGAACGTTCATCATGTCGTTCCGTCGTGCAGAAGGCGAAGACGACCAGAGCGCCTGGGCTTACGAGGCGATGCTGCACAAATATTTCAGCTGGGGCATCCTAGATCTTCAGTACCGGCCCGTGACCCTGCTCGATGGCGCCATGCCCAAGTCTATCTTCGTGGACCAGACCTACCGCTGGCTGTGGATCAACTTCAACAATGCCACCGTTGGCCAATTGCTCACCATCGACGTCAACGCTGAGTTTGACAAGCTGCACATCAACGCCGATATCCGCTCCAAGCGCAAGCAGGCCAAGGAGCTGGCGGATCGACTCAAGACCAGTGACTGCGCCAAGGATAACCAGGTGCAAATCCACGAGCTTAAAGAAGGTCGGGCCATTAACATCTTCCTCGAGTGGCAGGCCTCAGCGTCGTTTGTTGCCAACCTCAAGGCCATTCAGCAGCAATCCCGCGAAGCGATTGAGTCCCGGGTCTAACACCCCAGCAATCAGAAGCCGCCAGCAGGCGGCTTTTTGTTGGCGATGTTCGCCGGCTTTACACCTGCGCCTTCCCAACTCTGTTGTTTTCTCTGTCCCCACTCCTTCACAACATAGAAGCGCCCTCTACCCCACTGCCTGGCGACCCCTTAGCGACAGAGAGATAAACGCAGTTACGGCATCAAGGACAGAGCCAAAAACACAGTTACCCGCGCCCTCACCTAAACCTGCCGATTCTGCACGCACAAACACACAATATCTGCCGATTTAACAATCACCCCAGCATCTTGCCGTACCGACCCCCCTAAACGCCCACTGCGCTTCCCTGACGCCATGCAAGCACTCACCACGGATCGATGAACAGAGTTAGGCCCCCAAACAGGGATCGATAAACAGAGTTACGGCATCAACCCCCCTGACAAACCGCTTTAGAGGGATCGAACAACACAGTTGAGCAGAAAACCCCTCTGTTCTAGGCCAAGGGAAGACCTACAGATGCGCCATCATCAAGCATACCGGCCGTCAGCACGGATCAATAAACAGAGTTCGTAGCAAAAGCACGGATCGAACAACACAGTTAGCCCTCTAACACCCCATCCTTGCCACCGACCACGGATCGATAAACACAGTTAGCCCATCAACCAAGCCCACAAGCAGGGATCGATAAACAGAGTTCGCCGCCCAACGATGCCGCCACCAGGGATCGATAAACAGAGTTCGCCGCCCGACGATGCCGCCAGCAGGGATCTATAAACAGATTTAGGGCCCAAACCCACCGCTCTCAAACCTAATAGGCCCGATCACAGCCACCACTTCTCACCAGGGATCGAATAACACAGCAAGGCGCCCGGGCCACTCCCCCGCACGGATCGATAAACAGAGTTAGCCGGCCAGATTCGCCAGATCCTCCACTACGGACGGACAAAACAACAGAGTAACGGCCCTAACTAGCCAGACAAAGGCCACAGAACGGCCAATATCAGCGCAAATACCCATCATTACTGCTGCTATCTGGATCGGGTCCGGCAAATCAGCCCTCCAGGGATCGATAAACAGAGTTCGCGCTGCAACCACGGAGCATCCCCGCTACAGCCCCGCTTACCCTGGCAAAACGCTACGCAAACACGGATCGATAAACAGAGTTAGCCCCTCAGACCTGGTGCTCACCCCTGCAGATCGCCCCGGCCGCTCAGCAACACCTACCCCAACCAGACAGGGATCGATGAACAGAGTTGGGCGCACAAGCCCGATAATCGACCACAAACCAACCCACCCCAGCACAATCACCCACCATCGGGGCACCCAAACAGCAGAAACAGGCCCCTGTAGCCAAGCCATGGCACGGATCGATAAACAGAGTTAGCCCCACAACGCCCCGGGGACAGCCCCAAAACGGACCAACAGCCACGGATCGAACAACACAGTTCGCCGGTTACCCAAGCCCCCAGGACCCGTCAGCCAGCACCACCAGACGGATCGATAAACAGAGTTCACCGGTTAGGCGCCTCAACCCGGTCCTCATACGGGCCTGCATAGGGATCGATAAACAGAGTTAGCCGGTCAACAAGCCCCAAACCCCCGGGCATGAGCGCCTGAGCACGGATCGATAAACACAGTTCGCCGGTTAGGACCCTCAATCTCAGCCCCCAGACGCCTCTGAGCACGGATCGATAAACAGAGTTGGGCGATTGCCCCCCCAATCCATTGCCGCCCGAACCCCAGAACGGATTGATAAACAGAGTTCGCGGGGGAGCCGGTATTCCGGACGGGAGAGGCACAGAGAGAACAACACAGTTGGCCCGGCAGGTACCGGGAGATCAACAGAGTTGCGGCCCTAGGGACGGATCGAACAACACAGTTGAGTGCATAGATCCTGGCCGACGACAACAGCTGCACCAGGGACGCATGCTAACCACCCGCCACCATGCAAACCGTGCCGACCCCCACCAGAAATCCACTCAGCACCGATAGCACAACCAAATTATTATTTGCTATCATGGAGTTAGGCTCAATATCGCCCCACCCGAGCCCAAGCAAGCACCCAAACCCACAAACCACCCCTTGGGGATAAGCTGTTCTTAACCTGTGCACAAGCTGTGCTTAAGGTGTTAGTTGAGGGCTTTTGGACAGAGAGATAAACACAGTTGGACAGGGAGATAAACGCAGTTAAAGGGATACATGAGCTGACTTTGACAGGGTTATTAACCACTTACGACAGATACAGTAACCTCATTGCACGGAGCCACGAACACAAAAGGACAGTGCCAGTAACCTTAATCCAGGGATCGAACAAAGGGATCGCAGGGATCGTTCAACCGTGGCGCAGGGATCGCAAAACCGAACTTCACGGATCGAATAACAGAGTTAGACAGAGAGAAGAACAGAGTTGATGGGTGCTAAGGCCTATCACAAGTGGCTTTAGGCAAAACCCCAGATCCGTCCGATCCCTCAGATCCGCCGATCACCCAGATCCCACAATACACCCTGATCTGCCCATTCACCCATAAACCCCAAGAGATCCTCATTATCTCTATTAAGCCCAAGAGGTAGCAGGGTTGGTTGCCTTTTTGGTACTGGAAAACAAAGCGGTCTAGCAGCATCAAGCAATGGCGTTGATAGACCCAACGTCACTGATTATAGTCAATGCAGGCAGAGCTGGTGTCCGCCAGCCTTACACCACCAGGAACCACCATGAGTGCGATCAGCAACGAAACCATCATCGACCTGGCCACTGGCCTGTTAGACGGGCACATCATCACCAGCGATATGGTGATTGAGCACAGCGGTACCAGTCTGCTGCCCCTGGTGTTCATGCCCCTGATGTTCGATGACAACCCGCCCCAGCCCAAAGACGGCAAAAGCATCGTGTTCCTGGGTGATAAGCGCAAGCACCGGACCTCACCCGCAGGGGTCGATGGCTGGCCCATGTTTATGGAGTTCCAGGTGCTGGTGGATGACGACGTGCACCGACTGAACAAAGCGCTGGCAGCCATGCGATCGGTAAGGCAGCAGGAGCAGACCGCCGCTCAAGAGGCACTGCGGTAAGATATGCAGCGGGTATGCACTTCATGAATAAAATGCCGGATATATCCCCGAGGATTTTTCAATTTTGCGCAGTTTTATGCACAGTTAGCGCCTAGCTCCTAGTTAGCAGCCCGCTATCAAGGTTTTCAGCACGCCGCGGTACCCTAATGAAAAAGACCGTGGACCCCGCAATGCGCATCAACGTCATTTCCATCGCCGGCACCATCCACCAGGTGGCCGGCCAAGCAGGCCGCTCTATCAACGAAGACCACACCGCCTTTAAGCTGGCGGCAGAACACCTATCCCACGAGATCCAGGTTTCCGTGCTGGGCAAACAGCCCGCCTCAGACATGACACTGCTGCAGCTGGCGGACCTCAAAGCCACCATAGAGCGCTGGCAGCGGGACTTTGATGCCGTGATCCTGCTAATGGGTACCGATTCCATGGAGGAGGTCGCGTTCTTTCTGGACAGCACAATGGAACTGGGCAAGCCACTGATCATCACCGGCGCCATGCGCCCACAATCCGATCCGGGTTACGACGGCCTGCGAAACTTTCACGACGCCGTTCTGGTGGCCAGCCACCCGATAGCGAAACACACCGGCGCCCTGGTGGTGATGAACGAAGAGATCCACCTCGGCCGCCAGCTGCGCAAAGCCGACTCACAGCGCCTCAGCGCCTTCGTGTCGCCTGCAGGGCCGGTTGGATACATCAGAGCCGGCAGACCCCAGTTCCCGCACGGTAACCTGCCCTGCCACAGATCCTTGCCGATCCAGCTCACCCCAGAAGATCACCAGATCCCGATCCTGACCGGCAGCATCGGTGCCCGGTTCAACCCCGCACACTTCACCGACTGTGACGGCCTGGTTGTCGCTGGCATGGGTACCGGCACCCTTCCCGCCGACATGCTCAGGGCGCTGGCGGACTGGAGACAGGAAACCCGTAAGCCTGTGGTGATCACCACCCGCTGCCTCACCGGTGACAACTACGACACCCATTACTACCCGGGCAGTCAGCGCAAGTACGAACAGCACGGCCTGACACTCCAGGGATACGAAGGCCTCACCCCGCAGCAGGCCCGCATCCGGCTTTGGCTGGCACTCAACGCTAAGCCCACCAACGAACCGCCGATCACCGGCTACCACCTCCCAACTCCGCTACTTTGGGGCCTGTAGCCAATCCTCCCCCGATCGACCCCATCCTGACGACGCAGCGCCGTGGTGTATCCCAAATCAGATACACCCCGGCGCATTCTGTATCCCAATACCGATACAAGCGTCACCGCTACCGCCCCCACCCAAACTCAACACTATGACTAAGATCATGATTAGCCGTGACATATTTCGCATCCTATTGTCACGCATTGAGGCTTTGAGATGGATTGAGCAGATGAGCAGTAGTGAAGCACCAGTCGACCCGCACCAGAAGATGACCAACCTGGAACAAAAGCACGCGGCGCTTGAACTTCGCGTTGATAAGGTGGAGGCAGAACACGCCCAGCTGAAAAAGGAATACGCCAAACTCCAGCGTCAGTTTGCCCAGATGAATGCCTACCTCAGAAAGCTCAGCCAGTCAGCCCACATGATCAACCCCGAGCACTACCAGCGCATCAACGAGCTGACCCCACTGCAAACGGCCATCTGCCTGCTGACCGTAACCGGAATGTCCAGTGCCGATATCAGCCGAAGGCTTGGGTGTGCCGAAGGCACGACGCGACAGACCCTGCGCCGCAAGTCCAAGGCCTGGCAGTGCGAAAACAGGACCGAGTTTGAAGAAGCCTTGCGTGAGCTGTTTGCCCGCTTTGACGACAAGCACTTTTTTGAAGCCACCGGCTACCCCAAAGACTGGGCACAGAAGTACGGCAATGTGCCGGTCAGCGAGGACCCCTATAGCTTCCTGTACAACACACAGGAAGGCACACCCAGCCAGAAAACAGAAACGGCGGCCGAAGCCACCGTTTAGCAGGAACCTGGTCACTGCCGGCTGGCGGCCTACCAGACTGCCCCGGCAACACCCTACGGCTTGCTGGGCTTTACCTGTCGGCCGTCGCGCCAACGGGAGTTGAACACCTCTTGCCGGACCAAATCACCCCACTCAGCGTGGATACGATTTGCGCTCACCTCAACACTGAACAAGCCCGATTGCATAGTGACCTCCAGCGCGGAACCATCCCGCAGAGGGGCGTACATGCTCACACTGCCGCCAAGATCGACAAAATTGAAGTTACTGGCGAACTTTTTCCCACCAACGTAAAGTCGTGCCCCAAACAACCAGTGATTGGTCACCGTCACCACCTCGGAGGAACTACCCGTCACTGCGAATTCCCAAGTCTTCTTCATGGCCCTAGGCCTCCTGTTACGCTAACGCCGGCTCTGCGCGGCTACTCTCTCCCACATCAAACCGACGCAGCCAGGTCTTCGCCTGCTTTGCCTCCTCCGGCCCGACAAACTTATCGTGCTGCCCAAGCAGCTCGGCACTGGCCGCCGCCAGCATCCGCTTACCCTCTACGCTGGGGACCACCTTGGCCCGGCACCGTGGCCGGATGCCCTCCAGATCCACCACCAACTCTTGCTCACCGGCCTGCTCAATCAGCTGCAGTGCATCGCCAACCCGGACCAGCTCACGGCCTTTACCGACGATACGGTGATTGGTGACGTTCTTGAGCTTGTCCGCCAGCGCCGGCAACACCACCTGCTCTACGTCCAGCAATACCCGATCACCAGAAACGCGAAAAGCCAAAAAGTGCCGATCAAGACGAGCCATGGCCCCGCCGGCGAACACCACTGAAGGCATCTGGTCGGCAATGTCGATGCACGACGCCAGAGAACGGGAGCAGGACGACGCTTTATGGGGCTCGATGGCCTCAGTCACATCCCGCAGGCAGAGTACCCGGTACACCGTCTCTACTTCGCCCACCACCGCCTGGGTTTGCTCCACCAGGTCCGGGTAGAGCCGCCGTACCGTGCCGGCATCCCATTTCTCAGGGTTAAACAGAAGGCGCGACAACAGCACCTTCGCATCATCAACACGCATAAATATCTCCCTCTACACCCATAGTAACCACAGTCAGCGGAAAAACGACAATACCCCTTCGACCAAAGGATCAGCTGGCGGATCGAACCAGCCCCAAACCGATCCCTGGCGATCCCCTGCCCACCCGGCAAAGTGGCATTGAAAAAAGTGCATTTTTCTCTCAATATCAAGGCGTTAAAAGTGGCAATCTTAAATATACTTTGGTATATTGAGGGTGTTGATTTGATAAGGGGAAACACCATGGATTGGGTTCGCAACAAGATTGAAAAAGGTCTGGAAGTAGCCACCAAAACGCTCAAGGTCCAGCGCATCCGCAAGGATGATCCGACCAAGCGTAAGCTGGTGATCAGCACCAACCTCATCCTGATGACCGGCATGCTGCCCGGCACCCACGTCCAGGTTGGCTCTCTGGGTACCGGCAAAGGCATGCGCATTGTCAGCTGCAGCGCCGACCAGCCCGGTGCCAAGCTGGTGCACCAGCGCGACTACACCCGCGCCAAGGGCATCGTGCACGAAGCGCTGTTCGACATCCGCAAGCAGGCCCTGTTGCAAGAAGCGCTGCTCAACGCCACACACGTTCGCGTGACCTTCCGCCGCAATGAGGTACTGATTGAGCCGGTGGAGCGCGAAGCCGCCACCCCCGCCAACCTCAACACCTTCGTGGCCTGCACCGGTGGCGTGGACGTTGCCTGCCTGGAGCAACACGGCTTTGAGGTCAGTGCCGTGCTGGAGTACCGCCCCCAGGAAGCGCGCGACAGCGTTGACAAGACCGAGACCGGCGCCATGTCCGCCCTGGCCAACGCCTCCAACCTCAAGTACCTGTTCAACGAGGACATCTACCACGCCGACATGCAGCGCATTGCTGAGCTGGTCAGCGAGAACATCGCCCACCTGCACCTGTCCCTGCAGTGCGATGACTTCTCTCCGCTCAAGAGCAAGAAGGAGCGTGAGCGTGCCGTTAACGAGCTGGCCACCACCATGGACATGGTGTTCCCGGCCATCGACCTGATCCGCAACATCGATGCCCCCACCCTGATGGTGGAGAACGTCGAAGGCTTCGGCTCCAGCCCGCTGGGCATTGCCTTCGCTACCCAGCTGCGCCGCATGGGTTACACCGTCTACCAGAATGTTTGCCTTGGCAAGGAGCAAGCCGGCCTGACTACCCGCAAGCGCTGGTATCTGGTGGCCACCAAGCTGGCGGCCCCGTTCCACTGGCCCGAGCAAGCCACCTCCGCCCTGCACGCTTGGAATGACGTGGTGGCCCCCCGCCTGCACCAGTGCAAGGACGTGACCGAGAACAGCTCCGTACAGAAGGCCATCGGCACCCCGCGCCTGCGTGTCATCGCGGAAGGTGACGCCACCTCCCCCACCCTGACCAAGAGCCAGGATCGCGGCACCAAGGATTCGGTCTACATCCAGACCGCTGACAACCGCATCTACAAGCCGAGCATGGAGATCCTGCGCCTGCTCCAGGGCATCCCCGCCAGCTTCACCACCGAGATGCTCACCAACGAGACCGCTACTGAGGTCATTGGCCAAAGCATCGACGTTCCCATGCATGGCCGCATTGTGGCAGCGCTGAAACGCCACATTGAAGCCGCGCAGGCCGCCTTGACCACCCCCCGCGCCCTCACCGCAGCGGCAGCCTAAGCCCCCGCCCCGGGCCTCACAGGTCCGGGGCCTTTACACCAACCCACCGCCAGCTGCACCATTCAGCAAACGGATCACCGTATTCTCAAGATCCACCGATCGTGCTCCGCACCTACAAACCCCCGCCCCGAGGCATAAGGATCACCCACACTTTGTAAGTTGTGCTAATCTGATATAAGCAACTGAAAATACAACGTTTATACACGAATGCCCAAAGTTCTGTCCAAAATGTGTATAAACTCAAAAGAAACAGGAGCTTATTGTGTATTTGCCATTAAACGAAGAGCAGGCGAAAACCCGTGTAGATGCCCTGCAGCTTTTTGAGCAGTACCAGGCCCACCTATTGAGAAAGCCATCCGTGGCTGGGTCGATGCACTGGCGTAAGTCCGGCGGTCATGAGTACCTGTACCGGGCGGTTTCTGGCAGGGTCGCAAAATCCCTTGGCCGAAGGAGCGCGAAGACCGAGGCACTTAAAGAGCAGTTTGAGGAAGGTAAGGCCAATTGGGACAGCCGCAAAGAATCACTTGAGGACACCCTGAAAACACATGCCGCCTATGTTCGCGCCAACGGGCTCAACCGCCTCCCTGTTACTGCAGCGAGGGTTTTAAGGGCGCTACAGAAGCACGACATCCCATATCGCGTGATTGGCACCAACGCACTTTACGCCTACGAGTCCCGCGCTGGCGCCCTAATGGATGGACCCCTGCTAGCCACAGGCGATCTGGACGTGCTCTTTGATGCCAGGCAATCACTGCAGGTGATCTCCAAGGCCCCTCAAAATCGACTCCTGAACATCTTGCAGCAAGCCGATAAGACTTTTGTAAAACGAACGAGCGGACGATATGAGTTCTCCGCCTCAGCGGACAGCGGCTATCAAGTGGACTTTGTCACTCAGGGACAGGTCAATGAGATGCTACCCACCGAGTTTGAGCGCCAACTCGACTCTGATGACCTGATCCCTGTACGAAGCGCAACACTAAAATGGGTGATCGCCTCGCCACGGTTTACAGCCACTGCATTTGACGGGCGCGGCATGCCCGTGACCATGCACACGATCGACCCCCGCGCGTTCGTCCTACACAAGCTCTATGTGAGCAAGCAACCAGACAGAAGCCCAGAGAAGAAGATCCGTGACAAAGCACAAGCGAGCGCAATGGCCAACCTGCTGGCGGAACAGATGCCAGACCTACCCGGTGGCCGGGCCATACGCAAAGCCTTCCCAGCAGCACAGTCACAACAGCTTGATGAGCTGGACCTCTAACCACCCCCGTAACACCTCGAGCTATGCCGTCCCCGCCAGCCCAGCACTTTGCCAAAGCCAGAACATAGGCTCCCTGGAGACTGAACAGGATTGACGCACGCCATGGCGGCCCTATACTCCCAAACTGCGAGCTACCGGAAACGCGGGCATTAGCCCCCACCGGTAGACACACGAAAGACAGAGAAGCCCGGCTAACCCCGGGCTTTTTTGTGCCTGGCCTCCGCCACGTGAACAGCAGAGCTGCATCAAGGCCCTTCCACACCGCCAGCAGCGATAACCCCAAATACCCCCCGGAAACACCGCCAGCGGCTCCCTATTGCCAAGTTTTACCCGTGGGTTAGGATGACCCCGTTGATCCCCTTCAAAGGACTGATGTAGCGATGAAAACCCATAACGCCGTGATCCACACACTGAACCAAGAACCGGACGGCCAGATCACTTGCAGGCTCAAAACCCAAACCCTGCCCAAGGACGATACCACCGAGGCGTTGTGCCTCCAGGTGGCCCAAATCCTTCACAGCAAGCCCCGTAAGGCCTACGGCATGCTGACCGCCGAGGAAGACGTAAATCCCTTCCTGCAGACGTTTCAGGCGTGGCTGGCGGACGATGTGCAGTTCCTAGAGATGAGCTTTGATGTTGGCAAACGTGCGAGCTTAGAGCTGGCCAAGTATGACCTGGTGCGGGGCGGCTACCTGCTGGTCAGCCACTTCACCATGATGACCACCGAGTACCTGCTGATCGCCATTCTCAGCCCCAAGGCCACCTTGAGCGTCAACCAGGAATTGGACGTGATGGACACAGAGTCGCTGGACCTGAGCAACATCCAGATCGCCTGCACTATCAACCTAAACGAATACCGGGCCAATCCCGGCTCAAATAAATACACCCTGTTCCTGAAAGGCCGTACCGGGCTCAAGGCCACCCACTTCTTCCAGGACTTCATTGGTGCGGTACCGGCCATCGACGCCAAAGCCAGCTCCAAGCAGCTGGTGAGCAGCGTCAACGAGTACCTAAGCACACAGGGTCTGGACCGGGACGAGAAACAGGAAAGCCGCAGGGCGGTGCTGGATTACTGCAGTCAGCAGATCAAGATTGGTGACGACATCACCCTAGAAGGGATTGGCGATGAGCTGGCGGATCGGGGCCTCGATGGCTTCATCAGCTTCGCTAAAGGGCATGATGATACCCTCGACGGTGGCTTCCCGGGCGACAAGGCCACCTTGAATGAATTGCGCACCTTCAAGGGCAGTGGCGGCGGCGTTACCTTGAGCTTTGATGCCAAGCACCTGGGAGAGCGTGTGCGCTGGGACCCGCTACGGGACACCCTGACCATCCAGGGCGTGCCGCCGAACTTGCTCGATCAGCTGCAGCGCTTGGCCAGCAACGGTACCAACGCCTAACCCTCGTGCTTTGGCCCAGGCACCGCAGTCTGGGCCACCTGGCACGACTTCGGCCAGACCACCTCGGCTTCACCCCAGGACTCACGCACGCTAGCCACCTGCTCCCGCAGGTACTCCTTCGCCCCGGCCTCGCAGGGTACCGAGTCACGACAGTACACGGCATTGATCTGCCCACTGGCCCGGCCCATCTGCACTGACTGCGACATCACGTTGGTTTCCTCGTATTTGCCCATCCGGCCACAGGCCACGCAGCGAAAATACAAAGGATGATCAGGAAAAGACTTTGAGGTGAACTTCATTGTGCGTCCCAACAGGCTGGCTACCGTAATTGCGGCCCATGTTGGCCCAATCCGGCTTTGAATGCCACCCTCAGGCGTGCGCCAGGCCACAAACTGTCCAGCCACCTCCCCAGGTTTACCGGGACCGGTCAACACCGGCCCAGTTTACCGCCAGGGGTCAACTTTCCTGATCCAATCTCTATGCCTTCATAAGCGTCACTCCACTTTCTCAACCAGTATCCCTATATTACCAATCAATGCCTGCCGCATCAATATATTTATGTATATTAAAGTATGCTTGAAAGTGCCGTATTATCGCCTTTTGGTCTAAGCGCTATGGTATATATTTATTGTGCTCAAGGTATATTTTGATATACTGGGGTTGTTGAGTTGAGACAAGGAGTGAGAGACATGGATACCCCCGTTATTGCAGTGCTGTTTTTTGACAAGGACAAAGCACTCATTGGCTGCGTGAGTTACCGGCCCATGCTGGACAAGATGCTGAACATCAAAGCCTGCGGCGAATGCCTTGAGGCACAGATGGGCAATGCCCCTGAGGGTACCGCCATCATCCAGTTCAAGTTCGGCACCTGCTCTACCATGATGTACCTGACGGAAGGTTTTGAGGTTGTCGCAAAGCACGTTTCCCGCTTTTACCAAAACCGAGTCCGTGATTACCTGGAAGATGAGCTGTTTGCCCTCTGGAATCAGGCAGAAGCGGCAGGCAATTCCGAACAGGCTAAGGAAGCGCTGGCCGGGATCATGGATAAAGCCACCTACGATGCCAACGGGATGGGCAACCACCACCACCAGATCCGCTACCTGGTGGCCCAGGGCTGGGACGGGATCTTGCGCAGCCACCTGGAAACCCTCACCCAGTAAACCCAAAGGGCCGGGACACCGGCCCTACCCCCCACCAAACCAAGGACGGATTATGCGAATCACACTGCGTATCTCAGACGAGCAACTGGCCGCCATGGGCTACACCGCCCAACAGGGCGAACAATCCCCGACTGGCCTCTGCCAAAGCATCAAGGCCGCTGTAGAGAAGACGAAAAAATTCCCCCAGGTGACAGTCGGGCTTTGGCGCGACCCTGGCAAGGCCATCCTGCTCTGCGAAACTGAACAAGCCGGTGACATGCAGTTCTTCGATGATGCTGACGAGGTTGCGGAAACGGTTTTGTATGCGCTTGACGAAGCGAAGATCGATTTTAAGGTAAGGGTAGTTGGCGTCCGGTGTCATTAGCGAAAACCCCTACCAAACCCAGGGCCGGTCCACCGGCCCTACTCTAGCGAACACGGAGCCATTCGCCATGGAAGCACGCACCGCCAAGATTGCAGTCAACATTAAGGCCACCTACCAAGGACTGCTTACCCCGGAAAACCCGACCCGGTACCTGGTGGACCCGTCAGAGGCCAAGGCCATTCATGTCGCCCTGCTTGCCCTTGCCAAGAGCCGCTTTAAGGTTTCGTTTTCGTTCTGGGACACCAGCAAAACCCGGATCTGCATTCACCAGGACCCGTTGCCTGCCCCCTGCCCCATCGATGATGTTGTGCGATTCCTGCCAGAACACGCCGAGGAACTGCAGCAATTGCTGGCGGATACCCCGGTGAAACCGGAGCACAAGCAAGTTCTGGCAGAGATGTTCGACCACAGCTGCACCTCCCAGCCAGCGCCCCAGCCTGGCGCATGGCAGAGCGTGATGCTGCAGGGCAAACAGGTTCGGAGTGACGGCGATTATTACGCCATCGGCGATCCGGAAACTGGTCAGGCAACGATCCGGTTTGGTGATGAGCGCATTGATATCGACTGGCTCGCCCCACCAACGGATGAAGATAAAGCAGCGGTGGTAGCTTCTACGGACTACTCCCACTATGCGGGAATGGAACCAGAATAACCCCTTACCCTCACGTTGCCGGGCCACAGGCAGGCGCGGCGCTTACAGACAAGGAAGACAGGCTATGAACAAGCAAACACCCGCACCGGCCCAAGAGACTCCAGCCAAGTACAACCACGCTTTCGATTTCGGTTTTGAAGTCGAATCTGAGAACCAGCAGGCGACAGATGTCACTGGCGACATGCTCAGAGCAGCACTGATCAAGAGAATCGAAGGACTCACCGATAAGCAACTGCTCGCTTGCTGCGAATGCTTTGACACGCACGAAGTCAAATAACCCACCAAGCCCGGCATAGCCCGACCCGGCACAGACTGACAAGGAAGCCCAGCTATGAGCAAACGCAAACTGCAATGCACCAACCGTGACTGCGAAGGCACGGAAAGCCCGTCATTCTCGGTAAATCTAACCGTAGACGAGAACGGTCAAGTGGCCGAGAACCCGGACAAGATTGCAGCAGACCAATTCACCTGTAATTACTGCGAGAGCGCCGCCACAACCGCCCAGGACTAACCACGCTCAAGGCACCGGAACGCAAAAGCCTGGGACACCCCAGGCTTTTTCTGTTTGGCTCGACGCACCCTAGCGGCTTAACTCAAGCTCCCGGCGCTGCACCGGGCGGCGCATAGGAATGCCGTCCTCATAACTGCTATCATTCGGCTCCCAGTCCAAATCCACCACAAAGCCATGGCGCTGGTACCAACCGACCAGGCGCTTACATTCCTCCGCACCCCAGCCCTTACCCAGCTTAGGAGAAGCGGTTAAACTCATCTCGATCCGGTGCTTATCACACAGACCACAAAGAGTCTCAAGCAATTCGGTACCGACCCCACGCCCCTTGCGGTCCTCACCCTCCCGCTCATTAAGGCGAATGGATTTTAGCCACAATTGGCCTTGGCTAAAGCCCAGCTCAACTACATCAGCCTCTACACCCACGGCAAACCTTTGCACCCCCTCGCAGGACTCGAACCTTGGGAACCTGTCCCGCGTGATTGCCTCATTCCTGTAATGCAGGTCAAGCAAGCGGTTAAAGTCCCAAAAGCCATGATCAGCCAGGTCATTGAGTACCCTGAGATACCTTTCCTGGGCTATCTTGTTCGCATCCACTAGCCACACTCCAAATTCATCACCGACCCTTTAATTTTACCACCTGGCGCTGGCGGCACGGGCAAGCCGCAAAAGGCCCAAAAAACCACCCGCAAAGCCATGTTTTTGCTTGCTCCGATTAATATACTTTAGTATATTTAAAGGGTTGAGAAATGGAGGCGAAAACCATGCTTACCAAGCACTGCAAAACCACGCTGCGCTATCGCTTTAACCCCATCGAGGGCCAGCGTATCCCGAAAGCCGATGAGTTCCTGCCGCGTAACGGCGATCCCCAGCAACGCAACTGCATTGATCGCATGTTTGGCACCTACATCACGTTCAGCCAGAAAGTGTTGACCCCCTGGAAGAAGGACGAGCGCACCCGTCGCACCTACCTGTCGCTCAAAGGCACCCGCCGTAGCGCCGCCGTTATCGACAAGGTGATCAAAGAGTTTGTGAAGCTGAACAACGTCGATGAATATTGGGCGCATATCCAGATGTCGAACGATTCCTTTGAATTCCTCTATCGCGTTAAGACCCCAGAGCAGGCCCAGGGTTAAGCAATGGAGCGAATGAAGCTGGCGCTGCTGCATTGGCTGTATACGGTGGCGCTGGCCCGAGCCAGGGAGCTTGAGGCCCACACACGCTTCAAACTGGCCCAGGCGCGGAAGGAGAACGCCCAAGCGGTGCTGGCGGAGCAGGAGCTTGAACACCTAAGGGTGCAGCACCAGCAATTGCTCAGCCAGATCCAGAAAACCAAGGCGGAAACCCGCCAAGCGGATGCCCAGACCATCTGGACCATCTTTAAAATGTTCGTGTCAGCCCTCGCCCTGGTCAAAGGGTTGAAAGAGCTGCAGCAACTTCTGTAAGGAAACACGCTATGTCACTTTTGCCCCGTTACCGCTGCCCCATGTGCGGCTCAACCAAGATCGCAGTGGAAACCACCAAGCTGATGCTGATTGAGCAGAATGGCGACCATGCTACCCTGACACCAGCCGTTAACGCGGTGGACAGCGAAAACCCCCAGTACAGCGGAAACAGCCCCGCCGCTTGCCAGGACTGCGCAAGAAATGGAACCAGAACACGCGGCACCCTAGAGGGCTTCGACACCCACCTCAACGGCCCCCTGACAGACGAAGAGTGCGAATTTCTGGCGAAGGAAGGGATTGTCGTGGCCTGGGAAGACGGTGAACTGGTAAAGCTGAACGTCACTGCCAGCCAGGCGCGAGAAGCCATGGCCAAGGCCAAGGCCGGACGCCCCATCTACGTCAAGATGATTGAGCACCTGCGTCAGCACAACAGTGAACAGTTTGATCAGTTCGTTAGCCAACCGCTGGTGTTTGAAGTGACGTTGCGAGTATCGAGCGACGGCGGCGTGATTTGCCCCGACTCCCTTTGCGAGAACCTACAGGCCGAGATCTCCAAATTGCAGGAGGCTAACGCCCTCACTGTCAGCGGGATCACCATCAATGAAGCCGAAGTGACTTCACGCGGCTAAGCCCCTACCCAGGAGAAAGACCATGGATACCGAATCCTACGGCTCACAATGCCCCTGCTGCAGCAACCCGGTGCTGGTGAAGCAAAACACCGGCTCAACAACCCTGCTTCGTTACGACGCCTGTCCCTGGTGTGGCTTTATCCACTACGAGCACAGCGACAGCCCGGACGTTCCCAGCCAAGGCCAGCGCCTGCATATGTGGAACCAGATTATGGAGCACCACAGCGCCCCGAACATGGACCAGCTTCGCCTGCAGTACGTTGTGATGAGACTGGACCAGGAGATCGCCCTGACCTTCGACTATCGCGCCCTGGACCCGACCGAACTGGCCGCGATGTGCGTATTACCTCAAGAGCCTGGCGGTGCCGTTGTCCAGCCAAGCTCGCCCATGACCGTGCTGGCCGATGCCAATCACCGAGAGATTGTTAAAGTGCTGGCGGAACTGCTCCAAACAGCCAACGACCTGGCCACAAAAGCCACCATGACCGGCTCACCTAACCGAGCCACAGGTGCAGCGACTAACTTGCTGTCAGCCTTGGGTGAAGCGGCACAGGCCGTAACAGCGCTTACGCCACTGGACACCAAAAGCCCGATCACCATTGAAACCGACAAGGAGTGTCCTGAGTGTGGTAGCCCCGACACTGACCATGACGGCGATGAACGCACCACCCTGGAAATGGAGTGTCTGGATTGCGGCCACCGCTGGGAACTGAACCGGATCATCATTCCCAATATCAAGTAACCCACCAGGGCGGCTCATTGAGTTGCCCTACCCTTCCAACTAGCAAGGAACCCAAAGCTATGATCACCATCAAAGCAGCACCAGAGATGACCGCTTTCGCAGAAACCATCACGCAATTATTCTGCACCCAAAAGCCAGACTCTGGTCCCTCAAACGACCCAACCCCCGCCGCTGTCCAGAAGGACTTGCAAGCCACGACCCACATGCTTCAGGCGCTCAGTAAAATCGAAGACTCACCCAATGAACCTGTAGCCCAGACTATTTGCGATGCTATGTGCAACCTGTTCCACTATTACCACCACCAGAGTGGGTTAGGCACTGAATACGATCTAAGCAAGTCGAACCAAAATCGCGCCCGTTGGTTCAAAGAGTCCATGGAGGCACTGGTTTCAGAGATCAAACCAGAAGATGAACCCATCCACCACTATGCACGCCAATGTGGCCAACTGGCCCGATACCTTGGGCAGAACAACAAAGCACTCATCCGAGCCGCTTTCGCGGACTTCGTTCAAGAAGTAACGCAACCTGACGGTTAACCGCATAGGCCAAGAAAGCCATGATGCCCCAGGGGCATCATGGCTTTCGCCTCAAGACACACTCCACACCAACAAAAACTTGAACCTTTTAATATACTTTTATATACTGATGGTGTTGAGTTGATTGATGGAGTGAGGCAATGGAAATGCTTTCCAAGCTGGCGGCCCGAGCCAGCAAGACCTTGGCACTGGCCCTGATCGCCACGGCGACAGTAGCACCCGCCCAGGCTCAAGACCTGTCCGACCGCATCCTAGCCCAGAGCCGCTACGAGCGCTCCACCGGCACCCCGTCGCTGAGCAAAGCCATCTTCTTTGGCGACACCCACCACGTCATCTTCGGCATCGTTGAGGGCGGCACCACCTGTCATATCAGCCTGCGTGACAGTGTGAACGGCCATAGCCGATTCATTTCTACTAGCCACCCCAAGACCAACCGGGTCCGCGACTTCCGCGACTGCATCCCCGAAGCGGAGTTGGTGGCCTTTGTCACCAACCACGTAGAGCGCTACCTGACCCCCCATATCAACCACCTGTAAGGACACAGACCATGAGCGATCACGATTGCAACGTAACCCTGACCCTGCTCAAGACCTGCCTCACCGCACTGAATGCAGCGCTACAGAGTGCAGGCAACGATATCGACCTCGACCAGGAATACCGGACCTACCCCTTCGGCGGTAACGTGACCAGCAACGACGGCGCAGCTGTAGAGATCGAGTTTGAAGGCATCAAGTACGGCGCGTTAGGCATCGAGAGCACGCTGGCGGCGCTGAACCTGCCTTTTGAGAAGCATTGCGGCCCCAGTGGCGACGGTGAAGCCTATAACGACACCCAGTGGCTGCAGGTAGTGGGTGGCAGCATCCAGGTCAAAAACCAGCACCACCCGGTTTTGGATTCGTCTGAAACGGCAGTACCCCTGGCCACCATCCAGGAGGCACTGAAAAGCAAGAACCCGCTGGCGGCGGTACAAGACCTGGTGAAAGCCCACGAACTGATGGACTGGGAAGAACAAGACGCCCTGTACCACCAGATGCTTTACCCGGCCCAAGCTTAGCCCCAACGTACCGGCGAGGGACACCATGAAGGTTTATCACGGCACACAGGAACACTTCGGGGGCTGGCGGCCCGATGGCGGCCACTCCGACCACCCGGCCATGATGTTCTTTACGGCTAGCCCCAACGTCGCTCGCCGGTACGGCAACGTCATCATCGAGGCGGAGATCGACACAAGCGGGTTCCGCACCGACCGGCCAATGACCCCGATCATGTGGCTAAGCAGCACATTCGACCCCGACGAGTTAACGTCCAAAGGAACCGGCTTTGTCATTAGCACGGACCCCAAGGGCTTTGACTGGCCAGCGGATACCCTCGCCATTTGGTCCGACTGCATTGACAGCTACCGCGCAGTCCCACCCGAGGAACTGGCGGAGTTGGACGACGGCCTGCCCTACCGCTACCCGGCCAGCAAAGACGACCGGGGATGGCTGCTTTACGTCAACGACCTGTACGACGGCGATGAACAGGCCTGGCTCAAGGAGTGCGCTGAGGTTCAGGCACTTAACTCTCAACCATAAAGACCAAGGAACGATCATGGCGAAGACACTAACACCCACCCGGCTGGCGGCAGCTGTAGCCCTGTCACCCATGCCAGAGGACCGCAAAAGCGCCCTGCTGGCCATGCTGAACAACACGACCCAATTCGTTGGCCAGCAACTGGCAGAGTTCGAGGCAAGTAACGGCGTGCTGCTGCGCAATGACCCGCAAACGGATGTCGGCATTCCCTGCGCCAAGTTCATCTGCACCACCCCCAGTGCAGCCCCCGAGTACATCGGCAACTTTGACCCGGCCAACCCCTGGAACGACGCCGCCGACGACCAATGGTTGCGCAAGCTGCAAGACAAGGCCCAAACCCCTGCCCCCACGGCAGCAGACAAGCCAAGCTACGTGACCTCATCCCGGACCCCCTTCGTGCAGATTTACGCGCCAAAGTGGTACAAGAACGAAGGCTTCTTAGCGGCCCTCAATAACCCCGGCAACGGCCTTGCACGCTGCCATACGCCCGGCCCCAAGCCAAACGAGGGCAGCGATGTGTACGTCAAGGTAGACGGCTCCCTTAACGGAGATGGCGATGCCAGTGACATCCTCCCCACCCCCATCTGGCAGGCCATCATCGAAGCGTGCCGCGCCCAATACCCGGCTGGCGCACCAGGGCAGGAGATTCTGGTGCAGATCTTCAATACGGAATAAACGCGCTGGCGGGTGGAAAAGACTTGACCCCTCGATATATGAAAGTATATATTGAGGGTGTTGAGTTTGAAGTGAAAGGACACACTATGTACACCGTCATCACTGGGTCTGCCCACGGGAAGAACCACATCACCTTCGCCCAAGGCGACCACAAGTTCGCCCTGGCCGTGCTGGCCAATGAGCTTAAGTGCCAGGTGGAGGAAGTTACCGTCCACGACAGCTTTGTCACCCACCTGGAGCTCTGGATTTGCCCTGAGCACACCCAGATCAGCTACAGTCGTCGGTTTGACCGCTCGCTCAGCCACACAGCTCGACAGACCGCCATCACCCTGGGGTTCACCCACTCCGAGAAGCGCTATGTCGAGTACACCGGTGGTCAGCCCATCACCCACTGCGTTGGCGAGAACGTGAGCGCCAATAACGCCGCTAGCGACAGCGCGAAAGAGTACACCCCCGAGACCGGCAGCTACCAAGTGCTGGCGGTCATCTTCCTTGACGGCCCCATTCTCCCGGAACTGAGCGCCGACGCAGAAAACGCCACCCTCAAAAAACTGGTGCAGATCGTCAAACAGCACTGCGTTGCTGCGACAGAGTTCAGTTACGAAGTAAAGCCACTCTGCCCCACTGAGGCACTGACCTCATTCCTGACCGACGTGACCAAAGCGTATCTCGCCGAGTACCACAGCGGTAAAAACGATGCTGGCGCCAAGCGAGGCAAGACCGTCACTGAGGCATGGACCAAGTACCGCCAGGAACAGGGCTTAGACTTTGGAAACGTCGGCGATAGCCAGCACGACCTGTTCATTCAGGCCAAAGTGCTGGCCCAGACCTGCAGCATGGACTTTGACCAAATGGAATACGAAGCCTATGAATCCGCCACTGGCGGCAAAGCAGAGCCCACAGCCGCCAACATCCATTAAGCCACTGGCCAGCATCGGCACCGGGCCGGTGCTGGCGGACACGGAGAGCGACATGAACAAGAACGTAAATTGCCTTGAAGGCATGGAATGCCCTAAGTGTGGACACGCAGGCCCATTCAAGCTCGTAGTGACCGCCCAATACGAGGTGCTGATGAGCGACGATGGTAGCGACGGCCACCCCACTGACACCTATTGGGACAACGACAGCTCCTGCCGCTGCATGGAGTGTGATTTTGACGGCAAAGCTGGCCAGTTTCAGATGGACACCCAGGAGTTCAAAGTGGCCAAGACCCAGAGCAAGCTGATCACAGCGATGGGGATTGCTGAGAATGGGCTTTCGGTCCTGCTGGAAACCTCGCTGAAAGACGACATTGATAGCCTGGTTCGCGCCCACAAGAACCAACCCGAAACCGCCCACCTGGTGGCAGACTACGACAATTGGGGCAGCCCCGATGACGTACCGGAAGAACTGGCTGATGAGCTGAGCAAAGAGACCACCGGCAGTTACCAGTCATTCAGCTCGATTGACACGCTGCGCACTGGCCTGGAAGCTGCCACCCTCGACAAGGAAACCGGCGAACTGGTTGTGCGCCTGCCCCTGGAATAACCCTCAGCGCCGGGTGGCCACCACAGCGGCCCGGCCCAACCAAAGGAACAGCGATCATGGAAGAACTGATCATCAAAGGACTGGCTCTCGGTGCTCTGGCGCAACTTCTGGTCATGGCTACCTACCAGAACAGCCGCTTTACCGCTGCTGGCACCGTACTGAGCCTGCTGGTGCTTGCCCTGGCCACCGGCCAGTGCACCACGATTGAAGCCCTGGTGACTGCTGGCGGCATGGTATGCGGCACCATCACTTGCGAACAGGTTTCAAGAATCGCACGGCAGCTATGGGCCAGCGAAAACCACCAAGACGCCAGCCCAGGCTAGGCTGCTGGCGGATTGTGACAGATTTAAGTGTACGAATTCACTAGAGATTTGTGCAAATTAGCGGCAATTGACTATGGACTTTGCAATATACATTGGTATATTATTGTTCATACAGTAATCAGCAAGGATGCCCGAAATGAAAAAGACCCTGATTCTCGCAGCCACCCTCTTTGCCGCACAGGCCTTTGCCGTTACCGACGGTGGCCCGGTCGCCGAGGGCGAAGGCTCTAACTTCGTGATGTGGACTGCCGAAGGGCAATACTGCACCGCGACCCTGCTCAATCCCTACGTGAGCATCACTGCCAACCACTGCGGTGAGCCTACAGTGCTGTATGGGGACAAGGAGGTGCACTACTTCAACCTCGACACACCCTACACCGAAGTCGTTAACGGGTCAGAAGGCCGATCCAGCTACACATCTGTAGCCAAACACGATCCCCTGCGAGCAAAAGACTTTAACCCAATCAAGTTCGACGACACCCCTCCCGAAGCGGGTCACGAGTTCAAGTACCTCGGTTACGGCGGAACTCCAGGCCATCTTTCAAAGCTTGAAGGAACCGTGAGCAATTACCAAAACATGCTTGCTGCTGGTTGTGACCCGGATTTTTCCGCCCCCGACTGCTTTGACGGCTTACTAGAAAACGAGCTGGGCACACAGAGTCCCGTTTGGCTCACCTTCATCACACCCACCCTAGGATGGACAACAGGCGGCGATAGTGGATCGACACTCATCAGTAACGATGGACGCATTTTCGGATTGATGGTAGGTGGCGGCAACGAGCCTGTAGGCGTTAGCTTCTACGGCGATGTGACTAAAGAATACTTCCTCATTGAGGTAGACGGCCTCGCTTACCCCGGTCTGGCCCTCCCGGGCGCGGCTATCGAGATTCAGAACCTGAGTCTTGAGACCATCCCCCTCAACCTCACTGGTGCTGGCACGTGCCCAGATACACTAGAACCCGCTGACGTTTGCACAATGATCATGCCTGCAGATTTTTCCGAGTGGAAGATCTCGAATCAGTCGCATGAGCTTTACGACTACACCGTATACAACGCGCAACCCAAAGCTCGTGGCGTATTCAACTTCGGTGAGGCACAGGTTCAGATTGAGCATGATATGACCGGTTTTGAGGTTGTTGTTCTGCGCACCGAGGGCAGTGAGACCGAAGAAACCCTAAACATCAACGTGAGCGGTGCTGGAGTCACTACAGCTACGAATTCAGTTGCATTTAAGGTGGGGCAAACCGAGGCAGTATTCACATTAAGCGTCACAGCAGCAGAAACCGCTCAGACGGCCTTTGTTGAAATCAGCTCTGACAATGGCACAGTTGGTGAAGTCGGGATGCTCACCATCAACATCGAAGCAATTCCCACTGAGGAGGGCACTGATGGCGAAGATACCAACGAAGGTAACGAGGGCAACGAAGAGGAAGAAACCGAAGAGAACAAGCCCACAGAACCCACCGCCCCTGAAAAGAAAGGTTCTAGCGGCGGCTCCATGGGACTCCTCAGCCTCCTTGCTCTATTGCTACTGCGCAGAACCCGCCAATAAACAAAAGCAGGCCGAAAGGCCTGCTTTTTTATCGACACTTCATTACATATACCACCGACTGAGGCAATGAGGTCGTGTCCCGAACCCAATCGCTCCCGTTGTGCCTGTAAAGCCTAATTTGTAGCACATTGGATGAATTGTTCTGCAAATATGGGAATACAGAATAGGTCTCTGGTAGCGCCACCACCGGAATAGCGAAGGCATCCCTTGTGCCAGGGCCGTTGGGACACACATTTGTCGGAAACTCAAGATCACGGTCTGTTACTGTCAACCCCATGTTCCAGATCAGACCATCATGCAAATTCAGCCGATCTGCTAATGACGCTGACGTGGCAGACCCACCCCCAACATACATGTTCTCCAACACCTCAATACCACTGCCACTGGCAGAACTGAGCCTATCCACATTCACCGCGCCAGCTTCTAACGTCCAAGCATGCAATCGGTTAATCGCCGAAATACCATCCCAGTCAATCTTTCGCTGGTACTGAGTACCACCAGTCCACACCGTGCCACCAGATGCATCAATGACCTCATCAGCGTAAACACGGAACGCATCCACGTCCCCCGAAACCAGCACATCACGGCCCACATCAAGATCCCGCCCCACGGTCGCATCACGGCCCACATCCAGGTCATTGGCCAGGGTCATGCTGTCGTTAATCGTAACGTCATCAAACTCAGCATCCGGTGAGTAGATCCTGTCTGCATCGACAAAGCTAGCCTCAACCGAACCCAGGTAAGCATCAGCCACCCTGCCAGTCGTACCATTACTGGAGATCAGGTTAAACTGACCACTACCAGCAACAACATTGTCTACCGCCAGGGTGGCGTTGGGCGTGGTAAACACCATGTTCCCCCGGGCCTCTACGTTACCCGCCAGGGTAGTTTGGCCAGTGAGGGTAATATCCGGGGCTGAAATGCCTACGCTGGTAGCAGCCATTGCCTGAACCTGATCAGCCATCATCACCAGATTTGAATCTGCCGCACTACCAATCGTGAGCAACCCACTCTCGAAATCATTGATCGCACTCAGCCCCTTAATCGCCGGATTAAACCCAGCAGCCGTTTGGAACACGATGTCTGAATTCATGGTGTTGGAGCCATCCGTGCGCAACCAGATATCGAAGGAGGCGCTGGCAATCTCCATAATCACCGCGCCAGAGGCTGAGACACCGTTAACGGAGCCTGAGCACATATGGGTAGGGTCATAGGCAATGCCAGGGATACAGTAAACGATGGCGGCATCGGTCAGAGCACCGTGAGATGAGTCCATACCCCCCATGAAATCGACACCGCTGGCGGCCAGGGCAGCCAAACCGGCGAGATCACCACGACTACGGCCATTGACTACGAAGCCGGTGCCAGGCGCCCCGTCTTTGTCCATCAAGACAGTATGAAGCAGCACCCTGGTGGTGAATGAAGTACCTGCCTTAACAATCTCCGTCTCCCAGCGCAGGCCACCAAAGCGCACCTCATTAGGGACGTACTGGCTCAGATACTGGACCGTAGCACCACCACCATCCATGTAGCTCTCTGCCTTGAGCCAGTCGATACCTGAGTAGGTATGCGTACCCACGGCAATGCCCGTACCCTCATTGGACAGGTACTTCCTGAGCGATTGGCTGTACTGGTAGAGATGAGAACCGACACGCCGCGCCTGAGCCTGATCTTCTTCAAGCCGCTTTGCGTTGAGCGTTCCCACAGCCCAAATGGACGCCAGGGCAAACACCAACATCATCTCCAGCAGCGTAAAACCACGCTGCCACCTTATCCTTCGCATAATAACCCCGGCCTAAACGGTAGTTTCCACACCCCATTTTAAACGGTCCCACTCGCTGTGTTGCGAAATAACACCGATCACCACAACACCACCCTCGCCACCACCAGGTTGACGAGACCCAGGGCAGGCGTTAAGGTGACGAAGTTAACAGAATGGAAAAAGCGATGAAAAATAGTACACATAGACGGTTTAGTAACCGCAAAAGAAAAGTGAACCAGCGTCGAAGAAGCCTGGACAACCTAGCGCACAGCACAAAAAAAGTGAATGAATTCGATGCTTTAACGCAAGAAAAGCTTGCATCCTGACTGCTGATATATTATTGTATATTTAAGGGTGAGGAGTTGGAGAGGGAACATGATACTGACCAAGGCAACGGACCGACGGCAAGCCTGACGAGGCACGATGCCTGACCCCCCAGAGGCGCAACGGGGGAGGCGTAAAGCCGGCCAAGGGGGCCGCCCTGGGCCCGGCACAGGGACCCGAAGCCAAGGCCGCCTGGGCCAGAGACCAGGGAAACCTATCGTCGCAGCGCGGGGGCAACCAGGCGGGTAAGCCGCCCCGGCCTCAGGCCAGCAACTTAACGGCACAAAAGTGTTGACCGACGCAGTGGTATACGATAGTATATTACTGTAGTGAAGCGAGCGCAGCAAGGGAACCCAGGGCCCCGGCCGCATCATCTGGGCAGTCACCGCCCCCAGGCTGTGGAGCATCGCTGTCTGCAACAATAGAGGCAACGGACTCGCCCCGGTAAGCGGCCTCAGAGCGCAGGCGGTAAGATGCCCAAGGGAGCGTGTAGGCAAGCTCAGCGCCCAAGCTCTTGCCATCAGCGTCTAGGGCAACAAAGACAGCCGGGCCTGACGATACGCCATCAGATCCAGCCTCAACCTCGACGGTCCTCTGAGCTTCCAACTCCACCTGCTGCAAGCGATCTACCAGCCTGGCCTCGATGGAGCGCAAACAGGCTATGGTCTCCAGCACATCCATAGGATCGGCGCCTGCCACATCTCCCAGCAGGTCTAACACCTGGCTTTCGAAACCGCTAACGTCCTTCATGCCGTCACATGCTCCATACTCTGGCCACCACAGCAAACCTCAAGGCGACCCAAATAATTAATAACTAAGCCAGTTTGCCCGACGAGTGTTACAACCACAACCGTAAACTGACTAATGAAGCATCAGTACGACCCCATCAGCACCAGCATCCTCAAACAGCAGGCCGGAGACCCTGGAATGCACTGCAGGAAAGCCCCTACCGTAATCGACCAATACCGCCTCGCCCAACTGCACCTGCACACGGCGCCATGGGCCAAAGGACTCAGCCAGAAACCGAGCATCCGGATCCTTCAGTGCCGGCATTCGCTGCCCCGGTGCCAGCACAAAGCTTACCCGCTCAACCGGGCTCTGTTCGCCACCTGGCCCCGTGACCGGCAGAGCCAGGCCAATATCGCACCCAGTGGCCTGAAGACGCTCCGATAGCGCATGAATAACCGACAAGGTGGCAGCAGAGAACCCCACCACCTCACCCAGTCGAACCAACTCAATTAAAGCCGGCAGCATCAGAGACTCATCCTGAGCCCGAATGCCGAGAAACCAGCGCCTCAGATTGAAGACGATATCTGCAAACATAACCCCACCATCACTAACCAAATACATGCCCGAAGCCGCGCAAGGCACACCCATAGCCTTACCTGAGTTGCCAGTAACATCAAGCACCCATCCCAGGTCACCGTCACCGCACCCGCTCGCCCAGGACAGCACCAGCCCAGCATCCTAGGCCTCCGTCACCGCACCCGCTTGCCCAGATGGGCACCAGCCCCAACACCCCAGGCCACCGTCACCGCACCCGCTC
>NZ_FQXG01000003.1:127366-177448 GCF_900129905.1 Ferrimonas marina | reverse complement strand
ACCCGCTCGCCCAGCTGGGCACCAGCCCCAACACCCCAGGTCACCGTCGCCGCTCCCACTCTCTCTGATGACCACGACCCCCAAGACCCGAGGCCACCGTCCTCGCCGTCACTCATCACTCATTGCCCGCACCAGACAGCCCCAAACACAAACCGGCACCCAAATTAATCACGCAATAAAATCAGCCATTTGCACAGGTTGCAAATGCGTCGGCCCCTATTGTATTTTTATAGTTATTTATAACCCTTATAATTTTTATAATTACGCTATAAGGAGGCGGCCCAAAAATCGGCTCCCTCCACCATTTATTGCGTGAAAATTCGCCAGTTTATTACCCATTTACTGCTCCTATTACCCGCTTAACACTTTCAGCCACCCGGGATTTGTTATCCTGTATTTATTTACGGTTTTAAGGCCAGCCAGTGGATGAGTGAAAAAGGCAAAAGTTCTAATGCGTTGCGCTCCGTCATGGAAGAGGCCGATGCCCGTAGCAATAAGTTAGCTGAACGCTCAGCACAAACGGGCGGCGCATTGTTTGGGGATCTGGCACCGGTTCGCCGAGGAGTGGATTCCTATCGGTCGCTCGCCAATCTCATGCTTGCATTGGCCGTGGTGACAGGGCTCAGTTCGATCGTCACCACCTGCTCTGTCCTCACTCAACGTGAAGGCGGCGCCTATACCAGCAGCCTCGACGGGGACGTTCAGGTAGCAGAAACATTCGACGAAGAGCAGGCTGCACGACTGGTGCAGCAACGCCGCCGGCAACAAAGCCAAGGTACAGATCAACAACCAACATCGGAATAACGAAGAACTCTAAGATGCCCAATAATAATAAAAAAGCATCACCCAAACCCAGGGTTAGTAAGGCCGCAGCAGACGACAAAGGCATTAAGATGGCGTTGCTTCGTAATCGCTTCTTCAATGACTCGACTAAGAAGCTCTATGTGGCGGCCACCATCACTGTCATTGCGGCAGTGATTTCTGCGGTTTCGGCTTTTTACAACGCGACTAAGAAGGCTGAACCCAGATTCTTCGCTATCGACAACGACGGGTCCATCGTCGAAATGACACCGCTGGAGTACCCCAACCAAAGCGACGCTGTGGTTGCCGGGTGGATCGAGAAGGCACTGATCGACACCTTCGACTTTCACTACTTCAACATCAACCAGCACATCAACGAAGCGACCATGAAGTGGTTTACCGCCAAGGGCGCGACCCAGTTCGTGGCGATGCTCAAAGACAACCGCTTTGATGCCGCGGTGGTGGAAAACAAGTTGCTGGTTGGCCTGACACTGGAGCACACCCCGCTGTTGCTGCAGAAGGTGGAACGGGCCTCCACCGGCACCCCCTATTCCTGGACCTTTGCGGCCACCGGCAAGATCACCTACCGGACGGCTACCGAGAGCTATAGCGACTCCTACAACTTCCGGGTCACCGTAGACCGGCGCTCGCTGTTTGAGAACGCCATGGGGCTGGGGATTGCCCAGCTGATTATGACCGAGCGGAGGCAGCGATGAGCCCGTTGACTAAGAAGACCCTGGCCCTTGCTGTTGCCCCTACCCTGCTGGCCAGCACGTTTGCTATCGCCGAGGGGCTTACCCTTGAGGAAGCCCTAGCTAAGCACAGTGCCGATAAAGAAGCTGCCAGGCAGCGTGAGATGCTCTCTGGCAACCAAAGCAGCTCAAGCCGTGGCAACGGCCAGGCCAACCCGGTTGATGTTGGAGGGCCCAGCATTCACGATGCCGCTCCCCCCTCCGGTGATGAACCCCAAGGCCTTCTCAAAGGCTATGTGCAGATCACGCTGGCGGACGGGCAGACCGTCTACATGACCGAGAAGGAACTGCTTGCCCTCCAGGCTAAGCAGGACAAGGTGCTCAAGCATATCCACCAGCAGAACGAGCTGCGGCCAGTGCTGGACGCCTTGGATCGCCAAACCCAAGAGGCAGCCTTCGACAACGCCCAGAAGGAGAAGTACCCGCTAACCCCCGAGCAGATCATCGAACTGCGCAAACTGGAGCAGCGGAACAACCAAGCTCGCAATGCCCCGGTAAAGGACATCCGACAGGAGATCTCGACCGTGGCCATCGACGTGGACGCTGCCGATCCCATCGATATCCGGGTTAAGAACGGCTACAGCGCCTCCATCGTGTTCTTCGATCAGGCCGGCGCACCCTGGCCCATTGACGGCGATCTCATAGGCAACCAGGAAGCCTTTACCAAGCAGGTCACCGGGCAGAACCTCAACGTGGCCTCCTTCAACATCCGCAACGATTTCGCCGAGTCCAATGTGCTGCTGCACCTGCTGGATTTCGACATGCCCCTGGTACTGCGCTTGGTTGGCAGCGGCGACGTGGTCGACGCTCGAAAGTCTGTCCGTATCCCCAAGCTTGGGCCCCAGAGCAAGGCCAACGAGGGCAACACCATGTCATCCGGCGGCGGTACGGAGCACATCACCGATGACATGCTGGCGGTCCTAAACGGTGACCGCCTCCCCGGCTCCAAGCGCTACCGAGTCAACGGCATTGCCAACACCACCGTGCTGGTCAAGGACGGCTTCATGTACGTCCGCACGACCGCTGACCTGTTGTTGCCCCACCACATCGAAGACGCTCACAGCATCAGCGGTTTTAGTGCCTACAAGACCTATCCCAACACAAGCCTGCTGTTCAGCGTGAACGGTGAGCGGGTACAGGCGACGGTCTCTGAGCAGTTCGAGTCCGAAATCAAATACAAGAAGTCCATTTTTAATTAAGAAGTTGCCCATGAAAGCGATGAAAAACCTCAGCAAGGGGATCTCCACCCGACAACGGGTCATCCTCATAGCGGTCTCAGTAATCCTGGTGGGTGGCGGGGCCTATGTCCTGAAATCGGCTACCAACAGCGCAGACACTAGCCGGACCTTCAGCGAAGGCCTGGCCGTGGGTAACTTGTCCGGTGCCCGTGACGCTAAAGCGGCACTGCCCGGCCAGCAGATCTCCGATCAGAACCAGTCCGACATCCTGCAGCAGACCTTTAAGGAGATTGCTGATCAGAAACTGAGTGACGCCAAGCAATCCGGAGACAGCTACATGGATCCCCTGCAGTTCGCCAAGCAAAGCGATCTGGAGAAGTTCGCCAACTGGGCCGACCAAAGCAACGCCAACGGGCAACCGGTGTCGTTTGAGGATTGCCTGGAGTGGATGGCGCCCACGAACCCTAAGGACTACCACGCCTTCATGGCCTGGATGCTCAAGACCGATCCAGACAAGTTCAAATCGCCGACCTTCGAGCATTACTTCAACTGGCTCAAGACGGAGCGACCCCAGGTCCACACAGGCTACTCAGAATGGCTTCTGGCCAATAAGCTCACCGTTGCCTTCGATAGCTACCTGAAATGGCTTAGCGCCGTGTTTGCGCGCTCTCAGTACGAAGATCTGCAGAGCTTTTTGACCTGGGCCACCCGCGACGGCCGTCAAGCCACGTATGAGGACTACGCTCAGTGGCTAGAAGTGGCCAAGCCTGAGGCGAATCAGGCGTACCAGCAATGGCTGGCGAAAAATGGGCTGGAGGATACCTACCAGAACCACCTGCGGTGGCTGGAGCAAACCCAACCGGAAACTGTTGCTGCCTATCGCAAGTGGCTGGCGGACAACGGTCTGGCTGACAACTTCGACAACTTCCTGGCCTTTCAAAAAGCCATCAATGACCGTGAGCACGGGCGCACGACCGGCGACTATGCCCGCTGGCTGGAACAGAACAACCTTGAACCCAGCCATGAGGCGTATATCCGCTGGATGGAGAAAACCAACCCCTCCGCTGCAGAGGCCTACCAGCAATGGCTAGAAAGCAAAGGGCTGGAAGACAACTTCGATAACTATCTGCAGTACCTGGAGCAAACTGACCCCACCCGGGCGCAGCGCTTTAGGCGCTGGGCCGCGGCCAATGGTCTGGAGCCCTCAGCAGAAGCGTTTCAGGCCTGGCTGTCCAGTGAAGAGGCAGCGATCGACAAGGCGCTGCATGAAACCGGCATTGCCCTGCTGGATCCCGACTACCAAGCCTGGTTAAAACGCAATGGGCTTGAGGACAGCTTCGAGAACCACCTCGAGTACATCAAGGAGACCACGCCGGCGCTCTATGCCGAGTTTGCCCAATGGGCTAAAGACCATGGCCTGCCGATGTCCGAAGAAGCGTTCGAGGCCTGGAAGGCGACCCTATCACCGGAAAAGCTGGCCGCTCTGCCTACCCGGTTCTTTGACCCGGGCGTGCTGGGGGCCCGCCGGTACCTGTCCGACATGCACAACCAAGGGCTGGCGGTCACGGCAAAGACGTTCACCCACTGGCTGAACCTCAACAACAGCCCAATCCTGGCGGAAATCGAGCGACACGCGTTCAACACCAACCAGATCATCTCTGCGGACTCCATTGTTGAGTGGATTGAGTCCAGTCACCCGCAGACCCACAAGCGATTCGCAGACTGGGCCGACCTCCAGTGCGCGGCTGGGTCCTTCCCGGTATTCCTGGGGTGGGAAAGTGGATTGCCTAGCCACCCGACCATCAGCTCACCGGTGTTTGCCTACCTTGATGACGCCTTCGCCAGCGGCGCCAAGATCTCTCAAGTGCATTACACCAATTGGCTGAACATTCACGACTACCCAAGCTATGAGGCGCTGAAGCGTTCATCAGGCCAAACCGACATCGATCTCGAAGCCATCAAAGAAGGCTTGGGTATCGCCGATGAAAATGGGTACACGGCGTTCATCATCGGTCGTAACTTCCCTGATGACATCAACGGTGTACTGGCGTGGGCGGCCTACAATACACCGACCGGAGCCTGCCACCCTGCCCTGCTCGGTGAGCGGACCAAACGCGCCGATCTCTACCAAGCGATCAGCAATGGTGAAGTTGATGCCAGCTACGAAGCCATCCGTGAATGGATCAGGCGATTTGACCCGGCGACCGAGTCTGCTTACCAGCAGTGGCTAACCGACAACAACCTCGCGGATACTCCAGAAAACCTGGCCAAGTTCCTTGCCAGCCAGGACGATGACCTGTCTGCTTACGAGCAGTGGCTGAAGCAACGTGGCCTCGTAGACTCGCCCCAAGCCCGTTTGCTTTGGGAAGGCCAAAAGATGGGTATCGATCCCTCCTCGGCCGGCATGAGGGAGTTGGCGAAAGAGGCCTACCGGATCACCGATGAGGCAAGGCGGCAATCCGCTGGTACCGAACATGCCCCGTTGCCTGATGAACTTCAGGCCGCACTGGATGCCCTCCCTCCTGAGGCCAGGGCCGCCTATGAGCGCTACCTGGTGGAGAATGGCCTCGCCCCCTCTATGGCGACCCTGCAGGCCTGGAAGGACTCCCTGAGCCCGTTCAGCCGAAGCCTGCTGGAATCCGGTGGCAGCATTCACCACGAGGGCGTCGACTACAAGCGCCTGAACCGCGAGCTGGAATACAAGCGGATGATCGGCCCGGCGGTAATGATTGATGACATCCTGGCTGCCTCTACTGCCCGGTCTGTCCGAGTCATGGAAGCTGCCATGGCGGTACAGGACAAGCCAGTGAGCGGATCCGGATACGCTGCGACTGGCCTGAGCCTGCAGGACGTAGATGGCGCTAGTCGCTATGAAGTGTTCGAACGCGACCGCTCGATTGACCGAGGATCCATTCCGGCCATCCAACGAGCCAGACAACAGTCTGCCAGTCCGAACGAGCCAGCATCAGGCGGTGGCACACCAAGGACCTACCCCTCCGATCGGCCACTGGATGATGGCAGCGGTGCAGCGTTCACCATCCTCCCAGGCCAAGAGTTCTTCGCCTCGCTGAGCATCGGCGTCAATACCGATGAAATCAGCCCAACCAAAGCCGTGGTCCACGAGGGCCCACTAAAAGGCGCTGAGTTGCTGGGTGTCCCGATGCCGATTGATGGCCATGCAAAATCAGTGGTGATCAGCTTCAGCAAGATGAGCTTTAACGGTAAGTCCTACACCATCGATGCCATCGCGACAGACCCCAACACCAGGCGGTCAAGGCTGGCGGACCGGGTCGACCGTCACGTCTTTGAGCGTTACTTCAGCCTGGGTGTATCTGCCTTTGCCGGCGCTTATGCCGAGAGCATGATCGGCATGCGTGAGAGTTCCACCGGTGGTGATAACAAGGAGTGGATCACGGATCCCCTCAGCACTGCAGGTGACCGTTCGGTCTACGCCGGGGGCAAGATGCTTGAGAAGTTTGTTCCGTTCTTTGAGCAAAACTTCAATCGCAAGGCCACGGTCGAGGTCTACAACAACCGGCCCATCGGCGTGATGTTCATGTCCGAACTGGCCATCGAAGAGCAGTAATTCCAGGGTCTGCGCACTGCGCATTGCCAACAATAACAATAAGAAGAGCTAGCCCGGTATGAGCGACAAATCCAAAGATCACAGAAGCTTCGATGACGATGTGTCCATCGACAAGTTGCTGAACGACACAGAGACAGAACTGGACGACCTGCCCATGGATGAAGGGCTCGAGGCGCTTCTTGGTGATGACGCTGATGATTTCGAACATCACGATCATGAGCCCCCCGCCGAGAGTCACGATCCAGATGAAAGCCAGGCCGAGCCGGACCAAGTAGAGGCAGCCAGCAACGGAGATTACGACGAAGAGGATCTCGAACTCCATATGGACGACGCAGAGCCCGTTAACAAAGGCGGGAAGCTAACCCTTGTCGCTCTGGCTGTCGGTGCCATCCTAGCCGGTGCCGTAGTGGTTAAACTGTTCTTGCCTGACAGCAGCCCTGCTCCCATGGCGATGCAGCCTCAACTCCCTGCACCAGCCCCGCAGTCCATCGCCCAGGTAGCGCCCGAGCCGATACTGCCCACTGAGCAGCAATCTCTGTCCCAGCCGGTACCGGAGCCTCAACTGTCTGCACCGCAGCCACCCGCACCCACTGTTCAGGAACAGGTGGTCGTGGCCCAACATGTGCCCCCCTCTGCCCAAGTTACAGCCGAGACCCACCCCCAACCTGATGCTGCCTCGACTCAGCACTACAAGCTGGCAGAGAGGGTGGGCGCGCCTGAGCCTTCGGTTGAACCAGAACCGACTCAACAAGAGGGGGCGTCGCAACTTCGAAACGCTATTGAGGTTTTAACGGCCGGCGCTAAGGGCTACCAGGATATTCAAGCAACCCTCGATGGCATGTCTAAGCAGATCAGGGCGCTGGGGTTGCAGTACCAACAGACAGTGCCAGTCGCAACGCCTGCGACCGAGGAAGCTCTAAAGGACCTCACGGCACAGGTAGAAGCTGTAGTGGACGCGGTGGAAGCCCTCCCAGACAGCCTGGACAACAGCAGGGAGTTGCTGCTGCTGGAGAGCCTGGTAACCGAGTCGAAGTCGCTCTCAGGTCTGCTGGGCGAACATAATGGCGCATTGAAGGCCATGCGTGCTGAGAACACGGAACTGCGACGTGAAATCGACAGCCTTAAAAAACGGCTCGGACAACGTCGGGACATTCAGGACATGAAGGCCGGACGCCATCGCTTACCTGGCCATCGAGTCTCTACGGTGTCGGCTGACCTGGAGCACGCCTTTGTGCGTGACACTTCCGGAGGCAAAGCGACGTTGTCGATCGGCGATCAGATCCGATACGACAAACAGACCTTCACCGTCAGCAGCATTCTCTCCGACGGCGAAGGCCATTTCGTTGAGCTGGGCAAGTATTTCTACCTCGACAACCAGTTCGAGCCGGATCTTACTCGTATCCAGGGGTTCGCTGAGCGGCAGCAACCCCAGCAAGCTAAACAGCCTGAATACACCCTGGCAAAAGGGTGGACTCTCACCTCAGTGTTCAACGACGGATTCCTCATTAGCAGTCCCACCGGCACTATGTACCGTGTACAGCGAGGTGAACGCTTCACTGCAGAAGGGGTATCAGGAACTGTGGCCGGCTTAACCGAGAGCAATCACCTCAGGATCGGATCTCAGTTAATCGCCATGAGGCACGACTAATCAAACAAAAAAGGCACCCCTGGAGGGTGCCTTTTCTTTATACCGATTCTTATCGGTCAATCTGGTAGCTAAAGTCCTGCAGGATCAGCTTGTCTTCCGGATGCGCATTCCATCGGGCGCGATGCATTTTGTCCAGCATCAAAATGAACGGACGCATCACGGCTATATGCAGCGCCAAGGTTATCGGAAAACCCACCACCGATACCCACGCGGCGGTGTACTTCACGAACTGCAGGGTGTCGTGACCGGAGCCAAAAGCTTTACCTGCATCGGGACGGATACCCCACTCAGGCAAAATGTAAGCCTCAAACAGGTAAGGCAACCCGAACAGCATCATGAACAACAGGACCAAGGACTGTTTGCTCATGGAGCCCGCAGCAGCTGATAACGCAACAAACATGCTGCGAAGGGTGGTCGGCTTGTGTAGTAAGTAGAACTTCATCCTGCGATCCTTTGCAAGTAGAGTTACTGCCAGTATACAGAGATATATAATTAATGCAACTGGTTAAAATAATGGGAAAAGTAGCGACCGGGTAGCCAGGCGCTCTGGGCATCGGCCCAGTTGCCACTCAAACTTGTGTGCTCTGCGCTCTACCTTACCCGCGGCATCCAACAGGAAAGGCTTACTCTTGTACGTGCCGTTGCGGTATCCACCCCAACCATCGTGGTAATTCAGGTAGAGGTTGTAGGCATCGGTCAGGGGAACGCCGTTAATGCGGTAACTCCGGTCAGAGTACCAACCAATAAAATCGGTCGCGCTGGCAAACTTGTCTCGTTTGGCACGCCACCGGCCGGTCTCTTCTACGTACTCCTTCCAGGTGCCATCCAAAACCTGCGCATAGCCATAGGCGCTACTCACACGCCCTACCGGAACCCCCAGCAACGAGGCCTTTGCTGGCGGCCTGGCATTATGCACAAAGCTCGACTCTTGGTAGATGATGGAAGCCGTTACATGCGGCGGGATCCCCCAACGCCGTTCCGCAGACACCAAGGCGCGCGCCCAGTCGGTCTTTTCATTAAGCATTCGGCAGATTTCATCAGGGTATTCGGGTTTTGAATTAGCAGCGCAACCGGCTAATAACGAGGCCAATGCAATAACGGCAAGTTGAGTTTTCAAGGGAGTCTACTCGGTGTTTTTAGTTGAGTTTATCACGCCGTTTTGAGCACCCCTTAAATGGTAATTCGCATAGGCATTATCAGGGTTTGATATTATGACCTCATGTTGTCAGTTGTGTATCGCTATTATGTCGATTGATGTCCTTCAAAAAAGATATGGCCTGTCTATTCCTGAAATCGAAGGGATCACAAGCAGGCTCCTATCTTGCAAGTCACTTAAGGTGCTCCAGGAGATTGCTCCCCACCTATCCCTTGAGCAGCTTTATGTAGTGGCGTCGCACATTGCGGTGAGCCAATTTGGCGAGCGCATTGAGTTTATCGCACCTCTTCTTACTGTAGAGCGGGCCGAGATGGCTGAACCTCTTAAAGAGGGCTGGGTACAGCAACGCCAGCAACGAATAGAACAACGGCAAGCCGAGGAATAGGCTTGCCGTTATATTGTGCTTAGACCGGGCTTCTACGCCCGGTCTAATGCATTTTTACGATAATCCAATGGCGCCTTTACGTCCCTTTTGTGTTGCTGCTGCCGCATCTCTGTCGCAAGTTGCTCCAGTGAGTCGCTCTGAGCCATTAGCTTAATGGCACCCACCACCGCTGACGTGTCCTCCAGGGCATTTACAGAAAGCTCTCGAGTTCCGTCTTTCTTAAACTTCAGGCTCTGGTGCCACAAAACCCTGATCCCGGACGCCAACAATTCCCTGGCCAAATCTTTATTGCCGGCACCGCTGGCCAGCGCCAGCAACCTCCGAATGCAAGCAATAGGACACTGTGCGTGCATGGTAAGCACGATCAGGCGACCGTCAGCTGCAGAGCTCAGTGCGAGCAGTGCCGTCTCCGGATCCCTGACCTCCCCGATCAACATCGTGGTCGTGGTACCGGCCGGGTATGCACGCAGCGAGTCCCGGATTGCATCGGCAAAACACCGATCCCCAGACAAATCACGCTGCACAATTCGCCCAGGCCCTGTCTCCAGGTCAATATCCACCTCCGCAGGGTCTTCCAAGGTGATTGTCTGCCCCCCAAATAGATTGGCCCGGTCGACCAACATGCTTGTGGCGGTTGTGGTCTTCCCTTCTCCAGGCTGGCCACATATCACCACCAAGCCCCCGTTATTCAAACGAGGGTGCATCAGAATCGACTTGAGAGCCCCTGTAATGCCAATCTCGGCCAAACCCTGCCCACTGGTACCGATAATACGAAGAATGCAAAGGGGGCCGTGAGAAGTAGGCATACGATGGCCCCGGAAGCGGGACTCACCCATAGTGACCACGAAGTCATCCTCTTTCTGCTCCCGACACGCCTCGATACCCGCACTCAGCACCGGTATCTCTGCTTCGTCAAAGGCACTTACGGCGCTCGCGCCCTTGCGGTAATAGTACGAACGTTTCAGATCGTTTTCATACAGGTACAACGTACCCACTTGCCCCAGGAAATCCTGCATCCCAACCCCCTAGATCAAACAAAGGGGCATTGCTGCCCCTTACCATGTTCGCCATTAACAATTAGCGCGCGTCAAACTCCAGAGTGTTGAACGCGGCGTTACACGCGGTACTGGCCAAAGGCACAGAAGTCACCGGGGTAGAGTTCACACGGGTCGCCAGGAAGAAGGGGTACACGGTTTTCGCGAGGTCCACGCATTCTTTCTGCGGCACGTCTTTATATTGGATCATGAATGCCTGATCAGCTTGACCCTGATAGGTGATGGGGGTCAGATCTACACCATCCGGGCTCCAGGAGTGACGGATCTTGGTGGTGTCACTCGGATTCAGCATGTCCTCAGGGAACAGGTTACTGGTTCGGGTGATCTGGTTGGTCAGGCCGTTGTAGCTGCCCTGGGAGTTGAACAGGCCACGGACTGCAGACTGCAGGCTGTTCAGGTTTTTAGTTTCAGTCGCAATACGACTGGCGGCGTTGGTCTGGTTATAACCAACAAACACAGCCGCAGTGAAGATGCCAATGATCACAAAGGACATCATCAGTTCGACCAGAGAGAAACCACGTTGATAGTTTTTACGCATGGGTCACCTATAATTATTATTGTTTGGCGAACAAGCCATTTTCTTTAATATACCCGATCTGAAACATGGCCATCGTTTCTGGCCCATTAATTATCGCGGTTACATTCCAACGCCTGAGCTGGCAGCGCTTGCAGCGGCATTCTTAATTTCAAAAAAGCTCTGCATCACCCAGCCAAACACAACCACTACACCAATGAGCACGACATTTCGGAGCATTGAGCAAATCTTACCGATAGACTCCACCCCATCGAGAAGATCGCGCTCACCGATGGTGGAAACTTTATCCTGCAACACGTTAAGGTCGCCGTAGACCTCCAGCGCCACGCCGGTCTCCTTACTCAATAGATCGCTCTTCATCGCACTACCCAACGAATCACCGGCCGCCAATTTATCGAGCATCCCCGACAAGTTTGCACTGACATAAGGGTTGCCGTGATTCTTGATCTCAGTAACCGCGCTCTCAATATCCTCACCGGCCTTCAGCAGCGAACCCAGAGAGACCAGGAAACTACTGGACTGCAGGATCCGGTAGAACGAGAACGGGGGCATTTTATCCAAGTATGGCCTGGCCACCCCGTTGTACCTGGGCAACAAGGCCGAGATCAGGGCTGACAGGCACAGCACCCCAACGCCGATAAGCAAAAGGTTGGTCTGAACCCAGTAGGAGATGTTCTTGAGTAGCAGCGCGCCAGAGGGCCACTGCTCAAGTGGCAGCAACTTCTCCATACTCGGCATCATCTCCATCGACACACCTACAATCAGACCCACCAAAGCCAGGGTAAGAAAGGCCGGGTACGCTAATTGGCTGGTAATGGTGGAGGTCATCTTTGAGGCCGCTTCGGTAACGACGATAGCGTTAAGCATGGCCTCCCCAAGGTTCCCTCGCTTCTCACCCGCGCGGATGATGATCACCTCATTCTCTGGCGCCCATTCGGCCAACATTTCAGCGAAGCTGCTACCGGCGCCCATTCCGTCCGCCCAGTGCTTAATGGCAATAGCCCGAACGTCAGATTTGTTCAGGTTTGCGTACTTCTCTGCCAAAAGTGTCAGACAGTCATGCACTGGCACACCCTGGCTTACAAACGCCGCAATGGTCTCGTAAAGCTTGAGCCGGATCTGCCTGCTGAACTGGATTTTGTACCACGCTAGTTCAATTTTATTCATCGACTACGACCTGATCATTTCTGGACTGAGCCTGCCTTCACGTACCAACGTAACCAATCGCGTTAATGCGCTTTGCCGACAGGCAATAATCTTCACTTCACCACTCACCCGCTGCACTATTGCCTCATCCACCAACCAGGCGAACCCGGCATAGCCACCAGCACAGCAATTGCACCCTCGCCCCGCTCGCCACAGCGGACCGTTACCCATTGCACCAGGGAAAGCCTGCGCTACAGGGACAGATTCGCCAGATGGGATTTCCCTCCGGCACTTGGGGCACAATTCGGGCACTGCGCTAGCCAACAACACCGGAGTGGGCTCATCCACCTGTCCGCCAGAAGCACCGACCTCTGAGATACAGGAGCAATGGCATATCATCAGGCCCCGAGGGCGCTCAATCCCCTGCGATGATGCCCATATCAGCGCACCAGGGTTCCAGAGTGCGGCAGCATTGAGGGCCCGGCTAGTCCTTCCCATCCGAGTCATCCTCCACCCTCAGATCTACAACACCTGGCTCTTCGGTGAACAGTGTCGACTCGTATTCCCCGTCATCCTCGGCCAGGAAGTCGGCGACATCATCGCCATCGGCCTCTAGGCTCTGGGGGGCATGGAGCACATGAACCTTAGGGTCAACCGCAGCCTCATCTTCTGCAGGCACCGATTCAATGGGTGATTCACTCTCTGGGCTTGGCGCTACCCGTTCAATATGAGACAAGGGAACCCGCTCCTGCTCACCAATCCGGTCCAAGCGCTCCTCAAACTCGAAGGGACAGCACTCACCATTTTCAACCAGGTCCAGGCCAAACTGGTGGACCAGTCGGCCACCGCAGTTCTGGTTATAGTGCTCTTCGGCCTCGTAGTCCTTACCCTCAGCTATCAACTGCCTGAACCGGTCGTCCGGTACGATGATTTCCGCGACGACCTTACGGCCGGTAACCCCCTTGTTACAGTGCTCACAGCCATCGCGGCTACGGAACCGTACATCAGCGCGCTCCTCCGGTGTGAAATAGGCTTTAACCCGGGCCAGCGTCTCTCGCTCATGCTTGCTCTCCGCTACACCTTCAAACTTCTCAACCGTGTGGGAGCAATGCTTACAGGTGATAGGCACCAGGGTCTGGTAAATCATCCCGGCCAAGAACTCTTTGCTACCCAGCACATCGTTAGGCACACCGATCACCCTCAGCCGTGTCGCGATACCAGTGGCAGAAGGGGCATGCAGTGTTGTTAGCACCTTATGGCCTGATTGCGCGGCCTTAACCGACAGTGCAGCGGACTCCTCATCTCGGATCTCACCAATCATGATGACGTCAGGGTCGTTCCGAAGCGCCGCCCGCATGGCATCAGCAAAAGGGTTTTCATCGTCTTTGCCACGGCGAACAATTGGCCGTTGGGTTGCCCCGGGGATCACGTTCTCAGGCGGGTCTTCCACGGTGATCACTTTGATTGTGCCGCGCTTCTCTTTAATTTCTGCAGTTAGTAGGGCACTGAGCGACGTAGACTTACCACTACCCGTGGTACCGGCAAAGACCAAAACGCCCTTGGGCCTGGCGCTTGCTCGCTCGATGTCATCCACCTGCTTGGGGTGATACCCCAGATCTTCGATCTTGAGGCTAAACCCGGCCTCGGCCATCGGCAGGATCCTCATCACAACATCAAAACCATCTGGGTAGGCTGGGTTGGTTGCCAGGCGCACCCGGATGCGCTTCCCTTCAACTACCCGGTCTACCACGGCATCCTGGCTCACACTTTCGTTGAAGCTCACCTCTTTTGAGTCAGATTCCGCGACCACCATGTAGATTACAGCCGCAAACCGCCGGGCTTTGCTAACTGCCATGTCGTCGTACTGTGAGAGCTGGCCATCACGCCTGAATCGGATGTATGCCTTGTCACGGCGCACTTCGATATGGATATCCGACACGCCTAGCGAGGAGGCCGTCAGCAGCAGTTCATCGTATTCTTTTTGGAGCTTTGATGTGACCTTGGGATCGGCCAACAGCCCCTTAGAGCGTTCGTTGTCATAGATGATTTCGATAACTGATGGGTTGGCATAGACCCTGGAAACTGAGTACCCCTTCCCCCGGGCTCGCTGCACCAGCGCCATGCCCTTCCTGGTCATTAAGCTGGTTTCACCCATCAGGTTGGAGTCGATGAGCAGCAACAGCTTTTGCTCTTTCTCCTTAGGCTGGAGCAGTACAAAGTGTGACTGCTCCTCCTTGGACAGGGGCAACTCTGCCTCTTGCACGGTCAAACATGCATAGTATTCCGGCATCTCCGCCTGCGAGCGGATGACTTTAATGCTCTCCTCTGGAACACCAATCTTCTTCCTGCGCTCTAACGGAGTCATCTGCTCCTGGCCAGGCTTGACCTCTGCCTTCTTTGACACTACGGACCTGGAGGGCGATGTGCCTTTCTTATCCCCCCCTTTGACCTCTGCCGCTTTGCGCCCCTTGGACTGCTTCCGTGCTGGCGCCTTCATAGGCTGGCCTAACAGCGCACTCAGCGCGGGAGAGGTCCGAATGTCGTCAACGACAGCCGATATAAAGTTGGACCAGAGAGAGCTCAAGCCCTTTGGCGCATTCACGTCTGTGATGCGCTTCTTTTCGGTAGCAGCAGGCTTGTCAGAATGCTCGTTCTTACCCATGTCATCTCGGTCTTTTTATTATTGTTTGGCATGGAGCTATTTATGCGCCTCTATGTCGGGCACATTAATATTATCACTTTCGATAAGGGGGCCTTGAAATTGGAAAAGGGCCACGAGGGCCCTCTGGATAGCGAACTCAATAAGCCGGCGGAGCAATACCACCGGTTGTGGGAGCGCTGGAGGTTAGCGGCGGATTGAGGAAATCATCCCCTTCATCCTTGCCTTCTTCCTCGGTATTTGGGTACAGCACACGGTTCGTCTCAGCGATGGCGAAGTCCAGAGGTACACGAGGCGCTACTCGGCTGAGCCCACTTTCAGTATGCTCGACCAAAGCCTCACGTTTGGACGTGACAGTAACCCGAAGACCATCTGGGAGAGTCCCAGAGCCCGGGAACTCGAACTTCATACCGCGATAGAAAAACTCGGCCTTGGCTTCACCGTTCACCGTCATGTACTTGGTAAAGAAAACCAGTTTGAGCGCTTCGTGGGTCGGCGCCTGGGCTTTAATCTGCTCCTCCAGCAACGCAATTTGGTCTGACAGACCGGCTTTTTCTTTCCGCAACATCTCGATTTGGAAGTTCAGGCCAGCCACCTGCTCCTGCAGGTTGATAGCCCAATTGTTGCGCACCTCTTGCAACTGAGTTTCATAGTCGCCAATCAGTTCGTTCATGGCCGTTTCATGCGCCACAACGAGCCCATCTACGTGGTCTTCGTAGAACTGCTCCATCTTGCTCAACTGCTCAGTGTAGAAGCTGGTCTTAGCCGCCTCCTCGAGCTTCTTCAGCTCTGCACGTTCTTTTTCCAGAAGCACCTGGAGCTTGAGATTAGACAGCTCACCCTTCATATCGGATTGGCTCTTGGCGCGCTGCGCTGCCTCGTCCATGTCGGCAACGGTCTCCGGCATGATCTCCACCTTAGGCCGAGACACCAGCGTCGCCATTTCGGTGGCCATCTCCGTCACCTGGCTCGGGGCGTCACCTTCATGGCCGGCCAGGGCCGCAATACCCTCTTCCGCCGCAATGGTGCCCCCAGAAAAGCCCGCCAGTGCAACCGCGAGTACAACCCCAGAACGCTTATTCAACTTCTTCATAAATAATACCTTTGAACTCCCAGTCCATCACAGGACCCGCGCCGACTTTCACGGACTCGATAAGCGTTGTCGGGCTAGCCGCCAACATGGTTTTCAGGTTGATCAGCATCATTTCGTCTGACCCATTCACTTTTAGGCTTTTGGCGCTCACCTTCAGCTGGGGCTTTACCGCCACCTGAGGGTCCAGCACACCTTCGATAGGCACCCGACGCACCTCGTTGTGCAACTCGACCATCGACCACTCGTACCCAAAGACATCCAGATCATGCATCCACTCTTCATGGCGATAAGTGGAAGAGTTAATGAATGACTCCAGGTCATCGTCTTCGATTACCCGGGTAACATCCGCAATCCAGTGCTGACTGACAGCCTTCTTCCCGCCTAGGTTGAAGTTGATCGGCGATGACAACCGAGTGCCGGCCAGTTCCTGCCTGAGGGTCAGTGATGTCCCAAGACCGTCTTTAGCCCAAATGACGCCGATACGTCCCGGGTACTCCCGCAGATAAGAAAACGCCTCAACATCCCATCCGCCCCGCGACATCGGGAAACTGGTGATAAAGCTGTAAATTGACATCAGCTCCAGAGGCGAGTTGGAACGCTCCAACTCGAACCGTAGCCAGGTCATCTCCTCATCTCGCGCAGCGGCCAAGATCTGTTCCCGCGAAGGGCCCGTGCGCTTTCTAACCTCATCAATCTTGCCTGATACCGGGCCCAGACCCTGTGACGGGGAACCCCAATCAAGCGCTGGGCCAGCCTCTTCACCACCCGAACCGCTGGCGAGATACGCGATGGCAGAGCCCGCAATAGCTGCGGCGATGGCCATGTTCTTGCGTGACAGCAAGTTGAGGTTTCGGATCTTTACTTGCGGGTCAGGGAACTGACCGTGATGTTCACACAGGCCATCGAAACCAAACTCTAAGGCCTCGGCAAACCCCAGATCTAATTCGTCCCTCAGGCTGCCCGGTAGGCAGACAGGAACCTCGCCCTCGGCAGAGTCACTGATCGCTGAGTACAACTCGAAGATCCGGTCTTTCGCCTCCCCATCGGAAACGATGTCATCGCCCCCGGGCAGGATCTGGCCGTCCAGAACCGCCACCAACCAGATCTTGTTAGGGCCAAGCCGCTCGATCAGCAGAAGGTTTACTTCCAAGCCTGACAGATGCAGCGCAGCTGAGGCCTTCCCCTTCAGCTCTTTGCTCTTGGTCAGACCCAGCAGGAACAGCTCTTCACCTTCGGAGCTGGCCTTAGCCTGCACTACCCCAAAGGTCATGCCGAGCTCTTGCATCCGGCGCTTCTTGCCCTGGGCAAACTCCTCCTTGCGGAAGGTTTCCCAGTGCAGTCCTACGGCGTACTCCTGGCCCTGGCTTTGGATGGTAGCCATTACGATTATTCCTTCGAGATGATGTGCGGAGTGAGCAGAACCACGGTCATGATGCGTTTCGCACTGCTGTCCATCTTGCCGCCCAATACCCAGGCGTCTTTATCAGGCAGACCCTGTTTGTTGCTGATGTGCGTGGTGCGCTCAAATCCGCTCAACATCACCGTCTCCCCAGACCTCATCGGGATCCGGGACAGGTAGTTTTTGGTACTCCGGTCAGCCAACTGGACTTTAGACCCATCACCGAACTCCTCGGTCTTCAGGTCCAGCAATTTACCGATATCCGCGGCAAAGGTGACATTCATCGACTGACGCCCGGTCATCCGCGGTAAAACAGTCATGGAAACACCAGAGTTCACTACGTCCTGCTCAATCTCAAAACGGGTAGTGCTGGTCGTGTCATCCAGTACGGCGGTTACCTTTTTCAGGTACGGGATCTCATCCACAACCTGGATTGGCACGGCCGCGCCATTGACCGTGTTGAAGGTGTGAGAGGTCTCGGTGTATGACAAGGTGCTGCGATCCAGCATCTCTACGAACAACTTGCTATTGGCGAAGCGGCCAGTAAGCAGGGTTGAGGTAATGGTTGCCAAGGCCTCTGAGGCCCCATTGGAGCCAATGATGCTTGCGCGTTCAGAGCCGGCATACTGCATATCCCAGCCGGAACCGAACTCTTGACCATCTTCAATCTCGATGTCGTAGATCTTCACACCGATAGAGATGCGCTCAGAGGCGTACTCGTTAATCCGCTTGATGTAGTCCTGCATTAGGCGAACACGGTCAGGCGTGTCGGTAATGGTCACGAACCCCAGTGTTTGGTTGAAGGCCGACCGACCCTCTTCGCTGGCCATACTGTAGATGGCCTCCTGTACCGCCGCCCAGCCGTCACCAGCTGCTGACTCGAAGGACGTTTTATGCTGACTACCGGTAGTTTGCCCGTCGCCGCCTGCGCTGGAGCTCGAATCTACGCTGCTGCTGAAATTGGTGTATCCGCTGTCCAGGGCCAGATATTCCGTCACGGTCTCGTAGCGGAAAAACACGATCTGACCCTTGCTGTATTTCCAGTAGAGGCCGGTTTTGGAAGAAATCAGATCCAGTAGTTCGGACAAGGTGCCTTCGTGGTCGATGTTCAGGAAAGCACCTGCGCCCGGCAACTTCTGTGATGACGCAGCGATCGCCAGAGTGTCAACCGGCCCCTTCATTGATTCGTCGATGTTGTTGACGTTTGAGGCCCCATCCTCACCGGACTTGTTGTCCAGGTAGGCTACTGCGTCATCGGTCAAAATCACCCGCCGCTTCGTCTCCCGAGCGATCATGCCGATGACTTCCTGAATCGATACCGCCCGATGCTGGCCAATGTACACGTCGTGCTCAAAGAACTCCGGCAGCAGTTCCCGCTCGGAAAGCTTAAAGCCGGCATCGGCAATGTAGTAGTCATCCACCATCACTACGTTGCTGGCCTGCCGAGAAAGCTTCGTGCCCATAGCGGTAACCCGCTCGGCATGGTCAACGCCATTGTTGATCACACCCTCCCGGTCGTACATGGTGCTCACGGCACAGCCGGACAGGGTCAACGGCAAGGCAACTGCGAGGCTAAGGAGTTTCATTTTCATTCTTCGTGTCCCTAGTACTGAACCGACTGACGGTGACCACCCTGGTGGATGTAGATCACGTCGTTACCCAAGTGCATACGAGCGGAGAGCGGGTCGTTATTCCGACTGACACTGGCCAGCAGACGCGCCAGCACACCATCCTCCCCCTCGAAGTCCCCATAGAACCGGGTATCAAAGGCAATGGTGAACTCCATCTCATAGCTTGCATCCCAAGCGACACGCCAACCCGCCCTATCGGCCCAGTTTGCGATCACCTTCCGCAGCTCAGTGCCGCCGGTGATGTCCCATACTTTCGGCTCTCGGTGGGCAAAGTGCTTCGCGTCTTTCGCCTTCTCAGCTACGCCAATGGCCCGCTCCAGTGGATTGACGTGAATGAAGATCCCTTCTCGATGCTCGATTTCATCGATGACCTCTTGCCAGGTGTTGCCACCTTTCCAACTGACACGCTTGGAGGCCAACTCTCCATCGAAGTGAACAGTCCACTGATCCCGGTTCGGAACAATGGAGCCCAGCGCCAACTCAAGCGGGACATCACGGCCGAACGTCTTAACTGCCTGGAACGCGCGTTCCTGGCTGACCATCAGGTAATCGCTACCAACAACGGCGCCCGGTACTTCCGGGGACACGATTTCGCTGTGGGGCTTTGGAGCATAACGCAGAGGCTCATCAGCGGGATTCTGGTGAGGTTTTACGGGGTACAGCACCCGACCATGGTTTGGAGGCACTGCGGGCCCCTGCGGGCGCTCTGGTTGGATTTGCGGGTCAGGGTGCTTGATGTTTACCGTGATCCGGTTGGAAGGAACACCAGGTGCCTTTTGCTCGGCCCCTTGCCGTGCTTCATCTAGGGCACTGTCCATCTCCTCCTGACTCGGAGGCTGGGACACCCGGACGATGGGATTAATGTACAACTGAGCCTGGCCAGGGACTGCAGCCAGACCCAACAGCACTGCCCCAACGGCGCTTGCAATGCGCTTCTTATGGTTCACCATGGTAGATACACTTCCACTATTATTATTGTTGTGTGGCTCCACATATAATTACACGTTTTAAAGAGCCCCGTGGCTGCTATTGGCCTGACCCCTCTCTACGCCACCCTGGTCGCGGCTATTGAGCAAAACCTCCGCACCGACGCTACCGTATACGATGCCGCGACGACGGCCTTATGTGCTTCACCGGGCCTGTCATCATTATCTTGAACCGTCGGAGTATCGCCCCGAGCCCGAAACCATGCCGCCTGGCGATCGTCATGACACTGGCAAGCCCCACCGTAAACGCCAACATGCCCATTGAGGGCATCAGCAGCAGCAATAGGAACAACGGCGCAAAGTGGCCGTCCAGGAACCAGACCTTGACCGGCTTACTCAGATCCCTACGCGGCATACTGCATCCCCTGCCGGCGGCGGTCGTAGTTGAACTTGGCCCCCTGGTAGACAGAATCAGAGATCAAACCAGCCTGATGCACGCGCTCGATGTCCGCAATCATAGGCTGACCCTGGGACTCCGTTGCCAACAGCGCTTCCTGAGCAATATTGGCCGCCCCAATGAGGCGCTCACGCAACGGATCATCGAATGGAAGAACCTCCCTTACCGCGACCCGCTTGCCATCCACCGTAGGCAACAACGCTTGAGCCACCAGCAATACCGATTGCTGGCAGAAGTCTGTCCTGATCTGCCCATGCATCTCATGCGGGAACAAATTGATCAGACGCGTCACTGCCTCCGCGACACCAGGGGCGTGCAGAGTGGTATAGGCCATGTGCCCCGACAGGCAGGCCGATATGGTCGCCAGTGCAGTCTCCGGGTCGCGCGTCTCCCCCACCAGGATCGACGTCGGAGCCATACGCATGGCGTTCTCTACTCCAGCGGCGAACGACTGCACCCCCTTACCCACCTCCAGCGGCGTGTAAAGGGAATTAATACGCACTATGTCGTCATAGACGTACTCGATAGGCTGCTCAATGGTCACCAGATGCTCGTGGCGCTCGGGATCCTCCAGCTGATTGGCCAAAATGGCCGCCAGTGAACTGGATTTACCGGTACCTGTCGCTCCAATGAAGCCCACTAGCCCCTTGGTTGATTCACTGCAGATCTTAACGATGCTGGGATCTAGACCGATCTCCTCCACCGAGGGCGGCACGTGATTAATGGTCCTGAGCGTGACACGGGTAGTCCCACGTCCTCTCACACGCGTACTCACAGCGTTTGCGCGATATCGATGCCTATGCCCCGTCGTACTACGATATTCGTAGCTGGGGTTCAGCGGCACACCGCTTTTGAGCAACGTCTCAGCCTCATTGCTATGGATGGCCGACAAGACTGCCGTCACGTCCATATCCTTCAGCCGTCGGGTGCTGATAGGCACAAATCGCCCATACACCCTCACCATGAGCTGATCACCGGCAATGAAAAACAGATCCGATGCACCCAGGTTCGTTGCGTGTTCCAGTACCAAATTCAGTTCGTGCTCGCTTGTGATCTTGTCAGGAAAGCCTGGCATCACCAGCGAGGTGTCTGTCACCGATAGTCCTCCTAGTAAGCCTCCCTCAACTCGAACTCACTCTGTAGCCGGTAGCTTTCCCGGTTATCCAGAGGCACAGCCTTCCAGTCGGATGCATCCAACTGTAGTCCACCGCCATCGTGCAGCTTGTATACCCTCTGCTCGATGGCCATACGGTTGCTGTCTCCGTGTACATCAACGCTCTGAGACACAACAGTGGCCTTGTAGGCTTTGTTCTCCGATACCAGTCGCAGATACTTGGCCATACCGATAAAGTCCGAACCGAGTCGACGTAGTCGGTATTTCATCTCGATGTCAGCCTGCTCGACTCCTGCAGACCATCCTTCTAACACCCAAGCAGCCCACGCTTGTTTCTCTTTGTCACTTTCCGGAAGAAGCACTGACGGTGGATCTGATATGTCTACGGCTTGGTCGTAGAACACGTACTCCCTCCAGTCCGGTGGCGTGGTCACCAATCTTGCTGGCTTATCTACGGCGAGCAAAGTGCCAGTGGTCGTCAGCTCCGTGTGCTCACCATTTACACGGGTGACGTCTTTCACCTCGCGAACTACGGGCGGTAACAAATACAGCTCAACTTGCCCATTGTCCTCGAGTCGCATTAGGTCCCGAAACGGAAAGAGCGCATCCAGGTCCGCAGAGATCGTCTCCAGCTCGCCCTTTAGATAGCCCATATACTCGTTGTACCCATGCTGAGCTCCTACCGAGATTGCCGCTTCGCGCATCGCCCTTAGCCGCATCTGGTCATCGCCCTCGCCGGCCAAGGCCGACACTTCCACAACACGAGTGTTCTCTTTGTCCAACCCCTGCAAGCGCTGCAGCACACCGTCTCGATCAGAACTGGCGTTGGCCAGCGCTGGAAGACACAGCATCAACAGCATCAACAGTGGTCGTAAGGACATCATGATCACTCGCCCCGGTAGATGTAGTGCAGGACTCGATTTGCCTGGTCTACCTCGATTAGCACCACGCCCCCTGTCTGTAACCCTAATTCGCGCAAGGCCTTGTTCAATGGCTCATTGGCCAGGCGAATATTGACGAAGGGATCGGACTGGTACTTGGTCTCGGTAGCCTGGAAACGGTATCCCGCGGTCAAGGCAATTGCCTCGGCCGCCTTGCTGCCATCACCGGCGAAGCTGAAGGTAACCCGCTTTTCAAAACCTGGGGGTACCACCATGCTCTGGTACATGCGCTCGGCTTTTTGCTGTTCAGTCAGTTCCGTCATGGCCAGGGCATCCCGCGTCTTAGCGAGCAGGCGAAGCTCATCCCTGGCCTCCACGGCAATGGAGCGCAACTCATACAAAGCATCAGAGCGCGGCATCACCAGGTCACCCTGGGGATGGCTTTGCTCGGACGCCGTTGAGAAGGCGCATCCGCTAACCATAAAGACTGAAACTAAAGGCAAAAAAATCGTACGCATCATATGCACTGCATTAATTATTGTTGTCACCAATTTAGTCTGAGACTAACTCGGCGTGCTTCTCCGCCAGTTCCCTGGCGGCGAGCGCATAAATATTGTCTTCATCAGTATACACAGCCTGTTCTTTGAAATGTTGCAAGTATTGACCGGCTGATACCGTGGGGAACTCTTTGGCCATGATTTTAAGGGCGTTTCCTAGGCCAAGAAGCTTCGAAAGTTCGTTGCGCAGCTCCCGCTCACCCTTTGTGGTGCAGTAGGCCCAGGCCTCCATCGGACCCAAGGTCAACATCAACACCTGCTGGACGAAGTCGTTCACGTTCTTCACCCGATACAGCGCCAGGAAGTCGCTGCCCTCTTTGGTGATACCCCGCATCAAGCGGCGCATGGAGGACTGGGTGCTCCCTGATAAGCCGAACTTACGGATGATGTCCCGTAGGTCTTCCTCGTTGGCATAACCAAGGCAGTAGACGTTATTGGCCAGCTTCACCATACGGTCATCGAAGTCCACCAGGAACTGCGAGGCCAGGGTCACCATCACCTCATGCTTCCGGCCTTCCCGGGCGTCGATGATGGCCTGCTCGATCGCCTGCGGGGCGTTACGCATCTTGTGTAACTCATCCATGCTGAAGACCTTAGGCACCTGGTTATCCAAGGTGATGATCTTTTCATGGTGTCGTCGGTACTTCTCCGGGATCTCCACCAGTGTCTCTAAGTTGCGGTAGAAGTCTTTGGCGCCAATTTGCCGGGCCATCATGAACATGACGGCGGTGGTCTTATCGGCCTTTGCACTACCCGTGATGGCCACGTTCTGCAGATCGATGGATACGATCCTGGCATCGCCCAAATCAAACTTCGTGCGGGTGCTCAGCACCGGGTAATCCCGTGTAGCGGAGACAATCATGGCCTTGAGCAACTTAGCCCGCTCATCATCACCGTAAGAGTCCCTGAAGGTCTGGTTCTCCGTCATAGCGGTCAGTGCGTCATCAAGTGTGGGCACCGCGTATCGCTGGGCCCTCAACGCATTGACGCTGTCGCCGGCATCAAACAACAGGTCCCGGATCGCGTACCAAGAAGTGTCGTCTTCGACGTAGTGCAGCGAGTGCAGATCAACGGCGGCATCTACCACCTCATCCAGACCCCGCTCGTACAGCTCTGGCTGGTTCTCCGGCAGCCGCAACTCATACATGGCATCGATGAGCAGCGTCACCATCTCAGCCAACATGTCAATGGAACCCTCACCATGTACCGGCGTTAGCAAGGTCACCATGAGGTTACTCAGAAACACCTTGTCCACCGCCAACGGCTTTACGCAGCCCAGCGGAAGATCAAACGGGTTCACCGCATCTTCGCGGCGGTTATTCAGCTGGAATGCCGTCGCCAGGTGCTTCTGATCATCAGGCAATGCCGCCCTGATCATGTCCACCCAGCCGGCTGAAGAGAAGCCAATGTCTACGGTGGTGATCCGCGGCAACCTGGTGTTACCAGGCTTCAGCAACATCGCCGAGTTATAGGCTGCCAACATCACAGACTTACCCTTGCCAGGCGGGCCATAGATCAGCGTCACCCAGTTTTCCTGCTGGCTATTGGTCGGCATGTACTGGTAGAGCTTTCGCGTCTTTGTCCGCAGATGCAGTGACCCCTCAGTCCAGGGACTGCAGGGTCGCATAAGGGGAGACATGTACAGCGCCTCTTCCAACAGCATCGGCATAGGGTTGCCTATCTGCTTTTGCGACACACCAGGCAGGGAGTTCATCCATGCCTCAATGGCGTCGCCTCGTTCTTCGATCACCTCGGTTTGACCCCAGCCTTGCAGCGCCGCCATCAAGTGGGCCTTTCGCTTCAATACCTGCTCATGGGTTTTACCCCAAGTACAGACAGCGATCTGAACCGGTACGACCGTCTCCCCTTGCCTCTCCCCGAAATGGAGGAACTCATCGGCGGCGTCACGAATGGCTTTGTTGTCCGAGTTGGTTACGGCCAACCAGGTTGCATAACCCTTTTTCCGCTTGAGTACCGACATGACCCGGTCGTGACCGGTGTCCATGCTGAGCGAAATCCGCCAAGGCAGACCTTCTGGCACCCGGGCAAACAACGAGTTGAAGCTGGCAGTTCGTTGAGGCGGAATGTCGATCAGCACTGGCGCGTAGATCAGCCCCTCGTGTTTCACCATGGTTGGGTCCAGATCATGGACCTCAGGGGCTGACGGGAACAGCTGCTGAGCCAACGAGGGGTGCATGACATGGGATTGGTCGTCTAGGCGGTTGGACTCGACAAGCAGCCGCTTGGGTACCCTGTCACCTAGCAACGTAGCCTCCCAGTCCTCACCGGTGAAGTTACGTGACGCCTGCATCCTGACGGCCTTAATGGCCTCTCTGGCCCCAAGCGTGTGGTAACGGCACCATACGCCTACCTCGCGGCTCACCTGCTCCACAAAGCCCTGATGGATATCCATCAGACCGCCCACCTCAAAGTAAGGCGCCTGGGCGAATTCCCCCGGGCGAAGAGGGCTACCTTCGTGATAGGCCTTATCTACCCGATCCCCCAAAACCCGCTTTTGCTCTGAGACCGGAAGACACTGGACCGATGTAGAGAGCACCAAATAGACCTTCTCGCGAATGGTCCGTCGTGATAGGACACGCTCACGCTCATCAATCATTGGCGCCAGATCCAAATGGACCCTTGCGGCCGTCTCCTTCATCTTACGGACAGACGAAGAGATCTCTTGATAAGAGAGGTCAGGATCACCCTCATAAACCACCTGCACCCGGTGTCCGGGCTTAGCCAGTTGAGGTGCTGCGCCTTGACTGATCCCACGAGCGATCTGCAACGCACCATCATCATCATTGATACTCAGCAGGCCGTCGATTTCAATGACGGACAACAACCCACCATCGGAGGTCACCAACGAGAACTGGTCTATCGCGGAGTTCGCTTCGAGATTGATGTAGTCCGCGATCGCCGGCTTGAAAAACCGCCGCATTGCGTGTGCCATATCGGCGAAGACTTCACCACCCAACTTCCCAAACAAACGGCGCTCCTATTGCTGCAAAGAGGCCAACACGGCCGTTAACGACTTAGCGCGCTCAGCACGCGGCTCCAACACGACCCGGTCCATCTTCACCAGGGCATCCACCAATTTGTCAGGGCGGCTAGCAAGCCCCCGATAGAGTCGGCAGATGTAGTCCTGATCTATGCGCTGCCTCAGCACCGGCGGGATCTTGTATTTGGCGTTATCCACCTCAACCCCTTCGGCAACCATCAGCAGGTCCATCGGCGGTAGCAGTCCCAAGCTCAACGCTAGGTTGACTACCTGGGTTACCTCCTGCGGCCTGACATAGACCATGATCTTCCCCGTTGAGTAGCTCCCTACCGAGAAATTGAACTCCTGGAATGCCTCTGCGAAGTAACTGCAGGCAATCCGGTCGTAAGCCCTCAGGTAGGCAGTGATTGACGGAAAGTACGTGTCGGACAGAGATGACGAGCCATAGGCTGCAAACACGTTCTCGAACAGTAGGCCACGGCTAAACGAGAACTCGTTGGCCGCCATGTCAAACCGCTCCGGGAACTCCAGCTTGCCGCAGTCTGCTTTCCAACCATCACCAATGGCGATCTTAGAGTATTGGGACAATCTCAAGATCTCCGGCAACGAGGCATAACCGCGCATCACATTGGAACCCGAGCCATAGGCACTGAACTTCTGGTAATGCGGATCCATGCTCTGAACACTCAGCCGGAAAAAACCAGCCTTAGTCTTCATCAGATCCTTCAGAGCAGCCATTGCCTCCGTGGTCCCGGGCAGCTTCACACCGTCCTGAACGCCGATGACAATCTGATCAGCACCAAAGCTATGCTTCTCCCAGTGCGTCGCTGACGGAAAGTTCTGCGACAGAATCCACCGGAAGTAGGCCCCCCTGGGTAGCGTAAACGCATAGGCGTTTGCCCCCCTAGGCACCATGGCGTTCTGCATGGCCTGGTTCTGCTGTGTGCTCTGAGACCACACCTCCTTCAGCATCTTGCCAAAAGCTCCCCTGGGCCGCTTTCTGAGCAAACTGGTGGCCAGTTCAAGCCCAAGCGACTTCAGGTACCGGTAGTCCGGACTCTGCACTGAAATCCCGTTACTCTCCGCCACGGCAATCATCCGCGAGAAGAAACCAGACAGCACAGACGCCAAACGATCCGGCGTTTCACCTAACCCCAGCTCATCCGTCAACAGCTTGATGGACGACCTGAAGTATTGCGCATCGACAATGTTGGGCGAGCGGTGCAGGTTCAGCTTTCGAAAGTCATAGTACGGAAGGTTGGTCACCCACATGGTGTCGGTGGCTAACTCCGATATGCTGTCGATCCGCTCCGCTTCAGATCCCTCACTGGAACGCCACCCGGAGGTTGCCGTGTCAGTGTGATCGAAGATGCACACGCCAACTTTCATCGAGCACCCTTGAGAAGACCGTAGATCTCGGAATTCGTACCTTTACCGCCATTCGCCTTTGCCCAAGACTGCAACTTGGAACCGGCATGCTGCTCCCAGCGGTTTATCGGCATCGATCTCTTACTTTCTTCAATCCAGTGCTGTAGTTGACGCTCAAAGCCAGATTTCTCCGGCAGTAAAAACAAGCCCCGCAGTACCTTGGCCCGATCTCGGTACTCCTCTTCGCTCATCTCCATCAGGAAGTCGGCTAAAACACCCGGATCAGCACTGCCCATCAACTCCATGACCGGATCTCGCTGGTCATAGAGCTGATTGAGTAAGCTTTTGGCAGTGACTGATACTTCGCCGCATTCCTGCTCTGAAGCGATCCAAAGATAACGTACGAGCTGATTGAGATCGGCTTGACCAAACCCCTCCATCTCCGGTAACACGATGAGAATGGCTTTCTTAGCCACCCCTGCGAAACCGACATGGTGTGCCAAGTGGCACAGTGGGCAGGCCAACACCAGGTTGGACTCGTTGTTGTTACTGTGGTCGTCGTCGATGTGATGCACCTCGTGCCACTTCGAACTTTGAAAACCACAGAATTGGCAGGTATTGGCATCGCGCCGCCTCACTGAGGCGGCCACTTTGCCAAACTGCGCATCGGCAAGATGCGCGTCCTTGTCATCGACACGGAACGCGCTGCGCTTAACCGATAAAGTGATAGGTCTCATTTATTACTCACCTTGGGCAGACCCGCCCGGGGACTAAACCCCAGCGGACCCGGCCAATTAGCTACCGCCCTGAGTCCCTTTCTTGATGGTGAAGTCAGTGTCATTGCCGGTCAAAGTGCCCGCGAACAGGTTGGCCAGGCTTGGAGCTGCTAGCAGACCCGCACCCACCAGCAAGGCCACGAAGCCGGTCTTGCCGTGGCCGCGGCCTTCTTCCTTCTGGTCCTTGTACAGAAACCAACAACCCATGCCAAAAATAACAATACCCGCCAGATAGATAGCAGATACAGCAAGATCCTGGAACGCAAGTGCCGCAGTATTGCCGCGCTCTGCAATCTTTTCGAGACCATCAGCGGCGTTCACCGAAAAGGACACCATCAGGCTCAACGCCAGGGTTGAAAGAAAAAACTTAATTTTGCCAAACATAACAAGACCTTTCGTCGTTATTCTTATTGGCCGCAGTTACGGCACTTTTCTTAATCCTACCAGATGGCAAATGCCCAAGTGGCAATAATATTCCAGAAAATAAAACGGCGCGCCAAAGGCACGCCGCCATTAACTCTAAGTTCTCTAGTTGGAAAAGTCGAAGTTGGCATCTCCACCAACAACCGTGCCTGCGAAGATGTCGACCAACGAAGGCATCGCCAGCAGTGCCGCGCCAACAAGCAAGGCCACAAACCCTGTCTTGCCGTGGCCCCGGCCCTCTTCCTTCTGGTCTTTGTACAGATAGAAACAGCCCAAACCAAACACCACGATGCCAGCCAAGTAAACAACACTTACGGCGAGGTTTTGGAATTCATCCGCCGCCTTTTTACCATTTTCAGCAATGGACTCGAGCCCTGCTGCATTAGCCGCCGGCATGACCATGGCAACGAATAACCAAGTGCAGAACAGATTAAATTTGTTCTTCATCGCAGATGTGTCCTTATTATTTTTGTTCTTTACTGGATTTTACCATCTGTTAATAATTGTCATCGAAATTGGCCTTAGGTCACACACAGTGCGGAGATGTCGAAGGTGTAGTGGAGCATACAACCAAACTTGGACAAATTAATAAGTAACACGCCACCGATGATATGAGAGAACACCTTCATTGGCCCTGCCGCCTGCCCTGATTGACCCGAAAGGCCAAGGTCTTTAATTAAGAACGTACCGCGAACAAAGGCGATCACGCCGAGTAGTTGCAAGTAAGCGAACAGGTCCTGCAGAGCGCTGGGCGACATGAACTGAGTCAGGAAGGAGTCCTGTGTATTCGCCAGATTACGCAAGGCCGGGTCCAGCGTGGTCAGTGAGTTACTGCTCACCTGTTCACCCCACATTGTTGCAGCCCAGATTGAGAAGAACGTGCCTACCGACAACAATGCCGTACCAGCGATTACCGTCGCAAAGGCCGACTTATTCGTACTGCCGTCGCCGTGCCCCTTGCTGGCCCGATAAAAACCGTAGATCCCCGAACCGAACAAGATAAGACCTGCCAGGTACGCAATCTGGAGCACAAACGGAGCATAAGCATTGTACAGCTCTTCACCGACCGAACTGGCTTGCGCCGGCGCGATAAATACAAGGGCTAGAACACCCCACCAACTTCGCCTCATCGCAATGGTTCCGCCTGAATTGCCACCAGGGTAGCCATCAACGCCTCAATCCTCGACAGTTGCTGGTTCTGGGTATGCAGATAGGACGCGCTCATTCCTTGCACATCGGTGATTTGCCTGATCAGCTCCGGGGTGTAGGCAATGTCACCTTCCTGGGTACGCGAGTTGGCATGCCCGCCGCGGTGGGCGATGTTGTCCAGATCCCGGATGGTTTTCTCGATCAGCGTCTTGTCCACATCCATCTGGCTCAGCCCAGTAGTTGGAGAGACAGCGTACATGGTACGGACTTCTGTCAGCGAGTTGTGGGCCAGGGCCTTCACAGCGTTCTTCCGGAAGGCACGCAAGCGGCGCTCTTTCGCAGCTGGAGAGTCAATGTCGCCGGACTCAACGTTGTTGTCTGGCACAGACCAAACCAGCAGATCGATTACTGCCTTGGCCTTCTCGTTCGAATCAGCATCCAGCCTCTGCTGGCCTGCACCACCCACTACCAGGTCGCCAGCGGTACACAGTGATGACGAAGAAGCCGAGTTTGCGTCATCAGTGGCAGATGCACCCTGGAACTCAGAGGTACCGAGACAGGCCTCTACCAGGTCATTGATAACTTCTGTCTTGTGCTCCCTGAACTCAGCAACAGTGCCATGGAATTGCGATACCGAATCCTGAAAGTCCTCTCGCGAGTCCTCCCGCTCGATATCGTTGTCACAGGCAATGTCGTTGGACAACTGCGTTGCGGTGAGTTGCTGACATGTATCTCGGTTCGGAACTGACATCTGCTCCTGCTCCAGATTTTGCAACTCCTGGGCCCGGGCACCGTCACGAGCAATCTGGTTGGCTGCGATCTGGTAATCCTGATCGACCTTCATCTGGCTTTGCAGCGTGCTGATGTCAGTCTGGGTCTGCATCATTACCTGCTGCTCTGCCCACTGAACCCCGCCCTGAATGTTGCCCCAAATCTGCTCAGCAAGTGCCGGGAAATCCGAGCACAGGAAAGTTGCGTTCGCCTGTCCAGACACCAACACAAGTGAGGTCGCCAGGACCAATTTTTTTAGTGGCTTAGCGTTTCTCATTATCGACCCCCCTGGGGCTGATTCCCCTGTCCTGGCCGGTTGCCTTATCCCGGTCCTGCCCTGAATCAGTGATCCCAGCAATGGCCTTTACTGTCTGCTCAAGTTCCGATGCCTTGGCTGGGTCTTTCAGCACACGGCTGGGCTTAAGACCGTTAGTCACCTGCTGGTCTGTAAATTGCTCGCCAACGCTACTCATTACTACAAACTCCAAACAACAATTAATATTGTGCTCCATACACAATGTTATCCTACCTGTAGTAGGCAATTGCCATTTTCAGGAGCCATAGGTGTTCGATAGCCGGTCAAGAAAGGAGTTCTGGAGTAACGTCTCTCCCAGTCACAACGAACTTATCCAGCGACTTGAGGATTCGGAGAACTGGACGATCACTCCAGAGGATAATTATGCCCTCTACCAAAAGGTTGATGAGGCACTCAGCAGTCTGGACGCAACCGATCCGGACACCGTGCAGAAGAGCCTTCAGTCGCTGGTACCGGTTGTTGCCACCCTGCCCCTGAAAGACTCGATCATGGCACTGGCCAAACTCAACCACGTCGACAGCGGGAAATACCCCTGGGGCACTGCGCTCATCGACTTCACCCGTGAGGCCGCCCAGGCGGACGACGGCGGGGAATACCAGGAACACGCCAAAGCCCTCCATGACCGGGTTTGCCTGTTCACTCGGCACCTGCTTGTGCTCCAACTGTTCAACACGCGCATCCAATTCGATCCCAAGGAGCAACGACCATGAAGCTCACACTCGCCCTTTCCGTACTGCTGGCTTTTTCGGTTCTGGCCGCTCAACCGGCAAATGCGTCCACCTGCCCAGACCGCGGCGGCAGTACCCAAGTTGAAGAAGCCTGGGAGAGAGCCAAAGAGGACGCCTGCGCCGATTTGAAAGACCCCGAGGAAGCGATGGCGATGAACCCCTTTGTCTACAAAGATCCCAACGCAATGCTGGCAAACTGCGGCCTTGGGTTGGAACTGCCCGGCCTGCCGAGCTTTGGCATCGATTTCGACTACAACTTCGATGTCTGCGATGCCGTTGAGTCTCTCTCCGGTGATCTGGTCCGTGACATCAACTCGAAGATGCAGGATTGGATGAGCGACGCGACCGATAAGGTCACCGACGTGAACGGCATCAAAGAGAACTAATCACACATGAAGCAACGACTCTTTGTCATCGAGGCGCCCGGGAAGCAAGGCGCCTTTGCCAACCTTGCTGACAAAGCCTTCCCTGATTCCAGGAACAAAGTCGTTGCTACCCGCGGACGCCTGGTCGACCTAGATACCTCGGCCAGTACCGACAGCCTTAGTGAGATCGTTTCATACGACGATGTCCCCCTGTTACCGCTCAACCCTTCCCACTCCAACTACCTGAGAGAACGCATCTCCATTGCTGACGAGGTCCTGATCTGCACTGACCCTGACACGGAAGGGGAATGGATTGCCGCCACGGTGCAGCAATTGGCACCAGGGTCCAGCCTGATGCGGATGAGGGTTGCGACTCTAACCACCGGCGGCCTTCTTGCCGCCTATGGTGAGCGGTGTGCAGTTAACCCTGCACTACAAGGGCCAGCGCTGAATCGCCGACTGTTTGACCGGATCAGTGCCGACCTTACCCATGTTAAAGACAGGCCTTACTCTGGAGGGCGGATATCAAGCCCCCTTGCCGCTTTGTCCCTGGCGCGGCGAGAGGTTGGATGCATTCGAAAACCCATTAATAACGATGGATGGCTTGTTGAAGTGCCACTGTACGCTGATGACAGTGACGTCAATCATGAGTTGGCTCTACAGGCGCTAGGGCCGCAACTCAGTATCGACGTGGATGAGCATGCCGCTACACTCGTTGCCACACCAATATTGCCCTACACCTACCAGGAACTTCTGCTCACGGCCTCCCGCATCCTGAAGAAACCGGTACAGCAGGTGGCTGAAGACATTCAAGAGCTGTATGAAGAGGGCAAGGTTAGCTATCCCCGCTCAGACTCAAGGACCTTCTCTCCTCAATCCATAGCCACCCTTTCAAAGCTAGCCGTCAGCACAGGCAGAACCGTTATCAATCCTGCCCACGGCGATAATGCGCTACAACAAGCACACGAACCAATCCACCCGTTATCCCTACCGGAAAACTACGCGGTACAAACGGACAAGGACAAGATCCTGTCGCTGCTCAGCGAGAGAGCCTTTGATGCCCTAACCGGCGCGACGCTTTGCACCTACACTCTGTCGCCTGAAGATAAAGGCCCAATGGCACTGCAAGCACGAATCGCGGAAGAACTCAGGCGGCCGGCTAAGATCATAAAAAGAACGATACGAAGCCGCCCCAACAGCACATTTGAACGACCAGCAACAAGGTCACATACCGTGGCACTGTCCCAGAGGGGAGTGAGTCACGATGGAACCGTCAGCACTCATGCTGACAACGCAGAACAGCACTGCCTAGCGCTGATGATTGAAAACGACATCGGACGTCCGTCCACAGCCCCAAAGCACGCTGTGCGTTACGGAAAACTGCTCTTCCAACCAAAGTCCCTAGGTCCTTCTGCATACGCCAGGGAGATTCATGAAGTCACCCTTGAACGATTCCCCGGGCTGTTAATTCCCGAGGTTTGCAAGCAGATCACCTCAGAACTAACCAACATCACCTCATTGGCCCCCAGCCAACTGGTTAATCAGCAGTTGCGTCGCTGTGAGCAGGATTCTTTCTCTCCAAGCTCGTTCAATTAATTATTCTTCTTCAATGCCTTCCAACCCCTTTTGCTAAGTTGTGTCGGCTGCGCTTTTTGATTATAGTTGCCTTAAATTTACTCTCTCCGGAGCCTAGGTATGACTGCGGTACAGCTGAACAACCAAGCGCGCGCCGTGCTCGAGGCCGTCGTGCAATCCCCCTCAATAAGTCCTGACCAAGTATGTGAGGCGACTAAGCTTTCCTCTGCCATCGTCAAGACCAACTTCTTGGCGCTGCGAACCAAGAAGCTCATCAAGGTTGTCGGTGGGGATGCCACTGCGACAGAACTTGGCGTACAACAGATTAGCGAGAAAGCTACTCCCGCCAAGAAGCCTGCAGCCAAGAAAGCGACAGCGAAGAAAGCAGCAAAGCCCGCTGCGCCCAAGGCTCCCACCAAGAAGGCAACCGCCAAGGCGCCGGCCAAAGCCGCCGTCGTTGTTGAAGCCAAAGAGGCACTGGCCCTACCGGCCAAGTTGCCAACACCGGCTGTGGCAAACAAAGTGCTGATTGCACTCGCTGCCATTGGTGAGACAAAGGACAAGTTCTTTACTTCCATGGTTTCTAAGGCTGCCGACGTCGCTGTTGACAAAGCAGGCGCTGTACTGCACGCCATCGCAGAAGCGGGGATCCTCGTAGAAGAAGAAGTTCAGCAGATGGGCTTCAATGAAGCCAAGTTCCGCTTCGCTGAGGGTGGCCTGGCTGTTATTCAGGCGCGGGCAGAAGTGCTGAAGAAGGCTGCCGCGGAAAGTGCCGCTAAGCCAGAGCCCAAACCTGCGGCCGCTAAGCAGACTGCAAAAGCAGCCAAACCCGCTCCCGCTCCAGAGGCCAAGCAAACTGAGAAGCCAAAGGCTACTGCAGCCCCTGCAAAAGTTGCCAAGGAAGCCGTAGCCGCTGCTCCTGCAAAACGCGCAACCCCTGCAAAACCTGCAGCCCAACCAGCGCCCACACTGGCGGCTAACATGCCGTCTCAAAGCGAACTGGATCGTGCACTTGCAGAAATCGCCTCGCTAACGGAGCGCCTGGCCGCTTCTGAGGCGCAACGCGATCAGAATGCACAGCAGGTGAACGACTTAACCAAGCAGAATGCTCAACTCAATGGTGAACTCCAGGCCAGTCGCGCCCTTCTGAGTTCAATCAAAGGGTTTGTAAACGCCATTCCCGAGTAGCGTTTCACCTCAATGAACCGCGGCCCACGATTGTCCAAGCTTGTCGTCGACTAACAAGGGGACAATCAACTGGGCCGCGTTTTCCATGCACGACTTTAACCCCAGCCTGGCCACCTCCGCAGACTTGCTGTCCACCTCGAACAGCAGTTCGTCATGCACCTGGAGTAGCATGTGAGCGTCTAACCCTTGCTCGCGAATGTATCGGTCGGACAGCACCATCGCCCGCTTAATGATATCGCTGGCCGACCCCTGCATCGGAGCATTCTGCGCCATCCTCTCTCTTCGCGCCCTGCTTACCGTATTTACGGGTATGGCTATCCGCCGTCCGTACAGTGTGCTGACGTATCCTTTCGCGCTCTGTTGCCGTAATGCAGATAGGTACTCCCCCACCCTGGGAAGGCGCTGCAGGTATGTTTGGATATAGCCCTCTGCCTCATCCGTAGAGACGCCCAGATCTGGTGCGAGGCCATGCGCAGTAAGTCCATAAATAATGCCAAAATTGACCGCCTTCGCTCGGCGCCGTCGCTCTGAACCACTCAATCCAAGCCCACCGAAGATCTCATCCCCTGTGCGTTGATGGATATCCTCGCCAGCGCGGAAGGCCTCGATCAGTACCTCCTCCCCCGACAAATGGGCCAACACCCTCAATTCAATCTGGGAGTAATCCATCCCCAGTAGCTTGTAACCGTCACTGGGCATAAATGCTTGCCGGATTAACGCGCCATCGACACTTTTTGAGGGAGTGCCCTGCAGGTTAGGCTCAGCACAGGACAGGCGCCCTGTCGCAGTCGTGGTTTGACGAAATTGCGCATGAACCCTGCCTGTCTCGCCGTTAATGTGCCCTGGTAACTTCCTCACGGTCGACGAGAGCAGTGTTTGCAACTGCCGTCCCCGCAGTAACGCGTCAACTGCCGGATCCCCCTGCAGTTGAGCCAGAGCACTGGCCGAGGTGGACCTGCCTTTGGCCGACAACTCCATTTTGAGCTCATCAAACAGCGCCGCCGCGACGTCAGCAGGCTTACTCAGTACCACCTCGCGGCCTACTGCCCCGCTGAATGCAGTTGTTACCTCGGCAAGCTCTTTCTGCAATACCAGCTCGGACTTCTTGAGGCTACCTCGGTCCACCAATACTCCATGACTGGTCATGCCGGCCAGAATCGATGTCATGGGCTTTTCGACATTGAGATAGAAGCCCAGCGTCCCCTGCTCCCGAAGTGTGGCGTAGACCTGCCTCACGGCACCCAGGGCCATGATCAGTGCCCCGCGACGGTGAGACATCGGCAAGCACGCCTCTTCCAATGCCCTTGCACTGCCACCCACCACAGCCTCAACAAGCTCAGCATCGGACTGGTCCCCCCGAACGCTTGAATCGGCAACATAGACCATTGTCCTGAGCTCGTAATCAAACAGGCGGGCACAATCCCTTCCCAGAGGGCCAGACAGAGTCTCTGAGCTAATGCAGAGCGTTACGGCACCATCTGCCCTCACCTGCTCAATCACGGCCCTCAGAGCGGCTCCCCTTAACTGTTCAGCGACCAGGAACCAGGTAGACGTGTCCGTGTGCAATGCAACGTGTCCAGACATGCTTTGCACCAGCAGATACCGCGCCCCCCTCAACGCACCCACCCACTCAGAATCACCCCTGGCTTCATGGCAGCGAATCGACGAGCCGATCAGTGACGCCTCCCCCCCGATCTTCCCAATCACTGAACCGGGCGCAGGACTGGTAGACACGTCTGGTGATCCGCTGAGGCTCAGTGCCTCGCCTGCAGCCTGCTCTAGAAAGGGCCTGAGTTTCGCCACCCCCCTACCCAGCGCGCCACCGGGCGGCGAAGCCAACAGAGATTCTAGGCTTGAGTACCGACCAACCAAGCGCTTGATGGTCTGCGGACCGATAGGCGGCTCTTCTCCTTCGCTGTGACGATATGCAGAAACTGCGAGCTCAAGTTGCAGAGCAACCTTTTCACCACTCAACCTGGGGATCTCCCGGACATCAGCGCCGTCCATGTACCACACGTCGACAGTCACGTTCGCCGCTACCTCTGGCACCGCGGTGACCAACAGATCGAAAACCGGCTCCTGCTCCCCGGCAGCGGCAGGACCTGATCGAACCAGCTCAAACGACTCGGCCCCCACCAACGCAGAGACCGCCTGGCACAGATGGAGCTCACCATCAGCGCCGCCACCAGATAATCCCAGGCCAGGGCACAGACCAGCATGTGGACTTATCCGCATTAATATCACCACCTTTGATACGATAATTGCACCGACGGATACAGGCGCAGACCATTGAAACCACTCAGCGAGAAACTGCTGGCAAGAGCGTTTACAACCATCCCGCCGAGTTGGCGGCACTTCTCAAGCTCGTTACGGGCTGAACGCCAAGAGCCCTCTGGGATCAAGGTTACCAACCTCCGAACCCAAAGATCGGCTTTAGCCGGCAAAGCAGTGATTGTTTCGAGCGTGGCAGCAGCTTTACCTGGGATCACCAAACTGGTTCCACTTGGCCCCAACGTTACGAGTGATGTCGTCGCGGTTCCCTCTCGCTCCAAGCAAGGCGAATACCGCCTATCCGCTAGAGAACCGCACTTACACGGATTACAGGTCTCCCCGGGCGCCAGGGTTGGCGATCACACGGTAACCACAATCAATGGCGATGGTGACCTGTCTCTGGACAATGGATCTGTCATCAAATGCGTCCCGCCACTGTTTTCGCATAACCTGAGTGTCTTCAACGATCCTGACGACCAGGGCGTCTATCCAGCTGTTCTGCGTGTTGACTCCATTGCCGAACCATCACTTGGTGAGGAGCATCGCATGAGCTTCAAGCCCGCGGTAAAGCCAAACCACCCAGGTGTCTTGACGCAAAAAATTTCAGGCGCGGGATCCCGTGAACATACACAGGAAGTGATGGTAGGCAAGCTCTGGCCAGGCACCAATGACACCAGCATTCTTGCTCAGTTCAGAAGCCCTGCCATCGCAGCCCGGGAAGCCAACCTGGTCGCTTTATTGCGCGCCAGCGATCTGATTAAGCAAGCGGCATTGGGTACCAAAGTTCCTGATGAGCTGATTTATCATTGTCTGTATCAAGCACAAGCATCGGGGCAGGAAGCGCACCCACAGGTCTATGACCTCGAGGCAGTCCTTCGCTCCGTTGTCGGTGCTCTCGGGCCCTTCTTTGGCCGTAAAGAGCAGACCCTGAGCCATCTGCACATAGCGCAGGCCATAACAGGCGCCCGCGGCTTAAGCACACGGTTGGCGACAGAATCCGACGTCAAACTAGCTCTGCAGAACATTCGGAAGAGCTGGCCTTCGAAAGTGCGCTACCAAGTCGCCCCAGGCAGTGTCTTTTTTAAATTGAGGTAACACATGCAGGTTAACCAACTCATCCTCGCAGCAAGTCTGGCGCTGCCTAGCCCCAGTCAATCCCCGGAACTGACCGCGGTCTCAGAAGCCGTAACGGATCAGTTGGCCACCGACGCAGCAGTCACACTGCTCAACAGCCTAACGAAGAGTGACCCTGCGTACTGGGCACATCGCCTCAACAGCCATGCACAGTGGCGAGAGATCCTGGTGTTTCGATCCACTGGCAGCTTGGACCTGACGCTCTCGCACTGGCCTGAGCCAAACCCGCGCTCAAGATCCCTCTTCCTGGGCGATCTTGAGTATGTCTTCGAATCCATCGACACCAGCGAGCATAGTGAGCCAGTAGGCTCTGAAGCCAGGATGGTGATGGGGCTTCCGCCCATTGGTCAGGATGGTGTCCCAATGAGGGTTTGCAGACTTTCCGATTCAAGCAACGCCCCCTACCTTGAGATCACCGAAGCGGAGCACGTAAAGCTCCATCAGCGGCACGGCGTGCCCTTCGATCCTAAGCTGTGCCTGCAGGGCAGTTTCGCTCGCGACTACTGGAAAGACCGGATCAGGCAAGCAGTGGATGTCAGTGGGTACATATCTGACGCTCATAATTAAGTGGTCAAATTCCCCACAGCGCACCGCATCGCTTTGGTAACATCAATCAAAAAGAACCTATCGCTATGGCTGCCAATATTGCACTTGTGACAGACAATACCCCCACACGGGAATCTCTCCGCGAGGCTGCACAGTCCGCGGATTGGAAGACCCTACCTGACATCGTGTCTGAGGCCACCCGGGTTCCACCTGGCGCCGCCCTTCACCGTCATACGACCCACATCACCCACAAGAAGGCTGATGCAAGGCGCCTTGGTTACAGCACCCTGAAGGGCTTTGTTGAGCACTGCCTTGGGATTGACTGGAAAGAATTCAGCCGGCTGGCTGAGGCGCGCAGTATCCAACTACGCTTCCACGTTGCCGCTACCGAGGCAAAACAAGTGATGGCCCTGTACCGCGACGTGTGTCGCACTTTAAAAAGGCCCCCGCTAGATGCACAGGAGTTTCACTCTGTTGTGCAAGGGCACCTACGCCAGCAGCGAGACAATTTTGCAAAGGAAAATGGGCTTCTAAGAATCAAACTTGCTGAGAAGCCCACTGCGACTGCCCGTGAAGCCGAAGCTCTGGACCTGGCCAAGCACTTTGAGACTGAACTGAAGGATGCTAACAACACCATCAATGAGCTCGAGGGCGTCTATGCCCGTGATCAACTGCGGATCGGCCGCCTGAAAGAGGTTGGTCGGAACTACCGCGACAAAGCACAATCCCTAAGCAAAGAGCGCAAGCAACTGCTTTACGCTCTTGGTGGCATGTTCGTCCTGGTTGGTGCCCTGCTCGCCTTCAGCTGAACCCTGCGCCAGCCTACGTTAGGCTGGCGTGAGCCCTGCCTGCCCCACCCCAAAGCTCAAGCCGTCTGTGAGATTGGACTTCTCTGAAATCAACCGCTCAATGACATTCTGAGAGCCGATCACCCTTAGGCTTTTTCTCGCCCCGGATACTACTGAACACAGCACTCCTCGGTTGAAGGAATCAGAGTGCTGAGCGTGAACGGCAAGCATCACGTTATCGACCTGATTTCCGGCGAAGCGGTGTGGTGTGGTTGCGTAACCAAGCTGGAATGCCGAGGCCAGCACTTTACCCGGGATCTCAATCCGCCTGTTACCATCGCCCAGCAAGTATGTATCCCCATCCCCGGTAGCCCGAAGCAGTTCCCACTTCTCGCCAAAAGTGATGCCGGTTTCTTTGTTGCTTCGAATGCAGTAGACCGGGTCCCCAGCCTTGGCCATGACCCTCTTACCGTCAATAAGCAACAAGTCTTCGCCGTTGGGATTGATGACCTTCTGCGCCTCACGGTTAAGTGATGCCTGGCCGACACTCCCCATATTCTGGGGAACAATGATGTGAGAGCCCAGAACATTGCCATCCGCTGCAACCTGCTCCTTTAAAGCCTTGATCACACCATCTCGGATTTTGGTGTCTTGATACTCGTTGTTCCACGTGCAACCTGGAAGATCAGCACCTGGCAACCCACCACCGGCTCTTAGATCTTGCTCAACCCGGGTAAGCCCAGATGATGCCTCTGGCCTGGCCGGTTCTTCGAGTTTAGAGGAGGGCAAGCCTGAGCGCTGCACCATTGCCTTGAATGGCCGGCCAGGAGATACCGGCCCGAGCCCGTGCTCATCACCTGCTAGGACCACCCTACAACTAGGCCCTACAGTTTCAAGCAAAGCTGTCAACTGAGGTGTTGTCAGGGCATTGCTGTCCGTGACGATAAGGACCCCGGATTCTTGAACCTTAGCGTCCTTCCGGTACCTGTGGCCGTGCCCCATGCCTGGTCGCCACAACAACCTGGAATGCGGGCTAGTAACGTGCAAGCCATCAACATCTCTAGCAAGTTTTCCGACGGTTGGCTTCAAAGGTGACACCACCTCTACCGGGCCAGCCCCAACGTCCTCAGCAATTTGCTTCAAAGCGACGATAGCTCTGGGTAATGCACCCGGACCAGACACATTCCATAGCGAGATCCCCTGCCCAACGGCGCAACCCAGTGCCTCTCGCAAAGAGGGGTCTTCACCGGCACTCCTGCTGATTGACGCCCTTGCCCTGTCAGAGAGGCCAAGCTTTTTGTTGCGCTCTGTAACCGCGGAAACCAATTGCTGCTCTTGCTCCTGAACCATTATCCGGCTAACGACTGACTTCCCTGATTCACCCCTTACAGTCCGGAAGCCTGCGACGCCGCCCCTGCTCTGCAGCATGCTGCGAATCTCATCTTTATCCAAGCTTGGGCACTGCTTTGTTACTGCGTTTAGGACACGCCGCTCGCTTACGGCGGTAGAACCATCCGCCTGCAGAACACTGACGCACTCGGCTATAGAAAGCCGAGCAATTCTTGGATCGTCAGGCCTCATGTCCATGCCGTCTCGCACTAGAGCAGGCAGATAATCTTCCAATGTCGCGTCTTTTAGCGGGGCAAGCAACAGCGGGTTTTCAACGGCATCCAAGATGTCCTCTTTGGACCAGCTATTGATCAGCTTACCGGCCAACTTAGTTGAGATCCCTGCCTGCCTCATGTGGGCATAGAGTTCTGCCTGCTCTGCGTTGTCGCTAACCGCTTTCGCCACCTCACGGATATGCTTCACCGGCAAACCACTGATTTTCTGCAGCCCATCAAAGTCTTCTGCATCGAGATAGGCATTGAAGTTGCCTGGCATGAAACCGAAGAAGCCCTTGCCGATTCGGTTTAGTTTTCGGTTGCGGCGGAAGACTATACCCTCGAGGTATTCAATTTTGTAACCGAGCCCCGCCCCAAAGGTTAGCTGCGCAGATTCCGGCGTCGCGGTGTACCCTCCGTCTCCCTCAGCCAGAGCACCAGCAAACTCGATATAGTGGTACTTTTGCCACCCCTTCCCCTTGTCGATGAACATAGTGATGTCACCAGAGAGGTCCTTTACGTTGCCATCCAAAGCGTTTGGGTTGGCCACCCTTAGCGTTAGCACCTTTCGAGTAGGATCTTTTTTAGATGAGCGTTCGCGGATGATCTGAAATCTTGCTCTAGCAGTAATCATTGTTCAATCTCATGGGGTCGACCCTTTAATTATACACCTTGGCCATGTTCTCAAACCCAACGCCAACACACCGGCACCATATCCGCCTCAAGCTGGGGTAGACTGAGGTATGTTGATGTCCTTAATTTTGTTTTCCAGGAGCTGTAATGAAAGTTCTGCACGCCCTGATTTTTGGTGCGCTGGTAGTAACCACGCCATTATCAGCCGAACCCGCCACCTCTGAGTCCCACTTCCAGACGGCGGTATCAACCTACATGGGAGTGGCCAACCTGCAACGAGCTGCAGACGAAGGTGACATGGATGCGCTGTATGCGATCTACCTCATGCACCGGGATGACCTAAGCCCCCTCGCGACACCCCACAAGGCCAACGGCATCAAAGCCAAGCTCATCAGGGCGAACCACAAACCCACAGTGGAGCGTGAATCGCTTGAGCTATTAGGCATGAAGTCATTTACCGATGAGCTCGACTGGCACGGATCCCGGAAACAACGCGATGGACTAAAGCTCGCTAAACGCCTTGCTGATCACGGGTACACCCCAGCGCGATTCTTTACCGCCCTGAACCATACCGAAGAGAGGGTCCCCGGTGCCTACCGTGTACAAGGAATCGTGGAAATGCGCCGACTGGCTGGTGAACAGTACCCGCCGGCTCGCAAGTACGTTTCTGAAAAAACCCGGATCCCATACGGGCTCACCCTGGATCAAATCACTGAAGACGTCCGGTCAGGAAAGCCCTCAGCCATGGTGATCCTAGGCGACCTGCTTCACGAGGGCTGGGTCCTCCCTGAGAACCGCCCAGAAGCACAACGGCTTTATGCCTACGCCAGCCAACTTGGCTACAAGGAAGCAGAGAGCCGCGTCCGGAAGGAGACCGGCTTCTTCGCCCGACAATGGAAGAAGCTAAAACACCTCTCATTCTTCTAAAGCATCAATCAAAAACGGCGCCCAAGGGCGCCGTTTCTTAGCTCTCGACCAACTGACCTTTCCGCCGACCCTTCGAGACCAAGTATTGCCAAGCCTGGCTGCTAATAAGGGCACCCCCGTCGACCTGCCCCAACACTCCGAGTATCGCCTGCTCAAAGTCACCGGCCAGCAGCGGTTCGTTATGCCAGCCAAATTCGCTTTGTACCATTAGGTCTAAGCACCCTGCCCCACCATCAACCGCAAGCTTAATAAGCCAAGCCCAGCGGCGGCTAAGTGGGGACCTATCAGGCAATACGCTTTGACCCTCTCCTGCAGCGCCATAAGGATACTCCTGCCCCGCCCTCCCGGTTGCCGTGGCCGTTTTCATTAGATCAACTAATTCCGAGGTCAGCTTTTTGCGCTCTGCAGCACTGAGATTGGCCCCAAACTTCCGATACGCACTGGTGACCATGCCAGGCAATTCCTTGGGCGTGTCCCCCAGCCATAGTGGCCTACCCGAGTGCACCTGCGCCATGTCGTAAAGGAAACTCACAACCGACTGCCAATCAACGTCCTTACCGAATCGGTCTACCTCAGCGCCAGTCACACCCAACGCAAACGCATGACGATGACCAGACTCGGCCATCGCCTCAATCCTGCTTGCGTGACGTCTCTGCATTGATTCTTTGTCCCAACCAGCCTCAGAAGCCCTGTAAAGCCGTCTGGGGACAATCGTCATAGATGGGTGCATTATGACGCCGGAATCTCTCCTGACCTTTCTGGGGCGTCCAGAGGGGGTCTTTATGCGCTTGAAACTGGACAAGGCATCTGGAGACAGCACCTCACCGTCAAATACCTCGAAAACCGGCGGTATCGAACTGGCCTCCTGGTGGCTCGGCAAGAAGTACGAGCGAGACAGGTTGCCGCAACTGGTATCTGAGCCGATTTCTGCAGCGACCCCTGCATAGAGTGTCTGCCACCTGCCCGCCTCAACCGGGGCAGACAACGGCAGGACCAAACGGTACTTGTCCGGACTTTCGGTCGTTCTGGAGAAGGTTGAGTACAGCAGGCGTTGATACCGGCCCAGAACCTTGTTGGCTCTTTCCAACGCGCCAGGCTCATCGAGATCCAATACCAACATCGTCATCGCCGACACATTGCCCTCGTGCCGGTAGGTCACCCCATCGCCTGAGGGCCTATCCTGCGGGACCAGAACATCGACCAAGGCGATGGGGAGAAACACAGAGCCGGCTTTCTTTTCCTTCAGAGGCACACTTGATGAAAAACGCTCGATCAAACCCTCCCACGTCAACTCCACGGCGCCGTCCTGCAAATCAGTCAGGCTATCCGCGAACAACGAAGGCAACTCCACTAGCTGATAAAACATCAAACCTACCCAGCCCAGGCAATATAATTATTGGATGAAGCAGTCTCCTGGCATCCCGTCAGGTGGCCGCAGTTCCCGCTTCGTTACAGGACAATTATGACAAAGAAAGATCTTATTTGGCTGTCGTGCTTTGCAGCCGGCGTGGCAGCTGGACACTTCGGTACGAAATCGAGTGATCCTGAACCGCTCTCTGCAGTGCTTGAACCAGCACCGGTAGAAATCAAAGAAGCCCTAGAGGCTTACCCAGTGGTCATCATTGGTGTTCGCAATACCCCCTTTGGGCTGACGGAGGTGGCAACTGACAAAGGGGTTGTCTACCTCGACCAAAGCAACACCATCGGGATCTGGGGCCATGCCCAAGCTCTTTCCACTGGGCGAAACCTATCGGCCCCAGCGCTAGGTGAAATGGCAAGGTTTAATGCCATGGCAAAGTACCGCTCCCCAGGCGAAGCCGTGAAACTGCCGATACGCGAAGCAGGCATTAATCAGATTCCAGCAAACCAGGCGCCGAACCAACGAGTTGCTGAGCAGATTGCCTCCATTCGAACGGCTCCCCAGATCGACCCCAAATCAGCCGTGGAAAAGCTGAAACCAGCTCCAAAGGAAAACCTCACTGCTATCCCCAAGATTGGGTTCGCACCCGATGGCAGTGTTCTTTCCAAATCCGAGACTGAAGTCCAAGTACAGTCCCTCTTCTCCAAGCTGGATGACAGCTGGGTTGTCACCTACCCAGCAGTCGGTGAGGAGAAAGCTCAGGTTGCCGTTTTCCATAGCCACACTTGCGGCTACTGCAGGAGGCTCCACGCTGACTTGGACAAGATCACGGCTGCGGGTGTAACTGTCAAAATGCTGTTCTACCCCCGCAGCGGACATGCAGACGAAAATCAGCAAATGCTCAGCGCCTGGTGTGCACCAGATCAAACAGCTGGCCTGAATGCCCTGTACCGTAACACCCGGTTGAACCATGCCTGTGAGAGCCTTCCTGAGGACGTCAGGCAACAACGTCATCCCAACCCTATCCATCAACACCAATGGCTAGGCCAGGTGTTTGGTGTACCCAGGTATGGGACGCCAACAGTATTCACCTCAGAGGGCCAGGTGTTCTCAGGCTATCGAAACCTGAGGGACTTCCTAGCCAAGGTGCTATAGCCGAAAAAAAGGGGCCCCATGGGCCCCTTTCCTATGCGTGTCGATGTATTCGCTGGAACTTCTCTTGTGCCTGCTTACAGTCGACACAAAGCGTGGTCGTGGGCGCGATCTTAAGCCGCTTAAACGGGATGTCGACATCGCACTCCGAACAATAGCCCAGCTCCCCCAACTCATCGATACGGCCTAGCGCTCGCTGAGCCGCCCGGATTGCCTGCTTTTCTCGATCAATGTCTGCCAGGGTCTCTGTGCGCTGATTGTTTGCATCAGCCGCATCCACCGCATCCGAGAAAGAACCGTCGATCTGCGTAAAAATGCCTTCTAGCACCTTCACCCGGTTCTGGCCGGAGGTGATGATGTTTTGCAAATCGCTATAAATAATACGCACCTGATCAGCGCTCAGGTGCGATTCAATGTCTGTCGGATTCATCCTAACTACCGTTATTATTGTTCTTTTAAATCTGGGGCCCTCTGGGCCCCATCTTGCTGGATTCTCTGCACCTCTACGGGCGCTGACTCTTCAGGAATGACGGGCCTGGTATATCAGGCATCACAGAGGGCTTTTCAACGCCCTGGCCCTGACGTGTTGCTGTCATGGCCCCTCTGCTCTCCAGCGATACATCCGGATGCTCTTCCATCGTCAACGACTTGCGATACGGAGATTCGAGCCCGGTTGCCACCACGGTTACCTTCAGCCCGTCTTCATCTTCGAGGTCGTCACTAACAACAGAGCCAATTTTGATAGTAGCATTCCTGTCAGCCTTCTCTCGGATCATCTGGCCGATCTCATCGAACTCCATCAGCCCCAAGTCACGACATGTGATATTGACCAGAACCCCCTTCGCCCCGCTGAGATCAACGTCTTCCAGCAGAGGGCTGCTAATTGCTGCCTGGCACGCGAGTCGGGCCCGATCCTCGCCGCTTGCGTATCCGGTCCCCATCATGCTCATCCCATACTTGGTCATGACGGTTTTTACGTCGGAAAAGTCGACGTTCATGAAACCGGTCCGGGTAACCAGGTCGGAAATGCCGGTGACCGCACCACAAAGAACGCTGTTAGCCTCTTTGAATGCGTCCACCAGGGTGCACTTCTTATCCATCACTTTCATGATCTTGTCGTTAGGCAGCACGATAAGAGAGTCGACCACCTCGCCCAGCTTACGCAGGCCTTCTTCAGCCAACTGGCGCTTTTCATCGCCTTCAAAGCTGAACGGTTTGGTAACAACAGCCACAGTCAGAATGTTCTTTTCACGAGCCAGCTTGGCCACAACCGGAGCAGCGCCTGTACCGGTACCACCACCCATGCCAGCCGCAATGAAGACCATCGACGCGCCCTCTAGTTGACGCTCGATCTCATCGCGGTTCTCTTCAGCGGCGATCTTACCCACATCCGGGTTGCACCCTGCCCCGCGGCCACGGGTAGTCTGCTGGCCAATCAGCACACGATTGTCCACCTGGCATTTGGTAAGCACCTGGTTGTCTGTGTTGATAGCACTGAAGGTCACACCATGGATTTTCTCTGCCACCATATGGCCGAGCGCGTTGTTACCCGCACCGCCAACGCCAACGACCTTAATCCTGGAGTCGTGTACTGTTTCGTCGTTTTGAATCTCGAACATTGCATACCACCTGAGAACGTTGTCTTGCCAACTCAGATATGGCTATGGCGAACCCACGACCATGGTTTGGCTTATCAGTTTGAACTCATAGTAAGTGGCGATAATAACAACTTCAAGCAACACTGGGCGCCTTCTAATACCGCCATGGGCCGCAAATATATATAATAATACTTACGTAACACCCTGCGGACTTATATACAAAAAAGGCGCCTCATGGGCGCCTTTTGCTATTTTCCTTTCTTACTCAACGTCATCCGACTGTGCGGCGTTGAGGAATGCTTTGATCTTCGAAGCCAAGGCACCGTTCCCCTCCGGGATGTGCAAGATTACAGACTCATCGGATTGCTCGAGCATGCGGATGGGCTCATCACCGGTATGCAAACTCTCCGAAGTCCAAACTTCCTTGCCCTTCAGTTTCTTTCGCTTTGGAGCACCAGGTGACTTGGGCGTCTCTACACCTGAGCCCTTCAGCTTCTCGATACCAGCCTGGCCCTTCACAGCTGTCTCAAGAATCTTCATAGCATCGCCAGAATCATGAGGGTCAAGGCCGGGTTTGAGTTTACAAACCTCGCTGATGAAGGAACTCAGCGCCTCTGGACCACCCACATCCTCAATTTTTTTGACGAGCCCGCGAAAGCGGTACCGCTTGACGGTTTGAAGACCAGGCAGATCCTGCTCGAACAGTCCTTTGTGATCTTGAACAAGCGGCATGTAGGTCCGGATGTCCGCATCACCGGTCTTATGATCCTTCAAGTAATCAGCAATCACGCCATTGTAGTCGTTATCAATCATCGCCCTTTGCTGAACCCCGCGGTCCCATTCGGACAATCCTTCTTGACTGTTCTCGACCTCTCGCTTCTTTCGGAACTCTTTTGCGTTATTTACCCGCTCAATCAAGGCCCGAATATGTTTCCAATTTAGGTCTTTGGCAATCTCAAATCGGTTTTCACCGGCAATCAACTGTAGCTCACTAATCCCGTTTTCATCAGGATCCGTTACGTTTAGATCAATGGGCTTGTCATTACGATTACTTTGCTCCATTGAACGTTTGTTAATGTTAAACGTACTGTGCTCATCTGCTCTAGCCTTAACCCAGTATGCCTCCGACCGGTTTGGGCAATCAGGAGTAACAACCTTCGAGATGAGTTCAAGCGGCACGTCAGTAACAACGCCCTCAAAATACTCAAACTCTACCCCATCTTTCAATCGCACTTTGATAGGCTTAGCGTGCCTTTCATTCTCCCTCTGCAACTCATCGACTTGCTGTTGGAGGTTTTGTATTTTGTCGAGGTTTTCCTGTTGGGCTTGCCCTGCTAAGACAGTTACCCCACCGCCTCCACTGCCACGGCGGGCCGGCCTCCGGGCGTTACGGCCTTCAAAATCTTTGCTTCTGCTGTTTTGTCCTTGTTCACTCATAACACCCCCCATTAACCCGGATACTTACCGTTTTTGCCTGTTTTCTTACCGTCATGACCTAATCTGCTAAATGATGGCCAAAGCTCCTCAATTCCCTCTTTAAAAATGCCCATGAAAAGATCTTCACAATTCTCAATGGCGCGAGAAACAGATGCCTTAGTTCCAAACACCTCACTATGCTTAACTGGAAGCTCAAAGATGTTTAGCCGATTTTCATGCGCAGCCTTCACACACTGTGAACGCAGCATGTAAGGCTTATGGTACTCATTCTTCTTAAAGAGCTTTTCCATGTCGCCTACTACCGTCTTGTCGTTGTGACCACTATCAAAATTCGTGATTACCAGTTTCGTGCTAATCACGTCAGCCCCCTCTTCCAAGACATTTTGTTTCATGAATGCCTCAACCTGCTGGCGATTGATCAGGCAAAACTCTGCGATCGATGAGAAGTTCCAGCCGTCAGGGTTTGCTGCAATAGTAATGGTGTCAGCTGACATCACTGAGAGGCCTGGGATGTTTGTAAAAGATGGTGGAGTATCCATCACGATATAATCGTAGCCCAGGTCATCCTTCAGCTTTCTGGCGATCATGTTGATTCGGCGGATTAGGTCTGTCGAGTAGACAACAGGGTAACCGGGACGAGGAACCATTAAGGACTCCATTCCTCTTGATGCTGCGATTACTCGAAGATTCGGCCAGGAGGTTAGTCTTAGGAAGTATTGCTCTAACTCGCTATCTAGGAAGTCAGAATACTCTTTATCAGACATCTTCTTCTCGCCTTCCTGTTCAGGCCATAGAAGCGTCCCAATGTTTTCTTTTCCACTTTGGACTATGTCGTACAGCAGTTCTTCGCCTTCACCAAATGTTTGCTCAGTTGTGGATCCCTGAGGATCGAAGTCCACAAGCACGACCTTGAAACCCATTTTTGCTGCGTAAACACCGGAAGTTGTTGTGAGTGTAGTTTTCCCCGCCCCGCCCTTGGGTCCAAGGACGGCCATCACTCGGCCAACTTCACCAGCCACCCGATCCAATTTGGGGTACGCAGAAAAGTGTTGTCGCGCCTGCCAAATTTGCCAAGAGTTAAACAAACGGTCCGTTCGCGCGCCGGCTTGCTTGGAACTAGCATCAATATCACCAGCTTTAAGTGCATTTTTGATATCAACTTCTGACACTGAGATTAATGCACTGACTTCCTTCAGGGTAAGCCTGACAAGGTTGTCTTTTATGCAAAACTTCCCACCAATCTCAAATATCGGGTCACCTTCCCAACGAGTCTTGTCATAAGTACATTCTTGGAAATCACCCGTCTTTTCTTCAATACCCAGTAAGCTGGTAAGCAAGTTCTTCATCAAAATCCCTTATCATTACGTGATTCTGATGAGCAAGATACCAGTGTCTCCGAGAGTCATCAAGCGAAGATGCTGATCTTTCTCACATTAGTTGCAACTATGCCTTCCTAATATCCAGATCCGGTCGGGGTACCACTCCCCCACCCCCACTCCTAATCACCACTATTTTCTTGCCCGCCCCAGCCCGTAGCAAATCAAATAAGACTCTTCTCAAAAGCAACGCAGAAGATTTCAAGCTCTAAGATTTATCGACCCTCACAAGCTACGAATTCCCTGCGCTCATTGCCATTCACCTACAGGGCTTCACACGTTTCGATGTAATGCTGGCTTGTTGCAGGGCCAGGCCCAAACACACGATGGCTGTATCGATTCGATACACCGTCCTACTAACTACGCCGAGCCGTTCTTTTCGGCTCCAGCCCCGAAGGCCAGAAGTATCGAATCGATAAAGAGGACCACTGTGCCTTACTGATATAGCCAGGCCCTTCTCATCGCTCGTATCGGATCGATACACCAGCCCCACTCCTCAGCCTGTATCGAACCGATACACTAGCCCTACTCCTCAGCCCGTAACGAACCGACACACTAGCCCAACTCCTCACCCTGTATCGAACCGATACTGCTGCCCTGCCCCAACCTGTATCGAACCGATACACCTGCCCCGCTC
>NZ_FQXG01000003.1:0-126524 GCF_900129905.1 Ferrimonas marina | reverse complement strand
AGGCGAGCGAGTCGAGCCCGACATCCATCCCCCCTTGCTGTATCAAACCGATACATCGGCCTAGCGCCCTTAGCTCTATCTGTTCGCTACACATGCCCACTCTCGGATGCATCGTACCGATGCGCCGCCCCCTATCTACTGGCTGTATCGACCCGACACACCGGGCCGGCTTAAGCCGAAACTACCGCCCTCCCCCAAGCCGCTCCGAACTAGACAGCACGGCCAACACGATACCTACATGAGACCATGCCATCACCGCCACACTTACTGTGTCGTGCCGGTACCCCGCTAGGCCATGACGTTCAATTGCACCGATATGTAATTGCCTAGCGTATCGATCCGATACACTGGCTCCATTACAACCTGGCCGTATCGAGTAGATACAATGGACACTCCGACCAAGCGTCGTTGAGTCAAACCAATGCCGTTGCCAGCCTGTTGTATCGAGTCGATACAGCGTCCCGCATGTGTCGGCTTCACCAACACCAGCATGTAGATAATTGGCTGGCCATTACGACCAGATAGCCGACTCATACAGTAAAGATGTATCGAACCATTACACGGACCGCTAGGCTCCTGTCTTATTCGACCGGCGACTCGGCTTGATACTCAGGGCTGTATCGAGTCGATACACTTCCGAACAACAAATGATGAGTAGATCCAGCCCCCAGGCTCCAACACACCGCTATACAATCTGGTACCCGGTCACACGCCAGCTGGCTGTATCGAATCGATACAGTAGCTGGGAATACCAGGCCGGTAGCGTTGGCCTACCGATACCATTCACCTGGAACAACTTTCTCTGCTTCTAAATAGGAGTCTTACTGAGTTGAAGATAGAGTAGGGGAGGGGAGGATGAAATGTCAGGATGTTGAGCCGAGGCGGGCAACGGCCAGGGATGATGAAGGAAGGCGCCTATCCATAGCCCGATTTCACGGCGGCGCCCTATGGATGCACAAGAGCGGATACCCAAGGCCACAGAGCAGCGTCAGATGGCGACAGTTAAAATAAGGCGCAAATACTTGGTTATATTTGTCCGACTTCAGATTACCGAGCGCCGAGACACCTCAACCACGCCAAACCCATTTTCAGAACTCAGATCACTGATAATTTGACCGACGTGCGATTCTCCGACGTGAACCACTGCACTTTGCTGTAGGTCTGAGATTTTTGATGATATGCGTGTACTTCTGGAGGCTTCGGTTTTTTTCTTGTTTGGTGCTACCACTAAGAAAAAGTTATTTGAGAAGCGATAGCAAGCTCTAAAAATTGGCAGGTTGGATATGTAATTTGCACAAGCAGGTCGCTCATCACGCCCGGATGAGCCTCCAGCCGAACTGATCAACATGTCGAGATTTATGTCTTCACTCGGGTTTATGAGATTGTGCCAGTCTGGCTGATGAGCGTGGTGTGGGCCAAATGAAACTGCAGTTGCCTGGGGCAGGGTAGGGCGCTCAGATGTGCTTCCAACAATCACACCCTCAAAGACCCAAATTAACCCCGCGTCCTTTAATGCCACCAGGTCTTTCTCTACTGCACGGTAGAAGGACGACCGGCCATAGTGATACATGCCCTGAACGACAATAGTTCGCTCTCCATTACTCAGCACCGTCCTGGATGCCTGCAATGGCTGATGAAGCGCGTAGGCGGACGCCCCAATACCCAAGATCAGAACCACCAGGGCCGCCTGGAGTAAACTGTTCATATACTGCTTACGATAGCCAGAGTGCAGATGAAACTGAAAATTCTCTTTTTGATCATGCCTTTTATTGCCTCGGCAAATGCCCTGGAATCTCATACCGAACGGACCTATCGGTATGAACTCTTTGGTTTAGAATACCCGATCTCAATGAAGGCAAATGATCCGAGCTGTTTCAACAATAATTACAATGGCTTCTGCTCAATGGAATTATTTGAGCAAGCCATGAGAAATTTCTGTGGGCCATATTTAACCTCTGACTCTGGCGGGCTGGGCTCTTACTCCTATTACGCGGGCAGGTACAAGGGGCCGGGTACGTCTGGGCTTAATTACAGAAAGGCGGCACAGACCTATGTTGATTACTCAACTGCCATAGAAGAAATCAGTGCAGAGCACAGTCGCCTCAATGGCGAATACAGTGGGATCGACAATGGGTTGCTCAACGCCATCAAAAGCCAGCTGTCTTCTAATCAAAGCGATGTGACAGAAAAAATATGGCGGATGGCCGATCAAATTGATGAACTCGAGCAAGCAAAGATTGAAATTTCTAAGACGCTCAGTGACATTGAAACCCGTGAGGTTTCGAGTGATGCTTCAGACCTTTCTATTGTTAAATCGCAGCAGAATATTGATGACATCAACACTCATTTAAAGTCCCTAGACAGTGAAGCCTGGGAGGTTATCTCCAATTCAGTTGTCTATTCCAAAACCGGTGGCAGAAACATCCATGTTGAGAAGGCATTAAAGCTCTGGAGTAGGGTAGGGCAGTCCATCACTGCCAAGTGTTCTGACTTTGAGACTAGCTTTAAACAACGTAATCCGGATGAGTGGAGGATGTGGGTCGTTAATGAAGGCTTACTGAGTGACTCAGTGCCTCCGGGTGAGCGGGTGTATGAGAAGGTTACCCTATCGCAATCTTCCATCGACCAGGGCATTAATCGCGCTGGCAATCAGTACGGAGAGGGCACTTCAGATGGCCTGCGTGCTCTTGTGGACGAGGGAGCAGTTAGCTTTACTCTGCAAGATGAACGCTCAGCCACAGGACTTACTTCTGGCGATCTATACCGCGGGGTCACCCCTGGTGGAGCTGAATTTAGCAGGGATGAGTTCATGGAGTTCCTGATCTCAGAAGGCCTAAGCGCAGCTGAGATCAGGCGGCTGCTAGACTTGTACGACAAGGAGTTTGGCAGCGATTCGGAGTCAGAATAACGCTTGCTGTTCTGCACTCCGCTCCTGTACGAATGAAGCTCCACCCAGCGCTTTAACAACGGCCATGGTCATCTTAACCCTGGCGTCCTCTGAACGGCTGGACCAAGCATCGATAACAGAGCGTCTCAGAGTCGATCTCTGAATCAGGAACTCTACCAGCTCAGTGGTCTCTACAACGGTTGCGTGCTGCCTGTACAGACGCTCCTGGAGGTCTGAGAAGGAATCCAGCGAGAGACCCTTTACACCTTTCTCCCCCTCGCACTGAATTAGCGATAGCTGCGCACGCTTCTTGTCCAGCATCGAAAATAGCGAGGCTTCATCAGCGATATCCAACTCCAGTGCGCCGGCAACCAACATTAAGTCTTCAAACCTGCTGTACCTAGTCAAAACGTACTGGTTCTGAGTATCGTTGATAGTGCAGGTGAGCAGGTACTTACTTTGCCTGAAACTAACGCTATCTTGGAGTTTCTTCTGAGCAATCCGAATGAGGAATTCTTTAGGCCACTCCTCACCACGCTCGCGAGCAAAGCGCATTACCGGTTCAAGTGCAGTCAGCGGGTTAGGAACCTGAGGTGCTGCCTTGATGTCTTTACCAGGCGCCATGCCATCCGTACCGCTGTCTATATGCAGTGATTTGAGCATCTTGTGGTGATTACAGGTAGCCTCCAGACGGACAATCCGATCTGGCTTGCCGTCGGTGTACAACTCAACCTGGAAGCCTTCCAAGTCGATGGCTGTTACAGTCAACTCCTGCATCTGACCAGCAATGTCCATTTCACATGCCTCACTGGTTGATGTGGTGACACCAGGTCGCTTTCGCCACTGTTCCAGTGCGGTGGCCAGCGTCCGCTTGAAGTTGGTAGCAGTCTGGCCAGGGCTCATTCGGTCATGCAGCTCCTGGATGTCAATGACGACCCGTTCTGACTTCTTACTGAAGCGGTTACGCAGGTGAACGTACAGCCAGAAAATATCTGGATGTGCACTAAGGACGGAGATAGGCAGCACGAACAAGTGTTTGTCTGTCAGCATGTTCTTGTAGAGCTCTTCGTTCCACTCGATCATGAATGACTTTGGCAAAACCTCGACTTCTTCACCCTCATCGGTTTCGACAACCCGGGCCCGATCCTTAGAATACGAGGTGCAGTTCTGAAAGAAACGGAATTCCTTGCTGCTGTAGATGTCATTCCCCTCATCATCGATGTACATCGCCTCCAATTGGTGAAGGTCGAACACCGTTGATTTAATCCTGAGAACACTCTTTGCTAGGTTCTTGTACCAAAACGACCCTGACTTATTCAGGATCTTGCACATCTGGTTGACCTCGATATATGCCCGATTAAAAGGCTTAATCTGCTTTTGCTTAAGGAACTCGATGCAGTTGGACCACTGATTAATGGTCATCGCGATCAGCAAATAGAGCACCTGCAGGTCCTCTAGTTCCATCACGTGGTCATCAGTAGTGGCACAGGAGACCATGAACTTGTCATGACCCCTAGATACATTGGCAACATGCTTCTTCTTTGCAGAGCCCTTAGGAGGAACAATCTGCTCGAAGGGAGGGGTGTTCTTCGGGATCAGGCCCCTGGGGGATTCTGGGACATCCACAGCCATCTCTGCTGGAAGCCCCTGGGTTGCCAAAAAAGCCTTCTTAGCTGCTCGGCCAGTACCAGAACGGTTCTTAGCACTAGCCGCTCGCTGGTTCCGCTTTTCGGATGCCTGAGCAATGGAGGCAAGCTCGATCAGAGTAGCCATGCGCATGCACTGAGTCTTTGGCAGAGCCGGTGTTCCTTCGGGAAGAGTAAACTCAACCTTCTTCAACACACCCTTGCTCCGGATCCGGCTGATCCGTTGATTGACAACATCACGCTCAAGACCGATGGCTTGCTGGATCTGTTTGACAGTGATGAACTGCCGACCTTCCGTAGGCCTCAAAGACCAACAAACCACCTTGATTATGTCTTGGTGGCTTTGGGACAAGATTGGATTTTTGGGAGCGCTGCACTGCTCCAAAACCGCTCTCATCGACTCGATGTCGTCAACCAAGATCAGGTTGCCATCAGCCTGGGTCAATCCCTCGGACCCACTTAAGCACAAGCTATCCATACATCACCACTTCAAAATCAACTTGGTCATCGTAAGAGTGACCCCAAAAACTGTCAATTGTTTTTTTTGGAGTTTTGAAGGATTTCTGTTGGCTGATCGAACGGCGCTTGTGCCGGTGCTAGATCTTATAAGGTCTCTTTGTACATGAAGTTTTTCTGTTCGAGTGTTGTGGGATTATTTTTTGAACAGAGCGATCATTTCAGATCGAACTAGATGGCTGTCTCAATGGGGTATTTTAATAAAGCCGGCCAATGGAATACAGGTGTTATTTCGATGAGCCATTCTTAATGAACTTAATTGCTTCAACAGGGCGGTAATTAGCCTTCAACAAAACTCGATCGGTCAACATCAAATATTTTGGTGTTGCCAACAGGGTGTATACAGCTTATTAACAGCTTATGCTAGTGCTTATTCACAGGGAGGGGGTTGTGGATAATTTTCAAGCCTCATCACAATAGCGATAAGACAACTTCATAATACCAATCAGCCCTCAACAGATACAAGCGCAAATCCAGATATGTTCATCAGATTAGCGATCCGCCAACAACTGATCCAACCCAATTGTCATTATCCGTAAGCGCTTCTGGTCTTCTAACTTCACCTTGCCCCGCCTTACCGTTACCTTACAGGACCTGCATACTGGAGCATCCAGCGTGCACTCCGACTCTGGGTCTAGACAGCGGTACCGCCCGGGCCCAAACCGATCCGCCTACAACAAAGCTGTCGATCCATTCGATCGAAGATCGCATTGGCGATCAAATACCGATCGCTACACTATGCAACCCGGTACGGCCCTCCACATCGCGACAGAGCACAGCCCAGAGCACACATGGCAGTATATGCAGTGAGGCAACTCACTATGATCTGCCAAATCGATCCGCCTACATCAGGTTAAGCTCAATGACACCTCCCTGTGTCCACGGGAGACGACTCTGCCATTTCGCCCCAGGAACAACCCACCGTGCCGATACACTCATCTGCGCGATCCGCCTACATCAAATTGCTGCTGTAGCATTCGGCCGGCATTTCGATCCGCCTACAACAAACAGGGAGGGCACACCTCATTGGTAACCATACCGGGCGGTGAGCATTGAACCATCTTGTGCGAGGCGGCATACCGATCCGCCTACAACAAGTCATCTATGATTCAGCCAACGCAGTAGCCACGTGACAAGGGGTTGTGTCGGCCCAGTCGGCCAGTATTTCGCTGGATGCTGATCCGCCTACAACAGAAGAACCTTTTGACCGCTATGGTGAAGCTACAGTGGCCCAACGGGCCAACAAACAGGGGGTTGATAACCTCGCCCACGGGTTTCGCCTGATCCGCCTACAACAAACGATGGCCGCCTCAGAGAAACGGGCGCGCCGTGTCGTGCTGCCATCACTCCAGTGTTTTTCGGCGTGTATGTCTGCACCAGAGGGCCCACAGAGCGGGTTTAGTAGTAACCAGACACACTGAGTGCACTGAGTGCACAAAGTGCAGCAGGGAGCCTCTCAGGGGCCCCTGTGTGAAGGTCAAAGCCTAGGGATAGTGTCAAAGCTTGAGAGGAGCTGGCTGGCCGGACTTTACACCAGACCGGGTTCACGGGATGTACGCAAGCCATTGTTACAGCGATCGAATAATCGCCAGTATATGAAACTGTAGTTTTGATACGATTTTTGGCGGATCGAACCAGAAAACCCCTTCTCACCCCTTCACCTTTTTGAATGATTAGGGTAGGAAAACTCGCCAGAGGATCTGTGAAGATGATGTGTTAAACGGTTACTCGGCGCTACTCAGGATCTGACAACTCCCTTGGCACGTTCAGGTCCCCCAGGAACGACTCATCGATTTTAAAACTCAGTGGGTCGTCAAGATGGTTCAGGTAGCTCAGAACCGTTGCAACAGGCTCAAAAAGGTCTTTGGGGATGAACCCGCCAGGCTGGCAATTGAAGTAGATCGCCCTTGCAAGAGGCGGTACCGGCAACACGGGGATCTCATGCGCGGTCGCAATTTGGCGGATCCTGAAGGCCAGGTGATCACCACCAATGCTTAGTACTCGTGGCACGGGGTCTTTGCTCTTGTCATAGCGAATGGCCACCGCATAGTGCTCTGGGTTAACCAGCACGGCGTCAGCTGCAGGTACGGCCTCCAATGAACTCGACTGTGCGTTCCGGTTTGCTGTTTCCCGGATACGCCCCTTGATCATGGGGTCGCCTTCCATTTGCTTAAACTCTTCGCGAATGTCCTGAGTGGTCATCATCATCTGCTTCATAAACTGCTTTTGCTGGAAGCCGACGTCGATTGCTGTAATCACGATCAATGACGCCGAGTAAGCGAGTAGCAGGACGATAACAGTGCGTCCCAGCTCCCCCAGAGCGATGTGGTAGGGCAAGCCCATTAAGCCAACGAAATGATCTACCGTATCCCCGAAGGCGACCGACAGCACCGAGAGCACCAGGCACAGCTTGAGAATACTCTTAAGCAAGGTCATCGCGTTTGATGCTGACACCATCTCACCGAAGCCCTTAACGATATCCAGGTTGGACAGTTTCGGGGCAGCATTCTTAAGCCTAAAGATCTGCCCGCCCATCAGGGTTTCAGACAGATACATGATGACGGCCAACGCTATGGCGATAGGGAACAGGGGGCTAAATGCTGCATAGAGGAATTCGCCTACCAGGCCGAGAAGGGTTTCAGGTGTAAGCTCCTTGCCTGGGTGATACGACAACGCTTCGGTAAGCATGTAGATGATCCCACGCAGTATCCCCGCAAAGCCAATCCAGAGAAGCGTAAACCCAGCCAGCAAAGAGATAGTCTTCGATAACTCATCGCTTCGCGGCACCTCGCCGTTTTTCTTGGCGTCTGCCAGCTTCTTTGGCGTTGGCTTATGCGTTTTGTCTTGGGTTGAGTCTCCTGCCATCAAAGCACCCCCGCAAGGATCCCAAGCATTGAGGGAACGGCCGCCTCAAAGTTACGCAGGATCACCGGAGCAAACTGCCCGAACATGTAGATACCAACGGCAATAACTATCGGGAAGCCAATGCTGAAGATGTTTAGGGTCGGCGCCGAACGGGTGATCACCGCCATCGCCCCCTGCAACGTCAGAGCCACACCAAAGGACGGTATCGCCATCATCATGGCGTGAGCCCACATTGAGTTGGTCCACAAAGCGACGGTCAGCGGTGATAGATCCGCAAAAATAGCGTGGCCAATCGGTATGGTCTCAAAGCTCTTGAACACCGCGCCAAGCATAAAACTAACCCCAAAGGCCGCGAGGAAGTAAAGCCGGCCAACATAGTAGAGGAAGTTATCCAGTACGGCCGACTGGCTCTGAGTCGCGGGATCCACCATCTGCGACATGCCCAGCTGTGTAGCGTAAGACATCATCAAGCCCGCGATCCTTAGGATCTCCATGGTTACGTAGAAGACAAAGCCCATCAGAAGCCCGGTGATCACTTCGTGAACTGCCGCAACCACCATCAGAGAGGCTACCCCGTTCACCATGCCAAGTTCAGCTGGAACAGATAGGGTAGGGTGCACCACCAGTGCAAAGGCCAAAGAAGCGACACCCCGGGTAAGCGGGGAGACCACGGACATGCTCAGCAATGGCGCAGTCAGCAGAAACGAACCGATACGGATCACCGCAAAGCTGAATGCCGCTAACTGCTCATCAGTTACAAGGGCAAGGAGCAGACCAAGGAGCGGTTCCATTACACACCGACAAACTTAGGAATGCTGGCAAACAACTGTATGGTGAAAGCCATCATTGCGTCCAGCATCCACGACCCCATCAGCAGCGCCACCACAGCGATACCGACCAGCTTCGGAACGAAGCTTAGGCTGGCTTCGTTGACCTTGGTGGCCGCCATGAACAGGGCCACAACCACGCCCAGTAATAGACTGGTGCCAATCAGGGGACCACCGATCTTAGCTGCCAGCAGTATCGAATCTTGCATGATCTGGAGGACAAACTGTTTATCCACGGCCGACCTCGCTAGAAGTAGTAGCTCTGGGAGAGTCCCTGAACCAGCAATGACCAACCACTGACCAGGGTGAAAAGGGCAATCTTGAACGGTATCGAGAAGATCATTGGCGAAACCATCATCATCCCCATCGACATCAAGGTCGAAGCCACCACAAGGTCAATGATCAAAAACGGCACGAAGAGAACCAGGCCGATCTGGAAGGCACTCTGAAGCTCAGAGACGATGAAAGCCGCGGCCAGGTGCAGGAAGGGTATTTCATCCTGGTCACTCACCACGGTCCCTGTAATGGCCAAGAAGTCGTCTACGTCCTGCTTGCGAGTCTGGTCCATCAGGAACTTCCGCAATGGAGCCTGAATACCATCCAGGGCCTCCTGATCGGTAATCTGCCCCTGGATGTAGGGCTGCAGTGCATTCTCATTCATGTCCTTGAGCACTGGTTGCATAATAAAGCCTGACATTAACAAGGCCACGCCTACCAACACCCGGTTGCCTGGTGTTTGTTGGGTACCCAAAGCCAACCTAAGCAGACTGAGCACGATATAGATCCTGGTGAACGGCGACAAGGCAACTACCAACGCTGGCAGGAAGCCCAAAACGGTCATCAGAAGTAGTACGCGGTAGTTGGTTGTCAACTCCGTACCCGTCTCTGTGTTCACCGAGGTCAGCAAGGGTATTTCAGCACCAAAACTTGCTGCCGGCAGCAGCAACAGAATCATCAGCAGATAATTACGCATAGTAGGATAGGGCCTCAGTCCTGAAATAGTGATGCCAGGCGCTCGCTGAGTTTCGCGTGCACGGATCCCTCATCGGTAAAGAGAACAAAATCACCGACATCTAACCCCGCGTCGCTCACCACTTCTCCACGGTCGCCTATGGCATCACGCAGCAAACTGACAGATTGCTCTGTTTCGTTCGCCGAAACCCGTATGGATACGGGATGAGAAGATCGAACAGTTTGCATCCCTTGCTCCACGAGGCCAGCCAGAACTTCAGGCTTAACCAGCACCTGGTCGCGATAAAAGTGACGGCAAAGGTCCTGAACAAAGTCGATCAACACATGATCCGTTTGAGGGGGGATAATTATGCGACTTAGCTCCAGCGATTTTACAAGGTTGGCCGCCTCTTCTCGCACCTGGGATGCCCGACGCTCAGCGGATTCTTCAGCCTCCTGACGCCCCCTCTCGTACCCTTCTGCCAAGCCAGCCTCGTAGCTAGCCTGTAACTGCTCCTCAGAAGGCACAACAGCGACTTCAGGTACATCTTGCTCCTCGGCGAGCGTCTCAGCGCCGCCGAGGGGGTGCTCATCAACTGACACCGTAATGGCAGATGTTTCACGAGAAACACCGGGCCGCTCTTCATCCTGGAAATCTCCAGGCCCAAAGGTGTTAAATTTATTGCTGTCTTCCATAACTAGCCGGCGCCTCCGGTACTACTGCAATTCAACGCAGATCAGGCAAATCCTCGCCCTTACTGGGCACGGATTGTACAATGGGATAGTTTGAAAAATCAATGAGGTGTAATCAATGTTCGAGACCGTTCTCGGGCCGTATTCTGTGGCCCTTGAAGCCAGGGAAGCGCAACTGTCCGTCATCGCGGGTAACATCGCAAATGCGGACACACCGCACTATCAAGCCCAGTCCATCGACTTCGAGGCAGCAATGAGCCGTGCCGACGCGAGCGCCCCTCTGCGGATGACAACAACGCATTCTGGGCACCTGGATCCAACAGCACACGGTCGTTTCAATGTGGAATACCAGCGGCCAAGCACTGGATCCGCTGATGGCAATACCGTGGACATACACCGCGAAACAACCGAGCACGCTAAGGCCGTTACCGGTTACAATTTAGCCTTAGAACTTCTTCAAGGCAGCTCTCAGGGCCTCCGAAAAGCGATCAAGGGCCAGTAATGTCCATTATTAATGCAATCGACGTCTCTGCTTCCGGCATGAGTGCTCAGTCGACTCGACTGAACACCATTGCCAGCAATCTGGCTAATGCTGAGTCTGTCTCGAGCAGTGAAGCTGAGGCCTTCAGGGCCAAGCTGCCCCTGTTTGAATCACACCGCGTCAACCCCAGTGACCCAGGGTTAGGCGTGCGCGTAACCGAGATAGTTGAGTCCAAGGCGCCGCCCACCGCGGTGTATTCCCCCAATCACCCCCTTGCCGATCCGAATGGCTACGTATACAAAAGCAATGTGAACACCGTAGAGCAGATGGCAGACATGATGAGCGCCCAGCGTTCGTTCGAAGCCAACGTAGAGGTCCTCAAAGCCAGCAAGTCCCTGGCCGAGGCGACCATCAGAGCCATGGGGGCAAAATAATGATCAACCCGAAACACTACCTGGGGGCTGCACTATCCGCCGGCTTTATTGCCATGTCGGGCCCGGCGCTGGCCAACAGCGTTGAGCTCAATGACCAGTTCATGACGCTGTTTCTCGCTCAAATCCAGAACCAGGATCCGACAGAGCCAATGGACAACTCCCAGATGATCCAACAGCTGGCGACGCTGTCCCAGGTGGAACAGCTGGAGAAGGTGAACCAGAACCTTGAGATGGCCAACGTCACCTCCATGTACCAGGCCAGCATGAATACCTCTGCCTTCGTTGGCCACGAGGCCGACTTCTACGTTAACAACGTGTACTGGAACGAGAAGTCAGCGTCGATCGCTGGCATTGTTGAGCCAGGCTCCGAACTGCTTGGTGCAGCGGTCAGCATCGAAGTGAAGGACATGAGCGACACGCTGGTCGCCACCTTTGCCGCTACAGAGGAAACCGATGGCAGCTATGCGTGGAGTTGGAATGGGATCACCAGCACTGGCATTAATGCTCTACCCGGTGAATACAGGATCACCGCCCTGGCCGGCGAAGACCAAAAAATCGTCCCAGTGTTTGCTGTCGGCAAAATTGAGTCCGTGACCTTCTACCCAGAGAACCGCGGGGTGATCACCGGCGGTGCGCAAATCCTTATGGGTGATGTTTACCAGATTCGATAGTTTTCCACCCTCTCGTTGTAGAATGGTCTGAATGAGAGGGATAACCCCTATATTTATTGAAAGATGGAGTTTCCATGTCTGACTTCATGAACGCTGCTAAAACCGGTATCAACTCGGCCAGCGCTTCTCTGGCAACCCGGTCCAACAATATTGCCAACGCCGGTAGCATCGGGTTCAAGAGTGAACGCGCAAGCTTTGAAGCGGTCTACGCAGGTGAAAGTAAATCATCCCCAGGTATGGGGTCGCGGCTGTCCAGCATTGAGCGTGACTTTGGCAATGGCGCCTATGAGACCACCGGCAAATCCACTCACTTGGCCATCGTGGGTCAAGGCTTCTTTGCAGTTGCCAACCCCCTGACCGGCGCCGTGGAATTCACCCCCAATGGCCAGTTCGATGTGGATCTCGCAGGCTACCTCGTAGACAAGAATGGCTACCAGGTACAGGGCTACCCCTACCCAGAAACCTCGGGCAACACCGTACCCCTGCAGCTGGATAAAAGCCCAATGGCGCCCCAGGTAACCGCCAATGGCACCATTTCCGTGAACCTTGGCTCTGTACCTAGCCAGCCGACTCTGACCACTTCTTTGACCGTCTACGATTCCCGTGGTGAGTCTCACGTACTCGGAGCTCTGTTCAGTAACGAGCAGCCTGACACTCCGGTTGTTGGCCAGACAACCTGGACCATGAACTTCGACCTGGCAGGCACCGCAGTGAACCCGGCCGACACCTATGAAGCGGTGTTTAATCCAGATGGCACCCTGGCTGACATCTTGGTGAATGGTGCAGCCACAGTCCCTGCCGGCCACCTTCCGCTGGATCTGAGCACTGCACTGGGCGCATACGGCGTGACCACGGTAGACCTCGATATGTCTGCCAGTACCGCTTACGCTAACGACATCTCCGTTCGCGATGTAGCTTCCGATGGTAACGCGGCAGGTGAATTCACCACCTTCACGATCGAGAACGATGGCCTGATGACCGCATTCTTCGACAATGGTGAAAAGCGTGTAGTTGGCCAAGTAGCACTGGCGACCTTCGCTGCACAGCATGAGCTGTCTACCACTAACCGTGGAAACTTCAGCCAAACCAACGATTCCGGTGAAGCCATCTTCAAAGTCAGCGGCGGATCCTCAATGATCCTGTCTGAAACCCTGGAGATGTCGAACGTCGACGTCGCCGAGCAAATGGTTGGCCTGATCACCGATCAGCGTAACTACCAATCTGCTGCCCAAGTACTGTCCGTGGGCAAGCAGGTTTCACAGACGCTCAACAATCTGTAACTGAGGGCGGGCCCTGCCCGCCGGTTTTACTGAATGGATAACTCGTTATACGTCGGCATGTCAGCAGCGAAACAGCACTTCCAGCAGGAAGCGGTGCTTTCGCACAACGTGGCCAACGCCAATACGCCTGGCTTCAAGGCTGACCAAGCTGACTTCCACGCCCTGTACCTCAACGGCCCAGGGCTGAACGATACCGCCTTCACTCAACTCGAGTCGCTAAGTGTGGACAAGAGCAGGGGGACGCTGCGCACCACAAACCGCGAACTTGACGTGACCACGGCAAACGGCGCCTACATGGAGGTGCAAACACCGTCCGGCAGTCGCGGCTATGTAACCACGGCGAGCATCCAGCTCGACAACCAGGGGATGTTGCGGACCTCTGAGGGCCATTTCCTGCTTGATGAACGCGGCCCCGCCTCGGTGCCGACCGGTAGTAAGGTCACGATCAGCCCTGAGGGGCAGATTATTGCTCGATCACCCAGCGGCGCAGTCTTCCGGGAAGGCTACCTGCAACTGGTGGAACTTGACCACCTCAAGCTAGGTAAGTCCCCTGAGGGACTGCTGATCAGCATTGATGACACCCAGTCACCTCGGATTTACCAGGGGGACGGGATCCGTACCGGCGTGCTGGAGTCCAGTAACGTCGACAGCATGCTCAGCCTTGCTGAGCTGGTCCACATCCAGCGTAGCTACGAGCAAAGCATCAAACTCATGAAGGCCTCTGACAGTATGCACAGGCAATCAATCGGTATCTTAAGGGGGCAATAGCCATGGCAATTCCAGGCGTTAACGTCGCGGCCACAGGGATGCATGCCGAGCAACACCGCATGCAAGAGATCGCCAACAACTTAGCCAATGCCTCTTCCATCGGCTTTAAGGGCGAGCAGGCCGTTTTTCAAAGCCTGATGTATCAGCAGGTCCGGGAACCTGATGCTGCTGCAGGCGGTTCAGTGACCGGGGTTTACTCCGGTACTGGTGTGAAGATCGCCGGCGTAGCCAAGGATTACTCTCAGGGTTCACTGCAAATTACCAATGGCAGCCTTGATGTTGCCATCTCCGGTGATGGCTTCATCCCCATCGTCAAAGATGATGGCGCGGAATACTACACCCGTGATGGCCAGCTGAAGCGTAATGCGGAAGGGCAAATTGTAACCCTGCAGGGCTATCAACTGGCAGCCGACATTACCGTTCCGGATGAAGCGGAAGACATCCTCATCGATCCTAACGGGACGGTAAAGGCCATGATCCCCGGCGACCCATTCCCCCAGATCCTCGGGGAGATCGAACTGGTACGCTTTCAAAACCCCCAAGGCCTAAAACCACTGGCCGGCAACCTATACCAGTCAACAGCAGCAAGCGGTAGCGGTGTTTACGGCATGGCCGGTACCGACGGCTTTGGTGACATCATGCAAGGCGCTCTGGAAGCCTCTAACGTTGATACCGTAACCAACCTGGTTAAGCTCATCGAGGTTCAGCGAAACTTTGAACTGAACACTAAGGTCATGAAGGCGGCCGATGAGATGGCGCAGTACGCCAATCAACAACTCGGCTAAACCCAATTAATATCGTAGGTTTGTCATCCGCTTGATACCATCACCAGAGTGACTAGCGAGAAGGGAAGTAACGTGCGCAATATTTATAGTCTTTTGACCGGCCCGGCAGCATTGCTGCTGGCCGGCCTTTTTCTGTCGGGATGCAGTTCGACCCCGGATGCAGAGGATGCCACTGATGCCTACCTGACGCCGGACGAGCTCGTGACAGACTTTGACATGATCGCTGAGCGAGACGTCGGCACCATCTACAGTGAGAACGCCAACATCCTGGTCGGCACCGGGCGCTCCTATCGTATTGGCGATCTGATCGTAATCGAGGTGCAAGAGGACATCAGGGCCCGGGACTCGGCCGGTTCTTCTACCACTCGCAACCACACCTTCAGCAACGACGTCACCATTGATACTGGGTCCGCGCCCACCAAGATGGCCCTTGGCATTAAGTCCGGGAATCAGTTTGTCGGCAGGGGTGAGAACAGCCAAAGCCACTCAATTCAGGGCAACCTGACGGTGACCGTGGTGAAGGTGTACCCTAACGGCAACCTTGCTGTAGCCGGGAAGAAACGGGTCTCCCTAAAGAACGGCACCGAGACTATTGGCCTCTCCGGCATCATCCGAGAAGCAGACATCGATACCGCCACCAACTCGGTCCCCTCATCGAAGCTGGCCAATGCCCAGATCGTTTATTTGGGTGAAGGCGAGATCCACGAAGGCAGCAATAAAGGCTGGGCAAGCCGGTTCCTGTCTGGCGCCTGGTGGCCGTTTTAACAATTGGGGTTTCCAATATGATTCGAATGCTAATACTCGCCGGCGCTCTACTGGCATCGGCCCCATCCTTTGCCCAAAGGGTCATCGACCTGGTTGAGGTAGAAGGTGTGCGGCAAAACCAGCTGTCTGGGTATGGGTTGGTGATCGGCCTGGATGGTACCGGTGACCGTAGCACCTACATTAACAGGGCGATCGAGGCACAACTGACAAAGTACGGCTTTAGACTGCCTGAAGGCATCAACATCTCGGCGCGGAACGCTGCCGTGGTAGTTGTTTCTGCGGAGCTGGATCCCTTCAAGCGCACCGGACAAACCATCGATGTCACCGTCTCTTCAATTGGCAACGCAAAGAGTCTGAAGGGCGGTTCGCTCATCGCCTCGCCACTGCTTGGGCTGGACGGTAACGTCTATGCAGTGGCCCAGGGCCAGGTGCTGGTTGATGGCCTTTCCGCTGAGGGCCTAGATGGCTCTACTGTTCAGGTGAACACAACGACAGTAGGCCGGATCCCTGGCGGCGCCACCATCGAGCGCTATGTAGACACCGCCTTCACCACCAGCGCCAGCATCCGCCTGACGCTGAATGAACCGAACTACGAGACTGCCGCCAATATCGCGAACGAGATCAACTCAACGTTCGGCGCAGGCACCGCCACCGCAGTTGATGCCGGCCTGGTTGATGTCGCATCGCCAGCACCTGGCAGCAGCCGGGTCGACTTCCTAGCAGCAGTACAAAACCTGGATGTAGAGGTGGGTCGACCCAGCGCCCAGGTGACCGTCAACAGCCGAACCGGCACGGTCTCCATCAGCGAGAACGTGATTTTATGGCCTGTGGCGATCTCTGAAGGCCGCTGGACCATCAGCGTCTCTGAAGCCAGCAATGTGTATCAGCCACGGTCGTTCTCCGGTGGCGATACCATTGTGACGGCCAACTCCGAGATCCAGATTGAGCAAACCCAAGGCCAACTTTCAGTCGTCGCTCAGGGTGAACCGACTCTTAGCGACCTGGTTGAGGCATTCAACCGCGCTGGTACCGCTCCCAAGGATATGGCGCACCTGCTTCAGCTGTTGAAAAAGTCCGGCTCGCTCAGGGCGAAGCTCGTGGTGATCTAACGCGATGATCAACGAAATTCCCCCCCTCGGCGGTGTCCTGGGTGGCCCGATTGTTGCCCATGACTCCCCCGAGTCTGAACAAATCAAGGCGTTCTCCGAACACCTAACCGCCATGATGCTGGCCAAGAGCCTGCACCAGTCTGTCTCTGAGTCACAGCTAAGCAGCGAGACCCAGAGCGCTGGCATGTCTATGGCGCAAGAACTCCATTACCACCAAATGGTGCTGTCACTGGTTAAGGGACCACTGGATTACCTCCCCAAGGCAGTACAGCAACAGCTAACTCCTGAGGCCCAGAATGAGCAGTAAATGGAAAGCCCTGTTCGACGATATGACCCTGTTTCTCAATGCTTCAGAAACAATCATCCAGACGGTCCCTACCGCCCGAACCGCGGCAGCACAGTTCCAGCAAGGCCAGTTTGTCAGCGCCATGGATACCATTGAGCTGCAAACACACATCGCAGGCGAGCGCTTGCAGCGTATCCAGGCTGAGTGCAAGCAGGCTATGGGCGCCTATGACCCCGAAATCATGCGCCGCTGGCTTGATCAGCAACCGGCCGCTGCCGAACTTTGGCAACGCTGCAAGACCGCCGGGGAACTGGCTAAAGCGGAACTGACCCTACTCCAGGAAATGATGCAGGCCAACCAGGCGTTCTTTAACCAGGTGAAGGCCTCTGCATCGCCGTATGATCCAGAACTCAGGTCAGAATCCGACGCTCCTAAGCTCTATGGCAAGCGCGGCATTATCAGTGGTTCCGAGTGAAGATCGCACCCCGCGAACCCGGGTGCGATAAGCTGTTAGCTACCAAGCGATAAAGCCAGGAGTTCAGGCTTAGTGGTATCTCGGTCCGCTTACGAAAAGCGCCTAAAGCGTCCAGTCGATCTTTCCGCCCACGAAGGATTTGTCACCCGTATCGCGCACAATGTCATGCGCTCGATGGCGGTGCCCCCCTGTGTAGAGATCGACGACCTGAAACAACTGGGGATGATTGGCCTGCTCGACAGTTACGAGAACTTTGGTGAGGAGCAGGGGACAGCATTTGAGTCTTTTGCCTACCGCAGGGTGAGGGGCGAGATGATCGATCACCTTCGCGCCCTCAACCTGAAACCTCGGACATTGACTGACGATATAAAAAAGTATAATTCCCTTCTGTCGTCATTTCGGAACGAGCATCACCGGGACCCAACCCGGATGGAAATCGCTGACCAACTTGGGGTCAGTGCCAAGAAGGTCGAAGAGATCCTGGCCGGCGTTGGCACACCCATGATGGCCATTGAGGATGCTCCGGAAGTGCTGGACATGCATGCCACTGACATGCTCGAAGATTCCATAATTAATGCCGGCCTCGATATTGACTACCTAGAAAGCTGCATCGATAATCTTCCTGAGAGAATCAAGCTCGTGCTAAGCCTGTATTACCTAGAAGGGCTTAAGATGAAGGACATTGCCGCCATTATGTCCTGCAGCCAAGCTTATGTTTCGCAGCTACGCTCGGAAGGGATTTCCACCCTAAGGGAGATGGTAATTTCCGACTGACGGCTTCTTTTGCAGTTTTGAAGTGGAAATATGACAGCGATCTCCAGGTTAACCACCGCGTTCCAGAGCCTGAATTCAGCGACCAAGACCCTGGTTGTGGGTTCAATTATCTCCGTCGTACTCGGCACCAGCATCGTCGCCGCTATCAGTGCCGACAAAGGGGCGCTTGTCCCCCTGGTGTCCCCAGCTGACAACAGTGATGTTCCTGCTGTGCTGGAATCCCTGCGGGCAGAGAAGATCCGTTTCGAAATTGGTGCCGACGGCAGCGTGATGATCGGTCGCAACGATCTTGCCAAGGCACGCTCAGCACTGACAGCTGCCGGCCAGATGTTCCAGTCATCCAGTAGCGGTTACGACCTGCTGCAACAGGAACAGAGCATGTTCCTCAATGACACCCAATTGCAGCATTACGATGCGCAGATCCGGGTTGGCAACCTGATTAAGACGCTTAACAAGATACCCGGCGTGATCTCTTCCGAGGTGCACCTGGCGATGTCCGAGCGTACCGAGTTCCTGCGCTCATCGAAGCCCGCTTCTGCATCAGTGATGCTAGAGCTGGCCCGAGATGTCAGACTCACCCAGAGTCAGGTACAGGGAGTTGCCAAACTGGTAGCAAACTCCACCCCCAACCTCTCCGCCAACGACGTGGTGATCACCGATCAGTTTGCCAACCAACTGACCAACAACAACTCGGACAACATGTCCTTCAGCAGCAGCCAGCGTGAACATACCACTTACGTCGAGAATGAGCTGAAGCGAAACATCACCAACGTCATGGCCCCCATCTTTGGGGCCAACAACATCCGGGTAAACGTCGTTGCCCGGATCAATTACGACGAGGTTAAGTCGACTACCGAGTCCTACTCTGATGAACCCAACCCCATGGTCAGTGAGCAGGTGGAGCTGGACTTTGATGAACGTTACCGCGGCGGACAGGGAGTGCCGGGAGCTACCTCCAACCAACCCCCAGGCCATGCCGAGTTTGAACGCCGCGACCGGTCATTTTACGGTGACGGCAATCCTGCTCTGCGACATGAGAAATCCACAAGGAATTTCGAGGTTGGGCGCACCATCACTCAGACCAATTTTGCCGGTGCGGTAATTGAATCGATCTCTGCGGTAGTGGTGGTCAACCGCCGTGTCATTGAGCTCGATCTCCCGCAAGAGAATCCCTCCCCCGAACAGATCACAGAAGCCCTAAACCAAAGACTCCAGACCCTTGAGCTGCTGGTCGAGTCTTCCACCTATGGCGTCAATGAGAACGATCTGATCAGCGTCGTAGCGGAGCCCTTCCTCCAGGCCCCTGCGGCAGAGGCGGACGGAGCAGAACCCGCCGAGGCTAGCCTGTTTGAGCAACTTGACCAGACTGACTACATAGTTGCTGGAGCCATTGCCCTGGTTGCTGCGTTGCTCATTGCTGTCCTGGTGCGACGCCGACGCGCCCAGGTTCCTGAGGCATCCGAAGGCGTGATCATGCTCGAAGGTGATGACACCAACCCGGTTGACCCGGAGACTGGCATCAGTGAGCCCGAAACGTCAGATATCGACCTGCTCAAGGAGAAAGCACTGAGCATGTTCGAAGAGAAGCCAGAGGCCTCGCTGCAGATCATGAAAGCCTGGCTTAGCGACGATGACGAAACTATCGACTTCATTGTGAGCGGCGGCCATGCGCGAGATGTATCCCTAACCCCAGGAGATGCCAACAGCACAGAACTCCCCGAGAGTGACTCGGGGCCCGACGGAGACGATGCTGAAGGGAACGACGCCTCCAGTAACACCGACGACCGTGAACCGGCCTCCACTAAGGACTGAGGGTACCAAGCATGAGCCAGAGTAAAACCCTGATGAAATCGATGACTGGGCCCGATAAAGCGGAATTGCTGATGCGCCTCTTGGGTGCCAAAAACTGCGAGAAAACCATTGGCCGCTTGCCACAACTGCAACTCGAACACCTGCTGGACCGTCTAAACACGGCTCCGCGGGCCATCCCTGACCGACAAGCGATCTGGGTACTCCACGAGTTCGCTCAACTGGCCACCCGCCAGGTCGAGCCGGAAGATGCTGAAATGGACCCCAACCTGAACACCCAGCTGGAGCAGGTACTAATGGAGTCCAACCCGAGCTTTGAGAAGAAGCTCTTTGGGTTTACAAAGCTAGAAGACCTGGGTGCAGATCGCGTATACACCCTGATCAAGAACGAGAATAGCCAGGTACTGGTAATCATCTTGAGTCGGGTCTCCAAGGTAATGGCCAACGAAGTGCTGGCGCTTATGCCCCCTAAGCAGCGCTGCGAAGTGATGATCTCGATGGGCAGGTCCCCCAGCGTTCCGGTTGAGCGAGTAGAACAGGTGAACCAATTCATCGAATCCCAAATCGATCACCTCAAAACCCTGAAGAGCTATGACGGCGCCTCTGAGGTTGCGGAACTGCTTGAAACACTGCCGGAAGAGTCCATGGACACCGAGATTGAGGCTATTGCTGCAGCTGATCCGGACCTGGCGGAACTGGTTCGCTCCAAGATCCTGAAGTTCTCTGATGTGATGGCACTGCCGGAGAACAATGTGCGTGTGGTGATCGACGGCCTCAACGCCATGACCGTCGGCATCGCCTTGGTCAACGTCAGTGAGGAAGTCAAAGCCAAGGTTCTTGGTGTAATGACCGAAGGCAACCGATTGATCGCGCAAGCAGAGCTGATGAGCAAGAAGCGACGCCGGGAGGCGGACATTACAGCGGCTCAGTCAGAGATCCTCAAAGCGGCTAAACGAAAAGAGGCAGAGGGTCGTGTTGACCTGCGCTAGGCACTGATAGCCCATGAGAATCCTGCTACTTGCCGCGGGTCTGGCCTTGAGCACGTTACCTGCTCATGCCAACCACTATGAGGACGCCGTACAGCAGTACCTTGCCTCCTTGGGCGTAGATGTCTTTTCTGTTCAGGTCCCTGGTGCCCCCAGCGACCTGGAAGACTGCGATCAACGGGCCATAGTGACCCCGAAAGCTAACCGGCTTGATCGCGGGGTGGTTGAGTCTCTGTGTGACTCAGGGCGGACCTACCCATTCAACGCTACTGGCGTGGCGACTGTATTCGCCACGACCAGGAGTTTATCTCGCTGGAGCCCCGTCGACAGGTCCAGTTCGGCAGAAGCCCAAGCCAATCTTCGTATCGTCCGCAGTGACATGCTATTCCCTGATGGCCTGCCACGCGGCCACGAGAGCACCAGACCGCTGCGAAGCGGATCCTACGTGCGCCACTCCGATCTGCGACCGACTCCAGCAATCAGAAAGCGACAGGCTGTAACCCTGAGAACACAGATGCCCGGGCTGGTTTTCGATACATCTGGCGAGGCCATTCGGGACTTACAACTGGGCGAGGTAGGGAAGTTCATCAATACCCGATCTGGCGCAACGGTAAATGCGCGGGCAATTTCCCAGGGCATCGCTCTGATTGAGCGCTAATGGAAGAGAAAATGAACGGACGGATTTTCGACAAACTCAAGGCTATTGCAGCGAACGCATCAGGCGCCCCGCTGCTGTTGCTGATCATGCTGGCGATGATCACAGTTCCGCTGCCGGCGGCCGTGCTCGACTCCATGTTCACCATCAACATTCTGTTGTCGATCGTCATCCTCCTGGTGGCGGTACGGACTCTTAAACCGACTGACTTCTCCGTATTCCCCACCGTACTACTGATGGCCACCCTGACTAGGCTTGGCCTCAACGTTGCCTCAACCCGGATTATTCTCACCGAGGGGCACACTGGCTCAGCTGGCGCAGGCCACGTTATTGAGGCCTTCGGGACCTTTGTGATCGGTGGCAACTGGGCGGTCGGTCTGGTCGTTTTCCTGATCCTGCTAGTGGTGAACTTCATCGTAATCACCAAAGGTGCTGAACGTATCTCTGAGGTGAATGCCCGGTTCACACTCGACTCGCTACCCGGCAAGCAACTGGCCATCGATGCAGACCTTAACCAAGGGGCGATCACAGCCGACGAGGCGGGCAAGCGTCGCAAAGAACTGGCCCTCGAGAGCGAGTTCAACGGCGCGCTGGATGGTACATCCAAGTTCGTAAAAGGTGACGCCATTGCCGGGATCGTAATCCTGCTGATCAACATCATCGGCGGCCTGATCATTGGCGTAGTACAGCACGGCATTCCGTTCACTTCTGCCGTTGAGACTTACACCTTGCTGTCGATCGGTGATGGCCTGGTGGCACAAATACCAAGCATCATTCTGGCATCAGCCACTGCACTGATCATCTCCCGGTCGTCTACCGATGTCTCACTGTCGGATTTGGTTCAGATCCAGATCTTCGATGATCCCCGCACTCTCTACATGGCATCCGGCCTAATCATCGCCATTGGCCTGGTGCCTGGCATGCCGACCTTACCGTTCGTTGGCGTGGGCCTGCTCCTGCTGGGCATCACCCATATGATGGCCAAGAATGCACCGCCTTCTGCAACTGAAGATGGCGCATCTGAGGCGGCAGCCAGCCCGGTACCTGGCGGTGTTGAGAACTTTGATGGCGAACCGCTTGTCCCGGTTGAGAAGCCGGAACTGAGTCTATCGGACATCACTCCGCCGGATCCCATCGTGATCGAGCTCGGTATGCGCCTAACCCCGCTGGTTGATGAACTGACCGGGGATCTCAAAGCGCAGGCGATCGGCACGAGGCAGATGGTTTCCCAGGAGTACGGGATCCTGATCCAAAGCATCAACATCAGAACCGTCCGGGATCTGGACAGCGAGTCTTACCGCATCCTGATACGCGGCATCCCTCGCGCCAAAGGCAAGGTTAAAGCAAGCCTAGTGCAGGCGATCAACATGGACGGCCTTGCCGGAGAAATCGACGGGATACCAACTAACGAGCCAGTGTTTGGCCTACCTGCGTTCTGGATCTCGAAAGAGCAGGAATCCGATGCTCGAAGCCGCGGGTACGTCGTCACTGCCCCAGCTAGCATCATTGCGTCTCACCTAAACCAGGTCATGATCAAGAACCTCGGCACCCTTTTGGGCCACGAGGACGTTAGCCGGATGATGGACCACCTCCGCAACAAGTTCCCCAGGTTAATCGACGAACTGATCCCCAAAACCGTCTCTGTTAGTCGCCTGCTGACGGTCATGCGCTATTTGTTATCTGAGCAGATCAGCCTTTCTGATATGAGCACGGTACTAGAGACGATAGCGCGCTATGCCCCGCAGGGACTCACCGATCAGGAACTGGCAGATCAGGTCCGCAAGGCTATGGTGGAGAGCATCATCTACCACCTTTCCGGTAGCACCGAGAGCCTGGACGCCATCTGCCTTGACGGCAAACTGCAAATGCAAATGTTGCAGGGCCTGAATATGAAGACCGGTGATCTATCAATCGAACCCGAACTGGCACGAGACGTTATTATTAGAATTGGCCAGATGACCGAAGAACTGTTGCGCCAGGGTAAGCCGGCCGTGCTGTTTGTGCCCCATGCCCTGCGCCTTCCGCTGGTTGATCTGGTACGGCCAATCATCCGCGAATTGAACATCCTCTCGACAGAAGAGATCCCCAAAAGCTTGATAGTCAACTTTGCCGGGACTGTGGGTTATGATGACCCAGTTATTAATGGAGATTAACGAATGAGCTCTAACAGCCCTGAAAGCGCTGGTTTCGAGCCTTTGGGCCAAGACCTTGGTGATGAAGTTGAGCGCGCCTACGATCCCAACTGGGCGCCTGAAGCGGACATTAAAACGATAACGCTGGACTCCAACATCAGCCGCCTGACGGATCTGCATCGGGAAAACAGCCGCCACATCGCTCAACTGTTCAGCCAGATGATCGGCCGGAAGGTCACCTTTGAAGATGACGAGGTGATCACCCAGTCCACCTACGGTGAGTACCTGAAAAACGGCTATACCTGCGGCTACCTGCATCGCTTTGATCTGAATGACCAAGGCTTTGCCATGCTCCATCTCAACTTCCCGGTTATCGACCACCTCGTGGCTCTGCATTACGGTGCATCTGCATACCGCCCCACAAGCGACGTGAGAGCGCGTATGGGCTACATGGATGCCATCACCCTGGAACCGCTGGCTGAGGCCATCGCAGAGCATTACGTCGACTCCTGGAGCCATTTGCTGGCCGTTAACGCAAGCGACCTGGGCAAGTTCAACGTAGAGCGGCCTATCTATCCTGAGCAACAGCCGGTGGCCATATACCGCTTCTGGTTTGTCATTGACGACCAGCGCCACTCAGTGGACTGGGTTGTTGACGCTGCATTTATCGCCGAGGTGCACGAACTTGCAACGTTCAAGCGCTCTGAAGGCCTGCTGAAAACCGCCGCCAAGGCCAAGCTGAATGTGGACGTGGTTCTGCTCGAGCGCCCCAAGACCCTCGAGCAGATTTGCGAAATCCAAACCGGCACCATGATCCCGCTCCGCCAGATCAACGAAGTGGACCTCACGGTGCAGGGCCAAGTCGTCGGCAAAGCCAGCTACGGCCGCCACGACAACGAAAAATACATCCAAATTAAATAAGGAACCTGAGCCATGTCTCAAGAGATGAACGATCACGAACAGATGGCACTGGGCTCTATGGAATCCATTAAAGCCCTTGGCCAGGAGATTGACCCTAACTCCCCGGCGGCTAGCCTGGCTGCCAATCCCGCAATTCTGCCGCCGGCACTCGAACTGCAGATGAGCGTTGTAGTGGGCAACGTCAAGATGTCATTCGATGACATTGGCCAAATGGTCCCCGGCCAGGTGCTTCCACTGCACAAGCAGGTCAATGATGACATCGACCTGATGATCAACGGCACCCCGTTGGCGAAGGGCCAGGTTGTGACCCACGAGGGTAACTATTACCTGAAGATCACCAAGCTGGTTGAGTACGCAGACCAGCCCCTGATCTAAACCGGCACCGGAGGCACCGCTTATGAGCATCGAGGCGTCATTGGCAGATCTACAGGTCTCTATGGACCGGATGTCTGCACAGGCAGGGATCCCTGCGCAGCCACCTGCGAATCAGGTTGTTTCTGCCAGCATGGCTGACAGCTTCGCCAAAGCGATGAACGAAGCTAACCAGTCAGCCATAGTAGCGTCTCAAACCAAGCAGGCCCTGCTGCGGGGCGATCCGAACGTCACCATGGCCGAAACCCTTAGGGCCCAGACCCAGGCTTCGCTGTCGTTTGACCTGATCATGGAAGTCCGTAACAAGCTTCAGCAGGCATATCAAACGATCTCTAGCCAGTAAGCTAGATGACTACCTGCACTAGAGCGGCCGCCAGCACTCAATCTGGCGGCCGTTTTTCGCTATTAGAAGCCCGCTCTAGCTGCGGCCTGAGCCGATTTCCCTTGTGGACCCACCAACTCCGCTATCATGGTTTTCAAGACCCTCTACTAAGAACAATAAATATGAGGCCTGTCCTTTCCTTCTTTTTGCTGTTTGCCAGTGTTGTTGGTGGCTTTTTCCTGAACGGGGGCCACCCAGGGCTCCTCTGGCACCCGGGCGAGTACATTATCGTTCTCGGTGCCGCGGCCTCCATCTTCCTGATCAGCTATCCCTTCAAGGTCGGCTTTCAGGCCTTCGGTGCCATCAGGCACATGATCAAGCCGCTCTATTCGCCGGAGAAGTTCGAGGAGACGCTGTGCCTGATGGCAGAGCTAAAGATCCACCTAGAAGCCAATGGCAGTTCCGGCCTGGATGAGCACCTGAACAAACCAGAAGCCAGCCCCCTGTTCCAGCGTTACCCCAGGGTTCTCAAGGACAAGAATGCCGTCAGCTTTATCGTCGACAACTTCCGCTTACTGGAAACCGGCACTGAGCAGTTTATGGCCCATGAACTTGAGGCCATCATCAATGCTGACATTAAGAGCCAGTACACGGAAAGCCTGACCCCCTCAAAGGCGATGTCATCGCTAACCGAGGTGATGCCGTCGATTGGTATCGTCGCTGCGGTACTGGGCATGAACGTGACCATGATGTTCATCGACCAGGAACCAGCCGTGGTGGGCGCGAAGATCGGTGCCGCGCTGTTCGGTACCTTCCTTGGGATCTTCAGTGGGTACGGGGTGTTTTACCCACTATCTGCCGGCCTAGGTAAGATTGCCGAGCAGAGGCGCGAGTACCTGACTGTCATCAAGTCGTTCTTGATGGCGATGGTCAACGACTACGCCCTGTTCGTTACAGCGGAAGTGGCGAGGAAGCAGATCCAACCTGGCTACAGGCCGGACTTCCAGCACCTGCGCAACCGGATCCAGGAAATCCTGACCAAGGCGAATGAATCATGACGCAACCGATCATCATCAACCACCCAGAGGAAGATGGTGCGGTCGCTAAGAGCAGCGCCTGGAAGATTGCGCTGGCGGATTTCTACACCACCCTATCGTGCGTCTTCTTCGTCCTTTGGATCACCAGCCAGATCCCGGAGGACGCCAAGACCGGGGTTGCTGAGTGGTTTCAAGGTAAGGACACGCAATCCCTGAACTTCATCAAGCGCACCTACGGTGAGGTGTCAGTCGATGATACAGCCATGATCGATGGCCGTGCGGATAACCAGAACGACAAAACAGAGCAGGGCGCAGACTCTGATGTTGCCGGCGTCGATATGACCGAGATCTACCGGAAGCTTAAGTCGATGGTGCGAGAGGATGCAGCCCAGGTTCTGATGGACAAGGACGCCGAGATCATCGAGATCCAGTTCAGTTCTGACTTCCTGTTCCGCAGCGGCTCAGCGTCACTCAGCGAAAAGGCCCGCGGGGGCATCGCGGAGGTCGGTGAGGTGCTTGGTACTACGCCGGTGTTTGTTCATGTCTTCGGCTACGCGGATAACCGGCGGATCAACTCGCAGCGGTACCCAAGCAACCTTCATCTGTCGGCACATCGCGCCATCAGTGTCATCGGCGCTCTTACTGCCGGCGGCGTTGAGCACAACCGGGCCACGTTGCACGCGGAGGGCGAGTTGAACCCCATCGGTGACAATGAAACCGTTGCCGGCCGCAGGATGAATCGCCGGGTAGTTGCCTACGTGACCAAGTCATCGGAACTCCCCGACGCCATCGAAGAAGCACAATAAAAAATGGGGCCCTGGGCCCCATTCTCTTTGCTTATATCAGGCTAGCTGCTGCTCGATTGCCTTGATACGCGCTTCGTAGTTTTGCGCTTCAGCGCGCCACTGCTGCATCTCAGCGGTATCTTCTTCAGTGGCCATATTGACCATGCCCCCGGCATTCTTAATTTTGCTCCGCAGGGTGCGACGCTCAGCCATCAGATGGGAGCGCTCGAAGGTCAATCGCTCTCTGGCATCTTTGTTGGCCATACCTGCGTCAACAGTGCTCTGGATCTCGTTCAGGATTTCCTTGATTTTCCTCTCCTGGAGTTCGATCTTCTCCTCACGAGACTGCCCTTTGCGGCCGAGTAATTTCCCGCCCGGGGAAGTCTGACGCTCCTTCTCTGGGGCCTTCTTTAGCTTATCCAGTTCAGTCTGCAACTTGTTTCGGTCAGATATCAATTGCGTGATCGGAGCCGCCGGCGCACGGCTCGGGCGCTTCTCTGGCGCGTAGCCCTTGGCCTTCTTGAGAATGGTGCCCTCGCTGGGCATACGCTTCTTGAACTCAGGGTCGGCTTTCAGGAGAGCTTTGTAGCGGGCAACCAGACCCTCAACGTTCATGCGCTCGCGGATGAGATAATAGGTATTGGGCAACTTTGGACGGCCAGGATTCCGCTCCATCTCCTCAAGCTCGCTTGGGTAGGCCTCGTAGCGATTCTTCCTGGTGAAGCGATCAACCGCCTTAAGGTTGGCGCGGATTTCAACAAGAGGGTCAACATCCAGGGGCTCTTCTTCGACACACTCCAGCAGGGTCTGGACCAGCTGATGATTCAGCTCCATGAACTTCTCTAGCCAGAACGCCTGTAGGGCAGGAGTGAGGTGACATACGGTTTCACTAAGCTGCTCAAGGACCTCTTTCGGCCCCAGCTCGGCGAAGTAGTCCTCGTTAAACATGTCATCGACTTCGGCCAGCATCTCCTGGTCGTCTTCATCCACGTTGCTGTAACGCATCTGATAGGTGTCGATCAGCTTAGAGAAGCCATAATCCGCCTGCTCCAGCTCGTAGTTCGCAACAGCCTCTGAGTAGCCACCCTTGTCGATCACTTTCTTCAGCTTGAGAAGGGAATTCTCTGCCAGGTAGATCCAGGCTGCCTCTTCGCCGACCGAGTCTCTAGACCGAGCTTGCTCATCACGCTCCTTTGGCGACATATCGGGATAGGATGACATCAGGATCGCATTGTTTTCCCTGCGGTAGCCCTCCAGCCTTTCTTGCGCCTCAGCTATTAATCGCAGCACGTCTTCGGGGGTTGCTGCATCCAGGAGTGTTTTCATGATCGCCAGCCTTGTTGTTGTCTACAGGCCAACTATACATAGAATAACTAATGCCGACAACTCGGCAGGCTGGCAATATTATTGTTTCTATAGCGGATTTAATTTAACCTGCTGGCGGATCAGTAGGTATTAGTTACTGGTATTAGGCACCTGCTGTCGCTGGTAGAGCAGGTCTTCGATGGGATCGTACTCAATCCCTTCCATGTCGTAGATCTGCAGGTTGACGCTCTCACAATACTCTATGGCCGGCTGCAACCTCTGCGTCACCTCCTTCGCATCCGCCAGCATATGCTTGCTCAGATACTGGCGGTTGTGGCGCACCAACGCCTCCCCCTCCAGCCCCTTATCCGCCGCTGACTGGTGCATCTCCATTCTTGATTTAAATAGCTCACCGGCCTTAGCGAATACCAACAACGCTTGGTACGCATCCTCAATCCCAACGTTGGCGGCAGCCAGGCACGCCTGCGTGTAAGCATCGGATGCGAAGACATCGTTGGTAGCCTGGATCCGCGCCATAACTTCACCAACTTCTTTCGGCCCGAAACCCGGGGCAGCGGCCGCTGTGTTGCTGGTAGCGACGAACACCAGCGCCATTGAAACCGCTCTAATAGACGGAATGCCGATCATGCCTGCACCCCGCCCTGGAGCTGATTGAATTGACCTAAAGGGGCGTATAGGCCTCTGGAGACCTTAACGATTAAGGGAGAGAAATTAATGAAGTTGCTGTATCGATAATGCAACGCCGGATCCCCCTTGGTTACCCGCTCTTCCAGCTCCTTCTCACGGATCACTTCCCCGTTGGAAAAAGCCTTTAACGCATCCAGGGAAAAGCTGTCGATCTCTTTGCGCAATGTGATCTGATCAGGGTCAAAACTCACCTGATCCCCATCGACGCTAACGCCAGGCTGCTGCTTTATAATCCCCACAATCACGCTTTGTGGTGGCCGCTGACTATAGCCAGCCCCCTTGTCCTTTTCAGTGTCTTTCACGCTCCTGCACCAGAAGCGGTCAAGGCCGTCTATCAAGCTTCCAATTGGCACTTTTTGAAAGACAGTGCCGATCTGCAACACCCGGGTCACCAACCTGTTCTCAGAGCCCGCGTCATATACCCAGCTGTCCGTTGTCCCAACCAGTCTCAAATCAGGGTAGCCATGGATCAGATCTGACGTCACCTGTCGCAAGTGATCCCTGGAGGCGAACGCATCAGTGAGGGTGTCATGCTGATAGATATCGTGCAGTGACACGGCACCGTTATGCCGGCTGCGCTTTTTGATGTAGGCGAGAACCATTTCTTGCAGGTGGCGGGTTTCATGGGTCACCACATTGTCCACGCCGCCGATCTTCAGCGAGTAGTAATGCGAATCGCCCAGCAGAGCCTGCATACAAGCCAACATAGACTCGACACCAAAGCCATCAGATAGGTACCCACGCGCCTTGCCCCACTCCTCGAACCTAGAGAAGGGAAGCGGTACCACCTTGGTGAGCTCATCGTTGGCTTTGTGCAGGGCCACCAGTCCCTGGCGTTGAGCGACCAGCCCATCAAGCGTGCGCTTGATGGCCTTTCGACACCCCTCGCGAGTGACACCATAGCGCTGGGATATCTCCTGAAAGGTAGCCGGCATCTCGCCGGCTAGACCCAACTTAGCGAGGGTCATCTCCCTGTTGCGAACCGAAAGCGTTCCTGTGTCCACGAGGCCTATAGCTTCGCAGATCTCTCCTTGGATCAAGCTCATTAATATACTGTCCTACATCAAGCTAACAACCTGATTTTAGGTGCACCCAGAGGTTAGTCAATCCCCCCGGGTAAGGGTAATCTATAAGAAAACGAAGGCAATAATTAACGATAATGGAATGGCAATTGAAGGGGCCGTGGCGATCGGCCTATGACGCGTATCGCCGGGAGATCACCTTTCGCGAGACCGACCGGGTTCGGCAGCGCTGGGAAGGGCACAATCACGACTTGTGCCTGGCACTGCTGAAACTGCAATTCCGCAATAAGACCCCTCCGCAAGGGGAGAAGCTCCGGGATATGGCGGCGGCCATCTATGTCGCCAACGAGAACAAAACCCTCGCAGTCGACAAGCAGCGTGTGAGCATCGATTGGATCAGTTTTGCCATCACCAACAGCGAGGTCAGCACCACGCTGAAGGACTGCCCATCTGGCCGTGGTGGCTTGCGCATCTACGTCGAGGCCCTCATCTCAACGCTGAACCTCTCTAAGGCCGAGATCCAGCTAATCAAGGATACGGTTGGCGGCGAACACACCGAGCAGATGCGCACAATCAAAAAGGCGACAATGTCGCTTCCTTTGGCCCACGCCAGTGAAGTTCGCGACGTCACCCACTATCGGCGGCTATCCCGGATGGTACTGACCCAGGCCTTCTTTGATAACTGTGCGGAGGACTTTAAACCCTACCGGCCAAAGTGGAGCCTGCTGGACAAGGCCTGGTTCAAGCTAAACAGCTAGGTCAGGGGCGGCCTTTGTTCATGACCAATTCGGCCTGATTCAGAGCGGCCCACAAGGCCTGATGACGGGCATTGCGGGTCATATCGCCCACCTCCTTCAACTCTTGGTCCCGATGGTCGCGCTGCAGTGTCGAAGCATCATCGGTACCAAACTGCCCGCCGCCGCGGTAGACCAGCTCTACGCCCTGTTCGCCGAACTGGTCCCGCAATTGGCCCAGCACAGCGTCGGTAATTCGGATGCTCCTTTTACTGACCTGACGCTCCTGTTGCCGGCCCCCCTTCGAGATCTTGACATAGACCCGGGTGCCACCCATCGATGCGCTCTCGATGACCTCACGAACCCGCGTGACAGCGGCACTATCAAAATCTGGACCGGCCAACAGCCGGATAAATGCCAGCTGGCTCTCCCTCAGATCCAGCAATCCCTGCATCTCCCGCACCACCAATTGCTGGCTATCGGTACGCTCATTGAAACGGATGTGCCCCTTGATCACCACCAGCGCACCCTGAACCAGGTGTTGGATGTTGCTGGTGAGCGCCTTACCAAAGAACGCCGCCTCTATCTGCCCTGTGCCGTCATCCAGCTTTGCGTAGGCAAACTTACCCCGCCGGCCCTGGCGGATATCCACGGTGACCAGCTGAGCAGCAATGACGGCTGGTCGCTCCTGCCGCTTCTTAGAGGCCAGCTTTCGACCTTCTGCTGTTTCATCATCTGGCTCGGCACTGTCTTCCCCATCGATGTCCGACACCACGTAGTCGCGTAACTGGCCTGAGATCAGCGGGCGTACCTCCTGGGCATACTCATCCAATGGATGGCCGCTTAGGAACAGGCCCAGGGTCGAATACTCGTTAGCTAAGGTCGTTGCCCGGGTCCAGGCATCTGACTCCAACGAAGCGCTTGCGAGCACCTGCCTGACGGTCTCCGCCGCGTGATCTAACGGCACCGACTTCTTCAATTGGTCGCGCGCTGTGACCTGTGCCAGCGCAACCTGGGACAGGAGCACCCACCGCGGGAGCTCAAAATCGTCCAGTGCACCGGCGTAGATCGCGGCTTTGAGAACCGTTTTCCCCGGGTTTGTGCGGACCAGTAGGTCGGCCAGATCTTTGAATGGCCCATTGGCATCTCGCTCAGCCAGCATTGACTCAACGTACTTGTCGCCGATCCCCTTAGCTGCTCTCAGGCCATAACGGATCCCCGCCTGCTCCACCTGGAAGTGGCCACGCGACTGGTTGATGGAGGGGCGCAGCACCTGGAGGCCCATGCGGTGGCTCTCATGAATGAACCCGACCGTTTTGTCGGTTTTCTCCATCGCAGAGGACATTACCGCCGCCATGAAGTGATCAGGGTGGTGGGCCTTTAGCCACAGGGTCTGGTAAGACACCAGAGCGTAAGCCGCACTGTGCGACTTGTTAAAGCCATACCCGGCGAACTTCTCGATCAGGGTGAAGATCTCTGAGCTGATGTCCTGACTGATCCCATTGGCGGTGCAACCGTCGACAAAGACGCTTTTCTGCTTCTCCATCTCCTCCGGGTTCTTCTTACCCATTGCCCGGCGCAGAATATCAGCCTGACCCAGGCTGTAACCCCCAAGCACCTGCGCAGCCATCATCACTTGCTCTTGGTACAGGATCACCCCGTAGGTGTTAGTCAGGATCGGCTCCAGCAGCGACGAAACCCGCTTATCCCGGCTCGCCGGGATGATGAACTCTACCTCTTCCCTGCCATGTTTACGGTTAACAAAGTTGTCCACCATCCCAGAACCCAAAGGCCCCGGCCGGAACAACGCCACCAGAGCGATCATCTCCTCGAAGTTCTCTGGGACAATCCGTCTGATGAGGTTCTTCATGCCGGAGGACTCCAGCTGGAATACCGCGGTGGTTTCGCATGTCTGAAGCAGGGCAATGGCCTTGGGGCAGTCCAGCGGGATCTCCTCAGGGTGGAGGGGGGGCAGCCCTTTCGCCTCGCGTTCACGGTTAAGGCTTTGCAGGGCCATGTGGACGATAGTCAGTGTACGCAGCCCCAGGTAGTCAAACTTCACCAGGCCGGTTTTCTCGACATCACTCTTGTCGTACTGCGCTGCAAGGTGCTCCCCTCCAGGATCGCACATAGTGGGGCTGAAGCCGTCGATCCCCCCCGGTGCGATGACGATACCGCCTGCGTGCCGGCCGGTATGCCGGGTCAAACCCTCCAGCTTGAGCGCGTGCTCCAGCAACCGGCGCATTGCCCCGTCCGAATCCGCTAGCGCCTGCAGATCAGTCTCTGGCCCCATGGCATCAGCCAGCTTAGTACCTGGCTCGCCGGGGATCAGCTTGGCAATGCGGTCGCCCACTCGGTACGGATGGCCCAGCGCCCTTGCAACGTCGCGCACAACTGCCCTGGCAGCCATGGTCCCGAAGGTTACGATCTGACCGACAGCCCGGTGGCCATACATGTCAGCCGTGTGCTCGATGACCTCATCCCGCCGGTCCATGCAAAAATCGACGTCAAAGTCGGGCATGGATACCCGCTCTGGATTAAGGAAGCGCTCAAACAGCAAGTCGTACTGCAATGGATCCAGATCGGTGATCTTCAGGGCATAGGCCACCAGCGAACCCGCACCGGAACCCCGACCCGGACCCACAGGAATATCGTTGTCCTTTGACCACTGGATGAACTCCATCACGATCAGAAAGTACCCCGGGAATCCCATCTGGATAATGATGTCCAACTCGTACTTCAAACGCTCCTGGTACTCCTTGACCTTCGCTTCATCGAAGTACCCAGGGCTAATCCTTGCCAGTTGCTCCAGTCGCTCAGCGAGCCCTTCAGCGGCCTGGCGGCGCAAGAAGTCCTCTTCGCTTACCCCGGCGTCCCGCGCTGGCGGATAATCGGGCAGGTAGTACTTTCCCTGCTTCAGGTGGAAGTTACACCGTTGCGCAAACCTAACGGTGTTCTCTACTGCCGCCGGCAAGTCAGCAAACAGCGCCGCCATCTCATCGGCAGACTTCAGGTATTGATGCGGAGTGCAATGATATGGGTCCTGCTCAGCAAGGCTCTCAGCGGTGACCTTTCTGGCAATCGCCACCCGGATCAAATGAGACTCGTAGTCCTCTGGGCTCAGGAACCGGACCACGTTGGTGGCGACACATGGGGTTGCTGTGGCCTTGGACAACGCCACCGCGGCACTGTTGAAACGCTCATCGTCAGGATGCCCCACCCGCTGCAGTTCGATGTAAGCCCCATCCGTGAACGTGGACTTGATCCTTTCCAGCAGATCACGAGCCGCATCGGCCTCCCCAGCAAGCAGCAACCGCCCGATGGCGCCATCGCGCCCACCACACAACAGCAGCACTCCGCCAGCGTGTTGCTGGAGGACAGAAAACGGGATCACCGGGTGCTCAGCCTCCTGGTGCTCAAAAGCCAACGAGGCGATCTTGAGTAGGTTCAGATAGCCTCGCTCATTGGCGGCGTAGAGAATCACCGGGGCAGGGGAGTCAAACTCTTCAAAGCGGACAGCCGCCTGGTAACCGGTTAACGGCTTCACCCGGTGCTTCTTGCCCAGGTTGTACGCCTTCACCGCGGCATGCATGTTGCCCAAGTCAGCCAGACCGACCGCCTTACCCCCCTCCGCAGCGACTGCTTCGAAAAGCTGGCCAGGCCGGATCAACGAATCCTGCATGGATAGGTCTGAGTGAACATTCAGGTGAACAAACTGCGCTGCCAAAATGGCTCCTAGATCAGTGACTCTCTCTGTATCATTAGGCTACCGCATCCGTTAACTGGATGCAGAAATACGTATCTTGCGGGAGCAGTAATGGGAATGAACTTCGATGGCCGTGTACTGGTGGGGGATACCGAAACCACCGGCATGGGCCCAGACCACAAGATGATCGAGATTGCACTGGTTGAGCGTGTCGCTGGCGTGAACACCGGCAAGAACTACCACGAGTATCTTGATCCAGGCAGGGAGGTCGATTTCGAAGCAGAGCAGGTTCATGGCTGGGACCGCGAAAGCCTAGTGTCCGAATCCGGTGGCCAAACCTTCCCCGACGTGGCCGAGGCACTGGTTCAGTTCGTTAACGGCGCCATCGTCTGTTTCCACAACGCCCAGTTTGATACGGAGTTCCTAGACCGCGAACTCCAAGCCTGCGGCTACAAGCCCTTGTCGGAATACTGTACCGTCGTTGACACACTGGAGTACGCCCGGCGGCTTTATCCTGGCAAGGCCAATAACCTGGATGCCTTGTGCAAACGGCTCAAGGTCGACAGGAGCAATCGCACCTTGCACGGCGCCCTTATCGACTCAGACATCCTAGCCGACGTTCTGTTCGCCATGCTCAGCCCCAAAGAAAACCAAGAAATGCTGTTCGGCAATAAGGCGGGGGGCCAGGCTGCACCTGACTGGAATGGTAAGAACCGGGAGCAGTTGCAGCAGATGCTGCTGGCGGGACTGACCCCGATGAACACCGATCTGGCCACCATCGAGGTCTCATCAACTGAGAGTGAAGCCGACACAAACTTCTTCGTCCCCGCCTCCTGAGCATTATCTCCAAGAATTGAAAAAGCCGGCTTAATGCCGGCTTTTTTGTCAGTCTGCTGTGGGGTGCAACTGGGTGCTCTCAACGAGCCGCCCGTGGGCGAAGAAGACAAACCGCACCAGGTTATCGTAGAGGTCCTCCCCGTCCGACTCCACGTCGTGATCACGAAGGCGGGCCCTGAGATAGCGCAGGCCAGCTTCCACATCGCTCTCCTGGGCCCAGAGATAACGCTCATCCAGTTGTTGAATGCTCGCCAGGGTGCTCACCCAATCCAGTGGGCTTGAATGGAGATACGACAGGCGGTCCTTCAGATCTCCAAAGATCCTTCTGTTCAATTGGTGAACATAAGCCAGACCTGCTGCCCCAGCTAAAACGCCCACCACAAACCCAATCACACCGGAGGAACTGAGCAGAGCAACGATCCCCATTACAGCGATCGCCACAATCATGCACATCACGAAAGGCACACTGCTCAGCGCCACCCGCCCCTCTGAGTTCACACAGTACAGCTGGCGAAAGCGAAAGTAGTTGGACTCGACATGATAGCCAAAATTAAATACCGACATTTTTTCCACGTCTTGCTCCAGCCCTATTTCTTCTCGGTAAAGAACATCTGCTCCAACATCTGGGTAGTGTTGGTCGCAGCTACAAACCTGGCCTCATAGGCGCCGTACTGCTTGAAGTGAAAGGTCTCGCGCTTAGCGTACGAAGCCTCGAGCTCCTCAAGCTGAGAGAGCAGGCTAGCACTGTCCTGAGCGTCCAGATCTGTGGTGTACTGGCTCACCTTCTCGCCGATCACCCCGGTAGTAGTCGCCATTTGCTCAAAGGCATTGTTCAGGCTCTCCAGGAAACCGCGCTGCAGGTCAATAGAGCCGGTGAGGCCTGAAGGCGCCCCCGGGTCGACCTCGATGGTTAGGCCCTTGGTGTCATTGTCCAACATGGACGTCAGGGTGTTCCCCTCACCGATAGCGAGTTCGCCATTGATGCGGCCAACGATGTCGACCCCGATGGCAGGATCGGCCATCTGGGTAAAGCCAAGGGCTGCGTTGTCACTGGTGATCTGCACGCTCCGGCTGGCGCCATACCCCGCCGTCGCAATGCTAAGCGACCCATCAGCGCCGGCCACCACCTCGACGGAGTGGCCGCCGGAGCGGATCTCGGCGTTGCCGTTGATCTGCGACTGGATGATCAGCGCCAGCTCATCAGGTGTATAGGTGCCCTGGGCGATCTGGATATCTACGGCGACACCGTTGATGCTCACTGAAAGATCCTGATCTCCTGCACCAATGGTAACCGCACCCGGCAGCGCACCAGAGGACGCCCGGGCCTGCTCGGCCTGAGTGGTCACCTCGAAGTCGTAGCTCCCGTCCTTGGTGTAGTAAGCGGTGATATTGCCGCTCATGTCGTTACCGTAGTCGCTCACCTTGACCCAGGAACTGCTGGTCTCAGCCGTGGTGAGCAGGGCGTCACTCAACAGGTGGGGGTTGTTACTCAGTGCGTCAGTCAGGGCACTTCGGTCCAGCACCAGGTTGTTGTTGGCATCGAAGGACAGCCCCATCTGGGTGAGGTTGTAGTCCCCGGACTCGAACACCCTGATGGCGTCATTCATGGCCTCGATAACACCGGCAACGATCCCCTCACCGTGCAGGGCACCGCGGTAGTCTGCACCGGGCGATGCATCGTCCAGGAAACCCAGTGAATCCATGAGCAGGTTGTAGGAGTCCACCAGGTACTGAACGTTCTCGATCAGCTGCTCCGGGTTCTGCTCAATAGAGATGTTCACTTCTCCACTGGTGACGCCGGTCAGGCTGATGTTCATGCCCATGATGTCGGTGGCCTGGTTGGTCGAGCTGCTGTACTCGATACCGTTGACCTTAAACAGTGCATCTTGGCCCGCAATCGCTTGGGTCATGCCGCCGCCGAGCCTGCTGTAGGCAAAGTCATTCAGCGAGCCAGAGCCGGCCTGTGCATCCGGCGTTGCCGTGATCTGCATGTCGTACTCAGCACCGGTCTGCTCCGAGCGGAACACAACCTGGTAGCCGCTGCCTGTGGACACCAGTTCAGCCCTCACACCCATGTCGGCGGAGTTCACCTTAGCCACCAAGTCCTCTAGAGTGTCACCCGCCTCCAGCGTAATGGTGCCGCCAGCGCCCTGACCGTTGCCCGTGAAGGTACCGTCTGGAGCGTAGCTGCCAAAATCAAAGGTTAGATCACCAGAGCCGGCCAGCTGATCTGGGGAGGTAAAGTGAGTGCTGCCCAAAGTGCTGGATTGAGCCAGCTGGAGCACTTCCAGCGAAAACTGGGCGTTGTTCCGGAAAGCGGACTGATCAGCAATCGACACCTTGGCAGCATCCGGATCGGAGACGTAGATGCTTTGAGACACCAGGTAGCCGGGATCGGATAGGCGAGTCAGGGTATCCCGCTGGAACGACTGCACGCTGGTTTGCAGGCTGTTGAGCGCACCCTGGCGGACCCGGGTGTTGGTGATCTGCTGCTGCAGCATTGGAATGCTGGTACCGAACTCCTGCAGCAACTTCTGATCTACGATGAGGCCGGTATCAAAACCGAAGTCGGAGCCACCACCGGAAGCCTGCAGGATCTGGTTGGCCAGCTCAGCGTTGGAAGTCGCGTTTTGGAAGTAAGTGGTACCACCTACCAGTTGACCGCCGTTATTGGAAAACGGGTCAAACGAAAGCCCAGTTGTCATTATTATTATCCCCTTAGGTTGCCGCGGTCACATAGTGATACTTAGCCGGGATGGTCTGCCAGGTCTTCAGCAACTCTTCAGCGATGCGTAGGGCATCGCGGGCAAACTTAGGATCGCCGGTCTTCGCGCATTCAAGATTTTTACCGATGATGAACGAGTACAGGTAGCGGAAGTCCTTGGCCAACTCCGGGAACTTATCGTCCTGCAGCACTGACATCAGGTGGGTCAGGATCTGGTTGGCCTTGTAGAGCAAGCGGCTGCGCTCAGCGTTCATCTGCCCCGCTTGTCGCAACAGGTTGCCCCGCTTTTTCACGTTTTCAGCACCAATAACACTCAGTGTATCGGTTCCGGCGCCCAGTTTGTCAGCTGCTTGTTCAAAGGACTTAGCGCGCTGAATGTAACCGATGGAGTCTTTCAGGCATCGGATGATCTCTGAGTAGAGTAGGGCCGTCAGGCGATGGGGCGATGCCCCCGCAACCCGGCTCTCGAGGCTACGTGCATAAAGCTTGTCAGCTGCAAAATTACGACTCATTGTCTCAACCTGTACTTTTGGCTCAATTGGGAAATCCGCTCTTGTGACTCAGAGACTGAGACCGGTTCGTCAGGACGCTGCCGGATGAATTCGATGAGCTCTGGGTGGGCGGCTATGGAAAGATCGACGTTAGCGTCCGTGCCATGCTTGTAGGCGCCAACCTGAATCAGATCCCTATTATTTATGTAATCGGCATACAGCCTACGTATCGTAACTGCTTGGTCTAAATAATTTGGCGCGGTGACATCCGGCATAACCCTGGACAGCGAGTTCGGAACGTCGATGGCCGGGTAAACACCCTGGGCGGCCATCTCTCGGCTCAACAGGATATGCCCATCCAGCACGCCTCGCGCAGCGTCTGCCACTGGATCGTTGGGGTCATCATTCTCTGTCAACACGGTGTAGATAGCGGTAATGGACCCGCCAGCGCCCATCTTGCCGGCTCGCTCGACCAACTGCGGGATCATGCTGAACACTGACGGTGGATAACCTTTGCTGGCCGGCGGCTCGCCAAGCGATAACGCCACTTCCCGCTGAGCTTGGGCGAAGCGAGTCAGCGAATCCATGATCATCAGGACATTGTGGCCGCGGTCCCTGAACCACTCTGCAATCGCGGTGCACGTCTGGGCCGCCTGCAGCCTGGCCAGTGGCGGTTCGTCGGCCGGCGCAGCCACAATAACACTGCGCTTGCGAGCCTCTGGGCTCAAGGTTCGCTCGACGAATTCCTTCACCTCACGACCACGCTCACCAATAAGGCCGATCACCACAATGTCTGCCGCGGTGTTCTTGGCCATCATCGACAGCAACACGGACTTGCCCACACCGGTACCCGCGAACAGGCCTACCCGCTGGCCCTTGCCGATCGTCATGAGGCCGTTGATCGCCCTCACGCCAACGTCTAGCGGTTCGTCGATGACTCCGCGCTTGAGAGGGGAGATCGGTGCGCTTACCAACCTGGCAGGACCCTCGACCCCAATAACACCCAGATCGTCGATCGGGTGGCACTGGCAATCGACGACACGGCCCAAGAGGCCCTGGCCAACCAGCACCGATGCCTGCTCCTGGACCAACTCCACCTCACCGCCCTGGCGCAGGCCGCCAACGTAGGCGATCGGCAAAAGAGAGGCCTGGCCATCAGTAAAGGCAACCAGATCCGCAGGTACACGGCTACAACCCGCTTTGAGCAGGTACCTTGATCCTATCGTCCCCTGAACCCCCGACACCCTTAGAACCATGCCAGAGGTCGAGCTCAACCGCCCAACCTGCGTTGCTGGCGGAGTAACCCCCAGCTTGATAGATGCCCGGGCAAACCGGTCTAACAATGCCGACACACGCGACTTCCCAAACAACAATTAACTCTTCGAGCTTACCAGCACCCCGCATGAATCCGAAGGGGACATTGGAATCACCCAACCAAAAGGAAGATCCTTCGTCACGACCAGTACAAGTAGCAGCCTTGGTTAACGCAAACCGCTTTGCGCCCTAGCCCACGATGGCCATTCCGGCACCCATAGCGAACACGCACAGCCCAAATAGAAACCAGGTTGTTCACTTGCTTGCTCAAGCTGCGCTTTTCTACTGGAGATTCTATGTGCACTCACAATCAGTGCCAGGTTCTAACGTAATGTGCTGTGTGATTTGTGGACGTTTATTTGTAATGTAATGCATGACTGCTTAAAGCCGGAGCCACCTATGATCACTAAAACTCACTTTGACAGCCCCAAGCCTGGTTTTGCCATAGTCGTGGCATTGCCGGAGACAAATGACGGTTTCACGGTCCAGTCTTTACAGTTCCGCTGCCTAAATCACCACAGGCTAGTTGCATCTGTACTCTTACAGGCTGCCGAGCTATGGGAAACATGTGCCGCTGACCAAAGTCACTGCAAGAGCGCATTTGAACTCTACGTCTCAGGTTTTGTAAAGCGTTGGGCTTACAACCAACAGTCAGGTGTGGTGAACGTCATGCCTCAGATTGGCATTTGCGAACTCTTGGTAGGGGGACAAGTGATTACGTTAAAGCTGAAGGCCCTCAAATCACTCGCACGATCGTTCTCCAAGAAAGCAGAGTTTGATGATGCAGTGGCTGAGAAAGAGCGGATCGAAAACTCCCAGCCAGAATCTAGTGAACAAACTGGCTATTAAACCGATCAAAAACGCCGGCATGGGCCGGCGCTTGTTCGACAAAGGACAAGGTCAGAACATCTGCAAGAACTGGTTGGTCATGTTGATGCCAGTCTGGACCACACCCATGTTGGCCAACTGCAACTGCTCAAACTGCTTGATCTTAAGGCTAACCTCAACCAGATCGGCGTCCTGCAGACTGGACAACTGCCCACGGTACATCTCATCAAACGCGTTGAATTGCGCTGACTGACGGGAGACGCTGGCCTGATCCAGCGCCAGGCGGTTAACAGACACCAGCGCATTCTCGTTGAACGCATCGGCGTCCGCTTTGTATTGAGCCAGCTCAGTTTCATCCAGGTTAATCCCAGTGGCCAGCCGGTCCCGGGTGGCCATCATGTGATCCAGCAGGGAGTTACCCGCACCGTCGGAGAAAACTGCAGAGCCATCCCAGGTGGTACCGACGCTGGTCCCAGTCCCGGTCACCATCTGCTGCTGGTTAGCGTCACCGACATAGGTTGCACCGATGATCCGACCGCCAGTGTCGTAGACCAGGTCAAAAGGAGCCTGATCAGTTACGGCGCCGCCAAAGATGTACTCACCGTTGGCAGCCCGGGAGTTCGCCGTGGTAGCCACCTCATACAACAGCTGGTTGATCTCCTCGGAGAACGCTTTGAGGTCGTCACTGTTGGTGGTGCCGTTAGCCGCCCGGTCCATGATCTCAACGTACTTGCTCAGGGCATCATCGAAGCGTTTCAGGTGAGTCTCACCCTCACCCAGACGCAGGCCAATGGCATCGATGTTCTTGGAGTATTGGTCGTTCTCGGCTATCGACTTCTTCAGCATGGTGATCTGCGCAATGTCCGCCGGAGCGTCCTTTGCTTGAGACACCTTGACGTTCATCTCGCCCATGGCCTTATTCATCAACGCAGATGAATTGATCATGGCCATACGGTTGGACTCAAACGATTGGAGCGTGGAAACTCTCATGGCATCCCCCTTTAGAAGACGCCCAGCAGGGAGTTGAACATACCCTGGGACGTCTGGATGATCTTGGAGCTGGCTTGGTACAACTGCTCGAACTGGATGAGCGAGATCTGCTCCTCCTCGAGCACGACACCGGACAGCGCCTGCTGCTCAGCCAACGTGGAATTAAGAATGGACTCTGCGGTAGTCATTCGGGACTGTGCACCGCTGGCTTTGGTCCCGATTTCGCTGAAGGCAATGCTGAAGCCCTCAGTGATGGTGCTCTCGCCGCCACCCATGATGGGCTGGTTCTTGAGCCCGGCGAACGCCAACAGGTTGCCGTTATCGCCATCGACCACCGGCAAGTTAGCCGCGGCCGCAATGTCGTCAGCTGTCGCTACAACCGTCATCTGCTGCGCGACATCTCGCATCGGATCCAGATAGAACTCATCGCCGTTGTTGGCAGCGCCCGCAGGCATATCAATGGTCACTCCATTCACAACAACCGGCAGGCCCGCACTGCTCGACAGCAACGCGCCGGTATTGGCATCGCGAACCTCAAAACCGGTAGGCGTCCTGGTTAGCACCATCGGATCCGCTTTGAGGCTCTGGGTGTCAGCGTGGGCGAAAGTTAGGTTGATCTGTGCATTACCGGTGTTACCGGAGCCAGCAACGCCATAGCCCATCATCTGCGCGAACAGATCCGGGCCATTCACACCAGCACTGGTGTAGCCGTTGTTGTTGATCTCGTTAGAGGCATTCACCAGGGTCAGAGCAAGTAGGCCGAGCTGGCGGATAGTGTCCTCAACCACCTCTTCACGGGTGGCAACAGCAGCGCCAAGACTACCACCCAGGACGTTGGGGTACTCCGATACCTGGAAGTTACCGACGTAGATCTCAGGATCGTTGCCAAACTGGCCCGGGCCCACCGACATGTGGTTGACCAGGTCTTTGTCGACGAGGGGCATGCCGTTTTTCAACTCCACCCGGGTCGTGCCGTTATCGTAAAAGCGCACCTGCACATCAACCAAACCCGACAGCTCAGCCAGCAGCGCATCGCGCTGGTTCAGCAAGGTCGGATCTTGGCCGCCGGCCGGCGTAGCCAGTATGGTCTCATTGACCCGGGCCAATTGATCCATCAGTTGGTTGGTCCGCTGCACCTCGGTACCAATCTGGCTGTTGAGCACGTCAATCTGGGCCTCTAAAGACTCAGAGGTGCTGTTGAAGGTGTAGGCCATGGTGGCCATGGCATTGAGCACCAACTCGCGGTTAGACGGGTTGTCATCAATCATCAACCGTTCAAACGACAGCAGATACTCGGTGGTGTTGTAGCTCAGCGGATTGTTGTAGTTACCGTCGGCATCCATCACCACACCGGTGACCAACTTGTCGGTGAACGAGGCCTGGGTGGAGTACAGGGTGGTGTAGGACAGCGCAGAACGGCTATCCCCCAGCCGCTGATTCAAAAAGGCGTCTGCCATGCGCTCAGAGGCTACCACCAACTGGCCACCCAAGCCGGTGGAAAAGCGTACGGATTCTCGGGCGAAGTTCGGGTCCGATGAAAACTGGATGTTCTTTGCGGCCGTCGCTGCAGCCGTTTTAAAGCCGGCCAGCGATTGCTGTGCAATGTTGATCATGTGGGTGCTCATGCAGGCAAATTCTCCTAGACGCAAAGACCCCGGTAAATAGACTTCCTAATAATATAACCGGTTTGCCGGAACCAGAAGGGAACATCCTCACCTAAACCGTTATTTATGAGGCTTAGAGCGTCTGAAACAACAAAAAGCCCGCCATTCGGCGGGCTTTCTCAGTCAGTAGGCGCTTAGCGCAGCAGACCCACAACCTCTTCGGCCATGGAGTTGGACTGGCTCAGCATCGCCTGGCTCGCCTGGCTCTTCACCTTCTCCTGGGCCAGCTGCATGGTAGCGGCGGCGTAGTCGGTGTCCTGCAGCTTGCTCAGGGAGTTGTCGGTTGCAGATTTAACCTGCAGCAAGTTCTCCTGAGCGTATTCCATACGGGTCTGGGCAGAACCGTAGTGGGAGCGAGCTTCGGTGACCTTGTCCAGAGCAATGCTCAGAGCGGACTGGGTCGCGCCGATGTTGGTGCTGTCCTGCAGGGTCAGACCGGACACACCCAGACCAGCGATGGACATGTCGTAGTTGCGCAGGAAGATGTTGTCGTAGCTGTTGCCGGAGCTACCTACGGAGATCACGGTGTCGCTGAAGCCGTCAGCGCCAGCAGCTACGGTGGAGGTACCGAACTCAACCGGACTCGCGGTCACGGTGATGTTGTTCGGGTTGGTACCGTCGGTGCCGCGATCGTTGTTCTCGATCACGATCTGGCCCTGGCTGTTCAGGCTGGCTACGGCGTTAGCACCGGCTACGCCGATGTCAGCGTTGATGCGGGAGATCACTTCGTCAGCGGTCAGCTTCTCGCCAGCGACGAACGCGGTGCTCACGGATACGGTGTTACCTTGACCGTCTTCAACGTCAAAGTCGAAGCTGCCGGCACCGGCTACGGTGATACCACCGGAGATATCGATGTCAAACACGGCCTTGGCGCCGGTGTCGCCTTCCTTGTTCAGCAGGTTAATGCCGTTGTAGGAAGCACTGAATGCGTTACGGTCCAGTTCGGCCAGCAGGGACTGGAACTCCTGGTCCATTTTCTGACGATCCTGGGTGGAGTAAGCACCGGTAGCGCTCATCTCAGCCAGTTTGGTCATGCGGGTCAGCAGAGCTTCGGTTTCCTTCAGGGCGGAGTCCATGGTGGAAACCAGGTTTACGCCCATACCGGCGTTGTCCACAGAGGTCTGCAGGCTGTTGCTCTGCACACGCATGCGGGACGCCATGCTGGAGCCGGCAACGTCGTCGGCGGCGGAGTTCAGGCGGGAACCGGAGGTCAGCTTTTGCATCACAGATTGGATGCCCTGCTGGGACTGACCAATCTGATTTACAGAGTTCTGGCCAATGGGGTTGTAGTTAATTGACAGCATAGATGCACCTTTTGTCTACATGTAACAAAGAGGGAGATGGCGCAACTTAATTATTATTAGAATTGTGCGCCGAAACCCTCGCCTGTACATGGTTAATCGGCGCGGCTATTTATTTTGGTAAGTTAACGCCCATAAATAATATGGGCGTGGGTGTCTATCCTAATGTTTATTTGTCGAAAATAAATTAAGCGAGGATGCTTTGCGCTGACTCACGAGTGGCGATCTCAGAGTCGGAATTGCTACTTGAGCCTTCTGTGTCGCCGGCGGCGCCTGCAGTTGTAGAGCTGGCCTGCCCCCCCTCATCGCTGGAGTGATCTGCTCCGGCAGCAAAGGCGTTCTCGCTACCACTCTCCGCACTAACCTCAACATCCACGGGGTTGCCCTGACTATCCAACCGGGCCTGCAGGACGGGCAGGTGCTGGCGGATGAGACTCGCCGCCACTGGATCCCGAACCGCGATTTCAAGCTTGATCCCAGCCTCTGTTTCCTTGGCGATCACTTTGACCGGACCCAGGTGCTTAGGGTGAACCATCACTTCGAACCCTGGCTTGCCAACATTCATGCTGATCATGTCCGCCATTGCCCGGCCCCATGCAGGCTCGGTGATAGGAACCGTGACCATCTGCTGGCCAGCATGGTTTGAAACGCCCTGTGGCAACTGGATCGTTGGCGGCGTGTAAGCAGGGCTTGGGATCAAGGGACCCTGGTTGCTGTCGGTGATTGCTGGCGCTGCCGGCCCCACAGGCGCTCCTGGGTCAGCAGCAGGCGCAGAAGCTGGCCTGTGGGCAGCCAGCCCCACTGCGGAAGATGGCACCGTGGCAACCGACCTTATGCCTGCTTCTGTATGCGTAGGTGCCTTTTGTGTGACAGACACAGTATGGTCACTTTCGGGTCCGCGGCCGACGGGCCTGTTATTTGTCTCAGCCAACCGCGGTCGGACCTCACCCACTGTGCTAGCCACTTCGGCCACATTGCCCTTGCTCACGGCGGCATGGGGCAGTGCCTCTTGCGGCCCTGGTGGCAACGAAGTAACACGGGCCTCACCTGTGATACGGTCGAGCCCCCCAGGGGTTCGCTGAATTACAGTGCCTTGGGATGGATCCTCATCCGGCACGCCCTGTGCCCCCTCTGACCTGCCCAGCGGCACCGGCCCAGACACGATCGGTGGCACAGAGATCCCTTCGTCTTCTACAGTGTCATGCAGGGTCCCCGACACCTGCCCCCCAGAGGAAAGAACGTCATCCCCCTCTGCGCCGGCCACTGAATCACCTTGTGGCTTTGCAGAGCCCAAAGGTCTGCCGAAGCCACCAACAAGATCCACCATCTCTAACTCCTCCCCCTGCTGCGAGCCTGCTGTCTTAGGTTCTGCCTCCGGACCCTCCCTGTCGACACCAGCCGAGCCCACTCCCTCAAAGATGGAGCGGAATTCTGCAGCGCCTTCGACCGGCCCGTCACGCCGTGAAGCGGCCGGCTGGATCCCCGGCAGTACCGGGCTAGCTTTGAAATCCATAATCCCTCAAATACAATCAACAGGTTGAATACGATCTTACATCCACGGTAAGCCCAAAAGGTGTAATTAATGGGTTTAAGCAAGCTCCTACGGCGCCAAAAGGCACTAAGCCAGTTCAAGCAAGAGACCAAGTCGGTACTGGACAAGGCATTAAAAGCCAAGCTTCATGCCGACGAACTTCTCAGCGCGGCCACACAGGAACTGGAACAGGCGCAATGCCGCCTGGATAGCCACCTTCAGACTCCATTATCGACGACGACCTACGGTGGATTTGCCAGTCTTCATAATACCCAGGGTGCCCGCTTAATAGATGATGTTGAACGATCTCGGCAAAAACAGGAAGAGCACAATGAAGTGGCCGAAGCCCGCCAGGCTGAATGGGCCCGTGCTTACAGCCGAGATAAAGGGATAGAGAGGCTACTTGGCAAGATAAAAACCGAGATCCGCTCAGCCATGGAGCAAGCCGAACAAAAAGAAGCTGATCTCATCAGCGCCCACAAGAGCATGCGAGAGGAATGACACCATGATCTACTTGATAGCCTGGCTCGAAGGGGTCATTGGACTTTCCATCGAACTGCTGTTTATCAGGCAACTCGGCCCCGAGGCCGGCGGCAATTACATCGCCACTGCACTGGTGACAGCCGCAACCCTGATAGGCCTGACCCTTGGGTATCTTAGCGGGACCCGTTCGACCGAAACCCCCATGAGCCAGATCTCCATGAACTTGATCAAGGTAGGCGGTGTAGCCACGGTGACACTGTCGAGCTTGGCCATTAGTACCACGTTCATGGTTATGACCAACCACATGCCAAGACTGGCTGTCCTCGCGGTGTATACCTGCTTCAGCTGCATCCCGATCAGCTACTGGCTGGCGCAGACCTTCCCACTGCTACTGCAAGAGGCACACAGGAGGAACAGTCACCACCAGTCGCTGCCGGCCAAGACCATGGCGGTGACAACGCTGGGCAACGTGATCGGGATCGGCACCATTTCCCTGGGCATGGTGTTCGTGCTTGGGGTGCCGGCAGCTTTGACCTCGGTAATCCTATTGTCCCTTCTCACCGCGCTACTGTGCCATACCACCGGGCTTCGGCTGGCAACGGTGTGCTCACTGGCGGTTCTGGCGTTTCCACTAAATTACCTCCTGCCGATGATCACCCTGGATGAGGCCAACCTTTACAACGATATCTACGTGGTCGAGTCCAGCATGCAGCGGCAGATGATCATCAACAACGCCGTCCACTCGAGCATCGGGTATGATGGCCAGCCTTCGGAGTATATCCAGCACACCCAAAAGGCCCTAAGCGAGTTACCTGATGGGGCAGAGGTGCTGGTGTTGGGTGCTGGCGGCTTTACGCTTTCTGAAGGGGCAGGGGTAGCGCACCTGATCTTCACCTACGTCGACATCGACCCAAGCCTGAAGGCACTGGCTGAGAAGAAGTTCTTGGAAAAGACCATTAACGGCAGTTTCATTGAATCGGATGCACGACACTTCCTTGATACGGCGGCCCAGAGCTACGATGCGATCCTACTGGACGTGTTCAACTCTCGCTTTAGCGTCCCTGCAACGGTGCTTACCGTTGAGGCCTACCACGCTATCCGCGACCGCCTAAATGAGGATGGCATTTTGATCATCAATCGCATCGCCCACCAGAATCTACTCGACGACTATGCCAAGAACAGCATGGCAACGATCAGCTCAGTGTTCCCTGTTTGCTACCACGAGCGGGTGCAGACAGACACTGAGGCAAGCAGCATGGTGAACATCATCAGCACATGCTCCAAGACAAGAGCCGGCCTCTACCGCGACCCGATTAACCGCAGTGAGTTGGACTACGTACGGACAGGACTATAAATATGACCGGATCGCTGCGCGTTCATATATCCCTGGCAATAGCCTGCTCGGCTATGCTCTGCGCAGTGCCCCACGTCGAGACGACGTCAGGAAACCCCAAAAGCAGCGGCGATACAGCCACCACTGCTCATGATGCACAGTTCTTGGGCACCGGTCGTGTAGAGCCGGTCACCGTCAGAGTGAACAAGCGCAGAACGACCCTTACCGATCCGGCTACCATCGCCTGCCTGGACCCCGATGAAGTTGTCAGCATAAGGGCTGTCCAGAGGTGCCACCTGCATGTCGGGGATCTAGGCAACTACTCAGCAAGTCAGTACCCATTGGTGAGCCGTAACATTGCCAGAGATGAGCAAACATCGTACCTGGTGCCAGGACAAGGCACTGTCCTACTGCAGGAGCATTTCCAATACCCGACAGCTCACCATCAGGTGGATGCCCTAATTTGGCTAGTATGGCTATGGAACTGGGAGTCACTGGCCGCCACCGGTGTCTGGATGTTTGAGCGCCCATCCTACTACCCGGAAGCGGCACTGCTCCACTTAACACCCGAAGCGCACAATCTGTTCGGCATGGAGTTGTTAGAGAGCTACTTCACCGCCCTTTTCCAGGACTTTGCCCGACTATCTCGCCGCAACGTCGCCCTGGTCCTGTACGACCATCAAGGCAATAAGGTCCTCCAAACCCACGGCAGGAAGCACGCTGACAACCTTGAAAGCCGGGGCCTAAAACGGGAGAGAGACGAGCTTCTGGCCTTCGGCCCACGCGGGCACTGGGGTGGAGTGGTCCCGAACAACATGGACTGGCTAGACGCCCAGGCTTACGACAACCTCTACTTCATGGACCGGCCTGGGTATTACCCCGGACCCGTAAGCCTTGGCTGGTTCGACCCCGCCTGGTTCGAACACCGGATCGATCCGGTGGCTACCCGCAGGGTGGCCAAAGAGGATGGCGCCAGCTTCGTCATTGCCCGGGACTTCGATGCGGGTAGCTTCACGGTGAGCTTTGAGCTTGAAGGGCAGGGCAGGGTGTGGGTCGGCCCCCGGCGAAACCATCACTTACGACACCGGAGCACAGGCCCTCAAGCCAAGCGCTTCGCCAACGTTCTTTGTGACGAACGCATGTTCGTAGAAGTAGACACTGATCTTCAACAGGCAACACTAACCTGCGGTGATCAAGAAGTGGACACGGTTAAAGTAGGGGACTCGACCGGCTACGTAATGGCGATGCAGGTCGGCGTGGAACTGAGCGCGGGGAGTTCAGTCTCAACCCCCAAAATCAAGCGTAACCAGAACGGCGAGGAAGTGCGCTAGCCACCAACCTTGATACACCGATGGTAGCCATGCCGGTCCATACCGTGAGATAGCCTGTCTGCCTCCCGGAAAGTCAGGTCACGGCCAACCCGGATTTGGTACCACTCGCCAGTTTCAACCACCCGGGCTTCGGGAACACCCGCGTCAATCAGCATAGTGACCTGCTCACGGGCCTCTGATTCGCTTCGCAGCGATGCACACGCAAGCGATAGACTGGCGGAGCTTTCAACCTGGCTTGAGGCGAGGTCAATAGAGTGGCCCTGCAACCGATCATGGTAGTCATAACCCGATTGCAGCACCGGCAAAGCCACCTGCAGTTTTTTCTGCTCCTCGATCGCAACGGTGGATCCAAGGACTTTGGTCTGGTCGATCGTCTCGATCACGACCTCAGCGGTTGTCACCGGTTGGAAAAGCGCATAGTCAGTGGCAACCACAACCAGGGCCCCACCGAAAACGGTACCCACTGAGAAACTGACCAGGGCGGTTAGCAACTTGGTCCGGCCAATGTTTTGGCCAGTGGGGCGAGGTCGGTGCTTTGTCATAACGGTTACCGGCGGGACGTGCTTCCGAAAGATCCCAGACTCTTTTTGCTGGCCCGCGTGATTTTCTTGGCCAGGTCACTCACAGGCACCAAGTCACCCGCCGTGCTCATCTCCCACTCAAAATGCAGCACCTGCTGGGCGAATCGGTCCCTGGGATCCAACTCCATCATTGCCATCAATGGATCGGGGTTGCGTTGCAATTTTACTGGTTGAAGATCCGGATCGGAGTCACTTAACCACAGCGTACGTTTGACCCGGTAAGAACGGTGCTCCGGAATTACAATCCAGTCGCCAAGGGTCACGAAAAACCGGTTCTCGCTTCGGTAATGAGCTACCCAGGAGTCGATCAACGTCCGAACAGGTGACCCGTCTGCACTCGGGTAATCAGCCACAGCTGCAATCACACGCGTCCCGTGCTCGCAGATCCGTTTGACCAATGCATGCTGTTCGTCGCTGTACTGGGCGGTCTCGACGTAGAATACGCCGGCCCGATCTGGCCTGACATTACCGCGGGTGACTCCAGGCATGTACTTACAGGGCTCTGGGACAATCAAATCACGGGGATCACTTGCAAGGTAAGTCGTAATCCCACTAGAAGCCTCCTCCACTTCCAGACGACTGCGCGGTTCAGCACGAACCGGCTCCGCTTGCTGATAGCGGGCGGGCGGAGTCCAGTGGAACAATCCGGTCTTAGCAGCATCTGCGGCCGGCTCACTAGCATAGACACTCGGGACAATAGCCAGCACTGCGAAGGCCAATGGAAGCATTTTCATTGGTTTTTAAAACCCGATAATTATGTTTGATAACAATCTAGCACAGTTCATTCGGGCTCTGGGGCCGGGAATAGCGCCGAGAGTAAAGCGGCACGACACGTTGCCACTTCGAAGGACAGGGCTGAGGACATCGCTAACCCAAGACTGGCCCCGGGGATGGGTCAGCATGGCTACAGGGGCCCAGGCTAGCAGAGGCATTGAGCCTGATACGTTTCACGCTGTCGACCAAGTGATCAAGGACCACCACGTAGGCATCTTCGGCGCCCTGCCCACTCTCAATGCAAGCATTGACGATGAGTGTGTTCTCACTAATAGAGATGCCTGATATCCGAAGGCCCTCTGAGGCCTCGCCAGCGTCCACCCTGACTGCCATAGCCTGGTGTGGCAAGCCATGTACCCAATCACCAAACACCAGCGGCTTGGCAGAATGAGGAAGCAATACAGAGGTCCAGACGCGGTAGTCACTGTTGCCATCAACACCAGAGTACGGCCTAAGGGTCATCGGGGGGGACCCAGCTGCATCTGCTGGCTCAACGGTACTCCAGGATGCCACTGGCCGGAAGACGTCGATCAACTCCTGCTGCTTTTCAACCAGAGCCACGGCAACAGCAACGGCAAGGCAAAGTAGCGCCAGGGGCAGACCGACCACAAACGGGCTCGCGATAGCCTGCCGGGCAGCGAAAAACGCGACAGCCGCAGTAAGGATGGTCTGCAACCCAAACAGGTATTGATATTCCGCAGCAATCGCCGTTACGGTCTCAAAGGAAAAGGGCAACAGGATGTCGAGATAGACCGCGGACTGGGCCACAACCAGAAACAAAAAGATCGATCCTGCGATGACGAGTCGAGTAATTTTAAATATGGAGATCAGCGCTAGGCCCGCCAAACCAGCCAGGCCGGCGACCATTATCCAAAGCATTACCGGGCTCAACATTAGTTGTTGACTCATATAAATATTGCCGTTCACCAACTATACATCGCAGTACGGTAAACTTAGAGCCGTTATTAACGCCGTGTCTTGGAGAGACTGTCAGAATGATCGTTTTATCAGCCTTCCTGGTTATCGCCATCTTGTTGGCAGTCTGGGGGCTGTTTACCTTGAGCTACAACAACGAGCGCCGCTGTGCGGAACGCGCACGGGCCCGGGTGAGCGGCGCGCTATCAGCAATCATCGATGAAGAACACGCACTGTGTCTCCACGAACTGAGGTTTGTCCACCAGGGTAAGGAGCGGTTAATCGACCACATGATCTTTACCTCAACCAGGGTGTTCGCATTGGCCTCCACCGACCTGGACGGGATACTCGATGCCCCTGAAACCGGCAAGTGGTCCCTAGGGTTCCGCTTTACCACACTGCCCAGACGCAACCGCCTGGCGGAGCTAAATGAAAGCATCGATGCGCTGCTGGATCATCTAGAGTTTGAAGACCGGTCCTACCGCGCAATCATCGTACCGCTGGTCTGCGCAACCGGTCATGGCTCATTAACCATCAACTCCAGTGACCAGGTGCAGTATTTTGAGAGCATCTTTGAAGTGATTGCCAATGAGTTTGAGCAAGCGAGCATTGGCTCTCACGATCTGGTTCAGAACCTGGCTGGTTCTGTGTACGGCAAGCTACAGCACCACTGTCCAAGCGAAAACTCAAACTTCTCCAGCCAGATCTTCCACAGCACCCGTGCCAGGGCAGAGCAGGCGGTCAAGCGAAACGAGGAACTGGGCCTTGCCCTGGGACAACGAAAAAATGCGCTTCAATTAGCCTGGGACTTTTTGAAAGCGCATTTTTAGGGAGATCTGGCCACTAACCTACTTGGGGTCGGTGGTAAACCCCAATTGGTAAAGAAAGTCTTCGTCTTCATCCGAGAGGGTGCGCCCGATCTCCTGTTCCTCTCCTCGCCACACCGCGTCAATGCTCTTGCGGCGGAAAAGGATCTTGGTAACAGCTCTCAGTGCGATGGCGATAACAGGGCTAAGCACCAGCAGAACCGCGCCGTATCCCGCCAACTCAGCATTAGCGGTACCAGCGGCAACCAGCATTACCAGAAGACCCAGCCGAGCAAACAAAGATAGAGTCGCCTGGATAGGCGCATGCACCCATCCAATCCGTCGAACGACAAAATCAGGCAGAGGTATCAACATATCCCACTCCTTGGTAGATACAGTTACCACCTAATATACATAAATATCAAACGAAAGCAACCCCTTGCGCCTCTAATGCATAAGTGCGGCGCCCCCAAGGGCCGTTAACTCCAAGGTCAACAGAACCGGGAGGCGCCTAAAATTGTCACAGCAACGGGTCGGGGTCGTCCGCGAGGATGGCCTCTATGTCCGGCAGGAAGTCGTTCTCCACCTTATCGATATGCGCCAACATTTCATCCGTTAACGCGATCCTATCCTCATGCGGCAAGGGGAACTCTTCCTGGGGCGTACTGCTTTGCAGGCGGTTCCGGTACCGCATCATCGACTCCCTATGCTCTTGCACCTCTCGATGGGTAAAGGCGATCACCTTTGCATCCTTTTTCCCGTAACAGTCATGGCGACGGGCCATGAGCAGAACGGTTACGTTTTCCAACCGTTCGGTCAGACTTTCTAACTTCTCAATCATCAGCAGTCTCTTATCGGACTTTTTTCACCAGCCTAACCCCAGGCTGAGAGATCGGAAATAGCCACATTGAGCTGCTCAGCGGTAGTGCTTGTTTCTACCGACAAAATAATTATGGCTATTAGTGAGTGCGGGTTTGGTAATCTGGAGGTACCCAATAGTGATCGAGGTAGCCGTATGGAAGTCACAGCAAAGGGTTTCAACCTATCCCCCGCGAACCAAGAGTTTATCGCTGCTAAAGCCGAAAAACTGAAGAACCGACAAGTCACGGTCCAGTCTTTGCACATCGAAAGCAAGGACGACCAGTTCACCACGCAGATCGTAGCAAAGCCCATTTCCGGCGCAGCGTTCAACGTCAGGAAGAGCAACCAGCACTTCATGGCCTCAGTTACCGACGCCATCCACACCTGCCTGTCCAAAGCCGATGAGCGCAAGCACCGCACAATTGGTCGCTAAGCGACAATAATTATGCCTGCTGAAACCCCTGTATCTACAGGGGTTTCTTAATATCCCATCGGTTGACACGACTGTGATAATTGCTATATTCGGACTGTAATTACGCAGAAGAGCTAGCCATGAATTTCCAGTACTCCCCAGAGTTGTTGTTTTCCGTCGATGGCACGTTCAGTGCAGTCGATGGCGAGATTAATGCAGCCTTCTATCTGGACCTCGCAGCACAGATCCACCAGGACGAGTCGAAGCGCTTTGTCCTTGTTACCAATGGTGGCCCCGAGCAAGATGATGCATATGCTGCAATGGATAGCCTGGTCCCGGGTAAGGTTGTGTCATTAACAGAACTCGACACTCTCCCGTTCGACAGTGAATCCCCGACACATACCGTGGCAGCGCGCCAGGCATCCGCATACCAACGCCTGGTCACCGAATCCCCGAACGTGGTCATCTGCTCGCCCAGCTCGCTGCTGCACAAGTTCCCTGGGACTGATTTCTGGCTCAACCAACATTCCAGCCTTCATATCGGCGCTGTAATTAACCGCCAGGACCTAAGCAATCGGCTCACTGAGCTTGGATACGTTGAGCAAAACCTCACCGAGAACCCAAAAGATTTCTCGGTACGCAACTTACGAATTGATCTGTATAGCGATAAGCCGTACCGCCTCTACCTTCGAGGTCTTGATGGTGACAACCTCAGCATTGAACAGATCAAGGAGTTGGACACACGCAGGCAAATGGGGACTGGCCCGAGGCTGACCCGAGTTGAGCTTCCGCCATTCCAGCCATTCCTGATCAACAAGGATTTCGCCGGCCAGTTCCGCACCAGCTGGCGCCAGCGCTTCGCCGACCAGCTTAAGAACGATCACTATGTGAATGCCCGGAACCTGAAGCTTGACGGGTCTGGTATAGAAGCGTTTGCACCGCTATTCCACAAAGTCGCTCTTAATAGCCTGTTCGGCCAGCTCTACCCGTCGACTTTCTTCTATTTCCCTGGCACCAACGAAGCTATAGGTCGCTACCTGGCCCTGATCGACAAGCGCCATGAGCTATGCCGACAGCAAGGCTACCCGGTGGTCGAGCCCGTTGAGGCTTGGGTCGGTAAGTCCGGTCTTGACCACGAGATCGAGACACTGCACCAAGAGCACCGCGGGGTCATCCATATCGGCCCAGGGACAGGCAAAACGACAACCGCGCTGTTTGCGGCTTCTTTTCTGGCAAATCTGCAGCAGTTTAAAGTCAACACTAAGAGCCCGGATAGTCTGCGTCACTCTACTATCCAGGAAACCATGGAGCTGATTGAGTCCTACCAGGACCGATTCGAGCGGCTGGTGTTTGTGCTCAACTCCAACAAGCGACTGGAGCAACTCCAAAGCATTCTTGAACTGACAGACGTCAAAGCCCAAGCCGTCGAGTCGTGGGGAGATATTACCCCGGGTGGCAATATCATCCTGTCTCCACTCAAGGGCTCAGTAGAGTGCCCAGAACAGGGGCTGGCCATCTTGTGCGAAGAAGACCTGTTCGGCATCCGGATCCACGACCCAAAACTGCACGAAGATGTCGATTCAGCCGTAGACATTATGGGTGCCCGCGCTCTTACCAGCATTCAAGAGGGCGATCCGATTGTGCATGGTCACTTCGGTATTGGCCGTATGTGCTCCTTTACCCCCATGGACTTCGGTAACGGCGAAGAGATTGTCATCAAGATTAACTACAAGGGCGAATCATCCCGCTTTGTCCGCCAACAGGACCTGGGCTGGGTCTCGCCCTACAACGGTGCCGATAAAGACAACGCCCCGCTTGATGGCGCTGACGGTGAGAAGATCAAAGAGCGCAAAGGTAAGCTCAAGATCACCGGCTGGAAAGACTCGCTGCAAAAGGCCGAATTGAGCATCAAGTTCCTGCTTAAGGAATTAACAGAGCAAGAGCGACAAGCAGAAAAAGCCGGCCTAGCAATGGCGCCAGCTAACTACCAGTACAAAACCTTCTGCAACAGCTTCCCGTTCCAGCTAACCACCGATCAGGTTAAGGTCATCGACGATATCAACGGTCGAATGGAAGCCGGCAAGAAAGTAGATAAGCTCCTGTCAGGTGATGTTGGCTTTGGTAAGACCGAAGTGGCGGCCCGCGCCTGCTGTCGAGTGGTAAGCAGTGGCTACCAGGTTCTCTTCCTGGTCCCCAACAACTTGCTGGCCATGCAGCACTACCAGTCAATGAAAGGCCGATTTGCAGAGAGTGGTTTCGAGGTATTGCTATTCAGTGCATCCACTACTCCAGCTGAAGCCAAAGGGATTAAGCAAAAGCTCAAAGATGGCGATCCTGTCATTGTCATTGGCACGACCAAACTCACCCAGAAGACAGTCAGCATTGCTAACCCCGGGCTTGTCATCATTGATGAAGAGCACCGCTTTGGTACCAAGGACAAAGAGAAACTGAGCCAGCTCAAAGAGCAAGTTCACGTACTGTCTCTTACGGCCACACCGATCCCCAAGTCACTGGGTTCAGCACTGCACTCGATGAGAGATCTCGCCACCTTGCAAACTGCACCGCAAGGGCGTTTGCCTACGGCAACCCACATCATGGACCGCGGTGACAAAGACAAATTTAAAGAGTCCGTTGAGCGGGAGATCTCCCGTGGCGGCCAGGTGTTTGTCCTTCACAACCGGGTGAGCACCATAGAAGCCCGAACCCAGGAAATAGAAGGCCTGTTCCCTCACCAGGATGTACGTTTTGCCCATGGGCAAATGGCCACCGGTGAGCTGGAAGCGATCACCACGGAGTTTAGGGAGAAAAAGTTCAGCATCCTGGTCGCTACCACCATCATTGAGACAGGCATCGACATCCCTAACGCCAATACCATGTTCATCGACAACGCGGACCAAATGGGGATCGCCCAACTGCACCAGCTTCGTGGTCGTGTTGGTCGCTCCAGTCGCCAGGCGTACTGCTATCTGATCGAATCGGAGAGCCCGACAGAAGACGGCTTGCGTAGGCTGTCGGACCTCAAGGAAGCGTCAGGGCTTGGCAAAGGCCTGGAGCTGGCCATGGCAGATCTGGAGGCGCGCGGGGCAGGGGAGCTGCTCGGCGAAGAGCAAAGCGGTATGATCGAAAAGACCGGCTACTCCTACTACCTGAAGATCTTTAAGCACCTCGCTGACAAAGTCGATGCATTTGGCACAGAAGTGCTCGACGCCAGCAACCTGACCGGCGATCTCTGCGCCATGAACATGCCTGTCGACGCGCTTGTTCCAGAAAGCTACATCCATGAGCCGGGACACCGCCTTATGGCAGCGCACATGACTCAGTCTGCGCTTGATGACCACTCGCTCAACCTGGCCATCGCCTACCTTGAGGATAACTACGGGCCTGTGCCGGCAGAGGTAACTCAACTGGTGACTGCCCAGCGCCTGCGATTGCTCCTGGACAGCAAAGGCGTGACCAGTGTGCATGGCAATGGTGCCACCACCATTAAAGTGCTGGATACGCTGGACCCCAAATCCGTCGCTCAATCTCTGCGATTGGAGCTTGGACAATGTGACTTCGACGAACACAGTCTGCTCTACCGCGATGACGAAGCAGCCTTTCTTAGGCACCTGGCCTCTAGAAACGGCCTCCCAACGCTGCACTGAGCAAACGCTGGGCCGGGAATTTAGCAGTAGGGCCGTTCACCCCAATCCCCCGGCCTAAACCAATCACAATTCACGACGTGGCGCCCCTTAGGATTTCTTCCAAGGGGCCGTATCATGGTGCTGATCAGATTTGATAAGGGCCCCATGATGCGTTCCATTATTATCGCTACTGCTGCCATTCTGCTATCCGGCTGCGCAGGATTCACTGTGAGTGAGTCCTACATGAACGAGCAACTACTTGAGGTTGAAACACGGTCGTACGAGGTCACCTACCACATCGGTGAAATGGACCCAGTCGACGCGAAAATACTGCTTGAAGGGCATACCGTCTCCATCACAAACCAAGGCCCGATCGTCCACCTGACCGGAAAGACAATCGCTAACGGTGACGATTACACCATCAACACCACATTCATCGCCTCGGTCACCGGTGGGCTGTACCTGGACACCAGGGATATGACCCTCCAACTGACTAATCCAAAGGTTAAACTGCATAGCGCAAGGGAAGTGGATCCGCTGGTAAGGCGCGACTACATGGATCTGACCCAGGAAGCCCTAAATGCAATCGTCCTTTACCATTTTGATGATGTCAGCCTCTACAATGGGCCTGTTGATGATCTGCATGCGCTGCTGGCGGAATACGACTTTGTACAGCTAAAAACTCGCGATGGTGCCGTTGTGATCCGGGGCCAGCATGGCAACTGACACGCTCATCATCCTGATTGCTTGCGTGTATGGGGCATGTGTGGGCTCCTTTCTCACAGTCTTGACTACCCGACTACCCATGATGATTTTGGGGACGATCAAGTCACCAGTATTCGACACGCTCTGGGGCAGGTCGCATTGCCCCAACTGCAACACCCTGATTCCCTTCTACCGAAACATCCCGGTTGTCACATGGCTGTTCCAGCTTGGCCGAGCTAAGTGCTGTGGTGGGAAGATCCCCGGCAACTACTTCATGCTCGAGATAGTTTGCGCGGCCATACCAGGGGTATTCCTACTGAACTTCGACACTCAGTCGGCGCTCACACTGTCATTATTTAGCTACTTCGCACTGGCACTGATAATTATTGACATCAGACATCTGCTTGCACCGTTCGCAATCACTATCCCGCTCGGTGTTCTGGGTTTAGTGCTGGCGGCCTCAGGAACCCTAGAAACCAATGCGATGAAGTCACTGGCCGGCGCATTGTTTGGCGGCGGCATTGTCCTAGTACTCTATGCGATTGGCAGACTAACAACGGGAAGGGAGTGGCTTGGGCTGGGTGACCTACCCCTGCTCGGAGCAGTGGGGGCATGGGTAGGGCCAGACGGGTTCATACTGTCATGGGCATTCGGCCTAATGGGTGTCCCAGTGGCGTATCTACGTCGCCTCATGCCATCAGACCCCGACGTCCCAGAAGGTGCGCTCCCAATGGCGCCGCCCATTTTAGTCGGCGCCCTGATCACCCTAATTCTCAGTGAGTTGGGGCTATTGATACCCCTACTCGAATACAATAATTAAAGGAGGGCTCAACTATGACAAACAACTTTAAAGCTCTGCTGATCGCACTTACTATCGCTGCACCAGCTGTTAATGCGAGTGCATACTCGTGCGCCACCGATGACGTAGAAGCAATGCAGTCTATGGCCGAGCAACTGGAAGCCACAGATGAGAATGGCGAATTGATGGCCTATGACGCTGCCGGCAACCCGGTGGTAGCCGACAGTACGGAAGATTTGGCAGAGGAAGGCTACGAAAGCTCCTCAAATGCCCTGGGTCCACTACAACCCCTTATGAACTGTGCGACCCTCGGTATTTCTGTTATATCGAGCCCTTCAGCAATCAAGGGCGCGATGTGTGACGGCGGGTGTGCAAAAGAGATCGCCGAACAGTGCAAGTTCTCTGTTGGCATTACTGGCATCAAGTTCGAAAACCCGACAGCTGCCCCCATTTGCCTGCCCATGATGTGGCTGGTCCTAGCCTTTAAGTAAGCGCTAAAGGTCTTCGTCGGCCTGGATCTGCGCGATCAGAGCCTCCAGTTCATCGTCAGCAATCCTCTCGGGACTGGCTTCGGGGTAGGTATCCAACTCCGCAGCCAGACCAGATAGGTCTTCCTGGTCCGGCAGAATAGCGTCCACTGTGTAGCGGGCACGCTCCTCAACAGATAGGTTCAACCCGATAGAACGGATACGGGCGTTGATGGAGTCATTAATAACGTCCTTCAGCGTACTGCCTAACCCCCTACCGCTATCCTCAACACCCCTATCAGACTCTACAACTGGGGCCCTAGACTGAAGATCAGGCTTGCTGGTCCCATCCACTGAAGCAGATGCTGTGGACTCTTCCATCTGAGCCACACTCTCAGGTTCAGCCGGTTTCGGTTTCTTGGCCTCTTCCGCTGCCTTGGCAAGGCGTTCTTTGTCCCGTTCCTGCTTAGCCACCAACGCGGCCATCCCAGCGTCAATGAGCTTACGCTGCACTTCACCCGCAGCAACGGCAAACTGACTGGCACTGGAGGACGGCATACGCCTGGACATTGCCAGGCCATAGTGACCGAACAGGCGTTTAAGCCCTTCGCTTACCTCAACACCCTCTGCTTTGTTTTCCTCACTAAGCAAGTTCTTACGATAGGTCTCGCGCTTTTCACCCAACTCACGCAATTGGTCCGTTGTGGGTTTATTCACAATAACGAACTTGTTGGGCTTCATATAAGTTGAGAGGAAAGGGTCAGCATAATATAACTGCGCTCGGATAAGGTAATCCTTCCAAAGAATATGTGCCTGCCCCGGCCTTTGGCGCACCAAATCGCGCAGGTTAACCCTATTTACGTTTCTGACGTCAGTGGTACCACGATCCCGATATGAACTGGTCCCAGAACGCTCTTTCCCACTGGCATACTCAACCTGAGCTTCGCCAGCCCTTTTTTGAACAAGCTGGTAAGTATCCTCAGCATCTTCCAACTTCATTACCACGGTGAAGTTAGTATTCGCGACCGTTGACTTTGCCTCAATTTCTGATGAGCGTGTGAATCCTGGGTAATCCTGACCCGCCCAAAAGCACGAAACGCCAAGTGACCTGGCTTGTGCTGCGACTATTGAAAACCCAGGTACCGCATAGAACCCATACTCGTCCATAATTAATACAAATGGAACGGATGAGTTAGTCGGCTTGGTATCTACAACGGTGGCTTTAGACCCCTCCGCTAAACTGCCAAGTGCTGGGGCAAGAGCCGATCTAATACCACTGATTACCAGTTTTCCAAGGCCCGCCAAAGCTTGTGGATCTCGCGAAAGCGCTGGTAGCATTACAAACAGTACGCGGCGGTTAAATACCACATCCCTAAAGCTAACCTCACCAACGGGCGTATCAAAAATATGCTTATAAGTTGAGCTCAAATCAGATAAGACGCCAGTCAATTGCATCTGCAAATAACCGTGGCTTTCTTGGGCCTTCGCATTAAGCGTGCCCATAAAGGCATCTTCTTCGGTGTAGCCAGGCAAGTCCAACAAATACTTCGTCATATCGTATTTGACCGCGTCAGGAACGTTGGCCTTGTCCTGAGTCAACTCAATGCACTTATCCAAGGGCATGTACTCTCGAATCTTGCGCACGTCTAGGTTGAAGTCACCACGGTCCCTCATGTACACCAGGCAACTCAGCACGGCCTTGAGCATCGCAGATGCTCGCTCCTGCCACATTGGGTCAGGGCCCGCATCAGGCATCAAGCCGACAATCAACGTCCTAAGTTCGTCCGCAGTGCCGCTATTAAAGGGTTGGTTGGTATTACTGAGTCGGGATAAGTCTCGAATCTCTTGCGTGTCACCTTTGTTTTCAGGGATGAGGTAGTTAATAAGAAGAAGATCATCTTCTCGGCCCACACGACGACATATTGAATAAACCAAATGCCAAATCGTGTTGTCACCTTTACCGTCGACCATCATGCATCCAGAGCCAAATAACATACTCTGATAGAGCACACCCAAGAGGAAGCGAGACTTGCCCGATCCGGTGCTTCCGAAAACCAACGCGTGCGTGGTTAAATCACCAGTCGAGGAATATAAGGGCGTGTAGTCATCGAGGGAAGTTCCCCATAATAGGATTCCGTCATCATCATTCGGTTTTGCCCCTGGGTTGCGCGGGCTTCTGAAGGTGTATTTTGTTTTCTTTGGCCTTAGAATTAGAGTGATGACAAACGCTACGGCCAACCCTAGGTCAGCAATTAATGACAAAGGGTTTTCAGGCGGCAGCAAAAGTCCTAGGGCAATGGTCGCAAAGCCACACATCATCAGAATGAAGGCGTCATTGTCCCGAAAGAATCGCTTAGCTTTGACTGATACTGGAGCGGTGTCGCGCCACATCAACGAAGGATCTAGATCCTCATTAACGCTGACGCCATGATAAGATTCGGCCATCTTTTTATTCTTATGGTAGACACCCCACCATTATATAGAAGTGAGATGCCTACCCCCTGAATAGGCCCAGTGTCGCTAACGTTAGATTTTTTACTCTCTTTGTTGGCGTCCGATTAATTTGTAAGTGAAAGGCAAATCATCAGACAGGTCAATCCTCTACGCCAATACCCAGTGACCGTTTCCAGCCATCGATTGCGGCTTCAACTTCTGGGACAGGGATTGCTTTACCCCACGCATCTTCGACCAACCTCTGACAAAATGGTCCCATTGACTCCGCAAAGGTTACCTCCCGCCCTTCAGTACTCATGCAGTACCACAATGGTCGATCCAGGGCCTTTAGAGAACGCATTGATTCAGATGCCACCACGCCGCTTCCTCTCGCCTCATCCATCAAGGACATCAAACCACTGCGAATATAGCCGTGTCGCGACATAACGCGCTCGCCCACAATCTGCTTATACGCCTCAATGAACACCGGACTGAATACAAAATGCTTTTCGTACTCGTGCCGGTCCCATTGCTTGGCCTTCTTCCCGAGCTTATCGGTCTCTTTGACCATAGCGGTGAAGAACCTTTGCTCCTCTGGGAGCAAGCCCGTGGGACGCCGCTTGGCTTCACCCATGATGTGCTGGGAAAACTCGACAACGGTTGACCTTATCGCCTCTGACGTGGGATTTATATTCGAGACCAAGTTCTTGTACAACTCCGCCTCATGCTCTTCAAGATGCTGTATCCCAGTGAAGCGGCGGCCTAGCTGTTCAATCAAGCATTCCCTGGCCAGATCCTCATCAAAGCCATCTGCACCGTCCCATATTGCCCGGTTCAAGCTCGTGTCCCTCTTGGCACGCTCCTCAAGCCCCAATGGAGGAGCCATTAGAGCCAACTCTCCAGGGTCCAGACTGGCTGCCGACGCCTCGGAAGACTTATCACCTCGCATAAACTGAATATCTACCTTGGCCGGATCTGTATCGAGATAGGGCTGCAGGGAAGGATAGATTGCGGCGTTCTGGGCAAGCAGGGAACTCATGTTGTGAATTTTGACGTTGCGCTTCTCGCGCTGGAATCTGCGCACCCCGATGCCGAGAAACAGCAGTCCGAAGGTCAAGTAGAGGTACTTAGCGACATGGCGGTCGATGATTTCCCGGGTTTTGGCGTCTAACTGATCGGGAGTAGCTTCGAGTAGGAACTCGAATGCTGTCTTCAAGGTCTGGAATTCCCTCCCAAACCAGTCATCACCGGTGTGCAGCATTGGCAGCACCTGGAATGGTGCCAACTCAGCAATACGCACCCATCGCCACACGAACGCTAAAACATCGGTGTAGCTAACCAACACATGCACGGCCGCGATCACTGCGACGGCGATGATGATGTACCCGCTGTCTGATTTCTGCTCACTCATGCTTGGCTAGCCTTCATATTTATACTCGTTAGAACGTCGCCACCTAACGGCGAATAAATTAATACCTTGCTGACTACCATCTCACGGTCTCCCTCTTTTCGGCCCGCTTCTCCCAATCCATTGTTGAGAATTCGCTCACTTCGATTGTCAGAACCGTCTTGCCACCCTCAAGAAAGGCATCAAGCTGCGCTAACTCAATGGCGCCAAAGCGCTTGATCAATGCGATACGCTTGGGCCGCAGACGGAACTGAATGGCGCAGCGCACAGTCTCACCGTCCATCGTTACCTCTGCGATCAGGTACAGCATGTTCCTGGCACTATCCACTTGAGCGGCCACCCACCTTGGGTACTGCAACAGCGACTCCAGATGCACCGGGAACGCCAGAACAAAGGACACGGGCTCACCCGACCCATCCTTGTAATGACTGTATTGACCCAGTGATTCAGACAGGGCCTGGCTTGCCAGCAAGGTCGCCTTTAGCCCATGACTGGGCCGGTTATCGAACAGATCTGGGTTTCTTTTGGCGAACCCAAGCGGTTCGTCTAACTCTGTGCCATTCAAAACAGTCTCAACTCCCGCACTTTGGCAGTTTGGCCCCTTATACTGATTAGAAGGGCAGCCGGTACCTCGCATAATTATAAGGTTTTTGAAGTGACAGAACGCAGAACAATCAGCGATGCGGTCGCTGTGTTTGGCCAATCCCTATTGCGCCACACCCACGACAGCCAACCCTATTCGCAACTACTGGTGGGTGGTTGGAAGTCCCCGACGACCGTCAGCGCCCTCAATTATGACCAGGGCTGGCTGCCCCATTTGATGTTCGCAGCAGACAAGATTGCTATTGGGCTCTTTGGCAAACCCGTCTGGGAAGCGCGGTACGAATGCGACCCTACTGCAGTAGAACACCTCGCTGCTAGGGATCACGAACGGGAAACCGTAGATTGCAACAACACGCTGGTAGCCCTGATCTGCGAAAGCGCACTGCTTGAGTCGGTGATGATTCTGGACGGTAAGGCCTACCTAAAGCGCGAACCTGAGATGGAATACCTGGAGTATCCCAGCCAGCACCACACAGATATTGATCTGCTTGAACAGGCAACCCTGCTGACCCACTTCTTCGATACCTGGACTAGGCAGGTTACGGGGCCAGAAGCCCAGCTTCAGGAGCCCCAGCCTATGACAGAAAACGCCGGAGCCGCACAATGAGTGAGATTGAGCTCATCTTTGATGACGATATGGATCTGCCGGAAGAAGAACTCGACCCTGAGGTCGAAGAGCGGGGGATCCAGACTACCAACGAGCAACAGTGCCTGTTTGCTCTGCGTGAAGTCTACCCCCTGATCAGCGCCCTTAGACCAGCTGAAATTAATGATCAGGGCATTGGTCGCATCTTCCAGCATTACGCCGATGGCTGCCAGGTGGTGGCCCACTGCCTGACGTTGGATAGGGCCCCAAGCTCTACGCCCGGCCTCAGTCACGCCCTGGCCTCAACGGTTGCATCGCTTCACACCGCCGGCATCACTGACGATTTACCAATGTTCGAACGCGCGCTGATGGTTGCCTGCCAGCAAATCAAGGACTATTACGAGCAAGGCGATGCCGGGCCATTTCGGGAACTCCAGCACATCACTGATTCAGGCCCGTTTAACGAGTTGAGCGTAACTGCATCCTTGCTACCAATCCTTGCCAACGCCGGCCTGAAGCAGGACGTACGGACCTTAAGCCTGTTCACCGATCTTATTGTGCGTGGCCTTCAACTGCTGATCCGTGGCCACTTCGCCAATAGCCATGGCCATAAGGAAGTGATCCCACAACTTATCCCTGCGGTCGGCGCCTTGGCGCTGACCCTGATTAAACAAAACGACGACGGCGCCAGCCATGAAGCGGACCTCATCGACGAGATGGAGATGCGCCTGGATTACTGCGTTCAACTCGCCACCATGGTGGTCGACCTGGAACGCCGATACAACACGGACCGACTATGAAAAAGAGCCTGATTACCACCCTGACAACGGCGGTGGCTTTAGCCCTCTGTTCCAGTGCCTTCGCGACGGGGCTTCCCACCATCAAGCCGGAAGATACGATCGTCAAGAAGGAGGAGAACAAGCTGGCTGAGCAGATCCACAAAAAGCTTGAGGAGCAGATCCGCAAGCAGGTTGCCCAGTTCACCGCCAACCTTCAGACCGAAGTCGATGCGAACTACGCTGCTGCTGCAAACTTAATCGCCCGTGAGGGCCAACGCGAACAGGAACTCCAAAACTTGGATCAGCTCAGCATGAGCCAGCCAGATCCTTCAACCTGTGACGCACTGGCCGTAGCCTCCGTTGGATCCCAGGACCCCTGCGACACCATGAGCGATCAGTCAAAGGAGCAGCAGCAGCGACCCGAAGAGAGCTTGAAGGACCGGATGGAGCAGTTGCGCGATCCCGACAACTTCTCGCACCAGCAAGCCACTGCCAACCAGCAGGAGCGGATTGCAGCGGTGGTAGAGCGCATCGACCGCAACCACACAATCAATGGCCCTGAAGTGTCCGATTCAGGCCCGGCTGTCCCTATGACACAGTTAACTGGACTTGCCACTCACCTGGTCAGCCATGAAGGCTATAGCGAAGACGAGGCTGTGTTCGGCATGGACGTAGCACTGGCCATCGTCGGCGAGAGCCCGGTGAACAGTTCTCCCACCATGACCCCGGAACAACGGGCAATGGCACTGCGTGGTGAACTCCGGGCCGCCAGCTTACGACAATCCCTGGTCGGCAAGGTCAATGACCGGACCATGTTCGGCGGTTTGCCCTCTGCCCTAGATCAGCGCAATCTGATGTCCGACTACATGTGGAACGCAGAGAAGCGAGAGATGGTCGGCACAAACCCGTCTATCCACGCGGTGGAACGGCAAAGAGTCCAGCAGGTAGGAGTGGCGGCGTATAATAATCTTAAGAGGGTTGAGACTCTGGCAAGCTTGGAGTTTCTGTTGGCCCAGCAAATCCTGTTGCTTACTGACTAAGTAGGAACTAGTAAATGTCAGATACTGAATTTAATGGCAATAACGAGCAGGTTCCCGAGCGGGCATTGGAATCCATTCCGCTAGAAGCCCTCCAGGCTATGGACACAGAAGCATCTGCAGTTGATCCTGAGTCCAACATTCAGACCGAGCAGGCTGTTCAAGCAGAAAGCTCAGTCCATGCTCCTGACCCCGAATCCATCCCTCAAACTGAAACCCAGCGGTCACCTGAGACCCCGGCAACGCCTTCAGCACAGGATCAGGCTAAATCGGGCAAATTCGCAAACGGCGAAGAAACCCGCGAAGGCAGTAATCCCACGCATTCCATGTACCTGAAGGCAAGCGATCTTATGGCTTGCCTTCGAGGAAAGCCCGACACTGAGTACAGTGTTAATGGACTTATGGGTCTGCTCAAAATCGAAGCTGACCAGCCATTGGCGACGGTCTTAAACAAGCTGGATGAGATCAACGGCTCTAACGGCTCTCTAAAGCGCGGGGCCATTGAGCAAGTATTCAAAGAAGTCTTTGGTCTTGATAAGGCACTATCAGAGGAGCAAGTTAAGGCCCTTCCGGAGCTCAAGTCAGACCCATCAAACCTGATGAACGAGGCCATCGATAGCCTATATGATGGTCTTCACGACAACACGCCCACCATTTCCCCCCTGATCTACGCAGTCGATAGTCGCGATAATGATGGCAACATCCCGGATCTCTCGGATGGCCTCAAGTCCGCTCTTGAGAAGGCAGGCATTAAGCCCGGGAAACTCACCCGAGACGAAGTTAAGCAGGCTAATGAAGCCGATGAACACGGCCGCGGCAAGCGTGAGACCGAAGAAGAGAAGAAAAAGAAACAACAAAGAGGCGTCGCATTAGACCCCTTATCGGCCGCCATTCTTTCTGGTGCAAAGGGCGTAGGCAATAAGTTCAAAGCACATCGCGACAAGCAGGCAGCAGACAAAGCGAAGAAAGCCCAAGAAGTTGCGGCAAAGCAGATCAAGCACTTTGCCCTTCTCGGTGGAAAAGCTACCCAGGTCAGGGACCTTCTCAACAGTGGCAACATTGCCGAGACCATGGCACTGCTCCGGAATAACCCAGATCTCGCTAAACTCTTTGTTGACCTGGCCCATGATAACGAAACTGCCGGCAAGAGCATGTCAGAGGGGTTACGTGAAGCAGGATTCGATAACCTAGATGCCAAAGAAGCACGGAAGATCATGAGCGACTTGTATGAGCAATCGGGCAAGTATCTCAGCGAGCAAGCGCAAAGTGCTGAGCCAGATATGAAGGGGGTTTCTGACGTAATCAATGGCATGGAGGTTCTTACCTCAGCAGACCACGGATCCCCGGTCCCCGGATTGGACTCCAAGCGCGAAGTATTGAGCAAAGGTGCAACGGAACTGTCCTCGAAGAAAGGCTCTGAACTTGGCGCCGACGACAAAGGGAAACTAGAAAAGCTGAAGGAGAGCATTGCTGCGATCGTAAATGCCATCAATGCGGCTATATCTAGTCTAACTGGGCGCAAGTAACGAGGCCCAACACAGAATGCCACCCCGAGGGGTGGCTTTTAGCTACCCCCTAACCACTCCGGCACCGGTGTGCTGCAGCACCTCAGCCACGAAAGGGGACTGCTCCGTAGATAACGTCTGGCCATGCTGCAGGCGCTGACAACTCCAGGTAACGCAGAGCTCGCGTTTGGCCCGGGTTACCGCCACATAGAACAACCGCCGATTTTCCTCGATGTCATTGAAGTGCTCGGCCTCCTTAGCGCTCAGTGACTCGCTGTCGGCACCCATGACGTAGAGGTAGTCGTACTCCAACCCTTTTGAGGCGTGCATGGTCATCAGGCGCACCTTGCCGTCCTGCTCTTCGTCCATGTCCGGGCTGGCCTGCGCCATCAAGACCAGATCCTCAATGGCCTGCTCTGCAGTCAAACCGCGGCCCAAGGCTTCCTGAAATTGCTCCAGCACAAAGCCGACGTTCTGCTTACGCAGGTCAACTGACTCTTGCGCTTGGCTGGCGGTGGCACGCTTGGCTGCTGACTCCACACGGGGCAGGAAGAAGATCCGCCAGATTTCAGCGACAAATTTAACGAGCACTTCCGCGTCATCAAAGTGCTCGTAGCACTCCCGGGTACGGTCAACCACATCCAGGAAGGCCCTGACCTTCTTAGCCGCAGCTGTCCTAGGGGCAATGCCGGCTTTGGTTGTCTTCAGCCGCTTGTCACTCTCTGCCTGGAGGAACTCATAGACGGTCGAGTCCTGCCCCAGGCCGGCATTGACCTTGTTGACACTGACACCGAGCGATACTGATCCCAGCACCCGTAAGGCTGCCATGTTGTCCCACGGCTGAAAAACGAAGCGGAGCAGGGCCACGGTGTCCCGGACCTCGGCGCGCTGGAAAAATGCCGTGTCTCCCTCAAGCAGGTAGGGGATCCCTTGGGCGATCAGTTGCCGCTCCAGCTCCTGCTTGATTGGCCTAGACCGGTACAGCACGGCGATGTTTTTGCCCGTGACCCCCGCTTTGAGGCGTTTAGCGATACCCCCTGCAATGAAGCTTGCCTCGCGCAGGTCATTGCCGAACTCGTAATACGACACCGGTGTCGGTTCTATCTTGGCCTCCGCCAACAGCTGGCCATCAGAGTTCGGGACCCTCTGGTTCATTGCCGCCGCGATGGCATTGGCACACTCAATCACCGGCGGTGCCGACCGGTAGTTCCGGATCATGTTGATGATCTGGGCATCCTGATACCGGCCGAGGAAGCCGATGATCACCTGGATGTCAGACCCACGGAAGGCGTAGATGGACTGCTTCTCATCGCCTACAACGAAGAGGTTACGGTGCTGGCGGGCAATGGCGTCCATGATCCGCATCTGGACGGGGTTGGTGTCCTGGTATTCGTCCAACATCAGGTAACGGAACCGCTGCCCGAGTGAGTCTGCGATGGTCGGCTCACGCTCTAGCATGTGGGCGCAAACCACTAGAACGTCATCGAAATCGATCCCGCCAGCCGCCCGGCACTTCTGCGAGTAAAGCTCCCACAACTCCTCCACCACCAGAGCGAAGTCTGGATTGACCTCTTCGTTACCACTGACGCGCTGATAACGGTATTCCGCCAGGCTGTAGCCGCGGGACCGGGCCCAACCCATCTGACTGTCCAGATCGGACAGGCCAATGCTGTGTTCATCGCAATAGGCCTTTGCCGGCAATCCCAGCTCCTCAAAGGACTCCTTGAGCAACTTCCGGGAGTCAGCGTCGCTCATGATCCCGACATTGGCCATGTCGATGCCTTGTTCGGCCAGGTAGGAGGAATCCGGGTACCGCGAGAGCATTTCCCGGTAGACCACCGAGTGGAAGGTCCCGGCGGTGATATGGCTGGCGCTGTCACCTACCATCTCGCGCAACCGCTCTCGCATCTCCGTCGCGGCCTTATTGGTGAAGGTAACCATCAGGATGTTTATGGGGGAGATCCCGGACTTAATCATGGTGGCGCAGCGATGGATCAGGGTTTTGGTCTTACCGGTACCGGCGCCGGCCACCAGCATCACTGGACCCTCGATGCACTCAGCTGCCGTCCTCTGTTCTGGGTTCAGAGAGGCATTGATGTCCCCAGCAAGGTTGTCAGCGTTCAAATTGCACCATCCGAAGTCGGTTAATCCATTAATTATGCCTCAGCGGCCATCGTCGCTACAAACCAGACCGGCTAATTAATAGTCGGTTCCAGGGGGACCCGCTGGAGATCGGTAATATGGTGAGAGGCCCCTGTTGTTTGGATTGAGATGAAACTGCTGCTGACCGAAAAAAAGAGCGTTGCTGACGCCCTTGCTGAAGCGATGGACTGGGAGAAAGGCAGCGGCCAGCACCGGGGTACCTTCGAGGGCGAGCCCATTGCCGTCACCTGGGCCAAAGGCCACCTGCTTACACTCAAATCACCACAGGACATCAACCCTTCTCTGGGCTGGGATGACCCCAAAGCCCTCGAGCAGATCCCCCGGAACTACGAACTAACCCCGGTAGAGGACCCCCCGGGAATCCCGGCGCCGGCCAGGACCGAAGCGTACCTTAGTCGCATCAAGAAGCTGATCAGCCAATGTGATGAGTTCATCATCGGCACCGACTCCGACAGGGAGGGGGAGGCCATCGGCTGGCACATCCTCGACTACCTCGGTTACCGCGGCCCGATACGCAGGGCATGGTTTGCCGCGGGCATGGATCCCAAGTCCATGCGCACAGCTATGAGCAACCTGCTCGATCCTCTCAAGCACAAGGGCGGCCTGCGCGCTGCAGAGGGCAGGGCGCGGGCCGACCGCGCATTTGTCTACCTGGTACGCGCCTACACCTTCTACGGGCAGTACGGGAAGTTCGGCAAGCACCTTGGCACCGGTGATACCGGGCGGGAACGCGTAGTCTCGGTAGGCAGGGTACAGACCCCGACCCTGGCCATGATCGTCCGCAGAGAAAGCGAGATCCGACGTTTTGTCTCAGTGGATCACTACTCCATCACCGCCAGTATTGATGCCGGCGGGATCATCACCGCCAAGCTCAAGAGCCGGATAACCCAGGAGATCTACGCAAGCGAACCTGAGGGCGTCACCTGGGTGGAGAGCAGCGGCCCTGAGTCTGAATCCAAAGTGGGCTTCGATCCTCTCTATACGGACAAGGTGGTGGTTGACCGCTTCAACGACAGCGTCATGATGGTCGCAGATCAGGCCAAGATCACCAGTTACAAGGAAAAGGACACCCAGAAGGCGCCACCCAAGACCTACTCCCTGACTGAGGCCCAGGCCGATATCGGTAAGTTGCTAAAGATCGGGGTGGAGGTCGTCCAAACCATCATCGAAGACCTGTATGGCCAGGGCTTTGTCAGTTACCCACGTACCACCAAGTCCGAACTGCCGATGAACCTCTACACCCAGGCAGATGAACGCAATGGCATGCTGGCGGCGGCCGCGGCAATACCAGAGCTGGCAGAGCCGGCACTGTTGGCCCAGGCGATCCATAACGGCCAGAACGATGCTTACCGACCCTTTACCCCGGCAGTTTTCGTCAAGACCGATCTCCCTCACTACGGGCTGGTTCCAACACACAAGACCTACCCCGACGAAGGCCTCAAGCCGCAGAAAGGGAAGGGGTACAACTCTGGCCAGATGAAGCAGGCCTACCAGGCCATCGCAAAACGCTATGTCCTGGCAATGCTGCCACCGGCACAGATGGCCCGCCAGCAGGTGACGTTCACACTGCCAGTGCCGGATCTGTTGGGACACCCTGACAGCGTGTTTACCGGGACTGGTGAGCGGGTCATTGATCCCGGCTTCCTCAGCTATAGCGAATCCAGCACTAAGGACAAGGACACGTCATTCCAAAAGCTCCAACAAGGGGACATGGGCACGGTACAGTCCCTTTCGCTGGACTCAAAGAAGACCAAGCCACCCCAGCGCTACACCGAAACCAACATCGCCATCGAAATGGAGAAGGTGGGCAAGAACGTAAAGGACCCCAAATACCGCAAGATCTTGGAGAAGTCCGAAGGGATCGGTACCCCCGCGACCCGGACCAACGTCATTCAGGTGCTTAAGGCCCGAAAGTACGTAGTAGTCGATAACGGTGCCTTCAAACCCACCTCAAAAGGGATAGAACTGATCAACTCGGTAGCCGAAAACTGGATGCGCGTCCCTGAAACTACCGCGGTATGGGAAGAATACCTGCGTCAGATTGCTGAGGGCCAAGACGACGAGAAAAACTGCACCATGCGGGACTCCTTCGTAGAGAAACAGGTCACGCTTATCGAGGGAGTGATCCGCGGGCTCAACGAGCAGTACCTGGAGGATCTCGGTGAGAAGCCCCGGCGCCCTCCGTCCAAGGTGACCCCCAAGATGAAGTACCTCATCGAGGCCATTGCCAAGCAAAAGGGCGAAGAGGTGCCACGGTCTGTGCTCAACCGGCCGGCCAAAGCCGTAGAGTACATCGAAGCCAACATCCACGTACTCCCCAAACGTGAAGGGAGCAAGGATGGTGCCCCGTCGGATAAGCAGAAAGCCTTCCTCGAGGGGTTGTGGGGTAGACTGACCCCGGAGGGACAGACATCCCTAGGCGGCGAACAGGCGCTGGCTAACGCGCTCAAGGACAGTAAGGCCTGCTCGGCCCTGATTGAGAAAGCTAAGCCCGTAGTACCGCCGACAGAAAAAATGGAAACCTACGCACGAAAGCTGGCGGAGGGGATGCCAGAAAAGATCCGGCCGGGCGAGGATGTGTTTGCTACCGAGGATGCCTGCCGCCAGTTCATCGATAAAGCGAAGAAACGGCAGGCCAGGAAGAAGCGGAAGGCGAGCTAGTGTAGGCCCACCAGCCAAGAGGCCCCGAGTAGATGGCGCAGGTCTTCGACCTTTTGCCGGATGGCGCCAGGCAACTTGCTACTGCACAAGGGGTAAAACTCGGGGTGCAATCCGATGGCCACAGGCTGCATCTTCACCAACCACTCATCCGCGACAGCTCCAGTGCCCCACCGGCGGACTGCAGTGTCAGCCCCCAGGAACACCAACCGCTCAAAGCCTTCAGCACTGATCAGCCTGGGCAACTCCGGGTCTTCACCGTCAAATACCAACAGGACCCGGTCACTACCTTGCAGATGGGTTGTTTCTCGCAGGCACTGCTCGAGCGCCTCGACAGGAACCTCGCCGAGATCCGCGATCTCAGGCACCAGAACCACCCGGTAGCCTCCGTTGTCACAGAACTCTTGAAGCCCATTGCTCATGGCCTCTTGCTCGACAAGGCCCTGGGAGGACAGGCAAAAGTCAGGTTGGCGAACCTTGATGGTACGAGGGACAGCAGGGATAATCATCAACACGAAACTCTGAAGCGTTTTAAGCCATGATATTTTTGGCTTAGGATAACTTCAATAAATAATGCGGAGCAGTCATGCAGAATTGGAACAAGCCGGCCAGGTGGTGGGCATGCCGAACACTTTCAGTGGTACTGGTCATTATCGGCCTGGTGCTGCTGTATTACCCCAGTGCCGTCGCCAGTCTGCAGAGCACAGCGGTAAACATGCTCTACTACCATATCGCACAGGGCGGAAGCTACGGGGACGCGATTGAGGTGGTGGACATGATACTGAGCACCAGCATTCCCTCTACAGGGATCAGCATCATGTGCCTGGTATTGGCGATCTGCAGTTATTTGCTGGCGGAACCCTGAGCAACGTCATGAGCGACATGCTCGGCCAGCGCCCGGGTGTCGATCTGGTAATTGCCGGACTCGATGGCCCGGGCGATGTCTTCTAGGGACTTGTACTTGGGCGGCTGGTACTCGAGCAGGCGGGATTCCAGCCAACCCTCTTCGTTGGAGCGTGACACCTTAACACCAGGCTCCTGACCCCGCGCAGGCGCAGACGGCGCCGCCTGGGACGCCTGTCGTACCTCGCCCGGCGCGGCCGGTGCGGGTGTAGTTCGCTGCACTGAGTTGAACATGGTGATGGTAGCCAAAATTACCCCTGATACGTTACTAATCGGCAGAATATGGGCATTTGGTAAGTCACTTCAATGCTTTTCTGATCACCCAAGGTGGCTTTGGTAACGAGCCAGGCGCTCAATAAAGCCCTCCGCCATCAGCTGCTCCAGATCCTTCGATGCTGGCAGCGGCATAGTGAGCGGGTTCTTAGGTACCCCGTTTTCGTGGATCTCAAAATGCAGGTGGGGCCCAGTGGAACGGCCAGTATTACCCAGGGAGCCGATCACCTGACCGCGCCGAACCCTCTGCCCCTTGGTCACTGCCATGTCTGACAGGTGCAGATAATAGGTCTGGTACTTACCGTGCTTAATCCGGATGAAGTTGCCATTGAGTCGCTTATACCGGGCCTCAACAACCTCACCGTCAGCGGCCGCCAGCACCGGGGTGCCGACCGGACCAGAAAAATCCACGCCGTTGTGCGGGGCGGTCCTACCGGTAATGGGGTGCTTGCGATTTGGCGAGAAGCCGCTGCTGATCCGACGGTACTCCAGCACCGGCTTACGCAGGAAAGCCAGGGCGCCTGTCTCCCCATCCTCGGTGTAGAACTGCCCATCCATATGGCGATAAAGCGTAACGGACACCCTGGCTCCCTGGTATTGCACCGCTACCGCTTGTGCCGGAGAAACAGCCTGACCGCCAGCAACGACCTCTTTCAACAGCACCCTGAATCGGTCGCCGTTACGGATGTCCTTACCGAAATCGACCCGCCACTCAAGGTGACGCACCAAGCCCTGGACCATCGACGCCGATAGACCGGCCTGAACCGCACTGTCAAAGAAGACACCGCGCTGGACCTGGCCAGCGACAACGCGGATCACCGTCTCAGTCTCTTTGGCCTCGAAGACAGGGTAGAAGCGACCTTTCGAGTTGCGCTTCATCACCATGGCCTCACCAGCTGAGCTGTCCATGGATAACTCCACCAGAGCCCCCTCGTGCTGGCGGATGAACAGCTCTTCCCCGCTGCGCAGGGTGGATAGCCGAGATCTCGACCGCTTATCCCGCAGCAACTCCACCACCGTAACAGCCAGATCCCGTACCCCATGCTGCCTGAGGATCTTGGTTAGGTTATCGCCACTGGCCACCCGATGGGCCACCACGCTCCCCGCCGGTGCCGGCTGTGCCTGACTGTCACGGGCGGCACTTGCCACTGGGGCAACGACAGCTTCAACAGCAGGAGTAACGGCCTCAGCCACCTCATGGTCACCAGTGCTCCCCCCTGCCTTGCTGGCGGTGGGATCCTCAGCCCCGTGGCCCGCAGGTGGCCTCTCGGGTAACTCCGCCCCCGCTTCAGCCTGCACCAGAACTTGGTTGGCTGACGCTGTCGAGTTCTCTGATACTGAAGCCGGATCTGCAGTCTCCGACCGATCAAGGCCAGTGTCGGCAGGTTGGTTCAGCATGGCAGCTAGGTTATCGATCAGCTGATCCATTTGCTCGGCAGTGTAATGATCGCTTGGGTCACCACCCGGTGGCGCCACCCAGGCATCACCAACGAAATCGCCAGCAAGCAGGGGAGCGTCATCAATAGGATCAGAGCCAAGATCGAAGCCAACAACAGCGGGGTCGGGAGTAGGCGTGGTAAATCGGCCAAGCAAAAATGCCAGGACGAAGACACAGAAGTACAGAGGCAGCCCCCGGCGCGACAGCGCCGGGAGCTTGAAGTTTCTAGGGTGCATAATTAATGCTTGGTCAGGCCGCAGTAGCAGCGGAACGGTTCATATGCCGAGCCTGGGCTTGTGCTAATCCCGGCCGGTCCCGAACGGGTGCTGACTTGTTAACGGCCTCGGCCAGACCCTTGGCGGCCTTAAAACGGATGCGGATCTTGGCATCGACTGCGACCGGATCACCGGTTTTAGGGTTGCGGCCCATCTTAGGACGAGACATCTTGCCCTCGAAACAGCCGAACCCACGCAGCTCCACCCGGCCACCGTCCGACACGGTTTGCTGGATACAGCCCAGGAAACTGTCGACCAGGGTCGCGACCTCGGCCTGCGAGAAGCCAAGCTCCTCGAGTTCCAGGTCGTTGTGGATTTCCCTGCAAAGCTCACTACGAAGAATGTAATCTGTCAAAACTGCATATCAATCACTGGCTTTCTTACGGATAGGTATAACCGAGGTTGCCAATAACCACAATAGGATGAAACGACGATATGAGGTTCTCAATTCAAGGGGTTACCGCGGCGCTGTTTATCGTGGTGGCGCTGTGCTCACTGGGGATGGCGGGCTATTTTGCAACAACAGAGCCCCCGCAAGCACAGCTTAGCGGGGGCTGGGTATTCCTGGCAGTATTGTCTTCCGCCCTGGCGGTACGGCTAGTGCGAAAGCTTATTGCTTGAACCGCTCGTAGGGCAGGTAGGCTTTAACCGTACCTGGGTACTCATGGGCACACACGCGAGTGAGAACGTAGGTCGCGGCTATCAAAGCCAGGCCCATGCCTATCATCCAGGTGTCAGAGTGAGCAATCTTGCTCACAACCCCATGCAAAATCTCGGAGCAATACGCGACCACCAGGTACGGCGATGCTTCCGCATTCTTGGCCAGCAGAGGCAGCAAGTTGGTCTTAGTCGCCATGAACACCAGCATGACATACCAAAACACCATGCGACCCACCATGCGGTAGCCGTGATAATGGTAATGGGATTTGGTCCGGGAGTGGCTGACTTGTTCCATCATGTCGCCTCTATAATTTCCATAATTATCTCCGAGTATACAAAATAACCACCCCAGGTCAACCATTTATTTAGGCAATATAACGAATGGGATGATCCCGGGTGGTATTCTTTAAGTGAGGTGAAACGATGCTAGAAACCGACCTTCTCAATATTGAGCGACAGATCCACATGCTCCACAAGAGCCTGGTCAAGATCGGGATGAAGGTCGATCGTGCTTGCATCAACACGGAGGTTCGTGACTCCCTGAGCGGAGACATTGACTCCATTATCGAGGACCTGGCCAAGTACTCTGCCTTCCTACTCGATGTGCAGACCAGTCTGGCCAACCACGAGTTTCACCAAAACCCTAGGAGAACTCAGTTTGTACTTTCGCAGTTCCGCCACGTCCGGAAGTTTTGTGAGACGCAAGCTGCTTAACGGAGCAGCCAATGGATAGATTTGAACTCATCGAGGATAAGCACAAAAGGCAATGCCCGGAGACCTGGGACATGCAGGGCTTTATCGCCGACCTAATGGCCAAAATAGCCGCGGGTGAAATTCCTAAAGAGCAGGCTGTCGCGCAAATGTTTAGCCGGGCGAAAAGTAACCTCAGTAAGGTAGCCGAGCTCCAGAGGAACCAGGACTGTGAGCCGTTACACTAACGTCTTACTCTCAGTGATCGCACTTGCCATGATGTCCTTACCGGCACATGCCGGCGAGCATGAGGTGAGCCTAAAGCCCCCCGCACCCAAAGCAGAGACAGCCGAGCAAGCCCACCGTGTCGGAACACTAAAGCGCCACTTCTATCAGGCCGCGAAACAGGACAACCCCCGCACAGGCCCGAGCATTGATCAGCGCCCCTATCAACAGCGTCTGGCTGAGAAGTTGGAAAATCGGGAATCGCCCTCTATCGCGCAGCCTAGCGGCCACGCCAAGTTGAAACAACAACTCAAAGAAGTCGGCCCCAGCGTGCGCAAAGCAGATCATGCCAGGATGCATGAATTAATGCGCATGAGTTACAGCGAAAATGTCGTAAAGCCAACCAGGCGCACTCACGACCACCCCTGGCTGAAGTAATTTCCACCTAGCAACCATCTCCCCTTTGACGATGCGTTAAGATTTATACACACGCATTATTATTGGTACCCCCTGTGGAAGCGGCACAAGAAATCCCCCTCTCTCCTGGCCAAGTTTTGGTGTTGAAACTTCTGCTGTCATTCGTAGGGGCATGGCTGAGTCACTTCCTGCTCAAACGCCTTATTCACCAAGGTATGCTTGCCGCCGATCGCGAAGAGCCCGGCACCAAGACCCGAGCAATTCAAAGCGCTATCAGAGCGGTCTACTGGCCTGCCCGTGTCGGTATTGTGCTAGCATTCCTCAACCTGGTTGCATCAGGCCTAGGCGACTACTTCGCCGTAGCCGTACAGTCCAGACTTGGGCCACTCAATTGGTACCTGTCCTGGGGCCTGGCCCTGTGGTTCACACTCTCCCTGATTGGCAAGTTCCGCGAGTCCATTGCGCAGGATGCCCTGGCGCACAACAAGCTCATTGATTCCGACGACCCTAATTCGCGCTCGCTCTACCGCGATACCACCCACATCGAGACCGGCGCCCGGGTGCTGAGCATTTTCATGGTGGTGGCCTTTGGCTTGACCGGGCTGCAGGAGGCGGGCGTCTCCATGTCTGCACTGGCGGCCTTTGGTGGCTTTGGCGGCCTGGCGGTCACCTTCGCCGCCAAGGACTTCCTGAGTAACATCTTCGGCGGCCTGATGATCTACCTGGATAAACCGTTCACTGCCGGTGACTGGATCAAGGCTGAGGCGGATGGCATTGAGGGCATTGTCGAGGATGTCGGCTGGCGGATCACCACCATCAGGAAATTCAACAAGGTCCCCCTGTACGTGATGAATGCGCAATTCGCTAAGATCAACGTCGAGAACATCAGCCGCCTCACGCACTACCGACTCTACGAACGACTGTACATAGACACGGCTGACGCGGCCCTGGCGCCGGCCATCATGCGGAGCGTTGCTGGCATGCTGGAGAGCCACTCAGAGGTCGACGACAGCCAGACGGTGCTAGTGAAGGTTGACAGCATTGAGGATGGCAGGCTGCGGTTCTTTGTCTTGTGTTATTGCCGCACTACGAAGTGGGCCCTATATCACCAGATCAAGCAAGAACTGCTGCTGAACATCAACCAAATCGTCCAGGAGCATGGCTCTAAGCTGATTACGCCGCAACGAGCCGTATTGTTCCAGCCGGAACTTGCCGTGGAGAATAACCTTTAACTACGGACTGACTCGCCAAGCCACTCCCGCAGTGCTGCTAGACACTCAATATAAATGGCCACCAGATTAAGCTGGTGGCCATTTTAGATATCCCGTAGCGCTTGTCAGTCACCCTATTTCCGGTGAAGCCAAATCCACTTCCTTCACCGGCGCAAACCTTACAGTCTCAGTAGGGCCCAAAGGGACAATCTCGGCAAACCGAGCATGCAACGCTTTAGGCTCAACTATGTACTCACCACCATGCTTCCACATATGGCGTGCTAACCCAGCCTCTTCGAAGCGTTCATAGATACGCTTCGCTTCATCACTGAGTCGGCTGTGGTACTCCTGGCCCGACACAAGGCCGACATGCTGATTCACCAGGGCCAAGACATCACCATACAAGCCCTTTCCCCGATGCGCGGGTTCGATGTTCGCGTCTTCAGCCCGAATGTAACCACTGGTTTCGCAGTACGCAAAGTAGCCGGAACCAACGATGTCCCCTGCCGGGGAGTACAAGCGCCAGACCAGCCCAGGCTCCGTGCCACTACTGCCATCGTCATACTCAACATCGATGATGGTTTCGTGCTTACGAAAACTCAGTTTATAAATCTCGCCATTCTTTTTCGTGGCATAGGTGTTACCGACTAGCGCCTTGATAGAGTTCATTCCACACCCCACTTAAGCAAAACAAGTGCTCGAGCCGTCATGGCCCAGATCATGACCTGGCTCAGAGCGCACGGGATGCACACTGTCCACGGTACTTGAACCGCAATCCACCAACTAGCTGAGTCTAGGTGAGTACCCAGGCCTGATTGAATTACGGCTGTGTGGCCATCAGCCAATCCGACACCGCCACGATTTCGTCGTAGCCGGAGGTGATGTTTTCGATCATTACCCGGTACTTGCCGGAAACGGCTATGGCCGGTGTGGCATTCATGTGCGGGGTCAGCGCTTGTACCACCTGGCGGTCACGATGAAACTTCTCAGCAAACGACTGGCGCTGGTAGGTCTTATTGAATACCTCCGCTAGCTGCGGGAAGCCCATCCGGACAAAAAACATCTCATCCCCAGGGAACTTGCGGAACCCGGCGTGGCGGGCCTTTAGGTACTCCGGGTGAAGCGCCTCATGGCCGAGATGTTCCAGCGCGTAGTAGCGCATCGCCTCTACCCGATTTCGACCCCAAGGAGCAGGGACATAGGCCATCTCCGGCTTACTGCCGATATAGGCGAAATCCTCATAGGCCTCCTCGAGCCTGGCGCAGTGCACGCAGGCATAAGAGAACAGCATGGTGACGTTCTCTTTAGTCACAAACAGCGGCTCCTCCAAACGCTCCCAGTGCTGACCCTCGATGAACTCGGCTGCCGGAATGCCCCGCTTTGCCTGATCGGCGATGTCGGACGTTACCTGTTTGGCACCGATGTTAACCCTGAAATCGATAGAGCCATGCTTCCAATAGCTATAACCAAAAAACGCAACCACCAACAGGATGGCCGGCATTACCAAACGCTTAAACATGAACCGTACTCCTAGAAACAGTAACTCTAATTATTAATACACATCAGACAAACCTTAACCCCCGATCACGGTAAGAGCGCGCAGCGGGTTTAGTAGGTAGCTCTCAACCCATGGCCAACCAGGGGAATCCTGAGCCATTTGCCAGAGGAGAACATAGTAGGGTTGCGCACCACCTACCGTGGCGACGAACGCCTGCAGACCCAACATCAACATGATCAATACATACCACATCTCGGGTTCCCTACCGGTCCGGATCCATATTAAGGGTACGCGCCAGCGGGCTCTGTTGGGCCACAACAACGGCACCCCCCGGGCCGTGAATGCATCACACAGCATGTGACTGAGGTAGCCAATAAGCCACGCCTGCACAAAGAGGGTCCAGTCGGGGTAATCCATCAACACCAGATGACTGAAGGCCAAGGCCATGGCCAACACACATAAGCCGGAATGCGAAAACCCGCGGTGACCAATCAGCGCGCTAATCGGGCGGGACAAGAAGGGCACCAGGCTGCCAATGCGGGATTTTGGGTGGTCGAGATCCGGGGTAAGCGCCCCAACGATGGCCACTGGAGCTGTAACCAGCATATCGTTAACCCCAATGCTTAGCGCAGCACCGGCATGCAACCATACGGCCACACCACCATAGATGTGGGACTTGTAGTTCACTTCTGGTTTCGCCTGTTTCTTATTATTATATCGAAATGAAGTAGTGACCCCGGCCCTGGCGCCACAAGGACCCGTTTTCATGCAAGTGCGTGTGCCTGATATCGTTTCTCTGACCTATGCTAACCAGCAAAAGGGGCTGTACACCGGCTACGCTGCTCAGCGCACGGCTGCGGATCCCTCCTTGCTCGAGGGACGCTCGATCACCCGGGTTGGGCCAGGGTGGCAGATTGCATCTTTGCAGCTGGATATCATCCGCAACCTGCTGCTAAAACTAAACCGGCGCCTCGCATCCCCGAGAGCGTCGAGGGATTCACTGCTCGATCTGATTGAAGAAGGTGAGTCATTGCTGGCCTATCTGGATGACCAGGAACTGGCTGGGTTGCTCAAGATGCTCAACAGCGAAGCGTCGCTGGAGCAGATGCGCGATGGGGTAGGGGGGCTACTGGACTTGGTATCGAAGGAGTGGGAAAAAACCGGATTCTGCCTGCAACTCGAGGCTGAATCAGCGGATGAGACCGGCCCTGCACTGGACCGGCTTACCGGGCAAACCTATGAACATCCCAAGGGGGTGATGCTCAGCCATGGCCCGATCCCAGACGAGGACCACCTGAACAGACTGCTGACCCCGTAGGGCTTACCAGAATAGCTGCTCCATCATCGCACTCTCAGCCGGCGCCTGATAGCCCGGCCACAGGCCGTAGAGATCTGGGCTAAACCGCGGATCCCCTTCCTCATCTACCCACACCGGCATGTAGAGCAGGTGCAACGGTACCGGTGTACCCAGCTCCACTATCTCCGGGACTGCCCTTTGCTCTAGCAGTGAGATCTGGTCACCGCCAAGCAGAAAGTCGACCAGCGCCTGCGGATCTTCTACCCGGACGCAGCCAGCACTGACCGTTCTGCTCTCAGGGCTGCGGCCAAAGATGGATCTGTCCGGGGTGTCATGAAGGAAGACATTCATGGGGTTCGGTGCTTTGAACTTCACCGTGCCCATGGCATTGGCCCAGCCCGGCTGCTGCACCAGGTATACCCCTTCGTACTCGGCCTGCAGCTGGAGCCAGTCGATGGCGCTGTCCGGGATCCTTTGCCACTGGTCATCGTACAGGCGATACCCCAGGCCTGAGAATTTATCGGGATCGGCAATGAACTTGGGGATCAGATCTCGCTGGGCCATTCCAGCCGGTACGTACCAGCGGGGGTTCACCTCAAGGTACTCGATCGCATCGGTAAACAGCGGGGTGGGACGATTCAACCGGCCCACCCCGGCTTTCATGCGCCGAACCAGTTCCCCGTCCTGCAGCAGCCAGACTTCGGCAGCAGCCACATTAACCACCACCTCCTGGCCGACACCCGCCACCGCCTGCCACTGCTCCTGGCTCTTAGCTACGAACTCCGCCATAGAGGGGTACTCCTCCAGCGCAATGGCGAGGTCATTGAAGATCATCAGAAACGCCGCCTGACCTGGAACTGCCAACCGGCGGTCTTTTGTACGTCAAACCGGGCACCCACACCCCAGGTGCGGTTAATGTCGACCATGAACTGACTGTAAAGCCCAGTTCGGTGGTAGCCGTCGAGGTTGGTGTACTGGATCCCCCCCTCGAAGAACAGCCCCGGGATGAAGATCTCAGCGTCCATCCCAGCGTTCAGACGGTAACCGTACCCCGCCTCATCCCGCTCATGATAGAGCCCATAGGCCCGCAGGTAGCCATACACCCCCTCGGTGTTGATGACGGCCAATTCCCGGGCCAGATCCAACCGGAGTGTAGCGCCCAGGCCCACTTCGCCCCAGGGAGCACGTCCCGAACCATCGGCGTAGGTACCGGTGGTCTCGACGGCGAAGTTACGGTGGAACTGATTCACAGCCCGGAAACTGGCCCCGGACAGGGCCTGGTCAGCCGGGTGGGAGTAGACATAGCCCAGCGTAGCATGACGCTCGCTAGCCAGCGCCCCAAAGCCTATTGTACACAACACACAGGCCAGCAAAGCCTTGAACCCGCCATGGGTCCGCTTCAACGTCCGCAGCGGAACTACCATCCAGTTTCCTCAATCTTATCTTCGATGATGGCCAGCAATGTCCGCTCATACAGGCGACGAAGGCTGCCACACATCAACAGCTCAGCCCGGCCCAGCGGCACAAATTCATACTCGCTGGCCTCGGAGTGCAACTCACCCTCATGCTCGAAGTAGCTGTTGCAGAACAGATCGCCTATTTCCACCCCACTGCTGAAGTGCAGGTACAGGTGCAGATCCTTTTTGAAGTTGTACTCGAACTGGCCAAGGTCGATCAGCTGACTCGGCGTTAACACCATGCCAGTCTCTTCCTTGGTTTCCCGGATCGCCGCCTGCAGTGGGGTCTCATCCGGGCGCTTTACCCCTTTGGGGATGTCCCAATGAGAATTGATCTTGGCGTGCATCAACAACAAGCGGTTTGAGTCGTTGATCACCAGCACGCCACACGACAGCTGCTTCTCCGCCTCAGCACCCACTGTTAGGCCACCTGGTCTTTGAGCTTGGAGCCCGGAACGAAGGAAACTACACGGCGCGCTGAGATCATGGCCGGCTCCTTGGTTTTCGGGTTGCGGCCAGGACGGGGGTTTTTATCGGTCAGCTTGAAATTGCCAAAGCCCGACAGGCGCACTTCCTTACCCGACGCTAGGTTGCTGTGCATGCGTTCCAAGATAGTCTGGACGATCATCTTCGCCCGAGTCTTGGTTAGCTTCAGTTGCGGATTCGCTTTGATCAAGTGCTCCGCCATCATCTCTTTGGTTACCGTCATACTCAACCTCACAAGGCAATACCAACGTTCACAGATTAACAGCGGTCCCCGGAACTCCCAATACGCCGATGGAGCAATATTGTGAAAGGATTCGTTATACTTTAAATATGCACGTTACCGACGACAGCAAACACGACTTCCTGATCAGCCGCCCGGTCTTGTTCTGCCTGAACAGGAACCCGGCCGTTTGGGATTCCCAGGAAGCAAAGCACTGCCAGGAACTCCGTGACAAACTGAATCACGAGTTCGACACCATGCCGCCGGAACGCAACTCGGTGAAACTGGCCATGACCATTGGTGAAGCAAGGCACCTGGTCAAGGTACTGGTTACCGCCACCAACGAGCACAAGCTTTACGTGCTGCGCCACTACACCCCATCACTGCGCAGGCAGATTGTCATTGCCCAGCAAAGTCAGGACGGCACCAGTGATGAGTTCGACCGTGCCGCCAACCTCAATGACCAAGCAAAAGCGCTGGTTCGGCGACTCTCCCTGCAAGGCGCTGGCCTGATCCGTAGCCGGGTACAGGCGATGCCCTCCAACTGGCGGCCAGACGTGATCCCCTACCTTTCCGCTAAGCACACCCAACACCGGATCGACTTCAGCCCGACAGAACTGTTGCCTAAAGCCAGCCGCAATGGCGCGATCAGCTTTGCCTTACGGGCAGTGGTGGATAACCAGGGCCAGCCTATGCGAGAAGTCGTGACCGCCTTTGGCACCCCGCTGGGTAAGAGCAATAACTGGCAGTATCATGCCGCGGTAAGGCTGTGCGAAATGCTGGCCCTGTGTGCGGAAGGGTATCTCAAGCGGGTGACCGGGACCCCGGCATCGTTCAAAGGCAACGCACCGACCGAAGGCAGCAAGATGCTGCTGGAACTGCTGATCAGGAAACTGGTCACCGACACCATCCCCAAGAACGTGAAACCCGCCAAGTAGGCGGGTCATCATGCTATCGCTGTTTGCGGGCTAGTGTCCGGCAGCCTGAAACGCAGTATGCGGGATGTAAAGGCTCTCTACCCGATCACCGATGTCCAGCAACGCGACGTGCCCCACGGTTTTGTATACCTCAAAGTCACGCTGCGGCAACTCGAACTCCAGCATGAAGTAGCGCCCGCAACCCTTGGGATCACAGAACTTCCCCAACTCTGCTTGCCGAGTCACGGTGCCCTCACCGTCGCGCAAAGCCACAACCCGATTCTCACTTTCGTAGTACTTACCGCGGTAACGTACCGTTGCGACGATGGGCTTGCCGGCAAACTGGGTTACCACCAGGTTCATGTGGGTAAGGCAGGACTCGGTTTCGTCGGTGCAAATTTTGACGTAGCTATACGAAAGCCTATCCAGGGGATCCTTACTACTAACGGAGCATGCCGCCAGGAGTAGAGCAGAAACTGCAATAAATATGTACTTCATGCTTCTCAACGCCATGTTTAACTCACAAAAAAGGGCCTCGAAGGCCCTTTTTCTCATCGAGACTCCGCAGGGCCTCGGTTGGGACGCCGTCGTGCCTGATACATCTCAGGCTTGATGGGGTCCATATCCTCCTCTTCCCGCTCGCCCTTGGGGGCGTTCGGAGTGAAGGCAGGCACTTTCGACTTACTGTACCATGCCAAACCACCAAAGAAGGTAAGAAGTGCGGCCGTCGCTGGCTTAAACACCGCCAGTACCGCTACACCCGCCACCGCCACCACTAACATGACGATGTGTGACACTTGCAGAGACTGGAGTCCGTCAACTCCGTCCGAGCGTTGTTGCAGCTTCATAGAAACAGTCCTTGTGTCCAAGTGAACCTTAGTTGAGCAAGAACAATTATACACAAGTATATTTTCCGAGCAACACTAATGTACACTTAACCAGTATTTTTTTTGACCGCCCTTGGAAACTGGGACTGGTGAGGCATGATAAATACGCGATATAGGCTTGAAGAGGGCGCCGCCACCCTCGTGCCTGGCGAAGTCACGATAGTCGACCTCCATGCAGTAATCCGCATCGTAACAGCGCTGGCACAACAGTACCCGTCGGCCCATGGTGAGCACGCTCTTATAGGCGTGCTTCATAGCAGGCGTCATCTCGGTCAGCGGACGGGTGGTTGCGAACACGTACAGATCCGCGTCAGACCGCCCGATCGTCATCCCTAACCCGACCGATGACAGGGACTCATCAACAACAATCTGAGTTTGGAGTTTTGACAGAGCAATGGGCGTATCGGTGACCACCAGGGCGCGTATTGATGATCCTTGGACTCGGCCACCACTGCCACAGTAATCCACCATGGCAGTCATCAAGGCATCGAACAGGTCGACGTCCTCACCCAGCCACACCCCGCGGACCAACATGGGGCCCCGGATCATTAAAACGCAGAAATCTTCGAGCACCGCTTTACTGACGAACTGGCTCGCCCCAGGCACTTCAGTTGCTTTGGCTATATGCTTCATGTATGTTTTTCGTCTTATACGCCTTTCCGTAGAATAGATGCCGTAGGAACAGAGCCGATGTCACAGGTAGAGCGCCCGCCAGTTAAGCATGTCAAAGGGACCGTGCGTCAATACGTCGCCGAGAAAGGGGGCGGTTTCATCATTCCCGATATCGCCGCGGTTGAAACCTACGTCACCAGCGACGATATCACCGGTCACACTAATCTCAAACCGGGCGACAAAGTCGACTTCACCATGGAGCTGACGGAAAAAGGCCTACGCGCCAGAGACGTAGTGCTAGTGCACCGTCGCGGCCCCAACCCCCTGCACCGTTAACTCAACCCTCCCCCTTATTGGGGATCGGATCCCCCCGTGCTAGCTTGGTTCTACATAACGATTGAACCAGGCTTTCATGACTGCAAAACCTATCCTCTCGTTCCCACTGCGCCAACGCGGTGGACGTAGCATTGGCTATCACGAAGACACCCAAGCCGACGGCAACAACGAAGCCGGCCTGAGCCTCAATGACCTGACCCGCAATCTGCTGGTGCTTGGTGGAACCGGCTCCGGCAAGACCCGCAGTGTGTTCCTCCCCGCCACCCGCTCCCTACTCGAACAGGATTGCGCGGGTCTGGTACTGGACATCAAAGGGGACTACTTAAGCTACCTTTCCAGCGCCACAGCAAAGAGCAAGCTGACCGTGATTGGCGCCTCTGAGCACTGCGACCCCATCAACCTGATCCAGGGCATGAGTGATGAGGGCCTACGGCAACTGCTTGAGGCAGAGGTCAATGCCTACCGCTCTACCGATAGGCAATGGGGCCTGGGTGGGATCCGGGATGCCCTGCTGGTGGCGCACGCACTGAAAGACTGCTTGAACACCGAGCCCTCGTTGGCGCTGATCTACGACCACCTGGTGCAACCGAATCGCTTCTGTGAAGAGCTGTGGGCAGCCATCCACCGCCGCAGCCAGCTGCCCGAAACGCTGGCGCACTACCTCAGACAGGCCATTGCTGATCGGTTCAGCATCCTGTGGATGGGTGGCTATCGAGGCCTGGGCCCCACGGATCTGATTAAGGCGGACTTCCAGCAGACACAAGCCCAGTACACCTGGCAGACCTCAGTGCTGATCGGGGTGCTGCGGCCCTTTGCCACCAACCTGGAACTAAGGGCAAAGCTCAGCGCCGAAAACACCCAGGCACCAGACATTGCCGATCTGGTGTACCGCCAGGGCAAGATCATCGTGCTGGATCTGCCTTACTCGGTGTTCGCCCAATCGGCCTACACCTGCGCCCGGATTCTTCGCCAGCGTTTTGCTGAGGCGGTGTTCAGCGTTCCGACCGAGGTACGCAAGGCCTACCAGGACACCATTGCCCCATGCACCTTCCTGCTGATTGATGAATATCAGCACTTTCTCAGCGCCACCGCCGGAGCGGCGGCGACCGGTGCGATCGACGACAACCTGTTTCTTGATAAGTCCCGTGAGTACGGGCACGTAAACCTACTGGGTACCCAGGGGTTATCGAGCCTGTTTGCCCAGGCTCCACGCGAGGCGGTCTATGCAATCTTGCAGAACTGCCGGAACAAGGTGCTGCTGTCTACCAGCGACGAGGCGACGGTACATCACTTCTGCCAGCCGACCATCTCTGATGCACAAGCAGAGGACCTGTCACGCCCCAAGGGCCGCAACTGGGCATACCTCATCTCAGACATCAATGAGGCCAGTAAGGGCGCGTCCATCCAAGCAGACATTTTGTTGGGCCAAAGCGAAGCGCTGCCCCACATGGCCCACTTTGTTGAGCACCCATTCGCACCGGCTGCCAAGAACTACCACTGGGCCAACCGGCAACTGGCTCAAAACCCGTTGCTAGAAGCGCCGCAGAGTGAGGCCGTCTCCGACGCCCCCGCTGGCCCCGTGCTGATCACAGAGGCCCTGACTGTTCATGTGCTGAGCAACGTCGAGGACTTCGATCACAACGCATCGATGCTGGCGCCGGGTTTGCGCAACCTGCTCAGCGAGGCCCGATACTCGATAGAAAACCACCTGGACTGGTTCAGCGATTACGGCAGTAAGAGCGCACCGACACTGGTTGACTCCCTAGAGTGCTTGAAAGAGGAGCTGGAAGGGCGGTTCGGCAACGAGGAAGAGCTGGTGCTTGAGGAGGCCGCTCACGTTGTGCTGATGTTACCGGCTCCAGTCGCCAAATCGCTCAACTCCGATCCGCGCTCACTGGCCATGCTGGAGCTGATCGAGGATATCAACGAAGACACTGTCCATGTGCACCTGCTCGGCCAGGATATTACGGCGGAAGACGTCCCTGAACGGGCCCGCGGCTGGTTTCGAACCGATTTGACCGATCTGGTGCTCACCGTGGCGGCACTGCATCAGGACCCCACCACAAGCTACGCCAGTGCGGACTTTGCCGAATCAGAAAGGGCGACGCTGCAGGAGCGGATCAATCGTCAGTACCTGGTGGAACGTCACAACCATTTAACCTGCATTCGCGCATTAAATCGTGCCAACCGAGAAAACGATCAGCTGCAGGTGGAACTCAAGCTAGCCCATCTGGTTGCGAACGCTGTGCAGTCAGAAGGTTCTGCTTTTTCGAGAGAAAAGTCACCGGCCGTGTAAGAGATCGGCCATTGTGAATAAGCTGTTGGCGTTGTTAGTATTCCTGACGTTGAGTTGTCGGCGCCAAAGGATTGGCGTTGTGTGAAGTTTTGGATTGAGTGGTCTTATGCATAACGGATTGGCTTTAGCGTACCTCCTTCGCAACACCACGGAAGGGACAATACAACTGGTGTTTCAAGGGCAGTGCCCATCGGAGGATCCCACCTCGGAGATGACCTACGAGCGGGTGCCGGAACTGGACTGCTATGCGGAGGATCCGGCAGCATCCAAGCTGGAGTTGGTCCTTAACCACGACGTGCCCCACGAGTGCGAGCATTGCGGCCGGATCACCGACAACCATTGCATCGACCAGGGAGAGGTTGAGCCGGTTCTCAGCGACACCTACCGCTTTTACTGCAGCCAGCAGTGTGCCGATCAGGCCCATCATGACCGCGAAAAGTACCGCGCGATGCGACGCAATCTACGCCGATCCGCCCTCGAACGATTCCCCGATATTACCATCCTTGAGCTCACCGATTGCCAGGCCTCCGGGATCAGCAGACTGATCTTCGAATTCCCCGGCGGCACCGCCCCGGCTGAGATCCGCTCCACCAACCCTTACCACGTCGCAGTGAAGCGACAAGACCGTGCAGCCTGGCAAAGCTATGCCAAGCAAGGCCTGGCCAGCTAGCCGCTAACTCACTAGCACAGCGCTAACTTGTTCAGCCTTATCGCCTCGGTAGGCTTGAGTGGCATCTGCACCGAGGTCAACTCGGAGTGGGGGTTCTGGTCGGACACCAGATAGCAGTCGATCAGTTTTGATCGGCGTACCAAGGGCGAGAAGTGTAGCGGTGCATCTGAGCTGTCCATCGGGCCCAGCAAGAGTAGGGCACCGGCTTGCTCCAACCTGTGGTAGAACGGCATCAACGTATCAGGATGCGGATCAAACATCACACGACTCAAGTCACTCAACTCGGTTTCGCTGTCGCATGCCGGGCACTGAACCACCCCTTCACCACTAACTGGGCCTGACCAGCCGCAATTGAAACAGCTGCGGTCCCCCCAGGTGCCGAACAGGGACATTACATTAGCGCCGCTCCCCTGGTGCAGCCCCAACTGCGACGTACAGGCAATGGTAAATGAGGCCTTCCACCGGCGTTGCACCTGGGCCAGAAACCGCCACAGCTCCTGCATGCCCTCAGACTGTTCATCACGTGCCTGCTGTGCATAAGCCAGTGCATTGTCGTACTTTGCCATCTCCCGGTCGGATAACACCTGGAAGGCTTTAGGGCATAAGGCTTTGCTCACCACCACCACCACGGGCGTGCCGGTACCAATACTGCACTGCTCCACGCCAAACTCAAGGGCCAAACCCTTCATCAGTCCTCCTCCGGACTTAAAACTACGCTCATCAACTGTGCGGTACCGCTGCGACCATAGCGACTCAGCAGAACCCCCGATTGCTCTATTACCCGCTGTATTTGCCGCAGGTGAGTCCAGCGCTCTTCCAGCGTGTCCTTCACCGAAGCCACCGTGAGTGTCACCTGGCCATCTGCGCGCCGCCCGCCGCGCTTGTACTGGTGCACCGACTTGGCTACTGCACCGCTGTAAAGCGCTTCGAAGTAGGGGCGGGCAGGGCTTACCCACCCACCAGCAATAGGCTTGCCGGCCACCTGCTTCAACAACCTCATCCGATTGACAAAGCCATGGGCGAAACCGCGCTCGCACCGCTGCCGGCAATGCGACACCAACAACACCATAAGCACCGCCCTGAGCTGGCGCACATGCGCCGGGTCTTTTTCGTTACGGGCATCGGCATAGCTGAGACTCAACCAATCCTCGGTCGGTGGACGGGACCACCGTGCCACCGCCTCAAGGGCATCAATCTGCCACTCCTGCCCAGGACTCATCTCACCGTCCCACCACAAAGGGGCCGCCCTCACCATCACAGCCAATTCCTCCGGCTCCAGACCTGAGAACACCGACAACACCTGCTCCGCCGAGGCAGTGATCACCGCCAGAGCGCAACTTTGCTCAAGAACCGCAACAGCCGGCTTCGCAGCGGCCCATTGGCCCGGGACACAGAGATGCCCATCCGCTGAACTTGCCGTCTTAACCCGGGCCAGCCGGGCGGAGTCCTGTTCGTGTTGCTGCCAATCAGCAATGTGACTCACCCGGACCCCCTCCAGGCACCCTTTTGGCCCCTGCTCTATCAGCGTCATTCTTCGAATGTCGCCGGCAAAGCGATGTAACAAACCCAGTGCCAGATCAGACCGACCCGTGGAGTGGTAGATGGGGTTGGCACCATGACGGCGAAACTCGGCCGCTCCCGGGCTGGAGGGGGCGTCATGCTGGCTCAAGTCAGCGCCGCTGACATTGAAGGTCAGAACCAGCACCACTGAGCCTCGTAGTATTGGGCATAGGGCTCGCCTCGCTCGTTGCCCTGGAACTTAGTGGTATCCCATCGCTGCGGCCGGTCACTAAAACAGACCCTGACATCGTCGACGGCGAACATGCCCTGACCCTGGGTGATCACCAATGCTTTAAACCGGGCGATCACCAACTGAACCAGCACCTCTATTGCGTCCTGATCCAGCAATAAGCCATATTCATTAAGCGGCACCAACGCATTGCGGCGACTGAACAGGCCTACCTGCAGCCCAGGCTTCAGCTGGTCCAACCCAAGCATCAACTTGGCACGTTCCAGGTAATCCAATATCCCTACCCGAAGGCGCTCTGTGGCCTCAACGACCCCAGCGTCCAGTGCCCCACCCTGGATTGGGTAAGCGCAGCGCCAGGCAACCGTGGACAGTGAGATGAACTGCAGATCCTCTATCCCAATCACGCATCGCCCGCGGTAAGCGGTTTCGCCGGCTGTCGTGCGACTGAAGAAGGTGTTCCCCTTGCCGTCAGCGGTGGGATCGGCACCGTGGCAGTGCTGCTCGTACAGCGTGACGTTACCCAGGGTCTCCTCGAAGTCAGAGACGGTCAACGGGGAGGCTTTCATGTAGCCTCCGGATGCGGCGCCTTTGACGGTTTCGAGGTAGCCGCGCAGTAGCCCTACTGATGAGCTGAGCATAGCCAGTAGCTTCTGCTCGAGAAAGCCAACCCCCTCGCCGGACTTGGCGTGGAAGCAGGCATCACCGGACATGGCCAGGCCAAAGGCCTCTTCCCGGAACAGGTAGTGGCGAATGCACTTGGAACTGACGTAGATCTGGCCGTTTCTCAGCTTAGGGATGGTGTGGTTGGAATACTCAGGAACGTAGGTCTGTCCGGCAACCTTGACCGGCTCCCCCTTGGTTGCTACTCCGTTCCAGTTCACCACGCCATAGCCGTGGGCCCGTATATCGAGCTCTACATACTTGATCCCGTCGATCATACTTCGACTAACCCCACTGGCACCGACTCCTTATTCGACTCCACGATGACGTAGCGAAAGCCCACCGGCTTCGCCATCCCTAACTCTTCCATGTGCTGCTCGGTCAGTCCCAACACCAGCGGGGCATCCGGCCGGCGCGCATCTACCAGCATCTGTTTCTGCACCGGGATCTTGGCAGCCCCGAAGGTCAGCCGGTTGCGCATCCGCTTGAGGCGAGCGGGGGTGACATGGGCCATGTGCCGCTTCGCACGGTCACAGACCTCATCAAAGTCCCGGCCCCGCGCCAGCCTTTGCTCATCCACGCTGACCAGCTCTGCCGGGCAGTCAGTACCCTGGCCCAGATACCCCAGTTGATGCAGGCGATCCTCTTTGTAATGCTCAAGGGGGGCGGAGCAGTACACCGACCGCCCACGCAGATTGATCTTGGAGACTTGACGCTGGCCATTACTCACCAGGTATTTCCGCGGTGCCAAAGCGCACGCCTTAAGGCCGCGCTCTTCAATCTCTGCAGAGAAAGCCAGAAAATCTGCCATGACCGCACCCTGTGCTTGCGCGGGCCAGGCCAGCGCCTGCTTTAGCCTCTGATGCCATGCCGGTAGCGACGCCTTGACCCTGTCCAGCACATCCCGGGCGATGAACGCCCCACCGGCTTGCTTATCGGATTCAGCCAACTCCCCAAGACGCTTTTTCAATTGCCTGGGCCAGGTCAGCGGTTCCCCCGACAGGCTTTCACTGAGCACGCCCCACAGTAGCGCGTCACCCTCTGTGATCCACAATCCTTGTGACCGCGCAAGTTCGGCGGAGACGTCGGACGTTTCAGAGCAGAGCAGGGCCCGATAGAATTCGAGGTAGAGATCCGACAGCTCATCCATATCGAGCGCCGATCCGGCCCGCAATTGCATCCACATCAAAAAGGCCAACGCCGTATGGGCACTGTGCTGCTTCGAGAGCGAGTAATCCTTAATAGGCTCCACCGATTCGCCTGGCAGTGGCAAGGCTGCACGGTCTGGATCGCTGAACAGCGTCACCGGGGCAAATTCCGCGCCTCCGAAGCGGGCAATACGACCAAACTGCTGCAGCGTCGATTCCGGCGCCGCTACCTCCAGCAGACCCTTAGCCCTAGAGATATTCAAAGCAGCACGCCCGGCAGGGCCACTGATCAGGCGATCAAAGAGCTGGTTAGATGTGGTGGGCCCAAAATTCGCCTGCAGCAGCGCGAGTAGGCGCTGACGGTCAGATGTGCTGAGACTGGCATGAAAGGGGAGGGCACTATGGCAACCGCGCTCGATGGCGCCCAGGTAAGCCGCTTGTACTGACGCTGCCCGGTTCAAGAACACCGCTGTGTCCTTGCAGTCTTCGCGCACGATCCGATCCTGTACTGCCGCGGCGTTGAGCCTGGCGAAGTCCAACTGGTATTTAGTCGCGCTGTGCCGGCGGCAGCGAACGCTGTGTGCTGGCTTGGACCAGTAGGCCCCAAGAAACTGAAGGTGCACCGGTGCCGGGGTACCGGACAGCAAAGTAATGTCACGATCGGACTGGTAGGTCTTGAGCCAGACTAGCTCCCAAAAGAAGGGGAGCAGGGCAGGATCGGTGATCACCTCGTGGAACTCATCAAACACGACACTGGCGGCAAGGAAGCTGATAAGCCGGTCAGCCCTGACATGTTGAAGAAGATCAGCCATCATCTGGTCTACCGTGGTCACCAGGATGTCAAAGGCCTGCTCTTCCAGCGGGACCGTACCGCCTGGACCAGTCACGGTTTGCTCATCACCGGTCAGCAACGCTATCTGGGCTTCGGGCAACTGCTGCAGCAATTCGTGCCGCACCGCTTCACACACTGCCTTACGAGGACAGATCCAATACAGGGGGACCTTACCCCTTTCCCGCGGCCTCAACCGCACGGCCTCCAGGGCAATCTTGGTCTTGCCCACCCCGGGTGCAGCGGAACAGATCCGAGCGTCGGTATAGGCCAGGGCCATGGCCGCTTTCTTTTGCTGCTGCACACGTGGCTGAGACTGGTCGAACCCGCCCAAGTAGCGAGCAATAGAAGGGGTCAATACCCCGCTCCCCATGCCGTCATCGTAGATCGCCTGCGCCATTTGCGGATAACCCGACTGCTCTACCAAGGCTGAGAGTTCGGCCGGGGACAAGGCAGAAACCGCCCGGTCGGCACACACGACCATCGCCCTGGTGATCGAGCACAGCAGGTTGTGATGCCAGTGTGCTGAATGCTCAGCACAGTGCCGCTGTACAGTTGCTTTAAGACACATCCCGTTAGCTACCTGCTTAAACGGTGCCGCGGATTTGAAGTTGAGAGACGGTGAATCCAGCAGGCCCGGCAAAGCTTCCGGAAGGTGGTGTAACTCGACACCCTGGAGATGCTCTGGTGCCGCCGTGCGGTAGGCCTCGAACGCTTCGCGGAACTCTTCTTGCTGGGACAACTGTAGTGAACGGATCACCATGGCCCTGGTGTCGTCGGCTATTCGGCCTGCTTCTGTGCGAACCAACTGCGCATGGTGCCAATAGACTCCATAGAGAACGATGTCGGGGTAAACCTGGGCATTGCCGCTTACCAAGGCCGCCGCCAACAGCAGTGAGAACTCATGATGTAGAGGCTGTACCAGGGGATCGTAGTCAGGGCACTCAGCTTCCCGCTCATCGAACTCTGCCACCTGCTGAATGTAGGCCTGAAACGCCGGCAGCATCTTACCCAGGTCCCCGCAGCGACCACTGACACGGATCGTCTCCCGCAACCGGCCCAGTGACACCTCGGGCATCCCCGCAAAACAGGCAGAGTCAAAATGAAACGCAGCCTGATCAAACAGGGCCGCAGCCAACTCACCCACCGCCTGGTTGTGCTGCCATAGGATCTGGCCCGCTTTATTGGCAATCATGTTGCAGCATCTCAACTGGGAACAGCGGCGCGATGCCGCCTAGGCCGGCGCTGAGGCCGTAACTGCTGTACGGGCCAAGGCCACTTCTAACCTCGGTGGAATCAACGGGCGCCATCCTGACAGCGATCTGAAAGCGATGGCCATTGGATGTGCTGTTGATGTCGAAACTGGGTAAGGCGTTGTCTTTGTAACGCCCGGTGGCTTTCAGTGCCCGCCGCTGCCGGCGGCGTTCGCGGGAAAAGCGGACCCAACTGGCCTGCTTAGGGATAGCTTGAACGGGGTAGGTCAGGATCCCCTCTTGACCAGACAAGGCACAAAAAGGTGGGGACACCAAAAGGCTGGACAGGGAGTGTGGGTCCTCAGCAAAGAGCACAAAGCCACGGCCCAAACTGCGCGTAGGCGCGAGGCGATAATCAGGAAAGGCTATCCCTATGGCGCCGGGAGCATCAACTGAGCCCAGCGCCTTATGCAGCAAGGTCATGACCTCCCCGTGACGGGTAGGGCCCATGACCAGAATCTGCAGTCCAATGCAGTAAACCATAAAACCAATTAATTATTGGGTTTAGGTCATACTAAGACAGGGATTGGAAAACCCCAATCCCCTTTGCAAATGCCGCTCATTCAGTGGAAGGTAAAGGCCGCGATGAGCCCGGCCAAAGCCAGCCAGGGCAGGGTTGCCCCTACTGTGGTGAATCCCGGGATCCGCTTGCAACTCAATGCCGGGACGTGGGGCCGAGGCTTTTTCACAGTTACACCGGATCGGACATTACTAGCCAAGCGAGAACTCAACGGCCGTCCATACCACGGCCAAGCTGAGTTGCTAGTTGCCGTTGCCCCTCGAGACGCTTCTTAACGTGGTGTCCGACGCTAATATCTCCTAAATCGGGGTGGCCATCACTGAACTGCGAGTAAAACTCTTCCTCAGTGTAGGAGCCAGTGATCACTCCCTTAACAGTGCCACCACCGACCCTGGACACAGCGACAGTGTAATAACGATCGGTTTCTGGGTCCTTGACTGCGCAGATCGGAGGCGCACTAACGCTGTAGCCATCTTGTGACACCACCCACGGGTGGATCGCGCCCACGACAGACCTTCCGAACTCCACATTGCTACCGAAATCAGAACGAGCCGATGTCTGAACAGGGCTGTCCAGGAACTGCTTAGCGTCCTTTAGGTTGTGCTCAGTGGCCGGAATACAGAGCGAGCGGGTGATCAACCTCCCCTCAGGATCTAAAACGGCTCCAGTGATGGGGTTAGCGCGATCAATAGCCCGGAAAACCACAATGAGGTCATCCTCATTAAATTGAACAATATCCGGACGGCCCAATCCCCGTTTTGAAATCGCCATTCCACATCTCCAACTTCATATCTACTCCTTCAGTATATCAAACGCCGATCTGACTCATGGCACTAACGAATGAGGTTCCAGGCGCAATATTTACGGACTAAAAGAGGGATGCACACCCGCGCTTAATACGTTAGCGAGAGCGGAAGGGGATAAAATGCATACCCCGGGGGCTACTGCTGGTGTAAAACTCCTTGAGGGCGACTCATATGGGGTGAACTTCGATTAGGGGTTCCGGCAGCAATAGGGCAAATTAATTCGAACAGTGCCTAGTACCACTCATATCTCGCCGCCCTCGAGCAACGGGACGGCTGTGAATCTAGTTACCGGTCTACGCCAGGCTACCACCTCCCTCATTAGACAGGCTAAGCTCAGGTTCACTTACTGGGCTTAGCGCTCAGGTGGTCTGACCTATGTTCAGCTATACCCCAGCCAGAATGCCCCCTGTACATCTCCTGAACCAACATGTACACCTGTTCAGCGAGCTTGATTCAGGCCGGGTCGCCTGTCTATCATTCGGCCCACACACCAGAAGCACAAACCACAGAGACAAACTAGGTCATCTGGAGACAAAACCTAGTACCTTGATGTTGTTTTTGTGTGTTTTTTTACTCTGGTTTCATCGCTCAATTGCTGTAAGATACACAATAGTCAATCTTCTTGAGGCCGCAGGATGTCAGCCCCGAAAACGTATAGGTTCCCAGGGACCGTCTATTACTTTGATGATGTACGTGGGTTTGGTTTCGCCAGAACAAACCACTCCGATTCTCACGTCATGATTCACCATACGGTAATCGACATGTTCGGACACCGCATGCTGTGCCAAGGCCAGAAGATCTTCATGGATTTTGTGGTACACGAGACTGACGGCAAACCCGCGTATCGCGCGACCCGCGTGGATCCTGAGTGGATGGATCCGGTTGAAGCCTACGACTACATCGCAGAAACCATGAAGCGTGAAGCCAAGGGCCAGCCAGAGGCCGAGACTGCCGAACCGTAGCACCCCAAACACTGGACACTGAGGCGGCCGTGGGCTGCTTTTTTTGTGCCTGATGCTTTTGAGGAGGCTATAAATATGCGCATCATCTATAGGGAGATAGATGCGCACTATGAATACTCTAAATATTCATTTTCTGTTACAGATTAATGGCATTCCACTTCGTCAATTCCGGAAATCGTTTTTAGGTCGGAATAGGGACGGATCGGCGGCGAAACAAATTCGCTGGCCAGCATCTCTGACTCGTTATTAGGTTCAGTCATAAGTAATGACAATTCACGCATTCGGTCGATATTGGGCTGCTCAATTTCCGCCTGGGATTTGAACTCGGACGCTTCGCCTTTGTCATCTCTTATTAACCGCAGGATGCTGAACCAAACCGTACGCTGGTTGTCGGTCCGAACATAAAGGTACTCATCCTTCTTGTCGGCGTCCTTAGTCGGGCGCAACACAAGACCATGCTTGCGAAGGTGATCAACATCGCCAACGATGGCTGTGGTCACCGCTTGCGGAGACAGGGCAAACACATGGAGTCCAAAGAATTGCCGCTCAGAGGCAATCTCTTCTGCATCGCCCCGGCTGAACCTGGCCTCAAAGTAGCCGAGATCCATCGCCATCAGCCCAAGGTCATCGAACGGCAAGCCGCGCAGCAGACGGGCGCTGCATAGCGACACGATCTGCTTATGGAAGTCCTTGGTATCGATTTCTGCCGCCATGTTCTCGCTCCTAGACCTTATTATTATTGTTCTGCGGATTGCCCAGGTTAAGACCCTTTGACACAATCGTGCTGATGACCCACTCGAGGAGCCCACGATGATCGCCTTGCTGGTCCTGCCATACCTGTTCAACCCGGTCATGTCTCTGCCGGTGATAACCCTGCTGTGCCTGGCTGCCAGCGGGCAACTAAACACTTTGGCACTGCAAACACCCTGGGCTATCGAACTCAGCACTTGGATAGTGTACCCGTTCCGCGCTGGCGGCGTGGGCTCACTTTACACCCCGCAAATTGAGGTGATGTCCGCACTGTCCCTAATCCTTGGAGCCGGATTCTGGCTTGCCATCTTAACCCCCCCCGGGCGGGCGTTCTGGCGAAAGCGCCTGCGGTACGTACTGAACCCGGGGGCGGGTAGGGTGCCCAGTTAGACCGATGGATCTGACATAATATCAGTATTAACTATCGAGAGAATTGTGCGATGAAAAGCCTGTTCCGGGGCCATGAGGCCCGCATCAACCCGAAAGAGCTGCTCGAGGGCTCCAAGTCTGTCGAAGAGAGTTTTACCTCCGAAGAACTACAGCAGGCTCTGAAGTCCTCGACTATTATCGCGGCCATCCTGTTCGTCGCAGTGCTCTTCGGCTTGGTGGCCGCCATTATTAACGACGGCTGGCTGGGCACTCTGTACAGCGTGTTCGCGTCGCTGCTGTTCGGGATCAACCTGTACCGAACCCTTTTCCACAACTGGATGGCCCGCAAGTACGTAGAGGCGCAGCGCCAAGACAGGGAAAAGCCCAAACTGACCCAGCAAGACTTCTGGCGCGATGTAGTAGCCAGCCAAGGGGGGGCCATCATTCCAGTGGCTTCCTACTAGGGGGAAGATGATGAATCACGACAGATTGCTCACCGGTAAGCGGATCCTGGTTGTTGATGACATGGAGTCGGTCTGTAAGCAGATCGCTCGCCAGCTGCGACAATTGGGTGCGACTGATATTGAACTGGCCAATAGCGGCAGCCAGGCACTAAGCATGCTCGCAACAGGCCGCTTCGACCTGGTGCTGGCGGACTGGTACATGCCGGGGATGGATGGCTTGGAACTCACCCGGCGGATCCAGCAAGACCGCGACCAAGCCGGGATCCCCGTGGTGATGGTTTCCTCAGAAAGTAGAGCTGAACTAATCAGCCGTGCGCTGGATTCTGGGGTGCAGGCCTACATCACCAAACCTTTCAACAAAACCTCCCTGGGCTCAGCGCTAGCGCCGGTCATCACTTCCTAGCCAGTTGTCCGGACAGGGTATTTTCCCTATACTCAAGGCTGTTCATTAAGCCTGAGCGAACCTCCAATTGAATCTACTGAAGCTCCATTACAGTGAAGCCTTGCGTGCCGTGGACGATCTTAAGGCGTGGATGAGTTCTGTTACGCCCACCCGAGCCCTAGCCTTTGAGATCCCCCGGGTGCCATCAGATGATGAGCACGCCCCGATCACCCACGTCGACACCGCCGAACTTCACGGCGATACGGCTGTTGCTCACTTAAAAAGCGGAATGCGTGACTTCTGGATGGTCAGGAGCGAGGAAGATGACCTGTCCTCAAAGTGTGTCGCCCGCTACCCTGGCCTACTGCAATACCCAGCAGAGCACCTCAAGACCGCCGAACCCCTGATTGCCGCACTGAACGAGACTAAGCGCGCCTTCCACGCGCACCTGCTGGAACGGTTCAAGACCCGCTCTGAACGATTTGAAGCTGTGCACGAAGCGGCACCGGGGCTAATCACACTGCAGTTTATCAGAGCCGTTCCACTGCATACAGACCCTCTACGCAGTGTTGGCTGGTCCTGGGCGCGTAAGTTCAGCCTGGTCAACTTCACCCGTGACGAACTCTTTGCCAAGCTTCTGCATATTTCCGAATCGGACGCCGTAGATACGGCCAACACCGGCTGGTCCCGCTCTGCGTGTGAGTACGCCCTGAGCGAACTGCAGCATCGTCCACCACATCAACAGTACCAGTGGCGCCGATCCATCAAGGTCCACCCTGTGTGCAACCTTCGCCGTGCTAGCGACGAGCACGGACCGAAGTCGCTGCAGAAGAAAGCCTCGCTGCCACTGTTCCTGTTCCAGGATTCACCCCTGACAAAGATCAGCCCGCTGGCCAACTTTGCCGATGCCAACCAAGCAGCCTCCCGGCCAGGTGTCACTCACCGGACCCCCTTCATCCCTGAGCTGAATCTCTACATCCGAAACTAGCCATCCTCAAGGTTTCCACCCTGCCTGTGTTAAGGTATTAATTACTCAAGTTATCCCGAGTGGTTATTTATGAAGTACACAGTCCGGGTGGCCCTTGCTGCCGCCGTAGTCCTTAGTGCCAACGCCGGTGCCAGTGATTTGCTGGATGCCCGAACCGCCGCCATTGGCGGGGCCGGGGTCGCTGCGGGCAACCACCTCAGCGCCCCGATCCACAACCCAGCCCTTGTTGCGACCTATGGTGCAGAGGATGACTTTGCAATTGCCTTTCCTGCTTTCGCCCTGTCGTTGCAGGATGAAGCGGACCTATTGGATGGTATCGACACCTTCCAGGAGGCTCATGAGCAACTTAAAGCGGGCAATCCGGATCCCAACCTTCCCCAGGACTGGGCAGACAGCCTGATTGCCCTGGACGGGCAGAAAGCGAACCTCAAAGGTGCCGTAGGCCTGTTTGTGGCCCTGCCGAACAAATACCTGTCGTCCAACTTCTTTATGGCTGGCCAACTGAACGCCTACACCCGGGCCAGTGTCGACGAAAACGACATCACACAACTCGATCCTACCAACCCGGTGGTCAACTCCTACGGTGAAGTATTCGCCACCGCCAAGACCGACATTGGCATTGCCTTTGCCAAGGGCATCCAGCTGGCGGATCACCGTATTGCGTTCGGCTTCAGCCCCAAGTTCCAGCAACTGCACGCCTACAACTACCTGGTAACCATCGATAACTTCGACTCTAACAACTACAAGAACGACGAGAACTCGGTGGAAGATTCGTTCTTCAACTATGACCTCGGCATGATCTACGAGTACGGTGAGCACTGGCGCGTCGCCCTTGCGGGCAAAGACATGATCAGCCGTAATGTGATTAGTGCAGACCATGGCTTCGGTGGCTTCGAATACAAGGTTGAGCGTATGACCACCCTAGGTACCGCCTACGACCATGGTCGGGTGCTAATTACCGCAGATCTGGACCTTGAATCACGCAAGGACATCTTCGGTCAGGAGGAGAAATACCTACGTACCGGTGTAGAGTGGCAGGCCTTCCGCAAGGCCGCAATCCGTGCCGGCTATGCGCACGACCTCAAAGACACACATAAGGACCGGTTCACCCTGGGCCTCGGAATCAACATTCACGGCCCTGCATACCTCGATCTGGTTACCTCCTACGACCTGGACGAACGCTATGGCGCCGGAATCGTCATGTCCGCCTGGTTCTAAATGAGCGACAGACCTTTCCTAAAATGGCCCGGTGGCAAGTCCCGCCTGGGCCATTTCCTTTTACCCCATATTGATTCTGGCCAAGGCCTGGTAGAGCCCTTCGTTGGGTCTGCTTCAGCCTACCTCGCATCCGGGTACGATAAGGCCCTGCTGGCGGACGCCAATCCGGACCTGATCGCTGTCTACAGTCATCTTAAGGCGGACCCTGGGGCCTTTGTCTCAGATCTCGAACGCCTGTTCACCACAAAGAACAACACTGAGTCTGCGTATTACGGATTGCGGGATCGGTTTAATAGGTGCCGAGACAGCCGGAAGAGGGCCCTGCTGTTTGTCTACCTGAACCGGCATGGCTACCGGGGGCTGATCCGATATAACCAGTCTGGCGGCTTCAACGTGCCATACGGGCACTATCGAAAGCCGGCGCTGCCAACCGAACGACTGCTTAAAGCGGCCCAGAGGCTGGAGCAGTGCGCCATCCTCTGCCAAAGCTACCAGGACACGATGAGGCTGGCCAAGCCAGGGGATGTGATTTACTGCGACCCTCCGTACTCGCCTTTACCCGGTCGTAACTCGTTCACGGAGTATAGTACCGGCGGTTTCCAACATTCGGACCACCTGGAATTGGCCAGACTGGCCCTTGAAGCATCTCAGACAGGGATCAAGGTGGTGATCTCTAACCACGATACCGAATCGACCCGTGCCCTTTACCAGGCAGCAGACCACGTTGAGCAATTCGACGTGGCCCGGGCCATCGGCTCACACCACGCTGAGAAATCCGTTCGTGAGTTACTCGCCATTTACTTGCCGAAGTAGCCCAACCGATACCTAAGTTTTGCCCTTCGAGTCCTACAATAATTATGTTGATTAGGGGAGGGCATATGTTTGCCAGCAAATTAGTCTTAGCTTGCTTGATGCTATTTACAGCCTGGCAGGTGGTCCAACTATTCGCGTTCTTAGCCTATGGCTGCGTAAGAAGCTTGATTGATGTGATCACAGGGTCTGTCTTTTGCAATCCAATTTGGTGGTTTACCGACGTGCTCCTACTTTGCATTGCCCTTTGGATCTGGAGTTGCTTGGCCTATCTGATCCCCAACCATAACGACTCGACGGCAGCGCCAAGGGAAGATCCACAAACGCGGGCGCGCAGGCCAACCACTGAGTGGTACAAGCATTTCTAATACTGCGCCATGTTAATGCGCTGATTTTGCCTAGAAAACCGAGTTCGTGGCCGATTGCGTCCTCGTGTCGCCTCCTGAAATCACTACTGGATAGGACCGCCGTCACAGTGAGATCCTGTTGCAACTATTACGGAAAGAGTAGTTCCACATTGTCCCACCTGGTTGACTCGATCCTGTTCGCTTGCTTGTAAGAGATCTCCTACAAGCCAATGGCTCATTTCTCTCACGTGGATTGTGTGGATTCTGCCACCTGTCTTGAATTGACCATCTCTAAAGCCGGTGTATGATTGGCCCTGTTAAATCAGTTCGAGAGACGGATTCTCCGGCTGGTTAGCGTTGTCCCCTACGAAGAAGAAGACACGACATGATGTTAACTGCGAACATACTTCACGGATTGAAGGCCCAGTCGCACTTGATCGACGAAACACTTTCCGTCATCTCAGAGCCCGGGCACCGTTGCCAGTTAGAGGCCGCGAAGACCCAATTAGAGCAACTGGACTGCGACAAACCCGACACCACGGCTCTAAAGCAATTACATGCCACCTCAGCCATCGTGTACCAGGCACAAGATCATTTCACCGGCAGCCAAACCGGAACTGATCTGGCCCGGTTCGCTGATGAGCTGGTTATGGTTGAGCAACTGGAGTGCTCACTGACCTCCCCCCTGAACCGGAAGCCCACGGACGCGATGATCGCTGCCATGCAATCCCCAGGCATTGCTAACAACCCCTGGGCCGAGGACATGCTCAACAGCTACGCGATAGGACTCCTCTCTGAGCAGGACGCTCTAAAGTTCTTGAGCTCGCTGCAGGCTGCATAAGAAAGGGTCGGAAGCATCCCTTCCGACCCAATTAACGTTGCCTAGTGCCTATGGCGATGAATAGTCACCTAGCTAAGCGCTCACAGTCCATTCAATCCCGCTACTCGCACTAAGCAGAACTATTTCTTGCTGTCGCCTCCACTACCAGCATCTGAGGTTTCACCTAAATTCTGCCCCTGTTGATTCGGTGCCTCGGTAGATACAACGGAGGTGTCACCGTTCTCTTTGACGCCTTTGGAAACGGAGTCCTTTTCCTGAGCACCTTTTTGGTCGCCGCCACCTGCTTTGCCCTTACCCCCCTGAGGGCCTGTTGGAGAGTTCTTCGGGCCGCCACCGTTACCGTCACCCCCACCTGCGCGACGCTCGGACCTCTCCATTACGGCCTTGGCACCGGCCTGAGTACCACCAGACGCTTGAGCCGCAGTAGACTCGGCCATACCCTTATCCTCAGCGCCGAATGAGCCGATACCAGCAGACATCCAATTGAGCACGTTATCACCCAACTCACTTATAACAGCAATGCTCCGCTTTACCACCGCAATTACGAGCAGTGCATAGAGCAAACAGATAAACACTGCACCGATGACACCAGGCTTAACCGACGTCATGTACTCCGCCATTATCGTATTAACTACACTGAGCGCTATGAAAGAAATCGAGATTGAAGCAACTAGCCCAATAACTAACAAGGTAGGCCTTAGGAATATACCGGCAATTAGGGCAATAACTTGCTCCATCCTTGTGCCCAAAATACCTTCACCCTCAGGAGTAAGTATCTTAGTAACGGCAAGAGGTACAGCTGCCATTGCCTCGATGGTTACAATTAGGTATCGAATTAAGGCGAATATCCATACCAAAATTGGCATGATTGGTACAAGCAAGGCCAAAGTGAATGCGTTCATGGCCATGAGCACCATCAGTGCGAACATTTTAGCTTTGAAGAATTTAAAAAATCCAATAATAGCAGACAGAAGGAATGATGATGCTCCGGTAGACTCACCTGCCGTAACAAAACTTTCAGAAAAAATAACTGCACCTTGCATAAGCGTCAACACAGAAAGAGCTGCATCACCCATCCTGGTAGCGGTGACAAAGGGATCAGTTAATGCCGGTGGATTGTATCCGTCATTTAGATTAAAGCCGAGCTGCAGATACTCTCCGTTCACCAGCGCGTCGAGCAACGTTGCATTGATGTAGAGAGCCAACGGCCCAGAGGGATCACTTTCCCCGTCACCAAAAGACACAATGCTAGGAGTAGCGGTGCCACTAGAGCTCTGAGATTTGCCCGCCTCCTGGTGGACCACCTTAGCGGTTGCATATCGCTGGAACACATTTAGCTTTTCATCACAGTTAGACCTTGTCCAAAACTTCAACCTATCCCAGCCCTCTGGCTCAGAGACACAGCTTTGCCCATATGTTGGAGAAGCCCCATTACCCAAAGCATCATTGAGTTTCGCCGAAGGCGCGCCATGGAATTTCGGGATCTCGAAGTACATCAAACCTAAGCTAGCAAAACCCATTTTGGAATTGCGATCAATCCAGTCATCTACATCCAGATTGTCGCGGTACTCCCTTGAAGCATTCGCAATCAAGTTATCCCTAAAATTATCTATCGCAGTCAGGTACGCTGCCGTAATTAAGGCGCTGTCATTTACCAAAGAGGCATCTACGTCCGGGTCTTGAATTCTACTGTAGTTGCCAATATCCCCAAGCCCCCTGACCATGCGACCATTGACTGACAGACTTTGTGATGTTGGCGCCACCATTGCTTGAGCAATAGGAAATAACTCAGCATATGCCATTAGATATGCATTAATGATCGGGGCATCCATTTTATTCAATGCAATGGATAAAGGCGAGCTGCCCTCGGTATCAACTTCATCGCCTTTGCGAGAAGGAAAAACCATCTCGCCACAACTACCACCAACAAACTCAATGCTTTCAATCTCTGGAGTTGAAGATTGAACAGCTGATGTAAACCCATTAGCACTAAGCTGAGGCTTCAACTCACCGTAGACACCATTACGCCGAATTTTGAACAGCATGTCAGGCCTGCTGCTGATGCCGTGCTGATCCCGATACGCGATTGTGCACCCCAACTGGGCGAGCATGGTTTGCGCTTCCTGAGACAATTTGTATTGATTGACAACGATCGACGCCTCAGAGGGCCTAAATATCGACTCCATCACCCTGACGTGGAGAATATCTGCCGCATTTGACGCGGCCAAGATGAGCCCCATCATCAATGCTTGGCAGACCGAGAACACGTTAGCCATGCCTGGCGCCGGTATCAGGAGGGATACGCCGACACCGTATCGAAGAGGGAGCCATACCGTTGAGTAGGCTTTACCCAGCACCTCACCTTCCGAAGCAGTGCGCATGATCCCCGAGATCACCACATAAAGTGAGATCACAATGGCCAAAGCCATTGCCATGACGTTCATGAACCCGACAACCTCGGATATCAACGTGACGTTGCCTCCAGGCTCACAGATGACCTGGCCATAAAGGTCATACAGCCATTTTTGGAACAGCGTCATATCACCCGTGCAGATGTCGAACACATCTGAGATGGACTGAGTGAGTTCAGCCTCAGTGGTGGGAGTGGCCGCAGTGGCGGCGGCGGTGAACACGGATAGGCACATGGCCCCGAGCCACTTAATCGCTTTTGTCATTATTATTGTCAGCTCAGGCTATGGCTTTCTATTAATTATACGTGCTTGTTAGGTGTGTCTGTTGCAAGAAGGCCACCCGGAGGCGGCCTTAAGTGGTTTTGGGCAGTCGTGCTGAGCCCCAAAAAGTTATTCCATCATGCTGGAACGCTGCTTTTACTGGAGCCCCAACCCTGAAGAAGGGCGGGCCTGCTTCAGTCCCACAGCACACTGTTGCTTGAGCATGGCAAGTTCATCAGGCGGAAATATTGCCTCTTCCTCGGCATGTTTGAGCGTGACACTCAACAAGCGTTTATTGTCGGCGTACTCAACCAGGTCCTGAAGAAGGTTGCGCTTTTCTTCGGCCATCGATCTCATGAGTTTGTGCCCCTCCAGGCGGAACGTAATGTGGTCCAGCTTGGGCTCATACAAACCGTGAATCGCTGCAAGAAGCTCAGGTGAGATACCCCTCAGTTCACCGGCACGGTGACACTGCTCCAACTCATCAACCATCGCTGGTGTGTAATTGCAGTCCAACCCATTGAGATGGTTGTGCACCACCAGAGTGACCGGATCCTCGTTGACCTCACCCCACTCCAGGACCACCGCCTGAACCTCTGACAACACCTGATCATCACGGCTCTCAAACTCTTCCCTTGCTAAGCCCAAAGCGGAGGCTCGAGTGGCACTGCCTTTGAAAGCAGGGAGGCCGGGTTCAGTACCGATCTGCTTTGCGACCACTTTGCTGTCGCACCTCAACGGCCACATGCCATCCAAAGCGTCAAGGCGCCGGTCATCTCCAAACACAAAGTAGGCCTGATCACCCCGACTGGGGTCATAGTCAATGTCCAGAATGGTTTGACGGGTGCCTGCCACTCCAGTAATGGCTTCACTGGTAAGATGATGCTTTGAACCGCTGAAATTGATCATCGCTTCGTACTGCTCGATACACTCGGTGGCCCTTTCGATGACGCCCTGGTAGTGTTTTAGCAATTCTTGAATAGGCATGGTGTCCCCAAGTGCAATTGTGCCTGGTGTTTATTCCAGTATATCCGGGCTAATTGGCGGCCCCGTCAAACCGGCCCGAAGGAGGCAGTAGATGGGCAAGATCAGGTATTGGTCTGGTGACAAGATTGGCCGACCGACAAACCTTCACGAGAACTGCATTATTTATGCCGGTAGTAACGCGGAGGGCAGACACGGTTTTGGCATGGCAAAAATCGCGCGGGACCATTGGGGTGCCGTTTACGGCCAGAGCAGGGGACCGAGTGGCCGAAGCTACCTGGTGATGTGCAAAAATTTAACCCCGGGCTTCACTGACGCGGAGGGCCGACACTACCCCAAAGCCGGCTATCGTAGCGTGAGCAAGGAAGAGATTGTCGAACAACTGGTCGAGTTTTATGACTACGCCCGGACCCACCCTGAGCTGTACTTTATTGTGCCCTATCGCGAACAGCGCAACCTCAATGGCTACAGCCTTGATGAGATCCTACGGATGTTCGCTGATGCCGGCCCCATCCCGGACAACATAGTGTTCCATCGCGCGACTCGACCGATACTTAAACGACTTGGAGCCAGGCCTTAGCACTATGCAAAACAGGCCTCCAATTACGCTATGCCTCGACGCGAGGGCAAACTCTAGTTATTATCAATGGGTTACCTGAACAAGGAGTTCAATGATTATGGAAATGATCGTCTCAAACCCGGACACTTACGCCAAGACAGGCGGGCGCCCGGTCTACGCCACACCTCGCTCTGCAGGCCTGGATCTTCGTGCAAATATCGATGAGCCGGTAGTGATCCCCCCTGGCGAAAACCGACTGATCCCCACCGGCGTCCGCATTGACCCTCGCCGCAACGATGTCGCCGGCGAGTTGATGTCGCGCAGTGGCCACGGCCGCAAAAAACAACTGCGCCTGGCCAACTCCGTCGGGCTCATCGACTCGGACTACCAGGGCGACATTGGCGCCGTGCTGCACAACGACAGCAAAAAGCCGGTCACCATTGAACCCAAAGAGCGCATCGCTCAGCTGGTCATCGTGCCGATCCTGCAGCCCAACTTCAAACTGGTTTCCGAGTTCAGTGACGAAACCGAGCGGGGCGAAGGTGGCTTTGGCCATACCGGCACACAGTAGGCGACCAGAATGAGCATACAGATAGCGTTTAGCCACCTAGGTTTTGTCCGTGTTGGCGCTGAAGATTGCGAGGCCAAATCCGTGGTTATCTCATGTGAGAATGAGCAGGTGCTGACGGATATCCAGGCGACGGTAGAGCACCACCAGGACCACCTGAGAAGCTATCCAGCTCCGCCATCCCATCCGTTGGCCAAGCTGGAAACGGTTTCCTCTTCGGTGTTCCGAAACCCGGAATCGGAGGCGATCATCGGACTGCAGATCGTGGTGCCTGGCCACGCAGTGGCGCTTAGCCACCCAGAGGACAGCAAGATCCCAGAGTGGAAACTCGATGTGCCCGCCGGCGAACCCGTGAACCTTTTCCTCCTGCACTACTGAGTCCCGGTCTCAATGGTGCTGATTTTCTAACTGGTATAATTAATTTATGCAGCCAGAGAATCAGTACCATGTCCCTACGTTTTACTCTTCGTGAGAACAGCAGCGGCAAAATGGCCCGCCTAGAATCCCCCGACCAAGATGGCTGGGAGATCTTACGCAATCACCTTACCGGCGCGGAACCTAGTGAGAAACTGGCAAACGCCACTGGCTTTAGAATCGGCCAGTACGCTAAGGGGGGCAAAGGGCAAATCCATGCAGTGGGCATGGTTACGTTGGTGGTTAAATCGATCAACGACCGAGCTGCAGCCAAACTGGCCAACACCGATTACATTTTCTGGAAGATCCCCAACACCAGCCTTACCCAAATTCTCTTGCCGTTAAGCCGTGACGTCCCAGGCGAGGCACTAGACGGGTTTATGAAGAACCTCTGCGGTGCCCTGAATTACCAGTTCACCGAAAAAAGGGTAAAGCAGTTCTCCAGGGACATTTCGTTTGCTACCGAGAACGAAGCTTTTCAGCATCACGTCGGCAACCCACTGGATCCAACCAAAGTGCTGCCAGGCGTCGCACGCGTGTCGTATAAAAAACTCGCAAAACACCTATCAAAAGGTCAGGCCAGGACCGAGATCTTAAAACTCATGGTCGAACGCGGCGTTATACAGGTGATGGACGATCTTGGTGCCGATCCTCAGCTTATTGAGAGCATGAGGAACGAAAATCAGCACGTAGTGCCACCCAACAACTACGGTAAGCTCGATTTTAATCCTGGAGGCCAATTGGCAGCCAAGAAGTGTTTTCGCTTCTTCACACGGCAAAAGGCGTCACCTCTGGATGTTGCAATCGCCCTCCGGGATGACAAGGGCTTTCTGTCCAACAGCCCGATGTTTATGTGCAACCAAGGTGGCCAGAAGTCGTGGGGGCTAGCCCAGGTAATCATTGAGCTGATCCGCGACGACCCTAAAAGTAAACTGATCAGGATGATAGGTGAAGATGCTTGCATCGAGGAGCAGCCAACTGACCAGTCAAACTTTCGCCACGACAAAGAGCGGGAAGAACAACGCAAGGCTCAGCAACAGCGGGCAAGAGAGCATGCGCAAGCGAGGAATAAAGCCCGGCAAGAGGCCGAGGATTACTTCAAGCCTTGCGAGCGTGATCACCAGATGGTCCTGAATTACCTGTCTTCGCGATGGGGATTCAACCCCGGCCGACTCCCCCCAACGCTACTGTGGCATCCCGGGAAGGAGTATTACCACGATGGCCAAGTGCTAGGGTCTTACCCTGCAATGTCGGCCTGGATGGTACGATATGACAGCACTAAAGATCAGTTCTATCCAGTTGGAGGCCACCGAACCTTCCTTAACCCTAATGGCACTAAAGCGACATATACCTTCCAGGGTATTGAACGCAAACTGCCCGTTGGGAAAAAACAAATAACGAGTTTCGAGGAGTCGGATGGTGCCTTTACCCCCCTCAGTAGCCTGGGCGCCATTAAAGCCGCCGGCGTTTTAGCGGTCGCTGAAGGTATCGAGTCGGTAGGACCCGCATTGTACATGCTTAAAATCCCATCCATCAGCATGGTTAACGCGGGCAGACTTCAAGACCTTGAGCCCCGGCACCTTCCGCCTGAGGTTCAACACATCCATGTGTTCGCCGATCTGGATGCCTCTGGCACAGGCCTTCGTGCCGCCATGACCTTGCAGCACCGGATGCAGAATGCTGGGATCCAATGCGACATCCACCTCCCCCAATACAAGCAGTTCCCCCTCATCTTTCTCCCAGATGAGAGTAAGCCTGGCATCACTTTTGATGACTGTCACCGCGTGGCCGAGAAGTATGCAGAACAGGGCTGGAAGTGCTTCTTTATCCCCCCGCAGGGGCATAAGCCACAGGAGTCAGAGCGTGAACGACTTTGGCGCGTGATTTGTGATGGCATGTTTGCACTGCAGGGGTCAGAGGAAAGGGTCGGTGAGTTTATCCCTGCCGGCGACATCCACCGCCTCGAAGAAGGGTTACTCTTCGGCACTGACAAAGTAGGGCAGGATCGCCTGACCCTGGCATGGTCTGAAGAGGTCGACGCAAGAATGAAAGAGGCCTTCTCTGAGGAAATCCTAGATGCCATTAAGTTGCCTGAGACCAATACACCGTGGACCGACCCCAAGAAAATCCATGAGCTAAAGAAGGCACGAGATGCGAACGAACGTTGGGTTGACCTTGTCGTCGCCATGTCAGATGCATTCAGCAAACTGGAAAGCATGGGACCTCGTAGCCCGGCATCAGAGGGACCGCTACTCGAAGAGTGGCACCAGATGGATAACCTAATCCTACGGCCCAAGCGTGACCCCAAACTGCCAAAAGAGCAGGTCCCATATTCGGATCCCCGACTTGGCTTCGGCGAGTTGGACGACGAGGGCTACCCATTTAATATGGGTCACGACTTCTGTGACGCCGTTAAAGAACGCGGTCCCGCCGGATTACCCGACATTAAGATCCGTCGCTTAGAGCAACCGGCACCACCCCTGGACAGGTCTGCATAAAGGCTCATAAACACCAAACGCCCCTCGGGGCGTTTTTAGTGCAACAACTATGGTTTCAGCGAAACGTCACGGCTTAGCTTTACCAACTGGATCGTACGCAAGTATCTGCTCAGTGCTAACAATCAGTGCACCCCGGGGGATATCTCCGGGACCTGGGTCAAAAGTGATACTGGGTACTTCGGAGGGTGACTCGGCCGGGCTGAGAATTAACCTTCCGACGGTGCACTTCTCTGTGGGCGGCAAGACACCTTGGCGGACCGACTGCCAAAACGCTCCCTGGCCAGTGTCCCCATAACTTGCATTGAACTTCATGTGCAGGTGCTGGGCCAACTCCTGCACCCTGGCAGTACCCAGCCCACTAACGGGGATGATCAGAGGAGGAACCAATACAGGATCTGTTTCTGCAGGAACGACCGGGTGAGGTGGCATCAATATTTGCGGTTTCTTCTGGGTGATACTGACATTGATCAGCACGAGTCCGGCTCTTCTGGGAAGATAACCCAAAGAGCCCGACGATTCGAATTGGTGGAGGTGCCGGGAGTTGAACCCGGGTCCAGAATACCTACGCCATCGGCACTACATGCTTAGTCGCTCATTTAGTTAACCCATTCTGACGCCGAGCAACAGGCTTCGTCAGGGCGAGTCCGATTGGTTTTAACGCTTTCCCTACGGACGAAGGGTCCACGCGATCCTGCAGGGTTTGACTGCCTTGATCCTTGGCCAGCAGGCGGGGCCTTGGAGGCAGGTAGCTCATCGCTGTTTAGGCGACAGCTACGTACAGATCGTCGTTGGCGTCTGTAAAGTTTGCGGTTTTTTTACGTGGCCTACCGCACCACGGCATGCACCTCAGGGTTCGTATATCCTGTCGAATCCTAAATCACCCCCGGTCCTTTAATATTAACAGCCAGATGATCATGGTCAATCACTTTCCTGCAAACTTCCACATGCACCCATTCCACCGTGTGCACAACGGTACCAAGATTATGGATGGTAACTCTGGCCTTTCCTGGCGCAATGCGGTAATATATTTATGTATATCCATGTGAGGGTTTGTTGATGAGCTTTCCGCCTAACCCGTTCGGGGCCTGGACCAGTTTTGCCGGCATTGGCTCGCGGGACATCGATGCCGAGATCAGCCAGTGCCTTATCCGCTTCACTGCGGCCCTGGCACTGCAGGGTGTGGCTGGACACTCCGGTGCGGCGCCGGGTACTGATACGTCAGCAGAGATCGGGTTTATCCTGGGGCACATGCTGGCCAGACGTCACACCGCCCTAGACTCCACGCAGGTTGGGGAGATGACACCGCACCTGCCCTGGGCCAACTTTAACGGGGCTGGCAGCAACCCCAACAGCCGGGTATACCAGCCCGCGGCCACAGCCATTGCCGAGCAGTTCCACCCCAATTGGGCGGGCTTGAGTGCCAGTGCCCGACACTTGATGGCCCGCAATAGCCACCAGATCTTACCGGATTTGAAACACCCGGTGTCCGCGGTACTAGCCTACACAGCGGATGGCTGCCAGGACGGCTCGGCCACGACCTCCCGTACCGGTGGCACCGGCCAGGCCCTGCGGCTGGCAGATCACCACCACGTGCCGATCTTTAATGCCGGCAATCCCGACACCCTGGCCATGATGGATGCCTACCTGGAACAGGTACAATCCTGGTGCGCAGGGCAGGGCATCGACTTCAATGCCGAAATTGAGCACGGCATGCAACGACTGGTACCCAGCGGTTGGCGGCGACACCAGGAAGGATTGACCATGGCCCTGCTTGATGGCCTGCAAAACCCCTTGCTGCTGCTGGCCACCGATCGCAAAGGCACGATCGAGTCGGGCGTAATGGAACGGGTCCTAGCCGGGGGTGTTACCAACAAGGTCGTGTTGGAACCCGTGTCCAGATCCAAGCGGGGCGATGTACTGCCCGGGCATCTTCATCTGGATGGGCGCGTAGTTGATGTGGCTGCAATCTGCTGCCTTAACGACAAACCCAAGGCGGGCCAGTCCTTGCGATTTCAACACCAGGGACTGTATGACGGGCTGAAGACTCTGCGCAACCGAACAGTCGGCCGGCAACTTATCGCGCCGCTTCCTGGCTGTGCTGATGGCAACGCCTGCCCAGCAACGGTGACGCGGATGCTGAGCGCTGGATTACCCCGTAGCAAGGGTGTCCGCCTGGACCTGCATTGATTACCCCCGACTTCATCCCTGAACCAGTCAAAGCGGTATAATTAATTGATAGCAAAACTCTGACCGGGACACTCAGGGGGTAATCCTTGGCCCAACTCTACTTCCATTATTCGGCAATGAATGCCGGTAAGTCGACCTCGCTACTGCAGTCGGCACACAACTACAAAGAACGCGGCATGTTCCCCATGCTGATGACCGCAGAATTCCACAGCCGCGGCAGTGAGGGGGTCATCGAATCCAAGATCGGCATCGACAGCGAAGCACTGATCTTCAACGCCGACACCGACATTCGGGCCACCCTGGAGAGCCAACTGGCGGATGGCGGCGTCGACTGCATTCTCATTGATGAAGCCCAGTTCCTGACCAAGACCCAGGTGGAGCAGTTGACCTACATCGTCGACAAGATTGAGATCCCGGTGATGTGTTTCGGGCTCAGGACTGACTACCGGGGTGAACTGTTCGAGGGGGCCAAATACCTACTGGCCTGGGCGGACAAGCTGGTGGAGCTGAAGACGGTGTGTTTTTGCGGACGCAAAGCCACCATGGTGATCCGCTACAACGAAGACGGTAGCCACCCGATCACCCAGGGTGACGATGCCGTTCTGGTGGATGGGCCGACCAAGTATGAATCCGTGTGCCGAAAGCACTACCACGAATTCATCAACAAGACTAAATCAGATCAGGCCGCCGATCACAGCGCCGGCAGTAATCGCTAATACAGCGATCGGGAACACAGGATGTTGTCGAAAAAAGGCCATGGTTTTGGCTCCTGCAATAGAAAAACGGTCACTTTTCAGCCTCATCATAGGGCATGGGACCGACATCAGTAAAGCACATTGGCCGCCGATGGCGGCCATCTTGCGAAAACCGGCTGCCAAAGGCCAGCATACCGGAGACAAGTATGATCGACATGGCTAAACCCGCTCTACTACTGGCCTTTATCACGGCACTGACCGCGTGTGGTGGCTCTTCAGGAAGTGACGATCCCAAGCCAACCACCGGCGACAACAACCGAGCCCCAACCCTGACCCTATCCACTACAGAGATTGACCTACCCACCGGTGGCGAGGCCTCATTCTCCTACGAGGCCAGCGATCCCGACGGTGATCCCATCACTGTCACCCTCAAGAGCTCAGACCCCCGGGTGCAGGCCAGTGCCGCTGAAGGGGTGATCACCTTGCAGAGTGAAAAAGGTGCAGAACAGCACAGCGGCACCATCACAGTAACGGTCTCGGACGGCGACCTGTCGACATCTGCAGAGGCTCAGTACACGCTGTGGGATTACCTGGCGTTCAGCCTGGAGTTGACCGAAGAAGCCCAAGATCAGAACTGGCTAATCCAACCTGGTGCCTCGATCAGCGTCCCCCTGGCTTTCCAACCCGGTACAGTCGACCCAGCGGATCTCTCCTTAAGCGTAATCATGGCCCGCTCAGTCGATACCGAGACCCCGGTCCAGAGCAGCATCGGCGTTGACCTAACCAAGGGCACGATGGAAGTGCAGGCCCCATTTGGCGAACCGGATAGTTATCTGGTCACCCTGACCGCAGACGATGGCGTCACCGAGCGTGTTCTGCACTGGTCGTTCCAACTAGCCAATAACAGCCTGCTGCCGATCCCCGACCTGGCGCGCATTGAGTACATCCCCGCCAACGGTAGCCGAACCCTGGCCATCACCAGTGACAACTCGGCGTACCCCGAAACCTTCCGCCTGCAGAGCCAGAGCAGCATCTCCATCACCTCAGGTGATCCCAACCTTCTGGACATCAGCATCAGCGCGGACGGCAAGAGCTTCACCGTAACGGCACTCCCCGGGGCCGAGAACAAGCATTTCACTTACTGGCCGGTTACCACCGACGCCTCCGGTGTGGAGGCCTCAGCCGAATACTACTTCTATGTGACCGCGGAGACCGGGCCACTGGAACAGGCACTGATCCAGGACATCAACGACACCCGGGCTTACATCCAGGCCTCGAGTGAGCTGGAATACCTCGGCCTGTTCTTACTGGACCTGCAGTCCGTAGCCGGCCACCTGACCCCGGGACAGCACCAACTGGAGCGAGATCGGATCTATGACCGCAGGCACAGCCTGCATCGCAGCCTGATGGCGGAGATTAACTGCATGGAAGATGCAGCAGTCTACGGCTTGGTGCGACAGCACAGCGGGTCTACGGCGATCTGTAGCTTCGGTGAACGCAACCTGGAGGATGCCGGCACCGGCGACACCTCCGGCAACCACTATGCCGATCCCCAGAACCAGGCAGCCGCCCTCGAGCGCCTCGAGACCATCCGCTACCTAGCGTCCGAAATCATGGTGCTCGACAGTGGCTACACCCTGGAAGAGCACGTTAATGCCCTGGTCGACCAAACCAAGACGCTGTACCCAGCACTTCAGGTTGGCCACGTCAGCTGGGTCCCGCTGCAGGAGTACAGTCCTGGTCGCTATAGCCGCCTGGTCGGGAACAACGACTACGGCACCTACATCGATGGCAGCTGGGTATTCGACCCCGGCTATCGCGACCTTCGCATTGCCACGGCCAAGGCCAATGGCTCCATTCACTACTAAAGGGACTTTTTCACGATGAAGGCAATGCTCACGATTCTCACCCTGGCAATGACCTTTCAGGTCAGCGCCGACAGCCTGATTGTCATGGCTCCCGAAGCGGATATGGCCAGCAAGCTGGAACAGATCAACCAAAACGAACAGATCACGTTGGAGTACGACCGTGACCTGGGATTGGACCGGATCCGGATCACGGTTGTGCAAGGGGACCGGGCTTCCGCGTCGGCCGCCCTGGAGCAACAAGGTTTTTCTCACGTCGAGACGGATCAGTTTCTGCCCACACCCGAACGTCGTGCGGTCCCGGTAGAGGCCAGGGCAGGGCAACTGCAATCGCGCGCCCTGGATCTGAACCAGTTCAATGACCCCCTGTTTGTCAGCCAGACCTTTCTCGATGACTCCGGCCGCAGCAATCGTGGCGCTTCCGGGATCATGGCACTGCGCAGTTCCCTAACCGGGTCCGAGGGCAAAGTTCGAATTGCGGTTCTTGACTCAGGGTCGCTGCCGCATAAGGACGTGCAGTGGTCCAACGATGCGGCCAACATGGTGGCTTTTGGCAGCTACTGCAGCTTGATGAGCCCCAACGGCGGTGACGAGACCTGTGCCAGCAACTACATCAGCACGCGTCAGCGCAGTAATGACGCCACAGACAAGCAATGGCTTGGGCCGGACCGAAACGGCAACTACGCCATCGCCATCGATGGGCACGGCCTGGCAGTGGCGTCTCATATTGGCGCCACCACCAACAACGGCCGGGGCCTGGTGGGGATCGTGCCCCATAACCAGGTGGAGCTTGTCCCAGTAAGGGTACTGAGCTACCACGGCGGTCTGTCGTCTGATCTGGCTGACGGGATCCTGTGGGCGATCGGTGAATACCCTCACAGTGACATCTCACCAATCAGCGAGCCTGTCGACATCATCAACATGAGCCTGGCGGGCAATGTGGGCTTCAGTTGCGCCGAAGACAGCTACCTTTATGCGGCCATGGAGAAAGCCCGTGAGAAGGGCGTTCTGTTGGTCGCCGCTGCGGGTAATGACTCCAACGACGCCGCTCTCTACTCCCCCGGGCACTGCCCCGACGTGATTAACGTTGCCAGCGTGACCGAAACAGGCATGCTCTCTTGGTTCAGTAACTATGGGGAAGCGATTGAGTTTGGCGTGACCGGGGAGAACATCGCTGGGGCGTACCTCAACACCGGGATCTACGATGGCACCTCTGAATTCCGCTCCTACTGCCCTGACGACGGGGCGGACTGCTATGCCAACTTCTCCGGGACCAGCATGGCGTCACCTGTGACTGCAGGGATCCTTGCGCTGTTGATGCTCAATCACCCGGACGAGAACCCCTATAGCCTGGTGGGCGCCGCTATCGCTACCGCCAAGGGCACCACGGGCCAGGAAGATGGCGAACTCACGACGGCGGCCAAGATGGGGATCGGCCACGGCATCATCGACGCCCAGGCCACCATGGCGTATCTGGATGAGGGAACCCTCCCACCTGTCACCGCAGAGTACCGGTACCCGAGCGTGTCATCTCCAGTGGATCTGCTGGCGCTCGAGGTGGTCGGCCAGTACGTTGCCGATCCCTGCAATATGGTGAGCGTCAGGGCAGGGCACCTGGATCAGGCGGTGCCGTCCGTTCGTTACCAGGGCGTGACCCACCATGCCGACGGCTCCCAGTCCAATTTCAGTACCTCCAACCCTGACATCGGGGTCAACCGTAGCCTGGTGGCCTCCATGGAGGTCTCAGTCTGCAATGGCACAGAATGCGGCGAAAACCAACCTGTCCCACTCCCCCCAGCCCGGACCTGTAGCTAACTCCCCCCCTTCAACCCCTGCTTAATGCAGGGGTCTTTACTTCAAGTCGCCCTTTAAATATACTAATGTATATTAAGTGGGAGGGCGTATGTCATTTGAGCCAAAGGAAGGCCGTCAACTAGAGTCAGGTATGCGGGTCCGCACCTACGTGAACCTCAACCGGCCAGGATACATCTCGATCATGCTGGACGAAGGGCCGGACAAAGGGAAAATTGCCGGCTATGCACGCTGCGTAAAACTCGATGACATCACCTTCCAGGTGAGTGCCAAGGGACAGGAGCGGGTACGACGGCAACGGCGCAAGGCAGTTCACGCCTTTGCCAAAGGCACCTACCAGGGCAGCCTAGATTCTCTGCCCGCCGAACCCTTCACCGAGGCCACCTATTGCCCCTACAGCAACCAGCACTTCGTGATCCGCGGCACCCAGAATGAGCCCCAAAGCAACGGGCCCGGCTATGTGGCCGGAAAGTCGGTGTGGCTAACTAGGCCGGTTTGATGGCGATGAAGTTCATCCAGGTTACGGGCTCCAGGTTGTCCTGCCGAGCGCCGGTATACCAAAACTCCGACAACCCTAAGCCCGCAGAGGCGATGGCCTCCTTGGCTTCCTCAGGGCTGTAGCGCTCCTCGATGGTACCGCGGGTGGGCCGGCAACCCTCACCCACCTTCAACGACAGGTAGAATCGCCCTCCTGGCACCAGGCCAGTCGATAAGTGCTTCATGGTATCGACGAGCTCTGCCCTGGGCACGTGAAGTAGTGAAGCCATGGCCCACACTGCGTCGTAACGCTTCTGTTGCGCCGGGAACTCCATGAAGCTGCAAACATGCACCGTCTGGCCACTGTGGTGACAGGCGATCTTGGCCAGCTCAACCGACTTATCAAATCCCATCACCTTGAAGCCGAGTTGGGTGAACAACTTCATGTCACGACCGGCACCGCAGCCGGCATCCAGGATGGTGGCCTCGGGCTTCAGCGCGGGCAAGAACCTCTGATAGACGTGGTCCAGGTTGGCCCCCATCGACGCATCAGCGTACTCCCGGGCGCAGGATTCATAGTAGTTAACCGTCGACACATCACGTACCTAATTTTGGCGTTCAACCACGCATTAATAACAACCTTCGAGCCAGTTCGCAATACAACCTTTTTTCACTCACATCTCATTGACACCTCGCAACAATTCGTTAGGATGCAAGGCGTTGAGGCCCTGAGCCATGGAGTGATGATGGATCCCGAATCAGTAAAGAATTTCTACCGTAGTAGTGATGAGTGGTTGCGCGAGATGCTGGCGAAGTGCGAGCAGTCGCACCTGGCCGCGATGTCCGACCCCAGCCATTCCCCGGCATTCACCCAGGACATTATGCGGCTTTACAGAGTCCTGATCGGCAGTACCGTAGAGCTTGCCTCGAAAACTCTGCCACCCGGTATCTCTCAGGCGCACGAGATGCACCTGCGATTGGCTCTTGAGGAGCTGTCAGTAGCCCTTAGCAATATCGACCACCTTGGCGCGTGTCGACTAACTGTCTCATACACCAGCAAACCCAGCCAGGAGGATATGGCTGCAGTTGATCAGTTCCTTGAGGACATCCACAACGATCTCAAACTCGGCACACCTAACGACGAACTGGTCGAGAAGTGGACCCAACTGATCAACACCCGCCTGCAAATCCATGGCGATAATCGCGCGATCCTCACCGTCCGCGGGCCCAATAACACGAACAACTCCACCGTAAACTGAAAGGATTCAGACAATGAATAATATTGCCCATCTGCAGGTCGATGCCGATCAGACCATCACCCTGATCCAGGCCGAGATGGCCGGCCAGCAGGAAAAGGTCGTGGCCAACACCCTGTCCGATGCCAACTACGCCATCAACAGCAGGGCAGGGCAGAGCTACGTTCTGGTGGTACCAGAGCGCCTGCGCCTGGACCTGGTCGACATCCGTAACGCGGCTTAACCCCGAAGGCCAGGGATGCGCCTTTTGTGCCGTTGCGGGCAGCCGCTGTCGGTCGACCTGCAGGGCCCCGCCTTGCAGTGGCCGGCAGATGACCAAGCGTTTAGCTACGATGCGCGGATCGAACTGCCGAGAAACCGGATCACCCTGCGTGGCAAGCCGGCAGAGTACGCCATCCACCCCGTGGACTATGTGGTGGACTTCGACCCCGCTGAGGGCTTCCGGCCCAAGGTCGACGGATGTTGTGGCTACCAGCGGGTACCGCTGTTCTGTCCCAGGTGTGGAAGCCATGTTGGCTACGGCCATTTCGACTGCACGGATGTACGCAGGCTGGCACTGAAACCGAATATGACGCGCCGTGGCTACCTCAGTCACCGTCGGGTCCAGCGACTCGGCAATGCGGGGGCCATGGCGTCAGTACGAAAACGAGAATTTGAGGGCATCGGAATGGAGCCCTCACCATCAAGGTCTAAAGACCAAATCAAGGAGTGACGTAATGTCCAAAAAGATGTTCCTGATGAGCCTGAGCTTGATCGCCGGCGCCGCTGTAGCCAACCCTGCCCAAGCTGAGCAGGCGATGAGCTTCACGAACCAGCAGTTCGTAAACACCGACTCCAACGTGTCCGTGGTTTACGCCGGCGATGCGGCCATCTCTGGTGCCTACGAGATCGTTGATGGCGTGTCCATCGGTGCCAGCTACATGGACATAGCAGAAGGCTACATCGGCATCGGTGCCAAGTGGCGCTTCCACGAGACCCAAAGCTCTGGCCTGTTCAGCGGTAAGCCAGGCGCCTTCGCTATTGCGTTTGACTACGTGACCGGCGATCTGGGCTTTGATATCGATGAAGAGGCAATGGGTATTGCTTTGCTGTCCACGTCTTTCGTCAATGATAGCTTCAGCTACTCCACCAAGATTGGTTGGGAAACCAATGAAGTGTCAGGCCACGGCATGTCTATCTCTGACGACCGCTTTGCGTTCGGTATCGGCGGCCACTTCCAGCTGGAAGGCTTCTACGCGGATCTGACCTTCGATTACGCCATCGGTGACTACGTTGACTTCATCATCCTGACCCCCACGGTTGGCAAGGTATACGGCGACTTCGATTTCTCCGCCGGCCTGACCTGGGTGAAGCTGGCTGGTGACGCCGACGACAGCGACAGCGAGTTCGTGATCAAAGCACGCTACAACTTCTGATGATCCTGCCCCGGGACCCGGGGCGGTATCACAGGCAGTTTGCCGTCCGAACGGGCCAGGCTGGTATGATCTACTTATGGATCTCCACAAGCCCGTTCGGACTTTTTTATGCCCATTAATAATGAACGCTCTTTGCGGTTAGCCGCGGTGAACCGCGACAACTGCCCAGCCAACAGTGGGGAAATTGGCATCCTGATCCCGCTCCAGGGAAACGGCAACATCCTGTTCCGCAACGGCGTAGAAGGCCCAGGTGGTAAAGCCAGGTCTCTGCCCATCTTCAGCATCTGCCAAGGTGTCCCTGTGCTGGCCACCCTGGAGAAGCACTTAAAAGATCTACACAAGGCCGACGCCGAACTGTATACCAACATTGAAGTGGCATCCGGCAGGACACCCAAGTCCCTCAAGATCTTCGTGGGATGGAACACAACACACCAGATCAGGCAAAGCGATAAGCGCAGCTCGGTCCCGTTCTATGATGTATTCACTGCGCTCAACTCAGGCCGGATCAGCGATCTCTATACCCAGATAGCCCTGGGCCACTTCTTCAACAACTTCGGCCACCTCCCCAAATTCCACTTGATCGACAAAAGCTCCGCGTTCTTGCATGGCGTGGCCATGCCCATGGCCGATAAGGCATCTAACCCCTACCGTCACCGGGACCCCATCAACGCCAACGAGTGGGACGAAGGGAAGGCTATCGCTAACGAATATCTTCTCAACTAAGGAATTACACAATGGATTTCAAAAAAGCTCACGACTCTCTGATAAAGACCTTAGCCGAGGCAATTACAGCTAGCGCTGAACTTCAAGAACATCAAAATGAAATCAAGAAGGCTGAGAGCAAAAGGCAAGATTTACAACATTTAATTCCGAAAATCGCTGTCGCTTCTTGGCATGATGATGCAGACATAAAAGATGCAGAACGGAAACTGAAATTATCCCTTCGCAAAACAGATATTCTGGTAGAGGCTTTAAGAAAGGCCAGTGACAAAATAGAACTGAATTTTGATAAAAAGGTGAATAGGTACATCGACAATCGAACTGCCCTTTCTGAAAAAGGGGTAGGTTTAATTGATACCTCTATGTCAATTCCCAATCTTTTTTCTGCTGACATCAATAAAGTTAAGGAAATCGTCTCGGAAATTAAAGAATCAACAAACTTCCAAATTCATGTTGTTGAAACCAACAATTCAGCGTCAGAAATTGTAGTGTTAGGTTGCGTAAAAGGTATGCAGGCCGTTAGCGGTGCCATTCAATCATCCGTTGAGAACGGCGAGATAAAGCAGCGTCCCAGCACCATATTCACGCATTGGCTTCCTAAATTCACTAAAGCCGAAAAGGATTTGGACCCTGCCACTCTGTCACCGGACAATCTTCCTTACTCGCTGAATCGTGTGGATATTAGCAAAGCGGAATTTGCCCAGGCTGTCAATGTCAGCATGGATACCTTGGGCTCCATTAATTTCTGCAGCCCCGCGATGGGCAAGCAAGAGATCCGGGAGATAATTCGCTTTTCGCCTCGCCTTACTACTGGTAGCGAGATTGGCATTAACGGGGTAAAGTTACGCGATAAAAGTATCGTTGAAAATGCAAAGTCATTTTTTACTAAGGAACCTGGTCTAACCCCGTCGCAATAGCTATGTGGGATATGCTAGCGAGCAATGGCCTTAATCTATCGCTAACAAACCACAAAAGACATCCGCGTCCTTTGTGGTTTGTAAAGTAGAGATTTGGAAGTAACCGACCTCCTTTAAAACTTTTCAAGGTCGATGCCGTACTCCTTTGCAGTGGCACGCTAGAACATATAACACCCCAGATAGCACTAGATGAATGTCTATTGCTCTTCCTGTTGAGCAACATGATCCGGCTTACAAACCGTAGCGCGCTTTAGTTTCTTCCACAGATTTTTTGAGGTTTAGCAAGTCAACTGAGAAAACAATGCTCCAATCACCGCCGTAATTAATAGTCCCTACTTGGTACTTGTTGTCGATAGAGAAGACTACACCGAAGCCAAAATCATCCGCGCTAGCCCTATCGTTATAGCTTGCTACTAAAGATGCGCCGCATGGCTTTCCCATGCACCATTTAGTTCCCTCCCAGTAATTAACACCCAAGACCTCGAACCCCACGGAAGCCCCCAGCTGCTCTCCGTCTTCCGCACTACCGAGATTCTCTATCCATACACTCGGGCGCATCAGTATCAGTTGTGTCCTCGGGGCCCTATTCTCTTTGTCTCTTTCGGACCCTTTGTATATCCAGTGATAATTGGCTAACGTCTCCCAAGGCCACTCGCCACGCGAATGCTCGATGTACCTCTCCCACTCTTTTCTTTTCTGAGCATGATGTTGCTCTTGTAGTAATTTCTGCTTTTCCCTAAGGGGGGATAAAGCAAGATTTAGCATGTCTGATGAATAACGCACAAACGCATAACAGTCCACCTGGCACGCATACATGCCTGTGCCCTCTCCTGCCCTATACACGACCGTTAACGTCGTACCGGGACCGAGGTTAGCATCATCTCCATCACCTGATACATCTGACGTTACGTCTGTTATTTGAACTTCGACTTCACTATCCTGGAGCTTAAATTCACCACGGTCTCCAACCCTTAAAGCCTCACCGTCCACCAAAATAGACGGCAAAATGGCCTGCTGCAAATCATTCCCCATAATCAAATCTACAGTGAAACTATCTTTAACCCAATTAGCAGAGTATACTGCTATTGAGTTCAACTCCACCACCAATTGGCTGACATCGATAGAATCGCCGTTGACGATCATAGACTCAAGATCTGAACACAGATTGAACGAATCCCGCCGGATCTGAAAGTTAAGGGGTACTTGTGGCTCATTTTTCATGAATGTCGATTCACAAAATCCTGCATTAATCAACTTGTCTTGGTTCGCGTCAACCCTGAGGGGGACCAACACAACAACCAAAGCTATAAAATAGACCAGTTTCATGTTTGCTCCAGATATCTGTGTTGATTTTATTTCATTAACTTTTCTACGGTAGGCGCAGAACTCAGAAGCTTTGCCAACTCCACAATGGCCTCTTTTGGGTTAGTCACCCCACTGAACTGAATTGGCCAATTATCGTCACTTTGTCCCAGTGAGTCTTGCAGTTCAGACACCAGGTCGGTCAGTTCAATGTTATTTACATTAAAAGTCGAATTGTAGTATTCATTAAATGCAGCCGTTGTTTTGGCCTCATCTAATGAAAGTCGGCCGTCGAATATGCATCTTAGTAGTGGGATCGTACATCTCGGGTTTCTTAAGTAATGTCCGATATCATGCGTTATAACAAACTTCCCATCCTCAAACCCCTCGAGGCTTTCAAGCGTAATATCTAAATGCCCCTGTGTGCTGATTAGGCCACGCCATCCCTGCGGTGCAACAAATGGTCTTATCATTGAGATAGGGTCGAACTTGTGCTTTACGGTGATCAGAGCTTTTGTGACACCATCAGCATCAAAAAATGATAGCGGTTTAAGCCGATCTAACTCCCCGCTATGCTCGCTCACGAAACCACCCACGTCTGATAATAATGTGATTGAACCATAGGCACCTTCAGTCTGGAATTGCCGGTATTCATCACTAGACATCAATTCAAACGCATCCCTAATAACTGCAGTCCCCAGAGAAAACGCCACAAGGTGCATGTTAGATCTGCTGGTTTGCTGGGTTCTCAAAATCCTTGCTAATTGCTCAAGAACGCTTTCGTTAATCAAGCCACGGAAGTGTGTTTTATAGAGCAGGGTGTCTAACATATGCGTGTACAGAAAGCCGTCGTTGTTTGCTGCATTGTTCGTGACATTAGTCAATGTATTGACGAGGTCTCCGATACGATTCGTTTTAATTCCTGTTACCCCACCTTTGCTCAACTTGTTAGAGAAATCACTTGCCGACTTTTTCCACATGTCTCTAATTTGCTCGAAATGGACGTTGTAGTTAACAGAGTGGAATTTGAGTGTAATGTCCCGCATGGGCCCAAAGTGTTTTGCAATACGCTCCAACGCCAACTTGGCGGTCTTTTCCAACTCTGAGGTGTTGGGCTCACCCATCCCATGGATTATTACGATATGCTTCGTGATAGTGCTCGGCATTTCTTTACCCCCTATTCGAATTTAGCTGTTACTAGCTTTGCACCCGAATACGTAAGGCACTGAATTTGGTGTGAATCGGTGGACATTCAGTGAATTCTACTTATAAGTTACTGTATACGTCCGCAAGGCTACGAATCACTACCCTGAGTTACCATGTCACACCCTGCTCCTTGGTAAAATTGAATCATCAGCTACTACCAGGTGAGGCAATGATCAACCTATGGAACTCTTACTCGACGGCAGCAAGATCACGCTGTTCCCCTTTCGCCACCCGAAGAGCAATGTGATTCTTCTAGCCGAGGCAAAGGCTCCCTTTGAACGCATGGGCTATGAGGGGCTGTCGGTGAAGCACTTCATCGACACGCTTTACTGCGGAGGGGTCGTAGTCCAGCTGGGTAACAACCTGTACCTGGACTGCGAGGTAGCGATGCAACCGTCCTACGAACTCATCCTCACCATTCCGGCATTGAGCCATGTTGCATAATTAATGGGACAATCATGAAACCACATACCCACGGCATCCTCGAGTCGTCCGAGTCTCTAGCCAAGCTCTCGAAATCTATCTCAAAGAATGACCAGGCCCTAGAAGCCGCTAAAGAGTGTATGTTCTCACTCGGCGATCATCTCTCAGAACACCGGTCGGCCCACACCAAAGATGCGATCACCAATTTGAATAGCACGATTGGCGGACTTGCCCAAGACATCGAGCGCCGCCAGGCTATAGGCAAAGAGCTGGAAAAGAAGATCGAATTCGCCGTTAGAAAGTATGTTCAAGAGGTCACCGACTACGTCAAAGCAGGCGGTAAGGGATTCTACGATGTAGTGGTTCTGCTTGTTGGTTATGGGAATAACGCCCTCCAACACGAAAGGGACAATCAATTCCTATTGGACAGGTTGTCGATCTCCAACCCCTCCACCAAGGTCATCTTCGACCAAGCAACCGCTGTTGTACCCATGGCAGGATATAGCGATTTTAAGCTTGTCCTTACTGACCAAACTGGGCTTAAGAGCATTGAAAAGGTCATCGCAGAGCATCCGGCAATCCCGCTACCCTGGGCCTTCACCCGCTATGTAGACCAGCGAGAACTCTACCATGGCGCGGACACCAACAAAATGAGCTCAATGGCAGAGCAATGTGTTGCGGAAATGAACCGGAAAGGGCGTGGCTACAAAGAAGAAGAATTGGGCTTCCTTGGGCAGTTGGCCAGCATTCCGAAACACCGAAATGGCATCACCGGCAAACACACCTATAGCACAGAGTGCGCGCTAGCATGCCTTCATTTGGCCACTAGCGACTTTACAAAAAAAACGAAGGTAGATAAGCACTTCGGAGGCCCTCGCAGTGACTATACCTGTTCGACAGTCTATAGGGGCAACGCTCACCGTTCGTCACCTCACGTTGACTTTAGACTGGACTCCTACGATGTTCAAGTAGAGTACAAACCGTAACGTATTTAAAAGTGTGAAAAACATTGTTAAGCTCCGTCCATGTAGGTTCATGG
>NZ_FQXG01000014.1 GCF_900129905.1 Ferrimonas marina | reverse complement strand
TAGCGTTGCGGTCCCACCTGATCCCATGCCGAACTCAGAAGTGAAACGCAACCGCGCCGATGGTAGTGTGGGAGTTCCCATGTGAGAGTAGGTCATTGCCAGACACTTATTTAGATTAAGGCCCTGTCTTCGGACAGGGCCTTTTTCGTATCCAGCATTCGGCGGCAGAGCACATCCATGTGGGATCCCTCCTGTCGCCTTTTCATTCGGCCATCCATGGCCTCCTTCAAAGTCCGGCTGCGACTCCTGTCTCTGCGTTCGAGCGCTGCGTCGCTACGCAACGATCACTCTCACCCTGCCTCCATCTCACCGAACTGCGTTGCTGCGCAACGGTCCACTTCGCCCGCGTGAGCATCTCTTTGAAAGAACGGTCGTTGCCCGCCGTTCCTTGCCATCCATGGCAGCACGGCATTCAGGCATAGATTCAGATTAAGCCCCTGTCTTCGGACAGGGGCTTTTTCGTATGCTCTTTGCCAAGCCTCTTGGCACTATTGTTCTCTAAGCCCCTTGGCGGTTCGCAGTCATTCGCTACAATGCGGGCAGTTTTGTTGGAGGGTTTTCTGTGTCTTTGTCCCCTACGATCGCCCGCCTTTGTGGCGCCTCTGATGCCGAATTTGTTGCTCAATTGCAGTCCCTTTGGAGTGGCTATGGTGCTATCGAGCGCTGGGCCTTGGACGGCGGCACCCGCTCCGTGATCGTCAAACGCATTGCTCCGCCAGACGCAGTGGCGCACCCCAGGGGCTGGCATAGCTCTTTGTCCCATCGGCGCAAGCTTAAGAGTTACCAGGTTGAGTCTCATTGGTATCAGCACCAGGCCCGGAACCTGGCTGACGACACCAAGGTGCCTCGTTGCCTGGGCATCGATCATGCCGAGGGGCAAACCCTGCTGCTGCTGGAGGACCTGGATGCGTTGGGTTTTGATCTGCGGGTGAGTGAGCCTAGTTCGGCGCAAATGGCGTTGTGCATTCAATGGTTGGCCCGGTTTCACGCCCGCTTCCTTGGCCAGGCCAGTGAGGCGTTATGGGATAAGGGCACCTATTGGCACTTGGACACCCGACCCGAAGAGTGGGCGGTGATGACGGACAGCAGGCTGCAGGCTGCGGCAGCAAGCATCGATAACGCACTGCACGGAGCACAATATCGGACCCTGGTGCACGGCGATGCCAAGCTGGCCAACTTTTGCTTTGGTAAGCAGGCCGTGGCGGCGGTGGATTTCCAATACGTGGGGGGTGGAGTCGGGGTGCAGGATCTGGCCTACTTTCTGGGGAGCGTGCTGGATGAGGCGGCGCTGCTCGAACAGGGTAGCAACTGGTTGACGCACTATTTCCAGGCCCTTGGTCAGGCCCTGCTTGAACACGGCTTTAGCGAGGCTCAATGCCAGAGCGTTGAGGCCGAGTGGCGCCGACTGTATCCAGTGGCTGTGGCTGACTTTGCCCGCTTCCTCAATGGCTGGGCACCGGATCACTGGAAGGTGAATCGCTACACTGAGGGAATGACCTCGAAAGCCCTGTCCCTGCTTTAGCCCTTGTCCGAGATCACGCCGGTTGCGAGTTAAAGGCGACTTATTCCATAAAATTAAAGAATTTTCAGAACTTTGTGCGTATGATTGCTCACCTTATGACAGGGACACAATGCCAACGAGCCGAGTCAATTGAGAACACCGCGATGACACGACGTACTTTTCAGGGGCTGAGCCTCGTCATTTTGTTGATGCTGGGGCCCTGGGTCCAGGCGGAAGAGGAATCCATCTACCGCCCCGCCATCACCAATACCAGCTGGGAGCAGATAGACCGGGAAGCCTCTATCTACGACAGCCCCTACAAGGTGTCGCTGTTTTCCGCTGAACATGGTGAAGATAAGGAACGGATGTGGTCGCAGACCAAATCCATAGCCGGCTACGGCCTGGGCGTGGCCGGTTTCCTGGCGTTGCTGCCCAGCGACTTCACTAATTGGGACAAGGAAGACGCTCAGCTGGCCAGCAAATGGTGGAACAACGTCACCGGCGGTCCGGTATGGGATCGGGATGTTTGGTACATCAACTACATCGGTCACCCCTATTTCGGCGGGGTGTACTACCAGGTTGCACGTAAGTCGGGCTACCGCCAGTGGGATGCCTTCATGTACTCCTTCCTGATGTCCACCTTCTACTGGGAATACGGTATCGAGGCCTTTGCCGAGGTGCCGTCTATCCAGGACCTGGTGGTAACGCCGGTACTGGGTTGGGTCTACGGTGAATGGGCCTTCCATAAGGAGCGGGAGATCCTGGAGCGCGGTGGTACCGTGATGGGCTCTGAGATGCTGGGCAGCACCAGCCTGTTCTTCCTCGACCCGGTCGATTCTCTCGGCCGTGGGGTGAATCGCCTGTTCGGTAAGGATGTGATCAAGGCAGGTACCGGCTACGTCGGCATGAGCGCGGTGGAGATGCACGATGGTCGGGTGGATGAGCAGGTGCAACTGACCTTTCAGTACTCTATTGGTGCCGGTGAGGCCAGCCCGGGGATCAGCCGTCATCGCCCGGACTACCGCAGCTACAGCAGCAGTGGCGATCCGGTGGACTTCGGCATGGTGGGGATGACCATCGGCATGGACTACCTCAGCACCGATGATTACTGGGGCGTGGACAACGGTTGGGCCCCCTCCATCAGTCTGGGCATCTACTTTACCCGCAGTTTCTCTGCTCGCCTGAGCTACAACCGGGCCCGCTTCAACGACGTTGAGACCGGCAAAGAGGTCACCCTGGAGACCTATACCCTGGATGGTCAGTACTACTTCAACGCCCAGGAGAAACTGCGCCCTTACCTGACCGCGGGCTTTGGCGAGACCATGCGTGAGCAAAGCCTGGACGATAAAGCGTTCCAGGTGCATGGTGGCCTGGGCTTACATTACCGTCTAAACGCCAACTGGGCGCTGCAGGCGGATTGGCGTCACTACCACAGCACCCGATTGAACAGTCATGATGACCAACTGGGCGCCCGCCTGGTGTACCGCTTCGGCAAAGGGGAGCGGGCGTTGTAAAGCCTGCTCCGGCTTAACGGAATCGCCAGAACAGGTTGACCGAGGCGTAGCCATCAAACTGGTGGCGCGCCTCCTCATAGGCGTGGGTATGCCCCTCGAAGCTGAGGCTGGCGCCCCAGCGTGAACGGTAATAGACGTAGCCCAACACCAGGCTGGCCTGCCAGGGGGTGATCTCGGTGTCCGGCACCTCCTCCGGGCGATCGCCCTCGATGGTGATGTCGTTAAAGCGGTAACGCCCTTCCAGGCCAATAAAGCCGAACTGCCCCGCGCCGTTGTTCAACAGGCGTGTATCCACCAGGTTGCCCTGTACAAAGCCGGCACTGCCCAGGCTGGAGGCCAGGCCCTCACCCCAGCGAACCACCCCGCCTAAGGCCAGCTCAGACTGGAAATTACCGGCACGAACCCGGTAGCTCAGCGCACTGTCCTGCTCGCCCCCCAAGCCGACGTCGCGGCGCTGGATCAGTCGATCCCCCAGGTAGTCGAGGTTGGCGATCCACTGGTCCTCAATCTGCGAATCCCAGCCCATGGGCTCGTCCGAGCCAATCAGCAGATGAACAAACTTCTGACCCTCTTCCGCCATCGCCCGGGGGCCGACGGTCCCCAGCATCAGATCGAAGCGGTCGGCCCGATCCGGGGCGCTGCGCTGCAACCCCCACTGGGTAAACAGCAGCCCCGCATAGGGGCGCTCGCCCTCCGGCGGCAGCGGTGCTTCGATATCCTCCGGGGTCCAAATCTGCTGGCCCAGCGCCACCGACCACCCCAGCTGTTGCCGGTCATGGCCCGGCAGCCAGTGACTCAGCCGCTGCAATGCATCCGGAGCTTGAGCCACGGCTTGATTGCCGGCGTGGTATTGCAGGAACAGGCCACTGGAGTAGTCACGATCGCTGCCGATGGCACCGTCGTTATCGATGGTCAAAGTGAGGCTACCAGCGATTGCAGGAAGGGGGCAAAGCAGTGCCAGGGAGAGAAATGCAGTCGAAGAAGGTTTCATAACAAGCCATTTTTTGCAGCCAATTTAGCACTTTGTTGTGGGCTGGGCGAGTCTGGGTTACGACATTCGAACCTGATGGTGGGCATCGCTGCCCCTCCCGATCGGATCGCTTCTATGGCAGCATGGGGGAGCTAGGGCGATCAGGGAGTTTGGCGTGAGGCAGGAAACGGTTTCCATGGATTACATCGAGTTGTTGCTAAGCCATGCCCGGCAGCAGGGCTACGATGTGCCGGCCCTATTAAGCTCATGTAGCATCACACCGGCACAGCTGACGGAGCAATCGGCGCTGCCGGTGAAGCAGTTTGCCGCCCTATATCAGCGTCTGATAGGGCTGGCCCAGGACGACTCCTTTGGCATGCTCTACGGTGGCAAGATGCCCAACGGCTCCTTCCGGATGATGTGCTACTGCATCGAGCACTGCAGCACCTTGGGTCAGGCATTGCAGCGCTGTAGCGAGTTTTACGAGGTCTGCAAGGGCCCCAATATCAAACCCACCGTGAGCCTTCATCAGGGCCGGGCGCTGTTTCATTTTGCCTCGCTGGACTCCCAGCCGCAGGAGGTCGCAGACCAGCTGGTCAGCAACCACTCCCCAACCCTGATCCGCACTACCTTCTCCATCTGGCATCGCTTTATCAGCTGGATGATTGGCACCCGGCTGCCGTTGCTGGGGGCCGAGTTCAGCTTTGCCGAGCAGCCCCATGGCCAGGACTTTGAGCTGCTGTTCCAGTGCCCCATTGACTATCGGCGCCCTCAGAATCGGTTGATGTTTGACGCCAGCTGGCTGGATAAGCCGCTGGTGCAAACCGGCGATGATTGGCGGGGTTTTCTCAAAACCGCCCCTTACCAGCTGATGGTGATGGTCAATGGCGACAGCTCCCTCAGTGCCCGGATCCGGGCGTTGCTGGGGCGGGATTTCAGCCGCCCCCTGCCCAGTGCCGAGCGGGTGGCTCAGCAACTGGGGTTGTCAGTGCGTACCCTGCGTCGACAGCTGGCGCTGGAAGGCACCAGCTACACCCAGCTGAAGAATCAGTGTCGCAAGGAAGCGGCGCTGGACTACCTAAGCTGTCCGGAACTGTCTATTCAGGATGTCGCCCACCTGGTGGGGTTTGATGATCCCAGCCCCTTTATTCGTGCCTTTCGTCAGTGGAGTGGCCAAACCCCTGGAGACTACCGGGCCAGCCTGCTCAATGCTTAGCCCGAAAGTGGGTGTTTACATTTCGCGCTGACAGACCTCGTTTCCCACTCCCAATCACTGCGGGTGTAAAGCTTTCTGGCCGATCTTGTCTATTGTTTTGGCCCATCTGGTCATTGGCAAGGGTGTGCGCCGGATCACAGAATGGGGCTTCGTTCCTGCGCCATGGATGCGCGTCGACATTTGGGTGGAAGAGATGAAAGTACTGGTCGCGGTGAAACGCGTAATCGACTACAACGTTCGGGTTCGGGTCAAGGCCGACAACTCCGACGTGGATCTGGCTAATACCAAGATGGCCATCAACCCCTTCTGTGAGATCGCGGTGGAAGAGGCGGTCCGACTCAAGGAGAAAGGGGTAGCGGAGGAGATCGTGGTGGTCTCCATCGGTGACAAGGCCTGCCAGGAACAACTGCGCACCGCCCTGGCCCTGGGTGCCGATCGTGCCATCCAGGTTGATGTGGCTGACGCCATGGACCCCCTCAGCATCGCCAAGCTGCTCAGTGCCGTGGTGGCGAAGGAGCAACCGGACCTGGTGCTGCTGGGCAAGCAGGCGATCGACTCCGACAACAACCAGACCGGCCAGATGGTGGCGGCCCTGAGCAAGCTGCCCCAGGCCACCTTTGCCTCTGAGCTGATCATCGCTGATGGCAAGGCCACCGTTACCCGTGAAGTGGATGGCGGTTTGCAGACCCTGGAGCTGAGTCTGCCGGCGGTGGTGACCACGGATCTGCGCCTCAATGAGCCGCGCTACGCCTCCCTGCCCAACATCATGAAGGCCAAGCGCAAGCCGCTGGAGGTGCTCAGCGCCGATGATCTGGGTGTGAGCATCAGCCAGAAGCTTAAGACCGTGCGGGTGGACAACCCGCCGAGCCGCACCGCGGGCGTCAAGGTCAGCACCGTGGCGGAGCTGGTGGACAAGCTGAAGAACGAAGCCAAGGTCCTGTAACGGACAAAGACAGGACCACCATCGCGATCAAGCCGAGCGATGGTGCCAATAAGGATAGGTTTATGAGTATCTTAGTAATTGCAGAACACGATAATCACGAGTTGAAGCCGGTCACCCTGAATACCCTGGCAGCGGCCGAGGCGCTGGGGGACGAGGTCACCTTGCTGGTGGCGGGCCAGGGCTGTCAGGCGGTGGCCGAGGCCGCCAGTCATATCCCCGCGGTCACCAAGGTACTGCTGGCCGACAGTGCCGATTACCAGCATCAACTGGCCGAGAGCCTGGCGGATCTGGTGGTGCAGATCGGCGCCCAGTTTGGTCATATCCTGTTTGCTGCCACCACCACCGGCAAGAACGTCGCCCCCCGGGTGGCTGCCCTGCTGGATGTGAACCAGATCTCTGACATCGTGGCGGTGGAGGGGAGTGATACCTTCCGTCGTCCCATCTACGCCGGCAACGCCATTGCCACGGTACAGTCGGAGGATGCCATCAAGGTGATCACCGTCCGGGGTACCGGCTTTGATGCCGTGGCTGCCCAGGGCGGCAGCGCGCCGGTGGAGGCCCTGTCGGCTGGACCGGGCTTTGAGCTCAGCCGTCATGTGGAAGACAAGCTGGCCGAGTCGGATCGACCGGATCTGACCGCCGCATCCGTGGTGATCTCCGGTGGCCGTGGCATGGGCAATGGCGATAACTTCCAGCTGCTCGATGCCATCGCCGACAAGCTGGGGGCCGCGGTGGGCGCCTCCCGCGCCGCGGTGGACGCGGGCTTTGTTCCCAACGACATGCAGGTGGGTCAGACCGGCAAGATCGTGGCACCGCAGCTCTATATCGCGGTGGGGATCTCCGGTGCCATCCAGCACCTGGCGGGGATGAAGGACTCCAAGGTGATCGTGGCGATCAACAAGGATGAGGACGCGCCGATCTTCCAGGTGGCGGACTACGGCCTGGTGGGAGACCTGTTCGAGGCCCTGCCGCAGCTGGAAGCCGAGCTGTAACAGAACAGCGAAACAAAAAACGGCCTCCTCGGAGGCCGTTTTTGTTGGTAAGCGCCGAGCTAGTGCTGATGTGCCGCCAGGTAGGCCATGGCGGCGCTTTGGGCCTGCTCGCGCACCTGTACCGACGCCGGGCGCAACTGCAGATACAAACCGGCGGTGGCTGCGGTTGCCTGCCACAGGCTGTCGGCGTCGTACTGGGCAACGGTGGCCTGCAGCTGCTGGGCAAAGGCGGGCAGCAGGCGCTCCAGCTTACGCACCCCGGCAGGGGGATGGCCGGCCTGGGCCAGGGCCAGCGGGCCCAACACCTGCAAACGCAGGAAGCTGAGGAAATCCAGCGCCTCGAACAGCTCGCCCCGGGCGATCTTGCCGGCACCGTAGTGCAGCCAGATCCAGAAGCGATCCTCGATCCATTGGGGATCCGGTTGAGGGTAGCGGCCCTCGCCCTGGCTTAACGCCTGGGCCAGGCGCTCATCCCGGGCCCACAGGATGGTGGGGTCATCCACCCGAACCTGGGCATCGGCCACCCGAACGAACTTGAAATCCACGTGCAGCAAGCTGCCGCTGCCATCGTCGTACAGCGCGATCAGCAAGCGGGGCTCGCCCACGTGCTCTCCGGTAAAGCTGGAGAGCAGCTGCTGCTGGGGCAGCCACTGTTGGATCCGCTGCTGGCGCTGGGGCATCAGTCGATCGAACGCCTCGGGCTCAACCGCGACCACCAGATCCAGATCGCTGTAGGCGTCCATGCTGTTGTCACTGAAGGAGCCCGCCGCGGCCAGGCCGACGATGTCGTTGTCCAGGGTCAGCTGGGTAAGCAGTTGCTGCAGAAAGGTGCGGTGCGGGGCTGGCAGGGTCGTGGGGAAATGCATGATTGTAACCTTTGGTTAGTTTCACCCGAAGGTGTCTGCAGTGCCATCACTCAGCATTGCAGCGTATCCTGCCAAACCAGCGAAAACCACTCGTTAGTGCCTCATTTGGCGTGATGTCGCACTGATCAAACGCCAAGATCTGCTGGTGAATCCGGCTCTGGCCGTGGCCTGTGGATTGACCTGCGCCGGTCATCGAACAAACCCCTGCCACTGCGCGAGTCGGCAGCAGGATCTCGGCTTTGCCCAGTTTGCGCGGCTTGGGCCCGGCTGCCTATAGTGGCTGGCTCAAAAGGAGAGATTGATGAAAAAGCAGTACGTTCTCGCCGCATTAGCGGCTTCCTGGCTGGCCCCGGCCAGTGCCGCCTTCACCACCACCGTGCCGGAGCAGGTGGCGTTCTTTGACAATATCCGCTCCCACTGCGGCAAGGCCTTCGAAGGCCAGGTGGTGTCCGGTGCCCGCGAAGGGGATGGCTTCAGCGATCAGCGCCTGGTGATGCACGTCAGGGTGTGCGAAGAGCACCGTTTGGAGATCCCGTTCCACGTGGGTGACAACGCCTCACGTACCTGGATCCTGACCCAGACCGGGGCGGGGATCCTGCTCAAGCATGATCACCGCATGAAAGACGGCTCCGACGATGAGTCCACCATGTACGGTGGCCACACCGAGGAGCGCGGCTACGCCAACTACCAGGCGTTCCCGGCGGACGATTACTCCAAGGATCTGTTCACCCGGCTGGGCTTCCCCCAGTCCAACGGCAACACCTGGCACATGCAGATCTACCCGGAGAAGTTCGTCTATCACCTGACCCGCGACGGCCGCGACTTCAAGGTGGACTTCGACCTGACCAAGCCGGTGGCCTTGCCGGTCACCCCTTGGGGCTACGAGGACTGATTCTGCCCGTTTTTCGAGCGGATCTCTTACGCCCAGGGCGGCCCTCGTCGCCTTGTTGAGCCCAGTCCCCCCCGATACCTTAGATAGCGGGTACAACGGCCCCATGGACGACCTAGCAACACGGAGGTTGCCTCCACTTCCGATGTGGCCAGCCCGCCTGCCCCTATGGACTTGATCCCTGCCCGGCTTACGCCGGGCTTCTTTTTGCCTGGCGTACAGCGATTGCGAGTACACTAAGCGGCATTGAGCTGTCTGAGGTGATCATGTCCCAACCCCTTCACGCCATCCAGCAGGTGCTGGACTTCATCGTTGAGATTGAAAAGCTCAAGGATGTTCACCGCAAAACCCGCCCAGTCGGGCTGGAGCGCTTCGAAAACTCCGCCGAGCACAGCTGGCACGTCTGCCTGTCGGCGCTGATGCTGCACCCCTACGCCGATAAGCCGGTCAACATCGACCGGGTGATCAAGATGCTGCTGATCCACGACCTGGGCGAGATCGACGCCGGCGACACCATCATCTACGCCAGCGAAACGCCGGAGAACAAACAGGCCGAGGAGCAGGGGGTGAAGCGATTGCTGGCGCTGCTGCCCAGCTCAGTGGCTGAAGGCTACCTGGCGTTGTGGCAGGAGTTTGAGGCCGGCGACAGCGACGATGCCCGCTTTGCCCGGGCGATTGACCGGGTCCCCCCGCTGCTGCACAACCTCAATGGCGACGGCCACAGCTGGCGCAAGCACGATGTCTCCAAGGAGATGGTGCTCAGGGTCAACAGCCGCATCGGCGAGGGGGTGCCGGCGTTGTGGCAGCTGCTGCAACGCCAGCTGGATCAGGCGGAGCAGGATGGCCTGCTGCGCAGCGAGCAAAGCAGATCCCATGAGTGAGCTGTACGGTAAGCACGCCCGGGCCTACGCCGAGGCGATCAAGGACAACGACTATAACGCCGAGTTCGAGCGCCCCACCACCCTGGCGATGCTCGATCAGGCCTTGCCGGATCTGCGCGGCAAGCGGGTGCTGGACCTGGGCTGTGGCCCAGGGGAGTACGTGGCTGAGCTGCTTAAGCGAGGCGCCCATGTCACCGCGGTAGATCGCTCTGCTGAGATGGTGGCGCTGGTGGGTAAGCGCTTTGGTCCGTGCCCGGATCTGCACTGCTATGCCCAGGATCTGAGCCAGGGGCTGCCCGGTGAAGCCGATGAGCAGTATGATCTGGTGCTCTGTCCCCTGATGGTGCATTATCTGGCGGATCAGCACCCCTTCTTCGCCGAGTGTGCCCGGGTGCTCAAATCCCAGGGCCAGCTGCTGTTCTCCACCCACAACCCGGTGGCGGATGCCGCGCTGTCCCCTACTGGCAACTACTACGCCCGTGAAGCGTTGACCGACACCTGGCACACCGTCGGGGCGCCGGTGGAGGTGGTTTTCTACCGACGCTCACTGTCGGAGCAGATCAGCGCAGTGACCGACAACGGCCTGGTGATCACCCAACTGCAGGAGGGCACGGCCAGTGAACGGCTGCGCCAGCGTAATCCCGAGGTGTACCAGCGCCTCACCACCCAGCCCAATTTCCTGTTTGTGCTGGCTCAGCGCCTGGGCTGACGGGACCGGGGCGTGAGCCAGCGCAGGTTTTGCTGGCCACACGCTGCCCCGAGCGCTCGCCAGCCGTTAGGCTGGGGCTCTTCCGGTTAACAGGTTCCTGCCATGAGCAACGCCACCCTGGTCTACGACATCCGCAACAGCCGCTACCTCAACATCACCGGGCGCTGTACCCTGCGCTGCCGCTTCTGCCCTAAGCAAAACGGCTCGACCCAGGTGCACCAGTATCAACTGGGGCTGGACAGTCAGCCGAGCGCCGAGGCGCTGTTGCCGCTGCTCGGTGAGGTAAGCCAGTTCGACGAGTACGTGTTTTGTGGCTATGGTGAGCCGACCCTGAACCTGGAGACCCTGCTGAGTGTGGCCAAGGCGATCAAAGCCCGGGGCGGTCGGGTGCGGGTCAATACCGATGGGCTGGGCAGCCTGTTTCACCGCCGCAATATCCTGCCGCAGCTGGCCAGCTGCGTGGACGCCCTCTCCATCTCCCTCAACACCCAGGATGAGGTTACCTATCAGCGCCATTGCGCCCCCAAGCTGAAGGGGTCGTACGATGCCGTGCGCGAATTTATCCGCCAGGCACCCAACTACATCGACTCGGTGGAGGTCTCCGCCATCGACGGGTTGGAGGGGGTGGACATGGCCGCCTGTCAGGCCATTGTTGAGGCAGCGGGGGCCCGCTTTAAGCCGCGCCAGCTCGATATCGTCGGCTAAGCCCGATCCAAAGCACCCTCCATACGAAAACGCCGCCCCGTCCTGATAGGACGGGGCGGCGTTGTTTATCCGCTGGGGATCAGAAGATCCAGTGGGCCACCAGGACGATGATCGGCAGGGTCACCAGGGTCCGCAGCAGGAACAGCGCCGCCAGTTCCAGGAAGTTCAGTGGCAGCTTGCTGCTGAGGATCACGGAGCCGGTCTCGGACATGAAGATCAGCTGGGTCACAGACAGCGCCGCGATGATAAAGCGGGTCATGTCGCTCTCCAGGCCAGTCACCAGGATGGAGGGGACGTACATGTCGGTGAAGCCGACCATCACCGCTTGAGCAGCTTCAGCGGCCTGAGGTACGGCCAGCCACTCCAGCAGCGGCACAAAGGGGGCACCCAGCCAGGCAAACAGCGGGGTGGCTTCGGCGATTACCAGGCCAACGGTACCGATGGCCATGACCACCGGCAGTACGCCGATCACCATGTCCAGGGCATTGCCCACACCCTGCTTGGCCACGCTGCCCAGGCTCTGCACTTTGCTGGCCCGCTGCAGGGCCAGCTGGTAGCCGTACTTGGCGGTGGACATGCCGGCCGGCACCAGCTCGTCATCCCGGTTCGGGGTGCTGCCGTCGATGTAGACGTCCTTCTTGTAGGACAGCGGCGGCAGGTACTGGATCACCATGGCGGCGACCACACCGGCCAGACAGATGGTGCCGTAGAAGGGCACGAAGTAGTTCTCCAGGCCCACCTGGGTCAGTACCACCAGGGAGAAGGAGATCCCCACGGTGGAGAACATGGTGGCCACCACGGCCGCCTCCCGTTGGGTGTACTTCTTCTCTTCATACTGCTTGCTGGTGAGGATCACGCCCACGGTACCGTCGCCGAGCCAGGAGGAGAGGCAGTCGATGGCGGAGCGACCCGGCAGCCGGAACAGCGGCCGCATCACCTTGCTCAGCAGGGTACCGAGCAGCTCCAGCAGGCCGAAGCTGAGCAGCAGCGGCAGCAGCAGGCCGGCAAAGAAGAAGGTAACGAACAGCGAGGGCAGCAGATCGTTCAGCACCAGGCCGCCGGTATCGGCACTCCACAGGATCTCCGGACCCCACTGGTTCAGGGTCATCAGGGTGAACACCGCGCCGAGCAGCCGCACTGCCAGCCAGGCGGGGCTGACACAGAACAGCCGGGTCAGCAGCGGACTGTTAGTGACCAAGCCGGGCTTGGCCAGGCTGGCCACCAGGGAGGCCAGGGCGGTAAAGCTGATCACGCCGGTTACCAGGGGCAGGATGGCGTCGCCCAGCAGCCCTTTCAGGCCCTTGGCCATCAGAGCCAGCGGGAAGGTGACGCTGCCGTCCACGCTCAGCGGGGCCAGGAAGAACAGCAGGCCCAGCAGGGAGGGGATCAGGAACATCATCAGGTTCCGGGTGTTATTGAGCTTTTCGCTCTCGCCTGTGTTTAGGACATGCTCAGTCATCGTACTACTCTCTCGATGAATAATTATTGAATTAATACAGCATAACTATGCTTTGGGGGCATAGTAACAGGCATCAATGAATAAGCAAGCTTTAAAAGTGAATAAAAAACCATTCGGTGGAGAGTAGGGGGAGGTGGCGCCCGCCCCACTGGGGCGGGCGAGGGGATCAGCCCTGATTGAGCAGGTGATCCAGCGCCCCACAGATGGCGGCAACCTGGGCGGCATTGCACTGCTCAGGGGTGGCCTTGGGGCTGTCCGGATAGACCTCGGTGGTGGTGACGAAGCGGGCTTGGGTCATGCCGCCACACAGGCCAAGGCTGCGTTTGGGGTAATGGATCACCCCAGGTTGCTGGACCGGCGCACCGATGATCTCGCCATTGGCGTCGGCCGGCGCGATGTGGGTGACCTTGGCCACGGCTTCAATGATGGCCTGCTGGAATGCCGGCTGCGGGTTGTCGCTGTCGGCCACGGTATAGAAGCCATCGGGGATGTGCTCCTGGCCAAAGCGCTTACCGTCCCGGGCGGCCAGGGCCGGACGAAACTCGTCCCGGTCGGAGTCGGTGGTCTCATGCAGGTCCAGGTGGGCGTCAAACTCAAGCCCCAGGCTATGGACAAAAGCCATGGCTGCCGCCGCCTCCTCCGATGGGCTGTCGTTGACGAAGGAGCGGTTGGGATCGACGCAGTGCGGATTCCATCGGTTGATGGTCTCGTAGCCCCAGGGGCTGATGCAGGGCAGCAGCACAAAGTCGAACTGCTCGGCGTAACGGCCGGCATGATCGGCGGCGAAGGCCAGCGCTCCCTGTACCCCGCTGGTCTCGTAGCCGTGGACGCCACCGGTGATCAGGATCTTGGGACGACCGGGGTGCCAGGTGGGGCTGGTGAGGGCGATCAGTGGATAACGGTTGGGGTCGACCGACAGCGCGCCGTATTGGTGGCGCTGAAACTGATCGCTGAGCGAGGCCAGTCGGTCCAGCACCTGTTCCTGGTAGCTGCGCTGAATGCGGGCCTGGGCGCGCCATTGGGTCCGCTCTCGCTCGCCCCAAGGCTGGCCTGGGGTTCCGATGGGGTAACTCATGCAGGATCCTTTTGATGGGTAAAACACGCAGGTTAGGGCCAATGGTGTGGCCTTGGCAACCTTGCCGCCGAGGGCGCTGGGATCGAAAAGCGAAGAAATTGGGATCTTTTTTCGATCCGGCCGGAACTTTTCGATCGCCACACACTCTATTACTACGAACTCATCATTCTCATCATCTCCCTGGGCGCAATCCTCACGGTGCGTGCCATTTAACACCCACGACTGCCATCGTGGGTGTTTTGTTTTGGCCAGGATCTTTTTTTGATCTTTTTTGCCATCGGTTGGAACTTTCTCAAATAGCGCCGGTCCTAACTTACAGATTCATCATCTTCCCTGTACATTCGGTGTTTGCTAGCGCACCTTGCATCCCGAATCTTGTCGCCCAAGGTCTCATCAACCTTGGGCGTTTTTTTATCCTTCGCGGTGTGATCTCGATCATCTCAATCGACCTTTTGTGGATAAAGTTTTGTCAGAATGGGTGCATTGAAGTGGGCTTTATGTCACACTCAATCCCGAATCATCATCCCTGCAAGACCGCCGAGTCGCTGGCTTCATCACCCAGCAGTCGGCAATGAAAAAAGCGCCCCATGGGGCGCTTTTTTTGATCCGGCTTTGGCCAGTAACGGCCGGCTTATCGCCGGCAGCTCAGGCAAGCGAGCCAGCCCAGCCAAGCCAGTACGGCCACCAACAGGCCGATGGCCAGGGTCAGTCCCAACTGCAGACGGGGCTGGTCCAGCACGCCCCAGCTGTGCATCTGGTGCATCAGGGGCAGACTCAATAGTGTTAGGCAGCCTAGCCATAACGGTCGCGTGATGGGCATCGCCTCTCCTTGCTTGGGGCCTATGGGTTGAAGGCGGCCAAGCCGGTGAGATCTTGAACAGTGCTTAGGGTCTGTCGGCGTTTAGCCGAACCCTGCGGACAGCGCAAAAGCCACCAGCAAAGGTCAACAGACCCTAGGTCTGCGGCTTGTCCCAGGCTTCCGAGTGCAACTGTTTCGCCCCCATGCCGAAGCTGGGCTGCCGTGCCTCGCGGGTGGGGAAGTCAAAATCCCGCTTGAGAAACAGCGAGGTGGTCGAGGTGTGATGCTCGGTGGGCTTGAAACCGGTCATGTCCACCTGCAGCAAGCCGCTTTGCTTTAACAGGGCCGCGGTATTGGGGTGCCAGTCGGCGTTATCCAGGATGATCATGCCACCGTCGGCGAGAAAGGGCAGGGCGGCCTGGGCGCAATCGTAGCGATGGCCGGCACCATCGATGACGATCACATCGAAAGGCTCCGCCAGCTGGGTGATCATCTGCGGATAGCGGGCGCCCTCGGCGAACAGCAAGGTGACGTTGTCCGCCTTATCCGCCATCACCTTCTGGTACCAGGCCTGGTTGTTCTCAATGCTGGTCACCGCCTTGGCCCGGGCCTGCCAGAACAGGGTGGAGCCGCCGCTGCCAAACTCAAAGACCCGCTTCTGGCGATAATCAAACTGGGTCAGGTACTCGATGGCAGGGTAGGTGTATTTGGGGATGGGGTTACCCTGTTTGTCCCTGGGCATATCGCTGTTGGTGCCCTCAACAAAGCCATAATCCTCGCGCAGGATGTGGCTGCAGGCAGCCAGGTACAGCTCGCCTTTGGACAGCGACAGCACGGCCGGATGTCGGGCCAACTCTTCGTCGTTGCCATCCCTTGGTTTCAACTCTCCCCAGAACATCCTGTTCTCCTCCATTGGGCGTTTTTGTCAGCGGCACGTTACCATGGTTTGGGGAGCCCTGAGAAGCAAGCCACGCTGTCGCTGCGCTGGATTGAACCCAGCCAAGTGAGTTGCTAAGGTTGGCGCCCTTTTCCCGGCCCCGCCGGCCCCAAACCCTTAAATAGAGTGCTGCGACCATGCCGAACTACGCCATTCTTGCCAACCCCGGCCATAACCGGATCTACCTTGATGCGGCGTTGCCCATCGCCCAGCAGGAGCTGCAAGCGATGTGCGCCGCCGTGGGGTCGCCGATCCTGGGTTTCGAGCCGCCTCTGGCCGGGTTGCCCGCCAGTCTCTGTTTTCGTACCGAGACCCCGCTGTCCGAGCCGGCGCTGGCGGCCATGGCGGCAGCGTCCATCTACTATGCCCTGTTCGAGGTACTGGACGGGGGCCTGCTCAAGCCGGTGGTGGTGCCGGACATCTATACCTTCCCGCCGGGGATGAGCCAGATCCTCAAGTACGTGGGCAAGACCAACGAGCAGTTTACCCGGCTGATGATCAACCTGGGGCTGGCGGCCTGTGGCACCGGCTCTGAGCGGATCCGCCTGGTGGATCCCATGTGCGGTAAAGGCACCACCCTGTACGAGGGGATGGTGCGGGGCTTTGATGTGGAAGGGATCGAGATCAACGGCAAGTGGGTGCAGGAGATCCAGGCCTACATGGTGCGCTACCTGAAGATGGGTAAGTACAAGCACAAGGTCACCAAGAGCCGACGCAATGGCCCGGATGGCAAAAAGGTAGCGGACAGCTTCGTCCTGGATACCGCGGCCAACAAGGCGGATTACGCCGCCGGCAATACCCAGAGCTTCAAGCTCTATAGCGGCGATACCCGCCAGGCTAACCTGCTGCTCAAGCGCAACAGCTGTGACCTGCTGGTGTCGGATCTGCCCTACGGGGTCCAGCACGGCAACAAGAACGCCAAGGACAGCAAGCTGGAGCGCAGCGCCCTGGGTTTGCTTGAGCAGGCCCTGCCCGCTTGGCATCATGGACTGAAGCCCAAAGGGGCGTTGGTGATCTCCTTCAATGAGTTCACCATGAAGTGGCAGGAGGTGGCCCCGCTGCTGGACCAGGCCGGCTTCGAGGTCGGGGCGGAGGCCCCCTTTACTGGCTACCTGCACCGGGTTGATCAGTCGATCAACCGTAACCTGATCGTCGCCACCAAGCGCTGACGCGGCCCCCGGGGCCCGGCTGGCGTCTGAGAGGAGAGGCATCACGATGGATAGCGTTCGTTTCATCGCCCTGTGCTTGACCCTGCTGTGCGCCTTGCCTGCCCAGGCGGATCCCAATCAGCCACTGGATCAGGCATTGCAGCGACTGCAATTGACCCCCTCCCAGCGCGAGGAGGTGGTGCCCCTGCTGCGTGCCGGGATCCAGCAGCGCCATGCCATCCTGCACCAGTACGGCTTTCGCTTTGATGCCCCGCCGCCGGAGCTTTCCGACCAGCAACAGCGTCAGTTGCGCCAAGCCCTGCGTGAGGCGGATGCCGAGCTGATCGACCACCTCGAGTCGGTGCTGTCGTCGGCTCAGCTGGCGGAGTTTGAGCGGATCCGATCCGAATACCGGCAACAACGCCGGACAGAACACTGATCTGCGCCAAGCTATGTGGGATAGGCCACTGTAAACGCTTGCGGTTTCATCACGGCTTTCGTAACGTGGGGCCATTCTCGAGCCAGATTCTCTGGCATTGAAGCCCAAGGTAGTTGAAGGAGCATATGATGAAACTGCGTGGATTTATGGGATTGGCACTGGCCTCGGCGTTGGTCAGCGCGACGGCTGCGGCGGAGCAGGCGGTACCGGTACAGCTGGCGACCCTCAATGGCGTTAACGCCATGGCCGGTGACCAGGTTGAGGGGGTTCGTTTCCCCACACTGTATGGCAAAACCGAGTCGGTGAAGGGGGTGGATCTGCACCTGCTGGGGATTGGTGAGACCGACGAGTTTGTCGGGGTGCAGTTCCCGCTGCTGATCGCCGGCGCCAACCACGTCAACAAGAGCATGACCGGGGTCTCTTTTGGCCTGTGGAACTGGAACAAGGGGATGACCAAGGGCGCCAACCTGGGCATGGTCAATGTTGCCAACGACGTGCACGGCGCCAACGTGGGCCTGGTTAACGTCAGCCAGGGCTACACCGCCTTTGACTGGAGCGCGGTCAACGTGTCGGAATCCTCCCACGCTCAGTTGGGGATCTTTAACAAGACCACCGAGCTCAAGGGGATCCAGCTGGGCCTGATCAACTGTGCCGACAACGGCTTCCTGCCCTGCTTCCCGCTGTTCAACTTCGCCCCGCAATAATCCATTGACCGGATCGGGCCTGCCCGATCCGGTTGCCCTTGCCCCGGGCAGAATCTGTTACACTCCGCCGCAACCTGACCCTGTTAACCCCGGATCCGACCCGATGCTGTTCATGCTCGATAACTACGACTCCTTTACCTACAACCTGGTGCAGTATTTCCAGCAGTTAGGCCAGGAGGTGGTGGTGCGTCGCAATGATGAGACCAGCCTGGCGGAGATCGCGGAGCTGCGTCCGGATCGCCTGGTGATCTCCCCGGGCCCCAAATCACCGGACCAGGCCGGCCTGAGCCTGGCGGTGATCGCCCAGTTTGCCGGCCGGATCCCGATGCTGGGGGTGTGCCTGGGCCATCAGGCCATTGCCCAGCACTACGGCGCCAGGGTGGTCCGTGCACGCCAGGTGATGCACGGCAAAACCAGCCCCATCCTGCACCAGGGCCAAGGGGTGTTTCACGACCTGCCGTCGCCGCTGACCGTGACCCGCTATCACTCGCTGCTGGTGGAACCGGACAGCCTGCCGGCGGCGCTGGAGGTCACGGCCTGGGCAGAGCGTGAGGATGGCGAACGGGAGATCATGGGATTGCGTCATCGCAACCTGGCGGTGGAGGGGGTGCAGTTTCACCCCGAGTCGATCCTGACCCAGCAGGGGCTGCAACTACTGGAGAATTTCCTCAAGCAACACTGAAGGTTGGCCTGTGGTTGCCAATGTGTAAGAAAAGGTTGTCGTAACTTTTGCGAGATTGCTGGTCGTGGTATAACCGCTGCCAGCGGATGGGGTGGCGCCAGGCCCCCTCGAAGTCGTCAAAAGGGAACAACAACAATGAAACCATGGATCGTGGCGTGCGGGGTGGCTCTTGCCCTGCAAGGATGCGCCAGCTCGACCGAGCCCACCCCTACGGCCAGCGTCGCCGAACCCGTCTCACTCAGTGCACCGGTTACCCCGGACAGCCCTCTTACCCTCAAGCAGATCATGGCGGATCCGGATTGGATGGGCCGCAGTCCTACTGCCTTCTATTGGGGCAGCGACAGTCGCACCGTCTATTACCAGCAGAAGCAGCAGGGCGGCCCGCTGGTGGAGCGTTTCGCCCAGACGCTGGACGGCGCCCCGCAGAAGCTGGGGCTGGCACAATGGAGCCAGGTGGTGGGAGACAACGGCCAGTGGAGCGCCGATCGTCGCCACTATGCCTGGCTGTATGAGGGCCAGCTGTTTGTTCAAACCGGCTCTGCCATCGTCCAACTGACCCAGGATGTGGCACCGCTGAGCGGCTTCCGTTTTCTCAATGATGGCGGCCTGGCGTTGTGGCGCGATGGGGTGCTGGAGCGGATCGACCTGGATGGCCGTAACCGTCGGGTGCTGGCACAGGTCACCATGGAAGCGGCGCCCAAGCCCACTGAGCCGGAAAGCTACCTGGCGCGGGAACAGCGCAAGCTGAGCCAGTACGTCGATATGAACTACCGCCATGACGCCGCCCGCTTCGAGCAGAAGCAGGCCCGTCATGATCAGGACGCGGCGCTGGCACCCACCCCGTTCTACCTGGGGGCCAGTGAGCGGCTGGTCAGCCTGACCCCCTCCCCCAGCGGTCGCTACCTGCTGGTGGCACTGACCGACAAGGACGGCAGCTGGCGCAGTGAGCACGACATCATGCCGGACTACCTGGATCGTCGCGGCTACGTCAACGCGGTCAAGGTGCGTGCCCGGGTGGCTGAGGCCGATCCCAAGGGCCAGCGCCTGGTGGTGCTCGACCGTGAACTGGGTAAGACCATTCCGGTGACCTGGGAGGGGCTGGAAGGCTACGACGAGGATGTGCTGGCGGCGGTCAAGCGTGAGAACGCCGAGGCCCAGGGCGAAAGCTACCAGAGCGAACCCGCGGTGCGGGCGATCCGGCTGATGCAGGATTGGGGCTGGCGTCAGTCCGCCGTGGTGTGGCACCAGCAGGAGGATCGCCTGGCGCTGATGCTGGAAGCGATCGACAACAAGGATCGCTGGCTGGCCACGGTCGACCTGGCCAAGGGCAAGCTGCAAACCCAGGATCGTCTGCACGACGAGGCCTGGGTCAATTACACCCACAACGAGTTTGGCTGGCTGGATGCCCAGACCCTCTACTTCCTGTCCGAGGCCAGCGGCTACTCTCAGCTCTACCTCAAGCCCCTGGCCGGTAAGGTCCGCGCCCTGACCCAGGGCAAACAGGTGGTCAGCAACCTGACCCTGAGTGCCGATAAGCGTCACTTCTACTACCAGGCCAACCCCTACCACCCCGGTCAGTACGAGGTGTTCCGGGTGGCGGTGGCCGATGGCCAGGTGGAGGCGCTGACCGATCTCAAGGGGATGCTCAACTACCGGCTCAGCCCGGACGAGAGCCAGCTGCTGCTGGCCTACTCCAGCCGCATCCGTCCCACCGAGCTTTACCTGCAGCCGCTGGGCGGCGAGCCGCGCCAGTTGACCCAGACCACCTCCCAGGCCTTCCTGGATTACGACTGGCAGGCACCCCAGGTGATCGCTGTGCCCTCCAGCCACCAGGCGGATCCGGTTTACGCCCGGCTCTACCTGCCCCAGGACTACGATCCGGCCAAGCGCTACCCGGCGGTGATCTTCAACCACGGCGCCGGTTACCTGCAGAACGCCCACTACGGCTTCTCCGGCTACTTTCGTGAGTTCATGTTCCATAACCTGCTGGCCCAGCAGGGCTACGTGGTGATGGACATGGATTACCGTGGTTCCAAGGGCTACGGTCGTGACTGGCGCACCGCCATCTACCGCAACATGGGCCATCCCGAGGTGGAGGATCTGCGCGATGGGGTGGAGTGGATGGTGGCCAACGCCTCGGTGGATCGCCAGCGCATCGGCACCTACGGTGGCAGCTACGGTGGCTTCCTCACCTTTATGGCGCTGTTCACCCAGCCGGATCTGTTCCAAAGCGGGGCGGCGCTGCGTCCGGTGACCGACTGGGCCCACTACAACCACCCCTACACCTCCAATATCCTCAACACCCCGGAGGTGGACCACATCGCCTACGAGCGCAGCTCGCCGATCTACCACGCCGAGGGGTTGGAGAAGCCGCTGTTGATCATGTCCGGGGTGCTGGATGACAACGTCTTCTTCCAGGACAGCGTGCGCCTGGTGCAGCGACTGATTGAGCTTGAGAAGCCGATGTTTGAAACCGCCATCTACCCGGTTGAGCCGCACGGATTCCGTCAGCCTTACAGCTGGTTAGACGAGTACCGTCGAATCCATCGGTTGTTTGAACAGACGCTGAAATAGGGTTTAATAGAGAGCACTAACACCCGATTCACACTCGCTTTGCAATGCGTGTGCGCTGACACAGGGAGTGCAGGCTCACCATGACAACCCCAGGGGCGGGGCCGGGCAGCAACCCATTGTGCTGCTACGGCCCCCTTCAGCATCAGTTTTGGCGCTACTGGCTGCAACCGCCGCCGGTGGCCCAACCCTCCTCTCCGGATCCCATCGAGGCGCAGTACTGGCGCAATAAGCTGGCCTGTGAGCGACTGGCTCAGGCCAGGAAGCGCCGTGCTCATCGGGCTGAGCAGCAGCTGCAGGATCAGATCCAGCAAGCCTTCGAGGCGCGCTTCAGCCAACAGCTGCAACAGCATCTGTTTGATCTCAAGCGGCTGGTGCGGTTCAGCCCGATCCTGCCGGTTCACCTGGATCTGCTCAGTTTGGTATTGCAGCCCCAGTGCAGCCGTGAGCGATTGTGGACCCTGGTGCAGCAGCAAAGCTGGCTTTGCGATGGCCTGGTCCGTCAGGTTAATCGGGAGCAAACCCGCCGCGGCGGGGTCAGCATGCACAGCGCTAAGCTGGCGTTCCATAGCCTGGGGCTGGAGCGTTTGCAGCAGCTGATCCCCTGGCTGACCTTCCGCTACTGGTGCCAGTCCCAACCGGATCGGCGCAACCGACGACTCTGGGCGCTGATCAGCGAGCAGATCCGCCGGGTGATTGCTCAGGCACCGGAGCTGGGGCTGTCGGCGCCGCGCATGGCGGTGCTGGCGGCCCTGCACGGCACCGAGTGGCTACTGCTGCTGACGGTGGCACAAGGCCTGTTTGAGCAGCAACAACAGCAGTGGTTGAGCGAGGCACGGCTGAGTAAAACCAAGGCGGTCCACGAATCCCTGCGCGGCTTGTTGCTGCCACCGGCACCGCTGTTGCAGGCGCTGAACCACAGCGGTGGTTGGTCCGGCTCGCTGCTGCAGGCGATCGGTGGCGCTGGGTTGCCGCTGACCGATCTGCGCTGTCGAGCGCTGGCACAACTGAGTCCGGAGGGGCGCCTGCTGGCCCAAGTGCACCTTCAGACCCTGCACGACCAACTGCTGGAGCGGCAGTGGGCCAGCGAGGGTCAACTGCTGAGCTGGTATCAGCAATCCCCCCTGGCTCAAACCCCCGAGCGGGTTTGAGCCCAGTCACTCAGATTCATTTGGCTGCATAGAACCTCATGGCATTAGCATATTTGCCTTTTTGCGCCTTGGTGGGTCTTTTTCCCTCTCCTTTCCCGGCTTAATCGCACGCTGGATTAAGGGTATGTTTTAAAACAACTTAAATCCTGTCTTCGTCTGTTTTCACCCGCTTTTTGACTTTGTTAAGGCACTGAATGGATAGTCAAAATGTGCAAAAATAACCGCTACGCTCAGTTTTTGACTGATGATGTTTATTTTTATAAGGTTTGTTGTTAACGGATAGGCTACAGGCCATTCGCCACCGCTTGGCGAAGGCAAGAAGGAGAGTTGCAATGAGTGAACAGATCAGCCGATCTCAGTTTGAGCAGGTGATGGTACCCAACTACAACCCGGCGGCGATGGTGCCGGTTCGGGGTGAGGGCAGCCGTGTATGGGATCAGCAGGGCCGTGAGTTCATCGACTTCGCCGGCGGCATCGCGGTGAACAGCCTGGGCCATTGCCACCCGGCCATGGTCAAAACCCTGAACGAGCAGGGCGCCAAGCTATGGCACCTGTCCAACGTCTTTACCAATGAGCCGGCGCTGAAGTTGGCCCAGACCCTGGTGAACACCACCTTTGCTGAGCGGGTCTACTTCGCCAACTCCGGGGCGGAAGCCAACGAGGCGGCACTGAAGCTGGCCCGGCGCTACGCGCTGGATCATTTCGGTCCGGACAAGGACCAGATCCTGGCGTTTAACCAGGCCTTCCACGGCCGTACCTTCTTTACCGTCACCGTGGGTGGCCAGGCGGCTTACTCCGACGGCTTCGGCCCCAAGCCCGGGGCGGTGGATCACATCCCCTTCAATGACCTGGCAGCCTTCGAGGCGGCCATCAGCGATCGCACCTGTGCGGTGATGATGGAGCCAATGCAAGGCGAGGGCGGGATCATCCCGGCGGATCCGGAATTTATCCGTCAGGTACGCGCCCTGTGTGACAAGCACAACGCTCTGCTGATCTTCGATGAGGTGCAGACCGGGGTTGGCCGTACCGGCACCCTCTACGCCTACGAGCAGTTTGACGTGGTACCGGACATCCTCACCTCCGCCAAGGGGCTGGGGGGCGGCTTCCCGGTGGCGGCCATGCTGACCAGCGCCAAGATCGCCACCAGCCTCAAGGTGGGCACCCACGGCTCCACCTACGGTGGTAACCCGCTGGCGTGCGCCGTGGCGCAGACCGTGATCGATGTGGTCAACACCCCGGAGGTGCTGGAGGGGGTGGCCCATCGTCACCGCCTGTTCCGCGAAGGCCTGGAGGCGATCAACGCCAAGTACAAGGTGTTTGCCGAGGTCCGCGGCATGGGGCTGTTGATTGGGGCGGCGCTGAACAGCGACTACCAGGGCCGTGCCCGCGACTTCCTGGTGGCCTCGGCCGAACAGGGCCTGATGTGTTTGGTGGCCGGCGCCAACGTGGTGCGCTTTGCCCCCAGCCTGGTGATCAGCGAAGAGGAGATCCAGGATGGATTGGCCCGCTTCGAGGCCGCAGTGGCCCAGGTGGTTCAGGGCTAGGAGGCCACTATGCTGATCATCCGACCGATCCGGGCCGAGGATTACCCGGCCCTGCTGGCCATTGCTGAGGCCTCGGGCCACGGCTTCACCTCGCTGCCGGTGGACGAGGCCCTGCTCAAGCGCAAGATTGCCCGCTCCGAGGCGAGCTTCGCCACCGAGGTCACGACCCCGGGCAGCGAAAGCTACCTGATGGTGTTGGAAGACAACGGCCAGGTGGTGGGCACCTGCGGCATCGAGGCTGCCGTGGGCAGTGAGGATGCCTTTTACCACTACCGGCTGGGCAAGGACGTTCACGTGTCCGATAAGCTGGGGATCCGCCGTGAGGTACAGACCCTGACCCTGTGCAATGACTACACCGGGGCCACGGAGCTGTGCACCCTGTTCCTGCTGCCCCAATGGCGGCGGGACCAGATCGGTCGGATGCTGTCTCGCAGCCGTTTCCTGATGCTGGCGGCCTTTGCCGATCGCTTCAGCGACACGGTGATCGCCGAGATGCGCGGCGTCTCCGATGACCAAGGAAGCTCCCCCTTCTGGCAATGGCTGGAGACCCACTTCTTTGGCATCGATTTCCCCACCGCGGATTACCTCACCGGCATCGGTGACAAGGTGTTTGTGGCGGAGCTGATGCCGCGCCACCCCATCTACGTCAACCTGCTCAGCCCCGAGGCCCAGGCGGTGATCGGCCGGGTGCATGAGAGCACGGAGCCGGCCCTGGCCTTGCTGCAGGCCGAGGGCTTTCGCTGCAAGAACTACGTCGACATCTTCGATGCGGGCCCGACGGTGGAGTGCCAGCGGGACGGGATCCGCGCGGTCCAGGCCTGCCAGCAGCGGCCAAGCCAGCAGGTGGATAGCGACGCGGTGAGCGGCGACTACCTGATCTGCAATGGCCGCCTACCGGATTACCGGGTGGTGCGTGCCGGGGTGTTGGAGGGGGACGAGGGCCAGCCGTTAGGGCTGAGCGACGAGACCCTGCAGCAGCTGAAGCTGCAGCCCGGCGATACGGTGTGGTACCTGCCGCTGTAACCGCCCACGATCAATGCAACGCCGGCAACGGCGCTAAGGAAAGCGAAGTATGACTCATCTGATCAACGGGGAATGGCAATCTGGCCAGGGCCCCAACCTGACCTCTTACAATCCGGCCACCGGCGAGGCGCTGTGGCATGGCCGTGGCGCTGATGCCAGCCAGGTGGACGCTGCTATCGCCGCCGCCCGGGACGCGCAGTTGGAGTGGTTCCTGTCCGGCCTGCCGGCACGGCAGGCGCTGGTGCGGGCCTTTAAGCAGCAACTGGAGGCGGACAAAGGGCCGCTGGCCCAGCTGATCTCCGAGGAGACCGGCAAGCCGTTGTGGGAAACCCGCACCGAGGTGGGGGCGATGATCGGCAAGGTGGAGCTCTCCATCACCGCCCATCAGGACCGCACCGGCGACAGCGAGAAAGCGCTGCCGCTGGGCCGTGCCATGCTGCGTCACAAGCCCCATGGGGTAGTGGCGGTGTTTGGTCCTTACAACTTCCCCGGTCACCTGCCCAATGGCCACATGGTGCCAGCACTGCTGGCGGGCAACACCGTGGTCCTCAAGCCGTCAGAGTTGACCCCCAAGGTGTCCGAACACGTGCTCAAGCTGTGGCAGGCGGCGGGCCTGCCCAAGGGGGTGATCAACCTGGTGCAGGGCGAGCTGGAGACCGGCAAGGCGCTGGCCTCACATCCGGGCATTGATGGCCTGTTCTTCACCGGCAGCTCCCGTACCGGCCACCTGCTGCATCAGCAGTACGCCGGTCAGCCGGGCAAGATCCTGGCACTGGAGATGGGCGGCAACAACCCGCTGATCGTCCGTGAGGTGGCCGACGAGCGCGCCGCGGTGCACGACATCATCCAGTCTGCCTTTATCTCCAGCGGTCAGCGCTGCACCTGTGCACGGCGGCTGTTGCTGCCCAATACCTCCCAGGGCGATGCTTTGCTGGCCCGGCTGCTGGAGGCCACTAAGCTTATCCGGGTCGACCAGCCCAACGCTGAGCCGGCGCCCTTTATCGGTAGCATGATCTCCTCCGAGGCCGCCTTGGGCATGGTGGCGGCCCAGCGCCAGCTGGAATCCCTCGGTGGTAAGGTGTTGGAGCCGCTGACCGTGGTGACTCCGGGCACCGGTCTGGTGCGCCCCGGTATCATCGACGTGACGGCGATCGAATCCTTGCCGGACGAGGAGTACTTCGGCCCGCTGTTGCAGGTGATCCGCTACGACGATTTTGACCAGGCGATCCGCATCGCCAACGACACCGGCTATGGTCTCTCCGCCGGGTTGCTGTCCGACAGCCGGGCTGAGTGGGACTACTTCCTGCCCCGCAGCCGCGCCGGCATCGTCAACTGGAACCGTCAGATCACCGGGGCAGCCGGTTCGGCGCCCTTTGGTGGCATCGGCGCCAGTGGTAACCACCGGGCCAGCGCCTACTACGCGGCGGACTATTGTGCCTATCCGGTAGCCTCGATGGAGGCGGACCAGGTGGTGATGCCCGAAACCCTGGCCCCCGGACTGGAGCTGTAGCCATGACCAATACCCTCGAATCCCTGTTCGACGCCCTGTGGCAGGACTACCAGGTGCAATGCCCCAGTGCGGTACCGATCCATCGGCTGCTCGGTGGTGGCGCGGCGCTGATCAACGACCACGTGGCGTTTCGTACCTTTAATCTGCCGGAGGTGGGGCTAGACAAGCTGGCGGCCCACTTCCTGGCACTGGGCTATGAGGCCAAGGGCGACTACCGCTTTGAGCAGAAGAAGCTGGTGGCCAAGCACTTTGAGCACCCCAACCCGGAGGCACCCAAGGTGTTCATCTCCGAGCTGTGCCTGGAGCAATGCTCCGAGGCGCTGCAGTCGGTGGCCCGGGATCTGGTGGCCCAGCTGCCCGAGGGGGCGGCGCAGCAGCCGGACTTCCTCTACAGCGGCGCACGCTGGCAGGTGGATACCGCCACCTACCGTGCGCTACTGGCGGAGAGCGAGTACGCCGCCTGGCTGGCGGCCTTTGGCTACCGGGCCAACCACTTCACCGTTAAGGTCAATACCCTGGCCGATTACACCACCCTGGAGTCGGTCAACGCGGCGTTGAAATCCGCCGGTTTCGCCCTCAACACCAGCGGTGGTGAGATCAAGGGCTCGCCGCAGGTGCTGCTGGAGCAATCCTCCACCCTGGCGGACAAGGTGGCGGTGCGCTTTGCCGATGGTGAGCTGACCATCCCGGCCAGCTTCTACGAGTTTGCCCGGCGCTACCCCGATGCCAATGGGCTGGAGTACAGCGGCTTTGTCGCCGCCTCGGCGGATAAGATCTTCGAGTCCACCGACGCCCGCTAACGCCAGGCGCAAGCCAATAAAAAAGGCATGTAGCGGATCTCCGGGAAAACAACTCTTTGAAGCTCTAACATCCAGCTATATCCGAACAGATTAGTGTGTCTAACCTGTTCGGGTTTGGCGAAGCACCGGCTCTTACACCGACTTTGAGGTGCCCGAGTGGAGTCGTCATCGGCAAGGCCGAGGGCCAGGATGGCCCGAGTGACCAGCGGAGGCAGGGATGTCGACTCTGGTCAGTGCCGCTAGCCGATGCCGTCGGAGCGAGGAACCAGCACCGATGGGAGGTAACGGGGGTTCCAAGGGGGCGAGTAGCCCCTTTGGTTGCTGTCGCCAACGCGACAAAGCAAAGAGTGGCAATTCTCACGAGTGAGAGTTAACCCCGCAAATCTGCGAAGCCAATAAAAAAGGCACCCCTCGGGGTGCCTTTTTTGATGCTTCGGTACGCTTAGCGCGTGCCGTAGACCACGATGGTTTTGCCATGGGCCTGGATCAGGTTCTGCTCTTCCAGCATCTTCAGGATGCGGCCCACGGTCTCGCGGGAGCAGCCAACGATCTGGCCGATCTCCTGACGGGTGATCTTGATCTGCATGCCGTCCGGGTGAGTCATGGCGTCCGGTTGACGGGCCAGGCTCAGCAGGGTTTGGGCGATGCGACCGGCCACGTCCAGGAACGCCAGGTCACCCACCTTCTGAGAGGTGGTTTGCAGACGGTTGGCCATCTGTGCGGACAGCTTCATCAGGATGTCGGGGTTAACCTGGATCAGCTGACGGAACTTCTTGTAGGAGATCTCGGCGATCTCACACGGTGACTTGGCACGAACCCAGGCGGTGCGCTCCGGCTGCTCTTCGAACAGGCCCAGTTCACCGATAAAGTCGCCCTGATTCAGGTAGGACAGGATCATCTCCTTGCCCTCTTCATCCTTGATCAGTACCGCTACGGAGCCCTTTACGATGTAGTACAGGGTATCGGACTCTTCGCCAGCGTGGATCAGAGTGCTCTTGGCAGGATACTTGTGGATGTGGCAGTGGGACAGAAACCACTCCAGGGTCGGATCGGGTTTTGGCTTACCAATGAGCGCCATAGTCTTTTTCCTTTCAGTAGGATAAAACGCTTAAAACTTAATTCAGAATTTTAGGGTTAAATGTTAATAGCGTAAAGTCGCGGACACTTTGAACTAGATCGAGTTTTGCGGCAAAAAGACCGAGGGTAACGCTCGGTGTTACCGAATCCGGTTTCTGCTTTCCCCGATCTTAACGTTATTCCGACGACTGCAGCTTATTGGCCTGCTCGGCCAGCAGACATTGTTGCCGTGTCTGCTTCAACTTCCGGATCAACGGGGTCAGGATCAGTTCCATGGCCAGGGCCATCTTGCCCCCGGGGACCACCAAGGTGTTGATTCTTGACATAAAGCTACCCTGAATCATCTGCAGATACAAAGGGAAGTCGACGTCAGACATGCCACGGAAGCGGATCACCACAAAGCTTTCATCCAGGCTGGGGATGTCCTTGGCGGAGAAAGGGTTGGAGGTGTCCACCGTGGGCACCCGCTGGAAGTTGATGTGGGTGCGGGAGAATTGCGGCGTCATGTGGGCGACGTAGTCCTCCATGGAGTGAACGATGGAGTGCATCACCTTGTCGCGGCTGTGGCCACGCTGATTGGTATCGCGCACGATCTTCTGGATCCACTCCAGGTTGACGATGGGCACCATGCCGATCAGCAGGTCAGCGTGCTGAGCCACGTTGACCTCGTCGGTCACCACCGCCCCATGCAGCCCTTCGTAGTAGAGCAGCTCGCTGTTGTCCGGCAGTGCCTGGTAGGGGGTAAAGGTGCCGGGCATCTGGTTGAAAGGTACCGCCTCGTCAAAGGTGTGCAGGTAGCGGCGGATCTGTCCAGATCCCTCTTCGCCGTACTGCTGAAAGAACTCCTCCAGTGCCTGGAAGTCATTGGCCTCGGGGCCGAAATAGCTGATGGCACGGCCCTCTTCCCGGGCCTTGCGGATCGCCACCTCCATCTCCGCACGGGTATAGCGGTGGAAGCTGTCGCCCTCCACCAGGGCCGCGTTAATGTCCAGCTGACGAAAGATGTGCCGGAACGCGGTGGTGGTGGTGGTGGTGCCGGCACCGGAGGAACCGGTCACCGCGATAATGGGATGTTTCGCCGACATAGTCCCTCAAGTCCGTCACGAATGGATGCATTTGTTATAAAGCTGTTAGCCCGGCCGGGTCAAGGCGCTTGGGTCTGGGCGATCGCTTCCCGCGGGCGGATGGCGATGCTTTCACTCTCCTCGGCAAACTCTACCACCCAGTCACCTCGACGCAGGGCGGCGTGGCCTTGTTGGATCGCCTGGGTCAGCGCCTGGGCGTCCACCGTATCGAACTGTTCATCGCCGACGTTGGCCAGCAGGTGCTCGCGGATCAGGTTATCCAGGGTCTCGCGGGGCAGCTGGGCCAGCAGGGTGGGGTAGTCGATCAGCATGGGGCTCTCCAAGTCAGGGCCGGGGCATTGTCACCGGCCATGCCAGGCTAGTCAAACTGGAAGCGTAACCGGGCCTGCAGGCCAAAGTCGGCGGAGTTGTCGGCATTGAGCAGGTTCTGCAGTAGCACGGTTTCCCAGGCCCACTGGCCGCCGTTGTAGCGGTAGCCCAGCGCGGCCTCGTGCACCGGTTTGGCCAGCTCGCCCAGGTCATGCACCACGCCCTGGGAGACAAGGTAGTGCAGCGCCAGGCTGTGGCGTGGGTTGAAGTGGTAGCGATAGCCGATGTCGCCATGCCAAACCAGCGAGCGGGCCTCGGCCCCAAGGATGCGATCGGCACCCTGGCCGCTGGCGGCCACCATCAGGCTCAGGCCGTAACTGCGGTGCTGGTAGCGATAATCCAGCTGCAGCGCGCCGTCCCAGCGACCGCCCTGGCGCAGCCAGTCCGGGCTGTCGTGGTACTGGGCCTGCACCGTGCTGCTGAGCTGGTGGCGGTCCAGGTCAAGCCACTGGTAGCCCAGCGAGAGGCTGGCCTGGTCGCTGAGCAGTTCGCCCTTGAAGTCGCTGAAGGTGCCCTGGGGCAGGTCCGCCAGGAAGCGGTGCTTGTCCACCTCAAGCCGACCGTTCTGATCCAGGCCGAACCATTTATGGAAGGTCAGGGTGGTCTGGTCGAGGCGCAGGTCCTCGGCCCGGCCGTGATGGTATTGCAGGCCGATGCGCCAGCGTCGATGGGGGCGAAACAGCAGCTCCGCACCCAGGTCGAGGCGATAGTAATCCAGCTCGTACTGATCGCTCTGGGCGAAGATGCTGGCGGCCTGGGCACTGGCGGACAGCTGCCAGCGGTGCTGAAAGGCACTGCTCATCGGGGTGGGGCTGAGCACCAGCGCCTTGGCCGGCGCGGCCGAGCGGATCCGGATAGGCTCGGCGTCAAAGGCCAGGGCCAGGGTCGGGGCCAGGCCGAGCAACAAGGTGCACGGCCACGGGATTGGAACGGTTGCTGCCATAACGCTCCTGGCAGGAGGACAGGCGCTAAGTTTAGACCGATAACGTCAGCGTTGATCTTGCGACAGAAAATCCAGGATGCGTCGCTCCAGGTAGTAGCGGGGCGACCAGGGCCAGCCACCCTCGATAAAGCCGACATGACCGCCGTTGAGGCACAGCTCCAACTCCACCCGGGGACTGAGCTGGTGCGGTGCCGGGATCACCGCCTCGGTCATAAAGGGGTCGTCGCTGGCGTGCAGCAGCAGGGTGGGGGTGTCGATCGCCTTGAGAAAGGGCAGCCCACTGGCCTGGCGGTAGTAATCGTCGGCGCCATCAAAGCCGTTGATGGGGGCGGTGACCGCATCGTCGAAGGCGAAGAAGGTGTTGAGCTGATTGAGCTGGGACTCGGACATCGGCAGTTGCGCCAGCTTGGGGCGGGTCTTGGCCTGCAGCCGGCTGATCAGGTGGCGCTGGTAGACCCGGGAGAAGCCCTGCTCCATGCGCCGGGCACAGGCGGCCAGATCCAGCGGTGCCGATACCACCACCGCCCGGTCGATCTTCGATTGGCTCTGCTTTTCGCCCAGGTACTTGGTCAGCTGGTTGCCCCCTAAGGAGTAGCCTACCACCCACAACGGGCTGCGGGGGTGGTGCTGGCGCAGATGGGCGACCACCTGGCCCAGGTCCTCACTGGCGCCGCTGTGATAGCTGCGCAGCAGGCGGTTGGGCTCGCCGGAGCAGGAGCGCTGATGCATCGCCACCGAGGCCAGGTTGCTCTGCTCGGCGGCCAGCAGCAGGCGGCGCATGTAGTGGGAGTCGGCGCTGCCCTCCAGGCCATGGACCAGCAGCAGCAGGGGCTGATGGGGGCGGGGACGCAGCTGCCAGTCCAGATCGAGAAAGTCGCCGTCGTCCAGTTCCAGCCGTTCCCGCTCCAGCACCGGGCAGCGACGGGGCCGGGTCAACACCGGCCAGATGGTTTGCAGATGGGGGTTGCGCCACCAGCGCGAGGGGCGAAACGACGAGCTTGTTACCATATTAAAACGTGTGTTTAAATATTGAGCATGACAGCCTACACAATTTGGCTGGATCCGCCAAGGAGGCACCATGGATCGACGGCAGTTCCTGCAAGCCGGGTTGGCCACCGGGGTCGCGCTGACCCTGGGGGTGGCACTGTGGCCGACCCCGGAGTTTGCCCCCCAGCCTACGCCCGGCCTGAGTGAGCCGGTCTCCGCGCTGTTTCCGCTGTTGATCCCGGTGGTACTGGACGGGGTGGCACCGGAGTCGGTGCTGCAGGAGCGCAGCGCAACGCTGCAACCGGAGATCCTGGGGCTGCTCTCGACCCTGCCCCCCGGGGTTCGGGCCCAGCTCGACCAGATTGGTACCCTGCTGGATAACCGCCTGACTCGATTGGCCCTGACCGGCCATGCCCTGCCGATGGTGCAGTGGCAGGCCGGTCAGCAGCAAGCCTGGCTGGAAGATTGGCGCCACCACTTTCTCGATACCCTGAAGCTGGCCTACCAGGCGTTGCGGGACCCGATCCTGGCCGCCTGGTACGGCATGCCCCAGCACTGGGGTGAGCTGGCCTATCAGCCGCCACAACTGGGCCGGGAGGGATGATGAGGGATCCGATGACACAAGGACTGGCCGCTGGCTGGGACCATATCGATGGCAGCACGCTGCAAAGCCCGAGGGCACTGGAGTGCGACGTGGTGATCGTGGGCAGCGGCGCCGGTGGTGGCACCGCGGCCGAGATCCTCAGCCAGCGTGGCCTCAAGGTGGTGCTGGTAGAAGCCGGGCCACTGAAAACCGCCGCCGATTTTGTTATGCAGGAGCGGGTGGCTTATCCCGACTTGTACCAGCAATCCGCCGCCATGCGCACCGCCGATGGCGCCGTCGCCATGCTGCAGGGGCGCTGTGTCGGCGGCTCCACCACGGTCAACTGGACCACCTCCATCCGCACCCCGGAGCCCACCCTGGCCCATTGGCGCAGCGAGTTTGGCCTCGACGACCTGACCCCGGAGGTGCTGATGCCCTGGTTTGAGCAGGCGGAGCAGGCGCTCAATATCCATCCCTGGCCGGTGCCCCCCAACGCCAATAACCAGGCCCTGGTGGACGGCTGTCAGCAGCTGGGCTGGTCCTATCAGGTTATCCGCCGCAACGTGCGGGGCTGTGCCAACCTGGGGTACTGCGGCATGGGTTGCCCCATCAACGCCAAGCAATCGATGCTGGTGACCACCATTCCAGCGGCGTTGGCGGCCGGCACCACCCTGCTCAGTCACACCGAGGCGTGGCAGCTGGAGCACGACGGCGAACAGGTGGCACGACTGCACTGTCTGACCCGGGACAGCCAGCATCAGCGCCGGTCGGTCGGGGTCACCGTGAGTGCCCGTCATGTGGTGCTGTGCGGCGGTGCCCTGCACAGCCCCGCTTTGCTGATGCGCTCCAAGGCGCCGGACCCTCATCAGCGGCTGGGCCAACGCACCTTCCTGCATCCGACCCTGCTGAGTCTGGCCCGCTTTGCCGAGCCGGTGGCGGCCCATGCCGGGGCGCCGCAAAGCATCTATTCCGATCAGTTCCTCTGGCCAGACGGCGACGGCCCGTTCGGCTACAAACTGGAGGCTGCGCCGCTGCATCCGGTGTTGCTGGCCAGTAAGCTGCCGGGGCTGGGCCAGGAGCACCATCGATTGATGCGCCACTTCGATCACCTGGGGATCGCCCTGGCGTTGGTGCGGGATGGCTTTGCTGAGGACAGCCCGGGCGGCCGGGTGAGCTTGGACAAGTTTGGCGATCCGGTGCTGGACTACCCCTTGTCGGAGCGATTCTGGGATACCGCCCGCCACGCCTTCGAGCGGATGACGGCGATGCAGTTTGCCGCCGGGGCGGAGGCAGTGATGGTGGCGCAGGATCCGGCCCAGTGGTGGCACTCGGCCGAAGAGGCAGCGCTGGGGATCGCGCAGCTGCAACTGGCGCCGCTGCAAACCACGGTGGCCTCGGCCCACATCATGGGCGGCTGTACCATGGCGGCAACGCCGCAACAGGGGGTGGTGGATGCCAGTGGGCGTCACCATCAGCTGCGCAACCTGTCGGTGCTGGATGGCTCGGTACTGCCCACCAGTTTAGGGGCGAACCCTCAGCTGACCCTGTATGCCCTGGCGCGGCGCAATGCCCACGCCCTGGCGGATCGGCTGCTGGCGCCGTCGGACGCGGCGGCCTAAGCGGAGGGAAAAAGGGATTAGAGTGGCGGCTCGGCCCATTGGAACAGCTGGCTTAACTGGGCCAGCAGATCGCCAGGCAGGGCGTTGGGCTCGATATCCTGGGCCCGCAGGCAGCTGTCCAGGTTGTCGCCCTCGGCGGCCGGTTGCAGTGTCGCCAGGGCCTTGAGGAGCAGCTGCTGGCCACGCCGCTCCATCACCAGCTCAACCTCCAGCATCTGCTGGTAGCTGTCATCCGGCAGGCTGTTCTTGGCCAGTCGGCGCAGCCGACGGTAGGGCTCCAGCATCTTCTGCTGCCAGTTGGCCTGGGCCTGATTGAGCGCCTCAAACTGGGCCTGGTTAAGAAACTGGCCCTGCTGCTCCAGCATCAATGCCAGCAACAAAAGGTTGGGCTCGAGGCGGTAGCGATCCTGCATCGCCAGCGCGGTTTGACGGGCCTCGGCGTGTTGCCACAGCGATTCGCTGAACTGCCAAAAGGCCTCGGGGGTGATCTGCATTATGACTCCTGGTGTTGCGCCTGAAGCTGCTCAATCTGCTCCTGCAGATCCAGCCACTCCAGCTCCAGCGACTCCTGTTGTTGCTGAATATCTCCTTGCTGTCGCAACAGATCGGTCAGCTCCGCCTTGCGGTTATCCTGGTACAACTCGGTGTCCGCCAGGCGCTGCTCGATCTGTTCGCCGAGATTGTCCGCTTCCGCCATCTTCTTGTCCAGTTTCTCCTGGGCCTTTTTCAATGGGGATAACAACTTACGCAGCTCTGCCTCGGCCCGTTTGCGAGCCTTGCGATCCTCGCTGGGTTTGCCCTCGGCACGGGGTTCGGCGCTGGCCGTGGGCTTGAGCAACCACTGGTGGTAGTCCTCCAGATCGCCGGTGAAGGGGGCAACCTGGCCCTGATCCACCAGGTAAAACTCACTGCAGGTTGCCCGCAGCAGGTGACGGTCGTGCGATACCACCACCATGGCGCCATCGAAGCCCTGCAGCGCCAGGGTCAGGGCGTGGCGCATCTCCAGGTCCAGGTGGTTGGTGGGCTCATCCAGCAGCAGCAGGTTGGGCCGTTGCCACACCAGCAGGGCCAGCACCAGGCGGGCCTTCTCGCCGCCGGAGAAGGGGCGCACCGGGCTCAGTGCCTTGTCACCGGCAAAGCCAAAGCCACCGAGGAAGTTGCGCAGCTCCTGCTCCTTGGCATCCGGGGCCAGGCGTTGCAGGTGGGCCAGCGGGGTGTCGTCCAGCCGCAGCGCCTCCAGCTGGTGCTGGGCGAAGTAGCCGATGCTGACGCCCTGGGCCAGCAGCAGCTCCCCCGCCTGCGGTGCCAGCTCGCGACTGAGCAATTTGATCAGGGTGGATTTACCGGCACCATTGCGGCCCAGCAGGCCGATACGGCTGCCCGGTACCAGGTTGAGGGAGATCTGGGCCAGCACGGTGTGGTCACCGTAGCCCGCCTGCACCTGGTCCAGCTGGATCAGCGGCGAGGGCAGGCTGGCGGGGGGACGAAACGCCATCTGGAACTGGGAGTCGGCGTGGGCCGGGGCGGACAGGGTCAGCTTCTCCAGAGCCTTGAGGCGAGACTGGGCCTGACGGGCCTTGGAGGCCTTGGCGCGGAAGCGGTCAACGTAGGACTGCATGTGCGCCCGCTCTCGCTCCTGCTTCTCGTACTGGGACTGCTGCTGGGCCTGGCGCTCCGCCCGGACCCGCTCGAACTGGCTGTAGTTGCCGTTGTAGTGGTGCAGTTGCTGCTGGTCCAGGTGAACCACCTCGTTGACCACCGCATCGAGAAAGTCGCGGTCGTGGCTGATCAGCAGCAGGGTGCCCTCGTAGCGCTTGAGCCAGCCCTCCAGCCAGATCAGGGTATCCAGATCCAGGTGGTTGGTGGGTTCGTCCAGCAGCAGCAGATCCGAGGGGATCAGCAGGGCCCGGGCCAGGTTGAGGCGCATCCGCCAGCCACCGGAGAACTCCGCCACAGAGCGTTGCTGAGCCGGCTGATCGAAGCCCAGACCATCCAGCAATTCCGCCGCCTTGGCCGGCACCTGGTAGCCATGATAGGCCTCGAAGGCATCGTGGGCGTGGCCGATGCGGCGGCCGTCGCCATCGGCCTGGGCCTGGTGCAGCTCCTGCTCCAGGTCACGGTATTGCTGGTCGCCATCGAGCACATAGTCCAGTGCGCTGCGACTGAGCGCCGGGGTCTCCTGGGCGACGCTGGCCTGGCGCCAGCGGGCGGGCAGGCGACACTCACCGGCATCGACGCCAAACTCGCCCTTGAGCAGCGACAGCAGGCTGGATTTGCCGACGCCATTGGCGCCCACCAGGGCCACCTTGTGGCCGGGGAAGAGAGTCACGCTGGCGTTGTCCAGCAGGCGTTTGCCGCCGCGGATGAGTTGTACCTGATCCAGGGTTATCATGGGGACTTGTCTACGAGAAAAAGTGGCCGGATGATAGCCCATTTCAGGCAGCGGCCCAACCACAGGTAAAGGGAGTATCACGGCGTGGTCAGTAAGAAACGCTTTATTGCCGGGGCATCCTGCCCCCAGTGTCAGGAGCAGGACAGCATCATGCTGTATAACGAAGCCGGAGTGGAGGTGATGGAGTGTGTCGCCTGTGGTTACCGCAAGCGGCAAACCGATGAGGCCACCCAGCAGCAGGCCGGTGAGGGCGAGGTGATCGGGGTGTTCAAGCCCGACTGAGGCCCAGCCAACTACACTGTGCTCATACCGTCACTAAGGAGAGTAGGCCAATGAGTATGGCGTGGAATGGGTTTGGCTTGCTGTTGGTGGTGGTGATCCTGGCGGCCCTGCTAGGCACCCGGGAGTGTGTTCAGCGCTGGCGCGACAGCCGCAGAAACAAGTGAATCCTGAGCAAGAGAAAAGGGGGCCCGAAGGCCCCCTTTTTTGCTGTGTGGTCGGTTAGCGACCGAGGAAGGATTTGGACTGCTGCTTACGCAGTTCCTTCTCGTCCGCCCACTCCAGCAGACCGGACTCCAGGTCCATCAGGTTCATGGTCATCTTGTAGTAGACGTCCTTAGTGGAACCGTTTTGCTTAACGATGGAGGAGAGGTTGCCGTACAGCATGTACTGGGCACCGACCTGACGGCCAAACTGGATCGCCTTGCTGGGATCCACCAGGCCGGCGTTGTTTTGGTAGTCCAGCTGCTTGCGCACCGCATCCACCTGGGTCATGTCGATGAAGCGGAACTTGCCGGAGCGGATCAGCTGGGTGCGGATGCTGTCGGTGATGGATTCGGTATCGATGTGTTCAGAGGTCTTGTTGGTGACCCGGTCGACGAACACGATGGGGCGATCGTTGGCGGTCAGCGCCGCGACGTGGGGGGTGGTCAGCATGGAGTCCACCATCTTGCCGGCCACCGCTTGCAGGTCGCTGGAGCCAAAGCTGACGTCGACGGTTTCGATCTCGGTGGCGTCGCGGTACTCCACCTTGGATTGACAGCCAGCCAGCACCAGCGCCAGCGCAATGGCAAACAGGGTATTGAGTTTTTTCATCGGTTGATCCCTCTACAGATCCTTAAATCAGTGTACTTCGAATTTGTCGACTGCTCCCCTGGCGTACGATCCACACCAGGGTGGTGCGCCCGGGGGCGGTAGCCAGGGTGTGGGCCTGACCATCCAGGGTCAGCTGGTGTTCGCCAGCGGGGACAAAGCCCGCCCAGCCCTGGGCCTGGCGCGGCAGGGTCAGCCAGCTGCGTCGGTCGGCCTGTTCAGTCAGGGCGTTGAGCACCTGCATGGAGAAGGCCCCCAGTTCGCCCCCCTGGCGCTCGGCCCAGCGGTTGGTGTTGTGTTTGGCCGTTAGTCTAATCCCCTGTCTGACCAGGATAAAGGGATATTGCTCCCGCAGTGAGCGGGCGGCCATTTGGTCCAGGTTGGCTAAAGGTTCGGTGGTCACCCGGGTGTCGGCGATGTTGAGGGTCAGCGGGGCCGGGGCCGGCCGGTTATCCCGGTAAGTGGGCAGGGCGATCTGCTGGTACAGCCCATCCCAGCTGAAGGGCACCCAGAAGCTCTGCTTGGCGGGCAGGGTGCCGGTTTCGTACAGCACCACCAGGCGGGCCTGGTCGGCGCCGGGACGCTCGACCTTGCCATAGCGCTTGGACAGGTCGTCGCAGTCGATCCCCACCTGGCAGGAGAGGCGCACCAGCTCCCGTTGCAGCAACCGGTTCTCCGGGATCAGCTGCAGCGCCTTGCGGATGTCAATCAGCGCGTCGTTGGCCTGGCCACCGGCCTCGTACAGCACGGCGTTGCTGAACAGCACATAGGGATTGATGAAGGAGTCCGGGGCGTTGCCCGCCTGGCGGTCGAGCTCAGTCAGCTGCTCATCGATGGCGGCGTTGCTGATCGCCCGCTGAGATTTGAGCGCGGCCCGGTAGGCTTCCTGCGCCTTTTGCTGGGCCTGGTCGGCCCGGCGGACCTCGACCATGGCGCCCTCGTACTGGCCCTGCCACAGGTAGTTGAGGGACTGCTGCTGGTGCAGCATCACCCGCTCAAAGGCCTGGCCATGGTAGGGGATCAGGTTGTCGGATACCGTGGCACCGCCCACCTGTGCGCTGATGTCGGTGAGCGAGACGATCGCCTTCCAGTCGTACTGGTCGTAATCGGTCATCGCCATCTGGTAGAAGCGGATGCTGGCGTCCAGATCGCCGCTGAGGGCGGCAACCCGGCCGGCCTCCTGGGCATAGAGCAGGCTGTCGGCACCGCTAAGACCACTCTCCAGCTGCTGGATCGCCTTGCCGCCGTTGCCGTTCGCCAGCTGGGTTTGTACCGAGGCGATGCGATTGGGGTAGGGCTGAAACAGGCTGCTGCCGGCACAACCGCCCAGCAGCAGCAGGGTCAGCAGCAGGCTCAGCCGTTTTGCCATTGCCGCTCCCACACGCTGGTGGCGACCAGATCCTCGGTGCTGCTGACCCGATCGAGGAAGGTTTTGCCGATCAGGTGATCGTACTCGTGCAGCAGGATGCGGGCGGGGAAGCCGGTCAGGGTGGTTCGCTGCCACTGGCCGTCGATGTCCTGATAGCGCACCTGCACCTCATCGGGACGGTGGACGAAGCCGCGCAGGCCCGGTACCGACAGGCAGCCCTCCCAGGCCCCCACCTCGTCGCCACCGGTGGCTTCGATCTGGGGATTGATCAACGCCATCGGCGCCATCAGTGGGGCGTCCGGGTAGCGGGCATTGGGCTTGGAGGCGATGATCAGTGCCTGGCGACCCACCCCCACCTGGGGGGCGGCGATGCCCACCCCACCGGCTTGCTCCATGGTGGCTTGCATCTGCTGGAGCAACTGGGCCAGGGCCGGGTCAAACTCGGTGACGGGGTCGGCATGCTGGCGAAGCACCGTTTCCCCCAGTTGCGCGATCGGCATAACCATGTCGGGCGTCCTTTTCAGTAGTGGGGCGGCGGGGACTCTTCGCTGCTGTCGGCGACCTGTGCCTGGGGCATCGCCTTGACGCGCTCCGCCAGCAGACGGATCTGCTCAGCTTGCTTGGCCACCTGGTGACCCAGTTGGGTCACCATCTCGTTGAGCTGCTCGATGGTGGCGTCCTGGTAGGCCACCTTGGTTTCCAGATCGATCAGCCGTTCCTGTTCTGCGTTCATGCACTACCTACGTTACTTCGATGGCGCGAACTGGCCATCAATCTTCGCAAGTTTATCAAATCGGGGAGAATACAGGCTATCGGTTCGCGTCAGCGTTTCGCCCCTTTGTCGCTGGGTTACACTGTGCAACAGATTGACAATCCGGAGAGTGAGCGCGTTATGGAGTTTGAGTTTCGACGGGATATCCAAGGGAGCCCCTCGGCGCAGCTTTCCATGGGCCACGAAGCGCTGGGGCGCTTCCTGACCGAAGAGTTACAGCAGCCGGCCACCATCCAGCTGGTGCTCAGTGGGCTCAGCCAGGTTCAGCAGGGCCAGCAGCCCCGTTACCAGCTGCAGGGCAGTGAGCAGACCCTGTTGCTGGAGTCCGACGAGGCGCTGGTGGAGGACCATCACCTGGAGCATGACCGGGCCGCCGCGGAGGAACTGGAGTTTGCCCTGTACGATGCCGAGGCGATGGCCAGCTGTGGGCTGGATGACTTTGAAAACCTTTTAAAACAATGGCTTTTGTTCCTTCAGGGCCATTGACACCCCTTCACCATTGTTACAAGTTGATCACGATCAATTAAAAAGTGGTTAACTTGGCGCCGCTCTACCGGGGCGCGCCCTGCCACCGTAGACTAAGTTTTAAGTCATATTCACACCCGAGTGAGCAATGCGACAGGGAGAACCTTCATGGTGAGCAAAGCACGGTGGGGCCAGGCCATGGTAGCCGGCCTTATAGCAATGGGAATGGGGGTGTCGGCACTGGCGGCCGGCGCTGTGACCGAGGCGGACAACAGCAAGTTTGAGCGCTTTAAGCGCCAGTACCACAGCTGGGATGCGACCAAGGAAAGCGAAGAGATCGTCGATGCGCTGGAAGGGGATCCGAACCTGGTGATCCTGTGGGCAGGCTATGGCTTTGCCAAGGATTACAACAAGGCGCGCGGTCACCATTACTCCATCGTTGATCTGCGCAATACCCTGCGTACCGGTGGGCCGACCGGCCCGGACGACGGCCCGATGCCGATGGCGTGCTGGTCCTGTAAGTCCCCGGACGTGCCGCGCTACATCGAGACCAATGGCGAAAAGGCCTACTTCACCGGCAAGTGGGCTCGCGGCGGTAATGAGATCACCAATGAGATCGGCTGCGGCAACTGCCACGATAACAACACCCGTCTGCGCCTGTCCGTGCCTTTTGCCCAGCGGGCAATGGACACCATCGGCTGGAAGTGGGATGAAGCCACCAAGTCGCAGAAGCAGTCCATGGTGTGTGCCCAGTGTCACGTGGAGTACTACTTCACTCCTGGTGAGACCTTCGTGAAGTTCCCCTGGGATCTGGGTACCCAGACCGAAGACATGGAGCAGTACTACGACAATATCCAGTTTGCTGACTGGACCCACGCCCTGTCCAAGGCCAAGATGCTCAAGGCCCAGCACCCGGGCTTTGAAACCACCATCACCGGCACCCACGGTCGCAACAATGTCTCCTGTACCGACTGTCATATGCCGCGGGTGGAGAAAGACGGCAAACGCTTTACCGACCACAACGTCGGTAACCCGTTCGACCAGTTCGAGTTCACCTGTGGCCGCTGCCACGAGCAGAGCAAGGATGACCTGGAAGCGGTGGTCGCCGGCTACAAAGAGATGGTGAACGAAGCCAAGCTCAAGGCTGAAAAGCAACTGGTGCACGCCCACTTCGAGGCCAAGGCCGCCTGGGATGCAGGCGCCACCGAGGGCGAGATGCAAGAAGCGCTGACCGCCATCCGTCACGCTCAGTGGCGCTGGGATATGGCCATCGCGTCCCACGGGATCCACGCCCACAACCCGTCCGAGGCCCTGCGCCTGCTGGCCTCCTCACTGGAGCGTAGCGCCGATGCCCGTAGTGCCCTGGCCCGCGTATTGGCCACCCATGGTCAAACTGCCGCGGTAGAGCTGCCGGACCTGTCCACCAAGGCCGCTGCTCAGCTGGCGCTGGGGATGGACATGGAGGGGATGGAGAAAGAGAAAGCCACCTTCCTGGAGAACCTGGCACCCAAGTGGGACGAGGAGTACAACGCCAAGTACGGTGGTGACGGTCAGTAAGCCACACCGCGCTCATCAAAACGGCACCCTTCGGGGTGCCGTTTTTTGTTGCCATCCACGGCTCTTGCACCGCCTTGGCCGCGGCGTTCGCGTCGGTGTTGATCCGCCAGGTTGCTCGTGGGTAAGGGGTTTGATGACTCTTTGTAATCTGTCGCACCACTTTGGTGCACCCCTGCCAAGGGCAGGTTCAGATTGGTGCACTTTTCCAGGGTGAACCTTGAGGGTTGTGATTAAGTGCATGTATTTAAACATCTTTATTTGTTGGCACACCCCTTGATATAGCTAAGCCAACAGCGAGCGCACGGATTAAGGAGAAGGGGATGAAACTGGTTAGCGCGATTATCAAGCCGTTCAAGCTGGACGATGTCCGCGAGGCGGTAGCGGAACTGGGGGTGGAGGGACTCACCGTCACTGAGGTGAAGGGTTTCGGCCGTCAGAAGGGTCACACCGAGCTCTATCGCGGGGCGGAGTACCAGGTGGACTTTCTGCCGAAGGTCAAGCTGGAGATTGCCACCCAGAGCGACAAGGTAGAGCGGTTGATCGAGGTGATCACCGAAGCCGCCGGTACTGGCAAGATCGGTGACGGCAAGATCTTTGTGACCGATCTGGACCGTGTAGTGCGGATCCGTACCGGTGAAATGGACGCTGAAGCGATTTAAGGGGAGAACAATGGAAGAGCTAAGCAAACTGGGCGTCACGGTCACCGAACTGCGCTTTGCCCTCGATACCTTTTATTTTCTGATCTCAGGTGCCCTGGTGATGTGGATGGCGGCGGGCTTCGCCATGCTGGAAGCGGGCCTGGTCCGCTCCAAGAACACCACTGAGATCCTGACCAAAAACATGTGCTTGTACGCCATCGCCTGTGCCATGTACCTGCTGGTCGGTTACCACATCATGTACGTGGATAACCTGGAAGGCAGCTGGCTGCCGAGCTTCGGCAGCTTCATCGGTACCCAGGCGGACGGGGCGGATCATGCCCTGGAGTCGGACTTCTTCTTCCAGGTGGTGTTTGTCGCCACCGCGATGTCCATCGTCTCCGGTGCGGTTGCTGAGCGCATGAAGCTTTGGGCATTTCTGGCGTTTGCTGTAGTGCTTACCGGCTTTATCTATCCGGTTGAGGGATATTGGACCTGGGGGGGTGGCTTTGTCTCTGAAAAACTCGGATTTGTGGACTTTGCCGGCTCTGGCATCGTTCATATGGCTGGTGCCGCTGCGGCAATCGCCGGGGTGCTCTTACTCGGTGCCCGTAAGGGCAAATACAACGCCGACGGCAGCGTGAACCCGATCCCGGGTTCCAACATGCCGCTGGCAACCCTGGGTACCTTTATCCTGTGGTTGGGCTGGTTCGGCTTCAACGGCGGCTCCCAGCTGCTGGTCTCCGATGCGGAAAACGCCTCGGCGGTCGCCAAGATCTTCGTTAACACCAACTCTGCCGCGGCCTTTGGCGCCATCGCTGCACTGCTGGTCTGCAAGCTGACCTGGGGCAAAGCGGACCTGACCATGATCCTCAACGGCGCCCTGGCGGGCCTGGTGGCGATCACTGCCGACCCGCTCTCTCCGAGCCTGGGCCTGGCTGCCCTGATCGGCGTCGCTGGCGGTACCCTGGTGGTGTTCTCCATCGTTGCCATGGACAAGGTCAAGATCGATGACCCGGTGGGAGCCATCTCGGTCCACGGTGTTTGTGGTCTGCTGGGCCTGGTGCTGGTGCCGGTCTCCAATGCCGACGCCACCCTGGTGGGTCAGCTGGCCGGTGCGGCAGTGATCTTCGCCTGGGTGTTTGGTGCCAGCCTGGCTACCTGGGCAGTACTGAAGTACACCATGGGGATCCGCGTCAGCGAGGAGGAGGAGTACCAGGGAATGGACGCGTCCGACTGTGGCGTCGACGCCTACCCGGAGTTCATCACGGTGAAAAGCGCCGGTTAACACTTCTGCATAATCGCAATGAAAAGGCCCCAGTTTTGGGGCCTTTTTTTGTGATCCCCTTCGTTGCGGGCCCGGTCGTAAGCGAGTACCCTTTAGTGCTAAACGGAATTGTTCTCATTATCGTACTCATGGAGACGTTATGTTACGCACCTTGACCGCCGCCCTGTTTGCCCTGACCAGCACCGTGGCCGCCGCCCAGACTGTCACTGTTTACTCCTATCGCCAGCCGTTCCTGGTGGAGCCGATGCTGGAGATGTTCACCGAGCAGACCGGGATCAAGACCCAGGTGGTGTTTGCCCAGACCGGCCTGGAAGAGCGACTGAACCGTGAGGGCCGCCTGTCCCCGGCGGACGTGGTGCTGACCACCGACATCTCCCGCCTGGCGACTCTGGTGGAGATGGGCCTGACCCAGCCGGTTGAGAGTGAGGTGCTGAGCCAGAACATCCCCAGCCAGTACCGGGCACCGGACAACCAGTGGTTTGCCCTGACCCTGCGCACCCGTAACGTCTATAGCGCCAAGGACCGTGTTGGCCCGGTGGACGTGAGCTACGAAGACCTGGCCACCCCCGCGTTCAAGGGCAAGATCTGCATGCGCTCCGGTAAAAACGCCTACAACGTGGCGCTGATCGCCTCGATGATCGCCCATCACGGTGAGGCGGATGCCAAGACCTGGCTGGAAGGGGTCAAAGCCAACCTGGCGCGTAAGCCGCAGGGCAACGACCGTGCCCAGATCACCGCGGTGGCGGAAGGGGTGTGTGATTACGCCATCGGCAACAGCTACTACTTCGGCAAGATGCTGGAGGATCCCAAGCAGGCGCCCTACGCCGAGAAGGTGGTGATCAACTTCCCCAACCAGGCGGATCGCGGCACCCATGTGAATGTCTCCGGTGCGGTGATGGCCAAGCACGCCAAGAACGTTGAAGGTGGCAAGGCGCTGATGGAGTTCCTCTCCGGTAAGCAGGCCCAGGGCGTTTACGCTCAGCTCAACTCGGAATACCCGGTACACCCCGAGGTAGCGCCGTCCGAGATGGTGGCCAGTTGGGGCGAGTTTAAGGCCGATACCTTGCCGGTTCAGGAGTTGGCGGTTTACCATGCCACCGCGATGAAACTCCTCGATGAAGTAAGGTTCGATCTTTGATACAAACGCTGTCGCGCCGCTGGAGTGTAGGCGGGTACCTCACGGTCGCCCTCCTACTGTTGCCTCTGGCGGCCCTGGTGGTCCAATCCATGGACCCGGATCAGGCGGTCTTTGACCATCTGAAACAAACTGTCCTCACCGACTACGTCGTTAATACCATCCTGTTGATCGCCCTGGTAGCGCTGGGCTCGCTGCTGCTGGGCCTGCCCGCCGCCTGGCTGGTGGCGATGTGCCGCTTCCCCGGCCAACGGGTATTCCAGTGGGCGATGTTGCTGCCGCTGGCGATGCCGGCCTACATCGTGGCCTACGTCTACACCGACATGTTCGATTATGCCGGCCCGGTGCAGTCAACCCTGCGCAGCCTGATGGGCTGGCAATCGCCCCAGGACTACTATTTCCCGGCGGTGCGCTCTCTCGGTGGTGCCGCCATCATGCTGGCGCTGGTGCTGTTTCCCTACGTCTTTATGCTGGCCCGGACCGCCTTTTTGGAGCAGGCCAGCAACCTGATCCAGGCCAGTCGTACCCTGGGCTGCAGCCCGCGTCAAAGCTTCTTCCGCCTCTCGCTGCCGCTGGCCCGCCCGGCCATCGCCGTGGGCCTGTCGCTGGTGGCGATGGAGACCCTGGCGGATTTCGCTACGGTGCACTATTTCGCCGTCAACACCCTGACCACCGCGGTGTACGACACCTGGCTGGGCTTTGGCAGCATGGCCAGTGCGGCCCGGCTCTCCACCCTGATGCTGCTGGTGATCGCGGTGCTGATGTTTGCCGAGCGCTTCGCCCGGTCCCGTCAGGAGCGGTTTCAAAAGGCCGAGGGTAAGAGCGAGGACTATGGCTACCAGCTGACCGGTTGGCGTGCCTGGGGCGCCTTTGGTTTCTGCGCCACCCTGCTGTTCTTCTCCTTCCTGCTGCCGGCCTGGGTGCTGATGGACTACGCCTGGCACTACTACGATCCGTCGGCGCTGCGCCAGTTTGGTCAGTACAGCCTTAACAGCCTGGGCGTCTCTGCTGCGGTGGCGCTGATCACCGTGCTGATCGCCCTGGGGCTGCAGTACCTGGCCCGGATCAGCCCTCGCCGCTGGGATCGGCTGCCGGGGCAGATCGCCGGCTTTGGCTATGCACTGCCGGGTACCGTATTGGCCATCGGCGTGATGATCCCGCTGATTGCGGCGGACTTTGCCATCAATGACCTGTTCGAGTGGCTGGGCCAGCCGCTGCCGGGACTGGTGCTGTCCGGCTCCATCCTGGCGCTGGTGTTTGGCTACACCGTACGCTTTCTGGCGGTGGCCCTGGGGGCGGTGGAGAACAGCTTTAAGCGGATCAGCCCCTCGCTGGATATGGCCGCCGCGACCATGGGCCAGGGCCCCGCCGGGATCCTGCGCCGGGTACACCTGCCGCTGGTGCGGCGGGGGATGCTGGCGGCGGGCCTGATCGTCTTTATCGAGGCGATGAAGGAGCTGCCTGCGGCCCTGTTGCTCAAGCCCATCGGCTTCGAGACCCTGGCCACCTATGTCTATCAGTTTGTTTCCGATGAGATGCTGGAACTGGGCGCCCTGCCGGCCCTGGTGATCGTTCTGGTCGGCTTGGTTCCGGTGATCTTCCTGAACCGCAGTTTGGAGCACGCCCATTGAGTACCGCGACGTCAAAACTACGCATCCAGGACCTGAGTTGTCAGTATCAGGGTAAGACCATCCTGGATGGCCTGGATCTGGCCCTGGCGGAGAACGAGATCCTGGCCCTGCTCGGCCCCAGCGGCTGTGGCAAGACCACCCTGCTGCGCGCCATTGCCGGCTTGCTGCCGATCCATCAGGGCGACATCGAGCTGGAGGGGCAGTCCCTCTCCACCCCGGACAATCTCGTCCCCACCGAGCACCGCGGTGTCGGTGTGATCTTCCAGGACTACGCCCTGTTCCCCCACCTGACAGTGGCCGAGAACATCGCCTTTGGTCTCAAAGGTCGCACCAAGGCGGAGGTGCAGGCACGGGTGGCGGAGATGATCGCCCTGGTGAAGCTGGATGACCTGGGGGATCGCTACATCCACCAGCTCTCCGGCGGCCAGCAGCAGCGGGTGGCCATCGCCCGGGCGCTGGCGTATCAGCCCCGTCTGCTGTTGCTGGATGAACCCTTCTCCAACATCGACAGTCAGGTGCGCGGCGAGCTGATGGCGGAGATCCGCCAGATCCTGCGCTCCCAGGGGGTCAGCGCGATCTTCGTGACCCACTCCAAGGAGGAGGCGTTTGCCTTCGCCGATCGCCTGGCGATCCTGCACGAGGGGCGGGTGGCGCAGTCCGGCCCGGCGGAGCAGCTTTACTACCAGCCCAGCAGCCGCTTTGTCGCCGACTTCCTCGGCGGCGGTAACTACCTGGACGCCACCGTGGCCACAGCCCACGAGGTACACACCCCGCTGGGGGCGATCCAAAGTGCCAGCCCGCTGGGCTACCCACCCCAGCACCAGGGTACCTTGCTGCTGCGGCCGCAGCAGCTGGCGCTGGAGCCCGACAACGAGGGCAGCGGCGTAGTGGTGGCGCGCACCTTTGCCGGCACCTACTGTGATTACCAGGTGGAGGTGGGCCCGGTTGCCCTGGCGGTCCGCTCCGGTCACATCGGGCTGGAGCTGGGCCAGCGGGTGGCGGTGGCCGCCATGCCCCATGCCTTGGTGCTATTCTAGCCACCGAGATCAAGAATTTTGCTTACCAGCCTTGTCACGATACAGGGCTCTGAGCACACTGCTAGCTTACCTGAACCAGATGGGCCACAATCATGGCTGAAGAAAATAAAGTTAAGGAAAATCCGATGCCTAGGGAACAGGGCGGAATTTGTGCGGAAGGGAATCTGCATGGGCTGTACCTGATGTTTAACGCCAGCGAGGGCGCCGAGGTGGGTCTGCCTCGGGTGATCGCCGGGATCGCTGCCTGGCTGCAGGCCAGCGCCGATCGCAACGCCGATTGCGCCTTCAACGGCTTTATCGCCGTCGGTGCCAACTACTGGGACAGCCTCTACAGCGAGGCACGCCCGGCGGAGCTGGCGCCCTTCCCGCAGTTTGAGGCCGAAGACCGTCTGGCGCCTAGCCAGCCGGTGGACCTGTTTGTTCACATCCGCAGTGACCGGCTGGACGTTAACCACGTGGCTGCCACCGAGGTATGCCGCCGCCTGACCGGCTTGGCGGAGCTGGTGGAAGAGGTGCGTGGTTTCCGCTACCTGGACAACCGCGACTTGACCGGCTTTGTCGACGGTACCGAGAACCCGGTAGGACCGGGACGTCGCGAGGTGGCCCTGGTGGGCAGCGAAGATCCGGCCTTTGCCGGTGGCAGCTACATCCACACCCAGCGCTACGTCCACAACATGGCGATGTGGGAGCAGCAGTCCCTCAAGACCCAGGAAGACACAATCGGTCGCTCCAAGATGGACAACGTTGAGTACCCCAGCGAAGCCAAGCCGATGTTCGCTCACATCAAGCGCACCAACCTGAAGCACCCGGATGGGCGCTCGATGGAGATCCTGCGTCAGAGCATGCCTTATGGCAACATGCAGGAGCAGGGGCTGTTCTTTATCTCCTGCTGCAAGACACCGGGCCACTTCACCGCCCAGCTCAAGTCGATGGTGGTGGGCGAGCACGGTCACTTCGATCACCTGCTCAAGTACACCCAGGCGGTAACCGGGGCGGCCTATTTTGCGCCCTCCCTCGATTTCCTCGAGCGTTCCGCCGGGCTGTAAGTCTGCGCAACAAAAAGCCCGGCCATTGGCCGGGCTTTTTTGATCGAGGGCAGGCTCAATCGATGTAGTTGAACAGCTCTTTGACCATCGCCAGGGTGTCCGGCAGACGCTCAATGTCTGACGGGGCGATGAAGATGGTGTCGTCACCGGCGATGGTGCCGAGGATCCCCTCTGCTTTGCCCATGGAGTCGAGCAGGCGGGCGATCAGCTGGGCCGCACCGGGGCTGGCGCGCACCACGATCATGGTGCCGTTATGATCCACATCCAACACCAGGTTGCGCAGTTGGGCGTTGGCGGTGGGCACCCCCAGCTCCGCCGGCAGGCAGTACACCATCTCCTGTTTGGCATTGCGGGTGCGTACCGCGCCAAACTTGCTCAGCATGCGTGAGACCTTGGACTGGTTGATGTTGGCAAAGCCCGCGGCCTGCAGGGCGGCCACGATCTCCCCCTGGGAGCCGAATCGCTCCTCCTTGAGCAGGGATTTGAAGACGCGGACCAATTCCTCTTGCTGGTTGGTTGTTCTCATACTGGTGTCTTAACGGCAAATGATGCCCCAACTCTGCATAATTGCTGACTAGGAAGCAAGCCTGAGTCAAATACCGAGCATAAAAATTCATCGCTTGTGTCAAGTTGGAGTGCCACCGGCCCCCTGATCCGCTGCCTCTCATACTTCCGTCTGAGATCATTGCGTCCCCCGTCTGCATTGGGTATGGTGGGCGCAAAATTCGGGAGTGTGACTCCGGTCGCACTGATCAGGGAAAGTTGGAGATTAAGCATGAAAGTAGCTGTTCTAGGTGCCGCAGGTGGTATTGGTCAGGCATTGGCCCTGTTGTTGAAACTGAATCTGCCGGCGGGCAGCAAGCTGGCGCTGTACGACATCGCGCCGGTCACTCCGGGCGTTGCCGCCGACATCAGCCATATCCCCACCGCGGTTGAAGCCACCGGTTTTGCCGGTGAGGATCCGACCCCGGCCCTGGAAGGTGCCGACCTGGTGCTGATCTCCGCCGGTGTGGCCCGTAAGCCGGGCATGGACCGTGCTGACCTGTTCAACGTCAACGCCGGCATCATCCGTAACCTGGTGGGCAAGGTTGCCGAAGTGGCCCCCACCGCCTGCATCGGTGTGATCACCAACCCGGTGAACACCACCGTGGCCATCGCCGCCGAGGTGTTGAAGGCCGCTGGCGTCTACGACAAGAACAAGCTGTTCGGGGTGACCACCCTGGACGTGATCCGCTCCGAGACCTTCATTGCCGAAGCCAAGGGCCTGGATCCGGCGCAGGTGAAGATCAACGTTATCGGTGGCCACAGTGGCGTTACCATCCTGCCGCTGCTGTCCCAGGTTGAGGGCGTCAGCTTCAGCGAAGATGAGATCGCCTCCCTGACCCATCGCATCCAGAACGCCGGTACCGAGGTGGTGGAAGCCAAGGCCGGTGCCGGTAGCGCCACCCTGTCCATGGCCCAGGCGGCCTGCCGCTTCGGTCTGTCCGTGGTCCGTGGCCTTCAGGGTGAGCAGGACGTGATCGAGTGCGCCTACGTCGAAGGTGCCGGTGAGCACACCCGCTTCTTTGCCCAGCCGGTAAAACTGGGTAAGCAGGGCGTTGAGCAGATCCTGCCCTACGGCAGCCTGAGCGAGTACGAGAAGGGTGCCCTGGATGGCATGCTGGAGACCCTCAGCGGCGATATCAGCAAGGGCGAAGCCTTTGTGAATGGCTAAGGCCGGATAAACGAAAAAAGCGCCCTACGGGGCGCTTTTTTTGTGTCGGTCGAGTGGCGCTTAGCTGCGACGGTCGACGGCGATGCGGGCCAGGCTGATCAGCGCGGTCTTGTGTTCGCTGTCTGGCAGTACGTCCAGTGCGGCAATCGCCTTGTTGGACTCCTCGATCGCCTTGTTCATGGTGTACTCCAGCGAGCCGGTACGCTCCAGGGTTGCCACCACCTCGTCCACCTCTTCGCAGCCGCCGTTCTCGATGGCGCTGCGGATGCGCTGGGCCTCGTCCTCGGCGGCGTTGGCCATGGCGTGGATCAGCGGCAGGGTCGGTTTGCCTTCGGCCAGGTCGTCACCCAGGTTCTTACCCAGCTCCTCGGCATCGGCGGTGTAGTCCAGCACGTCGTCTACCAGCTGGAAGGCGGTGCCCAGGAAGCGGCCGTAGTCGGACATCGCCTGGCACACCTCGGCGGGCTTGTCTGCCAACACCGCGGCCAGGTGGGTGGCGGCTTCGAACAGGCGGGCGGTCTTGCAGTAGATCACCTGCATGTAGCTCTCTTCGCTGGTGTCTGCATCGTTGCAGTTCATCAGCTGCAGCACCTCGCCTTCCGCCAGTACGTTGGTGGCGTCCGCCAGGTCTTCCAGCACGGTCAGGCTCTTCAGCTCGGTCATCATCTGGAACGAACGGGTGTAGAGGAAGTCACCCACCAGCACGCTGGCCTGGTTGCCGAACAGGGCGTTGGCGGTCTCCCGGCCTCGGCGCATGGTGGACTCGTCCACTACGTCGTCGTGCAGCAGGGTGGCGGTGTGGATAAATTCGATGATCGCCGCCAGCTTGACGTGTTTGTCGCCCTGGTACTCCACCGCCCGTGCGGCCAAAACAGCCAGCAGGGGACGCAGACGTTTGCCGCCGCCATTGATGATGTAGAATGAGAGCTGGTTGATCAGGGCTACATCGGAGTGCAGCTGATCGAAAATCATTTGATTGACCGACTGCATGTCTTGGTCGGTCAAGGCGCGGATGGCGTTCAGGTCCATTATGGGCTTCCGGAGTCTGGCTTACTGCTGCATAAGCCTACTATGATTATTGCTTTGCGGCTTGCCATTCTACCCAAAATGCGTTGTTGAACCAGACAAATCGGAATCTGGGCTTCCGGTTGGCGATCCTTTTTGCGATCTTTTTCCAACTCGCCCTTGCCTGTTTACTGTCCATGCCGTAGAATGCGCGCCCATTGTCAAACAGTTTTAGCCACACCCTGACCCCTCTAAGACGTAGGCGGTCCAGCGTGTGAAGTAGCGGAGTTATTATGTACGCGGTTTTCCAAAGTGGCGGTAAGCAACATCGTGTTGCTGAAGGCCAAACCCTGCGTCTGGAGAAGCTGGAAGTAGAAACCGGCGCCACCGTTGAATTCGACCAGGTTCTGCTGGTTGCCAACGGCGAAGACATCAAAGTTGGTGCCCCTCTGGTTGAAGGTGGCAAAGTGGTAGCGGAAGTGGTTTCCCACGGTCGCGCGGACAAGGTTAAGATCGTTAAGTTCCGTCGCCGTAAGCACAGCCGTAAGCAGATGGGCCACCGTCAGTGGTTCACTGAAGTTAAGATCACTGGCATCAACGCCTAATCGAGGAGTACTGAGACATGGCACACAAAAAAGCTGGCGGTTCTACTCGTAACGGCCGTGATTCTGAAAGCAAACGCCTGGGTGTAAAGCGCTTCGGCGGTGAGTCCGTACTGGCAGGTAACATCATCGTTCGTCAACGTGGTACCAAGTTCCACGCCGGTGACAACGTAGGTTGTGGCAAAGACCACACCCTGTTCGCCACCAAAGACGGCAAGGTTCAGTTCGAAGTGAAAGGCAAGAACAATCGCAAATACGTGAGCATTGTTGCTGAGTAATCCGAACTGACCGGATGAAAAAGCCCCGCCAACGCGGGGCTTTTTGCGTATAGCAGATATACTTACTGCGACTTGCAGCAGGGGTGCAAAGATGAAGTTTGTAGATGAAGTGACCATCCGCGCCGAGGCCGGAGACGGCGGCGGCGGCGTGGTCAGCTTCCGGCGCGAGAAGTACATCCCCAAGGGGGGGCCGGACGGCGGTGACGGTGGCGACGGCGGTGACGTTTTCCTGCTGGCCGACGAGAACCTCAACACCCTGGTGGACTACCGCTTTGAGCGCTGTCACCGGGCTCAGCGCGGTGAGAACGGTCGCAGCCGGGACTGTACCGGTAAGCGCGGCGAAGACAAGGTGCTTAAGGTACCTGTGGGCACCCGTGCGGTGGACGCCGATACCGATGAGGTGATCGGTGATCTGACCAAGCATGGCCAGAAGCTGATGGTGGCCAAAGGCGGCTTCCACGGCCTGGGCAACGCCCGCTTCAAAAGCTCGGTCAACCGTGCCCCGCGGCAGAAGACCCTGGGCACCAAGGGCGAGCACCGTGAGGTACGCCTTGAGCTGATGCTGCTGGCCGACGTCGGCCTGCTGGGTCTGCCCAACGCCGGTAAGTCCACCTTCATCCGCTCCGTCTCAGCGGCCAAGCCCAAGGTGGCGGATTACCCCTTCACCACCCTGGTGCCGAACCTGGGTGTGGTGCGGACTGGCTCCTCCAGCAGCTTCGTGATTGCCGACATCCCCGGTCTGATCGAGGGCGCGTCTGACGGTGCTGGCCTGGGGATCCGCTTCCTCAAGCACCTGGAGCGCTGTCGGGTGCTGCTGCACATTGTCGACATGGCACCGTTTGACGGTAGCGACCCCATCGAGGGCGCCCACGCCATCCTCGATGAGCTACAGGCGTACTCGCCGAAGCTGTACGACAAGCCCCGCCTGCTGGTGCTGAACAAGCTCGACCTGGTGCCGGAGGAGGAGCGTGAGGCGCTCATCGCCGCCATCAGCGAGGCGCTGCAGTACGACGGGGGTGAGGTACATACCATCGCCGCCATCACCAAGCAGGGTACCGAGGCGCTGACCCATCGCATCCAGGCGCTGCTCGACGAACTGCCGCAGGAGATCGTCGAGGAGAAGGAGGAGGACACCGTCGCCTTCAAGTGGGAGCACTACCACGCCCAGCAGATGGAGAACGCGGTGGAAGAGGACGACGACTGGGATGACGACTGGGATGACGACTCCTACGATGTTCAAGTAGAGTACAAACCGTAACGTATTTAAAAGTGTGAAAAACATTGTTAAGCTCCGTCCATGTAGGTTCATGGGCGGAG
>NZ_FQXG01000010.1 GCF_900129905.1 Ferrimonas marina | reverse complement strand
TATCTGCCGTGGGCGTTTGAGAATTGAGAGGGGCTGCTCCTAGTACGAGAGGACCGGAGTGGACGAACCTCTGGTGTTCCGGTTGTCACGCCAGTGGCACTGCCGGGTAGCTAAGTTCGGAATCGATAACCGCTGAAAGCATCTAAGCGGGAAGCGAGCCTCAAGATGAGTTCTCACTTGGACTTTAAGTCTCCTGAAGGGCCGTGGAAGACTACCACGTTGATAGGCAGGGTGTGTAAGCGTTGTGAGGCGTTGAGCTAACCTGTACTAATGACCCGTGAGGCTTAACCATACAACACCCAAGTGGTTTTGTGAGTCGGATATCCGGCGCTTGTAAGAACGAGAATTTAAAAAGCTTTATCCAAATTGATGTTTTTTGCTTGGTGGCAATAGCATCGTGGTCCCACCTGATCCCATGCCGAACTCAGAAGTGAAACGCGATCGCGCCGATGGTAGTGTGGGAGTTCCCATGTGAGAGTAGGTCACTGCCAAGCACCTATTCAGAGAAAGCCCAGCCTAGCGGCTGGGTTTTTTCGTAACATTGCTGATATAGCTCAGTTGGTAGAGCGCACCCTTGGTAAGGGTGAGGTCCCCAGTTCGACTCTGGGTATTAGCACCATATTCGAAGAACCCGGCCTTTGGCCGGGTTTTTTCGTTTCTAACGACCGGGTTTTGTCACTCGTCCTGGCCCATTGTCGCAAAATGACAGCGTCGATTCCGTCGCGGCTTTCCCTGCATTTGCCGACCACTTGGTGCAATTGCCAGCCTGATCGCGTCACTTTATCTGCCTGGCGATCCTGAGTGAGTGGCTCTCTCTTTACTGCGCTTAACAAAGTGGTTACAAAGGGGTTATGGATGCGTTACACCTTCCCGGTGGCATGGATAGCCAGGTAACCCTGAACCAGGGCACCCTGATTGGTGATCTCCAGTACCCCGCCTTCGATCTTCGCTTACTCAGCCACTACCTGGCTGAGCAGCTCGGCGAGGCCTATCGTCAGCGTTTGCTCGAACATCTCTGCCTGACTTCACAAGAGCTGGAGAGTCGCCAGTTCGTGCTGGCCTGGCAGATGCTGGAGGGCTTGAGCCTGGCTGCCCGCTGGTTACCGGGGCCTGCAGCCGGGGTGCGTTTCGGCCAGGGCTTTCGGCCTGGGGATCTGGATCTGTTGCAGGCATCGTTCAGCCGCTGTGCGACCCTGGGCGAGTTGTATCGCACCATCAAGCAGCAACCTACCCTGGTTGGCAGCTTTGCCGATGTGCTGGAGTACAGCTCGGCGCAGCGCTTCAGCGTGCGTAGCCTTAATGTCGCAGACATCGATCCGGTAACCTTCGCGTTCCTGTTTGAGCACAGCATCAGCTCAATGCGCAGCATTGCCCAGAGCCTGTGCCAGCGCGAGGTGCCTTTTCTGCAGGTGCATCTGCCGCTGCCGGATCCCGGGCCCACGGCAACTGCGCTTTACCAGCAGCTTCTGGGCTGTCCCGTACTGTTTGAGCAGCCCGCCTTTGAGTGGCATATCGCCCAAGAGGTGTTGGACTATCCCCTGACCTGGCAACCTGCCCCTGGGGTAGAGCTGAGTCAGGCAGAGTTCTCTGCCCCTTCTTTGATCGATCAGATCCAAAGCCATCTGTTCCAACACCCGGACGCCTTTCCCAGTCAGGAGGCGTTGGCGGCCCAATTGGGGATGTCGACTCGAACCTTCCGCCGCCGGCTCAAGGAGCTGGGCACCTCCTATCAGGGCCTTCAAAACCAGGTGCGCTGCCAGTTGGCGCTGGCCTGGCTGCACGATCACCGCTACCCCATCGAGGAGATCGGCGAACGGCTGGGCTTTCGCGATGTCAGCAACTTCCGCCACGCTTTTAAGCGCTGGCTGGGTCGGGCACCCGGCCAGCTGTTTGAGATCCCCTAACTACTGGCAGGCCCCCAGCTCCGGTGGCATGGCATCAATCCACTCCATCACCAACTCTACTGCTCGGTCGTGTATCAATGCCCGCCCTATCGGCGGCATTCGGTCCTTGGCGTCCAGCTGTGCCATTCGGTAGGGCAGAATAGAGGCCTCTCCATTGCCAGGAACGATGTCGTAATCGAGGCCGGCAGCACCGCCGTCGTAGCCGGGGGGCTGTTTACAGATGCCGTATTCCATGGTGGTGTGATTGACAAAGTAGCCCAATCGAAGTCCCGAGATACTGGCAAAGCCATCGGCCCGGTGGCAGTGGGCGCAATTGATATCCAGGTAGCCTTTGGCCCGATCCGTTAGTGAGGCGCTACTGTCCTCTAAAGCCGGAGCGGTGGGGATCTGCTCCCTGGGTGGGGCCTGGTCGAGCCAACCCTTCGCCAGCCAGTCTTCGAGCTGGTTGTCGCTGTTTGGACCCGGCCGGTTTAGCAACCGAGCCTTGATGCCGATAGGCTGGAACCGAACGGTGTCACCCTGGGTGATCTGGTGGCAGGTTTTGCATTCAGCCTGGGAGGGGACGCTGTAGGTGAAGGTCAGGGTCTGGTCCTGGTGGGTGAGTTGGTGGGCGACCAGGGCACCAGGCAGGCTCAGCTCCGCCTCGCCTTCGCTTTGCCAGACATAGGGCAGGGCGACCCAGCCGGCCTCCCGGTGGATCAGCAGCCGGGTCTCAATCAGGGTTTCATTGCCGGCGCCGCGCTGGGCGGTGTCAAAGGGCAGGGCGAAGCTCTTCACCAATACCGTCCCCACCGGCATGGTTAACACTGACTCCGGCTGGTAGCTCATCTGCTCCCCCTCCGGCAGATAGAGAAAACGGTACTTGCTGGCGTAGTCGGAGAACAGCTCTGTGGTCAGCAGGTAGTGCTGCCCTGGGGTTCGGGGATCTTGGGTTGGATTGGTGGGGTCGATGAAAAGACCGTACTGCGACAACCGCTCGCAATCCTCGTTCATCAGCGCTTCCCAGTTAACCTCACTGGTGGTGCTTGCGCAGGCGCTTAAGGGTTGCTCTGGCTCGGTGGCTGTTGGTGGTGGGTCGCTGGGCGTTGGGGTTACCGGCGGGCTGGGCTCGTCGCCCCCTCCGCCACCACAGGCGGCCAGCAGCAACGCCATCAGGGGTAGGTATCTCATGGGCGCAATCTCAAAAAAAGAAGGCCGGCATCGCGCCGGCCTTCGTTATCGCGGTTTAGCCTGAGCAGGCTGCTGCGGGTAGGCGCTTGATCCACTCGTGGATCAGGGCCACACCGGCATCGTGGGACAGCGAGCGTCCAATCTCCGGCATCATGTCGCCGGGGTTGGTGCTGTCCATGCGGAAGTGGAGGATGGAGCTCTCCGGATCCCCAGGGACGATGTCGTGGCTCAGGTGACCACCACCGTAGGCGGTCGGCGCCTTACAGGTGCCGTGGGCCTGCTCGTTGCCCTCGTAGGGACGCCAGAACTCCAGCACCATGCCGGTGTTGGAGGCGTTACCCTCGGGACGGTGACAGTGGGCACAGTTGATGTCCAGGTAACCCTTGGCCAGGCCCATGATCTCCGCATCGCTCTTGGCCATCAGATCGCCCTCACCCAGCAGTCCGTACTCCGGCACCTTGTCGACGGTGGCCATATCGGCGGGCAGACCGGTGAGGATCCCGTGGCTTACCCACTGGCTCAGCTGGTTGACCGGACCCATGCCGTAGTCATAGTCGCTGTTGAGGTTGCGCGCCTTGGGTCCGATGGGGGCAAAGCGGGCGATGTCGTCCTCACCTTTGAGCTGGTGACACTGCTTACACTGGTTGATGTTGGGCACGCCGTAGCTGAAGGTGAGCTCCTCGCCATCGTGAACGATGGACTGCTGGATGATGCCACCCGCCTTGGTCAGCACCGCATCGCTCTTGTCGCTGGTCCAGATGTAGGGCAGCGCACTCCAACCGGTTTCCCGCAGGATCAGCAGTCGGGTTTCCAGCAGCTCCTCGCCCTCGGCACCGGGCATGGAGGAGTCCACCGGCATGGCGAAGGTTTTCACCAGCACGGAGCCCACCGGGAAGTCGAACGCTTCACGCTCGGTGTAGGCTGCTGCCTCGCCACCCGGTACAAACACATAGCGGTACTTGGTGCTGTAGTCGGTGAACAGCGCGGTGTTCATCTCGTAGGGCAGACCGCCACCGTTGGCAATGCCGGTGGGATCCATGGCATCGGCGAACAGGTTGTAGTCGGACAGGTTGGGGCAGTTGGCGCCTTGCAGGGCCGCCCAGTTCACCTCGCTGCCACTGGCACCACAGAGATCCAGGTTACCGTCGCCGGTCAGGCCGCCGGTGCCTTCGTCGATCCCTTCCTCGTCACCGAGGAACTCGCTGCCGCAGTTCTCCTTACCGTCGTCGATGCCACAACCGAACACCTGATCACCGAAGGTGACGGTGTGCACCGGCAGACTGGTCTGGGCGCAGTTCATCAGTTTGTCCTGCTGGTGCTCCAGCAGCACGTCCGGGGTATCCAGATCGGCAGCGGAGTGATCACCGGCGTAGAGCTGGCCCAGGGTGACGTTGCCGTTGTTGCTGACACAGACGTTGTCGCCGCCGTCCATGGCAAAGGGCGGTTCCTTGAAGTCGACACCGCCATAGGGCATTCCTTCAGTGCCATCGTCGAAGAACAGGCCACTGTTGGCGATCGCCTCACCCAGGCCATCGTAGAGGACAGAGGGGAACACGCCGTGGATGGCATCGTAAGCGGCGATGATGTCGGTGATCAGCTTGCCGTTGGGGTTGCTGCCACTGTTGCTGATGGTGTTGCTGTGGACATGGATATTGCGAGGCACCGCACGCCAGCCATCCTCGATGACGCCACCGGGCAGGGCGTAGTTCATCACGAACGCTCCCTGGATGTCGGGCTCGGCGACAAAGAAGCTGGTCATGGTGACGGCCATGGTGTCGTGATCATCGATGACATTGTTGAAGATCTCCACGTTATCGGTGGAGAGGATGATCACCCCGGTACCCGGCGGAACGATGTGCACACCGGCCGGGTTGGCGCTGGCGTTGGCAAAGTTCGGGGTGTTGTTGCCGACAATGGTGTTGTCGAAGATCCGCACGCTGCTGCCGTAGTAGCCGTTACCGATAGGCAGGTCGAACACCAGCACGCCACCGGTGTTGCCGATCGCTTCGTTGTCGTAGACGTCGGCGTACTTGGAGTTTTCGATCTCAATGCCCGCGACGTTTTCCTTGGCGATGTTGCGGCGCACCACGATGTACTCGGACTGGCCGACGTAGATCCCCGCATCCGCACTGCCACGGACGTAGGTGTCTTCGATCAGGATGTTCTTACACTCCACCGGGTAGAGGCCGTAGGCACCGTTCTCCGGGGTGAGTTCGCCGGCCCAGATGGTGGACAGGCGGCGCAGGATGATGCCATTGGAGTTCTTCAGCTTAATGCCGTTGTTGGCGGCTTCGTTGACCTGCAGATCCTGGATGGTGATGTTGACGGCGTTCTGGACGAAGATGCCGTCGCCACCCACGGAGTCGGAGAAGTCGAGGATGGTCTTGTCCTGGCCGTGACCCATGATGGTCACGTTCTTGGCGAACACCCCGTCGCCGTCGGCATCACCGTCGAACAGCAGGGTCCGGTCCGGCTTAAAGGTACCTTCAGGCAGAACAATCACGTCGTCACTCTGGGCGTTGATGAAGGCATCGAGGATATTCTCAGCTACGTTGCCTTCGGCGCTGACCATGATGGCCCCTTCGGGGAAGGATGGGCCTTCTTCGACCGGCGGTGGTGCCGGCGCGGCCGGCTCGGTAATGGTGACTTCATCGTCATCGTCGCCACATCCAGTCAATGGCAGCACCAGCGCGCTCACCAAGGCCAGAGGCAGCCACCAGCGTGGTTGCTCTCGCATACACTTCTCTCCCTGTGTTTGTTGTAGTTGTCAGGGGATAAATTCGAACAGGTGTTCAATAAAATCAATGTGCGAAGTGGCCAAATCCTGATCACCAGTGTGGTTTTGGTTGCATGGTAATGAAGTTGCGGTGATTTTTGTGTGCGCAATCGTTGGTGTTAGGTTATTGCTCGGCGGATTGCTGATCGGTTGGCCATCATTGTTGTGAGTCGCGTCGATAAACCGGTGAAAGGTCGGGACATTGCTCTTGACTGGTGGCAGTATCCTCTGTTTGAACCAGGTACAAAACCGATAAAAACGGAAATAACTATGAGCTCTCAAGCCGAAAACGGGCGCATGACCCGCATTCTTGATGGCATCGAACGGGTAGGTAACAAACTGCCTGATCCAGCCATCCTCTTCCTCACCCTGATGATCGCCGTCTGGGTACTGTCCGCCATCTTCTCCACCATGTCCTTCGATGCCGTTGACCCGCGCACCGGCGAAGCTGTGGTGATCAAGAACCTGCTGACCCCCGACGCACTGACCCAATTTTTGACCTCCATGGTCACCACCTTCACCTCCTTTGCCCCGCTGGGTGTGGTGCTGGTAGCGATGCTGGGTGTGGGTGTGGCTGAGCATTCCGGCTTCATCAACACTGCGCTGAAGAAGATGCTGAAGATCACCCCGGCCAAGTTCATTACCCCGGCTGTGGTCTGTGTGGGCATCATCTCTCACACCGCGACCGACGCAGGCTACGTAGTGGTTATCCCGCTGGCTGGCGTTATCTTCTACGCCATCGGCCGTCACCCCATTGCCGGTATCATGGCGGCGTTCGCCGGTGTTTCCGGTGGCTTCTGTGCCAACTTCATTCCGTCCGCGATCGATCCGCTGCTGCAGTCCTTCACCCAGGCCTCTGCGCAGACCCTGGATCCGACCATCCAGCTGAACCCGCTGAACAACTGGTTCTTCGCGGCGTCCTCTACCCTGCCGATCATCGCGGTGATCTGGTACCTGACCGATAAGGTGATGGAGCCGCGCCTGAACAAGAACACCCCCATCGATAAGGGTGTTGAGCCGCCGCAGATGGACGAGATCGGTGAGCGTGAGAACAAGGCGTTCCGCTACGCTGGTTTCGCCATGCTGGCCGCTATGGGCTTCATTGCTGCGGTTTCCATTCCGGAATCCTCCACCATGCGTGCGCCGAACGGCGAACTGACCGACTTCAGCGCGCCGCTGATGCAAGCCATCGTTCCGCTGATCTTCGTCTTCTTCGTGATCCCGGGTGTGGTGTTCGGCTACATGAACGGCACCTACAAGCAGTCCGGTGACGTCATCAAGTCCATGACCAAGGCGATGGAAGGCATGGGTGCCTACATCGTATTGGCGTTCTTCTGTGCCCTGTTCATCGCGGCCTTCGCCTCCTCTGACCTGGCGGTACTGCTGGCCGTTAAGGGTGCCGACTTCCTCAAGTCCCTGGGCATGCCGGCGGCAGTGACCATCGTCGGTATGATCCTGCTGGTAGGCTTTGTGAACCTGTTCATGGGTTCCGCCTCTGCCAAGTGGGCGCTGATCGGTGCGGTACTGGTACCGATGCTGATGGAGCTGGGCATCTCCCCGGACCTGGCCCAGGCTGGCTACCGTATCGGTGACTCCTCCACCAACATCATCACCCCGCTGATGCCGTACTTCCCGCTGGTTGTGGTGTACTGCCAGAAGTACGTGAAGAACACCGGTGTGGGTACCCTGATTGCGGCCATGCTGCCGTACTCCCTGGCCCTGCTGACCATCTGGACCGTATGGCTGCTGCTGTACTGGGCCACCGGTCTGCCGCTGGGTCTGGGTGCTTCCTACACCTACGGCTAAGCGCCGTTGTCATGAAGAAGGGTCGCTGCGGCGGCCCTTTTTTGTGCCCGGCGTTTAGGTTGTTAGCTCTCTGGGTCGGTTTGCTTGCGGGTGGGGCGCAGCCACAACGGGCCAAGGTGAAGTGCGCCAGGCAAGGGATGTGGGCTCAGTTCGAGCCGGGGCCGCTGGGCGATGACCAGCTCAACCCGCTGTACCCCACTGTGTCGCCAGTAGTGGCGTGACTGGCTGACGTGGCGGCGATGACGCCAGGCCAGCGCGAACGCATCACGCCAGCGTGCCAACGAGACCCTCAGGGTCTCATCGGCAAAGTGCAGCTCAAGATGAATGTCGGCCTGAGACAGCGCCAGGCATCCCTCAAGCTGGAGGGTGCGCATTCGGGCTCAATCCAGGTTGCGAGCGCGGATGCTGATGGCGCCGTTAACCTTCCACGGCGCATGCTGGGTGCTGTTTTGTGAGTCGCTGGGAACCATCACCTCGATGTTGTCGAAGGCGTAGGTCAGTTCGGCGTTACGCTCGTTGAGCTTGTCGTACAGGGCGGCGGCCAGTTCGGGCCAGTTGGTGGTCGGGTTAGACATGGGTGACTCCTGGGTTTTGTCCGCTGTGTGTCGCGGCTTTAACGCAGGGCATCGCCGCCCGGTTCAGTCAGGCAGTCGCTGTTGCTTGACCCATTCCACCACAGCCTGACGCGCCACCTTCAATCCCGCGCTGTGCAGGGTATCGGGCCAAGCCAGGTAGTGGCGGGGGCGCATAAAGCGCGGCAGTTTCTTCATTACCCGCTTGTTGAGGACCTCGGCTTGCCACTGGCCACGCACCACCGCCACCGGCAGATGGCCAAACTCGGCGTCTTCCACCGCCACCACTACCGCCTCTTCGACCCCATCGCAGCGATTAAGCACCGCCTCGATCGCCTCTGGCTGGACGTTCTCACCGCCGCTGACAAACATGTTGTCGACCCGGCCCAGCACCTTGAGCTGCTCTCCCACCCACTGACCGCGGTCCCGGGTGGCAAACCAGCCGTCGTCATCAAAGGGACGGGTGAGGGTGCCATTGCGATAGTAGCCGAGGAAGCGGCAATCGCCCCGCACCTCGATCTGGTCCTCCTTGAGGCGCACCTGGCGCCCCGCCAGGGGAAAGCCCGACAGCCCCTGGCTGTTGGCGGGACCGGTTGTGATCTGGCTGCCCATCTCGGTCATGCCGTAGCTGGTCAGGGCCCGCAGCGGCAGATTGGCGAGCGGTTCGAGCAGGTTGGGTGCGATGGCACCTCCACCCAGTAGCAGCACCTTGAGATTGGCCAGCAGGGTCAGGCCCTCGGGCTGATCCAACAGGCGCTTGAGCTGGGTGGCCACCAGCGAGAGGTGGGTGGGGTGCTGGCTGGCCAGGCAGAGGGCTGGGTCCTTGTGTTCAGGCAGGACCAGGGTGGCGCCGCAGCCGAGGCAGCGCCACAGGATGGCCAGGCCACCCACATGATAGAGCGGCAGCGACAGCAGCCAGCGGTCACCCAGCGCCAGCGGGGTCTGGTCCTGGCTGCCCTCTGCGGCGGCCAGGTGCTGCAGGGTGTGGTGCATCGCCGCCTTGGGGTGGCCACTGGAGCCGGAAGTGAGCAGTAGGGTCACCGGCTGGCTGGCGTCAAAGCGCCACAGCACCGCCTCGTAGCCCGGGGTCAGGTCCAGCCCCGGCGCCAGCTTGGCGTCGCCTTCCGGCTGCCACAGCCACTGGATATCGAGCTCGGCCACCAGCTGGGCCAGTTGCGCCTCGGGAAAGCGGGTGGAGAGCGGAACGAACACTGCTCCCAGCCGCATGCAGGCGTAGAGCAGCTCAATCGCCTCAACACGGTTCTCCGCTAGGTAACCCACATGATGGCCTGGTTTCACTCCCTGACGCTGCAGATGGTGACACAGGGCGCTGACGCGCCCATCCAGCTCAATGTAGCTGAGTGGGCCCTGGGGGCCGTCTACGGCGATGGCGGCACCGAACCGGCGGGCGGCGGTGTGCAGCGGGCAGGTGATCAGGCTCAAAACAGGCGCTCCAGTTCGGCTTCCGGGATCAGGGGGCGGTCGCGTTGCCATAGGTTGGGCTGACACAGATCCGCGGCGGTGGCGTCCAGGGTATCCAGCCCCGGTGGCTGCTCCGGCGTCAGCTCCCGGGCCAGTGCCGCCAGTGCCGCCAAACCCAGGTTGCTCTCGAAGCTGGAGGAGAGGATGCAATGCACGCCATCAAGCTCGGCTTGTTCGATCAGTTGCTGCAGCTGCGCCAGCGAGCCGATCAGGGTGGGCTTGAGCACCAGGGCGACCACGCCCGGCAGGCTCTGGTATTGGTAATCCGCCGCTTGGGTGGTTTCATCCAGGGCGATGGGCAGCCGATGCTGCTGGTACAGGCGCAGGCTGTCCATCAGATCGGCGCAGGGCTCCTCGACAAAATCGAAGCGATCGGTGGGAACCGAGGCGGCAAAGGTGGCAGCCTGCTCATAGCTCCAGCCGCGATTGGCATCGCCACGCAGGCGCAGGTGAGGGCGCTCGGATAACAGCTGATGTACCAGGGTTATCTCCTGCTCCAGCGGATGGCGGGCCAGCTTGAGTTTGACCCGTTGCGGCGGGGTGTCCAATGCGTTGAGCTGGGCCAGCATCTGCTCTGGCGTGCCGGCCAGCAACGGCACCGGCTCGGGGATCAGCGCCGTGGTGTTGTCGGCCAGCCAGCGGCCACTGTCCAGGGCAAAGCGTGCGGCGGCAGGCAGTGCTTCCGTACTCAGCTCGCCTTTGCAAAAGGCCAACAGGGCGTCGCGGTTCTGCGCCAGCGAGTCCTGGGAAAATCCGGGGAGCGGGCAGCAGTCACCGTAGGCCGTGCGCCCCTGGTGCTCAAACTTGAGCAACAGCCCCTGTCGCTCACTGAGCTGTTGGCCGGCGAAGCGGATTGGGGTATCGAGGGGAAGCTGGTACTGAAACAGGGCGGTGGGTTGCATTGGGATCCACGGTGGCAACTGGCGATGGCCGCAGTGTAGCAAGACCCGAACGGATTCTCAGGTGAAAACCCGTGGATGGTGCAAGGGGCTGAAGGCAGAAGTTTGAGGATTGAACGACTCAGCGTTGCAGCAGTGCCTGAGCGAAGGCTTGTGGGGCGGTGGCATGGATGTTGTGGCCGGCGCCTGTGATCACCCGGTGGTTCAGCGTCGGATATTGCGCTGCCCAGGCTTGGCCCAGGGCGGTGAACTTGCTGTCGCGCTCGCCGGTGAGCAGGGTCAGGGGGCGGGTTGAGGCCAGGGTACGCAAGTCCTGCTGATGGCCGAGACTGGTGCCCAGGTAGAGGGCGGAGAGGGCTTGGGGATCGTTTCCTCGTCGCGCCTGGATCATCGCCTGGCGCCGAGCCGGTGCCAGATCGGCAAACACCCCCTGCCGATACCATTGCTCGAGAAACTTGTGCAGCGGCAGTTGTTGCAATCGGTCATGCCACTGTTGGTCCGCCGTCAGGCGCTGCTGCTTCTGCTCGGCTTCGGTCAGCCCCGGGTGGGCTGACTCCAGGGTGAGGCTGAGTAAGCGTTGCGGTGCCTGTTGGTCCAGCTGCTGAGCCAGGTGCAGGGCGATGCGACCGCCAAGGGAATAGCCCAGCAGATGGAAGGCCGGCAGGGCGGAGAGGCGCGCCAGCAGCCGTTGAACCACCTCATCGAAGGCCGGTGGCGGGCCGAGTTGGATGTCCCGGCTCTGGCCATGACCGGGCAGATCGATGGCATGGCAGTGAAAGTGCTGGCCTAGCTGGCTGGCCACGGGCTGCCAGTCGTCGGCACTGCCGAGAAAGCCGTGCAGCAGCACCAAGGGGGGGCACTCTGGCTGCCCCCAGCGGGTCACGGCCAGCGGCTCAGGCATCGCGGATCTGTTGTGCCAGGGCGACGATCTGCTCGGCGGACTCACCGGCGGGGACGATCACCTCTATCAGGCTGGCACCGGCATGCTGCAGGGCCTGACTGACGCTGTCGGTCAAGGCTTCCAGGCTGTTGGGGCGGTGGTAGGGCAGACCAAACTGCTCTGCGGCCCCGGCGAAGGTGAGGCCGTGACCCAGTCGATAGTAGTCCTGGCGCAGCTGCTCATTGGGTACCGGCAGCAGGTTGAAGATGCTGCCACCGTCGTTGTTCATCGCCAGGATCACCAGGGGGCGGTCGAGCTGGCGAGCCAGCACCAGCGAGTTGAGATCATGCAGCAGCGAGATGTCGCCGATGGTCAGCACCGTCGGGCCGTTGCTGGCCAATGCCACCCCGCAAGCGGTCGCCAGCAGGCCGTCGATGCCGGAGGCACCGCGATTGGTCCAGAGGGTAGGAGCCTGCTGACGCGGTTTGGCCAGCATGTCGTACAACCGGATCGGCAGACTGTTGCCGATAAACAGCTGGGCCTGGTGCGGCAGTTCGGCGGAGAGCCAGCGGGCACAGCTCAGTTCGGTCAGTGGCCCGCGCTCCTGTTGCTGCAACAGGGCTTCGACTCGCTGATTGATGGCCTGCAGATCCTCACCCCAGCCGGCGTGGGCCGAGGGGCCCCAGGGCAGGGTGGGCAACAGGTTCAGGCTGCCAACAAACTGGCGCTTGTGGCGGTGGTTCGGGTCCAGGTTCTGACGCTGGGGCAGGTAGTGCCAGAACGCCCGCCAGGGGTGTTCGCCGATGAAGCTGAGCAGGCGCTTGGACAGCAACCTTCCGCCCACCAACAGCAGGTGCTCGGCCTGACTCAGCAGGTCCTGAACGTCCTGCCGGTGCAGCATCTGGTCGATGTGGTGCACCACCCCGGGCAGCTGGCGCAGCTGTGACTGGGAGTCGGCGAGCAGTGGCCAGCCCAGCTGGCGGGACAGTGCCAGTAGTTGGCGCGGGTCCTGTTCCGGGCCGAGGCTGCCCACCACGATCACCCCCTTGGCGGCGGCAAACTGCTGGCAGGCATCACGATCCGGCAGGGCCGATTGGCTTAAGTTCGGGTTGTCGGTCCAGGGGCGATGATCGCTGCGCCACTGGGCGATGGGGCTGAGGTAGTCGCTGAAGTCGCTGCGGGTGGCGTCCGGGTAGAGCGGCTCGCGGTACATGCAGTTGATGTGCAGCGGGCCGGACAGATCGGCCATCGCCTGATCGATCTGGGCCAACAGCGCCTGGGGTGGCAGGTTGAGATCTGCCGCCGGCAGATCCAGCCGCCGGGCGTAGTCGGCGAAGATGGCGGGCTGGCGGATCGCCTGGTTGGCGCCGCAATCGATCAGCTCCGGTGGCCGGTCGCCGGACAGCACAATCAGCGGCACCTTGGTCTGGGCGGCCTCGATGATGGCCGGGTAGAGGTTGGCCACGGCGGTGCCGGAGGTGGTGATGATCGCCACCGGGGTTTGACTGGCCTTGGCCAGCCCCAGGGCAGCAAAGGCCAGGCCGCGTTCATCCAGGTGAGTATGGCGCTGCATCCCGTCATGACCGGCGGCGGCCAGGGTCAGGGGGGTGGAGCGGGAGCCGGGGGCCAGGCAGAGGTGGCGGACCCCGAGGCGATGGAGCTCTTCGAGCAGCAGGCGTGCCCAGAGCAGATTCAAGTCGGCGCTGTGGCTCATAGGCCGTTCAGTATCCCCAACACGGTGGTGAGTTTGTTGTTCAGTTCCTGCCACTCCGCTTCCGCGTCGGAGTCCGACACGATGCCGGCACCGGCATAGAGGGTGACGTGGTCCGGGGCAAAGCGGGCACTGCGGATCGCCACCGAGAACTCCGATTCGTGGCTGCCCAGATAGCCGCAGGCGCCGGCATACCAGCCGCGCTCAAAGCCTTCACGCTGGCGGATAAAGCTCATCGCCGGATCGCGGGGCAGGCCGCCCACCGCCGGGGTGGGGTGCAGTGCCTGCAGCAGTTGCAGATCGTTGACGCCGGCCTTGAGTTCGGCGCGGATCCCACGGTGCAGGTGCTGGATATGGTTGAGCTTGAGGATGGTGGGACTTTCTTCCACCCCGACGTACTCGGATAGAGGCGTCAGCTGCTGCTCGATGTGTTCGCGCACCAGCTGGTTCTCATGGCTGTTCTTGCCGTCATTGAGCAGGGCATTGGCCAGGGCCTGATCCTCGGCCTCGGAGAAGCCGCGGGTGGTGGTGCCCGCCAACGCCTCGGTGGACAGCTCCCGACCGAGACGATGATAGAGCCGCTCCGGTGAGCAGCTGATGAAGGTATGACCGGGGGCGAACTGGAAACCGTACTGGTAGCTGCCCGGATTTAGCAGTTGCCAGGCGTGCAGCACGGTCCAGGGGTTGGGCAGGGCGCTGGTCTGCAGCTTGGATTCCCGTGCCAGCACCACCTTGGGGGTGTCCTCGGCGAAGCTCGGGTGGGTCACCTGTTGCACCAGGTCCTGCCAACGGGGCCATTGGGGGGTGTCGGCCCGTTGCAGTACGTGGGCCGGTCCCAACGGTGGCAGCGGTGCTACCCGGTCCAGATCGTCCAGAGCCTGGCGTGCCTGGGCCAGCTCGGCCTCCCAGTCTTCGGCGTTGCCGCAGAGGGTCAGGCGGATCTCCGCTTCCTGCTGCTGGCGGCGCAGCTCGATGCGCGGCAGCACGAAGCGTGCCTGGCCAAACTCGGGCCAGGCGGGTTGCTTGGGATCAAAGGCGATGCCGCCGTACAGGCGCAGATCTTCATGGTTATCGGCACGGAGAAAGTCGCCATAGAGGCGGTCCAGCCGCTCGGTGCTGGGCATCTGGGGCAGGTAGAGATCCTGGGCGGCACCGATGGCCGCGATCTCTTCACCGTCACGGCGGCCGCGCCAGTACACCTTGGGCAACTGCTGTTGGGCAGCCAGCCAGGCGATCAATGGCGGGGCATCAACGGCTTCACTCAGCTGCAGACAGCGGAACGCCGGGCGATGGAGCTGGAGTTGATCCAGGCGCAGGCGCAACCGCTCGACCGCTGCGGTCAGTGAGAGCTCCGTCACTTGATAACCACCTTAGAGAAAAAGACTTAACTGGCAGAAAGTAAGAGTCTCGGACGACTGCTGTCAAGTTGACCAGGGTCAGGTTGTGATCCAGTAATCAGACCAGGGCGACCCAGTAAAGGCTGCCAGCACTGAGCATAATGGCCAGGGAAGCGGGCACGCCGGGGCGGCCCAAATGGATGACATTCCACACCACTTTGACGCAGGCGGCGGTGGTCATCAGGATCAGCGCCAGGCGCAGCTGGTGCATCCACAGCAGGTGCAGGATCAGGGTCACGGCGAGCACACCAAAGAGGGCGGTGGCAACCCGTTCCAGTCCGCTTTGCAGCTCCACCATGGCCCGCTCGGTTTGCAGCTGGGCGGACTGGGTCTGTTCGGTATGGAACAGATGCCAGGTCAGGCCACACCAAGCCAGCAGCCCCAACACCATCAGCGGGATCACCTGGAACCAGGCACTGGTGCAGCACAGCACGATCACCAGGGGACGAGCCCAAAAGTGAAGGCGAGCAGCAGGACAGGTAGGTGAGATGGCCATAGGGGCTCCGTATCTGGAAGTGCGGCTATTAGAGCCCCTGATGGTGGAAATGTCGTCGCTAAGGTTCGGTTCTGGCGCTGATTATGTGCACTGGATCGGGCTTGTGATCGAGTCGTGAGTGGAACTTGATTAGGCTGTTGCCCGCGGGTTTGGTCGAAGGGGTGTTTGTTAACTCAAACGACACTGCGCCACCGCCTGGTGCCAGCCCTGGTAGCTGCGTTGACGTTCGTCCTCTGACATCTCCGGCTCAAAGCGCCGTTCGATGGCGTCCGCCAGCTGATCCAGGCTCTGCCAGTAGCCGGTGGTCAATCCGGCCAGGTAGGCAGCACCAGCGGCGGTGGTCTCCCGGTTGTGGGGGCGCAGTACCGGGGTGCCGAGCAAGTCGGCCTGGAACTGCATCAGGAAGTCATTGGCCACGGCACCACCGTCGACCCGCAGCTCGGTCAGCGGGCAGGGACTGTCCTGCTGCATCGCTTCCAATAGGTCACGGCTTTGGTAGGCGATCGCCTCCAGTGCGGCGCGGACGATGTGGTTGCGATTGCAGCCCCGGGTCAGGCCAACCAACGCCCCTCGGGCTTCGGCGTCCCAGTAGGGTGCACCCAGGCCGGTAAAGGCCGGTACCAGGTAGGCCCCGGCGGTATCACTGACCGACTCCGCCATCGCCTGGGATTCGCTGGCATGGCGCAACAGGCCCAGCTCATCCCGCAGCCACTGCACGCAGGCGCCGCCCATGAACACCGAGCCCTCCAGGGCGTAAGCAGCCTGATCCGGGCCGGAGCAGGCCAGGGTAGTGAGCAGGCCATGCTGGGATTGCACCGGTTGGTCGCCGGTGTGCATCAGCATAAAGCAGCCAGTGCCATAGGTGTTCTTGGCCATGCCCGGGTGGGCGCAGCCCTGACCGAACAGTGCGGCCTGTTGATCCCCGGCGATGCCGGCCACCGGTACCGAGGCGTGACCGATCTGGGCATGACCAAACAGCGACTGGCTGCTTTGTACCTTTGGCAGCAGGCTGGCGGGGATATTGAGGGCCTCCAGCATCACCGGATCCCACTGGCGGCGGTGGATATCGAACAACAGGGTACGGCTGGCATTGGTCCAGTCGGTGGCGTGGACTCGGCCACCGGTCAGATTCCAAAGCAACCAGCTGTCGACGGTGCCAAAGCGCAGCTCACCGCGCTCAGCCCGCTCGCGGGCGCCGGGCACATTATCCAGCAGCCAGGCCACCTTGGTGCCGGAGAAGTAGGGATCGAGCACCAGCCCGGTAGTGTCCCTGACGTGCTGCTCCAGGCCCTTTTCTTTCAGTTGCTGACAGAGCGGCTGGGTGCGGCGGCACTGCCAGACGATGGCGTTGTGGATAGGTTCGCCGGTGATGGCATCCCAGATCACCGTGGTCTCGCGCTGGTTGGTGATGCCGATGGCGGCGATCTGCTCGTGCCGGACGTTGCTGCGCGCCAGCACCTCGGTCAGGGTGGCGCGCTGGCTGGCCCATATTTCCATTGCATCGTGCTCCACCCAGCCGGATTGGGGGTAGAACTGCTGGAACTCCCGCTGGGCACTGCCCACCACTTTGCCCTGGGCATCAAACAGCAGGGCACGGCTGGAGGTGGTGCCCTGATCCAGGGCGAGGACGAATTGGGGTTGGCTCATGGGGCGCTCTCAAAGGCGGAACAGATTCCCTCATCTTAGCGAAGGTATGCCGACATATCAGTGCGTTGTCATCACAGCTTGGGGTTAAAAGCGAAAGCTCAAGCCGAGTACCGGGCCCTGCAAGGTAGCATCAAAGCGGTAGAGGTTGCTGTCGCCGCCTTCGTAATCAACCCAGAATGCGCGATAGCCGAGAAACACATTGCCCCACTGGGCAAAGCGAAACTTGGCCAGGGCCTGCAGATTAACGCTGCTGTTATCGCTGCCGCCATAGCCCAGATCGGCGCGGCCACTGAGCTGCCAGCGATCGGACAGTTGATGCCAGACTCGACCACCGACAAAGCCTTGCCACCAGTCGTCACCGCCGTTGGTGGCGGGGATCCGGCCACCATCACCGAAGCTGGCGGAGACACGGACGTCGTGGTCCAGGTAGCGCGCACCGCCGAGCAGGTCCCAGCGGGTGGTGCCGCTGTTGCCCAGGGTCTTGGCCACGCCCAGCTCAAACAGGGTACTCTCAAAGTCGACCCGGGCTTCCAGGTTGTTGATGCGGGTGGCGGGGCTGAGGTCGAAATACTGGTATTCGGCAAACAGCGCCACCGGCCCCACCGGGCCCTCCAGTCTCAGGGTGTAGGCCCCGTCCAGGTTATCCAGTACGTCGTCACGAAAGTCGAGATCCAGCGGGGCATCGCGGCTGCCCAGGGTGGCGTCACCACTGAGGCTGGTGCCCCAGATAAACAGCGGGGCCAGCTCGAATTGGCGGTCGGCCATGGCCGGACCCGTCAACAGGAGTAATGGCAACAGTGATAGGGCCGAGCGAATCATGGCAGCACCTCCAGCTTGGGATGCCACAGCATAGGCCAGTCTTGTCCGGTTGGGGCTCAGTCGGTTTGGTCCGGGGCCAGGTGGGGCAGGGAGCGGGCGTAGAGATCCACGTGCTGGGCCAGCCCCTCCACCACCAGTTGCTGGCGCTGACCCCGGCGGCTGATCTCCACCACAACCGGATTATCACTGCCGAGACTGTCCAGCCGCGCCTCCAGTTCATCCCGGGTAAACAGGGTTTGGCCGTCGATGGCGATCAACCGATCACCGTATTGCAGGCCGGCCTGGCTGGCGGCGGTGTCCTGGGTCACGGCGCCGATGAACAGCCGATTGGGCAGGCCGGCCTCAAACAGTGCCTGGCTGTAGGCGCTGTCGTCCAGATCCCGCCGCGCCTGCTGCCACAGGCTTCGACGCGCCTCCACCAGGCGAGCGTCCATGGCCCAGCCCTCGGCCAGCGCCTGGCGCTGGATCGCCGCATCCGCTTGCTGGATCTGGGCCAGTTGGGCCTTGGCTTGATCCAGTGAGCCGGCAGAAGCACTGGGTGCCGCCGCTGGCTTAGGTGCGGGCTTGGCTGGCGGCCGGCGCTGGCCATTGAGCTCAACATGACGGGCGATGTCGCCCTGGCGGGCGGCCTGGACCATGGCGATCAACAAGTCGACCTCCTGCTCCAACTGTTTGGTTAATCGCTCGCCTTCATCCAGGTCAGCTCGAGCTTGATGGAGCAGAGCCAGGGACTGAGTCCTGGTCAGCGCCTCTACCTGTGGGTATGACAGTTCGGAGAGCGGCGGCAGAGGCTCAGGCAGAAGCTCAGGGGCCTGCCACCACATTGTCAGTGCGCTGCCCATACCCAGCCCCAACATCCAGATCAGAACGGCTCTGATGTTCATTGTTGCCCCCCTGTAGAGATATGCCCTCACGCTACCGCGTCAGCCTCTTACCAAGCCTTGATCTTGGCCAAGGGATGAAAGAAGCCTGGTTCACCGACGGTTAAATGCAAAAAAGGATGGCCTGAGCCATCCTTTTTATTCTTAGCAGCGACTTAACGCGTTAGCGCATGGTCACGAATTCCTCGGCAGAGGTGGGGTGCAGTGCCACGGTGGCATCAAAGTCCGCCTTGGTGGCGCCCATCTTCACCGCCACGGCGAAGCCCTGCAGGATCTCGTCCATGCCAAAGCCGATGCCGTGCAGACCGACGATCTTCTCCTCAGGACCGGCACAGACCAGCTTCATCTTGGTCATCTGGCGGTGGGCGGTAACCGCAGTGTACATGGCGGCAAACGAGGAGGTGTACACCTTGACGTTGTCGTCGCCGTACTGCTCACGGGCCTGGGGCTCGGTCAGACCCAGGGTGCCGATGGCCGGGTGGCTGAACACCACGGTGGGTACCAGGTCGTAGTCCATCTTGGCTTCCGGCTGACCGCCGAACAGGCGCTCAGACAGGGCACGGCCGGCTTTCACCGCCACCGGGGTCAGCTCGATGCCGCCCTCCATGATGTCGCCGACGGTGTAGATCCCCGGAACGTTGGTGTTCTGGTAGGCATCCACCGGGATAAAGCCACGCTCGTTGACCTTCACGCCCGCCGCTTCGATGTTGATCTTGTCGGTGGCCGGCTCGCGGCCGATGGCCCAGATCAGGGTATCGACGTTGAGGCTGTTGCCGTTCTCCAGGTGCAGGGTCAGGCTGCCGTCCGCTTCCTTCACCACCTCTTTCGGGATGGAGTGGGTGTGCAGGGTCGGGCCTTCCTGTTCCATCAGCTCCACCAGGGTCTCGGTGACCATGGGGTCGAAGTTACGCAGCGGAGCGTGCTTGCGCACCAGCAAGTGAGTCTCACTGCCCAGGCTGTGCAGCACACCGGCCAGCTCCACGGCAATGTAGCCCGCACCGATCACTGCAACGCGCTTGGGTTGCTCGGTCAGGGCAAAGAAGCCGTTGGAGTCGATGCCGTGCTCGGCACCCGGGATGGCCGGGATGGTGGGGCGGCCGCCTACGGCGATCAGGATGTTGTCGGCGGTGTAGTGCTCGCCGTTAACCTCAACGGTCTTGCTGTCGACAAACTTGCCGAAGCCTTTCACCAGGGTAACGCCGTTGCTGTCCAGGCCGCGGTTGTAGCCGCCGTGGATCCGCTCGATGTAGGCCTCACGGCTCTGCACCAGCTTGCCCCAGTCGAACTTGTTGACGGTCACATCGAAGCCGTAGTCCGGGCCGTACAGGTTCATCGCCTCGGCGACTTGGGCGCCAAACCACATCACCTTCTTGGGCACGCAGCCGACGTTAACGCAGGTGCCGCCCAGATGTTGGGCTTCGATCAGCAGCACCTTGGCGCCGCGCATGGCGGCGCGGTTAGCGGAGGCGATGCCACCGGAGCCGGCGCCAAGAACGATGTAGTCAAATTGCTGTGCCATGGGAGATCCTTTACTTGGGTTGTGCCGCCGCAGCGGCACCGAAAATTGCGTGGCCTATGTTTTACTCTCAACTGGGGGTCGGGTCCATCGAAAACAAGGGATTGCCCTTATCGGTCTGGGCGGTTAACCATCCCGGCTGACCAGGATGGCGGTGGCCTCGCATTGTGAGGCGTAGTGGCAGCCTGCCACGCCCAGGGCCTGATCCTGACAGCGATGCAGCACGATGCCGTTGCCACCCAGGGCGGCCGCCTGATGCTTGAGTTCGGCGATGGCCCGGCTGCGGGTGCGGTCAAACTCCGGCGGTTGGCGGTCCCCGAGACCGAGACCGGGGCCGCGATCGACGCAGCCCTCGCCCCGCAGGGAACCGAGGATCGCCGTTTCATCCCGATTCAGCTGGGCCTGGCCGTATTCCTTCACCCCGGCGTTGGCAGCCAGGCTGGGGCCGAGTTGGCCCAGGTTGGTGCTGAACTGCACCCCCTGGCAGCCACTGAGCACCAGTGTCAGCCCAAGCAGCAAACCACGGCCGTAGCGCCGCCCCGTTGTCACCTGTTTCATCCTTTTCACCTTCCCTGTGAACTCGCTAACCAGCGTGAGAGTCACCCAGCCTGACAGGGGAGGGGAGCCGAGTCCAGCAGCGCTCAGCCACAGCGGCTGTCGTCTCCGCAGCCCGTGCTGCCGCAGCAGCCGTTGGCTGCCGGCAACGGGGTGCAACGCTGGATGTCTGCCGCCGGTTGGGCCGGTTCACAGCAGGCTGGCTCCAGGCTGTTGGCACTGCAGTCGCAGGACTGGCAATCCCATTGGCAGCGGCCCAGCAGGGTCTTGTCCGACAGGTAGTAATCGGCAAAGGCCCGGTCGAACTCGGCACTGACGCTTCGCTCGGCCAGACCGGTGGTCAGCACCGCCTGCTGCCAGGCCTGCACCTTGGGGAAGCCAGCGAGGAAGTCGTAGCCGCTGTGCTGACGGATGAGGTCGGCCCGGTGCAGCAACGGCAACCAGGCGATGTCCACCATGGAGAGGGTGTCGCTGTTAAAGAAGCGATGCTGATCCAGCACCTGCTCCACCTTGGCAAAGGCCCGGGCCAGCTTTTCGCTGCGCTGCCTCAGGGTGTTGCTGTCTTTGCTGCTCTGGGCGCTGCATTGCACCAGGTACTGCTTGCTGCCCAGGTAGCTCCAGGCCCGGTTCTGCGCCTTTTGCACCGGGCTCAGTTGCGGCTGCAGGGCGGGGTAGGCCTCCTCAAGGTATTCGACGATGGCGTCGGACTCGAACAGCACCTCGCCCTGCTCGGTCAGTAGCAGCGGCACCTGGCCATTGGGGGCGAGATCGAGAAACCACTGGGGTTTGTCACTCAGGCTGATGTATTCCACCTGGTAGGGAATCTGCTTGGCTTCCAGCAAGGCGGTGACGCGCTGGACGAAGGGGCAGATGGTAAAGCTGATCACTTTCAACATGGCAAAACTCCTTAGCTTGTTAGGGCCGAACTGTTGTGTCTGGTTGTAAGACGGGGGCCCGAGCCAAAGGACGCAAAAATGTTCGTCATCGTGTTTGCCGCTGGGATGCGCGTGTTGGGCTGTGATCCGGCGCACACCCTGTGAACGCCGACGCCCTGCAGTGACGGTGATTTGATCTCGATCAGGGATGAAAGAGATTGTGAGAACGATATTGATTCCCAGTTACGTTGCGGTTGCAGGCCGCGTTTGCACGCAGAGGGAAACAGTATGTGTCGAGTTCAAATGGGGGCCGCCCTGGTGCTGGGGCTGGTCAGCGTCAACGCCGCCGGGTTTGAGTTTGCCCTGGGGGCGGACAGTCGCTACGTCTCTGAGGGACGCAATAACCTGGAGCATGGTGGCATTCAGTGGCTGGAGGGCAGCCAGGATCTCGCCTCAGGGTTGGTTGTTTCTGGCGCCTACGGTTCGGCGCTCTCCAGTACCCAGGAGTACGACGAGCTCAATCTCGGGTTGGGCTACGAGTTCGCCCTGGCAGATTGGGCCCTGGGGCTGGGTTACACCCGGTTGGAGATGTTTGAGGACGAGGAGAGTGACAACGAGTTCAGCCTGGGCGTGGCCTGGGAGGGGCACCCCTGGCTGGTACCCAGCCTGGAGCTGGTCTATAGCACCGAGGCCGCCGGTAGCTTCGTTGAGCTGGGGCTATCGAGCGAATGGGCCCTGGGGGCTAACTGGGTGCTGGCCCCCTACCTGGTAGTCGGCCTGGACTATGGCTATGCCGATGAGGTGCACCGGGGCTACAACCACACCGCCATAGGTACCGAGCTGGCCTGGCAATTCAGTCCTCGATTGGGGCTGAACATGGTGCTGGAGCATCAGCAATTGTCAGACAGCGTCGAGTTGGTGGACGAGTCGGAGTATGGCCAGAGCTGGGTCGGTGCCCACCTGGTGATGCGATTCTAAAAAGCCTGTCAGCGGCCCCTTGAGATGCTGCCGTGCACCTCACTGCCGCGCTGGCACAGGCACTGGGTTCGGTCCCACTCATCCTGCCACTGACGGTAGCTGCCGTTGTCGCACTGCTGACGCAGCTGCTTGCAGTTGGCCCGGTCGATACTCCACTGATCCGGTGCCGTGGTTCGGCCGGCCTGGCAGCCAGAGAGCAGCAGGGTCAGCAGAAGGGCGGAAAGGAGGTGACGCATGGCGGCTCCGGTGTCGGCGTGGCCCGCCACTCTAGCAACTTCCCCGCTCCGGCCCAAGCTGTCATTCCCTGCCGTCACCAAGGCCGGCGTAGGGGATCCCGGCCATCGTCACCAGTTCGCGGTCCAGGGTCGCGATGTCCTCCAGGGTGAACTGGGCGAGATGATCGTGGCCACAGGCCCGGGCCAGCATCTGCATCAGCTCGGTGGCGGCCTGCAGGAACCGGCCCACCCGCTCGGCCCCGGCGATGGGATCCAACCGCTGGCGCAGTTTGGGATCCTGGGTGGCGATCCCTGCCGGACAGCGGTTGGTGTTGCACATGCGGGCACCGACGCAGCCCAGGGCCTGGATGGCACTGTTGGCCAGGGCAATGCCGTCGGCTCCCAGGGCCAGGGCTTTGACGTAGTCCGCCGGGGTGCGCAGGCCACCGGTGATGATCAGGGTGATGTCGTCGGCGTTCTGGTTGTCGAGATAGCGCCGGGCCCGTGCCAGGGCCGGAATGGTGGCGACGCTGATGTTGTCACGCAATAACTGCGGGGCGGCGCCGGTGCCACCGCCCCGGCCATCCAGGATCAGGTAATCGGCACTGGCATTGAGAGCAAACTGGATATCCTGCTCGATGTGGTTGGCTGAGAGCTTGAAACCCACCGGGATCCCCCCGGTGATCTCCCGCACCCGATCGGCGCAGCGGCGGAAATCCTCCGGCGTGGCGAGATCGCGAAAGTGAGCCGGTGAGATGGCATCCTGGCCCGGGGCCAGGCCCCGTACCGCGGCGATCGCCTCGGTCACCTTACTGCCCGGCAGATGGCCACCAACGCCGGTCTTGGCCGCCTGACCCGCCTTGAAATGAAACGCTTGGACCCGCTCTAGCAGATCCTCTGAAAAGCCAAACTTGGCGGATCCCAGCTCATACAGGTAGCGGCTGTTGGCGCGTTGTTCGGCCGCCAGCATGCCGCCTTCGCCGGAGCAGATCCCGGTGTTGGCCAGCTCCGCCCCGGTGGCCAGAGCGACCTTGGCCTCTTCCGACAGGGCACCGAAGCTCATGTCGGACACCAGCAGGGGGCGGGCCAGCACCAGCGGCTTTTTGGCCCGGGGACCGATCACCAGTTCGGTGGCCACCGGGGCACCGTCCAGCAACGGCGAGCGGGCCAGCTGGGCGGTCATCAGCTGGATGTCATCCCAACTGGGCAGGCGTTGGCGTGGTACCCCCATCGCCACCATAGGGCCGTGGCTGCCCGCGCCTTCGCGAGCCAGCTTATGGATAAACGCCACGTGGGGCTCTTCCGGGGTTGGCTCGGCACTGGGAGCACCGCCGCCCAGTTGCAGGGGCTGACCAACCTGGACGTCGCTGACCGCCTTGTGGCTGCCATCGCAATAGGGCTCGTCGCCGGTTTGCTTACACTGGCACAGCCAGGCTGCCCCGGTCTCATCCGGGGTAAAGGCCTGGGGTGTCAGACCGGTGCCCTTATGGCTGCCATCACAGAACGGTTGGGTACTGGAGCGGCCGCAGCGGCAGAACCAATACTCCTTGCCCGCTTCCAGTTTGACTTCGATGGGACGATTGGCGGCGACCACCGGCTTTTCCATGGGGTTTGCCTCATTGCTGTAGTGTTGAAATAAAGGGTAGCGAAGGATCCGGCGGTTGAAGTTGTTCCTGTTCGTCCCCAGATCGATTGTATCGTTGCCCCATCGGGCACCCGGGCCCACGACAGAATCAAGGAGCTTTCATGTCCAACCCCCTGCTGGATCCTCAATCCCTGCCGGCGTTTTCCCAGATCAAACCGGAGCATGTACAACCCGCGGTGGAGGCGGCCCTGGAACATTGCCGGGACACCGTTACCCAGACTTTGGCGGCCGGTGGCCCCTTTGACTGGGACAGCCTGATCGCTCCGATTGATGAGGCGGAGGATAAGCTGTCGCGGATCTGGTCGCCGGTCAGCCACATGAACTCGGTGGTCAGCACCGATGAGCTGCGCGCCGCCCACGATGCCTGTCTGCCGCTGCTGTCCGAATACAGCACCTGGCTGGGCCAGCACAAGGGGCTGTACCAGGCTTACAAGGCACTGGCGCAAGGGGAGGGCTATGGCGAGCAGAGCCCGGCCCAGCAGAAGGTGATCGACAATGCGCTGCGCGACTTCGAGCTGTCCGGCATCGGCCTGCCGGAGCAGGAGCAGCAGCGCTACGGTGAGATTGTTAAGCGGCTGTCCGAGCTGTCCAGCCAGTACTCCAACCAGCTGCTGGACGCCACCAACGCCTGGACCAAGCTGATCAGCGACGAGGCGGAGCTGAAAGGCCTGCCGGAGTTTGCCCTGGCCGCGGCCAAACAGGCGGCGGAGCAGCGTGAGATGGAGGGATACCTGCTGACCCTGGAGTTTCCCTCCTACCTGGCGGTGATGACCTACGCCGATGACGCCGAGCTGCGCAAAGAGGTGTACACCGCCTTCAGCACCCGGGCATCGGACCAGGGGCCGCACGCCGGCGAGTACGACAACGGCCCGCTGATGGCGGAAACCCTGCAGCTTCGCCACGAGCTGGCGCAACTGCTGGGCTTCGACAACTACGCCGAGAAGTCCTTGGCCACCAAGATGGCCCAGACCCCGGAGCAGGTGGTCAGCTTCCTCAATGAACTGGCCCTGGCCTCCAAGGCCCAGGGCGAGACCGAGTTCAAGACCCTGGCGGAGTACGCCAGCAGCGAGTTTGGCCACAGCCCGCTCAACGCCTGGGATGTGACCTACTTTGCCGAGAAACAGAAACAGGCTCGCTACGACATCTCCGATGAGCAGCTCAAGCCCTACTTCCCGGAGGATAAGGTGCTGTCCGGCCTGTTCTACACCGTCGAGCGCCTGTTCGGCGTCAAGGTGGTGGAGCGCGAGGGGATCGACAGCTGGCACGATGACGTGCGCTTCTTTGACCTGCTGGAGCAGGATGGCAGTGTGCGCGGCAGCTTCTACCTGGATCTCTATGCCCGCCAGCACAAGCGCGGTGGCGCCTGGATGGACGACTGCCAGGGCCGTCGGGTCACCCTCAAGGGCGATCTGCAAAAGCCGGTGGCCTACCTGACCTGCAACTTCTCCAGCCCGGTGGGGGATCAGCCGGCGCTGTTCACCCATGACGAGGTGGTGACCCTGTTCCACGAGTTTGGCCACGGCATCCACCATATGCTGACCAGGGTTGGTGCCGCCGGTGTCGCCGGGATCAACGGCGTGCCCTGGGATGCGGTGGAGCTGCCCAGCCAGTTCCTGGAAAACTGGTGCTGGGAGGAGGAGGCGCTGGCCCAGATCTCCGGCCACTTCGAGAGCGGCGAGCCGCTGCCCAAGGCGATGCTGGATAAGATGCTGGCGGCCAAGAACTACCAGAGTGCGATGATGATGCTGCGTCAGCTGGAGTTTGGCCTGTTCGATTTCCGCATGCACCTGGAGTACGCCGGTGAGGACAACGTGCAAAGCATGCTGGACCAGGTGCGTGACCAGGTGGCCGTGGTGAAGGCGCCGTCGTTCAACCGCTTCCAGCATGGCTTTGGCCACATCTTTGCCGGCGGTTACGCGGCGGGCTACTACAGCTACAAGTGGGCTGAGGTGCTGTCCGCGGACGCCTTCTCCCGCTTCGAAGAGGAGGGGATCTTCAACCCGGAGACCGGGGCGGACTTCCTCCACCACATCCTCGAGCAGGGTGGCAGCCAGGAGCCGATGGCGCTGTTCACCGCCTTCCGTGGCCGCGAGCCCAGCACCGAAGCGCTACTGCGCCACAGCGGTATCCAGGGCTGAGTTTTCCCCTGAATACCAAGCGAAGCGGAGTCAGAGTGATCTGGCTCCGTTTTTCGTTTTTCACCCTTTGCAATTGTGACGCGGAGGTTGCACTTTGGCCCGTCGACATGAGGTCGTTGTGAGGAAGCTATGGATGCTGTTTGGCGCCGCTGGATAGGCGTGTACAAAGGGATGTATGCCCTCGGGTTGATGCTGGTGGCCTACGCCCTGTTGCTCAGCGTTAACCTGATTGAGCCACTCTACCGGGGGGCGCTGAGCTTCGAGCCGGGGATCCTCGGCGCCGCCGGGCTGCTGATCATGCTGCCCTATCTGGCCATCTCGGCCCTGCCCTGAACCCCTTTTCCCTTTCTTTGCCCCAAACCACAAAGTTGGTTCGTCTGTTCTTCTTGCGCTGCGACCGTTTGCCCTAACACGGTTTTATCCGGACGACCATGACAAAAAAGGCGTACTTTTCCTGAGAATATACTCGCAAGTATATGTAAAAAAAGAATAATTGGTTGATTACTGTGATCGGACCCTCAGATAGATGAAGGTGATTTTGCTTTGATATTCCCGGGTGGACTGCGGAAGGAGTGAGCAATGGACTTCCGCCAGTTGGGTAAACATCGAAAGGAATAATAAAGATGAACAAGTCGGAATTGTTCAAATCCCGTGAGCAAAGGATCCTCACTGCCGCATTGAGCACTGCGCGCAGTAAAGGGGCACTGGATTTTCGTATGGCGGATGTGGCGCGTGTTGCCGAATGTTCCGTCGGTACTTTGTACGGCCACTTCCTCAGCAAAGAGGACATGATGGCCGCGCTGGTCCAGGTGGCCCTGCAGCGTCGTCAGATCTGGTTCAAGCAGGTTCAGGAGATGCCGCTGTCCCCGTTGGAACAGTTCGTGGTTCTGCTGCTGTCTGAGCGTACCCGCCTGGTGCAGGACGAGGTCCTGGCCCAGCTGGAGATGCTGGTGAGCTACAGCGAGCTGTGGCGTCGTGCCGCCGATCAGCGCCAGATTGCGCTGCGTCAGTCGGTCAACGAGCTGGGCGATGCCCTCAAGCAGGTGCTGGCCTCCGCCAACAGTGCGCTGGATGAAGCCCAGCTGGAGCTGCTGGCCGAGCGTGGCCGCGCCCTGATGGTGGGTATCCAGCTGCAAAGCTCTCGCCAGACCCTGGCCCCGGCCAAGGTGCTGGGCGACGACCTGGTGATGATGGAAGCGCTGGTGGCGATGCTGACCGCTGCCGGGCTGCCGAAGCCGGACGCCGGCTGGCAGCAGCGCTGCGTGGAAGCGCTGGCGCATTCGGATCTGCAGCTGGCCAGCCCGCTGTTGTCCGAAGACGCAGCCTAAGGCGAAGCGCAGCAAAAAGGCCGGCATTGTCCGGCCTTTTTTGATCCGCAACCGCCGCAAGCCTTGGGTTATACTCCCCGCCATCATCGCCAAGCCAAAGCCGGACTATGACCCCCATCTACCTTGATCCTGACCACCTTGAAGCCCTGCAACCCATCGCCCAGCGCTGGGGATTGCAGCACGACGCGTCGGCGCGTTTTCAGCTGAGCTTCGACCAGGACCGCCTGGGGGTGCAGGATCGCCAGCAGCCCAAGATGGGCGCGGTGGAGGTGGATTGGGTTGGCGGCGCCTCCGGCCATCGGCGCAAGTTTGGGGGCGGCCGCGGCCAGTCCATCGCCAAGGCGGTGGGGCTGAAAAGCGGTGCCACCCCCACGGTGCTCGACGCCACTGCGGGCCTGGGCCGGGACGCCTTTGTCCTGGCCAGCCTCGGCTGCCAGGTCACCATGCTGGAGCGCCACCCGGTGGTGGCGGCCCTGCTGGAGGATGGATTGCGGCGGGCTGCGGCCGATGCGGAGATCGGCCCCTGGGTGCGAGAGCGCATCACCCTGTTGCCGGGCAACAGCCTGGAGGCATTAAGCCAGCTGACCCTGCAGCCGGAGGTGGTGTACCTCGACCCCATGTACCCGCACCGGGCCAAATCGGCCCAGGTGAAAAAGGAGATGCGGCTGTTCCAGGACCTGGTGGGGGCGGATCCCGATGCCGATGGCCTGTTGGCCCCGGCGTTGGCGCTGGCCAGCAAGCGGGTAGTGGTGAAGCGACCGGATTACGCCGAAGACCTGGCGGGGCAGGCCCCCACCATGGTGATCGCCACCAAGAAGAATCGCTTCGATGTCTATGTCCAGGCCGCCCGTTGAGTGTGAGTGGCTGAAGGCGCCCCAGGCCCCGCTTGCCTCCGCCTTTTACCGCAGCCAGGGCAGCAAGGAGAAGGTACGGGGTGACGAGCAGGTTGCGGTGGCCCGGTTAGATGGGCAGATCATCGCCGCCTTGCGCATCAGCCCTAGGGACGGCCACTGGCTGTTGCGGGCGATGTTAGTATCGCCCGAGCTGCGCCGGCAGGGCATCGCCACCGAACTGCTCAGGTTTGCCCTGGCGCAGCGGGCCGAACCCTTGTGGTGCTTTGCCCTGGCAGCGCTGGCCCCCTGGTACCAGCAGCGGGGATTTGAGCCGGTGTCGGCGGCGCCCGCGGCCATCGAGGGTCCCTACCGTGCTTACGCCCAGCGCCAGCCGCTGACGCTGATGTGTTGGCAGCCGGCTCACGTCAGGCTTTGAATCCCTCCGTCTCCCTTGTCACAATGGCCAATGGATTGATAAAGCAAAGACGAACAAGGAGTTACCCATGCTGTCCCAAGCCATGATCGATAAGCTCAACGAGCAGATTAACCTGGAGTTTTTCTCCTCTAACCTCTATCTGCAGATGAGCGCCTGGTGCGATGACAAGGGATTCGAGGGGGCGGCGGGCTTCCTCAAGGCACACGCTGACGAGGAGATGGAGCACATGCGTCGGCTGTTTACCTACGTAACTGAAGCCGGTGGCATCCCCCTGCTGGGCGCGATCCAGGCGCCGCCGCACCAGTTCGACTCCCTCGCCGGTCTGTTCGAGCAGACCTACCAGCATGAGCAGTTGGTGACCCGTAAGATCAACGAGCTGGCCCATACTGCCTTTAGCAACCAGGACTACTCCACCTTTAACTTCCTGCAGTGGTACGTGGCCGAGCAGCACGAGGAGGAGAAGCTGTTCAAGTCGATCATCGATAAGATCGAGCTTGTAGGCGGTGATGGTCAGGGCCTGTACCTGATCGACAAGGAGCTGGCCAACATGGCCAATGAGGAAAGCGCCAGCATCATGCAGCCGCAGCAAGGGGCCTAAACCGGGATGACCCGCTTGCCCCGTCGGCAGCTGCTCTGGTTTGCCCTGCTCAACCTGCCGCTGTCGATGCTGATGTCGCCCACCGCGGCGATGCTGCCAGCCTTCTACCTGGAGTACACCGCGGTGACGGCGGCAGGGCTGGCAACCGCCACCCTGGTGGCCCGAGTGTTCGACGGCATCACCGATCCGCTGATCGGCTGGCTGTCGGATCGCTCCGGTCGGCGCAAGCCCTGGATGCTGCTGGGGGTGGGGGTGATCCTGCTGGGCCTGTGGCCGCTCTATCAGCCCGGCACAGAGGCGGGCATGGGCCACCTTCTCGGCTGGTACCTACTGGTCACCCTGGGCTGGACCCTGGTGGAGATCCCCCATAGTGCCATGGGGGCGGAGCTGAGCTCCGATTACCATGAGCGCAGCCGGGTGGTACTGTGGCGTCAGCTGCTGGGCTTTGTCGGTGGTCTGCTGTTTATGGCCACCCCCATGCTGGTGCTGGGCCATCATGGCTTTACCCCCGAGGCGTTTCGTATCCTCGCCTGGGTGATTGGCCTGGCGCTGCCGCTGTTTCTTCTCTTGCTCTGGTGGGGCGTGGCGGAGCCGCGAACCCATACGGTGCGCCGCCCCGGTGTGAAAGACCTTTACCGTGTGCTGTTGCAGCTGCCGCTGTTGCGCTACTTCTTGCTGACCCAGGTGCTGTTTGGCCTGGCCACCGGTGCGGTCGCCTCGCTGTTTGTCATCTATGCCAATTTCTACCTGGGTCATGGCGATGCCATCGCCAAGATCGCCATGCCGATGACCCTGGCGATGGCGCTGGGCCTGCCACTGTGGCTGTGGGTGCTGCGTCGGGTGGAGAAGCACCGGGCCTGGACCCTGTCCGGTATCGGCATCATCAGCTGCCTGCTGGCGATCTCGACCCTGCAGCCGGGCCCCGCCTCGCTGGCACCGATGATCGTGCTGATGGCCCTGTTTGGCCTGTTCCTTGGGCTCTCCTCCCTGGTGTTGCCCTCCCTGCTGGCGGATCTGGTGGATTACGACCGCTGGCGTACCGGCGAGGACCGCGCCGCCATCCTGTTTGCCTTCCAGGCCCTGGTGACCAAGTTGTGCCAGGGCGTGGGCGGCGCCATCGCCCTGGCCATCCCCGCGGCACTGGGTTTCAGCGGCAAGGCGGCGGTTAGTGGCAAAGCGGTATGGGGGCTGAAGCTCGGCTTTGTCGCCTGGCCCTGTTTGCTGCTGCTGCCGATGATGGCCCTGGCCTGGCGCTACCCCCTGGGGCGTCACCGACAGGGGATCCTGGCCCGGCGCTTGGCCCGCCGGGATGACAATGACACACTGAAGCCAACCACTGCCCCTGCGAGTGCACCATGAACGACCTGGAATTGATCCGACAGCTGGATCGTCAACTAGTGGACGATTACCAGCTGGCCCGCAACTACTGCCTGGATGTGCCCACCTATGCGCTGGTGCACCTGCGTTCGGTGGCGCACAAGATCACCACCGAGCTGGGGCGCCGGGCCGAGGTGGAGTTTCGCAGCAAGAATTTGTATGACCGGATCGAGCAGCTGGCCAAGGGCAAGCAGATCGACATGCGACTGGCCCGCAAGCTGCACAAGCTGCGCAACGACGGCAACAAGGGCGCCCACCCGGAGAAATACCGGCTGTCGCCTGAGCAGCTGGTCCAGTTGGCGGCCAAGAGCGTCAAGGACACCGCCCGGCTGGCAGCAGAGCTGTTCCCGCTGCTGACCGGCCAGCCCGCCCCCCACTGGCAGTTTGAGCCGGTGGACGCCGAGGCAGGCCGCGAGCTGTGCTACCGCGCAGTGATGCAGGACGACGCCGAGGCGCAATACCTGGTGGGCTTGTCGCTCAAGTCCCGTGGTCTGATGAAGCGTCAGCGCGAACACTCCTTTGCCCTGGCCAACAACAGCACCTCGGTGGATCTGGAGCCGTCCCAGGACGATCTGCGCCAGGCCGCCCACTGGTTCGCTCGCGCCGCCGATCGCCACGCCGGCGCCCGGTTTGAGCATGGGGTGGCACTGCTGCATGGCTACGGCGAAGGGGAGGGCAGTCTGGCCCTGATCCAGGCCGCCGCCGAGGCCGGCAATGCCGATGCCCTGGCGCTGCTGGGCTACTTTGCCCAGACCGGCAGCCATGGCCACGCCCTGGATCCGGCCCTGGCGGAGCGCTACCTGCTGGCGGCGGTGGAGCAGGATCAGCCCGAAGCGATGGCCAACCTGGCGGTGCTCTACTACCAAGGCAGCCTGGGGCAACCGGACTGGCAACGGGCCCGGCACTACGCCGAGCAGGGGGCTCAGGCGGGCTATCCCCATGCCCAGTACCAACTGGCGGTGATGCTGTTTGCCGGCGAGGGCGGTAACGCCGAGCCGGAATCGGCGCTGCAATGGCTGCGCCAGGCGGCGGAGCAGCACTACCCGGAGGCGCTGGCGGATCTGGCTCAGCGCACCCTTGATGGTGATGGGGTGGAGGCCAACCCGGCGGCCGCCGCGTCGCTCTACCGCGAGGCGATCCGTTTCGGCCGCCTGCCCCGGGCGATGTTCGAGCTGGCCCTGGCCCACTTCGACGGTGAGGTACCGGACCGGGACCTGGCGGAAGCAGCACAGCTGCTGCATGGCGCCTACCGCTATGCCCCCAAGGGCAGCGAGCTGGCGGAGGCGATCTGGCAGCTGGCGCCGGAGCTGGTACGCCAGCTAGATCGGGCCGAGCCGGAGGATGAGGGCGCCGCCGAGGCCTTGGCCCAGGGCCGGGCGCTGTTTGACCCGGTGGGCTATCCACTGGGAGATCGGCACTGATGGCCGGCTTGCGGGTGGCCCAGGGGCCAAGGTTGAGTCTGCACCGATTCGACCCGGCCGACGCAGAGGGCTTTCTGGCGATGAACGCCGATCCCGAGGTGATGCGCTTCACCGGCGATCCGCCCTTTGCCAGCCTCGCCCAGTGCCAGGCGTTTCTGCGCGATTATGACCACTACCGCCGCCACGACTTTGGCCGCTGGACCCTCTACCTCAGCGACGGCCGCTATGCCGGCTTCTGTGGATTAAGACACTGTGAGGGCGAGGTCGACTTAGGGTTCCGCTTGCCCCGGGCGCTGTGGGGCCAGGGGCTGGCGGGGGAAGCCGCCAGGCTGTCGCTGCAGCTGGCCTTTGCGCATTACCGGCTGGATAAGGTGGTGGGCCGCGCCCGCTGTGAGAACCAGGCCTCGCTGCGCCTGCTGGCCCGGCTGGGCTTTTCTCAGATAGGTGAGTTTGAGGATCAGCATGGTCGCTGGCAGTGCTGGGAACTGAGCCAGAAAGATTGGCTTAAAGACTGAGATAGAACGTTTTTCCGGTAGTTGGGTCAGACTAAAGAGACCCGGTACCGCTGCTGTACCCACAAGTAGAATATTTCGTAGGAGACGATTATGGGGATCCGCTCTGCCCTGGTGGGCGTGGTGGCTTTGCTGGCACTGCCCCTCGGTGCCGTCGAAGACACCACCCAGACCTTTACGCTCGACAACGGCATGACCGTGATGGTGGTGGAGAACGACACCATCCCGAATGCCAACATGTACCTGTTCTGGAAGGTCGGCTCCCGTGACGAGGCGCCGGGCACCACCGGCCTGGCCCACTTCTTCGAACACATGATGTTCAACGGCTCCAGGAACTACGGTCCCAAGATGTTTGACCGCACCATGGAAGCCGCCGGGGGCGCCAACAACGCCTACACCACCGAGAATCTGACGGTTTACACCGACTGGTTCCCCGCCAACGCGCTGGAGGTGATCTTCAGCCTTGAGGCCGATCGCATCGGTCACCTGGATATCGACCCAGAGGTGGTAGAGAGCGAGCGCGGTGTGGTGGTGTCCGAGCGACTGACCGGATTGGAAAACTCCAACTGGCGGATGCTGCAGGAGGAGGTCAAGGCCACTGCTTTCCGAGCTCACCCCTACAGCTGGCCGGTGATCGGCCATGAGTCCGACATCCACGCCTGGACCCTGGAAGACCTGACCGAGTTCCACCGCATCTATTACGCCCCCAACAACGCGGTGGTGGTGATCGTCGGCGCGGTGGACACCGCCGAGGTGAAGCGCCTGGCCGAGCAGTACTTCGGCCCGATCCCGGCGCAGACCCCACCGCCGGCCATTCGCACGGTGGAGCCCAAGCAGAGCGGCGAGCGCCGGGTCTATGTGCAGAAGCCGTCGGCGTCCACCCCCAACCTGATGTTGGCCTACAAGGTACCGGCCACCCGTCATGAGGATTACTTCGCCCTGGAGATGGCCCTTTCCATCCTGGTGGATGGCAACTCCGCCCGCCTCAACCGGGCGCTGGTGGATGAGCAGCCGCTGGCCCTGTCGGTGGATGGCTACATGCCGATGAGCTTCGATCCCAACCTGTTTTACCTCTACGCGGTGACCAACCCCAGCGCCGATGCCACGGCCCTGGAGCAGGCGATGATCAACGAGGTGAATCGTCTGGCCACCGAGCCGGTGAGCGAGATGGAGCTGGCCAAGGTGAAGAACCGCAAGCTGATGGCCTTCTACGAGAGCATGGAGACCATCAATGGCCAGGCCAACACCCTGGGCACCTACGAGCTGTTCTTTGGCGATTACCGCAAGCTGTACGCGACTCCGGAGGCCTACCAGGCGGTGACCGCCGCGGATATCCAGCGCGTCGCCCAAACCTACCTGATCAAATCCCAGCGCACCGTGGGTGTGCTGGCCGCACAAGAGGACAGTGACCAATGAAGCGCGTATGGATTGGTTTAACCACCCTGGCACTGACCGCCTGTGCCGCCACCCAGGCGCCCTCCGGTGAGAGCGTCGCCACCAATGCCCCGGCCGCTGAAGCAGCCCCCTTTGTTGCGCCCAAGCCCAAGGCCGAGGGCCCGGCCTTTAACCTGCCGGAATACGAGGTGGTGACCCTCAGCAACGGCCTGACCCTCTACCTGATGGCGCGCCACCAGGTGCCGATCATCACCGCCTCGGCGGTGGTGCGGGCCGGGGCGGTCAACGACAGCGAGCCGGGCATGGCGGCCCTGACCGCCGAGGGCCTGCTGCTGGGCACCACCACCACCAACAAGGTGGTGCTGGAGCAGGCGATTGAAAGCCTGGGTGCGGATCTGCAGGCCTACAGCGGCAAGGAGGGCACCACCCTCAATGGCCGCTTCCTGGCCAAGGATATGGAGACCATGCTGCCGCTGATGGCGGAGGTACTGACCCAGCCGCGCTTCCCCAGTGGCGAGGTGAAGAAGGCCCGGGATCGTTACGTCGCCCAGCTGGCCCAGCAAAAGGAGCAGCCGCGGGCCGTGGTGGGCAGCTACTTCGATAGCCTGTTCTACGGCAGCCACCCCTACGCCAATGCGGCGATGGGGGAAGCGGAATCGGTCTCGGTGCTGGACGCCTTCGATCTGAAGATGTTCCATGGCAGCTGGTATCAGCCCGGTAACACCGCCCTGGTGGTGGTGGGTGACTTTGACCGGGACGAGATGCTGGCCCTGGTGGAACGCAGCTTTGGTCGCTGGCGCGATAACGACACCCCGACCCCGCCGGATCTGACCCAGCCGGTATCGACCCCGGAGCAGGCCCGGGTACTGCTGGTGAACAAGTCTGATGCCCGCGAAACCACCTTTATGATCGGCGGCCCGGGGATCCCCCGCACCGATCCCGACTACGTCGGTTTGCAGGTGGTCAACACCGTGCTGGGTGGGCGCTTCACCTCCTGGCTCAACGATGAGCTGCGGGTCAATGCCGGCCTGACTTACGGTGCGCGCTCCCGCTTCAGCACCCTGGGGCAGCACGGCAGCTTCGTGATCAGCACCTTCACCGCCACCGAGACCACCAAGGAGGCGGTGGATTTGGCTCTCACTACCTACCGTCGGCTGTGGACCCAGGGGCTGGACCAGGCCACCCTGGATTCCGCCAAGGCCTACGTGAAGGGCCAGTTCCCGCCTCGCTTTGAGACCTCGGATCAACTGGCGGGGCTGCTGTCCCAGATGCACCTCTATGGCCTGGGGCCGGAGCAGATCAACGCCTTCCAGGCCGAAGTGGACGGCCTGACCTTGGATAAGGCCCAGGCGCTGATTGAGCGTCACTTCCCCAAGGACAACCTGCAGTTTGTGATGGTGGGCAAAGCGGAGGCGATCCGCCCCATTGCTGAGCGCTATGGTCAGGTGGAGCAGGTGGAGATCACCGACAGCGGTTTCCAGTTCTAAACCTGAGCCGTTGTTAACGCTGGGCCTGTTTACTACGGTGAACAGGCCCTTTTGTTTGTTGGGGCGTGACGCTCGATACGAGGCCGGTTCAGTGTCGGTGGTATACTGTCGGATTGTTTCCCCCATATTTGTTGGAATCCCATGAGCCTGAAACAGGAACTGCACCAACTGAGCAACAAGCTCAGCGCCGCCAAGCGCAAACTGGACGCCGCCCACGGTCGCGGTGACCAACCGATGATCGATCGCTTTAACGAGGAGGTGAAGGCCCTCAACAAGCGCATCGACAGCATCAAGACCACCCAGAACCGTCGCCTGGACCAGGAAGGCAAGAAGACCACCTCGCTGCCTTTTAAGCGGGTGCTGACCAAGGCCGAACAGGCTGATCTGGGCAAGCTGAAGAAGTCGGTCCGTGGCCTGGTGGTGGTGCACCCGATGACCGCGCTGGGCCGTCAGCTGGGTCTGGAGCAGATGACCGGCTTTGCCCCGAAGAAGTTCTAACAGGAAGTCTCGCGCCGACGCAGGCTGAGTCACAGGGGGCGGCACTGCGCGGTGTTTGCAGGAAAGCACTGGAAGCAAAGGAGTGTCGCCATGACGCCACTGATCCTCGGACTGTTGCTGTTTTTTGTGCCCCACCTGCTGGTGGGAACGCCGCCAATGGTTCGGCTCAAAGCCGCCATCGGTGAGGGGCCCTACAAGGGGCTGTTCTCCCTGCTCAGCGTGGCGGGGTTGGGCCTGATGATCTGGGCCATGCCCAAGGCGCCGGATGGGCTGCTCTGGTACCCACCCTTGTGGACCCGCCATATCGCGCCCTTGCTGATGCTGCTCTCCTGCTACCTGATCCTGGCGTCGGTGCTGGGGGGCAAGATCACCGCCCGCACCGCCCACCCTCAATCCCTGGGTATCCTCTGTTGGGCCAGCGCCCACCTGCTGGCCAACGGCGAGGAGAACGCCTTTCTGCTGTTCGGCAGCTTCGCCCTGTACAGCCTGATCAGCATCTGGCGCCAGGATCGGCGCGGGGTGCGGGCCCGGCTGCGGCGGGGACGATTGGGCAGCCGCCACGAGCTGTGGCTGGCAATGCTGGCACTGGGGCTGTACCTGACGCTGCTGGCGGCCCATCCCCACCTGTTCGGTGCCGCCCTGGCCTAACCGTGCCGCCAGCCTCGCTAAGGCCGATGACTTTGGTATAGTGGCGGCAATGTCCTTATTGGAGAACCGCTATGGCCATCATCCCGAAGAATTACGCCTCGCTGGAGCAGGGCTACCGCGACAAGGCGTTGAAGCTGTTTCCCTGGGTGTGCGGCCGCTGTGCCCGGGAGTTCCAATACTCCAACCTGCGTGAGCTGACGGTGCACCACATCGATCATGACCACACCAACAACCCCAGCGATGGTTCCAACTGGGAGCTGCTGTGCCTGTTCTGTCATGACAATGAGCATGAGAAGTACACCCAGGCGGCCCAGTATGGCAGCACCCTGGAGGCCGGCGAGGATCTCAAGCGCGACGCCGCCACCCACAACCCCTTTGCCGATCTCAAGGCGATGATGGCGAAGAAGGGTTAAGGGCTAAGGCTCAGAAAACCAAAAAGGCACCCATTGGGTGCCTTTTTCGAACATTGCTGGCGCTATGGCGAGAGCGCACCCAGCAGCAGGGCGATGAGGGCCAGATAGGGCAGGGGGCTGGCCCACCAGCGCAGCGGTTGCCGGGCCTTAACGGCCACCTGCTCGCGGCTGTCGTACTGAATGGGATAGCGGTGTGCCAGCGCCAACAGCAGCGCCAGCACGACTATTCAAAGCGGCTTCATCGGGGCGAACATCAAGCCCAGCAGGGCTGCGATCATCGCCATCACTAACAGGGCCTTCATCCATGGCTCCCATGCGGTGTCTTAGTGCCAAGCTCCCACAGCGCAGAGCCGGTCGCAACCGCTACTGGGTTTCCACCTTGATCAGATCGCGGGCTGCGGGCAGGCCACCGGCCCCTTCGGCCTGCTCGATGGCGTTATGGATCGCCTGCTCCATCACCTCGGCGGCGATCACCCCCAGGCTGTTGACGTTGACCGGGCCGATCTCACCGGTACCGGCAGCGAAGATGGCGTCGCCGTCGTTCAAGGTGTGCACCGGGCGGATTGCCCGACCGTATCCATCGTGGGCCATCTGCGCCACCTTGAGGGCCTCGGACTTGGTCAGGGTGGCGTTGGTGATGATGGCGCCGATGGTGGTGTTACGCCCGACAAAGCCGGGCTCGGCCGCACCCTGGATGATCAGCTCGGTGCCGGAGACATAGCCGGTGCCTTCGTCATTGCGGGTGCCTGCCAGGATCTGGCCCTGACGGTCGTAGACATCGCCCCAGGCATTGACCGCCACCACAGCGGAGACCACCAGGCCGTTGTCCAGTGCCAGGGTGGCGATCCCCAGGCCAGCCTTGGTGGCGTGGGCCATGCCACGGATCTTGCCGACGCTGGCACCGGTGCCGGCACCGACGTTGCCCTGTTGGGCGCTCTCCCGGTTGGCCGCGCGGGTGGCGGCGGCGCCCATGGCGAAGTCCGGGCGGGATTTGGCGTCACCCAGGCCAAGATCAAACAGCACCGCGCCGGTGACGATGGGCACAAAAGCCACGCCGGTATCGAAGCCGATCCCCTCTTTCTCCAGCTGGTGGGCGACGCCACTCATGGCGTCCAGGCCGAAGGCGCTGCCACCGGTGAGCACGATGGCGTGGACCTTATCCACCAGGTTCTCTGGCTTGAGCAGATCGGTTTCCCGGGTGCCGGGGGCAGCACCGCGCACGTCCACCGAGGCGGTGGCGCCGGCGTCGAAGCGCAGCACGGTGATCCCGGTGAGGCCCTCGTCGTCGCTCATCTGGCCCAATTTAACCCCTTTGATCTGGAACAGATCGGCGCTGTTGGCCCAGCTCAGCGGGCTGAGCAGAACCAGCATGGCCATGATTAGCCAATGTTTCATATTGATTCTCATGCGAAAAAGCGTGGCCAAAGGGTAGTGGCCCGGGAAGGGGAAAACAAGCGGCGGCCCTGGGGCCGCCGTCTCTTCACCAGTGAGATCAGTGCCTGGCTAACTGCTGCTGGACGTTATCCGGCACCACGTCGTAGCGGGCAAAGGCCATGCTCATCTGTCCTTCACCGCCGGTCATCGCCTTAAGGCGGGTGGCGTAATCATCCAGGGCCGCCAGGGGCGCCTCGGCATTGATGTCCACCTGCTGGTTGGCCAACGCCTGGGTGCCGCACACCATGGCCCGGTGAGCACTCAGGTCGCCGGTGATGTCACCCACCTTGTCCTGCGACACCTGCACATGCATGTCGACGATGGGCTCAAGGATCACCGGATGAGCCTGGTGCACCGCTTCCAGGAAGGCCTTCTTACCGGCCATATGGAAGGCGATCTCCTTGGAGTCTACCGGGTGATGTTTGCCATCCAGCACCGTGACCCGGATGTCCTGCATGGGGAAACCACCGATCACTCCTTCATTCATGGCCTCCAGCACGCCCTTTTCCACGGCGGGGATAAACTGACTGGGGATGGCACCCCCCACAACCTTGGAGGCGAACTCAAAGCCCGCGCCCCGAGGCATCGGCTCGATGCGCAGCTCCACCTCGCCAAACTGGCCGGCACCGCCGGTCTGTTTCTTGTGGCGGTAGCGGGCTTCGCTGGCCTGGCAGATGGTTTCCCGGTAGGCCACCGCGGGCTTCTCGGTATCCATATCCAGGTTGAACACCTTCTCGGCCTTCTCCAGGGCGATCTGGACGTGCAGATCCCCCAGCCCCTGCAGCACCGTCTGGTTCTCTTCGGCGGCATGGTGGATGTTGAGGCTGGGATCCTCGCTCACCAGTTTGTGCAGCACCTCGGCCAGCTTCTGTTCGTCGCCGCGCTTCTTGGGACGCACGGCCAGGCCGAACAGCGGCTGGGGCAGGGTGGTCTCCACCATGTGGAAGTTATCCTCCTCATGGTTGTCGTGCAGGATGGCCCCCACTTCCAGGCCATCGATCTTGGCCAGGGCGACGATGTCGCCGGGCAGTGCCTCGGGCACCTCAACCTGCTTCTTACCCTGCAGCTTCACCAGGTGGGTCACCTTGATGGGCTTGCGCTCGGTGCCAACGAAGATCTTCTGACCGGTGAACATCCGCCCCTGGTGGATGCGGAATACCCCCAGTCGACCCAGGAAGGGATCGATGGCGATGCGGAACACGTGGGCCAGAAGATGGGCATCGGCCTCGGCGCTGATCTCCACCGGTTGGGCGTCGTCGCCCCAACCATTGATGAACTGCGGCGGGTTGGCTTCCATCGGGTTGGGCATCACCTCGGCCAGCACCTTGAGCAGGTGGCCGATGCCGATGTCGCCCTCGGCGCTGGCAAAGCAGACCGGTACCAGTTCACCTTGGCGCAGGGCCTGCTCAAGCGGCGCATGCAACTGGGCCGGCTCGACTGACTCGTCCTGCTCCAGGTAGAGTTCCATCAGGGCTTCGTCCTGCTCGACCACGGTGTCGATCAGCTCGTCGTGGCTGCTCTTTACATCACCAAACAGGGTGGCGGCGTTGTCGTCCGGCTCGAAGTAGCAATCCACCACGGATTTGCCATCTTCGGCGGGCAGGTTCAGCGGCAGGCAGCCGTGTCCGAACTGCACCTGGATCTGGTCCAGCACCCCGGCCAGCTGCGCTTCGTTGCCGTCGATGTGGTTGATCACAATAAGGATCGACTTGCCGTTGCGACGGGCGTCTTCGAAGGCGCGTTGGGTAATGGGTTCGATGCCTCGACCGGCGTTGATTACCAGCAACACACTCTCCACTGCCGGCAGCACCATCTGGGCGCGGCCAAAGAAGTCGGGCAGTCCGGGGGTGTCGATAAGGTTGATGTGGTGATTCTGGTGGTCGAGTGAGAGGAAGGATGCTTCTAGGCTATGGTGATGCTGGATCTCTTGGGCGGTGAAGTCGGCATGGTTGGTGCCGTCGTCGACCCTGCCACGGTGATGGATTGCCTCCGCACGGAAGAGTAGGGCTTCGATTAGACTGGATTTGCCACTGCCGGTGTGTCCCAGCAGGGCGATATTCCTAATCTGTTCGGTGTGTTGAGCGGGCATACGCGCCTCCTTGGTCCTGATTCCCGTCCCTTTCGACTATAGGAGCGCGGCGTAGGACAAGAGTTGACCGGGATCAGTTTCAGGTTCGATTCGTTTCGGTCCCACGTGTAATGTGGTGAAGATCCAGAATAGACCCCACGACAAAATTTGGGAGGAAAGCGCGATGACCGAGGGCCCCTATTTCTCGTCCGCCAGCCTGGGCTTTCTGCAAACCCTGGCCAGCCATAACGAAAGGGAGTGGTTCAACCAGCACAAGGCGGATTACGAGGCCCTGGTGCGCGGGCCGGCGCTGGATCTGATCGCCAGCTTTGCGCCAAGGCTGGAACAGTTTGCTCCGCGCTTTCGCGCCATCCCCAAGAAGGTGGGCGGCTCGCTGATGCGCCCCTACCGGGACACCCGCTTCAGCAAGGACAAGGCCCCCATCAAGCTCAATGTGGGCATCCAGTTTCGCCACGATCTGGGCAAGGATGTGCACGCTCCCGGCTATTACCTGCATGTTCAGCCGGGCCAGTCTTTCCTGGGCGTCGGCACCTGGCGGCCGGAGCCCAAGGCGTTGGCGGCGATCCGCGAGGCGATCGACACCAGCCCCATCCCCTGGCTGGCGGCCCGGGATGACGGTGAGTTCATTACCCGTTTTGAGCTGCAGGGCGACAGCCTGATCCGCCCCCCTAAGGGTTACGACAAGGACAACCCGATGCTGGAGGATCTTAAGCGTAAGGATTTCATCGGAGTGATGGCGCTCAGTGATGAGCAGGTGCTGGGGGATCCACTGCTGGACCTGATGGAAGAAGCCTTCACCGGTGCCGACCCCTTTATGCGCTTTCTCTGTCGCGCCATGGGGGTGCCGTTCTAGTATCCAAGCGCGCTGAGCAATCAACAAATAAACGCCGGCACAAGGCCGGCGTTTTGGATGGCAATGATCTTAGTGCACCGGCAAGGTGCCCTGGATTAGGGAGTTCTGGTAGGCCTCTGGGTAATCCTTCAGGTTCATCGGTCGCAGGAAATTGATGCGCGGTGCGAAGTAGATCTCGGCTGTGTCTGCGACGCCGTCTCGGTCTTGATCTTCGTAGGCGGTCTCCGATTCGAGGATCACCTGGTAGCCGTCCGGAGTGACCGACAATGGCCACCAGTGGCGCTCATATACGACCCCTTCGGCATAATCCCAACGTCGCTCGATCTGCACCTTGCCGCTATCGTCTCTCGACCAGGAGTAGATGTTTGAGCTAGAAGCGTGGCCCGAGACGAACACGTCTAGATCATCAATTTGGTCATCACTGATGTAATGAAAGGTGCCGTCCGCCAAAAAGCGGTAGGTCCAGAGGTAGTCGAAATTCAGCAGTTCACCCTGCCAGCGGTCGGCAATCCAGGCTAAGGGGTAGGAGGCCAGCACCAGGGGCAGCTCCTGCTCCAGTTCCACGCCCCAGGGTGTGTCGGTCTCGACCTGCTGGGCCATCAGGGCGACCAGGCGATGCTCCACCTCGTCCCGCTGGGCATGCTGCAGGGCGTTCAGCAGTGGCGCTTCCCCCTGCAGCGGGGTGTAGGTCAGCTGCCAGCCATCCAGTGACTGCACGCTCAGTACGCCCTCTGCGGCACTGTAGCTGCCGTAGGGGGTACCATCCTCAAACAGCACGTTGCCATCGTCGGTCAGGGTGACCAGTCGCTGACTGAACCAGGATATATTGCCAAATTCGTTTTCGATGGGCAGATTGAGGGCCCAGTTGCCAACTGCCTCGAACGGTACCTCTGACTGCGGCGAGAGAATCACCCGGTAGAAGATCTCCTCCTCCAGGGCAACGGGATTGGTCCCCTGCCAGTCAAACGGTGGATCGTAGAGGGCCGGCTCCACCTCGAGCTCGGTGAGACTGCGGTGTACCACCCAAGGAGCAAGGTCCAGGCGGCTGAAGGATTCGCTCAGGGGGCGAAAATGTATCACCACCTGGTCGCTGGCTGAGTTGTTGATGTGTTCCCAAAGGACGGCTTCTACGTCTTCTCCAAAACGTTGATCGATAAGGGCGTATCTCAACATGAACCCGGACCAATAGTCTTCTTTTTGGTTTTCCAGGGTCAGGGTCGAGCCGCTGCTGCTCATCATGCTGACCGTGGTGGGGAACAGGTGCTTGGAGGTGTTGGTCTCGTCGAGGCTGCCGTTGCCCTCCTCGTCGAGCTGCAGCACGGTGGCCTGCTCGGCCAGCCAGCCGTATTGCGAAGCCGGACTGAACAGTTGCGGTGCGTCGGGGGTGATGGCCAGCGGCATGCCGTGGCGCTCCAGCTGGGCCTCGATGCTTTGAGTGATGAGCGGAACAACCTGCTCCTGCCACTGCTCGGTGCCGTATCCGTCCATCGCCTCGAGCTGTGCCTGGGCACTGTGGTAGGGCATGGTCAGGTCAAACAGGGTCAGCAGGGTTTGGCCTTCGTCCATCGGCAGCAGTTGCTGCTGGGCGGTAAGGTCCAGGTAGGCGGCAAGGGTCACTGCCTGTTCCGGATCGGTATGGGTGGCCAGTTGATCCAGTTGCTCGACTGAGTTCAGTTCCTGCTGGAACCGACCGGTCATCAGATAGTGCGCCGTAGTCAGTGGCGTCAGGTGAACCCGGGCTTGTTCGTCGTGGTTAAGGATCAGATCCTCGCCGGAGTTCTCCATCGCTTCCTGCAGCGTGGCGATGTGGCTGGCCCAGGCGATGTGGGCTTGATCTCCCTCTCCTTGGGCGCGCAGCACGACCCAGGATTGGGGATCCAGATCGCCCTCTTGAAATTCCTCAATGGCGACCTCGAATTGACCCTCTTCGTCGATGGTTGAGCTGAAGCCGGTCATGCGGGTGTCTTCCCCTGCGCCGGTGAGCAGCAGCAGATCGATGGTGCCACCGCTGAGCTGATCTACCTGTCCCTGGACAGTCCAGGTGATGGTCGGTGGTGGTGGCGGCTCGGGTGTGGGGGTTGGTGTGGGGGTTTCGTTGTCGGAACCTGAGCCGCCGCATCCTGCCAGGCCCAGTATGGTTGCCAGTAACATCCTTGTTTTCATATCAACATTTTCCTGATTGCGATTCCATTGCAGTCACTGCGGTATCTAATCTAGGGATTCGCACAGCCTGGAGCAATGGCTTTGTTTGAGCGGCATTCAGTGCTGGTTGAGTCAATTCGAAAGGATGGCGTTAACGCCTTGGTGTTGTGGCACTATGCTAAGAAGGCAGGGTATGGGATTTTGGACAAAGGAGAGGACGATGATCAGGTTTGGGATGGCACTGTTGCTGGCGGCACTGTTGGCTGGCTGCGGTGGCCCGCAGGTGCAGGTGTATCAGGCCAAGAACACCAGTGACGAGTTTGTGGACTCCAGCACCCTCGATGGTGAGGTGTTCTATCGGGAGCGGATCCTGTTGGCACCCGGCACCGTGATGAAGGTGATCCTGGCGGATGTCTCCAAACAGGATGTGCCGGCCCAGGTGCTGGCCAGTCAGGCTTTCGAGGTGCAGGGCGCGCCGCCGTTCCCCTTCGAGCTGAGCTTCGATCATGACCTGATCGAATCCGGCCGCACCTATGCCGTCTCGGTACGAATCGAAGAGAAGGGGGAGCTGCGCTTTATCACCACCTCCCACAAGTCGCCGTTCAACGACGAGTACCTTGAGATCTTTGTGGAGGCGGTGGCGGAGGTGACGCCCTAGTCACCGCGTGATAGCCAACGCCAGAAACCAGCGCGCCGCCCATTGGGCGGCGCGTTGCGTTTACCACATCAGATCATCGGGGATCTGGTAATCGGCGTAGGGGTCGTCCTCGTCCACCGCGTCCTTGGCCTTGTCGTTGAGCAGCACGATGGCGCTGGCGTCCCGCTGGGCCACCTTCTCCGCTACGGCAGTGGCGATCAGGTGGTATTTGTCATCCAGGGTGGCGATGGCCAACTGGCCATTGACCAGGCCTTGCTGCAGCGCCGGGGTGACGAAGATCTTGGTGATGCGACCATTGTCGGAAAAGTTGTAGGCCAGCTCGCCCTTGTCCCGGGACTGGGCGTTGACGGTGATCAGCTGGCGGATCTGCGCCTGGACCGCCTTCTTATCCGCCTCAGCCTTGCGCTCAGCATTGAGCTGACGATCGCGCTCAGCCTGATCAACCCGCTTCTGAGCGGCGTCAGCCTTGGCTTCGTTGATCACCTTCTTACCGGACTTGAGGGCGCGATGCTTGGCCTTGTTGGCCTTCTTCGCGTCGTGCTTGCTGACCAGGCCAGCCTTCATCAATTGATCTTGCAGAGACATGGTGCACTTACCTTTTCGAATATCTCAATGATTGTATCAGGGCTGGGCGCCTAAAGGGCACCGTCAAAGTCCAGCTGGCGCCAGGCCTCGTAGCTGACGATGGAGACGGCGTTGGCCAGGTTGAGGCTACGGGCGCCGGCTTTCATCGGGATGCGGACCCGCTGCTCGGTGGGGATCGCCTCACGAACCGCCTCCGGCAATCCGCGGCTCTCCGGGCCAAACAGCAGCACATCGCCCTGCTGGTAGCTGGGCTCGGTATGGGGCCGCGAGCCCTTGGTGGTGAGGGCGAAGACACGACGGCCCGCCATTGCCGCCAGGAAGCTGGGGTAATCGGGGTAGCGGGTGACGTTGGTCAGCTCCGCGTAGTCCAGACCGGCGCGGCGCAGCTTCTTCTCCTCCATATCGAACCCCATAGGCTCAATCAGGTGCAGCCGGCAGCCGTTGTTGGCGCAAAGCCGGATGATGGCACCGGTATTGGGGGCGATTTCAGGTTCGTACAGGGCGATTTCAAACATGGTTGAGTTCCAGCGTCGGTTTCGCCGCTCGTTGTACCTTTCCGGCGAGGGGATCGCAAGCATAGAAGCGGTAAATCGATTAGGCTAAAACTATCCCCAACTCACAAGGAGTTCCAGTGACCGACGCGTTCCATCTGCCTGATCTGGTCAGTGCCGACTGGCTGCAACAACACCTGCATCACCCCGGTTTGAAGCTGCTGGATGCCAGCTGGTACCTGCCTGGCAGCGATCGGGATCCAGTGGCTGAGTGGCGTGCGGCACGATTGCCAGGGGCACGCTATTTCGATTTTGACCAGCGCCTGGCGGCGCCGGGGCCCTTGCCTCACATGCTGCCGGAGCCGGCGCAGTTTGCCGCTGAGGTGGCGCGACTGGGGATCAGCAACGATGACGCGGTGGTGGTCTACGATGGCAGTGGCATCTTCTCCTCGCCACGGGCCTGGTGGATGTTCAAGGCGATGGGACACAATGGGGTCGCGGTGCTGGACGGTGGCTTGCCTGCCTGGCGCGCCGCAGGTGGTGAGTTGGAGTCCGGTCCGGTCTCGGCTCCCCAGCCTGGCCGCTACCTGGCTCATCGGGTCGAGGCCTGGTACGCCGATCAGCGCCAGGTGGTGGCCTCATTAACCCAACCGGGACACCGTGTGGTGGATGCCCGCAGCCCGGCCCGGTTCCTGGGACAGGCGCCGGAGCCCCGGCCCGGGGTACGGCGCGGACGGATGCCCGGTGCGCTGAATCTGCCCTATGACCGGGTGCTGGAGGGCGGCCATCTGCGCAACCAAGCCGAGCTGCGAGAATGTTTTGCTGCGCTGGGCCCGGCCCAGACCGAGTGGGTGTTCAGCTGCGGCTCCGGCGTCACCGCTTGCGTGCTGGCCCTAGCGGCGACGCTGGCGCAACAGAGCAAGGTGCGGGTGTACGACGGCTCCTGGGCCGAATGGGGGGCAAACCCGAAGCTACCCCTGGTGGTGGGCTAGCTCGGTGGCTAAGCGCGGTGGATTCGCGTGACTGAGTCAAAACCTGTTGGTTCAAACCGCCATAGCGGATGGATGCTGGTCGAATAGTGCTTAGCTGTGTCCATTACCGTAGGCCGGCAAATAAAAGCTGACGCAGAGCCCATTGGGCGGACGGTTCTGGGCGTCGATCCGCCCCTGGTGGGCCTCGATCGCCGCCTGGGCGATGGCCAGCCCTAAGCCCCAGCCGCCACTGTCGCGATGGCGGGCTTCATCGACCCGGTAGAAGGGCTTAAAGATGGTGGCCAGATCTGATTCCGGCACCCCAGGCCCATCGTCCTGGATATCGATGACGATCTCTTCTTCCTCAACCTTCATGCTGACCACCACCCGGCTTTCGGCGTAGCGCAATGCGTTGCGCAGGGGATTTTCCACCGCCCGTTGCAGCAGGGTATCCAGGCCGTAATAGCGCACCGAGTCCGGCAGCTCGACGGTGAGCAGCTTGCCCATCTGCTCCGCCTCGAAGCGGGCATCGTCGAGGATGGGGGTCAGGGTCTGGACCAGGTCCAGCTCGGTTTTTTGTTCGGTGATCTGCATGTTGAGCCGGGACAGCGCCAGCAGCTCGCGGATCATGTCTTCCAGGTTGCCCGCTTCCCGGGCGATGCGTTGCAGCTCCGGGGTGTCGCCCTGCTTCTTGCGGGTCAGGGCCATCGCCAGCTGCATCCGGGTCAGCGGCGTACGCAGCTCATGACTGATGTCGGAGAGCAACCGCTGCTGGCCCTTGAGCATGGTGCTGACCGAGTCGGCCATGTGGTTGAAGCTGGCACCCAAGTGGCCCAGTTCATCCCGCCGTTTCAGGGTGGCGGGGGCGACACGGGCATCCAGGTCCCCCATGGAGAGTGCATTGGCGGTCTGGCGCAGCTGGCGCAGCGGCTTGCCCAGGTGCCAGGACATAAAGCCAAACACCACACCGGAGAAGGCGATGGAGACCAGCAGGAAACTGCCCGGGTGCTCCATCAGGTAGAACAGCATAGGGCGGGTGTTGACCGCTTCCTGCAGGCCAATCAGGTAGTACTCGCTGTCCTTGAGATAGACGATCTGGGGGCCAAACACCACGGCATTGGGGAAGCGCCAGCTCATGGCGCTGCGGTAGCTCTCTTCGGCCAGCAGGAAGTGGCGCACCTCTTTGGGGACGTTGCGCGGCGCGGTGCTGACCGGCTGGCCATTGGCGTCCAGCACGAAGTATTGGATCCGTTGCTCCCGGTCCTGCCGGGTCAACTGTTGGCGCAGCAACTGACCGATGCTGTTGAGGGCACGGCCGTCGGCGATCTCCATGTCGGTGGCGATGCGCTCCAGGGCCTGGGCCTGATAGGGCTGGATCGGCTCCCGCTCAAGCTGTTCCTGCAGGTAGGGCAGGCCGATCACCAACACCAGGATCAGTGAGGTGGTCAGCCAGAATGCCAGGAGCAGTTTGAAGAAAAGGTGATTGGGCAGTTGCATCAATCGAGCCAGATGTAGCCTTTACCCCGTACGGTTTTCACCCGGGGGCGGCCATCCTTGCGCTCTGGCAGTTTGCGGCGGAGGTTGGAGAGGTGCATGTCGAGGCTGCGATCGAAGGGCATCAGCTTCTTGCCGAGCACCTCCTCGGACAGCATCTCCTTGCTGGCCACTTCACCGCTGTGGCGCACCAGCTCCAGCAGCAGATTGAATTCGGTGGCAGTCAGGACCAGCTGTTCGCCATTGGCCCAGGCTTCCTGGCGACGGGGATAGAGGGTGAGATCGCCCTGCTCCAGGGTGTCGGTTTCGCCCTTGGCGCCGTCTCGATTGCGCTCACCGGTGCGGCGCAAGATAGCGCGGATCCGGGCGATCAACTCGCGGTCGTTGAAGGGCTTGGGCAGGTAGTCGTCGGCGCCGATCTCCAGCCCGACCACGCGGTCAATGTCATCGCCTTTGGCGGTCAGCATCAGCACCGGCACATCGCTGGATTGGCGTAGCTGGCGCAGCACGTCAAAGCCATTCATGCCCGGCAGCATCACGTCCAGCAGCACCAGGTCGTGCTCGCCGGTCTGGGCCGCGGCCAGCCCGGAGGGGCCGTCCTGGCAGATGGTGGGGTTGAAGCCCTCCAGCTCCAGCAGCTGTCCGAGCAGCTCGCACAGGTCGTGATCGTCCTCAACCAGCAAAATCCGACTCATGACATTCATCTCTTCAATCAATTCGGGGCCAAGCCTAACTGATGCTTAAAAGTCACCCAAGCGCCATTTACACTGTTTTACCTGAAATTCTTTGGTAGGTCATGCCTTTCTATTGGCTATCCGGGGCCAAGCGCCGCTGGCCTAAGTCAATGTTAGACCATGGCGATCTGCCGCTTTGACAGTGGCAGATAAACGAAAAACGGTGCCCCAAATGGGGCACCGTTATGGTGTTGACAGAGTCGATGGTTATCCACTGCCGGCTCAGCTCTCCATATCCAGCTCCTTGAGCTTGCGGGTCAGGGTGTTACGGCCCCAGCCCAACAGCCGGGCGGCATCCTGCTTATGGCCCTGGCTGTGGCGCAGTGCCACCTGCAGCAGGGTGCGCTCAAACGCCGGTTGAGCCTGGCTGAGCAGGTTGGCTTCACCATTGGCCAGGGCCTGTTCGACCCAGCTGGCCAGCTGCGCGGTCCAATCATCCAGCTCGCCGACGCTGCCGGGCTGTACCGTGCTGGTCAGCTCCGGCGGCAGATCATCCACCAGGATCTCCTGGCCTGAAGCCATCACCGTCATCCAGCGGCAGGCGTTCTCCAGCTGGCGTACGTTGCCGGGCCAACTGAACTGGCTCAGGCGCTTTTCTGCTTCGCTGCTGAGCCGTTTGGGATCGCCCCCCAGCTCCTTGGCGGCCCGGGCCAGGAAGTGGCGGGTTAGCGCGGGGATGTCCTCGCTGCGCTCCTTCAGGGCCGGCAGCTGGATGCGGATAACGTTGAGGCGGTGGAACAGGTCCTCCCGGAATTGACCCTCGGCCACCCGCTGCTCCAGGTTCTGGTGGGTAGCAGCAACGATGCGCACATCCACCTGCACCGGGCTGTGGCCGCCGATGCGGTAGAACTGGCCGTCCGCCAGGACCCGCAGCAGCCGGGTCTGTACGTCCAGCGGCATGTCACCGATCTCATCCAGGAACAAAGTGCCGCCGTTGGCCTGCTCGAAGCGGCCGATGCGCTGGCCGCCGGCGCCGGTAAAGGCGCCTTTCTCATGGCCAAACAGCTCGGACTCAATCAAATCCTTGGGGATAGCCGCCATGTTCAGCGCCACAAAGGGGTGTTCGGCCCGGGGGCTGTGCTTGTGCAGCGCGCTGGCCACCAGCTCTTTACCGGTACCGGACTGGCCGTTGATCAGCACGCTGATGGAGGAGCGGGCCAGGCGGCCGATGGCGCGAAACACCTCCTGCATCGCCGGGGCTTCGCCGATGATCTCCGGCATCGCCTCGGTGCTGGCCTTGGCCTTGCGCACCCGGCTTTGGGCGTGCTCCAGGGCACGGCGCACCAGGGAGAGGGCATCCTCAATGTCGAACGGCTTGGGCAGGTACTCGAAGGCGCCGGACTGGTAGGCCCCGACGGCGCTGTCGAGATCCGAGTGAGCGGTCATGATCAGCACCGGCAGATCCGGGAACTCCGCCTTGACCCGCTGCAGCAGCGTCAGGCCATCGGTGCCGGGCATGCGGATGTCGGACAGGATCACTCCAGGCTGGCTGGTGCCCAAAGCCTGCCAGAGGGATTCGGCATTGGCAAAGCTGGCGCAGCTGATCTCGGCGCGCTTGAGGGCACGCTCCAGTACCCAGCGGATGGAGCTGTCGTCATCCAGGATCCAAACTTGTTCGCTCACGGCGCCTCCTTACGAAAAATCAGTGGCAGTAGCAGAGTGAATTCGGTGTGCCCGGGCCAGCTCTCCAGATCGATCCGCCCTTGGTGTTGGCTAACGATGTTTTGGGCGATGGAGAGCCCCAGGCCGCTGCCCTCGGCTTTGCTGGTGACCATGGGGTAGAACAGGGTGTCGCGCACATCGCCGGGGATCCCCGGACCGTTGTCGATGATGCTGATGGCCACCACCTGGCGGTGGCGCACTCCGGCGATGGTGGTGGCGCCCTGGCTGCGGGTGCGCAGCACCAGCTTGCCGCGGTTGTTCATCGCCTGCAGGGCGTTGCGCATGATGTTGAGCAGGGCCTGTTGCAGCTGCTCGTGGTCCATCAGGAAGTCCGGGATGGAGGGATCGTAGTCGCGCTCCACCTCCACCTGGCCATTGGATTCCAGCTCACACAGGGTGCTGGTTTGCTCCAGCAGGCGGTGCACGTTATTGAGCGACCACTGGCCCGGATGCTGCGGCCCCAGCAGGCGGTCTACCAGGTTTCGCAGCCGGTCAGCCTGCTCGATGATGATGCCGGTGAACTCCTTCAGCTCCTGGCTCTCCAGCTCCATGTTGAGCAGTTGGGCGGCACCGCGCAGGCCACCGAGCGGATTCTTGATCTCATGGGCCAGGCCCCGCACCAGCAGTTGGGCGGCATGGTGCTGGGCGTACTGCTGCAGCTCCTGGCTGATCCGCAGTTGCTGATCGACGGTGCGCGCCTCCAGCAGGCGTTGGCCCTGTTCCAGCGGGGTGACGGTCAGGTCAACGGTGTGGTGCTGATTATCCAGGGTCACCAGGGAGAGGGCATGGAGCGCCTGGTTGCTGTGGCCGTCGAGGGCCTGGGCCAGGGTGGCAGGGTCGGTGGCGATCTGGCTGTAGAGCTCGGCAAAGACACAGCCCATCATGCGACGGCTGCTCAGCCCCAGCAGCTGCTCCGCTGCCAGGTTGCAGTAGGTCACCCGCTGCTGCGGGTCCAACACCAGTACGGCGGTATTGAGATGGTCGAGTAATGAGGGTTCGTTGGCCTGAACCATAGTGATGCATCCTTCCCACAATGCTCCGTGATGATGCACCACCATAGCACTGCACCAAAATGGTGCATAGCCTTTATCGCACGATCAGGGGGCTCCATTGGGCAATGGCTTTGGAGTAGGCCCTGGCGGCGTAAACAGGCGCGAGTGGCGGTGCAGGTACACGGTCCTTGAGGCAGTAGATGCAAGGACTTTGCCGTTTTTGTCGATCACCTGGGCCTGCAGCTGATGTTCGCCCCGAGTGAGGTTATCCAGGGCGTAGGAGCCACCGCCACCGAGGGTGCGTACCACCTCGCCATCCAGTAACAGTTGCACCCGGTGGCCATCCTGCAGGTCGGGCTCGAGCTGGATCTGCAGGTCCAGCTGGCCGTTGTTGTCGCGGATGGTGGCTTCATCCTGGGGATCGAGCAGGGCAATGCGGTAGTCCGGCTGGGTGCTCTCTGGTTCGGCCTGGGCTACCACCGGGCGTGGGGCGGGCAACTCCACCGTACTGATCTTGCTGGGGTCCACCTCTACCTGCTCGGCGCCCTCCCGGGGTTTGTCCGAGTAGTGCACCTGACCGTGTTCGTCGGTCCACTTATAGACCGAGGCCGACAGCGGCAGGGTGATCATCAACAGGAAAAGTACTGACCAACGCATGGGCTTGCTCCGTAGTATCCACTCACTTTCGAGTGTAGTGGTTTGGCGGCCAGAAAAAAACCCACCCCCGAGGGGGTGGGTTCTGAGCATGCCTCTGAAGCTATTATTGTTTTTCAGGGTACAGAGGGCTGGTTCTACCTTACGTAGTCGTTGCGTGATTACACGCTGTAGTACATCTCGAACTCAACCGGGTGAGTGGTCATGTCCAGACGCTCAACTTCACCGCGCTTCAGCTCGATGTAGGAGTTGATGAAGTCGTCGGAGAACACGCCACCGATGGTCAGGAACTCACGGTCAGCGTCCAGAGCGTTCAGGGCCTCGGTCAGGCTGGCTGCTACGGTCGGGATCTCAGCCGCTTCTTCTGCCGGCAGGTCGTACAGGTCCTTGTCCATGGCATCGCCAGGGTGGATCTTGTTCTGGATGCCGTCCAGGCCCGCCATCAGCATGGCAGCGAAGGCCAGGTAGGGGTTGGCGGTCGGATCCGGGAAGCGCACCTCGATACGACGACCTTTCGGGCTCGGTACTACCGGGATACGGATGGAAGCAGAGCGGTTACGGGCGGAGTAGGCCAGCATCACCGGGGCTTCGAAGCCAGGGACCAGACGCTTGTAGGAGTTGGTAGAGGCGTTGGCGAAGGCGTTGATGGCACGGGCGTGCTTGATGATACCGCCGATGTAGTACAGCGCGGTCTCGGACAGGCCGCCGTACTTGTCGCCAGCAAACAGGTTCACACCGTCTTTGCTCAGGGACTGGTGGCAGTGCATGCCGGAACCGTTGTCACCCACAACCGGCTTGGGCATGAAGGTGGCGGACTTGTCGTAGGCGTGGGCCACATTGTGGATTACGTACTTCAGTACCTGCAGCTCATCGGCCTTTTCAACGATGCTGTTAAAGCGGGTGGCGATCTCGTTCTGACCGGAGGTGGCTACCTCGTGGTGGTGGGCTTCAACAACCTGACCCATCTCTTCCAGCACCAGACACATGGCGCTACGGATGTCCTGAGCGGAATCTACCGGGGATACCGGGAAGTAGCCGCCTTTCACACCAGGACGGTGGCCTTTGTTACCGCCTTCGTACTCTTTGTCAGAGTTCCAGGCAGACTCTTCGGAATCGATGGCGTACATGGAGCCGGACATGTCGGTCTTGTAGCGTACGTCGTCGAACAGGAAGAACTCCGGCTCAGGACCGAAGTAGGCGTCGTCGGCGATGCCGGTGGACTGCATGTAGGCCTTGGCGCGCTTGGCGATGGAGCGCGGGTCACGATCGTAGCCTTCCATGGTGGCCGGCTCGATGATGTCACAGCGAACGTTCAGGGTTTCAACGTCGGTGAAGGGGCACAGTACCGCGGTGGACGGGTCCGGCATCAGGATCATGTCGGACTCGTTGATGCCCTTCCAGCCTTGGATGGAGGAGCCATCGAACATCTTGCCCTCTTCGAAGAAGTCGGCGTCGATTTGGCTAACCGGGATGGAAACGTGCTGCTCTTTACCCTTGGTATCGGTAAAGCGCAGGTCGACGAATTTCACTTCGTTCTCTTCGATGGTTTTCAATACGTTTTCGATGGACATCCTAATGGCCTCCAATGGCATAAATAGAGTATGCGAACCAAGATGGCACCACCTAAGCGAAGGCTGTGCCACTTTTTCAAGTTGCTGAAAATAAAGGATTTGAAAATCTTGGGGGGAAGATGAGGTCGTGCGTCGCACTGTGTTGGTGCGCCCCGAAATGGCGCCTGCACCAATTTGGTGCGCTGGGCGTGGGCGCGACCCTGGCTTCCCTGAACTTGCCCGACGGCGCTCCCTTTTTTCGCCGTCACGCCACTGTAGCACCGCACATGGAGAATTAATAACCCATGGGCCATGCTTTGTTGTCGCGGTTTTAGACAGTTTCCAGTACACTTGCCGCCCAGAATTGACCCCGCGAAGGGGTGGGCCGGCCGAACTCGCCGGGACTGGCCTTGAGCCCGAACCGTATGACGGTCGGGTTTTTTTCTATTTCCCCTTTGCCTGGAGAGAAATACTTTGAGTATCGAGAACTTGCGTAACGTGGCGATCATCGCCCACGTTGACCACGGAAAGACCACCCTGGTGGATAAACTGCTGGGTCAATCCGGCACCTTTGACGATCGTGTGGATCTGGACGAGCGCGTCATGGATTCCAACGACATCGAAAAAGAGCGTGGTATCACCATCCTGGCGAAGAACACCGCCATCAAGTGGAACGACTACCGCATCAACATCGTGGACACCCCTGGGCACGCCGACTTCGGTGGTGAGGTAGAGCGTGTGATGTCCATGGTGGACTCCGTGCTGCTGCTGGTTGATGCGCAAGAAGGCCCGATGCCGCAGACCCGCTTCGTAACCCAAAAGGCGTTTGCCATGGGTCTGAAGCCGATCGTGGTGATCAACAAGATCGACAAGCCCGGTGCCCGTCCTGACTGGGTGATGGATCAGGTGTTTGACCTGTTCGACAACCTGGGTGCGACCGACGAGCAGCTGGACTTCAAGGTGGTGTACGCCTCTGCGCTGAACGGCTGGGCCTCCAACGAGGAAGGCGTCCAGAAGGACGACATGACCGATCTGTTCCAGACCATTGTTGATGAGGTTGCAGCGCCTGCAGCGGATCCAGAAGGCCCGTTCCAGATGCAGATCTCCCAGTTGGACTACAACTCCTACGTGGGCGTGATCGGTGTTGGCCGTATCTCCCGCGGTAAGGTGAAAGTGAACCAGCAGGTGACCATCGAGTGTTCCAACGGCAACGTTCGCAACGCCAAGGTGGGTAAAGTGATGGGCTACATGGGCCTGGAGCGTCACGAGGTGGAAGAGGCGCAAGCCGGTGACATCATCGCTATCTCCGGTCTGGGTGAGCTGAAGATCTCCGACACCGTGTGCTGCCCGCACGAGGTTGAAGCCCTGCCGGCCCTGTCCGTAGACGAGCCCACCGTAACCATGACCTTCCAGGTGAACACCTCGCCTTTCTGTGGTCAGGAAGGTAAGTACGTGACTTCACGTAACATCCTGGAGCGTCTGGAAAAGGAACTGGTTCACAACGTGGCTCTGCGCGTTGAGCAGACCGACAACCCGGATCAGTTCAAGGTCTCTGGTCGTGGTGAACTGCACCTGGGCATCCTGATCGAAAACATGCGTCGTGAAGGCTTCGAGCTGGCGGTATCCCGCCCTGAGGTGATCATGCGCACCGTCGACGGTGAGCTGCAAGAGCCCTACGAGACCGTGACCATCGATGTGGAAGAGGAGCATCAGGGCTCCATCATGGAGAAGATGGGTCTGCGCAAAGCGGAACTGACCGACATGGCGCCGGACGGCAAAGGCCGTATTCGTATGGACTTCATCATGCCCTCCCGTGGCCTGATCGGCTTCCAGACCGAGTTCATGACCCTGACCTCCGGCTCTGGCCTGATCTACCACACCTTCTACGAGTACGGTCCGCACAAAGGCGGCGAGATCGGCCAGCGTATCAACGGTGTACTGATCGCCAACGCCACCGGTAAGGCCCTGACCAACGCCCTGTTCAACCTGCAGGAGCGTGGTCGTCTGTTGGTTGGCCACGGCACCGAGGTGTACGAAGGCATGATCGTGGGTATCCACAGCCGCGACAACGACCTGACCGTGAACGCCCTGAAAGGCAAGCAGCTGACCAACGTCCGTGCCTCCGGTACCGATGACGCCCAGGTGCTGACCCCGCCGATCAAGATGACCCTGGAGCAAGCCCTGGAGTTCATCGATGACGACGAGCTGGTGGAAGTGACTCCGGAGAACATCCGTATCCGTAAGAAGTTCCTGACCGAGTCTGACCGTAAGCGTGCTTCTCGCGAGAAGAAAGGCTAAGCGCCGCGCTTAACCGACAAAAGCCCCCGGCACACCAGTGCCGGGGGCTTTTTTATTGCCTTAACGCGGCAGCGGCTGGTTGGCCCGGTGATGCAGCCAGGCGATCAACACCACGCTCAGATGCAAGCCCCAACTGGCGAGCCAACTGATGGTGGTGCCTTGGCGCAGCAGTGTGTGTTGCTCCGGCTCAAGAGCGGCAACTGGGGTGCACTGTTGGTGGCTCTCTGGAAGACATTCCAGCGTGGCGGGAAGCAGGAGCAGAGCGATGCCAACAGCCAGGCCGGCAACGGCAGCAAGGATGGCCCAGGGCAGCAGTATCTTGAGGGTGACAGGCCAATAGTTGGAGCACCAGTAGAGCAGGTAGTAGCCAAGCAGGCTGATGAAGGTGAATATTCCGTAGCTGCTGACAAAGCCATGGGTTATCGCCAGGACGCCGGACTGCAGCCAGAACCACAGCAGAGCATAGATAGGCAGCCAAGTGCCGAGAAACTCGTACCTGGATAGCTTAATGCGGCCAATGCTGGCGGGGATCGCCATCTTATAGCGGTTGAAGTTCATCAATGATCCTCTGTTGCAGCGCTCTCAGCGTATCGATAAAGCGCGAGCTTTCAAAGGGGCATGGTCAGGTTGGCAGCGCAGAGGGGGGAGCTTGGGGAATGGAGTGGGGGAGCCGTGTGGTGCCGGCTCGGTCGCATCGTCATGCTGATGCGACCGAGCAAACCGAGGCGGGGGCAATTAGCCTTTGCGCTTCAGCGTCAGGGTGTTGCCGCCGGTTTTCTTCTTCGCCGGCTTATCCTGGCCCTTGTTCTTAGAGCTGGGCGCATTGGGGTTCACATACACCGCCTTGGTCGGCTTGTCCGCCGGACGCTTGGCCTTGCCGCTGTTGCCTTGGGGCTTCTGGCCTTGCGGGTTTTTGCCCTGGGGACGATCCAGTACACCACGACCCTCACCCATGCCACCGGGGCGGCGCGGATTGCCGGAGCGGGGCTTGGCCTGGCCATCACGTTGCTCACTGCCCGGCTTAATCCGCTTGGCAGGACGCACATGGCCCTCCGCGGCGGTCTTGGAGGAACCGGCCACCGCGGCATTGAGCTCGGCCATCTCGGCGGCGGTGAGATCGCGCCACTGGCCCGGACGCAGGCCATCCACCGAGACGTTCATGATGCGGGTACGCTTGAGCGCAGTAACCTCATAGCCCAGGAACTCGCACATCCGACGGATCTGGCGATTCAGGCCCTGGGTCAGGATGATCTTAAACACGAACTTGCTCACCACCTTGACGGTGCAGGGCTTGGTGACCGTCCCCAGGATCGGCACGCCCCGGCTCATCCGCTCGATAAAGCGCTCGGACACCGGCTTGTCGACGGTGACCACGTACTCCTTATCGTGGGCGTTTTCTGCCCGCAGGATCTTGTTGACGATGTCGCCGTCGCTGGTAAGGAAGATCAGCCCCTCGGAGGGCTTATCGAGACGACCAATGGGGAAGATCCGTTTCTTGTGGCCGATGGCATCGATGATGTTGCCTTCCACATCACGCTCGGTGGTGCAGGTGATGCCGATGGGCTTGTTGTAAGCAATGTAGATGCGGTCGGTCTTGTCCGCTGCACTGGCCCGGATCCGCTTGCCATCCACCTCGACACTGTCACCGGGCTGTACCTTGGTGCCCAGCTCCGGGCGTTGACCATTGATGGTGACCCGGTTCTGCTCAATCAGCTTGTCCGCTTCGCGGCGCGAGCAGAAGCCGGATTCACTGATGAATTTGTTGAGGCGTTTTTCGGTCATGGCGTTCCCATCTTTCCCGTCGGATTGGCAAGTGCGGCGGCACTGTAAAGCATAAGGGGTGGGAAAGGAATTGCTCGCCGGTGATTTTGTCGCCCGGGCCGTTGCCGGCCCGGGCGAATGGGTTATTGCAGGGTTTGGATAAACTGGTCCGATTCGGCGATGGCCCGGTTCATCTCATCGATAACCGACTGGATCTCGACCTCCAACTGGCCAAACTCGTTGCCGACGGCGCCGATGGCCCGGGCATTGAGGTTGTGCTTGAGGTAGAGCTCGTTGTCCTTGAGTCGACGCAGTACCGGCTCCATCTTGCTCTCCGCCTGGCGCATCGCCCGCAGCATGCCATCGTAGCGTTGGCGGGTCTCCCGCAGCTGGGTCTGGCTCTCCCGGCGCAGGCTGGCGGACTGGTACTCCTCCAGCTCCCCCTGCCACTCCTCGAACATGGCATCGGCCACGTCAGCCACGCCATTGATGCGGCTGGAGACCTGCTCTGCCGCCGAGGCCGAGGCGTCGTACTGGCTCTTCACCTTGTCATAGGCGTCTTCCAGGTCGCCGCCATCAAAGTCCACCAAGGTCTTCATCTCCTCCAACGCGGAGCTGAACTGCTTCTGCGCGTCCTCCTGGCTTTCCTGGGCGTCTTCGACCCGGTCAACCAGGATCTCCCGCTTGTGGTAGCCCACCTGCTCCATGGCGGAGTAGTAAGCGGACTGACAGCCGGCGAGCAGGAGCAGGGCACTGAGCAAGATAGTTCGCATAAAACCTCCGGTTAGCCGCGATAGCGGGCGGCGTCGATTATGCACCAGATGTGCAGCGGCACGGCGATGATAAAGGGCAGGATCAGGGTACTGGCGAGGGCGTAGAAGCCGCTGGTGAACAGGAAGAACAGCAAGGCAGCCAGGATCCGTCCCTGCACCAATTGCCCCAAACCGGGAAGGAAGAAACTGCATATCGCCGCGATGACGTTTCCGGTGGATCCCTGTCCGCTCATAGATACTCCCTGATATTCCCAAAGCTTTTGTATTTTAGCTTCCTTTCTGAGAATGTTGCCCTAATGTAAGTGGGGATGCCAGTAAGTCGAAAACGGGGAGCAGGATGACCGCGAAGCAGTGGCTGGAACAGATCAGAGATTGGGATTGGCACCACGGCGTGGGATACCTGCCGTTTCTCTGGCGTCGGACCCAGGAGATTGGCCTGCAGATCACCGCAGGGCACCTGGCCTACGTGACCCTGCTGTCGCTGGTACCGATGATGGCGGTGGTGCTGTCGGTGTTCTCCGCCTTCCCGGGCTTTGCCGATACCCGCACCAAGCTGGAAAGTTTCGTCTACGAGAACTTCGTCCCGGCCGCCGGCGACACGGTGCAGCAGTACCTGACCCAGTTTGTCGGCAACGCCTCCAAGATGACTGCCGTCGGTGTCCTGGCCCTGGCCGTGGTAGCCCTGCTGCTGATCTCCAACATCGATAAAGCGCTCAACCGGATCTTCGCCATCCAGACCCACCGCCGTTGGGTCTACTCCTTCTCGCTCTACTGGATGATCCTGACCCTGGGGCCAATCCTGATGGGGGCCAGTATTGCGGTCACCTCCTACGTGGTGTCGTTGAAGCTGTTCTCCGAGGCGGGATTCTCCGGCCTTTACGCCTTTTTCATAGCTCGACTGCCGATGCTGCTGTCGATCTGCGCCTTCACCCTGCTTTACACCCTGGTGCCCAACACCCGGGTGCGTCTGAGCCATGCCCTGATCGGCGCTTTCGCCGCCTCGGTACTGTTTGAGGCCAGCAAGAAGGGGTTTGCCTGGTACGTCACCAATTTCCCCTCCTACGAGGCGATCTACGGGGCCCTGGCTACCATTCCTATCCTGTTTGTCTGGGTCTACCTGTCCTGGCTTATCGTGCTGGTAGGGGCGGCGATCACCGCCACCCTGCCGGACTACTTCCACCTGGAAAAGGAGTCATCATGAAGCTGTTGAAACTGGGGGCGCTGGTGCTATTGGCCAGCTTGACGGGATGTGCCTCGCTGTCCGGAGGCGGTGACCAATTGGATCTGGCGGGCAAGAGCGCGGCGGAAGCCACCGACATGATTGCAGAGGCACTCACTGCCAAGCAGTACAAGGTGCAGCGTGCCAGCGATGAAGCCCTGCTGGTGCACTACGATGGCAGCGACTTCATGCTCCACCCCAAACTGTCAAACAAGCTGGATCGCCTGGTGGTCTCAAAGTACTTCGTGCTTCATCCTGAACTGGCCCAGTCCCCGGAACTGCTGCTGATCGTCGGCCAGCTCAACCAGGGCATGGACTTCGCCAAGTTCGTGCTGCGTGAAGAGGGGCGGGCGTTGGAGATCCGTGGCGCCGCAACCTTCGTGGACACCCTCAGTATCGAAGAGCTGACCGCCTACATGGATTGGACCAATGAAGGGATCCGCGCTTTGCGGGCCCAGTTCCCCCAGGTGCAGCCAATGGCCGTTGAGGTGCCACTGACCCAGTAGCGCTGAGTCATGATGGCAACCCGGGGTTGCCTATCCCGACCGGGCCGGTGAAAATCGGCCCGGTCTTTTTGTTTGTTTATTTTTTTCGGGTTAGCTCCCATCAGGGAGAATTTCAGCACAGTGCTTTGTAGCTCTGTCGCGTTGGCTTGGTGCCATGCAGGATGCATCAATGCCGCGACTGCATGGATGCAGAGGAGCGGCCAACCAAAGGGGCTGCTCGCCCCCTTGGAACCCCCGATCGCCTCCTATCGGTGCTGAATCCTCGTCCCAACGATGTCGGCAGGCGGCACAGACCAGAGTCGACTTCCTTGTCTCCGCTGGTCTCTCGGGCCATCCTGGCCCTCGACCTTGCCGACATCGCTTTTACTCGGGCACCTCAAAGTCGGTATAAGCACCGGTGGGTCCCCACATTGGGGAGTGCTCATTGGGCTCTTTCGTTAGGTTTTGGTGTCGTGTGGATTCTCTTGATAGCGCTTTTAGCCGAAGAGCTGCGATGAACTTTTTTTGTGGGAGCAAGTGATGATTGCATTGATTCAGCGGGTCAGCGAGGCGGCCGTGGTGGTTGAGGGCGAGACCGTGGGTGAGATCCAGCGGGGCCTGCTGGTGCTGCTCGGGGTAGAGCGGGAGGATGACCAGGACAAGCTCCAGCGCCTGGCGGACAAGGTGATGAAGTATCGCGTCTTTGCCGATGAAGACGACAAGATGAACCTGAACGTGTCCCAGGCCGGTGGCAGCCTGCTGGTGGTCAGCCAGTTCACCCTGGCGGCGGATACCCGCAAGGGGCTGCGCCCCAGCTTCTCCAGTGCTGCCCAGCCCAGCGAGGCGGAGCGTCAATACGAGGCCTTTGTGGCGTACTGCCGCAGCCAGGGAATGACGGTAGAGACCGGCCGATTCGGTGCCGACATGAAGGTCTCCCTGGTTAACGATGGGCCGGTGACCTTCTCACTTCAGGTCTGAGGAATCCCCGATGCGTGAAACCCTGCAGCGCCTGACCCGGCTGTGGCATGACACCATTCCCCTGTCCCGATTCATGGGCATCGAGGCGGTGTCCTTTGTTGATGGAGTGTTCACCACCCGTGCTGACCAGGCCGCCAACAAGAACCTGCACAACACCATGTTCGCCGGCAGCATCTACAGTCATGCGGCCCTGACTGGTTGGGGTCGGGTCTGGCTGGCGCTGGAGGCGGCGGGGCTGGAGGGGGATATCGTCCTGGCCGAGGGCAACATCCGCTATCGCAGGCCGGTGCACGACCTGCCGGAGTGCCACGCTTTGCCGCTCAACCCGGATCTGACGCCCCTGGCTGAGGGGCGCAACGCCCGAGTCACGGTGACGGTGTCGCTGGCGGGACGGGCCGAGTTCGTCGGCCAGTTTGTGGTGATGGCAAAGCGCTCGGCACGCTGAGGAGAGATCAAAAAAGGCCAGCCCGGTGGGCTGGCCTTTTTGTTGTGTAGCGTTACTCGTTCAAGGCGGCCTTGAAGCGGCGCAGCAGGGATTTCACCTTGCGGGCGTTGTCCGGCCCCATGCGGATCATCATCTTCTGCGCATCAGAGCGATTCTCCACATCGGGATCGGCAAACTGGTAGTTCACCGAGTGGCTCTCCAGCGCCAGCGGCTGTTCGTACTCCGGCGCACGCAGCAGCACTTCGATGGCGTCCAGCAGGGTGCCGCGGAAGCGACCCGGGCCGTAGCCCAGCTCCTGGTAGGCCTCGTCCAGCAGCGGCTCGGTGCGCAGGTAGGCATCCCGCAGCACCTCTTCTTCCAGCCGGTAGAGGAATTCGGCGTACTGGTCGTAGCGGCGGTAGCCTTCCGGGTCCAGGTAGAGGCTGTTGTTCACCTCCAGTGCCTTGAAGTCCTCCGTCATGCTGGTGAAGGGGCCTTGCTGACGCAGTACTTCACCGCCGGCCAGGTTATCCACGAACACCGTGATTCGGCGCAGCAGGCTGTCTTCGTTGATGGCGTTGCCAATCTGCATGCCGTCGGCAACGGTGGTGACCTGCTCCATGGCAAAGACGTCGCTGTTGTCCAGGGCGGGCAGCGGATCCGGCTGAGGGATCGGCTCCGGCTCAGGCTCGGCGGGCAGTTCCGGCACCGGTTCGGGTTCCGGCTCGGGCTCCGGTACCGGTTCGGTGGGCAGCGGTTTCTCCGGCAGGGTGGGTTCCTGCACCACCACCGGTGGCAGCGGTTCGGGTTCGGCGGTGGGGGCCTGGCGGACAAAGAAGTACCAGCCCGCAACACAGGCGAGCATCACCAGCACCACCAGGATCAGGGCGAACTGGTTTATATTGGAGCGGCTTTGTTGTTCATCGTCTTGATACATCTTTGGCTACCATCTTCCTGATATAAATAAACAAAAGGCCTATACACCTTGGGGCTCAGTGTAGCAGCCAGGGCCACAAAGGACAGGGCTTTAGGCTTGGCTGTAGATCTCCCGCCCCTGCAGCCAGCGATCGATGATCGGCTGCACCCTATCCGGGTGCTGGGCCATCAGATGGCTGGCCAGGCGCTGGACCTGGGGCACCAGCGCCGCGTCCCGCACCAGATCGGCGATCTTCAGATCCGCCAGGCCGGTCTGCTTGGTCCCCAGCACCTCGCCGGGCCCCCGGATCTCCAGGTCACGCTGGGCGATAAGGAAGCCATCGTTGCTCTCCCGCAACACCCCCAATCGGGCCTGGGCGGTCTTGGACAGTGGCGGGTGATAGAGCAGCACACAGTGGCTGGCGACCGCCCCCCGGCCAACGCGGCCGCGCAGCTGGTGCAGCTGGGCCAGGCCCAGTCGCTCCGGGTTCTCGATGATCATCAAGCTGGCGTTGGGCACATCCACCCCTACTTCAATGACCGTGGTGGCCACCAGTAAGTTCAATTGACCCGACTTGAAGGCCTCCATGACCTGCTGTTTTTCATCCGCTTTCATCCGGCCGTGCACCAGACCGACCTTGAGCTCGGCCAGCTGTTGGGCCAGCTCGGTGGCGGTGTCCTCGGCGGCCTGGCACTGCAGTACCTCGGACTCTTCGATCAGGGTGCAGACCCAGTAGGCCTGGCGACCAGCACCGCAGGCCTGGCGTACCCGCTCGATTACCTCATCGCGGCGGGTATCACCGATGGCCACCGTGGTGACCGGGGTCCGACCCGGCGGCAGCTCGTCGATGATGGAGACATCCAGATCGGCGTAGGCGGTCATCGCCAGGGTGCGGGGAATGGGGGTGGCGGTCATGATCAGCTGGTGGGGATAGCGACCATCCTTGTGGCCCTTCTCCCGCAGCTCCAGCCTTTGGTGCACACCGAAGCGGTGCTGTTCATCGACGATGGCCAGGGCCAGGTGGTCAAACTCCACCGCGGACTGGAAGATGGCGTGGGTGCCCACCACCATCTTGGCCTGGCCACTGCCGATCGCCTCCAGGGCGGCTTCCCGCGCCTTGCCCTTGAGCTTGCCACCCAGCCAGGCCACCGAGATCCCCAGCGGCTCAAACCAGTTGGCAAAGGCCAGGGCGTGCTGTTCGGCCAGCAACTCGGTGGGGGCCATCAGTGCCACCTGGTAGCCCTGACCGATGGCGGTGAGGGCCGCCAGGGCCGCCACCAGGGTCTTGCCCGAGCCGACGTCGCCCTGTACCAGGCGCATCATCGGTTCTTCCCGGGCCATATCGGCACGCAGCTCCGCCACCACCCGTTGCTGGGCGTTGGTAGGGGAAAAGGGCAGGTTGGCCAGGAAGGGGGCCAGCAACGGGTTGTCCGGCGGCAGCGGCAGCGCCAGGTGGCCGCCCAGACTGGCACGCATCTGCAACATCGACAGGTTCTGGGCCAGCAACTCCTCCATCACCAGCCGTTGTTGGGCCGGATGCTCGCCCGCCTCCAGTTGCGCCAGGCTGGCGTCCGGGGTGGGGCGGTGAACAAAGTGGATGGCGTCGGACAGGGCGGTCTGCTCCGGGTAGAGCCCCTCTGGCAGCAGCTCGGGCAGTGGCCGCCGACGCAGCAGGGTGAGTGCCTCTTCACTGAGCTTGCGCAGCCCGGCCTGCTTCAGACCTTCGGTGGCCGGATAGATGGGGGTGAGGCTGTCTTCCAGCAGCGGATGGCTGTTCTCCCCCAGCACATGGTACTCGGGATGGATGATCTCGAAGCCCTTCATGCCGGCGCGGATCTCGCCAAAGGCGCGGACCTGGGCACCGGTGCGGAAGCTCTCCTTCTGCGCCATGGCGAAGTTGAAGAAGCGCAGGGTGATCGGGCCGCTGTCATCCACCAGCTTGACCGTCAGCATCCGTTTGCGGCCGTAGCTGACGTGGGCGCTGAGCACCTCGCCCTCGACGGTGGCATGGACCCCGGGGGTAAGACCGGCAATAGGCCAGATGCGGGTACGGTCTTCGTAGCGCAGCGGCAGATGGAACAGCATGTCCTGCACCGTGCAGATACCAAGACGCGCCAGCTTCTCTGCCAGTTTGTCACCAACCCCCTTGAGGGTGGTGATGGGCAGTTCGGCCAGCGCGTCGAGGGCGGTGGGTGCAGTAGCAGTCACGGGCGGCATCCAGATTACTGTATGTTTGTCCAGATAATAGCAGCCCGCGGCTTTAGGATCAGCTCTTTATGCGCTGGCCTCCCAGAGGATGGCGTTGTCTCGCATGGTGCTGATCTTGTCGCTGTAGCGCTGCTCCAGCACGTGGCGCTTGATCTTCAGGGTCGGGGTGAGCACGTCGTTCTCCACCGTCCAGGGATCGTCCACGATCAGGGCACCGCCGAGCACATGGTGGCTCTCCAGACCGGCGTTCACCTGCTTGATGGTACCCAGCAGGGAGGACTTCACCTCCTCCTGGGGCATCAAAGAGGCACCTTCAGACAGCTGCACCAGTGCCACCGGGTAGGGGGCACCGGAGCCGATCACGCAGACCAGCTCGATGTGGCTGTCCTGGGCCAGTTTGCGCTCGATCGGCACCGGGGCAACGTACTTGCCCTTGGCGGACTTAAAGTTGTCCTTCACCCGGCCAATGATGGTGGCGTAGCCGTCGGCGTCTATCTCCGCCTGGTCACCGGTACGGAAGAAGCCGTCCTCGGTGAAGGCCTCGGCGGTGGCGTCGTCGTTCTGGTAGTAACCGCTGAACAGGCCCGGGCTCTTAAACAGCAGCTCCTGGTTGTCGCCGATCTTGATCTCGCAGTCGGTGCCAGCGGCGCCCACGGTGCCGATCTTGTCGGCACGGAACGGCAGGTTGAGCAGGGCATAGGCCCCGTTCTCGGTCATGCCCCAGGCTTCGGTAATGTTCATGCCGATGCCCTGGTACCACTCCAGCAGGCTGGGGGAGACCGGGGCGGAGCCACAGCCCAGCACCTTGGCGCTGTTGAGGCCCAGCTGGGTACGGATCTTCTTGGCAATCAGCTTATTGATGATCGGCAGCTTGAGCAGCAGCTCCAATTTGCTGCGGCCCACCTTGTCGATGATGTTCTTCTGGAACAGGGTCCAGAGGCGGGGGACCGACAGGAAGAAGGTCGGCTGGGCCACCTTCACATCCTCAACGAAGGTGTCGAGGGACTCGGCAAAGTAGACGGTCATGCCGGTGTAGAAGCTGGAGCCCATTATGTAGACCCGCTCGGTGATGTGGGCCAGGGGCAGGTAGCTGATCACCCGGTCTTCCGGCTTGGCACCCAGGTGGGCGGCAACCGCACCGCCGGCCCAGCTGTAGGCGCGGTAGGTCTCGATGGCACCCTTGGGGTTACCGGTGCTGCCGGAGGTGTAGATGATGGTCATCACCTCGTCGATGCCGGCACGTTCGTCGTCCAGCGGCGGCGCCATCTCCAGCAGCTGATGCCAGGCGTACTGGGTCGGCAGGCTGGGGTAGGACATGTCGAAGCGCAGCAGCTCGTTGCTGATGCCGTCGGCCTGGGAAGCGGGATCGTCCAGCTTACCGATGAAGATCGCCTTGGCGCCGGAGTGGTTCAGCACGTAGCGGATGGTGTCGGCGTTGGCGGTGGGGTAGATCGGGATGCTGATAAAGCCACCGGCCTGCAGTGCCAGATCGGTGATGAACCATTCGGCGCAGTTCTTCGACAGGATGGCGATCTTGTCACCGCGCTGCAGGCCCAGTTGGCGCAGGGCGCCGGCCAGGCGGTACACCAGCTCTCGGGTTTGCGACCAGCTGTAGTCGTGCAGCTGGCGCTCCTTGGGCTGGCGCAGGTAGGTCTGGTCGGGTTGATGCTGGCACCAGTGGTCCAGCATCTCGAGCGGGGTCTTCAGCTCGGCAGTCATGATTCTCTCCAGTCTTGTTATCGCTTGGGGCATTCCCACCCCTGTCGGCGGCCCTCTTTATGGGGCGCTCTGTGACGCCTAGTATGGCGTCGATGGCGACGGCCGGTTAGTAAAAACCGGTCATACCAGTCACTAAAGTAACTGCTATTTAACAAAAACTGTAGAAATTTGCGGCGAACGTGCAGACAGGCTGTGAAAATCCCGCGTCGGATAACAACTGCGGTTCAGTCGTCGAGGTGTTCCCAGGCGTGTTTGCTCATCTGCACCCGCTGCCACCAATCGTCCGGCGCCTGGATCTGGCCCTGTTCGTCGATACGCGGGTAGGGCAGACCTTTCTGACGGCAGATCCGGGCAAAAATGGGGTGCCCACCCTCAAACAGATGGCGCTGGCAGATCGCCTCATCCAGGGTGCGCACGCCGTATAGGCCAGCGGCCTGACGCTGTCGCTGGGCTTCATACAGGATCAGCGCAGCGGCGACAGAGACATTGAGAGACTGCACCATACCCACCATGGGGACGATGATGTCCTGGTCCGCCAGAGCCAGGGCCTGATCGCTGATGCCGTCTTTTTCGTTGCCCATCATCAAGGCGGTGGGGCGGGTGTAATCGATCTCGCGGTAGTCCACTGCGGTGTCGGACAGGTTGGTGACCAGCACCTGCATCCCCTGGCCGCGGAAATGGTTGATGGCGTCGGCGGTGCTGTCGTGGCTGCGCACATCCACCCACTGCCCCGAGCCGGAGGCCTTGTGGTTAGAGACCCGAGTACTCTCGGCCAGCCAGATGGCGTGCACCTCGGGCACCCCTACCGCGTCGGCGGTGCGGATCACCGCGGACAGGTTGTGGGGCTTGTGGATGTGCTCCAGGCAGATGGTCAGATCCGACTGGCGGTTATCCAGCATGGCGTTGATTCGGGCTAGGCGTTCCGGGCTCATAGGGTTTCACTCTAAAACAACAAGGGGCCCCGAAGGGCCCCAAACAAAATACGATACAGGGCGCGCTTACAGCACCATGACGCCGTCCATCTCCACCAGTACCCCTTTGGGCAGCTCCTTGACGCCGATGGCGGCACGGGCCGGATAGGGCTGTTGGAAGTACTGGCCCATCACCTCGTTGACCTTGGCGAAGTTGGCCAGGTCGAGCATGAAGATGTTGAGCTTAACGATGTCCTGCAGGCTGCCACCGGCGGCTTCGCACACGGCCTTGAGGTTCTCAAAGACCTGCACCACCTGGCTGTCGAAATCTTCGCCTGCCTTCTCCATAGTAGCGGGATCCAGCGGGATCTGGCCGGACAGGTAGACGGTGTTGTCCACCTTGACTGCTTGAGAGTAGGTACCGATGGCGGCCGGGGCCTTGTCGGTGGCGATGATGGTTTTCTCAGCCATGGGGTCTCCTTGCTTGCGTTAGTTGCGCGCGCGCGACGCTTTCATCACTTCTGGCAGCACCCGGATCTTGCGGATCACATTGGCCAGGTGCACCCGGTTCTTCACGGTCAGGGTCATGTTGATGCTGTAGACCCGACCATCCTTGTCATCGGTATGCAGGTTCTGGATGTTGGCGTCGGCCCCGGCGATCAGCGAGGTCAGCTTGGCCAGGGCACCCTGGTGGTTGACGATCTCCACCCGCAAGCCGGTGAGGTATTCGGAATCGACGTCGTCGGTCCACTCGACGTGCATGAATTTTTCCGGCTCGGTTTCCATCGCCCGGCTGATGTTGCGGCAGCTGTCGATGTGCACCACCAGGCCCTTGCCGGGGCTGATGTGGGCCACCACGTCGTCACCCTGGATCGGGCGGCAGCACTTGGCGAAGGAGACCAGCATCCCCTCGGCGCCCTTGATCGGCAGCTTCTTCTTGCCTTCCTCGGCCAGCTCATCGTCGGTGTCGCCGCGCATCCGCTGGGCCACCACCAGGCTCATCACGTCACCCAGGCCAATGGCGGCCAGCAGGCCGTCGAGGTTGTCGTAATTGGATTCTTCCACCACGCTGGCGACGACTGACGGGTCGATGTCGTCCAGCCGCAGCTCGCCCAAGGCGTGGTTGAGCAGGCGACGCCCCAGGCTGATGGACTCGGCCTGTTCGACGTTCTTCAGCACCTGGCGGATCTTGGCCCGGGCCTTGCCGGTCACCACGAAGTTGAGCCAGGCGGCATTGGGGCGAGCGCCGGGGGCGGTGATGATCTCCACCGTCTGACCGGATTTGAGCGGCATGCTCAGCGGGTAGGCCTGACGGTTGACCCGGGCACCGACGCACTGGTTACCCACGTCGGTGTGGACTGCATAGGCGAAGTCCACCGCGGTGGCGTCCACCGGCAGTTCGATGATGCGGCCCTTGGGCGAGAACACGTAGATCTCGTCGGGGAACATGTCGTTCTTGACCGACTCAATGAACTCAAACGAGTTACCGGCGCTTTGCTGCAGCTCCAGCAGCGACTGCATCCACTTGCGGGCCCGGATCTGGGTGGTGGTGGCGTTGTCGTCGTCGCTCTTGTAGAGCCAGTGCGCCGCCACCCCTTTGTCCGCCATCTGATCCATGTCGTGGGTCCGGATCTGGATCTCCACCGGCAGGGCATGGGGGCCCAGCAGCGAGGTGTGCAGACTCTGGTAACCGTTGGCCTTGGGGATGGCGATGTAGTCTTTGAATCGGCCGGGACGGGGCTTGTACAGGGTGTGCATGGCGCCCAGCACCCGGTAGCAGGTATCGATGGTATCGACGGTGATGCGGAAGGCGTAGATGTCCATGACATCTTCAAACTGGAGCTCTTTGTTCACCATCTTGTTGTAGATGGAGTAGAGGTTCTTCTCCCGGCTCAGCAGTTGAGCCTGGATCCCCAGTTCATCGAGTCGGCCGACAATCGCCTTCTCGATGTTGTTCATCATGTCCTTGCGGTTGCCACGGGCGGCGGAAACCACCTCTTTGAGCACCCGGTAACGCATCGGGTAGAACGCCTGGAAGCCCAGCTCTTCCAGTTCATTCTTGATGTTGTGGATGCCCAGCCGGTTGGCCAGCGGGGCATAGATCTCGAGGGTTTCCCGGGCGATGCGGCGGCGCTTGTCCGGTCGCAGCGAACCCAGGGTGCGCATGTTGTGGGTGCGGTCGGCCAGCTTGATGAGGATCACGCGAATGTCCTGCACCATGGCCATCACCATCTTGCGGAAGTTCTCCGCCTGCGCTTCCTCGCGATCGCGGAATTTCAGCTTGTCGAGCTTAGACACCCCCTCCACCAGCTCTGCCACTGCATGACCAAACTGCTGAGCCAGATCCTCAAAGGTCAGCTCAGTGTCTTCAATCACATCGTGCAGCAGGGCTGCCATCAGCGTCTCGTGATCGAGGCGCATCTCGCCCAGGATACGGGCGACGGCAATGGGATGGGTGATATAGGGGTCGCCGCTGGAGCGCATCTGCCCTTCATGGGCATCCCGGGCAGTAATGTACGCCTGGGTGAGTAGCTCTACCTGCTCGGGTTCGAGATAACTGGATGCCAGTTCCTTCAGGCTTTCAAACAGGTACAACGGCGACCTCCGAGGGGAATACCTAGTGCATTAGAGATTGCGATTAAACAAGGTTCCAATGCAACGGGTATTACAGGGTGCGACCTTCGGCGATGGCCGCAACGGCAGCCAGTTCGGCCGCTTCCTTTTCGCGCTCTGCCTGGCGCTCCTGCTCATCCAGGGTGTTGGAGTTGATCAGGCCTTGCTCGATCTCGCGCAGGGCGATCACGGTGGACTTATCGTTCTCCTCTTCCACCAGAGCTTCTTTGCCCTGTACGGACAGCTGGCGTGCGCGGCGAGCTGCAACCAGGATCAGATCGAAACGGTTGCCGATTTTATCTACGGCGTCTTCTACAGTAACTCGTGCCATTTACGAGAAACTCCTGTGTCGTGAACGATTGGAAAAAATGACGCAAAAGTGTACATGAAGTCAGCTATTGTGCCAACAGATCTTCTAGCATATCACTGTAAGCTTCTGCCTGCCTAGCCAGTGTGTTGCGCTGGCTCTTCACAATCCCTTCCAGATCCGCCAGGGCGGCGTCGAAATCCTCGTTAACGATGACGTAGTCAAACTCGTTGTAATGAGACATCTCGCTGATCGCTTCCGCCATGCGGCCGGCGATCACTTCGTCGCTGTCCTGACCGCGGCCACGCAGGCGGCGTTCCAGCTCTGCCTTGGAGGGCGGCAGGATGTAAACCCCAACGGCGTCGGGGATCAGCGCCTTGACCTGACGGGCGCCCTGCCAGTCGATGTCGAGGAACACGTCGATGCCCTTATCCAGGGTCTGTTCGATGGTGATGCGGGAGGTGCCGTAGTAGTTGCCGAACACCTCGGCGTACTCGAAGAAGGCATCTTCGGCGATCAGGGCTTCGAACTGGGCTTTATCTACGAAGTGGTAGTGCACGCCGTTTTCCTCACCGGGGCGCATTGCCCGGGTGGTGTGGGAGACCGAGACCTGCATGTTGGCGGGTTGGTCTTTCAGCAGTGCGCTGATCAGCGATGACTTACCGGCGCCGCTGGGGGCCGCAAGGATAAACAGATTGCCACGACGAGCCATGGATGGGATCCCTGAAAACAGTTAGTTGCCAGCACAGTGTAGGCGGCGAGAGTTAAGGGTCGGCGCCAATGCAGTAGGCAGGCGCAAATTCGAGGCGCGATATGTTAGCACCTCTGCCGGATGGGACAAAATAAACGGCCTAGGGGCAAGTGACGGCCAGGGTGAGATACTATGGGGTTGGTAAGGGGGGAGCTAGCGGAAGCAGCTGGCGCAGGGTCTGCGCCAGCTTACTCCCAGTGTTAGGAATTTAGGTCGACCCAGAAGTGTTGGCCGTTACCGATCCTCCTCGCTCAACCGCCGGGCAGGGCCAGCTGCACCTGTTCACCCTGGCAACGCACGGGATAGACGGTCAATTGCACCGCGTCGTCCTGCAGGCATTGGCCGGTGGTGAGGCAGAAGTGGTGCTTGTACAGCGGCGAGGCCACAGTGAGCTGCTCACCGATCTGGGCCAGCAACCCACGGCTGAGCACATTGGCACCGCCGATGGGGTCACGGTTGTCGATGGCGAACAGCTGGTCATCCAGGGTTCGGAACAGGGCGACCTGACGCTGGGCTAGCAGGGCGCAGACGCCGCTGTTGGGCGGGATATCGGTCAGCGGGCAGACATCTTGCCATTGGGCATTCATGAGTTCACCTCCATCACCGGGATCGCCAGCTCATCCGGTCGGGCAGGGCGGATCTGGCCCCGCTCCGGCACGAATCGGACGCCATCATCGGCCTGTTCGCTGTTGATGAAATGGCTAAAGCGCTTGAGCTTCTCCGGATCTTCCAGGGTTGCCTTCCATTCGCATTGGTAGCTGTCCACCAGATGGGCCATCTGTGCCTCCAGTTCATCGCATATTCCCAGTTTGTCCTCGATCACCACCGCCTTGAGGTAATCCAGCCCCCCCTCCAGACTCTCCATCCACACCGAGGTGCGCTGCAGCCGGTCGGCGGTACGGACGTAGAACATCATGATCCGGTCGATGTACTGCAGCAGGGTGCGGTCGTCCAGATCGGTGGCAAAGAGATCGGCGTGGCGGGGGCGCATGCCGCCGTTGCCGCAGACATAAAGGTTCCAGCCGTTCTCGGTGGCGATCACGCCAAAGTCCTTGCTCTGGGCCTCGGCACACTCCCGGGTGCAGCCGGACACCGCCATCTTGATCTTGTGGGGTGAGCGGATCCCGCGGTAGCGCTCCTCCACGGTGATCGCCATGGTCATGCTGTCCTGCACGCCGTAGCGACACCAGGTGCTGCCGACGCAGGATTTCACCGTACGCAGGGCCTTGCCGTAGGCGTGGCCGGTCTCAAAGCCGGCGTCCACCAACTGGCGCCAGATCAGCGGCAGCTGGTGCAGCTGGGCACCAAACAGGTCGATACGCTGACCGCCGGTGATCTTGGTGTAGAGGTTGTACTGCTTGGCGATCTGGCCCAGCACGATCAGCTTGTCCGGGGTGATCTCGCCACCGGGCACCCGCGGCACCACCGAGTAGGTGCCGTCCTTCTGCATGTTGGCCAGGAAGGTGTCGTTGGTGTCCTGCAGGCCGACATGGGGCGTGGCCAGCACGTGCTCGTTCCACAGCGACGCCAGCATCGAGCCGATGGCCGGCTTGCAGATATCACAGCCATGCTGGCCCTGGCCGCAATCTGCCAGTACCTGGTCAAACTGCTTGAGCTGTTTGATGCGGACGATGTCGAACAGCTCCGCCCGGGAGTAGGCGAAGTGTTCACACAGGTGGTTGTTGACCTCCATCCCCAGGCTTTCCAGGGTGCTGTTAAACACCTGGCCCACCAGCTGGCTGCAGCCGCCGCAGCCGGTGCCAGCCTTGGTGCAGGCCTTGAGCTCGCCCAGGTCGTGACATCCGTCCTGGATGGCACTGCACAGATCGCCCTTGCTAACGTCATGGCAGGAGCAGATCTGAGCGCTGTCCGGCAGCAGATCACTGCCTAGTGCTGCCGGGGCGGCACCCTCGGCCAGTGGGATCAGCAGCTGCTCCGGGGCGCAGGGCAGCGGCAGATTGTTCAGGCACAGCTGCAGCCAGCTGCCGTAATCGCTGCTGTCGCCCACCAGCACCGCGCCAAGCAGGCGATCGCCGGCCTCGTTGACCACCAGCTTCTTGTACACGCCGGTGGCCTCGTCATTGAAGCTGTAGCTGAGGCTGCCCTCGCTCTGGCCGTGGGCATCGCCGATGCTGGCTACCTCCACCCCCAATAGCTTGAGCTTGGTGCTCATGTCAGCACCGACAAACGACGCTGGCTCACCCTGCAGATGCTGCGCCGCTACCTTGGCCATCTGGTAGCCGGGGGCCACCAGGCCGAAGATCCGGCCCTGCCAAAGGGCACACTCACCGATGGCGTAGATATCCGGGTCTGAGGTCTGGCAGTGGTCATTGATGACGATGCCGCCGCGCTCGCCGATGGTCAGGCCGGCATCCCGGGCCAGGGCATCCTGCGGGCGGATCCCGGCGGAGAACACCAGCATGTCGGATTCAAGCGTCGTGCCATCGGCAAACTGCAGGCAGTAGCGCTGCTGCTCGCCGCGGGCAATGGTCTGGGTGTTCTTGCCGGTATGGACCGACACCCCCAGCGCCTCGATCTTGTGGCGCAGCAGGGCGCCGCCGCCGTCATCCAACTGTACTGCCATCAGCCGGGGCGCGAACTCCACCACATGGGTATCCAGCCCCAGGGTCTTGAGGGCATTGGCCGCTTCCAGCCCCAGCAGACCGCCGCCGATCACCACCCCGCTGCGGCTGCTGCGAGCGGAGGCCTGGATCGCTTCCAGGTCTTCAATGGTGCGGTAGGGGTGGATATGGGGCTGCTCCCGGCCGGGGATGGGCGGGATAAAGGGGTAGGAGCCGGTGGCCAGCACCAGCTTGTCGTAGCTGAGGATGTCACCCTGTTCGGTGATCACCGTCTTGCCGGTGGGGTCGATGCCGCTGATCCGGGCGTTGAGGTGGTAGTGCACCCCGGCCTGCTGATACTGGTCTTCGCTGGTCAGGGCCAGGCTGTTGGCGTCGCCTGTGGCAAAGAACTGGGTCAGTTGAACCCGGTCGTAGGCCAGGCGAGGCTCCTCGCTGAAGGTGATCAGCTCCAGCCCCGGCTGATCGGTTAACTGCTCCAGCAGGTGATGCCCCACCATGCCGTTGCCGACCACCACTATCCGTGTTTTGTTCATTGTTCTCTCCTAAGCCGTCAGGGCTGCGGGCAGGGTTTGTGAGGGGGCGCCGAACCAGGCCAGGGCTGCTGACAGCGACACTACCTCACCGATCACGATCAGGGTTGGGCTGGCCAGCCCGTGTTGTTTGGCCTGCAGCGGCAGCTCCGCCAGGGTGGCCGTCACCAGTCGCTGCTCCGGCCGGCAGCCCTGTTCAATCAAGGCCGCGGGAGTGCTGGCGGCCATGCCATAGCGCTGCAGTGTGGCGCTGATGCGCTCAAGCTGGCTCAGGCCCATGTAGAACACCAGGGTCTGGTTGCCCCGGGCCAATCCGGCCCAGTCCAGATCCAGCTCCGATTCGCCGTGGCCGGTCACCAGGGTGCAAGCCTGAGCCAAACCGCGGTGGGTCAGGGGGATCCCGGCGTAGCTGGTGCAACCGCTGGCGGCGGTGATCCCCGGTACCACCTCGGTGGCGATCCCTGCCTGGTGCAGGGCCAGCATCTCCTCGCTGCCGCGGCCAAAGACAAAGGGATCGCCCCCTTTCAGGCGACACACCTGCAGGCCCTGCTGGGCCAGTTGGACGATGAGATCATTAAGACGGTGCTGGCCAATGCCGTGACGATGCTTGGATTTGCCCACGAACAGCGCGGTGCTGTCTTTGGGAAACAGGTCACGGATCGCTTCACTGACCAGGTTGTCATAGAGGATCACGTCCGCCTGTTGGATGCAGCGCAGGGCTTTGACGGTGAGCAGATCCGGATCGCCAGGTCCGGCACCCACCAGGCTGACTCGGGCTTCCTCGCTGGGTTTGGGCGTGTGGGCCATGGCTCCCTCTTGTCGGTTCCTTGTGACAGGTAGGGCTCGGCAAAGCAAAAGCGGTGCCAGCCCCAGTCGCCAGTGGATGGGGTGGCCGAAAAATCCCGTTTGGCGGGCCTTCCGGGCCCGTCGGATAAAGCACATAGCGGCGTTGTCACCAGGCAGAGGGGCTGGGGAATGCACCGTTGCATCGCATCCGGGTGTCGCTTTGGTGCACTGCACCATCGGAGGGAGCAACGACAGCAGTGGCGCCATTAATAAAGCATTGAAAGCATTGGTTTTTAAATCTTGTTGATGCTTGGCCCTCTCCTTGCAAACCCTTGGGTCTAGCCCTTGCCCAACCAGAGAGCAACGCAGCATGGCCCCACGCTCAGTACATACCACCTGCCCCTACTGCGGCGTTGGCTGTGGCGTTATCGCCACCGCCGGCGATGCCCCCACCGTAGTGGGGGATCCCCATCACCGGGCCAACTTCGGCAAGTTGTGCAGCAAGGGGCTGAACCTGGCTGATACCCTGGGGCCGCAAGGCCGGCTGACCCACCCCATGGTGCGGGGAGAGCGGGAGAGCTGGCCCCGGACGATCGGTTACGTGGCACAACAGCTGCAGCAAACCATTGATCGCTTTGGCCCGGACTCAGTGGCGTTCTATGTCTCCGGCCAGCTGCTGACCGAGGACTACTACGTTGCCAACAAGCTGATGAAAGGCTTTATCGGCAGCGGCAACATCGATACCAACTCCCGCCTGTGCATGTCGTCGGCGGTGGCGGCCCATAAGCGCGCCTTTGGCAGCGATACCGTGGCGGGCTGTTACCAGGATCTGGAGCTGGCGGACCTGGTGATCCTGACCGGCTCCAACCTGGCCTGGTGCCACCCGGTACTGTACCAGCGGATCCTAGCGGCCAAGGCCAAACGGCCGCAGATGAAACTGGTAGTGATAGACCCCCGTCGTACCGCCAGCTGTCACGGTGCCGATCTGCATCTGCCGATCAAGGCCGGCGGCGATACCCGACTGTTCAATGGCTTGCTCCATTTCCTCCGTCGTCAGGGCAAGCTGACGGGGCTGGCGCAGTTGGATTCGGTGGCCCCCACCCTGGAGCAAGCGGCCCGAGCCGGCAGTGTGGCGGAGATCGCCAAGGCACTGGATCTGGAGTACGCCGATCTGCTGACCCTGTTCCAGTGGTTCGCCCAGACCGACAAGGTGGTGACGGTGTTCTCCCAGGGGATCAACCAGTCGGACCGGGGGGTGGATCAGGGCAATGCCATCCTCAACTGTCACCTGGCCTCGGGCAAGATGGGTTTTCCCGGTGCCGCGGCGTTTTCCATCACGGGTCAGCCCAATGCCATGGGCGGACGCGAGGTGGGGGGGCTGGCGAATACCCTGGCGGCGCACATGGAGTTTGGTGACGAGGCTGCGCACCAACGGATCAGCCAGTTTTGGCAAACCCAGACCCTGGCCCGGCAGCCCGGCCTGACCGCGGTAGAGCTGTTTGATGCGGTGCGCATCGGCCGGATCCAGGCGGTGTGGGTGATGGGCACCAATCCGGCGGTCAGCCTGCCGGATGCGGCCAAGGTACGTCAGGCGCTTAAGGCCTGTCCCCTGGTAGTGGTGTCTGATTGCGTGGCCGAGACCGACACCGTGGCGCTAGCGGACGTGGTGCTGCCTGCCCAGGGCTGGGGAGAGAAGGATGGCACCGTCACCAACTCGGAGCGGCGGATCAGCCGACAGCGGGGCTTTATGACCCCGGTGGGGGAGGCCAAGCCGGACTGGTGGATTGTGTGTCAGGTGGCCAAGGCGATGGGCTTCGGCCACGCCTTTGATTTTGACGGCCCGGCGGCGATCTTTCGCGAACATGCAGCCCTGTCTGGGCTGGATAACCAGGGCCAGCGGGATTTCGACATCTCCGCCCTGGCCCGGCTCACCCCGGCCCAGTACAACGCGCTGGTGCCACTGCAGTGGCCTCAGCCGGCGGGTCGGCCGTTGCAGCTGGGTGATCGCCGGCTGTTCGAGGATGGCCAGTTCTTTACTGCCAGTGGCCGGGCACGGCTGGTGCCGGTGCAGTCAGCGCCGTCAGCGCCTAGGCTGCTGGGCCGGTTGCGGCTTAACTCCGGGCGTTGGCGGGATCAATGGCACACCATGACGCGCACGGCACGGGCCACCAGTCTGAATCGACATGCGGGAGAGCCCGCGGTGCAATGCCACCCGACGGACGCCCAGGCCCGTGGCTTGCAACAGGGCCAGCTGGTGGCGCTGCACAATGAGCTGGGGGAGGCCCGGGTTCGACTGATCATTACCGACGAGGTGCGTCGGGGCGAGCTGTTTCTGCCGCTGCACTGGAGCGGAGCCTTTGCCTCCCAGGCCTGGGTCAATGACCTGGTGACCCCCACCCTCGACCCCATCTCCCGTCAGCCGGCATTTAAACAGTCCCAGGTTTCACTCAAGGCGGTGACGGTGGGCTGCTACGCCAGTGTGTTGTGTGCTGAGCCTGTAGCTCTGGAGCTGGAAGGGCTTAGCTACTGGGCGCGTCAACCGGTGGCCGGAGGCCAGTTGTACCATCTTGCGGATGAGCGCGCTCCGGAGGCGATGCAGCAGTGGTTGCACCAGCAGCTGGGCGCGCCCAGCTGGCAGGGGCGTCAAGGAGCTCGCCGGTTGGGGTTGGCCAGCGGCCAGAATGCCCTGCAGTGGGCCTTTGAGCTCGCAGCTGCGCCACAGGCACTGCTGGGCAGCGCGTTGGCGTCCTTGCTGGCGGAGCCACCGGGTCTGGCGACCCAGCAGCGGTTAATGACCAGCCCACCGCGGGGGCCTGGCCAGCTTATCTGCAGCTGCCGTAATGTCACTGAGCAGGCCGTACAACAGGGTCTGGCAGCCGGGGAAGACAGCGTCGGCGCGCTGATGGAGCGCACTGGGGCGGGCTTGGGCTGTGGCTCCTGCCAAGGGGATCTGGACCGCATGCTGCGCTGTCACCATCGCGGGATCCCCCGGGACCAGGCCAGTTAGAGGTTTTCGATTATCGCGATAGTTTTTGTCCATTTTAATTGTGCGGGTTTCCCTCGTACTCTGTGCTCATCGGTTAGCGCAGTACTTAGGTGAGCATCATGAGCACAAATTTGATTGGATTGGACAAGCAGGGCGCCGGCGCCCTGGCAGAGCAACTCAACGGCCTGTTGGCCAATTACCAGGTGCTCTATATGAACGTACGGGGTTTTCACTGGAACGTTCAGGGTGCCAACTTCTTTGAACTGCACGCCAAGTTCGAGGAGATCTACGACCAGTTGCTGATCAAGGTGGACGAACTGGCGGAGCGGATCCTGACCCTGGGTCAGCAGCCGCTGCACGGTTTCTCCGATTACCTCAGCCGCGCCCAACTGGATGAAGCCAAGAACGTGCACGATGGCCACGTCGCGGTGGAGAACATCCTCGGGGCCTACCAGCTGCTGCTGGGCCAGCAACGCAAGATCCTGGCCGCCGCGGCGGAGCTGGGCGACGAAGGCACCGTCTCCCTGCTAAGCGACTACATCAGCCAACAGGAGAAAGAGTCCTGGATGCTGGCCGCTTACCAAGGTCGTCGCGCCTGAGACAATAGCGACATCCCTCCCTGCAGTGACAACGCCCGGCCAATTGGCCGGGCGTTGTTGCGTTTGAGCGTTGCGGTTTATATACGGCATGGATTGGCTCAGGGCATCTCGCTGATCGCCTCCACGTCCAGGGCAGCGGCGTAATCCAGCAGGTCCTGCCGGTCGACATTGCTGCCGCTGATCTGTACCAGCACCCGGTTGTCGATCACCATGTTGAGTTCGCCACCGCGACGCTGTTCGTCGTAGGTCACCATCGCCTTCTGTCGGCCGATGCGCTCCATCTTCGAGCCCTGGGCCGAGGCGAAGGAGGGGTTGGACAGCATCATCAGTACCCCTTGCAGCATCGGGGAGTCGGTCATCAGGCTGATCTCCACCCGGGCATCGCCCTTCTCGTAATCCCGCGCCACCATGATCCCCCCCATCATCCCTGTATTGGTGGTGGTCTCATCGTCCATGTTGATCTTCCAGCCGGACAGCGGCGGTGGCAGCAGCTCCGCCAGGGCCCCGCCCTTTTTCTGCTGGATCAGCTGGGTGGCGTACTGCAGGCTGGCCGCGGCCTCGCCGTAGTTGCCCTCTTTGTAGAACTCCAGCGCCTCGCTGATGTGCATCTCCACCTCGTCCGCCGCAAGCAGCGGCAGACTCAACAGACTCATCCCTATCAGAAGCCAAGCTTTCATGGTCGTTCTCCGTGTCGACAGGCTTAACCTGCAAGCCTAGTCCACCGCTGGGCGCCAGGGTGGGTTACTCCACCAGCCAAACAAACAGCAGGGTGCTGAGCAGCAGATTGAGTGGCAGCAACAGCGATTTCATTGACGCCCAAAGCGACGGACGACTGTGGATCTGTCGGTATTCTGCGGGCGGCAGTTCGTTCATGGGTACCTCCTTGAATGACCCGTTATGAGAGTGAGCCGTTGCACCTTATTGACCGGCCCCGACGACCTGAACGGTGTCCTGAGGGTGGATCGGGCCTGCGGGAGATTCACTGTCTGGCTCTGAGTTCTTTGTCACCGGTGAACCCTCGGTCTCCAGCAGTCTGCCCTGGCTAAGGGTGACACAGCGCTGGGCGGTGCTGAGGGTTTCCTGTCGGTGTGCCACCATCACCCGGGTGATGTTAAGCGCGGCGATCTGTTCGCTGATCTTGGCCTCGTTGTCATGATCCAGGTGGCTGGTGGCTTCATCGAGGAACAGCACAGCCGGCTGCTGGTACAGGGCCCGTGCCAGCAGCAGTCGCTGCTTCTGGCCACCGGAGAACTGGCTGCCCATATCACCTACCAGGCTGAGGAACCCCATTGGCAGCTGCTGGATCTCGTCACTAATGGCAGCCTGGCTGGCACAGCGCTCCAGCCTGCGGCGGTCGGGGTTGGGGTCGAAGCCGGTGATGTTGTCGGCCACGGTGCCGCTGAGCAGCTGGTCCTCCTGCATGATGGCGCCGATCTGCTGGCGGTAGGCAAGCAAGCCGATCTGGGTTATCTCCTTACCATCCAGGGTGATCCTGCCCTGGGTCGGGGTCAGCAGCCCCAGCATAATCTTCATCAGGGTGGTTTTGCCGCAACCGGAGGGGCCGGTGATCGCCACCGATTCGCCGGCGCGGATGGTCAGGTCCACCCCTTGCAGGATCTCCGGCTGGTCCGGGCCGTAGCGAAAGTGCACCCCCTCCAGGCGCAACTCCCCCTTCACCTGATCCAACGGAACGCAGCCCTCTCGATGGGCCTCCTGGGGATGGAGCGCGATATCGGCGATGCGGTCCAAGTAGAGCCTGAGCATGCGAAACTGGATCATCTGCTCGATCAGCTTGGCGATGTGGTCGCTGAGCTGGCCCTTGTAAGCCATGAACGCCAGCACCATACCGACGGTCAGTTGCCCGGCCATCACCGCCCCGGCGGCGAGAAACACCACCAGCACGTTCTCCAGGCCAAACAGGGTCTGGTTGAGGGTGTCGAAGCCGATGCGTAGCTTGCCCAGGCGGATATCGGCGTTGATCACCTCGGCGTAGCGATTGAGCCAGATCCCGTGGCGCTGGGCCTCACGGGTTTGCAGCTTGATGGTCTGGATCGCCCTCAGGCTCTCGATAAAGTGAGTCTGCTCCTTGGCTGAGGCCTGGATCGACTCCTCGGTGGCCCGCTGCAGTTGGCGTATCAGCACCAGTCGGAGCAGGGTGTAGAGGCCGATAAAGGCCAGGACCACCAAGGTGAGCTTGATGCTGTAGAGCGCCATCATCACCAGCACCGCCAGGGACATCAGGCCATCCACCATCGCCTCGACAATACCGGTGGTCAGCCGCTCCCGCACCTGGTTAAGGGCACCGAAGCGAGACACCAGATCGCCCACATGGCGGGTTTCGAAGTAGGTCATCGGCAGACGCAGCAGGTGACGCAGCAAATTGGCCCCTAGCTGCAGGTTGAACAGGCTGGATAGCCTCAGTACCAGCCAGCCCCGTAGGGCGCCAGTGGCGGCCTTGAACAGCACCAATAGGGCGAAACCTATAGCCAGCACACTGAGTAGCGCCCGGTCCTGACTTAGCAGCACCTCATCCACCACCCACTGCATGTAATAGGGCGCCGCCAGGGCCGCCAACTGCAGCAGCAGGGAGAGGATAAGCAGGGAGCCCAAAGCTGGCAGCAGGCCGGTGAGCTGGCCCCACAATTGGCGAAGCTGCAGCGGTTGCCGCTTGTCCTGTTTGACGAAGCCCTCACCGGGGCGCAGCTCCAGGGCAACCCCGGTGAAATGCTGGGCGAACTCCGGCAGCTTGAGGATCCGCTTGCCGCAGGCGGGATCATTGATGTAGACCCGGTCACGGCGGACACCGGTGAGTACCACGAAGTGGTTCATATCCCAATGCAGCACGCAGGGCAGTTGCAGCTTGCCGATCTCCGGCAGCGGGCACTTCAGTGCACGGCAGTTGAGGCCCAGCCCGTCTGCCAGCTGGATCATCTGGTGCAGGTTCATCCCCTTGAGCAGGGTGGGAAAGCGCTGGCGCAGGGCGGCCAGGTCAAGCTTGTGGCCGTGGTAGCTGGCGACCATCGCCAGGCTGGCCAGGCCACACTCTGCCATCTCCGCCTGCAGGATCAGCGGCACCTGCCGTGTGCCGGAAAAGGTAAGCAGCTGAGTGGGGCAGGGGGTCATATCGGTCTGCATTGTCATTAACCGATCCTCCCCTGCAGGCTGTAGATGGGATCCAGCAGCCATTGCAGCAGGCTGCGGCGATCAAGCTGGATGTCCGCCTCCAGCTGCATCCCAGCTTTGAGCGGGAAATGCTTGCCATAGGCCAGGATGCTTTGTTGGGTGAGCTTGGCCTTTAAGCGATAGACCGGCTCCTGCGGTGCGATGGGCAGGGTTTGATCGCCGTTGACCAACAGGGATTTGTCGACCCGGATGATCTGCGCCTCGACAAAGCCAAAGCGCTGGTAGGGGAAGGCGTCGAAGCGCAGCTTGGCGGTATCACCCAGCTGGACGAAGCCGGCAGAGCGGGAGGGCAGCAGCAACTCCGCCACCAGGATGGCGTCTTGCGGGATCAGGCTCATCAGCGAGCGGCCGCCATTGAGCTGCTCCCCTTCGATAGCATGCAAAGCCGAGATGGTGCCAGCGGTGGTGGCCCGCACCACGAAACGGTGGTTGCTGCGCGCCTCGTCCAGTCGCTGCTGCATCGCTGCCCGTTGCACCTGGTCATCGCTGCGCTGCAGCTGGTGCTGAACCGGTAGGCGCTGCAGCTGCAGCCCCAGGGCACGCAGGTCCGACTCCAGCTGGACCTGCTGAGCACTGATCTGCTCCAGCTCCTGGCGTGCTGCCAACAGACGCTCCTGCTGGGTCTGCAGATCCAGCTCGGACAGGTAGCCCTGCCGATGCAGCTGTTCAAAACGTCCCTCTTGCTGCTGGATCAAACTGACCTTATCCAACAGCAGCTGGTACTGCCGCTGCAGGTTGGTTTCCGCCGCCAACAGCCGGGTGCGCTGATCCTCCAGCTTGCGGGTGTCCTGCTGCAGTAAAGTGGCCCTTTGGCTCATCTGCTCATCGAGCCAGTGCAGTTGCTGCTCCAGCTGGGCGATGGTCTTCTCATTGAGTTCACCACCGGAGGCCAGGTTGCGCTTGAGCACCAGTACCGCCAGGGCCTGATCCTTCTCCACCTGCTGGCCCGCTTTCACCAGCAGGGTCTCCACCACGCCGGCGCGAGTGGCGGTGACCTTGATCAGGCCCTTGTCCGGGTTGAGAAAGCCGGACACCGTCTCCTTGCGGGCATAGTGGGCGTTGGCCAGAAAGGTCAGGCTGAGCAGCAGCAGGGCCAACAGCAGATAGCTGAGGCCCTGCAGCGAGCGAGGTTGTGACAGTACGACGGTGCCGAGCAGTTTTTGTTGTTGTGCCTCAACGGCTTGTTGACGGAATAGTCCCATAGGCCCTCCCTGGCATTGGCGAGGCCGACCCTCCTTGGTGCGGCCCTAAACCAAATCTAGCCAAGCCTGCCGCTGGGCAAATCGCGGATGTGCTCTGGGGTTAGCGATACCCTGACATCCTCCCATCCATGCTTATGGCGCATAAACCAATGATAATCAGCGGAAATTAGAGCTCTAAGGTGGCGTGAAGGGGAGGGTGAGGGCAAAGGATCTCTGCGCTGGATAAGCGAAATCGCCACCGGCATGCGGTGGCGATCTCTTACACTGGCCTCACGGCAGTAATAGCCATGAAAATTATGGGGTTAAGCCCGTTTTCGCCCATCCAGCAGGGCCTGTCCGACCCCGACCAACAGGCCGCCCAGGTGGGCATAGTTGGCCATGTTCATAAAGCCCATAAAGCCCAGGACCAGCCACAGCAGCAGGAAGCCGACGTAGGCTGGCGGCAGTGCCAGTGGCGAGCTGGGGTTGAGCCGGCCGTGGATCCAGCAGTAGCCCACCAGCGCGTAGACCACGCCGGACAGGCCGCCGAAGTTGGGTCCGACCAGGGCGAACTGCAGCAGGTTGGGCAGGGTGCCGGCCACCAACAGCAGGATCAGTAAGGTACCAACGCCCCGGTCCCGCTCGATGCGGCCACCGAGGTACCACCACCACAGCAGGTTGAACACCACGTGCATGGCAGAGAAGTGGATCAGCGACGGGGTGAAGAAGCGCCATACCTCGCCGCTGCTCATCGCCTCCCAACTGGTGGGGAAGCGCAGCAGGTTAAACAGGTTCTCGGCAAAACCCATGTTCCAGAACAGCCAGATGGCGCTGCACAGCGCCAGGATGAACAGGGTCAGCGGGCCAGATTGGGTAATGATCGATTGGAAAAACTGCAGGCCCGGGGCGCCGTAGTCGAGCCGGGCGTCGCCCTTGCGGGGAACCTCGCCGGACTCCCAGGAGGCAGCCAGGTAGCGTCGATTGTAGGGGTCCTGCAGGAAGCGCTCGTACTCTTCCCGGCCACGGTGGTAGTGCTCCGACGACACCAGGATGGCGACGCCATCCTCGGCACTTTGCAGTTGCGCCTCGATGCCTTGGGCGATCAGGTAATCGGCCAGGGCACGCCCGGCCCTGGGGTCGCCCAGTACGCCGATCTCCATCATTGCGCCGGCCCCGGCGGCCACAGGCCCTTGGCCTTGGCCCAACCCTCATAGCCGCCATCCAGGCTGTAGACTTGCTCAAAGCCCTGCTCCGCCAGGTAGCCGGCGGCGCCCTGACTGGAGATGCCGTGGTAGCACACCACCACCAGCGGGTCTTCAAACTCGGCGTTGAGGATGTAGTCAGCGAGGTTGCCGTTGTGCAGATGGACGGCGCCGGGGATGTGGCCGGCGGCAAAGGCATTGGGATCGCGGATGTCGACGATCTGGACACCCGGCTGCTGCGCCAGGGCATCGAACTGCGCCAACGGCAGGCATTGGTATTGGCTCATGGAGGTTCCCTTCTTCTGTCTCGCTCCAGTTTACTGACTCACTACGGGCGAAACAAAAAGGGGGAACAAAAAGCGCCTCACAAAGGAGGCGCCGTTCAGCTTACAGCAGCTCCACCAGCCACTGTTCGACGGTTTTGGGCTCCACCGGCTGGCGATTGCCCTCGCTGTCGACCACCACCATGCCTGGCGCCTGCATGAAGGCTTGCCACTGTTTGGCCTGCTCCGGTGCGTCCAGCTCCAGCTGATAGCTCTGGCCCGGCTCCAGTGACAGCTTCACCAGCCAGGTGGGGGTGCTGTACAGGTTGGGGGTGAACAGCGGGCGGAAGCTCTGCTCATAGCGCAGGCTCAGTACCTGCTTGCCCTCGGCAAACGTCAGGGTTTGCTCCGCGTCTTTTATCGGCAGGCCGTTGATGGCCAGCGGGGTGGCACCCTCAGGCAGGGTCAGGGTAGCGGCACTCAGAGGTGAGGTGAGGGCCAGCAGGGTGGCGGCGAGTAGGGCTTTTTGCATCGTAGACTCCGTGTTGCACGATGTTAGGGGGCAAGGCGTTGTGATCTGCCAGTGCGACGGGATCCTATCGACGCTGAAGTAAAAAAGAGCGACCTGGCTAACACTTTGACGATACAGGCTTTGATCGTTTTTTATCCGTAGTGAGTCGAGCGGGGAAAGGGCACCAGCAGCGCCGCTCAGAAACAAAAACGCCTTCCCGGAGGAAGGCGTTGTCAGAGGCAAAGCCGCGGGCTTAATCCCAGTTGAGGATCACCTTGCCGGACTGGCCGGAGCCCATCACATCGAAGCCCTGTTGGAACTCGTCGATGGAGAACTGATGGGTGATGATCGGGCTGATATCCAGGCCGGATTGCAGCAGGCTGGCCATCTTGTACCAGGTCTCAAACATCTCGCGACCGTAGATCCCTTTGATGATTAGGCCTTTGAAGATCACTTGGTTCCAGTCGATGCCCATGTCTCCCGGCGGGATCCCCAGCAGCGCAATCTTGCCGCCGTGGTTCATCGCCTCCAGCATGCCGTTGAAGGCGGAGGGGACACCGGACATCTCCAGGCCCACGTCGAAGCCTTCGGTCATGCCCAGCTCGTTCATCACGTCGCTGAGGTTCTCGTTGGCCACGTTGACCGCACGGGTGGCGCCCATCTTTCGGGCCAGGTCCAGGCGGTACTCGTTAACGTCGGTGATCACCACGTGGCGGGCACCGACGTGCTTGGCGACCGCTGCCGCCATGATGCCGATGGGGCCCGCGCCGGTGATCAGCACGTCCTCACCCACCAGATCGAAGCTCAATGCGGTGTGCACGGCGTTGCCGAAGGGGTCGAACACCGCGGCCAGTTCGTCGGAGATGTCGTCCGGGATCTTGAAGGCGTTGAAGGCCGGCAGCACCAGGTACTCGGCGAAGGAGCCGGGACGGTTGACGCCGATCCCCACGGTATTGCGACACAGGTGGGTGCGGCCGCCACGGCAGTTGCGGCAGTGACCGCAGACCAGGTGACCTTCACCGGAGACCCGGTCTCCGATGGCAAAGCCTTTTACCTCGGCGCCCACTTGCACCACCTCACCGACGTATTCGTGGCCTACTACCATGGGCACCGGAATGGTCTTCTGTGACCATTCGTCCCAGTGGTAGATGTGCATGTCGGTGCCGCAGATGGCGGTTTTACGGATCTTGATCAGGATGTCGTTATGGCCAATCTCAGGCGTGGGCGCATCCACCATCCAGATCCCCTTCTCAGGGTGGAGTTTGGAGAGTGCTTTCATGTCAGCTCCTCAGATAATGCCCAGCTCTTTGCCGATGCGGGTGAAGGCATCGATCGCCTTATCCAGTTGCGCGCGGCTGTGGGCAGCGGACATCTGGGTGCGGATCCGGGCCTGGCCCTTGGGCACCACGGGGAAGGAGAAGCCCACCACGTAGATCCCTTCGGCCAGCAGACGGTCGGCAAACTCGGCCGCCAGGGCAGCGTCGCCGATCATCACCGGGATGATGGCATGATCGGCACCGGCCAGGTCAAAGCCCGCAGCGCCCATCTTCTCGCGGAAGTAGTTGGCGTTATCCCACAGCTTGGCACGCAGCGCATCGCCGCCTTTCATCATCTCCAGCACGCGGATGGAGGCGGAGACGATGGCCGGGGCCAGCGAGTTGGAGAACAGGTAAGGACGGGAGCGCTGTCGCAGCCAGTCGATCACTTCCTTCTTGCCGGAGGTGAAGCCACCGGAAGCGCCACCCAGAGCCTTGCCCAGGGTACCGGTGATGATGTCGACCCGGTCCATCACCTTGCAGTGCTCGTGGGTACCGCGACCGCCTTCGCCGACAAAGCCAACGGCGTGGGAGTCATCCACCATCACCAGGGCACCGTACTTGTCCGCCAGGTCGCAGACCGCTTCCAGGTTGGCGATCACGCCATCCATGGAGAACACGCCGTCGGTGGCGATCAGGATGTGGCGGGCACCGGCCTCTTTGGCCTGCTTGAGGCAGTTTTCCAGCTCGGCCATGTCGTTGTTGGCGTAACGGAATCGCTTGGCCTTACACAGACGCACACCGTCGATGATGGAGGCGTGGTTAAGGGCGTCGGAGATGATGGCGTCTTCGGCGGTCAGCAGGGTCTCAAACAGGCCGGCGTTGGCGTCGAAACAGGAGGAGTAGAGGATGGTGTCTTCCATCCCCAGGAAATCAGACAGCTTCTGCTCCAGCTCCTTGTGGATGTCCTGGGTACCGCAGATAAAGCGCACGGAGGCCATACCGAAGCCGTGATCGTCCAGGCCATCCTTGGCAGCTTCGATCAGCTGCGGGTGGTTGGCCAGGCCCAGGTAGTTGTTGGCGCAAAAGTTCACCACCTGGTCGCCGGAGGCGACCTGGATGGCGGCCTGCTGAGCGGAGGTGATGATCCGCTCGTTCTTGTAGAGGCCGTCCGCTTTGACCTGGTCAATCTGGTCGCGGATCTGCTGGTAAAACGCGGAAGTGGACATGCTGTCTCCTGAAAAATCCGGGTCGTCGATAGGATATTGGCGCACATTCTAGCGGGGCTTTGAGCAAGTTTCAGCCGTTGCAGGAAAATGTCGCCAGCGCCCCCGTGCCGGGAGCGCCAGGGTGAGGCTCAGGCGGCCCGTTGGGCCAGTTGGCGGTAGTGAGCAGCCAGGGCGTCGAAACGGGGCCGCCCCTGGGGAGTGATGTAGCCATGGAACAGCGCCATCACTTGCTCAACGCCTTGATAAACCATGGATTCGTTGATGGGCTCATCCAGGTTTTGGGTGTAGAGGTGGCTGATCCAGTGGGTCACTACCAGCTTGATGCCCTCGGCGAAGGACTCGAGGTAGGCATCGGCGATGGTCATGGTGCCCTGGGCGCACAGCGCACGCAGGGTCTGGATGGCCGAGGTGAGCACCTTTTGATGGGCTGCCAGGTAGCGCTTGTGCAGCTCCGGGTCACGGGCCAGGATGTCTGACAGGCTGGCGTAGAGGAAGCGAAAGCGCCACATCCCCTCGAACATGTTGTCCAGGTAGTAGCGCATCAGGTCTTCCGGCTCGCCCTGCTCGCGCAGGTTGTAGGCCTCTTCCAGGTAGGCTTCATACTGGGCAAAGATGGCCCTAATGATCTGCTCTTTATTGCGGAAGTGGTAGTAGAGGTTGCCGGGGCTGATCCCCAGGTGGGCGGCGATGTGATTGGTGGTGATGGCCCGCTCACCGTGCTCATTGAACAGCTCGCAGCTGGCTTGGATGATGCGCTCTTTGGTCTTCATTCGCCACACAGGGGTCGCAACTAAGGTGTGCGCTAGGTTAGCACCCATCCGCTTTTATTTGAAAGCCCCCGGGGGCTTCCCTATCATCAGCCGAAACTCGCCAATTTCCTGCCCATGAACCGATACCTTTACACCTTGCTGGTGACGCTGTTGCTGCCGCTGTTTTTGCTGTACCTGTTGTGGCGAAGCCGCAAGGAGCCGGCCTATCGGCAGCGCTGGGGCGAGCGGCTGGCCTGGACCAAGCCGCAACGCAGCGGCGGGATCCTGGTGCATTGCGCCTCCATGGGGGAAACACTGGCAGCCCTGCCGCTGATCCGCGCGCTGCAGCAGCGCTATCCGGATAGGCTGATCACCGTGACCACCACCACCCCCTCCGGCTCGGAGCAGGTGCGTCAGCACCTGGGGGACTCGGTGCAGCACTGCTACCTGCCATTGGATCTCAGTGGCTTCAGCCGCCGCTTTCTCAAGGCGCTGAATCCGGAGCTGGTGATCCTGATGGAAACCGAGCTGTGGCCCAACCTGGTACACCATGCTCAGCGCCAGGGGGTCAAGCTGATGCTGGCTAATGCCCGCATGTCCGCCCGCTCCGCCCGGGGCTATCTGCGCTTCCCTGGCCTGGTCAAGCCGCTGCTCAATGGCCTGGACGCGGTGGCGATGCAAAACGAGGTGGATGGCGAGCGGATGATGATGCTGGGGCTGGAGCCGGCCAAGATCACCGTCTGCGGCAGCCTGAAATTCGATATCGCGGTCTCCGCCGAGGCGATGGGCGAGACCGAACGACAGCGGCGTGAGCTGCTGGGCGAGCGCAGCGTCTGGTGTGCCGGCTCGACCCATCCCGGAGAATTCGAGGTGATGCTGGCGGCTCATCGGCGATTGCTGGCGCTGCATCCGGACCTGTTGCTGCTGCTGGTCCCGCGCCATCCGCAGCAGTTTGAGGCGGCGTTCGCGCTGTCCCGGGCGGCGGGCTTTGTCACCGCACGGCGTAGCGAGGGCGCGCTGTCCGAGGGGACCCAGGTGGTGATCGGCGACACCATGGGCGAGCTGATCCAGCTTTACGGTATGGCGGACGTGGCCTTTGTCGGGGGCAGCCTGATCCCGCGGGGGGGCCACAATCCACTGGAGCCTGCCGCCCTGGCCAAGCCAATCCTGATGGGGCCGCACGATTTCAATTTCGCCGAGATCGGCGAGACCCTGGTGCGCGCCGGGGCGCTGAAGCGGGTGGCCAACGAGGAGGAGCTGGCGGCCCAGGTGGAGCACCTGTTGTCCTTGCCAAGCCAGGCCAAGGCGACGGGTAAGTTGGGTCAGCGGGTGGTGGAGATCAATCGCGGTTCCACTCAGCGCCAATGCCACCTGGCAGAGCAGCTATTGGAGGCCCACACGGCGGAGCAGGCGCTCAACCCCTGAGCACCCACATCGTGGAGCAGGCACTCAACTCTTGAGCGCCTAGGCGACGTAGCCTTCGACCAGGGCGGGCCAGTCGCGCTCTGGCTTGAAATTCAGCCCTTCAACCCGGCCCAGTTCCTTATCCAGAGAGCGCTTCAGTCGCTCCAAATTGGACTGCATCCAACCCTTGTGGGGGCGGCGGCGCTCGCCTCGGTCAAAGTCGATCAGGTAGTAGTCGCCGTCGCTGAGCAGGATATTGCGGGCGTTGAGATCGGCGTGGTAGACCCCGGCGTCGTGGAAGCGGGCGATCATCTTGCCGATCTTCTGCCACTCCCGCTTACCCAGGTTGCCCTGCTGCAATGCACCCACCAGGTCCTGGCTGTTAGGCAGCTTGATGGTGATGAGATCCGCCCGGTAGCGCAGGCCTGAACGGCTCAGTCGTGCCGCCACCGGCTGGGCCACCGGCAGCCCCTGCTGGAACATCCAATCCATCAATGCCAGCTCGCGGTAGGGCCGGCTGCGCTCCACGCCGGTGAACAGAAAGCTGTCCTTCAGCACCTTACCCGGCAGGCCCCCGCGCCAATAATGACGCAACACGCATTCGCCATCCTGCAGGGCGAAGAACCAGGCGGGGTTGCGGCCCGAATCGTCTGAGCTGCCGGTCAGCCAGCCTTGCTGCTTCAGCCACTGGGGGTCAAAGCACTCGACAGAGAAGTGGCTGGAGGGGATCTGGGTGGCCAGGAACACGGTATGGGGCGGCGCCGAGAGGGTTTTCATGGTCGAACGGGTCCTTGGTTGAGCGGGCTATCTTATACCAGTTGTCACCAATAGTTGAGCTGCGCAGCCTGGGCACGGATTGGGGCCGCCATAGACAACTACTTAAAGCCGCGGGGATTGTTTACAATCCGCTCTCTGAACAACTCTATGGTTCCCGCTTCTATGTCGCAAAAACAGACCCTGCTGGCCGCGCCCCAATCCCTCTGTGTGCTGAGACTGTCCGCCATCGGCGACGTCTGCCACGCGGTGGCCATGGTGCAGGCGATCCAGCGTCGCCATCCCGATCTCCCTATCACCTGGGTGGTGGGCAAGGTGGAAGCGCAGCTACTGGCTGGATTGCCCGGGGTGGAGCTGGTGGTATTCGACAAGAGCCTGGGCCGTAAGGCCTATGGTGACCTCTGGCGTCGCCTCAAGGACCGACGTTTCGATGTGCTGCTGCATATGCAGGTGGCGCTGCGGGCCTCGGTAGCCAGCCTGGGGATCCGTGCCAGGGTCAAGGTGGGCTTCGATGCCGACCGGGCCAAGGAGGGGCAATGGCTGTTCACCAATCACAAGATCCAGCCCCAGGCCGAGCCTCATGTGCTCGATGGGTTTATGGCCTTTGCCGCTACCCTGGGGGTGAGCGAAACCGCTCCGCAATGGCATATCCCCATCAGCGAAGCCGATCGCAGCTACGCCGAAGCGGCCATTCCAGCTGAGCAGCCCACCCTGGTGATCTGCCCGGCCGCCAGCAAGGCGGAGCGCAATTGGTTACCGGAGCGCTACGGGGCGATGGCGGACTTTGCCCACGGCCTTGGCTTGTCGGTGATGCTCTGTGGTGGTCCGACAGAGCGGGAGCAAAAGCTGGCAGCGGCGATCCAGAAGCACACTGAGGTGGCGCTGGATAACCGGGTCGGTCAGACCAGCCTGAAGCAGCTGCTGGCACTGTTGGGCCGAGCCCAGGTGGTGCTGGCACCGGATACCGGACCGGCCCACATGGCGGTCACCCAGGGCACCCCGGTGGTGGGTCTCTATGCCCATTCCAATCCGGGCCGCACCGGCCCCTACCTGAGCCAGGACTACGTGGTGTCCTGCTATGACCAACATGTCGAGGCCCAGCAGGGTAAATCGCTGGCTCAGATCCCCTGGGGCACCCGCGCCAAAGGCAAGACCCTGATGGCGGATATCGCCATTGAGCCGGTGCAGCGCGCCCTGCTGCAGGCCCTGGCAGACAACAAAGTATCCGCTATGGGTTAATTCCTCTAACCCACCCTACGACCTCCAGAAATCCTTCTATGCTCAATAAGGTGTGCAGCATTATCTGATGCTTGCGCGGCTGCAATCGTTTCGTCATCCGGCTGTCGTGTTGATGGCATGGGAACCTGCCAACGTGGGACGAAAGGAATTCACGGTCAAAATGATTTGAGGGTGTAGGGATGAAGGTCACCGTTTTTGGGGTCGGTTATGTCGGCTTAGTGCAGGCTGCTGTGATGGCAGAAGTGGGACACGATGTGTGTTGTGTGGATGTGGACAGTGCCAAGGTTGAGGATCTGAACCGGGGCCTGGTACCCATCTATGAACCGGGGCTGGAGCCCATGGTGAAGCAGAATCACGCCGAGGGGCGGCTGCAGTTCACCACGGATGCAGCCCAGGGTGTGGCCCACGGCGAGGTGCAGTTCATCGCGGTGGGGACACCACCGGATGAGGATGGCAGCGCCGATCTGAAATACGTATTGGCGGTGGCCAGGACCGTGGCTCAGCATATGGACAAGCCCCGGGTTATCGTCAATAAGTCCACCGTACCTGTGGGCACCGCGGATAAGGTCACCCAGGCGGTGGCAACCACCCTGGTCGAGCGTGGCGCCGATATCCCCTTCCAGGTGGTGTCCAACCCGGAGTTTCTAAAAGAGGGTGCAGCGATCAGCGATTGCATGCGGCCGGATCGCATCGTCATCGGCAGCAGTGACGCCGACGCCATCGCCACCATGCGCGAGCTTTACGAGCCCTTCAACCGTCAGCAGGACCGTACCGTAGTGATGGACGTGCGCAGCGCCGAGCTCACCAAGTACGCCGCCAACTGCATGTTGGCCACCAAGATCTCCTTTATGAACGAGATGGCCAACCTGGCGGAGAAGCTGGGGGCGGACATCGAGGCGGTGCGTAAGGGGATAGGCTCCGATCCCCGCATCGGCTACCACTTTATCTACCCCGGCTGCGGCTACGGCGGCTCCTGTTTCCCTAAGGATGTGCAGGCGCTGATCCGCACCGCCGATGGGATTGAGCATGACGCCCAGATCCTCAAGGCGGTGGAGCGGGTGAACGACAACCAGAAATCGGTGTTGATGCGTAACATCCAGCGCCACTTTGGCGACCGGCTCAAGGGTAAGACCCTGGCCCTGTGGGGCCTGGCGTTCAAGCCCAACACCGATGACATGCGCGAGGCGCCAAGCCGGGTATTGCTTGAGGCGCTATGGCAGGCGGGAGCCCGGGTTCAGGCGTTTGATCCTGAAGCCATGGAGGAGACCCAGCGGATCTTCGGTCAGCGCGACGATCTGGTCTTGATGGGCACCAAGGAAGCCGCACTGCACGGCGCCGATGCGCTGGTGATTTGCACCGAGTGGCAGGCGTTTCGGGCACCGGATTTCGAGTTGATCAAGAGCGAGCTGGCGGAGCCGGTGATCTTTGATGGTCGTAACCTGTACGATCCGGACAGGGTGGCAGGCCGCGGCTTTGATTACTATGCCATTGGCCGGGGCCTGAGCGTACAAAGGGGGTAAGGATGCAGGTTTTGGTGACCGGTGCTGCCGGCTTTATCGGCTACTACGTGAGTCAACGTCTACTGGCCCTGGGTCACCAGGTGGTGGGCGTGGACAACCTCAATGATTACTACGAGGTATCGCTGAAACAAGCTCGGTTGGCGCAGCTGGAACCGAACAGCAACTTCACCTTTCATGGCCTGGATTTGGCGGATCGCCCGGCGGTTGCCCAGCTGTTTGCCTCGCACCGGTTCGAACGGGTGATCCACCTGGCCGCCCAGGCCGGGGTGCGTTACTCCATCGACAACCCTATGGTGTACGCCGATAGCAACCTGGTGGGTACCATGACGGTGCTGGAGGGCTGCCGCCACAGCCAGGTACCCCATCTTGTCTACGCCAGCTCCTCGTCTGTGTATGGCTTAAACGAGAAGGTACCCTTTGCCGAGGCCGATGCGGTGGATCATCCGGTCAGCCTCTATGCCGCCACCAAGAAGGCTAACGAGTTGATGGCTCACACCTACAGCCATCTGTACGGGCTGCCCACCACCGGCCTGCGTTTCTTCACCGTTTACGGGCCCATGGGGCGGCCGGATATGGCCTACTTTAAGTTTGCCCGCAAGATGCTGGCGGGGGAGACCATCGAGGTGTTCAACCACGGTGATCTGAGCCGGGACTTCACCTACATCGACGACATCGTTGAAGGGGTGGTGCGGGTGATGGACGCGATCCCCGCCGCCGATCCCCAGCGGCGCTGCGACCAGCCCAATCACTCCAGCGCGCCCTACGCCCTGTTCAACATCGGCAACCATCAGCCGGTGGGCTTGATGACCTTTATTGAGACCCTGGAGCAGGCGCTGGGGGTGAAGGCCAAGCTGGAGTTGTTGCCGATGCAGCCAGGGGATGTGTACACCACCTACGCCGATACCGAGCAGCTGCAGCAGGCGGTGGGCTTCAGTCCGGATACCAGCCTGGCGGAGGGGCTGGGGCGCTTTGCCCAGTGGTATCGAAGCTACTACCTGTAGCTGGCGAGTAAGGTCAAAGCACGAGTTTCTTTTCTGAGCAATGCGTCGCTGGTAGACTGGCGCGTTTTCACCATGTCGGTGGGTTTACCTCAATCTTATGTATGGATCTCGTTGCTCATGAGAAGATTCTGTTTGGCCGCAGCTTTGGCGGCTACGAGCCTTGGCGCCAAAGCTGCCTCCCCATATATCTCGCTTCAAGATAGTTACCTCACTGGGCGGATTGATCAGCTTGTGGTCGTGGCCGAAATCCCCACTATGCGTAAGCCCTACAACGTTAAGCAGGTTCGACACCATCTAGAGCTTGTCAAAGACGATTACCCCCAGCTTTACAACGAGATTGATCGGCGACTCTCCCGCTATGAGCAAACGGTTTCTGTTACCTACGCAGAGGTGGGGCTGGCGGCTGCTGATAACCCGGAGAACGGTAAGGTGCTGCCGAATGCCCGAGGAGAACGACTCGATTCGCAATACCGAGTCACCGGGCATGCTCAGTATCGTCCACATGAGCACGTAGTACTTGCCGTTGGTGGCTTGGCCCTGGACTCCGCCGGTGGTCAGAATCAGTCAGAGGCAGAGAGCGACGTCATCCCTATCGGTTCCTACGCGGCATTTGGTACCGACTCGTTTCAGGTGGATATCGGCTACCGGGAGCACTGGTTGTCGCCGTTTAATGAGTCGGCGATGCTCAGCTCCACCAATGCTCGCCCCTCATTTTCAGTTGGCATCAGTAACCCCATGCCATTCGAGAACCTTTGGAATCTGCAGTATGAGGTTTACGTCAGTCGGCTGGAGTGGGTGGAGGAGAGCATCTATTACAATGGCGAACGGGAATCCGGCCGGCCAGCCTTGATGGGGACTCAATTGAGCTTCGAGCCGGTGCAGGGCTGGACCATTGCTCTGAATCGTACCTTTCAGTTTGGTGGTGGCTCCCGGAGCGTGACCTTTAAGGACATTTGGGATGCGTTTTGGGACCCAGTGGCTAACGATAACAAAGATAAGATCGAGGGCTGCGAGGGTGATATCAAGGACTGCGAGTTTGGTAATCAGCAGGCGTCCATCAGCAGCAGGATTAACTTTGGTGGCGAAGTACCTTTTGCCATCTATATGGAGTACGCCGGTGAGGACAGCGCCGGTCATCACAACTACCGGTTAGGGAATCTCGCGGTATCCGCTGGTCTGCATATCCCTTTCTTGCCTGATTGGTTGGGGGGAGAGAACTGGTCGTTGAACTACGAGTTTAATGAGTGGCAGAACCTTTGGTACAACCATCAAATCTATGGCGATGGTTACACCAACGATGGCATCGTGATGGGTCACTGGGGTGGCGACAACCGGGTATTCAACGATGCCATCGGGGCCCAGGCTCATACGCTGAAGCTAGGTTGGCAACGCGGTGTGGGGCGACGTTATGAGCTGACTTATCGCACGCTGGAGAATCAGGACTACAGTCGCAATGAGTACAGCACCGCGCATGAGCTGGACCTGCGATATTATGGGAATCTGTTTGGCCAAAATTGGGGCTACCGCCTGTACGGCGGCACAACGGTGTTTGATGAGAGTTTTCTTCGAGGTGAATTGATATGGCAATGGTAAAGCAGGCGCTGCTGGGCGTAATGGCGCTGGGGATTACCTTGCCGACAGCAGCCAGCGAGGCGTGGAACTTTTACGTCGGCCTTGGCGGCAGTGTGCAGTACTATGAAAACAGTGGTCGAGAATTCAACCCGCCCATAGAAGAGTACAATGTGCTGCCGAACCTGCAGGCAGGTATTACTCGTCCAATCAATGAGCGCTGGAGTCTGAGCACCGGCCTCGAACTGCTGGCGCATGATTTAACCAGTTGGGGAAATTCAGGCAATGTGCTGAACTGGCGCGTTGGCGAGTTGACGTATCAGATAAACGATAAATGGGCCACCAGCTTCTATGGCGGTATTGGCCGATTTTATCGAAATAATCCTGCTTATGGGTATGACTTTGGTGTTGGGGTTATTTATCAGCTATCGCCAAGCTGGGTCGTATCGACAGAGCTAAGTTACCTTGGTACCGATACAAGCATCAATAATGATGTTCCATTTAAACGAGATAAGTTCGCCTGGGGAACAGTTTCGTTTAAGTACCGATTCTAATCTTTCGCCAGCTTTTCAGCTGGCGATTTTATAGGACTGGTACCTTAGCTGATGGGTATGATCTTCATCTCGCCCTTTCTATAAAAGACAATGTCCCCAGTCTGGTACTTACCATCAATAGCTTCCATGATTGGGGCAATGCCTTCTTCGACAGTCATGACATTGGGATTATTAATGCTCAATCCGTCACGAAGTTTGGTGTCGATAGCACCGGGGCACATGATAGTAACGTTGTAACCATCCAGTGCCAGCCCAAGAGAAAGCTTATTGACCCCGGCTTTGGATGAGCAGTAGGAAGTCCAGTCAGGGTAGTGATTAAAGCTGGCAGTAGAGGATACATTGACTAACCTGGCTTTTGAGTTTTTACGCAGGGTGTTTCGACAAACGAGATAGGTGCCAATGAGATTGACATTAATGTCTCTTATCCATTTGTCTTCTTCCGACTCCAGTACTCTGGCGGAGTAAAGGCAGCCGGCTAGGTTTACAACTACGTCAAATTCTTTATCTGAAAAATATTCGGATACCGACTCTGGAGAGGATACGTCTAACTCTTCCCGAGATGGTTTATAGACTTCGAATCTATCTTTTAGCTGAGATGCTAAGGCGACTGCCAGATCACCTTGACCCCCAGTTATGAGAATGGATTCCTTTTTATTCATTTCCTTTCCCTTCTGGATCGGGGATCGGATGCTCATCTGATTGCTTAATCAAAGCACGGTACTGCTCATAGATTTTCTTCTTCAGATTTGTTGAGCTGGTGCCTACTCCATAGGGAAAGTAAAAGACTTTTACACCCTCTTCTTTCAGATAGTCGTATTTTCCTTCCCAGTCGTCACCAATAACGAAACTGTCAATATTCAGTTTGTTTACGGTACCGCGGTGTTCGAGAGTGTGTTGAGGAATGACAACGTCTGGAGCCGCAAGGCCTTCAACAATGGCAATGCGTTCTTCAAACGGCACTGCTGGAGGGTTCTTATAGCTGCAGACCAGCTCATCCGTACTCACTCCGACGATGAGGATATCGCCAAGGCCCTTTGCGTAGTTAATCATTTTCAAATGGTTGCTATGGAACAGATCAAATGTTCCAGACACATACACAATTTGACTCATGTGATACTCCTTAACTGATGGCCCTTGCACTTTAACCGATAAAAGTGGTTAACAGTAAGCCAGATTATTTTCCAGAGAGCGGGTTGCGAATAAGGTAGTCGACGATACGCTCACTGGCCTTGCCGTCGATCACCCCGGCCAGTTGGGCGATGTGGCGCTGGCGGATGCTCTGGAACTGGTTGGGCTGGGCGATCTGTTGATCGACCACCGCTTTAAGTTCGCTGTAGTGCTTGGCGTGGGCGGCAATGTCGGCGTAGCGATAGAAATCCGGATCCATCCGCTTCTTCCAGCGGTAATGGAAGATCCCACGGTAGCTCCAGCGCAGCTTGAGGAAATCGCACCAGACGATGGGCTTATCCAGGGCGGCAAACTCGAACAGTGAGGAGGACGCCTCGCTGATCAGCAGATCGGCGGTGTGCATGAAGGGCAGCAGGTTGCTCTCCTCCATGCTGGCCAGGTAAACGTTGTCCTGCTTGGCCCAGTGCAGCAGGCGGTCGCGCTGGGCCTGGTACTTGGGCTTCTCCAACGAGAAGTAGTGGGGCTTGAGCAGCAGGTTGTACTCCTGGAACTGCTGCGGCCAATCCCAGCTCATCATCTCGATACTGGAGGGGTAGAAGGTCGGTGCGTAGAGCAGTGTCGGCTTGTTGGGGTCCAGCCCCAAGCTGGCCAGATCGAGGCCAGGCTCTCGGCCTTGCATCAGGGGATCCAGCTTGGCGTAGCCGGTGTCCACAAAGGTCTTGTGGGGGTACATCTGCTGCAGACGTTCCAGTCGATATTGGCCCTCGACAAAACGGACATCAAAGTCGCTTTCCGACGCGGTGTAGTAAACCGATTTGGGGCCGATGCCGTGCTCCATCAGGGCGGTCTTGCTGACCCCCTTAAGCTGGGTCACTGCGTCGTAGCGATTGCCGAAGACCACCCACTCAGGGCGGGATTGCTTGTAGTAGGCTAGGGCTCCGCTCTGGCCGTTGACCCGGTGCAGGGTCAGGCCGGACTCGATGGCCGCTTCCAGGTCGCGATCCCCGCGGGGCAGGTCGCCATGGAGGCACAGCTCCGCCTGGTGCCCTGCCGTCATCCACTCCCGAGCCACCGGCAGGTATTGAGGCAGGTAGTAGGGGTGCATTACATCAAAAACCAGTTTCACCAGCGTTGGCCTCTCGAATGGGATCGCCCCGACAGGGCAAGGTGGGGAGAGGATACTCAAGCCCTTACGTCGATACAAATTCAGGGCTTTTTTGCCGCTGTGGGATCACATCCACCCCTCGTCGCTCGGCGGCTGGCTAAACTAAAAGAAAACTAAGTTGTGGGATAGTGAAGGCTTTGCAAACGACAAGGGATCTGCTGCTGTTGCCCCCGGGGCCACAGCCACACCATAGCCAGGCTCAGGCGGTCTTCCGTGCCCTGGGCTCGATGGTGGGGGGTACCGTGGGCGCCCTCGGTTGGTTGGCTTACTCCGGTGCCAGCCCACTATCTGTGGAGGCGACACCGGTGGCGATAGAGCAGGTCGCAGCGTGGTTGGACGAGCATCCAGACTGCCGGGTGCTGTGCCACCCCAGCAGCCGCTGGGCGCTGCCATCGCAGTTGCCGGGCGTTATCCTGGCCGCCTCTCTAGTTGAGCTGGAATCTCTGCCCTCACAGCTGCAGGCCGATGAGCTGTGGCTGTTGGATGCCCCGGCCAGCGCGCTGTCCCTGCGCCAGAAGCTGTTGTGTCGCTGGCGCCTTACCCCCACCCCTTGGCAGTTCTCCAGTATCGCCCCCAGCCCGGATCCGGTCCGACGCCTGGCCAGCTTGTCCCAGTGTGGCCTGAGCCAGTGCCCTGAACTGGTGCTCTGCCTGGATGGTGGCCTGACAGCCCCTCAGCAGGAGCTGTTGACCGAGGTGGCCCAAGTGGTGGCTGCACGGCGACAGCGCCAGGTCTGCCTGCTGTCGAACCGACCATTGGCGTTGCCCCGACTGGATGGGGTTTGTGTGGTCTCGGTGCCGACACCGGAGCAGCAAAGTGACTTGGTCAGCGCCGCCGCCCTGGTGGTGACCAGCGGATGGCATGAAACACTGTTGGCCCAGTGCTTGGGGCGCCCCAGCCTGGTGGTGACGGAGTCAGACAGCTGGATGCAGGGGCAGACTCGGCAGTTAGGGCTGCAGTTGCATGCCTTTGAGCGGTACGGCCTGACAGCAGCGATTCTGGCGGCCCTGGAGGGGGAAACCCTGCCTAGGGCCAGCCTGGCGCTGCAGGACGAGGATTGGCTGGAACGACTGCACCCCTGGGCATCGGCAGAGGTAGGCTGAGCACCGGGTTCTGGTTACACTGTTCCCCACTATCTGTCTGAGTCGAAAACACAATGAGCCAACGCGCAATCTATCCCGGAACCTTTGACCCGCTCACCAATGGCCACCTAGACCTGATCATCCGAGCCGCCCGCATGTTTGATACCGTGGTGGTGGGGGTGGCGGCCAGCTCCAGCAAAAAGCCGCTGTTTACCCTGGAGGAGCGGGTGGCGCTGATCCAGCAGGTGACCGCTGAGGTGGGCAACGTCGAGGTGGTGGGCTTCTCCGGATTGTTGGTGGATTTTGCCAAGCAGCAACAGGCCCGGGTGCTGGTGCGCGGTCTGCGCGCGGTGTCCGACTTTGAGTACGAGTTTCAGTTGGCCAACATGAACCGCCGCCTCTATCCGGAGCTGGAGAGCGTGTTTCTGACCCCGGCGGAGGAAAACGCCTTTATCTCCTCCTCCCTGGTGAAGGAGGTGGCCCTGCACGGCGGTGAGGTGACCGGCTTCCTGCCTGCGCCGGTGGTGCCAGCGCTGATGGCCAAGCTGGCGAAACGCTAAGCATCCCTCTCTCAATGTGAATGCCAGGCCTCAGGCCTGGTTTTTTGTTTCAGGTTTGGCAGTGGCCGCAGTAGACCGTGGCACGCTGGCCCAGCTTGATCTCCTTAAGCTCCGCACCGCATTGCACGCAGGCCTGGCCACCCCGACCATAAACGTTGAGCCGTTGCACGAAGTAGCCCGGTTTGCCGTCGGCCTGGGTGAAGTCCTTCAAGGTGGTGCCGCCCTGGCGGATCGCCTCGGCCAGCACCCGTTTGACCTCCTCCACCAGCTTCTCCAGTCGAGCGGCACTGATGTTGCCCGCCGCCCGTTTAGGGTGGATCCCCGCCGCAAACAGGGCCTCGTTGGCGTAGATGTTGCCCACGCCGACCACCACCTTGTTGTCCATCAATGCGGTCTTGATGGCGCTGGTTTTGCCACGCAGGGCCTTGGCCAGGTGCTCAGTGTTGAAGGCCAGGGTCAGTGGCTCCGGGCCCAGGTGCTGCAGCAGCGGCTGCGCCTCCAGTGGCAGTTGCCACCAGATGGCGGCACCGAAGCGGCGGGGGTCGTTGAGTCGTAGCACTGCGTCGTTGCTGAGCACCAGGTCCAGGTGATCGTGCTTGCCTGGCTCGGGGGCCGGGCTGAGTACCCGCAGGCTGCCGGACATCCCCAGGTGCAGGATCAGCACCCCCGCCTCGGTTTCCAGCAGCAGGTACTTAGCCCGTCGTTGTACCGAGCGGATCTTCTGACCGGCCAGCTGCTGGATCTGGGGATCCACCGGCCAGCGCAGGCGTGGGTTGCGAACGATCACCTCGCGAACCGTCTGACCCTGCAGGTGGGGCTGGATCCCCTGACGGGTCACTTCAACTTCAGGTAACTCGGGCATCTTAGTGTTCCTGTAACGTGCTGGGCGGCAGCAGCGGGTCGATGGCCTGATTGACCAGTCGCCACCACTGGGGGTCCTCCAGCAGTTTAATGGCATTGAGCTGAGGGTACAGCAGCAGGGTGATGGGGGCGTCCTGCTCTGCCAGGTAAAGATCTACCTGGATGGGCTGGCGTGGCAGCGGCTGTGGCGGTGCAATCGCCACCATCTGCGCCTGCTGCCAGGTGTCCAGCAGGGCCTGGGTCTGCGCTGGCGTCAGCGCTGGCTGGCTTTGCCATGCCCCATCCTGCTGCTGCAGGGCCAAATCGGCAAACACCAGTCCCTGCAACCGGGACTCCGGCGGCAGCAACGGCAGACTGTGTTCCCGAGGCCCGGTGAGCTGACCCAGGCTAAGCAGCAGCAGGCCGGCACCGGCCACCAGCAGGATCAGCATGTTGTTGTAGCGTCGACGATTTTTGGCCATGGTCTGGGCAGTCAGAAAGCGAGAGCTTCAGTCTACGGGGCGGAAAGCGGAACGCAAGAGGGGGCAGGCCTGACCAACCAAGTGGGAAGAGCCATTGGTCTCTGAACTGAGCGATGGCGAGCGCCGAACCAGCAGGAACGACAGGCACAAAAAAGCCCGGCCAAGAGGCCGGGCTTTCTCAAAAGCAAAGGTCAATTACTTGATCTTGGCTCGATGTACATCACGTGCTTGCGAACAACCGGATCAAACTTTTGCTCTCGGACTTTCGGGCAGTTCGCGCTCAGCTCTTGTATTAGCGGAAGTGGTGTCCGCCGAGTGAGCAAGAACGACAGGCACAAAAAAGCCCGACCAGATGGCCGGGCTTTCTCAAGAGCAAAGGTCAATTACTTGATCTTGGCTTCTTTGTACATCACGTGCTTGCGAACAACCGGATCAAACTTTTTGATCTCGAATTTTTCAGGCATTTCACGCTTGTTCTTGTCGGTGGTGTAGAAGTGACCAGTGCCAGCAGAGGACACCAGGCGGATCTTCTCACGGATACCTTTCTTAGCCATCGTTTATCTCCTTAAACCTTTTCGCCACGGGCACGCAGTTCCGCCAGAACGGTCTCGATGCCTTTTTTGTCGATGATGCGCATACCTTTGCTGGAAACGCGCAGTTTAACGAAACGCTTTTCGCCTTCTACCCAGAAACGGTGGGTGTGCAGGTTAGGCAGAAAACGACGCTTGGTGTGGTTTTTTGCGTGGGAAACGTTGTTCCCGGTTACCGGACGCTTGCCGGTAACTTGACATACTTTAGACATTTCAGTCTCCAAATCTTAGCTCGAGCATCATTGTGCCTCGTATGGCCGTCGCCCGAGGACACACGAAGGGCGCATTTTATACAAGATCCCCCGGCAAAGATCAAGCCGAGGCGCATACGAATGCGCGCAGGACTAGATCCACCCCCGCTCCGCAAAGGAGCAGCTGTGACCCTGTCCTACGACCAAATGATCCAGTACCGGCACATCCACCAGGGCAAGGGCCTGCTGGATCCGGCTGGTAATGTGGCGATCCGTCTGGCTGGGCTCCGCCACCCCTGAAGGGTGGTTGTGGGCCAGGATCACCGCTGCCGCATTGGCAGCGAGTGTGCGTTTCACCACGTCCCTGGGGTATACCGAGGCGGCGTCGATGGTGCCCTGACTGAGGGGCTCCAATCGGATGACCCGGTGTTGGCTGTCCAGCAGCAAGAGCAAAAAGTGCTCTTCACCAAGGCCTTGCAAGTGGTAACACAGATAGTCGCGTACCGCCTGGGGGGAACTCATCACCGAATCGCGGCGCAGCTCGCTGGCCAGAAAGCGGCGAGCCAGCTCCAGGGAAGCCTGCAATTGTACGAATTTTGCTTCGCCAAGGCCACGGATTGTGCAGATTTCCTCCTTGGAAGCGGCCATTAATCCCGCCAACCCCTCAAAGGTGTGAAGCAGCTCTCGCGCCAGGTCAACCGCGCTGCGCCCGGCCACGCCGGTGCGCAGGAAGATCGCCAGCAGTTCGGCGTCGCTCAGGGCACCCGCCCCTTGGTTCAATAATCGCTCCCGGGGCCGCTCCTGATCCGGCCATTGGCTGATGGGCATAAGGCATCCTTGTCTTGTCTAGGGTCATCAGGGCCAGGCCCCTGTGTTATCTTAGGCCGCATTATGGATAAGCAGGCTAAACAACCGGTCTAAGTCATGAAAAAAGCCAACGTTCTTTTGGGCGTCAGCGGTGGTATCGCCGCCTACAAAACGCCGAACCTGGTCCGCCGTTTGAAAGAGCAGGGCGCCGATGTCCGCGTGGTGCTGACCAAGGGGGCCCAGGCCTTCGTTACCGAGATGGCGCTACAGGCTGTATCGGGCAACCCGGTGGTACATGACGTGCTGGATCCGGCCACCGAGTCCGCCATGGGCCACATCGACCTGGCCCGTTGGGCTGACACGGTGATCATCGCCCCGGGCAGCGCCAATCTGATCGCCCGTTTGGCGGCAGGGATGGCGGACGACCTGCTAACCACGGCTGTGCTGGCCACTGAAGCCCCTGTGGTGCTCTGTCCGGCCATGAACAAGGTGATGTGGCAGCACCCGGCGACCCAGGCCAACTTGGCGTTGCTGGCTCAGCGAGGGGTGGCGATGTTTGGTCCGGATGCCGGCGACCAGGCCTGCGGTGAGGTGGGCCTGGGCCGGATGCCGGAGCCGGAAGCGATCGCCGAGCACTGGCGCGATCACTATCGCGACGGCGGCCATCAGCCACTCAAGGGCAAGCGACTGCTGCTGACCGCTGGCCCCACTCGCGAAGCGCTGGATCCGGTGCGCTACCTGTCCAACCACAGCTCCGGCAAGATGGGTTTTGCCCTGGCGGACCAGGCCCAACGCATGGGCGCCGAGGTGACCCTGATATCCGGCCCGGTGTCACTGCCAACCCCACAGGGGGTAAATCGCATCGATGTGGAATCTGCCGAGCAGATGCTGGCGGCGGTGATGGACAACCTGGCCGGTCAGGATGTGTTTGTCGGCTGCGCCGCGGTGGCGGATTACCGTCCGGTGGCGGTGGCCGAGGGCAAGATCAAGAAGTCCGAGGCGGCGATGACCGTCGAGCTGGTGCGTAACCCGGACATCCTTGCCACCGTGGCCCAGCAGGCGAAGCGACCATTCACTGTTGGGTTTGCCGCTGAAACCCACAATGTGGAACAATACGCCCGCGACAAGCTGGCCCGGAAGGGGCTGGACCTGATCGCCGCCAACGACGTTTCCCAGCCGGGGCAGGGCTTCAATGCCAACGCCAATGCGCTGACCCTGTACTGGAACGAGGGTGCCAAGGATCTGGGCCACAGCGATAAGGCCGATCAGGCCCGCCAATTGTTAGAAACCATTGCACAACGACTGCCTGCCGATGAAAACGCCAATTGAACTGAAGATTTTGGACCCCCGCCTGGGGACCGAGTGGCCTCTGCCGGATTACGCCACACCGGGCTCCGCGGGGATGGATCTGCGCGCCATGCTGGATGCGCCGCTGACCCTGGAGCCGGGCCAAACCGAGCTGGTGCCCACCGGCATGGCCATCCACATTGGTGATGCGGGCCTGGCGGCCACCATCCTGCCGCGCTCCGGCCTGGGCCACAAAAAGGGCATCGTACTGGGCAACCTGGTGGGGTTGATTGACTCCGACTACCAGGGCCAGCTGTTTGTCTCGGTGTGGAACCGGGGCAACGAAACCTTCACCATGGCCCCTGGCGAGCGCATCGCTCAGCTGATGTTTGTGCCTGTGGTGCAGGCGGCGTTTAAGCTGGTGGAGGAGTTTGACGCTTCTGATCGCGGTGAGGGTGGCTTCGGTCACTCTGGAACCCAATAGGACGGAGCGCACTCGCTTTATGGCTGCCAACAATAAGAAAAACCGTCGCCAGCATATCCTGGAAAGCCTGGCTCGCATGCTGGAAACCGCCCCGGGTCAGCGCATCACCACTGCCGCCCTGGCCAAAGAGGTGGGGGTGTCCGAAGCGGCACTGTACCGCCACTTTCCCTCCAAGGCGCGGATGTTTGAGGGGCTGATCGAGTTTATCGAAGACTCACTGCTGTCTCGCATCAACCTGGTGATCATGGATGAGAAAGACACCATGAACCGCTGCCAGCTGATCTTGCAGCTGCTGTTGACCTTTGCCGAGCGCAACCCGGGGATCACCCGACTGCTGACCGGCGACGCCCTTACCGGCGAGCAGGAGCGGCTGCGAGAGCGTATCAACCTGCTGTTCAACAAGATCGAGACCCAGCTCAAGCAGGTACTGCGGGAGAAGAGTCTGCGGGAAGGCCAGGGCTTCTACCTGGAGGAGGGGATGTTGGCCAACCTGCTGCTGGCCTGGGCCGAGGGTCGTATCGCCCAGTTCGTGCGCAGCGACTTCAAGCAGCTGCCCACCGCCGGCTTCTCCGAGCAATGGGCCTTTATCCGCAAGCAACTGCTGCAGAGCTAAGCACCAGGCTTTAGTTACTCGAGCGAAACAACAAAAAACGCCAGTTCTAAGGAACTGGCGTTTTTCATGACGTAGCGTGCTGCCTAGCACCTAGCACCTAGCACCTAGCACCTAGCACTCAGCACTCAGCACTTGCCCTTAAGCGATGCCGTACTGTTCGCGGTAGGCACGCACAGAGGCCAGCTCGGCGTCGCGGCCCGGTTGCTGCTCCAGGTAGCTGATCAGGTCCTTGAGGGTGACGATGGACACCACAGCGCAGCCAAAGTCGCGCTCCACCTCCTGGATGGCGGACAGCTCGCCCTTGCCCTTCTCCTGACGGTCCAGGGCGATCAGCACACCGGCCAGCTCGGCCTGGTTGGCCTTGATGATCTCCATCGACTCGCGGATGGCGGTACCGGCGGTGATCACGTCATCCACCAGCATCACCCGACCGGTCAGCTCGGAGCCCACCAGGTTGCCGCCCTCGCCATGGTCCTTGGCTTCCTTGCGGTTAAAGCAGTAGGGCAGGTCGCGATCGTGGTGATCCGCCAGGGCCACCGCGGTGGTGGTGGCGATGGGAATGCCCTTGTAGGCGGGGCCAAACAGCAGATCGAAGTCGATGCCGGCATCCATCAGCGCGGCGGCGTAGAAGCGTCCCAGTTTGGCCAGATCGCTGCCTCGGTTAAACAGACCCGCGTTGAAGAAGTAGGGGCTGGTGCGGCCGGATTTGAGGGTAAACTCGCCAAAGCGCAGCACGTTGCGGTCGAGGGCAAACTCGATGAACTCTTTCTGGTAGGCTTTCACAGTGTCTCCTGTTGTCTTGCTAAAAAAAGAAGCGGCCAGGCCGCTTCTTTGGATCATGCTTGATTGTAGGCGGCCTTCTGGGCCTGGATCAGGCTGGCGATGCCGTCTTTGGCCAGGGCCATCATGGCGTTCATCTCGTCGAAGCTGAAGGGTTCGCCTTCGGCAGTGCCCTGCACCTCGATGATGCGGCCATCCTCGGCCATTACCACGTTCATATCGGTCTCGGCGGTGGAGTCCTCACCGTAGTCGAGATCGCACACCGGCTGACCGGCCACGATCCCCACCGACAGTGCCGCAATCGGCTGCTTCAGCGGGCTGACCTTGACCCAGCCCTGGCTCTTCATGTAATCAATGGCGTCCATCAGCGCCACGCAGGCGCCGGTGATGGAGGCGGTGCGAGTGCCACCGTCGGCCTGGATCACGTCGCAGTCGATGGTGATGGTGTGCTCGCCCAGCGCTTCCAGGTCAACGGCGGCGCGCAGGCTGCGGCCGATCAGACGCTGGATCTCCTGGGTACGACCGCTCTGCTTACCCCGGGCCGCTTCCCGGTTGTTGCGGCTGTGGGTGGAGCGGGGCAGCATGCCGTATTCGGCGGTGATCCAGCCCTTGCCCTGACCCCGCAGGAAGCGCGGTACGCCCTCTTCCACACTGGCGGTGCAGATCACCTTGGTGTTGCCGATGGCGATCAGCACGGAGCCTTCCGCATGGGCGGTGAAGTTGCGGGTGATGGATACCGGGCGCGGCTGAGCCGCAGTTCTGCCGTTTGAACGCATGTTGCTGGACCTGTTTGAAGGGAAGTGGGCGCCATTATAGCGGCTGAACTGCCCATCCGTTAACCTCGTTACCGCCCTTTCTGTTCCCCGATTGCTACTCAGCGAGAGGGGGAGCCGTTATACTGAACCGGTTATTTTCTAAGAGCTTGAATGACGATGATCCACTCCATGACCGCCTACGGCCGCGGTGACCTCAAAGCCGACTGGGGCACCGCCTCCTGGGAGATCCGCTCCGTTAACCAGCGTTACCTGGAAACCTACCTGCGCCTGCCGGAGCAGCTGCGCGGCCTGGAGCCGGTACTGCGCGAACGGCTGCGCAAGCGCCTGGCCCGAGGCAAAGTGGAGGTTAACCTGCGCTTTGACCTGGCGCAGAAGACCGACACCCTGACCATGAACGAGGACCTGGCGCAGCAACTGGTGGCCAAGGCACAACAACTGCACACCATGGCGGGGATCGGCTCCATCCAACTGATCGATTTGCTGAAGTGGCCCGGCGTGCTGGAAAGCTCAGAGCAGGACATGGACAACGTCAGTCAGGCCCTGCTGACCAAGTTTGACGCCGTGGTGGATGACTTTATCGCCGCTCGTGCCTCCGAAGGTCAGGCGATGGAAGCGCTGATCGAGCAGCGCCTCGAAGCCATCACCGAGCAGGCGGCCTTTGTCCGCGCGCGCATGCCCGAGGTGCTGGAGTGGCAACGCCAGAAGCTGACCGACCGCCTGGCGGAGGTGAAGGAAGATCTGGACCCGGCCCGGGTAGAGCAGGAGATGATCCTGCAGGCGCAGAAGCTGGACGTGGCCGAGGAGCTGGATCGCCTCGACGCTCATGTCGCGGAGACCCGCAAGGTCTTGAAAAAGGGCGGAGCCTGTGGCCGCCGGTTGGATTTCATGATGCAGGAGTTCAACCGCGAGTCGAACACCCTGGCCTCCAAATCCATCAGTGCCGACATCACCGCTGCCGCAGTGGAGTTGAAGGTACTGATCGAGCAGATGCGCGAGCAAATTCAGAACATCGAGTGATCCAATAGGGTTTCAAGCGAAGGGCGATGGCTCATTCATCGCCCTTTTTGATCCGTGGTTTAGCTACGACTTTTCTCGGTACTCAGCCAGTTTTTTCAGGATAAAGGGGCCGGATGGCCGCACCATCTGGGCCAACTCCATCAGCATGAGTGCCTTTTGGGGATCGGTATCTTCAAGGTCGATGGCCAAGTCCCGAAACAGGCTGGCGTAGCGGTCAGGCAGGCGCATGGCGCCATCATGGATGCTGGTGAGCAGGTTCACCAACTTGGCGATCTCTTCCTCCTGAAGCTCCGCCCGGTTCTCTGGGGCGGCACGGTGCGCTTGCGAGAAGCAGCTCTCGCTGTCGCTACCACCAAAGTATTCGGCGTTGAGCTTGCGGTTTGACGCCAGGAACGCGGTTCTAATAGCGTCACTTTGCTCTTGCGACAGGCACTCTCCCTTGCCCTTGAAGTCTTTGTAGATGGCGTTGATGGCCTTTTTTCGGGACGGGTTAACCAGCCCATTGTCGTAGTACTTCGGAATGGCGATGTTCACGGCTCGGCCTAGGTACTGTCCGGTGACCGTCAGCGATTCATTTTGCACCTCGACATCCCTGTTCAGCCGAGCCAGGAGCGACTCATCCAGCAGGGCGAAAAAATCATCCACCAGATCGCCGTTCCTGAAGCTATTGCGGTCGAAGCGTCGAGCAACAAGGTTGGCGGCTCCGAAGGCTGTTTGCCACTGGTCCAGCATCTCGTAATAGTTGTAGTAGATGTTGGTGGGAACACATTCGGCCAACATCTCTGGCATAGAGACATTTTTTCCCGCTTTGATCATCGTGGAATAGAGAGAGACACAGGTGTCGCCTTGTTCCCTCACGAAGCAGATGACGGTGATGTCGTCGAAGTAGTTGGACAGGAACCGGTGTACCCGACGAACCTCGTCGGGGCGACAGGTCCGGCTGTGGAAGTGCTCACTGGAGATGATGACCGAGTGGATGTGCTCCGGGAGGGATTCGAGCTCGGCTTCAAAGCGATGAATAAACTCCTTTCGGAACGTCTGCTTGGCCTCGACAGTGGTGGCGCGCTTATCCAACCAGAAATCATCGAACTTGTCGTCATCCATGCAGATCGAGGGGATCGCCCGATTGTTTCTCTTACCCGCACTTTGAATGAAGTGAAACCCTTGGTCAGAGAGCGTGCTTTGGTTTTGGTAGAGCACTTCCTGCAAGGTGGTTGTACCGGTTTTTTCCGTTCCAATATGGAGATACAGCTTCATTGCGTTCCAGCGTCGGCAGTTTTCAGTGGCGCTAGGTTAACACAGGGGCTGCGTAGGCTGATGTCATTGCGGCGGTCTGGGGAGATGAGCTGCGGGGATTGAGCAATTTGTTCGCTGCAGGTGATGCCTGAGTGCCTCGCTCATGCGCCTGGCGTGGGCTCCGTGCCAGTAAGCGCTGACAGTCGGCACAGTGGCGCAATCGGGCGATGGCGCAGTGACTGGCGTACTGCGGTGGTGGTCTACCTACGAGCCAATCGGTCAGCGGCCCATTGCACAACAGGCAACGGTCAAAGCGCAGTTGGGGCGGGGGCAGGGTGAGCGCTTCGAGCACCTGGGTTAACTGGGCTAAAGGGCGCTGGCTTTCGATGGCGATGACCCTGTCTGGTCGCAGCTCTCTAACTAGCGCGCGATCCCGGGTCAGCAGCCATCTTCCCTCCCGGTTGGCCAGTGCCACCAGGGCGCTGTCCGGCCAACTGGGATAGCAGGCGGTGTCGTAGCCCAGAGCCCGAAGCCAGCGGGCCAGCCGGATCAGCATGGCATCGGCGAGGAAGCGCGGAGGCGGGTTCATCGCCTGAGTATTGCAGCTCTGTTATTCCTGTTCGACTTTTTCAATCGTGACGATAGAGCCTTTGCGTTGGCCTCCGTCCTCACTGCTCCGTACTATGCACACATCGGTTAGCGACACGCTAAACAAAAGAATTTTCAGATTTATATCGATTAGGTAAGGAGCAATTCCATGGGTGTATTGGTAGGTCGTAAGGCACCGGATTTCACTGCAGCAGCGGTACTGGGCAACGGTGAGATCGTAGAGAACTTCAACCTGGCAGAAGCCACTCAAGGCAAGCCGGCGGTTGTGTTCTTCTACCCGCTGGACTTCACCTTCGTGTGTCCTTCCGAGCTGATTGCCTTCGACAAGCGCATTGAAGAGTTCCGTGAGCGCGGTGTTGAGGTGATTGGCGTGTCCATCGACTCTCAGTTCAGCCACAACGCCTGGCGTAACACTGCCATCGAGAACGGCGGCATCGGCCAGGTACGCTACCCGCTGATCGCCGACGTGAAGCACGAGATCTGCCGTGCCTACGACGTTGAGCACCCGGAAGCTGGTGTGGCCTTCCGCGCCTCCTTCCTGATTGACAAGGCCGGTGTGGTTCGCCACCAGGTAGTGAACGACCTGCCGCTGGGCCGCAACGTTGACGAGATGCTGCGCATGATCGACGCCCTGCAGTTCCACGAAGAGCACGGTGAGGTTTGCCCGGCTCAGTGGGAGAAGGGCAAGGAAGGGATGGACGCCTCTCCGGACGGTGTTGCTCGCTTCCTGGCTGAGAACGCCAACGAGCTGTAATCACTTAAGGTGATAAGAAAGCCCCCGCACTGCGGGGGCTTTTTGCGTTTGGGGCTAAAGCGAGATGACCCGATCGCAGCTGCGCTGCAGCGCCGTTAGATCATGGCTGATCAGCAGCAGGGCACAGCCGGAGTGGCGGGCAAAGTGGACCAGGGCTAGGGTAACCTCGGCGGCAGTGATCGGGTCGAGCCGGGAGGTGGGTTCGTCTGCCACCAGGAATCTGGGCTTGAGCAGCAGGGCTCGCAGCAGGGCAAAGCGCTGCAACTCGCCGCCGGAGATCCCCTCGGCAGGGCGCGCCAGCAGGCTCGTGTCCAGCTTCAGTTGACCCATCCATTGTTCTATCTCTGCATAATCGAGGTTGTGACGCTTTTGCAGGTCACTCATCAAGGTGCCCATGGGCACCCTTGGAACGAAGGCCGCCGGTGGGTCCTGGTAAAGCTTCAATGCCTGGCAAGGCCCGAGATCATGCTCAATCCAGCCGGCCTGAGGAGGATGCAGCCCCAGCAGGGTATCTGCCAGGGTGCTCTTGCCACAGCCGCTGTCGCCGGTTAATCCAAGGATCTCTCCCTGGCCCAGGGTCAGGGAGAGCTGGTTAAACAGGGTGCGCCCGCCACGGCGTGCGGTAAGCTCCTTTGCACGGAGCAGCGGTGGGCCTATCTGCGCTCGTTTCTGCTGCGGCCAATGCTCCGCCGTGGCGGCGACCAAGGCCCGACCATAGGCTGACTGAGGCGCGTTAAGCAGTGCCTCTGCGGGCCCCCGCTCCTGGATCTGCCCTTGGCGCATCACGATGATTTCGCCGCCCAGCTGACGGGCCAGGGTGACGTCATGGGTGATGGTCAGCAGCGCCCCATGTCGACCATGCTCGGCCAGGCGTTGTCCTATCTGATCCCGCCGCACGGCATCCAGCCCCTTGCTGGGCTCGTCGGCGATCAGCAGCTCGGCGCCGGCGTAGGTGGCCGCCGCGTAGGCCGCCCGCTGGGCCATGCCGCCGGAGAGCCAGGCGGGGACTTTGTTGCCGTGGCCAGCCAGCCCCAGCCGAGTGAGCAAAGAGCCGGTGTTTTTCTCAGCCTTAGCCTTGTCCTGCTCCAGCACACACTCGCCCACCTCCTGGATTTGATGGGTGATGGGCATCAAGGGGCTGAGCGCACGCCAGGGCTCCTGGGGCAAAACCGCCAGGCTGCGGCCCCACATCGCCTCCAACTGGCTGGCACTCATTGAATCCTGACGTTGACCAAACAGGGTGATGGTGCCCTGTTGATTGAGGGACTTGGGCAGGATCCCGGCGATGGCGTGGGCCAGCAGGCTTTTGCCGGAGCCGGTCTCCCCCAAGATGGTGACAGGATGGCCGCGGCGCAAGGTCAGCGAGAGCTGGTTCACCAGGCACTGGCTGCCGGCATAAATACTAAGGTTATCGACCTTAACGGCGTCCATCTTGGAGTCCCATGGCCAGCAGGTTGAAGCCCAGGATCAGGGCAAAGACGGTCAACAGCGGCTGCAACAGCACCCAGGGGGCATCGCTGTAATAGGGGAACAGCTCCACCATCATCAGTCCCAGCTCAGCTTCCGGTGGCTTCAGGCCAACATAGACAAAGCCGATGGAGGCCAGCGCCAGGATGGCATTGGCGGCACCAAAGGCGGCCAGGGTGAGCAGATCCGGCCATAGCCGTGGTAACAGGTGTCGGCGTAGCAGGTAGGCCTTGCCGAAACCATAGAGCTGAGAGGCCTGGATCGCGGGGTCATGACGGGCCGACAGGGTCACGCTGCGCACCAGGCGGAAATACTCCACCCAGATAACCGCAGAGATGGCCAGGTAAAGCATCCAGAAAGAGCCGGGCACCAAAGCGGCAAACAGCAGCACCAGCACCAGCCCGGGCAGGGCCATCAACACATTAACTGCAAACGAGAGGGTGCGATCTGCCCAGCCTCGATACCAACCAGCAATCAGGCCAGCGAGGGTGCCCAGGGTAGCGGCGGTGATCACGCACAGCAGGCTCATTAGCAGCGAATTTTCGATGGCGGCGGCCAGCCTGGCCAGGTTACAGCGGCCAAATTGATCGGTGCCCAGGGGGAAGCTGGCACTGGGGCCAAGAAACACCTGGTCGAGGCGCTGCAGAGCGGGATCCTGACCGAAGTCCAGGTGATTGATGCCCACCAGCATGAGCAGGGCGCTGATCAATGCCAGGCCAAGCCAGAGTTGAGGTTGCCTAGTCATAAGCGGCTTCCCTTTGGCGCGGGTCCAGCCAGTAGCCTGCCAGGTCGACCGCGGTATTAATGGCGACAAACAGCAGGCCCATCAGCAAAGCGGTGCCCTGGATCATCGGCACATCGCGACCAAAGATGGCGTGGGCTAGTGCGTGGCCGATGCCGGGCCAGGAGAACAGCGATTCGATCATTACGATCCCCTCAATCAGGGCGATGGCCTGAACCCCGACGAAGGCCAACACCGGCAGGGCGATGTTGGGCTGGGCATGGCGAGCAAAAGCCTGGGACCGGGATAAGCCCTTGAGGCGGGCAAACTGCAGGTAGGGGGAAGCCATCACCGTGGCGGTGTTATTGCGGATAATGCGGTTGGACAGCGCTGCCATGGCCAGGGCCAGGCTCAATGCCGGCAGGACCAGGTACTGGCTGCCGCCGAAGCCCGCCACCGGAAACCAGCCCAGTTGCAGGGCAAACAGCAGCACTAAAAGCAGTCCGATAACGAACACCGGCTGAGCTCGAAGCAGGGCGGAGAAAAACAGGGCGATGCGATCGGCCCGACCACCGGGCCGCTTGCCGCAATAGAGGCCGATGGGCAGTGCCAGCAGCAGCGAGAACAAGCAGGCGAACAGCGCCAGCTGCAGCGAGTGGCCAAGTTGATGCTGGATCTCCTGGATCACCGGTGCGCCGCTGACCAGCGAGTTGCCCAGGTCAAACCGTACCAAGTCCCAGAGCCAGTAGAGGTACTGCAACCAGGCTGGTTGATCCAGCCCCAGCTCAGCCTGCACCGCCTCAGCAGCTAATCGATTTACCTGGTCGTAGCCGTAGCGACCTGCGGCGATGCGGTAGGCAAAGTCACCGGGCAGCAGCCGCATCAGGATGAAGGTCAGGGTGCCCACCGACCAGGCCACCAGAATGGCCTGCCAAAGGCGTCGCTTAAGCAGGGTCAGCATGGCTCAGTCGCTCTTGAATCGCATCTCGGAGAGGCGATAGTTGAGTTCGAACGGGTCGAACTGGAACCCCTTTACCCGGTCATTTACCGAGATCTGCTGGGTGTAGAAGGCCACGGGGATCAGAGGCAACTCCTCCATCAGCAATTCAGAGACCTGCTCGGCCAGGGCCCAGTACTCGCTGGTATCTTCGCTTTGCGCCATCCGGCTTAATCCGTGCGCCATCGCTGGAGAGTGCCAGCCCATCGGCCCCCAATCACTTCCCATGGGTGAGGCGCTGTCCTCTTGCAGCACCACCAATGGATCCGGCACCAGGGCGTAGTTGCGGGCCACCAGGGCCATCTCCAGGCTGCCATCGTGGTGCCCCGAAGGGATGGCGCTGGCGTTATCGACACTGATCAGCACGGAGATGCCCAGCTCCCTTAGCTGCGCCTGGATGGCGGTAGCGAGAACGGTCAGCTCGGGCCGATCGGCGTAGGTGACCAGCCGCAGCTCAAATCGATCGGAACCGCGCTTTAGCAGCCCGGTTGGGCCCATCTGCCAGCCTTGCTTAGCCAGCAGGGTGCGAGCGGTGTCCAGATCCTGTTCCAGCGCCGGCCAATCCGGCTGGTGCCAGCCGGACAGTGACGGTGGGAACAGCTGGTTGGCTTCGCTGCCCGGTACCCGGATCACCTGCTCGGCGATGCCGGTTCGATCCAGTGCCAGGCTGATGGCGCGACGACTGTCCGGGTGATCAAGAAAGCGGTGGGCGCTGTTGAGCTTGAGCAGCAGGGTACGGGGCAGGGACTCGGAGTGCACTGATAGCCCCTTGCTGCGGCCTAGCTGCTCCAGGCTGGCGGGATCCAGGGTGTAGACCAGATCCGCATCGCCGGTTCGGGCTTGGAGCGCCCGGCTCTCGGCACGGTGGCCGGTGAGGTAGTGGACGAACTCAATGGCGGCGGCCTGGCCCCAGTATTCCTCGAAGCGGCGTGTTTCCAGCTTGTGGGGCGGCGCTAGCCGAGCGGTTTGGTAGGGGCCGGTGGCATAAAGCTGAATGACCTGCCCATCGGCATCGTAGGAATCGGCAGATAGGATCGCGGTGCTGTAGTGCGCCAATACCGCCGGTAGAGGCCGATAGGGGGCTGTCAGGGTAACGAGGAGATCCTGCTCATCCGTTTCGATTGCTTCGATGGGCACCTGCTGCAGAGGGCCAGGTTTGGTCAGTGCAATGTCGAGGCTGTGCTTGACCTGCTTGGCGGTGAGGGGCTGGCCGTTGTGAAAGCGGACCCCCTGGCGCAGGGTGAAGCGCCACTGGTTGTCATTGACCTGCCAGTCGGTGGCCAGCATGGGGACGGCTTGGCCTTGGGCATCGACCGCCACCAGGGTCTCGGCTACCTGCATCCGGGTATAGAGATAACCGTCTTTGGCCAGATCCTGGCTGGTGAACTCAAAAGGGCCGGAAACCAGCAGGGTGTTGGCTCGGTCGAGTGGACGGTAGTTGGTGAGCAGCCACCCCAGCAATAGGGCGAGCAGGGCAGCGAGTAGGAGTCGATTCATCGGTTCATCTACAGTGAGCAGCCCCGTCTGCTGTGAGCGCAATGACGGGGACCGGGCGGGGCAGCGACGGCCCAGCTTCAACCGCTGAGAAGATTTGGTCAAACCCGGTGGCTGATGGCGGGAGGCGGTTCATGAAGAGGATTTTTGTGTTGTTGCCGTGTGGCAATGCGCACTTTTACGATTGTCGTGGCGGCCAGCGCCACCAGGCCAATAGCACCAGCAGGCCGAACAGGCTATAGGCGAGGATAAAGACCCAGTCCGGTGCTCGGTAGTAGAGCAGGCTCTCCACCCAATGACCGACAAAGCTGCCACTGTAACTGGGGCCACCGCCCTGACGACGCAGCCATTGCTCCAGCAGGGTCAGTGGGCAGATCTGTCCCAACCAGCTTTGTGTTACCACCACGGCGATGGCCAGCAGGTGGGCGAATCGGAAGTGGCGATTGCGGGTCCAGGGCCAATGACACAGGCCTCCCAATAGGATCAGCACCAAGCCGAGGATCACGAACAGGACAAAGCCGAAGTGCAGCAGCAGGATCGCGTCGGCAGCCAGTAACCAGATCATGGGTTCACTCAATCGGGCGGTTTTCTTGTTGATGGCCCAGCCTGGAGGAAAGCGCAAGGCGCAGAAGGATCTAAACTGTAAGCCGACACGTAACTGAAGCATGAACCTGTACCCCTTACTCATCTGCCTTCAGCTTGCGTCGGTCAGTCCAGACACGGCCAAGGAGGGAACCATGTCCAGTATCCGTTTCAACGACAGCAGTGAGGCTGCCCGGTGGCTGCCGGTCAACGACGACGTGATGGGCGGCGTCTCCCAATCCCACTTCGAGGTGGGGGGCAACCTGGGGGTGTTTTCTGGTCGCGTTTCACTGGAGAACAACGGTGGCTTCGCCTCGGTGCGCCGGGCCACCGGCCTGCCCAGTGATACCGAGCTGCTGCGGATCCACGTCCGTGGCGACGGCAAGTCCTATCAGCTGCGACTTCGCACCCACGATGGCCTAGATGGCGTGGTCTACGCGGCGCCGTTTGATACCGAGATCGGCCAGTGGCAGCGGCTGGTGTTCCGCCCGGAGGACTTCACCGCCACCTTCCGCGGCCGCGCGGTGCTGGATGCCCCTGGCTTGTTCTTCGGTGAGGTTCATCAGCTGGGCTTTTTGATCAGCGAGAAGCAGGAAGGCTACTTCCAGCTGCAGATCGCCGAAATCGAGATGGAGTAACAGAGCAGCCCGGGGCGTTTAGGCTTTTGCCCGTGTGACATCGACGCTCCTAGACATCATCTCCATAAATCAGGCCTAGACTGGCTAAAACCGATGGCGATTGGGTGGGTAGAAGCGAGGCGCAGGGAGGCGCAATGCGGAAATCACTAGGCGTATTCACTGCGGATTTTCTCAAAGTGCTGGGCGTCTTGGCCCTGCTGCAATGGGCAGTGCGTATCGGTTTCGATCCTGAGTTTCATCTCCCCCATTTGCTCGACCTCGCTTTCGCCTCCGCCTTGGGATTGTGTGCCTTGAGGGCTCGATGGCGTTGAGCCACGCCAGTGCTGTGCTCTGAACTCAGTCAAGGGGCGGCGGTAACCGCCATAAAGGCCTTAATCAGCGGCTCCTCACGCCGCTGGGCCAAGCAGCCCACCCCCAGGTTGAAGGTAGGCACCTCCCCCTCCTCGCTCAGTGTCAGCAACCGCGACTTCACCGGGCTGTTGTCGATCACCACCTGGGGCGCGATCCCCACCCCACAGCCCAGCGCCACCATGCTCAGTAGTGCTTCATGGCCGCCCACGGTGGCGTAGATCTTGGGTTTGCCCACCTGCTTGTGTCGATACCAGGTCTCCAGCCGTCGGCGGGTCTGGCCGTGCTCCGGCAGGATCAGCGGGATGGCGCCCCAGTCCACCTCGGACTGGGCCAGCTGGCGCTGAACCTGGCAGGGCAGCTTGGGCCCAATGACCGCCACCGGCACCCAGTCGAGGATCTGGAAGGCAAAGGGCTTGGCAAACTGGCCATCGCTGGCGGCGATGGCGACATCCGCCTCCTGGGCCTGCAGCCGGGCCAGGGCGCTGGCGGCATCGCCGGTGGTGAGCTGGATCTCCACCTCCGGGTGACGCTGGCGGAACGGGTCGAGTAGCTGGGGCAGGTGGCTGTAGGCGGCGGTGACCGAGCAGTAGATCCGCACAGTGCCGCTGAGCTGCTGGGCCTGCTGGGTGAGACTGCGTTTGAGTTGATGCCATTGGGTCAGCTGGTCGTTGGCGTAGTGCAGCAGCTGCTCGCCGGCGGGGGTGAGGCTGACGTGGCGGTTATCCCGCAGCAGCAATGGCGTGCCCAGCTCCTGCTCCAGCCGCTGGATCGCCCGGCTCAGTCCAGAGGGACTGACGTGGTTGGCCTGGGCGGTCTGGCCAAAGTGCAGGCTGGTGGCCAGGTGCTGAAACAGGGTGAGGGTACGGATGTCCATGGCAAGCCTATGTTGACTGAAGTGCAATGCTTCGTTGTGAATATATCAATTTAAGCAATGTGACGCATGTCGTATTCTGGCTTTAACCCCCACCATGACGGTGGGCCCGGATCCCCACCCCAAGCCGTGAAGGAGTGCAATAATGGCCAACTATTTCAATACATTGAGCTTGCGAAAGCAGCTCGCGCAACTGGGCAAGTGCCGCTTTATGAAGCGCGAGGAGTTCAGCCAGGGCTGCGACTTCATCAAGGATTGGAAGGTGGTGATCGTGGGCTGCGGCGCCCAGGGCCTGAACCAGGGCCTCAACCTGCGCGACTCCGGTCTGGATGTCTCCTATGCCCTACGTGAGGCCGCTATCCAGGAGAAGCGGGCCTCGTTCCGCAACGCCAGCGACAACGGCTTTGTGGTCGACACCTACGAAAACCTGATCCCCCAGGCAGATCTGGTGCTGAACCTGACCCCGGATAAGCAACACACCGCGGTGGTAAACGCGGTGATGCCGCTGATGAAGCAGGGGGCAACCCTGTCCTACTCCCACGGTTTCAACATCGTGGAGGAAGGGATGCAGGTGCGTGAAGACATCACCGTGGTGATGGTGGCGCCCAAGTGCCCCGGTACCGAGGTGCGGGAGGAGTACAAGCGTGGCTTCGGTGTGCCCACCCTGATCGCGGTACACCCGGAGAACGATCCCAACGGCTATGGCTTGGATGTGGCCAAGGCCTATGCCTCCGCCACCGGTGGCGATCGTGCCGGGGTGCTGGAGTCCTCCTTCGTGGCGGAGGTGAAGTCCGATCTGATGGGTGAGCAGACCATCCTCTGCGGCATGCTGCAGACCGGTGCCATCCTGGCCCATGAGCGCATGGTGGCCGAGGGCTTGGACAGCGGCTACGCCGCTAAGCTGGTGCAGTACGGCTGGGAAACCGTGACCGAAGGGCTCAAGCATGGCGGCATCACCAACATGATGGATCGCCTCTCCAACCCGGCCAAGATCCGCGCCTTCGACATGGCCGAGGAGCTGAAGGTCATCCTCCGTCCGCTGTTCGAGAAGCACATGGATGACATCATCGACGGCACCTTCTCCCGGGTGATGATGGAGGATTGGGCCAACGACGACATCAATCTGCTGACCTGGCGTGAAGAGACCGCACAGACCTCGTTCGAGCAGGCGCCGGAAAGCAACGAGCCGATCACCGAGCAGGAGTTCTACGACCGCGGCATCTACCTGGTGGCCATGGTCAAGGCCGGGGTGGAACTGGCGTTTGAGACCATGGTGGACGCCGGCATCATCGAGGAGTCCGCCTACTACGAGTCCCTGCACGAGACCCCGCTGATCGCCAACTGCATCGCCCGTAAGAAGCTGTACGAGATGAACGTGGTGATCTCCGATACCGCCGAGTACGGCAACTACCTGTTTAGCCACGCTGCGGTGCCGCTGCTGCGTGAGCACGCCAACAACCTGAGCCTGGAGGAGATGGGCAAGGGGTTGAGCGACGCCTCCAACGGGGTGGATAACATCCGCCTTATTGAGGTGAACGAGGCGATCCGCAATCACCCGGTGGAGCAGGTGGGCAAAACCCTGCGTGGCTACATGACCGACATGAAGCGGATCGTCGAAGCGGACTGATCAGCGCATAGCAAAAAGGCGGCCCAGGAGGCCGCCTTTTTTGTTTCAAGGTAACGATTATTCCTGCGGCCAGCTGCCGTCGGCGTTGGCCTGGATCCAGGGCTGGGAGAACCAGTAGTAGCCGTTTTGAGTGCGGCTGGGGGCGGTGCAGTTGTAGCGGCTGCGTCCCGCCGGCAGCGGCAGATCTGCCTGGATGGTGAAGGTGCTATCGTCCAGCCAGGTAGGAGCCTTGGCACCCTGGCCCTGGATGTAGCACATTAGCTCGCCGGTGCGCACGTCCTCGGCCTCCAGGGTCACGGTCAGGCTGGGCCGGTTGCGGTTGATCAGCTCCGACTCCTCGCCGTCCATCGCTACCATCGGCATGTTGAGGCTGTGCATCTTCACCCGCAGGCTGTCCATGTCGGCATAGGGGCCGGCCACCGGGTAGCGGGGCAGGGTGGTGAGGCTGGAGTAGGGGCCGGCGGCACCGGAGTGCTGGCCGATGCCAACGTAGCCCATGCGCTCGAGCAGCGCCTGCAGCGCCTGGTTGTATTCGCCGTAGGGGTAGGCCAGTGCCTTGAGGTTATGCCCGATCTCACGAACGATGGCGGCCTCGGTGCGTTCGATGTCCGCCTCCACCCGTTGCTCCCAGGCGGCCTGGTCTTCGCCGGGCAGGCGGCGGATCAGGTGATCGTGGCTGTAGCTGTGGTTGGCGATGGTGGCCCCTTCCGCGGCGATCTGGCGCAGGGTATCCCAATCCATCATGTTGCGGCGGTTCTGCTCGATGGGCTCAAGGTTGACGAACACCGTGTAGGGAAAGCCGTGTTGCTTGAGGATCGGGTGACCGTTGCTGGCGATATTGGCAAAGCCATCGTCAAAGGTGATGACGATGGTCTTGGCAGGCAGGTGCTCACCGGCCCGGATCGCCGCCAGGGCATCCGCCAAAGGGATCACAGAAAAGTCGTTGTCGGCCAGGTAGGCCATCTGCTCGGCAAACTGGGCCGGCGTTACCGAGGTGATGCTCGGCGTTTTTTCGCTGACGTGGTGGTACTGTAGTATCACCACCGCCAACGACGGCATAGACGCCAGACCCAGCACAAGGCCCAGGGTCAGCGCTTTTAATCGATTCAACATAGTCAGAAACCTGTACGCATAATGATCATCCCCGCCGTATTGCGGCGCAAGGAGGCCCATCGGCACACCTTCGCGCTCGCCGTTCCCATGATACTGTCCAACGTCACCATCCCCCTGTTGGGGCTGGTGGATACGGCGGTGATAGGGCATCTCAGCGATGCCTATTACCTCGGCGGCGTGGCCGTCGGGGCGATGATTATAACCTTTTTATTCTGGATCCTCGGATTTTTACGCATGGCCACCACAGGCCTGGTGGCGCAGCACTTTGGCCGGGGGGACGGACTGGCCCAACTGCAGGTGCTTTACCAGGCCGCATTGATGGCCCTGATGCTGGCGTTGGGCCTGCTGTTGCTGCAACAGCCGATCCTGTCGCTGGCGCTGCACTGGATCGGCGGCAGCGCCGAGGTGCAGTATTACGCCGCCGAGTACTTCAACAACCGGATCTGGAGTGCCCCGGCGGCGCTGTTGAACCTGGCTGCTCTGGGTTACCTGCTGGGGCGTCAGCAGCCCCGCGCCGCCATGGTGCTGCTGATCCTCACCAACAGCGTCAACATCGTGCTGGATATCTGGTTTGTGATTGGCCTGGACTGGGGCGTAGCGGGGGCGGCCCGGGCCAGTGTGATTGCCGATTACGCTGCCCTGTTCACCGCCGCCTGGCTGATCTGGCGACAGTTGCCGGCGGAGCTCAAGCAGCGCGCCAGTTGGTCACTGCTGTCGCTGCGGGGGGCCGGTGCCCTGGTGGCACTGAACCGGGATATCTTCCTGCGCACCCTGTGCCTGCAGCTTTGCATGCTGTTTGTCACCGCCCAGGGGGCCAGGATGGGGGATGAGATCGTCGCCGCCAACTCGGTGCTGATGAACTTTACCCTGCTGATCGCCTATGCCCTGGATGGCTTCGCCTACTCAGCGGAGGCGGAGGTGGGCAAGGCGGTGGGGGCCAAGGCACCATCTCAACTGGCGGATGCGGTGATCCTAGGCTGGTTCTGGTCGGCGCTGACGGCGCTGCTGTTCAGCGGGGTGTTTGCCCTGGCCGGTGAGGGGATCATCGGCTTGCTGACCGACATCCCCGAGGTGCGGGACACCGCCGCAACCTATCTGCCCTGGGTGGTGCTCTATCCGCTGGTGGCCTTTACCTGCTTCCTGTTCGATGGGGTCTACATCGGGGCGGCCAAGGGAGCGGTGATGCGCAACGCCATGCTGCTCTCCGCGGTCGGATTCTTCCTGTTTTGGGCGCTGCTGAGCCCCTGGCAAAATCATGGCCTGTGGCTGGCCTTTAATGGCTTTTTGCTGCTGCGCAGCCTGACGCTGGCGCTGCACTTTGGCTGGCGCTGGCACCAGCGCCGCTGGTTGCCCGCCTAAAAACAAACAGGCCGCCCATGGGGCGGCCTGTTGCGTCATAGCGGGCGCTCAGAAGTAGGAGTGCTCACCGTGTTCGTGCTCGGTGACGTCCTTCACCGCGGTCAGTTCACCAGCGAACTGCTCCAGCAGCTGCTTCTCGATGCCGTCCTTAAGGGTGACGTCCACCATGGAGCAGCCGTTACAGCCGCCGCCGAACTGGATCACCGCGATGCCATCGTCGGTCAGCTCCATCAGGGTGATAAAGCCGCCGTGGCCGGCCAGCTGCGGGTTAACCTGGGACTGGATGATGTACTCCACCCGATCACGCAGCGGTGCGTCGTCGGCCACCTTGCGCATCTTGGCGTTGGGGGCCTTGAGGGTCAGCTGGCTGCCCAGCTGATCGGTGACGTAATCGATCATCGCCTCGTCCAGGAAGGGCGCGCTCTTGCTGTCCACCATGGCGTTAAAGCCATTGAACTCCAGCTCGGTGTCGTCCTCTTCCACCGCATCCGGCGGGCAGTAGGACACACCACACTCGGCCTGGGGGGTGCCGGGATTGATAACAAAAACCCGGATGTTGGTGCCTTCCGGCTGTTGGCCCAGCAGCTTGGCAAAGTGTTCCTGGGCGGCTTCGGTAATGGTGATCATATACGCTTCTCTTAAAGCCTGAGTCATTCACTCGGATAAGGCATCATAACCCTTAGCGGAGCCGGATTGTAGCCTAGACCAGTGACTCAGATCACGCTTTGCTGGCCTATTGAACAGCACGATTGATACACTGCGGGGGCATAACAAGAAGGAAGTCACGGATGATTCGCCCCCTGTTGCTGGCCCTGTTGGGCCTTTGCCTCGGTCTGCCTGCGGCCGCCAGCCTCCTGCCTGAGGAGCGCTATACCTCCCAGATCACCACCCCCGAGCAGCACTTTCGCGGCCCGGTGGGCAGCCGTCACCTGCGCTACGACGAGGTGCAGGGCTACTTCGAAACCTTGGCGGCCCAGAGCGACCGGGTGGCGCTGGAAACCATAGGTTACAGCCACCAGGGGCGGCCCCAGTTGGTGGCGGTGATCTCCAGCCCGGATAACCTGGCCCGTCAGGCCGAGTTGCTGGAGAGCCGCGCTGGGGTGCGCCAGGGGCAGGCGGACGAGGGGCCGCTGGTGATCTGGCTGGCCTACAGCATTCATGGCGATGAGGCCTCCGGTCTGCACGCCGCCAACCTGTTTGCCTACTACCTGGCGGCCAGCAACAGCGAGGAGGTAGCCCGCTGGCTGGAGCAGGCGGTGATCCTTATCACTCCAAGCCAGAACCCCGACGGCAACGATCGCTTCGCCAACTGGGTTAATGGCCACCGGGGTACGGTGCCCAGTGACAACAACTGGCACCGGGAGCACTTCCAGGCCTGGCCAACCGGCCGGGTGAACCACTTCTGGGCCGATCTTAACCGGGACTGGCTCTACCAGGCCCACCCGGAGAGCCGCGGGCGGGTGGCGCTGTTCCAGCGCTGGTTGCCCCAGGTGGTGAGCGATTACCACGAGATGGCCCACCAGAGCAGTTACTTTTTCCAGCCTGGAGTACCGGATCGTACCCATCCGCTGACACCCAAGGATAACCAGGCGATCACCGCCCGACTGGCCAACCACCACGCCAAGGCGCTGGACGGCCTGCATCAGCCCTACTTCAGCCGCGAGACCTTCGACGACTTCTTTTACGGTAAGGGCTCCACCTATCCGGACATCAACGGCTCGGTGGGGATCCTGTTTGAGCAGGCCACCGCCCGTGGCTTGCTGCGGGCGACTGAGCGGGGGCCGCTGACCCTGAGTCGGGGGATCCGTAATCACCTGGCCACCTCGTTCTCCACCGTGCGCGGGGCGATGGCGGAATCGGAGGCACTGCGCAGCTACCAGCTGGAGTTCTTCCGCGACAGCCTGAGCGAGGGCAAGCGGCGCAAGGGGGCCGGTTACCTGCTCTCCAGCGGCGGCGATCGCAGTCGCCTGGCGGCCCTGACCGCCATCCTCGATAGCCACCACATCGGCTACGGCTATCTCAGTGAGTCCGTCAGCGTGGACGAGGTGGTGTTCCAGCCGGGGGATCTGTTCCTGCCCTTTGCCCAGCCCCAGTACCGTCTGCTGGAGGCGATGCTGGATAAGCGCACCGAGTTTGCCGACAACACCTTCTACGACGTTTCCGCCTTTGCGGTGGATTTGGCCTTTGGCCTCAACCTGGCCACCGTTAAACGGGCACCGGAGCACCAGGCCGAAGCGCCAGCCCCAACCCGTGTGACGCAGCCGGAGTTGCCCTTGCATTGGCACCTGGCTTGGCACGACCGCTTCGCCCCGGCAGCGCTGCACCAGCTGCAACTGGCCGGGATCCGGGTACGCTTCGCCGAAAACGACAGTGTGTTGCGTGGGGTTGATGGCAGTGTCCAGGTGCGGCCGGGGGATCTGCTGATCCTGGCGGACCAGCCCGGACTGGCGCCGCTGCTGGCGCAGATTGAGCAGCAGTTGGGGCTGCGTGCCAGCGCGGTGATCTCCGGCCAGGCTGAGAGCGGCTACGATCCCGGCGGGCGGCGCTACCACTTCGCCAAGCCGGTCAAGCCGCTGGTGCTGATTGGCCGCGACGTCAGCCAGTACGAGGCTGGTGAGCTGTGGTATTTCCTGGACCAGGTGGTGCAGCTGGACGCGGTGCTGGTTCACGCCGAGTATGCCCTGCGGGTGCCCAAGGGGGAGTTTACCCACTTGTTCCTGGTGGACGGCGCCTACAACCTGATCAGCCCCGGCTTCGCCGACTGGATCGACGATTTCGTCCGTAACGGTGGCACCGTGGTGGGTTGGAAGCGCGGTGCGGCCCAGCTGGCCAGCTGGGATCTGATCAACGCCGATGTGCGCCAGCGCGCCCAGCTGGAGCGGGATTTTGCTCACGCCAGTGACCGCTGGCTGTTTGCCCAGCGCTTTGGTTTACGAGCCCAGCGCACCATTGGTGGCGCCATTGTCGACTGGCAGCTGGATACCAGCCACCCCCTTGGCTTTGCCCTGCCGGGGCAGCTGCCGATGATGAAGAACCGGGAGTTTTCCCTGCTGGCGATCCGTCAGGATGAGGTGGCGCGCTACCCGGAGCAGATGCTCAGATCTGGCTTTATGGCCGAGGCCTACCAGCAAGCGCTGGTGGGGCACAGCGCGGCGGTGGTGGAGCGGCGTGGTCAGGGTCAGTACATCCTGTTCGCCGACAATCCGCTGTTTCGCAACTTCTGGCTCGGCGGCGAGAAGCTGGTGGCCAACAGCCTGTTTATGGTGCCCTCGCTGCGGGACTAGCGCGCCATGGCGCTGGCCAGTACCGCGTATTGGCTGATCTGGTGACCCCCTCGGCGCAGCGCCGCAGCCACCGCCGCCAGGGTGGCACCGGTGGTAGCGATGTCATCCACCACGGCGATCCCCTCAACGGGATCAGCCTCGGTGGCGGCAAAGGCCTGGGCCAGGTTACGGCGCCGGGCCGCCCCGCTGAGATCGTGCTGGGGCACGGTGGCCCGCACCTTGACCAGCAGGTCATCCCGCACCGGCAGCTGCAGGCGTTGGCCCAGGGCGTCGGCCAGCAACACCGCGTGGTTAAAGCCCCGCAGTGGCAAGCGGCTCCGATGCATCGGCACCGGCACCAGCGCCTTGGGCTTATCGATAGCACCACTCTCCCACAGTGCCTGCCAACGCTCGGCTAGGGCGTCACACAACGGCGGGATCAGTCCCAGCTGTTGATGGATCTTGATGCTGCCGCACAGGTAGCCCATGGGACTGTGGTAGGGATAGGCGCACACCAGCGGGCGCCAGCGGTGTCTCGACTGGCAGCGGCCGCAGCGCCAGGGCGGTGCCTGGGGCAAGGGGGTGCTGCAGGACAGGCAGAGGGGGCCGGGTTCAGCGTCCGTCAGACACCAGCGGCACAGACCAATGCCCTGATCCACCGGTTGCTGACACAGGTAACAGCGATTGGGTAGACTGCGCTGCAACCACTGCCCAAGGGAACTCCATTTCATGTCCATCGCCTCTAAGCTAAGCCCCTCTTTTACCAAGCCGCAAATCCACTGGCAGGGCCAGGGTCCGGCACTGGTTCTGATCCACGGCTGGGGCATGAACGGGGCGGTGTGGCAGGACCTGGCCGAGGCGCTGGTCAACAAGGGCTGGCGGGTCGGCAGCCTGGATCTGCCCGGCTTTGGCCATTCTCAAGCGCTTCCGGCCGGCGCCACCCTGGTGGACTTTGCCGAAGCGGTGGCAGCGGCGCTGCCCCAGGGCCGCTGTCATCTGCTGGGCTGGTCGCTGGGCGGGCTGGTGGCGCAGCAGCTGGCGCTGACCTGGCCGGAGCGGGTCGCCTCCCTGGTGACCCTGGCCAGTTCGCCCTGTTTTACTGCGCAGCAGGATTGGGCCGGGATCCAGCCGGCGGTGCTGCAGCAGTTTGCCGAACAGCTGGAGCAGGACCTGGGCAAGACCCTCAATGGCTTCTTCGCTCTGCAGGCGATGGGCTCACCTTCGGCCCGGGAGGACGTGCGGCGATTGAAGCGGGCGGTGATGAGTCAGCCCCAGGCCCAGCCCCAGGCCCTGGCCGATGGCCTGGCGATGTTGGCACAGGTGGACTTGCGCTCGGAGCTGGATAAGATCCGCTGTCCCTGGTTGCGGCTCTATGGTCGTATGGATGGCCTGGTGCCCTATCGCAGCTTGGCCCCGATGGCCCGTCTGGCGTCGGCGTCCCAGGTGCAGGTGTTGGCCAAGGCCGCCCATGCGCCCTTTGTCTCCCACCCGGACGCGACCCTGCAAGCGCTGAGCGAATTTTACCTGGCCCAAGGCGCAATCCACTGATTGGTGGTAAAATAACCAGGAACCCACCGAGGAGGTGCCATGTTCCTGGTGTCCCACTTTCCCAATGTGCCCATCACCACCGCCAATCCGGCAACGGAGCAGGTGGCGGCACAGGTGCGTCCGCCGATCCCCAAGGCGGAGGCGCTGAGCAAGGGAGCGAAGGAGCGGGCACTGGATCCCAAGCAGGATCCCAATCGGCAGGTGCAGGAGGGAGGTCAGCGCCAGTCAGGCCAGCAGCAGGATTCTGAGCAGGCTGATAAGGAGCAACAAGAGTCACGCCGGGAGCTTGCTCCGTTGCGAGAGTGTCGCGGCGCTCTGTTGCGACGGCGTGCCCTGCAAGCCAATGCGGAGCTCGACTTCCCCTACCATCCGGCGACAGAGCTGACGCCGGACCAATACCGACGCTTTGCCGCGCTGGTGGAGCGTCACTATCGCGGCGTGACTCGCCCGCAAACCCCACCCCAGTTATTGGTTTCCACCTGAGTCGAGGCATGCGATGAAGCGCCTTGTCCTGATCCCCTTGTTGCTTGCCGCCCTGACGGGAGTGCTGTGGCTGGGCTGGCAAACCGGCCAGGCGGAGCACCGCATGCTGTACCTGGTGCGTCATGCCGAGAAGGCCAGTGGAGAGGATCCGGATCTGCTGCCCTGCGGCCGAGAGCGGGCCCAACAGTTGGGGCGCTGGTTAACGGGCCGAGGGATCCAGGCGGTCTATAGCAGCGATACCCGTCGGACCCGGCAGACGGCATTGCTGGTGGCGGACACGCTGGAGGTGCCGGTGCACTACTACGACCCCCGCAACTTGGAGGCCCTGGCTGAGACCCTGCTGTCGGCCCAGGGCAGCCTGATGGTGGTGGGTCACAGCAATACCACCCCGGCCCTGGCCAGCTTGCTGTTAGCCCAGGAAGCACCGGCGATGGGGGAGGGCGACTATGATCGGGTCTATGGGGTGCATCTGGGCCAACGTGGGGCCGATAAGCTGATCCTGGAGCGTCAACCCTTCCATTGCCCCTGAACAGGTTGGCCGGCAGCGCCGTATCCATGACTACACTTAACTTGGTGTGAGTGGATGGAGCCCTTATGACCCTGTTTCAAAGCCTCTATGCCATGATGCTGGCGGTGATCCTCGGTGGCATGCTGACCTTCCAGCTGCTGTTTGCCCCGCTGCTGTTCAGCAAGCTGGAGCTGCCCACCGCCCGAGCCTTTATCCGCGCCTTCTTTCCCTGGTACTACCTCTACTTTGCCGCCCTCACGGCGGTGGCCTTGCTGCTGCGCTACAGTGCCCAGTTCTATGGCGATGCCTGGGTGCTATTGGGTTGCCTGCTCGGCTTTCTGCTCTCCGGTGCTATCCTGATGCCCGCCGCCAACGCCGCCTCCGATGCCGGCGACCGACGCCGCTTCTCCTGGGTTCATCGCCTATCGGTGGCGATCAACACCGTCCAACTGGGGGCCTTTGTCCTGCTGGGCTTCTGGTTCATCCACTGACCCTGGCCAAGCCCCAGTCTTACAAGCCCCAGCCGTACAAGCTAAAGCCTTAGAAGGTGTAGCGCAGCCCGGCACTGGTGGTGATTAGGCTCTGGGTATAGGTGCGATGGCGGCTTTCCACCAGAAAGCTGTGATGGTCCAGATCCAGGGTCAGCGCCAGCTTGGGATGAAACTGCCAGCTCATGCCAAGGCCAGCTTGAAGGTCCAGACCCAGACTGGCCAGGTCCAAGGTGTTGCCCCCCTGCCACAGCACGGTTTTCTGCTCGAGCAAAACGAGGCCTAAGCCCGCCCGTCCGTACAGTGACACGGTGTCGCTGATGCCGTGATGCAATCGCAGCGAGGAGACGACGGTCTGGTAGCTATTGCGCCAGTACTCGAGGGATGACTCCCTTACCTCGTAGCGGCCGTGGTAGGTATAGCGCCCTTCGATATCGAGCCAGTCATTGATCGGTGCGGCGGTGAAGAGGCCAAAGCTGGTGGCGCGACGATCGTAGTCGTAATCGTCGTAGAGGTTGCTGGCATCGTAGTGGGTATCACCGACGTAGAAACCGATGTGGTGGCCGGACAGGTCGAAACCGGCCCAGGCCGGGCTTGCCAGCAGGCAGAGCATTAGGGTGAATCGTGCCACGGGCACCTCCGCATCGATAGATTGGAGGCGCAGGGTACCCTTCCACCAGTGGAAGGACTAATGAAGGGTGTTGCTCGGATTGATTAGCCCGGCTTATTGCCGAACTCGAGTCATCTGTTGACGCAGCTGCTCCGCCATCATCTGGCACAGCCACAGGGTGGCGGCACTGCGCGCCTGGCCCTGGCGGTAGTAGGCGATCAGTGGGTACTCCAGGTGATGCTCCTCCACATCCACCTGGATAACCCGAAGTTCCTGCAGGGCACTGGGCAGGAAGTAGGTGCTGAACGGCAGCATCAGATCGCTATGACGGACGATGTCCAGTGCCCCCAGGGCGCTGTCGGTACGAAAGCGGACCTTGACCTCCTGGCCATAAGCGGCCATCACCCGCTCCGCGTCGCTAAGGTGATCATTGCGGTCCGGATTGAGCAGGCTGACCAGCTCGTAGCGGGTCATCTGCTCCGGGGTGATGATGTCACCGTCAAAGGGGTGGTCGCGCCGTGCCAGCAGGCCACCCCTGTCCATCGCCAGCGGCAGCTGGATCAGCTCCTTGGAGACACCCTGAATGGGGTAGTTAACGCCCAGCAGGGTCTCGCCATTGAGCAGTTCGGACTGGGTGCTGCGGGACCAGCTGATCAGATCGACACTGGCGTTGGGGGCCTGCTGCTGGAATAGCTTGAACAGCCGGGTAGCAAAGAACTGGGCGATGTGGGGCGCCAGGGCGATGCGCAGCTTGCCGGTCAGTTCAGCGGGATCAAAGCCCTCCACCTGGTTGACCGCTACCACAAGATCGTCCATTGCCGGCCGCAGCCGCTCGTTCAACTGCTGGCCGAACTCGGTCAGCGCCAGCCCCTGGCGGGTCTTGGTAAACAAAGGGTCATCAAAGTGATGGCGTAGCCGCTGCAGGGCGTGGCTAACGGCGGGCTGGGTGACATGCAGGCGTGAGGCGGCGCGGCGCATGTTGCCCTCCTGGGCCAGGATCTGGAAGGTGCGCAGCAGGTTCAGATCCAGGTTGCTGAAGCGGTCTTTGGCCATGGTGTGTTTCCCGTTTGGTGATAAGCGCAGTTTATCACTATGCGATAACGCTGTTTATCTCCGCTCTGTGGCGAATTAATAACCCGTAGAAACAGTGGTTTACCCTCAGGTGATGACTGAATCACTGTGCCGGAGTCCGTTTATTGTTCACAGACTCACCTGCTTGTTTTGCGGTCAATTATTATTCGCTGCACCCTGTGGCCACGAATGAACGGTGGCTTAGGACGGGCTACCCTTGCGCCCGGTGGTGCCAAAGCAGGAGTGTCGGCAACCCGGAGTTATGAGGACCTGTCGATGAAACCCTCCCTGTTGATGACCGCCCTGTTGGCACTCTCCCCCCTGGCCCAGGCCGATGTCCCCCACGTGTTTGAGGCCGGACAGGCCGCCAAGGCCGCCGAGGTAAACACCAACTTTTCCCACCTGGCTAGCCAGCATGGCGTGTTGAGCACCCAAGTCGTCGGCGTGGATGAGCAGGTGCAAAGTCTCGATGCCTTTGTCGCTGAACTGCAGCAGCAGGTGACCTTGCTGGCGGACACCCTGTTCCCCCAGGGAGACCTGTTGTGCCACCCGTCCCACGAGATCGGCAATATCGATGCCTTTGGTGGGGTGCCGTTCCAACTCAGTGCCTTTACCCTCTCCGGCGCGGCAGGTGAGCAGGCCACTCTGCAGCTGTGGATTCCGCTGGAGCCGGTGGCCAGCCGGGGCCAGCGTCACGACCTGATGGTGAGCGATGTGGCGGGCTACTCCAAGGACATCGATTTTTGCGGCTATCCCACCCGACTGGATAACACCTTCCGTATCGATTACGACTGGAGTGACAGTGAGCAGGTGGTAGCCACCTTTTACACCGAGACGGAACTGACCGTCCGTCGCGATGGCGACTACCGCCCGATAGTGAGCAACGCCGTGCGCTTTGAGCTGGGTGAGGTCAGCCTGCCTCGTGATGGCGGTGGCGATTACCGACTGAAGCCCAGCCAGATGCCGAGCCAGGATGAGATCGAGGCGGCCCTGCTGGCGGGCTACCAGGTGTACTACCACTCGGCCATCACTGAGTAAGGGGCTGGCCTATGAAACGGGTAAACCTGTTGCTTCTGCTGGCGGCCCTGGGCCTGACGGCGTGTAATGACAGCCAAGAGGGCAGCGAGGGTGCGGCTCCGACGCCGCCCATCGAGTTGCCCCCCAGCACCGGGCGGGATCTGAACTGGGATAATGAGTCCTGGGACGAGGCCGATTGGCAATAAGCCGTATACACGATTGTGCCAACAAAAAAGGCCGCCCTGATGGGCGGCCTTTGCTGTTTCTGGAGGTGATTTAGCTGTGCGGCTTAGCGACGTTGCTTAACGCCGCTTTTTGGCGTTGGCAAAGGCGTCGGCGAAGGCACCGCCCATGCCGCCACCCTGGCTGTTGCCGCGGCCGCCATTGCGCTGACCCTGGCGCTCGCCAGTAAACTCGCGACGCTGGCTGGCGCGGTCACCGCGGCGTTCACCCCGCGGGGCGGCTTTCTGTTCTGCCACCTCGCTGGCCTTGTCGGTCAGGCGCATGGACAGGCCGATGCGGTTACGGGGGACGTCCACCTCCATCACCTTCACCTTGACCACATCCCCGGCCTTCACCACCGAGCGGGGATCCTCCACAAACTTGTTGGACAGGGCACTGATGTGCACCAGGCCGTCCTGCTTAACGCCGATATCGACGAAGGCACCGAAGTGGGTCACGTTGGTGATCACCCCTTCCAGAACCATGTCCGGCTCGAGATCGGTGATCTTCTCCACCCCGTCGGCAAACTGGGCGGTCTCGAACTGGCCGCGGGGATCTCGGCCAGGCTTGTCCAGCTCCTTGAGAATGTCGTTGACGGTGGGCAGGCCGAATCGTTCATCGGTGAACTGTTTGGCGTCGACGGACTTGAGCACGCCGCTGTTACCAATGAGATCTTCGATGGCCACACCGGTATGGGCGCTGATCTTCTCCACCACCGGGTAGGCCTCTGGGTGCACCCCGGAGCCGTCCAGCGGGTTGTCGCCTTCACGGATGCGCAGGAAGCCGGCGCACTGCTCATAGGCCTTGGGCCCCAGGCGGGCCACCTTGAGCAGTTGCTTGCGGCTGGTGAAGCGTCCTTCGGCATCGCGGAAATTGACGATGTTCTGGGCCAGGGTGCGGGTCAGGCCGGCGACCCGGGTCAGCAGCGGCGCCGAAGCCAGGTTGAGATCCACACCGACACCGTTGACGCAGTCCTCTACCACCGCATCCAGCGAGCGGGCCAGTTGGGTCTGGCTGACGTCGTGCTGGTACTGGCCTACCCCGATGGATTTGGGGTCGATCTTGACCAGCTCCGCCATCGGGTCCTGCAGGCGGCGGCCGATGGAAACGGCACCGCGGATCGACACGTCCAGATCCGGAAACTCCTGGGCTGCCAGCTCGGAGGCGGAATACACCGACGCGCCGGCTTCGGACACCATCACCTTGGTCAGGCCGGGTTTGGCCTTGCCGGCGGCGTTCAGTGCCTTGATCAGCTCACCGGCCAGCTTGTCGGTCTCCCGGGAGGCGGTGCCGTTACCCACGGCAATCAGCTCCACGTCGTGGGCCTGGACGAGCTTAGCCAGGGTGGCCAGGGTGCGATCCCACTGGTTTTGCGGGGCGTGGGGGTAGACGGTGTCGGTGGCCACCAGCTTGCCGGTGGCGTCGATCACCGCCACCTTGGTGCCGGTGCGCAGGCCGGGATCCAGCGCCAGGGTGGGGCGCATGCCGGCCGGGGCGGCCATCAGCAGATCCGACAGGTTCTCGGCGAACACCTTAATGGCGTCGGCCTCGGCGCGTTCGCGCAGATCACCGATCAGCTCGGTCTCCATCGCCAGCGAGAGCTTGACCCGCCAGGTCCACTGGCACACCTGCTGCAGCCAGCGGTCACCGGGGCGGCCCTGGTTTTCGATACCGACCTGCTGGGCGATCAGGGTTTCGCAGACGGAGGAGCGATCCCCCTCTTCCCGATCCGGATCCGCATCCAGGCTGAGGCTCAACACGCCCTCGTTACGGCCGCGCAGCATCGCCAGCACCCGGTGGGAGGGGGCCTTGGACCAGGGCTCGTTGTGATCGAAGTAGTCGGAGAACTTGGCCCCGGTGCTCTCGGCACCGGCCACCACGCTGGCCTTGAGCTGGGCATGCTGCTTCATGTGGGTACGGACGGTGGTCAGTACCGCGGCGTCCTCGGCAAAGCGCTCCATCAGGATGGCGCGGGCACCGTCCAGGGTGGCCTTACTGTCGGCAAAGCCCGCCTCGGCGTTGAAGAAGCCCTCCGCCTCGCTTTCCGGGGTCAGACCGGGGTTGGCCAGCAGCTTGTCCGCCAGTGGCTCCAGACCGGCCTCGATGGCGATCTGGCCCTTGGTGCGCCGCTTGGGCTTGTAGGGCAGGTAGAGGTCTTCCAGTTCGGTCTTGGTGGAGACGGCCAGCAGCTTGGCCTTGAGCTCGTCGCTGAGCTTGCCCTGCTCCTCGATGCTGCCAAGGATGCTGGCGCGACGGTCCTCCAGCTCGCGCAGGTAGCCCAGGCGGCTTTCCAGGGTACGCAGCTGGGTATCATCCAGCATGCCGGTAACCTCTTTACGGTAACGGGCGATGAAGGGGACGGTGGAGCCTTCGTCCAGCAGGGTGACGGCGGCCTGGACCTGTTGGGCACGAACGCCCAATTCTCGAGCGATGGTATTAGCGATCTGTTCCATATACTTGCTTTGAGCACCATATAGATTGAGTATCGAGCGCCAGAGCTTGCTAAAAAGCGTTCAATCCAGGCGTGACTGTGAAGGAAGAGTGGCCCTCTTTCGAACAGTCACAGCAACGAGTTGGCGTTTTTTAGCCGCCCCCGCTGGCGCTTAAATCTCAATCTATATGGTGCTCTGGGCCTCCAAGGGCTACAAACGGGAAATTGCACGACACCTTAGCACAGGTGTCGCGGTGGAATGACAGGGTCATCGGTGAATGAAAAAAGCGAATCTGATAACAAAAGACGGCTGGAATGCCCTGGAAGCGGAATTGAAGTTTCTCTGGAAGGAGGAGCGTCCCCGGGTAACCCAGGCGGTGTCGGACGCCGCAGCCTTGGGGGATCGCAGCGAGAACGCCGAGTACATCTACGGTAAGAAGCGGTTGCGGGAGATCGACCGGCGGGTGCGTTTCCTGTCCAAGCGGATGGAGGTGCTGCGGGTGGTGGAGCCGGACCCGCGCCAGGAGGGCAAGGCGTTCTTTGGCGCCTGGCTGGAACTGGAGTCGGAGCAGGGTGAAACCCAGCGCTACCAGTTGGTGGGTCCGGACGAGTTCAACGTGGCCGAGGGCAAGATTAGCATCGACTCGCCGCTGGCCCGGGCGATGCTGGGTAAGGCGGTGGACGACGAGGTGGTGGTACGGACCCCGGCGGGAGAGCAGCTCTGGTACGTCAACCAGATCCAGTATCAGCCCTTCGAAGACTGAAACAATTCACAACATAATCATGGACTTTTAGCCCTGCATTGGGCTTTTTTCGTGGCCACTCTGACATAGAATGAGTGACAGGACGACGGCAGAGGACGGGATTGATGGAACAGGAGACTACCAAGGTATTGGTCGTGGACGACGACGTGCGCCTGCGTGGCTTGCTGGAGCGCTACCTGGTTGAGCAGGGCTTCCAGGTGCGATCGGCGGCCAATGCCGAACAGATGGATCGCCACCTGGAGCGGGAGAACTTCCACCTGCTGGTGCTGGATCTGATGCTGCCGGGGGAGGATGGCCTCTCCATTTGCCGACGGCTACGGGAGAAGGAAAACCCCATCCCCATCGTAATGCTGACCGCCAAGGGCGACGAGGTGGATCGCATCATCGGCCTGGAGTTGGGGGCCGACGACTACCTGCCCAAGCCGTTTAATCCCCGCGAGCTGCTGGCCCGCATTCGGGCGGTGCTGCGTCGTCGTCCGGCGGAGGTGCCCGGCGCCCCGTCCCAGAGCGAGGAGCAGGTGGTGTTCGGCGAGCACCGGCTCAACCTGGCCACCCGGGAGATGTTCAAGGGTGAAGATCTGATCCCGCTCACCTCCGGCGAATTTGCCGTGCTCAAGGTGCTGGTCTCCAACCCCCGTGAGCCGATGAGCCGCGACAAGCTGATGAACCAGGCCCGGGGCCGGGATTACAGTGCGCTGGAGCGCTCCATCGACGTTCAGGTCTCCCGTCTGCGTCGGTTGATCGAGGACGATCCCTCCAGCCCGCGCTATATCCAGACGGTGTGGGGCCTGGGCTACGTGTTTGTACCGGACGGAGCACCGCGCTAGTGCGCTGGGGGTTGCTGCCTCGCAGTAACTTCGGTCAGACCGTGCTGCTGATCGGCTGTCTGCTGCTGATCAACCAGCTGGTCTCCTACCTCTCGGTGGCGGTCTACGTGGTCAAGCCCTCCACCCAGCAGATCGTCCAGTTGCTGGCACGCCAGGTAGATCTGGTATTTCGCGATCTGCAGCTGGACATCGAACGGCTGACTCCGCTGGATGCGCTGCAGTCCAAGCTCAGCACCGATCCCCATATGGAAGCCTTCACCGAGAAGGAGGCACTGCAGGCGGGCCTGGCGGAGGCCACCTACTACCGTTTGCTGTCCGATCAGATGAGCGACTACCTCGGTGGCCCGGCCGAGGTGCGCCTCACCACCGGCACCCACTACCGGGTCTGGATCCGACCGCCCCAGGCACCCCAGGTCTGGATCCGGGTGCCGCTGTCTAGCTTCGATGATTCCTTTGTCTCCCCACTGACCGTCTACCTGCTGGTGATCGGCGCGCTCTCCATTACTGGCGGCTGGTGGTTCGCCCGGATGCAGTCGCGGCCATTGCGGCGGTTGCAGCGGGCCGCGTTGGCGGTGTCGCGGGGACGCTTCCCCAAACCGCTGCAGCTGTCCGGCTCCGCCGAGGTGATGGAGGTGACCAAGGCGTTTAACCAGATGTCCGCCTCGATGGCAGAGCTGGAGTCGGATCGCAACCTGCTGCTGGCGGGGGTGTCCCACGACTTGCGCACCCCCTTGACCCGGATCCGCCTGGCGGCGGAGATGATGAGCGAGCAGGATGCCTTCCTCAAAGAAGGCATCGAGCACGACATCGACGACATGAACGCCATCATCGACCAGTTCATCGCCTTTATCCGCGGCCACGAGGATGAGGAAACCAGCCCGGTGGCGTTGAACCAGCTGCTGGAGGAGGTGGCGCAGCAGGAGGAGGTACGCCGGGCCGAGATCCTCACCGAGCTGGGCCAGAGCGAGCCGGTGCGGCTGCAGCCGGTGGCGATCAAGCGGGTGATCAACAACCTGGTGGAGAATGCGCTGCGCTACGGCAAGGGCTGGGTCCGGATCAGCTCCGGGGTGGAGGAAGGCTGGGTCTGGTTCAAGGTGGAAGACAACGGCGAGGGGATCCCGCTCAAGCAGCTACGGCAGATGTTTGAGCCCTTCCGCCAGGGTGACAAGGCCCGCGGTGGCGCCGGTTCCGGTTTGGGGCTGGCCATCGTTAAGCGCATCATCGACCGCCACAGCGGCGAGATCCATGTGGCCAATCGTCGCCAGGGTGGGCTGGAGGTGAAGGTGCGGTTGCCCCGGGAGGAAGCGGAGTAACCCGATCATTGTCGGCTTCACTAACCTCATCCTGATAGAACAAAAAAGCCGCTCACTGAGCGGCTTTTTGCTGGCCTGGAGGCAACAGGCTAGCCCTTGGGGCCGGCCTGGATGATCGCCTCAGACACGCTGTACTTGGCGAAGTTCTGCTGGAACTCGCTGGCCAGCTGGCGGGCGTACTGATCGTACTGGGCGGGATCGGTCCAGGTCTGCTTGGGATTGAGCAGCGCCGGGTCGACCCCGGGGATCGCCTTGGGCACCGCCAGGTTGAGCATCGGCAGATGCTCGGTCTCCACCTCGGCCAGCTCGCCGGAGACGATGGCATCGATGATCGCCCGGGTGGTGGGGATATCAAAGCGGTGTCCTTCACCAAAGGGGCCACCGGTCCAGCCGGTGTTGACCAGGTAAACCTGGCTGCCAAACGCCTCGATCCGCTCCATCAGCAGCTCGGCATAGACGCTGGCAGGGCGGGGGAAGAACGGGGCGCCGAAGCAGGTGCTGAAGGTGGACTCGATGGCGGCGGTGGAGCCGATCTCGGTGCTGCCCACCTTGGCGGTGTAGCCGGACAGGAAGTGGTAGGCCGCAGCTTCCTTGGACAACTTGGCCACCGGCGGCAGCACGCCGGAGACGTCGCAGGTAAGGAACACCACGGCATTGGGCTCGGCGCCGCGGTTGACCTCGACCCGCCGCTCGATGTGCTCCAGCGGGTAAGCCGCCCGGCTGTTCTGGGTCAGGCTGCTGTCGGTGTAATCCGGTTGGGCCTGGTCATCCAGCACCACGTTTTCCAGCACCGCACCGAAGCGGATGGCGTCCCAGATCACCGGCTCGTTCTTGCGCGACAGGTCGATGCACTTGGCGTAGCAGCCGCCCTCGATATTGAACACCCCGCCCGGGGCCCAGCCATGCTCATCATCGCCAATCAACGCCCGCTTGGGATCGGCGGAGAGGGTGGTCTTACCGGTACCGGACAGGCCGAAGAACAGGGTGGTGTCGCCATCGCTGCCAACGTTGGCGGAGCAGTGCATCGGCAATACCCCCTTGGCCGGCAGCAGGTAGTTCTGCACCGAGAACATCGCCTTCTTCATCTCACCGGCGTAGCGCATCCCCGCCAGCAGCACCTTGCGCTCGGCAAAGTTGATGATCACCGCGCCGTCTGAGTGGGTGCCATCGCGGTCGGGATCGCAGACAAAGCCCGGGGCATTGAGGATACGCCACACCGGCTTGTCCGCCCGGTTGTACTGCTCGGGCACAATAAACAGGTTGCGGGCAAACAGGTGGTGCCAGGCGGTCTCGGTGCGCACCTCCAGTGGCAGGTAGTGCTCAGGATCGGCGCCCACCTCCAGGTGGGAGAGGAAGGGCTGCTTGCTGGCCAGGTAGTCCTCTACCCGTTGCCACAGCGCATCGAAATGGCCTGGTTCGAAGGGGCGGTTGATCTTGCCCCACTCGATGCTGTGTTCGGTGCTGGCTTCCTTGACGATAAAGCGGTCTTGCGGCGAGCGGCCGGTGCGGTGGCCGGTTTCCACCACCAGGGCGCCGTTGGCGGCTAAGCGCCCCTCGGCACCGCGGATGGCGGCCTCGATCAGTTGATTGCTGGTCAGATCCTGGCGGTTCTCTGCCATGTTTTTCTCCTCGGTCCTTGTCGGAAATTGCTGGCCTCTGGCGGGCTCTGTATTTCCCAGCTTCTCCAGCGCCTTGAGCGGCCTTTGGGGGTATCGCGCTATCAGGGAACGGGGCGATACCTAAGGCTCTGCAATTCAAGGCGAATGGGGCTAGGTCTCTGAAGTGTATATCAGTCTGATGCGGGACGGGATGGTTGTGACCGTTATCACAAAAAATTAAGGCTGCCCAAGGGCAGCCTTAACGTATCGGCAAGCTGACAGTGTCGCTTAGTGGGTGGCAGCGCTGCTGTCGGTGCTGCCTTTCTTGGCGGCGGCAATGTCCAACGCGTCGAAGCGGTAGCGGCTGTTGCAGTAGTCGCAGTGCATCTCGATGTGGCCCTGCTCTTCCAGGATGCTGTCCAGCTCTTCCTGGGCGATGGAGGCCAGGGCGTTGAGGCTGCGCTCACGGGAGCAGCTGCAGCGGAACACCACGGCGCTGGGCTCAAACAGCTGCACCGATTCCTCGTGGTAGAGGCGGTAGAGCACATCCTGGGCGTCCAGGTCAAACAGCTCTTCGCACTTGATGGTGTCGGTCAGGGCCTCGAGGTGCTCGAAGGAGACACTGGCGTCCACGTTGCTGGCAGGCAGCTGCTGCAGCAACATGCCGGCGGCCTGTTGACCATCGGCATGCAGCCACAGACGGGTCTGCAGCTGTTCTGACTGGGCAAAGTACTGCTCCAGGCAGGCGGACAGGGTGGGCTTGTCCAGGGCGACGATGCCCTGGTAGCGCTCGCCTTCGCTGGGGGTGATGGTGATCACCAGGTGGCCCTTGCCGATCTGCTGCTGCAGTTCGCCCTCGGGTACCTCGCCATCGAAGCGGGCAACGCCGCGCAGGGCGTTGTCGTGGCTGCCGTTGATCGCCAGCAGGCGCAGCGGGCCGTCGCCCTGGATCTGGGCGGCGATGTCGCCCTCGAACTTCAAGGTGGCGGTCAGCATGGCGGTGGCCGCCAGCATCTCACCCAGCAGGCGGCGCACCGGCGCCGGGTAGTCGTGATCGGCCAGCATCTGCTGGTAGCTCTGTTGTAACTGCACCAGTTGGCCACGAACGTCCGCTTGATCGAACAGGTACCGGTGTAACAGGTCAGATTGGGTCATGGTATTCAGTCATCCTGGTGTTTGATCTTCAGCAGCTGGCGTCGCTGCTTCTTGTCCGGTCGGCGGGCGCCGCCATCGTCGGCCAGCAGCCGACGCTGTTCGGCGCGCTCTTCACGCTTGGCCTGGCTGCGCTCGGTTTCCCGATACAGCGCCTGGGCCAGCGGTGCGCTCAACCGCTTTTCGGAGAGGCCCTCGACCACGATCTCCTTTTCATCAAACCCCTGCCACAGCACCAGGGTTGCGCCGCATTCCACCTTGCGGCTGGGTTTGGTGCGCTGGCCGTTCACATGAACCTTGCCGCCAGCGATCATCTCCTGGGCCAAGGCCCGGGTCTTATAGAAGCGGGCCGCCCACAGCCACTTGTCTAATCGAACCTGCTGGGGTCCGTTGACGTTTTGTTCGTTTGAACGTTGTTTTGACACAAAAAATACCTAGTTTGGTAAAAGGGGGGCGAGCCTCACATCATATTGGGGCGCGCAACGTTAGCATAGCTGCGCATTTTTCGCTATGAACCGGCGAATCTGTGGCCAGCTAGCTTGTTGATTCGCATTAGCGTAAGTTAGGATTTCAGTACTATAACTACCACTGTGCCCGTCAATTCCGCCGGTCTCAGGGCTTAATAAGTTCCTTATATTACAGATGGATTTATCTCAGACTGCCCAGCAAGCGCTGGCAAGGATCCCTCAGCCGCTGGTGGCGCGGGTGTTAACCGTGCTGCTGGTGCTGTGCGCCCTGTATTTGGCGGCCCTCATCACCTGGCAGTTGCTGCCCAACCCCTCCAGTGACGCCACGCCCTGGCAGCCGCAAGCGCGTCAGGGCGGCCAGAGCCAATCGGTCTCCATCGATCCTGTGGTTCAGCTCTCCCTATTCGGCACCGCCGCCCCCCAGGACGAACGTGAGCAGCAGGTGGCCCAGCCCCAGCGTGACCTCATTACCGACGCCCCCAAGACCACGCTGCGTATCCTGCTGACCGGCCTGGTAGCCAGTTCGGTGGAGGAGCGGGGCATCGCTATCATTGAAAGCAGTGGCGCTCAGGAAACGTACGGCATCGGCGACAAGATCACCGGCACCAATGCCAGCCTGCACGAGGTCTATGCTGACCGTGCCATCATCCTCAACCAGGGCAATTACGAGACCCTGATGCTCGATGGGGTGGAGTACACCCGCGAGATGTCTAACGAGACCCAGCGTCTGCGCCAGCCGCCGACCCAGGCCCGCAGCGAAGAGGCCAGTGCCGCGGTGGCCGAGGCCCGCCAGGCCCTGCTGGAAGATCCGGGCAGCATCGTCGATTACATCAGTATCTCTCCAGTGCGCAAGGATGGCGGGCTGGCGGGTTATCGCCTTAACCCCGGTCGCAAGGGGCGCGAACTCTTTGTCGGATCCGGCTTGAAGCCGAACGATCTGGCGGTGGCCATCAATGGCTACGACCTAACAAATCTGGCGGAGGCGGCTCAAGTGATGACCGAATTACAAGAGCTGACAGAAGCCTCCGTAACGGTGGAGCGGGACGGGCAGTTGACCCAGGTCCAGTTCTCCCTGCCGAACCAATAATTACTTCGAGACGAAGGACGCACAATGATTACTAAGCAGCGCCGACTGCCCTGGTTGCGCAACCAGGTTTTAGCAGGGATGTTAGCGGGTGTGGCCGCTTTCGCTGTGGCGGAGGAACCGACCCAGTACGCCGCCAACTTCAAAGGAACGGACATCCAGGAGTTCATCAACATCGTTGGCAAGAACCTGGAAAAGACCATCATTGTTGACCCCACAGTGCGGGGCAAGATCAACGTTCGTAGCTACGATCTGCTCAATGAAGACCAGTATTACCAGTTCTTCCTCAGCGTCCTTCAGGTGTATGGCTACGCCATTGTTGAGATGCCGGACACCAACATCATCAAGGTGGTGAAGGACAAGGACGCCAAGGATTCCAATATCCGTGTAGCGGACGACGATGAGCCGGGCGCCGGCGATGAGATGGTGACCCGCATCGTGCCGCTGTACAACGTGGAGGCCAAACAGCTGGCCCCGCTGCTGCGTCAGCTCAACGACAACGCCCGTGGCGGTAACGTAGTGAACTACGACCCCTCCAACGTATTGATGATCACCGGCCGCGCCGCGGTGGTGAACAAGTTGGTGGAGATCGTTAAGCGGGTTGACCTGCAGGGCGACACCAAGGTGGAGGTGGTGCAGCTGCAATACGCCTCCGCCGGTGAGATGGTGCGGATTATTGACGCGTTGTACCGCGGTGGCGGCCAGCAGCCGGCCACCGGTGCCGGTTCCGTGCCCAAGGTGGTGGCGGACGAGCGGACCAACTCCGTGGTGATCAGCGGTGACGAACGGGCTCGCACCCGGGCCGCCGAGCTGGTGCGCCAGCTCGACCAGGAGATGAAGACCTCCGGCAACACCAAGGTGATCTACCTCAAGTACGCCAAGGCGGAGGATCTGCAGCAGGTGCTGACCGGCTTCTCCGAGAGCCTGCAGCAGGATGGTGAGGGCGGTGCTGCTCAGACCCAGCGCCGCCGCAGCAACGAGATCACCATCATGGCCCACGTGGAGTCCAACGCGCTGGTGATCAACGCCCAGCCGGACCAGCTGGCCACATTGGAGAGCGTGATCCGTCAGCTCGACATCCGCCGTGCCCAGGTGCTGGTGGAGGCGATCATCGTTGAGATCGCCGAAGGTGACGAGGTTGGCTTCAGCGTTCAGTACGGCTCCCTCGATGGCGGCCTGATCCAGTACAACACCGGCTTCGGCACCACCATCGGCGAGATCGGTGCCGGTGTGTGGGACGCGCGTCCCACCGAAGGTACCGAGGTGTGTGAGGGCATCGGCCAGGATCAGCGCTGTACCAAGAACCCGGATATCGATGGTGACATCTCCACCCTGGCCGCCGCGCTGGCCAAGGTGAACGGCATGGCCTGGGGCGTCGCCTCCGGCGACTTCGGTGCCCTGATCCAGGCGGTGGCGTCGGACTCCAACTCCAACGTACTGGCGACTCCCTCCATCACCACCCTGGACAACCAGGAAGCCAGCTTCGTGGTGGGTGATGAGGTGCCGGTGATCACCGGTTCCACCTCCGGCTCCAACAACGACAACCCCTTCACTACCGTTGAGCGTCGTGAGGTGGGTATCAAGCTGACCGTGACTCCGCAGATCAACGAGGGCAACGCGGTACAGCTGCAGATCGAGCAGGAAACCTCCAACGTTAACGGCCGTACCGCCGTGGACGTGACCTTTGGTAAGCGTACCCTGAAGACCACCGTGCTGGCCGATTCCGGCGAGACCGTGGTGCTCGGCGGTCTGCTCAACGAGGACGTGCAGGAGAGTGTGTCCAAGGTGCCGCTGCTGGGTGACATCCCGGTGATTGGCCACCTGTTCAGCTCCACCAGCTCCCGTAAGAGCAAGCGCAACCTGATGATCTTCATCAAGCCCACCATTATCCGTGATGGGTCTACCATGACCGGCATCGCCGGCCGCAAGTACAACTACTTCCGCGGTGAGCAGCTCAAACAGCAGCAGCGCGGGATTAACCTGATGCCCAATGCCGACGTACCGGTGCTGGACGAGTGGGTGGTACCGGATGGCATGAGCCCGGAGATCTTCGATCTGCTGCAGCGCCACCAGTCCGGCGACGACCTGCCGACCCCGCTGCGGGAAGAGCGGCCCTGGATGAATAAGGCGCTGGGCAACGAAGAGATGCCGGAGCCGGTGAATGAGTAACGACAGCCCGGAAACCCTGGCGGAGGAGCTCGAGGAGCTCACCCAGCCGGAGGAGGTGGAGGAGACCAGTACCCGTTACCGGTTGCCCTTCGCCTTTGCCCGCCGCCTGGGGGTGATGATCGACGACAGCGTCGAGCCCCCGGTACTGTGCTACATCGCCGAGGCGGGGATCGCCGCGCTGAACGAGGCCCGCCGTTACGCGGGTCACCCTCTGCCACTGATGCAGATGGATCGCAGCGCCTTTGACCTGCGCCTGACCGAGCTGTACCAGCAGGACTCCTCAGAGGCTCAGCAGCTGATGGAGGACATCGGCAAGGACGATGACCTGGCCTCTTTGGCGGACGAACTGCCGGAGACCGAAGACCTGCTCGATGCCGACGACGACGCGCCGATCATTCGCTTGATCAACGCCCTTCTGTCGGAGTCCATCAAGGTGGGCGCCTCGGATATTCACGTGGAAACCTACGAGAAAGACCTGGTGGTGCGCTTCCGGGTGGATGGCGTATTGCGCGAGGTGCTCAAGCAGAAGCGCAAGATCGCCTCACTGCTGGTGTCCCGTATCAAGGTAATGGCCAAGCTGGACATCGCCGAGAAGCGGGTGCCCCAGGATGGTCGTATCTCGCTGCGGATTGGCGGTCGTGCCGTCGACGTGCGGGTGTCCACCATGCCCAGCTCCCGCGGTGAGCGGGTGGTGATGCGTCTGCTGGATAAGAACCAGTCGGTGCTCAACCTCAAGCAGCTGGGCATGTCCCAGCGGATCCGTGAGCGCTTCCAACACCTTATTCGCCGTCCCCACGGCATCTTGCTGGTTACCGGTCCCACCGGTTCCGGTAAGTCCACCACCCTGTACGCGGGCCTGACTGAGATCAACAGTCGGGATCGCAATATCCTCACGGTGGAAGACCCGATCGAATACGAGTTGGAAGGCATTGGCCAGACCCAGGTCAACACCAAGGTCGACATGACCTTTGCCCGCGGCCTGCGCGCCATCCTGCGTCAGGATCCGGACGTGGTGATGGTGGGTGAGATCCGGGACCTGGAAACCGGCCAGATCGCCGTCCAGGCCTCACTCACCGGTCACCTGGTGATGTCGACCCTGCACACCAACACCGCTTCTGGTGCCATTACCCGTCTGCAGGATATGGGGGTTGAACCCTTCCTGGTTTCCTCCTCCCTGTTGGGGGTGGTTGCCCAGCGCCTGGTGCGGACCCTCTGCCCCGACTGCAAGCAGCCCCACAGCCCCAACGAGCGCGAACAGGCGTTGCTGGAGCTGGAAGAGGGCCAGGAGGTCACCATCTACCAGGCCAGCGGCTGTGAACACTGTAACTTCTCCGGCTACAAGGGCCGGACCGGCATCCACGAGCTGCTCGAGGTGGATGACACCATCCGCGAGTTGATCCACGGCGGCAAAGGCGAGCTGGCGATCGAACGCTACCTGCGCGAGCACACCCCCTCCATCCGCCAGGATGGCATCGGCAAGGTGCTGTCCGGCATGACCACCTTGGAAGAGGTGATGCGGGTGACCCGGGAGGAGTAAATGGCGGCGTTTGAATACCAGGCCCTGGATGGGCGCGGTCGCCAGGTTAAGGGGATCATCGAGGCGGACACCGCCCGTCAGGCGCGCTCCCAGCTGAGAGAGAAGCAGTTGATGCCGCTGGATCTTAAACCGGCGGCGCAGCAGGAGAAGAAAAGCGGCGGTCCGTCGCTGTTTCAGAACCTGTTTAAACCCAAGATCAACGCCACCCAGCTGGCGCTGATCACCCGTCAGCTGGCCACCCTGGTGGCCGGTGGCCTGCCGCTGGAGGAGTGCCTCAAGGCGGTGGCGGAACAGAACGAGCAGCCCCGCCTGAAGAGCATGATCATGGCGGTGCGGGCCAAGGTGGTGGAGGGTTACTCCCTGGCCGAATCCATGGCCGACTACCCCCAGGTGTTCGATGAGCTGTTCGTGGCCATGGTTGCCTCCGGCGAGAAATCCGGCCACCTGGAGGTGGTGCTGGAACGCTTGGCGGATTACACCGAACGGCGCCAGGAGCTCAACTCCAAGCTGATCCAGGCGCTGGTCTATCCGGCGATCCTGACCCTGGTCTCCGTCGGCGTGGTGATCTACCTGCTGACCTCTGTGGTACCCACCGTGGTGGCACAATTTGAGCACATGGGCGAATCCCTGCCGGCCACCACTCAGTTCTTGATCGACACCTCGGAATTTCTCCAAGATTACGGGCTCTATATCCTAGTGGCCATTGCGTTGGCGTTTCTGGCGTTCAGTCAGGCGCTGCGCAACAAGGCCTTCAAGCTGTCCTGGCACAGCGCCCTGTTGAACATGCCGATCATCGGCAAGGTCTCCCGAGGCCTCAACACCGCGCGCTTTGCCCGGACCTTGAGCACCCTGACCTCCTCCGGTGTGCCCATGCTGGAAGCGATGAAGATCGCCTCCGACGTGTTGCTTAACCTGAAGGTGAAAGGGGCGGTGAGCGAAGCCACCACCAAGGTACGGGAAGGGGCCTCACTACGGGCGTCACTGCAGCAGACCAAGCTGTTTCCGCCGATGATGCTGCACATGATCGCCTCCGGTGAGAAGTCCGGCGAGCTGGACAACATGCTGGGCCGCGCTGCGGACAACCAGGATCGCGAGTTTGAATCTCAGCTCACCGTCGCACTGGCGGTGATGCAGCCGCTGATCATTACCGTGATGGCGGGGCTGGTGATGTTCATCGTGATCTCGATCCTGCAGCCGATGCTCGCCCTGAACCAGATGATTTAATGATTTACCTGTTAGAGGAATACGCTCGATGAAACGACAACTGCGTCAACGCCGCAACGCACGCGGTTTTACCCTGCTGGAAGTGATGATGGTGCTGGTAATCATCGGCGTACTGGCGTCCCTGGTGGCCCCCAACATCCTGGGTAACCGGGACCGGGCCAACATCCAGAAGGCAGTGGCGGATATCTCCGGTCTGGAGAACGCCCTGCAGATGTACTACGCCCACAACAGCATGGTGCCCACCACTGAGCAGGGCCTACAGGCGCTGATCACCCGTCCAAACAGCCGTCCGGAGCCGCGCAACTACCAGGAAGGTGGCTACGTTCAGCGTCTGCCGAAAGACCCCTGGGGTAACGACTATGTACTGCTGAGCCCCGGCGAGATGAGCCGCTTCGACCTGTGCACCGCCGGTCCGGACATGCAGCTGGGCACCGACGACGACATCTGTAACTTCAACCTGGGCGACTACCAGTAATGCTCAGCGGCGCGCACAAAGCCTCGCGTCAGCGGGGCTTTACTCTGTTAGAGCTCCTGCTGGTGGTGGTACTCATCGGGGTGATGGCCTCCGCCGTCACCTTGATGTTCAGCGGAGATGTGCGCCGGGATGCCATGCTCAAAGCGGGCAACGAATTTCGGTCTGTTTTGACCATGGCATTGGAGGAGTCCACCTTCACCGGCGAACAGTTCGGTGTGGTGGTGGAGCCGGATCACTACTTTTTTGCTCGCTGGAACCGGGACGAGCAGCACTGGGAAACCGTCAATGGTGACCCCTTCTACCGCCAGCGCAAGATGCCCGAGGGCATCGAGATGGCGTTGGAGCTCGAGGGCCTGCCGCTGAGCCAGGGCGACGAGGATCGCGCCTCAGACTTTGGCCTGGACGAGTCGCTGTTTGAGCTGTCCGAAGAGGAGAAGCAGAAGCACCCTGAGCCGCAGCTGTTCCTGCTGCCCTCCGGCGAGATGAGTGGCTTTACCCTGCTGTTTGAAAGCGTGGTAACCGGTGAACGCACCGAGCCGGTGGAGCTGGTGGCCGACCAACTGGGTCGCATCAACTGGCTGCACGAGATGGAGGAGCAATGAGGCGGGCCAAGGGCTTTACCCTGATTGAGGTGATGGCGGCACTGATGATCTTTGCCACCGCCGCCATCGCGGTGATCAACACCACCAGCGTGCAGCTCTCCTCGGTGCCTTTGCTCGAAGAGCGCACCCTGGCCAACTACGTGGCCCACAACCGCATGGTGGATATCCAGCTGGCCAACGCTTTCCCCGAGGTGGGCAGCAGCAACGGCGAAGCTGAGTTGGCAGAGCGCACCTGGTACTGGCGTCAGCGTGTGGTGAAGGCCAGTGACGACAAGCTGCGGATGATCGAGGTGAGCGTCAGCCTAGAGCGGACCTTTGACAATATCCTGGTGCAGGTGCAGACCTATGTCGCCGATCCAAACTAAGCGCCAGGGGGGCTTCACCCTGATGGAGATGCTGATGGCGATGGCGATCTTCGCCACCCTGGCCATCGGCACCGCCACCATCCTGCGCCAGGTGATCCAATCCGACGAAGTGGGTCAGAGTGCCCAGGGCGATCTCAAGGCCCTGCAACTGGCCATGAACATGCTGGAGCGGGACTTTACCCAGATGATCCCCCGGGCTGGCCGCGACAGCTTCGGTGAAGAGGGCACCCAGCTGTTCGAGCACGGCGATAACCTGATCAACTCCGATTTCCAGGGGGTGCGCTTCTACCGCCTGGGCTGGCTTAACCCCCAGGGACGGCTGCCACGGGGTTCGGTACAGCAGGTGATGTACCGGGTGCAGGAGGAGACCCTGCAGCGGCTCTACAGCCTCTACCCGGACCCGGTGGAAGGGGAGGAGCCGATCCAGCTCGATCTGCTCGATGGTGTGATCGATCTGAAGTTCGCTTTCTACATCGAGGACAGCTGGCAGACCCAGCCCGATGGCACCGCCTTCCCCAAAGCGGTGGCGGTGGAGCTGGAACTGGAGCGACTCGGGGTGATCCGACGCCACTTTATGCTGGCTGAGGGCTATGGCGTGGCCAACCCGGCGGATGGCAATGACGGCTCTGGCAGTGGCTCTGGCAACGAGGATGAGAACGGTAATGGCTCCGGCAACGGCAATTCCGGCAGTGGCTCTGGCACCGGGGTCAGTGGCGCCAGCAGCGGCGAGGGCGAGGGCTCCGGCAGCGGTGACGGGGGCAGCGAGCAATGAGACAACAACGAGGCGTCGCCTTGCTCACCGTACTGCTAGTGCTGGCCACCATCACCACCCTGGCGGCGGCGATGACCGAGCGCAGCTACCTGAGTCTGCGCCGCACCATCAATCTGAACAACATGGATCAGGCCTACTGGTACTCGCTCTCCTCCGAGGCGCTGGCCAAGCGGGTGCTGAAACAGGATTTTGAGGATGCGGACGGCACCGTGCACCTGCAGCAGTACTGGGCCACAGCCGACGTGGTCTATCCGGTGGATAACGGCACCATCGCCGGTCGTATCGAGGATCTGCGCGCCTGCTTTAACCTCAATGGCCTCAGCCAGGAGCTGACCGATACCGAAAAACAGCAGGATCCTTACCAGAAACCCTTGGCGCAACGGCAATTTATCGCCATGCTGGAAGCATTAGAGGTGGATCGCTACACCGCGGAGATGCTGGCAGATCGGATCAAGGATTTCGTCGACGAGGACAACGATCCCAGCGGCAGCTATGGCGCCGAGAGCCCGGAATACGAGGCCCGTCAGTACCCCTATCGGGCGCCCAATCAGCTGATGGCTCACCACAGCGAATTGCGCGCGGTGCTGGGTACCTCGCCGGAGCTGTATCAATTTTTGCAGGACTACATCTGCGTGATCCCCGGCGAGTCACGCCAGATCCTGAACGTCAACACCGTCACCGAAGAGCGCGCCGCGCTGTTGGTGGGGATGTTGGAGGGGCGCCTCTCCCTGGGGGATGCCCAGAGCCTGATCAACAACCGCCCGGGCGACGGCTGGGAGGACAGCGAGAAATTCTGGGAGGAATCCTCGGTGTCACGACTGACCGACCTGTCAGCCCAGACCAAGGGAACCCTGGCGGTGGACAGCGAATATTTTCGACTCAACGGCGCCGCACAGGTAGACAACGCGGTGTTTCGTTTGGAAAGCGTTTTACGACGTGGTGGAGGCAATAACCTGACGGTATTGACCCGCCAATATGGAGGCCAACAGTGAGTGAACGATTGGTAGTACGCCTGGGTAGCCATGCCCAGCAACCCATCCCCTGGGTAACCTGGTCGGATGAACAGCAAGGGGTGATCAGCTCCGGCGTACTGCAAGAGGCGGAGGCGCTGGCCAGCCTGGCAGAGCGCGCCGGTGGGCGCCCCGTCGATGTTCTTGTGGACAGCTCGGCAATCCACTTCAGTGAGGTGACCCTGCCGGCCAAGGCTCAGCGCCAGGCGATGAAGGCACTGCCTTTCATGCTGGAGGAGAGCCTGGCCCAGGACGTGGAGATGCTGCACTTCGTGCCTGGCCCCCGTAACGGCGATCAGCTGTCGGTAGCGGTGGTCAGCCACAGCCAGATGGGCCTGTGGCAATCCTGGCTGGCAGAGGCGGGTCTGCCCTGCACCCGGATGGTGCCGGATCTGCTGGCCTTGCCGCTGATCCCGGATACCGCCTTGTCGCTGCTGCAGCTGGAAGACCAATTGCTGCTGCGCAGTGGGCCGGCCAAGGGGATGATCCTGGAGCCGGAGTGGCTGGCGCCGTTGCTGCCCCAACTGGGGGTGGATCCCCAGCTGCCTTGGGCCACCTTCACCCCCACCGAGCTGCCGGAGGAGGTGGTGCCGCTGCAACAGACCCTGGAGCTGCCGATGCAGTGGCTGGCCCAGGGCTTCGGCCGCGCTCCCATCAACTTGATGACCGGCAACTACGCCCCGGCCCGGGAGTTTGGCAAGGCGATCCAGACCTGGGCCAAGGTGGGCATTGCCGCCTCTGTGCTGCTGGTGCTGGGCCTGGTGCACAACGCCCTGACCCTGCGGGATCTGAACCAGGAGCGGGATGCGCTGCGGGCCGAGCAGGTGCAGATCTACCGCACCCTGTTCCCCAACGAGACCCGGGTGTTGAACCCGCGCAGTCAGCTCAACGCCAAACTGCGGGCCGCCGGTGGTGGCGGTGGCGACGGCGGTGAGCTGCTGGCGATGCTGGACAAACTGGCCCCGGCCTTTGCCGCCCAACCCGAGGTTCGTCCGGAGGCGCTGCGCTTCGACGCCGCCCGAGGCGAGGTGCGGTTGCAGCTGGCTGGTCGCAGCTTTGCCCAGTTTGAGCAGTTCCGTGAGGAAGCGGGTCGCCACTTTAACGTTGAGACCGGCGCTTTGAACAATGACGAAGAGGGGGTCACCGGCTCGGTGACCGTGAGGGTGAAGTGATGAACGCCTATCTCGAACAGGCCCAGGCCTGGTGGCGCGAACGCACCGAACAGGAGCGCCGCTATATGACCATCGCCGGCCCCCTGCTGGTGGTGGCGATCTTCTACTGGGGGATCTGGACTCCGCTATCCACCGCGGTGGAGAACGCCGAGCGGGCGGTGCAGGCCGAGCGCAATAACCTCAACCAGATGAAGCTGGATGCCGGCCGGGTGCTGGCACTGCAGGGGGGCCAGGGTGGCCCGAGCAGCAGCGGCAGCCTGAGCCAGTTGGCCAGTCGCAGCGCCGCCACCGCTGGGCTTCGTATCGCTCGGATGCAGCCCCAGGGTGATAAGCTGCAGTTATGGGTGGAAGATGCCCAGTTTGAAACCTTGCTGGGCTGGCTGGCTGAGCTGACCCAGCAGCAGGGGATCCTGGTGGAGACCCTGGATGTAACCGCGGCACAAGAGAACGGCCTGGTGCAGGTGCGCCGGCTGCAGATCTCAAGACCGTAAAGGAGAGTTGGGTGCGTTTTCTGAAGTACGGCCTGGTAGGCCTGGCGGTCTATCTGCTGTTTTTACTCGTGACTCTGCCGATGGCCTGGGTGTGGAAACTCGCCCCAGTGCCGAGCGGGGTGGAGCTCAATGGCCTGCAGGGTTCGGTCTGGAAGGGCCAGGCGGCCCAGCTTAAGGTGGCTGATCGGACCCTGGAGCAACTGAGCTGGGAGCTGTATCCCAGCCGTTTGCTGATGGGCCAGGCGGCGCTGAGCTTCCGGGTCGACGGCACCGACGTGCAGGGCCAGGGTGATGTGCGCTACGGCCTGGGTGGTCTGGATGCCGAGGGGCTGCGCTTCAGTGCCCCCATCGGCTGGCTGGTGGGCGATGCCCGGCTGCCACTGCGAACCCAACTGGCGGGCAACGTCACCCTCAACCTGAGCCGGCTCGAACAGGGCGAGCCCTGGTGTGAGCAGCTCAACGGCCGTCTGCTGGTGGATGCGCTGGATGTGCGCAACCAGTTTGGCCACTATCCTCTGGGAAACATGGCGGGCTCACTGGGCTGCCAGCAGGGCAATGTGCAGCTGCTGCTGGATGGCGCAGAGAACCAGATTGGTGTCGAGGGGCAGGCGCTGCTGTTGGCCAACAACCAGGTTGAGGTGGATGCGCTGATCCGGGAGACCGACAACCAGCCGCAGGACTTGCGCCAGGCGCTGCAGTTCCTGGGCAAACCCAATGCCGACGGTGCCTACCCCATCACCTACAATGGCGCCCTGCCCGGGCTGTGAGAGAGGGCCGATGAGCGGCGATAAGAAACCGGAGATACTCAGTTCAGAACTGGTGGCCAAGAGTCGCCTGTTTCAGGTGGAGCAGTTACACCTGCGGTTCAGTAACGGTGAAGAGCGCCACTACGAGCGGATGCGCGGCACCATGTCCGGCGCCGTGATGGTGGTGCCGATGCTGGACGAGGAGACCATGCTGCTGGTGCGCGAGTACGCGGCGGGCACCCACAGCTACGAGCTGGGCTTTCCCAAGGGGCTTATCGATCCCGGTGAAACCGCCATGGAGGCGGCCAACCGGGAGCTGCAGGAGGAGGTGGGCTACGCCGCCCGTTCGCTGGAGCCGCTGCACCAGGTGGCCCTGGCCCCCAGTTATTTCTCTGCTCGCATGGAGATCCTGCTGGCCAAGGATCTCTATCCCAGCCGGCTTGAGGGGGACGAACCGGAGCCGCTGGAGGTGGTGCCCTGGTCCATCCATGACCTAGATGGGCTGCTAGCCCGCTCAGATTTTTCTGAGTCTCGTTCTATCAGTGCCTTGTTTTTAGCGCAAAAGAGGCTGAAACTTAACAAGGTGTAGTACTTTTTCGGGGTGGAGAAGAAGTGAGTCGCCTGCAAGCTTTGATTGATCCGGTGATGGAAATCGCCACATCCGCGGGACAGCGTATCCGCGACATCTACGAACAGGGACAGTTCGAGGAACTGACCAAGGCCGACAATACGCCGGTCACCACGGCCGACCTCACTGCCCACCAGTATATTGTTACCGCCCTGGCCAAGCTGACCCCCGAGATCCCCATCCTGTCCGAAGAGGACGCCGACATCCCCCTGAGTGAGCGCCAGCACTGGCATACCTACTGGCTGATCGATCCCCTCGATGGCACCCAGGAGTTTATTGCCGGCAGTGGCGAGTTCGCGGTCAACATCGCTCTGATTGAGCAGGGAGTGCCGGTGATGGGGGTGATCTACGCCCCCATCAGCGAGGTCTGCTACTACGCCACCCGGGGCAACGGTGCATTCAAGTACCAAGCCGGTGAGCTGACCCCGATCCACAGCCGTACCGTGGCACCGCAGCAGGCACTGAAGATAGCCGTCAGCCGGCGCCAGCGCCGGGAAGCGGTATTGTCCCGGTTGGATAACCAGCGGGACTACGAGCTGGTGCCCTTTGGCAGCGCTTCACTGAAAAGTTGTATGGTGGCGGAAGGGGCGGCGGATTGTTACCTGCGCCTGGGCCCAACTGGCGAGTGGGACACCGGCGCCTCCCAATGCATTGTTGCCGAGGCGGGCGGGGTGATCGTCGATACCCAGTACCAGCCGTTAAGCTACAACGAGCGGGAAAGCCTGGAGAACCCCAACTACATGGTGCTGGGCTCGCAGGCTCTGCCCTGGCGCGAGATCCTGCCGCCGCGCTCCAGCTAACCGCGTTGGCCTAGCTAACTGCGCTGGTCCAGGTACTCCGCCACTGCCGTCGGTGTGCCCCGAAATAACACCTCGCTCTCCTGCTTAGCCATCTGGTAGTGGTACATCGGGTCGTAGTATTCACTCAGCAGGATGGCGATCCATTCCCGGTGAGCGCACAGATCGCCATCGCGCTGCTGCTGTTCCAACCCGGTGCTCAGCAGCTGGTCCAGTTTCTGATACAGTTGCCCCCCCAAACGCTTGCGGACCCGTGCCAGGCTGCTGGACAGCTGTTCGGCAAAGCCAATGTGTCCCACCTCCTCCCCATCCCGGGCCAGGTACTCTGCCCGCAGGTTAATGACGTAGTCCTTGAGGATCTGCTCAACGCGCGCTGTCTGGTCCACCTCCAGCACGATACGGGGGGCCTGACTCATACGGTTGAACAGCGTCAGCGGCAGTGATGCCCGGCCGATCAGACGACTCTCATCCTCCAGCAGCAGGGCACCGCGCTGATCGCGCTGATGGCGCATCAAAGCCAGGGCCAGCCGGTTCTCGAAATCGATCTGGGCCGGCTGCGGCGTCAGCCGGCGGCCAAAGCTGGATCCGCGGTGATTGGCCAGCCCTTCCAGGTCCACCGCTTCCGGTCGCTTGAGCAGGAAATCGGTCTTGCCACTGCCGGTCATACCCGCCAAAACAAGCACCTCGGCCTGCTCGGCGCGCTGTTCGGTGCGGGCGATCAGGTGGCCGCGCAGCGCCTTGTAGCCGCCGATCACATAGGGCCGATGCACCCCTGCCTGGGCCAGCCAGGACTGGGTGATCTCGGAGCGCATACCGCCGCGAAAGCAGTACAGCACGGTATCGGGACGTTGCTGGATCTGCTCAAGCCAGGCGTCGATGCGCGCTTGTTTGACCGCACCGCTGACAAGTTGATGGCCCAGGGCGATGGCCGCCTGCTGGCCTTGCTGCTTGTAGCAGGTGCCCACTGCCGCGCGTTCCTGGTCGGTCATTAGCGGCAGGCTGACGGAGCCGGGAAAGGCGCCCTTGGCAAACTCCACCGGCGCTCGCAGATCGATCATCGGCGTGTCGGACAGCAGCAGGGCATCGTATTCGGTGGCGGGGATCCGATCAGTCAAAGCGCACCCTCACACCACCTTGATGGTGGCTCAGGCTGCCGATGCAGTGGTGCGGCAGACCAGCCTGTTGCAGCAACTCGGCGACGGTGTCTGCCTGGCTGGGGGCCACGGCCACCAGCAGGCCTCCGGAGGTTTGGGGGTCGCACACCAGCGCCTGGTCCTGTGCTGACAGTGGCGCCAGGTACTGGCCGTAGCTGTCAAAGTTGCGGTGGCTACCGCCTGGGATGCAGCCAAGGGCACGGTAGTGCTCAACCTGATCCAGCATCGGCAGGGCCTGCAGTGATACCTGGGCCATCAGATCGGCACCTTCGCACATCTCCAGCAGGTGGCCACCCAGGCCAAAGCCGGTGACATCGGTGAGGGCGTTGACCCCGGGTAGGGCGGCCAACTCAGTGCCGATGGTGTTGAGCTGGCACATCGCCTCCACCGCGATATGGCCATGCTCGTCAGCCAGCTTCTTCTGCTTCTGCGCGGTGGTGAGGATCCCCACGCCCAAGGGTTTGGTCAGGAACAGTTTATCCCCGGCCTGGGCGGTATCGTTGCGCTTGAGGCGATCCAGCGACACCTTGCCGGTGACCGCCAGGCCGAAGATCGGCTCCGGGGCATCGATGCTGTGGCCACCGGCCAGCAGGATCCCGGCATCGCGACAGGCGGCTCGGCCGCCCTCCACCACCTGCTGGGCCACTTCCGCTGGCAGGGTGTTGATCGGCCAGCCAAGGATGGCGATGGCCATAATGGGGCTACCGCCCATGGCATAGACATCGCTGATGGCGTTGGTGGCGGCGATCCGGCCAAAGGTGAAGGGATCATCGACGATGGGCATAAAGAAGTCGGTGGTGCTGATGATGCCGGTCTCGTTGTCCAGCGCGTACACCGCCGCGTCGTCGCGACTGGCGTTGCCCACCAGCAGGGCGGGATCGGGTTTAAGTTGCAACTGGCTTTCCAGGATGGTGCTGAGCACCTTGGGGCTGATCTTGCAGCCGCATCCGGCGCCATGGCTGTATTCGGTAAGTTTGATCGCTTGGCTCATTGGGGCAGTCCATTAACTTCGGCAAGCTACGATATTACTGCACTGATACCGAAGTGCGACATAACTAACAGGATTTGATTAAAAACCACACAGAACCAGAAATTTGCCATCAGCAGGCAGGGGAAATGGGGCATAATCCTCGCCACAGATCTTCGGTGATGCGGTACGGAGTAACCCATGCAGTTTCGAAACCTGGGGCTGGCCTTGTTGGCCCTGGCCCTGACCGCCTGTAGCGACTCGGGCAAAAACAGTAAGTTTGCGGAGACGGTCCGCTTTGCCACCTACCACGTGGACATGGCCTACGATGAGCCCATGGGCTATAACCGCCTGGTGCAGGAGACCTCCAACCGCACCAATCCCCGCCTGCAAAATCTGGCAGCGATGCTGCAACAGGAGATCAGCGGCGGTCGTCCGGATGTGCTGTTGCTGACCGGCTTTGCCACCCAGGTGCGTGAAAGCGGCATCGCCGACGAGGTGGCGATCCGCCAGTTCCAGGAAAACTACCTGGAGGTGTCCCAGGGTGCCGGTCTGTCACCGCTGAACTACAACTACCGCTACGTGGCGGCCACCAACTCCGGCCAGCTGATGGCCCTGGACGTGGATGGTGACGGCATCCGTTCCCAGTACCCGGAAGACACCAATGGCTATGGCTATTTTCACGGTCAGGACAGCTTTGTGCTGTTGTCCCGCTATGAGCTGGACACCGCCCAGGTCCGCACCTTCCGCGATTTTAAGTGGGCCGACGTCGATGATGCCCGCGCCCCGGGGATGGGCGACAACAACACCATGCCGGATGAGGTGTTTCGCGAGCTGAGTATCATGAGCTCTAACATGGTGGATATCCCGCTGAAGCTGCCCGATGGTCGTCGGGTCAGCCTGGTCGCGACCCAACTGGAGTCACCGGCACCGCGCGACGATACCCAGCGCCCCTACCAGCGCAGCCGGGATCAGCTGCGCTTCCTGGCGGACTACATCGATGATCGTGGCAAGGGCGACTACATCCAGGATGACAACCAGCGCCCCGGCGGTGTGGCATTGAATCGTCCCTTCGTGCTGCTGGGTCACCTGGCCTCCGACGAAGACCAGCGTGCCCACACCCTGGCAGTAGAAGGGCAGGAGTCCTACGATGGCGACTCCGGCTCAGTCAACCTGCTGCTGACCAGCTACCTGCTGCGCTTTGGTCCGGCCCTGAACCAGAACGCACCCGGCAGTGCCGGTGCCACCGATTACTTCCGCGACAGCAACAGCCCGCACCTTAACGGCCAGACCTGGACCAACATCAATGGCTGGCGCACCGACTATGTGCTGCCCCATAACGATCTGTTCGTTGCTGATATGGGTGTGTTCTGGCCGGCACTGGGGGCGTCAGGCTCCGAATGGTTGTATGACGTGGATGGCAACCAACCCAGCAGCCTGAGCTCCGGCAAGCGACTGGTGTGGATGGACATCGACTTTGGCCAATAAGCCATGGCAGTAGAACAAAGCGGCGCCCTAGGGCGCCGTTTTTCATGCACAAAAGGTACGGGGGTAAGACTAAGTCGCTATTGAATTGAGATGAAACGACTGTTTGAATGGGTGCACTCACTGGGGAGAAGTGAGCGACACAACAAGGAAAACCCATGAAAACATTACCCCTCGTCCTGTCCATGACCATCGCCTCCAGCATGCTGCTGACCGGCTGTGGCGACGATGATGACGTTACCGAGATCACCCCACCACCACCGGCGACGACGGATCCCGATCCTACCCCTGAGCCGGAACCGGAACTGGTGCTGATGGCGCCAGAGGGACAGCTCTCCGCCCAGATCCGCCGCACCACCTATGGGGTGCCCCACATCCAGGCCGATAACCTAGAGAGCCTGGCCTTTGGCTCCGGTTATGCTCAGGCTGAGGACCACCTCTGCCTGCTGGCCGATGGCTTTATCAAGGCCAACAGCGAGCGCTCCAAGTACTTTGGCCCCCATAAGCGCATCGATTTCGCCACCGGTATGCCGCTGGTGGAGGACAACCAGAACCTGATCAGTGACTTCGGTTACAAGGCGCTGCGTGTACGGGAATCCGCGGAAGCGGCCATGGCCAACCTGCCCGGTCGCACCGATGCGATGCTCAGCGGCTTTGTCGCCGGCTACAACCTCTATCTGGGCGACCTGGCTTCCGGGGCCGTCACCACCCCTAACCTGCCTTGCGCCGGTCAGCCCTGGGTGCAGCCAGTGGAGCCGGTGGATCTGCTGACCTACCTGTTCTCTATCGCCCATCTGCCGGGCTCGGCCAACTTCCTTGACCTCATCTTCTTTGCCAATCCCGGTGACGGTGAAGAGTACCTGCCGGTGCCCGCCGCCACCGCCCAGCTCAATGAGCAGAGTCAGGTGCAGCTGGCCCAGATCCAGACCCTGGCCCGGGATCGCGCCGATGCCATGGCCTTGCCCCAGGTGAACGAGCGTGGCCTGGGTTCCAACGGCTGGGGCCTGGGGGCGGAAATCACCGAGAACGGCAAGGGCATCGTGCTGGGTAACCCGCACTTCCCCCATACCGGACAGCTGCGTTTCTGGCAGTCGCACCTCACCATCCCCGGGGTGATGAACGTGATGGGGGGCTCCCTGGTAGGCATGCCTGGCGCCATCAATATCGGTTTCAACCAGAACCTGGCCTGGACCCATACCTTCTCCACCGCTGAGCACTTTGTGATGTACCAGCTGGCGCTGAAAGAGGGGGACCGCCTTACCTACCTGCTGGATGGCGAGGAGATGCCCATCGAAGCGCGGGTGGAAACCATCGAGGTGAACGTGGGCGGGGGTCAGGTGATCCCACTGCAAAAGACCCTCTACCTCACCGAGAAGGGCCCCATGGTGGAAGCACCGCCGGCACTGGCTCCCTTTGGCTGGACCGACAGCCTGGCCTTCTTTGTCCAGGATGCCAACGAGGCCAACCTGGATGTGCTGGAGCACTGGATCGCCATGAACCTGGCCACCGATCTGGCCAGCTTTCAGCAGGCCTTCATCGATTACGATGGGGTGATCTTCAACAACACCATGTACGCCGATGACCAGGGCAACGCCTTCTACATCGACGATTCCACCGTGCCCAACTTGACCCAGACCGCCATGGTGGACCTGACCTCGGATCCGGTGTTGATGGCGCTGCGCGAGCAGGCAGGTTTTACCATCCTGCCCGGCTACGACAGCACCTACGCCTTTGATGATGCAGTGCCCTATGAGGAGGCGCCCAAGCTGCTGCGCCAGGACTTCGTACAGAACTCCAACAACTCGTTCTGGTCCACCAACCCCGCCGAGCCGATCGAAGGGGTATCTCCCCTGTATGGCCCGCAGCGGGGTGAGCAAAGCCTGCGTACCCGCATGGGCCTGACCCTGATGGCCGACGCCCGCGGTGACGATGGCCTGTTCAATCCTGCAGAGGTGGAAGCGGCACTGATGTCCAACCGCACCTACCTGGCTGAACTGGTGCTGCCGGAGCTGTTGGCCCAGTGCCAGGCCCAGGGCGACACGCAGGTGGTAGTGTCTACTGAGCTGAGTGTGGACCTGCAGCCGGCCTGTGCCGCGTTGGCGAAATGGGGTGGGGCACAGAACAAGGATGCCATCGCCGGTGCACTGCTGCGAGAGTTTGGTTACCGCTTTGACAGCCAGCTGCTGTCGGTGCCTTTCGACTACCGCGATCCGGTCAATACCCCCAACACCCTGGTCAGCGACGGCTCCGCCCTGGTAGCACTGGCAGCCGCGGCGGCCAGCCTGGAGCAGAACGGCTTTGCCCTGGATGCGCCCCTGGGTAGCCTGCAGTTTGTCGAGAAGTCACTGCCGGACGGCACCCCCTCGGGCGTGCGCCTGCCCTGGGCCGGAGCCAATAACTTCGAAGGGGGCTTTAACGTCTTTGCGTATAGCAACAGCGAAGGGGATGACACCCTGCTGCCCAAGCACGCCTACCCGGCGGCCATCGATGCGGTCACCGGCGCACCGATGCGCTCCAGCCTGTCCGAGGCGGGATACCACGTGCGTTACGGCTCCAGCTGGATGATGGTGGTGGGCTTTGGCGAAGAGGGCCCCAGTGCCCGCGGGTTGCTGACCTACTCTGAGTCCAATAACGTGCAGTCACCGCATTGGAACGATCAGACCCAGTACTACTCCGACAACACCGCCTTGCGCCCGTTGCTGTTTACTGAGGATGCCATCCTCGAAGGGCTGATCTCGGATCAAACCATCCAAGCCCAGCGCTAAACTGGGATGAAACAAAAAAGCGGGCCCGATGGCCCGCTTTTCTTAGTTCGCTGGTTAGTTCAGCACTGCGTGGGCCTGTGCCCGCAGGGCGTGCCATTGACGCTGTTGCAGTTCAAAGGCATCGCGCAGCTCGGCCAGGCGCTCACGGGCACTACGGTCCAGTTCCGCCCGCTTTAACTGCAACTGGCGCTGTTTCTCGTCGTAATAGCCCTGCATCTTATGCAGCAGCTGCTCGTACTCCAGCTCCAACTTGTGCAGCCATTCGGCGGCCAGCTGATGTTCGGCCAACAGGCGTTGGCTGGACTTGAGCTGCATCGACAACCGCGCCGCCTCGATCCGACCCGCTGGCACCCGGCGCAGACTGGAGGCCAGGCCACACTTCTCCAGGGCACGGATCAGCCATTTGGTGGGGTCAAAGTGCCACCAGCGGATGCCATTGCGGTAGTCGTACTCAAAGGTGTGGTGGAAGTTGTGGTAGCCCTCACCGTAGGTAAGCAGGGCGATCACCCCGTTATCCCGGCTGCTGTGTTGATCGCTGTAGGGCTGGCTGCCCCAGATGTGGGCCAGGGAGTTGATAAAGAAGGTGCTGTGATGCACCACCACCAGGCGCAGGAATCCGGCCAGCAGCAGGGTACCCAGGGCATCGCCGAACAGCGCACCGAGCAACAGCGGGGCGCCAATGTTGGTACCCAGAACCCACCAACCATAGTGGTTGTGCTGGTTCATCACGATGGCGTTCTTCTGCAGATCCCGCACGTTCTTGTAGTCCGGGGTCGGCTGGTAGTTGCGCAGCATCCAGCCGATGTGACTGAACCAGAAGCCGCGGCCGGCGGAGTAGGGGTCTTTGTCGTTGTCGTCCACATGCTTGTGGTGCACCCGGTGATCGGCGCACCAGTGCAGGATGCTGTTCTGCATCGCCATGGCACCGCCGATGGCCAGCAGCCATTGCACCGAGGGGTGGGCCTGCCAGGCCTTGTGCGACCACAAACGGTGGTAGCCAGCGGTGATCGACATGCCACTCCACAACCAGAAAACAGCGGCAATCACCATGCTGGCGGTGGAAAAGCCGTGTTGCAGGCCATACCAGGGCACGCCAATCACAGCGACAGCAAAGGTGGAGATAAAGATGGCGAGATTCAGCCAGAGGATAGGGGGTTTCTTGGTCATCCTTGATAACTTCTTCGGCGTACACTTGTTAGCTATTTTCGATTTTCCCGCGCCGATTGCAACCCCTACGCGTGCGCAAAGGGTGCGGAGGCGTCCATCAAGTTGTACTATCTTGCTGATCTGAAAAGCGTGAGTGAGAGAAGATGGGGATCCGAGCCCAGCAAAAAGAGAAGACCCGTCGTGCCCTGGTGGACGCGGCGTTCAACCAGTTGAGCGCCGAGCGCAGCTTCTCCAGTTTGAGTCTGCGTGAGGTCGCCCGGGAAGCGGGCATTGCCCCTACCTCCTTCTATCGCCACTTCAAGGACATGGAAGAGTTGGGTCTGACCATGGTGGACGAGGGCGGTCTGACCCTGCGCCAGCTGATGCGCAAAGGGCGCCAGCGGGCAGAGCAGGGGGGGAGCGTGATCCGTGCTTCCATCGAGACCTTTATGGAGTTTGTCGACTCCAACCCCAACGTGTTTCGTCTGCTGTTGCGCGAACGTACCGGTACCTCAGCGGCTTTCCGTTTTGCCGTGAACCGGGAGATCCGCCACTTCACTGACGAGCTGAACGATTACCTCCAGGCCCGCGCCGGTCGGCTCAAGGCACTATCTTATGCCCAGGCGGAAGCGATGGTGGTACTGGTGTTCTCCTCCGGCTCCGAGGCGTTGGATCTGACCCGTACCGAGCGCAAGGCCCTGACCGAGCGCCTGATCCTCCAGGTGGCCATGCTGGCTATGGGGGGCGAAGCCCTGCAGAACTCTCAGCGCTATAAGAACCTGACCGACCAATAAGCGGCAGCCCATTTCCCATGCGCTAGAAACAACAAACCCGCCGAACGGCGGGTTTGTGCGTTTAGGGATGGCTTAGCGGCGTTCGAGTAGCACACCCGCTTCCATGTGGTGGGTGTAGGGGAACTGGTCGAACAGGGCAAACCGGGTGATCTTGTGGGTTTGTCCCAAGGTCTCCAGGTTGGCCATCAGGGTCTCAGGGTTGCAGGAGATGTAGAGTATCCGCTGGTAGCCCTGCACCATCTTCTCGGTGGCCGGGTCCAGGCCGGAGCGCGGCGGATCGACAAAGATGGTGTTGCAGTCGTAGTCGGCCAGGTTGATCCCCTTGAGACGGCGGAACTCACGCACGCCGTTGATGGCGTCGGTAAAGTCCTCCGCCGACATCCGCAGGATGGTGACGTTGTCGATGCCATTCTTCTGGATGTTGTGCTGTGCGGCCTCCACTGATGGCTTGGCCAGCTCGGTGGCCAGCACCTTGCGGAAGTTCTGGGCCAGGGCCAGGGAGAAGTTGCCGTTACCACAATACAGCTCCAGCAGATCCCCTTCGCTGTTGCGGGTCACGTCCACCGCCCACTCGAGCATCTTTTCCGCCACCTTGCCATTGGGCTGGGTGAAGCTGTTCTCAATCTGACGGTAGTGGAACGGCTTGCCATGCACCTGCAGCACTTCGTCAACGTAGTCCTGCTCCAGGCAGACCTTCTGCTTACGGGCTCGGCCGATAAAATGCACCTTGGGCTCACCCCATTGGGCCTGCAGTTCGCGGACCCCGTCCTGCCAGGCCTCGTCCAGCTGGCGATGGTAGAGCAAGCTGATCACCAGCTCACCGCTGAGGGTGGAGAGGAAGTCGACCTGGAACAGCTTACGGCGCAGCACCGGGTTAGGCTGCAGGGCGGCGTGCAGCTTCACCATGTATTGGTTGATCAGCTCGCTGGCGGGCAGGTACTGGGTCACCGCCACCCGCTCCTGGCGGGCCTGGTCAAACATGATGTAGTCCAGGTTGTCGCCATCGTGCCAGACCCGGAACTCAGCCCGCATGCGGTAGTGCGCCGGCGGGGAGGGGAACACCTCCAGCTCCGGCGTGTCGTGTTGCGCAAACAGGGCACGCATGCGCTCGCACTTCTCTGCGAGTTGCTCGTCATAGCGACGGGGATCAAGGGCAGCGAGATCCATAAATTCTCCGGCGAAGATTCAAAGGGGGCAAATTCTAACCACCTGCCCGGTCAAGTCCACCCCTCCTTGGTACAAAGGCGTGCTTGTGTGAGAATGACGACCTTCCTCTCATTACTGCATTGGTTTAGCAGACAGGCGATATGGGCTCCATTGTTATCTTCGATTCGGGCGTCGGTGGCCTCTCCATCTATCAGGAGATCCGGGCCGCGATGCCAAAGGCAGACATCCACTACCTGGCCGACAGTGCCCGCTTTCCCTATGGCGAGCTGGACGAGCACGATCTGGTAGAGGGGTGTGTCCGGCTGATCGAGTCCCACCTGCAGCGTCATGCTGTCGCCATGGTGGTGATCGCCTGTAACAGTGCCTCGACCCTGGTGCTCGAGCCATTGCGTCAGCGCATCGGGCCCCCGGTGGTGGGGGTGGTCCCGGCGGTCAAGCCGGCGGCGGAGCAGACCCGCAACGGTGTGGTGGGCCTGCTGGCCACGCCAGGTACGGTGCAGCGCCGCTACACCGATGAGTTGATCCAGACCTTCGCCGCCGAGGTGACCACCCTTCGCATCGGCAGTTCAGAACTGGTAAAGATGGCGGAGCAGAAGCTGGCAGGCACTCCGGTGAACATGACCGCACTGGCCCAAGTGCTCACCCCATGGCTGGAGCATCACCCCAACCCGGACACCATCGTGCTGGGCTGTACCCACTTCCCGCTATTAAGGGAGGAGCTCACTGCCTTGCTCGGTGGCCAGGTCAATCTGGTGGATTCCGGCGAGGCGGTTGCACGTCGGGTAGGCAACCAGGTCGAAGCGTTAGCATTGGAGCTCAGCGACAGTGGCGCGGCCTACTTCTATACCACCGGCGCTTTGCCAAACGCGGCGCTGCAATCCGGGCTAAAAAGCCTGGGATTCAGCCAAATCACTGTCATCTGAGCCAGGCTTCTGATCTTTTGGCCATCAACTGAGCGCCAAGGGTGAATAAATCGCCAGTTAAAAAGAATTTTGTCACTCCCCCTTGCGCCATGAAAAAGCCGCCCTATAATGCGCTCCTCGTTGGCAGGGACAACGGCGCAGCGCGCTGAAGCGACCGGTCAACATGGCGTCAGCCACTCAGGTAACTCGGTAAAAAAGTCCTTGACTCACTAAGTTAACTGAATAAAATGGCGCTCCACTTCGGGATGGCGAGCCAACGGCTCAAAACACGAAGTTTGAGGTCAAAAAGAAAACGCGATTTTCTGCTTGACTTCAGCAACGGGAAGCGTAAGATACGCATCCTGCTTCGGCAACGAAGCAACGCTCTTTAACAATTTGTCAGACAATCTGTGTGGGCACTCACGCAGGATTGAGAAATCATCATTTTCTCGATGCTACTGAGTGACTGCACAACATGCAGAGTAATTTGGTCTTCGGACTAA
>NZ_FQXG01000002.1 GCF_900129905.1 Ferrimonas marina | reverse complement strand
CCCAGGATTGGGGCGATTAGCTCAGTTGGGAGAGCACCTGCCTTACAAGCAGGGGGTCACTGGTTCAAGCCCGGTATCGCCCACCATCTTAAGATGCTGCCTTTACGGCAGCTCATGAAAAAGCCACCGCATTGCGGTGGCTTTTTTGTATCTGATTTTAAGCCCGACCAAATCTGGCTTGCTGTAAAGGGGCCGCCAGTGGTTGGGTATCCACGCCGGTAGCCACTATAGTTGGTGTCTTGCAGTGGTTCCTTGCCGCCACGTCAGGCTTGGCACCACTCAAGGCTTAGCACCTTTGCAGTGTTGGGGCGATTAGCTCAGTTGGGAGAGCACCTGCCTTACAAGCAGGGGGTCACTGGTTCAAGCCCGGTATCGCCCACCATCTTATGTTGCTGTCTTTCGGCCAGCGAACACCAAAAAGCCACCGCATTGCGGTGGCTTTGTGTTTAACCCAGGCCGATTCTTGCCCCGTGATGCAAGCCTTGCTCCGGACGGGCTCCGTCGGCTTGGCCAACTCAACCCTAACAGCGGATAGCCTTCCTTTACTGCGCCGGTAACGTCTTTAAAAACCAGGGCTCCAGGGTGTCAGCGATCAGCGGCTGAGCGCTTTGATTGGGGTGAATGCCATCCGCCTGCATCAGCTCGGGGTCGATGGCAATATCGCGCATAAAAAAGGGCACCAGCTGAACCTGGTGGCGGTCGCTCAGCTGCTCAAAAATCCCCTGAAACGCCTCGGTGTAGCGACGACCGTAGTTCGGCGGCAGCAGGATCTCTGACAGCAAAACCTGGCTGCCACTGTCCAGTCCAAGCGCCACAATCTGCTCCAGGTTCTGCTCGGTTAGGGTCAGCGGAAAGCCTCTCAAACCGTCGTTGCCACCCAGTTCTACGAAGATCCAGTCCGGCTGATGTCGCGTAAGCAACCCCGGTAAACGTCGCAAGCCCCCGTCGGTGGTCTCGCCACTGATCGAGGCATTAATCAGACGCAGATCCGGCTGGCGCTGCTGCAACAGATGCACCCACCCTTCCTGCTCTGTCATTCCATAACTTGCGCTGAGGCTATCGCCCAGTATTAGAATAGAGACCGGCTTCGCATTTGCCGACGCCGACACCAAGACAATGACAAAGACAAACCTCAGCAAGGATCGCAACATGACCTCTCTCCAGGACAGTTCAGTAATCACGGTAAACAGCCTGTTTCGCCGTGTAGATACGTTGGACGGAAACCTCACGATCCTCAACGGGGTAAATTTGGATGTCAAGCAGGGGGAGTCGGTGGCGATCATCGGCCCTTCGGGCTCTGGCAAATCCACCTTACTATCCCTGCTGGCCGGATTGGATCGCGCCAGCAGCGGTGAGATCTGGCTCGCCGGCGAGCCGTTGCACCAGCTGGACGAGGAGCAGCGTGCTGCCCTGCGCGGGCGCTCTGTTGGCTTCATCTTTCAGTCGTTTATGTTGGTCGACAGCCTTACGGCGCTGGAGAACGTGATGCTGCCCATCGAACTGGCCGGTGGAGACGATGCCCAGCAACAGGCGCTGGCGCTGCTGCGTCGGGTCGGTCTGGCCAATCGTCAGGACCACTTTCCTAACCAACTCTCTGGCGGGGAGCAGCAGCGCGTCGCCATCGCCCGTGCCTTCGCCAGCCACCCCGACATCCTGTTTGCCGACGAACCCACCGGCAACCTTGATCACGCCAACAGTCAGCGGGTCGAGGAGCTGCTATTTGAGCTGAACCGTGAGCAGGGCACCACCCTGGTGCTGGTCACCCATGACCTGGCTCTGGCCCAACGCTGTCAGCGCCAGATCGAGATGGTCAGCGGTCAGCTGGAGGTGGCATGAAGCATTGGCCTCTAGCATGGCGGTTGTTCCGTCGCGAGCTGTTTGGCGGGCAGCTGAAGCTGATCACCGCCGCCCTGGCCCTGGCGGTGTTAGCGGTGACCAGCCTGGGATTGATCAGTGAGCGGTTAAAGCAGGGGTTACTCAGCGAGGCAACCCAGTTTCTGGCTGCAGACCGGGTGCTGGTCTCCCCACAACCAGTCGACGAGACGCTGTTGCAACAGGCTCGGGATCTGGGCCTGGAAACCGCCCAGACCCTGAGCTTCCAATCGATGCTGTTTACCGATACGGGCCTGCAGCTGGTGTCTGTCCAGGCGGTCAGCGATGGCTACCCCTTACGTGGGCAGATTGACCCCCTGCTGCCCCTACCCGGACTCTTGCCGGCCGCCGGGGCATTGTGGATCGATGGTCGCTTGCACAATCAATTGGCCAACGGTGAACAAGTTGAGCTCGGCAACAGTGAGCTTGAGATCACCGGCGCCTTCGCTCGTCTGCCCGATGGCGGCTTCAATGTCTTTGCCTCCGCCCCGACCGTGCTGATGCGGCTGGACGATGTCGAAGCCACCGGCGTGGTCCAACCCGGCAGTCGTCTGACCTGGCGCTACCAGTTCGCTGGCAGCGCTACGGCGCTCAAGGCCTTCGAGGACCAGCTGCTGCCAACCCTGACCACCAGCCAGCGCTGGCAGGATGTTCGTAACCAGGAAACACCACTGGCCCGGGCTATTCAGCGGGCTGAGCAGTTTATGTTGCTGGCTACCCTGTTCGGTATCGCCCTGGCCTGCGCCGCGGTTGGGGTGGCGGCCCGACGCTATTGCCAGCGTCATTACGACGTGGTGGCGATGCTCAAGACCCTGGGCGCCAGTCATCGCCAGGTCCGGGGGATCTTCGCCCTGCACCTGGGCCTGACCACCCTGCTGGGGATCGCCCTGGGCTTGGCCAGCGGCCTGTTGATGGCCCAAGGGCTTATCTGGGCCCTGCCCGAGACCCTGCGGGATACCCTGGCACCCACCCAGTTGTGGCGCCCGGTCGCCCTGGGCTGCACCACCGGACTGGTGGCGGCCATCGGCTTTACCCTCTACCCCATGCTGCGCTTGATGTCGGTACCGCCACTGCGGGTGCTGCGTCGTGATATCGAACCCGCCCATCTGGGCATGGGGCTTAATGCCGCGCTGTCTATTGTTGCCCTGGCCAGCCTGGCCTGGCTCTACAGCGGCAGCTGGGTAATGACCTGGATCCTGTTGGCTGGGGCCGGCCTGTTGACCCTGCTGCTGGCCGCGGTGGCCTGGGGCATGCTCAGCTGGGGCCGAACCCTGGGCATGCGTACCGGCTCGCCGCTGCAGCTGGCCCTGGCGGGCCTGCGCCGACGCGCCAACGACAACGTGCTGCAACTGGTGGGCTTCTCTGTCGCGCTGATGTTGCTGCTGACGGTACTGGCCCTGCGCCAGGACCTGCTGCAGGACTGGCAGTCCCAGCTGCCCGAGGGCACCCCGGACCACTTCCTGGTTAACATTGCCCCGGACCAGACCGAGGCGATGGACGCCTTTTTAGCCGAGCGCAATGTGGTCGCTACCGATCTTTACCCTGTGGTGCGTGGCCGACTCTCCGCCATCAACGGTGAGACGGTACAGCGCCGGGTAACCAAGGAAGACCCGGAGCCGGAAGGGCCCCGGGGCATCGGCCGCGAGCTGAACCTGACCTATCGCATCGAGCTGCCGCCCAACAACCCCATCGAGGCAGGGCAGTGGTACAGCCCCGATGCCACCGATGAGGTTTCGGTGGAGCTGGAGGTGGCTGAGCGACTGGGAATTGGCCTCGGCGATACCCTCTCCTTCACTGTCGAGGGGCAAACCTTTACCGCCCGGGTCACCAGCCTGCGCAAGGTCAACTGGGAGACCATGCAGCCCAACTTCTTCATGATCTTCCCACCGGAGACCCTGGCCCCCTTTGCCTCGACCTACATCGCCAGTTTCCTTCATCCCGAGGGGCAGCCTGACCTGGTGCCGCAGATGGCGCAGCGCTTCCCTACCGTGTCGGTACTGGACGTGGGCACCATGATTGAGCAGCTGCGTCAGGTGGTTGATCAGGTGGCGGCGGCGCTGGGCTTTGTCTTGCTGGTGGTACTGGCCGCTTCCAGCCTGCTGCTGTTTGCCCAAACCGAGGCGGGGATGGCATCCCGTCGCCAGGAGCTGGCGATCATGCGCACCCTGGGGGCGTCAGGCTCATTGCTGAAACGGGCGGTAAGTTGGGAGTTTGCCCTACTGGGCGCATTGGCCGGCATATTGGCGGTGGCAGTGGCAGAGCTGGTGCTGTTCCTGGTTAAGACCCAGCTTTTCCAGCTGGTGGTGCAACCCCACTGGAACTGGTGGTGGAGTATCCCGCTAGGGGGCGCTCTGCTGATCGGTGTGCTGGGCCGCTGGGCTTGCCGCCGTCTGCTGCACAACCGCTGTGCTGCGCTGCTGGCCAGTGGTTAACGCCACGGCCAACGCATGTCGACAATCAGCGGCTGAACAGGTTGGCCAGCGCCGCCTCCAGTTCCGGGTATTGGAACTGGTAGCCGCTGGCCTCCACCGCCCTGGGCAACACCGCCTGGCCGGTCAGTAACAACTCACTCATTTCCCCCAGGGCGGCTTTCATCGCCCAAGCAGGGGCCGGCAAGATCGCCGGACGACCCAGCGCCTTGCCCAGTGCACTGCTGAAATCCCGGTTGCTCACCGGGTTGGGGGCGGTGCCATTGAAGATCCCCGCGGCAGAGTCGTGCTCAAGCAGATGCAGCATCAGGCCAATCAGGTCATCCCGGTGGATCCAGGACATCATCTGCGCGCCGTTGCCGATGGGGCCACCCAGCCCCAGTCGAAACGGTGGCAACATCTTTTTCAGCGCGCCACCCTCTGGGTGCAGCACCAGGCCGATGCGGATGATGCACAGCCGAGTATGCTGCTCGACCCGCTTGGCAAAGGTTTCCCAGTGCTCACACACCTGGGCGGCAAAATCCAACGGCAGCAGGGTGGTGCTCTCATCCACCGGGGTGGCATCCCGCGGCCCATAGATGCCGATGGCGGAGGCGTTGAGCCACACCTTGGGCGGCTCGGTGCTGTTTTCCAGCAGCGCTGCCAGCTTCTTGGTGATCTCCCAACGGCTGTCGCAGATCGCCCGCTTCTTACTGGCGGTCCAGCGACCGGAGGCGATGGGCTCTCCCGCCAGGTTAATCACCGCGTCGTACTCGTTCAGATCCGTCAGGGTGGCCAGGGCACGCAGGTAGCGATGCTGGTCACCCAGCTGCTGCTGGGCGCGCTGAGGGTCCCGGCTGAGGATAGTCAGGCGGTGGCCGCTCAGTCGCGCAACCAGGGTGCTGCCGATAAAGCCGGTGGCTCCGGTGATGAGGATCTGCATGACGCACTCCTTATTCGGGTTTGTGCCAGCTCAGGCTCAGTGACACCGAGTCGGCAAAGCGCAGGGCGTGGGGCTTGTCGATCTCCACCGTGGCCATCTCCACCCAGTGGTGCTCGGTGCAGAGACTCAGGACATCGTGGGTCAGTTTCTCCAGCAGGCCGAAGCGGTTGTTCTCCACCAACTGGATGATCGCCTTACAGATGGTGCGGTAGTTCAGGGCGTCGTCCATGTTGTCGCTGTTGCTGGCCCGGTCGGCACAATAGTAGATGGTGGCGTTGATCACCACGTCCTGCTTGTTCTTGATTTCGTCCTCGTTGATGCCGATGTAGGTGCGCAACCGCAAATTTTTAATTCGAATAACCGCCTGGTTTTGCTTCATAATGTTTTACTCTTTCCATGGTTTATGGTTATCAAGCTAATGGCTCCATCGCCCTTTGATCAAGCCTCGGTAGCAACTCGCACTGCCGTTTTTCTCGCCTCTGTGATGGTGATCCTGGCCGGCATCAAGGCCGCCAGCACCGTTGTCGTGCCTTTTCTGCTGGCGATGTTCATCGCCATCATCTGCAGCCCGCTGGTGAAACTGCTGACCCGGGTCAAGATCCCCCGCGTCCTGGCCATCCTGCTGGTGATGGTCGTGGTCGTGCTGCTCAGCGTCTGGATGGGCGCGCTGGTGGGCAGCTCCGTGGTGGATTTCCGCTCCCAGCTGCCCGAGTACCGGGCCCAGCTCACCGGCCAGCTTCACCCCCTGGTCATGTTCCTGGAGCAGTTCAACATCCATCTCTCCACTGAGCAGGTGCGAGAGCAATTTGACCCCGGTCGTATCATGAGCCTGGCCACCGATATCCTCACCAGTTTAGGCGGGTTGATGGCCAATACCCTGCTGATTGTCCTGGCAGTGGTGTTTATGTTGTTGGAGAGCAACGGGATCAATCGAAAGTTGCACTATGCCCTGGATGACCCCGAGATGCGCCTGCAGCAGATCGATCGCTTCCTTGAGTCGGTCAATCGCTACCTGGCGATAAAGACCCTGGTCAGCCTGGCCACCGGGGTGTTCTGCGGCCTGGGCCTCTACCTCATTGGGGTGGACTACTACCTGCTCTGGGGCTTGGTGGCCTTCCTGCTTAACTACATCCCCAACATCGGCTCCATCATTGCCGCGGTGCCGGCGGTGATCCTGGCCTTCCTGCAGTTCGGCTTTGGCTCTGCAGCGGCGGCGGCCGCCATCTATGTGGCCGCCAACATGATCATGGGTAACCTGGTGGAACCCCGGCTGATGGGGCGCACCCTGGGTCTGTCGACCCTGGTGGTGTTCCTCTCCTTGATCTTCTGGGGCTGGTTGCTGGGCTCGGTGGGGATGCTGCTGTCGGTGCCCTTGACCATGATCGTCAAGATTGGCCTGGAGTCGTCCAACTCCGGTCGCTGGTTTGCCGTGCTGCTGGAGGGGGAGCCCCAGCCGGTGGTGCCCCGTGGCGACACCTCTGAAGCCAGCTCGGAGACCTCCGCGTGAACCTGCTTGAACATCTGCCCAGCGCCCTGCCGGAGGCAGGTTGTGGTCGCTTGCTCCATGGCCGGGGTTACTGCTTCCCGGGGCTGGAGGGGATCACCCTGGACTGGTTTCCCCCAAGCCTGCTGTTCACCCACTTTGTCCCGCTCGAGTCGCAGCAGCGCAGTGCGCTGATCAGTCAGCTGCAACACTGGTGGCAGGGGGTGTCCGATGCCCCTTTCAGCCTGGTCTGGCAAGACCGCCATACCTCACCGGCGCAAACCGATGTAGTAGGCCAGGCCCCGCCGCAGTCCCACTGGGTGGAGGAGGGCGGGCTGGCCTTTGAGGTCGACCTGGCCCGGGGTCAGAACCATGGCCTGTTCCTGGACATGGCCGAGGGCCGGGCCTGGGTGCGTCAGCATGCCCAGGGGCGGCGGGTCCTGAATCTGTTCGCTTACACCTGTGCGTTTTCGGTGTTTGCCATGGCCGGGGGGGCGAAGGAGGTGGTCAACCTGGACATGAGCAAGCCGGCACTGGGGCAGGGCAAGCGTAACCATCTGCGCAACGGCTTTGACCACGGCGTCCGCTACCTTGGCCACGACCTGTTCAAGAGCTTCGGTAAGCTCAACAAACTGGGCCCCTATGATCTGGTGGTGGTGGATCCGCCGAGCTTTCAAAAGGGCAGCTTCGTGGCCACCAAGGACTATGCCCGCCTGTTGCGTCGCCTGCCCGAGCTGGTCGCCCCCCAGGGTGATGTGCTGCTCTGCCTTAATGCCCCGGAGCTGTCCCGGGCCTTTCTCAAGCAGCAGGTGGCGGAGGTGGCGCCGTCGCTGCAATACCAGCAACAACTGGCCAACCCGGCCAGCTTTCCCGATGTGGATCCAGACCGGGCCCTCAAGGTGCTGCATTATCGCCAGCCCTAGGGTCGATGCCCTGCCGATGATGACCGCCCACCCGGGTCGCCCGGGTGGGCTTTTTTGTGCCCGCAGTGGCCTACAGCCCATTCAGGGCGGTACCGGCCAGGGGATTTTCTACGTGCTATTACCAACATTCCATGTCAAAGCTGACCAGTGATCAGCCGGTTATGTAATTTCTGCTGTAAATAAACTACAAATTCAATAAAAACAACAGCTTAGTAGCAACATTTTGCGCTTGCTGCTATCATTCGCCTGTGGTTTGAGAAGCGTGATCTACGGCAGAGGACACCGAAATGGAAGTACAAGAGTATCAGGACGCCTACTACCAGCTGCAGGACGAAGTGGCCGAAGAGCTGCCGACCGATCTGGATGAAGAGTCCTTCCTCGATTAATCGAAGAAGTACAGAAGAAACAGCGGCCTATGGCCGCTGTTTCTGTTTTCTCAGCGGCTGAAATGGTTGCGACCATGGCCAGCATTGACGCAGACTGTGGGTCCTGAATGTGGCGGTGGAGTAACCGGATGAAGTGGCGTTGGTGGGCAGTTCTGGGGTGGGTGACGGCAGTCGGCCTGGCGGCCGAAGAGCTCGAACCTGAGGCGGCAACGGGCTTTGAGGCCCGGGGGCAGGCCCAGGGGGCTGAGTACATGGCAGCCACCGCCAATCCCCTGGCGACCCGGGCTGCAGCGGAGATCCTGGCCAAGGGCGGTTCCGCGGTGGACGCCGCCATTGCTGCCCAGATGGTACTGACCCTGACCGAGCCGCAATCCTCCGGCATCGGTGGTGGACTCTTTATGCTGCTGTGGGACGCCAAGGCCGAGCAGGTATTGAGCCTGGATGGCCGTGAGGTGGCTCCGGCCAAGGCCAGTCCCGAGCTGTTTCTCGATGAAAAGGGCCAGCCATTGAGCTGGGTCGAGTCGGTGGTGGGGGGCCGGGCCGTAGGTGTACCTGGTGCCGTTGCTGCCCTCTATGAAGCGCACCTGGGCTACGGCAAGCTGCCCTGGTCCAGCCTGTTTGACGAGGCCATCACCTTGGCCGAGCAGGGCTTTGAGGTGTCCCCCCGTTTGGCTGGCCTGCTGGCCCGGGAGTTCAACCCCGGGCTGAAGCGTCCCGGGGTTGCCCATGATTACTTCGCGCCCAACGGCCAGTGGCTGCGGGCCGGCGATACCCTGACCAACTCTGCTTTGGCGCTGTCCCTCAAGCGGATCGCCGCCCAGGGGCCCAAGGGGTTCTACCAGGGCGAGCTGGCGCAGCAGATGGTGACCGCGGTGCAGCAGGATCCGGATCGCCCGGGCTTGCTAACCCTGGAGGACCTGGCCAGCTATCGCCCCCAGTGGCGTCAGCCGCTGTGCAGCGCCTATCGACGCCACCAGGTGTGCGGCATGGCACCGCCGAGCTCCGGTGGCGTTGCCATCGCCCAGATCCTGACTTTGCTGGAGCCCCACGATCTGAGCGGCATCTCCCCCACCAGTGCCGATTTCACCCACCTGTTCAGTCAGGCCTCACGTATCGCCTATGCCGATCGCAATCGCTACGCCGCCGATCCAGACTTTATCCCGGTGCCGGTGCGCCAGATGCTGGACCGCGACTACCTCAAGGGCCGCGGTAGTGCACTGACGGCGGCCAGGGACGGTGGCACCGCCCTGCCGGGCCAGTTCCAGCAGCAGCGCGCCCCGGACAGCACCGAAGAGCTGAGCTCCACCACACACCTGGTGATGGCAGACAAGGCGGGCAACGTGGTCAGTTTGACCAGCAGCATCGAGATGGGCTTTGGCTCCACGGTGATGGTGGGAGGCTTCCTGCTCAACAACCAGCTGACCGACTTTGCCCGGGACCCAGGGCCGGCCAACGCGCCGCTGGCCAACCGGGTTGAAGCGGGTAAGCGTCCCCGATCCTCCATGTCGCCCACCCTGGTGCTTAACCCCGCCGGTGAGCCCTGGCTCGCCATCGGCTCCCCCGGCGGCAGCCGCATCATCGGCTACGTCAGCCAGGCGCTGGTGGCGTTAATGGACTTCCAGCTCTCCCCCGCTGAGGCGCTGGCACTGCCCCGGATCAGCCACCGTAACGATTACCTGATGCTGGAATCGGAGCGCACCGATCCGGCCTTGCCAAAGGCGATGGAGGCGATGGGGTACGAGGTCAGGCAGGGCGCCCTCAATAGCGGTATCCAGCTGTTGATGCGGACCGAGCAGGGTTGGGTCGGCGCGGCGGATCCGCGCCGAGAGGGGACTGCGGCGGGGGGCTAGCCGCCGCTGTTGAAGGGGTCGTCGAAGAACTCGCTGATCAGCCAGCGGTTGTCGATCCGTTCCAGTTTGACCCGCCGATCCTCCACCAGGTACTGGTCGCCCCGGTAGCCGGCCAGCTGAACCAGTACCTCCACTCCGTCGCTGTTGCGGCGGAAGAAATCGATGTTGATCTCGGTGATGTCCAGGCTCACCTCGGTCATGCGCAGGCCAAACAGGTTGCGCTGGATCTGGCTGGGCAGTCGATAGTGGGCCATCAGTTCCGCCAGATGCGGGGCCACCAGGCTCTGGGCCGTGGCCACGTCCTCGTCTACGTACAGCGCCTGGAAGAAGCGCATGGCGGTGCGCTCCGGTCGTTGCTGTTGAGGGCTGGGGCCGCAGGCCATCAGCGACAGCAGCAGTGGCAGCAATAGCCAGTGTCTCATTGTCTCTCCTTGTTTTTTCCCCAGTATGCCTCGGCCCTATGGCAGATCAAGCCAAGCCGAATTGATCGCTGTCAAAGTGTTGCCCGGCTCTGTTAGGTTAAATAAATGTAACGAAATGAACCTGGGGAATAGGCGATGGCGCTGCCGATGTTGCGAACCTTACTGGGCAGTTGCCGAGATCTGGCCCCCATCGTGCTGGTGGTGGCATTTTTCCAGCTGTTGGTATTGGAGCAGCCGCTGCCCGGCATTGTCACCATCCTGGTGGGCCTGCTGCTGGTGGTGCTGGGCCTGACGCTGTTCATCTATGGCCTGGAGCTGGCGCTGTTCCCTCTTGGTGAGACCCTGGCGAGGGCCTTTGCCCGTCGCGGCTCGCTGTTCTGGCTGCTGCTGTTTGCCTTTCTGCTGGGCTTTGGCACAACGGTGGCGGAGCCGGCCCTGATCGCGGTGACAGAGGAGGCCGCCGAGGTGGCGGCGATGGCCGGTCAGATCGCCACCGAGGCTGCCGCCCAGCAGGCCTACGCTGACCAACTGCGATTGACCGTCGCCCTGGCGGTGGGGGCCTCTATTGTATTGGGGGTGTTGCGGATCCTGTTGGGCTGGTCATTGCCGGCGATGATCATCGTCGGCTACCTGCTGGTGATGCTGCTGACCCTGTTCGCCCCCCAGACCATCATCGGCATCGCCTATGACTCCGGCGGGGTCACCACCTCCACCATCACCGTACCCCTGGTGACCGCCCTCGGGGTGGGGCTGGCCAGCAGCATCGAGGGGCGCAACCCCATGCTCGATGGCTTTGGCCTGATCGCCTTCGCCTCCCTGCTGCCGATCATCTTCGTGCTGCTGTTCGGGATCCTGCAAGCATGGAGTTGATGCTGGAGCTGTGGCGCACCCTGCTGGATACCCTGGCCGATGTGGCCCCCATCGTGTTGGTGCTGTTTGGCTTCCAGTACGGGGTACTGCGTCAGCCCCTGCGCCAGTTTCCCCAGATCCTGGTGGGGCTGGCCTGTGTGGTGGTGGGGCTGGCACTGTTCCTGGTGGGGCTGGAGCAGGCACTGTTTCCGCTGGGGGAGCTGATGGCCAGCCAGCTGACTGCCCCGGACTTTATCCAGGGCCAGGACTGGTGGGATTACTACTGGGTCTACCTGTTTGCCTTTGCCATCGGCTTCGCCACCACCATCGCCGAGCCTTCGCTCATCGCCGTGGCGATTAAGGCCGAGGAGATCAGCGGCGGCACCATCCGTGCCCTGGGGCTGAGGCTGGCGGTGGCCCTGGGTGTGGCGGTGGGCATCGCCCTGGGCAGCTACCGCATTGTGGTGGGGGATCCGCTGCAGTGGTACATCCTCAGCGGCTATCTGGTGGTGGTGATCCAGACCCGCTTCGCCCCACCCGCTATCGTGCCCCTGGCCTACGACTCCGGCGGGGTCACCACTTCGACCGTCACCGTCCCCCTGGTGGCGGCCCTCGGGTTGGGGTTGGCCAGTACCATTCCCGGCCGCAGCCCACTGATCGATGGCTTTGGCCTGATCGCCTTTGCCAGCCTGTTTCCCATCATGACCGTGATGGGCTATGCCCAACTCAACCAGTGGCGTCAGCGCCGCTCAACCGGATGAGGTGAACCATGCGCTTCAAACTGATCATCGCCTTTGTGGACGATCAACAGACCCCGGGGATCATCCGCGCCGCCCGAGATGCCGGCGCCACCGGAGTGACCCTGATCAATCACGCCCGGGGGGAGGGGATCACCCCGAAGAAGACCTTCTTTGGCCTGAACCTGGAGCTGCAGCGGGACGTCCTGCTGTTTGTGGTGGAGCAGCACCTGGCAAGAACCATACTGCAGACCCTGGCGGAGGTAGGGGAGTTTGACCACACCCCGGGCACCGGCATTGCGCTGCAGATCGACGTGGAGGATGCGGTGGGGGTCGCTCACCAGATCCAGAGCTTAAGTGAGAAAGTGGAGGACGCACTATGACCGCAAGGACGCAGGTGCAGCAGGTGATGACCCAGCGCTGGCAGGGGATGGATGGTCTGGCGACGGTGCAGGAGGCACTGGATACCCTGGTGGCCAGTGGGGCTGAGGCGATCATCGTCAACAAGCGGGATGACAGCGACGAGTTTGGTTTGGTGCTGCTTTCGGACATCGGCAAACAGGTCGTGGCCCGGGATCGGGCGCCGGAGCGGGTCAATCTGTACGAGATCATGTCCAAGCCGGTGATCTCGGTGGCCCCGACCATGGATGTGCGCTATTGCGCTCGGTTGTTTGAACGCTTTGGCATCAACCAGGCGCCAGTAAGCTGGGATGGCAAGATCCTGGGATTGGTGAGCTACCGGGACTTGGTGCTGAAGAGCGTAACCTGAGGGTGCAGCGAGGGGTTATCCACAGAATCTGTGGACAAGCCTGTTGAAACGCCTTTGGATAATCCTTAACTCTATGAACTTAAACAGATTAAATCAAGAGTTCAGAATTGCGCCAGGGGCGGACGAATGGCCCAGAAAGAGAAAAGCCGGACTGAATCAGTCCGGCTTTTTCATCATTCGGCGTTGGCCTGGATCGCGGTCAGCGCGATGGTGTAGACGATGTCTTCCACCAGGGCGCCGCGGGACAGGTCATTCACCGGCTTGCGCATGCCCTGCAGCATCGGACCGATGGAGATCAGGTCTGCGGAGCGCTGTACTGCCTTGTAGGTGGTGTTACCGGTGTTCAGATCCGGGAACACGAACACCGTGGCCTGGCCGGCAACCGGGCTGTTCGGCGCCTTGGAGGCGGCCACGTTGGGCATCACCGCGGCGTCGTACTGCAGCGGACCGTCGATTACCAGGTCCGGACGCTTCTCCTGGGCCATGCGAGTGGCCTCGCGCACCTTCTCTACGTCGGCACCGGAGCCGGAGCTGCCGGTGGAGTAGGAGATCATCGCCACCTTGGGCTCGATGCCGAAGGCCTTGGCGGAATCGGCGGACTGGATGGCGATCTCTGCCAGCTGCTCGGCGTTCGGATCCGGGTTGATGGCGCAGTCACCGTAGACCAGCACCTGGTCCGGCAGCAGCATGAAGAAGATGGAAGACACCAGGGAGGAACCCGGTGCGGTCTTGATCAGCTGCAGCGGCGGACGGATGGTGTTGGCGGTGGTGTGCACGGCACCGGAGACCAGGCCATCGACCTCGCCTTGCGCCAGCATCATGGTGCCCAGCACCACGGTGTCCTGCAGCTGTTCACGGGCAACCACCTCGGTCAGGCCCTTGTTGCGACGCAGTTCGCACATCGGTGCAACGTAACGCTCGCGAACCGCTTCGGCATCGACGATCTCGATCCCTTCGCCCAGGGTCACACCCTGTTGTTCGGCCACGCGGCGGATCTCCGCCGGGTTACCCAGCAGCACACACTCGGCAATGCCACGCTCGGCACAGATGGCGGCGGCCTTGATGGTACGCGGCTCGTCCCCTTCCGGCAGCACTACGCGCTTGCCAGCCTGGCGGGCCAGCTCGGTCAGCTGGTAACGGAACGCTGGCGGGCTCAGACGACGCTCACGCTTGGAGTTGTCGGTCAGACTCTCGATGAACTTGCGGTCGATGTGGGAGGCCACAAAGTTCTGGGATTCCTCAATCCGACCCATGTCGTCCAGCGGGATCTCATGGTTGAAGTTCTGGATGTTCAGCGCGGTCTGCCAGGTGTTGGTGTCCGCCATGAACACCGGCAGGCCGGTGTCGAAGGCCTGACGGCACAGGGCTTCAACCTGCTCGTCCAGCTCGTAGCCACCGGTCAGCAGCAGGGCGCCCAGCTTCATGCCGTTCATCGCCGCCAGACAGACGGAAACCACCACGTCTTCACGGTCGGCAGAGGTCACCAGCAGGGAGTCGGCCTGCAGGTGGCCGATCATGTTGGGGATGGAGCGAGCACAGAAGCTGACGCGACGCAGGCGACGGGTGTTCATCTCACCGGCGTTAACAATGCGGGCACCCAGGTGCTTGGCCAGATCGGACGCGCGGGGCGACACCAGGCTCAGGTTGTAGGGCACCGCACCGAGGATCGGCACCGGGCTGTTGGCGGACAGGTGGAACATCTCAGACTGGCTGCCACGCACCACGTTGTCGTGATCGAACGCCTCGGACAGGTCCGGGCGGGCACGGCCGGACTCGTCCACCGGGGCACCGATCTTGTTGACGATGGCGCCGAGGATACGCTTGTTACCCTTACCACCGAAGTTGTTGACCGCCACTTCCAGGCGGCTCTGTACCTGGGCAGCGCTGTCGGCACCCGGGTTGATCACCAGCACGATGTCGGCGTCCATCGCCTTAGCGATGCGCCAGTTGAGGGTGTTGGCGAAGGGGTGGCTGGAGGTGGGTACCAGGCCTTCGACCACCAGCACCTCGGTGTCGGCTTCGGTCGGCTTGGCGGCGGCCACGATCTCTTCCAGCAGCACGTCGGTGTCACCGGCAGTGATGCACTGCTCGGCGAAGCTCATCGCCAACGGCTCCGGCGGATTGATGGTGGGGGAGGTACCCAGGATGGTGGTGGAACGCTCCGGACCATGGTCACCGGGACGCTGTTGGGCGATCGGCTTGAAGAAGTTTACTTTGGCGCCTTGGCGCTCCAGGGCACGGACCATGCCCATGCTGACGGAGGTCAGCCCAACCCCGGTACCTACCGGGATCAACATGATAGAACGAGACATACATTCCTCTTATCACGGAAAACGGGCTCCCGAAGGAGCCCGATGGTCACTAGGGTCTTAGATCAGGCCCAGAGCGTCAGAAGCGATAACGAACTCTTCGTTGGTGGGGATCACCATCGCCACCGGGGTGCCGTCTTTGGTGATTACGCCTTCACCGCCGAAGCGCGCCGCCAGGTTCTTCTCATCGTCAACCTGGTAACCGAAGATGGCCAGGTGCTCCAGCACCTTCTTGCGGATCAGATCGGAGTTCTCACCGATACCGCCGGTGAAGACGATGGCATCAACGCGCTTCAGCGGAACGGTGTAGGACGCAACGTACTTGGCCAGACGGTAGCAGAACACTTCCAGTGCCAGGGTACAGCCTTTGTTGCCCTCTTCGAAGCCTTCCTCGATGCCACGGCAGTCGTTGGTCAGCTCGGACAGGCCCAGCAGACCGGACTGCTTGTTCAGCATGTTGTTCACTTCGTCCAGGGTGTAGCCCAGGTTGTCCACCAGGTGGAAGATGATGGCCGGGTCCAGGTCGCCGGAGCGGGTGCCCATTACCAGACCTTCCAGCGGGGTCATGCCCATGGAGGTGTCAACGGACTTGCCGCCGCGTACCGCGGTGACGGAGCCGCCGTTACCCAGGTGACAGGTGATGACGTTGGTGTCGTTCACGTCTTTGCTCAGAGCCTGGGCTGCTTCGCGGGAAACGAACAGGTGGCTGGTGCCGTGCATGCCGTAGCGGCGGATACCGTGCTCACGGTACAGCTTCTGCGGGATGGCGTAGGCGTAAGCATGCTTCGGCATGCTCTGGTGGAAGGCGGTGTCGAACACGGCAACCTGCGGCAGGGCCCCGAAGGAGGCCTGGGCGGCACGGATACCGATCAGCGCAGCCGGGTTGTGCAGCGGGGCCAGGGAGGCGCACTGCTCGATGCCGGCAACCACGGCGTCGTCGATCAGTACGGACTTGGTGTACTTCTCGCCGCCGTGTACTACACGGTGACCGATGGCAACCAACTGCTCTTTCAGTTCCGGCTTGGAGGCCAGGATGGTGTTTACGATGAAGTCCAGGGCTTCACGGTGGGCTGCACCGGCACCCAGTTCGGCTTGTTCCTTGTTGCCATCCATCTTCCATTTGATGCGAGCGTCGACCAGGTTGAAGCACTCAGCCAGACCGGACAGATGCTCGTCACCGCTTTGCGCGTCGATCACGGCAAATTTCAGAGAGGAGCTACCACAATTAAGAACCAGAACAAGTTTGCTCATTATTTCAACACCTAACAGAGTATGTTGGTCACCGGTGACGGACGCGATTTGCAGTCGCCAGCGGCGAGGGAGGATAGAAAACTATCAGTATAGTCGTGGCATGAATGCGCGTTCTCTCACACAAATTCGTTCGCGGCTTCCGTTAGATAGACCGCGATCACCACTAAGGTATGACCATTTTACCCGATTCCGGCGCGGGGGTAATTGTGCTACGGTGTAACAGATGACGGATCTGTGATCCGATTCACTCACCAGAGGTAGTTTTTTCCTATGCAACTGATCGAACGCCTTCACGAAGGGCATCGCTACATGAAAGCGTGGCCGCTGCACCCGGTGCTGGCGGGTCGCTTCCCGGAGGAGCGCGTCATTCGGGCAACCCGATTTGGCCTGCGCTGGCTGCCGGTGGTGGCGATGCTGGGCTTGGCGTTCCAGATCAGTGCCATGGGCAGCGAGATCCTGCCAGTGGCGCTGGCCCAGGCGATGTTGATCATCAGCATCCCGCTGCAGGGTCTATACTGGTTAGGGTGGCGGTCGGTACAACCCCTGCCGCTACCGGTCCTCAACTGGTGTAAGGAGGTCAGAGCACGGTTGGTGGAAGCCGGCTGTGAGGTGGCACCATTAATGCCACAGTCCCAATATCGACACATGGCGTGTCTGTTAGAACGAGCGTTCCGACGCCTCGACGACGCCTTTTGGTGTGACCACTGAGGCCGCCGTGTCGTGACCAGGCGCCGCCCTTTGAGGCGGCGTTCATTTTTTCTGCCCCTTTATCCCCTTGTGTAAACACCTCGCCAACCCGGTCAGGCCTTTGCCCCAGCGGGTATTCCCTGCTCAGTTAACCAGACACCCGGATGACGGGTCGTGTCCGCTGGTTGCTCTCATCCTGGGCTGAGCCGTGCTGGCTCGGCGCTGGCCCCATTGCGCCAATGAAGTCGCAGCAGGTTCAAGCCGGCGGGGTCGAGCCAGGGGCAGGGGTACCATCCGGGAGGAGAGTCGAGCTTACTCGGTGGGGTGTTAGTCCTTGTCCTGCATGTAGCGACGCTCATCCCAGGTGGCCAGCCAGTCCGGTTTGTAGACCACCAGCATGGTGGTGGGGAAGCCGTTGAGCATCGCCTCGGGAAACATGAACAGCGGGATCAGCACCACGTAGTTGTCCATCACCAGGGACCAGTCGTAGCTGCCCTGGTAGTAGAGGGCCAGGCCCAGGGTACGGATCACGAAGGTGAGGGCGCCATTGAGGAAGGCACCGACGAAGACATAGACCCACAGGTTTTTCGGCAGCAGGTTGTGGCACAGCGACAGCCACAGGTAACTGAAGCCCACCGGCAGGGCGATGCCCAGCCAGAATAGGGCGCCGGCGTGCTGCCACAGGTCCACCCCCGCCAGCAACAGGCCGGTCTGGGCGGCGGACAGCACCAGCAAGGCGGTGCGCCAGCCAAACATCAGGGTGACCAGGGTGATCGCCAGAAAGTGCAGATCCAGCCCTTCGTAGATCCCGGCGCGGATACGCCACAGGCAGAGGGTAGCGACCGCCACCAGCATGGTGAGATGGAAGTAACGGGAGGTGCGCCAGTTGTGCCACAGGGCACTGTCCCTGCCGGCCCAGCCCAGCAGCAGCGCAAACAGCACCACCGCAATCAGATTCAGTTCCGTCCCCATACCGCACTCCATCGCTACCACTCAAGGCTGAGTGTAAGTCAGCAAGCAATGGGAAACCCAGCAAAAAAAACGCCGGCGGTGGCCGGCGATTTTTTAATAGGGGAGTATTTAGTAGCTGACCGTCAGGCCATGGCGCTCAAAGATCCCCTTGAGGCGCTCCATGGTTTCCTTCTTGGGTGGCGCGACGCCGTCCAGCGGGTAGGTCTCGCCTAGCGCTTCCCACTTGTGCTTGCCCAGCTCGTGGTAGGGCAGCATCTCCACCTTCTCAACGTTCGCCATCGGTGCCAGGAACTGGGCCAGGGCCTCGGCGGAGTCGTCATCGTCGGTAAAGCCCGGTACCACCACGTAGCGGATCCAGGTGGGCTTGCCGATCTTGGCCAGGTACTCGGCGAACTGCAGGGTACGCTTGTTGGAGACCCCGACCAGGTTCTGGTGCACGTCGTCGTCCATCTGTTTGATGTCCAACAACACCAGATCGGTCACCGCCAACGCCTCGTCAACGATGGGGGTGTACTTGCGCACCATGCCGTTGGTGTCGAGGCAGGTGTGGATCCCCTCGGCCCGGCATGCGGCAAACAGTTCCTGGACAAACTCCAGTTGCAGTGCTGCCTCGCCGCCGCTGGCGGTGATACCGCCACCACTGGCTTCGAAGAAGTGACGGTAGCTGACCAGCTGCTCCATCAGCTGAGGCACGGTCACCTCTTTGCCCCCTTCGAGATCCCAGGTATCGCGATTGTGGCAATACTGGCAACGCATCAGGCAGCCCTGCATAAAGACGATAAATCGGATCCCCGGGCCGTCGACGGTGCCGCAGGTTTCCCAAGAGTGTACGCGTCCGATGACGCCCATAATCCGCTCCAGAACCTATGTTATTTAGTGACTTGCATCATGAAAGTGGCAAGAGTGCGAGCATGATAGCGAAGCCTGGTCTCATCCTACTATAAGATTTTTCCCGCCAACGTGGTGAGCGCCGCAATTTTCACCAGCGACACCGTGCAGGCGAAAAAAAGCCCCGCCAGCGGGCGGGGCTTGTTGTCCTTCGGTTCAGTCTTACATGGACTGGGTGAAGGTCCGGGTGATCACGTCCTGCTGCTGCTCTTTGGTCAGAGCGTTGAAGCGAACGGCGTAGCCGGAAACACGGATGGTCAACTGCGGGTACTTCTCCGGGTGCTCAACGGCATCCAGCAGCATGTCGCGGTTCATCACGTTGACGTTCAGGTGCTGACCACCTTCACGGCTGTCGGTGTGCTTGAAGTAGCCGTCCATCAGGGCAGCCAGGTTGGCACGACGACCGTTGTCGTCCTTGCCCAGGGCACCGGGAACGATGGAGAAGGTGTAGGAGATCCCGTCTTTGGCGTGGGCAAACGGCAGTTTGGCCACGGAGGTCAGGGAGGCAACCGCACCGGACTCGTCACGGCCGTGCATCGGGTTGGCGCCCGGGGCAAACGGCTGGCCGGCACGACGGCCGTCCGGGGTGTTACCGGTCTTCTTACCGTACACCACGTTGGAGGTGATGGTCAGAACGGACTGGGTCGGAACCGCGTTGCGGTAGGTCTTCAGGGAACGGATCTTGTTCATGAAGCTCTCTACCAGTTCGCAGGCGATGTCGTCTACGCGCGGGTCGTTGTTACCGAATTTCGGGTAGTCACCCTCGATCTCGAAGTCGGTGGCGATGCCGTCTTCGTCACGGACCGCTTTCACCTTGGCGTACTTGATGGCCGCCAGGGAGTCGGCAGTGATGGACAGACCGGCGATACCACAGGCCATGGTGCGCATCACGTCACGATCGTGCAGCGCCATCAGAGCGGACTCGTAGCTGTACTTGTCGTGCATGAAGTGGATGCTGTTCAGGGCAGTGACGTACTGCTTGGCCAGCCAGTCCATGAAGGTGTCCAGCTTGGCGTAAACGGTCTCGTAGTCCAGCACCTCGTCGGTGATGGCTCCCAGATCCGGACCTACCTGGGCCTTGGACTTCTCGTCCACACCGCCGTTGATTGCGTACAGCAGGGTCTTGGCCAGGTTGGCACGGGCGCCGAAGAACTGCATGTGCTTACCGATGATCATCGGGGATACACAGCAGGCGATGCCGTAGTCGTCGGAGCTGAAGTCCGGACGCATCAGGTCGTCGTTCTCGTACTGGATGGAGGAGGTATCGATGGACACCTTGGCACAGTACTTCTTGAAGCCTTCCGGCAGCTGCTCAGACCACAGTACGGTCATGTTCGGCTCCGGAGACGGGCCCATGGTGTACTGGGTGTTGAGGAAACGGAACGCGGTCTTGGACACCAGGGTACGGCCGTCCAGACCCATGCCGCCGATGGACTCGGTGGCCCAGATCGGGTCGCCGGAGAACAGCTCGTCGTACTCCGGGGTACGCAGGAAGCGAACCATACGCAGCTTCATGACGAAGTGGTCAACCATCTCCTGCGCCTGCTCTTCGGTGATCACACCGCTCTTCAGGTCGCGCTCGATGTAGATGTCCAGGAAGGTGGACACACGGCCCAGGGACATGGCCGCACCGTTCTGGGACTTGATCGCCGCCAGGTAGGCAAAGTAGGTCCACTGGATCGCTTCTTGAGCGTTGGTGGCCGGGCCGGAGATGTCGTAGCCGTAGGCCGCAGCCATGGTCTTCATCTGACCCAGGGCACGGTGCTGCTCGGCGATCTCTTCACGCAGCTGCATGGTGTAGGACAGGTCAACGCCGTTCTCGAAGTCGTCCTGCAGGGAGGCGAACTGGGCCTTCTTGTCGGCCATCAGGAAATCGGCACCGTACAGGGCCATACGACGGTAGTCACCGATGATACGGCCACGGCCGTAGGCATCCGGCAGACCGGTCAGTACGCCGGACTTACGGCAAGCCAGGATCTCTGGGGTGTAGATGTCGAACACACCGGCGTTGTGGGTCTTGCGGTAGTCGCTGTAGATCTTGGAGATGGTCGGGTCCAGCTCACGGCCGTAGGCCTTGCAGGAACCCTGAACCATGCGGATACCGCCGTTGGGGATGATGGCACGCTTGAGCGGTGCTTCGGTCTGCAGACCGACGATGGTTTCCAGATCCTTGTTGATGTAACCCGCGTCGTGGGAATCGATGGTGGACACCTTGTCAGTGTCGAAATCCACCGGAGCGTGGGTGCTGTTCTCGATGCGGATACCTTCCATCACCTTTTCCCAGAGGGTGTTGGTGGCGTCGGTGGCACCGACCAGGAAGGCTTCGTCGCCTTCGTAAGGGGTGTAGTTTTGCTGGATGAAGTCACGAACGTTGACTTCAGTCTTCCAGTCGCCAGCGGCGAAACCGTCCCAGGCTTGGGAGAACAGTTCGGTTTTATCAGTCATGAGATCTACCTTCTCGTACATTCCGAGGTTAACCGGTGTCGGCCAGATGGCCGAAAATGTGCAGCCCCTAAGGCCACGGCCAGCGCCAGCGGCGTTGGCCTAAATGATGGTGCGATGGCTGGGCAGGCACATTGGCCTGATCAGGGAGGCTCGCATTAACCCCCCTATTGCCCTAAGTGCAGTCACATCAGAGAGTATATCTTGCTCACTCTGGTTTGTGTGACGGGGATCGATGTTGCGATGCCCTGGCTGAAAAATGCACCGGGCCCAACCTGTTGCCATTGGTAATACCAAATGACATGCAGCAGGTTAGCACAGGGGTTTTGGCCCTGCATCGATGTGGGTGCGCGAAAAGGCGATTGTGCAAGAAATATTCAGGTTCTGTGATCCTGGTCCATTTTGAGCGAGGTTTGTCGTGATCGTCGGCGTGTTCCCGACTCGGGGAATCGAGGCGCTGGACTCGGTATTTTCGACCTGGCCAGATTGGTCTGACCAATGCGGGTGGCTGTCTTCATCCGCTATTGGGGCGGGGGATTTGGGCTTGGCTCCTCCCTGGCTTTGCAATACCATTGCCCCCTTGCTTTAACTCAATCCCGTTACCTTTGATGCAGCCAATTAACGCGAACTCCCTGGCCAAGGGGGCCGTCGCACTCACCCTGTTCTATTTTGTCGCCTGGCTCCTGGGGCCACTGCTGTTGGCCGAGGCCGGCCTCTGGTTTGGCCTGCCCATCTGGTTCTGGTGCTCCTGCATCCTTGCCCCTTTGCTGCTGTGCCTGTTGGTCTGGTGGTGGCTGCGCGGAGGTGCCCGTGGGTGATCTGACCCTGCTCTGGCCTATCCTGGGTTACCTGCTGGCCACCATGGTGCTGGCCCGCCTGGCCGCCCGTCGCAGTGCCGCGGATGGCAACTTCTCCCAGCGCTACTTCCTCGGTGGGCAGTTTATGGGCGGCCCGCTGCTGGCCCTGGCGCTGGTCGCCACCTACACCAGCGCCTCCTCCTTTATTGGTGGACCCGGTGCGGCCTACCAGTTTGGCCTCGGCTGGGTGTTGCTGGCGGTGATCCAGGTGCCGGTGGCGATGCTGACCCTGGGGGTGATCGGCCCCAAGATCTGGCAAATTGCTAAACAGACTCAGGCAGTCACCATTCTGGATGTGCTGGAGCATCGCTATCGCAGCCCGTTGCTGTTGTTGTTGGCGGGGGCCAGCCTGGTGCTGGCTTTTGTTGGCATGGTGGTGGTGCAGTTTACCGGCGGCGCCCGACTGCTGTCGGTGATGACCGGGGTCAGCTACGAGCTGGCACTGTCACTGTTTGTCGCCACTGTGCTGCTCTATACCCTGTGGGGCGGCTTCCGTGCGGTCTCCTACACCGATGCCCTGCAGGGGGTGATCATGGTGCTGGGGATGCTGGCGCTGTTGCTGGGAGTGATCCACCACGGTGGCGGTCTGGCCAACCTGACCAGCCAGATGAGCGCCATCGATCCGGCGCTGCTGGACCCAAAGGGGCCGGACCAGTTTCTCTCCTGGCCCTTCCTGCTCTCCTTCTGGGTGCTGGTGGGGATCGGCACCCTGGGCTTGCCCCATACCGTGCTGCGGGCGATGGCGGTGCGTGATGAGGGCGCGCTGCGCAAGGCAATGATCCTCGGCACCCTGGTCTCCGGCCTGGTCATCCTGCTCCCCCACCTGGCCGGCGCCCTGGGGCGTCCGCTGCTGCCCCAGCTGAGCAGCCCCGATGAGGTGCTGCCGACCCTGATGGTAACCCTGTTCCCGCCGCTGGTGGCCGGGTTGCTGCTGGCGGCACCGATGGCGGCGATCATGTCCTCGGTGGACTCCATGTTGCTGCAGGCCGGTTCCACCCTGGTGAAAGACCTGGTGCAGCGCCATCGGCCGATGAGCGAGCGAAGCCAGAAGCGCTTCAGCCACGCCGTGATGCTGGTGCTGGTGATGGGCTGTGCCCTGTTGGCGCTGGATCCGCCGCAGATGATCGTCTGGCTCAACCTGACCGCCTTTGGGGTGTTGCAGGCTGTGTTCCTCTGGCCCTTGATTCTGGGGCTGTTCTGGCCCGGCGCCAACGCCCGGGGAGCCCTGGCGGCGATGCTGACCGGCAGCCTCAGCTTTGTTGGCTGGACCGTGGCCCAGATCCGGCCCTGGGAGCTGCACCCCATCGTACCAGCCCTGGCGCTGTCACTGCTTGCCTTCCTGGTCTGCAACGGCAGAGGACAGCACAGAGAGCAGGGCTAAAGGCACAAAAAAAGGCTGACCCGGAGGTCAGCCTTTTTTCTCGCTGGTGCTATCAGTGCATGATAACGGCCAGACGGTCACGGATCTCGCGACCACGTTCGGTCAGGAACGCCCGCTTGATGCGGTAGTCCTGCTCGTCAACGCGCAGCTCGACCAGACCCAGACCGTTGCGGCCGGAGTGCACGCGCTCGGAGAGCAGACGGGCATTGCGGCTTGCGCTGGCTTGGGACATCTCGAAACGTTCTTGCAGCTCCTTGATGGAGCACCCTTCTTCCTGGCATACCTGCATAAACATCAGACAGGTTTGCGGCGGAATTTCGCTGTACACTTCGCGGAAGATCTCGACGGCTTCCATGATTTTGTTTAATTGAGCCTGACTCATTGTTCTGTTTTTCCTCTGCTCAACAGATTTTTGTAGGGAGGGTGATCCGCGTGTGATCACAGGCGACCATGCCGTAACACCTCCTTTGTACGCAGCACATTGATATCAGTAGCGGCTCATTCCTGCCAGCGAGAGCGGCTAAAAACATGAACTCGCGCACAGTAAACTTGCAATAAATATCGTGGGCAATCATATCCTTACAAAATTGCAATCAGCAGGGGGTTGAACTGTTTTCTTGCTGTTTTTTGGTTGTTGATCAGGGTTGTGTAGTTGTTGCTGTGGCGTGCGCGGTGTGAACTGGGTTTATGCCCGTCATTCCATTGTGTGATCCGCCCGTCACTTTGTAAGAGATTTGCCAGCAAAGAAAAAGGGCACCCTGGGGTGCCCTTTCTTGTTGTGCGTCAGGATCAGTTCAGCTCGGTCCAGATCGGCGCGTGATCCGAAGGCTTTTCGATCCCCCGCAGCGGGTAGTCCACATCGGCGGCCACCACGCGCTCGGTCAGCGAGGCGCTGGTGAGGATCACATCGATGCGCAGGCCGCGGTTGTCGTCAAAGCCCTTGGAGCGGTAATCAAACCAGCTGTAGCGATCGCTGACATCCGGGTGCAGCTGGCGGAAGCTGTCCTGCAGGCCCCAATCCAACAGGCGTTGCAACCACTGGCGCTCCTCCGGCTGGAACGAGCACTTACCGGTCTTGAGCCAGCGCTTGGCGTTGTTGTCGCCGATGCCGATGTCCAGATCGGTGGGGCTGATGTTGATGTCACCCATCACCACCAGGGCCTCATCCGGCTGACAGTGGCCCTCGAGGTAGCTCATCAGATCGGCGTAGAAGCGACGCTTGGCCGGGTACTTGGTCTCGTGGGCGACGTTCTCCCCCTGGGGGAAGTAGCCGTTGAGGATGCGGATAGGCTGGCCATTGGCCTGGGTCAGGGTGACCATGATCATCCGCTTTTGCGCGTCTTCCTGGTCGGTGGGGAAGCCGTACTGCACCGCCTCGGGGGCCAGCTTGGTCAGCATCGCCACACCGTAGTGGCCCTTCTGGCCATGATGCACCACGTGGTAGCCCATCGCTTCCACCGCTTCGCGGGGAAACTGGGCATCGTCCACCTTGATCTCCTGCAGGCCGATGACGTCCGGCTGGTGCTTGTCGATCAGCGCCTGCAGCTGGTGCAGGCGTGCGCGCAGCCCGTTGATGTTGAAGGAGACCAGTTTCATCAGCCGAAGACTCGCTTAAATGGCTTAACGATGGTGTTGGCGTACACGCCGGCATCGATGTAAGGGTCTTTATCGGCCCAGGCCTGGGCCTGCTCGAGGGAGTCGAATTCGGCCACCACCAGGGAGCCGGTGAAGCCGGCTTCACCCGGGTCGTTGCTGTCGATGGCGGGCATCGGACCGGCGGTGAGCAGGCGACCCTCATCCTGCAGGGCTTGCAGCCGGGCCAGGTGAGCGGGGCGAACGGATTGACGCAGCGGCAGGCTGTTTTCGACGTCGGTTGAGCAGATCATATACCACATGACTTGAGATCCCTTTGGGTGAATGGCGGTTGGGCCGAAAGGCACTGGCAGGCAAGTTACCATGGACGGCGGGATCAAAAAAGCCGACGCATCGGCGTCGGCTTTTTTCCGTTCAGGCAGGCTTAGGCGGTCGCCACCTTGCCAGTCTCGCCTTCGGCTTGGGCGTTGACCGGTTTGATCATCAGCGCCAGCACAGCAGCGATGCCCAGGCCCACGGCGGAGGCGGTGTAGGCGATGGCGTAGGAGCCGGTGGCATCCACCACCAGGTTGGCCAGTACCGGGCCCATAAAGCCGGAGATCCCCCAGGCGGTGTAGAGCACGCCGAAGTTGGTGCCGTAGTTCTTCAGGCCGTAGTAGTCGGCGGTGATGGTGGGGAACACGGACAGCAGCGCACCGTAGCCCACGCCCGCCAGCGCCGCACCCAGCATAAAGCCCAGCTCGGTGGTGTACATCGGGAACAGCACCATGTTCAGGCCCTGCAGCAGGAACACCACCAGCAGGGTCTGGATGCGACCGATCTTGTCAGACAGCATGCCCATACCGATGCGGCCAAAGGTATTGAAGATCGCCAGGGCGCCCACCAGGAAAGCCGCGTTGGCGATGCCACCCTGAACGGCAGCGATGCTGACGATGTTGCCGATCAGCATCAGGCCGGCGGAGGAGGCCAGGGCAAACATCGCCCACAGCATGTAGAACTGCTTGGTCTTGATCATCTCGCGCCAGCTGAAGTCCACCGCATCGCTGCCCTTGTTGTTGGCAACAAAGCCCTTCGGGGTGGCCGGGGTGTAGCCCGCCGGCGGGTTAACGATGGTGAAGGAGAGCGGCAGGGCCAGCAGCAGTACACCGACGCCCAGCGCCAGGAAGGCGTTGTTGATGCCAAACTCGCTGATCAGCGCGGTGGTGGTGGGGGCCAGGTAGAGCGGTGCCATGCCGAAGCCACCGGCGATCAGGCCACTGACCAGGCCCTTCTTGGAGCTGTGGAACCACTTCATTGCCGCCGGAGTCAGGCAGGCGTAAGCGAAGCCGATACCGGAACCGACCAGCACACCAAAGGTCAGTACCAAGGCAACCACGGAGGTGGCGAAGGAGGAGGCGATCAGGCCCAGGCCCACCATGGTGGAGCCGAGGATCACCATGCGACGGGGACCCATGCGATCCTGCAGGATGCCGGATACCAGCAGAGAGGCGGCGAATACCACGATGGCCACGGTGTAGGGCAGGCCAGCGTCGGCGTTGGACCAACCCATCTCGCTCACCAGTGCCTTGCTGAACACACTCCAGGCGTACAGCACGCCCATACACAGGTTGATTGCGACACCGGCAATCAGGATCTTCACGGCTCGATTCATCACTCTTCTCTTCGACGGTCGCCAGTTTGGATGGCGAAGGGTTGGCCCGTAGGAAAGGCGGCGCAGTCTACCAGCGCCTGGCGAGAAAGAAAGCGGATTGCTCACACTTTGGCCAGGTGGCGGGTAAGTTGGTCAGTCCAATTTTAAAGCGGGCGTACTATAGAACCTTGTCCGGGTAAAAACGAGAGGGGGCCAAGCCGGGGCGGGGAAGTTTTTCGACAATGACGGGGCGCACACTTTTTCCGTGCCGGTCGGGTGATCCGGATCACGCCTGCCGCCCGGACAGTTATTGGAAGCTAGGAAAGGGTTCTTCAAATAGTCTCTTGGTATATCTCCCAGCGCAGCTTTTACGCCAAGCAAACATTTAACTGCTTAGTTTGATTTGGCCTCTAAGGCTTGATGAGCCGCCAGCTCTTGTGCCGACTTCGAGGTGTCCGAGCAAGGACGCCATCGGCCAGGTCGAGGGCCAGGATGGCCCGAGTGGCCAGCGGAGACATGGATGTCGACTCTGGTCTGTGCCGCCAGTCGATGTTGTCAGTGCGAGGGATCAACACCGATGGGAGGCTAGGGGGTTCCAAGGGGGCGAGTCGCCCCCTTGGTTGCCGTCGCCAACGCGACAAAGCTTGGAAGTGATGAACGGATTACTCACTAGCGTGAGCTAAAACAGAAAAAAGAAGGGAATCAAAAAAGGCGCCGCCCGGCGCCTTTTCGATTACTGCTTGTCTTGCTCCTGCTCGTCCTCTTTGGGCATGTGCCGGTAGAGGTAGACGATGGTCAGGATCAGGAAGGCGAAGGTCATCCCCATCAGGTAAAACACCTTGAAGATCACCCAGGTGTCCTGGCTCATGGTGAAGGCCACGTAGAGGTTGAGGCCGGCGCAGAAGGTAAAGAACGCCGCCCAGGCGTAGCCGATACGGGCCCAGATGATCTCCGGCAGGGTGATCTCCTTGCCCAGCATCGCCTTCATCACCGGTTTGCCCATCCACTGGCTGATCAGCAGCGCCGCGGCAAACAGGCCGTAGACGATGGTCACCTTCCACTTGATAAAGGCATCGTCATTGAAGGCGACGGTCAGGCCGCCAAACACCACCAGCAGGCCAAAGGTCACCAGGTGCATCTTCTCCACCTTACGGTAAAGCGCGTACATCAGGCCGGTTTGCACCGCCGAGGCCACCACGATGGCGCCGGTGGCGGGGATGATGCCGTAGAACTTGTAGACGGCAAAGAACACCAGGAGGGGCAGGAAGTCGAGCAGTTGTTTCATCGGGATCTCAAGCTGGAATGAACCGGGCGGACCGAAGGCCGAGCCGCCAAAGCGAGTCGACAGTCTACTGTACTGGCGCCCCGGTGCAAGCCGGTTGGGCGCCAGTACAGCGGGGATTCAGCGTCGGGTCGCCGCCTTCATCCCCTGGCAGAACTCGGTCAGTGCCGCCACCTGGGCGGCGGGATCCTCGCAGTGCTCGGCCAGGATATTGACCACGGCACTGCCGGAGATCACCCCGGCGGCACCGGCGCCGATCGCCTCCCGAACCTGCTCCGGCTGGGCAATACCAAAGCCCAGTACCGCCGGCGGCGCATTGTGCTTGGCCAGGCCGGCCAGCAGGTGCTCCACCGGCATGCCCGCCTTGGTCTCGGTGCCGGTCACCCCGGCACGGGACAGCAGGTAGGTGTAGCCCTCACCGGACTCGGCCACCCGCTGCATGGTGGCGTCATCGGCGTTGGGCGGGGCGATAAAGATGGGCGCCACACCGGCGGCACGGGCCGCATCGGCAAAGGGCGCGGACTCCTGCACCGGCACGTCCGCCACCAGCACGGAGTCGACCCCGACCTGGGCGCAGCGGCGGTAGAAGTTGTCCAGCCCCGGGGCGAACACCAGGTTGGCGTACACCAGCAGACCGATGGGCAGGTCCGGGTACTTCTGGCGGACCTGGGCCAGGATCTCGAAACAGTGCTCCGGGGTGGTGCCGGCGTCCAGGGCACGGATGTTGGCACCCTGGATGGTGGGGCCATCGGCGCTGGGATCGGAGAAGGGGAAGCCCAGCTCCAGGGCATCGGCACCGCCGGCCACCAGGGCGTCGATCACCGCCAGGCTCTGGCCCGGGTTGGGATCGCCCAGGGTAACGAAGGGCACGAAGGCGCCTTCATTGCGCTCGTTCAGGCGGGCAAACAGGGTGGAATAGCGGCTCATACTTTGCCCTCCTTTTCCAGGATGTCGTACACGGTGAAGATGTCTTTGTCGCCTCGGCCGGACAGGTTAACCACCAGCAGGGTTTCCTCGGTGGCCTGCTCCGCCATCTTGTAGGCCTGGGCCAGGGCGTGGGCGGATTCCAGCGCCGGAATGATCCCTTCGGTGCGGGCCAGCAGCTGGAACGCCTCCAGCGCCTCGTCATCGGTGACCGAGGGGTACTCGGCGCGGCCGGTGGCGGCCAGGTGGGCGTGCTGCGGGCCCACCGAGGGGAAGTCCAGACCGGCGGAAACCGAGTAGGACTCCTCGATCTGACCGTGGGGGTCCTGCATCAGCGGCGCCTTCATGCCGAAGAAGATCCCCAGCTTGCCGTGGGCCAGCGGCGCACCGTGCTCGCCGCTGTCGATGCCGTGGCCGGCCGGCTCAACGCCGATCAGCTTTACCGCGGTCTCGTCGATGAAGTCGGCGAACATGCCGATGGCGTTGGAGCCACCGCCGACACAGGCGATCACCGCATCCGGCAGACGCCCCTCTTTCTCTATCAGCTGGGCCTTGGTTTCGGCGCCGATCATCCGCTGGAACTCCCGCACGATGGTGGGGAAGGGGTGCGGACCGGCGGCGGTGCCCAGCAGGTAGTGGGCGGTATCGTAGTTGGCACTCCAGTCGCGCAGCGCCTCGTTACAGGCGTCCTTCAAGGTGGCGGAGCCGCTGTGCACCGGGATCACCTCGGCGCCCATCAGGCGCATGCGGAACACGTTGGGACTCTGACGCTCGACGTCCTTGGCACCCATGTAGACCCGGCACTTGAGGCCCAGCAGGGCACAGGCCAGGGCGGCGGCCACGCCGTGCTGGCCGGCACCGGTCTCGGCGATCACCTCTTTCTTGCCCATCCGCTTGGTCAGCAGGGCCTGGCCTAGCACCTGGTTGGTCTTGTGGGCACCCCCGTGCAGCAGGTCTTCCCGCTTGAGGTAGATGGTGACCTTGTCGTTGGGGCTGAAGTTGCGGGTCTTGGTCAGCGCGGTGGGACGACCGGCGTAGTCCTTCAGCAGGGCGGCAAACTCTTGTTGGAACTCCGGATCGTGCTGGGCCTCGATAAAGGCGCGCTCCAGCTGGTCCAGGGCCGGCATCAGGATCTGCGGCACAAACTGGCCGCCAAACTCGCCGAAATAGGGATTCAGGGTGCTCATAGGCGTTGCTCTCAAGTGTGTCTTGTTCAGTATTGACGGATCCGCTGCAGGCAGTCGGCCAGCAGTTGCGGATCCTTTTGCCCCGGTGCGGTTTCCACACCGGAGTTGATGTCCAGGCCGAAGAAGCCGGCGGCGGCCGCCTCGGCGATGTTGTCCGGGCCCAGGCCTCCCGCCAGGAAGGCGTCCTGGCGCTGCTCGCCCACCGCGTCCCAGGCAAAGGTCTCGCCGGTGCCGCCGAACTGGCCGGCTTTGGCGCTGTCGTACAGGCGCCGATCGGCGTTGCTCACGTCGTTGCTGCCGTCGGGCTTGACCGCCTTGATGATCTGGCACTGGCAGCCTTCCTGCTCCAGTGCGTGGCGCAGCCGGTCAACATAGCGTTCGTCCTCGCTGCCGTGCAGCTGCACGCCCCACAGCTTGAGCTCCTTGGCCAGGGCGGCGATCTGCTGCTTGCTCTGGTCGACGAACACGCCGATAAAGCGCAGCGGTGCACTGGCGACAATGCGCTTGGCCTGCTCCGGGCTGACGCAGCGGGGCGAGCGCTCGGCGAAGATCAGCCCGCCAAAGCTGGCGCCCGCTGATGCCGCGGCCTGGGCATCCTGCTCCCGGGTCAGGCCGCAGATCTTCACCGGGCCGTAGATCAGCTCGCGGCAGGCCTGATCCACATCATCCTGCTCGGTCAGGCTGGAGCCCACCAGGAAGGCATCCGCATGGGGCGCCAGGCGACGAACCTGGCCGTGGTGGTAGATCCCGGACTCGGAGATCACCACCCGGTCTGCGGGGATCTTTGGTGCCAGCCGCTCTGTGGCGGTCAGATCGACGCTGAGGTCACGCAGGTCACGGTTGTTGATGCCGATGATCTTGGCGCCTAGGGCGATGGCACGCTCCAGCTCCGCCTCGTTGCTCACCTCGGTGAGGATATCCAGCCCCAGGGCGTCGGCTTCTTCCGCCAGCGCCTGGTACAGGTCATCCTCCAGCACCGACAGCATCAGCAGGGCGGCGTCCGCCCCCAACTGGCGGGCCAGCCGCAGCTGGCGCACGTCGATGATAAAATCCTTGCACAGCACCGGCACCGAGACCGCTTCGCGCACTGCCTTGAGGTACTCGAAGCTGCCCTGGAAGAACTGCTCGTCGGTGAGCACCGAGATGCCGGCGGCATACCGGTCATACACCCGGCCGATGGCGACAGGATCAAAGTCGGGTCGGATCAGCCCCTTTGACGGGCTAGCCTTCTTGCACTCCAGGATGAAGCCGGTGGGTGCCTGCTTCAGCGCCTGGTAAAGGCTGCGGTCCGACGGTGCCGCCCGCTGCTCCAGCAGCTCGCCGTATTGCTCGCTAAGCTGGGCGATCTGGGCCGGCTTGGTCGCCACGATCTTGTCCAGCACCGTGCCGGTCTGACGCAGACCGGCGATGTCCAGCCCATGCACATTAGAACCCTGCTGCTGAATCATTGCTGACTGGCCTCCGCAAAGGCCTGGATCAGCGCCATTGGCTGGCCGGAATCCATGGTGGCCAGGGCCAGCTCGGTGCCGGCTTTGAGGCTGTCGGCCTTACCCGCCAGGTAGAGACCGGCACCGGCGTTGACCGCCACCGCGGCGCGCTGGGCCTCGGTGCCGCCACCGGACAGCAGCTGCTCGCTGATGGCTTTGTTGTCCGCCGGCTCGCCGCCACGCAGCTCGGCCAGGTCATACTGCTCTACCCCCAGTTGGGCCGGGGTCAGGGTGTATTCGTTCAGGCTGTTGTCCTTAAGCTCCACCACGGTGCTGTCACCGTGCACGGCCAGTTCGTCCAGGCCACTGCCGTGGACTACCAGGGCGCGCTCCACTCCCAGGGATTGCAGCACCTCAGCGATGGGGCGCACCAGGGCCGGGTCGTAGACGCCCAGCAGCATCTGGTTGGGGCGGGCCGGGTTGATCAGCGGCCCCAGCAGGTTGAACAGGGTGCGGGTCTTGAGCTGCTGGCGCACCGGCGCAGCGTGCTTCATACCGGCGTGGTAGAACGGGGCGAACAGGAAGGTGACCCCCAGCTGCTGCAGGCACTGACCGGAGCGCTCCGGGGTCATGGTCAGGTTGATACCGAACTGGCTGAGCAGATCCGAGGCGCCGGACAGCGAGGAGACGCTGCGGCTGCCGTGCTTGGATACCTTGGCCCCCGCCGCCGCCGCCACAAAGGTGGCGGTGGTGGAGATGTTGAAAGTGTTGGCACCGTCGCCGCCGGTGCCGACGATGTCCAGCAGATCGCCCTGGGGTCGGGGGTAGGCCAGGGCCGCTTCGCGCAGCGCCTCGGCAGCCCCGGTGATCTCTTCGATGCTCTCACCGCGCAGCTTCATGGCGATCAGTATGGTGGCCAGCTCCACCTCGTTGATCTGGCCGGTGACCACCTGGCCAAACAGCTTCTTGGCCTGCTCCCGGCTAAGGGGTTGGCCATCAAACAGTTGGGCCATCATTTTCTGGGTTGGGGTCAGCATAGGGCAACGTCCTGGGTCAAAAGAGAAAGGGTTTGGCTTAGCAGCGCCGCGCCGTGTTCGGTGAGGATCGACTCCGGGTGGAACTGGTAGCCCACCGCCCGGTCCTGCGGGTGCACCACCGCCATCGCCATGCCGTCGACCTGGGCTGGCACATGCAGGCAGTCCGGCAGGGTCAGCCCCACCAGTGAGTGGTAGCGGGCGATGGTCAGCGGGTTGGGCAGGCCGGCAAACAGTGGCGAGGCATCATGGGCCATGGCGCTGGATTTGCCGTGCATCACCTGGGCGGCGCGACCCACCTTGCCACCGTAGTGTTCAATAAGCGCTTGGTGGCCCAGGCAGATCCCCAGGATCGGCAGCTTGCCCGCCACTTTATCCAGTAGTGCCATCAGGCAGCCCGCCTCGTGGGGGGCGCCGGGGCCGGGGGAGAGCACCAGTACGCCGGGCTCGCTTTGGCTCAGTAGCTTGTCGGCCAGCACCTGGGCGTCGATGTCGTTACGGTAAACCGTCACCGGGTGGCCGGCACTGCGGAACTGGTCCACCAGGTTCCAGGTGAAGGAGTCGAAGTTGTCGAGCAGGGTAACGGGGATCATGCCTTACCTCCAATGGCGCGCAGCACCGCCTGGGCCTTGTTGCGGGTTTCGTCGGCCTCGGATTGCGGATCGGAGTCGTACACCACCCCGGCACCGGCCTGGACATGGGCAATGCCCTCCGCCACCAGGGCGGAGCGGATGACGATGCAGGTGTCCATGTCGCCGCGGCCATTGAGGTAGCCCACGGCGCCGCCATAGCTGCCGCGGCGCTCGCCTTCAGCCTGGCGCAACAGGCTGGCGGCGCTGACCTTGGGGGCACCGGTGAGGGTGCCCATGTTCATGCAGGCCTGGTAAGCGTGCAGGGCATCCAGATCGCTGCGCAGCTGGCCGGTCACCCGAGAGACCAGGTGCATCACATGGCTGTAGCGGTCCACCTTGAGCAGATCCGCCACCTTGCGGCTGCCGGGCTCGGCGATGCGGGCGATGTCGTTGCGGGCCAGGTCCACCAGCATCAGGTGCTCAGACAGCTCCTTCTGATCCTGGCGCAGGCCCAGCTCGATGCGGCTGTCCAGATCCGCGTCAATGTGGCCATCGGCGAACTTACCGCGGGGACGGGTACCGGCGATGGGGTAGATCTCCACCTGGTTGGTGGTGGTCTCGTACTTCAGCGCGCTCTCCGGTGAGGCGCCGAACAGGGTAAAGGCCTTGGTGCGCATGTAGAACATGTAGGGGCTGGGGTTGAGCTGACGCAACCGGCCGTAGGCCGCCAGTGGCGAAGGGCAGGGCAGGGAGAAGCGACGGGCGGGCACCACCTGGAAGATGTCGCCGGCGCGGACGTGCTCCTTAAGATCCTCCACCACCTGGCGGAACTGGGCATCGCTCTGGTTCTCCGCCACCTCGGTGGCCTCCGGGCGCTCCTCGGGCAGCGGCTGCAGCGGTTGGGTCAGACGCTGGCTCAGCGCCCCCAGGCGCAGGCGCAAGTCGTTCTCCACCCGCTCGGCCTGCTCGCCGCCGAACAGGGTGCCGATCAGCCGCGCGGTGCGGGTTTGATGGTCCAGCACCAGGCTGGTCTGGGCCAGGTAGAACTGGTAATCGGGGCAGATGTTGGCGCCCTCGGTCACCGCCGGCAGCGGCTCGACGCTGGCCACCAGGTCAAAGGCGAAGCAGCCCGCCAGCATCACCGTCTCGGCCAGGGCATCGTCGCTGTGCAGGGATTGCTGCAGCAGGCGCAGTACCGTCAGCGGCGAGGGGGCCTTGAGGCGGCTGTCCTCGTCCAGCCCGGCGGCGGGCTGGGGCAGGGTCACCTCGATGCTGCGACCCTGTTGCTGGGCGTTGAAGAGCGCAAGCTGCTCGGCGACAAAGGGCAGCAGTTGATCGCCGTTGGCACTGAGTGCCTCGACGGTGACGGTGCGGCCCATGCAGCGGATGCTCAGTGCCGCATCGATCAGCAGTACGCTCTTGAGCCCGGCCTTGGAGTCGATCTCCGCCGACTCCAGCAGCAGGGTATGGGGGCGGTCCTGGCACAGCGCCTGGTAAACCTCGGCAGGTTCGCTGTGGTACTGGACCGCGGTGGTCAGGGTGCGGGCGTGGCCCGGCGGCAAAGTGGATGTCATTAGAGCTGCTTCCCGGCGGCTTCAACAAAGGGACGGAGGCCAGCCATCAGGCCGGCAAACTGGTCGGCGTCCAGGGCCTGGTGGCCATCGGACAGCGCTTCGCAGGGATTCAGGTGCGCCTCGACGATGATGCCATCGGCGCCCACTGCCGCACTGGCGTAGGAGAGCGGGGCGATCAGCTCACGCACACCGGTGCCGTGACTGGGGTCTACCAGCACCGGCAGGTGGGTCTTGCGTTTGAGATAGGCCACAGCATTCAGATCCAGTGTGTTTCGGGTGGCAGTTTCAAAGGTGCGGATCCCGCGTTCGCACAGGATCACCTGATTATTGCCTGCATTGACAATATATTCCGCTGCCAGCAGCAACTCTTCAAGGGTGGCGCTCATGCCGCGCTTCAACAATACCGGCAGACCCAGCCGACCCACCGCTTCCAGCAGACGGAAATTCTGCATGTTGCGGGCGCCGATCTGCAGGCAATCCACGTAGTTGGCCATCAGTTCGGCGTCAGCGGCGTCCACCACCTCGGAGACGGTGGGCAGGCCGGTGAGTTGATTGGCCTCCTTGAGCAGCTTCAGCCCCTCTTCACCCAGGCCCTGGAAGCTGTAGGGGCTGGTACGGGGTTTGAAAGCGCCGCCACGCAGGGCCGCGACGCCCTGGCCCTTGACCATCTCCGCCACCCCCAGCAGCTGGTCGCGGCTTTCCACCCCGCAGGGGCCGGCGATGACGGTAAAGCGATCGCCGCCCACCGCGTGCTTGCCCAGCATCACGTGGCTGTCCACCGGGTTGAGCTCGCGGGATACCAGCTTGTACTTGGACAGGATCGGCTTGATCTCATCCACCCGGGGATCGCTGTCCAGGTGCAGACCCTGCAGGACGCGTTCGTCACCGATGGCACCCAGCACGGTGCGCTCTACGCCAGGCATGTACAGGGGTTTAAGGCCGGTGGCTTCGATCTTGCCAACCAGTTCCAGGGCTTGGGCTTCGCTGACGCCAGGCTTGAGGATGATGATCATGGGCTTCGCTTCCTTAAAAATGAAAAAACCCGCTTTCGTTGGTCGAAAGCGGGTTCTCTGAATCTGGGATTTTCAGTTAGGTACAGCTCAACGTACCCCCGCTATGTCAGCGAGTGCCACCACCATGCAGTGTTGTTGACGTTGAATTTCATGTGACTGTAAACCTGTAATGTTTGGTTGACGCTTTTACTTTACACCCGGAGAGTACCGGTTTGCTTTTCACCCTGTCAAGGCCAAATTGGCCGCGGACAGATTTTCTCGGTGAACTGAAGTACAATGCGATTCAGTCACTCACCATGGTGTCCTCGCCCCAGTGCGTTGGCAACCCCCGTTCCATCCTGCAACCCAGGCACCCATGAAGATCGATCTGCACTGCCACACCAAAGCCTCCGATGGCACCCTGACCCCTGAGCTGCTGGTGGGGCGGGCCCTCAATCAGCAGGTGGACCTGCTGGCGATCACCGATCATGACACCACCGCGGGCCTGGCCCCGGCCCGGGCCGCTGCCGAGGGCAGCTCGCTGACCCTGATTAATGGGGTGGAGATCTCCACCCGCTGGGAGAGCTTCGAGATCCACGTGGTGGGACTGGACTTTGACCCGGACCACCCGGGCCTGCAGGCATTGCTGGCCCAGCAAGCCCAACGTCGCACTGAGCGGGCCGAGGCGATCGCTGCCAAGCTGAGCAAGCGCCGCATCGAGGGCACCCTGGAGGAGGCGATGGCGCTGGCGGGCAACGGCTGCATCGGTCGCAGTCACTTTGCCCGGGTGTTGCTGCAGCGGGGGATAGTGAGCGCTTCGCAACAGGCGTTTGATCGCTACCTGGGGCGGGGGCAGAGCGCCTATGTGCCCAACCAATGGTGCAGCATCGCCGAGGCAGTGGCAGCCATTCAGGCTGCAGGCGGCCTTGCAGTTCTCGCTCATCCGGGCAAATATCAGTTATCAAACAAATGGTTGAGACGGCTATTGGCGGAATTTGTGGAAGCCGGCGGGGAGGCGATGGAGGCGATCCACTGCCAACAGAACCCGCAACAGCGCCAGTTTCTGCTGGCCCTGGCCAAGGAGTACCGCCTGCTGATCTCGGCGGGCTCCGATTTTCATTTTCCCGGACGCTGGGTGGAGCTTGGCCGTGGCCTGCATCGCCCAGAGGAACCTGCCGGCGTCTGGCACCAGCGAGGATGGGTATAGCGCATGAGTCAATTTTTCCACGTGCATCCGGACAACCCCCAGGCCCGGTTGATCAATCAGGCGGTGGCCCTGATCCATAAAGGTGGCGTCATCGCCTACCCCACAGACTCCGGCTATGCCCTGGGCTGTCATATCGGTGACAAGCGGGCGCTGGATAGGATCTGCCGCATTCGTCGACTGGACGCCAACCACAACTTTACCCTGATGTGCCGTGACCAGTCCGAGCTGTCGCTCTATGCCCGGGTGGAGAACACCGCCTTTCGCCTGCTCAAGAACAACACCCCGGGGCCCTACACCTTTATCTTCAAGGGCACCAAGGAGGTGCCGCGGCGACTGCTCAATGCCAAGCGCAAGACCATCGGTATCCGGGTTCCGGACAACACCATCGCCCTGGCGCTGCTGGAGGCGCTGGGCGAGCCGATGATGTCCACCAGCTTGATCCTGCCCGGTGAGGAGCAGGCGCTGGCGGATCCGGAGCAGATCGAGCAGCTGCTGGGTAAGCAGCTGGACCTGATCATCCACGGCGGCATCCTGGCGGAGCAGCCCACCACGGTGGTGGATTTCACCGACGATGACCCGGTTCTGGTGCGGGTCGGTGGCGGCGATCCCACTCCGTTTGAATAAGCGCTGACAAAGTGCGCAAGCGGCCCTATAATGTCGCGTTTTTGTCGAGCACCGCGTCTTGTGACAGAGGGTGAATTGCGCGGATCTCCAGGGTGCGAGCGCGGCCAATGCCGTGGCCACCTGATTGAACCCATTACCTTTTCTGTGAAGCGGTGATCATGACCCAGTCGGCCCCAACCGTTCAGCAACCTTTGCCCCTGGCCATAGTGCGAGGGGATCCGGTGATGGATCCGCCAGCGGATCTGTTCATTCCGCCGGAGGCCCTTGAGGTGATCCTGGAGGCGTTTGAAGGCCCCCTGGATCTGCTGCTCTACCTGATCCGCAAGCAGAAGCTGGACATCCTCGACCTGCCGGTGGTCACCATCACCCGCCAGTACATGGAATACATCGCCCTGATGGAGCAGATGAAGTTCGAGCTGGCGGCGGAGTACCTGGTGATGGCGGCGACCCTGGCGGAGATCAAATCCCGTCTGTTGCTGCCCCGTCAGGTGGCAGAGGAGGACGAGGAGGAGGATCCCCGTACCCTGCTGATCCGCCAACTGCAGGCCTACGAGGTGATCAAGCAGGCGGCCCAGGGGCTGGACGAGCTGCCGCGGATGGAGCGGGACAGCTGGCGAGCCCAGGCCGCCAAGGCCGCCGATCTGGCGCCGGTGGTGGTGCCACCGGAGGTGTCGATGGAGGAGCTGATGCTGGCGCTGCGCCAGATGATCCAGCGGGCCGACCACTTTGAACACCACCAGATCGAGCGAGAAGCGCTCTCTACCCGGGAACGGATGAGCCGCATCTTGGCGTTGCTGACCCGGGAGCGCTTTACCCCGTTCCAGGCCCTGTTCACCGAGCAGGAGGGGCGGGCCGGCGTCGTGGTGAGCTTCCTGGCGATCCTGGAGTTAACCAAAGAGGGGCTGATCGAGCTGCAGCAGGCAGCACCGGGCAGCCAGATCCATGTGAGGGCGCGGGCATGAGCCGAATCAATGACGACCAACTCAAGCAGCTGATCGAGGCGGCGCTGTTCGTGGCCGATGGGCCGATGAGCGCCCGTGGCCTCAAGCAAACGGTGCTGGCGGAGTTTGCCGTCTCCACCGGCCGCATCAACGAGGTGCTGGATGAGCTGGAGCTGGACTACCGCCCCCGCGGCATCCAGCTGGTCAAGGTGGCCGGCGGCTACCGTTTCCAGAGTCACCCGGAGCTCAGCCCCTTCCTCGGGGCGCTGTGGCAGGAGCGGGCACCGCGCTACTCCCGCGCACTGCTGGAGACCCTGGCGCTGATCGCCTACCGTCAGCCGGTGACCCGGGGCGAGATCGAGAAGGTACGCGGGGTGTCGGTCAGTGCCAACATCATGCGCACCCTCAGCGATCGGGGCTGGATCGCCATTATCGGCCACAAAGAAGTGCCCGGCCGACCGGCGTTGTACGCGACGACCGACGAATTTTTGCAATACTTTTGTCTGGACAGCTTGGCAGACCTGCCTAGCCTTGAGGACGAGCAGGCCCTGACCACCCTGTTGGATGGGGCCACGGCCGCCGAACCCTCCCAGACCCACTAAAGAAGAGATTAATGAGCGAAAAACTACAGAAAGTATTGGCTCGAGCAGGCCATGGCTCCCGTCGTGAGATGGAGGCCATGATCGCCGCAGGCCGGATCAGCATCGATGGCCAGGTGGCCAAGCTGGGCGATCGGATCGAAGGCAGTGCCGAGCACAAGGTCCGCATCGATGGCCACGTGGTCTCCTTGAAGTCCGAAGAGGACGTGGTCTGCCGGGTATTGGCTTACTACAAGCCCGAGGGGGAGCTGTGCTCCCGTACCGATCCCCAGGGGCGTCCGACGGTGTTCCAGCGTCTGCCCAAGCTGAAAGACAGCCGCTGGGTGGCGGTGGGCCGACTGGACATCAACACCTCCGGTCTGCTGCTGTTCACCACCGATGGTGAACTGGCCAACCGGCTGATGCACCCCTCCCACGAGGTGGAGCGGGAGTACGCCATCCGTGTCTTCGGCGAGGTGGATGACGCCATGCTCAACCGTCTGCGCCAAGGGGTGGAGCTGGAGGATGGCATGGCCCAGTTCAAGCGCCTGGGCCGCGCCGGTGGCGAAGGGATCAACACCTGGTACCACGGTGTGCTCAGCGAGGGTCGTAACCGCGAGGTGCGCCGCATGTGGGAGAGCCAGGAGGTGCAGGTCAGCCGCCTGATGCGGATCCGCTATGGCGCTATTGAGCTGCCCAAGGGCTTGCCGCGGGGCGGCTGGATGGAGCTGCCGCTGGACCAGGTCAACTACCTGCGTCAGCTGGTGCAGATGGATCCGGAGACCCGCTCGCTGATCGCTCAGGACAAGGCCGGCGCCCGTCGCCACAAGTCGATCAAGACCAACAAGATCCGTCGCGCCGTGCATCGCCACCGCGCCCGTACGCCGGGCAAGCGTGCCAAGTAAGGCTCGACAGCAAAAAGCCCCGCAACTGCGGGGCTTTTTTGTTGGTGCTCAACCAGCTACTTGCTTTTAAACATAGCACCTAGCACCTAGCACCTAGCACCTAGCACCTAGCATCTAGCACCTAGCACCTAGCACCTAGCACCTAGCATCGAGCACCTGGAGTTTAGCGCGATACGCTGGCACCAGGGATACGGTCCGGCTGGGCATCCAGGCTCTGGCCGTTGACCTCGGCACTGTCGTCGCTCATCAGGTAGAGGTAGAGCGGCATCAGATCTTCGGCGGTACGCAGGGTCTGCGGGTCCTCCGCCGGGAAGGCGGTAGCGCGCATCTTGGTGCGGGTGGCGCCGGGGTTGATGCAGTTGGCGCGCACGTTGCTGCCTGCCAGCTCATCCGCCAGGGTTTGCATCATCCCTTCGGTGGCGAACTTGGAGATGGCGTAGACACCCCAGAAGGCCCGACCCTGGCGGCCGACCCCGGAGGAGGTGTAGACGATGGAGCCTTGGGGGGCCTTACGCAGCACCGGCAACAGGGCCTTGGTCAGCAGGAACTGGGCGGTGACATTGACCTGCATCACCTGCTGGAACATCTCCAGCTCCATCTGATCAAAGGGGGTGAGGGCGCCCAGCACCGAGGCGTTGAACAGCACCCCATCCAGATGACCAAACTGCTCCTCGATGGTGGCGGCCAGGTCCTGGTAGTTCTGCTCACTGGCGCCTTCCATATCCAGCGGTACGATGGCCGGTTCCGGCCCCCCCGCCGCCACGATGGCATCGTAGACCTGCTCCAGCTTGTTGGTGGTTCGGCCTAGCAGGATGACCGAGGCACCCGCCTGGGCGTACTGCAGTGCCGCTTCCCGGCCGATGCCGCTGCCGGCGCCGGTAACTAGAATCACTTTGTTTTTCAGAGCATTGGCCTGAACCTGGTATTCCAACATCACAACTTCCTGTTCAAGATCTAACTGATTGATCTGTATCGCCAAAACCCCATTCAGTCCGATGTTTTAAACGCTCGAGTGAAAAATCCGGACTTATGGCTGGGGATATTGTTGCAAAACTGTAGCTAAGCATACGGATCTGCGTTACTTTCCCATAAGGAAGAGCCTATCCGACAGGCGGTTTTGTCACGATACGACCCGGTATTGTGACCAAGTTCGGACTGGAAGACAAAATAAAAGCAAAGGACTGGGGAGAGAAGATGAAACACTTGTTGTTAAGTGCAGCAATTGCCTCCATTTTTGGCCTGACGGCCTGCAGTGGCGACAGCCACCAAGACATCATCAACGATACTGGGACACCCACGCCGCTATCGCGCATCGCCTTCGATCCCGGCGCTGGCGTGCTGCCGCTGCCCAATGATCTGCTGTTCTCCGGCACGCTGGATGGCACCCTGGAGATCCCGGGTGAAGCTGAAAGCATGGATTACACCGATCCCCAGATTGCCCTGGGCGCCCTGGACGGCTGGTCCACCATCATGCCGATGAGCATCGATGTGGTGCCCGGCAGTGACGGGGTGATGGTGGATCCCGCCTCCGCCTCCGCCGCCGGTTCGGTACGGATGTTCGAGGTAGTGCTCGGTGGCCCGTTGTCGCCGGATCCGGAGTGCATGGACAGTGAGTCCCTCTCCATCTGTAAGGTGGGCGAGGAGCTGATGTGGGGCGAGGACTTCATCACCCAGGCCAGCGGTAATAGCATCAACCTGGTGCCGCTTAAGCCACTGCCGCCGGTGACCAGCTACGCGGTGATCACCACCTCGCAGCTGATGGACAGCAACGGCGATGCCATCGCCGCCTCCACCACCTACGAGCTGCTCAAGCTGGACATCAACACCGATCCCCTGGTGACCCCGTCCCAGCTGTTGCTGCAACGACTGACCAACAACTACGAAAACCAGCTGGCCAGCGCCCACTCGGTGGACAAGGCGGGCATCACCTACAGTGGTGTCTTCACCACCCAGTCGGTGCCGGACGTGGTCACCACCGTGGCCCAGTTGATGGCCGATGGCTTTAACCCTGCCGGCCCCACCGTTCCGGTATCGCCCTTCTTTACCCCGGATTGGCTGATGCCGCCAACCCCCATCAACCAGACGGCAGCTCAATTGTTGGGGCTGACCCCGGAAGATGGCTTGGCTTACGTCTTCGCTGACATGGCGGACGTCTACGTTGGTCAACTGGCACTGCCCTATTACCAGATGCTGCCCACCGTGGGTGAGGCCGGTGTCGACATCAATGGACGCTTTGGTGCCTTGGGTGACAGCCCAGTGGCAGTGCTGCAGCTGCTGGAGGCTGGTGTACTCAGCCAGGAAGAATACGCTACCCAGGCAGCGGCCCAGGGTATCGACCCCGGTGCTGCGTTGATGGATCCCAGTCTGCTGGTGGGTGCCCAGTTTTTCCTGGCCGATGGCAGCCCGGTGGATCCGCAAAAACACCTGACCCGCTTTAACCCGCTGCCCAACCCGTTCCAGAACCTGGCAGAGGGTGAGATGCCAGGGGCTGTGCCGCACAAGCTGACCGTGCCGGTACAGGTGACGGTGCCCAACGCGGAGAAGCTGATCGCCTTCTACGCCAGCCAGGGCGCACCCTATACCCCGCCGGCGGCCGGTTGGCCCATCAGCGTCACCATGCACGGCCTGGGGGGCGTCAAGGAGCTCAATCTGGCCTACGCCGGGGTGTACGCGGTTAAGGGCATCGCTACCATCTCCATCGATATGCCGCTGCACGGCGAGCGCTCGGTGGACCTCAATGGCGATATGATCTTCGATGTCTCCGCTACCGATCCCAGTGTCGGTGAGCTGTTGGGCGACCCGCGCTACGTCAACGGTAACCCGCTGGCCTTCGTCAACATCGCCAGCAGCCTGACCGTACGGGATAACTTCCGCCAGGCCATTGCCGATAACTTGGCCCTGCGTTTGTCTGTTGGCACCTGGGCGGCGTTTGAGGCAAGCATGGGGATGATGCCCACCGTGGACGCGACCCGTGTCTCCATGCAGGGCCTGAGCCTGGGCGGCATCGTCGGTACCAGCGCTGCGGCCTATGCCGGCCTGCTGGATGGCCTGTTGGGCGAGGCCAACCCTTACCGCCTCACCGCCGCTTCGCTGGTGGCCCCGGCGGGTGGCCTGGCCGGCTCCTTTGCAGGCTCCGCCACCTTCGGCCCCATCCTGATCACCACCCTGGTGGGTGAGCTGGCACCGGACTGCATCGATCCGATGACCGGTGGTATTGTTGAGAGCCCCGAGTGTGAAGCCGTGGTGGCCCAGGTCCAGACTGAGGTGCTACCGCCGTTCGCCTTCGCGGTGCAGACCGCAGTGGACTCCATGGACCCCATCAACCATGCCGCCATCTTGGCGGGCAGCAACGTACCGGTTCACCTGATTGAGGTGGTGGGTAACCTGGAGGAGGGCGGTGACAATCCGCCGGATCTGGTGCTGCCTAACACCGTACCGGGCTTCCCGCTGTCCGGCACCGAGCCGTTGATCAGCGCCCTGGGTCTGCAGGCCGTCACTGAGACCGTCAGCGACTCTGCTGGTACCGTCAGTGGCGCAGTGCGCTTCCGCCTGGGTGCCCACAGCTCGCTGATTAGCCCCGACATCGCCACCGAAGAGATGCAGGTGCAGGCGGCGGATTTCGCCCTCACCGACGGTCGTAAGATCAGCATCGGCAATGGCTGCCTGATCCAGGGCGGTGCCTGCGAGCAGTAATCCACTCATTGGCTCGTAGTTTTCAAGGCCCGGCGGTTGCCGGGCCTTTTTGATCCGATACACTAAGGTCAGTTTTTCTAGATTGGAGAAGATCTTGGAGTTCTTATACGAATACGGCCTGTTCCTGGCCAAGGCGATCACCCTGGTGTTGGCGGTGGTAGCCATTCTGGTAGCCGCGGCGATAGCCAATCGCAGTGGCAAGAGCCAGAAGGGCAGCCTGAAGATCCACGATCTCAGCGACAAGCTTCATCACTACGAGCAGCAGCTGGATCATGAGCTGCTCAGCGAGGCCCAGCTCAAGGCCAAGGGCAAGGCCCTCAAGGCGGAAGAGAAGGCCAAGCAGAAGGCGCAGAAGGACAGCAGTGAGCGCGATGGCCGGCTGTTTGTCATCGACTTTAAGGCCGGCATCGACGCCGCCGAGGTCAGCAACCTGCGTGAAGAGATCAGCGCCCTGTTGACCGTGGCCAATGCCCAGGACGAGGTGCTGGTGCGGGTTGAGAGTGGCGGCGGCATGGTGCACGCCTATGGCCTGGCGTCCTCCCAGCTTGACCGCATCCGTCAGGCCGAGATCCCGCTGACTATTGCAGTGGACAAGGTGGCTGCCAGTGGCGGCTACATGATGGCCTGCGTGGCCAACCAGGTGATCGCCGCTCCCTTTGCCATCGTCGGCTCCATCGGCGTGATTGCCCAGCTGCCCAACTTCAGCAAGGTGCTGAAGAAAAACGACATCGAGTTTGAGCAGCACACCGCCGGTGAGTTTAAGCGCACCCTGACGGTGTTTGGTGAGAACACCGACGAGGCCCGGGAGAAGTTCCGTGAGGAGCTGGAGAAGACCCACGAGCTGTTCAAAGGCTTTGTCGCCAACTACCGGCCGTCGCTGGACCTGGCCAAGGTGGCCACCGGTGAGCACTGGTTCGGCCAGCAGGCGCTGGAGCTGGGGCTGGTGGACAAGCTGCAGACCTCTGACGACTACCTGATGGTGGCGGCCAAGGAGCGCCAGGTGCTGCAGCTGCAGTACGTGGAGAAGAAGAACTTGGCCAAGCGACTGGGCCGTGGTGCCGAGGCGATGGTGGAGCGTGCCAGCCTCAAGCTGGCGGAGTTGGGCATGCCCGGCAAGCGCTAAGCCTCAGTTAGATGAAAAAGCCGGCCCCAGGGCCGGCTTTTTTGTGCCTGGTTCACTGGCTTACATCGGCAGCGGTTGGCCATTGAGTTGGATCATCCCCTGCTCGAATTGCAACTCGGTGCGGAAACGCTCCTGCTCCAGGGTGAACATGCCGGTTTCCGTCAGCTGCTCCAGCACCGGCGCCAGCGGGTGCTGGGCAAACAGGCTCTCTGAGAAGTTGATGTCGAGCTGGGCGCTGAACTGGGCGATCGCCATCGGGCCAATCAGTTGCTGAATGCTGGTGGGGGCCATGCTCAGTTGGCCCTGGGTCTGGAACTGCCCCTTAAGGGTCTGGCCCGGCATCATAACGTCCAGATCGGCGCTGACGTCGCTAAGCTGCCATTGGATCCCTGCCGCTAACAGCGCGTCCAGGGCCTCTATCAGTTCATGCTCCATCTGGATAGGGTCGGACTGCTCCAACTGCTGGAGGCGGCGATAGGCCGCCTTGTCGAGGCCCTTGAACACGGTATCAAAGCGCAGATTGCTCAGCCCCGTCTTGCTGCCATCAAGCGCAGAGGCAAACTGCAGCTCCTGCACTGACCACAGGCTGACCAAATCCAGTGTGCTCTCCTGCTCCTGGGTTTCCCCGCTCATGGTCAGTGCGGTCATCACCAAAGAGACGTCGTGACCATCATCAAAGCGAAACTCACCGAGCTGGAACGCCATGCTTTGCATCTCAGCGATGCCGTCGGTCATCACTGCATCACCGGAAAAGTGCAGATCGGTGATCAGCAGTTCACCGTCGTTATCTGGCACGCGGAAAGTCAGGCTGGCCAGGCTCAGTTCGCCGTAACTGGTCGACAGGTCCAGGGCAAAGTCTCCCCGGTAATGGATGGGGGAGAGTGCCAGGTGGGCCTCGCCGTCTGGCAGGGTGAGCGCCATGGCATCCAGCTGCAGGTCGACCTTGGCCTTGCCGCCAGGGATAAAGGCGCTCCAGCCACCCCGCATCTGGGGCAGCGTCTCCAGCTGCTGGGCAAACTCCGCCAGGGTGCCATGCTCAAAGTCCAGCGCCACCTCGCCGCGCAAAAAAAGCGGCCAGAAGCTCAGGGTCTGGGTGGCGGCAAACTCCAGCGCTATCTCCAGGCTGGGATCGTCCATCAGGTACAGGTAGCGCTCTGTGCGGCCAAACAGGGAATCGTCCATCACCTCTAGCGTCACCTCGACGTTGGGCATCTCAGAAGCCAGCGCCATCTGCTGTTCGACGATCTTCTGATATTGCTGGCCCGTGTACCAGCTTGCGGCCGGGATAGCCACCACAGTGGCCAGGGCAGCAGCCAAAAATCCTTTATTCATCATGTACTTTCCAGTCGGATAATCAGTCCTGGCTGACTATGCCAGATCAGCGCACAAAAAAAAGCCCGACGAGATGTCGGGCTTTTTGTTAAGCGGGGTGGCTCACACGTTGAACAGGAAGTGGATGACGTCGCCGTCTTTAACCACGTAGTCCTTGCCTTCAGAGCGCTTCTTGCCGGCTTCCTTGGCAGCGTTCTCGCCACCCAGCTCGATGTAGTCGTCGTAGCCGATCACCTCGGCGCGGATGTAGCCACGCTCGAAGTCGGTGTGGATCTTACCGGCGGCCTGCGGGCCGGTGGCACCCACCGGGACGGTCCAGGCGCGCACTTCCTTCACCCCGGCGGTGAAGTAGGTCTGCAGGTTGAGCAGCTCGTAACCGGAGCGGATCACCCGGTTCAGCCCCGGCTCGTCGATGCCCAGATCGGCCATGAACTCGTCGCGCTCTTCAGCTTCCAGCTCGGCGATCTCGGATTCGATCTCGGCACACACCGGCACCACCACGGCGTTCTCTTCGGCGGCGATGGCCCGTACCTGGTCCAGGTAGGGGTTGTCCTCGAAGCCGTCGTCATTGACGTTGGCGATGTACATGGTCGGCTTGAGGGTCAGCAGGCCCATGTACTGGATGCGGGCTTTCTCATCCTTATCCAGCTCAACAGAGCGGGCCATGCCGCCGGCTTCCAGGGTCGGCAGGATCTTCTCCAGCACCAGGATCTCCGCCTTGGCGTCCTTGTCACCGCCCTTGGCACGCTTGGCCAGGCGCAGCAGCGCCTTCTCGACGGCGTCCAGATCCGCCAGGGCCAGCTCGGTGTTGATCACCTCGATGTCCTCGGCCGGGTTTACCCCGCCGGCGACGTGAACGATGTTGTCGTTCTCGAAGCAGCGCACCACGTGACCGATGGCGTCGGTCTCACGGATGTTGGCCAGGAACTTGTTACCCAGGCCTTCCCCGGTGGAGGCACCCTTCACCAGGCCGGCGATGTCGACGAATTCCATGGTGGTGGGCAGCACGCGCTGCGGGTTGACGATCTCGGCCAGCGCATTGAGGCGATGATCCGGCACCGGTACCACGCCGGTGTTCGGCTCGATGGTGCAAAACGGGAAGTTGGCGGCTTCGATGCCGGCCTTGGTCAGTGCATTGAACAGGGTGGATTTGCCGACGTTGGGCAGACCCACGATGCCACATTTAAAACCCATGGTAGTGTTAACCTTTCTTGATCGTCTGTTAGGCCGGTTGGGCCGAAAAAGTATGGAGGCGGTTCTGTGCCTTGGTCATGCCCTCTTTGAGTAGCAGATCCATGCAGCGGCACGCCTCGTCGATCGCCTCGTCCATGGCGCGCTGTTCATTGGCCGGGGCCTTGCCCAGCACATAGCCGGTCACGCGGTTGCGATCGCCCGGATGGCCGATGCCGACGCGCAGCCGGTAAAAATTCTTGTTGTTGCCCAGTCGGGCAATGGTGTCCTTCAAGCCGTTGTGGCCGCCATGGCCACCCCCTTGCTTGAAGCGAGCCACCCCGGGGGGCAGGTCCATCTCGTCGTGCACCACCAAGATCTCCTCCGGCGCGATGCCGTAGAAGTTGGCCATGGCACCGATCGCCTTGCCAGAGAGGTTCATAAAGGTGGTGGGGATCAACAGTCGCAGGTCCATGCCCGGGGCCTGGATCCGACCGGTCTTACCAAAGAACTTGCTCTCGGTCTTGAGGCTGACGTTGTGTTGTCGGGCCAGTTCGTTAACCAGCCACTCGCCGGCATTGTGGCGGGTTTGGGCGTATTCGGGGCCTGGGTTTGCCAGGCCCACGATTAAACGGATGTTACTGCTCACCGTTACTCTTCTGTTGGTTGCTCTGGGGTTTCGCCGTCTTCGGCCTCGTCGTCACTGGCGCCCTTAGGCGGCTTGATGGTGACTACGGACAGATCCTGGCTGTCGTCGCCCTTGCTCAGTGCCACCAGTTCGACCCCTTCGGGCATCTGGATATCGCTGAGGTGCAGGCTATGACCGGTGTCCAGGCTGAGGATATCCACCTCAATGAACTCCGGCAGATGACGCGGCAGACAACGGACTTCCACCTCGTTAAGCAGGTGCATCACGGTGCCACCGGCGCGAGCCCCGGCGCTGTCCTCTTCGTTGACGAAGTGCAGCGGCACGGTGGCGGTCATGGCGGTGCCACGGACCACTCGCTGGAAGTCCAGGTGCATCAGCTTGGGCTTGTAGGGGTGACGCTGGATCGCCTTCACGATCGCCTCTTCCGCCTGGCCGTTGATGTTCAAGGTCAGCACGTGGCTGTAAAACGCCTCGTTCTCCTGTGCCTTGTTGATCTTGTTGTGGGCCAACGTCAGTGACACTGGCTCCTTGTCTCCACCGTACAACACCGCGGGCACCAGCCCTTCCCGACGCAACCGGCGGCTCGCTCCGGTGCCTAGATCGGTACGGATCTCAGCGTCAAACTCGAAATCTGACATGGTTGTAACTCCTTTTGTTGGTGTGGTTGCCGTCTCCGCGACCAGAAACGGACCTCTTCCTTGTAGACAAAGGCGCGACAGTTTACCACTTTGACGCCGATTGGCTCAAATTCGCCTCAGTCTGGATCAAGGCGCAAAAAAAACGCCCCGTCGGCAAACGGGGCGTTGTTCTCAGCGTCGGGCAGCTTAGTGCTCGAACATCGCCGAGATAGATTCTTCGTTGCTGACCCGGCGGATCGCTTCGGCCATCACACCGGACATGGTCAGCTGGGTCACCTTGCCGGTGGCCTTCATCGCGTCAGACAGCGGCACGGTGTCGGTGACGATCACCTCGTCGATGACGGACTCGCTGATGTTCTTCGGCGCGTTGCCGGAGAAGATCGGGTGGGTAGCGTAGGCAAACACGCGACGGGCGCCGTGCTCTTTCAGCGCTTCTGCCGCCTTGCACAGGGTGCCGCCGGTGTCGATCATGTCATCAACGATGATGCAGTCACGGTCCTTGACGTCACCGATGATGTGCATCACCTGGGAGACGTTGGCGCGGGGGCGACGCTTATCGATGATCGCCAGGTCGCTGTCGTCCAGCAGCTTGGCCACGGCACGGGCACGAACCACACCACCGATGTCCGGGGAAACCACCACCGGGTTGTCCAGATCACGACGCTGCATGTCTTCCAGCAGCACCGGGCTGCCGAACACGTTGTCTACCGGCACATCGAAGAAGCCCTGGATCTGCTCAGCGTGCAGGTCGCAGGTCAGTACCCGGTCAACGCCTACGCTGGACAAGAAGTCAGCCACTACCTTGGCGGTGATCGGCACCCGGGCGGAGCGGACACGACGGTCCTGACGGGCGTAGCCGAAGTAGGGGATCACCGCAGTGATACGACCGGCAGAGGCGCGACGCAGGGCATCCACCATCACCACCAGCTCCATCAGGTTGTCGTTGGTGGGGGCACAGGTGGACTGGATGATGAAGACGTCAGAACCACGCACGTTTTCGTTGATTTGAACGCTGATCTCACCGTCAGAGAAACGGCCAACTTCGGCGCTGCCAAGGGCGGAGTAAAGGCGTTGGGCAATCAGTTTTGCCAGTTCCGGGTTGGCATTACCGGTAAACAGCTTAATGTCGGGCACGGGATGAACCTCAGGCTTGTTTGCTTTGGTTTGGCCGGGACCCTGCCCAGACCAAACCGGCGAAGAACCAGTTGTTATGTTGGCACAGTTCTATCTGTTGTCCGCTGTAAAGCGGGACAATTGTCCGTCCTCGGACGGGACAAACACAGGCCGGCGTGAACCCGAAGGCGTCGCCGGCTGATTTATTATTGGCCGAGCATGGCCAGAAGGGGTGACTGGTTGCGGCCTTGGGTCACTTGGCCCACCCACCCTTCGGGCAATCCCGCCCTTGCGGCTTCGGCATCAGCCCGGTTGGCAAATTCGCCAAACACGCAGCTGCCGGTGCCGGTCATTTTTGACGGCGCATATTCTAGCAACCAGCTTAAAGCCTTTGCAACTTGAGGATAGGCTTGGCAAACCACTGCCTGGCAGTCGTTTTGCCAGCGCTGGGGCTGGCTTTCCAGCCCTGGGATCTTAGGTGTGTCCCGGGTCAGCTGCGGGTGACCAAACACCTCGGCGGTGCTGACCTCCACCTCGGGCACCAGCAACAGGTACCAGGGCTCGGCGATCTCCACCGGACGCAGGGCTTCACCGACGCCATCCGCCATGGCAGCGCGACCTCGGACAAACACCGGCACGTCCGCGCCCAGGCTCAAGCCAAGCTCGGCCAGGGCGTCCTCGTCCAGGCCGGTTTGCCAAAGGTGGTTGAGCACCACCAGGGTGGTGGCCGCATCGGAGGAGCCGCCACCGATGCCACCGCCCATGGGCAGTTGCTTATCCAGCTCAATGTCGGCACCCAGGGTGGTGCCACTGGCCTGTTGCAGCAGCCGGGCGGCACGCACCACTAGGTTGTCCTCGTCCGCCACGCCGGGCAGCGCCGGGCTGAGGGTAACCAGGCCGTCATCCCGCGGGGTGAAACGCAGTCGGTCGCCCCAATCCAGGAATTGGAACAGGGTCTGCAGTTCGTGATAGCCGTCTTCACGGCGGCCATTGATGTGCAGGCAGAGATTGAGCTTGGCGGGGGCGGGCCACCAGGGGGCTTGGGTCATCGAAGGTTACAACTCGGGTTGCCAGTGAGAGATGGCCAATTTTATTCGTTGCGGGCCCTGGCGCAACTCCAACTCGCGCGGCAGGCGATGCTGAGACAGTTGTTGCCAGCCGTTGTAGGTCAGCTGCCACTGCTCTCCGGTGCCGGGGTGGACCAGGTCGAGCCGTACAGGATGGCCCTGCTCGTCGTAGCTGGTGGTGGGATTGCTGGCGGTATCCCCCAGCAGGTAACGGCTCAGCTGCGACAGCGGCAACTGCCAGCCGGTCAGGCGCTGGATCAGTTGCTCCGGGCTGTCGCCCTGGTGGCGACGACCATCCAGCTCCACCTCGGCGAAGCCCGGGCGGGCATTGAGTGCCAGCAGGGTCTGGCCGAACGGGCCGGTCAGGCGCAGATCGTCCTGGCCGGTGCGCCCCAGGTGGCGCCAGTGCAGGCTGGCGGAGACCCGCTCCTCCGGGGTGATGATCCCCAGCTTGCCGCGCAGGTGCCAGTTGGGGGTCTGCGCCAGCGGGTCGTCGGCATCCGCTGCCTGATAGCTGGCACAACCAGCCAGCAATGTCAGGAGTAACAAGGAGAGGGTGAGTTTGAACGGATGGTTAAACATTTTTATCCAACTTTGTGCGCTGCTCCGCAATCATGAAGGGAATGCTGCCCGTGTGTCCGAGATTGTGTTTCCCCGTGACACACTTTGTGCATAGAATTGCCCTGCGCCAAAGGATTGAAAAGAAACGGGGCGAATAAGCTAATTTAAGCCATGACGTTAGTTGCAATTGGGATCAATCACAAGACCGCCAGCGTATCGCTGCGAGAAAAAGTCGCCTTCGGGCCGGACATTCTCGCCGATGCCCTAAAAAGCTTGGCGGCACAAACCCGCACTGGTGAGGCGGTGATCGTCTCTACCTGTAACCGTACCGAGTTGTACACCAATCAGGTGGAAAGTGAAGCACTGGTCCAGTGGCTCAGTCAGTTTCACAACCTCGATGAAGCGGAGCTGCGGCGTTCCATCTACCTCCACACCGGCCAAAAGGCGGTGCAGCACCTGCTGCGCGTCTCCTCCGGTTTGGACTCCTTGGTCCTGGGTGAACCCCAGATCCTCGGCCAGATCAAGAAAGCCTTCTTCGATGCCCGGGATACCGGCACCATTGCCCACACCCTGGACCGTCTGTTCCAGCACACCTTCAAAGTGGCCAAGCAGATCCGCACCGAGACCGAGATCGGCACCTCTGCCGTATCTGTCGCCTTCGCCGCGGTAAACCTGGCCAAACACATCTTTGATGACCTGTCCAAGTCCAAGGTGATGCTGGTGGGGGCCGGTGAGACCGTCGAGCTGGTGGCTCGTCACCTCACCGAGCGCGGCGTAACGGACATCATCGTCGCCAACCGGACCCTGGCCCGGGCCGAGGGGATGGCCGCCGAGTTTGGCGCCACCGCCGTGACCCTGCCGCAGATCCCGGAGCACCTGCACGAGTGTGACATCGTGATCTCTTCCACCGCATCACCGCTGCCGATCCTCGGTAAGGGGATGGTGGAGAACGCGCTGAAGCAGCGCCGCCAGCAGGCGATGCTGCTGGTGGACATCGCGGTGCCCCGGGATATCGAGTCCGAGGTGGGGGATCTGGAGAATGCCTACCTCTACACCGTCGATGATCTGCAGGGCATCGTTGAGAAAAACATGGCTTCACGCCTGGAAGCGGCGGAGCAGGCGGAGCTGATTGCCCAGGAGCAATCGGTGGAGTTCCTCAACTGGCTGCGTGGCCTCGATTCGGTCGCCACCATTCGTGCCTACCGCAGCCAGAGCGAACAGCTCAAGGTTGAGGCCTTACAGCGGGCGGTAGAGCGACTGGAGCGGGGCGACGAGGCCTCAGCGGTGGTCAATGAGTTGGCCAACAAGTTGACCAACAAACTGATCCACTCGCCGACCCAGGCGTTGTCCAAGGCCGCCCGCAGTGGTGACCTCGATAGCCTTGAGCTCTTGCGATCGGCACTGGGTATCAACGACAATTAACCCAGACGCACCGCAAACTTTACGACAACGGCCCGTTTAAACGGGCCGTTTTGCATTATCAAGGTAGACAATGAAACCCTCCGTTTACGCAAAATTGGAAGGCCTGGTCGAGCGCTATGAAGAGGTTCAGGCGCTGATGAGTGAGCCCGACGTGATTGCCGATCAGGACCGCTTTCGCAACCTGAACAAGGAATATGCCCAGCTTGAGGACGTGGTTAAGGCGTTCCAGGACTACCAGCAGGGCCAGGAAGACATCGAGACCGCCCAGGAGATGCTCAGCGATCCGGACATGGCTGAGATGGCCGCCGAAGAGCTCGCCGAGGCCAAGGCCAACTGCGAGCGACTCGAGGGCGAGCTGCAGATCCTGCTGCTGCCCCGGGATCCCAAGGACGACAACAACTGCTTTGTTGAGATCCGTGCCGGTGCCGGCGGTGACGAGGCCGCCATCTTTGCCGGTGATCTGATGCGGATGTACAGCCGTTTCGCCGAAACCGTGGGCTGGAAGGTGGAGATGATGTCCGCCAACGAGGGCGATCACGGTGGCTACAAAGAGGTGATCGCCAAGATCTCCGGCGACGCCGTTTACGGCAAGATGAAGTTCGAATCCGGTGGTCACCGGGTTCAGCGGGTACCGGCCACCGAATCCCAGGGTCGTATCCACACCTCCGCCTGCACCGTGGTGGTGATGCCGGAGATCCCGGAAGCGGAAGCGATCACCATCAACCCGGCGGATCTCAAGGTCGACACCTTCCGCGCCTCCGGTGCCGGTGGTCAGCACGTTAACAAGACCGATTCCGCCATCCGCATAACCCACATCCCCACCGGTACCGTGGTGGAGTGCCAGGACGACCGTTCCCAGCACAAGAACCGGGCCAAGGCGATGGCGGTGCTGGGCGCACGGCTGCAGCAGGCTGAAGATGAGAAGCGCAAGGCCGAGGAGACCGACACCCGTCGCTCGCTGGTGGCCTCCGGTGACCGCTCCGAGCGGATCCGCACCTACAACTACCCCCAGGGCCGGGTCTCCGATCACCGTATCAACCTGACCCTCTACCGCCTGGCCGAGGTGATGGAGGGGGATCTCAATGCCCTGATGGAGCCGATCCTGCAGGAGCACCAGGCCGATCAACTGGCGGCGCTGGCGGAAGACTGAGATGCGCATTGACCAGTGGCTGCGCCTAGCCAGTGCCAAACTGGCGGAGGCGGGCAGCCAGAGCGATCCGGACAGCCCCGGTATCGACGCCGAGGTGCTGTTGCTGAGCCGCTTAGACAAGCCCCGCAGCTTCCTGTTTACCTGGCCGGATCAGCAGCTCAGCGAAGCGCTGCAGGCGCAGCTGGCTGAGGATCTGCAGCGCCGCTTTGACGGCGAGCCGGTGGCCCACATCACCGGCCACCGCGAGTTCTGGACCCTGACCCTGGAGACCAACGCCAGTACCCTGATCCCGCGGCCGGACACCGAGTCACTGGTGGAGGCGGCGCTGGCGCTGCCGTTGCCGCAGTCGGCCCGGGTGGTTGACCTGGGTACCGGCACCGGCGCCATCGCCCTGGCCTTGGCCAGTGAACGCCCGCAGTGGCAGGTGTGTGCGGTGGAGTACAGTGCCGAGGCCGCCGCCCTGGCCCGGCGCAACGCCCAGCGCCACGGCCTGGATGTGCCGGTGCACCAGGGCAGCTGGTATCAGCCGCTGCAGGGCCAGCGCTTTGACCTGGTGGTCTCCAACCCCCCTTACATCGATCCTGTGGATCACCACCTGGACCAGGGGGACGTGCGGTTCGAGCCGCGCAGTGCGCTGATCGCGCCCCAGCAGGGGCTGGCGGACATCCGTCACCTGGCCCAGCAGGCCCAGACCCACCTCCATCCCGGCGGGGTGTTGATGGTGGAGCATGGCCATGACCAGGGCGAGGCGGTGCGGGGGATCTTTGCCGAGGCGGGACTGGTGCAGGTCAGCACCGGTCAGGACCTGGGTCGGCGGGATCGCTATACAATCGGGCGGGCACCCCGCTAAGATAGCCTCAATCTGATAGAGAAAGGACCTCTCATGCCTTACGTCGCCCTGAAACACATCCATCTGACACTGATCGGCGCAAGCGTCGGCCTGTTCATCCTGCGCTTTGTGCTGCTGATGCTGCAGTCCGGTGTGCTGCAGCGCAAATGGGCCAAGGTGCTGCCCCACGTCATCGATACCCTGCTGCTGCTGTCCGGGGTGGCGCTGATCATGGCCACCGGCTGGAACCCGATCCGAGACCCCTGGCTGACCGAGAAGATGCTGGCCCTGGTGGCCTACATCATCCTTGGGGTGATCACCTTCAAGGCGCAGCGCGGCACCCTGTTCCGGGTGTTTGCCTTCCTCGGCTCGCTGGGCTGGGTCTACTACATGTTTGTGCTGGCCCAGACCAAGACGCCGCTGTTACTGGGTTAGTACTTGTCTTTCTGAACAAAAACCGGAGCCTGGCTCCGGTTTTTTTCTGCCGCTGTGGGCAAAAGCCGGGGTAGGGGGTAGATCCCCCGTGCCCATCGGCTATGATGCCCACTTTCCGGTTACACAACCCAGATGAGGAAAGGATGAACGCAGTCACCATCAAGGTCGGTCAATGCGACGTGGCCAACGACAAGCCCTTCGTGCTGTTTGGCGGCATGAACGTGCTGGAGTCCCGGGACCTGGCGATGCAGATCGCCGAACACTATGTCCAGGTCACCGAGAAGCTGGGGATCCCCTATGTGTTCAAGGCCTCCTTTGACAAGGCCAACCGCAGCTCCATCCACTCCTACCGTGGCCCCGGCCTGGAGGAGGGCCTGCGCATCTTCGAGGAGATCAAGCAGACCTTCAAGGTGCCGCTGATCACCGACGTGCACGAGGTGGGTCAGGCCAAGCCGGTGTCCGAGGTGGTGGATGTGATCCAGCTGCCCGCCTTCCTGGCCCGACAGACTGATCTAGTGGCCGACATGGCCAAGACCGATGCGGTGGTTAACGTTAAGAAGCCGCAGTTCCTCAGCCCCGGCCAGATGAAGAACATCGTTGAGAAGTTCCGTGAGTGTGGCAAGGAGGAGGTGATCCTCTGTGAGCGCGGCGCCAACTTTGGCTACGACAACCTGGTGGTGGATATGCTCGGCTTCCGCACCATGAAGGAGTGCAGTGGCGGCATGCCGGTGATCTTCGACGTCACCCACGCGCTGCAGTGTCGCGATCCGCTGGGGGCGGCCTCCGGTGGCCGTCGTCACCAGACCGTGGAGCTGGCCAAAGCGGGCTTGGCCACCGGCCTGGCCGGGCTGTTCCTCGAGGCGCACCCCAATCCGGACCAAGCCAAGTGCGATGGCCCCTCGGCGCTGCCGCTGGCGGTGCTGGAGCCGTTCCTGGCTCAGATGAAGGCACTGGATGACCTGATCAAGGCGCAGCCCACCCTGCAGATTGACTGATCTTCGCGATCGGTATCCGGGTTATGGCCGCCAGGGTTGAGCAAAATTCCGGCGGCCGTTAGGGTCGGGGTAGTGTTCAAAAAGGAGAGTCAGGATGACGACACCACTGCCCCAGGCCTTTGAGCAGGCCCAAGCCCGGGTGAAAGCGCTCAGCGCACGACCCACCGACGAGCAGCTGCTCAACCTTTATGGTGCCTTTAAGCAGGCCACCGAGGGGGATGTTCAGGGCGACCGCCCCGGGTTCTTTGATTTCAAGGCCGGGGCCAAGTACGCCGCCTGGGAGAACCTGCGGGGCATGTCGGAGGACGACGCCATGACGCGCTATATCCAGCTGGTGGATGCCCTGACCGACAGGGCCTGAGCCGAAACGCAACAAGCCGCCCATTGGGCGGCTTGTTTGATCTTACTCGGCAGACTCTTTGTCGTCGCTGTCCTGCTCCTGGGCCAGCAGCAGCGGGGTGCCCAGTTCCATCGACTCGAATGAATGGTACAGCTCTTCACGGTCCTGCTGCAGACCCTGGTTGACCTGCTGATGCAGGCTGGCGCTGTCGACAGTGACCGGCTCTGGGCTAAGTGGCAGCAGAACCAGGGCGGAGGACAAAATCAGCATGGCAGACATCATGACACTCCAAGATGCGTTGGTTAAGGAAGCTTTTGATGGCTCAAACTTTAGCCATGCAGGGTGTTGTCAACAAACGAGTTAATGTACAATCCATTATTAGTTTTTCTAATAGTGTGAGGTGGATCATGTCCCGTCGTTTACCGCCCCTAAATGCGGTCAAGGCGTTTGAAGCCGCTGCCCGTCACCTCAGTTTTACCCGGGCGGCGGAGGAGCTGTTTGTGACCCAGGCGGCGGTCAGTCATCAGATCAAGGCGCTGGAAGAACACCTGGGCCTGAAGCTGTTCCGACGTCGCAACCGCTCCTTGCTGTTAACCGAGGAAGGGCAAGGGTATTTCCTCGATATCAAGGATCTGTTCACCCAGCTGGCGGACGCCACCGAACGACTGCTGGCGCGCAGTGCCACCGGCTCACTCACCGTCAGTATGACCCCCAGTTTTGCCATTCAATCCCTGGTACCCAAGCTGGCCCGGTTCTCCGAGCTGCACCCGGAGGTCGATGTGCGGATCAAGGCGGTGGACCAGGATGAGGGATCCTTAACCGAAGACGTGGACGTGGCGATCTACTTTGGCCGGGGCAACTGGCCGGGGCTGCGTGCCGATAAGCTGCGCAGTGAATGCCTGGTGCCGGTCTGCTCCCCTCGATTGCTCAATGGCGCCAAGCCGCTGCGCAGCATCGAGGATCTGAGTAAACACACCCTGCTGCACGACATGAGCCGACACAACTGGAAGGCCTGGGCCAAGCAGCACGAGCAGGTGCTGCCCAGCGTCAACACCGGCCCGATCTTCAGCCACTCATCGCTGGTGCTGCAGGCCGCCATCCATGGCCAGGGGATCGCCCTGGGCTCCTCGGTACTGGCCCGTCCCGAGGTGGAAGCCGGCCGCCTGGTGTGTCCCTTCGATAAGGTGCTGCTCAATAAGAACGCCTACTACCTGGTGTGTCACCAGAGCCAGGAAGATCTGGGCAAGATCCAGGCGTTCCGCGACTGGCTGATCCAGAGCTTCGCCGAGGAAGCCCACAGCGATCTGATCCCGGGGGTGGAGTAGCATGGCCTGGCCTGAGTTAGCCCGGCACGACGGTGCCGAGCAACCGCAACGGCTGATCCTGCTGGCCCACGGGGCCGGGGCGGGCATGGACCACCCCTTTATGGCGGCCATGGCCAGCGCCCTGGCGGATGACCAGACCCAGGTGGTGCGGTTCGAGTTCGATTACATGGTGCAGGCCCGGGCGCTGGACAAGCGCCGACCACCGGATCGCCTGCCCAAACTGGTTGAATGCTTTCAACGCTGGGCCGAGGCCGCTAAGATAGCCCACCCCCAGGCCCAGCTGGTGCTGGCAGGCAAGTCCATGGGCAGCCGCGCTGCCGCCCTGGTGGCCCAGCAGGTCGATGCCCAGGCGGTGCTGGCCTTTGGCTACCCGTTTCACCCGGTGGGTAAAACCGAGCCGGAGCGCTGGCGTTGGCAGCCGCTGCAACAGTGTCCGGTGCCACTGCTGATCTGTCAGGGCAGCCGGGACAACTTTGGCAGCCAGGCCGAGCTGGCAGCCCATACCCTGCCCGAGACCGTCGGGCTGCACTGGCTCGACAGTGGCGATCACAGCCTGGTCCCCACCAAGCGCAGTGGCTTTACCCAGCAACAGCTTATTGAACAGGCCGCCGGGGCCTGTCAGACCTTTCTTAACAGGGAGTAACCCATGGCTCGACTCTATGCCATGATCGCCGCCGCCTCTGCGCTGCTGGCGACCATTCTTGGTGCCTATGGCGCCCACGGACTGCCCGGACGGGTGTCTGCCAGCTTGCTGGAGAGCTTTCAGACCGCGGTGCAGTACCAGTTTTTCCATGCCCTGGCCCTGTTCGGGGTAGCCCTGGCTCTGCGTGGCCGCGGCGGCGAGCGCTGGCTGCAGGGGGCAGGGGCCTGCTTTATTGTCGGAAGCCTGGGCTTTTCCGGCTCCATCTATGCTTTGGTGCTGGTGGGTAACAAATTTTTTGGCCCCATCACCCCGATGGGGGGCATGACCTTGATGATTGGCTGGGCGCTGTTGATGGTCGGCGCCTGGCGTTGGGAGAGCGTGAATGAATAAGATCTTGCTGCATTGCCGTCCTGGCTTTGAGAAAGATTGTGCGGCGGAGATCCAGGCCCTGGCCGCCGAGGCCGGGGTTTACGGTTACCCTCGGCTGGAAAACGGCAGTGGCTTTGTGCTGTTCGAGGGCTACGGTGAGAACGACGGTGAGCAGCTGATGCAGACCCTGGCGTTTGACCAGCTGATCTTCGCCCGCAGCTGGTTCGTGGTGACCGCCGAGCTGGCCCAGATGGATCCGGAGGATCGGATCAGCGCGGTGATGGCCGCCGCCGAGGGGCTGCCCAAGGCGGGTAAGCTGTGGGTGGAGAGCGGCGATGGCGACGATTACCGCTCACTGCTCTCCTTCTGCCGTAAGTTCACCGTGCCGCTGCGCCAGGCGCTGCGCCAAAACGGCCTGCTGACCAAGAATGAGAAGGACAAGATGCCCCGCATCCACTTGTTTCTCACCGACAGCGCCAACGGCTACCTGGGCTACAGCCGCTCCGACAACGGCTCGCCCTTCTATATGGGGATCGAACGGCTGAAGTTCCCTGCCGACGCCCCCAGCCGCTCCACCCTGAAGCTGGATGAGGCGTTCTCAGTATTCCTGACCCCGGAGCAGCAGGAGCAGCGGGTTCGTTCCGGCATGCGGGCAGTGGACCTGGGCGCCTGTCCCGGCGGCTGGACCTATCAACTGGTGCGTCGTGGCATGTTCGTGGCGGCGGTGGACAACGGCGCCATGGCCCAGAGCCTGATGGAGACCGGCCAGGTCAGCCACCACCCGGTGGATGGCTTCAAGTTCGAGCCAGAGAAGCCCGGCAACCACTGGCTGGTGTGTGACATGGTGGAGAAGCCGGACCGGGTGGCCCAGCTGATGGCGCGCTGGATGATCAAGGGCTGGTGTGAGCAGGCCATCTTCAACCTCAAGCTGCCGATGAAACAACGTTACGCCAGCGTGTGCGATTGTTTGAACCAGTTAACAGACATCCTTCAATCCGCTGGGGTAGGGTGTGAGCTCAAAGCCAAACACCTTTACCACGACCGCGAGGAGATCACCGTCTACCTGCGTCGGTTGAACTGATCTGGAGACGAGGCCGTGCTGAGTTTGACCCTGAGCTTGAGCGTGATGCTGCTACTGATGACCCTGTGGATGCTGCCAGGCTACCTGGTACTGCGGGACCCCCGCCGCTGTGGCTGGCGCCAGGTGGGCTGGGCATTGGCGGCCTTCAGCTTCTCCTATCCGGCCTGGTGGGTCTATCGGATGCAGCGGCGCTGCCACTGCCTCGAGATTCGGTTGTAAAAAAAGGCGTCGCAACAGCGACGCCTTTTTTGTGCCTGAAGATCCGGGCTCGGGTCAGCCTTACAGCCGTGCCAGGATGGCGTCGGTGAAGGCCACGGTGCCGGCGCTGCCACCCAGGTCGCGGGTAACGCTGTCGCCGGCGGCGATGGTGTCACGCACCGCGTCACGGATCTGGCTGGCCTTGTCCGCCATGCCCAGGTACTCCAGCATCTGCACCGCCGCCAGGATCAGCGCGGTGGGGTTGGCCAGGTCCTGGCCGGCGATGTCCGGGGCACTGCCGTGCACCGCTTCAAAGATGGCCGCGTCCTGGCCGATGTTGGCGCCCGGGGCCAGGCCCAGACCGCCGATCAGGCCGGCACACAGATCCGACAGGATGTCACCAAACAGGTTGGTGGTGACAATCACGTCGAACTGGCTCGGGTCCATCACCAGCTTCATGCAGGTGGCGTCCACGATCATCTCTTCCGACTCGATGTCCGGGTAACGGGCAGCGACCTCACGGGCCACCTTCAGGAACAGGCCTGAGGTGGATTTCATGATGTTGGCCTTGTGCACCGCGGTCACCTTCTTGCGACCCTCTTTACGGGCCAGCTCGTAGGCAAAGGTGCAGATCCGCTCAGCGCCTTCCCGGGTGATGATGCTCATCGCCTCGGCGGTGGTGCCATCCTCGGAGACCTTCTGACCGGCGCCGGAGTACATCCCCTGGGTGTTTTCCCGGATGGTGATGATATCGACGTTGTCGTAGCGAGCGCGGGTCCCCTTGAGGGACAGCACCGGACGGACGTTGGCGTAGAGGTTAAAGGTTTTGCGCAGGCTGACATTGATGGAGGTGAAGCCTTCGCCGATGGGCGTGGTCAGGGGGCCTTTCAGTGCCACCTTGTTCTTCTCAATCAGCTTGAGGGTCTCTTCCGGGACCAGTTCACCGTGCTTCTCCAGGGCCGTCAGACCGGCATCGGCAAACTCGTAGTTGAAGTCGCACCCGGCCTTATCCAGGACCTTGAGCGTTGCCTCGACAATATCGGGGCCGATCCCATCTCCGGGGATCACGGTAATGGTGGTGGACATCGCACTTCCTTCCACGTTGGCGTTGAAATCCAAGCCCTTCTTGTTCCTGTGACAGAGGATGGGGGCTTTGTTAGCATGTTGCGGAGCAGAGTCTACCGCTTTTCACAGGCCACTTACAGTTGTCGGAAGGTCGTAGTCGCAAAAAACGGATTTTTGTGAGGTGAAGTGTTGAAGAAGTATACAGCTTGGCTGTTGGCGCCCCTGGCATGGTTCAGCCTGGCATTGCAGGCCGCACCGGTTACCCCGGAGGCGGTGATGGCATTCCAGACCCTGAAACAGCCGGTGATCGCCGACAACGGTGAAGTGGTGGCGTACACGGCAATGCCGGACCGGGGCGATCCGGTCGGCCATGTCCGCCGCCCGGATGGACAACTGTTTCGCCTGCGCGGGGCGGAAAAGCCGCAGCTCTCTGCCGATGGCCTGCACGCCCTGTTTGAGCGTCCCGCCAGCTTGCTGGAGCGGGAGAACGCCGGCGCCAAGGAGCGCAAAGCGCTGAAAAGCGGCCGGGTGCTGATCCATACCCGCACCGGCAAACGGACCGAGTTCGAGCGGGTCAAGCAGGCCGAGTTTGGCCAGGCTGGCCGCTACCTCTACCTCTGGCTGGAGCCGGAGGAGGAGCAGGAGGGGAACATCGGCTCCACCCTGGTGCGGCGCGAACTGCGCAGCGGTGCCGAGCTGCGCATTGAGCACGTCGACCAGCTGGTGCTGGCAGAGCAGGGGGACGCCGTTGCCCTGGCCACCCGCACCCCCAGCGGTGAAAACGGCGTGTTCCTGCTGCAGCGCAGCGGTGAGCTGCTGCCGGTGCACCAGGAGGCCAACTGGCGTGCCGCAACCCTGAGCCTGAGCCGCGATGGTAAGCAACTGGCCTTCAGCTGGGGCCTGGCAGAGCAGCCCGCACGCCAGCGAGAGCACAAGGTAGGCCACTGGCAGGACGATAAGCTGCGCTGGCAGGAGCTCAACCACGCCGACTTTATGGTGAGTGCCTTCAGCACCTTGCAGTTCTCCCGTGATGGCCAGCGGCTGTTTATCGGCCGCCAGGCCCGCCAGCCTGAGATCAAGGCCCCGGAGGATTACACCCAGGACAGTCTGACCAACCGGGCACAACTGGAAGCCCACGCGGACCTGGTGCTCTGGCACGGTGACGATGCCCACATCAAGCCGCAGGAACAGAAGCGCTACGACGACGAGTTTAAGCGGGTATACCAGGGGGTTTGGCACCTGGATGGCGAGCGCTTCATTCAGCTGGCGGACCCGGTGGTGCCGGATCTGGAGCTGGCAGACAATGCTCGCTACCTGCTTGCCTCCAGCGACGTGCTCTACCGCAAGATGATCACCTGGGCCGGCTTCTACCGCGACTGGTACCTGGTAGACCTGCGCAATGGCCAGCGTCGACGCCTGGTGGTACAGACCCTGTCCGAGGACAAGCCCACCCTGTCACCCCACGATGACGCGGTGGTCTGGCACGTGCGCGGAGAGCTGTTCTGGCATGACGTTCGCGCCAACAGCACCCGCAGCATTGCCAACGGCTTTGCCAACGAGGATCACGACTACCCAAGCCCGGCGCCCGGCTATGGCTTTGGCCCCTGGCTGGATGCCGGCGAAGGGGTGCTGCTGTACGACAAGTACGACATCTGGCGCGCCAAGGCCGGTAAGATCGAGGCCCTGACCCTGGGCCGACGGGATCGCATCATCCACCGGGTGGTGGAAACCGACCCGGACGCACTGTGGGCGCCGATGGGGCAGGACCTGCTGGTGCACACCATCGATGAGCGTCAGCGTAATGAAGGGCTGCACCGGATGCAGGTGATCACTGCCACCCTGGTGCCCTGGCGCCAGAGTGACGCTCGCCTGCGCTTTGTTGCCAAGGCCAGCAACAGTGAGGCGGCCCTGTTTACCCAGGAGCGCTATGACCTGTATCCCGATCTGCAGCTGAGTCAGGGCTGGCGCGGCGAGTGGCAGCAGGCCTCCGACCTGGGCAAGCAGCTGGACAACCTCGACTGGGGTCAGTCCCGGATGGTCAATTGGCGCTCCCAGACCGGTCAGAACCTGCAGGGGGTGGTGATCACCCCACCGGGATGGGACGGTCGTACCCCGCTGCCCACCATCGTCTACTTCTACCGCTTTATGAGCGATCGCCTGCACCAGTTCCCGCAGATGGCGCTCAATCACCGCCCTAACTTCCCCTGGTTTGCCAGTGAGGGCTACGCCATCTTCCTGCCGGACATCCGCTTTGAGATCGGCCACCCGGGTCGCTCCACCGGCCAGGCGATCCTGCCCGGGGTCGAGCGCTTGGTGGAGCTGGGGATCACCGATCCCAACGCGGTAGGACTGCAGGGCCACTCCTGGGCCGGCTACCAAAGCGCCCATCTGGTGACCCAAAGCAACGCCTTCAAGGCCGTCGTCACCGGTGCCCCGGTGTCTAACATGACCTCGGCCTACACCGGCATTCGCTTAGGCAGTGGCCTGGCCCGTCAGTTCCAGTACGAAGCGGGCCAAAGCCGCATCGGTCAAAGCCTGTACCGGGCGCCGGAGCTGTACATCGAGAACAGCCCCATCTTCCATGCCGACAAGGTGCAGACGCCGATGGTAATCATGTTCGGTGACGAGGACGATGCGGTGCCCTATGAACAGGGTATCGAGCTCTACCTGGCGATGCGCCGGCTGGGCAAGCCGGTGGTGATGCTGCAGTACCAGGGCGAACCCCACCACCTCAAGCGCTACCCCAACAAGGTGGATTACAGCCTGAAGATGATGGACTTCTTCAACCACACCCTCAAAGGGGAGGCCGCGCCGGAGTGGTGGCTGCATGGCCAGCCCTACAAGCAGCCAGACCCCGAGTCGGAGTAGCACCCCATTTAACTCCAAGCCCCTTTGTTGCTGTCGCCGATGCGCTGCCAACAAAGGGGCTTTTTTGTGAAGGGGTTAGGCAGGAATCCAGCAGAAGCATCGATAACCAGTGCTTATCCATCCTGCGGCTTTACCCGGATTCAAATGCTAATTAGTCGCATCGACCCCATTGGCCTGTACTAGGCTTAAAGCCGCTTTGCTTGGCAGGCTCCGGGCTGCCGTGCCCTTGTGGGTGGTTGAGTAACCCTATGGCCGAAGAGCCAAACTGAACATCAGGTTACTCACCAGGGGACGGTTGCGTCGGGGTAATGGGACGCCGGTGCGTTGTGCCGGTCCAGGCTCAGTGTTCTCCATGATTTAGGGACGGTTTTATCGTAGTGCGGACGTCACTCAGAGAGGGAAGTGTCGTCCGAGCAGCATCACGCCATATCGGAGAACCCAATGGAGTTAAAGCGGACACTGCCCCCCAGTCGCAGCCTTGAGCAGGTAACCAACCACTACCTGGTCGAGAAGGCGATCGCCGAACGCCTCAAGGCGTCCAACTGGGAGGAGCGGAAACGGATCTATTCCACCATGTACGATGAGCTGTTCGCCAAGGTGCCGGATCACCCCCGACTGACACGACGGGAATCGCTCGATCTTTCCAGCAAAACCACCAAGGTCAAACTGGCCTCCGTCAGCAAGTTTCTCACCCCCACCAGCCATTTTCTCGAGTTTGCGCCGGGGGATTGCCGCTTCGTTAAGGAGGTGGCTCAGCACGTTGAGAAGGCGATCGGGGTGGACATCTCGGATCAACAAAACCCGGAGGATGGCACGCCGGACAACTTTGAGCTGATTGTATATGACGGCTACAACCTGGATACGGTGGCGGATGAATCGATCGACCTGGTGTTCAGCGACCAGCTGATCGAACACTTTCATCCCGATGACACCAAGCAGCACTTTCAGTTGGTGCACCGGATCCTGCGACCGGGTGGGCGCTACATCTTCCGTACTCCCCACTCCCTGACCGGGCCCCACGATGTGTCCCGCTATTTCTCCGATGAGCCCCAGTGCTTCCATCTCAAGGAGTGGACCTACGCCGAGATCAAGACGCTGATCCAGGAGCTGAAGTTCTCCAGTGTCACCACCCACTGGAACGGTAAGGGGATCGACTTCCGTTTGCCCTATCTCTATTTCTCGCTGTGTGAGCAGGTACTGGGTACGGTGCCCAAGCGCTATGTGCGTGAGGCCGCCAAGTATTTCATTCCTTCGCTGACCTGCATCGTTGAGAAGTAACCGCTAACCCACAACAAAGGGGCCATAAGGCCCCTTTTTTCGTTATGGGATGGTCTACTGGGAGGCGAGAGCCGCCTCGCCCCAGGCGGTGAGGACCCCATCGTGGAACAGCAGTGGCGTGGTCTCATCCAGGGTGGTTTCACCGTCGCCCTTGGTGCGGTGGGTGCGATAGCGCAGCACCTGGATGGTGATGCCATCCCGCTGGTGGGCCTCGGAGAAATCCGGCTGACCCAGGCTGGCCATCACCTCGGCCTTGGCCATGCCCGGCTCCAGCTGGGCAATGGTGGCAGCGTTATGGCGCTGGCGATCATCCCAGTCCATCTGCTCCAGCGAGTCCGGCTCCCAGTTGAGCACCACCACCGCAGCGAACATCAGGTAGGCCGCCAGCAGCCCCAGCATGATGGGCAGTACCTTGCTCTTTCCTTGTTGCTTCATCTGCCCCTCCGCTTACCAGCCGATCGTCTGACCGTCGTAATTGTAGAACTGACCGCTGCGCTCGAGGTTAAGTTCGGCGATCACCTGGCTCATCCCCTGTACCGAGGTATCTGTGTCGATCAGAGCATGGGCCCCGCCCATCTCGGTTTTCACCCAGCCGGGGTGGAGCAGGGCAACCGCCACCTGCTGCGGAGCCAGGTCAACCGCCAGGCTGCGACCGATGGCATTCACCGCCGCCTTGGAGGCGCGATAGAAGTAAGCACCGCCGCTGCCGTTGTCGGTCATCGAGCCCATCTTGGAGCTGAGCAGGGCCACCTTGGCCCCGGGGGCCAGGTGGGGCTGCAGCGCCTGCACCAGCAGCAGTGGCGCCAGCACATTAACCTGCATGATCTCATCGAACGGGGCCGCCTGGTAATCCCCCAGGGCGATCCCCTTGGGGCCATAGACGCCGGCATTGCTGATCAACAGATCCAGCGGCTGGTCCTGGACAAAGGCACAGAGCGCGCTGAGTTGCTCCGGTTTTGCCAGGTCCAGGCCCACCAGTGACAGGGTATGAGGGTGGGACTCCGCCAGGGCCAGCAACGCCTCCGCCTGCTCCGGCTGGCGGCAGCAAGCGATCACCTCCGCCCCTTGTGCCAGGTAGTGGTGGCAGAATGCCAGGCCGATGCCGCGGTTGGCCCCGGTGATCAAAACCCTTTGTGTCATGGTGTCTCCCTTCTGAACTGTTTGAGATCCAGCCCCAGTTGCAGGTCACGCCGCAGTCGAACCAGGGCGTAACTCATTCGGGCCTGTTGTTGATGGTGTGCCAGTTTCTCCCCCAGCTTACCCTCTGGCAGGGGGCCAGCAAACAGCTGGGCCAGGCTGCCGTACTCCGATAGCAGCTTCTGAGCGGTTTTCTTGCCGATGCCTGGTACTCCGGGGATACCGTTGCCGCTGTCGCCGGCCAGGGCCCAGAAATCCAGCAGCTGAGCTGGGGCCACCCCGACCCGCGACTGCAGGCTGTCGGCATCGATGGCGCTGCCGGCAAAGTGGTCCCATTGGCCGATGGCGTCACAGTGGAGCTGACCAAAGCCCTTGTCGGTGGAGAGGATCATGACCTGACCGCCGTGCTGCGCCACCTTGTGGGCGATGGTGCCGATCAGGTCGTCCGCTTCCACGTCCGCCTGCTGCACCGAGCGGATCCCGGTGGCCTCCATCTCTGCCCTCAGCCGCGGCAGCAACTGGGCCAGATCCTCCGGCATCGGCTTGCGCTGGGCCTTGTAGTCCGGGTAGAGGCGGCGCCGCCAGCTCTGCTCATGACCGCCATCCCAGACCAGGATGGCGTGGCTGGGCTGGTGCAGGTTGAGGGCCTTACGCAGTGCCTGCTGGCAACGCAGACAGAGGGCATCACCGTCGCCTTCGGGCACCGCGGCGTGGATACGACGCACCAGGTTGAGGGCATCGACCAGTAACAACCGCAGCGTCATGGGTGGCGGATCTCGTAGCAGGGGGTGTAGGTGCTGCCGGGCAGCTTCATCCGTCCCTGGTCGACAAAGGCCTGCAGCAGGGCATCCATCCGCCGCATCAAGGCTGGATCCCCCTGCAGCTGGAACGGCCCCTGTTTGGCGATGGCGCGGATCCCCTGGGCCTTGACGTTACCGGCGACGATGCCGGAGAACGCCTTGCGCAGGGTGGCGGCCAGTTGGGACAGGTTCTTTTGTGGGCGCAGAGGCAGATTGGCCATCGCCTCGTGGCTGGGCTCAAAGGGCAATTGAAACTCCGGTTCGATCTTCAGGCCCCAGTTGTAGGCGAAGGCATCGTGGGTCTGTTGCCGGTGGGCCTTAACCGTGGGGATGTGGTGTTTGAGGCAGCGAGCTACCGCGACGGGATCGTCGATGATGATGTGGTAGCGGGCCTGGGCCCGGGGACCTAAGGTGGCGCCGATAAAGGCGTTGATCTCATCGAAGTAGGCCCGGCTCGATTCCGGCCCGGTGAGCACCACCGGCAAGGGCTCAGCGGCGTTTTGCTCGTGCAGCAGGATCCCCAGCAGGTAGAGCAGCTCCTCGGCGGTGCCCACCCCGCCGGGGAAGATGACGATGCCGTGGCCCAGGCGAACGAAGGCCTCCAGCCGCTTCTCGATGTCCGGCAGGATCACCAGCTCGTTGACGATCTGGTTTGGCGGCTCGGCGGCGATGATGGAGGGCTCGGTCAGCCCCAGGAAGCGCCCGTCCTTGTTGCGCTGCTTGGCGTGGGCGATGGCGGCCCCTTTCATCGGCCCCTCCATCGCACCCGGGCCACAGCCGGTACAGATGTTGAGATCACGCAGCCCCAGCTCAAAGCCCACCTCGCGGGTGTATTGGTACTCGCTGTCGTTGATGCTGTGGCCACCCCAGCACACCACCAGGTTGGTCTTGCCGCCGGTGGGGATCACCTTGGCGTTTCGCAGGATCTCAAACACCACGTTGGTGATGTGAGTGGCGTTGGTGAGGTTGATGTGGCGCAGGTTCTCGTAGCGGTCGTTGATGTAGAGCAGGTCGCGCAGCACCGCAAACAGGTGCTCCTGGATACTGCGCATCAGCTTGCCATCCACCAGGGCCTCTTCCGGCGGGTTGGTCAGCTCAAGGATGACGCCGCGCTCCTGGCGCAGCACCCGGATCTGGAAATCCTGGTAGCGCTGAAACAGCGCTTCGCTGTCGTCGCTTTTGACCCCGGCGGCCAATACCGCCAGGGAGCAGTTACGGAACAGTTGGTAGAGATCGGAGGCGGCGCTTTCCCGCAGCCGTTCCACCTCCAGTTGAGACAGCTGGTCCAGGCTGCCCCGGGGACGTACCTGGATCTGCATCGTCGGCACTCCTGACAGGAACGGGTGCGCCGCAGTGGCACGGCGCACGCGTCTCAGTTATCGATTTCCACCCGGTCGCGGCCCTGGCGCTTGGCCCGGTAGAGCGCCGCGTCAGCCCGTTCGAAGGTTTCCTGGATGGTTTCGTTGCCCGCCACCAGCGCAGCCCCCACCGAGATGGTGACGGTCAGCCGGTCATTACGGAACTTGAAGGGGATGGCCTTGATCCGCTCACGGGTCCGGTTGAGGATCAGCGCCACGTGTTCTTCGTCCACTTCTGGCAATAATAGGACAAACTCCTCACCGCCGTAGCGTGCGACAAACTCCTCTTTTCGCAACGCGTTTTTCAGCGCCATCGCGATCACCTGGAGGGTTTTATCGCCGGTGGTGTGGCCGAAGTTGTCGTTGATCGACTTGAAGTGATCGATATCTACCACCGCCACCCACAGCTTGCTGCCGTAGCGCCGGACATTGCGATACTCCCGCTTGAGCCGGTCCTCCAGCGCCGCCCGGTTGGGCAGTTGGGTCAGGGCGTCGAGCATATTGAGGCGCTGCTGCTCCACCAGCTTCTCTTTATAGCTGCTGGCCTCGTTAGTGATGGCCGACAGCTCCTTGCGCATCTGCTCCATCGACTCCTTGAGCTTCATAAACTCGCGCTGGTCTTCCTGCTCCCGCTTCTCCAGCATCCCCCGCAACTGCGCCAGCTCCTTGCTGACGTGCTGCTTAAGCTGCTCCAGCTCGGTGGCGTTGGCGACCGAGTCACCCAGGGCGTTGCACTGACTGGACAGCTTGCGATTGAGCTCGCGCTGGTTGCCGAAGTTGCGGACCGTCAGGTTCCAGTTGTCCGATACCGCTTCGCGCACCACGTTGAGGGCGTCGTTGATGGCAAACAGGAACTGCTGGGAGGAGTTTTTCTCGCGGACAATCTCACCGGTGAGCAGATCCAGTACCTGCTGATAGGCGTCCAGCAGGCTCTCAACCCCGATCTCGCCAGCCAATTCCGCCTTGACGGCGGCGATAGTGGAGCGGTTCTCCGGGCGGAACTCCAGCTCCGACAGCAGTTGTGCCAGTTCGTGGGCCATCTGCTGATGCTTGGGGCTGACCTCCAGTGGGGTGTTGCTGGCCAGGCGCTCGCTAAGCAGCGCCTCGTAGTAGCCGACCAGGCGACGCAGCTGCGGCAGGTGCTCCCAGATGCTGTAGACCGGCTTCTTCATCTCCTGCTGGAAGAAGGTGAGCTCCCGCTGCAGTCCCTCGGGCAGGTCGGCCAGCTGGGTCAGGCGCTTGGCCAGGCTGGCCATCGCTTCCTGACTGCCTTTGACCTCGCGCTGGGAATGTTGTGCCTGGGATTGCAGGGTGCGGCACAGCGCCGCCAACTCCGGCAGCAGGGCGTCGACCTGCTTCTCACTGGCCAGTCGTGATCGCAGTTTGGCGAGCCGATTGTCCAGCTCCAGGTTCTGCCCTTTGCAGCTGATGCTGAGATGATGGACACACTCGACCAGTCCGCGGATCTGCCGCTGGTTGACCTCGTTGAGCTCCAGCAACTTGCGTTGTGCCTGCTGGGCCCGTTTCAGTTGTTGTTCGAGCATGCTGCGCTCGAGGGGCTGGGTAGAGGTTTCACTCATGCCTCGGTGTCCTCGTGGTGCCCCTGTCGGCGGGTGGTGCAGTTCAAGCCGTCTCCCGATGCCAGATTGCGAAGGCCTTGCTTGGCCTTAAGAACAGTAAAGGGATTCAAGTACATATGCGATGGTTATAACACAGGGTAGCGGCAACGCCTATAGCTTAGAGCCCGGCTCGTTTGAGCGCAGGGTTCGGCGATGGATTTGTTAGCGTGATCACACTGTCCTGCTCCGCAGGGTTGGGCAGTGAGAGCTCCTGCTGGTGGTTGCTGATGCAGCGGATCACCCCGTTCTGGATGCACTTGGTGGCACTTTCGTACACCTGGTCCGGTTGCAGCAGCGGTGCATTGAGCGCGATGGGCTGCAGCAGCACATAACGCGGTTGCCCAGCCTCTTGCGCCGCACGAATGGCCGACCACAACGCCAGCTGACACAGCTCGAGCGATTGGCTGGCGGCCAGGCGCAGCATCGAGCCGGGCTGGAACGGCAGGGGGATACTGCCGGCGGCGATGGGGAGGTCACGATAGCGGCTCAGCTCCGGCCAGGCCTGGGCCCGGCTCAGCAGCAGGGGTAGCCACTCCTGGATCGCCCCGGTCTGGACCACCAGGGCAAAGGCGCCGGGGCTGATCTCCAACACCTGGCTGACTCCCTGGATCTCCGCCAGTTGGCGGGTCAGGGCACGTCGGTCGAGGCTGTGGCGATGCTGACCCACCTCCAGCTCCCCTTGGGCCAGCGAGCCCAGCTGCAGCAGCACCAGGGCACCGGCAGGGGTCTGATCCAGTGCCTGCACCAGCGCCTGGCGGTTGCCGGCGCCACTGACCGGCTCGGTCAGCAGGGCGGCGCGGCTTTTGCTCAGGTGGCGACCCTGCAGGTGATGACGGCGCCACAGGGTCAGCAGGATCAGCACCAGCAGCACCAAGCTGGCACCGCCAATCTGTCGCTGCACCTGCAAGCGCTGCAGCTCCAGCCCCTGCTGGGCCAACTGGCGGTCACGCTGGCTCAGATCCGATTTGAGCTGTTGGGAGGAGAGTGCCTTGGAGGACTGCACCCCGGTGATGTCGGTGGTGGGCACGTGGATGTTCAGGGCCTTGCTCAGCTGGCCCCAGGCCAGCTCATCCTGGCCCAGTAATTTGTTGATGGTGGCCAGGGTGTGCCAGAACTCCCGCTGCAGGTCGCGCTCCTGCTGCTGTTCGGCGATCGCCTTAAGCGGCGCTGCCGCCCGTTGGGCCTGCTCCAGCTGGTCCAGGCTGACATGGGCCTGGGCCATGCGCAGGCCGTTAACGAACAGATAGCGACGGTGGCCGCGCTGCTCGAACACCGGCTGCGCCTTGTTGAAATACTCCAGCGCCTTCTCCGCCTGGGCGCTGTCGAGGTAGACCCGGCCGATGTCGTGACGGGCGGCGGCGACCCCAAGCGGGGTGTCGATCCGCTCCAGGTTGGTCAGTGCCAGCAGGTGGTAATGCAGGGCCTGGGAGTGGTCTTCGCGGCGCTCATGCACATAGGCCACCTCGGACAGGGCGTTGGCCAGCAGGTGGCGCTCGTTGATCTCCTGGGCTTGCTGGGCCGCCTGGTGGGCGTAATCCAGCGCCTCCTCGTACTCACCGGTTTCGCGCAGCAGTCGGGCCAGCTCCATCGACAGCATCACCGGGAAGTCCGGGTCGCGGATCTCGTTGGAGAGGCTGATGGCAGAGCGGTAGTGTTCCACCGCCTCACCGTGCATCTGGCTGAGCCGGTAGCTGCGCCCCAGGTGATGCTCCACCTTGGCCAGACGAGCGTTGTCCCCCGCCAGCAGCGCCCGTTTGCGGGCCTTACCCAGCACCTCGATCGCCTCGGGGGTGCGACGCAGGTAGCGCAGTAGCGAGCCGGATTTGAGCAGCACGTCGATGTGCAGCGACAGGGCTTCGGGCTCCGACATCGCTGCCAGGGCCAGGTTGGCACTGGCAAACAGCTCCAGGGCGTGCTCAAACTCGCTGAGCATGGCGCCGACGTAACTGCCCTCGAGCAGCAGCAATCGATTCTGTTGTATCGGGGTCAGCGGGCGTTGGTGCAGTTGCTCGATGGCTAGGGCCAGCTCAGGCTGGTTGGAGAGTTCCAGGTGGGCGAAGCCCACCAGCAGCAGGCGTTCGGTCTCCAGGGCGGGCAGTTCGGAGGGTTGTGTGCCGTAGCGTTGCAACAGGGCTTGCGGGTTGTCCACCAGCTGCTCACGAGCCAGCTGCAGATCTTTGCTGTCAAAGGCCAGGGCAGGCAACGCACACACCCAAAGCAGGCCGAGGATGGCAGATCTCATCCCGTCTCCTTCCCTATTTTTGTTATCGGCTTGATATACTGCCAGCCCACCAATGACATAACAATAATTCAAACAAAAGGATTTGCTATGAAGCTAAGGGAGCTGCTGGCCATTTTCTGGTTGTTCGTCAGTACCTCCGTGGCTGCCGCCACGACCCAATACCACATCGATTTGAGTGAACCCGGGCATCACATCGCCCAGGTGGAGATGGTGTTACCCCAGATCGAGCCCGGCCCATTGCAGCTGGCCCTACCCAACTGGCGCACCGGCCGCTACCAGATCCTGCCGATGGCGGATGGGATCCGCGCCTTCGAGGCGGTGGATAGTCAGGGCCGCCCCCTGGCCTGGCAGAAGGTACGCCGCGCCACCTGGCAGGTGCAGGTCACCGAGCCGGGGGAGGTCCGTTTACGCTACCAGGTGCACGCCACCGAGCTGGGGGACCGCAGCCGCCATATCGACGACAGCCACGCCTACCTGGACGCCTCCGGGGTGCTGATGTACGACCTGGACGGTATCGACCGGCCGCTTGAGGTTGCACTGACCGTGCCCAAGGGTTGGCGCTCGGTCTCCGGTATGCGGCGACTGGGACCGCACCGCTTTGCCGCTAAGGACTACCACGTGCTGGTGGACAGCCCGATTGAAACCGGCATCCACCAGGATTTCCAGTTCCAGGTCAGGGGACGGGACTATGAGCTGGTGATCTGGGGCGAGGGCAACTACGACGCCGAGCAGATGGTGGCCGATCTTAAGGCGCTGGTGGAGGTGGGCGGTGCCTACTACGACCATCAGTACCCCTACGACTACTACCTGTTTATTGTCCACGCCACCGACGGAGCTCGAGGGGCCACAGAGCACCTCAACTCGACGGTGATCCAGCGCCCCCGCTGGCGCTTTGCCGAGCGGGCAGACTACCTGAGCTTTCTCGCTACCGCCGCCCATGAACTGATCCACACCTGGAACGTCAAGGCCTACCGTCCCGCCGGCCTGGTCCCCTATCGCTACCAGCAGGACAACTACACCCCGCTGCTGTGGTTTGCCGAGGGCGGTACCAGCTATTTGCAGAACCGCTGGTTGCTGCAGGCCGGGCTAATGACCCCGGAGGAGTTCCTGGCGGATCTGGCCAAGCGGCTCAACAGCCACCTGAATCGGCCCGGCCGGGATTGGCAAAGCGTGGCCCAGGCCAGCTTCGACGGCTGGATCGCCCGCGGCGGCGACTATGGCCTCAATCACAGCGTCAGCTTCTACAGTGAGGGCTACCTGGCCTCCTGGGCGCTGGATCACTTCATCATGGGCTCCCGCGATGGGGTGGGGATCCAGGCACTGCACCAGAGCCTGTACCAGCAAGACCCCTTGCCCGGCAGCTACGACAGCGCCCGGTTGCAACAGCGCTTAACGGAGTTGGTAGGGCGGGATCCCAGTGTGTGGTGGTCGCAGCACATCGACGGTCCGCTGCAACTGGACCTGGCCGCGCTGCTGGCGCAAACCGGCCTGCAACTGCAGTGGCCCGAGGAGCAGGAGTGGGACCTGGGACTGACCACGGAGAAGGACAGCGGCAAGATCGTTCAGGTGCGCCGGGATGGCCCGGCCTGGCAGGCCGGACTGACCGTAGGGGATGAGTTGGTGGCGGTGGATGGACGTCGCTGGCTTGGCAGCGACTGGCCCAGCCTGTTGGCCCAGGCCGAGGCGGGGCAGCAGGTGATGCTCAGCCTGTTTCGCCGTCAGCGCCTGATGGAACTGCCTTTGACCCTGCAGCAGCGCCCCAAGGGCACCCCCAAGATTGTACCTCTGGAGTCAGCGACCGAGGCCCAGCGTCAGCGCTTTGCCCTTTGGAGTGGCGTCGCCTGGCCGTTCGAGCAGCTTTGAGGCACATAGCCAAGCATTAAAAAAGCTTCACTGCGGAACTCCAGGGGCAACAGCACACTGAAGCTCTTGCAGTAAGCTAAATCCGCGAAGCCAAGCTTGATTTGCCCTCCCAGGCATGATGAAGCAATGACTCTTGCGCCGACTTTGAGGTGCCCGAGTAGAGGCGTCATTGGCAAGGCTGAGGGCCAGGACGGCCCGAGTGACCAGCGGAGGCATGGAAGCCGACTCTGGTCATTGCCGCCAGTCGATGCCGTCGATGCGAGGATTCAGCACCGATTGGAGGCAACGGGGGTTCCAAGGGGGCGGAGCGCCCCTTTGGTTGCTGTCGCCAACGCGACAAAGTTACGAAGCAGAGAGGGGAGACTCTCACGAGTGAGAGCTAACCCCGCAAAATATGAAAAGAATCAACAAAAAAGCGGGCCCCCAGGGGCCCGCTTTTTCTCTCCGACGACTCAGATGGTGTCGTCAACGCCACCCATGGCGTCCAGCAGATCCGGCCACAGGCGGTTGAACTCGCCGGCCATCAGCACCAGGTCCGCATCCAGGCGCGCTGCCAGGTCTTCCTTATCGATGTCGTCGTTCTGCTCCTGGATCACATCGGAGAACTTGATGCGCTTCAGGGACATGTCGGCATTAAGCACGAAGGTCAGGCTGTCGGCCCAGTCCAGGCCCAGCTTGCTGACCAGCAGGCCGCTGTCGAGGTAGGCGCGCACCTCGTCGCTGTCCAGCGGCAGGTCCTTCAGCTTCACGCTGCCGCCGGTTTCCGCCAGGCTCTTCAGCTCCGCCTCTTCCAGCGGGGTCAGGTTGTTGCCGATGGCGCCGGTGCGAACCCAGTCCGCCATCGCTTCTTCCGGCAGGGTGTTGGGCATCAGCGGGGCGATCGGCAGCGAGCCCATCGCCTGGCGCAGCAGCGACAGCAGCTCTTCGGCGCGGTTGGCGCTGGAGGTGTCCACCAGCACCAGTTGGGCCTTGGGCAGGATCAGCGCACGGATCTGGGTGCGGCGGCTGAACGCCCGCGGCAGCAGCACGGCGACGATATCTTCCTTCATCGCTTCCTTCTCCGCCTTACGGGCGGGACGGCCCTGCTCGCTTTCCAGCTGGCGGACCCGCTCTTCCAGTTCTTCGCGGATCACCGAGGCCGGCAGCATCTTCTCCTCTTTCTCGATCGCGATCAGCAGGCTGCCTTCCACTTCGTGGACCAGGGAGCGGCCGGCCTTGTTGCCCAGGGCGGCGACGAAGCCCAGTTTGCTGACCTCCTGGCTGTTGGCCGGGACGAAGGCCAGGGACTCGAGTTGCTGTTCCAGCTCCTCGGTTTGCCAGTTCAGGGGTTTGGTGAGCCGGTAGGGCTGCGCGTTCTTAAACCACATGGATGCACCTGATATCGATTAGCGTGATTGCGGAGCGGCAGTTTAGGGAAAAGGCCGCAGCGGTTCAATTGAAACCCCGCGCCGGCCACCGTTCTGCAGAAAGAACAGTCTGTTTGGTGTGCTTTAACTTCCGCTGCAGTGGGGCTTTTTGGCAGGGGATTGCTCTCAGTATCGAGCGTTGGTGTGACGGCGATCACCCGTCGGTAAACGCACTGTTACCGGTTGAACATGGTTTCTCCACGTAATAAAAATGTCACGGAAACATGAAATATAACTGTCACATACAGTTGTCACACTGCGCCTCGTTTTCTCCTGAACCCGGAAAACACCCGAATTTAACAAGGAACATGAACACCATGTCTATCAAGCGTACTGTCCTGGCTGCCGCTGTTGCCGCTGCCACCCTGCCTGCCGCGGTATCCGCCAACGACGTTGACGTTTACGGCCGTCTGAACCTGACCCTGCAAGCTACCGACGTAGCTGGCGAAAGCGAGACCAAAGTGGCCAGCCACTCCTCGCGTTTCGGCGTAAAGGGTAGCCATGAGATCTCCGCGGGCCTGGAAGCCTTCTACCAGGCCGAGTGGGGCCTGAGCGTTACCGGTAGCGACCCCTTCTCCAACCGTAACCAGTTCATTGGCCTGCGTGGAGACTTCGGTTCCACCACCATCGGTCGTCGTGACACCGCGCTGAAGCTGTCCCAGGGTAAGGTTGACCAGTTCAACGACTTCGACGGTGACCTGGGCAAGGTGATGGGCGGTGAGGTTCGTGCCTCCCAACAGGTGTCCTACGCCACCCCGACCATCGCTGGCATGTTCAAAGGTGAGGTGACCTACCTGACCGAAAACGGCAACGGCGAGAACGGTTTCTCCGTTGCTGCCATGGCCGGTGACGCCAACTACAAGGCGCAGCCGTTCTACGCCGCCATCGGTTACGACAGTGAAGTCTCCGACCGTGACATCCTGCGTGTCACCGCTGGCGGTAAGCTGGCCGGCGTCGAGCTGGGCTTCATGTTCTCCGACGAAGAGGTGGTCTCCTCTGGTGCCTCCGGCGACGCCATCCTGGTCTCCGCCGCTTACGGTCTGGGTAACACCAAGCTGAAAGCCCAGTTTGTCGACGGTGACGTCCCGGGCAAGGCCAACACCTCCTACAGCGTGGGCGCCGAGCACAAGCTCTCCTCCGCCATGCGTCTGAACGCCTACTACACCGGTCTGGAGTTTGACGGTGCCGACGACGACTCCTACTTCGCTGTTGGCGTACGCTACGACTTCTAAGCCTGGCTGTCGCCCTTCGCGGTGATGCCATGCAATACAAAGGGGCCCTTGCGGCCCCTTTTTGCGTCTTGTTGCCCTGTTACCGCCCTGCTTGTAGCCATCATGTTACCAGCTTGGTGGTTAGCCCCATGATTCCCCTGTCTATTTCTTGATTTTTACCTGGCTCAAGTATGGGGTTATCATATTTCTGTCATCAAACTGCCAGATAATCTGCGGCGAAACCAAAGCCTGTGGATCATATCGAGACCTATGACTGCCAATATCCTGATTGTTGAAGACGAATCTGCTATCCGCGAGATGTTGACCTTTGTGCTGGATCAGCACGGATTCCGTACTACCAGTGCCGCCGACTATGATCAGGGTCTGGAGTCGATCAATGAGCCCTACCCGGACCTGGTCCTGCTGGACTGGATGCTACCCGGTGGCAGCGGCATTCAGCTGGCCAAGACCCTGCGCCAGCAGGAGCACACCCGTCAGATCCCCATCATCATGCTGACCGCCCGCGGCGAAGAGGAAGATCGTGTCCGTGGCCTCGAGGTCGGTGCCGACGACTACATCACCAAGCCGTTCTCCCCCAAGGAGCTGGTGGCCCGCATCAAGGCGGTACTGCGCCGCGCGGCCCCGACCCGTCTGGAGGAAGCGGTTGAGGTGCATGGCCTGCGCCTGGATCCGGTGTCCCACCGGGTGACCGTCGATGAGGAGAGCCTGGACATGGGCCCCACCGAGTTCCGCCTGCTGCACTTCTTTATGACCCACCCTGAGCGGGTCTACAGCCGTGAGCAGCTGCTGGATAACGTCTGGGGCACCAACGTGTACGTAGAGGACCGCACCGTCGATGTGCACATCCGTCGTCTGCGCAAAGCGATCCAGCTCAAGGGCCACGATAAGTTGATCCAGACCGTGCGCGGAGCGGGCTACCGCTTCTCCACCAAGACCTGAGTCGTCCAAGTTAATGTCCGCCATGCAGTACACCGGGTTCGACCCTGTGAGCGCGTGGCGGATTTGTTTTTGTTAGAGTCTTTAGATGTTTGAAGAATACTCCGGTCCACGATTGATGCTGCGGCTGGTGCTGTGGTTTGTCCCCTTCCTGATCCTGGGCCTGGTGTTTGAGCAACTGGCCTGGATGCTGCTGCTGGGGACCTGGGCACTGATGTTCTGGCACTATCGGCACCTGACCCGCCTGGCCCACTGGCTCTGGCACGACCGCAGCCTGACACCGCCCCACGGCAGTGGCAGCTGGGAGCCGATCTTCAATGGCATCTATCGACTGCAGGGCAAGAATCGCCGTCGTCGCGCGCAACTGGCGCGGATGCTGTCCCGCTTCCGCGAGGGGGCCGAGGCACTGCCGGATGCCACCCTGGTGCTGGGCCCGCAAGGGCAGATCCTGTGGAGCAACCGCCTGGCGGAGCACCTGCTGGGGATCCGCTGGCCCAAAGACTCCGGCAACCGCATCCATAACCTGCTGCGCCACCCCCGCTTTGTAAAATACTGGAATCGCCGCCGCTTCAGCGATCCCCTCGAGCTGGTCTCTCCTACCAACGAGGAGCGCCAGCTCGAGATCCGGATCATCCCCTACGGCGACAACCAGCGCCTGCTGATCGCCCGGGACGTCACCCGGTTGCGCCAGCTGGAGCAGATGCGCCGCGACTTTGTTGCCAACGTCTCCCATGAGCTGAAGACCCCATTGACCGTGCTGCAGGGCTACGTCGAGATGATGCAGATGACCTGCGAGCCGGACTCCATGGTGGCCAAGCAGTACCAGGCGATGGAAGACCAGTCCGAGCGGATGAAGAACCTGGTAGAGCGGCTGCTGACCCTGTCGCGCATCGAGTCCTCCACCGACATCGACTTTGCCCATGTGGTGGACATGCCGGCGCTGCTGAAAACCGTCGAGCAGGAGGCGCTGGAGCTGTCCGCTGGACGCCACCAGCTGCAGTTTGATATCGACCCCGAGCTCAAGGTGTATGGTGACGAGATGCAGCTGCACAGTGCCTGCGCCAACCTGGTGCAGAACGCCATCCGCTACAGTCCGGAGGGCAGCCAGATCCAGGTTCGCTGGCGCAACGACGCCGAGGGGGCCAACTTCCTGGTGACCGACCAGGGCGAGGGGATCGAAGCGGAGCACCTGCCCCGTCTGACCGAGCGCTTCTACCGGGTGGACAAGGCCCGCTCCCGGGAAACCGGCGGCAGTGGCCTTGGCCTGGCCATCGTCAAGCATGCCCTGAGCCATCACAACAGCCAGCTGAGCATTGAGTCCGAGGTGGGGCAGGGCAGCCGTTTCAGCTTCCGTTTGCCCACCGCCCTGGTGGCCGAGAGCTGAGGCCGGTCACGCAACCGTCGATAGGGGGTCACAAATCCCCGCCACACTGGATGGCATCGCGCCAAAGGACAGGAGCCCCAAGATGAAGTTTGCCGCCCGACGTTCCCTGCTGGCCCTGTGGCTGGGCCTGCTGGCCCCGGCCTGGTCGGCGCCGGAGTCAACCGAACTGCCACGCTATGAAAAGGTCAGTGGCGTTTCTGGCAACCTCTCCTCAGTGGGTTCCGACACCCTGGCCAACATGATGACTCGCTGGGCCGAAGGGTTTCGCAACCATTACCCCAACATCAACCCGCAGATCCAGGCGGCAGGCTCCTCCACCGCACCACCGGCGCTGACCGAGGGCACCTCCCAGCTAGGCCCGATGAGTCGCAAGATGAAGCCCAACGAGGTGGAGGCGTTCGAGAAACGCTACGGCTACAAGCCCACTGCCGTGCGAGTGGCCATCGATGCCCTGGCGGTGTTTGTTCACAAGGACAACCCCATCGAGGGGCTGACCCTCCAGCAGGTGGATGGGATCTTCTCCGCCAACCAGAATTGCGGTGGCGAACCTGTGTTGCGCTGGGGCGATCTGGGCCTGAGCGGTGGCTGGCAGCAGCGGGACCTGCAGCTGTATGGCCGCAACTCGGTATCCGGCACCTATGGCTACTTTAAGAAGCGGGCGCTGTGCAACGGCGACTTCAAGGCCAAGGTTAATGAGCAGCCGGGCTCCGCCTCCGTGGTGCAGTCGATATCCACCTCCCTCAACGCGGTGGGCTATTCCGGCATCGGCTACCTGACCGCCGGGGTGCGAGCGGTGCCGCTGTCCAAGCGTGGCCGGGATTTCATCGAAGCCACCGCCGCCAATGCGGCCACCGGCAACTACCCGCTGAGTCGTTACCTGTATGTCTACGTCAACAAGCACCCCAATCAGCCGTTAGACCCGCTGGTGGCTGAATTCCTGCGTTACGTTTTGTCCGAGCAGGGCCAGGCCATCGTCGCCCGGGATGGCTACGTATCGCTGCCCCGAACGGTGATCGCCCGGGACCTGGCGGCGCTGGGGATACCCCTCTAATTTAACGACCCCGCCAATGGCGGGGTCGCTGCTTTTGGCCCCGACTATGTTATCCATCGCCCGGGAGTGATCATCGCCCTGCCTTGGCACCGTATCTGCACTAGGCTAAACAACGGGCAGGATCCGGCACAGGGAGCGTGGCATGGTGGGTAGAGTGGCTTGGCGTTGGTTGGGAGTGGTTTGGTTGTCGCTCACAGCCTGGGCCGCGCCGGCACCGGTGGAGCTGGATGGCGAGGCACTACTGAAGGACGTGGACCTGCTGGAGCAGGCGGTTCGGGCGCTTCATCCGGGGCTGTATCGCTACCTCAGCGAGGAGGAGCTTAACCACAGCCTGTCACAGCTTCGCTCCGAGTTGGCCCGCGGCGCGAGCCAGACCGACACCTTCCTCGCCCTGGCCCGCTGGAGTGCACAGCTGCAGTGCGGCCACACCTACCCCAACTTCTGGAACCAGGACGAAGCGGTCCAGGCCCAGCTGTTTGATCAGCACCTCAGCCTGCCCTTCACCTTCCGCCTGCAGCAGGGCCAGATGGTGATCGATCAACTGGCCCTGGCCGACAGTGGCTTACAGCAGGGCGACCGGGTGCAGCTAATAAACCAGATGCCGTTAACCGTGGTCTGGTCGGCGTTGCTGCCGCTGATGGCGGCGGATGGGGCCAACCAGGCCGCGCGCTGGCAACAGCTGGAGCTCAGTGGCTACGGTCGTTACGAGCCCTTTGATGTCTATTTTCCCCTGCTGTTCGGTGCCGAGCAGTACCGTCTGCAGCTGGTCGATGGCCGCCAGGTCACGGTGGCGGGGATGAGCCGAGAAGATCGCCAGGCTCAGCTGGCACCCCAGCCCGAGGTTTGGGCGCTGAGCTTTCCCCATCCCCAGACCGCACTGTTACGGCTCTCCAGCTTCACCACCTGGAACTTTGACTTCGACTGGCGTGCCTTTCTAAACCGGGCCTTTACCGAGATCAGTCAGTCCGATGCCGAACACCTGGTACTCGACATCCGTGGCAACGGCGGTGGCACTACTGAGGTGGTGGAGGTGTTGCTGCGTTACCTGATCCAGCAGCCGGTGCAGCTGACGCCCTGGCAGCAGCGCCTGCGTTTTAGCTCGGTACCCGATACCCTGTTGCCCCACCTGTCCAGCTGGCAGGACGATTGGCGCCAGCTGGGTCAGCAGGCCGAGCCCGGCGATGACGGCTACTACATCCTGCCTCCGACCCTGGGCCCAATGCTGACCCCAAACCCCAATCGCTTTGCTGGCCGCATCAGTCTGCTGGTGGACGGGGCTAACCGCTCCGCTACCCTGCTGCTGGCTCAGCAGCTCAAGCAGTGGGGCAGGGCGACCCTGGTGGGCCGCACCACCGGCGGCAACCTGCGCGGCATCAACGGAGGGCAGATCCTGTTCCTGCGCCTGCCTAATAGTGGACTGGAGCTGGACCTGCCACTGATCGGCTACTTCGGCCCGGACACGGCGGAGAACGACGGACTGGCACCGGATATCCGGGTCGCGGCCAGCATGCCAGGGGAAGCGGATGGGGATCTGGCCGCCGCGTTGGCGGCGACCGACGAGGCGGGACTCTAAGGCTCGAGCGGTGTCAGGACCTGGCCCTGCTCGTCCTGCAGCTCCAGCTGCCAGCCCAGGCCCTCCAGGTACTGCTGTTCCTGCAGCAGATCAGCCCGCAGCAAGGGGTCCGACACCAGGCTCTCAGGCAGCGCCAGGGTCAGGGAGTGTGTGGCCCACGTTGGCAGCGGTACCGGGATATCGTGGCGCCGGCCCAGGTGCCAAAGTACCGACAGGCGCAGGCACAACAGCATCGCCAACTGCACCTGGCCTGAAGCCAGTTGCAGCACCAGCGGCTGGCATTCATCCAGCCTCTTGCGTTGATAGCGTCCCAAGAAGGCCAGCAGCTGTTGCTGCTCGACGGTGAAGCCCGGCAGGTTGCTGTTGCCGAGGATGTAGCCGGTATGGCGATGCATCCCCTTGAAGTTCAGCGACAGGCCCACCTCATGCAGCCGGGCCGCCCAGCCCAGCAGTGCCAGGCATTCGGGGCTTTGCTCCGGGTGCTGACTGAACAAGCCCCGGGCGGTGGCCGCCACCTGTTGGCCATGGTGGGTGTCCACATGGTGCAGTCGCTCCATCGCCGCTACGGTCTCGGCGCACACTGAGCTTTGCGCCTGCTCGCCGCTCATCTCCAGGATCACCCCTTCGCGCAGGGCGGAGTCACAGAACTGGAGCTGGTCAATCTTAAGGCTGCGGAAGCAGGCCAGCAGCACCGACAGGCCGGCGGGCAGAACCCGCAGTCGCGCCTCGCTCATGGTTTCAAAGCCCTTGCCGCTGAGGCCCTGGTCGATGATCCGCTCGCGCAGCTGCTCCAGGTCATCCCGGCTCAGACTGGCCTCGGTATCACCGTGGCATAGCAGGGTCAGAGCCTTGATGGTGCCGGAGCAGCCAATGGCATGTTGCCAGCCCTGGTTTCGGTAGCGCTCCAGCAAGGGCTCAAGCTGCTGCTGGGCTGCCAGGATGGCGCGTTGGAACCGCTTGGCACTGAGCTTACCCTCGTCAAAAAAGCGGTCCTGGTAGCTGACGCAGCCCATGTCCAGGCTCTCCAGCAGCACCGGATCCGTGCCCTGGCCGATTATCAGCTCGGTGCTGCCACCGCCGATATCGATCACCAGGTTGCCCTGGTCCAGCTCGCGACTGAGGGCGACGCCGCGGTAGATCAGGCGCGCCTCCTCCCGTCCGGGGATCACGTCGATCTGGGTGCCCAGGATCTTGTTGGCTCGCTTGACGAACTTGTGGCGATTGGGGGCGCGGCGCAGGGCGTAGGTGGCCACCACACGGACTTGATTAATCTGGCTGGATTGAAGGTGTTGTGCGAATTGGGCGAGACAGTCGAGGCCGCGCTCCATGGCGCTTTCTGCCAGGTTGCCGGCCCGGTCCATCCCTTCGGCGAGCTGGACCCGCTGCTTGATGCGGTGCAGGATCTGCACCCGGTTCTCCAGCACCCGCGCGATGGCGAGGTGGAAGCTGTTGGAGCCCAGATCGATGGCGGCGATGGTGTCACCGATCCGGGCTTTTTCAATACTCATAAACGCTTGGCAGCTGTTCACACTGGGGCTAAGTGTGGTCTATTTTGCCAAAAGCGCTTGTTCCATCTCCAGCAGATATTCGTAAATCTCCAGCTGGCTTCGCAACTTACGCCGGTTGCCCCGCTTCACATAGGGGTTGTCCTGGGCCCGGTTGAGCACCCGGGCCTTCTGGGTGTCGTTCCACTGGATCTCCAGGGTATCGAGGATGACCCGCTTCAGCCTCGGGTCGTAGATGGGGCAGCCCACCTCGATGCGGCTGTCGATGTTGCGGCCCATCCAGTCGGCGCTGGTGATGAATACCCGGGTGTCGCCGCCGTTCTCAAACACCATCACCCTGGGGTGCTCAAGGAAGCGATCCACCACCGAGATGGCGCGGATGTTGTCGGACACCCCGGGCACCTCGGTCACCAGCGAACACATGCCGCGGATGATCAGCCGCACCTTAACCCCGTTACGGGAGGCATCATAAAGGCGCTTGATCAGCCCTGAGTCCACCAGGTTGTTGACCTTGAGGGTGATGCCCGCCGGTTTGCCTGCCAGACGGTTCTGGATCTCGCGGTCGATCAGCGAATAAAGCTTGCGACGGTTATCCACCGGCGAGATCAGCAGGTGCTGGAACTTGAAGCGGCGGTAGGGGTGATCGATGAAGTCGAACACCATCTCCACCTCTTTGGTGATCTCCGGATGGCGGGTGAACAGGGCGTAGTCGGTGTAGATCTTGGCGGTCTTCTCGTGGAAGTTGCCGGTGCCGACGTGGGCGTAGTGCACCAGCTCGCCCTCCTCGATGCGGCTGATCAGTGCCAGCTTGGAGTGGATCTTCAGCGTCGGCACACCGAAGCTGACCCGCACCCCGGCATCGGTGAGGAGTTTGGCCCACTCGATGTTGGCCTCCTCGTCGAAACGGGCCTGCAGTTCCACCACCACGGTAACGTCCTTGCCGTTCTTCACCGCCTCGGTCAGGGCGTTGATCACCTGGCTGTCCTTGGCCACCCGGTAGATGTTGATCTTGATGCTGCGCACCGCCGGATCGTAGGCGGCTTGGCGCAGCCACTCGGTCAGGTGGGCGAACTTGTGGAAGGGGTAGTTGAGCAGGATGTCGCCGGCACTGATCGCCTCGAACGCGGTGCTGTAGCGGGTGAACTGGTTGCTGGAGATGGCCGGCAGCTTGCTGTTCTCCAGGTACTTGCGGCCCGGGTTGGGGAAGGACATGAAGTCGCGGAAGTTGTGATAACGGCCGCCGGGCATCAGGCTGTCGTAGTTGGTGTGGCCCAGTTGCTCCACCAGCATCTCCAACATGCTTTGCGGCATCTCCCGGTCGTACACCAACCGCACCGGCTCCGCGGTCAGGCGCTGCTTCAGGCCGGAGGACATCTTTTCCAGCAGGCTCAGGTCAATCTCGTTGGAGAGGCCGTACTCGGCGTCCCGGGTCAGCTTCATCGAGTAGCAACGTACGCTGTCGAACTCGACGATGCCGTTGAACAGCTCGTCCACGCAGTGGCGGATAATGTTGTCCAGCAGAATCAATGTTTTGCGGTTCTTGGACTCCTCCGCTGGCAGCTGGGTGAAGCGCGCGGTCTTGTCCGAGGGCACCGGGATAAAGGCGTACTGGATCTGGTCGTCTTTGCGCAGCTCCGCTACCAGGTAGGTGAGGCCATCCTCCAGGCAGAGGTCCAGCTTGGTATCGGGCCCCAGCAGCACCGGGATGATGTGGCGCCGGATCTTGTCGCGGAAGTGTTTCTTCAGCCACTTGCCATGGTAGTCGGACAGCTGACTCTCGCTGACCAGGAAGATGTTACGGCGGGCCAGGTCCAACAGCAGCTGACGATAGATCTCGTCGAAGCGGGTCTGCAGTGCCAGCACCTTCTGGTTGATCTGGGCCAGCAGGGTGCGGGAGGCCTCGCCGCCACCGCGGGACTCCTCGATCAGGATGCGGCGACGTACCCCGGCCACACGCACCCGGAAGAACTCATCCTGGTTGTTGGAGAAGATGCCGAGAAAGCGAACTCGTTCGATCACCGGGTTTTCGCTGTCGGCGGCTTCCTGCAGCACGCGTTCGTTAAAGCTGAGCCAGCTGAGTTCTTTTTCTAGGTAGGGAAACGCGGTCTGCACGGTAAAGATCCTTTGAACGGTCGTCATTCGCGGCGCCACAGTCTGGGTCAACAAGATGTCATGGAAATGACATGCCGGGCTGAGTGCGAGGAGTTAGGGTGTTGTTGTCGCGCTACTGAGTATGGACCCAATCCACGAAAATCGTAGCAAAGTCTCAGTAAACCAATATTTTATGCGTAATGCCCAGGTTTCAGTTGTGATCTGGATCACTCCGACCTCGGTTGTCACCACGTTGTCATAAAAATGGCGTCACAGTGAGCAGGACAGCTAGGTGGTGGGACTTGGTCAGTCGAGTATTTTGGTCGCCCTGAGATCCTTGAGAGGATGTCAGGCTGGATTGAATGCCTCAGCGGGCGGGAAATGAACGCTGTAACCGAGGTGTCATAAAAACGACATATAATGTGCGCCCTTGAATTGTAACGCCAGCCGCTAAACCCCACCGGAGAGCAATGGAAATCGCTGAATCCAATCGCTTTAAAAGTAGCCAACACCGACTATGGAAGGATCGGATCGCCCGTACCGGCATCGTGATCGGTGGGTCGATGGTGCTGGTGGCGTTACTGCTGATCTTCTTTTATCTGCTCTACGTGGTGACCCCCATGTTCAAGGGGGCGCGCTTCGAGCCGCTGTTCCAGGCTCAGCCGCTGTCACCGGCGGCCACCCTCAAGCTGGGGGTGGAGGAGTCGCGCCAGTACGGCTACCGCTATACCCAGATGGGTACGGTGGAGTTTTACCAGCGCAATGGCGAGCACCAGTCGATGGGGCTGGATATGCCCGACGGGGCGAGCATCGTCAGCGCCGCTTCCGCCCATCTCTCCAGTGATCTGTTGGCCCTGGGGCTGGATAACGGTGAGGTGCTGATCAGCCAGCCCAGATTTGACGTCAGCTACCCCAATGATGTTCGTACTGTGACCCCCAAGCTGGTCTATCCCATGGGCAGCAGCCGGTTAGCGCTGTCGCCACTGGGCCAGCCGATTGAACGGCTGGTGTTTGAGGCGGATGCGGAGTCCACCACCCTTGTATGGGGCCCCAGTGACGGCCCGCTGACCCTGACCCAGTACTGGGCGGAGCTCGACTTTCTCACTGATGAGGTGGAGTGGCTGCGCCGGGACTTCACCCTCAGCGCGTTGCCCCGGGGCCAGCAGGAGATGCTGATCAGTCCTGATCAGCGTCAGCTGTTCCTGTGGGCCGACAACCGGGTGGAGGTGTGGCAGATCGACGAGCCCGGCCACCCGCAGCTGCGCCAGGTGCTGGAGGCCCAGTCCGGTGCCCGCATCACTGACATCGCCCTGATGGCCGGTGCCAGCTCCTTGTTGATCGGCCACGACAACGGCGAGGTGGGGCAGTGGTTTCAGTCCCGCATCGACGGCGAGCGCCGCTACCATCAGGCCCGGCAATTCCGCCACGACCGGCCGGTGACCGCCCTGGCCTCGGAGCATTACCGCCGGGGCTTTATCGCCGGGGACGCCGAGGGGGGCCTGAGCCTCTACCACACTACCTCTGAACGCTCTTTGGCCCAGATTCAGCTGTCCGGCGCCCGCATTGCCCAGGCGGCCTTCGCCCCGGCGGGGAATGGTTTTATCGTCGAGAGCGGTGCGGCCATCAAGCTGTTTGCGGTGGACAATCCCCACCCTGAGGTGTCCTGGTCGGCACTGTGGCAACAGGTCTGGTACGAGGGTTATCCCGAGCCCGACTACATCTGGCAGTCTACCTCTGGCTCCGACGACTTTGAGCCCAAGTTCAGCCTGATGCCGCTGGTGTTTGGCACCCTTAAGGCGGCGCTGTACGCCATGGTGTTTGCGGTGCCGCTGGCGGTGGCCGGGGCGATCTACACCGCCTTCTTCATGTCGCCCAAGGTACGGGCGATGGTGAAGCCCACGGTGGAGATCATGGAAGCGCTGCCAACGGTGATCCTGGGCTTCCTGGCAGGCTTGTGGCTGGCTCCCATCGTTGAGCAGACCCTGCCGGGGATCCTGTTGTTGCTGATCGTGCTGCCGCTGGTGATGCTGCTCAGTGCCTACCTGTGGCACCGCCTGCCTGAGCGTTGGTCCCACTCCCGCCTGGGCCAGTACCGCGAGCTGCTGCTCATTCCGCTGTTGCTGTTTACCGGCTGGGCTTGTCTGGCTGTCAGTCCCTGGCTGGAGCTGGTGTTGATGGATGGCGATGCCCGCGGCTTCGTCACCAACGAGCTGGGCATCGCCTACGACCAGCGCAACGCCCTGGTGGTGGGGATGGCGATGGGCTTTGCCGTGATCCCCACCATCTTCTCCATCGCTGAGGACGCGGTCTACTCGGTGCCCCGCCACCTGGTCACAGGCTCACTGGCATTGGGTGCCACCCAGTGGCAAACCCTGACCCGGGTGGTGCTGCTGACCGCCAGCCCGGGGATCTTCTCGGCGGTGATGATGGGCTTTGGCCGTGCCGTCGGGGAGACCATGATCGTGCTGATGGCCACAGGCAATACCCCACTGATGGAGTGGAACATCTTCGAGGGGATGCGCACCCTGGCCGCCAATATTGCGGTGGAGATGCCGGAGTCGGCCATCGACAGTACCCATTACCGGGTGCTGTTCCTGACCGCCTTCGTGCTGTTTGTCTTCACCTTTATCTTTAACACCTTCGCCGAATACATCCGTCTGGGTCTGCGGCGTCGTTACTCGTCGTTATAGGGACAGTGCTGCGTGAGAAATTGGTTTAAATCGGGCTCACCCTGGATCTGGATGACCGGCGGCGCCGTCAGCCTGTCGCTGATCGCGGTGCTGGGCCTGCTGCTGCTGATCGCCAGCCGCGGCCTGACCTACTTCTGGCCGGCACCGGTGTACCAGTGGCAGGTGATGGACGACCAGGGCCAGCTCAGCACCGTGATTGGCGAGCGCTACGACCGCGAGTCGGTGCCGCGGGAGCGGCTCGAGGATGCCGGGCTGAGCTTCGAGGTGGAGGGTGAGTTTGTCACCCGCTTCCTGGTCAAAACCGGTAACCGGGAGCGGGTCCCGCTGGATTTTCGCTGGGTCTGGCAGCCCTGGGTGGTGTCGGAGCAGACCCCGGCGGACCTGGCGGTGATCGAGCGTCGCCGCAACGGCAATTTCTACGGCTACCTTGAGCAGCTGGTACTGGATGGGCAGGTGATCGAGGGGGCCACCCTGGAGGCCGAGCTAAGCCAGGCAGTTGCCTTGTCGAACCTGCTCAGTGAGGAAGGCTCTCAGCTGCAAGAGGTTGAGATCGGCCGCATCAATCACCAGCTGGAGCGACTGCGCCTGCAGCAGCGCAAGCTGGAGCTGCAGGGACGGGACACACCGGAGCAGCTGGCGGCGATCGCCGCCCAGCGCGAACAGCTGGAACAGCAGTACCAGGGGTTGGAGCAGCGACTGTTTAACCTGCGGGAAGAAGCGGCCCGGGACTACCTGATGGTGCGGGAGATGAACGGCGAACGGGTGCGGATCCGTCTTGACCAGGTACTGACGGTCCAGTTTCCCAACCGGATGGGGCTGGGCCAGAAGCTGAAGCACTGGGCCAAGGGCATTGCCGCCTTCGTCAGCGACGATCCCCGTGAGGCCAACACCGAGGGCGGGGTGTTCCCGGCCATCTTCGGCACCGTCTTTATGGTGATGCTGATGGCGGTGATCGTCACCCCCTTCGGCGTTCTGGCGGCGGTCTACCTGCACGAGTACGCCAAGAACAACGCCCTGACCCGCTTTATCCGCATCTCGGTGGTGAACCTCGCCGGGGTGCCCTCCATCGTCTACGGCGTGTTTGGCCTGGGCTTCTTCGTTTACATGCTGGGGGGCAGCATCGACCAGCTGTTCTACGCCGAGGCGCTGCCCAATCCCACTTTTGGTACCCCCGGCGTGCTGTGGGCCGCCCTGACCCTGGCGATCCTGACCCTGCCGGTGGTGATCGTGTCCACCGAGGAGGGGCTGGCGCGGATCCCCAAATCGGTACGCCAGGGCAGCCTGGCCCTGGGAGCGACCCAATCGGAGACCCTGTGGCGCATCGTGCTGCCGATGGCCAGCCCGGCGATCATGACCGGGCTTATCCTGGCGGTAGCCCGGGCCGCCGGCGAGGTGGCGCCGCTGATGCTGGTGGGGGTAGTGAAGCTGGCATCGCAGCTGCCGGTGGACGGCAACTTCCCCTTTGTTCACCTGGATCGTAAATTTATGCACTTGGGCTTCCACATTTATGATGTGGGTTTCCAAAGCCCCAACGTGGAGGCGGCGCGGCCACTGGTGTACGCGACCTCGTTCCTGCTGGTCAGCGTTATTGTCGCCCTGAACCTGACCGCCATCGGCGTGCGCAACCACCTGCGCCAGCGCTTCCGCCACTTTGAAGATTGATTTGAGGCCACCATGCTGTCGATTGACACCCAAACCTTGCGTCCTGATGTGCCCGACTTGAGTGCCTTAACGCCGGAGCAGACCGCCTTTGAGATCCAGGGGCTGAACCTGTTCTACGACGACAAGGCTGCGTTGACGGACATCAGCATGAAGATCCCCAAAAACCAGGTGACCGCCTTTATCGGCCCCTCCGGTTGTGGCAAGTCCACCCTGCTGCGCTGCCTCAACCGGATGAATGACCTGATCGACGACTGTCGTATTGAGGGTAAGATCCTGCTCGAGGGGGACGATATCCACCATAAGGCGGTGGATGTGGCGGCACTGCGGCGCAACGTCGGCATGGTGTTCCAGCGCCCCAACCCCTTCCCCAAATCGGTGTACGAGAACGTGGTCTACGGCCTGCGCCTGCAGGGGATCAACGACCGCCGCCGCCTGGATGAGGCGGCAGAGAAGGCGCTGAAGGCCGCGGCGCTGTGGGATGAGGTGAAAGACAGACTGGGCGATAACGCCTATGGCCTGTCCGGCGGTCAGCAGCAGCGTCTGGTGATCGCCCGGGCCATCGCCATCGAACCCAGGGTGTTGCTGCTGGATGAGCCCACCTCGGCGCTGGACCCGATCTCCACCCTCACCATCGAGGAGCTGATCACCGAGCTCAAGCGCAAGTACACCGTGGTGATCGTCACCCACAACATGCAGCAGGCGGCCCGGGTCTCGGACAACACCGCCTTTATGTACCTGGGCTCACTGATCGAATACAGCGACACCAACACCCTGTTCACCATGCCCGGCAAGAAACAGACCGAAGACTACATCACCGGCCGTTACGGCTAGCACCGAGATAAGCACAATGGACAACTTCAATATCAGCAAACACATCTCCGGCCAGTTCAACCTTGAGCTGGAGGACGTGCGAAACAAGGTGATGGCGATGGGCGGGCTGGTGGAGCAGCAGCTGGCCCAGGCGCTGGAGGTGATGGCCAGCTGTGACGAACAGCTGGCGGCCAAGGTGGTAGCCCGGGACCGCCAGGTCAACACCATGGAGGTGGCCATCGACGAGGAGTGCACCCGCATCATCGCCAAGCGCCAGCCGGCGGCCTCGGATCTGCGCCTGGTGCTGGCGATCTCCAAGGCGGTGACGGATCTGGAACGCATCGGTGACTCCGCCGAACGCATTGCCCGTTTGGCGGCGGAATCCCACGGCAAGCGCCACCGCGGCATGCTGGTGGCGATGGAGGCGATGGGGCGTCAGACCCAGCGGATGCTGCATGACGTGCTGGATGCATTTGCCCGGATGGATGTGGACGCGGCGATGCGGATCCACAAGGAGGACGTCAAGCTGGATGACGCCTACGAAGGGGTGGTGCGCCAGTTGATGACCTTCATGATGGAGGACCCTCGCTCCATCCCTGAGATCCTGGACGTGCTCTGGGCGGCCCGGTCGCTGGAGCGGGTGGGTGACCGCTGTCAGAACATCTGCGAATACGTCATCTACTACGTCAAGGGCAAGGACATCCGCCACCTGGATATGACCCAGGTGGAAGACCTGCTGAAGTAACCGGACAGCGGGCGTAATGGGGCTGTTCGACCTGCTTAGCGAAAGCAAGATCCGCGACTGGCTGGCCCGGCTCAAGCCGGCGCAGCCAGAGCAATCTCTATCCTCCGCCCCACCTCCGCGCAAGCGGATGGAATCCCACCTGCTGGAGCAGATCCAACAGCTGCAGCAACAGCCCGACGGGCAAGCGCAGGCCAGGGAGCTGGAGATCCAGCTTCTGGCCTCCTTGGAGCGTCGGGGCTACAACCTGATGGCCCGGCACACCGCCGAGCAGCTGCAGGCCCAGCGACAGGTAACTCGAGAAAACCCGGCCGATCACGAATCGTCGGCAACCATTCCTGCAACGGGGAATGCATCCACCTCAACGCCTGTTCCGGCCTCTGCTGACAAGACCCTCTGAACCTGGGCTCATTCAGCCTTACTCTTTTGCTTACGCCAGTCCCATCGCCCGGATCCGATCGTTAATCAGCTCAGTACAGGCGCTCTGCAGCTCGCCTCGCAGCCAGGCCTGGGCCGGGGCGAACTCACAGCGCGGGTGCCAGATCAACGAGTATTGGAACGGCTGAAACTCAAACGGCAGCGGCCGGATCAACAGGCCATGCTCCTTCGCCACCAGGTAGGCCAGGTCTGCCGGCACCGTCAGGATCAGCGGCAGGGTGTCCAGCACCGCCAGGGCGGTCTGCAGGTGATAGGCACGCAATACCAGTTTGCGCGGCGGATGGCTGGCCAGGGCGTCGTCCAGCAGCGCCTTAACCCCGTCGCTGATGGCGATCAGGGCATGGGGGTAGTGCAGGTAGCCCTCCAGGGTGAGGGGCTCGTTCGCCAGCGGGTGATCCGGCGCCAGCAGGCAGAACACCCCCACCGGGCCCAGGTCCACCGATTGCAGTGGCTCAATCGAGCGGTTCTTGCGGCAAATCGCCATATCGCCGCCGCCGGAGGTCAGCTGTTCCAGCAAGCGATCATGTTGAACCGGGGTAAAGTCCAGCTCGATGTTGGGGGCGGCGTCATACAGGCGGGGCAGGGCGAAGGGCAGGATGGTCTGCACTGCGTAGTCGGTGGCGGCGATGGTAAAACGTTGCTGGCACTGGCCGGGGTCAAAGCTGTCCGGGGTGAGCAGTTGCCCCAGGGTGGAGAGCGGCTCCCCCAGCGCCTGGCCCAGTTGCAGTGCCCGCTCGGTGGGGACCAGTCGCTGGCCCTGGCGGATAAACAGCGGGTCGCCGGTGAGGCTGCGTAGCCGCCCCAGGATCCGGCTGGCGGCGGACTGGCTCAGGTTAAGCCGCTCGGCCGCAGCGCTGACGCTGCCCTCCTCCAGCAGGATCTTCAGTGCCACCAGCAGATTCAGGTCCTTTCGAAAGATCGCATCCAGATCCATAGTCTCTCCCCGCCGGGCCGCCATTGGCCCCCGCCTTGACGTTAGCACGGCAGCGGGGGGACCACACCCCGGCGATTCAGGCCGGTTTATACCGCTTCAAGCAGGCTGGGGCTGCAGTCGTGGCACAGGTTTGGCGTTGATCGGCAGGTGCAGCAGCGCCGCGGCGGTGGCCAGCACCACGGTGGCCCACCAGATCGGCTCGTAGCTGCCGGTGGCGTCGAACACCCGACCGCCGACCCAGGCACCGAGGAAGGAGCCCAGCTGGTGGGTAAAGAACACCAGGCCATAAAGGGTCGACAGGTAGCGGGCACCGAAGATCTGCCGCACCAGGCCGGAGGTGAGCGGCACCGTCCCCAGCCAGACGAAGCCGATGGCGGCGCCAAAGGCGGTGGCGGTGTGTTCGTTCACCGGCAGCACCACGAAGGCGGCGATCACCAGCGCCCGCAGCAGGTAGAGCACCGCCATCACGTGGCGCTTGTCGAAGCGATCTCCCATCAGGCCCCAGAAGTAGGAGCCGAAGATGTTGAAGATCCCCACGTAGGCCAGGGCCAGGGCAGCGGCAGAGCCGGGCATCCCCTTGTCCGCCAGGTAGCTGGGCAGGTGGGTGGCGATGAACATCACATGGAAGCCACAGACGAAGAAGCCGGCGTGGATCAGCCAGTAACCCTTGTGGGCAAAGGCCTCCTGCAGCGCCTGCTTGAGGCTCTGCTCCGGCTCAGCCTGATCGGCCGAGTTGTCGCTGGACGCAGTGCGGATAAAGGCGGAGAAGGCGATCATCAGGGCACAGGCAGCGGCAAACACCCAGAACGCGGTTTGCCAGTCAAATTGGTTCAGCAGCGACTGGGCGCCGGGGATCACCGCGAACATGCCGAAGGAGCCGGCTGCGGTGGTCAGGCCAAAGGCCTTGGCGGTGTGCTCGGCAGGCACCGCCTTGGCCACCGCGCCCAGGATGATGACGTAGCTGGTGCAGGACAGGCCCAGGCCCACCAACACCCCGAGGGAGAGGTAGAGCATGTTGGCGTCGCTGGTGACCGCCGTCAGGGCCAGACCGGCGGCGTAGGCCACTGCCCCCAGGCCGATGATCCGGCGGGCACCAAAGCGATCTGCCGCCATGCCAACAAAGGGCTGAAAGGCGCCAAACAGCAGGTTTTGCAGGGCGATGGCCAGGCTGAACAGTTCACGGCCACCGCCGAAGGTGTCGCTGATGGGCAGCATAAAGATGCCGAAGGACTGACGGATCCCCAGGCTCACGATCAGGACGGCGATCCCCATCCAGACCAACAGGGGAAAACGAAAGATGCTCATACTCAGTGGTGTCCGTGGTGGTGATGATGGTGATGATGATCCGTGGCGTGCTCTTGGGCGTGCTCCTGGCCCGGCTCCATACTGTGACAACCGGCGCTGACGGCATCACGGGCCAGGGCGTCCAGCAACGGCTGGCAGTGGTGTACCGCCACCAGGGTCAGCAGCAACAGCAGCAGCCAACGGGCCAGCTGGGCGGGCAGGGATTGGGACAACACGGCGTCGCTCCTGGAAATTGGGAGCGGCAAGCCTACCGGCAGGGAGTTCATGATTCAAATGAGTATTGCTCAGAGCAGGCATGAATTATCTGCATGAGCTGCCCACTCGTGCCCACCGGGCCTACCCATAGGTCGAATGGGGTTGTGATCTCGACCGTGGTTAAGTGAGAGGGCGATTGAGTTCACATATGCGTATGACGCATGGTTTTTATGAAGAGATATCACTGGGTTCATGTTGGTCCGGCGACTAGACTGCACCCCATTGGTTTCCCAGACATTTTCCAGCTATGGAGTTCCAGCCATGTTTAAGGCACTGATCCTGAACCAAGAAGAGAAGAAGACCCTGGCCAGCGTCGAGACCATCGACGAGGCCCAGCTGCCGGAGGGCGAGGTGCTGATCGCGGTGGCGCACTCCTCGCTGAACTATAAAGACGGCCTGGCCATCACCGGCAAGGGCAAGATCGTGCGCAACTTCCCCATGGTGCCGGGCATCGACCTGGTCGGCGAGGTGCTGGAGTCCAGCGATAACCGCTACCAGGCCGGCGATGCCGTGGTACTGACCGGCTGGGGCGTGGGCGAAAACCACTGGGGTGGCATGGCGGAAAAGGCCCGGCTTAAGGCGGATCACCTGGTGCCGCTGCCGGACGGCATGTCCGGCAAGCAGGCGATGATGATCGGCACCGCCGGCCTCACCGCCATGCTGTGTGTCCAGGCGCTGGAGCGGGCTGGACTGACCCCGGAGCGCGGCCCGATCCTGGTCACCGGCGCCAGTGGCGGTGTCGGCTCGGTGGCGGTCACCCTGCTGGCGCAGCTCGGTTACCAGGTGGAGGCTCTCACCGGTCGGGTGGAGGAGAATGGTGAGATGCTTAAGGCGCTGGGGGCCACCACCCTGGTGGACCGTGCCGAACTGGCCGAGCCGGGTCGTCCGTTGGACAAGCAGCGCTGGGCCGGGGCGGTGGACACCGTCGGCAGCACCGTGCTGGCCAACGTACTGGCACAAACCCACTACAACGGTGCGGTGGCGGCCTGTGGCCTGGCCGGTGGCTTCGACCTGCCCACCACGGTGATGCCCTTTATCCTGCGCAACGTGGCCCTGCTGGGGGTCGATTCGGTGATGTGCCCGTTCGAGCAGCGTCAGCAGGCCTGGCAGCGTCTGGTCACCCTGCTGCCCGAGAGCTTCTACCAGCAGGCCTGCCAGGAGATCAGCCTGGAGCAGGTGCCGGAGTTCGCCGATGCCATCACCCGCGGCCAGGTTACCGGCCGGGTGGTGATCACCCTGTAAGCCGTTAGCGACACACAAAAAGGCCACCCTTAGGGTGGCCTTTTTTGTTGTGCCTTACATGGCTAACTTACTGTATTCGTTGATGCTTGTCGGTTAGGCTGGGGCGTCCGGGCACAAGGTTGCCTTTTCAAACAAGGAGTTGGCGCATGGGCATGGTGTTTGTTACCGCAGAGCAGTACCAGGAATGGGCCAATGGCCGTTTCGACCAGCTAAAGGGTGAGATCCTGCGCTGCTGTCCCCAGGCCCAGGTTGAGCATATCGGTGCCTCGGCGGTACCGGGACTGGTGTCCAAGGGCGATCTGGACATGCTGGTGGCGCTGGCGGACGAGGCGGCGCTGGCCGCGGCCATCGAGCCCCTATGCCAGCTGGGCTTTGCCATCAAGGCCGACACCCTGAGGTTACCGAACCTGTGCATGCTGGAATTCCAGGGCGGTGAGGATATCGCGCTGCAGTTGGTGGCGGGGGATCCGGTGGGGTTTCTGCGCTTTCGCGATGCCCTGCGCGCCTCACCGGCGCTGTGTCAGCAGTACAGCGCGCTGAAATGGCGTTGCCAGGGGATGGCTGCGGACGAGTACCGAAGCCATAAGCGGCGCTTTGTCGAAGCGGTGCTGGCGGGCGAGGTCAGCACCGAGCTTGGCGAGTCAGTGTAGCGGCTAGAGCACCCGGCGCATCTGCCAGTAGTGGCGGCGCCAGTAGGGGTTGTCCAGCTGGGACAGGATCACCCCCTTGCTGCTGGAGACGTGCAGGAAGCGCTGCTGATCCACCATCATGCCCACATGGCGCTGGCTGGGTCCGGTCTTGAAGAACACCAGATCCCCCGCCTGCACCTGCTGGCGGGGGATGGCCTGGCCAACAAGTGCCTGGCCCGCGGTGGTGCGGGGCAGGGCCAGGGCGAAGTGCTGGGCGTAGGTCAGTTGTACCAGCGCCGAGCAGTCCAGGCCGCGGCGGTCCTCGCCACCCCAGCGGTGGGGCACCCCCTGCCATTGTTGATGTTGGCTCAGCAGGGTCTGGCTCACCGTGGCCTCGTTTTTATGAGGGGCCTGAGTGGTGAGCGGGCTCTTAGCCGTGAGTGATGAATCAGGGGTCTGTGCACAGCCGGTCAGCAGGACCAGCAACAGCCAATAACAGCGAAACATGGCGGTTCTCCGGGGGATACTGCCACAGATAGGCGACCGTCCTTCAATCAAATTCAATCCCCCCGGTACAGCGCCCAGCGACACAGCGCAGCGATGGTCAGGTTTAGGGTGGCGGTGACCAGGATCAGGGCGAAGGCGATGTCGAAATGGAACAGCTCGAAGGCGCTGTCGACGTAGAAGCCCAGGCTGGCCACGCCGAGCATCCCCAGCATCGCGGTCTCCCGCACCATGATCTCGAACCGGTAGGTGAGCAGATCCCGCGCCCCGGGGTAGAGCCGGGGCAGGTAGTGATAGAGCCAGTCCGACGGTGTGGTGCCGTTATCCAGCCGCTGGGGCAGATCCTGCGCCCTCTGGGCCAGCAGGTGGGCGATCAGGGTGCCGTTGTGCAGGGCCAGGGCCAGCGCCGCCGGCAGCATCGACGGGCCCAGCAGCATCAGCAGCAAAAAGGCCAGCAGCAGCTCCGGCAGCGAGCGCCCCACCAGCAGCACCCCGTGGCCAAGCCAGCGTGCGCGGGGAAACAGCCGGGGGGTGGCAAAGGGCCATAGCAGCAGGCAAAGCACGGCACTGAGCGCCAGTGCCATCAGCGCCATCATCAGGGTGCCCCAAAGGCCATGGAGGGCTTCCGGCCCCCAAAGCTGCAGCCACTGCCACAGCGAGTCATTGCTGTACTGGGTCTGGGGCCAGATCTCCTGGCTGACGAACTGCCAGGCCCAGGCCGGCTCGAAATGCAAAGACCAGGGCAGCCACAACAGCGACAGCAGCGCCAGCAACGGCCAGCTCCAGCGCCGCAGCCACAGGTTCTGGGTCCCGATCATCACAAACAGCATCCACAGCAGTGCACCGCCTTCGGCGTACTGGCCCTGGCGATAGGCGGTCTCGAGGTGAAAGCCCAGGGTCGGCAGGCCGACAAAGCCCAGCACCGCCGAGGCCCGCAGGGCGCACTCGAAGCGGTAGCGGGTGTAGCTGACCAGTTGCGGCCACACCGGCAGGATCTGGCCATACAGCAGGGTCATCAACCAGCCGGTGCCCGGTGCCAGTGCCTGGCGCACCGCCTTGGGGGCCTGCTGCAGGATGTCGTGGTAGATGCGGGCGAAGGTGGCGCCGTAGGGCAGCGCCAGGGCCAGCAGGGCGGTGAGGGTCGACAAACCAAACAGCTGCAGAAACAGCATGGCCCAGAACAGCTCGTGCACCGAGCGGGTGGCGGTGCAGAGCCAGCGGATCGGGGCCCAGTGGTAGATCGGCAGCAGGGCGATGGCCAGCACAACCCCCAGGATCACCCCCAGCAGGGCGATGGCCACCGTGGTCAGCAGCGCATCCAGGGGGTGTTCGATGGCGGCAAAATCCGGTAGCACCAGGCCCTGCAGGAAGCGGCTCCATTCGGCACTGGCGTCGGTGGCGGTCAGCTGCCAGTCACCGCCGAGCAGCGCCAGCAGGCTGAGCAGGGCCAGCCCCAGGGTGAAGGGTTTGACGCTGCTCATTGGCCGTACAGCTGCTCGAGATGGTCTGGGGTCACCTGGCTGCTGGCCAGGTCAAACTGCAGTTGGCCTTGCTTCAGCCCCAGGATGCGGTCGCAGCAGGCCAGTGCCAGCTCGGCATCGTGCAGGGCAACCACCGCGGTCTGGTGGGCCTGCAGCAGCTGGGTCAGCAGCCGTCGACTCTGGCTGGGATCGATGCCGGTGACCGGCTCGTCGCCGAGGAAGATGGGGCGTTGCTGGTACAGCGCCCGGCCTAAGGCGGTGCGTTGTGCCTGGCCGCCGGACAGCTGGCTGACCGGGGTGGTCAGCTTGTCATCCAGCCCCAGTGGCGTCAGCAGCTCAAGTACCTCCTGCTGGCGCTTGCGCCAGGGCCGTACCAGGTTGACCAGGTTGTAGAGCAGCGAGTAGCGTGGCAGTCGGCCCATGTAGACGTTGTGGTAGACCGACAGGGGCTCCACCAGCCCCAATCGTTGTGGGCACCAGGCCACCTGTTTGGGCTGGAGCCGGTACAGCGCCTCCAGCAGGGTGGATTTGCCCACCCCGGAGTGGCCCAGCAGGGCCACCCGCTCGCCGGCATCGATATTTAGTGCCGGCAGGGTCAGAACCGGTTTGCCGCCGCGGCTCAGCACCTGCGACGGCAGTTGCAACAAACTCAACGGATCAGGCCCAGCTCGCTGGCCACCTGCTCCACCGGCGCGTAGTCGGCGTTGCTGGCTTCGATAAAGCCCTTGCGGGGGAAGGCGCCGAGGATGGCCGGATCATCCAGCTCCAGCAGCGCCTGCTGCAGTCGCTTGGCAAAGCCGTCGCCAAAGCGCTGGTCCAGATCACCGCGTACCGTCCAGTGGTAGTCCGGGTAGCCCGGGGTCTGCCACACCTTCTGCACCTTGTCGGTGTCCACCTTGCCATCGGCCACCGCCTGCTCCCACACCTTGTAGTTCACCGCGCCCAGTTGGTAGGCGCCGGCTTCCACCTGGCTGATGGTGCGGCTGTGATCGCCGGAGAAGCCTACCCGGCTGAACACCTGCTCCGGCTCGCCCAGGCTCTGGGTCAGGTAGTACTGCGGCATCAGCCGGCCGGAGGTGGAGCCCTTGGAGCCGTAGGTGAAGGTCATCCCGGCCAGGGCGTCGCGGCTCAGCTCCGCCATCGGTGCCAGGCCGGTGCTGTGGTGGGCGATCAGGTAGGTCTTGAACTCCGGATCTTCCACCCCCTGGGCGATGGCCTGGGAGCCGGGCACCAGGCGACGGGCCTGGACCCCGGAAAGGCCGCCGAACCAGGCCAGCTGGACCTGGTTGTTGCGAAAGGCGGTGACCGCGGCGGCGTAGGACTTCACCGGCAGGTACTGCACCTCCACCCCAAGCTCGGCACTGAGGTACTGGCCCACCTGCTCAAAACGGGTGCGCAGCTGGCTCTCGTCCTGGTCCGGAATGGCGGTGAAGGTGAGGGTCTCGGCACTGACGGACAGCGTCAGGGCAGCCAGTACGGTGGCCAAAAGAGCTCGGAACATCGGTGAATTTCCTTATAAAAATCAGAGTGTCGATAGTGTAATGCTGATAGCGCCCAGGTGCACTTGGCACTGGTATTGGCTGACGCAAAAACGTACGTTGGGAACCAAATAACGCACCCAGGGCCGGTGTGTGGCCAAGGTATCCTGTCAGGATACGTAACAATGACACAGGACGTGACCATGGCGCTGATCGACAATCCCATCCTGCCAGGATTCAACCCGGATCCCTCCATCTGCCGGGTGGGCGACGACTACTACATCGCCACCTCCACCTTCGAGTGGTTCCCCGGGGTGCAGATCCACCATTCCAAAGACCTGGTGCACTGGCGCCTGCTGACCCGGGTGCTGACCACCACCGAGCTGCTGGATATGCGTGGCATGGACAACTCCGAGGGGGTTTATGCCCCGGCGCTGAGCTACGCCGATGGCCGCTTCTGGCTCTGTTTCTCCAATGTGCACAGCTGCCGCGGCTTCTCCTGGATGGCCACCCCCTGCTTTGTCACCAGCGCCGAGGATATCCAGGGACCCTGGAGTGCCCCGGTGCCCTTTGGAAACTACGGCTTTGACCCCTCGCTGTTTCACGACGACGATGGCCGCAAATACATGGTCAACATGCAGTGGGACGGCCGCAAGGACCACAACCATTTTGCCGGTATCCTGTTGCAGCAGTTTGACGCCGAGCGGGGCATTTTAGTTGGCCCGGTAAAGACCATCTTTGCCGGTACCGAGCTGGGCTGCACCGAGGGGCCGCAGATCCTCAAGAAGGATGGCTACTACTACCTGATCACCGCCGAAGGGGGCACCGAGTACCGCCATGCGGTGACCGTGGCTCGCAGTCGCTCGGTGTGGGGCCCCTATGAGGTGCACCCCGACAACCCGCTGCTGACCTCCCATCATCAGCCCCAGGCGAAGCTGCAGCGCGCCGGCCATGGTTTCTTGGTTGAGACCCAGGGCGGTGAGTGGTATCTGTCGCACCTGTGTGGTCGCCCCCTGGCAGACCCCGAAGGCACGCCCCATCCGCAAGGGGAGGGGTTCAGCATCCTCGGACGGGAGTCGGCGCTGCAGCGGATCCGCTGGCGCGACGGCTGGCCCTACCTGGCTGCAGGCGGCCGTACCCCGCAGCGCTGGGTCGAAGGGCCGGATCTGCCGCCTCACCCCTGGCCGGTCGAGCCTGTTCGGGATGAGTTTAATGGCCCGGAGCTGGCGCTATGTTGGCAGACCCTGCGCGAGCCGGTCAGCGCCGACTGGCTCAGCCTCAGTGCCAATCCCGGCCATCTGCGCTTGATTGGCCGCCACTACCTCTACTCCCGTTATCAGCAGAGCCTGGTAGCCCGGCGCTGGCAGGCATTTCATGCCCGGGCCCGCACCGAGATGCGCTTTGCCCCCGAGCATCCGATGCAGATGGCGGGGCTGGTGGTCTATTACGCCCGCGGCGGCCACTACCTGCTGAAACAGAGTGTCGATGATCAGGGCCAGGCGCTGCTGCAACTGGTGCAGTTCGTCGGCGATCAGTACGACGAGCACCCAGCGGTGTCAGTCCCTGCCACCGGCCCGGTCCAGCTGGAGGTGACCCTGGATCACCAGTGGTACCGCTTCCGCTACTCCCTGGATGGTGAGCACTGGCAGTCGATCGGACCGGCGCTGAACAGCACCCCGCTGTCCGATGAGGGGGGCAACGACGTGTTCCGCTTCACCGGCACAATGGTGGGGCTGTTTGCCTGTGACCTGACCGGGCAGGGGCAGCACGCCGATTTTGATTGGTTTGAGTACCAGGAATTCGACGCCAAATAGGGCAGTTACGCTATCCTTGGGGCCATTGCAGAGCAACACAACGGGGCCAGGAGGCGGGATGGGCGATCTGTTCAACACCATGATCACGGTGTTTCTGGGCTTTTTTGCCATCATGAACCCGCTGGCCAACACCGCGGTGTTTCTCGGCCTGACTGCCGAGCAGGCGCCCCAGCAGCGCCGCCAAAGCGCCTTTCGGGCGCTGCTGATCGCCTTCTGCATCGTCGCGGTGTTCGCCCTGGTGGGTAAGGCGCTGTTCCACCTGTTTGGCATCACCCTGCCGGCGCTGCGGATCACCGGCGGGATCTTGGTGTTCTTGATCGGCTTTCACATGCTGCAGGGCCAAAGCTCCCATCTGCACAAGGGCGAGGAGCCGGACAACGACATCGCCCTGTCGCCGCTGGCGGTGCCGATCCTGGCCGGGCCCGGTACCCTGGCCACCGCCATGAGCTTCTCCGCCCAGGGCGGGCTGGGAGCGGTGAGCGTCACCATCGCCATGTTCGCCCTGCTCTGCGTCATCAGCTACGCCTGTTTCATGATGGGCGACCGGCTGGTCAGCTTCGTTGGCGAGAGTGGCATGACCATCATCACCCGCCTGATGGGGCTGATCCTGGCGGTGATCGGCACCCAGATGGCGCTGGAGGGGATAGCCGGCGCCATCGCTGCGCTGCCCAATGCCGGTGGCTGAGTCTAATACCGCCTCGACGCTGACCCGCGCCGGCCTGACCCGCATTGGCCTGACCCTATTGGCATTGCTGGCCTTTGCCGGTAACTCGGTGCTGTGCCGCCTGGCGCTCAAGTCGGAGGCGATCGACCCCGCCGCTTTCACCCTGGTGCGACTGATCTCCGCAGCGCTGACACTGGGGCTACTGCTGGCCTGGCGCCAGGGGCTCCGTCGCCCCCAAGGGCGGGCGTTAGGCGGCGCCTTGCTGTTTCTCTACGCCATCGCCTTCTCCTTTGCCTACATCACCCTGGATACCGGCACAGGGGCGCTGCTGCTGTTCGGCTCGGTGCAGATCACCATGCTGGCGCTGGCCCGCTGGCGTGGCCAGGCGCTGACGGTGCGCCAACTGGCGGGCAGTGGCCTGGCGTTGCTGGGGCTGGTGGTATTGGTGTGGCCGGATCTGTCCCTGCCGGGACTGCTGGGCAGTGGCCTGATGATCCTCGCCGGTGCAGCCTGGGGGGGCTACACCCTGTTGGGGCGGGGCAGTGCCGATCCCCTGGGTGATACCGCCTGGCACTTCTTTCGCACTCTGCCCTGGTGTCTGGGCCTGGCGCTGCTGAGCTGGCCCTACTGGCAGGGTACCACCGAGGGGATAGTGCTGGCGCTGATTTCAGGGGCGGTGACCTCCGGGCTGGGCTACGCCCTCTGGTACCGGGTGCTGCCGGGGCTGGGCACCAGCACCGCGGCAACGGTGCAGTTGCTGGTGCCGATCCTGGCGGCCCTGGGCGGCAGCCTGTTTGCCGAGGAGCCGCTGACCCTGACCCTGCTGCTGGCCTCGCTGCTGGTACTGGGCGGCCTGGCCCTGGTGATCAGGTCCAAGTGATCAGGCCCAGCTCAGGTTAAAGCGAAACTCCGTCCCTTCCTGAACCTGGCTGGCCACCTCGATCTCGCTGTTGTGCAGCGACAGCAGCTTGCGGGTGATCGCCAGCCCCAAACCGCTATGCGCACTGTCACCACGGACGCTGTTGGCGGCCTTGTAGTGGGGATCGAAGATGTGGGGCAGATCCGAGGCGGGGATACCGATGCCGCTGTCGCACACGGTGACGTGCAGGTGCTCAGGCCGGGCTGAGAGTCGTACCGTGATGGTATCGCCGCTTTGGCAATGGCGAAGGGCGTTGTCCACTAGGTTGGTAAACACTCGCTCCAGCTTCTCGATGTCGGCGGCCACCTGCAGGCTGGGATCCTTGGGTTGCACGTCCAGCAGCACCTGCTTGGCCTCCGCCGCCGGCTGGTACTTCTGCAGCACATCCTGCACCAATTCGGCAATGTTGATCGGCTCGATCTGCATCGGCACCTGGTCGCTCTCCAGCCGGGCCAGCTCCATCAGCTGGTCCACCATCTTATGGATCTTCTCGGCGTTTTGGTGGGCGATGGTGATGTAGCGCGGGTCTGCTTCGCCATGCTGCTTGTGCTGCAGCTGCCAGGTCTCCAGGTAGCCCTGCAGTGCTGCCAACGGGGTGCGCAGGTCGTGGCTGACGTGGGCCAGCAGCTCCCGGCGCATCTCGTCGACGCTGCGGACCCGGTCATACTGCTGCTCCAGTCGCTCTGAAAGGGCGTTGAAGGCATGGCTGAGCCGCTGGGTTTCGTCCGGTCCGTGCTCGCGCAGGCGCAGCTGGCCGGTAAAGCCCTGGCGCTGCAGCCCTTCGATCTCACCGGTGAGCTGGCGCAGCGGCCGGGTTAGCCAGGCCAGCAGGCCCAGCGAGGAGAGCAGGCCAAACAGGCAGGCCAGCCCCACCACCAGGGCGGGCAGATCCCACCAGTGCTTCTGATGCACCCGGGCGGCCAGGCTGTCGTAGATCTCGCCATTGATGATGATGTAGAGGTAGCCGGTCAGCGCCTCGTTCTCGTACAGCGGCGCCACCGAGAAGATCTTGTCCCGGTCCGGCGAGCGGGGATCCGGGCCGCGCATCGGCAGGGTAGGGTTGGGACTGAGGTAGCTTTGGATCGCGTCCATCGAGATCTGGCGCCGCTGGATCTTCTCCTCCGGCGCCGAATAGTTGAGTAGGCGGCCCTGGGGATCTAGCAGGTAGAACTCGAAGCCCTTACCCAGGATCATCATATTGTGAAACGCCTTCTCTACCGCCGCCGGGTCCGGTTCGCCGCCTTGGAAGATGGGGCCTTCCATGGCGATGTGTTGGGCCAGGGCGTAGTGCAGCCGCTGGGTGATCTCATCCTCGTAGCCGGAGTCCAGCTGGCGGCTGACCGCCACCAGCACCAGGCCCAGCAACAGAAAGGTGGCCAGCAACACCCAGGCCAGTCGGGCAAACAGCGAATTAAATCTGGTCATTAAATTTGTATCCTACGCCCCAGACAGTGAGGACAAGTTCGGGGTGAGCCGGATCCTGCTCCAGCTTGGCCCGCAGCCGGTTGATGTGGGAGTTCACCGTGTGTTGGTAGCCGTTGTGCTGGTAGCCCCAGACGGCGCTAAGCAGGTCGTCGCGGCGATAGACCCGGCCGGGGTGCTGCGACAGGTACCAGAGCAGGTCGAACTCGGTACCGGTCAGCTCCACCGCCTTGCCGTTGAGCTCACAGGCCCGTCGGCCGGCATCCAGGGTCAGCGGGCCACGCCGCAGGGCGGCGGGTTCCGGCTCCGGGGGCGGCACGGTCAGCTGGGCTCGACGCAGGTGGGCCTTCACCCGGGCCTGCAGCTCCCTCACGCTAAACGGCTTGGTAAGGTAGTCGTCGGCACCACTCTCCAGTCCCACTACCCGGTCCAGCTCGCTGTTGCGGGCGGTGAGCATCAGGATCGGGGTATGGCAGCCGTGCTGCCGCAGTTGCTGGCACAGGCTCAGCCCGTCCATCCCCGGCAGCATCAGGTCCAACACAATCAGGTCAAAGCGCTGGTTCGAGGCCAGCTCGTAGCCGCGGCGTCCGTCGTCGCAGCTGGTCACCCGGTGATTGAGTGACTCCAGGTTCATGGTGATCAGGGCGTTGATGTCCTGCTCGTCCTCGATCACCAGCAAATCGGCCATGGCGTTATCCTCGGTCTGTCAGGGCACCCTCCTGGTGCCCTGACATCAGACCGGGGCTAACGGGTGCGTGTTACAACCAGCCTAGCCACTGGCGCATCAAAACGATGGATTGACGCCAGGGCCGAGTCGACATAGCCGTCATCGGCGGTAACCACACCGGGATGGCGCGCCACGTAATCCACGTCATCCCGCATCGCGTCGTAGCCTGCACCACCGCCGGCCGGGCCGGGAATGGTCGCGGCCAACTCCGAGTTGCCCTCGGTGCCCGCATCGTACACCGGCAGGTTCATCGTCATGCTTTCACTCACCGCTAACGCCATCAGGTCTTTGCCATTGATGCCGGCAAAGGCGTCGTTGGTGTTGACCAGCATGGTGGCCAGGGTGAGGTAGGCCATCCCTTCCGCCTCCAGCTCCAGGGTCAGGGTCTGGCTGGCGCCGGGCATCAGGATGCCGTCACCGCTGCCACTGGCCAGGGCGCCGGCCTCGTCGGCCATGGTCAACCATTGGCTGCCATCCCCCGCTTCGGCCAGGATCTCCAGGCCTTCACTGGCGGGCATGCCAAAGGTCCAGCCGGAGACGTCACCGGCGTGCAGGTAGGCCGCCAGGGGCGACATCGGTTGGGCGGAGGTCAGGTTCACCACGGTGATGTCGAAGCTGGCGGGTTCGGCCGCCGGCGCCGGCGGGGCCGGACTGGGTTCCACCGTGACCGTGCCGTTGTCGTCATCATCACACCCGGTAAGCAAAGCCGCAGCGAACAGCGGCAGCATCATTAATCGCATCTTCATGCCAGCCTCCCGTTATTCCGCCACGGTGATGGTCAGTCGGGCCACCGGGTTGAGCCAACGGTGGATCCGGGCGTCGGCGTCACTCAGGCCACCGGCGGGATCGGTGTCCCCCAGGGTGCCGCGGTGGATGTGTACGGTGGCGTTGGGCTCCTCGGTGGTCACCCCGGTGCCACCGGTACCGCCAAAGTCACCGGGGATAGCCGGCATACCCGCCATGCCCGGGGCACCGCCGCCCTCGATCAGCAGCTCATCATTGGCCTCAGTGCCGGCATCGTAGGCGTTGAGATACACCATGTAGGTGCCCGGCTCCTCCGGCACGGTCCAGCTGTCCAGACCGACAAAGCCATCGTTGCTGGGCAGCACCATGGCGGTGACCGATAGCACAGAGCCAGCCACCACGTCCTCCAGCACAGCCTGGGTGGTCATTGCTGGGCCCAACAAGCCCTCAGCCGGATTGGCCGCGGACACCGCGCCGATGCTGTCGGCGATGGTGACCAGGCCGGCAATGTCGCCGCCCTCGGCCATCGCCTGCAGCTCGGGGATCGCCGCTTCGCCAACCCGGAACAGGTTGTACTGGGCATCATGGGCGGTCAGCAGCAGCGGGGTGAAGTAAACCCCCTGGGTCAGGTTGGTGACGTCAATGGTGAGGGTTTGTGCCTGGCTCAGTGGGGCGGCCACCAGGGTGGCCAGGGTCAGGGCTCGCAGGTTCATGGTGTTGCTCTCCGTGGTTACCAAGTCCTAGCCAGTCTAAGAAGGCTTTATCAAGGGGGCTTCACGGAGTTATCAAGAAAGTATCACGAATGACTCAATAATCGATTGCCTGCCTTTTACATCCGCTGGTGGAAAAGTGTGCTGTGTCGCACAGATTGCCAAAGATGCATTTTGAATATGCATTCAGTCTGGCTATGGTGGAACTGAGGCCACAGCCTGTGGTCCGATGAGAAAGAACACAACGCAACTCACAAACAGGAGGTGAGCCCATGCGTTACCTCTTTGTGATGTTGATCACCCTGCTGCTGGCCCAGACGGCGGCTGAACCCCAGGGTAATACTGCACCTATGGCCGCTGACCTGGCCCCGGTGTTCGCCCTTCAGTGTAATGCTGATGCCGACACTTATGCTGCGATCTCCCTGCAGCAGTGGGCCTCCCAGGCGGCGGAACAGCGCATCGCTGAAGCTGAGATGTTGCCGGTCTGCCTCTTCCTGGTGGTGATGTTTGCCACCCAACCCTATGCCCAGCGTCCCGCTGGCATCGCCCCGCGCCCTGCGCAAAGCCGCTACTCCCTGGTCCAGGACTGGATCAAGCCGATCGTCGGCACCCCCTCTTAATCGGGTTGTCACGCCCGGGCGCCCAAGCGCTATCGCACCACCCAAAAAGATAACTATTCACTCTACAGGAGGTTGTTATGCAATCTCGTGCGCATCCGTGCCGGTTTTATCCGGCCTGGTCAAGCCAGGGTGCCGCTGTGCTCCTGCTGCTGGGGCTGGTGGCCAGCCCCCAGCTCAGGGCTGAGTCGGAGCTGGAGCTGGAGCAGGAGCTGAGCCGCCAGGCCTCGCCCCTCTCCGGCGCCGCCACCCTGTCTTACTTTCGCAACAGCTACGATGCCTCGGCCTACGCCGCCTACCAGGCGGTCACCGTTGATGGCTCGCTGCGCTACCGCCAGGACTGGGGCCAGCTGCGCCTCACCTTCGGTGGCGAGCAGGAGCTGTTGCACGGCGAACAGTCCAGCTGGTTTGACCCCTTGCTGGAGTACCGCACCCCCACCTGGGCTCTGTCCGACAGTCTGAGCTGGCAGGGCGGCGTCGGGGTCTACCTGCCCGCCAGCCGCACCAGTCGCAAAGATCGGCTTGAGTACGCCCCCCAGGCCCGGGCTTACCTGTTCTGGCGGCCGGAGGGCGATTGGCAGTTCTATCTGTCGCCGCGTTATCGCTACAACCAGTACCGCTACCAGACCGCCGGTGAGCAAGTGCTGACCGAGCACCAGGCCAGCGTGGCGGTGGATGCCCTGTGGCACTTCCGTCCGGATTGGTACCTGGACGTCAACGGCAGCCTGGGCTGGGCCCGCAACTTCTATGGCCGCAGCCTGGACACCCGCTTTACCGCGAGCGAGGAGCTGGGCTGGGAAGTGACGCCCCATTGGAGCCTGGCTCTTGGCCACAGCAACGCCGGCCGGTTCTACGACCCGGAGTACGGCCCCGGCCAGGGCTTCGAGCTGTACGACCGTCGAAGCTCCACCTTCTACCTCGCCACCACCTTTTCGTTCTAATCAAGGAGGCTGATTATGAAGCTGTTTAGAATCCTCTCCCTGGCAGGGAGCCTCGTCCTGCTGAATGCCTGTGGCGCTGGTGACGAGCCCTACCGGGAGTTACCGAAAGACGTCGATCAGGTGACCACTCAGGCCATCGATCAGGCCACCGACCGGCAGTACATGTACATTCGCAGCGTTGGCAAGGCGCCGCGCTACGCCGCTAACATCCGCGGCTTCTTCCAGGGCACCCCCAAGCTGGTGACCCTGCACCGCACCGAGAACGGCATCCAGGTGCGCCAGGTGGATAGAGATACCATCGGCCTGGATCACGACAGCCGGTTCAGCGACAACGGCTACAACCAGGCGCCGGTGCTGACCATCCCGGGTCAGTACGTGGATTACCGCTGCACTGAGGATCGCTGGGGCGACTGCGTCAACGTAGAGCAGCTCAATACCGATGCGGACCAGAAATGGTACGACAAGGGCTACTTTGTGCCGGACTTTGCCGCCACCCAGATCGCCGAGCTCAGCGTCAATGACCTGTTTGCCCTGGATAAGACCTGCGTCAGTGAGTCCGAGGCACCGCGGCTGGTGCAGGATGGCAACTGGCGGGGCCATGAGATGGACCTGGACAAGGGGGTGATCAACCTGGAGATCGAGCACACCTACCGGGTCTCGCCTAGCTGCCTGGATGCCTACTACCAAGGCAACTTCGACAACTTCTCCTTCACCACCACCGAGTTCATCTCCATCGTGGCGGTGGACCAGCTGGCGTCGCCGGATTACCAGCCGGTGCCCTATGCCCAGAATGAGGATGGCACCTTTGGCTTCTTCACCACCGAGCATCGCTACCGGGACGCCAATCACGCCGCCGGCAGCGACGGCTACGTGCGTACCTACCTCAACCGCTTTAACCCGGCGTTGCCTCAGATCACCTACTACCTGAGCAACAACTTTTACCTGCCGAAGAACCAGGCCTACCTGGACTCCGCTAAGGAGACGGTGGATGCCATCAACATTCAGAACCGGATCTTCCATACCGGTTTACCGCCGATCGTGCTCGAGCGTGCCGGTGACAAGCGTCATGGCGATCTGCGCTACAGCTTCATCAGCCTGTTCGATGAGCCGCTGGACAACGGTCTGGCCGGTTACGGCCCCTCCGCCGCCAATCCGCTGACCGGTGAGATCGTCAGCGCCCGCACCAACCAGTACAGCTCCAACCTCAAGCAGGGCGCGGTACGCTACTACCGTCAGCTGATGCTCGACTACAACCGGGGTAAGCTGGAGCCCGCGTCAGTCGCGGCAGCCCTGGGCGACGCGGTGAGCCAGTCGGTCTACGCTGCCGTAGTGGACGGCCAGAGCAATGGCAAAGCGTCGCAACCGAGCGCTCGCCAGGGGATGCCTCAGGCCGGTGATTATGTCGATGGTGTACAGGCCCCGGCGCAACTGAGCCAGGTCGCTACTCAGGTCCCGAGCCTGCCGGTGGCCCAGGGCAATGCCCAGGACTTCGATCGCTTTGCCGAGTTTGATCAAGCCACCCAGGACTTCTGGGCCGAGCACAGCCTGATGCACGTGGACGTGGTGTACGCCACCGGACCCGGTGTGCGCCAGCTGCCCCGCGGCGTAAAGGGCCACTTGATCGACTGGGATAACCCGCAATACTGGCTCGACGGTCAGGTGGGAGGCCAGTTGAAGGCGATCGACCAGATGCCAGTGGCAGTGCAGGATGATTTGACCACCAAGCTGGCTGCCCAGGCGTTTTCCGGCACCCTGACCCACGAGCTGGGCCACAACCTGGGTCTGCGCCACAACTTCGCCGGCAGCCGCGACCACGACAACCTGTTTACTGACCAGGAGCTGGAGCACCAGCACGGTGCCTTTGCCGCGGCTGGCTATCCGACCCTGTCCGCCAAGTCGGATTTCTCCAGCCAGATGGACTACAACGTCAATCGCTTTGCCACCACCTTTGAACCCTACGATTTGGCGGCGCTGCGCTTTGGTTATGGCCGTCAGGTGGAAACCCAGGCCGGTGAGTTTGTCTCGCTGCAGGCTGCGGATACGCAGCGTCGGGAGGAGTTGGCTAAGGGGGAACTTGATGGTGAGCACCGCTACGGCGTGCTCTACAACGTCGAGCAGCAGCACGATCTGCGCTTCTACAGCTACTGCACCGACGGCCACGTCAGCCTCAACAGCAACTGCAACCGCGGCGATGCTGGGGCCGACAATGACGCCATCGTCCAGTTCTACATCGACAAGTACTGGGACAGCTACGACACCGACAACCTGCGTCACAACCGCCAGGCCTTCTACGAGGACCACATCCTGGGTTACGCGGTGAAGCGCAATGAGCTGTTTATGCGCGACATCCGTCAGTTCGTTGAGGACCCGGCCAGCATCGAACGGCAGAACACCCTGCCGATGGGCAGCCTGAGCCAGTGGTGCCTGGATGACGACAGCGCCTGGTATTGTGCCTACACCGGTGCAGTGGACAAGGCCGGTGACTTCTTCCTGACCCTGGTCGGGGAGTCCGATGCCACCTTGCACACCGTGTTCCGCTTTGACGATGGCAGCCCGGCCCTGACTCGCGACTATAAGCTGGCGGATCTGTTGGCAGCCTATCGCAGCAATGCCGAGAAGCTGGACGGCGAGACCACCCCGCTGGCACCCGGTGAGTTGGTGACCCGATTGCAGGACCGGCCGGATCTGCTGAAGGACCTGGTGCTCAAGTTCGGCATCGTGCCGGATTACTGGGACCAACTGCACGCCGACATCACCTTCTCAGGCCGGATGCTCAACGGCATGAAGAGCGCGGTGACCGATCCCAACCACCCGTACGTCAACGAACGGGATGTGCTGGGGGTGTGGCCGGACAAGCTGCTGGCGGTCCGGGCCCTGGTGACCCGAACCACTCCGCGTAGCACCACCGGTCGAACCCACCTGGCATTGGTGGACGATCCCAAGGTGGGCGAGGCATTCAAGGCGATGCTGTGCCAGATGACTGTAGTGGACACCGCTGGGCTCAACTTCGGTGGCGAGTCCATCGTCGGCAGCCAGTGTGATAGCCAAAGCCCGTACCTGTCGCCCTACCTGGATGCCGCGCAGGAGAGCATCGAGCCGCTGGTCAACTACGACCGCAGCGTTTCTCGCTACTTCGGCTTCGATACCGTCAATGGTCAACCCAAGGGAGAGAGCAACCTGCTGCAGATGATGCTGCGCCAGGTGGTATTGGCCTCGGTGGACAGCGACTACCAGGGCGAGCAGAAAGCCCGCCGGTGGCGAGAGTATGTGGGGGTTCACTACGCCAGCCCGGGCCTGGCCGAGGCCAGTCGTTTGAGCCTCAATGGCCGGGTGCTGGTGGCCACCGAGGAGAACGTGCTGGCGGCTAAGCTGATGGCTCAGATCAAGCGGGTCGAGCAGTTCATGGATACCAACGCCGACTTGATGGGAGCCCGCTTGTCCAGCGGTGAGTTGGTGGGTGAGCTGCTCACAGCCCAGCTGGCCCACGACAAGCAGGTGCTGGGCGATCTTCCGGTGCTCTGAACCACACCCTATTGGCGAGCTTGGCCAATCTTTGCCCCACCTCGGTGGGGCTTTTTTTGGTCAGTCGTCCTTGTAGGCGTCTTCTACCTGGGTTTGCTCCTCCATCGGCGGGCGCACGTAGCCGCGGGTATCGAGCGGTGGCAGGGTGATCTCCGGGTAGTCGATACGCTGGTAGGGGATCTGCTTGAGCAGGTGGCCGATGCAGTTGAGTCGGGCCTTGCGCTTGTCGTCGCCGTCGACAACAAACCAGGGGCTGTGGCGGGTGTCGGTGTGGTTGAACATCCGGTCCTTGGCCTGGGAATAGAGCTGCCAGCGGCTGCGCGACTCCAAATCCATCGGGCTGAACTTCCAGCGCTTGAGCGGGTCATTGATGCGCTCGAGGAAACGCTTCTCCTGCACCTCATCGGACACTGAGAACCAGTATTTGATCAGGATGATGCCGGAGCGGATCAGCATACGTTCGAACTCCGGGCAGCTACGCAGAAAGTCGTTGTACTCCGCCTCGGTGCAGAACCCCATCACGTGCTCCACCCCGGCCCGGTTGTACCAGCTGCGGTCGAACAGCACCATCTCACCGGCGGCGGGCAGGTGGGAAACGTAGCGTTGGAAGTACCACTGGGTCTTCTCCCGATCCGAGGGGGCGGGCAGGGCGGAGACCCGGCATACCCTGGGATTGAGCTTCTCGGTGATCCGCTTGATGGCGCCCCCTTTTCCGGCGGCGTCGCGACCCTCGAAGATCACCACCACCTTGAGCCCCTCCTGCTTGATCCACTCCTGCAGGGCAACCAGCTCCACCTGGAGGCGTTCCAGCTCTTTCTCGTACTTTTTCTTATCCATTGGGAGTTCACCTTTTTCAACGCTCTCCGCAGCTTAGCCCATTGAACCCAGGTCGCGAAGAGGTTGTTGATTGGTAAACAAAATGTACTGCTCGTGTGGTAGCCTGAAGGCAATACGATGTTGAGAGCGAGTGCGAGTCATGGATGGAACAAAGCGTTGGGGTCTGCTGGGCTTGGTAATGATGGGTTTGACCGGCTGCGAACAGGCCCCGGTCCAGGTGGAGGCACCGCCGCCCAGCGTCCAGGTATTGGCGGTGGCTGAGCGCATGGTGCAGCCCAAGGCGGAGTTTGTCGGCCGTACCCAGGCGTTTGAGGATGTCACCCTGCAGCCGCAGATCACAGGCCAGGTGCTGCAACGCCACTTCAATGATGGCCAGAAGGTGGAAGCCGGTGATCTGCTGTTCACCATTGACCCTGCCAGTTACGAGTCCGAGGTGGAACAGGCCCAGGCGGTGCTGGCCCAGGGCGTGGCGGCACGGGACGCCGCGGTGCTTAACTGGGAGCGGGGCCGACGGCTGCATCCGGATGGCATGATCTCCGACAACGATATGGACCAGCTGACCTCCCGCAAACTGCAGGCCGAGGCCCAGGTTGTGCAGCAGGAGGCGGCACTGGAGCGTGCTCAGCTGCAGCTCTCCTACACCCAGGTCAGCGCCCCCATTGGTGGCCGCATCTCTGCGTCGCTGGTGGCCACCGGCGATTTGGTCAGTCCCCAGACTGACCTGGCCACCCTGGTGCAGGCCGATCCCATCTACGTCTTCTTCCAATCCTCTGAGCGGGAGATGACCCGGGCCCGGCGCTTGGTGCGCAATGAATCGACCATCAGCCTGGATGCACTGCCGGTGGAGATGATCCTGCCGGACGGTGAGCGGTTCGAGCAGATCGGCTCCATCGACTTCGTCGACAACCGGGTGGATGCCGCCACCGGTACCATCAATATTCGCGCCCGCTTCCCCAACCCGGATCTGCTGGTGGTGCCGGGGATGTACGTCAGCATCGAGATCGGCTCGCCGGAGGAGGAAACTCGCTTGCTGGTGCCTCAGTCCGCGGTGCAGGAGGATCAGCAGGGCCGCTACGTCATGGTGGTGGCCGAGGGCAACACGGTGCAGAAGCGCATCGTTGAGCTGGGGGATCGCTTTGGTGTCGATTGGGCGGTGAAGAGCGGCCTGTCAGTGGGGGAGCAGATCGTGGTCGAGGGGCTGCAGAAAATCCGCCCCGGCGCCGTGGTGACACCGGTGACCCAGGAGGTGCAACCCTTCCAGTCTGACACCCAGCGCTAGGGGGCCAGCATGATTAGCCAGTTTTTTGTCCGCCGGCCCAAGTTCGCCTTCGTTATCTCCATCGTGCTGACCCTGATGGGGCTGCTCTCCATCCCGGTGCTGCCGGTGGCGGAGTTCCCCGATGTGTCACCGCCCCAGATCGCCGTCAGCACCAGCTACGCCGGGGCCAGCGCCGAGGTGGTTAAGGACACCATCGGCCAGGTGATCGAGGCCGAGGTCAACGGGGTGGAGGAGATGATCTACATGGAGTCGAAGTCGGCCAACGACGGCTCCTACAGCCTTACCGTGACCTTCGGCGTGGGGACCGACGCCGACATGGCCCAGGTCAACGTGCAGAACCGGGTGCAGCAGGCGCTGCCCCGCTTGCCGGCCCAGGTGACCCAGCAAGGGGTCAAGGTGAAGAAGAAAAGCCCCAACTTCCTGATGGTGGTGAACCTCTACTCCCCTAACGGCACCTTCGATGCGCTGTTCCAGACCAACTACGCCGGCCTTAACATCAAAGACACCCTGGCCCGGGTCAACGGCGTCTCCGAGGTGCAGATCATCGGTGGCCTGGATTACGCCATGCGGATCTGGCTCAACCCGGACCTGATGGCCAGCTACGCCATCACCGCCAACGACGTGGTGCAGGCACTACAGGAGCAGAACATCCAGGTGGCGGCGGGTCGTATCGGTGCTGCCCCGGTGGATCCGGACCAGCAGTTCCAGTACACCCTGCAGACCAAGGGCAGGCTGAGCCAGCCGGAGGAGTATGAACGGGTGGTGCTGCGCTCCAACCCGGATGGCTCCAAGGTGGTATTGGGGGATCTGGCCCGCATCGAGCTGGGTAGCCAGACCTACGATGCCCAGGGCAAGTTGGACAACGCCCCTAGCGCCATCATGGCGATCTACCAAAGCCCCGACGCCAACGCGCTGGAGGTCTCCGCCGGGATCCACAACGAGATGGAGCGACTGGCGGCCAACTTCCCGGACGATCTGACCTACGAGGTACTGTACGACACCACCGAGTTTGTTGAGGTTTCCATCAACGAAGTGGTGCAGACCCTGTTCATCTCTGTGGGTCTGGTGATCCTGGTGGTTTACCTATTCCTGCAGGACGTGCGCTCCACCCTGGTACCGGCCATCGCCATTCCGGTCTCGCTGGTGGGCACCTTCGTATTCCTGCTGCTGTTCGACATGACCATCAACACCGTGTCGCTGTTTGCCCTCATTCTGGCCATCGGCATCGTGGTGGATGACGCCATCGTGGTGGTGGAGAACGTCACCCGTTTGATGGAGGAGCAGGGTCTGAGCCCCGCCGAGGCCACCATCGAGGCGATGAAAGAGGTTACCGGCCCCATCGTCGCCACCACCCTGGTGCTGCTGGCAGTGTTCGGGCCAACAGCGGTGATGCCGGGGATCACAGGCCAGATGTACGCCCAGTTCTCGGTGACCATCTGTATCGCGGTGCTGATCTCCTCCATCAATGCCCTGACCCTGTCGCCGGCGTTGTGCGCCTCGCTGCTGCGTCCGCCCAAGCAGCATGACAAGGGCTTCCACGCCGCCTTTAACCGCCATTTCGAACGCCTCACAGGTCGCTACACCAACCTGGTAGGCATGCTTATTCGTCGCAGTGCGCTGGCCATGGGCCTGTTTGTGCTGGCCCTGGTGGTCACCGGCATGCTGGGTAAGAGCCTGCCCAGCGGCTTTGTGCCCTCAGAGGATAAGAAAAGCTTCCTGGTGGATCTGCAACTGCCGGACGGCGCCTCACTGAACCGGACCGAAGCGGTGATGAAGGACCTGGTGGCGCTGACCCTGGAAGAGCCCGGTGTGGAGCACGTGATCCACGCCTCCGGCTTCTCCATCCTGTCCGGCTCCATCTCCTCCAATGGCGGCTTGATGATCGTGTCGCTGAGCAGCTGGGAGGAGCGGGACGATCCCAACCTCAGCGATAAGGCGATCCTGCAGCGTCTGCAGGGCAAGTACTCGGCTAACCCGTTGGTCAATGCCATGGCTTTCGCCCTGCCGCCCCTGCCCGGGGTGGGCAGCGTCGGCGGTTTCGAGTTTGTGCTGCAGGACACCATGGGCCGCTCCCCGGCGGAGCTGGCCTCGGTGATGCGTGGCTTGATTATCGAAGCCAATGAACAGCCGGCCATCGCTGCAGCGTTCTCCAATTTCCGCGCCGATGTGCCGCAGATGTACGTCGAGGTGGATCGTGACAAGGCCAAGGCACTGGGGATCCCATTGACCGAGATCTTCGCCACCATGCAGACCATGCTGGGGGGCAACTACGTCAATGACTTCAACCGCTTTGGTAAGGTGTTCCGGGTTATGGTCCAGGCCGAGACAGACTTCCGTAACTCGGAGCGGGACATCAACCGTTTCTACGTGCGTACCGCCGCCGGTGAGATGGTGCCGCTGTCCACCCTGGTGACGGTGGAGCCTATTCTCGGCCCGGAGGTGGTCAGCCAGTACAACCTGTACAGCTCGGTCACCATCAACGGGGTACCGGCGCCGGGCTACAGCTCCGGTGAGGCGATCGCGGCGATGCAGGAGGTGGCCCAAAGCTCACTGCCCAGTGGTTACCAGTTCGAGTGGACCGGTCAGACCTACCAGGAGATCGAAGCGGGCAACCTGGCCCCCATCATCTTCTCGCTGGCGCTGGTGTTCACCTACCTGTTCCTGGTCGCCCAGTACGAGAGCTGGACCATCCCCCTGGCGGTGATGCTGGCGGTGCCGGTGGCGATCCTGGGGGCCTTCCTCAATGTCTGGATCGCCGGCGGTGAGATCAACCTCTACACCCAGATTGGCCTGGTGTTGTTGATAGGATTGGCCTCGAAGAACGCCATCCTGATCGTCGAGTTTGCCAAGCAGCAGCGGGAGAGTGCCGGCCTGAGCATCGTCGACGCCGGCAAGATGGCCGCCAAGCTGCGTTTTCGTGCCGTACTGATGACCGCCTTCTCCTTCATCCTCGGGGTATTCCCCCTGGTGGTGGCCAGCGGCGCCGGGGCCGAGAGTCGTAACGCCCTGGGCTATGCGGTATTTGGTGGCATGATCGCCGCCGGGGTGGTGGGCACCTTGCTGGTACCGCTGTTCTACGTGGTGCTGCAGAGCCTGCGTGAGCGGGTCAAAGGGCAGGGCAACCCCGCCTGAACCGGTCTGATCCCTTAGCCAAAAGCCGGCCCTCGGGCCGGCTTTGTTGTTGTTTCCTTACTCTGCGTCATTTTGCTTTCAGCCCCAATACCCGACCCCTGCGCTTGGGATAGCGTTATCCCCACCTCGCATTTTAAACACCCTTCACCTAGTCCACTGTTTAACGATCCGCAAGCAGACCTTGGGATTACTGACTTATTGCCCAACTCTTGAATAAATAATAAACAGAAGGGCTATTGGACCCGGTAATACTCGCCATACTTAGAGGGCGAGACAAGGCCTCACGCAACATCTCTTTTGGTAATTAAAGTTCGTAATTTAATTACCGTTAGAGGTTTTGCACTAGCTAATTGCTGAGGCTGGGTAAAACGCACGTTTAAATCGAGCGTTCCAATCATGCTTATTCTGCAACGGCCCGAAATAACAGGGATATGTTGCATTTTTATATAAACACCCAGGTTTTGTGCTTGATTTTTATGCGCCTATAGCGCAGCTTTATAAAGGAATTACCGGCGACTCTATTGCGGCAATTCCGTCAGGGTTCTGAAAGTTGATGGTTTGAAAATTACATCCGTAAGTTGACAGGGAGGCTGGCATGACCATGTTAGGGGCAGAAGCGGTACAACCAATCGAGCTGCGCGGGGCGACACTACCGGACAGCGAACGTGTCCTCACCACCGAGGCGATGACCTTTTTGGCCGAACTGGGCGCCCGTTTTGCCGCGCCGCGCGCGCAGCTGCTGCAGGCCCGCCGTCAGCGCCAGGAGAAGATCGACGCCGGCGCCCTGCCGGGCTTCCTGCCGGCAACCGAATCCATCCGCAAAGAGGACTGGCAGATCCTGGGGATCCCGGCGGATCTGCAGGACCGTCGGGTGGAGATCACAGGCCCGGTCGACCGCAAGATGGTGATCAATGCCCTCAATGCCCAGGTACGGGTGTTTATGGCGGACTTTGAAGACTCCCTGGCGCCGAGCTGGGAGAAGGTGGTGCAGGGCCAGGCCAACCTGATGGACGCGGTGGCCGGCACCATCGAGTACACCAACCCCGCCAACGGCAAGCACTACGCCCTGGATGAGGATCCGGCGGTACTGATCTGCCGGGTACGAGGTCTGCACCTGGACGAGGCGCACCTGCAACAGGATGGCCAGGCCCTGCCCGGTGCCTTGGTGGACTTCGCCCTCTACTTCCTGCACAACCATCAGGCCCTGCTGAGCAAGGGTAGTGGCCCCTACTTCTACATTCCCAAGCTGGAGAGTCACCTGGAGGCGCGCTGGTGGGCCGAGGTGTTTGCCTACAGCGAAGAGCGCTTCGGCCTGCAGCCGGGCACCATCAAGGTGACCTGCCTAATTGAGACCCTGCCGGCGGTGTTCGAGATGGACGAGATCCTCTATGAGCTGCGCAACAACATCGTTGGCCTCAACTGCGGCCGCTGGGATTACATCTTCAGCTACATCAAAACCCTGAAGAACCACCCGGACCGGGTCCTGCCGGATCGCCAGGTGGTGACCATGGAGAAGCCCTTCCTTAACGCCTATTCCCGCTTGCTGATCCGCACCTGCCATCGCCGTGGTGCGCTGGCGATGGGTGGCATGGCAGCCTTTATCCCCGCCAAGGACCCGGAAACCCAGGCCAAGGTGCTGGAGAAGGTGACCGCCGATAAGGAGCTGGAGGCCCGCAATGGCCATGACGGCACCTGGATCGCCCACCCTGGTCTGGCCCAGACCGCCATGGGCGTGATGGACCAGTACATCGGTGACGCCCCCAACCAGCTGGGTGTCAGCCGGGAGAGCGACGCCCCCATTACCGCCGAACACCTGCTGCAACCCTGTGAAGGCCAGGCCACCGAGCAGGGGATGCGCGCCAATATCCGCATCGCGGTGCAGTACATCGAGGCCTGGATCTCCGGCAACGGCTGTGTGCCCATCTACGGCCTGATGGAAGACGCCGCCACCGCCGAGATCTCACGCGCCTCCATCTGGCAATGGATCCGCCACGGTACCGTGCTGGACAACGGCCAGCTGGTAACCCAGGCCCTGTTTGAGCAGATGCTGAACCAGGAACTGGAGACCGTGCGCCAGGAGCTGGGTGGCCAGCGCTTTGATTCCGGCCGCTTTGAGCAGGCCGCGGAGCTGTTCCGGGCCATCACCTGCGCCGAACAATTGACCGATTTCCTGACCCTGCCCGGTTACGAGATCCTCAGCAAAAACACGTCTAACGGATGATCCACGAAAGGAGTTGCATTATGCCCACTTACCAAGCCGATATTGATGCCGCAACCAGCTTGATCGAAACACAAGGCAGCACCTGGGGGGTCAGTGCAGAGAACGTGGCCCGGATGAAGGCGCAAAACCGCTTTCAAAGCGGCCTCGACATCGCCCGCTACACCGCCAAGATCATGCGCGAGGACATGGCGTCCTACGACGCCGATCCCGCCAAGTACACCCAATCATTGGGCTGCTGGCACGGCTTCATTGGCCAGCAGAAGCTGATCGCCATCAAGAAGCACCTGACCGAGACCAAGGGCAAGTACCTTTACCTGTCCGGTTGGATGGTGGCGGCCCTGCGCAGCGACTTTGGCCCGCTGCCGGACCAGTCGATGCACGAGAAGACCGTGGTGGCTGGCCTGATCGAAGAGCTGTATACCTTCCTGCGCCAGGCCGATGCCCGTGAGCTGGGCGGCTACTTCCGCGAGCTGGATGCCGCCAAAGAGGCCGGTGATAGCGCCAAGATTGCCGAGGTTCAGGCCAAGATCGATGGCTTCCAGACCCACGTGGTGCCGATCATTGCCGACATCGATGCCGGCTTTGGTAACGAGGAGGCCACCTACCTGCTGGCCAAGAAGATGATCGAAGCCGGTGCCTGCTGCATCCAGATTGAAAACCAGGTGTCCGATGAGAAACAGTGTGGCCACCAGGACGGCAAGGTAACCGTGCCCCACGCCGACTTCCTCGCTAAGATCCGTGCGGTTCGTTATGCCTTCCTTGAGCTGGGCGTGGACGACGGTGTCATCGTGGCCCGTACCGACTCCCTCGGCGCCGGCCTGACCAAGCAGATTGCCGTCACCAACGAGCCCGGCGACCTGGGTGACCAGTACAACAGCTTCCTTGACGGCGACTACGTCAACAGCGCCGACGACATCGCCAACGGCGATGTGGTGGTTAAGGCCAACGGCAAGCTGCTCAAGCCCAAGCGCCTGGCCAGCGGCCTGTTCCAATTCAAGAAGGGCTCCGGTGAAGACCGGGTGGTACTGGACTGCATCACCTCGATGCAACACGGTGCCGACCTGCTGTGGATTGAGACCGAAAAACCCCACGTCGGCCAGATCGCCGGCATGGTCAACCGCATCCGTGAGGTGATCCCCAACGCCAAGCTGGTCTACAACAACAGCCCGTCGTTCAACTGGACCCTCAACTTCCGCCAGCAGGTGTTCGATGCCTGGAGCGAGCAGGGCAAGGACCTGTCCGGCTTCGACCGCGCCAAGCTGATGAGTGCCGACTACGACAACACTGACCTGGCCAAGGAAGCGGATGAGAAGATCCGCACCTTCCAGCAGGATGCGGCACGCGAGGCGGGGATCTTCCACCACCTCATCACCCTGCCCACCTACCACACCGCGGCACTGTCCACCGACAACCTGGCCAAGGAGTACTTCGGTGACCAGGGCATGCTGGGCTACGTGGCCAAGGTGCAGCGTCAGGAGATCCGTCAGGGCATCGCCTGCGTCAAACACCAGAACATGGCCGGCTCGGACATCGGCGACGATCACAAGGAGTACTTCTCCGGTGACGCGGCGCTGAAGGCCTCGGGCAAGGACAACACCATGAACCAGTTCGGCTAAGGGCCCAAACCCTTCCTACCCGTCGTGTCTTGTATGACATGGTTTTTGGGGCGACCTCAGGTCGCCCCTTTTTTTGACCTCGATTTGTGTACCTGTTGGTAACTTTGGTGACTTGTTTGGTTGAGGTTAAATATTGGTTTTTATTACGTTTTCAATCCTATCTCAGCGCAGCGCTGTTGTGGCTCGGTTCAGCTTCCCGCGCGTAGAATGCCCGGCAAACTTCCATGACTGTGCACTCGGAGTGCATGCAGGCTGAAACATAGGATCCCTATTGCCATGACTACTTTCCGCAAACTGCCCGTGGCCATTGCCCTGGCTGCGGTCGTCCTGACCGGCTGCGAGCAAGCTGCCCAGGCGCCGGCGATGCCGGCCCCCACCGTTGAGGTTGCTGCCGTAACCGCACAGGATTACCAGCCGGTAAAGCGTTACTCCGGCCGTATCGAGGCGATCGAGGACATCAACATCAGCGCCCAGGTCTCCGGTTACCTGACCCAGCGCCTGGTGGAGGATGGTCAGATTGTTGAGGCGGGGACCCCGCTGTTTGAGATCGATCCGCGCCCCTACCAGGCTGCCCTGGCTGCCGCCAAGGCCACCCTGGCTGAAGCCAAGGCCTCCCGCGATATCGCCCAGGTCAACCTGAAGCGCAACAAGGAGTTGCTGGGTAAGGGCAGCGTCAGTCAGTCCGACATCGATAACCTGACCGCCACCCTGGCGATGGCCGATGCCCGGGTCATGCAGGCACAAGCGGGACTGGAGAAGGCGGAGCTGGATCTGTCCCACACCACAGTGACTGCCCCCATCGCCGGTCAGGTTGGCGCCGCCAACGCCGGCGTCGGTGATCTGGTCAGCCCGCAAAGCGGTGCGCTGATCACCCTGGTGCAACTGGATCCGGTCCGTACCAGCTTCCGCATCTCCGAGCGCGAGCGTCTGGCGATGGTGACCAACAACCTGATGAGCGATGAAAAGATGGCCATCACCCTGGACCTGGGTCAGGGCAAGCACTACGACCACGAAGGCACCCTGAGCTTTATCGATAACCGCATCGATCTGGCCACCGGTACCCTGGCGCTGCACGCCGATTTCGCCAATCCGGAGCATATGCTGGCCGCTGGCCAGTTCGTTCAGGTTCAGGTGCGTCCTCATCAGCCGCTCAACGGCCTGGTGATCCCCAATGCCGCAGTCCAGTCCGATCAGCAGGGCAGCTTTGTCATGGTGGTGGACGGCGACAACACCGTTGAGCGCCGCAACGTCGACCTGGGTGAGCGCCTGGGCCAGCAGATCGTGGTGCTGAGCAACCTGGCCGAGGGCGAACGCATCGTCACCGCCGGTCTGCACCGTGCCCGTGTCGGTGCCCAGGTTCAGGTGGCCGGCGACGTGGCTCAAGCCGCAGGTAACTAAGCATGATCTCCAAGTTTTTCATCCACAGACCTAAGTTCGCGATCGTGATCGCGCTGGTGATGGTGCTGGTGGGCACCATCGCCATGCGCACCATGCCGGTGAACGAGTTCCCGCAGATCACCCCGCCGGTGGTCCAGGTCTCCGCCATGTACCCCGGCTCCAACGCCGAGGTGGTGGAGCAGACCCTGGCCCAGCCGATTGAAGAGGCGGTCAACGGCGTAGAGAACATGCTCTACATGCGCTCCCGTGCGGCCAACGACGGTGGTTACTTCCTCGAGGTGACCTTCGACATCGGCACCGATCCGGACATGGCCACGGTACAGGTTCAGAACCGGGTGAACGAGGCGCTGCCTCGCTTGCCGGCGGACGTGCGTGAGCGCGGTGTTAAGGTGGCCAAGAAGTCACCAGACCTGCTGATGGCGATGGCGTTCTACTCGCCTGAAGGCACCCACGACGACATCTTCCTCACCAACTACGTGGCGCTCAACATCGAAGAGCAGCTCAAGCGGGTGCCGGGGATCTCTGATGTGTCCCTGCTCGGTGGTGCCCGTTACTCCATCCGGGTCTGGCTGGATCCGGAGCGGATGGCCCGCTATGGCCTGACCACTAACGACGTCTATGGCGCCCTGGCGGAGCAGAACATCGTGATGCCCGCCGGTCGTCTTGGCGGCGCGCCTGACCTGGATCAGCCCGCCACCACCGTACCGCTGGTGACTCGCGGCCGCTTGAAGGACGTGGAGGAGTTCCAGCACGTGGTCGTGCGGGCGGACAACCACGGCAGCACCCTGTTCCTCAAGGACATCGCCGAAGTGGAACTGGGTAAGGAGATGTACGACTTTACCGCCACCCGTAACGGTCAGTTGGCCTCTATGATCTCCCTCTCGCTGCAGCCGGATGCCAACGCCCTGGCCACCGGTGAGCTGGTGAAGGAGCTGCTGGCGGACATCGAAGCCAACTTCCCCGAGGACATGGCCTACGATGTCGTTTACGACACCACGGTGTTCGTCGAGGAGTCCATCGCCTCGGTGATTGAGACTCTGGTCCAGGCGGTGTTGCTGGTGGTGCTGGTGACCTACCTGTTCCTCGGCTCCATGCGTGCCACCACCGTACCGCTGGTAGCTATCCCGGTCTCGCTGATCGGTACCTTCGCTGCCATGCTGGCGATGGGCTTCACCATCAACACCGTGACCCTGTTTGGTCTGATCCTGGCCATCGGTATCGTGGTGGATGACGCCATCCTGGTGATCGAGAACGTTGAGCGCAACATGCGCGAAAACCCTCAGCTTACCGGTGCCCAGGCCACCATCGTGGCGATGAAGGAGGTGACTGGCCCCATCATCACCTCCACCCTGGTACTGCTGGCGGTGTTTATCCCGGTATCTCTGCTGCCGGGGATCACCGGCCAGATGTACGCCCAGTTCGCGGTCACCATCGTGATCTCGGTATGTCTGTCCACGGTCAACGCCCTGACCCTGTCGCCGGCACTGTGTTCGCTGCTGCTTAAGCCCAGCACCAAGGCGGGCCCTCGCTGGTACGTGGCGTTCAACCGCTTCTTCGACAACCTGACCGAGCGCTACGGTAACGTCGCCGCGGTGCTGGTACGTAAGTCCGGCCTGCTGTTGGCGATGTTCGCCGTCGGTATCGCCGCGCTGACCTACATCACTCCAAACATCCCCACCGGCTTCGTACCGGAGGAGGACAAGGGCGTGATGATCGTTAACGTTCAGCTGCCGGATGCGGCTTCTCTGGCCCGTACCAACCAGGTGGTGGATGAGCTGGAGCAGGTAATCCTGAGCTACCCCGAGGTGGAATCTGTCGGTGCCGCCCGCGGCTTCGGTCTGCTCTCCTTCTCACTGCAGTCCAACGGCGCCACCATGTTCGTTAAGCTGGCGGACTGGGCTGACCGTGACGCCAAGTTGTCTGAGATCACCATGCGCCTGAACATGTGGGCGGCGATGCAGTACAACGACGCCCAAGTGATGGCATTTGGCTCCCCGGCGATCCCGGGCATCGGTAACAGCAACGGCTTTGAGTTCATGCTGGAGGACACCCAGGGGCGTCCGCGCACCGAGCTGGCCACCGTGATGCAGGACTTCATCATGGCCGCCAATGCCCAGCCTGAGCTGGACCGCGTGTTCTCCTTCTTCCGTGCCAACGTGCCGCACTACTACGTGGATGTGGACTACCTCAAGGCACGTCAGCTGGGGATCCCGATCACCGACATCTTTGCCTCGCTACAGACCAACCTGGGCGCCATGCGGGTCAACGACGTGACCCTGTACGGCAAGTCCTACCGGGTTAACATGCAGGCCAAGGCGGAGTTCCGTCGTGATACCGCCGACTTGGGCCGTTTCCACGTGCGCAGTGGCAGCGGTGAGATGATCCCGCTCTCCACCCTGGTGTCGCTGGAGCCGACCCTGGCCCCGGACGTGGCCTGGCGTTACAACCTGTACAACGCCGCCACCATCTCTGGCCAGCCGGCCCCGGGCTACAGCTCCGGTGAGGCGATGGCAGCGATGGAGCGTCTGGCGGATCAGATGCTGCCGGATGGTTACGCCTACGAGTGGACCGGCATGGCCTACCAGGAGAAGGAGGCCGGTAACCTGGCGCTCTACGCCTTCGGTTTGGCATTGCTGTTCATCTACCTGTTCATGGTGGCCCAGTACGAATCCTGGACCATGCCCACCGCCATCATCCTGGTGGTGCCCATGGCGGTACTGGGGGCGATGCTGGCGCTGCTGTACTCCGGCTTGCCGCTCAACCTGTACGCCCAGATGGGTCTGGTGCTATTGATTGCGCTGGCGGCGAAGAACGCGATCTTGATCGTGGAGTTCGCCCGGGCCAAGCGGGAAGACGAGGGGCTGCCCATCGAGCAGGCCGCGGTGGAAGCCGGTAAGCTGCGTTTCCGCGCGGTGAACATGACCTCCTGGTCCTTCATCTGCGGCATGATCCCGCTGATCTTCGTCTCCGGTGCCGGTGAGATCTCCCAGTGGTCACTGGGTTGGACCCTGGCCGGTGGCCTGATGATGGTGCTGGTGATCGGTACCTGCTTCATCCCAGGCTTCTTCGCCCTGTTCCAGCGCCTGCGGGAGAAGGCGAAGGGCGGCAACACCGCCGCACCGAAAGCGGTAACCGCAGAGTAAGCTAAGGCACTCTATTAACAGCCCGGCACTGAGCAATCAGTGCCGGGCTTTTTTCGTTTGGACCCGGTCGTATTCAACCTAACTACTAGAGTGCCTTGTCACGCCCGATGCCCTGGCTATTGAGCCTATGAATGAAGACATCACTCCGGGGCCGGAACCATTCCCTGTTGCGCCAGGAACTGCTCGCTGCGGGCCAGCAGATCCGGCATCAGCGCGGTAAAGGCCTGCTCGATAGGCTGCTCCAGCCGCCAGATCTCATCCGAGGCACGGCGCAGTCGCTCGGGCTGTGACAGCCGGTTGGCGATGTTGTACACCGCCTTTTCGATGATCTCCGGGCGTCGGTACGAATACAGCCAGTCGTTCTGGCTCATCGGCCCGAGGATCCGGTTCAGTCCAGCCGGCAGGTCTTCGGCCTGATGCAGCGATTGGTAGCAATGTCGGGTGAACTGGGGCAGTGGGGCAGGGTGATAGTCGCCCCAGCGCTTGGCCATCTGGTGATCGAAGGCCAGGTCCAGCAGGATCCCCGCCATGCGTCGATGCTGCGGGGTAAATTGTTGACGTAGCGAGTGAACCTCGGGGTGCTGGTCCACCGTACTGTCAACAAAGCGGTGCAGCGCCAGCGCAGTACGGCGGGCAGAGGGTTGCTCGGGCAGGGGGCCGCGCAGGAAGTCGGCGGCGATGGCACCGGCCAACTCGGTTCGGGTTCGGTCCGCCAGGTAGAGGTGGCTGAGGTAATTCAAAATCGCTTGCCCATTTGTACCGTGCTGTTATGCTCGTGTTAACACCAAGGAGTGGTGTTACTTATTGAATTTAAACAAAGGATGTTTCATTCATGCCGATTAAGTGGATCCAGAAGAAGCTGGGCACCGACGACAACAAGGTCGCCGACGACTCGCCCAGTATACCGATAGAAAGCCATGAGGTACCGTCGGAGCTGACCCAGGTACTGGAGCAGTACGAGGCCGAAAGCGGCGAAGACCACACCAAAGATCGTTGATAAATCCCTGCCGTGGCGAGCCATCTCGCCACTTTGCTTGAATCTGTGCCAACCTCTTCTTAGACTAGCGCCCCCGCACCGCGAAAGGTGCAAGCGTTGAGACCCAAAGTAAGATGCAGGTAGCCGATTTCCAGTTTGACCTCCCCGATGAATTGATCGCCCGTTATCCCACCGAGGAGCGCCGGGCTTCCCGTCTGTTGCACCTGGATGGCAACAGCGGCCACCTGGTCGACGGTCAGTTCCCGGATCTGCTGGATCTGGTGCAACCGGGCGATCTGATGGTGTTCAACAACACCCGGGTGATCCCGGCGCGGCTGCATGGCCAGAAGGCCAGCGGCGGTAAGCTGGAGGTGCTGGTAGAGCGGGTGCTGGACAGCCGTCGGGTGCTGGCCCACGTACGCTGCTCTAAATCCCCCAAGCCGGGCACCGAGCTGCAGTTCGACCAGGGCGTCACGGCCCAGATGGTGGCCCGTCATGATGCCCTGTTCGAGCTGGCCTTTGATGGCGGCGAAACCGTACTGAGCCTGCTGGAGCGTATCGGCCATATGCCGCTGCCGCCCTACATCGACCGGCCGGACGAGAACAGCGACCGCGAGCGCTACCAGACCGTCTACAACCAGCGCCCCGGTGCTGTTGCTGCCCCCACCGCCGGACTGCACTTTGACGACGCCATGCTGGCGGCGCTGAAGCAGAAGGGGGTGGAGACCGCCTTTGTAACCCTGCATGTGGGCGCCGGTACCTTCCAGCCGGTGCGGGTCGATACCGTCGAAGCGCACAAGATGCACTCGGAGTTTGCCGAGGTAGACAGCCAGGTGGTGGAAGCGGTCAAGCGCACCCGTGCCCGTGGCGGCCGGGTGATCGCCGTTGGCACCACCTCGGTACGCTCGCTGGAGTCCGCCGCCCTGGCCGCCCGCGAACACGGCGAGGCGCTGATGCCCTACGCCGCCGAGACCGACATCTTCCTGTACCCCGGCAAGACCTTCCACCTTGTGGATGCCATGGTGACCAACTTCCACCTGCCGGAGTCCACCCTGATCATGCTGGTGTCCGCCTTTGCCGGCCAGGACAACGTGATGAACGCCTACCGCCATGCGGTGGAGCAGCGCTACCGCTTCTTTAGCTACGGCGACGCCATGTTCATCACCCGTCGCGATATCGAGCAGGAAAGCCGCTAAGCCAATCCAGCTCACGCTTCCAGCCCCAAATTCCGGGCCACGCTTGAAGCGTGGCCCGGCCATCCCCATGTTTACGCAAAGAGTCGCTAGACTCATTCCATCATCGGACTGTTTCTCCGGTAAGAGGATCCTATGAAGTTTGAACTGAAAGCCACCGACGGCCGCGCCCGTCGAGGCACCCTGACCTTTGAACGTGGCACCGTCGAGACCCCGGCCTTTATGCCCGTGGGCACCTACGGTACCGTCAAGGGCATGACCCCGGAAGAGGTTGAGGCCACCGGCGCCGAGATCTGCCTGGGCAACACCTTCCACCTGTGGCTGCGCCCGGGCACCGAGATCATGGAGAAGCACGGCGACCTCCACGATTTCATGAACTGGCACAAGCCGATCCTGACCGACTCCGGCGGCTTCCAGGTGTTCTCCCTGGGCCACATCCGCAAGATCACTGAGGCCGGTGTGCATTTCCGCCACCCCATCAACGGCGACAAGATCTTCCTCGACCCGGAAAAGTCGATGCAGATCCAGTACTCGCTGGGCTCCGATGTGGTGATGATCTTCGACGAGTGCACCCCCTATCCGGCCACCGAGAAGGAAGCGGCGGACTCCATGCGCATGTCACTGCGGTGGGCCCAGCGCTCCCGCGACGAGTTTGACCGCCTGGGTAACCCCAACAACCTGTTTGGCATCATCCAGGGTGGTGTGTACGAGCACCTGCGTGATGAGTCGCTGGAAGGGCTGCTCAACATCGGCTTTGATGGCTACGCCGTCGGCGGCCTGGCCGTGGGCGAGCCGAAAGAGGACATGCACCGCATCCTTGAGCACATCTGCCCCAAGATCCCGGAAGAGAAGCCGCGCTACCTGATGGGCGTGGGCAAGCCGGAAGACCTGGTAGAAGGCGTGCGCCGCGGCATCGACATGTTCGATTGCGTGATGCCCACCCGTAACGCCCGTAACGGCCACCTGTTCACCACCACCGGGGTGGTGAAGATCCGTAACGCCAAGCATCGCGACGACACCTCGCCGCTGGATGCCGAGTGCGATTGCTACACCTGTAAGAACTACAGCCGCGCTTACCTGTACCACCTGGACAAGTGCAACGAAATCCTTGGGGCTCGCCTCAACACCATCCACAACCTGCGCTTCTATCAGCGGGTGATGGAAGGTTTGCGGGGGGCCATTGAGAAGGGTAATCTAGACGACTTTGTGGCTGAGTTTTATGCCAAGCAAGGTCGCGACGTACCTCCGCTGAACGACTGATTAAATAAAGAGAGAGAGTGACACCTTATGTTTATCGCTAATGCCTATGCCAGCACCGCCCCGCAGCAGGGTGGTGGTTTCGAGATGATCATCATGCTGGCGGTGTTCGGCCTGATCTTTTACTTCATGATCCTGCGTCCTCAGAACAAGCGGGTGAAGGAGCACAAGAACCTGGTTGAATCCCTGTCTAAAGGCGATGAAGTACTGACCAACGGTGGCCTGGTAGGCAAGATCGCCAAGGTAAACGCGGACAACGATTACCTGGTACTGGCGCTGAACGAGCAGACCGAGATCACCATCAAGAAAGATTTCATCAGCGCGGTGCTGCCGAAAGGCTCCATTCAGTCTCTGTGATGTATCGAGCCGCTGTCCGGGAAGGACGGCGGCTTTTTGATTGAACGTTTAATTAAGGGAACAGCGGCGTGTTGAACAAATACCCGATGTGGAAAAACCTGATGGTGGTGCTGGTCATCGCTGTTGGGTCGCTGTATGCCCTGCCCAACCTCTACGGGGAAGACCCGGCGCTGCAGATCTCTGCAGGCCGCAACGCCGAGATCACCGCCACCACCGTGGACCAGGTGACCGAGACCCTGGAGGCAGCAGGCCTTAACAGCAAGAGCGTGGTGATGAACGATGGCCTGATCGAGGCCCGCTTCAGCAACACCGAGGATCAAAGCCGGGCCCAGGCCCTGGTCTCCGAACAGTTGGGCAGCGACTACATCGTTGCCATCAACCTGGCACCGGCTCAGCCTGGCTGGCTGGCGGCATTGGGTGGCAACCCGATGAAGCTGGGTCTGGATCTCCGCGGCGGCGTTAACTTCCTGATGGAAGTGGACATGAACGAGGCGATCAGCAAGCAGAAAGACCAGATTGTCACCGACTTCCGCAGCGATCTGCGGGAGGAGCGCCTGCGCTACTCCGGCGTGCGCGTCGCCCCGGACGGGGTTGAGGTGCGCTTCCGTGACGCCGAGGTGGCCGCCGAGGCGCTGCAGTTCCTGCGTCAGCGCAACGCCAACCTGGAGTTCACCAGCCGCGACAGCACCACCTTCGTGGCGGACCTGAGTGAAGCCTACCTGCGTGAAATCAAGGAATACGCCCTCAACCAGAACATCACCATCCTGCGTAACCGGGTGAATGAGCTGGGTGTGGCGGAGCCTGTGGTTCAGCGCCAGGGTGCCGAACGTATCACCGTGGAGCTGCCGGGTGTCCAGGACACCGCGCGCGCCAAGGAGATCCTGGGGGCGACTGCCACCCTGGAGTTCCGCATGCTCAGCGAGAACGGTGATATCGGTGCCGCCGTGCGTGGCCTGGTGCCCGCTGGCAGCAAACTTTACGAAGATCGTAACGGCCGTCCGGTGCTGCTGGAGCAGCAGGTTATCCTGACCGGTGATCACATCACCGGCGCCCAGTCCGGCTTTGACGAGAACGGTCGTCCCCAGGTGAGCATCAACCTGGATGCTGCTGGCGGCAACAAGATGGCCGACTGGACCCGTGACAAGATCGGCAAGGGCATGGCCACCGTCTTCATCGAATACAAGGCGCTGGAAGACCGTAACCCTGACGGCAGCCCCAAGTTCGACAAGATCGAAGAGGTGATCAACGTCGCCACCATCCAGGCACGCCTGGGTCGTAGCTTCCGCATCACCGGCATCGATTCCCCGGCCGAAGCCCAGAACCTGGCGCTGCTGCTGCGGGCCGGTGCCTTGATCGCACCGATCACCATCGTTCAGGAGCGCACCATCGGTCCGTCCCTGGGTCAGGAGAACATCGACAACGGTAAGGCCGCGCTGATGTGGGGCATGCTGGCCGTGGTGATCTTCATGGCCATCTACTACCGCAAGTTCGGCATGATCGCCGTCGGGGCCCTGATGGCCAACCTGGTGATGATCGTGGGCGTGATGTCGATGATTCCGGGTGCCACCCTGACCATGCCGGGTATCGCCGGTATCGTTCTGACGGTGGGTATGGCGGTGGATGGTAACGTGCTGATCTTCGAGCGGATCCGGGAAGAGCTCCGGGCCGGTCGCAGCATCCAGCAGGCGATCAACGAAGGCTATGCCAACGCCTTCTCCACCATCGCCGATGCCAACATTACCACCTTGATCACCGCGCTGATCCTGTTCTCCGTGGGCACAGGCCCGGTGAAGGGCTTCGCCGTGACCCTGATGATCGGTATCGCCACCTCCATGTTCACCGCGATTGTCGGTACCCGTGCCGTGGTTAACGCGGTCTGGGGCGGCAAGCGTTTGAAGAAGCTGGATATCTAAGGGGCCTTCGTTATGTTTCAGATCCTAAATCTCAAAGGCACCGTCGACTTCCTCAAGCACGCCAAGTGGGTGTCCATCCTCTCCGTGGTGCTGATGGTGGCCTCCATCGTCAGCCTGGGTGTACGTGGCATCAACTGGGGCCTGGACTTCACCGGCGGTACCGTGGTGGAGATCGCCTACAGCGAGGCCACCTCACCGTCCGACGTGCGCAACGCACTGGAGCAGCAGGGCATCGAAGGTGCCGTGGTGCAGCAGTTCGGCAGCGCCCGTGACGTGCTGGTGCGGGTCCCGCCCAAGGCCGGCGAGGGCAACGCCCTGGTCAGCCAGGTGGAAGCCGCCGCCAAAAGCGTCGGTGCCGACTCCGTCATCAAGCGGGTTGAGTTCGTTGGTCCCCAGGTGGGCCAGGAGCTGACCGAGCAGGGTGGCCTGGCAGTAATTGCCGCCATCATCTGTATCCTGATGTACGTGGCGTTCCGCTTCGAGTGGCGTCTGGCAGTGGGGTCCGTCGCGGCCCTGGTGCACGACGTATTGCTGACCCTGGGGCTGTTCTCCTTCCTGCAGCTGGAGTTCGACCTGACCGTACTGGCCGCCGTACTGGCGGTAGTGGGTTACTCGCTCAACGACACCATCGTGGTGTTCGACCGGGTGCGGGAGAACTTCATCAAGATGCGTAAGGGCAGCCCGGAGCACATCGTCAACACCTCGGTGACCCAGACCATGAGCCGGACCATCATCACCACGGGCACCACCCTGTTCGTGGTGGTCTCCCTGTTCATGCTCGGTGGCTCGATGATCCACGGCTTTGCCACAGCTCTGCTGATGGGCATCGCGGTGGGGACATACTCCTCCATCTACGTGGCCAGCTATACATCCATCCGACTGGGCATCACCAAAGAGCACATGATGCCGGTGGTGGTGGACAAAGAGGGCGCCGATCAGGATCCCCTGATGCCCTAACCGCTCCAAATCTACTTGACAAGCCACCCCTCGGGGTGGCTTTTTGTTAGGCCAAAAGCAACGGGATCCGGAAAGATCTGCCGATCTCCGTTCGGGCATCTACACTGCCCTAAAACGCAGTTATCCATCTGACAGGGAGGAAGGGTCGGCCATGGATAGTTTTATTGAGTTGTATCGCGCCGGGAATCTGATGGAGGCCAATGCCATCAAGGGCGCACTGGAGCAGGACGGGATCCTGGTACGCTTGCTGGGGGAGGCCCTGGGAGGCGCCGCGGGTGAGCTGCCTATCGACAGCCAGGAGATCCGTCTGCTGGTGCAGCGCTGTCACCTTGACCGCGCTGGTGCGGTGTTGCGCCGCTATCAGCAGAACCTGGCCCCCTGGTACTGCAGCGACTGCGGTGAGCAGAACGACGGCCACTTCGAGGTGTGCTGGCGCTGCGGCGGGGAGTCCGGCAATTAATGCGTTACCTGCCCCTTTTTCATGACACCCGGCACCTCAAGGTGCTGGTGGTTGGTGGCGGCGAAGTAGCCGCCCGCAAGGTGGCACTCTGGGCCCGCTCCCAGGCCACCATCACGATAGTCTCTCCTGCCTTGGTGCCCAGCCTGTCTGAGCGGGTCGCTAACGGCACTGTGAACCACATCCCCAGCCCTATCCTTGAACAGCACCTCGACGGCCAGGACGGCGTGGTGGTGGCCACTGACGACGCTGAGCTCAATCGCCAGGTCGCCCATTGGGCCCGGGCTCGACGCCAATGGGTTAACGTGGTGGACGACCCCGAAGCCTGCAGTGTGATTACCCCGGCCATTGTTGACCGCAGCCCCATCGTGGTGGCCATCGGCAGTGAAGGGGCGGCACCGGTATTGGTACGTACCCTGCGCGCCCAACTGGAAACACTGCTGCCCACCAGTCTGGGCCAACTGGCCGAGTTTATCGGCGGTCAACGTCAGCGGGTGCAGCAGGCGGTGGCGCAGCCCCGGGCGCTGTGGGAGCGTTTTGTCGCCCGCAACGGCCTGAGCTGGAATGAGACATCTCCGGCGCTGTTGACCGAGCTGGAGCAGCAAGTGGACAGCGAGACCGAATCGGGACGGATCTGGTGGGTTGCCGCTGGGGTGGAAGCGGGCTTGCTGCCCATCGATGCGCTGCCGCAGTTGCAGCGGCTTGACCGGGTGGTGCTGGTGGATGAGCCCAGCGAGCGTCTCACCGAGTTGTGGCGCCGCGACGCCAGCGTCCATCGCATCGGTGAATGTGGCGCCGAGCAGGTTAATGCCTGGCTGGCACAGGGCGAGCAGTTGCTGCTGGTCGCCGCCTCCCAATCCCCCTGGCAGGCTCACTGGCCGCAGCTGCAGGTGTTGGCTCCGGGGCAGGTGCCGGATTAAACAGGTTCTAGGTACTGGGGCGGGCGAAGCCCTTCTAGGTTCTAGGAAGAGCCAAGGAGAGCAGGCTCTAGGTGCTGGGGCGGGCGATGCCCTTCTAGGGGCTAGGAAAAGCCTTGGAGAGCAGGTACTAGGCCGGGCAAAGCCCTTCTGGGAGCTAGGAAAAGCCAAGGAAAAGCGTTGACCATCATGGGTCAGGTTCTAGGCTTGCTGCCTAGCCCCTAGCCCCTAGCCCCTAGCCCCTAGCCCAAATCGCAGGCATAAAAAAACGGGACCCGAAGGTCCCGTTTTTTGTGCACGCTGTCTAAGTCAGAGACTTAGGCTTCTGCGTCGGCGGGCAGTTCCTGTTTGCCCAGTACCCCGACGACAACAAAAGCGACTACGGCGGCGGTGACTACACCACAAGCGGTGGAGATGTTCATCGGCAGACCAAAGCCCAGGGTGGCGTTGTTCAGGATGAAGGTCACTACCACGGAGGTCATGAACATGGCCGGGATGGTGGTGATCCAGTGCAGCTTGTTGGCCTTGGCCAGGTAGGCAGTGGCGGTCCACAGCATCATTACCGCGGTCAGCTGGTTAGCGAAACCGAAGTAGCGCCAGATAACACCGAAATCAACCTGAGTCAGGATGGCACCGATAGCGAACAGCGGAGCGGCGATGATCAGACGGTTCTTGATCTGTACCTGGTCCATGTTGAAGTACTCAGCCAGGATCAGACGGCTGGAACGGAACGCGGTGTCACCGGAGGTGATCGGCAGGATGACCACACCCAGGAAGGCGATGATGCCACCGAATACGCCCAGCAGGCCGAAGGAAGCGGAGTAAACCACGTTACCCGGGCCACCGTCAGCAACAGCAGCTGCCAGAGACTCCATGGTACCGAAGTAGGACAGTGCCAGGGCACACCAGATCAGGGCGATAACGCCTTCACCGATCATGGCTCCGTAGAATACGAAACGGCCGTTCTTCTCGTTGTCCATGCAGCGGGCCATCAGCGGAGACTGAGTGGCGTGGAAGCCGGAGATGGCACCACAGGCGATGGTGATGAACAGGGCAGGCCACAGCGGCATGTCGTTCGGGTTCAGGTTGGTGAACATGTCAGCCACTTCGTAGTTACCCAGCAGAGTGTGCTCGCTGGAAACGATCAGGGCGGCAATCAGGCCAACAGACATGAAGATCAGCAGGGCGCCGAAGAAGGGGTAGAAGCGACCGATGATCTTGTCCACCGGTACGATGGTAGCAATCACGTAGTAGGTGAAGATGATCGCCACCATGGTGCCCAGGGTGACAGTCATGCTGGTCTGATCGTTGATCAGGTTGGCCAGCATGCCCGCCGGAGCGGATACGAACACAACGCCAACCAGCAGCAGCAGGACGATGGCGAACAGGTTCATGAAGTGCTTGGCACCGTTACCCAGGTACTTACCTACGATGGTCGGTACAGACGCACCGCCGTTACGTACGGACAGCATACCGGAGAAGTAGTCGTGTACCGCACCGGCGAACACGCAACCAACGATGATCCACAGCATGGCAGCCGGGCCGTACAGGGCACCCATGATCGGGCCGAAGATCGGACCGACACCAGCGATGTTCAGCAGCTGAACCAGGTAAACCTTGTGCTTAGGCAGGGCGACGTAGTCAACGCCATCCGCCTTGGTCATACAAGGGGTTTTGCGGTTTTCATTGATACCGAACACTTTCTCAACGAAAGCGCCGTAGATGAAGTAGCCGCCGATCAGCAGGGCGACACAGGTAAAGAACCAAAGCATTGTAATTTTCCTCGGGCAAACAACGGAGACGATTCTAACCAAGTCGCCTATCCGGTTTTTCACTCTTTGCTGAACGGTAGCTGGACGGGTCTAAGCGGTCGATAATCTGGTTAAGCGGTTGCCCGCAGAAGTGAGCGGTCGAGGGTTCGGCTGAACGGCGTTAAACCCAGTGCTGGCGCGGCCTGTGCGGCAGGTAACGCTACTCGACCAAAGTGGGATGGCGGTCTAAAAACAGGGGTGTTAAAAAGGTGTGTTTGGCATATTACAGACAGACAAAAACGGCGCTCATGTGAGCGCCGTCAACAGACCGGGTTAGGCCTTCAGGGTGGCTACCCGCCCCTTCAGTTTACCGCCGGCAGAGAAGGTGACCACGCGACGGGCACTGATCTCATGCTCCTGGCCGGTCTTTGGGTTCCGTCCTGGCCGGGCGTTCTTGGTGCGCAGATGGAACACACCAAAGCCACTGAGTTTGACCTCCTCTCCCGCCTCCAGCGTGTGGCGGATCTCCTCGAAGAAGGTGTCTACCAGGTCCCTGGCATCGGTGACCTTCATTTGACGTTGGTTGACCAGATGGTTGGTCAGATCGGCTTTCGTCAAAGACATGCCGCTACCCCTCGTTAACCTACAGTGAATTCAATCCCCAAACGGGTTCGGATCAAGTGTAGTAAGCGGTAGCGGATGTGCCTAAAAAATCACACTATTGAAACCCAAATCGCTGTTTGATGGCTTTCATGTAGCGCCGACTCACTGGTACCTGCTGGTTGGCACGGGTCAAGATCTCACCGCCACCGCCCTCCTGCAGCTGGATCTCGGCGATGGCACCGGGCTGCACCAGGTACTGTCGATGGCAACGCATTAATTCGCTTCGCTCTTCCAGTGTCTTAAGGGTCAGCTGGGTGTGGAAGGTGCCTTGACCTGTGGCCACATGCACACCGCTGAGGTCGGAATAGACGTATTCCACCTCATGGATAGGCACCACCTTAAGGGTTTTGCCGCTATAGCAGGGCAGGTGGCGCAGCGGTTCGGACAGCAGCGGGGCGGGGTCCTGGGGTTGCTGCAGCGCCCGGATCCGCTCCAGGGTCTTGGCCAGCCGCTCCGGCGCCACCGGCTTGAGCAGGTAGTCGAAGGCGTTCTTCTCAAAGGCGCTGATGGCGTACTCGTCGTAGGCGGTGACGAACACCATCTTAGGCATGGTGTCCGGGTCCAGCATCGCCAGCATCTCGATGCCGGTGATCTTGGGCATCTGGATATCGACGAACACCAGGTCCGGTCGCAGGGCATTGAGTTGGCTCATCCCCTCCAGGGCGTTATTGGCCTCGCCGACCACCTCGATGTCGTCGAACTCTTCCAGCAGCATGGCCAACTCATCCCGGGCCAGGGGTTCATCGTCAATCAGTAGGGTGCGGATCATCCTTCCTGTTTCCTCGGCAAACGTACAAACACCCGGGTGGCGATGCCGGGCTCACTCTGGGTCTCCAGGCCGTACTCCTGACCATGGAGGTTTTTGATTCGGCGGTCAACGATGTTCAGCCCCAGGCCGTCGGAGCGCTTAGGCTTATCCGGATAGGCGCCGGCGTTGTCCTCGACGATCAGCAGCAGGTCGTCCTGGTCCGTCTGCGACCAGATCTTGACCCGGCCGGGCTCCAGCAAAGTGGAGGTACCGTGCTTGATGGCGTTTTCTACCAGCGGCTGCAGGGTAAAGGTGGGCAGGATCTGCCCCTTGAGTGCTTCGTCGACGTCGATCTCCACCTGCAGCCGGTCGCCAAAGCGGGCCTGCTCGATGGTCAGATAGGTGCGGATATGCTCCAGCTCCTCAGCCAGGGTAACCTGGCCTGTGCCCCGCTTCAGGTTGGTGCGCAGGAAGGAGGCCAAGTCCAGGATCAGCGCCCGCGCCTTGTCCGGAGTGCGGCGGGTCACTGCCGCCAGGGTATTGAGGGCGTTGAACAGAAAGTGCGGGCTGACCTGGGCGTGCAGCAGCTTCAGCTCAGCCTGGGTCAGCAGGGATTTCTGTTCCACATAACGGCCGTGCAAAATCTGGTTGGACAGCACCCGGGCGATCCCCTCGCCCAGGGTGTAGTTGAGGTTCAGGAAGATCCGCTTCTTCTTCTCATACAGCTTCACCGTGCCAATCACCTCGTTATCGCCGCGCAGTGGCACAATCAGGCTGGAGCCCAACTGGCACTGATCTGAGATGGAGCACTGGTACTGGCGTTGCACCCCATCGGCGAACACCACCCGGTTTTGCTTGATCGCCTCCAGGGTGAGCCCGGAGGAGATGGGGGTGCCGGGAATATGGTGATCGTCACCGGTGCCGATAAAGGCCAGCAGTTTGTCGCGATCGGTGATCGCCACCGCACTGACCTTGGTCTCTTCGTAGATGATGCGGGCAATGCGGGCGGTGGTGTCCTGGTTGAAGCCTCCGGCCAGGATGCCAACGCTGCGCTCGGCGATCTTCAATGCCTTGGCCGAGTGGGAGCTGGACAGCTTCTCCGCCATGGTGCGCTGGTCGCGGATCATGCTCATAAACAGGGCCGCACCCAGGGAGTTGACCAGCATCATCGGGATGGCGATGGTCTGCACCAGCGCCCAGGCATCGACGAAGGGGCGAGCGATCAGCAGGATCAGCCCCATCTGCATCACCTCGGCGGTGAGGGCGATGGCGAACACCCGGAACGGGTCGAACAACGCCTCAAGCTGGTGGGAGCGGCGCAGTTTCAGGTGCATCAGGCCGGCAAACAGCCCTTCGGAGGTGGTGGAGATGGCACAGGCCAGATCGGTAAAGCCGCCCAGGCTGTAGCGGTGCAGGCCGCCGGTGAGGCCGACAAAGAAACCGGTGACCGGGCCGCCCAGCAGGCCGGACAGGATCGCCCCCATCGCCCTCGTGTTGGCGATCGCCCCCTGGGTCTGTTCACCAAAATAGGTGCCCATGATGCAGAACACCGAGAAGGTGACATAGAGGATCAGCTTATGGGGCAGGTGCACCGCCAGGTCCACCATTGGCCGCAGTACCGGCGTCTTGGTCAGCAGGTAAGCCAGCACCAGGTAGAGACTCATCTGCTGAGTCAGCTTCATGATCAGGTCAATGGTGTCCATAGCGCGGGAAAGGGCGGGTCTCCAAAGGGGTGAAAAAGATCGAATGGATCATGGTACCCGTTTTTAAAGATGCTAATATGATGCAACTTTAGAAAACAGGAGACGGATCATGTCCAGTGTACATGCCCATGAATTTATGGCCTTACTGGCCGAGTCTGCCGAGCCCAAGACCCTGGTGCAACTGGCAGCGCTGTCTGAGCAGCACTTTGGCGAGGCCGCCCGGTTCCACACCTGCAAGCTGCAGGACCTGGCCATTGAAGACCTGCTGGCGTTCCTCAACAAGGCCGGCAAGATTGTCCCCGAGGGGGAAGGCTACGTGCTCAACCGGGCCCGCGTCTGCAATCACTAAGGCTGCAGCCACTAAGCCAAAAAAAACCAGGGTCACGGACCCTGGTTTTTTTATATCCATTGGCTTACTTAGCCGGCTTATCGTCGCCAGTCGCCTTACTCTGGTCAGCTACCGGGTAGGGCAGTTTGATCTGACCGAAGCGGATCACCACCACGGTGGCGGCCAGAACCAGGGCGGAAACCGACACCGCCAGTACACGCCAGTCATCCATCGACTTCATATCCAGGATCATGTAGCGAGCCAGTGCCACGATGGCGATGTAGATCGGCATCCGGATCGGCAGCTTGCCCACCTCGGCATAGTTGGCCACCATCGCCAGTACTTCCAGATAGATGAACATCAGCAGCAGATCCGCCAGGGTGACGCTGCCGCGGTCGAGCATCAGCATCACCTCTTCGCCGATGGCGAACAGGGTGGCAACGGCGATGATGATCAGGATGGCATGTTCACAGATCTTCAAACTTTTTATGCCATATTTCTGGTAGAGGGAGTTCATTTATTCTTATCCATTCTATTGACCTGCCCCCAGTTTAGGGGCAGGGAGGGTGCCGAGGCAGCCATTTAGGTTTAAAATGGGCGCGGCGTCACGCTTTGGGTGGTCTCAGAGTGGCTCGGTTTTGTGACAGGTAATGGTCAGTAAGAGAGAGGACAGTCAGGTGGTTTCGACAAATTCGGTGTCATCCGCAAACGCCCCAGCGGCACGCCCAAGGCATCAGCGCTGGTTACACCCCAAGCGCCTCTCCTATTTTGGCGTGTTGCTGCTGTGCGTGCTGTCCGCCCCGTTCGTGGCTTTGGGCCTGGGGGTCTACTTCGTGTTCGCCAAGATTGGCCAGTGGCTGCAGCGACTGATGCGCTGACACCATTGGGGTTGTCTCCAGCAGCCCCTGACATCCCTTGCCGTTTTCAAGCACGTTGCTGGCAGCAAGGCACAAAAAAGCGCAGCCCTGGGGCTGCGCTTTTTATTAGACCGCTTATTAGCGCTTGAGGCTTTCGGTCAGGTGGCCGCGCATCTTGCTGACGATGCCGGCAGTGACCTTGGGGGCTCCCGCCACCAGGTTGCCGCTTTGGACAAAGCCGTGGCCACCGGTGAAGTCGGAGACGATGCCGCCGGCTTCACGTACCAGCAGTTCGCCACCGGCGAAGTCCCACGGCTTGAGGCCGATCTCCCAGTAACCGTCGAGACGACCGGCAGCCACGTAGGCCAGGTCCAGGGCGGCGGAGCCGGCCCGGCGCATGTCTGCGACGTCGGCAAACAGGTCGTTGAAGATCGCCAGGTAGCTTTCGGTGTGCTGACGCTGCTTGAACGGGAAGCCGGTGGCCAGCAGGGTACCGTTCAGTTCGCGGGCGTTGGTAACGCGCAGGCGACGGCCGTCCAGTTGGGCGCCGGCGCCACGGCTGGCGCTGAACAGTTCGTTGCGGATCGGATCGTAAACCACGGCGTGTTCAATCTTGCCGTTGATCTGCAGGGCGACGGACACGGCGAAGTGGGGGATGCCGCGCATAAAGTTGGTGGTGCCATCCAGGGGGTCGATGATCCAGCGGAACTCATCGTGCTCACCGGTCAAGGTGCCGCACTCTTCGCCGATGATGGTGTGCTCCGGATAGGATTTGCGGATGGTGGCGACAATGGCCTGTTCGGCGTCACGATCTACGTTGGTCACGTAGTCGTTCAAGCCTTTCTGTTCGGCTTCCACCTTTTCCAGATCTTCAAAAGCGCGACCAATCAGGTTGCCTGCGTTGCGCGCAGCGCGCACGGCGATGTTCAGCATCGGATGCATAAGACGATACCCCAGGGATGTAAAAGAACGGCTAGCCACGGGGCGAACCCCGGGAGTCAAGGCGCGAGATTCTATCAGAACCCCGTCGCTTGGCAAGGAGAATCGCAGTCGCCTAGGCGTTCAATGGGAGTTAAAGCATAGCCGCTGGCTGTGCTAACATCGCCGCCCTAACGACATTCAGAGAACTCCCATGTTAGAGAACATCCGCATCGTGCTGGTGGGCACCTCCCACTCCGGCAATATCGGCTCCGCCGCCCGAGCTATGAAGACCATGGGGTTGTCCCAGCTGGTGCTGGCCGCGCCGCGCACCGAGGTGGATGGCCACTCCATGGCCCTGGCCGCCGGCGCCAGTGATGTGCTGAAGAACATGGTGGTGACCGAGGATCTGCCCTCCGCCATCGCCGACTGCAGCCTGGTGATCGGCACCAGTGCCCGCAGCCGCACCCTGAGCTGGCCGATGCTGGACGCCCGAGAAGCGGGCACCAAGCTGGCCCAGGAGGGGCAGAAGGGGCCGGTGGCCCTGGTGTTTGGCCGGGAGAACCATGGCCTTAATAATGAAGAGCTGCAGATGTGCCACTACCATGTCTGCATCCCCGCCAACCCCGAGTACAGCTCGCTGAACCTGGCCCAGGCGGTACAGCTGCTGAGCTACGAGACCCGCATGGCCCACCTGGCGATGCAGCAGGCACCGACCGAGGCGGACGACACCGAGTACCCCAATGCCGAACAGATGGCCTCCTTCTATGGTCACCTGGAGCGGGTGCTGCTCAAGACCGGCTTTATCATCCAGGCCCACCCGGGGCAGATCATGAACAAGCTGCGCCGGCTGTTTAACCGGGCCCGGCCGGAGCAGCAGGAGCTCAATATCCTCCGTGGGATCCTCACCTCCATCGAACGGCCTTCGCCGCGAAATCAAGCGGACGATGAGGCTAATCGCTAATTTTTTGAGCGTGTTCCTGAAGTCGGTTTCTGGCGAAAAAATGGTTTAAAAAGCACAAAAGCCGGGCAAAAGCTGGTCATTGAGCCATTGCCTGCCTAGCCCGTGAACGCCGCAGCAGACCAGGCAGCGACAAAGGTGCGATCAGGGTCGTTGATCCCGACTGGACGTTAGGGTTAAATACCGCTGCGCCGAACTGGGTTATTCCCCTCGGTGACGGTCCCAAATTAATACCTGACCAGATTGGTTGGTTTTATACTTGACTAAATTGGTCGGGTATATAGACTGGGCCGTAGAATTACGGAAGGAAACTGGCAATGAGACTCACATCGAAAGGCCGCTATGCGGTAACCGCGATTCTGGATGTCGCCCTCCATACCCCGGAAGGGCCCGTCCCTCTGGCGGACATCTCCGAACGCCAAGGGATCTCCCTGTCCTACCTGGAGCAGCTGTTCGCCAAGCTGCGCAAGCAGGGCCTGGTCTCCAGTGTGCGTGGTCCCGGTGGCGGTTACCTGCTGGGCAAGGCCGCGGAGGAGATCTCGGTAGGCATGGTGGTTCATGCAGTGGACGAGTCGGTGGACGCCACCCGCTGCCACGGCCAGAGCAACTGCCAGGGCGGTGCCCGCTGTCTGACCCACTCGCTGTGGGGCGACCTGAGTGATCGTATTGCCAGTTTTCTTAACGGTATCAGCCTTGCGGATCTGATGGAGGATCGGCAAGTGAAAGTCGTCAGCCTGCGCCAGGAAGAGGCCCAGGTACGCAACCAGGCCCGTGCCCGGGCCTGATTGCAGGCAGTCTGTTTTACGCCGGAACCATAGTGACCGGCTCGTATGTGGAGAAAGTAATGAGACTCCCGATCTACTTTGACTACTCTGCCACCACGCCGGTGGACCCCCGTGTTGCGGAAGCGATGATGCAGCACCTCACCCTGGACGGTAACTTCGGTAACCCGGCGTCCCGCTCCCACCGCTTTGGCTGGCAAGCCGAAGAGGCCGTGGACGTGGCCCGTAACAACGTCGCCGAACTGCTCAACGCCGACCCCCGTGAGATCGTGTTCACCTCCGGTGCCACCGAGTCCAACAACCTGGCGATCAAGGGCGCTGCCACCTTCTACCAGAAGCGCGGCAAGCACGTCATCACCAGCAAGACCGAGCACAAAGCCGTGCTGGACACCTGTCGTCAGCTGGAGCGTGAAGGCTTCGAGGTGACCTACCTGGAGCCGGCAGCCAACGGCATCATCCCGCTGGAGCGCATCGAGGCGGCCATGCGTGACGACACCGTGCTGGTGTCTATCATGCACGTCAACAACGAGATCGGCGTTATCCACGACATCTCCGCCATCGGCGAGCTGTGTCGCAGCAAGGGCATCCTGTTCCACGTGGACGCGGCCCAGAGCGCCGGCAAGCTGCCGCTGGACGTGAAGGCGATGCAGGTCGACATGATCTCCATCTCCGGCCACAAGATGTACGGCCCCAAGGGCATCGGTGCCCTGTACGTACGCCGTAAGCCCCGTGTTCGTCTGGAAGCCCAGATGCACGGTGGCGGTCACGAGCGCGGCATGCGCTCCGGCACCCTGGCGACCCACCAGATCGTTGGTTTGGGTGAAGCCTGCCGCCTGGCCAAAGAAGAGATGGCCAGCGAGAACGATCGCATCCTGTCCCTGCGCAACCGTCTGTGGAACGGCATCAAGGGGATGGAAGAGGTTTACCTCAATGGTGACGCCGAGCAGCGTGTCGCCGGTAACCTCAACGTCAGCTTCAACTTTGTTGAAGGCGAGTCCCTGATCATGGCCCTGAAAGACCTGGCCGTGTCCTCCGGCAGTGCCTGTACCTCCGCCTCCCTGGAGCCGAGCTACGTACTGCGCGCCCTGGGTCTGAACGATGAGCTGGCCCACAGCTCCATCCGTTTCAGCATCGGCCGCTTTACCACCGAGGCAGAAGTGGACCATGCCATCGCGATCATCAACGACTCGATCGGCAAGTTGCGTGACATGTCCCCGCTGTGGGAGATGTTCAAAGACGGTGTAGACCTGTCCAAAGTGGAATGGGCAGCGCACTAATTGGAATTGTGTCCCGTCGCTTTTGCGGCGGGGTTGGCTTCACAGAATGAAGCAAGCTTTGGAGCTCAGTTATGGCTTACAGTGATAAAGTAATCGACCACTACGAAAACCCGCGCAACGTTGGCTCTTTCGATAAGAACGACCCGAACGTAGCCACCGGTATGGTGGGCGCCCCGGCGTGTGGTGACGTGATGAAACTGCAACTCAAGATCTCCGACGGTGGGGTGATTGAGGACGCCAAGTTCAAGACCTACGGCTGTGGCAGCGCGATCGCTTCCAGCTCCCTGGTGACCGAGTGGGTCAAGGGGAAAACCCTGGACGAGGCAGCGGAGATCAAGAACACCGCCATCGCCGAAGAGCTGGCCCTGCCGCCGGTGAAGATCCACTGCTCTATCCTCGCTGAGGACGCCATCAAGGCGGCCATCACCGATTACAAGAGCAAGCAAGACAAGTAAGACTGGAGTAGTACATGGCCATTACCCTGACCGAAGCCGCCGCAGAACGCGTCAAATCCTACCTGGCTAATCGAGGCAAGGGCCTCGGGCTGCGCCTGGGGCTGAAGACCTCCGGTTGCTCCGGTCTGGCCTACGTGCTGGAGTTCGTTGATGAACTGGAGCCGGGCGACGAGGTGTTCAATGAGCAGGGTGTAAACCTGATCATCGACGCCAAGAGCCTGGTGTACCTGGAAGGGCTCGAGGTGGACTTCGTCAAGGAAGGCCTCAACGAGGGCTTCAAGTTCGAGAACCCCAACTCAACCGGTGAGTGCGGTTGCGGTGAGAGCTTCACCGTCTGAGCATGAACTACTTCGAACTCTTCGCTCTGCCCCAAGGGTTTGAGCTAGACGGGGCCGCCCTGGCCAGCCGCTACCGCGAGCTGCAACGGGCGGTGCATCCCGACAAATTTGCCGCTGCCAGTGATCGGGAGCGGATGCTGGCGGTACACAAGACCGCCGAAATCAACGACGCCTTTGAGACCCTCAAGTCCCCCTTGAGCCGCGCCGAATACCTGCTTCGCCTGAACGGCATCGAACTGCGTGGCGAGACCGCCACGGTCAAAGACCCCCTCTTCCTGATGCAACAGATGGAATGGCGAGAAGCCCTGGCCGAGTTGCCGGGCAACGCCGATCCTATGGAGGGCGCAATGGCCCTGGAGCGGGAGTTCGTTGACCTTCGCAAGACGATGCTGGCTGAACTGGCCAGTCACCTGGACGGGGCCAACTGGCCGCAAGCAGCCGATACCCTGCGCAAGCTCAAATTCGTCGACAAACTGGAACAGGAGTTGTCACTGCTGGAAGAGCAGTGGGAACTGTGAGCATCGGATAACACAACATGGCATTACTTCAGATCGCGGAACCGGGCCAAGCTGCGGCTCCCCATCAGCACAAACTCGCGGTGGGCATCGATCTGGGCACCACCAACTCGCTGGTGGCCGCGGTTCGCAGTGGCGAAGCCGCTACCCTGCCGGACGAACAGGGCCGTCACCGCATGCCCTCCGTGGTGCGCTTTGCCGATGAGCAGGTGGTCACCGGCCACGCTGCCAAAGCCGAGGCGGTGCAAGACCCGCACAACACCATCATCTCGGTGAAACGCTATCTGGGGCGCTCCCTTGAGGACGTCACCGCCCGCTACCCCAATCAGCCCTACCAGCTCAAGGCCTCCGACAACGGCTTGCCGCTGTTTGTCACCCGCCAGGGCGAGCAGAACGCCATCCAGATCTCCGCCGAGGTGCTGCGCCCGCTGATCCAGCGTGCCGAAGCCACCCTGGGCGGCGACCTGTCCGGTGCGGTGATCACCGTACCCGCCTACTTCGATGACGCCCAGCGCCAGGGCACCAAGGACGCCGCCGAGCTGCTGGGCGTTAAGGTGCTGCGCCTGCTCAACGAGCCCACCGCCGCCGCCATCGCCTATGGCCTGGATAGCGGCCAGGAGGGGGTTATCGCGGTCTACGACCTGGGTGGCGGCACCTTTGATATCTCCATCCTGCGCCTCAATAAAGGGGTGTTCGAGGTGCTGGCCACCGGTGGCGACTCCGCCCTGGGCGGCGACGACTTCGACCACCTGCTGGCCGATTACCTGGCTGAACAGTCTGGTCTGGACGCTCGCGATCCGGCCAACCAGCGCCGCTTGCTCAACGAGGCCTGCCGGGTCAAAGAGGCACTGTCTGATCAGGACAGCGTGCAAGCGCAGCTGGGTGACTGGCAGCAAACCATCAACGTGGATCACTTCAATGAGCTGATCCAGCCGCTGATCAAGCGCACCCTGATGGCCTGCCGCCGCTGTCTGAAAGACGCCGGCGTGGCCGCCGACGAGGTGCTGGAAGTGGTGATGGTCGGCGGCTCGACTCGAGTGCCGGCAGTACGCAACCAGATTGGCGATTACTTTGGCCGTACCCCGCTGACCAGCATCGATCCGGACCGTGTGGTCGCCATCGGTGCCGCCATCCAGGCGGACATCCTGGTGGGTAACAAGCCCGACTCCGAGATGCTGCTGCTGGACGTCCTGCCGCTGTCGCTGGGTCTGGAGACCATGGGCGGCCTGACCGAGAAGGTGATCCCGCGTAACACCACCATCCCGGTGGCCCGTGCCCAGGAGTTCACCACCTACAAGGACGGCCAGTCGGCCATGGCGATCCACGTGGTCCAGGGCGAGCGCGAGATGGTGGCAGACTGCCGCTCCCTGGCCCGCTTTGAGCTGCGCGGTCTGCCTGCGATGGCGGCCGGTACCGCGGTGGTGCGAGTGACCTTCCAGGTCGACGCCGACGGCCTACTCAGCGTCACCGCCATGGAGAAGACCACTGGGGTACAATCCTCCATCGAGGTCAAGCCGGCCTTCGGCCTGAGTGATGCGGAAGTGACCCAGATGCTCACCGACTCCATGACCCACGCCCGGGAAGACCTGGATAAGCGGATGCTCACCGAGCAGCGCATCGAGGCCGGCCGGGTGATCGAAAGTTTGACCAAGGCGCTGGAAGCGGATGGCGACATCCTGCTGGCGCCGGAAGCTCGACAGGCGCTGGAGCAGCGCATGCGAGACCTGGCCGCCCTGTGCGAAGGCACGGACGGCGAAGTGATTAAGCAGGGCATCGAAGCGCTGGACAACGCCAGCAGCGAATTCGCCGCCCTGCGCATGGATCTTTCCATCCGCCGTGCCCTGTCGGGCCAGTCGGTGGACAACGTATAAGAGGACAGCATGCCGAAGATTGTATTCCTGCCCCATCAGGAGCTGTGCCCGGAAGGGCTGGAAGTAGAGGCACAAAGCGGTGAAACCGTACTGGATGTGGCGCTGAAAAACGGCATCCACATCGAGCACGCCTGTGAAAAATCCTGTGCCTGCACCACCTGCCACGTGGTGGTTCGCGAAGGCTTTGATTCGCTCGAAGAGAGCGACGAGCTGGAAGACGACATGCTGGACAAGGCCTGGGGCCTGGAGCCGGAGTCCCGACTCTCCTGCCAATCCAAGGTTGCGGACGAGGACTTGGTGATCGACATTCCCCGCTATACCATTAACCAGGTATCTGAACACCACTAAGCAAACGGAGGCGCAACATGGGATTGAAGTGGACTGACGTGCAGGACATCGCCATTGAACTGGCGGAACAACACCCTGAGCAGGACCCAACCCAGTTGCGCTTTACCGAGTTGCGCGCTTGGGTGCTGGCATTGGAGGAGTTTGACGACGATCCCAACCACAGCGGCGAGCGGGTGCTGGAGGCCATTCAACAGGCCTGGATAGACGAAGTGGATTGAATAAACGCGACCTCAGGGTCGCGTTTTTTATGGGTATCAGAAAGACCTGGTCGAGAGCTGGCGCATCCAATGGTTGGTTTCAGCGGGGAAAACTCCCACTTTCACCTCATGGAATTCTCTGTTAGGGCAGCTGCAGCGTGTTTTTTGTCCGATTCACAAAACGGTAATATTTGCAGCAGGGAAGGGGGACTGGGTGGCGGCAGAACCATGCCCGTTTGTGATGCTCACCGCATAATCAGTTATCCCGGGACAAATAATAATCATTCTTTGCCGCTATGGGGTTTCTTTTCTTAGACAATCATTTTAGTTTTGTCAATGGAATGTCGCCTACTAAGATGTAGTCCAAATCTTACAGGGCTACCGAGCGGCATCCTCTGACTTCTTACCTGATTTGCGGTGACCAAAAATGACACAAAGCGTCCGCAGTATCCTACCTGATAGCCAGCCCGTTGCTGGCGAACCTTGCCTGGCTGACTGGCAACTGAATTTTCTGCTCCGCAAGCTGAGCATCCGTCGCAACGAACAGGTGTTGGTGTATGGCCAACCCGACCGTGACGTTCTCACCACCCTGGCTGGCTCCGTCAGTGAGCAGGGCAGTGTGGTGATCCTCGAGGAAGACGACCGCATCGCATTCGTCGATCAGATGGCACAGCAGTACCCTCAGATCGAACGTCGCCGCACCGGCCCCTCCAGTGCGCCGCAGCAGTGTGATGTGGTGGTGGTCCTGCCCAACCGCGTTAATGAGCCCTTCGAACCTCTGCTCGACCAAGCCTGGCGTCGTTTGCGCTCCGGTGGCCGCATCCTGCTGGCCCTGCCCGAGTCCGATGACAACAGCGCTGTCTTGCATCGGTTGATGGAACAAGCCCGCAAACGGGGCTTCGTCAGCCGCTATCGCCGCTGCTGCGATAAGCACTGCGCCTGGGTTGGGGTAAAGTACGGCAACTGACGGCCATCCCGTCATTGCAGAAAAATGTGCGATAGCGCACCTAAAGTCGTCACATCATGTGATTAGGGTGGGATTTTTGCTGCCGGATGCCATATAATCCGCGCGACAAAATAGACGTCCTTAAAACAACATGGAGTGGACAGACAATGGCCATTGAGCGCACTTTTTCTATCGTTAAGCCGGATGCCGTCGCTAAGAACGTGATTGGCGCCATCTACAGCCGCTTCGAGGCCGCTGGTCTGAAGATCGTTGCCAGCAAGATGGTACACCTGAGCAAAGAGCAAGCCGAAGGCTTCTACGCTGAGCACAAAGAGCGTCCTTTCTTCCCGGCGCTGGTTGAGTTCATGACCTCCGGCCCGATCATGGTGCAGGTACTGGAAGGCGAAAACGCCGTTCTGGCCAACCGTGAAATCATGGGTGCCACCAACCCGGCTGAAGCGGCTCGCGGTACCCTGCGCAGCGACTTCGCTGACAGCATCGACGCCAACGCAGTTCACGGCTCCGACGCCCTGGCTTCTGCTGAGCGTGAGATCGCTTACTTCTTTACCGCTGACGAGATCTGCCCGCGCACCCGCTAAGCTGATTTGAGTCATGAAAAAGCGCCCCGAGGGGCGCTTTTTTTGTTTCTGCGATTGGACACCGATAAGGCTTATTCCGCCTTGTTGTCCGGCTCCTCGTCGTGGCTGACCCGGAACTTGCGCTGCTTCTGGCGGTGGTCCCACAGCTTCTTGGCCAGTTGCTGCATGTCCTCGGCCGGGTCGTCGCGCTCGACGATCTCCAGCCCCAGCAGTGACTCCAGCACGTCCTCCATGGTCACCAGGCCGCGTACGCTGCCGTACTCGTCCACCACCATCGCCATCGGGTTCTGCTTGTTAAGCAGCAACTCAAACACCCGCATCAGTTGGGTGTTCTCCGGGATCACCGTCATGCTGCGTCGCAGGGTACGCAGCGGCGCTTCCGGCTGGGCTTTCTCCGCCATCAGCACATCCGCCTTCTGCACGTAACCGACAATGTCGTCCGGGTCGTGGGCGTAGATCGGGATCCGGCTGAAGCCCTTACGGCTGTGCTCATGGGCGTACTCCGCCAGGGTCAGGCTCTGGGGCAGGGCGAAGATCACCGTACGCGGAGTCATGATCGCCGATACCGGGATACTCCGCGCCTTAAGCATCTGCTTAAGGATGTTGGACTCCTGGTCATTGAGCTCACCAGACTCGGCACCGATGTCGGCCATGGCGGACATCTCAGAGCGGATGTACTGGCCGCTGCCCTCTTTGCCCAGCAGGCTGGTCATCTTGGCAGAGAGCCAGATCAGCGGCTTGGTCAGGGTCACCAGCGCCTGCAGCGGGCGGGCAGAAAGCGGTGCCAGCTGACGCCAGTAGTTGGCACCCAGGGTCTTAGGGATGATCTCGGACAGGAACAGGATCGCCAGGGTCAGGATGGCGGAGAACAGCCCCAGCACCTGGCTACCAAACACCGCGGCGGCCTGGGCACCGGCACCGGCGGCCCCGGCGGTATGGGCCACGGTATTGAGGGTGAGGATCGCCACCAGTGGCGCCTCGATATTGGCCTTGAGCTTCTCCAGCCGATCCGCTGCTTTGGGGTGATCGGCTTTGAGGCCCTTGATGTAGGCTGGGGTGATGCTCAGCAAGGTGGCTTCCAGCACGCTGCAGATGAAAGACACCCCGATGGCCAGGGCAATGTACACTGAAAGCAGCAACATTTTGGATTCATACTCCTGTTCAACAAAATCGCCAACATGGCGATGTGCCAATAATAACGGGGTTTGTCAGTTTTTCATTAGTCCCTTGTAACAAGGAAAGTGGCCTGTTCAGAGTGCATTAGGCCAAGCTTGAACCGTCTGAACAAAAAAGAGGCAGCGCCCTGGCCTGCAACGGTGGATGGCCCAGCCCTTTCCGGGCTGGACGGCGGGGCGATGAACCCTGTACAATTGCGCGCCATTTTTCGGCTGGTAGATGAGGCATCCGATGACAGAGAAAACCAACCTGCTTAACCTGGATCGCGACGGCTTGCGCGCGTTTTTCGTGGAGATCGGCGAGAAGCCGTTCCGCGCCGATCAGGTAATGAAGTGGATCTATCACTTTGGTTGCGCTGACTTTGACCAGATGACCAACATCAACAAGGGCCTGCGCGCCAAGCTCAAGGAGCGCGCCGAGGTGATTGCTCCGGAGATCGCCACCAGCCAGCACTCCTCCGACGGCACCATCAAGTTTGCCATCGATGTGGGCAACGGCCAGCAGGTCGAAACTGTCTACATCCCGGAAGCGGATCGGGCCACCCTGTGCATCTCCTCCCAGGTAGGCTGTGCGCTGGAATGCAGCTTCTGCTCCACCGCTCAGCAGGGCTTCAACCGCAACCTCACCGTGTCCGAGATCATCGGCCAGGTGTGGCGTGTGGCCACCTACCTGGGTCTGAAGACCGAGACCGGTGAGCGTCCCATCTCCAACGTGGTTCTGATGGGCATGGGCGAGCCGCTGCTCAACCTCAGTAACGTGGTGCCGGCGATGAACATCATGCTGGATGACTTCGGCTTTGGCCTGTCCAAGCGCCGCGTCACCCTGTCCACCTCTGGTGTGGTACCGGCGCTGGACAAGCTGGGCGATCAGATCGACGTGGCCCTGGCCATCTCTTTGCACGCCCCGGACGATGCACTGCGCGACGTGCTGGTGCCGGTCAACAAGAAGTACAACATCGACATGTTCCTGGCCTCGGTACGCGGTTATCTGGGCAAGTCGCTGGCCAACAAGGGCCGGGTGACGGTGGAGTACGTGATGCTGGACCACATCAACGACAGCACTGAGCAGGCCCACGAGCTGGCCAAGGTGATGAAGGACACGCCGTGTAAGATCAACCTGATCCCCTTCAACCCTTACCCTGGCAGCCCGTACGGCAAGAGCTCCAACTCGCGCATCGACCGCTTTGCCAAGGTGCTGATGGACTACGGTTTGACCGTCATCGTGCGTAAAACCCGAGGCGACGACATCGACGCTGCCTGCGGTCAGCTGGTCGGTGACGTGCGGGATCGCACCAAGCGACTGGTAAAAAAACGTATGCAAGAGAAGTCCATTTCGGTCACAATGAGCTAAGTATTTGTTTGTAAAACATCAGGGATACGATGAAGCGCATTGGCCTGGTCATCCTGCTACCGTTGTTAATGTCCGGCTGCGTTCAGACCACCACCTACAGCGGCACCGACACTCGGGTTGCTGAACGAGAATACGTGCCCTCAGCGGCCGCCCGTGAACGGGTGTCACTGGGGCTTGCTTACCTCAATCGTGGCGATAACGAACAGGCCAAGTACAACCTGGAGCGGGCGCTGGAACAGTCGCCGGATCTGGATGAAGCGCTGCTGGCCATGGCGCACTACTACGATGTGGTCAAGGACGAAGCGCGGGCCGAACAGTTTTACAAGCGGGCGGTGTCGGTTCACCCGAACAGTGCCGATGCGGCTAACAACTACGGGGTGTTTCTCTGTCGGCAGCAGCGTTACAAGGATGCCGACAAGTGGATGAATCGGGCCGTGGACATTCCCGGCTACATCCGCATGAGCCAAACCTATGAAAACCTTGGGATGTGTGCCCGTCAGGCCGGATGGGACGACAAAGCCAGACTGTATTATGAGCGGGCTCTCAATTATGATCCCCGCCGAGCCGCGACCTTGCTGGAAGTGGCAGAATTAAGCTTCGTTGCTCAGCAATGGGATGAAACGCGCCGGTATCTCGAGCGTTACCATCAAGGTGGCAACGAATCCCCAGCCAGTTTGCTGTTGGGGGCAGAGTTGGAATATAGCGTTCAGAATACGGATGCGGCCCGTCGCTATGGGGTATTATTGTTGGCGAAGTACCCTGGTTCAGAGCAGGCGAAAACGTACCGAATGAAGTATTACTGATGACAGACGAACAACAGAACGACGCAAGCCCGGAGTTGGTAGAAACACCGGGCCCGATGCTACGACAAGCCCGTGAACGGGCAGGATTGACCACAACGCAGGTGGCCCAGCGCCTTAACCTGCGTCATTCGGTTGTGGTCGGGATGGAACAGGACAGCTTTGAGCCTGACATGTCCATCACCTACATCCGAGGCTACATCCGCAACTACGCCCGCCTGGTGGGCCTGGATGAGCAACGCCTCAACGACGCACTGGATCGCCTGCACCAACCGGAACCCACCAAGGAGATGCAGAGCTTCTCCGGCCGAACCCACCGGGAAAAACACGACAGCCGCTGGATGATGCTGACCTGGGTGATCCTGTTGGCCCTGGCCGTAGTGATCATCTGGGGCCTGTTTGGTCGCAGCGATGACAGCAGCGACACCGTGGCGCCGCCCACCGTGACCATTGAATCTCCCAGCAGCGCTGAGCCGCAAAGCCCCAGCCTGGATGCCCCGACTCTGGAAGAGCCTGCCGTCGAAGCGCCCAGCCTGACCGAGTCCAGCGACGCCTTCGAAACGGCTGAGCCTGAGATAATCGAGCCGGCTGCCGTTCAGCGCAGCGAGCCTGCTCAGCCTGAGCCGAGCCTGCCCGCCCAGTCCCAAAGCCAAAGCGATGAGCTGGCCAGTAGCGCCGCTCAACCGGTGACCGCACCGAGTGCGGCCGAGCCGGTGGCAGAAGCCGCCGAAGAGAGCGCGCCGGCGGTGGCCAGCGAAGACAGCCTCAGCATCCGCCTCAGCGCCGATTGCTGGATGCTGGTGCAGGACGCCAATGGTCGGGTGCTGGTGGAAGGCCTGAAGAGCGATGGCTACCAGACCGACGTCCAGGGTGAGGCACCGTTTAGCATTCGATTGGGCGCGCCGGAAGCGGCCAATCTGGTTTTCAATGGTGATCAGGTCGACCTGTCTGGCTTCCGCCCAGGCCGTGTTGCCCGACTGACCCTACCTCAGTAAGCAGTTAAAAAGACATGCACCAGGAATCCCCAATTCAACGACGCAAGTCGACCCAAATCATGGTGGGCAACGTGCCGGTAGGGGGCGATGCCCCCATCTCGGTGCAGTCCATGACCAACACCCGCACCACCGATGTGGAAGCCACCGTGGCGCAGATCCAGGCGATCGAGCGTGCCGGTGCCGACATCGTGCGTGTGTCCGTGCCGACCATGGAAGCCGCGGAAGCCTTCCGTCTGATCAAGCAGCAGACCAACATCCCGTTGGTCGCCGACATCCACTTCGATTACCGCATCGCCCTCAAAGTGGCGGAGTACGGGGTGGACTGCCTGCGCATCAACCCCGGCAACATCGGCCACGAGGACCGCATCCGTGCGGTGGTGGATTGCGCCCGCGATAAGAACATCCCGATCCGCATCGGCGTCAACGCCGGTTCACTGGAGCGGGAGATCCAGGAGAAGTACGGCGAGCCGACCCCGGCGGCCCTAGTGGAATCCGCCATGCGCCACGTCGACATCCTGGATCGCCTCAACTTTGACCAGTTCAAGGTGAGCGTTAAAGCCTCCGACGTGTTCCTGGCGGTGGAGTCCTACCGTCAGCTGGCCCAGCAGATCGTGCAGCCGCTGCACCTGGGGATCACCGAAGCCGGTGGTGCCCGTGCCGGTGCGGTCAAGTCCGCCATCGGCCTGGGCATGCTGCTGTCTGAAGGGATCGGCGACACCCTGCGGGTCTCCCTGGCGGCGGATCCGGTGGAAGAGGTGAAGGTGGGCTTTGATATCCTCAAGAGCCTGCGCATCCGTGCCCGTGGCATCAACTTCATCGCCTGCCCCTCCTGCTCACGTCAGGAGTTCGATGTGATCAACACCGTCAACGCGCTGGAGCAGCGCCTGGAAGACGTGATCACGCCGATGGACGTGTCCATCATCGGTTGCGTGGTGAACGGCCCCGGTGAGGCGCTGGTGTCCGATCTGGGACTGGCGGGCAGCAACCGTAAGAGCGGCTTCTACATCGATGGCAAGCGCCAGAAGGAGCGGCTCGACAACACCGACCTGGTCAACCTGCTGGAGACCCGCATTCGACAACAGATTGCGATGCGGGCTCAGCGGATCGACGTCAAGGAAACCGACGTCGAGTAATGGAACCCGCCCCCTTGGGCGGGATTTCCCGTTTTTGGAACCCCCTTTTTTCGTTACTAACAAACAGGTTTATTAGTGGCTAAACAGATCCAAGCGATCCGCGGCATGAACGACTGCCTGCCGGCGGACACCGTTAAGTGGCAGCAGGTGGAAAACGCCCTGCGCCAACTGGTAGCGAGCTACGGCTACCAGGAGATCCGCACCCCCATCGTGGAGATGACCGGCTTGTTCAAGCGGGCCATCGGTGAGGTGACCGACATCGTCGAGAAGGAGATGTACACCTTCGAAGACCGCAACGGTGACATGCTGACCCTGCGTCCGGAAGGCACCGCCTCCACCGTGCGTGCCGGCAACCAGCACGGCCTGCTGTATAACCAGGAGCAACGCCTGTGGTACATGGGCCCGATGTTCCGTCACGAGCGTCCGCAGAAGGGCCGCTACCGTCAGTTCCACCAGTTCGGTGTTGAGGTGTATGGCCTGGCCAGCGCCGACATCGACGCCGAGGTGCTGATGATGTCCGCGGCGCTGTGGGACGCCCTGGGCGTGTCCGACCACGTCCGCCTGGAGCTGAACACCCTGGGTAACAGCGATGAGCGTGCCGCCTACCGCGACGCGCTGGTGGCCTTCTTGGAGCAGCACATCGATAAGCTGGACGAAGACAGCCAGCGTCGTCTGCACAGCAACCCGCTGCGGGTGCTGGACTCCAAAGACGCCGGTGTGCAGGCGCTGCTGGTCAATGCGCCGGAGCTGATGGACTACCTGGGCGAAGAATCTAAGCAACATTTCAATACCTTGTGTGAACTGTTGCACGCCGCTGGCATCGAATACACCGTTAACCCGCGTCTGGTTCGTGGACTGGATTACTACAACCGCACCGTGTTCGAGTGGGTGACCGAGAGCCTGGGTGCCCAGGGCACCGTACTGGCCGGTGGCCGCTACGACGGCCTGGTGAACCAGCTCGGTGGCAAAGACAGCCCGGCGGTGGGCTTCGCCATGGGCATCGAGCGCCTGGTTTTGCTGCTGGATACCCTGGGCAAGTTCGACAACCTGCCGCGCAACACCGACGTCTATGTCTGTGCCATGGGCGACAGCGCGCTGGCCAGCGCACTGCAGCTGGCGCAGGAGTTGCGCCAGACGCTGCCAGGGCTTAAGGTGATGACCCATTGCGGTGGCGGAAACTTTAAGAAACAGATGAAGCGCGCCGACAAGAGCGGGGCGGAATTTGCCCTGATCTTGGGTGAAGACGAAATACAACAAGGGCTGGTGACCGTGAAACCGCTGCGTGGCGGTGAACAGCGTCAACTGGCCAAAGACGCGCTGATGGAAGAGTTAGCCGCGTTGCTGAACGCGTAAGGGGAACCTGTGGAAATTTACAGCACCGAAGAACAACAAGTAGAAGCGATCAAAACATTCTGGAAAGAGTACGGCATGTCCATCATCGGTGGCGCTGTACTGGGCCTGGGTGGCCTGTTTGGCTGGAACGCCTACCAGGATCACCAGGAAACCCAGCGTGAATCCGCCTCCACCGACTTCGCCAAGATCGTTGAAAGCAGCGCCAGCGCCGACGAAGTGCGCGCCGCTGCCGATGCCTTCCGTGCCGAGCACGGCAACGCCGGTTACCTTGCCCTGACCGATCTGCTGGAAGCCCGCACCGCGGTAGAAAGCGGCGATCTGGCCCGCGCCGAATCCCTGCTCAGCGGTGCTATCGGTCAGCTGGACAGCAGCGTGGCCCCGCTGGCGCAACTGCGTCTGGCTCGCGTGCAGATCGCCCAGGACAACCTGGCCGCTGCCGAAGCCACCCTGGCTACCATCAGCAACGAGGCCTTCGTGGTCCAGCGTGATGAGCTCAAGGGCGACCTGTTCAAGCAGAAGGGCGAGCTGCAAGCTGCCCGTGAAGCCTACCAATCTGCCCTGGACGCCGGCGGTGCGCTGACCAACCCGGGCCTGCAGATGAAGCTGGACGACCTGGCGCAAGCCGGATAAGGGGTGCCATCGATGTTGCTGGCAAGAAAAGGATGGCTGGCTGGCCTGTTGAGCGTTGCCGTTTTGGCAGGCTGTGCATCCAGCGATGACGAATCAGAACAGATCTCCCCGCTGCCGGAGCTGGACCAAAACCTGAAGGTGGACGTCCAGTGGAAGGAGCGTGTCGGTAAGGGGATTGAAGATTACTGGTCTTCCCTCTCCCCGGCGATCGCCTACGACAAGCTGTTCGTAGCCGAGCGCCATGGCATCGTTTCGGCGCTGTCGCCGGAAGATGGCAAGGAGATCTGGAGCACCAACCTGCGTCGCGCCTTTAGCGACGGCATGCTGAAGAAGAACAAGGGCGCTCGCCTGTCCGGTGGTGTTGCTACCGGCTTTAACAAGGTGTTCGTCGGCAGTGAAAACGGCGCCATCTTCGCGCTCAATGCCGAAGACGGCAGCGTTGCCTGGGAAACCACTACCGTGGGTGAAGTGCTGTCCGATCCGGCCATCATCGGCCGGATGGTGGTGGCCAACACCGCCGCCGGTAAGGTGCAGGCCTTCAACGTCGATAACGGTGAGTTTGTCTGGCAGATGGACCTGACCATGCCGCCGCTGATGCTGCGTGGCAGCTCCGGCGTCGCCAGCTCCCAAGGGGCCGCCATCTTCGGCACCCCGGACGGTAAGGTCAGCGCCCTGTTTGCCGACAGCGGTGCCCCCATCTGGGAAGCGCGCCTGGCGGAAGCCACCGGCTCCAACGAACTGGAGCGGGTAGTGGACGTGGACGTTAAGCCGGTGGTTCGTGGTGACAACGTGTACTCCGCGGCCTTCAACGGCAACCTGGCCTCCATCGAGCTGCGCAGCGGTCGTATCGCCTGGAGCCGTAAGTACTCCAGCTACACCCCGCTGGCGATCCAGGGCTTCCAGATCTACATGACCGACTCTCGCGGTGCCGTGTACTCCATCGACCGTCGTAACGGTCTGGAGAACTGGGCCAACACCGAGCTGACCGGCCGTCTGCTGACCGGGCCGCAAACCCTGGGTAACTACCTGGTGGTGGGCGACTTCGAAGGCTACCTCCATGTGCTGGACCGTCAGACCGGGGAGCTGCTGGGCTACACTCAGATTGACTCCAGCGGGCTGTACGCGCAGCCACTGCGGGATGGCGACAAGCTCTACCTACAGACCCGTTCGGGACGCGTCGCTGCGGTGACAATTCCCTAAACACCCTGTACACTATGGCGCCCCCGAATGTTCGGGGGCGTTTTCGTTTGATTTATGAGGTATCGATAGCATGATCCCAGTGGTTGCCCTGGTAGGACGTCCGAACGTCGGTAAGTCCACCCTGTTTAACCGCCTGACCGGCACCCGAGATGCTCTGGTGGCGGATTTCCCTGGCCTGACCCGGGATCGTAAGTACGGCCAAGCCCACCTGGGTGGCCGTGACTTTATCGTGATCGATACCGGCGGCATCGACGGCACCGAAGAGGGCATCGAGACCAAGATGGCCGAGCAGTCCCTGGTGGCCATCGAAGAAGCGGACGTGGTGCTGTTCATGGTGGATGCCCGCGCCGGCCTCACCGCCGCCGATGAAGCCATCGCCAAACACCTGCGTAGCCGCGAGAAGCCGACCCTGCTGGTGGCCAACAAGACCGATGGCATCGATGCCGATGCGGCGGTGGGCGAGTTCTACTCCCTGGGTATGGGCGACATCCACCAGATCGCCGCCGCCCAGAACCGCGGTGTCACCAGCCTGATCGACTACGCCCTGACCCCCTGGGCCGAGGAGTTTGCCGAAGAGCACGGCGAAGAGGCGGCTGAGGAAGACGAGTGGGCCGAGGAAGAGGTAGTCGAGCACACCGAGGAGAGCGCCGCGGAGGAAGCGGAGCGTCTGCGCAACCAGCCGATCAAGCTGGCCATCATCGGTCGTCCCAACGTGGGCAAATCCACCCTGACCAACCGCATCCTCGGTGAGGAGCGGGTGGTGGTGTACGACATGCCCGGCTCCACCCGCGATTCCATCTACATCCCGATGGAGCGCGATGAGCGCGAATACGTGCTGATCGACACCGCCGGGGTACGCCGCCGTAAGAGCGTGTTTGAGGCGGTAGAGAAGTTCTCCGTGATCAAAACCCTGCAGGCGATTGAAGACGCCAACGTGGTGCTGCTTGTGGTCGACGCCCGTGCCGGTCTGTCCGACCAGGATCTGTCCCTGCTGGGCTTTGCCCTGAACGCGGGCCGTGCCGTGGTGCTGGCAGTGAACAAATGGGATGGCCTCGACAACGAGGTGAAGGACGAGATCAAGCGTGAGATCGACCGTCGCCTGGGCTTTGTCGACTTTGCCCGTCTGCACTTTATCTCCGCACTGCATGGCACCGGTGTGGGCCACCTGTTCGAATCCGTCCAGGAAGCCTACGACAGCGCCACTCAGCGCCACTCTACCGCCATGCTGACCCGTATCATGCACATGGCCCAGGATGACCACCAGCCGCCGATGGTGCGCGGTCGTCGGGTTAAGCTGAAGTACGCCCACGCCGGTGGCTACAACCCGCCGATCATCGTGGTGCACGGCAACCAGGTGCGGGACCTGCCGGACTCTTACAAGCGCTACCTGATCAACTACTACCGCCGCTCTTTGCAGGTGATGGGTACCCCGATCAAGGTGCTGTTCCAGGAGGGCGCCAACCCGTTCGAGGGCAAGCGCGAGAAGCTGACCCCGCTGCAGCAGCGCAAGCGTCGCCGCCTGATCAACCAGATCAAGAGCCGCGGCAGCAAGTAAGCTGGCCGCTAAGCGCGAGAAAAAGGAGCCCTTAGGGGCTCCTTTTTTGATGGGCTAGAAAAAGTCAGCGTCAGCCTGGTGAAAAACTGGCCAATCAGAACCGCCGTTTCCGGGCTAGAAATCAGCTCTAACTGAATAGATATGCTGGTCAATTTAACCTTCCTTGGTGATATCTGCGATTTGTTGTGGATAGCCAGTCAGTCACGCTGTATCGACACGCTATTACTGGAAGTTTATTTCATCATATTGACTCTTTTCTGGCTTAGGGGCTGCGGTAAACTTAAGCGAATAACTTCAACAAACACTGAGACTTAAATGCAATCCGCTGCCGATACCAACCCCTGGATGAGCTGGCTGCCTGAGAAGGCGCTGCTGCATCGACGTGGCCAGATCCTGAGCCACAACCTGGGGCTGGGCGGATTGCTGGAGGATGCCAACCTGCTCTCCTCACTGGGGCGTTGCCAAAGCGGTGAGCGTCAGCTGGTGGTGGATCGGGATGGTGTCTTGTGGTGCCTGTCCAGCCAGGCGGTGCCAGAGCAGGAGGCGATGCTCACCCTGATGCTGCCGGCGGCGCACCAGGACCTGCAGCAACTGATTGCCCATCTGCCCACCGCGCTGGTGGTGCACCGCTGGTTCAAGCCGCTGTTCACCAACCAGGCCTTCGCCGATCTGTTTCACTTTGACTCGGTCAGTGAGGTGCTTGAGCTGGACTCCTTGCGCAGCATCATCGGCGAAGAGCATTGGCCGATGGCGCAGGAGAACTACCGTACCCTGATGAAGCACGGCCGCCTGGATAAGATCCAGGTGGAGGAGCACCATGCCGTTAACGGTACCCGGCTGCAGGCCCAGCTGGTGGACTTCGTGCTCAACTGGGACGGCGAGCCGGCGGTGTGCACCCTGGTCAGCAACGTCTCCACCCAGCAGGCCAAGATAGAGCAGTACAAGCGGATGGCCTTCACCGATCCGCTCACCGGTCTTGGCAATCGCCGCCGCTTCTTCGAACACTCCGAGGGCTTTATCCAGCGCTCCGCTGCCCAGGGCAGCAGCATGATGCTGCTGTTGCTGGACGTCGACCACTTCAAGTCCATCAACGACCAGCACGGCCACCCGGTGGGCGATGAGGTATTGCAGCACCTGGGCAACCGTCTGGTTCAGTGTGTCGACAGCGAGGCGTTGCTGGCCCGTATCGGCGGCGAGGAGTTTGCCCTGCTGATGCCAGTACCGGCGATGAGCCTGTTGGCGGAGCGGGCCGAGCGGATTAAACAGGAGATTGGGGCAGAGCCCTTTGTCAGCTACCACGGCTTGCAGCTGCCCATCACCTTCTCCGTGGGCGTCACCCGTTGGCGCCCCGGCGAAGACAGCCTGCCTGCCATCTACCGTCGGGCCGACAACGCCCTCTACCGCGCCAAGTCGATGGGGCGGGACAGGATCGAGTGTATCTACTGATCCACACACCCGCCTGACTCCTTTATTTGCCCATCCCCACCCGGTGTGGAACAGCTCGTCTATGCTTGGATCCCTGTGCGTTTTGCCCCCGGGACGGCTTTGGGGGCTGGCAACGATGAGGATGCATTATGTCTCCGGTTGACCATGCGGATCTCTCCGACTTTCGCTCCACCCTGGCAGGCCCGGTTCTGACCGCCGACAACGCCGATTACGATGAAGTTCGTGCGTTGTGGAATGGCATGGTGGATAAACGCCCTGCGCTGATTGTGCGCTGTCACGATCGCGCCGATGTGGTGGCCGCCCTGGCCTTCGCACAAACCCATAAGCTGGAGATCGCGGTGCGCGGTGCCGGCCACAATATCGCCGGCAACGCCAGTTGCGATGCCGGCATGATGATCGATCTCTCTACCATGGATGCGGTGGAGGTCGATCTGGCAGCCAACATGGCCCGGGTTCAACCTGGTGTGACCCTGGGCCAACTGGATGCCGCAACCCAGGCCCACGGGCTGGCGGTGCCGGTTGGGATTAATTCCACGACCGGGATCGCCGGGCTGACCCTGGGTGGCGGCTTTGGCTGGTTATGCCGTCGCTACGGCATGACCGTCGACGCCCTGCGCGGGGCCGAGGTGATCACCGTGGACGGTGAGATCCTGTACGCCAGCGAGCAAGACAACGCTGAGCTGTTCTGGGCCCTGCGCGGTGGTGGCGGCAACTTCGGTATCGTTACCCGCTTCGACTTCGAGCTCTACCCGCTGGGGCCGGAGGTGATGGCCGGGCTGATGGTGTTCCCGCTGGAGCAGGCGGAATCGGTACTGACCCAGTACCGCGATTGGATCCTTAAGACCCCGGTGGAGTTCAACACCTGGGTGGTGATGCGTCATGCGCCGCCGCTGCCGTTTTTGGACGAGTCTGTACACGGCACCAAGGTGGCCGTGTTAGCCGTGTGTCACACCGGTGAGCAGGCCGAGGGTGAGGCGCTGGTCAAGCAGCTGCGCGGCTTTGGCCAGCCGGTGGGGGAGCACATCGGCATGATGCCCTTTGTTGACTGGCAGCAGGCGTTCGACCCACTGCTGGCCCCAGGCGCACGCAACTATTGGAAGACCCACAACTTCACCGCGATGGAGGATGGCCTGATCCAGGCAGCAGTGAAGGAGGCAAACGGCCTGGCTGGGCCGGAGTGCGAGGTGTTCTTCGCCTGCATCGCCGGGGTGGCTAACCGTGTCTCCGCCGACGCCATGGCTTGGAACGCCCGGGATGCCCGTTTCGTGATGAACGTGCACGCCCGCTGGCAGGAGGCCTCAGATGACGATGCCTGCATCAACTGGGCCCGCTCGGTGTTTGCCTCTACCCGTCCCTTTGCCTCTGGCGGTGCCTACGTCAACTTCATGACCGACGAAGAGGGTGCCCGGGTGCAGGATGCCTACGCCAACAACTTCGACAAGCTGGTGGCGGTGAAGCGCCAGTATGACCCCGACAACCGGCTGCACCTGAACCAGAACATCCGGCCGGATTAGCACTGCGAAAAGACACGAAAGAGATATAGAAAAAGCCCGCCAATTGGCGGGCTTTTTGCGCTTCTTACGTTTTGCACTGCCATGCAGATATCGAGGTTAGTGCTCACTCTGCTTAGCGATTGCACCAGTGGTTGCCCAGTGGTTATGTTAGCGATTGAATCAGCGTTAGCACTCACTGCGCCGCTCAGGCTTGCTCTGCGCTGTCCTTAGGGTGCTCCACCGTCAGCGCCAGGCTACCCCGGTGTAGGCGGGCACTGAGGGATTGACCCGGACTGACCTGGCCGGCGTCCTTGATGGTGTTGCCGCTCTCATCCTGCAGGATGCTGTAGCCACGGGACAGCACCGCCAACGGGCTGACCGCATCCAGCGCCGCCACCTGGCTTTGCAGCTGCAGGCGGGCACGGCCCACCAGGCCATCGGTGGCCCGCTTGAGCCGATGCTGCAGTTCAGTCACCTGCTGGCCGGAGCGCTGGATCCGCGGCGCCGGGTGTTGATGCTCCAGTCGCTGGCTCAGCCGCTGCTGGGCGTGGCCGGCGTGCAGCAGGCGGGTCTGCATGGCGCGCTCCAGACGCAGGCTCAGCTCATCCAGCCGCTGGCTGTGGGTGCTCAGCTGGGTACGGGGATGGGTGGCCTCCAGCCGCGATTGCAGCAGCGCCAGGGCGTGGCGCTGATGACGCAGGTGGCTGGTGAAGGCCTGGCCCAAACGCTGCTGCTGTTGCATCAGCTGCTGGCGATGGTGGCTGCTGTCGCGGGAGAGCAGCTCCGCCGCGGCGGAAGGGGTAGCCGCACGCAGATCCGCCACGTAATCGGAGATGGTGGTGTCCACCTCGTGGCCCACCGCACTGACGATGGGCAGACGGGCCTCGTAAATCGCCCGGGCCAGCCGTTCATCGTTAAAGCACCAGAGATCCTCCAGCGAGCCGCCGCCGCGGGTCAGCAGCAGGCAGTCCACCTCGTCCCGCTCATCGGCGGTGCGCAGCATAGCGATAAGGTTCTCCACTGCCTCGGCACCCTGCACCAGCGAGGGGTAGATGACGACTTCGAGGGTCGGATCACGGCGCTTCAGTACCGACAGCACGTCGCGGATGGCGGCGCCGGAGGGGGAGGTGATCACCCCCAGCTTGCGGATGTTGTCCGGCAGTGGCTGCTTGGCCTCCTGGGCAAACAGCCCCTCACCGGCCAGGCGCATCTTCAGCGCGTCAAACTGCTGCTGCAGCAAACCATCGCCGGCGGGCTGCATCGACTCCACCAGCAGCTGCATGTCGCCACGGGGTTCGTACAGGGTGACGTTGGCCCGTACCAGCACCTGCATGCCGTGCTCCGGCCGGAAGGTGAGGCGGCCGGCGCGGCTGCGGAACATGGCGCAGCGGATCTGGCTGCGGTCATCCTTCAGGGTGAAGTAGATGTGGCCGGAGGCCGGGGTGGCCAGGTTGCTGATCTCGCCGGTCAGCCAGACGCGGCTCCAGTTTTGCTCCAGCGTCGATTTGACCTGCCGATTGAGGGCAGAAACGGTAAGGATGTTGGCATTCACAGGCGGGGCAGGGGGTACGAAAGAGGGTGCGATTACGGTGCCAGCTTTTGCCGGTATGAGCAAGTTTGGATGAGTCCCCTGTTCGGCTCCCTTGTCTGGTGCAGGTAGCCGAACAGGGGTTACCCGAGATCAGGCCGGGCTGGGCTGCTGAGTGGTTTGTTCAGCCGCTTGTTGACTGGCTTGTTGATTAGCTTGTCGATTAGTCAGCTCGCTCAGGTGTAGATCGAGCCGCTTGGCCATAGCCTGGATGCGGGCAAACTTGTAGAAGGCGCGAATGCCCAGCCAGTAGGCCGGCAGCCACAAAAGCTCAGAGGGAGGCATCTGCATGCCGTAGCCGTAATACATCAGGCCCCAAGCCGCGCCGGCGATCAGCAGGGATTTGCCGGTGAGCTGGTCAATCTTGATCTTGCCATTGAGCTCGTGGCCATTGGCTGCAGTGTATTGCTTGCCAGTGGTGTGATTGATCACCCGGGCAGGGTAGCCAAAGCCCTTGTCGGTGCGACCAGCGAACAGCACCGTGACCCGGTGGCCCGGTCGCATCGGCACCGATTTGTTGATCAAGTTGATCTGATGCTCTTTGCCCTGGTCGTCTCGGATCCAGATCTCTTGGGTGGTGGTGGTCTCAGAGTGGATGTTGATCTGGCCATTGCCCTCGTGCACCGTGCCGCTGCCGGACACGTGGGTTTGTGAATGCTTCTCCTGGCTCAGCACTTCGCCGGTGCGAGCCCAGAACTCCAGGGTTCTCTTGCGATGGTTAAACAGGTCCATGGGGTATCCTTGCTGTCTGTATCTTGATGGGTCGGCCTAAAAGCCGGCTCATACCGGAAGGTGGGCGATCTGATCCATCAGGGCATCGGTGAGGCCAAGGCCTCGCAGTGCGAAGATGGTGAGGTTGAGCCCCAGCAGACAGAAGGCGTAGGACAGGCGAACCAGCAGATCGGTTTTGGGCCGGAACGACCAGACAGCCAGTGGGACGATCACGTACAGACTCAGGATCATCTTGTTGTAGTACGGCATCAGGCTAACGGGCAGCTGCGAAGACAGACCGGAAAAGCCGATGGCTATGTCTGCGGCGATGGCGGCTACCACCGCCAGCAACACGCTGGGAAAAGAGAGATCACGGCGGGTCATTAACCACAGCAGTGAGACCATTAGGGTGACTTCAATAGCAAATTGCAGGTACATCAACGTCATTCCATAACGACATGGGCCAAAAGCGGCACCTATGGGGTCACACGCCCGGGTCGGCTGACCAAGGTGTGTGGGCGAGCGCATAGACTTTATCGCGCCGTCGTTGATGACACAACGGCCTGTTTATTATTGAAAATTCTTACTAGATTGGGGCAGTGGATGTGGTCGCAAGTGGAACTGAGAGGATGTGGTGGCGATGAAGCTGAGTCGGCAGCAGGAGGTGCTGCAGGGCGAGACTCTGTGAGAAGGATCCATTAGAAGTATCAATTTCCGATTGCCGAAGCAAGGCGACGTCGCTATAATCTCGCCGCAATATTTCAAACCTCAAAACCCTACTTTAGGTGGAATGTTGCCATGCTACGTATCAAGCAAGAAGCCCTGACATTCGACGACGTTCTGCTCGTCCCTGCCCACTCTACCGTTCTGCCTAACACCGCCGAGCTCGGTACCCAACTGACCAAAAAGATCCGTCTGAACCTGCCGCTGCTGTCTGCTGCGATGGACACCGTGACCGAAGCCCGTCTGGCCATTGCCATGGCACAGGAAGGCGGTCTGGGTTTCATCCACAAGAACATGAGCATCGAACAGCAGGCCAACGAGGTCCGCAAGGTGAAGAAGTACGAAGCCGGTATCGTGCAGGACCCGGTGACCGTTTCCCCTGAGATGACCATGCGTCAGCTGTGGGAGATGCGTGAGAACTACGGTTTTGCTGGTTTCCCGGTGGTAGCCGACAACAACGAGCTGGTGGGCATCATCACTGGCCGTGACGTGCGCTTCGTCACCACTCCGGATGCCACCGTGTCCGAGATGATGACCCCGAAAGAGCGTCTGGTGACCGTACAGGAAGGCGCCCCGCTGACCGAAGCCCAAGCGCTGATCCACAAGCACCGTATTGAGAAGGTGCTGGTGGTAGACGATGCCTTCACCCTTAAAGGCATGATCACCGTTAAAGACTTCAAGAAAGCCGAAGAGAAGCCCAACGCCTGTAAAGACGAGCTGGGTCGCCTGCGTGTGGGTGCCGCCGTTGGCGCCGGTGCCGGCAACGAAGAGCGCGTCGCTGCCCTGGTAGCCGCTGGCGTTGACGTCATCCTGATCGACTCCTCCCACGGCCACTCCGAAGGCGTGCTGCAGCGCATCCGCGAAACCCGCGCGGCCTTCCCGGACGTGCAGATCATCGGTGGTAACGTGGCCACTGCGGCCGGTGCCAAGGCGCTGATCGACGCTGGTGTGGACGCCGTGAAAGTGGGCATCGGCCCGGGCTCCATCTGTACCACCCGTATCGTGACTGGCGTAGGTGTACCGCAGATCACCGCCGTGAACGAAGCCGCCTCCGTGGCCGACGAGTACGGCATCCCGGTGATCGCCGATGGCGGTATCCGCTTCTCCGGTGACATCGCCAAGGCCCTGGTGGCCGGCGCTTCCTGCATCATGGCCGGTGGCATGTTCGCCGGTACCGAGGAAGCCCCGGGTGAGACTGAGCTGTACCAAGGTCGTGCCTTCAAATCCTACCGTGGCATGGGCTCCCTGGCGGCGATGAGCAAAGGCTCCTCCGACCGTTACTTCCAGTCCGACAACGCCGCCGACAAAATGGTGCCGGAAGGCATCGAAGGCCGTATCCCGTACAAAGGTCTGCTCAAAGAGATCATCCATCAGCAGATGGGTGGCCTGCGCTCCTGCATGGGCCTGACCGGCTGTCAGACCATCACTGATCTGCGCACCAAGGCGGAGTTTGTTCGCATCTCCGGTGCCGGCATCAAAGAGAGCCACGTTCACGACGTGACCATCACCAAAGAAGCCCCGAACTACCGTCTGGGCTAAGCTCGCCCCATCCCTACGCGGCAGGTGCCATGCTCATCGAAAGAGCAAGCGTGGCACCTGCCGCTTTATATAACGAACAAAGAGAAGCAAAGCGCATGAGCAATATCCATGACCACCGCATTCTGATCCTGGACTTCGGCTCCCAGTACACCCAACTGGTTGCCCGCCGTACCCGTGAGATCGGCGTTTACTGTGAACTCTGGGGCTGGGACGTCTCCGAAGAGAAGATCCGCGAGTTCAACCCCACCGGGATCATCCTGTCCGGCGGCCCGGAGTCCGTGGCGGAAGCCGGCTCCCCCCGTGCACCGGAGTACGTGTTCAACGCCGGCGTACCGGTACTGGGCGTGTGCTACGGCATGCAGACCATGGCCGAGCAGCTGGGCGGTAAGGTGTCTTGCTCCGACAAGAAAGAGTTTGGCTACGCCCAGGTGGAAGTGCTGGAAGCGACCAAGCTGTTCGAGAACATCGAAGACGCCATCGCAGCGGACGGCAACGCGCTGCTGGACGTGTGGATGAGCCACGGTGACAAGGTTACCGCCATCCCGGAAGGCTTCACCCAGGTGGCCAAGACCGAGACCTGCCCCTATGCCGCCATGGCGGACGAGTCTCGCCAGTTCTACGGCGTGCAGTTCCACCCGGAAGTGACCCACACCAAGCAGGGCAAGCGGATGCTGGAGCACTTCGTGCTGAACATCTGTGGCTGCGAGGCCAAGTGGACCTCCGAGGCGATCATCGATGACGCCATCGCTCGCATCAAAGAGAAGGTCGGCTCTGACAAGGTCATCCTGGGCCTGTCCGGCGGTGTCGACTCCTCCGTAGTAGCCATGCTGCTGCACCGCGCCATCGGCGACCAGCTGACCTGTGTGTTTGTCGACAACGGCCTGCTGCGTCTGAACGAAGGCGACCAGGTGATGGAGATGTTCGGTGACCACTTCGGTCTCAACATCGTTCGTGTCGATGCCGAGCAGCGCTTCCTGTCTGCGCTGGAAGGCGAAGCGGATCCGGAAGCCAAGCGTAAAATCATCGGCCACACCTTCATCGAGGTGTTCGACGAGGAAGCGTCCAAGATCCAGAACGTGAAATGGCTGGCCCAGGGCACCATCTACCCGGACGTGATCGAGTCCGCCGGTGCCGCCACTGGCAAGGCCCACGTCATCAAGTCTCACCACAACGTGGGTGGCCTGCCGGAAGACATGGAGCTGGGCCTGGTTGAGCCGCTCACTGAGCTGTTCAAAGACGAGGTGCGCAAGATTGGTCTGGAGCTGGGCCTGCCCTACAACATGCTGTACCGCCACCCCTTCCCGGGGCCGGGTCTGGGCGTGCGTGTACTGGGTGAAGTGAAGAAAGAGTACTGCGATCTGCTGCGCCGTGCCGATGCCATCTTCATCGAGGAGCTGCACAAGGCCGACCTGTACAACAAGACCTCCCAGGCCTTCACCGTGTTCCTGCCGGTGCGCTCCGTGGGCGTGATGGGCGACGGTCGTAAGTACGACTGGGTTGTCTCCCTGCGTGCGGTAGAGACCATCGACTTCATGACCGCCGTATGGGCCCAGCTGCCCTACGACTTCCTGGGTCGCGTCTCCAACCGCATCATCAACGAGATCGACGGCATCTCCCGCGTGGTGTACGACATCTCCGGCAAGCCGCCGGCGACCATCGAGTGGGAATAATCTCCCACACGGTTTAGCGGCCTAACGGCCGGATGTAAAAAAGCCCTGAGCGTTGAGCTCAGGGCTTTTTTGATGAAGAGGAGGAGGCTGCATTCCTCATGACTCCCCCTTGCCTAACCGCTTCCCTACACTCTTAGAAATCAACGAAAGGGCAGAGCAAGAGCAGTGGAGCATCGGCCTTACGCCTACCGCAGAAAATATGCTTGGAGAGTGTACTTTTCTATAAAGAGCTAATATCCCAAGGTTGAGGTCATGCCAGAGAGACACACAAACTACCTCATTTATCTGGAATTATGTTGCTTTTTAGATTCGCTTTCTTGGTTGTAGTGGTGATTGCGTCTCGTAAATACGGCATGAAAGTTGCCGAGTTGCTCTTAACAACAAATCAAGCTTGAAAAACTCTGCTTTAATTTTTCATCAAGCCATTCAGATTCATGCTATTAATTTTTTCTATAGTTGCTCTAAGACTGTTGCTTCTAGAGATGGCTTCTGAAATATCCCAATAATTCCTGATAAACTCAGAAAGTAAAGCGTTATATGACGGGCCTATTGGTGCATTTCCTATTGGTATCATTCCCTGAACAATCTCTTTGCTTCGAGAACGTCTGGATAAATTTATTAACTCTAGCTTTGGGTCTCGAATATTGTCGACGTAATTATCGTATGAAATATTTGCTACATTGAAGTAGCTCTTAACACTATCTATGTCTGCAAGTATCCACGATTCTACCTCAGAAACGGCAATACAAAATGCTAGACCTTGATTATGGCGATGACTTAGCCAATTAAGAGACATATTCTGAAAATCGAAAACTGACTCTTGCTGATCGGAATCTGCTAGTACGAACATAAAGCAGTTATTGGCAATGTTGTTAAACTTCACCATATTTTTCTTTAGGTCACCACAACCTCTCATAGGGAATAAGTGGTTGAGAACAAAGTCTTCTCTACAATAATCTAATATTTTTAGAGCAACTTCTTTGCTGGGTTCATCTTCAACAGCTAAAAATACTTTGTACATGCTAATAATCTAGGTTGAGCTGATCAATTTCTCTCGGTGATGTTCTTGGCAGTACGGCATCTGCCGGGCTGAACCCTGCCTCAATCAACAATGTAATGTCCTCTATCTCATTAACATTGCAGGCATTTGAACCTTCATTGCTTGGCGTAACTAAGATTATTTCGCTAGTATCAATGCCTTTATCTTCCAGCATGTCATTACTATGGGTAGTTATAAAAACCTGTGTGCTCCCCCCCTTTCTTTTGGTGAGCTGAGAGAAATTACTTGGTAATTTTCTTGATATACTAGGATTAAGTGATAATTCTGGTTCTTCAAGAAGAAGCAGTCCTTTGTTCTCCAGTAGAGACCAAAACAATCCTATCAGTCTAAGCGTGCCATCAGAAAATTGATCTTCACGTTGCCAGCCTGCCCTAGGGCGCCAATGAGCGTAGCGTGCTTTTAAATGAGGCTTGCCCGTAATTGAATCTCTTTCAAACCCAAGTTCTTTTAGATTTGGAACTGCAACCATTAGAGCTTTTTCAATTTTTCCTAGGCGGCTCTCTAATACTGACTTAGTTGATTTAGATATTTTTGAAAGAAAAGACTGGCCAAAGGAGTCTGCAGTTGTTTCTTCATGTTGTAAAAATAAGTCAGGATGTTTTAATACTTGTGGAACCAAATGAAGATAACTGACCTCGCCTAGCCATTCTGCGATTGATTTAAATTTTCTGTTTAAGAATGTATGTTCCAGATGAGTTTGTGTCAGTAGATCAGAGTCTGACTTGTCGTCCTTATTGGGTCTATTTAAAACAGTTTTTCCATTCTTTACGACCTTTTCTTTGGTAACAAGTGTGCGCCTTGTTCCATAGGTCTCCTGTATAAATTCCAATGAATACGACCATTTTGTATCCCCATCGAATAATTCTATTTCAATTCCTACTTGTGGGCTCCGTCTTGCACCTAGCCAGCGAATTTTTTTAACGCCTCTCCGAGTGGACACGGCTTTTTGAAAGCCACCGCCATCGGTGTTAGCGATGTCTCTCAGAAATCTGAGGGCATCAAGCAGGTTAGATTTTCCTGACGCATTAGGTCCAACAATAAAAACCCGGTCTCCCAAAGAAACTTCGACTTCATCGAAGTTCCTCCAATTCTTTAGTTTTAACTTTGTAATCTTCATACGTTCCTACTTATTCTAATATGGGGGACCAAAGGGCCAGAGTGGATTGGTTGGTAGTCACTAACCCGTGGTGCCAGTCAGTGTACAATTCAGCCAAATAATGGCTTTGAATCCCAGATACGCGACTCTCTCCAGCACGATGTCTGGTGGCTCTGAATGGTTTCGATCTTGTCGTGATCGACCTTATCAAAATCGGGTTTTCTGACAAAGTTCTGAGTTGCATACATTTTTCTTAGTGCGGGTAGCGTGACTCTTGTCATGGTCAGCGGACCACAGGCGTCAGAGTGGATTGATCATGTGGGACATGGTATCCATGGGCTACGGGCTACGGGCTACGGGCTACGGGCTACGGGCTACGGGCTACGGGCTACGGGCTACTGGCCTATGAGTTTGGCGCGGATCTGGGGCCAGAAGGCCAGTACGGTGGGCAGGCCCACACAAAGGGCATACCAACCAAAGAAGAAACCGGCTTTGCCGCCCATGCACACGATGAACAGCACCACGGCCAGGCAGATGGCGTTTAGGGTAACTAGGTATTTTTGTCCAAAGGTCATGATCTCGACTCCTTGTCGGTGGTGGGTCGGCCAGTGCGGCTGCCCCATGTTTGGGGGCCACGAGGGCCAAAGGAATCAGAGCGGTTTAGTTAGCAATCGCTAACTCCGTGGTACCAGTCAGTGTCCAGTTTGGCTAAATCATCGCTCTGAATCTCAAGACCAAAGGGGTCAGAGTGGATTGATCGTACGCTGGCTGTGATACCCAGCCTGCTAGGCTTACCTGTCCAAGCTTGATAACAGGGAAGTTAGGATGGCTAGGTTACGTCGATTGGATTTGGCGGGGATCCCGCAGCACGTCATACAGAGAGGCAACAATCGTCAGGCCTGTTTCTTCGGGGACGAAGACAGGCACTGCTACCTCAATAAGCTTCGCGAGGCGAGTGGTAAGTACGATGTGGCTATCCACGCGTATGTTCTGATGACCAACCATGTCCATCTGTTGGTGACTCCTGGCGAGGAGTGACCAAAGGGGTCAGAGTGGATTGATCAGGTGGGCCGTGGTATCCATTGGCTATTGGCTATTGGCTATTGGCTATTGGCTATTTGACCAAAGGGGTCAGAGTGGATTGATCATTCGTCTTTAATTCACCGGGCTGTACTTACTCTCCAACCCTGTAATGCTGCGCCATGTTTTCAAGCAGATCGTCGATCTTCCCATCGATAAACGCACTCGCTGCGGTTGCCCTAGCGTACTGCGCTGCATCGTACAGAGTGGCGCTGGTATCCTCACGACAACTCTCGTTTGTGAATACAGCACTGATACGAATCAACGCCTTCGCGTACGCCTGATCGAAGTCCCATACGGACCCCACCAGCTCATAGAAAGCATCGTCTTTAAGCCGGTCGGTGGCGCTGTTCCACGCCTCCTGTCCCCGAGCGTACTGCATAGCGTTACTGCTAGATGAATCAGACAGGTACTGACTGCAGCTGTAATCACTGTAAGCTGCTGCCGCCGCAGTGCTGTACGTACTAGCGGCAATCACCGCTGCAATCGTAATCTTGCTAAGTTTGTTCATTATTGTAATTCTCTGTACATCTATGTATTACTTGGTTAATCGGCGTATTACTCGGTATCACTCGTAAATTCCAACCATACGATAGTCTTCATCCACTACGCTCTGCCGGTGCTGTTTCAATGTCTCAAGCGTAGCGCTGCGTACCCTTGGCACAGGCGCTTTATCTAAGCTGATACCGCCCTTTGTGACCAAAGGGGTCAGAGTGGTTTGGTTAGTAGCTACTAACCCCGTGGGGCCAGTCATTTACCAATTCAGCCAAATTATGACTCTGAATCTCAGATACGCTCCGCACTCCAGCAGGATGGCTGGTGGCTCTGACGGGTCTCGATTTTGTAGTGATCGACTTTATCAAAGTCAGATCTACTGACAAAGCGTTGAGTTTCATTCACTCTCCTTTAGGCGCGTCGCGTGACTCTTGTCATGGTGACCAAAGGGGTCAGAGTGGATTGATCGTACGCTGGCTGTGATACCCAGCCTGCTAGGCTTACCTGTCCAAGCTTGATAACAGGGAAGTTAGGATGGCTAGGTTACGTCGATTGGATTTGGCGGGGATCCCGCAGCACGTCATACAGAGAGGCAACAATCGTCAGGCCTGTTTCTTCGGGGACGAAGACAGGCACTGCTACCTCAATAAGCTTCGCGAGGCGAGTGGTAAGTACGATGTGGCTATCCACGCGTATGTTCTGATGACCAACCATGTCCATCTGTTGGTGACTCCTGGCGAGGAGGGTGGAGTCGGCCGGATGATGCAGAGTCTTGGCCGGGTCTATGTCCACTACATCAACAAGACTTATCGAAGAACCGGCTCCCTGTGGGAAGGGCGATTCAAATCAACACTAGTGGATTCAGAGCGCTACTTTCTGACGGTGAGTCGTTATATCGAATTGAATCCCGTGCGTGCCGCCATGGTAGAGCATCCATCGGAGTATCCATGGTCGAGCTACCGAGTGAACGCAACTGGCGCAGGCTCGAGTCAGACCGATTCACTTATCCAGCCACACGCTAGCTACCTGTCTTTGGGCCCTTGCAACGAGCAGCGTACAGCAGCTTATCGCTCCCTGTTTGATGGTCAGATCCCTGAGCGTACCCTTGCAGAAATCCGTGAGGCGACCAACAAGCTTTGGGTGCTTGGGGATGGCCATTTTGAGTCAGAGATCCAGCGCCAAACGGCGCGGCGACTGTCACCCTTGCCCCGTGGAGGAGACCATCGTTCTGAGCAGTTCCGTCAGGGGAAATGATTCAATCCACTCTGACCCCTTTGGTCGTGAACCAGTCACAGATGGCGGCGGCGATCGGCGTTAGCCGATCACAGCTGTCCCGCTGGGCCAACTTTGAGGACATGCCCGATGACCGTGCTGACCAATTACTGGCCCTAGTATCAGGTGAACTTACCTTTGACGAGGCCGTAATGGGTCCTCACTTGGCGCAATGGCAGCTAGTTGAAGAGGAGCTCAAGCAGCGAAAGACATTTATGTCCTATCTGGATGAACGTCACAGTTATGAGGGTGGGAGTCTGAAAGGCGATAAAGGCATGAAGGCCCTGCGCAAGGCCTGCATAGAAATGATGGTGGCCTGTGGTGCAAAATTTCCCGCTGATAAAGGAGATGAAAGGCTGCCAAAGTTGGTCGAGGCCATCAGCTACAGCTACATCGTCACTTCTCGCCTACTCACTATCACTGCTGAGTATGCTCCGATCTGCACCAAGGCGGAAACAGAGGCCGTGGCCAAGCTCTTACAAATTACTCCTAACCTGGCGGCCATGAGCATTGAAAATGCCGTACTAGAAGAACTTGGCGCTTCTAGTGAGGCTATCCAAGAAGGGCAGATAACTGTTTTTAACGATTTTAATCATCTCACTACTGAATTGATGCAGGCTTTGCTGACCGGCTGCGGTGTATTAGCGTTTGATTTCGAACGACTGTGGCACGAGGATATTCCGACCCTCAGTAACGAGGTTGAAGAAGAATACTCACGAATGGGCGAAGGCTGGAATTACGAATCTTTTAGTAACAAAGCCATCAAGAGTCAGAATGAAGAGATATTGGCAAAGTTAGAGTCTATTGAGGCAAAACTGGCGAGTTAACATTTCCTGAACTCTTTGGTCCGCTTTGGCCCCAGCAGTAGGCCAAAAGAAAGCGCCTGCCCCAGGTAGGGGGCAGGCGCTGGATGTCAGAAGGGGAGATGCCTCTCAGGCCGCTACCTCAAACTGGGTCACCACCGGGCATCCAAGACAAGCCGCTATCGCTCTCGCCGAATTCGACCGGACGACCCAGGTGGTCGGTGAGCTGCTGCTGGCGCTTGCTTTGCCCACGGAAAGGCACGGTGATCATGCCCTGGTACTGCAGCAGACCTTCCATAGAGGCATGGCCAATCGCAGAGCGCAGTGAGTTGGGCTTGTGGTTGGTGACCAGCACGGTGGAGCGACCCTGAGACTGGCGGCTACGGATCATGGTGCCGATCGCCGTCTTCATCGGTGGGGTCAGCATCTGCTCATCGAAGCCCACTTCGTCGAAGATGAGCAGATCGACTTTACTGGCCCGTTCGCGCAGCGCCTCACCGTTCTCTTTGTCGTAAAACACGGTGTCTACAAAGCGCTTGAACTGCACCATCATCGAGCTTTTTCCGGCAGCAATCACCTCGTGGTGCAGTGCTCCGGCAACGGTACTCTTACCGCAGCCGTAGGCCCCCATGAACAGGGCTCCGAGGGCGTACCCATCCTGCTCATGTGAGGTCAAGACCCGAGGGATCATCACCTGCAAGGCCGCGATGGCGTTCTCAAAGTCCTCACTGGCATCGCCGGTGGCGGCAATGGCGTAACAGTTCTCCAGCGTCCAGCTTGGATCAACATCGGAGCCTTTCAATAGCTCTTCCGTCACACGGGCGCGGCGATCCGCGTTCTCTTTATCGAGCTCTTCTTGAGCCTTGCGGTCCTGAGCGGCAATGGCTGCCGCCAACTCCTCTTTACCCATCCGGCGGCCTTTGCCGATCTTGTCGATGAACTGAGTGATATCAACCGGGCCAGAGCGTTTCTTGCCATCGCTGGGCCGACGGGCAGCACCACCTGAGGGCTTAACCACGGGTCGCTGTTCGCTCTTAACCGGGGCTTGCTGCACCGGTGAGGGTTGAACGGCAACCGCAGGCTGCGGCGCACTGCTGGCAGCAGCGTCCTTCTCGACCTGTTGCTTTGCCTTCATCTTGTTGAGCTTTTCTTGCAAGTCGGCAAGGCTGGGTTGAACCTTTTTGATGCTCATCTTTATCCCTTCAACGCGGAGCGTTGCACTTAGTGTTGTTGCGCCAGCTCAACATCAGCGGCGGTTGATGCCGGTCGCACGGTTACGGCGTCGGGCAATGTTCTTGGCAAACTGGTGGTCCCACTCGGATTGGGTGCACTGCTTGTGGGGTTGGCTAACCCAGTAGCTGATGAAGTCGTAGAGATCCGAGTTTTGGATTGCTCCCTCCGCCTGGATACCTTGCAGACGCAGGTGGAGCAGCACGTCTGAGCTTGGCTTCCAGTCAGGGGTCATCTCAAAGACGTGCCCCTCGGGGTCGGCCTGCAGTCGCATTGGCAGCGCCACATCGGCACCTTGCCACTGTGCAGATCCGCTTTCGTTAACCAACAGACCCAGCGCCTTCAGCTCATCCAGGTAACCCTGGAGCTGTTGTTGATTCGGGGTCCGGGGCTTACCGTCGACCTCGATGACCAGTAAGCGCTGCAGATCGAGCAAATCCAACCCGCGGATCCGACCGCGCACCGCCTTTCGGGCCAGGGCGAAGGCATAGGCCTGCCGGGCCATCAACGACACCGACCGATTCTGGTCAAACAGCTCAAATTCTAACTGGTTCACATAGCGCTCCTGATAAGTGGAGGCGATTTTCGCAAAGGGGCCGCCGGCAAACAAGTTGCTCGCTCACGCAAAACCGGACGGATCCCGCTTTTATTGCGGGTTCCGGTTGGCCCAGCACGGAAGCGCATCACACCATTCCCCATCGTAAACAGCAGACGATGCCTATGTCCAACCAGCGCCCCATGAACTAAAAAGCCCTGAGCCGGATCTGCGAGGATCGGGCTCAGGGCTTTTTTACCGGGTATTGCCAGGGGTGCTGCCGTTCAATGGCTGCCGCTGGGGCTCAATGAGAGTCCTGCATCTGACCCACCATCAGCATGGCGGCGGCATCGAGCTCTTCGGCGTCCATCATGGCCGCGATCCGTTCAACGGAGGAGAGCAGCAGACTCTGTTCCCACTCTTCAAGGGATTGGTAGCGCTGTATGAAATGCTCTTGCAGAGGCTGAGGTGCGGTAGCCAGTAGGCTCTTGCCGGCCTCGCTGACGAATAACTGCACGCGGCGTTTGTCTGCGTCGTCCCGGACCCTGGTTACCAGGCCTCGGGATTCCAGGCGGTCGACAATGGAGGTGACCGTCGCCGGGCTCAGATTGACCTCGGAAGCGATCTGGCGGGCGATGGGGCCATCCAGTTGCCGGATCTTTTGCATTACCACCAACTGTGGGCCGGTCAGGCCTGATTCCTTGCTCAGTTTCCGGCTGTGCAGATCGATCGCACGTATCACCTTGCGCAGGGAGATCAGCAGTTGCTCGTGTTTGTCCATAGTTGCTCCAGTTAATCACCGGTACTGTAACAAAAATCCGCCCTCAAGCCAGTACCGGAGCCGTCGGCCCAAGAGGCCCGTTGGGAGCTGGGTTGCTGGTGAGAACCACGACGGGCGGCTTCGCGAGTTCACCCGGTATAAGAGCGACGAATTGGGTTGCCTGCTTATCCAGCTCAGGACCTCTCTTGCCCGGGGGCTTCACTTGCGCTGGACTCTAATGATTACCTTGGCGCTGTCAGGGAAAATAGTTAGTGCACATTCTTTTTTCTGAGCTGGCGCAAATACGTATCTGCCCACCTTTAGCTACTCAATGCGATCTTTTATCTACACGTTACAGATGCTTTACAGCAATTGAGCCTTAGCTTTGTATCTGCAATGGCGGCGTCTGGTTGATTTTCTGTTAAAGCTGGCGTTAGGATCGTTCGCATTCTAATGGTATTGACTCTATTGCTTAGACGAAGGATTGTTTCACCATGTCTTCCACATTGGCTCCTGTACGCCATGAAGTACCCTCTGCCCAGTCCATTCCACTGAAACTGGTGGATACCCAACCAGAAGCCCCATTCCACTTTAATAACCACGATGAGTTGATGGCGTTTGACGTTGCCAACCACTCCTGGCGTGAGACCTTAGCCAAGTCCTTTAAGACAGATAAGGATTTGGCTAAGGTGCTGCACGGGATTCGTCCGGTTGATGAAGAGGTCTACGACGTTATCGCTGCCCGTGTCACGCCTTACGTGGCTCAATTGATGGACAAGAACGATCCCGCTTGCCCCATTCGTCTCCAGTACGTGCCCGAGCAGGACGAGCTGCATGTCGCGCCCCACGAAATGGGCGACCAGCTGGCGGAGGATGACATGATGCCGGAGGGGACTTCCCTGGTGCATCGATACCCCAATCGGGTGCTCTTTCTGGTGCACAACATCTGTGGTGCCTACTGCCGTCACTGCACCCGCAAACGCATGGTGTCTGATCCGCTGAACGTGATCGATATGGCTCGGATCCGCCGCTCGGTCGAGTACCTCCGAGACCATCCAGAGGTGCAAGATGTGCTGCTCTCGGGGGGCGATCCCTTACTGCTGACCGACAGCAAATTGGATGAGATCCTGTCGATGATCCGCCAGGCCCGTCCGGACCTGAAGATCCTCCGCATCGGCAGCCGCTTGCTGGCTCAGCTGCCCACCCGTGTCACACCGGAGCTGGTGGACGTGTTGGTGAAAAACCGTGTCACCCTGATCAACACCCAGGTCAATCACCCCCGTGAAATCACCCCGCTGTTCATCGAGCGCACCGGCATGCTGCGCCGTGCGGGCGTCATGCTGGGCAACCAGAGTGTGCTGATCAAGGGGGTGAACGACGACGTGGCAGTGATGCGAGATCTGGTGATGGACTTGGTCTCCAACGGGATCCGTCCTTACTACGTTTATTCCATGGATCCGGCACCGGGGAACAGCAAGTTTATGGTCAGCTATGACCGTATGTTGGAGATCTACCATGGGATCCGCGGTTGGGTATCCGGCCCTGCCATTCCCACCTTCATCGTTGATGGGATCGGCGGCCTGGGCAAGATGCCGGTGCAGCCCGAGTATGTGAAGAAGGTGGAGCAGGATGGGCAAACCAAACTGATGGCCACCAACTTTGAAGGCCGCACGGCTGACGTCTCCTTCCTGCTTTAAGCGCTGTCATGCATCCGCTGGATTACGCGCTGTTTGCCGCCTACCTTCTGGCGCTGGTCGGGGTGGGGTACTACTTCTATCGGCGCCATCGTGGCGGCGAGGACTTCTTCCTGGCCGGGCGCGCTCTGGGCGCGCGCCACGTCGGCTTCTCCATCGCCGCCACCGACGTTGGTGGTGGCTTTTCCATTGGCCTGGCGGGGTTGGGCTTCACCATGGGCCTTTCCGCCAGTTGGCTGCTCTTTACCGGCTTGCTCGGTGCCTGGCTGGCCGCGGTGTGGATGATCCCCAAGGTGAAGTCACGGGAAGCGAGTCAGCGCTTCTTTACCTACCCGGATCTGCTGCGCCATCGCTACGGTGGGCGGGTTGCTATGGTGGCCGCGGCGATCTCCGCCATTGGCTACCTGGGCTTTACCGCCGCGCAGCTGTTGGCGGGGGCAAAGCTGGCGGCCAATACCCTGATTTCCCCCGACTTCAGTACCGTCGAACCGATGAACCTGGCACTTTGGCTGATCGGCGGCGCCACCATCCTCTATACCGCTTTTGGCGGGCTTAAAGCGGTGATCTACACCGACAGCGTGCAATGGCTCATCCTGCTATTGGGGTTGGGAGCATTGGCGCTGCCCTTTGCGCTTGCTGAGATTGGCGGCCTGACAGCGTTGTTCGTGGCCCTGCCAGAGGGCCATGGCTCACTGACTCAGCTGGCCCCGGCGACGGCGCTCAATTGGTTGCTCACCATTACCCCTATCTGGCTGGTGGCGATGACCCTTTATCAGCGGATCTATGCCTGCAGGGACATCCGCACAGCCAAGCGCGCCTGGTATCTGGCAGGGTTTCTGGAATACCCATTGATGGCCTTTTCCGGTGTCCTGCTGGGGATGTGTGCCCGGGTTTTGCTGCCTGAGGCCGATGCGGAGAGTGCGGTGCCGATAATGATCCGGGATGTGTTGCCCTTGGGGCTGACGGGCATTGTCATCGCCGCCTATTTCTCGGCCATCATGTCGACGGCTGACAGTTGCCTGATGGCCAGCTCGGGGAACCTGCTCAACGATCTGCTGGGGATCCGCGATGACTCACCCCGCACCGTTCGCCTATCGATGCTGTTTACTTTGTCGCTGGGGCTGGTCGCCATATTACTGGCATCCAAAGCCACTTCGGTGTTGGACGCCATCTTGATGGCCTACGGCCTGATGGTGTCTGGATTGGTGGCCCCCACATTGGCCTGTTTGTTCTGGCCCAGGATCCAAGCTGGTGCCGCGATGGCCGCCATGCTGGTGGGGTGCGTGACCGTGACCCTGCTGATGCTGCAGTGGGTTTCCCTGCCGGAGCCACTTCAGCGATGGGGGCTGGAACCCAGCGTGTATGGCCTTGCTCTTTCTTTGTTGACCCTGGGCCTGGCCCATAGGCTCAGTCTTTTTCGCCGAACCGACGTTGTTGAGGTAATGGAATGAACTCCCAAGCTGTCATGCCCAAGAACCCCACTCAAGCGGATTTTCTTTTTGATAAGGTGGAGCAGCGATTGGGCGCCACACTGCAACATGGCCCCAACAACGACCGGGTTTACCTGATGTCCTTGGGTAGCTCGGATCCGCAACAGGTGCTGTACGAAGCGCATCACCTGGTTGACCAGCACGGCTACGGCAAGGTTTTCGCCAAGGTGCGCGACACGCAAAGTGAGCTCTTTCTAAGCCAGGGCTATCGGATTGAAGCTCGGATCCCGAACTTTTACCGGGATGCCGATGCGCTGTTTCTGGCGTTCTACGCAGACAACGACCGCGCCCAGGCCACCGAGGGTGCTCACCTTGACCAGGTACTGACGGCAGCGACATCCGGGCTCAGCCTGGTTAACAAGGTAGAGCCTGATCTCGATATCTGCCGGATGGCGCCCAGTGACGTCGATGCCATGGCGCAACTCTATGCTCAGGTGTTTCCCAGCTACCCATTTCCGATCACCCACCCCCAATTTCTGCTGGAGACGATGGCTGACAATGTGGCGTACTTTGGGGGAGTACGGGAGGGCAAGTTGGTCGCGCTGGCCTCGGCGGAGCAGTGTTTTGAGACCAAAACGGTCGAGATGACCGACTTTGCGACAGCGCCCTCTGCGCGGGGCCAGGGCTGGGCTCAACGCCTTTTGGCCCATATGGAGCAGGATATGGAAGCGGCAGGGCATCATATGGCCTATACCATCGCTCGAGCGGGTTCCACGGGGATGAATCGAACCTTTGCTCAGCGGCAATACAGCATGGCTGGTCGGTTGATCAACAACACGCAGATTGGTGGCCAGATTGAGTCGATGAACGTTTGGTATAAGCCTTTATAAGACCAAAGGTGCCCCTTTTGCTTTGTAAAAAACGCGCCCATTTGGGCGCGTTTTTCGTGTCGACATTAAAGCTCTCTGACTGTTAGCGCTACAGCATCTGCTTAGCCGTTGGCTGCTTCCATCATGGCAGTAACTTGTGGCTGTACGTCGAGGCCGTAGCCGAACATGGTAGCGCCAACCAGCACCAGCGCGGCGGCCACCATCAACTTAACCAGCAGCGGCAGGCAGAACTTGAACCACTGGCTGTAGGGCACACCGGCCATGCCGAGGATCCCCATCAGTACCGCGTTGGTCGGGATGATCATGTTGGAGAAGCCATCACCAAACTGGTAAGCCAATACGGCTACCTGACGCGGCACACCCACCAAGTCACCCAGCGGGGCCATCAGCGGCATGGTGACAAAGGCCTGGCCGGAGCCGGAGGGGATAAAGGTGTTGAGCAGGGTCTGGATCACCAGCATGCCTACTGCGGAGAGTTCGGCGCTAACGTAGGACAGCGGCAGGCTCATCCCGTGCACCAGGGTGTGCAGGATCTGGCCATCTTCCATTACCAGGGCAATGCCTCGGGCCACGCCAATCAGCACCGCGGTCATCACCAGTTCGGAGGTGCCTTCGATGAACTTGTTGGCGGCGGTATCCGGGCTGAGTTTGCCGATAATGGCCACCAGGATGCCCCAGGCGATGAACACTGCGCCCAGCTCGTACAGGTACCAGCCCTGGGTGGCGATACCGGCCACAGCGATGGCCAGGGTGGCAACGAAGCTGGCCAGGATCAGCTTGTGGCGGCCGTTCAGTTGCGGGTAGTTGTGGGTTGGCTTGTCACCCAGTGGGCAGGGGATACCGGCCATCATTGAGGCGCCCGGGTTGTTCTGAACGTTCTTGGTGTACTGCCACACGTGGTGGAAGCCAATCAGCACGAAGGGGACGAAGATGGCCAGGCGCAGGCCGAGCCCGGAGTAGGCCGGGATCTCTGCGATCTGCTGGGCAATCAATACGGTGAAGGGATTAAACGCCGACACGCCGTAGCCGATGCCGTAGCCGGCGACGATCATCCCCACTGCGGTCATGGCATCCAGCTTCATCGCCCGACACAGCGCCACCAGGATGAGCACGAAGGGGATGTACTCCCCGGCGGTGCCGATGCTGCTGGAGGCCATGGCAAAGACAAACACCACGGCAAAGATCAGCTTCTGCGGCGAGTCACCAAAGCGCTCAAGCATGCGGCCAATCAGCGCATCCACAGTGCCAGTAGCCCGCGCGACTGCCAGTACACCACCCACAATCAAGACAAAGAAGATCACGTCTTGGGCGGCGGCAAAGGCCCGCGGGATGACTTGAAGCAGATCCCATGGGGTCATGCTGGTGGTGCTTTCAACGGCATGGTAGGTGCCGGGCACAACGGAGAGGCGGCCGGCGTCGTTTGCCACCATCTCAAATGCCCCTTGCGGCACCAGCCAGGTGGCGATGTAGGCCACCAGCATCATGCCCAGGAGCAAGATAAGGGTATGTGGAACTTTCTTTGTTTTTGTTGTTTTTTCCATGTTCTCTTTGTCCAAAAACTGCTTTTCGAGCGAATCGCCAGTGTAATCGGTTAAAAAAATATGAAAAGGCTTTTTGTAAACGGGATTTTCACCCTGCATTAGTAGGTTTTTGTGAGGTGTGGGTGAGTTGAATTTGCACCCGGAAGGAGTGGGGTTGTCGTGCACCTGAACTTTGGGCCTGATCTGCGGGTCTGATCTGCGAGTACGGCAGGCGTCGTACTGTTGAATCGCGATGTCGGTCAAGAGAACTGAGACAGAGTCGAAGCAAGCTTGCCGCTGTTTATGTATATTAAACAGCGGCTAATGAACCCAGATAAGAGGATCCCACTATCAAACAGAATCAGACTGCCACATCATCTCGCCGTAGCCCTTGGTTCAAGATCGGCGTCATCGCCACCCTGGTTCTGGTGGTCGTCGTGGTCTTCAACGTGATCCCGAAAGGGTTCAAGACCACGCACGAAGAGATTGGCACCGGCAAGCCGGCGGTGGTGTTCGTGTACGACCCCAACTTTACCTCGAGCCACACCCAAACCGAGCAGATGAATGCCGCGCGACGCCAGGTAGGCGATGCCGCGTTCTTCCTGATTGCCCGAGTCGGTACCCCGGCCGGTGACCAGTTCCAGACCCGCTACCGGGCTGCCTCCTCTGACATCCTGCTGTTTTCGCCCTCTGGCGAGCTGCTGGAGAGAGACCGGGCCGTGCTGCGTGAGGCCAACATCGTACAGTGGGTAACGGCAGCCAGCGACGCTCTTTAGTGCTTGGATACCCAGCCAGACCCACCGCTTGGTAGCGACGCTTTTTGGCGCCAGGAGAACATGAGCCGGTGCTAACCTGTGGTGACTGAACACAAAAGCCCGAAGGTGGAAGCCTTCGGGCTTTTTGTCGTTGAGACGGGGGGAGCCTGAGGGATTCACCGCCACATGACAGGACGGCGAGGTGCGCATCTCCCCTGCTGCCAAGTTCCCTTTTTTGCCGACGGGTGATTTGTTGTGGGTACTCAACCATGGCAACAGCGACAGCGCTTTTCTAGTACCTTCGCTTCGCTCACCCAGCGGCAGCCCACTGAAGCAAAGGTATGGGCCGTTTTTGGCTTGATACTCGAGCATCTAATCGCGGGCTAGCTGCCCAGGCTGGACTGATAAAGTCGATAAAATACAGGTTGTTGCCTAGAGCTAAATCCAGATAACATAAATAAAAAAAACGTGACCTGGGACATGTCAGCTCAAACAGCGATGATTGCCATATTTTGTCTTGTTGTCTCAACCGGGGCGCAAGCGGAACGCTTTGGTATCAAGGTGCTTACTTCGAAAGGAGAGCCCATTGAGCATGCCGTCGCTGCGTTAATCCCCAAAGACAGCACGACGATCCCGCCGCTTATTCCATCAGAGCCCGCCGTGCTCGACCAAATTGACCGGCAGTTCAAGCCCTATGTATTGGCGATCCAGGCCGGACAGCGCGTCAGTTTCCCCAACTCGGACTCCATTAAGCACCACGTTTATTCGTTTTCGGATCCCAAGACCTTTGAGCTGCGACTGTATAAAGACAAGATCCCGGAACCCTTGGAGTTCGAAACCCCTGGGATTGTGGCGCTGGGCTGCAACATCCATGATTGGATGATTGGCTATATCTATGTGGCCGAATCACCCTGGTTCGGGATCAGCGCAGCCGATGGTGAGATCGGGATTGACCTGCCAGCGGGTGAGTACCGATTGAAGGTATGGCATCCATTGATGCAAGAGATCGACTTACAGCGCGAGCAAGACGTCACCATTGGTGCAGCGCTTCAACAAGAATGGATGCTCAAAGCACCTTTACACTCCCCGAACTTTGGTGGCTTAGCAGACGAATTTGATGATTATTAATCGGGGATCAAGTTCGAGCGGAACCAGCCTACGGCGACGGATTTTGTTGTCCTTTGCCCTGGTGCTGTTTCTCGGTCTGACCTTGGTATCCATCACAACGCTGAACGCTGCCTTTCGTCATACCAACAACCAACTTGAGACGCGGCTTAACGTGGCCAGTTCCGTCTTTCTGTTGATGATAGATAACCAGGCCAGCAGCTTAATAAATGCGCTGACGACGTTCGCTAAAGACTTCAATACCAAACAGCTACTGGGCGATGCGCAAGATGATCCCGCGTCACTCAATGCTGCTCTGTATAACCTGCAACAACGCAGTCAAACGGACTTCATCGTTGCTTACGACGCCGAGTATCGGCGTTTGGCCGGGAGCTCCATTGCGCTACCTGACGATCTGCCCGCTAGGTTAAGCCGCCCGGGGTATAGCTTCATTACCCTCAATAACAAAGCCTTTCTGGTGACAGCGGCACCTTATCGATTTTTGGAACAAAAACCGACCCCCGATGGTTGGCTGGTGATCGGTGAGGCGCTTGAGCGCAATCTGGTCAGCCAGCAGACCCGCCAGCTGCTTGGTTTGGATCTGGTGGCATTCAAAGCAGGTCAAACCATCTCTAGTACACTCAAGTCATTGCTGGATCAGCAACAAGAACAAAACTATCTAGATCATGCCGAACATCGCATTGGCAAAATACTGTTACCCGAAGAGCACTTGATCTGGCGCTTTCATACCGACGCCGTGTCTGGCTCTGATCTCCAATTCGCTTATGTCTTGCCCAGTGATACGGCCTATCTGAATTTTATTAATCTGCTCGATGAGTTCGTGCTTGTTTTAATCATTGTGGCAATCATTGCAAGTGTGGTGAGCGTGTATGTCGCTAACAGCATCAGTCGGCCTTTGCGCCAGTTGGTAGCGAAGGCGGAGTTGATCCAGCGTGGTGATTATTCCAGTTCCCTGCCGGCCTATGAAACAACCGAAGTGCAAAGCTTGAGCAGTGCGTTTCAGTCGATGCAACAGGGCATTATTCAGCGCGAGCAGGAAATTAATACACTCGCTTATTTCGACAGTCTCAGTGGCTTGCCCAACCGAAATGCGTTCGTTAAGTACATGGCCAGGTTGATTGAGATGCAGCCTGGTCGAGCTTTCGCGGTGCTCACCTTAGACCTTGATCGGTTTAAAGAAATCAATGACACCTTGGGTCACGATGTGGGTGACAAGTTGCTGCAGCTAGTGGCCCAGCGTATAAAAAATCAGGCTGATGCCAATGCCTATTCTGCGCACGTTGGTGAGGACGAATTTATGATCCTGCTGACCGATATCCATGAGCACCGGTTAAGTGACGACGTAGATCAATACCGTAAGCTTTTTGAGCCTGCGTTTGACATCGATGGTGTACTGATTGATATCGAAGCGGGGTTCGGTGTTTCCCTCTATCCCAAGAATGCGCAGGACGTCGGTGGCATGATGCAGAGCGTTGATATCGCGCTTGGGCACGCCAAGCGCTCTCACCACAAGGTGGTCTTCTACCGTGAAGAGCTTAATCAGCACTCGGTACAGCGCCTGAGCCTAATGACGGAGTTACGCGGAGCGATTGAACGAGACGAGCTTCAGCTGCTGTACCAACCCAAGCTCAACATCTCGGAGGGTGTGGTTAGCAAAGCGGAGTGTCTGGTTCGGTGGTACCACCCGGAGCATGGCTTGGTAGGGCCCGATGAGTTTATCCCCCTGGCTGAACAAAGCGGGGCGATTCGGGAACTGACTAAATGGGTGATCCTTACCGCACTTGATCAGCATCTGCGGTGGCGATCAGATGGCATAGACGTTCAAGTCGCCGTGAATATTTCAGCTTTGGACCTGGTCGATAACGAGCTGCCGGCTTTCGTCAGTGAGGCGTTGTCCAAACGGCGGCTGTCGCCTTCCGTGTTGACGTTTGAAGTAACCGAAAGCGCACTGATGGCTGAGCCTGAGCAAGCCATGAGCGCCCTTAGCCTGCTCAGTTACATGGGGATTGCGCTGTCCATTGATGACTTTGGCACTGGCTACTCCTCCATGAGCCAGCTTAAGCAAATGCCCGTGAGCGAGCTGAAAATCGACAAATCCTTTGTGCTCAACCTCGCCTCGGATCAACAGGACTGCATCCTGGTCAAAGCCTGTGTTGAGCTGGCACATAACCTGGGGCTCTCGGTTGTGGCTGAGGGCGTTGAGGATGAAGCATCACTCCAAATCCTCAAGCGTTATGGGGTGGAATATGCCCAGGGTTATTGGATGAGCCGACCATTGAAGCCTGCCGATTTCAGCGCCTGGCTCGAAGAGTTCTCGCACCAGAGGACCCCGGCATAATGAGAAGATTGGCGCTCCTTTTTCTGTTCAGCCCCATTTCTCTGGCGGCGGAGTTCAGTGTTGAGGCGGCTGCCGATGTTGCCTGGGTCCAAACCAGCAATGATGCACCTTGGATGCAAAGCTGGATTAGGGAAGGCACCGGGATCACACGCTACGATCCCCACTCGGATGGGCTTGTCCTGTCGCAAGCGATGCTGGAGGCGCAGATCGATTTCGATAACCCTTGGCAACTCCAGGCAACCGCTTACTACTATCCCGACGGTCAAAAGCATCTGGGATTCACCGAGGCGGCATTGACCTTCCAGCCGCTGACTTCGGGCGTGAAGCACAAAGTTCGTGTCGGCGCGTTCTACCCTAACTTTGGCTTTGAGAACCCCAAGCCCGGCTGGCAATCGCCCTATACCTATACCTTTTCCGCGATAAACAGCTGGATTGCCGAAGAGGTTCGGGCCATCGGCGGCGAATGGCAGATCACCGTTCCCGGCAAGTTATATCACTCCAATCACACCCTGAGTTTTGTGTCTTCGGTTTTCGGCGCCAATGACGGCGCCGGGACGCTGCTCAGCTGGCGTGGCTGGGCGCTGCATAACCGGCAAACACTATTGGGCGAACGTGTTGCCTTCGCTGATTATCCCGGTATCACCGGCCCCATTGAGTTGCAACCTAACTGGGTAGAGCCATTTATAGAAACAGACAACCGCGTTGGCTACTACCTCGGTGGCCATTGGCGTCACCGGCGCAATACCGAGGTACGCCTGTACCGGTATGACAATCGAGCTGACCCGTTCGCTGTCAATGATGAGGGCCAATACGCTTGGCACACCAAATTTTGGACGGTCTCTGCTAAACACCTGCTGAATCGACAATGGCGTATCCTCGCCCAGTGGATGGATGGCAGCACCGTGATGGGGGATAGCAAAGGGGTAAACGTCGATTTCGATGCCTGGTATGTGCTCACCAGCTACAAACATCACCAACATCGGTTCAGCCTGCGTTATGACGACTTCAAAACCGTCGACACCGACCAAAACCCGGTTGATATCAACGACAGTCATGGCAAAGCTTGGACCTTTGCCTGGCGTTACCAGGCTTCCCAACATATTGAGGTGGCGCTGGAATATCTATATGCCAGCAGCTGGAATGCCAATCGGATGAGCACGGCGCAGCTTGGTCACCAGGGTTTCGATTGGCCTCAACAAGGAAGCCGTAACCAATGGCAACTGGTGTTGAGTGGCATCTATTAGAAGAACCGGGGGTCAGAGCTGTTAACTCAGGTTGGCCCTGGCTAGCTCACTCTTATTTGGCGTTGCCGGCCACTTACTTTGTCGCCCCTTTGATTGCTAGATGCCGAATGCCAGGCGCGGTGCGGTAGGCGCTGAGTCTTAGGTGCTGAGTCTTGGGTAGGGAGAGAGAGGCGGCAGAGCTGCGAGACTCTTAGGTTTGCATCTTCACTTTGCCGGCAGTGGTCCGGCGACCGATTCTCTAGCGTGTTCGCGCCTTCGCCTCTGAGTCCCTCTTGTACTCCTTTAGGCTCCTTGGTATCCCCTATGCCTCGCTGTTGGTTTCGGATAGTAGCGACTACTGCAAACCCAAATCTTGCCCAAAAGTAAAAGTGGGTGGAGCACCGGATTTGGGTCGCTCCTCCCCACTGCTCCTTAGTGTGCTTAAGACAGCGAGTCGTACTACCTAACTATTCTCTTGAGTGAATCAGTGGGTGAGATACATAGCTGACTCAGTACCTATTTGTAAGCGATGGCGTCCCTCTTCAGACTTGATCAGGTGCATAGAGTCAGATAGCACGCGCCCCAGCAATGGTGGACTTTGCCAGATTACCTTTTGCGCAGCTTCGTTGACTTCAACAATCTTGTACTGCTCATTTAGGGTGGCCGCCAGTATCAGGTTGCCGTGTTCTAAGGGGATGATCTTGCGTATATCTCCAAGTTGCACTGTTCGAAAGTCTGTTTCTGAAATAGGGCTAAGACCGGCGTCGAAGCGATAAATTACGCTACCTTGTGCACAGATAAGTTGGCCGCCTTTAAAAGCCAGTTGTTCACAGGTGCGATTGTTCAGATTCGCTGATTGTCGATAGCTTCCGGATTGCCCTGATAGCATCATTAGGTTGGAGTAGTATAGGGAGACTGCGATCTGTATTTCTTCACCCACTGTTTGGAGAGCGATTGCGGAGATATTATCGGGAAATTCGTACCGGCCTAACTCCACATGGTTTTTAATATCGATAAACCGTATTGTTTTTTCGCCTGCGACAATGGCATCCATAAAACCATCGTTATTGAGATCGTGCAGCAGGATATGGCTGATTTTAGAGTAGCTGCTAAGCGGTTCACTGTAACGCACCGTATTCGAGTCTACTTCATGGGCAAGCACTTGGGAGTCGTAATTTTCTCCGTGGGCAAATACAAGTTCGGTAAATCCGTCATGATCAATGTCCGCCAACTTTCCAGCTAACAGGTCATCCCAGCTATCTCCTAACGGACCACTAAAGGTTAGTTCCCCCTGCTCGTTCATTTGGATGTAGCGTTGCCCCTCTCTGCTATGAGGATCATCGGGTGTGATGGGGAAGTGACTACGAGGCGTGATGAATACAGCGGCTTCATAACCTGGGCGGATTTGCCCCCAACCGGCAGCCATAAAAGATTCGGCTTTTGGAGAAGAGCCAGTGCTCCAAGCAAGCTCTGGAGAGGAGATTTGTTTGAAGATAGAGAGACGTTTACTATCAGAGCCCCAGAGTAATTCCTGTTCGCCATCACTGTTGCTGTCAGCGACGGTGATGGACTGAATGTCCCGGCCACGAAGCGCATCTTCTTTGTGCCACAACTCGCTGTAACCGTCGGTACCCTTAACAAAAGCTTTGGCTGTCCCCGCTTGGCAAAATCCGATTACGATTTCCAGATCTCCATTGCCTGTAAGATCAGCTGTTTGGAGTCCGCAGTTGTTATAACCGGGGATCGTCTGTACTGCACTCTGTTGTAGTGCATCGTATATTACAATGTCACCCCAATCTGGCGCGCCGATGATGTCTAGGCGGCCATTGCCACTGGCGTCGGCCAGTACCAACTGTTTGCCAAACTCTTCGGAGTGGTGCCACAGTAGGTTTCCATCGGCCAATCTGTATACTTGGCCGTTAGCAAAGACGGCTTCCAGTTGTTGATCGCCAACTACATCACCGAGTTGAAAAAGCCCATTACTATTGACGCTGAACTCATGGGACAATGTGAGCTCTTCCAGTGACCAGACTTGGAGTTTATATCCTTCTCCAACCACCAGTGAGTGGCTGCTGTCCTTATGTGTAGCAATCTCAAAGTGACCAAACGCGCTATCCTCTAAGGGGAGCAGCAGTGTGGCGGGTTCGTTCAGATCGGTGATCAGATAGATTCCCTCCTGATTTCGTAGCAGGATTTCGCTTTTCCCATCGCCGTCGAGATCAATTGTTTGAACCAAGATATCCCCATAGATGGTTTCAAAATCAAATGGGTAACTCCAGATCTGCCGGTAGTCACCTCCTTGGTATTCCAAAATGGTAAGTTGCCGTTGGGCACCGGATAGCAAAACCTGTTTCTTGCCATTTCCGACAAAGTCACCGACAAAGATTGAGTGAGCACGATGGTTGATTTGAGGAGTGACACGGGTGGTTGGAAGTTTGGCTTGTGGTGGCTGTACGGTTAGGACTAATTCCGCGGAAGATAGGCTGTCGTCACTTGAAACTCCCAGCCGGAACTGCTGGGGGCCAAATAATGGGGTTTTCGCTGCCCAGATGACTTCACCCTTTTCGTTCAGCGACGCTCCGTCGGGGCCATAAAGTAGTTTAGGATTGACTGCAGGTGCGAACTTTCCTTGTATCGCCAACTGAATGGTTTCTTCACCCGTTACAGTGATCTCGGTTTGATCCAGCTGTAGCGGATTGTCTCGGGTATAACTTCCGACGGCCGATTCTGTCTCTTCGTCTTCATACCAAGTCATGGTCATACCATTGGGAAAACTAATATGAGCGGTGACTTCCCTCTCGATTGTTCCGGGTTCAATGATACAATCTTCACCACCATTCCATTGGGTCAGTTTCAAATCGAGACGGTGCCGATCGCCGGCGGAAACGGTCTGCTCAAATTGGTAATCCCCATGCGCATAAAACTCTCCGGAGTCCAGTCGAAACGTTCCGTCATCATCAAATTGAATAGTTTCTAAGCAGTTTTCGTACTCGATGTACCAGAGTCCATCGATGTTTTCGGTCACAGATGACTTATCCCCTGTGTTTCCATTGCTTCCATTGCTTCCATTGTTTTCGTTGCTTCCGCCTTCGCCACCCCCACCACAGGCAGTGAGAAGGAAAATACTCAGGAGGGTTACTGGTATGAGTTTCATTGCGTCTTCCCTGAATCGCATATCACCCTGTCCCAATACGACACCACGAGATTGGTATCGATGGATAGGTGAATTTAACAAATTGGCTTCAGGGGGGCGGAGCCGTTGAAATAGGCCCGCTACCCCTTGGCCGTCCTTACTTTCCGATAACCTTTTGTTGGCTCTCAATTCAACATGTGGGCTTGGAGTGAAAAATATTCAGTCAGCTTCGCCTTTGTACGGATATCATTCCTTGAGTTGCACTGACGGACTCTGACCGTGATATTCGCTCTGTTTTGGCTGAAACAGGCTGTTATTGATTACTCGGGGCTTTCTTCCCTGCCAGCCAGATAAATCCCACCAGGCCAGCGATGATGGCAAGGCCGATGTAGAGGCCTCGGCTTTGCTGCCAGTCGATTAGTATCGTAAAAACCGTGCTGCTGGTGGCAATCCACAATACAGCGCGTAACAGCAGGCCGGGCAGTTCGTTCGCCGCTTCTTGCTCCAGTTGTTCTTCCGCGCGCTGATTCGCTTTGTGCCAGGCCCAGTATCGCCGCCAAAGCTTGCGCCGGTGCAACTCCTTGGCGATGGAGGCCTTACGCGCGGGGAAGCGCTTGCCATCGATGCCGTCGAAGGCTTCGAGCAGTGCTTGGTTGTCGTATTTGGTGTAATCGGGCGCTTGGTATAGGGCAGATTGGGGCAATGGGCCACTCCATGGACAAACCAGATTAAGCTGCGCTTAGTTACTGCGCCAATCCGTGGCGCTAATGTATAGAACTTCGCAAAAAAGCCCATTGGGCACAACCTCCAATGGCCAAGTTGGCTTTTGAAAAGCTTCCATAAAAAACCGCCGTCTCCAATTGGAGACGGCGGTTGTGTTTGTGCTTAAGCCTCAGATTGAACTGAGTGCCGGCCTAAGCCAGAGCCATCACTGGGCAGCTTCGCTGCCCAGGTGGGTCTGCAGGAATGACAGGTAGGCTTCCTGTGCGGTGATGCGGTTAGCCTTCTTGCGGAAGCCGTGGCCCTCGTCGTCGAACAACACGTACTCCACCGGCACGTTGTTGGCGCGGATGGCGGCCACCATCTCATCGCTTTCCACCTGCAGCACGCGGGGGTCGTTGGCGCCCTGGACCACCAGCACCGGCTTCTTCACGTTGCTGGCATGGAACAGTGGAGAGATACGGCGCAGGCGCTCACCATCTACTGCCGGGTCGCCCAGCTCGTCGTACAGCGACTGGCGGAAGGCCTCCCACCAGGGCGGGATGCTCTCCAGGGTACGAACCCAGTTGGTTACGCCAAAGATGTTGATGCCCAGCTGGAACTCATCGGTGAAGGTCATGGCCGCCATGGTCAGGTAGCCGCCGTAGCTGCCGCCCATCACCACGATGTTGTCGCCATCGACCCAATCCAGGCTCTGCAGGTACTTCTTGCCGTAGACGATGTCTTGCAGGTCATCCTCGCCGTGACGCTTGTCGTCCAGATGGTAGAAGGTGGTGCCGTAGCCGCTGGAGCCACGGTTGTTCACGCCGAGCATGCCATAGCCGTGGTTGACCAGGTGCTGCAGCAGGGCGGAGTAGCCTTTGCGGGTCTGGCCGCCGGGGCCGCCGTGGATGAAGATGATCGCCGGTACCTTGTTGTCGGCGCTGGCCTGCTTGGGCTTAAACAGCAGGGAGGGGATTTCCAGCTCATCAAAGCTGGGGTAGCGCACCACCTCGCTGGTAACCAGATCCGCCTCGTTCATCGAGGGCGACAGGGTGTTGGTCAGGCGCTTGGCGGCCTCGTCCCCCAGGGTGTAGCTGAACAGGTTGGAGGGGGAGACGTCGGAGTTGATGTAGAACACCAAGGCGTCTTCGCTCTTATTGAAGTTCACGCCGCGCAGATCGCCCGCTGGTAATTCAGGCAGGCTCAGGCTTTCGCCAGTACTGGTATCGATGATGTCCAGCACGGTTTGCGCATCGGCGTTAACACCAGCAACACGGTACTTGCCGTTCTCGGAGAAGTAGTAGAACACCACGTCCCAATCGGCGCTGAAGTCTTCGCTGGTGTCGCCACTGATCAGATCGTAGCGGTAGGCTTTCTCGAACTCACTGCCTTCGTTGCTGCCGTAGATCAGCTGCTGGCTGTCGGGGGTAAAGGTGAAGGTGGTGTGGCTGACGTTGCCCTCATGGGGGGTAACGTGAGTGCGAACGGGCACCTCGGCGCTCAGGTCGATGACGTAGAGATCGTTATCGGCGTTGCTGTGCACCACCTGGGTGACCACCCAGCGGCCGTCCGGGCTGATGCCTTGCAGGCTCTCGGCATCGCTGTTTTCGAACATCATGGCCCGGGAGAAATCGGTGGCGCTGTAGAGGTAGAGATCCATCGCCTTGTTGTCGCGCTCGTTGGTGGCGACAAAGAACTGCATGTCGTTCTCGTGCCAGCCATAGAACAGGGCACGATGTTCCTCACCGGGGGTGAGATCGGTGGTGCTGCCGTCGGCATTGAGCACATAGAGGTGGTTCAGCTCGTTACCGCCCTGGTCGGCGGTGAACAGGATGCGGTCATCCTTGGGGAACCAGCTCACGCCGTGGTTGGCGTCATTGCTGGACTGGGTCAGCTGGGTCGGTGCGCTGCCATCAATGGGGTAGCGGTAGGCGTTGAATACCCCGGTGGCGTCGCTGGTAACCAGCACGGCGCTGCCATCGTGGTTGATGGAGCTGCCATAGACGGTGGTGGTCTCAAAAAAGTCGGCGGCTGAGTACTGCTTAAACTCGGCGACGGTGCTCTCCGGAGCCGGCGCGCTGCTGGCTTGCTCCGGTGCGTTGGAACACGCAAAGAGGCCGCCACTGAGGATCAGTGCCAGGGCCGTAGTGTGGTGTTTACCCATGTGAATTCCTTTTAGCTCCATGTTAATCCAATGAGGGGGCAGGATTGGAAGGGCAGGGGAGGCCATCCGATGACCTTTCCCAAACGGGTGCCTCTCGCCTCGATAGTCAGTGCCCCATCGCCCAAGCTGCTTCCATGTAAGTGACTAAACTACCGATGTATTTTTGCACGGTAAAGGGTAAGCCGCTGCTGCCCTGGCCAGCCTGGAGTGTGTGTCTGGCTGATTGACGGCCTAGCTTCTCGGTGGTCTAGCTTGTTGAAGGATTGGCACCGATAGCACTGCGAATATTGGCCAGCTCACTCCAGGGAAAGAAGTAGACAAGGGAGACAACGGCGTACACGGCAAACGAGTCGACGCTGGCGATATGGCAGAAGGCAAAAAAGAAGATCAGCATGTGCATGCGCATCACGTTGACGTAGGGGCGTTTCATCGCATCCCCCACGCACTGGGAGGCGAGAAGTTCCAGCTCTGGCGCGGCGGTGCGCGTTGGCCGCTTCCCTGAGTGGCGGTCTGGTTTGTTGAGCTGGGTGGGGCTAGCGTTCTGGCGCACACTTCGCAGCGCGTCGAGCAGGGGGCCAAACACCTGCTTGCGCTCGGCGATCAGTACCGCAAAGAGGAAGATGCCGTAGCTGGCCACCAGCTGTTGGAAGGTGGCCATAGACGAGAAGGGCAGATGTCCGAACAGATCGTTGGCGGTCTCGGTGGTTTCACCCAGCGGGAAGAACATGCTCAGAAACAGTGCGTGGGCCGCGTGAAAGCCAAAGAAGTGGACGGTGAAGAAGCCAAGCAAAAAGGTGCCGAAGGCGATACCGCCAATGGTGGCCACTGTCCTGATCTTTTTGTCGAAGTCTCCGGAGCGAATGAGCTGCGAGGCCGCGACAGCCCCACCGCCGATTGCCGAAAGAATCGTCAGGTAGCCCAGCACCAGGCTGCAAAGCCACAGCCCCCAGACCAGATCGGTAATCTGCCAATCAAACAGGTAGGCGCTGCCCAGTCCCACCGCAAAGGCGAACAGGTTGATCAGCAGGTTTCGTGCAATGGCGGCCGTTTGCGAGTGCTGACCGGCAGCGAGGGTGTCGGTGGTGGGTCTCATGATGTCCTTCTCATTGAACCGTATGGGGGATTGTTCAGGCCTTCTTGGTCTGCGGTTTACCAGCTTCCTGTGTTTCTGCCTCTTTAAGCAACCCCGATATGGTCAGGGCAACGCCAATCAGCATCACCAGGCCGGAGTGAATGGCATGAAGGATCAGCTCCGCCTTGCTGGCGCCAGTGAACAGGGCGTACCAGAACAGTGGGCAGCACAGACCAAGCAGGGTGATTAAGGCACCGCTGCGAGCGCTGGCGGGCAGTGAGCGAGTGCGGATGGCCTGGCGGATAAGCCGGAAAATGTGGGTATAGGGGCACAGTGCCCGGACAGAGAATCTGAAGCTCATGGCAGTCTTCAAGCGACGGGGAAACCACTAAAGCTAACAAACCATCAAACCCAGACCGTGATACATCCGCTGAGCGGGGTTACTGAGTCGAATGAGGCGCTGGCGGACTACTTCTTTTCGGCCTTGTCGGCTTCGCGCTTCACCAGTAGGAAGGTTAGGTACATCTTGGTGGGCAGGGACAGCACCATGCCGATGGCGACACAGACGGCACTGATGATGATGCCGGTGACGCCCATGGCATCGATGGTGTCGCTGAAGTTGTGCAGGTAGATCCCAAGCAAAATCAGGATAAGCCCCAGGGTGATGCAGCTTTTGAGGATCACGATGAGCCTGGCGTCGGTCACTGCAGCACTCCTGTGGGCTTGGGTTTCACTCCACTCTAACCTCTTTCATCGACAGGTTTCACACCAAAACACTAACCATGGTTAGCCACCCGTTGTTCGGGCATCTCCTGTTCTGCCGATGCGACCTGGCGGATTGGCGGGTCCTTCAGTACCGCCACCAGCAGCGCCGGCAGGAAGGTCAGGGTCAGCAGCGCCGAGGCGAAGATCCCGGACAGTACGATAACGCCCACGCCGCGATACAGCTCGGTGCCCTCACCGGGGATCAATACCAGCGGTGCCAGGCCAAAGATGGTGGTGGCGCTGGACATCAATATGGGTTTGAGCCGCTTACTGACGGCATTGACCACCGCCTCTCGCACCGCCATGCCCTGTTCCACCACGTTGCGCCGGGTCTGGTCGACGATAAGGATGGGGTTGTTGACCACGGTCCCCAACAGGATCAGGAAGCCGAGCATGGTGATCATATCGAACGGCTGGTGGGTACTGTTGAGGCCGATGGCGGCAAAGCCCAGGTTAATGGTGTTCACCAGCACCAGCCCGAGCAGGCCGCCGGCCATGCCCAGCGGCACGGTGGCGAGGATAAACAGCGGATAGCGCCAGTGGGTAAAGATCGCCACTAGCAGCAGGTAGATGAGGATCAGCGCCACGGCGAAGTTGTTCGACAGCGAGGCGCGGGTGGCGTCGAGCAGATCGGCGGCACCGCTGATCTCCACTCGAATGCCCTGGGGGATCTTGCCCTCACTCCACAGCTCCGGCAGCAACTGCTCACGCACCATCTGCTCGGCGGTTTCCAGCGCGATGTCCCGCGGCGGGATGATGTAGACGCTGACGGTCTTGTTGCCGCCAACCCGTCGAATCGAGTTGCTGTCGCGGCTGCGCTTGAGATCCGCCAGGGCGTGCAGCGGCAGCACGTTGCCCGCCGGGGTCACCAGCGGGGTTTCCGCCAGTTGGTCGATGCTCTGCTCGTTGCCGGCACCGCTGAACAGGAAGATATCCACCTTGTCGTCACCGAGGATGAACTCGTCGACAAAGGCACCGTCACTCATCGCCGCAATGGCGTAGCCAAAGTCGCTGCTGTCGATGCCCAGCTCCGCCAGGCGGTGCCAGCGGGGGAAGATCTCAATCAGCGGCTGGTCGAGGCTGAGCGAGCCCGGGGCGGAGTTGAGCTGGGGGTCGTCAAACAGCTCGTCAGCCTTGCGGTAGACCGCATCCGCCGCCTGGTACAGCGGCACAGTTTCGCTGCCGGAGAGGTCGACCACCACCGCCCGGGTGCCGCCATCGTTACTGGAGATGATGGAACCGCGGGAGGAGAAGGCGCGCATGTTGGGGTAGCTCTGAAACTTCTCGGTGATGGCCTTCATCATCTGGGTGATGTGGGCGGAGTCCACCGGTGCGCTCAAGAACCAGATGCGACCAATGGAGACGTCCATGGAGTAGTAGGCCAGTGGCGGCATGTCGGTTTTGCCGGCGCGGAAGTCTGCCTCATCGGCATTGAGATGGCCCTCGAAGTATTCCCGCAGCTCGGCCCCGATCACCGCCATCTCACTGAGGTTGTAGCTTGGCGGCGCAATCATCATGGAGAACGCCTTGGGCTCCTCCCCCTCGGGCAGGTACTCGGCGGCGGGCATCAGCAGGTAGGCCCCACCCAAAATTAGGACGATAAAGCCCAGCGACCACAGCCGTGCCCGGCGGCGGGACTGGGCAAAGAAGCTGGCCAAGCTAAGGAAGCGGCTGGATAGCTTCATCTCCTTGAGCTGCTTGGCGCCGTTTTCCCGGGTGAAGTGGGCCAGGGCGACCGGCACCAGGAACATCGCCACCAGCATGGAGGCGATGATGGCGCCGGAGATGGCGATGGCGATGTCGGAGTAGAGCTGCCCCGCTTCCTGCACCACAAACAGGATGGGGGCGAACACCATCACCGTGGTGGCGGTGGAGGCGAGCACCGCCGGCCACACCTCTTTGGCGCCGTCGATGGCCGCTTGCACCTTGCTGACCCCTTTGGCCCGGGCCTGCATGATGGACTCGAGCACCACGATGGTGTTGTCCACCGTCATGCCGATGGCAAAGGCGATGCCGGCCAGGGAGATCACGTTGATGGTGCGGCCGGTCATCATCAGGGCGAAGAAGGCGGCGATGGTACAGATGGGGATGCCGATCACCCCCACCAGGGTGGCGCGGCCGGAGCGCAGGAACAGGTACATCACCAGGGTAGCGAGCAGAGCACCGAGGGAGAGGTTGATCCAGACGTTTTTCAGCGAGCTTTGCACGTAGCGTACGTCGTCGGAGGTGAGCTTCAGCTCCAGGCCATTGCGCTGCAGCAGTTGCTCGTTGATCTCGGCCACCAGTGGCACCATCGCCTCCTTGATGGCCAGCACGTTGGAGCCACTCTCCCGCATCACCCGCAGGCTCAGCGAGCGCTGGCCGTTGTAGTAGGCCATGGAGCGGGTTTCAAAATGGTCTAGGGTGACGGTGGCGACATCGCGCAGCAGGATGTTGGCGTCGCCGCGGCGGCTGATGATGAGGTTCTCCAGCTCACTGACCTGCTCAAACCGGCCGATCACCCGCAGCAGGTAACGGCTGGACCCGCTTTCGATGTCTCCGGCCGAGGTGTCGTTATTGCGACTGCGGATGGCGCTGCGCAGCTCGGTCAGGCTGATGCCACGCTTGGCCAGCTTGGCTGCATCGACCCGGATCTGCAGCTGCCGCTCGGCCCCGCCATTGACGCTGACCTCGGAGACGCCCTCGACGCTCTCCATCCGGGGCCGGACATAGTCATCGGCGAAATCCCGCAGCATGTCGACATCCAGCTGCAGCGGATTGCCCGGCAGGGGTTGCAGCACAAAGAACATGAAGGCGTTGGAGGAGAAGGCGCTGGAATAGAGCCGGGGCTGGTCGACGTTTTCCGGGTAGGCGGGCACCTGACTCAGGGCGTTGTTCACCCGGATCAGGGCATCGTTCACCTCCACGCCGAAGGGAAACTCCAGCTCGATGGTGGCCTGGCCCATGCGGGCGTAAGAGACCATACGATTGAGGTTGGGCAGGCTGCGCAGGTAGCGTTCCTGCTCAATCAGGATCTCCTTCTCCACGTCCTGGGGGGTCGCGCCGGGCCAGCCGGTTTGGACGGTGATGGTGCGCACCTCCAAGTCCGGGATCATCTGCACCGGGATATTGATCGCGGCGACTACGCCCAGCACGGTGGCGATCAGGGTGATCACCACCACCAGGGTGCTGTGTTTGACGGCAGCGGCAATCATAGCGAGTTACCGGTGATGTTCTGGATCTGCACCGGATCGCCGTCGTTGAGCAGCTCGATGCCGGTGATCACCACGCCGGGGCCAATCGGCAGGCCCTGTACCGCCAGGCGCTCGCCTTGGCGTTCGATGATGGTCACCTGGTAGCGCTTGGCGGTGTCCTGCTCAACCGCGAACACGCTGGCGCCACCATCGGGATGGGATTTGACTGCGGACTGGGGGATCCAGCTGATGCTGAGATCGCTGCGGGGCAGCTGGATCACCGCCCGTGCCGACATGCCGGCCAGCCAGCCGGAGTTGGGCGGCAGGTCTACCAGTGCGGTCAGGGTTCGACTGTTGTCGTTCACCACCTCAACCAGGGTGCTGAGTTTGGCTTCGCTGGGTTGTTGGGTGGGGGTTTCCGGCAGCAGGGTGACGGTGGCGTCCGAGACATCCGCCAGGCGGGCGTAGTATTCCTGCGGCACCTGCAACGAGAGGCGCAGGTTTTGTTGGTCGACCAGGGTAAACACGCTCGCCTCCGGGGTAACCCATTCCCCCAGGTTGATCTGGCGCTCTGAGATCACCCCGGCAAAGGGCGCGTACAGGATATGCCGGTCGAGGATCTCCTCACGCAGGGCCAGCAGCGCCTCGACCCGGTTAAGCTCGGCGTCCGCCACCACCGCCGCCGACAGCCGCTCCTCCATCTGGGTTTTGGGGATCAACTGCTGCTCCGACAGCCCCAGCACCTCTTCGTACAGGCGAGTGGCCTCGGTTTTGGCCGCCTTGGCGGAGCGCACCTCGGCCTGGTAGCGCTCGATCTCCAGCTCCATCAATCGGGCATCGAGCTTGAGCAACTTCTGGCCCTTCTCCACCCGGTCGCCCCGGTCGACGTAGATCTCCGCCACCACACCATCGCGCAGGGTGGCGAGCTGGGAGTGCTGGACTGCCTCAACCGTGCCGGTGAGCGTCAGACTACGCTGGTGGCGGTCGGTGGTGGGGTAGTAGACGTCGACCTGCGTGGCCTCTTCGGCGAAGACACTGGCCAGCGGCCCCACGAACAGGGCGCTGGCCAGTAGGGTGGTGGAAACCAGTTTGTTGAGCGTGCGATGCATCGGTATCGACCTCAGTAGGTGCTTGCGATGACCTGAACCTTCAGCGCAAGTCATCATTAAAACAATCAGTTAACCTGATTATGGCTGAGAAAGATGCGCAAGCGGAAGTGTGGTGAAGCGATTACCCCGTTCGGTTTTCGCAGAGAAGGGTAAGACTTGGCAGTTTGTTTCCTTCTTGCAGCAAAAGAAAGGCTCTTGTAAGTTGTCTAGAGTAATTAAAGGCTGTGAGCATATTTAATGGTTAGACTGCGCCAAAAAAAATACAAGCCACTCATCTAGCTAGCAGAGCAAAAACAGTTAACGTAAGTATTTGCAAATATACTTAAAATGTGTTTTTGGCATTGCGGTCGCCCTTTGAATATTTTAATTTTCAATAAGGGAATTGATACCGCAGAATATTAATGCTTCTCTATTCTGCGGCTATTCCTATTATGGGATGGTTTTTCCATCGGCTAAGCGGTAAGGTCATCTTTGATAGAATCAAGGTAAGAGCGAAAAACAGGATGGATTTCCCATCGATAACTTTGTAGATCGTTAATCTTGTCTTCACTAATTAGGTCTGGATACTCGTTATAGGTCTCATGTGTGTAAAGGTCACTTTTCCCTGAGTCCACTAGCTTTCTTGCATTTATAAAATTAGACATATAAAGCAACCCGAGTAGTTTGATGGCATCAGTGTTTTTTCCTGATGACATTGAAATTTTATCAATAGTTATTTTTCGTCTTGACGGGTACTTTGATAAATACTCTATGATTTCTTGATACGAAAAACTATAGTCTCTTCCTTGTCCTCTGTATTGTTTTCTAAGTATACACATGTGCTTAGAGACATCTTTAACGAGATATCCTATTTGAGGGCAAATCTCTTGAAATTCTGTCTCAAGATTATCAATCCTGCTTTTAGCAAAATCAAGAATTACTTTGTTAGCACATTCGTCATTTATAAGAGCTTCACCATTAACTCCATTTTTTTCAGCTTCATCCTCAGCTGATTCAATTAAATTTTGTACTAACTGAACCATGTCCCTAGGCTTATTTCTTGACTGTTGGGCAATCCATTTTGACCAATACTTCTTGCTACCTTTCTTACCTGGTAGGTTATAATTACTATCAGCAAAAAATTGTCGATATGGAACTCGTCCCTCACCTATGATGTAGCTTGGATCGAGGTCTAAAGCAGCTCTATTAAGCCGAACTAGGAAGATGGCTTCAATCTCCTCTTCAGTGAAGTTTAGTCTGAAAGGGTTGGTTATTTTGTCTCTTATGTCTCGACCAAGGAATTTATTCTTTTCCATTATGTGCCATATATCCGTTCTCACAGATATCAAAACCCTGATTTTAAAAAAATCATTTGATAATTTAATTGCGGCACTTATTATCGCCCAGCAAACTGAGTAATCATACGAATTGGAGGTGCTTTTTAGTATCGATGCAGTGTCTACATCGTCAATCATGATCCATATGTTGTCATCTTTTTCCACCAACATGTTCTTTAGTTTATTGGCAAGCCGGCTTCGATTGTTTCTCTTAAAGCTTATTCCTTCGGAATGGTCATTGAAATAATCAGATACATTTCCTTTTTCCTCAAGGAATGCTCTAAATCTTGCTGCCTTAACCTCTTTGTTTTGCTCATTATTTATGATATTTGTCTCTGATGTATTACAGATTCTATCTATCTCTTTAACTGCAAGTTCGAGAAGAAGATCATAAGCGACTGACTGTTTGTCAGATATAGTAGACTGCTCACCTATAGGATCACAAACTATATTGTGTGGCGTTATCAGCATCGATAGTGTATTTGAGTCAAGAACTGACTCATTTATGACATTGAGCAGCATAGATTTACCACAACCTTTGTCTCCAACAATAATTTTGTGATTGGATCTAGGAAATTTAAGCAACTTTTTAAATTGTCTGGGTTCTACAAAAACCTCGTTTCTGATTCTGGCTTCTTTTTCCGCTGAATCGCCAAAGAAAAGATTACTCAAGCTTCTTAGGTTGTTCATTTCTTAACCCTGTTTAATCATAAAGTAAATATATAACAAGCAAGTTGAGAATATTAGAGATGCTAAAGAAACTGAAAGGAAGTACCCTATTCTTCTAAGCCAAATAAAATGAATTTCTCCTAGCTTAACTTTTATCCATTCTTGCTTAATTGTTGTTTTTGTATCTGATGAGAGTGACTCAATTAGATGTTCTAGGTCTGCTTCTTTTTGCTCTATATTGTTGTTGCATATTATTAAGTCAATTCTCTTTAAATGCTCTATTATTTTGGCATGTTTTTCTTCATGTAATCTAAGGGTTATTTTGTGCTGTAAAGCCTGCATTTCTCTTATAGTATTTACTTCACTCTCTAAGAATGTTGCTCCTGATATTCCTTTAGATCTTGATGTTAACCATGAGACATGAATTTTTGAAACTAGGCTTATATATGTCGATACCTCATCGATAATAGCTTCACTCCAAGCCTGTCTAAATTCTGATATTTTGTTTTCTTTGGATATCGTTGTATTAACCACCGATATTAACCCGGCAACAAATGCGGCTATTACAGTTCCGATTCCAATATATACTGTTTGTGGTAGTGTGGATATTGTTTCATACATTTTATATGCCTGTTTTTTTACGTGGCCATGTATCTTGGTTGTGGTTGTTTACTTATAAAATTAAATTAATCCAATATACTGCTTAAGATTGCTTTTCTACCATATTAAAGAAGAGGGTTTGGATGTGGAAAAATATAAATTAATTATAAATCGCTTACTGTGTAGGTACATTGTATTCGGGCGACTCATTTTCACATCACTCTCATCGAAGATATCAAGTGAAGTACTTTGATAAGATGACTCTCTAAGAGCTAGCAATACAGCGTTACATCATAAAATTGATGTATCCTAGCGATAACTTGCTAGCTTGAACTTATCAGATGAGCAATATATATCAACATGATAGAACAGTTTTTGTGCAACTCAGTGAAAACTGTGATTAAAAGCTGTAATTTGAGTGAATCGTGTGCTGCCTGATTATTTTTTTAGTTAGTTGTTGGGGATTAGCACATAGTCCTAAAAGCCTCCTCAATACGCTGCTGCAGGAATGCCTTAGCTGGCCCGCCGCTGCGGCTGAGGCTCAGCAGCACGTAGCCGACCCGACCATCCTGCACCATGAAGTCCAGCGGCAACGGTCGGTACTGGTCGCGATAGGGTTCGGCGTCCAACAGGTGGTAGGGCAGCAGGGCATAACCACCGTTTTTGAGCAGCGCCAGCAGCACGTCGGTGTTGCTCACCCGTACCGTTTGGGCCGACATCGCCAGCGGGGTTTTGAGGATGTCGGCAAAGTTCTCGGCGAGGTACTGGCGATGGCGCTCCAGATCCGCCAGTGACACGCTCTGTTGCTGGGCCAGCGGCGCATCCTTGTAGGCAAAGAAGGCAAAGCGGGGATAGCCAAGGTTGGTGAAGCTCAAGCCCTCGGTGGGTACCACCTGTCCGGCGGTGAGCATCACGGCCAGATCCGCTTCCTTGCGCAGTAAGGCCGCTGCCGACTCCTCCCGGCTGCGATGCAGCCAGTTGAGCTGGGTGTGGGGAAAGGCGTCGCGAACCTGCGCATCCAAACTGCGGATCATCTCGCAGGGGATCGACATATCATGGTGCACGGTGAGCTCATGCTCGTGCCCCTGGGCGATGGCATCGCAGGCGTTTTCCAGCGCATTGAGCTGGTAGAGGATATGACGAGCCTGGCTGAGCAGGCTGTGGCCCTCGGCGGTGAGCGAGGGTGAGCGGCCACTGCGATCAAACAGGGTGACGCCCCAGTCGATCTCCAGATCCCCCACCTGGGAGTGCAAGGTGGCGCGGTCCTTTCTCAGTACCCGGGCGGCCTGGCTGAATGAGCCATGCTGCGCCACTGCAACGAAGGCGTTGAGTTGATCAAGGCTGGTTCTGGGCATCCCACACTCCGGTTATAGGCTGGTCTGGCGGATGGGTTATGCCAATGACTCAGCCAGTAGTTGTCTTATTGTGTTGGAAAATTTCCAACAAAGGCGAGGTTACATGCGGGATGGGATTCCTACAATAGGGCCAACCTTCACAGTTACAAAGGTGCTATCCCATGGCCCAATTCTCTAAAAAGCTGCTGCTGGTGGCATCCGTTGCCACTGCACTGTCTGGCTTTTCTACTGCTGCCTCCGCCTGTTCCCGCATTGTTTGGGAGACCGAAGAGCACGGCGTGTTCGTCTCCCGCACCATGGATTGGATGGAGGAGAACCAGCCCACCATCGACGTGCGTGCCAAGGGCCAGAGCTACCGCGGCTACGACGGTGACGACGCCCTGGAGTGGACCGCCAAGTACGCCTCCATCGGCGCCACCCTGTATGGTGTTGGCCTGGTGGATGGCTTTAACGAGGTGGGCTTCTCCGCCAATGCACTCTACCTGGACGAAGAGGTCCCGGGGGAGAAGCAGGCCGGCAAGGATCAGATCGTCAACGCCCGCTTTGTTGCCTACCTGCTGGACAGCTTCGCCACGGTGAAAGAGGCGCTGGAGAACATCGAGAGTCTGCAGATCCAGCAGTTCAGTGTTGACGGCATGGCAATGCGCGGCCACTACTCGCTGCAGGACGCCAGCGGTGATGCGGCGGTGCTGGAGTACATCGATGGCCAGTGGCAGGTTTACCACGGTAAGCAGTACAACGTGATGACCAACAGCCCCACCTTTGCCGAGCACCTGGCCAACTGGGAATCATCAAAGCCTGAGAGCAAAGCCGATGTGCATGGCAACTTTGCGCTGCCGGGCAACATCAATTCGGCCCAGCGTTTCATCTGGAACCGCTACATGTTCGAGCAACTGGAGCAGCCCAGCAGCTACACCAACGGCCTGGCCAAGCTGGACAGCGTCACCTACAAGATCCCGCTGGATGCCGCTAACCGCGAGCTGGGTGGAGTGATGACCGGCTATGCCACCATCTACGGGGTGGTGTACAACCTCGACCAGCAGGTGCTGAACATGCGCTACCAGTTTGGTGACACCTTCACCCACTTCAGTGTGGATCTGAAGCGTCTGAACGACGGCCACAACTACAGCATTCCGGCGGATCGCCCGGACCTGTTTGGCGATGTCACCGAGCGGATGGAGCAGCGCGATGGGGTGATGGCCCAGTTCCGCATCGACGGCTAACAGCGCAAGGCGTTGCCATCGAAGAAAAGCCCCGGGGGTGATCAGAGAGGATCGCTCCCGGGGCTTTTGCGTTGTGGTGTTAGGGGGAGCTCAGTCGTTGTCTGGGCTTTCGATAGGGTGGGTCAGGCCCAGCCGGTCATGCCAGGCGGCGATGCTCTCCTTGGGGTATTCGGCAAAGCAGGGGTCGCCCGGATTGCCCTCCACCTGCACCCAGTTGGCTTTACTGCCCAGCATCAGGTGGGTGTACTCCGGCGGGGTGGGCAGTTCGGTGTCGATGGCGGAGGCAAAGGGGTGCACCAGTTCCGGCCAGCGTGGGTCATACACCCAAAGCATGCTGCCGCAGTGGCCGCAGAAGTGGCGCTGCAGAGGGCTGCGCTGCCCTTCGTGCTCCACCTGGTACACCTTGACGTGTTCCTGGCCCTCTACCTTCAGACTGGGGTAGTGACCACTGAGGTTCACTGCATAACCGCCACTGCCCGCCACCTTGCGACAGATAGAGCAGTAACAACGATTGAAGGGGCAGGGGTGAGGCGAGTCGACGGCAAAGCGCACTTTGCCGCAGTGGCAGGAACCGGTGAGATGCATGGGGCTCTCCTAGAGATCATTTGACTCGATTGGGCCGATCGCTTTTTTGCGGCGAGATTGTCACCTTGTGACCTGTTGCCTCGGTTAAACTCCCTCAAAAACAATAATAATAGCGAACATTTCCGATGAGTCTGATTCCTCACAACCGTTTATATCTGGCGTTGTTTGCCTTCTTTGCCCTTATCGCCCTCCAGTCCGGCCTTATCGTTAATTGCTTTGGCGTGCTGAACTCCCACCTGCTGATTGGTTTTGCTGCCGCGTTGGCCGGAGTCTATGGCTGCTTGAAGGGGAAACTGCCTCGCTCGAGCTGGCCTGCATTGGATTGTGTGTTTTGGCTGCTGTTTGGCCCGCTTTTGGGGCTGATGGCTTGGATGTACGTGCTCACCAGTTGGGTACACCACCGCCCCCAAGCGAACGCGAAATCCCTGATGTACTGAGCTGGGCTGATGTACTGACCTAGGTTTATCGGCTTTGCTGCGGACCGAGCTGCTCATCTGAGTGAATGGCGAACTCGGTCCGACGTGGGTTGGGGCGGGTCAGGTTACGACTTGGGTTGGAGCGCTTTGAGCTGTTGCACCACGGCCTCGCCCAGGGCGTGGGCGGATTGCGGGTTTTGCCCGGTGACTACGCGTTGGTCCACCACCACGTGCTCATTCCAGGGAGCAGCGGCACTGAACTGGCCACCGCGCTGTTGCATGGCATCCTCCAGCAGGTAGGGCACCACGTCGGTCAGCTGCACCATCTCCTCTTCTTTATTGCTGAAGCCGGTCACCTTAACGCCGTCGATCAGGTAGCGGCCATCGGCCAGCTGCACATCCACCAGCGCGGCCGGGCCATGACAAACCGCCGCCACTACCCCACCGGCCTGGTAGACCTCGGTACTCACCTGCTGTACCGCCTCGGATTGGCGAAAATCCCACATGGTGCCGTGACCGCCGGCGTATACCACGGCTTGGTAATCTGCGCTGTCGACGCTGGCCAGCGCGTTAGTGTTCTTCAGCAAGGCGCTGAGCTGGTCATCCGCCAGGAAGCGATCCACCCCGGCATCGGCTTCGCGAAAGCTGGAGGGATCCACCGGGATGTCGCCGCCGGCGATGCTCACCACGTCGACCTGGTAGCCGGCCTCGGTCAGGACAAAGTAGGGGTGGACCAGCTCGGACAGGAACAGGCCGGTGGGCTTGGCGGTGTCGCCCATGGTGTCGTGGCTGGTGGAGACCAGCAGCACCTTATCGGCGGCGTTGGCGGGGAGTGCGGCAGCACCCAAGGTAAGGCTGGCAGCGGCCAGGACGGAGGTGATTCGGCTCATGGCATCTTCCTTTTGATGAGTTGGATAGCGATTGTTGGCCAGTCTAGGCGGCGGGCAGTATCATGAGAATTCTATTGCATCTATAAAGTCCATTCAGAAAATGAATATCCAGGGTCGGGATCTCAACCTGTTGCGCCTGTTCGATCTGCTCTATCGACTCCGCTCCCTCTCCGCTGCCGCCAAGGAGCTGATGATCAGCCAGCCTGCGCTGTCCCATCGCCTGGCCAAGCTGCGACATGAGTTTGATGACCCGCTGTTTGTGCGGGCACCGCGGGGGCTTACACCGACACCGCTGGCACACACGCTGGCGCCTCAGATCGGTGCGTTGATGGCACAGTTGGAGCAGTTCTATCAGCAGTCGGATGCCAGTGACTTCCTGCATAGCCAGGAGCTGTTGCGGCTCTACACCACCGACTACATGGAGCAGCATCTGTTACCGGGACTGCTGGCCACACTGGAACAGCAAGCGCCCAAGGTACAGTTGGTGACGCACCCCACCACCGGCGAGCTGCCCAAAGAGGCGCTGCAGCAAGGCCGGTGTGACCTGGCCATTGCCGGGTTCTACCAAGACCTGCCGCAGAGCTTTTACCAGCAGGCGCTTTGGCAGGATGAGTTTGTGGTGCTGGCGGACCGCGACAACCCGATTTTAGCGGGCAAGATGAGCCTGCAAGCCTACCTGGACTGTCCGCACCTGGTGACCACGCTCACCGGCGATCTCGATGGCTTGGTGGATAAGGCGCTGCGCCGCCAGAACCGGCAGCGTCGGGTTGTGGCGGGCCTCAGTAGCTTTATGACCCCGCCGCTGATGCTGGTGAACCAGCCCTTCGTGCTCACCTGTCTGGCCTCGTTGGCTCAGCGCGCGGTGGCAGCCAACCCGCAGCTGGCCATCTACCCCTGCCCCATCGAGCTGGCACCGGTGCAGATCGTGCAGATTTGGCATGAACGGACCCATCGCGACCCACTGCGACGCTGGCTTCGGGCCCAGCTCAAGGCCCAGGCAGAGTAGAGGCAGAGCGGGCGGCAGCTGGTGTGTTGGCTTTACGGTAGCGACTCGGTGAGTTGCCAGTGAAGATTGAATCCCCATCGGCAAAGCGATTTACTGTTCGCCATCGGGGACGACCCCGATCTGCTCCGAGGGTTGGGGCAGCACCTTATGACGGGGACGACCCCGCTATCCCAAGTTTTCGAGGCCAGGATGGCTCACTCTTTCTCTTTGTTGCGCGCCGCACTGATGGCGTGCCTGTTGCTTTGTTCCTCTTTCTTGACCGCTGCGCCACACAGCCACATGGGGACCCATGGCATGCTGCTGTTCGGTGGCGAAGCGGGGCTGGTTGCCTCTCATCTGCCGATGTACCACGTTCCCCACAATGCCCAGGTGCTGCTACGCCTCTCCCTTTCCGATAAGACATTAGATGCCAAGCTGCGACAGACACTGGATGGCTACGACGGCTACTGGACCTTGGTGCCTAAGCCCTTTGATCTGATGCGGCTGGCCCCGGATCACCCCGAGCCTCTGCGTCGCTTCCAGGCGGACCTGTACCAGGACCACTTCGAGCGGGGTGGCCAGCGGCGATACTCGTCGGTGTGGGTGGAAGTGGAGCTTATAGAGCGGTTTGCCCTGCTGTCGCTGGAGCCGGCGCAGCCGAATCGAGCCGTGGGCCACTACTGCACGCTGAGCATCGGTGATAGCCAATTCCTCTATAAACGGCTGGGGCAGCGGCCGGAGGCGGACCACTTCATCCGGCTTGATGGTGCCGCAGGCTCACCGACGGGATGTTTACCGGTGGCGGTGGATGACCAGGGGGCGGCCTCGGAGGCGTCACTGCGGCAGGTCTTGCTCACCGGTCCCGACGCTTTGGCTGAACCAAACAGCGGCGTTTCATTCCAGGCCTTACAACTGCAGACCCTCTACCTGGAGACCGGCGAGCTGCGGTAGGTGGACTTTGCTCGTAGGTGGCGACCGCGCCACATCCCACATCCTGGCGAGGCAGAGCAGCAGAGGGCGGGTGTCTGTGGTAGACTCGCCGGCTTTGTTGCGCTGGGCACCTCGATGGTAGGGGCGAGCTGCGCATTTCGTCCCTATGCTGGGTGTGAACCCGGCGCCACCGTGAGCTGCGACCATGTCCGATACCGCCTTCTCCAATTTGAATCTGTCTGAGGCCCTGCTGGCCAACCTGGACACCCTGGGTTACCGGCAGATGACGCCGATCCAGCAGCAGGCGCTGCCCAGCATCCTGGCCGGTGCCGATCTGGTGGGCCAGGCCCGCACCGGCTCCGGCAAGACCGCTGCCTTCGGTCTGGGGCTGCTGGCCCGGTTGCAGCCCAAGCAGTTCCAGGTGCAATCCCTGGTGCTGTGCCCCACCCGCGAGCTGGCGGATCAGGTGGCGGCGGAGCTGCGCCGACTGGCCCGTGCCATCCCTAACATCAAGATCCTGAGCCTCTGTGGCGGCTCGCCGCTGGGGCCGCAGGCGGCCTCGCTGGAGCACGGTGCGCACATCGTAGTGGGCACGCCGGGGCGCATCCAGGATCACATCAGCCGGGAAACCCTGGACCTGAGCGGGATCAGCGCGCTGGTGCTGGACGAGGCAGACCGGATGCTGGAGATGGGCTTCCAGGACGAGCTGGATTACATCCTGGCACGGCTGCCGGAGATGCGTCAGACCCTGCTGTTCAGTGCCACCTTCCCGGAGGAGATCAAGCAGATCGCCGACAGCTTCATGCTGCGCCCGGTGATGGTGAAAGTGGCGGGCCAGGCCACCCACGCCGACATCGAACAGCACTTCTACGAGGTGGCGGACAACGACGAGCGCACCCCGGCCCTGACCCGACTGCTGCTGCAGCACCAGCCCCAATCCAGCGTGGTGTTCTGCAACACCAAGAAAGAGGTGAAGGCGGTGGCCGGTGAGCTGCATCGTTATGGCTTTAGCGTACTGGCACTGCACGGCGATCTGGACCAGCGCGACCGCGACCAGATGCTGACCCGCTTTGCCAACAAGAGTGCCTCGGTGCTGGTGGCCACCGACGTAGCGGCCCGTGGCCTGGATATCGACGATCTGGATGCGGTGTTCAACTACCACATCGCCCACGACAGCGAGGTGCACGTGCATCGGGTTGGTCGTACCGGCCGGGCTGGCAGCCGTGGCATGGCGTTCTCCCTGTTCAGCGTCAAGGAAGCGGCCAAGGTGGCGCGACTGGAAGACTACCTGGGCATCAAGATCGACGGCGAAGCGCTGCCGCCGGCCAGCGTGCTCAATCAGCAGCCGGCCCCGGCGCCGATGGTGACGGTGGAGATCAATGGCGGTAAGAAGCAGAAGCTGCGCCCGGGGGACATCGTCGGTGCCCTGACCCGCGATGGCGCCGTGGCTGGCGACAAGATAGGTAAGATCCAGGTGACCGACATCCGCGCCTTCGTGGCGGTGGACCGTCGCAGCGGCAACAAGGCGGTGAACCAGATCAGCAAGGGCAAGCTCAAAGGTCGCAGCTTCAAGGCGCGCTTGATCCGAGACTAAGATTGCAGACAAAAAGGGCCCTCAAGCGAGGGCCCTTTTTATTGGTCGGACGCCAATCACTCAGTCCGCGTACTGCTCGGCGTACACTGCATCGTTGTACATGGCTTCTCCATAGCGCTCGGCACCAAAGCCGCGGAACACGGTTTGACCCGCATCAGAGGCGATGAACGCCAGCAGCTTCTCAGCGTAGGGCTGAGCCGGGGTAGCGCCCTTGGGCTGAACCAGGCCGTTGTAGGTATTGACCAGGTAGGTATCACCGCGGAACAGGATCTGGGTGTCTTTCAGCTCGGACTGGCCCACTACCCAGGTGCTGCTGTCGGTCATGAAGTAGGCCGCTTGCTTGTCGGCCTGGAGCAGGGTGGCCAGCATGAAGTCCTGGGTCTCCTTGTACCAACTGCCTTTGGGCTGTTCGGCCGCCATCTTCCAGATAGACAGCTCCTTTTTATGAGTTCCCGAGTTGTCGCCCCGAGACAGGAAGGGTGAGGCGGATTGGGCAATCAGGTGGTAGGCATCGGCGGCGTTCTTGGCGTTGCGAATGCCGGCAGGGTCGGTACTTGGGCCGACCAGATAGAACTCGTTGGAGCCAATCAGGGTGCGGTTGATGGCCCAGCCTTCGGCCACGGCGCGTTTCTCTGCGTCTGGAGCGTGCACCAGCACCAGATCGACCTGCTTGTCCTTAAGCAGTTGCAGAGACTTGCCGGAGCCGGCCTTGACCCAGCACAGGCGGGTGTCGTGCTGCGCGTTAAAGGCATCGGCCAGGGCCTTGAGCAGGCCTAGTTCACCGGGGCTGCCGGTGGCCAGGGTCACCGTGGTGGCACCGGTGCCGTAGTTTTCGGTGCATTGAGGGGCGGCCAGGGCCGGGGCGGTGGCCATCGCCAGTATCAGCAAGCTGGTTGCGTGTCGCATTTCATTTCTCCAGTGGATGTCCTTTCTCGTGCTGGAGTATGGCCAGGGCCGAAATGTCGTTGCGAACGCAAACTGCGGAAATGTGATGGGTTTTCTGTGTTTTTTTGCCCTTGCCGAATAAGTCGCTCAGGGTCTGTGGCCGCAAGGACAGAATGACCCGGCTGGCCGGTCGCGCCAGCGGGTCATAGCAAAGTCAGGGCTCAGTCCTGGATGGTCACCTTCTCGATGATGATGGGCTCCACCGGTACATCCTCGTGGCCGGCGATGGTGTCGGTTTTCACCCCTTCAATCTGCTTCACCACGTCCATGCCGGCGGTCACCTTGCCAAACACCGCGTAGCCCCAGCCGGCATTGGTGGTGGCGATGTGGTCGAGGAAGTTGTTGTCCGCCACGTTGATAAAGAACTGGGCGGTGGCGGAGTGGGGCGCGTCGGTGCGGGCCATGGCGATGGTGCCGGTGAGGTTTTTCAGCCCCTTGTTGGCCTCGTTGGCGATGGGCGCGCGGGTGGGCTTCTCCCGCATCTTGGCGGTCAATCCACCGCCTTGGATCATGAAGCCCTTGATCACCCGGTGGAAGATGGTGCCTTCGAAGAAGCCATCCTCGCAGTATTTGCGGAAGTTGCGGGCGGTGACCGGAGCGCGCTCGCTGTCCAGTTCGATGGTGATGTCGCCCAGGTTGGTGGTGAAGATGATCATGGGATTGCCTTGATTGCTGGCCGGGGCGGGTGAGAGCCCGCCCAGGGAAAAGAAAGTGGCGCAAAGATAGCAGAACGCCCCGACAGAGTCAGGGCGTTGTGCGCAGGGGAGGGTAGCTTCCCTTAGCGATGATTAAGGTTGATGGGGTAATCGGTGTTGTATCGCAGCTTGCCTCGCAGCGGCTCGGTGCCGTTGCTGCAGTACTGGGTGTAGTCCACGGCCAGTGCCAACAGGTTGCCGTGCGCGTCCCGTTGCAACTGGTGGATCTCAAACTCACCGTTGATGGTGTTGCAACCACGCCCCTCGCCGCTGAAGTTCACCCCCGGCTCGCCATCGCGGTTAAACGGGTAACGGGTTGCCCCTTCGTAGCGACCCTCGCGCAACGGGGTGCCGTCGCCGGATTGCAGATCCAGGCTCCAGTTGCGGTCGTTGTCGTAGCGCAGTCTGATGGTATCCAACTGCTCGCTATTGCTGTTGTTGGTGAAGTAGCCGTCGCGGCTGCTGAGGTAACGGCGCTTACCCTGGCCGATGTACTCGCCAGCCGGGCTGTCGAAATAGATAAAGCGCTGGTCGTCGGCCGCATCCCGCAGGGTTTGAGTGACGGTATCGCTTTGGCCCAGCTCATTGGTGACTCTCAGGCCAATTTCGATGTCGCCAGGCCGTCCCGGGGTGAAACCGGTGTGCAGCTCCGTTGGGGTCTCAAACACCAGGCCGGTATCGCTGATCTCGAACCATTCGATGTCGATCGCTTCGCCCTCCTTAGCATGGCTGCCTTTGGCGCTGAGCCAGGGGGTGTCGTCAACCCGGAACAAACCGCTTTGCGCCGTGAGCACCGGCACCACCTGGTCGCTGACAGTAAAGTTGGAGCGGGTGCTGACACTCAGCGACGTCCCGTTCTCGCCATAGGCAACAAAGGACTCCAACTGGTACGTCCGGCCCGGCTCCAGCGGCCGGGTGGGGGTAATGGAGAGCAGGCCGCCCTCTATAATGCTGTGGGCATCGATGTAGTCAAAGGGACTCTGGGTTGTCCGAAAGCTAACACTGGTGGCGATCCGCTCGATCGGGCGAGAAAGCTGTACCTGCATGGTGCCCTGGATCGGGTAGGCGCCATTGAGGTAGGCGTTTAGTTGGGCGACGAATTGCAGGTTGCTGGCCTTGTACTCCCGCGGATTGTTTGGGCTGGTCACGCCGGGGACGCGCCACAGCACCCCCTGACTCCGGTTGAGCCACTGGCTTTTCTCCACCCACTGTCCCTGCTGGAAATTGATCATGCGGGAATCCACCACAAAGTTGCTGGCCAGGGTAACCGGTGGCAGCCCTTGCGGTGTCAGCTCAGCCGCACCCTGGTGCGGGTACTCCATCAGGTAGCCCTGCCAGGGGGTACTTTGCTGGAACTGTACTGTCTGTTGCTTGAGCAGATCCTGAACTTCACCGCTGCCCTGGACCTGGTAGAACGCCCGCTCTGAGTCGACGGTCTTGCCGAAGGTGGAGGGCTGCAGGATCTGTTCCTCCTCAAAGCGGTGATACAGGGTGATGGCCTCTGGGTTGTGCACCTCGAGCGCGTAGCGGTTCGGGGTCAAACGCATGGTCAGTTCCAGGTGGTTGTCCAGTTGGTACTCACCGCCGTCCTTGAGCACGATATCGGACAGTCCCAACTGCACCGACAGGGTCTGGTCCTGTTGCTGGGATTCAACCTCAGTGATCTCGAACAGCAATGAACCGTCCAGTACCTCGGCAAACCAGGGCAGTTGGCAGTCCCGCAGGTGCAGCTGGTACTGGTCGCCGGCGCTGACCGCCTCACTGCCATCGTTGTCGTGCCATTGGGCTGAGAGGAGGCCGCCATTGCTGCAGATCGATTCCTCGATATGGCCGATCTGCGCCAGTTGCAGGTGGGTGTCGTGCAACAGCTCAGCAAAGGAGAGCTGGCGGTCCAGTACGTCGAAGTAGGCGCTCGCTGCCGGACCATAGGTGCGTTCCAGCTCAGGCTTCTCATCGGGGATATCCGGATTGTCGGGGCTATCGGATTCGGAGCTGCAGGCGGCCAGCAGCGACAGGGACAACAACAGGGCCAGAGGTTTGTGCACGGGCGAGTCTCTCATTCAGGCGAAGGCGCGTAGAATAATTGCGCAGCGCACGGATTGCTTGAGCGGCGTTCAAGGTTGAGAGTTTGCGCACGACTTGAGCAGCCAAGCCACTCAGCATGCTGCCAGGGCGTTAAGACCCTGGCTGTGCGGTGCAAATGCCCTGTGGCTGTGTTGCTGTCGACACCGTTCAGTGCCAACAGCAACGCGACGGCATCAGTCCTTGAGACTTAACCCGTAGCGGTGGATGGTGAAGCCATCCTCCTGGTATTGCAGCTGATAGGTGAGGCCTAACTTGGTCAGCACCCGGGCCGACGCGTGGTTCTCTGCCACTACCTCGCCAAACACCTCCTTGAAGTCCATGTTGCGGCGGGCGTATTCCAGGCAGGCCTGGTTGGCCTCGGTGGCGTAGCCTTTACCCCAGAAGTCCGGGTGCAGGCGGTAACCGATGTCGGTGCCGTTGAGGTGTGGCTCGTACTTGAAGCCGCAAAAACCGATGATCTGGCCGGTCTCCTTCAGAACCACCGCCCAGCGAGCGTAGCCATACTGCTGATACTCCTTGAGCCAGATGTCGGTGATGATGCCACGGGCCTGGTCAACGGTGGTGCACATGCCGGCGTCACCGGTATAGCGATTCACCTCTTCCGGGGAATTGAAGTGGTAGACAGCCGCGGCGTCATCCAGGGTGAAGCGGCGGATGAGCAGGCGGGGAGTCTCAGTAATGATGGTCATGGCCTTCCTTGTTGGCGTGGGGGATTCAGTCAGCTGCATGGTCGCGAGCCTGATCGCTTCACTCTAACCCGGGGAGGGCGGATTGGGAATCGGCGGGAACGTCGTTTTGTGGGCGACGAACCATGGTAAATAACGGTTTTGATGATGTTTTTGTCTTGTTGATGTGCCAGCGGAGTCACAGAACCCGGGCCGGTGGATGGGTAGGATCCCGCCACTTCTGAATCCTGCCGGTATCGTCGATGAAATCTTGCCTTCCCCTGTTGCTGCTGGTCAGCGCCCACGCATCCGCCGAGGTGCATATCCACGTTAACGCGCCCACTCACGGTGATGTGCAGGCCCCGGTGTATGGCGCGGGTCACTACCCCTGCCCACCGGTGGAAGCTGAGGTACCTCGCAGCTACAGCGGCATCCAGTACAGCCTGATGCGCTACGACCACGATGAGTTGGCGTCAGCCAAGCCGCAGGCCCTGACCCTGGTTTCCGGCTATCAGTTCGATGACTACTTTGCCCTGGAAGGGCGGGTGGGCACCACCATCATCAAGGACGACATCAGCGACGGCCAAAGCGCCAAGGTGGATTACTTCTTCGGCGGCTACCTTAAAGGCGGGCTGGCCAATCGCACGCCGTTCACTCCCTATGCCCTGTTCGGCGTAACCCGTGGCCGGGTAAGTCCGTCGCCGTCCGGCTCGAAAAGCGCCACCAGTTTGTCTTATGGCGGTGGTATCAGCCTGGCCTCCAGCGAGCGCTTTAGCATCGCGCTGGAGTACGTCTCCTACCTGGATGGTGACCGCTACGACTTGGCCGCTGCCTCCTTTGGCTTCCAGTATCGCTACTGAATGCGCTGACCGGACACAAAAAAATCCCGCGACCTTGTCGCGGGATTTTTTGATTCAGAGGAGGGGCGTTATGCCACACCCACCATCACGTTGGAGGCCTTCAGCACGGCGAACGCTTCTTTACCTACGGCCAGCTCTAGGTTGGTAACAGACTCGTTGGTGATCACAGAGGCGATCTCAACGCCTTCGGCCAGTTCGATCACGACTTCACTGTTGATGGCACCGGGGGTGATGCTCTTGATGGTGCCCTTGAGTTGATTGCGTGCGCTCAGCTTCATTGTTATTTCCATTGTTCGTGTTGAGGAGATGAGATGACGACTGGGCGCCAAACTCGGCGTAACCCTATGCCATACATCGGGAAAACCAAACCCATGATGCTCGCAATTGTAATCCAGGCGACAGTTTTGCTGATTCCATGTCTCAGGATTGAACTGGGGTCATGAATCGCATTTCTCGCCGTGGCGCTGTCATCGCTTTGTCATGGGGTGGCCACCGGGGCATTGCTCTCATCTCGACAGGGGCCAACCTGGCCGAACAGATCCGGGTTGTTGGTGAACAGGCCGTCCACCTGCCAGAGGCAAAGAGCGGTTTGCATCTCCCTGATGAGCGCGGCGTCGGTGGCACGGTGGGGTGAGGCGAAGGTATAGGGGATCACCGCCAGGCCCTGCTGATGACTGCGAGACACCAGGGTGGGGTCGGCTTCAATCAGTAGCTTGCTCGGACCCAGTGCGTCGGCGATGGTTGCGACCCGGGCCAGCCCTTCATCGCTGAGCCAGGGCGCGGCGCTGTCGCCATACACCAGGAACACCTGCGGCAACGACGACTGGAACTGCTGGCGAAGCCGCACCAGGGTGTCGAAATGAAACGACTGCACCACCACCTGGGGGCCGTGCTCACCCCGGGTTAGCCGGTGTCGTTCCAGCACATGCCAAAAGGCCTGGGCCATATCCAGCCCCTGCGCCAGGTAACGGTCGGGATACTTAAGCTCCGGCATGATGTCCGCCTTACCTTGAGCCAGGGCGATCACCTCGTCCAGGGTGAGGATGCGCTCGCCGGCATAGGCCTCAGACAGCCAGCTGCCCGCATCCAGCTGTTTGATCTCCGCCAAGCTGAAGTCGTAGGCAAACCATTGCCGAACCGCCTTAGCGCCCCGTTGCACCCGTCGGTAGCGCTGGGGAAACAGGGTCGCCACATTGGTGGTGCGCTCCAGCGTGGGGTCATGCAGCGCAATCAAAACGCCATCCCGGGTCATCTGCAGATCCGGCTCGATAAAAGGCGCGCCCATCTCAATGGCCATTCGGTAGGCGGCTGCGGTGTGCTCCGGGGCATAGGCGGAGGCACCGCGATGGGCGATGTTCAGCGGCGTGTCAGTCTGGCGCAGCGGGTTGCTCTGAGCTTGAACTGAAATGACCGAATCCAGACTCAGAGCCAGAGCCAGGCACAGCAACAGAGCTTGGGCGATGACTCGGTTCGGGTGTTGGCGATTTGTCAGCATCGATGTTGGCATCGTCGGTTTTCTGCTCCTTGTGTGCAACCCGGTTGATCCCGCGCAAGCCCCTGGTTGTTGTCGCCGGCCCGGTCTGCCTTTGCCCCCTATACTCAACACTAGGTAACCATGGGGGACATTATGATGACAACGCCCTTGTGCCATGACTGTCAGGCGCAGTTGAAACAACAGACCGATAAGCCACACCACAACCTCACCGAGTTTGCCCATCACGAAGCCAGTACCGTGGATGGCGGCTTCTCCGAGCATGAATATCGCTGTCAAAGCTGCGGCCATGTGCTGCGCAAGATGGATGGCATGATCATCGACAGCGGTTGGAGCGAGATGCCGGGCACCTAACCTCGCTGACTCAAGACAAAACGGGAAGCCTGGGCTTCCCGTTTTTGTTGCTTGGGCCCGACAGACCGGGGTTTCCTCGAAGTAAGCTTGATTCTTATCAACCACTTGTAATGCAACTGCCAGCACGATTGGGTAAGGTGACAGCAGGGTTCTAACGTCCGGATCAGGCCGTTAGGGAGTCGGCTGCGGCCAGGCATGGCGGCAGCGCAGTTCAGGGAATTGAACATGAAGAAGTGGTTTAGCACCCTGATGCTGGTGCTTTGTGTCAGTGCCTGCGGCGGCAGTGGGGGCTCATCTTCAACCGGCGGCAATGGTGACAATAACGGCAGCGGCACCACTGGCGGCAGCAACAATGCCCCAACCGTTAGCTTGGCGACCGATGCCATCGAGCTGTTGGCTGGCGACAGCACCCGGGTGGCCATCACCCTGGAGGACGAAGACGGCGATGCATTAACCGTCTCGCTGGCCTCTTCTGACCCGGTGGTCAGTGCGCTGCACCAGGAGGGCGAGCTGATCATCAGTGCCAAGGCGGTGGCGGAGCAACTGGAGGCGATCGTCACGGTGACCGTCTCAGACGGAGCGCTGCAGGCCCAGGCTCAGCTGGCGGTGACGGTATTGCCGTTCCAGACGCTCTCAGCGCGCATGGTGGGGGAGACCCATCTTCAGATCTTCCGTGGCAGCCAGGGCGTGTTCCAGTTCGAACTGGAGGCGGGCACTGTACCCAAGGAACAGCTTCAGTTTGATCTGACCTTTGAGACCTATGGTGCCCCTTCCTCGGTGCCCTATGAGCTCGATCTCACCAACCAGACCATCACCATCCGGCCGGATTTCAGCATCAATGACCAGCACACCGCCATCCTGGGCATCAGCGATGGGGTGAGCCGGGTTGAGTTGCCCTTCAGCTTCCATGCCGTGGTTTCCACTGGCAGCGCCCCTATCCTGGATCTGCCCCTGATCACCTTCCTCTCCCCGGGACAGGAGAAGGTGTTCGATTACGCCAGTGGCTTGTCGGCTAACGAGGCGGCGCTCAAGGTGGTGTCGGTGGAGACGCGGATCGGCAGCGATGCCGGCTTGATGGTCTCCTTTGATAATGACGCCCGACAGCTGCGCTTTAGCGCCAGTGCCGATGCTCAGCCGGAGATGTTGCAGTTGGCGATCCAATCCGAGGACCTCTCCAGCGTTGTGTATACCGGCTTCTACCAGGTGGTGATCAAGGCGGCGCAATCGGCCCAGGAGTCAGCGCTGGAGGAGCAGTTGCATCAAACCTGGCTGAGCCTGGCCCAGGGGATGGAGTACGACCGGCTGGCGTTCTGGTTGATAGACCTGCTGGAGCTGCGCGGCGAGTTCAGCCGCGATGAGGCCCGCAGCCATCGCAACCGGATTAAGGACACCCATTTTGTGGTCTACAGCTACCACGCCGAAGCACTGGCCTGTGTGCAGCAGGCGCTGGAGCAGGGCCTGCCGCCCTACACCCGACAGTGGGGCGCCCAGACCTGCTTTGCCGGCGAGCGCAGCACCGCCGATGAGTCGACCGGGCAGATGAGCAACCACTACGCCGACAGCCATAACCTGGCCCAGGCCCAAGCGGGGCTGGAGCAGATCGCCCAGGCCTATCTCGATCTCGGTCAGATGGAGGGCAAGGACACGGCGGACCTCACCAACGAGCTGATCGCCCTGGCCAAGGCGCACGTGCCCGAACTGGCCATCGCCCCTTTGGGCACACACTATCAACTCAATACCTTAAGCGATGGCCGCAGGAGCCGCTTTGCTGGCAATGCCCTTTACGGTGAACAGGTGGACGGCCAGTGGCAATACCACGCCGAATGGGCGCTGCTTGAGGTGATCACGGATCTGGTGAACGAGGGCTACCATGGAACGTTTTAATCCTTGTCCGTCCCCTGATCGGGGTCGTCGCTCGAGCATTCAGACGCTGCTGGCGGGTTCATTGATGCTGGGATCCTGTCTGTTGCCGGTCAGTGCGGCCGAGCTGATCCTCCATTGGGACGCTGCACCGGAGGATGAGTCGGCCCAGCTGCAAACCCTCTCCAATCAGCTGGGGTTAGAGCTGGAGCATCGTCGTGCTCTGCACAGCGCCTTTACCCTGGTCAGCGTGGAAGGGGAGAGCGACAGCGCGATCGCCTTGCTCAGCGACAGCGGTCAGTTCCGCCATGTGGAGCCGGTGCGCACCATCGCTCCACCTAAGCCGGTGGTGAGTGAACCGATCCCACAGGTGAAGGGGGATACGCCGCCCATTGGTACCTTCGCCCTGCCCACCGAGCGCTTTAACGACCCGCTCTACCCAAAGCAATACTACCTGGATGAGCAGCTGCCCGGGTTCTGGGGCCTGTCCAATATGGCCGAGGCCCGGGCCTATGCCGAGCAGCACCGAACCCTGGAGCGTAAGGTGCGGATCGCCATACTGGACACCGGTGCCTGGCCCCATGAGGACATGCAGTGGTCCAGCGACCAGGCCAACATGGTGGCGGACGGCTACCGCTGCCGGGATAGCTCGGCACTTATCGATTGCCCCTCTGGCAACCTGGAGCGGATGACCCGCTCCAACGACGCCATCGACAAGCAGTGGCAGTACGACAGCTTTGAGGGCAAGTACACCCCGTATGTGGACGGCCATGGCCTGGCGGTGGCCTCCCAGATCGGCGCCATCAGCGATAACGGCCTGGGCATGGTGGGCAACCTCAGCCACCAGATGCTGGAGCTGGTGCCGGTGCGGGTATTGGGTGCTACCGGAGGCAGCACCATCGACATCGCCGACGGCATTCGCTGGGTCAGTGGTCAATACGCCGGTAGCGACCTGGCCCCCATCTCTGCGCCGGTGGATGTGATCAATATGAGCCTGGGGGCGCACGTGTTCTTCTCCTGCGAGGCCGAAAGCTACCTGTATGAGGCGATCCAGGCGGCCAAGCAGCAGGGGATCTCAGTGGTGGCGGCGGTGGGCAACGAGGAGATGAGCGCGGATTGGTCTACCCCCTCCTACTGCGATGGCGTGGTGGCGGTGGGCAGCAACCACATCGGGGGCGATCTCTCCAGCTTCTCCAACTACGGCGCCGCGGTGGACGTCACCATGGCCGGGGAGGGGATCACCACGGCGTACGTCAGCACGGACCTGCTCACAGACCCGGATTGTGGCCAGGGCGCGGAAGGTTGCTATGGCTTCAGCACCGGCACCTCCATGTCGACCCCTAATGTAGCCTCGGTGCTGGGGATGCTGAAGCTGGTCCACCCGGAACTCAGCGCCGAAGAGCGCGAGGCGATGCTGTACCAGACCGCCCGGCCTTTTGACACTACCACCCAGGGGATCCCCTCCCGGGCGGCGGCTTTAGGCGCGGGCCACGGCGTGGTCAATGCGCTGGCAGCGCTGAAGTCGGCCGACCCGCTTGATCTGTCCGGCAGTCAGCTTTATCACCGCCACGCCGACTTCGACACCCCGGCCCAGCAGCAATACCTGTTGGCGATGCAAAGCCATTTGCCAAGGCTGTGTGACACCATCGATGTTGAGCTGGGCTGGCTGGAGGGTGCTGTCGCAGGGATTCACTACGAGCTGGTGCTGGCGGATGGCGACCTGGCCTCGGCCCCGGTGGCTAAGCAAAGCAGCGAACCCAAGCTGGCGCTCGACACCCAGGGCTTTGCCCGGATGGGTGTGCGCGCCTGTCGTGACAGCAGCTGCGGCGCCCTGACCGAGCTGCCCCTGGCCTCGGTCGCCAAGCCGAGCCTGTGCCAGCCCTAGGCCCATCGCGCGAAGGTCAGTTAAACGGCAACAAAAAGGCCCGCACTCGCGGGCCTTAATTGTGTTGGGTGCGGCTTACCAGGGGATGGTGCTGCCGTCGAACACCCGGAAGCTGCCGGACTCGTCCTCGCCTAGGTTGCTGATCACCGAGATCATCCCCGCCACGCTCTCTTGTGGGGTGAAGGTGGCGTTGCTGCCGCCCATGTCGGTCTGTACCCAGCCCGGGTGCAGCGCCACGGTTTTCACCCCTTGCTCCGCCAGGTTACGTGCGGCGCTGACCAGGATCTGGTTCAGGGCTGCCTTGGAAGCGCGGTAGCTGTACATGCCGCCGGAGCCGTTATCGTCGATGCTGGCCACCCGGGTGGACAGGGCGGCGATAGTCTTGAGTTCACTGGCGGCGACGTTGTCCCGCAGTGCCTGGATCAGCAAGGCCGGCGCCACGGTGTTGATGTTCAGCACCTTGAGCCACTCCGCCTGGGTCATGCTGCCCAGATCCGCACACTGCTCACCGAGCACGCCGGCGTTGAGCAGCAGATGGTCAATGGCGCGGCCTTGCAGCTGCGCGGCCAGCGCCTGGATCTGACCCTCATCGGTCACGTCCAACGGCAGCAGCTCAATATTGGAGTGGCTGTTGGCCAGTGCCTTCAGGGCTTCGGCGGATTGGGGCGAACGACAGCAGGCCAGCACCTGCCAGCCCTTCTCTGCGTATTGGCGAACAAACTCCAGCCCCAGGCCACGGTTGGCCCCGGTGATCAAGACGGTGTGCATGACGGCTTCCTCGGTGATGCGTTTTTACAATGGCTGCAGGGTAGCCTTGAAGCGCTGAGTTGGGCAGGGCTGCCAGGGCAAAACAGTTTTGTGATTTTGACAATAACGCCATACCGGGCAGGGGGTTAGCCGCCACTGCTTAATCTCACCCTTTGTCGAGCATCTCAGGGGTCACCAGTGGCTTGCCCTGGCTGTCGAAGAAGGGGCTGGGTCGGTTCTTGCCGCTGAGCTTCCAGCTCAGCATCCGGGCCAACAGCTTGATCATGTAGCGCTTGGAGGAGAGATCACCCAGTTGCTCTTTGGGTACTCGGCTCTTGGCGTCCTTGAGATGGACCGCCACTCGCACTGGCCCCATCGCCTGATCGGCGGCTTGCGGATCGGCGCGGAAGCGATGGATCAGGCCAACAAAGGGGATGCGGGACGATAGGGTATTGGCGATGGGGGTGTTGCAGCAGCCGGCGTACCAGCGATAGGGCCCTTTTTCGCTCAAACGTAGACAGCGGATCTGCTCCTGGCCCTGGGTAAAGCGGATCTGTGCCGGAGCTAGCTGGTAGACATCAGTACCGCCTTGGGGGTCCAGCGTCAGTTCGGGCTGCCCCAGGTGCTCGGCGTAGCGCTGGCAATCGGCGCAATAGCAGCGCCCCCGGGTACCAATGCTCGGCTCGATATCCAGGGCAATGCCTTGGACGGTACCGCATTGGCAGGAGAGTGCGACCTCGGCCATGGTCAAAATCCTTCTTGATGTGCGTTGTTCGAGTCTGCCTCAGTGCTGCTGTGGCTGCAAATTCCGTCCCAAGGTTGCCTCGCCCGGCATTATCACACCCCTGTCATCTGCGGCCCGCAGGTTAAAGGATTAAGGTGTCAGCAAGCCGCGATCTGCGGGGTGATTGGGTGTATTGGGTTAAAACGAAGGCCGGCGAGCTCTGGCCCTTATTGTGGGTATTGCTGTGGGCCTGGCTGCTGAGCGGTTGTGCGGCGCCGCAGCGCACCCCACTGCCGGCGGGTCAGCCAGGCTTTCCACTGGATATGACCGACATCCGTATCTGGGATGGTGAGCTGGAGGACCCGGCATTCGAGGCGCGGCTCCAGCAGCGCATGGCCGAGCTGGGCCAGGATTACTTTGTTGATGGCCGGGGCCAGCCCCGCCCGCTGCATCACCTGGCGCTGTCCGGTGGCGGCGCCAACGGAGCCTATGCTGCCGGGATCCTCTCCGCCTGGAGTGAGCGCGGTGATCGACCCCAGTTTGATATCATCACCGGGGTCTCCACCGGGGCGATCATCGGGATCTTCGCCTACTTGGGCCAGGACTATGACCAGGCGATGGTGGACTACTACACCACCACCTCGATGGAGGATCTGTTCAGTCTGCGCAATCCCTTCCGTATCCTCTCCTCCAAATCGTTTTTCGATACCGAACGCTTCGAGCAGGAGGTGCGTGAGACGGTCAACTGGGAGGTGATGACCCGGATGGCGGCGGTGCGAGCCAGTGGTCGATTGCTGCTGATCGGCACCGCCAACCTGGACAACCAGAGGCTGGCCATCTGGGATCTGGGCCGCATCGCCCAGGTGGGCACCCCACAAGCACTGACCCTGCTACAGGACCTGGTGATCGCCAGCAGCTCAGTCCCCGGCGCCTTCCCGGCCAAGTTGTTGTCGGTCTCTTCCGGCGGCGAGCAGTTCGACGAGATGCACGTGGATGGCGGCGTATTGCGCCAGGTGTTCCTGATGCCCCAGTGGTTGAATCTGCATGAGTTGGCACCGGACAACCCTAACCGGGTTTACGTCATCCGCAACGGTCCGATGCTGCCAAGCTATCAGGCCACCACCATCACCATGACCCAGATCGCCGCCCGCTCCATGGAGTCGCTGTTCATGAGTCAGGGCAACGGTGACGTGGAGTTTATCTACCACTATGCCCTGGCCAATGAGTTCGAGTTTCGGGTGGCGCACATCGACACCGATTTCCAGGTGCCGCACCCGCCCATGAGCCTGGACTACATGCAGGCGTTGTTTGCCTATGGTCAGGACAAGTTCCGTAAAGGCGCGGTGTGGGAGACGGTACCCCCCAGCCTGCGCAAGCTGGAGAGCTATAGCCAGCAGTTAGATCAGTTCGAGGGATTGGAGGTGCTGGGCCAGGCGGCTCCTTGAGATGGACAGACCCGGCACGCCAGGGTGCCGGGCGGGGGGTTAGATGGGTTTAAAGAACATCCGGCCGTGGGCCACGTCCAGCAGCACCTGGTGTGCTTTCATCCAGTCGCTGCCGATGATCCCCTCAATAGGCTGTTCGCCGGCTACCACGAACTGGGCGTTCACATGTGAGATATCCACCACCAGGATCACCTCCATCGGCAGCGCCTTACCGCCAATCTGGAAGCTGCTGATCTCGGCGCTGTCCACCTGCAGGCCCTGGCCTCCGACGCCGGCGGCGGTGCTGCCGGTGTCTTCTGATTGCAACTGCAAGCGCTGGCTGGTTTGTGGGGTGATCAGGGTGGCGCCGGAGCCGGAGTCGCAGACAAAACGCATCGGCTCGCTGCCGTTGATCTTCACCTCTGCCACCAGGTGGCCCGAACGCATCCGCGTTAATGGCGCCACCGCATAGCCCATCTCCTCGAGTTGCTCGCCAAGGGCATCGGCGGCTCGGGCGGCTTTGATGGCAGCCGGGGTGGGGTAGCTATCGGCGAGGGTGTTTTGGGGCAGGGCAAGCAGCAGGCAAACCAGCAGCGAGGGTCTTAAAAAATGCCGCATCACAACTCCTTTGGTGGGGTTGGCATAGCCCTACTGTAGCCCATGTTTGGTGGGGCAGGAATTCAACAAAGGGTCAAGAATGAATTTCGCTCACCGTTTCAAACCACCTGACTCGGCTCCAGCTCATGGCCTAAAGCCTGCCGCCAAGGGGTTGGTCTGCATACTTTTTCTCACGCAGTGCTCGCTAGACGGCCGATACCTGGCGATGTGAGCTGTCGCTTGGCAATCTGTTGCTGCTGGGCGCCATAATGGCGGCTTGTCGTCACGGGGGTTAAGGAGTCGGTATGTCAGAGCAGTGGCAAAAGATGGTGAGCGGGCAGAACTACCAGCCTTGGGATGCGGAGCTGACGGCCAAGCGCCAGCAGGCCAAGGTGATCTGTCATCGCTTCAATCAAACCTGCCCCAGTGAGGAGTCGCAGCGCCGTGCCTTGCTGGCGCAGCTGCTGGGGCAGGAAAGTGACGCCCACATCGAGGCGCCATTTCATTGTGACTATGGCAGCAACCTCAAGCTGGGCAAGCGCTTCTATGCCAACCACGGCTGCACCTTGCTCGATCCCGCTGCCATCGTCATCGGCGATGACGTGCTGCTGGCCCCCGGCGTGGTGATCGCCACCGCCACCCATCCCATAGATCCTGAGCGTCGGGCTGCCGGCGAGGAGTCTGCCCAGGCGATCACCATCGGCAATCGGGTCTGGCTCGGTGCCAACGTCTCCGTCTGCCCCGGTGTGACCATCGGCGATAACGTGGTGGTGGGGGCGGGCAGCGTGGTGACCCGGGATCTGCCGGCCAATACGGTGTGTGCGGGCAACCCAGCACGGGTGATCCGGCCGGTCGAGTGAGGCTACCTGCCAAAGTTTGGCTCAATAAATCAATACCCTGAGCCATCACACTGGGTCATTGAATAGTGATCTGGTGCGCAACAATTCATCAGCAGGATACGCATAATGCGGGGGCCTGACCCCGGCGGATGTGGCAGTTCGCGCGGCGAGGGCAGCGCTGCCTCGCTGTCGTTCCCAAAGCGAGGCAATGACAAAAAAAGATAACAAGGATCCGATATGAGCCTCGCACTCATCCTACTGCTGGTGATCGCCTTTATCGTGGTGGCCACCTCCAAGTTCAAGCTACACCCCTTCCTCACTCTGTTGCTGGCCTCCTTTATCGCGGCCTTCGCCTATGGCCTGCCCAGTGCCGACATTGCCAAGACCATCGCCTCGGGCTTTGGCGGCATCCTCGGTTATATCGGGCTGGTGATCGTGCTGGGTACCATCATCGGTGTGATCCTGGAGAAGAGTGGCGCTGCCATCACCATGGCGGATACCGTAATCCGGGTGCTGGGCAAACGCTTCCCCACCCTGACCATGTCCATCATCGGCTACATCGTCTCCATTCCGGTGTTCTGTGATTCCGGCTACGTCATCCTCAACTCGCTGAAGCAGTCCATGGCCAACCGCATGCGCGTCTCCAGCGTGGCCATGAGCGTGGCCCTGGCCACCGGCCTGTACGCCACCCACACCTTTGTGCCGCCGACGCCGGGCCCCATTGCCGCTGCCGGTAACCTGGGGCTGGAGTCCTCCTTGGGCCTGGTGATCTTCGTGGGTGTGTTTGTTGCTGCCATCGCGGCCCTGGCCGGGGTGCTGTGGGCCAACCGCTTCACCAACGTTGAGCCGGACGGTGAGGGTGCCGAGCAGCTCAAGCAGCAGGTGGAAGATTTTGACAAGCTCAAGGCCGAGTACGGTGTGCTGCCCAGCGCTGGCAGTGCCTTTGCCCCGATCTTTGTGCCGATCCTGCTGATCTGCCTGGGCTCCATCGCCAACTTCCCCTCCGCCCCGCTAGGTGACGGCCTGCTGTTTGACGTACTGGCCTTCCTGGGCCAGCCGGTGAACGCACTGCTGGTGGGCCTGTTCCTGGCCCTGCGTCTGCTCAAGAGTGACGACAAGGTGCAAGAGTTCAGTGAGCGCATCAGCCAGGGCATCGTGATTGCTGCCCCGATCCTGCTGATCACCGGTGCCGGTGGTGCTTTCGGTGCGGTGCTCAAGGCGGCGGACATCGGTACCGTGCTGGGTGAGTCCCTGTCCGCCTTGGGCATCGGTATCCTGATGCCCTTCGTGGTGGCTGCGGCGCTGAAATCCGCCCAGGGCTCCTCCACCGTGGCGCTGGTAGCAACCTCTGCGCTGGTGGCCCCCATGCTGGGTGACATCGGCCTGGCCAGTGAGATGGGCCGCGTGCTGACCGTGATGGCCATCGGTGCCGGTGCCATGACCGTGTCCCACGCCAATGACAGCTTCTTCTGGGTTGTGACCCAGTTCAGCCGCATGAGCGTGAAGCAGGCCTACAAGGCCCAGACCATGGCCACCCTGGTGCAGGGTCTGACCGCTATCACCCTGATCTACCTGATGAGCCTGGTGCTGTTGTAAGCCACAGCTGCAATTCCTGCTGATAAATCACGCCCAGGGCGGCTTGGCTGCCCTGGGCGTTTTTGTCTCTGCCGTCTGGCATTGCGCTCGTTTATCCATTGATAGCCTGAGCTTTTACTCCTCTGGGCAGAACGGAGCCATCTGTTGTTGGCTGGGATGTTTTTGGCCTGATGATTGGATCGGAGCAGGGCTTTTGGCGCCAGCTTCTGATCGGGCTGGCAGGTTCGGTGGATCCTACCGTTGCACGCCCTTGTGATCGCCTTGCTGCTCGCTAGAATCGGCGCGAATTTTCAACTCACTCGACGTGCGAGGTGGTGTGTGAGTCCCTCTCATTCCTGGCTGGAGGATCTGTTCTCCCTGGCCATTGGTGTTCTGGTGGTGTCGGTGGCCATCGTGGTGCTCAAGCAGGCCGGTGTCCTGGTGGGCGGCGTTGCCGGTTTGGCCCTGCTGATTGGTCGGGTGTTCGAGCTGGAGTTTGGCCCGCTGTTCTTTGCCCTCAGCGCCCCCTTCTACCTGATGGCCTGGTTCCGCATGAACCGGGTCTTTACCCTGAAGAGCCTCGGCTGCGTTGGCCTCATCGCCTGGCTGTCTGAGCTGCTGGGTCAGCGTATTGCCATTGATGGCTTAAGTCCGATGATGGCGGCGGTGGTGGGCGGCGTGCTCTGTGGCCTGGGGTTGCTGGCGCTGTTTCGCCACAACGCCAGCGCCGGCGGCTTCAACGTGCTGGTGATGTACTGCCAGGAGCGATTTAACCTGCGCGCTGGCTACCTGCAGATGGGGCTGGACCTGGTTATCCTGGTAGCCACCTTCTTGCTGTTCAGTGCCGAGACATTGCTGGCCTCCACCCTCTGTATCGTGCTGATGAACGGGGTGCTGGGGGTCAACCACCGGCCGGGGCGCTACACCGCCCAGCCGGGCCTGGTAAGAACTTAGCTGCCGAAACAAAAAGCCCGCCTTGAGCGGGCTTTTTTGTGGGCGAAGAGGGCCGATGGGCTCAGCCGGTGCGGTCGGCGTGCCAGGTGAGCTGGTCCAGCGGGTAGCCAAAGAACCACTTGGCCCGCTCCACCACGATACGGGTACGGATCGAGCGGATGGCCAGCTTGGGATCGTCGGTCAGTCGGTCGCAGCAGGCATTGAGCGCGTCCACGTTGGGAAAACAGGTGAAGGATATGTAGTCGATGTCACCGGCCACCCGCAGGCAGTCCATGATCTCCGGGATCTCTGCGATGGCGGCCTCGAACCGGCGCCGGGCCGGGGCCCCGTTGTCCGCCAGGGTGAACTCCACGTAAGCCAGCATATGTTCGCACAACTGGTCCAGATCCACCTCGGCGTGAAAGTGCTTAAAGTAGCCGGCTTCCTTCAGCGCTTTGACCCGCTGGAAGCAGGCACTGGGGGAGAGATTGACCCGCTCCGCCAGTTCCACGTTGGTGAGGTCCGCCTCCAGGTGGAGGGTTGCCAGGATCTTGCGATTGATGCGGTCGACCTTGACCGGTTTGCTTGCCATAGGGGGCCTCTGTATGGATGGTCTGTTGGCCAGAAAATGCCTTAGCGGCGGTACGTATCCGTCGGCGCGTCTCTGGCAGTGCTTATGCGAAAGCTGGAGCTTTTCGCGGCAGACAGTGGTTGCTGCTTTATTCACCCGAAATGACTGGATATTGGGCGATCGCGATCACGTACGGCATTCTTCAAAAAATTGTTTCTCAAAATGCCTAGCTCTTTTCAATATCCTTTTTTCAAATTGGCAATCTACAAAATATCATTTTTCTGCAAAGTCCGACAATGAGGTCTTAGTCACTTGGGGCTCGCGGATGAGCCTGCTGAAAAAACCAACAACAATCGAGGCTTGCCATGGAATCTGCCCTGTTTCGTCCCACCCTGCTGTCCTGTGCCATCGCCGCATCACTGATGGGCGTCGCCCTGCCAAGCCAGGTGCTGGCGGAAGAGGTTCTGGAGCAGGCGGAGATTGAGAAGATCACCGTGGTCGCCCGGGGCCGGGTCGAGACCCTGCAATCCATCCCGGACAGTGTCTCTGTGTATGACGAAGCGATGATTGAGAAGGCGCGGATCCGTAATGTCCGGGACGTGGCAGATCTGACCCCCAACTTCAGCCAGCTCGATAACTTCCGTCCGGGCCTGGCGCGGATCCAGATCCGCGGCATGATCACCCCCCAGGTGGGCGAAGCCCCGCTGGCGGTGGTGGTCGACGGGGTGACTGCACCGGACCTGGAGTTCATCAACCAGGATCTGGTGGACATCGAGCGCATCGAGGTGATGCGCGGTGCCCAGGGCGCGCTGTACGGTCGTGGCGCCATCGGTGGGGCGATGATCCTCAACACCAAGCCGCCCAGTGACGTGCCGGAAACCCAGCTGTCGGCCAGCTACGGCCACGCCAACAGCTATCGCCTTACCGGTGTGACCTCCGGCGCCATCAGCGACAACGCCTTCTTCCGCCTCGGTGGCTACACCCGCGGCACCGATGGCCAGATTGAGAACACCTTCACCGGCGAGATGGCCGATCACTTCAAGGAGCACGGCCTGTTTGGTCAGCTGCGCTTTGAATTGGGCGACGACACCGAGCTGAACCTGCGTGGCCGCTATGGCAGCAGCGAGGGTGGCCTGGCCTACTACCAGGGGGTCACCGCCGACAGCTGGGACGACTTCTCTCTGCAGATGTCGCAGAACGTGGTCAACGAGGACAACCGCGATGTGATGGAGTTCTCCGCCCGCCTCAACCAGTACCTGGAGCTGGGCCAGTTTGAACTGATCGCCGGCTATAGCGAGTCCAAGCAGGACAGCTTCTACGACTCCGATTACTCCGCCGTGCCCTCGGATTTCATCTTCCACTACGCCGGAGCCATCGAGGGGATTGCCAACGTGGATGCCTGGACCTTCGAGAGCCGTTTCACCTCTCACGACGACCAGCCGCTGCGCTGGGCGGTGTCCGCCTTCTACCAGGACCGGACCCGCTACACCGCTACCCACAGCTACGACGACCCCATCGGCGATCAGCGCCTGACCCGCAGCGATTTCGGCGATGACCTGCTGCTGTTCAGCATCCTCGATGACAACCGCAGCCAGGCCTGGGGCCTGGCCGGCCAGCTCAACTACGACCTGACCGACCGCCTCGAACTGACCGGCGCGCTGCGCTATGACGAGGACAAGCGCAGCTCGGTGGACCCGCAGGATGTGGCCGGCACCTACGCCGAGGATACCTTCAGCCAGTGGCAGCCCAAGGTCTCCCTGGCCTACCAGATCACCGACCGGACCCTGCTCTACACCGGTTACTCCAAGGGCTTCCGCTCCGGCGGCTTTAACGAGCCCCATCCGGATGTGTCGCGCATCTACGACAAGGAGGTGTCCGACAGCTTCGAGGCCGGCTTCAAGACCGATTTCTGGGATGGCCGGGTGACCTTGAACGGCGCCGCCTTCTACATCGAGCAGGAGAATGCCCAGATCACCCAGTTCAACGTCGACACCTTCACCCTGGAGAACCTGTCGGTGGACGACGTGACCCTGCAGGGGCTGGAAGCGGAGCTGGCCATTGACCTGACCCGTCAGCTTAACCTGCAGCTTACCGGTGGCATCATCGACTCCGAGATCAACGAGTTTGAGCGGATGCCAGAACTGGTGGGGGAGCCGCAGCTGTGGGTGTCGGACTTCAATTTCAACGCCGCGTTAAACCACAGCCTGCCGCTAAACAACGGCTGGCAACTGGAGTCACGGGTGGATCTGCAGGTCAACGGGCCGCGCAGCTTTGATATCTTCCTCCCGGAGATCCGCTCCAACACCACCACCTTCCTTAACGCCAATATCGGCCTGGTGGCCGACCAGTGGCGTCTGACCGCCTACGTCGACAACCTGACCGACGAGCGTACCGCGGAGGATCTGTTCCTGCTGGACGATGGCGTCACCGAGCTGGTGCGTCTGCCCAACCAACCGCGTACCTTTGGCGTTGAGATGAACTACCGCTTCTGAGCCCGTTTGAATGATGAAGAGCCAACCCTGTAACGCCGCCGTGCAGCCCCATGACCCCAGCCCGCTGGAAGATTTCGCCACCACTCGGGTGCCGGAGTCGCGCACCCTCAATGGCTGGCGGGTGGGGATGGTCAACGGCGGGCTGGCCTTCACCGTTCCGGGCTTGATCACCGGGCTGGAACTGGGCCGGGCGCTGGGCTTTTACCAGGCGCTATGGGCCTTTGTCCTCGGCGGCCTGCTGCTGTCGCTGCTCGGTGCCGTGATGGGCGTGGTGGGGCGAGACAACCGACTCACCGCCTGCATGATCAACCGCAGTGTATTTGGCCGCTACGGCTCGGTGCTGCTCAACCTGGCTTTTGCCGCTGCCTTGCTGGGCTGGTACGGGGTCAATATGAACCTGTTCAGCTATGTCGCTGGCGAGTGGTCGCTGGCGTTGTTTGGCAGCAGCCCCAACCCCTGGGTGTTTGAGCTACTCGGTGGCGTGGTGTTCACCCTCACTGCGCTGTACGGATTCCGCTTGATTGAGCGCCTCTCCACCGCCTTTGTGCCGGTGCTGATCCTGGTCACCCTGGCGATGGCCTGGCTGAGCCTGGGGCAGGGCGGCTCTGCTCTGCCTGCGCCCAGCGGTGAGATGGGGCTGGCGGAGGCGATCTCCATCGTGGTGGGCAGCTTTATCGTCAGCGTGGTGCTGATGCCGGACTTCAGCCGCTTCGCCCGAGACCGGAGTGATGCCGTGGTGGCCAGCTTCTGGCCTTTCCTTGGCCTGTGCACCCTGGTCTACGTCATCGCCGCCTACGCCGGCGCCCGTACCGGCAGCGACGACGTGCTGCAGGTGATGCTGCTGCTGGGTATGGGCAAGCTGGCCTTTATCGCCCTGGTGCTCTCCAGCTGGCTCTCCACCGCGGTCAATCTCTACAGCAGTGCCCTGGGGCTCAACGCGGTATTCACCGGGCAGAAGATGTGGCGTATCGCCGCCCTGGCCGGGGTGCTGGGTACCCTGGCAGCCTGGCTCAACCTACTCGACAGCTTTACCGATTTCCTGTTTGGCCTGTCGGTGCTGTTTACCCCGGTGGCCGCCATCGTGGTAGTGGATTTCTGGGGGCGGCGCGGCGGCCAGGCGTACGACCAAGCCGCTCTGCCTAAGCGCTGGAACGGGCCGGCACTGCTGGCCTGGGCCGCCGGCGTTGCCATGGCCGTTGCGGTAAACCAGGGCTGGGCCCGGCTTTCGGGTCAGGAGGTGCTGGATGCGCTGGCGGTTACCGTGCTGTGCTACTGGGTTCTGGCCAAGGTCTGGCCAGCGCAACCGGGCACTGACAGCTGATTTGTTTTGCGGCCGTGCGGCTACCCTGTTGCGCGGTCTGGGCGTTGGCCCCTTGTTGATTTCTCTATTGGCGGTAAAGGGTTATGAAACACCTCGATAAACAAGATCTCATCGACATCCTCCACGGCTGTGCCGTGCTCGGCACCGGCGGTGGCGGTGAACTGGATGAGGGGTTTGAGTACCTGGACCGGGCCTTTGCCGCCAACAAACCCTTTCGTCTGGTCAGCCTGGACGAGGCACCGGATGAGGCGCTGATCTGCACCCCTTATATGCTGGGCGCGATCTCGCCGATGCCGCCGGAGCAGGAAGCCCAGTATCGCCGCCTGCCGCAAAGTGGCGAGCCGCCCATCGACACCGCCTATCGCCGCTTGAGCCAGTACCTGGGCCAGCCCTTCTACGGTACCGTTTGCTGCGAACTGGGGGGCTCCAACACCGCCATCTCTTTCTACGTGGCGGCGATGAACGACGGCATGATCATCGATGCCGATCCCGCTGGCCGGGCGGTACCGGAGATCACCCACTCCACCTACTATCTCAATGATCTGCCCGCCGCCCCCATCGTCGCCGCCAACGAGTTTGGCGAGTGCTTCGTGCTGGAGCAGGTAGTGGACGATCAGCGTGCCGAGACCCTGGTGCGGGCACTGTCGATGGTCAGTCGCAACGACATCGCCGCCATCGACCATGCCCTGCCGGTCTCGCAGCTGCGCTCGGCGCTGATCCCCGGCACCATCTCCAAGGCGCTGGCGCTGGGCAAGGCGCTGCGCCTGGCCAAAGAGGAGGGCTCGGACGTGGCCGTGGCCATTGCCGAGCATGGTCAGGGCCGGGTGGTGTTTCGCGGTCAGGTGTCGGAGTTTGACTGGCGTACCGAGGGGGGCTTCACCCTCGGCGAGGTCAGCATCGACGGCAGCGGTGAGTTTCAGAGCCATGATTACCGCATCGACATCAAGAACGAGAACCTGGCCGGTTGGCTCGATGGCCAGCTGCACGCCACCATTCCGGAGCTGCTCTGTCTGATTGACTTGGATAAGGGAGAGCCGGTACTCAACCCCAACCACCGGGTGGGCATGAACGTGGCGGTGGTGATCCTCCCCGCTCCGGCGGCCTTTGTGACCGAGCGAGGCCTGGCGGCCTTTGGCCCGAGCTATCTGGGGCTGGACCGGCCCTTTACCCCGGTGCTCGACTAAGCCTTTATCTCAGGCTCAGTCCCGATCGGGCTTATTGAGGTGGTAGTGATGGAGCAGGGTGAGGCCTAAGCTCAGCAGCAGGCATATCCCGCTGGTGGTGATCCAAGTGGGGATAAACCAGCTGATATAGGTCTCGTAAACAAAGCGCCAGCGTGTGCCGCTGGCATCGTGGAAGATCCCGCCGGGGTTCTCCAGCCACTCCATGATGGTGACCCCGGTGCTGGTGAGCAGGGCCACCAGCAATCCAGCCACCAGGGGGATGCGCCAGCCCCGGTGGAGCCAGCGTCGCAGCGGGGAGATGATCACAGGCTCCGATTTTTCCTTTGCTTGCATCTTGAGGCAGCCCTCTACTCTGATTGCTCTTGTTCCGGCTGGATTTCGCGCTGGGGCAGTGCCTTTGCCAGTGCCTCACACAGCGCATCGGGTTGGTCGGTACCGATGAGGCGACTCTTACCGTCCTGGGTGATCACCTTCACCGCATTCAGGCCCGATACCCCGTAATACCAGCCATGGGGCGTGCGTTTCACCCCCAATCCCCAATACCAGCGGGTACGGATCGCTTCCACCTGCTCTATCTCCCTCAGCGGCAGCGATTTGCGCCAGAAGCCCGGGCCAAAGTGCCACTGCAGCTGGTTGTGGTGGATGGTGACCGTCAGGCTTTGAAACAGCACCAGCAACACCGCCAGCAGGATCAGCACGCCCAGAGTCAGCACTGTGGGGGTACTGACCAGGCTCAAGCCAAACACCAGGGCAAAGGCGCCGAGGATTGCCATGCGGATGGCCAGGCCAGGCTGGGTGTGCTGATAGCTCATGGTCGCTCGATGGAGTCGGTTGAATGTTAACCAGTGTATGGTCAGGCGGTTGCCACTGACAATGCGTTAAACCAAACACGAGCAACAAATATTCATCAAGAGCTTTGGTTAGATGGGCTGTCAGTTTAGAGAGGGCGTCGTATCAAAAGTCATGTCATAGACCTTAACTTCTGTGCATCGTGGCCCACCCGCTTTGAGCCGACTTTGAGGTGCCCGAGAGAAGCCCCGATAGGGAAGGTAGAGGGCCAGGAAGGCCCGAAAGGCCAGCGGAGGCATGGATGCCGACTCTGGCCGAGACCGCAGCCTGTAGGGGTGAGAGCGAGGATAAGCACCGAACGGAGGCAACGGGGGTTCCAAGGGGGCGGAACGCCCCTTTGGTTGCTGCCGGCAATCCGGCAAAGCTATTAGCAAAGAACGATAAGGGAAATTTAGTAGTTAGCTGGAACGACAGTTAACACAAACAAAAAACCAAAAACCAAAAACCCGAGCATCTGCTCGGGCTTTCTCCGTTTTACTTAGACCGCTTCCGGGTAGTCGGTGTAGCCCTCAGCGCCGCCACCGTAGAAGGTGGCGTGGGCGGCGTAATCCACCGGCGTCAGTGCCAGGCCCTCACGACAGCGACGGACGAAGTCCGGGTTGGTGATAAAGGGCTGACCAAAGGCGATCAGATCCGCGTAGCCCTTCTCCAGCATCTGCTGGCCGCTGGCCAGGGTGTACTTGCCCGCCACCATGATGGGGTGAGGGTAGATGGCGCGGACCTGGGCACGGTAACTCTCCGGCATCTCGGTGTAGTTGGAGATGTTCTCGGAGAAGTGCAGGTAGGCCAGGCCCAGCGGTGCCAGCTTCTCGATCGCCTTGAGGGTCAGCTCGGTGATCTCCGGATCCGCTTCCGGGTAGCCCTCAGTGACGAAGGGGGAGAGGCGGATGGCGGTGCGATCGGCGCCGATGGCGTTGGCCACAGCTTCAGTCACCTCCAGCATAAAGCGCATCCGGTTTTCCTGGCTGCCGCCGTAGCGGTCGTCACGCTTGTTGCTGGCCAGACGCATGAACTGGTCGATCAGGTAGCCGTGGGCACCGTGCAGCTCCACCGCATCAAAGCCGGCGGCCATGGCGTTCTTAGCGGCCTGGACAAAGTCGGCGATGGTGGCGTCGATGTCCGCCTGGGTCATGGCCCGCGGCGTACCGGTTTCGATCATGCCAAAGCCTCCTTCCGGCAGCGGCCCGAACACCTGGTCCGGGTGTTTGCAGGCGGAGGCGGAGACCGGGGTCTCACCGGCGATGCTGGCGTGGGAGCGACGGCCCACGTGCCACAGCTGGATAGCAATCTTGCCGCCCTTGGCGTGGACCGCGTCGGTCACCTCACGCCAGCCGTCGATCTGCGCCTGGGTGTAGATCCCCGGGGTCAGGGAGTAGCCGCGGCCCACCGGCGAGATGGGGGCACCCTCGGTGATGATCAGGCCCGCACTGGCCCGCTGGGCGTAGTACTCGGCCATCATGGCATTGGGGCGATCGCCGGGCTGGTCGGTGCGTGAGCGGGTCATCGGCGCCATGGCGAAACGGTTTTCCAGGGCGGTGGCACCCATCTGAAAGGGGGTAAAGATCATGATGTTCTCCAGCTTAGGCGTCGGCATTGGGGTAATCGGTGAGGCCTCGGGCGCCGCCACCAAACAGGGTTTCCGGGTCGTGCTGAGCCAGGGTCAGACCCTGCTGCAGGCGACGGGGCAGGTCCGGGTTGGCCACGAACGGACGACCAAAGCCGATCATGTCGGCCCAGCCTTCGCTCAGGGCCTGCTCGGCCCGGGCCTTGTCGTACTTGCCGGCGTAGATCAGCACGCCATCAAAGGCCGCCCGCAGCGCCTGCTTGAAGCCCATCGGCATCAGCGGTGCATCGTCCCAGTCCGCCTCGGCGATGTGCAGGTAGGCGATGCCGATGCGGTTGAGCAGCTCGGCGGCGGCGGTGTAGGTCTGCTGCGGGTGATCATCCACGGTGCCGTTGAGGGTGGTCAGCGGTGCCAGACGCACACCGACCCGGTGGGCGCCGATCGCCTCACTCATGGCACGGACCACCTCATCGAGGAAGCGCAGACGGTTCTGCAGTGAGCCACCGTAGGCATCGGTACGGGCGTTGGCCTGGGAGTCGATGAATTGGTTGATCAGGTAGCCGTTGGCCGCATGCAGCTCGATACCGTCGAAGCCGGCCTCGATGGCGTTGCGGGCCGCTTGGGCGTACTGCTCGACGATCTCGGCGATCTCATCGGTGCCCAGGGCACGGGGGGTCACTACATCGACAAAGCCCGGGGCGTCGCTGCCGTTATCGACAAACACCTTGACCCCCTCGGCCTTGAGCGGCGAGGCGGAGACCGGCTGGGCGCCACCGATGTTGTCCGGGTGGGTTACCCGGCCCACGTGCCATAGCTGGGCGAAGATCACCCCGCCTTGAGCGTGTACCGCCTCGGTGACGGTCTGCCAGCCGGCGATCTGTGCCTCGCTGTGGATCCCCGGGGTCCAGGCGTAGCCTTTGCCCATCGGGCTGATCTGGGTGCCCTCGCTGACGATCAGGCCGGCGCTGGCACGCTGGCCATAGTATTCGGCCATCAGCGGATTGGCGACGTCGCCAGGTTGGCTGGCACGGGAGCGGGTCATCGGCGGCATAACGATGCGGTTGGTCAGGGTGTGACCGGCCAGGGTGATCGGCTCGAACAGGGACATGGGACCTCCTAGGGGAATGCGGGGCAGGCGGACAGCCTGAAACCATGGCCAGCAGCATACGCAAGCCGGGGGGCAAGATTTAGAGCAATAAAGGCAAATGCCTTTTGTGAAAACAACAAAAAAGCCGGACCCTGGGGCCCGGCGCGAAGAGGGAGGATTATCCCTTACTCAAACCCTTCCAGCACGATCTTGCCCTTGGCCTTGTTGGACTCCAGCAGGGTGTGGGCACGCTTGATGTTGTCCAGGGTGATGGCACCGAAGTGCTGATCCAGGGTGGTCTTGACCGCGCCTTCGTCCACCAGGGTGCTGACCCGGTTGAGCAGCTGTTGCTGCTTGACCCGATCGGCGGTCTGGAACATGGAGCGGGTGAACATCAGCTCCCAGTGCAGCGACACGCTCTTGCGCTTGAGCGGCATCACGTTGAGCTCAGCCGGGTCGTCGATCAGGGCGATCTGACCCTGGGGCGCAATCACCTTAACGATCTCGTCGAAGTGGCTGTCGGTGTGGGTCAGGCTGATGACGTCGTCGACCTGGTCGATGCCCAGCTTGTCCAACTCCTCGGACAGCGGATTGCGATGGTCGATCACCAGATCGGCACCCAGCTCCCGGGCCCAGGCCTGGGTCTCCGGTCGTGAGGCGGTGGCGATCACCCGTACCGAGGTCAGTCGCTTGGCCAGCTGAAGCAGGATGGAGCCCACCCCGCCGGCGGCACCGATCACCAGCAGGTCGCGGGACTGGTAGGCGCTGGTCTGGTCCAGGCGCAGGCGGTCGAACAGCAGCTCCCAGGCGGTGATGGTGGTCAGCGGCAGTGCCGCGGCTTCGGCAAAGCTCAGCGACTTCGGCTTGTGGCCGACGATGGCCTGCTCCACCAGCTGGAACTCGGCGTTGCTGCCCGGACGGGTCAGGTCGCCGGCGTACCACACCTCGTCACCCACCTCGAAGTCAGTCACCCGGTCACCCACGGCCACCACCACGCCCGCAGCGTCAAAGCCCAGTATGCAGGGGTTCTCTTCGCTGGCGGCGGCACGACCGCGCACCTTGGTGTCCACCGGGTTAACCGAGACCGCCTTGACCTGCACCAGCAGATCGGTGCCGCTGGCTTGCGGCGTGGGCAGGTCGAGGGCTTTGAGGGTGTCTACGTCACCGGCTTGGGTCAGGCCAAAGGCTTTCATGGAGAGCTCCTATCGGGTTAATCACGGGATTCGCTATGGATAGACAGTTTAGTTGCGATATATTTTTGAAAAACCCTCTCCAGCTTGTATCTCTTTCAACGAAATTTTGAAGATGAAGGCACTCCAGGATCTCCAGCTGTTCTCACTCACCGCCCAGCTCGGCAGCCTCTCCGCTGCTGCTCGTCAGCTGGGCATTACCCCCGCCGCCGCCAGTGCTGGCCTCAAGCGGCTCGAGGCGGAGCTGGGCACGTCGCTGCTGATCCGCTCCACCCGCCAGCTGCGCCTGACCGAGGCCGGCGAGCGTTTTCTGCCCCAGTGTCGCCAGGGGCTGGAAACCCTGACTCTGGCGGCGCAAGGCCTGCAAAACGATCAGGCTCAATTTGGTGGCGTACTGCAGCTGTCGCTGCCCTCCGGTCTCGGCCGCTTGCAGGTGCTGCCGCTGCTGGAGTCTCTGCAGCGGGCCCATCCGCAGATGACACTGCGGCTGCAGATCACCGACCGGCTGTCGGATCTCTACGCCCAGCCGGTGGACGTGGCGTTGCGCTACGGCCAGCCCTCGGACTCTGAGCTGATCGCGCTGCCGGTCAATACCGACAATCGACGGGTGCTGTGCGCCTCGCCAGAGTACCTGGCACGCCATGGGCAGCCGGACAGTCTGGAGGCACTGAGTGACCATCGCTGCCTCTGCTTCATGCTGGGGGATTATCATCACGACCGTTGGCGCTTTGCCCGTGCTGGCAGTGAGCGGACGGTGAAGATCCAACCGTATCGCTACGCTGATGACGGCGATGTGGTGCGGCGCTGGGCCTGCATGGGGGCGGGGATCGCCTACAAGTCTGAGCTGGAGATCCGGGCAGACGTGCAGGCAGGTCGGTTGCAGCGGCTGGAACTGGGCTGGCAGGGGGAGCCGGCGCCGCTCTATCTTATCTGTGCCGGGCGCCACCGCCTGACCCCGGTGGTGCGGCAGCTGCACGACAGCCTGGTTCAGGCGTTGGCTCCCCAGCGCGCTGGACTAAGCTGAGGGAGCAACACCTTCAGTCATCAGGTTTTTTGTCATTAGGAGGCAACATGCACAATCCGGTGGGGTGGTTTGAGATCTACGTGTCCGATCTGGACCGGGCCAAGGCGTTCTATCAGGCGGTGTTCGATGTGACCCTGAACGAGCTGAATCCCGCCGGCGGCGACGGGCCGGAGATGTGGTCCTTCCCCTGGGAGGACAACGCCCCGGGTGCGCCGGGGGCGATCTGCCGGATGGACGGGGTGGCCCCGGGGGGCAACAGCACCTTGGTGTACTTTGGCTGCGAGGATTGCCAGGTGCAGCAGGACCGGGTCGAAGGGGCTGGCGGTAAGGTGCTGCGGCCGAAGATGTCCATCGGTGAGTACGGCTTTATCACCATCGCCATGGATCCGGACGGCAACACCATCGGCCTGCACTCGATGCAGTAAGCGGGCAAGCCGGGTCGGTTCAGCCAGGCAGTTGTCAGCACGGGCCGAGCCAATGCAAGGCTGTGCAAACTTGGATTACGGCCAAGGGGGCCTGTGCTAGCGTGGCGCCATGATTTCCCGCTGAACCTTGCATCATGATCAAACACGCTGGCCGCGCCGTGGCCCTGACTGCCGCTGGCCTGACCCTGGCTCCGGTACTGGCCCCTGCACTGGCCGAGCCGGCCCCGCTCAACTTCATCTGGATCGTCGCCGATGACCTGGGCTACGGCGACACCGGCTTTAACGGTTCGACCCAGATCCCCACCCCGCACATGGACCGCATCGCCGAGGCCGGCATCGCCATGTCCAGCGCCTACGTCTCCGCGCCGGTGTGTGGCCCCTCCCGGGCCGGCTACCACACCGGCATGTACCAGCATCGCTTCGGTCACGAGGGGCTGGTGGGCAACAGCGGCCTGGGTACCCCCACCGACGTGTTGATGATCCAGGAGCACCTGCAGACCCTGGGCTATCACACCGGCCTGGTGGGCAAGTTTCATGACGGCAAGGCGGAGCAGTACCAGCCCTGGAACCGGGGCTTTGACGAATACTACGGCTTCAATAACGGCGCCCTGACCTACTGGGTAGGGGACAACGAAGAGCAGCTGCTGTATCGCAATGACACCCTGGTAGAGCGGGAGGACCGATACCTGACCGATGCCTTCGGCGAGGAGGCGGTGGACTTCATCGCCCGCAATGCCGAGTCCCCCTTCTTTCTGGAAGTGGCCTTTACCGCCCCCCACGCGCCGATGGAGGCCACCGAGCAGAAGCTGGCGGAGTTTGAGCATCTTGGCGAGCGCCAGGTGGTGGCGGCGATGATCTCCAGCATGGACGACGCCATCGGCGACATCCTCGACGAGCTGGAAACCCAAGGGATCGCCCACCAGACCATGGTGGTGCTGTTCAGCGACAACGGTGGCAAGCTCAGCAACCAGGCCGACAACGGCCCGCTGCGGGATCAGAAGGCCACCACCTTCGAGGGGGCGCTGCGGGTGCCTTTTGCCGCGGCCCTGCCCGGAGTGATCCCCGCCAAGCAGCGCTCCGACGTAATGATCAGTGCGCTGGATCTGTTCCCCACCACGGTGCTGCTGGCCGGCGGTGAGCTGCTGCCCGATTGGACCCTGGATGGTAAGGACATCCTGCCGGTACTGACCGGGGCCAGCCAGGTCAGTCCCCATGACCAGCTGTTCTGGCGCTACAACAACCACTGGGCGCTGCGGGATGGGGATTGGAAGCTGATGCGCTCCGGCCGTCACCCGATGATGCTGTTCAACCTGGCGGACGACATCGGTGAGCAGGACAACCGCAGCGAGCAGCAACCGGCCCGGGTTAAGCAGCTGCGCGAGCAGTGGAACCGCACCAGTGCCGAGTTGGGTCCCGCCGCCTGGGGACCCTACAAAGGCGAAGTGGAGCGCGATTGAGCACAAAAAACCGAAGCAGAACGCTTCGGTTTTTTGTTTCCAAGGGCTTAGCCTTGGCCAGAGCCCTGGCCCCGGTGACGCACCGACCACTGGAACTGACGGCCGCCATCCGGGTCGTCCCACTGCACCGCGCCCTTGCGCTTGCCCTCCTCGGTCAGCTGCATCTGACCATCTTCGGCCCACTCCAGGTAGCCCTGTTTGGCAAACAGCTCAATCAGGGCCATGGGGCGCATCCCCAGTCGTGCGGCCAGCTCCTCAGTGGAGAGGTGCAGCACGCTGCTTTCGGCCTGTGCGGCCTCGGCTTTAGCTTCATCCTGACGTTCGGGGCTCAAGGTGGGGGTCTCCTTGCGTTGGGTCAATTGCGGCAGCGCCTCGATCAGCGCTTGTCGCACTTCATCCTGTTGGTAATGTCGCTGGGCGGGGAAGCGCAGCAGCGCCAGCTGGGCTCGTTGGCAGGCCGCCTCCACCACCACGTCGTGGCTGCGCTTACGTCGACCGCCACGCACCAGCTCGATGGCGGCCAGCATCGCCAGGCTGTGGGCATCGCAGAGCACGAAATCGAACTGCTTATCCCGCAGCTGGGCAAACTCCGCCAGCCAGTCGCTGCGATGGTCACCCCGGCCCGGGGCCAGTACGTCGGCGATCTTAACCCGGGCAAAGGCCCGGATCGGCACCGGCAGACCCGCCAGGGCGGCATTGAGGGTACTGTCGAAGGCGCGCTCTTCTGCCGTTTGGCTGCGCAGGGTCGAGCGACCGCGGCGACGGCGCCACAGCAGCCATAACACCAGCGCCAAGGCCAGTGCGAGGGTGAGGTACAAAGCGCCATCCATGGGAGTGACGGGGCCACCAAGCTGGGAAAGTTACCCTAAAGATAGTCGGCTGTGGAAGCTTTTTCCCTGAAATCCCAATTGGTTGGGTAGGAAGTGATCGGGATGGCGAGGATCAGTGCAGGGCCCGGCGCTCACCGCCTTGCTGACCCACCTGCCAGAGGAAATCGGTGGGGTCGGGATAGGCGCTGATCTGGCGGGCACCGGCCCGCTGTGCCTTGTCGGTCAGCTGCAGTTGGCCACGGCTGTCAAATACCAGGTAGCCCAGCTGAACAAAGCGCTGCACCAGCTGTTGCGGGGTCATTCCAAGGCGTTGGGCCAACATCTCGGTGGAGAGCTGCTCCCGTGCCGGGGGCTGCGCGGGCTGACGTCGGGTCGGGGAGGCCGCCGTCGGTCGATTCGCCTCACCGGGGCTGAGCGCCGCCAGGAAACGTTCCACCTCCTGCTCCACCTCACTGGCCTGGGCCAGCTTGGGCAGCGAGGGGCTCAAGGCGCGGCGCAATGCGGCGACCGATACCGTGCCTTTTAAGGGGAAGCGCAACAGCGGTATGCCGGCACTTTGGCAGGCGTGCTCCAGCAGCGGGTCCCGGACCCGACCGGGTCCATCCAGCAGGCCAAACTCTTCCAGGGTCAGCACCGCCTTGGGGGCCAGGCTGTCCGGATCGCACAGCACAAAATCGAGGGACTTCTCGCTGATCGCCTGGTAGGCGGCTTGCCACTGGCGACTTTGCTGGGGGGCTTTGGGTTTGAGCAGTTCGGCGGCGCGAACTTTACAGTAGAGGCGGTAATGGGGACCGATGGCGATCTTGAGGTGGCGAGCGAAGCGGCGTTCAACCGGGGAGAGCAGGGCGGTGACAGAGCGATATTGCCAGCGAGCGGCGCGCTGCCGTCGCAATACCCACCAGGCCAGCCCCAGGGCCGGGATGGTGGCGATCCCCAACCATTCCATGGTGTGATGCCTCCCCTATATGCCAACAAACGGTGCCTAACTCACCGATATATTGTGCTTTTTGATTAAAAGCTACTCTATCGCAGCGCGGGGCTGTCGGGAAGAGGCAAGTTGCAGGTAGACTGCCCCCGGGCCAACCCAGGCCATTCACTACAGGCAGTAAGGAGAGAGCATGCAGCTAAGGCGTGTGGATAAGGCGAGCTACCGCGCCACGGTAAACCGGGTGATCGTCGGCTTTGTTGGTGCGTTGGCCCTGTTGTCGGTGGCCCTGGGCAGCGGCTTGATCGCCCTGTTTGGTCAGGCCAGCACGGTAGCGGGGGAGTCCACCGGCAATTTTCACCTTAACCTGATTGGCGTGTTGTTGGCCCTGGCACTGTGCTCGGCGGTGCTGCACGGCTTGCGTCGCCACCCCAAGCTGGCGGATCTGTTCTACGTGTTTGGCCTTAAACAGCGCCAGGCCAAGATCTACTCGAAGATGGCGGCGCTGAAAGCCGCGGCCGAGCAGCGGCAGCCGGAGGCGTTGTCGATCCTGCTGTTCTACTACCGCAGTCAGCAGCAGGTGTACCAGCTGGATGACAACACCCTGACCCTGTCAGAGGTGAACCGGGATTGTGACCAGCTGGAGGCGCAGATGACCGAGCTGGGGCTGCCGCTGGACCCGGTGCAGTTGGATGAGGCGGCACTGGCGCGGTTCTAACTCCCCCTCAGATCCTCCGGCAGGCGCTCGGCGACGAAATCGCACCACAGCCGGGCCTTGTGGGTCAGCCCCAGGTGGCTGGGAAACAGCAGGTGGATCGGGAACGAGGGCAGCGACCAGCCGGGCAGTACCGACACCAGGGTGCCGGCCTCGCGCTGGGTGCGGACCAGGTAATCCGGCAAGGCGACGATCCCGGTTCCCGACTGGGCCAGGGTCACCAGGCTGGTGATGTCGTTGCAGCGCAGCACCGGGTTCAGCTCGATGACCTGGCGCTGAGCTCCTTGCTGCAATGGCCACTGCCCCGCCTGGCTGGCGTCGGTCATCACCAGTTGGCGATGCTCAGATAACGCTTCGGGCTGCTCCGGCGTGCCGTGCTGGGCCAGGTAACTTGGCGCCGCGTACAACCGGGCCTTGGCGCTGGCCAGTTGACGGCAGATCAGGCTGGAGTCCTCCAGTGCCCCCACCCGCACCGCCAGGTCGATCCCCTCCTGCACCAGATCCACCCGTCGGTTGTCCAACCTCAATACCACCTCGATGGCTGGGTAGCGGGCCATGAACTCCCCCAGGTGCGGTGCCAGCAGGTGCTGGCCCAGCGCCACCGACGCGCTGATGGTGAGGCGACCGCGGGGCTCGCCCTTGAGTTGCTCCAGGCTAGCCTGGGCCAGTTCCGACTCCTCCTGGATACGGCGGCAGTGTTGATAGAACTGGCGGCCGGCGTCGGTCAGTGCCACCGAGCGGGTGGTGCGCTCCAGCAGTCGTACCTGCAGGCTCTGCTCCAAAGCGGCGATGCGCCGGCTCAGCCGGGACTTGGGCAGCCCCAGGGCGCGGGCAGCGGCGGAGATCCCCTTAAGCTCCGCCACCTTGGCAAACAGCAGCGCGTCGTTCAGATCCATTGTTGCTCCTGGGTCAGCTTGGTTCACGAAGGCATAGTTTTGTTCCAAATATGGAACGATGATTTCCACAATAGCAGTCTACCCGGCCTGAATGGAACGGTTGATACTGAAGCCATCAACTCAACGGGAGGGAAGACCCATGATCACTCGCATCAACCACATCGGACTGCGTGTCCGCGATCTGGATACCGCCCTGGCGTTCTACCAGGGGCTGGGGTTTGAGTACATCGCCGGCCCCCTGGGGCCAGAGCCGGTGGCCGTGGTGGAACACCCCAGTGGCATCAATATCAACTTCATCCTCAACGCCGATCAGCCCAGCGGTAACCTGCTGATGGACGTGGCAGAGAAGCACACCGGATACACCCATGTCGCACTGGAGGTGACCAGTGGCGAAGCCCTGCTGGCGCGTTTGACGGAGCTGGGGATCCCGCTGAGCGGCGGGCCGATGCAGCACCCCACCGGCACCTCCTACTTTGTTCGTGATCCCGATGGTAATGTGGTGGAGTTTATTGACTACCAGGGGCTGGATGCCCTGCGCCAGATGGCCTCAACCCGTTACCAAAGGAACCCGTCATGAAACTGCTAGCCTTCGCCGCCAGTAATAGCCGTCACTCCATCAACCAGGCCTTGGTGCGCCACGCTGCCTCTTTGCTGGGGGAGGGGGTCGAGCTGGAGCTGCTGGACCTGAACGACTACGAGCTGCCGATCTTCTCGGTGGATCGGGAGGCCCAGCTGGGACAGCCCCCGGCCCTGGCTCAGCGCTTCTTTGACAAGATTGGCCAGGCCGATGCGCTGCTGATCAGCTTCGCTGAGCACAACGCCTCCTACACCGCGGCCTTTAAAAACCTGTTTGACTGGGCCTCGCGCATCGATATGGCGGTTTATCAGAACAAGCCGATGGTGATGCTGGCCACCTCGCCGGGTAAGGGCGGTGGACGCAACGTGCTGGCGGCGGCCACCGGCAGCGCCCCCTATTTCGGCGGCAAGGTGGTGGCACAGCTGTCGGTGCCGCGCTTCCATGAGGTGTTTGATCTGGAGCGCGGTGTGTTGACCGACCCAGAGCTGGCCACTGCGCTGGGTGAGGCGATGGCCGCCCTGGCAGTGGAGGCCTAGCCTCTAGCTCCCAGCTCCTAGCTCCTAGCTCGTAGCTCCTAGCTCCTGGCTGTTAGCTCCTAGTACCTAGCTCCTAGTACCTAGCTCCTAGTACCTAGCTCCTAGTACCTAGTACCTAGTACTTAGCTCCTAGTACCTAGTACCTAGTACCTAGCCCCTAGCCCCTAGCCCCTCAGTCATTCGGCGCGTTGCCCTTGTCCTCCGGCGGTGCCTTGGGCAGCTCGCGCACGTGCAGGTCCAGCTGCGGGAAGGCGATCTCGATGTTGGCCTCGCGGAAGCGTCGGTCGATCGCTTTGTTGATGGCGTGGATGACGAAGTTGCGGCTCTCGATCGCCGGGATGTAGAGGCGCAGTTCGAAGTCCAGGCTGCTGGCGCCGAAGCTGAGGAAGAACACCTGGGGTGCCGGATCGTCCAGCACCGTGGGGTGGTCGCGGGCCACCTCGTGCAGCAGCTCTTCTGCCTTGTCGATGTCGGAGCCGTAGGCCACCCCCACCGAGATCACCACCCTGGTCATGGGATCGGTCAGCGACCAGTTGATCAACTGGTCGGTGATGAAGGCCTTGTTGGGCACCACGATCTCCTTCATGTCCCAGTCGATGATGGTGGTGGCCCGGGTGTTGATGCGACTGACGGTGCCACTGAGGTTATTGATGGTGACGATGTCGCCAATGCGGATGGGGCGCTCGAACAGGATGATCAGGCCGGAGACGAAGTTGGCAAAGATCTCCTGCAGACCGAAACCCAGGCCAACCCCCACCGCGGCCACCAGCCACTGCAGCTTGGACCACTGGAAGCCGACCATGGCAAAGGCGGTCATCACCCCGGTCAGGATCACTAGGTAGCGCAGTATGGTGGTGATGGCGTAGCCAGAGCCGGGCTGCAAATCCAACCGACGCAGCACCAGCAGCTCCAGCATCCCCGGCAGGTTCTGCACCGCAAACAGGGTCAGCAACAGCAAGCCGATGGCGATCAGTACCGAGCGCAGGCTGATGTTGACCAGGGTAGCGCCGCTCTCGGTCTGCTCTATCACCTGCCAGAGCACCACATCGTTGAACCACTGGACCTGCTCTACCGCGCTGCCCCAGATCCCCAGCAGCGCGGCACCCAAGCCGATCAGCAGGGCCCCCTTGAGCAGGGCGAAGGATTGCTGGTTGACCTCGTCCAGCTCTATCTGCTCCTCGTCGATTTCCGGCATCGGCTCCGCCGGGGCCGAGCCCTCCTCACTCTGGCGAGCAGCCTGCTGCTCCAGCCACTCCTCCCGCAGTCGTTGTTGGCGCAGCTCGTGTTGCTCCGCCAGCAGCCAGCCCCGACCCAGCTGGCCGGCGATAAAGAACAGCACGATCACCATCATGGTGGTGCTCAGGTAGAGGGTGACGCTCAATCCGGCGTAGTAGTAGCCGAGTACGGTAAGCAGGAAGGCCACCGCCTGGGTGGTGAGCACCACCAGTTGCAAGCCCTTAAGGAACCAGGGGCGACGCAGCACCGTGGGCAGCACCCGCTCAAGGCTGCGCGGCGCCACCATACGCAGAAACAGCACCAGCAGCAGGGCCTGAACCGCCAACTGCAGCCAGCGCACCAACTCCGAGCCATGCGCCCCCGCCAGCAGGGTGCCCAGCATCATTGCCAACAGCAGCAACACCGAGGGCAGGCCACTGGCGATGGCCTGACGCTGCAGGGTGTTGCAGTAGTCCTTGGGCCAGTCCAGATGGTCACGCAGTACCCCGCCGGGGCTGCCGAGGGTGAACAGGGTTGCCATCAGCAGGGTGATCACCACCGCCAGGGTCAGCAGCGCCTGGATATCTAAGGGCTCCGGTTGTGGCCAGAAGGCGGTCAGCAGCTTGCTCATTGCCACCACCATCAGCGCCATCAGCACCGCGCCGGTGAGGCTGGCAAACAGCTTGGCGCGGAAGGGCTTGAAGCTCTGCTTGATGGTGGGCAGGGCCGCCAGGGCGCGGCGATGCTGACGGGAGCGGGACAGGGCGAAGCCGAAGGCCAGCACCGCCACTAACGCCAGGGCAAACTGGCGGGGCTGCTGCAATCGCAGCTGTGCCAAGGTATCGAGCAGGGGCTGCTCGATACCCAGCAGGGTGAAGCGGTTGAACCCCTCGGGCCATTGCCATAGCGGCGGGTGGCTGCGGGTCCAGAGCTGTTGCTGTTTGAGGTAACTGAGGCTGGAAGTGAGCTCCAGGTGATACTGCTCGCGCACGGTTTGCAGGTGGGTCAGGGTGATGATGAACTGCTCGTACTCTTCGTCCAGCTGTTGAACCAGCTGCTGCTGCAGCGATTCGGCCTGCTGCCAGAATGCGGCGCTCTGTTCCGGGTCCCAGGGCAGGACAGAGTCGTTATCAGCCTCACCCTGGATGCGATTTGCTGCGCCGGAGGGCTCGCTAGCTGGCTCACTGGGGTCGGCTTCGACCTCGGATTCATTGACCAGGGTGCGGGGGTCGACGATGGGGGGCAACTGGCGCAGTGAAAATTGACGCACGTGGGCCTGGGCTATCTGGCCCACCAGGTCGTCGTTAGGCGCCTGCTCCGGCAAGGCGCGCAGCTTGGCTCGCAGGGTGGCGCCAAAGGCGGTGCTTTTTTGCAGCCACTGGATGTTGTTGGCGATCAACTCCCGTTCGCTGGTCAGCTGCCGGGTTTGCTGCTCCAGCTGCTGTCGCCGCCGGGCCTGGTCATCGTTGCTGCTGACCAGCTCCGACAGCTCCCGGGCCAGGCGCTTGAGCTGCTCGGCGGTCTTCTTGGCCTGGGCATCCTGCTCCGGTGCCAGTCCCACCAGCGCGCTGCTTTGCCGCAACAGGTCCTGGGCCACGGTCTGCTTGGTCTGGCTGAGCATCCCCTGCAACCTTTCCCTTTGGGTCTGGGCGGCACTGAGCTGGCTTTGCAGCAGCTGCTGCTCCAGCTCCAGCGCGTTCTTTTTCTTGTCGTAGCTTTGCAGCTGCAGCTGACGGCCTTCGATCGCCAGGTTGAGCTTCTTGGTGTTGGCCAAAAACTGCCAGTAGGGCACCGGGGTCGCCTCGTTGGGCTCTACAGGGGTCAGCTCCCGCAGTTGGCGCGACAGATCGCTGAGCTCGCCGGGCAGCACCTCCGGCAGCCGCTCGACCTGTTGCATCGCCTGCTTATTGCGACTCAGTTGACGGCGCCAGTCCGCCTCGGCGGAATCCAACGCGGTAAGGGCCAGCTCTACATCGTCCGGTTCTTCGGACGGGGGCGGGCCAAACAGAGGATCCTCCGGAACCTGGTCCAGCTGCTGCTGCAGCGCCGACATCTGGCCGTTGTAGGCGGTCATAAAGTCGCGCAGGGTCTGGTTGGCCTGGGTGGCCTTTTCGTTGGCGTCGATGGTGGCTAGCAGGGTTTCGTAGCTTTGCACCAACTGGGGATCGGCATCCGCAGCCCCCTTTACCTCCTCAAGCTGCTGCTTGAGCTGTTCGGTCACCGGCATGTTGGCCGCCGCCGGCCAGCAGACCAGCCAAAAGAGTAGGGCAGTCAGCCCCATGCTGCGCCAGAGGGTCATCGCACACATCCTGTTCGCGTTTTGCCTTGATTTGATGTTACCGGAGTTTTGAGCGACTTATCTACGCCACTGCATTTAAGCTTGGCGGATCTTTATCCTGACGACAAAAACCTTTCGTTGTACGGCCTTGCGTACGGCGGGCACACTCCGCGCCGTTATCGTGCCCCCTCATGGGGGCGGTTTTCTAACTGGAGTGTGCCGTGAACTCAGCTGCTGTGCCGCAGGCGAAACCCAATCTGATGATGCCCGTCGCGGCCCTGACCCTGTTTGCGGTGGCTTCGGGCTTGTTGATGAGCGCCCTGGCGCTGTCACTGGCGCCCCAGGGGCTGCCGGCCAGCCTGGCCTCCTGGCTGGCCAGTGCCTACTTTGCCGGTTTGCTGCTGGGAGCGATGAACATTGAGCCGGTGGTACGGGCCCTGGGCCATCGCCAGGCCCTGGCGCTGTTCCTGGCGCTGCTGCTGGCCTCAGTCAGCCTGTTGCCACTCATGGTATCCGAGCCGGTTTGGCTGCTGTCTCGTCTGCTGGCGGGTTTTGCCAGTGCCGGTGTGTTCGTGGTGGTGGAGTCCTGGCTGCTGTTGTCCGGTAACGCCCGCCAACGTCCGCGCCGGTTGGCACTGTACATGACCGCCCTTTACGGCGGTAACGCCGTGGGTCAGGCGTCGCTGCAGTGGCTCGATAGCGCCAGCCTGGTGCCTATGGGGGCGGCGATGGCCCTGCTGTTGCTAGCCTTGTTGCTGCCGCTGCTGACGCGGCCACCGGTGCCACGATTGGCGACGCACCACAAACTGGGCTTCAAGGCGCTTAAGCGACTGCATCGCCCGGCAGTGGTGGGCTGCGTGGTGGCCGGCATGGTGCTCGGGCCGCTGTACGGCTTGATGCCCCTGTACCTGGAGCTGCGTCCGGGGGGCTCGGGCTACACCGGCTTGTGGATGGCCAGCCTGATCCTCGGTGGCATGCTGGTGCAGCCATTGCTCACCAGCTTGATGGCGCAGTGGCGGCACACCCTGCTGCTGGCGCTGTTTTGCCTGCTCGGTGGGGTAGCGGCGCTGTTGCTGTCACTGGCCACCACCACGGTGGGGGTGGCGGTGTCGTTGCTGATGCTGGGGATGGCGGCCTTCGCGCTTTATCCCATCACGGTGGTGATGGCCTGCCAGGGTCAGGCGGCGTTTCGCATCGTCTCCATCACTGAGTTGATGCTGCTGTGCTTTAGCCTGGGCTCGGTCGTGGGCCCGCTGGTGTCCGATTGGGGCCCCAATGGGCTGATGGCGCTGCCGGTGTTCTTCGCCCTGCTGTTTGGCGTCACCGGGGTGTACCTGATGCTGCAGCCCCAGGACAGCGCCGAGCGCTGGCTGACGGAGCCCCCAACTGAGCTGTAGCGCCGTCAGTCGCCCAGCTGCTGCAGGGTGAAGGCGGTGGCGGGGTCGGTCTGGGCCAGCAGCGCTTGGATACGACTAATGGCATCCACCGAGGAGCTGCCCTTGCGGTAGCTGAGGTAGACCGGGCGCTGCCACAGCTGGGCGTCACTGACGGCGAACAGCTGGCGCGAGTCGAGCAGCGGTTGTACCAGTGAAAGTGGCAGGTAGGCGGCGCCGCCCTTCTCCAGGATCAAATCCAGGGCGATACGGGCGGTGGAGGTGCGCAGGAAGGGCGCCGGTGTGCCCGGGTGGCGCTGACCGTGCTCGCTGGCAAAGCGGGTGCCCCAGTCGACGTAGATGTAGCCTGAGGCCAGGGCATCCGCCACCGTGCTGGGGGCGGTGGCCACCAGCATCAGGTCGAGGGTGGCCACCTCCTGGCTGACCAGATCGTCGGATTTCATCGGGTCAAACAGCAGGCCCAGGTCCAGGGTACGGTCGAGCAGGGCGTTGTTGATCTGCTCACGGCCGATGGCCTGGGCATTAAAGCCATACTCCGGCAGGGCCTCGATGATGCGACTCAGCCCCTGTTGCAGGTAGGCATCCCAGATGTTGGGGGTGCCGGCGATGCTGAGCTGAACCGCCTTGTTGCCCTCCAGCGCCAGGGCCAGCTTGGCCTGCTCCAAGGTGTTGACCATCACCTCGGCGTAGGGCACCAGCCGCTCGCCGGCGGAGGTGAGCTTGATGGCGTTGCGGTCGCGCACGAACAGCGGGGCGTCGAAGAACCCCTCCAGCTGCTTGATGCGGGCACTGACCGCCGCCTGGGTGATGTAGAGATCGGTGGCGGCGCGGCCAAAGTGACGCTGTTTGGCGACGGCCAGAAAGGTTCGAAAGACTTTTACATCCATGGATTTGGCTCGAACGAACTGATGGATTTCCATAATAGAACGCGTACGCCCACAGGATAAAGTCCGGCCTGCTGTCGTGGCGGCCGGGGGGATGTTGGGGCAGTTGCTTTAAGTTGCTGTCGATAGGCGACTATCTTCAAACAAGCGCGGGAGCGGACAGGCCAGGCAAGGAGGCGATCCCATGGCACAACAACCGGAGCTGGAATCGGCACGGGAGGAGATCAGTCAGCTGGTGGAGCGGCTGAACGAGGCCGAGCAAGACAACCAGTTTGCCCTGTTTGAGCAGGCCAAGGAGCAGATCGAGCCCGGCGAGCTGGCCCTGCTGCTGGAGTCCCTGCCGATCGCCCAGCGCCTGGAGCGCTGGCAGCAGGTTGAGCGCACCCAGCAGGTGGATGTGTTGGTGGCGATGCGGGCGGAGGCCCGGGGTGCCATCCTCCGTACGCTCTCTTCGCCCGAGCTGGAGCACTTGTTGCGGGGGGTTGATGCGGAGTCGCTGGTTGAGCTGGCCGACGATCTGCCTGAGTCCCTGTTGGACGAAGCCCTGACCCAGATGACCTCTCGTCAGCGCGACTGGTACGAGCAAGCCAACCAGTATGGCGAGGACGAGCTGGGCCGTTATCTCAATCATGACCTGGTGCTGGTGCCGGCCAATGCCCGGGTCAGTGAGGCCATCCGGGCACTGGGTCGCACCCAATTTAACTACAGTGAGCACGCCTACCTGGTGGATAAGCAGGGCCTATACCGCGGCGCGGTTTCGCTGGCCCAACTGCTTGCCTGCCCGGGCGATCTGCGTCTTAACAGCCAGGAGTGGCAGTCGGTGAACCCTTTGCTGAGTCACAGCAGTATCAACGATGCCACCGAAGCGGTAGAGCACAGTGGTTTCACCGCCTTGCCCGTGGTGGATCCTGAGGGGCGCCTGCAGGGACGGATCAGCCTCAACCTGGCGCTGGAACTGACCCGGGAGCAATACGAGGCCCGCCTGATGGCCACCGTGGGACTGGACGAGGAGACCGATCTGTTCTCCTCGGTCAAGCGCAGTGCCCAGCGTCGTGCGGTGTGGCTGGGCATCAACCTGATGACCGCCTTGCTCGCCTCCTGGGTGATTGGCCGTTTCGAGGCCACCCTGGTGCAGGTGGTGGCACTGGCGGTGCTGATGCCCATCGTTGCCTCCATGGGCGGTATCGCCGGCAGTCAGACCCTGACCCTGGTGATCCGCGGATTGGCGATGGGTCAGATCACCCAAGGCAACCTTTGGCCGCTGATCCGCAAGGAGCTGGGCGTGGGGTTGATCAACGGGGTGGCCTGGGCGGTGGTGATAGGGGTGGTCGCCACCTTGTGGTTTGGCAGTGGCATGACCGGGGTGGTGATGGCCCTGGCGATCGTTATCAATATCTCGGTGGCGGCGCTGGCGGGTGTGCTGATCCCGGTTTGGCTGGACCGCGTGCGGATCGATCCCGCCCTGTCCGGTTCGGTGATCCTGACCACGGTGACCGACGTGGTGGGGTTTGTCTCGTTCTTGGGGCTGGGCACCTGGTTTTTGCTCGGCTGAGATATCTGAAACTTTTACCCAAAGGGTAAAAAACTATTGTTATCGCAATGTTGTGCGCGTTGTCATAATCCCGCGCAAATCATTGGCCTGTCATTAAGAGGAACAGAGCAATGCAACAATCCCCCGAGCGTATGCGGGTGGGGTGGCGTGAGTGGGTGGCGCTGCCTGAGTTAGGCATCGAACGCATCAAGGCAAAGCTGGACACCGGGGCACGTACCTCCTGTCTGCACGCCTTTAAAACCGAGCCCTTCGAGCGGGACAACAAGCCCTGGCTGCGGATGCATGTCCACCCCCACCAGGGGGACGAGCAGACCGTGTTGGTGTGTGAGGCGCCGCTTGTGGAGTACCGCAAGGTGACCGATTCCGGCGGCCATGCTGAACAGCGCCCGGTGATCCTGACCGAGCTGACCATGGGCGGTGCGCGTTGGCCGATTGAGATGACCGTGACCAACCGCGACACCATGAAGTTTCGTATGTTGATTGGCCGTACCGCGATGCAGGGCCATCTGATGGTGGACGCCGAGGCGTCGTTTCTACTGGGTAAGGAGTGAAAGATGAAGATCGGGATCCTGTCGCGTAACCGCAAGCTTTACTCCACCCGTCGCCTGATCGAGGCGGCGGAAGCCCGGGGTCATGAAGCGGTGGTGATCGACGCGCTGCGCTGCTACATGAACATCAACTCGGACCAGCCCACCATTCATACCCAGGGGGAGAGCCTGGAGGGGTTCGATGCCATCATTCCGCGCATTGGCGCCTCGGTGACCTTCTACGGCTGCGCCGTGCTGCGTCAGTTCGAGATGATGGGGGTGTTTCCGGTCAACGAATCGGTGGCGATCACCCGCTCGCGGGACAAGCTGCGTTCGTTGCAGCTGCTCTCTCGCCGCCAGATCGGCATGCCGGTCACTGGCTTTGCCAGCAAGCCTGATGACATCAAGGATTTGCTGGACATGGTTGGGGGCGCCCCGGTGGTGATCAAGCTGCTGGAGGGCACCCAGGGCATTGGCGTGGTGCTGGCGGAGACCCGCAAGGCGGCGGAGAGCGTGATTGAGGCGTTTCTTGGCCTCAAGGCCAACATCATGGTGCAGGAGTTCATCAAGGAGGCGGGCGGGGCTGACATCCGCTGCTTCGTGATCGGCGACAAGGTGATCGCCGCAATGAAGCGCCAGGGTGCCGAGGGGGAGTTTCGCTCCAACCTGCACCGCGGTGGCAGCGCCTCGCTGGTGCGGATCAGTCCGCAGGAGCGCAAGACCGCGGTGGAGGCCGCCAAGGCGATGGGCCTGCGGGTGGCCGGGGTGGATCTGCTGCGATCCGAACGTGGCCCGCTGGTGATGGAGGTGAACTCCTCACCGGGGCTGGAGGGGATCGAACGCGCCACCGGCAAGGACGTGGCGGGGATGATCATCGAGTACATCGAAAAGAACGCAAAACCACAGAGGACAAAAACGCGTGGCAAGGGTTAAACGAAACACTCCCTTTACCCTGGCGGGCATCGACGTGGCGCCCGCCAGTCGGCAGCTGATCGATCTGGAGGTGGCGCAGTTGTATACCCATGCGCCGCTGAGTATCCCGGTGGAGGTGGTCAATGGCCGCCTGGCCGGGCCGGTGTTGCTGGTGTGTGCAGCCATTCATGGCGATGAGCTCAATGGGGTCGAAGCGGTTCGTCGGCTGATGACCCAGGTAGACGCGACGCGACTGCGCGGCACCCTGATTGCGGTGCCGGTAGTCAACGTGTTCGGCTTCATCCAGAAGAGTCGCTACCTGCCGGACCGACGGGATCTGAACCGCTGCTTCCCAGGCTCAGAGCAAGGCTCAATCGCCGCGCGTCTGGCCCACCAGTTTTACCAGCAGGTGGTGCAGACCAGCAGCCATATCATCGATCTGCACACCGGCGCAGTGCATCGAACCAATCTACCGCAGCTGCGGGTCAACCTGGACGATGAAGCCAGCGCTGCTATGGCTGAGGCCTTTGGTGTGCCGGTCATGCTCGACGCCAAATCCCGGGACGGCTCACTGCGGGCCCTGGCGCAAGGAGAGGGGATCCCGGTGATCACCTACGAGGGCGGCGAGGCGCTGCGGTTTGAGCCGGTGGCGATCAACACCGCGGTGCGAGGGTGCCTGCGGGTGATGCGTCATCTGGGCATGCTGCGGGGGCGAGCGACTCGGGTGCGCTCTGAGGTCGCCACGGCGCGCAGCAGCAGTTGGGTTCGGGCAGAGCAAAACGGCATCCTGCGCAGTCAGGTCAAGCTTGGACAGCGGGTCAGCCAGGGCGAGGTGTTAGCCCGTATCGCTGCACCGCTGGGTCAGGGGGAGTGTGACATCCTGGCCCCCAGGGAGGGGATCGTCATTGGTCAGCAAACCCTGCCATTGGTGAACGAAGGCGATGCGCTGTTTCATCTGGCCTATTTTGACCGGGCAGAAGCCAACTTGGCCGAGGTGCAGATCGACACCCTATGGGCTGAGCAAGGGGAGGGGAGTACCCCGTCGCTGGCGGTGGAATAGGACTCAGTGCATCTCCAGGGTGCGCTGACCCTGGCGCTTCGGGGTGCCGCGCTGTTCCAACTGGCCGTTTTCGACCCGCTGGTAGTAGTTCAGCGTGGTGGGCAGTGGGTCCAGTGACATGGCACCCCACTGGTGCTGGGGCAGGCTGGAGAGCAGATCGTCCACGTCGACAACGGGGACAAAGCTGAAGAAGGGCTGCACCGCCTGGCCGCCGCCGACGGTGTTGTCCCACTGGTACAGGCTTTGGCCACTGAGTTGGTGCTGACGGTCAAAGGTCAGCAGCAGGAAGCTGCCCTGGACCTTGGCCTGGCCCCAGTCCAGGTTAAGGAAGTCCAGCGGGGTGCCACGCAGGCTAAGGCCTACCGCCTCTTCGCGAATACGCCAGTGCTCCCAGGCCATGACGTAGCCGCTTTGAGTGCTGGCCAGGCGCAGTGGCGGCCCCAGTTGGCTCAGTACCTGGCTGAGGCTCAGCGGTTGGGCTGACTCCGTCGCCAGGGTGTCAGGCAATGCCTGGCCCATTTCGTAGCGATTAAGAGTGCAGCCGCTAAGCAGCGTTAGAGCGAGCAACATCAGGGCCAGCTGTCGCACCCTCGGCGTCACCGCCTGGAGGGGAAGCCCGGCGCGGTCAGCTCTCATCCTGCACCACGGTGGCATAGTCGGTGAGCAGGTCGTTCTCATCGAAGAAGAACACCGCCCGGTCGTAGCGGGTGTTGCGGTCGAGCCGGTTATAGACCACCAGGATCAGGGCGTTGCCGCGCTCCTTTTCAAACAGGTAATACAGGGCGCTCTCGTCGCCCAGTGCCACCATCTGCGACGGCGGACCCAGCAAAGCCAGCACATCACGACGATGGCTCTCGCCCTTGACCAGGGTATCGGCCAGGTTCTCTTGCCAGCCCACTTCCACACCCCGGTTGTTGTTGAACTGGGCACAGCCAGCCAGCAGTGACAGCAGCAATGCGATCATCCCGATCTTCATAGCGAATCCTTCCTTTGAGTCTCTGGGTTGTGAAACTGCTCGATCTCAGCCTGCGGCAAATGCCTCAGCCAGGCAAGGCCAAACCGACAGAAACGAAACAATAGTGATAGGTATTGTTATTCATTGGCATTCTGGCCTAGACATTTTGTCCCTGCGCGGCCTCCGGCTTTTGCTTTCTTTGGGAGAATTTTCTTTTTGGATTTTGCCCTATTGTGACCTTGGTCACGGATCCGGCCGAATCTCTCCCCTGCTGAATGTCACTATATTGTGAAATTTTCGTATCCAGTTGTATCTGAGCCCAATTTCTTGGTCAGACCAATCCAGTCTGGGGTTAACCCCCTGTTAAGTTTTGGTTGGTTTTTGTGGGTTTGCCCCTTTAAGGCCAGCTAAACCCGAGTCAAGTTAACGCTGTGACAACAATTTCTGGGCGGAAGCGAACGTGATCCCGGTCAATGTTGGCTTGGGTGGCTTTCTTCATCCTGTGCCGGCCTACGCCTAAGAGGGATGAACAATATGAAAGTTGCGCTTTTCATACCGTGTCTGGTCAACCACATGGTTCCCCATGTGGGGATCGCCACGGTGGAGTTGCTGGAGAAACTGGGTCACCGGGTAGTGCTGCCTAAGGGCCAGACCTGTTGTGGTCAGCCCATGACCAACTCCGGTTGCTTCGAAGACGCCAAAAAAACCACCCTGAAGCTGCTCAATGCCTTTAAAGGGGTCGATTGCGATTACATCGTCTGCCCCGCCGCTTCCTGCCTGGTGGCGGCCAAAGAGAATTTCCATGAGTTTGACGACAGCCCGGAAGCCCAGGCGGTGATCGGCAAGCTCAAAGAGCTCACCGAGTTCCTCCATGACGTCGAGGGGCTGGAGCGCTTCAACAAGCCGTTCCCCCACAAGGTGAGCCTGCAGATGTCCTGTCACGGTATCCGCATGCTGGATCTGGCGACCCCCTCAGAGACCAAAGGCTACAGCTACAACAAGGTCGAGGCGCTGCTGTCCCACATCGAAGGCATTGAGATCACCTACCCGGCGCGCCGTGATGAGTGCTGCGGTTTCGGCGGCACCTTCGCCCTGGATGAGGGCGCCGTGTCCGGCAAGATGGGCAAAGACAAGGCCCAGGCCCACGCCGATACCGGGGCCGACTACGTGGTGGGCTTTGATCCCTCCTGCATGATGCACCTGGATGGTGTGATTCGTCGTCAGCAATACCCGGTGAAAACCCTGCACATTGCTGAAGTGATCAACATGGCGCTGTAAGGAGAGACACCGATGGCACTGTTAGGAGAACTGGAAACCCACGCCAGCGCGGCGGCCAAATTCAACCGCGATGAAGACCGGGTGAACTGGCACGACAAGGCGTTGTGGAACCTGCGCCACAAGCGTGACCAGGCTGCAGACAGCATTGGCGGCGACGAGTGGGAGCGGGTGAAGCAGCTCGGCTCCGAGATCAAGCACCACACCCTGGCCAACCTGGGTAAGTACCTGGAAGAGTTCGAAGCCAACTGTGAGAAGAACGGCATCGTGGTGCACTGGGCCAAGGATGCCAAGGAGCACAACGAGATCGTGCTGGGCCTGCTGCAGAAGCACCAGGTTAAGAAGCTGGTGAAGTCCAAATCCATGCTGACCGAGGAGTGTCACCTTAACCCCTACCTGGAAAAGCAGGGGATCGAGGTGATCGACACCGACCTGGGTGAGCGCATCATTCAGCTGCGTCAGGAGCCGCCGAGCCACATCGTGGTGCCCGCCATCCACCTCAAGAAAGAGGAAGTGGGTGAGCTGTTCCACGAGAAGATCGGCTCCGAGAAGGGCGCCTCCTGCCCCACCTACCTGACCAAGCAGGCTCGTTACCACCTGCGCGATCACTTCCTCAGCGCCGACGCGGCCCTGACCGGGGTGAACATGGCGGTGGCCAGCGAAGGCTCGGTGGTGGTGTGCACCAACGAAGGCAACGCCGACATGGGCGCCAACCTGCCCAAGCTGCAGATCCACTGCATGGGCATCGATAAGATCGTCCCCAACCTGGATGCGGTCGGCGTGCTGACCCGGACCCTGGCGCGTAACGCCACCGGTCAGCCCAGCACCACCTACAACAGCATCTACAAGGGCCCGAAACAGGGCGGCGAGATGCACGTGGTGATGGTGGATAACGGCCGTACCGAGCTGTTCAAGGATCCGCTGTTGGCGGAAGCCTACAAGTGCATCCGCTGTGGTGGCTGTCTCAACACCTGTCCGGTGTACCGCCGCTCCAGTGGCTACAGCTACAACGCGCTGATCCCCGGTCCCATCGGCATCGCCGTGTCCGCCGGTGACGACGAAACCAACTCCCTGGCCTGGGCCTGCACCCTGTGTGGCTCCTGCACCAAGGTGTGCCCCACCAAGGTGCCGCTGGATCAGATCATCCATCACTGGCGCAAGATCCATGCGAAGCAGGGCAAGTTGCCCTATGGCAAGGGCCGCTACATGCCGCTGGTGGGCAAGTTCATGGGCAGCGAAGGTTGTCTGAACAGCTCCATGGGCATGGCCCGCGGTGCCCTGCGGATCCTGCCGGGCTCGGTGATGAAGCCCTTTGGCGGTGCCTGGACCGAACACCGGGAACTGCCGCTGGCGCCGGAGACCGGCTCCTTTGAAAAATGGTTCAACAAGCACCGGGGGAACATCTGATGTCCAGTCGTGCAGCAATCCTGGCCAATCTGGCTGAACTGAATCTGCCCAACCAGCCGATGCCGGAGATCCTGGCGCCGGAACTGGAGGGGGATCTGGCGGAACTCCTGGCGGCCTCTGTTGAGAAGGTTGGCGGTCAGTTGATCCCCGTCACCAGCACCGACGCGATCCAGGCCTACCTGGACGCCAAGGTGGAGAACGGTGAACAGGTGATGAGCCTGGTGGACGGGCTCAACGGCAATCGCCCGCTGGATGATAGCCCCCATGCCTTGCGCAATGTGGATCACACCCTGATCCGGGCCGATTTTGCCGTAGCGGAAAATGGCGCGGTGTTTATCGAGCAGGGGGCCATGGGCCACCGGGCCGCGCCCTACATTACCGAGCACCTGGCGGTGGTGGTCAAGGCGGGGGATATCTTTGCCACCATGCATCAGGCGGTGCCGGCCATCGACATGGCCCGGGGCGAACATGGCGTGTTTATCGCCGGTCCGTCGAAGACCGCAGACATCGAACAGGCACTGGTGATCGGTGCCCACGGTGCCAGCTCCATGACGGTTTTCCTGCTGGGCTAACAATGGCAATTTTGAAAAAGGCACCCCTCGGGGTGCCTTTTTTATGACCTGATAATTAATAGGCTATTGTTTATCCGCTTATATCCGGAAATATTTGTGGATGATTCAGTCTTAAATTAATCAAATCCTTTCATATTGACCCTGGTTCTGTAATTGAATTACATAATATTGCCGCATGGAAATGAGAATTAGTTCAAGTGGCTGGATTTACCTGTCTTTTTGCGACAAATTGGCAGGGTGGCTTGGGACAAAATGGTCCAGTGATAATTTAATGACCCTTTTATTACGGCAAATCCCGCCATTCTGAGGTGTTCAGTCCGACCTCGCTTTTTACCTGCGCAACTTCACATTTTGGAACTAAAGCAAGATACAGCGATTTATGACGAAGAATTGCTCGAAGTGAGTATGCCAAATGTCACTTAAGTAATTGATTTTATGTGATTTATTCTTTCAGGGGCCAGCCTTTTTTCAACCGATCGAGTTGTTTTTCTTTGACAGCTAACCGAGGGGTTTTGTGATGGTGGTCCCACCTTTTGCCCCGGGTGTGACAAGGCGTATCAGGACCGGCTGAAAGTCCATAACAAGTTGGCACGATTGATGTAGATCACGGTTTTGTCTCTGTTATTCGCAAAGAATATTCCACGGCTGCGCGCCTTAATATCAAATCTATAATTCAGAGCGCGCAACGAAATTCATACTAGGATATTTGACAACGTCTTGGATGACCCTGAGGTACTGCCCGTGACATTTATTCAAACTCTTGCCACCTTGACGCCGGTTATTTCCGTACTGGTGTTCCTGGTTCTGATGCGCATGCCAGCTTCCCGTGCCATGCCCATCTCCGCTGTTCTGACCGGCCTGGTCGCTCTCTTCGTCTGGGAGATGGATGGCACCTACCTGATGGCTTCCATCGTGGAAGGCTTCTACTCTGCCATTACCCCTCTGAGCATCATCTTTGGTGCGATCTTCCTGCTGAATACCCTGAAGAACTCCGGCGCCATGGACACCATCCGTGCCGGCTTCACCAACATCAGTGCGGATGCCCGGGTTCAGGTGATCATCATCTGCTGGCTGTTCGGCTCCTTCATTGAAGGTTCTGCCGGCTTCGGTACTCCGGCCGCCATCGGTGCGCCGCTGCTGGTGCTGCTGGGTGTGCCGCCGATCGCCGCCGCTGTGGTAGCGCTGATCGCCGACTCCACCTCCGTGTCCTTCGGTGCTATTGGTCTGCCGGTGCTGTTCGGTATGGAGCAAGGCCTGATGGAAGGCGGTGTCTCCATGGCCGCTGCCCAGATCGCCGAGCACGGTGGCAGCTTCGCTGACTACGCCCGCTTTATCGCCCTGCACATGATCACCATTGACCTGGTGACCGGCTCGCTGATCCCGCTGGTGCTGGTGGCGGTACTGACCGGCTTCTTCGGCCGCAACAAGTCCTTCGCTGAAGGTCTGGCGATCTGGAAGTTTGCTCTGTTCGCAGGTCTGGCCTTTACCATCCCGGCCTGGGCCATCAACTACATCGCCGGTCCGGAGTTCCCCTCCGTGATTGGTGCCCTGATCGGCATGGCCATCGTTATCCCGGCCGCCAAGAAAGGCTTCCTGTTGCCGGCGCAGCCCTGGAATGACTTCGCCCAGAGCGACGACGTCAAGACCGAAGCCCCGGTTGCTGGCCAGCCGCAATCCGTCGGTGCTGCCGCCACCAAGAACGAGATCTCCCAAGTGGCTGCCTGGGCCCCTTACCTGGTGATGGCCGCTCTGCTGGTGCTGTCCCGTACCGTGGCGCCGCTGAAGTCCTTCCTGCTGAGCTTCAACATCGGCGGTTCTGGCATCATGGGTACCAACCTGGGTTGGGGTTTCCAAACCCTGTACGCCCCGGGCGCCTTCTTCGTGACTGTCTGTATCCTGGGTTTCTTCATCTTCAAGATGAAGCCGGTAGCCTTTAAGAACAGCTTCACCACCTCCTGCAAGTCCATGGTACCGACCATCATCTCCCTGGGTGCGTCCGTACCTATGGTGAAGATCTTCCTCAACTCCGGCGAAAACAGCCTGGGCCTGGCTTCCATGCCGACTCAGCTGGCGGAACTGCTGGCCAACTCCATGGGCGCCGTTTGGGCCTGGATGGCGCCGGTAGTGGGGATCTTCGGTGCCTTCCTGTCCGGCTCCGCGACCTTCTCCAACATGATGTTCTCCGGCCTGCAATACGGCGTAGCGGACAACATCGGCATGAACCACGCCCTGGCGCTGGCTCTGCAGGGTATCGGTGCTAACGCCGGTAACATGATGTGTGTGATGAACGTTGTGGCGGCTGCCACCGTGGTAGGCATGGCCGGCCGCGAGTCTGAGATCATCCGTAAGACCCTGCCGGTAGCGCTGGGTTACGCCATGGTCGCAGGCACCATCGCCTTTATCTGGGGCGGTTTGTAAACCACCACTTGTAAGACTTTGAGCTGGGGGCGAGAGCCCCTGGCTTTTGCTGTTTTGACATAGGAAGTACTGAATTATGTTGCAAGCAAACCTTTCCGTGCTGGCGGACAAGCTGTCCCTGGCCCTGCACCAAGACCGCGTCTACACCGATAACCTGCGCCGCGTGGCTTGGGGTACCGACGCCTCCTTCTACCAGAAGCGCCCCCAGGTGGTACTGCACCCGGAGAACGAAGCGGAAGTGGCCAACGCCCTGACCCTGTGTCACGAAGCCAAGACCCCGGTGACCTTCCGTGCCGCTGGTACCGCGCTGTGTGGTCAGGCCCTGTCCGACTCCGTTTTGATGGTAGCCGGCCAGCACTGGACCGACTACGAAGTGCTGGATGACGGTGCCCGCATCAAGCTGCAGCCTGGCGTGATCGGCGCCAAGGTCAACCAGATCCTGGCCCCGCTGGGCTGGAAGTTCGGCCCGGACCCGGCCACCATCACCTCCGCCATGGTCGGCGGTATCGTGGCTAACAACGCCTCCGGCATGAACTGTGGTACCCACCACAACTCCTACCGCCTGATCGACTCTGCCCGCATCATCCTGGCCGACGGCACCGTGCTGGATACCGGCTGCGAAGAGAGCCGTAAGCAGTTTGCGATGAAGCGCCCCGAGGTGCTGGAAGGTCTGGCCGAGATCCGTGACACCATCATGGCGGACGAAGCCATGGTGGCCCGCATCAAGCGCAAGTACTCCATCAAGAACGTGACCGGCTTCGGCATGAACTCCTTTGTGGATTACAGCGATCCGTTCGACATCCTGCTGCGCCTGATGGTGGGCTCCGAGGGTACCCTGGGCTTCCTGTCCGAGGTAACCATGAAGAGCGTGGTCAAGCCGACCCACTCCGCCTCCGCCATGGTGTACTTCGACTCCCTCAAGGGCGCCTGTGAGGCGATCGTTGAACTGCGTCAGGACGCCTTTGACGAGACCAACGCCGCTGAGCTGCTGGACAACTTCGCCCTGAAGGCCGTTGCGGCTTCCAAGTACCAGACCCCGGAGTTCCTGGCGGACATCCATAAGGACGTCACCGCGGTACTGTTCGAAACCTTCGGCATGAGCCAGGAGCAGGTTGAGGCCAACATCGCCAAGATGAGCGGCATCATGGCTAAGCACGGCCTCTACCGTGAGGTGGAGTTCACCCAGGACACCGCTGAGATCACCAACATGTGGGCGATCCGTAAGGCGGTCTTCCCGCTGGCTGGTTCCATGCGTCCGGCGGGCACCTCCTGCGTGATCGAGGACGTGGCCTTCCCCATCGAGGTACTGCCCCAGGCGACCCTGGATCTGCAGGCGCTCTCCTTCGCCCACGGCTACAGCGACGCGGTGATCTACGGCCACGCGCTGGAAGGCAACTACCACGTTATCTTCTCCCAGAACTTCGGCACCCAGGAAGAGATCGATCGCTTCGACCGCTTCATGCAGGAGATGGTGGAGCTGGTGGCGGTGAAGTACGACGGCTCCCTCAAGGCGGAGCACGGTACCGGCTTCGGTATGGCCTCCTTCGTTGAGAAGGAGTGGGGCAGCGAGATCTACGCCCTGATGAACCGCGTCAAGCAGGTGATGGACCCGGCCGGGATCCTCAACCCGGGCGTGATCATCAACGACGACCCGAACTGTCACGCGGAAGGCTTCAAGCCGCTGCCGAAGATCCACGACATCGTCGACAAGTGCATCGAGTGTGGCTTCTGTGAGCAGCACTGTGTGGCCCACGGTCTGACCCTGTCTCCGCGTCAGCGCACCGCCGTTGCCCGGGTGATGAAGACCCTGGAAACCACCGGCCAGGAGCCGGAAGTACTGGCGGATCTGAAGAAGCAGTACCCCTACTTCGCATTGGAGACCTGTGCCGGTGATGGCCTGTGTCAGAGCGGCTGTCCGATGGGTATCGACACCGGTAAGTACGTGAAAGCGGTACGTGCCGAGATCGCCACCGACGGCGAGAAGAAGCTGGCCAAGTTCACCGCCGAGAAGTTCGGCACCCTGGAGCCGGTGGCACGCTTTGCCCTGGGCGCGACCGATGTGGCCCGTGCGGTGATTGGCGACAAAGGCCTGACTGCGGTGACCAAGGTTGCCCGTAAACTGCCGCTGGGTATGCCGGTGCCGCAGTGGAGCGAAGGCATGCCGAGCCGCGCCAAGGCGCTGCCGGAGCTGCGCACCGAGGGTGACACCAAGGTGGTGTACTTCCCGGCCTGTGTTCACAGCATGTTCGGTAACTCGCCGAAGGCTAAGGACCAGCCGTCCGCGCCGGTCGCAGTGAAGTCCCTGTTTGAGAAAGCCGGGGTGGAGATGGTGAGCGGTCACAAGCCCAAGGGTCTGTGCTGTGGTCAGCCGTGGGAGTCCAATGGTCACAACGACCAGGCTGACGCCAAGACCGACGAGCTGTGTGCGTGGCTGCTGGAGGTGTCCAATAACGGTGAATACCCCATCGTGGTGGAGACCACCACCTGTATGGAGCGGGTACAGCGCAAGGGCGATAAGCGTCTGAACATCCTCGGTCCGGAAGAGTTCGCCATGCAGTACCTGGTGGACAAGCTGGAGATCAGCAAGATCGAAGACAAGATCGCCGTTCACCCGACCTGTACCTGTCGTAAGCTGGGTATCGTCGGTGATCTGGTCGGCATCGCCGAGCTGTGTGCCAACGAAGTCGTGGTACCTGAGAAGGTTGGCTGCTGTGGCATGGCCGGTAACCGGGGCATGAACCACCCGGAGCTGAACGAGCACGCTCTGCGTCACCTGAAAGAGGAAACCAAGGACCAGGGTTGCACCAGCGGTTACTCCGTGTCTGCGACCTGTGAGGTGGGCCTGACCACCTACTCCGGTATCCCCTACAACAACATCCTGACCCTGCTGGATCGCGCCTCCAAGCCGAAGGCAAAGAGCCACTAAGCAGCGATGTCTGAATGATTAAGCGCCCTACGGGGCGCTTTTTTTGTGCCTGCATGCCATTGGGTTTGCAAAGCGCCATCACGGTTTCCATACCCCATTTGCGAATCCCTGGTCACCCTGGCGGCTTATCTTGTGATCCGGATCAATGAAATCATAAGTTGCAAAATAAATGCATGAAAAGGGCAGGCGAGGATCGTATGCTGCCATCAAAACATGAACATTAAATGCAACTTTAAGGATTGAGCCATGTTTTGTGTGCAGTGTGAGCAAACCATCCAAACCCCCGTCGCCAAGGGCTGTGCCTACAGCACCGGTATGTGTGGCAAGACCGCCGAGATCTCCGATCTGCAAGATGTGCTGGTCTACCTGCTGCAGGGGGTGAGCGCCTACGCCCATCTGGCCCGCCAGCACGGCATCGTCGATGGCGAAGTGGATACTTACCTACCCCAGGCCTTCTTCTCCACCCTGACCAACGTCAACTTCGACGCCGACCGACTGGTGGCTTACACCGAGCGGGCCATGGCCCTGCGCAATCGTCTCAAGGCCGCCTATCTGCAGGCCTGTGAGGAGAAGGGCGTGAGCCCGGTGGAGCCGGTGGGTGCCGCCCAGTTTGCCCTGACCGTGGATAAGGCCGAGATGCTGGCCCGGGCGCCGGAGACCCTGGTGAACCGTGGCCTGGCCGAAGTCGGTGAGGACATCGTTGGTCTGCGCCTGCTGTGCCTGTATGGCCTCAAGGGGGTGGCAGCCTACCTGGAGCATGCCCGGGTACTGGGTCAGCAAAGTGATGAGCTCTACGGCGAACTGCACCGCATCATGGCGCGCCTGGGGGAAGACCCCAGTGATATGGGCGAGCTGCTCAAGCTCTCCATGGATATCGGCATGCTCAACTTTGGCGTGATGGAGCTGCTGGACAGCGGCGAGACCCAGCGCTTTGGTCATCCCAAGCCGGTTAAGGTCAACATGAAGCCGGTGGCGGGCAAGGCGATCCTGGTGTCTGGCCACGACCTGATTGACCTGCAACACCTGCTGGAGCAGACCCAGGGCACCGGCATCAACGTTTATACCCATGGTGAGATGCTGCCGGCCCACGCCTACCCGGAGCTGGGCCACAAGTACCCCCACCTGGTGGGCAACTACGGCACCGCCTGGCAAAACCAGCAGAAGGAGTTTGCCGCCTTCCCCGGTGCCATTGTGATGACCTCCAACTGTCTCATCGATCCCAACCCGGGTCGCGGTATTGAAGGCTATGGCGATCGCCTGTTCACCCGCTCCATCGTGGGCTGGCCCGGCGTCACCCACCTGGAAGGCGACGACTTCAGTGCGGTGATCGCCACCGCCCAGGCCTGCGAGGGCTTCCGCTACGACGAGATCCCGCACTACACCACCACCGGCTTCGCCCGCAACGCCCTGATGGAAGCTGCCCCGGCGGTGATCGACCAGGTCAAGGCCGGCAACATCCAGCACTTCTTCCTGCTGGGCGGCTGCGACGGCGATAAGGCCGAGCGTAACTACTACACCCAGTTCGCTGCCCAGGCGCCGAAGGACACCCTGATCCTGACCCTGGCCTGCGGCAAGTTTAAGTTCAACGACCTGGAGTTTGGCGACATCAACGGGGTGCCGCGCTTCCTCGATGTAGGCCAATGCAACGACGCCTACTCCGCCATTCAGCTGGCCCTGGCGCTGTCTGAGGCGTTTGACTGCGGTGTCAACGAGCTGCCGCTGTCGCTGGTGCTGTCCTGGTTTGAGCAGAAGGCGATCGCCATTCTGCTGACCCTGCTGGCACTGGGGATCAAGGACATCCGGGTTGGACCCACTGCACCGGCCTTCCTCACCGACAACCTGGTAGCTGCTCTGAATGAACAGTTTGGTCTGCGCCTGATCACCACCGTTGAGCAGGACCTGGCAGACATGCTCGCCGCTTGAGTCCGGCTAGGACGCCACCCTTGCCCCGCAGAGACTGCGGGGCTTTTTTTCCCGCTGACATGACGGAAGGAGTGTGTCGATGCAACTCACCTGCGTAGGGGTCGCCGCTGAAACCGCCGATGTGACCCGCTTTACCTTTATGGCCGACACCCCGGTATCGTTCGAGCCGGGCCAGTTTGTCTCCTTGAAGGTGCCCATCGGGGGGCGCACCTCAGTGCGGGCCTACAGCCTCAGCTCGGTCCCCGGCGAGTCGCGCCTGCAGATGGCGATCAAGCGGGTGCCCGGCGGTCGGGTCTCCAACCATCTGCTCGACCACCTCAAGCAGGGCGATCAACTGGAGGCTTTGCCGCCGGCGGGCCACTTTACCAGCACTCAGGCTGGTTCTGGCCCCTGGTTGCTGATGGCCGCCGGCTGTGGCATCACGCCACTGTTCTCGATGTTGCGGGATCGGCTGCAGCGGGAGCCGGAGGCGGACGTCGTGCTGCTGTTCAGCGTCCGCGATGCCAGCCATCGATTGTTTGCCCGGGAGCTGGAGTTCCTGGCCCAGCGTTACCCCAAATTCCAGCTGCACTGGCGCTTCAGCGCTGAGCAGGGGCGTCTGGATGGTGAACAGCTGGCCCAGTTGGTGACCGACGTGGCGGCACGCAGTGTGATGATCTGTGGCCCGGAAGGCTACATGAGCGATGCTGAGGCGATGACCCGGTCCCTGGGGGCCGAGCGGGTGCACTGCGAGGCGTTCCATACCCAGACCTCAGCGCTGGACTCAGCTGACACCAGCAGCGGTCACACCCTGGCAGTGGATGGCATCGAGTTGCCGATCCTACCGGGTCAGACGGTGCTGGACAGCCTGGAAGCCGGCGGTATCCCGATCCTGGCGGCCTGCCGTACCGGGGTGTGCGGCTCTTGCAAGTGCCAGGGTGAGAAGGACAAGCTGCAGACCAGCTCCACCATGGGGCTGAGCGAGGAGGAGATAGAGCAGGGCTACTTCCTGGCGTGCTCCTCCACGGTCACCGGCGATATGTCGCTGGAGTGGGAAGACTGAATCAATCCACCCCCCTTTCGACTGCAAAACGCCGTGCTTGTCACGGCGTTTTTATTGCCCCTAACCAATAGGTTGAACAAAAGCTGAACTGCCGGTGAGGCAGGCTTAAGCAAACCTTTTAAAGCGTATGGTGTATGAATAAAGTGACCAGCATCTGGCCATGAAGGTCAGCCCTGGCGCCAAAGCCAGGAGTTCATCAGCACATTAACCAAGGAACATTGTGATGCGCACAATTGCTGCCGCCCTGTTGGCGGCCCTGCTGGCCACGGGTTGTTCAGTCCGGGTAGCGGACCTCACCTACGTCACCACCAAGAACATCGATGTGGATGCCCCAGACAAATACGAGCGAGTGGAGCGGGTGGCCGGCGAGGATCGCTCCTACATCATCAGCTTTATCCCCACCGGCTTCCCCAACATGGAGGAGGCGATCGACAACACCATTGAGTCGGTGCCCAATGGGGTAGCGCTGGAGAACGCCACCATCAAGCGGGAAACCTTCTACATTCCGTTCCTGTTTGGCTCTGAAGCCTATGTGGTTGAGGGGGATGTGGTAGCGGAGAAGCGCCCCTGAGCCAACGAAAGACAGCGAACAGAAACGCCACCCAAAGGGGTGGCGTTTCTTGCTTTTGCCTCGTTGTCAGAGCGGGTAACAATCGAAGTCTTGGGCAAAGGCAATCTCGTCTTTGAAGCTTGCCGCTAGTACGACTTGAGTCTCTTGTTGAACGCTCGAGGTGGCGGTGCGATCCAGAAAGTGACTGAGCACCAGGGTGCTGGCTTTAGATTGGCCGACGATCGTAGCGATGGCATCGGGCTTCATGTGCAGGCGCTCCACCGGGCCACTGTAGCTTTGCGGTAGGGCATTGTGGGCGATGATGATATCCGCCTCATCCGCCATCGCCTTGAGGTAACCCGGGCCGCTGCTGTCGCCGGTGACAAACAGGGTTTTGTCTTCCAGGGTAACGGACCAGGCCAGGGCCGGGACGCCACCGTGCTTGGCGTCAGCGCTGGCAAACCTCAGATCGCCCAAGGCAAAGCTTGTCGGGGTTTCACTGGGCTGAATGTCCCGTGGCACCCAGCGATAGCTGGCCTTGCTAAAGCTGGGATCCGGTGCCTCGGCGAGGAAGTTGTTGAGATAGGGATAAAGTCCTTCCAAACCCAGCAGGCGCTGCATGTAGTCCGTCATCCCTGGGGTGAGCTGGTTGCCGGTTGGTCCATAGATGGGCAATGGCACCTCACGGCCGTCAAAGTAACTGGCCTTGAGCAGGCTGATGAGATCGGCGACGTGGTCAACGTGCATGTGGGAGATCAGGATGGCGTCCAGATCGGCCATCTGCGCCCCTGCTTGCTTGAAGTTCATCGCGGTACCGGCGCCGGCGTCGATCAGCACTCGAGCCTTACCATCCTGCCAAATCAGGTAGCTGGTGGAAGCCAGGCCGGTGGTCAGCTCCGGTCCCCCGGCCCCCAGCACCTGAACATAGGCTCCCTTGTCTGGACATTGCTGGCTGGGTGCAGGGGCTGCCCACAAAGTGGCGGGCAGCATGGCAGCTGCGAAAAACATGCTGGTCAGTTTCACTCTCATCTCCTACCTTGGTGCGGCGGCAGTATAGGTAGGAGCTAAGGGGGATTGGGCGGTCATTTTGCGACACCCTGTGGCAACACCGCTGTTTTGTGACCTGGAATAATGGCGGGCGTAGAAAAAGGCTCAGCGGTGATTGGCCGCTGAGCCCTGCAACTGGTCGTGACAGGCCAGCTTAGCGCGCGACCTCGAGCACGATCTTGCCGGTGTGGCGTTTCTGCTGGAACCGCTCCTGTGCCTCGGCGATCTGCGTCAGCGGCAGGGTGTCCGCCACCAACGGGCGGATCTCGCCGCGCTCAATGCGACCCACCAGGTTGGCAAACACCTCGGGCTGCAGCACGGTGCAGCCGAAGAAGCTTAAGTCCTTCAGGTAGAGGGTACGCACGTCCAGCTCCACTATCGGGCCGGCGATGGCGCCAGCGACTGCGTAGCGGCCCTGGGGCTTGAGCACCTCCAGCAGTTTCGGCCAGGCCGGTCCCGCCACCAGATCGATCACCACGGTGACGCTGTTATGGCCCAGGGTGGCCACCAGGTCGTCGTCTCGTCCCAAGGTCTGGCTGGCGCCCAGGGCCTTGAGCTCGGCCGCTTTACTGGGGCTGGTGACGGCGATCACTTGTGCTCCCCGGGCCTTGGCCAGCTGCACGGCGGCAGAACCCACCCCGCCGGAGGCACCGGTGACCAGCACGATATCTTCGGCACCAACCTGAGCCTTGGTCAGCATGTTCTCTGCGGTGGAGTAGGAGCAGGGGAAGGAGGCCAGCTCCACGTCAGTGAGGGCGCTGTCAATGCCGTGGGCGTGACGGGCCGCGACCTTGGTGTATTCGGCAAAGCCGCCATCGCACTCGGAGCCGAAGTACCAGGGGGTGGCCAGGGCCTGGCCGGCCACCTCTTGCAGGCAGGGCTCCACCAGTACCCGTTGGCCCAGGCGGGCCGGGTCGACTCCATCACCCACTGCGACGATGGTGCCGCAAACGTCGGCCCCCTGGATACGGGGAAAGGTCAGTGCCTCACCACTCCAACTGGCATCGGCACTGTCGCCGTCGGACTTGGAGTACCAGGCCAGGCGGGTGTTGATGTCGGTGTTGTTCACCGCCGCCGCTGCCACCTTGATCACCACCTCGCCGGGGCCGGCCTGGGGGGTGGGCAGGTCGTTGCGGTGCACCAGCACCTCGGGGCCGCCGTGACCGGTGAGCACCACCCCGCTCATTCGCGCTGGCAGGGTAGGGGTCGCTTGGGTTTTGTCTTGGCTCATGCTTGGGTTTCCAAAATCAGGGTGAGTGCGGATTGGCGAGCGGCGTCAATGGCGGCATCGGCCAATAGGGGCCAACTGCTGGAGGCCCCTTCGTGCAACAAGAACAAGGCGGTGGCCAGATCGGGTCGTCCGCTCAATCGTCCCAACTGCTGACGAACCGCCTGCTTGTGGCCATTGACGGCGTCTCGTATTGCTGCGCTGTCGGGAAAGGCTGCCAGGGCGTTGACCGAGAGGCAGCCGTGGGGCGCCTCATCACGCATCCAATCCGCCAGCCGATCAAACAGCGCATTCACCGCCTCACTGGGTGTCATCGACTCGGTGCCCTGCAACAGGGTGCTGTAGCGTTGATGGCGGTGCTCCAGCGCACCAATCACCATCGCTTCCTTGGAAGGGTAGTGCTTATAGAGGGTACGCAGGCTGACCTGGCTGATGGTTTTCAGCTGGGCCACACCGGGCTCGGCAAAGCCCTGCTCACTGAAGGCCTGCTCCAACCGGGCGGCGATCGCCACTTTGGTGGAGGGTACCGGTGACTCGGTCATAGGGATTCCTGCTGCATCTGGGGGTGGTAGAGTGTTCGTTCTACGTGGATGGTAGATCAATCGCTCTACCTCGGTCAATCCTTCGATCACCAACAGCAGGGCAGGGGCATAAAGCGGTGGATAGCTCGGAAATCTCTGCCTAAAAGGCCGGCCTTTCTGGATAACTGAATTCGTTCCAAACCCAATCTCAACCGAGTCTGAACCCTGGAGTCAGCACTCTAAACCGGCCGGATTAGTACAGAAAACGTTCAGCAAGTGCGTCGTAAGGTGAAGCTGTAACTTACTGATGTATAGGAGATGATGATGAAAAAGACCCTAACTGCTGTGCTCGTAACCGGCCTGATTAGCCTGCCCGCCGCTGCCATGGACGTGGATTACTTTGTCGGTGGTGGCATCGGCTATCAGCAGGACACCATCAAAGGGGACATCCGCAAAGACAGCGACGATCTCTATTACGAGTTGCGTCTGGGCGCGGTACTCAATGACCATCACCGCCTGATGGGCAGCTACTCCTACAAAGAGGACAAGTTTGATCGGGACGATAGTCGCTACAAGCACGAGCAGCACCTGTTCCTGGCCTCTTATGACTACCTGATCCCGCTGACCCACGATGGCCGTCTGCAGGCGTTTGCTGGGGTGTCCATGGGCGGCGTTGGCAACAAGCTGCAGGGTAAGAACAGCAACGACTTCACCTGGGGTGGCCAGGCGGGGATGCAGTACCGCTTTACCGACAACTGGAGTGCCGAGTTGCGCTACCAATACCTGGATATGGACTACGAAGAGCGTGGCCTGACCGTGGAAGACAGCCAGCGGGTGGGCATCGCCCTGGATTACCGTTTCTGATAACGATTTTCCCCAGGCCAACAAAAACGCCATCGGTGAGAGCCGATGGCGTTTTGCTGTGGGTTGAGCGGACGCGCTTAGGCCGCGCTTTGGCTGGCCGCGGCCATTGAGCCGTTGCCGGAGCGGGACAGGGCGTAGCCGGCCAGCACCAGGGCGGCGGCGGCGCCAATCACCAGGCCGGTGATCGGCAGGGCACGACTGGCCTGGGCGGCAACGATGGCGCTGGCGCCAAAGCTGATGGCGATCTGCAGGCTGTTCTGCAGGCCCGCCGCGGTAGCGGCACACTCCGGTGCGCTGGACAGGGCACGGTTGACCACGATGGGGTAGATCGCACCGTTGGCCACGGCCAGGAAGCAGAATGGCAGCAGCAGCGCCCAGATCTGGGTCAGCGGCAGTTGAGCCACCAGGGTCAGGGTGGCGGCGGTTACGGCGAACAGCGCCAGCAGGCCCTTGAGTACCTTGCTGTCACCCCAGCGGGCGACACTGCGTTTGCCCAGGTAGCCGCCCAGCATGAAGGCGATGGTCTGGGGCACGAAGGAGAGGCCGATCGCCTTGGCGTCGTAGCCCATGCTCGCCATGATCTCCGGCATGCCGGTGAGGTAGGCGAAGAAGGCGGCGGAGGCGGCACCAAAGATGGTGACATTGCCGATGAACACCCGGGAGCCCAGCAGGGCACGGACATCGCCCCACACTGAGCGGCCGGAGCGGGCCGGTACCTGGTTGGGGAAACGCAGGGTCATGGCCACCAGGGCCAGGCCCAGTACGGTCAGGGCAACAAAGATACTTTGCCAGCCCAGCATCAGCGACAGGCCAACGCCCAGCTGGGGTGCCAGCGCCGGAGACAGTGCTACCAGCGGCATGATGGTGGCAAAGATCTGCTGGCCCTTTTCACCGGGGTAGCGATCGATCACCATCGCCTGCCAGATCACTGCCGGGGCACAGACGCCGATGGCCTGAACAAAGCGCAGGGTCAGCAGCTGCCAGATCTCGGTGCTGAAGGCCAGGGCGGCGGAGGCCAGGGTGTAGATCACCAGGCCGGCCAGCAGGGTGTTGCGGCGGCCGAAGCGGTCGGAAGCCATGCCCCACAGCAGCTGACCACCGGCCAGGCCCGCCAGGAACAGCGACAGTGACAGGGCGATGGATTCCGGCCCGGTCTGGTAGAAGGCTTCCATCTCTTTGAATACCGGCAGGTACATGTCGGTGGCGATAAAGCCGAGCATGGACAGGCCAGCCAGGTAGACCAGCTCCAGTTTGGATACTTTCATGGTGTGAACTCTTTTGTCAGGCCCATTGGGCTGATTTCAAAACGCTGGCAGAGTCTAAAGGCTGAAAAGCTGGCTGTTAAACGCTATATTTTGGCTCAACCTATCAAAAAATTTGAAAGCTAACATGTTTGCTCAATCAACCCTGGTGATGCTCGACACCGTTGCCCGCCTGGGCAGCTTCAGCGCGGCGGCAGCGCAGCTGCATAAGGTTCCCTCTGCCATCAGTTACGGCGTGCGCCAGGTGGAGCAGGAGCTGGGGGTGGTGCTGTTCGAGCGTCAGGCCCGCCAGGTGGTGCTGACCCCCGCCGGTGAGCACTTCCTAACCCAGGTACGGCAGTGGCTGCGGGAGCTGGAGCAGGTGCGCCGCCATACCCAACGGGTGGCCAATGGCTGGCAGCGCAGCCTCAACCTGGCGCTGGACAATATCGTTAAGGCGGACCGGGTCACTGCCCTGGTGCACGACTTCTACACCGCCTTCGATGATGCCGAATTGGTGATCTCCATGGAGGTGTTTAACGGCGTCTGGGATGCCCTGTCGGATGGCCGGGCCGACATCGCCATTGGCGCCACCACCGCTATCCCGGTGGGGGGCGACTTTGGCCTGCGGGAGATGGGCAGTCTGGATTGGGCCTTGGTGATGGCGCCGGCGCATCCGGTAACGGCGTTGACTGAACTGACCGAGGCTGAGTTGGCCCGCTACCCGGTGATTGGCCTGGAGGATACCGCCCGCACCCTGCCCAAGCGCACCAGCTGGCTGCTGGATAACCAGCGGCGGATCCTGGTGCCAGACTGGAAGAATGCCAGCGCCTGTCTGCTGGATGGACTGGGGATCGGCTACATGCCCCGCCACCTGGCCCGTCCGCTGCTGGCTGGGGGCCGGCTGGTGGAGCGTCGTTTTGACCAGGGCCTGCGGCCCAGCCCCTGCTGCCTGGCCTGGCGCAAGGAGGATGGCGACAATGCCCTGCTCAACTGGTTGCTGGATTACCTGGGCGACAGCGACCAGCTGCACCGGGAGTGGCTGGCCCAGTAGTGGGCTGGCAATTGGCTCACAGGCCGCTACAATGGCGCGGTTTTGTCATTAGCAACAGCAACGATGACCACGGGGTGACAGTTGGAACAGCATGAGAAGTGGATGCGGCACGCCATGACCCTGGCGGCCAAGGCCGAAGCACTGGGCGAGGTTCCGGTGGGCGCGGTGTTGGTGCGCGGTGATGAGGTGCTGGCGGAGGGCTATAACCGCTCTATCTGCGATCACGACCCTTCAGCCCATGCAGAGATGCAGTGTCTGCGTCAGGCTGGCCCTAAGCTGGCTAACTACCGGATGCTGGATACCACCCTGTACGTCACCCTGGAGCCTTGCCCCATGTGCGCCGGGGCACTGGTGCATGCCCGCATCGGCACCGTGGTGTTTGGGGCCTACGACCCGAAAACCGGCGCAGCCGGCAGCGTGATGAACCTGCTGGATCATCCGGCCTTGAATCATCAGCCTGAGGTGGTGGGAGGGGTGTTGTCTGAGCCCTGCGCGGAACAGCTAAGTGCCTTTTTCCGTCGTCGCAGGGCTGAGAAGAAAGCCTTGAAACAGGCTCAGAGGGCGGCGTCGGAAGACACCAGTTCCTCAGCCTGAATCAGCTGAGTGAACATCTTGCTGCGGTGAACGACACGCATATGGGTGCGCTTACGGCACATCCGGCGGCGTTCGCTGAGGCTATGCAGCGCTTTGCGGCGTCGATTGGCTCGTGCCATGGCTAACCTCCTTGGTTGGTTGTTAAAAGTGCTCTCAAACGAGAGTGCGGATCTTGGATGACGGTCTCGTGTCCTCGATGTGACAACAAGATGACCCCCGCCTCCTTATCGTTCCCTTATCCTTGCCACTGGGCATCACACTGTCAAGCGCAACCCCCTGATTAAACGATAAAGAAAAGGTGATCCTGCCAGCATACAAGGCGACTTGTGCGAGGTTGGACTAAAACCGATTGTCCTGTTCGGGATCGCCCTCACTGTGCTCCGCCACCGTCTGGCTGTCGATCCACAACAGGGTGTCGTAGTAACGGCGAATGTTCTCGACGTAGTGTGCCGCCTCATCCCCCCGGGCGAAGCCGTACTTGGTCCGCTCGTAGTGCTTACGTTGGCGCAGCAGCGGCAGATGTTTCTTCACGTCGCGCCAGCTGTTGGGGTCGAAGCCATGGCGCTGGGTGATCACCCGGGCGTCCTCCAGGTGGCCTAAACCGATGTTGTAGGCCGCCAGGGCAAACCAGATCGCTTCATCCTCCGGGATATTAGGGGGCAGGCGGGTGATCAGCTGCTGCAGGTAGCCGCTGCCGCCCTGGATGCTCTGCTCGGCATCCAGCCGGTTGCGGATCCCCATCCGCCGGGCAGTGGACTCGGTCAGCATCATCATCCCCCGTACCCCGGTGGGGGAGCGGGCCAGCGGATCCCAGTGAGACTCCTGGTAGCTCACCGCCGCCAGTTTGCGCCAGTCCAGCTCCCCGGCGTGGCGCTGGAACAGCTGCTGGTAGCGCGGCAGGGTTTTCTCTACCGCACGAATGAAGGCCCGGGTATCGACGTAATCAAACCGCTCGACGTGGCCAAAGTATTTCTCCTCCAGCCGCGCCAGCCGACCGCCGGTCAGCTCGCTGTCCCAGAACTCCAGCAGGGCACTGAGCAGCAAACCGTCGTTGCGATGGGGCAGGGCCCAGGCCACCGGCAAGGGCTGACCCAGGTTGAAGGCAGTACGCAGCTCCGGATGACGTCGCTGGTACAGCGCCAGCACCCGGTTATCCACCAGGGTGTAATCCAGGCTGCCCTCGGCCACCTGGGCCAGCAGCTCGGCGTCGTCGAACTCGTCGGTCTCCTGCCACTGCAGGTTGGGCAGGGTTTGCTGGGCCCGACGCAGCAGTTCGGTGCGACTGGAGCCCTTCACTACCCGCAAGGTGCCATCGAGGCTGGCCAGATCCTTGGGGCGACGCTGGCCCACCCGGTAGATCAGCTGGGTCTCCACCTGGTAGAGCGGCGGGCCAAAGTGCCAGCGCTGGGCCCGCTCCGGGGTGCGGTTCAATCCCGCGGCCATCAGGTGGATCTCACCGCTCTCCATCGCCTCAAACAGGGCGGCCAGGTCGGAGTAGGGCACTACCGCGGTTTCCACCCCGAGATACTGGCCAAACTGCATCGCCACCTCGTAGTCGAACCCTTCCGGGCCCTGGCCTCGGCTTTGGTAGGTAGTAGGGCCGGTGAGGGTGCCGATCAGCAGTGGGTTTGGCAGGCTCGGGGTGGTGGCTTGGGGCGGCTCAACAAACTCAAGGCAGCCGGTCAGGGGCAGGCACAGCAGCAGCGGTGCGCGCATGCTGCGGCACAGACGACGGAATATTCTTCGTGTTGTGGCCAAGATCATCCTGATCCTCCCTCAACTCCCCCTTTAACAAGGGTGCGTTGCATCCTGCTTTTCCCTATAATACCGCCACCTTAAAAAACGGTCGTGCCGGACCGGGCCGAAACGGCTTGGGCGTGGCAACGGCTGAATACAAAAACCCTGCATCCAACTGAACAAGGTGAATCGACGTGATTGAGATCCTTCGCGGCGCGCCGGCATTGTCCGCGTTTCGGGTTACTAAGCTACTAGAAGCTTGCCGTGACGCCAACCTGCCCGTCTCCGACCTCTACGCTGAACACTACCATTTCGCCCACCTCTCCGCGCCCCTTTCCGAGCAACACGCTGATCAACTGGCCAAGATCCTGACCTACGGTCCGCGTATGGAAGAGCACGCACCGGAAGGCAAGCTGCTGCTGGTGGTTCCGCGTCCTGGCACCATCTCCCCCTGGGCCTCCAAGGCCACCGACATCGCCCACAACTGTGGTCTGAACGAGGTGATCCGGCTGGAGCGCGGCCTGGCTTGGTACATCAAGCTGGATGGCGAGCTGAGCGAGGAGCAGCAGAAGGTGCTGCTGGGTCTGATCCACGATCGCATGGTGGAGGCGGTTCTGCCCACCTTCGACGATGCCAAGGTGCTGTTTGAGGCCTCCGAGCCCAAGCCGTTCACCAGTGTGGACATCCTCGGTGGCGGTCGTGACGCCCTGGCCCAGGCCAACGTTAAGCTGGGCCTGGCCCTGGCGGAAGACGAGATCGATTACCTGGTGGAGAACTTCACCAAGTTGGGTCGCAACCCGAACGACATCGAGCTGTACATGTTCGCCCAGGCGAACTCCGAGCACTGTCGTCACAAGATCTTCAACGCTGATTGGACCATCGACGGCGAGCAGCAGCCCAAGTCGCTGTTCAAGATGATCAAGAACACCTTTGAGGTGACCCCGGAAGAGACCCTGTCCGCGTACAAAGACAACGCGGCAGTGATGACTGGCTCCGAAGGCGGCCGCTTCTTCCCCGATCAGGATGGCACCTACCGCTACCACCAGGAGCCGGTACACATCCTGATGAAGGTGGAAACCCACAACCACCCCACCGCCATCTCCCCCTACCCGGGTGCCGCCACCGGCTCCGGCGGTGAGATCCGCGATGAGGGTGCCACCGGCCGTGGCTCCAAGCCCAAGGCCGGCCTGACCGGTTTCACCGTCTCCAACCTGAAGATCCCTGGCTTCGAGCAGCCCTGGGAGAAGGAGTACGGCAAGCCGGATCGCATCGTTACCCCGCTGGATATCATGGTGGAAGGCCCTCTGGGCGGCGCCGCGTTCAACAACGAGTTCGGTCGTCCGGCTCTGAACGGCTACTTCCGTACCTACGAGCAGGAAGTACAAAGCTTTAACGGCTCTGAGGTGCGTGGCTACCACAAGCCGATCATGCTGGCCGGTGGCTTCGGTAACATCCGCGAAGACCACGTGCAGAAAGGTGAAATCCCGGTCGGCGCCAAGCTGATCGTACTGGGCGGCCCGGCGATGAACATCGGCCTGGGTGGCGGCGCAGCCTCCTCCGTGGCCTCCGGTCAATCCTCTGAGGATCTGGACTTCGCCTCGGTACAGCGGGACAACCCGGAGATCGAGCGTCGCTGTCAGGAGGTGATCGATCGCTGCTGGCAGATGGGCGATGACAACCCCATCGCCTTTATCCACGACGTGGGTGCCGGCGGTCTGTCCAACGCCATGCCGGAGCTGGTGGATGACGGTGGCCGTGGCGGCCGTTTCCAGCTGCGCGACGTGCTGTCCGACGAGCCGGGCATGAGCCCGCTGGAGCTGTGGTGTAACGAATCGCAGGAGCGTTACGTGATGGCGGTGGCCCCGGAAAACCTGGCTACCTTCGATGCCATCTGTCAGCGTGAGCGCGCCCCCTACGCGGTGATCGGTGAAGCCACCGAAGAGCGTCACCTGACCCTGGAAGATAGCCACTTCGACAACACCCCCATCGACATGCCGATGGACGTGCTGCTGGGCAAAGCGCCGAAGATGCACCGTGACGTCAAGTCCACCGAGTGTGCGGCGCCTGCGCTGGACATGAGCGGTGTCAGCGTTCAAGACGCCATCCGTCGTGTCTTGCGTCTGCCGGCCGTGGCCGAGAAGACCTTCCTGATCACCATCGGTGACCGCTCGGTAACCGGCATGGTGGCCCGCGACCAGATGGTCGGCCCCTGGCAGGTACCGGTGGCCAACGCCGCTGTGACCACCGCCACCCTGGATTCCTACCACGGTGAAGCGATGGCGATGGGTGAGCGTACCCCGCTGGCGCTGATCAACTTTGGTGCCTCCGCCCGCATGGCGGTGGGTGAAGCCCTGACCAACCTGGCCTCTGCCCACGTCGGTGCCCTCAAGCACGTTAAGCTGTCCGCCAACTGGATGTCTGCCGCCGGTCACCCCGGTGAAGACGCCGGTCTGTACGAGGCGGTGAAAGCGGTGGGTGAGGAGCTGTGTCCGACCCTGGGTATTACCATCCCGGTGGGCAAGGACTCCATGTCCATGAAGACCGCCTGGGAGCAGGACGGCGAGCAGAAGGCTGTGACCGCGCCGATGTCGCTGGTGATCACCGCCTTTGGCCGGGTCGAGGACGTACGCAACACCGTCACCCCGCAGCTGCGCAACGACCTGGGCGACTCCGAACTGCTGTTCATCGACCTGGGTGCTGGCCAGCAGCGTCTGGGTGGCTCCGCCTTGGCCCAGGTGTACAACCAGCTGGGTAACCAAGCGCCGGACGTAGACAACGCCCAGCTGCTCAAGGGCTTCTGGCATGCCATCCAGCAGCTGTCTGCTGAGCAAAAGCTGATTGCTTACCACGACAAGGGCGACGGCGGTCTGCTGGTGACCCTGGCGGAGATGGCCTTTGCCGGTAAGCAGGGCATCGATGTTGACCTGGCCGGTCTGGGTGATGACGCCCTGGCCCTGCTGTTCAACGAAGAGCTGGGTGCCGTGGTGCAGATCCGCAAGGACGACCGCGCTGAGGTGGACGCCATCCTGGCGGCCAACGGTCTGACCGACCACTGCCACGCCATCGGCGGCTTGAGCAACGAAGACACCGTCACCATCCGTCAGGGTGATGCCGTGCTGGTTCAGGAATCCCGCACCGAGCTGCGCACCATCTGGGGTGAGACCACCTTCCAGATGCAGTCGCTGCGTGACAACCCGGAGTGCGCCCAAGAGGAGCACGCCGCCAAGCAGGACGCGGAAGACCCGGGCCTGTTCACCCAGCTGACCTTCGACCCGAGCGAAGACATCGCTGCGCCGTACATCGCCAAGGGCAGCGCGCCCAAGGTGGCCATTCTGCGTGAGCAGGGCGTCAACTCCCACGTGGAGATGGCGGCGGCGTTCGACCGTGCCGGCTTCGAGGCGGTGGACGTGCACATGTCTGACATCCTCGAGGGTCGCCTGACCCTGGAGCAGTTCCAGACCCTGGTGGCCTGTGGTGGCTTCTCCTACGGTGACGTACTGGGTGCCGGTGAGGGCTGGGCCAAGTCCATCCTGTTCAACCCCCGTGCCCGTGACCAGTTCCAGGCCTTCTTCGAGCGTGACAACACCCTGTCCCTGGGTGTGTGTAACGGCTGTCAGATGCTCTCCAACCTCAAGGAGATCATCCCGGGCACCGAGCACTGGCCGCACTTTGTGCGCAACCGCTCCGAGCGCTTCGAGGCGCGCTTCTCCCTGGTCGAGGTTCAGGCATCACCGTCTGCCTTCCTGGGTGAGATGGCCGGCTCCATCATGCCCATCGCCGTATCCCACGGTGAAGGTCGTGCCGAGTTCGCCAACCTGGACGCCTTCAAGGCCGCCGATGCCTCCGGCACCGTGGCGCTGCGCTACCTGAACCACCGCGGTCAGATCGCCACCGCCTACCCGGCCAACCCGAACGGCTCCCCGGCGGGCATCACCGGCCTGACCACCACCGACGGTCGCGCCACCATCATGATGCCGCACCCGGAGCGGGTGTTCCGCACCGTGTCCAACTCCTGGCACCCGGATGCCTGGGGCGAGGACTCCCCGTGGATGCGGATGTTCCGCGCCGCCCGCGTGAAGCTGGGTTGATAGCAGGTTCTAGGTTCTAGCAAAGAGCCTAGGGACTAGCAGGAGCAAGGGCTGCAAGCACTTGCTCCACTATAGAAAACGCGCTTCTCTCGTATGAGGGAAGCGCGTTTTTTTGTGGTTGCAGGTCAAGTGACGCACCGGCTGGATGCGCTTTGGTCTGGTTTAGCGCCAGGCAGCCCAGGGATCATCCGAAGAGGAGGGCTTGGCTTTCTCGCGTCTGTCATTGGAGGACTTGCCGTGGGAATAGGTGTTGCGTGACGCATTAGAGCGATTGCCTGAACCGCGTTGCTGACCGCCATGCTTTCGATGCTCAGCGGCTTTCTCCTCACGCTTCTGGCGCTGAAGTTTCGCGTCCGCAAAGCTCAGCTCTTTGGGCTCGCCAGGCTGGTGGTGATCCGGCACGATGCGATCCCGTGGCGGGAGGGCATATTGCTCAGAAGAGGGGCGGGGCAGGTTCTTATAGGTGTAGAGGTAGAAGTTCTCGATCTTGTGCCGGGCCCATTCGGTTTTCTTAAGAAACTTGACACTGGAATCCACGGTGGGGAGCTTTCGAAAACAGTTGAGGTTGAGATAGGCATACAGCAACTCAAAGCCATACTGTTCAACCAGTTGCGTCACCAAATCCTTCAGGCTGAGGCCGTGTAATGGATTGTTTTGGTAGTTTATCTTGTCCGTCATTTCATCGGCCATCATGGGAAGTCAGCCCTTATTGTAATTCTGAAAGTGGGTCAGGGACATGGTGTTGATCACCCGAGGTCGGCTCGACACTGGGCAAGGGTCAGGTTTCTGCCCTGTTTGCTGCTTTTTTTCAGCAGTTAGCAGCGCCTTGCCGATCGGTGTGCGGTTGATTTAGGGCATGAATGTGGCAATCACCCGCGCAGATTTGAACCGGCATTACCTGCGTATAAGCACCGTAGTAGGTCTGGGAAGTCTCTAACAGGAACCGGGCAAGCCGCTTTATGCCTATTTACCCGCTCGCCTATCTTTTGGCTACCGCGGTTACCGATGAATCTTACGCTCCTATCCAAAATTGAGGGCCACCCAGCGGTGGCACACGCCAGCATTTGACAGTTTGAAACGGTTGGGCGCGGCGAACCCAGGCTGATAACCACAGCCCATCGCAAGCTTGCCACTCATGCGTCTTTCGCCTGCGAGCCAAGGGCCGTGCGGCTTGCCGCTGGAAAAGCAATGGCAACCGGGCTTCCGGCGGCGCGGTTTGATCTGTCTCAATATTAGTGCGAACAGTATTGCAAAGACTAATCATTCTCATTAACATCCGATCCGAAACTTTACAAAGGAATGGATGATGAGATTGCTGATCGGTTCGGTGGCGTGGGCGTTGGCAGCCTCCGCCAGTGGTTCAGACGCTCGGCTAGAGGCCCTTGAACGCCTGCTTAGTCAACAGCAAAAGACGATCGAAGCGCTTAAAGCGGAGTCGGTCAATGAGCGGGAGTCAAGCCTGGCTGGCTTCGAGTTCTCTTCCTACGGCAGTGTCGCTTTGCGCAACGCGGTGATCTACCAAAATACCCAGGATACCGAAGGCAACCGTCGCACCTTGGCCGATCTGGAACGTGTGGTGACGGAGTTTGGTTACCGCTTCAACGAGCATTGGAAAGTGGAAGTGGAGATCGAGTACGAGCACGGGGGCACGGGAGCCACCCTGGAGTACGACGGCTTTGAGGAGTTTGGTGAGTTTGAGTCCGAGGTTGAGGCCGGCGGCGAGATCATCATCGAAAAGGCGCAAGTTGAATACACGCCGTCTGCCCTGGTCAATTTCAAGCTTGGGCGTATCCATGTGCCAGTGGGTATGACCACCGCCCTGCATAAGCCTACCGATTACCTGACAGCGAGCCGACATCGCTCGGTTGAGAGCATGATCCCGGCTGTATGGCACGAAACCGGCGTCGGGGTATTCGGTGCTTGGGACCAACTTCACTACCAGGCCCAGCTGATCACCGGCCTCAACTCTGAGTATTTCCGCAGCTACGGTTGGGTCAGTACTGGCCACCAGCGACGATTTGAAACCGTCAACGCCGATGACCCTGCGATTGTCCTAAATCTGGATTGGGGCGACCTGAAGTCAGGCAGTGCGGTGGGGGCATCCGTGTATTTCGGCAACACCAGCGGAAACCGGCACAAGGCGAACAAGCTCGATGTTGACGGGGCCTTGATGATCCTCGATCTGCACGCGGCCTACGTACAGGGCCCCTGGATCCTGCGTGCACAATACCTCTATGGCGAGTTGGAAGATGCCGATGCCATCACCCTGGCAAACAAAACTACTCCGGGCCTGACTCCAGGCAACTTTGCCCAGGTCGGCAGCGAATCTGAAGCTTGGTTTGTCGAAGCGGGCACAGATCTGGGCAAGTGGTTTGGCTGGCAGTCGAGCTGGGTGTTGCACGCCAACTACGAACATAGCAATCCAGTCAAAGCCACACAAAGCGGTACCGGTACGGCCCGATTCGACCGAGATTGGCTGAGCCTGGGTCTCAACTACCAACCACTTCCCCAACTTATCTTCAAGTCCGAGTTTGGCCGAGAACAGGTGGCTCAGGACAACATCCCCGACAGCAATTTCGTGGCCCTGAGCCTCGGTTACCAATTTGAACTCTAACCCCAAGGAGCTCCTTATGACCTCAGTAAGACCCCTCACCGCTGCCATCCTCCTTGCTATGACGCTGGGGGCCTGTGGCGGCTCCAGTGATGACGATAGTGATACGCCAGCCCCAGTCACCCCGCCTGCGAACACCGGGTTTGATTATGATGCCACTGAGATGATCGCCAGTCTGACCGACACGGTCATTGTCGCGGGTTACGCCAATTTGGAGCAGGGCATGACCGATCTGCATCTGGCAGCGGACAACCTGCGCAACGACCCCACGGCGGAGAACCTGCTAGCGGCGCAAAACGCCTGGAAGGCGGCACGACAGCCTTGGGAGCGGGGTGAAGCCCACATCTTTGGCCCCATCGACGCCTTGAGCATCGATCCACACCTGGATACCTGGCCTCTGAACACCGTTGATCTGCAGGCCCAATTGGCCAACAACTCGGGCTTTGATCCAGAGATGATCAAGACCTGGAACGATGACGTGCAGGGCTTTCACACCATGGAGTACCTGCTGTTTGGGGACGGTGTCGACAACAATCAAAAATCGATTGAGGCGATGACCTCCCAAGAGAGGGAATACCTGGTCTCCTTAGCCCTGGTGGCGATGGACTACAGCTCCCAGTTGGTGCAGGCGTGGACCCTCTCCTATGACGGAGGTGAAAGCTATGCTGAGGCCCTGAAGGAGCCGGGCAACAACTTTTACAGCGCCAACCTGGCCGTGGTGGAGGAGCTGGTGAATGGCCTGATCGGGATTGTCGATGAGGTGGGCAACGGCAAGATTGCTGATCCCTTCGGTGCCAGCCTGGAGCTGGCGGATACCTCATTGGTCGAGTCCCAGTACAGCTGGAACTCCTTGCTGGACTTTTCCGATAACATCATTGGGGTGCAGACCGTCTACCGGGGCGAAGGTGTGGGCCAGAGTGATCAGCCGGGGCTGGATGATTGGGTTCGAGCCGCCGACGCTGATCTGGCCGATCGAATCGATGGCGAGATCCAGGCTGCCGTTGACGCCATTCTGGCCATCGCCGGTGAGAACGACATGCCGTTCCGCCAAGCCATCCTCGACGAGGCCGGTCGCGCCCGGGTGCAGAGCGCCGTGGACGCCTTGACTACCCTGCAATCTTCTCTGGAATCCGATCTCTTGCCGCTACTAAGCGAATGGAATGGTTGAAGACCGGACGCTCGGCCCCATCAGGGGCCGAGCCAGTGGCGACGCTGAGATTGCAAGGAGTGAGCAATGACGAGAGTGAGCCCTTATGGCGCAATGGTGGCTGGCTTGTTGCTGGCCTCAGGATGTGGCAGCGGCGACGAAGACAGCAGAGTGACGCCTCCGGGCGGTTTTTATCAGGATTACATCGATGTCGTCGCCCTAGGCGGCGACACCACGGTGTCGGACGCCAGTCACTCGGGCCACGGCTTCTCGACCCCAGCCCCTAACCTTACCGAGACCGAATTGGCCCAGCACCTCGCCGGTGATTTGGCCTTTGAAACCAGCTTCACCACGGCCCCTAATACCGCGCACCCCGAGCTCGATGGGGTCGGCCCGGTGTTCAACAACACCAACTGCAATGCCTGTCATCAGCGAGATGGCCGCCCGTCTACCCAACGTAGCGAGCAGCCGGTACGGCTGGGCTCAGATGCGGGGATCTTCGCCCGCATCAGCATCTCGGCGCCGCCCTGTGAGACTCCGAGCCAGGATAACGGGTATTGTGCGCCACAACCGGTTCCCGGCTTTGGTACCCAGATGTTTCATCGCGGTGTACTTCGTGCCAGGCCGGACTGGCAGGAGAACAATTTTATTGGCCAGGCCGATCTTTGGCTGGCTTGGCAAAGCGAGCTGTTCACCTACCCAGATGGTACCGAGGTGCGGTTGTACTGGCCCGAATTCACGTTTGATAACGCCTACGATTCGCCCGACGATATCGCCGCCAGTGCGCTTGGACAGCCCGATGTCGAGGCGGGATTGCGCAACGGCATGCCCGTGTTTGGTCTGGGGCTGTTGGAGCTGATCCCCGAGTCGGCCATTCTGGCCCTGGCCGATCCGGAGGACAGCAACAACGACGGCATCAGTGGGCGCCCCAACTGGGTGTTTGATGCGGTTAAGGCGCAGGCGGGAGAGGAACCGGTGTCGTTGGGCCGCTTTGGCTGGAAGGCCAATACCCCTAGCGTGCGCGTTCAATCATTGGGGGCGCTGCGGGGGGACATCGGCATCACCAACCCGTTGTTCCCTGAGGAAAGCATCGCAGGCACGCCGCTGCACGACGATTACCTGGCCCGAACCAACTATCAGGACACCGGGATGGGATTCGATGGTCAGCCTGAGGCCGACGCGATCTTTGCAGACGATGTGGTGTTCTACACCAATACCCTAGGCGTGCCGGGGCGGCGCAATGTGCAAAGTGAGGAGGTGCGTTCAGGGGCCCAGTACTTTGATGAGATTGGCTGCACCGGCTGCCATCAACCCAGCTTTACCACGGTCAGCCAGGGTGAACTGGGGGGGCGTGCAGCCCCGCAGGGATTGCTGGGTCAAACCATCTACCCCTTTACCGACATGCTATTGCACGACATGGGGGAGGGGCTGTCCGATGGGCGACAGGACTTTCAGGCCAGCGGGCAAGAGTGGAAAACCCGGCCGCTATGGGGGATCGGGCTGACCAAAACCGTCAACCCCTCCGCCTGCTTCTTGCATGATGGGCGAGCCTGTACGCTGGAGGAAGCGATTCTCTGGCATGGCGGTGAGGCCCAGACCAGTCGGGATGGCTTTGTCGAATTGAGTCGCGAGCAGCGCCAAGCAGTGGTGGCTTTTCTCCTATCACTCTAAGCTGGCCCCAATGGCTTCTCGCTACGGCGGAGTGGGGGCGCTGCGCCGGCCGGGGCAGTCTCCCGGTGATGGGCTTGCCGTGGGGCCCAGTGCCCCCAGATGGCCTCCGGCCTCGCCGGCAAACAGCGCCCAGCTGTCTTCACTGAGGTGATAGTCACCGCTTTGCGGTGCCAGTAACTGCGGGTCTTCTTGATAGAGGTTGAGCCCCTGCCAGGCCTCCTCGGCTTGCTGCCACTGGGCAAAGCCGTGGAACACTGAATGGTGTACCTGGTTGTGACTGGCGCTGTCTTTCACCACCACCGCGGTGCTCTCCAGCGTGTCGGTGACAAACAGCGAGTCCACCACCCGGTTGTGTTGGCTGGGCCCCTGTTTGATGTCCAGCACCAGGGCTTGGCGGGCGCCGACGCTGGTGTGGTTGCGAATATTGTTGCCGCTGGAGGCATACAGCAGGATGCCGATGGCGTAGCCGGGAAAGGCGGTGCGGAAGGACTCGATGTTGCCCTCCAGCGCGTTGTAGTCCGAGCCGTCGGATAGGTAGAAGTTCTCGTGCAGGTTGTCCCACACCCGGTTCGCCAGGATTTGATTGTGTTTGCCCTGCAGCAGACTGATCCCCCAAGTAGTGTCGTGCACCTGGTTATTCACCACCCGATTGTGCTGGCCTGAGATCTGGATGCCATGGCGTTTGTCCGCTTCCAGCCCGGAGCCGGACACCCGGTTTGCCTCGATCAGGTTGTGCTGGCTATCGATACCGATGGCGATGCCTGAGCCGGATACAGAGCGGGCCTGGTTGTGGTGTACCCATACCCCGGTGACGTTGTGCAGGCGGATATCATCGCGGTTGTGCTCCAGCAAATTGTCGTGCACTACTGCGCTGCGCCCCTCTGCGGCCAGTGCCATCAGATGAATGCCATAGCCGCAGTGAGACAGGGTGTTTTGACTGAGACTGACCGCTGGGCCGGCCGTCAGCACCCGGATCCCATCCCCCTGCTGGCTGTCGCAGTGCAGGGTCATACCCCGCACCGTGATGTTGTTGCCCGTGAGAGTCAGGATAGGTTCACTGCTGCCCGGTTCCGCGGCCAGTACCGGAGCGGCCGTTGGCGAAGCCTCAAGCACCAGTGCGGTTTGGCCTATCTGAAAGGCGCCAATGTGAGGGCCTGAGTCCATCAGGCGGACGGTGTCACCGTCTACCGCTTGGGCCAGCGCCTGCTCCAGCTGCGTGTAAGCGTAACCCTCTCCCACCTCCAACAGCGCGGCCTGGGCTGCACCGGTCAGCAATAAAACTGGGCCTATCATGCCCCTCTTTGCCGCAAACCAAGCTGTCATCACCGCCTCCACTTTTGTTGAACCTCGAAGTTAGCAATGACCGGTGAAGCAACCGTCGTACCAAGCGCCCTAAGGGGCTCAGGGGTATCCAGTTAGTAAGAGCAGGTGAAGGTCGGCTGCAGCGCGCTTTGCAAAATGCGAATGGGTTATTTATCTCGCCCATGTTGTTAGCTAGATGATTGAAATAGTTAACCTTTACCGTTTTGGCACTGTTTTCGCTCTGCTCAAAGCATTCTAACGGTGAGGAGCAGCGATATGGGGGAGTGGCAGACGGTCTTGCATCAATGGCTCAGCGCTGCGTGGCGTCGCCGCCGCCTGATCCTGCTGCCCATCGCGGTGATGCCGCTGTTGGCCCTGCTGATCTTCGCATTAGCCCCCAAGCAGTACCTGTCCCACACCAGCATGCTGGTGCAGGAAACCGCCAAGCTGAATCCCTTCCTTCAGGACCTGGCGGTCTCTTCCAACCTGGAAGGGCGACTAGAGGGGCTCAAGACTCTGCTGAAAAGTCGTCACATCCTCTCCCGAGTGGCAAATGAAATGGGGCTGATGACGCCGCAAGACCCTCCGGCGCACCGGGATGCGGTGATCGCCGAGCTGTCCCAGGCTCTGTCCCTGCGCCTGGCCGGGCGAGACCTCATCCGCATCGAGTATCGAGCCAATGACCCCAAAGCGATGGCGCAGCTGCTGACGGTGGTGAGCGAACGCTTTATTGACCAACTGCTGGCTCCGGAGCGCTCTTCGCTGGCGGACTCGGAGACCTTCCTGCGCACCCATCTTGAACGTAGCCGTGAAGCGCTGGAGCTGGCCGAAGAACGCCTGGCGACCTATCGCAGCGACAACGCGGTGGGCCTGCCGGAGCTGCACGGTGCCAACTTCGATCGCCTGTCGCAAATTCAGCAGCGCTTGGTGGAGCGCAAGGCGGCCCTGGCCGGTGCGCGGGAAAGCTTTGGCAGCCTGGATCTGCAGCTGGCCGGGGCCGATCCGGTGCTGGCGCGGCTGGAGCAGGAGTGGGCGCAGAAAAGCGCCGAGCTGGCCACCTTGCTGTCGCGCTACACCGAGCAGCACTCCAAGGTGCAGGCAGTGCAGCGGGTGCTGCGCCGGTTGGAGTGGGAACGGGAACAGGCGCTGGGTGCCCGGGGCGAGTCTGACGACGGTGCCAATGCCGATGGCAGCTACCGCGCCAGTAATGTCACCCAGGGGCAACGGGTGGTGCTGCAGCGCTCCAGCGCCAAGGTGCGTGCGCTGGAAGAGGAGGTGCGCCAACTCGAGCAGATGGCGCAAACCCTGGAGCAGCAGATCCGCGGTGTCGGTGAGCAGGAGCGCCAGCTGCGCTCACTGCAGCGGGACCTCAAGGTGAAACGGGCCCTCTACGAAGACCTGCTGACCCGCTATGAGATGGCCCAGGTAACCGGTGCCCTGGGTGTGTTCGAACAATCGGAGCGGATCAAGGTGATTGACCGGCCTTATACCCCCAGCAAGCCGCAAAACGCCCCCTGGTGGCTCTACCTGCTGGCGGGAGTGGTGGCCGGTGCGGCGTTGGGTGCAGGACTGGCGGTATTGGCGGAGGCGCTGGACCCGGCTCTGCGCACCGCCGCTGAGATGGAGCAGGCCACTGGCCTGCCGGTGCTGGGACGGGTAGACCTGCCCCTGCAATTACAACTGGAGGAGTGAGTGATGGCCAATTGGATACAGGTAGTACAACACCTTAAGCCCGGCGGCATCGAGCTGATGGCGCTGGATCTGCTGGCGGACGACCCTGAGCAGGGCTGGATCCTGGCGTTGGAGGGCGATCGCGACAGCGCCATCGCCCACTGGCCGCAACTGGCGCCGCTCGCCTCCCGTTTGCTGTTTCTCGACAAAGCGCCGGGCTGGCAGCCAGGGCTGGTGCCGCGCTTGATGCAGCTGATGCGCGATCTGCAGATTGAGGCGGTACACACCCATCACATCGGCCCGCTGCTCTACGCTGGTGTCGCCGCTCGGTTAGCCGGTGTTCCAAAGCGCCTGCATACCGAGCACGATGCTTGGCACCTGCAGCAGCCGCGCCGCCGTCGCCTTGAGCAACTGGCGGTGGCCCTGGCCCAACCCACCTTGGTGGCGGATGCCGATGCCGTGGCCCAAGGGCTGCGTCAGGCTTTGGGGCGCCAGGCTTCGCCGCTGTACGTGATCAAAAACGGCGTGGATACCGACCGCTTCTGTCCCGGCAGCAGCCGAGTCGCCCGCGAGGCCTTGGGTCTGCCGCAGCAGGTACCGCTGATTGGCTGCGCCGGTCGGCTGGAGTGGGAGAAGGGGCAAGACCAGCTGGTCGCCGCGCTGGTAATGCTGCCACCGGACGTGCATTTGGCCCTGGCAGGCAGCGGCAGTCAGCAAGCGGCCCTGGCCCGTCAGTGCGCCCAGCTGGGTGTGGCACAGCGGGTGCACCTGATGGGAAATCTGGCGCAGATGCCGCAGTTCTATAAGGCACTGGATCTCTACTGCGCACCGTCGCGCCGGGAGGGGCTGTCGCTGTCCATTCTTGAGGCCCAGGCCTGTGGTATTGCCGCCGTGGTGACCGATGTGGGCGCCTCAGCCGAGGCGCTGTGCCGACGCAGCGGTGCTCTAGTCCCCAGTGAGGATGTCTCTGCCCTGGCGATGGCGCTGAACCGTCAGCTCAACTTTGGGCTGGATCAGCAGCCCCGCCAGTTTGTGGAACTGCAGGGCAATCTGCGCCAAACCCGGGCGGCCTACGCGGCGCTGCGCCGCAATACCCAGGAGGTACCGGTATGCTGACCGCCATTGCCTGTGTTATCTGCCTGAGTCTGGTGGTCTATCAGCACCTGGGCTTTCCCTGGCTGCTGCAGCGCTGGCAGCGTCGTCACAGTGTTGAGCCACTGCCGCCGGAGCCCGAGCAGTGGCCCAGCATCGAGCTGGTGATGCCCGCCTATAACGAGGCGGAACAGATCGAGGCCAAACTCATCAACCTGGCGCTGCTGGATTACCCGCAAGAGAGGCTCACCATCACGGTGATCTGCGATGGCTGCAGCGACGATACCCCCCTGCGGGCCCAGCGCCGTCTGGCCAGGCTGGGTGAGCAGGCAGGTCATATCCGCCTGCAGGTGATGGCTGAGAACCAGGGCAAGGTGGCGGTGCTGAATCAGGCACTGGCTCAAAGTCAGGCCGAGATCCTGGCCCTGACCGACGTCTCAGCGCTGGTTTCTCTGGACGCGCTCAAGGTAGCGGCTCGGCGCTTTGAAGACGCAGAGCTAGGCGTGGTGTGTGGTCACTACCATCTGTTGAATCCCGGTTCCGAAGGCGAGCAGCGCTACTGGCAGTACCAGCGCCGGGTTAAGCAGGGCGAAGCCGCTTTGGGGGCGCCGATGGGGGCCCATGGCGCTTTTTACCTTATGCGCCGCCGTTGGGTAAACCCCCTGCCCGCGGACAGTATCAATGACGATTTTCTGTTGCCGATGGCACTGGTGCAGGCAGGCCATAGCAGCTGCTATGAAAGCCGCATCAATGCTCTGGAGCTGGAGCAGGCCAGTGACGGCCAGGATCGTCAGCGCCGCCGCCGCATTGGCGCCGGCAACCTGCAACAACTGCTGCGGCTCTACCCCCTGATGCACCCTCGCTTTGGTGGCATCGCGCTGGCCTTTTTCTCTGGTAAGGCACTGCGGGTGATGATGCCGCTGTTGATGATGGCTACTTTGCTGCTCAGTACCCTGATGGCCTCACAGGGACCGTTGTGGTTGGTACTCTGGCTCGGCCAGCTGATGGCCTATAGTCTGGCTCTGCTGCCACGTCTGGCGCCACTGGTGGCCTGGCCCAACAGCGTTAACAGCCTTAACTACCTGGTGGAAGGGCACCTGGCCAACCTGGCAGGCATGGCCCAGTACCTGGGGTTGCCGTCCCTGCCCAGGGGCCACTGGCGCTTTGCCCTGGTGCTCAAGCTAAAGCGAGGGATGGATCTGCTGCTGTCGGCGTTGCTGCTAGTGCTAACCCTGCCGTTGTGGCCGCTGATCGCCCTGGCCATTGGCCTGAGCTCGCCCGGCCCTATTCTCTATCGTCAGCGCCGGGTAGGGCGGATGACCGACAGCCACACCGAGCTGTTCGAGATGGTGAAGCTTCGCACCATGGTGGTGGATGCAGAGCGCCATGGCGCCGTCTGGGCCGGCAAGCGCGACCCGCGCATCACTCCTATTGGCAACTTCCTGCGCAAAACCCGGCTGGATGAGCTGCCGCAGCTGCTCAATGTTCTAAAAGGGGATATGTCGCTGGTGGGTCCGCGGCCAGAGCGGCCGGAGTTCTACGCCAAGCTGGAGCAGGCGATCCCCTTCTACCGGGAGCGCACCTTTGGCCTGCGCCCGGGCATCACCGGCCTGGCCCAGGTCAACCAGGGCTACGACACCTGCATTGAGGATGTGCGTCGCAAGGTCGGCTTTGATCACCGCTACGCGCTTTCATTGTTCAGCCTGCGCAGCTGGCTATGGATGGAGCTGCAGGTGATCTTCCGCACCGTCTGGGTGATGGTAATGGGAAGGGGGCAGTAGGTCCAACGGTTTCACGGAAGGTGTCATTGTTAAGTCTCTGATTGTTCAGATATCAGTGCTATCGTTGGGCTCTACTTGAAGGAACAAGAGGCTTCGTTGTGGTGAAAGTACGTTTGATGGCTGTTGCAACCCTGTTTTGCACCTTGGTTACGGGCTCTGCATTGGCAGGCTCAGAGGTTAAATATGACGCAGAGTTGACTGGGCTTACCTATCAACTGCCCGTTTCTCACTACCAGCTTGAAAGCCAAGGACAGACGTTGTCCATGGCCTACTCATTCATCGAGCCGAGTGAGGGGATGCCGGTGGTAACTCTGCTGCATGGCAAGAACTTTAATGGGGATTACTGGGCCCCCACCGCCAGATTCCTCGAAAAGAGAGGGTATGGGGTCTTGGTTCCGGATCAGATCGGCTTTGGAAAATCCTCGAAGCCATTGGGATACCAGTTCAGTTTCTCCGTCCTCGCTGGCAACACACGCGCCCTGATGAAGGTGCTTGGCATCGAATCCAGTATTGTATTTGGTCACTCTATGGGGGGCATGCTAGCGACTCGATTCGCACTTCAATACCCTCAGGTCGTCGATGAACTGGTATTGATCAATCCCATCGGCCTGGAGCCCTATCACCTGTTATCTGAGTACAAAGACGTCGATTTCCATTTTGCCAACGAGATGCGCAAAACCGCTGCTGGGATCCAAAAATATCAACAAACTTTCTATTACGACGGCCAGTGGTCTGAGGCCTACGCCAAGCTGACCGAGTTCGCCGTTGGGCAAATCAATGGCCCTGACTGGGAAAGGGTTGCCCGGGTGAACGCTCAAACCACGGACATTATCTTTACCCAGCCGGTTTTCGCAGAATTCCCGGCGCTGAGTGTCCCGACTTCTCTTGTCATTGGAACACGAGATCGCACCGCGCCCGGACGGGGCTGGAAGCGAGAGGGGGTAGATATCGAGATGGGCCGTTATGATCAGTTGGGTAAATTGACGGCGGCGCGGATCCCGAACGCCAAGCTGTACGAAATGGAAGGCTTGGGGCACATGCCTCAAGTCGAAGACTTTGATCAGTACTCAGAGATTATCAGCCAGATCCTAGCCAACCTTCAGTCCAGGAAGGGCTGAACCAGCTAGCGTAGAAATGGCTGTGGGTACTTAGTCGACCTTCCTGTTTCAAATCAAAAGCCGGCCCTGAGTAGCCGGCTTTTTTGTGCCAGTGAGAAAGCCTCAGCGGGCATAGCCCTGCGGGTTTTGTTGCTGCCAGCGCCAGCTGTCGAACACCATCTCATTGAGGCCGCGTAGGGCACGCCAGCCCAGTTCGCGGGCGGCCTTGCTGGGGTTGGCGTAGCAGCTGGCTACGTCCCCCGGTCGGCGGGGGCACACCTTGTAAGGCACCGGGCGATGACTCCCTTGCTCAAAGGCCTGCACCATCTCCATCACGCTGTGGCCCTGGCCGGTGCCCAGGTTGTAGCAGTGTACTCCTTGGTGCTGCTGCAGATGTTGCAGTGCCCGCAGATGGCCCTGCACCAGGTCTACCACATGGATGTAGTCCCGCACGCCGGTGCCATCCTGGGTGTCGTAGTCGTCACCGTAGATCGACAGGCAGGGGCGGCGGCCACAGGCTACCTGGCTGATGTAGGGCATCAGGTTGTTGGGGGCGTCCAGCGGGTCTTCGCCAATTAGGCCGCTAGGGTGGGCCCCGACCGGGTTGAAGTAGCGCAGGATGGCCACGTGCCAATGGTTCAAATCGGTGAGGATCCGCTCGGCCAGGAACTTGGAGGTGCCGTAAGGGTTGGTGGTGGCACCTACCGGGGCGCTCTCATCCAGCGGCAGAGACTGGGGCACGCCGTATACCGTGGCGGAGGAGGAGAACACCAGGGTGTGCACCCCGGCCTCCTCCATCGCCTGGCACAGGGTCTGGGTGCCACCGACGTTGACCCGGTAATACTCCAGCGGGCAGGCCAGCGACTCGTTAACCGACTTCAGTCCGGCAAAGTGCATCACAGCGTCGATGGGTTCGGCACCGAACAGGTCACGCAGCACCGCGATATCGGTGACATCCCCTTGATAGAAGCGCACCCGCTTGCCGGTGATCCACTCTACCCGCCGCAGCGCCTCCTTGCTGCTGTTACACAGGTTGTCCAACACCACCACGGAGTGCCCCTCGTTGAGCAGCTCCACCACCGCATGAGAGCCGATGTAGCCGGCTCCGCCCGTTACCAGGATGGCCATAGGTCTTTCTCCCCTCGGATAGTCCTGACCCTGGCTGAGCAAAAACAGGGCCAAGGGCGGAAAAGCCAGGAACAGAAGGGGCTGAGAGCAATGTGGGCGAACTGCCAGGGTTTGGGTGTGCGGGGCTTTTGCAAAATGCGAAAAAAGCCACAAGTCGCAAAGGTATATAAATAAACCATTGATATTTAACAAATTAAAATATGGCACGTATCTCGCTATCTCGATATCAAACGCCACGGCCAACCGGCACTGGCTTTGACTCTCACAGAGATAAGCGAGGCGACCATGGAATTCAGCACCTTTCAAACCAAGCCCCAGCAACTGACCCTGCGCCTGAGCGGCGCCCTGGATGCGGAGCACTGCGCGCCGCTGGAAGACCGGCTGCAGCGCTTGGCGGAGCAACACCCCAGTGCCCAGTTGATGGTGGACCTGCGAGAGGTGTCTGAGTTGGATGTCTCCGGTCTGGGAGCGCTGGTGTTCCTGTTCAAGCGCCTTGCCAATCGAGGCGGTCAGATGGCGCTGTGCGGTGCCCAGGGTCAGCCTCGCCAGCTGCTCAGCCTGCTGCGGGTCGGTCAGGTGATCCCGATGCATGAAACCCTGCCGGTGGCCTGGCAGGGCCCCACCGCGCTGGCCAGCTAAGGAGCTCCCCATGGCAACGGCACGGCACACTCGACTCCTCACCCTGGCGCTGCTGACTGGCTGCTTGTGCGGCTGTGTCAGCTGGGCCCCGGCGGGTCGCGGCGGCATGGCCGAGCATCAGGATGCGATGTTGGCCTGGCTGGATGCCAGCACCGACGAAGCGATGGGGCCGGAGCACGGCGTGCTGTTCGAAGCCACTTTGCTGAAGCACCACCTTGATCTGCTGGTGCTGGAGGGGGCGGAGCTGTGTTTCCCCGCTTCAGTGGCCCAGGCGCGGATGCGCGAGCACCGTATCCTGCGCCAGTTGGAGGGTGGCCTGGTGATGGATGCCGCCACCGACATCGAGGCCCAGCAGGGCTTCCTTCATGCCCTGGAGCAGCGCCTGGACAGCGTTAACCGACAAAGCGGCCACTGCCGTGACGGTATGGCTCCGATGGCATCGAGCGGGGCCAAGCCCAAACCGGTTACCAAGACCGATCCCCTGGCCAGCAGCCTGGCCCAGCAGCTCAACGTCAGTAACCAGTTTGCCACCGACTCCAGCGTGCTGACCCCGGCTTATCAAGACCAGCTGAAAAGAGTGTTGCCGCTGCTCAAGGCCACTCAGCACACCCTGGTGATCCACGGTCACACCGACGTGCAGGGCAGCGACCAACGCAATCAGACCCTGGCGCAACAGCGGGCAGAGAGTGTGGCCCGATTCCTGGTGGATGGTGGCATCGATGCCCGCCGTATTCGCCTGCAGGCCTGGGAGGCCAGCCGACCCTATTCCAGTCAGGTGGGCCGTGAGGCCGACCACTCCAATCGCCGCGTCACCATCGAGCTGGTGGCCGCCCAGACCCAAGGAGGTCAATGATGAAACGCCAAGTTGTGTGGGCCGCCTTGCTGGCCCTGTTGCTGCCGGTGATGTTGTTTAGCCCGGCGCTGGTTCAAGCCCAGCCTCAGACTCCGGTTCAGCCCGGCGATCTGGTTCGGATCCTGCTGCCCGGCGAGCCCTCACTGGATAAGCGCTTCGAGGTGGACCGTCAGGGCCGCTTGGTGCTGCCTGAGGTGGGCGCCATCGAAGTGGCCGGGCTGGATGAAACCGCGATGCAAAGCGCGGTGGCAGTGCGGCTGAAAACCGCCTTTCGCGATCTCAGCGGGTTGTCGGTGTTCGTGGCAGAGCGTCGCATCCGGGTGTCGGTACTGGGTTACGTAGAGACCCCGGGGGAGGTGGTGCTGCCCGCCGAGGCCGGGGTGCAGATGGCGCTGCGGGCCGCGGGTGGTATCCGTGCCGGTGCTCAGCTTGACCGTTTGCAGCTGCGCCGTGGCAATGAGCAGTCGCTGTTTGACTACAAGGCCTACCTCGATAGCGGTGATCGCCAGCTGTTGCCGCAACTGAATTCGCTGGATGTGCTGTTTGTGCCGGCCTCCCCCAAGATCGGCAACGTGGCGGTGGAGTTCGATCCTAATCAGCTCACCGACAAGGGTGATGCGGCGGAGGACCGGGACGCGGTGAAGGTGTTTGGCGAGGTCAACAGCCCCGGCAGCTTCTCCTACCGCTCCGGCGTCACCATCGTCGATATGCTGATGCGCGCCGGTGGCGTTACCCGCTACGCCAGCGTCGAGCAGATCCGGGTGATCCTCGATGGCGAGCCGCGCCTGTTCAACCTGGAGCGTTACCTCGACAGCGGCGACCAAGCGGAGCTGCTGGTCCTCTCCGCCGGCACCACGGTGTTTGTGCCCAAGCAGGAGGAGGAGGTCAAAGCCGGGGCCAATACCGTCTACGTGATGGGTGAGGTGTTCAAGCCTGGCGCTTATGAAGGCAACGCCGACGCCGGTTTTCTCGATGTGCTGGCCAACGCCGGCGGTCCCACCCGTTTTGCCGAGACCCGGCAGATGCGCATCATCCGCCAAAGTGGTGAGGTGGAGGCATTCGATATGCTGGCCTTCACCGAAGGTCAGGGCGTGGCTCCGCCCCAGCTGTTTGCCGGCGATGCCATCTTTGTACCGGAGAAGACGGATCTGAACGAGAAGTCCTGGACCAAGGTGGCGCCGCAGCGGGCGGTGAAGGTGATGGGCGAGGTCAACCGTCCGGGTCGCTTCGAGTGGAGCGATGAGATGTCGATGCTGGATCTGCTGGCCCACGCCGGCGGCCCCAAGCCCAAGGCGGACACCGCCAAGGTCAAGGTGGTGTACGGCGATACCCAGGGCCAGCGCCGTACCGTGCTGTTTGATCTGCAGGCCTACCTCAATGGCAGCAACGAGCCGCTGCCCACCATCACCGCCGGTACGGTGATCATGGTGCCGCAGCTGCCGGATGACCCGTCGGACAACAAATCCCAGTGGATCCGCCAGGCCTCCGAAGACTCCATCTACATCTTTGGCCAGGTCGGGGCGCCGGGGCGCTACCGCTTCAACCAGAAGATGCACTTCCTCGACATCCTGGCCGCCGCCGATGGCCCCACCGGCGAGGCGGACCTGAGCCAGGTGCGGATCAACCATCGCGATGGCAGCCATGCCCGGGTCACCAGGCTGGACCTGGCGATGTACTTCGAGACCGGCGACGAGCACCTGCTGCCGGCGATTCAACCCGGTGACTCCATCTACATCCCGGAGAAGCAGCGGCCCTGGCTGACTGAGCCCAAGGAGCGCACCGTGCGGGTGCTGGGGGCGGTGAACAAGCCAGGGCGCTATCGCTTCAATGACAACATGACCCTGCTGGATCTGCTGGCAGAGGCCGGTGGGGTGGATGACCGCGGTCACGCCCGCAAGATCACCGTGGTGAACCTCTCCTGCTGCCGCGACCAGGCCCGCACCTTTGACCTGGTGGCCTTCTCGCAAAGCGGTGACTTTGACCAGCTGCCGGTGCTGCGGGCCGGCGATACCGTCTATGTCCCGGATGAGAAGGAGAGCACCTGGGAGAAGACCCGCCAGGGCATGGAGGACGTGTTTCGGGTGCTCACCATCAGTGCCCTGCTGGGCTTTATCTGAACACCGACCCGCATTGCAAAGGAGCAACACCATGTTGGAAGCACTGTATCAACGCTGGCAACAGCAGGGGGGACAGACCCTGGCCCTGGTGGGCTGCCTGGGCGCCGAGTCCGGCTTGGCCGAGGCCCTGGCGAAGCGAGCCGGTCAAGCCGATCAGAGGGTGTTGCTGGTGGAGTGGAATGACGTGGCAGCGGGGGCCGATGGTGCCAACCCGACGCCGCAACCCGGGGCGGGGTTTGACCGCCTGGCCCTGGGCAACGAACCGGCCGCGCAAGCCAGCCCTGGGGAGGCCAGCTGTGCCTCCGCAAGGCTGGCGGCGTGGTCTGGACAATACCAGAAGGTGGTGCTGCATCTACCACCGGTGTCCCAAGGCGAGGTGGCCAGCGCCCGCCGCAGCCCCTGGCTGATGGCCTGTGAACACACGGTACTGGCGCTGGAGGCGGGGCACATCGGTGCGGCCATGGTGCGCCAGTGTCAGCACCAGCTCGAGCAGGAAGGCGGGCGACTGCTTGGCCTGGTGGCCAATGACCACTACAACCCGTCGCTGCAGCAGTCACTGCTTGAGGCTATTGAGGCGCTGACGCCGCGCTGGCCCGGCCTGGCCCACTGGCTGCGCCAGGGGGTGCGCCAATCGCAGCTGCTGCGGATGCGGCCCTGAGGCCGCTTGTGCATCGCACCAAGAGAATACGCCACAAAGCGTTTGAATTTGTGGCGCTTTTTTTTCATGTTAGGAACAAAGGGAGAACGAGATGGTTGGCATGATCCGCTGGGGCCTGTTAGTGATGGGATTGGTATGGGCAGGATCACTGTCGGCGGAGGTGATCCGCTTTGGGGTGGTGCCACAGCAGTCGGCTTCGACCCTGGCCAAGAACTGGGCACCGCTGTGCCGCTGGCTCAGCGAACAGACCGGACTGACGGTACGCTTTGAGACCGCCCCCAACATCCCTGAGTTCGAGCAGCGCCTGGCCGAGGGGCGCTATCAGCTGGCGTACATGAACCCCTACCACTATACCCAGTTTGCCGGGCAGCCCGGCTACCAGGCGCTGGCCCGCAGCGAAGGCAAGCAGCTGCAGGGGATCCTGGTGGTGCGCCGCGACAGCGAACTGGCGGATCTGTCCCAGTTACAGGGCCAACCGCTGGCCTTCCCCTCGCCCGGTGCCTTTGCCGCCAGCATGGTGGTACGTGGTGAGCTGAGCCAGCAGGGGATCCCCTTCACCGCCCACTACGTCGCCTCGCACGATTCGGTGTATCAAAGCGTGGCGGCGGGCCTCTATCCCGCCGGCGGTGGCATCATCCGCACCTTCAACACCAGCGAGGTGGCGCCGCAGCTGAAGATCCTGTGGCGTTCCGCGGGCTATCCCCCCCACGCCATCGCCACCCACAGCGACTTGGCACCGGAGCTGCGAGAGGTTCTGGGCCAGGCGTTGTTGGCGATGGGGCAGGACCCAAGCGGTCGTGCCATTCTGGCCCCGCTGGCGATGTCAGGCTTTGAGCAGGCGCAAGACAGCGACTGGGATCCGGTACGCCGGTTGACCGAACAAACCGAATTAATGGAGTAATCCAAGCATGGAGCTTAAGGAGCGGCGATGAAGGCCATGAGTTTGCGGGCCAAGACCATCCTGGGGGTGGCCGCCATCGAGGCGGTGATATTGGCGATCCTGATCCTGGGCGGCTTGTCCTGGCTGAAAAGCTCCAATGAGGAGCAGCTGGTGCGCTACGGCGAGATGCTGGCCAACACCTTTGCGGCGAGCAATGCCGATGCGGTGGTGGCCACGGATCTGGCCAGTTTGCAGAGCTTTGCCCGCTCGGTGGTGGGGCAGGGCGAGGTGGTGTCGATGCGGGTGCAGGACCGGGATGGCCGCGAGCTGGTGCGTCTGCCCCAGCAAGCTGCCGAGGCGGAGCCGGACCCAACGCCCCTGGCCGCCGACGATGGCATCTACCACGTCCAGGCGCCCATCGAGCTGGCGGGTGAGGTATGGGGCGAGGTGGCACTGGGCATCGATGTGCGCCGGCAGCAGACCCTGATGCAGGATGCCCGACGCAAGGCCACCCAGCTGGCCCTGCTGGGGATGGTTTTGGTGGCGCTGTTCTCCTTTCTGCTGGGCGGCTACCTGCTGCGTCAGCTCAAGATCCTAAGCGACGCCGCTCGCACCATCGCCCAATCCGGCCCCGGTTTGCAGCTGGCGGTGGCCCGTCACGACGAGCTGGCGGAGCTGACCCGCGCCTTCAACGAGATGTCGTCCCGACTCGCTTCCAGTCACCGTGAATTCGAGCAGTCCATCGACGCCCAGCGCACACTGGCGCTGGAGGTGGAGCAGCAGCAGGGGCTGATGGGCGCGATGATCGACGCCGCCCTGGATGCCATCATCACTATCGATGCCGAGGGGCGGATCCGCGAGTTCAATGCAAGCGCCGAGTCGATCTTCGGCCTCAAGCGCGAGGCGATCCTGGGCGAGGACATGGCGGAGCTGATCATCCCACCGCAGTTTCGCGAGGCCCACCGCGGTGGCATGGCCCGCTTCCTCAAGACCGGCGAAGCCCCGGTACTGGGCCAGCGACTGGAGCTGGTGGCCCAGCATGCCGCAGGGCACCAGTTCGATTGCGAACTGGCTATCAAGAAGGTGGAGGTGGGGGGCGAGACCCTGTTTACCGCTTTTATGCGTGACATCAGCGACCGTAAACGCGCCGAGCAGGAGCTGCTGCTGGCGGCCCACGCCTTCGACACCAACGAGGCGATCTTCATCACCGACGCCGAGGCCAACATTGTCCGGGTCAACCAGGCGTTCAGTCGCATCACCGGTTACCCGCGGGAGGAGGTGCTGGGTCAAAACCCACGGCTGATGGCCTCCGGTGAGCATGACCAGGCGTTCTACCAGCAGATGTGGCAGGCCCTGGCGGAGCAGGGGCGTTGGAGTGGTGAGGTGATCAACCGTAAGAAGGGCGGTGAGCTTTTCCCCGAGTGGCTGAACATCTCGGCGGTGCGGGATGAGGCCGGTAACACCAGCCACTACGTGGCGCACTTTATTGACCTGACCGAGCAGAAAGCGGTGGAGGCCTCGCTGCGCCAGGCGCGGGTGGAGGCGGAGGCTGCCAGTGAGGCCAAGAGCCGCTTCCTGGCCAATATGAGCCACGAGATCCGCACCCCGCTCAACGCCATCATCAGCATGAACCAACTGGTGCTGGAGACGGAACTGGAGGCGCGGCAACGGCGCTTCCTCGATGCTGCCAATCGCGCTGGCTTCACCCTGCTGGCACTGGTCAACAACGTGTTGGATTTCTCCAAGATCGAGGCCGGTAAGATCGAGCTCAAACCGGACTGGTTCCCGGTCGCGCCGGTGCTAGAGGGGATTGTCGAACTCTACAGCCAGACTGCCAAGGAGAAGGGACTGATCCTGACCTGCCAACCCCTGACTGAGCCGCAACTGGAGCTGTATGGCGACCCGCTGCGGTTTCGCCAGATCCTGTTCAACCTGGTCAGCAATGCGGTGAAATTCACCGAGCAGGGCCAGATCGACATCCGTCTGGAGCCTCTGGGCGAGCGGTTATGGCAGCTGTCGGTCAAGGATGAGGGCATAGGCATCGACGCCGCTCAACAGGCCCAGTTGTTCGAGGAGTTCTACCAGGTGGACAGCTCCACTACGCGCCACCACTCCGGCTCCGGTCTCGGCCTGGCCATCACCCACCAACTGGTAGAGCGGATGGAGGGGCAGATCGAGCTGGACAGTGCACTGGGCCAGGGCAGCGAGTTTCGGGTGCAGCTGCCGCTGCGCAGCCGCATCGGTGGCGAAGAGGCACCGCAGCCTGATCTGCTGGACGACGGCACCCGGCCGCTGCGGATCCTGGTGGTGGAGGACAGTGCCACCAACCGAGAGGTGGTGGCGGAGGTGCTGAAACAGGATGTCTCCGAGCTGGCGATGGCGGTTAACGGCGCCGAGGCGGTATCGATGGCGGCCCAGCGCCCCTTTGATCTGGTGTTGATGGACATGGCGATGCCGGTGATGGACGGGCTGGAGGCGACCCGGCGGATCCGGGCCCAGAGCGGTCCCAACCAAAAGGTGCCGATCATCGCCATGACCGCCAACGCCTTTGCCGAGGATCGGGATGCCTGCATGGAGGCAGGGATGGATGCCTTCCTGCCCAAGCCCATCTCCATAAAGCGCCTGCGTCAGATGGTGCGGCTGTGGGGTAAACAGGGCAGAGGCGAAACGCCACCAGCGCCAATGGTATCGAGCCAGGATGGGGGCGCCAGCCTACCCTGGCTGGACGCCAGCGTACTGGATAAGCTGGCGGCGGACCTGCCTCCTCAGTCACTGGATAGCCTGGTGACCATGATGCTCAAGGAGGCCCGTGAGCGGGTAGGGTACTTGCAACAGGCCCATCAGGCGGGGGACTATGAACGGGTCAAGCTGGAGGCGCACACCCTGAAAAGCAGCCTGGCCACCTTCGGTGCGCTGCGGTTGCAGGCCCTGGCCAAGGAGATTGATGGCCACTGCAAGGCCCAACAGTTTGATCCGCTGCCGCCGTTGGTGGCGCAGCTGAGCGACGGCCTGGCCCAGACCCAGACCGCCATCGAGGAGTACCGGTCGCAGGACGCATCATGACTACGGAATCCCACAAGCCCAGCGTGTTGCTGGTGGAAGACAGCGAAACCCTGGCCTCGCTCTACCAGGCCTACCTGGCCCAGAGCGAGTGCGAGGTGCACTGGGTGGCCTCCGGCGAGGCGGCCCAGGCCTATCTGCAGGAGCGCACCCCGGAGGTGATGCTGCTGGATCTTAACCTGCCGGACATCGGTGGGCTTGAGATCCTGCAGTGGCTGGCACCGCAGAACCTGGCCATCTCGGTGGTGATCATCACCGCCCACGGCAGCGTTGACGCCGCGCTGGATGCCCTGCGCCTGGGTGCCTGCGATTTTCTTGAGAAACCCTTCGATGCCCAGCGCCTGCAGGTGACGGTGGCCAATGCGCTGCAGCTGTCGCGGCTGGGCAGCACGGTAAGAGCGCTGCAATCTGATCGTTACCGCTTCCACGGCTTTATCGGCAAACACAGCTCGATGCAGAAGATCTACCGCATGGTGGAGACGGTGGCAGCCAGCAAGGCCACGGTGTTCATCACCGGCGAAAGCGGCACCGGCAAGGAGGTGTGCGCCGAGGCGATCCATCGTCAGGGGCCGCGAGCCAAGGGGGCTTTCGTTGCCCTGAACTGCGGTGCCATTCCTAAGGATCTGATGGAGAGTGAGATCTTCGGTCACTCCAAGGGGGCGTTTACCGGGGCGGTGAGTGAACGCCAGGGCGCCGCGGCCCGGGCCAATGGCGGTACCCTGTTTCTGGATGAGATCGGCGAGCTGGACCTGGAGCTGCAAACCAAGTTGCTGCGCTTTGTCCAGACCGGCCGCTTCCAGAAGGTGGGCGGCAGCGGTGAGGAGCAGGTGGATGTTCGCTTCCTCTGCGCCACCAACCGCGACCCGCTGGAAGAGGTCAAGGCTGGCCGGTTCCGCGAGGATCTCTACTACCGCCTCTACGTGGTGCCCATCCACCTGCCGCCACTGCGCGAGCGCGGCCAGGACGTGCTGGCCATCGCCACCAGCCTGCTGCAGCGTTTCGCCAAGGAGGAGGGCAAAGGCTTTGTCCGTTTTGCCCCCGCCGCTGCCGCGGCCATGATGCAGCACGACTGGCCCGGCAATGTACGGGAGCTGCAAAACGTAGTGCGTACCCTGTGCGTGTTGCACGAGGGCGAGGAGGTCCAGCCGGCGCAGCTGCCACCGATGTTGCAGGCCCTGGTGCCGGAGAACCTGGCGGAGATGGAGTGGGAGGAGGAGGCCGTTCCGACGGTTGCTGAGGCCCCCCGGGTCAAGATCCAGCCGCTGTGGAAGACCGAGAAAGAGGCGATTGAGCTGGCCATTGAACACTGCGATGGCAACATCCCCCAGGCAGCCGAACTGCTGGAGGTGAGCCCCTCCACCTTGTATCGCAAGAAGCAAAGCTGGGAGGGCTGAGGCCCGTCGCATTCTGCAACAGCGGGGCCCTTTGGGGCCCCGTTTCTATTTAAGTGCATGTAAATCAAAATAATATTTAAGTGGCACCCTCCTTGCTACCACTCAGAGGTGGAATCGCCTTGGCGGCGGATAGGGAGGTCTTATGAACACAATGCGGTGTGGAGTGCTGCTGGCTGCGATGCTGGGCAGTGTTGGATGGGGCAATGGGCTTGGTCGGGCCGAAGCGGCAGAGCCGTTCGCCCGTTGCCCGGCGGAGGCGTTCCTGGTGCAGAGCAATCCGGCCCAGTTGTACGGGGTTAACCTGGCCACCGGCTTTAACCAGGACCTGGCTACCGACATGGGCACCTCGGGCAAGGTCAATGCCATTGCCTTTAACTTTCAGGATGGCTACCTCTACGCCTGGAGTCATAGCCATGGCACCCTGGCGCGCATTGGCAGTGATTACCAGGTCGAGCCGTTGCCGATGGGTGACATCGATTACGGTGGCAGCTTCTACGTGGGTGATATCAGCCTCAGTGACAATGCCCACTACCTATATCATCCCAATGGCGGGCTGTATCGGGTGCCGCTGGACCCGGCGCAGGCCGACTACCTGCAGCCACAGACCCTGCTGGCGGCGGGCAGCCTCAGTATCGCTATCTTCGATTTCGCCTTTCACCCGGACGACGGGGACCTCTACAGCGTGGATCGCCAGGGCACCTTGTGGCGCATTTCGCCGCAAACCCTCGGCGCCACCGCGCTGGGGCAGGTGGGCCAAAGCGGCACCTTCGGCGCGGTCTACTTTGATGTGACCGGTACCCTCTACATCAGCCGCAATAACGACGGCCAGATCTTCCGGCTCGACCCTAAGGCCGTCGAGCCCACCGCCGAGTTCTTCGCCCAGGGGCCCTCCTCCAGCAACAACGACGGTGCCCGCTGTGCCCTGGCCCCGGTGGTGGACCCGGCCAGCCAGACCATCGATTTCGGCGACGCCCCGGACAGTCATGGCACCACCCTGGCCAGCAATGGCGCCCGTCATCAACTGGTGGCCGGTGGGCCACGGCTGGGCCAATGGGTGGATGGCGAGGCGGAGGCCCACGCATTTCCCGCCAGTGACGATGACGCCGATCCCGGCACCGACGAGGATGGCGTTGCCTTTATCACCGCCGCCCGCAATGGCGAGCCGCTGCTGCTGAGCGTCACCACCACGCCCGGGGCCTACCTCAATGGCTGGATCGACTTTGATGGCGATGGTCAGTTCCAGGCTGATGAGCAGGTGATCAGCGACCGGGCCAGCGCCGATGGCAGTGAAAACCTGCTGGTAACCGTTCCTGAGCAGGCGGCCGATCAGTGGGTCTGGAGCCGCTTTCGGCTTAGCAGCGTCGCGGGGCTGGGCCCCACTGGCGGCGCGCCGGACGGCGAGGTGGAAGATCATCCGCTGCGGATCAGCCGGGTGCCGATCCAGATCCATCACTACCCCAGCAGCAGCGGTCAGGCCACGGTGGCCTTTGAGGATAACTGGCCGGCGGAGGGAGATTACGACTTCAATGACGTCGTCGTGCGCTTCCAGACCCGGTTGGAGAGCAACGAACAGGGCCAGGCATTGTCCTTGATGCTGACCGGTCAGGTGGTGGCCAGTGGCGCGGGCTTCCATAACGGCCTGGCCTGGCGCCTTCCCGGGGTGCCGGTCTCCTACCTGCAAACCCATGGCGTCTGGTTGGAGATCAATGGCGAGCTGCAACCCGGTGTCGTGCTGGAGTCAGGCCACGATGAGGTGGTGGCCAGACTCAGCGATGACCTCAAACCCTGGCTGCATCCAGCCAGTGGCTGTGACTTCTACCGCACCGTCAGCGACTGTGCCGGCAGCGGTGAGTTCCATTTCCGCCTCTACCTGCCCTTTGCCGCGGGGATCGCTTCGACCAAGCTTCCGGATGCGCCATTTGATCCCTTCCTGTTCGCCGGGCCAGGCAGCCGCAGCCCCTGGTTCAGTGACAACCCCGGTCGCGGCCTGGAGATCCACCTGAAAAACCAGGCGCCAACGGCGCTGGCGGACAGTAGCCTGTGGGGCCAGCACCAGGACGCCTCGCAACCAGGTACGGGCCGGTATTACCAGGCGGCCAAGGGCCAGCCCTGGGTGATCCTGGTGCCGGATCGCTGGCGCTATCCCAAGGAGCGGGTGGACATCGGTCAGGCCTATCCCGGCTTCGCCGACTTTGCCCAGAGCCTGGGTCAGCAAGGCAGCGACTGGTTCCTCAACCGCAACGCTCAAGTTCAACACCTTTACCCGGAATAGGGAGGCGCTATGACAACTCAACAGCAATGGCTGCGCGGGACGTTTTATGCATCACTGATGGCGCTGCTCACCGCCTGCGGTGGTGGCAGTGATGATGATAGTGCGGCGGCGCCTCAGACCGAGACACCCCCGACAGCACAAAACCAGGCCAGCAGCCCCAGCCCGGATCCGCAAAGCGATGGCGACGAGGCCCCAACGGCTCAGACCACCGCAGATCTGGCCATCGATGCGGATTTCACCCTCGACAGCCAGCGCCACCTGGCGCTGTCGGTCAGCCTGCCGGAGGCGGTGCAACGCCCCTACCTGAGGATCTGCCAGCTGGATAGTAACGGTGAGGTGCTGCAAAGCCGCTGCTTGTGGCAGGGGGAACTGAGTGATTCAGCGCTACAGTTGCGCCTCCAGGTGGGGCCACAGCATGCCCAATTGGCCGCCCAGTTGTGGGACTTAGCCCAACTGGACCAGGCGCCAAGACTGCAGCCACTGGCGGTGCAATCCGCCACTGTTAACCTGGTGTTCTAGGAGGCGAGGATGGGGACGCACTGGCTCTTGCTCGACAGTCGAGGCTTTGGCGGTATCGAAAGCTATGTTCTGAACCTGGCCAGCGGCCTGCATCGTCGCGGTCATCCGGTGGAGGTGGTGCTGTACCGCCAGTACGACGAGGTGCACCCACTGGCGGACAAGCTGACATCGGCGGGGATCCCAATGCGTATCCTGCAAGGCACACCCTGGGATCTTTGGCGACAACTGCGCCGGCAGCGGCCCCGACTGGTGCACACCCATGGCTACAAGGCGGGGATCCTGGCCCGCTTACTGGGCCACCTGGCCCGGGTGCCGGTGATCAGCAGCTTCCACGCCGCCGACGTCACCGACGGCAGGATGCTGTGGTACGACCGACTGGACCGATTCACCGCCGCCCTGGCCCGGGACACCCTGGCGGTGAGCCGGCCGATTGCCGCTCGCCTGGGGCCCTGCTGCCGGGTGATCAACAACTTTGTACCCTTGCCGGCCGGGCCCTCGCAACTGAGCACGCTGGCGACGCCGGCCCAGGAGGTGGCGTTAGTTGGACGAGTCTGCCCGGTTAAGGGGATTGAACGCTTCCTGCGGCTTGCTCAAGCACAGCCAGCCCAGCGCTTTGCCCTCTACGGTGACGGCCCGCAGCTGGATGAGGTGCGAGCGCAGATACGGGCGCTGGGGCCGACCAACCTGCACTGCTATGGCCAGGTGACGGACATGGCGGATCATTGGCATAAGGTGGGGCTGCTCTGCATTCCCTCCTACCAGGAGGGGCTGCCGATGGTGGCGCTGGAGGCGATGGCCCGGGGGATCCCGGTGTTGGCTACCCCAGTGGGGGAGCTGCCGCGATTGATCCAGCCTGGCCGCAACGGCTGGCTGCTGGAGGGGGATGCCCTGGGGCAGTGGGTGGCTTGCCTGACCCGTTGGCGTTGTATGACCCCGGCGGCGCGGCGAACAATCCAGGCCCAGGCCCGGGCCCGCATCGTCAGCGATTACAGTGACAGTGCGGTATTACCCCAGTGGGAGCTGATATACCGCTTAACCGACAAGGGGCTCAGCGCCACTTGATGGAGCAGCCCAGGCTGGGGTGCTGCTGCAGGGGTCCTTGGCCCGTTTGGGCTATCTGACGCATGGCATTGACCAGCTCCGGCGTTCGGCCGGCAGGATCGCCCAAACGCGCATCGTCCAGCCGCCCGCGGTACTGCAGTCGCCCCTCACCATTAAAGCCAAAGAAATCCGGGGTACACACCGCCTCAAAGGCTCGAGCCACCGACTGGTCCTGGTCGACCAGGTAGGGGAAGGGCAGGTCATGCTCGCGGGCGAACTCTTCCATCTTTGCCGGCGCATCCGCCGGATAACGTTGGTAATCGTTGGGCATCACCGCCAGTACCCTTATCCCCTCCGCCATCAGGGTTCGACAATCCTGCGCCAGTCTCTCAATGATCGCCTTTACATAGGGGCAGTGGTTGCAGATGAACATCAGCAGCAGCCCGTGCTCGCCCAACTGCTCAGAGAAGCGGAAGCTCTGACCGGTCGGATCTTTCAAACTGAAATCCGGCGCCGGCCAGCCGAAATTGCACAATGGGGTGTCCAATCGCATCGCAGGCTCCTTGCCTCGAGGGGGAAACAACTCAGCACAAGGATAGGGCAGGACAACGCGCGGCACCTCGGGATTGGGGTGCCGCAATCTCTTTGGACGGTTGCAGGGGCGATCGCTTAAGCGTTAAAAACGCGCCAGCACCGGCTCAAGCAGGGCGCGCAGGTGACGCCGGCTGGGCACCAGGGTGCAGGCCTGCAAGTGCTGCCACCAGGCGTGCCAGGGCTGCTGTTGTGCCAGCGCCAGCTCCGCCTGGGCGGTGGCGATGCGGGCCCGGGCCCAGCGCTTGGCCTGCCAGCCACAGCCTTGCTGATGGCGCTGCATCACCTGGCGCATGGCGCGGATCCGCCGACCGGCCTGGCTGGTTTCTGAGCCAGGTCGCATCAGGTACCAGCTTTGACACCGGCTTGTCACTGCGACGCGACCGTAGCGGCTGAGCTTGAGCCACAGATCCCAGTCCTCGGCGGAGGGCAGGCTGTCATCAAAGCCACCACAGGCGAGCAGCGCGTCGCGTCGGGCCATCACGGTGGAAGTGCCCACCAGGTTGCGTCCAAGCAGGGTGGCCTGCGGTTCCGGCAGCTGCCGATAGCCCTGCCCGGTAGCTAACCCGCAAGATTGCCAAAACTCAAAACAGGTGCCCCTGTCCTCGCCCTGGGGGCCGAGGTGGCGATAGTCGGTGAAGCTCATCACCACCTCGGCATGGTGCTGATGGTAAGCCAGCTGCGGCGCCAGTTTGTCCGGTGCCCAGCCATCGTCGGCATCAAGGAAGGCGACGAAGCGGCCTCGGGCGGCCTGCAGGGCGAGATTGCGTGCCGCGCCCGGATGGCCCATTTGGCAGCGCAGCGGTCGAATCCGGGGATCCGCCAGGTGCTGCTCCAGCAGCCAGGGCCAGGTACCGTCGCTGGAGTTGTCGTCCACCACCAGGATCTCCATGGCGGACACCGGTTGTAGGCGCACACTCTCCAGCGCCTGGCGCAGGTAGCCCAGGCAGTTATGGGTTGGGATCACCACGCTGCAAATGGGAGAGATGGTGTCAGTGGCGATGGGTTTGGTTGCGCTCATGGGACCTCCTTCGCGGATGGAGCAGGCGTTTGGCTTCTGCACTTGGCATCGCCCTTGCCTGTCTGTTCGACAGAGGATAAGCAGGAGCCATGCCATGCAAAATGCGAATGCCCAGCGCAGCGAGTTTGCCCATTCCGGCCAGTGGCTGGGGGCGCTGCTGGCCTGTGCACTGGTCGCCGGGCTCTGGTGGTTCAAGCCCAATTGGGCACTGGGACCGGCGCTGGCGCTGCTGCCCCTGCTGGGCGTCGCGGTGTGTCGTTGGCCCTTCTTGGTGGTGCTGGGCTTCGTGTTGCTCTCCTTCTTTCGCCTGCATGAGGCCTTTCCCTGGCTCTATCCATTGCGCCTGCCCCAGGCACTGGCATTGGCATCGCTCTTTACCCTGTTCTGGCAGTGGCAGCTGAGCCGACGATTGCAACCCTACTGGCGACCGGAGCTGACGATTCTGACCCTGTTTATGGTGCTGGTGGCACTGGGGGCGCTGCTGGCCAGCAACCGCGGCCTGGCCCTGGGCTACCTCAACGGGGTGTTCATCAAGATCTGGCTGATGACCCTGGCCATCGCCTGGCTGATGCAGCGTCAGCAGGACTTCGCCCGGGCCAACTGGGCCTTTGTGTTGGCAGGGCTGGCGGTGGCAGCGGTCGCCCTGCATAACGCCAAGCTGGGGCTGGAGCTGGTGGAGGGCAGCCGGGTCACCATAGGGCGCAGCTTTGGCTCCACTCTGGGGGATCCCAACGATCTGGCCCTGGTGCTGCTGTTTCCCCTGGCCTTTGCCCTGGCGCTGTGGCGTCAACCTGACGCTCGCTGGTTGGTGCGCGTTGTGGCATTGCTGTCGGCGCTGGCGCTGGTGTCGGCACTGCTGGCGACACAGAGTCGTGGTGGCCTGATGGGGGTGGTCGCGGTGGTGTTGGTGACGGCCTGGCAACGCACCCGGCGCAAAGGGTTGCTGGTAGCGGCAATGCTGCTGTTGGCACCGGCGTTGTTTCTGCTGGCGGGGATTACCGATCGGGTCTCCGGCGGTGCGGCCGAAGCGGGGATCGACGAATCGGCCATGGGCCGTCTCTATGCCTGGCAGGCTGCCTGGCGCATGGCCTGGGCCAATCCGCTGACCGGGGTGGGGCTGGATAACTTCTACGCCAACTATTACTTCTTTAGCGATCACTGGGACGGGCGTAACCACGCCGTGCACAGCACCTGGTTCGGGGTGCTGGCGGAGGCGGGCTGGCTGGGCTTCAGTGTATTCCTGGCATTGGTGATCCGTCTGCTGCGCCAGGCTAAACGCAACGTTGCCCTGGCCCATGGGCAGGCCCCGGTGTGGTTCGCCTCCGCCGGTGCCAGCCAGGCAGCGCTGGTGGGAGTGCTGGTATCCGGCACCTTCCTGACCCACGGCTTCACCTGGCCGCTGTACATCCTCACCGCCTTGATTGTGGCCCAGGCTCAGGCCCTGCAGCCATTGGATTCGCAAAATGCGAATGACCGCTAAGGCGCTTTTATCCTCTTAATAAGCTGTTGTTTTTAATGGCTTTACAGGTTGGCAGGCCCTTTGCTTTGTGTTGATTGACGACTCAAACCAACCGATCAGCAGAGCGAAGGAGCCGACCATGATGCACACCGTTTCCGTGGTGGTACCCATCCACAACAGCGAAGCCCACCTGGCCCAGTGCCTCGACTCCCTGGCGGCCCAGACCCTGACCGAGATGGAGGTGATCCTGGTGGTGGACGGCGGCAGCGATGCCAGCCTCACCATTGCCCAGGGCTACGCCCAACGCAGCCCTGAGCGCTTCGTGTTGATGCACCTGCCGACCAATCAAGGGGTCTCCCGCGCTCGCAACCTGGGGATGGGGCGGGCCCGGGGCCACTACATCGGCTTCGTCGACAGCGATGACTGGGTCGAGCCGCAGATGTTTGAGCGGCTCTACCGCTGTGCCCTGGCGGCCGAGGCGGACGTGGCCCGCTGCGGCATGCGTCGGTTCCGTCTGACCCCGGAGGGGGCGGTGGCTGAACAGTCATTGCCCGTGTCACAGCCCTACCAGGACACCTTTGTCACCAACAAACTGTTCCGCCGGGCTTACCTGTTGGAGCGGGGCCTGAGCTTTTACCAGGGCCTGATCTGGGAGGATGAAGCGCTGGTCACCCTGTGCCGTTGTCTCGGCGCCCGTCTGGCCAGCCTGGAGGCTGAGCTGTACCACTATCGCCTCAATCCGGAGGGGTTGTGTCGAAATCCGGCCCGGGTCGAGGCCAACCAGCGCAACAAGCAGGCGATGCTGGCGCGACTTCTCAAGGATCTGCAGCGGCGTCAGGTGCTGGATGACCACCGCCCACTGTTGCTGCAATGCCTGGCCCACCATGGCCTCAGTGCGCTCTACCATCGCCTGAGCCTGGCCCAGCTGCGAGACTACTTTGCCTTCCTTGATCGCTTGGCCGCCGAGTACCGCTTGCTGGAACGACCGGATCTGAGCGATTACCGCATTAGCCGTTTCCTTCGTTTTCGCCGCTCGCTGTGGCAGCTGCACCTGGTGGCATTGATCGCCCGCGCTCGCCTGTGGTGGTGGACCCGGCCGGGCCAGGCCCAGGAGAGCTGGGGATGAGCGCGTCGCTTGGCCAGATTGGTGGCTACACCCTGCTGACGGTGCTGCAGAAGGGGATTGGCCTGTTGGTGTTGCCGGTGACGGCGTCACATCTGAGCCTGGCAACCTTCGGTGTGCTGGAGGGGTTGGTGCTGCTGATGGTGCTGTTGTGCCTGCTGGAAGCCAGCGCCGGTGCCTTGCCTCGACTGTTTGTCGAAGCCCGGGGGCAAACCGGCGTCCTGCTGGGAGCGGCGCTGCAGTTGTCGACCCTGGCCGCGATACTGCTGGCGCTGGCAGCCTGGTGGGTACTGCAGGGGCTGGGACTACCGCTTTATGGCTCTGTGACGCCGCTGCAGGCCACGCTGGTGGCGTTGGTAGTCGCGCTCAATGTGTTGCTGCAGCCGCTGTTGATCTGGCTGCGGATCCGCGAGCGGATGGGTGCCTTTGCCCGGGTGGTACTGAGCCAGTGCCTGGCCCAGGCAGGCACCACGCTGACCCTGCTTCAGCTGGGCTGGGGGTTAGATGGGGTACTGTGGGCCAGCGTGCTGGGCCATGGTATTGCCCTGGTGCTGGCACTGCATGGCTGCTGGGGCCAGTGGCACTGGCCCGGACGGTCACCGCGATCAGCAGTTAAAACGCCCACCCCAAGTCACTGGCATGGCCGCATTCTCTGTTACCAAGCCTGCCTGGTCTTGGCTTCTTTGGGGGTGTTTGCCCTGCATGGCCTGGACCGGCTGCTGCTGGGTCAGTGGCTGGGTCCCCAGTCACTGGCGCAATTGGCGATCCTGTTCAAGGTGGCGGAGGCGGTGGCGCTGTTGTTCGCCGGTGCGGAGCTGTGGTGGCAGCCCAAGCGGTTCCAGGTTCTGAAGCAGGCGCAAGGCCCGCATCAGGTGGTGCAGGTGCACCTGTGGATGCTGGTGGGGTTGTTGGCTTTGGCGGCAATGGCACTGCTGAGCGCCCCCTGGGTGCTGCCTTATGTGCTGCCAGCTGAGTACCTCGATGGCCTGGGGTGGCTGCCGCTGCTGATGACCGCGCTGCTGCTCAAGCTGGCCACCTCGGTGCTGGATCTGGGTTGCTATCTGCCCGCCCGGCCTACCGGCCTGGCCTGGATCAATGGCGCCAGTGCGCTGCTGGCGCTCACGCTGTACCTGGTGCTGATCCCGGCGTTGGGGATACTGGGGCTGTTTGTCACCCTCAACCTGGTGTATGGGCTGCGCCTGGCACTCTGTGTCTGGCTGAGCCAGCGGCTTTGCCCCTTGCCCTATCCCTGGCGCCGGACGGCGCTGTTCTCAACGTTCGCGGTTGGTCTGTTGCTGTGGCAGCCCGGTGTGTTGCTGGCGCTGTTGTCCGGCCTCATCCTCGCTGTGCTGCTCGGCGGCCAGCGTCAATCCACCCTGGGAGGTGAAGCATGATCCTGGCATTGAAACGACAGTTGAAACACAGCCCCCATCCGGCCGCCCGCTACCTGGTCGCGCGGCTGAAGCGACTGCGCAGCTGGCAGCTGCCCAGTTGGCGGCCGCTGCACGGCATGCTGTATCGCCTGGTCATCCTGGCCTCCGGATTGCTGTCCGATCTGGCCCGAGGGCTGTGGTGGACGCCGCTGTTTCGCAGCCAGGTCACCGGGCCAGCCCAGGCGCTTTACCTCTACGGTGGCATGCCGCAACTGCTGGGACCGCTGCAGCTGAGGCTGGGCCGGGATTGCCGGCTGTCCGGTCACACCACCTTCAGTGGCCGCAGTGCGGCCCAGACCGCCCAGCTCTGGCTTGGCGACAACATCGATGTGGGCTGGCAGTGTAGTATCGCGGTGGGCAACCGGGTGGTGCTGGAGGACAACGTCCGGCTGGCGTCCCGCTGCACCCTGCTGGGCTACCCGGGTCACCCGATGGATCCCCGCCGTCGCGCCCTGGGTGAAGGAGAGGATCCGCACCAGGTGGGCGAGATTGTGCTCAAAAAGGATGTCTGGTTGGCCACCGGGGTGACGGTACTGGCGGGGGTGACCATTGGCGCGGGCACCGTGGTGGCCGCGGGCAGCGTGGTCACCAGGGACCTGCCCGCCGGCGTGCTGGCCGGCGGGGTACCCGCCCGGGTGATCAAGCCGTTGCAGGACACGGAGGTTGACCATGAGCAAGCCTGATTTCATTGTCTTTGCCGAGGATTGGCAGCGTCATCCCAGCTCCAGCCAACATCTGTTTGAACAGTTAGGCCAGCAGCACCGGGTGCTGTGGGTCAACTCCATCGGTTTGCGCCGCCCGGGCTGGGCTGATCTGGGTCGGCTGTGGCACAAACTCACGGCGGTGCTGAAGCGTGAGCAGCGTCAGCCTGATCAGAGTGGGCCGGTGCAGGTGCTGGCGCCGCTGGCGATCCCGGTGCCCCGCAGCCGCTGGGCCCGGGCACTGAACCGGGCCTTGCTTCGCTGGCAGGTGCGACGCAAAGCCCGCGCCATGGGGCTGCATCGCCCCTGGCTTTGGCTGGCGTTGCCAACAGCGGTGGATCTGGTGGGCCAGCTGGGTGAGGCAGGAACGCTGTACTACTGCGGTGACGATTTTTCTGCGCTAGCCGGGGTCGATCATCAGGTGGTGGCCCGGCGGGAACAGGAGCTGGCGAGCAAGGCGGACCGTATCCTGGTGGCCAGTGAGGCTTTGGCGGCCAAGTTCGCATCCCATTGGCAGCACAAAACCCAGCTGTTGCCCCACGGGGTGGCGCTGGCCCACTTCCAGACGCCCGCCGAGGTGGATCCCTGTCTGCAGGGGGCTTCGCCGGTGGCAGGTTTCTACGGCAGCGTCGCCGAATGGCTTGACCAGGAGATGCTGCTGGAGGCGGCCCGGCGTCTACCCCATTGGCGTTTTGTCCTGGTAGGGCGGGTGGAAACCGACGTCAGCCGGTTGCAGGCCCAGACCAACATCGAGTTGATGCCGCCGGTGCCCCACTCGGCCCTACCGTCGCTGGTACAGCACTGGCAGGCATCGCTACTGCCGTTTCGGGACAATGCCCAGATCCGTGCCTGCAACCCGCTTAAGCTGCGGGAGTACCTTGCCGCAGGAACACCGGTGATCAGCACAGACTTCCCCGCCCTGAAGCCGTTTATGCCCTGGTTGACCCGGGTGCGGGATGGCGCCCAGTTGGCGGAAGCCCTGACCAACCTGGCGCAGCTACCTCAACCCAAGGGGCAAGAGCTGCAAGATAGTCTGCAGGCGCAAAGCTGGCAGCAGCGTGCTGAGCAGGTACTAGCTTGTGTGGCTCAACTTAATCAGCGCAAAGGATCGATGGCCGAGTCGAAACCTGGCCCGGCACTGGGCCCAGAGCTGGCGGGGTAAAGCCGCCACTCCCGCGCTGCCCGCTGCGGATCGGGGTCGATGCAGCAGGGCTGCTGGGCAAGGTGGCGTTGGTACCGTGCCGGCAACCGGGCTTCCATGGCTCCCCAACGCAGATGATGCAGGTACCAGTCGAACGGCAGCAGCTGGCTGATCGGGGCCTTGGCCCGATAGAGCCAGGCGCGCTGGCGGCGGCCATGGCAGTGAACCCACAGGGCGACCCGCTGGTAGCCCGGCCCCTCCACCGCATCCAGCAGACTGAGATCCCGCGGATTAAGTCGATACAGCCGACCCCACACCTGGCCGCGCGGGTCGGCGCGGAGATCGCCCTTGCCAGAGCCATCCCGGCCGGGCTTGGCGAAGGTCAGCCGATAGCCGGGCAGGGCAGCACGGCCCAGTGGCTTGGCCGCCGGCAGGCGCGCCCGCAGCCGAGGTGCCGAGAGATTGGAGCCAAAAGCGAAGTAGAGCGGGGCCAGGGTCATCCCCAAAGCATGCGCTATAGCAGCGCCATCTGCCCAGGCTCGACCACGGGCAGCGGGGGTACCGGGCGCATCAGCTCAGTACTGGGCAGCTCGTTGAGCTTAGCCCGCAGTGTATCGAGGTGATCATTATCCGGGTGGGCCCCGGCAAAGCGTCGGCCCAGGCTCAGGGCGCTGTGGGCGACCGCATGGTCCGGCATAAAGGGATCGATCACCAGGTCGCCCTCGTCGCTGGCCTGGAGCAGCAGGGTCTCCAGCAGGGCATGGGGCAGGATGCGTCCGGGTTCACTGGGGTGGCTGAGGATCTGCGCCTGCTCCTGCCAGCGGGGGACCGGCCGGCCTTTGCACAGGTGCAGCAGGAAATAGAGCTGGCTCTGACGGCCGGTGCGTTGCCATATCCGGGCCGGGCCGATGCGGAAACCCGCCGCCTGGGCCATTGGCAGCAGTGCCGCCATCTGGCTTTGCTCACACAACACGAAACCCTGGGACTGGGGTTTGAGTACCCGGTACAGTGGCTCAAACACCCCGGCGATCCCCTGTTCCGGGCACAGCTCATACCAGGGGTTGATGCGGGAGGCGGGGTTGTGATGGCGCACCTTCATCAGCGGACGGCAACGGCCGGGCTGTACCAGTGAGGTGATCAGCAGATCTGCGGTGTGTTTGCCAAGCTGCTCTAGCCAATCAACCGGCGGGTGCGGGCGTAACTGGTAAGTGGTCATGACATGGGCCGTCCAGGATGCGATGGGTAACTGTTTATCTATACAGTGTATATTTGTACAGTATCCAGGCCGGCCCTGTCCAGTGGCGTTAGATCCGGTTCTGCTCCAGGCCCTCCCACAGGGCCTGCAGGCAGGGGCCTGCCAGCGCCGCGGCGCGCTCCGGGCTCCAGCCCACCAGCGGGTTGGGCAGATCAGCGTTGTCCTTGAACGGCATCTCCAGGGTCATGGAGAGGCAGCCAAAGCGGTGGCCGATGAAGTTGCTGCCGATATCCAGGTTGGCCTCGCCCGGGGGATCCACCGGGTAGCCATGCTCGGTCTGAAACTCTGGCGTGGCCGCCTTCAGGGCCTGCTTGTAGCCATCCAGTTGGGCCTGCTGGCGCGCATCCCAGCCCGGGATCCCTTCGGAGCCGGCGATGAAGTTATAGGGCAGGGCCTCGTCGCCGTGCACGTCCAGGAAGAAGTCGACACCGGTCTGGCTCATCCTCTCCAGCACATGGAACACCTCCGGGCTGGTCTCGGCGCTGGGCTGGCGCCAGGCACGATTGAGATCCACTCCCAGGGCGTTGTGGCGCAGGTGGCCACGGCGGCTGCCGTCCGGGTTCATGTTGGGCACCAGCAAGAACACGCAGCGCTGACGCAGTGCCAGGCTGATGGCGTTGGTGTCGTCCAGCAGGGTGTCCAGGCAACCCTCCATCCACCACTGGGCCATGGTCTCGCCCGGGTGTTGACGGGCGATGATCCAGCACACCTTCTTGCCGTCCTCGAGCTCACCAATTTGCAGCAGGTCCAGGCTCTGGCCATCCGGGCTTTGACCCAGGCAGTGGTATTGCACCCGATCATCACATTGAGCCTGGGCGATCAGATCACGATGACGTTCACTGGGGTAGGGGGCGAAGTAGGCGTAGTAAACCAGGTCCGCTTCCGGGGTGTGCTCAATGATAAGCCCTGAGTCATCGAACCGGGTAGGGACACGGAACCAGGATTCCCGGTCGTAGCTGGCCACCGCCTGGTAGTCCTGCCAGCCATCGACGTAGGCGGCGCTGCCGGCGTTCTCCAGCAGCAGGCGACAGGCTTGGCCCGCGGCGCCATGGAGGGCGAAGTGGAACCACTGGTGCTTCTCGGTGTGGGCGTCGTCCACCATACGCAGGCGGATCTGTTGCGGGTCCCGGGCCTCAACCACTTGGATGTTACCGCTGTCGAATGCGGAGGTGATGTTCATACCGTCTTCCTTGTTGATGCAGTGACAACAGGGTGGGGCGAGACGGCGCTGGGATCAAGCCAGAGCAGGCAGAGAGGGGACAACCGGCTGTAAAACGAAAGAAGCACCCAATCGGGTGCTTCTTTCGTTTTACTTGGCGTGCATCTGGTAGAGCTCAGCGAAGCTGCGCTGATAACGGGCTGCCAACTGCTTCATCATCTTTTTCATCAGGGTTTCTCCGCATTTAGGCGAACAAAAATCCGCCGTCTCAAGTTGGCGCAAAGGATAGCGGCGGGCTGGTTTGTTAACAAACTAGAAAGTTTTGAATTCAGCATTAGTAAAATTTATCGAATGAAACCATGCTTGACGAGCGAAAAAACATAAAGTTCATTAAATTCAATAGCTTGAATTGGGATGCCAACTGTTAGGTTAAACTATGACCTGCGAATATGTATCTCGAAAATTCTTACCGTGCCGGATTTCTTGACACTCATTTAAAAACCGTGACCCACCTCACAAGGACTCGCTTGTGGATTTAACCTGAGTGAAACATAAAAAAATGTTTTAGCTGAAAATTTGTAATTGTGGACCGGTTCACAAAATGAGATCGCGCGCTCTGGCAGGGATTGAGGGGGTTGTCCTGGCGGTGATATAAAAACGCTGAAAAGTGTTAGCTGGCTCAAAGTGTGCCACAGCCCTTTTCAGCAAAAAACTCCGTTTTGCCTTTCAGAGCGGATGTAAAAAAAATGTGAGGTTGGCTGCCGCGGCCGGTTTTCGAGACTTCCTTCTAGCGTTGTTCTCTCCCCCCAAACCGCAAACCGTCCCGGCGCCCAACCAAACGACCTGGAAGTCGCTTTAGGGATTGGCCTGTTAGCCGATCATTTAGAGTTTATTAACCTGATACTTGGCGTTGCCTCCGGTTGAAGTGACCGGCGGTGTTGAGGAGAACGCAATGATTATCGATGAAGTCGTCGATCTATCGCGGTTGCAGTTTGCGCTGACCGCGATGTACCACTTCTTGTTTGTCCCGCTTACCTTGGGTCTGGCATTCCTGCTGGCCATCATGGAATCTCTGTACGTGATGACCAACAAGCAGGTCTACAAGGACATGTGTAAGTTCTGGGGCAAGCTGTTCGCCATTAACTTTGCCCTGGGTGTAACCACGGGCATCACCATGGAGTTCCAGTTCGGAACCAACTGGGCCTACTACTCCCACTACGTGGGTGACATCTTCGGTGCGCCGCTGGCGATCGAAGGCCTGATGGCGTTCTTCCTGGAATCCACCCTGGTGGGTCTGATGTTCTTCGGTTGGGACCGTCTGTCCAAGCGTAAGCACTTGGCCGTGACCTGGTTGGTTGCCCTGGGCTCCAACATGTCCGCACTGTGGATCTTGGTGGCCAACGGCTGGATGCAGAACCCGATTGGCTCTGAGTTCAACTACGAAACCATGCGAATGGAGATGGTCTCCTTCGCCGAGGTGCTGTTCAACCCGGTTGCCCAGGTGAAATTCGTTCACACCGTGGCCGCGGGCTACGTCACCGGTGCCGTGTTCGTCATGGCCATCAGCTCCTACTACCTGTTGAAGAAGCGCGACCTGCCGTTCGCCCGTCGTTCCTTCTCCGTTGCCGCCGCCTTCGGTATGGCCTCCATCCTGTCCGTTATCGTGCTGGGTGATGAGTCCGGTTACGAGATGGGTGATGTGCAGAAGGTGAAGCTGGCTGCGGTTGAGGCCGAGTGGGAGACCCACCCGGCTCCGGCAGCGTTCACCGCGTTCGGTTTCCCGGACAGCGAAAACATGGAAACCAACTTCGCCATCCAGATCCCGTACGTGATGGGCATCATTGCCACTCGCTCCCTGGATGAGGAAGTGAAGGGCATCGTTGACCTGAAACTGGACCACGAAGTGCGGATCCGCAGCGGTATGAAGGCCGCGGCTGTGCTGGAAGCGGTGCGCAATGGCACCGAAACCCCGGCCGAGCGTGAGCAGTTCGAACAACACAAAGACGACCTGGGTTACGCCTTCCTGCTGGCCCGCTACAGCACCGACCCGTCTGACCTGACCCAGATCGCTAATGCGACTGAAGAGCAGATCATGATGGCGGTTGACGACTCCATCCCGGCTGTCGGCCCGATGTTCTGGACCTTCCGCATCATGGTCGGCCTGGGCTTCCTGATGCTGATTGTGATTGCCCTGGCGTTTGTCCAGAGCTGTAAGCAGAAGGTGGACGAGAAGCCGTGGCTGCTGAAGACCCTGCTGTTCATGCTGCCGGCACCCTGGATTGCCATCCTGTGTGGTTGGTTCGTAGCCGAGTACGGCCGTCAGCCCTGGACCATTGCGGAAGTGCTGCCGACCTACATGTCTGCCTCCAGCCTGAGCGTGGGTGAGCTGTGGTTCTCCATCATCCTGATCTGCGGTTTCTACACCGTGGCCCTGGTGATTGAGATGTTCCTGATGTTCCGCTTTGCCCGCCTGGGTCCGAGCAGCCTGAAGACCGGCCGCTACCACTTTGAGCAGGGCGACAAGACCTCTGCCAACGACAGCTTCGACAGCGCTTTGACCACTTCCGCCAAGGAGAGCCCGAGCAATGCTTGATTACGAAACTCTACGACTGATCTGGTGGGCCCTGGTTGTTGTCCTGCTGATCGGCTTCGCCGTCACCGACGGTTTCGACATGGGGGTCGGCGCACTGCTGCCGATCATCGGTAAGACCGACAACGAGCGTCGGGTGATGATCAACTCCATCGCCCCGCACTGGGACGGCAACCAGGTATGGCTGCTGACCGCCGGTGGTGCCCTGTTCGCCGCCTGGCCGATGGTGTACGCCGCGTCTTTCTCCGGCTTCTACATCGCCATGGTGCTGACCCTGTTCGCCCTGTTCTTCCGTCCGATCGGTTTTGACTACCGCTCCAAGATTGAAGATCCGCGCTGGCGTAAAGCCTGGGACTGGGGTCTGTTCATTGGTGGCTTCGTACCGCCGGTAGTGTTCGGTGTGGCCTTCGGTAACCTGTTCCTGGGTGTGCCGTTCCACTTCGACGACTGGATGCGCGTCTACTACGACGGTGGCTTCTTCGGCCTGCTGAACCCCTACGGCCTGCTGGTGGGTCTGCTGTCCGGTGCCATGCTGTTCCTGCAAGGCGCAACCTGGCTGCAGATGAAGACCGAAGGTGCTTTGCTGAACCGTGCCCGTACCGCCTCCGTGGTTCTGGCTATCGCTTCCGCAGCCCTGTTCGTGCTGGCTGGTATCTTCCAGTACGGCTTCATCGACGGTTACGTAGTGACCTCCGCCATTGACGGCGCTGCCGCCTCCAACCCGCTGAACAAGACCGTTGAGATGGTGTCCGGTGCCTGGTGGAACAACTTCTACGCCTACCCGGTGCTGTTTGTTCTGCCGCTGCTGGCCGTGACCATGCCGCTGCTGGTGATTATCGCCACCAAGGCGCACAAGCACTGGCTGGCGTTCCTGGCGTCTTCACTGAACATCGTCGGTGTTATCACCACCGCGGTTGTGGCGCTGTTCCCGTTCATCATGCCGTCCTCCAAGAACCCGAACCAGTCGCTGACCATGTGGGATGCGACCAGCTCTGAGCTGACCCTGAAGGTGATGCTGGTGGCGGCGGTGATCTTCGTACCCCTCATCCTGGCGTACACCATCTGGTGTTACATCAAGATGTTTGGTCGTCTGAACGAAGAGCACATTGAGAAGAACTCGGCCTCCCTGTACTAAGGCCTGGGATTAAAGGAGCAAAACACTATGTGGTATTTCACTTGGATCCTGGGCGTGCTGCTGGCTTGTGCCTTCGGCATCATCAACGGCCTCTGGCTGGAAGCCCAGGAAGCCCTGGACAAGGATGAAGACTGATACTCCTCTCAGTTAACGTCCTGGCCTGCTCCCGAGCGGGCCGAACCTAAGCGAAACGCCGCCCTTTGGGGCGGCGTTTTTTTGTGGCCAATTCCTTTGCTGGCCTGGCTTTACCAGACTTTACATCGTGCTGGCTTGAGGGGGCCTGGGTGGCGGTTTAAGGTGCCGACAACGCCTTTTGCCCTGAGTCTATTGATGCGCACTCTGTCCCTGCTTAGCCTTGCCCTATCCTCCGGAGTCACCGCCCCGGCGATGGCCGAAAACTCGGCACCTCAAGCGTTGGGTGAGTCCCAACGCCAACCCAACATCATCCTCATCCTGGCGGACGACCTGGGCTATGCCGGCCTGTCCAGTTTTGGCGGCGAAGGGATTGCCACCCCCCATCTGGATGCCTTGGTGGAGCAGGGCGCCAAACTCACCAACTTCTACGCCACCAGCACCGTGTGCACCCCCACCCGGGTGGGCCTGATGACCGGGCTGTACCCGCAGCGAACCGGGCTGGATCACCTCTATCACCACTGTGCGCCGGAGGGGCTCAGCCCAACCGAGTATCCCTCGCTGTCCCTGCACATGAAGGCCCAGGGCTACCGCACCGGGGTGTTTGGTAAATGGCACCTCGGCTCGGCGCCGGAGTACCAGCCCAAGGCCCAGGGCTTTGACGATTTCGTCGGCTTTCTCGATGGCAACATCGACTACATCAGCAAGCTCAATACCGAGAGCGAGGTGGACTGGTACGTACACCACGAGCACGGCTTCCAAGAGGGCTACGTCACCGATCTGCTCAACCAGGCGGTGGTGGACTTTATCGAGCGGGAGCAGGACAAGCCGTTCTTCATCTACCTGCCCCACGCCGCCCCCCATGTGCCGTTGCAGGGCCCCGGCGACAAGCCGCTGCGCACCGACGACTTCTACGTCTACACGGTGCAGGGCCAGTTCCCCAAGGCGGAGTACATGCGCCGCTACCGTGAGATCGTCGGCTCCATGGATGATGGCGTGGGGATGATGATGGCCAAGCTGCGGGAGTTGGGGCTGGAGCAAGACACCCTGATCATCTTTACCTCCGACAATGGCGGCGAGCGCACCGGGGTGCGCCATGGTCGGGTCAACGGTGAGCACCGGGGTCACAAGAACACCTTCTACGAGGGTGGCCTTAAGGTGCCGGCGTTAGCCTACTGGAAGGGCCGGATCGAGCCAGGCCAGGTGGTGGACACGCCGATGATCACCCACGACCTAACCCCCACCATCGCCAACCTCTCCGGCGCGCCGATGGAGGCTGCACTGGATGGGGTAGACCTGACCGACCTGCTGCTGCACGGTAAGGCCTTGGCCGAACGCCCCCTGTACTGGCAGCACACCCACAAGCTGGCGATGCGCGAGGGGGACTGGAAGCTGGTCTATCACCGCCCGCAGCCGGAGCTGTATCACCTGGCGTCGGATCCCCTGGAGCGGCACGACCGGGCCGGCGAGCCTGGGCAGCAGGCACGGCTTAAAGCGATGTCCGAGGCGGCGCTGAACTGGCGGGCCGAGACCGCGGTGGGGATCCCGGCGCAGCGGGTGATTGGCGAGCACCAGCCCTACCAGGGGCCGTGCAAGCGCGATCTTGACGCCTTTAACCAGGGCAAGCGCTATCGCTGGACCGACGCCGGTGGGGTGATTGAGGTGCCCAGCGCGGATTGAGCCGGGCAGACAGTGACAACAAAAAGGTGGCCGATTGGCCCCTTTGTCGTTACTGGTAGTTAAAGCCCTTGCTGAGGCGAACGTCCGCCACCGAGGCGCCGATGTGGAGCTGGAATCGGCCCGGGTCCACCGCCCAGTCATCCTGGGTCACGTCCCAGTAGGCCAGGTCGCGGTAGCCCAGGGTCATGGTGACCTCACCGCTCTCGCCAGGGGCCAGGGCAATCTTGCCAAAGCCCTTGAGCTCCTTGGCCGGGCGCTCGACTTTGGCGGCCTGGTCTTCCAGGTAGAGCTGCACCACCTCGCTGCCGGCGCGCTCACCTGTGTTGGTGATGGTGACCGTCACGGTGAGAGTCTCCTCGCCCTGAACAGTGTCGCTGGACAGGGCCAGGTTGTCGTAGCGGAACTGGGTGTAGGAGAGGCCGTGTCCGAACGGGAACAGCGGCGCGATCTCTTGCTGCTCAAACCAGCGGTAGCCGATAAAGACCCCCTCCTTGTAGAGCGAGTCGGTGGCGTTGTAGTCATCCAGGGCGATGGCGGCCACGTCCTCCAGTCGCTTGGGCAGGGTGATGGGCAGCTTACCGCTGGGGTTCACATCGCCAAACAGCACGTCAGCGTAGGCGTTGCCCGCTTCCATGCCGCCGTACCAGCCCCAAAGGAGGGCGTTGGCCTCTGGCTGCCACGGCATCTCCACCGGTGAGCCACCACCAATCATCACCACGGTGTTGGGGTTGGCCTTGATCAGGTTGGCGATGATCTCATCCTGGCCGCCGGGCATCACCAGATCGCTGCGGTCGATGGACTCGCGGTCGTCGGCGTGGCTGAGGCCACCGAAGTAGATCACCGCATCCGCCCCGGCTGCCGCGGCCATGTACTGCTCGGCATCGACAAACAGGTCGCCCGGTGCCTGCCAGCCCAGGGTGAACTGGTCGCTGCCCTGGTAGTTCAGTTCGAGCTGGTAATCCTGGCCGGCCTGCAGTGTGATGCTCTGGCCGGCATCGCTACCCTCGGTGCTCAGCAGCGGCTGGCCATCCAGGGTCAGGCTGAGGGCGCCATCGGTTTCCACCAGCAAGCGATGCTCACCGCTGGTGCGGGGACGCAGGGTGCCACGCAGACGGATCTGCTCGGTTTGGCCTGGTGTCGCCACCTGGTAGTGGGAATCCACCTGCCAGTCGTCGAAGTAGGGCTCACTCTGGCCCGGCTCGAACTTGGCCAGCTGCCAGGCGGGGGTGCCGGTCCAGTGGCGGGAGGCGACGAAGTCACCGGGGATCGGCCCCAGGCCCGAGCCACTGAGGCCACGCAGTACGGTGATCTCGACCTCATCCCCCAGGCGGTTTTGCAGCCCCTCCAGCGGGGTGACCTCGTACAGCGCCTTCACCTCGGAGGAGCCGCCCCCCAGGGCGTGGCGTTTGTCCGCGTTGGGGCCCATCACCAGTACGGACTTAACGCTGTCGGCGTCCAGCGGCAGCACCTGCTGGTTCTTCAGCAGCACGATCCCTTCGCTGATGATGGTGCGGGCCGCCTGCTGGTGGGCTTCGGTGTTGCGCTCGCCGCTGCGACGGTTGGGGTCCATCATGCCGATGCTGTGTTGCACCCGCAGCACCCGCCGCACCTTGTCATCCAGTACCGACTCCGGCACCCGGCCGTTCTCGATCATCGCCTGCAGTGGCTTGGCCAGGAAGTAGTCGTCGTAGCTGTCGACGTCGGTACCCATCTCGATGTCCAGGCCGTTCATGGCGGCGTCATAGGTGTTGATGTCAACGTTCCAGTCGGTCAGCAGCACCCCAGGGTAGCCCCATTCGCCCTTGAGGATCTCCATCACCAGCTTGTGGTTCTGGTTGGCGTTGGTGCCATAGACCCGGTTGTAGGCGCCCATGATGGTTTGGGTGTTGGCCTCTTTCACCGCCGCCTCAAAGGCGGGCAGGTAGACCTCCCGCAGGGTACGCTCGTCCGGTCGGGCATCGACACCGATGCGGTTGAGCTCCTGGCTATTGAGGGCGTAGTGCTTGACCGAGGCGGCGACGTCGTGGGCCTGGATCGCTTTGACCGAGGGCACCACCAGGCGCGAGGCCAGGTAGGGGTCTTCGCCGAGGTATTCAAAGTTGCGACCGTACAGCGGCAGGCGGGCCAGGTTGACCCCGGGGCCGAGGATCACGTCCTTACCTCGGTGACGGGCCTCACTACCCAGCACATCTCCGTGCAGCGCCGCCATCTTGGGGTTCCAGGTGGCCGCTACCGCGGTCAGCGGCGGCAGGTAGGTGGAGAAGTCGTCCTCTCGCTCGGCGGAGGCCCAGCTGTGGCGGTCGATCTCGTAACGCACGCCGTGGGGGCCATCGGACATCCACATCTCCGGGATCCCCAATCGCGGGATCCCCGCCACGGTGAACTTGGAGTTGGCGTGGGTCAGCGAGATCTTCTCCTCCAGGGTCATCTGCGCCAGCAGCGCCTCGATGCTGGCCTCGATCTGTTCCGGTGAGCGGGCATCGCTGCTATCCGGGCTGGCGCTGCCACAGCCGGAGAGCAGGGCAAGGGTGACAAGGGCCACGGGGAGGGCCGGTGAGAGGGGCTGATCCATGCAGAGGTTCCTTCCTGGTGTCAGTGATTTCCGTGGGCCGATAAGCCCGATCACTGTTTATGGGTTATCCGTAACCTACCTAAGCTTTTCGCCGCTATCCAGTAAAAATGTAAGCGTTTACATTCTGCTTTGGTCTAACCCTGGTCAGTGGCCAGCGGGGAGGCGGTCAGGTAGCGCAGGAAGGCTTCGGCCAACACCGAGGGGGATTGGTCCTTGGGCCAGACGAATTGCCAGTGGGTCTGGATCGGCAGCTCCTTGACCGCCAGCCGCTGGATTCCCGCCATGCCGCCGTAGCGGATGGCGTGCTCTGACAGGAAAGCCAAACCCAGACCAGCGGCAACGCACTGTTTGATCGCCTCATTGCTTTCGATCACCATCCTGGGGGTGAGGCGCAGATCGAGCCGGGCCAGGCACTGCTCCACCGCCAGGCGGGTACCGGAACCCGCCTCGCGAAACAGGAAGGCCTCCTGGCTGAGATCGTGCAGGCTGAGGCTGGGGTGCCCTCCCAGGGGGTGGGGATCCGGGGCGATGAGGTGCAACGGATTGGCCACCAGGGGGTGCACGTTGAGCGCCGGTTGCTCCGGCAGTTGGCTGAGTACATAGACGTCGTCCCGGTGCTGCTCCAGACGTTGCAGCAACTCGGCCCGGTTGACGATCTTCAGCTGCAGATCCACCAGTGGGTACTCCCGGGCGAAGGGGCCGATGATGGTGGGGATAAAGTACTTGGCGGTAGAGACCAGGGCGATACGCAGGGTACCGGCCTTGAGCTGGTGCAGATCCGCCAGGCTCATCTCCAGCCGCTCAGTGCTGCGAAGTACCTCGCGGGTGTACTCGGCCAGCAGGCGGGCACTCTCGGTGAAGATCAGGCGGCGATGGTGCAGATGGTAGAGCGGCTCGCTGAGCTGCTCACTGAGGCGCTTGAGCTGCAGTGACACCGTGGGTTGGGTCAGGTGCAGCTGCTGGGCCGCGGCAGTGATGGAACCGCGCTGATATACCTCGAGAAACACCTGCAGCTGGCGCAGGCTGACGCTGCGAAGGGGCAGGGTCATGGCACTACCTCATAGTATTCTGCCAATAGAGGGCATTAAAAACATTTAGTATCGCAAATGATAGCAATGGGGCAGATTGGTCGCTGTCAAACCGGCATTTGGAGGTCGATATGCAACAGGAAAGCATTCTGGTCCCGTTGGCGCAGGGACAAACACTGAGTGAACGCAGTGCGCCATTGCTGACCTTTGCGGAGATCTCCGGGGCGCAGCTAACCCTGCTCACCGTGGTGGAGAACATCCAGATGGTGGGCTCCAGCGGGCGCTCCCTGCTGGATATGCTCAAGCTTGCGATGCAGGCGCAGCGTGAGGTACTGGACGCCCAGGCTTACGAGCTGCGGTTGCAGTATCCGAGCCTGAAGATCGATACCGAGGTGATCAGCGGCAAGCCCTTTATTGAGATCGTTAAATACGCTGACAAGATCAACGCCAGCCTGATCGCCATCGACGTCAGCCGCCGTCACAAGGAGTCGGCCTGTCAGTATGGCAGCACCACCCGTCACCTGATGCGCAAGTCGCAGGTGCCGCTGTGGGTGCTCAGTCCCTCCGAGCGGGTCGATTTCAAGAAGGTGGTGGCGGCGGTGGACATCGTCACCTGCGATCCGGAAACCCAGCATATGAACGAGCAGATCGTGCAGCGGGCCCACGCCATAGCACAGCAGCAGGGGGCACAGCTGCAGGTGTGCCACGTCTGGCGGTTGGATGCGGAGGGGTATCTGCGTACCTGGGGGCGCTACAGCGAGACTGAGATCGCCACCGTGGCGCAGCAGGAGGAGCATCAGCGGATGATGCGGCTGGAGGCGCTGTTGGCGAGACTGGGCTTGTCGACGGAGAAGGTGCCCCTGGTGATGTTGGAGGGGGACGCCAAGACCGAGATCTCGGCCTTTGTGAACCGGGTGGAGTCTGATCTGTTGGTGATGGGGACCTTGGCCCGCAGCGGCATTGCCGGCTTCTTGATGGGCAACACCGCCGAGCGGGTGATCGATGAGGTGCACTGCTCGGTGCTGACCCTCAAGCCGGAAGGGTTCCGTTCGCCCATCCTTGAGGTTGAGAAGGCCTACGAAAACTGAGGCAACACCAGGCTGCCGTGGGCATTCACCACCTGGCTGACGGCAGCGTCATCGAGGATCAAAAAAGGCCCGCAGTGCGGGCCTTTTTGCATCACTTGGCTCAGAGCCGGAAACGCTGCAGCTGGGCTTTTAGGCTGGCAGCCAGGCTGTTGAGATCATCGGCGGCATCCACCGTCTGGCCGGCGGCTTGCTCGCCCTGGCGGGCAAGATCGGTAATGTCGCTGAGGTTGCTGGCGATCTCATCCGCCACCGCTCCCTGCTGCTCGGCGGCGCTGGCGATGGAGCCGGCGTTGGAGGCAACCTGGGACACCCCCTGGTTGATGGTGGAGAGGGCCTCACCGGCCTGACGGGACAGGCTGGAGGAGTGCTGGCTCACCGCCAGGCTGCTGGCCATCTGCTCCACCGCGTGCTGGGTGCGGCTTTGCAGCTGCTCGATGGTGGTGCCGATCTCGGTGGTGGAGACCTGGGTCCGCTGCGCCAGGGCGCGAACCTCCTCCGCGACCACGGCAAAGCCACGGCCCTGATCCCCGGCCCGGGCGGCCTCGATGGCGGCGTTGAGCGCCAGCAGGTTGGTCTGATCGGCGATCTCGTTGATCACCTTCACCACCTGGTTGATCGCCTCACTCTCGCGCTCCACCTTATCGATGGCCTGGGAGCCCTGGTTGAGGGATTCCGCCAGGCTGTCCATCTCCAGGATCACCTTATCGACCTGCTGATCGCCCTCGGCGGTGGCGTCGCTGACATGCTGGGATTGCTCGGCGGAGGTGACGGCGTGACGGGCCACCTCACGAACGGAGCTGCTCATCTCCTCCATCGCCGTGGCGATCTGGTCGGTTTGACGCATCAGATCCGCAGCCCCCTCGCCATTGACCTGGGCGGATTGCTTCAGACCGGCAGAGGCGCTTTCCAGCTGCAGGGCAGAGCGCTGCAGCTCGCTGAGCAGGCTGCGCAGTTGCTGCACCATGATCGCCACGTTGGCGCGGATACGGTGGGTCTCGTTATCGCTGTTGCTGTTGTCGTCGGCCAGCTCAGCGGTGAGATCACCCTGGCCGATGGCCGCCAATTGCTCGTTGAGCTCCTGCAGCGGACGCAGGCGCACGGTCAGTACCGCGCCCACCATCACCGACAGGGCGATGGAGGCCACCAGCACCAGCAGGGCCATGCCGTTGCGCACCCCATCCAGCGCCTGATCCAGTTCATCGGTCGGCACCAGGGCAGCCAGCAACCAGTCGGGCCCGGCGATGCGAACCGCGTCGATGCTCCAATCCTGCTGCTGGATCTCTTGCTCAGTTTGTGTGGCCTGGTTGCCTAGCCAGCCGCCGAGCACCGGTTGGCCATTGTCGTTGCGAAGCTCATCGCTGTGGCTCAGTCCGCCAGGGTGGAACAGCATGCTGCCGTCGCTGCGCAGCAGGGTGAAGTAGCCGGATTCGACAATGGTCAGGTTGGCCAGGGTCTGGCCTATCTGATCGAAGGAGTCGGAGACATCCTGACCGATGTAGAGCGCCCCAATCACCTGCTGGTTGGCATCGACGATGGGGTCGTAGATGGTGATGTAGCGACGGCCAAACAGGGTTGCGTGGCCCTCGTAGCGCTCGCCGCTGAGCAGGCCGTCCAGGGCCGGGTGGGCGGCACCCAGCTGAGTGCCGGTGGCACGGCTGCCATCCTGCTTGCGCAGGGAGGTGGTGATGCGGGTGAAGTCGTCGCCATCGCGGACGAACACCGTCGCGGTGCCGCCGGTGATGTTGGCGAAACGATCCACCTGGGCGACGATGCCGTTGACGGCCCGGTTGCCCTGGCGCAGCTCAGGTGCGGTGGCGCCCTGCATGGTGACGGTGCGACCGCTGAGGTCAAACTGGTGGTGGAACATCTCGGCGAACAGCCGCGCATTATGGTGAGCCAGGCTGATCTGGGTCTGGTACTGGCTGTCCAGCAGGCTGGCCATGGCGGTCAGCTGATCCTGACCGGCGTCGAGGTTGGTTTGTCGCAGCGTGTCGGCGGTCATCCGAAACGCCAGTGCCCCTGCCAGGGCCATGATCAACAGGGTGCCCGCCATGGCCAAGACCCCGATCTGACGCCCCAGTCGCCAATGATTAAAGCTCATAGATGTATCCAAGTGTCAGTATTTAATAGACTTTTTGTAGTTCTGACCGGAACTTTACTGGCCTGTTAAGGCGGTGAGCAACCGCTAACTGCGGGGCACACAACGGATGAATTGGGCTCGGTGAAGATTGCCGGCTTGTGCTAGGCTTGCGCCGACTGCCTGCTGATGACCCCGGATCCATGTTTCGATTACTGATTTTACTAGCCTTTTTTACCTCTCCGCTGGCTGCACAGGTGGCCGCGGATGGCCAGTTTCTGGCCTCGGAAAGCTGCCCGGCCTGGCACTCCATTCGGCAGCAGACAAATCCTGGAAATGTGACCCTGATCCCAGGTCAGGCCTACCCCATCCTGGCGGAGAACCGTCCCCAGGGAGAGTGGTGGCTGGTGCGGGTGGGGGATCAGCGGCGCTGGGTCAGTAAGGCGTGCGGTGAGCGCGATGGTGCGGCCACAGAGCCAGCCCAGACAGCCACCACGGCGCTAGCTCAAGCACCGACCCCGGCAGGTTTTAGCCATTACACCCTGGCGATGAGCTGGCACAGTGGCTTCTGCGCCAGCCAGGGGCAACGGCCGGATTGCCGCTCACCCCAGGCCAACCTGGTGCTTCATGGCTTGTGGCCCTCAGGTCAGCCGGGGCGTCACCCGGAGTATTGCGACGGCAGCCAGCGCCAGCGCTTTTGTCAGTACGACAGCCTGGGCCTGCCCCAGGGGCAGTGGCAGGCGCTGCAGCAGGTGATGCCGGGTACCCAGGTCTGCCTGGGTCGCTACCAGTGGCACAAGCACGGCAGCTGCAGTGGGTTGGCGAAAGGGGACTACTTTGAACTGGCCATCGGCTATTCCCACTGGCTGCGCAGCTCCGAGCCGGCGCGCCAGCTGCGCTCGGTGGCGGGAACCCGGGTCAGCCGGGCCCGGGTGCTGGGCTGGTTTGAGCAGTGGGGAGCTAAGGACGCGGTCAGCCTGCATTGCCGTGATGGGGTGCTGCAGGAGGTGCGACTGAACCTGGTGGCGCAACTGCCGGCAACGCCGGGACCCACCTCGCTGCTGCCAGCATCACTGAGCCAGCGCTGCCCCAGCCAGTTTGAGGTTTTGCCCTAGTGCTGCTCTGATTTAAAGGGCTGGCTACAAGCCGTGTTTGTCGAGGCGGTAGAGGAACGCCTTGTAGCCCAGGTTAAGCAGCCGGGCGGCCTCGCTGCGGTTGCCGCCTGCCCGTTGCAGCGCCGCTTCCAGGTAGCCACGCTCAACACTGTCCCAGTCCACCCCCTGCTCCGGCAGGGCGATCCCCTCCTCGCTGGGGGCTGATTCCAGCACCAGTTCATCCAGCAGCACCAGTCGCTCCACCACGTTGCCCAGCTGGCGAACATTGCCCGGCCAGGGGTGGCTCATCAGGGTCTTCATCCGCTCAGGTGCCAGGGTGGGAGGCGGACAGCCGTAACGGCGGCTGGCCTGGTCGACAAAGTGGTGGACCAGGGCGGGGATGTCTTCGGGTCGCTGACGCAGCGGCGGCATGGTCAGGGGGATGACATTGAGCCGGTAGTAGAGATCCTCGCGAAACTGCCCCTGCTGGATCGCCTCGGCCAGGTCCCGGTGGGTGGCGGCGATCACCCGCAGATCCACCGGTCGCTCCTTGCTGCTGCCCAGCCGGGTGATGCTGCCCTCCTGCAGCGCCCTCAGCAACCGGGTCTGCAGCTCCAACGGCAGTTCGCCGATCTCATCCAGGAACAGGGTGCCGCCATGGGCCGCCTCCAGCTTGCCGATGCGGGTCTGATGGGCACCGGTGTAGGCGCCCTTCTCGGCGCCGAACAGCTCCGATTCCGCCAGGCTGGCGGGGATGGCACCGCAGTTGACGGCAATGAAGGGGCCGCTGCGCTGGGACAGCTTGTGCAGTGCCCGGGCTGCCAACTCCTTGCCGGTGCCACTTTCCCCCTGGATCAGTACCGTGGCGCTGGCCTGGCTGACCCGCTCAATCCGTTGATACAGCGCCTGCATCGGCGCGGAGTGACCAATGAGGTCGACCAACCGTTCCTGCTGGGACAACTGCTGTTTCAGCTGTAGATTGTCCTGGCGCAGTGCCCGGGCCCGGGCCAGCTTATCCACGGTCAAAAGCATTGCCTGGCCGGTGAAAGGCTTGGCCAGGTAGTCATCGGCGCCCAGCTTGATGGCATGGACCGCGTGCTCAATGGAGCCGTAGGCGGTAGCGACCACAATAGCCAGGGTGGGCCAGCGCCGGCGGGCCTGCTCAATCAGCGCCCCGGCGTCGCCCTGGGCCAGCTTCCAGTCGGAGAACAGCAGGTCCGGCGTCTGCGCCGCCAGGGCTTGCTCTGCCTCGGTCTGGGTCGCCACGGCGTGAACCTTGTGGCCCGCCTCGGTGAGGATCTGGCTCAGTAGCTCGCGCTGGGCAGGGTCGTCCTCCAGCAGGACGATACGACATTGGGACATCATTGCTCTCCTTGGCCGAGGATCAGGCTGGCACGGGCGCCTTCTATGCCCTCGTTGCCGGGACGATTCTCCAGGGTCACCTCACCCTGGTACCAGAGCCGGGCTAGGCGACGGGCCAGGTAGAGCCCCATGCCGGAACCCTCGGCTTTGCTGGTCTGGTGGGGCTGAAACAGCCGCTCCGCCAGGCTGGGATCCAGACCCGGGCCATCGTCGTCCACCACCAGCCGGGTACCCTGTGGATGAGGCTGGCTGTGGATCCGCACCTCGCCGCCATCCGGGCTGGCCTCCAGGGCGTTGACTATCAGAACATGCAGCAGGGTGCGCAGCTCAGTGTGGGCACCGGTCAGGCTGAGTTGCTGCGACAGTTGATTAGCAAAGCGGATCCGGCGTGGGTTGGTCATCGACAGCTCCAGTATGATGTCATCCACCAGGGCACGGGCTTTGTGGGTTTCGTTGCGGTCGATCCCCTGGGTGGAGAGGGTCAGCAGGGCAGTGAGGCTCTTGTCCATGTGCTGCAGCTTGCGGCGGATTTGCTCCTGCCAGGGGGAGTCGCCCTCGGCTTTGGCCACCTGGTCCAGGGTCAGGCCGATGGTGTGCAGCGGATTGCGCAGGGCATGGGCCAGGCCGCGAGCGATCTCGCCGATCTCCGCCAGGTGGGCGCGGCTTTGCATCTGTCGCTGCTGCTCGGTCATCTGCGCCAGCGCCCGGCTCATCTGGTTGAAGGCCTCCATGGTGTTGCGCACCTCACGGCTGCCCCGGGGATTGAGGGTGTGGCCGAGGTCACCGGCGGCCAGCTGCTGGCAGCCCCGGTCCAGCGCCTCCAGCGGCTGCGATAGCCGTTGCGCCAACAGGTAGATCAGACCCAAGCCCACCAGCCCCAGGGCCAGCAGGCTCCACAGTAGGGTGTGGTTGAACTGCTGCAGCAGCTGCTGCTCCGGGCTCTGGGGCAGGGCCAGTTGGTGTTGCTTGGTGTCAAAGCCCTGGATAGCGACGCTGCCTTCGCCAAACTCGATCTGGATGGCCCGGGCCTGGGCTAAGGCTTCGGTGCGTGCCGCTTCCAGCTCGCGCTGAACCTGCTCGCGCTCCTCGTCGCTCAGATGAGGCAGCCAGGTATCGCTGCCCCAGTGCTGTTGCCACCGCAGCGCCTCCTCGGCAATCGCCTCCGCCTGGGCTTGCAGCTCGGCCTGGGCTTCCTTCGGCAGGGCCTGCTGTTGGAGTCGCTCCGCCTGTTGCTGCAATCGCTCGACCTGCTCCGGAGAGGGAGCCATCAGCACCAGTCGTCGCTGCTCATCCTCGAACAGGTGCTCTACGGTCACCTCGGCGACATGGCGTGCCACCAGTGAGGACTGGTCTGCCAGGGTGGCGTGCAGGTCCCGGCCCAGCAACTGGACCAGGATCAGCTGCATCGCGGTAAACAGCAGCAACAGCGAGCCAAAGGCGAAGAACAGGTAACGCTTCAGGGACATGGAATGCACTCTCCAACGCGAGCAGGGATTGGATCCAGGTATACAGATCTCATGCCAGCTCAAGCTCGCAGAGCCGATGGGGAAAAACAAGGGCAGAGCATCGCCATGTTGTTGATTTCTCATACCGAGAAGCCAGGACAGGGTGCCCATCTGGGTAACCTGGCCTGCCCATATCGGGAGGTTGCTGACTGGCCGGTGCCGTTGAGGGTCATGTCCCGGGGCTTTGCCGGGTTGGCACGGCTTTTTCAACGCAAGGCCTGAATCCCGTGCCGTAACCGGTACGCCGTGGGGCTCATGCCGTTGAGTGAGCCCAACCCAACCTCAAGGAGCGAACGATGAAACACCTTATTAGCAGCCTTAGCCTGGTTTTGACCCTGGCCATGGTGGCCCCGAGCTGGGCCGACAGCCTCAAACTGGTTCGGACCGACGCCGGCCCCCTGCTGGTGACCCTGGAGCGGGCCGGTGCCGTGACCCGGCTGGAGCTGGACCCGGCCCAGCCGGATTGGAACGCGGTGGAGAGCGCGATGGAGGGGATGGTCGAGCGGGACGACTGGCTCAGCCTGATGCAGTCGGTCAGTGAGGGCGAGGGCAACCTGAGCCTGTCGCTGCACAGTCAGGGCAGCCACCGGGTGGAGATTGTGACCCTGCCGGCGCTGGGGCCGGAGTTTGAGGTGGAGATGGAGGCGCTGCAGGCCCGGCTGGCGGAGGAGGGGGTGCGGATCCAGCAGCATGCCATCGCCATTGCCGAGGCGGTGACCCAGCAGGGCGAGTGGCACGCACTCTCTGCCGCCGAGCACCAGAGCCAGACGATTGCCCAGCTTATAGAGCACAGTGATTTGACTGAAGAGCAGATAGAGCAGCTGCAAACCCAGTTGGCGGACAAGGCGCCGGTTGAGCCGCCGCGCTAGCCGCAGCTGGCCGGCTCTCGCCCCGCTGTTGGCTTGGGGCCGCATAAACGGCAGCAAGTCACGCCTCGTCGCTATGGACTAAATTTAGATGTTACCTGTAGCAACGAGAAGAGGGCACGCCATGCTGGGCGAGAACCATGCGCTGATGTACGAGTATCCTGAGCTTAAGGAGAAGATCCACCAACTGAAGCTGTCGGACGAGGCATTTGCCCAGATGGCCAAGGAGTATCATGACCTGGACCACGAGATCCGGGGCCTGGAGGTCAACGGGGTACCGACCACTGACAGTCGCTTTGTTGAGCTCAAAGCCCGTCGTGTGCACCTGAAGGATCAGCTGCACGCCCGCCTGGTAAATGGCAAGGGGTAGTCTTGATCTCGGGAAAACAAGAGCGAGCCGGATGGCTCGCTCTTTGCGTTTCAGACCAGTTGAATCACCGTTTAGGCGGCGATGGCCACCGGCTTGGGCTGAACCCCGCGCCCGGGCAGGCGCCGGGCAAGCCGGTAGGCTACCGGCACGAAGATAAAGGAGAGCAGGGTGGTCAGCAGGGTACCGCCGGCGATGGCGATGGCGAAGGGGGGCCAAAAGCCACCACCGGCCAGGATCAATGGCAGGAAGCCGCCGATGGTGGTGATGGTGGTGGAGCCGATATGGCGGCCACAGCTGAGCACCGCCTCGACGATGGCCCCGGTATGGCCCGCCTGGGCCTGGGGACTGTCCTCCAGCTCCACCAGGATCACGATGGCGGCGTTGATCGCCAGCCCCATCAGGCCCAGCAGGGCGATGATGACGTTGAAGCCAAAGGCGTAACCAGCCAGGTACACCGACAGCAGTCCCATACCAATGGACTGCCCTGCGCTGGCCAGGATTACCGTGGTGAGGCGGAAGGAGTTAAAGGTCAGCACCACGATGGTGATCAGTAGCACCATGATGATGGCGACGCTGGAGAGCAGCTTGCCCACCGCTTCATTTCGCTCGGCGCTCTCGCCGCCCAGCTCCAGCCGGTAGCCCTGGGGCAGGACAAAACCCTGTTGGTCGAGCTGAGCCAACACCTGGTTGAGCACCTGGGAGGGCAGGATCCCCGCTTGCAGGTAGGCCTCGATGTCCACCACCCGTTCACCGTTACGGCGGGGGATCTGGCTACGGCTGGACTCGATCACCCGCTGACCCAAGGCAGACACCGGCAGCAGCTTGCCATCGGCCAGGGCCAGCTGCAGGTTGCCCAGATCGCCACTGGCGGCCCGTTGCTGTGAACTCAGTCGAACCCGCACCGGCAGAGCCTCCGGCCCCTCCTGCAAAGTGCCACCGGTGCTGCCATCCAGTGCCGCACGGATCTGGCTGGTGACCTGGGACAGGGTCAGGCCAGCGGCGCTGACCGCCTGTTCATCCAGCTCCAGCTTGACCCGCGGCAGACCGCTGCTGAGGCTGGCCCGGGTCTGGGTGACCTCAGGCTGTTGCAGCAGCACCAGTCGCAGTTGTTCGGCGATGGTATCCAGTTGCGCCAGGTCCGGCCCCAGCACCCGCAGCTCCACCGGCGCATTAAAGGGCGGGCCCTGCTCCAGCTTGCGCACCATCAGCTGCATGTCCGGGAACTGACTGGGCAGTTCCTCCTGCAGCGATTCGATCAGGGCGTTGGCCCGCTGGAAGTCGACCGCGGTGATCATCCCCTGGGCGTACTTGGGCACCCCCTGCTGGCGCTGCAGCAGGTTGTAGTAGAAGGAGGGGACGTTGCGGCCGACGCTCCAGGCGGTCTGGGTGATGCCAGGCACCTGGCGCAGGTAGGCATCCAGCGCCTCGACCCGGCGGTAGGTGGCGGGCAGGCTACTGGACTCGCTCATGTGCACCTCGATCTGGAACATGTCCCTGTCCGAGGTGGGGAAGAACTGCTCGGTCATCTGGCCGGCGGCCCAGAAGCCGGTCATCGGCAGGCCCAGCATCAGCACCAGAGCAAGCCAGGGGTGGGCCAGGGCCAGGGTCAGGGAGCGTCGCAGTGCCTGGGCCAGCCAGGGCAGGCTCAGCCCCTGCTGCCACCAGTGGCCACCATTACGGGGCTTAACGAAGCGGCCACCGAGGCCGGCGATCAGGGTGTGGGACACCAGGTAGGACGCGAGCAGGGCAAAGCTGACCGACAGGGCGATGCCGCCGACGAACTCACCGGCGGGGCCCGGCATCAGCCAGATGGGGGCAAAGGCCAGCACGGTGGTGAGAGTACTGGCCAGCAGCGGCAGCCAGAAGTGCTTGAGGGTGCGCCGTACCGCCTCCACCGGCGAGTGCCCCTCGCTGCGGCGCTGGCCGATGGCGTCAACGATGACGATGGCGTTGTCCACCATGATCCCCAGCGCCACCACCAGGCCGGTGACCGACATCTGGTGGATCGGCAGACCGTAGAACTGCATGCAGGTGAGGGTGATCAGGGCGGTCAGTGGCAATGCGGCGGCCACCAGCAGGGCACTGCGCAGCCCCAGGGTGATCAGCAGCACCAGCAGGATCAGCACAAAGCCCTGACCCAGGTTGACCAGCAGCTCCTGCAACCGGTTCTCGGTGTACTCCCGTTGGGTGAACAGGGTATCCAGCTGCACGTTGCTGGGCAGTTGCTGCTGCAAGCTGGCCAGCTGGCGCTCCACCTGCTCATCCCATATGTCTACCCGCACGTCCGGCAGCATCCGTACCGCCACCAGGATGGCAGGATCGCCATTGACCAATGCCAGGTCTTCCCCCGGCTGCTGCACGCCCCGCTGTACCTGGGCGACGTCGCCAACCCGCAGGCCCTGCAAGCGGTTGTCCAGCCGCAACGGGATCTGTTCTATCCGGGCCAGGGAGTCAAGCTCACCGGCCACCTCCACCTGGGCCCGGACCCGGCTGTTCTCCAAAGTACCGGCGGAGCCCTTGGCGTCGGCCTGGGCGATCAGCGCTGCCAGGCTGTCCAGTGTCAGGCCCAGCGCTGGCAGTTCGGCGTCATCCACCAGCACCTGGATCTCCTCCTGGGGCCGGCCCTGGACCTTGACGAAATCGGTACCGCCGAGCACCCGCAGCCGGTTGGCCAAAGCCTCGCCATAGCGCCCCAGCGCGGTGATGTCCGGCTCGCCCGGGCCGGACCAGCGCAGCGAGAAGATGCGGGTGAAGGCGTAACCCAGCTGATCATCCAGGCTGGGGGCAGCGACGCCTTGCGGCAGCATCGCCTGGGCATCGTTAAGCAGATCCCGGGCTCGCGACCAGACGGTGTCGGTGTCGAATACGTCGTCCTTGAGCTCCAGGGTAATGGCGGAGATCCCCGGGCGGGAGTTGGAGGTGATCAGCGAGAGCTCATCGAGCTGGCGCAGCTGGGATTCCAGCACCTCGGTGACCAGCATCTCTACCCGCTCCGCGGAGGCGCCAGGGTAGGGGGTGATCACCGCGGCAAAGCGGTTGGTGATGTGGGGATCCTCGGTGCGGGGCAGCTGGTTGAGGGCGCCGCTGCCCATCACCAGGATCAGCGCCACCATCAACAGGATAAGCCGGGGGTTACGAACCAGGGCCTGGATCATCACTTACTCCTTGCCACTGCGCGGACGGATGCGTTGACCACTGCTTAGCGCCTGCAGGCCGGTGATGATCACCGGCTCCTGCTCATCAAAGGCTCCTTCGACGTAGGCGTAATGGTCGTCGGCGTGCAGCAGGGTGATATCGCGACGCTCCACCTGGTAGCCCTGTTCGGACTGAGCCGCCACCATCAGGTTCCAGCGACCCCGCAGGCCACTGACCAGCGCCTCCAGCGGAACTCGGGCGGCACTCTGGGGTACCTGCTCTTCGAGCTCCAGGTAAACCAGATCGCCGTTCACCACCGGGGTTCCCTCCGGCAGGGCAAAGCGCAGCTCGACGGTGCGGGTGGTGGCGTCCACCTCGGCGCTGCGGCCCAGCAGCTGAGCCGGGTAGCGCTGTTGATACAGCCGGACCTGGTATTGCTGCTCCGGTGACAGCCGGGACAACAGCCGCACCGGCACGCCGACCCGGGCTTCGCCCTGTTGGTCGGGCACCAGGGTCAGCACCGGTTGACCGGGGGAAACCACCTGGCCCGGAGCCAGTTGGCGCTGTGACACCACGCCGTCAAAGGGCGCAAGCAGCCGGCTTTTTTGCTGACGGATGCGGTTGGCGTTGAGGCCGGCCTCCAGTTGCTGGCGCAGCGCGTCCAGCTCCAGCTGTTGGCTGTTGAGCTCATCCAGCTGCTGCTGGGATTGGTAGCCCTGGTCCTGCAGGGTTTGTTGCCGTGCGATGGTGGCATCCACCAGTTCGCGCTGGGCCGCCACCTGGCGCAGGTTGGCCTCCAGCTGGGTTTCTTCACTGCGCAACAGCGCGTCATCCAAACGGGCCATCACCTCGCCCCGCTGCACCCGCTGACCGGTATCCACCTGGATCTGCTCCACGACACCGGCCAGCTCGAAGCCGACACCACTGGTGGCGGAGGAGGCGATGCGACCGACAAAGCGGTGTTCTACCGGGTAGTAGGGCTGGCGGGTGAGGGGCTGGGTGACCACCTCCCGGGCGCTGGCCTCGGGTTGGTCGGTGGCTGTGGCCTGGGGCTGGCATCCTGCCAACACAGCGATAAGGGCCAGGGGGACTAGGCTTGCACGGATCACGGCTGATGTCCTTAATGTGAACTGTACTGTCCAGTCTAGTTTGACAAAACTAGACTGTCCAGTTTGAATGTAACCATCAGGTATTAAAAAGGTAATGGACATGGTGGATACTTTGACCCCGCGCTCTGAGCAAAAACGCCAGCAGATTGTGGCGTCAGCCAGTGCACTTTTTATGCAGCAGGGCTACGTCACCACCAGCATGGATGAGATCGCCCAGCACGCCGGGGTCTCGAAGCAGACTGTATACGCTCACTTTGGCAGTAAGGATGAGTTATTCACCTATTGCATCCAGAGCAAGTGTGTCGGTGCCGAGCTGGTGCCTGAGGCGATGTTGGGGGAGGATATCCGGGCAGAGCTGATGGCCTTTGCCGATCGCTTTACCCAGATGGTTCACAGCGAGGAGGCGGTGTACGTCTACCGTCTGTGCGTCAGTCAGGCGGAGACCCACCCTGAGCTGTCGCGGCGTTACTTCGAAGCGGGGCCGGACCGGGTACGCGGGATCCTGTCGGAGTACCTGGCACGGGTAGCAGCAGCGGGCAAGCTGGTAGTCCCCGATGCCCGTCTGGCCGCAGAGCAGCTGCTGCTGATGGCGCGGGGGATGGAGCACCTGAGCTGCGAGCTGGGGTTGCCCTGCGAGGAGAGTGATAGCCAGCGCCATGCCCGGCTAAGCAGTTGCATAGATTTGTTTTTAAGAGGCTATCAATTCCAGCAGTGATCCGGACCGGGGCGTTCGGAGTAGGGATAGCGTTGGTTGTGACAAGGAAGAACAGAATGAAGTGGTTGTACGGTTTATTGGGTGCCGCGCTTTTGGTACCCGGGACGATGGCAAGACCCCAGAACGTTTCCCCCTGGGAGCTGGATGTGACTGCGGTGCAGTTTGAAGACGGCAGTGCCAGTGAGGATGGGGAGTTTAGTGACGGTAGCCTGCAGGCCAAGCTGGGCTATCGGATGCGGCTTGGGCCGCAATGGATGCTGGGCAGCAACGTCAGCTTCGGCCAGCGTCGTTTCGATTTCGACAACCCGCTGCTGTTTGATGATCGCTTACCGGCCTGGGATCACCGTCAACAGGTGGGGCTGGGTTTCAACGTCATCCATCTGCTCAACAAGGAGTGGAGCGTCATCGCGGCGCCCCGGTTCCAGTGGGCAGCCAGTGACGATGCCAGCCTAGGAGACGGCTTCAGCTACGGCATCCTGGCCGGGGGGATGCGCAAGTTTGGCGACGATCTGCAGCTGGGTTTGGGTGTGTCCTACCTCAATGACGTCGACGAGACCAAGGTGATCCCCATCATCCTGGTGCGTTGGCAGATCACCGACAAGCTGAAACTGGATAACCCCTTTGAGCCGGGCTTTGCCGGTGGTGCCGGCCTGGAGCTGAGCTACCGATGGAATCCGCACTATGAACTGGCGTTTGGCGGTGCCTATCGTGGCGACCGCTTTGCCGTCAGCGACGGTTCGGTGGAGCTGCAAAATCCCCTGGCCTTCCTTCGTGTTTCCTACTTTCCCAAGGCCAGCTGGGACCTGTCGCTTCTGGCGGGCTACCGCTTTGATGGTGACTTTGAATGGCAGCCGGACAACGGCGCCAAGCAGGAGCAGGAGCTGGACGGTCGCCTCGGCGTCGGCGTCAGCTTCGCCTTCCGCTTCTGAGCTTATTTTGTCTTATCTGACTTAGATGCTGGGAACCGGCTCAATCATAGCTGAGGGTATGGGAAACCCTGTGCTCTTGGCCGACTTGGCCGTTCCAGTGCATCCCTGCACTCACGGCATTGATGCTTCCTGCATGGCAGGCCGCCCGAGCGTAGTGGCTAAAGTTTAGGCAGAAGGCCAGGGTGAAAACCGAAGGTTTGAACGCGAAGTCAGGGATGACGTAGCCGGACTTTGACGTGTAGCAGGGACTGCGCAACGACAAAGGCCTGAGTGGCTCGCGGAGACAGGACGTCGACTCGAGCCAGTGCCGCAAACTTTCGACACGAAAGAGAGGAGTAGCGGCGACCGGAGGCATGCGGGGGTTACAAGCGGGGCGCGCAGCCGGGGCGCGACGCCCCCTTGGTTGGCCGCTCTTCAGCATCCATGCTGCCGCGGCATTTGTGCATCCTGCACGGCTCGTCGCCAACGCGACAAAAAAGGCGCCTCTCGGCGCCCTTTTTGTTACTTACCCAGCATCTGGGATTTCAGTTTCTTGTCCGCGGGCTTATCCCCCAGCCAGATGGCGAACAGGGTGCGGCGGAAGTCGTCGCCCTCGATCAGGGTCAGCAGCTGGCCGTTCTTGTAGGCTTCCAGGCCAACACCCGGGATGGACACCATGGTGAACTGGTCATCGATCTCCACCGCTTCGTCGAATACTGCCAGGAAGCGATCCAGGCGATCCCGCAGCGGGGCGACGTTGCCACCGCTGGCGGTGTCGAAGCCCTCTTCGATGGTGTCGATCATCCGGTCGGAGGTGATCATGCCGGAGATGATGTTCAGGCGAACGGCGCTGATGCCATCGGTGTCGAGGATGGCGTTAGCGTCCAGGCCGCTTTGTTCGGCGTAGAGGGAGCCCACGTAGAGCTTCATAAAGAACTTGGAGCGCACGCCGGCACCGTAGTAGTTCAGGTTGGTGTCCTGAACCTCGATGCTGGGCTGAAGGGTCACGCCGGAGAGGGTTTCGGCCTTGGCCGGGGCGGTGGTCGCCAACAGGGCAACCAGGGCAAAGATAAGATTTTTCATTGTAATCTACTGCTGTTATCGAAATTCGCGCCAATAAATATCACGCTGACTTTCGGTCAACAACATGAAACTGGCATGACCAGTTTCGCCGGGATCCCGAGGCGGATCCGCCCCGGCTAGGCCAGGTCGCCCTGGGTGGCGAACACCCAGCGGCTGTCGCGGCTGGCCAACAGGTACCAGCCGATCCACAAAGTCAGCATCAGCATCGCCGCCGAGCCCCATTGAAACAGGCCATGGTGCAGGTAGAGGGTGTAGAGCTGCAGCAACAGATCCAGTACCCAGGTCAGCAGCAGCAGGGGGTAGCCGTGACGCCACAGGCCGCCGACCCAGCTATGGCGGGCCCGAAAGGCCTGGAGCGCCAGCAGGGTCAGCGCCGGCAACCCCAGGGCCAGACCCAGGTAAAAGGTTTCGGTTTGGGGGTAGAACAGCGCCAGCAGCTCGCTGCCATGTTGGCGACTGGCCGCCGCAGCGACAAACAGTAGCCAGGTGCGGGCCAGAAAGGCCATAGCGATGTAGAGCCACAGGCTGGGGCGGGCCCAGCCCTGGTCATTGAGACGGTGAAAGGGGATCACGGCGTGGTCTCTTCATCGTGCCAGAACACTTCATTGATCTCGATATGCAGCCAGGGCACCCCCAGCCGGCTGATCTTGGCCTTGACCAGCAGGCCGTTGAGCTCCGGTGAGAACCAGAAGCGGGCCACCCGATCCTTGTGCAGATGATCCTGCACCATCAGGTGGGCGGGAAGCTCTCCCAGGTCCGTCTCCAGGATGTCGGTGCCCTTGTGCTCAAACAGGTAGTCGCGGGTCTCTTCGCCCCAGGTGTAGGACAGCTGCTCCGATTGCCGGGCCTGACCGAGCAGGTACACCAGCAGGGTCGGCTCCCATTGGGCACGGGGGAATTCGTCGCTGTCCGGCAACTCCTCGTCGTTGAGGCTGACGGTAAAGCGCTGGCTGTCGTCGAAGCTGCCGGCCAGGTTACGGGTGCTGAACAACCCCTTGAGCTTGCTCTGGTAGTGCAGCGGCTGGATCTTACCGTCACGGTAGAGGAACTCACTGCTGTGAGACAGGCCGCGGCCCAGTACGCAGATCTTGCCGCTGGCGTCGTAGCGGTAGTGATCCGGGCCCAGCTGGGTCAGGGTCAGCTTGCCCTTACCACAGGGCAGGCCGCTGCTGCTGGCCTGGTAGGTGGCGGTAAAAGGTCGAAGGGTCTCCGCCAGGGCCGGAAAGGCCAGGGCCAGAGTCAACAGCGCCCCGATAACGGGGCGCAGGAACAGCGTCTGCAAGGCTTACCTCATTCGGTTCGCGGATGTTGATGCAGGAACAGCAGGGCTTCATCCAGTGCCTGCGCGACCTGTTGCTCCATCCGGATACGCTCCTCACCCAGTACGTAGTTGGCCATGTCCACGTGGTAGCGGATATAGCGGGCGGGCAGCTTGTTCAGGGTCAGGCAGACCAGATCCGTCAGTGGATCCTCTGCCAGCTTCTCCGACAGGCGCCGATCTTGGATCGCCTGTCGAACCAGAAATTCATAGTAGTTTCGAATATCCCAATCCATGGTGGTACAGCCTCCGTGTTAATCCACCTCGCGCCCGGCGGCAAACAGTTGCAGGTGGCGCTCAGTCAAATCCTGATGCCTGTCAGCATACCCGCCTCCAATCACGGCGGCCAGTGGGATCTGCCGTTGCTGGCAGGCATGAAACACCCGGCGGTCGCGACGGCGCAGGCCTTCGGTGGTCACCGCCAGGTGGCCCAGGGCATCGTCGCCGTGGATGTCCACTCCGGCGTCGTAGATCACCAGGTCCGGACGATAGAGATCCAGCACCCAGGGCAAGACCTGGTCCAGGGTGGCGAGATAGTGCGCGTCATCGATGCCCGGGTCAAGGGGGATGTCCACATCCGACGGTTGCTTGCGCGCAGGGAAGTTGTTCTGGCAGTGCAGCGATACGGTGATCAGGCTGTCGTCGCCCAGGGCCAGCGCCGCGCTGCCATCGCCCTGGTGCACGTCGCAATCGAAGATCAGCACCCGTTCCACCCCATGGTGCTGCTGCATCAGCCGGGCAGCCAGCACCAGGTCATTGAACACGCAAAAGCCGGAGCCGAAATCCCGGTGGGCGTGGTGATAGCCTCCGGAGAGGTGGCAGGCTCTGCCGTGCTCAAGCGCCAGCTGGGCGGTCAGGTAGCTGCCGCCACAGGAGAGCAGGGTGCGCTGAACCAGGGTGTCGCTCCAGGGAAAGCCGATACGACGCATCGCCCGGCTGGGCAGCTGGTCGCTACAGAACGCTTCAATGTAATCAGGGCAATGCACCTGACTGAGCTGTTCGAGGGTGACGGGGCTGGGTTGGTGCTCAAGCTCCGGGGGGAGCCAGCCCTGCTGATGCAGGGCCTGGTGCAGCCGGCCGTACTTGCTGATGGGGTAGCGGTGTCGGGCCGGCAGCACCAACTGCGAATAGATGGGGTGGTAGACGCAGTGCACGGAGCTTACATCTGGGTGATGGCCCAGCTCATAAAGGCTTTGCGGGTCTGCTCATCGGCCTGCTCCCACCAGTACTTCAGCATCGCTTCGGCCTGGGGGTTGGCAGCAGCGGGAGCCTGGGCCGCAGCCTCAGTGGCGACGGGCGCTGCTGCCACCGGGGCGGCGGCTGCAGGGGCGGTGGTGGCGACTGCAGCGGGCGCACTGGCGGCGCTGCTGGTGGCCACGGCAGCGGTGCCCACTGCGGTAGCGGCAATGGCGACCTGCTCGACGGTCTGGCCCGGTGCCGGCTCGCCCAGCATGCGGTCAAACAGGTTAGGATCGTCCCCTTCGGTCAGGTTCTGGTTGAAGGCCACCTCGTTACCCTGGCGGTCGGTGATCACCACCTTGGGGGCTTCGGCGAAGGCCTTGGCATCACGGATATTGCGGATCCGGCTGGCCAGGGCCACGGTGTACTCCTGGCCACCGCTGGCTTGCAGCTCAATCACAAAGGGGTTGGACTCCACCTTTTCATGGCCGTCGCCGATGGACTCGGGCACCAGATCGTTGTACTTGAGGGCAACCCGGTTGACGCCATCCTGCAGCTCCACCTTGGACTTATGGCTGAACAGGCTGGTGCTGACCTTCTCGCCATTGAGGCCAACGTAGGTCAGCTCCATCGGGATGCGCAGGGTATCGGCCCAGGCGGCGGGCGACAGGATCAGGGCGGCGGCAACGGCTAAGGCCTTGTGCATGGGAGCTCCTTGCAACGGGATTCAGTAACGGGGCTTTTCCAACCAGGCGATGCGCTGCTCAATGTAGGTCATTGCCTGGCGGCATTTTCCCAGCCGCTTATGCAGGGCCAGGATTTCATTCTGTAGTGTGATTTTGTCGTTCGCAGGTGTGATGTCAAGCGCCTGTTCCATCTGCTGGATCTTCTGCACCATCTTGTCTTCCCAGCTTTTGTGCTTGGCCAGCTCCTGGTGCAGCTTGTGGCTGGAGTTCATCACCGATTGGTCGATCCACTGGTAATCGCTGTTCTTGCTGCTGCGGCCGCGGGCACTGAGCTGGTTGCCCCGTCGGGCGGTGTCGGTGTTGGCCAGCGCCTGCATCAATGCCTCGAAGCGCTCGCCAAAGCGCTGGCACGCCAGCCCCAGGGTATCGCCGGTGGCGCCTACCTGCACCATCTGTTCAATCTGTTTCAGGTCGCGACGCAGCACCTCCAGGCAGCCGGCCAGGCTGGCCCCCTGCTGCTCAAACAGCTGCTCGTGGAAGCGGGATTTATGATGGAGCCATCTCTTGTCGGCGTCGCTGAGCTGGGCATCGTGCTGATGCACCTTGGCTTCCAGTGCGGCCAGCTGGGCCTTGAGCTGCTCTAACTGATGGGCCCTCACAACCAGGCATCCCAGGCCAGCTTCAGCGCCATCACCATCACCACGGTGATAAACACCGGGCGGATAAAGCGGCCGCCAAAACGGATGGCGGAGTGGGCACCGAGCCAGGCGCCGGCCATCAGCGACAGGCCCATGCTGATGCCGATGCCAAAGTGGACATAGCCCAGGCCGATAAAGAAGCCCAGCGAGGTGGCATTGCTGACAAAGTTCATGCTGCGGGCCAGGCCGGAGCTGAGCAGGATGTTCATCCGGTACAGCGCCATCGAGGAGGCGGTCCAGAAGGCGCCGGTGCCGGGCCCGGCAAAGCCGTCGTAGAAGCCGATGGCCAGACCCTGGCCCCACTGGCGGCGATGGATGGTGCGGGTCGGCTTAGGCAGCTGGTGCTGCTCCTCTTTGGGCGAACGGCTGAACAGGGTGTGGACGGCGATGGCCAGGATCAGCAGCGGCAACACCCGCTCCAGCCAGTCGACACTGATGGCGCTGACCGCCAGGGTGCCGACCATGGCGCCGACAAAGGTGCCGACAAAGGAGCGCTTCCAGAAGGTGGGGTCAAACAGCTTCTTGCGGTAGAACGCCCAGCTGGCGGTGCCGGAGCCAAAGGTGGCCGCCAGCTTGTTGGTGCCCAGGGTCAGGTGCGGTGGCAGCCCGGCGGTGAGCAGGGCCGGGATGGTCAGCAGACCGCCGCCACCGGCGATGGCATCGACAAAACCGGCCAGGAAGGCCACCGCGGCCAGGGCCAAAAGTATGTCCAGCGAAAGAGCCAGTTCCAATGTGTCACTCCTACAGCGAAAGGGTCAGGCTCAGTATTCAATATGCCGACGATAGGGGGGCAGGGAGTTGAGCAGCGAGGTGCCGTACTGTTTGGTCACCAGGCGTCTATCCAGGATGGTGATCCTGCCATAATCCTGCTCGTTGCGCAGCAGGCGACCGCAGGCCTGCACCAGTTTTTTCGCCGCATCCGGCACCGCTAGCTGGACAAAGGGGTTGCCCCCCTTGGCCTTGATGTACTCAGCGTGGGCCTGGTCCACCGGCGAGGTGGGGACCGAGAAGGGCAGCCGGGTGATCACCAGGTTGGTGAGGTAATCGCCGGGCAGATCGAGTCCCTCGGAGAAGCTTCCGGTTCCCATCAGGATCGAGGGCTTGCCGGCGTCGATGCGCGCCTTGTGTTCGCGGATCAGCTCCTGTCGGGGCGATTCCCCCTGCACCAGCACGGGCAGGCGCTTGAAGCGGCGCAGGGACTCCGCCACCGATTCCATCTGCCGGTAGGAGGTGAATAGGATCAGGCTGGCGTTCTGCTCCTCCAGCAGCTCCGGGATGAGGCGGTTGAGCTCGTCGGAGAAGGCATCGTTGTTGGGCTCTACCTTGACCTTCGGCAGGAACAGGGTGGCGTTGTCCTTGTAGTTGAAGGGCGAGGGCAGGTTGATGAAGCGGGTGCCGTCGTTGGCCTTCAGCCCCACCTGGTGGCGGTAGTGGTCGAAGTTGCCCAGCGCCATCAGGGTGGCGGAGAGCAGGGCCACCCCAGCGGCTTTGCTCCACAACAGCTCCTCCAGCAGGTAGCCGATCTCGATGGGCGAGGCGCTGAACATATGGTCGTCACGCTTACCGTCGAGCTTTTCGATCCAGCGGGCCTGGGGCGCGCCCTTCTCCGGCACCGGCCGGGCCAGCATCTGCCAGGTGGCGTTCTGAGACTCCTGGCGCTGCAGGGCAAAGCCCAGATCCGCCACCAGCGGCTCCGCCTTGTGGCTCTTGAGCTCACCGTCCTTAACCGCTTCCATCAGCATCTGCTGCAGCTTATTGAGCCGCTTAAGCGCGTTCTTGCTGCTGCTTTGCAGGTTGTCCACAAGGGTCACCAGCGGGCCCGGTAACACCCCTCCGGCAAAGCGATGACGGCGGTCCTCGTTGTCGAACAGGAAGGCATTATTGTCGCAAAAGGACTGCAGCTGCTTGAGCCCCTCGAGCTGGGCGTCGATGTCCTCCGACAGCTCCTGGGCGACAATGGCCGGTTTGTCCGAGGCCAGCTCACGAGCCAGCTTATGGGCCAGCTTCTCCAGCTTGTTGAGGGCCTCCATCGAGCCCTTCACCGTGGCGTTGGCAGCAGAGAAATCCCGGGCTACCTGGGGCAGGTGGTGGGCCTCATCCAGCACGTAGTACATGCTGTCCGGGTCCGGCAGGATCTTACCGCCGCCCAGCTCCAGATCCGCCATCAGCAGGCTGTGGTTGATGATCAACACATCCCAGCTGTCCATCTTCTCCCGGCTCTTGTGGAAGGGGCACTCGCGGTGGGCCGGCAGCTGGCGGTTGCAGCTGTGTTTGTCCGAGGCGATCTGCATCCAAAGATGATCCGGCACCGGCTCCGGCACCGAGTCCACCTCGCCGTCCCATTTGCCCTCGTGATAGGCAGTGTGCAACCGCTTGAGCAGGGCCACGTCGGCGTCGGCGGGTTTACTTTCCCACAGCGCCTGCTGGTTGTCCGGCACCTCGCCGGCTAGCAGCTCCAGCTTGGACAGGCAGACGTAGCGCTGTCGGCCCTTGGCCAGGCCGTAGCGGAACTGCAGGCCGCTGTGGCGCTGCAGCAGCGGCAGGTCTTTATTCACCAGCTGCTCCTGCAGGGCCACGGTAGCGGTGGAGATGCAGATCTTCTTGCCCTGGGCCAGGGCCAGGGGCAGGGCGCCGAGGGCGTAGGCCAGGGATTTACCGGTGCCGGTGCCCGCTTGCACCACCACGATGCGGCGCTGCTTGTCATAGGCACCGGAGAGGGTCTTGGCGATCTCGGCGATCAGGTAGTTTTGCTCCTTGCGACGGACAAAATTGGGGATCGCCTCGGCGATGTTGTTGTAGGCGGTCCGGGTCGCCTTTTTTACCTTGTCGCTGAGCATAACACCTTCGAATGGGGGGATTTTGGCTGTACATAATACCAGTAGCTGAAGGACAATGCTTGGATGCAATCGCCCTCTTTTAGCCAGGGGTGGATCCTCGGTCGCGAGCAGCGTCCGGGCCCCGATGGCGCCGAACTGATCTACTGGCTCAGCACCGAATCAGGCCCCCTGTGTGTCTCCCTGCCGGGACAGCCCTACCGTGGTTTTATCCTCGAAAGTGAGCAGGCCGCCTGGCGCCAGTGGCTGGGCGCGCGCTCCGGTTGGCAACTCACGCCGGTGCCGGCCCAAAGCTTTGCCCGCCAGCCGGTGTTGTCGCTGGAGCTGAGTGATCACTCACTGTGGCAAACTGCCCGGCAGCAGGCCGAGCAGCAGGGTTGGGCATTGCTGGAGGCGGATATCCGCCCCCAGGAGCGCTACCTGATGGAGCGGTTTATCCGCGCCGGGGTGGCGGTAAAGCACCAGGACCATCGATTGCTGGCGGCTCGACCGGCCAACCCCACCCACCTGCCCAGCCTGGTATCGCTGGACATCGAGTGCAGTCGTCATGGCGAGCTCTATTCCATCGGTTTTTACAGTGCCACCGATCAGCGGGTGTTGATGGTGGGCGAGCCCAGCCCCTCGGACGGCCGCTTCTCACTGAGCATGGAGTTTGTTGCCGACGAGGCGGCGCTGCTGCGCGGCCTGCTGGATTGGTTCGAGCAACATGACCCGGACGGCATCATCGGCTGGGCGGTGGCGGGCTTTGACCTGGCCCTGCTGCACAAGCGCGCCGCCCACCATGGTTTGCGCCTGGCATTGGGGCGGGACGGCAGTGAGCCAAGGTTCGAGCAGCGTGCCGGGCCGGGCCGGGATTGTGTTATCGCCGGGCGCCTGGTGCTGGATGGCATTGAATGGCTTAAGGCGGCGTTCTACCAGTTTGACAGCTATGCCCTGGATGCGGTGGCCACCGAGCTGCTGGGCGAGGGCAAGGCCTGCGACGACAGCGCCCACCGTATGGCGGAGATCGAACACAACTTTCACCACGATAAGTGGGCGCTGGGGCATTACAACCTCAAGGATTGCGAACTGGTGTGGCGGATCTTCGAGCACACCCGCCTGCTGGAGTTTGTCCTGGCCCGGGGCCAGATGACCGGGTTGGAGCTGGACCGCACCGGCGGCTCGGTGGCGGCCTTCACCTTCCGCTACCTGCCGCTGCTGCACCGCAGCGGCTTCGTTGCCCCGGACCTGACCGACACCAACATTCCGCCCAGCCCCGGCGGTTACGTGATGGACTCCCGACCGGGGCTGTACCGCAACGTGCTGGTGCTGGACTTTAAGAGCCTCTATCCCTCCATCATTCGCAGCTTCCTGATCGATCCCATGGGGATGGTGGCGGCCGAGGCAGAGGCGGATCCCAGCCTGCTGGTGGAGGGCTACCGGGGCGCCCGGTTCCATCGCCAGCATCATCGCCTGCCTGCCCTGATTGCCGAACTGGCGCAACAGCGGGAGCAGGCCAAGCAGGCCAAGGACCAGCCGCTGTCCCAGGCGATCAAGATCCTGATGAACTCCTTCTACGGGGTGCTCGGCGCCGCAGGGTGTCGCTTTCATGACCCCCGTCTGGCCAGCTCCATCACCCTGCGCGGCCACGACATCATGAAGGCCACCCGGGAGTGGGTAGAGGGGCAGGGGGCCCAGGTGATCTACGGCGATACAGATTCGCTGTTTGTGCATCTAGGCGATGACAAGACGCCGCAGTGGTGTCAGCAACAGGGCCAGGCCCTGGTGGCGGGAGCGAACGCCTATTGGCAGCAATCCTTGCAAAAGCAGGGATTGGAAAGTGCCCTGGAGCTGGAGTTTGAAACCCAGTTTGATCACTTTTTCATGCCTACCATTCGTGGCTCGGAGCAAGGCTCGAAAAAACGCTATGTCGGTGCCATAGAACAGCAGGGCAAACTGCGTCTGGTGTTCAAAGGGATGGAGACGGTACGCAGCGACTGGACCCCACTGGCTCGTCAGCTTCAGCAGAGCCTGTACCAGCACTGGTTCGAGGGCAAGCCGGTTACCCCGCTGCTGAAACAGTGGATAGCCCGGGTGCGGGACGGCGAGTGCGATGAGCTGTTGGTCTATCGCAAGCGCCTGCGTCGCGATCTGACCGACTACGCCGCCAATCCCCCCCATGTGCAGGCCGCTCGGCTGGCCAATGAGCATGCCGGTCGTACCCGCTACCGCCGGGGCAGCCGCATCGCCTACGTGATCACCGCTCTGGGGGCGGAGCCGTTGGAGAGCGCCCGCGGCAAGCTGGATTACGAGCACTATGTGGAGAAGCAGATCCGGCCGGTGGCCGAGCCGGTGTTGGCGGCGATCAACAGCGACTTCGAGCAGCTGGACGGCGGCCAGATCGGCCTCTTCTGAATGTTAATAAACAGTTGTAAAAACTGCATGTAAAACAAAATGAAGTGGAACAAGTCGTAAAATAACCTGTCATTCAATTGGTAATGTCGCCCACTCGTCAAAAAGTGTGATCTTGCTCTCTTTTGGCCTTCCTTCGCCTCTGCTACTGTCCCTCGCCATCAGCGGATGAAACAAAAAGTTCCCACGGAATAAACAGGGAACAGCAAATCAAAAAAATCTCGCTCGAATGGTTAGGCACTCCCAATGAAAAAGACTTTGCTCGCTGCTGCGATCCCGGCTTTGATGGTCGCAAACGCTTCCGCTGTTGAACTCTACAACGACGGCAAGAACTCCTTCGGCATCGGTGGTCACATGACCATCCAGGCCAACGTATCCGACGGTGATGTTGAAGTGGGCGGTAACTCCCCGCGTATGAACTTCTCCTGGAACTCCGATCTGGGTAACGGCTGGGCGCTGGATTCCCGCATCGAGTACGGTTTCTCCGACATCACCGGCGAAAACTCCGACGTACTGTTCCACCGTCTGGGCTACATCGGCGTTGGCCACGACGACTACGGTCGTGTGTCCTTCGGTAAGCAGTGGTCTGCCTACTTCCTGATGGCCGCTCACGCGACTGATCAGCCGATCTACATCAGCTCCGACGCTCTGCACACCTACGGTGGCGCTGGCGGCTCCCACGGTAACCTGGGTCTGGGTCGTGCTAACGATTCCATCCAGTACGCCAACGACTTCGACATCGCCGGCGGCAACCTGGCCTTCGTTCTGCAATACCAGGGCGTAAACGGTGAGTTCGACGATCGTGCTTCCTTCGGTCTGTCCTACGGCTTCGGCGACTTCCAAGTGGGCTACGCCTACAGCGGCGGTGACGTAAGCTTCGAGCACGGCACTGTTGACGTGAACACCCAGGTGGCCTCTTTCAACTACGGCACCTACGGTGACGGCCTGTCCCTGGCAGCTGCTTACTCCTGGGCTGAGAACGTACAGGGCTACGGCATCGATTCCGACGGTTACGAAGCTGTAATCGCTTACGGCATCAACAACCTGACCTTCGCGGTTAAGCACCAGTACCTGGAGCAGGACAACCAGTTCGCTCAAGGCACCGATGCCCAGATCATTGATGGCGCAGCCTTCAACCACACCTTTGCTACCGTTGAGTGGCAGGTAGCTCCGAACTTCGTACCCTTCGTGGGCTACACCGTGGAGCACGACCTGGACATCACCGATGCCCAAGGCAACCTGATCACCAACGACAACAACTTTGCCATTGGTGCTCGTGTCTACTTCTAAGTCCTGCTGACTTAGCCAAAGGCCACCGCAATGCGGTGGCCTTTTTGTTTGCCCCTTTCCTAACCTGACCGCAGTCCTGGCCTCGGTCCTGGCATTAGTTGCCGGCAACCCTGTCGTTCACCGTGAGTGCATTGCGAGGGCGGTTCCTTTCCCTGTTCTGCCGTGCCAAAGCGCCTTTCCCCTGTGTTTGTCGACGCTGATCAGCGCCCCGGTACAGCCTGGATTCAACCGCGTCAGCGCAAACTTTCCTGCCACTTCTATACGCAGATTTACCTAGGTGGTCAGCTTGTGTTGTCGGTGTTAAAGCGCAGTTAAATTCGCAAGCGATTTAATGCGTGAACTGTGATCATGCGCGGCTCTTTGCGCCGCTTTCCCCTTGCCTAGCACAACCTGAGATCCCGCTCACATCTGGGTCGAATTGGATTCGGTAGTGTCTCCGCATCGAACGACGCACCGATGCACAGGCGACTAGGAGCCTGACGATCGGGCACCCCCTACCAGAGATAGATAGGTTTCAAATGATGAAGAAGACCCTGCTCGCTACTGCCGTATCCACCTTGATGGTGGCCAACGTTTCCGCCGTTGAACTCTACAACGACGGTAAGAACTCTTTCTCCGTTGGTGGCCACCTGACTGTCGAACTGAACGACAACAGCGGTGATACCAAAGTAACCAGCAACTCCCCGCGGATTAATTTCTCCTTCGACCGCGATCTGGGCAACGGCTGGGCACTGGACAGCCGCATCGAGTGGGGTCTGAGCGCCTTTGTAGATAGCAAAGACGACGTTCTGTCCAACCGTCTGGGCTACATCGGTGTGGGCCACGACACCTACGGTCGTATCTCTGCCGGTAAGCAGTGGTCTACCTATGTTGACGTCACTGGCGTAACTGACCAGCCGATCGCCTGGGGTTCCGACTCCCTGTTCACCTACGCCAACGGCACCGACGGTGGTGACCTGGGTCTGGGTCGTGCCAACAACGCCATGCAGTACCGCAACGGCGTCTCCTTCGGCAACGCCGGTGACCTGAACGTGGGTGTTCAATGGCAGGGTGTCAACGGCGAGTTTGACGACCGTATCGGCGCCTCCGCCACCTACAACGTGGGTGCGGTGAAGCTGGGCTACGCCTACAGCGGCGGTGACGTGGATTACAGCAACGTAGGTCAAGGTGTCCTCAACGCCACCTCTCAAGCGGTGTCTGTTGCTTACGGTACCTACGGTGATGGCCTGAACATTGCTGCCGCCTACGCCTGGTCTGAGAACCTGCAGACCCTGAACAACGAAGCGGGCAGCGCCGTGACTGAAGAGGCCAACGGCCGCGAAGTTCTGGCTGCTTACGGCCTGCAGAACGGCATCAACGTTTACGCCCTGTACCAGGGTGTGGAAGATGACACCAACGGTCTGACCATCCAGGAGTACACCAACTTCGGTGTGGAGTACAACCTGAGCCCGAACACCGTTGTCTACGGCGCCTACAAGGTAGATCACGGTAACGACATCCGTGACACCGACGACGCCTTCGCCGTGGGTGTGCGTATCTACCTGTAAGCACCCCAACGGATAAGAAAAGCCACCGCAATGCGGTGGCTTTTTTGTTTCTATCGAGTGGTTTGCCATGCCTATTTGCCCTAAAGCCTCACTTGCTGGCGTACTTTCATTCACGCAGCCAGATCTTTGACTAGACTCAAGCCAATACACCCCGGAGTCTTACGAAGGATCGTACTATGCTGCGCCCTGTGTCATTGGTTTTACTGACGGTTTCATTGCCTGCTTCGGCTTTGGGGCTGTACGACGACAACATCAACCATCTTGCCCTTGGCGGCCATGCCGGTCTAAGCATCGTTCAGCAGGGGGGCGACACCGCGGTGGTGGACAGCTCGTCACGGATGCGCTTCCACTTTACCCGCCAACTCAGCCAGGGCTGGCAGACCGAAGCACTGATGGAGTGGGGCTTTAACCTGGTGGACTCCGGCACCGATCTGCTGCTCAACGGTGACGCCCTGCAGAGCCAGCGTGAAGGACAGTTCCTGTTCAATCGCTTGGGCTTTCTGGCCCTGCAACACGACGGCTGGGGCCGCCTGTCCATCGGTAAACAGTGGTCTGTCTATTACGACATCGCCGCCTTTACCGATGAATTCATCACCACCGGTGGCCTGGCGTCTGGCACCTATAACTTCGGTACCGACGGCGGCCTGTCCGGCACCGGCCGGGCCGACAGCGCCATCCAGTACCGTTACGACATCAACAACTTTCACCTGGGGCTGCAGTACCAGGCCAGTGCCGAAGGCACGGTGGGCTTTATTCCGCCTGAAGAGTGTGAAGAGGAGAGCCCACCGGAGTTCTGTCAGCAACTGGAAGACTTTGAGATCAGCCACGACGATAGCTGGGGCGCCTCGGTCCGTTACGAGTTTGCCGGTTTCACCTTTGGCGTCGGTTATAACCGCGGGGACTTTAAGTCCGCCAACCTCGGCAGCGCCCGGGACGAGGCGATCATCTACGGCATCCGCTACGGCCGGATCTTCCAGCCGGGCTTGTACGTGGGGGCCAACTACGCCGACACCGAGAACCACGAACTGGACAACCAGAACCGGGTATTTAACGGCGATGGCTACGAGCTGATGGTGAACTGGACCTTCGAAAACGGCCTCACCATTGTCTCCGGACTAAACTGGTTGGAATCGGACGATCCGGAGTACGAAGCGGCCAATGGCACCTTTAAACGTGCCTTGTACATCCTCGGCGCCCATTATCGCTGGGGTCCGCTCACCAAGTTTTACATAGAAGGCAAGCTGGACGACAGCGAGTTTGGCGTTGAGCAAGGTTCGGATGATGATGTTATAGGCCTTGGCGCACGATTCTATTTTTAACGCTTTTCCACTGGTAAGACCTAAAACACCCCGAGGCATCGCTGCCTCGGGGTTTTTTTTTAGTGCTTCGTCTTGGACTAGCCCATTTTGATTTGTACATATTGGTATACGCACTGATAACAAAATGTTGCAACAAGGTTGATTGTATTAAAGGGTTCTGGTTACATCGGCGTTGACAGATTGGGTTTCTGCCCAACAAAACCTCGCCAGGGAGCGGTCGGTGAGGAAAGGAAAACAAAAAAACACACTGATGTGTCCAGGGAGATAAACATGCATAACAGCAGCCTCGTATCAAAAGCTGTTCGCTTTGCGTTGGTAGCAGGCGCTACGTCTGCGGCTTTCACTGCACCGGCCGTTTTCGCCGAAGAGGAAGGTGTAGAACGCATTGAAGTAACCGGTTCTCGCATTAAGCGTACCGACCTCGAAACCGCCAGCCCCATCACCGTCTTCTCCTCCGAAGACATCGCCAACACCGGTGTGGCCACACTGGAAGACTTCGTTCAGACCATCCCCGCCATCAACGGTGGTGCTGAAGGTTCCTCCATCAACAACGGCTCCCGTGGTTACGCGACTGCGTCCCTGCGTGGTCTGGGCTCCGGTCGTACCCTGGTGCTGATCAACGGCCGCCGCTTCGCTTCTGGCGACCTGAACTCCATCCCCACCTCCTACGTTGAGCGTGTGGAAGTTCTGCGTGATGGTGCTTCCACCATCTACGGTTCCGACGCCATCGCGGGTGTTATCAACTTCATCACCAAGAAAGACTTCGAAGGCCTGGAAGTTAACGCTCAGTACGACGTGACCTCCGAAGGCGACGGTGAGAAGACCCTGTTCTCCGTAACCACTGGTGCCTCCAACGACAAGGGCAACGTGGTTCTGTCTCTGCAATACACCAATCGTGAAGAGATCTACCAGGGTGACCGCTCCTTCTCCGAGTGCCCGATCTTCGAGCGTGACGGTGCTAAGGTGTGTGGTGGTTCCGGTACCATCCCCTACGGTCAGTACTTCTACCTGGATGGCGAGCCTGCCGGTGGTTACGTAAAAGATCCGGGTACTGGCATGGAACGCCCGTTCGACCAGGCCATCGACGGCTTTAACTACGCCACCACCTCCTACATGGTGACCCCGCAAGAGGTGTTCTCCATCAACGGTGCCGGTCGCTACGAGATCACCGACAACCTGGGCGCCTTCCTGGAAGGTGGCTTCACCAACCGTCAATCCGACCAGCTGATGGCGCCGGAAGGCACCTTCTGGGGTCCGGTCATGCCGGCCACCAACCCGGGTAACCCGACCGGTGAAGACCTGGTTGTTTACCGTCGTCTGCGCGAAACCGCCGGTCGTGCCTTTACCCAGGATTTCTCCGACTACCGCATGGTGTTCGGCCTGGAAGGCACCGTGGGTGAGTTCGACTGGGACATCGCCTACAACTTCGCCCGTTTCGTTGACTCCCGTCTGGACCTGGGTCGTGTAAACCCGACCCGCATCGAGAACCTGCTGGATCCGGCCCTGTGTGCCGAAGACCCGGCCTGTCTGGCCGCTGCTCCTGATGGGTCTTGGGATATCCTGACCGCAGGTACCCTGACTCAGGACATGATCGACTACGCCTTCGTTCCGAACTCCCCGGTAATTCGTGGTGAGACCCGTCAGTTGATGGCCAACATCTCCGGTGGCCTGTTCGGTGTTGAACTGCCTGGCGGTGAGATCATGTGGGCCGCGGGCTACGAGAAGCGTTGGGAAGAGTACCAGTCCGTACCGGACGGTGCCGCTTCCATCGGCCAGATCTACTCCGTTGCCGGTGACCCGACAGAGGGTGCCTACTCCATCGACGAAGTCTACGCAGAATTCGACTTCCCGATCCTGAGCGGCATGTTCCTGGCCGAGTCCCTGCGCTTCACTGCAGCGGTACGTTACTCCGACTTCGACTTCCTCGACGACAGCTCCACCAACACCAAGTTTGGTCTGGAGTGGGCGCCGATCGACGGTCTGTTGCTGCGTACCACCTTCGCTGAAGGCTTCCGTGCCCCGGGCATCACCGAGCTGTTTGCCCCGCAGGCGGAAACCAACCTGGCCTACAACGATCCCTGTGAAAACTGGGGTACCACTGCCAACGCCACTGTCGCTGCCAACTGTCAATCTGAAGAGATCCCGGCTGACTTCGAGCTGTCTTCTGACCAGTCCTCCACCATCGTCGGTGGTAACCCGGATCTGAAGCCGGAAGAGTCTGAGAGCTTCACTGCTGGTTTCGTTTACAGCACCGACTTCGGTCTGAGCTTCGGCATGGACTACTACGACATCGAGATCACCAACGGTATCGGTACTGCTGGTACCGACAACGTGATCAACGGTTGTTACAACAGCGCCAACTTCTCCAGCGGCCTGTGTGACTTCATTCTGGGCCCTGAAGCCCTGGGCGAAGCCGCTTGGCGTGCCGGTGACTACCGTAACGCGCTGGGTAACGTTTCCGGTATCCTGTTGACCAACGCTAACCTGTCTACCTTCGAAACCTCCGGTATCGACTTTGACATCTCCTACGCCACTGAGCTGGGCGGCGGTGATTTCTCCGCGGTACTGAACGGCACCTACCTGGACAAGTACAACTATGTACCGTTCGAAGGCGCCGAGAAGGTTGAGCTGGCTGGTAAAGTAGGTGCGGACCAGTGGGAAACCACCCTGGCGGCCTTCGCCGAGTGGCGTACCAACCTGACCCTGAACTACGCGATGGACAACTGGGCTGTGAGCTGGCAGACCCGTTACCAGTCTGAGTCTGAGGATCTGTTCGCTTCCGAAGACAACCTGGATAACTACGCCGACTCCATCTTCTACCACGACGTACAGGGTACCTACTTCGTACTGGAGAACACTGCCCTGACCCTGGGTGTGAAGAACCTGTTCGACGAGGAAGCCCCGTACATCTCCAACAACCAGGACATGAACACCATCCCGGCGTCTTACGACACCGCTGGTCAGTACTGGTACGGTCGTATCACCGTGAAGTTCTAAGTCCAACTTAGTTCTGACAAAGGCCAGCCCTCGGGCTGGCCTTTTTGTGTCTGACAGGGAATGATGGAGCAAAGGAGTTAGGAGGTACCGGATGGATCCCAATCAACAGATGCAGCGAGCGATGCAGCTGTTTCAGCAGCGTCAGTATCAAGCCGCTTCCCCGCTGCTAGAGGGCCTATTGGCCCTGCAACCCAAACACCCCAACCTGCTTTATTTGCAAGCCCAATGCCTGCGCCATCTGGGCAAGGCTGAACAGAGTGAGCGAGTGTTCCAGAAGCTGATCCGCTGGCACAAGCACCCGGCGTTTCACTGCGGTTACGCCGGCCTGCTGGCCAGTGTGAACCAGCCGCAACAAGCCCTGGCCCAGTTCGACAAGGCGCTGGCGCTGGACAGCGGATTTGCCGATGCCCACTACAACAAGGCGCGACTGCTGCAACAGCAGGGGCACAACGCAAAGGCCCAGGGCCACTACCAACGTGCGCTGTCACTGCAGCCCAACCACGGCGGTGCCCAGCTGGGGCTGGGGCAAACCCTGGTGGCCGAGGGGCAGTTGGACCAGGCGGAATCAGGCTATCAACAGTGGCTGAGTAAGCAGCCCCAGGATCACCGCATCCTCTACCAGCTGGGGCAACTGCTGCTCAAGCGCGGCGAGTTTGCCCAGGCCCTTGGCCAGTTAGAGCAAGCCACTCAGCTGGCCGGGGGGCCACCGCTGTACCGCAAGGCACTGGCTGAGTCCTTGTTTCTGTTGGGGGAAACCGAGCAGGCCAAGCAACACTACCAGGCCTTGCTGCAATCTGCCCCAAGGGACAGGGACCTGTTAGACCGGCTGTTCCGACTGCGCTGGCTCAGTGACGAGAGCGACAGCTTTGTCGATTACCGCCAGGCGGGGCAGGGGGCCGAGCAGGACGCGCTGCAACTGGATTTTGCCAAGCGCTTACTTAAAGCAGAGCGGCAGGACGAGGCGGCGGCGGTGCTGGATCGCTACCTGTCCCGTCAGCCCAACCATGGCGATGGCCTGGCGATGTTGGCCCACCTGCAGCGGGAACAGGGCGATCTGCGCCAGGCCCTGCAGACCCTGGATCGCTACAGCCAGGACGGCCATGACCAGGTGGATTACGAGCGGGCCCTGACCCTGCTCTGTTTGGGTCAGTCCGAGCGGGCATTGGCTCTATTGGACAGCATGCTTGTGCGCCAGCCGGATAACCAGGGTTGGTGGGCACTCAAGGCCACCGCGCTACGACTGTCCGGTGACGATGCCGGCTACCGGGCGCTCTATGACGTTGATGGCTTGGTGCGGGTGTTTGACCTCAACGATCAGCTTGGCTCTGAGATGGAGGCACTGCGTCAGGAGTTGATCCAACTGCACCAATCCTTGCGCTACCCGATGGAGCAGTCTCTTCGCGGTGGTACTCAAACCGAAGGGCACCTGTACCAGCGCCGCAGTGCCAGGATTGGCCAGGTGGCGTCGGTGATTGAGCAGCGTGTCGGTGAGTTTCTTGCTGGCTTGCCGACCCGGGCGGACCACCCCAGTCTGCGGGTAAGCGGCGGACGTACCCGCTTCAGCGGTGCCTGGTCGGTGCGGCTGCAGCAGGAGGGTTACCACCGCGATCACTTCCACAACGAGGGCACCTTCAGTGCTTGCTTCTACGTCAGCGTGCCGGAGGAGGTGAAGCAGAGCGAGGCAGGGTGGCTGAAGCTGGGTCAACCGGCGCTCAGTCGCCATATTGAGCTGCCGCCGGATACCCTGATCCAACCCAAGGAGGGGCATCTTGCCCTGTTCCCTTCCTGCATGTGGCACGGCACGGTGCCACTGGCCCAAAAGGCCGAACGGATGACCATCGCCATGGACCTGGTGCGGCTTCCCTGATCTTCGCATAACTGTCGATTGTGTCTTGTTGGGCGCAATCGGCAGCTAGTTCTTTGAAATTGACAAGATTGTCAATTATCTCCATTTCACCGCGCAATCGACCAAGATTCACCCTGTCGTTCAGTTTCGCATCAATCCCGCAGGCCAAAACGGCCCTCAATGTGCTGATGAGCCGGGTTCGAAATCAGATTGTCATAAAAATTTTTTTTCTGGTTCGAATCCAGTTTGGTTGATGTTTGAACAGTGGTTGGTGGTAGTGATTTCTCTCGCTCATGCCTGTCGGGGTGAATGATTTCACTGCAAGTGCGCACCCAGCTCCCGATCTGCGACTCAATGTGACCTAGATCCAGTTTTTTTCTCTTATGAGGTTTTGGTCTGGTGAACCTTGTTTGACAGTAGCTTACTGATGTTGGTCGTTTGTATGGATTCATGAGCGGATATTTGTGGTGGGTAACATAGTTGACACAACTTACGGCGCTATGAAAAGATTCGTGGGCATGTGCACCGTAGACCAAGTGCGCATGAAGGGAATAACAAATAGTAAAAGACGGGACTGGCTCCAACATTACGCTGAGTAGCACACACAAGATGCTGTTTGGGGCCGTGGACTCACTACAAGACTGGTTGGGAACTATGTCCGTGATGAAAAAGACCAAGCTCGCCTCTGCAGTGATCGGTGCAGTAGCACTGACTGTAACTGGCATGGCTTCAGCCGCTGATGCGCTGACCAATATCCAGAACGCTGATAAGCAGATCCAGCAGGACGCTGTTAATTCTCAGCAGAAGATCAACAAGCTCTACGACCAAACTCAAGACATGCTCTACGAGTACCGTCAGGTTGTGGACGAAACCGAGACCCTCGCACACTACAACGATTACGTGCAGACCCTGGTCGATGACCAGGACCTGCGTATCGCCTCCCTGCAAGAGCAGATCAACGGCATCGAACGCACCAAGCAGGGTGTTGTTCCGCTGATGACCCGTATGATCAGCTCCTTGGAGCAGTTTGTTGCCATGGACGTACCGTTCAAGGCCGATGAGCGTACTGCTCGTGTAAATCGCCTCAAAGAGGTGATGGGCGATTCCAACATCTCCACCTCCGAGAAGTACCGCCTGGTTCTGGACGCGTACCAGATCGAGAACGAGTACGGCAACAAGATGGACGCTTACGAAGGTAAGCTGAGCATCGACGGCAAAGAGCTCACCGTGGATTTCTTCCACCTGGGCCGCGTGGTGTTCCTGGCTCAGTCTCTGGACCAGCAGAACGCCTGGGTTTGGGACAACGAAAGCCGCAGCTGGAACGCGCTGGGTGACGGCTCCATGCGTGCCGTGTCCAACGCCATCAAGATGGCTCGTCGTCAGGCCGCTCCGGACCTGATCAAACTGCCAGTACAAGCCGCGGAGAGTGCAGAATAATGAAAAAGATCATCACTACTGCCGTTGTTGCAGCGGCAATGACCCTTTCCGCTGCCCCGATGGCCGCGGAGCAAAATGCTCAATCCCTGGATCAGCTGCTTAAGCAGATCCAATCTGACCGTCAATCCGAAGCACGCATCAACAAGCAGCGTGAATCGGAGTTCACCTCTGACCGTGCCGACAAGCAAGCTTTGCTGAAGAAGGCCAAGGCCCAGCTGGCTGCCGAAAAGCAGCGTGGTGAAGACCTGTCCAACAAGTTCACCAGCAACGATCAGGAGATCGACCGCCTGAGCCACGACCTGGCTTCTGCCACCGGTGACCTGGGTGAGATGTTCGGTGTGGTACGTCAGGTGTCCGGCGACATGTCCGGTCAGCTGCACGCTTCTCTGATCAGCGCTCAGCTGCCGGGTCGTGCCGAGTTCATGGCCGAACTGGGTGCCGCTAAAGAGCTGCCGACCATCAAAGAGCTGGAAGAGCTGTGGTTTGCCCTGCAGACCGAGATGACTCAATCCGGCAAGGTTGTGACCTTCAACACCGACGTGACCACCCCGCAAGGTGACGTGAGCGAGAAGGCCGTTACCCGTATCGGTAACTTCACCCTGCTGGCTGACGGCGAGTACCTGAACTACAACCCGCAGACCGGTACCATCGTTCAGCTGCCTAAGCAGCCGGAAGGTTACAAGGTCAAGACCGTGGGTGAGTTCCAGAACCTGGCCGCTGGCCAATCCTCTGAGCTGTTCGTTGACCCGTCCCGCGGTGCCCTGCTGGCGGTATACACCCAGAAGGCGACCCTGCAGGAGCAGTTCGAAGCCGGTGGTGTGGTTGGTAAGATCATCGCTGGTCTGCTGGTATTCGGTCTGCTGATCTCCGTTTGGAAGATCGTTAGCCTGACCCTGGTTTCCGGCAAGATCCGTTCTCAGATCAAGAACATCGACAACCCGGGCAACAACCCGCTGGGCCGCATCCTGGGCACCTACCACGGCGCCAAAGATGTCGACGTCGAGACCCTGGAGCTGAAGCTGGACGAAGCCATCCTGAAAGAGACTCCGAAGATCGAATCCGGCGTCAACATCATCAAGGTACTGGCTGCCATCGCCCCGATGCTGGGTCTGTTGGGTACCGTAACCGGTATGATCGCGACCTTCCAGGACATCACCCTGTTCGGTACCGGCGATCCGAAGATCATGGCTGGCGGTATCTCCATGGCATTGGTAACCACCGTATTGGGTCTGGTTGCTGCTCTGCCGCTGTTGCTGATGCACGCCTTCGTAGCTGGCCGCGCCAAGTCCGTGGTTGACGTTATCGAAGAGCAAAGTGCTGGCATCATCGCGGCCCACGCTGAACAGCGAGGCAAGTGATTATGCTTTACCTGGTAGAACTCTGGGAGTCTGTCAGGGACTTCATGGCCACCGGGGGCGACGTCCTCTGGTTGGTGGCGGGGGCGCTGTTCCTCATGTGGGTGCTGATGCTTGAGCGCTACTTCTTTGTCAGCTTCGTTTTCCCGAAGCTGCGCAAAGAGATCATCGCCAAGTGGGAAGCCCGCGAGGACACAACGTCCTGGTACGCCCATCGCATTCGTGAAGCATGGATCTCCCAGGCAAAAGAACAATTGAACGCACGTATGGGGTTGATTAATACCCTGGTTGCCATCTGCCCGATGCTGGGTCTGCTCGGTACTGTTACCGGCATGATTGCAGTGTTCGAGGTGATGGCCGTGCAAGGGACAGGGAACCCGCGCCTGATGGCAGGCGGGATCTCAATGGCCACCATCCCGACTATGTCAGGAATGGTAGCGGCGCTGTCCGGCGTGTTCTTCAGCACCCGTCTGAAGGCTCGTCTGCAGATGTCCGCAGAGCAATTGACCGATAACCTGCCCCATCACTAAAGAGAGTTTTTTATGGCACGTAAGAAGCATTCCAGCGGCGCAGAAGAAGCCCAGGTCGATATGACCCCTATGCTGGACATCGTTTTCATCATGCTGATCTTCTTCATTGTGACTACGTCCTTTGTGAAGGAGTCCGGCATCGAGGTTAACCGTCCTAAGGCACAACAAGCGTCGAAGAAGCCGTCCGCCAACATTTTTATCGCCATCAACGAAGCGGGCATCGTCTACATGGAGAAGCGTGAAGTTGATATTCAGCGGGTTCGCGCTAACGTAGAACGTATGCTGGCAGAGTCTCCCGAGGCTCAGGTGATGATCCAGGCCGACCAAGGTTCCAAGCACGGTATCGTGGTTAAGGTAATGGATCAGGTGAAAGCGGCCGGTATCGACACGATCTCGGTCTCAGCGGAGAACGATTAATATGTTGAGAGCACTGTTAGCCCTGTTAGTCGGTGCTGCGGTGACCTTCGCTTTGTTCTCATTCATGGCGTTCTTGATCAGTGGCGGCGCAAAGCGCGCCGACACTGGCTTCAAAACCCCGCCGATTGAGATTGTGATGGAGCGGCAAGACGCGCAAGCGCAAAACCGCGACCGTCCCAAGCCGAAGCCGCCGAAGCCGCCGCAACAACCGCCCAAGCCGGTGGAGATGCAGCCGGACACCAACGACATGTCCGACTCCGTTTCTGTCAACGTACCCAGTGTGGACCTGGGGGGCCTCAGCGGAGGTCTGGGTGACCCGAGCAACGCGATGGCCCGTGACGGCGACGCGACCCCGATCGTTCGTATCGAGCCGCGTTACCCCATCAAAGCCGCCCGTGATGGTAAAGAGGGTTACGTAATCCTCAGCTTCACCATCAACGAGCTGGGTGCGGTGGAAGACGTGAAGGTTATCGAAGCGGAACCCCGTCGCCTGTTCGACCAGGAAGCACGCCGGGCCCTGCGTAAATGGAAGTACAAGCCCAAGATTGTGGATGGCAAGCCGGTGAAGCAGCCGGGTCAGACCGTCCGTCTGGACTTTACTTTGGACAAAGCTAACGGATAAGGGTGGGAGGTAAGTATGAAAACCAAAACTACGATACTCTCGGCTCTGATCCTGGCTGCGGTGGGGGCCACCTTTACGGCGCCCGTTGCCGTCGCGGCGGAACAATGTGAGATCGATACCCGTAAGACCCGTGTGGTGTCTGAGCGGGTGGGTCGTCGGGTTCAGAAGGCGTACGAGCTGTACGCCGAGGACAACGTCGACGGTGCCCTGGAGATCCTGCTGGAGATCAATCCCTCCGGTGAGTTCGACAAGGCCTATGTGTCTCGCATGATCGGCTCGTTGTACGCTGGCAAAGAGGGTCACATCGATACCGCGATGAAGCATTTGAAGATCGCCGCAGACATCAACCAGCTGGGCGGGTCCGACCAGGCCCAAACGCTGCGTCTGCTGGGTGACCTGAACATCGCTGAGCGCAACTTCGATGCTGCCCTGAAGTACTACAACGACTGGATGGCCTTTACCTGTAAGGAAGACACCAACGTCTACCTGCGGATGGCCTCCGCCAAGTACGAGCAGAAGCAGTACAGCGACACGCTGAAGTACGCTGACAAGTCCATCGCCCTGCAGAAAGAGCCCAACAAAGGCCCATACAGCCTGAAGATGGCCTCTTACTACGAAACCAAGCAGTACAAGAAGGCTGCGGATGTGTCGGAAGACATCGTTCGCTTCTTCCCGAACGAGCGCCGTAACTGGATCCAGCTCGGTCAGATGTACATGCTGGGTGAAGACTACAAGAAAGCCCTCTACACCATGGACGTGGCTCACCGTCGTGGCTACCTGGAAACCGCCAGCGAGTACAAGATGCTGGCCCAGCTGTACGCCCAGAACGAGATCCCGTTCAAGTCCGCCGCCCTGCAGGAGGAATACCTGAAGAGCGGTCTGGTGGAGAAGGACGAGTCTTCACTGGCGATGCTGGCTAACACCTATCACCAGGCCAAGGAGATCGACAAGGCGATCACCTACTACGGTCAGGCGGCTGAGATCGAGAACAACTCTCGCTACTTCATGCGCCAGGCGGGCCTGCTGATGGAGAAGGAGCGCTACAAGGAAGCCAAAACCGCGATTCGCAACGCGATGAACGGCAAAGGCCTCAAGAGCACCGGCGAAGCCCAGATGCTGTTGGCACAGGCTCACTTCTACCTGGGTGAGTACAAGTCTGCACATCAGGCTGCGGTTGCCGCCTCCAAAGACAGCAAGACCAAGAAGTCCGCATCCGGCTGGATCTCCTACATCAAGGAGACCGCGGATCGCAAAGACGTCGCCATCTAAATCGGATTGGTGATAGTAGAAGCCCCGCACTGCGGGGCTTTTTTATAGGAAGAGTGAGATGAAAAGGATACGTTCACTGCTGACTTTGGCCGCGGTTGCGGCGTTGTCAGCCTGCTCGCCGGCCCCCGAGGTTGAGCCCACCGATTTCAATGCCCTGGCCGAGGCCTACTTTGACGACTACCTGGCCCTCAACCCGGTACGTGCCACCTTTGTCGGCCGCTTCGAATACAACAACAAGATGGCCAACAACCTGTCGGATGATTATCTCAAGGCCCGACACGAGCTCAACAGTCGCTACCTGCAGCAGGTCAATGCGATGGACCCCGCCAGCCTGGATGAGCAGCAACGCCTGAGCCGGGATGTGCTCAAGTACGAGCTGGAGATGGCACTGGTGGATGAAACCTACCCCAGCCGCTTCCTGCCGATGAACCAGTTTTACAGCCGGGTGATCACCTTCGTTCAGCTGGGCAGCGGCGAAAGTGCCCAGCCGTTTGAGACGGTGCTGGACTATGACAACTTCATCAGCCGCATCGGCGGCTTCTCCGAGTGGGTCGACAGCGCTCTGGAGCGGATGGAGGAGGGGGCCGAGTCCAACGTGGTGCTGCCCCGGGTGCTGGTACAGCGCATCTTGCCCCAGTTGCAGGACCAGATCGATCTGCCGCTGGAGCAGTCCCCCTTCTACCAGCCACTGAACGATCTGCCGGAAGGGCTCAGTGACGAGGATGCCGAGGAGCTGGTGGCCCGTTACACCCGTGCCCTCACCCTGGAGCTGATGCCCTCCATCCGTAAGCTCTATGACTACTTTGCCAATACCTACCTGGACAAGAGCCGAGGCCGTGCGGGTTGGGGTGCTTTGCCCAATGGCAAAGCCTGGTATCAGCACCTGGCCAACAAGAACACCACCACCACCATGCCGGTGGACGAGATCCACCAACTGGGCCTGGCCGAGGTGGCGCGGATCCTGGAAGAGATGGACGGGGTGCGTGAGCAGGTGGGCTTTGAGGGTGACCTGACCGCCTTCTTCGAGTACCTGGGCAGCGATCCCCAGTTCTTCTTCACCGATGAGCAGGGCTTGATTGACGGCTATAACGATCTGCGGGAAACCATCAACGCGGTGCTGCCGGAGTACTTCGATATCCAGCCCCAGGCGGATTACGTGGTGCGGCCGGTGGAGGCGTTCCGCCAGCAATCGGCAGCTGGGGCCAGCTACCAGGCACCGGCACCGGATGGTTCTCGTCCGGGGATCTTCTACATCAATACCTACAACCTCAAGGCGCAGCCTAAGTGGGGCATGACCACACTCTCGCTGCATGAGGCCTCACCGGGCCACCATTTCCAGATTGCCATCAAGCAGGAGCTGGAAGGGGTGCCAAGGTTCCAACGCTTTGGCGGCTACACCGCCTTTGCCGAGGGCTGGGCACTGTATGCCGAGCACCTGGGCATAGAGATGGGCTTGTTCAGCGATCCTTACCAGTATTTTGGCAAGCTGTCGGATGAGATGCTGCGGGCAATGCGCCTGGTGGTGGACACCGGATTGCACGCCAAGGGGTGGAGCCGGGAGATGGCGATCCAGTACATGCTGGATAACAGTCCGATGGCCCATTCGGATGTGGTGGCCGAGGTGGAGCGCTATATGGCGATCCCTGGCCAGGCCCTGTCTTACAAGATTGGCCAGTTAACCATCCTGTCACTGCGTGAAGAGGCGGAGCAGGCACTGGGTGAGGACTTCGATATTAAGGCCTTCCACAATCAGGTACTTAACTCAGGATCACTGCCCATGGCCGTGTTGCAGAATAAGATCCATTTATGGATCCAGCAACAGCAGGGATAACCTCTGCGTAAACAGACAATAGGGGTTCTTCACACTTTGAGATTTTAAGTGTGATCCAGATCACAAAAAGGAGCCTCTGTGCTCCTTTTTTTGTTAACAGGCCGTTCCAGTGGAATCTGCGCCTATTTGGTGGCGCCTGTAGAGGATAACTGTCTGTCAACCGGTGATGTTGTGGATTAACCCACTGTTCAGCTTCAGTAAAGGCATTCGCTGGTGAAAGGGTTTTCATCTATGCAACAAAGGCATAAAGAAATAGCTATTGACCATATATAGCCGCTAACTCAGTATCCATGGCGTATCGCTGCGACAACAAGACGGTTGCAAGGCCGCAAAGCCAGCGAAGGAAAAAGAACAATAACTGGAGGGAGTTAGGATGAAGTACCCAAGTAACATTGCCCGTGCCGTGAAGTGGGCGTTAGCAGCAGGTGCTGTTGCAGGCACCACCGCCGTGGCCCCTGCCATGGCCAACGAAGTGGCTGCAGAGAACGTCGAGCGGATCAGTGTTACCGGCTCCCGCATTAAACGAAGTGATATGGAAACCGCCAGCCCGGTGAACGTGATCGGTGCCGATCAGATCGCCGCTGGCTCTTATACCTCTGTTGAGCAGATCCTGCAGGAAACCACCGCCTCCGCTGGTGCCGCCACCGGTGCGGCCACCAACAACGGTGGCCGTGGTGCCGCTCGCGTTGACCTGCGTGGTATGGGTGCAGCCCGTACCCTGGTGCTGGTAAACGGCCGCCGTATGGTGGTTTCCGGTACCGGTGCGGATGCCTCCGTGGATCTCAACACCATCCCGGTCTCTATCATTGACCGTATCGAAGTATTGAAAGACGGTGCCTCTGCCGTTTACGGTTCCGACGCCATCGCCGGCGTAGTGAACATCATCACCAAGCGCGACTTTGACGGCGTGCAGCTGGACGCCCAAGCGGGGATCTCCGACAAGGGTGACGGTGAGACCTACGAGATCAGCGCGCTGTGGGGCACCAACTTTGACCGTGGTAACGTCACCCTGGGTGCGTCCTACGTCAACCGTGGTGATGTGTTCCAGGACGATCGTTTCTGGTCCAACTGTGGCCCGCTGGGTCAGTGTGGCGGCTGGAGCTCCACCATCGGCAGCGGTGTGATCGACTGGGGCGACGGCTCCATGATCCCCAACGGCCAGGGTGGCTGGAAAGAGCAGGACGAGCTGTACAACTACGTACCGGACTCCTACCTGAGCACCCCGCAGGAGCGTTTCGGCCTCAACGGTAGCTTGAGCTACGACGTTAGCCGCGATACCACTTTCTTCGCCGAAGGTCTCTACACTCGTCGTGACTCCACCCAGCAGATGGCTCCGGCGCCGGTCACCGGCCTGTTCCTGGACACCGACAAGCTGGCTGCTGCGGGCTACGATGGCCCCTGGGATGACGACGTAGAGGCCGTGGTATACCGCCGTCGTATGACCGACGCTGGTCCCCGTGGCTTTGAGCAGACCGTCGACACCTACCGTGTGGTTGCCGGCTTCGAAGGCTGGCTGGACATCGGCCGCGGCTTCGACTGGGACGTGTCCTACACCTACGGTCGTAACGAAGCGGAGTCCTGGGCCAACAACCTGGCCATCAAGAGCAAGGTCATCGATTCCATCTACGCTGATCCGAACGCCTGGTTCTCCGGTGACCCGCTGAGCGATGCCATCATCTCCGACGTCATGTACGACGACCGCTCTGAGGGCGGTAACGAGATGCAGGTGATTGCGGCCAACCTGTCCGGTGAGCTGTTTGACCTGCCGGCCGGAACCGTGGCCTTCGCCGCCGGTGCCGAGTACCGCAAGGAGAAGGGCTGGTTCACTCCGGACGAGGTAACCCAATCCGGTGAGTCCTCCCAGTCCAAGCAGGATCCGACTGCGGGCAGCTACGACACCACCGCGGTGTACGCTGAGATTGCTATCCCGCTTCTGGCCGACGCTCCGTTCGCCGAAGAGGTGACCGCGGAAGTGGCGATGCGCTGGTTTGATTACAGCACCTTCGGCTCCGACTTCACCTGGAAAGCCGGTTTGACCTGGCGGGTGAACGAAGAGGTGATGCTGCGTGGTGTAGCCTCTACCGCCTTCCGTGCACCGAGCATCTCCGAGCTGTACGCCGGTAACGTGGGCTCCTTCGACTACCTGGTTGATCCCTGTTCTGGTGTGAGCCACAACGATGGCAGCGTATTGGCGCAGCAGTGTGCCAGCATCGGCTGGGGCGACCACGCACCGGTTGAGTACGAGCAGGTAGACTCTCAGATCGAGGTTATCTGGAACACCGACGGTGATCTGCAGCCGGAGGAAGCCAACACCTACACCGCTGGCTTCGTTTACAGCCCGGCCTACGCTGATGGCTTCTCCATGACCGTGGACTACTGGCGCTTCGAGGTTGAAAACGCCATCACCCGTATCGACCGTCAGGCCTACCTGAACGCCTGTTACATGGGTGGCGACGCTGGTGCTTGTGACACCCTGAACATCACCCGTAACCACATCACCGGTGAGATCATGGAGTTCTACGCACCGCTGGTGAACGCCGGTTACCAGGAAACCGACGGTATCGACATCAACTTCCAGTACGACTGGGTGTATGGTGGCCACGACTGGCGTCTGAACTGGGACATCACCCGTCTGCTGACCTTTGAAGAGGATGGCATCGACTACACCGGTACCATCAGCGGCATGAACGGTGCCTACGCTGACTGGCGTCAGAACCTGAACCTGATGGTTCGCGCTGACGACTGGAGCGTAAACTACCAGATGCGCCACATTGGTGAGATGGTTGACCTGAACTCTCCGGAGTTCGAAGTTCCGGCCGCGTTCTACCACAACGTGTCCTACACCAAGAACTTCAACATCGGTCTGGACTGGACCTTGGGTATCAACAACCTGTTTGATGAGACTCCCAAGTACCACCCGAGCTACAGCGACGTGTACACCACCCCTGAGGTATACGACGTGATGGGTCGCTACATCTTCACCAAGGTAAGCTACCGCTTCTAAGTGAAGGCCTTTGAAAAAACACCGCTTCGGCGGTGTTTTTTTGTGCCTGAAACTGGCCATCTGGCGCTGGCCAGTGGATTTCACTGGTCAGCGCCACTGCGACGCTATGCACCCTTTAAGCACACCCTTGACCATTTTTGGTGCGTCAAGAGCAGGCGCATGTGGATGGACCGAGAATCTATGCATTGGTGCGAATTTATTTCAGTGCCGACTCGGAAAAATCATAATTAACAGACGGTTATGACGTCATTTTTTTTAAATTATTTTGTTGCGCAAATGTTATTTGAGTCACTGGTGAAATTCTCGCCATTCAGGCTGCATTCAGCGATGTTGCCAAACCGTAACCGGCTTATTGCCAGGACTTGAATTAACCTTGCTGCAACATAATTAACCTATGTAAAACAGTGGTTTGGTTGACTAAAAAATGGTTGGAGGGGAGTATCTTGTTGTGAACTGAATATGACGGTTCGCAATAAAAAATAAACATAAGTATCACTGTCCCGGCCGGACTCGCGTCGAAAGGGACAATAAGGGAGTAGTGATAATGGCTATGGAATCCTCTGTATCCAAAGCGGTCCGTCAGGGCTTGCTTGCCACCACCTTGGGATCGGTTGCTTTTGCCGGTGTCGCCATCGCAGAAGAAGAAAATGTAGAACGCATTGAGGTTACCGGCTCTCGTATCAAACAGGTTGATATCGAGACTGCCTCTCCGGTAACCGTGATCACCGCTGCAGATATCCAGCTGTCCGGTGAGGCCACCGTGGCCGACGTATTGAACAACACCTCCGTCAACAGTTTCGGCTCCTGGCGTGGTACCTCCGGTTATGGCTCTGGCGCCTCCGCCACCTCCAGCGTGAACCTGCGTGGTCTGGGTTCCCAATACACCCTGGTGCTGCTGGACGGCCGTCGTATGCCGGGTACCAGCTCCAGCTCCGGTGCCTCTGCGGATACCTCTCGTATCCCCATGGCCATCGTAGAGCGTATCGAGATCCTGCGTGACGGTGCTTCCGCGGTATACGGCTCTGACGCCGTTGCTGGTGTAATCAACATCATCACCAAGAAAGATTACGAAGGTCTGGGGTTCACCTATGACTATGAGAAGCCGGACGTGGACGGTGGTGATCTGAACCGCTTTACCGTGACCGCCGGTTACACCAACGACAAGGGCAACATCACCCTGGCGTACGAATACTACGATACCAAGGCAGTATTCGACCGTGACGTCTGGAAGATGGACGATCCGACCTACTTCGGTTACTCCTCCTTCAGCTCCGTGCCCAACGGTGTGGGTGAGAGCGGCTGGATTGACCAATCTGCCCTGTGTGGTGAAGCGGACAACACCTACCTGAACGACGATGGTCGCTGTCTGTACAGCTACGGTGAAGTGACCAAGCTGTTCGGTGACGTGACCCAGAACTCTATCCTGTCCAACTTTAACTACGAGCTGGCAGATAACCTGCAGTTCCGTGGTCGTGCCAGCGCCTCTTTGGCGGAAACCGAGACCCGCTATGCCGGTACCCCGGTCTCCACCAACTACCCGGTACTGGGTGCGGACAACCCGATGAACCCGGCCGGCGAAGACCTGACTCTGTACATGCGCTCCGCTAACCTGGGTGATCGTGACACCCTGACCGAGATCAACAACATCGACTTCCTCGGTGGTCTGTTGGGCTTTGTCGACGTGGCCAACGGCCTGGACTGGGAAGTGAATGTCCAGCACAGCCGCTCTACCACCAACGCCTTCAACACCAACCTGATCAACGATGACGTGATCCAGTCTGAGCTGGATACCGGCAACTACGACATCTTCAACACCACCGGCATGGACTTTGCCGATTGGGACAAGATGATGCTGGACCTGTACCGTACCGCGGCGCATACCGGTGTGTACCAGGCGCAGTTTGTTAGCACCCAGATCGACGGCCTGGTGAGCACCACCCTGGTGGAGACCGATGGCTTTACCCTGGCGGGCCTGGTGGGCTTTGAATACGAGATGGTGGAGTTCACTCAAGCCAGTGACCCGCAATCCGCTTCTGGCCGTGTATCCGGTGGTTCCGGCGGTGACGATGTGGACGCGACCCGTGACCGCACCTCTGCCTACATCGAGCTGCAGGCCACCCTGCCGTTTAACCTCGACATCAACGCTGCGGTACGTTACGACGAGTACGATCAGGAAGGCGACGTGGGCGACCGCTACGTGAGCGGCAAGTTCGACAACGTCTCCCCGCAGATCGGCGTGGCCTGGCGTCCGGTAGACCCGCTGTTGCTGCGTGCCAACTGGGGCCAGTCCTTCCGTGCTCCGAACATGGGTGAGATGTTCTCTACCCAGGCGCTGAGCTTCGAGCAGGCACTGGACTCCCTGTGGTGTGATGCCAACCCGGGCGTGGATGAGACCTACTGTCGTCCGCAGAACCAGCACAAGACCTGGTTCGGTGGTAACCCGGATCTGCAGCCGGAAGAGGGCGAGTCCTTCACCGCCGGTCTGGTCTGGAACGTGATGGACAACTGGTCCATGGAGTTCGGTTACTACGACATCACCCTGGATAACAAGATTGCGGCGACCACCGTGGCCCGTCTGTTGCAGGAAGAGAAAGACAACGGCGGCTCCGACGCCATCATCCGTCTGCCCAATGGCAAGATCGACCAGATCTACTCCTTCGACCAGAACATGGCCAGCCTGGAAACCAGTGGTTTTGACTTCCAGACCGCCTACAACATCGAGACCGGGTTTGGTGACTTCAACCTGCGTGCTGAAGCGACCTACGTCGACGAGTATGTGTTCACCCGTGACTCTGAGAGCGGTTGGGTAGATTATGCCGGTGCCCAGGATTACCCGCAGTGGCGTGCCAATGCGACCCTGAGCTGGTTCTACAAGGACTTCACCGCTGCATGGGCTGCCTACTACATCGGTGCACAGGACGGCCTGGCCTGGAGCGATGCCCAGGACGGCTCCGACGGTGACCTGGGTTACCTGGCTGATGTGCCGAGCTACATCAAGCACAACGTACAGGTTTCCTACAGCCACCCCTGGAACGGTAAGGTTACCCTGGGTGTGAACAACGTGTTCGATAAGGAAGCCCCGACCTGGTACGACGGCTTTGTCGACTACCGTGACGCCAGCGTCGATCTGTACGACGTACTGGGCCGCACCGTGTTCGTGAAGCTGGAGCAACGCTTCTAAGTCTCCCTTGAAAGCCAAGTTAAACCCCGCCGCAAGGCGGGGTTTTTTTGTGCCTGTCTTCGGCAACAGCCATAAGCTCGAACCAGGATAAAGCCTGGGATTGGAGACTGGCTAACACAGTTACAGCATGAAATGACAGCCAGGGTAGGGCAGCAGTAAAAGCAAGGTTTGTATAAAGATGTTGCTTTAAAGTTTCTCCTGGCAGGTCTGGGTAATGGCATTTACTGGCGAATCTTTGCGCCATCGAGGTTTTTGTTTCAATAAAATTGAGATGAAAAGTAATTGGATTGTTAACAGGGTGGATTGATTTAAGTGATTGAATCCTTTGGTGGCTGGTTTGTCTGGGTTTGAGTATTGCTCAAAAACCGCTCTGACTTGTTTTTACCTTGTTAAATTGAGCGATATGTTGTTCAGGTTTCTTTTGTTGACACAAAATACTTACATCAGCAGGATGCAGTTGTGACCGGTTGTTAACGGATCACCATAAATATAAATAGACCATCACTGTTTGAGTCCGGTTCCAGCCCGGGTTCTCAATAAGGGAGTAGTGAAATGGCTAAGGAAAATTCTGTTTCCCGTGCGGTCCGTCTGGGCTTGCTCGCCACCACCCTGGGTTGTGCCACCACCGGCACTGCCATCGCCCAGGAAACCAATGTTGAACGTATCGAAGTCACCGGTTCACGGATCGCCCGTGCCGATATGGAGACCGCCAGCCCGGTCACCGTGATCGACGCCTCTGCTATCCAGAACGTCGGTGCCACCAGCATCGATGAGGTTCTGCAACGCATCACCGCCGCCTCCGGCGCCATGACCAACCCAGGGATTAACAACGGCTCCGGCGGTAACGCCCGAATCGATCTGCGTGGCCTGGGTGCCAACCGTACCCTGGTGCTGATCAACGGCCGTCGTGCGGTCGGCTCCGGTACCGGTGCCGCCTCCACCGTGGATCTCAACACCATACCGGTGGCCATGGTGAAGCGGGTTGAGGTACTCAAGGATGGCGCCTCCGCCGTGTACGGCACCGATGCCGTCTCCGGGGTGGTTAACATCATCCTCAAGGACGAGTTCGAAGGGGTCGAATTCAGCGCCCAGGGCGGGATCTCCGGCGAAGGGGATGCCGAGGAGCTCGGCTTTGACCTGACCGTAGGCACCAGCTCCGATCGCGGTAACGTGGTGGTGGGGCTGCAGTACCTCAACCGGGGTGACGCCAGCCAGGCCGACCGGGGCTTCTCCGAGTGTCCGCTGACCGAGGGCGATGACGGCCTGTTCTGTGGCGGCAGCTCCTACACCCCGGGTGGCACCATCTGGACCGAAGACGGCAAGTACAAGGGCCAGCAGGACAACAGTTGGACTGCGTTTAACGACGACGACTTCTACAACTACTCCAGCGCCAGCTTCCTCACCACGCCGATGGAGCGGGTCAACCTCACCGGCCTGGCCAACTATGAGCTGAGTGACAGCATGAGCCTGTTTGCCGAGTCCACCTACTCCAAGCGTTGGTCCGAGCAGCAGATGGCACCGCAGCCGGTCTGGTTCGACTTTGAGTACCAGGACTGGATGGCGGTGGGGGACAACCCCTTTGAAACCGGGGAAGCGATCTCCTACGGCCGCCGCATGACCGACATCGGCAGCCGCGATTTCTCCCAGGTGGTGGACACCTTCCGCGCCGTGGTCGGCCTGGAGGGGGTATTGGATAACGGCTGGACCTGGGAGGTGGCCTACAACTTCGGCCGCAACGACTCGGTCGACCGCCTGGCCAACCTGGTCAACATGGGCTCCATCGCCTCTGCCATCGAGGACTCCACCCCGGACAACATCCTGTTCAACCCGCTGGATCAGGCCTACTGGCACGCCGACAACATGAGCCAGTACGTCTACACCGAACAAAACAGCGGCGGCTCTCAGCTGCAGGTGATCAGTGCCGCGATCTCCGGTGAAGCGTTCGAGCTGCCCGCTGGTTACGTTGGCGTTGCCGCCGGCATCGAGCACCGCAAGGAGAAGGCCTGGTACATCCCCGACTCCCTCACCAGTCAGGGCCTGGCCAACGATCCGCCGGTGGAGCCCACCGGGGGCGAGTTTGATGTCAACGAGGCCTATGTCGAGTTCGCGGTGCCGCTGCTGGCGGATACCTTCCTGGCCCAGCAGGTAGACCTGAGCCTGGCCGGTCGCTACTTCGACTACTCCACCTTCGGTGACGACATGACCTGGAAGGTCGGCCTGACCTGGCGCGTCTATGATGAGCTGATGCTCCGTGGTGTGGCCTCCACCGCCTTCCGTGCGCCGACGGTGAACGAACTCTACGCCGGTAAGTCGCCGGACTTTGACTTCATCACCTACCCCGGTGCCCAGGACCAGGCACTGGTTACCCGCGGCGGTAACGAGATGCTGACCCCGGAAGAGGCGGACATCCTCACCCTGGGCCTGGTGTACGAGCCGCAGTGGTTACCGGGCTTCTCCGCCACCGTGGACTACTACGACATCGACATCACCGACGCCATCGCCGCGGTGAACTCCCAGTACATCGTTGATCTCTGCCTGGCACCGGACGGTTCCGGGGATCTGATCAACACCGGCAACGCGGTGTGTCAGTCCTCCAACATCTACCTGTCTCCCTCCAACCGGGTGACCTTCGATTCCGGCCTGCAGAACATCGGTGCCGAGACCACCTCCGGGGTGGACCTGAACCTGGCCTACGCCTTCGAGGGGCTGGGTCTGGACTGGCGCCTGGGGCTGGATACCACCCACCTGCTGGAGTACGAGGTGACGGTACTGGATGACACCACCGACTACGCCGGGATCATCACCGGGGGCAGCGGCTCCTACGCCGAGTGGAAGTCCAACTTCACCGTGGATGTGGGCGCAGACGACTGGGGTGTGGCCTACATGGCACGCTACATCAGCGGCATGGACAGCTTCGCCTGTATCCAGGACCCGACCGCGTGTTACGCGCCGACCACCCCGAGCGTGGTATACCACGACCTCTCCGGTAAGTATCACCTGAGTGAGTCCATCACCCTGCGGGCGGGGATCAACAACCTGCTGGACGAGGAGCCGCCGTACTACACCGGCAACACCGACTCCAACACCGATCCCTACACCTATGACACCCTGGGCCGCTTCTTCTACGTCGGCACCACACTGCGCTTCTAATCGCACCAGCGCAGCCAAAAGCCCCGTCCTATGACGGGGCTTTTTACTATCAAAACAACGAGCTAATCACGTTATCCCGGGGCCATCAGCTGCTTCTTCCGGTCGGGCCTGCTAAGGTATAGCCTAAGGTGAACAGAGCCTAAAAACTCCCATTAGGACGAGAGCTTGCTATGAAACGTATTGTTGCCGCCGCGGCGGTTCTGCCCCTGTTGAGCGCCTGTATCAGCACTGAGCCGGAGGGGCCGTCGCCCTACGAGGGTCAATGGCAGATTGGCCAGCTCGGTGGTGAATCGGTGATGCCGCAGCCACGCCAAACCGCTCCCACCCTGACCATCATCGATGGCCGCATCAGCGCTGATCTGGGCTGTAACTCCTTCAACGGTAACTGGCCCAAGCAGGGCGAGGCCTTTGGCCCCCAGGCCAGCACCCGGATGGGCTGTCCCCAGAGCCTGATGCAGTGGGAACAGGCCTACGGTGATGCCCTGGCCCAGGCCAACAACTACCGCATCGAGTACAGCCGATTGCAGCTGCTGGCCGGTGACAGCGTGGTGCTGGAGGCCTGGCGCCCGGCGGATGTGCTGCAGTGGCAGGGCTGGGATGGCCAGTGGAACCTGACCCAGCTGACCGGGGCCGACGCCATCCAGGGGCTGGCGGATGGTCGCGCCCCCTACCTGACGCTGAACCTGGCCCAGGACCGGGCCAGCGGCAACAGCGGCTGTAACCAGTTCTTTGCCACCCCGAGAGTGGCAGGGGAGGCACTGCAGCTGAGCCACGCCGGTATGACCCTGGTGGCCTGCCCGGACAACCTGATGAACCAGGAGCAGCTGATGATGAAACACTTCTCCGAGGCCAATCGCACCGTCGAGGTCGAGAACAAGCTGCAGTGGTGGCGTGGCGACGAACTGCTGCTGGAGTTCGTCAAAGCCCAGTAAAGGGCTCACCAAGCAACCAGAGCGATGCCTTCGGGCATCGCTTTTTTTGTGCCTGATGGTGTCATTAATAGGCCGAAAGCGGCGGCCGAAGCGTTGACCGGCGAGGCCCGTTGAGTCCCGGGTTTGAGCACTAAGCATTTGGAGTATTGACAAATATGACAGGGTTATGACGGGTAGATGACCAGGTGTCAGGGGTTCGTGACCGGCTTCACGGATCCTTCATCGGCGGTTGCCTTGTGCCTAGGCTCGGATGATTATCGCCTTTGCCGCATATGCATAATTTCATATATGCAATTGCAGGCATATGCGCGATAACGGATTTAGGCAGGTGCACTGCCAACGACCAGCTCGATGAGAGGCACAAGTGGATATACAGCGGCGACGAATACTCAAAGGCACCCTGGCCGGGGCAGCACTGTCCGGCATCAAGGGCAGCCTGCTCTTTACCCCGACCTTCCAGGCGATGGCAGAGGACCTGCCCAGAATCGATCTGCGTACCGGCACCGGCGAATGGATTGCCACCACCTGCCAGGGTTGCACCTCCTGGTGCGCTAAGCAGGTGTACGTGATGGATGGCAGAGCGATCAAGGTGCGGGGCAACCCGCATTCCAAGGTCCATGGCATCGCCAGTTGTCCTCGTCAGCATTTGAATCTGCAGCAACTGTACGATACCGATCGAGTCGTGGAGCCGATGATCCGCACCAACCCAAATAAGGGGCGGGACCAGGATCCTCAGTTCAAACCCATCAGCTGGGACCAGGCGCTGGACCTGCTGGCGGACAAGATTATCGCCCTGCGTCAGCGCAATGAGAGCCACAAATACGCCCTGTTCCGCGGCCGCTACTCCTTCACCAACGATCTGTTCTACGACAAGTTCACCAAACTGGTGGGCTCCCCCAATAACATCTCCCACAGTGCCATCTGCGCCGAGGCCCACAAGATGGGGCCCTACTACATGGACGGCAACTGGGGCTACAACCAGTACGATCTCAACCACGCCAAGTACGTGTTGGCCTTCGGCGCCGATCCCATCGCCTCCAACCGACAGACCTCCTTCTACGCCAGTGAATGGGGCAACGCGCTGGATCGCGCCACCGTGGTGGTGGTGGATCCTCGCCTGACTGCCTCGGCGGCCAAGGCGCATAAGTGGATCCCCATCGAGCCGGGCAAGGACCCAGCCCTGGCCCTGGCCATCGCCCACGTGGCGCTGGTGGAGGGGCTTTGGTACAAACCCTTTGTCGGCGACTTCAAGGATAGCCAAAACCGCTTTGTTGCCGGCCAGGTTGTGGATGCCAAGCACTTTGCCGACAAGCACAGCCATGGCCTGGTGCACTGGTGGAACGAGGCGCTCAAAGACTACACCCCGGAGTGGGCGCAGCAGCATGCGGGGCTGGATCCGGAAGAGATCCGTGCCATCGCCCGCGGCATGGGCAAGTCGGCACCGGCGGTGCAGGTATGGACCTCCCGCGGCCCGACCATGCAGATCCAGGGCACCTACACCTCGCTGGCCTGCCACGCCCTTAACGGTTTGTTTGGTGGCATCGACAGCAAAGGCGGCTTGTTCCCGGCGCAGAGTGCCCCGCTGAACAGCAAGTTCCCCAGTCTGGACGGCTACCTGGATGACGTGGCCAAAGCCGGCCTCAAGCAGGAGAAGATCGATCAGCGCGGTCGATTGACCTTCCCGGCGCTGAAAAGCGGTAAGTCCGGTGGTGGGGTGGTGACCAACAACGTGGCCAACGCCATGCTGGCACAAGACCCGTATCAGCTGGAGCTGATCATTGCGTACTTCTCCAACTTCGCCTTCTCCGGCCCGGACACCGCCCGTTGGGAGAAAGCGTTGGCGCAGACCGACTTCGTTGCCCATGTCACCACCAACATCGCCGAGTTCAGCTGGTTTGCCGATCTGCTGCTGCCAGCCAGTCACCATATGTTTGAAAAGTGGGGCGGCGCCAACGCCATCGGCAACGGCTATCGCCAGGTCTCCATTCAGCAACCGGTGGTGAAACCCGGCTGGAACACCAAGCAGGACGAGTCCGAGTTGCCCTACCTGCTGGCCAAACGCCTGGCGCAGAAAGGCTTTGATGCCCCCTGGCGCTACATCAACGAGCAGATCCGCGATCCGGAAACCGGCAAGGCGGCCAAGGATGAGCAGCAGTTTGCCGAGATCACCGTCAAGTACGTTACCGCGCCGCTGTGGGACGGGACCAATCATGGCAAGGGCGAGCGTCTCAACGGCTGGCAGGACTTCGTCAGCAAAGGGGTTTGGAACTCCAACCCCTACGAGTACCAGTCCCGCTGGGGTAAGTACAAGACGGTGACCGGCAAGTTCGAGTTCTACAGCGAGACGCTGAAAAAGGCGTTGGTGGGCCATGCCCAGAAGCACGGCGTCAGCGTCGACCAGGTGCTGGAGGCTTGCGACTACGATGCCCGTGGTGAGCTGGCCTTTATGCCCCATTACGAAGAGCCCAAGCGCGATGGCGACAAGGCCAAGTATCCGCTGCTGCTGGTGGACCAGAAATCCCGCCTCAACCTGGAGGGGCGTTCGCAAAACTCCTCCTGGTATTACGAGCTCAAGGATGTTGACCCCGGTGATGAGGCCAACGAAGATGTGGCCAAGTTCAACCCCGTCGATGCCAAAAAACTCAACCTGGCCAACGGCGATCGCATTCGCATCAGCAGCCCGGCGGGCAGCATCACCTGTACCGCCAAGCTGTGGGAAGGGGTGCGCCCCGGTACCGTGGCCAAGTGCTTCGGACAGGGCCACTGGGCCTTTGGCCGCCATGCCTCGACCGAGTTTGGCAAGGTGGCTCGCGGCGGCAACAACAACGAGATCATCACCGATCAGTACGATCGTCTCAGTGGCTCGTCGGCCTTTTACTCCCACACCCGCATTCGCGTTGAAAAAGCCTAAGGAGCACCGGGATGAAACTTGGAATGGTCATTGACCTGCAAAAATGCATCGGCTGTGGCGGCTGCGATCTGGCGTGCAAGACCGAGAACAACACCGCGGCCGGGATCCATTGGTCGCACCACAAAATCAGCACCGAAGGGACCTTCCCCAAGGTGACCTATCGCTACCTGCCGACCCTGTGCAATCACTGCGAAAAGCCGGCCTGTGCCGAGGTCTGCCCCAAGCAAGCGCTGTATAAGGCCGACAATGGCCTGACCCTGCACAAGGTGGAGGATTGCATCGGGTGCCAACGATGTGTGCGGGCCTGCCCCTATGGCGCAATTCAGGCCAACCGGACGGTGCCACACCGGGAGTGGAAGGACGATGCTGCCATTGTGGAGGGCGGGACCGCCTCGCCCTACACCATGCTTAAGCGCTCCGGGGCCAAAGCCTCGCCCCACGAGAACCCGGAGCGGGGTGACACCTACCTGGTGACCCGTCCCCGTCGCACCGTGGAGAAGTGCACCCTGTGTGACCATCGCCAGGCGGTGGGGCTCAACCCCGCCTGCGTTGATGCCTGTCCGTCCGGTGCCCGGGTGGTGGGGGATCTGGACGATCCTAACAGCTCCGTCTCGCAGCTGGTTAAGGCCCACAAGGGCGCGCCGCTGAAGCCGGAGGCGGGCACCAAGCCCCAGGTGTTCTACATCCGCAGCTTCAACGTGCAGCAGGGGCTTTGATAGCCGCAACTTGAGGCCGTTCAATCGGTACTGATAAAACGCCCCCAGATGCCAAAGGCTCTGGGGGCTTTTTTTAATGCTAACTATGGCTACCCTGTTTCTCCTACTCCCTTGATGCGAAACAAGAGGCAGTGAATTCAGGGGAATGCGCCTTTGCTCAAGCTAGCTTTGGCGAATTGAAATGATGCTCCGGCTGCTGCCAGTGCTATCGACTGCGAATGCTCGCTTCGGCCTGGATGTTGCCGCCACTGCACTGTTGTGACGGGCTTGTGGCAAGGATGCGGGGGCGATAGCATTGGCGCCGCTTAAGCCCCCAAGCAGTGAAGAACGGAGTTGTAATGCACAAGACAGGGATAGCGCTGGCGGCGCTGATGATGGCACCGGCCGCGGTGGCCGAGGAGTGGGTGCAGTGGTGGGACGCCAGTGTCACCGGGCTGTACGGTGAAAACTACGAGGTGGACCCGCAACGCCAAAGCACCGTGACCTTAGAGTTTGCTGGTGGCTGGAAATACGGCGACTGGTTTGTGTTTCAGGACTTTATCTGGTTCGGCGGCGGTGGTGACACCAACTACGGTGAGATCTCACCGCGCTTCAGCTTCTCCAAGATCAGCGGCCGCAACGTGGCAGTGGGTCCGCTCACCGATCTCTCCCTGGCGCTGACCCTGGAGCAGGGCAAGGACGCCGGTGAGAGCCTGCTGTACGGCCTCGGCTCCGACTGGCAGATCCCGGGCTTTCGCTACTTTCAGGCCAACGTCTACCGGCGTGACGCCCTGGGTGGTGACTTCAACTTCTCCGATGGCTGGCAGCTCACCGGCGTCTATCGCATTGACTGGGCCCTGGGCCAGTCGCAGGTGGTGCTGGATGGCTTCTTTGACTGGGTGTTTGCCTCGGACGACGGTCGCTACCAGGAGAACTTCCACTTTAACCCCCAGCTCAAGTACGACCTGGGTGCCATTGTGCTGAACAAGCCGGACCGGCTGTTTGTCGGCATCGAGTACGACTACTGGAGCGACAAGTACGGCATCAATGGGGCGGATCAGGACACCTTCTCCTGGCTGGTGAAGTACCACTTCTGATCGCTGTGAAATGCACAACGCCCCGCACTGTCACCAAGGCAGTGCGGGGCGTTGTTGATCTCAGGCCAGGGTGGTTACCGGAGCTTAAGCAGCGTGGTCGGCGGCGTGCTCAAACAGGGCGACGATCTCGGCACTCTTGCGCAGGGTACGCAGCTGCTCAAACTGCTCGGTAGCCTCAGGGTAGGCCTTACGCAGGTAGCCAAACCATTGCTTGATGCGGTTGGGCAGGTAGATCTCCTTGTCGCCCCTGACCTCCATCTGGGTGTAGCGATAGAGGATCGGCTGCATTTCGGCCCAACTTAGCGGCGCCTTGCCGTGCTTAACCACATGACCCAGGTTGGGGATCCGCAGGCTGCCGCGGCCCACCATCAGATCGGTACAGCCGGAGGCCTGCTGGCAGGCCAGGGCGTCCTGGTGACTGAAGATCTCGCCATTGGCGATCACCGGGATATCGAGCTTCTCCACCACCGGCTTGATGTGGTCCCACTTGATCGCCTCTGCCTTGTAGCCGTCGGTCTTGGTGCGGGCGTGGATCGCCAGCTCGTCAGCCCCGGCTTGTACTACCGCATCGGCGATCTCAGTGACGTGGGCCGGGTCGTCCCAGCCCAGACGGATCTTGGCACTGAGCACCTGGTCCTGGGGCACCGCCTGGCGCATCGCCGACAGGATCTGGTAGATCCGCTCCGGCTCCTGTAGCAGTACCGCACCGCCCTTGGACCTGTTCACCGTCTTGGCCGGGCAGCCGAAGTTCATGTCCACTCCGGGGGAGCCCAGCTCGATGGCCCGGGCGGCATTGGCCGCCAACCATTTGGGTTCCTGACCCAGCAACTGAACCCGAACCGGTGTGCCACTGAGGGTCTTGCCGCCATTGTGCAGCTCCGGCGACAGCCGGTAGAACACCTTGTTGGGCAGCAGCACATCAACCACCCGGACAAATTCTGTCACGCACAGGTCGTAGGGGTTGAGCTCGCTGAGCAGTTGCCGCATGAGGGGATCCATCACCCCCTCCATCGGCGCAAGAACCAGTCGCATGGTGGCATCGTCTCTCGGCTTTTCGTGGGGGCGGCAGTGTACCAGCTCGATGATAAAGCGCCACTCCCATCGATGAATTTTTGTGCAATTAATGGCGCAAATAAAAATTGTTGTTATGTTGTGAAAGTGGAGGACGGGTACACAGGTCTTCTTGGTTGAGCCAGCGACGCAGGCCGCTGGGAAGAAATGGCTAACTGACATTTAAGGATCTTGACGATGAAAACTGCAAAGAAAACCTCTGTTGCCGTTGCCCTGGGCGCCCTGGTTGTTGGTGGTACACTGGCCACTGCACAAGCCAACCCCTTTGCCATGAGCGAGATGGCCACTGGCTATCAGGTTTCCACCACCATGGGCGACAAAGCCGGTGAAGGTAAGTGTGGTGAAGGCAAATGCGGCGGCGAAGCCAAGGGTAAAGAAGGTAAGTGCGGCGAAGGCAAATGCGGCGGCGAAGCCAAGGGTAAAGAAGGCAAGTGCGGCGAAGGCAAATGCGGCGGCGAAGCCAAGGGTAAAGAAGGCAAGTGCGGCGAAGGCAAATGTGGCGGCGAAGCCAAGGGTAAAGAAGGCAAGTGCGGCGAAGGCAAATGTGGTGGCGCAAGCTAATCACCCCTGAGCAGGCGTGAAACAGGCTGGCTTCGGCCAGCCTTTTTGTTGTAAGCATGGAGAGTGGGCATGGCGGCAGTAACGGGAGCAGGCGTTGGCCTGCGGCGTGAGATGGTGGCGGAGTTGGCTTCAGGGCTGATCCCGGCATCGGTGGGCTTTATGGAGGTGGCGCCGGAGAACTGGCTGCGGGTCAACCCCAGGTTGAAGCGCCAATTTCGTGCCCTGACCGAGCGGGTCCCCTTTGTCTGCCACGGTCTGTCGCTCTCCATCGGCGCACCGGCGCCGTTGGATGAAGCCTTTGTGCGTCAACTCAAGCGCTTCCTCGATGAGCACCAGATCCCCATCTACTCCGAGCACCTCTCCTACTGCTCCGGCAATGCACACATGTATGACCTGATGCCGATCCCCTTTACCGAAGCGGCGGTCGGCCATGTGGTCGAGCGGGTGCAGCGGGTGCAGGAGATCCTCGGTCGGCGGCTGGTACTGGAAAATGTCTCCTACTACGCCATGCCCGGTGCCGAGATGGATGAGCTGACCTTTATCAATGAGGTACTGAGCCGGGCGGATTGCGAACTGCTGCTGGACGTCAACAACATCTACGTCAACAGCGTCAATCACCGCTACGATCCGGTGGCCTTTATGCAGGGCCTGCCGACGGAGCGGATCCGCTACATGCACATCGCCGGGCATTACCAGGAGGCGGAGGATCTTATCGTCGACACCCACGGTGCCGATGTGATCGATCCGGTCTGGCAACTGCTGGGCCAAACCTATGCCCATCATGGTGTGCACCCCACCTTGCTGGAGCGGGATTTCAACCTGCCGTCGATGCCGGTACTGATGGCCGAGGTGGAGCAGATTGTTCAGATCCAGCAGGCTGCGCCAGCCCGGGCGGGGAGGGCGCTGGCATGAGCGACTTTACCCAGCTGCAGGCCGACTTTATGGCCCATATCCGCGCCCCCGAAGCGGGTGAGCCACCGGCGGGCCTGGAGGCACGGCGGATGCAGATCTACCGGGACCTGATGTTCAACAACGTCAGCGGCTTTGTCGATAGCGGCTTCCCGGTACTGCGCAGCCTGACCGAGCCTGAGCGTTGGCAGCAGCGACTGCGTCGCTTCTTTGCCGAGCACGATTGCCACTCGCCGCTGTTTGTCGACATCGCCAAAGAGTTTCTGGCCTTCCTCGCCAATGAGCCGCAGCTGCGACCCTGGGAGCTGGCCCTGGCCCACTACGAGTACCTGGAGCTGCAGGTGGACACCGGCGAGGAGATCACCGATCAGCCCCTGTTGACCGAAGCGGAGCAGGTGCTGACCGAGCCGTTGGCGCTCTACCGTGCCTCGGCATTGGGCCAGTACGGTTACCCGGTGCATCGGCTGGGCAGTGACTGCCCCGAGGTTGAGCCCCACCCCACCTTCCTGCTGGTCTACCGGGATGTGGAGGACGAGGTGGCCTTCACCGAGCTCAATGGCATGACGGCGCGGCTGCTGGAGTTGCTGCGGGAGGCGCCGGGTAGCAGCGCCCAGGCCCTGGCGGAAACCATGACCGAGGCGCTGCCGGAGCTGGCGCCGGAGGTGGTGGCGCAGGGGGCAGGGCAGATCCTGCTGCAGATGGCGCAACTGGGGATCGTCCGTCGGCATGGTTAGGCCGGACTGGCGAAAAAATAAGCCCTACAAAAGCTGGGTTTTAGTGTGAGCTGGCTCACGTTACACTGCGCTCACTTTTCACATGGGAGTGCGCAGTCATGGCCGACAAAGAATTCAAAGAACCCTTTAACCTGTTTCATCTGCTGGGCCTGCTGGCGGTGTTGTTGATCCCCACCCTGCCGGCCACCCTGACCTGGCTGAAGCTGCTGGCGTAATCCGCCCTCTGCTGACCGGGTATCCAAAATACGAGGCCACGCTAACGCGTGGCCTCTCTGTTTATTCCCCGTCGCTTTCTTGCTCGGCCTGACCCTGTACGGCGTCGGCCATGGTGTCAGGCAGCGGCTCTTTCATCGGTACGAAGCGATCCTGCTCCAGCCGGTCCACCTGGCCGGTTTTCTGATTTAGCCGATACAGGACGCCGTCCACCTCGGTCAGTTGGTAACGGGCGTCGTACTGGAAGTTTTGCTGATTACAGCCCACCAGGGTCAAGACCAGGGACAGGGCTAACATCGTCGACAAGCGGGTGGTCATGATCTCCTCCATTGCGCGTTTTTTCACCATTGTCCTGTCAACATACCCCCGGGTCGTCGCGCTGAACGAGGGCAATGGCATGAATCCCAGTTCCCACCCTGTCCATGTCGACAAAGGCCAATGCGGTAGCGAGTTTAAGTTTGCATCTGATCTTCGAGGTGCTTAAGCTTAGCCAGCAATAAGGTTGACCGGCCCAGTTGCATCTGCAGACTGGGTTTTTTTGTGGCTAAGGCCACCAAAGACGAAAAGACATCACCATGAACCAAGCTTCCCTGGCGCTGATCAAAAACAGCATCAAGACCATTCCCGATTACCCCAAGCCCGGCATCATGTTCCGTGACGTCACCTCCCTGATGGAGGACGGCGAGGCGTTCAAGATGAGCATCGACCTGCTGGTAGCCCACTACAAGGATCGTGGCTTCACCAAGATCGTCGGCACCGAAGCCCGTGGCTTCCTGTTTGGTGCCCCGCTGGCGGTGGCCCTGGGTCTGGGTTTCGTTCCGGTACGTAAGCCGGGCAAGCTGCCGCGTGCCACCAACGCCCAGTCCTACGAGCTGGAGTACGGCATGGATACCCTGGAGATCCACCAGGACGCGATCCAGGCCGGCGACAAGGTGCTGGTGGTGGATGACCTGCTGGCCACCGGCGGCACCATCGATGCCACCGTTAAGCTGATCCGCGACCTGGGTGGTGAGGTGACCGACGCCGCCTTCATCATCAACCTGCCGGACCTGGGTGGCGAGCAGCGCCTGCTGGACCTGGGCCTGGACGTGCTGTCCCTGTGTGAGTTCGAGGGCGACTGAGCCTCAACCGCACCGCTTTCGAGCAAAAAAAGCGCGAAGAAAAAGCCGGGCACCTGCTCGGCTTTTTGCTCTTTGCGGCCATGTGTTACCCTACTTTTTTATCGTTTTTCTACGGCCCTTTGGGAGTCTCATGTCCTATCAGGTTCTGGCCCGAAAATGGCGGCCAGCCGCGTTTGACCAGGTGGTCGGTCAGGAGCACGTGCTCAAGGCCCTGACCCACGCCCTGGAAAACAATCGCCTCCACCACGCCTATCTGTTCACCGGCACCCGCGGCGTGGGCAAGACCTCCATCGCCCGTCTGCTGGCCAAGGGCCTCAACTGCGAGCAGGGCGTGACCGCCACCCCCTGCGGTCAGTGCAACAACTGCGTGGAGATCAGCCAGGGCCGCTTCGTCGACCTGCTGGAGATCGATGCGGCCTCCCGTACCAAGGTGGATGACACCCGGGAGATCCTCGATAACGTCCAGTACCAACCGGTGCGCGGTCGCTACAAGGTCTACCTGATCGACGAAGTGCACATGCTGTCCCGTCACAGCTTCAATGCCCTGCTTAAGACCCTGGAGGAGCCGCCGGAGCACGTGAAGTTCCTGCTGGCCACCACCGATCCGCAGAAGCTGCCGGTCACCGTGTTGTCCCGCTGCCTGCAGTTCAACCTGAAGAGCGTGACCCCCAAACGGATCAGCGCCCACCTGGCCAAGGTGTTGGATGCCGAGGCGATCCCCTATGAGCCGGCGGCCCTTGAGCTGCTGGCCCAGGCCGCCGATGGCAGTGTCCGTGATGGCATGAGCCTGACCGATCAGGCCATTGCCCACGGCAGCGGTCGTCTGGACCTGGCCCAGGTGCAGGGGATGCTGGGTACCCTGGACAGCGGCTACGCGGTGCGTCTGCTGGACAGCCTGTGCCAGGGGGAGCCGCAGCAGATGTTGGACCTGCTGGATGAGATCGAAGCCTTTGCGCCGGATCACGACGATCTGCTGCGTCAGATGGCGGCGGTGCTGCACCAGGCCGCACTGCGTCAGTTCAACCTCAAGACCCAAAGCCATCAGCTGGATGAGGCGGGCCTCACCGCCCTGGCAGCACAACTGGATCGAGAGCAGCTGCAGCTGTGGTACCAGATCCTGACCCAGGGCCGAAAAGACCTGCCGCTGGCGCCGGACCCACGCAGCGGCGTGGAGATGACCCTGTTGCGAGCCCTGGCCTTTGCCCCGGCCGAGCCGGTCAGCCCGATGCTGGCCCGGCCCACCGAAGCGCCCACGCACGTGGCGGCGCCCCAGCACACTGAAGCAGTACGACCGGCTGCGACTCAACCCGACGCTGCGCAATCGGAGCCCGTGCAACCAGAGCCCGTGCAACCAGAGCCCGAGGAACCAGAGCCCGAGCAGCAAAAGCCCGTGCAGCCTGAGAGTAAGCCAGCGGTTACCAAGCCTGAGCAGGCTGTAGCCGTTGCAGCCGAGCCGGAGCCTGCGCCGGCACAGGAGGTCGCCGCTCAACCGGCCAAGAGCAGCCCTACACCTTCTTCAGAACCCGACTCTGTTGCCGAGGAGGGGGTCGAGGCCCAGGCACTAGTGGCCGAGCAGGCCCACATTGAGGCCCAGGCCCAAACACCAACGCAGAGTGCGCCTTCCCAGAGCGCACCGTCAACACAAGCTGCCTCTTCACAATCCGCAGCGCCGCGTCCGGACCAGATACTGGATCCCAGCCTGGGCTATGAGCCACCGCCGCTGGAGCAGGACCCGGAAGCGATGGCCGCTGAGCAGGCGATGCTGATGGCCCAGGCCGAGGAGATGATGTCCTCGCCTCAGATGGAAAGTGCACCGCCGTCAAGCGCCCCGGCGATGGCGCCAGAGGCCCCGGCCCAGCCGACGGTACCGGTGACCGATCTGGTCAGCCAGGTGTTGGCCAACCAGAGCAACCTGCGCAAGCGCTTCGGTAGCGAGGAGCCGACCGAGGAGGCCGCCGCGGCAGCAACGCCGAAGCCTGCGCCCACTCCGGCAGTGAGCAAACGCCCGGCCGCGGAGCCAGCTGGTGAGCCACAAGCCACTGAGCCGGAGCCGGCCAAGCGTGCCACCGAGCAAGCCACGGCACCGCCGGGGGGAAAGCCTGAGGCCGTCGCTGATGCGGTGGCGGCCGAGTTGGACCGCCCCCCATGGCACACCGAAGACCACCCAGCGAGCGAGTCGCAAGCCAAGCCAGCCATTGAGACAGCAGCGGAACCGGTAGCGCAGCCAGCCAGCCCAACGGCACCGGTCGCTGAACCTGTAAGCCCTGTCGAGCCTGAACCGGTCGCCGAGGTCGCCCCGGTGGCGATGCCCGAAGCCAGTGAAGCCGTTGAGCTGGACCGCCAGTGGTACCAGGCGATGGCTAAGCTTGGGATTGGTGCCCGACCGCGTCAGTTGGCGATCAACTCGGTGCTGGAGCGCGAGGGTGAGCAGGTGGTGCTCTACCTGCGTCCGGACCAGCGTCACCTCAACAACGAGTCGGTGGTGGCACCGCTGCAGCAGAGCCTGGAGACGCTGTGGCAGCAAAGTGTGCAACTGCGCATCGAGGTGGCGGATCAGCCAGGGCGGGAGACACCGCTGGAGATCCGCCGTCGACGCCATAAGGAGAAGCTGGTTCAGGCCCGTGAGGACCTGCTGGCGGATCCGGCGATGATTTGGCTGCAAAACGAGATGGGGGCCAGCCTGATCGAGGAGTCGGTCAACTACCAGGCCCCGGAGGGCGGCGAAGGCCGCTAACAGAATCCCTTGTCCGAGCCGCCGCATTCGGTAAGATGTGGCTCGGAATTTGACATGTGAATCAGCATAAGAGAGCAACAGTATGTTTGGTAAAGGCGGAATGGGTAACCTGATGAAGCAGGCGCAGCAGATGCAAGAGCGCATGCAGAAAGCCCAGGAAGAGATCGCTCAGATGGAAGCCACCGGTGAATCCGGTGCGGGCCTGGTGAAGATCACCATGAACGGCGCCCACAACGTCCGTCGTGTTGAGATCGACGAGAGCCTGATGGAAGACGACAAAGAGATGCTGGAAGACCTGATCGCTGCTGCGATCAACGACGCCGCACGCCGTGTCGAAGAGAACCAGAAGGCCAAGATGGCCGAAGTGACTGGTGGCATGCAGCTGCCGCCGGGCATGAAACTGCCGTTCTGATGAAGTTCAGTCCGCTGGTCGATGACCTGATCAAGGCGTTGCAGTGTTTGCCCGGGGTGGGTCCACGTTCGGCCCAACGGATGGCGTTTCAGTTGTTGGAACGGGATCGTCAGGGCGGTTCTGCGTTGGGTCAGGCGATGACCCAGGCGATGAGCGAGGTGGGTCACTGCCGCAGCTGCCGCACCTTCACCGAACAGGAGCTGTGTCAGATCTGCGCCAACCCTAAGCGGGCGGAGAGCGGTCAGCTTTGTGTGGTGGAGTCGCCGGCGGACCTGCTGGCGATCGAATCCGCCGGCCAGTACGGCGGTCGCTACTTCGTCCTGATGGGCCACCTGTCACCGCTGGATGGCATCGGCCCCGATGACATCGGTCTGGACACCCTGGATGGGATGATGGCCGATGGCCAGTGGCAGGAGGTGATCCTGGCCACCAACCCCACGGTGGAGGGGGACGCCACCGCCCAGTACATCGCCGAGATGGCCCGGGACCGGGGCATCGAGATCAGCCGGATCGCCCACGGGGTACCGGTGGGGGGCGAACTGGAGTACGTGGATGGCACCACGTTGGCCCTCTCCTTCAGCGGACGCCGAAAGATCTGAACACAACCCCCGCCTCGCGGGGGTTTTTTCTTGTTTTATCCGGGTTTGCAGGGTTATCTCCCACAATTGAGATTCACTGCTGCTCGCAATGTAGCTTTGTCGCGTTGGCGACAGGCCGTGCAGGATGCACCAATGCCGCGGCAGCAGGGATGCTGAAGAGCGGCCAACCAAAGGGGCGTTCCGCCCCCTTGGAACCCCCACCGCCTCCAATCGGTGCTGAATCCTCACATCGACGTCATCGACTAGCGGCAAAGGCCAGAGTCGGCCTCCATGCCTCCGCTGGCCATTCGGGCCGTCCTGGCCCTCAGCCTTGCCGATGGCGACTCTGCTCGGGCACTCTGCCATACAGGGAGGTATCAATGCCGCGAGTGCAGGGATGCACTGGAGCGGCAAAGTCGGCGCAAGAGCCATTGGTTCACCAAGCCCGGGAAGGCGAATCAAACTAAGTCGCCAGCACCTTGTGTAGTATCGAAGCTTCAATGAAACTTTGTTCCAGGAGAGCCACGATGAGGTTTTTTCTTTCTGTATCTCGGCTATAAGCCGTGCTACAGCCTGTTTTCGTGTGATTATTACAACACTTTCTTACTGGATAATTCCGACGCTGCTGATTTTTCTTTGTTCAAGTCAATGAATGATAAAGGAAAAATTTTATTCGGAGATTTCCCCATTTTATCCACAGAAGATCCCCAGAGTTGTCCATTGTCTACAAAATAGTCGCTCGGTAGTGTGTACATTCGTTGACCAGGGTGGGTCAGCATCAGCACACAAGGAAATTGGCATGAACGAGCATTGGCTTGGGCAGTTGATTGAAGGGGCGTACGATGCCGCCGTAGACGGCAACTGGTACGAATGGATGGAGTGGCTGCGTCGCTCCATGGGCGCCTCCGGGGGCTTCCTGGCCCGGCTGACCCAGGAGGGGGAGGGCAGTGCCAGCTTGCCCATCGCCTGCGGCTCGGATCTGTGCAGCGATCTGATCCGCACCTATGTGGCCCACCGCGGGCAAGACCCCTGGTACCAAACCGCCCAGCAGTGCACCAACAACGTCATCGCCCTCGATGCCAAGCTGCGTCGCCAACGGGCCCGCTCCGAGATCGCCACCCTGTATGAGCAGCTGGAGTGCCATTTCCACACCGGTGTGGTGCTCTCCAGTGACAATGGCCACTTCCTGCTGACCCTGCACCGCGGCCCCTGTCAGAACGATTTCAGTCCGGAGCAGCTTGAGGCACTGGGGCAGATCACCCGTCATCTGCGCCAGGCCCTGGCCCTGACCCCCTTCCTGTTTGAGCGGGTCGAAGCCCGACTCAACCAGACCCAGCTGAGCGATCCCCATTGCCCCCAGGCGGTGGTGCGCGCCAACGGCATCCCTGCCTTTATCAACGAGGCGATGGACGATTTCCTCGCTTCCAGCGAACAGCCCTTTAGCTATCACCAGGGCCGCCTGGCTCCGCGCCAGCCGTTGCTGCGTCGCCTGGTGGAACAGGCCCAACGCCAGGCCTGCCAGCGCCATGCCAGCGTTAAGGTTCCCCTGGGACAGCGCCATCTGTCGGTGACCCCCCTTCCAGAACAGGTGCTGCCGGACGCGGCCCTGTGGCAGATACAATAAAAAAAGCGGTTGAAAACCCGATTGTCGTCCCCATCTAACTGGGGACGATTTTTTTTGTATGTGTTTTCAGGAGACAAGCATGTCCACCCAGCAAGAGACTCATGGCTTCCAGACCGAAGTTGCCCAGTTACTGAAACTGGTCACCCACTCTCTGTACTCCAACAAAGAGATCTTCCTGCGTGAACTGGTGTCCAACGCCGCTGACGCCGCCGATAAGCTGCGCTACAAAGCGCTCTCTGACGCCGACCTGTACGAGGGTGACGGCGAGCTGCGCGTGCGCCTCTCCTTCGATAAGGACGCGGGCACCCTCACCATCGCCGATAACGGCATCGGCATGACCCGGGATGAGGTGATTGAACACCTGGGCACCATCGCCAAATCCGGCACCGCCGAATTCTTTGCCAACCTGTCCGGCGATGCCGCCAAGGACAGCCAGCTGATTGGCCAGTTCGGTGTGGGTTTCTACTCCGCCTTCATCGTGGCCGACAAGGTCACCGTACGCTCCCGGGCCGCTGGCCAGGGCGCCGATGCCGGGGTGCAGTGGGAGTCTGCCGGTGAGGGGGATTACACCGTCGCCAACATCGATAAGGCTGGCCGCGGTACCGAGATCATCCTGCACCTGCGCGACGACGAAAAGGAGTTCCTCGACGAGTGGCGCCTTAAGCAGATCGTGTCCAAGTACTCCGATCACATCTCCATCCCGGTGGAGATGTGGCAAGAGGGCGAGCCGGAGCGTGAGCAGGATGGCGAGACCATCCCGGCCACCGAAGGTCAGTGGCAGGCCGCCAACAAGGCCACCGCGCTGTGGACCCTGTCCAAGTCGGAGATCTCCGAGGAGGAGTACAAGGAGTTCTACAAGCACGTCGCCCACGACTGGGAAGATCCGCTGTTGTGGAGCCACAACAAGGTGGAGGGCAAGCAGGAGTACACCAGTCTGCTCTACATCCCGGCCAAGGCGCCGTTCGACATGTGGAACCGCGACAACAAGCACGGCCTGAAGCTGTACGTGCAGCGGGTGTTCATCATGGACGAGGCGGAGCAGTTCCTGCCCCAGTACCTGCGCTTTGTGAAGGGCCTGGTGGACTCCAACGATCTGCCGCTCAACGTCTCCCGTGAGATCCTGCAGGACAGCAAGGTGACCCAGTCGCTGCGCACCGCCCTGACCAAGCGGGTGCTGGGCATGCTCGACAAGATGGGCCGCAACAACGAAGAGAAGTACCAGCAGTTTTGGAGCCAGTTTGGCAACGTGCTCAAAGAGGGCCCGGCGGAGGACTTCGCCAACAAGGAAGCGATCGCCAAGCTGTTGCGCTTCGCCTCTACCCACAACGACAGCAACGTGGAGAACGTCTCCCTGGCCGCCTACATCGAGCGGATGAAAGAGGGCCAGGACAAGATCTACTACATCGTGGCGGACAGCTACGCGGCGGCCAAGAACAGCCCGCACCTGGAGCTGCTCAAGAAGAAGGGCATCGAGGTGCTGCTGCTGTCTGAGCGCATCGATGAGTGGCTGATGAACCACCTGACCGAGTTCGACGGCAAGTCCCTGGTCTCCGTGACCCGTGGCGATCTGGGCCTGGATGACCTGTCCGACGAGGAGATGGCGGAGCAGGAGAAGCAGGCTGAGGAGCACAAGCCGCTGCTGGAGCGCGTACAAGAGGTGCTGGGGGACAAGATCAAGGAGGTGAAGGTGTCCCAGCGTCTGACCGACTCTCCGGCCTGTATCGTTACCGACGAGCAGGACATGTCCAGCCAGATGATCAAGCTGATGCAGGCCGCCGGCCAGGAAGTGCCGGAAGTGAAGCCGATCTTCGAGCTTAACCTGAATCACCCGCTGGTCGCTAAACTGGAACAGGAGCAGGACAACCAGCGCTTCGCCCAGTGGGCCGGTCTGTTGCTGTCCCAGGCGACCCTGGCCGAGCGCGGCAGCCTGAACGACCCGTCCGAGTTTGTTGCCCAGCTTAACAGCCTGTGGCTGGAACTGAGCAAGTAATGGCCTTTGCAGCCCCGCGTGCTATCGTGGGGCTGACTTTTATCACGAGTTCCCTATGCAGCAATCCCCTATGCAAGCGACACCGCAAACCATCCTCGAAGTGAACGCCCAGAACGTACAGCAGGTGGTGGAAGCCTCCATGCAGGTTCCGGTGGTGCTCAACTTCTACTCCAGCCAGGTGCCCGAGTGCCAGGGCGTCACCGCCGCCCTGACCGATCAGGCCACCCGCCGGGCTGGCCAGTTTGTTCTGGCCAACGTTAACTGCGACAGCGAGATGGAGCTGGCCCAGTACTTCCGTATCCAGGCACTGCCCACCGTGATGGTGTTGTCCCAGGGCCAGCCGGTGGACGGCTTCGCCGGCCCGCAGCCGCCGGAAATGATCGCCCAGATCCTGGAGAAGCACCTGCCCCAGGCCTGGCAACTGAAACTGGGCGAAGCCCAGCCGCTGCTGGAGCAGGGCGACTTCGACGCCGCCTTGCCGCTGCTGCGGGAGGCGCTGGCAGAGCAGAGCAACGGTGAGACTCAGCTGGCGTTGGCCCAGTGTCTGCTGGGGCTTAAGCGTGCCGAAGAGGCCGAGGCCGTTCTGGCCCAGGTGGGCCTGGCGGATCAGGACAGCCGCTACCAGAGCCTGGTATCTCAGCTGGAGCTGCTCAAGGAGTCCGCCGATACCCCGGCGATCCGTACCCTGCAGGCGCAACTGGCCGAGCAGCCGGACAACGCCGAGCTGGTGGTCGAGCTGGCGGTACAGCTGCACCAGGCCGGTCGCAACGAGGAAGCGTTGGAGTCGCTGCTGGCGATATTGCGTCGCCAGATGGACGCCGCCGACGGTGAGGCACGTAAGACCTTTTTGGACATCGTGAAGGCGTTGGGCGGTGCCGATCCGGTGGCCGCGAAGTACCGTCGCCAGTTCTACGGACTGCTGTATTGATCCCGTTGCGGAAAAAATGTCGCAAATGCTGTGAATTCCACCAAAGACCAATGGCAATGCCCTTCACATGCCCGTTAGGCTATGCCAAGATCCGCTGGTTTTCATTTATTTGAGTCGGGAGAGAGACGCATGCGCATTATTCTGCTGGGCGCCCCCGGTGCCGGTAAGGGCACCCAAGCACAGTTCATCATGGAGAAATACGGGATTCCCCAGATCTCCACTGGTGACATGTTGCGCGCCGCCATCAAGGCAGGCACTCCGCTGGGCATGGAAGCCAAGAAGGTGATGGACGCCGGTCAATTGGTTTCCGATGAGATCATCATCGGCCTGGTGAAAGAGCGTATCGCCCAGGACGACTGCGAGAACGGCTTCCTGCTGGACGGCTTCCCGCGCACCATCCCGCAGGCGGAAGCCATGGTGGACAACGGCATCGCCGTTGACCACGTGATCGAGTTTGATGTGCCGGACGAAGAGATCGTTAAGCGCATGAGCGGCCGTCGTGTACACCCGGGCTCCGGTCGGGTGTACCACGTGGTGTTCAACCCGCCGAAGGCGGAAGGCAAGGATGACGTTACCGGCGAAGAGCTGGTGATCCGTGCCGACGACGAAGAAGCCACCGTGCGCAAGCGCCTGGCGGTTTACCACGATCAAACCAAGCCGCTGGTGGATTTCTACACCGCCGCTGCTGAGCGTGGTGCCAACGCCTACCACAAGATGGACGGCACCAAGGCGGTTGACGCGGTTTCCGCTGAGATTGCCATCCTGCTGGGTTAATTCCCGACAGCGTGATTGAGAAAGCCCCGCCGGGTAAGCCTGGCGGGGCTTTTTTATGATTTTTTCTATTGTCGTTGGCTTCAGCTTGGCTGCGTCAGCGTAGTTTCTATGGCAAATGCTTTGCCGGGGGCCGGGTTGCCGGCAGCAACCAAAGGGGCGTTCCGCCCCGGCTGCGCGCCCCGCTTGAACCCCCGTTTGCCTCCGGTCGTCGCTAACCCTCTCTATCGTGACCAAAGACTGCGGCTCTGGCTCGAGTCGACGTCCCTGTCTCCGCGAGCCATTTAGGCCTTTGCCATTGCGCAGTCCCTGCTTCACGTCAAAGTCCGGCTACGTCATCCCTGACTTCGCGTTCAAACCTTCGGTTTTCACCCTGGCCTTCAGCCTGGTCTTTTGCCACTTCGTTCGGGCGACTCCAAGTCGGCGAAGTACTGGCGGGGCACACAGTTCTGTTGCACTTAATGAGTAAGGTGAGTGCAAAGCCTAACCAGGACAGAGCTCCTTCTTGTGCCTGTCGCTTTGGGGACTGAGCGAACCTGGGTTGGCGACACAGTCGCTGCCGCAGGCTAAGTCATCAGCGCCTGCAGCCCCGCTGGGCGAAGTCTGACTGCTACCATTGCCGGCCCTAAATGGATGTTAGAGACGGATATCAATGAGAGCTTTTTCAGTTGCGCTGCTAGGTAGCGCCGTATTGATGGGTTGCGGTAGCAGTGACGACGACTCGGACAAGCCGACCGAGCCTTTGCCGGATGAGCAGCTGGTGGCGACCATTCGTTGCAGCAACGTCAGCATTGATCAGGCTGACAAGATCTGCAGCACCAACAGGGGTGTGGCTTGGGGCCATCTGGATGAGAACCAGGTGTGTTACGGCGCCTACTGCTTCGAGGACCATTCGCCCGCCCCACAATCGCCGGGCCTGACCCGCTTTCCTGAAGGTCATCTGATCCCGGTCTACATGCATAAAGAGGTGGACCCGAGATTCGTCCGTGCCATGGACCGGGCCGAAGCGATCGTCGGCTATCCCATGTTTGAGCGCCACGGGGTGATCGAGCTGGAGATCGGTAACGTGTTTGAGATCGATTACTCCGGCCTGCCCAGCGACTGGGGCTTTATCTGGAGCCAGGGTACCACGCCGCCAGACTGTTCCTCGGGCACCGTCTCCCGCTACCCCAACTCCATCAGCGTGACCAGCTACCTGGCCAATCGCAACCAGGGGCTGGTGCGTAACGAGCCGGGGATCTTTACCTGGATCAACATCGATGGCGACGAGCAGAAAGCGGGCGAGGGCTGCACCGTTATCGCCAGCGACGATGTCACCCTGCACGAGCTGGGGCATGCCCTGGGGATGCTCAATCACTTCCCGGGCTTTGGTGTTGGCCCGGCGTTTGACGCCAACGCCGAACGGGTGCTTCGGACCATGTACCATGGGCAAAACCCCGAAGGGCAGCCGTTTGATGCCCTGTACCTGCCCAAGTAGGCATTGCCGTCGGATGGGCTAGTTGCTGCTGATTGCCGCTAACTGACTGGCGCTAACCGAGGGTTAAGCTCTGCGCCGAACGCTCACGCGAAGGGATGGCCCAATCGACCTATGCGAAGCCCCAACCGGTATCCGGTTGGGGCTTGCTGTTTATGGGCTTGGCAGCAGCTGCTGCAGTCGGGCCAGGAAGGCGTCTCGGACCTGGTCCATCATCCGGAAGGAGAGGTCGTAGTCCTGTTGCAGCGGTTCGGTGATCAGCTCGTGATGGTTCAGCAGCTGGGCCATCTCGTAGCCCAGCATGGCATCATCGATCGCCCCAACCTGGGCAAGCTCCTCGGCCGTCAGGTCGGCCAGGCCGTAGGTGGCGTAGATGCATTGCTGCAGCGGTGCCTCCATCTGCTCGAAGGCCGGCATCGAGGCCTTGATTGGGCGAGTCAGGTCTCCGGTGTAGGCCTCTGAGGCATCGTGCAGCAGGCAGGCCAGCTGTACCCTCCTGGACAGGCCCCGGGCGCGGGCCTCATCGGCACAATAGAGCGAGTGCTGCGCCACACTGAAGAAGTGCCGGTAGTGGCCGTTGGCGCGACACAGCATCGACAGGCTGTGGGCAATGTCCTGGGCCTGGATCTCCTCTTGGCGGGGATCCAGCGGCCAGAACCGGCCTGCGGTTAGGGTGTTGATGCTCTTACCTTGTCTCATGGTATTCCTCAAAATCCGGGTGGACCCGGCCCCACGCTTGGTATGCGGCCGGTCTGTTTTCGTAATCAGGATTTTGCGGAACCTGGTAGAGACCCCCGCGCCCTATCCGCAGGGTTATACGAAATTCATTGATGGTTACTGCCCCGATAGTCGGGGCGCGCCATTCTACGACGCGAACCGACGTCATGGGTAGCCTCACCGTGATCTTGGTCCTATCCCCGGCCTTGATCCGGTGCTAACCTTGCGGCGTAATTACCAATTTCCAACAGACAGTTAATGGATATGACTCAGCCCCGTTACGGCGTGCTCCTGGTTAACCTCGGCACCCCCTGCAAGCCAACCCCGCACTGCGTTAAGTGTTTTCTCAGCCAGTTTCTCGCCGACGAGCGGGTGGTCGATCTGCCCCGCTGGCAGTGGATGCCGATCCTCCATGGCATCATCCTCAACACCCGCCCTAAGCGTGTGGCCAAGGCCTACCAGTCTATCTGGCGGGAAGAGGGATCACCGCTGAAGTACTACAGCCTGAAACAGCAGAAGGCTCTGGCCGAGCTGCTGGAACAGCGCCTGGGTGAGCGCATCCCGGTGGAGCTGGGCATGACCTACTGCAAGCCGGGCATGAGCGAAGGGCTGGAGAAGCTCGAGGCCGCTGGCGTCGATAAGGTGGTGGTACTGCCACTGTTTCCCCAGTACTCCTGCTCCACCACCGGTGCCGTGGTGGATGCCCTGGCGGCGACCCTGAAACAGAAGCGCTCCATGCCGGAGTATCGCCTGATCCGCGATTACCATAACGACGCCAGCTACATCAAAGCGCTGGCGGCGACGGTGCGCGAGAGCTGGGCGGAACAGGGGCGCAGCCAGAAGCTGCTGATCTCCTTCCACGGCGTGCCGCAGCGCTACGTTGATGAGGGGGATCTCTATCGCGATCACTGCGAGGCCACCGCCAAAGGGCTGGCTGACGAGCTGGGTCTGGCGCCGGACGAGTACCTGGTGTGCTTCCAGTCTCGCTTTGGCAAAGAGCCCTGGCTGCAGCCTTACTTCGATGAGACCCTGGAGGCGCTGCCGGGCCAGGGGGTGAAGTCAGTAGATGTGATATCGCCGGCGTTCTCGGTGGATTGCCTGGAGACCCTGGAAGAACTGGCCATCGAGGGCAAGTCCGAGTTCCTGGAAGCCGGGGGCGAGGAGTACCGCTTTGTGCCCTGCCTCAATGACCGTCCGGATCACATCGCCATGATGGCGGATCTGGTGGAACACCACGCCGGCAATTGGGGTCAGCAAGTTGCCGACAAGGCGGAGCAGGGCGCCGCGTAACGGCTGAAAAGCAGCATCACGGGGCGCGAAGCTCGACCCGTTGATGCTGCATCCATTCCCGGATGTTCTGGGCAAAGGGCAGCGCCTGGGCCCCATCGCCATGCAGACACAGGGTATCGGCCTGGATCGGCACCAGGCTGCCGTCGCTGGCCACCACCTGACGTCGCAACACCATCTGCCGCACCTGGGCGATGGCCTGGTCCGCCTGTTCAATCAGGGCATCAGCACAGACCCTGGGCACCAGCGCACCATCGGGCCGATAGCGCCGGTCCGCAAACACCTCCTCCACTACCTCTAAGTCCGCCTGACGCGCGTGTGCCACCAATGGGCTGCCCGCCAGGGCGTACAGCTTGAGCCTGGGTTCCACCGCCAGCACCGCCTCTATCAGGGCCTGGGCATACTCCGGCTCTCGCGCTGACTGGTTGTACAGCGCGCCATGGGCTTTGACATGGTGCAGTTGGGCTCCTTGCGCTTCAGCCACCTCGCGCAGCGCCTCGATCTGTTGTTGGATCTCCCGCTTCAGGGTCGGGCTGTCCATTCTCAGTTCCCGCCGGCCGAAGTGGGCCGGGTCCCGATAGCCTGGGTGCGCACCGATGGCGACGCCATGGTGCAACGCCAGCGCCACCGTCTCCACCATGCTGGCATGGTCGCCGGCATGGCCACCACAGGCGATGTTGGCGGAGCTGATCAGTGGCATCAGCGCCTCGTCCTGGCCACAGCCTTCCCCCAGATCGCAATTCAAGTCGAGTATGACCATGAGATCTCCTGCCAGCGTCGTTGGGCAGCCGCCCGCATTCGGTTGAGTTGACGTTGCTGTTGCCAGCGCATGTGATTGGCCTGCTCCAGTGTGCAGGTGATGAATTGGCAATAATCCCCCGGTGCCAGTTGGGCCAGCAGTGGCAGATCCACCGCCGCCACCTGGGCCAGCTTGGGGTAGCCGCCGGTGGGTTGGCTGTCGCTCATCAGCACGATGGGCTCGCCATTGCCCGGCAGCTGGATGGTGCCGGGGATCACAGGCTCGGTCAGTCCCAGCCGCTTACCGCTGGGGCTTGGGACCTTGGCACCCTGCAGTCGGTAACCCATGCGGTCCGAGGCGCTGCTGACCCGCCAGGGTTGGGCCAACAGGGCCTCCATCGCCTCGCCATTAAAGCCGGCGCTAACGGGGCCGGCAAACACCGCGATGGTGTTGACCCCGGGACTGGCCAGTCCCAGCCAGCTGGATTGGCGAAATTCCTCCGCCAGGCGGCAGGGACGGATCGAGAGGCTGTCCTCTTTGCGCAGCGCCCGCCCCTGGTGGCCTCCCAGGCCCACATTGAGTTGGGTGGCGCAGCTGCCCAGTAGGGGCGACAGCTGCAGTCCGCCCTTGAACGCCAGGTAGCTGCGGGCGCCGATGTGGGTGCGGCCCAGGTCCAGTCGCTGTCCCGCCGCCACCGATACCGGTGCGCCCAAGGCAATGGGCGCACCGTCCAGGGTGGCGTGGGTCTGGGCGCCGCTGATGGCGATGATGCTGTCGCAGTCGAACTCCAGCACCGGCCCAATCAGGGTGCATTCCAGCAACGGGGAATCGATATCCTGGCCCAGCAGGGCGTTAGCGGCAGCCGCGGCCAGGGGATCCATGGCACCTGAGCGGGCAAAGCCAAAGCGCATGGCGCCGGTACGGCCGAGATCCTGCACCGTGGTCAGCAGGCCGGGTTTGATCACCTTGACGGTCATCCCTGGCCCTCCCGCTGGAGTTGCTCGAACTGGCCCTGGTCGATGGGGTCGAAACGAACCTGGTCGCCGGGTTGCAGCACACTGGGCGGCTGCTGGGCCAGGTCCAGCAGCGGCAGCGGTGTTTGACCTATGATGCGCCAGCCTCCCGGGGTGGCACTGGGGTAGATCCCGGTTTGGTCGCCGCCGATGGCCACCGCTCCGGCGGGGATCGCCAGCCGCGGCTCGCGTTTGCGTGGCGTGGCCAGCTGAGGGTCGAGACCCGCCAGGTAGGCGAAGCCCGGGGTAAAGCCGAGGAAACAGACCCGGTAATGGCCCTGGCTGTGGCGCGCTACCACCTCCTGTTCACTCAGGCCACTGTGGCGGGCGACGCTGGCCAGGTCCGGGGCCAGCTCAGACTGATAGCAAACCGGCACCGTCAGGGTGCGCGCCTTGGGCAGTTCACTCAACTGCCACACACTGGCCTGGCTTCGCAGGAAAGCCGACAGCCAATAACCGAGGCGAGGCGGTGCGTCGTCGGTGTGGATTAGAGCCAGGCAGTGGTAGCTGGGGATCAGGTCCTGGACCCAGGGCAGGGTATCGAGCAGGGCCATGATCTGACGGATCTGCGCCTCAGTGAGGGGATCGATCTGCTCCGGCCAGCGCAGCAGCAGCGCTGACTCGGACATGGGTTCGATGGCAAAGGGCAAACTGCTCATTAAGGCGTCGGCTCTTGGTCGATGGCGGTTGTCGCTTCGACTTGACGACAAATGCGCCAGATCTCGTGGCTGAATAGTAGACTACGCCGAAACAGACTGTGGCAGCAAGGTGCTTGGCGCCGCTGGATTTTAGCCGTTGCTATGGTAGACTTTCGCGCCATTCTTCGGGCCCGCAGCCCGGGCCTGATCACGGAACTGGATCCAGGCTAACTACACTGCATGGAAGCCCAGCACAGCAGCGCGAGCGAGCCGAGCATGAAATTCCCCGGTCAACGTAAGTCCAAACACTATTTCCCGGTTGAGTCCCGGGATCCGCTCACCAACGAGCTCAACCCGGTGATCCGTCCCCGCCACACCCATGTCACCGGGATCGATCAGACCCTGGTGGACATCGAGGCCCACGTGGACGATGCCTTTATCCAGCGCCACGGCCTGCGCAAGGGCAACTCCATGCTGATTGACGATGCCGCGGCGCACGCGCTCTACACCGAGCTGCAGGAGCAGAAGCTGATCACCGAGGAGTTTGCCGGCGGCACCATCGGCAACACCCTGCACAACTACGCCACCCTGGCGGACGATCGCTCGGTGATGTTTGGGGTGATGAGCCGCAACATCCAGATCGGCAGCTACGCATACCGCTACCTATGCAACACCTCCTCCCGGGTCGATTTGAACCAGCTGCAGCCGGTGGACGGCCCCATTGGCCGCTGCTTTACCCTGATCACCGAGTGTGGCGAGCGCACTTTTGCCATCTCCAAGGGCTCCATGGACAAGCTCGAGCCGGAGTTTATCGATCAGAAGCTGGTGCAGACCGGCTCGGCGCTGGTGCTGACCGCCTACCTGATGCGCGCTGGTGACGACCCCATCGGCGAGGCCGCGATGACCGCCATTGGCTACGCCAAGGCCGCCGGGGTGCCGGTGGTGCTGACCCTTGGCACCCGTTTCCTGATTGAGCAGGACCCGGAGTGGTGGCAGAACTTCATCCAGGAGCACGTCTCGGTGCTGGCGATGAACGAGGAGGAGGCGGAGGCGCTGACCGGTCAATCGGATCCGCTGCTGGCCTGTGAGCGGGCGCTGGAGTGGTGTGACCTGATTCTCTGCACCGCTGGCGCGGCGGGCCTCTACACCGCCGGCTGGAGTGACGAGCAGTTCCGACGGGAGACCGGTCACCCGCTGCTGCCCGGTGCCATCGGCGAGTTCAACCGCTACGAATTCTCCCGTCCGATGCGCCGCAGCGAATGCGATCAGCCGTTTAAGGTTTACTCCCATATCGCCCCATTCATGGGCGGCCCGGAGAAGATCAGCAACACCAACGGCGCCGGTGATGGGGCGCTGGCGGCGTTGCTGCACGATATGTCCGCCAACGATTACCACAAGCTCAATCTGCCCAACTCCAGCAAGCACCGCTACCCGGGCTTGTGCTACTCCTCCTTTGCCCAGCTGTGCAAGTACGCCAACCGGGTAAGCTACGAGGTGCTGGCCCAGCACAGCCCGCGACTGAGCCGGGGCTTGCCGGAGCGGGAAGACAGCCTGGAAGAGGCCTACTGGGAGCGGTGAGACGGTAGGCTCTAGGGAAGAGCAGGTTTTAGGGCGGGATTTGCCCTTCTAGGTAGAAGCAGGGGCTAGGTAAAAGCCTAGGATCTAGGGGAGCGTAGAGATGGGCTCCCTGCCTAGCACCTAGCACCTAGCACCTAGCACCTAGCACCTAGCACCTAGCACCTAGCACCTAGCACCTGACTTCTAGTCACTGGCGCATAAATGTGAGTAAGCACTAGGTTTGCTGCTGCTTCGTCGTGTTAGACTCGCCGCCTTTGTTTTTCGCCCCGGCCTAGCCGGTTAGCGGTCACTCACTCGCCCGGACTGGCGGGGTCAGCGGCAAGGAGCTGCGGCGTAACGGATCCTGTGATGAAATTTCCTGGCCAACGCAAACACAAGCATTACTTCCCGGTGGATGCCCGGGACCTGCGCAGCAAGGAGGTGGGACTCCCCAGCCGGCCTGTGCGCTCCCACATCTGCGGCATCGCCCAAACCCTGGTGGACATCGAGGCCCACGTTGATGATGACCTGCTGGCCCGTCACCAACTGGTGAAGGGCAACTCCCTGCTGATCGACGATGCCGCTGCCAATGCCCTCTACGCGGAGCTGAAGCAGCAGGGCAAGATCGTCGAAGAGCACGCCGGTGGTACCATCGGCAACACCCTGCATAACTTCGCCACCCTGTCCGATGAGCGGGCCGTGCTGTTTGCCGTGATGGAGCGGCAGATCGAGATCGGCAGCTACGCCTACAAGTACCTGAGCAACACCTCCTCCAAGGTGGACGTCAACCAGCTGCAGCCGGTGGATGGCCCCATCGGTCGCTGCTTTACCCTGATCACCCCCTGTGGCGAGCGTAGCTTTGCCATCTCCAAGGGCGCGATGGACAAGCTGGAGCCGGAAGCGATCAAGCCGGAGCTGGTGGCTTCCGCCGGGGCGCTGGTATTCGCTTCCTACCTGATGCGCAGTGGCGACGGCGACAACATCGACCAAGCCGCATTGCGTGCCATGGCGGTGGCCCACGAAGCCCAGGTACCGGTGGTACTGACCCTGGGAACCCGCTTTTTGATTGAGCAGGACCCGGCCTTCTGGCAGGACTTCATCCAGCAGCACGTTACCGTGTTGGCGATGAACGAGGAGGAGGCGGAGGCGCTGACCGGCGAGTCCGATCCGCTCAAGGCTGCGGAGATCGCCTTGCAGTGGTGCGATCTGGTGCTGTGCACCGCCGGCCCCGAGGGCCTCTACATGGCGGGTTACTGTGAAGAGAGCCAGCTGCGGGAGACCGAGCACGAGCTGCGCAGTGGCGCCATCGGTGAGTTCAACCGCTACGAGTTCTCCCGACCGATGCGTCGCGATGCCTGTGATACCCCGGTGAAGGTCTACTCCTACATCGCCCCCTACCTGGGTGGGCCGGTGGAGATCCTCAACACCAACGGTGCCGGTGACGGTGCCCTGGCGGCGCTGTTGCATGACATGGCGGCGAATCGCTATCACCGCATCAATGTGCCCAACTCCGCCAAGCATGCGGTGTCCAGCCTGAGCTACTCCAGCTTTTCCCAGATCTGTAAGTACGCCAACCGGGTCAGCTACGAGGTGCTGGTGCAACACAGCCCCCGTCTCTCCCGCGGCCTGCCAGAGCGGGAAGAGAGCCTGGAAGAGGGCTACTGGGACCGTTGATTGTTTTTATTGCCTGTCGGCAATAAGAAAGCCCGAGTCGAAGGACTCGGGCTTTTTGTTTTGGCGGCTTTTACGCTTATCAGCGAAAGCCCCCATATTTGGATTTGTCGCGTTGGCGACGTGACGTGCAGGATGCATTAATGCCGCGGCAGCATGGATGCTGAAGAGCGGCCAACCAAAGGGGCTACGCGCCCCCTTGGAACCCCCGTTGCCTCCCATCGGTGCTGAATCTTCGCTCCGGCGGCATCGACTGGCGGCAGAGACCAAAGTCGACCTCCATGTCTCCGTTGGTCATTCGGGCCATCCTGGCCCTAAGCCTTGCCGATGACGCCTATGCTCAGGCACCTCTAAGTCGGCGTAAGAGCCTATCGGTCACCATCCCCCGACGAACTGAACATTCTCCTGAGGAGCGTGATGGGTCACGTGGTTCTTGTCTGCGCTTTTATTCGAACATCATCAGGAGATAGACCAGGAACAGCGATAGGTGGGAGACCCCGTGCAGTACATTGGTGCTGTTGCCGCTGAAGCTGACCTTGCACAGCAGCAGTGTGAGGCCCAGTAATACCATCTCCGCCGGCGCCAACCCCAGGATCACCTGGGTGTCGAGGAAGAAGGCCACCAGCAGTACACAGGGTACGGTCAGGGCGATGGTGGCCAGTACCGAGCCGAAGAACAGGTTAACGGCGCGCTGCAGCTGGTTGCCCATGGCCGCCTTGATGCCGCCAACCCCCTCCGGTGCCAACACGATGGCGGCAACGATAAGCCCCCCCAGGGCTGCCGGGGCACCCAGCTCGCTGAGACCATAATCGATGGGCTGGGCCAGGATCTTGGCCAGCAGGATCACCAGCAACAGGTAACCCACCAGCATCATGGCGTGGTAGCCGTTGGAGCACATCAGGCTGGTGTCGTGGGGCGCATCGCCGTGGTCACCATCGACGAAGAAGTGGCTGTGGCTGTGGGTTTGCACCAGCAGGAACACGCCGTAGATCATCACCGCGATGACGATCAGCAGCGCCGTCATGGCAAAGGAGAGGCCGCCAGTGATGCCGCCCAAGGTGAAGTTGGGCAGCACCAGCACCAGCAGCGATAGCGGCAGGATCCCCGACAGGTAGGAGCGGGCGCCATCCAGGTTGAAGGTCTGGGAGTGGAACTTCAGCCCACCCAGGATCAGGGTGACCCCCAGCAGGCCATTGAGCACCATCATGGTGACCGCAAACATGGTGTCACGGGCCATGGTGGGGTTGGGCTCACCGGTGAGCATCACCGAGGTGATCATCGCCACCTCCAGCAGGATCACCGACAGGGTCAGGATCAGGGTGCCGTAGGGCTCCCCCAACTTAATTGCCAGGGCATCGGAGTGACGTACCACGGCGAACACCAGTAGCATCACCACCGCCAGCAACGCGGCGGCTTGGCCCCAGTAGAACAGGGGCGAAGAGACCTGGGCCAGGGGGGTGGCCAGCAGGTGGAAGTAGAGCAGGGCGAACAGGCCGACAATCATCGGCCACTCGCGCCTTAAAAAGCGAAATCGCATTCAGGCTTCCTTATGGGGTTTCAGGGATGGGTTGGGTTTGATAGTGCTCCGGCTTGAGTCCGAGCCACTGGGGCAGCACGGTGCCGATGGAGATGGACGACCAGGTACCACTGAGGATCCCGACAAACAGCGCCAGGGCGAAGCCGGTCAGGGAGGCGCCGCCAAACAGCCACAGGGCACCGACGGTGGTCAGGGTGGTGCCGGTGGTGACCAGGGTGCGGGCGAAGGTCTGGGCCACCGCGTCGTCGTTGATCTTGGCCAGCGCCTCGTTGGGGCGGGCTACCAACAGCTCGCGGATCCGGTCGGCGATGACGATGGAGTCGTTGAGGGAGTAGCCCACCACCGCCATCACTGCGGCCAGGATGGTGAGGTTGAACTCCAGCCCGGTGGCAGCGAACAGCCCCAGCACCACCAGCACGTCATAAAACAGCGCCAGCAGGGCACCGCAGGCCAGGCGCCACTCGAACCGCACCGACAGGTAGAGCAGGATGCAGATCAGTGCCGCCAGCACCGCCAGGCCGCCCATCTCCGCCATCTCCTGGCCAACCTGGGAGCCAACGGTGCTGCTGTTGAGCAGCGTCACCTCGGGGTCAACCTGCTTGAGCACCTCCATGACAGTCAGGGCACCGGGCTGGGCCTCACCGTGACGGATGCTCCAGCGGCCGGGCTGACCGGCCTGGACCACGCCCACTTCCTGCTCCAGCCCGGCATTGAGTCGCTGGGTCAGCTCCTGACTGCTATGGCTGGGGGCGATCTCCACCTCGGTGACGACACCGCCGGTGAAGTCCATGCCCCAGTTCAGTCCGTTCAGGGTCAGTGCCAGCAGGGCTGCCACCAGGGTGAGGCCAGAGAAGGCGCTGGCCAGGTAGCGCCAGAACGCCAGTTGTTTGATGTTGATATTCATACCTTGACTCCACGACGACGGTCTTGGCCCCAGGCGAGATTGATGATCGCGCGGGAGAGGAAGATGCCGGTAAACATGCTGGTCAGCAGTCCCAGCCCCAGGGTCAGGGCGAAGCCCTGGATCGGCCCATTGCCGATGGCATAGAGGATCAGTGCGGTGATCAGGGTGGTCAGGTTGGCATCCATGATGGTGGTGGTGGCCCGGTTAAAGCCCAGGTCAATGGCTCGGGCCAGCGAGTAGCCCTGTTTGAGCATGTCGCGGATCCGCTCGAAGATAAGCACGTTGGTGTCCACCGCCATGCCCACGGTCAGCACCAGGCCAGCAATGCCCGGCAGGGTCAATACCGCACCAGGCAGCAGCGCCATCAGGCCCATCAGGATCACCAGGTTGGTGACCAGGGCGATGTTGGCGACCCAGCCTAAGCGGCGGTACCACAGCCCCATAAACAGCAGCGTCAGGCCCATGCCCACCGCCAAGGCGGTGAAGCCCTTCTCGATGTTCTCCGCCCCCAGGCTGGGGCCGATGGTGCGCTCTTCGACGATCACCACCGGCGCGGTCAGCGAGCCGGCCCGCAGCAGCAGCGCCAGCTGGCGGGCATCGGCCATGTCGCCGGCACCGGTGATGACAAAACGGCTGCCCAGCTGGGCCTGGATGGTGGCAACACTGATCACCTGGGTGTCGGTGGTGGTGGTGCCTTCGGCGGTCTGGCCGTACTCGGTAAAGGCGGTGGCCATCGGTTGGCCGATGCGGTCCCGGCTGAAGCGCGACATGATGCTGCCGCCCTCGGAGTCCAGGGTGATGGCCACCTGGGGGCGGGACATCTCATCCAGGTTGGCTCGGGCATCGACGATGTGCTCGCCGGTCAGCACCGGGCGGCGCATCACCGAGACCGGCTCGCCATCCTGCTGGGGCAGCCATTTGCCCCGGGCTGCAACGCCCTGGTTCACCTCGTAGAAGGCCAGGCTGGTGGTGGCGCCGATCACCGCCTTGGCGGCGGTGGGGTCCTGCACCCCCGGCAGCTCGATACGGATACGGTGGCTGCCCTGGCGCTGCACCACGGCCTCGGTAACACCCAGCTCCTCGATGCGGCTGCGCATGATCTGCAGGTTCTGGATCACCGTCAGGCTGGTGAGCTGCTGCACCTCCTCCTCGCTCAACTGCAGTTGGGCCTGGTCGCCGCGCAGGCGCAGCTGCCACTGGCTAAAGCGCTGGCGCACCAGCTCCTGCACTGCGTCGGCTTGCTCCGGATTGAGTTGGTTCAGCTGCACGCTGTGGTCGCTCTGACGCGCCAGGGTGGCGCCGCGCACCAGCGGCCGCAGCTCCTGCACCAGGCTCTCCTGCTGCAGTGCAAAGATGGGGTCCATGTCCACATCCAGCAGGAACTGGACACCGCCGCGCAGGTCGAGCCCCAGGGTGATGGGCTTGAAGCCCAGCTGCTGCAGCCAGGTGGGCGCCGCAGGCTGTTGAGCCAGGGCCAGGGTAGCCTGGTGTTCGAGCCACTGCTGCAGGCTGGCCTGGGCGCTGAACTGGTCGTCCAGCTGGGTCAGCACCACGCGGGTGGTTTGACCGTCGTGCTGGACCGATTTGGGGGTGATCCCCTGACTTTCCAGGTGGCGCTGCAGCGCTTGCGGGTCGGCCTGTTCGGCCTGAGACCAGCGAACGTCGATGGCGGGGTCTTCGCCAAAGCCGCTGGGCAGGGCGCTCAGGGCCAGGATAATGATGGTGCAACCAAGCACCAGGTATTGCCAAAGGGCATAGCGGTTCGAGACCGCTTGGGATCTGTTTTCCATGGGATAAACCTGATCGGGGCTGTGCTGTGAACACAGCCGGATTGGCCATCGCCCAGGGGGCAATAGCGCAATGCTGCAAGCGGTCGTCAACGAGAGCGCGCAGCCTGCCTCAAGACAGGGAGCAGCAACAGGTCAGTTTGCGACGCAAGCAGCGTGAGGGCGGCACAAAGCCGCCTGGGATCAGGCGAGGGTGGGGTGTTGCAGTGCCAACAGGCGATAGAGCTGGTTACTCTCCTTCCAGCCGCCCAGGCGAGCGGGATTGGAGTGGGTTTCCAGCGGCCATTGCTGGCTGATGGGCAGCGGCTCGATGTAGCCGGGCAGGTATTGCTGCGGCACCGGGACAGGCAGCTCGTACGCCACCGCGTACTCCGGGCGCTGTTGCCGGTTGGAGCCTAAGAAGGCGGTGGAGAGGCGATCGCAGCTGGCCCGCAGCCAGTCGGAGCTGGAGGAGGGGCTGGCAAAGCCAAGCGGCTCGCTGATCTCGTCCTGGACCGGACTTTCCACCACCACCAGGTTCAAAGTCGTGACGGATTGCTGTGGTTCAGACACGGCGACGCCGACCAGCCCAGACAGGCCAATCACCAGCGACAGCAGCAGTATCCGAAGTCCTAACATCCAGACCTTTCACTTGATGGAGAAAAACAGGGCCTAGACCTTATCGCTTGCGCCTGAAAAAGGCAATTGGGTAGGGGTAAAACTGAGTGCAAACCTCGGTTTTTGTTTCAGTCACCCGAGGGGGAAAGCCCTTATCGATAGCAGAGTCGGTGGTGATATCGCGAGCAAAAACCCCTTGCAGGCGTGAAGGGACTTGCCAAGCGCGCTATCGATGGTACTTTGCTGTCATCGTCCAATAACGGGTGCCAACCATGCCAAAAGCGAGTGAGATTAAAAAGAACACGGCCATTGTCTTCAATGATAAAACCTACATCGTTCGGGACATCGAGCGCTCTGTCCCCCAGGGGCGCGCCGGTGGCAGTCTGTACCGGATGCGTATGTACGAAGTGGTGACCGGTCAGAAGGTGGATGAAACCTTCAAGGACAGCGACATGCTCGATCTGGGCGATCTGCGCCGCCGTCCTGCCACTCTCTCCTACATCGATGGCGATGAATATGTGTTCATGGACTCCGAGGATTACTCCAGCTATCACCTGAACACTGCGGCCATCGAAGACCAGATCCCCTTCCTGAATGAGTCCATCGAGGGGATGCAGGTGGTGATCGTTGACGACGCCCCGGTGGCACTGGATATGCCCACCAGCGTTGATCTGGAAGTGGTGGAGACCGATCCCTCCATCAAGGGTGCCTCTGCCACCTCCCGCACCAAGCCTGCCACCCTGTCGACTGGTGTCATCGTGCAGGTGCCGGAGTACATCTCCACCGGCGACAAGATCAAGGTCAACGTGGAAGAGCGTAAGTACATGAGCCGCGCCGACAAATAAGTCGGAGTGTGCAAACGAAAAAACCGAAGCCCAGGCTTCGGTTTTTTTGTGCCTTGCTGGTGGGGAGCCCATGGCGCGGCGCTCACTGGCACGGCCAGACTGGCGCTATTTGTAGGTGATGAAGTGCTTACCCGCTCGTTCCAGGTGGTGCTGCTCGTTGAAGCTGGCGACGGTGGGACCTTGGCGGCCGATCAGGATCTTCGACACACTGGCGTTGACCAGGGTCCAGCTGAGTCTTTGTACCCGCTCCGTTGGCAACTGCCAGATCCGGCCTAACACGGTGGCGATGGGGCCGCCGGAGCTGAACACCACACCCACCTCCTCGGTTTGCTCCAGGCAGTGGCTAAACGCCTGCCAGACCCGCTCGGTAAAGGCGGGCCAGCTTTCGGCAAACCGCTCGCTTTGACCTTCAGTGAGCCACAGCGCCATCCCCTCGGCGAACAGGGCCATCAGCGCATCGTCGTTGAGGCCATACAGCTCGTCCCGGGAGAGGCCACGTTGTGCCATCGCCGCGCGCACCACCGCGGTATGATCAAACTCGTTCCAGCCGTCGTGCTGGATCGGGGACGGGGCCCCCCGTGAGTCTTTGACCTGCTGCTCCAACGCCGTCAACGATGCCTGCAGGGTTTCCCGCTGGCGCACCAGGGAGCCGGAGAACAGCGCATCCGGCACACTGGTCTTCTCCGTTAGCCACTGACCGACATGGGCGCTTTGCTGGTGGCCCAGGGGGCTGAGTTTGTCGTAGTTATCGGCGCCAAAGCTGGCCTGGCCGTGGCGGACCAGATAGATCACCTTCATGTTGCTTTCATCGCCTTGCGCTGCTGGCTTTCATCGCCTTGCGGCTACGCCAGAGCAGGTAGTGCACGAATATCCAGAAGTGTTTAAAGGCTGGATTGCGGGTTTGCTTGTGATGATAGCGGTAATAGATCTGCTGGGCGATACCGGCCAGACGGAACAGGCCGAACACCTCGTAGAAGCGAAAATCCACGCCGCTGAGGCCGCGCTTTTCCAGGTAGTAATCCACCACCTGCTGGCGGGTCATCATCCCTGGCAGGTGGGTGGGCTGTCGCCGGGTGGACTGGGCCAGGAAATCGTCGTCGGCTTCCACCCAGTAGGCCAGGGTGTTGCCCAGGTCCATCAGCGGATCCCCCAGAGTGGCCAGCTCCCAATCCAGCACGCTGAGGATCTGGCTGGGGTCCTCCGGTGACAGCACCAGGTTGTCGAAGCGAAAGTCGTTGTGGGTCAGGCAGATGGTTTCTTTGCTGGGCTTGTTCTGCTGGAGCCAGCGCATCACCCCCTTGGCCGAAGGCACGTTCCAGGTGCGTGCATCGCTGTAGCGCTTCGACCAGCCGTTGAGCTGACGGTCGATGTAGCCCTCGCCCTTGGCCAGCTCGGTCAGTTTGGCTTCTTTGATATCCACCGAGTGCAGGTCAATCAGTGCATCCACCATGGCGGTGCACAGCTTAGCCGCCTGGGCCTCGCTGAGGTTGAGTGCCCGGGGCAGATCCTTGCGGGGGATCAGCCCGGTCAGCTTCTCCATCACGTAGAAATCGGTGCCCAGCACCTCACTGTCCTGGCACAGGGCGATCATCTCCGGCACCAGCGGGTAGGCCTTGGCCAGCGCCGCCTGCAGGTGAAACTCCCGGGCCATGTTGTGGGCCCCCTTGGCCTTGGTGCCCTTAGGGGCACGGCGCAGGATGTAGTCGATATCGGGGTAGCTGAGGCAGTAGGTCCAGTTGGAGGCGCCGCCAGAGTATTGGCTCACCTCTGGCGTGCCGGTGAGCTCTGGCCGTTGTCCCTTGAGCCAGGCGTCCACCTTGTCGATGTCGAGCTCCTCGCCGGCCCGGACCGCCTTGGGTTTATCAAGCAGAGTGGCTGGGTTCATCACGGTATCCTTTCAGTGAGAACTTACGGGTGCGTTTGGCCATCATCTTAAGATAGGCATTAGGCAGCCAACGCTTGATGCGCCAGGCTTTCTTGCCCTCCTTGTGGGTGAGGATAAGGAATTGCCTGTCCTGCACCGCCTGGAAGGTCTGTTCGGCCACCTGCTCGGCACTGACGCTGCCCCCCTCTACCAGCTTGGTGACCAGCGCCTGCATGGCGTGTTGCTCTTTGGGCAGTGCGGTGTGCAGCGCGGTACTGACAAAGGCGGGGCAGAGCACGCTGACGCCAACGCCAAAGGGCGCCAGCTCCAGTCTCAGGGTTTCGCTGAAGGCGACGATGGCCGCCTTGGTGGCGTTGTAGGAGCCCATCAAGGGGGTTGGGGTGAGGGCGGCCTGGGAGGCGACATTGACGATGTAGCCTTGGCCGGCACGGCGCATCGACTCGGCATAGGCCTTCACCAGGCGTACCGAGCCCAGCAGGTTGATGTCCAGCACCCACTGCCAGGCTGTCAGGCTTTCATCGCTGACGGTCCCGGCGGTGGGCACACCGGCGCTGTTGATCAGCAGGTCTACCCCGCCCAGGGTCTGATCGGTAAAGGCCTTGAGCCGGGCGACGCTGTCGTCACTGCTCACATCGGTCTCGATAAAGTGACCTATGCCGCCGGCCTCGGCGATCGCCTGCAGCGTGGCCGCTTGGGCACTGGCGTTGCGATCGGCCACGCAGACAGTAGCCCCGGCCTGGGCCCAGCGTTTGGCCATGGCCAGCCCCAGCCCGGAGGCGCCGCCGGTGATCAGCACCTTCATCGCGCTCCCCCTTGGCTGTGCTTGGCGATCTCCAGTCGCGCCACCATCGCCAGGTGCACCTCGTCGGGCCCATCGGCCAGGCGCAGCATGCGTGCGGCGGCGGCGAAGGTGGCCAGGGGGAAGTCGTGACACACCCCGGCACCGCCATGGATCTGGATGGCCATGTCCGCCACCTGTTGCAGCATGTTGGGCACCACCACCTTGATGGCGGAGATCTCGGTCATCGCTTGTTTGACGCCGAGGGTGTCGATCTTCCAGGCGGCGTTGAGGGTTAACAGTCGGGCCTGATCAATCATCAGCCGGGCCTGGGCGATCCGCTCGCCATTGCCGCCGAGTTTTAACAGCGGCTTGCCAAAGGCCACCCGGGACAGGCCGCGCTCGACGGCCAGCTCCAGTGCCCGTTCGGCCATGCCGATGGCGCGCATGCAGTGATGAATGCGACCCGGTCCCAGTCGCCCCTGGGCGATAGCAAAGCCCTTACCCAGATCCCAAAGCAGGTTCTGCCGCGGCACCCGCACCTGGTCGAAGGTGACCTCGCCGTGGCCGTAGGGGGCGTCGTATTCGCCGCTGGCGGTGAGCATGCGCTCGATGGTAACGCCCTCGCTGTCCAGCGGCACCAGTACCATCGAGTGTTGTTGATGTTTAGGCGCTTCGGGGTTGGACAGCCCCATGAAGATTGCCACCTTGGCATTGGGATGGCCCAGCCCGGTGGTCCACCACTTGCGGCCATTGAGCACCAGCTCATCGCCATCCTCGGTGATGGTGGCCTCCATATTGGTGGCGTCGCTGGAGGCAACCTGGGGCTCGGTCATGCAGAACACCGAGCGGATCTCTCCGGCCAGCAGCGGGGTCAGCCAGGTGCGCTTTTGTGCCTCGTTGCCGAAGTGATAGAGCACCTCCATGTTGCCGGTATCCGGCGCATTGCAGTTGAAGATTTCCGGGGCGAAGATCACCCGGCCGGTTTGCTCGGCCAGCGGGGCGTAATCCACCACGCTCAGCCCCTGGCCCAGTTCCGCGTCCGGCAAGAACAGGTTCCATAGCCCCGCGTCCCGGGCTTTTTGCTTGAGCGCCTCAATGGCTGGGCTGACCGTCCAGTTGTGCCAGTCGCCGCTGGGGTTACGCTGGGCCAGATCCTGCAAGATCGCCTGCTCGGCCGGGTAGACATGCTCGTCCATAAAGGCGTTGAGCCTGTCCAGCGTCTCCTGACAACGTGGGCTGTGGGTGAAGTCCATATCCTTCCTTAGCCAAGCGGCTGTTCTAGCAGTTTGACGTCAGTGTATCCAACCCATTAGTGTGAATGAAATGAAAGGTAATCAGCGCAAGCTTTGAATGGATTTCACAATTGCCCACGGTTAAAGCCCTAGCCCAGCTGGATCTCAACCTGCTTAAGGTCGTCGAAGCCCTCTACCAGCATCAGAGTATGACCGGGGCAGCGCAGCAGCTGAACCTCACCCCCTCGGCGGTCAGCCACGCCATGAAGCGGCTGCGCCAGGTCTTGGGGGACCCGCTGTTTGTCCGCCAGGGCCAACGCATGGTGCCCACCCCGGTGTGCCGCCGCATGCTTCCGGAGCTGCTTCGCAGCCTTACCCAGCTTCGCCAGGCTCTGCAAAGGCTGGGTAGCTTCGACCCGACCCAGGCCCAGCAGGTGATCCGCCTCGCCATCCACGATGCCCTTGAGCCGCTGTTTCTGCCTCGACTGGTGGCGCGGTTTCAAGCGCAGGCGCCGGGCCTGCAGCTGCACAGCGTGGCACTGGAAAGGGAGCAACTGACTAAGAAACTGGACCGCGGCGAGGTGGACTTTGCCATCGACGTGGCCCGGGCGCTGTCGCGGCCGGTGTGCCACAGCCCACTGGCGTCTTCACCCTACTGCGTGCTGGCTGGCAAGGCCCATTGGCCACAACCTGAGCTTAGCGCTGAGCAATATGGCGCCGCCCGGCATATCACGGTATCCAACCGGCCCACCGGCAAGGTGTTGGAGGACCTGGCCTTTGCTCAGCAGGGCTTCGAGCGAAACATCGCCATTCGCTGTCAAAGCTACCATAGCGCCCGGGCGATCATTGTCAGCCAGCCGCTGCTGCTGACCCTGCCTCGCTCCCTGGCACAAGGGCTGATGGACGACGATCTCGTTATGCTGCCGCTGCCCTTTGCTGTACCTGAGGTGCAAACTCACCTGTACTGGCATGAGCATGGTCAGGATGACAGTCTGCTGCAGTGGATGCGAGAGAGGATCCTGGCCGAGGTGTGACCGCGACGGTTTCTAAATCAATTCTTAGTGCTCGTATAACAGACTTTGGTTTTCGCTATGTAATCGTGTAGACAGCGTCGCTGTTTACCGAAAATCATGAGGGGATTAATAATCCCAGCTATTAGCTGACCTATGGGCTGAATGATGGTTAACAAGTGCATGGGTAGCATTCTAACAAAGACAATCTTTCTAAAGCTGGCCTGAGTGCCATCTAAATTTTCTATCCTTATCGATAGAAGTCTTTTACCAATGGTCTGTCCGTATTGGTGCAGGAAATACCCATGAACTGTAAGCTGAATAGCCAAGCCAAGGATTAATGTATAGATCGTTTCAATCAAAATTACCTTTGTGCTGGACTCAATAGCGGGTATGCCGAGCAACAGGAATTCACCGAATAGGATAATCATTGTGATAATCATCGCAATAATGAAATCGACTAAAGCTGCAAAAAATCTATCGAGCCTAGTCGCTCTCTCACCTATGAGGCTACTTTTACTTTCTAATGATGGTAGAGACTGTTCTTTCTCCGCAATAAGCATATCAATGCGCTTTGCTCTTTCTGGAAAAGCAGTGCGGTCAATAGACTCTGCAGATGAGTAAAGGTCATCTAAAGAGTAATGTGAAAAATCGATTTCCTTATCCATAATAAAACCATTCCCTTTCGTTAAGTCTCAGCTAAGGCTTCCTGCCAACTGAGTTGCTCTAAGTTAGCAGCACACTCAATGTAAGTCATTCAGTTGTTTATGGGCATGCTTGCTAATGTGGGGGGACGATGACAGCGCAGATTAGGCTTTGGATGAAGCAGGCATCATTAATCTAAAAAAACCGAAGCCTGGGCTTCGGTTTTTGTGTTCTGAGGGCGACGTTCTCGTTACTCGAGATTAAACCCGGCTCTCGGCGATCGCGCCCTTGCTGACACCCTCGTAGGCGTACACCTCGATGGCATGACCCGGCTGCATCTGGGCCACCTGCTCGGCGATGTACTCGGCGATACGCTCGACGGTGGAGTCGGTGGTCATGACTTCGCTGCGCTCCCGGGGCAGGGCAATCTCGAAGTGGCCCTGGGGGCTTTGGTAGCTGGCGCAGATGAGGTCTTCAGCCGGCAGGCCCTGTACGCCCTCGGACAGGGTGTCCAGCTCGACAATGTCCTCTTCGGTGATGAGGTAGATGTCTTCCCAGCGCTCAGCCCAGAGGGCCTGCAGCTGCGGGTCGAGCTGACCGTCTTTGTAGATGCGGATACGGGAGCGGTGGCCGTGGGCGATGCGCTGGCAGTTGCCGGAGTGCTTCTTCAGGCCATGGCTGTAGTGGTAGTAAGGCTCGTCGATCGCCTCGCTGCGCAGCGACAGGCTCATCGCCTTCACGTTGCTGGGCAGCTGCGGCAGGATCATCCGCTCCAGGTACTGGGCCACGCTCTGCTCGTCGATGCGGGGCGCTTCGATAAAGCAGAACGCCTGCTCCGGACCCTGGACAAAGAAACTGCCCTGGCGGGTGGCGCTGTTGCTCACCCAGGTGGCATCCACATCGCGGTGCAGTGCCAGCTCCGGGGCCTGGGTCGGGACGATCAGGCGGTGATCCGCCAGGTCGTCGATCAATGCCTTGATCTGCTTTTTGACGACCCCGAAGTCCAGCACCATGGACTCCTCGTTGAGGCCGCCGGTGAGCTGGAGATCGACGATCCAGCTTTCGCCGACGATCCCCCGGGTGGTGTCGACAAAGGAGGAGTCGATCACCGTTAAGTCGTTTACAAAGAGTTTCATTGCCGTTTGCTCAGTTTCCAAAATCCAACGGGGTCAGGCCCCAGGGGTGAATTCTCCCGCGACCAACACGGCGGTGCAACCCAGCGCGAGGCTAGGACAACGATGGGCCGGTCTAATGCGGGGGCACAAACTCTACCCGCCTCAGCATCAATTTGAAACCGTATTCAGCCAAAGAGTTGTACACCCGGTTGAACGGCTCTGCTTTTGTGCTGCATATCAACGGATTTCGCTATCCGTTTGGAACATCAAAAACACCCGGCACAAGGCCGGGTGTTTTCATTCAGGTGGGCACTTAGAAGCCCAACGGCAGGCCGAAGCTGAAGAAGATCACCAGCAGCACAGACCAGGCGATGAAGAAGGCGATGGAGTAGGGCAGCATCATCACCATCATGTCACCAATCCCCATCTGCGGACGGTAGCGACGCATCATCGCCAGGATCACCCCGGCGTAGGTCATCATCGGGGTGATGATGTTGGTGCTGGAGTCGGCGATGCGGTAGGCCGCCGCCACCAGGTCCGGGGTCATGGCCGGGTTTACCGCGTACAGCATCGGCACGAAGATCGGGCCCAGCAGCATCCATTTGGCGGACATGCTGCCCACCACCAGGTTAAGCAGCGCGGTGATCAGCATAAAGCCGATCAGCAGCAGCACCGGGAACTGCTCCAGGCCCATGCCGGTAAGCAGGGCCGCGCCCAGGTAGGTCAGGTAGGTGCCCAGGCCAGAGTAGTTGAGTACCGCCAGGAAGTTGAAGCAGAAGAAGGTCAGCACCATGACGTAGCCCATGGTGTTCATCTGCTTGGTCATGGCGTTGGCCACGTCAGTGACCCGCTTGAAGCGACCGGTGGCGTAGCCGAAGGCAGCGCCTACCACGGCAAACAGCAGAGCGATCAGCAGGATCACGTTATCCAGGTAGGGGGTAATGGTGCGGCCATCGACCTCGTAGGCCGCCAGCGGGCCCATGGCCAGCAATACCACGCCGACGATACCGGCCAGCAGGGCGATGCCTGCCGCCTTCAGGCCCTTGCGCTCAGTGTCGCTGAGGGCGAACTCGGACAGGTCGATCTCCTCTGGCAGCTGGTACTTCTGGCGCTCCAGTCGTGGGGCGACATAGCGGTTGGTTACCCAGGTGCCGATGGCCACCAGCATGAAGGTGGAGGCCAGGATGAAGAAGTAGTGCATGGTGGCGGGGATCAGTGCCGCGCCATTGGCATTGACGAAGGGCACGTCCTGGGCCTGGGCGAAGGCCTGGGTGTTCATGCCGATGAACACATCCACCGGGGTGGCCGGCAGCAGGTTGGCGCTGAAGCCGGCGGAAACACCGGCAAAGGCGGCGGCCATGCCGATCAGCGGGTTCTTGCCCATGCCAGCATAGAGCAGGCCGGCCAGCGGGATCAGCACCAGGTAACCGGCATCGGTGGCCAGAGAGCTAAGCACACCCAGCAGGATAACGGTGGGCAGCAGGTAGCGATCGTTGATGCGGGCCCCCAGGCCCTTGATCACGGCAGTCAGCAGGCCAGAGTGTTCGGCGATGCCAACCCCCAGCATCACCACCAGGATCACCCCCAGTACCCCTTGGCCGTAGGCCAGCCAGTTGGCCAGGATGGCGTTATCAAACAGCCAGCGGACGTTCTCCGTGGCCAGCATGTTCTTCATGCCGTAGACGGTGGTGCCACCGTCTCGATTCATCGCTTCAAACTGGACGTTGCCCAGCAGCGCGGTCAGGCCCAGGCCCAGCAGCAGGAAGGACATGAAGATGACGATGGGATCGGGGATCTTATGGCCCAATCGTTCGATGCGGGAAACCCAGGCAGTATTAGGGGCTTTGGTGGTGGTGTCGGTCATTGTTATCGTTGTCTTGTATCGCGGAATCGAAGGCCCGAAGGCGGTGGTGCAGTGGCTTGGCAATGCCAGGCACTGGCGCTGTTGGGCGCCAGGGCAGCAAGATACTAACGTAACAGTGTGACAGTACGCCAGGACGCTAATGCGTTCTGGATCACAGATTTGCGCTGGGTGTCGGCGCATCCGGCAACAAAAAACGCCCAGACCGAGGTCTGGGCGTTTTTACATTACGGCGAGCCATCGTGGCCGCGGCGGTTAGCCCTCTTTGCCCTGGCTGGCCAGGTACTCTTCGTAGGTGCCGTGGAAGTCGGTGATGCCATCAGGCTTCAGCTCGATGATGCGAGTAGCCACGGAGGAGACAAACACCCGGTCGTGGGAGACGAACAGCAGAGTACCGTCGTAGTTCTCCAGCGAGGTGTTGAGCGCCTCGATGGACTCCATGTCCATGTGGTTGGTGGGCTCGTCCATCAGCAGGATGTTGGGCTTTTGCATCATCAGCTTGCCAAACAGCATGCGGCCTTGCTCACCGCCGGAGATCACCTTGGCGGACTTCTTGATGTCGTTCTGACCGAACAGCATGCGACCGAGGAAGGAGCGGATGGTTTGCTCATCGGCACCCTCGGTGGACCACTGGGCCATCCAGTCGAACAGGTTGATGTCCTTCTCGAAGTCGGCGGCGTGATCCTGGGCGTAGTAGCCGATGTTGTGGTTTTCAGACCACTTGATCTCACCGGACTTGGCTTCCATCGCGCCCACCAGGGTGTTGAGCAGGGTGGATTTACCCACGCCATTCTCACCGATGATGGCGATGCGCTCACCCACGTCCACCTTCAGATCCAGGCCCTTGAACAGCAGTTCACCGTCGTAGCCCTGGGACAGGTTGGTCACCTCCAGCGCCTGACGGAACAGCTTCTTCTCCTGTTCGAAGCGGATGAAAGGAGTCTGACGGCTTGAGGCCTTGACCTCTTCCAACTGGATCTTCTCCATCCGCTTGGCACGAGAGGTAGCCTGACGAGCCTTGGAGGCGTTAGCGGAGAATCGGGCAACGAAGCCCTGCAGCTCAGCGATCTGCGCCTTCTTCTTGGCGTTGTCGGCCAGCAGGCGTTCGCGTGCCTGGGAGGCGGCGGTCATGTACTCGTCGTAGTTACCCGGGTAGACACGCAGCTCACCGTAATCGATGTCCGCCATGTGGGTGCACACGGAGTTCAGGAAGTGACGGTCGTGCGAGATGATGATCATGGTGCAGCTGCGATCATTGAGGATCTCTTCCAACCAGTGGATGGTGTGGATATCCAGGTTGTTGGTGGGTTCGTCCAGCAGCATGATGTCCGGATCGGCAAACAGCACCTGGGCCAGCAATACCCGCACCTTCAGGCCGGGGGCAACGGCACTCATCAGGCCAAAGTGCTGCTCCTCCGGAATACCCAGGCCCAGCAGCAGTTCGCCAGCGCGGGCTTCGGCGCTGTAGCCGTCCATCTCGGCAAACTGCACCTCCAGATCCGCCACCTGCATGCCTTCCTCTTCCGACATCTCCGGCAGGGAGTAGATGCGATCGCGCTCGGCCTTTACTTCCCACAGCTCTTTGTGACCCATGATCACGGTGTCGATTACGCTGTATTCCTCAAACGCCCACTGGTCCTGGCCCAGCTTGGCCACGCGGGTGTTGGGCTCGACGCTGACGTTGCCAGTGGAGGGTTCCAGCTCGCCGGAGAGGATCTTCATAAAGGTGGACTTTCCACAGCCGTTGGCGCCGATCAGGCCATAGCTGTTGCCGCCGCCGAACTTGACGGAGATATTTTCAAACAGCGGCTTGGCACCGAACTGCATAGTAATGTTGGCTGCTTGGATCACAGTGAGCTACCCGAGATTAAGTGAAGGAATGAGGAAAAACGCCGCAGGGTACCCAGAGCAGGGCAGCGGCGCAAGGCGTTTGCTGAGTTTTTATCCGCTAGCGAACGTTAGTCGCTGCTGCGCGCGGCGATGGAAACGCTGTTGTTGGTATCGCGGCTTTGCCGGATCAGTGCGTCACTGGCTTCCACCTTGCCTTGGCCCTTGGCCAGCCGGTCATAGAGCACCACGTTGACGGTGGCGGCCAGGTTCATGCAGCCGACGGTGGGGACATAAACCACCGCATCGGCACGGTCGACCACCGCCTGACTGAGGCTGCCATCCTCCGGCCCGAGGATATAGAAGGCGTTGTCCGGATGCACAAACTGGGGCAGTGGGGTGGCGCCCTCCACCAGCTCAATACAGACCAGCTTGGCGTCCGCCGGTACCTGCTCCAGCAGGCAATCTACCGCCTGCAGCGGGATCTGGCTGGCGACGTTCTTGGTGTCGGTGTGGTATTTCATGCCGCGCTGAGCTCGCTCACCGGTGTAGAACACGGCATCCGCCTGGTAACACCCGGCGGCACGCATTACTGCGCCAATGTTGCTGGGGCTTTTGGGGTTGGTCAGGCCAATCTGGATCATGTTACTGCGCCGGGTTGCTGGGATCAGGGCGGGGATAATACCGGTTCGGACCCGCCCTGTCTGCCCTGGTGCCGACTCACAGGGCGTTTTTGCGCCCTGGCTGGCGCCGCTGTCGGTGCTGGTCTTTAGTTACCCCTTGTCCAGGTTGTGCGCAAGGTGCGGTCAAGCTCGCTGTGCTAGTGTGACCTTTTATGCCTTTAAATGAGGGGCTTATGACAACCATCCGAGTGCTGTTGAACGGTAAGAAAGCGGGACTGGCCAGCGTGCGAGAGGGCATCACCGCGGCGCGGCGCCACGGCGCGGTGGAGGTGCGCACCAGCTTTGAGGGGGGCGACGTCGCCCGCCAGGTGCGCGAGGCGGTAAAGGATGGTTGTACCCGGTTGGTGGCGGGGGGCGGTGACGGCACCGTCAACGAGGCGGTGGATGCGCTGATGCAGATAGACCCGCTGCACCGGCCGGAGTTGGCGATCCTGCCGCTGGGCACCGCCAACGATTTTGCCAGTGCTGCCGAGGTGCCGCTGGATACCTATGCAGCACTGGTGCTGGCCCAGCAGGGCCGAGCGGTAGCAGTGGATGTGGTGGCGGCCAACGAGCACCATTTTATCAATGTGGCCAGCGGCGGCTTTGGTGCTCAGATCACCGCCACTACCCCGGTGGCGCTGAAGAACTTCCTCGGCGGCGGGGCCTATACCCTGACCGGGCTGGTGCAGGCGGTGGGTTTTACCCCCTACCAGGGCGCCTTGCGATTGCCCGATGGCGATCTGGCCGGTGAGGTGGTGGTGGGGGCCGCCTGCAATGGCCGTCAGGCCGGTGGGGGGCAGAAGCTGGCGCCTGCCGCCTACATCAACGATGGCCTGATGGATCTGGTGGCGCTGCTGCACTTCCCGCCGGAAGCGATGGCTCAGGTGATGCAGGAGATCCTGGCAGAAGAGGGGGGAGAGTACGTCAAGCGTCTGCGGGCGCCCTGGGCCGAGTGGCATTGTGAGCAGGTGATGCCGATCAACCTGGACGGCGAACCCATTGAGCAGGCCCGGGTGCGCCTTGAGGTGCGCCCCGGCGCGCTAAAGATGGTGCTACCTCAGGCCTGTCCCCTGCTTAAGCCCGATGCCTAACCCTGGTTTGCAACGTACCCGTGTTCAAACGCCTCTGGTTGCTGCTCGACCGCCGGGCTGTTTAATCCGCTGAGAGCGGTGGTGGCAAAAGGAAGGGCCTCAGCAGGAGGCCCTGTTTTCGGCTTACGTGTTAGTAGCTGCTGCCCTCGCTCTTTTTGCCATGCCCTTTTCCATGGCCCTTACCTTTGCCATGGTGGGCCTTGCGAAACTCCTGGTACTTCGCGTACTGCTCATCGCTTAATATCGCTTTCATTTCCTTTTGATGGCGCGCATCGGCGGCTTCCATCTCGGCGACCTTGGCGTCCGGGTTGTCGCCGCTGGATTTGATCTCCTGGCGCTGCGTGCGATAGCGCTCATGCTCGGCTGCGAAAGCCGCTTGCTGCTGCTCATCCAACTCCAGGTAGTCGGACAGCATCTTGTGATGGCCCTGGGCATGCCCGGCGTGGGCGGGATGGGCTTCGTTTCCGGCCGGTACCCCTTCGTTTTTATGGTGGCCGGCGTGAGCGCTGGTGACGAGCAGTAAGGCACTGAGCAGAATGGTTAAACGTGTCATAAGTCTTCCCCTATCGATGCGTGGAGTCCGACGGCGTGTCGAAACGGAATTGTTGCTGCAAACGTGCTGGCACACAGGAAAGATCAGGCCCTAGGGGACCGGCTCGCCCGGGATCAGGGCCGGCAGTTCGGCTTCAAAGGCACGCCAGGCGTCGATCACCGCTTCCGGTGCTTCCAGCTGCGGGTAGTGACCGACCCCCTCCAGGGCGACGATCTTCCCCTGCGGGCACAGCTCGGTGAAGCGGTCGACCAGGCTCTGGCCTGAGATGGGATCCGCCAGGCCGTCGATCAGCAGCAGCGGTACCTCGGTCTGCATCAGGGCCCCCACCCAGCGCTCCCGGTTTGTTACCCGCTGCTCCATGTACTTGATGAGGTAGGGGATGGTGCTCTTACCGTCATCCCACTGCAGCAGCTGCCACATCGCTTCCAACTCCTCGATCGCCACCGGCGCCTCCCCCCAGATGCTGGCCATGCTGCGCTGGAAGGTGTCCTTGCCGATCATCGGCGCAATAAAGGGCCCCAGTGGGCTGGCCAGCAGGGTCTGGATCCGCAGTGGCCGGTGGGCCTCGGGAAACAGGCCGGCATTGAGGATGGTGCAGGAGTGCCAGCGGATGGGGCTGGTGTCCTCTTCGCGCCGGGCCAGCAGCTCCTGGGCCACGGTGGCGCCGTAGTCGTGGGCCAGAATATGGGCATCAAATACCCCCAGGTGTTGTAGCAGATCGATGACGCGATCCGCCTGTTCAATGATGGGGTAGTCCTCGCGGGGCTTGTCCGACAGGCCAAAGCCCGGCAGATCGAGGTAGATGACCCGATGTTCCTCCGCCAGGGCGGGGATCACCTTGTGCCAGTCCCAGGCGGAGGTGGGGAAGCCATGGATCAGCACCAGGTTGGGGCCGGCCCCCTGCATGCCGTAAAAGATCTGGTGACTGCGGCAGGTGCGAAAGTGTCCCTGTTGATACCAGGTTTGCAGCTCTGGCATTAGCGATTGCGGCATGGTGGGCGTCCTTTTGACCAATCTGGTATTACAGATAGCATGCCCACAGATAAAGCGAAACCCGGCCAGGTTGCCCTGGCCGGGTTTCTGTTTTGCTGCCTGAGCTGCGGAGGCTTAGCTCAGATCGGTCGCCAGTTCCTGCGGGCTCAGGACGATGCCTTCGCCGGCCAGGGAGGGGGCGATGGCCACGTCGAAGCCATCTTCGCTCATGCCCGGTACCCACTTGGCCATAAAGTCTTCCAGGCTGATGGCCAGGGCTTCACAGCGCTCGAACTCGCCGGAGGCCCAGTTCTTGGCCAGGGCCTCGTCGTGCCACATCACCAGGCACTGCTCCTTGCCGGTATCCAGGACCACGCAGCCCTGATCGTCGGCCAGGGTCCAGAGTTGCTGTTGCTCTTTGATGGCGGCAATGGTGGTGTCGTAGCGCTGTTGGCTGTTTTGGCTGTAGAAATCGTTGAGCTGTTCGGTGTTCATAGGGCCGCTCCAAGAAAAAGTGTGGCGGGAGTATACCAGTGTTTGCGTGGGAGGGGGCGGGTCTTGGGCACACGCGGGAAGGCGTGCGTGTGCCCGGAATAAAAAGCAAGCTGCCCGTACGGGACGGAGAGGCAGGCAGCTCGAAACTGAAGTTGGTACCTCTCCGACAAATCCCGGGACCGAAGTCCAAGGCCCGTGGCACGGGCGCGTTGCGTCTTGCTGCATCGACCTTACTATGGGTCGGCTCTTCGTTGTTCTGCGCTTACAACGGCGGTGGGCAGGGAGTGGATCACTGGCCCTTGGGATTGGACCAGGGCTGGCCGCAATAAAACGCCTCATCCGCCAGTCCCAGCATGGCCAGGTCCTCGGCGGTATCGCCATAGGCGTAGATCCGGGCGTAGTGAGACAGATCGAGGTGCTGCTCAATCCGTTGTCGCTTGCGCTCCCTGCTGCAGTCGCCGTGCTGGTAACGCCCGGTACAGCGGCCCCGGCGCATCGACAGCTCTGAGCACAACAGCTCGATGCCCTGCTGCTGACACCAGGGACGCAGGTAGAGATTTAGTGAGGCGGAAACCAGCAGGATGCGATCGCCGCGGTCACGATGCCACTGCAGCCTAGCCATGTGCTCAGGGCACAGATGCTTGGGCAACTGCTGCTGGGCGAAGCGCTCGCCCTGACGTTTAAGGGTGTGCTGGCGGCAGCCGGCAAAGCCCAGCCAGGCGACCAGCGGGCGCAGCCTATGGTTGGGCAGCAATCCCAGCTTGTTGAACAGCAGCAGCGGCCAGCACAACAGCAAACCGGGCCAGAGCCGCCAACGGGGGACATTGCGGTAGTAGAAGCGGGAAAAGTTATCGCCGCGGCAGAGGGTGCCGTCGAAGTCGAACAGCGCCAGGTTGGGCGAGGGCGGCGACTTGGGGCCGGATTTTACCGCCTGGCCCGTCGCTGCCATGGACTCATCGCCAGCTAGGCTCACACCCAGATGACCCGGATCGCCAGCAGGGTCAGGATGGTGCCGGTAGCCCGGTCAAGCCAGACGATGTTGTTCTTCAGCCAGCCCATCAGTGGGGTGCGCGCCACACCCAGAGCCACCACCATGTACCACAGGGCATCAATGCCCCCGGCGGTAGCCATCATGATCAGCTTCTCGCTCCAGCCAGCGCCCTCGCGAACAAACTGGCTGAACAGGGCGAGAAAGAACACCGCGATCTTGGGGTTGAGAAAGGCCACCAGGAAACCGCCGACAAAGCCCTGGTAGCGGCCGTAGCTCTCCGGCTCGCTGGCATCGCCCCCTTGTGGCTTGCTGCGCAGGGCCTGCCAGGCCAGGTAGAGCAGGAAGGCGGCACCGGCGTAGCGGATAAGCTCAAACAGCCAGGGCGTCTTGGTGATCACCAATCCCAGCCCCATCGCCACCAGCAGGGCGTAGAGCGCGATCCCCAGGCCATGGCCCAAGGCCGTGGCGACCCCCTGGTTCATGCCGCCCTGTACGGTGTTACGGATCACCAGGGCCAGCGAGGGGCCGGGGCTGACAGCACCCAGGGTGCAGATGGCGGCCAAGGATAGCCAGAGGGTAAAGCTCATGGAAACGTCCTGTTGAATGCAAGGCTGGCGGCCAAGGATACCGAATGCGGCGGTTGGGCAAAAGCCGGGGCAGGGAGATTGGCGGGATCCACTGGCTGCCGCTCGACATCAGGCAGAACTGTTAGACTGCAATGGGCTGGACGGCGGATAAATAGTGGTCGATAGTGGAAATCAATCGGTTGCACTGGTTGAGCCAAGCCATTGACGCTGGGTACAATTGTCGCCTTTACTGCGCAGTTGCGCGAATCGCCACGATAGGGTTGCTCCATGATCCCCGCAGAACGACAACGAATCATTTTAAAGATGCTTGAGACCCGTGAGATCTGTACCATCGGCGAGCTCACGGAAAAGCTGAACGTATCGCACATGACGGTACGTCGCGACATCGCCAAGCTGGAAGCCAAGGGGCGGGTGTTCTCCGTGGCCGGCGGGGTTCAGCGCACCGAGACGGTACGTGAAGAGCTGACTCACCGCACCAAAAGCACCCAGAATATCGAGATCAAGAAACTGCTGGGTCTGGCGGCCAAGCGCTACGTGCCGGAGCGGGCTACCGTTTACCTGGATGCCGGCTCCACCATGATGGAGGTGGCCAAGCACCTGGTGGATCGCGACGATATCCTGCTGGTGACCAACGATTTCTTTATCACCTCCTATATGGCGGAGCACGGTCGCTGCGAGATCTACCATACCGGCGGCAAGGTGGATCGCCGCAACAACTCCTGCGTCGGTCAGCAGGCCAAGTCCTTCCTCAAGCAACTCAATATCGATGTCTCCTTTATCGCCAGTGCCTGCTGGGACAACCGTGGGATCTCCTCTCCCAGCGAAGACAAGGTGATGGTGAAGCAGAAGGTGGCGGAGGTCTCCCGCGAGGTGATCCTGGTGTGTGACTCCAGCAAATTCGGCAAGACCGGCACCTTCCTGGCCCTGTCCAACGAGTCCTTCGACCGGATGATCACCGACGATGGCCTGCCTGCTGCCTACTCGGAGCAGCTGGCTCAGCACGACATCGACGTGGTTCGGGTGAAGCCCTAAGCCATGACGCCCGCCGTTGCCGCTGCCAAGCGCGCCAAGATCCCCTTTCAACTGCATCAGTACCAGCATGATCCCGCCGCGGACTCCTTTGGTGAGGAGGCCGCAACGGTGCTGGGCCAGGACCCGCAACGGGTGTTCAAGACCCTGCTGGCGGCAGACGAAGCCGGCAAGCTGGTGGTGGCGGTGGTACCTGTGGCCGGCAAGCTGGATCTTAAGGCCCTGGCTAAGGCCTGCGGGGCCAAGAAGCTGTCGATGGCGGATGCCGTGGCGGCCGAGCGGGCTACCGGCTATGTGGTTGGGGGAATAAGCCCATTGGGCCAGAAGAAGCGACTGCCACTGGTACTGGATGCCAGTGCCGAGCAGTTTGATACTTTGTTTGTGTCCGCCGGGCGCCGTGGCCTGGAGATAGAGCTGGCACCGGCGGACTTGTTAAAGCTAACCCAGGGCCGATTGGCCGCCATCGGCCGGGGCTAACCCCAAGGGCTCCAGGGCCAACTGGTATTCGGACTCCAGCTCGGCCACCGTGCTTGGGCGGGCAAACAGGAAGCCCTGCATTCGGGTGATCCCCTTACTCAACAGGTACTGGCGCTGCGCCTCGGTCTCTACCCCTTCTGCGATGTGGGGAATACCGCTGGTGCGGGCCAGGTTCAGCATCTGCTCCAACACCACCACCCGCATCGAATCGCCGCCAATCGCTTCGACGTAGCTGCGGTCAATCTTGATGATGTCCGGGCGAAACAGCCCCAGTACTCCCAGATCGTTGTGACCGGTACCAAAATCGTCCAAGGCGATGCGGTAGCCCTGGCGCTGCAGGTTTCGCAGTGAATCCAGCAGGGCGCAGTCGTTGAGCGGTTGCTGCTCGCTGATCTCCAGCAGGATCTGATGGGGCAGCAGCCCCTGTTTGAGCAGGCACTTGGCCAGCCAGGCCAGGCTGGGGTCGCGCCGCAGCTGGCTGCCGGTGATGTTGATGCTGAGGTATTGGCCCCCCTTCAGCTTGGGCCGGCTATGGCCAACCAGGTAATCCAGCAGCTGGTCCAGCCGGTTGTGGCGCATTAGCAGCGGGATAAACAGGTTGGGCGGGATCATCCCCTCCTTGGGGTGGCGCCAGCGGGCCAACTGCTCATAGCCGTGGATCAGGCCATTGCGACCGTCGACGATGGGTTGGTAGACCGGGAAGATCTCGCGGCGGGCATAGCTTTGCTCGATGTCCGAGGGATGGATCCCCTGTTGGCTCTGCCGGCGTCGCCACCAGATGGGCAAGCCGACGCTCACCGAGCCCATCACCAGCATGGGCCACAGACTCCAGTGAAACAGGTAGCCATACAGCACCGGCTTGGCCAGGGCGAGTTGCACCAGCATCTCGCCCTGCTGGCGCTGCAGATAGGGCATCAGCTCCACCTGACTTTGGAACACCAGCGGCGGTTCATCCCCCAGGAACAGCCTTCGGGTGCCCACCAGGTTGGAGCCGATGCGCATGCTCATCTGGTCTTTCAGGGTCTTCTCGAAGCTCTGCCCCACCAGGAAGTCACCCTGGCCTAAATCGACCGAGTAGATATAGCGGCGACCCAGCAGCGTGCTGTCGGAGGTGAGGTTGATGTTTGGGGTCAGTGGGCTGCGGATCAGGGTAGCCAGGGTGGCATCGCTGAAGGGCAGCTCCTGCTGGGGGTAACACCAGCCAAAGCGGCGACTGTGATAGGCGTAGCTGCTGGCCAGTGAGGAGAGCTTGGCCCGGTCATACAGCAGCCCTTTCAACGCTTCATCGCAGCGTTCAAACCGTTCCGGCCAACGTTGGGCGGTTCCCTGGATCCGTTGGGCAAACTCCCGGATCTGCAGCAGGTTCGCTTCCAGCTCGGAGTCCACGCGATGGTAAAGATCGCCCAGGGTCAGCAACGCCGTCACCAGCATGCTGATCAACAGCAGGCGGAGTATGTCGGCTCGGCATTGGCGGATGTCGTGGAAAAAACGCAGCAAGGCAGATGGCAGGTGGCGGTCATTGAAGGGCGCAGTCTAAAAGCTCTGCTGTGGTCAGACAAGGCACGGATCTCACAATGTGAGCAAAACATTATTTAATCTCAGTCACTTATTACCATTACACTGCTTGAATAATCTAGTGTAATGGCTCTATTTTCAGCGCCTTAGTGTCGTGGTCAGAGGGCTGGGTAAAGGCCTTCTGGCCAGCTGCTGGTGCTCACCACAGGGCGATCACCTACAGCAATTGCGGTGATCACTCCGGGGTAGCCTGGATGATGGCACTGACGTGACCCGCCACCAGGGTAAACACCACCTTGTCCCCCAGCTTAAAATCGTGGCCATGCACCGGGCATTCGTACTCCTTGCCATCCTCTGCGGTGAGGATCAGCCGATCGAGCATCTTCCCGCTGACCTGGTTTGCCACGTCCTGACCGATGAAGGCACCGCTGGTGCCCAGGATGGCGGAGGTGGTGCCGCCGCCGATCTGGCCCCCCACCAATGCGCCGATGAAAGAGCCACCGAACTGCTTGCCCAGGGAGGCGTCCTGCTTCACCTCGCGGATGTTGCTCACGGTGCCTTCCAGGCGCTGGATCTCCGGGCCGCTGGGCAGAGCGTCGGTGGGCACCTCGGTGGGCTTGGATTGGCAGGCCACCAGGGTGAACAGGCCAAACAGTAATAAAAAGATGCGCATGGCAGCCTCCATCTGGGATGGATGAACTCTAGCAGAGCGGGGCAGATTGGCTGGAGGGAGAGAGCAAAAACGCCGCGCCCGAGTTGGGCACGGCGTTTAGCGTCAGCAGGGATCAGTAGCTGTCCTGGTGTACCGACTGCACCGCCCGTCCGGAGGGATCGGTAATGGCGGAGAGGCTCTCATCCCAGGCCAGCGCCTCGGGGGTGGAGCAGGCCACCGATTTGCCACCGGGGACACACTCGGCGCAGGCCGGCAGCGGGAACTGTTCGGCAAACAGGCTGCGGTAGAGGTAGGCCTCTTTGGTGTCCGGGGTGTTGTGCGGGAACTTGAAATGGGCGTTGGCCAGCTCCTGGTCGCTCACCTGGCCCTCGGCGAAGGCCTTGAGCTGGTCAATCCAGGAGTAGCCGACACCGTCGCCGAACTGCTCCTTCTGGCGCCAGGCCACGGATTCCGGCAGGTAGTGGGCAAAGGCCTCCCGCAGGATCTGCTTCTCGATGCGACCGTCCTTGATCAGCTTGGCGTCCGGGTTCAGGCGCATCGCCACGTCCATGAACTCCTTGTCCAGAAAGGGCACGCGGGCCTCCACGCCCCAGGCCGCCATGGACTTGTTGGCACGCAGACAGTCAAACAGGTGCAGCTTAGCCAGCTTACGCACCGTTTCCTCGTGGAACGCCTGGGCATCCGGTGCCTTGTGGAAGTACAGGTAGCCGCCGAAGATCTCGTCGGCCCCTTCACCGGAGAGCACCATCTTGATCCCCATCGCCTTGATCATCCGGGCCATCAGGTACATCGGGGTGGAGGCGCGGATGGTGGTCACATCGTAGGTTTCGATGTGGTAGATCACGTCGCGCAGGGCATCGAGGCCCTCCTGCACGGTGAAGTGCAGCTCATGGTGGATGGTGCCCAGGTGCGAGGCCACCTCGGCGGCGGCCTTGAGATCCGGCGCGCCTTCCAGGCCGATGGCGAAGCTGTGCAGCTGGGGCCACCAGGCCTCACTGCTCTCATCCTCTTCGATGCGGCGGGCGGAAAACTTCTTGGCCAGCGCCGAGGTGATGGAGGAGTCCAGTCCACCGGACAGCAGCACGCCGTAGGGGACATCGGACATCAGCTGGCGCTTAACAGCACCCTCGAGCCCGGCCCGCAGGTCGTTGAGGTGAGCCGGGTTGTCCTTGACCTCCTCATAGTGCTGCCAGTCACGGACGTAGTAGGTAACCGTCTTGTCTTTGCTGGAGTCGTAGTACTGGCCCGGCAGGAACTCCTGGATCTGGGTACAGACCGGCACCAGCGCCTTCATCTCTGAGGCAAAGTAGCGGTTGCCCTGCTCGTCGTAGCCCTCGTACAGGGGGATGATCCCCATGTGGTCGCGGCCGACCAGGTAGCGCTGCTTCTCCTTGTCCCACAGCACGAAGGCGAAGATCCCGTTGAGTTTGTCGAGGATATCCACGCCGAACTTGCGGTAGAGGGCCAGGATCACCTCGCAGTCAGAGCCGGTCTGGAACTCGTAGCCGACGCTGAGCTCCTCGCGCAGCTCCCGGTGATTGTAGATCTCGCCATTGACCGCCAACACCAGGTTGCCGTCCGGGCTGTACAGGGGCTGGGCACCATTATCGATATCAACAATGGCCAGACGCTCGTGGGCAAGAATGGCCTGCTCATCGGCGTAGATCCCGGACCAGTCCGGGCCGCGATGGCGCAGGGTTTTGGCGAGCTTAAGCGCAGACTGCCTCAGTTCGGAGACGTCCGACTTAAGATCCATGATGGCAAAGATCCCACACATAGGGGTTACTCCTTGGACCTGATTTTTTCTAGGGGGTGAGGGTCAGACTGCCATGGTGGTGGGGGGAAACCAAGCCAACCGGAGGCTCGGACAGGGGATCGCTTATGGTTCCACCTCTGTTGTTTATTCAACCAAGAAAAACGGGGCGAAAAAAGCCCCGTTTTATCGATATTTACAGGAATTACTGCAGGCCGACCGCACTATCACCGGCGGCGGGGCGCAGGGCATGAAACTCGCTGTTGGGGAGGAAACCAGGCCAGTGTTCAGACTGGGCCAGGGCCTGGCCGGCCTCAAGGTAGACCTCGATGTCCTGCAGGGTACCGGACAGGTCCCACTCGGGGCGGTAGATGTCGCAGGTGTTGTGGTAGCAGCCCTGCATCATCACGCTCATCTGGGTCTTGTACGCCGCCGTGGCTTCGTCCCAGGGCTTGGCGCCGCCACGGGCATACACCGCGGGGACGCCGTGTTTAACGAAGCTGAAGTGATCAGAGCGGTAGTAGCCGCCGGCACCGGGGTTGCGTTCCGGGCCGATGGTGCGCTGCTGCGCCTCGCTGACGTTGATCAGGTACTGCTCCAGCTCAGATTGGCCCTGGCCGACGATGGTGTAATCCCGGGTCTTGCCAAACACGTTGGTGCTGTCGATGTTGAACACCCCCGCCACCTGGCTCAGCGGCACCACAGGGTTGGCGGCGTAGTAGCGGCTGCCCAGCAGGCCCTGCTCCTCACCGGTCACTGCAAGGAAGCGCACGGTGCGGGCCATGGGGCCGCGACTGGCCATCACCCGGGCGATCTCCAGCATGGCGGCGGTGCCACTGGCGTTGTCCAGCGCGCCGTTATAGATCTCGCCATTGTGGGCACCGATGTGGTCCCAGTGGGCGGTGTAGAGCACCTCTTCGTCACTGCGTTCGTTGCCGGGCAGGACCGCCAGCACGTTGTAGCTGGTGGCGTGCTCGATGCTTTGTTTGAGTGTTGCCTGGGCGGTCAGTCCCAGCGGCTGTGCGGTGGGTGCCAAGGTGGCCTGCTGCATCAGATGGTTCAAGTCCAGGTTGGCCTGGGCAAACAGGCCGCGGGCCGCCTCCAGGCTCAGCCAGCCCTCTAGCTGCGGGTGGGGATCGGTGCTGTTGGCCAGGTCCAGTTGCGGGCCGGTCCAGCTGTTTTGCACCACCGCCCAGGGGTAGGAGGCGGGCTTGGTATCGTGGATGATCAAGGCCGCGGCGGCGCCCTGGCGGCCCGCTTCGGCAAACTTGTAGTCCCAGCGACCGTAGTAGGTCATGGTGGTGCCACGGAACTTGGCCGGATCGGCGCTGGCAAAGCCGGGGTCGTTCACCAGCATCACCACGGTCTTGCCGCGCACATCAAGGCCTTCGTAGTCGTTCCAGCCATACTCCGGGGCATTGATGCCGTAGCCGACGAACACCAGCTCGGAGTCGCTGATTGCGATGTCGGTCTGCGGCTTAAAGCTGCCGATCACCATATCGAACAGGTAGCGGTAGGATGTGCCGCCCAGGGTCAGCCTGGCGGATTCGGTCTGGAATCGACTCATCGCCACCGGCTGCAGGAAACTGCTGCCATTGCCCGGTTGCAGTCCGGCCTGGCGGAAGGCCTGCTCCAGGTAGGCCAGGGTCAGGGTTTCGCCCTCGGTGGTGGGCAGGCGGCCCTGGAAGCGATCCGAGGACAGCTCGGCGATGTCGGCGCGCAGGCGCTGCTCGCTGGGCTCCAGGGGAGCGTGCGCGCTGTCCGATGCGCAGGCTGCCAACAGTGGCAGCACGACCAGCAGGATGTTCCGTATCATGGTGTGGCTCTTGTTGTTCGTTTGGCCGTACAGGATGCCGTAAGTTACAAATAATTTACAGTTGTGAAATCGGGTAAGCTGTTTCCGGCTGTAAAAACACCGCAAGATGGGGTTGGCCAGGGCAAAGGCAGGCCGGCTCGGACTATGGTTAAAAGGCGGGATGATGACGCAATCGGAAGCAGGGATAGCCGGTCCTCTCCTTAGCGGGCAATCCTGGGGGTAGCGATGAATGAGCAACTGAATTCACTGGGCGTTGAGGTAGTCGAAGCGGCCCTGATGGAGTGGCAGAACAGTCCCGCCGAGGGGGTTCTGCGCAAGCGCCTGCGTCACTTGGGGCCGGCGGAGTCCGGTATGGTGACCTCGCTGGTGCGCTATCGTCCCGGTTCCCACTTTGCCCGGCACTACCATCCGGAAGGGGAGGAGATCCTGGTGCTCGAAGGGGTGTTCTCCGATGAGCATGGAGATTATCCCGCCGGCAGCTACCTGCTCAATCCTGATGGCAGTGGCCATCGGCCCTTCTCTGAGCCGGGCTGCCTGTTACTGGTGAAGCTGCGCCAATACGCCGGAGCCCGCCGTCAGCAGGTGGCGATCGATACCGGCACTTTAGCCTGGCAAAGCCTCAATATGCCCGGTGTGTCCCGCAAGCTGCTTTACCGTCAAACCGGCTTTCCAGAGCGGATCAGCCTGGTCCAGCTCAAGCCAGGTACCGTGGTGACCGACTTCCATCATCCGTTGGGGGCAGAGATGTTCGTGGTGGAGGGGGAGGTACAGGACGGTGAGCGCCAGTACGGCCCGGAGACCTTTGTTCGCTTCCCGGCGGGCCATCTGCACAGCCCGGCCAGTGCCTCCGGCTGCGTGCTCTATCTCAAAGAGGGGCAGTAAAAAGCGGCCCCGGGGGGCCGCTGGATAGGTGTCTTTCAGATTACTCTTCCATCGGCTGACGGTAGTCGATGGGAGTGCCCTTGATGTCGAAGATGGAGACAGACCAGGTCTTCTTCTTGTTTGAGCTGTAATCCTGTTCCAGGAAATTCTCCCACTTGCAGCGCAGGTTCAGCTTGATGCCGTCGGCCGGCTGCTCACTGCCGAAGTAACCCTCAGTGCTGGTGGGGAAGTCCTCGTCGGCAGCGTCATAGGCCGCATCGAGGGCGTCAACGATAACGTTCTGCAATGTGCCGTAGTTGATGTGGCCGTTGTTGTTGCTGTAGATGATCTTCTGGCCTGTGCTGTTGCCGTTGTTCATGTGCGGCAGGTACTCCGCCGCCAGGGCAAAGCTGGGGAACTGGTCAATGATGTCCAACCGGTAGGAGCGCCACTGGCTACCGCTGTTCTTCACCCGGAACGACTTGGTGAAGTAGGCCTCGCAATCAAACAGGCGATAGGGGGTGTTCTCGCTTTTTTGTACGCCGTTCTTCACCTTACCCAGGTGGGTGACCGCGTTGACACCAAACTGGAAGTTACCGGATTTGATGCTCATGTTCACATCCGGGGCAGCCAGGGCCGGGGCGGAGAGCAGGGCAGCGGTAGTTAGGGCCAAGATACACTTCTTCATCACGAATCCTTTCTTCTAAACGTCAAAGCATTGGGCCTCGATCGGCGGCTAAGGCCAACCGAGCGGATGCCGCCATATGCGACATAACCACAATTAATGTATGGGAATTAAGGTCGGAAGGGATCGCCCTAAAGTACCAAAAAAAAAGAAAAAACGGCGCGCCAGCCCCCATTTCTCATACCATTCTGGTACTTATTCCTTGGGTGTATGGGGGCATGGTTTTTGTGTCTGTATTTGCGTTTGTACCGGCTCTGTTACACCACGTCGATCTCGGCGGCACAGGGGAAGATGTGGTTGGGCCGGAACGGGTGTTTATCCAGATCGTCCATACGGCTGACGCCGGACAGCACCATCACGGTTTCCAGTCCGGCCTGGAAGCCGGCGAGGATATCCGTCTTGAGGTTGTCGCCGACGATCACCGTCTCGCTGGCGTGGCTGCCCAAGTGGTTGAGGGCGGAGCGTACGATCCAGGCACTGGGCTTGCCGACGTAGAAGGGCTTCTTGCCGGTGATGCGCTCGATGGGGGCGCACAGGGCGCCACAGGCCGGGCTATGGTTCGGGCCGTGGGTATCCGGGTTGGTGGCGATAAAGCGGGCGCCCTCGGCGATAAAGCGGGCACCGCGATGGATCATGTCCCAGTTGTAGCTGCGGGTTTCACCGACGATGACGAAGTCCGGGTTGATGTCGGTGATGGTAAAGCCCTGCTTGTAGAGCTCGTGGGTCAGGGCCCCCTCACCGATCACATAGGCCTTCTTGCCATCCTGGTGGCGGAGAAAATCGGCGGTGGCCATGGCGGAGGTGTAGAAGTGCTCTTCGCTGAGGTTGATGCCGGCGGCATTGAGGCGGTTGGCCAGGTCCTTGGCGGTCTGGGCCGGGTAGTTGGTCAGGCACACCAGCGGGTTGCCCTGTTCCAGCAGGCGGTGAATAAAGGCCTCAGAACCGGGAATGAGCTTGTTGTCGTGCAGCAGCACCCCGTCGATATCGCAAATCACACTCTTCATTGTTTTTCCTTCTCCGGTCTCGACCCTTTCTACTTTAGGTGAGAAAGATGACAGCGGCGGGTCCATCGCCACGGCTGTTTGGCTGGCAGCCAAAAGCCCCGTGAACCATGCTTGTTGACCTTAACCGGCTGCCTTGTCACTGTAAAGCAGGCTACCGGGGCAACGCAGCGGGGTGATAATGGCAGTTGGGCAGAGCGGCAATTCGATCTGGTCCAGGGCGCGTCAGGAGATGAGCCTGCTGGCCGGCGTGCTCACTTTGCTGGCATTTCTGCTGCTGGGTCAGGGCTGGCTGACGGGCATGAGCGGCTTATGGGCACCCTTGGGCCTGTTCCTGTGGCTGTTCGCCGCCATGCTGTGGCTCTCCTTCTCGGTGGTTCACCACGCCGATTGCCTGGCGATCAAGCTGGGTGAGCCCTATGGGACACTGATCCTAACCCTGTCGGTGATCAGCATCGAGGTGGTGATGATCTCCGCCATCATGCTGACCGGCTCGGAAAGCCCCGGGGTGGGCCGCGACATGATGTTTGCGGTGCTGATGATCGTGCTCAATGGCTTGGTAGGCCTGTCCTTATTGTGTGGCAGCCTGCGCCACCTGGAGCAGGCCCACAACCTGCAAGGGGCCAACATCTTCCTGGCGGTGCTGCTGCCGTTGGCGGTGCTGGGGTTGGTGCTGCCCAATGTGACCCAGTCCACCGAGGCTGGGACCTACTCCAATATCCAGATGCTGTTCGCCATCCTGGCCTCCATCAGCCTGTATGGCGCCTTCCTGGCGGCACAAACCCTGCGTCATCGAGGCCACTTTGTTGCGCCGGGGGAGGATGCGGATTCGGGCCATGACCATGGCGATCTGGAGGTGCACTCCACCGGGTTTCACGCGGTGATGCTGCTGGCCAATATGCTGCCCATCGTGCTGCTGTCCAAGAGCATGGCCAAGGTGATCGATTACGGCATCGATGCCTTTGCCGCCCCAGTGGCCCTGGGCGGGGTGGTGATCGCCATCCTGGTGCTGGCCCCGGAGGGGATGGCGGCAGTAAACGCGGCGCTGAGCAACCAGCTGCAGCGCTCCATCAACATCTGCCTGGGCTCGGCCCTGGCCACCATCGGCATGACCATCCCGGCGATCCTGATCATCGGTCTCAGTACCGGTACGCCGGTGGTGCTGGGGCTGGAGCCGGTGGAGACGGTGATGCTGTTCGCTACCATCCTGGCTTCGCTCAATACCTTTGCCAGCAATCGCACCACCGTGGTCCACGGTGTGGTGCACCTGGTGCTGTTCTTCGCTTACCTGCTGATGGTGTTTGATTAAGGTCTGGCCGAAATCAGACACAAAAAAAGCACCGCCTATGCGGTGCTTTTTGATGGCGACTGCTGTTTAGCAGCCTCAGTCGGAGGCGTAGCCTGCGGTCGGCAGGACGCTGCCGTCCATCACTGCCTGACCCTGCTGCATCGCCAGGCGACCCTCACAGAACCACTTGACCACCAGCGGGTAGATGCGGTGCTCCTGGGTGTGTACCCGCTCCGCCAGGTCCTCGGCGCTGTCCTCTTCGAACACCGGCACCTTGGCCTGCAGGACCACTGGGCCACCGTCCAGCTCGGCGGTGACAAAGTGCACGGAGCAGCCGTGTTCGCTGTCGCCAGCGTCAAGGGCACGCTGGTGGGTGTGAAGCCCGGTGTACTTGGGTAGCAGGGAGGGGTGGATGTTGAACATCCGGCCCTCGAAGGCCTCGACGAAGGGCTCGGACAGGATCCGCATGAAGCCCGCCAACACCACCAGGTCGACCTGGTGCTGCTGCAGCTCGGCCAGCAGACGCTGGTCATAGGCTTCCCGCGCCTCACCGGGCTGGGCCGCTACAACGGCGCTGGCTACGCCGGCGTCGCTGGCACGGGTCAGACCGTACACCTCTGCCTTGTTGCTGATCACCGCGACCACGTCGCCCTGGATCTCGCCTTCTTGGCAGGCGTCGAGGATGGCTTGCAGGTTGCTGCCGTTTCCGGAGATCAGAACGGCAATACGGGCTTTGCTCATTGGGTTTCCTTAACTCTTAGCGGATCTCAACCTGGCCCTGCTCATCGGCGCGATCGGCGATGGTGCCGATCAGCCAGGCGTTCTCGCCTTCCGCCTTGAGCAGCTCAACCGCTTGCTCGGCCTGAGCAGCCGGCAGGGCGATCACCAGGCCCACACCACAGTTGAAGGTGCGGTACATCTCGTGCTCGCTGATGTTGCCGGTGGTTTGCAGCCAGTTGAATACCTCGGGCCACTGCCAGCTGTTGCCATCGATGACGGCCTTCAGGTTGTCCGGCAGTACGCGGGGGATGTTTTCCCAGAAGCCACCACCGGTGATGTGGGAGATGGCGTGGACGTCGTGCTCGCCCAGCAGCTTGAGTACTGGCTTGACGTAGATCTTGGTGGGCGCCATCAGGGCGTCCACCAGGTTTTTGTCGCCAACGGTGGTCTCTGCCGGGTTCTCAACCCGCTCCAGCACCTTGCGGATCAGGGAGTAGCCGTTGGAGTGCGGGCCGGAGGAGCCCAGTGCGATGATGGCGTCACCGGCGGCGACCTTGCTGCCATCCAGCACCTCATCCTCTTCCACTACACCGACGCAGAAGCCGGCCATATCGTAGTCGGCCCCTTCGTACATGCCGGGCATCTCCGCGGTCTCGCCGCCAATCAGGGCACAACCGGACAGCTCACAGCCATCGGCGATGCCGGAGACCACGGCGGTGGCAACGTCCACATCCAGCTTACCGGTGGCGTAGTAATCCAGGAAGAACAGCGGCTCAGCGCCCTGAACAATCAGGTCGTTCACGCACATCGCCACCAGGTCGATGCCCACGGTGTCGTGGCGGTTGTGGTCGATGGCCAGGCGCAGCTTGGTGCCTACCCCGTCGGTGCCGGAGACCAGCAGCGGCTTCTTGTAGTTCGCCGGCAGGCGGCACAGGGCACCAAAGCCACCGATGCCACCCATTACTTCCGGGCGACGGGTACGCTTTACCGCAGATTTGATGTTGTCTACCAGGGCGTTACCCGCGTCGATGTCGACACCGGCGTCTTTGTAGCTCAATTGGCTGGAGTTAGTCACAGAGGCCTCGTTATGATTCTAAGCAAGGGTAGGGGGGTATAATTTTTTGCGCGGTATTCTAGCAGGCATAGGGCCTCGGCCCAAGTGTTTGCTGGAACAGGGCGCTTTCACCGCCGTGTTGTTCTCATCTATCCTTTCAGGATCACATTTTGCTGAAAAATCCTGACCGGGTTGACTGGGCACAGGGTAAAATTCCATAAATTTGTCTGCGACTTGCAATTCCTGGAGAGGACGATGAACGTCACCGAAGTGAAGCACCCCCTGATCCAACACAAACTGGGCCTGATGCGTGAAGCGGAGATCAGCACCAAGCGATTCCGCGAACTGGCCAGTGAAGTCGCGGCCCTGCTGACCTATGAAGCCACCGCCGATTTTGAGACCGAGACCGTTACCATCGATGGCTGGAACGGCCCGATCCCGGTGGAAAAGATCAAGGGCAAGAAGGTGACCGTGGTGCCGATCCTGCGTGCTGGCCTGGGTATGATGGATGGCGTGCTGGAGCACATCCCGTCCGCCAAGGTTTCCGTGGTGGGGATCTACCGCGACGAGGAAACCCTGGAGCCGGTACCCTACTTTGAGAAGCTGGTTTCCAACATCGATGAGCGTATCGCCCTGGTGGTTGACCCGATGCTGGCCACCGGTGGTTCGATGATCGCCACCCTGGACCTGCTTAAGCAGCGCGGTTGCACCCACATCAAGGTGCTGGTGCTGGTGGCGGCGCCGGAGGGGATCAAGGCCCTGGAGCAAACCCATCCGGATGTGGACTTCTACACCGCTTCCATCGATGAGTGCCTGAACGACAAGGGCTACATCCTGCCCGGTCTGGGCGACGCCGGCGATAAGATCTTCGGCACCAAATAAGATTGATTGACCAGGCGCCCCCAGGGGCGCCTTTTTTATGGAGTAACACAGACTATGGATGGGGTAACCCTTTCTCCTGCCAAGCAGGTGCTGGCCGGCGGTCAGATGCTGTTCGTGGCCTTTGGCGCCCTGGTGCTGGTGCCGATCCTCACCGGCCTGGATGTGCGGGTGGCGCTGTTCACCGCCGGTATCGGTACCCTGGTATTTCAGTTGGTCACCCGCGGACAGGTGCCGGTTTTCCTCGCGTCCTCCTTTGCCTTTATCGCCCCTATCGCCGCCTCCGTGGCGCAGTGGGGCGTGGCGGATACCATGGGCGGCCTGCTGGCGGCGGGCCTGGTCTACGTGCTGTTGTCCCAGGTCGCCCGGGTCGGCGGTGTCGCCGCCATCAACCGCATCCTGCCACCGGTGGTGGTGGGACCGGTGATCATGGTGATCGGGCTGTCCCTGGCCCCGGTGGCGGTGAGCATGGCGCTGGGCTTCCAGGGCGATGAACAGGCGGTGGCCACCGGCACAGCGTTGCTGGTGGCACTGCCCACCCTGCTGACCGCCCTGCTGGTGTCGGTGCTGGGTCGGGGGTTGCTGCGCCTGCTGCCGATCCTCTGTGCCATCGTGGTGGGCTACAGCCTGTCGCTGATGCTCGGCCTGGTGGACTTCAGCCCAGTGCGTGATGCCCCCTGGTTTGCCCTGCCCGAGTTCACCAGCCCCAGCTTTAACTGGCAGGTGATCCTGTTCATGATCCCGGTGGCCATTGCCCCGGCCGTGGAGCACATCGGCGACATGGTGGCGATCTCCAATGTCACCGGTAAAAACTACGTGGAGAAGCCCGGCCTGCATCGCACCCTGCTGGGAGATGGCTTGGCCACCAGTGCCGCGGCCACCTTAGGGGGGCCGCCGAACACCACCTACTCCGAGGTGACTGGGGCGGTGATGCTGACTAAGAACTTCGATCCCAAGGTGATGACCTACGGTGCGCTGTTTGCCATCGTGCTGGCGATGGTGGGCAAGTTTGGTGCGCTGCTGATGACGGTGCCGACGGTGGTGATGGGCGGGATCATGATCCTGCTGTTCGGCTCCATCGCGGCGGTGGGGATGAACACCCTGATCAAGAACCAGGTGGACCTGACCGAGGCCCGCAACCTGGTGATCGTGGCCATTACCCTGGTGTTTGGTATCGGTGGCATGGTGTTCCCGCTGGGTAACTTCCAGCTGCAGGGCATCGCGCTTTGTGCAGTGACCGCCATTATGCTGAACCTGCTGCTGCCCAAGCGCTGAGCTGGCAGTACAGATCAAGGCCGGTCATCGCCAGGTGACCGGCCTGTTCATTTCGCCTGAAGGGCGCTTGCGATGGGTGGGTCAGCGAAGGGCGGCGGTTGTCTCACGGCTAACGTCGGCGCACTTTTCACACACTCCATCCAGCTCCAGCTGAGGTTGTCTCAGTTGATAGCCAATCTCGGTGACGCTGCTCAGCAGAGTGGCAAGTTGCTGGTTGTCGATGTTGATCTCCTTGGCGGCCCCACAGCGGTGGCAGACCACAAAGTGCTGATCGGCGTGTTGGTGCTGGCAGGCGATGTGGGCGCAGGCCAGGTACTTGTTGACCGAGGAGAGCTTGTGTACCAGCTGCATCTGTACCAGGAAGTCCAGCATCCGGTAGGTGGACATGGGTTGGAGCTTGCCGTCGAAGCGCCGGTTGTAGTGCTCGGTCAGCTCATAGGCCGATAGCGGATGGTCGGCCCGGAGCAGGACGGACAGCAGATCCCGGCGCTTAGCGGTGAGTTTGCCGCCCATGCCTTGGCACTTCGCTGCTGATCTCTCAAGCACCTTGTCGATGTCCATAGGTTGTCACCAAGCCCTTGTCTGTAAGATGTCCATGCAGAAAGACTAACCCAATGGGGATGACCGCCGCTACGCCTGACCCTCTACCATCTGGATGGCAGGAAACGGATTATCCAGTCGCGCCCAAGCCTCACTGTCGGCCGCTGCGAGTCGTTCATCCAGCAGGCACTCGTCCAGGCGAGATCGGATCAGCGCCTCATCCATCGCTTGCCCGATAAACACGATCTGCTGTGCCCGATCACCAAATCGGGGATGCCAGCCCGGGCGTTGATCCGGCCGCTGCCCCTCTGGATGTGCCCATCTCTCCCGCGGCACCGCAGCCCACCACATGCCGCTGGGCACCACGTTGGTGATCCCGCCGGCTTGTGCCCATTCGTAGGCGATGCGATGATCCGCTGCCACCCAGAAAAACCCCTTGGAGCGCAGCACGCCACGCCAGTTCTCGTCCCGCTGGATAAAGGCCCAGAGCTTTTGGGCATCGAACGGCTGGTGGGTGCGATAGATGAAGCTGGAGATGCCGTACTCCTCGGTCTCCGGGGTGTGCTGGCCCTGCAGTTCACGCAGCCAACCAGCGGAGCTGGCGGCTTCGTTGTAGTCAAAGAGGCCGGTGTCGAGCACGTCATTCAACCGGACCTCCCCCTGGCTGGTTAGCAGCAGCTTGGCACCGGGGTTGAGCGCCTTGACGATCGCCTCCACCTCCAGGGCCTGGTCCGGCGTGACCAGGTCCAACTTGTTCAGCACGATGACATTGGCAAACTCGATCTGGTCGATGAGCAGATCGGTGACGGTGCGATGGTCGTCCTCACCCAGGGATTCTCCCCGGTCCCGCAGGGCATCGGCGGCCTGGTAATCCTGCAGAAAGCTGGCGGTATCCACTACGGTTACCATGGTATCGAGACGGGAGACCTGGCTCAGGCTTACCCCCTGTTCATCCTCAAAGGTAAAGGTTTGAGCCACGGGAATAGGTTCTGAGATGCCGGTGGATTCGATCAACAGGTAATCGAAGCGATGCTCCCGTGCCAACCGGGACACCTCGGCCAGTAGGTCGTCGCGCAGGGTACAGCAGATGCAGCCGTTGGACATCTCCACCAGTTTCTCTTCCGTGCGCGACAGCTCAGCCCCACCACGCTCTACCAGGGCAGCGTCGATGTTGACCTCACTCATGTCATTGACGATCACCGCAACCCGCCGTCCTTCACGATTGTTCAATACCTGGTTGAGCAGCGTGGTCTTGCCCGCACCCAGGAAGCCCGACAGGACGGTCACGGGAAGGCGGGATGAGTTGGTGCCGGTCTCTTGCGTTGGTGCCACGGTTGCCCCCAAGGCGGATGCCGTTTAATGTTATGTTGTAACATTTAGCAAAGACTGAACGGTTATCAAGTGAGCCAATGGATGGCACTGGCACTGGCACTGGCAACGGCAATGGCGAAAGGGAGCGACAGATGAATCAAGTCGGGCAAGCGTTACTGGATAAGATGGCCATCGGCGTTTCGGTGGTGTGCGCACTGCATTGTGCAGTGATGCCCATTGTTTTGGCGACTTTTCCTGCCTTAGCGATATTGCCGATGGAGGATGAGACATTCCATAAATTGCTGGTACTCTTCGTTATCCCATCCAGCATCATCGCCCTGTTGCTGGGCTGTCGGCGCCACAAGGACCGCTGGGTGCTGCTCGGCGGCGTTGTTGGCCTGCTGGCACTGGTGCTGACCGCACTGTTCGGTCATGACCTGCTTGGGGAGATGGGCGAGAAGGTAGCGACCGTGATCGCTGCTCTGGTTTTGGCCTCTGCGCACTGGCGCAACTTTAGTCTTTGTCGGGCTCGCGCTTGTGCCCATGATGCCTGAGCGGGTTGAGACAATGGCAGGGTCTGGTCTGCGCCGCAAAAGTGCCGTTTAAGGGAGTGAGTACAAAGACCATGGAAGCCATTGTGGCCATTGTCGGATTTTTGGGGGCCGGGAAAACAACCCTGTTGCAACACCTGACCAAGGGCTATATCGACGCCGGTTGGCAGCCTTTTGTCATCCTCAATGACTACGAGAATGCGTCTTTGGATGCCCAACAGCTCACCGAGCACCTTGCTCCCCAATGGGTTCAGGCATTGAACGGTAGCTGCATCTGCTGCAGCGGCATTAACGAGTTGAGGGAGTTCGTCAATGGCATCCCGGAGCGCCCCAAGGGCATCACCCTGATCGAGGCCAATGGCACCTCGGACGCCTGCAGGCTGATGGGCTTTCTTGGTGTGGGCATCGACGATCGCTTCCTGCCCCCGGTTCAGATCTCCGTGGTGGATGTTAAAAACTGGCAGCAACGGGGCGCACACAACGAGCTGGAAGCCAGCCAGGTTCAGGTCTCCTCACTGATCCTGCTGACTCATCTGGACCAGGCCTTAGCACAACGCAAGGCTGAGGTGATCGGTGCACTCAATGAGCTCAACCCTCAGGCGCAGATCCTTGAGTTCGATGGTGTTGATCTTATGGCGCTGCCTCAACTGGCGCCGTCGAGCAACAACGCCGCCGCCATTGAGCATCAAAAGGCCCACTGGGCTTCCTGCTCCACCGAGCTTCCCAGCCTACCGGACGAGCACTGCATCCATGAACTGTGTCAGCGGCTTCCCAATAGCTTGCTGCGGGTGAAGGGGTGCACCCAGATAGGCGATGGCAGTGGCTACCGCTACTTTGAACGTGGCCCCGATGGCCAGGTGAGTACTCGCGATTTCTACGGTGAGCCGGTTGCCGGTGCCAAGTTGCTGGCAGTGGGACCCGGTAGCCAACCTGCGGTCCTGGATAAAGCGATTGCCGCGGTTTTACTCACGGCCGCAGACCGGTTGTCTGGCTGACAAGGCCTGCCGGCTGCTGAACCCAATCTTACTTTTCTAATCCACTGCTTGGACTGGAGTACATGACGAAAAACGACATCGAAGCCTTGTTTGATGAATGGAACGGTGCATTGCAAAGCGGCGATCCCGCACACGTCACTGCGCTGTACGAGCGCGACGCCATCCTGCTTCCCACCATCTCCAACCAAGTGCGCCACAACCACGCCGAGATCTCGGATTACTTCTCAGACTTTTTGGCGCTTGGGCCGTGGGGGCGGATCGATGAGGCCAACATTCGTCGTTTTGACGGGCTTGCGATCAATTCCGGGATCTACACCTTCCAGTTCAATGACGGCTCCTCCGTCCAGGCCCGCTTCAGCTTCGTCTACCGCTGGAACGGCTCTCGCTGGATGATCATCGAGCACCACTCCTCACGCCTGCCGGAATGTGGCCAACCAGGCTGATTGTGGACAGAGTGGTCGCGGCATCCACTGAGTCCTTGGTTTAATCAGGCTTGGTTGCGCTTCACCGGCGCCCTAATCCTGGATTTAGGGTCACTGTGATGGGGGATCGGCTGTGGTACACTCTGGACCTATACGACCTCATTAACCATTAGAGAATCACTTTGCGTTCGCTTCTGTTTTTATTGGCTTTGTGTCTGATGCTGCCGGCCCGAGCGGTGACGGTTGCTGATCTGTTCATCGGCGAAGTGGCGGTGGGTTCCCGCAGTAACCAGGACCGACAGCTCGGGGTGCGCGACGCCCTGGCCCAGGTGCTGGTGCGCAACACCGGTGATAGCCGGATCCTGGAGCAGGATGCGGCCCGTGCCATGATCCGGCAGGCCGAAAGCTACCTGCTCAGCTACGGCTACCGCAGCGGCGACGACCTCAAGCTGCAGGTGCGCTTCGATGCACAGCGGATCCAATCCCAGCTGCAGCAGGCTCAATTGCCGGTGTGGGGGGCTCAGCGCCCGCAAACCCTGATCTGGTTAGCCGAGCAGGCACCGGAAGGGGCCCCGGAGCTGGTCACTGACACCAGTGAGGTGAGCGACAGCCTGGCGCTGGCGTCTTCCGAGCGAGGGGTGCCGGTGTTGATGCCGCTGATGGACCTGGAAGACAACCTGCTGGTGTCGGTCAACGACGTGTGGGGCGATTTCCCGGAGCCGGTACTGGAAGCCAGCGGCCGCTACCAGCCGGATTTCCTGTTGTCGGGCCGCCTGATGCCGGTGGGAAATCAATGGCAGTACCAGTTTGCGCTGTACAGCCCACTGGGTAACACCCGCAGTAGCAGTGCCCCGATGCCCCTGGTGCGGCAAAGTGGTCAGGCTGCAGATGCGGAGCAGGCGGTGTCGCTGATGTTGGCCGATCTGGCCCGATACTACGCTTCCCGCTACGCCTCGGTAGCCGGAGAGAGTGAAGGCGCGACCCAGCTGGTGTTTGAGATCCAGGGCGGCATCGAATCCCTGGTGTCCCTGGAGCGCTACCTGGAGAGCTTGGCGCCTATCGGTGATGTGCAGGTGACCGAGATCCAGGGCCGCACCGTGACCCTGGCGTTGGCGCTGGTCGGCGGCCTGGCAGAGGTGGAGCAGTTGCTCACGCTGGATGCCCGGGTGGAGGAGATTGCGCCGCCACAGAACGAGTTTCAATCACCCTTTGCCCGCCCACTGCCCGAGGATGGTGAGGAGTTGAGCACTCAAGCGCGCTACCGCTGGCAGGGGCGCTGATCCGCCTTATTGGCGTGTTACACTTTGATTTGTCTATTTGATTGAAGGAAGCCCTGCTAACGTGAGCAAGAGCGCGCCGATCCAACTCTCGCTGCCTGTCCACCTGCCGGACGATGAGACTTTTCAAAGTTATCATCCGGCTGGCAATCAGCAGTTGATCGAGAGCTTGCGCCTGGCCGCCAGTGGCCAAGGGGAGCGGATCACCTACCTCTGGGGTAACGCCAAGTCGGGTCGCACCCATCTTTTGCATGCCGCCTGCGCCCTGGCCAACGAACAGGGACGCCAGGCGTTCTACCTGCCCTTGGGGATCCATGCCAGCATGTCGCCGGCGATCCTGGAGGGCTTGGAATCCCTGTCCCTCATCTGCCTGGATGACATCGACGAGGTCAGTCGCCACCCGATCTGGGAAGAGGCACTGTTTGATCTCTACAACCGGGTACTGGAGCAAGACAACTGCTGCCTGGTGGTGTCTGCCCGGGCTCCGGCCAACGGGGTGGGCTTCCTGCTGCCGGACCTGGTGTCACGACTGAACTGGGGGATCCAGTATCAGCTGCACCCGCTGAGTGACGACGCCAAACTGGCAGCACTGCAACAGCGTGCCAAGGTTCGGGGCCTGGAGCTCTCCGAAGAGGTAGGGCGGTTCCTGCTGACCCGTCTGGCCCGGGATCTGCGTACCCTGTTTGAGGTGCTGGATCGACTGGATAAGGCCTCGATGCGGGCACAACGCAAGCTGACCATCCCCTTTATCAAGCAAACCCTGCACCTCTGAACCGCTCTTCTCGCCTCCGGTTCTTTCTCACTGCTATCTGAGCTATCTTGTTAGAGTATTGAATCCCTTCTAATTAGAGGCCTTAGATGCTGCAAAAGCGCCATGGATTGCGCCGCTGGGCTCTGGGCTTGGCCCTGGTTGTGCTTGGGGGCTGCGCCAGCCTGCCCACCGACTTTGAAAAGACCCCCTCCCATGCGCTCATCGAGGTGGAAGACACCCGGCTGGGCCGGCAGACCCAGGCGTTGGCGCTGGCCCATCCCAGTGAGTCTGGTTTCTTCGTGCTCAATGATGGCCTGGATGCCTTTATTGCCCGCTATGCCCTGATCAACCAGGCGGACAAGAGCCTGGATCTGCAGTACTACATCTGGCACGACGACCTCACCGGGCGACTGCTGCACAACCGGCTGCTGCACGCCGCTGAGCGCGGTGTTCGGGTTCGATTGCTGTTGGATGATCTCGACACCGCCGGCAAGGAGTCGATCCTTGCCCTGCTGGATGCCCACCCCAACCTGGAGGTTCGGCTGTTCAATCCCTTTGCCAGCCGCAACAGCCGCATGACCGAGTTTGTCACCGACCTGGGGCGGGTAAACCATCGCATGCACAACAAGTCGCTGACCGCGGACAACCAGGCCACCATCCTGGGTGGGCGCAACATTGGTGACGAATACTTCGATGCCACCAAGGACGTGGCTTTTGGCGATGTGGATGTGCTGGCCATCGGTCCTGTGGTCTCCGAGGTTTCCCAATCTTTTGATCTCTATTGGAACAGCGAGCACAGCTACCCGTTAAGCGCTTTCCGCGAGGGAGAGCCACCCAGCGAAGGCGAACTGGCGGCGTTCATCAGGATGTCGGACGAGCACCATCAGGCGGCGGAGGGCAGTGCCTACGCTCAGGCGCTGGAGGACAGTGAGGTCGTCGCCACCGGTGCCATCAACCAGTTGCCGTTTGACTGGTCCCCCTGGCGGCTGGTGTACGACGATCCGGCCAAGGTGGGCACCAGTAAGCTGGATGCCGATACCCACATGGCGCCGGCGCTGCTGCAGATGTTCGCCCAGACTGAGCAGGACCTGATTGTTATCTCCCCCTATTTCGTCCCCGGTGACAAGCTCACCGAGTACTTCGGCACCATGGTGGAGCGGGGCATTCGGGTGCGGATCCTCACCAATGCCCTCAGTGCCAACGACGTGCCGTTGGTTCACGCTGGCTACATGCGCTATCGAAAAGACCTGATCCGCAACGGCATAGAGCTGTATGAGTTCAAGGCGATCAAGGAGCCGGATGACGCTCCAAAGAAGCCGAAGAAATCCCGCTGGAGTGGTGCGTCCCGCTCCAGTTTGCATGCCAAGGTGTTTGGCTTTGATCAGCGCTACCTTTTTGTCGGCTCCTTCAACGTGGATGCCCGGTCCACCATCCTCAACACCGAGATCGGCGTGCTGTTCGCCAGTGACGCCGAGGGCCAGCGTTTCTCCGACAACTTTGACCGCAATGCCCTGCTCAAGGCCTACCGGGTGGAGTTGGATGAGCAGGAGAAACTGGTCTGGATCACCGAGCATGACGGCGAGGGGGTGGTGCTGGACAAGGAGCCGGAGACCAGTTGGTGGATGCGCTTTAAGGCGCGTCTGATGTCGATCTTTGTATTGGAGAGTCAGTTGTGACCGATCACCTCGAATCTAACCGCACCGCCTGGGATCACCGGGTCAAGGTGCACCTGGATTCCCAGTTCTACGATGTGCCCGGCTTCCTGGCCGGAGCCAGCAGCCTTAATCCCATCGAACTGGAGCTGTTAGGGCCGCTTCAGGGCCAGCGATTGTTGCACCTGCAGTGCCATTTCGGCCTGGATAGCCTTAGCTGCGCCCGGCTGGGCGCCGAGGTCACCGGGGTCGACCTGTCGCCCGAGGGGGTACATCAGGCACGTCAGCTGGCGCAGCAGGCCAAACTGGAGGCCGAGTTTGTTTGTGCCGATGTGTTTGACTACCTGGCCCAGGTGGAACCGACCTTTGACCGGGTGCTGGTCTCCTACGGCGCCTTGTGCTGGCTGCCCAGTCTGGCGCCCTGGGCCGAGGGCATTGCCCGGGCGCTGAAACCCGGTGGCCGCCTGGTGCTGGTGGAGTTTCATCCGCTGATCGACCTGATGGCAGGCTACGGCTACTTCCATCGGCCGGAGCCGGACTGGGAGGAGGAGGGCACCTACACCGAGAACTGCCCCGGTGAAACTCACCCCATGGCCTGCTGGGTGCACAATATCGGTGAGGTGGCCCAAGCGCTGCGTTCGGCCGGGCTTACCCTGGAGAGCCTGGGAGAGCATGCGGTAAGCCCCTATCCCTGCTTCGACGGGATGACCGCGGTGGAAGGCGGCTATGTACAGCTGCACCAGGGCCATCCCAAGCCGCTGCTGTACCACCTGGTGGCGACTAAGCCGGAGTCGTGAAGGATTGATGGGCAAATAAAAACGGGCCAACAGGCCCGTTTTTTGTTGCTGTAAGCCCGCTTAGTGGCGATGGCCGGAATGGCGGGGCTCGAAGTGATTGCGGCCGGGCAGTCCCAGTGGCTGTGCCAAGGCATCCGGTCGGCTCATCTGCGGCACGGCGGCGGGCAGCACGGTACCTTGCAGTACCAGGTTATCCCACCAGTTCAGCCCTCGAACCATCGGCTGCGGCGTGGCCAGCTGGCTGCTGAGGCCGCTGAGCTCCGGCATGATGTCGTCCAGGATCATCTCCAGCCGGGGCGCCAGGGCATTCTCGCCGATGCGACCGCGCTGCCCCTGGCTGATGATCAGATCCTCAGCCGGATCGGTGGAGCGCTGGGAGGAGACCGCCACATCCCGGAAGATGCCGTAACGGTGCTGCATCATCGCTTCCTCGAACAGCATCGCCAGATCTTCCCGCGGGCTGGAGTAGTTGTAGTAATCCCCAGCCCGGTCCGGGAAGAAGTAGCTGGCCACGTCGTCCGGCGTGTAGTTGCGCTGCGCAGTCGTGGCCGTCTCTCCCTGGAAGCTGACCTGGGCCAGGCCAAACATCTCCTCGCTGGCCAGCGGGTAGCCGTTGGTCAGGTCATCCGAGGGCAAACCGCCGGCTCGGGTACGGGCCCACCACTCATCCAGCAACGAATCGCGGGTGATGTCGTTGTGGGTGCTGCGGGGGAAGTAATCGTTGGCGTGAGCCAGCTCGTGATAGAGCAGGCTGGCCAGATCCGGATTGATCTGGCTCCAATCCCGGTCCAGGTGGAACTCCACCGGGTAGAACAGGCTGGCGTAGTCGTTGTCTTTGACGTAGCGCCAGGGCATCAGGAACTGCAAGGCGGAGCCAAAGCCACTGCGGTAGTCCGGATCTTCGTTGATGGTGTCGCGCTGCCAGGCGTATTGCCACAGGTTCTCCGGATCCAGGTAGATGGCGCCGCTGACCACCCAGTAGAAGCTAGGGCGCACATCGTAGCTCAGTACCACCGCGGAGACCGAGCTGAGCAGGGCGAGGAAGTCGCCGTGGGCCTGATCCGGATGCTCGAGGAAGGCGCGGAACTGGTCACCCATCCAGGGATGGGATACCACCACCCGATCCATCACCTGGTCGATGGTGGGGTTGGGATTGGTTTGGCCGATCAGCGGCAGCGAATCCACCGAGCAGGGCGAATTGAACTGGGTGGAGTAGACACAGCGCTCCAGCGCGTCGGCCCAGGGCGAATCGGGCCGGTAGGCCTGGACTCGAGCCACCGGCTGTTCGAAGTATGCGTCATTGACCGGCGCCGGAGTCGGGGTCACCAGCACCCAGGCCTCATCAGTCACCGCCTGGCCATCCACCTCGGCGGACAGCTCAAACCGCATCAGGGTGTCTTCGCCAACCTGGGGCGCGGTGAAGGTGACGATCAAGGGGTCTTCGTTGACCCAATCGTTGATGGTCGGGCCCTCCAGCAGGCTCCACTGCAGGTTACTCAGCCGGGTTTGGGCTTCTCCGCCCACCACGTCGTAGAGGTTCTCGGCCCGCAGGCTGACCCGGTTACCCTGGGCTACTTCATGGTCCCGCAGCACGCGCAGGCCGGAACCTGCGCTGTTGGCATTAAAATCGAAGGTGCCGACGACGCTGCCCTGTTCATTGGAGACGGTCAGCTCCAGTTGGTAGCTGCCGGTACCGGGGACGGTAAAGGCGGCGAGAGGGCTGGTGGGGTTGGCAATATCGAGGCTGGGGCCGGCGGTCTGGCGCCATTGGTAGCGCCAGTCCAGGCTGCTGCCGCTGGGCGGTCTGCCGTAGAAGGCCACGGCTTCACCGGCCAGCACGCTGGTGTTGCCGATGATGGCGTAATCGCCGCTATCGGGGGTGCCGACGTTGCCATTGCCGGGGGAGGGAGTGCTGTCGTCACCACCGCCTCCGCCGCAGGCCAGCAGGGCAGTAGAGAGTAGCAGGACGGCCAAGGGGTGACCGCCACGGCGAAGCCTGTGTTTGTGCATTCTACAACTCCTTGTGCTTGCGTCGACGCGCTCTCCTTGGCGTCGATGCCGGTGTTCAGTCGGCCGGCTGCTTCCTTTTCAGCCCCAGCCCCAACTCGCGCCCTCTTAAACGGGCGAAGTAGGTACTGGCGATCAGCCATAGCATTAAGCTACCTACCACGGCCGATGCAAGCAACCGCTCTGCCGGGTAGACCCACCAGCCGGTCAGGGCCCAGAGCAGGTATAGACAGGCGATAAAACCGGACCAGGCGTGGGTATAGGGGCGGCCAGTCAGCACGCCCTTGGCGGGAAACAGCAGCGGCAGCATCAGCAGCAGCTGAAAGGTCAGCGAGTAATCGTCACTGCGTCCGGAGCCTAGCTGCCACAGTGGCACCAACACCAGGGTCAGCAGGTAACCGATGCGGGCCAGGGTCAGGCAGCGTTGGGTATTGGGAGCCATCGGCTGCATCAGAGGATCTCCAGCACCGCTTCCGGCGGACGGCCCAGGGCGGCCTTGCCGTTGGCCAGCACCACCGGGCGCTCAATCAGTTTTGGCGTGGTCAGCATGGCGGCGATCAGCACCTCGTCGTTGGCCTCGGCCAGGTTCTGCGCCTTGTACTCCGCTTCCTTGGTGCGCATCAGTTGGCGAGGCGACAGCCCCAGCAGGCTCAGCACCTGTTTGAGCTGCTGTTCGCTCGGCGGCGTCTCCAGGTACTTGACCACCTCAGGGGTCAGGCCCTTTTCCTCCAGTAGAGCCAGGGTTTGGCGGCTCTTGGAGCAGCGTGGATTGTGCCAGATCTGAATGGCGGCTTGGGTCATGGGACCTCCGTGTCGAACAGATTAAAGGTTGCGCATCTGCTGCTCGGCCTGACGCAGCTGCTTGATGCGAGCGTCGATGCGGGCCAGTTGCAGGGCGTTGCTCCGAGACAGCCGGTAGGCGTGCTGAAGCTGGTCGATGGCGCGGGGGTAATCGGCGCGCAGGGCCAGGATCTCCGCCTGTACCTGGTAGCGTTGTGCGGGCATGTCCAGCTGCTGGTAGGTCTGCGCCAGCAGGTCGTAGACCACCGACTTCTCCTTGGTCAGGATCAGGTGACGCTCGAGGATGGGGCGGGCCTTCTCCGGCTGCTTGGCCTCGATGTAGGCGTGGGCCAGGTTGAGCTCCAGTACCGAGTTGTTCGGTCGGGTCTTACGGGCTTCCAGCAGCTTGTCGATCGCCTTGTCATACTGCTTTTGCGCCAGCATCACGTCGGTATAGGTGTCGAGGTAGAACAGGTTCTTCCCGTCTTTCTCCAGCAGCTGCTCGATCAACGCCTGGGCCTCGTCGAACTGGTCCATGCGGAAATGGGTCAGGGCCATGCCGTAGCTGGCCGCATCCTTGAACGGGTAGGTACTGCTGGCCAGCTGGCGCTCGAAGATATCACGGGCCCGTTCGGCGCTGTAGTTGGAGAAGCGTACCTGGGCGCGGGCCTTGGCCAGCTGGAACATCAGGTTATCCGGCACGGTGCGCTTGGGGTAGCGGTTGGCGCGGTTGCGGGTATCGGCGATCCGGGATTCGGGCAGGGGGTGAGTCATCAGCATCGCCGGCGGCTTGCTGGCGAAGCGGTACTGGGCTGCCAGCTTGCCGAAGAAGCTGGGCGCGGCATAGGGGTCAAAGCCCGCCGCCACCATGGTCTGCATGCCGATGCGATCCGCCTCCAGTTCGTTGGAGCGGGTGTAGTTGATCTGCATCTGCTGACCGATGGCCAGGGTGGACTGCAACGCCGCGATCCCCGCCTCCGGGGCCGCCATCGCCAGCAGGATGGAGCCCAGTACCCCGGCCAGGGTTGCCGGACCGGTCTTCTGCTGGGCCTCGATGGAGCGGGCCAGGTGGCGCTGGGTGACGTGGGCGACTTCGTGCGCCAGTACCGAGGCCAGCTCGCTTTCGCTGTCGGCATGGTGGAACAGGGCGGTGTGTACCCCGACGTGGCCGCCGAAGAAGGCGAAGGCGTTGATCTCGGAGTTGTTGACCAGGAAGAACTCGAACGGCGTCTTGACGTTGCCGGCGTGGGCGACGATGCGGTGGCCCACATCGTTGAGGTATTCGTTCATCACCGGATCGGTAACGATGGGCAGTTGGCTGCGCAGCACCCGCATGTAGACGTCACCGATCTCGTTCTCTTTGTCGATGGTGAGGGTGGTCGCGGCCACGGTGCCCAGTTCCGGCAGCTCGTTGGCGGCTTTGGCGATCCCCACACTGACCAGCAGAGAGAGGGTCAGCATCCAAAGGGCAGATAAGCGGTTGACGTATTTTTTCACTGGGGCGGTTCTTTTCTCGTTACTTCTCTTAGAATCGCGCAAAAACTGCTACGTGCCAGAGGTTTGTGGTTTTCGAAGCGGCAAGCAATAATAGGCGCCAACCGTCACTTTACCAAATGCTTTCGGCATTGGGGCACTTTGTATGGGCCCAGCGATTCAGACAGTGGATTTGCGCCAGGAGCGTTGTCCCCTGGCCTTTGTCAAAGCCAAGCTGGCGATCCGGGACAGAGACCCGGGGCAAGCCTTGGCTATCTTGATCTCTGACCCTGGGACCCGCCGGGATGTTCCGCGCTGGTTGCAGAAAGTCGGGATAGAATACGAATTAACACAACAGGATGACAAACATTGGGTTGTTATCCTGTACGCACAGTAAGAGGAATGAGCCGGAATCATGTGGAACCTGGTCCGCGACTGGTATCGAGATAAGTTTTCCGATCCACAGGCGGTGACCCTGGCCGTCATCCTACTGGTGGGCTTCGCCACCATCTATTTCTCCGGCAAGCTGCTGATGCCGCTGCTGGTGGCCATCGTACTGGCGTACATGCTGGAGTGGCCGGTGGCCCGGTTGGAACGTTTGGGCGTGCCACGCAGCGTGGCCGCCAGCCTGGTGCTGGTGCTGTTCATCATACTGATGCTGGTGGCAGTGCTGGTGCTGCTGCCGGCGCTGTGGCAGCAGGGGGTGACCCTGGTGGCGGAGATGCCGGCGATGTTCAGCCAGTGGCAGAGCCTGCTGATGACGCTACCGGAGGAGTACCCAACCCTGATCGAGGAGGAGCAGCTGCGCGCCCTGGTGCAGAGCTTCAACAACTCGTTGCTGCGCTGGGGGCAGGGGCTGGTGTCCATGTCGCTGGCGTCGCTGGTCGACCTGGTGGCACTGATGGTGTACGCCATCCTGGTGCCGTTGCTGCTGTTCTTCTTCCTTAAGGACAAGCAGGAGCTGATGCGCGATGTGTCCCGCTTTGTGCCGGACAACCGCGAGCTGGCCAACCAGGTCGCCACCGAGATGAACGTTCAAATCGGTAACTACATCCGCGGCAAGGTGATTGAGATCGCCATTGTTGGGATCAGCAGCTTCCTGGTGTTTATGTTCATGGATCTGCGCTACGCCGCGCTGCTGTCGGTGCTGGTGGGGCTGTCGGTGGTGATCCCCTACATCGGTGCCACCGTGGTGACCATCCCGGTGGCCCTGGTGGGCTTCTTTCAGTGGGGGATCTCGCCGCAGTTCGGTTACCTGCTGCTGGCCTACGGCATTATCCAGGCCATCGATGGTAACGTGCTGGTGCCCCTGCTGTTCTCCGAGGCGGTCAACCTGCATCCTGTGGCGATCATCGTCTCGGTGCTGATCTTCGGAGGCCTGTGGGGCTTCTGGGGGGTATTCTTCGCCATCCCGCTGGCGACCCTGGTCAAGGCGGTGATCAACGCCTGGCCTTCGGCTCGAGAGCGGATGCAGCACGCGGAAGAGTCGGCTGCCAGCCAAGCTTAATTACTCAGCCTGCCAGCAGGCCTTTGAGTCCAAATAAAGCGCGCCTTGTGGCGCGCTTTTTTGTTGCCACTGGCCTCTAGCGTACGTTGGGCAGGAAGGCGACGATGCGCAGCGGGGCGCCACTGCCACCCTGGATCTTCATCGGCAGGCCAATCACCTCGAACCCTTTGGCGGGCAGGGCGTTAAGGTTGGCCACGTTTTCGATGCCCGGGATGTTGTTCTTAAACAGGATCTGATGCGTCTCAAACAGGGTCGAGCCGCCATAGTCGATACTGGGGGTGTCCAGCCCCACCGCCTTGATGTTGCGCTCATTGGCGAGGAAGCGGGCGGCGTTCGGGTGGATGCCGGGAAAGCGCAGCTTGGCGACGGCATCGGCGCCACGCTCAGCGGTGCCCATGTAGCGCTCCTTGTCCGGCCAAAGATCGCTGGAGCCGGTGTTAAACAGCACGATGGCGCCCTCTGGCAGGGGACCATGCTCGCTTTCCCAGGCCTTAATGTCCTCTACCGTGGCCTGGTAGTTGCGGTTCTCCTCGGCCTGGGGCCGGATGTCGATCACCACCCCGGGGCCTATCAGCTGCTCCAGCGGGATCTGCCCCACGCTGCGCATGCCCCTGGCAAAGTGAATGGGGGCATCGACGTGGGTACCGCCGTGCTCCGCAGCGCGGAAGTTGTAGGCGCTGTAGTAGAACCCTTTATCGGTTTCTCCTTCTGCCACCACCGTCTTCTCGAAGCTGTCGGCGGTGGGCCAGTAGATGGCGGCCCGGTTGAATGAGTGGGTCAGATCCAGCCAGACCCCATCAAATCCGGCCAGGGCCGGTTGGGCAATCAGTAGGATGGCAAGCAGGGCAGGGCGCATAGGGCCTCCATGGCGAGTCAAAAACCGTTTGAGTGTAGCCATAATCCCGACACCCTGAGGTGACCGGCTCACTACATTCCCGGTCGGCCCCTGTGCAGACGACTAGGGTTATAGGCACAGCCTCGGCGTTGGAGCACATTGGCGTAATGGCACGCTAACCTCCACCTGGGCAACCGTACCGAGGTTCACTCATGTACCTGAAGGATCTGCACGCCTTCCGAGGCTTTGCCATCGTTAACATCGTACTGGCGCATACCGGCGGCGTGTTGCTGATCGTGCAGTACTTTATGGTGGGACGAACCCGTACGCCGGGCTGGGAGAACGCCTTTGGCTTAAGCGAGACCCTGTTTCATGGCAGCACACTCTATTTTGCGCTGATCTCTGGCCTACTATTTTCCGCGGTGCTGGCGAAGAAGGGTTGGGGCCGCTTTGTCAGCAGCAAGCTGCGTTACGTGCTGCTGCCCTACCTGGCGATGAGTCTGCTGTTTACCCTGGTGTTCTTCGACTTTGAGCAGGGCCGGGTGGTGGTGTTTCCCTACGCTTCAGGGACCGAATTTCTCCACACCCTGGCAAGCCACCTGATGGCGGGATCGGCGTCTGCTCAGTTCTGGTACCTGCCCACGCTGGCGGTGCTCTACCTGCTGACGCCGCTGCTTTGGCGCCTGGCCCAGTACAGTCGCGTATGGCTGTTTGCCCTTGGGCTGCTTCCTCTGTTGCTGCCGCGCACCGCCATCGAACTCTCGCCGCAGACGGTGGGGTATTTTCTTGGGGCTTACAGCCTGGGGCTGGCACTGGGCATGGACTATCAAGCCGGGCTGAACTGGTTGCGCCGCTGGCAAGCGCCCTTGGGGGCGGTGGCCCTACTGACTACCCTGGTGTTGTTCATGCTGGTGCGTAAATCGGAGCCTCTGACCTCGCTGGGGCTGCTAATGGAGTCGCTGTTCTACCTGCAGAAACTGGCGCTGGCCGCCTTGGTGTTGTTGCTGCTTAACCGCTATGAATCGCGGCTGCCACGGGCTTTGATGATGCTGGGTAGCTACGCCTTTCCCATCTTTTTCCTGCACATGTTCTTTATTGGCCCCTTCACTTTTGCGCTGCTAACGCGCTTCCCCCCGTTGTTGTCCGGCCCGATCAACCTGCTGGCCAATCTCATCAGCCTGGTGGTGGCCCTCACCGCCTCTGTTGCGGTGGCCTGGCTGCTGCAGCGCCTGCTGGGTCGACATTCACGTTCACTTATCGGCGCCTGATCTTTTGTCTTATTTGTCGCTGCGCAAATACTGGATGGCCCGCAAGCTCTTCGCCGACTTGGCCGTTCCTGTGCATCCATGCACCTACGGCATTGATGCTTCCTGCATGGCAGGTCGCCCGAGCGACATGGTAATAGACAAGGCTGAGGGCCAGGATGGCCTGAATGGCTCGCGGAGACAGGGATGTCGACTCGAGTCAGTGCCGCAGGATTTTGCCATGAAAGAGAGGAGTAGCGACGATTGGAGGCAATGGGGGTTCCAAGGGGGCGCTAGCCCCTTTGGTTTCATTCACCAATGGTGGGCGGTACGTGCACACAAGCGCTGAAGCAACAGGGGGCACCAGTAGACTGGTGGCAACAAAAAAGCCCCTCACTGGGAAGGGGCTCAATCAATACGCTTACAGAGGACTTAGCCTTCGTCGTAGGGATTAGCCAGCGTGGCTTCCATGGAGTAACCCGCAGCGAAATCTTCGATGGTGAAGGTGGTGGTTGAAACCTTACCGGTCACCCATACCGCATCCCAGATGATGTCTAGCGGGATCCCCTCATCGTATTTCACGTACACCAACTGGTTGGTCGGCGGCGGCGGTACGTGAACACAAGCACCGAAGTACGGCACCAGCAGGAACTCGGTCACCTTGGTTTCATCCCCTTCCAGCGGCACGATGAAGCCCGGCAGCTTGATGGTTTGACCGTCCAGTTCAGGCACTACCTGGCCGATGGGCTGAACCCAATCCGCCGGGCCGCTCTCATCGGCGAAGGGGTCGCCCATGTGCGGGTTGATGGGCGCCAGAACCTGGTCTCGCTCCGATTGCGGGCGCAGGTCGTCCCACTGCAGTACCTTCACCTCGGCCAGGGCCAGGGCGGGCAGCAGCAGTGCGGACAGCATCAGGGCTTTCACGGTCTTCATGTTTCGTCCTTACAAGCGTTGTGTCAGGCCATCGGCCAGGGTGTGTCGGTAGGCGCGCCAAGCGGGAATGATCCCGGCCAGGGAACCAGCCACTTGAACCGACAGCATCATCCAGGCCACCGACCCCGTCGGGGCCGCCAGGCTGAGAACCAGTCCGTATTGTGCCAGTGCATAGGGGGCCAATGCCAGCAGACAAAGCTGCGCCAGCAGGTAACCCAGTATGGTACCCACCAGGGCCAGGGCCGCAGCCTCAACCCACAACAGCAGGAACACATGGCGTGGGCCGGCGCCCATCGCCCGCAGGATCGCCATCTCGCGACGACGCTCGCTGAGGCTGGCCAGCAAGGTGGTGAGCATGCCGGTTAGACCCACCGCCACCACGAAGCCTGCAACGATCGCCAGGGCCTTCTCGGCCTGATCCAGCAGTGTCCACAGCTCCGCCAGCGCCATCCCGGGCAATACCGCGGAGAGCGGCTCTGAACGGTTGGTGTTGATGGCCCGCTGTACGTTGAGCAGTTGGAACTTGGACTCCAGCCCCACCAGGAAAGCGGTGATGGTCTTAGGGGTCAGATCAAACTGCTCCAGCTGATCGAGGTTGACCGCGTGGGTCTGGGTGCCGCCTTGCCAGCCAACATGGATCGCCTCAATGGCTTCTAGCGAGACGTGCAGGCTTCGATCCACCGGGGTGCCGGTGGCCGCCAGGATCCCCACCACGGTGAAGGGCATGTCGTCGTGCTCGGAGAAGCTGACCGACGCGCCGGCACCGTGGGAAAGCACGATCTCCTCGCCCAGGTCATAGCCGAGCTTGCGAGCAACCTCGGCCCCAAGTACCACGTCAAACAGGCTATCGAACTGCTCACCCTGGGCCAGACTCAGCGACTGGCGCTGACCAAACTGGTAGTGGGTGAAGTAGTCCTGGTTGGTGCCCACTACGCGGTAGCCCCGGTGGGAGTCCCCCAGTGACAGCGGGATAGTCCAGGCCACACCGCGGGTCTGGGCCAGGCGTTCGTAGGTGTCGTAGCCGATGTTGTTGGTAGCGTTGCCCAGTCGGAATACCGAGTAGAGCAGCAGGTTGATGTTGCCACTGCGGGCACCCACCACCAGATCGGTGCCGGAGATGGTGTTGGCAAAGCTCTGCTTGGCCTGGTTGCGCACCACCTCCACGCCGATAAACAGCGCCACGGCGATGGCGATCACCGTCAGGGTCAGGCAAACGCTGGTAAGGCGGTTGCGCAGGCTTTTCAGCATCAGACTCAGCATGGCAGCACCTCCGTCCCCTGGTCATGCACACTGAGCAGGTACTCACTGTCCACCACCCGAGCCAGGTCCGGATCGTGGCTGACCAGCAGTAAAGCGGAGCCCGCTTCACGACATTGGGCAGCCAGCAGGTCCATAAAGCGATCTCGGGCGACCGGGTCCAGCGCCGAGGTGGGCTCATCCGCCAGGATCAGCGCCGGGCTGCCGATCAGCGCCCGGGCCACCGCGACCCGCTGCTGCTGACCGACTGACAGCTCGGTGACCTTGCGATCGCACAGCTTGGCGTCCAGCTCCATCGCCGCGAGCAAGCGGTGAACCTCGGCATGGCCGTCCTTCACCCGTTTGCGTCGCTCGGGGGCGAACTTCAGCGGCAACAGGATGTTCTCCCGCACGCTGAGAAACGGCAGCAGGTTGAACTGCTGGAACACGATGCCCATGGCATCGGCCCGCAATCGGTCGCGCTGGCCAGCGCTGAGTTGGCTGAGTTCCTTGCCCAGCAGGCTCAGTTGGCCCTGGTCGGGAGCGAGAACGCCACTGACCAGGTTGAGCAGGGTGGACTTGCCGCTGCCGGAGGCACCACGGAGCATCGCCCGTTCGCCGGCGGCCAGGGTCAGCTTCGGTACGGTGAGCGTGCGCTCACCGCCCGGCCAACGGTACTGAAGTTGATTGATTTCCAGTTGTGGCTTCATCGTGATTGAAGGGCTTCCTTACCAGCTCATGGTGGCGTTGCTTTTATCCAGCACAGCGCCGCCGCTGCCTTTCTCAGTGAGGCGTTGAACGTTCATCTTATGGGTGCTGGGGTAATGCTTGAAGAAGTCCACCTGTACCCGGTTGAGCTCCTCGACCTGGTTGCACTGCCAGCGCCAGTGGGCATCCAGCTCCATGTGGCCGACGTAGCCAGGGGTATCCAGATCCGCCGGCGGGGTGATCTCCACGTCGGTGGGGTTGCAGTCGGCCGCGCCGTTAAGCACGAAGAAGCGGTGGCCGGCGGTCATTTGATTGAGCACCCGGCGTACCTGCTCTTTCTCTTCATCGTTGGCGGGGGCACGCTCGAAGCCCCACAGGGCGTCGGTGTCGATGTTGAGGCTGATCTGTACCGCATCGCCATCCTGGATAAGGGTCAGATCACCGATACCGTGGACGTGGGCACCGTGGCCACCATGCTCGTGGTCATGGTCATGGTCATGGTCATGGTGGTCGTGGTTGTGATCGTCGCCGTGGTCGTGATCGTGGTGATGGGCGTGGGCCTCATCGCCGTGGTCATGGCTATGATCGTGGTCATGGCCGTGACCAGCGTGGTCATCATGGGCGTGATCGCTGGCGCCGCTGGCCTTGGTATGCTCGTGCTCGGCGTGCTCGTGACCGGCGTGATCATGGTCGTGACCATCATGGTCATGATCGTGGTCATGGGGGTGACAGGCGGACAGGGCGAAAGCGGCAGCCAGGGCCAGAGCAATTTGGGTTTTCACGTTAAAACTCCTGAAGTGAATTGGGATAAACAGTTAGCGTCAGTTCAGTTCAGGCTGGAGGGCCTCGGCCGCCGCGAATGCTCAGGGCCAGGGAGGGGGCCCCATAGCTTGGGGCCTCACTGCGCACCGCCTGGCTTGGGCTGGTGGGCAGGATAAAGGGGGTCAGGCCGGTGGCCTGGTACCAGTGTTCAATCAGCAGCGCCTGGGCGCAGGGGACCCCGTGGTCGTGATCGTGGAACTCCTCCGCCAGGGCCGGTGCGGCCAGCATGGAGAGGAAGATGGACCAGAGCAGCAGCGCCAGCGCAATGGGGCGCGACCACGGGGCAGGGCTCATTTACAGCAGGCCCAGTACCACTTCGTGGTGGTCTTTGGTCTTGAACTTATTGATAAAGTGCTCAATGTTGCCATCGGGACCGATTAAGAAGCTGAGGCGGTGAATGCCATCATACTCTCTGCCCATGAACTTTTTCAGTCCCCACACGCCAAATGCGTCGGCGACCGCGTGATCTTCGTCCGAAAGCAGGTGGAAATTCAGCTCATCACGCTCGGCGAACTTGGTCAGGCGCTTCACCGGATCGGGGCTGATCCCCATCACCACCACATCGTGCTGATCTAACTCGGCTTTGATGTCGCGCAGCTTTTGTGCCTGAACGGTACAGCCCGGGGTCATCGCCTTGGGGTAGAAGTAGACCAGCACGCGCTTGCCGGCGAAATCCGCCAGGTTGATGGTCTCGTCATTTTGATTCTGCAGGGAAAATGCCGGTGCTTTGTCGCCAGCTTGTAGGGTATTCATCGCTTCTCCTTACTCGGTTTCACTGTGTTCCATTCGGCGGATGCGGCAGCTCAGGCCCATGCTCTGGGCCAGCTCGGTCAGGCTTTGCTCCAGCGCTTCCCGGTCGATGCGGTCGGTGACATTGATGCGCACCTCCACCTTCTGCTGTCCGTCGCTGCCTTCGCCTTTCTCGGCGTGGGAGCTGAAACCGGCCAGGTCCAGGTTGCGGTCGGCCACGAACTGGGTGATCTGACGCATGGTGCCGCGTTTGTCCTCCCCTTCGAACTCCACCGCCAGGCGGCCGGTGTAGTCGGGAGAGTGGTGGCGGGAGGTACGCTTGCAGATGGTCATCAGATCAAGGGTGGCAGCGGCCACCGGCAGCTCGCTCTCCAGTCGGGTGACAGCAGCGTAGTCGCCGCCCACCAGCATGATCAGGGAGAATTCGTTGCCAAAGATGGCGACCCGACTGTCGATAATGTCGCAGTCGCAGCCGGCGGTCAGCTTCGCCAATTCGTTAACGATGCCGGGGCGATCGGTGCCCATCGCGGTGACGGCCAGAAACTGGGTCATAACGTGCTCTTTCTGTATCGGGGCAGGACCAAGGAAGGGGCTTGGTAGACACCCGTTGTGGGTCATCGGTGGCGGCTATGCTAGCACATCTGATTTCGAAGTATGCTCCCTTGTCTTAACTGGCCCCCATCAGTACCATAGCTGGCTTAATCGGTAAGGAAAATAAGCATGTTTCGCGGAAGTATTGTGGCGCTTGTGACGCCGATGCACCAAGACGGTTCAGTGGATTTTAACGCGCTGGCGAACCTGGTGGAATTTCACATTGAGCAGGGCACCGACGCCATTGTTGCGGTCGGGACCACCGGCGAGTCCGCCACCCTGGCGGTGCCGGAGCATCTGTCGGTGGTGGAAGCCGTAGTGAAACAGGTGGCCGGCCGCGTCCCGGTGATCGCCGGGACCGGTGCCAACGCCACCGCTGAGGCGATCGCCCTGACCCAGGCAGTGGATAAGATCGGTGTGGACGGCATGCTGTCTGTCACTCCTTATTACAACAAGCCGACCCAGGCGGGCCTGGTTGCCCATTTCCGCGCCATCGCTGCTGTCACCAAGACCCCGCAGATCCTCTACAACGTACCGGGCCGCACCTGCTGCGACATGAGCCTGGAGACCGTGGCCGAGCTGAGCAAGGTAGAGAACATCGTGGGTATCAAGGACGCCACCGGCGATCTGTCCCGTGTGACCCCTCTGCGCAAGGCCTGCGGCGACGACTTCCTGCTGCTGTCCGGTGACGATCCGACCGCCATGGCCTTTATGCTGGCCGGCGGTAACGGTGTTATCTCCGTCACCAACAACGTTCGCCCGGCCCAGTTCAAGGGATTGTGCTATGCCGCCCTGTCTGGCGACCTGGCTACCGCCCGGGCACTGGATACCCAGCTGCACCCGTTGTACAGTGCCTTGTTCGTGGAAGCGAATCCGATTCCGGTGAAGTGGGCCATGGAAGCCCTGGGCCAAACCCAGGCCACCCACTTCCGCCTGCCCCTGACCGCACCGTCAGAGGCAACCAAAGAGTGTGTGCGTGCGGCGCTGGCGGCGTCGCAGCCAGTTTGAGGGAACAGAATGAAACGCAGTATTGTGGCTGTGGCCGTGTTGGCCATGGTCGGTTGCTCCACCCCCCTGGAGCGCCGTCAAGCCAGTGGTGGCTTTGACTACCTGGAAGAAAAGCCTGGTGTGCCCCTGGTTATCCCGGAAACCCTGGAGCAACCACGCTTCAGCAACGAATTTGCCTTGCCGGATCTGGGTGAGCGCGCCGACGCCGACGTGGTTGGCCCGCGTCTGGATGTTCGCCCACCGCTGCAGGTTCTGCCGCTGGCTCCCGGAACCCGACTGCAGGATGGCGTCGACAGCGTCACCGTGCTGATCGAAAGCAACGACGACGATCTGAACCTGGCCAGCGAGATTGACGAGGCCCTGGTGGGTTTCCTCAATGAGAAGGGCGTCAACCTGGCCCAGCACCAGGGCGGCACCATCACCACCGACTGGATCGAGAACCAGGAGGTGATCGGCAAGAAGTGGTGGCGTGAGCAGGTCTACGAGATCCGTCAGCGTTACCAGTTTGACACTCAGGTGAAGGATCACGGCCGTACCGGTTCCATCACTATTGAGCTGGTTGACCACGAAGAGGGCCTGGACGGCATCGATGATTCCATCGTGTTGACCGACGCCGACCGTCGTCGCTACGCCATCGACATGCTCAACAGCGCCATCTCCTACATGAACTTCGAGCGCGGCCAGCGCCAGATGCTGCGTGATCTGGAAGATGGTCGTGGCTTCAACACCGAGCTGGGCTTCGACCGTGACGAGAACGCCGCCTTCCTGGCGGAAGCCGATTTCGACACCGTCTGGGGTCGGATGAGCAAGGTGCTGCCGGCATTGGGCTTCGAGGTGCGTGACCTCGACAAGGGCCTGGCCACCTACTTCGTTGAGTACGACTCCGACCTGGGCTTCTGGTCCAAGCTTTGGGGCGACAACGATCAGCTGCCGCTGGATGAGGGTTCCTACCAGATCCTGCTGGACAGCATCGGCGAGCGTACCTCCATCACCCTGATGGACAACAACGGTGACCCGCTGGATAACGAGACCGTCACCGGGCTCTATAACCGATTCGCCGAGCTGTTGCAAAAAGAGCTTCGCGACCTGTAAAAATCAAAAAAGCAGCCATAAACGGCTGCTTTTTTTCTCTTTACCTTGCTTTACTCTTCAGTAGAAATGTAACCAAACATTGCTACCGGCCCTTCTTTGTTCACTTTTTCGACATTTGTCTCAGTTGACACACTTCTATACAACATTCGCATAAGGCTTTGGGTAAACTCCCTGCCACGAATCTGGAGTGCTGTATCCCATGTTGAAAAAAGTCTTGGCTCTTGCCCTGCCGGCTGTCGCCGCCGTTGGGCTTTATCTGTCTCTGTCCCCCGCTGAAGAAGAGAACGCTGGCCGCGGTCCCAACCGTGCCATCGAGGTGACCACCGCCCACGTCGAAGGCCGTGAGCTGCCGCGTAAGCTGGCGCTGGTGGCCAACCTTGAGGCCTGGCAGGCGGTTACCATCGCCTCTGAGGTGAGCGGTCGTCTGCAACAGATCTCGGTACAAAGCGGTGATCGGGTTGAGCAGGGCCAGGTACTGGTGAAGCTGGATAACCGTCAGCAACTGGCCCAGCGGGACGAAGCCAAGGCCTCGCTGCAGGAAGCGCAGCGTCTGCTGTCTGAGCGTAGCCGTCTGGCCAAGCGCGGTGCCATCAGTGCCTCTGAGCTGGCCAACGCCGAGGCGGAAGTGGCCATGGCCCAGGCCCGCCTGGACAGCGCCGAAGCGGAGCTGGACAAGCGCACCCTGCGTGCGCCCTTTGCCGGCAGTGTCGGCCTGATTAGCCATGCCCCCGGTGCCCAGATCAGCGCCGGTGAGGAGCTGATGAGCCTGGACCAACTGGATACCCTCCGTCTCGACCTGTCCGTTCCGCAGCGCTACCTGGCCCAGATCCAGAGTGGCCAGTGGGTTAACGGCAAGGTGGATACCTATCCCAACCAACAATTTGCTGGCCAACTGGTGGCGATCGACTCCCGGGTCGACAGCCGCAACATGGCGGTGGCCAGCCGCTTTGCCTTCGACAACAGCGATGGCCTGCTCAAGCCGGGCATGCTGACACGGGTTGACCTGACCATGCCCTCGGAACAGCTGCCCATCGTGCCGGTACAGGCACTGGAGTACTCCGGCTCCGACCGATTCGTTTACGTGGTGGATGGCGACAACGTGGCCCACCGTGTCCAGGTCCTGGTGGGGGATCGCCTCGGCAATGAGGTGACCATCAGTGAAGGCCTGGAGACCGGCACCCGCATCGTGGTGCAGGGCCTGGTGGCGGTTCGTGACGGCGCCGAGGTGAATGAAGTGATGGGCGGCGGCAGCGAGGTTGCGCGCTAATGCTGCTGTCGGATGTTGCTGTAAAACGGCCAGTGATGGCCATCGTGCTGTCGCTGCTGCTGACCCTGTTTGGTCTGGTGGCGTTCAGCAAGCTGTCGGTGCGTGAACTGCCCGATGTGGATCTGCCCATTGTTTCTGTCAGTGTCTCCTATACCGGCGCCTCGCCGGCGGTGATGGAGACCCAGGTCACCAAGCTGATTGAAGATCAGCTGTCCGGGATATCCGGCATCGATGAAATTGAATCTGCCAGCCGTACCGGGGTGTCCAACATCACGGTGAAGTTCGAGCTGGACTGGGACATCATGGAGGGCCTCTCCGATGTTCGTGATGCGGTGTCCCGGGTCCAGGGTCGCCTGCCGGACGATGCCGACGAGCCCATCGTGGTCAAGGCCAACGTCTCCGGCGACGCCATTATTCGTCTCTCCCTGCGCAGCTCCGAGATGGACCGCATCGACTTGACCGACTTCGCCGAGCGGGTACTGGTGGATCGCTTCTCCCTGGTCAATGGCGTGTCCCAGGTTGACCTCTATGGCGATCTGGAGCGGGTGGTGTACCTGGAGCTGGACCCCAGCGCCATGGCGGGGCAGGGGATCTCGGTCGCCATGGTTGAGCAGGCCCTGGCCAACCAGAACATGGAGCTGCCTGCCGGCCAGATGCGTAACCGCGACCAGGTGATGCCGGTGCGTCTCGAGCGGGCCATGAACGACGTGGTCGATTTCGAGCGCATCGTGGTGCGCTACAACAACGACGCCAGCCCGGTTTACCTGGCGGACATCGCCCGCATCTACGACGGCGCCAAGTCCGAAACCTCCTCCTTTAAGAGTAATGGCCTCAACGCCCTGGGCTTTGCCATTGCCGCCCAGTCTGACGCCAACCCGGTCTCCGTGGCCAAAGGGGTGCGTGACCTGGTTGAACAGATCCAGCCCACCCTGCCCAAGGGGATGGAGCTGACCGTGGCCTTTGACAGCACCATCTTCATCGACCGCTCCATCCAGGAGGTGTACGAGACGCTGTTCGTCACCGCCGGCCTGGTGATCCTGGTGCTGTTTATCTTCCTGGGTCAGGCTCGGGCGACGCTGATCCCCGCGGTGACCGTGCCGGTGTCGCTGATCTCGGCGCTGATGGTGGCCAGTTTTGCCGGCTTCTCCCTCAACCTGTTGACCCTGATGGCACTGATCCTGGCCATCGGCCTGGTGGTGGATGACGCCATCGTGGTGGTGGAGAACATCTTTAAGCACCTGGAGCGTGGCGCCAGCCCGCTGGTGGCGGCCTACGAGGGCACCCGTGAGGTGGGCTTTGCGGTGATCGCCACCACCGCGGTACTGGTGATGATTTTCCTGCCCATCGCCTTTGCCGGCGGTATGGTGGGCAAGTTCTTCACCGAGTTTGCCGTGACCCTGGCGATGGCGGTGATCTTCTCCTCCATCGTCGCCCTGACCCTGACCCCGGTACTGGGCTCCTTCATGCTCAAGAGCAACGTTAAGCCCAGTCGCTTCAACGGCTGGGTGAACCGTCAGTTCTCCAGTTTGGAGAGTGTGTATCGCCGGGCCCTGGCGCGGATGATCCGCTTCCCCTGGTTGGGCCCGGTGGTGATCCTGCTGACCCTGGTGGCCGCAGCGTTGATGTTCCCCAACGTGAAGACCGAGCTGAGCCCGAAAGAGGACCGGGGCGTGCTCTTTATCTGGGTGAAAGGCCAGGAGGGCACCGCCTACGATCGCATGGTCAAGAACATGGAAGCGGTAGAAGCGAGACTGCTGCCGCTGATGGCCGAGGATGGCCCGCTGGAGGCGATGAACTTCTCCACCCCGGCCTTTGGTAACCGTGGCGATTCCACCGGCTTCTTCGTGCTGCTGCTGAAAGACTGGGCTGCCCGCCCGCAGCACTCCGAGGAGATCCTGGCCGGCCTGCGCCGCGATCTGCGTGGCTTCTCCGATGTGCGTCTGTTCATCATGGGCCCCGGCTTTGGCGGTGGCTCCAGTGATCCGGTGCAGTTCGTGCTCGGTGGTGCTGACTACGATGAGCTGGATATGTGGGCGCACAAGCTGATTGATGCGGTGAATGAGCGCCCTGAGCTGGGCGATCTGGACACCAACTACTCCGAGGACACCCCGGAGCTGCTGGTTCGGGTCGACCTGGATGCGTCTGCCAAGGCGGGGATCAGCCCCCGCGAGATCGCCCAGACCCTGGAAGCGGTGCTCGGTGGCGTCAGCCGCACCACCTTCGTCGAGCGCGGTGAGGAGTATGATGTTTACCTGCGCGGTAACATCGACCGCTTCGATGACGCCTCGGACCTGTCCGGCATCTACATGAACACCGCCGACGGTGAGCGCATCAGTCTGGCCTCACTGGCCCAGTTTGATGAGGTGGGCAGTGCCAACGTGCTGCGCCGCTACCAGCGCAACAAGGCGGTGACCATCAGCGGTCAGGTGGGCGAGGGCTACACCCTAGGCGACGCCCTGGCCACGCTGCAAAGCGAGGCCCGGGAGATGCTGCCGCCCACCATCACCATCGATTACTCCGGTGAGTCGAAGGACTACATGGACAACCAGGCGGACACTTTCCTGGTGTTTGGCCTGGCACTGCTGGTGGCCTACCTGGTGTTGGCGGCCCAGTTCGAGAGCTTCATCAACCCGCTGGTGATCATGTTGACGGTGCCCCTGGGGATCGCCGGAGCACTGCTTGGCCTGTTGCTCACCGGCGAGAGCCTCAACATCTACTCCCAGATCGGCATGGTGATGCTTATCGGCATGGTGACCAAGAACGGCATCCTGATTGTCGAGTTCGCCAACCAGCTGCGGGATAAGGGCGTGGCCTTCGAGGAGGCGATCATCTCTGGTTCGGCCTCCCGTCTGCGCCCGATCCTGATGACCGCCTTCACCACCCTGTTCGGCGCAGTACCGCTGCTGCTGGCCGAGGGCGCCGGGGCCGAGAGTCGCTACGCCATCGGTGTGGTGATCTTCTACGGCATGGCGATCTCCACCGCGGTGACCCTGTTCGTTATCCCGGCGATGTATCGACTGATGGCCAAGGCCACTCACTCGCCGGAGTTCCGGGCCCAGCAGTTGGACAGCGAGCTGGCCGCCCGACAGGGCTAAGCCTGCCTGGCCTCATCCGAGGCCTTTCCGGACCTAATGAATCAAGCCAGCTACCCAGGTAGCTGGCTTTTTTATTGGTTGTACAGACAGTGCCCCCTAATGGCTCTTCATGACCGTCAATGGTTGACACCACACCCGTCCATTGATGGATCAAACCCTCGCATGATGATTATTGGAAACCCCGCAACGGGGGTAAATTCTCCTCACCGAGTTAATCCACTCGACTGAATTTCTAACCCTCGATTTCATCATTACCAGGAGAAGAGACTATGTGTACAAGAGCACAATGGACCGCAGAAGGTCAGCCGGTCCTCGTCGGCCGCAACATGGACTGGACCGAGCGTCAGGGCGCCAAGCTTTGGGTTCTGCCCAAGGGCATCGAGCGCAGCGGACTGACCGATCAGAACCCGCTGACCTGGACCTCCAAGTACGGCAGCGTAGGCACCATCATCTGGGGCGGTGTCAGTTCCGATGGCATTAACGAGGCCGGTCTGGTTTCCAATGTGCTCTACCTGGCGGAAACCACCTTTAAGGCTCGTGACAACGACAAGCAGGGCCTGACCATCGCCCTGTGGGCCCAGTACTTCCTCGATACCTGCGCCACCGTGGCCGAGGTGGTTAAGGCCTGCCAAAACCTCGATGTACGCCCGGTTAAGCTGGTGCACAAGGGTGTGGCGGTGGATGCCCCGGTGCACATGTCGGTTTCCGACCCTTCCGGTGACTCCGCCATCATCGAGATCCTCGATGGAGAGACCCGTATCCACCACGGCCCGCAGTACACCACCATGACCAACTCTCCGCCGTTCGAGGAGCAGCTGGTTCTGCTCAAGCAATACGAAGGTCTGGGTGGTCGCCTGCCGATCCCCGGCACCATGGAAGCGGAAGACCGCTTCGCCCGTGCGGCGTTTTACCTGACCAAGCTGCCGGAGCAGCCGGAAACCTACCAGGCCGCAGTGGCGGCGGTGATGAGCATTATGCGTAACGCCGCAACTCCGCTGGGTGCCAACGACCCGGTGCGCCCGAACATCTCAGCCACTATCTGGCGCACCATCAGCGACGCCACCAACAAGCGCTACTATTTTGAGTTTGCCGACATGCCCAACGTGGTATGGATGGATCTGGACAACTTCGACCTGAGCGAGAACGGTCAGCCGATGATGTTCGACCTGGCCAACAACTTCGAGGCCTCCGGCGAGATCTCCGGCCTGTTCCAGCCCACTGAGCTGTTTGAAACCACCAAGGCCGATGGGGTTGTGACCTGGCAGCCGGGCGACTGAACCGTTGCCTGAGCACGCGCAGTCGTCAGCGGGCTAACCGCCAGCAAACCAAAGCCACCGCACACGCGGTGGCTTTTTGCTTTCCAGCGGGGGGCAGGGGCTGGAAAGGCGGGAGGGAAAGCTTCTGGCTGGCCATTCAACTTATTAGGTTGATAATCCCAAGGCCAGTTTCAATAAAAACTAAATACTGTTTCCAGTGGGCGGGGGATTATCAACTCTCAGGGCAGCGGCTAATCTTTGTGCCAACGAATGAGGCGGTGACTCTCTGGCGATGTGGATAGGGTGGCACTGACTTTGAGTCGCACACCTGTGGCTCGCTGGGTTCACATAGGTTAATAGGAGCTATCCATGGCGTATTACTCGGTACTTGAGGTCACCCCCACCAACCAGGATTGGGTACCCGACTACATCGGCCCGGCTAATGCGCTGGTGGCCAAATATGGCGGCCAGTACCTGGCTCGAACCACTAGCCATGAACGGCTGGAGGGGAGCGGTGAGGAGCCGGCGCTGCGCATTGTGATCCAGTGGCCCTCGGCGGAAGCGGCCAAGGGGTTTATGAGCGATCCTGAGTATGTGCCGCATTTGAAAGCGCGCACCGCCGGCTCCATCAGCCACCACTCCTTGATTGAAGGCAAGGACGACCTGGCCTGAAGCCAAGCTAAAGTTGTAAAGATTGCCGCGCTGCCAAGGCATTAGTCTTGGCGGCGTCGACTTATTCCAGCGACGAGAGAACATCATGCAGAAAACCATCTTGATCACCGGCGCCACCGACGGCATCGGCTTGGAGACCGCCAAGCAACTGGCGATGCAAGGGCACCACCTGCTGGTTCACGGCCGTAACCCGGACAAACTGGCCAAGGTGATCGCGGCGATCGAACCGCTTAACCCGCGGGCCCAGGTTGAGGGCGTTACCGCCGATCTGTCGCGGATGAAAGAGGTCGCTCGTCTCGCTGATGAGGTGGCGGCCAAGGTCGACAAGCTGGATGTGTTGATCAACAACGCCGGTGTTTTTGCCGCTTCCGGCACCACCACTGAGGATGGCCTGGAGCTGCGTTTTGCGGTAAACACCTACGCCCCTTACCTGCTCACCCAGCGGCTGCTACCCCAGCTTGCTGGCGGCCGGGTGGTGAACCTCTCCTCAGCAGCCCAGGCACCGGTGGACCTGGATGCGCTGACCGCGCCAGGGCCGATGGGTTCCGGCATCGCCTATGCCCAGAGCAAGCTGGCGATCACCATGTGGACCCGGGATATGGCCGCTCGGCTCGGTGCCTCCGGCCCCATGGTGGTGGCGGTGAATCCCGCCTCTATGCTGGGCAGCAAGATGGTGAAGGAGGCCTACGGTGTCAGTGGGGGCGATCTCAGCATCGGTGCCGACATCCTGGTCCGTGCCGCGCTGTCGGATGAGTTTGCTGATGCCGGCGGGCGCTACTTCGACAACGACAATGGCCGCTTTGCCGAGCCGCATTCCGCCGGTCGCGACCCCGAGCGTTGCCGCCAGTTGGTCGAGGTGCTGGAGAGCAAGCTGGCCCAATTGCTGGACTGAGCTGCCGAGCTAAGCCCCACTCACCAAATCCATAGCCAAATTGAATCCCCAGTGCCTGCGGGCGCTGGGATAGCCGACTGCGTCCTGTTGACGCTGCCATCGCCCGGCTCGTCCCCGGGTTAACCGTGTTTACGGATCGCGAGATCCCGATAAGGAGCTGACTCCCATGCGTTATGAAGGCAAAGTTTATCGCCCTTGGCCCGAGGCTGAGAGCATCCTGATCCAGGTGACCCTGGGTTGCACCATCAACACCTGTACCTTCTGCAATATGTTCCGCGATAAGCGGTTTAAAGTGCGGGACCTGGAGGGCATCTTCGCAGATATTGAGCAGGCGCGTCGGGTCTACCCCGAGGTCAGATCGCTGTTTCTCATCGACGGCAACGTAATGGCCATCCGCACTGAGCTGCTGCTGAAGATCCTCAACAAGATCACCGAGACCTTCCCGGAGATCCAGAACATCTCGATGTACGCCGGCTTTAACGATCTGCGTCGTAAGAGCGATGCAGACCTGCTGGCATTGAAGCAGGCGGGCCTGGATATGGTCTACACCGGGCTGGAGTCCGGCGACCCCGTGGTGCTGGAGCGCATTAAGAAGGGGATGACCGCCGAGCATGCCCTCGAGGGCATGGCCAAGGCCAAGAAGGCGGGGATCCGGGTGCTGGCGTCCTTCATCTTTGGCCTGGGCGGCAAGCTGCGCTCTAAGGAACACATCGAGGCCACCACCGCGCTGCTTAACCAGATGCAGCCGGAGGAGATCGCGCCGATGGCGTTGGCTATCCAGCCCGGGACCGAGATGGAACAGGAGGTTCAGCAGGGCACCTTCCTGCTGCCAACACCGCTGCAGGTGTTGGAGGAGGAGCAGTACCTGCTGGAGAACCTGGAAGAGTTTGATTGCTACTACTGGGGTGACCATGGCAACAACATTGCACCGATGCGCGGCATGCTGCCACGGGGCCGCTCGGCCTTTCTCGACCGCATCGAGCATGAGATAGCCACCAACCCGGTAACTAAGCAAGAGGTGATCAAAACCTTCGCCTGGTAAGCCGCGGGGCAGTCGGTAAACAGTTAACAAGCAATGCGAAAGGGGCCGAAAGGCCCCTTTTTTGTGGCTTGATGACAGCCCGGCCAGCATGGAACCAGACAGGTCTGTCGACACTTGAATGACGAAACCCTCACATCATGAGTGTGTGCATTTTTCAATCTCAGGTTAAATAGCCGCAACTTTGATGAGGATTCGCTATGCCGTATGAAATAACGATTGGGGAGATATACATTCCCCCTTTCCTACTGGTGATCTCGCTTGCCTATATCGCCACTCACCTTATGACAGCGCTGATTGCGAAGCTCGATGGCTACAAGTACGTGGCTTATCCCGAGATTGCAGAGATGAGCCTGTTCGTGCTCGTCACTTTAATCATTGGCTTATTTATTCCCTTTGTATGAGGCCTTTTATGTTTCGCAAATTTATTACGACTGCCGTCCTGGTATTGGCAGCCGCCGGTGGCTCCTATTCCTACTACCACCACAGCGTGCAAAACCCGTGGACGCGGGATGGGCAGGTACGTGCTCATATCGTTGAGGTGACGCCGCGCGTCACCGGCCAGATCGTTCAGCTCAATATTCGCGATAACCAACATGTGGAAGCAGGCGACCTTCTGTTTAAGGTGGACGACAGCCAGTACAAGGCTGAGCTGGCCAGTGCCAAAGCGGCGGAGCTGCAGTTTGAGGCCTTGGTGAAGAAAGCCAAGAACGAGCAGAACCGAGCGGTGCAGTTGGAGCAGCGCGCACCGGGTTCAGTGCCGGTGTTGACCCTGGACAACTACCAGATTGCGGTGGAAACCGCCGAGGCCAACCTCGAGGCCGCCCGGGCCCAGACCCACGAAGCCGAGCTGTTGCTGGAGTACACCGACGTCAAGTCTCCGGTGGATGGCTTTATCACCAACCTTAACCATCGGGTCGGGTCGCAGGTGGTGGCTAACTCGCCGGTGGTCGCCCTGATCGACGAGCACAGCTTCTGGGTGGAAGGCTTCTTTAAAGAGACCGATCTCGACGGCGTGCAGCTCAATCAGCGTGCCCGCGTGACCCTGCTTTCCAACAGCACTCAGCCCTTCGACGGCACCATTGAGAGCATCGGTTTTGGCATCTCCAAGACCGACGGCAGCACCGGCAACGCCCTGTTGCCCAACGTGAACCCGAACTTCCAGTGGATCCGCCTGGCCCAGCGTCTACCGGTGAAGATCAAGCTGGATAGCGCCCCGGATAACCTGCAACTGCGGGTCGGTACCACCGCCTCGGTGCAGATCCTGGCGGACTGATGACGGTGGAATGAATCATGTTGAATCACTCTATGAAGGGGGCGATAAAGTACGGCCTGGCCCTGATCATCACCATGATGCTCTCCATGTGGCTGGGCTGGTCAAAGACCTCCTGGTCGATGCTGACCGTCACCGTCCTGGCCGTGTTGGATACTTACGGCTACTCGGCAAAGAAGGGGCATGACCGCCTCCTTGGCACCGTAATTGGCACTGCCGTGGCCTTCTTGATGATTGGCCTGTTTGTCCAGCAAAGGGCGCTGTTTATCGCATCGATGACGGCCTTTATGTGGGTCTGTGTTTATTTCCAGTCCCACCGTCGATGGGCCTACACCTCTAACCTTGCCATTACGGTGTGTGTGATTATCGGCAGCTCTATTTCGGCAGACAGTGTGTCGGTGATCTCCACTGCCATCATCAGGATGGAGGAAACCGTTTTGGGTGTGGTGGTGTTTTCCGTGGTGTATCGACTGGTGTGGCCAAGCCTCACCGACGAGGCCTATTTTTCCAAGCTTCAGTCTGAGCTCAATGATCTGCAATCGCTGTCGGCCTTGCTGAAAAAAGGGGAACACGACAGCGATGAGATAGCCAAGCTACTGAGCCGCGTGAAAAAGAGCGCGGACAGCCTCAAGGAGTTGCTGTCACTGCCGGTGGAGCCCAATGAGTACCTGTTTCAACATAGGAAGAAGCTGCACTCGTTAACGGCGCTGATTGATGACGCCATTAAGATCGCCGATCAGGAAGCCAGCCGACATGGCAGCATGGTGAATAGCTTTTACCTGGGCGTGCTGGATGAACTGCTGGAGGAGTTGGCCCGCTTTGTTGAAAGCCGGGGTGAAACGGATATCACCAAGTCGAAGGACGCCAAGCTTGCGGCCCTGCCGGCGATGCTGTTGCCCAAGGAGAAGCGGCTCTACTTTGCCAACCTTGCCGCCTGCGTGATGCTGACCACCTTTGTGTTGTGGATCATTATGCCGGTGCCTATGGGGGTGCTGTTTCCAACCTTCGCGGGGATCTTTGCGGCCAACGTGATGGCGATCCCAGGTAAGGCGGTGAAGTACATCATGCTGATCTACGTGGGCATCGCGGCAGTGTTGATACTTCAGTTTGTCTTTATCATGCCGGCCATGACCGAGGCCTGGCAGATATTGGCACTCTACTTCGTCAACGCCGTGTTCCTGTTTGGCATGTGCGACTTTCTTAAGGTTGGGGCGCTTAAGGCGCTGGCGGGCAACGTGCTGGTGAACGTGCCCTCCAGCGCGGTGGAACCGGTGCCGAGCTACAACATACTCAGCCCGCTAAACCTGCTGGTGGTGTTGTGTTTATCGCTGCTGATCATCGAGTTTTACGCCAAGGTGTTCTCAATCAAGGCGGCGCAGAGCTGAAGCCTGGGTGCGTAGATTGACTGGGCTTGTCTTAGGAGCAAACAAGAGGGGCCTTCCGGCCCCTTTCTGATAGGTGAGAGCGGCGTTGTGTCCGGCTCTCTGTCCAAAACGGCAAGCGCTCTATAACGGCTGCATCAGCTGGATGTGATTACCGCAGGTGTCGTCCAGTACCGCAATCTTGACGGTGCCGGCCTCCCGGGGCGCAATGGAGAATGCCACGCCCAGCTCAGTTAATCGTTGGTACTCGCCCTCAAGGTCATCCACCGCAAAGGAGGTCCAGGGGATCCCGGCTTCCTTGAGTGATTGTTGGTACAGCCGGGCCGGCTCAAACGCCATCGGCTCCAGCAGCAGCTCGACCCCGGATTGTTCCTGGGGGGAGACCAGGGTGAGCCAGCGGTGCTCGCCCAGGGGCACATCCGCTTTCTTAATAAAGCCCAGTTTTTGAGTGTAGAAATCCAGCGCCTTCTCTTGGTCGTCAACCGGCACACTGGCTACGGAGATTCTGATCATCGCTTTAAAAGTCTCTATGGGTTTAACAACGCTGTAAGGTTAGCCGCGGCTCGACCCAGAGACTTATTCCCGATTGCCTTTGTGGATCAGCTGGTAGGCTTTGGGCGTACTGCCGGTGCACTTCTTAAAGACGGAGGAGAAGGTGGGCAGGCTCTCGTAGCCCACCTCCAGACAGACCTGGGTGACGGCCATCCCCTCGCTCAGCAGCCGTTTGGCCTTGGCGATGCGCAGGTCGCGCAGATACTGCCTTGGGGTTACACCGTACATCCGCTGAAAGGTCCGAACGTAATGGAATCGCGACATGAAGGCCGCCGCTGCCAGGTCGTTCAGCTCAACCCTGTCCGCATGGTACTTCTCCATGAAGGCCTTGGACTGCCGGATCTGTACATACTGTTGGGGCCGAAAGGGGCTGTCAGCATTCAGCCGATCGAGTTCGAGCTCGTAGAAGGTTTTTGGCGTGTTCGGCATGGGGCTCTCATCAAGTGGCGTACCGACGAGCACTGATTGTACCATCGGCGCCCAGGACGAAAGAGCCAAGATAGCTGGCCTGAGTGAAATCGACAGTCCCTGGGTCTGACGTCGCTTTGAATCCGTCTTATAAGGCTGACTGCACTTAGCTAAGGTGTTGGTTTAGCTGGCAGTGAGCGGCGATGTCACCCACGATAGCCGGCAGTAACTGGGGCGGAAAATCGTGCCCCATGCCGGGATAGGTTTTTAACTTGGCATTGGGTATTGCCTTCGCCGTCTCTCGCCCGCCATCACAGTTCACCAGGCCGTCGCTTTCGCCGTGAAGCACCAGGGTGGGGGTGGTGACCTGTTCCAGCTGTTCGGTGCGATCGGCAGCAAAGATCACGGCAAACATCTGTCGCAGGGTGCCCTTCGATGTCATGCCCCGTGCCATCATCGCCGCGACTCGGTTTTCCAGCTCTGCCGTGTCCACCGGGTAGGCCGGACTTCCAATCGTTCGCCATAGGTTGATGTGGTAGGCGAACCGGCCTTCATAGGTGGGGCTGGCGGGTTTGGTGAAAATGGCCCTTTTGACCTCTGTATTGATGGGCGGCAGGGCGCGGTAGCCAGTGGTCGACATGATGGACGTTAATGTGAGCAACCGTTCAGGGTGATGAATGGCCATAAGCTGGGCGATCATACCGCCCATGGAAGCACCCACAACATGGACCTTGTCCAAGCGCAGCGCATCCAGCAGTGCCACGGTGTCGGCCATCATATCTTCAAGACGATATGGTGCCCTCGACTTGAAGCCCAGCTTGCGCTTTAGCAGTGCCCAGGCAAGGTTTGGTGTCTTGATGTTGAGTGGGCCAGAGCGGCCGATATCGCGGTTATCCAGCAACAACACCTGATAGCCCAGCGCAATAAAGGATTGCACCATCTCTGTTGGCCAACCGGTTAGCGGCACGCTCAGGCCATGGATCAACAGCAGGGTTGGCCGGTTCGATTCACCATGAAGTTGGTAAGCAATCTCGACCCCGTTCACCTTAACGGTCGCTTCGGTAAAGTCCATCGTCGTCCATGTCTCCCTTGTTTGATCCCTGGTGACGTCGTCAGCCTGGGTGATAGCGCAAGCCACAGGCGGACATCCCTTCGTTCCCCACTGTTTGAGCGCGACCTCATCCCTGCTTGAGCGCAAGCTCATCGCTTGGGGGGCCTGATAAAACCTGCCGGTCATTTACTGTCCACGCTAACAACCGTGCCGCACCTTATCAACGCTGTCGTTGGGTCACCTTTGTAGGAGCAAGGGGCGTTGCCGGTTATTCGGTTTGCTCCCAATAGGGTGGGGCACCCAGGTAGTCGCTGTAGTAGTCGATGAAGGCGCGCACCCGCGGGGCCACTAACTGGGAGCTGGGGTACACCGCCCAGATGGCGCTGTCAGAGATCAGCGGGTAGTCGCTGAGGATGGGCACCAGCTGGCCGCGTTTGAGGTGTTCGTAGACGCTCCAGCTGGAGTTGATGGCGATGCCCAGGCCCGCCACGCAGGCATCGCGCATGGCATCGCCGTTGTCGGTGCGGATCCGTCCGCCGGTACGGACGGTGAGTGGTCCCTCCGGCGTATCAAAGCTCCAGTTCTCCAACCCCACCAAATCGATGCACTGGTGCTGCTGCAGCTGCTCCGGGGAGGTCGGCTCGCCATGGCGCTCAAGGTAGCTGGGCGCGGCACAAACCAGGCGGCGATCAGTTGCCAGCTTGCGGGCGATCAGGCTGGATTCTTTCAGGTGGGCGTCGCGAATGGCGATATCGAAGCCGCCCTCCACCAGATCGACGATGGCATCGCTGAAGCGCAGATCGACACTGAGATCTGGGTAGCGGGAGAGGAAGCCTTCTAACGCCGGTACCAGGTGCAAGCGACCAAAGGAGGCGGGGGCGGTGAGGCGCAAGGTGCCGCTGGGGGAGCCCTTCTCCCGTCCCACCGAGGCACGGGCCACCTCGATGCTGGCCAGCACCGCATTGGCGTGGGGCAGGAAGGCGTGACCCTCTTCGGTGAGTGAGACCTTGCGGGTGGTTCGGTGCACCAGCCGGGTGCCCAGTTGTGCCTCCAGCTTGTTTATGTGGGCACTGGCCACCGCCGGTGAGAGGCCCAGCTCTTGACCGGCTTGGCTGATGTTGCAAGTGCTGGCGACGCGGACAAACAGCCGGAGGTGGTCGATGTTCATGGCCCTGGATGCGCTCCCTGTGCTGATGCTGGCTATAGTACGTTAACCCATTGAGGCTGAATGCGGCCAGGGGCGATACCTCTGTCGCACCGTTCCGGCCTAAGCCACACTATTTAGTGTGAGACTGGTACTATCCCTCTGTTTTCATTATCAAAGAGGTTTCGGATGGATGCCAACACGCTGTACCCCATCGAAGGGTTCACCAACACCGTGCTGCTCAAGCCCCTGGTGGCAGCCAGTGAGATGAGCAACGTCGAGGTAGGGGAGTTCAGCTACTACAGCGACTTCGACGACCCCACCCGCTTTCTCAGCGATAACGTCCTCTACAACTACGGCTTCTCTGGCACGAAGCTGCGTATCGGCAAGTACTGCGCCATCGCCCATGGCACCCGCTTCATCATGGCGGATGCTAATCACGCCACCCGGGGTGTCAGCACCTTCCCCTTTGCGGTATTCGGTGGTGAATGGGCCCAGGCGCTGCCGCTGGAGAAGTACCCGTTCAAGCAGTACCGGGACATCGTGGTGGGTAACGATGTCTGGCTGGGCTACGGCGTCACGGTGAAGCCCGGAGTCACCATCGGTGATGGCGCCATCATCGGCAGCCAGTCGGTGGTAGACCGGGATATCCCCCCCTACAGCATCGCTGTGGGCAATCCGGCCAAGGTGGTGAAGCTGCGCTTCAGCGAGGAGGAGCAGTTGCTGCTGGCGGAGCTGGCCTGGTGGGACTGGTCGCCGGAGCAGGTGCAGGAGGTGATCCCCATCCTGGTGCGCGGTGACGTGGCCAGTTTGCACGCCCATGCCATTGCCGAGGGCCTAATAAAGGCTAAGTGATTGCATTTGCAGGAATTTAGTTTAACTATGGGCAACGATTAAGCAGGCGAAGGAGTCGCCGCGGATGCTGACAAGCAACAAGGAGGTAGCGATGAAGCCGAAACGGATTAGTGCAATGGCCCCGGTGGGCCTGGTGTGTTTGGCAGGCCTGATGGGTGTTCTAGCAGGGCCTGCCCAAGGGGCCGCCGAGCCGCTGATGAAGGTGCAGATCACCGACACCAACAACTATCAAAGCGGTTACGTGTCTCACCCGGATGAGTTGAAGACCCAGGATGACGATGCCCTGGTGGGCTACGTGTTTGAGCGGGTGCAGTTTCAGGGCAAGCAGGACCCCGAGCTGTTCATCGAGGTGATGGACTGGGTAGCCAGCCAGTGGCAGCACGATGGTATGAATCAACCGCCGGCGGGCATGAGTTCGCTGGAGATCCTCAAAAAGGTGCACCAGGATGGCGAGCAATACCGTTGTGTTGAGTATGGCCAGGTAATGGCCGATATCTTGGCGGCCATGGGCCACCATACCCGCTCGATTGGCCTGCAAACCGTGGACGTGGCCTACGGCGGCGTTGGCTTGGGCCATGTGGCCACCGAGGCCTGGTCCAACAGCTTGGGCAAATGGGTGTTCTTTGACCCCCAGTTCAGCATCTACGCTCAGCATGATGGCGAACTGCTCAACATCCACGAGATCTTCCTGCTGAAACAGGCGGGCCAGTTTGAGGATATTGAGCTGGTGGTGACCCCACGCTTTGCCGCGGCCAACAACTTCCAGCCGGAGCAGTTGGAGGAGTACCGGGACTTCCTGGGACGCTACCTGGGTTACCACATCTCCCGCCGCTACCTGCATGGTGAGGAGCAGTCTGTGGTGTTGATGATGGAGGCGCAGCTGCCGGCTATCACCTTCCAGGGGATGGGCACGGAGCACAAGCGCCTGTTCACCCGCTCATCGGAGGTCGCCTATCCCCAGATCAATCGCACTCAGGTGGCGATGACGGCGCTGCCCAATGCGGAGGCGGAGGGGAACTTTATGGGGCTGATTGAGAAGCTTAAAATCACCACCAATGAGCAGTACCTCGAAAACATGAGCCACTTTGCCGCCATCGGCCAGGTGTCGATGCGGTTCTTAAGCAGCATGGACAGCTTCAGCCATTACCAGGTGCGGGAGAACGGCCAGCGCTGGCGCACGGTGGAGGGGCAGGAGTACCTGTGGCACCTGGCCGAGGGCGCTAATCGCTTCGAGGTGCGCAGTGTGTCGGATGCCAAGGTGACCGGGCCCATCACCTTCGTCGAGATCCAGTACGGCCCCTGATAGCTCCATAGATACAAAAAGGCCCCGAACCAATGTTCGGGGCCTTTTTTGGGGCGTCAGTCTGGCTTACTGAGCGGCTTGGAACTCGGCGAAGTAGCCATCCAGCATCTTGCGGGTTTCGCGGCCGATCAGGGCGTACTCGTAGTGAGTCAGGTTGGCCAGGGAGACGCGCACGGAGCCGTGAACCACGTCAAAGCCTTTGCCCGGCAGCAGTACTACACCGGTGTTGGCGGCCAGGCGGAACAGGAAGTCCTTGCCCTTGTTGGCGTCTTTGAACCAGTCAACGAAGGCCTGACCGTACAGCTTGCGACCCAGTACATCCAGCTCCAGCAGGGTGTAGTAGTCAACGCGGTTGGCGTCGTGCTCCAGGGCCACACCCAGGTTCTTGTACAGGGTGTTGTGGCGCTCACGGATGATGCGCTTACAGGCCGCCTTGTACTCACCTTGGGTGTCCATCAGGCAGGACAGGGCGAACAGGCCCATCTGTACCTGCTGCGGCAGGGACAGGCCAGCGGTGTGGTTCAGGGCCACGCTGCGGCTCTCTGCCACGATGCGATCGATGAAGCGGATCTCACGCGGGTTCTCGGTCAGGGTCTTGTAACGCTCGTCCAGACGCTGCTGTTGCTCCTCGTTCATCGCTTGGATGGCATCATCGAACACGTTGTTGTGCTGGATGGCGATGCTGCCCAGACGCCAGCCGGTGGCACCAAAGTACTTGGAGAAGGAGTACACACACAGGGTGTTGTAGGGCAGTTTGGCGAACAGAGACACGAAGTTGTCCGCAAAGGTGCCGTACACATCGTCGGTGATGATGAACAGGTCCTGACGCTGGGTGTTTACCAGCTCTGCCAGGGCATCAAGGCACTCGTCAGACATCTTCACGGAAGCCGGGTTGGCCGGGTTCACGACGCACAGCAGCTTGATGTCGGTGTCAGCCAGCTTGTTGATCTCGGACTGGGGCAGCTGCCAGGTCTCTTCGTCCAGGCGCAGCTCTACGATCTCCAGTTCGAACTCGGACAGGCCGGGGATCTCCAGGTATGGGGTGAAGATCGGGGTGATCAGCGCGATCTTGTCACCTTTTTTCAGCAGGCCGTTCTTAAACATGGTCTGGAAGGAGTAGGTCATGGACGCGGTGCCGCCTTCGGTGGCGAACACGTCAAAGTCATGAGCGATCGGCATGTCGCCGTACATCTCTTCCGCCAGGTAGGCCTTCACTACGGATTCCATGTGAGTCAGCATGCGCGGCGGTACCGGGTAGTTACAGCCCAGGAAGGCGTTAACCAGTTCGCTGAGGAAATCGGCTTTCTCGATGCCCAGACGATCCTTGGCGTAGCTCACTGCTTTTTGCAGGAACTGCACGCCCGGCTGCTGGCCAGACTCCTGAACGAAGGTGTCGAAGCGGCCAACGATGCCGTCGGTATCCGGAATGCCACCGAAGCCGGCATCCAGGTAGGCGTAGGCACGCTCGGCTTCCTGCATGGAGAAGTCACCCAGGCGCAGGAAGGCGCGGCGGGGGTTCACGGCCAGGAAGTTGGGGTTACCACGGCCGGCGTCCAGCAGCGGGCGGTCCGGTTTGGCCTGGGCCAGCTCAATCAGGGTGTCTTTCAGTTCAAACGGGCTCAGATCGGCGAGCTGGGCGAAGTCGATGTTTTGCATGATAGTTTCCTTTGGATCTCAATAAAATTCAGTGTGCTCGGGTCGTGCCGGCCCGGCGCTCGCTGCGCTGACAGCGGCGTTGGGGGCACGACCCGGTTAGGTAAATTCGTTTCAGGTTGTCGCTGGCCGCGTTAGATGGCCACGTTCAGGGTGATGATGCCGACGATGATCGGGCCCCAGAGGGTCAGCAGCACGTTGGCAACGGCATAGGTCACGGTGAAGCTGAAGGTCGGGGTGGAGTTCCCGGTTTTCTCCAGCAGGGCAGCGAAACCCGGGTTGGCACTGCGAGCACCAATCAGACAGCCCATCGCTTCCACCGGGTTCTTGATTCTCAGCACGTAGTAGGAGAAGAAGAAGCCTAGGAACTGCGGGATCATGGTGACCCCAACACCCATCAGCAGCAGGCTCAGGCCATGCTCCTGGATGGCGGCGATGGCGCCAGGACCGGCCTGCAGGCCAACGATGCCGACGAACACTGCCAGACCCAGGTCACGGATAAAGTTGGAGGCACCCACCGGGAAGGCCGCCACGTTCGGGTTACGGCTGCGCAGCCAGCCCATCAGAAGACCGGAGGCCAGACAGCCGGCACCGGAGCCGATGGTCACCGGGATACCGGCGATCTTGAAGTTGATCAGGCCAAACACCAGGCCCAGGGCCATACCGGCACCGAAGAAGATGAAATCGGTGGCGGTGCTGCTGCCCAGACGGCGACCGACATTGTTTTCGATGCGGTTGATGTCCTTCGGCGAACCGGCGAACTGCATCATGTCGTTCTTGCGTACCACCAGATCCGGGGTGATCTCGATGGACTTACCGCCGCGGATAAAGTCGGTCAGGTAGACACCGCGGGTCATGTCACGGTTGGTCTGGGCAGAGATCTGCGCCAGGGTCTTACCGATCAGGTGCGGTTGGTTGGCGATCACCTTGCGGCTCTCCTCCACCAGCACCATGTCATCAGCCACTTCCACTTCCTCGCCCAGGTAGACCTGGTAGCGCTGAACCGCTTTGCGGCGACCGGTGACCACCAGGATGTCGCCAGCCTGGATGGTGATCTTGGCTTCGTCATCGCGCTCCAATGCCTGGCCATCGCGCTCAATCAGCTGGATGGAGAGGTCGATCAGGGCCTGGTTTACCTCGGCCAGGCTGTGGCCCAGCACGGCGCTGTCAGCATTGACCTGGTAGGCACGGGCAGCCAGCTGAGTCAGGGCATTGAACTCACCTTCGTTCAGCTCCGGCTTGCCGTCGCTGTTGGCTTCGGCCAACTTCAGCGCTTCTTTGCGCAGATCCCAGCCCATCATGGCGGGGATGATGGAAACCATCAGGATCGGGCCCAGGGAGCCGAAGATGTAGGTCACCGCGTAGCCCACAGCCACGTTGGTCTGCATCAGGTGCTTGGCTTCCTCGGTCACGCCACCCAGCTTGCCAATGGCGTCGCCGGCGGTACCGATGATGGCGGACTGGGTCAGACCACCGGCGGCCAGGCCCGCGGCGGTACCCCGATCCAGCTCGAACCAGTAGGCAAAGGCCAGTACGGTCAGCAGGCCAAACACGGTAACGGCCACGGCGGACAGCAGCACGTTGATGGTGCGGCGGTTGAGGGCGGAGAAGAACTGGGGGCCCCCGGCAAAACCGACCGCGTAGATGAACAGGGCGAAGAAGATGCTCTTCACACCGGCGTCGATCTCAACGCCGAACTGACCAATCATCACGCCCACCAGCAGGGTACCGGCGACACCACCCAGGACGAATCGCCCGATGGTGATCTTGCCCACCAGGTAACCCAGGGCAAGGGTAATAAAGAGCGCCACGAAGGGTGACGAGGTAAATATGCTTTCTAAAAGACTCATGGCAATGACTTGTTGTAGGTGATTCGGTAATAACTCTGCATGGCGCTCTCTGTACGCCGTTGGAGTTTGCGTTATCTGCGTCCAGTCAATGAGAAACTCTGTGGCGTTAGATTGAGCCGCCAGGCTCATTCATCCATGCCGAGTCAGAACAGCTGGGACTTATCACCAATAAGGTGGACAAATTGACTACCGGTATTCGGCGCCCCGTCGCTTTCTGAGTGCGTACTCTACGGCCGCAGCTGAGCAAGCAATAATTCAAGATGACGGACCAAACCCTCACATCTGGTCGGTTTGTCCTCACCTCACCATGGGCTATGGAGATGTCTTGCACCTATCTGGCTGTTTTGTAACTTAAATTGTGTGTTTTCTCAGTGGTGGTTCGTCGGCCGCTGGTGGAGGATGGGATAGCAAAAAAATGAAAAAAGACGTTTTCTGTGTGTTGCTAATACAACTCTGACGAAATCAGGCTGATCGAGGCGCTATTTGATGGCTCAGTGAGAGAAGAAGGAATAGGCGGCTAGCACTTGGCATTAGCACCTGAGATTGGTAGCTAAGATTAGAAGCTGAGATTAGTGCAGAAGGAACGGGACCCTCTAAGAGGTCAGGTTCAAAGAGATGAAGCAAAAGGGTAGAACAAATAAGCAAGGCAAAGGGGGAAAGTAAATAGGTAAAGCAGAGAGACGAAGCAAAGAGCGAAAGTAATTAAATAAGAGAACTAAAGCAGAAAGGAAGGTGTCGGAGTCGACAGAAAGAAAAAGTAGGGCATAGAAGAGGCCAGAGGCCCACTTCGTATCCTTTGCCCCGAAGTGATTAGGTCTATGATGCCAATGGCGTTTAACTCCAAAGCCATTGAATTGATCGGCGCACCCTAAAGACAATGCACTCCCAAAGGGTGTCGTTGCCGCCGGTCAACGCCGCAAACGATACCGGGGCAGGGGAGGATCCGTTAATCCCTTTTGACGGACGCTATCCTACGATGGCACTGCTCGAGCCTCTTCCCAGCCAATGCTGCGGCTATCCATCACCTTCCCGCTTCAACATGGTGAGACGCCATCAAACCTGCCCGCTGCCGAGCCCCCCTTTATCTGACGGATTACGTCCATCATAAGCGCGCCGCGTTGCCTTCGAGAGGCTGCTAGAATCGCGTTTTTTTCGTAACCGGAGTGGAAAGATGAGCGGGAAAACGCGACGACTTGGCCTGGTGATGTTGCTGCTGGGCGTACTCTCAGGCTGTGGCTCCATGCTGCCAGACCGAGTGGCCGATCTGGACCCGCTGTGGCAGCCACAGACGGTGGCCGGTGAGGTGTACCTGGTGCCCACCGCTGGTGAGGCCCTGGCCCATCGCATCCAGGCGGTGCGTGAGGCTGAGCAGCACGTCGACCTTATCTATTTCACCTGGAACAAGGACCTGACCGGCGCCTACCTCTACCACGAGCTGTTGCTGGCGGCGGAGCGGGGCGTCTCGGTGCGGGTGCTGCTGGATGACCTGCTGGAGTTCGAGGACCCCTGGCTGGTGGAACTGGATCGCCATGCCAACATCGAGATCCGCATCTTTAACCCTTTCCATGCCCGCAAGGGGGGCTGGATGGCCCGCGCCTTCGATTTTCAGCGCAACAAGAAGACCCTGAACCATCGCCTGCACCAGAAGTATTTCCGGGTAGACGACAACGGCTTTATGGTCGGTGGCCGCAACATCGGTGACGATTACTTCGGTTACAGCGAGGCCGCCAACTTCTTTGACCTGGATACCATGGTGAAGGGGCCAGCCCAGGCCCAGTTTGACGCCAACTTCACCCAGGTGTGGCATCACCCTCACTCCCGCCCAGTGGCGGAAGTGATGTCGGTAGAGCCGAAGGATGACCAGTTCCGCACCGAGTTCGAGGCATTAAAGCAGGCCAAGCCAGAGCTGGCGGCCACCATTGAAGCCAGTGTGACAGACCTGGCGGCACCGGAGTTTGTCGAGGCGTCAGTGACCCCGATCTTCGATGACCTGCGCAAGGTGGAGGACGCACAGCCCTATTTCCGTGATCGAGTGGAGCGCTTCCTGATCCTGCAGGACCGGCCGGCCAAGCATGCTTTGGTGTCGACCCCCTACATGTTGCCCACCCACGATGAGTTCGAGGGCGTGGTGAACTTTATCGAGCGCGATGCCAGCGTCACCCTGCTGACCAATTCGTTGGCGTCCAACGATTCGGCCTTTGTGGGTGCCTACTACAACAAGTACCGCAAGCCGCTGCTGGAGATGGGACTGGAGATCTACGAGTACGACAACCAGGCGGAACATTCGGACTATGCCGTCAGCAGCAACACCTTCTATCACAACAAGGCGATGGTGCTGGATGGCCAGATGAGTTACGTCGGATCGTCCAACTTCGATCCGCGCTCAGACCACCTCAATCTGGAGCTGGGCTTGATGATCGACAGCCCGGAGTTTGCCCAGGTGCTGGAGGATTATCTGCTGGAGAGCCAGCGCCACAACTACTGGCACGCCACCCTCAACGACAAGGGCAAGGTGCGTTGGCAGAAAGGGGAGCAGCGGGTGAAGCACAACCCCAATACCAATGCCTTCCACGCGTTGCCGGACTGGTTCTTCCGTACCCTGAACTTCAAATCAGAGCTGTAGTCAGTGCGCTTGTTTGAATCTGTAGTAGAGCGCCAAGGCGGAGGCACTGATTAACAAGGCAAGCCATGACTCCGAGTACAAAAAGGTCAGTAGGGGTTGCAGGTAAAGGCCCAGCGCCAGCAGTCCATCAAGCCTGAAGAAAACAGCAAAAACGATGGAGGCGATGAGCATGGTAACGCCAGTGGCGGCCTTGCTCTTGAGCTGCTCCTTTTCCTTTTGTTCTAGGAAGTCGTGGAACATCCGTATGTTTTTGTCGGGGTCCGACTCATCGTGCTTCAGCCAGAATGTGCCAGTCGCATCGGCCTTGCCGTGCAGCTGGCCAAATTCAGCCCGGGCATTCTCCAGCGTTTGTGCGCTTCCCTGGTGCATTAGCAGATAAAATGCCGTGTTAAATATCAGGATGGCCAAGAACAGGGTTAGGTTGCGCACGACAAGGGGTCTCAATGAAATGGTGGTCTCAGCCAAGGGTAAAAGCTTGCGAGGTTTACCGTCGGCATCAGGAGCTAGCTTAGCGCCTGATCTAGCCCGGAATTGTAGATTGGCGGCGAAGTGATAGGTACCCGGTTGATTGCCAGCGTGATGCTTGTCACGTGTGATGCAAAGGGATTGAGCTGCGATTTATCGCGCTAGTCAAAGAGTGGGGATTACAAAACAGCTGATGGAGTCTAACGCTCTTTTGAAATGACAAAGGCGGGAGCACAAGCTCCCGCCTTTTTACTTTAGGAAGGCTGGTCGGGAGTTGCCTTGACGAGCCCCGGTCATCAAAACCGTTGTGCTGATTTAGACAGACCAGCTCAGCCCGGTTTTCTGCTCTGACAGGGCCCAGAGGCGATCTGCCATCTCCCTGTTCAGCGCCACCTCATCCAGCGGACACTCCCCCACCGGGCCGACGGTTTGTGCGCGCTTGGTCGGGCCGTAGTTTCGTTCCACTTCCAGCTCCTCCTGGGTGGCACACATCACCTCCGGCCAGGCACCGCGCTCGGCGGGTTGGGCAATGATGCGGGACATCACCGCCCACAGCGCCTTGTTAAAGGGACTGGCGGTATCCTGCAGCAGGTTGGTGCGGGAAGCGCCGGGGTGGCAAACCTGCACCTGCACCGACTTCCCTGCGGTCTGAACCCGGCGTTGCAGTTCGTAGGCAAACATCATCTGCGCCAGCTTGCTCTGGGCGTAGGAGTTCCAGGCGGTGTACTTGTTATCGAAGTTCAGATCGTCAAACTGGATCCGCTTCAGGCCCATCTTGTAGGCGTTGCTGCCCACCACCACGATGCGGCCCTTGGAGGCATCGATGCGGTCAAACAGCAGGCCACAGAGCAGGAAATGGCCCATGTGATTCACCCCCAGCTGACTCTCAAAGCCATCGACGGTGATCTCCTGCTTGGCCACCTGGGCGATGGCGGCGTTGCAGATCAGCGCATCGATTTGCGGCACCTTGTCCAGCACCTTAGCAGCGGCATTGCGCACCGAATCCAGCACCGCCAGATCCATCTGGATGAAGGTCACCGCGGCATTCACACCAAACTCCTGCTGCAAGGTGGCGATGGCAGCGGCAGACTTATCGGCATTGCGATTGAGCATCACCACCTTGGCCCCTTTGGAGAGCAGCAACCGGGTGGCTTCAAAGCCGGCCCCGGCGTTGGCGCCGGTGATCAGGTAGGTTTTGCCAGCCAGGGAGCCCAGTTGCGCCGGAGTCCAGCCCTTAGGGCCAAATTGAGAGTGAGTCGCCATGATATGAATGCCTCATCTTTAGGTGCGAAATGGAAATGCCTGGTTGAAGGTGTTGACCTTCGATTGCTCCGTGGCGGGTGTCTGTTGGCCGAACGCCGTTTCGGACGGGAACTACGATAACTATCGGGCGGGTTAAAAAATAGGCGCGTTAATCGCTATTACTTGCCTATTTGTCTCACTGCGTTGAGAGGGGCGAGGTGCAGTGCTAGCGTGAGCCTATGAACAGAGAGTACTTAAAACAGCTGATTGAAGGCCGAGTCAGCGAAGACGGCCTAATCGAAACCGGGATAAGCGGGGTCAAACTCTTCCGGGTGACCGAGCCGCACCGCTGCGCCCCTGCCATCTACGAACCCACGGTGGTGGCCATCGTCAGTGGCACCAAGGAGGCGATCCTGGATGGTCGCTCCTATGTCTATGACAGCAGCCAGTACCTGTGTTGCACTCTATCGATGCCGGTAGAGGCGGGCACGCCCGCCGCGTCGCCGGAGAACCCGCTGCTGGGGGTTTATATCTCACTGGATACCAAGGTGATGACCGAACTGGCCATCGAGATGGATAACGCCATGGGGGCCGTGCGCAAACCCAGAAGTGGCACGGTGCCCCAGGGGCTGACCCTGGCCCGCTGGGATAACGACTTCACCGAGGCACTGGAGCGGCTGCTGAAGGTGGGGGAGAACCCGACCGATATTGCCGTTCTGGGTGAGGGGCGCTTGCGCGAGTTCTATTACGCCGTGCTTAAGGGCGCTGCCGGGGAGTCGGCCCGGCGTGCCTATGGGCTGGGTAATGAGATTGCCCGGGCAATTAACTTCCTGTCGACCCGGCTGGACCAGGCCGTCACCATCGATGAACTGGCCTCCCAAGTGGGGATGAGCCGTGCGGTGTTCCATCGAAAGTTCAAGCAGGCCACCACCTTGTCACCGATCCAGTTTGTGAAATCGATGCGGCTGAACAGCGCGGCGATGAAGATAGCCGGTGGCATGAACGTCAACCTGGCGGCGTTGGAGGTGGGCTATGTCAGCTCGTCGCAATTCAGCCGCGAATTTAAGCGCCTCTATGGCCAATCGCCCAAGCAGTGGAGTCAGGCCAAGCATCCGGCTGGCGCGGCGTCGGGCACCGCCTGAGCTAGGCGAGTCGCTGCTTTGGCATAGCGCAAATCAATGAAAAAGAAGCGCCCCTAAAACGGGGCGCCTTTGTTTTGTGGGTTTAGCCTAGAAGAACCACTTCATGCCGATCTCGGCTTTCAGGTCGCCATCGCCCTTGAAAGCAATGCCGTCGACCACCCCATCGGTGCTGTTGTACTCCAGCTTGGTCATCAGCCAGTGGGTGCGATCGGAGCGCAGCGGGGCGTTGACCATAAAGTTCCAGGTGGTGGAGTTCAGTTCAATGGTGTCACCGGAGACACTGAAGTACTCCGGCCAGGCCTGGATAAAGGCACCGCTGTCACCGAAGGGGATGGTGGCAAACAGGTTCAGCATGAAGCCATCCACGCTCTCACCGGCAATCTCGCCGGTGGCGTAGGCCACGTTGGGGAACAGCATCGCCTTGCCCCTAGTGTACTTGGGGTTGAGAAGGCCGATGGTGCCGACTGAGAACAGGTAGGCATCATCGCCACCGACCACGTCCTGGTGGATGAGATCCACACTGGCACCGACTCGAGGGAAGATCCCGTCCCCTTCGCCAATGGCATGGACCTGAAAGTACTGAGCACGGGCACTTCGGTAATCGATGCCGAAGCTGTCGCCATCCTCAGCACCACGATCGCCCCAGTTGGCCTCGACAAAGCCGGCAAACTGTATCTCTTCGCTCCACGCACCGGTGAACATGGCGGAGGTTCGAATGTCGGCATCCGAGGTGATGAACACCGCGGCTTGGGTATAGACCCGGGTCAGATCGGACGGGTCGATCACCGCCTCTTCAGCAATCGCAGGCACAGCAAAGGCGGCCAGCAGGGCCGGTATACACACTTTTTTCATAGTGAATGTCTTATTGTTGGCTCAAGGAGGGGGCCGGAGGCGGCAGGCCTCCGGCTTTGGCTGATGAGAGTGGCGTTTACTTCAGGCTGTCAGCAATCGCTTCAAACGACGCCATGCGAGGGCGGTTGGTCACTCGCGCAGAGTTGGAGGCGCTGGCTGTCGAAGCAAAGGTAGCGATCACCAGGTTCTTCTCCTGATTGATGTAGAGGTTCTGACCGAACACACCGCGGAAGGTACCGATGCCTTTTTCGCTGTCATGTACCCAGAGGTAGTTCTTGTAGCCTTGCAGCCACTGGTCGTACACCGGGCCGTTCTCGTCACGGTAGATACTGCGTGCGGTATGCAGTTTCTCCTCTTCGGTCAGGGCAAAGGTGTCCTTAACCCAGGCTTCGGAGAACACCTGCTCGCCGTTGTATTTGCCGTTGTTGGCCATCGCCATGCCGACACGGGCAAAGTCACGCAGGGTGGTGTTCATGCCACCGGTGGCGATGGCGACAAAGGTCATGTCCGCCATCATGAAGGCATCGTGCTCGGTGCCCAGCTTGCTCCAGATGTTCTCCGCGATGAAGGTCTGCAGCGGCTGGCCGGAAACACGGCTGATGATCCAGCCGATCACGTCAACATTGGGGGAGTGGTACTCGTACTTGTAGGACGGCTCCAGGTCCGGGTTCTGAGTGAACATCGGGGCAAATTCCAACAGACCACGGGGGGTGTCGTCTTTGGTCGGGTCAATGGCGTTCAGATCGAACGCCGGGATAAAGCCCAGACGACGGAAGTACTCGGTGCTGACCTCGCCCGGTGTCATGTTGACGTAGTCTTCGGAGTAGTTCAAAGCGGTGACCATGTTCAACACTTCGCGCACCGTGCGCTGACCGAAGTGCGTGCCCTTGAGCTCTTCGATGTAGCTCTCTACCTTGGCGTTCACGTCCACCTTACCCTGGTCAACCAGCAGGCCCAGGGCCTGACCGGTCAGAGATTTGGTGCTGGAGGCCCATAGGTGGTGGTCTTTTGCAGTGAAGTCACCGAAGTACTCTTCGTGCAGGATCTTACCGTTGTGAATAACGATGTAGCCGTCGGTGTCATCGCCGATCATGGCGTCATTTACGGTGTAAGTCTTACCTTGGTAATCAAACTCCAGCTCGGCGATCTTTGGGTTCAGCGCTTCGGGGATGGCCACGATGTCACCGTCACGGGGAACCATCACGCTTGGGTGCATCCCCACGTTGCGGAAGGTCCATTTGTTGAACGGCTGCAAGGTCCAGTTGGCTTTAGTGGCCTGTGCTTCAGCAGCCGCGGGAATGGTGTCCATCGCCGCCAAGGCAGAACCTGAGCCAATACCCATCAGCACCAGCGCTGCAATCAAAGAACGTTTCATTGTTATATCTCTCGGTTACGAAAAGAGTTCCCGGCGAGACTAACGGGATACAAATTATCGTTCACACGCATTATGCTGGGGTATCACGTTCATCTATTCCCGGCCCCATGATTACCCTCGAACAAATCACCTGCTTCCAAGCTGTCTATCAACAGGGCAGCTACAGCGCCGCCGCACGTCAGCTCAACAAAGACCGGACCACGGTCCGGGAGCACATACTGGCGTTGGAGGACACGCTCAACGCCTCCGTCTTTGAGATTGAGGGAAAGAAGGCCGTGCCTACCGAGCTGGGCCACTACCTTTTCCCCCGTGCCAGCCTGTTGCACAAACACGCCTTTGAGTTCATGCATTCGGCGCTGTCGATCCAGCAAAGCGAATTGGCAGAATTGACCATCTGTTACGACGCCCAGGTGCCTCGGGGCCTGATCGCGTCAATGGGTAGCACCATCGCCGAGACATTCCCTTATCTGAGAACCCATTTTCTGCACCGGAATCGTGATGAGAGCACCCGGGCTTTGGAGCAAAGCCAGGCCCAACTGGCTTTTGTGATGACCGCCGGTGGCACCTACGCCCCGGAGCAGGTGGGTATGCTCAATTTGGGCAGTGCCGAGTTTCGTCCCTATGCCCACCCCAGCTCCAACTTATGCCGACCCAAGCCCATCTCCCTCAATGAGCTGACCAGCGAGTTGCAGTGGGTGGTGGAGAACTCGTTGCAGTCCAGCCTGAAGACGCTGAATGTGTCGAGTACCCAGCATATCGTCAGCAATATCGATCTGCTGGTGGATATGCTGGCGCAGCGAGGATGGAGCCTGTTGAACTGCAAGGATGCACAGCCCTATTTGGCACAGGAACGATTGAAAGAGATAAAGCTGGAGCAGATGTCGGGATCATACCAGGCCAGTGTGGCGCTGTTTTATGATCTCGGGGTTGAGGGCAACCCGGTTATCCAACATCTGCTTAAGGTGATTCCGGCCTTGGGTAGGGAGTATCTGACTTAGCCTAGTTACAGCAGGCTAGAGCTTTTCGCCGTTGACCAAAGACCAGTGGTGCGGCATAAGCTCGCGCAACGATTTGAACACCAGCGTGTTGTCCGGGGTAGAGATAGCGGCTTGCACGTCGCCACCCCAATGCACCAGCCGCTCCTGGCAGATGCCGCAGGGGGACAGGATCAGAAACTTGCCGTGTTCATCCTCGCGGCACAGACAGAGCGAATGGGTTACCGCCTCGTCCAGCTTGTGGGCCTCCAGGTAGGCTCCTACCTCCATGCACAGCGACAGCGCATCATTCTTCACGTCCGGCCCGACACTGGTGAGGATCCGCCCCGACTCGGTGCGTACGGCGGCGGCACCACCAAAGCCGGTGGGGTAGCGCTGCTTAATCAGCTCAACAGCGCGGTTATACAGTTCTTGTTCTATCGACATGGTTATCCCTGTTATTGGAGTTGTTGGACCAAATGCCCTCTGAATGAAAGGCGTAGCGGTATGGCGGGTAAAGAAGCACAAAGGTCAGTACTATCCTGAAGGCTAAGAACAGCCAGCTGAGCATGTCGGCCTGGCGCATTAGAAAAGGAACTGCCTGGTAAGTGGCAATGCCGCTAAGGACAATGCTTGTGGGGGCGTACAAGATAAAGAACCCTTGCCACAATCTTTTCCAACCGATGTTTACCTCGTAAGCAAACCCATAGTAAGGGATCAGCATGAGGGCACTGAGTGCCAGGCCGATGAGATCGCCTGGACTGACTGAGTTCGAGAAAGGGACCCGAGTCACCTCCAAAAAGGTGGATAGAGCCAAGAACCAGAACAGAATCTTCCAAAACTTCATCGTATGCCCTGCATAGACTCGGCCTGTGTGTCCCAGACCTTTAAAAATCGAAGCCCGTGAACTTGATAGCCACAGGCACGGTAAAATTCGTGGGCTGCATTGCGGTGCTCGCTGCTGGTGACTTCCACCTTATAACAGCCCGACTCGACAAAGTACGACTCCGCCGCCTGCAGCAGCGCCTTGCCGGTGCCCAGCCCTCGGTGGTTCTCATCAATCACCAGGCTGGTGATTCGGCCACAGTAGCCTGCTTGATGGAGCAGGTTGGTGAGATGGCAGGAGACGACACCAACAATCTGACCGTCATACACCGCCACGAAAACCCGGTCGAAGGGGGAGTCACTCAGACTTCTCAGCTTCTCCTGAATCAAGGCGACCGTAACGGAGTAACCCAGTTGATTCATCAAGGGCACGATCGCTTCAATGTCGCCATGTTTGGCCAGTCGGATCTCCATCTCTCTTTTCCTATCTCCCTGTTACATTCCCGTGTGTGCGGCGTAGATTCGGCTTGGCACCCTGTCTTGGTCCTATTGGCGGAGCTCAAGGCTCCAGCTTGAGCACCATGGGTACGTAACGGATCCCTTTCACCACCTGCTCACCGTCGGTCTTGATAAAGCCACAACGCCGGTAAAACCCAATGGCATTGACAGAGGCTTTCAATTCGAGGCTTTGGCTGCTTGTCTGAGCCTTGACCGCCTCTATCAAGCGTCGGCCAATGCCCAGCCTCTGATGCTGCGGGCAGACGTAGAGCTGCGCCACGTAGTTACCCTCTCGCCAGGCGATGTAACCCACCAGCTTTGAACCCAGTGTGGCTTTCAGGGCGCGGTAGGTCTGCGTATCGGCAATCGATGTGATGTCACTGCGTCTTGCCGCCCGCATGGTGTCTTGTCCTTCCGCGTTCAGATGAGGGATGACCTGAGCTTCATTGGTTCGCTCACCCAGTTCGAGGATGGCGTCGAGATCTGCGCCAGAGACCGGATTAATCTCAACCGTCATGGCCTTTCTTGCAGGGATAGGGGCTGGGGCTGGGGCTGGGGCAGGGGCAGGGGCACTGTCGTGCGTTGGTTGAACCATATTGGACGGCACCCTCAGCCATTGAGCGTTTGCGACAGGGTGCGTGACTGGGTGGTGAAGCCGAGCTTGGTGTAGAACGCTTGGGCTTTTGCGTTGAACTCCATCACCTCCAGCCGCATCTCGGCGGCGCCTGCGCTCTCTGCCCATTCTCGACATGCCTGCATCAGCGCCTGGCCTATCCCGGAGGACTGGTGCGCTTGGTCGATGACGATGGTGCCAACTCGGCAGATGGGCACCGTGACAAAGAAAGGGATGGTGTCGTTTTGGCTGACGTTGGCGGTCAAGAAGCCGACCACCTTGTCGCTTAAGGTAGCAACCAGGAAAAGGCGCTCGGTGTCGTCCAGCGCATTGAGAAGAAAGTCTCTGCCAGCATCAGAGGATTCGGCAAACACGTTGGGGGCGCGCTCATGGTGCAGATCGTTGATCTGCGTGTTTAGCGCAAACAGCGCATCGATATCGGCCTTGCTGGCCTTTCTTATCTTCATCTGAAATCCGTTTCTCTACACCGACTGACTCTCGTTGCTATCCGTGACAGGAACTGGGGGCTGTTGGTTAAACCGAGTCGTAGCGCTTTACCAGGAAAACACGCTCTGGACTGTTGGGGATACCGGTTACCTTGCCAACCACCTCAAAGCCCAGCTTCTGGTAAAAGTCCGGCGCCTGAAAACCCAAGGTGTCCACTTGGGCCGCCACACAGCCCCGAGCCTTGGCTTCGTTCTCGGCCTGCATCATCACCTTGCGACCCAGCCCTTCACCTCGGGTGCTCTCGTCGACCCACAGCACCTCAATCAGGAACTGGTTGTAGATGGTGCGTCCAGCTACCCCGGCAATCACTTTGCCCGCTTCGTCCTTGGCAAAGGCCAACAGGGGGCGGGACTTTTCGTTGCCCAGGTGCTTCGCATTAAACGCCCGGACACCGGTTGCCAATGCCTCGAACACGTCGGGATTGTCCTGGTCTGATACTTCGATATTCACTCTGCCTTCCAACCCTTTCTCTCTGTTTTTGTACTTCTGTCTTTACTTCTGCTTAGGGGTTCTGTTTCTTGGCTCTTTTTCGCGGCGCTGCTTACTTTGAGGCAGTTGCCGGCCTTAGGTACAGCGCCAAGGTCCCGAAGACCAGTTCTGCAATCAGGTATACCCACATCAGGGCGTTGGGTTGACCGTCCATCAGGATACCGACCGTGCGGCCCAGCGCCATCAGCAACAAGACCAAGCCGACAATAAGCAGAGCCAGGTCCACATCGTTTCTAAGCTTCACCACCAAAAGAAACACCACGCCTATGGCCAACTGAGCCCCACCATAGGTGGCCCTAAAATCGATGCTGGCGGAGGAGGCCGCAGGTGCTGAACCTGTTACCCATAGCGCCATGTCAGCAGGGAGCACGATAAACAGCGCGCCGTAGACAACGAAGAAGAGTGCCGTTAGGTATACCAGTAGCTTTGCCATTGCTTGAATCCGTTAAACCCCATGCCCTGAAGTGTCATCTGAATGGTGCACTTGGCCAATTGGAGCGCAGTCCAAATGATCCGGTGTCGTCAGGTTCGTCCCACACACCTGACATTGGTAATCCCGGTTGGGTTCTCCTTCCATCGCGACCGTGGTGATCGCCTCAAGCAATCCAGTGAACAGCGCCTTTATCCCGGAGGTGGGCGCTTCCTCTGCCCCTGCCTGAGAGAAGCTTTGATACCGGTGCAGGGTAATCTTCTTGCAGTGACTGCAGAAGGCTTTGATTTCCTCAGGTCCGTAATCCTTTACCAAGGTCTTTTCCTCCAAGTTGTTCCTTTGCTACTGGCTCATAATCCATTGAGTCACAGCGCATTGTGGCCAGATGGCCCAGCTACTAGCTACTGCATCTTGTTAGGTTTTGCCTTGGCTGACAAGGTGCACGGTTCTGACTCGATAGTTCTCTTCAATCGCAACGGTTGCCGCCATCAAGCCTGAAAGAAACAACGTTGTAATGCATACAGGGATATAAACAACGCTCGTGGTGATGGCCAAGGGGCCGGAAGACAGCGCATTAACGATGAATAATATCAGCGTTAGAAAACTGAGGAAGATGCCAAAAACTGCGGTCACTCTGGCGAGCAATAGTAGCAAGCCGAGGTTTTCAGATTTTATGTTTTTGTAAGGCTTCATCAATACTCCTTTTTCGATGAAATAAAACACTGGCTCAAGTCACCTTTTTACAACTATTCCGTTTCTATCTCGCCAGCCATCAATCTCTGGTGTGGAGAGCAGATAGGCGTGAAAAGTCAGAATGCCGTGTGTTCTTCGGACTCTCTCAGCCCAAACAACACCGAGCCCCAATCCAATGAGACCGGATGCACCAACTATGTAGATTGCCACTTCCACAGAGAAGAAGGCAAAGCTGACTGCGCTCAGCAGCACCAGGATCCCTGCTGGCGCAACGACAATCTGTAGGTACAGCAGGGCCACCATCAAATAACCCAATCCATAGAGGTGAAGCTCAAGTAGCTTCAGCATCGATGAAACAACCTTCCTCAACAACCTCTCCTCCTTGAGATCTCTTTGGGCCCCAACAAGCGGCAAGCAGAGTGAGCCCCGTGACCATTGGGAGCACCCTTGATTGGTCCATAGTTCTTTATCCGATGGTCGCCCTGGACTTTACGTAATACCTAAAGTATCCAATCAGATTGCTTAGGATAAACAGGAGCTCCATGACCACGGCGGTTGGTGAGCCGACTATGTAATTGTGCACTAGCCAAAAGCTTGTGCCGACTTGCATAAACTCTCTTAGCCTCCTATCGTTGGCCTGAAAGGCCCCGATAGTCTGAAGGCAGGAACCAAAGCAGCTCAGCACACTAGCTATTCCAGAATAAGTGACCAAAGACAAACCAATTGAGGTACAAACAAACCCCCATTTAAGTATCCCTTTCGTAGAGAATATGCTGATGAAGTACCTTACAGTCGCGATAGCCATTAAACCTGCGGCGGTCCACTGCTCAAGCAAAGCGAAGTGGCTTGAAATTAGCACTCCTGCCATACACAAGCAGCCAACAATCTTACGTCTGTCTTTCAATTGAAATGACAGTAAATCGAAGACTATCGCTATTGATACTAAAACTTGAGAAAGCAAGAAAGCTGACATGTTCCCTCAAACAATAAAACAGTGTTATTAAGCGGAATGTCCGCTTCCAGCGGCACATAGAGCGACTTCATAACCCTGGTGAAAGTGGCATCACGCTAACAAGCGAATCATGCTCAATCAATGAGTTGGATACGATGGGACACTGTTCGTTGAGGGAGACAGTCGACCCAAGGGTTGAAGGGAGAATAACCGGCTTTTACGAGGTTGGAGAGCCGCTGAGGCTCGTTGTAGCTAACGCTTCGAGAGGACTGAGCTGCGGCTGGGTAGGCCAGGGTAGGCGAGGCTAGACGACGGGGGCAGACGGTTTTGCGGCCAGCAAAAAGCCCCGCCTCTATTGCTAGAGAACGGGGCTTTTTCGTGGCTGAAACCTTAGTTCACTTTACCGACGGCTTGGTAGCTCTTGGTTGCCCTGCATGCACTACTTAGAGCGAAGATCAAAAGCCACCAGCCTGCCATCGCTTCGCCTCGCCCCTGGCGCCAGGAACAAGATCCGATTGTCTGAAATGGACATCATACCGGGCTCACCATAGGACCAAACCGACTCCTGAGTCTCTAAGTCAATGGCATAGATATTCTTGTTTGTGCTGACAAACAAGAGGTTGTCAGTCAAAACAACATTTCTGTGAAACGACGTGTCTTCCGTCGAAGGCGAAACCCAGCTCCAAAGAACCTCACCGGTCAACTCATCAATAGCATCCAGAGCTACTGGACTTTCCTTTCCTGCATAAATAACCCCTTTCGCTGCTGCAAAAAAGGTCCTGTAAGTAAAGCGGCTGGTCCAAAGGTACGCCTGCTCCTCAATATCAAAATTTGAGATCACACGGTTATCGAAATGCTCAGCATTACTGCTTGCTAGACCGCTAAAGGCCCCGCCGCTGAAGGCAATAACATTGTTGTTTGAACCAATTACTGGAGAACCGTGGTAATCGTAATTGTTATTCCCGAACGGATCATCAATGGTCCCAATCAATTCACCATTATCTTTGCCAAAGATGGTTAGCTTATTTCCACTATGAACGTATACATGCCTGCTATCCACAGCCGCCGAATCCATTCCCCAGGAAGTACCCGGGCCTTGACTCCATAGTTCTGCACCATTATTGATATCGAAGGCATAGGTCTGTCCACCGTAATAGCCTCCAGTCTGATAAACGAGCTCTTCATAGACTGTGGGGGCTAGGTAATTGCCCCATTGAGAAGAGAATTTTGTCTGAAATTGCAATCTTCCATCGGTCCGGCTAATTGCCCAAACCTTGGTATCCTGATGTCCCGATGTGGAAACAAATAACGTGCTGTTATTGATGGCTGGTGGATTAAGTGCAGGCATACTACCAAATGACAGCCGCCAAGTCTCTTCACCGGTTAATTCATCCAATGCAATGGCAGCAGCATCACCGTTATAGACGTCAGTTGAGATGTATACCTGGCCACTCCCGGCGACTGGTGCATTGATACCGCCAATAGGCTCAGAAGACTCAGAGCGTTGCCATTCCCACAACTTTGTGAACTCCGAGTGATTAATCCAAATAGGAACGTAACCGTTGTGGGATGCATTTGCTTGGTGAGTCTGCCATTCAGGAACAGGTTGAAGTTCAACTTGAAGAGTCAAGGAAACCGATGAATCTGAGTAGATACCCTCACAGGCCTCATCCTTACATGCGTCCACCGTCATCATTCCCGTGTGTGTGCCGACAGCCAAGGTCGGCTGCAACTCGGTTTCGAGGGTAAATCGGTCGACTTCTGAAACCTCTGCAATGGCGGTTTTAACAAGGCGTCCGTCCTCATCGACTAGACGAACATACAAGCTATGGTCCCCCAAATCGGTCGCAGACCATGCCCCCTCAACAGAAATTGGTAAAGCATCGCCCACACTGCCTAGCAATTGCACTGTCGGAGTCTCAACATCCAGTGTCACAACAGGCTCTGCTGGCTCTGGAGGGGTATCTTCCCCAGGAGTTTCACCTCCATCCGTTTCTTCCTCGGAGTCATCCTCCTCAGGATTTTCCTCATCCGGAGATTCGGGTACTTCCGGGATATCCGGCGTTGGAGTATCTGTTCTTTCTGAGTCGCTGCCACCTCCACAACCTGCGAGAACAAGTGCTGTGAGAAAGACATAGCCAATTAGCTTCATACTTATTAATTTCCTTATATCTTTAGTACGGTCACTACAGGAAAAGTGAGAAAAACAAAATCGTCATAATGGAATAATTGTATTTTATCCACCAAAAAAATGTTCCCCATGGAAATGCAAACTACCAAAGAGGGTCGTTATAGCAATGATGATGCAACCGGGTTCCTTCATCTAACTAGTCGCCTTTATGCCACTAAAAGGGGCGGATCGTAGCGAGCTCCCCTGCACGGAGTGCGCAATTCTGATTGGGATTGCTATGTGTTTGTTTCGTTGGCCACGGAATACTTTTTGTACTTACGATCATTTACGAGCCACATTATTAAACCATATAAAAGCCCAGCGACTGGCCACACTATGTAATGAACTATCGCGGCTTTAGACAGAAAGCCTTCAGAAAACGGTCGGCTCATAAACGCCATAGCAATGAACATTGGAACTCCCCAGGTTAAGAGTCCATCTATCACGCAGTATCGGAGGCATCCTTTTGAGCGAGTAGCCGTCCATGCTTCGTATTGGTCTTTATCCATCGAATCCTCCTTGATTCGAGTTGAACACATAACAGTGGTATTAAGCGGAATCCCGCTGTCATCGACACATTGGTCTACTTCATTCTCCTAGCGAAAGTGACTCCAAGCTACCAAGCGAATTCAGCTCAATCAATGGGCTGGATACGGAACTTTAGTAACCTCTAGATGAAACAGATAAGCCAGCCACTTAGCAGTAGCGACTGGCTTAAGGGAGCTTAAATGTCAGAGCTTTTCGCTTTGACTTCTATTGCGAGATCGCAGGGTGAGGTTGGACAGGCTGACGGGTAGTGGAAAGATAAAGCGGCCAGCAAAAAGCCCCGCCTCTATTGCTAGAGAGCGGGGCTTTTTCGTGGGTGGAACCTTAGTTCACCTTACCGACGGCCTGGTAGCTGCTGCGGTAGCGGGCGTCGAACTGGTCCTGCTCCAGCGGCAGGTCGGCCTGGCCGATGCGCTTGAGGCGGGCCTTACGGATCGGCGTTTCGTGGTCGCCACTGTTGTCCACCAGCTGGCCGGCTTCGCCGTTGGCCAGGGCGTGGAGGAACTGCGGGCCCTGCTGGTCGCTAACCACGAAGGCCTGACGGGCAATCATGCCGCCGATGGTCTGGAAGGTCAGCTCCACCGGCAGATCCGGCACAAAGAAGTTGCCGCGGCTGTAGCCGATGACCGGCGGCCAGATTTGGCTCTCTTTCTGTTCGTGCTCCGCCATGGCGTAGACGTTGCGGTTGATCAGGCGGCAGTCGCTTTCGGTGCTGCTGCACAGGCCGTCCTCGGTGCTGGCACCGGTAAAGTAGGTGGCGCTGTAGCGGGCGGCGAAGCGGCCGGTTTCCAGGTCCTTCTCATTGCCCAGGCGATAGGCCAACTGGTTCAGTTCACAGTTGGGGATAAACTCCGGGTCGATGGGCAGGTTGGGCAACTCCGGAATGCCGATGGCCGGGTACTTCTCCCGCAAATCGTCAAAAAAGGCCACCAGATCGCTGTAGCTCAAGCCGCCCAGGGAATCACACAGGGTGTCGCTGAGCATAAAGGGAAAGTCGATGCTGCTGGAGACAAAGGGCACGTCGGTCGCCAGGCCAAAGGCCATCGGCTGAGCGGCCAACAGGTTGTCCTGGGCGTCGATGCGTTGAAGGCTCAGTACATCGTCCTGCTTATATTCAAAGCTAGCGCTGTGGCTGAACTCTTCATCGCTCTGGCCCAGCAGGGCGACCACGCCATCCTGCAGTTGGCCCAGGATAGACTGAGTCATCGGCGCACGAGAGCTGCGCAAGCCCAGGTATTGCTCGCTCCACTCCTGCTCCATCAGATCTTCCACCAGCAGAGACGCGGGGGCATCCGCCAGGGTCACCGGCAGTTCGTCACCGTCGTCGTAGTCTGCGCTGTTGATCTGCTCGCTGCCCACCAGCTGGCCGTTCTGGTACGCCAGCAACTGTACCTCGGTGTCGTTGGCCAATACCAGGGTGCCACCGTTGTAGTCCAGTACCCCATCACCCACGGCCTGGATCTCGGCATCGGCCCACTCGCTTTGGTCCTGCAGGTAGATCACCTTGCTCTTGCCCTGGATGGCGCTGCACGGCGTCACATGCTGCGGCTCGACGTTGGCGATCTCAACACGGTAGGACTGCTCATCGCCGTCGAACATCGCCAGCTCGAAGGTGCTGCTGTCCCAGCGGATCAGCTGCGGGTCCGGGGTGTAGGCGTAGCTGACGTACTTGGCACCTTCGGGTGCCGCGGCCAGGTCAATGAAGCCCTGGGCGTCGCTGGTCATCACCTCGCCCACCACGGTGCCTTCGGCATCCTGAAAGGCGTAACGAACGCCCTCGATGCCGCAGTTGGCAAAGCCTTGGGCGCTCATGTAGAGGCCGGGGCGAAGCGGGGCTACGTGCTCGGCGTCCGGGATCTGGGTTTCCGGGTAGGCCGGGGTGCGGGTGCTGTCATCGCTGCTGCAGGCGGCCAGGGCCAGGGTGAGCAGGGGCAGGGCAAAACGTCGGGTCATGTTGTTTTCCACCTTTATAGGAGCTGGTATGAACGATGGCGCACAGGATAAAAATTGAGCGCCATCGTCTCCAATCGCTTTTGATGGGCGTGATCCGTCGATGGAGCACAGCCATACCCGGACGGCCTCGTGGGGCCGTCCGGTACTTTTTGTTTGAGGGTCTGGGATGGGCTTGGGTTAGAAGCCGGTGCCCATGGTGATGTAGAACGCCTGGTCTTCGTCACTGAAGGCGACGTCCACCCCCATGTGGATGCCGTAGCGTCGGGCGATCTTGTAACGGAAGCCGGTACCGTAGGCGTCGGCGGTGCGGCTCTCCTGACCACTGGTCAGGCTGTCCTGACGGGTCTGACCGACGCCGTAGAAGCCCAGCAGGGTCCAGCGGTTGTCGATCTTGTAGCTCAGCTGGGCCTGTACCGCGCCGACTTCATCGCCCTGGTAGCGGAAGGCCGAAATACCGCGCAGCTGAATGTAGGGCTGCATGGTGGGCGGCAACACGGACTCATCGCTGTACTGCGCCTCGTAGCGACCAGCTACAGCCACGGCCCATTTCTCTGCCAATGGGAAGTAGGCTTCACCGGTGACGGTGAGGTTCTGGTAGTCGTAGTCAGAGCCGATGGCGTCGTCGTACACCATGTAATCGACTCTCACCTCGTAGCCTTCGGTCGGGTAGAACAGGTTGTTGCGGGTGTCGTACTCCGCCACCAAACCCAGGCCTGAGATGGTGCTGTCGTCCAATCCGGTCAGGCGGAAGATGCCATCGACGATGTCGCTGGAGGAGGAGAGGGTGGTCTTGGCATAGAACTGTTTCACCCCGAGCAGCAACGGGGTGTCGCCCACTCTAGCCTGCACTTCCTGCAGTACCGCTACGGCCTCGGTCTCAGTGTTGAAGCTCATGCGCTGATCGTTGGGTAGCAGGCCGCCGAGGTCTGAGTAGAGATCCAGGGTGATCTGACCCATCCCCACGCCACCGAGGTAGCGGATCTTATCTTCACCCCAGGTGTGGCGGTGGCCTGCCAGGGCAAACCAGGAACCGTTCTCGGTGCCTAGGGCACCGACCACGGTCGCCGCCGGCGGCAGCAGGGAAGCGCCGCCGTCAAAGCTGGTGAGTGCCTGCTCTTTGCGGGCCTGCTTGTCCGCCTCGGACTCGTGCAGGAACAGGCCAGCAACACCAAAACCGTAGCCCACGGCGGGCTCAGTGACGATGATCGGCACCGGCAAGAAGCCGTAGGCGTTCTCCGCCAGGTAGTTGCCCATGTCGAAGCGGCCATCGACTGGATCGCTAAAGTCGATGGCGGCCAGTGCCTGGGGCGCGGCCAGTGCCATGGCTGCCGCTGCTAGGGTTCTGTTTTTCTTCATCTTAGGTATCACAATAGTCGGGCCACCAGCGCTGTTTCCAGTCCGGCTGGTGGCCGAGGGTCAAATCAGAACCGGTAGCCCAGGTTCAGGGTGAAGGAGTCACGGGTCTCACCCAGGTTGTACAGTGCGGTGAGGTTGAAGTTCTTGCCAATCTGCTTGTTGAAGCCAATCAGGCCAGCCCACTTGTTCAGCTCTACCCCCACGTCGTAGGTGAAGTCGCGGCCCAGGGCGTCGATGTAGCCCAGGTTGCCGGTCATGCGCGGGTCCAGGTCCTGGTATTCAGCACCGATAAACACCTGGGCGCGGGCGTCAGCAAACTGGTAACCCAGCATTGGCTGTACGGTCAGTACGCCATCACCCCAGTGATCGCTGTTCTCAAACAGGGTCTTGGTGAAGCTGGCGGTCACCGAGGCGAAGAACTGCTTGTAGCCGACTGACAGGGTGGTACCCACACCGGCGATGGTGTAGTTCAGATCCAGCGGCACGTTAAAGCGGGTCGGGTCACAGAGGTTGGCCCCCAGTTGTCCTTCCAGGTAGTTACAGGCCATCGGCCCACCGATGGTACCCAGGTTGTCTTCCAGCACGTCACCCAGCAGACCGGTGTATTGGGCGTCTACGTCGGCGGTGACGTTGAGCTTGCCAACATGACCGAACACGTTCCAGAAAGGCAGGATGTTCACGTCGCCACGGACGGTCAGGATCTCCGCATTTACATCGCCGAAGGTGGCCTCAGGATCGATAACGTCGTTGAGGATGGCGCCCATGATGTCGAAGTCGTTAAAGCCGACGTCCATGTTCTGGTTGCGGTAGGAGACGGACACACCAAAGGGCAGGGGCAGGTCGATGCCCTGTCGGCGCACCATATCGCCCATCAGCGGGAACACGCGATGCAGCTTAACGGTTTGCTCACGCAGACGCGGATCAGAGGCCTTCTGCAGCAGCGGATCATCCAGCACCACGGTGCCCAGCTCGTCGTCGTACACCGCAACCGGGGTGACTTCCAGGTGCAGGGATACCGGCTTGCCCTTGCGGGTGCCCTTGGCGTCCAGCACCTTTTGCGCCATCAGCACCCGGCCATTCTCCAGGGTGCGGAAGTTCAGGGTTTGGCGGTACTCATTGATGCGGTAGCCATCCAGATCAAAGGGCTCGCGGTTGGTGACGGTCATGGTCTCGACCTCGCCGTCTTGTGCCACCACTTCCACCTGCATGTGGCGGAAGTAGGCGATGTCCTGGGGCAGGCCAAACTTGGAGTAGTTAAAGCTGATCACCAGCTGACCGTTGTCCTGCTCATCCACCTGCACTGAGGAGCGGTCGTAGCTCTGGGCGTACTTCTTCAGGCGGTACTGGGAGCGGGTCAGGGTCTCGATGCGATCCACCAGGTCTTCATGCTCGTCCAGCTCAGAGGGGTTGTACTTAATGCGCAAGTCGATGTTGCCCTTGGTGTCAGTGGTCTGCACCAAAAAGGCCTGGGATTCTTCAACGCCATCCTCGGTCTCGTAGCGACGGGTGGCCAGCTCCAGCAGGTGCTCGCTCTGGCTCAGGGAGCTTAGGCCCAGCTTCGGCAGGTTGGCGGGCAGGCCGTGCTGTTCAAACACATTGGGCTTACCGGCAGAGGCGACGAACTCCTCTTCGGTTTGCTCCGCCATGGCATCAGCGCCAATGGACAGGCCAACAAACAGGGTCATCCACTTGGCGGACGACAGAGCAACTTGGTAGGGCGAGAACTGTTCTTGGTAACTCATGATGTGCATTCCAGATAGCGACCCGCCAAAGCTATGGAAGGGGTCGGATCATCGTCGGATCCGAACTCCCTTGTTCAGATCGTATCGAGTTGCCCGAGGAGGGCGCATCAGGCGATGAGAGAGGCACTGTTGTTGATGCAGGGGTTACCCGCTGTATTGGCTCCCATCGGCTGTGGGGGCGCATACTAGCGACGAGGATTGCAACGGAACAATCGCACTTGACGGACGAAATCCTACAATTGAACTCGATCATCTGTTCAGAAACGGGCAAGGTGAGAATGGTTAGACTTTTGCGCCCGTGAGAATGAGTCGCCCAGGATTATGGCAAAATAGTGAGGGAATCCAGATGCTTTTCAGCCTTGAACAGCTCAGTGCCTTTGTCACCGTGTACGAGTACGGCAGCTTCAGTAAGGCCGCCGCCAAGTTGGAGAAGCACCGTACCACGGTGGCCCAGGTGATCGGCAACCTGGAAGACCTGGTGGGGGTGGAGCTGTTTGAGCGGGTGGGCCGGTCGGTCAATCCCACCATCGAAGGGGAGAAGCTTTACCACTACGGCAAGCAGGTGATTGAGCAGGCTCGCGCCTTTGATAAGTTTGCCCTGAGTCTCTCTTTCAACCAGCTCGAAACCCTCAACCTGGGCTATACCACCATCCTGCCCCACGGCCTGTTGGCTGCAATCCGGCTGCGTTTGGCGGAGAAGTACCCCAGCATGGCGGTGAACTTTATCGCCCTCACCAAGAATGAGACCAAAAGTGCGCTCAACGAGGGCCGGGTTCACATCGGCATTGTCAATATCGAGCAGCGCAGCGTCATCCACAGCATGGATGCCACCTTCCTGGGTTATCTCACCTTTGGCGCTTACGTTGCCAAAGACAGCCCATTGGCCAAGATGCCCTCCGATCAGGTCTTCACGGCATTAAAGACCGAACGCCAGTTGGTGCTCAGCTCGATGATTGAGGATGAGCTGTCTGAGAAGGTGATCCTCTCCGCCAACTATGAGCGGGTTGATCAATTGTCCTTGGCAATAAAGCTGGTGGAACAGGGGGTGGGCTGGAGTTTGCTGCCGCGGGCGCTGATCGAGACCGAGTACGTGAAGGAGCGATTGGTGGCGGTGCAGGCGGATGAGGTGTTGCGGGAGGTCGCTTTCCCATTGGCGGTGTGGTCGCCTTTTTCTGAGCAGGTGTCCGGCATCAAAAAGCTCTTGGTGGAGGAGATCAAAGAGTACGTTGTCGCCATGGGAGGCGTGCCCAGCTCTCGAATGGATAAGGGCTGATAACGGAAGCAAAGATGCAGTTAAAAGCATCTAAAAAGCGCGATGGTCGTCGAACGGTCATCGCGCTTTTTCGTTTCAAGCTCAGGCAGAGGCTCAGCGTTTTACCGCGGCCACCACGGAGATCTCGACTTTAAGCGCAGGGCGAGCCATGGCCGCTTCGACGCAGGCGCGGGCCGGGGCATGGCCGGCGGGCACCCAAGCATCCCAGACGGCATTCATGGCGGCAAAGTCATCCATGGTGCTCAAGTAGATGGTGGCGGAGAGCATGTGCTCGCGATCGCTGCCAGCCTGTTCCAGCAGGGCGTCGACCTTGTCCAGCATGGTCTGGGTTTGCTCGGTGATGTCGGCGTCGGCGTCTTTGCAGACCTGGCCACAGAGGTAGACGGTGTCGTTGTGTTTCACGATCCGGCTCATGCGGGCGCCGGTTTCCATACGTTCAATGCTCATACAGGGCTCTTGTTGAAGGATTTGACCGCGACAGTCTAGGGGAAGCGACTTCCCTTAGCGAGTCCATCCTTGGCCAATGCCTCAGGTTGCAAGCTTGTAAAAATACAAGTTTGGTAACGAATTTCTGGGTAATGCAACGTAAATGCCATTGTCTCGCCTTAGGCCTTGGCTAAACTGCAGTCTGGCGGTTGTAGCAGCACATAAAAACGATGAAAAACTCCCTCATTACCGGTTTTATCATGGTCCTTTTCCTGGCTTCGGGCGTCTGGCTCAAAGATCACTGGGATCAACAGCGCATTGAACGTCAGAATCGCGACCGCACTGTGCGTGTGGTGGTGGAAGACGCGAAGTACTCCTCGGTGACCCGACAGGTCGAGGCGCTGGGCGACATCCGTGCCCGGGAGTCGGTGGAGATCGGCTCCAAGGTCAACGAGGTGATCGACGGAATCCACTTCGACAGCGGCCAGCGGGTCAGCGAGGGTGATCTGCTGGTGACGCTGGAAGCCGGAGTGCAGCAGGCCAGGGTGCGGGAGGCCCAGGCTCGGCTGGAGGAGCACCAGCGTGAATATGGCCGCATCGAGGAGCTGGTAAAGCAGCACACCATCGCCCAGAGCCAATTGGACCAACTGGCCACCAAGATTGAGGTGGCCCAGGCGGAGGTGGCCCGCTACAACGCTGAGCTGAAGACCCGCAAGATCTTCGCCCCCTTCGACGGCGTGCTGGGCCTGCGCGAGGTGAGTGTCGGCGCACTGGTGACCCCCAGCACCCCTATCACTACCCTGGATGACCTGGAAACTGTCCACCTGGATTTCAATGTGCCGGAGCGCCATATGGCCAGCATCCGCGCCGGTAAGCCGGTGGTGGGACAGGTGGCGGCCTTCCCGGAGGAGCGCTTCTTTGGCACCGTGCTGCACGTGGACAGCCGGGTGGATCCTACCACCCGTTCGGTGATGATCCGCGCTGAGATCAACAACCGTGATCTCAAGCTGCGCCCCGGCATGCTGATGACCCTGCGGATGATCACCGACGAACGCGAAGGCATCGTCATCCCGGAGGAGGCGATCCTGGCCCAGCGGCAGGACCACTACGTCTACATCGTTGGCGAGGACAACACCGTTGAGCGCCGCCGTGTCCGCCTGGGCTGGCGCACCCGCGGTAAGGTGGAGGTACTGGCGGGTCTGGACGAGGGTGAGTCGGTGGTGATCCGCGGCCGTGACCGCATCCGCGCCGGCTATACCGTTGACCCGCAGCGGGCGGAACGCTTTACCCACCTGGGAGCCCGCTGATGCTGCTGACAGACGTCTCGGTTAAGCGCCCGGTTTTTGCCTCGGTTCTGAGCCTGCTGCTGATCGCCTTTGGCCTGGTGGCCTTTGGCAAGCTGCCGCTGCGGGAATACCCCAACATCGACTCGCCGGTGATCAACATCAGCGTCGGCTACCGGGGCGCCTCGGCGGCGGTGGTGGACAGCCGCATTACCCAGTTGATCGAGAGCCGGGTCTCCGGCATCGAAGGGATCCGCAACATCACCGCCTTCAGCCGCGATGGTCGAGCCTCGGTCAACATCGAATTCAGCTCCAGCCGCGACATTGATGTGGCGGCCAACGACGTGCGCGACAAGGTCTCCCGCATCGGCCTGCCCCAGGAGGCAGACCAGCCCCGGGTGACCAAGGCCGAGGGCAACTCCGAGGTGATCATGTGGGTCAACCTGACCTCGGATCGCATGGGCAACCTGGAACTCACCGACTACGCCAACCGCTACCTGCTGGATCGCTTTGCCGTGGTCGACGGCGTGGCCGAGGTGCACATCGCCGGCGCGCGCTCCTACGCGGTACGGGTCTGGATCGACAACGAGAAGCTGGCGGCCCGGGGCCTGACGGTCACCGACATCGAGAACGCCCTGCGCAGCGAGAACGTTGAGCTGCCCGCCGGCTCGCTGGAGTCCAAGAGCATGCAGTACTCGCTGCGGGTACAGCGCAGCTACCGCTCGGCGGAGGATTTCGGCCGGATGGTGATCGGCAACGGTCGCGATGGCTACCTGGTGCGGCTGTCGGACGTCGCCCGGGTGGAGCTCACCGCCGATGAGGACCGCCGCACCTTCCGCACCAATGGCCAGGATATGATTGGTTTGGGGATCACCCGCCAGTCCACCGCCAGTACCCTGGATGTGGCCACTGATGTGCACCACACCATTGAGCAGATCAATCGCACCCTGCCGGACGGCATGGCGCTGAGCCCGGATTACGACACCTCGGTGTTCATCCAGGCCTCCATCGATGAGGTGTATTCCACTTTGCTGGTGACCATGGCACTGGTGGTGCTGGTGATCTACCTGTTTTTGGGCAGCGTGCGGGCGGTACTCATTCCCGCCATCACGGTGCCGGTGTCGCTGATCGCCAGCTTTATGGTGCTCTATGCCCTGGGCTACACCATCAACCTGATTACCCTGCTGGCGATGATCCTCGCCATCGGCATGGTAGTGGATGACGCCATCGTGATGCTGGAGAACATCCAGCGCCGGGTCGAAGAGGGCGAGCCGCCGTTGAAGGCCGCCTTCCTCGGCGCCCGCCAGGTGGGCTTTGCCATTGTTGCCACCACCTTGGTGCTGGTGGCGGTGTTCCTGCCCATCGGCTTTATGGACGGCGATCTGGGCCGCCTGTTCCGGGAGTTCTCGGTGGCGATGTGTGCGGCGGTGATCTTCTCCAGCCTGATCGCCCTGACCCTCAGCCCGATGATGGCCTCCAAGGTGCTCAAAGCCAACAGCCACACCCCCTGGATCGTCGTCAAGGTGGATGGCGCTTTGGATAAATTGAAGGTGCGTTACCGCGCTCTGTTGAAGGTGTGGAGCAAGCACCCGGGCCTGGTGATGGGATTGGTGGGCTTTGCCATTGTCGGCAGCGCCTACTTTGCCAACAAGCTGCCCAGCGAGTTTGCCCCCCGCGAGGACCGTGGCTCCATCCACGTGGGCTTCCACGGGCCCCAGGGTGCCACCTACGAATACATGCGCCCCTACGTCGATGAGATTGAGCATCGCTTGATGCCTTACATCGAAAGCGGTGAGGCGATCAGCCTGTCGATGCGCTCACCCCGCGGTTGGGGCCGGGTGCAGGACTTCAACAACGGCGTGGCCATCATGCGCCTGGCGGACTGGAGCGAGCGACGCAACGCCTTCGACATCGTCGATGAGCTGCGCGAAGAGTTCCGCGATCTGGCCGGGGTGCGCGTTGGCGCCGGGACGCCGCAGCCCTTTGGTCGTGGCGTCGGTTCACCGGTGCAGTTTGTCATTGGTGGCGGCAGCTACGAGGAGCTGGCCCAGTGGCGGGATCTGATCCTGGAGGAGGCGGAGAACAACCCGGGCCTGCGCAACCTCGACCACGACTACCACGAGACCAAGGCCCAGCTGCGGGTGGTGATTGACCAAGAGCGGGCCAATGACCTGGGCGTGTCGGTGCGGGACATCGGCCGAACCCTGGAAACCATGCTCGGCTCCCGGGTGGTGACCACCATGGAGCAGCGGGGTGAAGACTACGACATCATCCTCGAAGGGCTGCGGGAGCGACAGAATACCGCCGAGGATCTGGCCAGCATCTACGTGCGCTCCAACCGCACCCGGGCGCTGATCCCGCTGTCTAACCTGGTACAGGTGGAGGAGTTTGCCGACGCCAACCGCCTCAACCGCCACAAGCGGATGCGGGCGGTGACCATTACCGCCAATCTCAACGACGGCTACAGCCTGGGGGAGGCGCTGGATTACCTCAACGGCCTGGTAAAAGACCTGCTGCCCTCCGATGCCATGATCAGCTACAAGGGCCCATCGCAGGACCACTTCGAGTCCGGCTCGTCGGTGGTGTTTGTCTTCGCCCTGGCGCTGCTGGTGGTGTTCCTGGTGCTGGCGGGGCAGTTTGAGAGCTACGTTCACCCCTTTGTGATCATGCTGACGGTGCCGCTGGCGGCCTTTGGCGCGTTGGTGGGGCTCTACTTTACCGATCAGAGCATCAACCTCTATTCGCAGATTGGCATGATCATGCTCATTGGTTTGGCGGCCAAAAACGGTATCTTGATTGTGGAGTTTGCCAACCAGCTGCGGGACCAGGGCGTGGCCTTTGACGATGCCATTGTCGAAGCGGCGCTGGCCCGACTGCGCCCCATCATCATGACCGGCATCACCACCGCCGCCGGCGCCATCCCGCTGGTGATGGCCAGTGGCGCCGGTGCCGAGACCCGCTTCGTGATTGGCGTGGTAGTGCTGTTTGGGGTGGTGATCGCCACCTTGTTCACCCTGCTGGTGATCCCTGTGGTCTACCACATGCTGGCCAAGCGGACCAACAGCCCGGAGTTCGTTACCCGGATTTTGGAGCAGCAGCTGGCGGACCCAGAGCACCGCAAGGCTGCATAAACAGAAACCCCGGCCATCGCGTCGGGGTTTCTTTTTACACCCTACCTTTTGTCATTTCACTCAACCGGGTGATCGACCCGTAAGCCCTGCCCGTAACCACCGCACCTTGACCAGAGGGCGCTGAACAACCTTTTGTAACGGAATGTGATATGCATTGTTTCAAAAAGGTTGGGCGCTAGACTGAACCAAACCCTCAAGGAGAAGAAGGTGTGACCATGCGGACGAGCGGGACGGCAGCCATTGTTGGGCTGGCATTATTGGCCGGGGCAGTAGCCTACAAAGAGTGGCAAGCCACCCAGACCCAGGCCCAGGTGGGTGAGCGACCAGCGCCCAGAGTGGTGGTGGCGGAGGCTCGCATGGAGCCGATGGCGCGGGAGGTAGAAGCGCTGGGCACTGTGCGCGCCCGGGAGTCCGTGGTGCTCTCTGCCAAGATCACCGAGAAGGTGGAGCAGGTTCACTTTGAGGACGGCGACGTGGTGGAGCAGGGACAGCTGTTGGTGACCCTGCGCGATGGCGAACAGCAAGCCAAGCTGCAAGCGGCCCAGGCGAACCTGACCGAGCAGGAGCGGGAGTACCGTCGCATCGAAGGGCTGGTTAAAGCCAAGACCATTGCCAGCAACGAACTGGATAAGATCCTCACCGACATCGACGTGGCCAAGGCCACCCTGGCCCAGTACCAAGCCGAGCTCGATGCCCGTTATATTCGTGCCCCATTCAGCGGCTTACTCGGCTTTCGTGCGGTCAGTCCTGGTGCTTTGGTGACCCCGGAGCGTGAGCTCACCACCCTGGATGACCTCTCCGTGGTCAAGCTGGATTTCCCCGTGCCCGAACGCTTCCTGGCGGAGATCCGCCCGGGCAAACAGGTACTGGCCCGCGCCGCCGCCTACCCTAATCAAACCTTCGAAGGCCGGGTTACCGGCATCGACAGTCGCGTCGACCCCACCACCCGCGCCGTGGTGGTACGGGCGGAGATCAATAACGCCGAGCTGCAACTGCGCCCGGGTATGCTGATGTCGCTGCAACTGATTGTGGAGCAGCGTCAGGGTGTGGTGGTGCCGGAGGCAGCTTTGGTGCCGCGTCAGCAGAACCAATACGTTTTCGTGGTGGACGCCGACAACAAGGTGGTGCAACGCCAGGTGGTGCTGGGGATGCGTAAGCGCGGTAGCGTCGAGATTGTCGAAGGGCTGCAAACCGGCGAGAAAGTGATCACCTTGGGCACCAACCGGGTCCGCCCCGGCCAACAGGTGCAGACCGAAAAGGAAGAGAGCTTCACCGGTGAGAGGGCGGTCTGATGTTGTTAACCGATGTCTCCGTCCGCAGGCCAGTCTTTGCCTCGGTCATCAGTTTGTTGCTGCTGGCCTTTGGCCTGGTGGCGTTTGAGAAGCTGCCACTGCGAGAGTATCCCAGCATCGACCCGCCGGTGATCGACATCCAGACCGAGTATCGCGGCGCCTCCGCAGCGGTGGTGGAGAATCGCATCACCCGCCTGATCGAGGACCGGGTCTCCGGGGTGGAGGGGATCCGCGACATCATCTCCAGCAGCCAGGATGGCCGCTCCCAGGTCACCATGGAGTTTGAGATCAGCCGCGATATCGATGCCGCCGCTAATGACGTGCGTGATCGTTTGTCTCAGCTGATCCGCGAACTGCCCGACGAGGCTGAGGCGCCGCGTATCGCCAAGGCGTCCGGCAGCAGCGAGGTGATCATGTGGCTCAACCTGGTGTCGGACCGCCTCAACACCATGGAGCTGAGCGATTACGCCAAGCGCTACCTGCAAGACCAGTTCTCGGTGCTCGATGGCGTGGCCAACGTGTACCTGGGCGGTGCCCAGACCTATGCCGTAAGGATCTGGCTCGACCGGCAGAAGCTGGCGGCCCGTGGCCTGTCGGTGGAGGACGTGGAGAACGCCCTGCGCTCTGACAACGTGGAACTGCCCGCCGGTTACATCGAGTCCGACACCCGCCTGTTCTCGGTGCGGGTGCAGCGCAGCTTCCGGGAACCGGAGGATTTCGCCAAGCTGGTGCTCGGCGCCGGCCAGGATGGTTACCTAATTCGCCTGGCGGACGTGGCCAAGGTCGAGCTGGGCTCCGACGAAGAGCGGTTGATGTTCCGCGGCAACACCATGGACATGCTGGGGATCGGCATCACCCGCCAGTCCACCGCCAACACCCTGGAGGTGGCGCGGGAGGTCAACGCCCTGGTAGACCGGCTCAATCCCACTCTGCCGGAGGGGATGGAGATCAAGCGCTCCTACGACTCCTCGGTATTTATTCAATCCTCGGTGGATGAGGTGTACCGCACCCTGTTTATTGCCATGGGGCTGGTGATTTTGGTGATCTATCTGTTCCTTGGCAGCGTGCGGGCGATGCTGATCCCGGCGGTGACCGTGCCGGTATCGCTGATCGGTACGTTTATTATTCTCTATGCACTGGGCTTCTCCCTGAACCTGCTGACCCTGCTGGCGCTGATTTTGGCCATCGGCATGGTGGTGGACGATGCCATCGTGATGCTGGAGAACATCCACCGTCGCATCGAGGAGGGTGAGCCGCCACTGAAGGCCGCCTTCCTGGGGGCGCGCCAGGTGGGCTTTGCCATCGTCGCCACCACCCTGGTATTGATCGCGGTGTTCCTGCCCATCGGCTTCCTTGAAGGGGATCTGGGCAAGCTGTTCCGTGAGTTCTCCATCGCCATCAGTGCGGCGGTGATCCTCTCCTCTTTGGTGGCCCTGACCCTGAGCCCGATGATGGGCTCCAAGATCCTGCAGCCGGTGGAGCAGACCCCGGCGCTGGTGCGTCGCATCGACAACGGCGTCGACTGGCTCAAGGGCCACTACCGCAATGCCCTGGGGCGCTGGGTACACAAGCCCTACCTGGTGATCTCGGTGATTGTTGTGGCCCTGGTGGGCAGCGGCTGGCTGCTGACCAAGCTGCCCTCGGAGTTCTCCCCCAAGGAGGACCGCGGCTCCATGTTCCTGATCGTCAATGGCCCGGAGGGCAGCACCTACGAGTTTATGCAGCGCTACATGCTGGAGATCGAAGACCGGCTGATGCCCTTGGTGGAGGCTGGCGAGGTGAAGCGACTGCTGATCCGGGCGCCCCGCGCCTTTGGCCGCACTGAGGACTACTCCGGTGGCATGGCCATCATCGTGCTGGAGGACTGGGCAGTCCGTCGCAGCGCCTTTGAGATCGTCAACGACATCCGTGGCCGCTTGAGCGACCTGTCCGGGGTTCAGGCCTTCCCCATCATGCGCCAGGCCTTTGGCCGCGGGGTAGGGAAGCCGGTGCAGTTCGTCATCGGCGGTGGCAGCTTCGAGGAGCTGGCCCAGTGGCGTGACACCATCATGGAGAAGGCCGCAGAGAATCCGGGCCTGGCGGGGCTGGACCACGACTACAAGGAAACCAAGCCGCAGCTGCGGGTGGTGATCGATCTCGACCGGGCCGGCGATCTGGGCGTGTCGGTGCGGGCCATCAGCCGTACCCTGGAATCGATGCTGGGTTCCCGCCTGGTCACCACCTTTGCCCAGCGAGGGGAAGAGTACGACGTGATCATCGAAGGGGAGCGTGACCGGCAGAACACCGCCGCCGATATGTCCGCCCTTTATGTGAAGGCCGAGCGCAGCGGCGAGCTTATCCCGCTCTCCAACTTGGTCCGGGTGGAGGAGTACGCCGATGCCAAGAGCCTGAACCGCTTCAACCGGTTGCGGGCCATCACCATCGAGGCCAACCTGGCCGGCGGCTACACCCTGGGTGAGGCACTGACCTACCTCAATGGCTTGGTAGAGACCTACCTGCCGGAGGAGGCGTCTGTCAGCTACAAGGGGGCCTCTCGGGACTTCCAGGAGTCTGGCAGTGCCGTGACCTTCATCTTTGCCCTGGCATTGGTGGTGGTGTTCCTGGTGCTGGCGGCTCAGTTTGAAAGCTACGTCCACCCCATGGTGATCATGCTGACGGTGCCTTTGGCCACCTTTGGTGCGCTGTTGGGGCTCTACTTCACTGGTCAGAGTCTCAATATCTACTCGCAGATCGGCATGATCATGCTGGTGGGATTGGCGGCCAAGAACGGCATCCTGATTGTGGAGTTTGCCAACCAGCTGAGGGACCAGGGCAAAGAGTTTGATGACGCCATCATCGAGGCGTCGCTGGCACGTCTTCGCCCGATCCTGATGACCGGCATCACCACCGCGGCCGGGGCCATTCCTTTGGTGCTGGCCACAGGTGCCGGGGCGGAGACCCGCCTGGTGATTGGTGTGGTGGTGCTCACCGGCATTACCGTGGCGACCCTGTTCACCCTGCTGGTGATCCCGTCGGTTTACCACATGCTGGCCCGTCACACCCAGAGCCCGGAGTTTGTCAGCCGCAAGCTGGATGCCCAGCTGGCCGAAGAGAACACGGTACTGTTCAAAAAACACGGGTAACTCAAGGGGTTAAAAACTATGGCGCCGTGATTGGCGTCATAGTTCGCTTCTTACCGCTTTGCTAGTGTGTTGAGCGAGCATGGGCTCAACATTAATCACCAAAAGGAATGTGGTAATGAAGCAACTCTTTCTGGCGGCGTCGTTGACGCTTTGCCTGTCGGCCTGTTCGACGGTGACCATCAAGCCGGACCCGAACGTCACGGTATCGAACCTGCCTAGCTACGAAGAAACCCGCCATTTCTTCATGTGGGGACTCGCCGGCGAAGAGCGGGTTAACGTCAAAGAGGTGTGTGGCGAACAGGGCGCTGCCCAGATGCAAAGCCAGGCAACCTTTCTTAACGGCCTGCTCAGCACCTTGACCCTGGGGATCTACTCTCCCCATTCGGTGAAGGTGTGGTGTTCAGATAAAGCTCTGAACCAGGAGGCGGTATGAAAAAGAGTCTTGTAGCGGTGGCGGCGCTGGTTCTGCTGTCCGGTTGTCACACCATTCACTTCGACCATGATCAGCCCGTAGCGACCAACCAGGCAGTAAGCCAGTCCCAGTGGCATCACAACATGGCGCTGTCACTGGTGGAGGTTAGCCAGCCTGTCAACCTGGAGCAGGCCTGTGGCAACAACGGTTGGGACAGCGTCACCACCGAAACCACTTTCCTCAATGGGCTGCCAACGGCAGTGATCCCTTACCTTGGTTTGCTCTGGACGCCGAAAACAGCGACGGTGCAGTGCCAGTCCGCGGATAGCCCCAGCGGCAGCTAACCCAAGGCAAAGAAAGACAAAAGCCCTGTCATCAGACAGGGCTTTTTTGCGGCACCGGCAGGGGATGAGCCGGTGTGCGCGAAACCTTAGCGAAGCAGGCCGATATCGCGCTGCAGGTGCGCCGGCAAGCTGTGGGCATCCAGGGTAACGGAGCGGGCCTGAGGCTTGGCGGTCAACACATCCATCAGGTGTGCCATCAGCCCTTTGAGGCTGACTGAGTAAGTGCGCTTGGGTTCAGAAACCGCAATTTCCAGGCTGTTGAGCCCCACTGACTGTGCCATATCTCCTCCACTCATCAGTTTGTTACGTTGGGTGCGTACAAATAATAGCCTTGAAGAGTCACCAAAAAACAATGACATATACTGGTTCTTCAGATTAGTTTTTCTAGGTCATCATGCAGAGCAAAGGATGTGGCAGCTCTGAGCAGGGAAGGGGGGGCGGAGCCATCCTGATGTTATGGCCTGGGGTTCTGAGGGACAGAAAGCACAAAGCCCCGTGATGAAACGGGGCTTTGTCGTTTCAGGGTTTGGATTATTTCGAGGGGATCAGCGTAGCGTGGTCGTAGGGACAGTGCAGCAGTTCACACAACAGGTGGGTGCGGCCGTGGTCTTTCATCCCGTGGGTATCGTGTAGCGGATCGGCTTCAGGACGGATGTTAGGGGTGAACATGGAACGGCCAGTAGGGGCCTCGATGATCTTTGAAGAGATTTTTACGCGGTGCATGCAAGTCATAAGTACTCCTTGTTCTGAAGATATGCGATAAAAGTTGCCTCATTGGTTATGATTGCCATTTAACTGTAACAAAAGCCTGCTAGAGGCCGCAACCGGGCGGACGCACATTTAATTAAAGCGACACAAAGTTGTAATAAATGTATGGATCGCGGAAAGGTCGGAGCAGCAGGGGGTTAGGGCGGGTCTTTTAGGAGCTAGGCGTTAAGAGCAAGGCTCTCGGTGCTGGGTGCTAGGAGTTAAGAGCAGGGCTCTAGGTGCTGGGTGCTAGGTACTAAGAGCAAAGAGCTGAAAGCTAATCACAAAGAGCCTGTTGCGGTGCGCCGACCGCGGGTGCCGGCGCCAGGGTCAGTCTTTCGATTTCTCGTCCGTTGAGGTGTTGGTGTCTGGCTTGCTGGACTGGGTGGGCTTGGCGTCCTGGCCCCAGTCGTCTTTGTCCCAACTGTCATCATCCCACTGCTCGGCTTCTTTGCGGCGTCGCTCGGCGGTGGCTTTCTGTTCCGGGCTTAACGGCTTACCGCCGATAAAGGGGGGCAGTTTCACCTTGGCGGTGTACTTCAACACCATCAGGTTGCTGACCACCACCCCAAGCACCAGGGCGATCAGCAACCAAAGTTCCCACTTCTCCATGATTACCTCTCTGCCAATTGAGCGACCCACTGTTCGGTAGTCTGGCAGATCACACCCATGTTGTGCAGATCCTCCTGGTTCGCCTGTGCCACTGCATCGCTTTGGCCGGAGCAGGCGTCGGTGAGTACGGTCACCTGGTGGTCACGATAGAGCGCATCCATCACGGTACCGCGGATGCAGTTGGGCCATTGGGTGCCACACACCACCAGCTCGCGGCAATCCAGCTCAGACAAGACACTGTCCAGCTCGGTTCGGTAGAAAGCACTGAACCGGGTTTTAACCACGATGGTCTCCCCCTCGGTGGGGGCCAGCTCGGCAATGGGCTCGGCGCCCCAGGTCTGCTCGATGCACACGGGGGCGTGGCGGCGAAAGGGTTCAGAGTCTGAGCCGTCCGCCTTATGATGACGCTGGATATGGATCACCGGCACGCCATTGAGCCGCGCTTGCTGCAGCGCCAGCGCCAGGGTGGGCACCGAAGGCAGGGCACCCGCGACGCAGGCCGCCCCATCCGGCGAGACAAAATCCTGTTGCATGTCGATGATCAGCAGTGCCTTCATACCCATTCCTTTCCGTGGCGCTCAAGATACCCTCATGCTGACAGCGACAGCGTGAAAAGACAATCGAGCCGGGCCTAAATTGGGTATGATGGCGGGACAGCAATACTGGGCAAAAGTGATGACCAAACAGGCAGATAAGCCGGAAGATAGGCAGCCAGATAACGCGTTTAACCAGGGGCCGGCCCTGACGCCGGGCTTGATGATGCTGCACAGCAACCGCATGGAGGATCTGCGCGAGCTGGTGGTGCAATGGCTCAAGGGCCACCCGCTGGCACCGCTGGAACCGGAGACCTTCCTGGTTCAGTCCAACGGCATGGCCCAGTGGCTCAAGCTGGCGATGGCCGCCGACGATGGCCTGGGCATTGCCGCCGCCATGTCGCTGCAGATGCCGTCACGCTTTATCTGGCAGATCTATCGAACCGTGCTGGGCGAAGCGGCGGTCCCCAAGGACTCGCCCTTTGATAAGCCCCAGTTGCGTTGGCGCTTGCTGCGCCTGCTGCCCGAGTTGTTGGCCGATCCCCACTTTGCTCCGCTCAAACGCTTCTTGGCGGACGACACCGATCTGCGCAAGCGCGACCAACTGTCTGAGCAGCTGGCGGACCTGTTTGACCAATACCAGGTGTACCGCGCCGATTGGCTGGCGGCCTGGGGCGAGGGGCGCGATGTGGTTATCAGCGCCACCGGGTTTGAGACCCCGGTGCCCAATGAGCAGGCTTGGCAGCCCAAGCTATGGCGCGCCATTCTGGCCGATCTGGGCCCGCAGGAGCGGGTCAACAGCCGCGCCACCTTGCACCAACGCTTCCTGCAACGCATCGCCGACGAAATGGATCCGGAACGCTGGGCCCATGCGCTGCCGCGTCGGGTTATCGTGTTTGGCCTCAGCGCCTTGCCGCAGCAAAGCATCGAGGTGCTGGCGGCGCTGGCACCCTACTGCCAGATCCTGCTGTGCGTGCAGAACCCCTGCCAGCACTATTGGGGTGACATCATCGAGCACAAGGAGCTGCTCAAGCGTCAGTTGCTCGCGCCCCGCCATCAGCGCAAGCCCGGGCTACCGGAGGTGATGGACGAGGCCAGCCAGCATCCCCTGGTGAACCCGCTGCTCGCCGCCTGGGGCAAACAGGGCCGGGACTACATCGGCATGCTCTATGAGTACGATCAGCCGGAGCAGTACCAGGGCGCGTTTGAACGTATCGACCTGTTCAGCTCGCCGCTGCTGGAGGGCGAACCGAGCCTGTTGAGTCAGCTGCAGGCGGGGATCTTCGAGCTCGATCCGGTACCGCAACCGCCAGCCCCGGTATCACCGGAGGATGACTCGATACGCTTTGCCCTGGCCCATAGCCGTCAGCGCGAGGTGGAGGCGCTGCAGGATGAACTGCTGCGTCGCTTTGCCGCCGATCCCAGCCTGCGCCCCACCGACGTCATCGTGATGATGCCGGACGTCACTGCCTATGCCCCGCATATCGAGGCGGTGTTTGGCCAACTGGACCGGCGCGATCCCCGCTACCTCCCCTTTGCCATTGCCGACCGGCCGGAGCGTGGCTTCGAGCCACTGGTGTTGGCGCTGGAAAGCCTGCTGAGTCTGACCGAGTCCCGCTTTGCGGTATCCGAACTGCTGGACTTGCTGGCGGTGCCGGCGCTGAGGGCTAGGTTTGCGATTGAGGAAGCCCAGTTGCCGCTGCTGCAGCGCTGGGTCGAGCAGGCCGGGGTACGCTGGGGCCTGGATGCCCAGCAGCGTCGCAGCCTGGCGTTGCCGGAAGACCTGGAACAGAACACCTGGCACTTTGGCCTGCAGCGGATGCTGCTGGGCTACGCCGTCGGCCGAGGCGAGCCCTGGGCCGGCATCGAGCCTTTTGATGAGATTGGCGGCCTGGATGCAGCGCTGGTGGGCAGTCTGTCACGCCTGCTGACTCACTTGGGCGGCTTGTGGCGAGCGCTGCAGCAGCCCCGCACCCCGGCCCAGTGGGTGGAGCAGATCCGCAGCGCCTACCAGAGCCTGTTTGCGCCCCAGGATGAACATGAACAACAGCTGCTGCTGCGCCTGGATGAGGCTCTGGTGCAGTGGCAACAAAGCTGTGAGCAGTCGGCGCTGGCGCAGCCGTTGCCGCTCACCGTGGTGAAACCCATCTGCATGGCCCCCTTCAGCGAGGGCGGCGTCAGCCAGAAATTCCTGGCTGGCCGCATTAACTTCGGCACCCTGATGCCGATGCGGGCGATCCCCTTCCGCCAGGTCTGCCTGCTGGGGATGAACGACGAGGATTACCCCAGAAGTCGACCACCGATGGACTTCGACCTGATGGCGGATCGCAGCCTGGGCAGCCAGTACCGTCCGGGTGATCGCTCCCGCCGCGAGGACGACCGCTACCTGTTTCTCGAGGCCCTGCTGGCGGCCCGCGACCACCTCTACATCAGCTACCTGGGCCGCAATGCCCGGGATAACAGTGAACGGCCGCCGTCAGTGCTGGTGGGGCAGTTGCAGGATCACCTGCGCCAGGGCTACCGATTGGACGGCCCCGACGCCGATGAGCGCGCCCTGCTGGCACACCTGACCCTGGACCACCCGCTGCAACCCTTTAGCCGTCGTTACTTCGATGGCAGCGATCCGCGCCTGCGCACCCACTCCCAGGAGTGGCGTGCGGTGCACCAGGCCCGAGAGGGGAGTGCAGCCGAGCCGCTGTCGCTGTGGCAACCGGAGGCCCCCATCGGTTTGGCAGAATTGGCGGCGCTGTTTCGCGATCCGGTACGGCTGCTGATCACCCGCCGATTGGGGGTATGGCTGCACAGCGAGTCGGAGGCGGCGGATGATCTGGAGCCCTTTGCCCTGGATGGTCTGGAGGCCTATCAGATCCGCACCGAGTTGATGGCGGTACTCAACGACAGCGAGCCGGAACAGCGAGAAGCGGTGCTGGCCCAGCGGGTAGCCCGGCTGCGCGGCCGGGGTCAGTTGCCCATGGGGGCCTTTGCCGAGCTGGCCAGCGACCACCTGGCTCAGCCAGCCCTGGCGGCCTTCGAGCGGGCGCAAAGCCTGCTGGCGGACAGCGAGATGATGGACGCGCTGGAGTGCTACCACAAAACCGGTGCGCTGGAGCTGGAGGCCTGGCTGACGGATCTGCGCCAGTCGGCCCAGCTCAACGGGGTCTTGCGTCTGGAGTGCGAACCCAAGGCGCTGCTCGACAGCCGGGGCCAGCTCAAGAATCCGCTGGCGCTGGTGGGGCTCTACCTGGCGCACCTGGCCGCCTGTAACCAGGGCCTGAGTCTGACCAGCTATTACGCCGGCAGTGACAGCCTGTGGCAGATCGAGCCCATCTCGGCTAGCGAGGCCGGTGCGCTGCTGGATCGCTTCCTGGACTTGTACCGTCAGGCGATGAGCGAGCCGCTGCCCATCGGCCCCCGCGCGGCCCTGGCTCAGCTGGCTCAGCAAGACCCCCGTGGTGCCTTCGAAGGCGGCGGATTCAGCTTTGGAGATCGCGACCGCAGTCCCTACATCGCCCGCCAGTTCAGTGATTTCTCTCAACTAGATGAGGCTCGCTTTATCGAACTGGCCGACCAACTCTATGGCCCCTTGCTCAGCGCACTGCAGAGGGCCGATGCATGACGGAGACAACGGTGACATCCGCACCTTCCGGGCAGCCGCCCGCTCAGAAGCTTGAGCCATTGACCTTTCCCCTGGCGGGTACCCGGCTGATCGAAGCCAGCGCCGGCACGGGCAAGACCTACACCATCGCCGCGCTCTACCTGCGGCTGGTGCTGGGCCATGACCAGCAAACGCCCCGTCCGCTCAGCCCGGAGGAGATCCTGGTGGTGACCTTCACCAAGGCCGCCACCGAAGAGCTGAAAGACCGCATCCGCCACCGTCTGGTGGAGGGGGCAGCCTGTTTCCGCGGGCTGGTGGATGGCGATCCCTATCTGAAGGCGCTCAAGGCTGATTTTGACCCCGCCGAGCATGCCCGCTGCGCCCTGCAGCTGGATCTGGCGGCGCAGCTGATGGACAACGCCGCCATCCACACCATCCACGGCTGGTGCCAGCGGATGCTGCGGGAACACGCCTTCGATTCCGGCGCGCTGTTCGAAACAGAAATGGAAACCGACAGCAGCGCCTTGCTGGACGAAGCGGTACGCGATTACTGGCGCACCCAGTTTTACCCCCGCGACCGCGACACCCTGCAGGCGGTGCGTCAGCTGTATGGCAGCCCCGAGGCGCTGCAAAAGGCGGTCAGGCCGCTGCTGGGCTTGGCCAGCCAGGGGGCGCTGCCAGCCCAGGGCGATCCCTTCGCGCTGGTGGCTCAGCGCCAACAGGCGGTAGCCCGCTGCAAATCGCTCTGGCAGCGGGAGTGGCCTCAGTTTTGCGAACAGTTCGAACAGGCCCTGGCCCAGGGCTGGGTCAAGAAAAACCTGGTCAAGCCGGAGCAGTTAAACCGGCTGCAACAGTGGCTGGAGGGGGAACAGCCACTGCCGCTGGATGGTCGCAACAAGCTGCTGGACCGCTTTACCCCGGAGAAGATGCAGGCGGCGCTCACTGCCGCGGGCAAGAAGCACGAGGGCACCGTCGCCGATTCTCCGCTGCTGTCGGCACTGGAATCCCTCATTCGCGAACTGGAGAAACTGGATCTTAAGCCGGCGCTGCTCACCGACGCCGCCGTCTGGGTGCAACAGCGGGTGGCCCAGGCAAAGCAGCGCCTGGCGCAGCTGGATTTTGATGATCTGATCCAACACCTGGGTGCAGCACTGAAGCGGCCGGAGCAGGGTGACCGGCTGGCAGCGTTGATCCGCACCCAGTTTCCGGTGGCCCTGATTGACGAGTTCCAGGACACTGACCCCACCCAATACGGCATCTTCCAGAAGCTCTACCTCAATCAGCCTGGCACCGCGTTGCTGATGATTGGCGATCCCAAGCAGGCGATCTACGCCTTCCGTGGCGCTGATATCCACACCTACCTGCAGGCTCGGGAGGACACCGCCGGGCGTCACTACACCCTGGACACCAACTACCGTTCGACCCAGGCGATGGTCTCAGCGGCGAACGCCCTGTTTACCCTGGGCCACCACCATCCCCGCAACACCTTTCTCTATGGTGAGTCGATCCCCTTTGAGCCTGTGAAGGCCAACGGTAAGGGGCGTCAGCTGAGCCACCAGGGCGAATCGCATCCGGCGCTGACCCTATGGTGGGACCCTTGTGAGGAGGGGGTGTGGAACAAGCAAAGCTACCTGGCGCGTCAGGCCAAGGGCTGTGCCGATCGCATCACCGAACTGCTCAATGGCGCCGAGGCGGGCACCACCGGCTTTGTTGATGGGGAGGGGCAGTGCCAGGCGTTGCAGCCCTCGGACATCGCCATCCTGGTACGGGACTTTACCGAAGCCCGGGCGGTGCGCCAGGCCCTGGCCGGCTGCGGCGTGCGCTCGGTCTACCTGTCGGACAAGGACTCGGTGTTTGCCAGCGAACAGGCCCAGGATCTGGTGTTCCTGCTGGAGGCGGTGGCTCAGCCTGAGCGGGAGAGCGCGGTCAAGGCCGCCCTGGCCACCCGCAGCCTTGGCTGGGACTGGGCCCGTATCGATGCCCTCAACAACGATGAGCTGGCCTGGGAGGCCTTGCTGGAGCAGTTTCGTCAACTGCGGCTGTGCTGGCAGCAGCAGGGCGTGTTGCCGATGATCCGGGCAGTGCTGGAGCAGTTTGACGTGGCGGGGCGGGCCTTGGCAGCGCCCGGTGCAGAGCAGGACAGCGGTGACGAGCGTAGCCTCACCAATTTGCTGCACCTGGCGGAGCTGCTGCAATCGGTCTCCAGCCGCTTCGATGGCGAGCTGGCGCTGATCCGCTATCTGGCTGAGCAGTGCCAGTCCGGCGGCGAGCTGGGGGATGATCAGATCCTGCGACTGGAGAGTGACTCGGAGCTGGTCAAGGTAGTGACCATCCACAAATCCAAGGGGCTGGAATACCCGGTGGTGTTCCTGCCCTTTATCCTCGGCTACCGTCAGGCCAGCGCCCAGGACAAGGTGCTGTTCTATCGCGATGCCCAGGGCCACAACACCCTCACCTTTGACGCCGATGACGAGGCATTGGAGCTGGCGGATTACGAGCGTTTGGCGGAGGACATCCGCCTGCTCTACGTCGCCATGACCCGCCCCAGTTTCGCCTGTTACCTGGGGCTGGCTCCGGTCAAGCTGGGTCAGCGTGGCAAGCGCGACCAGCCCAACACCCACCTGGGGGCGTTGGGCTGCCTGCTGGGCGGCGGCGCGGCACAGGATAGCGACGCGCTACTAACGGCGCTGCAGGGGCTGGCACAGCAGTCCGGGATCAGCCTGGAGACCCTGCCGACGCCGCGGGATGCGCGTTACCAACCCGGTCACAGCGAGCAGCCCCTGTTGCCGGCGTTACCGCCACCGGCCAGCCAGCCTCCCCATTGGTGGATCGCCTCCTATTCGGCGATGTTGAGGGGCATGGGCCATGGCAGCGACCCTGCCGCCGATCCCCACGGCGATCAGCTGGCGGAGATGGCGGTGGCAGCGCCGCTGGCCGAGGGGCAGAGCGAGCCGCTGGCGGGCACCATCCACGCCTTTCCCAAGGGGGCGGCCCCCGGTACCTTCCTCCACGACCTGTTTGAGTGGGCGGCGGAGCAGGGCCGGGCCCGCTGGGGCGCCGGCTTTGCCGACATCGAGCCTGGTCTGATGGCCCAGGAGATCAACGAGCGCTGCGACCGCTATGGCTACGGCGATCAGGCCCAGATGCTGCTGCCCTGGTTTGAACAGGCGCTGACCGTATCCTTGCCCCTGCCGGGTGCGGACCCCGCCGTTTCGACACAGCCAAGCCTGACCCAGCTGGACCAGGTACAGGCGGAGATGGAGTTCTGGCTGGCCAGCCACCGGGTGGATACCCAGCAGGTGGACAAGCTGGTGACCGAGGCCCTCTGGCCCGGTGAGCCGCGCCCGGCGCTGCAAAGCGCGCAACTCAACGGCATGCTCAAGGGCTTTATCGATTTGACCTTCCGGCTGGGAGAGCGCTACTACGTGGCCGATTACAAGTCCAACTTCCTCGGCCCGGATGAGCAGGCCTACACCCCGCAGGCGATGAAGGCAGCTATGTTGAGCCACCGCTATGACCTGCAGGCCGCCCTCTACGCCCTGGCGCTGCATCGGCTGCTCAGCGCCCGTTTGCCGGACTACGATTTTGACCGCCACGTCGGTGGCGCACTCTACCTGTTCCTGCGCGGCATGAGCCCGGCGCGCCCAGGCAATGGCGTACTTGCCCTGGCGCCGGACAGAGCCTTGATTGAGGCGCTGGACACACTGTTTCGAGAGGTAAAGGATGCAGGCTGAGATGACCTCGCCACTGGCGCAACTGGAACAATACGTTGAGCTTCGCTGGCTGCGGGCGCTGGATCTGGCCTTCGCCCAGTTGCTGCAAACCGAGGCGCCGGACACCCCGCAGCCGGTGCTGCTGTGCGCGGCCCTGGCTAGTCATCAACTGGGCCGTGGCCATATCTGTCTGGATCTGGCTGGCCTGCTGGCCGAGCCTGAGCCGCTGCTGGCGCTGCCACCCCCGGGCCGGGAGTGGGAGGCACCAAGCCGGCCGGGCCAGTGGCTGTCAGCCTGGCACCTGGAAGAGCTGAAGGCACAGCTGGCGGCGAGCGCCGTGGTGGATGCCGACGGCGAGGGCAGCGCGCCACTGGTGCTGTCCGGCGAGCGCCTCTACCTGCGACGCTATTACCAGTACGAGGGACGCATTGCCGATATCCTCGCCCTCAAGGTGGCGCAGGAGTTCACGCTGCCGGAAGATCTGCCTCAGCGCTTGGCCACCCTGTTTGATCCACTCAAGGATGCGGAGGAGCGCGCCGGCAGAACCCCGCATTGGCAGAGCATCGCTGCGGCCCTGGCGGCCCGCAGTGGCGTGACCGTGATCTCCGGTGGGCCCGGCACCGGCAAAACCACCACCGTGGTGCGCCTGCTGGCGCTGCTGCAGTCACTGGCGCTGGAGTCCGGTAACGAACGGGGCCTGCGCATTGAACTGGCCGCCCCCACGGGTAAGGCCGCGGCGCGGTTGTCGGAGTCTTTGGCCGGCACCCTGGCGGGCATTCGTGCCGGTACCGTAGCGGAGATCCCGGCGGAGGTGGGGGCGCTGATCCCCGCCGAAGCGGGCACCCTGCACAGGTTGCTCGGCGCCCGGCCCGATACCCGCCATTTCCGCCATCACGCTGGCAACCCGCTACACCTGGATCTGCTGGTGGTGGATGAAGCCTCCATGGTCGATCTCGAGATGATGACCGCCCTGCTGGAGGCGGTGCCGGCCCATGCCCGCTTGATCCTGCTGGGAGACAAGGACCAGCTGGCCTCGGTCGAGGCGGGGGCGGTGCTGGGGGATCTCTGCCTGCACGCGGGCCAGCCCCGTTACCAGGCGGATACTCGTGGTTTTATCTATCGTGCCACCGGCTTCGACCCGGAGGCGTACCAGGGCCCTGGCAGCGACCTGGAGCAACAGATCGTGATGCTGGCCAAGAGCCATCGCTTTGATGCCCAGTCCGGTATCGGCCAGCTGGCCTTCGCGGTCAATGCCGGCGACATGGGCCGGGTACGTCAGGTATGGCGACAGGGCTTTGGTGACATCGGCTGGCTGCAACCCAAGCAGCGCAGCGACCAAGCGCTTAAGGCGCTGGTGCTGGATGGCCAGCAGTGCCACCTGCAGGCCAAAGGGGAGGCGCAGACTCAACCCTGGGGCTATCGGGGCTATCTTGAGCTGGTTAAGGCCGGGGCCGGTCAGGACAGCGACGCCTGGTGCCGCAAGGTGCTTGATGCCTTTGGCCGCTTTCAGTTGCTCTGTGCCCTGCGTGACGGTGACTGGGGCGTGTCTGGCCTTAACACTCAGGTGGCCCAGTGGCTGGCCCAGGCGGGGCTGATCGACAGCACCGAGGGATGGTATGCCGGCCGCCCGGTGATGATGATGCGCAACGATTACAGCCTGGGCCTGATGAACGGCGATATCGGCCTCTGTCTGCCGTTCGAGGTGGAGGGGCAATCACTGCTGAGGGTGGTGTTCCCGCTGGCCGATGGCAGTCTGAAGCGGGTGCTGCCTTCCCGCCTGACCGCGGTGGAGACCGTCTACGCCATGACAGTGCACAAATCCCAGGGCAGTGAGTTTGCCCACACCGTGATGGTGTTGCCGGAGCACGGCAGTCCGGTGCTGACCCGGGAACTGGTGTATACCGGCATCACCCGGGCCCGGGACTGGTTTACCCTGGTGGCGCCCCAGCCCAGCCTGCTGGCGGAGGCGGTTAGCCGACAGACCCACAGGACCAGTGGTCTGACCCAACGCCTGGGATTGAGTTAAAAGCTGTTTCTTCTCAGAACGTTGCGCTACATTGGATGAGTTGAAAGGTGAAGTGAGAGTAGGCATGGACGCTGAATTCCCCCTGCGTCAGTTTCGGCTGTCGTTTTGCAACATCCTGCAGTGGAGCGATTTCCGCTTTGAGCTTTTGGTGGACGAGGGGCTGGAGATCAGCGCCGAGCAGTGCCGGGAGGTCAACGCCTTCTGGCCGGCGCTGAGGGAGCAGCCCTACGTGTTGCTGGTCAACTGCGAGCAGCCCTTCTCCTACAGTTTCGAGGCCAGCATGGAGATTGGCGATCCCGCCTTGCAGGAACGCGTTGCCATCTATACCCCCAACGCCGCCAGTCGTTTCGCCCATGACTCGGCGGTGGCGCTTAACCTGATGCGCTACCCCGACAAGAAGGTTCAGTTGTTTGATCGCAAAGTCGATGCCCTCGACTGGCTGGCCCAGGGGGAAACGGCGATCCGGGCTCAGCTCAAGACCAACTCAACCAGCCAGTAGGGCCAGGTAGAGGCCAACAAAGAGGCCAAACACCACGGTGGCAGAGCGCAGCGTCGGCCGGTCGCCGATGTAAAACAGCGGATGTGCCAGTCGGGTCAGCAGGAACAGCAGCGACGGCAGCGCCAGGGCTTCTAGTGGGGCACCACGCAGTTGACTGGCCAGCAGGCCGGCGGAGAAGAAGCCCAAGGCTTCCCAGGCATTGCGTTGGGCCGATGTGATTCGATGCGCGGTACCACTGAGTTGCGCATCCTGCTGACGGGGGTGGCGGGTATCGATGTTGCCCAGGTGGCGAAGCTTGTACCAGCCCCCCAGGCCCGCCAATAGGTAGGGGATCAATGCCAGGGCAATCAACACCAGGTAGGCCATGATGTCGCCTCAACAAGAGCGGAAACCCAAAGTGTAAAAACAAAACGGCCGCTGTACCTAATGGTCAGCGGCCAAGTGTGCTTTCGCCTTAGTTATGGGTTGTACCGTCTCTTTCCCCTAAAAGAAGCCGGTGGGGCGAATGGGAACAGACTATCCAATTTGGCGGCAAAAGTCCGATGATTCTTTTTCATGATGGTGCTTTTGTGGTCGACTTCACTGTGGCTGGGGCGGGGTGTGAGCCTGCCAACAAGCTGGCCAGGAACATCGTGGCGATCACAGACCCGGCGGCCAGGCAACAAAAAGGCCGCTAAACTGAAGTTCAGCGGCCGAGTAGGATTTCGCCCTTGTTGTCGTTTTACCGCCCCCTTCCCCTAAAAGAGTCGGCTCGATGGCGAATGGCTATAGATTACTCATTGCCCGGGTCGCTGTCCTGTGATTTGTTAGACGCACAGGTGAAACTGTGCAGTCTCTCACCGTTCGTCCGCGCCAGCGTGATGAGGGTCACAACCGGGGCCCTGCTCGTCCGTGTGAACCCCCATCAAACCCGTTATACTGCCGGCAATACTACTTAGGGATTTGAATTCGAAAGATGAAAATTGAGCTTTCGACCTTTTTCAAAGGCATGGCCATGGGCGCTGCGGACGTGGTGCCTGGTGTCTCCGGTGGCACCATCGCCTTTATCAGTGGCATCTACGACCGGCTGCTGGAAAGTATCCGTCGTATCAATCCCAGCCTGATTGGTCTGGCCCGCAAGCAGGGAGCGCGCGCCGCCTGGCAACACATCGATGGCGCCTTTCTGCTTACGCTGTTTGGCGGCATCGCCGTCAGCATTCTCTCCTTGGCCAAGCTGATCTCCTACCTGCTGGTGGCCCACCCGGTGCCTCTGTGGAGCTTCTTCTTCGGCTTGATCACCATCTCGCTGGTACACATCGCCAAGCAGGTGCCGCAGCACAACCTGGCCAGTGCCAGTTCAGCGCTGGTGGGGTTCCTGCTGGCCTGGTTGCTCACCGTCAGTCACCCCCTGACCCTGGATGCCAGCGGCTGGAACCTGGTACTGGGTGGCATGCTGGCCATCTGCGCCATGATACTGCCGGGGATCTCCGGCAGCTTCATCCTGTTATTGCTGGGGCTCTATACCCCGGTGATCGGCGCCATCAAAGGGTTGGAGATCGGCACCCTGGCGCTGTTTGCCTGTGGCTGTGTGTTGGGACTACTCACTTTCTCCCACCTGCTCTCCTACCTGTTAAAACGCTTTCGCAGCCACACCCTCTCTTTCCTATGTGGCTTGATGCTGGGCACTCTCAATAAGGTCTGGCCCTGGAAGGTGGCACTGAGCACTCGAATCAACTCCAGTGGCGAAGAGGTGGCGGTGACCGAGCGGGCATTGACCCCCTGGGGCTATGAGTCGGTAACCGGCCAGGATCCACAGCTGTTGCTGGCGATTGCGGCGATGGCCTTGGGCGTTCTGCTGGTGTGGGGGCTGGAGCGTTATGCCGGCCAGACCCAGGACGCTGACCCACAGCAGGCCCAATCTTGACCCTGCCATTCTCCCAGGCCTGCGAGAACAACCGGGCCGCCATCGCCGAGGTGCTGGTGCCAGCCTTTGCCGATTGCAGCCGGGTGCTGGAGTTGGGGGCGGGTACCGGTCAGCATAGTGTCTACCTGGCACCGAAGATGCCGTGGCTGACCTGGCAGGCCACGGACCTGCCCGAGCGTTTGAGCGACATCAGCCTGTGGCATCAGGCCCACCCCAGCGCCAATCTGGCGCCGCCTCAGGCCGTGGACGTGGCGCAACCCGAGTGGTCGCTGATGCCTGCGGATGGGGTGTTCAGCGCCAATACCTGCCACATCATGCCCTGGGCGGTGGTGGAGTTGATGTTTGCCCACCTGCCGCGTTACCTGTCTGAGCAGGCCACCTTGTGCCTCTATGGCCCCTTTAACGACGATGGCCGCTTCACCGCGGAATCCAATGCCCAGTTCGATCTCTGGCTAAAGCAGCGCGACCCGAGTATGGGCATACGCGACTGGCAAGCCGTGGACCGACTGGCGCAGCAGGCGGGGCTGTCTATGCAGGCGCGCCACCCCATGCCAGCCAACAACCAGATCCTCTGCTGGCAACGGGGCTAGCCCTGGCGAAAGGGCAGCTGTTCACGCAGCGCCTGACGCAACTCCCTGACCGCCTCCTCCTCCTCCTGGCAAAATGCCTCGATGGCCTGCTGAAACGCCGGTTGCATCAACACGCAGTTGCCCCACACCGTCACCGGTTCAAAGCCACGACTGATCTTGTGTTGCCCCTGGGCACCCGGGTCGAACCGTTGCAGCCCCTGGCGCAGGCAAAACTCAATGCCCTGATAGTAGCAAAGCTCAAAGTGTAGTCCCGGCAGGTCAATCAGGCTGCCCCAGTAGCGACCGTAGAGGCAGCCTGAGTCAAAGAAGCACAGCGCCGCGGCCTGGATCTGCCCCTGCTGCTCCGCCGTGAACAACACCATCTGCTCCCCCATCTCCCGCCCCAGCGCTTGAAACAGAGCCAGGCTCAGGTAGCCACCATGGCCGGAGCGCTTCAGGTAGGTGGCCTGATAGCAGCGGTAGAACTGCTGCCACTGGGTTTCACTCATCTCGTGGCCGTAGTGCTGATTCAGCGCCAATGCACTGGCCGCAACCCCCTGACGCTCCTTACGGATATTCTTGCGCTTGCGGGCGGTAAACCGGGTCAGGTACTGCTCGAAGTCCTGGTCGCCGGGGTTAAGCCAGTGGTATTGCAGGTCCTGCCGCTGCAACCAGCCCTGCTCGGTCAGGGCCTGGCTGGTGTGCTCATCAGCAAACAGCAGCTGATAGCCGGAAGCGTCCAGTTGCTCGGCCCGCCGCGACAGGGCCTCGCCGATCACCGCGTACAGGGTGGTGGGGTCGCTGTTCGTTGCCAGGCCAATACGGGGGCCATAGCTGGGGGTAAAGGGGATGGCGCTGACCAGCTTGGGGTAGTAGGCCAGGCCATGACGGTGGTAGGCGTCGGCCCAACTCCAATCGAACAGGTATTCACCGTAGGAGTGCAGCTTTACGTAGCAGGGCAGGGCAGCCACCAGCGAACCGTCCTGCTCAATGATCAGGTGCTGAGGCAGCCAGCCACTCTCTTTGCCCACGCACTGGTGGGTTTCCAACGCCTGCAGAAAGCGGTGTTGGATAAAGGGGTAGTCCGTGTTGAACAGCCCATTCCAGTGGTCAGGCGGGATGGCGTCGATCCCATTTTCAAAGCGTGCGGTATACACCCTGTAGCCCCAGTGCGAATTGCGTAGGGATTATCCTGACGCATGGTGGCGCAGGGGTCTAGCCTGGGCTTTCTTTCCAGGCTGGTGAAAAAAGCGACAGCGCCCAAAGGCCCGCGGGATCGGACCTTTCCTAGTTATCCACAGACTTAATCCCAGATTTTGTGGGTAAGCATAAAATCGAAAAAACGCAAAGATTGATTTAATATTCGTCACTTGCAACCCCTGGCTCTTGTGCTTTGGGTGCTTAAAAAGTCATTCTTCGTGACTGAATAGATAGAGACAGGGGTAAATATGGAACCGCTTTCTGTGGTTGTGGTGGGGGGAACCCACGGCAACGAGTTTTCCGGTATTGAACTGGTTAAGCGCTGGCGCCGCCAACCGCTGCAGCGCGAGGGGCTGTCGATCCAGACCCTTTGGTCAAACCCCAAAGCGCATCAGCAGAATCGACGCTATCTGGAGCAGGATCTCAATCGCCAGTTTGAGCTCGATAAGCTGGCCGACGGCGAAGCACGGGACTACGAGCCACTGCTGGCCAAGTCTCTCAACGCCCAAATAGGCCCCAAGGGCGCCAGCAAGACCGATCTGGTGATCGACTTGCATAACACGACCTCCAACATGGGTCCCACTCTGATTTTGCTGGAGAGCGATCCCTGGCATCGTCGCCTGGCCGGGTTCGTTAAGGCTCGGATGCCGGAAGCGGTCATCCTGCTGGAGGACATCAAACCGGCGCAGCAGTGGGGTTACCTCTGCACCCTGGGCAAGCGGGGCGTCATGGTTGAGGTTGGTCCGCAGCCCCAGTCGGTGTTGCGTCCGGAGATCCTGGAGCAGATGGCCACCCTGACCGAGCTGGTGCTGGATTACGCTAGCCTGGCACACCTTGGCGATCTGCCCGAGCTGCCGGCGGAGGTGGAGGCCTTTCGCTATCGCGACACCCTGCGTCTGCCTTTGGATCAACAGGGTCAGCCGCTGGGCATGGTACATGCCAATATCGATGGCAAAGACTTTACTGAACTCAAACCGGGTCAGCCTGTTTATCAGCTGTTTAGCGGGGAAGAGGTGCTCTTTGATGGGACTGAGAGCGGCTATCCGCACTTTATCAATGAAGCCGCCTACTACAACACTCACAACGCGTTCTCGTTGGCAGACAAGGTGTGCCTGACGATACCGGCCAGTGAATAGGGCAAAGCGCGACTGTTTACAGTGGGTTGATAAGTGTAACTGTGTATGTGGAACGACACATTTTCACGGCGGTTAAGTCAGCTGAGACGGTGGTGTCGGCAATTGCCATGGACAAAGATTGCACTTTCGTTCAAGCAAGCGAAGTCAAAAAACTTATGACTTTTAGTCATTTGTATATAAATAAAAGATCCCTAAATACTAGATATGGTGGTTGAAGCAAAACTTTAGCTGCATATACTGGATTTACGCGTTGTTTGGTATTCCCAGTACCAAGCCCATCAAAGCCGCCTCCCCAGGGCGGCTTTTCGTCCCTGAACGGAAACCAAATCTTTACGATTCCTGCCTTGAATTTGCCGCGCCCTGACCCAATTATCTCTGTCATGGCGGCGTTGCGGCGCCGCGGCTTAACTAGGAGTAATAATGAAGCGTATCGTATTGTTTCTGCTGACCAACCTGGCGGTTATGCTGGTGTTCTCGGTGGTACTTTCCATTCTGTTCTCGGTGCTGGGCATCGACTACCACAGCGTCGCCGGCTACGCCATGGTGGCGGTGGTCTTCGGCATGAGCGGATCCCTGATCTCGCTGCAGATGTCCAAGATGATGGCCAAGAAAACCATGGGCCTGCAGGTTATCGACCAGCCCCGTGACGAGAACGAAGCCTGGCTGATGGACACCGTAGCCCGTCAAGCCCAGCAAGCGGGCATCAAGATGCCGGAAGTGGCGGTCTACTCCGCCCCGGAGATGAACGCCTTCGCCACCGGCCCGAGCAAGAACAACTCCCTGGTGGCGGTGTCCACTGGCCTCATGTACGGCATGAACCGCGATGAGGTGGAGGCGGTACTGGCCCACGAGGTCAGCCACGTAGCCAATGGCGACATGGTGACCATGGCGCTGGTGCAGGGCGTGGTAAACACCTTTGTTATCTTCATCGCCAAGATGATCGCCGGTGTGGTGAGCGGTGCCCTGAGCAACGATGAAGAGGGCGAGCAGGGTGGCGGCATGACCTTCTTCGTGGTCGACCTGATCCTGCAGATCGTGTTCGGCATGCTGGCCTCGCTGATCGTGATGTACTTCTCCCGTCAGCGTGAGTTCCGCGCCGACAGCGGCGGTGCCGCCCTGGCCGGCCGAGAGAAGATGATTGCAGCGCTGGAGCGTCTGCGCCACGGTCATGAAAGCACCATGCCCGCCAACATGGCGGCCTTCGGTATCAGCGGTAAGAAGACCATGTCTGAGCTGCTGATGACCCACCCGCCGCTGGAACAGCGCATCGATGCCCTGCGTCGCGGCGCCTGAATCTCGGTGAAAAAAACAAAAGCGGCTTCGGCCGCTTTTTTTTGTTTTGAATCAAATGGTAGATTCATCAGCGCCTTATACTCGACAGTTCAATTTGTTATAGCTAGCATGTTGCGCTAGTTTTGATTAATTGTGAGCAAATGGGCTGCGGCCCCCAAGGAGAATGCGATGATGAAGCGATGGCTGATGGTGTTGTTACTGGGCCTGGGTATGGCGGCGGGCGCGCAAGCGGCGGATGTGCTGGCCGATATTCACGCCGACATGGCAGGTTGTGAGTCCTGCCATGCCGATGGTGAACCCTCCAGCGACGGTGCCTATGAGAACGAGACCTGCGTGGGATGCCACGGTGGCATGACTGAGATTGAAGGTGATCAGCACGCGGCCCACGATGGCATGCTGGTCTGCTCTGACTGTCACGCGGTGCATGAGCACACCGCTGCCGCAGACGCCAGCGGAGCTTGTGCGGATTGTCACGACGACAAGTAGTCGGGTTCTCCACTTGAACTGAGCGTCGGCAATGGCCGGCGCTTTTTTTATCCTCAAAACCGCTATTGCGCTGCCTGGACACCGGCGATAAAGCCATTCCTTTTCCGAGGTTATTGGCAATTTTTGCGATCCGATCAACGGTTTAGCCAGTCTCAACTTGGTAGAGTTTGCCCCGAGCCAAGGCTCGACGGTGACGTCAGGGCTGGTGAGTGGCCCTTTGCCTTGGCCAACACTTTGTGAGGATGAGATTATGTTTAAGAAGTTGCTGGTTGCCGTATTCGGCATCGGTATGGCGTTTGGCGCTGCCGCTTCCATCGCTGACAACCACGCTGACATGGGTGGTTGTGAGTCCTGCCACGCTGACGGTGCTCCGTCCGCTGACATGGCCCACGAGATGGAGCAGTGTGTTGCTTGTCACGGCGACATGGCTGACCTGGGTAGCCCGCACGAGGAGCACGATGGCATGCTGAACTGCAGCGACTGCCACGTGACCCACGACCACGAAAGCGCCGCTGACGCGAACGCGACCTGCGAGTCCTGCCACTAATCGGGCATCGACTTACAGTTCAAAACGCCGGCATCTGCCGGCGTTTTTTGTTTGTGCGCCCAAGTACCGTGCAACGAAGTGGCAAAGGAACCCGGTCTGAGCAACGCGCTGCGGCCCGGAAGTGATACCATAGCGCCTCGATTGAGGAGGGGCGATGCAATACCCGGTTAATGAAATCTTCGAAACCCTCCAGGGGGAGGGGTTCTACACTGGCGTTCCCGCGGTGTTTTTGCGCTTGCAGGGGTGCCCTGTTGGTTGTGCCTGGTGCGATACCAAGCACACCTGGCACTGTGATCCCGAGCTGAAGGTGGATGCCGAGCAGGTGATCGGCGTGTCCGGCGACAAGGGACACTGGAGCCAGTGGCCGTTGTCAGCCTTGGTAGCCCACCTGACGTCGGGACAATACACGGCACGCCAATTGGTGATCACCGGTGGTGAGCCCTGCCTCTACGACCTGACGCCGTTGACCGAGGCGATGAGCGAGGCGGGCTGGCAGTGCCAGATCGAGACCTCCGGCTGCTTCCAGGTGCGTTGTGATGCCAACACCTGGGTGACCGTCTCCCCCAAAGAGGGGATGAAGGGCGGCTTGGCGATCCAGCCGCAAGCGCTGACCCGAGCCAACGAGATCAAGTACCCGGTGGCCACCGAGCAGCACATCGATAACCTCAAAGCCCTGTTGGCTACCCTGCCTGATGGGGCGACCCCGGTGGTGGCACTGCAGCCCATCAGCCAGCGCCCCCGCGCCACCAAGCTTTGCATCGAGCAGTGCATCGCCAACAACTGGCGCCTCTCCGCCCAGGTCCACAAGTACCTGCAGATCGACTGAGTTCACAAAATTTGATCTGTGGTTGTCGCCGGCTGCCTGAGAAGTGGCGGCAACCGGTAGGCGCAATGGACGCTGTAACGTCGATATCGGTGGTCGCGAGGGCGCAGCTCAACGTAGAAACGGGAGCTGGACCACAGGCGAACTGGGAACTCGGCATCTTAGTTGGTAAATCGCTGTTTTGCTCGGTTATACTTTCGAAAAGCAACGTTCATTATCGACTGGTTCCCTACCGAGGGATCCGGTAGAAATGCACTGTCTATGGCGCCGTGCAATCACAGGAGAAAAAGAGTGAAGAAAACCCTACTGGCCTTGGCCGCTTTGACCTTAGTCGGATGTGGTGGACCGGAAGCGGTCTGGACCCACCCCAGCAAAGACAATCAAGGCTTCCTGGCGGACCGGGAGTTTTGCACCCGTCGTATCGATCCGGCTCAAGCCAACTTCCAAGGGCGCTTCGAAGAGTGCATGGGCCAGTTTGGCTGGAGTCAGCAGGCTAAGTAAGCGTTGCTGCAGAATTTTGAAAAGGGGGCCACTGGCCCCCTTTTTCTATTGTGCTCCAGCCAGGAAGCTAACCCTGGCGAGTCTCTCAACGTGGATCAACTATTGCAGTGGTCCATTCAGGCCAGCAAAGCCGTAACCGAAAGCAACCACACACTCTGCCGGTCCACTTTGCTATCTTGGGGCAACCTGTCCCATGCCGATAAAGCCAACCTGAGAGGTCTGCCATGCCCGAGTTGCCCCTGACTGAACAAGAACGCCGTGTATTGGAAGAGAAGGGCACGGAGCATCCCTTCAGTGGCCGCTTTCTCTACCTGGACAGCCCCGGTGTCTATTGCTGTCGCCGCTGTCAGGCGCCCCTCTACCAGTCGGACAGCAAGTTCGACGCAGGCTGCGGTTGGCCCTCGTTTGACGACGAGTTGCCCGGCGCGGTGCGCCGGGAGGTGGATGCCGACGGTCGCCGTACCGAGATCCTCTGCGCCCAGTGTGGTGGCCACCTGGGGCATGTGTTCAGCGGAGAGCGACTGACCGACAAGAACCTGCGCCACTGCGTGAATGCCCTGGCGCTGAGCTTTACCCCGCAGCAAAGCACATCGGGTAGCCAGACCGCGGTGTTTGGCGGAGGCTGTTTCTGGTGCCTGGAGGCGCTGTTTCAGCGGATCATTGGTGTCACCCAGGTCACCAGCGGCTACAGCGGCGGCGACGCGGACAGCGCCCACTATCGTCAGGTCTGCAGTGGCAACAGTGGCCATATCGAGGTGATCTCGTTGCAGTTTGACCCGGCAGAGGTCAGCTATGACCAACTGCTGGAGCTGTTCTTTGACTGCCACGATCCCACCAGTTGGGATCAGCAGGGAGCGGATAAGGGCAGCCAATACCGTGGCGTGATCTTCTGCCAGGATGCAGCGCAGCGTGAGGCCGCCGAGCAGCACATTGAGCGGTTGACCCAGGCGCGATACTTCTCCTCGCCCATTGTCACCGAGCTGCGAGAGGCGGCGCCGTTCTATCCGGCGGAGCCGGAGCATCACAACTACTTCAACCGCAACCCAGCCCAGCCCTATTGCGCCTGGAACATAGGCCCTAAGCTGGCCAAGCTGGCTGCCAAATACGCGGACAGGATCCAACCGGAGTAGGGTGCTGGTTGCTGTTGGTTGGGCTTGTTAGGATGAGTTTTTAGCAACAGCAATCAGGGAGTTATTGCATGGCAAAGCTTACCCACCCGGTCACATCTGTGCTCCTGGTCTGTATGGGCAACATCTGCCGTTCACCCACTGCCGAGGCGGTGTTCCGGGCCAAGGCCGAGCAATATGGATTGGAGTTGGAGATCGACTCCGCCGGCACCATCGCCTACCACGCCGGCGAGAAACCGGATCCCCGCTCTCAGGAGGCCGGAGAGCGTCGTGGCTACGACTTCTCTGGTATGCGGGCCCGGGCCATCACCACGGTGGACCTGGAGCGCTTTGACCTTATCCTGGCGGCGGATCAGCAAAACCTGAGGGACATCCGCGCCCTGGCTCAGCCCCATCAGCAGGATAAGGTCGCCCTGATCCTGGATTGGGGCACGGGGGCCGAGCGCGAGGTGCCGGACCCCTATTACGGCGGTGAGCGGGGCTTTGAGTTGGTGCTGGACCTGCTGGAGGACGCAGCGGAGCCGCTGATGGAGGCGATACGCCGCCAGCGCTGACTCCGAGGGGTTTCAAACAGGCACAAAAAAGCCACCCATTTGGGTGGCTTTTTGTTTGTCCGGGATTTACTCCGGGCGGGTCATGTTGGAGTTGACCATCTTGCCGTAGCGGTTCTTGGCGAAGTCATTGGGCTTTGCCTCAAACTCCGGAACGGCAACGTCCACCAGCGGCATCTCTGGCGCTTCTTTGCTAGGACGGGCCATCTCAGCTTGAGTGCCGCGGCTCAGGTCCAGCTTGACCGGCTTGGCTTCAACCGGCGCTTCCGCTTTGGCTTCTACCGGCGCTTCTGCTTTAGCTTCGACCGGCGCTTCCGCTTTGGCTTCAACCGGGGCTTCAGCCTTGGTTTCTACCGGCGCTTCGGCTTTAGCTTCAACCGGAGCTTCTGCCTTGGCTTCTACCGGGGCTTCAACCTTGGCTTCAACCGGGGCTTCCGCTTTGACTTCTACCGGGGCTTCCGCCTTGGCTTGTACCGGGGCTTCCACTTTGGCCTCTACCGGGGCTTCCGCCTTGGCTTCTACCGGGGCTTCCGCCTTGGCTTCGACCGGGGCTTCCGCTTTGGCTTCGACCGGGGCTTCCGCTTTGGCTTCTACCGGGGCTTTCGCTTTGGCTTCTACCGGGGCTTCGGTCTTGGCTTCTACCGGGGCTTCCGCTTTGGTTTCTACCGGGGCTTCGGCTTTGGTTTCTACCGGGGCTTCGGCTTTGGCTTCTACCGGGGCTTCAACCTTGGTCTCTGCGGGGGCTTCAGGTTTGACTTCTACCGGGGCTTCGGCTTGCTCCAGCGGCATCTGCAGCTGTTGCTCGGCCGGTTGCTCTTCCGGGTAGCGTGCATCTACCGGATCCTGCTGCAGGCTTTCGGCATCCGCTACCGCATCAGTGCCCTTCTCCTCGTCGCGATGGCTGCGACGACGACGTTGACCGGCGGCACGCAGGTGACGCGGGCTGCGACGGGAGCGACGGTGTGCCTGGCGCTCGTTATCGGTCAGGGTCAGTTCGGTTTCACCGCCTTCAACCTGGCCGGCTTCAATCGCCTCACCGGTTTGTACCGGTGCGATAGGCTCAACGGCGTCAACCGGCTTGGTCGGGGCGCGCTCGGCAACCACTTCCGCTTGCTGGGCCACTTCCTGGACCGGCTGGGCGGCAGTGTTGCGGCTGTCCAAGCGGACGGAGCGGTCCATCTTGCGACGCTGGCGACGCTCGCGCTTCTGCGCCGGCGCTTCGCTCTTCTCGACCTGAGCGGCTTCTACCTTCTCAACCTGCTCAACCTGCGGCTTCTCCTCCTTACGGCGGCGCTCACGGCTGGCTTTACGCTCTTCGTTCTGCTGCTCCGGTCGCTCGCTGCGGCGACGATCGTCACGGTCTTTGCGACGGTTGTCAGCACGCTGCTCCTGACGCGGCTCATCGGTGCGCTCGCGACGGTCACGACGGTTGCGACGGCGCTCCTTGTTGGCCTCCAGGCTCTGCTCTTTGTCTTCACGCTTCTCGCCGCTGCGCTGACGGTTGCGACGGTTGCGATCGCCACGCTCACCGCGCTCCTGGCGCTCGCCACGACGACGCTGCTGGTTACCGCGACGGCCCTTAGGCTCCGGCTTGGCCTCTTCCTCTTCGGCACCGAACAGGCCTTTGACTGCCGCTGCCAGACGACCGAACAAGGAGGGCTTGGCCTCTTCCTTCTTGGCCTTCGGCTGGGGCTTGGCTTTCTTCGGCTTGCGCTCTTCGCGCTTGGGCTGCTCCTCTTTGGCCTTCGGCTGTGCGGCAGCGGCTGCTGCGGCCGGGGCCGCCGGGGTGGCCAGACCGCTCAGGGCCGGCTTGTCGCCTTGCTGACGCTCCAGCTTACGCGGCTCGTACAGTTTTGCCTCCGGACGCTCCACCAGGGTGTAGCTGGCTTCGGCGATGGTGTCGTCCTTACGGTGACGTACCACCTTGTAGGCCGGGGTCTCCATGTGCGGGTGGGGGATGACGTACACCTCCACCTTGTGGCGTTGCTCGATGATGCGGATCGCTTTGCGCTTCTCGTTGAGCAGGTAGGCGGCCACATCGGTGGGCACCTGGGCTTCGATCTGGGAGGTGTTCTCCTTGATCGCTTCCTCTTCCATCAGGCGCAGGATGGACAGCGCCAGGGACTCGGTGCCACGGATGCTACCCTGACCGTTACAGCGCGGGCACAGGTGTGCAGCGGATTCGCCCAGGGAAGGACGCAGACGCTGACGGGACATCTCCAGCAGACCGAAGCGGGAGATACGGCCGATCTGTACGCGGGCACGGTCTTGGCGTACCGCGTCACGCAGACGGTTTTCCACTTCACGCTGGTGACGAACCGGGCCCATATCGATGTAATCGATGACCACCAGGCCGCCCAGGTCACGCAGGCGTAACTGGCGAGCGATCTCATCGGCGGCTTCCAGGTTGGTCTGTAGCGCGGTCTCTTCAATGTCGCCGCCTTTGGTGGCGCGAGCGGAGTTGATGTCGATGGCGGTCAGAGCTTCGGTGGGATCGATAACGATGGAACCACCGGAAGGCAGGCGAACCTCACGCTGGAAGGCGGATTCGATCTGACTTTCGATCTGGTAGTGGGTGAACAGCGGCACTTCGCTCTGGTACAGCTTGAGCTTGCTGACGGCGTCGGGGCGCACCAGGGAGATGTGCTCCTTGGCTTGCTCGAAGATGCGCTGATGGTCAATCAGGATCTCGCCGATGTCGCTGCGCAGGTAATCACGAATAGCGCGAACGATGACGTTGCTTTCCTGGTGGATCAGGAACGGCGCCGGACGGGCACCGGCAGCCTGGGTGATGGCATCCCAGTGGTGCAGCAGCACGTTGAGATCCTCGCCCAGCTCTTCAGCGGCTTTGCCCACACCGGCAGTGCGAACAATCAGGCCCATCCCTTCCGGCACGGTCAGCTTGGACAGCGCCTCTTTCAGCTCGGAGCGCTCATCGCCCTCGATGCGGCGGGAGATACCACCGGCACGGGGGTTGTTGGGCATCAGAACCAAGTAGGAACCGGCCAGGCTGATGAAGGTGGTCAGGGCGGCGCCCTTGGTACCACGCTCCTCTTTGTCCACCTGGACGATCACTTCCTGACCTTCCTTGATCGCTTCCTTAATGCTGGGGCGACCCTTGGAGGCGGATTCGGAGAAGTACTCGCGGGCAATCTCTTTGAGGGGCAGGAAACCGTGACGCTCAGCGCCATAATCGACGAAGGCAGCTTCCAGGGAGGGTTCTACGCGGGTGATTTTACCTTTGTAGATGTTAGCTTTTTTCTGCTCATGACCGGGACTTTCGATGTCCAGATCGTACAGGCGCTGGCCATCGACCAGTGCCACACGCAACTCTTCAGATTGAGTTGCATTGATCAGCATTCTTTTCATTAGGTGACTGAGTCCATTTAGAGTCACCGTTCAGGTTAAGCATCGGGCGCATCCGGCACCCCAATGGCAAAGATGTTGCAGCCTCACGGCTGGTTGGGGGAGGGGGCAGACGGCAGTCACGCCGTAACCAAGAGCAGGCGGCCGTGGGCCAGCCACGGATGTTCGAATCGCCTGTTAGGCCCCGTTGTCCAGTGCCGAAGCACTCACCAGTCGCCAATCTTGCCAGCGCCTGGGAAAAATTCTCTATTGCCGGAGTTGGCCGGCTAAACCTGAAGCGGTAACGATTTACCTTTAATAATTCATTCGGTGGAGTGGGGCGTCGCCAATGGCAAATGGGCCTGGATTGGGCCGCAAAAGGGTATTGATGCGGGCTTATCAACCTGGCGAATTGACGGGGTCGTATTACTGCGTGACACCCGATGCGCTTCCAGTTCCGGCCGAGATTGGGCGACTATGTTTGAGTCAGCAACAACCATCGGTGCGACAAGAATAGCAATTCTGTAATTTACGGGCAATGAAGAACATCGCTCATTTGGGGCGTTGCGACGAAACGGGTACAATATCTTCCATGACAGAGACTAATGCCCCCAAGTCCAGCGCCGTGCAATGGCTGGATATTGACGAAGACCATGCCGGTCAAAGAATCGATAACTTCCTGATTACCTTCCTAAAAGGCGTGCCAAAGAGTCTGATTTATCGACTTTTGCGCAAAGGGGAGGTGCGGGTGAATAAAAAGCGCATTAAACCCGAATACAAATTGGCCTATGGCGATCAGATCCGTATCGCCCCCATCCGTATGGCCGAGCCCAAGCCCGATGCCCTGCCTTCCGCCAAGCTGGAGAAGGTGGCGTCGCTGGAGCAGCACATTGTCTACGAAGATAAGGTGATGCTGGTGATCAACAAGCCCTCCGGCATTGCGGTGCACGGCGGCAGTGGGGTCAATTTCGGGGTGATCGAGGCGCTGCGGGCGCTGCGCCCCAAGGAGCGCAATCTGGAACTGGTGCACCGGCTCGACCGCGCTACCTCCGGCTTGCTGATGGTGGCCAAGCGGCGCTCCGCCCTGCGTCATCTGCAGGACCAGCTGCGGGCCAAGACCATGCGCAAGCAGTACCTGGCCTTGGTGAAGGGGCGTTGGTCGCCCAAGCGCCGCGCGGTGCAGGCGCCGTTGCTGAAGCTGCCCCAGACCACCGGCATCCGGGCGGTGATCGTCTCCGACAAGGGCAAGCCGTCGGAAACCCGTTTTCGTATCGCCGAGGCGTTTGAGCGCGCCACACTGGTGGAGGCCAGCCCGATCACCGGCCGTACCCACCAGATCCGGGTGCATACCCAGCACGCCGGCCACCCTATTGCCTGCGATGAGCGCTATGGTGATGCCCAGTTTGACCAGCAGATGGCTAACAAAGGGCTGAACCGCTTGTTCCTGCACGCCTTCCGACTGACCTTCCGCCATCCGGTGGAGGAGAACGAACTGGTGGTGGAAGCACCGTTGGAGCCCAAACTGGAGCGCCTGCTGGAGAATCTGCGCCGATGAACCGATTCGATCTGGTGATCTTTGATTGGGACGGGACCGTGATGGATACCGTCGATCGCATCGTTCACTGCTGGCAGGGGGCCAGTCAGGCAATGGGGCTGCCGGTGCCGGCTCCCTCCGCCATTAAGGGGATGATAGGCCTGTCGATGGAGGCCTGCATCGAACAGGTGGCGCCGCAGCTGGATAACACCCAGCGCACCGCCTTTCGCGATCACTACCGGGCGCAATACCTGGACGCGGAGCAGACCCCGTCACCGCTGTTTGAGGGCATACCGGAGTTGCTGGAAACCCTGGCCGGCCGTGGGCAAACGCTGGCGGTGGCCACCGGTAAGGCTCGCCATGGCTTGGAGCGGGTGCTGGACAGCAGCCAGTTGCGCCACTTCTTTTCCCACACCCGCAGCGCCTCTGATACCGCCTCCAAGCCCCATCCGCAGATGGTGCTGGAGCTGTGTCAGGAAGCGGGCGTATCGCCGCAACGCAGTGTGGTGGTGGGAGATGCCTGGTTTGATATGGAGATGGCCCGCCGGGCGGGGGCCGAGCGGGTAGGCGTCAGTTACGGGGCAGGGGAGGTGGCCAGCCTGCTCAAGGCCGAGCCACTGGCCATCATTGATCGCCCGCTGGCACTGCTAGACCACCTCTAAGACAAGAATCCTGAGCAGGCTAGCCTTGCTGGCCGGCTGAGCTGAGGCTCGCTGCCCGCTCAAGCTTGGCGGGCAGCTGGCCGGTGAGCCAGTCCTTGAGCATCACCCAATCGCTGATCAGGCTGTACACCGGGTATTTAAAGGTGGCGGGCTTGTTGTGCTCGAAACGGAAATGGCCAAGCCAGGCGAAGCCGTAGCCGGTCAGCGGCAGTATCCACCAGTAACCCCATAGGCCGCTGACTGTCAGCCAGGCCAACTCCCCAAGCACCAGGAACGAGCCGATGTAGTGCAGGGCTCGACATCGGGGGTCCTGGTGTTCACTGAGGTAATAAAGGTAGAACTCGCTGTATCGGTTAAACGGCTTGGCCACGCTGCGCTCCTTAGCTTGAGTTGAGCGGGCGGTCCCTCAGCGCTGTTGCGTCAGCACATCCACCCCTTCGTTTGCCAACATCTCACTGAGCGCGATCAGAGGCAAGCCGATCAGGGTGTTGGGGTCGCGTCCCTCCAGTTTATCAAACAGCAGGATCCCCAGCCCTTCGCTCTTGAAGCTGCCGGCGCAGTTATAAGGCTGCTCCGCCTGCAGATAGCCTTCAATCTGGGCGGCACTGAGCTTGCGGAAATGGACGTGGAAGGGCTCGACCGCCATCTGGGCACGGCCGTTGTCGCTGTCCACCAGTGCCAGGCCAGTATAAAAGGTGACGGTTTTGCCACTGGCCGCACTGAGCTGGGCCACCGCCTTGTCGTGGGTGTGCGGCTTGCCGAGGATCTGGCCGTCGATCACTGCCACCTGGTCGGAGCCGATCACCAGCGCATTGGCGTGGCGCGCCGCCACCGCCTCTGCTTTGGCCTGGGCCAGGCGGCCCACCAGCTGTTGGGCGCTCTCCCCGGCCAGTGGGGTCTCATCCACCTCCGGCTTGTCACACAGAAAGGGCAGCCCCAGCTTGTCGAGGATTTCGCGGCGGAAGGGGGAGGTGGAGCCGAGCACCAGTTGTTTGTTCATCATGAAGAAAAAGAATCGGTTGAAGCGGTCAACAAAGGTTATCAAAGCGGATTGACAGCACCAAGGCAAAGACGTAAAAACCCCGCCCTGCGATGACGTCTTTTTGCTAGGCTCCAGGTCTGGATAAAGCTACGCCAGCTGGGGCTAAAACCGCTAAAATAGTTTTGACTCAGATGGGCTCTATCTATAAACTCCGCGGCCTATGCAGAAAGTACGAATACCGGTAACGCTGAATCCGGCCCGATGCGCTCAGCGGCAACTACGCTACGAAGGTCTCCTTCCGGCGAAGGTGCTTAAGCGTGTTAACGGGGCCAGCGCCGGCGACTGCACGGATGTTGACGTTTCCGTGGAATGTGGTGTCGATGTTCAGGGGATAGTCTACCTCAAGGGGAAGGCTGTGACGGAGCTCACTCTGATCTGTCAACGCTGCATGGAACCGATGAAACATCCTGTCGCGGTTGAATTCGCATTCAGCCCTGTGACTGATGAATCACAGATTGATGAGCTCCCGGATGCTTATGAGCCAGTCGAACTCGACGAAAATGGCGAGGTGCATCTGCAACAACTGATTGAGGATGAGGTCCTGTTGGGCTTCCCCATCGTGGCCAGCCACGATGGCGAGGGCTGCAAGATGGCGTCCAGAGATGTGGTTGTCGGCAGAGTTAATGAACCGAAGCCTGCTGATAAGCAACCGAAGAACCCGTTCGCGGTGTTAGAAACTCTTAAGCGAAATTAATCTAGGAGATTGGGGCTATGGCCGTACAAAAAAGCAAGGTAACCCGTTCCCGTCGTGGCATGCGTCGTTCCCACGATGCACTGACCACTGCTCAGCTGTCTGTTGACGCGACTTCCGGTGAGAAGCACCTGCGTCACCACGTAACTGCTGACGGTTTCTACCGTGGCAAGAAGGTTATCAACCTGTAAGGTGATACCAGCTTGTCCAATCTAACCCTAGCGTTAGATGCAATGGGGGGCGATTTCGGCCCCCATGTCACAGTGCCTGCAGCTTTGCAGGCACTGTCGCATTATCCCCACCTAAATATTGTTCTAGTGGGCGATCGCATCGCCGTTGGCGAGCAACTGCGACGCCACAACGCCACCGAATCTCCCCGTCTGCAACTTCTCCACGCCGAACAAGTGGTGCCCATGACCGAGCGTCCGGTCCAGGCTCTGCGTACCCGGCGACAAAGCTCCATGCGTTTAGCCCTCGATCTGGTTCGGGATGGCCAGGCCGATGCCTGTGTCTCCGCCGGCAACACCGGGGCGCTGATGGCCATGGCCAAAGTGGTGCTGCGCACCCTGCCGGGCATTGATCGTCCCGCCCTGGTGGCCACCCTGCCCACCACCAATAATCGACCTGTCTACCTGCTGGACCTGGGCGCCAACGTGGTGTGTGACTCCGAAACCCTGTTCCAGTTTGCGGTGATGGGCTCGGTTCTGGCAGAGCGGGTGGGCCGGCGCAAGCGTCCCAAGCTGGCGCTGCTCAATGTCGGCTCGGAAGAGATCAAGGGCAACGACCAGGTGCAGCAGGCAGCCCAGTTGCTGCAGGCGACACCGCAATTGAACTACACAGGATTTATCGAGGGTGACGGCATCTTCACCGGTGAGGTGGATGTGATCGTCTGCGACGGCTTCGTCGGCAACGTCACCCTGAAGACCACGGAAGGGATCGCCCGCCTGCTGCTTGACCAGCTGCGGCAGAGCGTGAAAGGCAGCGTATTAGCGCAATGTTTGGCCTGGTTACTCAAAGGCCGGCTGCGCAAGCTGAATCAACAAATGAACCCCGACCAGTATAACGGTGCCAGTCTGTTAGGATTGCGCGGTATCGTGGTCAAGAGTCACGGAAACGCTGATCAAACCGCCTTCCTGCGCGCCATCGAAGAAGCGATGGTGGAGGTCGAGCGGCAGGTTCCGGGACGGATCAAAGACCGGCTCGAGTCGGTTCTACTGGATAAATCTTAAGCCTCCTTATGCATACAAAAATTTTGGGCACCGGCAGTTACCTGCCCGCACAGGTGCGCACTAACGCCGATCTCGAGCGCATGGTGGACACCAGCGACGAGTGGATCCTGGAACGCACCGGGATCCGGGAGCGCCGCATTGCCGCCAACGGTGAAACCGTGGCGACCATGGGCTACCAGGCCAGCCTCAAGGCGATCGAGGCCGCCGGCATCGATGCCAGCGAGATCGATATGATCGTCTGTGGCACCACCAGCGCTGAAAACGCGTTCCCCGCTGCCGCCTGTGAGATCCAGGCCAGCTTAGGGCTAACCGGCTGCCCGGCCTTTGATGTCTCCGCAGCCTGCAGTGGCTTCCTGTTTGCCCTGTCGGTGGCTGACCAGTTTGTTAAAAGCGGCCAGTGCCGCAAGGTGCTGGTGATCGGTGCCGATGCCCTGTCCAGCCAGTGTGATCCGGACGATCGCACCACCATCATCCTGTTCGGTGACGGTGCCGGTGCTGCGGTTGTCGGGGCCAGCGAAGCTCCCGGCATCCTCTCAACCCACATCCACAGCGACGGCAGCCAGGCCGAGCTGCTCAAGACCGCCAACCCCAGCCGCAGCAAGGCAGCCCAGCAGCGCCAGGACGATTACCTGGTGATGAAGGGTAACGAGGTGTTCCGCCATGCGGTGACCCGTTTGGCGCAGGTGGTGGAAGAGGCGCTGGATGCCAACCAGATGGTCAAGAGTGACATCGACTGGTTGGTGCCCCATAACGCCAACTACCGCATCCTCAAGGCCACCGCCAAGAAGCTGAGCCTGTCGATGGACCAGGTGGTATTGACTCTGGAGCACCATGGCAACACCTCTGCGGCTTCGGTGCCCATCGCCCTGGATATGGCGGTGCGTGACGGCCGCATTCAGCGTGGTCAGACCCTGTTATTGGAAGCGTTCGGTGCCGGCTTTGCCTGGGGCGCCGCCGTGATTAAGTACTAAGGATATTCCCAATGAGTAAAACCGCATTTGTCTTTCCCGGTCAGGGCAGCCAAAGCGTTGGCATGCTGGCCGAGCTGGCCGAAGCCCACCCGGTGGTCACCGAGACCTTCGCTGAAGCGTCTGAAGCCCTGGGTTTTGACCTGTGGCAACTGGTGCAGGACGGCCCGGCCGAACAGCTGAACCAGACCCAGAACACCCAGCCGGCGCTGCTGACCGCGTCGGTGGCCACCTGGCGCGCCTACCAGGCTGCCGGTGGCGAGGCGCCGGCTCTGTTGGCTGGCCACAGCCTGGGTGAGTACTCCGCTTTGGTGTGTGCTGGGGTGATCCCTTTCGCCGAAGCGGTCAAACTGGTGGCGTTGCGCGGTGATCTGATGCAGCAGGCGGTGCCGGCCGGTGTTGGTGCCATGTCCGCCATCATTGGTCTGGGCGACGAATCCATCGCCAAGGCCTGCGCCGACAGCGCCGAGGGCGAGGTGGTGGCTCCGGTCAACTACAACAGCCCGGGTCAGGTGGTGATCGCCGGTCATAAGGCCGCGGTTGAGCGTGCCGGTGCTGCCTGTAAGGCCGCCGGTGCCAAGCGCGCGCTGCCGCTACCGGTCAGCGTGCCTTCCCACTGCGAGCTGATGAAGCCGGCGGCGGAGAAACTGGCGGTGGCGCTGGAGTCTATCGAGTTCTCCGCACCGAGCATCCCGGTGATCAACAACGTTGACGTGGCCGAGGCCAGCGACGTGGCGGCGATTAAGGACGCCCTGGTACGCCAGCTCTACTGCCCGGTACGCTGGACCGAGACGGTTCAGAAGATGGCAGAGCAAGGGGTGAGCCAACTGTTCGAATGTGGTCCGGGCAAGGTGTTGGCCGGACTGACTAAGCGTATTGATAAATCCCTGACGGCTGCGGCGCTTAACGGCCCCGCGGATCTGCCGTCAGCCTAAGAACAACAAAAGGGAGAGAGACGTTATGGGTTTAACCCTGGACCTGTCTGGCAAGGTGGCGCTGGTCACCGGTGCCAGCCGTGGTATCGGCAAGGCGATCGCCTTGCAGCTGGTGGCCGCCGGCGCCAAGGTGATTGGCACCGCCACCAGTGAGCGCGGCGCCGCCGCCATCGCTGAATACCTGGGCGAACACGGCAACGGCATGGTGTTGAACGTGACCGAACAGGCGTCCATCGACGGCCTGTTTGAGCGTATCAAGGCCGAGTATGGCGACATCGACATCCTGGTGAACAACGCCGGGATCACCCGCGACAACCTGATGATGCGGATGAAAGAGGACGAGTGGTGCGACATTCTCGACACCAACCTGACCTCGGTATTCCGTACCTCCAAGGCGGTACTGCGGGCGATGATGAAAAAACGTCATGGTCGTATCATCAACATCGGCTCCGTGGTCGGTACCATGGGTAACCCGGGTCAGGCCAACTACGCGGCGGCCAAGGCCGGCCTGCTGGGCTTTACTAAGTCCCTGGCAAAGGAAGTGGCCAGCCGTGGTATCACGGTGAACGCTGTGGCCCCGGGCTTCATTCAAACCGACATGACCGACGAACTGACCGAAGACCAGAAAGCCGCTATTATGGGCCAGGTACCGGCAGGGCGATTGGGTCAGGCGCAGGAGATCGCGGACGCGGTTCTGTTCCTGGCATCCGATCGGGCAGGGTACATTACTGGTGAAACTTTGCACGTCAACGGCGGCATGGTGATGGCCTAACGGCCAGTGTGGCTAAAGGCGGTGAAATGGGTTCGATAAGTCGTGATATTGGTTGCATTTTCGTGGTTTGACCACGCTGCTAAATGCTTGCAATGTCTCTGGAATCGAATACACTAACCGCAAATCGACGCATCTGCGTACTTGAACAGGAAAGTAATAATCATGAGCAACATCGAAGAACGCGTAAAGAAGATCATCGTTGAACAGCTGGGCGTAAAGGAAGAAGACGTTAAAGCTGAGGCTTCTTTTGTAGATGATCTGGGTGCCGATTCCCTGGACACCGTTGAGCTGGTAATGGCTCTGGAAGAAGAGTTCGACACCGAGATCCCGGACGAAGAAGCTGAGAAGATCACTACCGTTCAGGCTGCGATCGACTACGTTCAGGCTAACCAGTAAGCCTAACGAATTTTTGAAACAGGCGGCTACGGCCGCCTGTTTGCGTTTTGGAGGTTCCTGTGACCAAACGTCGTATTGTCGTTACTGGCCTTGGGGCGGTGACGCCCGTTGGTAACGATGTAGAAACTACCTGGAAAAACCTGCTGGCTGGTCAAAGTGGTGTTGCCCCCATCCGCCAGTTTGATGCCACCGATTTTGCCGTCCGCTTCTCCGCTTCCGTCAAAGATTTTGACGTTGAGGCCTACCTGAGCAAGAAAGACGCCCGAAAGATGGACCTGTTCATCCAGTACGGCATGGCGGCGTCCATCCAGGCACTGAAAGACTCTGGCCTGACCATCGATGAGAGCAACGCCCATCGCATTGGTGCCGCCATCGGTGCCGGCATGGGTGGCCTGGAGCTGATCGAGAACAACCACGACCAGCTGCGCAAGTCCGGCCCGCGCCGGATCTCCCCCTTCTTCGTGCCGTCCACCATCATCAACATGATCGCCGGTCACCTGTCGATCATGTATGGCTTTACCGGCCCGAACATCGCCATCACCACCGCCTGTACCACCGGTGTGCACAACATCGGCCACGCGGCGCGGATGATCGCCTACGGCGATGCCGACGTGATGATTGCCGGCGGTGCCGAGATGGCCACCACTGAACTGGGTGTGGGCGGTTTCGCCTCCGCCAAGGCGCTGTCTACCCGCAACGACGACCCGCAGAAGGCTTCTCGTCCCTGGGATAAGGACCGCGACGGCTTCGTTATCGGCGACGGTGCCGGCATGGTGGTACTGGAAGAGTACGAGCACGCCAAGGCCCGTGGCGCCAAGATCTACGCCGAGCTGAGCGGCTTTGGCATGAGCGGCGACGCCCACCACATGACGTCGCCGCCGGAAGACGGTCGCGGCGGTGCGGCGGCCATGCGCAATGCCCTTAACGACGCCGATGTGGCCCCGGACGCGGTGGGTTACATCAATGCCCACGGCACCTCCACCCCGGCCGGCGACATCGCCGAGGTGAACGGCGTGAAGCAGCTGTTTGGCGAGCACGCTTACCAGCTGATCATGGGCTCCACCAAGTCCATGACCGGTCACCTGCTGGGTGCCGCCGGTGCGGTGGAGTCGATCTTCACCATCCTGGCGCTGCACAACCAGGAAGTCCCGCCGACCATCAACCTGGAAAACCCCAGCGAAGGTTGTGATCTGGACTTCAACCCGCAAGGGGCCCGTAAGGTTGAGCTGGAGTACGCCCTGTGTAACTCCTTCGGCTTTGGTGGCACCAACGGCTCGCTGCTGTTTAAGCGCGCTTAAGGTCTCAGGCTTGATGAAAACGGCTCCCCAAGGGGAGCCGTTTTTTTTGGCTTATGGCACGGCAGAAATCCCGCTCACGGCGCGGGTCACGGACAGGCCGCCAAGGCTCGTTAGGCTGGTTGAGGTTTGTATATTGTCGGGCAATGGCCAACAATGGCCTGTCGCCGCGCCAGCACGAGCGCTAAGTCATTGTGCGCGGCAGCCAAATCAGGACAGCGAGGAAGCAAGATGGCGAAGGTAGCCTTCATTGGATTGGGCGTGATGGGGTACCCCATGGCCGGGCATCTGGTGGCCGCGGGGCACCAGGTGCGGGTGTATAACCGAACCCAGAGCAAGGCCCAGCAGTGGGTCTCTGAGCACGGTGGTGAGCTGGGACTGACCCCGGCGGAAGCGGCGGGGGATGCCGAGTTGGTAATGCTCTGCGTGGGCAACGATGACGACCTGCGCTCGGTGGTGCTGGGGCCGGACGGCGCCCTGGCGGGCATGGCGGCGGGCAGCGTGCTGGTGGATCACACCACCGCGTCGGCGGACGTGGCCCGCGAGCTGGCTGCGGTGGCTGATAAGCAGCAGGTGGCCTTCCTGGATGCGCCGGTCTCCGGCGGTCAGGCCGGGGCAGAAAACGGCGTGTTGACCATCATGGTCGGCGGCGAGCAAGCCGCCTTTGACCGGTCAGCCCCGGTGATGGATGCCTATGCCCGCAGTGCGGTGCGTTTAGGCCCGGTGGGCAGCGGTCAACTGTGCAAGATGGTTAACCAGATCTGCATTGCCGGGGTGGTCCAGGGCCTGGCCGAGGGGCTGCACTTTGCCCAGCAGGCGGGACTGGATGGCGAGGCGGTGGTGGATGTCATCAGCAAGGGCGCGGCCCAATCCTGGCAGATGGAGAACCGCTCCCACACCATGCTCAAGGGCGAGTACGACTTTGGCTTCGCGGTGGACTGGATGCGCAAGGATCTGGATATCGCCCTGTCCGAGGCGCGGCGCAACGGCTCTCAGCTGCCGCTGACCGCCCTGGTGGATCAGTTCTACGCCGAGGTGCAGAACATGGGTGGCCAGCGCTGGGATACCTCGTCACTGATGGCACGCCTGACCCGCTCGGATAAAGCCTGAGCCGGTAAGCATCCGACTCGGTAGCTACTAGAGCAATAAAAACGCCGCCCGAGGGCGGTGTTGTTGATCTGGCATCAGGCCGGTCGGGCCAGGGCCACCTCCAGGGCAACCTCGCTGACTGCTGAAAGGGCCGCGGTGGCGGCGTGGCTCTGATCGATCTGTGCTCCTTCCAGCTGCAGCAGCACCGCACGCTGGATCTCGCTGAACGGCACCTTGGCCAGAGCCATGGCACTGAGGGCCATCTGCATCGGCGGCAGGCTGGGGTTGAAGGCGGCGTTCTCGGCGTAACGGCCGGCAAACTGGCGTCCATCCCGGGTCTGCAGCACTACAGCGGCGGGGCTGAGGGAGTAGGGGGCGTAACTGGCAGCGGCCTGTTCACAGGCGAGCTGAACCACGGCGTCGCCGCCCTGGATCTGCAGCGGCTTGACCCGGTCTGCCATCAGTCCGGTTTCCACCCCCAGATCCGCAGGACCAAATGCGTAGGGCAGGTAGTGGTGCAGATCCTGGCTGCCCTGTTCAGGCAATACCACCTGCAAGGCGCTGGCGTGCTGCAGCTCGTTCATAAACTGACGGCAGTGGCCACAGGGGGAGGCGTTGATCACGATCGCCTTCAGCTCAGGCTCACCGGCCAGCCAGGCGTGGCTGATGGCGGCCTGCTCGGCGTGGACCGAGTGGAACAGGGTTTGTCCCTGCAGCTCCAGGTTGGCGCCAAAGTAGAGATCATCCGAGTGGCCAACGGCGATGGCCCCCACCTTGAAGTGGGAAACCGGTGCCTGGGCCAGGTCTGCCGCCAAGGGCAGCAACGCCAGCAGCAGCTCATTACCGCTGAGGCCACTGCGCTGCTCCAGCGCCTGGCGCTGTGTGTGATTGAGGTAACCAGTGAAGGGCTGCTCCACCACCTCGACCAGTGCCTGGGCGAGGGGGGCGGGCAGGCTGGCTAACGCCTCAGAAAAGGGTTGGGTCATCGTCAACTTCCTAACAGAACCTGACGATAGTGTAGTGTGAAGCGCCTCACATTAGTGTGCGCCAGCTCACGAGGGCAACTCAATCAGAGGCTGCGCAGGTAGTGGCCCAACGCGGTCAGCAGCCGGGTTTTCTCCTCGTCACTGCCGTGCTGCTCGAACAGACGTTCTAGCCGGTACAGGTACTCGGGATTGTTCAGTGCCTGGTGACAATGCTCATGCCAGCGCTGCAGTTCCTGCTCCGACAGGGTTTCCGGGTAGTTGCGGGCGCGGTAGCGGAAGAACAGTGGCGCCAGACGCGGGTCGCTGAACTGCGGCTCCAGCGCGGACAGGTTCTGTGGCGCGGTATCCCGCACCAGCTCCATCTGGGCCCGGTCGCTGTCGCTGAAAAAGCCCTCATAGAGCTTCTGTTCCGCCGGCTTGTCGTCGCTTTGCGGCGGCGCCGAGTCCAGGAACAGGCCATGCAGCTTTTCCCGCACCAGCTTGTGCTGCTCCCGCAGCTTACGGTAGTGCTCGCGGCAGCGGGCCTTGTCCAGTCCCAGCCGCTCGGCATTGCCATCGTCCAGGGTGGAAGCCGGGGCAATGAAGGGGCTGCGATTGAGGTGAACCAGCTTGACCGGTACCCGCGGCTCCCCCTCCGGGCGCTGCTCCGCTTTAAGGTAGAGCTTCTCCCGCAGGGTCTCGATGTCCCACTCCAGCAGCGGCGTCGGGTCCTGGGTCAGGTCGACGCAGGCCACCGCATTCTTGTTGTCCGGATGCCAGGCCATCGGCAGCACCAGGGCGGCACAGCCTTGGGCCGCCGGGAAGCGGGAGCTGACGTGCAGCAGCGGTTTGAGGTTGAGGATGTCGATCTGCTGCGCCACCGCCTGCTTACGCCGCAGCGAGAAGGCCCATTGGTACAGCTTGGGCTGCTTCTCCTTGATCAGCTTGGCCAGGGCAATGGTGGCCTTCACATCGGAGACCGCATCGTGGGCGTTGCCATGGTCGAGGCCATTGGCGGCGGTCAGGTGCTCCAGCTTGAAGCTGGGGACGCCGGGCTTCCGCTCCGGCCACTCGATCCCCTCGGGACGCAGGGCATAGCAAGCGCGAACCAGATCGATCAGATCCCAGCGGCTGTTGCCGTTTTGCCACTCGCGGCCGTAGGGGTCAAAGAAGTTGCGGTAGAGGGTGTAGCGGGTGACCTCATCGTCAAAGCGGATGGAGTTGTAACCCAGGGTACAAGTGCCGGGGCGGGCCATCTGCTCGTGCACCTTACGGATGAACTCCGCCTCCACCAAACCGACCCGGTTGGCCTTTTGCGGGGTGATGCCGGTGACAAACAGTGCCTCAGGCTGGGGCAGGTAGTCGGTGGGCAGGCGGCAGAAGATCTCCACCGGATCCTCAATAGGGTTGAGGTCGAGATCGGTACGAATGGCGGCGAATTGAGCGGGCCGGTCGACGCTGGGTTCGGCACCCCAGGTCTCGTAATCGTGCCACAGCAGGGTTTGGTCTTGGCGCATCGGCATCCGGGTCTGAGCAAAAATGTCAGTGTATCAGAAAACGCCGTTGGTTCAGGCACTCAGGCACCCAGAGCCGGCTTATACGCTGGTAAAACCGGCGCTTTGGCCCGGCACGCCCGGTTTGCACTGACTAGACTTGTTAACATTTTGCACTGCCTGGATGACGTGAGATTCAAATCAAAGCTAACTAACTGAGGTCACCCAATGAATCAATCCACGGATTTGGAGACGTTGCAGATCTACCCGCAGCGCCGCTTCAAGGTGTACCAACATCGTCAACTGGACAAGATCGCCCCGGTGCAGGGGCTGCCCGAGTCGCTGCGATTCGCCATGAGGGTGGTCGCCAGCGTGCTGCCGTTTCGGGTTAATGAGTATGTGATCAATGACCTGATCGATTGGCAGCGGGTGCCAGAGGACCCCATCTTTCGATTGACCTTTCCCCAAGCCAAGATGCTGCGGCCCGCGGCCTTTGAACGGATGGCGCAGCTGCTGCGTTCCGGGCCCAGCAACGAGCAGGTCCAGCAACTGGCCGCCCAGATCCGGGCGCAGATGAATCCCCACCCCGCCGGCCAGATGAGCCTGAACGTGCCCAAGCAGCAGGGGGAGTCGCTGGATGGGATGCAGCACAAGTACAAGGAAACCCTGCTGTTCTTCCCCTCCCAGGGACAGTATTGCCATAGCTACTGCACCTTTTGCTTCCGTTGGGCCCAGTTTGTCGGCCGCTCCCTGCGCTTTAACTCCAATGATGTGGCGGCGCTGCATGGGTATCTTTCGTCTCATCCGGAGATCACCGATCTGCTGATGACCGGTGGCGACCCCATGGTGATGCGCACCGAGAAGCTGGCCCAGTACCTGACGCCCTTGTTGGACTCCCCATCGCTGGCCCATGTGCGCAGTGTCCGTTTCGGTACCAAGGCGCTGACCTACTGGCCCTACCGCTTTGTCACCGATGAGGATGCCGATGAGTTGTTGCGCCTTTTCGAGCGGCTGGTGCGAGCGGGCAAGCACGTCACCGTGATGGCCCATCTGAATCACTGGCGCGAGATGGAGACCCCGATCTTTGAGGAGGCGGTGCGGCGGATCCGCGCCACTGGCGCCAACATCCGCTCGCAAGGCCCGCTGCTGGCCAACATCAACGACAGTGCCGAGGATTGGGCCCAGATGTGGCGTCGCCAGGTTCAATTGGGGATCGTACCCTACTATTTCTTCATCGAACGGGATACCGGGCCGAAGCACTACTTTGAGGTGCCGCTGCATCGGGCCTATGAGATCTACCGGGATGCCATCAGTCAGGTCTCCGGCCTGGCCCGCACCGCGCGGGGGCCGAGCATGAGCGCCGGCCCGGGCAAGGTCGAGATCCAGGGGATCTGCGAGGTGGCCGGGGAGAAGGTGTTTGTGCTGCGCTTTTTGCAGGCGCGCAACCCGGCCTGGACCTACCGGCCCTTCTTTGCCCGGTACGATACCCAGGCCTATTGGCTGGACGATCTCAAGCCCGCCTTTGGCGAGGCGCAGTTCTTTTGGCAACAGGAGTACGAGGCGATGTGCGCTGGCAGCGGCTAGGCCCGGATTCGATGTGATCAATCCTCTGGGGACCCCTTGCAATCATTGACCCCGCAGTGACCAGGGATGGGCGAGATGGGGCTGGAACCGGAGCAACGATGCGGATTGGCATTCTTGTGCTGGTGGCAGGCCTGTTGGTCTGTTCACCCCAATGGCTTCAGTTTGAGCAGCTGTTTGCCCCTGCGGACAGCGCGGTGGCACCGGTAAGGACCCGTCCCGCCCAGTTGAGTGACGTCTGGCCGGTACTGGCGCAACCGGGGCAGGGGGATCTGGACGCCATGCTGCAGCGTGGTGAGATCCGGGTGCTGACCAGCTTTACCCTGGGCTGGTACTACATCGAGCAGGGTCAGCCCAGCGGCCTGATCTTTGAGCTGACCCGTCTGTTTGAGCAACACCTAGAGGAGTACCTCGGTCCCGAGGCCGAGGGGCTTAAGGTGACGGTGATCCCGGTGCGTACCGACCAGCTGGTGCCCTACCTGCTGCAGGGACTGGGCGACGTCATCTTCGCCAACCTTACCATCACCCCGGATCTGTCCGAGCAGGTACGCTTCTCCATCCCGGTGATTGAGCCGGTGCGGGAGCTGGTGGTCAGCGGCCCTGACAGTCAGCCCCTGTCCAGCCTGGATCACTGGGACGACCGTCCCATCACCGTCCGCCGTGACAGCAGTTACCATGACAGCCTGCAGCAGCAGAACCAACTGCGGTTTCAGCGCGGTTTGCCGGAATTGACGGTGCAGTTCGCCGATCCCCGCCTCGAGGATGAAGACCTGCTGGAGATGGTGGCGCTGGGCCAGCTGGCGGCCACGGTGATTGGCGATCATAAGCTGCCACCTTGGCAGCGGGCCTTACCGGAGCTGGTGGTGCAGGGGCAACTGGTGGTGCGCGATGGTGGCCAGGTGGCCTGGGCGATGCGACCGGACAGCCCCAAGATGCAGGCGTTGGTGGACAGCTACGTCCAGACCCATCCGATGGGCAGTAAGCTCTACAACATAGTGACCGGCCGCTACCTGCGGGGGGATGCCTGGCTGCAGGAGGCGCGGCAGCAGCAGCCCTTTGCCGGTGCCCAGGAGCTGATCCCCCTGTTTGAGAAGTACGGTCAGATCTACGACTTTGACTGGGTGCTGCTGATGGCGTTTGCCTACCAGGAGTCCCGCTTCAATCCCGGCGCCAAGAGCCCGGTGGGCGCGGTTGGGGTGATGCAGGTGATGCCGTCCACCGCCAAGGATCGACGCATCGATATCGCCGATATCCACCTGACCGAGAACAACATCCACGCCGGCACCAAGTACCTGGACCTGCTGCGGCGCAGCTACTTTGATGACGGCGAGCTGTCAGAATTCAACCGGATGATCTTTGCCATGGCGGCCTACAACGCCGGACCGAACCGGATCAATCGACTGCGGCGGGAAGCCGAGGCCCGGGGATTGGATCCCAATGTCTGGTTTAACAACGTGGAGGATCTGGTGGCGGCGCAGATCGGCGGCGAAACCGTGAACTACGTGGCCAACGTGTATCGCTACTTTGTGTCCTACAAGCGGGTGTTGGCGGAGCAGGAGGCTAGGTCGACGATCCGTCAGCGTTGGCAGGACGCCCATAGCGTGCAGGATCGCTCCTGACCTGCTGGCGTAGCCGTTGCAGAGCCTGTTTCAGCTGTGCCAGTTCCTCGGGCGGACAGTCAGGATCGTAACGCAGCCGCAGGTAGCTGTGGCACACCGGGGCGAAGAGGTGCGCCAGTGCTGGCTGTTGCTTCTGCAGCCGCTGCAGGTGCTCCAGCGGGGGCTCGTTGTCCCTCGCCTGTAACTGACCGGGAGAAAGCAGGCGCTGGCCACGCAGATAGAGCCGTCGGGCCACGCCGGCGGGCTCGGTGAGCGCGCTCAGGGTGCTGCGTACGCGCCACAGCAGCAACATCAGCAATCCCAACATGATGCCCAGCAGGGGCCCCTGCAGCAGCGGCTGCCACCCGGTCTGCCAAAACTGGCGCTGCTGCTGGCGGTCAAATCCCATCACCCACCGACTCCACTGGTAATCCACCTGGTTCCACCACCCCTTTATCGGCCACAGCAGGCTGTGCTGGCCAAAGCGAAGCCAGGGAGAGTTGGCATCCGCCAGAAAGGAGGGCTCATGGCCCAGGCTGGCGGTTGGGCCCTGCTCAATGCGCTCGGGGGCGACGGCCGACGTGGGGTCGTATCGGGTCCAGCCGCTGCCGGGGAGCCACACCTCCGCCCAAGCGTGGGCGTTGTACTGGTACACCGACAGCAGCTTGCCATCTGGGCTGGCCTCGCCGCCCTGGTAGCCGGTGACCATCCGTGCCGGCAGCTGTGCGGCGCGCGCCACGAAGACAAAGGCGGAGGCGTAGTGGCCGCAGAATCCTGCCTGGGTATCAAACAGGAAGCTGTCGATCTGATCCCGGCCCAGCGCGGGTGGCTTCAGGGTGTAGTGGAAGGGGGATTGGCGAAACTCGGTCAGGATCGCCTGCAGCCGGTCCCGCGGTTCGGGGTAGCGTCGCATCAACGACCAGGCCCAATCGCGACTGCGGGGGTTGCCATGGTGGGGCAGGGCAAGGTTGCGTCGCCGCTCTGCTTCAGACAAGGGCACCGGCGGTGGTGACAGCAGGGGCCGTTCCATGGTGATGACCCGACGCTGGGTCAGCGGTCGGGCCCAGCGAAGCCGGTTCTGGTCCAGCGGCTGGACCTGGGGATCGGAGCTGCGGCTGTATTGCAGCGCCGCCAACCAGGGCTGACCTGTGGCCTCCACCAGCAGCTGATAGTCCTGACTGGGGCCGGGCCAATGGGGCGGCTCGCTGATCCGGGCGCTGCTACCGTGCCAGCGCTGACCGTCGAACTGATCCAGGATCAGCGCGCGCCAATAGCGTTGCGGTGGCGTCGGCAGGCCGTGCTCGAACGCCGCTCGCATCACCAGTTCATCGGAACGGGTCAGTTGGGCGATCTGCCCCAGCGCCATGGAGTCGCTCAAGCCGGTGCGTGCCAGGCCCGGCTGGTTCATGTGCCAGATTGGCGGCAGGCGGGGGACCAGCACAAACAGCAACAGGGCCAGGGGCAGGCTCAGTGCCAACAGGCGACTGGTGTGGCCCAGCTGGCTCAGCACGCTACCCGGTCGGTAGCAGGCCAGCAGGGGTACGGTGTTAAGGGCTGCCAGCAGCAACAGGTGGGCAGCCACCATCGGTGAGAAGCGCTCCAGCAGGTGCAGGCCGATAAGGAAGTAGCCGGTCAGCACCACTACGGTGAGATCGCTGACGTTTTTACACTCCAGCGACTTGAGGGCATAGGCCAGCAGCAGCAGGTTGGTCAGTGCCGACATCACGCCCAGCTGGTCCGATAGCAGGGCCAGGGTCAGGGTGGCAGCCAGTCCCAGGGTTCCCACCAGCCAGCGAGGCGGGCTGCTGACCCGGCCCAGCAGCAGGCCCAGGCGCCAAAGCAGGCCCAGCAGGTAGAGGGCAATCACCGCCGGCGTCGCCTGGGCGGCCAGCGGCAGCAGCAGGCCTACCTGGCTGACCAGTTGCCACCACTGGGCGGAGCGGGTCAGGGTCATGGCCCGGGCTCTGCAGGGTAGTGGGCCAGTCGGTTGAGGCAGTCTTGCAGCTGGTGCGGTTCGCTGCCTGGCCAGCTGCGTTGACCCAGCACCAATTGCAACGACTCCCCCCGCTGGTGGTGGGCTAGTAGGGCATGGCACAGGTGACTGAGGGCCGATTCCAAAGGCAATGTGGGTTCCAAAGTGAGCTGGCCGCCATCGCTGGGCTGGGCCAGGGTTTTGGCGTGCCAGCGGCCTGATTGGGCCAGCTGCTTCCAGGCGACCCGGCCCAGGCCATGGCCCGGTTGCCAACGCTCCAGAGTACCGTCCAGCTCGCCCTGGGCGGCGAGGCCACCGCTGCCAGTGCTTAGCCGCTTAACCGGCCCTGGAATGGGCTGGGGCCAGATCCAGCAATGCTGGTCCAGATCCAGCTGCGACCAGAATCGGCACAGGCCGAGGGGATAGAGGCTTTGCAGTTTGAGGCGGCCGGGCTGAAAGTGGCCACGTTGTGCGGTAGGGACGGTCATGGCACAGCGCAGCATGGCCTGATCCAAAACCGCTATGTGGCGCGGTTGGCCCAAGGGGTAGGCCAGGTGCAGGTCGTAGCGCTTAACCTGGCTGCTCAGGCTCAGCTCAAACCGGGCCAGGGCACCGGCATGGCAGGGGCTGACCTCGGTGGCGGCGATCTGCAGCCCCGCCAGGTTACGAAAGCCGATAAATAGGGCGGAGATGAACAGGCTGAACAGCAAAAAGGAGAGGACCAGCACCAGGTTGTTCTGGTAGTTGGTGCCTAGCAGGAACAGCACCAGGCACATCGCCAGGAAATAGACGCCATTGCCGGTGGGCAGCACAAACACGCTGCGATGTGACAGCCCTTGACTTGACTGCGCCGGGCAGCGTCGCCGCAGCCAGCCAAGCCACCACCGTTGGCCCAGCGTGCCTGGCTTCATGCCGGGGCAACCTGACTGAGGATATGTTCGGCGTGCAGCTGGCCCTGATCGGCGCTTTGCGGGCATAAGCGGTGTTGGGTCACCGGCGCAAAGACCGCCATGATGTCCTCCGGTACCAGGAAGGCCCGGCCCGCCAGCAGGGCCCAGGCCTTGGCAGCGGCCAACAGGGCCTGGCTGGCCCGGGGCGAGAGCGGGTGCAGCGCCCGCTCGCACTGCCTGGAGTAGTTCACCAGCGCCAGCAGGTAGTCCAGCACCGCATCGCTGACCCGTATAGCGGACACCGCCTGGCCCAGCTGATGCAGACGCTCCGGGGTCAGTACCGGGCTGAGTCCCGCCGGGTCATCGGCACGGTGGTCCCCTTTGAGCAGGCGGCGCTCTGCCGCTTCACCGGGGTAGCCCAGGCTCAGGCGCATCATGAAGCGGTCGACCTGGGATTCGGGCAGGGGGAAGGTGCCACTTTGCTCAGTGGGATTCTGGGTGGCGATAACGAAAAAGGGGGCGGGCAGCGGGTGGGTGGTGCCATCGAGGCTGATCTGCTTCTCTGCCATCGCTTCTAGCAGGGCACTCTGAGTTTTCGGGCTGGCCCGGTTGATCTCATCCGCCAGCAGCACCTGGCAGAACAGCGGCCCCTGGTGAAACTCGAACTGCGCGGTGGCCTGGTTGAAGATGTTCACCCCCAACAGATCCGCTGGCAACATGTCCGCGGTAAACTGGACCCGTCGATAGGACAGCCCCAGGGTGCTGGCCAGGGCGGTGCTAAGGGTGGTCTTGCCCATCCCGGGCAGGTCCTCGATAAGCAGGTGGCCCCCGGCCAACAGGCACGCCATCGACAGCCGCACCGCCTTAGGCTTGTCCAGTAACACTTGTTCCAGCTGACTCAGCGCCAGCCGAAGTTCGGATTCCATTCTTTAACCCTAGTTTTTCCTTCAGATACAGGCCCAACTATTGGTCAGGTTCCTTGGATTCGCCAGTTTGTTCCGTGGCTGCACGGAATCGGTCAATAAGATCCATGGGTACCGGGAATATCAGGGTGTTGGTGCGGTCGGTGGCCACCTCGGTCAGGGTCTGCAGGTAGCGCAGCTGCAGCGAATTGGGTTGATCGGCCAGCACCGCGGCGGCCTCTGATAGCTTCTTCGAGGCTTCCATCTCACCGGTGGCGTGGATCACCTTGGCCCGACGCATCCGCTCGGCTTCCGCCTGGCGGGCCATGGCACGGACCATCGACTCGGAGATGTCGACGTGCTTGATCTCCACGTTGGCGATCTTGATGCCCCAGTTGTCGGTGTGCTGATCGAGGATGCCTTGCAGGTCCTGATTGAGGGTTTCCCGGTCCGCCAGCAACTCGTCCAGCTCGTGTTGCCCCAGCACCGAACGCAGGGTGGTCTGGGCCAGTTGGCTGGTGGCCTCAAGGTAGTTTTCCACGTTGTTGATCGCCATCTCCGGGTCCAGCACCCGGAAGTAGACCACGGCATTGACCCGCACCGAGACGTTATCCCGGGTGATCAAATCCTGGGTCGGCACATCCAGCACGATGGTACGCAGATCGACCCGCACCATCTGTTGCACGATGGGGATGATGATGATCAGGCCCGGGCCCTTCACGGTCTGAAAACGACCGAGAAAGAACACCACGGCACGCTCGTATTCCCGCAGGATCCGGAACATGGTCACCAGCAGGGCGACCAGCAGAATCAGGACGGTCAGGGCGGTGTATTGGGGGATCATGAGGCCTCCTTGTCCTGGCCAACCAGCAGCGTCATGCCTTGCCGCCCGGTGATGGCCACGGGTTGATGGGGGGTGAGGATCTGTTCGCTGTAGGCTTGCCAGATCTCGCCGGCGTAGCGCACCCGGCCCTCGCCGGGGAAGCCATCCACCACGGTGGCGGTGGCGCCGATCATCTGGGGATCGCCGGTGGTGGCTGGTCGTCGCCGGATCCGCAGCACCATGGAGAGGATCAGGCTGAACACCGCCAGCGAGGTGACCGACAGGCCGAGGATCAGCGGCAGGGCGATCTGGTAGCCGGGCAAGTCCGAGTCCATCAACATGGTGGAGCCCAGGGCAAAGGCGATCACCCCGCCAATGCCAAACAGGCCAAAGGTGGGACTGAACGCCTCGGCGATCATCAGCAGTATTCCCAGCAGCATCAGCCCCAGGCCTGCGTAGTTGATGGGCAGCATCTGCAGGGCATACATCGCCACCAGCAGGCTGATCCCGCCGAGCACGCCGGGCAGGCCAACACCGGGGTTATAAAACTCCAGGATCAGGCCGTAGATCCCCACCAGCATCAGGATGTAGGCGACATTGGGATTGGTAATGACCGACAGGAAGCGGTGACGCCAGCCCGGTTCACGCAGTTGTGGCTCGCCGCTGAAGCTGAGGGCGAAGGGTTGACCGTTGATCAGCACCTCGCGGCCCTGGATCTGCTGCAGCAGCTCATTAAGGTTGGGGGCGACGATATCGATCACCCCCTGCTCCAGCGCGTCGTTGGCGGCCAGGCTGGCGGCTTCACTGACCGCGGTCTCGGCCCAGTCGGCGTTACGGCCATGCAGCTCCGCCAGGGCGCGGATGTAGGCGATGGCATCGTTCAGCACCTTCTTCTCCATGGTGGTGCCGGCCTTGACCTTGTTGTCCGCCTTATCCTCTTCCTCATTGGCTCCCTCTTCATCCCCCTCGGGGTCGTCGTCACTGGGACGCGAGCCCGGGCCGGGTTGACTGGGCATACCCACCGCTACCGGCGAGGCGGCGCCGAGGTTGGTACCCGGTGCCATCGCTGCCACGTGGCTGGCCAATAGCAGGTAGGTGCCGGCGCTGGCGGCGCGAGCGCCGGTGGGGGTGACGTAGGTGACCACGGGCACCGAACTTTGAGTGATGGCCTGGATCATGTCGCGCATGGCGGTGTCCAGCCCGCCGGGGGTGTCGAGTTTAATGACGAACAGGGAGACGGATTGTTGCTGGGCCAGGCTCAGCTCCTTGATCAGCAGCTCGGAGCTGGCGGGACCGATCACCCCTTTGATCGGCACCACCCACACCTGGGCCCAACCCAGTGGCATCCATAACATTAGGCAAAGCAGCAGGTAGCGCATTGGTCCTCCTGATGGACCCCGTTCTCTTAACTGTATACCAGCTGCGGACAAAGATTGTTCACTGGCCGAGTCAGTGGCGTGGAACAGCAACGAAAGAGGCCGAGTTCTTCCGAACTCGGCCTCTGTTGGGATTACCTTAATGTTGCCTGGCTCAGTAGCGGCGCTGCTGTTCCGATTCGGTCATCAGCGGCAGGGCACGGTCGTCCAGGCTGGCGTAGATCAGCTGGTAACTGAGGATCGCCTCGACGTATTCCCGGGTCTCGCGGAACGGGATGGTGGCGATAAAGCGCGGGGCGTCCAGCTCGCCATCGGAGCGCTTGAGCCAGCGGGAAACCCGGTGAGGTCCGGCATTGTAGGCAGCACTGGCCAGCAGACGGTTGCCCTCGTACTGGGTGTAAAGCTGCTGCAGGTAAGCGGAGCCCAACTGGATATTGCGGCGGGGCTGGTAGAGGTCCTGCTGGCCCCGGTAGGCGGCGCCGATCTTGCGGGCGGTGCCCTTGGCGGTGCTGGGCAGCAGCTGCATCAAGCCATAGGCATTGGCGCTGGAGCGGGCACGGGGGTAGAGCGCGCTCTCGCGACGGGCCACCGCCTGCAACAGCGCCTCATCCAGCTCGCGCATCTCGGCGTACTGGGCGAAATGCTCCTGGTAGGCCGGCGGGAAGCGCCAGGGCAGGGCATCCCACATCTTGGCCTGGATGGTGCCCTCCACCGTCAGGAAGGCCCACTGCTGCTGATGGGTGTACTCCAGCAGCGCCGCCTGTTGGGGCCGACTCAGCTGCGGCATCTGCCAGCGGATCTCGGCCCGGGCGTCGCGGGTCTTCTCCAGCCACATCAGCTCCGCCAGTCGGGCGGTGGCCGGCAGCTGACTGACGGTGCTGCGGTCCTGGCTGGTGAACTCCGGCAACTGGTTTTGCAGGCTGTAGGGCATGCCCAATTGCTGCGCCGCCAGGAAGCCATAGAAGTTGCGATTCTGGGCCAGCGGCTGCCAGTAGCCCTTGGCCTGTTGTTCGTCGCCCAGCTTCTGTGCGCTGTAGCCCAGCCAGAACTGCCACTCGCTCTTGCTTTGGGTGGTCTGGGTCAGGTCCTGCAGCCAGCGCTGGCTGCCGTGCCAGTCGGCCTGGAAGATGGCGCGGCGGATCCGCAGCACCAGCAGGTCGTCCCGGGGGAACTGCGCCAGCAGTTTCTCCAGGCCGGGATTCCATTCGTTATCCAGCAGGCTGTAGTAGATCAGGCTATGCGCGGCGTCGGTCTGGTAAGGCCCCAGATCCTCATCCCAGGCCTGCCATTGCTTCCAGGCCTTGCGGGGCGACTTGCGGGCCTGACGGCCGATGGTGAGGGCGGCAATCTGGCGGCCGGCATCACTGCGGGTGTAGGGGGCACGGTGGCGCAGCTCATGGGGGTGGCTGTAGAGGCGCAGCAGCAGGTCGCCCTGGGCGCGATAGCGCTCACTGAGCAGGCTGTTGAGGTAGCGCAGCAGTTTACCCTGGCGGGCTTCGTGGGCCAGGATCATGCGCTGCCAGATCATCTCATCATCGCGACCACCGGCCTTGTGCCACGCCTTGAACAAGGGGTCACAGGCCTTATCGCGGCTCTTGCCGGTCAGCCACAGCTCCTCGGCACCTTGCCAGGCCAGGCTGTCTTGGCCCTGGCTCAACTGGGCCCGATAGTAGTAACAGCGCAGCGCTTCGGAGCGCGGTGGCTCCGGGCTGATGGCGAGAAACTCAGGCCAGTCGCGGCGCTGGCCCCGGGCCAGCAGGTAGTAGTGCTTGTACTGGGTTTGCAGTGGCGTCTGGGCCAGGGCATCCAGCACCTGCTGGGCGTGCTCCGGTGAGACGTGCGGAAGCTTGGCCCGCTCGTAGTGGTAGTCCAAGTAGGGCGCGAGCGGGTAGTCGTCGAGTTGTTGTCGCAGGGTTCGATAGCTGGGCAGCTTGCCCTGCTTCAAGGCGGTGCGCGCCTGTTGGTACTGCTCGCGCTGGGCCTTAAGCTGGCCATCCACCTCGCTGGCAGCGAGCTGGACAGTGGTTAAGGCGGCGATGGCCGCGAGCAGTCGAGATACGGTTCTTCCCCAAGCCAAAATGATCGCTCCTTAGTCCGTGGGGGCGAGGCGGTGGCCTCGCAGGCGCCTTTATACTGGTGCCCTTAAACGGACTGGGTTGCCGAGTGTGCGGTTTTGGTACGTCTGAGAACAGGAAACGACACCCGGATGTGTCGTTATGCCCTGTCCGATACGGCTGCTGCTAAGCGTAGTTTGTGGCAGAAAAAACCGGCAAATAAAAGCCGGTTTTCAGTGAGCTATTCCTCAGCTTCCAGTGCCTGCTTGAGCAGCGCCGCGTCAGGCTGCTTGCTGCTTTCGACCCCAAGCTGGCGCAATTGTTCACCCTGGCGAAGCAGATTTCCGCGCCCTTCGGAAAATTTGTTCATGGCGTTCTGGTAGCTGCCCTGGGCGGTATCCAGGGCCCGTCCCAGCTTTTGCAGGTCCTCGGAGAAACCCACCAGCTTGTCGTACAGCTTGCCGGCTTGCTGGGCGATGGTCACGGCGTTCTGATTCTGGTGCTCAAACCGCCACAGGTTCTGGATGGTGCGCAGCGCCACCAAGAGGTTGGTGGGGCTGATCAACAGGATGTTGGCGGACAGCGCGTCGCTGATCAGGCTGGGATCCCGGTCGATGGCGGCCAGGAAGGCGGGTTCCACCGGGATGAACATCAGCACGTAGTCGAGGCTGCGCAGCCCCTTGAGCTTGTGGTAATCCTTCTGGCCCAGCCCCTTGATGTGGCCGCGGACCGAGGCGACATGCTCATCCAGTGCCCGCTCACGCTCTGCCGGATCGTCGCTGCTGTAATAGCGCTCGTAGGCGTTGAGCGACATCTTGGCATCCACCACCACGTCCTTGCCGTCCGGCAGGTGGATGATCACATCCGGCTGGTAGCGCTTGCCGTCCTCCTGCTGCAAGCTGGCCTGGATCTCATACTCCCGCCCCGCCTTCAGGCCGCTTTGCTCCAGCAGCCGGGTTAGCACCACCTCACCCCAGTTGCCCTGGATCTTGTTATCGCCCTTCAGCGCCCGGGTCAGGTTGAGGGCGTCTTCGCTCATCTGCACGTTGAGCTGCTTCAGATCCCGCAGTTGCTGCTCCAGCGCGTGGCGCTGCTTGGCCTCCTCGGTGTGGCTGTGAGCCACCTGCTGACGAAACTGCTCCATCTGCTGTTTCAGCGGGGCCAGAACGGCGTCCATGTCCTTGTGGCTGCGGCTGAGAAAGCTCTGCTGTTTCTGCTCAAAGATGCGGTTGGCCAGGTTCTCGAAGCGCTCACTGAGGCGCTGCTCCTGGTCCTGCTGCTGGCTTAGCTGGGCGCGCAGCTGCTGCTCCTGGCTGCGCAGCTGACCCAGCCCGGCGTGCAACCGGTTGAGCTCCACCTCTTTGGCGGACAGCTTGCCCAGCAGCTCATCCCGCTGCTGTGTCTCCTGCTCTTGCTGTTGGCTCAGGTAGGCGATGTGCTGACGCGCCCGTGCCAGGGCAAACAACAGCGCCAGGCAGAGGCTGCCAAGCAGGGCCGCGCAGCCGGCGGCGATCCAAACGGGGTCGGTCATAGTATTGATTTCAATGAAGAGCTTATCCCTGAGCTTGTCATCCCTGCAGGATGGGGGCAAGGGGCGGGGTGTCGTTCGAATAAAGCCTGAGCGGTGAAAGCGATAGCGTTCTGACCCTGTCCTGTAAGGGGAGGGTAGGCTGGACCCGGTGCCCGACCCCAGACGGCAACCGACCCGTTTGGGACGCTATCACCACCGCCACTCGAACCGGCAAAGCAGATTGGGAGGAAAGCGGGATGAAGAAGGGCTCATATTGGCAGCGACGCCAGGACAGCGTGACCCCGGAGGCGGTGTTTCGTCAGCGCCGCCAGATTGTTCAGGCCCTGGGCCTGTCCGCCATCGGCGCAAGTGTGCCCTTGGGGGTGCAGGCGGGCCTGCTGGACTGGCTGGGCAAGGCACCGGAGACGGCACCCCGGGCACCGTTGCACTACCAGGGCAGCCAGCGCTACGGCATCGAGGATGCGCTGACCCCGGAAGACAAGGTGATCTCCCACAACAACTTCTACGAGTTTGGCACCGGCAAGACCGACCCGCTGCACTATGCCCAGGAGTTCAAAACCGAGCCCTGGCAGCTGGTGGTGGACGGCGAGGTGGACAAGCCCGGTAGCTACTCCATCGCCGAACTGATTAACCAGTATCCGCTGGAGGAGCGCATCTACCGAATGCGCTGCGTCGAGGCCTGGTCGATGGTGATCCCCTGGCTGGGCTTCCCGCTGTCGCAGCTGCTGGAGAAGGCGCAGCCTAATAGCAAGGCCCGCTACGTCGCCTTCGAGACCCTGTACGACCCAGAGCAAATGCGCGGCCAGCGCTCCGGTCGCGTCGGTGGCGGCATCAACTTTCCCTATGTCGAAGGGCTGCGGATGGACGAGGCGATGCACCCACTGACCATTCTGAGCCTGGGCCTCTACGGCAAGACACTGCCACCGCAAAATGGCGCCCCGGTGCGCCTGGTGGTGCCCTGGAAGTACGGCTTCAAGGGGATTAAGTCCATTGTCCGCATCCATCTGACCGAACAGCAGCCGCCCACCACCTGGAATCAGTTGGCGCCCCACGAATACGGCTTCTACGCCAATGTGAACCCCGCTGTGCATCACCCGCGCTGGTCTCAGGCCAGTGAGCGGCGCATCGGTGAAGGGGGTCTGCTGTCGGCCAAGCGGATCGCCACCGAGCCGTTCAACGGTTATGGCGAGTTCGTGGCGGATCTCTACCAGGGGCAGGACCTGCGGAGGGATTACTGATGGACCGGGTGTGGCTGACCAAGGCGGGATTGCACCTGGCCTGTGGCCTGCCGCTGGTCTGGCTGTTCCTGGCGGTACAGTCCGGTGCCGCCGGTGGCGATCCGGTGCAGTACATCATCCACTTCCTCGGCATGGGGATCCTCCACACCCTGGCACTGACATTGCTGGTGTCGCCGGTGGCGCGTCGTTTTCGTTGGGGCTGGCTGATGCGGGTGCGTCGGCTTCTGGGGTTATGGTGCTTCACCTATGCGGCACTGCACCTGGCGGCCTTCGCCGCCTTTGACCTGCTGTTTGACTGGCAATTGCTGCTGTCAGAGATAGTGAAGCGGCCCTACATCCTGGTGGGGATGGTGGCCTTTGTGGTGTTGTTGGCGTTGGCGCTGACTTCGCCGATGGCAATGCAGCGGCGCCTGGGGCGTCGCTGGCAGTCGCTGCACCGCTGGGTCTACCTGGTGGCGCTGCTCGGGCCCATCCATTTCTGGTGGTCGGTCAAATCCGGCAACTGGGAGCCGGCGCTCTACTTTGCCGGCTTCCTGGCCCTGTTGCTGCTAAGAAAACCCTGGTGGCAGGCCCAGCTGCGCCGCTGGCGCCGCACCCCGGTGACCTCCAGCTAGCGGACCTGGAAGCGGGCCAGTAGCCGCAACTGCTCCTGGCGGGGCAGGGTGGCGATATGATGCACCAGGATGCGGATGATGCGGGAGCGGGAGTAGCCGGTCCTCTCAGCCAACTGGTTCAAGCTGGCGCGGGTCTGCTCACTGATGGTGTAGCTGGCCTTGCGCAGCGGCTTGGGTTTGGTTGAAACCAGCCGCAGCGGTGCGCTCTTGGCCTTGATGGTGGGCTCACCCGCGGCGTAATGCTCGGCGCGGCTGATGAACTGGTCCACCGTCAGGTTGAGGCAGTGCTGACCGGAGTGGCCCTGGCCCCGTTTAAGATCAGCCAATGCCATATTGCATCTCCTCACGCTCAACCAGCTGCACACTGCGGGCGTAGCGCAGCTCAAGGGTGCGGGCATTGGCTTCACCCAGCAACTCATTGAAGATTGCCCGCAGCTCGGAGGCGGCCTTGCCATTGGGCTCCATCTCCATCACCGAGCTGCCGGCCTCCTCCGAATCGTCGTAGATGTTGCGTTGATAGGTTAAGGCATCGAGCACCCGGATCTCCCAGGACTGGCACACCGACTTGGCCTCGAGGATCCGCTTGGCCTGGTTAGGCAGGCTGGGGCACTGGGTCATGACAAAGGCAGCGTTGAGGTCCGGATTGAACATCAGGCTGGTGTTGAGCAGTTCGTCGATGTGGGGAACGGTTTGCAGGTCGCGGCGCTTGGGGCGCAGCGGCAGCAAGGCGAAGTTGGCCACCGACATGGCGGCGCGCTGGGCCAGGGTATCCTGACCGCCACAGTCCACCACCACCGCCTCGTAGTGGTTGGCCAGGCTGCTGAGATCGTCGCGGATCTTGCCGAACATCTGCACGCAGTGGAGCTTGGTGAGCTCCGGGCGCTCATTGCGAGCCTGGACCCAGTTGGCCGTGGTGCGTTGCGGATCGCAATCCACCAGCATCACTGTCAACTGGCACTCCGATGCCAGGTAGACCGCCAGGTTTTGTGCCAGGCAGCTCTTGCCGCTGCCGCCTTTCTCACCGCCGACCAATATGATCATGTCGCTTTCCTTTGCATTGTCCTTGGGCGCAATGGCCTAGTCCATTTCACATCTTTGGCGCAGCCCTGCGGGGAATCAGAGTGTAGAACTCAATATATACTATCGCAAGTGATTGCAAAATAAACAGATTAATCGGACTAGTCCTTTTTTGGATTTGGCACAAAAAAAGCCGCCCGAAGGCGGCTTTTTAATCACTGAAGATTACTGGGGAGTCAGGCGGTAACGGGCGAAGCCGTTGCGGCTGTCTTCCGGGTCCTCAACGATGGTGACGAACTCGAACGCGGGGGACTGGGCGGCCACCGCCTGGGCGTGCTCGTTGGGCGAGGAGGTGAACTCCACGTTGCCGCCGGGCAGGTACAGAGACCAGTTACCGTCGGCGCTCGGGTCCAGCGCTTTGCCATCGGAGGCCAGCTGCTGCAGGTAGGCGGAGAGGATGTTGCGGGTCTCTTCCGGGTCATCCCACACCACCGCATCCGGGCCCAGGTTGGGGAAGTTGCCACCGCCGCTGCCGCGGTAGTTGTTGGTCACCACCAGGAAGGTCTGGTTCGGATCCAGCGGCTTGCCCTGGTAGGTCAGGTCGATGATGCGGCTGCTGTCCGGGTTGGCCAGCTCACCCTGGGGATCGTACTTGGGGGCCTGGCTCAGGTCGATGCGGTACTCAACCCCATCGATAACATCGAAGTTGTAGCTGGCGAAGGCAGGGTTGATCAGCGCCTGTACCTCGGCACTGTCGGCCTGGATGTGGTGGAACTGGCCCGCGGCCATCTCCAGCCACTCCTTCACTCCGGCACCGTCCACCTTCACCACCTGCAGGGTGTTGGGGTAAACGTAGAGATCGGAGATGCTGCGCAGTGCCAGGTTGCCCTGTTCGATAAAGGTGTAGTCGTGCACACCGTTGCGGCCACCACGGAAGGGGGCTGCCGCAGAGAGCACCGGCAGATCCGGCAGGTCGCCCTGGGCGATAAGCGCTTCGGCATGCCACTGCTGGGCATCGGTCACCAGCTGCACGGACGGGTCATCCTGCATCAGGGCGAAGAAGCTGTGGATCGGGGCACTGATCGGCACCAGGGCCTGGTCCAGCCAGGTGTTGGTGCCCTGGTGGTCCGGCTTGATCACCGCCAGGATCTCCTTGTCTTCACCCTCTTCCGGCTTGATGGCGCGCAGGAAGGCCTGCTGCTCCACCACCTGCCACTGGCTATCGTGCTGCTCCAGGGTCAGATCGATCAGGCCTAGGTGGTTGCCCCAAACACCGGGCATCACCGTGGGAGTGCCCTGGATCAGGCCCTGGTCGTTGTCGATCCCTTCGATGCCGGCGTAGTCGCCGGGGAAGCGACGATGGGAATGGCCCAGCATCAGCACATCGACCCCTTCAACACCGGCCAGATGGTAGCCGGCGTTCTCCATCAGCGGCTCCGGCTCGGTGGTGGTGATGCCGGAGTGGGCGATCACCACAACCAGGTCGGCGCCCTTCTCACGCATCAGCGGCACGTAGTGCTCCGCCATCTCCAGCATGTCCAGGGTCTCGACCCGACCGTAGAGGTGGCGCTTGTCCCAGTTCATGATCTGCGGCGGGGTCAGGCCCAGCACGCCGATGGTGAGGGCGTGGGTCTTGCCCTGGCTGTCGGCAAACTCGCGCTCCAGCAGCAGGTAAGGGTTAAACACATGGGCCTGTTGCTCGTACTCACCGTAGGGGCGCTCGTCCTGGGCGGCTTTGTACAGCACGTTGGCGTTCACATAGGGGAAGTTCGCGGTCGCCAGGGTCTTCTGCAGGAACGGCAGGCCGTAGTTGAACTCGTGATTGCCGATGTTGGCGGCATCGTAATCCAACAGGTTCATCGCCTTGAATACCGGGTGCGCCTCACCGGCCAGGTAATCGTCCTGCTGCTGGCGGTGAAACACGTAGTCGCCCACTGGGCTGCCCTGGATCAGGTCACCGTTGTCGAACAGCATCACGTTTTGATGCTCTTCCCGTGCCTGATGGATCAGCGGTGCGACGTAGCTGAGACCGTATTTCTCGGTAGGGGCGTTACGGTAGTAATCGAAGCCCATCATGTTGGCGTGCAGATCCGTAGTCTGCAGCAGACGGACCTCCACTTGCGGAGCCTCGGGGGCGCCGCTACAGCCGGCGAGCAGGGTGGAGGAGAGAAGCAGTAGCTTCAAAGCGGTGTTTTTCATCAAGGTCATGTGTTGCGGTCAGTGGTCGGGCAAGTATACCCGAGAGTCAGGGGAAAGCAGGGTTACGATTGGTTGACGGCTTGTTTCAGTGCTGATGACGGCTTAAATGCCACCACGGTCTTCAGCGGGATCTCCATCGCGGCACCGGTCTGCGGGTTCTGACCGCTGCGGGGCAGGTGATAGCGGATCTCGAAGACGCCCAGGGGGGGAAGGTAGAGGGTTTCACCCTCGTACAGTGCCTGGGTGATCTTGGCTTCCAGCACCGCCAGGATGCGTTTGCAATCCGCTTGGGTCAGTTCACTGCGCTGCGCCATCTGGCGAATGAGTTGAGTGCGATTCATCGTCTTGGCCAGGTAAAGGGCGTTGTTATACCCAGATCCCGCGGGGAATGCGATGCCAAGGACGGCGACTGCTCAGATTAAAGGCAAAAAAGCGGCGTCACACTAGGGGACGCCGCGGTTAACCAACAAGGTCAGATTGGGAAGGACAAGCTCGATATGGATTGTAGGCAGGGTGCCCCAGGATAATTGTGAGCCTGTGCACGAATGTGACATTTTGTTAAGCAAAAGCAGCGACTTTTGAAAATCCCCCAGGATCCGGGCAGCCCAAGCGCGGCATCCGATTCGCTGAAAGTGCGAATGGCACTAAGGTTACAGGTGCACCAGGAGGGGAGAGCGATGCGGTATCAAAAGCGGTTCTTTGTCGGTGGTTTCGGGCTGTGGCTGTGGGCATTGGCCCCAGCGATGGCCCAGTCGATGTTCCCCATCTGGGGGGAGGAAGCCCGGGCCCGAGGCTACGAGCTGCCCCGACCCTATGGTCTGACCCTAAGCGTGATGACCATGGAGCAGCCGCTGGTGATCGACAGCATTGTGCTGGACAGCGGCAACCCTAACCTGCCACTGGACCAGTTGGTGAGCATCGACGCCAACATCGCCTCCCAGGACTCCACCACCTATACCCTGCGCGGCGATCTCTGGCTGTTCCCCTTCCTGAATGTCTACGGCATCCTCGGTTACACCAAGGGGGACTCGGTCGCCCCCATCGTCGCCAACATCAACCTGCCCTTTATTCCTTCCGTTGAGACCGACTTCGCGCTGGACTTCCAGGGCCCCAGTTACGGCGCCGGTGCCACCCTGGCCGGCGGCATAGGCAACGTCTTTGCCCTGGTGGACATCAACTACACCTATACCGATCTGAACGTGCTGGACGGTGACATCCGCGCCATGACCGCAACCCCTCGAGTGGGCTATCGCTGGCCGATGGGACGACATGAGGTGCGGGTTTGGGCCGGGGCCATGTACCAGGACATCGACCAGGTGTTTCGCGGCAACATCAGTGACATCGGCCTGAGCGACCAACTGGTGGCCCTGGTCCCTGACGGCAAGTTCGAGGTCACCCAGCACCTGTCAGACCCCTGGAACACCATGGTGGGGATGATGTACGTGCTGGATCAGCAGTGGGAGTTCATCCTCGAGGGCGGCTTTGGCGAACGGGAATCGCTGTTCTTCTCGGTTGGGCGGCGTTTCTGAATCAGCGCAAAGGGTGATTTAGATCACGTCTTGCAGTATCCTGCCCAGAAGTCAGACCAGTTGACCAAGGAAGTCATATGTCAGGGAACTACGTACTGAATCTGCAAGAAAAATTAAAAAAATGGCCCTGGGGCGATCGCCTGCTGGTGGCGATCATAGCCGCCCGCGCCCCCTATTTCCGTACCCTCAAGGCCCGCCTGCTGCACCTGGAGCCGCACCACTGCGAGTGCCTGGTGCCCAAGCGTAAGGCGGTGCAAAACCACATCGGCACTGTGCACGTGATTGCGGTGTGCAATGGCCTGGAACTGGCGATGGGCGTGATGGCAGAGGCCTCCATCCCCAAACACCTGCGCTGGATCCCCAAGGGGATGAGCGTTGATTACACCGCCAAGGCGGGCAGTGATATTCGCTGCGTGGCCAAGGTGGCTCCGGAGGATTGGCAGCCCGGCGACATGAACGTCCCGGTGGTGGCCTACGACAAGGACAATACCGAGGTGGTGACCGGTACCATCCGGTTGTGGCTCAGTGAAAAGCCTGCAAAAACCGCCTGATACGGTAAATCAGAGAAACTGATGAATTTTCAGGTGCGATTGCCGGTTCGAATGCCGATCTAACGGCGTTACCCATTCACGAGTGTATGGGTAACGCCCTGTAATCTGGCGATAAGGGCGAGGAGTGTGAGCTTGGTGCATAAATCAGGTTCGAAGAATGCACCTGATATCTTCCATCAGTAAAACTGACTGATTAATTCCAGGGCCACAACAAGGCGACAATGACCTGGCCATGGCGTTGGCAAGCCTGCCAGTCCTTGGTGACTACTGCAGTGCCCGAACCCGCTCGAGCCGCTTACCCTCGGTCAGCAAGCAGTTACGTACCGGGTTGTCGGCGCTCTCCCGTCGCCAGATGAAGGAGAGGCGTCGGGTCATGTTCAGCTCCGGTACCTTCAATGCCACCAGTTCGTCCCGCTCGATCGCGCGTTCAACATCCAATACCGGCAAGCAGCTAAGATAAGGCCCTTGTTGTACAAGGGTTTTTAGGATACTGATCTGCTCATATTCATGGCGGACATTGAGGTTGTCGATGTGGCCATGGATGGCGGCATCGAAGATGGCACGGGTGCCGGCGCCCTGTTCCCGCAGCACCCATTCCGCCTGTTCCAGCTGGCCCAGACTGACGCTCTTTAGCCGTGCATAGGGGTGGTGAGGCCCCGCCACCACCGCCAGTTGGTCGTTACACCAGGTTTGCTGCAGCAGGCGACTGTCGTCGCAACGTCCCTCGATGATCCCCAGCTGGTAACGGTGATCCAGCACCCCCTCAATCACGTGCTCGGTGTTCTCCACCTCAAGCTGGATCCGCACCTCTGGGAAGTCTTTATCAGTCTTGCTGATTAGGTCCGGTACCAGGTGGTGGGCTGAGGTCTGACTGGCCCCGACACTGATGTTGCCACTGACCAGGTGCTGGCCACTGAAGCCCAACTGGATCTGCTCCGCCTGGCCCAACAGGCCCTTCGCCTTGGGCCGCAGCCACTGCCCCCAATGGGTCAGCACCATGCGTTTACCAACACGCTCAAATAACGGTTTTCCCAGCATTTTCTCAAGCTGAGACAGGGACATGCTGGTGGCGGACTGGGTCAGGGACAACTGCTCTGCCGCCAGGCTGACGCTGCCACGGCTGGCGATGGCGTCGAATACCGCGAGTTGCTTGAGGGTATAGCGCATGGAGAACTCCCACAGACTCTAATTCGATTGGTTAAAACTCAGCATAAAACGAAATTATCACTCGAAATCGGTTCCGATTTTGGAGCCTTTTCACATTATCAGTAATTCTGATGCGGTGAGTAAAAATATTCAATTTTTAATGTGTGAAAATGGCTCTTAATCTGTTTTTTGTCACGGCATGGGGTCGTGGCGATCCACGCTATGGAGGTGTGTATGACGAACTACGGGAAGAGAGAGCGGGGGAGTTTCGGGTGCTGACCTTGGTTTCGAATAAACCCTCTCAAGATCCCATCCTGACCGCGGCGCTGAAGAGCGGTTTGGCCAAGCTGTCCCGCAGCACTGGGCGCCGGTTGGCGCTGTCGGTACTGGCGGGCATCTACATCGGCCTGGCCTTCACCTTCTACGTCACGGTACTGACCGGTGCTGATGCACTGCCTTGGGGCCTGTCCCGCCTGATGGGAGGCCTGGTGTTCAGCCTTGGTCTGATCCTGGTGGTGGTGTGCGGTGCCGAACTGTTTACCAGTACGGTGCTGACGGTGATCCCCTGGGCCAAGGGCCTGGTGCGAACCGGACCGATGCTGCGGCACTGGACTTTGGTGTTCTGCGGCAATGCCCTCGGTGCGTTGCTGTTGGTGGGGTTGCTCTGGCTGGCTGGCCAACATGGTCAGGCCGGAGGCCAGTGGGGATTGAAGCTGATGAGCGTGGCCAAGGCCAAGCTGCACTACGACTTCGGCCAGGCAGTTGTCCTGGGGGCACTGTGTAACCTGCTGGTGTGTCTCGGTATCTGGATGAGCTTCAGCGCCAAGGATCCGATGGGCAAAGCCGCCCTGCTGGTTCTGCCGGTGGCGATGTTTGTCAGCGCCGGGTTTGAGCACAGCATCGCCAACTTGTTCTTGATTCCCATGGGGATCGCAATCCATCAGTTCGCCGACGCCAGTTTCTGGCAGGCAGTGGGCACGTCACCGGCGCAATACGCCGATCTGACCTGGAGCCACTTCCTGCAGGCCAATCTGCTGCCGGTGACCTTGGGCAACATTCTGGGGGGCGCCCTGTTTGTCGGCCTTAGCCACTGGTGGATTCACGGTCGTCAACATGACCGACAACCACATTCAAACGCATTGTTACCCAAGGGGAACTCCATCATGTCTCACGATGCAACCAAACTGACTGCAGGCGATCTCATTGACCGTCAACCTCTGACCCTGAGCCCGGAAACCGGCACCCGCGAGGCGGCCATCGCCCTGCTGGGCAGCGGCGCCAACGCCGTGCTGGTGGTTGACCAGGGCAAGCCGGTAGGCCAGCTCGACGAGCAGGACCTGCTGCGTGGCTACTACCTGGCAGATCAAGAGGGCGAGATGGCCATCGCTGAGCTGATGCAGCCGCTACCGTTCGTAGCGACCGTGGATGAGCCCCTGGTGAAGCTGGCGGATCGTCTGGCGGTGGACCGGGAGAAACTCTACCCGATCTCCGACGCCGGCTACCTGACCCGCTACTCAGACTTGAGCCTGGCCCGTCGGGCCCAACTGGCGGCCCCCAACAGCAACGGCCTGGTGCTGGTGATGGAAGGGGAAGTGCTGGCGGGTGTGGTGCACAAGCGCCACGTGCTGGCCGCCATGGCCGGTGTGGCCTTTGAGAAAGCCAAGCTGAGCACCGCGGCCTAAGGCCGGGTAACCGTCAGGCGCGACCTAAGGTCGCGCCTGTTTGCGTTTGAAGCGGGGCGATTCGTGGGCGGATTACCCCACCGCCCGCATCAGGATCGCCTCGCAGCGGGCCAAATCGATGTCCCGCTTCTCTCCCAGCGGCCAACGGGCGTGGGCCTGCAGCGCCGGCAGCAGCTCGGTGGCCACATCATTGCGACTGATGTGGTGTTGATTCAGCCGGGTGGCGGCCCCGATGCTGCGGAACAGGTCCTCGATCGCCACAATGGTTTGCTCTGCCACCGCCTCGCCGCTCAAACCGAATACCCGCTCCCCCATCTGAGTCAGCTTGGCTCGCTTGTTGATGATCATCTCCTCCAGCAGCGCCGGCAACACCACCGCCAGGGTCTGGGCGTGGTCCATGCCGAACACCGCGGTCAGCTCATGGCCGATGGCGTGGGTGGACCAATCCTGCGGCACCCCAGCCCCAATCAGGCCATTGAGCGACTGGTTGGCAGTCCACATCAGGTTCTCCTGCCAGCCATCCTCGGCGCGGTGATCATAGCTTCGCGCCAGAGCCACCAGGTTGCGCAGCAGCACCTCGGCGTACCCTTCCTGCACCACCGCCTCGGTGGGCTCGGTCAGGTATTGCTCGCAGATGTGAACGAAGGCATCGATGATGCCATTGGAGAGCTGGCGATCCGGCAGCGAGCGCATCACGGTGGGATCAAGGATGGCAAAGGCCGGTTGCACCAGCGGCGACAGGAAGGAGCGCTTCTCATGGGTGGCGGTGCGGGTGATCACCGCAGCGCCGTTGGACTCGGAGCCGGTGGCCGGCAGGGTCAATACCGCGCCGACAGGCAGTGCTTTACGCACCTTATGACTGCCATCGAGGATATCCCAGCCGTAGCCTGAATAGCAGGCCGCCGCGGCAATGTACTTGGCGCCGTCTATCACCGAGCCACCGCCTACCGCCAGCAGATAGTCGATCTGCTCCTCCTGTACCTTTTTAACCGCGCCATCCAGGGTCTCGATGGAGGGGTTGGGCTCGATACCACCAAAATCCAGCCATTGATGAGCACTGAGGGCCTGGCTGACCTGGTCGTAGACGCCATTGCGCTGAATGGAGCCGCCGCCAAACAGCACCAATACCTTGGCGTCCTTGGGGATCTCACGGCCGATCTGGCCAAACTGGTTGCGACCAAAGTGCAGGCGGGTGGGGTTGTGGTAGGTGAACTGCATGGAGAAGGGTCCTTTTCACAAACGGATTGGACCGACCTTAGAAGGCAGTTTGTGAAAAAGCAACGAGGTAAAGCAAAGGGCGGAATCTCCGCCCCATTTTTGACTTGCCTCCCCCTTTCAGGGGGCCGGGATCAGGCCGGCTGGTTGCGGCTGGGCTGGTAGTCGATGCCCCACTTGCGGTAGAGGAAGCTGAGCAGCCAGATGGGGCCGATCAGCAGAAACTGCACATCCTCAAAGAAGCTGGGCTTGGCACCCTCAATCTTGTGGCCGACGAACTGGAAGATCCACGCCACTACGAACAGGGTCAGCGCGGTTATCCACAGTGGGTGAGCGACATTGGCTTGGTGCCATAGGATCAGGGCGATATTCACCGCCGTCACGCCGATCATGCCCAGCGCCAGTTTGGGCGACAGCTTGAAGTAGAACGCCAGACTAACCACCATCAGCAGGGTCGCACCGTTGAGGTAGGGTTGGCCGGGCAGGGCCAATGGCCACAGCAGGGCCAGTACCGTCCACATGATCACCGGCACGCAGATCCAGTGGATCAGCTTGTTGGTGGGGTTCTGGTGGCTGACACCGTAGGCATCGAGCCATTGTTGGATGTTCTTGTGCAACATAGGGTCTCCGCTGCAAAAAACTTGACACAGATCACACCCTAAGTCAGCCTGACCTAATAATCCAATGACGGTTTTTCAGTCTTATCTATGAATGAATCTCATAGTTTGGCCCGGGTGGATCTGAACCTGTTCCGCATCTTCGTCACCGTGGCGCAGCGCGGCTCCACCGGTGCGGCGGCGGAGGAGCTGCACCTGACCCAGTCGGCGGTATCCCACGCCCTGGGCCGGTTGCGTCAGCAGCTGGGCGAACCGGTGCTGGTACGGCAGGGGCGACACCTGGTGTTGACCCCCCATGGCCGGGCCATCCTGCCCAAGGTGCAACAGGCACTGACCCAGCTGCAGGGCTGCATGGGCCAGGGGGAGGGGTTTGACCCCCGCCACAGCGATCTCACCTTTAGGTTGGGGTTTCGCGACATCCTGGAGGCTATGGTGTTGCCCCGCTGGATGCAGGAGCTGGAGCAGATGGGTTCGCCGCTGAGCTTTACCAGCAGCCGGGTACGGGGCAATCAGATGGCACAGCGATTATTGGCGGGAGAGCTGGATGTGGCGGTGGATCTGGAGCGGCCGGTGGCGGCGGGGATCGAAAGCTGCCACCTGCGGGACGAGCCGCTGGTCTTGCTGCTGGGGCCCAAGCATCCGGCCTTTGGCCAAGAGAGCTTTAGCCAGGCGGATTACCAGGCCAGCCACCATGTGCTGGTGACCCTGCAGGCGGAGGAGCGCGCCTTTGTTGATCAGCGCATGACCGGCCTGCAGGGCGAGCGCCGGGTACGGCTACATTGTGAAACCTACTTTGCCGCGGCCCAGGTGGTGGCCCACACCCAGCTGCTGCTGACCATGCCCGCCACCTACGGAACCCATTTGGCATCGCTGCTGGGGCTGGAGGTCAGGCCGCTGCCATTTGATTGCTCGCCCTTGCCTATTGGCCTTTACTGGCGCCGCAGCAGCAGTGAACAGGCCGGCCTGGTCTGGCTGCGTGAGCGGTTACAGCAGGCCCTGGCTAACTGAGGCCGTGGTCCGGGCTGACGCAGGGATTGCTAGATCTCGTGCAATTCGGCCCAGTCTTTCAGTTGCTCCAGAATCGACAGCGAGGAGCAACCAAACTCGGTGATCTCGTAGCAGACTGCGATGGGGCGGTCGTTGATCACGGTACGGGTCAGCAGGCCCTGCTCCTCCATCTCCTTGAGCCGCTGATTCACCATCTTCTTGCTGGCACCGCCGAGCATCCGTGCCAGGTCGTTGAAGCGCACCGGGCCATCCTTGAGGTGCCACAGGATGGAGCCTTTCCACTTGCCACCGATGATGCGCATGCCGCGCTCAATCGGGCAGGGCTCCAGGCAGGGGGCGATCACGCTCTTCTGCCCCTGGGCATTTTGTTGAATTCGTTCTGACGGGGTCATGGGGCTCCTTTCACTTTATTGGGCTGCGTGCCCGAGGCGACACTTTTTGGTGGTTACAAAAAGTATACTGGTTGATTGTGGTAACTGATGGTAGCAAACTCGGCCCCACAGACACAAACAGCGTGCCCGATGGAGGCCAAGCAATGAACATTCTGATCATCAACACCCACCAGCCTTACCCCTTCTCTGAAGGCAAGCTCAGCCAGGCAATGGTGGACTTGGCCGCCGAGGTGGCGCAAGCCAAGGGCCACAAGGTGCGTATCACCCAGGTCGCGGAAGGCTACGAGGTGGCCGAGGAGATCGAAAAGCACCTGTGGGCCGACCGCGTGGTACTGCAGATCCCGGTGAACTGGATGGGGGTGCCTTGGTCGTTCAAGAAGTACATGGATGACGTTTACACCGCCGGCATGATGGGCGAGCTGTGTGATGGTGACGGTCGTACCCGCCAGGACCCCAGCAAGCAGTACGGCACCGGTGGCAAACTGGAGGGCAAGCAGTACCTGATGTCGCTGACCTTCAACGCGCCGCAGGAGGCGTTCGACGATCCTAAGCAGTGGCTGTTCGAGGGTAAGGGCGTGGACGATCTGCTCTACCCGCAGCACATGAACTTCCGCTTCTTCGGTTTGACCGGGCTGCCCACCTTTGCCGCCTACGACGTGATGAAGAACCCCCAGATCGAGCAGGACCTGGTTCGCTTCCAGGCTCACCTGCAGCAACACCTCTAAGCCGCGCGGGCCGGAGTGCCCGCCGCCTCACGCTCCGAGGCCGCAGACCGCGCGCTGAACCAAGACAGCAGCAAGCAGACAGAAAAGATGGCCCCGGCCATCTTTTTGTCGTTCTGCTTTGTGGCTTTAGCACTGGGCAAAGTGTCTGGCTGAACTGAGGTTTTCCTTTGATGGGTTGAATCCTTCAAATAGGAGTCGGGCAGTCTGTCCCAACCCCCTACAATGCCGCTCCATTGGTACCGAGACGAACACTTCGGTACCGCCGTTGCGCTACCGGGTTGGCTGGATTGAGAGCCGAGACTTGGCAGCGCTGCCACACACTTGGCACCGTTTGCCGGGCTTAACCCCGGCGCCGTTTCGGATGACCCCATCAGGACAACAAGACGATGATTGCAGCCCCCAAAGAGCTGGCCCTGGCCGACGTGTTTTTCCCACCGCTGTTGCTGGTGATGGTGATCGCCTACCTGGCGACGCTGGCGACCTCCTACGGCCTGGTGAAAAGCGGCCTGCAACGCTTTGTGGCGATGCCCGCGCTGTTTGAGCTGAGCCTCACTGCCATCTACGCCGTCCTGTTGGCTACCTACGTCATTCCTTCTTAACCCTGGGAGTCTCATCATGATCCGCTTTCTCGTAACCGGCTGCATCATCGCCCTGGCGGTCGCCCTGGTGGGCCAACGTTATCACCATCACCTTGATAACCCCTGGACCCGGGATGGCCTGGTGCGTGCCCACATCATCCAGGTGACCCCGCGGGTTACCGGTCCGCTCAAGCGCGTCCACATCGAGGACAACAGCCAGGTGGCCGAAGGTCAGCTGCTGTTTGAGGTGGACCCGGTACCCTACGAGACCGCCCTGGCCAAGGCCGAGGCCGGCCTGCTGCAGGCTAAGGCGGCGCTGGAGAAGGCGGTGAACGAGAACAACCGCTCCAAGCGGCTGGAACAGCGCGAGCCTAACTCCATCTCCACCTTGCAGCTGAACAACTACCAGAACGCGGTGGACGTGGCCGAAGCCAACGTTAAGGCCGCCGAGGCCGGCGTTCGTGAGGCCCAGCTGAACCTGGAGTACACCAAGATCTACGCTGCGGCGGATGGCTTTATCACCAACCTGAACCTGCACGAGGGCACCCAGGTGGTGGCCAACCAGCCGATGGTGGCGCTTATTGATCAGAACAGCTTCTGGGTGGATGGCTTCTTTAAGGAGACCGATCTCAACGGCGTGGCAGTAGGCGACCGCGCTGAAGTCACTCTGATGGGGTACAGCGACCACACCCTGACCGGTGAGGTGACCAGCATCGGCTACGGTATCGCCCAGAGCGACGGCAGCACCGGTGCCTTCCTGCTGCCCAATGTGAACCCCAACTTCCAGTGGATCCGTCTGGCCCAGCGGGTGCCGGTGAAGGTGACCCTGGATAGCCTGCCGCAGGAGATCCAGCTTCGTGTGGGCACCACCGCCAGTGTCCAGTTGAGCAAATCGGTACCGGGCGGGGTGTAACCATGTTGGCAACCGCCACAAAGACCGCGATCAAGGTGGCGCTCTCCATCGCCATCAGCATCCTGATTGCCCTGAGCCTGGGTTGGGAAAAGCCCTACTGGGCCGCCATCGTTATCCTGGTTCTGGCCACCTCGGAGTCACTGAGCGAGTCCCACCACAAGGGGATTAACCGCATGGCCGGCACCGTGCTGGGCATCATTCTGGCCTTTCTGCTGGTGGCCAACTTTGCCCAGCAGCCGCTGCTGTTTATTACCGCATTGACCCTGCTGGCGGGGCTGTTGCGCTACATGACCGGCTGCCCTTACTACGGCTACACCTTCCAGATGGCACTGACTATTTGTGCCGTGGTAGGAGGCATGGGGGCGCTGGACGGGGCCAACACCTTCCATATGGCCATCACCCGGGTACAGGAAAACGTGCTGGGCCTGGTGGTGTTCTCCCTGGTTTGGCATTGCCTGTGGCCGGAAACCGCCCAGGACCAGTTCTTCCAGGAGACCCAAGGCTCGGTGGCTCAGCTGCGCAGTGCCATCCGCCGTTTGGCCCAGGGTGAGAGCGTGGAGCCGGATTTAGCGCAGTCAATTCAGGCGCGACTCAAGCCATTGCACCTGCAGTTGCGGATGCCCCTGGGCAGCAGTTTTACCCTGCGCTACCGCACCGCCCATTGGCAGCAGCTGTTGGTGGCGCTGGAGTCCAGTGTCGATAGCTTTGCTGAACTGGCAAAAGCCCCCTCTGACCTGACCGCCGGCCAGAGTATTGCCCTGGCGGAGCTGGATAGCGTACTGGCCCAGCTGGAAGCCATGGCGCGTCAGCCCCATCGTCGCAGCCACCTTGAGCCGGTAACCCTGACCCAGCAAGGGGAGGGGGCGGTGGCAAAGCTGCAACAGCAGCTGCTGCAGAGTGCCTCGGAGTTTCGCATTGCCCTGGGGCTGGACCCCAGTCTCAATCCACCCAAGCGAGTCCCCTGGGTGAAGTATCAATGGGCCCTCAATGGCTCAGAGCGGCTGCATCAGGCATTGACCCTGATGCTCATTGTTGCGTCTGCGATGGCGATTTGGGTTTACCTGCCGATCCCTGGCGGGGTGCTGTTCCCGGTGGTGCTGGTGTCGCTGAGCAGCGTGCTGGTGGGTTTCCCTCGCCAGGCACTGAAGCTGGCGTTCTGGGGGGTAACCCTGTTCTCGGTTCCGGCGGTGCTGCAGATGGTATTGATCCTGCCGCACCTGACCGAGGGTTGGCAGCTGGGACTGTTCTACTTTGCCAACGTGTTCTTCATCTGGCGTGTGTTCCCCAAGCCGGAGCAGGTGCTGCTGCGGATGATGGGGGCGCAGATGCTGGTGATCATGACTACAGGTGTGATGCAGCTAAGCCCCAGCATCGGCGTGGTGCAGCCTTTGATGATGGTGCTGTTTGTCTGGCTGCTGTTGTTCATCGTCAACTTCTTCGTCAAGTTGATGGAGCCTGTGGCACCCAAGGCGGTGCCGGCCACCGCCTGAGCCGGGCGCACTGCCTGAGACGGCAGCGCCGGGAGCAAAAGCAGCCCTAGCGGCAAAGGGACGTTGGCCTTGTTACACACTGCGACAGCTTGCGGCAGGCTGGGGAAACCTGGTGACCGCCAGGGTGGTGTAATGGCATCGGTTCGTTGGCCTCCCCGATTGGAGGGAGGTCAGCGGCATAAGCCTTGATTCCATGCTGCCATGAGAGCCCTGTTGCCATGAAGCTATACCGCCTCCTTCCCCTTCTGTTTATTGCCGGTTGCAGCAGCAAACCGGAACCCGCTGACCATGCCTTTCGTCATCAACTCACCGATGAGGGCACCGTGCTGTTTACCCTGAGCTACTTCGGCAACGACGATGAGCGCCGCGGTGGTGACGCCAAGTCGAGAGAGGGGCGTGGCAAAGGCGGTGGTCGTGGCGGCCGCGGTGGTGAGAGAGGTGGCCCAGGCGGAAGCCGAGGGGATCGCGATGCAATGGATCCCGAACAGCATGCCGAGATGGCCGCCGAACGCAGCAGTGCCAAGCTGATCCCCCTGCTGGAGTCGGAGCTGGACCAGCGGGGTCTCTGCCTGGAGGGCTATGAGATCCTGGAGCAGCGCCCCACCGCCAAGGGCATTGCCCTGCAGGGCCAGTGTCCCCAGGGCTGAGGCCGCGTCATCCCTGCAATCGCACCGGGTATCGCACCTTGCACCTCAGCTGACATTACAACTGCCATCTGTCATTTAAGGTCTACATTTTCAGTATCCTCGGCCCTCGGAAAAGACTCTGGGGGCCGCCATGACTGAGATGGGAGCGCAACAATGGACCAGGGAAGGATCAGCTGCAATCAATCGGCCACCGAACTCACTGCCAGGCGATGGGCAACGGGCATGGCTAAAGTTGTGACCTTAGTTATGTCGGCGGCCCTGCTGCTGATGCCCGTCAGCGCCCATGCCAGCCTCAAGGCCAAGACCTGGCCCGCCTCCGACAAAGCCAAGCAGTTCGTCAAAGACAACATCGTCATCGGTATGATGGCCAGCCCCCATGGCACCGGCTGGACCGAGGATGAGCAACTGCTCAGCTACTACCGGGAGTCCCGCGAGGCGGGGATCACCGGCCACGAACTCACCCTCACCGCCGCCTCCCACAACTGGGATGAGCTGATGCGCCAGCATCGGGCCTTTCGCGCCGCCATGGCCAAAGAGCCGGAAAACTACGTCTTTGTCCGCTCCATCCGGGATATTGAATCCGCCCACCTTAAGGGCCAGACCGCGGTGATCTGGAACTCTCAAACCGCCACCATCCTCGAGGAAGATCTCTCCCGCATGCCGATGCTCAAGGAGATGGGCATCAACTCGATGATCCTGGCCTACAACGATCGCTTCCGCACCGGCTCAGGCTCACTGACCGCCTACAACGGCATGGACGATGGCCTGACGACCTGGGGCAGGGCGGTGATTGATGAGATGGTGCGCTGGGGCATCCTGCTGGATCTCAGCCACACCGGCAAGCAAACGGCGATGGACGCCATGGACCACATGGATGAGCACTACCCCGACGTGCCCTACGTCTTTACCCATTCTATCCCGGCGGGGCTGTACAAGGACGAGCCCATGGCCACGCCCAAGGGCTGCTATCGCAACATTACCGACGAGGAGGCGCTGCGGGTGGTGAAGTCCGGCGGCTACGTCTCGCCCACCTTTACCGAGTGGATGCTGGATGGGATCTGGCCGGATGACATTACCCCCAAGCAGGCGGCGGATATGATTGACTATTACGTCAAGCTGTTGGGGGAGGACCACGTCGGACTGGCCACCGACGACATGTACGATGTCTCGCTGGTGGTGGCCTTCGCCAAGAAGAACGCCGCGATGTACAACGATGGCGGCTACATGATCAACGCCTTTAACCAAGGGGCGGATGATGCGGCGATGCTGGCGCGGATCCTGCCGGCTATTACTGATGATCTCTGGCAGCGCGGCTATACCGACGCTCAATTGGCCAAGATCTACGGCGGCAACAAGATGCGGGTATTCCAGCGGGTCTGGGAAGGCGCCGCCCGGGGCCAGTGGGATGAGGAGATGGAAGAGCGTTTGCAGCTGCGCCAACAGCTGATGGAGAAGTACGGCACCCGTTAAATTACCTCGACGACATGACGCACTAAAGCGACAAGGCTGGCAATCGCCAGCCTTTTTGCTTCCGGCAATCCGGCGCATTTAACAACTTTGATACAAAGCATTACAGAAAGGGGGCGTGGCCTGACGCACTATGAGGATGTCGCGTTTGCTGCCCCGTCGCTGTGTCGACGGGCTGGCCAATAAGAGCAATTCACCGCACCTGGCCTTGGGGCATAGTCCAAGGAGGTAAAGGCCAGGCGTCCGGGCAAGGAGCCGAACGATATGGACATCCCTCACACCCTCAAACACAGCCTGATGATCGCCAGCCTTCTGGCACTAAGCGGCTGCTCCGGCGGCGATGACAGCGCACCGGCCACCCTTGAACCCCCCAGTGAAGAGCAACCGGCACAAGGCAGCGACGGCGAGGAATCGGGTGCTGATCCTGAAGAAAGCACGCCGGGTGATGACTCCGGTACTGAACCTGGTGAGGACGAAACCCCACCGGAGGAGGAAGCTGCTCCTGGCGATGACACTACGCCCGGTGACGATACCGATCCTGAAAGCCCGCAAGGGCAGGTGCCAACACTGCCAGAACAGCCCTACAACTACGCCAACATTGAACTGCCGGAGCACTACACCAGCAACAGCTTTAACGATCAGGCGCTGTTTCAGCATGCCGCGATTGATCAGGACAACACCCCGGACGACAACCCCATCACCGACCATGGCGCCACCCTGGGACGGGTGCTGTTCTACGACATCAAGCTCAGCGCTAATGGCACCATCTCCTGTGCGTCTTGCCATCAGGCGGAGCATGGCTTCTCCGATCCCGAGGTGCTCAGCCGTGGCTTTGACGACGAGCTGACCCGGCGCCACTCGATGGGGCTGACCAACGCCCGCTTCTACGACAGCGGCAAGTTCTTCTGGGACGAGCGGGCAGACACCCTGGAGGAGCAGGTGTTGATGCCGTTCCAGGATCCTGTGGAAATGGGACTGACGCTAGATGAACTGGAGCAGATTGTCGCGGAGCAAACCTACTACCCGGCACTGTTCGCCAACGCCTTTGGCGATGAGACGATCAATAGCGATCGCATCGCCCGTGCCCTGGCCCAGTTCGTTCGCAGCATGGTGAGCACCACGGCCAAGTACGATATCGCCCGGGCCGAGGTGGAGTCCGCCACCGACAACTTCCCTGGCTTTACCGACCAGGAGAACCAGGGCAAGCGGCTGTTCCTGCAGCCCATCACACTGGCCAATGGTGACCGGGCCAACTGCGCCGGCTGCCACGTCAGTGAGGCCTTTATCGGTCCGGTGCCCAACGCCGTGCGTGGCTCCACCACCGCCACCAACAATGGACTGGATGCGGACTCCACCGACGATCTCGGCGTCTACGAAACCACTGGCAATCCAAATGACATCGGTAAGTTCAAGGTTCCCTCACTGCGCAACATCGGCGCGCGACCGCCCTATATGCACGATGGCCGCTTCGCGACGCTGGAGGAGGTGATTGAACACTACAGCAGTGGTATCCAGCCTCACCCCAACCTGATGGCACCACTGATAACCTCCGACGGCGAACCCGCCCGCTTTGACTTCACTCAAGAAGAAAAAGATGCCCTAGTGGCCTTTCTCCACACCCTCACCGATGAAACGATGCTCGCCGACGAGAAGTACAGCGACCCCTTTCAGTAGGCCCAACTGGCAAGCTCTTAGAAACCAGCAGGTAGAGAATCGTACAGGCCGCCCCGTCATTGCATGACGGGGCGGCCTGTCGCGTTTAGGTCTGCATGTGACATCTTCTTTGTCTTGCCACCTGCACGGCGAAATTGCTGCATCTAACGCATTGCTTGACTCCCATTCACTTGATAGTTTCTTGACACCGCTGCGAGAGATAATGTTGCGGTAATATTATCCGGCACAAAATTAATTTGAATGAAATATGCGATTGGACTTCGTAAATAATTGAGGATGTGATGAAAAGAGGCCGATATTTCCTAGGGCGAGTTGTAAAAATAAACTTAAGTCAAGAGCAAATTATGGATGCAATTTCTAACCCTCCAATTGTTACAGTCGGAAAGTTCGACTGGACAATTACTGATATTGTAGACAATAGAGATTCTGAATTGCCATTTGTGTTCGGTAAGCTGTCTAAATATGCGAAAAACGGTCATGCTACCGTAATTGATGAAGGAAAACGAAATCAAGTAAATACTGACGTACCAAATCTCGTGGAAGCAAGTTCACCGTTCGTATACCTTCCTGAGTGCTCTGGAATAGCTTACTTACATGTTTGGAATGGCATTCAAGAGGAAGTTTTCCCTAGGCGCTTCAAGTCAATTATCGAGAAGGCATATGATAATTTCTTTATTTCCTGCGATATAGATCCAGTATCTGACTATAGAAAATTCACATCCAGGTTGAAAAAGTTAAGCCATTATACTGAATTCTCAGCGACTGTATTCCCGCCTAACCCTTTATTTGGAAGGCTTTGGTCTAGTCTAAATACTTATATTTCTGAGAGAAATGCTTCAGAGATTACAGTAAAGGAGCAAACATCTAAGACTGATGGTTTAAAGTCTAATATTGTTGAATTGATGGACAGAATCCTAGAAGATTCTGAGTTTGAGCCTGAAAAAATCCCGGATATTGGCGATGCTGCAATACTAATGGCAGCAGATGGTTATGGCAGAGGTAAGGTTGTTGGACTAGAAGGTGGAGAGGAGGTTGTGGTTAAAACTAGCGATACACAAAAAAGCTTCCTATTTCCAAAGGAACCAGCTCCTTATGACCTAGCTAAGGTTTCTAATACACATTTTAGTCGAGTTACAAAAGAAAGAGATATGAAGCATTGATGAAGTCAATTTACTATCTCCGAATCATTTTTATAAGTTTTGAGATGCTTGTCTTTTTGAGTGGTGTTTTTTTGTATTTTTCTTTTGAGCCAGAATTGAAAGAGGCTTTCGAGTCTTTGAGCATTAATGAGGATGCACGCAAATGGCTATTGATGTTACCTCTTGGCATTGTCGGGTGGACCTTTAAAGAAGGAAAGGTTGTTATTTTCCCGAATGAAAAGCTTGATAAGTTTCTTCATGAATGGCCAGATTACTGGAAGCTAAAGTGTCACTTTAATATCGGGATCTTAATTGCAGTTGTTTTTTCCATTGTTTGCATCTACGTATGGCTAATTGATGGGTTGGAACAATTTAAGCTCGCCTGGCTGTTTCTTATATCAACGTTGGTTATTTTAATCAATGCATGCAGTTTCTATATGGCCATTATATCCATTAAAAGTATGCTGCTAAAAGTTAAATGATTTCTATGGGTTGAAACAGATCTAAATCAAGGTTGTTATGATCTATTTGTCGCTTTTTAAAATGCCAAGGCCGATGAAAATAACGGGCAGGTCGTCAAGTATCACGAATTCATTCATTAACTCAATTATTCCAGTGATTGAGCCTACAGAAGATGAAGTGAAGCATGCACTTCATATGCTTGGCATGGACCTAAATTCGTTTCAGTGTTCATATTGTGGTTCCGAAGCAACCGAATGGGATCATCTTCGCCCACTAGTAATGAACAAGAGGCCCACAGGGTATGTATCTGAAATAAAAAATTTAGTTCCAGCGTGTGGGAAATGTAATCAGTCGAAAGGGAATAAGGATTGGCGTGCCTGGATGTTGAGTGATGCTGCGTTGTCGCCCAAAACTAAAGGTGTGCAAGATATCAAGCAAAGAATGGAAAGTCTTGAGCGCTATGAAAGTGCTGAAGCCCCTACCAAAGTAGATTTCGAGTTCGTGGTCGGGAAGGATAAATGGGAGCAGCACTGGAGAAACTGGGAACTTGTTCAAGAAACCATGCGAGAGGCTCAGGTACTTGCCGACGAGATTAATGAGACCGTGGCAAAGAACTATGACAGGCTATAAAAATCTATTCAGTGTGGGCGGGACCTAGCCAAACTCGGTCCTTTTAAATTAGTTACCCATGAAGCTTCGCCCTCAGTTGCGCGATTTTCAGTGCTTCCCCTTCTCGCACAATCACCAGCTGCTGGGCTACGTCCATCTCCAGGTTTTGTCCGCTGTAATCCCTCGCCTGCCAGCGCACCAGGTAGCTGACCTGCCAACCCTGTTGTTGATTGCCTTGAATTGAAAGTTCGCTCAGCTCGTGAGCATTCCAGGCGATGTTGTCGATGACGCCCTGGTACCAGCCGAGGAAGTCGTCCACGGAGCGCAGTGGCGCGTCGGGGTAGTGAAGAGCGACCGGTTCTGCGATGCGCTCTAAGAAGAAGCGCGCTTCACGTTGGTGGTCGAAGCCGGCAAACCACTGGTAGACGAAGGCCGCCACGTCATTGTGGCTGAACTCGGCGCGAGCCTTGGCATCGTAGTTGGGGCTTAACGTGTCCAACGCAGGGATTTGGGACGTGGTCTGGGGCTGGGCCTGCGCCTGCGCCTGCGCTGAACTCTCAACCTCCCCGCTTGTGACTCCCTCATTGGCCATAACGCTGGAAGTGAAGAGCCCGATGGCCAGTACGGGAAGAATCCAGAGCGAACGTGGTGCAGGGTTGAACAGGTTCATCGATGAGCCCCCGTTGGTTTGACATTAATGGCTTTGCCGGACTGTTTTTCTTTTAGAAGCACAGGGCACCGGGCAATCGCTCCTCGGTGCCTAATGCTTAATGCCAAGTGCCAAGTGCCAAGTGCCAAGTGCCCAGTGCCTAGCGCCTAGTATCCAGCGCCCAGTGATATTGAGTATGGGCGTCCCTGAAGATAAGCCCTACTCGGGGTGAAAGCTGCCGCCTTCCTCCAGGCCAAAGGCGTACTTGAACGGGGCTGGGTCGAAGTACTCTCGAAACAGCGAGATCTTGCCGCCAACCACGTGGAACAGACCGCCATAGTTTTGGTGGTAGGTGCGACCGGTGGGTCGGATCTCCGCCTCGCCAACAAACTCCACGAACACCCACTGCGGGTCCACCATGGGGTACACCCTGAACTGGGACAGGAAGTCCGCCTTGCCGGCGTTATCCGGCCAGCCCGCGTAGTGGGCGATCAGCGCTTCTTTACCCTCCACCCGCTTGGGGAAGCCCTCCGGGGCATAGGGCATGTGCTGGACTGCATCCTCGTTCCATACCTCGGCAAAGTCGTCCATCGCCTTGCGCTCCAGTGCTGACAGGAAGTCGCGCACCGCCGCCACGGTTTGCTGGCGCTGCAGGTAGGCGACCGGCTGCTGAGCGGCTCGAGTCACGGCCTCGGACAGCAGTGCCCGATCCCCCTGTTCCTGCTCCAGCACAAACTGATGCTCGGTGATACGCCAGCGGCCTTGCTGCTGGGCCAGGGCGTAGCGGTAGTGACCGCTCACCTGCCAAAGCTCGCCATCCAGGTGATGCTGGGCCCGTACTGGGGCGGTGGCGATGGCGGATTGGCCATCAAGCTCTATCTGGATAGTGCCAAGGTCGTGGTAGGTCTGGTCGAACCCGGGCAGTACCGAGGCCCACTGGGTCATCAGCGTCTGCGCCTCAATGCGTTGTGGGGCTTCGCCACTGAGGGACTGGTAGTCCAGCAGTACCTGATCGGCATAGAGCTGCTGCAGATCCTCAAACTGGTGTCTGTCCGCCAGGTTGCCCACCGCTTGGATAACGGCGCGGACCGCGGCGTGCTCTTGAGTGTATTGGGTGCTGTTCATGGTCTCTTGGCTCTCTGCTGTTAACTCAAAGGGGATGGCCGCAAGCGCCATGGTCCTTATCAACAGGGTGGTAAGTCGGCTCTTCATTGCGGTCGGCTCCTTCAGTTGAGGGTCGAACGAAAATGCGCGGCAACCGCGTCGCAGGCCAGACGCACCGGCTCGGGCTGGTCGTAGAAGTCGAACTGGGTGACGTTGTCCAGCCACAGCATCTTGCCGTCGCTGCCCTTGCGCTCAAGGTACTGCCGAGCTCCGTTCGGGATCACCGCCGCCTCAGAGTGCACCAGCAGGGCAGGCTTGCCGTTGTTGGCGTTGCGGTGGCTGTCGTAGCGCAGCCAGGGCTCCCAGGACGCCAGGTTAAACAGGTTGTCGTATTCTGCGATCAGGCCGCGCTCCGGTTCGGTGTAGTAGGGAGCCTGGTACATCAGGGCCTGTTCATTAGTGGTGCTGGCCGCCTCGATGTATTGCGGTGTGTCCGCTTGCTCGGCGCTGCGGCCTTGGGCGATCAGCCCTTGTACCGCCTCGGCACCGCCGTACACCGCTTCGGCGATCTCCGGGGTGTGCAGCCAGGGGGCCACCAGTGCGTAGCTGCGAATGAGGGGACTATGGGTGGCGGCATCGCTCATGTAACCGGAGGAGGCGCAGATCCCCAGCCCTCCAAGGCGATTGCTGTCCACCTCCGGCCGCTCGGCCAGGAAGGCAACCGCCGCCTCGATGTCGCGGCTTTTGCGTTCGGGGTGCTCCAGGTAGCGAGGCTCGCCGTCGGAGGCGCCCCAGCCGCGAAAATCAAACACCAGGGCAGCAAAGCCGCGCTCGGCCATCTGCTGGGCGTACAGGCTGGGCATCTGCTCCTTGACCGTGGTCCAGGCGCCGGTGATCACCAGGCCGGGGAAGGGGCCGGTGCCTTGCTCCGGCAGGTACAGGGTGCCCACCAGGCGGTCACCGTGACTCCAAAATTCCACTGACGTTTTCATCCTTTGTCCTCTCCGTTATGACTTGAGCCGGGCCACCGTAAGCAGTGTGTACAGCGCAGTGGCCAGCGGTTGAATTAAGCCTATCGGGACAGCGATGAAAGGGATTGAGGGATGCTGCTCAGTTTTTGTCTGATCTTGCTCTTTGCTGCTGTTGCCAGCGGGAGGGGCTCTCTCCGGTGAGCTGTTTGAACACCCGGGAGAAGTGAGCCTGGTTGGCGAAGCCGCAGGCCTGGGCGATCACCAGCAGGCTGTCGGATTGGGTTAGCAGCTTCTGCTTGGCCTGTTCGATGCGCAGCTGCTGCAGGTAGAGGTAGGGGGAGAGGCCCATTACCCGCTTGAAGGCCCGGGCAAAGTGGTAGGTGCTGAAGGCGGCTTGTTGGGCCATTTGCTCCACGGTGATCTTGTCGGCATAGTGCTGCTGCAGGAAGTTCAGTACTCGCTGCAGCTGGGCCTGGCTGAAGTGGCGCTGTTCGCCGCGCTGCAGCACCCGACCATAGCGGTCGAGCAGTTGGGTGAGAAACACCCGCGCCAGGCTCTCAAACATCAGCTCACTGCCGAGGCGTTGGCCCATGGCAGTAATGAGCTGCTGGCCGCAGGCCACCAACTCGGGATCTGGCTGGCAAGGAACGTCCTTTAACTGGCCCGGGGCGAGCACCAGTTGCAGCTCCTGGGCGGCGAAGCGTTGCAGCTTCTCCGGTGCCAGGGTTATCACGATCACCTGGGAGCGGGCGTGCCAGCGCCAGCCGCTTTCGGTCTCGGCCGGGGTGATCACCACATCGCCCTGGTGGAAGGTAAAGTCCCGATGCACCCCCTGGCGCCAGTTCTCCACCCGGTGAGGATCGGGGTTGAGGTTAAGCAGGATGTGGTGCTGGCTGAATGCCTCGGTGGGCATACGGTTCGGTTCCGCCTCGAAGTACTCCAGGGTGAGCAGTTCGGCGGCCCGCTCCGAGTCGAGCTCGTTGCTGTCGACGGCAGGGGCGCTGGGGTACACCTCTTGGTATTTCAACGAGACGGCTCCGAGGATGGTAAGGATTCTATGACCATGACGCCGTTCTCTCGTAAATGCAAAAGCAAAGACAATAACGCAGGAACTAAGGGGGTCAGCCAACCAATAGGGTCAGAGTGGATTGAAACGAACGACAAGTACTGCGGTTCCTTCCCGTGAGCCAACAGAGTAGGTAGAAAAGGCCGAGCTGTCGCGTTGGAGGTTTTCAATGGCGTCTTCTCCGTTTCACCAGGTAACAGAGCTACTCCGTAACCTAACCCATTGATTGAAAACGTTTCACTTGGTAGCGTGGTTACCATTGACAGGCATGATGTAGTGTCAACATGATCCTTCAGAAATGATAATTCAAGATAATTGGCTGTAAGGAATCCCAGTGGAGGGGAGTAATAATGAATAAGGAGTTTCGTTCTGAACTCGACATTAAGAGCCTTATGAAGGTCCTTGGAGTGTGTGGTTTTGGAACAGGAGTGATTCTAATGATTATTTCTTTGTTTGCAGGTATGTTTTTTCAGCCTTATGAATCAGGCGCAGACGTATTTCTAGGTTCAGTTATTCTTCCGTTGACTGGTGGGTTTTATGGATTGTTGAATGCTTTATTTGGTTATCCATTTTATAAATGGTGGTGCAATCGAAACCGAGGCCAAAAAATATCTGGAATATTTGTGGAGGAACAGAGCTCTTAACGAGAGCTTGAGTTTGCCAGCAAGTCGATGGGCTCTGTTATCACTAGCCATTTATTTAACCGTTGGAGGCGTATGCAAGAGCTTAGGTTAAAAGTCTTAGTATTGATTTCAACATTGTTAATGCAGGCATGTTCCGCGATCTTTACTTCCGCAGACTTTCTTTCCGCGAAACCTAGTCCTAGCTATTTTGTTTCTTACTCGTGTAAATTTGATGAGGTTTCAGAAAATAATCTGCAAGTATTCAGCGCTGTCAGGGAACGTGACTTTTTACTTCTCAATGAATTGGTGGCCCAAGGGAGTGATATAAATTTTAAGGTGGGGGACGGTTCACCGCTATTACTCTGTGCTCTTGATGATGTAGAAATGTTCAGAGAACTTCTTAGGTTAGGAGCGGACCCTAATGTCAAATTCAATGGAACTACTTTGTTGCATCTGACAGCAGAGAATGAATTTGTATCTTTGCTTAGTGAATTAATCATTTTCTCTGGCAACATTGAGATAGAGGACGACTTTCGTGCCACACCTATATTCAGCACCATAGATCCATTTAATGAAGAAGTTCCAAGTGCGATGATTTTCTTGGTTGACGCTGGTGCCAATATAGAACATGTCAATAGAGGTTGTGTTACAGTAATGTATATGGCTGCCCAGGTGGGTCGTTTTGATGCTGTAGTTTATTTATATGAGAATGGAGCATCGGTTGAAGTTACATCATGCGCAGGGCTTTCTTTCAAAGAATTAATGTCTACCTACAACGAACGGATTGTTCATGGCTCTGAGAAACACATTAAATATCTGAGGGCCATGGAGATAATGGGCCTGGATAACAATGTGTAGACCAATGGGGTCAGAGTGGATTGAAACTCGCTCGGACCTCAAAGGGCACTCTCAGCCCGAGTGGTGCAGTCGTTCCAGCTCCTCTGGGCTGAGCACGCCATGAAACAGCTGGGGGAAGCGACGAAGACGCTGGCCGTTGCGATCGTCCGCCATCAACCGTTGCTCAAGCTCATCCAGACTGAGATTGGCCGCCAGGATCCAACCAAAGTCCACCAGGGCGCGGCGCTGACTTTTGCTAAGGAACTGCCGGGCCTGGAACTGCGCCAGGTTAGTGCGAAGCTGCTGTTGCAGCTCGGGCTGGGCACGAAGCTTGGCGAACACCGCACTATAGAACCGTGTTTCGGCGTCATTGGGCGGCCGGGGGCGTGGCGGTGGGCGATTGGCGGAACGGGAAAAGGGCATGCAACGGCTTGAATCAATTGGTGTGCCATTACTACGCGCTGAAGCCCTGTTTGGAGCAAAGGCATGACTGGAGCAAAGGCATGATTGGGTCAGAGGCGTGCCAGAGCCGCTTGTGCCTGTCAGTGCCTTCTGTGTTAGCGCCCTTTGTGTCAGAGCCGTTATTACCAGTGTCATTAATACCAGTGCATTAAAAAGGCCGCGGTGCTATGCGCACCGCGGCCTTTTGCCGGTTATCGAGGGGGCAGGTTATCGGCGGGTGGCGTCAGACCAATGCTGGGTGACCTGCTCGAGGAAGCGCTGCTTTTCAGCTTCCAGTGCTGCCATGTCCAGGCCGACGAAGGCCTGGGCGCTGGCCTTGTCAGCCAGCTCTGGGTAGCGCACTTGCTCAGCGCCCAGCTCCTCCAGTACCGCGGCCAGCTTGGCCCGGGCCATGTTGGCCTGGCGCTGTCCTACTGCCAACAGGGTCAGGGCCTCTTCCGGGTTGTGGGCATGGATGCCGTGGGAGGCGATGGCGAAGTCCCAGCGCCACTGGCCGTGACGGATGTCCATCAGTGGCGATTCCATCTGGTGCCACTTGGCGCCACTGTCCCAGGCCGCACGGGCCTCGATGTGGGCCTTAACCAGGGTGGCTTCCAGCTTGGTGCGGGCTTCATCGATGGCGGCCTTACTGCTGGCCAGGCTTTGGCGCAGCTCGGCTTCGCTGTCGTGGCACTGGGCGCAGGCTAACTCGTAGTTGTCCATCGCTCCGGTGACGTTGTGCTCGGTGTAGTGCTGGCCCTGCGCGTTCTGCTTGCTGGGCATATGGCAGCTGACGCAGGTAACGTCGTGTTCGGCATGGACGCTGCGGCCCCAGGTTTCGTACTCCGGGTGCTGGGCCTTGAGCATGGGAGCGCCGGACAGGGGGTGAACCCAGTCGTGGAAGCGGCGGGTGTCGTAGTAGCGCTCAATCTCGTCGGCGGTGTTGCCGAAGATCCAGGGGATGTTGACCCGGTTCTCCTGCTCTGGCTGGAAGTAGTACTCCACGTGGCACTGGCCGCAGGTCTGGGCTGCCTGGAGGGAAGCACTTTGCTGCTCAAACGGCTGCTTGATCTTCTCCATGGCATGCTGGGCGTGGGGACGACTCAGGCGCAGATCGGCCTTGCCATCCTCGTGGCAGTCGCTGCAGCCAATGGAGCCAGAGGTGATCTCATGGCCCACTTCGCTGAATTTCTTGGCGGCAAAGCCCAGTTCGCCGTACTCCTCCATCAGCCGGGGCGCATCCGGGGTTTTGCAGCTCCAGCAACTGGCGGGCAGGTCATGCTCGCCCTCCACGCCCATGGGGCCGCCGGTACGCAGGGTGTTGGTGACGTCGGTGACGGCAAACTGGTGGCCGCGAGCGCTCTTGTAGTCCCGGGCAAAGGGGTAGCCGGCCCAGAGCACCACCATTGCCGGCCGTTTGGCCAGCAGGTCAATCTTCTGGTCGGTCTCGATGCTGCTGGCCCAGCTGTCGTACTGGTCAGGAAAGGCCGGTTGCCAGTTTTCACTGACGGTACCGGGACGCTCGCCACTACAAGCGGACAGGGCCAGCACAGCGGCACTCAGCACAGCGGCGCGCGGTAGGGAAAAGGGCAGGGCACGGGATGGCATCATTTCGGCAGACTCAACATGTCGGGTGACTCAGCTTGACTCAGTTTGGGCTTGGGTCGGCGTCGTATATTACACCGGCATGCTCGTTACAGTCAGAGGCTTGGATGTGCCGAGATTAATCCCTTTGCGATGATTGCGGGTGAGACATTTGCCCCTGGATGTGCCAAAACCGGGTTCGGTCACCAACTTTGTGATCCAGTGAGCCTTTCTCTGCGCCTTGTCGTAACGCTCCGTGTTAGTTCAGTACCTGGTAGCCGCGGTTGATCAGGCAGTTACGCACCACCTGTTGCTGCTCGAAAGAGTACTCCTGCTGCGCCTCTCGCTTTTCGGCACTGTGGTGCAGGGCACCGCTGACCAGGCCCACTCCGGCGCCAATCTTGGCGCCCTTGCTGCCGCTGCCACCGGCGATGGCCCCGCCGGCGGCTCCCAGCAGTGCCCCTTTGCCGGTGGAGCGCAGGGCGTCGTGGCCGAGCGAGTCGGTTTGCTGGTGCTCGACCTGTTGGCTGAGCTGCTCGCACTCATAGCGGTCGGCGTGATAGCGCTCCATATCCACCCCTTGAGTGTCGACAATGACGTTGGCCTGGGCTGAGAGGGAGAGCAGAGCCAGTGAGGCCAGGGAGAGAAAGGTCAGTGGGCGCAAGGATCGCAGTTGATGGTGCATGAGCAGGGTTCCTGGGTTGCTAAAATCTGGAGCGCCAGCTTAGCGCTGAAGGGCCTCAATTCCGCCTCGTGTTTGCCGGATCTCATCCGTCCAACGTACGGTTTCCTGGCCTGTTTTGGCTGCCGAGTGCTCCTCCTTTGCTGGACGGATTGCATCCTTCAAATGCGATTGGTTGCGATCCTGTGAACCCCCTAGACTCTGCCGCGTTCCGAGCTGCCATCCCGGTAGCCCCCTGCCAGTTCACTCACCTTCACCAAGGGGGTGAAGCAGAAGAGTTGAGTACGAGCATGAAACAATCCCGATCCCTGTTTGCCCTGGTCGCGGTCGTTATAGCGGTCAGTGGCTGTAGTTCTACCCATGGCCTGGACGTTCGCGTCGACCAGGATAATTACCGCGACGCTAAGGTCGCGCACACCTCTCCCATCGCTAAGCAGGAGCCGCTGCGAGTCTGGGCGGACGACGACGTTGAGCTGTTTTACGACGCCGAAAGCGGTACCACACCGGTGCGCGTCGACGGCGACCGCATGAGCATCCTCGCCCTGTCCGGTGGGGGTGCCAACGGTGCCTTTGGTGCTGGTGTGATCAATGGCCTGTATGACAGCGGCCAGTTGGCCGATTACTCAGTGGTTACCGGGATCAGCGCCGGTTCCCTGATTGCCCCCTTTGTGTTTGTCGGGGGAGAGCAGATCCACCAGCTGCAGGAGGTGATGCTGGGCATCGACGACAAGATGGTGCTGGGCAAGCGCAACTTCTTTAATGCGCTGCTTAAGGATGCCTTCACCAACGGCAAGAACATGTACGAGTTCATCGCCGAGGTATACAGCCCGAAGATGATCGAGCAGATCGCTGAACAGCATCGTGCTGGCCGTCGTCTGCTGATCGGCACCACCCAGTTTGATTCCGGTCAGCTGGTGGTGTGGAACCTGGGGCAGATCGCCAACAGTGACCTTGCCAACCGTGATGCCCTTATCCACCAGGTGCTGGCGGCCAGTTCCTCCATTCCCGGTGTGTTTCCGCCGCAGTTCATCAACGTTATGGCCAATGGCGCGGTGATGGAGGAGCTGCACGTGGACGGGGGCTTGTCTGAGCAGATGTTCTTCCAGCCGGCCAACGTCGATTACCGCAAGATCAGCGAAGCCCAGGGCCTGACCGAGACGCCCCAGGTGCACGTGATCCGTAACGGCATGCTGAAAATGCCTTACAGCCCCACCAAGGACAAAGGGATGGCGCTGCTCAACCGCAGCCTGAAGAGCCTGACCATCCAGCAATCCCGTGGCGATCTGTACCGGATGATGTACTTCAGTGAGGTGTCTGACCTGTCGCTGTCCTTCACCTTCATCGACGACGACTTTGATGGCAAGAAGACCACCAAGGCGATGTTCGATCAGGACTACATGCAGGCACTGTACGACTACGGCTACAACAAGGCGGTGCAAAACACCTTGTGGGCTGAGCAGCTGCCCTGAGCAACAAAAAAGCGCCCGCTATATGCGGGCGCTTTTGTTTTGGGCGGAGGCCATACTCGTTTGGCTTATGCCATCAACACCCGCTGCAGAAGGCTTACGCGGCCAGGGGCTGGTCGAAGCGGATGCGGTGCAGCAGTGAGTAGATCACCGGCAGTACCACCAGGGTCAGCACGGTGGCAAAGCCCAGACCGAAGATGATGGTCACCGCCATGGACTGGAAGAAGGCGTCCGCCAGCAGAGGGATCATCCCCAGCATGGTGGTCAGCGCCGCCATGCACACCGGGCGGACCCGGCTGACCGAGGCGTCGACGATGGCGGTCTGGATCGGGTTGCCCTCCTTGCTCGCCTCGATGTTGATCTGCTCCACCAGCACGATGCCGTTTTTTACCACCATGCCGGACAGGCTCAGCATCCCCAGCAGGGCGGTGAAGGAGAAGGGCACATCCAGCAGCAGCAGACCGGTGGCGATGCCGATCAGCGACAGCGGTACCGTGGTCCAGATCGCCAGCGGCTGACGCAGGGTGCCGAACAGCAGCATGGTGATCAGGAACATCGCCAGGTAGCCCATGGGCACACTGGCAAACACCGCCTCGTTGGCTTCGTTGGCCATCTCGAACTCGCCACCCCACTCGAAGGTGTAACCCGGCGGCAGCTCGATGGCTTCGACGCCAGCACGCAGTTTCTGTCGCATCGACTCCGGAGTGTCGTCAGCGAAGGGCGCCACGTCGGCCAGCACCGTCAGCACCCGCTTGTTGTTGCGGCGCATGATGATGGGATCTTCCATCTCGGTGGTGAAGCCGCTCACCGCCTGGCTGATGGGCACAAAGGCGTTGCGCTCCTGGCTCCAGACCTGCAGATCCTGCACCCGGTCGGCGTTGAAGCGCTCCGACTCCGGTGCCCGGGCGACGATGGGCATCAGGTAGCTGCCGTCACGGTAGAGGCCGACGGTCAGGCCGGTGAAGTTCACCAGCAGGGCCTGGTCCAGCGCCTGCTTGGAGATCCCGCTGCGACGGGCCGCGGCCTCATCCAGTTGGGGCCGGACAATGGGGGCGGGCTCACGCCAGTTGTTGCGGATGTCCACCGCACCGGGGACCTGCTCCATCGCAGCGATGGCCTGGGCTGCGAGCTGACGCAGCACGTCCGGATCGGCACCGTAGAAACGCGCCTCGATGCGAGCCGCCGGGGCTGGGCCGTTCTCCATCAGTTTGAACTTGTACTCAAACTCAGGATGGTTCTCGCTCAATCGGCTGCGCACCTCCGGCAGCATCCGCTCGATGGTGGCGAGGCTGTCGGTTTCCACGATCAGCTGGGCGTAGCTGCTGTAGGCCATCTCCGGGGCGTAGGTCAGCACGAAGCGCTGGGCACCCATGCCCATCACCGTGGTGACGTTCTTCACCTCCTCGAAGGCCAGCAGCTCCTGCTCCAGCTTGATCATGTTCTGCTCGTTCTGGCGCATGTCGGTGCCTTCGCGCATCCACACGTCGACGAAGAACACCGGCGTGGTCGAGGGCGGGAAGAACTGCTGCTTCACCTGGCCAAACGCCGCCAGGGCACCGAACAGGGTGGCGATGATCAGCACCAGGGAGATCATCCGGTGGCGCAGTGCCAGCATCAGGCTGGCCCGGTAGAGTCGGAACAGCACCCCTTTGTACGGGTCCTGTTGTTCGCCCTCTGTTACTGCCTGCTCCTTGAACATCAGGTTGCAGAAGAACGGGGTCAGGGTGATGGCCAAGAACCAGCTCAGTGACAAGGAGATCAGCAGCACCAGGAACAGCGAGCGCATAAAGTCACCGGTGGCGTCGCTGGACAGACCGATGGGGGCAAACGCCAGGATGGCGATCACCGTAGCGCCCAGCAGCGGCATCGCCTGCTGGTTGACCACGTTCTTGATGGCGGTCAGTCGGCTTTGGCCGCGCTGAAGACCTACCAGCACCCCTTCGGTAACCACGATGGCGTTATCCACCAGCATCCCCAGGGCAATGATCAGGGCACCGAGGGAGATCAGCTCCAGCTCGATGTTGAGCATGTTCATGCCGATAAAGGTGCCGAGGATGGTGAGCAGCAAGATGGCGCCCATCAGGATGCCGGAGCGCAGCCCCATGGTTACCAGCAGCACCAGGATGACGATGGCGATGGCCATAGCGAGACTCACCAGGAACTCCGATACCGCCTTGCTAACCACCTTGGCCTGATCGTTGACCTTGGTCAGGTCCATCCCTAGTGGGCGCTGGTTCTCCAGCTCGGCCAGGCGGGCGTCGATGGCGGCACCTACGTCCACCACGTTAACCCCCTTGGCGAAGGAAACTCCCAGGGAGATGGCTGGTACGCCGTTGCTGCGGTAGAGGTTGAACGGGGTCTCCTCAAAGGCGGTGGAGATCTCGGCGATGTCCCCCAGGTAGACCAGTTCGCTGCTGCCCGGCGGGCTCACGATCAGCTGTGCCAGCTCCTCCACAGAGGCGAACTCGCCGGTGGGGTGGATACGCACGGACTGACCCTGGATCAGCATGTTACCGGCGTTGGAGACCTGGTTCTGGGTCTGGATCAGGCCGTAGATCCAGGACGGGTCCAGACCCAGCGCGGTGAGCTTATCCTGGGCGATCTCCAGTACCACCTGCTGCTGCACGGTGCCGGCAATATTGACGTTCTTCACCCCCTCCACCAGGCTCAGCTCCCGGTGAAGGATCTTGGCGTAGTCCTCCAGTTCGCGGTAGCTGTAGTCGGCGCCACTGACGTTGAACAGGATGCCGTACACATCGGAGAAGTCGTCGTTGACCTCCGAGGGGTAGACCCCCGGCGGCAAGCTGGCCTGGGCATCATTCACCTTGCGGCGCAGCTCATCCCAGATCTGCGGCTGCTGATCGGCACTGTAATCGTCCTTCAGCTCCACCATGATTTGCGACAAACCGGCACTGGAGATGCTGGTGACGTGCTTGATGTACTCCAACCGTTGCAGCGCCCGCTCCAACGGCAGGGTCACCTCCTCCTCCACCTGTTCCGGCGAGGCGCCGGGGTAGGGGGTATTGACCAGGGCCTGGGGGATGGGGAATTCCGGGAACTCCAGCTGCCCCAGGTTGGTGAACGACAAGGAACCGCCCACCAGTAACAGCAGGACCACGGTCCAGCTGATCACCTTGTTGCGCAGGCTGTAATCGGTAATGCGCATGCTCAGATCCCTCGCTCACGCACCAGCGGCTTCACTGCCATGCCATCACGCAGGCTGGCGACGCCGGCGGAGACGATCTGATCGCCCGGGGTCAGCGGACCTTGCACGGTTACCCCATCCTGGCTGATGGCGCCGAGGGTGACGGCGACAGGACGGACGGTGCCGTTGTCCGGCTGGTAGACCCAGACCTGGTCCTGGCCGGTGGTGTTGTCGGCAATGACGGCGGTCACAGGGACGGTGATCTCACCGGCACCAAAGGTGCTGGGCTGCAGTTGCGCCAGGTCCAGCTCCAGGGTGGCGGCCATGCCCGGCAGCACGGTCAGCTGGGCCGGGTTGGTCAGGGCAAAGCGCACCTCGAAGGACTGGGAGCCGGGGGTGATCTGGGTGGACAGCTCCTTGAAGCTGACCGGGTAGCTCTGGCTCGGGGCAGCGGCAAAGCGCACTTCCGGCTGGTACTCGGTGCTGACCTGCTCCTCCTGGATGCGACTGAGCAGCGCCTCCGGCACCTGGATAATCACATCCAGGTTGACGTTGTCTTGCATTACCAGCACCGGCTGCATCGCTTGTACCGACTGGTGGTTCTGCACCAGACGCTGAGCGATACGGCCATCGTACGGCGCCTCAAGGCGGGTATCTGCCAGGCGATCCTTGGCCATCTGCAGCGCCACCTGGGCGGCACTCAGGCGGGCCTGGGCGTTGTCGAAATCCGCCTGGGACACCACCTGGCGCTCCCGCAGGGTCTTGAGGCGGCGAAAGTCCGCGTCCGCCAGATCGAAGTCGGCCTGGCGGGCGGCCAGCTCGCTGCGGTAGTCGCGGTCATCCAGCAGGGCCAGCAGGGCGCCGGCGGCCACGGCCTGACCGGCCAGCACGTTGAGCTGTTCCAGCTCGCCGGGAACGCGGAAGGAGAGCTGGGTCTCCTCCCGGGCCTCGATGCGGGCCGGGAAGGTACGCAGCTGGTGGGTGGCCTGGTCGGTGATGGTGAACAGCGGCACCGGGCGTACCACTGTGGTGGTGTCGGCCGGCGGCTCGGCGCAGCCGGCCAGCAGGGTCAGTGCCACGGCCGCAGTGGCGGCGGGCCGGATCAATTGGGTGAGTGCGGAAGTAGTCATGAGCGATTAGATGTCTTCAGGTCATAGGGGGCCAAAGCAGTGGGATGAGCACACTGCTTCGATGAAACCGATAAAAATTAGGGATTAAAGGTCGTCAGGGGACGGCTTTGTCGTCCGCCTGGCTGAGCGAGTTGAATAGCGCAGTCAGGCGTGGGTCGAGCCAGCCAGTCACCAGGGTGGCGACATCCTCTTGTGCCGAAACAGAGGTTGGGCTGTGTTGCAGCTTGAAGTGGTGTACTGCAGTGGCGGCCTTCTGGCCGGCAAATAGCAGCAGGTAACAGCACAGCAGGATCTCCAGGTAGGGCTGTGCGGCATAGAACCAGTTGCGTGACATGGGGATCTCCTTATGCCTTGTCACTGTTTTTGCGCAGGGCATGCAGCAGCATGCACGAGAAGTTCTGCCAGTTTTTCTTGGTGGCGTCCGGGTCTTGGATCAGGAACCACTGGTTCACCAGGCCGATGAAATAGGTATCCAGCATCATAAAGGCCTGGTCCATGTCCTCCTTGCTCACCTCCGGTGCGACCGCGGTGGCGATGTCCCAGTACTTGCACAGGTTGTCTTCCCACATCGCCAACAGCGGCGCCTGGGCTTCGGGTTCATACATCGACTGATTGATGAAGGTGTGCATGGCGCGGATCTGCACAGGGTTGTTTTCCAGGCGATGGAACAGCATCTCGCCGGAGCGGGCGAAGAACTCTTCCAGGCTCTGGCAGCCCTCAAAGTGCAGGGAGGAGCAGTAGGTATCGATGACGTGTTGCAGCACCGCCAGGTGCACCTCCTGCAGGCTGGCAAAGTGGTGATAAAGCGCGCCCTTGCTGATCTCCGCCTGCTTGCTGAGTTTGCCTACGGTCAGGGCCTGGTAGCCCTCGGTGCCGAGGATCTCGGTGGCGGTATCGATGATCTTTTGTCGGGTCTGCTCAGCAGCCTGAGTTTTGAGGTTCATTTGAGTCACCTGAGGTTTTGGACAGGCTAACTATAGGGCATACCGACCGGTCGTTCAATATATTTTTGAACGACCGGTCGGTATCTTGATGGCGCTTCGCTCCAGCAAGCCAGATCGGCTCTCTCCTTGAGCGCCTCAGGAAGGAAAGTCAGGGAGGGAAGTCAGGAAGAGAAGTAGAGAAGGGAGATTCAGATGGGCTTGAGTACCATGATGACGTAGCTGAACTGACCCTCGAAACGCTCCAGCACGGGCAGTTCCTGTTTTAGCTCCGCCACGGCACGGGAGTGTGGCAGTTCGGCCTCGACCTGCTCCAGTCGCTCGGCCAGCGGCTGGGTGTAGGCCTGCCAAGCGGCCCGGCCCAGGCGCCGACTGGCCACCAGTTGATAGCCTTCGGCCTGGCACTGGGCAAAACGATGCTGCTCTTGCTGCATGTCCGGGTATTCCCGCTGCCAAAATGCACTCAGATCTGGCTCTGGATCCGGAGTCAGCCACACCAGATCGCTGATCACCAGGTAGCCGTCCTCGGCCAGCAGCGATCGCCACTGGCGCAGTGTTGCCTCAAACCCCATCACATAGGCGCTGTTTTCACACCACAGCAGGTCAAAGCTGGCGGGGGCAAAGGGGATGTCGGTCATGCTGGCGTTGCAGCTCTGGACTCGATCTGCCAGCCCCTGTTGCTGAGCGCGCTGTTCAAGGCGCTCCAGGCTCTGCGCAACGTTATCCAACCCGATGACCTCAGCCGGGCTGTGATTGGCTAACAACAAAGTGGCGTTACCCGGGCCACAGCCGATGTCGAGGACTCGGCGAGGGGCTTGGGGGAGCTGGGACAGCGCCCACAGGCTGTCCTGTTCGGTGCCTGGTCCGTGGTGGTCCAGCGGGGCAAAGATGTGGAGAAAGTCGTTCATGTATTGCTCGTGTTGATGAAGGTCTTTGGATAGCCAGCGAAGCTGCAGTGCACCGGTCTCATCCAGGCCCTGGGCCATCAGCCATTGGGTCTGGGCTTCGGGTGCCTGCTGGGCCATCTCAATGTGAAACTCTCGTAGTGCGTCGGGTGCCTGTCCCAGCAGGGCCTGGAGCAGACGTTGGGCCTGCTGCTTTTCGCTGATCGCCTCGGTCAGTTCGGCCAGGCGCTGCTGCAGCAAAGGCCGGTCGATCCCCTCGTTGAGCACCTGCAGGCACTCTTTGAGGCTGAGGCCGCCGCGATGCAATGCCTGCAGCAGTCGAAGCCGCTGCAGATCGCCGTCGTCGTACTGGCGGTAGCCGTTGTCCAGCCGACGTCCTTTCAGCAGCCCGAGCTTTTCGTAGTAGAGCAGGGTGGATCGGGCTAAACCGGTTAGTTGGGCCAGCTCGGAGATACGGTACATGTGAGCCTCCTGGGGTAGCGTGCGGCAGCAGGATAAAGTGTAAAGCCTTAGACAGGTCAAGCGAAATGGCGGGGCGTAACCTGGGTTTTTGCCTTAGCAGTAAAAATTTGAGGGGAAAAAGCACTGAGAAGACAGTGCACTAACCTGTTGCAGCTGGGTTTGCACCCAATAGGGGCGATCCTCTCTGAAACAGGGGGCGTAATCAGCAACACCTGCGACGCCGTCGCTCTTAACCTAAGGATGAAACCATGTCTCAGCCTACCGCTAAGCCCCTTCCCACCCTGATGATTGCTGTCCTCGCCTCCGTGTTCCTGGTTGCCTCCGCTATAGCGGGTGGATACAAAAAACAGCAGGATATCGTGGCCGTGGTCGCCGGTAATGACGACTTCTCCACCCTGGTAGCGGCAGTGCAGGCGGCGGGCCTGGTGGAGACGCTGCAAGGCAGCGGCCCGTTCACCGTGTTTGCCCCCACCAACGAGGCCTTTGCCAAGCTGCCGGAAGGTACGGTGGAGAGCCTGCTGCTGCCCGAGAACAAGGACCAGCTGGTGGCAATCCTCACCTATCATGTGGTGCCCGGTAAGGTGACCGCCAATGACGTGGTGACGCTCAGCGAAGCCAAGACGGTGCAGGGCGATAGCATCGACATCATGGTGCAAAATGGCGCGGTGAAGGTGGATAACGCCCAGGTGATTGCCACCGACGTGGCGGCCAGCAATGGCGTGATCCACGTGATCGATACCGTCATCATGCCGCAATAACCTGCGTCAGGTTCTGAATCCTAAAAGCCGAGCACCGGTGTGCTCGGCTTTTTAGTGCCTGAAGAGCCCCGTAGCCGCAAAAGCAGCGATACACCTTGAGCCAGCCTATGCTCAAGCCCATGAGCCTTTTTTGGATGAGAAAGAGTTTGGCTGGTAAAGAGTTTCGCAGTTTGCCGATGTCAGGCCTGCGGTTGGCGTGCAGCAAGGGGGCAGGATGAGAAGGGTAGCGTGGGCTTTGGCCCTGGTAACGACCGGCAACGCCTGGTCAGCGGAGCTCAATCCGATTCCTGAGGAGCCTGGGCTCAGCGGTAACCTGGGGTTGGGGGTGACTTACTTCTCGGTGGAGTCCAACTTCATTACCGGCAACCGTTTGGTGTCACTGGACAACGAAACCGTCGATGATCTCCAAGCGGCGCCGGGCAGCGAATCCGCCTGGTCGCCTACTTTTCAGATCGACCTTCGCTACACCCTGAGTAACCAACGCAGCCAGTGGTTCATCGGTAACGCCCTGCAGGATTTGGTGCGCCTGGATCTGACCCAGCAGATCGGCTTTCGCCACAAGCTTGATGGCTGGGGCACACCCTCATTGAGCTACGTGTTCTCCAGCGTCCCCACCGAGGTGTATGCCGATCCCTTCCTCACCGGTGAGCCCCGCGCCACCACTGACCGCGACTCCAATGGCTTTCGCCTCGGTTGGGACAACATCGGTGACAGTCCGCTGGGGTTTACCTACACCCAGCGTGACATCGACATCGATGATGAGCGAGCGGGTCAGTCGCTGTTAGCACAAGGACGGTTGGATCAATCTGAGCAGTCCGCGCTTCGACGCAGTGGCACTCAGCATCGCTACGAGTTACTGGCGCTGTTCGAAGCGGGGGAGCGGCAGTTGCTGGCACCCCAGCTGTTCTATGTCGAGCGGGATCTGGACGGCGAGGCCAATGCCGGTGATGGCTATGGGGCGCAGCTGACCTACTCGCGCCGTGGCCAGGGTCATACCCTGGTGGCGACCGCGGCGTATGCCGTGCGCAACTACGACAGCGATAATCCGGTGTACGACCGCAAGGCCGATGCCGATGAGTACGGTGTGTCGGGCACGGTGATCCTGCACGATGTGGCTGGTTGGAAGCGTTGGGACGTGCTGCTGGGCCTGGCCTGGTATGAGTCCGACTCGGACATCGATTTCTACGACACCCGGGTGTTTGCCGCCAACGCGACCCTGCTGTATCGCTTCCGTTAACCGGCCAGAGCTTACTGGTCGAACGCCACTTCGTCGCTAAGCCGCTGTGCCGCAGGATAAAACGGCAGTAGCAGGTGCAGCGCGCCGTTGTCGGCCTTGAAGCTGTCCCATTGCGCCAGTGTCTCGGAGGGACTCGCCTCCGGGTTAACCGGGTACTCCCAGTTGGCAGCGGCATAGGCCTGTTGTACTGGCTTAGAGGCCAGGAAGGCCATCAATTGGCGGGCGGCTTGTGGGTTGGAGGCGTGACGGGCCATCACCATGCCGGAGACGTTCAGGTGGGTGCCACCGCTGTCCTGGTTGGGGAAGTGGATCTGAGCACCGGCTGCGTCTTCGGCAAAGCGTGGGTCCTGCAGCATGTCCCCCAGGTAGTAGCTGTTGGCCACGGCGTAGTCGCACTCACCCCGGGCGACCGCACGGATCTGCATTCGGTCTGTGCCTTCCGGCTGGCGCGCCAGGTTGGCCTTGAGCCCCTCTAGCCATTGCCGTGTCTCTGCCTCACCGTGCCGGGCGATCATCCAGGCCACCAGGCCCTGGTTGAAGGGGCTGTCGATGGAGCGCATGCACACCCTGCCACGGTATTGCGGCTGAGCCAGTGCCTCGTAGCTCAGGGCTTCGTGGCTGGGTGCCGAGTCGGCCGGGTGCGGCGCTGAGGTGAAGATGTTGCGGGTACGCCAGGTCAGGGCAAACCAGTGCTGGTCAGGGTCGCGGAACCCCTCGGGGATCCGCTGCTGTAGGGCCGGCTCGTCCACCGGTTGGGTCAGGTTTCTGTCGACCAGGCTGGCCAGTCTTGCCAGGTTATTGACCAACACCAGGTCCGCCGCAGATCCCGCTCCTTCAGCCTGCAGCTGATCATCCAGCTTGGCGGGGGCAATGAAGCGCAGCTCGGTCTTGATGCCAGTTTGCTCACTGAACTGGTCCAGTATCGGCGCCACCAGGTGCGGCTGACGCGAGGTGTAGACGGTCAGGGTGCTGGCCTGAGCCGATAGAGCGGCAACAGTGAGCAGCAAGGCAGCCAGGGGGCGAATAACGAGGCGAAACATCGGCACTCCGAAGGGTGAGGTTATCTGTCTGCCACGCTAATGATTGAGGGGCCTGGGGGCAACGGCCCCAGGGTAAAGCGGAGTAAAGCTGCGCCGGAGCGCAGTGTGAGCGCAAAAAAAGGGCCAGTCGAAAGACTGGCCCCTTGCGTGGATTTTGCGTGGATTTTTCGTGGATTGTTGTTGGCAGTGCGTTGGGGCTAGAACGCGGCGCTGGCCCAGAGCCAGAACTTGTCGGTATCCACCTTGGTGTCACCGGCGTCGTAGGCGGCGTACTTGGCTCCCAGGGTGTAGTGCTTGGCCAGCTTGGTGCTATAGGAGAGATCCCACTCGCTGCCCAGATCCGAGATGCCGTCGCTGGACTCATCCGCCTCGAAGTCGTGGTAGATCACCGCCCAGCTGCCGCTGAGCAGTTTGCCGCCCACGGACAGGTAGAGATCCGCCAGGCCCTCATTGGGGGTGGTCAGGAACTGATCGGCCCAGCCGTTGAACTTGTGCAGGGTCGCCAGCGGCGTGCTGAAGCCGTATTGGCCGCTGTCGGAACCCAGCACTTCATAGCCCAGTTTGGCGGTCAGGCCGAAGATGGAGTAGCCCGCCTCGAGCAGGTAGTAGTCGGCATCGAAGCTCATGCCGGCGGCGGTGTCTTTCTCCTGGGTGGCCCACTCCAGCTGATAGGAGAGCTTGCTCTCGCCCAAAGCGGTGTCACCGGCGAAGCGCAGACCCCAGGTGTCGATCTGGTCATCCATATCTTCGTCGTCCAGCAGATAGCCATAGCCGCTCAGTTTGCCAAAAGGCAGCTTGTAGCCGGCGTTGATCAGGTGATCGTTGGCATTGACGTCCTTGGCCTCGGCAAAGATCCGGTTGCGCTGACTGATGTAGCCGTAATTCAGATCCAGGCCATCCAACGGCGACACCATCAGGGTGACGCCATCAAAGGTCTGGCGGTCCTGACGCCAGCCCACATGGCCAACAAAGCGCTGATTGTCGAACACGATGACCTGGCGGCCGCCTTTGATATCCAGTTTGACCGGTCCGGTGTCACGTTGGTAGCGCAGCAGGAACTGGTCAAGCTCGGTGGTGTTGGGATCGGCGATCACCGAGTATCCCGGTCGGCTGCCATTGCCATCGTTGTAGTCGTCGACGCCAAACACGTTACGGGAATCCTCGAACTCCACCAGGCCAGAGAGGCCGTGCAGCGGGGCGGTACTATAGGTGAGGCGGGTGCGCAGGGTAAAGGCGTCGGCGTCTTTGAGGATGTTGTCTTGCTCTACGTACTCGTAGCGCAGGTTAAAGTCGAGTTTGGTACTGCCTTGGGTAAAGGCGTCGGACAGGGTGGAAACCTCAGCGTGGGCAACGGGAGCCAGGCCAGCTAGCAGGCTCAGAGCGACAAGGGTAGGTCTCATGCTTCTTTTCCTTGAAACGATAAATAAACACGGGTGAACCGGTTTGCTGCGACGCCAACAGGTGTAACCAAGTCGGCACCGCCTCAGAAGGCGTGCTGATAGTAACAATCTGATAACCATTAAAGGGGTAAAATAAATGCCCCTTTAATGGTTCAGATCAATGAATGCGACGGGTGTTGATTCGACGGGCCGCCTTTAGGCGGTTTTTTGAGCAGGTCTTGGACTTTTTATTGGCGTTCTAATGGGTTCCACCTTGCGCTGCTTGTCGTAGAGGAAGGTGAGCACGGCGGAGCGCAGGCGGTTGTACTCGGGATCCTGGGCCAGCTCCAGCCGGCTTCGGGGCCGTTCCAGGGCGACCGGCAGGATCTCACCGACGGTCGCTTCCGGTCCGTTGGTCATCATTACGATGCGATCGGACAGCAGCACTGCTTCGTCGACGTCGTGGGTGATCATGATGACGGTGTTGCCCAGCTCCTGCTGGATCGCCATCAGTGAGTCCTGCATATGGGCGCGGGTCAGGGCGTCCAGCGCACCGAAAGGCTCGTCCATCAGCAACACCTGGGGCTGCATCGCCAGGGCCCGGGCAATCCCAACCCGCTGCTTCATGCCGCCGGAGATTTCATCCGGCCGTTTGTGCATGGCGTGGGTCATCTGCACCAGTGCCAGGTTGTGCTCCACCCACTCGGCGATCTCCTCTTTGGTCATCCGTTTGCCAAACACCTGTTTCACCGCCAGCTCCACGTTCTTGTAGGCGGTCAGCCAGGGCAACAGTGAATGGTTCTGGAACACCACGGCCCGCTCCGGGCCGGGCTCACGCACCTCCTTTCCGGAGAGGATCACGCCACCTTTGCTGGCCTGGTACAGCCCGGCAACGATGTTGAGCACGGTGGACTTGCCGCAGCCGGAATGGCCGATCAGGGAGACAAACTCTCCCTTGCTGATCTTCAGATCCACCCCTTTGAGGGCGGTGAAGGGGCCCTGGGGGGTGTCGAACACCATGTCGACACCGCTGATCTCCAGTTGATGAGTCATGTTGGGATCTCCTATCGCAGGATCTGGGATTTGTCCCAGCTGACAAAACGCTGCAGCTGCAGCATGGTGCGGTCGAGCAGAAAGCCGATAAAGCCGATCACCAGCACCGCCACCATGATGCGGGACAGCGACTGGCTGCTGCCGTTTTGGAACTCGTCCCAGACAAACTTGCCCAGGCCCGGATTCTGCGACAGCATCTCGGCGGCGATCAGCACCATCCAGGCCACTGCCAGCGACAGCCGCATGCCGGTGAAGATCGCCGGCACCGAGGCCGGCAGCACAATCTGGCGAACATGGGACAGCGGCGACAGGCGCAGCACCTGACTGACGTTGACCAGGTCCTTATCGATGGCCGCTACCCCCACCGCGGTGTTGATCACCATGGGCCAGAGGCAGCACAGGGTGACGGTGACCATGGAGTTGATGAAGGACTTGGCCACCACAGGCTCGGAGCTGGTGTAGAGCGCACTGACCACCATGGTGACCAGTGGCAACCAGGCCAGTGGGGAGACCGGCTTGAACAGCTGGATAAGCGGATTGATCGCCTGGTTCAGGGCCTGGTTCAGACCCAGGGCAATGCCCAGGGGGATCGCCACCATGGCCGCCAGGGCGAAGCCGCTCATCACGGTGACTAAGCTGGTGCCGATCTGGTCAAAGAAGGTGGGCTTGCCGGTGTAGGGACGGATCTTGGCGACGTAGTCGGGATCCTCTGCCAACCGGGCCTCATTGCGGGCTTCCTGGCGTTCATAGAAGGCGGTTTCCTTGTCCCGCTCCTCTTGATGCTCTTGTACCAGGGTCGACATCTGCTGGCCCACCTGGACCGGGCCCGGCAGCTGGCCCAGCGAGGTCTGGACCTGGGCCGCGCCCAGGTGCCAGAACATCAGGAACAGCAGGCAGCCGACCATCGGCAATAGCAAGGCGGTTAGGCGTTTTCCCGCCAGAGCCGGTGAGGGGGTAACCCGTTTCAATGTGGCGATCATGGCCTCTCCTTAGAGCTTATCGCCCTGCTTTAAGCCGATAGCAAACTGGTTGATGTAGGCGTTGGGCTGGGTACCGTCGTACACCTTGTCGTCGATGAAGTGGGTCTGCGGGGCGCGGAAGCCCTTTTCGTTGGCGAAATCGGGGAAGTCCGCGGCCTGGACCGTGCCTTCGGCGATCAGCGATTGCGCTGCCTGGGCGTAGATGTCCGGGCGGTAGACCTGCTTGGCCAGGTCGAAGTACCACTGGTCCGGCTTATCGTCGCTGATCTGGCCCCAGCGACGCATCTGGGTCAGGTACCAGATGGCGTCGGAGTAGTAGGGGTAGGTGGCGTAGTAGCGGAAGAACACGTTGAAATCCGGAACCGACCGCTTGTCGCCCTTCTCGTACTCGAAAGTGCCGGTCATGGAGTTGGCGATCACCTCGTAATCGGCGCCAACGTATTGGGACTTAGCCAGGATCTTCACCGCTTCCGGTCGATTGGCGTTGTCGTTGGCATCCAGCCACTGGGCCGCTCGGATCAGTGCCCGGGTCAGGCGGACGGTGGTGTTGGGGTATTTCTCAGCAAACTCGGCGGTAAGTCCAAACACCTTCTCCGGGTTGTTCTTCCAGATCTCGTAGTCGGTGACCACCGGTACGCCAATGCCCTTGAACACCGCCTGCTGGTTCCAGGGCTCGCCGACGCAGTAGCCATAGATGGTGCCGGCTTCCATGGTGGCGGGCATCTGTGGTGGCGGGGTGACCGAGAGCAGGGCCTCGGCATCGATCTGGCCGGAACTGTCGCCCTTGTGCGGGGCGTAAAAGCCCGGGTGGATGCCGCCGGCGGCGAGCCAGTAGCGCAGCTCGTAGTTGTGGGTGGACACCGGGAACACCATGCCCATGTTGAAGGGCTTACCCTCGGCACGGTACTCGTCCACCACCGGCTTCAATGCATCCGCCTTGATGGGGTGGACCGGTTTGCCGTCCGGCTGCATCGCCAGGTGCGGTTTCATCTTGTCCCAGATGGCGTTGGAGACGGTGATGCCGTTGCCATTCAGATCCATCGAGAAGGGGGTGATGATGTGGGCCTGGGTACCCAGCCCCATGGTGGCGGCCAGGGGCTGACCTGCCAGCATATGGGCACCGTCGAGCTGACCGTCGATTACCCCGTCCAGCAGCACCTTCCAGTTGGCCTGGGCTTCCAGGGTGACGTAGAGACCCTCATCCTCGAAGAACCCCTTCTCGTAAGCAACGGCCAGGGGCGCCATGTCGGTCAGCTTGATGAAGCCAAAGGTGAGCTCCTCCTTCTCCGGATAGCCGAGTTTGTCGGCGGCCAGGGACAGGGTAGGCAGTAGGCTGAGCAGGGCAGTGGCCATCCAATGGCGCAACGAAATGCGGTTGAGACGGGGGATCATGAGGATCTCCTCTTGTTGTCTGGGCAGAAAAAAATGCCGGTCTGGACCGCATACTCAGACCGGCCTGCAAAGTACTTCAGGGTGAGAAGCAAGCAGGTAAAAGCTCAAACCATGCCAGTTTTGAAAAGTCATTAAATAACATTGGCTTAATGGTTTTGGTGTGGGGCTGATCAACCATTGTGCACTGCGATGGGGAGGGGGGAGCGTCATTGTTGGGCAGCTGGTTTGACCAATTGCCAAGGCACCACGAGGTGAAGTCTCAACAGCTCGATAAGATTTGTCCTCTTAGGCGTGGTGACCCACCGCTCCGGTGCCGACTCTGAGGTGCCCGAGTAAAGGCGTCATCGGCAAGGCAGAGGGCCAGGGTGAAAACCGCAGGTTTGAACGCGAAGTCAGGGATGACGTAGCCGGACTTTGACGTGAAGCAGGGACTGCGCAACGGCAAAGGCTCGAGTGACCAGCGGAGACATGGGTGAAAACCGCAGGTTTGAACGCGTAGGCAAGGATGCCGAAGCCGGGCTTTGGCGCGAAGCAGGGACTGCGCAGCGACAAAGTCGACTCAAGCCAGGGCCGCAGACTTTGGGCATGAGAGTGAAGATTAGCGCCGATGGGAGGCAAAGGGGGGACAAGCGGGGCGCGCAGCCGGGGCGAAGCCCCTTTGGTTGTTGCCGGCAACCCGGCAAGGCTTAAAGAAACCCCGCCCCCTTGGGGGGCAGGAAATCCATCATCAACAGTGGTCGTTGATGATCGCCGCCCGGCCTGGGCGCACGGCCTTGAGATCAACCTGGCTTTGCGGGGTAAAGATCAGCGCCTCGATGTAGCTCAGACGACCCCGCGCCTTGCGCGCCTGGGTCAGGGCCTTGGTCAGATCGGCGATGGTATCCACCTGGCGCACCAGGGCGCGTTCGGCCCCCAGTGCCTGGGGCAGCAGGGTGTAGTCCCAGACGGTAATCTCATTGAGGTGATTGGCCTGGTCATCCCCCTGGTAGCGCTCCACCGCGAAGCCATCGCTGTTGAGTACACAGACAATGGGGTCACAGTTGTAACGCACCATCTGACCCAGCTCCAAAGCGGTGAGCTGGTGGGAACCGTCACCGGTCAGCAGCACCACCCGGCGCTCCGGAGCGGCAATGGCGGCACCGAAGGCGGCGGGAGTGGCCCAGCCGATGGACATCCACAGCAGCTGACTGGTCATCAGCACGTCGCTGGGTAAGCGGTAGCCCAGCAAGCCGTCGGCCAGGGTTCCGGTCTCACATACCAGGATGTCGCCGGGTTGGATAAAGGCCTGCAGCGGGCCGTGCAGGTTGACGTTGGTCAGGGTCTGCTTGCTTTTGCCTGCTGGCTTGGCAACCGGCAGCAGCGGCTTGGGCTTACGGATCTCGGCGGTCTTGGGTTCCAGGCTCAGGACCAGTGCCTGGAGCAGATCGGCCATGGTCACCTCAGCATAATGCTGGGTCAGGATCTGGGTGAACTGCGGCTGAATCTCGATGGTCTTGCTGTGATCCAGCTGGAAGGCAAAGCCATCGCTGTTCTGATCGCCCATCAGGGTGCCGATGGCGATCACCAGATCGGCGTCCTCTACCTGCTGCTTCACCTCGGGGTGTGAGAAGTCACCGGCCAGGGTGCCGATGAAGTTTGGGTGGCTCTCATCGATCAGCGATTTGCCCATCGCCAGGGTAGTGCAGGGCAGGTGGCTTTGCTCCACCAGCTCGGTAAAGGCCTGGGCCAAACCGTAGCGCATCACGGTGGCATCCCCGATGATCACCGGCGACTGGGCGGCGTTGTACAGCTCGACAATGCGCTGTTTCGCCGCCAGCAGGGCCTCGGTGCTGCTGGTTTGCCGCTGCGACTGAATCGGAGTGTGGTGGATCGGTTGCTGGCACACGTCCGCCGGCAGGTTGATGTACACCGGTCGACGCTGGTTTATGGCAGCATCGATCATCCGCTCGATCTCTGCCATGGCATTGTCGGCGGTCAGATGGGTTTGGGCGGCGGTGATCGGCACCGCCATGCGTTCGAACACACCGAACTCGCCGTCACCCAGGCTGTGGTGAAGGATGGCGTGGCTGTCCTGTACCGGTCGGGCCGGTGAGCCGACGATATGAAACACCGGGACATGCTCTGCGTAGGAACCGGCGATGGCATTGGCCGCGGCCAGTTCGCCCACACCAAAGCTGGTGACCAGGGCAGCAAAGCCCTTTATCCGGGCATAGCCGTCGGCGGCGTAGCCGGCATTGAGTTCACTGGCGCAGCCCACCCACTGTACCTCCGCGTTCGCCTCGATGGCGGTACAGAGGTTGAGATTGAAATCGCCCGGCAGACCAAAAAAGTCGGTGATGCCCAGTTGGGCCAGGCGTTGGACCAGGTAATCGGCCACGGTCAGTGCTGACATGAAGGTTCCTCGCTGTAATCGGAAAGCACGGATTAATAAACGCGGTCCCTTGCCGGATATCAGCGCAAGGTGGCACCTCCTGGGGACAGCCCGGGCAGATTACGTCAGCCCAGTTCGCTCTAAGAATCGTGTTTGATGGATGCCGTCCGTCCGGCTTCCGCCGGAAGTCGCTTGACGGTTTGGGTCATTCAAACGCGAGTGGTGCCGAGGGTAGTGGCTCCCTACTCTGTGCAAGCCCCGGGCAGGCTGGAAGATTTTGCTTTCTGTCGACGCCGGGGGCGGAACAGAACCCAAAACAGCCTCTATGGAGAAGTGGAATGAAGAGTCAGATCGGTGCGGCCATGTTGGTGCTGATGGTGTCCCAGGCTTCGGCCGAATCCCAACAGGATATCGATAAGCACAAGGTGAACGAGGCGATGAGCCAGATGATCCGTGGCGACGTGGTGATCACAGAGGATGCGTTTGGCCTGGTGGAGCTGCACCCGGGCTACCAGGTGGTGGATGGGCTGGTGTACGTCAGTGAGCGGATGTCCGAGATCTACGTGACCCGTAAAGAGGCCAAGGCGCTGAAGCTGGAGAAGACCGACAAGTTTTACCTGTACGCCGATGATGACCTGGAAGAGCTGATCCAGGCGCTGGAACAGCGGGTAAATGCCCAGCAACCGGAGTACTTCTCGGTCGACCTGCACCGCAACTTTGAGCAGCAGACCGGCGCGGTGCACTACGTCGCACGGGTGATCACCTACCGCTGAGCCGCAATCGAGTTTGACACCGGCTTGGGGAGCCGGGCCTGAGGCAAGGCCCCGGAGCCGGATTCTGCGCCCTTGCGCAGGGAATCGACCCTCACAAAGTGGCAAAATAGACAATACTTGCGGGACTCTGGCATGATCCCGCCTTTATTTCGCCGGGCTCATGCCCGGCGTAGTGTATGTAATTGAAGGTATTGATATGAGCGGCTTGCCGAACTGCCCCAAATGTGACTCTGAATACACCTACGAAGATGGCACTTTGCTGGTGTGCCCTGAGTGCGCTCACGAGTGGTCCAAAGACGGTGCTGACAGCAGCGAAGAGGAAGAGGTGAAGATCGTACGCGATGCGGTGGGTAACATCCTGCAGGATGGCGACACCGTGACCATCGCCAAGGATCTGAAGATCAAAGGCTCCAACAGTGTGGTTAAGGTTGGCACCAAGGTGCAGAACATCCGCCTGGTGGACGGCGACCACGACATCGACGCCAAGGTACCGGGTTTTGGCCCGATGGGCCTCAAGTCCCAGTTCGTTAAGAAAGTGGGCGCCATCGCCGAGCAGTAAGCGCTTGGGTTGACCACAGAAAACAAAAAGCCCCGCAGATGCGGGGCTTTGTTGTATCTGTCGCGTTGGTGGGCTGGGTATCAGCCCAGGTTGGCGCCAACGGAGAGCTCGCGGTCCTCGGGCATCTCGTTGTAGGAGAGCACGTTGAGGCCCTTGGCGAAGGCGCGGGCGTAGCGGGCCAGGATGGGGCGCAGCTGCGGTGCCACCAGCAGGATCGGCGGATGGCCCTGCTGCTGCATCAGGCTGAGCAGACTGGGCATCTTGCTTTGCAGCTGGGCCAGCAGTTGCGGCTCGATGGCAAAGCTGTCCAGCGGTACGTTGCCACCCTGCTGGGCCTGGTTCATAGCGCTCATCAGGGTTTGTTCCAGCTCCGGTGCCAGGGTCGCCACCTCCAGCTTGGTGCGCTGGCCGGCGACCTGGTGCAGGATGGTTTCCTTGAGGGCACAACGCACGTCCGCCGCCAGCAGGATCGGGTCCTTGGTGTTGTCGACGCTCTCCAGCAGGGTGGTGGCGATGGTGCGGATGTCCTTGAGGGAGACCTGCTCACGCAGCAGCAGACGGTAGATCTTGAGCTGCTGGATCGGGGTCAGGGCCGCGTTGAGGGACTCGGCCAGACGCGGGGCCTGGGCACTGAGGCGGTCGGTCATGGCGGTGATGTCGTCGTGCTGGATCAGATCCGACAGCTTCTCCCGCATCAACTTGCTGACGTGGGTGGCGATGATGGTGGCGTTGTCCACCACCGAGTAGGCCAGGTTCAGCGCGCGGGCCTTGTTGTCCTGGTCAATCCACACCGCGTCCATGCCGTAGGCCGGATCCTTGGTCAGGATGCCGTCGATCTCGCCGTACACCTCGCCGCTGCGGATCGCCAGCAGCTGCTCAGGCTGCAGCTCGCCTTCGGCGACGGGGATCCCCATGAACAGTACCTGGTAGCCGGTGGGCGGCAGGGTCAGGTTATCACGCACCCGCACCTCCGGCAGCAGGAAGCCTGCTTGTTCGGACAGGGTACGACGGATCCCGGTCAGGCGGTTGAGCAGCTCGGCGCCCTTGCTGCGATCCACCAGGTGCACCAGGCGGTAGCCCAGCCCCACCTCGAACACGTCGGTGTAGGGCAGCCCTTCCCAGCTCGGTGCTTGGGTTTCAGAGCGGACCTGCTCGACCTTCTCTTCTACCTTCTCCAATGGTGTTGCCGGGGTAAAGCGGTACTGCTGCCAGGCGGCAAAACCGAGCACAAAGGCGAAGGTGCCGAAGGCCAGGGCGGGCATGCCCGGTACCAGCGCGATGATTGCCATGACACCGGCGGCGGTGCCCAGCACCGCGGGGTTGGCCAGCAACTGGTTGTTGATCTGGTCCGGCATCTGCTGGGCGTCGGACACCCGGGTGACGATGATGGCGGCGGCGGTGGCCAGCAGCAGGGACGGGATCTGGGCGACCAGGCCGTCACCGATGGTCAGCAGGGAGAAGGTGCGGAACGCATCCCCGGCGGCCATGTCGTGCTGGAATACACCGATGGCGACACCACCGATGATGTTGATAAAGAGGATCAGGATCCCGGCGATGGCGTCACCGCGGACGAACTTGGAGGCACCGTCCATCGAGCCGTAGAAGTCCGCCTCGCGGGCCACCTCGGCCCGGCGTGCCTTGGCCTGGTCCTGACTGAGGGCACCGGCGTTGAGATCGGCGTCGATGGCCATCTGTTTACCGGGTAGGGAGTCCAGGGTAAAGCGGGCGCTCACCTCGGAGATCCGCTCGCCACCTTTGGTGATCACCACGAAGTTGATGATCATCAGGATCAGGAACACCACCATACCGACGACGTAATCGCCGCCGATCACCACCTCACCGAAGGCCTGGATCACCTTACCGGCAGCATCCCCGCCGTTGTGGCCCTCAAGCAGTACCACCCGGGTAGAGGCAACGTTCAGGGTCAGCCGCATCAGGGTGGCGATCAGCAGCACGGTGGGGAACACCGAGAACTCCAGCGGACGCTGGGCAGAGACCGCCACCAGCATCACCAGGATCGCCAGCACAATGTTGAAGGTGAACAGCATGTCCAGCAGCCAGGGCGGCAGCGGCAGGATCACCATGGCAAGAACGGCCAGCAGCAGGATCGGCACGCCGATAAAGCTGTTGGAGATGTTCAGGCCGGAGGGCAGGTTGAACTTCATGGTTGAGTCCTTGGGTTAATGTCGCAACGACTTGGGAATATGGAAACTGGGCAGGGCGTCAGGCTTGGCCTGTTTGCCCTGGCGGTAGGCCTTCAGCTGCAGCACGTAGGACAGCACCTGTGCCACAGCGACAAACAGCGCCTGGGGGATCTGTTGCTCCACCTGGGTGGAGTAGTACACCGCCCGGGCCAGCGGCGGCGAGGAGACCACCTCGACCCCGTGGGTCTTGGCCAGCTGGCGGATGTGCAGCGCCAGCTCATCTTCGCCCTTGGCGATGACAAAGGGGGCGTCGGCCCGCTGCGGGTCGTACTGCAGCGCGACGGAAAAGTGACTGGGGTTGATCAGCACCACGTCGGCCTTGGGCACCGCGGTGTCGGCCCGGGAGCGTGCCATCTTTTGCTGGATCTGGCGGATGCGCGCTTTGACTTCGGGCTTACCCTCCATCTGCTTGTGCTCGTCCTTGACCTGCTGGCGGGTCATCTTCAGCTGCTTCTGGTGGTCGAACATCTGCCAGGGCACGTCAATCAGGGCGATGAACAGCAGCATCACCCCCAGTGCCAGCACGCCGGAGGCGAGGAAGCTCACCCCTTCGGCGATGGCCTGGTCCATCGGCAGCTGGTAGAGGCCAAGCAAGCCGGCCAGGCGACCGCGCAGCAGCCAGTACAGGGTGCCCAGCAGCAGCGAGATCTTGAGAATGGATTTGACCAGCTCCACCAGCGACTTCAAAGAGAACATCCGCTTGAAGCCCTGCAATGGACTGATGCGGCTGCCCTTAAACTTGATGCTGTCGACCGCAAAGTTGAAGCCGCCGGGCATAGAGCCGGACACCATCGCCAGTACCGCCAGCAGCAGGAACAGCGGGCCCACCATGCTCATCAGATGGAGCAGGCTTGCGCCCAGGTGCGACATCATCACGTCGTCGCGCATCAGGTCGTCGTAGCTGACCTCCATGTTGAAGCGCATCACCTCGGCGGCGTGGCGGGCGAACCAGTCGGCACTGGCCAGCATCATCAGGCTGGCGCCGATGAACAGGGCGGCGGTGGCCAGGTCTTTCGATCGGGGTACCTGGCCCTTTTCGCGGGCCTTTTTAAGTTGCTGGGGTGTCGCCTTTTCTGTCTTATCTCCGGCGGGCTGCTGGCTCATGGCTGCCCTCCGACAAACTGGTGCATCGCCGACAGCGCGTCGATGCAGATCTCACTGTAGCGATCCGGCAAACCGGAGAAGGAGATCAGGATACTGAACAGGCCCAGCAGCATCGCCAATGGGAAGCCAAGGGAGTAAACGTTAAGGCTGGGGGCGGCCTTGTTGAGCACACCGAAGGTGATGTTCACCATCAGCATCGCCATCACCGCCGGAATGGCCATCATCAAGGCCATGGCAAAGGTCCAGCCGAACTTCATCACCACCATCATCAGCGGCAGATCGAGTACCCCATTGCCCACTGGCCACAGGTAGAAGCTGTCGATCAGGATCGCCAGGGAGACCAGGTGGCCATCCAGGGCGAGGAACAGCAAGGTGCCGTACATCACCATCAACTGGCCGAGCAGAGCGTGGTTCACCCCGTTGGCGGGATCGTTCATCACCGACATCGCCAGACCCATCTGCATCGACAGCATCTGACCTAGCAGGCTGAGCACATGGATCAGGATGGAGAGGATCAGCCCCATCAGCGCACCGATGGCCAGCTGCTCGGCACTGAGCAGGGCGGCGGCGACAGAGAGGGGATCCACCGGCGGCGGAGCCGGCAGCAGCGGCCCGGCCAGGATGGCGATGCACAGCGCCAGCAGCACCCGTACCTGCACCGGCACATGGCCGTTGGAGAACATCGGCATCAGGGTAAAGGCGCCCATGATGCGACAGAACGGCCACCAGAACTGGCCGATCAGGCTATGGATCTGCAGTGCGGTCAGCTCCAGCATGGCTTAACCGATGAGCAGGGGGATGTCGTGAAACAGCCGGGCGAACAGATCACCCAGCTTGATCAGCAACCAGTTGCCGGCAAACACCACCATCAGCAGGGTGATGATCAGCTTGGGCAGAAAAGAAAGGGTCTGTTCATTGACCGAGGTGGCGGCCTGGAATACGGCGATCACCAGGCCGATGGCCATGCCCGGCAGGATCAGCACGCCCACCGCAGACACCACCAGGAAGATGGCATCGGCAAAGATGGTGGTAATTTGACTGGGTTCCATCGCTAGCCCATCCCGAAACTGTTGGAGAGGGTACCGACGGTCATGGCCCAGCCGTCCACCAGGACAAACACCATCAGCTTAAAGGGCAGGGAGATGATCAAGGGGGAGAGCATCATCATACCCATGGACATCAGCACTGAAGCCACCACCAGATCGATCACCAGGAAGGGCAGGAACAGCAAGAAGCCTATCTGGAACGCGGTCTTGAGCTCACTGAGCACAAAGGCGGGCATCAGGATGGTGAAGTCGATCTCCGCCAGCGGGGTGTCGATGGGCTCGCCGGCGATCTTGAGCATCTTCTCCAGATCGGTCTCCCGGGTCTGTCCCAGCATAAACTCCCGCAGCGGCACCTCGGCGATGGCGACCGCTTCACGCAGATCGATCTCGCCGGCGTCGTAGGGGATATAGGCACTGGTGGTGATCTCTTGCCACACCGGGCGCATGATGAACAGGGTGAGGGTCAGGGCTATCCCCACCAACAACTTGTTGGGGGGACTTTGCTGCAGACCCAGTGCCTGTCGCAGCACCGCCAAGACGATGATGATGCGGGTAAAGCTGGTCATCATCAGCAGCATGGCCGGCAGCAGGGAGAGCGCCGTCATCAGCGCCAGGATCTCCAGCTTCACGCTCAAGTCCTGGCTGGCCTCACCGTCACTCAGGGTAAACAGGGTCAGATCTGTGTTGGCGAACACGCTCGGGCTGAGCAGCAACAACCCCCACCACCAGTGTTTCATTACGTCAGTTACCTGCGGTGCTCAGCTTGGAGGCTTCCACTTCCAGCAAACGCACGCCATAGCGGCCGTTCACTTCCACCACTTCACCGCGGCCCAGCAGGGTGCCGTTGACGCGCAGGTCCAGCGGTTCGCCCACCATGCGGTCCAGGGCAACGATGTCCCCTTCGCCCATGGCCATCAGCTCGCCCAGGCTCAGCTCAGCACTGGCCAGTTCCAGCGACACCTGCACCGGCAGGTGAGAAAAGAACTGCATGTCGCGAACCGGCTTGGCTTGCGTCTCGGCGGGGCTGGCAACGGTCTCGGTTTCGCCACCAAACAGGTCGTCGTCCAACAACAGATCGTCGTCGAGCAGCAGGGTATCCTCGGACATCATGAATCCTCGTGTTGATGTAATTCTTGGGTAAGCTTGGCCACCAGCTGACCCTGTTGGGTGTGCACGCTGGCGTGGAAAATGGGGCGTCCACCGACGGACACCGGGGTGCGATGCAGCAGGTTAACCGGCAGGATCTCGCCGGGCTGCAGCGAGTCGATCGCCATCGCCGGCAGTGACTGGCGTGCCAGGTCCAGCGACAGGCGCAGCGGCAGTTGATGCAGCTTGCGCTTGAGTTGGGCAGACAGGTCCTTGGCCACTTCAGGGCGGCTGGGGGCAATGGTCAGTCGGGCCAGGGCGGCGTCGCTGAGCAGCCAGCGCATCGGCGGCAGCGGCTCTTCCCGCTGCCAGTCGAACTGCCAGCTCAATGGGGCCGGCACCGGCTGATCATGGCCAATGGGTTCCAGCTCCAGCTGGTTGGGGTCCAGCTCCAGACCTTCGGCACGCAGGCTGTCCAGGGCGCCGATCATCAGTCGCTTAATCAGGCGCAGCTCCGACTGGCTGGGGGCGCGCAGCGGGGTCACCAGACTCGGGCTGCTGCCACCGTAGTAGCTGCTGGCCAGCTGATCCAGGCTGCAGCGATCGATCCCCCACCAAGCCATCGGCTGACGCTCCAGGCTCAACTGGAACCAGGCCAGGGCCGGGTCCAGGACGGCGGACTCTGCGTCCCGCTGTACCTGGGCATCGCGGATGGGAGACTGGGCCAGGGCGGCACCGGGGGCAAGCACCTGGGTCACCGCGTCCAATACGGCACGATGACGTTTTTCCAACTCCATCAGCAGCCGGCTTCGGGCCAACCGCTCTTGCACCAGGGCAACAGGTCGGTAGGCGGTATTGCTGGCCGCGGGCAACACCATCGCTTTGGCGGTGGTCTTCATCATCTACATCCCTAAATGTGTCGGGTATTGGCTATTTGTCGCTTTATGTGAGCGTGCTCAAAAACAATTATCGATCTGAGTTTTTGAACGCATATATATAGGCAACAGATGACCGTTTTATTATCTATTTAGACAAAATACAACTTGGAATTAATCCAAATAATATGCCGTCAAAATTCTGTGCTCCGTCGGGATTCTGACGTGTCAACAAAATGTTGTCAGTGTCATTTTGATGGCGCTTAAAAATCCCGCAAACCCGCATCGGCTCTGGGTTTGAGGCGATACCATAGCAGTTATAAAAACTGGATTTCAATATTGCTTTTTGATTCCGTTAGATATTAACTTATGTCCCTGAATTTAAAGATCCTCGTATTTTGAGGGTGCAATCGCCAAGGTTAGGCAACGCGGACCATGAATAAAAAGAGAAAAGGGTTAATTGCAGTTGTTTGCGGATGTATGGCGCTGGGTGCCGTAGCCAAGGAACGGGCTCCCGCGCAATACGCCACCGCCATTGATGGCGTCGACTGGCATTTCCAAGGCGATCGCTTTGGTTGTCAGCTGACCCACGCCGTGGACGGTTTTGGCACCCTGGCGATGAGTCGCCAGCCGGGCCAGCCGATGGTGATGACGCTGCAGGCCGACTGGCTCGCTGAGCAGCCCAAGGCCACTCGCAGTAACCTGCGCTCGCCGGTGTGGCTGCATCAGCAGCCGGGCCAGAGCTTGAGCCGGGACTGGCAGTGGCAAGGGCAGCACGGTCGCCTGGAGGCCGGTAGCACCGGCTACCTCGATGCCCTGGAGCAGGGCTGGGGGATCGGCATGACCCTGAGTCTGGCGGATGGTCGTGATTACCAGCTGGAGATTGAGCCGGTCTCGGTGAAGCGCCCGTTGCGGGAGTTTCGTGCCTGTGCCGGCCAGGTGGTACCGCAGCCCTATTCGGTGGTACGCCATGTCACCTTCCAATACGCCCCGGGGCAGATGCTGCCGGCGGCGACCAAGGCGCAGCTGGTCAATGCCATTGCTGCCTACGTGGATGCCGATCGCCGGGTGGCGGAGGTGTTGATTGATGGCCACAGCGACAACGTTGGCGATCACCTGGCCAACCTGGTGCTGTCACGTCAGCGGGCCGATGAGCTGTCCGCCATGCTGGTGGAGCAGGGCGTGCCGGAGTCGATGATCGAGGTCCGCGGCCATGGCCAGCGTTACCCGCTGGTAAGCAACGCCACTGCCTCTGGCCGCAACAAGAATCGCCGCGTGGAAGTGCGGCTGGTGCTGGCCAAGGAGAGTGCCCATGCCGACCACTAACCCCATCTCGCTGGCATGCTGCCAGCTGCCCACCCTGTTGGTGTCGCAACTGGAGCTGCAGGGCTACCAACTGACCGACAGTGCCCAAGGTTGGGTAGGTCTGGTGGACCTGAGCCACTGCAGCGCCAGTGAGATTGCCCAGCGTCTGGCCGCGTGCCAGTGCCGCCACCGCATCGCCCTGGTCGAGCCGGAGCAGTCCGAGATCGCCAGCGCCGCGATGGAGCTCGGCGCCCAGGACTACCTGCTGCTGCCGCTGGACGGTGACCAGCTGGTCAACCTGCTGAAGCGGCTGGTGAGCCTTGAGCAGGATCAGAACGCCATGGTGGCGGTGTCCGCCAAATCTCGCCAGACCCTGATGCTGGCCCAGCGCGCCGCCCAGACCGATGCCTCGGTGCTGCTCACCGGTGAGTCCGGTACCGGCAAGGAGCAGGTCTCCCGCTTTATCCATCGCCAATCCCCCCGCAGTGGTGGCCCCTTCATCGCCGTTAACTGCGCCGCCATCCCCGAATCCATGCTTGAGTCTCTGCTGTTTGGCCACGTCAAAGGTGCCTTCACCGGCGCCCACGCCGATAAGGCCGGCACCTTTGAGGCCGCCAACGGCGGCACTTTGCTGCTGGATGAGATCGCCGAGATGCCGCTGATGCTGCAGGCCAAGCTGCTGCGGGTGCTGCAGGAGCGTTCGGTGGAGCGGCTGGGCAGCCACAAGACCATCCCCCTGGATATCCGGGTGATCGCCGCCACTAATCAGGATTTGGCCAAGGCCGTCGCCGAGGGCCGCTTCCGTGAAGACCTGTTTTACCGTCTGGACGTGCTGCCGCTGAAGCTGCTGCCGCTGCGCGAGCGGCGTGAAGATATTCTGCCCCTGGCGGAGTTCTTCCTCACCCGCTTCAAAGAGCTGACCGGCCCGGATGGTTGTCATTTCAGTGAACCCGCCCGCATGGCGCTGATGGCCCACGATTGGCCCGGCAACGTGCGTGAACTGGAAAACACCGTGCAGCGCGCCCTGGTGCTGCGCCGTGGTCAAACCCTGCAACTGGCGGATCTGGGGCTGCCCCAGGCCAGTTGTGCCAGCGTCGCCGTGATGCCGGTGGAGAGTGAAAGCGGGCTGAAGGCCTCCAAGCGCCAAGCCGAGTTCCAGTACGTGCTGGATACCCTGCGCCGTCATGGCGGCAACCGCAGCAAGACCGCGGAAGCCCTGAGCATGACCACCCGCTCCCTACGTTACAAGATGGCGCAGATGCGTGAAGCCGGTATCGATGTCGATGCCGCGCTGGCCGCGACGCACGCCGCATAAGCTGAACCGGAGAACTTGATGTCTTCCTCTATCGCCTTGAGTCAACACAGCATGCTGGAGAAGCTCCAGCTCAATAAAGAGTTGGCCCAAGGGGCCATCACCATTCGCCCCAATGGGCTGGATCAACCCTTTGCCGGGGTCTCCGCGCCCAAGTTCAGCCAACTGATGAATCAGAAGGTGAACGCCATCAATGCCGACCAGATCCACGCCGACCAGATCCGGACCGACGTGGACCTGGGTCGTAGCGAGGATCTGGTGGGGGCCATGGTGGCCTCACAGAAAGCCAGCCTCAGTTTCAGTGCCCTGGTTCAGGTGCGCAACAAGCTTGTCGCCGCGTTTGACGACGTGATGAAGATGCCGTTGTAAGGACAGTTAAAGCATGACAACCGCAACCGCCGAGCCGATAGCCCCTCAGGGGGGTATCCTCAACCAAATGAAAGCCGTGGTCGGACGCTGGCAAAGCGCCAGCCGCAGTGACCGCCAGGTGCTGCTGATCGCGGTGATGGCCACCGTGGTGGCCACCGTGATTGTGCTGATGCTGTGGACCGCCAGCCGCGGATACCGCCCGTTGTATGGCATCCAGGAGGGCTTCGATAGCGCCGAGGTGATCGAGGTGCTGGAGTCCGAGAAGATCGCCTACCGGATGCAGGCCGACACCGGCCAGATCCTGGTGCTGGAAGATCAGCTGGGCCGTGCCCGGATGATCCTGGCCGGCCGTGGCATCCGCGCCAAGATGCCGGAAGGGATGGAACTGCTGGACAAGGCCGGTGCCCTGGGCAGCAGCCAGTTCCTGGAAGAGGCCCGTTACCGTCATGGCCTGGAGGGTGAGCTGTCGCGCACCATCATGGCGATGAAGGCGGTGCGCAGTGCCCGGGTGCACCTGGCCATCCCCAAGCGGACCCTGTTTATCCGCCAGCAACCGGAGAAGCCCAGTGCGTCCGTGATGCTGGAGCTCTACGCCGGCGCCAACCTCAAGCCGGACCAGGTGGAGTCCATTGTTAACCTGGTGTCCGGTGCCGTCAGCGGCATGAGCCCTACCGGTGTGTCGGTGGTGGACCAGTCCGGTCGCCTGCTCACGGCCGATCTGGAGTTGGCCCAGGACATGAGCCGCGCCTCCGATCGTCAACTGGGTTACACCAGCCAGCTGGAGCAGACCCTGACCCAGCGGGTCAACGAGATGCTGCTGCCGGTGTTGGGCTACGGCAACTACCGGGTGCAGATCGCCGCAAGAATGAATTTTGACCAGGTGGAGGAGACCCGCGAACAGGTGGATCCGGAGTCCACCGTGGTGCTGCGCGAGTCCACCCGCACCGAGGATCGCAACGCGGATCTGGCCATCGGTATCCCCGGTGCGCTGGCCAACCAACCGCCGGCCACCGACAACGAAGAGGCCGAGCCGGGCAACAGCCGCAACATCTCCAACCAGGCGGATCGTCAGTTCGACACCAGCCGCGCGGTACGCCACACCCGCTTCCAGCAAGCGCAACTGGAGCGCCTGTCGGTCTCGGTGCTGCTCAACAGCGAAGTGGTGGCCTTTGATGCTGCCCAGAACGCCCAGCTGGAGCAGATGGTAACCGACGCCATCGGCCTGGATATGGCCCGAGGTGACACCCTGTCGCTGACCCAGTTCCCGTTTGCTACCCAGTTGATGCCGGAGATGGAGCCGCTGCCGTGGTGGCAGAGCCAGGAGTACCAGGTCTACCTGCGTTACATCATTGGCACCCTGCTGGCCCTGGGCCTGATGCTGTTCGTGCTGCGCCCGCTGGTGAAACACCTGACCCGCACCGTTGAGGCGGAGAAGGCGCTGGAGGAAGCCGAGCAAGCGGCCAACCTGCCGATGATGGAGCCGATCAAGAGCGATCTGCCGGAGCTGCCGCCGCCGGGCTCCGCCCTGTCTGTCCAGCTTGAGCACCTGAGCCTGCTGGCCAACGAAGAACCGGCGCGTGTCGCCGAGGTACTGACCCAATGGATGAGCAACAATGAGCGCGAATGAGTTAGCCAAGATGTCCGATCTCAGCGGCCTAGAGCAGTCGGCCATGCTGCTGGTCAGCATGGGCTCCGAAGGGGCGGCCAAGGTGCTGGCCCATATGAACAGCCAGCACGTGCAGCACGTCAGCCAGGTGATGGCGCGTCTGTCCAACGTCAAGCAGGAGGACGCCGAGCTGGTGCTGCAGCGCCTGTTTGAGGACTACCGCAGCCAGGCGGGCATCGCCCGCGCCAGCCGCAGTTACCTGCAGCGCACCCTGGACAGTGCCCTGGGCGACCAGCTGGCCAAGGGCCTGCTGGACTCCATCTACGGCGACGAGGTCAAGACCCTGGTGCAGCGCCTGGAGTGGGTCGAGCCGCAGCTGCTGGCTCGTCAGATTGCGCCGGAGCATCCCCAGCTGCAGGCTGTGCTGCTGGGTCTGCTGCCGCCGGAAGCGGCCTCCCAGGTACTGCAGCGCCTGCCGGTGGCCAGCCACGACGAACTGCTGGTGCGCATCGCCCAGCTCAGCGAGCTGGACCGCGGCGTGATCGAAGAGCTGAAACAGCTGGTGGATCGCTGCCTGCTGGTGGCCAACGAACGCTCCCACACCCGGGTGACCGGGGTGTCCCAGGTGGCCGGGATCCTCAACCGTTTCGAGGGTGACCGTGGTCAGCTGATGGAGATGTTGAAGCTGCATGACGACCGCCTGGCGGCCGAGGTGGAGCTGAACATGTTCGACTTCATCATCCTCGGTCGTCAAAGCGACGAGGTGCTGCAGTCGCTGCTGCAGGAAGTGCCGCAAGAGACCCTGGCACTGGCACTGAAAGGTGTTGACCTGGAGCTTAAGCGCAAGCTGATGGAGGCGCTGCCCAAGCGTATGGCGCAATCCCTGGAGACCCAGGTGATGGCCCTGGGGCAGGTGCCCCTGTCCCGCGCTGAGTCGGCCCGAACCGAGGTGATGCAGATTGCCCGCCAGATGATGGAAGCGGGTGAGTTCGAGCTGCAACTGTACGAAGAGCAAGTGGTGGAATGATGGCGCAAGACAAACGCTGGCGACTGGATGGCAGTCGTGCCCGGCTATACCGTTTCACCCCGCTGCCCCAGGAGGGGCTGGCAACCGAAAGTGGCGAAGGCGACAACTGGCAGGGCTACCAGGAGGGCTTTGACAAAGGTTACCAGGAAGGCCTGCAGCAGGGCCACGAAGCGGGCTTTGCCGATGGTCAGCGCCAGGGCGAAGAGTCCGGCCACCAACAGGGCTTTGCCAACGGTCGCCAGGAAGGTTTAGAAGCCGGTCAGGGGCAGGCCCGTGAGGAGCTGCAAAGCGCCATCGTGCCGCTGGCCGCAATGAAAGAGCTGCTGGAGGAGGGCTACCAGAGCCAGGTTCGCCAGCAGCAGGAGCTGATCCTGGAGTTGGTCCAGCGGGTCGCCCAGCAGGTGATCCGCTGTGAGCTGACCTTGCAGCCGCAACAGGTGCTCAACCTGGTGGAGGAGACCCTGCAGGCCCTGCCGGATGGCCAGGATGACCTGAAGATCCACCTGGAGCCCAGCGCCTGTGAGCGGATCCGCGAGCTGGCGCCGGAGCGTGCTAAGCAGTGGACCCTGGTGCCGGATCCCAGCATCAGCCCCGGTGGCTGCCGCGTGGTGTCCGATAACCTGGACGCCGATGCCTCGGTAGAGTCCCGCCTCGATGCCTGCATGGAGCAGGTGCGCAAGCGCCTCGACAGCATGGAGTCCGATGGTGAGCAACGCTGATTGGCTCTCTGTGCCGGTGGCCCAGATCTACGGCCGCCTGGTGCGAGTCAATGGTCTGTTGCTGGAAGCGGTTGGCTGTGAACTGGGCACCGGTGAACGCTGCCTGGTCGAGCGCCAGGATGGCAGCATGGTGGAAGCGGAGGTGGTCGGCTTCGATCGGGATCTGCTCTGCCTGATGCCGATCACCGCCACCGACGGCCTGGTGCCTGGTGCCCGGGTGCGCCCCCTCTCCGGCGTCTCTCCGGCACCGGTGGGCCCCGGCCTGCTGGGCCGGGTCGTGGATGGTTGCGGCGAGCCGCTGGATGGTAAGGGCCCGCTCACCGGCGTACGTCAGTGCCGCGAGCGGATCACAGCCCCTAACCCGCTGCTGCGCCGGCCCATCGACCAGCCCCTGGATGTGGGCGTGCGTGCCATCAATTCCATGCTGCCCGTCGGCCGGGGCCAACGCCTGGGCCTGTTTGCTGGCTCCGGTGTGGGTAAATCGGTGCTGTTGGGGATGATGACCCGCTTTACCGAGGCTGACATCGTGGTGGTGGGGCTGGTGGGTGAGCGGGGCCGTGAGGTCCGTGAGTTCATCGAGCACTCCCTCGGTGAGGCGGGCCGTCAACGGGCCGTAGTGGTAGTGGCGCCGGCCGATGCCACTGCGCTGATGCGGTTGCGGGCGATGCGCCTGTGTCACCGCATCGCCGCTGGCTACCGCGACCAGGGCCACAACGTACTGCTGCTGGTCGACTCCCTGACCCGCTATGCCCAGGCCCAACGTGAGATTGCCCTGAGTCTGGGTGAACCGCCCGCCACCAAGGGCTACCCGCCTTCCGCCTTTACCCAATTGCCTTCCCTGGTGGAGCTGGCCGGCAACGGCGAGTCTACCCGCGGCAGCCTGACCGCCCTCTATACCGTATTGGTGGAGGGGGACGACCAGAACGACCCGGTGGCGGACGCCGCCCGGGCCATCCTCGATGGTCATATCGTGCTGACCCGGGAGCTGGCCGAACAGGGCCAGTACCCCGCCATCGATGTTAATGCCTCGGCCTCCCGCCTGGCGGCCCAGTTGAGCGAGCCGGAAACGCTGCAGGCGATGCAGCAGGTACGCCAGCTCAATGCCCGCTACAACGAGGTGAAGGCATTGATCCCTCTGGGCGGTTACCAGCCTGGGCAAGACCAACAGCTGGACCTGGCGGTTCAGGTACAGCCCCAGATCAAGGCCTTCCTGTCCCAGGGCATGGATGAGGGCCAATCCCGTCAGGACAGCCTGGCGCAATTGCACCATTTGGTAGAAGGATTTAACCATGGCTGATCCCATCGTCCTGCTGCGTGAGCAGCAGGAGAAGCGGCTGCTCGATTTGGGCAAACAGCGCCAGGCGCGACAACAGCGCTTGGCCAACCTGACCCAGCGCCAGGCCCAGTTGGAGGGGCTGATCGAGGAGTACAGCGGCAGTGGCAATCACGCCAGTGCGCTGCTGATGAGCAACCGTAGCCAGATGAATCAGCAGTTACGGCCGATGGTGGAGCAGTGCCTGCGCCAGCAGGCAGTAGCACAGCAGGATCTCAGCCAGATCGATGGCCAGTGGCAGAAGCAGTTAGGCCGTCGTCAGGGCTTGGTGTGGCTGGAACAAGAAAATGCCCGCAGCGAACAGCAGCGGGCACAGAGGCGGGAACAGAAGCAGATGGACGAGTTTGCACAGCGCCGGGTTCGCAGTCGCTAACCCGGCCTCGTCTTTAGCAACGGCGCCGACTTACGCCGGCTGACCGTAGTCCAGTTGATTGGCTTGCTCGACGTTAAGGACCCGGTCCAATAACGCCTTCTGGTTGGCCAACAGCTTACCATTGACCTCATTCTCCAACTGACACTCCTTCACCAGGCTGCCCAGTTGCTGCCACAGCGCCAGCAGCGGCTTCTGGCTTTGTGCCGCCAGGGCCTTGATCAGTCGATCCATACCACCGTTGTCGGCTGACACGCCCAGGCTCTCCAGGATCTCACCACGACGCTTGGCGCGGCGAGCCAGGGTTTGACACAAGGCGTTTTGGCGCGGGTTGTGTTGCTCCAGCGCCTGGCTGTCGCGGCGCTGCAGCAACTCACGCTGATGACGCAGTAGGCTGCGCAGTTGCTTGTAGTCCTCGATGTCCTGGCGGATCTCACGCACCAGGATCTGCAGCCGTTCCCGTTTGCTGACCATATTAGCCGTGTTGCTCCATCATGCTGCCGGCCAGATCGGACAGGTCCAGATCAAAGGTGCCGTTCTTCAGCTGAGTGCGCAGGGCGTTGACCTTTTCCAGATCAACATCGGCCATTTCCGCCAGTTCACGATTGGCCTGATCCAGCAGCTGCCAGTCTTCGCTGATCGCTTCTTTATTGGCCGGTTTTTGGCTGGCCGGGGCCGGCTTAGCGCTTGCCGGTTGGCTTGCGGATTTCAAATCAACCGGGAAGTTTGATGATAACTTGTTGATTTCCATAGTTTACATCCATTAATTCAAAGCGTTCTTGGTTACGCTGTCAAAAAAGCGACTGTGCGCCGTCAATTCTTAAACGCAGGTCAAAAATAATTTTCAATAACGGGTCGCCACCACGCCCTTGCGCACCGGGTAGGCGGTGATCACCTGGCCGCTGCTGTTATTGCGTACCCGTACCGCCTGGCCTTCGCTGCCGTTGTCCAGCGCGGTGCCGGTCATGGTGGCGGCAAAGCCCTCGGTGCCGGCCTGGATCACCACCTCATCGCCCATGGCCACCAGGTAGGGGGGGCTGATCTGACTGAGCCGTACCGGCTGGCCGGGCCGCAGCGAGCGCCGCACGCTCTGGCCTACCAGATCGCTCTGGGCAAACACCAGGTCCTGATCCGACAGCCCCAACACCCGGGGCTCCATCACCAGATCAGTCCGCTCAATGCGGTGGCCCCGACCGAGCCGGCGTACCGTTACCGGCACCGTTACCTTGGCTTCCACCCGGGCCCGGACAAACAGGCGCCAGCCCTCTGCCTCGCAGCGGATCTGGCGCTGTTGGTGGCCCAGCGGTGCGTTGCGACCGGCCTCCACCTCCAATGGGGTAGGGCAGGGGGCCAACTGCGCCACCGAACTGGGTAATCGAAGGCTGATCCCTTCGTCCATCAGTTCGGCGCCACTGCGGCGCTGCCAGGTAGCCAGTTCCTGTTTGAGCTGGGCCATCATCGCCTGCTCAATCTGCGCTTTAGCGCCCTCGGTTTCCGCTTGTCCCTGCAGGGGAAGCAGCAGGAAGGTGGCGGCGAAAAAAGCGGAAATGGCCCTTCCCTTAATGCCCACGGACGTCACCTAAGTATTTGTTTTTATTCATTTTAAAAAAGTGGCACGACTCTTGTTTATAGGGTTCAGCCTTAAGACAGAACTGAATCAAAAGGAGTCGACATGGCGATCAATCTGGATGCCGCTCTGGGCGTTCATGCTAACACGCTGGATTTCCGGGTCGAGCGTGCCCGGGTATTGTCCGGCAATTTAGCCAACGCGGAAACCCCAGGGTATAAGGCCCGTGATCTGGATTTCTCCCAGTTGATGCAGCAGTTGGACCCGGCCATGGGCGTCAACCGCGATTACCAGCTGGCCTACCGGGTGCCCCACCAGCCCTCTGCCGACGGTAACACCGTCGAGCTGGGTCAGGAGCAGGCGCGGTTCTCCCAGAACGCCATGGACTTCCAAACCAGCCTGACGTTTCTGAACATGAAAATCCAAGGCCTGCAAAAGGCCATTGAGGGTCGTTAACCATGTCTTTCAGTGAGATCTACACCATCGCCGGTTCGGCGATGAACGCCCAGAGCCAGCGGTTGAACACCGTGGCTTCTAACCTGGCCAACGTCGACGCGGCGGCCAGCAGCGAAGAGACCGCCTACCGCGCGCTCAAACCGGTGTTCCAGACCATCTACCAGCAGACTCAGACCGGCGGTGTCAGTGCCAACGTCAACATGGCGGGTGTGGTGCAATCCGATGCGGCGCTGGAAAAGCGCTACGAGCCGGACCATCCGATGGCGGATGACACCGGCTACGTCTTCTACTCAAACGTCAACAGCGTGCAGGAGATGGCGGACATGATGGCCGCCACCCGTGCCTTCGAGACCTCCACCGACGTCATGGCGCGGGTCAGCTCCATGCAACAGAACCTGCTGAAACTGGGAGGCATGTGATGATGCAGATTGGACAGTACAACTCCCAGGAGTTGCCCAGCGCCGCCGCGGCAGCCCAGCCGACCCCGGCCACTAACAGCGCGGATCCGGCAACCACCAGCAGCGGTGAACCCGGTGGTGGCTGGCAGGACCCCAACAGTGCCGCTGGCTTGCGTAACGAGTTTTTGACCCTGATGGTGGCGCAGATCCAGAACCAGGATCCGCTCAACCCGATGGACGGCGCCGAGTACGTGACCCAGTTGGCCCAGTTCTCCCAGGTGGAGAGTCTGGAGCACCTGCGCATGGGCCAACAGAACATGGCAATCCTGGCGGAGAACCTGCAGGTGCTGGGCACCACCAACATGCTGGGCCGCACCGTGATGGCCCCGGCGGACAGCATCACCATTGGTGAAGACGCCGTTAGCGGTCAGATCGAGCTGGACCATGCGGTAGAGACCCTGCTGCTGGAGGTTACCGACGAAGCTGGTGACGTGGTGGCGACCATCGACCTGGGTCAGCAATCCGCTGGCGCCATCGATTGGGAGCTGGACCCGGAAGAGCTGGGCCTGCCCCCGGGCGAGTATGAGCTCAACGCCAAGAGTACCGCCGAAGGTGAGTCCACCGATGCCACCGTGCTGGTGGCCGCCACGGTTGAGCGCGTCCACATCGCCTCCACCACCGGCTACATGATGCTGGAGCTTGATAACGGCATCGGCGCAGTGTCCCTGTTTGATATTCGAGAAATGGCTTAAGGCCGATAAGGAACCATCACAATGTCTTTTAATATTGCTCTGAGCGGCCTGCGCACTACCAGCCAGGATCTGAACACCATCTCCCACAACATCGCCAACGTCTCCACCCCGGGTTTCCGTGGTGCGCGCAGTGAGTTCTCCGCGGTTTACGCCGGCGGCCAACCGGGCGGTGTGACCATGGCCAACGTGTCCCAGAACTTCGACGCCGAGGGTGACATCATGTACACCGGTCGTCAGTTGGACATGGCGATCTCCGGCAACGGTTTCTTCGTGACTGAAAATGGCGGCTCCATGAGCTACAGCCGTGCCGGCATGTTCCAGATGGACAAGGACGGCTACATCGTTGATGCCTACGGCGGTGTGCTGCAGGGCTACCCGGTGGGGGCCAACGGCCAACTGCTGACCGGCTCCACCGGCGGCCTGCGCATCGATAACGGCGCGCTGCCGGCCAGTGCCACCGAGAACATCCGCATGGGCCTGAACCTGGACTCCCGCAACGAAGACCTGATTGCAGCAGACTTCGATCCGACCGATCCGGAAAGCTACCACGCGCTGAACTCCACCAAGGTGTACGACTCCCTGGGTAACGAGCACAACCTGACCCAGTACTACATCAAGACCGCCGACAACACCTGGGAGGTGAAGTACGAGCTGGACGGTGTGGATATCTCTCCTTACGTCAACGGCGGTGCCGGCCACACCATCACCTTTGACTCCAACGGCAGCATGACCTCCGGCGGCAACCCGTCTTTCGACATCCCCAACACCCTGACCGATGCCGATGGCAACTCCATCTTCAATGGCGCCGCCAACCTGGCGATGGACCTGGACATGAGCAACGCCACCCAGTTCGGTTCCGAGTTTGCTGTCGCCTCCATGACCCAGGATGGCTACACCGCCGGTGAGCTTTCCGGTATCCGCGTTGATGACAACGGCATGGTCTACGGCGTCTACACCAACGGTCAGGACCAACTGCAGGGCCAGGTTGTGATGGCCAACTTCCCCAACCCCAACGGCCTGCAACAGACCAACAACACCGCCTGGACCGCTACCTTCAGCTCCGGCCAGCCGGTGATGGGTGCGGCGGGTACCGGCACCCTGGGTAGCCTCTACTCCGGTGGCATTGAGGGCTCCAACGTCGACCTGACCGGTGAGCTGGTCAACCTGATGACCGCCCAGCGCAACTACCAGTCCAACTCCAAGGTGATCAGCACCCAGAACCAGCTGACCCAGGCGTTGTTCCAGGCGATCTAACGGAGCGTTGACCCATGGATAAGCTGCTCTACACCGCCGTCAGTGGCGCTACCCGGACCCTGGAAGCCCAGGCGATCCGTGCCAACAACCTGGCCAACGCCAACACCGCCGGCTTCCGCGCCGATCTGGAGCGGGTGCAACAGCACCAGCTGCAGGGCGCCGGCCATGGTACCCGAGTGCTGGCCCAGACCCAGAGCGCCGGTACCCTACAGCGCGCCGGCGCCATGATGGCCACCGGTCGTGACCTGGACATCGCCATCCAGGGCGAGGGCTGGTTCGCGGTTCAGACCGAGGATGGCGAGGCCTACACCCGCGCCGGCGGCTTTACCCTCAATGCCGAGGGTGAGCTGCAACTGGACGGTCGTCCGGTGGTGGGGGTCGATGGCCCCATCCAGCTGCCGGAATACCGTGAGCTGGATATCGGCAACGACGGCACCGTCAGTGTGCTGCCGGCGGACGGCGGCCTGATTGACGAGGTAGGGCGGCTGAAACTGGTCAACCCGGATGCGGCGTTGATGACCAAGGCCACCGATGGCCTGATGCGCTTCGACGATGGCCTGGTGGCCCCCCAGGACGAAGAGGTCCAGGTCACCAATGGCCATCTTGAGGGCAGCAACGTGCACGCCATCGAGGAGCTGCTGGCCTCCATGAACCTGGGCCGCCAGTTCGAGGTTCAGGTCAAGCTGATGAAGAACGCCGAGACCCTGGCCCAGGCGGGTAACCGCCTGGTTCGCGGTAGCTAAGGGCCCTGGCCCGATTAAAAGGATAAGAAGATGCAATCTGCTTTGTGGATCAGTAAAACCGGTCTGTCCGCCCAGGACACCAAGATGACCACCATCGCCAACAACCTGGCGAACGTGAACACCACCGGCTTCAAGCGCGACCGGGTAAACTTCAACGATCTGTTCTACCAGACGCACCGTCAGCCCGGTGCCATGGCGGACCAGCAGAACGAACTGCCCTCCGGCCTGCAGCTGGGCACCGGTGTGAACGTTGCCGGCACCCAGAAGGTGTTCTCCGTGGGCGAACTGGTGACCACCGACCAGCCGCTGGATATGGCGATCCTGGGTAACGGTTTCTTCCAGGTGGAGCAGGCCAATGGCGACTTTGCCTACACCCGTGACGGCCAGTTCTACCGCAATGCCGATGGCCTGATGGTCACCTCCGAGGGCATGCCGATGGTGCCTGCCATCGAGATCCCGGAAGAAGCGCTGACTGTCACCATCGGTACCGACGGTATCGTCAGCGCCCAGATGGCCGGTGACGCCGAGCCGCAGGAGCTGGGTCAGATCACCCTGGTGAACTTCACCAACCCGGCGGGTCTAGAAGCGATGGGCAACAACCTATACCGCGAGACCGCCGGCTCCGGCGCTGCGCTGGAGGGGATCCCGGGCGATGCAGCCCTGGGCACCATCCGCCAGGGCGTGCTGGAGGGCTCCAACGTCAACGTGGTTGAGGAGATGGTCGAGATGATCTCCACCCAGCGTGCCTACGAGATGAACGCCAAGGTGGTGTCCTCCTCCGACGACATGCTCAAGTACCTCAACCAGGTGTTGTAAGGAGCCTAACGTGCTGAGAGTCTGGTCTTTGCTGCTGGCACTGCTGCTTACCGGTTGTGCCACACCCTACATCCCGGAACAGCAGGCGCCCAACGCGCCGGAGTACGCGCCGCCAGCGCTGGAGATGGTGCTGCCGACCGCCAAGGCCGGCAGCCTCTACCGCCGCGGCTACACCATGGCGCTGTACCAGGATCGTCGAGCTTACCGTATCGGTGACATCCTCACCGTGGAGCTGGACGAGAAGACTCAGGCCAGTAAGAAGGCGGGCACCTCCACCTCCAAGGACAGCAACATGGACGCCTCCGGCTCCTACTCCTTTGGTGGTAACAGCTCCGGCTCCGGTGCCTTTGGTCTGGGGGGCGGAAGGGATTTTTCCGGTAACGGTTCCTCGTCTCAGCAGAACCAGCTTTCCGGTGCCATCACCGTGACCGTGGCGGATGTCTTGCCCAATGGGGTGTTGATCATCCGCGGCGAGAAGTGGCTGCGACTGAACCAGGGGGATGAGTTCATCCGCCTGGTGGGTCTGGTTCGCACCGAGGATATCGACCAGCAAAACCGCATCTCCTCTCAGCGCATCGCCGACGCGCGCATCAGCTACGGCGGCCGGGGCACCCTGGCCGACGTCAATGCGCCGGGTTGGGGTACCCGCTTCTTCAACGATCCAGTCTTCCCGTTCTAAGGGGTATTCATGCGCAAGTTTCTGATTGCACTGGCCCTGTTGCCGGTATTCGCGCAAGCCGCCTCGGAGCGGCTACTGATGGACATCGTTGATGTCCAGGGTGTTCGGGAGAACCAACTGGTGGGCTACGGCCTGGTGGTTGGCCTGGACGGCACCGGTGACAAGACTCAGGTGCGTTTCACCAGTCAGTCGGTGGTCAACATGCTCAAGCAGTTTGGTGTCCAACTGGATGACCGGACTGATCCCAAGCTGAAAAACGTTGCCGCGGTGGCAGTACATGCCACCGTTTCGCCGCTGGCCAGCCCGGGTCAGACCCTCAATGTCACCGTCTCCTCCATCGGCGATGCCAAAAGCCTGCGCGGCGGCACCCTGCTGATGACGCCGTTGCACGGCATCGACGGCGAGGTCTATGCCGTGGCCCAGGGCAACCTGGTGGTGGGCGGGATCTCCGCCGAGGGGCGTAATGGCACGTCAGTGACCATTAACACACCCACGGTGGGGCTGATCCCCTCTGGAGCGATCATGGAGGCGGAGATCCCCTCCAACTTCAATGACACCCCGGACGTGGTGCTCAACCTGCGCCTGCCCAGCTTCCAGACCGCCCGTAACATCGAGCTGACCATCAATGAGATCTTCGGCCCCGACGTGGCCCGGGCCCAGGACCACGCCAAGGTAATGGTGCAGGCGCCTATCGAACCCCGTCAGCGGGTGACCTTTATGTCGATGCTGGAGGAGCTGCCCATTGAACTGGGGCGTCAGCGTCCCCGGGTGGTGTTCAACAGCCGCACCGGCACCGTGGTGATCGGTCGTGAGGTGCGGGTTCAGCAGGCGGCGGTCAGTCACGGCAACCTGACGGTGACCATCACCGAGCAACAGATGGTGAGCCAGCCAGGCGCCCTGTCCGGTGGTAACACCCAGGTGATCCAGGACTCGGCGGTGGACATCGACATGGGCGATGCCGGGATGTTCATCTGGCCGGAAGGCACCACCCTGGACGAGATCGTCCGGGCGGTGAACAGCCTGGGCGCGGCCCCGACCGATCTGATGGCAATCCTGCAGGCGCTGGACGAAGCCGGCGCGCTGGAAGCGGAACTGGTGGTGATCTGATGGATGCGATGAAACAGACCCAAGCGGCCGGTTACCTGGCCAGTCAAACCCAGAGCGCGGCGGACATCCGCGCTCAACACGGCGAAGAGGGTGCCCTGCGCGAAGTGGCACAACAGTTTGAGGCCCAGTTCCTGCAGACCGTGCTAAAGCAGATGCGCAGCGCCACCGACGCGCTGAAAGATGAAGATGGTGCTCTGAGCGAGAAGCGTGGCGTGTTCCACGACTTCTACGACGCTGAGCTGGCCCAGGCCCTCAGTCGCAAGCAGGGCGTGGGTCTGGCCGATGTGATGGTGCGCCAGTTGGGCGGTGAAGGGTTAAAGCCCGACAGCGCTGCGGTCGCCCTTCAAGCTACAGATACCGACATCCGCCAGTCTCAAGATGCACTGGCGAACAGCCGGGCAATGCAGCCGGCACTGGTTGTGCCTTTGCCCGTTAAGGAGTCCTAATGAGTTCGTTTCTACATACCGGCCTGTCGGGGATCCACGCCTCGCAGATGGCGCTGAATGTGGCTTCCAACAACATCGCCAACGCCGCCACCCCGGGCTACAGCCGCCAGCAGATCATGCTGAGCGCCCGCCCCGGTGGCTTCTACGGCGCCGGTACCGGGGTTAACGTCGATGGCGTTCGCCGGGTTTCCGACCAATACCTGACCGCGGCGGTGTGGAGCAGCACCACCCAGGCGGGTTTCTCCAGCACCAAGGCCACCTACCTGGGTAAGACCGAGGAGCTGTTTGGCAGCGAAGGCGCCAACATCTCTGCGGGTCTGGACAGCCTCTACGCGGCGCTGAACGCAGCCACCGAGAGCCCCAATGACATCGCCACCCGTCAGGCGGTGCTGAACGAGACCCGGGCGCTGACCAGCCGCTTCTCCACCCTGAGCCAGGGCCTGGACAGCCAGCTGAAGCAGATCGAATCCCAGCTGGATGCCTCGGTTTCCGAGATCAACACGCGGATGGAGAACATCGCCAACCTCAACGCTGAGATCCAGCGTCACAGCGCTACCGGCGATATCCCGCCGGCGCTGCTGGACGCCCGTGACCTGGCAGTGGGTGAACTGGCCGAGATGGTGGATATCCGTACTACCGAGAACAGCGATGGCACCATCAACGTCACCCTGCCGATGGGCCAACCACTGGTACTGGGTAACAGCGCCGGTGAGTTCAAGCTGACCCCGGATCCGAACAACCCCCAGTTCTCCACCCTGAGCCTGAGCGTTGGCAACACCGACTACCAGCTCGACGGTGCCAGCACCGGCGGTAAGCTGGGCGCACTGTTCGACTACCGCGACAACAGCTGGCAGGACAGCAAGGACTTCCTGGATGAGCTGGCCGTGCACCTGGCGGACGAGTTCAACGCCGTGTTGGCTGGAGGTACCGATCTGAACGGTAACGCTCCGGCGCTGGACCTGTTCACCTATGACCCGGATAACCCGGCAGCCACCCTCAAGGTGACCGACGGCTTTACCGCCGACATGCTGGCCTTTGGTAAGAACGGTGCCCCCGGCGACAACTCCAACCTGTTGGAGCTGATCGAACTACAGAACAAGAAGCTGCCGTTCGCCAGCCTGGGTTCTGACGCCACCCTCAACGAGGCCTACGCCAGTAAGCTGGGTCAGCTGGGCATCGAGAGCCGTCAGGCACAGATGGAGGCGGAGACCGCCACCGGCGAGCTGATCCGCTCCCTCAACGAGCGTGACAGCGTCAGCGCCGTTAACCTGGACGAAGAGGCGGTTAGCCTGATCGTTTACCAGCAGCAGTACCAGGCCAATGCCAAGGTGATCTCCCTGGCAGACCAGTTGTTCACCACCGCCTTGACCATGTGGTAATCGGAGAAAAATCATGCGTGTAAGCAGTCAACAGATGCACCGAACCAACATGATCAGCATGCAGCAAAATGCCACCAACTACGGCAAGGTGCTGCAGCAGATGTCCACCGGTAAGCGCATCAACGTCGCCTCGGATGACCCGCTCGGTGCGGTACAGACCCTGAGTCTGAAGCGCGAGCAGGCCTCCCTGAGCCAGTACATCGACAACATCAGCAGCCTGCGGATGAGCCTGGCCCGCTCAGAGTCCAACCTGGATAACATGAACAACGTCATGTACCGGATGCGCGACCTGACCCTGCAGGCGTTCAACGGCAGCAATGGCCCGGAAGAGCGTGCCGGCATCGCCGCCGAGCTGCGGGTGCTGCGTGACTCCCTGGTGGATTACGCCAACGCCAAGGACGAACAGGGTAAGTACATCTACGCCGGTCACGAGGTAGACACCCCGCCGATCGGCATCGACGCCAACGGAAACTACGTCTACCAGGGCGATGATGGCATCCGTGATATCCCGGTAGGGGACGGCAACTACGTTCAGGGCAACGACACCGCCAACCAGATCTTCTTCAGCGGCGCAGCCGACATCTTTAACAAGATGGAGGAGTGGATCACCATGCTGGAGGATCCGACCCTGGACCCGAACGATCCGGCCTTCCACGCCCTGTTTGATGAGACCCTGGACAGCATCGATCAGACCATGGCCTCCATCGGCGGGCTGATGACCGACATCGGTGGCCGTCAAAACGCCATGGATCTGATGGAAACAGCCCACCAAGATGTTGGCCTGTTCAACCAGGAGCTGATCGGTTTGGTAGAGGATCTGGACTACGCCGAGGCCAGTTTGGAGCTCACCACCTATCTGCTGGCGCTCCAAGCCACTCAGCAAAGCTACGCTCAGATCAATCAGATGAGCCTGTTTAACCACATCTGAGGAGAGCCTGATGGTCGCCGCGGTTTCCGATCCCTTATCGATACAGCAACGCAACACCTCCCAGCCCACGGCGCCCAGCCAGGGCCAGGGGGCGTTGGCCGCCAGCAAGAAGGGCAAAGGGAAGGGCGTTGCACTGCCCCAGTGGCGGCTGGAAAGCTACCGTCGCTGGGCCCAGGTAGGCCAGGGCCAGCACCAGGTCGCCGCTGCCCAGACCGGTGCCCAGGCGCTGCGTCAGGCCAAGGGGCAACTGGAGAGCCTGCAGCGGGAGGTCAACACCGCCCTGCGCCGTGGCAACGGCAACCCCCAGAGCATGGCCGCTAAGCGTGACCGTGTCGTCGAGCAGAACGCCAGTTACCGGGGCCAACCGCTGCTGGACCGGCAGATGAACCTGGTGACCCGCCCCAACGCTCAGGCACCCCGTCAGTTCCAGCTCAAAGGGGTTGACCTGGCCGCCACCAAAGAGCAGGCCGAGCAGGTGTCGCTGCAACTGGGTAAGGAAAAGACCCAGCTGGAGCTACCCGCCGGGGTCGACCGGGCCAAGCTGGCACAGATCCTCAACGATGGCCTTTCGGGCATCGGTTTGGGCGCGCGTCTTGGCCAGGACGGTCAGGTGATGCTGATGCTCAACGAGCAGCAAGCCCAGCTGCTCGATGGTGGCTTGTGGATGAGCGGGCAGGGGGCCCGACTGCCGGCCGGTCAGGCGATTGCCATCAAGACCGAGGAGGCGATGCCCTGGCAGGACCCCCGTGAGTGGCAGTTCGACAACCAGGCCCAGCTACGACAAAGCCAGGCCAAGCTACGCAAAACCCTGGATAAGGTGGATGCTCAGCTGGCCCAGCTGGAGTCGGTGCAACACAATGTCGCCAGTCGACTGGCCAAGGTCAATCGCAATAGCCAGGCCAGTGCCCAACAGGTGGCTGAGGCCAGCCAGCAACTGCAGCAGGCGATGAACCAGGCGCCGTTTCGAGCCCAGGTCAGCTCCCTGCTGGCTCAGGCTAACCTGTCCCGCACCCAGGTCACTGACCTGCTGCGTGGCTAGCTAACCCAACTCCCAACTGAGATGCGGCCTTCGGGCCGCTTTTTTTTATCTTTAATTGGCAAACTCCTAATTTCAGTGAGGGAAATACGCGTCCCTGCCATTGATTTGTTCCCGACATATTTATTCAGTTTTTGCCGTCTTTCGGAGTGAAATGGGGCATTGGCGTAATCGGTTTTGTGAGCCGGTTCAAGCCATCAAGAATGCTGTGATTGGTTATGGAAACAGGCACCTATGCTGCAAATGCGATCACGTTATGCCACATGTATTAGCCGATAACCGGGATTACGACACATGTCTTATTGATCCCCTGTTCAGGCAGGGTATTATCGACCTGACAAAAAAGAGGTTTGGGTTAACCTCTAGTTTTGGAGAGTGCAAAGAGTGATCAATGTGTTTTTGGTCGATGACCATGCGCTGGTTCGCACCGGGATCCGTCGGATCCTGGAGGATGAGCGAGGGATTAAGGTTGTCGGTGAAGCTGAGGATGGCGATCAAGCGGTTAGTTGGTGTCGCAAGAACTTGGTGGACGTGGTGGTGATGGACATGAGCATGCCGGGGATCGGTGGGCTCGAGGCCACCCGAAAGATCCTGCACTTCAATCCGGACGCCAAGGTGATCATCCTGACGGTGCACACCGAGGAGCCGATCCCTTCCCGGGTGATGTCCGCCGGTGCCGCCGGTTTCCTCACCAAGAATGCGCCGCCGGCCAACATGGTGCAGGCGATCCGTGCAGTGGCCTCAGGCCAGCGTTACATTGATCCGGTGATTGCCCAGCAGATGGCGCTGCGCCCCTTCAACCCGGAAAAGAATCCGTTTGACGACCTGTCCGACCGCGAGCTGCAGATCACCATGATGGTGACCAACGGCCAGAAGGTGTCCGACATCGCCGAGCAGCTGAACATCAGCCCGAAAACGGTCAATGCTTATCGCTACCGCCTGTTTGAAAAGCTCAAGATCAGCGGTGACGTGGAACTCACTCGATTGGCCATCCGCTATGGTATGTTAGACGCAGCCAAGATCTAAACTGCGTGAATCCATGACCTCCAGCTTTGACCACCGGGCCTTCCTGCGCTCGGTGACCAATCAACCCGGTGTGTACCGTATGTACGACGCGCCGGGGGGCACTGTCCTCTACGTGGGCAAGGCCAAAGACCTCAAGAAGCGTCTCAGCTCCTACTTCCGCACCAACGTTCCCAGTGTGAAGACCCGCGCCCTGGTGGCGCAAATTCAGCACATAGAAGTGACGGTGACCCACACCGAAACCGATGCGCTGATCCTGGAGCACGACTACATCAAGCAGTACATGCCACGCTACAACGTGCTGCTGCGGGATGATAAGTCCTACCCCTACCTGTTTCTGTCCGATCACAAGCACCCCCGGCTGGCGTTTCACCGTGGGCCCCGGCGAGCCAAGGGCCACTATTTCGGCCCCTATCCCAATGGCGGTGCGGTGCGCGAAAGCCTGCACCTGATGCAGAAGCTGTTCCCGGTGCGCCAATGCGAAGATGCCTTCTACCGCAATCGCAGCCGTCCCTGCTTGCAATACCAGCTCAATCGCTGCTCTGGCCCCTGTGCCGGCATGATTGAGGACGATGCCTACCGTGAGCAGGTGGGCCTGCTCAAGCTGTTCCTGCAGGGGCAGAGCCAGCAGGTGCTGGGAACCCTGGTTAAGCAGATGGAACAGGCCAGCATGGCGCTGGAGTTTGAAAAAGCCGCCCGCATCCGTGACCAACTGCAGGCCCTGCGCAAGGTGCAGGAGCAACAGGGGGTTCAGGGACGCGAGCAGGGCGAACTGGATGTCATTGGTGTGGCGCTGGAGGGGGGCATGGCCTGTTGTCACCTGCTGTTCGTGCGCAAGGGCAAGATCGTCGGCAGCCGCTCCTACTTCCCTAAGCTGCCTAGCAATACCGAGCCGCAGGAGGTGCTGGAGTCCTTCCTGCTGCAGTTCTACCTGGGGGGCGGGGAAGACCGTCAGATCCCCAAAGAGATCGTGCTGTCGCAGCAGACCGAAGAGGAGAGCGAGGAGCTGACCGCCATCGCCGAGGCGCTCAGCGTGCGCAACCAGAGTAAGGTGCAGATCAAGACCCGGGTGCGTGCCGAGCGGGCCCAGTTCCAGCGTCTGGCCCAAACCAATGCGCGCAGTGCCCTGGTGTCCAAGCTGGCCCACAAGACCACGGTGGCCGAGCGCTTCCGTCAGCTGTCGGAAACGCTGGAGATGGAGCGGCCGATCACCCGGATGGAGTGTTTCGATATCAGCCACACCATGGGGGAGAAGACCGTGGCCTCCTGCGTGGTGTTCAATGGCGAAGGCCCGGCCAAGCAGGAGTATCGCCGCTACAACATCGCCGGTATTACCCCCGGGGATGACTACGCGGCGATGGGCCAGGCCCTGACCCGGCGCTACCAGGGCAGTCAGGAGCAGGAGAATTTGCCGGAAATCCTGTTTATTGATGGCGGTAAAGGCCAGCTGACCCAGGCCGAAGAGGTGATGGAACAGGCCCTGGCGGACACCGGCCTGGAAGCGCCGCTGCTGGTGGGGGTGGCCAAAGGCGAGAGCCGCAAGCCCGGCTTGGAGACCCTGATCCTGGGCTTCAGTCGGGAGGTGATCGATCTGCCTGCCGATGCCCCGGCGCTGCATCTTATCCAGCATATTCGGGATGAGGCCCACCGCTTTGCCATCAGCGGCCACCGTGCCGCCCGGGGCAAGGCCCGGCGGGAATCAGTGCTGGAAGGGATCCCCGGTATCGGCGCCAAGCGGCGTCAACAATTGCTCAAGTTCATGGGCGGAATGCAGGAGCTCAAGCGCGCCAGTGTGGCGGAGATCGCGAAAGTGCCTGGGATCAGCCAACAGCTGGCGCAAAAGATCCATGACGCATTGCGTCACTAGGGCAAGATACGGCATGATTGGCGCCACAATGCGTCACCGGGACCTTTATGAAGCTTAATATCCCCAATATTCTCACCCTCTTGCGTCTGGTCATGATCCCGGTGTTTGTTGGTCTCTACTATCTGCCCTGGAAGTGGTCCTTCCTGGCGGCGGCCACCCTGTTTGTGATCGCCTCCCTGACCGACGCCCTGGATGGATACCTGGCCCGTCGCCTGAACCAGTCCACTCCCTTTGGCGCCTTCCTGGACCCGGTGGTGGATAAGCTGATGGTGGCTACTGCTCTGGTGGTGCTGGTAGCGGACTATGACGATGGCCTGCTGACCTTTGCTGCCATCGTGATGATTGGCCGTGAGATCGTGATCTCTGCGCTGCGAGAGTGGATGGCAGAGATGGGTAAGCGCGGTATCGTCGCGGTGTCCTGGCTGGGTAAGTTCAAAACGGCTGCCCAGATGATTGCCATCACCGGCCTGATTGCCCAGTTTAATCCGCTGGCTATCGAGATCTCTTTCTACCTGTTGTACGTGGCAACCTTCCTCACCATCTGGTCGATGTTCTCTTACATCCGCGCCGCCTGGGGAGATTTGACCCGGCACGGTTAAGGAGTGGACCCGTTTCGCCGCCCCATTGACCACCCTGGTTGAAAAGGCGGCAAACGGTTCAGTAAGGGCCAACTCGGCGTTGACCTGTCTTCGGAATTACGTAGAATACGTCTCGTCTTCAGGGGACAGCCCCAAAGAGACTAAGCGGCACTTGTTCAGTGCGGTTGGAGAGAGTAGCGGAACCGCTGCCTTAAAGGCCCACAGGATTGGATGCGGCAACAATAAGCGGCACTAGCTCAGTTGGTAGAGCGCAACCTTGCCAAGGTTGAGGTCACGAGTTCGAACCTCGTGTGCCGCTCCAAATTATCCGCTTCGGCTCAGGCCGGGGCACAGAGTGGCTCAGTTGGTAGAGCCCAACCTTGAACAAAGGTTGAGGTCACACTCTCGATGAAGATCGGGAACCTCGTGTGCCGCTCCAAATTTTCAATCGCGCGATAGCGGGATTGAACACAGAATATGGCGCGTTGGCAGAGTGGCTATGCAGCGGATTGCAAATCCGTGGACCTCGGTTCGACTCCGGGACGCGCCTCCATTCTTACCCTGCCCGAGTGGTGGAATTGGTAGACACAAGGGATTTAAAATCCCTCGCTCTTAGAGCGTGCCGGTTCAAGTCCGGCCTCGGGTACCATTACTACTAAGCCAATTCAGTAGTAGTGACAACAAGCCAGCCATCGAGCTGGTTTTTTTGTATCTGGAGTTTGAGTACCTATCTCTTGGCAGAGCATTGCCTCGCTTAATGCCTACCCTCCTTGCATCAAGCCTCAAGCATTGAGGCTCCAGCGAAGTAAGCCTTAATACAGCTTCATTTTGCCTCAGCATTGTCCCAACCTGCCGTTGCGTAGCCGCCGTACTATCTTTGCTTTGCTATCACTCCGATAGCTCTTGAGCGACCTGATTAATGGGGCCACTTCTATATTTCATTGATGGCGAGGAATTTAGTGAGGTGAAGGGTGCAGACGAATTACTACTCCGTTCTGGGCCTTAGCCCTAATGCTGATGCCGCAGTAATCAAGGCTGCATATCGAACGCTCTGCAAGAAGTACCACCCAGATCGATTCACCGGTAACAAGGCTGAGGCAAATCGAGTTATGCAGGCAGTAAATGAGGCCTATGCGACGCTGTCAGATGCCGGGAGGAGAGCGGCATACGATAGAAGGGTGACGGAGGGTGTTGTTCGTCAGCAAGAGCAGTGGCGAGGGCATCGTCGCGCTGCTGTAGTAAGACCGGAAAATTGCGATTTGCAGCGCCCGTTGCGAAGGAAACAAAATGCCCCGAGCCCAACAGACTACCAGGCCAATTGGCAAAACCTGAAAAGAAGGTGCCGCAGAGCTTTGGTTACGGCACTGGTCATGCTGTATGGGGCAGTGTCGGCAGCAATTCTGATGTTCTTGTTCGTAGTGGTGGGGGAGTTTCTGGTAACCCACTGGCCTAAGTGAAGCAAAGCCACTTTAGCCGCCACTATGATGCCACCGCATTGCATCAGTACTTTGGTGTCGCGCGGACCCTGGCAACTCGAGGCTGCATCTGCAGGCCCTTGTAGGCTACATAGGCGATGAGGATCCAAGGCAGAGCCTTGGCGGGTACCACCATTGCCAGTACCAGAATCAGCTCCATATCAATATCCACGGCAACCCCCTCGTCTACTCAATGGCCAGTAAGATGGCGGAAGGACTCGATGTCCAACTGCCATTTGTACCCCGATGAGGGTCGAAGGGATCACTTAGGCCAGGGCCGGTGTGACTGGGCTTGAGGGGTGCCGGCGAGATAGCACCCAAAGCAGTTGCATCAACAGCAGTAGAGCCGTGGCCCCCAGGCCTGCGGCGATCCCCAACCAGATCCCCACCAGCTCAAGGCTGGGCAACAGCAGCCAGGCAACGGGCAGGCCAACGCACCAGTAACCGATGGCGGTCAGCACCGTTGGGCTGTTGACGATCTTCATGCCCCGCAACAGGTTGATGGCCAGCAGCTGCCAGGCATCCACCACGAAGCAGAGGGCGGCCACCCAAATGACCGAGGCCAATAGTGGGGTCAGCGAGCCACCCTGGCCATCGTCCAGGTTGAACAGCGCCGCAATCCCTTCGGGCCAGGCCACGAACAACAGTGCTAATAGGGCACTGACGGCGCTGATCAGCACCAGGCTGTGGCGAGACCAGGCGAGGATCCCCGGCCGGTGTCCGGCCCCGTGGTCGCGGCCCACCAGGATGGCTGCCGCCTGGCTGATACCAAAGCTGATATTCCAGGTAAAGGAAAGGCACTGCAGCAGGATCTGGTGCAGAGCCAGGGCGGCGATGCTGATGGTGCCCGCCATCAGGGTGCCACCGTAGATCAGGCTCAGCTCCAGTGCCGCTGCCAGGGCAATTGGTAGGCCCATGGCCAGCAACGGCAGCATGGCAGCCGGTCGATATTCGTTCCAATGGCGCCAGGGGCCATAGAGGCGGTAGCGGGGCCGGGCAAACACCCACAGGGCATAGCCTGTCAGTACCAGCCAGGTGGACAGGGCGGTTCCGGCGCCCAGGCCGGCCAGACCCCAGTCCAGACCAAAAGCGAGCACGAAGCTTATCGGCACGTTAAGGAAGACCGTGGCCAGCGACATCAGCAGCACTGAACGGGTATCACCGAAGGCACTGGTCAATCCACGCAAGACCAGCAACAGCAGGGCCGGGAGCATGGCCCACTTAAGCGGGTCGAGGTAGATCATCGCCAGTTCAATTGCTGCTTGCGGTTGTGCCGCCAGTGCCAGTGCGTCAGGGGCCAGAGAAAAGCTCAGGGTCAGTAGCACCGAGAGCAGCAGCGAGAGCATCAGCCCGCCCTTGATGGTTTCCCGGATCTTGCGATCGCCAGCCTCAGGAGAATGCTGACGCTCACCATAGGCGATGGCGATAAGGTTGGCGGCGCAGCCTACCGTGCTGCCGGCCAGCAGGAAGACAAAGGTGTACACCGATGCGCCAAGGCCGCCGGCGGCCAGTTCGGTGGTGCCCAGCAGTGACATCATCCAGACGTCGGTCATCACCAGCGCCATGGTAACGAGCTGGGACAGGACCAGGGGGAGAGAGAGTCGGATTAATGCGTTCATGGCTACCACCTAATAAAGATGGCGACACCTTACGTTGCTTCCCTCGTCCGCTCAATTGAGTAATATGGGCTTTACGCATTCCCTCAAGTCATGCCAAATGCTTATGAAGCCCTATCCGGCGCTACCCCATTCCCACACCGCATTTAAAGTCTACGAGGCTGTTGCCAGGCATCTTAGCTTTACCCAGGCCGCGAAGGAGCTGCACGTCACTCAGAGCGCAGTGAGCCGTCAGGTGAAGCAGCTGGAGCATGATCTCAATGCATCACTTATTCTTCGGGAGCATCGCCGCATCCGGCTGACCCCTCAGGGCCAGGATCTGTATGAACGCCTGCGTCAGCACTATGGAGAGCTGGAGAGCCTGATCAGCAGTTGGCGAGGTGTCCAGCCGCAGCGGATCGTCATCAAGGCCGCCGTCAGCTACGCCATGCGCTCACTGATGCCGCTGATCCCCGAGCTCAATGCGCACTTCTCTGACTACGAGATCGTGGTGGTGCCCACCATGGAGGAAACCGAGCTGGACCGGGCGGCAACGGATTGCGATCTGCACATCTTCAACAGCCGTCAGCATGGGCTTTATCCCGACAGCGAGCGGCTGCGCTTTGTCCGTGAAGAGTACATGGGGCCGGTGTGTGCCAACCGTCCCGACGGTGATGCGGCCGATCTGGCCAGTTTGCTGAGACAGCCCCGGATACATTCCACCCTCGGCCACCACGACTGGAAGGCCTGGTTGGCCGTGTATGGGGAGGATCCGGGAAAGGGTGTGCGCCAGACCACCTTTACCACCCTGGATATGGCACTGAGCGCCAGCCTGGCGGGCCACGGCGCCACGGTAACCGATCTGCTGCTGGTACTGGATGAACTGGAGCAGGGCTACCTGTGTTGTCCCCGGCATACGCCCATCAGTCACAGTGCCTGGCGCTACTACAGTTACGTTTTTTCGCCGCGCCAGGAGGTGGTGGCGCTGCAGCGCTGGATTGGTGAGCATGCGCTGGCCCAGACACAGCGTTTGCAGCGTCTGGCTCAGACACAGCAGTGGCAGGGGGTCACGGGTTAGTCGGTGGGGCAGTAGGACAAACGCCCTGCAGCAGGGCAGGGCGTGGGCCTGGGGTAGATCGCGGTTAGCCGCGGCGGATCAGCATAGATTGCAGGTGATCGGCGCTGATCGGAGCTCGGCTGCCGGGGCTAAGGGTTGGCTCCGGTTCCTGCTTAGGCTTGCGCAGTTCCGCCAATCTGGCCATACGGCGTTGGCGTTCCCGTTCGTCACGTTGCGCTTTGCGCGCCAACAGACCCTTGTAGCCCAAGGCGGCAATGAAGACCCAGGGCAATACCTTTACCGGCACTACCATGGCCAGGATGAAGGTCAGAAACTCGATGTCGTAGTCCATACTTCCTCCTACTCGGTTAACTGGCCGTCCAATGACAGTATTTCTTTCATTTGACGGAAAAAATGTGAGTGGCATTGTGAACGAAACTTCTCCAAACGCAAGATCGGGGTTGTTGGCTTTGTGAGCTGTGTTTGATAATAAGTATTCGAAAGCGATTGAAAGCTGAGCGCCGCGAGGCGGCCAAATCAACGGTAGGGAGCCTGAATGAGTTTTGAGCTACGGCCAATAGAACCTCGGGATAATGCACGGATTGCTGAGATCATCCGTGCAGCGTTAACGGAGTTTGGCGCTAATCAGCCAGGGTTTGCCTGGGCCGATCCAGAGTTGGACTCCCTATGCCAGGTCTACAGTGGTGAGGGAAGCCGTTACCTGGTGGTGGAAAAGCGCGGAGAGATACTCGGTGGGGCCGGATTGGCACCCTACCAATGCCATCTCAAGGGGGTGTGTGAGCTGCAAAAGATGTATCTCTCCCCGGGGGCCCGCGGGTTGGGGGCCGGCCGCTCGTTGGTGGCCCGTCTTATCCAGTACGCACGTCGGGCCGGCTACAACTATTGCTACCTGGAAACCTATGGGCCGATGACCCAGGCCCAACAGCTGTATGAGAGCCTGGGGTTTCGCGAACTCGATGCCCCCTGGGGCAGCAGTGGTCACACCGGCTGTGATCGCTGGTACGCCATGAGGCTCTGATTGTGGCCCCCTGGCTGCTGCTCGCCTCCATTACCAGTCAAACCTACCTGGTTCCGCTGGATCGCTACGCGCCGGACATCGTGCAGGAGATGCGCTATGCCGGCGGCGATAATTTCATCGGACGCGAAGTGGATGGCTATGAGGTGGGGCGCTGCTGGTTGAGCGAACCCGCAGCCCTGGCGTTGGAGCGGGCACAGCGGTTGGCTAACCGTTATGGCATGAGCCTCAAGGTATACGATTGCTACCGACCCAAGCAGGCAGTGCAGCACTTTGTCCGTTGGAGCGAGGATCGTGGTGACAACGACACCCAGCCCAGGTTTTACCCGCAATTCGACAAGAAAGACCTGTTCCAGCTGGGGTACATCGCCGAGCGCTCCAGCCACACTCGCGGCAGTGCTGTGGACGTCACCCTGGTGGAGGTGATGCCGCCCACCCAGATCGTCTCCGCCTTCAATGCCGATTGTCGCCTGCCTTTGGCCGAAGTGGGCCCTTACCCAAGCCTGAACATGGGCAGCAGTTACGATTGCTTTGACCCACGCTCCCACAGTGAAGCGGCCCAGGTTTCCGCCGAGGCCCGGCGCAACCGCTTGCTGTTGAGATTGTTGATGGAGCAGGTAGGGTTTGAGCACTATCCGGAGGAGTGGTGGCATTTCACCCTCAAAGATGAGCCCTATCCCAACAGCGAGTTTGACTACGTCATCGACCGCTAAAGGGCAGGGGACGCGTCGAGCGTCGCCAAGGTCATTGACCTGCCACTGACTTGCTATCGACCCATCCGCGTCTACTGCTGTTCGCCGCTCAATTCCTGGTTACCCCGTCAGCGTCATGCTCTGTGGTCAGTCACGGTTTGTCGCATTAAGGGGCCTGGTAGAAGCGTTGCTCCAGGTAGCAGGCGACGGATTGCTCGCTGGCGTCGAAGTGGGGTTGTGGCAGATCTGTCGGGTCGACCCAGCGCCACTCCGCGCATTTGTCCGGCTCCAGCCGCTGGGGCTCGCCACCTTGGTGTTGGGCCACCAGACAGACCGAGATGGTGTGCACCCCTTCCAGGGCGTAGGTGCGCAGGTTGTTGGTGACGGCAATCACCTTGGGTTCGCTGATGATCAGTCCGGTCTCCTCCTGCATCTCTCGCATCGCGGTTTGTTCGAACTGCTCCCCCATCTCCAGGTGGCCACCGGGAATCGACCAGAATGGGGCATGGGCGGTGGTGCGTTTGCCCACCAAAATGTGACCGTCCTGTCGAACCAGGATGACCCCAATCCCCACCTTGGGGTGGCAGGATGGAGTTGATGACGCTGAAGGGCTAGCTGGTGACATGCTGTGATTCCAGGCTATCGATGGGCAAGTTGTTGTTTTAACGAACACTGTACCGTGTTTGGATTTTCTGCACTGAGTCCTTGCACTGGGGCAGGGAACTACTAATATACGGCGGTTTACCCACAGGCGTGTGGCTTATAAAGAATATAGGGAGAAGGCATTGTCTTCTGCGTTTGATGATCATCATCGCCCCCACTTTCAGTGGCGTTTCCTCCACCCCAAGAACTGGGGGCTTTGGGCGGCGCTGCTGTTGGGCTTATTCATGGCATTCTGGCCTCGTAAACTGCGTGATGCCCTGGCGGGGGCGCTGGGCCGCTCGGTCGGCCGCGTTGCCAAGGGCGCTCGCCACCGCGCTCGGGTCAACCTGAACCTGTGTTTTCCGCAATGGTCGCCTGAACAGACTGAACAGGTGCTGGATGAGATGTTCGAGCGGGCTTCCCAGGTGATGTTTGCCACCGGGATCCTGGCGGTACGCAGCCCGCGCTACCTGCAGAAGGTGATCAAACTGCGCGGCGAGGAGCACCTGTCGGCGGTGCTGGATGCTGGCGAGCCGGTGATCCTGATGGTGCCCCACAGCTGGGCCATCGAGTTCCCCGGGGTGCTGCTGGCCTCCCGGGGCCATCGCTGGACCACCATGATGAACCCCAACAAGAACCCGATGCTGGACTGGATGATGCTGCTGGGCCGCAATCGCTTCCAGGGCAAGCTGTTTACCCGCAAGCATGGCATCAAGGCGCTGCTCAATGCGGTGCGTCATGAGCACATCGCCTACTACCTGCCGGACCAGGACCACGGCCCCAGCCGCAGCGAGTTTGTGCCCTTCTTTGCCACCGATAAAGCTACCTTGCCGGCACTGGGGCGGATGGTGGAGGCCACCGGAGCCAAGGTGATCCCGATGTACGCCACCTATGATCCCAAGCAGGGGGTGTTTGAGGGCCACATCCGACCGGCTATGACCGGTCTGGACCCCAATGACCCACACCAGGATGCCCTGGCCCTGAGCCAGGAGCTGGAGCAGATGATCGCGCCGCACCCTGAACAGTACATGTGGATCCTCAAGCTGCTGAGAAGCCGCCCGGATGGGGCGCCTGAGCCTTATCAAAAACCCTGATTTGCCTTATTAAAGCCCACGTTGTCGTGGGCTTTTTTGTGATCCTTGTTGTTGGTAGGTTCAGCTTGGGTTAAGGTGGCGAAAAACAACAATAAGGCCAGGAAGGCATAAGATGGACGCCCACACTGCGCAAGGACCCTACCGCGTACCCTTTCACCCCCGCATGCTGCACCCCAGGTATTGGCTCGACTGGCTGGCCGTTGGCCTGCTTGCCCTGTTTGCCTTTGTTCCACCCTCACTGCGTCGTTTGCTGGCTTACCCCCTGGCTCGCCTGCTCAAGCCTCTCTGCCGCAAGCCGGTGGCGGTGGCGCGCAAGAACCTGGCCAGCTGCTATCCGCACTGGAGCGCAGCCAAGCGCGAGCGCCTGATCAACCAACTGCTGGTAACCTTTGTCTGCACCGGCCTGGGATTGGGCGAGCTGGCGTTGCGACGCAAAAGCTTTCTCAGCAAACGGATCGAGATTGATGGCCTGGCTCACCTGGAGGCTGCCCGAGCTGAAGGCAAGGCGGTGGTGTTCCTGGTGCCTCATATGTTTGCCCTGGAGTACGCCGCGGCAGGCTTAGCGATGACCGGTTTGCCAATGATCGGCATGATTAAGCACCATCGCAGCCCGGTGCTGAACTGGGCCGCTTATCGCCAGCGTCTGCGCTTTGGTGGCGAGCTGTTCCACCGCGACGCCGGCATGCCCACTATTGTGCGCCAGCTTAAACAGGGCAACAGCCTGTTCTACCTGCCGGACCAGGACCACGGAGAGCACTGCAGCGTGTTCGCCCCCTTCTTCTCCTGTCAGAAGGCGACATTGCCGGTGATCAGCCGCATCGCCCGCTGCTCCGATGCCGTGGTGGTGCCGCTCAGTGTTGGTTTTGTCGGTACCGACGGCCGTGCCCGGATCCAGTTGGATGCGCCATTGCCGCTGGCCAAGCTGGATAAGGACGAGGAGGCGCGCCTGCTCAATCAACAGATGGAACGACTGATTGGCCGTCACCCGGATCAATACATGTGGTTTTTGAAGATCCTGAAAAGCCGGCCGCTTGGCGAGCCCAAACTGTACTGAGTTAGCTCAAGCCCTGTTGATCCCAGCATTATTGAGCCACGCCAACCGGCAGTAAGTTGGTAATCAAACGGCCTGCACAGCGGGGCCAGGGCTTCAGCCCTGGCCCCGCTGTGTCGCTTAGCTTGAGGGAAACCCCAGGAGTCTCCACCATGCTACGCCCGCTGTCATCCGACGATCTCCCCCTGTTAACCCGCCTCTACGGCGATCCGGACCGGATGCGCCACATCGACCGTGTTATGACCGACGCGCAGATCCGGCAACTGCTGGCGGAACGGCTACAGCCCTGGTGCTGGGGGGACAGCCACTGGTGTAGCCAGGTGATCCTGCATCAAGGTGAGCCGGCGGGGATCATCGGCTGGCGTCAGTTGCCGATGAGTGAGGCCACGGTGGAGCTGGGCTTTATGCTGCTTCCGGGATTCGAGGGGTTGGGGCTGGTGCAGCGCAGCTTGGCGGCGATCCGCCTGAGTCATTGGCAGCCGCTGGGGATAGAGCGGGCGGTGGCACTGTGCGCTGAGGCCAACCTTGCCTGTCAGCGCAGCCTCAAACGGGCGGGCTTTCGTTGCCTGGAGCGCTTTGCCGATAGCCTCAAGTTAGAGGGGCAGTGGTGTGCCAGCTTGATGTTCAGTCAAGACCTGGCAGCGACTCCTTGCCCTGGATCAGTCGCTCTTTGCGGCTCTTAGGCCACTGCTTAACCTGGTACTCCAACCTTAGCGCCTCGCTGCGACTGGCCAACTCAGCCTGGAACTCCAGGGTCAGTGGGCCCTTACCTTTGAGGGCGCGGGCGCCACGCTTGCCCTCGCTGTGCTCCTTGAAGCGCCGTTCAACGTCGGTGGTAATGCCGGTATAGAGCAGGTTGTGACGGGTTCGGATCAGGTAGATCCACCAGGGCTTGGACATGGGGCAGGGCAGTGTTGGGCGATAGCGGGCATGCTACTGTGAAGCCCGCTGGATGGCCAGCCTCAATGGGATAAAGCGCTCAATGGATTCACAAAGAGGGGTGGCTGAAGGTATCGCATTGGGTCGGGTCCCCGGAATCAAAACCGGTTTGGAACCAGAACATGCGCTGGGCGGAGGTGCCGTGGGTAAAGCTGTCGGGCACCACCCGTCCCCGTGACTGCTGCTGTAGGCGATCATCGCCAATCGCCTCCGCCGCCTGGATCGCCTCCGCCAGGTCTCCCTGCTCCAGCCACTGCTGCGACTCGATGTAGCTGGCCCAGACGCCGGCAAAGCAATCCGCCTGCAGCTCCAGCTTGACCGATTCCTGGTTGCCCTCGGTCTTGCTCATCTGCTGCTGACGTTGATGCACGGCGTTGCTGATCCCCAGCAGGTTCTGCACGTGGTGTCCCACCTCGTGCGCCACCACGTAGGCCTGGGCAAAATCCCCCGGCGCCCCCAACTTTTGTTTGAGCTCGTCGTAGAAACTCAGGTCGATGTAGATGGTGGCGTCCGCCGGGCAGTAGAACGGACCCATGGCGGACTGGCCGGTGCCGCAATAGGTCTGGGTCTGGCCCCGGTACAGCACCAGCTTGGGCTCCTGGTACTGGCGTCCGGATTGGCGAAACTGGTTACCCCAGAACACTTCCGTATCCGCCAGCACCACCGAGGTGAACTGGGCCGCTTCATCGTCTGCCGGCGGGGCCGATGCGGTTGGTGCAGACTCGCCGACACCGGTGAGATTGGCGACGCCAAACAGCACGGCGGGATCAATACCGAAGTACCACCCGGCCAGCAGGATGAGGATGCCGATCAGCCCCCCTTTCCCCGCCGTCACCCGACGGCCACTGCCGCGACGATCCTGCACGTTTTGACTCTGTTTACGCCCACGCCATTGCATCTATGCGTCCCCCAACCTCAGTGACACACAGAGTGTAGTTGCCATCTTTTGCTTTGGGAGGAAACGGGGTTCACGAGGATAACTATAGAAAATTCATAATTTTATATTAGAATTTTCCGGTCTTTAGCTAAGAGGTATGACCGATGAAGAAGCTGGTGATCTGCATTGACGGGGTGTGGGGCGCACCTTTGCCCCCCAGTCAGCACAGCGCCATGGCCCGACTGGCCCGGGGGATCCTACCCAGCGATGCGGAGGGTCAGGCCCAGGTGGTGCTGTTGCTGCAACCGGAAGGGGCACTGGATCAGGCGGCCATCGATCGGGACCTGTTGCAGTGCTACCGCTTTGTGGCGCAGAACTACGAGGCGGGGGACCAACTGTTTCTTTATGGCTTCAGCTATGGAGCCTACCTGGTGCGCCGCTTTGCCGCCATGCTGGATGTCTGTGGGGTGATGCAGCGTCTGCACCTGGACAAGAGTGAGGAGGCACTTCGCCTGTTCTACCAGCCCAGGCTGCGGGAGGAGGATATGGAATCCCGTCAGTTCCGCGCCCACTATGCCCTGACCGATGAGTGCCGGGTGCGTTTGTTGGCCGCGGTGGACACCGTGGGGCAACACGGGGTGCCGGCGCGCAGCCTCAGCAGCGTACGGGAGTGGGGGCTGTTCCAGGATTGCCACCTGCCCAAGTGTGTTGATCGTGCGGTACAGGCGCTGGCGCTGGACGAGGTGCGTGGCGATTTTGTCCCCTGCCTGTGGTCTTCCAAGGTGGAGACCGAGCAGCTTTGGTTCAGCGGCAACCATGATGATCTGGGTGGCGTTGGCCTGCTGCCGGGCAACCTGGCGGATTCGGCACTGCATTGCCTGGCGACGCTGTCGGAGCAGCAGGGGCTGGAGCTGGATGCGGCACTTTATGCCCAGCTCAATGAAGAGGACAGCGAGTCGGTGATGCCCTTGGTGGACGGCTTTGCCGATTACTTCGGCTGCGAGCCCCGTGAAGTGGTAGAGGGAACGGCGCTGCACGCCAGTGTTTCTCGGCGTCGCCGAGTACGGTAATGGTATTTGCCGGGTTGCCGGCCGCAACCAAAGGGGCGTTCCGCCCCGGCTGCGCGCCCCGCTTGTAACCCCCGTTTGCCTCCAGTCGTCGCCATCCCTCACTTTCATGACCAAAGTCTGCGGCTCTGGCTTGAGTCGCCTTCGTCGCTGCGCAGTCCCTGCTTCGCGTCAAAGCCCGGCTTCGGCCTCCCTGCCTACGCGTTCAAGTCTGGCGACTTTCCCCCCTATCTCCGCAAGCCACTCAGGCCAACCTGGCCTTCGACCTGGCCTCTGGTCATTTCATTCGGGCGACTCAAAGTCGGCGAAGCGCTGGCGGGGCGCTGCGTTCCATTAGCAGTTGAAAGGGTTGGTGGGTGAATCTCTGATTTGGATGAGGAGAAGAGGCCATCCATGCCACGGTGAACCCAGACATCGTTGCGTAGCCGACGTAAACAAGGAAAAGGCGTCAGCCCGGTAGCGTAGCGATGTGCCAGATGGCATGGACAGCGTTAACAGAAAGAATATTCCCGCCAAAGTGAACCCCGACTGAAGAGCAGGTTTGCCAACAAGGAAAGGCTTACCTGCACGTCGCCAGCAGTGACGGGAATAGGGTAAGTGTGGCGGACCCTGATGGGTCCGCCAGTGGGTTTAGAACTTAAAGCCCAGTTCCAGGGTGTATTCGGTGCCCGGTTTGTTCCAGAACACCCGCTCGTCGTTTTGCAGGTATTCGGTGGCTTCATCGAGGATGTTCTTGGCCTTGAACTTCACGTTCATCCACTCCAGCGGGTAGACGGTGTAGGTGAAGTCCAGTGAGTGGAACGGCTGCTCGATGGCGTCGTCGAAGCCCTGGGTACCGGCGTAGGCGATGCGGTCGCCAAACACGTTGTAGACCAGGGTGGCGCTGTGGACATCGTCCGGCGAGTCGTAGCTCAGCTGCAGGTTGGCGACCCACTCGGAGTGACCCATCATCCGACGGGTCGGATTGGTCAGGTTGATGTCACCTGCGTCGGCGATGGTGATCTCGGAATCGGACAGGGTCAGGTTACCGGCGATAAACAAGCCGTTCCAGATGTCAGAGCCCTGGTCGATAAAGCCAAAGTTCTGGTGGAACTCCAGCTCCACCCCGTACACCACCCCCTCTTCGGCGTTCTTGAAGGTCAGGATCCGATCGGTTTCGGTGGTCTTGTCCACCGCCTCGATGGGGGCCTCCAGATCCTTGTAGAAGGCACCGACGGAGAGGTTGGAGCCGGACTCCATGTACCACTCCCAGCGCACGTCCAGGTTGAGGATATCGGAGCTGGTCAGGTCCGGATCACCGATCATGGAGATGCCGGTAAGCGGGTCTTCGAACCGCACCGGGGCGACCTCCCGCATGTCCGGACGAACCACGGTCTGGGAGACGGCGGCTCGAAGCTGCATCTCGTCATTGATAAACCAGGTGGCGGACAGGGAGGGGAACCAGTCGTCCTCCAGCACTACGAAGTCTTCCAGGCCGTAGCGACCGCCACCGTCGTAGATGGAGCCGTCCTCGTTGAAGGCCAGCACGGTCTGGCGGAACTCCTCGTAACGCAGCCCGGCAGTGATACGGAACTGCTCATACCAATGCAGGTCTATCTCACCGAAGCCGGCGTCGATGGTCTGCACCGCGTTGTAGTCGTCGGTTTCGACCGATTGCTTAACGGTGCGGAAGCCGTAGTCCGGGTTAGCGACGTTGGCGTCGCTGAAGATCTCGTCGTAATCGCCGGTTAGCACCTCGGCGGGGAAGCCACGGTTGTCAAAGTTGTAGCGCTCGCCACTGGCGTCCCGGATCCGCTCGAAGTAGTCGTAGCCCCCTCGAACGGTGATCTCCATGTTGTCCAGCTCCCAAACCCTGCCCAGGTCAAAGCCGGTGTTCTCGGTATCGTCCACCAGGTCACGGAAGGCGTACTGAGCCGAGTCCTGGCCGCTGACCAGCCGGCGCAGGTTGAGGCTGCCATCGTCTTCGAAGCGGCGGATGTACTCGTAGCTCAGCTCATTGGGTGCCTTGCGGCGGGCGCGGGCGTCGGTGTAGTGCCAGTTGAGCTCCAGATCCCATAGGTAGGAGAAGAAGTGTTCGCCGCGGATCTGGTTGGCGATCAGGCTGCGCTCCTGGTAGGTGATGCTGTAGTGCTCGTTGTCCCGGTTGGGATCGGCGATGGTGTTCTCGGTGTTGCGGATCGAGCGTTCCACCTCGTCGCTGGTGTCACCCAGGTAGGTGGTGAAGGTCTCTATCTTATGATCGTCGGTCATCTGCAGGCCGACGTTGAACATGCCGGAGGCCTTAATCTCTTTCTCGCTGCCGACAATGATGTCGCTGGTATCCAGCGCACCGGCGGTGGTCTGCAGGCGGTATTTCTCCTGCTCGTAGTTATCGGTCTGGTTCTTGTAGGCGGCACCCAGGACAAAGCCCAGGGCCCAGTCGCCAGCGTCGTTCAGGCTGAATTGGGTACCGGTGCTGAGGCTGCCGCGAAAGCCTGGAGAGGCACTTTCGCCAAACACCGTCATGTCGCGGTTGAACTCCAGGCCGTTGCTGGGGTCCATCGGCAGGGCGCGGGCGCCGTCGTCCTTGCCCAGCCAGTCTTCACCCCCACCGTTGTAGACCAGGTTGTCGTCGCTGTTGTTGCTGTTGTACTGGCCGCCAACGGAGAGGTTGAAGAAGAATTCGTTAGGGATGGTCTTGGTGCGGATATCCACGTGACCACCACCGAAGGAGGCGGGCTTGGCCGCGGAGGCGGCCTTCTGCACCGACAGGGACTCGATGATGGAGGAGGGGAAGAGATCCAGCGGAATGACACTGCGGGTCGGGTCCGGTGAGGGTACCTGGGCGCCGTTGAGTGAGGTGCTGGAGTAGCGTTCGCCAAGGCCGCGAACGTAAATGTACTTGCCGTCCCGCAAGGTCAGGCCGGTGACCCGGCGCAGGGCTGCGGCCGCGTCGCTGTCGCCGGTGCGACCGATCTGATCGGCCCCCATCAGGTCTGCCACGTAGGGCAGTTCGCGACGCTCTTCGATCACCTCGGAGGCCACCCGTTGCAAGCGGCCCACTACGGCGATGCGCTCGACGCTGTCGTTGGCGCCGGCTTGCTCTTCGGCAACGGCAACGCCCTGCATCAAGGCTGCCAGCGAGAGAGCCTGGGTGATGGCGATGCCAACCTTGTTGATGTTGAAGCGGCGTGTGGTTTTCATTGTTTTAATCCTGTTTCCCTATGGAAAAGGGCTGCCTGTAAAACCGGCAACCCTTGGAACTTGGTGCTGGTAGATCGAAAGTCGGGGGGCGGCAGACTCGCCCCCCTCAGGACTTATTGCTCGCTCTGGTAGCTCCAGCCGGCAGTCCAGTCGTTGGTGCCGTCGAAGGCACCGATGTAGTTGGTGGACTCGAAGAAGGCGTCTTCACTGCTCAGGTCCAGACCGGCGCCCAGGGCCACGGAGTCGGCGGCGGGCTGACCGGCGGTCAGGGCCAGGGCGCCGAACTCGAGGATCTGGTTACCTTCTTGGGCCAGGAACCAGGCGTTGGTGTCGTGCGCCTTCTGCGGGTTGCCGTCGCTGTCGGTGGCCGGGGTGTCTTTGACCGGCTCAACGCAATCGATAAGCGAGTGGGTCATCACCAGGGTGCCGTCCACGGCGTTGTCGACGGTGCCGTCGTTGTTGATCTCCAGGCACTCACCGGAAGTGTCGGTGCCCTTGACGATGGCGTTGTGCAGACGGGCACGGGTGGCTACGCGGAACAGGATCCCTTCGGCGTCGTCACCGCCACCGTTGGTGCCACCGGCCACCTCGATGGTGACGTTGGACAGCCAGGGGTCGGAGTAGGGCAGGCCCAGCGGGTCGGACTTGGAGCTGTCCGCTTCGATGCCACGGTTGGCGCCGTTATCCACCTGGCTGATGTAGATGTTCTGGCCCTTACCACGCCAGCCGTGGGTCCAGTCCAGGGAGTCATCGTTGTTGCCGGTCAGGTAGATGTTGCGGATGTTGACGGTGCCGCCCCAGAACTCAACGCCATCGTCATCGTTCATGTGAACGTGGATGTTGTTGACCTTGGTGCCGCTACCAACGCCAGCGAAGGAGACGCCGTTCATCTCCTGGGTGTCGTTGACCTTGAAGCCACCGAACAGCACCTGGACGTAGCTCAGCTCACCGCTGGAGTCTTCGTCGTTGTTACCGCCGTAGTTGTGGGCGCCCACCTCGAACGGGATGTCACAGACGTTCTTGTCGACACAGGTGTTGACCTGGGCGTTGCCCAGCAGTACCAGGCCGCCCCATTGGCCGGCGAAGGTCGGCTCACCCAGGGCGTGGTCGCGGGAGGTGAAGACGATGGGCATCTCAGCGGTACCGGCGGCGGCAATCTTGGAGCCGCGGCTGATCACCAGGTAACCGTTGTCCTCACCGAATACCTTTACGCCAGGTTCGATGGCCAGGGTGGCGGAGTCGACCTTGTCGCCGCCGACGACCACGGCGCCATCCAGCTTGTACCAGACGTTGGTGCCGGCCTGCAGTACGGTGTTGCTGGTCAGCGGGGTGTTAACGGAGCACACCAGGTCGGTACCGGCGATCAGTCCTGCGTCGGCCTCGCTGTTGGTGGTGCCTTCCGGACAGGCTTCCAGGGCGACCAGCTCAGCCGGAGCGGCCGGGGCATCGTGGATACCGATGGTCCAGCCCAGGGTCCAGTCGTTGTCCGGGTTGCCGTCAAAGGCACCGATGTAGTTGTTGTCTTCAAAGAAGGCGCTTTCACCGGCCAGGTTGGGGTGACCGCCACCCAGGGCCGGGGAGTTGGCCATCGGCTGGTAACCTTCCAGGTAGGAGGGCTCAGCCAGGTTGCCATCCTGGGCCATAAACCAGGCTTCCACGTCCAGCAGCACGTTGTCCATGTCGTCCTTCGGGCTCTTGAAGGGCTCGACACAGTCGATCAGGCTGTAGCTCATGGTCAGTTCGTTGGCGTTGGCGCGGGCCACGGTGGTGGCGTCGTTCACCTCCAGGCATTCGCCGGTGGTGGGGCCACCTTTGACCAGGGCGTTGTACAGGTGAGCACCGGTGTCGACCCGGAACAGGATGCCTTCGGCGTCGTCGCCGCCACCGTTGGTGCCACCGCCCAGGTTAAGGGTCAGGTTGGCCAGGTAGGGCATGGAGGTCGGGGTGCCCAGCGGATCGGTCTTGGAGCTGTCCGCTTCGATACCGCGGTTGGCGTTATCGTCTTCGGTGGCGATGTAGAAGTACTGGCCGTGGCCAGTCCAGCCGTGGGTCCAATCCAGCGAGTCGTCGTTGTTGTTGGTCAGAACCACGTACTTGACGTTGACGGTGCCGCCCCAGAATTCGATGCCATCATCATCGTTGTTGTCGATCTGGATGTACTCCACGGTGGTACCGCGGCCGACCGCAGCAAAGCTGATGCCGTTCATCTCCTGGGTGTCATTCACCTTGAAGCCACCGTTCTCGACGCGAACGTAGCGCAGGGTACCGGAGTTGTCGTCGTCGTTGTCGCCGCCGTAGGGGTGATCGCCCACCTCAAACGGTACGTCACAGACGGTGTGGTCGGCACAGGTGTTGACCTTGGCGTTGCCCAGCAGCACCAGGCCGCCCCACTGACCTCGGGCGGTTGCCTGGCCCAGGCCCGCTTCCACGGAGGTAAAGACAATCGGCTCTTCCGCGGTACCGGCGGCTTCAATCATGGAGCCGCGGCTGATCACCAGGTAGCCTTCGCTGTCGCCCAGCACCAGGGTGCCGGCATCGATGGTGATGGTGGCGCTGTCGGTGTTGTCACCGCCAATCTGAACCGCACCGGCCAGTTCCCAAACCACATCGTTCTCCAGGCGGATGTCGGCAGTCTGTACCCCAACGATGCGACGCACGTTCTTGCCACCCACGCTGTAACCGGCGTCGGTGGAGAAGGGGTACTTGGCGTCAAAATCGGTCTCTTCTTCTTCGGTCGGCGGCGGGGTGGTGGGGGTGGAGGTCTCAGGCGGGTTTACGTTGCTCTCCCCGGCATTGATGTTGATGTCGCCACCACAGGCAGAAAGCATCAGAGCGGAAGCGATCACGCTCAAAGGAAATAGCTGATTGAGTTTCATTTTTTGTCTCCGACGATCGGACTTTGGGCGATGCCCGGCTTTATTGGTTGCGGAAACGATAGGGTTTGAATATTGCTAAAATGTTGCCGAAATTGGGCGCTAAGATGTCAGTTGTTATCAGTTAGTTAAGATCGCAATTGCGATATATCTTTTGGTAATAGCTATCCTTTGCCCTCTCTCGTGGGAGGAAAATCGCCTTGGCCATCGTCGTCGGTTTGTTGCTGATACTGACTTTACAGCGGGTTGTAGCGCGGGCCGCACACACCGTCAGAACCCTGATCTGGTTGCTCACCGGGGTGGTGTTGGGGGTGGCCGTGGAGCAATTTGGCTGGCAGACCGGCATCAACGCGACACAGGTTCGTAACATTATCCTCTACATCCTGCTGCCACCGTTGCTGCTCAATGTGGCGGCCAACCTGCCGGCCTCGATGTTTCGCCAATATGGTGTGCGCATGCTCGGCCAGGGGCTCTGGAGTCTTGTCGGTTTTACCCTGTTGTTTGCCACCGTGCTCTACCTGGTGATTGGTCATCCTGGCTTCCCCTGGCAGTCCGCTTTGGTGTGTGCCCTGTTGCTGGCGGTCGTCGATGTCTGTTGGCTGCCCCGGTTTCCCGAGGGGTTTCGTACCCTGCGCCAGTGGCTGGAGGGGGAGAGTGCGCTGATGGACCCACTTAGCGTGACGGCGCTGCTGATGCTGTTCAGCTTCGCCGAGGGCGCCCAGGGGGGCTGGTTTCCCTGGTTGCGGCTGGCGCTGGGGACCCTGCTGGGCGTTGCGGTGGCCTGGAGTCTGCATTGGCTTTGGCGCCGGGTGCAGCCGCAATGGCAGCAGATGGATTGGGTGCTTTGGAGTCTCTGGGTCTTTGCCTTGACCGAGGGGGTATTGGGCGGCTCCGGGGTGTTGGTGCTGTTGTTAACCGTGGCGGCGCTGAGGCACGAGGACAGGGCTCCACCGGCCCACGCGGCCTGGCCGTTCTGGACCGACGCCCTGTTGCTGCTGTTTGGCTTCGCCATCGTCTGGGAGATGTTCAGCGAGCGCTACCTGGCGATGTTGTGGGGGATCGCGGCTGCGGTGCTGTTACGAAGCCTGTTATTGCTGCCCTGGGTCTCAGTGCAGCGGCGCTGGTCCCGCAGCTCACGGTACCTGTGGCCTTGGGTGCCGGTGCATGGGCCGGTCACCCTGGCATTGATCATGGCGTTGCCGGTGGAGCTGGAGGGGTGGTGGACCATCCAGGCGATCGGGGTGGGGGTGATCCTGTTTGAGATCCTGGTACAGCAGCCGTTGCTCAGCTGGACCTTTACTCGCTCGGGTCGTCAGGGGCGGGGCGACGCCAGGGGATGATCTTGGCGGGGCTCGGCGGCGCTGGTGGCCCGTTCAATGCCTCAGCCAGACGCTGCAGCTGGCTCTGCATCAAGGCGGATGCGGTGATCATCCGGTGGTAGGGGTTGTGACAGCGGCTCAGGCGCAGCTCCAGGTTGCTTTGCATCGCGCGCAAACGCGCCCGATTCTCCGGGCGGGCCTCGGCGATGCTGCGTCGGACCCAGCCTCGCTGCAGCCTCGCCAGCCGCTGTGGGTCCTGCTTGGCCAGTTTGGCCAGGGTATCGAAGTCGGGCAGACGTACCATTAGGGTTCCCCCACGATGCCGTTCGAGACGGCGAGTTCGTCCCTTAAGCAAAGTGGGAAATCACGGTTTTGGCAAGAAGATCAGGCGACTTTCGCCTGCTGTACCGGCTGCCACTGGGCCTGGGTCAGCAGTTGCAAACGACCCTGGTGGTCCTCGGCGACGGCGCTGAAGCTCTCCAGCCAGTCACCGGTATTGAGGTATTCCACCTGGTCCTGTTCCATCTGCTCCGGGCAGTGGATGTGACCGCAGATGATGCCATCCAGCCCCTGACGCTTAGCCTCGTCCAGGGCGGCCTGACGATAGCGTTTCACCGCCTCATTGGCGCCCTTGATGCGGCTTTTTACCTGGGTTGCCAGTGAGTAGTAGCCCTTGCCCTGCCAGCTGCGCACCCGGTTGTAGACCCGGTTAAGCCACAACAGCCATTCGTAGCCATGATCCCCCAGCACCGCCTGGAAGCGGCTCAGTAACACCGCATGGTCAAACTCGTCGCCGTGGGTCAGCAGATAGCGTTTGCCGTTGGCGGTACGGTGGATGTGGCGTCGGCGCATCCTTATCCCCAGCAACTCGCCGTGGCAAAACTCCCGCAGCACGCCGTCATGGTTACCGGGCAGGTAGGTGATGCTGACCCCGTTGGCGGCCATCTTGGCCAGTTGCCGGATCACCTGGTGATGGGAGGCCGGCCAGAAGCGCTGTTTTTTCTGGGCCCAGAAGTCGACGATGTCGCCGATCAGATAGAGGGATTCGCACTGGCTGTGTTGTAGCAGAGCCAATACCTTTTCCGCCTGACAGGCTTTGCTACCAAGATGAAGATCGGACAGAAACAGGGTACGACAGTGCAGGAGGGGAGTGTGCATGGGCTTGTCTCTCCGTGGTTTTTTCTAAACCTCGGGGAGGGCGATGACAGCCGGTTGACGGCTATATAACGCTTTGATGTCAGGCCGGCCGACACTGCCGACCGGCCCGATGGATTGGCTTGTAGTTGCGCTTTGCTGCTGGCGGTATTGGTTACTGGCGGCCCAACAACTCTACCAGCAGCTCGTCACGGCTCCACATGCGGTGATCGATGTTTTCGCCACGGGAGTTGGTCAGGTTGAAGCTGGGATCCTCAGCGTAGTCCCGTGCCTGCTCCCAGCGCAGCTTGGGCGCGGAGATCATGTACTGCTGGCCGGACTCGGCCTCGAACTTGATCACCTGGATGCCTGAGCGAACAAAATCGTGATGCTCGGAGGAGGTTTCAAACAGGGCATCGTAGCGTACCGAGATGACCTGGGTACCTTCGCCCAGGTTGAACTGGCGGGAGTAGGATTCCACCGGCTCGCCGTTGAGGGTGAGGATGCGAACGTTGTTGTCGAGGGCCAGGGAACCTGCCGAGGCAGATCCAGCAAACAGCAGGGCCAGGGGGATAAGTGCTTTCATGGAAATGCTCCTTGGACTCTTGGTTCTCTCAATAGGAACGGCCCAAGGAGCATTTTTGTTCAAGTCAGTGCAGGTTTTTTTTCAGTGGCAGTTGCACCAGGATGCGCGCACCGCCCAACGGCGATTCGGTGATGGTCAGATCGCCCTGGTAGGTCCGGCTCAGCTCATGGCACACCGCCAGGCCAATACCTTGCCCCGGGTGGCGTTCATCCGCCCGAACCCCGCGGCCAATGACGCTCTGGCGCAGCTCCGGCTCGATACCCGGGCCATCGTCGTCTACCGTCATGACGAAGGTGTCCTGCTCCCGGCGCGTGGTTAACACCACCTTGTCGATGGCGAAGCGATGGGCGTTGTCCAGCAGGTTGCCCAGCATCTCCATCAGGTCATCGGCGCTGCCGGGAAACTTCAGGCCTGGTTGCAACTCGAGGCTGAAATCCACCTCTTTATCCCGGTAGACCTTGGCCAGCATCTGTTTCAGCGACTGCGCCACCGGCTCGACTTCGGCCTGGGCCTGGGTCAGGCCCTGTCGGCCCATCACCGCTTTACGCAGCTGGTATTGCACCATCTGGTCCATCTGACCTAGTTGGTCATACAGCTCGGTGCGCAGCGACTCCGGTGTGTCCGGGTTGTCACCAAGGATCGCCTGGGTCGCGGCCAATCGGGTCTTGAGGCTGTGGGCCAGATCCTTCATGGCGTTCTGGTAGATCTCGTTGCGGTGCTCGCTCTGGGCCAGCAGTTCATTGAGGGCATCGGTGAGCCCCACCAGCTCGCTGGCCTGGGGTTCATCCAGGCGCTGTCGATCGCCGCCGGTGATCTCCCCCAGCTGGGCCTGCAATTGACGCAGTGGCTTCATCCCCCACACCGCACCACTGACCAGCAGCAACATGATGGTGGGCAGCAGCATCGCCAGCTTGAGGGTGACCCAATGGTTTTTCTCATCCAGCGCCTTCTTGGCCTCGTTGGCATCCCGCAGGATCAGCAAGGTGTGCTGATTTTGCGGACCCTCGATCTCCAGCGGGTAGAGGTAGAAGTGTTGGCCTGGTCTGAGCTCCAGTGGCTCGGTCAGCCATTCGGTCTCAAACTGACTGAGGTAGCTACAGGGCTCGGCCACACCCAGCTTGCGCAGGGCGCGGGAAACGAAATACGCGGTGCTGTCGTTGGTACAGAGGGCAAACAGGTTCAGCCCCGGGCTGAACTGCTCCTGGGTTGGGATGTCACCGAGGTCGCGATTGACCCCTTCAAGGCGCAGCTCCTCACCGATGGCACTGAGCTGGGGCACGAAGTTGTGGCCATACTGGCCGTACATCTCGCGGGCGTTGTCATAGCGCTGACTGGCACCCAGGGCCAGTAGCGCCAGGGTGATCAGCAGCATCGAGGTGCCGATGATGCGGCGGAACAGGGTAGGGCGCCGCCGCGGGTTGAGCCGGTCGATCAGGCGCATGCCAGGTTAAACCGGTAGCCCTGTCCACGGATGGTGGCGATGGGGTTGTCCATGCCGCCACTGACCAGCTTCTTGCGCAGGCGCGAGATCATCACCTCAACGGTGTTCGGATCCCCTTCCCGATCCTCGTACAGCACATCCAGCAGGCGCTGCTTGGACACCACCTGTTGATGGTGGCGCATCAGGTACTCCAGGATCTGGTACTCAAAGGCGGTCAGCTCCAGCAGTTCATCCGCCAGGGTGACACGGCGGCCGGACAGGTCGAGGCGCAGGTTGTCGCAGGTGATCTCCGGCTTCACAAAGCCGGCGCTGCGGCGCACCAGGGCGTTCATCCGGGCTTCCAGCTCCTCGATACGGAACGGCTTGACCAGGTAATCGTCGGCACCGGCGTTGAGCCCCTCGACCTTATCCTGCCAGCTGTCTCGCGCGGTCAGGATCAGGATGGGGAAGGACTTGCCCTGCTCACGCAGGCGCTTGATCAGGCTGAGGCCACTCTCATCCGGCAGACCCAGATCGATCACCGCCACGTCCAGCGGATAGTTGTTGGCCAGGTACTCGCCTTCGGAGGCGGTTTGGCTGGCTTGAACCTGATTGCCCAGTTCGGTCAAGCGCACCTTGAGGTGGTGACACAGGAGCGGATCGTCTTCGATGACCAGGATCTGCATGGAGAGCATCCTCGATATGATGGGTTTCAACGTTAACCTATTGTGCCACACCCGCAAGGACAAGTGCCTGTATCTGGGCTGAATCGCCACCCGTGGAACCTATCCGCATGACTGTTTATTTATACAGTAACCTTTGTTAGCATCAGACAAGAATCCATAGCTGACGGAGAAACGGACATGGCGGTTGTCGTCAAGTACGTCGTAGAACGAAAGGGTGAGGAAGTGATGACCTTCTCCAGTAAGTCCGAGGCAGACGCCTACGACAAGATGCTCGACCTGGCAGAAAACCTGTCGGAGTTCCTGGCCGAGTCCGGCCTGCTTGAGGAGGCGAAGCTGGAAGAGGTGTCGCTCTACCTGGCCAAGAACAAGGACAGCCTGAACACCGTGCTCAAGGGCAAGAAGCCGGTGAAGGCTAAAGCCGGCGCAGCCAAGGTCACTGCCGCCCGGCCAGCCAAGCGCAGCGCCAGCAAAGAGCAGGCGGCCTAAGCACCGCCATAAGGTCTCAAGAAGCCCCGCATTGATTTCTATTGATACCCGCACGTACCAATATATTGAGCCGATTGTTGTGACCCACCAGCTCTTCGCCGACTTGGAGTCGCCCAAACGAAGTGGCAAAAGTTAAGGTTGAAGGCCAGGATGGCCTGAGTTGCTCGCGGAGACAGGGAAGTAGACTCGAGCAAGAGCCGCAGACTTTGGCCATGAGAGTGAGGGTAAGCGACGACCGGAGGCTGACGGGGGTTCCAAGGGGGCGGAACGCCCCATTGGTTGCTGCCGGCAACCCGGCAATGAGATTACAAATGTATCAATTGCGAATGTAGCTGCTCAGTTCGGCAAACGAACAAAAGGCATAAAAAAAGCCCACCTTAAGGTGGGCTCAATAGTTACGACGGGGAGTTACTCGGCGCCTTTAGTCTTGCGACGGGGAGCAGCCGGTGCAGCCGGAACCTGCCAAGCTGCAGTGCTCAGGTCGGACAGGGACTGAGTGAAGCTGGTCAGGGCGTCAACGTTAGCCTTAACGTAGGCTTCGGCTTTGGTGCGCAGCTCGGTGGCCAGCTCGGTTTGCTTGTCCAGCAACTGCATCGGAGTCTTGCACTCGGCCAGGGATTTGCTGGCTTCGGTGCTGGACTTGACGATGTCAGTCAGGTAATCGCTGTTACGGCTGGCGGCTTCAGTGGCGAACTTGATGTTCATTTCGCTCAGCTTCACCTGGTTATCGATGGTGCGCTGCAGGCCGTCTTCAAACTGCTGTTTCATATCGTTCAACATGGCAAGGCTCCTTGAAGGTTTGAGAGTCATTGTGCACCGCACAACTTGATGGTTAATTTATGCCCAATTTGTCCCGGGGTCAAGTTTTTTTGTGCACTGCACAAAAGTTTCATAAATGGCCTTATCGGCCTGTCCAGCCAGCGAAAACACTGGGAGTGAAGGGATAAACCCTCTACACTGGTCCAAACACTTTTCGGCACTGCATGATGAAACTGATCAAGCGCTATCCCAATCGTCGTCTGTATGACACTGAGCTCAAAGGCTATATCACCCTGATGGATGTCCGTGGTTACATTAAGAACTACGAACCCTTCTCGGTGGTGGACTCGAAGACCGGTGATGAGATCACCCGGGCGGTGCTGCTGCAGGTGTTGGCGGAGATGGAGAGCGAAGGGCACGCGTCGGTGCTGACCGACAAGTTCCTGGAGGAGATCATCCGTCTGTACGACAGCCAGATGACCGGCATGGCCGGCCAGTGGCTGGAGCAGTCGATGGTCAGCCTGCTGTCCCAGCAGCAGCGCTGGCAGCAGGAGCTGAAGCGGATGCAGGAGTTCAACCCGGCCAACGTGTTCAGTAGCTTCTTTGGTGCCCAGGACAAAGACAAAAAGTAGTCATTTGGTGCGAAAGGACTATGGCAAAAGGGAAAAAAAGGCGCGAGGTTTAGCCTTTACCCTCTGCCAAGGAGTCCCACCCGATGCGATGCATCCCCCTTCTCTGGCTGGCGACCAGCGCCGTCGTCAGTGCCGAACCCAGTAATCCCGGTAACCTCTCCTTTCACCATTATCAGCCCACCCAAGCCAAGGCCACCGTGGTGGTGCTGCACGGCTGTGGCCAACAGGCTCAATCCTTTGCCCGCGACAGCGGCTGGCGTGATTTGGCCCAAAGCCAGGGGCTGGCGCTGTTGCTGCCCCAGCAGGAGCCGGAGAACAATGCCAAGCGCTGTTTCAACTGGTTCCTGCCCTCCGACGCCGAACTCACCTCGCTACGCCAAGCCATCGACCAGCTGCCAGCTGACCAGCCGGTCTACCTGGCGGGCCTGTCCGCCGGCGCGGCGATGGCGGAGCGACTTTACCTCAGTGAGCCGCAGCGCTTTGCCGGCCTGGCGTTGGTGGCCGGGATCCCCGCCGGCTGCGCCAGCAACCTGACCCAGGCACTGACCTGCATGCAGGGACAACGCACGGCACCTGAGCGTGACCGGATCGGGGCGGACATCCCCGTGGTGCTGGCCCACGATCCGGCGGATCCCCTGGTGGCGTTCAGTAACAGCCAGTGGTGGCAGGCCCACTGGCAGCAGGATGGTGGCTCAGTGACCTTGATTGAGTTGGAGGGGGTGGGCCACGCCTGGCCTATCGATCAGCAAAAGCGTGGCCAGGTCGGGGATTACGTGGTGGCGTCGCAGTGGGATTTGACCGGATTGATCGCGGCGCACTGGTTTGGCGAATCCCCCTGAATAAAGCGGGCGAGCAGGGTATAGAGCTGCTCGCAACGCTCCGGGATAAACTGCTCCAGGTTCATAAAGGCGTGGGGCATATCGGCAAAGTGATGATGCTCGCTGAGGGCCCCGGCCCGGACCAGCTGACGGTGGTAATGCATCCCCTCATCCTGTAAGGGATCGAGTCCGGCGGTGATCACCAGGGTTTGCGGGTAGGTGGCGGTGAAGGTATCAAACAGGGGGGAGCAGGCAACACGGTCTTCCTGCTGCTGAAAATATTGGTCGAAGTACCAGGCGATCTTCTCCGCCTCCAGCAGGTAGCCGCGTCCGAACTGATGGCACGAGGGCAGGCTCTGGGTGTAGTCCAGGCTGGGGTAGATCAACATCTGACGGCGGATCCGCCCATCACCCCGTTGTCGGTCCCGCTGTACCAGCGAAGCGCACAAGGCCCCACCGGCGCTGTCGCCGGCCACCATTCGTTCTGAGCCCAGGGCGACCCCATCCCAACCGTTATCCAGCGCCTGCAGAGCGGCATCGCAGTCGTCAAGGCCCAAAGGATAGGGCGCCTCCGGCGACCGCCGATACTCCACCGAGACCACCGCACACTGTGCGGCTTCGGCCAGCTTGCGACACATGGGATCGTACAGTTCCACCGAGCCGCACATGTGGCCGCCGCCGTGCAGATAGAGCACCACCGGCAGCGCCTGCTCCGGTTGTGGGTGATACAGTCGTGCCGGCACACCTGCCAGCGTCCCATCCTCTACCTTGGCCAGTTGCGGACCATCGCTGTAGAACTGGCGCAGCCCATCCAGCGCGGCACGGGTGGCCTCGGGGGTGTAGCTGAGTCCTTCGGCCCGAGCATGGGCGATCAACTCATTGAACTGGGCAAACAGGGGACGCAGTTCAGGATGCAGCATCGGGACACTCCTTGGCCTCAACGGCTTGTTGGCTTGGTTCCGGCAGCGCAAAACTACCGAGGAAGAAGGTGAGGCTGACCGCGGTGATCATCACCAGCGCCCAGGTAAAGTCACCCTGGTTGGCATCCACCATCAGCCCGAAGACCCAAAGTACCACGGTGGCCACCAGATAGCTGATGGACCAGAACAGACTGAAGACCACGGTGATCCGGCTGGGCGTCATGCCTGGCAGCTCCTGGGGCAGGGTGACCAGGGCACTGATGGGGAAGAAGATGGCAAAGCCCAATACGGCGGCGGCCACAGGTTGCCAGGCCTCGGGTGCGGCAAAGGTCATCCAGGCGGCGCTGAGGGTAATCACCAGACCGCTGAAGCGGATCACCGGCCGGCGTTTGCTGACGCGCTGGCTGTAATAGGTGCCGGCAATGGTGCCGAGGATGCCAAAGCCGATGACCCATTTGGTGGCGCTGAAGCCGGCCTGGGGATAGAAGGTGAACAGGCAGATGTAGAAGGCCAGCAAGCCGGAGTAGGTCAGGGCGTAGGCCCAGTTGAACGGGTCGGCCAGGCCGGTGCGATAGGGGTAGGGCGCGGCTTTCTGCTGCGCGCCGGCGCTTTGCTCCGGCTCCGGTGCCAGCAACCACAGCAGCGCCAACAAGGCACTGGCGGCGGACAGCAGGCTCAGGGTGGTCTGCCAGTGGCCGCTCCACTGGGTCAGGGTGGGCATCAGCCACAACACCAGGGCGGTGCCGACATTGAAGGCAACGGCGTTGAGGCCGTTGACCACCGGCCGTTGGCTCGGGGGAAAGTAGCGCAGCACGTAGGGGTTGAAGTAGACCACCATCAGGGCGCCACCCAGCCCCATCAGGAAGCGGCTGGCGAGCAGCCAGTCAAACTGTTGGGCGTAGGGGGTGGCCCAGCCGGCGACCACCATCACCGCGGCGGCGAAGAAGGCCCATTTCAGCCCCACCTTGGCGGCTAAGGCGGCTGCGGCAAAGGTGCCGACGATCTTGGCGAAGGTGACCGAGCCGCTCAGCAGGCTGGCGTTGGCGTAGCTGTCGATGCCCGCCTGGGCCATGATCGGCTCCATGTAGAAGGTGCCGCCCACCCAGGCCATGGCAAACAGCACGTAGCTGAGAAACAGCACGGCTTCGATGGCGTATTTATTCTCAAGTCGCATGCGTGTTAGGTTGAACTTTTAAAGACAAATCATAGTGAAATAAGCTAATTCACATCGCCGCGGATTGACCTAGTACCTTAGTGCTATCGCCGCAGATCGGGCATTCGTCCGCGGCGTTTCAGCAATCCCAAGGAGGGGTTTTCGATGCTGACTGAGGCGCAGCTGTCACCGGGATGGGTGGCACTGGCGGTGGCCGCCTTCCTGGCCCTGTTTTTCGTAGTGGCCTACCTGGCGCAGCGTTTCCCCAACTGGAGTGAGCGACCGGGGATCTACAGCCTGTGCCTGGCGGTGTGCTGCACCAGCTGGGCCTTCTACGGCATCGTTGGCCAGGCCAGCCAGACCGGGTGGCCCATCGCGCCGCTGTACTGGGGCACCATGCTGATGATGGTGTTGGGCTACCCGGTGCTGGTCAAGATGGCGCGCATCAGTCGACAGCAAAACGTCACCTCGGTGGCGGATTTCCTGGCGGGCCGCTACGGCCGCTCGGCCCCGCTGGCGGGGGTGGTCACCGGTGTCTGTCTGCTGGGGGGGATCCCCTACATGGCATTGCAGCTGCGCTCGGTGGGCCACACCTTCGATGTGCTCACCGGCAGCAGTGGCGCCTGGGATACCGTGCTGGGGGTAGCCCTGCTGATGGGTGGCTTTGCGGTGCTGGTCGGCACCCGCAAGCTGTCGGCCACCGAGCACAACCCGGCCTTGTTGCTGGCGGTGGCGTTCAGCAGCGGCTTTAAGCTGTTGGCGATGCTGGTGTTGGGGGTGGGCTTAACCCTGATGCTGAAACAGCCGGTAGGTTGGGAGGCGCTGCAGCAGCAGTGGCAACAGACGCAGCCGGTGCCCATGGCCGTGGTGTTCAGCCAGATCCTGATCGGCGCCTTGACCCTGTTCTGTCTGCCTCGTCAGTTTCATGTCCTGGCGGTGGGGCCACAGCCGGCCAATGGGTTGTGCTCCGCCCGCTGGCAACTGCCGCTGTATCTCATCCTGATCAATCTCTTCGTTCTGCCCATCGCCCTGTGGGGCCAGACCCTGTTTGCCCAGGGCTCGGTTAATGCCGATCTCTACGCCCTGGCTCTGCCGCTGGCACTGGATGCACCGGGCCTGGCCCTGTTGGCCTTCCTCGGTGGCTTGGCGGCGGCGGCGGGGATGCTGATCCTGGGCTCCATCGTACTGAGCACCATGTTCACCAACGAATGGGTGGTGCCCTGGCTGTTTCGTCGGGTGGGGCTGGAGGATGGCCGGTTCCGCTCACTGCTGCAGCGCTGGCGCCAGGGCGGCATTGTGCTGTTGCTGTTGCTGGCCTACCTGTTTCACCGCGGTATCGGTGAGCAGGAAACCTTGGGTGGACTGGGGATGCTGGCCTTCGTGCTGCTGGCTCAGCTCGGCCCCTTGGTGCTGCTGGGGCTGTATTGGCGCGGTGGCAGCGCCGTTGCCGCCATCACCGCGTTGATCTGCGGTTGTCTGACGGCACTGCTGCTGATGCCGGCACTGACCCCCTGGTCGGTCTGGCCTTGGGGTTGGGGCCAGGATTGGGACCCGGTCAGCCGGGCTATTGTGCTCTCTCTTAGTGCCAACCTGGTGGGGTTCTGGCTGGCCTCCTGGTTATCCCCACCCTCGCCAGCGCAAAGCCAGCAGGCCCAACGCTTTGTCGGTAACCGACCGGAGGGGGCAGGCGGTGAACGGCGCTTTTCCGTGGGCCAGTTACGGGCGCTGGTGGCGCGATTTGTTGGCGACGCCAGTGCCGAGGCGCTGTTTGCGCTGCCGCAATACGCCGGTTTGAAAGCGGAGCAGACGGCGCCTGAGGCACTGGTTCAAGCCAGTGTTCACCGCCTGTCCGGTGTGCTGGGCGCCGCCTCTACCCGAATGGTGATGGAGGCGGCACGGCAGCAGGAGTCGGTGCTGGCATCGGTGGTTGACCTGGTGGATGAGGCCCAGCAGATGCTCTCCTTTAACCGGGAGTTACTGCACGGTGCGGTGGATACCATCGACCAGGGCCTGGCGGTGGTCAATGCCGAGCTGGAGCTGGTGTGCTGGAACCGACAGTACCTCAAGCTGCTGGATTACCCCGAGGGACTGATCCGGGCGGGCCTGCCAGTGGAATCGCTGCTGCGCTTCAATGTCGCGCGTGGGGTGCTGACCGGGGCCGATCCTGAGGGGCTGATCCGCCGCCGTATGGCCAAGATGCGCCAAGGCCACCCCTACCAGCACCGCCACCACACCCGCAGCGGCCGGGTGCTACAGCTGTCGGGCAATCCGATGCCCGGCGGCGGCTACGTCACCACCTACACCGATGTAACCCACGCGGTGCAGCAGCAGGAGGAGCTGGAGCAGCGGGTGGCGGCGCGCACCCGGGAGCTGGAGTTGGCCCGCCACGAGGCGGAGCTTGCCAACCGCAGTAAGACCCGGTTTTTGGCCGCCGCCAGTCATGATCTGATGCAGCCGTTCAGTGCCCTGACCCTGCTCACCTCGCTGATGCGCCAGCAGGCCAAGGGCACGGAGCTGGCCAAGATGGCGGATCAGATGTCGCGTTCGCTGGAGGCGGTGGAGTCGTTGCTGGCGGATCTGGTGGCGATCTCCCGTCTGGATGCGCGCAAAGAGGCGATCCAGCCCAAGGCATTCTCGCTGGACAGCATGCTGTCGCCCCTGGTGGAGGAGTTCCGCCTGCAGGGGCAAGCCCGGCAGGTGCAGATCCACTATGTGCCGACTCAGGCCTGGACCTACAGCGATGCGGCGATGCTGCGCCGTGCGGTGCAGAACCTGCTGGCCAATGCGGTGCGCTATACCCCGGCAGGGGGCAAGGTACTGCTGGGGGTACGACGCCGGGGTGAGCGGCTAGGCATCCAGATCTGGGATAACGGCCCGGGGATCCCCAAGGACAAGCAGGAGCTGGTATTCGAGGAGTTTGAACAGCTGGGCCAGGGCGGTGAGGGGCTCGGCCTGGGCCTGGCCATTGTCCAGCGCATCTCGGCGCTGATCGCCTGCCCGCTGCAGCTTTGGTCCGAGCCCGGTCGCGGTACCCTGTTTGAGCTGTCGGTGCCCAAGCAGCAGTCACAACACAGTCCGGAGCCGAGCCGGGCCCCCCGCAGCGAGGAGCCGGTGACCCGTCGCCTGGTGGTGGTGGACAACGACCCCCTGGTGCTATCGGCACTGCAGGCGCTGCTGTCCAGCTGGGGCTGTGATCTTATGCTGGCATCGGACGGCGACAGCCTGTTTGAGCAGTTGGCGGCACAACCGCACTGGTGCCCGGACTTGCTGGTGGTGGATTACCACCTGGACCAGGGCACAGGGACGGATCTGATCGCCCAGCTGCGCCAGGCCTTTGGCCAGCCCGTGCCGGCCATTGTGTTGTCAGCGGATCCGTCGGAGTCGGTACGTCAGGCTACCAGTGAGCTGGATGGGGTGTTTATGCGCAAGCCGGTGAAGGCGCCGGCGCTGAAGCGTCAGATCCGGCGCTTGAGTGAGCAGCCTCAGCCGGTGGGCTGAGGCGATTGGTATTGGCGCACCTGCTGATAGAGCAGGCCAGCCTGGGTGCGGTTGTTGACCCCAAGCTTACCCAGGATGGCAGAAACGTGCTGCTTGACCGTGGTCTCCTGGATACTCAGATCGTAGGCAATCTGCTTGTTGAGCTGACCGTCGGCGATCATCGACAGCACCTTGAGCTGTTGCGGCGTCAGTCGCGCCAGTTGGCTGGCCAGGGTGTCGCTTTGGTCCGGCTCGCCTTGCTGGGCTGCTCCCTCCGGTAGCCAGCTGTCGCCGTTGAGCACGGTATCGATGGCGCTGGCCATGGTTTTAACGTCGGCACTCTTGGGCACAAAGGCGCTGGCACCAAAGCTCAGGGCCCGGCGCATGATGGCTGGGTCATCCTCGGATGAAACCATGATCACCACCAGGTCCGGGTAGCTGTTGAGCAGCTGGACCAGGCCACTGAACCCCTCACTGCCGGGCATGTGCAGATCCAGAAACACCAGTTCCAGATCGTCATACTGACCGGCGCAGTCCAGCAGCTGGGCGAGGGAGTCGTTTTCGTGCAGTTGGGAGTGGGGCAGGCATTGCTTGAGGGCCTGCAGCAGGGCGCTGCGAAACAGCGGGTGATCGTCGGCGATGGCGACGCGCATGGGATCCATCGGACTCTCCTTGTCACTAAAAGAGGCCGGTGCCAGGCACCGGCCCAAGGTCCTCACACCGGGATTAGAAGCTGTAACCCAAGGTCAGGGTAAAGGTTCTGGGATCGATATGGAAGGAGGTCAGGGTGTTGCCCAGGTTCTCGAAGTTGTAGCCAGCCACCCGGGCCTGTTCGTCGGTCAGGTTCTTACCGTAGGCCCCCAGCGACCAGTGACCGTTGTTGCTGTACCAGGTGATACCCACATCCACCAGGGTGTAGGCTTCCTGGTCCAGCAGCGGCGCCGGTACCTCGAACATGGTGGTGTCGCCGCGGTAGTTGGCACTGCCGGTGAACACCATGTCGCCGAAGCTGAAATTACGGGTGTAGTTGAGGGCAAAACGGCCGGTCCAGTCCGGGGTGTTGGACACCACCCGGTCGTCAGAGACATCCACGCCACCGTCGATCCACTCGTCGATCTCCGCATCCAGGTAGCCGATGATGAGATCCGCGGTCAGCCCTTCGGTGATCAACAAGGTGGACTCCAGCTCCAGGCCCCAGGCGCTGGCCTTACCGGCGTTATCGACCCCGTTCACCGGGGTGTCGTCGACGCCATCGCTATCGGTGTCGATGCTGTAGGCCACGATGATCTGCATATCCTGGTAGTCGTTGTAGAACCAGGCCAGGTTGGTGCGCAGGCGGTTATCCAGCCACTCGCTCTTCACCCCGATCTCGTAGGTATCGACGATCTCCGGGTCGAAGGGGCGGTCCGCCTGGGGGTTGACCGACAGATCGCCACGGGGGTCAAAGCCGCCGCTCTTGAAGCCCTGGCTGTAGCTGGCGTAGGTCATCAGATCGCTGGTGAAGCGGTACTCGACGCCAGCCCGGGGCGAGAACTGGGTCCAGTCGGCGCTGTTTTCCCACTCAGAGACAATGAATTGGTTGGTATCCACCGTGGTACCGCCGGTCTTCTCATCCTTGGTGTAGCGTCCACCCAGGGTGAAGGAGAGGGCGTCGGTCACGTAGTAGGTACCCTGGGCGTAAGCCGCGTAGCTTTGGGTATCGGTACAGCCGGCGGTCTGCTTATCGAAGGGCACGCCCAGCAGATCCGACAGGATCACGTGGTAGGCCCCGCACGCGTCGCCGTCAAAGTAGTACAGCCCCATCACGCCCTTGATACGGTCTCCGGCGTAGCTGGCCTGCAGTTCGTGAGTCTGCTGCGAGTCGTCGTACACCGCCGGTACGTCAAAGTATTGGGGCTGAAGGCTGTCGAAATCGATGTTGGTGTCGCTTTCGTTATCCCGCCAGGAGTAGATGTATTTGCCGGTCCAGTTGGCGCTGGCGTCCCAACTGGCGGTGAAGGCCACACCTTTAGCCTTGACCTCGTTAAAGGTGGGTTCGCCGGCACGGGAGTCGTACACGTCATCCAGTACCGGCTCACCGGCCGGGCCCTCCAGCAGGCGGTGCCCGCCCTTGGCGTTGGAGTCATCCTGGGTCTGGTCGTAGCTTAAGCGGAACTTAAGGTCATCGGTGGCGTACCACTCGGCGGAGACACGTCCGGCCCAGATGTCCTTGTTGTAGTTCTCATCACCGGCATTGAGCGGGCCGAGAAACTCGCCAAAACCGTCCCGGGTGAGACGGGCCAGGCCCAGCCCCAGGTAGAAGCGGTCCTGGACGATGGGGGTCTGGCCGTTGAACTTAAGGTCCATCTGGTTGTAAGAGCCGTAGCTGGCCTTGACGTCAAAGGCGGTGTCACCGTGCATCTCGCGGGAGACATACTTCACCGCACCACCGATGGTGTTCTTGCCATACAGGGTGCCCTGGGGGCCACGCAGCACCTCGACCCGGCTGACATCAAACACGTTGAGTACGGCACCCTGGGGCCGGGCGATGTAGACATCATCGACGTAGATCCCCACCCCGGGCTCGAAGCCCCACAGCGGGTCCTGCTGGCCGATGCCGCGGATAAAGGCGGTCAGAGTGGTGTTGGTGCCCCGGCTAACCTGCAGCGTGGTGTTGGGGGAGATCTTCTGGATCTCGGTGAGCACCTCGATGCCGGCGGCTTCAATCTCGGTATCGGACACCGAGGTGACGGCAACCGGCACCTCCTGCAGGGTTTCCACCTGACGACGGGCGGTCACTTCGATCCGCTCCAGGCCTTCGTATTGCGCCTCGGAGCTGGCGGCCTCTTCCGCCTGGGCCTGATGGGACAGAGCGGCCAGCACTGCCAGGGTGCAGGCGCTGAGGGTATGGGGTTGCCGTTGCATAGCCAAAATCCTTATTGGTTAAGACATTCCCAAACCTAACAGCGGTTTAACATTTGTGAACTCGTACCATAGTACTATGTGTGTGCGGCCCTATTAGGCCAACAATGTGGGGACATCGGCTAAGGAGAGAACAGATGGCAACACAACGTACGGCCCTGATCACCGGGGCAGGTTCCGGCATTGGTGCGGCAGTCGCGCAGGCGCTGGCCGAAGCGGGGCACAAGGTGGTGCTGGTGGATCGGGACCCGGACGGGATCACCGCGCTGGCGGCGCAACTGGGCGGCGTGGCTCGCCAGGTGGATCTGGCGGATGGCGAAGCCTGTCGGGCGTTGATAGCGGAGTTCACGGCATCGGGGCAGGGAATCGATATCCTGGTCAACAACGCCGGTTTCCAGCATGTTTCGCCGATAGAAACCTTCGATGAGAGCGCCTGGAATGGCATCCTCTCGGTGATGCTGACCGCGCCGTTTTTGCTGACTAAACATTGCTGGCCCCATATGAAAGCGCAGCAATGGGGCAGGGTGATCAACCTGGCCTCGGTGCATGGCCTGGTGGCCTCGCCCTTTAAATCGGCCTACATCGCCGCCAAGCATGGTCTGATCGGCCTGACCAAGACCACGGCATTGGAGGGGGGCGAGTGTGGCATCACCGTCAATGCGGTCTGTCCGGCGTACGTGCGCACCCCCTTGGTGGACAAACAGATCCAGGATCAGGCGGCGCACAATAACCTGGAACCGGAGCAGGTAGTGGCGGAGATCATGCTGGCCCCCGCCGCCATCAAGCGGTTGATTGAGCCTGAGGAGATTGGCCAGATGGTGGCTTACCTGGCCACCGATAATGCCCGCAGCATCACCGGCGCCAGTTTGACCATGGATCTGGGCTGGACCGCCCGTTAGTCGGTGAGCTTCAGCTCCAGCCACACCATGCGGTGATCGGAAGAGGCCTGGCGATTGGCCACCAGGCGGTGCAGAGGCTCGCCGGCGGCGGGCCAGAACACACCGCCATCGACAATCTCAAAGCCTTGACGGGAGGGCAGCACATAGTCCACCCGGGCGCGCCAACCGGCGGTGTGGCTGGCGCCATGAGGATTCTCCGGGCTGTGGGCGGCGCCGCCCTCACTGGTGGGGATATAGTCGCCGTTAACCTTGCTATGGCTGAGCAACTGATCGATGGCACCTGGGCGGCTGTCCCCCTCTACCGGTGAGGCGTTGTAATCCCCCAAGATCACAAATCGCCGAGATTCATCCATCCCACCTTGTTGCCCCTGGTCATCCACCAGGTAGTCGCGATTGTCCAGGTAGTCTGCCCACAGGCGGATCTCATCGAAGTTGCGTGCGCCATTGCGATCCTCCGGGCCGTCAAACACCGGCGGGGTCGGGTGGGCAGCCAGGATCTCAACCCTGCGTTGACCCACGGTCACCGGCACTACCCAGTGAGACTTGGAGGAGAGTCGCAGCCCCTGCCAGGTGGTTTCGTCGTAGAACGGGGTGCCATCGGCATTGAGGATAGGCTGGGCATTGGGCATCTGATGCCAGGGGAACAGCTGGAAGCTGCGTACCTTGTCGTTATCGATGGGAAAGCGCGATAGCACCACCATGCCGTACTGACCCGGGTACTGGCCGTAGCCCCAGGCATCGCCGCCGGTGCCGCTGGCCTTGCCATCGCCGTCAATGTCGAAGGGGCTGGGGACCCCGGTGTTGACCGGAGCTAAATAGTAATAGGGATAATTAATAGAATCAGCCCCATTTTGACTCACCTGTAAGTAGTTTTTAACAAAGGCTTCAACCCCCAACTCGGGGTTATCGGTGTAATCAAATTCATTGAGCAGAATAATGTCCGGTCTGGTGCGCTGGATAATCTCGGCAACGTTTTTAATTTGATCGTTATTACCGGAAGCCAGGTGGGTAAACAGGGCGTCAGGCTGCAGCGGATCCTGTCGCGATGCCAGGTAGTTTCCTGCTTCCATACTGACGTTAAATGTCGCAATTTTCAGGGTATCTGGTTGATAAATCTTCATATTTGAGTGACATGCTGACAATGTGATCAGGATCACAAATAGGCTTATGGTTCGTTTTAATGATTCAAACATAGTGGAATTTCCCTTCCGGGCTGACCCAGTCTTGGTAAATGTTTTGTTAATCCCCGCTGAACGACATTATTGAAGTGTGAAAGCAAATAACGTCGCTAACATTCGGAACAAAAATGAAATATTGACGGCATAATATGGCGCTGCCCACCTAGGGGTGATTACAAAAATATTACAACCTTTTTCGGATGACGTTCATAAGGGAATGAAGTCTATGAATCCTAACACCATGTTCAAGCCTAACCGCTTGGCACTTGCTCTCACTGTGGCCATGGGTCTGGCCGGACAAGCGGTAGCAAGCGAAACCTCCTCCTCCATGCGCGGTACCATCCTGGGCCCCAATGGCCAGCCGGTCACCGACGCCAAGATCACCATCCTGCACCAACCTACCGGTACCGTAACCGAGGTAGCAGTGAACGAATCAGGCGCGTTCGTTGCTCGTGGTCTGCGTGTTGGTGGTCCTTACACCGTGATCGTCGATTCTGAGATCTACCAGGACGATTACCAGGAAGGGATCCAGCTGAACCTGGGTGAGACCTTCAACCTGCGCTCGCAGCTGCGCAGCCCTTCCGATGTGGAACGCATCGTGGTGACCGGTTCTGCCCTGCCGTACCGCACCGTGGGCTCCAATAGCGAGTTCTCCGAGCAGGACATCGCCAACGCTCCAGGCATCAACCGTGACCTGAAGGACGTCGCTCGTCAGAATCCTTTGGTCACCATCCGCAATGATGGCGCCATGGTGGTAGCTGGTACCAACCCCAAGTTCAACTCCCTGGTAGTCGACGGCATTCAGCAGAACGATGACTTTGGTCTGAACAATAACGGTTATCCGACCCTGCGCTCCCCCATCTCCATTGATGCGGTTGAGCAGTTGCAGGTCAATATCAACCCCTTCTCCGCCCGTTACGGTGGCTTCTCCGGTGCTCAGCTCAATGCGGTCACCAAGTCCGGTACCAATGAAGTGACCGGCTCCCTGTTCTTTGAGACCACCAGTGACTCCCTGTCCGGTGACTTCAAAGACCCGGAAAGCGGTGAAAAGAGCAACCCTCCGTTTAGCGAAGACACCTACGGCTTCACCCTGGGGATGCCGCTGATCAAGGACAAGCTGTTCTTCTTCGGCTCCTACGAGAAGTGGGAAGCAGACACCAGCTCAGACTACGGTCACCAGGGCTCCGGTGCGCCGATTGAGATTGGAGTAACCCAGGAAGATATCGACCGCGTGCACGCTGCGGCCATGGGCTACAGTGGCCTGGACATTGGTGGTGTCGGTGTGGCGCCGGTAGAAGAGGATGAGAAGATCCTGGCCAAGCTGGACTGGAACATCTCCGACGATCACCGTGCCAGCTATACCTTCCAGCAAACCAAGGGTAACGTCACCAAGGCCACCAACAACAGCAGCGGCATTGCGTTCTCTTCCTACACCTACGATGAGGTGCAGGAACTGACTGCCCACGCTGTGAGCCTGTACTCTGACTGGAGCAACGAGTTCTCCACCGATCTTAAGGTGTCTCACAAGAACACTTTTAAAGGGTCCAACCCTTACAACCGGTTGAACATCGGCTCTTTCTCCGTTCGCACTGACAGTGGTGACTACCTGAACTTTGGTACCGAGCGCTCTCGTCAGCTGAACGAGCTGGAAACCGATAACCTCGAGGTGCGTTTCGTTGCCGATTACCTAATTGGCGATCACAACATCACTGCCGGTATCCAGTACAACAAACTGAGCGTGTTCAACGCCTACTTCCAGGACGTGCTGGGCCACTGGAGCTTCGACAGTGTGGCTGACTTTGAGCAGGGCAATGTCGGTTCCTTCACCTTCGCCGCTTCGCCAACTGGCAACCTGTACGACAACGTCGCCGACTTTGACCTGAACACCACCGCCTTCTTCGTGGAAGACATGTGGGATGTAACCGCCGACCTGCGCTTGACCGCCGGTGTTCGTGTTGAGCACATCAGCGTCGACGGTGCAATTACGCCCAACGACAACTTCTACCAGCGCTACGGTTACTACAACACCGAAACTCTGGACGGCAACGTTATTGTGCTGCCGCGTATCGGTGCGACTTACACCCTGACTGATGATGTGACCCTAAAGGGTGGTATCGGCCGATACAGCGGTGGTCAGCCCAACGTGTGGATCGCCAACAGCTACCAGAACTCCGGTGTGGCCAACGGCAACGTCTACAGCTGGGATGACAGCTGGAACTTTGACATGTCCGTGCCGGATCAGGCCCGTGACCTGATTGAAGGCCAGGAGCCCAACGGCGTAACCGCGTCTCTGGACCCGGACTTCGATCTGCCCTCCGACTGGCGTGCCAGCATCGGTGTGGATACCTCTTTGGACTTCGGTTCTCTGGGTGATGACTGGTACTTCGGTGCGGAGTACATCTACATCCGCACCGTGGATGGCGTTCACTGGGTCGACCTGGCCCGTGAAGATACCGGCAAGCGGGATTTCACCGGTCGTATCATCTACGACCTGCCCTATGGCGATCACTACGATATCATGCTGACCAACTCCGATATCGATGGTTACAGCCACAATGTGACCCTGGGTCTGAGCAAAGAGTGGGATAACGGCATCCGCTTCTCCTCCTCCTACACCTACTCTGATGTGCAGAACGTCAACAGCGGTACCTCCAGCACCCCGCACTCCAGCTACATGTACCCCATGGTAGCGGAAGATCGTAACAGCCCGGTTCGTGGTCCGAGCCACTACTCCGTTCCGCACCGTATCGTGGTCAACTTCGGTTATGACGTTGAACTGTTCTCCGGCTACAACACCGGTGTGAACCTGTTCTACGAAGGTCGCAGCGGCAACCCATACAGCTATGTCTATAGCTCCTACCGAAACGGTGAGTACGGCGATCAGTCTCGCTTCCAAAGCGCCAACTCCTACCTGGCCTACATTCCGACTCAGGAAGATGTGGATGCCGGTCGTGTGGTCTTTGACGGTGGCTTGACGGCGGATGAGTTCTTCGACGCGATCGACGAACTGGGGCTGGGCAAGTACGCCGGAGGTTATGCTGAGAAAGGTGCGGCTGAAAGCCCCTGGGTACACACCCTGGACCTGCGCTTTACTCAGCAGATCCCGGGCTTCATGAAGGGCCACCGTGGTGAGCTGTACTTTGATATTGTGAACGTGCTGAACCTGCTCAACAGCGACTGGGGCCTGGATAAGTACGTAAATTACGGTACCAAGGAACTGGTGGACTTCTCCTACGATGCCGCAAACGACGTGTTGACCTACCGCCCGGCCTTCCCGAACCCGGATGGGGTAATCATGGATACCCGTGATTACGATACCATCGATGTGAACTCCTCACGCTGGCAGATGAAGTTGGGTGTTCGCTACCGCTTCTAAGCACAGCATTAATTAAAAAGCCGACCCCGAGGGGTCGGCTTTTTTGTGTCTCTGGTTTCGGGCGTGTCGCCAACTTTACACGGCAGGGATAAAAAATCATATGTGAAACAATGGTGTAACCGGGGGTTTCTACTCTATGCGCGCGACGTATGAGCGCACACAGAACAAAAAGTTCGCTTTTGAAAGGGAAATCCTAATGAACGTTAACAACCTGAAGCCGAGCCGCGTTGCCGTGGCACTGGCTTTGTCGCTGGGGATGGCCGGGTCAGCCATCGCCAACGAAACCACCTCGAGCCTGCGCGGCAGCATTGTTGGTCCGGATGGCCAGCCGGTCACCGACGCCAGCATCACCATCATTCACCAGCCCTCCGGTACCGTGACCGAGCTGAACGTCAACGATAAGGGCGCCTTCGTTGCCCGTGGTCTGCGCGTCGGCGGTCCCTACACCGTGGTGGTGGATTCCGACCAGTACGCTGATGACTACCGCGAGGGGATCTACCTCAACCTGGGTGAAACCCTGCGCTTCAGCTCCCAGCTGCAAAGCCAGCAGGCACTGGAGCGGATCACCGTGTACGGCAGCCGCTCCGCCTTCCGTCAGGCCGGCTCCAACAGCGAGTACGGCGAGCGCGACATCGCCCAGACTGCCGCCATCAATCGCGACATCAAGGAGATCGTGCGGCAAAACCCCTTTGCGGTGCTGCTCAACGACGACGTCGGCTCCTTTACGGTGGCCGGCCTCAATCCCAAGTTCAACACTCTGCTGGTGGACGGCATTGGCCAGAACGATGACTTTGGCCTCAACGGCAACGGCTACCCCACCCAGCGCAGCCCCATTTCGCTGGAGGCGATTGAGCAGGTGGCGCTGAACACCACCCCGTTCTCGCCCCGCTACGGCGGCTTCTCCGGCGCCCAGATCAACGCGGTGACCAAGTCCGGCACCAACGATCTCACCGGCTCGGTATTCTACGAGTACACCGGTGACAACCTGGCCGGCGATGGCAAAGACCCCATCGATGGCAGCAAGATTGAGCAGGATTTCGAGGAGACCAGCTACGGCGGTAGCATCGGCTTCCCGCTGGTGAAGGACAAGCTGTTCTTCTTCGGCTCCTACGAGAACTTCGAGTCACCCCGTAATGCCACCTGGGGCCCCGCGGGCTCGGGCCTGGCCAACGAGTCTAACGTCACCCTGGACGATGCCAACGAGATCATCCGCATTGCTAACGAGGTGTACGGCGCCAACGCCGGCACCTGGGGCACGGGGCTGGAGGAGAAGGATGAGAAGGTGCTGGCCAAGCTGGATTGGAACATCAGCGACGCCCACCGGGCGGCCTTTACCTACCAGTTCGCCGAGTCCAACGACACCCGCAACGAGAACGGCCGCGATGACCGTCTGCCGCTGTCCAGCTACTGGTACGACAAAAAGGAGACCCTCAAGGGCTACTCCCTGCAGTTCTTCAGTGACTGGAACGACGACTTCTCCACCGAGGCGCGGATCTCCTACAAGGACGTGACCTCCACCGTGGCTCCCACCACACCGTCCGGCATGGGCCAGGTGTACGTGCGCACCGACGGTGGTGAGGTTCGTTTGGGTACCGAGCAGTTCCGCCATGCCAACGAGCTGGAGAACCAGAATCTGGAGGTGCGCCTGGCGGGGACCTACCTGCTTGGGGATCACCAGATCGGCTTTGGTTGGCAGTACAACGACCTGGATGTGTTTAACCTGTTTGTGGAAAGCTCCCTGGGCACCTGGGAGTTCGATTCCATTGACGATTTCGCCAATGGCGAAGCGGCCCGCTTCAACTACCGCAACGCCTACACCAATGTTCCGGCGGACGCGGCAGCGGATTACAACACCCAGACCAACGCGTTTTTCCTGGAAGATGTCTGGACTGTCACCCCCGATATCGAACTGATGGCCGGGGTACGCTATGAACGCTTCGACAGCAGCGACAAGCCCACCCTGAACGACAACTTTGTTCAGCGCTACGGCTTTGGCAACGACGCCACCCTGGACGGCCTGGATATCTGGCTGCCCCGGGTGGGCTTTAAGTGGCAACTGACCCCCAGCCTGCAGCTGCGTGGTGGGGTAGGGCGCTTCTCCGGTGGCAAGCCCAACGTCTGGCTGGGTAACAGCTTCACCAACGATGGCGTGACCCTGGTCTCGGCTCGTAACACCGATGAGTTCCTCTCCGGTGCCAACCCCACCGTGGTACCGCAAGAGGTGATGGACAGCCTGGTGCCCGGCGATGGCAACGTGGATGCGCTGGACCCCAACTTCGAGCTGCCCTCGGACTGGCGTTACAACCTGGCGTTGGATTACATCACCGATCTGCCCTACCTGGGTGAAGACTGGTACTTCGGTACCGAGTACCTCTACATCGACCAGGAGAATGCCGTTGCCTGGCGCGAGCTGGCACGGGAGCCCATCGGCACCACCCCCGGTGGCCGTACCGTCTACCAGACCGTGGACTACCTCACCGGTGAGGTGGGCACCGATCGCTACGATCTGTTGATGACCAACGCCGACGACACCGGCAGTAACAAAGTGTGGTCCTTCACTATGTCCAAGGAATGGGAGAGCGGATTCCGTTTCAGCACCTCCTACACCAACACCGACATCGAAGAGGGCAACCAGGCCACCTCCAGCCGGGCGATCTCCAACTACCAGTTCACCCCAGTGGGGCTGGATCGCAACGCCGATACCCTCGGCCGTGGCCACTACGAGGTGGAGCACCGCTGGGTGCTGACCCTGGGCTACGAGACCGAGTTTGTTGACGGCTACGCCTCCACCTTCAACCTGTTCTGGGAGCGTCGCAGTGGTCAGCCTATCACCTACACCCTGGGGGCGTTCCGGGATGGCGATCTGGGCGACCAACCGGACCTGGATGATTCCGACTACTACCTGCCCTACATCCCCACCGGCGCCGATGACCCGGCCGTGGCTTACGCCGACGGTCTGACCTATGACGCGCTGATGGAGGCGGTTAACGCCGCGGGTCTGGCCGGCTATGCCGGTGGCTACGGTGCCAAGGGGACAGGTACCCAGCCCTGGGTTTCCCAGCTGGACTTCCGCTTTACCCAGGAGCTGCCGGGCTTTGCCAAGGAGCATCGCTTCCTGGCCTATCTGGACATCAAGAACGTGCTTAACCTGCTGAACGAGGACTGGGGTCAGGTACGCACCCAGAGCTTCAACTCCAAGATCCTGGTGGATTACGACTACGACGTGGAGACTGAGCAGTACACCTACGCCGTGCCCTTTGGCCAGGATGGACTGGAGACGGATAACTGGAACACCTACAACGTCAGCGAGTCTGCCTGGCAGATCAAGCTGGGGCTGCGTTACAACTTCTAAAGCCCTCCAGTAGAGACTGAGGCGGCCTTAGGGCCGCCTTTTTTCTGCCTTGCATTTGCCCGGTCTTTACGCCAGCTTGGAGGGAAACGCGAAGCCCAGTAAAGGCGAGGAATGCAGGGACGGGAAAAAGGGGTTATCCCCTGGTTGTGGGGGTTTCTCAGGCCCTATCGTTGGCGGGTATTGGCCGCCCTAACCGCCCTGGCGGTGGGCTCTGGTGCCTGGCTTTTGCTAGGGCAGGGGGTACGCCTGCTGGTGGACCAGGGTTTTCTCAGCGGTGAGGTGGCGGCGCTGAACCGGGCCATGATCCTGGTTTTGTGGATCAATCTGGTCGGCGGCGTCGCGGTGTTCTTCCGCTTCTACCTGATGACCTGGCTGGGTGAGCGGGTCAGCGCCGATATCCGCACCCAGGTGTTCGAACATTTGCTTACCCTGTCGCCCACCTTCTACGACACCAGCCGCACCGGCGAGGTGATCTCCCGCTTCACCGCCGATACCACGGTGTTGCAGACCGTGGTGGGGATGAGCCTGTCCATGGCACTGCGCTCCGGCCTGACCCTGATAGGCGGGATCCTGATGATGGCCTTTACCAGCGTTAAGCTGACCGCCTGGGTACTGCTGGCGGTGCCGGTGGTGCTGGGCCCCATTTTCTTCTTTGGCCGCCGGGTGCGTCGGCTGGCCCGCACCAGCCAGGACCGGGTGGCGGACATGGGCGCCGACATCGACGAGACCCTGCACGAGATCCAGACTGTTCAGGCCTATGGCCTGGAAGGCCAGAATAACGACCGCTTCGGCGATCGGGTTGAGGCGGTGATGAGCGCTGCCCAGCGCCGTATCCGCTATCGCTCGGGCCTGATTGCGGCGGTGATGATCCTGTCGGTCAGTGCCATCACCCTGGTCAGCTGGGCCGGCGCCCTGGATGTGATGGCTGGCCGGATCAGCGCCGGCGAGCTGACCGCCTTCCTGTTTTACGCGGTGCTGGTGGCCGGTGCGGTGGCCACCATCAGCGAGGTGATCGGCGAGATCCAGAAAGCCGCCGGGGCCAGTGAACGGCTGCGGGAGCTGATGGCGGAGCGCACTGAGATCCCGGTACCGGCACAGCCGGTGCCGCTGCCCCAGCCACTGCGTGGTGCCCTCAGCTTTGATGCCATCACCTTTGCCTATCCCAGCGCGCCCAAGCGACCGGTGCTGAGCGAATTTAACCTGGCGATTGAACCCGGTGAACGGGTGGCACTGGTGGGGCCCAGTGGTGCAGGAAAGAGCACGCTGTTTCAGCTGCTTAAGCGTTTTTACCTGCCACAGCAGGGCCAGTTGCGGCTGGACGGCGTCGATGCTGCGCTATGTGACCCCAAGGTCTGGCGTCAGCAGTTTGCCTGGGTTGCCCAGGAGCCGGTGATCTTCGCCGGCACCCTGCGAGACAACGTGCGGTGCGGCCGGCCCGGAGCCAGTGATGCCGAGGTAGCCGCCGCCTGCGATGCCGCCCAGGTCAGTGAGTTTATCGATCAGTTGCCCCAAGGCTGGGACAGCGAGCTGGGGGAGCGGGGCGTACGCCTCTCCGGCGGGCAGAAGCAGCGCATCGCCATTGCCCGGGCACTGCTGGCAGACCGACCTGTACTGCTTTTGGATGAGGCCACCTCGGCGCTGGATGCCGCCAATGAGGTTAAGGTGCAGCAGGCGCTGGAGCAGTTGATGGCGGGGCGTACCTGTTTGATCATCGCCCATCGCCTGGCCACGGTGGCTAATGCCGACCGGCTGGTGATGATGGAGCGAGGGCAGATCCGTGCCATCGGCAACCACCAGCAGTTGCTGCAACAAGACCCCCTCTATCGTGAACTGGCGGAGCTGCAGCTGATCGCCGAGGGGACAACTGAGCAACGAACCGCCAATGAGTCGGTGAAATGACTTATTAGCCCTTTACTCTGAGAAACTTAGGCGTATGCTTGCGGCCCCAAATCAGAGCAACAACAGCGACAAGGAGCGAGACATGATCGACGCCACTTTGCCCCTGGTGGACCTCCATCGTCATCTCGATGGTAACGTTCGGGCACAAACGATCCTGGAGCTGGCACGACGCCATAATGTTGCGCTACCCGCCGCAGACCTGGTTGGGTTAACCCCCCATGTTCAGATCACCGGCAATGAGCCGGACCTGATGCAGTTCCTGGCCAAGCTGGATTGGGGCATCAAGGTGCTGGGGGATCTGGATGCGGTGAACCGGGTGGCCTATGAAAACATGGAAGATTTGGCCCGTGCCGGCATCGATTACGCCGAGTTGCGCTTCTCGCCGCACTACATGGCAATGAGCCATGGCCTGCCGATGGAAGGGGTGATTGAGGCGGTGATCGACGGGGTGGAGCGTGGCCAGCGCAACCTGCCGGTCAAGGCCAACCTGATCGGGATCCTCAGCCGCACCTTTGGGGTTGAGGCCTGCCAACGGGAGCTGGAGGCCTGCCTGGCGTTTCGCCAGCGACTGGTGGCGCTGGACCTGGCCGGCGATGAGTTGGGTCAACCGGGCCATCTGTTTGAGTCTCACTTTGCCCAGGCCCGGGATGCGGGCCTGCAGATCACCGTGCACGCCGGCGAGGCCGGTGGCGCGCAAAACGTCTGGCATGCCATCGAGGCATTGGGCGCCCAGCGTATTGGCCATGGCGTGAAGGCCATTGAAGACCCGTCTCTGCTGGAGTACATGGCCAAGCACCGCATCGTGGTGGAGAGCTGCCTGACTTCCAATCTGCAAACCAGTACCGTGGCCTCGCTTGATCAGCATCCGGTTAAGGCGTTCCTGGAGGCGGGTGTGCTGGCGACCCTGAACACCGATGATCCTGCGGTGGAGGGGATTGAACTGGGCTACGAGTACCAGGTGCAGGCACCCAAGGCGGGCCTCAGCGCTGAGCAGATCCGCCAGTTGCAGCGCAATGGCGTTGAGGCAGCGTTCCTTAGTTCGTCAGAGCGCAAGGCATTGCTGACCTCTAAGCAGGGTTGAACGGGCAAGGGTGATTGGACAAAGGTGATTGGACGGGGCTGAAGGGCCTAGACTATCGGGTGTTAACGCGAGGCGCTCGAGGCGGGATTTGAGAGAGGGCGTCAGTTGGCGGTCACCAGTCCCAGCGATTTGCTGCTGTCCTGCACCAGCATGTAGTAGCTGTCCTGGTACAACAGCTCAGTGCCCGGGCATTGTTGCCAGCTGTCCGCCGCAGGCAGGATGACGTGGGTCACCGGGGTGGTGGCCAACACCTGCTTGAGGTTGTCACAGGCGTTTTCCGGGGTGGAGCGATACAAGGCCTCACTCTGCTTTAACCGGGTGTTCCAGGTGATGACGTCGATGTCCTTGTAGGGCAGGGATTTGTAATCTGCCCACACCGGTACCCCGGCCCCCAGTCGCAGCCCCTCCACCTGTCTTGGCACCACGTAGAGCTGGCCTGGCGAGCGAATCGATTTAGCGTGTTTGATGATGCCCTGAACGTCGTCCATCTCGTGGGCGGTGAGCCTGGCCAGCTGGAAATAGGTGCCACTGAAAAGCAGGGTGACCATGGCCACCATGGCGGTGGTCTTCAGTACCTGACCGGCTTGGGGCACCCAGACCCGGCTGCGTTCCAGCCAGGCGATGGCGGCACCAATGATCAATACCGATGCCAGCGGAACCAGCGCCACCGAGATACGCCAGGGGAACAGCAGGGCGAGGAAGTGGCTGCCTGTCACATACTGGGCGGCGGTGCCTACCACGGCCCAGCCGAACCCCAGCGCCAGCACCAGGCAAACCGGGCGGTGGCGGGTCAGGTACAGCGCCAGGCACACCAGGCCAACCTTGATCACCACGGTCTTGTTGAGCCAGGTGGTGATCATCGCATGGTGAGCCAGTCGGTCGGTGACCAGGATGCGGTAGGCTTCGCTTTTTATCGATTCCGAGGTGGCGGAGAAGGTGCTGAGGTTATAGAGCACCACGGGTAGCACCAGCACCAGGCTGAGGGTGCCGAGCCAGAAGGTGAAGCTCAGTGAGCGGGTATGGCGCAGGGCCTGGATCATCGAAAACAGGGTGAGTACAGCCGCCGGCAGCAGGTAGCTGGGGTGAACGATGGCAGCAAAGGCGCCGGCCAATACGGCCCCCGCCCACTTGTGGCTCAGGGTGAAGTACACCGACAGCAGCAGGAACACCCCGAAGGTGGAGGGCTGAAGCAGCCCATCCAGCAGGTACTGTTTGGCGACCCCCTCTTCAAGGTGGTAGCCGATGTCCATCCCAATCACCGTCTTACTGAGCATCTCGAAGGGGTAAGACAGCAAAATGGTGAGGGCCAGCGCCAGGGCCCAAATGGCACTGCTTTGCTGCTCCATCTTCCAGGTGCGTACGGCGATGCCCACACTGGCGTAAAGAAACACCATGCTGAGTACGATGTAGTAGAAGGCGTAGGCCAGCACCGAGTAGCCAGCAAAGGCCGACTCGGTGACTTGGATAAGCGCGGTAAACAGTGGCGAGGTATCAACGGTGTTGGCCAGCCAATCCTGGGTCAGGTAGCCCTCACCGCTTTGGGCGATGCCGCGAAGGAAGTAGTGGTGCTGATTTGAGGAGAAAAACGGGGCCTGGGTGTAGGCGATGGCAAACAGGGGCAGGCACAGCCAGAAACCCAGGCTGCCCCAGCTTTGCGCCCGGGCCTGGCTGCCGCGGGCCACGGTTGGGGCAGGCTCGATAGCCTGCAGCCCCTCCTTGACCTTTTCCGCCTGGATCCCTTTTTCCATTGTCCCGTCTCTTGATCGCCTGTTCAGGCCTGCTCCACTGGCACATCCTGTTGCCGGCTCTGGCGGTAGCTGTGGTAAGCGGACCAAAGCATATCGGCATCGTTATCTTTTGGCACCCAGCCTAAGTCTCGCTCGGCCGCGGAGACGTCCAGTACACAGGTCTCATCGGCAATCAGGTATTGCTCCGGATCCATCAACGGCGCGCCCACCCAATCCATCAGTGCCAAAGTGCCTTTAACTGCAAAGGCCGGGGTCGGGATCAACACCGACCGACTTCCTGCAGCATCTATCAGCCCCTTCAACAGTGCGTTCACGGTTGGCGGATTACAGGAACCTAAATTGTAGAAGGCATTGGGGAAGCCTGCATCGACCGCCGCCAGGCAGGCCTCGGCGCAGTCGCTGACCGAAATGAACTGGTAGTGGTTGCGGCCACTGCCGATGGTAGGCACCGGCAGATTGGCGTCGATCAGCTTGAACAGTTTCTCCAGGATCCCCAGACGGCCGGGACCAATGATCAGGCGAGGTCGGAACACCGTGATGTTAAAACCGCGGCGACGATACTCTTCGCACAGCAGCTCGGTCTGGTATTTGGCGTCGCCGTAGGGGCCCAGTGGCTCGCGGGGATGGCTTTCGGTGCGGGGGTTCTCTTTGGTGTGACCGTACACCATGTCGGTGGTGAAGTAGACCAGGCGATGGTTGCCCTGACGGGTCAGGTACTCCAGTACGTTATTGGTGCCGACGTACAGTGCCTGCCAGAAGTAATCCTTGCGCTCCGCCCGGGGCAGGATAGGCACCAGCAAGCGGGCGGCAAAGTGGTAGACCACGTCTTCCGGCGTCACCTCCAGCGACTCCAGGGTCTCGGCCCGGGTGACGTCGATGGGCTGGTAGCTGACCTGGGGACTGAGGTAGATCTCCGACTCCGGGGTTTGCTTCAGATCGGCGATCACTACGGTCTGGTTGCGGGCGATCAACTTCTTACAGAGTTCGGTGCCGAGGAATCCATCCCCGCCGAGAATCACGTGTCTCATAATGCTTTCTCCCTAGCTTTTTGCCACGATGGCGACACCGCTGCAGATCAACAACACCCCCAGCACCCGCCAGCCGTTGACGCTCTCCGACAGCACCCAGTAGCCGTAGGCGGTGGTTAGCACAAAGGATAGGCCGAGGAAGGGGTAGGCGTAACTTAACTCCACTTTAGACAGAACATAGAGGTGGGAGGCCATGCTGATCACCATCACCATCAGGCCGCCGATGACGTAGCCATTGGTCAGGATGTCCACCCCGGAAGAGCGCACGCCACCGGGCGAGAGCACCACCGGCGCGATACTGGTCATCCCTTTCTTCAGCATGATCTGCGACAGAAAGTTGGTAAAGATGGTGAACAGGATCACCGGAATGTATGCAGACACTAAGACTCTCCCTAAAGACTCATGCGCTTGAACAGGGGCTCGGGGATCAGCTTGATTACCGTCATGATCCCCTGCCAGAACCAGGGCAGGTACACCTCGTTGCGGTTGTGCTCCAGGCTCTTCAGGATCCCGCTGGCGATCGTTTGTGGTTCTGCCCATAGCGGCCCCTTTTTCATCTCGGCGGTCATCGGAGTATCGATGAAGCCCGGTTTAATGGTGAGCACCCGAACGCCACTTTTGCTTAAGCGGTTGCGCAGGCCTTGCAGGAAGGTGTTGAGGGCGGCCTTGGAGGTGCCGTAGACGTAATTGCTTTGCCGGCCGCGATCACCTGCCACTGAGCTCACCACAACCAGGGCGCCGGCTCCGCGCTGTTCAAAGCGGTTAGCCAGGGGGGTGAGCAGAGCCATGATCCCCAGGGTATTGATCTGCAGCGCGGACAGGGTGGTCTCCATGCTCTGCTGGCACGCTTGCTGGTCGGGCAGCACCCCTTGGAAAAAATAGGCCACATCCGGTTCCGGGCCCTGTTGCCAAAGGTCGTTGATCAAAGGCTCACAGCCGTCCAGCTCGGCCAGGTCCTGGACCCTAACCCGAACATCCTCGGCGCCGCGTACCGCCAGGTCGGCGGCCAACACCCCCAACTTCTGGCTATTGCGCCCTATCAAGGTCAGGTGGTCACCCCGTTCGGCATGCTGCCTGGCCAGGTGCTTGGCCACCGCCGAGGTGGCTCCAAAGATCACGATGTTCATGGCGTCGGCTCCCTGTTGACGCGGGCCCAGAAGTCAGACTGGAACTTGGGGTCGCAATGCTTGGCAAAATCCTTGGCCTGGGGGTAGAAGTGGTGGAAGGCGCTGGCGGACATGCGCGCGTCCTTGGCAGGGTAGAGCCGGCCACCGGCGGCGAGCAGTTGCTGATCCAGTCGGTCCAGCAATGTGCGGGTCTTTTCTCCCCGGTTGGGGATATCCAGGGCCAGGCAGATCCCCGGTTGTGGGAAGGAGAGCTGGCCGGGTGAAGGATGATCGGAGAACAGCTTCAGCACTCCGAGGAAGGAGCCGGTGCCAGCCGCTGCCAGCTGCTCCAGCAGGGATTGCATCTTGTCCAGTTCCGTCAGGGGCAGTACGCACTGGTATTGGTAGAAGCCCCGCTTACCGTAAAGTCGGTTCCAGTTGCGGATCCCATCCAGTGGGTAGAAAAAGGGGATGCAGTGCTGTAGCTGGTGGCGCTTACGCTGTCCCTGCCAGTAATAGAGGGCGTTAAAGGCGCTGATGCTCCAGCGATTGAGCAGCCAGCCGGGCAGGTTAAAGGGAATCGACGGACGCCAGCCCGAGGCTATGTCCTTCAGCGGCTTTTCGCTGTGGTTACCTTGGTAGAACAGACCTTTGCATTGCCCATTCTGGGCTGAGAAACAGTCCAGCCAGGCCACGGTGTATTCAAACTTGTCGTTGGCCTGTTCGGATAACTCAACAAACTCCTGCAGCGTCTGGAAGGGGTGGGTCTCCACCTCGATGGCATTACCGGGTACCGCCTTCATCTGGAACTCCGCCCACAGAATGAGGCCGGTTAACCCCAGGCCACCGATGGTGGCATTGAACAGCTCGGTGCGGTTGTCCGGCGAGCAGATCACTACCCCTTCATCACTGCGCCAAAGGGCAATCTGGGTCAGGTAGCAGCCGAAGGTGCCGCCGCCGTGGTGGTTCTTGCCATGGATATCGTTGGCAATAGCGCCACCTAAGGTGATCTCCATGGTGCCCGGGGTAACCGGCAGGAACCAGCCTTTGGGCAGGAACAGCCGCACCAGCTCCTCGAAGGTGACGCCGCTTTCGCAGCGCAGCAGACCCCGCTCAGCATCAAAGGCCATCAGGTGGTCGCAGTCCCGGGTGTCCAGCAGGGCACCGTCGGAGTTCAGACAGCTGTCGCCATAGCTGCGACCGCGGCCAAAGGGCAGTACCTTACCGCGATGCTGCTCCAGCTGCTTTGGATCCAGGTTGCGCAGAGCCCGCTGATCCCGGTCAGGGATCAGGCCCCAGGCGCGATAGTCAGAACAGGACGGCATAGAGGCTCCCCCCGTAAGCAGCGGACAGCACAATGCTGATACAGATGCACATCATCACCAGGCTCATCTTGTCGCGCACGGCAAACAGGATCGGGTCCTCATGCAGCCCACCACGAATGGTGATGAGCCAGAAACGGGCCACCCAGAACAGCATGATGGGGCAGATAAGCCAGAGCAGTTGGGGATACTGATAGAGTTCCTGCACCTTCTCACCATTGACGTACATGGCGATCACCAGCACTGATAGCAGGCCGGAGCAGCCCCCCAGGTTGATCAACAGGCTCAGATCCCGCGGATGGTAGCCACGGATGGATTGCACCTCCGGTTGGCGTTTGAGCTTGTTGGTGATCTCGGTAACCCGTTTGGCCAGGGCCAGGCTGAAGAAGAAGAACAGGGAGAAGGCCAGCAGCCAGAAAGACCAGGCTTCACCCACCAATACCATGCCCACCACCACCCGCAGGGTGTAGAGCAAAGAGAGCAGGGTGACGTCCAGCATAGGGACGCCTTTGAACTTGAAGGTGTAGAGCAGGGTGGTGACGGTATAGGCCAGCAGCAGCAGGGCGAAGCTCAGCGGCAGCTGGGACGCCAGGGCGATGCTGGACAGGCCCAGCAGCGGGATCAGGATCAGCCCCAGGGCGATGGCGATCTGGCCTGAGGCATAGGGGCGGTGGCGTTTGTTGTGATTCTGCCGGTCTGATTCCAGGTCCACCAGGTCGTTGAGGATGTAAGTCGCCGACGCCATCAGGCTGAAGCTGAAGAACGCCAGCAAGCATTGGCTGATCAGGGTTGGGTTGGGCGCGCCATGGGCCAGCAGGATTGGCAGCAGGATCAGCGCATTTTTGGTCCACTGATGGGCCCGGATCGACTTGACCAGGTCGGCCAGACGCAGCGGCGGTAGCGGAAAGGTCTTAACCACATCGAAGCGGGCCCTGACTCGCTCGAGGAAGGGAGCAGAGCGGCTTACCACCAGGGCATGGCGTGCCTGCGGCCACACCTCAAAATCCTGGGCCTCGTTGCCCACATAGTCGAAGCCACCGTCACCAAAACGCTGACAAAGCAGATCGGATTTGCGTTTGCCGGTGCGGTTGGTGGTGCCATCTGAGGCCAGTACCCCGGTAAACAGGCCAATATGGTCCGCAATCTGGCGGGCGATCACCTGATCGCTGCCGGTACAGAGCCAGATGGGGCGTTTTTGCGCCTCGTGCTCAAGGTAGGCCAGTAAGGGGGCGTGGTAGGGCAGGGTACTGATGTCCACCTGAACGTGCTCGGCCAGCCAGCGTTTGCCGTTGGCGATGCCACGGCGCAGGACAATAAACAGCAGTGTGAAGACGCTCAGAGGGGATTTTCGGATCAATCGAACCAGCTGCTCAAACAGCAAGTCGGATTTGACCAGTGTGCCGTCGAGGTCAACGCACAGAGGGATTGGCGTTTCGTCCCGTTCCGGCTGCGGGCTCGCATTACTACTCACTGGATAGGCAGTGGCCATGGGGATCCATCCTTAGGTATTCAGCCTGTTCCCATAAGAGGAGTTACGGCTTCCTCATCCTTTCTCGGCTCGCCATACGGTCGGCGGTCGCTCTATTGGGGACAAATATAGTCAAGCTGCTCTGGTTTCGCTCAGTGGGAGAGAAAAGATTCTCTTTGTTCTAGAAACGGATATCCGAGATCGCCTGGGTTACTGCCAGAGCCTGAAGCAGGTTCTCGAAAAGCAAGTGGCAAATGGTTGATTGTGTGGGCAAGATGCTGACGCTTGGTGATTTCCACCTTGGGGTGGGGATTTTTTGACACGAAGCGGCGGGGGAGGTCTACCCTTAGCCAATGCGGTAACGGGGTTTGCCTAGGTTCAGTTCGGCGGGTCAGGAGGGCACGCTGCACACAGGAAACAGGGAATGGGCCAAACGTTTCTCCACCTTTTTCGATGGCAATGGTATGCCGTCCAAGGCGGGTGCAATGAGTAGCAGGATTGGGTACCTCGATGGATTGCGTGGTTTGGCCATACTGCTGGTGGTTTTTTACCACGCCTTCACCCGGTGGGCCGAGATGGTGCCGACCGGCGAGTCGTTGGCCGACGTGGCCATGTTCAAGTACGGTTGGGTTGGCGTCCAGCTGTTTTTTTTGATCTCGGGTTTTGTCATTTTGATGACCCTGGAACGCTGCCAAAGCTTCTCTGAATACTTCTCTCGCCGCTGGCTTCGTCTGTTTCCCGGTATGCTGATCTGCTCTTTGCTGGTGTTTTTCACCGCTGAGTGGTTTGCAGAGCGCCCTAACGGCCTGCCGCAGGCGGTGGATCTGTTGCCAGGCCTGACCTTTATCGAGCCGGGTTGGTGGCAATCGATCCTGGACCGTCCGGTCGGAGAGATCGAGGGGACGTATTGGTCACTCTATGTAGAGTTCAAGTTCTACGTTATTGCCGGGCTGCTGTTTTTCTGGCGCGGGGCCAAGGCGGTGGTGTTTGGCTGTGCCCTGGCCTACGTGTTTGGCACTGTGGTGCTGTCACTGGAGTACAACTACCCGACGCCGGTATGGCAAGGCCTGGCGGATATCGTCACGGCGCTCTCCTTTAAGCACTTTGGTTGGTTTGCTGCTGGCGCTGCCTTTTACCTGTTTTTCAAAAACTGGGATTGGCGTTGGTACGGCGTAGGCGTTCTGTTTGCCGCAGTGTGTGCGGTGATGGTCCGGCACCTGTCAGCCGGGCCGGCCTTGGCGGCCGTGTTGGTCAGTGCGCTGTTTGCGGCCTCCTTGATCCTGCCCCGGGTACAGCAATGGCTGCAAAATCCGGTGTTGCTACTGCTCGGGTTTGTCAGCTACCCCCTTTATCTCTTCCATGAGAGCACTCTGATCGCCTCCTTGGTGAAACTGGGGAGCCTGGGACTGCCGTTGCCCGCCTGGTTCCTGCCATTGCCAGTAATCGCGCTACAGGTGTTGGTGGCCTACCTTATTGCCCGTTATGGAGAACGCCTGCTCACTCGTTGGCTTAAAACAGGGGTGACAGGGATGGGGTTGCTGCCGGCGCGGCCCACTGGAGCGCAGCAGCGCAAGGTCTGATGTTTTGGCCTTGATTTAAACCGCCCCGCCTTGAGCGGGGCGTTGTCGTTTTGGGCATTGTGGTTCGGGCATTGTGGTTTAGAGCAATAACAGTAGGGCGAGTAGATAGCAGTTTCATCTCGTGATCTGAGCTGTTACGCCGTCAAAACACCGGTTTGAGTGGCAGGTCATCTCTATTGGAATGAGGGGGAGCCTAATCTCACCACTGTTATCTGGATTAACCCCGGTCTCTTCTATTGCCTTTGTTGATTTGTTTGGCCCATTTTGCTGCTTTTGGTTCTGGTTGTTGGTGGTTTGTGTTTTTTGCTGCGTTTGATTGTGTGGTGGTTAAAGAGACGTTGCGCTCTGGGCGTCTTAGGTAATTGAGAGACAACACAGCACGTCAACGGAGGAATTTCCATGCTGTCGATTCAAACCAACTACAACTCCCTGGTAGCGCAAAACTCCCTGGGTCGTTCCAACTCTTCCATGGGTGTTGCCATGGAGCGTCTGTCCACCGGTTTCCGCATCAACTCCGCCAAGGACGATGCTGCTGGCCTGCAGATTGCTAACCGCATGGAAGCCAACTCCCGCGGCATGCAGGTAGCCCAGCGCAACGGTCAAGATGCCATCGGTATGATGCAGGTTGCTGAAGGTGCCCTGGATGAGATCACCAACATCGCCTACCGCATGAAGGACCTGGCGACCCAGGCTGCTAACGGCACCAACGGTTCTGCTGAGCTGTCTGCACTGGACGCCGAATTCCAGGAGCTGTCCTCTGAGATCGACCGTATCATCGGCACCACCGAGTTCGCCGGCCGCAACGTGTTTACCGCGTTCGAAGGTGGCGTAACCTTCCAGATTGGTGCTACCACCGCCGCAGGCGACAAGCTGAACGTGAGCGCCACTGGCATCTCCACTCTGTCCCTGACCGGCGACATCAGCACCTCCGGTGCCATCGACAACGCCATCAGTGACTCCATGGCACTGCTGGATACCGTTAACGGCTTCCGTGCCAACTTCGGTGCCAACATCAACCGCGTTGAACACACCATCAACAACCTGTCCAACATCGTTGAGAACACCGAAGCGGCCAAGGGTCGTATCATGGACACCGACTTTGCAGTGGAAACGGCCAACATGACCAAGAACCAGCTGCTGGTTCAGGCCGGTACCAACATCCTGGCCCAGTCCAACCAGATGGGCGGCCTGGTAATGGGTCTGCTGTAAGACGTTATCTGTCACGCAATGCGATGGGAGCCTTCGGGCTCCCTTTTTTGTTTGTGTGGTGTTGCAAGTGTTGTGGTTGTGGTTTTGGGGTGTTGCTGCCTGGTAAAAGTGGACAGAGGGTTTTAGGTCTTTGGCCAACAGGGTCGTTTCTAGCTATTGAACCTAAACAACGGAATAAATGGAGTCTTCCATGCTGTCTATCCAAACTAACTACAACTCCCTGGTTGCTCAAAACTCCCTGGGTCGTTCCAACTCCGCCATGGGCGTTGCCATGGAGCGTCTGTCCACTGGCTTCCGCATCAACTCCGCCAAGGATGATGCTGCTGGCCTGCAGATCGCCAACCGTATGGAAGCCAACTCCCGCGGCATGCAGGTGGCTCAGCGTAACGGTCAAGATGCTATCGGCATGATGCAGGTTGCTGAAGGTGCCCTGGATGAGATCACCAACATCGCCTACCGCATGAAGGACCTGGCTACCCAGGCTGCTAACGGCACCAACGGTACCGCTGAGCTGGCCGCTCTGGACGCCGAGTTCCAGGAGCTGTCCTCTGAAATCGACCGTATCATTGATACTACCGAGTTCGCTGGCCGTAACGTGTTCCAGGCGTTCGAAACTTCTGGTGGTGGCAGCGGTGTGACCTTCCAGATTGGTGCCTCCACCAACGCCGGCGACAAGCTGACCGTGGGTATGAACGGCATTTCCGGCATCAGCATGAGCGGTCACAACCTGACCTCCGACGCCACTGCAATCGATAACGCTATCGATGCAGCCATGGGTCTGCTGGACGAAGTTAACGGCCACCGCGCCACCTTCGGTGCCAACATCAACCGTGTTGAACACACCATCAACAACCTGTCCAACATCGTTGAGAACACCGAAGCGGCCAAGGGTCGTATCATGGATACCGATTTCGCTATCGAAACCGCCAACATGACCAAGAACCAGCTGCTGGTTCAGGCCGGCACCAACATCCTGGCCCAGTCCAACCAGATGGGCGGCCTGGTAATGGGTTTGCTGTAAGTCGGTTGAAGCTGACCGTAAAGGGAGCCTTCGGGCTCCCTTTTTTGTTTTTGGCTATAAAAACGCTGCAGCAGAAAATACAGCCAGCTTGAACAGTAAACACCCAAGCAAAGGATTCCGGGGTGGAGGTAATGGTCAGGAAAACGGCATTCGCGGTGAAATTGACGCTTTATGTTTAAGGCCGAGCAAAACCTTGTCGTCTGTGGGGTTGGTACATAAACACACTGGATAAGTGGAGAACACCATGCTGTCTATCCAAACCAACTACAACTCCCTGGTTGCGCAAAACTCCCTGGGCCGTTCCAACTCCGCCATGGGCGTCGCCATGGAGCGTCTGTCCACCGGCTTGCGCATTAACTCCGCCAAAGACGACGCCGCTGGCCTGCAGATCGCCAACCGTATGGAGGCCAACTCCCGTGGCATGCAGGTTGCGATGCGCAACGGTCAAGACGCCATCGGTATGATGCAGGTGGCTGAGGGTGCCCTGGATGAGATCACCAACATCTCCTACCGCATGAAAGACCTGGCTACCCAGGCCGCCAACGGCACCAACGGCTCTGCCGAACTGGATGCCCTGAACGCCGAGTTCCAGGAACTGTCTACCGAGATCGATCGCATCATCTCCACCACCGAATTCGCTGGCCGCAACGTGTTCGATGCGTTTGAAAGCTCCGGCGCCGCCACCGGTGTCACCTTCCAGATCGGTGCTTCTACCGATCCGAACGACAAACTGACCGTGGGCGTGGATGGGATCTCCAGCCTGTCTCTGGGGGGTGATATCGGCAGCTCCGCCGGTGCCGATATCGATCAGGCGATCAGCGACGCCATGGCGATGCTGGATACCGTCAACGGTGCTCGCGCCACCTTCGGTGCCAACATCAACCGGGTTGATCACACCATCAACAACCTGACCAACATCGTAGAAAACACCGAGGCGGCCAAGGGTCGCATTATGGACGCGGACTTTGCCATTGAAACCGCCAACATGACCAAGAATCAACTGCTGGTTCAGGCCGGCACCAACATCCTGGCCCAGTCCAACCAGATGGGCGGCCTGGTGATGGGCCTGCTGTAAGCCAGACCTGGAAAAGGAGAAGGGGAGCCATCGGCTCCCTTTTTTTATGGCTGTTTCACTGAGGCGGAAAAGGGGCGGAAGTAGCGTTTCCCCACAATGACGCCTGCTGGCAAGAGTGTCGCGTACGGCGCTGCGGTTTTACCCTCACAGCGCGGAAAAACCGGACGATTAAGCCAGTGGCACGCTGTTTGCAGAGCTGGCGGCAAAGCAATAAGGCGATCCTGCTGATTGCGCCTGGTTTCAGAGATGGCACGGACGGCTGCATCCGCCCGGCCCACTAACGAAGAAGTGAATAGCGATGACCCAATTTCTTGATGCCAACCTGACGGTTATCCGCCGCCGTTGGCCCGAGGTGGCCGAGCGTTTGGCCTCCGAACCGGATATCAGTGCCGAGATCACCCTGGTACAGGGGCTGCAGGTGACCGTAGCCCAACGTGGCGTACAGTTGACCAGCCGTCATAACCGCATCGCCGAGGCCACCAAGCAGGCCCATAGTGTGCCTAAAGGCGCGCCTTACGCCATGGTGTGTGGTACCGGCCTGGGGGATCTGCAGCAGCTGCTATTGCGCCGTGATGGACTTGAAACCCTGGATGTGCTGATCCTCAACCCCGGCCTGTTTAACTACGTGCTGGCCAACTCCGATCAGCTGCCCTGGTTGGCGGATGAGCGCACCCAGCTGCGCTACGGCGATAACGTGCGCCTGGCTAAGCCCCTAGCGGCGATCACCTCGGAGCTGATGCTGGCGGATGAGCGCTTTGAAGATGCCTGCAACCAGCTGCACGGTCATCTCAACATCGATTACATCAACCAGCTGCACAAGGTCGGCGATGCGGCCATTGAGGCACGTTTCCGCGAGCATCTGAAAGCGAAGCAGGGCGAGGTGAAGTCTCTGTTCAACCTGTTTGACAGCGAAGCGCATCAACTGGCGGGTCGCAATAAACGGGCGATGGTGGTGGCTGCCGGCCCATCGTTGCAGTACGGACTGGAGCGGATCAAGCAGCAGCGCGCCAGCACCACCTTGATCAGCGTAGATACAGGCCTGAAGGCACTGCTTGATGCCGGTATCACCCCGGATTACGTGGTCACCATTGACCCCACCATCAACGAACATCACCTGCAGACTGACCGTATCCAAGGGGTGCCGCTGGTGCATTTGCCGCGTCTGGACACCAAGGTGCTGGAGAGCTGGAACGGCCCGCGCTACCTGGCGGCCGGCAACAGCGAGCTGTACAAGAAGTTTGCCCGCAAAGCGGATTGCGGCGTGCTGGTTAACGGCGGGGTAGTGACCCACTCAGCGCTGGATCTGGCGGTGCAGATGGGGGCCGAGGAGGTGGAGCTGTACGGCTGTGACTTTGCTTACGTCGATGGTCGAACCCATACCGGCTATGAAGAGGGCGAGCTGAACGCATACCACAAGAACGCCACCTTTACCGTACTGGGTCAAAACGGTGAGCGTCTGCCCACCGAAGGGCCCTTTGCCCGGGCGCTCTACTTTATGGAGAGCTACATCGCTAACCGTCCCCAGGTGCGCTTTATCAACACCGGCACCATTGGTGCCCTGATTAAGGGCACCGTGTCCCTGGAGGAGGTCGCATGAAACGCCACCAGTTATTGAAAGAGCTCAAGCGGGTGGCAGGCCAACTGCGCACTGGCCAGACCCTGGCGGCCAACGCTGAGATCAAGGAGCTGATGCCCCACATCGTTAAGCAGTTTCCCAAGCTGGAAGTGGAGAGGCTGGAGCAGGCCAAGCTGCTGTTTCCAGAGCTGAGCGCCTGTATGGAGCGCAGTGACTACCTCGGCCTGGCGGATTACTTCGAGTACGAGTTGGTGGAGCTGTTCAGCTAACCCCCGCCATCTGAGCGGTTGCCCCAAACAGACATAGACAGAACGGGCCCGTCGGGGCCCTTTGCGAGACACAGATGCACGCCATGCTCGACCTTATCGGTCGCTCGACCCCTCTGCTTGACCAGGACATTCAACACTGGGATGCGCAGCTGCAGGACAAGGTCCGCGGCAGCCGCTTCCTGGTACTTGGCGGTGCCGGGTCCATCGGCCAGGCGGTGACCAAGGAGATCTTCAAGCGCCAGCCGCAAAAGCTGCACGTGGTGGATATCAGCGAGAACAACCTGGTGGAGCTGGTGCGGGATATCCGCAGCGGCTTTGGTTACATCGATGGCGACTTCCAGACCTTTGCGCTTGATATCGGCAGTTGGCAGTACGACGCCTTTATCGAGGCCGATGGCCAGTACGATTACGTCCTCAATCTGTCGGCGCTGAAGCATGTCCGCAGTGAGAAAGACCCCTACACCCTGATGCGGATGGTTGAGGTCAACATCCTCAACACCGATAAGACCCTGGCCCAATCCATCAAGGCGGGGGTGAAGAAGTACTTCTGCGTTTCCACCGATAAGGCGGCCAACCCGGTCAACATGATGGGGGCTTCCAAGCGGATCATGGAGATGTTCCTGATGCGACGAAGCCTGGAGATCGAGATCTCCACTGCGCGCTTTGCTAACGTCGCCTTCTCCGACGGTTCCCTGCTGCATGGATTTAACCAGCGTCTGGAGAAGCGCCAGCCCATCGTCGCCCCTAATGACATCACCCGCTACTTCGTCACCCCCCAGGAAGCGGGAGAGCTTTGCCTGATGTCCTGCCTGCTGGGGGAGAACCGTGACATCTTCTTTCCCAAGCTCGACAGCGAACAGCACCTGGTCTCCTTTGCCGATATCGCTCAGCGCTACCTGACACAACGGGGTTACACCCCCTGGCTGTGTGACTCGGAGCAGCAGGCGCGTGAACGTGCCGCAGGGATGGCGCCGGGCAACCTCTGCTGGCCCTGCCTGTTCACCGGCAGCGACACCACAGGGGAGAAGCCGTTCGAGGAGTTTTATACCGGCACCGAAACCCTGGACATGGAACGCTTTGCCCAACTTGGGGTGATCCAGAATGAACCTCAGTTTGATGGTCGACAGCTGGACAGTTTCGAGGCGCAAGTCCTGTTGATGCAGCACCGACGCCAGTGGGACAAGCCCCAGATGGTCAGCCTGTTCCGCCAGCTGTTGCCGGAGTTTGGTCATGAGGACAATGGCAAGTACCTGGATGGGAAGATGTAGTCGATGGAGCAGCGACTGATCCACAAGGTGCGGGAGATCTACCGCACCGACGAATTTATCCCCCTGCATGCCCCCCGCTTTGACGGAGCCGAACGCGCCTACGTCAACGACACCTTGGACAGCACCTTTGTCTCCAGCGTTGGCGCTTACGTCGATCGGTTTGAGCAGCAGATCATCAAGGCCACCGGTGCCGGGGCCGCGGTGGCCACGGTTAATGGTACCGCGGCGCTGCATACCGCGCTGCACCTGGCTGGCGTCCAGGCCGGTGACCTGGTGTTGACCCAGGCACTGACCTTCGTGGCCACCTGCAATGCGTTGAAGCATATGGGCGCGGAACCGGTGTTGCTGGATGTCAGCCCGGTCAGCTTAGGTCTTTGCCCCGAGGCGACCGAGGCCTGGCTGTGCGAACAAGCGGAGTTGGACGGGGAAGGGCAGTGCCGTCACCGGGCCAGCAAGGCGCCGATCCGCGCCATCCTGCCGATGCACTCCTTTGGCCATCCGGTGCAGCTGACCGAACTTAGCGCCGTGGCCAAGCGCTGGAACCTGGCGTTGGTGGAGGATGCGGCAGAAGCCCTGGGTTCACTCTACCGGGGGCGGCCCGCCGGCAGCATCGGCCTGACCGCCGCGCTGAGCTTCAATGGCAACAAGGTGATCACCACCGGCGGGGGCGGCATGGTGCTGTGCCAGAGCTCGACCCTGGGGGCCCGTGCCAAACACCTCACCACCACCGCCAAGCTGCCCCACGCCTTCGAGTATCTGCATGACGAAGCGGGCTTCAACTACCGTATGCCCAACCTCAACGCGGCCCTGGGCTGCGGCCAGATGGAGCAGCTTGACCGACTGCTGCACAGCAAGCGGCAGGTGGCGGAGCAGTATCGCCAGTTCTTTGCCGGTTCCGATTACCGCTTCATCGATGAGCCGGACTACGCCCACTCAAATTTCTGGCTCAATGGGGTGATCTGCCCGGATCGCGCTGCGCGGGATCAGCTGTTGGAGCAGACCAACGCCGCAGGGGTGATGACCCGACCGGTGTGGCAGCTGATGCATCGACTGCCGATGTACCAAAGTGCCCAGCGTGGCCCGCTGCCCAACGCCGAATGGGCCGAGGCGCGGGTGGTCAACCTGCCCAGCTCAGCGCTGGTGCAAGCAACCCGGACCGGGGGCGAGCATGACTAAAACCGTGGCGGTCTTCACCGGTACCCGGGCCGATTACGGCCTGCTCTACTGGTTGCTCAAAGACATAGAGGCCGACCCAGCGTTGCGATTGCAACTAGTGGTCAGTGGCTCTCACCTGAGTGAAGAGCTGGGCTACACCCTGCAAGGGATCCTGGACGATGGCTTTGGTGTTGATGCCCAGGTACCGATCCTTTCCGAGCTGGACACTCCGGTGGCCATTGCCGCAAGCATGGGCCGCGCGGTGACCGGGGTGGCCGAGGCGTTGGCAAAGCTGCAGCCCGATGTCCTGGTGATCCTGGGGGATCGGTATGAGGCATTGGCCGCCGCTCAAGCTGCTTTGCTGCTGTCGGTGCCGGTGCTGCATCTGCATGGCGGCGAGATCAGTGAGGGCGCCAACGATGACGCCATGCGGCACGCCATCACCAAGCTCAGTACCCTGCACTGCACCGCTGCTGAGCCCTATCGGCAGCGGGTGATCCAGATGGGGGAGTCGCCCCAACGGGTGTTCAATGTCGGTGCCATCGGCTTGGATCACCTGACCCGGTCCAGCCGGATGGACCGCCACGCGTTGTCCCGCTCGCTCAACTGGGATCTCTCCGGCCCCTTTGTGGTGGCTACCTACCATCCCGTGACACTGGCGGATGAGCCCGCCAAGGCCAGCTTTGAGGCCATGCTGGCGGCACTGGATGATTACCCCGAGCTTAAGGTGATCCTGACCTACCCCAATGCCGACGAGCAGGGGCGCAGCCTGATCCCCGCCCTGGAGGCCTATGCCCAACAAAGGCCAGAGCGGGTGCTGGCGATCCCTTCGCTGGGTCAGAAGCGCTACCTCAGCGCCGTCGCCGAGGCGGAGATGGTGATCGGCAACTCCTCCAGTGGCCTGATCGAAGTGCCCGCGTTGGCGCGCCCCACCGTCAACATTGGCCAGCGCCAGCTTGGGCGCCTGGCCGCCGACAGTGTGTTTCATTGCGCCGCCAATCGCACCGCCATTGCCCAAGCGATGGCACAAGCCCTGGCCTGGCGTGAGTCGGGGCAACGGGCTCGCTATCTGCCCTACGGCGGCGGTGACGCCAGTGGACAGGTGGTCGAACTGCTCAAATCCATGCCGGCCAAGCCGGCCTCCGAATTCTACGACTTGCCCCAGAAGGAGAGCGCATGACCCGGATCATCGCCGAGGCCGGCGTGAACCACAACGGCAGTGCAGAGCTGGCCTTTGCCTTGGTGGATGCCGCCCATGCAGCGGGTGCCGACGTGGTGAAGTTTCAAACCTTTAAGGCCAGTGAACTGGTCACCGCTGAGGCTCAGCAAGCGCAGTACCAGAGCCGCAATACCGGCGTAAGCGAGTCGCAGCTGGCGATGCTCAGCCGGCTTGAGCTGGACTTCCCCACCCATAAGGCGCTGGTGGCCCACTGCGAAAAACGGGGTATCGAGTTTCTCAGTACCGCCTTTGACAGCGACAGCCTGCGCTTTCTGGTGGGCGATCTCGGCCTGAAAACCCTCAAGTTGCCCTCCGGCGAGTTGACCAACCTGCCTTTTGTGCTGGAGCACGCACGCACCGGTTGCGATCTGATCGTCTCCACCGGCATGGCCACCCTGGCAGAGGTGGAGGCGGCGCTGTCGGTGATCGCCTTTGGTTTGGTCACCTCCGCCGACAGCGAGCCGAGCTTGGAGGCCTTTCAACAGGCCTTTGTCAGCACCGAGGGGCAGCGCGCCCTGCAGCAGAAGGTGACGCTGCTGCACTGCACCACCGAATATCCAGCGCCGATGGCGGAGATCAACCTGCGCGCCATGGACACCTTGGCCTGCGCCTTTGACCTGCCGGTGGGGTACTCGGATCACAGCGCCGGCATCACCGTTCCGGTGGCCGCCGCTGCCCGTGGCGCCGTGGTGATCGAGAAGCACTTTACCCTGGATTGTCAGATGGAGGGGCCGGATCACAAAGCCTCGCTGGAACCGGATGCCCTGACTGAGATGGTCACTGCGGTGCGGGCGGTCTCACTGGCGCTGGGTAGCCGGGTTAAGGCGCCGACAGCGTCGGAGCTGCCCAATCGCCCCATCGCCCGCAAGAGCCTGGTGGCAGCCCGGGCTATGGAGGTTGGTCAGCGCTTCACTACGGCGGATCTCTGCTGCAAGCGCCCCGGCACCGGCATGTCACCGAGCCATTACTGGGCACTGCTGGGGCAGCCGGCCCGCCGTGCTTACCGGGTGGGGGAGCTGATCGATGAGTAAGCCCGTCGTTGTGCTTGGAGCCGGCGGCCATGCCGCGGTGCTGGTGGACCTGCTGACGGAGCAGGGGCGCGCCCCGCTGGCGCTGGTGGCACCGGAGCGTCCCGCCGGGCGTGAAGCGCTGGCAGCCCTGCCGCTGCTCAGCGAAGCGCAGCTGCAACAGCAGTGGACGCCGCAACAGGTTGAGCTGGTCAACGGCATCGGCATGCTACCCGGGGACAGTCTGCGCCAGCGGGTGTTCGAGCGCTTCAGCGCACTGGGATATGGCTTTGCCACCCTGGTGTGTGACAGTGCGCGGGTCTCCCGCTTTGCTCGCCTGGCACCGGGCAGCCAGGTGCTCAGTGGCGCCATTGTCCAGGCCGGCGCTGAGATCGGAGCCAACAGCCTGATCAACACCGCCGCCAGTGTCGATCACGACTGCCGTCTGGCGGCCCATGTGCATATCGCACCAGGGGCCCGCCTGTGTGGCCAGGTGCAGATCGGTGAGGGCGCCTTTGTCGGTGCCAATGCCACGGTGATCCAGGGCCTCACTATCGGTTCGGAGGCGATCGTTGGCGCTGCCAGTTTGCTGAAACAGGACCTGGCCGCTCAAACAAGATGGAGCTTGAACATGACCGGAGGTGGCCATGGTTAGAACCTGGCAAAACCTGGTGCTGGCACCGGGTGCAACATTGCGCCAGGCCCTCAAGGTGATCGACCAGGGAGCCATCCGCATGGCCCTGGTGGCCACCCAGGGGCGCTTGATTGGCACGGTTTCCGATGGCGATATACGGCGGGGCCTGCTGGCTGGCATGACCCTGGAGTGCGCCATTGACGAGGTAGTCCACCGCCAGCCGGTCACCGTCAGTGCCGATTGCAGCCGTGAGCAGGCGGTGCGATTGATGGAACAGAAGTGGTTACTTGCCCTGCCCATCGTCGAGGAGGGGATCCTGTTGGGCGTACACGCCCTGCATGAGCTGCTGGAGCAGCCCCACTATGGCAATCCGGTGTTTATCATGGCCGGTGGCTTTGGCACACGGCTGCGACCACTGACCGAACACTGCCCCAAGCCCATGCTCAAGGTGGGGGACCGCCCCTTGTTGGAGACCTTGCTGCGCAGCTTTATCGAGCGGGGTTTTACCAACTTCTATATCTCCACCCATTACCTACCGGAGGTGATCCAGTCGCACTTTGGCGATGGCAGCCAGTGGGGGGTATCCATCACCTACGTCCATGAGCAGGCACCACTGGGCACTGGCGGTGCCCTGGCTCTGCTGCCGGAGGAGCGACCCGCTCTACCGGTGGTGATGATCAATGGCGACATCCTCACCAATCTCAAGTTCGACAAGCTGGTGGAGCATCACAACGCGGTGGGGGCGGATGCCACCCTGTGCGTCCGGGAGTTCGAGTACCAGATCCCCTACGGCGTGATCAACAGCCGCAAGGGCAACGTGGTGGAGATGCAGGAGAAGCCGGTGGAACGCTACCAGGTCAACGCCGGGATCTACGTGCTCAGTGACGCGCTGGTGCGCAGCGTGGTGAAGGGGCAAAGGGTCGATATGCCGACCTTGCTGGAGCAGCGACTGGAGCAGGGCGAAGAGGTGAGCACCTACACCCTGCATGACTATTGGCTCGACATCGGCCAGATGGCGGACTTCGAGCGGGCTCAACGGGACATCAAGGGGTTGTTTGCATGGGTGGCGTGATGGCGCTGATCCCTGCTCGCGGTGGCAGTAAACGGTTACCCGGCAAGAACCTGCGGCCTTTGGCAGGCAAGCCGATGATTGCCCACACCATTGAAGCGGCGCGGGCTGCCGCCTGTATCGATCAGGTGGTGGTCTCCACCGACTGCCCGCAGATAGCCCAGGTGGCACGCCAATACGGCGCCGAGGTGCCGGGACTGCGTCCGGCGAAGCTGGCCAGCGATGAGGCGGGCAGCGCCGAGGTGGTGGCCCATGCCCTGAGCCATTGGGCGACGCCGGGCATCAGCCATGTTGCCCTGTTGCAACCCACCTCGCCGTTGCGAGGTGCCGAGCATATCGACGCAGCCTGGGAGCAGATGCAACGTCATCAGGCCCGAGCGGTGGTGTCGGTGACCCCCTGTGAGCACCCGCCCCAGTGGAGCAACCAGTTGGGGCCGGATGCCAGCCTGGATGGCTTTCTCAGCCGAAACGCCCAGCAGCGCAGCCAGGACCTGGGTCCTTGGTTTCGCCTGAACGGGGCGATATACCTGTTTGAGCGCACCTTGCCCCTGTCCAGCCTCTACGGTCCCGGCAGCCATGCCCTGGTGATGGACAATCGAGCTTCGGTGGACATTGATACCCTGCTGGACTTCCAGTTTGCCGAATTTCTGCTGACCCAGACCACACCCACCTTAAGCGCATTGACCGAGGCGGTGGATTGCTGAGCAAGCAATTCATTCCGCTTAAGTTTCCCCTCTTCCACGCCGCCCTAATCTGGCAGTTGTTGTGAATTATCAGGCCAGGAAAGCACGGGAAATTTTGCTTCCCCCGGTACGGCACAGCGGAAGCTCACAGGGCAAATTTATCGCCCAGTAGAGCTTAACCATAAGATATAAAAGTGGTTTTTTCGCTGGCACACCAATTGCATTCTTGGCGCAGTAGTGAGGAGATTTTAGCGATGATGAGTTCAGGTATTAATCCTGCCCAGATGGCGTCCATGTTGGTTCAGGCCGAGCGTGCGTCCAAAGATCAGCTGTACAGCATTCAGAAGGCCCAGTATGAGGCCCAGTTGGCCGCCTACAAGGCGGTCGAAAGCCGTCTGAACAGCTTCAGCTCCAGCATGGGCCGGATTGCCGATGATGACTTCGCCAAGATGGGGGTAACCATCTCCAACGAGGACATCGCCAACATCACCGCCGACTCCAGCGCCGCGGCCGGGGATTACACCTTCCACGTTAAACAGCTGGCCCAGGCCCACCAGATGGCCTTCTCCGCCAGTGAGTTTGATTTCACCGGTAACGGCTCCGATTTCACCATCGACGTCGGTGGCGAGACCATGGTCATCAAGATGGATGAGATCGGCAGCATGGAAGAGCTGCGCGATTACATCAATGACTCCGATGAGAACCCCGGTGTACAGGCAACCCTGGTGCGCACCGACGGCGACGTCAAGCTGGTCTTGACCTCCGATGAAACCGGTGAGGAAAACCAGATGGTGATCGACCGTCCTGGTGACCCGCTGACCGGCCAGGTGCTGTCGGAAGCAAAGAACGCCATCGTTCACATGGGGGATGGTGCCAACCCGCTGGTGATCGAATCCGCCTCCAACACCCTGGACAACGTCATCGATGGCCTCACCATCGAGCTGAAGCAGACCACCCCGGCCAATGAGCCGCTGCGGGTTACCGTCGGCCAGGACAAAGAGGGGATCACCGAGTCGGTGCAGTCCTTCATCGACGAGTACAACCGCCTGATCGACGAGCTGGGTCACTACACCTTTGGCAAGGCGATCGACACCGGCGGTGACGATGACGACGATGACGACGAGGACAAAGACAACTCGGTTCCCAAGCCCGGTGAAGACGAGGTGGGTGTCCTCAACGGCGACCCGGCCCTGCGTGCCCTTTCCCAGAAGATGCGCAACGAACTCTACGGCGAGTCCTCCGACAGCCTGCGCCTGTATGACCTGGGCATCGAGGTGGATCGCAACGGCAAGTTGACCCTGGATGAAGACAAACTGCACTCCGCCCTGGATACCCACGGCTCCAAGGTGCAGGACTTCTTCACCGAAGAGAACGGCCTGTTCGATCGCCTCGACAACACCATGGCGTCACTCATCGACAACGATGGCTACCTGAAAAACCGCCAGGACTCCATGGACAGCAACATCCGCCGGGTGGAAGACCGGGTGGAGCAGCACGATATGCGCATGGAGCAGGCCTACAACCGTTACCTGGCCCAATTTGTTCGAGTTGAACAGCTGACCCTGCAGATGCAGCAGTCCAGCATGTTCTTCTACTAACTCCGAAGCAGCAAAGAGACCAACATGCTTACCGATAACAACCCTTTTGACGCTTACAAGCACACCAATGTGAATGCCCGAGCGGCGGCCGCCAACCAGCACGAGTTGGTGCGGATGCTGCTCGACGGTTTGCTGGAGGAGCTCGCCCGGGCCGAGGGCCACCTCAATGCCAAACGGCTCGAGGAAAAAGGGGCCAGCATCGGTAAGTGCATCGACATCATCCATGGCCTGGACAGTGCGCTGGATCTGGAGCAGGGCGGCGAGGTAGCCAATAACCTGCACCGTCTGTACGAGTACTGCTCCGGCCAGCTGTTTCAAGCCAGCCTGAAGAACGATGCCCAGCTGCTGGGCCCTGTGGTTAAGGTGATCACCGATGTCCGTGAAGGCTGGCAAAACCTTGCCTGAGGCCGGGGCGCAAGCCCGGGCACACCAGTGGCAAAAGCTGGCTAAGGCGATGACCGACGCGGCCCAGGGTAAAGACTGGCCTCGATTGGCACAGCTGGACCTGGCGATGCGCAAGGCATTGGAACAATCCGGTCGTCCCCTGGACGACAGCGAACGACAAGCAAGGCAACAACTGGAACGTGTCCACAACCGCCTGCGCAAGGTGGTGGAAGCCGAACGAGTGAAACTGGAAAGGAAACTGGTGGAGATGCGGGAAACCAAAGAGGGCCTGAGTGCCTACGAGCTGACCGTAGCCAGCGGAGAACGTGGATGATGATAGCAAACCTGCTTGCTCAGCCGAGCAGCCCTGAAGGCTTTGGCGGTCATCGTCAAAGTGCTGAAGGGGCTGAGGGGGCCCGTGGCTTCGGCCAGGTGTTCCAGCCGCCGCTGAGCGAGGAAGAGATGCAGGCCCTGGCCCGGTTGGAGCAGGGTGCCGAAGAGGCGGAAGAGGGCGAGGCCAAGCCCACCGCGGGCCGACTGGCCGAGCTGCAGCGCCTGGCGGACCCGGAACAGCCGGTGCGCGGCCGCGGTGAAGCTGTGGTGCCGGCGACAGAAGCCGGCGCACTGAGCCGCCTGGCCAAAGCCGAGCAAGTGCGAGAGGGACGCCCGGTCGACGGCAGTCAGGCCCTGACCGAACGTCTGCCCACTTCGATGGACGCCCGGAAGCTGGAAGCCCATCCGATGATGGAGGAGCGCAGTGCTCGGGTTGAGCGACCGCTGAACCTGGATCGGGCGCTGATGACGACACTGCCCAAAGCCGGCCAGGCCCCGCTGACCCTGCCCACCAGTCTGACCAGCGCTGCACCACTGGATGTGGCCGTCGCAGAGCTGGCTCCCAATGCCGCCAACCCGGCCAATCAAGCCAGCAATGCTCGCCCCACCATGCAGTGGGCCCCGGTGGCCCTACCGGCCAACAATCAGCACTGGGCCCGTGAACTGATGGCGCCGCTGAGTGACCACCTGCGCTTTCAATCCTTCCAGCAGATAAAGACCGCCGAGCTGCGCCTGGATCCGCCAGACCTGGGCAAGATCGAGCTTAACGTTCGGATGGATGGGGACCGAATGCAGGTGCAGCTCAATGCCGCCAACCCCAGCGTACGCGAGGCCCTGCAGCACAACGCCGAGCGCCTGCGGGAAGACTTGGCCCAACAGCACGGTGGCAGCATCGATGTGGACGTGGGTGAGCACAGCGACCAGCGTGAGCAAGCCGAGGCCCAAGGCCAACAGGTCGCTGCCGCGATGGACGTTGCCCAGACACCAGAACAACAAGAACAACCCTTTGCCATTGATGCACGGGTTTAAGCCAGGAGAACAGCATGAACGCCAATGGCAACCTTCGACCCACTTTCCTTCGCAATAGCCTGGTCCTGATCCTGGCCTGCCTCATCAGCTACTGGGGCGGTACCCAAACCGCCGATTACTGGCAGGAGCAACCGACCCAGGGCCACCTCATGGATCAGGCCAAGTTCCATACCCTGGAGCGCTTCGTTATCAGCGTACCCGGCGACAAGTTCCAGCACTATGTTCAGCTGGAACTGGCGCTGAAGAGCCGCACCTCCAATTTTGATGTGGTGCTGGAGGAGGCCGAACCGCTGGTGCGCAACGCCCTGATGCATCTGTTCTCGAATAAGACCTATGAAGAGCTGTCCCAACTGCGTGACTTGGGTGGGCTGCAGAACGAGGTGAAGCAGGCGCTGAGCCAAACCCTGGCGGCCAACCGCTATACCGCAGAGCTGGACGAGGTGCTGTTCACCCGTCTGGTGGTGCAGTAGGAGCACGCTATGTTGCAATCAGAGCAGGCCTACCAGACATCCGACTCGAGCAAAGCCGCCAGGGCCCACGACGAGTCGCACTATCTGAACCAGTATCTGCCCCTGGTCAAGCGGGCCGTCAATCAGCTGCGCAGTCACTGCGGTGCTGTGATGGCACTGGAGGACATGGAGCAGATCGGGCTGATGGCGCTGCTGGACTCGCTGCGCCGTTACCCCGGCGAGCCGGACAACGGTTTTATCGCTTTCTCCAGCTTGCGGATCCGCGGGGCTATCCTGGATGAGCTGCGCCGGCAGGACTGGCGCCCCCGTCAGCTGCGCCAGCAAACCCATGAGCTTAATGACACCGTTCGTCGTTTGACCCGGGAGCTGGGGCGGGTCCCCACCGACCAGGAGACCGCCGACGCCCTGTCGCTGAGCCTGGAGCAATACCGCGAGCGTCTCTACGCCTCCCAGGCGGAGAGCCTGCAAAGCCTCGACGACATGCTGGGGGCAGGCCACAACTTCGAACACGAAGGCAGTGATGTGGCCAAGTTCACCCAGAAGAAAACCCTGGAGTCTGCCCTGGCTCAGCTCAACAAGCGTGAGCAGATCGTCCTCTCCCTCTATTACCAACACGAACTGAATCTCAAAGAGATCGCTCTCACCCTGGGCCTGACCGAGTCGCGCATCTGCCAGCTGCACAAGCAGGCGGTGAAGCAGCTCAAGGCGGTATACCAGGACTGGGGCCTTGAGCATTAAGGAAGCATCATGATCAAAATACTCGGCCTAGTGGTGGCCATCGCGTCCGTGTTTGGTGGCTATGTCCTGGCGGACGGCAACCTGGCGACCCTGTGGCAACCGGCAGAAGTGGTCATCGTTATCGGTGCAGCCCTGGGTGCCCACGTACTGGGCAACCCGGGCAGCGTGTTGCGCGACACCCTGTCTCAGACCCGTGAGCTGATCGCCCGCGAAAAAGAGGACCCGGAGCTGTATCCGCAGCTGTTTGGCCTGATGAACAGCCTGATGCTGCAGGTGCAGACCCACGGACTCAAGGTTCTGGATGATCACATCGAGAAGCCGTTCGAGAGCTCGCTGTTCTTGACCTACCCGGCGGTGCTGCGTCAGCCGCTGCTGCTGGGCTTCCTGGTGGACAACCTGCGCCTGCAGTCGATGGGCAAGATGACCCCTCACGAGCTGCAGCACCTGATGGAGGAGGAGATCCACCGTCTGCAGGAGGACCGGATGCGTCCCGCCAACTCCCTGCACCGCACCGGTGAGGCCCTGCCTGGCTTCGGCATCCTGGCGGCGGTACTGGGGATCATCATCACCATGGGTGCCATTGACGGCCCGCTGACCATGATCGGTTACCACGTGGCGGCGGCCCTGGTGGGGACCTTTATGGGGGTGTTCTCCTGTTACTGCATCCTGGAGCCGCTCAGCTCCGCCTTGCATCACCAGGTAGACCAGAAGATGGCCCAGCTGCACTGTGCCAAGGCGATCATCGCCGCTCAGTTGGCCGGCAAAACGCCGTTGCTGGCGCTGGATGGCGGTCGCCGCATGATCCAGGAAGAGAACCGTCCCTCCTTCTTTGAGCTTGAGCGTTTCGTCAGTGAGGAGCAGCGCTAATGGCTGGCGAACCCGTTATCATCCAGATCAAGCGCGGGGCCAAGGTACAGCCCAAGGCGGGGGGCGCCTGGAAGGTAGCCTTCGCCGACTTCGCCTTGGCGATGATGGCGCTGTTTCTGGTGTTGTGGTTGGTCCAGGTGGCGGATCAGCAGGAGCGGGCGGCCATCGTCAACGCCCTGCACGGTGAGAACATCCTGGAAGGCAAGGATGGCTCCATCCATGACAGCAGCCGGCCCCACATCATCGATCTGGAAGGCTCCACCGTGCTGGTCGACTCGGTTTCACCCTCCCGCGGCACCGGCAGTGGCCATGCCGGCCCGGCCACCGTTAACCACATCCCACGAGGTGAGCGTGGCGCGGCGGCAGGGCAGGGGGATTACCTCGATAGCCTGGTGCCCGGCTCGTTCCAGAGCCAGGCCCAATTGGCGGTGCTCGGTGAGCTGGTGGAAGACGCCATCGCCGGCGCCGATCTGGCGGACAACGTCACCATCGAGGTGGTGCCCCAGGGGCTGAAGATCCTGATCCGCGACAACCTCAAGCAGTTCATGTTTGCCCGTGGCAGTGCGCGCATGACCCCCTACTTTGAGGATCTGCTGCTGGCCCTGGCCCCGGTACTGTCGCGGGTGGAAAACCCGCTGATGGTCTCCGGCCACACCGACTCCACCACCTTCCGCAGTCAAAACACCACCAACTGGGAGCTTTCCAGCCAACGTGCGCTGGAAGCACGACGGGCGCTACAGTATGGTGGCGTCGGTTTAGGCCAGTTTATTCAAGTAGTTGGAATGGCGGATCAGGTCCCGCTGGTGACCGATGATCCGCGCTCCTCCGCTAACCGACGCATCGAGTTGATGGTGCTGACCGAAGCGGCCCAGCAGGAGCTGCGTAACCTGTTCGGCAGCCAAACCGGGCAGGCGGTGCCGGAAGCGGCAGAGGCCGCTCAGCGCAATCAACCCAGAGGACGTTACCTGGGCGACGAGTAATGATGTTTGAAGAACAACAAGACGACAACCGGCGGGAACACACCCGCTTCACCTTGAGGGATGACCCGGAAACCCCACTGACCCTGGCGTGTGACGGGGTATCAGTGCGGATCTCCAAGCGAGGATTCTGGCGCGATAAGGAGATCGCCCTGGCTTCCCTTAAGGACGTCAGCAAGGGGGGCGCGGGCTTTATCACCGCATCCCAGTTGCCATTGAATGAAACCTTAATTCTTGAGCTGAATGGCTTTCGTATCGATTGCGAGGTACTGCGCGAACAGCCCATCCAAGGGGCACTGCGCTTTTACGGGGTACGCTGGCGTTACGAAGACACCGCCCAACTGGTGGCGCTGTTTGCCGAGATCAGTCGCCTGAAAGGAGCTTAGCAGGACGCACTATGACCGACTTTACTCGACACGGACCCGACCGGCTGCAGAAGTACTTTCTCTACCTTATCGTCATCGATTGGGTGTTGCTGGCCCTGGGATGGTATTTTCTGGAGCGATTAAGCTTCAGCTACGGCATAGTGGTATGCGTCATGCTGCTGCTTTACAACGCGCTGCTGGTAAAGCTCTGCTTTTTCCGAGCCCGCCGGGCCTCCGATGGTTACCTGCTTTATCCAGTCACCTTTGCCTGTGTCATGGCCGGTGTGCTGTTTGGCTTCCAGGTCTTTTTTCGCTAGCCACGGCTAACGGCTTAACAACGCCTCCCTCGGGAGGCGTTTTTTGTTGCCTGGGGGCCTGCGTCTTGAGCTGGGTCAGTTTCAAAAAGGCAAAAAAAAACCCGCCGAAATTCAGCGGGTCAGATTGAATCTAATCAACAATCTAAGAAGGAAGTTAAGCAAAAGAACCAGGGAACGCGTCGGGATTGCTCATGACCCGCCGCGTCGGAATTCACTGATGCTGGGCATCCGTTGCTCCGAAAACAGGTGCTATTCTAGGAACCTGCCCGGCTTGTCTCAACCGAGAAAAATTCTGAAGTAGGATTAGAAAAACTTATCCTTGCACGGCGTTGTGGCTATTCTGGCTTGCTGGCGAATAATAGCTCTAGGTTGTTCGCTGGCGCGGGGTGTAGGGCAGTCATGGTGATTTTGCGCCATTGTTACATTCCGTTTGCACAATAAGTAATCTTTTTTTGTATTGAGAAATGCTGTACGGAGTGTCTTGTCCCATCCGGTCCCTTCGCTTGCGTCTGCGGTGGCCCGCTGGGTAAAGTGCTGTCAACCTATTCAACATCCATAGGGAGACGTGGATGAAACGCAGTACCCTCGCGCTGTTCGGCGCTGCTTCAATTGCTCTTATCGGCTGTCAAAGCACCTCAATATCGACCCCACCCCCGCCGCCGGCCAGCAAGGTGGTGCCCTTGGTGGAGCAGATCCACGGTGAGGCGGTGTCCGATCCCTACCGTTACCTGGAACAGCTCGACAGCAGCGAAACCCAAGCCTGGGTGGCAGCCCAACAGGCCTATGGCGACAACTACCTGGCCCAGATCCCCAACCGTGAGGTGGTGACCGAGCGGATCACCGAACTGTGGAACTACGAGCGGGTCAGTGCGCCGTTCCAGCGCGGCGATCGCACCTTCTACTATGCCAACGACGGTCTGCAGAGCCAGTCGGTGCTTTACGTGGAAGAGGAGGGGCAGGCTGCCCGGGTACTGCTGGATCCCAACACCCTGTCCGAGGACGGCACCGTGGCGCTGAGCGGGGCGGTGGTCAGCCCGGATGGCAACTGGCTGGCCTACGGCACCTCACAATCCGGCTCTGATTGGCAGCAGTGGCAGTTTCTGAACGTGGCCAATGGCGCACTGCTGCCGGAGCGGCTCGAGTGGGTCAAGTTCTCCCGCGCCGAGTGGGCCGAAGACAGCAGCGGCGTCTGGTACGCCCGCTACGATGAGCCCACTGGTGAGAACAAGATGGAAGCGGTGAACTACTACCACAAGCTTTACTTCCATCAACTGGATACACCGCAAAGCAAAGATACCCTGGTGTACGAACGTCCCGATCAGAAAGAGTGGGGCTTTGGCGCCAAGCTGGCCGACGACGGTAAGCTGCTGTTGATCACCATCTCCCAGGGCACCGACCGACGCAACCGGGTAGCGATGAAGGATCTGACCAGCGGCGACACCCGCATGCTGATTGCGGATCTCTACGCCTCCTTCAATTACCTGGGCAGCGAGGGGGACTGGCTGCTGTTTGAAACCGACGCCGATGCCCCCCGCGGCCGCATCGTGGCGATCCACAAAGACAAGCCGGAGCCGAGCCAATGGCGTGAGATCATTCCGCAGCAGGCGGAGCCCATCGACCAGGTCAAGATCGTCAATAACCGCCTGGTGATGGTGAAGCTCAAAGACGTCCTGGCGGATGTAAGCGTCTACTCACTGCAAGGCCAACTGGAACACAACCTGGTGTTGCCCGGGGCAGGGCGGGTGATTGGCCTTCAGGGCCGACGCACCGACAGCACCCTGTTCTTCGATTTCAACTCTTACATCCAGCCTACCGCGGTCTATCGCTACGACTTCGACCGCAACCAGGTTACCCCTCATCGTTTGCCCGAGGTGGCGTTCAACCCGGCGGACTACGTCTCCGAGCAGGTGTTCTACACCAGTAAGGACGGTACCCGGGTTCCGATGATGATCTCCTACAAAAAGGGGCTGAAGCTGGACGGCAACAATCCGACTCTCCTGTACGCCTACGGTGGCTTCAACATCTCCCTGACCCCGCGCTTCTCGCCGGCCAACATCGCCTGGATGGATCTGGGCGGGATCTACGCCGTGCCCAACCTGCGTGGCGGCGGTGAGTACGGCCAGGCCTGGCACTATGGCGGGCGCCTGGAGCAGAAGCAGAACGTGTTTGACGATTACTACGCGGCGGCGGAGTACCTGATCGACAACAACTACACCCGGCCGGAGAAGATGGGCGCCTATGGCCGCTCCAACGGTGGTTTGCTGATGGGCGCGGCGCTGACTCAGCGCCCGGAGCTGTTCGCCGCGGTGCTGCCGGCGGTAGGGGTACTGGACATGTTGCGCTACCAGAAGTTCACCATTGGCTGGGCCTGGGTACCGGAGTACGGCAGTGCCGATAACCCGGAGCAGTTCCCCTACCTGCTGGCCTACTCGCCTTACCATAACCTGACTGAGCGGGCCTTCCCCGCCACCATGGTGATGACCGCCGATCACGATGACCGGGTGGTGCCCTCCCACAGCTTCAAATTTACCGCCGCAATGCAGGCGGTGCAGCAGGGTGACAAACCGGTGATCGCACGGATCGAATCCAAGGCCGGTCATGGCGCCGGAAAACCGACGGCGATGCGGATTGCCGAGTACCGGGACATCTTTGCTTTCCTGATGGCGAGCTTTGATGAGCCGCTGCCAAAGCAGCTTTGACCCGAAATGAAGAAAGCGGCCAACGGGCCGCTTTTTTAACATTTGATGGTCAAGTGAGCAGTTGCCTGCCCGAGGGCGTTCCGGGTGGCGATTAATTGGCCAAAAACGTAAGAGAAAGCCCCTCCCCAGACGGGAAACCCTCCGGTATAGTAGCTAAACAACGAATTTACCAAGTTTACTGCTTGTGGGAACTCCGACGTTTCAGTGGCCAGTGCGTGTCTATTACTCCGACACGGATGCCGGCGGTGTGGTCTACCACGCCAATTATTTGAACTTTTTCGAACATGCACGTACTGAAATGTTGCGAAAAGCGGGTTTCGAGCAGGACACCCTGTTAGCCCAGGACCTGGTTTTTGTGGTGCGCCACATGAGCCTGGATTTTGTCCGTCCGGCCCGATTCAACCAATCGTTGGTGGTGGTCACTGAGCTGGTGAAAGCCGGTGCAGCGACCCTGCTGTTTCAGCAGCGATTGCAGGACGCTGATGGCGACATCTACTGCCAGGCCGATGTGAAGATCGGTTGCATCAGTGCTCAGCACTTCCAACCCACCCGGATCCCACAAGCCATCAAGCAGGAGTTAGCGCGTGTCGGCTGAGATCTCTTTTATTGGACTGTTTTTGGAAGCCAGCTTATTGGTCAAGCTGGTGATGATTTTCTTGATGGTGCTGTCGGTGGCCGCCTGGACGGTGATCTTCCAGCGTCAAAAGGCGTTGAAGCAGGCCCAACAGCAAGCCCAGCGCTTTGAAGACAAGTTCTGGTCCGGCGTTGACCTTAATCGCCTGTATCAGGAGCTGTCCGCCCGCGGCGATCGTAATACCGGCCTGGAGCTGATGTTCACCAATGGTTTCCGTGAGTACGTTCGCCTCAGCAAGTCTTCCCGCAGCGCCGATGCGGTGATGGACGGCAGCTACCGCGCCATGCGCGTGGCCCTGTCCCGCGAGGTGGACAAGCTGGAGCAACACCTGCCGATGCTGGCCTCCATCGGTTCCACCAGCCCCTACATCGGCCTGTTCGGCACCGTGTGGGGGATCATGAACTCCTTTATCGCCCTGGGCAGCGTGCAGCACGCCACCTTGAACATGGTGGCCCCCGGTATCGCAGAGGCGTTGATCGCCACCGCCATGGGCCTGTTTGCCGCCATCCCCGCGGTGATCTTCTACAACCGCTTCTCCACCCGGGTAGAGAAGCTGGAGAACAGCTACGCCAACTTTATGGATGAGTTCTCCTCCATCCTGCACCGCCAGGCCCATAGCCAGGAGAACGGTCAGTGATGCAAACCTATCAGCGCAAGCGGCGCCGCAAGGTCGCGGAGATCAACGTCGTACCCTACATCGACGTGATGCTGGTGCTGCTGATCATCTTTATGGCCACCGCTCCCCTGGTTACCCAGGGGGTCAAGGTCGACCTGCCCCAGGCTGCCTCCGAGCCGCTCGATGCCGAATCCAAGCCGCCGCTGGTGGCCTCGGTCAACGTCGAGGGCCAGTACTTCCTGGATAACGGTTCGGTGGATGAGAACAGCCCGCTACAGCTGGATGAGATCCAGGCCCTGGTGGCGGCGGAGCTGACGGTGAACCCGGACCGCCCGGTGGTGGTCAACGGCGATCGCCTGGTGCCCTACGACACCATCATTCAGCTGATGGTCAGCCTGCAGCGGGCCGGTGCCCCCTCGGTGGGTCTGATGACGGAGCCGGGGGAGTAACGGATGAAGCAACCCTTAGCGGTGCCACTGACGGTATCCATCGTGCTGCACGCCGGCCTGCTGGGCCTGCTGGCAGTGTCGGTGGACTTCAGTGCCCAGAAGCCGCCGCAGCCCCAGGCCAGTGCCCCGGTGGTGCAAGCCTCCATGGTGGACCAGGCCGAGGTGCAGCAGCACGTCGAGCGGATCCGCGCGGCCGAAGCGGCCAAGCAGGAGCAGGAGCGTCAGCGCCAGGCCGAGCGTGAGCGTCAGGCCCGTGAGGCTGAGCGCAAGCGTCAGCAGGAGCAGGAGCAGATCCGCAAGCTGGAAGAGCAGCGTAAGGCCCGCCAGGCCGAAGCCCTGCGTGCCGAGGAGGCCGCCAAGGCAGCGCGACTCAAGCAGCAACAGGAAGAAGCCCAGGCCAAGGCCGCCGCTGAGCAGCGTCGCCAGGAAGAGGCGGCGCGCCAGGCGGCAGAAGAGAAGCGCCGGGCCGAAGAGGAAGCGGCCCGCAAGGCGGAAGCCGAGCGCAAGCGCAAGGAGGAAGAGCGCAAACGTCGTGAGGCGGAGGAGGCCGCGCGCAAGCAGGCTGAGGAAGAGCTTGCGGCACTGATGGCGGCGGAGCAGGCGGAGCTGAGCCAGGCCCGTCAGCAACAGGTGCTGTCTGAGGTGGATCGCTACTCGGTACTGATCCAACAGGCCATCCGACGCAACCTGCGCACCGATCCCAACATGCGCGGCAAGGAGTGCCGGATACGGCTCACCCTGGCCCCGGACGGTTTCGTTATCAACCAGCGGGTGGTGAGTGGCGATCCCCAGGTGTGCCGGGCTACCGAGGCGGCCATCAACGCCGCCGGCAATCTGCCGGTCTCCCAGGAGCCGGACGTGTATCAACAGATGAAAGATTTGACCATCACTTTTATACCGGATGTGTAAGGACATGAGAAACAACTGGATTCGCAGAACCCTTCAGGGTGCTCTGGCCCTCGTGCTGTTGGCGTCCATGCCAGCTCGAGCGACCTTGGAGATCGTCATTACCGAAGGGATCAATGCCGCCCGTCCGGTGGCGGTGGTGCCCTTTGGCTGGGAAGGCCCCGGTGCATTACCCAGCCAGATCGCTGACGTGGTCACTTCCGACCTGCGTCGCTCCGGTGCCTTCAACCCGCTGGCCTTGTCAGACTTGCCCCAGCGAGCCCTGAGCAACGAAACCGAGATGGACCTGGAGGCCTGGATCGCCACCGGCGTTGAAGCGGTGGTGGTGGGCAGCATCAAGCCGGCCCCCAACGATCGCTACGAGGTCAGCTTTGAACTGGTGGATCTGCTGCGGGCTCAGGCCTCCAGCGAAGACGCCGATGGCCCGTTCATCAACAAGGACTACATCATTGAGGGGCGTACCTCGGTGATCCCCGCATCCCAGTTCCGTCGCTTTGGCCACCGTATCTCCGATCTGGTGTACGAGGCGCTGACCGGCACCAAAGGCGCCTTTTTGACCAAGATCGCCTACGTCACCGTGGATGAGAAGGACGCGCCGTTTAAGTTCCAGCTGCGTGTTGCCGACTATGACGGGTACAACGAGACAGTCCTGCTGCGCTCCCGCGAACCGCTGATGTCCCCTTCCTGGTCACCGGACGGTCGCAAGCTGGCCTATGTCTCGTTCGAGAATCGACGCTCGGAAATCTACATTCAGGATCTCTATACCCAGCAGCGTGAACGCGTCACTGACTTCCCCGGCATCAACGGCTCGCCGAAGTGGTCACCGGACGGCACCAAGCTGGCAATGACCCTGAGTAAGGATGGCAGTACCGAGGTGTACGTGATGGACTTGGCGACCCGTAATCTGGAGCGCGTCACCAATCACTACGCCATCGATACCGAACCGAGCTGGGCCCCGGATGGCAAATCACTGGTGTTCACCTCGGAGCGGGGTGGACGCCCACAGATCTACCGTGTCTACCTGGACAGCAAGCGCATTCAGCGCCTGACCTTCCAGGGAGAGTGGAACCTGGGTGGCTCCATCACACCGGATGGACGCTACCTGGTGATGGTGAACCGCACCAACGGGCGCTACAACATCGCCCGGATGGAGCTGAGCACCGGCCACATCGACGTGTTGACCGAAACCTACCTGGACGAGTCTCCCAGCGTCGCTCCCAACGGCACAATGATCATTTACGGTACCAGCCACAACGGCAGCCAAGTGTTGGCAGCCGTGTCGGTGGACGGGCGCTTTAAGGCCCGACTGCCGATGGACGTGGGCAATGTGAAAGCCCCGGCCTGGTCACCTTTTCTTTAACCGAACGATTTAAACCAACAATAAAGGATGTTTCCCAATGAAACTGAAGCAACTTGCTAAAGGATTGATGTTCGCCATTCCGGCCCTGGCCCTGACCGCCTGTTCCTCTACCTCCAGCGTGGATGCGGACGCGGAAGCCCTGAACAACCAAACTGCTCAAGAGCAGCAGGGTGGCCCGCAGGTGGGCGGCCTGGAGCAGGTGCAATCTCCTGAAGAGATGCAGCGCCAGAAGTACGCTGAGCTGCGTAAAGAGCACATCCTGTACTTCGACTTTGACCGCAGCGACATCCGTCCTGAGTTTGGTGAGATGCTGGAAGCCCACGCGGCCTTCCTGGTAGAAAACCCGCGCACCCAGGTGGTGATCGAAGGTCACGCCGACGAGCGTGGTACCCCGGAATACAACATCGCCCTGAGCGAGCGTCGTGGCAAAGCGGTACAGCGTTACCTGCAGAGCCTGGGTGTTCTGTCCAGCCAGATGGAAGTGGTACCCTACGGCGAAGAGAAGCTGCTGGACACCGCAGCCAATGAAGCCGCCCACGCCAAAAACCGTCGCGCGGTTCTGGTTTACTAATCGGAAAAACGCACCATGAAAAGAGCCGTTATTGTTGCGGCACTTCTCAGCTGGGGGGCGCAGTCTATGGCTGCGCCCGCTCCCGTTGTAGAGGTGACACGCGCCACTGCCAGCAACAGTGGGGACATCAACTCCCGGGTTGATCGTCTTGAGCAGTTGCTGCGCGCCAACAGTCAATCGCAGTTGCGCCTGGAACAGATCGTCGACCAGATGCAGCGCGAGATCGGTCAACTGCGTGGTCAAAGCGAAAGCCAGAGCTACCAGTTGGAGCAGATGCTGCAGCGCCAGCGTCAGCTGTACCAGGAGATCAACAAGCTGCAAAGCAGCGCTCGGGCACCGGCAGCGGCGGCCCCGGCAACTGCCAGTCGCAGCGTGGGCTCCCTGTCTGAAGCCGACAGCTATCAGATGGCCCTCAACCTGGCCACCAAAGAGCGCCGTTTTGACGACGCCATTCCCGCCTTCCGCTCCTTCATCGAGCAGTATCCGCAGTCCAGCTATACTCCAAATGCGTATTACTGGCTGGGCCAGCTGCTCTACAACAAAGGGGAACTGGGCGAGGCTGCTCAGATGTTTGCCACCGTCAGCAACGACTATCCCAAGTCGGGCAAACGGGCCGATTCCATCCTCAAGCAGGGCTTGATCGCCGACCGCCAGGGTGACAAGACCGCGGCAAAGCGGTTTTTTACCGAGGTTGTTGATCAATATGCCGGTAGCAGTGCTGCCAAGATGGCCCAGAAGCACCTGAATTAATTGGGGCTAAGGGCTTATTTGTTCGAGGGAAATTGCGTTTTTTGACCGTTTAGGCGCTTTTGTGCGCAGGCGGTCTTAATATTTCAATTTCCGGTTGCAAGGCAAAACGAACTTGGTATTATAGCCGCCCGTCGACAGGGGAGGCCGTCAAGGCTGACACTGGAGGCGTACAGAGTGGGTCGTTAGCTCAGTTGGTAGAGCAGTTGGCTTTTAACCAATTGGTCGAAGGTTCGAATCCTTCACGACCCACCA
>NZ_FQXG01000001.1 GCF_900129905.1 Ferrimonas marina | reverse complement strand
TGGGTCGTTAGCTCAGTTGGTAGAGCAGTTGGCTTTTAACCAATTGGTCGAAGGTTCGAATCCTTCACGACCCACCACCTTCTCCTGCTTCTCTGTTTCCCTGTCGATTTGCCGTACGTTTTACCCTGCGCTGTTACCTGCGTTTGATCTTTAGAGATCCTCTCTGTCTCCGCTTTTGTTTCGTAATACTGCCATCGCTGCCTATTAGACTTTAATCTGAGACGGCCGAGTCACTACTGAGTAACATTCAGCTCTGTACTATGGTGTTAATGGCTATCGCGAGTTTTGTCACAAGAATTGCGACTTTTTGCTAATACGAAGTCCCCTGTGACTGCTGGATAGTACCTATGCATCAATAAAATGACAGGGAGTGATACAGGTGAACAGTTCCAAAGTGCTCAAGGCAACTCTAGCCCCTCTGAGTCTGGCCATGTTGGCGGCTGCGCCCTCAGCAATGGCAGAGACGGAATTCAAATTCGGTGGCTATGTGAAAGCTGATTTCATGGTCAGCAACTACGATAACGGCGCTCCGGACGACAGCAACCTGTCGCGCCAATTCTATGTTCCAGGCACCATCTACGGCGATCCCAACCGCGCCAACACAGTGACCGACTTCCAGGCCCGGGAAACCCGTTTCAACTTTACCTCTACCAGCGATATGGACGGTCACACCCTGAAGTTCTTCGTTGAGTTGGACTTCTTCACCACCAGTGACGGTAACGAGCGGGTTTCCAATAGCTACGCCCCGCGTCTGCGTCACGCCACCGTGACCTTCGATAACTGGACCGCCGGTCAGACCTGGAGTACCTTCCAGAACCCCGGAGCGCTGCCGGAAGCGCTGGACTTTGTTGGGGCGGCGGAAGGCACCCCCTTTGTCCGTCAGGGCCTGATCAAGTACTCCAACAATGGCTTCTCAGTCGCCATTGAGAATCCCAAGTCCACCTTCACCAGCACCGCCGGCGGTCGCATCGAGTCCGACTCCAGCTACATCCCGGACCTGGTTGCCCGTTATGACTTCAAGGGCGGTGACGCCAGCTTCTCCATCGCCGGTTTGCTGCGCTCGCTGGACATCGATGAGACCATCGGTGACACCACCTACGATGAGAGCGAGATGGGCTACGGCCTCTCCTTCGCCGGTGTTGTGCCGGTGTTCAACCGTGACGTGCTGAAGTTCATGCTCAACTACGGTGACGGTACCGGCCGCTACATCGCACTGAACTACGCCAATGCGGCGGTGCTGCGTGACGGCGGTGGTGCGGATACCATCTCCTCCATCTCCGGCTTCGTCAGCTATCAGCACTGGTGGAGCGACAAGTGGCGCTCCAACTTCACCGTGTCAGGCTTTGAGGCGGACAACCCGGGGATCCTGGATGGTACGACGGCCAACGAAACCTCCTACAGCGGCAACGTCAACCTGATGTTCTCGCCGGTTAAGCCTTTGACCGTTGGGGTAGAGTGGTTGTACGCCTTGAACGAGCGTGCCAACGGCGACGATGGCGAGCTGAACCGCTTTATGCTGTCGTTCAAGTACGCCATCTAAGGCAAACGCAATAAAAAAGGCCGGCATGATGCCGGCCTTTTTTGTGTCTGGGGTCCTTAGGCGTACAGGCCCAGGTGCTCCTTAGCGTAGGCTTCGAAGTCGTCGCAGCCGCCAACGTGCTTCTGATCAACAAAGATCTGGGGAACGGTAGCAACCGGCTTGCCCACGGTCTTTTCCAGTTCCTCTTTGGTCACACCCTCGGCGTGCATGTCGACGTAACGGAATTTGAAGTCGTCACGGGACTCCTGCAGGCTCTCGGCGATCTGCTTGGCGCGAACACAGAAGGGACAGGCGGGACGGCCGAAAATAACAACAAACATGGGCTTCTCCAAGGTCTAAGTCTGGAGGACGTTATACCACAGTTGGCGGCTCAATAAGCGCTGTCTGCGGTACGGAAGCGTCCTTTGTAATCAAATACGCATTCGATCACCCGCCAGAACCGTTTTTTCTCCAGGCGGGCAATCACAAAATCGGGGTGGCGGAACAGATGTTGGTGCGCCAGCACCTGGTCTCTGTCCTGCAGTCGCAGCGGCTGACCTGGATTCTTCAGGTGGTTGCGCGCGAATTGATGGTAAAAATGCCCTTTTTGCTGGGGTGAGTCAAAGTAAAAAGCCCGATTGAGCTCATCGCCATCTTCGTCAAACCAGCGCACCTTGAGCCTGGGCTTGCCCTGTTTGTCGCTGTCTGCCTCCAATTGGATGCCGCTGCAGCGCAGTACCTTGTAGTCCTTCAGTCGCAGCACCTCCTTGAGGCGTGCGTCCGGATCCACCAGTTGCTTGCCGCAGCCCTGGCACTGCCGAGCGGCGATGTCGTTCTCAGTCAGGCAATCAGGACACTCCTTAAAGCGGAAGCGGTAGTCGCACTGGGCGCTGCTTTCCTCGTCCCAGCCCTGGCAGCGGCGGCCGAAGTGCTCCAGCACCAGGCCATGGTCGTCGCTACGGCCCCAGAAGGCGTTGTCGTGGCCACACTTGGGGCAGGGCACGGAGACCGGCTCAGTATCCGGGTGAGGGCGTGGTTCGCCCACCTCGGGTGAGAACAGCGAGTAGCCGTTACCGGCGTAATCCAGCACCAGGCAATCGCTTTTGCCGGGGCTTAGGCGTAGGCCCCGACCCACCATCTGCTGGAACAGCGCCACTGAGTCGGTGCGTCGCATCAGCGCAATCAGATCCACATGGGGGGCGTCAAAGCCGGTGGTGAGCACCGCCACGTTGACCAAGAACTTCAGCTCCCGGGCCTTAAAGCGGGCGATCAGTTCCGCCCGCTCGGGCTTGGGGGTCTCGGCGGTCAACAGCGCCGCCTCACCCTTGGGCAGGCGGGCCAGGATCTCCTTGCCATGCAGCACGGTGGCGGCAAAGACGATGACCCCCTGGCGAGACTGGGCCTGCTCAACAATCTGCTGACAGATTAAGGTGGTGGCGCGGCCGCGAAACTCCGGGTCGACCTGCGGCAGCTCGCCGCTGTCATCCGGCAGCAGCCAGCTGGCCACGGCGCCGTCCACCAGGTTTGGAGGGGTCAGGTAGCCGTCCTTGATCAAGCGACTGATGGGCAGCTCGTAGACGCACTGGGCGAAGGGCTTGTCTTCCTGGCTGCGCAGGGTGCCATTGACGTGGCGCTGGTAGATCCAGCCACCATCCAGTCGATAGGGGGTGGCGGTGAGCCCCAGCAGGCACAACTTGGGGTTGACCCGCTGCAACTGCTGAAGCAGCGCCTGGTATTGGCTGTCTGTGTCCAGGCTGATGCGGTGGCACTCGTCGACAATGACAATGGAGTAGGGCTCGGTCAGCTGCTTAGCAATGCGGGCCAGGGACTGGACCGAGGCAAACACCACCTTGGCGTCGGTGTCCTTCTGACCCAGGCCGGCGGAGTAGATGGCGCTGTGCTCGCCAAAGGCGGCGAACTTCTCCTGGTTTTGCGCCACCAGCTCCTGCACGTGGGTCAGTACCAGTACCCGCCCTTTGGCCAGTCGGGCCAGCTCGGCGATCACCAGGCTTTTGCCGGCACCGGTGGGCAGTACCACCACGGCGGGGCTGCGATCACGGCGAAAGTGGCTGAGCACGGCATCAACCGCTTCCTGCTGATAGGGACGTAGTGTGTAGGCCATGGCGGAGGAGGATAGGGGATTCAAGCTGTTGCAAAGCGCCATCATAACAAAAAGCCCCGGCGGATGGCCGGGGCTTTGGACTTTCTTGCTCAGGGCTGAATTGCTTAAGGCTTACAGCACCATGGCCGCCACCCATCCGGACGCCAGCAGCGGCAGGTTGAAGTGGATAAAGGTGGGGATCACGGTGTCGCGGATGTGATCGTGCTGGCCATCGGCGTTAAGACCGGAGGTCGGGCCCAGGGTGGAATCCGAGGCCGGAGAACCGGCGTCACCCAGGGCAGCGGCGGTGCCGACCAGGGCAATGATGGCCGGTACGGAGAAGCCAAAAGCCAGGCCCAGCGGCACGTAGATGGTGGCGATGATCGGGATGGTGGAGAAGGAGGAACCGATCCCCATGGTGATGATCAGGCCAACGGCCAGCATCAGCAGGGCACCCAGCGCCTTGTTGTCGCCAATGATCCCTTGTACCGACTCCACCAGCATGGGTACTTCACCGGTGGCTTTCACCACCTCGGCAAAGCCCTTGGCGGCGATCATGATAAAGCCGATGTTGGCCATCATGTGTACGCCACGGGTAAAGGCGTCCTGGGCGCTGATCTCCGCCTTGTCGATGCCCGCCACGGAGAGCACCACGAAGCCCACCAGGGCACCGAAGATCATGGAGCCGGTCCACAGCTGAACCGCCAGAGCCAGCACGATGGAGAGCAGAGCCACCTGGATACGGCGCGGGTTCAGCTCGGTGTGCTCCGGCTCGGTGGCCAGGGTCTGGGCCACGTCGTAGTCCCGGGGCTTGCGGTAGCTGATGAAGATCGCCACCAGCAGGCCGGCCAGCATGCCCAGGGCGGGGATCACCATGGCAGCGGCCACGTCATTAACGCTCAGCGCGGCGATGCTGTTGTCGTCCACCAGCGCCTGCAGGCCATTGTTGAGCAGGTTCTGCAGCAGCAGGCCGTCCTGGAAGATCAGGCCAAAGCCCAGCGGCACCGCCATGTAGGTGGTTACCAGGCCGAAGGTGATGATACAGGCCACCATGCGGCGGTCCAGGCGCAGCGACTCCATCACGTGCAGCAGCGGCGGGATCAGGATCGGGATAAAGGCGATGTGTACCGGTACCAGGTTCTGAGACATCACGGCCATCGCCAGGATCGCCATCAGCAGCAGTGTGCGCACGGTGCGCACCGCGGAGGCATCCGGTGTCTTACCCAGGCGCTGGATGATGGCGCGGGACAGCAGATCGGTGATGCCGGTGTGGGCCAGGGCTACGGCAAAGGCGCCGAGCAGGGCGTAGGCCAATGCCACCTCAGCACCGCCCCCCAGGCCAGCGTTGAAGGCGGAGATGGTGTCGTTGATCCCCATGCCGGCGGTCAGACCGGCGATCAGGGCACTGGTGATCAGGGCAATCACCACGTTAACCCTGGCGACGCTCAGGGCCAGCATCAGCACAACGGCGATAATGACGGCATTCATAATAAAAGATGGTTCTCGCTTTTCTTGTTCTATCGGAAGATTGCTCTATGGCCGGTTCATAGTAAGCAAACTGCTCGATGAGTCCAGAGAAAGGTGAATTACGGTCATAAATAACCTTTAAACAGAGATATCTGTCAAAGAAACCAGATTCGGCAAGATTCATTTTTCCTGCCGGCACAATCGAAAAAGTCGCTTGGCTTAGCGCTTGTGCCGTCAGGCTCCCTCCCTATAATGGCCCCATCGGTTAGCAAGGTTGCTAACTATCGAAAAAATATAATCATTGGAGAATCCCATGAGCGTACTCGTAGGCCGTCAAGCCCCGGACTTCACCGCTGCTGCCGTACTGGGCAACGGTGAGATCGTTGATAACTTCAACCTGGCGTCTGCCATCAAAGGCAAGCCTGCCGTGGTGTTCTTCTACCCGCTGGACTTCACCTTCGTGTGCCCCTCTGAGCTGATCGCCTTTGATCACCGCATCGAGGAGTTCCGCGAGCGTGGTGTTGAGGTTATCGGTGTTTCCATCGATTCCCAGTTCAGCCACAACGCCTGGCGTAATACCCCGGTAGAGCAGGGCGGCATCGGTCCGGTTCGCTACACCCTGGTAGCCGACGTGAAGCACGAAATCTGCCAAGCCTACGACGTTGAGCACCCGGAAGCCGGCGTAGCCTTCCGTGGCTCCTTCCTGATCGACAAGGAAGGCCAGGTACGTCACCAGGTAATCAACGACCTGCCGCTGGGTCGCAACGTTGACGAGATGCTGCGCATGATCGACGCGCTGCAGTTCCACGAAGAGCACGGCGAAGTGTGCCCGGCTCAGTGGGAGAAAGGCAAAGCCGGTATGGACGCCTCCCCGGACGGCGTTGCCCGCTTCCTGTCCGAGAACGCCGAAGGCCTGTAAGCCTCGTCGTTACCAAGACAGAAAAAGCCGCCTTCGGGCGGCTTTTTTGATGCCTTGAATATCTCGAAATGCCATGGCCGTTCCGCCTCGCCCTAACACAATTGGTAGGTTGGGCAAGCCGGCTTTTTTCTGATCCAGCAATCGAAAATGCCGTAGGGTGTGAGCCTTGTCAGCTTTTAGGCAGGCCCTATAATGGGCCCAGCAGTTAACGGCATCGTTAACTTACTGGATGACAATTCAAACACTTGGAGATTAGCATGAGCGTACTCGTAGGCCGCCAAGCCCCGGACTTTACCGCTGCTGCCGTACTGGGCAACGGTGAGATCGTTGAAAACTTCAACCTGGCCTCCGCCATCAAAGGCAAGCCGGCTGTGGTGTTCTTCTACCCGCTGGACTTCACCTTCGTGTGCCCCTCTGAGCTGATCGCCTTCGATCACCGCATCGAGGAGTTCCGTGAGCGTGGTGTTGAGGTTATCGGTGTTTCCATCGATTCCCAGTTCAGCCACAACGCTTGGCGTAACACCCCGGTAGAGCAGGGCGGTATCGGTCCGGTTCGCTACACCCTGGTGGCCGACGTGAAGCACGAGATCTGCCAAGCCTACGACGTTGAGCACCCGGAAGCCGGCGTAGCCTTCCGAGGCTCCTTCCTGATCGACAAGGAAGGCCAGGTACGTCACCAGGTGGTGAACGACCTGCCGCTGGGCCGTAACGTTGACGAGATGCTGCGCATGATCGACGCGCTGCAGTTCCACGAAGAGCACGGCGAAGTGTGCCCGGCCCAGTGGGAGAAGGGCAAAGCCGGTATGGCCGCCTCCCCGGACGGCGTCGCCCGCTTCCTGTCTGAGAACGCTGAGAGCCTGTAAGCCTCGCCACAGACACAAAAAAGCCGCCCTTGGGCGGCTTTTTTATTGGCTAAAAATGGCTTGGCTGTTGTTGCTGCCTAGCACCTAGCACCTAGCACCTAGCACCTAGCACCTAGCACCTAGCACCTAGCACCTAGCACCTAGCACCTAGCACCCAGCACCTAGTTAGGGCGCATCGGCATCCGCCGGTTGCGGTGCAATGGGCGGCCAGCCACCCAGGGATTTCCAGCGATTGACGATATGGCAGAACAGCTCGGCGGTGCGCTCGGTGTCGTACAGCGCGGAGTGGGCTTCCTTGTTGTCAAAGGGGATCCCGGCGGCGCGACAGGCCTTGGCCAGGACTGTCTGACCCAGGGCCAGGCCGGACAGGGCGGCGGTATCGAAGCTGGCAAAGGGGTGGAAGGGCACCCGCTTGAGCTTGGCCCGCTCGGCGGCGGCGTTGACAAAGCCCTGATCAAAGGCGGCGTTGTGGGCAACGATGATGGAGCGGTTGCAGTCCGCGGCCTTCTGGCCCTTGCGTACCGCCTTGAAGATCTCCGACAACGCCTCCTGCTCGGTCACGGCACCGCGCAGGGCACTGAAGGGATCGGTGATGCCGTTGAACTCCAGCGCCGCCGGCTCCAGGTTGGCCCCCTCAAAGGGCTGCACATGAAAGTGATAGGTCTGATCCGGCTTGAGCCAGCCCTCCTCGTCCATCTTCAGGGTGACGGCAGCGATCTCCAGCAGGGCGTCGGTTCGGGCGTTGAAACCCGCGGTCTCGACGTCGATGACTACCGGGTAGTAACCGCGAAAGCGTTGGGACAGCAGGTTGGGGTTGGCTTGGCTCATGAAACTCATCGGGCTGAAAAAGGGCGTGCATTATCTCAGAGCCGGGGCCCGGATGAAAAGGGGCGGATCCGGGCTAAAGCTCTGGCTTTGGGTGCCGATACCCCCAATGACAGCGAGAGAGAGGTTAGAGAATGATCCGATGGATGGCCCTGCTGCTGCCGATGGTGGCCAGCGCCTCAGAGCCCAGTGCACGACAATACCTGGCCCCGATTGAGGGCTCCCAGTGGCAGCTGGAGCAATCCACGCCACTGCAGTGTGTGCTGAGCCACGAGATCCCAAGGTATGGCAAGGCGGTGTTTGTCAGCCGTGCCAATAAGGAGCTGAACCTGCATTTCACCCTGGAGATGCGGCGCAAGCCCGAGGCCCTCACCGACGTCCGGCTGGCCTCGGTGGCACCGGCCTGGCGCCCCGGCATCCCGGCCAAACCCATTGCCGAGCTGAACTACTTCAGCCACTTCGATGGCGAGCTGGAGAAGCAGGGGGCCTGGAACGTGCTGGCAGAGCTGGAGCAGGGCTGGCAGCCCACCTTTTTCTACAACGACTGGCACCATCAATCACCGGTGTCCGTTGGCCTCTCTGCCGCCAATTTTGGCCGTGAATACGACGCCTTTGTCGATTGCCTGGATGGGTTGCTGCCCTATGGCTTTGAGGACATCGCCTTTACCGTGCTGCACCACGATAAAGAGGGTCAGCTGACCCGGGACTCGCTGCGTCAGCTGGAGCGCATTGTCACCTTCCTGTCGCTGGATGAGCGGGCGGATCTGGTGCTGCTGGATGCCTACACCGACAGCTACCGCTCTGAGCTGACCAACATGGCGCTGACTCGCCAGCAAGCCGAAGACCTGAAGGATCGCCTGGTGGCTGCCGGTGTCTCCGCCGAGCGGATCGTTACCCAGGGCCACGGTGAGAAGCGTCACATCGCCCGTAACAACAGCGAGCGTGAGCGGGCACTCAACCGCCGGGTTACCATCCGCCTGGACAGCGTTATCTGAGCTTGTCGCAAGCAATAAAAAAACCGCCTTTCGGCGGTTTTTTTGTGTCTGGCTTTGGCTTAGCGGTTGAAGCTGAGGCGCTGGCCAACGGGCTGCTGGCTGGCGTTCTGGCCGTCGAACACGTGGTGGCCACCGACCCAGGTACCGGCGATGGTCGAGCGCAGGGTTTGCCCCTCCCAGGGAGACCACTGGCACTTGTACAGCAGGTTGTCCTTGCTGACGGTGTAGGGCGCATTGAGATCCACCAGGGCCAGATCGGCGTGGTAGCCCTCGCGCAGGTAACCGCGCTCCTTCAGGTTAAAGCGCTCCGCCACCGCGTGGCTGGTCTTCTGTACGATGGTCTCCAGTGACAGCGCACCGGCATGGTAGTGCTCGAACAGGGAGAGCAGGGCGTGCTGAACCAGCGGCACACCGGAGGGGGCGTTGAAGTAGGTCCCCTGCTTCTCCTCCCAGGTGTGGGGGGCGTGGTCGGTGGCGATGATGTCGATGACATCGCGGCGCACCGCGTCCAGGATGGCCAGGCGATCCTGCTCGGTCTTGATGGAGGGGTTGCACTTGATCTGGGCACCCAGGCGAGCGTAGTCCTCGTCGCTGTAGTACAGGTGGTGGACACAGGCCTCGGCGGTGATGTTGGCGTCCTTCAGGCTGGCCAGGGACTTGCTGGGCTCAAACAGGGCCAACTCGTCGGCGGTGGAGATGTGCAGCACGTGCAGGCGGGCGCCGTGCTTGCGGGCCAGCTCGATGGCCAGCTTGGTGGACTTGATGCAGGCCTCGCGGGAGCGGATCTCGCCGTGCAGGTGCATCGGTACCGCTTCACCGTACTTGGCACGGGCCGCCGCTTCGTTGGCGGCGATCATCGGGGTGTCTTCGCAGTGGGTGGCGATGGGCACCGGCGCGTTGGCAAAGATCCCGGCCAGGGTCTCCGGGTTGTCCACCAGCATGTTGCCGGTGGAGGCGCCCATGAAGATTTTGATGCCGCAGGCGGCGCTCGGGTCCATCGACTTGATCACGTCCAGGTTGTCGTTGGTCGCACCCAGGTAGAAGCTGTGGTTGGCCACGGACACCTCGGCGGCGCGGGCAAACTTGGCTTCCAGCGCCTCGATGTTGGTGGTTTGCGGGTTAACGTTGGGCATCTCCATAAAGGAGGTGATACCGCCGGCCACCGCTGCGCGGGACTCGGTGGCCATTGACCCCTTGGCGGTCAAACCCGGCTCACGGAAGTGCACTTGATCGTCAATCATGCCGGGGATCAGCAACTTGCCCTGGGCATCCACGACCTTGGCGTCGGCTGGCGCAGTGATCTGGCCGCCGATCTGCTCGATGCGGCCATTCTTGATCAGCAGGTCGCCCTGCTGGCGGATCCCTTCGTTGAGGATTTCGGCATTGGAGATCAATGTGGTTGTCATAGGGGTCTTCGTCTTGTGATAGGGGATAGGGCGGTGCTTATAATAGACTTTTTGTGACCCCATGCCCATCTAAGGAGCATTTTTGATGGTTCGTTTCGCCCCGCTTTTCGCCTTGATCTGTTTACCTTTCTCTACAGCTGCGCTGGAGTTGCAGGGGGAGTTGACCCAGGGCAGCCTGATCCGCGGACAGACCCAGCCGGGGGACAGCGTCAGCCTCAACGGGGAGGCATTGCCGGTCACCGAGCAGGGTGCCTTCGTGTTTGGTTTTGGCCGTGATGCCGAGTTGCAGCATGAACTGGTGATCCTGCGGGACGGTGAGAGTGAAAGCCATGCCCTCACCCTGAAGCCCCGGGATTACGACATCCAACGCATCGAAGGGATTGCCCGCAACATCATGCAGCCCAGCCCGGAAGCCCAGGCCCGAGCCGCCGAAGATGCCGAACAGGCCTACCTGGCTCGGGAACGGTTTGAGCCTCGACTCGATTGGCAGCAAGACTTTATCTGGCCACTGACTGGCCGCATTACCGGCGTCTATGGCAGTCAGCGGATCTTTAATGGTGAGCCGCGCAACCCCCACTATGGCATCGACATCGCCGCCCCTACCGGCACCCCGGTGGTGGCGCCGGCAGATGGGGTGGTGACCCTGGCGGTGCCGGACATGTTCTACTCCGGCGGCACCTTGATCATCGATCATGGCTATGGGGTCAGCTCCACCATGATCCACCTGAGTAAGATCCTGGTCGAGCCGGGCACCGAGGTAAGCCAAGGCGATGCCATCGCCGAGGTCGGCGCTACCGGTCGTGCTACCGGGCCCCACCTGGATTGGCGCATCAACTGGCATCAACAGCGACTGGACCCGGTGCTGCTGGTACCGCCGATGCCCTAACGACGGCCAACAGATTCTAAGGAGCTAGGGATGGATCCCCGATTCGATACCCCGCCCAGTCGCCAGGGCAGTGACAGCATCAAATGGGGCCGCTATGCCGGCCGGGATGTGTTGCCGTTCTGGGTGGCGGACATGGATTTTGCCGTGGCCCAGCCGATCCAGCAGGCGCTGGAGCAGCGGGTACAGCACGGCGTGTTTGGCTACGCGGCGGTGCCCGATAGCCTTAAGCAGGCCTGCGTCGACTGGCTGGCTCGCCGTTGGGGCTGGCTGGTGCCCCCCAGCCACCTGGTGGCGGTACCGGCGGTGATGCCCGGTGTGAACTTTGCCGTGCGCGCGCTGGAGAGCCCCGGGGCGCTGGCCACACCGGCGCCGCTGTATGGCCCGCTGACCCAGGTTGCCGATAACCTGACCCTGCCACTGCACCGCTTTGCCGTGGCGGCCGAGCAGGGCTGGGATCTGGACCAACTGGAGAGGGCCCTACAGCAAGGGGCACGCACCGTCCTGCTCAGTGTGCCGCAAAACCCGATAGGCCAGCGTTTTACCGTTGAGCAGATAAACGCCCTGGGGGCGCTGCTGGAGCGATACGACGCGCGGCTTATCTGCGATGAGATCCACGGTGATCTCATTCTCGATGGCCAGCCCCACCGGCCCCTGGCGCTGACCCCGGCACTGGCCCAGCGAACCCTCACCCTGATCTCCGCCGGCAAGAGCTTTAACCTGGCCGGTCTGCCCTTTGCCTTTGCCATCGTGGCGGATCCCAAGTGGCGTCAGGGGCTCAAGCGGGTGTTACAGGGCCACGCACCGGCCAGCAACGTGCTGGCGATGGCGGCTACCGAAGCGGCCTGGCGAGAGGGGGAGCCCTGGCTGGAGGCGTTGCTGACGTATTTGCGAGGCAACCGGGCGCTGATGAGTGAGCAACTCGATGGCATTGAGGGAGTCCAGTTGCACCGAACCGATGCCACCTACCTGGCCTGGCTGGATTGTCGCGCGCTGGGCTTTGATCATCCGGCCCGGCACTTCGAGCGCTTCGGTGTGGGGTTGTCCGATGGCTCCGAGTTTGGCGCACCCGGTCATGTCCGCATCAACTTTGGCTGTGCCCGGGCTACCCTGGCGGAGGGGCTAAAGCGGCTTAAGGCGGGCATCGCGGCGGCATAGAAAAGGGCACCCGATTGGGTGCCCTGTTTGTTGGATGCTGCTACAAGTGCGCTTCAGCGCAGCCCCAGCACCTCGCGGATGTCCCGGGGGTGTACCTTCACCGTCAGGCCCTGGTGCTTAAAGGCCACGGTGGGATTGGGGTAGGGCTCATTGTCGCCCTTGGGGCAGCTGGTCTTGATCTCGATGCCTAAGGTGCCGTCATTAAGCACCGGCCACTTGGCGATCACCGCCGGGATCTGGCGCACCGCGGCCAGCATCTGCTCCTCGTTCTCTGCCTCGCTGGGCAGCACCAGCTCCACATGCTCCCAGCCATCGGGGCGCTTGCGGCCATCGGGGTAGGGCAGCTCCACCAGATCGATGGCCCAGGGGCCCACCTGGATGGGGGTATTGAGCTGGATAAGCAGGATGGGCCGGCCGTTGATCTCTTTCTCCGACAGCAGGGTGCCGTTCTCCAGCAGCTTGGCGCGGATCGCATCCGCGTCGCTGCGCTCGGTGAAGCGCACGGCGATGTGGTCTGCCACCAGGCGGGCACGAACCAGTCCCAGTCGGTCCGCCAGTTGGCCCACCCGTTGAGCAAAATCGGGCAGGCTGTCCATCAATTCTTGGTATGTCATTCTCGCTTCCAGCTGGCGCTGGCAAGCAGCTCGCCAGCAAAATCCATGACCTTAAAAGTCGTTCCATCAAAGTGGCCAAAACTGGCTCGATGGCCACCCTTGGGCAGGGTGACGGAGCCAGGATTGAAGTAAAAGCGACCCTCTCGCCATTCCGCCACCGGCAGGTGGGTGTGACCATAGGCGATGCCATCCCCTTCGGCCAGCGGCGGCAGGTTGTCCGGGCCCATGGTGTGGCCGTGGGTCAGGCACAACCGACGCCCTTCGATCAGCAGCCAGTTGTACTCCGCCAACAGGGGAAACTGGCACAGCATCTGGTCCACTTCGCTGTCACAGTTGCCTCGAACTGCAATGATCTGGTCCGCCATGGCGTTGAGCCGTTGCGCTACTGCCTGGGGATCGTAGCCTTCCGGGATCGGGTTGCGGGGACCATGATTGAGCAGATCGCCAAGTAACACAAGGGTTTGCGCGCCCAATTTTTCTTTCCATTGCAGCGCTTGTTCAAGCGCAGTGATTGAACCATGAATATCGGAGACAAACAGCATAGTGGCGGGGGTTGGGGTCAAATTTGCCGACAGTTTACTGGCTTGGGCACACCGCTGCCAGTGCTACGCGCTGGTCTGTTCAGTGCAGTCATGGGCGAGGATAAAAACCACTGTCCTTGGGCTAGGCACTGGTGTACCGTGAAAGAAGATGAAAACAAAATGTTAACATCCGTGACTTGGACGCCAGGGAGGCAGTATGGACAGCAAAACCTCGCAACAGATCGTCAGCGGCCCATGGGACAATCGCAGCAATGAGATGGAGGAGCAGTTGCCCAGTGCACTGGTCGCCACCATGTGGTTGTGCTTGCTGCAGGCGGTAGAACAGCGCTACCTGGATGAGTTGGGTGATTGCAATATGGCGGTGGCCTTTGACCTTGGTATTGCCGTGCAGGTGGCCGAAGAGGAGTCGATCCCGTTGGCGGATCTGATGGTCGAGGTGTTCGAGTTCTACAATGAAAAGCTGGAGCTGTCGCTGCCCAGCACCCCGCTGGCGGTGCAGGTAGCACGAAATTATGAGACAGCGCTACAAACCCAGCATTTGCTCCACTGATTTGCTGGAAGCTTAACCAATCCTAACTGCGGATCATGGAGTTACGCAGCGAAACTCGCGCTCAGTGCAGACAGCTGATAGGCTTTCGAATGAGAATTGAAACCGAGGGTTTGCCCACTATGAAAAGCGTGTTCGGTGCCGTTTTGGCATTGACTCTGGGAGCGTCAGCCGTGGCCGCGGATTACAAACAGGTAATTGGACCGGTAGCCCGACTGAACGTGATCGAGGCGGATTTGGAGATGATGGCCCGGATCGATACCGGGGCCTCCAAGACCTCCATTCACGCTGAGCAGATGGAGGTGCTTGGCGGCAATCTGGAGGACTGGGACGACAACATCGGCAAAACGTTGCGGTTTGTCACCCAGGACATCAGCGGTGAGCCGGTGACCATCGAGGCCCCCATCGCCAAGGTCAGCCACATCCGTAATTCCCAGGGCAGCGAGGATCGCTACGTGGTACCGCTGCGCATTGGCCCGAAGGGGCAGGAGAAGGAGGTGCTGGTGACCCTGAAAGACCGCACCCCGATGACCTACAAGCTGCTGATTGGCCGTAACTGGCTCAAGGGTGACTTCTTGGTGGACGTAGAGCTGCCCAAAGAGAAGTGAGTTAGCCGAACAAACAAAAACAGGACGCCATGGCGTCCTGTTTTTTATTGCGCGCTGTTAATTACAGACGCACAACGTTCGCAGCTTGCGGGCCCTTGGGACCTTGCTCAACGTCGAACTTCACAGCCTGGCCTTCGGCCAGGGACTTGAAGCCGTCGCCTTGGATAGCGCGGAAGTGAACGAATACGTCACCGCCACCGTTGTCCTGGCTGATGAAGCCGTAACCTTTATCGTCGTTAAACCACTTAACGGTGCCTGTTGCTTGAGACATAGCCTCTCCTGAATCGAGATAGTGTTTACATTGCACGCAATTTGCTACCGGTGATGCCTCCAGGCACCTTCGGTGGGTGAAGCGCTTCTCGACCACAGGCCTTGCGGTTGGAACTGTTGAGCGGAAGGTTCAAGATCAAATTGTCGCTGCCTTGTCCTTGGCGGACTGTTGCAATATAACACAGCGATTGGAGTTTCACATTCCTTGGGCTATGTCAACTCCATGATCTTGGACGAATTCGCCAAATATCTGTCGAACCGGATCCAGCCTGACCACTACAGATTGGGGCTGTTGATAGCAACAACCACCAAATCCGCCATTTTTGATCCGGAAACCAGTCAAAAAAAATTAATTATATTAATTGTTTACCAGACTCTCAGTACCAGGCCTTTGAGGTAGAAACCCTCAGGGTAAGCACTGCCGATCGGGTGGTCTGCCGCCTGCGTCAGTTTTTCGACAATCTGGGCTTCACGATGGGCATCGAGGGCGGCGTCGGCCACGATCTTCTGGAACAGCGGCGCGTCCATCAGACCAGAGCAGGAGAAGGTGAGCAAGATACCGCCAGGCTTGAGGCAGCGCATCGCCACCATGTTGATGTCCTTGTAGCCGCGACAGGCGCCGGGCAGCTGCGCTTTGTTGTCGGCGAACTTGGGCGGGTCCAGCACAATCACGTCAAACTGTTCGCCATTATCCCGGTACTGGCGCAGCAGCTTGAACACGTCCGCATCCAGGTTGGTCAGGCGCGCCACATCCAGGCCGTTCAGTTCGGCGGTCTGCTGGGCCAGGGCCAACGCCGGCTTGGAGACGTCAGCGTTGATCACCTCCTCAGCACCGGCCTTGAGGGCGTAGGTGCCGAAGCCACCGGTGTAGCTGAAGCAGTTGAGTACCCGCTTGCCCTTGACGTAACGGCTGGCCGCCAGGCGGTTGTCCCGCTGGTCGATGTAGGCGCCGGTCTTGTGGCCGGTCTCAACATTCACCAGCAGCTTCAGGCCGTTCTCCTCAAACGGCATCGGCTGCGGCGGCAGGGTACCGTGCAGCAGGCCTTTCACCGGCGCCAGCCCCTCCTTCTTGCGCACATCCACGTCGCTGCGCTCATAGATGGCGCAGTCGGGGTATTGGGCCTTGAGTGCCTCCACCAGCAGCTCCCGATGACTTTCCGCGCCGGCACTGAGCAGCTGGCACACCAGCACATCGGCAAAGCGGTCGATGGTGATCCCTGGCAGGCCGTCGGATTCACCGGCCACCAGGCGGTAACCGGTCAGGCCATCACGGGCGATCAGGTCGTCACGACCCGCCTGGGCCCGGGCCAGTTTGCCGGCAAAAAAGTCCAGGTCGATCTTCTCATCCTGGTTGAAGGTCCAGATCCGCACCCGGATCTGTGACTCCGGCGAGTAGGCGCCGCGGCCCAACCAGCGGCCATCACTGGCCAGCACCTCAACGGTGTCACCCAGCCCAGGCTTGCCCTGCACATCTGCCACACCGTTGGAGAACACCCAGGGGTGTCGGCGCAGCAGGGATTTGTCTCGAGATCGTTTCAGGATGATTTTCGCGGTCATGACGGTGTTTCCGGCAGGGTGATGAGAAAGAGGGCGGATTGTAGGCAGCGGGGCCACAACAGGCAAGTGCGCCAAGCGCAAATCGCCCGTTAAGCTGCTGCTCTGTCGCCGTTTTACCAGCGGGCATTGAACTTGGTCGATGGGCTGAGCCAGCAAAACGCCTTTTGAGGCGCCAGTTGGTTCTGCATTTTAATGACCGGATGGTCCTAGCTGAACCCAATCTGTTGCAAACCCCAACCCAACGGTCAAAACCTGTGCGCAATGATCGGCTGTCGCAAAGTGACCATTGACTGCACAGGTCGCTTCCCCGATGGTGCCGCCTCCAGCCACGTTGGTGACCGTTAGACCCTGAATAAGAGCGTATCGAATGAAAACCCTGCCCATCGGCCTGGCCAAATTGGCGTCGCCGTTTCTTCATTATCTGCAGCAAAGCGGCCACAATCCGGCGCTGCTGCGCCAGATGTTCCCCTTTGAACAGGCGGATCTGGAGGGGTGCGGCCGCTATCTGCCCAGCTATGCCATTGGCCTGGTAGCGGAAGGAGCGGCACAGCTGACCGGCAAAGCTGACCTGGGCTTTCGTGCGGCTGAAGTGATGGGCTTTTCGGTACTGCCGCAGCCGATGAGGCAGGCGATTACCCAAAGCGACGATGTGCTGACCGGTCTGGTTCGAACCCTTGAGCAGCAGCATCTGCTCGGCTCCCACGCCAGGCTGGAGATGAGCGTCAGCGGCAACCTGGTGACCCTGTCTCATCAAAGCGCCTTGTCGGTGCGCAGCCGTGGCCACGACCACGCCACCAATTTCACTACCGCGATGCTGCTGGCCCTGTTGCGGCACTATTTTTCCGATCAGTGGACGCCGATGGAGATCGGCATGGCCGATCGCCGTATCAGCCCGGAGCTGCTGCAGCAGCAGACCGGTTGCAGCCAGGTGTTGGAAGACAGCGACCAGAACCAGATCCGGTTCTGGCTGTCTCAGGCCAGTGAAGAAGCCTCGCTGCAGTTTGAGCAAAACAGCGAACCCTTTGAGCGATTGATGGCGGTAATGAATGCCTACTGGCGCCATCCCCAGTTCAGTCTGGAGTTCGTCGCCCACCTGTTTGGGGTGTCCGAGCGCACCGTGCAACGTTTGCTGGCTCGCCATGGCGTGCGGTTTCGTGACTACCACAACGGCAAGAAGGCCGAGGAGGCGCAAAACATGTTGCGCCGCGGCCAGACCGTGGCCCAAGTGGCGGAGCAACTGGGCTACAGCGACCCTTCCAACTTCAGCCGGGCATTGAAACGCCAGACCCGCTGCTGCCCCAGTGTGTTGCGCGCGACCAATTGAGGTTGTCGTAAAGTGATACATACCGGTGCCAGGCGCGCCGGTATCCTCTGCAGTCCCCTAATCTGCCCGTTTCGGGCTTGTCACGGCATTCACCCCTATGAGTTCCCATCAACACCCTCATCGCGCCTACCTTGAGGCGTTTTCGCTCGACAGCTTTGTACAGCCCGGCGAGCGCGCCAGTTGGTACTGGCAGAACCTGGCCTGCGTACTGCCCAGTGCGCCACTTCGACCCGCGGGCACCTTTTCGCCGCTGGAGCGAGAGCTGTTACCCCGTGGACCGGTCTTGTCTGTGCGCTGCGGTGACACCCGCCTAGGTGAACACTTGGGTGGGCTTAAGCCGGAAGTGGACGGCATGATGATCCTGCAGCACGGCAAGGTGGTGTTTGAACAGCACAACCTGGCACCGGAAACCCACCATGTCTGGATGAGCTGCGCCAAGTCACTGGCGGGGGTGCTGGTGGCGATGCTGGTGGAGGAGGGGAGAGTCGATCCGGCCCAGCCGATGGCCAGCTATATGCCCCAGACCGATGGCACCGCCTGGGGAGCCATTCCGGTGAGGGACGTGCTCAATATGCAATCGGGCATCGATGCGGTTGAGGATGCCAGCAGCCGGGCCAATGGCGAAGCGCCGATCCGCCGACTGTTGCAAAGTGAGTTTGGTTCCGAGCCGGATTATCTCAATACCCTGTTGGGCCTCAACCCACTTCGGCCTGCGGGAACGGCATTTCAGTACAGCTCCGCCAATACCCAGATGCTGGGGCTGCTGATCGCCGAGGTGGAGCAAGCCAGCCTGACCCAGGTGCTGCAGCAGCGGATCTGGTCCAAGGCAGGTATGTCCACCACCGCCAACCTGGCGCTGACCCCCGACGGGTACGAGGTGATCCATGGCCTGCTCAGCTCCACCTTGGAGGATATGGCGCGCTACGCCCTGCTGCTGACAGACAGCTGGCACGCCACTGCTTCAGAGCGGGTGATACCCGCCGCAGTGGTGCAGCGCATCCAGCAGGGGCACAACCCTGAGCTGTACCAGGTGTGCCCCAGCGCGGCGCCCTTTGCCGCTTTTGCCGAAGAGTGCGCCCTCGGTGCCAGCTACCAGTTCGATGCCATCTGGGCAGACGGCGATCTGTTCAAGGGCGGCTTGGGTGGCCAGGGCCTCTATATCTCACCGGAGCGGGACGCCGTGGCGGTCTGGTTCAGTAATCGACCGACGGCGCAAAACCTCTGTGGCCATGTTCGTAAGTTGATGCAATCCCTCTGATTTCGTGCTGTGCCGTTCGGCGCAGCACCCATGCAATGCAAGCCATAACAACAGCCATTGTTGTGCGGTTTGCTGTTCCTTATCGCCAGGCGAATACAGCCTGGCGTGTTATCCAGTAAGAAAGACCGAAGCGTTAAATGAGAAAGACCACCTTGTGGCTCCCAATGAGCCTGTTACTTCTGACTGCATGCAGTTCTGAGACTGAAACACTTGAGCCCCGCCAGGTACGCCTGACCGCCACCGGCAGCGAACTGGCGGCCAGCCAATCCGATTACCAGCCCCACCGGGGCCGTATCCTGTCCGGTTATCAGCTCCAGGTCGCTGACGCTAAGGGCGAACGCACCCTCGAGGGGATTAACCTGAACCAGGGTGTCGAGCTGACCCTCTACGGGGCCGCCGATCTGAGCTTGTCTCACCCCGAGTTCCGGGAGCTACAGGCGCCTAGCAGCCACTACGCCCTGCAAGGCGAGGTGCGGGTAGGCCAGTACGACACCGCTTTCGAGATTGAGATGCACAACCGCCGCTGGGGTATGGTGGCGGTGCAGGCCGATGAGGCGCAAAGCGATCTGCCCACCCTGGACGATCAACCGCTGCAAGCGGAGCCGGAATTCCAGTGGCTCTATGCTCCGGAGTCCAGTGTGCCTTACCTGCTGGTGGTGCCCACCTACAAGGGCATCGTCTATGCCGATCACAGCCCCAAGGCGGGTCACCTGCAGCGCTACATTCTGGAGATCGACGACACCCAGGGCGTTATCAAGCTGAAGGATGAGTGGGTGATGGACGATCCGGAGTCGCTGCGTCCGGGCACCGAGTTGGATCAACTGATTGAAAAGTATGGCCTGAACGCCGAGGCCACTCAGGCGCTGTGTCGCCAGGATACGGCGCAGTGTCGTGTTCACCGCAGTGAGCTTGAGCAGGACGAACTGGTGCTGCTGTGGCAAAGCGAAGACGCGGACCATGCCATCGGTCTGGCCTTCGGTGAGGCACAGCAGCCGGGCCAGCCTCGGCTCTACGTTGCCTCTCAGGGGGAGCGCGCCAGCCAGGCCTGGCTGCACACCCAGCACGCCAAGCCGATGCTGGCGGTGCATCGACAAGCTGACCAGGAAACCCTGTGGCTGGATGATGGCAGTGTGGCCGCTGCCGAGTTTGCCCAGCAGTGTGTCGACTCGCCGTTTTGTCGTCTGAAGATGGGCAGTGACAACATTGAGATTGCCGAGCCGATGGCGGCGGTGAAGCAGTACCTGTCCACCCTCTAGCCAGACGGGGGTGAGGGTGATGGCAATCTGGCCAGTTACGCCCTCATCCCCTGCCGGGGATTTGCCAGTTATGCTATGACTGTCCGCCACATAACCCGCAAGGCTCACATCGATGACGAAACCCTGGGACGGCGCTCAAGCGCAAAAGTTCGCCAACAACATCTACGGCACCAGCAAAGGTAAGGTCCGCGAGGCGGTACTTTGGCAGCAGCTCAGCCAGCGATTGCTGCCGCAATTGCCTGCCGGCGCGCCGGTATTGGATGCCGGTGGCGGCCAGGGCCAGATGGGACTGCGGGTGGCTGCCGAAGGGCATCCGCTGATCCTGACTGACTTGTCCGAAGAGATGCTGGCCATCGCCCAACAGCGGGCGGGGGAGAAGATGCTGTCGGACCGGGTTCGCTTCCTGCAAGGGCCAATCCAGCGGCTGGATGAGCATCAGCTCGGCCAGTTTGATGGCGTGCTGTGCCATGCGGTACTGGAGTGGTGTGAGCAGCCCAAACCGGTGCTGGCGGTGCTGGCGGACCACCTCAAGCCGGGTGGTTTGCTGTCCTTGGCGTTCTTTAATCACCAGGGGGCGGAGATGCACAACCTGGTGGCGGGCAACTTTGACAACCTGGGTGAGGCGATGACCCAGGCCAAAACCCGACGGGTACGCATGGTGCCGCAAAATCCACTGAAGAATGCTGAGGTGATCCAGTGGCTATCGGATCTGGGCCTGGTGGTAGAGCATCAATGCGGAGTGCGTGTTATCCACGACTACCTACGGGACAAATCACTGCAGCAAAGCCAGCTGGAGCGCTTGATTGAACTGGAGCTGGCCTACTGCGACAAGCCGCTGTATCGCGAGCTTGGTCGTTACACCCACCTGTTGGTGCGCAAGCCCGGTTAGCAAATCGACCTTGGCGCGGGGTCAAATGCGTAAAGCTAGGGGCCTGACGCCATAAGCGGGATCTATCCACCCTTGCGAATGGGTTCCATTCGCGCCCATACTGGAGCCTCCTGGTAAGGCAAGGAGAGCGCATGCAGCTTCATCGATTCGGCGGATACATCCAAACCATCTACCTGGCGGAGTACGACCACGGTCTGCTGCTGCTGGACGGTTGTAGCCGAGCGGACGTGGGCACGGTATTGCGCTTTATCCGTGACAAGCTGCGCCGACCCATTACTGACCTCAAACTGGTGGTGGTTACCCATATGCACCCGGATCACGCCGGCGCGGCAGGGCGGCTCAAGGCGCTGACCGGTTGTCAGATCGCCTCCGGCGAGGCAGAGCGGCATTGGTACAGTGGCCTGGACGGGCGGCTAATGCACCTCACCGATGTTGCCCTGGCCCAGTACGTCGCCACCCGGCTCAAACGTCGTCGCCGTAACATCTGGTATCCGGCCAAGTTACACCCGGACGTGGTGCTCAGTGATGGCCAGCCACTGCCGGGTTTTGAGGAGTGGCAGACCGTCACCACCCATGGCCACACCGACCGGGACATCTCTTTGCATCACCTGCCCAGCCGCCGCATCTATGTGGCGGATCTGATGGTTAAGGTTAAGGGCCGCTACGTGCCGCCGTTCCCCATTTTTCACCCCAACCGCTACCGGGAGTCGCTGGCCAAGGTGCGGGAGCTGGAACCACACTCGGTGATCCTGGCCCACGGCGGTGAGGTACGGCTGACCGACAAGGAATATGACCACCTGGCGACCCTGGCGCCCCGTAAGCCCAAGACCCACTGGCGAGCGGTGAAGGCGCGTTTTCAGCGGGCCTTGCTGCCCGGGGCGGGACACTAGTCTTGCCCGACTCACATAATGGCCAAACCGACTAACACAACGGGGCCGCAGCGAATGCTGCGGCCCCGTTTCTTTTTACGCGCATGCCAAGGGCAGGGCGCTTAGGCGGCTTTGCGCCAGGGCGGGTGACGGCGCTCCATCTCCTCCAGCTTCTGTTGCTGCTCGCCCGGTGAGCCGGTGTTGCGTGCCAGCAAGCGATACAGCCCGGGGATCACCAGCAGGGTCATGATGGTGGCTACCAGCACACCAGCGAAGATCACCGTGCCGATGGCGGCGCGGGATTCCGAGCCGGCACCGGAGGCCAGCATCAACGGGATGCTGCCGGCCAGGGTGGTGATGGCGGTCATCAGAATGGGGCGCAAGCGCTGTCCGGCACCGTGGCGGATGGCGTCATCAAAGGCCTCGCCCCGGTCCCGCAGCTGGTTGATGAACTCCACCATCAGGATGCCGTTCTTGGTGGCCAGGCCGATCAGCATAATGAGCGCGATCTGGGTGTAGATGTTCAGCTCCAGCCCGGTCAGCAACATGCCGGCGAAGGCGCCAGTCAGCGCCAGCGGCACCGTGAGGACGATCACCAGCGGGTGGACAAAGCTCTCAAACTGGGCGGCCAGCACCAGGAACACCACCACCAGGGCCAGGGCAAAGACCACCCCCATGGAGCTGGCGGAGCGCTTGTACTCCAGCGATTCGCCCTTGTAATCCAGGGTGGCGTTGCTGGGCAGCTCGGTCGCGACCAGGTGTTCGAGATAACTCAGCGCCTCACCCAGGGCGTAGCCGTCGGCCAGATCGGCGGTGAGGGTAATCGCCTTGCGGCGGTTGTAGTGGCGCAGTTCGCTGGGTTGGCCCTCCACCTCCATCTCCACCAGGGAATCGAGCCGCACCAGCATGTCGCCCTGGTTGGAGCGCAGGTAGATGTCGGCAAGATCGGTCACGCTGCTGAAGCGTTCCCGCGGGGCGCGGACGTGGACGTCGTACTCCTCGCCGTTCTCTATGTAGGTGGTGATGTTGCGCCCGGCCAGTACCGTCTCCAGGGTGGTGGCGATGTCTGCCACTGAAACCCCAAGCTCATGGGCGTAGGCCTGGTTGATGCGGGCGCGAAGCCGCGGGGTGGTGGGTTGGTAGTCGCTGTCCAGATCCAGCAGTTTGGGGTTCTCGGCGGCCAGGGTCAGCAGCTGTTCGGTCCAGCCATGCACCTGCTCATAGCTTCCACCACCGATGACGATCTCCACCGGGTTACCGGCGCGACCACCAAAGCTGGTGGGCACGATGGGGATGACGCGAAAGTCGGTCATCGGGCTCAGCGCTTTACGGATGGCACTGCCCACCTCGAACACGCTCTGTTGGCGCTCTCCCCAAGGCACCAGGTCGACGATGAGGATGATCTCATGCTCACCCCGTCGGCCCGGGTTGCGCAGTGCCATGGAGGCGATGGGTCCGTTGGGGGCTTGCAGTGAGGCCAGGCGCTGCTCCGCTTCATCCAGCGCCGGCTGAACCGCGTGGAAGCCGGTGCCTTCGGTGGCACGCATCACTACGTAGAGTCGGCCCTGGTCTTCCCGGGGGACAAAGGACTGGGGCAGCAGACTGTAGCTGCTGGCGATAAAGCCGACGCTGAGCAGCACCAGCAGGGCCGCCAGGTAGCTGTGTTTGAGCAGCCCCTTGAGCAGACGGTCGTAGCCTCGCTCCAGCGCCGCAAAGACGCGCTCAATCAGGCGGTGAAAGCCGTTGGGGGTGACATTCAGGCTGAGCAGACGGCTGCCCATTACCGGCCCCATGGTCAGAGCCACCAGGGTGGAGATGCTGACGGCGGCGGCCAGGGTGATGGCGTATTCCCGAAACAGCAGGCCGGCGGTGCCGCCCATCAGGGCGATGGGGATAAACACCGCCAACAGCACCAGGGTGGTGGCGATCACCGCCATGCCGACTTCACGGGTGCCTCGATAGGCGGCCAGCATCGGTGGCTCACCCATGTCGATGCGGCGGACGATGTTCTCCAGCACCACGATGGCGTCGTCCACCAGCAAACCTACCGCCATCACCAGCGCCAGCAAGGTAATCAGGTTGATGGAGAAGCCGAACAGACCGATCACGGCAAAGGTGGCCAGCAAGGAGACCGGCACACTGACCGCGGGGATCAAGGTGGCCCGGGCGCTGCCAAGGAAGCTGTAGATCACCGCAATCACCAGCGCAGCAGTGATTGCCAGGGTGGTATAAACCTCGTCGATGGCGCTTTCGATGAACACCGAGCTGTCCGACAGCGGCACGATCGCCATCCCCTCCGGCAGGAAGGGCTCAATACGGGCGATCTCCGCCTTGATCCCCGCCACCACGTCCAGGGTGTTGGCATTGGACTGCTTGAGGAACTCCATCATCACCATGGGGCTGCCGTTGACCCGCAGCACCCGCTGGTCGTCCTTGGCACCGGTACGCACCTCGGCGATGTCGGACAGGCGCAACAGTGAACCGTCGTTGTTGCGACGGACGATCAGGTTGCGGTAATCCGCGACGGTCAGGTAACTGCGCTCCAGTCTAATGCTGTAGCTGCGGGCGGGATCGGACAGGTTACCCGCCGGGGCTTCCAGGTTTTCATTACGCAGGGCGTTTTCGACGTCCGTTACCGTGACCTGGCGACTGGCCATGGCCACCGGATCCAGTTGCACCAGCAGGGCGTAGGGGCGATCACCGCGAAGCTCAACGGTGCTGACACCATCGAGCAGGCTGAGCGGCTCCACCAGCTGGCGCTCGATGTAGTCGGTCAGGGCGACGGCACTGAGACGTTCAGAGGAGACAGCGAAGCTGATAACCCCATCGCCGTCGGCGTCGCTTTTCTCCACCGTGGGGGGATCCATGTTGCGGGGCAGGCTGCGCTGGGCTTTGGCCACGGCATCTCGTACATCGTTGGCCGCCGCCTCGAGATCGCGGTTGGGCTCAAACTCGATGCGCATCCGGGCGCGGCCCTCCCGGGCCACCGACTGGATAGCCCGCAGGCCCTCAATGCCGGAGAGCTGATCCTCGATCACCTTGTTAACCCGGGACTCGATGATATCTGCTGCAGCGCCGGGGTAGTTGGCTCGCACTGAGACCACCGGCGAGGCCACGTCTGGGTACTCCCGCAGGCTCAGAGACTGGATTGCCAGCACCCCGAACACAATCAGCAGTAGGTTGATCACGCAGGCGACCACCGGGCGTTTGATGGCCAGATCGGACAGGATCATAGCGTCATCTCCGTCTGGTTCTGCACCTTGCTGCCATCACTGAGGTGGCTGACGCCGCTGGCAACGATCTGATCGCCCTGGCTCAGTCCATCGAGCACCTGGGTGGACTCGCCCTGGCTGCCACCCAGGCTGACCGGAACCTGCCGGGCTCGCTGCTGTTCGTCCACCCGGTAGACGTAAGCTTGGGAGCCGCGGTAGAACACCGAGCGGGTAGGCACCACCAGGGCATCGCTTTGGCCCAGGGTCAGGGTGATGCGGGCCAACAGGCCAGGGCGCAGTCGCGAGTCGCCCTTAGGAAGGCTGGCGCGTACCCGGACATTACGGCTTTGTGGGTCGACCGACAGTTCAATACTGCTGATGTTGGCATCGAAGCGCGCCCCGGGCCAGGCATCCAACTGCAGGCTGATGGGCTGCCCCAGTGCCAGTTGCGACAGGTAGTGGCTGGGCAGGTGGAAATCCAGGTAGAGGCTGTCGGGATCGGTCAGCTGGGCTAGGACCTCACCACGCTGAACATACTGGCCGGGGCTGAGCTCGCTAAACCCCAGTACGCCGGTAAAGGGGGCAGTGAGGCGGTAATAGGAGAGGGTGACCTGCTGGGCGTCTTTTTGCGCGGTGGCTCGGGCGACGGCGGCTCGTTGCTGCAGCAGGCTGGATTCGGACACCGCATTGCTGTGGCGCAGCCGCTCTAACTCCTGCAGTCGGCGCTGCTCCTCCTGCAGATGGGCACTGGCGTCTGCCAGTTGTGCGGCGGGGAAGCGGCTGTCCAGCGACACCAGGGTCGCGCCCTGTTCCACTGATTGGCCATCCGCCATCATCGCCTCGGTAATGAAGCCATCCACCTGGCTGGTGATGTCGATCTGGCGGCGGGCGTAGATGGTGGCCAGGGCATTGAGGCGGTCACCCCAGGCCGCGGTAGCGACGGTATGGTACTCCACCGGCTTACCGGATTCGCTGGCGGACAGGGGCAGGGCAGCGACCAGGCTGGCAAGCAGCAGGGCACTGAAGCGTGGGAATCTCATGGTTCTCAATCCGTTGTTTGGCACATCATTTGGCGCAGGGCCTTCCTTGTTGCTTGCAGCATACCGCGAACCGGGCCCGAACCGGATCCATCAACGCCGGCTTTTTTGTATCAAAATTGTCGCAAAGTCTTACGTTTGCGCGGGCATTGGTATAACTCCCCGGGCTTAGTCGTGGATCACCATGGGAATCCTCTATTTCTCATAGGCACGGGCGGTGATAGATACCGACACTAGTCACTGGTGATTTGGCTTTGGGTGGTTTTTGACCGAACGAGCATTCATGCGGCAAACAGGGAAGATTGGAATTTTGCGCTGTTGAATTTGGTTTGGTCTGGTGATGATCCCCATCTGAACTCAGCTCTGTGGATCCTGTTTAAGCCTGTGCTTGTTAAACGCTATTTTCTCTTTTTGCTTCAGCTTGCTGTGACCTTTCAGCCTTTTTAAAGTGGCGGGCGAACACAGTAGTGCCAAACCCGTCGCGAGGCGGGGACGGAAAGCCACGGGTCTCTCGCAGATAGCCGGGTTGCATTGTAATAAGGACATTTACAATGAAATACGCAGTACTGTTGAGTGCTCTTCTCGCCGCCTCTCCCGCCATGGCCAATAGCTTGGACATTGGTGATGGACAAAGCCAATTTGCCATCTACGATACCGATAAAGTGACCAAACTTTACTTGGGTGGTAGTGGTTCATCTCGTGTCGCCATTTCCCAAGAGTTTGCTGACATCGTCGATAGCTTTAACCTCCAAGAGCGTCATATTGAACCGCTATTGGCTGCAGTTCTGGGTGGCCGTGGCTGGAACAATATCCATGGCTTGCCGGGCGTTGAGCTGGGCTTCTTAAATCCGAACAGTTTTTCACTGAAGCTGCACACCGGGAAGGGGCCTGTCGATACCGTGGTTTTCCAGGGCGCTGCGGTTGAAGGCATCATTAACTCTGTTGCCCGTGGCAATGTGGACATCAAAAACAACCAGTCCCAATTTGCTGAGTTTTACTCTGACGGTAGTGGCAACATCTGGATAGGCGGTGGCCGCAGTGACGCGGTACGCAATGTCTCCGAGGAGTTTGCCGAGATCACCGGTGGTTCCAAGATCCATTGTGACCAGCGAGGCAACCGCGAGGTAGAAGGGCTGTTTGCCGGCCTGGTAGAGGACTCTGGGTGGAATGACCCTCATGGCATCGAGAACGCTCGCTTGGCGGGACTGACCGACACCAGCTACACCATTGAGTTTGGTGCCGCAGGACCCACCACCAAGCGCATCACCTTTACCGGTAGTTGCGCAACCGATGCGATTGAAGCGGTGGATCTTGGTCTGATCAACAACGGCGATAAGAATTCACGCTTTGCCACCTTCGATTTTGATATCAAAGCAAAGTGGACCATGCTGGGAACCGGTCGTTACGTGACCGATGAATTTATTGCCCTTGCTGGCAAGAACAACATGGATTTGAATGGCGCGGTAGCACTGTTTAATGCCTTAACAGAGCACAAGAATGGTGGCGTAGAGGGTGTTGAGCTTGTTGGGATTACTCCAACCAGCTTTGCCATTGCCGTTCACTCGCCAAATCATCCCATGGTTCAGACCTTGCTGATCAAGGGCGCTGGTATTGAAGCAGCCATTGCAGCCAAGATGGATTCCCTGTTCGGCGAGTAATTCTCTGAATTGAGATAACAAAAGGCCCCGCAATTGCGGGGCCTTTTTTGTTGGCAGCACAAAGAGGCTAGAACACCTCGTTGACGTGGAAGTAGAAGGCGGCTTCGTGCTCGCCAAAGCCGATGTCGGCACGCAGGTTGACCTTGTCTTTGATCTTCACCCGAAAGCCGGTGCCGTAGCTGTAGAGGGTATCCTCCCACAGCTCGGAGGGGGTGTCGGCCACGGTGCCGGCTGCACCCCAGAACACCATGCCGATGCGCCAATAGATGGGCAGGCGGTACTCCATCTGCGCCATCATCATCTGGTTATCGCGGTAGCGTCCCTCGATGTAGCCTCGCATCGCCTTGTCACCACCCAAATCCGGCAGTCGGTTCCAGGGCACCTCGCCAGAGCTAAACGACCCTTGCACCTGCCAAGCCAGCAGTCCCGGTACCGGGTCCAGCGAAAGATACTGGGAAGCGGTCAGGTCGTAGAGGCCAAAGGCCTCGCTGTTGCTGTCGTCGTAGTAGGCACCGATGTCCGCCTGCAGCAGCATCCCTTCGCTGGCGCTGATGACGTTGTCGCGGGAGTCGTACACCGCCGAGACGAAGCCACCGTAGCTGGTGTTGCGCTCAAGCTCACCGGCCAGGCCCTCAGCGCCAGTGCTGGGTTCGATGTCGGTGGGGGCAACGATCTGCAGATCAGCGCCAGCACCGAGGAACAGGTTGCCGCCCACCCGACTTTGCCAACTGGGTTTGAGCCGCAGCAGGCGTTCGGCGTAATCCACCTGGTTGTCGTCCTGCTGGCCGTTCTGATAGCCCACGCCATAGTAGACCGAGGCATCATCCTGGATCTTAAAATCCAGGTTGAAACGGTTATCGCCGCCGTTGGTGAAGTGGTAGCTGTCGCCGGAGATCCCCATGGAGCCGTTGGAGGAGACATAGGGGTTAAGAATGAGCGCCGAGGGCTGCTCGGTGCCGCCCTGGGTATCGCCATAGAGGCCGACGTAGAGCAAACCGACGCCGAGGCCCTGTTCCGGGGTGTAGAACACCGCGGGGATGTAGCTGGAGTTGAGCCCCTTAGACTCGTCGTACTCCTCCTCGGCGCCAAACACCGACAGCAAGCGATCCAGCGAATCGATCACCGCATTGGGCTCGGTTTCAAACAGTGGCTTCACCTCGGTCTCTGCCAGGGCAGGAAGGGCGAAGGTGGCGGAGAGCGCAGCGGCGAGGGGGAGTAATCTCATATGTCTTTCAGGAGCCTGGAGCAAAAGTTCGGCGACAGGATACCTCGGTGTGACCGGGGTTGCCGCAGTTTTTTGCAACTCTCCCATGTTGGCGAACAAGCGGTAACCAAGAAAAAGGGAGGCTTGAGCCTCCCTTGAGTATGCCTTATTACGGCAGAGCGGAGTCTACTCCAGCCAGAGGTGCACATCCTCGATGTACTTAACCCCGGAGAAGGTGGCATCGTCCCGCAGCTTGGGGGAGAGGCCAAAGAACTCGCGCTGCTCCAGCGGCAGGCTGTCGAAGTTGCCGATCACCTGGTAGAGCCAGGCTTCCGGTGGCCAGGGCAGCTCCTGCTGCTGCAGGAACTCCAGCGCAGAGAGGCTGGCGGCCTCATCGATCACCGTCACGAAGAAGCGGTCAACGTCCTGCTTCAAGCCCTCATCCGCCAGTTGATAGGCCTCGGCCTGACCCAGGGCAAAGGCTTCCGCCTGGGCCTGGTTGCTGGCCTGGTCATCCGGGTTGCGGGGGCGTAGGGTGGCAACCAGCTCGATCAGGGTCTGCTCTTCGTCGCCGTCGTTGACGTCCACTGCCGCGGGCTTCAAGCACCCCTCGGTCTGGTTGAACAGGCCGGGCACATTGACCCGGTCGACGTGCACCGCCGGACGGTAATCCGGGTGCTGGCCGCAGTGCAGCAGGAAGCCCTTGAGCAGGCGGGTGCGACCCTGGATCTCGCGGAAGCGACCGAGCAGCGCCAGCAGTCGGCTCTGCACCACTGCCAGTTCGCCGGAACACTCCACCATAGTGTGCTGCAACCCCACCACCAGCAGTCGGCGCAGCTCCCGGGCGTCACCGGCCAGCTCCGCCAGCTCGTCGAAGCGGAACAGGTCCAGGCTGCCCAGCAGCTCGGAAACCTGATCCTGCGCCAACTGGTTTTCGCGGATCTTGGCGTCCATGGTGCCGACGTAGCCAAACTCGTTGTTGATTCGAGACCACAGGCTGCGAGTGGCGTGGCGCAGGCTCTCCTTGAGATTGAACACCAGCTCGGACAGCTCGGCTAAGTAGGCATCTGCCGCCGGGTAGTCGTGCAGGTGCACCGCCTCTTTGTAGTGGCGAGCGAGGGTCTTCAAGGTAGCCAGGGCAGAGCCGATGTTGGTGTCCACCTGGCGGCCCTTCTCATCCTTGAGCGCCTCCTCCAGCAGGCTGCGCAGGCTGGGAGAGAGACGCAGCGGCTCATCGGACTCGCTGCGACGCAGTACCCCCGCCGCGGTCAGCTTGGCCACCGCCTTGGCGTTCTCTTCCGTCTCCGCCACAGTGCCGGAGAGGTAGGTCTCCATCAGCAGATCGGCGTTACGCGCCAGCTGGTTGAGGAAGGCCTTGCCGGTCTTATGCAGGCTCACAGCAGCGCCTCCTGCTGCATTGCCTCCGCCTTCTGCTCCAGCGCCAGGGACTCGGTTTCATCGATAAAGCGCAGCACCTCGTAGAGGTACTCGATTTTGCCGGTGGCCTGGTAGATCTGTTTCTCGCTGTTGGGGCGGACCAGGTAGCCCAGCTCGCATAACCGCTTGAACACCTGCTTCAGCTGGCCGTCTACGCCGGTGGAGGTGGAGTTGAACAGACGGAAGCGGGCGATCTTACCCAGTTGCTCCGACAGCGCCGGCACATCCTCAATGGTGCTTTGCAGCTCGTTGAGACGTACCCGCACCCCTTCGGCCAGGGGCTCATCGCCGGCACCGGCTTCCTGCACCAGCACCATAAAGTGCACCAGCGGCTGCAGTGAGCCGGCCAGCTCGTTAAATTGCTGACCGATCACCTTACGCTCATCGTCACCCAGGTCCTGATAGCTGCAGAAGAACACGGTGTCATCGGCGGCGGCCGCCACCTTGCGGTTGAGCACCGCCAGGTGCTGATCCACTGCTGCCCGCTTGTCCTCGTTGCGCAGCAGCTCCCAAGCCGCTTCATCGCTTATCCGGCAGATAAACTCGCCCTTGAGCAGGGCCTCAATCACGCGTCCGGTTTCGGTTTTCATGCGGGTTGCTCCTCGCGCTGGGCGCTCTGCTTAGCCTGCAGACGCGCTGCGATGGGGCTGACCTTGGGCTGCACCACCTGCAGCTGACGGGTTTGCTTGTTGATGATGTAGCGGTTCTCAAACAGGTTGAGCACCTCGGATTCCGGGTTGGGGAAGGCACCCAGTACGGCGATGCGGTTGTTTTCGCAGGCGTCGAAGATCTTCTTCACGTTGACGTGGTGCAGGGTACCCAACTCATCGATGGGCCAGTGGATCACCGCCTGCGAGTTGCCCCGCAGCAGGCGGGTGAAGGCCAAAAGGAACTTACACAGGATCAGGTAGGCCATGCCGTGGCTGGAAGACTCGTTGAGCTGGCGGTCGGTGCGGATCACCAGGTCAGAGTTGCCCTCACGCAGGCGCAATTCGATCTCCAGCAACTTGGCGACGGAGCCAGTCAGCGCAGTGCGGCCGATCACCTCCAGGGCACGGCGCAGCAGCTGGGCGTACTCCTCGCCCGGCAGGCCGGCAAAGTCCTGCTCACGCCAGGCCTGGTGGGCCTGGATAAAGGCGGACAGCTCGTCCCAGAACTCCAGATCGCTGATGCGGGAGCGGATCTGTACCGCAGAGCCGGAGACGCCATCGAGGAACAGCTCGTCGCCTACCTCGCGGGTGATGCGCTTGGACTGGGTGCCGATGCGCTTATCGATGTCCGCCAGTACGTGGTAGTAGCTTTCCAGGTCCAGGCCGAAGTTCTGACCGGTGCCGCGCAGAACTTCCAGCCGCTGGGGCACCAGGTGGTTCATCAGGTGGCGCAGGTGCGACATCATCTTGATGTGGTCGAGCTTGGGCACGCCGCTGTCGCTGGTTTCGATGCAGTCGCTGCGCCACTGCTCCCAGTTGGCCGCCAGCTCGGCACCGGCTTTCTGACCAATCTGACCATCGAAGTGGTCGATCTGCTCGCGGATGACGCTGCGATGGCCATCCCGCTGCTTAAGCTTCTCGCGGGCGTCGCGCAGACGCTCGTCCAGCTCACCGCTGGGCAGATGCTCACTGGCCACTGGGCCTTTGAGCTTGAGCTTGGTCAGTTCGCTGAGCAGCTCATTGAGCTGCTGCATCTGCTCGTTGCCCTGGGTCAGGCCGCGCTCGACGTTGGCTTGGGCTTCCTTGAGCTCCTTGCGGATCGCCTTGAAGTTGCGCTCCAGGGTGGAGAGGGCTTGGTCCAGCTCCAGGATCTCCTGGCGGGCCTTGGCCAGCAGGGCCTGCTTTTGCGGCTGTTCGATGGAGAAGGGGCCTTTGAACCAGATCTCGTAGTTCTTCACCTCATCGCGCATCGACTCGACCCGGGCAATGGCTTGTTCCTTGTCGCTGATCTGCTGTTTCAACGCCGCGATCTGGCTGTCGTCGACCCCTCGGGCCTTGAGCTCGCTCTGGTACCAGCGCTCGCACTCGGCCAGCTCCTCGGCCTTTTGCTCACGACGGGCGGCCAGGTCCTGGCTGATCTGCTGCAGGTTGTGCTCGACACTGCCCAAGCGATCCTGCCAGAACGCCTCCTTATCCATGCGGGCTTCCAGGTGCTGCTCCTTGAGCTGCTCGACAAAGCCCTGGTAGTCGGATTGCAGCTTGGCCAGATCGGCCTCAACCGCCTTAAGCTGCTTCTGGCTGGCCAGTTTGCGCTCGGCGATGGCGGCGCGGAACTGCTCGTTCTGCTGCTTCTTCTCGTCGATCAGGCGGGTGTGCTGACTCTTGGCGTTCTGGTAGTGGGTCTGAGCCCGGATCACCGCCTCGGACAGCTCCTGCAAACGCTGCTGCTGGGCGGCGATGTCCCCCTCCAGTGCCTGCTGAGCCTGGCGGGCCTGCTCCAGCGCCAGGCGAGCTTGCTCTGCCTGTTGCTCCAGCGCCTGCTCATCCTGGGCGTATTCCGGCGCCTCCAGGTTGGCCAGCTCGAGGCTGACACCAAACAGGCTGTCGCTCTGTTCGCCCAGGGCGGGCTTGAGATCATTGCGGGTCAGCAGCTCCGGTCGGATCACCTTGCCGATGCTGTGGTACCAGTCCGGGCGCTCCTGGCGCAGGAAGTTCAGCAGGCTGTGATCCTTGGGGAAGCGCAGGGCGTCGATCTCATCGAAGCGTGCCTGGCACTGGCTGACGTTGCGGCGCAGTCCGGCCAGCTGGTCCTGCAGGGTCTGGCGCTCCTGGCGCAGGCTGTTCTCCTGCTCCCGGGCTTTATCCAGCGCGCGCTCAGCCTGCTGTTGCTGGCCGAACGCCTCGTCGATGCGAGCCTCCAGCACGTCCAGGGCCTGGCGTTCATCAGCGCTGTAACCGGTGTGATCGATCTGTAGCTGCAGTTTCTGCTGGGCCAGCTCCAGTGCCTTGGACTCGCCATGGTGGCGCTGCTCAGCGGCACTGCGCTGATTGCGGAAGCTCTCTTCCAGCTCGCGCATCTGGTTTTGTTGCTGGGTCTTGAGATCCGCCTGCTGACTGCGGGCCTGGTCCTGGCGCTCACGCAACGCTTCCAGCGCGGCGTTGTTGGTGATCTCAATCTGACCGCGGCGCTCGTTGTAGGTGGCCTCGATGTCCGAGTGCTTCTCGGTCAGCAGCTTGGCGCGCTCACGCAGCGAGCCTAAGTCGGCGCGCCACTGGGGCAGGGCATCCAGGTCGCGCTGTACCTGCTCAATATCCAGCTCCAGCCAACGCTGGTGCTCATCCTCGATGGTTTCGAGGCGGCTTTCCAGGGTGTCGGCATCGGCCTTGGCGTCAGAGCGGGCAGCCTTCTTATCGGCGGTGTCGCGCTCGTGGTTGTCCGCCAGTTCGGTCAGTTGGAACTGAGCCTCGCGCTGTTCACGGCCGAGGCTGTCGAGCTTGCCTTGCAGGCCAATCTTGTCGTTGCCAAAGCCCTCGGCCAGCCCCTTAAGCTGCAGTTCGCACAGCTCCAGAGCATCAAAGCGCTGCTCCAGCTTAGTGAACTGGGGGCGAATGGTTTCAAAGTGGGCCACCAATTGGCTCTCTTTGATCCACTCCTCGACCCGCGCGGGGTTCAGGCGGGTCTGTGGGGTTTCCACCCCATCCTCCTCAAGGATGGCGGCCACCATCTGACGGATGGTCTCCATCTTGCCTTCCTTGGAGTGCACCGCCCGCACCAGTTTCTCCATGTGGCGCAGGGTGGTGCCGCGCTCGGACAGAGCATATTGGTCGGCCAGCTGGCGCAGCTCGGTGGCGTTGGCGGCATTGGCGATCAGGGTGCGGTCGTTCTGGATCACCGCACGGTAGTCCTTGACGCTGCCAATGGCGTTGGAGAAGGGCACCCCCTGCTCGCGGAACACCCGGCGCAGCTCGGTGGCACTCCAGCACACCACCTTGTTGTCGTCGGTGCGGGACTTGATGTAGTCCTCCAGCTCGAAGCCCTTGCCAACAAAGCGGAACTGAACCCCTTTACCGTCACCGGCGGAGGAGAGCAGGGCCTGGGCCAGCTCACCGCTGGGGCGCAGGTACTCGTAGATAATGAAACTGGACTCGGTGGGCAGGTACCAGCGCTCGAAGCTGTCCCGGGTGGCGGGGACCACCCGGCTGGGGTATTCGCCATAAAATACCGGGACCAGTCGCTGCAGCGTGGTCTTACCGGAGGCGTTGGTGCCACAGATGTTGGTGTGGCCGTTGAGCTTCAGCTCCACCTCACCGGGTAGGTGGGTGTTGATCAGGATGATGCGATTCAGTGTCGACATGGGATCGATGCCTGCTTTTATCTCTTGTCTTGTCTAGGCGGCGGAAACGACGATTTGGCGCAGTTTTCTCACCAAATGGCCGCCTTATCTTCAAAGCACGAGTTCAATCGGAAAGGTGTATCTTACCATTGCTTTGCCAAGCACTGGTGATTGGGTTCTGCCGGTGAAAATCGTTTGCTGTCTTAGTACGCAAGATATCGAGTTTACTGCTAAAAATCATACATATAGACTTTTGCAAGGTCCGTTTTATCGGGCTGAGTGTTAGATCTAAGAAATTCGTTAGAAATTTGACAGACCGGCGTCAAAGAAGCATCTTGAACGCCGTTTTATCGTCTTCGAGGGTAGTTTGTGTTCGGTTTGGGCAATCGAGGCAACGATGCGGACAGGATCCGTCGACAGCATCGCCGCTTGCAAAATCAGCTGAAGAAGCGCCAAGCGCGGCCGGAACTGCGGCCCCAGGCGCGCCGGATTGGGCAACCCAGCCCGCTGGCTCAGGCTCTGAAGTCGCTGCGACCCAGCCCCAAGATGCTGCTGGTGGGAACCGGCTGTGCTGCCCTGATCCTGACCGTCAGCTACTGGCCCGAACGCGAGAGCAAGCCCACCCTGGTGATGCCGGAAGAGATGCTGACCCAGATCGAACAGGATGCCGACAGCATCGCCCGCCGTGTTGAACAAGCCAAGGTTCGTGAAATCATCGAGGATCGCAATGAGATCCTCGACGCTGAGCCTGTGGTGGAGCTGACCCAGGTCAACGAAGAGGATCTGCTGCCGCTGCTGGAGCGTCCGCCCCGACTGGAGTACTCGGTTGCCAAAGGCGACACCCTCAGTGGCATCTTCAATCGATTCAGTATCTCCCAACGCCAAATGTACGAAGTGCTGGAGGCGGATTACGCCCTGCTGGCGCTGGATACTTTGCGTCCCGGTGACGGACTGCGTTTCTGGGTTGATGAAGCCGACAATTCGCTGGAGCGGATGGAGGTGGTGTTCGACCTCGCCCACAAGGTGGTGTTCACCCGGCACGAAGACACCTACGAGGTGAATGAGGTGCTGATCGACGGCGACTGGGTTGCTTCCTCCTCTGAGATCGACATCCAGGGCAGTTTCTCATTGTCGGCGCAGCGGGCCGGCCTGAAGGTGTCAGAGACCCAGCGGATCACCACCCTGTTCAACGATAAGCTGGATTTCCGTCGTCAGTTGCGTGCCGGCGATACCGTGCGAGTGTTGCGCGAGTCGCAGTTTATCGACGGCGAGGCCACCGGCAATGATCGCCTGCTGGCGGTGGAGTTCAGCGGCCGTAACTGGACCCAGACCGCTTACCTGCACGATGACGGCAACTACTATGACGACGAAGGTCAGAGCCTGGCCCGGGCCTTTATGCGCCATCCGCTGCCGAAGGAGTACCGGATCAGCTCCCGCTACAACCCCAATCGTCTGCACCCGGTGACCGGGCGGGTCTCACCGCATAACGGCACCGACTACGCCGCACCGACTGGTACGCCCATCCTGGCGGCAGGCGATGGTGTGGTCACCCGGGTAGAGAACCACCCCATTGCCGGTAAGTACGTGGTGTTGGAGCATGGCGGTCAGTACCGTACCCGCTACCTGCACATGTCCCGCATCGACGTGAAACGGGGCCAGACGGTCTCCCGCGGTCAGCGCATTGGTGCCGTCGGGGCGACCGGTCGGGTGACCGGCGCTCACCTGCATTACGAGTTCCATATCAATGGCCGCGCGGTGGATTCGCTCAATGCCCGGATCCCGATGGCTACCTCGGTACCGTCCTCGGATCGCCAGGCCTTCCTGGCCCAGGTCTACCAGTACCAGAGCCAGATGACCGAGCTCATCGCCGCTAACCGCAACACGCCGCAGGCCCCCAAGCTGGGTGCCACCGGCGAATAAGCGGACCGCTAGCAACAACGCCCTCGAATCTTTGTTCGGGGGCGTTGTGGTTTTGAGAGACATTAATCAAGTATTCTGAGGGCCTTACGCTGTCTATTAGCAGACAGCCCACGAACTTTAACCAGGGATGAGGGTCAGTATTAACAGCAAGGTGGCGATCCTTTACCGGGTGGTGGATGCCGACAGCTGGCGTCAGGCTCAGCAAAGTGGCTGGGTACCCCGCTGCGGTGCGGATCAGCGCGCTGATTGGGTTCACCTGAACGTGCAAGAGAGCCTCAAGGTAGTGACCCCCAGGTATTTCCACCCCAGTGACAAGCCGGTAGCCCTGGCCATTGCGGTCGACCATCTGCAGGGGGAGCTTGTCTGGCTTGAGCCCACCGAAGAGAAGCCCTGGATCCAACCCTGCGCCAAGATAGCCAACCTGCCCCTGTCTGCTGTGGTGTCGGTGATCCCGTTGACCCGGGATGACCGGGGAGCGGAGTTTCTGTTTCCCCCAAGCGGCGCTGACAAGCATTAAGGTGGCGAGATTTGACCTTATCCCGACCAACACCCGCGGTTGCGGTCGTTAATGTAAAGCGCCCAGGCGTTAAGGGGAGTTTTGAGCACTGAGCTGTTACTCGGGGTGATTGCGTTGTGCACCTCCGCCATCGCCGGGGTCATCGGCTTTGGCGGTGGCATGTTGCTGATCGCCATCCTGCCGGCGTTTCTCAGCCCCAGTCTGGTGATCCCGGTGCACGGCATCACCCAGATCGCCAGCAACGCGTCGCGCATGGCGTTTTCCCTGTCTCATGTGCAGTGGTCGCTGTTTCCCAAGTTCTTTGTCGGCTCGTTACTGGGGATCCTGCTGTTTGGTTATGTGCTGCTCAGCGTGCCCCACGACCATGTGCCGGTGGCGATCGGGGCTTATATCCTGCTCAATCTCTGGAGCCCGCATTTCGCCCGCTCTATTCGTCGGTTTGAGAGCTATTACCTGATCGGCTTGCTGCAAACCGGTTTGGGGCTGGTGGTGGGCGCCACCGGCCCGCTGTCACTGTCGGTGTTGACCAAGCAGCTCAAGTCCAAGGATGAGATCATCGCCACCAGTTCAATGTTCATGACCATCAGCCACCTGGCCAAGATCCCGGTGTTTGCGGTGATCACCTCGGCCCTGGGCGCTAACCTTTCGCTGATCGCTTACATGGTGGTGGGTGCCATCCTCGGCTCCTACCTCGGCTCGAAACTGCGCATGGTGGCCAGTAACGATAAGTTGATCCTGGCGATTAAGGCTTTACTGACCTTGCTGGCACTGCGAATGATCCTGATGGCGGCGCTCTAGTGCTGGCCGCGCAGTGGCCCTTTGTCCGGGTGATAGCTTGGGTGTGAAAGGGCGGGTTAAAGGGCGAGTTCAAGGGCGGATTAGAGGGAGAGGAGAAGATGGCAGTCAGCTACCGCAACAGCCAGAAACCGCTGGTTGATCAGATTGAGGTGCAAGCCGAGCATCCTGGTCAATGCCACTGCGGCCGGGTACGCTTTCGGGTTCGTCTTCCCCAGGGGTTGGTCGACCCTCGGCGCTGTAACTGCTCCATGTGCCGGCGTCGCGGCGCGGTAGTGGCCTCGGTGGCGCTGGAGGATTTTATTCTCGAGCAAGGGACGGAGTCCTTGAGCCTTTATCAGTTCAATACTCACACCGCCAAGCACTACTTCTGCTCGCACTGTGGGATCTACACCCATCACCAGCGGCGCTCAAACCCCAAGCTGTATGCCTTTAACATCGCCTGTCTGGAGGGGATCGATCCGCTGATATTGCGCAATGTGCCGGTTCTGGACGGCGAGGATCACCCCTGCGACATTGGGCAGTAAAATAGGGGGCAGTAAAATAAGGTCAGTAAGATAAGGCGCCCTAAGGTAAGGGACAGACGGAGGCCACGGAAGGCGATGAAACAGTTACATGGATTGCCGCTGCAGCAGGCACTGCTGGAAGAGGCGTTGCGGGTGTTTGAGCCCGAGCTGGATGTAGTAGCGGCGGTTCTGGTGGGCTCGGTGGCCAAAGGCAGTGCCGACCGGGTCTCAGATCTGGACCTGCTGCTGTTCACTCGCAACGGCTTTCACCGCCGGGCCGACCAAGCCTTTGCTGATTTTGAGGCAGACAAAGCGATCTTTCATCGGCTTACCACTCCGGCCAGCAATGCCAGTTGCTTTCGCAAATACCTGTTTGAAGACCTGACCAGCGCAGAGCTCCACCTGATCGATGAGGACGCTGGCTTTCCCCTTTGCCCTCCCTACGCTGTGCTGTTCGATAAGGCCGGAGCGGTAGCACGTCAGCACCATGACAAGCCAGCCCCCGAGCATTCCGAGGCCACACCGTACTCTCTGGGTGATCAGGGCCTGCTTTGGGAACTGTTCAACTGCATCAAGTGGTTGAGCCGAGGGGAGTCTGAGCAGACCAAGCGCTACCTTCGCCTGCTCGCCGCTAAGCTGTCTTAGCTCCGTTGACGCCCTCCGCCTGTCTTAGCCAAGGTTGCCGAACCGTTGGCGCAAACTGACCCGATTATCCTGCCAGCAACGCTCTAGCATGCCCCGGTGGCTGACGCACCGGGCGTCGGCATGACTGGATGGAAGGCGTTTGATGACGATGTCCCGCTCCCTGCCTTGGCTGATGGCTAGCTTGATGATCTCCCCGGCGGCCCTGGCCGCGCCTTATGACCTGGTGATCAACCACGGCCATGTGATCGATCCCGAGACCGAACTCAGCGACGTGCGTCATTTGGGGATCAAGGACGGCACCATTGTATCGGTCAGTGAAACCCCGCTGCAGGGCAGTACTAGCATCGATGCCAAAGGGTTAGTGGTGACGCCGGGCTTCATTGATCTGCACGCCCATGGCATGGAGGTGAACGATCTGCGCATGCAAGCGATGCAAGGGGTGACCACCGCGCTGGAGATGGAGTCTGGGGTACTGCCCATCGGCCGTTGGTACGACATCCAGGCTGAGAAGGCGCTGCCCATTCACTATGGGGCGGCGGCGGCCTGGACCTTTGCCCGCTCCGCCGCGTTTATGCAGGTGGAGCCCGAACCGACGGTGGCCTATTTCCAGCAGGCCCAGCAGCACAACAACTGGATAGAGCAACTGGCGGACGAGGAGCACCAGGCTCGGATCCTGTCGCTGGTGCAAACCGGCCTGGATGAGGGGGCGCTGGGGATCGGCGTTAATGCCGGCTATGCCCCGGGCCACGGACGCAAAGAGTTTTACCAGATCGCCAAGATGGGGGCGGATAACGACGTCGGCACCTTCGTTCACACCCGCTACGCCAGTGTAATTGAGCGGCAGAGCACCTTTGAAGCGGTGCAGGAGCTGATCGCCAACGCCATGATCCTCAACAGCCGGATGCATCTGCATCATGTTAACAGCACCTCGCTGAAGGACATCGACAGCATCATCGAGATGCTGGATGCTGCGCTGGAGCAGGGGGCGCCGGTGACCATTGGCGCCTACCCCTACGGTGCCGCCTCCACCGTCATTGGTGCGGCGATGTTCCGCTCACCGGATTGGCGGGCGCGGATGCAGTCCTCGGCCGAGGCCTTTCAGTTGGGCGACGAGCGTCTGACGGAGGAGAAGTTTGAATCGGTTCGAGAGCAGGCGCCGGGTACCTTCGTTGTGTGGCATTTCCTGGACGAGGAGAAGCCCAAGGAGCTGGCGGTGCTGGACCGCTCCATCAAGCACCCCAGCGTGCTGATCGAATCCGATGCCATGCCCTGGATGCGTTTTACCGACGGGGGAATTGAAACCTACAGCGGCGATGAATGGCCGCTGCCGGCGGATGTGTTTTCCCACCCGCGCTCTGCCGGGGCCTTTGCCAAGGTGCTGCGCAGCTACGTGCGGGAGCGCCAATTGATGAGTCTGGAGGAGGCGGTCGCCAAGATGACCCTGGCGCCGGCCCAGGTGATGGATTACGTGCCGCAGATGCGCAAGAAGGGGCGAATTCAGCCGGGTATGGACGCCGATATTGTGGTGTTTGATCCCGAGACCATCGCTGACAGAGCCACGTTCCAGGCACCAAACCAAACCGCGGTAGGGGTGCATAGCCTGGTGGTGAATGGCGAGCGGGTGATCGACAACGGTGTGTTGGACACCCAATCCCGTGCCGGCCAGCCGATCCGCCGGCCGCAAAGCGAAGCGCGCTAGCTTAGCAGTGCACAAGCAACAGGGGACGGAGCTGGGGCTAGCCTGGCTCCGATAATTGACGACGAAACTGCGGGGCTGTCACCCCGGACCAGGCCCGAAAAGCGCGGTTAAAGTTGGCTCTGTCGCTGTAGCCGGTGCGCCAGGCGATCTCCTCCACCGTCATCTCGGTGGATTCCAGCAACTTCCTGGCCTGAAGATAGCGGGCTTCATCCCGCATCTGACGAAACTGCACGCCATGATCCTTCAGTCGCCGTTGCAGGGTCCGCGGCGAGGTGTTGGTCAGACGGGCCAGCCAGTGAATGTTGAACTCTGGCAGCACCGCATAGGTGCTCGCCAGAGCCAGCAGGCTATCGAGCCAGGCAGTTGACTGGCTGGGCTGGGCGAAGGGCTGAAAATCGTCGGCAAAGGGCAGAGGGATGGCGCCATAGGGCGCGTTATAGCGCATCTGGGTGCTGGCCAGGGCCTGGGGCAGCGCACTTTTCGGCGATGGCGTGTAGAGCCACAACACCTCGGGCTTCCAGTCCTTGGGCAGGAAGGGGCGGAACAGGCCCATCATCAGCATCACCCGAAACCACTCCACCTGGGAGGAACCAGGCAGGGTTGGCGGGAACAAACAGCGGTGACACAGCATCCATTGCCCCTCGATGCGCTCAGGCCAGAGCAATACGTGGTTATTGAAGTCCCGGAAATACGTCATCACCACCTCGTAGGCCTGCTCCAGTCCTTCGGCCTGCGCCATCACCTCGGCAGCGGGATGATCCAGCTTTGCCAGGTCGAAGCGCTCGCCCGCCAGGCGACCGACGGGCTCGCCGGTCTGCATCGCCAGGTCGTGAACGAAGCGCATGGCGAACTGGGTTGGCAGCCACTGGTTGCCTGCGGCGTCATCCATTGGCAGTCCGTGTTTATCGGCGATCGTGCGCCAGGGTACCTTGTACTCCTCGCACACTTCGATGAAGGGTTCCAGGTTCATCGAAGAGGTGATGGCAATCTTCTGAGTCATCTTTTGGGGATCTGTTCCTTGCCAGCGGAGGCTGAGGCATCTGAATGCAATGGCCAAAGTATACTGCGCGTCGGTCGTTTTGCGGGGAGCAGGCACTCAATTGCTGGGACCAACGCGGCGGATTGTCGCAAAAGGACCGTTGCTTCTGTCAGCTCACTGATGCCCCGAGGGACTCTGGTAGCCAGTGGCTTTGCGGCTACGACTGTGTTGCTCGCGATATTGTCGAGCGGTCACCCCGGCCCAAGCCCGAAAGGCGCGATTGAAGTTGGCACTGTCGCTGTAGCCAGTGCGCCAAGCAATCTCCATCACCGTCATTTCGGTCGAGGAAAGCAGGGCCTTAGCCTGGCTATAGCGGGCTTCATTCCGCACCTGATTGAAGTGCAGACCGTGTTTTTTAAGCTGTCGTTGCAGGGTTCGCGGTGTCGTATTGGTCAGTCGTGACAGCCAGTGCACACTGAACTCCGGCATTCCTGCATAGGTGCTTGCCAATGCCAAAAGACTATCTAGCCAGGCGCTTGGCTCGCTTGGTGCGACAAAGGGGCAATAGCCCTCAGCAAAAGGCAGTGGGAATGCGCTATGAGGGGCGCTGTATCGTACTTTGGTCTTGCTCAAGTAAGAAGGCAGAGGTTTTTTAGGCGGCGGGCTGCACAGCCACAACTCTTTGGGTTGCCATCCTTTGGGTAGAAAAGGGCGAAACAGCGACATTAATACTATCAGTCGAAACCACTCTGCATGAGAGGCACCGGCTAGGGTTATAGGGTAAATGGCGCGAAAGCAGAGCATCCATTGACCATCGACTTTCTCGGGCCAAAGCAAGGTGTCGTTGCTGGAGTCGGGGAAGTGTTTCATCACCAGCTCAAAGGCCTGCTCTAACCCCCCGGCTTGTGCCAGTTCCTCTGCAATAAGAGGATTTAACTTGGCCAAGTCATAGCGCTCACCGGCCAAGCGACCAAGAGGTTCGCCGGTTATAGTGGCTAATTCGTGGACAAAGCTCATTGCGAACTGGGTTGGTATCCACCGAATGCCTGCGGTGCCATCCCTCGGCAACCCGTGATTCTCGGCAACATTGCGCCATGCAACGCCGTGCTCCTCGCACACTTCAATGAAGGGGTCGAGGTTCATCGAAGAGGTTATGGCAATTTTTTGAATCATTTTGTGCAGGGCAGTTCTTAACCAACAAGGGCAGAGGCGTCTAAAAACGATGGCCACAGTATACTGCGCGCCATTGAATTTGCTTCGCTGGGAACTCTTCGCAAGGTCTCGAAAGTGTGCTTTTGTCGCAAAATGACTACTACTGGCGCTCGTTCATTTCTTCTTGCCGCTGCTCGCCAGCTATACCTGTGTGGGTAGAACGATTGAGTTGATGTACTGGCGGGGCGCAGCCTCATCGGGCGTCGAACCATCCCTGTTAAAGGAGGAGGAGATGGAGCGAGAGGCGAGGTGTTTGTGTGGGGCGCTGGGGCTGCGGACCCGCGGTGAGCCTAAACTGGTGCTGGCTTGCAACTGCCGCAATTGCCAGCGGCGCACTGGTTCGGTGTTCGGTGTAGGCGCCTATTTTGACCTGGCCGATGTGATTGAACGCACCGGCAAGCCCCGGCAGTTCGCCATCACGGGTGACAGTGGTCAAAAGGTCGTTTCCCATTTCTGCCCCGATTGTGGCTCAACCCTGTTTGTCGAGACGGCGATGTTCAAAGGCATGATCGGCGTGCCCATCGGAGGCTTTACCGAGCCGGACTTCCCGGAGCCGACCATGTCGGTTTGGAACCGCTCTAAGTACCAATGGGTGCAATTTCCTGAGCACTGGCACAAGATACAGGCCCAGACACCGGACGCCTCTTAGCACGAGCTCGCCGTTACCAGATGTTGGCTAACCAAGCGGAGGGGGCTTAACCCCTTGTTTCATAGCCGCGGTCATATACTGGAAGTAGAAAAGACGGAGAGACAGGGAGGGTCGTGATGACCATTCGAGCCTGGAAAGCGGTGTTTGTGGCGATCTTCAGCGCCATGGCGCTTATTTATGCCCTGCAGAACGTGGCGAACCTCGGCGGCGGCATGTACGCCTCTTTTGCCTATGTCCTTGGTCAGGCCGACCACGCCGCCTACCCGGAATCCATCTTCCCTGCCATTCACTCCCCACTGTTGATCTGGTTCGCGTTGCTGACGGTGCTGTTACTGGAGTTTGCCTGTGCCGGGCTAACCGGCTTAGGCGCCTGGCGTATGTGGCGAGCCCGGCAGGCTTCCGGTTCGGATTTTCGTACCGCCTGTTTGCCGGCCCTTAATGGGTTGGGTGTTGCGGTTCTGGTGTGGATGCTGTTGTTTGGCACCTTTGGCGGCGCTCTATTCCAAATGTGGCAAAACCAGGTGGGTAGCGGCTCAGCCAATGGGGCGTTTCAGCTGACGGTGTACGCTCTGCTGCTGTTCGGCTTGCTGAGTATGCCCGAGCCAAGTTAAGCCACGGTTTTCCGGGTAGACCTGTCGCCAATCTCAAGGCAAAAAAATGCCGACAGGCGTCGGCAATATTGGCCAAGGCTGGCCGGGGATGGAGTGTCCGACGAAGATACGTAGCGAAGCCTGCGAATGGATCATCGTAGCGGCTATGGAGCCCACGCTGTGGGTGCCCAGGCTGAGTCTCTATGATAAAACAGTCATGTTTACATAGGGTTGATGGTGCTTGGCTAAGTGACGGATAGGGTGGCGCACAGGGTTGCTTGCCATGTGCCATGCCGTTCCAAGGAGGGAAAGATGAAGAAATTCGCTGTGGGCGTGCTGATACTGACCGCCGTGTTGCTGTTGCTCTATCCACTGTGGGGGCTGCTGTCGCCGCAAAGCTATGCGCCTGAGTTGATGGCGCACTACAGCTATGGTGAAGGGGCCACCATGGAGCAAGTACAGCGCTCAGCAGCGCTGCTGTGGCTGAGTAACGGTGTGTTGGCGCTGGGGCTGATTGTCCTGTCACTGTTTCTACTTCGCCCCGGTAAGCTGACCTGGCTCAAGCTAGCTGGCTATTGCTTGGTGCTTTACCCCTTTGTCCGTGCCGCCGTGGTTGTCCTCAGCGGCTTGAACCTGACCTCACACATTGAGGATGCCGAGGTGGCGCTGCAGATCTCCTCAGAGCACTTGTTCTATCTGGTGGTGGGGATTGCCCTGTTGGGCCTGGCCAGTGTCCAGGCTAAGTTGCAAAGCCCATTATCGGAGGCGATGGATGAGCCCGCTTAAGCCCTGGCGAGTTCCCGTTACTTTAACCGTGGCCCTGGTCATGCTTGCGCACCTGGGCTGGCAGCATTTCAACGGGGGTATTCCCAGCCATCATCTGCTGCACCGCAGCGATCTGCCCGCCATCTCCAATGCCTGGGGCGCACTGGTGCTGCCGCTGCTGACCTGGCTGTGCGTAAGCTGGGTTATCCGACGCGACCAAGACCGGCTGACCTCCTACACGGTCGGGCTGTTCGTTGCTGGCCTGCTTTACGGCGCGGCCCTGGCGCTCTCTTTCACCTTGGGACTTCACAGTGTTTCGTCCCTGATGGGGCCCGGCTTGCTGCTCATTGCGCTGTTCTTTCCTATCTATCGCCCCGAAGCAGTCTTGGGCTTTGTCTTAGCGATGACGTTCACCTTCGGTGCGGTGCTGCCCACCGGTTTTGCCGCCATTGTTGGGCTGCTGGCTTGGGGGATCTATCGGGGCGTTCGGCCGATACCAGTGTGGGTCTGGAAGCAGCTTACCGACAAACGACCGGTTAACAGGGAATGAACAGAGTGACGAACGTGACGGATCTACAAATTGATGAACTGGTTAGCCTGAACGAGGTACGGGCAGGCCTGCAGGCGCTGCTGATTGACAGCGTCGACAGTGGCGCCTCCATCGGCTTTCTGCCACCGGCTGATGCTGGCGAGGTGGTGGCGTATTGGAACTCGGTGAACAGCGAGCTTGCCCAGGGCGAGCGCCGTCTGTTTTTGGCACAGCGGGATGGGCAGGTATTGGGTGCGGTTCAGCTGGCACTGTGCACTAAGGCCAACGGTGCTCACCGCGGCGAGGTGGAGAAGCTGATGGTGCACCGGGACGCGCGGGGGCAGGGGATAGCTGGCCGTCTGCTTGAGCGTTTAGAGCGGGAAGCCTCAACCGCGGGATTGTCGCTGTTGGTGCTGGATACCCGCGAGGGCGATACCGCACAGCGGCTCTATCTCAAGCTGGGCTACCAGCAGGCGGGTCGGATCCCGGCTTTCGCCCTCAGTGCCGAAGGCAACCTGGATGCCACCATCTACTTCTACAAGCAGTTATCTGCCGAAGCCTCGCTAGCTTGAGCAGCCTGGCTAGCTGCAGGTTGAGCGGCAGGCACTATAGCGTGCCTGCCGCTCATTTGTGTCTAGGCTAAGGATCTCCGTCGTGTTTGCCGAACCCGCCACTGGTGGCTGGGGCTGTCTCCAGTGAGGCGTTGGCGACGTGGCGGCAAAGGATCAAGGAGGCCATCGTAGTGGCGATCGCGCAGCTTAAGCTTTACCACTTTCCCGCCACCCGAAGTGCCCGGGTGCGCTGGGCACTGCATGAAACCGTTGGCGACCATTTTGAGGTAGAGGAGGTGCACCTCTACCAGGGTGAGCAGTACCAGGCCGACTACCGGGCACGCAATCCCAACCACAATGTGCCGATCCTGGAGGTGCAATTCGAGGACGGCCGCTCACACCGGATGTTGGAAAGCGTGGCGATGGTGGAATGGTTGATAGATGCCTACCCGAACAAGCAACTGGCACCGCCGGTGGGATTGTCACCATCGCGCGCCGATTACCTGCAGATGCTGCACTTTGCCGGCACCTGGATGGACATGATGCTGTGGCAGATCCGCATCCATGAGCATGTGCTGCCCAGCGAGCAAGTGGATGAGCGTACCGTGGCGCGTTATCGCCACAAGTTTGCCTCTGAGGTAGAGCCGCAGCTGTTGCAGCGCTTGAAGCAAAGCCCCTTTATCTGCGGTGAGCGCTTCAGTGGGGCTGATATTGTGATGGGCCACAACGTCACCTGGGCTCGAGGCTACGGCTTGTGTCAGAGTGAGGTGTTTCGGCAGTACCTGAGCCGCTTGTCCAAGCGGCCTGCCTTCATTAAGGCGTTTGCCGATGCCCGGCGTTTCTCTGCGGTGGTGCCAAACAAGGACGAGCGCTTTACCGGGTAATGCCGGTGGGTGACCCTGCTGGGTTAAACCGGCTCCACCCCTTGGTGCATGGCGGTCACGGTAGCGTGGTGCATGGCGTTGTCTTTACAGGGGGCGTGGGAGACATCCAGGGTGACGGTGTACTCGCCGTCGTCATACACCAGCTCACTGGGGTAACCCATCCCCTTCAGCAAGCGCAGCATGGCACCGTTTTCGCCGTGCACCAGCGCGACAATCTTGCTGATCCCCCACTGTCGGCCAGTTTCCATCAGCTGGGCGACCAGCAGCTTGCCCAGGCCGCGATGCTGAAGCTCATCGATTACCAGGCAGGACAGCTCCGCCACGTCGGACTCGGCGTTGGCGCGGATCAAGCGACCTGCAGCGGCCATGCGCTGCTCCGGGCCGTACATCAGTACCAGTGCCAGGTGGGTATCAAAGTCGACATCGGTATAGCGGGACACCTCTTCCAGTGACGGCTGGGCCATCACCCGGAAGAAGCGCATGTAGAGGGTGCGTTGCGACAGGGCGGGGTAGAGATCCCGCATCTCGTACTTGTCGTCGGGACGAATGGAGCGGATCACCACAGGGGTGCCGTCGCGGGTTTGGCAATTCAGATAGATCCGGCTTGCTTCAAAGCAATCCAGCGGAGGTAAGGTCTGTGCCAACGCCATCGTGTTCTCCCCAAGTCAACTGCCTGCAATTATAACGGCTGCCGATTGCGACGTAATGGGATCTTGCTCCCAGATGGTGGCGAATCCCTGAACAGTTGTGTCCGGATTTGGGTTCGAAATGGGTTCGCGATCGCATTATGGCCCGACCCAAAAAAAAGCCCGCCGAGGCGGGCTTAGGTTGGGAAGGGAGAATCAATCCTGAGCGCGATTGAGACGCGAATCGATCAGGTTATCCAGCACGCTCGGGTCTGCCAGGGTGGTGGAGTCGCCCAGGGCACCCACTTCATCGGCGGCGATCTTACGCAGGAAGCGACGCATGATCTTGCCGGAACGGGTCTTGGGCAGGCCCGGTGCCCACTGCACCAGATCCGGCGAGGCGAGGGCACCGATCTCAGAGCGCACCCACTGGCGTAGCGCCTGGCGCAGCTCTTCGGTCTCCTCCACACCCTGGTTGAGGGTGACGTAGGCGTAGATCCCCTGGCCCTTGATGTCGTGGGGGTAACCCACCACGGCGGCCTCGGCCACATCCGGATGCGATACCAGGGCGGATTCGATCTCGGCGGTACCCAGGCGGTGACCGGAAACGTTAATCACGTCATCGACCCGACCGGTAATCCAGTAGTAGCCGTCCTCGTCACGTTTGGCACCGTCACCGGTGAAGTACATGCCGCGGAAGGTCTTGAAGTAGGTCAGCACGAAGCGCTCGTGGTCACCGTAGACGCTGCGCATCTGGCCCGGCCAGGAGTCCAGCAGCACCAGGTTGCCTTCGCCGGCCCCTTCAATCAGGTTACCCATGTTGTCCACCAGCGCCGGCTGCACCCCGAAGAAGGGACGAGTGGCACTGCCAGGTTTAAGATCAGTGGCCCCGGGCAGCGGCGTGATCAAACAGCCGCCGGTTTCGGTCTGCCACCAGGTGTCGACGATGGGGCATTTGCCGCGGCCGATCACCTCGTGGTACCAGCGCCAGGCTTCCGGGTTGATGGGCTCGCCCACCGAACCCATTACCCGCAGGGTGCTGGCGTCCATGTTGTCGAAGTGCTCGGTACCCTGGGCCATCAGGGCTCGGATCAGGGTCGGAGCGGTGTAGAGGATGTTGACCTTGTGGCGGTCGATCATCTCACCCAGGCGCGCCGGAGAGGGGTAGTTGGGCACGCCTTCGTGCATCAGCATGGTGGCACCGTTGGCCAGCGGGCCATACACCATGTAGGAGTGGCCGGTGATCCAGCCCACATCGGCGGTACACCAGTAGACCTCGCCCTCTCGGTAGTCGAACACGTACTCGTGGGTCATGGAGGCGTACACCATGTAGCCACCGGTGGTGTGCAGCACACCCTTGGGCTTGCCGGTGGAGCCGGAGGTGTAGAGGATAAACAGCGGATCTTCCGCCGCCATCTCACGGGCCTCACAGTACTCGGAGGAGAGCGCCATCAGGTCGTGCCACCAGATGTCGCGGCCCTCCTGATGGTTCACCTCTTCGTTGCCGGTACGCTTGAGTACGATCACCTTCTCGATGGTGGTGACATCCGGGTGCTCCAGCGCCGCGTCGATGTTGGCCTTGAGCGGAATGATGCGGCCACCACGCACGCCTTCGTCGGCGGTGATGACTACCTTGGAGCTGCCGTCGTTGATGCGGCTGGCGATGGAGTCCGGCGAGAAGCCACCGAAGATCACGGAATGCACCGCACCGATGCGGGCACAGGCCAGCATGGCCACCGCCGCTTCCGGCACCATCGGCATGTAGATGGTCACCACATCGCCACGACGAACCCCTTGGCTCTTCAGGGCGTTGGCAAACTTACATACTTCAGCGTGCAGTTCGGCGTAGGTGAGGGTGCGTTGTTCGGAGGCGTCATCCCCCTCCCAGATGATGGCAGTCTGATCGCCGCGGGTTTCCAGGTGACGATCCAAGCAGTTGTAGCTGGCATTCAGGGTGCCGTCGTAGAACCACTTGATGAACAGGTTGTGGTCGTCGAAGGAAACCTTATGGATCTTGGTGTAGTCCTTGAACCAGGTAATGCGTTGGCCATGCTCCCGCCAGAACCCTTCCGGGTTGACGATGGATTCCTGGTACATCTTGCGGTATTGCTCGTCGTTCAGTTTTGCTGATCCGGCCAGCTCGGGGCTGACGGGATAGAGAGACTGCGTACTCATTCGGTTTTCCCTCTCCTATCGAATGGTGTACTGCAAGTCTTCCAGCCGCTTGAAGATCCAACCATTAGACCATCGTCTATTCGCCCAAGGTGGGTATCCAGCCACTGCCGTTTTGTGTGATCCCCGCTTTGCTGGCACACTGACCGAACGGATTTTCAGCCAGTGATCGGCCATGCTCTCTTCCTACAGCGTGTTAACTATCTCCTTGTTGTACATCACCTTGCTCTTCTTCGTTGCCTGGAGCGGAGAGCGGTGGTTTGGCGCGCTGAGGACCAAATTGGCTCCCTGGATCTACGGCTTCTCCCTGGCGGTGTACTGCTCCAGCTGGAGTATCCTTGGCACCGTCGGCCAGGCCGCTTACGACCCCTGGGCCTTCCTGCCCATCTATATCGGCCCGATTCTGCTGTTTACCGTCGGCTTCGGCTTCCTGCGCAAGCTGGTGATGGTGTCCAAGGCGCAAAACATCACCTCGGTGGCCGATTTCATCGCCGCCCGTTATGGCAAGTCGCAGCTGCTGGCGGGCCTGGTCACATTGATCGCCACCCTCGGACTGATGCCCTACATGGCGCTGCAGCTGAAAGCCTCGGTGGTGGTGCTGGGGCTGTTCGGCACCGAGCGGCCCTGGGACGAGGGGGTGATGGCGCTGATGATCACCCTTACCCTGGCGCTGTTTGCCATCTTGTTCGGTACCCGCAAGCTGGATGCCACCGAGCACAATCCCGGGATGATCCTGGCGGTGGCGTTTGAGTCCCTGGTCAAGCTGGTGGCATTCCTGCTGGTGGGCGGGGTGCTGGTGTTTGGTGTGTTTAACGGCCCCTGGGATGTGCTTGGTCAGGCTCAGGCAGAAAGCGTGGCTCCGGATATGACGTTGGACTTGGCCCACATCGCGCCGGAGGTGCTGATCTCCATGGCCGCCTTTGTCTGTCTGCCGCGGATCTTCCACACCATGGTGGTGGAGTGCGAAGACACCAACCATGTAGACCGGGCTCGCTGGGTACTGCCGCTCTACCTGGTGCTGATCTCGGTGTTCGTGGTGCCCCTGGCAATGGCCGGCCGGGTGCTGCTGGGCGATACCGTGCCGTCGGATACCTACATGATCACCATGCCCCAAGCTATCGGCGCCGACTGGCTGGCGGTGGTGGCGCTGCTGGGCACCATCTCGGCGGCCAGCTCTATGGTGATCGTGGCGGTGGTGACGGTGTCGATCATGATCAGTAATGAATGGCTGGTACCGCTGTCGCTGCGGGCCGGTTCCATCCGCGGCAAGAACTTCGATCAGTTTGCTGCCCGGCTGCTCAATGCCCGCCGCGCCATCATCCTGATGCTTTTGCTGCTGGGCTTCGCTGCCTACACCACCATTGGCGACGACGCGTCGCTGGCACGGATCGGCATGCTGGCCTTCGGCGCCTTTGCCCAGTTGGCGCCAGGTTTGGTGATGGCGCTGTACTGGAAGCACGGTCATCGTAATGGCGTGCTGGCAGGGCTGGCGGTGGGCTTTGGCGGCTGGTGTCTGGTGATGCTGCAGCCGATGATTGGCGATCTGGGCTGGCTGTTCCTGGGCCTGGACGACGCCATGAGCCAGATCCTGCTGTCGCTGCTGGGCAACGCCTTAACCTTCTTTATCGTCTCACTGCTGTCACACCAATCGGTCAGTGATCGGATCCAGGCCAGCGCATTCTTGCAGATCCCCGGTCGCCAACGGGACGAGAAGCGTCGCTCCGGCATGGTTAGCCAGCAAGACCTGCTGTTGATGACCAGCCGCTTTGTTGGCCCCAGCCGCGCCTACCGCAGCTTTGCCCGTTACTTCCCCACCGCCATCGCCCGGGAGACCTGGAACAAATCGGCTGAGCCGCGCATGGTGGAGCACGCCGAGCGACTGATCGCCACCGTGCTGGGGGCCTCCTCCGCCGCCACGGTGATGGAGAGCGTGATGCAGGGCCGGGACCTGGCACTGGATGAGGTGTTCTCCCTGGTGGATGACGCCAGTGCCAAGATCCTGCTCAGCCAGGACCAGATGCGCGGCGCCATTGAGCACGCCTTTGAGGGGATCAGTGTGGTCGACCCGGATCTCAACCTGGTGGCCTGGAACCGACGCTACGAAGAGCTGTTTGATTACCCCGAGGATTTCCTCAAGACCGGTATGCCGGTGGCGGAGATCATCCGCTACAACGCCGCCTTGGGCCGCTGTGGCCCGGGGCCGGTCTCTGCCCACGTGGCCAAGCGGGTCGCCTTTATGCAGGCCGGCTCCGCCCACACCTCGGAGCGGCGCCGCAGTGACGGCCGGGTGATCCGGATGCGGGGTAACCCGATGCCCGGTGGCGGCTTTGTCATGACCTTCTCCGACATCACCGACTTCCGTGCCCAGGAGCAGGCGCTCAAGGACGCCAACGAGAACCTGGAGGCCCGTGTGGCAGAGCGGACTTCGGAGCTGGCCCAGCTCAACGCCCGGCTGCTGGAGGCCAAGGCGGCGGAAGAGGTGGCCAACCAGTCCAAGACCAAGTTCCTGGCGGCGGTGGGCCACGACCTGATGCAGCCTCTTAACGCAGCGCGGCTGTTTACCGCCTCGTTGATGCAGGGCGATACCCTCAATGAGGGCGACCGCAACACCGTGTCGCACATCGCCGGCTCACTCAAAGGCGCCGGTGAGATGCTGTCGGATCTGCTCGACATCTCCAAGCTGGAGGCGGGCACCATGGCGGTGAACCGGCGGCCGGTGAACCTGCAGACGGTGCTGGGCTCGCTGATGGTGGAGTTCGAGGCGATGGCCGCCAACCAGGGGCTGAAGTTCAGCCACAAGCTGCGCAACCTGACGGTGGATACCGATCCCAACCTGCTGCGCCGGGTGGTACAGAACTTCCTGACCAATGCGCTGCGCTACACCGATACTGGCCGGATTTTGCTGGCCTGCCGTCGCCGTGGCGACAACCTGGAGCTGCAGATCTACGACACCGGCTGCGGCATCGACGACAGCGACGTAAAGGAGATCTTCAAGGAGTTTCGTCAGCTCAATGTGGAGGGCGAACGGGTTGGCCTGGGCCTGGGGCTGGCCATCGTTGATCGCATCGCCAAGGTGCTGGGTCATCCGCTGGCGGTGCGCTCCAACCTGGGCCAGGGCTCGATGTTCTCCGTCACCGTGCCCTTGGCACGGCGCGAGGTACAGGCGGAGAACCTGCTACTCAGTCGTTCCCAGCCGCTTAAAGACGTACGGGTGCTCTGCATCGACAACGAGGAGTCGATCCTGGCCGGGCTGGAGAGCCTGCTCAGTCGCTGGCAGTGCAAGGTGGTGGTGGCCAAGAGCTTCGATGAAGCGCGGATCCAGTTGGGGCTCAATGGCTTTGCCCCGGACATCATGCTGGCGGATTACCACCTGGATGAGGGCAAGACCGGACTGGAGGCGATGGACAAGCTGCGTGGCCTCTATGGCCAGGATCTGCCGGGCATACTGATCACCGCCGATACCAGACAGGAGCTGATGGAGGAGGTGGCTGAGAAGGGCTACGGCTTTATGGCCAAGATGGTACGGCCAGCGGCGCTGCGAGCGATGATCTCTGCGTCGCTGAAGGCACCGAAGGCGAGCCCGATCGCAGATTGACACTTCTCTGCACTGCTTTGTTCTGGCTTGATTGCATCTGGTTGGCGCTGCGCTCATAGTGCCGACCAGATGCGCAGTCAGCCCCTGTCTCAGTCTCAGCGGCATGCGCTAAGTCGATGATAACGAAAATAAAGAGCGACCCATGCCCCCAGCTTCTCTGCACCAGTTCCCGGTGTATCCTTTCGCCGCGTCTCTTGGGGTTGCGACCTCACTTCTGGCTCTGACCGGCTGTCAGCCAGCACCGCAGCAGGAGGCGCCGCGTCAGCCCAATGTGCTGGTGCTGTTTGCCGATGATCTGGGCTACGCCGATACCGGTTTTCAGCGCATCAGCCAGGATGTGGAAACCCCGAACATGGATCGCCTGGCGGCAGAGGGCGCGGTATTCAGCGCAGGCTATGTCACCGGCACCGTGTGCGGACCCTCCCGCGCAGGGCTGATGACGGGTCGTTATCAGCAGCGCTTTGGTTACCACGACAACACCGCGCCGTACTCCCGGGATGCGGACACTCCGCTGGGGTTGGACTTGAGCGTCCCCACCTTTGCCAACTACCTGCAGGACGCCGGCTATCGCACCGGCATGGTGGGTAAGTGGCACGACGCTGAGCCCATGGATTACTGGCCACACAACCGGGGCTTTGACGAGTTCTTTGGCTTTAACAACGGCGCGGCCACCTATTACGTCGGGCCGATGAACCAGGCCAAGCACGACTACAAGCCGGAGGCGGCGATCTACCGCAACGGCGAGCTGGTGGACAACTTTGACCAGTACCTCACCGACCGCTTTGGCGATGAGGCGGTGGATTACATCGACCGGCACAAGGCCGACCCCTTCTTCCTCTATGTCGCCTTCAATGCCATCCACTCGCCGATGGAGCCACGCAAGACCGACATGGATCGCTTTGCCCACATCGAGGATGAGGATCGCCGTAAGGCGGTGGCGATGAACTTCAACATGGATGAGAACATCGGCAAGATCCTCGACAAGCTGGAGCAGGAGGGTTTGATGGAAGAGACCCTGATCTTCTTCCTGGCGGACAACGGCGGTAAACCCAGCGACAACTTCTCACTCAACACGCCGCTGCGCGGCACCAAGGGCAGTTTCTGGGAAGGGGGGATCCGGGTGCCCTTTACCGCCACCTGGCGCGGTAAGATCCCGGCCCAGCAGCAGATCGATGAGCCGGTGATTGCGCTGGATATCCTCGCCACGGCGCTGGCGGCGGCCGAGGTCGAACAACAGCCGCAGTGGCAGTTGGAAGGGGAGGATCTGCTGCCGCTGCTCACCGGCGAACAGATGCAGTTGGCGGATCGCTACCTCTTTTGGGCCAACAGCCGCGGTTGGGCGGTGCGGGACCGGCACTGGAAGCTCTACAAGGAAAACGCCAATCGTAACCGTGAGCCGGCGCAACTGTTCCACCTCAGCGAGGATGTGGAGGAGCAGCACAACCTGGCCACCATCCTGCCCCATGAGGTGGCCCGACTGACGGAAGCTTACCGCCAGTGGGATGCCGACAATGACACCCCGCGCTGGGGCTGGAACCGCAACCAGTTTCCCCATTACAACGGCCACCACAGCCGGGAAGAGCGGTTGGCGGTGGAGGCGGTACTGCGCGATGCGGCGGACGAGGCCAACGAGGAGCGCCGGGCACGGGCCCGGGCCCTTATCGATGGGTTGGTCGATTAAGCCGAGATATGCCGTGAAAAAGCCCTCATCGTGAGGGCTTTTTGGTGTCTGGTGCTGGGCTTGTTGGTTGACGCTTTAGCTGCCGAAGGCCTTGGAGTAGTGCACCGCACCGGAGGGCGTCGCCTCACCGAAGCGGCAGGCCAGGAAATACTCCGGTGGCACATCGGGATAGTGCAGACCGTCGTAGTGGCGAAAACCAAAGCGCTGGTAATAGTTGGGGTCGCCAAGTACCACCACGCCGGCGATCCCCGAGCCTTCGGCTTTGGCCATCCCCGCCTTGGCTAACGCCGTACCGATCCCTTTTCCTTGCCACTCCGGTGCGACCGACAGCGGTGCCAGGCCCCACCATGCATGCTCATGGCCATTGATAGTAACCGGTGAAAAGGCGATGTGGCCGACGATGCGCCCGTCCAGCTCCGCAACCAGCGAGAGACGCAACTCGTGGCCATGGCGAAGGCGGTCGATGGCCAGGTGTTCGGTCGGCTCTGCACCGGGCGGATGGTAGGGGTGTCCCTTGAAGGCGTTGTACACCAGGGAGCGAATGTGGGCCTCATCGGCCAGGGTTTCCGGTCGAATGTCCATTTCTGAGGGCATGTCCGTTGGTTGAGGTTGAGATCCTGTATGGCGAGATCGACCGGTGGGATCACCCTGTCGATCAGTTGCCTCGCAGCCAGATTGGAGTGCTGACAAAACCGCCGCAACAGAGCATGGTCGAAAGCGATCGCAGTCGCCAGTGGCTGCATTAATGTGCGCCAGTTAACACTTTGGTTCTAGTGAGCCTTTTCGAGGGGTTACAGAGATTTACTTTTATTGGGTGGGATTTACGATGCTTTACCTAGAGGCGCCCGATTTCTGCGGTCGACCTCACTGCTTTTGGGGATTAAAGCCGGTGACGCAATGCCTGGCTTGAACACCACGCGCTTCGGCGCACCATAGTTTTCGCTGTCGGAGCCTGCACAACACTGCCAGTGCCGGTTTGTAATTGCAGCAAGCGCGAGGGACTCGACACCCTCGCGCTTTTTTCTTTCTGGGCTGCCGCCAATCAATTCTTGCCGAACAGCTTGCCTACCATGCCCATGATGCCGGATACACCGCCAACGGCCTCAAGCAGGCTGCCACCCTGGCTGGATTTGTCGATGATGGCGGGAAGCGCCTGGGATAAGCCCTGCTCGACATCCGCCTGCTCCATCCCCAGGTTCTGGGCGAACTGACCCAGTTTGTCCTGGCCGAACACGTTGGAGAGCTGGCCCGGATCGATGGGGTCGTTGGCGCCGTCACCCAGCCAGGACTGGGCAATCTGAGTTAAGCCGGCCCCATCCAGGCTACTGACGATCTGGCCCAGATCTATGCCGCTGCCATCCGCTTGCCCGCCCATCAACTCTGACAGGGCAGACGCCACCTGGTTATCGTCCTGGTTTGGGCCATTGTTGCCCTGATTGAACAGCTGTGCTGCCACTTGCAGTACTTGTTGCAGATCCATGGTTCGCCCCTTTGCTGAAACCTTCGGCACAGCCTAGACCAACTGGGCGTAGATGCCGGTTTGCTGGTTTGGGGCGGGGCACAAAAAAGCCACCGCAATGCGGTGGCTCGTCTTGGCATTAGCCTGATGTCACAGTGGGATTAGGCCTGCTGCTCAGCGATGTAGTTGTCCACCAACTGCTCCAGCACCGTCAGCGGCACCGCCCCGTTTTGCAGCACTACGTCATGGAAGTCTCGCAGGTCGAAGCGATCTCCCAGTGCGGTCTGGGCTTTTTCCCGCAGAGCCAGGATCTTGATCATCCCCACCTTGTAGGAGGTGGCCTGGCCGGGCATCACAATGTAGCGCTCAATCTCAGACACCACGTCGCTCTGGGCGATGCCGGTGTTGGCTTGCATGTAATCGATCGCCTCCTCGCGGGTCCAGCGTTTGGCGTGGATACCGGTGTCCACCACCAGGCGGACGGCACGGAACAGCTCGGCCTGCAGTCGACCGACGTTATCCAGCGGCTCTTGCTGGAAGCCCAGCTCCCAGGCCAGGTATTCGCTGTACAGCGCCCAGCCCTCGATGTAGGCGGTAAAGGGGGCGAAGCGGCGGAAGAAGGGCAGGCCACGCTGCTCCAGTCCCAGGGCAATCTGGAAGTGGTGACCGGGGATCCCCTCGTGGTAAGCCAGGGTACGCATGCCGTAAGTGGGAGTCGCTTGGATGTCATACAGGTTGGCAAAGAAGCGGCCCGGACGGCTGCCATCCAGGGATGGAGGCTGGTAATAGGCTCCGGGGGCGGTGGCTTCCTTAAACTCGGGGATCCGTACCACCTCCATGCCAGCATCAGGACGGATGCGGAAGGCGTCGCTTAACCCTTCATTGATCTCATCCAGGATGGTCTGGTAGTCCGCCAGGATTTGGGCACGGCCCTCGTCGCTGTCTTCGTAGTAGAAGCGGGGATCCGCTGCCAGCGCATCGATGGCCGCGGTGAAGCCCTGTTCGGTATCAAAGCCTTGCTGCTCAAGGATGGTGAGGATCTCAGCTTGGATCCGCGCTACCTCACTCAGGCCGAGTTGGTGAATGCTCTCGGCACTCATGTCGGTGGTGGTGTAGAAACGCAGGGAAGCCTGGTAAGCCTCATCCCCCTGGGGCAGGTGCCAGAGGCCATGGTCGTTGCCGGTTTTCGGCGCCACCCGCTCGAAGTAGTCGATCAGACGCTGGTAGGCCGGGTAGACCTCGGACTGGATCCGCCGCTCGGCTTCGGCCAGCAGCGTTTGTTGTTCCTCGTCGCTGATGGTACCGCTGTTGGCCATCTTGTCCGCCATGGTGGTGTAGAGGATGTTCTCCTTCACTGGTGTCGCGGTGAAGGCGGTCATCTCATCGAGCACGCGATCCACCACGAAACGCGGTGGCAGGATCTCAGCCTGTTCACGCAGTTCCAACCCCTCCAGGGTCTGGTCAAACTTCAGCCCTACCGCGGTGAGGCGTGACAGGTAGTGCTCTGCGCCCTGCGGGTCATTGATGGGGTGTTGCGCCTGCATAAAGCTGGGGTAGCCGTTCTGAACCCCAAATAGCTGGTTAACCGGGTAGTTGTGCAACCGGAATCGCTTGGCGTCTTCGGCCTGGTCCAGCAGGAAGAGGGCGATGGACTTGGACAGTTGGTCGGAGGGGGAGAGTTGCTCATCCTCGTAGGCCGAAATCTTAGCCTTGAGTGCGAGCACCCGCTCGAGGGTTTCAGCTTCGTGCTCCGGGCTGTTGTTGTTGAGCTTGGCATTAAAGCGGTTGATCCCGACTGACTCCAGCACTCCCAGGGTGGTGAGCATCTCCGGGTTGTCGAAGGCCAGCTTGACCACCTCACGGTCTACCAGCGAGCGGAAGCGCACCGGCTTGTCGGCGTACCATTCGTGGGCAGCGAAGCCGCCGGCTACCACGGCCGCAGTGAGCACCACCACGCCGCTGCCAACCAGAATTTTCTTTATCATTTTCAAGTCCATCTGCAATTTGTCCTCGCTATGGTATCGACTTTTGACTCGGATAGGTTGGGGGAAATGTAACGAAATCGTTTATTCCCCTGCTGCGGTAACAAACCGAGGTGCCATGGGAGCTGATGGGTCAAGCAGGGTCGGACCACTTGATCCCTCCGCATACGCATGTAACATGCTGGTAACAAGAGGGCTTTTGTCAGAAAGGAACTGGCAAAGGCGCTTGGCATCAACACGTCAGGGACTGACGGTAAACAGCAAGGAAGGCGTATGGCTATCAAGAAAACGATCGGCATCGGTTTGGTGTGGGCATTGGCGGGCTGCGGCGGAGGCGGTGGCGATGACGGTGGCTCACAAGGCAACACCCAGACACCCCCACCACCCCCAAGTGAGCACCAGGTCTCTATCGCCGCTGGCGAAGGCAGTGCCTTGGGCTTGGATGGCACCACCTTTGAGGCCGGTGAATCCATCAATATCGAAAGCGGCAGCACCGTCAGCTTTGAGATCAACCTGGCCGAGGGCTTTGAGCTGGTCTCGGTCAGCGGCTGTGGCGGTACCCTGGAAGGGAGCACCTTCACTACCGGCGAGATGACCGCTGATTGCACCATCACGGTGGAAACCAAGCCGGTAGAGCAGGGGGCTGGGCCCGGTGAAGAGGGTCCGGGAGAGGAGGGGCCTGGCGAGGAAGGCCCTGGTGAAGAAGGCCCGGGGGAGTTACCCACCGAACCAAACCCCGAGGCACCCACCGCAGAGGTGCTGTTTCCCTGGCAACAGGCCCGAGTAAAGGGCGAGACCCTGGTAGTCAGCGGTATCGCTTCCGACTCAGACGGGGTAGCCGAGGTCTTCGTTAATGGGGTTGCTGCAACACTGACCCCGGTATCGGCCGGTGTTGAATCATCGAACTTCACAACGTCCGATACCGATGAGGCAACGGAGGTTCAGTGGTCGGCTTCCATTCCACTGGAGCAAGCCGAGCAGCAGATGGTGTATGTGGCTACTCGCGATGCAGCCGGTAACCAGGGACTGGCCTCGGAATTGACGCTGACCTCGATGCTGGCTCCTACCACCTTCGCCATCGACAACCACAATAACCGCTTGATGGGGGGGACCGACGTCGGCGAGGTCAGCATTGTCGACCTTGAAACCGGAACCAGCACGGCGTTCTCCGTCCCAGGTTTGAACTGGGTCATGATGCCAGCCTATGTACCGGATCAGGATCGGCTGGTCCACGCGGCAGTTTATGATGGAGAGATCCATTTGATGGGCATCGATCTGGTGGAACAGACCCAGACCATGATCAAGAAGCACGATCTGGCACTGGAGCCGGTCCTGTGGAGCTTTGCCAATGTTCAGCAGATAGCTTACCGAGAGACCAATAACACCTTGTATCTGTTACTCACCTATTTTCCGGCCAGCAACAGCGCGCCAAGCCGCACCGTCATCTTCACCTACGACTTCGAAGAGGCTGTCTTGGAAGAGCTGGCTAGTGGACGGGCTCAGGATGGTACGACGTTTGACAGTGATGCTATGGCGCTCACCGATACGGGCATCCTGCTGTTCAATGACACCTTTGGTGGCGCGGATAGCGTAGTGGAGTTGGCATACGACGGCAGCACGATAGGGCCGCAAAGCGAGAGTCGCGACTTGACCCTGTCCAGCCTGGCCGTTGACGCCAACAGTAACGCCCTTGCCGCCGGGTATGAAGGGGTGGCGAAGTTCAACATTGTTACCGGCGAGGCCAGCGCGCTCTCCCTGGATTCTGATGACTCGGAACTGAAGTTTGCCCAGATCCGCAGCTCCGGGATGGATCCAGTCACGGGTAACCTATTGGTGGGCGATTCTCAGCGGGATATGGTTATCTCGGTGGACGCTGAAAGCGGTGACCGCTCCATCTTCCTGCACAATGGCATCGGTCAGGGGCCGAACTTGATAGCGCCCCGCTTCTTGGTCTTGGATGAAGCCAATCAGACTGTGTATTTGCACGATGATGGCGGCAATGTTGACGATAGAATTCTCGCCGTCGACCTCACCACGGGTGACCGCCGCGTAGTGCATCAATTTGAGGATCGTGCATCAGCCAATGGCCTGGCGCTGGACGCGGAAAATCAGGTGCTCTACGCCGCCATGAACTCCGATATCTACCAGATCCCTCTGGACGGCTCTTCCATTTCCCTGTTTGCTACTTATCCCCATTTTGATGAGTACGGTCAGGGGGAGTACACCAACATGGAGATGGACAAAGATGGCCAGCGCTTGTTGATGGTGGATTTCAAGCGCAATGAACTGGTTGGGATTGATCTGGGCTCTGGTGCCGTTACGGTCCTGGCCAGCGATGCGGTGGGTATGGGAGATAGCCTCAGTGGTCCTACAGGGATCAGTATGGGGGGGGAGCACGAGGCCTATGTGTACAGCGCAAGCGCAGGCGCGGTATACAAGGTGGATCTGCAAACCGGCGACCGCCACTTTGTCATCAATAGCTGCCGAAACCCGGTTGGTTATGAGCTTTTGCAAGACGACGACACCATGACCAATCTTCACTTTGATCCGGTAAACGAGCTGGTCTGGGTTGCTTCTGATGCACCGGTTGAAGTGGATGTGAATACCGGAGAGTGTCGCGTCCCAGAGTTCCTGGAGTTTAGCTTGGACATCGTTACCACCAGCAAAGGCCAAGTGCTGCTCAGCGATTTTAACCGCCTGTTCCAGTACTCGATGGACAGTGAGACGGCAGTGACCCTGTCGAAGTAAGCCCCCAGAAAGGCCAATGCTATTTGCATTGGCCTTTTTCTTATAAGTACATTTGTAACTTTCAAATGGTTATGGATGTTTCCACTAATTTCAAATTAATATTAATGCTGGGATTGGCTAATTATTATAGAGGGTTAAGTGAAGAGAATTGTTTTTATTTTGCTGATAAGAATAATTAGGGGTAACTATTTCATCATCCAAAAGTACTATGGTGCCGGAGGTATAGATATAGCTCGCTACCAGAACAGTTTGTTCTTCTCTGTTGCTTTTTCTCCTGTGAGTGCATATGTGGGATCTGCTTTGCTGGGTGAAGTATTAATAACGACAATATTGTTTATACTGTCTGGAATGATAATACCTTACTTTCTGGTGGCTGCAGCGGGGGGAGAAGATAGAGTCTATGTCAAGCGTGAAGAAATAGAGATTGGTGATGTTGAGAATGACAGTCTGCTGGCACATCTAGCATTTTGGTTTTCGTTCGTGATTTTCTATTTAGTCTCTTTAAAAATGGTGTTTGTTGTTTGACGTGTTTCTTAGGCCATCATCGTATTGTTACTCTTAACTTTATTAAAAGTGAAATATGGAATTGAGCATGGTAAGTTGATTAATATGAATAAACTATGGGCTGGAATACTATTATCGATTGCAATTGTACCGGTACAAGCAGTGGAGGTTGCCTATCCTATATCTGACGAATGCTTGGATACAGTTAAGTCATTCATAAGTGTAGATGTGGCTGGTATTGATACTAGAATTATTTCAATGGTTACACCACCGCCAAGTGCGAGGGCAGCTAACCATGTGTTATTAATAGATTCATCTCCTGAAAAATATATATCCTATGTAAACGAGCTTCATAAGGTAATCCATACATGTTCTCCAAGCGCTAGGCGTATATTCAGCGCAGAGGCCAATCTTAGTGAGGAGTTGAATAACTTCTTAAGTAGTCAAGAAGAGCCACGTGTTATCTATAATAGAGAAAGTGGTAACATCGTTATTTTTCATCATCGCTAGTTAGCGGCGATGTGTATACGCTCTTTGGATTGGGTTCTGGCCTTGGGCCCAACTGCGTGATTGGATTACTGCGCATCGGGACTCCTGTCCTTTCGAGGCTGAGTAACTAGTTCTGTTTAACGGCTAAGGAAAGCACAACCGAAGGGGTCAGGGTAGTTTGATTTCATCTTTGATTAACTTAGTGAAAAGTGTTGAATTTAAAGTGCTAATCGCACTAGTTATGCTTGGTGTCATTTACTTAATTATGGATGCTGTCGTGCTTGACTATCAGGACAATATTACGCATTACTCTATTGCCTTTTATTATAAGTTTGCGATTTGTGCTTTTTTATTAATTTCCATAACGAGCCTTGGTTATAGTGAAAAAGGGGTGGTGGAATCTACGATGTTTCACTTTTCAGTGTCGGTGTTGTGCCTCTGGTTTGGTCTGTCGAACTTGTTACTCTCGAATGTAGAACTTAGTAAGTACGTTGGGCTCATTGTCTTCATTGGTTGCTTCAGCCTATTTAATGTCCTTAGTGACGCATTGGAAATGCTTAGAGAAAAACAAGTGTTTGACATGGGTACCCTTAGAATTATTCAGAAGGTGGTTAATGTTTTACTATTCTCTACCATCTGCCTTTCAATTTATATTGTTGTGTCAGGAAAGTGGACTTGGGTGATACAGTCACCATTTGATTGGGGGCATTAGTTTGTAAGGCGCATATTAATTATAATTTGTCATGAGTAGTGTGAAGTCCCATTGATAAATGGTTTTGTTAAGTGCTTCGTTGGCAGGGTGTCCAGTATCAGTAGTACTGAGCAGCCTTTGCCTGCAGGCAGGTCGGCGATCGGCAGCGCCGCTAGCTGGTGATTCAGTAATGCGATAACCAGCCATGGCTAGTCTGCGGGAACAAGACGGATGGGATCGTTGAGTCGTATCTCTCCCCCGCTGATCACCCGGGCGCATAAGCCGCCATGGCCACGCATGGCGTTAAAGCCGCCGGGACCCAGCGCCATCTCCATCTTTTTGCAGGGCGGGCAGCCCTCCGTACCCTCAAGCACCACCTCGCCGATGGAAAAGCGCTGGTTGCGTAGCGCAAGCAGGTTGATGCCGGAAACCACCAGGTTGCGCCGCAACAGGGCAGGGGAGAGTGTCTCGGTATAGCCCGATAGAGCCGCGATCACCGCCAGGTGCTCCTGCTGAATCAAGGTGACCTGTCGCTTACCACGCTGGCAGCGATCCCCCTCAAGACCCTGCGCAGCCGTGACATTAACCTGCTTTACGGCTGTCATCGGCTCACCCCGTTCGGAGCGAATGCCAATCCATTGCAACTGGCCTGTTTGGGGCAGGGTGCGGTAGAGACGTTCCAACTGGCTGCTCATGGTTAAACCTTTCGTTAATGTCGAATTGATTGGTCGTTTTACTGCGCTTTTATGTCGAATTTGTTGGGCTTAAAGTGAGGGCATCAACGGATGAGGAACCCATTATGTCAGTACGTAAACTACAGCACATTGAGCGCTCTCACCCCACCTCTGATGGGGATGGCGTGAAGATCCGCCGCATTGCCGGCTTCCAGGGCCACAAGATGGATCCCTTCCTGATGCTGGACGAGCTCAAAGCCGACGACTCCAAGGATTACGTGGGCGGTTTTCCTCCGCATCCCCACCGTGGTATTGAAACCCTGACCTTGATGCTCAACGGTCATTTTCGCCACCAGGATCATATGGGCAATGTGGGTGAGCTGCGTGACGGCGGTGCCCAATGGATGAGCGCGGGTCGCGGTGTGATCCACTCTGAGCTGCCGATCACCACCGATGGCGCCTTGCATGGCTTCCAGCTGTGGATCAATCTGCCCGCTGCCAAGAAGATGCAACCGGCGGACTATCGTGACTTCCAACCCGAGTCCATTCCTCAGGTGGCTTTGGCGGAGCAATTACAGGCTCGCGTGGTAAGTGGCGAGATAGAGGGTGTCAGCGGGCCGCTGAACAAGCCCGCGGTGCCGATGCTGGTAGCGGACGTTATCGGCTCCGGGGAGTTGGATCTGCCGCTGGACCCAAGCTTTAAGGTGATGGCCTACCTCTACAAAGGCAGTGCCATGGTGGAGAGCAAAGCCATCGAGGCCGGCAACATGCTCTTCTTCGGTGCCGGTGAACGGCTGCAACTGCAAGGGGAGGGGATGGGGCTGCTGCTTCTTGCGGGCCAGCCCATTGGTGAACCCGTAGTGCACTGGGGCCCCTTTGTGATGAACAGCCAGAGCGAGATCGAGCAGGCCATCCGGGATTACCAGGCCGGCACCCTGACTAGCTGATCCCAACTGGGTAGCTTGATCGGTTATCAATGGCACCGTCGCAAGGCGGTGCCTTTGCTATTGGCAGCCTGATCCTGTCGCCACGGGTCGTATTTGCGGCGTAGGCTTGCGTGACCCTGGTCACAAAAAGGCGAAATCACTGCAGTGAGTAACTTGGTGGGGAAAGGGAAATGGCGGCCTGATCACTCAGCTTGCCAGCCTCAAGAGCACCGATTACTGACCAAATGGACAGTTCTTGCCCGGTTATCGTCTAGTTTAAGCAGTTAACGCTTGTGCATTGCTGTTCACCTGTCGTATGTCCTTATGCTTTTGAGGTTATTAGATATAACCATGAGTTATTTATGGGCTATTGGCGGGCTCGCTAGCATCGGCCCATTCCAATCTCTTTTTCCGTCTAGCCAAGACGGAGATGCCAACGCCTCGAGGTAGTAATGATGAAGCAATGGTTCACTTCTTTCGTGCTGGTCGCCACCAGCTTGCTGGGGGGCGCTCAAGCTGCCCACGCGTCCGACGGCGCGGTTCAGATCAACCAGGTTAAGGTGGGTATGTCGGGTCGCTATTTCCCCTTCACCTTCAGTGAGCGTGGCGAGCTGAAAGGTTTCGAGGTGGACCTGTGGAACGAGATTGGTGAGCGCAACGGCTACCAGGTGGAGTTTGTTACCGCTAGTTTCTCCGGCCTGTTTGGCATGCTGGAGACCGGCCGCATCGACACCATCTCCAATCAGATCACCGTGACTGAAGAGCGTCAGGCCCGTTACCAGTTCGCTGAGCCCTACGTGATTGATGGTGCCCAGGTGGTGGTGCGTCGTGGCAACGACAGCATCAATGGTCTGGAGGACCTGTCCGGTAAGGTGGTGGCGGTGAACCTGGGTTCCAACTTTGAACAGCTGTTGCGCAACAGTCCCAATGCTGACCAGATCACCATCCGCACCTACGATGCCGGCATCGAGCAGGATGTGGCGCTGGGTCGTGCTGATGCCTTCGTGATGGACCGTCTTTCTGCCAAGCAGCTGATCAAGGAGAGTAACCTGCCGTTGCAGCTGGCGGGCGACACCTTCACCCAGATTGAGAGTGCCTGGCCGTTCCGAATGGACAAGCGCAGTGCCCAGCTGAAGACTGAGGTGAACACTGCCCTGGCAGCGATGCGCGCCGATGGCACCCTCGCCAAGATCTCCGTGAAGTGGTTCGACGTCGACATCACCGAATAATCCCCCGTAGCCCCATCGGCTGGCTTTGCCGTCGATGGGGCTACGCCACTGACTAGAGCGCACTCATGGGCTTTGATTTCGATTACATGGTCTCGCTGCTGCCCTTCCTGATGGGGCACCTGGGGGCCACACTGCAGATGGCCCTGTGGGGGCTGCTGTTTTCTATGGTGCTGGCTACCGCCATCGCTGTGATACGGGTGTTCCGTTGGCCGGTGCTAGATCAGCTTTGTCAGCTGTACATCAGCTTCTTCCGAGGTACCCCGCTGCTGGTGCAGCTGTTCCTGCTTTATTACGGCTTACCCCAGGTGTTTCCCAGCCTGGTGGGGATGGATGCCTTTACCGCGGCGATCCTGGGCCTGACCCTGCACTTTGCTGCCTATAAGGCGGAGAGCATTCGCGCCGCTATCCTCGGGGTGGACCGCCACCAGATGGAAGCGGCCCTGTCGGTAGGGATGACCCAGGGTCAGGCGATGCGTCGCATCATCCTGCCCCAGGCCAGCCGTATCGCCTTGCCCTCGTTGATGAACTACTTCATCGATATGATCAAATCCACCTCGTTGGCCTTCACCCTTGGGGTGGCAGAGATCATGGCCGCAGCGCAGATGGAGGCCTCCTCCAGCTTCAAGTTCTTTGAGGCTTTCCTGGCGGTGGCGCTGATCTACTGGGCCATCGTGGTGGTGCTGACCCAACTGCAAAGCTGGGCGGAGTCCCGCCTTAACCGCGCCTACCAACGGTGATGACATCCCATGATTAAGATTGACCTGCTGAAGAAGTCCTTTGGCGAGAACACCATCCTGGATGGCATCGACTTGACCATCGAAACCGGCGAGATCGTGGTGATCATCGGCTCCTCCGGCACCGGCAAGTCCACCTTGCTGCGCTGCATCAACTTCCTAGAGCGGGCCGAACAGGGCTGCATCCAGGTGGGTGAGGTCGCCGTTGACGCGGCCAAGGCCAGTCAGAAAGAGATCCTGGCGCTGCGTCGACATATCGGCTTTGTGTTCCAGAACTACGCCCTGTTTGCTCACCAGACCGCCAAGCAGAACATTGCTGAAGGGCTGATCACCGTGCAGAAGCAGCCCAAGGCCGAGGCCTATAACAAGGCGGAGGCGATCCTGTCGGAGATTGGCTTGGCCGATCAGGTGGATCAATACCCGGCTTCGCTGTCCGGCGGGCAGCAGCAGCGGGTGGGGATAGGCCGGGCGATGGCGCTCAATCCGGACATTCTGCTGTTTGATGAGCCCACCTCGGCACTGGACCCAGAATGGGTAGGTGAGGTGCTCAACCTGATGAAGCAGCTGGCCCAGCAGCATCAGACCATGCTGATCGTGACCCACGAGATGCAGTTCGCCCGCGAGGTGGCAGACCGGGTGATCTTTATGGCGGGGGGCAAGATCGTTGAGCAGGGCACGCCCAGCGAGATCTTCGAACGGCCGCAAGACCCGCGCCTGCAGCAGTTCCTCCGTCAGGTGAACCACTGAGTATCAGCTGCAAGGCACAGCCTCTAAAGAAAGCCCCGGGCAATGGCCCGGGGCTTTTTTGTATGGTCGCCGCGGCAACAGCGCCAGCATATGGCGCTTGTGCTGGGGCTATGAGCTCACCATACCCAGCTGTTGCGCCTGCGCTATCAACGCCTCACCGAAGCCCTGGACCACCGAGGTATCGGCGACGGAGGGGGCCAGCCACAAGGTGATGGGCACCACCGGCAGTTGCACCAGCTCCTTGACCTGAAGCCGCCTGAGGGTGCCTCGCTCGATGTGGGGTGCCACGATGGCCGCCGGCAGGATGCTCCAGCCCTGGTTAGCTGCCACCATCTCCAGCAGCAATTCAACAGAGCCGATGACTTCTAGCGAGCGGCCCACCTGAAACAGCGGAGCGAGGGTGCTGTCGGCCAGCTCCTGGTGGATCAGCTGACGGCTGCTGGCCAATGCAGAGGCATCGAGCAGCTCGGGTAGCAGCGCCTGCGGTCCGGCGACAAACTCCATCGACATGTTGGCCAGGTAGCTTACCGCCATGGGCGCTGTGCTGGTGGGGTTGGGGTTAAGGGTCAGGCCCACATCAATCGTCTGAGCCAGCAACGCAGCGCGGATCTGCTCCTTTTCCAGTTGGAGCACTTCGAGCTGAACATTGGCAAAGCGCTGCCGCAGTTGCGCCATGGCCTGACTGACCAGCTGGGCCGGGATCAGTGGACTGATGGCTAGCGACAAGGTGCTCTTCTCCTCGTCCAATAGCTGGTAGGCGAACTCGTGAAAGGCCTCGGATTCGGCGCAGAGCCGCTTGGCCCGCCCCAGCAGTCGCTCACCGGCGCTGGTGAGGATTGGTAACTTGCCGCTGCGCTCAAACAGCGCCACCCCCAGTTCGTCCTCCATCGCCGCAATCATCTGGCTGAGGGTGGAGCGGTCTTTGCCCAGGCGTTTGGCCGCCAGGGTGATGTTGCCGGTGTCGGCCACGGCGACAAAGGCGAGCACCTTGTTAAGGCTGATGGTCATGGCGATGGTCTCCAAGCGCAGGGTTCTATCGTGGGATTATCCCACGATAACCAATTACGAACCACATGGCAGAGTCATTAGTATCCAATGCATATCGCTGCAGAATGCGGCAATTGATAAGGAATTTATGATGACTCTTCCGTTACGTAAAACCATCGCTGCGTTGGCGATTGGCCTATCGGCACAACTGAGCGCTGCCAGCCTGACCGAGTCCGTTCAGGCAGACACCGAGCGCCTGACCGGGATCTTCGAGCACATCCATGCCCATCCCGAGGTAGGGTTTGCCGAGGTTGAGACCGCGGCATTGGTGGCCAGGGAACTGCGTGCCCAGGGCTTTGAGGTGCACGAGGGGATTGGCCGTACCGGTGTGGCGGCGGTGCTGCGCAACGGCGAGGGCCCCACGGTGATGTTCCGGGCTGACATGGACGCGCTGCCGGTCAAAGAGGAGACCGATCTGCCCTATGCAGCAGTCACACCCACCCGCAACCTGTTTGGCCAGGAGATCTACGCCATGCACGCTTGCGGCCATGATGCCCACACCACCTGGCTGATTGGTATGGCCAAGCAACTGGCCGAGCGTAAGGACCAGTGGCAGGGCACCGTGGTGCTGATCGCGCAGCCAGCGGAGGAGCTGATCATGGGCGCCACGGCGATGGTGAAGGATGGCCTGTTCGACAAGGTGCCCAAGCCGGATGTGCTGATCGCCGGCCATACCCATGCGGTTCTGCCGGCGGGCAGTGTGGCCATCAGCGAGGGTCGCCGGATGGCGGGCACCGACCAGCTGGATGTAACCCTGAAAGGGGTAGGGGGCCACGGCTCTACGCCCCACGGTGCCATTGACCCTGTGGTGATGTCGGCTATGGCGATCATGGGCTATCAGACCATTGTCTCCCGCACCCTGGACCAGGCCCAGCCTGCCGTGTTGACGGTGGGGGCCATCAATGCCGGCACTGGCAACAACATCATTCCGGATGAGGCGGTGTTGAAGCTCAACCTGCGTTGGTACCGCAATGCCGAGCGGGAGATGATGATCGAGGGGATCAAGCGGGTGACCGACAACATCGCCCAAATGTACGGCGTACCGGAAGACCGCATGCCCACCTACGAGATGAAGGGCTATTCCACCCCGGTGATCAATCCGCTAGAGCAAACCGAGATCGCTCGTCAGGCGATGGTCAACGCCTTGGGCGAAGACAAGGTGATGCAGGGCTTCCCGCCGGTGATGGGCTCTGAAGACTTCCATATGCTGACCTTCCCTTACCCTGAGGTGCCGGTAGTGTTTGTTGAGGTGGGCTCCGGCACGGCTCAAGGCTGGGACAACTTCGTCAACGATGGCATCCTGCCTCGCTACCTGAACCACCACCCCAAGTTTATGGTTCAACCGGAAGCGATCCCGTCGGGCACCGTGGCACTGACCTCGGTGGTGCTGGAGTTTCTTGAGCAGAAATAAGCGGGCTGGGCGCTAGGAGCTAGGAGCTAGGAGCTAGGAGCTAGGAGCTAGGAGCTAGGAGCTAGGAGCTAGGAGCTAGGAGCTAGGAGCTGGGTACTAGGAGCCAAGAGCCTAGGCTGGTAGCGCATGAACAAAAGCCCCGGGCAATGGCCCGGGGCTTTTTTGTTTTTGTCTGTCCGACAATTAGGCCATGGATGCTGCCGGAGTTTGCGCCTGCAGCCCCTTGAGCCAGCGGCCGTAGAGCAGGATCCCCAGGGCGGAGAAGCTGCCAATGGCGGCGATCAGGTACCAGGCAAAGCCGATGTTGTGCATGTCGTACAGGGTCTGGGTCAGCAACTGGGCGTTCTGACCGGTGAACTCTACCAAGCGCATGAAGGCTTCCCCTTCCGGGATAGCAGCGATGGCGTCCAGGCTCATCCCTTCATCGGCCAGCATCTGGCGGGAGAAACGCTCCTTGGAGGCGTAGAGCTCGTACAGCTTGGGCCCGAAATAGCCCTCCAGGCCCCAGCCGATCCCCTGCGGCAACATCACAAAGCCCAGGTACATCGCCTTCTTGCCTGCCGGGGCGATGTTGCCCATGAACTCGTTCTTCTTCGGGCTGATCATCATCTCACCCAAGCTGAACAGGGCGATGGCAAACACCATGGCCCAGGCAAAGTTGGAGCTGCCGATGATCAGGAAGGCAACGATGCTGGCCACCGCACCCGCCACCATGGCGGTGGTGATGCGGAACTTGGCGGTCAGTGCGGCGATGAGGAAGCAACTGGTCATGATCATGCCGGCGTTGAGGTTCAGCATCCCCTCGGGCATCACCTTGGTGCCGGTGTTATCCAGCCCCAGCCAGAACTGGGCGATGCCGCTTTGGGTGCCGTCCGGACCAAACAGGTCGCGCACGATCACCGAGGTGTCCACCCATTCGGAGATGTGCACCGGCAGCACGTCAAACAGCGCGTTGAACAGGAACCAGAAGCCGGAGAAGACAATCATGTACCAGAACACGATGGGCTTTTTCAGCTCGCGCCAGGCGTCTTTCCACAGCGCCTCTTGCTGGATCTCACCGCTTTTGATCTTGGCGTTGCGCTCCAGACGCTCCGCTTTGCCGGGTTCTTTGTAGGCCAGCAGCAATAGGAAGTTGAGAGAGATGATGGCAGCACAGGCAAAAAACACGTTCTCCCAGGCCAACTGGCGCAGATGTACCGCCATCAACGGGCCCAGGAAGCCACCGATATTGACGGTCTGGTAGAAGATCCCCCAGGCCATGGAGCTGTTGTCCTTGCGGGTCGCCAGCACCAGGGTGCCCTGGATCCCCGGTTTGAAGATCCCGGTCCCGATGGCCAGTAGTACTGCGCCAAACAGGAAGCCGTAGAAGCTTGGGTAGAAGGCCATCACCAGGTAGCCGGCGATCTTGATCACCGTGGAAAGGAAAATGGTCTCCTTGTAGCCGATGCGGTCGGAAACACCGCCGGTAAACACCGGCACAAAGGTCTGCAGTATCGCCCAGATCATCAGGATGATACCGAAGTCCCCCATGGTGATCCCCAAACCGCCGGCGGAGGCGGGGGCTTTGGCGTAGAGAGCGGCGGAGCTCTTCACCCCGTAGTAGGCCAGCCGCTCAATCAGCTCCATGCCCCCCACCAGCCAGAACACGTAACTGAGGCTGGCGATGGAGGCCCAAAGGCCCAGTTGTTTCACTTCCCTGAGGTCATTGTCGGTATGCGCGTTGCTCATCCCTGTTGTCCAGATGTTGTTTTTAATGGGGTTGGACGTTACCGCAGTGCGGCATTAATGGGAATGGGACAGACAGGAAAAATCGATGCCTCGGTGGAAACTTTCACGGTAGTGAGATTCAACCGCTGCAATCTTGTTCGCTTTTGGTGATGGTTTCATTGCCAGCTTGTGTCAAGTTTTTCTGTTTGCAATCAAAGGGGTATGAAAAAACCTTGTTTGTGGTCAAGCAAATGCAACCGGGTAATGAGAGCTATTTACTCGGCCTCCTCAGGGTAAGCTTTTGATTAATAATGCTTTAATTTGGAGTGTAGGGCCGGGCTAGTCCAATCGTCACCAGTGTGATCCCGATCTCAGCCACGAATTGGAGTCGGTTGTTAAGGTTCTGGCCAATGTCAGTGCAAATGCCTCAAGGTCGTTAGGAGGGTGTTATGGAAAGGGTTGGATTGCCAAAAGGCTTGGGCCTCGCCCTGGTTCTGTGCCTGGCGCCAATCACTGCTCTCGCTGCCACAGTCGTCAGCCAGCCAACGGACTCAGCGACGTCTGCGGTCGAGAACCGCTCATTACACCAACTGCGTGGCACCACCATGGGCAATCAATACCAGGTGCAGTGGCGTCAGGGAGAACTCTCTGCGCAACGGATGTTTGCCCTGCGGGCCCAAATTGAATCGCGCCTGGCTGAGGTGAACGCCTCCATGTCCACCTGGGATCCTGACTCCGAACTCAGTCAATTTAATCACCAAGCCACAACCCAGCCGGTAGCGGTTTCCACCGATCTGAATCGGGTGCTTGGCCAGGCCCTGGCCCTGGGTGAGATCACCGGAGGCGCACTGGATGTCACCATCGGGCCGCTGTTGTCGCTTTGGGGCTTTGGCGCCGAGGCCGGGCCACGTCAGGTACCCTCTGAGCAGGCATTGGCAGCGGTGCGCCAGCAGGTCGGGCTGTCCCACCTGAACTTGGACCAGGGCCAATTGAGCAAAGATCACCCCCAAACCCAGGTCGATCTGTCGGCCATCGCCAAGGGCTTTGGCGTGGATGCCATCGCCGAGCTACTGGAGCAGCAGGGGATCCAAGACTACCTGGTAGATATTGGTGGTGAGCTGCGTGTTGCTGGACAGCGTGATAGTGGCGCTCCCTGGCGTATCGGAGTAGACAAGCCCTACGCCATCGCTAATGGCCAGGTGCAGGTGATCAACCTCGACCGAGGCGCGGTGGCCACTTCCGGCGATTACCGCAACTATTTCGAACGGGATGGTCAGCGCTTTGCCCACATCCTGGATCCCCACACCGGCCGTCCGGTACAGCGCAACGTGGTCTCCGCCACCGTACTGGCCCCCGACTGTATGACCGCCGATGGCCTGGCTACCGCCTTTATGGTGATGGGGGTGAAGCCGGCATTGTTGCTGGCGGAGCAGCGCGACATTCCCTTGATGTTGCTGGAGGATCGCCACGGCAAGATCGTCACCCACTACAGCAGTGCCTTTAAACCCTACCTCGAGCCGGGCTAGCCGGAGCGATTACCTCTAACCAATTGAACTCTTTGTCATTCCCGCGCTGAACGCCAGCACGGATGGGCAGTTGCGCCCAAAAAACACCATCGTTGTGAGGAAGTAGCGATATGAAAAAAGCCTTTGTGATGAGCCTGGTCTGTGCCTCGGTACTGGCGGTGACCGGCTGTAACAGTGACTCAGACTCCAGCGGCAACGCGGATCTGGAAGCGGAACTGGCCAAGCTGCAGCAGGAGAATGCCCAGCTGGCGGATCAGAACAGCGCGTTGGCCAGCGACAACACCACCCTGACCGCAGACAACGCCACACTCAAGGCCAGCAACGGTGCCCTTCAGGCTAAGGCGGAGAGCTACATCAGCAGCTTCCCGCAACAGTGTGCCGAGATTGGCCAGCCCTTTGATTATGTCGATCCCAACGCCCCGACGGAATCTGCGGTGGCCGCGGCCAACAGCGGGGTGATCGATCCCGACCCGGGCAGTTGTGCCAGCTGCCACGGCTACGAGGGTGAGGACAACGGCGGCAAGATGGGCTCCGAGGCGCCCCACGGGGCCTTTGGAAACCCGGACACCTCCTGCGACAGCTGCCATGCCACTGATGGGCCCGATTCCCACTACGGCACCGCTTACCTCGATGCCCACACTGAACAGGACGGCACAGACCCGGGTAACCCGACCGATCCGGTCGACCCCAGCGATCCGACCTTTGAGCAGCCCGGCTTCGGTGGCAGCGTGGTGGACGGCAAGACCGGTGCCTCCGGTCCCTCCTACTACGGTGCCGGCTCCTACCTCAATGCCGACTACCTGCTGGCTCGGGTCAATGGCATGACCGAGCAGTACGAATGGAAAGAGGTGGAAGGCGAGGGCGGTGCAACCACCCTGGCGCAGGCTTGTCAGCTGGCCAACCGTGAACACATCGAAACCATGTTCCCGGACGATGGCAAGGCCTATGAACTCAAGCAGTTCAAGAACCAACTGGGGAGCAAGACCATCGCCACCGTCAGTAAGTACACCGATGACGAGACCGGTGTGGATGTGGAGGTTCCGAATGTGGCGATCTTCGGCTATGGCCTGAAGAAGGAGGGGGATAAGTACTACGCCAGCATGAGCATCAACCACAACAACACCTGCTATAACGCGGTGATGAACGGTGACGTGCGCCTGAACTACTACGAGTACGATCCGACCCAATCCCTCAAGGTGGGAATGGGTGATGATGCCCGTAACCGTGGGGCTCGTATCCTCGGCACCGTGGATCTGGAGCGCACTATCCTGGGCAACGCCATGTGGGATTTTGCTAACCCCATCTACGGTGGCAGCGCTGGTGAGATCGTACCTGACCAGGTGGACTGGAGCCTGGTGGGTTCCTGCTCCCTGGTGGTCGAAGTGGAGGGGATCATTCCTTTGGGTTAATGGCAGTTTGCTAGGTAACTGCGAGCAGCGGCGTCTTCGGGCGCCGCTTTTTTATTGAACCCAAGGTCGCCTGCGCGACACGCCCAAACCTTACAGATCCACCTAGGCTTTTAGTTGAGCCTGGGAGGGAGGCGTAATGAGAGTCGGCTTTCGCGTGGCATGGGTGATTGTTCTGGCAGGGCTGCAGGTGAGTTGCAGCCTGTTCGGCTCTGCGGCCTACCGGGAGCTGGATGAGATAGAGCGGGCGGTGTTTCACCAGGTTAACTTTGCGCGCACTGATCCCCAAGGCTACGCCGAGCAGGTGCTGATCCCGATGCGGCCTTACTACCAGGGCAAGCTGATAGTGGCGCCACCCTGGTACCAGGAGCGTCCTGATCGGGTCCAGAAGGTGGCAACCACCGAAGGCGCGGCAGCACTGGAGGAGGCGATCGCCTATATGCTCTCAGCACAGCCTATTGGGCCACTGACCGTGGTGTCCGGCTTAAACCGCGCCGCCGAACTGCATCAACGGGAGCAGCAAGCCAGTGGCCAAATCGGCCATCTGGGCCAAGCCGGCTCCACCGCCGCTGAGCGCATCGCCATGTTTGGCCTGACGGATGCCCTGATTGGCGAGAACCTGTTTTATGGCAACGGGGAACAGTGGATTGGGGAGCTGATTGTGATGGCGCTGTTGATTGACGACGGGGTACCGGACAGAGGCCATCGCAGAGAGCTGATGGAGCCCAAGTATCGTTTGATTGGCCTGGCCTACGGGCCTCATCCGGTGTTCGGCGCCATGTGCGTACAGAGCTTTGCGGTGGAGTTTACCGAGCATGAAAAACCCCGCACGGTGGCGGGGTTGGTGAGCGCTCGATAGGCCAGGATTAGAAAATCATGAAGCTGACCAGATAGGGCTTGGCTTCGCTTGATTCGCCATCGTAGATCACCTCGGTTGTGTAGTGCGCCAGGTCTAAAGAGACCGAGTCCGCCAAATCCACGGCTTCTGGATATTGGCTCAGCATTGCGCCCTTATCCAATGGCACGGCAACCGATTCCAGCAGGCGCTCGAAATGATTGGTGTCACTTTGCGGGAACAGGGCGTCGTGCAATTGAATCGAGTGCAGATTTGCCCCCTCGAATCGCAGCTGCAGGTGGTTGCCGATGAACATGCTGCTGCGGCCTTTGCCTTTTTCAAGCCAATGCGCCATGGGGTACGCCTGGACCAGCTGTGCCTTGGTTTGCAGTTGGCCGCTGAGTGCGCTGCTGAGCAGTTGTTGGCTGATCTGCTTGTCGTAGGCTTGGGTCGGGTTAAACAGTGGCTGGGCCGCTGCGCCAGGCTTGGTCAGGATAAACTGAGTCAGTTTATCAACAGGCAGGTACTTCGCTTGGTCATGAAAGGGCTCGAAGATGAGCTGCAACTGCTCACCCACGCTGGCGCGGCGCAGATCAGGGTCAAATGCGAAGTGAGGAAGGGCTTCGCGTACCTCTTGCCAGGTTGCATGACGCCCCACTTTCTCCTCAATGTCCCAGCCGTGGTCATCAAAGGGGCTCAATAACGGGATCTCATTGCGCAATTCGCCACTGAGCGCGGGACCTTTGTTGCTCAGTGCGCTCAGCTGTCCATCTTCGAGGTAGAGCCAGTAGGTTCGCCCATAGCTCCAGATGGAGCGGTCATGCGTGGCTTGCAGCATCAGACTGGGCTTGCCCAACAGGCGCACGATCTCGAGCCCGGACATGCCAGGCTCGAGGACGCCAAGGGCGCGATTTGGGTGGATATGGGGATGAAATGCTGCCAGCCCTTCCGGCTCGGTTTCGGACGGTATGGCCAAGGTGATCTGCTGGGTATACACCAGTCGGCGCTTCCCTTGCGCCGTGAGTGGGCTCGGCTTTTCGCTCAGGCTGCGATCGTCGGGGCAGTATTGGATGGCATTGACGCTGACGTGGAGGTGTTGACCGACCAGTGTGGGCTGCTTAGTACCGCTGTGAGGGCCGTTGAATCTCTGGCGGATATAGAGTTGGGTCAGGTAAATCGCATCCCGGCCCTGCTGCTCGGCTTGGTGGGTCAGCTCTTCAAGTATCTGAGCAAACTCTGGCACGCCCGACAGATCTTCAGGCATCTTTCCCTTACCCACACTGCGATTGGCGGTGAGGACAATGGGCTCAATTTGCTGGCAATTGGGCAAGAATTCCAGGACGTCGACAGACGCCGAGACTGCGGGGCAGGTTATCAGCAGCAAAATGCTGGCAAATCGGGCTTTCATAGCACCTCCGTGTGCTAAGTAGCTTTTCCTTTTGGGGTACTACAGGGTCTTCTTTTCCATCTCCAGTCCCTGTAGAGCGATCACCGCCTGGGTGCGGTTACGCACGCCCAGCTTGCGGAAGATGGCGGTGGCGTGGGCCTTGATGGTGGCCTCGGACACCTCCAGATCGTAGGCGATCTGTTTGTTGAGCATCCCCTCGGCGAACATCTGCAATACCCGGTATTGCTGTGGGGTGAGATCCGCCAGGCGGGTACCGATGTCGTTCTCCACCTGGGTGCTGTCGGCAAAGTCGGCGACGCACTCCGGCAGGTAGGTCTCTCCCTCCAGCACCATCTCGATGGCGGCAGCCAGTTGGTCCGGATCGGACGACTTGGGGATAAAGCCCTGGCAGTCGTAGTTGAGGGTTTTAGCCACGGTTTGCGGGTCTTCGTGGGCGGAGATCACCACCACGGGGACGGCAGGGTAGTGGCTGCGCAGGTGGATCAGGGTGGAGTAGCCGTGACTGCCGGGCATCTCCAGATCCAGCAGCACCAGGTCCGGTGTGGTGTCGCTCAGCAACGCATCCAGGCTGGCCGCACTGTCGGCCTCCAGCCATTGAGCGTCGAGTTTGCCCGCCAGTGCCTGCTTCAGGGCGTTGCGAAACAGCGGGTGGTCGTCGGCGATGACTATGCGTAATTGAGCTGCGTCCATGGAATCCTGTGCCTGCTATCGTTCAGATCTGATTATTGCTCTTGTCCCACTACTGTAAGAGAAAACGAAGTGTGATAAAAGTCACCCCGGCGAATTGCCGGGGTGAGATCTGAATCAAATCAAGCGCTTTGCTTTTCGCGGCGCTTTCGGCTGGCGGCAGCCAGCATCCTCAATAGCTGCTCCGAATCGTCCCAGTTGAGGCAGGCGTCGGTGATGCTCTGGCCGAAGGTCAGTGCCTTGCCCGGCTCCACCTTCTGGTTGCCTTCCACCAGGAAGCTCTCTGCCATGATGCCACCGATGGCGTGGCCATGGTCGCTTTCGAGCTGCTGGCAGATGTCTTTGCACACCTCAAGCTGACGCTTGTGCTGCTTGAGGCTGTTGCCGTGGCTGAAGTCTACCACCACCTTGGGGATCACACCGTAGCTGGACAGCTTGTCGTGGGCGGCGATGACGTGTTCGGCCTCGTAGTTGGGCGCCTTGCCGCCACGCAGGATCACATGGCCGAAGGGGTTACCGTGGGTACGGTACACCGTCATCTGCCCGTCTTTGTCCGGCGAGTAGAAGATGTGGGGCTCACGGGAGGCGCGCACCGCATCGATGGCGATCTGGATATTGCCGTCGGTGCCGTTCTTGAAACCCACTGGGCAGGAGAGGGCGGAGGCCATCTCGCGGTGGATCTGGGATTCGGTGGTACGGGCACCGATGGCGCCCCAGGTGATCAGATCAGCGATGTACTGACCGTTCACCATATCCAAAAACTCGGTGGCGATGGGCAGCTTGAGTTCGGTGATGTTGACCAGCAGTTCGCGGGCCAGGCGCAGGCCCTTGTTGGCGCTGAAGCTGCCATCCAGGTCCGGATCGGAGATCAGGCCCTTCCAGCCGACGATGGTACGCGGCTTCTCAAAGTACACCCGCATCACGATCAGCAGGTCGTCTTTCAGTTCCTGGTGCAGTTGGGCCAGGCGCTCGGCGTAGGCAATGGCGGCCTTGGTGTCGTGGATGGAGCAGGGGCCGATGATCACCACCAGGCGCGGATCCTCACCGCTGAGGATCGCCTCCACGTCGCGACGGGCCTGCACCAGTGCATCGGCGCCAGCGTCGCTCAAGGGAAACTGCTCGGCCAGTTCGGCCGGCGTGATCACCTTGGAGAGTAGGGTGGTTCTTAGTTCGTCTGTCTTAATGGTCATGCGTTCGATCGGGGCGGATTCGCCGTGCGACGGTAAATTGGGAGAGTATACCGAATTTCCGCACCCACCGCGTGACACATTCTGTGCACTGTTGTGAAAAGTGCTGTAAAACTGCGCACTTGAGCGCCGGAACAGGGTCCGGCGCTGGTGCAGGTTTGCGAGGGATTAAAACATCTTACGCTGCAGACCGGTGAGGGAGAGGATCTTGGTGGCGATCTCCTCCACCGAGTGATAGGTGGTGTTGATGTAGGGGATCCGCTCGCGCTTGTACATCATCTCCACCTCTTTCACCTCCATCCGGCACTGGCGCGGGGAGGCGTAGGTGCTGCCCTGCAGGCGCTGGTTGCGGATCTCATGCAGGCGCATCGGCTCGATGGTGAGGCCAAACAGCTTGTGCTTGCGCGCCTTCAACTCGGCGGGCAGGCGCAGGTTGTCCATGTCCTCGGCAATAAAGGGGTAGTTGGCGGCCTTCACCCCGAACTGCATCGACAGGTAAAGGCTTGACGGGGTCTTGCCGCAGCGGGAGACGCCCACCAGGATGATGTCGGCTTCATCCAGGTTCTTCAGGCTGATACCGTCGTCGTTGTCCATGGCGTAGTGGATGGCGTCGATACGATCTGAATAGGCGTCGTTGTCGATGGAGTGGGTTCGATGCACCTTCGGCTCCGCCTTGACCCCCAGCTGTTGTTCGAGCGGCGTCACAAAAGTGTTCAAAAAGTCGTAATCCAAGGCCTCCGAAGAGTAGATAATTGCCCGAATTTCCGGATTTACGATGGAATGAAACACCAAAGGCCGCTCACCTGTTGTAATAAAACAGTCATTGATCTGGCCTTTGACCTCTTCCGCTTTGGCGATTGTTTCGACAAATGGGATGGTGTTTTGCTCAAAATCTATCGGAAATTGAGACAGAACTGCGTGTCCGAACACCTCCGCGGTGATCGCGGTGCCATCCGAAATAAAGAACACTTTACGCCCCATTTGAAGCCCCTTTACGTAAGAAATTTACATTGGATATAGCGATTTACGCTCTTGTGAGCGGCAGTGTAAGATGTCGTCGCCCCTGAGGAAAGGGGCCCCTACGCAAACCCCAGATTTTTGAGGAAAGAGCTGTGACCCAATACGTACTCTGGTACCAGGAACTTGGCATGCATGATGTCAACCGCGTTGGGGGCAAGAACGCCTCCCTCGGTGAGATGATCAGCAACCTGGCGAACGCCGGTGTGCAGGTGCCGGGCGGCTTCGCCACCACCTCCGATGCCTTTAACGAATTTCTTGAGCAGAGTGGTCTGAACGAAAAGATCTACAAGGTTCTGGATGCCCTGAATGTAGACGACGTGTCAGCCTTGGCCGAAGCCGGTGAGCAGATCCGCCAGTGGATCATCGACACCCCCTTCACTCCCAACCTGAACGAGGCGATCGAAACCGCGTACGGTCAGCTGGTGAGCGAGGCCGGTGACGAAGCCTCCTTCGCTGTTCGCTCCTCCGCTACTGCCGAAGACATGCCCGATGCGTCTTTCGCCGGTCAGCAAGAGACTTTCCTCAACGTACGTGGTCTGGACGCGGTCAAGCTGGCCATCCACCACGTATTTGCCTCCCTGTTTAACGACCGTGCTATCTCCTACCGTGTGCACCAGGGCTACGACCACCGTGGTGTGGCACTGTCCGCTGGCGTACAGCGCATGGTGCGCTCCGACAAGTCCTCCTCCGGTGTGATGTTCTCCATCGACACCGAGTCCGGCTTCGAAGACGTGGTGTTTATCACCTCTGCTTACGGCCTGGGTGAAATGGTGGTACAGGGCGCTGTTAACCCGGATGAGTTCTACGTGCACAAGCCGACCCTGAGCAAGGGCTACAACGCCATCGTGCGTCGTAACCTGGGCTCCAAGCTGGTGCAGATGACCTACTCCGACGATCAGAGCCACGGCAAGCAGGTCACCATCGGTGACGTGCCGGTGGATCAGCGCAACCGCTTCTCCGTTACTGACGAAGAGGTGATGGAGCTGGCCAAGCAGGCGGTGATCATCGAGCAGCACTACGGCCGTCCGATGGACATCGAGTGGGCCAAAGACGGCCTGGACGGCAAGCTGTACATCGTACAGGCCCGCCCGGAGACCGTGCGCTCCAACGAAGACGCCCAGGTTATCGAGCGCTTCAACCTGAAGAGCCGCTCCGAGGTGCTGAGCGAAGGCCGTGCCATCGGCCACAAGATCGGTGCCGGTACCGCCAAGGTACTGGACTCCATCGAAGACATGGACAAGATCCAGCCCGGCGACGTCCTGGTGACCGACATGACCGACCCCGACTGGGAGCCGATCATGAAGCGCGCCTCTGCCATCGTCACCAACCGTGGCGGTCGTACCTGTCACGCGGCGATCATCGCCCGTGAGCTGGGGATCCCGGCGGTAGTAGGTTGTGGCGATGCCACCAGCAAGATCAACAACGGCGACGGCATCACCGTTTCCTGCGCCGAGGGTGACACCGGCTTTATCTACCAGGGTGAGCTGGAGTTCGATGTAACCCAGTCCCGCGTAGATTCCCTGCCGACCCTGCCGATGAAGATCATGATGAACGTCGGTAACCCGGACCGCGCCTTCGACTTCGGTCGTCTGCCCAACGCTGGCATCGGCTTGGCCCGTCTGGAATTCATCATCAACCGCATGATCGGCGTGCACCCCAAGGCGCTGCTGAACCTGGACGACCAGGATGCCGGGACCAAGGCTGAGATCGCCGAGATGATGGCCGGTTACAGCGACCCGCGTGAGTTCTACATCGCCCGCCTGGCGGAAGGTGTTGCGACCCTGGCCGCCTCTGTGTACCCGCAGCGTATCATCGTGCGTCTGTCTGACTTTAAGTCCAACGAGTACGCCAACCTGGTGGGCGGCGAGCGCTACGAGCCGGAAGAGGAAAACCCGATGCTGGGCTTCCGTGGTGCTTCCCGCTACATCGACGACAGCTTCCGTGACTGCTTCGCCCTGGAGTGTGAAGCGATCAAGCGTGTTCGCGGTGAGATGGGTCTGACCAACGTTGAGATCATGATCCCCTTCGTCCGCACCGTCGGTGAAGCGGAAGCGGTGATTGCTGAACTGGGCAAGAATGGCCTGGAGCGTGGCAAGGACGGTCTGCAGGTGCAGATGATGTGCGAGCTGCCCTCCAACGCCCTGCTGGCTGACCAGTTCCTGGATCACTTCGATGGCTTCTCCATCGGCTCCAACGACATGACCCAGCTGACCCTGGGCCTGGACCGTGACTCCGGCATCATCAGCCACCTGTTTGATGAGCGTGATGAAGCGGTGAAGGCGCTGCTGTCCATGGCCATCAAGGCCTGTAAGGCCCGCGGTAAGTACGTTGGGATCTGTGGTCAGGGCCCGTCCGACCACGAAGACTTCGCCCAGTGGCTGGCGGAAGAGGGGATCGACTCTGTCTCCCTGAACCCGGACACCGTGGTGGACACCTGGCTGTACCTGGGTAAGAAGCTGGTGTAATGCCGCTTTAAGCCTGAAAAAAGCCCGCAGATGCGGGCTTTTTTTGTTTTCTGGCCGTCGCCGCTGCCTGCTATCTGCCCGGCCGTGCTATGGCCTTTACGAATTGAGTCATAAACCAGTAACAGCAAATTAAAGAAGCCGCCGACAAAGCGGCTTCTTTTTTTTATCCTAGGGGCAGATTGGATAACCAGAACAAGGACGCAGTATGCTGCCAGTGTTGGATCCGCAAGCGGCATTGGATCCCCAGTACCGGGCTTACCTGCAGGCGCTCAAGGGCGCCGGCTTTCGCGGTGAGATAGAAACCCGCTACGGCCACCGTTTGGCCTACGCCACCGACAACAGCATCTACCAGCTGTTGCCGCAGGGGGCGATTTGCCCTCGTGACACCCAGGATCTGCAGATTGCCCTGCACCTGGCGCAAAACCATGAGTACCGTGGCATCACCTTCTCCGCCCGCGGCGGCGGTACCGGCACCAATGGCCAGAGCCTCAATACCGGCCTGATTGTCGATACCAGTCGACATATGCAGGCGGTACTGGCAGTGGACAGCGACGCGCGCACCGCGCAGGTGCAGTGTGGGGTGATCAAGGATGCGCTGAACGATGCGCTACGCCCCCATGGCCTGTTCTTCTCACCGGATCTCTCCACCTCCAACCGCGCCACCCTGGGCGGGATGATCAACACCGACGCTTCCGGCGCCGGCTCGTTGGTGTACGGCAAAACCTCGGATCACGTATTGGCGGTTACCGCGATGCTGGATGACGGCAGCCTGCTGACCACCGGCCGCTGGGACGCCGAGGCCCGTGCTGGTCTTACCGGCCGGGCCAAGCAGTTGGCCGAGTCGGTGTTGACCCTGTGCCGTGACAAGCAGGCGCAGATCCAGAGTCAGTTCCCGGCGCTGAACCGATTCCTCACCGGGTACGATCTCAAGCACGCCTACAACCCGGACAACGACACCCTGGATCTGACCCGGCTGCTGTGCGGCTCCGAGGGCACCCTGGCCTTTATCCTTGAGGCCACCCTGGATCTGGACCCGATCCCCACCCAGCGGGTGTTGGTGAACATTCAGTACGACAGCTTTGACTCCGCCCTGCGTGACGCGCCGGGGCTGGTGGCGGCCCAGGCCCACGTGGTGGAGACCATTGACGCCACCGTACTGGGCTTAGCGAAAGAGGACGTCAGCTGGCACACGGTTGCCGAGTTGGTGGAGCCACAGGACGAGAGTGATCAGCAGCGTTTTGACGGCATCAATATGGTGGAGTTCGCCGGCGAACCGGAGCAGGTGGAAGCGCGCCTGGTGGGGTTGCTGGCCCGCCTGGAACAAGCCCCCAAGGGCGTATTGGGTTACAAGGTGTGTCGCGATCTGGCCAGCATCGGCCGGGTCTATGCCATGCGCAAGAAGGCTGTGGGGCTGCTGGCCAACGCCAAGGGCTCACGCAAACCGCTGGCCTTTGCCGAAGACACCGCGGTGCCGCCGGAGTCACTGGCGGACTTTATCGCCGAGTTCCGCGCCATCCTGGACCGGGAAGGGCTGCAGTACGGCATGTTTGGCCACGTCGATGCTGGGGTGTTGCACGTCCGCCCGGCGCTGGATCTGTGCGACCCTGCCGATGAGCAGTTACTGCTGCGTCTGTCCGATGAGGTGGCGGAGCTCACCGCCAAGTACGGCGGTTTGATGTGGGGCGAGCATGGTCGCGGGATCCGCTCCAAGTACGGCCCGGAGGTGTTCGGTCCGCTGTTTGACGAGTTGCGCCGCATCAAGGGCTGGTTTGATCCGCATAATCGCCTCAATCCAGGCAAGATCTGCACGCCATTAGAAGGCGATGCCACGCTGTTGCCGCTGGATACCGTGACCCGCGGCAGCTTCAACCGGCAGATAAGCCCGCTCAGCCGCGAGCAGTACGAGCGCTCTATCCGTTGTAACGGCAACGGCCTGTGCTTTAACTACCAGGCCAACACGCCGATGTGCCCCTCCTACAAGGCCTCCGGCGACCGGCTGGAAAGTCCCAAGGGGCGGGCTGAGCTGATGCGTGCCTGGCTGCGGCTGCTGGCCCGGGAAGGGATCGACATGGCCCAGCTTGGCGCTAACGGTGCCCCCAAGCCGGCCTCACTGTTGCAGCGCTGGCGCAACAGCCGGTCTGATACCGAGGACTTCTCCCACGAGGTGTATGCCGGTATGCAAAGCTGTCTGGCCTGCAAGGCCTGCTCCGGCGCCTGTCCGGTCAAGGTCGATATTCCCACCCTTCGGGCGGAGTTTCTGCACCACTACTACGGTCGCTACCTGCGCCCGATGAAGGATTACCTGGTGGCGGGACTGGAGGACACCCTGCCGCTGCAGGCCCGCTTCCCCAACCTGATCAATGCGCTGAGCCAAAATGCCCCGGCCCGCTGGCTGATGCGCAACACCTTAGGGTATGTGGATGCCCCAGCACTGTCGGTACCGACCCTGCGTGAGCGGGTAGGGCAACGCCAGCCCCAGACGCTGTCGCAGTTGCAGCAGCGCCTGGCCAAGGCCAGCGAGGCCGAGCGCAGTGACATGGTGTTGCTGGTGCAGGACCCGTTCAACAGCCACTACGATGCTGCCGTGGTGGCCCAGGGGTTGGAGCTGCTCTCCAATCTGGGCTTCACCCCGTTGCTGGTGCCCTATCTGCCCAACGGCAAGCCCCAGCACATCAAAGGCTTCCTGGATCGATTCAAGCGTACCGCCCAGACCACCACCGATGCGCTTAACAGCCTGGCGCGCTTTGATGTGCCTATGGTGGGGCTGGATCCGGCCCTGGTGCTGACCTACAGCGACGAATACGTCGAGGCGCTGGGCAGCGAACAGGTGCAGTTTGAGGTACAACTGCTGCCGCAGTTCCTGCTCGGCCAATTGAGCCGTTGGCCCCAGGCCAAAGCAGTGACCGGCCAATACCGGCTGATGGGCCACTGTACCGAGAACAGCGTCCGGCCCAAGGGAGGCGAGGAGTGGCAGCGATTGATGGCCCACTTCGGCCTGGAGCTGGAGCTGGTGAGCCTGGGCTGCTGTGGCATGGCCGGTACCTATGGCCACGAGGTGGTGAACCTGGAGCGCTCCACCGAGCTGTACCGTATGCATTGGCACGACAGTGTCGAGGCGGAACAAGCGGAGCCGCTGGTCAGCGGCTACTCCTGCCGCAGTCAGGTCAAGCGCCTGAGTGGCAAGCCTTTACGTCATCCGCTGCAGGCCTTGTTGCAGCAACTGAAGGAGAGCACCCCATGAGCCGGATCTGCAAGCGCCGTTGGGCACCGAAAACGGCGGCGCCCAAACGCCAGCCTCGTCGTGTGGCGGAGAATCGCCAGCGCCACCCGTTGCAGGAGTTGCTGGAGCAGATGAAGGAGCGATGACGCTGGATCTCAACCGATTTGCCGGTCAGCTGGAACAGGCTGACTGCGTTGCTGCCGCCAAGGTGGGGCCCCACCCGAAGCTAGATGAGTGGGACCCACCACTGTGCGGTGACATCGATATCCAGATCGACCGGGATGGCCAGTGGCACTCGCTGGGTCAGCCCATCCACCGCGAACGGCTGGTGAGGCTGTTTGCCAGTGTGCTGAGGCGGGAAAGCGATGGCCACTACTACCTGGTGACCCCGGTGGAAAAGTGGCGAATTCAGGTGTTGGATCACCCCTTTGTGCTGACCGATTTGGTGGAACAGGACGGTGCATGGCAGCTGACCGGCCCATTGGGCCTCACCGTCTGCCTGGGCGACGAACATCCCTGGTCGCTGCAGCAGGGCCTGCCCAGTATCGCCCTGTGGCACGGCAACGCGGCCCGGCTCGGTCGTAACCTCTACCATCGCCTCGCCCCCCAGTGCGAACAACGAGAAGACCAGTATGGCTTGAACCTGGGGCAGCGCTGGTGCCCCATGGGCGAGGCCTGAACCTTTTATTCCCCCACTCAACTCCTCAGGAACTGACGTGCTATCAAACTCGATCTCAATCAAGTGGCCCAGCCTGTTTTGGGCGCTCTCCTTACCTCTGTCGGCAGCGACCCCTCCCTCTTTGCCAGAACCTGTCAGCAACAACGCGGTGGCGCAGGTCAGCACCGAGCAGGGGGATTACCTGATCAGCTTTATGGGGCTGGGTGCCAATAAAGACCATAACGCTGTGCACAACAAGGTGTGGCAGTGGCGGGTGGGCGAGCCCAATTGGCAGTCAGGCCCTGCCGTGCCCAGCGTGTTGCCGCTAAAGGGCCGACTGGCGGCCACCGCGGTTGGGGTAGGGCAGGAGGCCTTTGTGTTTGGCGGCTACACCGTGGCGGCGGATCACAGCGAGATCTCGGCGCCGGATAACTTCGCCTATGACCCGGTTTCCCAGCGCTACCGGCGTTTGGCCGAGATGCCGGTGCCGGTGGATGACAGCGTCGCGCTGTCCTATCAGCAGCGCTACATCTACCTGGTCAGCGGCTGGCACAATGATGGCAACGTCAACCTGGTTCAGCGTTATGACACCCAGACCGATCAATGGGCTCAGGCGACCCCCTTCCCTGGTCCGGCGGTATTTGGCCAAGGTGGGGCAATCTGGCAGGACACCCTGGTGGTGTGTGATGGGGTCAAGGTGGTGGTGCCCAATGCCGACGAGGCCCGTTTGGCCGACACGCCACGTCGCCAGTTCCTGCCGTCACCAGAGTGCTTTGTTGGGCGAATTGATGCAGACAACGGTCTGAAGATCCATTGGCAGCAGTTGGCCCACCCCTCTGGTGTCGCGCTGTATCGTCGTGCCGCCGCTGCCCATAATGGCCAGCTGTGGTTTGTCGGTGGCAGCAACAACCCCTACAACTACGATGGCATCGGCTATGACGGCAAGCCTTCTGCGCCAAGCCGTCGCATCGACCGCTACGACATTGCCACCGGCCAGTGGCTAAGTGGCGAAGGCGTTCAGGCACCGACCATGGATCACCGCGGCCTGCTTTGGTTGGACAATGGGGCGGTATTGCTGGGCGGCATGGGTGAGGATCAACGGGTGCTGTCCGAGGTGTCGCTACTGCCGCTGGGCCAGTAGAACAGGCAAAAAAAAACGCATGCTCAGGGGAGAGCATGCGCTGCAGAATATTCGGCAAATCAAAAATTGCTTACTGAGGAAATGACACGTCAGACAACGGACGCAAACTGAACTGCTAACTCGACTTGCGCCACGACCCACGCAGTGTGAGCCCCATCCCGTTGTTGATGGTCGGCAGTATAAAGTCGCTTGCACATGGGTACCAACGACATATCATTATTCTCGAATGAGCTGATTTAATGCGAGTCGTCCTATGCTGAGCAGCACCATCCTCTCCTCCATGTACTGTTTTTCCAGCGCTGCGCGCCACCTGAGCTTTACCAAGGCGGCAGAAGAGCTGCATTTGACCCAGAGTGCGGTAAGCCATCGCATTAAAAAACTGGAGGAGCAGCTCGGCTTTAAATTGTTTCTGCGATTCAACCGCCGGCTGCAGTTAACCGAGCAGGGCCAGGGCTTGCTGGCGGTGCTGGAATCCTCGCTGGGGGATCTGGACTCGGCCATCCGTGACCTGCGCCAGCAGGAGTTCACCTCCACCCTGAGCATCGCCGTTCCCCACAGCTTTGCCCGCTGCTGGCTGGCGGAGCGACTGGGGGATCTGCACAGCCAGTATCCCAAGTTGACTCTGCAGGTACGCGCCCAGAGCCGCTCTACCGATTTTCAGCATGAGAAGGTGGATGTGGCGGTCTATTACGATCTGCCCGAGCGCCACAACCTGCACGAAGTGGAGATGTTCGACGAATACCTGGTGCCGGTGTGCACCGCGGAGTACGCCGATCGCCACCAGCTGTGGCGCAACCCCGATGGACTGCAGGACTGTCTGCTGCTGCACGATGAGACCGCCTGGCAGGGCACCGGCTTCTACACCGAGTGGGTGTACTGGGCGCGTGACGCCAAGCTGACCCACCTGGATGTGGAGCGGGGCTATGTCTTTAACCGGGCCGATCTGGCCTATCGGGCGGCCATGTCCGGACAGGGGGTGGCGATGGGCCGCTGGCACATGGTGGCGCCGCAGCTGGCGGCAGGCAACCTGGTGGTGCCCTTCGATGCCTTTGTTCGCGCCGCTCAACGCTACCAGATCGTCTGCCATCCCGACCGACGGGAGGTGCCGGCCATCAAGGCGATGTTTGATTGGCTCTCCGGCCATGCTGCTGACAGCCTGGCGCAGCGTCAGGCCCAGCGAGAGGCGCTGCGGTTCGACAGTACGGAGTGAAAAGCCGGCAGTTTGCCGACAACATACTGAACTTGGCCTGGATGACTCGACAGCAATGAGTCTTCGGCCAAATTCGCCGTTATCAGTCGCTCTTTGCCTGTCTCAGCTGAGGCCTGGCGCGGATTCGCTGCCGAAGTAACCACATTCCTAGCCAGTTCCCCACCAACTTTGCGCCTTTTTTCAGCACTGTTGCTCGTGGTCGGTCCTCCGTTGCCGACAAAGGGGAGTATCCTAGTGCCGCAATAGGATGTTACTGATAGGAAAGCGCATGCAGCACTCGATCACCCCGGATCAAATCCCCTCCAACCTGACCCTGCTGTGGAAAGGGTTTACCAAGCGTTGTGACAACGCCGAGCTGCCGGAGGCCCGTATCCAGGTGGACCAGTTCCGCTTTGATCTGCTCAAGCTGCGTCGCTACAACCAGTTCTGTGGCTTTGAACAGGACGTCCTGTCGCTCTCCTACCTGTTTGTCGCCACCCAGCCGCTGCAGTTGATGCTGCTGACCGATCCCAGCGTTCCGGTGAAGCCGCTGGGGATGATCCACCTCGGGGTCAGCTTCTACGCTCATAAGCCGCTGGACCTGGAGCAGAGCTACCGCTTTGAGCTGAGCGTCGGTGAGCAGGGCCAAACCGAAAAGGGCCTGGAGTTCGAGCTGGTGGGGCGTTTCTTTGAAGGCGAAGAAGAGGTGGCCGGCTACCGCAGCCAGTGCCTGCTGAAGATGCCCAGCACCGAACGTCGTCGCCGTCGCCGTGGTGCTCGTGAGCCCAAGGTGGCCTACGAGTGGAGCAAGGTAACCGACATCGGCCTGGATGAGGTCCATGCCCGTGGCTACGCCCGGGTGTCCGGCGACTACAACCCGATCCACCTGCACCGTCTTACCTCCAAGCCCTTTGGCTTTGATGCCCCCATCGCCCATGGCATGTACATGGTGGCGCGGGTACTGGCGGAGGTGGCGCTGCCGCTGAAAGAGGCCAAGTTTGAGTTTAAACGTCCGGCGCTGCTGCCTATCGCCGGCAGCCTGGAGCAGGACGGTGAGGCAGTACGCCTGGTCAACGAAGGGGGCAAGCCCCTGGTGGAAGGCAGCGTTCGCTATGCTGAGTGAGATTGCGCCTTAACGGCGCGGTATTTTGTGCTCAGCACTCGTTGTGTATTTTCTTTCTTACGTTGAACTTTCAGCGAAGGTGTAGCTAATCTTTGTCGCGTTGGCGACGACAACCAAAGGGGCTCTCGCCCCCTTGGAACCCCCCGGGCCTCCGGTCGTCGCTCATCCTCGCTCTCGTGGCAAATGCATGCGGCTCTGGCTCGAGTCGACTTTGGTGCTGCGCAGTCCCTGCTTCGCATCAAAGGCCGGCTTCGGCCTCCCTGCCTACGCGTTCAAACCTGCGGTTTTCACCCCTGTCTCCACGAGCCACTTGGGCCTTTGTCGTTGCGCAGTCCCTACTTTACGTCAAAGCCCGGCTACGTCATCCCTGACTACGCGTTCAAACCTTCGGTTTTCACCCTGGCCCTCGACCTTGTCATTCGCCTCTTTGCTCGGGTGATCTGCCATGCAGGATGCATCAATGCCGTGAGTGCAGGGATGCACAGTAACGGCCAAGTCGGCCAAGAGCGATCGGGTTATCTGGCTTCAATGGCTGTCGGCACCAATAGATGCCTCTCAAAGACAAACAAAAACGCCACCCCTCGGGGTGGCGTTTTTTATGGCTGGCGCAATCAGAAGGCGCTGCGCTTGTAGCTGCGGTACTCGGCTTGCCAGAACTCGCGGTCGATGGCGGCGCGCAGTTCATCCAGCTTCACCTTGATGGCGACGCCGTCGTTCATGGCGGCGCGACCTACCGCAAAGGCGATCTGCTTGGAGACCTCCTGGATCTGCTCCAGCGGCGGCAGCAGCGGACCTTCGCCTTTTTGACCCAGCGGCGAACACTCCGCCAGGGCGCGGCTGGAGGCCATCAGCATGTTGTCGGTCACCCGGCTCGCGCCGGAGGCCATCACACCCAGACCCACGCCAGGGAAGATGTAGCTGTTGTTGCACTGGGCGATGGGGAACACCTCTTCGCCCATGTGGACATCGCCAAACGGACTGCCGGTGGCAACCAGGGCGCGGCCCTCGCTCCAACGCAGGATGTTCTCCGGGGTCGCTTCCACCCGGCTGGTGGGGTTGGACAGCGGGAACACGATGGGACGCTCGTGGTTGGCGGCCATGGTGCTGATCACCTCTTCGGTGAACAGGCCAGGGGCACCGGAAACACCAATCAGCACGCTGGGCTTGGCATTCTTAATGACGTCCAGCAGGTCGAAGGCGCCGTTGTCGTTGTCGCTTTCCCACTTGGCGGTGGCCTTCTGGCTTTGTACCAGCTTCTGCTGGAAGTCCAGCAGGTTGACCATACCTTCCTGCAGCAGGCCCCAGCGGTCTACCAGGTATATCTGGCTGCGGGCCTGGGCCTCATCCAGACCCTGGGACACCATCTCGGCAATGATCGCCTCGGCAATGCCACAACCGGCGGAACCGGCGCCGAGGAAGGCCACGTGCTGGTCTTTGAGTTCGGAACCCTGGGCCTTACAGGCGGCCAGCAGCGAGCCGACGGTAACGGCAGCGGTGCCCTGGATGTCGTCGTTAAAGCAGCAGAACTCATCCTTGTAGCGGTTGAGCAGCGGCATCGCATTCTTTTGAGCGAAGTCTTCAAACTGGACCAGCGCCTGGGGCCAACGCACCTTGATCGCCTGCATCACCTGGTCGACGAACTCGTCATACTCTTCGCCGGTGATCCGCGGCTGACGCAGACCCATGTACATCGGGTCATCCAGCAGCTGGGTGTTGTCGGTGCCCACATCCAGCACGATCGGCAGGGTGTAGGCCGGGCTGATGCCACCACAGGCGGTGTAGAGGGACAGCTTCCCGATCGGGATCCCCATGCCACCGATGCCCTGATCGCCTAGACCCAGGATCCGCTCACCGTCGGTAATCACGATCACCTTGGTGTTGTGGGCCACGGCGTTGTACAGCACCTCGTCGATGCGGTCACGATCGGCGTAGGAGATAAACAGGCCGCGGGCACGGCGGTAGATGTTGGAGAACTGCTGACAAGCCGCCCCAACGGTGGGGGTGTAGATGATTGGCATCATCTCGGTGATGTGGTCAGACACCAGGCGGTAGAACAGGGTCTCGTTGGTGTCCTGGATGTTGCGCAGGTAGACGTGGCGGTCCATGTCATTGGTGAACGACTGGTACTGCTGGTAGGCGCGCTTGGCCTGCTCGTCGATGGTTTCCACGGTGGCTGGCAACAAGCCGTGTAGGTTAAAGCTGTCACGCTCGTCCAGGGTGAAGCCGGAGCCTTTGTTGAGCAGCGGGGCCTCTAGCAAAACCGGGCCTGCGTAATGGATAAAGAGTGGGCGTTTGAAGTCGTCCATTAAAGACCTTCTACGACAAAGAGATACGGGGGGTTAATGGGCACGAATTTTATCACAAACTTGGCTCAACGGGGACGCCACTTTGCGCAGTGAATGGGCTTTCTCGCTGTATCCGCGACGTTACGCAATTTCAGGCTATGATTTTAGATACTTAACCATAAGGAGCCTAACCAATGGGCTTCCTCAGTTGGCTGTTGATGGGGGCAGGGGTCGGCGCAGTAGTGCGCTGGGCGTTGCCAACCCGTTGCGGCAGCTGGCCGCTGACCATCTCGCTGGGCGCCGCCGGCGGCTTCGTCGGGGCGTTTATCGGGCAGGTGCTGGGCATCGGCCACCTGTCCAGCTTTTCTATCCCCTCCCTGTGGCTGGCAGTCGCGGGGGCCTTGGCCGTGTTGTACATCGCCAGTCACCTCTTGCCTTAGGGTTGAATGCCCTGCAGCGACAAACACCCCGCTGAAGCGATCTCCTGCTGAGCCGAAGCCGGCCCCTGGAACTGGTAGCGCGCCAGGTACCGGGTGCGCCAGCGCTGCTGAGCATCCAGCGACTGCTCTTGATCGATGAGGGTGTTTTGCTGACGAAACAGGGTGTGACGCAGGGGCCGGCCGTCCGGGCCAGCCCGCTCAAACTCCATAACCCAGGCCTGTGGTGCCAGGATCTGCAGCTTGCTCAAACGCTGAGGGGTGCAGTTGTGGGATGGCTGCCAGTGCCATTGGTCGACAAACAGCAGGGCACCTTCGGAGGTGTGTACTTGACGGCTGATCTGCAGCTGGTGAGGTAGGGCGATGATCCGCTGATCGCCCTTGAACAGCTGGCCACTGCGACCCTCATTGGTGACCACCCACACCTCACCGCGCCAATGGCCCTGCAATTGCTGCAGCAGGGTGCTCTCCTGCAGCGCCGGCTGCACCAGGGTGAGCAGGACCAGCAGAGCCGCTGGCTGCATTAATGCTCCCTAAGTGGAACAAGGCACTGCAGTAGGGCCTGACGGGTGCCCTGCGGGGCTTGCGCCTGGCTGGTCAGGTTGGGGTGATGACAGCGGAAGGTCACCGGTGCCTGCTCGTGCAACAGGGCCAGGCGCATCGCCGGGGTCAGTTCCCAACGCAGGAAGTGAACGCTGGCGGTCTTGTCCGGTTCGCTGCGCTCCAGATCCTCATCGGCAATGGCCAGCACCTCCGGCAGATCGCCGATCTTCAATGCGATTTGATCCTCAATGCCCACCAATCTGCCCAAGGCCTGGCGCCGCTCCTGCTCATCTGGATACTCCAGCATCATGGTGGCCTTCCAGTTGCCGCCATCGGGGATCAGCGGATTATAAGCGTCCAGCTCCTCCTGGATCTGGGCCGGCTCAAACAGCCGCTCAATGCGCAGCATCTCCTGGATCTGGTACTGCACCGTCAAACGATCCTCAAACAGCAGCCGGAGGTGCGGCCCCAGGTTCAGCTGCAGCGACTGCTTATGGCGCATCACCTCGGCACGAAATCGGGCCCGTTGCAGGGCGTATTCCTCCAGCGACAGCAGGTCGTCGCGCTCTAGCTTAGTCATGGGCTTCTCCTACAGGCCATAGGCCTGACGCAACAAGGTCATGGGGTGCGGGGCTGAGAGGGTGGGATCCGCCAACTCGCCAACGTGCTTGGCCGCCATCGGGCAGTCACTGGTGTGGTGGGCCGGTTCAGCGGCACTGGCCTGGCGCACTACCGGCCGGGCGATCTTGACGCTGTGGGAGTGGGTTTCCGATTTCACCGCGTAGGTGCCGTCATGGCCGGAGCATCGCTCAATCAGGGTGATCTCGGTATCGGGCACCAGTGCCAGCAGATCCCGGGTGCGGGGGCCGAAGTTCTGTACCCTTTGGTGGCACGCCGGTTGATAACTTACCTTGCCCAGTGGATTGGCAAACTCGGTATTAAAGGCGCCGCCGCGATGGCGTAGCCACAGGTACTCAAAGGGGTCGAAGAACGCCCGCTGTACCTTGGCGACGTCTTCATCCTCCGGGTACATCAAGGGCAGCTCCTGCTTGAACATCAACACACAGGAGGGGATGGGGGCAGTCAGGTCCCAGCCCTGGTCTACCAGCTTGGCCAGGATCGGGATGTTGTGGCGCTTGAAGGCGTCGACGCTCTCCATATCACCCAGTTCCAGCTTGGGCATGCCGCAACACTTCTCTCCCTTCACCGATTGGATCTGGATGCCATTGTGCTGGAACACCTTGGCAAAATCGTCCGCCAGTTCCGGGCTGGTAAAGTTGGCAAAACAGGTGGCAAACACCGCGAGCTTGCCGCTGGTATCGCCCACAGGCGCTCCTTCGCTTGCGCCGTCAACCTGGCCATCGAGGCGATCAGCCAAGGTGGGGCGGTGGTAGCTGGGTAGGTTAGCTTCGGGGTGGATCCCCAGGGTTTTGTCCAGGGTAGCGCGAAACAGATGGGTGTTGGCGATGGCGTTGTAGCTGTGCCGTACACCGGGTAGTGATGCGAAGCGGCCCATGGCGTCGGTGCTGGTTAACAGACGGTCGCGAAACCGGGCTCCCTGTTCCTTATAACGCTGCGCCTTGGCCTGCAGCATCAGATGGGGGAAGTCGATGGCCCACTCGTGGGGAGGCACGTAGGGGCACTTGGTCATAAAGCAGAGATCGCAGAGGTAGCAGTGATCCACCACCTTCCAGTAATCCGCTTTATCAACACCGTCCACCTCCATGGTGTCAGACTCGTCCACCAAATCAAAAAGGGTAGGGAAGGACTGACAGAGACTGACGCAGCGGCGGCAGCCGTGACAGACGTCGTAGACCCGTTCCAGCTCTTGTTCCAGCTTGGCAGCGTCGTAGTAGTCGTCGTCGCGCCACCGAATGGGGTGGCGCGTCGGCGCTTCCAGGCTGCCCTCTTTGCGACTCATGGGGCGCGCTCCGTGCGGGTTACTCGTCGAGGTTATCCAGGGCTTTCTGGAACCGATTGGCGTGCGAACGCTCAGCCTTGGCCAGGGTTTCAAACCAGTCGGCGATCTCTTCAAAGCCTTCGTCCCGGGCGGTCTTCGCCATACCCGGGTACATGTCGGTGTACTCGTGCGTTTCCCCGGCGATGGCGGCTTTTAGGTTGCTGGCGGTGCCGCCGATGGGCAGCCCGGTAGCGGGGTCGCCGACCGCCTCCAGGTACTCCAGGTGGCCATGGGCGTGGCCGGTCTCCCCCTCAGCGGTGGAGCGGAATACCGCGGCGACGTCGTTGTAGCCCTCAACGTCCGCTTTGGCGGCAAAGTAGAGATAGCGGCGGTTGGCTTGGGATTCGCCCGAGAAGGCATCCTTCAGGTTTTGCTCGGTCTTTGATCCTTTCAATGACATAACAGACTCCTGCTCACAGGGTTAGAGTGTTCCCCTAAACCCTAGTTGCTGCATTGCCGCCATGCCGATAGGAATTCTCTACCGGCTTAATCGCCACAATCGAATGATCCTTGCCGGATCAGTCGACAAATCACCGGCTTGTCTGTCTGCGGTTCGTCATCGAAATAGGGTAACCTGCAGATTCAACACCCTTTTGGATGACAGCAATGAGTGAGTTGGGGGTTCGTGGCCAGACCACGAAGCGGGAGATCTTTGGCTGGGCGATGTTCGACGTGGCCAACTCAGCCTATACCACCGTGGTGATCACCATCGTGTTCAGCGCCTTCTTTGTCCAACACCTGGTACCGCAAGGGTCGGAGTGGGGCAACAGCTACTGGGGCCTGGCGATGATCCTCTCCAACCTGACGGCAATGCTGTTGGCCCCATTCCTGGGGACGCTGTGTGACCTCACCGGCCGCAAGAAGGGCTTCCTGCTCGGCAACATGATGCTGTGCGCGGCGGCCACGGCGATGTTGTTCTTTGTTGGTCCCGGCGCCATCGGCTGGGCCATAGCCCTGATCGTGGTCAGCAACACCGCCTGGATGTTGTCCGAGGTGTTCTGCGCCTCCTTCCTGACCGATCTGGCCACTCCGGACAACATGGGGCTGCTCTCGGGCATTGGCTGGGGGGTCGGTTACCTGGGCGGGTTGCTGAGTCTGATCTTGGTGCTGTTTGGGGTGATCACCGCCGATGCTGACAGCGATTTGGCCCTCTACATTGCCCAGAATCAGCAGGCGATGCTGGTGGTGGCGGGATTCTTTGTGGTGGTTTCCATTCCCACCATGCTGTGGTTGCGGGATCGCCCGGTAGCCGGTACCCCGGATACCAGCGCCAAAGCGGTGTGGCTCCATACCCTGCAACGTCTCTCTCACTGCTGGCAACTGAGCCAGGCCCTGCCGGTACTGCTGCGCTTCTTTGGCGTGTTTACCCTCTACAGTGCCGGCATGGCCATCGTTATCAAGTTCTTTGGCATCTACGTCGATGCCGAGCTGACGTTGTCCGCCGGTGAGAAGACCGGGGTGTTCCTGGCCCTGCAGCTCTCCGCCTTTGTCGGTGCCGTCAGCTTTGGCCTGCTGGAGACCCGTATCGGCTCCAAGGCCACGGTGTTTCTGACCCTGGTGTGGTGGAGCCTGGGTGTGCTCTCCATCTATTACCTGGGTGATCTGGCCCGCTGGCTCAATATGGAGGAGAACCAGCTGTTCATGGTTTCCGCCGTGGTGGCCGGTGCCGGGTTGGGCTCAACCCAAAGCGCCAGCCGCACCCTGGTGGGCCTGCTCACTCCCACCGGCTACAGCGCCATGATGTTTGGTTTCTGGGGCCTGTTTGCCCGGGTGGCGGCGATCCTCGGTAGCTTCTGTTTTGCCCTGGTGGCGGATCTGGTGTCGGTGCAGCAGGCCTTGCTGGTGATCCTGGGCTTCTTTGTTGCCGGTGCAGTGCTGATCCTGTTGCTGCCCATCAACCAGGGCCGGGAGCAGGCACGGCAGTTTAAAGAGGTGGAGTAAGCACACCGCTGGCTAATCGATGGGCTGTTGTGCTTTTTTCTCTCCGTATCGGGCAATGTCGCGCTGATGAGGCCCTGACAATGCCATGAGCCCCTGCGATCCCCTGCGGCGCTGGGGCAAATACCTCATTGAACTAAGTTAACTCGAAAAGCCGAAAAACCATTCTCTGCTACAGTTTTGGGTACCGACTTTGAGTGGTCGGTGTCGACAACGAGGACAGCATGGTGAAATGGCGATTTGCCCCTTTGGGGCTCGGCTTGATCTACTTCCTGCAGGGCTGCGGCGAGGCTCCTCCACCTCAGCAGGGGCCGCCACAGGTAGACATCGGCATCATCAAGATCGCCTCTGAACCTGTCACCTTGACCACTCGACTCCCGGGCCGAACCAAGGCATCGTTGCAGGCGGAGGTACGCCCGCAGATCTCCGGCATCATCCTCGAGCAGCTGTTTGAAGAGGGCGCCATGGTGGAAAAGGGCGCGCAGCTCTACCTGATTGACCCTGCCCCCTTTGAAGCCGACCTTAACCGGGCTCGGGCGGATTTGTCCAAAGCGCGGGCCAACCTTAAGACCGCCAAGGCCCGGGCCGATCGCTACAAGATCCTGGTGGATGCCAATGCGGTGTCCCGTCAGGACTACGACGATGCCCTGGCGCAGTATGAGCAGGCCGAGGCGGAGATTGAGACCGCCACCGCCGCCGTTACCCAGTCCAAGATCAACCTGGATTACACCCGGGTATACGCCCCCATCACAGGCTTGGCCGGCCGCTCCTCGGTCACCGCTGGGGCCCTGGTCACCAGCAGCCAGTCCCAGGCACTGGTGACGGTGCAGCAGTTCGATCCCATGTTTGTGGATGTGTCCGAGTCTAGCCGTGAACTCAACCGGTTACGCCGGGCCTGGAACTCCGGCCAGATCATCCGTCAGGAAGGGGAAGCCGCCCGGGTTCGCCTGTTGTTTGATGATGGCGCCGAGTACGAACATTACGGCGAGTTCAAGTTTGCTGACATCAACGTGGATGTCTCCACCAGCACCTTTACCATACGTACCACCTTCCCCAACCCCGATAACTTGCTGCTACCGGGGATGTTTGTCCGTGCCGAGCTGGTCAAGGGGATCCGCCCCAACGGCATCCTGGTACCGGCCAAGGGGGTCAGTCGCGATCCCAAGGGGCAGGCCACGGTGATGGTGATCAACGATAAGGGAGAAGCGGAGCTGCGGCTGGTAACGGCGTCGGAACTGATCGGCCAATCCTGGCTGGTGACCGAAGGTTTGAATGACGGTGACCAGGTGATCCTTGAGGGGCTGCAGTTTGTCCGTCCGGGCATGCCGGTGCCGAAGTTTCACGAAGTGGAACAGGAGTAGGGCAGCATGGCGCAGTTCTTTATCGACCGCCCGGTCTTCGCCTGGGTATTGGCCATCCTGGTGATGCTCGGGGGCCTGATCTCCCTGGTGCAACTTCCCATCGCCCAGTACCCCGAGATCGCCCCGCCCAGTATCCAGATCACCGCCACCTATCCCGGTGCCTCCGCCAAGACCGCGGAAGAAACCGTTACCCAGGTGATTGAGCAGCAGCTCACTGGCCTGGACAACCTGATGTACATCGCCTCCAACTCCGACTCCTTTGGTAATGTCAGCATCACCCTGACCTTCCTCGCCGGTACCGATCCAGACATCGCCCAGGTCCAGGTGCAGAACAAGGTGTCGGCGGCGACGGCACAGCTGCCCGAAGCGGTGCAGCGCCAAGGGGTCACGGTGGAGAAGGCCAGTGCCGGCTTCCTGATGGTGATGGCGCTGATCTCCACCGACGGTAGCCGCACCTTTGAAGACCTGTCTGATTACATCGCCAGTAACCTGCAGGACCCACTGAGCCGGGTCAACGGCGTCGGCGCGGTGCAGCTGTTTGGTGCCCCCTATGCCATGCGGATCTGGTTGGACCCCAATAAGCTGGAGGGCTTTGGCCTGGTGCCCGGTGATGTCAACAACGCCATTGCTGCCCAGAACATCCAGGTGTCTGCCGGCCAGTTGGGCTCGGAGCCCGCCGAGAAGGGCCAGCAGCTCAATGCCACCATCCGGGCCCAGTCCCTGCTGACCACGGTGGAGGAGTTTGAGGAGATCCTGCTTAAGGTCAACGAGGATGGCTCCCAGGTTCGCATTCGCGATGTTGCCCGGGTCGAACTCGGTGCCACCAGCTACAGCGCCCGAGCCCGCTACAACGGCAAGCCTGCCAGTGGCCTGGCCATCAGCCTGGCCACCGGTGCCAACGCACTGGACACCATGGAGCGGGTGCAGGCGGAACTGGCGCAGCTGCAACCCTATTTCCCCGATGGCATCGCTATTGCCGTGCCCTACGACACCACCCCCTTTATTCGTCTCTCCGTAGAGAACGTGGTCCACACCCTAGTGGAGGCCGTGGTGTTGGTGTTCCTGGTGATGTTCCTGTTCCTGCAAAGCGTGCGGGCCACCCTGATCCCCACCATCGCCATCCCGGTGGTGGTGTTGGGGACTGCCGCCGTATTGTTTGTGCTGGGTTACAGCATCAATACTCTGACCATGTTTGCCATGGTGCTGGCCATCGGCTTGCTGGTGGATGACGCCATCGTGGTGGTGGAAGGGGTAGAGCGGGTGATGGAGGAGGAAAACCTGCCACCGCTGGAAGCCACCCGAAAATCGATGGAGCAGCTGACCGGTGCCCTGGTGGGGATCGGCATGGTGCTGTCGGCGGTGTTTGTGCCGATGGCATTCTTCGGCGGCACCACCGGCATCATCTACCGACAGTTCTCGGTCACCATCGTGACCGCGGTGGCGCTGTCGGTGCTGGTGGCGATGATCCTGACCCCGACCCTTTGTATCCAGCTGATGAAGCCGGGGCACACCGCAGAGGGCACCACCACCGGCTTCTTTGGCTGGTTTAACCGCACCTTCCATCGCGCCACCGAAGGCTACGTCAATGGCGTGGGCAAGCTGGTGAAGCGCATTGGCCTGGCCATGGGCGCCTTTGTGGTCATCTCTGCCATCGCCGGCTTTCTGTTTACCCGACTGCCCAGCTCGTTCCTGCCGGACGAGGACCAGGGCGTGATGATGGCGATGACTCTGCTGCCGGCCGGCGCAACCCAGGAGCAGACCCTGGCGGTGCTGGAGAAGATTGAGAACTACATCCTCACCGAGGAGACCGAGACGGTGGAGTCGGTATTCTCAGTGGCGGGTTTCTCCTTTGCCGGCTCCGGTGCCAACACCGGGATGATGTTCCTCGACATGAAGGACTGGGAGGAGCGTACCGGCAAAGACGCTCACGTTCAGGCGGTGATGGGCCGTCTGCAGGGCTTTATGTTCAGCATCAACGAGGCGATGGCCTTCGCCTTTATTCCCCCCGCCATTATCGAGCTGGGCACCGCCTCCGGCTTTGATATGCACCTGCAGGACCGCTCCGCCTTTGGCCACGAGGCGCTGACCGAAGCCCGTAACCAGCTGCTTGGGATGTCGGCGCAAAGCCCGGTGCTGCAAAACGTGCGCCCCAATGGTCTTGAGGACACCCCACAGTTCGTGATTGAGATCGACAACCTCAAGGCGGAAGCGCTTGGGGTTTCCATCGCCGATGTGAACACCACCCTGATCACCGCCTTTGGTAGCTCCTACGTCAACGACTTCGTCGACCGGGGCCGGGTGAAGCAGGTGTATGTGCAGTCTGACTCGCCATTCCGGATGACGCCGGAGGGCCTGGACCAGTGGTATATCCGCAATAGCCAGGGCGAGATGGTGCCGCTCAAGGCGATCGGCACCACCCGTTGGGAGTACGGCTCGCCACGACTGGAGCGTTACAACGGCATCTCCTCCATGCAGATCCAGGGCGAGCCTAAGGCCGGGATCAGTACCGGTGAAGCGATGGATGCCATCGAGGGGATCGTGGAGCAGCTGCCCAACGGCGTTTCCATGGAGTGGACCGGCCTTTCGTTTGAAGAAAAGGTCTCCGGTAACCAGGCTCCGATGCTGTATGCCCTGTCGGTGCTGATCGTATTCCTCTGTCTGGCGGCACTGTATGAGAGCTGGAGTGTGCCCTTTGCGGTGATCCTGGTGATCCCCCTGGGGGTGCTTGGGGCAGTGAGTGCCACCGGTCTGCGCGGATTGGAAAACGATGTCTACTTCCAGGTGGGGCTGTTGACCACGGTGGGCCTCTCCTCCAAGAACGCCATTATGATTGTGGAGTTTGCCAAGCAGTATCACGACCAGGGCGAAACCCTGCTTAACGCCGCCCTGCATGCCGCCCGGGTGCGTCTGCGTCCGATCCTAATGACCTCACTGGCCTTTGGCTTCGGCGTATTGCCGCTGGCGCTCTCAAGTGGTGCCGGCTCCGGCGCGCAAAACGCGGTGGGCACCGGTGTGGTGGGCGGCGTACTGACCGCCACCTTCATCGGTATCTACTTCGTGCCGATGTTCTTCGTCTTCGTCAATGAGCTGTTCAAGGGTGAAAAACTGGATACAGAGGGAGGCCACTGATGAAGCTTGCTGCCCGTCTGCTTCCCTGTCTGCTGCTGCCCGGCTGTATCAGCATGGCACCGGATTACGAGCGCCCCGAAGCGCCGGTACCGGAGATGTGGCCCGACACCACCGAGGTGGTGATCGATGGCAACAGTGCGCTGCAGGATTGGCGCACCTTTATCGTCGACCCCAGGTTGCAGCGCTTGATTGAACTGGGCCTGGAGCATAACCGGGATCTGCGCATCGCCACCCAGAACCTGCGCCGTACCCAGGCGCTCTATGGCATCCAGCGCTCAGAGCAGTTCCCCAATATTGATGTGCAGGCCAACGGCATTAACCAGAAGCTGCCCGAGGCCCTCAATGGCACCGAGACCATCAGTCGCCAGTACAACGTGGATCTAGGGATCCTCAGCTACGAGCTGGACTTCTGGGGGCGAGTTAACAGCCTGGAGAACCAGGCCCTGTATGCCTACCTGGCCTCGGAGCAGGGACGGCGCAACACCCAGATCATCCTGATCAGCCAGATCGCCTCCGCCTACTTCACCCTGGCGGCGGATAAGGCCCTACTGGCGCTGGCGGAAGAGACCTTGCGAAGCCAACGCGCCTCGCTGGCCCTGACCCAGCAAAGCTTCGATAACGGCGTGGTATCCGGCCTCGACGTGGCCCAGGCAGAGGTCACCGTTGCCACCGCCCGGGTGGATGTGGCGGATTACTCCAACCGCGTTGCGGCGGACATCAACGCCCTGGCGGTACTGGTGGGCGAGCAGATCGACGACACCCTGCTGCCCCAAGCCGACGGTCCCGGTGAACTTGGTGGCCTGGCCCCTATCCAGGTCGGCCTGCCGTCGCTGCTGCTGACCCAGCGCCCGGACATTCAGCAGGCGGAGTTTGAACTGATTGCCGCCAACGCCAGCATAGGTGCGGCCCGGGCGGCTTACTTTCCCACCATAAGCCTTACCGCCACTGCCGGGGTGTTGAGCTCAGACCTGGACGACCTGTTCAGCGGCGATGCCGGTACCTGGAACTTTACCCCCTCCATCAGCCTGCCCATCTTCCATTGGGGCGAGATCCGCTCCGGGGTTGAGGTAGCCAAGGCCGATCAGCAGATCGCCCTGGCCCAGTACGAGCAGTCGATCCAGATCGCCTTCCAGGAGGTGGCCGATGCGCTGGCTGGGCGTCAGTTCCTCGATCAGCAGTTTGATGCCCAGCAGATGCTGGTGGCGGCCACCGGAGAGACCTTCCGTCTGTCGGAGCTGCGCTTCCGCCAGGGCGTAGACAACTTCTTTACCGTGCTGGATTCCCAGCGCAGCTACTACAGCGCCCAGCAGGTGTTGATCGCGGTGAACCTCAACCAGCAGGCCAACCTGATCAATCTGTTCCGCGCCCTGGGGGGCGGTTGGACCGGCAGCCCGAGCTCGGAGTTTTCACCGGAGAGTTCACCGGAGACGGCCTCCGAATAGGGGCAATACACGAGTTGCCGGGAGTTTCCTACACTTAAGGAGTTAGGATTGAGGGAGCATTGCAATGCTACTAAGAGAACGATATTCCGGTGATCTGGTGGAGGTGATCGACAGCCATGCGCTGGTGAACCCCTTCGCCGACAGAGTTTCCGTCCAGTTTCAATGTGGCCAGGACTTGGCTGATCCGGAGATGTGCGACAAGCGCGCGTTAACCTTTCCGTCCGGCGAAGGACTGCCGGAGTGCTGGGTCAACGGCAACTATCGCAGCAAGGCCTGAGCGCCAGATATGAGAAAGGCACCCCGAGGGGTGCCTTTTTTGTGCCCTGTATTGGTCTGCTTTGCTGCGTCTGGTGGTGACTCACCTTGCCATCAATTGTTGCGTCGAGCCGGCGCACCACTGGGGCGTGGGGCTGGACGGGGCATGGGCCGTTGCACTGGCATGGTACTGGGGCGCATCTGCCGCGGTTGCTGTATTGATGGACGCGGTGCCACCGGCCGTGGCTGAACCACTGGCTGGGTGGGGCGCAGGGCCGGTTGCGATGGACGCACCGTCGGATGAGACGGGCGTACTGCCGGCTGTGGCCGCACCGAGGGCTGGTGAGGGCGATAGCCAGGGGCCGGGCGCACCACCGGGTTGCTGGCGTCGGGCCGGTATCCTGGCACCGGACGTGGTGCCACCGGTTTGCCGATTTCGGGGCGATAGCCGTAGGCCGGTCGAGGGCCCGTCGCAGGCCGGGTGGGCAGCTGGCTGGGCAGCAAGGTCACCGGTGGCTTGCCTGGGTTGGTAGGCAGCTGTACCGGCGGCTGCGGGGTGGGATTCCCCGGCAACTGCACCGGACGGTGGGCGATCGGTGGCTCTGGCAGGTGAACCGGTGGATCCGGCCGCACCGGTGGCGGCTTGGGCGGATAGATCGGCGGGCGAGGGCGCCAGTAGTAGCGATCGTAGTACCAGTAGGGGTAATACCAGGGATCGTACCAGTAGGAGCCGTAGTAGTAGCTGGAGTACCAGGTGGTCTTGTAGGCGGTGCGGTTGCTGCAGCCGGTGACCAGGAACAGGGCCAGCAGCAGCGTTAGCACACCGCGCCAGGGCGAACCTCTCATGGGCTTACCTCCTCTGTAACCCCCATCAGGCCAAACAGGGCACCGACAGGGTCGATCATCAGGTAGATGCTGTCACCATCTTGGGGTTCCACCAGCCAGCTGGCACCGGCTGCCAGGGCTTGGGTGGCACTCTCATCCAAGTCTTGTACGACAATGGCGGCCAGCCAGACCGCTCCGCGATCGTCTTGCTCGGTTTTGGCTGGGCTGATCACCGCCCGGGAGACCCCGGCGGAGTTGAGCAGCCAGCTGTCGTTGTCCGGCTCTCGCTCCACCAACAGCATCTTCTGGTAGAACTCACTGGCGTCATCGGCCTTGGGGGTGAACAGCATGTGCCAGCCGAATTCCCCCGGACCGGCGGCGCTGTCTTGTGGGTCGCCAGCCTCGGATTTAAGCAGCCCGAAGATCCCGCCCTGGGGATCCTGACCGATCGCCTGGACACCCCGCTGCCCCATCTTACGCGGAGGCATCAGCCAGCGGCTGCGCTTGGCCAGGGTACTGGACGGATCCAGGTTTGAGCTGGAGAAATGAGGGATCCAGATCGCCCCGGCCCGGGATTGGTCCGGCTCTTCTCGCATCACCATGCCAGCCAGAGGCTGGTTGTCATGGTAGAACAGCCAGTAGGGCTCGTTTTCCAGGGCGACGATCTGCCAGCCAAACACCCGCTGGTAGAAGGTGGCACTGGCGCGGGGATCGGAGCTGAACAGGTCGTGCCACACCACCTTGCCGGGCAAGCTCAGGCTCTGTTCACCCCCGGCGATGGGGGGAAACTCCGCCCGAACCGAGAGGGCAAACAGCAGGAAAAACAGGGCAACGACAGCGCGCATGCAGGGCTGAACTCCGATTGGGTCAATCTCTTGAGTGTAACATGGCCGCATTCTGGCTAGGGTTATCGCTATGTATCAGTTAGTTAGTGCCCAGAGTCTGGGGTGTGACATCCTTCACAGACTGTGGAGCCTGCTGCAAGCTCAAGGTATGATGTGCAGCAAACCGGCCGGACACAGGCCTGTGCATAGAAGGGCGGGATGCCCCATGGAGTAAGCAATGGCTGTCATTCAAAAAGAGCATTTCATCAGCTCCGTCGCTGATGCGCTGCAATACATTTCCTATTACCACCCCAAGGATTTCATCCAGGCCCTGACCGAGGCCCACGCCAAGGAACTCAATCCAGCGGCCAAGGACGCGATGGCGCAGATCCTGATTAACTCCCGCATGAGTGCCGAAGGTCATCGTCCGCTGTGTCAGGACACCGGCATCGTCACCTGCTTCGTTAAGATCGGTATGCAGGTGCAGTGGGACAGTGATCTGACCGTTCAGCAGATGGTGGATGAAGGGGTGCGCCGCGCTTACACCAACCCGGATAACCCGCTGCGGGCCTCCATCGTGGCCGATCCCGCCGGTGCCCGGAAGAACACCAAGGACAACACCCCGTCTGTGCTGCACGTGGAGATGGTGCCCGGCGACCAGGTCGAGGTGATGATCGCCGCCAAGGGTGGCGGCTCCGAAAACAAATCCAAGATGGTGATGCTTAACCCGTCTGACAACGTGGCGGACTGGGTAGAGAAAACCCTGCCCACCATGGGCGCCGGCTGGTGTCCGCCGGGCATGCTGGGTATCGGTATCGGCGGTACCGCGGAGAAGGCCGCGGTGATGGCCAAAGAGGCGCTGATGGAGCACATCGACATCCATGAGCTGCAGGCTCGCGGTGCCGACAACGCCGAAGAGGCACTGCGCCTGGAGATCTTCGACCGGGCCAACAAGCTGGGGATCGGTGCCCAGGGCCTGGGCGGCGTCACCACGGTTCTGGATGTGAAGATCAAATCTGCCCCCACTCACGCGGCCTCCAAGCCGGTGGTGATGATCCCTAACTGCGCCGCCACCCGTCACGTGCACTTCCACCTGGATGGCACCGGCCCGGCGGAGTTGCCGGTACCGAGCCTGAGCGACTGGCCTGAGGTAACCCAGGAGGTGGGCGACAACGTTAAGCGGGTGGATCTCGATAACCTGACCGAGGCGGAGCAGCGCAGCTGGAAGGCTGGCGATGTGTTGTTGCTCAACGGCAAGATCCTCACCGGCCGTGATGCTGCCCACAAGCGGATCAAGGATCTGTTGGACTCTGGCGAAGGTCTGCCGCAGGGGGTCGACTTCAAAGGGCGCTTTATCTACTACGTTGGCCCGGTGGATGCCGTGGGTGACGAGGTGGTTGGCCCGGCTGGCCCCACCACCGCAACCCGAATGGACAAGTTCACCGAGCAGATGCTGTCGCAAACCGGCCTGATGGGGATGATCGGCAAGGCGGAGCGTGGCCCGGCTACGGTGGAGTCCATCGCCAAGCACCAGTCGGTCTACCTGATGGCGGTCGGCGGCGCGGCCTACCTGGTTTCAAAGGCGATCAAGCAGGCCCGCGTTGTGGCCTTTGAAGACCTGGGTATGGAAGCGATCTACGAGTTCGAGGTGGAGGATATGCCGGTGACCGTGGCGGTCGATGCCGGTGGTAATAACGTCCACCAGACCGGCCCAGCCTACTGGCGTGGACAGATTGCTGAGATGGCGTAACCGTCTTGCTCAGATACAAAAAAGCCCCACTTCGGTGGGGCTTTCTTGTTTCCTGGCCTGGGTCAGGGCCGGTTCGGACAGGCTCAGCTCAGGCAGAGCATCTGCTTCCACATCAGCAACCAGGAAGAGCCACCCACGGTGGCCATGGTGACCAGGGTGCCCATAATGATTTCAAACAGCCCGCGCTCCTTCATCATGGTCAACAGGGCGAAGGTGGAGCCGGCCAGCAAGGAAAAGATGCCGCTCAGGACGATGATCGCCAATGACATGGAGACACTCCTTATCTGTATCTGCCACAGACGTTATCAAGAGTATGGGGCGATTTCAGGCTGAGCTGTCGATTTTGCAGGGTCGACCTCACAAAATCACGTTCAAAGCGAAGGATTCTTACTTTAAAACCCAAGTGAAAGCTTGAGGTGGGATATTTTGGGGCAGGCCGCCGAAGCGGCCAACCACATTAAACCTCGATGGAGTTGAGCCAGACGTCGTGCAGATTGCACATGCTCAGGGCGTAGACGGTGCCGGTGAGGCCTTCGAGAGAGTGCTCGGAGATGGGGGCCATCTCTTTCTCCGGATTGAACACCTTCTCGGACACAAACTCAAAGTTACTGTTGAGCAGCGTGTGCTTCACGATGTAGTGCTCGTAGCCTTTCATCTCATGGCCGGTGGTGATCCGCACCAGGCCCTTGGTGGTGTCGGTCTCCAGTACCGGCAGGTGGCCTGCTACCTTCTGATCCCAGCGGCCCGGGGCGTCCTTGGTGTAGTAAACCCCACCGGCCATGCTGGCTTCGTGACCGTCGGCCAGTGCCTGGCGAGGCAGCAGGATCCCCGCCGCACCGGTGACCAGGCTCAGGCGGATAAACTCACGTCGTTGCATCTTTTGCTCTCCCTTTGCTCACGGTCCCGGGTCGAGTGACTCGGGCGCTTCATAAAGTGGTGACACATAACCCGGGAGTTGTCCATTTTTTGCTCAGTCCGCATGCGTTCTTGCGCCAGTGTAGGGTTTACAGACCTTGGCATGTTCATCCTAGGTTGAGGGTTGTGCTGCCGATGCGCTTGTGGAACAGTGTGGCACCAATGTGTTACCTCTTCGCAACAACCCATTTCCAAGCGTAAGAACAAGATGTGTGCCCTTGGGCACCGATAAGGACGTCAAGATGAAACTTGCCACTCTGGCCCTGGCGTTGCCGCTGGGCCTCTCCGCCGCCCCGATGACGGTGGAGGATCTCAACCAGCTTGCCAGCCTGCACTCCACCGCGCTGTCGCCCAGCGGCGATGCGGTGGTGTACGCCATCAATCAGCTCGATGGCGACACCCGCCAATCGGATCTCTACCGTTTGTCGTTAACCAGCGATGCCGAGCCTCAGCGCCTGACCTATGCCAAGGGCACTGAGCAAGCGGTACGCTACCACCCGGACGGCAAAGGGGTGTTCTTCCTCTCCGCCCGCAGTGGCAGCTCCCAGCTTTGGTACCTGCCGCTGAGCGGTGGAGAGGCACGCCAGGTCTCCGATCTGCCGGTGGACATTGCCGACTACCGCCTGGATGCCACAGGTCAGCAAGTGGCGCTGCAACTGCGCATCGACCCCAGTTGCGACAACCTGACCTGCGCTGAAGAGAAGGCCGAGGCCAGGCTGGAGCAGGTAGGGCAGGGCAAGCACTACGACAGCCTGATGGTGCGCCACTGGGACAGCTGGGGTGATGGCCTGCGCAACCAGCTGTTTGTGGCCACTATTGAAGGCGAGAGCCTGTCTGAACCGTTAAACGTGACCGCCGGGCTGGATACCGACGTGCCGCCGATGCCTTTCTCCGGCATGGAGGAGGTGGCCTTCACCCCGGACGGTAAGCACCTGGTGTTCACCGCCAAGGCACCGGGGCGCGACCACGCCTGGCACACCAACTACGACCTGTGGCAGGTGCCGGTTGCTGGCGGAAAAGCCGAGAACCTCACGCCGGATAACACCGCCTGGGATGCCCACCCGGTGTTTTCAGCCGATGGCCGCTACCTGGCCTGGCTGGCGATGAGCACCCCGGGCTACGAGGCGGACCGCTTCCGCATCATGCTCAAAGACCTGTTCAGCGGTGAGGTGAAAGAGGTGGCCCCGGGATGGGACCGCAGCCCCGGCAACCTGATGTTTGCCCCGGACACCCACACCCTGCTGGTCTCCGCCCAGGACCTGGGCCAGGTGACCCTGTTTGCCATCGATACCCGCTTTGGCGATGTGCGCGCCCTCACTGGGCTGGGCAGCCATAGCCTCAAGGGCGTGGCGGGGGATCGCATCCTTTATACTCGCAACGATCTGAGCCAGCCCACCGAACTGTTCAGCATGGACCTGGCTGGCCGCAACGCCCGTCAGCTGACCAATATCAATGGCGAGGCGATGGCCAAGCTGGAGTTGGGGGAGTTTGACCAGTTCCAGTTCAAGGGCTGGAACGATGAGACCGTCTACGGCTACTGGATCAAACCGGCCGGTTATCAGGAGGGCGAAACCTACCCGGTGGCCTTTTTGGTGCACGGTGGCCCCCAGGGCAGCTTTGGTAATCGCTGGCATGGCCGCTGGAATGCCCAGCTGTGGGCAACCGCCGGCTTTGGTGTGGTGATGATCGACTTCCACGGCTCCACCGGCTACGGCCAGGAGTTCACTCACTCCATCTCCAAGGATTGGGGTGGCAAGCCGCTTATCGACCTGCAAAAGGGCCTGGCCGCAGTGGGCCAACAGCAACCCTGGCTGGATGTGAACAACGCCTGTGCCGCCGGTGGCTCCTACGGCGGCTACATGATGAACTGGATTGCCGGGCAGTGGCCGGAAGGCTTCAAGTGCCTGGTGAACCATGCTGGCCTGTTTGATATGCGCAGCTTCTACATGGTGACCGAAGAGCTGTGGTTCCCGGAGTATGAGTTCGGTGGCAGCTACTGGGATGCCCAGGAGCGCTACGAGCAGTTCAACCCGGTTAACCACATCGATAAGTGGAACACGCCGATGCTGGTGCTGCACGGGGCCAAGGATTACCGGGTGCCGCTGGAGCAGGGCCTGGCCGCATACACCGTGCTGCAGCGCAAGAACATCCCGTCTGAGTTGGTTGTCTGGGAGGAGGAGAACCACTGGATCCTCAACAAAGACAACCTGGAGCAGTGGTACAGCCACGTACTGGGCTGGATGCAGCGCTGGACTGACGCTGACAGCAAGGCCGAAGACTCCGAGTGATTCGGCAGTCTATTCAAGCAAAACGCCGCCCAAAGGGGCGGCGTTTTCGTTTCTTAGGCGCTGCGCGAGAGGGAGAGTCCTGCGGGTACAGCCCGAATGACGGTGGGCGGCCATGTTGACGTGTCAGGCTAAAGAGCCTTCGCCAAAGCGCTGTCCCGCTATAGTTAGCTATTGTCCAAGTCAGGGCTTTATCATTTCAGCGCAACACGTATAATCCCTGCTCCTTTTCCGTACCCACTGCAAAGAGTACCAGCATGTCTAAGATGTTTTACAAAGGTCGAATCGATGCTCGACAAAATTACGTGATGTCAGGTTACAACGTGAACCGCGACGTCAAGGCAGGTACGGAAGAAGCGCCCATCTCTATCGTTGTCTCTACCGATGCACGCAAAGAAGAGATTGAAGCCATTATTGAGGAACACTCGATCTGCGCAAATATTACCGTAGATAAAGAGCAGGAAGAAAACACCATTGAGCTTGATACCCTACTGAACAAGCCAAAGACTGCGGTGTTTGAGAAAACACCCAACCGAAATGACCCCTGTCTCTGTGGTAGCGGAAAAAAATATAAGAAGTGTTGCGGTTAAAAGCGATTCCAGTGCCGCCACCCATTGGCGGCATGATTCGATTTTTATGGCAATAAAGAGATTGGTAGGAAGAAAAAGGTCAGGGTTGATTGATTATGGCTGCTAAGCTAAAAGGCTAATAGTGGTATTAATTAAATCAGGCCAAAGGTGACATTCGCTGTTTCGTATGGTGCCGCATACCGACCTTTACAACCAAACCACTCTGCCGCAGGGTCTATCTGCAGCCAATTCCGGTGCGAGACGTTCGAGCTGTCTTGACTTGTTATAAGCCATCTTTCTTAATCTCGGCTACTTTTGCCCTGAATCCAACAGGGTAAAGAGAAGAGTTGAATATAAATATAATAAATACTATCCACGGCACTACGACCATTAGGGCTATGAATACAGTCCAGCTCCGCATCAAAAGGCCTGCAATCGGCGCTGTAGCAATAAAAGCACAAGACAACCAGTGCGCTAAGGATTGTTGAAGTATTGAGTGTTCGAATTGAAACGCGCAATTAGAGCACCTAATTCTCGCATTCGAACTAATTAAATTTAGCTTCAGCGATTTAGTAAGACAGTTTGGACATGTTCTATTCATGGCTTCTAACCGTGGTGTTGAGTTTAGCTACCGCTTATGCGGGATAAGCTTGCCGCATAATTGTCTTAGGTACTAATACTAGACAATCTATCAAGTGAACCTATGGCAATCAACGGCTTAAAACCTATGTAATGAGGGTACACACTGTACTCGAGCTGTAGTGCTGGCTCATTGGGACGTACTTCAGTACAAAGGAAGTAAGTCGGTTATAGGCCGCTATAAGGTTTAGCTTTTAGAGTCTAGTTATCCCGTGCCGCCAGCCAACCTCGGGCGAGCAGCTCTGGCATGGGGGCAAAGAGTGCAGGGGTTAGCGACTGAGGGTTAGGCCGGCGCAGCCAGTTAAGCAGTTGGCGCTGCTCATGAGTCACCAGCGCTTGCTCCACCGCATCCAGGCTTGGCCATATCGCCCAGGTTTGTCGCGGTTGCCTATCTATCACCAACTCCGCTGTCTCCCCCCGCTGTAACGCTTTCAGGCACTGGACAATCTCCATCAAGGGGTAGCGGCTGGTGAGCAGGCTTAAGCTAGGGTGGCAACGCCAGGGGGGCTGTCCTTGGGGGGATTGTAGCCAGGCATCGCAATCCGCGAGCGAGAGGGGATAGGCGTTGGGCGCATAGTATGCGCGATGAAAGGCCCACTCGTAGCGCAGCAGGGTCGGCAGAAAAGGAAAATCCTGGCATAGCGCAAGGCCCGAGGGCTGGCTGAGTAGCCAGGGCAGCAAGGTTTCGCCGATTTTATTGAGATCCCGCGGCACCTCGACCTGGTGGCAAAAGGCCCTGGCCATAGGGCCAAAGTGCTCTGGTCCTAGCAGGGTTTGGCTTAACGGGTAGGTAAGCTCCACCGCCCGCTGGGTCACCCCCTGTCGGTTCTGCTGATAGATGGCCAGGGCTTGCTGCAGTGCCTCGCCCTGTTGGGCAAAGGCAGACTCGCCGCGCTGGTCAAAGGCCTTGAGGGGGTCCATCAGCCGATCCCACTCGCTCTATCCATCCCGCCTATTTCAGTTCGATCTCCTTGGCGGGTAGCAAAGCGCTCCGCCTGCCGGGCTTCACCCAGCAGGGTATCCAGCGCTGGCAGGTCGTCGTCCCATTCGATCACCGTTGGATGTACCCCGAAGCTTTCCAGCGCCTGTTGATACAGCTGCCATACCGGCTCGCTCACGGTATTGCCGTGATTGTCCAGCAGCAGGGGCGGCTGCTGGGCGTGTCCGGCCAGGTGGTACTGCCGAACGGCGGCCGCTGGGTAGTCGGCCATCAAAGCCTCTGGCTCGATACCCAGGTTGTGGCCGGTGACATAGAGGTTGTTGATGTCCAGAAGCACCTCGATGCCGCAGCGTCGGTGCAGCTCGGTCATCATCTCGCCTTCGGTGAGGCAATCAGCCTGGTAGGAGAGGTAACGAGAGGGGTTTTCCAGGCGCAAGGGTTGCGATAGCACCTCCTGGGTGCGGCCAAGGTTGTCGCACAACACCTGCAGGCTGCTCTCTTGATAGGTCACCGGTAGCAGGTCGTGGACAAAACCGCCGGGCACGGCGGAGAGGCTGAGATGGTCAGAGACGCTACGGGCGTTCAGATCGACGGCCAAACGGGCTATTGCCTTGAGATAGTCTGGGTCGAGAGTCGAGCCGAAGGAGAAGCCGACGCAGTGCAGCTCGATGGGGTAGCGCTCGGCCAGTTGTTTAAGCAGATGGTAGTGCGGGCCACGGCCGCTGAGGAAGTTATCGGCCATGACCTCCAGATAGGGCAGGGGCAATTCGCGCGCCAGCAACTCGGCCATGTGAGGCTCTCGCAGACTGATGCTGGCGCACGTGAGCTTCATGGGGTTAACCAGCGTCATTGTCCTTGGCAGGCTTCACCTTGGCCACGGTACCGCCAATCTTGGCGCAGGTGCCCTCGGGGACATACACCCACTCGTTGGGGTCGTTGTCCTTCTCGGCCTGACCGGCGCAGCTGTGTTTGCCATCCAGCGAGCCGCAGTCGTTCATCCCTTTCATCGCCACTCCGGCGCATTTCTCCCAGTTCTTGGGTTGGTCTGGCACCGCCAGGGCTTGGGCCGAGGCAAGGGTGAAGCTGACGGCCATGACGCCGGCCAGTGTGGTGCTGAGGGGCTTGGATTGACTCATGGGGATTCTCCCTGTTTGAGGTTCCTCAAAAGAGAGAGGCTGGGAGAGTGTTTGGTTACGGATCCTTTTAGAGCGTTTGGTTATGAGCTTAGCGCACGTCGCTATCCCTTGGTTGTGTCCTCCTCCTGCCAGGACAGCAGAGCGGCCCGACGCTGGTGGTATTGATCGTCTGTATCCAGTCGAAGAGACCGTCCCTGGGTCTGTACCCCAAGCCAGCGGTAGCTGTCTTGCACCGAGGGGAAGTCGGTGGCCTCAATGATCGCCTCGTAGTGCTGCTGGAACAGGGTGTCGCCGCTGAGCTCATCAAAGGTGGCAATCAGGCTCTGTTCATCCCAGCGACGCCACTGCTGGCGACAGCAGGCTAGGAAGGCCGCAATCACCTGGTCCAGGGATTGCCCCTGCTGACGCAGGGCAACATCCACGTTGAGAAAGTAGGCGGCACCACTCCAGTACACCCGCATGTAGCTGCGGGTCTGCCACATTTGCGGACTGAGCTCGGCCAGTGAACGACCCTTGCGACGGGCATCCTTGCGTCCGCGCTCGAAGCCGGCATTAAGATCCTGCAGTGCCTTCTCCGGGCTGACCACGCCGGCGCGGGCACGGAGCAGATTCTGGTAGTAGCTGGCCAGGCCCTCACTGAACCAGATCCCCCGGTTACCGGGGTAGGGGATCAACAGGTGGCTGAACTCGTGCAGGGCCGTCCAGTCATCGACAAAGGCCTGCTCGCTGTAATGGGGATTGATGTAGAAGTGGATCCCTTCGCCACCGTAGCGCTGAACCCGGGCCCAGGGTACCGGGCCGCGTCCCCGGTCGGTCTTGTGCAGGATGATGGTGGCGTTATCAATGGGAAAGCGCCCGCCTACACGGCTGAGTTGGTTGGCCGCATGATCGATCCAGCTGCGCAGTTTGGCCTGATCGCTGACAGGAATGCTGCGATCAAACTCGATCTCCACCTCGGTAGAGGCTGCTGGGATTAACAGTCCGATCCACAGCCCAAGCCAGCCCAACCCTGAGAGTGTGGGTTTAACAACACGATGTGGCTTGCTCAATGAACGCCCCCTAACGCCTTCCAAGCGCTGTCTTCGCGCTTCCCTAAAGCTGAGTGTACGCAATGGGGGCGGGGGCGGATCCTGGCATTAACTGGGGTCGAACTGGTTGAGCCAGCCTTGAGCACATTGGCGGGCGCCGTTGGCGATCATCAGGGTGGAGAGAATGGCGAGAACAACGAATGCAGTAACCAGCATGGGACCTCCTGTCCTTTGTTATTGTTATTCGTTCGGTAACCGCTTGGAGACGAACTGGTAAAGCTAACGTACAGAAAGGAATGGGGTTCACCAAGCGTTTATTCACGAACCCCGGTCATCATTTGTGCGTTCGGACCGGTTCAACTGGTTGGACAAGCCCGACCGAGGCCGTTAGGTTCAGGTCAGTAGCTGGCAAGACAACAAGGAGAGATTGCCCATGACGAGCATGAAGGACACCACGCTGTTTATCACCGGCGCCAGCCGAGGGATTGGCCGTGCCATCGCCCTGGCGGCGGCAGAGCAGGGAGCCAATGTGGTGATCGCTGCCAAGTCGGATACTCCCCACCCCAAGCTCGAGGGCACCATCCACAGCGTCGCGGAGGAGGTGCAGGCGGCCGGTGGCCAGGCCTTGGCGATCAAACTGGATGTGCGGGACGAGGCGGCGGTTGAGGCGGCGATGGCACAAGCCGCCGCCCACTTTGGTGGCATCGATGTGCTGGTGAACAACGCCAGTGCGATCAACCTCAGCCCGCTAAAGCAGCTGCCGGTGAAGCGCTTTGACCTGATCCACAGCATCAATACCCGCGGCAGCCTGGTGTGCAGCCAGGCGGCGATCCCCTACCTGAGTCAGAGCGATAATGGCCACATCATTACCCTGTCGCCGCCGATTAACCTGGCACCCCACTGGCTGGGCCCTCACATCCCTTACACCATGAGCAAGTACGGTATGACCCTGCTGACCCTGGGATTGGCGGAGGAGCTCAAGGCCGATGGCATCAGCTGCACCACTCTATGGCCACAAACCACCATCGCCACCGCCGCCATTGAGTATGCGCTGGATCCCGCCTTGATGGCTTGCTCTCGTACCCCCCAGATCATGGCCGACGCGGCGATGGCCATCTTGTCCACCACCGATGGCAGCTTGTCGGGCCAGTGCCTGGTGGATGAAGCCCTGTTGAAGCAGCGTGGGGTTACCGATTTCGAGCAATACCGCCATGTGGCGGGGGGGCCGCCGCTGATGCGCGACCTGTTCCTCGACCAGTAACACACTGAACTCAAAGTGCGGCGTTGGCGAAAGGGCGTTGCGGCCAACGCTGAGCTTTGATATCAACGAGGTATGCCTGTTGTGTCCCTCTGGCGAGGAGTGTGCCCTGGTTTGGGCCTGGCGCTGCTGCTCGCTGCTCATCCCGCTTGGTCAGCCCATTGGCGTTTTGCCATGGACAACGACATCGTCGTGGCCAGCGACGGCGATTACACCAACGGCTTCTTTCTCGACCGGGTCGCGCCCAGTGACAATTTCAGCCAGCTCGGCCCTGCGCCACTTCTGCCCTTTGCCCAGGCGCTGAATCCTGAGATCAACTATTGGCATGCCCAGCTGGCCCAACAGATCTGGACCCCCTCCTCGCTGGAGGCAGACGAGCAAAGCCCCATCGACCGGCCCTATGCCGGTACCCTGACCACCACCCTCAGCCTTGGCCACCTGACCGAACAGATCGACACCCGCTACCGCCTTACCCTGGGCATAGTGGGGCCGTCGTCCGGGGCGGAATGGGTTCAGACTCAGAGCCACAAATGGTTCGGCAGTACTGCGCCGCAGGGCTGGGACGAGCAGATCGAAGACACCGCGGTGATGCAGCTGGGCTGGGAGCAGAACCGGCGCTGGGGCGAGGGGGGCGAAGCCTATCGCTGGTATGGCTATCAGCATGCCCGCGTGTTGGCGGGAAACCTGATGAGCGAAGCGGCCTGGGGCAGCAGCCTGTACTGGGGCCAACACCGTGGAGGTACCCTGGCAGGACGCCACTGGAACCAGGCGGGGCTGGCGGAGCAGAAGGGCTGGGGTTGGGCTCTGTTTGCCGGAGTGGAGCTGCGCTACCGGCTCAACGACATCACCCTGCAGGGCCCTCGCCCAGACAGCGCACCGGATGTGAACCTGGAACACTGGCAGGGTAGCTACCTACTGGGGCTGGAGGGCCATTATCGCCAGATGGCATTGAGCTTTGCCCTGGTTAATGACAGTCGTTCCTACCAGGAGTCGGCGGAGAGCTGGAACCGCTACGGCCGATTGGCGTTCAGTTGGCGTTACTGAACTGGCCTAGCCGCAGGCTTCAACCCAGCCGACCCGGTTCAAACTGGTCGGCCAGGGTGGGGAGCAACTGCTCGAGGGAATCGAGCAGGTGATGAACTTGAGCCTGCACATCGCTGTCGGGGGCTTGCAGATCCGGCACCATGGCGGTGCGGCATCCGGCCGCCAGGCCCGAGCGAATGCCGTTGTTGGAGTCCTCCACCACCAGGCATTGGGCCGGCGCCAGCCGCAGTCGCTGGCAGGCCAATTGGTAGGGTTCCGGATCCGGCTTACCCCGCTGCACCTGTTCGCAGGTTACCGTGGTGGCAAACTGGCTTAAGTAGGGGCGCTGGGCGAAGTTCTCCTCCACATCCACCATCCGCGATGAGGTCACCAGTGCGGTGGGGATCTGGCAGGCAGTCAGGCGCTGAAACAGCGGCTCAAAGCCGGCTTGGAAGGGGATCCCCTGGCGCTGCAATTGACGAAAGTGCGCGTCCCGTTGCTGACGATAGCGGGGCAGATCCAAGCCCGGGCCCAGGGCCCTGGCCAGCTTGGGCTCAGACTGGGTCCGGGGCATGCCAATCATCGACAGGTACAGGGCATCGTCCAGCTCAAAGCCCTGCTCCTTAGCCGCATAGTGCCAGGCCTGGCGGTAGCTGCGCTCGGTGTCGAAGATCAGTCCATCCATATCGAACAACACGGCAGTGATGGGCGCTTCTGTCATTGATTCTCCCTACTCTCTATGTCAGCGTGAGCCTGTATCGGTTGGGGCTGAAGCCTCAACCCATCCGGGCCCGCCAGCATTGTGTCTGATAGGGCAGGGGAAGGAAACCCGCTGGAGACATTGAGGATGCGCTTAGGTTCGTTTGGCTGGCTGGGCCGTGCCCTGGCTGCCGGGATGTTGCTGCTGTTGCTGTTGGGGGCGGCCTCGCCAACGCTGCTGGGATTTCCGCTGTGGCGAGTCGGCTCGGCGTTGTCCGTCTCTACCGCCCTGACCGCCAAACTGGCCTGCTCCAGTTTCTTTCTCAGCGGCTTTGATGCCGAGCGTAATCGCCAGGATGCCGCCAGCTACAGCCCGGTGAACGCCTGGGTCTCGGTGCGCTACCTGGAGGATGGGGTAGAGGCCAACCTGTGGGGCCTCAGTTCTCGCACAGCCCGCTACATCCCCGGCGTGGGCTGCACGCTGGAGCCGTCACCCCCTGGCCCCAGCCATCGCCTCGCCGCGGTACACACCTCACCATCTTCTGAGCCCTGGCCCAAGGGGCCGCCTTCCCAATCGATGGATCCGCTGTGGCAACAGCAACTGCAATCGCTGATGGCGCAGGACAGTGCCGCCGGGCGCGACACCCGGGCATTGCTCTGGCTGCAGCAGGGGCAACTGCGTGCCGAGGTCTATGCATCCGGTGTCACAGCCACCACGCCGCTGATGAGCTGGTCCATGGGCAAGAGTCTGACCGCGGTGTTGCAAGGGCGGGCAGAGGCACTGGGTTACAGCGAGCGCAGCGACAGTGCATTGTTTGAAACCTGGCAGCAGGATGAACGACGGGGGATCCGGATGGAGGATCTGCTGCAGATGGTGTCGGGGCTGGCCTTTGAGGAGGTGTATGCGCCGGGCAGTGACGCTGCCAAGATGTTGTTTGAGGCCCCCAGTGCCGCCGCAGTAGCGCTGGAACAGCCGTTGGCCAGGCCCTCCGGCAGCCATTTTGCTTACTCCTCTGGTACCACGAACCTGATTGCCCAGTGGCTGAGCGAGCGATTGGGTGGGCCTGAATCGTTCCAGCGCTTCCTGCATCAACAGCTGCTGTCTCCCTTGGGGATGCGTCATACCTACATGGAGCCCGACCCCAGTGGCGTCCCGGTGGGCAGTTCCTACGTCTACGCTTCCGGCCGAGATTGGGCGCGGTTGGCGCTGCTGTTGCTCAATGGCGGGAGCTATGCTGGAGAGCCGTTGCTGTCGCCCTCCTGGGTGGCGCACGCTACCCAGCCCAACGGCAGTCAGAACGAACGGGCCTACGGTTACCAGCTGTGGCTCAACCACGGCGATGAACAGTTGCGCTGGCCCGCTTTGCCAGCGGATGCCTATGCCATGATGGGTAATCGAAAACAGGTGGTGATGGTGATCCCGTCCCGCCAGGCGATCTTTGTCCGGCTTGGCTGGAGTGAGGGCAGCTATCCCATGGAGCAACACGTAGCCGCCCTGTTGGCGTATGACACCAGCTTAGTTATGCGATGAAGAGCGCCCGCCGTTGTAGGTGGGCGCTTTGCACAGGTAAACGATGGATGTAACCGTGTTAGTTATACCCGGTGGGCTCAGTGGCGTTTGTGGGATCGTCTCTGATGCTTGCCAGGGGGCGTTGGCTTGAGCTTGGCCTGGTGATTGCCGTGGTGTTTGGCTTGACGGCAGTGGCTGCCGTTGGCCTGGCTGTCAAAGGCAACGCCGGCAGCCACCCAAATAAGCGATGCGGGGGTGTTGCCGGTCTCAAGCCGATCCTGAGAGAAGGCGCGAAGGGTCATGCTATCCGCTGAGGCGGGCAATACGGTGCGGTGACGCAGGGTGTCCCACTCCTCACCATCGGCACTGCCCAGTTCGTTGATCAGGTTCTCTTGCTTGACCAGAACGTCCCCTTGATAGAATCGAACTTCAATGACTGAAGGGCGCATTGCACTGGGATCGTTGTCGGTTGAGATGGCGCCTTTAACACTGGCAAAGAACAGGTTCAGTTTACCGTGTCTGTCATAGGACTTAGGCACAAAGTCATAGGAGAGCAGCTTGGTTTTTCGTCGTTTTCCCTTCCAGTTATGGTAAGCGATGTCATTGCCGTCGCTGAGATAGAGGTCGCTGTTACCATGGCCATCGTCGTAGATCACCACGATTCCGGCGCCATTGTTGGCCAGGTTGTTGGTGCCATCGGTTGGGTTGTCGCCAAAGTCGAGCCCTTCCACTAACAGGCTGTTGTCACCGTGGCTGACCAAACCAAGCCCGGTGATGTCGGCCCGGTAGGTGGTGCTGAAGTTATTGCTGCTCTCGCTACCGACGCTACCATCCCGATTGCCATTGGCCTTGTAGAAGGCATCCCCTTTTCTGCCCCCCTTACCGATATTGGTGCCGACCACCTCCATACCATTGATGACAATAGTGTTGTCGCCGCCTTTTTTCTCACGATGGATCCCATTCCAATAAAGAAAAACCTGCTGAATGGTGACCCTGCGGGGTACGGTGAAATCCAGCGTGCCGCTGGCGTTGGGGTCGGGAAGGTTGTCTCCCAAGGTTGATGATAAGCCGACGCCGGCGGTCACCATACCGGTGCCGCCGGATATTAGCTCTGAGTTAGGGCCTAGACCCAGTTTGTCTTTTCCCTCTGCCAGCAGCGCAGGGCTGAATGCTAGGCAGATGCATAAGCCGGTTCCGATCAGCAGCGCGCGGTGATGTGAAAGCCGTTTCATAGGAAGTTCTCCTTAACGTCCCTGGTATGGTTACCTCTAAAGCCTAGCTGCAGCCCCGTCAAATAGTAAAAAATCCAGACAAATTAGCTGTTTTAACTAAGGGGGTGAGTTAATGCGACAGCCTTGTTCTGGTCACAAGACGGCGCTAGGCTGGATTGGGCATAACCTTTAAAAGAGGCAAGGATGAGCAGTAACGAGTTAACCGGAGGCTGTCTGTGTGGCGCCATCCGATACCGGGTTGAGGGTACTCCCTTTGATGCCGATTACTGCCATTGCCGGCAGTGCCAGCGCAGCGTCGGTGCGCCATTCGGCTGCTGGATGGACTTTAAGCTGGAGGCGGTGCAGTGGTTGGGGGCTCAACCCAAGGAGTACGCCTCTTCCGAGTTCGTCCGCCGCGGCTTCTGCCCGGAGTGCGGTGCGGCGATGAGCTTTCGCGATACCCGCCACCCTGACTACCTGACATTAACCATTGCCAGCCTGGATCAGCCGGAGCAGGTGTCTCCCCGTTACCACATCCATACCGACAGCGCGCCATCCTGGCTTCGCATTGACGACAACCTGCCCCGTTACCCCGGCAATCGAAACGAGACATCGTGACAACTGCTCAATTGGTGAGCAAATGTGAATGCAGATCCATACGGAAGCGACTAAGCCATTGCAAAAAATAAAGAAAATCTAATGCTGCGGCAGGAAAGGCCTAGAAATTCCGATGCAAATGCCGGTTGCCTTGAGGGTTACAAATCACTAACCTTTGAGTCAAAAGGTGATAACTCAGAAAAATTTGTCACCTAACTCGGTAAAACCGAGTCGTTCGGCTAACAGCGTGGATTTTTCGGCAAGGAAGTGAGTTATGTCAGAAGCACAAGTACGATCTGAAGCCAAGGGGAACGACGGCATGAATGTAAAAGATATCGTTGCCATCGTGATCACTTTAGCGGTTGGCCTGGGTGTCTTTATGACCACCAAGCCCGAGGGCAACGGCAGCTGGTCCTTCGTCATCTTTGGCGTGGCGGTAATCGGTCTGGTGATGCTGGGGGCACTGGGGCAGAACGATAAGGCCAAGTAACCTGGCTGCCCAAACAGCTAAACAGCCAACGGCTCCGCTATGCGGGGCCGTTGTTGTTTGGCGCACTGACTGAGCACCATTCGGGCTGTTTTGAACCAAGACACTACACTTGCCGTAACTATAACGACATAAAAACGGACGGACAGATCAATGCTTAGCGAACACGCCATCACGGTGCGCAGCGCCTTGGAAGCTGCAGGTTTGGAAACGCCTATGGTGCAAAACGGCCTCGATCGGGACCAGAAGTACCAGCGAATTGAAGCGCTGATGTCTGAGGTGATGGATACCTTGGGACTGGACAGAGAGGATGACAGCCTCAATCGCACTCCCCACCGTATCGCCAAGATGTATGTCGACGAGGTGTTTGCCGGGCTGGATTACAGCCAGTTCCCCAAGATGTCGGTGATCGAGAACAAGATGGGCGTGGATGAGATGGTGACCGTGGGTGACATCGACCTCACCAGCACCTGCGAGCACCATTTCGTTACCATCGATGGCAGTGCTAAGGTGTCGTACATCCCAAAGGATAAGGTGATTGGACTGTCGAAGATCAACCGGATTGTGCGTTTCTTTGCCCAGCGTCCCCAGGTGCAGGAGCGTCTGACTCGACAAGTCCTGGTGTCACTGCAGGCATTGCTGGGTACAGAGAATGTGGCGGTGTCGATCCGCGCAACCCACTACTGTGTGAAGGCCCGGGGCATCATGGACAGTAACTCCCACACCACCACCACGGCGCTGGGAGGTAACTTCCGTACCGATCCCCGCACCCGCGCCGAGTTCTTGGCAATGCGTTAGGCACTGCAGCCCGCTTACGCGCCCTTCAATTCTCCCTAGAAAAACAGCCGCCCACGCAGGCCAAACAGCCAAGCGTGGGATCGGCTTGGGTCCAGCGCCGGATTTCGGATGTATTGCAGGTCCGGTGTCAGCTCGAAATAGGGCGTTAGCCGCATCAGATAGTAAAGCTCGGTGGTGTACTGGTTGGAGCCGACGTCGATCTCGGCCCAGTTGACCCCAAGTCCCAGGGAGTTGGCCTCACCACCCAGGCCGAAATAGGCCACCCCGCCACTGATCGAGGTTTCTGTCAGTGCACCGGTGTCTTCGGAAAAGCCGGCGCGCAGAAAGGGCAGCCAGGGGCCGAACTGGAATGAAGCGGAGAGGTTGATGCCCTGGCCCTCAAAGGTGCCTTGTTGTTCACTCTCGTCGGCGTGCCAGTAGCTCAGGTGCAGGTTGTTGACGTAGATCTGGCTCTGATCTGTAGTCCAGCCCAGCTCGATGCTCTTGAACAGCTTGCCGTCGGAAAACAGGGTATCGAAGCCCTTCCAGGGCTCGGTGGGATCGGAGTTCATGTCAGTCACCCCGGCGATCACAAACCAGTTGTCCCCCAGCATGGTGGCTCCGGCGATCCCCAGGGTCGCGTCGCCCGGCAGTGCCACCGTGGTGGAGCCGGTACTGAAGGCAAAGTTTAAAAAGCCGCTCCAGGGACTGGCCAGGGCATAGACATCGAAGTAGTCGGTGGCATCGAGAAAGCCCGCCACCACCGTCGCCTTGCCCTGACGCAGGGATTGCTTCCAGTAGAGGTTGGTCAGGCGGGTCTTTTCGTCACTGAACGGGGGCGTGACCAGCCCCAGGGCACCCACATCGAACTCAAAGAATTTCACCGGCACGTCGGTAAAGCTATGGCGATGCTCCAGTTTCCATACCAAAGAGCCGGTGTTGCCGCTTTGTGCCCCGGTCAGGGCCCAGCTGCCGTAAAAGCGCAGCATGCCAGAGAGGGCATTGTTGTCCTTGCCCGGCAGGCTGGTGTTGGCGCCCATGGCGACCATGGAGTAATCCAGCGCCAGGTTAACGCCCTGGTCGGACAAGCGCTGTTTCAGCGGTACCGGGTCTGGTTCCTGATCCTGGGCCAGACGATTGTCCACCGCCTCCGGGCTGCCGAATCGGGCGCCTTGTTCGGCCTGGAGAGGTGTCATCATGGCGAGGCAGGTCAACAGGCAAGACGGTCGCAAAATCCCTTTCATCGCGTGTTCTTAACAATTTCCGTTGCCTGAAAGATAGCAGAGCGACCGACAATAGGGTGGGTCTTGAGGCGCCCAAACCGGGTGTGTGCAAAAAGCTGTTTGGATGTGACCAGAGAATGAACGGGGTGGGGAAAAGTGTGCTGAAAAGGTAGATCTGACCGAGCCGGTGACGTATTGTGTCGCCACGATTTTGAACCCCTGAGCCCTATGTTTTCGTTGTTATTCGCCGTGGCCTCCCAGGCGACGCTTGCCCTACCACTGCCAGAAGGCCATGAACGCCTGTTCCTGGATGCCCAGTTCCTGCCTGTCGAGGAAGCGGAGGCGATCTACTTGCGTAACGAGGATGCCGAGGGCGTAGGCCAGGACTACAGCCTCGATGGCGTGCTGGTGCGTGAGGGTGCCATGGTGGATGGCCTGGCGGATGGCCTGCATCGCTACTACTTCCCCAACGGTGAGCTGGAATCGGAGAAGCATTACGAGCTGGGCCATCGTGCCGGCGAGTGGCAGTGGTGGTACGACAATGGCAAACAGCGGGAGATTGGCCGCTGGCATGCTTATTATGATGCCGAAGGTGAACGCCGTGCCGAGTATGAGATGGTGGCCTTCTGGGGGCCTGAGGGCAACCAACTGATCAAAGACGGCACTGGCCACTATGTGCTGCTGGACGAGCAGGGCAACAAGCTGCGTGATGGCTATTACCTTGAGGGCCAGCGTGACGGTGAGTGGACCTGGACCGACGCCGATGGCACGGTGCAATACCGAGAGCTGTATGATGCGGGTGACTTTGTCGTCGGCTGGCGCTTTGATGGTGGCCGCAGCATCCGTTACCAGGCTATCTACACCCAGGCAGCATTGCCCACCTCCTGGGACCGCCACCTGATGACCCACTTTGGCGAGCAGCTGCCCGGCGAGATCGAGGCGGTGCTGTCCATTGGGCCGGAGGGGCGGGTGCACTCCGCTACCTTGCTGAAGGCACCGGAGTCGGCCCTGGAGCAGGTTGAGACCATGCTGTTGGAGAGCCCGAACTGGATCCCGGCCACCTGGCGTGGCCAACCCATCGCGGTGGAACATTCGCTCACCCTGGCACCCTGACGGTGCTGAGCATCATTACCCGAGAAGGGCGCCTATGAGGCGCCCTTTTTGTTGCTTTACCGACTGGCTCATTGGTGGGTTTTGGGATGTAATGAGGGCAGGCAGCAGGCCATAGGAGGCGACATGTCGGTACGTCATCTGCGACAACAGCAGCAAATGGGCATTGAGCGAGAGCTGATGAAGGAGCAAAGCGGTGCCCTGGGACGGGCAGGGGCGGCGCTGGCAGCGGCCATCGCGCGCTATCATGAAAATCCCAATGCCCGAGAGGAACAGCGGGAACAGTTGCTGGATGAGATCGCCGATCGTTGCTGGCAGTTGCAGATGCAGCGGGAGTTCACCGGTTTTGTCGATGGCAACCGGGAATATATCCAACGACATTACGCACCACCGGCGGAGGCGATGGCCCGGATGGGTAAGCCGCGCGGTTAGCGCCGTCGGTTCTGGGTCGGGAAAGGGATCACCTCGCCCGGGTACAATGGCACCTCGAGTCGGTTGTCGCCCTGGCGGGGTGGCTGCCCAATCATCTCATCGTAAGCGCTGCTGTGTTGCAGTACCCAGCACTTAGCGCCGATGGGACGCAGCTCCTCAAGCAGTTGATACATGCCGTGGCCGCGCAGAGGCTTGCCATTGTCGTCGACGATCAGCTGTTCCTTTCCGGCATCTACCACCACGGCCTGGTATAGGGCGCAGTCCAGTGAGCGGATGATCACCTTCTCCACCTCGGGTTGGTCGATCAGTCGATTCAGGGTGATGGGCATGCGGACTCTCCGGCAAAAGGCATACCTGCAGTACGGCGGGAGTCAGTGGATGGATTTGCCCTGGGTTGAATGAGCAGGTAATAAAAAAGCGCCCTGCAAACTTCCGTGAATTCGCTTTTGTCAGCAACGATGACAAATATCAAAGAGGAAAAGCTGGCTAGGCCTCAATGGTGGGTTGCCCCACCTGCTTTTTAAGCCGACTTTGAGGTGCCTGAACAAAGGCGTCATCGGCAAGGCCGAGGAGCAGGATGCTCCGAGTGACCAGCGGAGACAGGGAAGTCGACTCTGGGTTGTGCCGCTAGGCGATGTCGCTGGTGCGAGGATTCAGCACCGATTGGAGGCAACGGGGGTTCCAAGGGGGCGGAACGCCCCTTTGGTTGCCGTCGCCAACGCGACGAAGCCGAAATTGAAGAAATCATTATTGCTGACAGGCAAACAGAAAAAAGCGCCCCGTGGGGCGCTTTTTTGCTGCGGCTAAGGTTTAGGCATTGACCTCGTCGCCTTCGACGATGGGCTGCTTGCCCAGCACCCCCACCACCAGGTAGGCGGCGGTGATGGCCACGATAACCCCGGCAGCGGTAGACAGCGGCAGCGGCAGACCGAAGCCCTGGGTCGGGTCGTTGAGGATGAAGGTGGTCACCACGGTGCTCATAAACAGGGCCGGAACCGTGCTGATCCAGTGGAACTTATTCTCTTTGGCCAGGTAGGCAGAGGCAGTCCACAACATCATCACTGCGGTCAACTGGTTGGCAAAGCCAAAGTAGCGCCAGATGATGCCGAAGTCGACCTGGGTCAGTACCCCACCGATGGCGAACAGCGGCAGTGCAATCATCAGACGCTTCTTGATGCTCTTCTGCTCCACACCGAAGTACTCAGCCAGGATCAGGCGGCTGGAGCGGAACGCGGTGTCACCGGAGGTGATGGGCAGGATAACCACACCCAGGAAGGCGAGGATACCACCGAACACACCCAGCAGACCGAAGGAGGCTTCGTACACCACGGCACCCGGACCCCCGTTGCTGACCGCGGCGGCCAGGGACTCAACAGAGCCGAAGTAGGACAGAGCCAGGGCACACCAGATCAGGGCGATAACACCTTCACCGATCATGGCACCGTAAAACACGAAGCGGCCGTTCTTCTCATTCTCCACGCAGCGTGCCATCAGCGGCGACTGGGTGGCGTGGAAGCCGGAGATGGCGCCACAGGCGATGGTGATGAACAGCGCCGGCCACAGCGGCATGTCGTTGGGGTTCATGTTGGTGAACATCTGGCTGACGGTGTAATCCCCCAGCAGGCTGTGCTCAGGCGACAGTGCGATGGCACTGATCAGGCCAACTGACATGAAGATCAACAGGGCGCCGAAGAAGGGGTAGAGGCGACCGATGATCTTGTCCACCGGAACGATGGTGGCAACCAGGTAGTAGGCGAAGACCAGGGCGACCATGGTGCCCATACCGACCGCCAGACCGGTGTTGTCGTTGATCAGGTTGGTCAGCATGCCGGCCGGAGCAGACACGAATACCACACCCACCAGCAGCAACAGCACGATGGCGAACAGGTTCATAAAGTGCTTGGCACCGTTACCCAGGTACTTGCCCACGATGGTGGGGACCGACGCACCGTTGTTGCGTACCGACAGCATGCCAGAGAAGTAGTCGTGTACCGCACCGGCAAAAATACAGCCGAGCACGATCCACAGCATCGCCGCCGGGCCATAAAGGGCACCCATGATCGGGCCGAAGATCGGGCCAACACCAGCGATGTTGAGCAACTGGATCAGGTACACCTTATGGGTCGGCAGCGGCACGTAGTCGACGCCGTCTTGCTGGGTATGAGCCGGGGTCTTACGCGACTCCTTGACGCCGAACACCTTCTCAACGAAGGCACCGTAGATAAAGTAGCCACCGATGAGCAGGGCGACACAGGAAAGAAACCAGAGCATGGCGCTTCTCCAATCTTTGAATTCGGTGGTGATTGTAATGGGGCGTCAGTACGGTTTCGAACCGCGTTCGCGGCTCTGTGATCGGGATCCCGCATTAGGGGTTGGTGCTGTGATCTCGGTTGTGATTGTGGCTGGGGTGTGATCCGAATCAGGGATTAAGCCAGGCTGGATCAGGGGTAAATTCGGTGGCGAAGTTCTGTACACAGGCCAAGGGGTAGGACCGATGAGGGCCACAGGCCAGCCCCACCAGGCGAAAGGCGGGATCCATAATGAGCAGCCGATGGCCCCGGTCGGGCACGCCATCGTCGATCAGCAGGGCCATCACCACGAAGGCGCCCACCTGGCGATCGGCGCTGCCGTAGAACAGGTTCTCACCGATCTTGCCCTGCCACTGGCCCAATCGCTCTATTCGCACTGCCAAAGTACTGCCATCGTCGCCGATATGACCGACGCCTCCGTTGCGCGCTTGCGCCTGGCGGTAGTCGCTGGCCACCCGGCTGAGGCCGTCATCCAGTGCCAGCGGGGCAACGGGCTGGGCTTGTTGCATGAAACGTATTGTCTCCTCCAGCGCCGCGATCCCTTCATCGGTTTCGACCACCTTGAGCAAGCTATCCTGCGGATCGTACCAGGGAGGCTGCCAGATCCGACCCTGGCGATAATAGGGGCGCATCGGGATCAGCACCTGTTCGGCGTAACCTTGCGGATCGGTGCGGGCAAAATTCAGGGCTGCCAGCATGTCGGGATAGAGCGTCTGCGGCACCGGGCTGGAGGGCGGCGAGTCCGTGCTGTGACAGCCCATCAGCAGCCCCAGAGCAAGGGCGGCGGCATAGTAACAGCGGCGATAGCAGGGACGTTTCATAGCTCAAGCCTCGCGGGGATCCGTCTCTCCTGATGATACCGTCGGTCGAAGTGAAGATCTGCGCTCAAGCGGTGAAAAGTTACGCTAAAAGGCTTGTATTATGTTGATGTAACGTTAATTTAGACTGAAGAGAGCATCGAATATCCGGTGCCGAATTTATTGGCGCAATGTGCGCATTGGGGATGGACGTCGGAGAAGGATGAGCCGATGAAGTACGGGGAAGTCATGCATGCCCAGAGCGGGGTGACCCTACTGGAGCTTCTTATTACGGTGGTCATTGTCGCCATCTTAGCTACGGTGGCTTTACCTAGTTACCAGGATAGCGTGATGCAGACCCGTGCCAAGACGGCAACCACGGATCTTATCGCCCTGTCGTTGACCTTGGAAAATACCCGCCAAAGAACCCTCACTTACCCTACCGTGACCACCACCACCACGGCGGAGACACAAACTGCCGCCAGCGGCTGGCAGCCAGCCCAGAGCGAGCATTTTCGTTACAGTTTGATCGCCACTAGCTCCGGCTACACCCTGAGCGCTACCGGTATCGGCTCCTTGGACGGTTGTGTCCTGACCGTGAACCAGGACAATGTGCGCAGTCAAACCAGCTCCTGTGGGATCAGTTCATGGTGAGGGGGTCTGCTGGGTTGACCCTGGTGGAACTGATGGTCGTGATCGCATTGATCATGCTGTTGATGCTGCTATCGGCGCCCATCGGCGCAACCTGGATGGACCAGGTAAGGGTGAAACAGGGCATGGACAATTTCAACGCGGCTTTGGATCAGGCCCGAGCTCTGGCTCTGAGAAATCCCGGTGGGGTGGTCGGGGATGCACCAGCAGTGGGCTTGCGATTGGATGGGGCCACCCTAGGGTTCTGTACCTTGACCCAGGAACAAGATGAATGCCTGGCGGCCAATCTAGAGTGGCAAGTCACCATGCCCAATGGGGTGTTAATCCAAAGTGATGGACAAGCGCTCACCAGTCTAGAACTCAACAGCTTTGGTCTGGTAATGGCCGCTAATGGCAGCACGCCAACGGCCGAATTGACCTTGTCCAAGGGGAACATCAGTGACTCGATTGACATCCTCTAGCCTAATGCGACGCCAGCGGGGGGACATTCTGCTGGAGGCATTGCTCTCCACGGTAATGATGACTATCACCTTCCTGGGTCTGCATGGCGCGTTGAAGAGTACCTTGCGCACCCAAGCTGAGGCCAATGGGCATAACCTCACCCGCCTGCAGATGCGATCCACCCAAGAGCAAAGTGAACTGACCACCTTGTGCCAAAATGCATCGGTATCCAATGAGGTGGTCGGGCACACGCTCAGTTACGATGTTGTATGCCTAAACAACGAAGTCACGGTGTCCTTACAAAGTCAATTGAGCCATACCCTGCCGGATCAGATCACCAGCGTTTCTCTGAGAACCATGGCCAATGAGAACAGTGAGGCCCTGCTCGGTGGTGACGGTGTAATGGAGTTGTGGTGATGAAAGCTCGAACCCTTTCGCAGGGTGGAGCCAGCCTGGTAGCCCTGATGGTCGGGCTGGTGATCGCCAGCATCAGTTTGTTGGGCCTGATGACCGCGTATCGCAACACCGTCGAAGTGACGATGAACGCCTCGCAAAATGCCGAGAGCGACGGACAGCAGATCACCGGTCTCTCACGCATCAGCCGGCTGGCGATCCAGGCCGGTTATGGTCTTGAGTCGGCTGCACCGGATCAGGACCTGATCCTGCTGACGTCCGCGAACCTATCCGGTAACACCTTGTCTGGCACCCAGCAAATCGGAGCGCAGGGGGCGGGCAATGCGCTGCTATGGGGCTGGCAACAGGATGGAGGCAGCTACCTTTGCGCAGGCGTGTTGGCCGGTGTCAGTGGCATGCAATATATGCAGGCGCAAAGCTGCGACTCAGTGAGTGATTGGCAGGCCTTGACCTGGCAGAGCCAAACCTTGGTGACCGGTGGCCAACTGAGCCTATCACTTGAAGCTGTCCTCTGTGCTCCCTTTGGCTTGGAGGCTGCAGAGAATGGGATCCATGGCACCCGTCGTTTTCGAGTTAGCACTAGTTTGAGCACCGAACACAATGGCAATCCCGCCCCGGCGGATCTGCAACTTTGCCTGGTTAATTTTCGGAGTGCCGCATGAGTAATCCCGTTTGGCCGCTTCAGCGTGGTGCGGCCACTTTGCTGTTGATGCTGCTGGTGGGGGCTGCTGCCATGTCCAGTGCTTTGGGAGTCATGTCCAAGGTGCGCTCCAACCAGGCACAGAGCTTGGCCTTCCAGGGGGTGACTCAATCTCAGGGTGAGGCCTGGCGAGGTGCGGAATTGGTTCGCCGCTATCTGCTGACTAGCCTGGAGGTGGGTGAGTATGCAGAGATGGTAGGGCTGCTGGCGCAATCCGCCGATGGACCGCTGGATTTCCAGTTCAGCGGACAACCGAATCTGTCGGCTCAGGTCATCGCCTACGACAGTGCACTGCGACGCGCCACGGTGGACTTAACCGCCCGGACCGGTGCCGGCACTGCGGCCACCTCAACCAGCACATTGCGGTTGGTGTATCAGTTGTCGGAGCAAAGCCCATTAAGTGGCGGCCTGCTGGCCCATAAGCTGTCGTTCAACGGCGACCTCAACGTCAACTCCAACATTGTATTTGAGAACCAGACTGAGCAGGGAATGACCCTGTTTGTAAAAGATTTTGTCGGGATTAATACGCTGGATATTAAAGGCTTCCACAAGCTGGAGGTGGGCACGGACTTTGCCACCCACAGCGATCTGACCCTAGAAGGGGTTAGGGAGATCCACGCCAATGGTGACGTCCAGGTAAAACACCGATTTAACTCCAAGGGCGGTGATTCTCTTACCCTGCGTGCTCTGGGCAGTATCTGTGACAACAGGGGTTATCTCAACGGTGGCGATATGCTGGCCAACGACACTATCTACAGCAAGCGCTCTGACGATACCCTGGGCTTGGTCCAGGCCCAGGGTGACGGTGGCACTTCCCTGGTTAGCTACCCCAACCAGGGTCAGCTTTGTAGCAACAGTCATCTGATTGAGTTGGCCAGCCCGGCAGACCAGGTGTTAGCCCCGGACTGCTCCAATGTGGCGCTGAACGGCGGCAGTGCCTGCAGCGCCAGCAGTGCTCTGACCCCGGTCAAGCCGGTGCACGGGGAGGAGGGCTTTGATGCCTACGCATTCCGGGAGCTGGCCAATTACGCTATCTATCGTCAGGACGGCAAGACCTGGGTGGACGTGCAAGATGTCAGTGGTATCGCCGATGGCCTCTATACCCTAGACGGTGGAACCCTCAATGGTGAGGCAGGCAGTGCCACCTTGTGTTCACGTTCCTGCTTTGACAGCGAGGGGAATACCTTCGTCATCAAGGATGCAGAGAATTTCAATTTCAACCGCGGCGTGGTCTGGGTTGAGGGCAACCTCAATTTTATGGGCAATGGCGACTACTACGCGACCTGGCTGGCCACCGGCAATATCTTTGTCGATGGCAACCACACCTTCTACTCCCCAAACTTCATCGGTCAGGATGGCAATGGTCATCGCCATGATAAGGACATCACCGGCCTGGAAGGCAAAGTGCCTGGACTTTGCACTACGGTAAACGGCAGCTACCCCAGTAACTTCTGCTTAGGCGAGGGTTTTGATTACCAGGTTGGGGGTGGCCTTGGCAATTTCGCACTGCTGGCGGGCAGCTACGATGACCAGGGCAACGCGGTAGGTGGGGATATCACCTTCAAAAGCAACATCAACGCATACGGTAGCCTGATTGCGGGCAATCGGGTGGAGTTCGACAGTAACATTAATATCTGGGGTATCGTCAGCGCCCAGTCTAATCGCAACAATAATCAGCACTACATGAACAGCAACATCAATATCATCGTCGATGAGGACGCGGTCACCGTTGTCGAGGGAAGCGGAGATGGCGAGGGACATGCCTCGGTGGTGCTGTTGTGGAGCCGCTACCTGTAACCAGTGACTTTCCCAGTCGGCATTAGCCCCTGAAACGCACCGTGCCGGAATGGTCGGTTGCCGTTCTAGTTCGATGCGGAGCTGGACTGGGGTTGTGTCCCCATCAAAGTGCCATCTTCTGACAGCAGCACCGCAAACCAGCGCAGGCCATCAAATTGTGCGCAGATCAGGCCGGTGATCACCATCAGTGGCACCGACAGGAACATGCCCGGCAGTCCCCAAACCAGGCCCCAGAAAGACAGCGACAGCATGATCCCCAGCGGACTCATGTTCAGCGACTTGCCGGTAAAGGCCGGCTCTATCAGGTTGCCGATGACAAACTGGATGCCGCCCAGCCCCAGCAGGATCAGCAGCACCGGGCCCGGTTGACTGAACTGGACCAGGGCGAGGCCGGTGGGCAGCAGCACGCCAAACAGCGAGCCCACCGTGGGGATGTAGTTGAGTGCGAAGATCAGCACTCCCCAAAACGGCGCGAAATCCAGCCCCAGTGCCCACAGCAGCAGGTAGCAACTGAGGCCGGTGAGCAAGCTGACAACGGTCTTGATCCCCAGGTAGCGCTGCACCGCCAGGGCGATCTCCTGGGCCAATTGCTGCAGTCGATGGGCCTTGTCGGGGTCGTGGGTGAGCCGCGACAGTTTCTGAGCCAGTCGACGCTCCTCTGCCAACAGGAAGCCAAGGTAAAGCAGGATCAGCACCAGATCGGACATCAAGGAGCCGGCGGCGTCACCGAACCAGGCCAGAATGGCCGCCAAGTCCAGGCTGTCGAGCAGGTGATTGAGGGAGGGCAGGCCGTCCAGACCATACTGATCCAGCAGGGTGCCACTGCGCTCGGTCAGTGCCGCCTGGTAGCGGGGTAGCGCGGAGCTTATGTCGGCGGCCTGACTGCTAAGGATAGTAATGAGGATCCAGTGAGTGGTGAGCAGAGCGAGGATGGCCAGCAGCAACACCAGAGCACGGGGCGGGCGCCAGTGGGGGGCAAACAGCGCGTCGATGGCACTGCGCACCGCCGCCAACAACACCCAAAGCAGCAGGGCCAGTGCCAGGGGGATAAGAAATGCCTTGCCCACCACCAGGGCCGTCACCAGGATCGCCAGGAACACCGACCATTGGGCCACCCGGGCGATGCTGAAGCGCAGCGGCGAGGGCATCTAGCCGGCTCGCTTCTTTAATAGCCGGGTGAGCAGGGCCAGCAGCGGCGCCAGGGCCAGGGCGTTGCCGCCCTTGCCTTGCGCCAGGCTTAGCAGCTGGCTCACCCCCTTGGCCTGGTCTTGCCATTGCTTACCCTGCTGGGACAGCTCCTGCCAGGCCAGATCGCGAAAGGCCTGGATCGCCTGCTCTTCCGGGTTGGGGCGGTCCAGTCGCACCAGCAGTGCCGGCACTGCGGCAAAGGCCAGGTTGATGGCCGCCACGGTGAAGGCCGCCCTGGCGTTGAGCATGGCATCGGCAAACTCCTGGTAAAGGCCGATATTGACAAAGACCAGGCCGAGACCGAGGAAGATCAGGCTCAACGCCATCATCACCCCCTGGCGGGTACGTCGGCGGGCCTCCGCCTTGGCCAGGGCCAGTTCGGCTTTGAGCAGCAGTTGCAGCTTGAGAAGGAGGATGTTCATGGCGGTTCAGCGCAGCCCCCGGCCAAGCAGGATCCCCAGGGCAAACACTGCCAGTGCGGTGACCGTCGGGATCTGGCGCAGCTCCTTGTGCAGCAACCCGCCCAGCTCCTCCAGCTGCTGCTCCAGGGTTTCACTCTCCTGGCCCTCAGATTCTGATCCAAGTGGCTCTGACCCAAAAGGCTCTGTCTGTGATGTGGAATCCGGCTGGGCCGCCTGTTGTGCCTCCAGCTCCGCCAGCTCGGCCCGCAATCGGGCCAGCTCTTTGGCGATCTCGCTCTGCATCCGCTGCTCCTTGCCGTGTTGAACCTTGGTAAGGGTAGCTGCAAAGCACCGGCTCTCGGCTTTGCCGAGAGAATAACGAAGAAAAAAGCGTCAGATGGGGAGACAGTGCCGGTTCACCCCTTAACCTGATCCGCTTCCACTGCTAGGATCGGTCGGTTAACGACTTTTCCCCAGGAACCCGTCTTGAGCAACACCAACCCCTTTTCGCCACAAGAGCTTATCCACTGCATGGCCAACGACGCAGCGACAATTCGCAAGCGTTTGGCGGGTATGAAGAAGATCAAGGACGCCGACAAACGCGCTGCGGTGCAGGAGCAGTTGTTGGCGCTGAAAGATCAAAGCCAACAACGGGTGGCCCAGCGCACCATCGATCTGCCCAGCATCCGCTACCCAGACCTGCCGTTGTCGGAGCGGCGGGAGGAGATTGCCAAGGCCATCGCCGAGCATCAGGTGGTTATCGTGGCGGGGGAAACGGGGTCCGGTAAGACCACTCAGTTGCCTAAGATCTGCCTCGAGCTGGGCCGTGGCACCCGTGGCCTGATTGGCCATACCCAGCCACGGCGACTGGCTGCCCGCGCCGTGGCCGGCCGGGTGGCGCAGGAGTTGGAGTCGGAGCTGGGCCAGCACGTGGGCTTCAAGGTCCGCTTTGCCGATCAGACCTCCCAGGACAGCTACGTCAAGCTGATGACCGACGGCATCCTGCTGGCGGAGATCCAGCACGATCGTTGGCTCGACCAGTACGACACCATCATCATTGACGAGGCCCACGAGCGTAGCCTCAATATCGATTTTATCCTTGGCTACCTTAAGCAACTGCTGCCCAAGCGTCCGGATCTCAAGGTGGTGATTACCTCTGCCACCATCGACGTGGAGCGCTTCTCCCGTCACTTCGGCGATGCTCCGGTGATCGAGGTGTCCGGCCGTACCTACCCGGTGGAGCAGCGCTACCTGCCGCTGGTTCGGGAGGAGGGGCCGGACATGGATCCGATGGAGGGGATCTTCGCCGCGGTGGACGAACTGTGCGCCGAGGGGCCCGGGGACATCCTGATCTTTATGAACGGCGAGCGGGAGATCCGCGACGCCGCAGACGCGCTGAACCGGCGCAACCTGCGGGATACCGAGATCCTGCCGCTGTACGCCCGTTTGTCCCACTCGGAGCAGGCGCGGATCTTCGCCCCCCACGGCGGCCGTCGTATCGTGCTCTCCACCAACGTGGCGGAGACCTCACTGACGGTGCCGGGGATCAAGTACGTGATCGACCCGGGTACCGCCCGGATCAGCCGCTACAGCTACCGCACCAAGGTGCAGCGCCTGCCGATTGAGCCGGTGTCCCAGGCCAGCGCCAACCAGCGGGCCGGTCGTTGTGGCCGGGTCTCCGAAGGGATCTGCATCCGCCTCTACAGCGAGGAGGATTTCCTATCCCGGCCGGAGTTTACCGATCCGGAGATCCTGCGCACTAATCTGGGCTCGGTGATCCTGCAGATGCTCAACCTGGGGCTGGGCGACATCAGTGCCTTTCCCTTCGTGCAGCCGCCGGATGGCCGCCATATCAACGACGGCATGAACCTGCTGGTGGAGCTGGGGGCCATCACCCTGTCGCGGGGTGAGCCGAAGATGACCAAGCTGGGCCGCCAACTGGCCCGCTTGCCCATTGACCCCCGTCTGGCCCGGATGGTGCTGGAAGCCAAGCCCAAGGGCTGCGTCAACGAGGTGATGGTGATCGCCACCGCCCTGTCGATCCAGGATCCCCGCGAGCGTCCTATCGAGCGCCAGCAGGCAGCGGATGAGAAGCACAGCCGCTTTGCCGACAAAGACTCGGACTTCATCGCCTTCCTCAACCTGTGGGAGTACCTGCGCGAGCAGCAAAAGGCGTTGTCTTCGAATCAGTTCCGCCGCCTGTGTAAGAGCGAGTTTCTCAACTACCTGCGGGTGCGGGAGTGGCAGGATCTCTACTCCCAGGTGCGCCAGAGCCTGAATGACCTGGATATCCACATCAGCCTGGGTGAGCGGGCCGGTTACGATGAGATCCACCAGGCCCTGCTGGCGGGGCTGCTATCCCACATCGGCCAGAAGGAGTCCGATGGCAGCTTCAAGGGGGCGCGCAACGCCAAGTTCTATGTGTTCCCCGGCTCCAAGCTGGCCAAGAAGCCGCCCAAGTGGTTGATGGCCGCCGAGCTGACCGAGACCAGCCGGCTGTTTGCCCGCACCGTGGCCAAGATCAACCCCGAATGGGTGGAGCCACTGGCAACCCACCTGGTGAAGAAGAGCCACAGCGAACCGCACTGGGAGAAGAAGCCCGGCTCGGTGCTGGCGTTTGAGCAGGTCAGCCTGTTTGGCGTGGTGATCGTACCCAAACGCAAGGTCCAGTACGGCCCCATTGATGCGGTGGAGTCGCGCCAGATCTTCCTGCGCGAGGCGCTGGTCAATGGCGAGCTTGGGCTGGAGGAGAAGTTCCTCAAGCGCAACCTGGCATTGCTGGACGAGGTGGAGTCGCTGGAGCACAAATCCCGACGCCGCGACATCCTGGTGGACGACGAAACCCTGCGTGCCTTCTACGACGAGCGGGTGGGCGAGGGGGTTTATACCCGTCAGCTGTTCTCCGGTTGGTGGGGCAAGGCCAAGCGGGATAACCCGGATCTGCTGGATTTCTCCAAGTCGGAGCTGATGAAGCGCGATGCTGACCACATCGGCGAGACCGATTTCCCGGATTTCTGGACCCAGGACAGCATCACCCTGCCGCTGTCCTACCAGTTTGAGCCCAGTGCCGAAGACGATGGGGTATCGCTGCACCTGCCCATCGCGCTGCTCAACCAGTACCAGAGCGAGGGCTTTGATTACCTGGTACCGGGGCTGCGCCAGGAGCTGGTGGTGGCGCTGATCAAGACCCTGCCGAAGAACCTGCGACGACAGTTTGTGCCGGCACCCAACTACGCCAGCGCGGCGCTGGCCAACATCACCCCGTTCGAGATGCCGCTGCTCGAGGCGCTGTGCAAGCAGTTCCTGCGCATGTCCGGTACCGCCATCAAGCCGGAGGATTTCAACCTGGCGGATCTGCCGGCGCACCTGGTGTTCAACTTTAAGGTCGAGGACGACAAAGGCCGTCTGCTGGGCCAGGGGCGGGACCTGCTGGCGCTGAAGGAGCAGCTCAAGGGCAAGGTGAAGCAGGTGATCGCCAAGGTGGCGGATTCTGGCATCGAGCAATCGGGCCTGACCGACTGGACCCTGGGTACCCTGCCGCATAGCTACGAGCAGAAGCGCGGTGCCTACAGCGTCAAGGCGTTCCCGGCGCTGGTGGATGAGGGCGACAGCGTAGCGGTGAAGCTGTTCGATACCGAACAGAAGGCCAAGCAGGCCAGCCGGGCCGGTTTACGCAAGCTGTTGCTGATCAACGTGCCCAACCCGGTGAAGTACCTGCAGCAGAAGCTGCCTAACAAGTCGAAGCTGGCGATGTACTTTAACCCCTTCGGTCGGGTCGACCTGTTGATCGCCGACTGCATTGACGCCGGCATCGATGAGATCCTGGCCACCCACAACCTGGCGGTCTCCAACGAGCAAAGCTTTGTGGCGGCGCGGGAGAAGGTGCGGGCCGAGTTGGGCGACACCGTGGTGGCCATCGGCACCAAGGTGGAGAAGGTGCTGACCACCCGCGGCGCCATTGCCAAGAAGCTCAAGGGCAAGATCTCGCTGGAGATGGCCTTTGCCATGTCGGACATCCAGGCCCACCTGGATAAGCTGGTGTACAAGGGCTTTGTTGCGGATACCGGCTGGGATCGGATGGACGATCTGGCCCGCTATCTCAAGGCGATCGAACGGCGGCTAGAGAAACTGCCGGTGGACCCGCAACGGGACAAGCTGCAGCTGATGAAGATCCAGAAGGTGGAGCAGGCTTACAGTCAGGCCCTGGCCAAGGTGCCCAAGGGCCAGGCTGTACCCGATGCCCTGGCAGAGATCCGCTGGATGCTGGAGGAGTTCCGGGTCTCCTGCTTTGCCCAGACCCTGGGTACTAAGTACCCCATCTCGGATAAGCGCATTCTTAATGCGATTAAGGAGCTGTAGGGTGTCGACAGGGAAAGACTCAAGCCGCTACTGGCTGGCTGCTGCGCTACTGGCGGTGTCAGGCTGGGCCTCAGCGCTGCCGTTGGTGGTGATCACCGACATGGAACCGGACGATCGCATCGCCCTGGAACTGCTAATGGGCCATGCCGAGCATCGGCTGGTGCTGGTAGGCAGTACGGTGATGCACGCTAGCCGCAAGCAGGCACTGGCACAGCAGGTGATGACCAGTCACGGCCTGGAGGCGGTTCCCGTGGTGGTGGGCAGTGGTGGACAGGCAGAGGATTTTCCTGCCATCCAATCCTCCGCCGCGGCACGGGCTTACGAGCAGGAGGGGCAGGGGATCCTCGACCCGGACAGCCTGCGTGAGCTTAACCTGAACCAGCCCCGTTCAGACAGTGCTTTGCGCCACGCGCTGTGCCGGGTGCTCAAACAGCACGAAGCGGTGGAGATCCTGTTGCTGGCGCCACCGACGGACTTGGCAGCGGTGCTGCAGGCACAGCCAGAGTTGCAAGGTCGCATTGAACATATCCATGTGATGGGTGGTTGGGTCGAGCATGATGGGGTGTTGCGTACCACCTACAACTGGAACATGGATCCGAGCGCCAGCGCCGCATTGATGGCGATGGAGCAGATCCCGATGACACTGTTTTCCTCCGATCTGATTAAGCAGACCTTCCAGGGGGGCAGCATCAGTCGTACCGGCAACCCGGTACTGTTCGAGCAGATGCAGGGTGTGACCGATTCTAACCCAGCCATGGCGGACTTCTTTACCGCGACCGCCAGTTGGGACCAACATGTGCTGGCCCGGATCCCGGCGCTGGTGCCGGTTATCGGCGACGACGCCGGTTATCAGTTCACTCCTGCAGATCCGCTTCTGGTCGGGGCGATGCGAGATCCCGCCATGGTGCTGGCCAGCGAACCGGTCAGCATCCAGATTGACCTGGAGGCCATGGATCCGCAGCGTGGCTATGCCGTCGAGGTCACGCCCAATCCCGATAGCCGAATCAACTGGGTCACGGAGATGGACCCGGATCGGTTTCTACAGCTGCTCAGCGAGCACTTCAACCGCTGAGTGTTATGAGGGCAGCCATTGGCTGCCCTTTTTACCTTTCGACAGATCCACTGAGAAACAGCGTTCAGCGAGTCTAAGTGTCTGGTGGCTGGGTGATGGCGGGTGACTTTCACTTCTGCGATACTGCGCCGCCTAAAAAACCAATAACGACGATAACGATGACGCAATCACGATACGCTCTGCTGCTGTGCGGCGGCCTGTTTGTGCCCTCAGTGGCGGCCTCCGGGCTGGGTTTCTGGGAGTGGTCGGCCAGCGCCACAGCCTTGGCTAACGCCAATGGCGCCGCAGCCACCGATGCCACCGTGGCCAGCCAGCTGCCGGCGGCGATGCAGGGGCTGGGCGAGAGCCAGGTGCTGGCCTCGGTGGTGAACTACCAGGTCACCACCGACTACGAACTGCCACTGATGCCGGAGCTGGGCTACCAGACCACGGATCCTATCCCCTCGATGTTTGCGGTGCACCGACAGGATCAGTGGTCCTTTGGCCTGGGGATCCACAGCCGCACCGCCGCGGACATCCAGGTGCCGCAGATCCGCTACCTGGGCCAGGCGGAAGCCCGCCTTAAACCCATCGTGGTGTCGGTGGCCCCGTCACTGTCCCACTCCTGGGGCGCCTGGAGCTTAGGCGTGGGAGGAGAATGGCTGGTGGCAGACTATCAATTGACCTCCGGCGATTGCCACTGGCTGCTGGGTTGTCGGGGCTGGGAGCAAAGCGGCCGTTTGAGCGGCAGCAGTTTCAATCTCAGTGGCCACTGGCGGGGAGACCAGCACCGTGTCGGTGTGCTTTGGCGTGCCCCGACCCAGTTTGGTAACGAAGAGATCGATCTGGACCTGCCGTCCATGACCGTGCTTTCCCACAGCTACCAGTTGCGAAACCAGTGGCAAACCCACCTCTCCATCAGTCACACCGCCTGGGAGGATCGGGGCGTGCGATTCCGCGATTACGCCGATCTGTTTGGCCTGTTGGTAGGCCATAACCACAGCTGGCGTGTGGCGCTGGGGGCGGATTATCGCTGGCGCGAATGGGAGCTACGGATGGGCTACAGCCAGGAGCAGGCGGTGGATCGCCTGGGTGGTTGGGACAGCCGCTGGCGCCTGGGGCTAGGCCGAACCCTGTTGGGGCGTTGGCAGTGGGATGGCAGCCTGATGTACGAGCGTTACGCCGAAAAGCAGCAGCAGGTTGACCCCTTCACCGTGGCGATCGAAAACCAGGGCTTGGCGGTCTCCACCTCGCTCTCCTACCGATTCTGAACCAAAGGCTTGCCCGGGCCGTAATCGATTGCGCGGTATGCTTGCATCCGCGAGGTAAGATACGGTGAAATAAGCCCGAATTCGACGTTGATGTAATAGGAAGCGCCATGACCCCTGCCATGCCAGCACTGCAATCCGATGCTCGCTCTCGCCCCCGTATTGGCGTGGTGGGAGGGGGTGTGGCCGGGGCCACCATTGCCATGCGGTTGGCGCAGAACCCCGATTGCGAGGTGGTGCTGCTGGAGAAGGGCCCCAGCCTGGTGAATGGCCCACCGATCTGCCACCTCCACGCCGGCGGCAATCTCTATCGTGAGCTGCCCCAGGACCAGTGCCTGACCCTGCTGGAGCAGTCGATCCAGACCCTGCGCTTCTTTCCTCATTGTGCCAATGTCCGCCCGACGGTGATCGCCGTACCGATCCGCGATCCGGGGGAGGTTAGCAGCCTGTTACCGAGGCTGGAGACAGTACAAGCCCATTACCACAAGCTGGTGGCGACCGATCCGGCCAACGCCGTGCTGGGGGCTCCGGATAACTACTTCCGCCTCTATGACCGGGCGACGCTGACCGAGTTGGCGACCCGCCCGCTGCCTGAAACGCCCCAGTGTGACGACGACTGGATGATACCCCTGGCCAAGGAGCTGGACTTCGATCAGGTCAAGTGGCCGCTGATTCTGGTGCAGGAATATGGCCTGTCGGTATTCCGCTTGGCGGCTAACGCGGCCATGGTGCTGGCCCAGCAGGCCAATTGCCAGGTGCGGCTGGACACCGAGGTGGTGGACCTGCAGCGGCAAAACGGCGGCTGGTGGCTGAGTCTAAAGCACTTCGGTCAGAGCAGTGCGCTGCAGGTGGATTACCTGGTCAACGCCTGCGGCTACCGCAGTGGTGCACTGGACGACATGGCCTCGCTGCCGAGGCAGCGCCTGGTGGAGTTCAAGGCCGCCTACGTGACCCAATGGGGCGAGCGCCAGGGCGAGTGGCCAGAGCTTATCTTCCATGGCCAACGGGGCTCCCCCCAGGGGATGGCCCAATTTACCCCCTATGCCGATGGCCTGGTACAACTGCACGGTATGACCGAGAACATCACTCTGTTTAAGCAGGGGCTGGTGGCCAGTCCGGTGGACTCGGCCCAGCCCAGACTGGCCAGTCAGTTTCAACGCAAGCTCAACACTGGCTGGCCGGATACCCTGGTGCAGGAACGCAGCAAGCGGGCGATTGAGCACATGGCCCGCTTCCTGCCGCGATTCGCTTCTGCCAACCCGGCGGCGAAGCCACTGTTTGGTGCCCAGCAGATCCCGGGGCAGGACCCGGCGCTGCGTGCCGCCGAGGTCTCCTTTGCCGGCGAGCATTACGCCCGGGCTGAAATCGTCAAGGCCAACTCGGCGCTGCCGGTAGCGGAGGCGATCTTGGCCCAGCTGCAGCAGCTGGGCTGGCTGCCCAGGCGCAGCCCAGAGCCGTTACCCCTGTGTGACGACGCCGAGGTCGAACAGCAGGCGATGCAGATGGCCAAGGCCCGCGCCTATCCAGCTGCCCTGGCACAGCGCACCGGCCTAGCGCCAATCTGAATCTGCCCTAATCCCCGCAACTTCCTCAATGATGCGCACCTACTGGGGTGCGCAGTTTTCCATGGCCTGAGCCCGGCCAACCTTCTCGCTTCCCCTGACTGATTCTGTGCCTTGACTACACTTGAGATCCTCAAATCCATGGGCATAAGCAGGGAGGAGGCCCAATGCACTTTATCGAGCTGTTGCCCACCGCCTGGGTCTGGGTGGTGATCGTCCTGGTGATGCTGTCTTCCTGTGAGCTGGGCTATCAGCTGGGCTACCTGGGCTTTCGCAACAAGGAGGAGGGCGATGGTTCGTCTTCCCTTGGCCCTATGGTGGGGGGACTGCTGGGAATGCTGGGCTTTGTCCTGGCGTTCTCCTTCTCCATGGCGGCGGGACAGCACCAGACCCGCAAGGAGAACGTGTTGCTGGAGGCCAATGTCATCGGCACCGCCTACCTGCGCACCGATCTGCTGCCGGAGGCGGCAGCGGGGGAGGTGAGGGACTTGCTGCGACGTTACGTGGAGACGCGGCTGCGGGCGGCAGAGGATAAGGTGGTGTTTGGCGAGGAGATGGAGGCAATTCAGCGCAGCTCGGTGGTGATCCACGAGGCACTGTGGCATCAGGTGGTGTCAGTGGCAAAGCAGGAGTCCAGCCCCACCGTGGCGTTGATGGTGCAAGCTACCAACGAGTTGATCGACATGCACGAACAGCGCGCCACCGGCTCCTATTACAACCGCATCCCCACCAGTGTCTGGATAGCGCTGTTGGTGATCTGCGCCCTGACCATGATGACCCTGGGTACCCAGGTGGGCATGACCGGCAGGCGGCGCTTGAGTGCGGTGGTACCGCTGTCGCTGGCGTTCTCCCTGCTGGTGACCCTGATCGTGGATCTGGATCGGCCCCAGCGCGGCCTTATCCAGGTGGACCAACACGCCATGTACAACCTGTATGAGGGGATGGGTGGCGACCTCGAGGCGCTGATATCGACGCAGTAGCGAAGCAACAGGCACAAAAAAGCCCCGATGGTTTCCCATCGGGGCTTTTGTTTGAGCCTAATGCTCAGAGCAAGGGGTCAACTTACTTGTTGGCCGCTTTCTCTTTGGCTTCAGCGATAACCGCTTCTGCAACGTTCATCGGGCAGGCTGCGTAGTGGGCGAACTCCATGGAGAACTGACCACGACCAGAGGTGATGGTACGCAGGTGACCGATGTAACCGAACATTTCGGACAGCGGTACGTCGGCCTTGATGCGAACGCCAGTAACGCCAGCTTCCTGGTCCTTGATCATGCCACGACGACGGTTCAGGTCACCGATAACATCACCAACGTGATCTTCCGGAGTGAACACGTCTACCTTCATGATCGGCTCCAGCAGCTGCGGGCCGGCCTTCGGCATGGACTGACGGAAAGCGCCTTTGGCAGCGATTTCGAACGCAACAGCGGAGGAGTCAACGGCGTGGAAGCCACCGTCGAACAGCTCAACTTCAACGTCCAGAACCGGGAAGCCAGCCATCGGACCGGTTTCCATCATGCCAGCGAAGCCTTTCTCAATGGCAGGCCAGAATTCCTTCGGTACGTTACCGCCCACAACAGTGGAGGTGAACTTGAAGCCAGTACCTTGCTCGCCCGGCTTGATGCGGTAGTCGATCTTACCGAACTGACCGGAACCACCAGACTGCTTCTTGTGGGTGTAGCTGTCTTCGATCGGGGTGGTGATGGTTTCGCGGTAAGCAACCTGCGGCTGACCTACTACCAGCTCAACGCCGTAGGTACGCTTCAGGATGTCTACCTTGATGTCCAGGTGCAGTTCACCCATACCCTTCAGGATGGTTTGACCGGACTCTTCGTCGGTCTCAACCTGGAAGGACGGATCTTCAGCAACCATCTTACCGATGGCAACGCCCATCTTCTCGGTGGAACCTTTGTCCTTCGGCTCAACGGCGATGGAGATCACCGGCTCAGGGAAGATCATCGGCTCCAGGGTGCACTCGTGCTTCGGATCACACAGGGTGTGACCGGTCTGTACGTTCTTCATGCCTACAACCGCGATGATGTCACCGGCTTGAGCGCGGGTGATCTCGGTACGGTCATCAGCGTGCATCTCTACCATACGGCCGATACGCTCGGTCTTGCCGGTAGCGGAGTTCAGGATGGTCATGCCTTTTTCCAGAACACCGGAGTAGATACGGATGAAGGTCAGGGCGCCGAAACGGTCGTCCATGATCTTGAACGCCAGAGCACGCAGCGGCTCTTCAGCGGATACGGTAGCTACTTCGCCAGTCGGCTCACCGGTTTCCGGATCGGTCAGAGGCTGAGCCGGTACGTCGGTCGGGGACGGCAGGTAGTCAACAACGGCGTCCAGAACCAGCTGGATACCTTTGTTCTTGAACGCAGAACCACAGTAGGTCGGGAAGAACATCAGGTCACGGGTACCCTGACGGATACAACGCTTGATCTCTTCCAGGGACGGCTCGGTACCTTCTTCCAGGTACTCCATCAGCAGGTCTTCGTCGGCTTCCAGAGCGGTTTCGATCAGCTCTTCGCGGTAAGCGGCAGCGTCGTCAACCATCTCGGCCGGGATGTCTACTACTTCGTAGTTTTCCGGCAGGCCGGAATCGTCCCAGATGTAGGCCTTCTGAGACAGAACATCTACAACGCCTTTGAAGTCGTCTTCGATGCCGATCGGCAGGGCCATTACCAGCGGGCGAGCGCCCAGAACGTTCTTCACCTGATCAACAACGCGGTAGAAGTCTGCACCCATACGGTCCAGCTTGTTCACGAAGATCAGACGAGCAACTTCGGATTCGTTAGCGTAGCGCCAGTTGGTTTCGGACTGAGGCTCAACACCACCGGAACCACAGAATACGCCTACACCACCATCGAGAACCTTCAGGGAGCGGTAAACTTCAACGGTGAAGTCAACGTGCCCAGGGGTATCGATGATGTTCAGACGGTGGTCGTTCCAGAAACAGGTGGTCGCAGCAGACTGAATGGTAATACCACGCTCAGCTTCCTGCTCCATGAAGTCAGTGGTGGCGGCGCCATCGTGTACTTCACCGGTTTTGTGGATCTTACCGGTCAGCTTCAGGATACGCTCAGTGGAGGTGGTTTTACCGGCATCTACGTGTGCGAAGATACCAATGTTACGGTACTTGGATAAGTCAGCCATTTTTCACTCTATAAAAAATCAGCGCCAAAATTCCGCGCAAGTATACAAGATTTTTGTCCCATTGTTATCTCCAATCTCAAGTTTGCGGACCTTAACGCCATAAGTTGGCGTAAAAAAATGGATAAACCGGGATTCAGTCCGCGTCAGATGGGGATTTTGCGATGGGGCGAGCGCCGTCTAAGTGTGGCATTTTCCAGCATTGTCGTGCCTTTGAACCGCCAGAAAATGGTTTTTGACTGGGATTCTCGTGGGTTAGCTAAGTTATTGCGAGCCAAGCTGAATCGCCGCTGAGACAAATCGCAACCCGCTGGTTAAGCAAAACGGTCGATAACCTGGCTGGCTTGGGCGGCGGTAAAGCCGGTTGATGTGAGGCACGACGACGGCGTGTCGTGCCCGTTGAGCTACTATTCCTTGCCCACCACCAGGCGATCGAGGAAGCCGGTGTCGACGCCAAACCAGATTGCCTGGCTGGGGGCGTGGTACATCATATGGCGTACCGTGCCCCCTGCGGGCACCGCCACCTCTTCGCCAAACTCTCCGGACTGGGTATCAAAGCCCACCAGTTGATTGGGTTGCAGCCCCGTCTGGGCTACCCAGACGATGCCATCGCTGTCCAGCGCCGTGCCGTAGGGCTGACTTTTCGCCCCGCGGGGTAACAGGTGCCGCTCGAAGCTGTTCTCCTCGGGGCGGTATTCCCCCAGCACGCCGCCGAAATAGTCGACATACCAGATGCGGCCGTCGTCGGTGATCTCCAGTCGTCGCGGCCGCGCCTGGGGCGAGGGCAGGGCGATCTCGGTCAGGCTGAGGCTGTCGGGGTCGACCACGGCCAGCTTGTTGGTGCCCAGCAGCACCGTCCAGATCCTGCCATCCGGTGCCTGCTTGATGCCGTAGGGGCGGGCATCCTCGGTGGGTACGTCAATCACCACCACGGTGCCATCCTTGGGATCCAGTCGGCCCACCTTATTACTCCACTGGGCGCTGAACCAGATGTGGCCCTTACCGTCAAAGATCAGGGTGTGGGGATCCTTAACCGATGCCGGCATCGGGAACTGGGTAATGGTGCCGTTGTTGGGGTCCAGGGCACCGATGTGGCCGTTCTTGTTGCCGGCATACCAGACGGTGCCTTTGGCATCGATGATCAGGTTGTGGGGATGGGTGTTGTCCGGCAGGTCGTACTGGGTCAGTTGGCCGGAGTCCGGTGTTAGCCGGCCAATGTAGTTGCCCGCCTGGCCGCAGAACCAGACATCGCCATTGGGGGCAACAAAGGGGTCACGGGGCCGGCCGCCCCATTCGATCTCCCATTCGGTCAGGGTGGGGGTGGTGGCTTCCGCCTGCAGTGGGGCTTGCACAAGCAGGCCCGCCGCGGCAATAAGGGGCAAGGTGGCACGCAGCAGATTCATCGTCGCTCCTTGAGCTGCTAAACAGTGGACACTCATTGATTAGCTTAAGCTTGCCCAGTTTGAGAAGTTTTTTCACCTGTCGTGGCCATTGGCTCCCCGGAACAAAAAAAAGCCCCCATAAAGGGGGCAAGCGTGTTGGTCGTGCGAACTCAGTTCCAGACCGGGGGTGATTGGGCCTGGTCGCCCACCACCTCTATCATCACCTTGTGGTCCTCAATCAGTTCCTGCCAGTACAGCTCGGTGGGCAGGACCTCGTATTGGCCAAGGCTGGTTTCTTCCAGCACCATCAGGCAGTCCGCTTCGGCGTCCAGACAGTCATAGTCTTCGGTCTGGTGCCAGGGCAGGGCGTACTTGACGGAGGTGGGCCCAGCGGGTGGGTAACCCAGATACAGCAGCCGGAAACGCTCGACTCCGGTGACCGGGAGCTGATCATCGCCGGTCAGGCTAAAGGTTACTGCCCCGCTGGGACCGTCAAAGGCCTCCAGGGTCAGCGCCAGGCTGGTGGTCTCATCGATACCGATGCTCTCCTCCTGCGGTGGCGGCGGGGTGGGTGTCGGCGGGTTGTCAACGCTGCCGTCGTTGTCGTCACCGCCACAGGCGCCGAGCACAAGGGCCATAGCCAGTACGGTGAGTGCGTTGCGAACAGTCATAATGACCTCCTTATCTGTCACTCAGTGGCCACCATGGCAGGTGTCGCACTCCATGTTGCTGGCGACGCTGTGACCGAAGTCGTCCGCTGGGGTGTGGCAGGCTTTGCACTCAGAGACGGTGTCGCTGAAGGGGTACATGGCCACGACGTCTTCACCGTCCATTGCCTGGTTCAGCATCAGCGCAATCTGGTATGCCAGCGAGGCGGAGAGCTCGGAGCAGCGTTCGCCTTTATCCTTGGCGGTTTTGCCGTTGGCCTTGGCCCAGTTGGTGACCGAGGCGTGGCAAAGCGGGCTATTGGCAATGGTGGGGTCGCCCACCTTGGCAATCAGCTCCTCGGTATTGGCACCGATGCCATCGAGGAAGGCGGTATCGCGGAACGGCAGTACAGTCTCTTCATAGAAGCGGCCGATGGGCATCAGCAGGGTCTTGGCCGGTTCGCCGTTGATGGATAGGAAGTTAAGAAGCATCCCGGCGGCATTAATGTTGCCGCAGATGGTGCCTTCACCGAGGATCCCGCCGTAACCGTATTGCGCCATTGCAGTAGGGATCTGGGCAAACTTGTCGGCATCGGGGCTGTCGGATTGGGCCAGGGTGCTGACGATGCCGTGGAAGACCTGGTACATACAACCGTTACCGGCTTCATAGGCGTTGCGGGCGGCGACCATCGGGTCGATCTTGGCGTAGGCCAGGGATTCACCCAGGCTAAGCTGCCATTGGCCATCAGCATTGGTAACGGCCAGGGCGGGGTGGCTGAGCATCAGGGCACCTGCGGAGGCGCCGGTCATTCCGATGATCTTAGTGATGGCTTGTCTTCTGTCCATAGTGGTCACCTTAGGTTGGCTTTACAAACCCAGCGTGGCTGGGGCTTGAGTTCAGTGTTGGTGACGCAGAGCTGGGAAAGTGTGATCGGTATCACGGTAATCGGCGCCATGGCAGTGGCGCAGCAACGGAGCGGATTTGCTTAATCAAGGGTGTTATTTTTCAGTGACTTAAACTTGTATCTGTGAGGCATCACTGGCAATAATCTCGATTACTGCGATTATTCCGCTGGCTCAAGGGGTTTGCCCTTTGATCTGGCGCAAGGTTGGTGCCGATCCCGGGGTAGCCGTTACCCCATCAGATGGTAAATAGTGGCGGTGAAAAGTGAGAGTCGAGCAGGCAACAGTGAGGTGATGATGAGGCGAGGAGCAGCCGATGCAGTTCGGTGAGGTGCGCTTTGACCGGCAACAGGGCGAGCTGTACCACCAGGGCCGCGACGAGCGCTGGCAGTTGCCACGGGCGGAGTTCCTGGTGCTGACCCAACTGCTGGATCACCCCAATATCCCTTTGAGCAAGGAGCGGCTGCGTTGCGCCGGTGAGGCCAAGCCGGTGATGTCCGGCTCGGCGGTGGTTAAGGCGGTGTTTACCCTGCGCAAGTTCCTCGATAACGAGGCCGAGCGGCTGCAAACCGTTCCCGGTAAGGGTTACTGCTGGGTGCGCGAGGTCGTCAGCAGTGTGCCTGAGTCGTCGCCCCCGAGGGCAAGGCCGCGCTGGCTTGGTGGGGCGGCCGTGGCACTGGCTCTGTTGATGTTGCTGGTTTTCTATTTCAGTGTTCGCCCTACGCCCCTGCCCGAGGTACAGCGGATGGAAACCGTCCAGCTGGCGCAGCAGAGTGTCAGCCTGATCCAGGTGATGCAGTCGGATGTCACCGACCGCCACCTTGCCCCCATTGCTCAGCAGTTGCGCCAGGGCCTCAGCCGCTGCGCACGCTCACCTTGGCACACCTATTACCTGGCCCTGTCCAACGATGGCCAGGTGCTCAACCTGACCCTGCGCGGCGAAGAGGATGGCCTGCCCACCCTGCGCAATCTGAAGATCAGCGATTTTCGCTTGCAGCCCGGGTTTGACCAGGGCGAATGGCTGCGGGAGGTAAAGCTTTGTGAATAGGATAAGCAAAGGGGTTGTGGGGCTGATCCTTGCCGCCGTGCTGCTGGCCTGGGGGCTATGGCACTGGCCCAGGCTGACGACGCCGGATTTGGATATGGTGCTGTCCTGCCGTGGCGAGTTGCTGGAGCTGGATGACCAGGGCGAGGCTGGCCCTCGCTTCCAGGTACTGGCCAACTTCCTGCTGCAGGGTGACCGGGCCTCCATCCTCTACCGCTACTTCAGCGAGCAGGGGGATCCACTGGGGGAGCTGTCGATGCGCGGCCAGATCCTGTCAGAGCAGCACCAGGGCAAACTACTGGCCCTGTCGCTGTCGCAAAGCGCACTGACCCTGGAGGCGGAACAAACCCAGATGCCCCAGCACATGCGCAACATGGCCGCCTTTGGTCAACGCAACCAGGCCCAGGGGGAAACCCACACCATGACCCTGCGTTTTCTGGAACGGGATGAAGAACAGGATGTGGCCATCTTGCTGTTTCTGCCCAATTGCGCCGTGTGCGGCTGCAACATGACCCCCACGGGTTAAGGAGTAGCGCGAGTGCAATGGCGGTAAACGCCATGGCCACCCCGCCCGTTTTGGCAGGCTAGGGCAGCACCTCCATCTTAACCGGGATCAATCCCTCGCTGGGGCTGGCAAGCTGGCTAAAGCCGCGATAGCTAAGATCGATGATGCGGCCGCGAACAAAGGGACCGCGGTCATTAATCCGTACCACGATCTGCTTGCCGTTGTTGAGGTTAGTGACCCGGACCCGGGTGCCAAAGGGCAGGGTCTTGTGGGCGGCGGTCATCGCCTGCTGATCAAAGCGCTCACCATTGGCGGTGGTTCGGCCCTGGTACTTATCAGCGTAGAAGGAGGCTTGGCCCTGCTCTACGGTGCCGGTCCGTCCCTCTCTGAGGGATTGGTCCAGGCTGCTGCAGCCGGTCAGGGTCAGCAGTGCCAGTAGAAAAGCGATACGGATCCGCATGATAAGGGTACCTTCGATGGGTTTACTGAGGATGGGGCGGAGACTATCAGCCGGTGAAGCTGATGTCGCGAATGGGGTTCGCATTTGTGCAGTTGGCACACGGTTAAATAATGGCGGCAGGCCGAGTGGGCCTGCCGCAAGCAGTTGCTACTGAGATACTGAGGCCTGGTCGGGCTAGGGAGCTTTGACCACCTCGCCATCCTTCATCACGAACGTGACCGATTCCATCAGACTGATCTGCTCCAGTGGGTTGCCCTTTACCGCCACCAGATCTGCCAGCTTACCCACCTCCACCGAGCCCAACTCCTGGTCGATGCGCAGCAAGCGGGCACCGCCCATAGTGGCGGACTGGATCGCGGCCATGGCGGGCATGCCTGCCTCGACCATGTAGCCGAACTCGCGGCCATTGAGGCCATGGGGAAACACCCCGGCATCGGTGCCGAAGGCGATGGGCACGCCTGCGGCGTAAGCCTTGGCGAAGGTCTTCTGGATCTGCGGCCCCACCAGGCGCGCCTTGGGCTGAACAATGGCGGGGTATTGATCGGCATGCTCGGCCACCCAGCGACCGGCGGTGATGGTGGGGACATAATAGGTGCCGTGCTGCTTCATCAGCGCCATCACCTCGTCGTCCATAAAGGTGCCGTGTTCAACCGAATGCACCCCGGCCTTCACCGCCCGCTTCATCCCCTCGGCTCCGTGGGCATGCACCGCCACGACAAAGCCGTAGTCCTTGGCCGCGTCCATGATCCCTTCCAGCTCATCGTCCATGAACTGCGGGTTGTGGCCACTCTTGGCCAGGCTCAACACCCCGCCGGTTACCGTCAACTTGATCACGTCAGAGCCCTCCTTGTAGCGCTGGCGCACCGCTTGACGGGCCTGGTAGGGGCCGTTGATCACGCCGCGTTCCGGGGTGGGATCCCCCTCCAGCGTGCGCAGGTGACGGTTGATGCCGTTGGTGGGATCGGCATGGCCACCGGTGGTGGCGATCGACTTACCGGCGGCGTAGATCCGCGGACCCTGGATATGCCCTTCGTTGATGGCATCGCGCATCGCCAGGCTGACGTCACCGCCGAGGTTTCGCACCGTGGTGAAGCCCGCCATCAGGGTGGCCTCGGCGTAGGTGGTGGCACGCAGGGCAAAATAGGCCGGGTCTTTGAAAAAGCCCTCGGTGTAGCTCTCGGCGTTGGTGACCCCATCGACGTGGGTGTGCATGTCCATCAAGCCGGGCATCAGGGTGTAGTCCGACAGGTCGATCAGCTGCTGGCTGGCCTGGGCATCGACAAAGCCGCTTTCGATGGCGACGATGCGGTTGTCTTCCACCACCACCGAGACCCGTTGGCGAGCGGCGTCATTAACGCCGTCGATCAGGCTACCGGCGTGGATCAGGGTCTGCTGGGCCCAGGCCGGGGCGGTCACAACCAGCTGGGCCGCCAGGGCCAGCGCAACGCGAGTTTTCATCTTCTAATCCTTCAGAATGGGGCAAACCCATAACATGCCAGACTCGACACGCAAGCGAAAGTGCTCGAATGAACAGTCACTTAAGGTGACTAATCATCCTCTTGGCTGATGGGGTAAGGCACGATACTGAGGCTCAGATCCCGGTAGCTGCAGCCGGAGGGATCCGGCGAAAAGTGGGTTTGCCCATCGGCTTTGAGGGAGACCAACAGGGCACTGTCCCCGAGGTCGATATGCCCCTGCGCCAGGGTGCCTTGTTGCTGACAGAGTTGCTGGGCCAGTTGATGGATCTGATCGGTATCCAGCTGCACGGATTGCTCGATGGAGGGGCCCGGGTGGGGGCCGGAATTGACCTGACCCAGCTCGACGGCCAGGGTGTCGGCCTGCCACGTAGCCGTGTCCCCGGGGCGCAGGTAGTGGCTGCGCTGCAGCGCGCTTTGCCAAATCCAAACGCCCCCTTGACCCAACACCTGCCAACGGTTGCCGCTCACCTCCAGTGCGGTGTTTTCGTCGACCCCCACGGCGATAGGCACCTGTGTCTGGTTGGCCAGGATGGCCAGGCGCAGCTGTCGACCTCGCTCGGAGAAGTGGGTGTCGGTCAGGCCCGGGATGAACAGGCCCAGTCCACCTTGTGGGTTAAAGGTCAGTTGGTCGCCGGCCAGTCCATCGCAAGCCGGGCCGCCGTCGCAATCCCGGGCCGGTGGCGGTGCATCGACAGGGCCATCGCGCAGGGCGCTGAGGTTGCTGCCATTGCTAATCATCACGCCACTGGCTTGCACCGCGGTACCGGCACTGGTGCCGCCCACCACCAGAGTGCCCTTGGCCACTCGCTGTTTGATCAGCGCAAGCTCCGGGGTATCGCCGCCATCGGGGTGGCGCAGTGCCTGCCAGGTCAGCCACTGATCGCCGCCATTGATGAACAGGCCATCCGCCTGGGCCAGCAGCTCCAGGCCTAACTGCGGCTGTTGGCAGTGAGCCCGTTGAGCCTGGGCCAGCTTTGGGTAGATCCGCTGGCGCTCGGCATTGCCCTGGACCTGCTCTCGGTAGCGGGGCAATTGGTCGCAGGCGCGGTCTCGGCGGGCCGCCTGGACGCTGGCATCCAGCGGCAACCAGCGAACCTGGGCGCCGGCACTGGCAAACAGGCTGAGGTAGAAGTCATGGGCCTCGAAGGGGTCGCGGGCGCTGCTGGTCATCACCAGCAGCAGCGGCGCTTCGCCATCGGCTTTGTCACCCGCTTTGGCGGCCAGCTCGGTGAAGCGGGCGACCAGCTGGGGCGTGTGCGGATCCCGGTTGTACTGCAGCCAGGTGCTTTCCTTGAGCCGTTCGCCCTGGTCATCGAGCTGGGGCGCTTCCAGCCGGTCAAGCAGCAGGTACCACTGCTGATCAGACAGGCTTTGGTACCAGTCGTTGCTGTCGTCCTGCTCGCGCAGGGCCTGCTGCAGCGACGACTTGCTCACGGGGTCGGTTCCCAGCCGCTTGGCGAGCCTTTGCAGCTGCTGAAGTGCCTGTTTAGCGTGCTCAGCCGAGTGCCAGTGATTGGCGGCACTGGCACGGGCCAGATTGTCGTCGCTGAGTGAGAAGCGCAGGCCCGTTCGTGACCCCTCGGCGAGATTGACGGGCAGGGCAGCGGCGTTGCAGGCGGCCAGGTTTTGGCTGGCGCAGCTTTTCATCCCGCCACCGACCAGGAACAGGGTATTAGCCTGGGTCGCACTGAGGGGCGCCACCAGGGCCAGCGACAGCAGCACGGCAGAGCCGAGTTTTGAATGATTATTCACTTACAAATCCATTATGCACAACAGGTTATCGATCTATTACTAGTCGGTAACATGCTATTGACATCAGGGTCAACGAGCAGGTATTCGTTTATAGGCGCTGGTCACCAGACCGGCCTCGTTACCGGATTTCAGGAAGACAGGACGTCATGCTCAAAAACGCCGCGTCACTGTCAAACTACTACTTCGAGAGCTTCTACCTCAGTGAGTGGTTTGACGAATAACCCCAAGTGCTAGGCCCATCGGCTGAACCCAGGTTCAGTCCGCCCGTGCTTGGGGGCGTCAACCATGCCCCCCTTGATAGACCCATTTTGATGGAAGCGGATCCCCGGCGCCCTTGTTGCGTCCGGATCCGACGGTCTTGATGACCGGCTCACAAGGAAGAACTCATGAACAATCCGTTGCTGCTGCTGGCTGCCGCCGGCTTCGCTCTGTCTCCGCTTGCCCAGGCCTTGGCGGCCGAGGAATCCACCCCCGAACGCATCGAGGTGACCGGCTCCCGCATCAAGGGGGTCGATCTGGAGGGTGCTCAGCCCCTGGTCACCATCGATGCGGAGGACATCAAAAGCTCCTCCGCCAACTCGGTGTCGGAGCTGCTGCGTGAGGTCGGCCAGACCCGCGGCGGCACCGGTACGTTCTCCACCTCCGCCTCTGGCGCCCTGTCGGGCAGTTCGCCGGCGGGCCAGGCCGCCGGCTCCCTGCGCGGGCTGGGGGCGTCTTCCACCCTGACCCTGATCAACGGGCGGCGGGTATCGGTCAGCTCCTTTGCCTTTGGCTCGGAGAACTTCGTCGACATTAACGCCATCCCCCTGGCGGCTATTGATCGTATCGAGATCCTGCCTACCGGGGCGTCGGCGCTGTACGGTGCCGATGCGGTAGCCGGGGTGATCAACTACATCCTCAAGAAGGATTACGAGGGCTTTGAGCTCAACGTCAGCTACGGCGACTCCGAAGCCAGCAGCGACGACAGCAAGAAGAACCTCAACCTGGTGTGGGGCAAGAACTTTGGCAACAGCAACCTGACCCTGTTTGCCGACTACTACGACCGCAATGCCACCTACCTGAGGGACCGGGAGCAGACTGCCGAGAGCTTCTTCCCCAGCAAGCAACACGCCTGGGCCAGCTACAATACCCTGTTCTTCGATCTGGCCAAGGACAAGGTGGATCCCAACTGTCCTGACGATATCCGCTTTGACGACCGAGATGCGGACCACCCGGCGGAGCGATTCTTCGAGTACTGTGCCTACAACAGCAACCAGTACCGCCCCTATGAGCCTGCCTTTGAGCAGTGGGGCGCTGGCGCCACCTACAACTACGGCTTCGATAACGGCACCGAATGGTTTACCGAGTTGATGTTCTCCCAGACCAAGGGGCAGGGGGAGTCCAGCTCGGCGCCACTGAATGGCATCGAGGTGCCGTTCTTCGACCCCCGCAATCCGGATCAGCTCCATCCCGCCCTGACCAACGAGGATGGCAGCATCAACCCGATCGGCCAGGCGTTCGTGGACTTCTACGAGGACGCCTTCGGCGGCATCATCGACGACAGCTTCCAGATCTACGGCCGTCTGCCGGACACCCGCCTGGTGGAGAATGAAACCCAGTCCTGGCGTGTGGTGACCGGTTTGCGCGGCGATCTGGGCAGTTGGATCTGGGAGACCGCACTGTCGGCCTCCCGCAGTGAATCGGAACAGCTGGGCAGCGCCGGGATCGCCAGCCGCAGCAAGCTGGAGGCGGCGCTTAATGGCGCGTTGTGCACCGACGGCTCTATCTGTGAGCCCGGCGAGGGGCTGTTGATCAGCCCTTACGATGCCTGGGCCGGTCGCGGCGATGGCGTCAATGACCCCGCCGCCTGGGATCTGATCTACGAACAGGTACCGCGCAACGGTGAGTCGAGCCTCTACAGCTGGGACTTCAACCTGTCCGGCGATCTGGCCCAGTGGCAGGCGGGAGTCATCTCCGCTGCCTTCGGTGGCGAGGTACGTCGGGAAGAGCTGGAGGATATCCCCTCGGAGCTGGCGGAGGGCACCTTTGAGAACGGCTTCCAGCCGGAGGTGATCCGCTTTGGCTCCACCCGGGTGGAGGCGGATCGCACCACCTGGGCGCTGTACGGCGAATTCCAGATCCCGCTGGCCGATAGCCTGGATATGCAGCTGGCCGGCCGTTACGACCACTACAGCGATTTCGGCGGCGACTTCAATCCCAAGGTGGGGCTGCGCTACCGCCCGCTGGACAGCCTGGTGCTGCGGGCCTCCTGGGCCTCCTCCTTCCGTGCCCCCTCGCTGGCCCAGGTGGGCGCCGGGGTGAAGCTCTCCAGCGCCGTGGTGGAGTGTAAGTCCGGCATCGCCGAGGGCTACGCCGACTGCGATGGCGCCTCGGATTTCTCCATCGATACCATTGAGTTCGGTAATGCCGAGCTGCAGGCGGAGGAGGCGGACTCCTACAACGCCGGCTTCGCCCTGAGCCCCACCGACGACATCACCCTGACCCTGGACTACTGGCGCTTCGAGCACGAGCAGCTGGTGGCGGTGGATCCGGAGTTCACCCTGCTGCAGGCGTTGGCGGATCCCAGCCTGCTCTCTTGCGACAGCGTCCCGGCGCAAAACCCACAAGGGGTACCGGTGCGTTGTGACGACAGCGGCAACCCGTTGACGCCGCTGGTGGTGGACGGCGACGTGCACCTGCAGCTGCAAAACCTGGGCACCCAGGAGACCCACGGCCTGGACCTGACCTACAGCCAGGATTTCACCGCGCTGGGGGTAGATTGGACCCTGCTGTCCGACATCACCCACGTGCTCTCCTTCAAGCGGCAGAAGAGCGCCAGCGTCGGTGAGGAGGAGCTGGCGGGCAGCTACCAGTACCCGGAGACCCTGGCCAGTGCCACCCTGCGCTTTGCCCGTAACGACTGGTTTGGCTCGATGACCGCGCTTTACACCAGTGGCTACGAGGACAACGATCTGGACGCCCTCAGTGACTTTGACCTGGAGCGGCTGGGGATCAGCGCGGATCGCGAAGTCCCCTCCTGGACCAAGGTCAATGCCCAGGTCGGCTATGACCTGGGTGAACACCACACCCTGCGCCTGGCGGTGGAGAACCTGTTCGACCGTGATGCGCCGGTGGTCTACGGCAGCAGCCAGAACGTCGATGTGTTCAATCACGACATCCTGGGCCGCTACTACCGCGTCAGCTACACCTACCGCTTCTGAGTGCGGAGCATCAAAGCATGGGGGCTGACCGGCCCCCTTCTTTTGTCTGCCTGAAAGGAGCGGGTGATGAGTGAGCGTGCCGGGCCGGTGATGCCCGATGCCACCGTGCTGTTGTGTTTGATCGGGGTCTTGGCCTGGCTCTGTACCTTTGTGGTGCCGGCGGGCCAGTTTGAGTTAGGCCCGGAGGGTAGCCAGCTGCTGGCGGGGAGTTTCCAGCTGCAGGGGCAGCCCAACCCGATGCCGTTGTTCGCCGAGGACGGTCAAATCGGCTTGGCCAATCTGCTGTTTGAGGGGCTGGTGTCCGGCAGCAAATGGGGCAGTGCCGTCGGTGTGGCGGGCTTTCTGTTGGTGGTGGGCGGCGCCTTTGGGGTGCTGCTGGGCACCGGCAGCATCGATCGCGCGGTACTGGCGGCGGTGGCCCGGGGACGACGTGGTCAGGATCTGTTGCTGCCGCTGCTGTTTGCCTTGTTCTCCTTTGCCGGGGCGGTGTTTGGCATGGGCGAGGAGGCGATCGCCTTTTGCATGATCCTGGTTCCCACCCTGGTGCGGCTGGGCTATGACAGTCTCAGTGCGGTGGCTTGCTGTTACCTGGCCACCCAACTGGGTTTTGCCGCCAGCTGGATGAACCCGTTCAGCGTGGCCATCGCCCAGGGTATTGCCGGGCTACCGCTGCTCAGCGGGGCGTCGCTGCGGATCGGCGTGTGGCTAGGGCTGACCCTGCTGGGGATGGCCTTCGTCTGGCGCCACGGTCGCCGGGTTCGGCTCTCGCCCGAGCGATCCTTGAGCTACCAGGCTGACGCCTATTGGCGCGATCAGGCCGGGGAGGCACAGTCTGAGCCCGTGACCTGGCTGGACAGCACCATCCTGTTGCTGGTGCTAACGGGGCTGGCCTGGGTTTGCTGGGGGGTGATGGCCGAGGGCTACTACCTGCCTCAGATCGCCGCCCAGTTCTTTGCCCTCGCCATGGTGGTTGGGCTGCTGGCCCGGCTGGGCGGGCGCTACGATAGCCTTAACACCTTGTCTCATCGCTTTGTTGAGGGGGCCGCGGCGCTGGTGCCGGCGGTGCTGGTGGTGGCCCTGGCCAAAGGGGTGGTGCTGCTGTTGGGGGGCGATGCGCCGGACAGCCCCTCGGTACTCAATACCCTGCTCAATAGCGCAGCACAGGCCTTGGAGCCGCTCAGTCCAGCGGCTGCGGCGGCGACCATGTTCTGGTTCCAGTCCGGCTTTAACCTGCTGGTCTCCTCCGGCTCCGGCCAGGCGGCGCTGACCATGCCCTTGATGGCGCCGCTGGCGGATCTGCTGGGGTTGAGCCGGCAGCTGTCGGTACTGGCGTTTCAATTGGGGGATGGCCTCACCAACGTGGTGATCCCCACCTCTGCTTCGCTGGTGGGCTGTCTGGGCGTGGCCCGCATTCCCTGGGGCGTTTGGTTGAGATTTGTTGGTCCGCTAATGGGCCTGGTGATGCTGCTGGCCACCCTTGTAGTGATGGCGGCGGCGTTGGGAGGATACCACTGATGTTGACCCTGATCCGAAATGTTGAGGTGTTCGCCCCTGAGCCCATGGGGCGTCAGGATCTGCTGCTGGCTAATGGCCAGATTGAGGCGATGGCACCACAGATCCGATTGACCGGCTCGGTGCCGCTGGAGACGGTGGAGGGCAACGGTCTTATCGCCTGCCCGGGCTTTATCGATTCCCTGGTGCACATCACCGGGGGCGGTGGGGAAGGGGGATTCCATACCCGCACTCCGGCCATGGCCCTGACCGAAGCCACCCTGGCGGGGGTCAGTACCGTGGTGGGGGCGCTGGGGACCGACGCCATCAGCCGCACCCTGCCGGATCTGATCGCCAAGTGTTACGCCCTGCGTCAGTTGGGGCTGGGCTGCTTCTTCTACACCGGTGGCTACCAGGTCCCGGTACGCACCCTGCTGGCGGACGTCAGCGAGGATGTGATGCTGCTGGAGCCCTGTTTGGGTGTCGGGGAGGTGGCCATCGCGGATCACCGCAGCAGTCACCCATCTCCCCAGGAGCTGATCCGCCTGGCCAGCCAGGCGCGCACCGGCGGCCTGCTTTCCGGTAAGGCGGGGGTGGTCTCTATCCATCTGGGCGACGATCCCACGGGACTGGAGTGGCTGCGCCAGAGCGTGGCGCAGAGCAACCTGCCGCTGTCCCAGTTCTATCCCACCCACGTCAATCGCACCGAGGCGGTGTTCCAATCGGCCATTGAGTTTGGCCTGGCGGACGGCTGGCTGGATATCACTGCCAGTACCACGCCGGAGTTGCTGGCCCAGGGGGAGGTGGCGGCGGCCGAGGCGCTGCGGCGTCTGCTCAGCGCCGGGGTGTCGCCTTCGCGGGTCACCCTCAGCTCCGATGGCAACGCCTCGCTGCCCAGTTTTGATGCCGATGGCCGCTACCAGGGTCTGCAGGTGGGGCGGGTGGCCAGCTTGCACCAGGCGGTAGTGGCAGCCCATGAGCTGGGCGTGCCGCTTGAGCAGGTGTTGGCCTGTGTTAGTCGCAATCCTGCTACCGTGTTGGGCTTGGCTGATCGCGGCCGGTTGGCGCCGGGGTTGCGCGCTGACCTGTTGTTGCTGGAGCGGGACAGTCTGGCGGTGCAGGCGTTGTGGTGTGGCGGCAAGGCGATGGTGCAACAGGGCCGGGCGCTGGTCACCGAGCCGTTTTAGCCTGGCCGGTGCTGACTCCAATCCAGCCGCGCCAGCGCTGATTGAAACAGGTCATCCAGTGGCGCCTCAATGACCAGCGAGGCCTTGCTAACCGGGTGAGTTAACTGCAGTTGCTGACAATGCAGCAGCATCCGGTTGATGCCGAAGTGATCGCGAAAGTAGTGGTAGTGACGGTTCTTGCCGTAGCGGGTATCGCACAGGATAGGATGGCCCAGATGGCGCAGGTGCCGGCGGATCTGGTGTTTGCGCCCTGTCAGCGGCTCACAGCACACCAGCGAATAGCGTGAGCTGGGGTACTTATCGATGGCGATGGCCAGCTCGGCCTGGGCCAGGCAGGTAAAGCGGGTTTGGGCCGGCTTCTCCGGGCCCGGTGTCCAGTTGGGATCGAAACGATCCCGCGGCGGTGCCAACGGCAGATCCAGCAGGGTGTCCTGCAGATGGCCGCGGACCACCGCCAGGTAGCGCTTGTTCACCTCACCCCACTGCTTGACCAGCCGGGAGGCGGTATCGCTGTCCAGGGCAAACAGCAGCACCCCGGAGGTGGCTTTATCCAGTCGGTGAACCGGGTAGAGGGTTTGGCCGATCTGGTCCCGCAGCTGCTGCAGAATGGGGTGGCGTCCGTGGCTGGCCCGCTCCCCCCGGTGCACCAGTGTCCCTGCCGGTTTGTTGATGGCGACAAGGTGGGCGTCTTGGTAGAGGATGGTTAGGGGCATGGTGGTCTCCGTGAATCTCTGGCGATCCTACTCGCTCCCTCGGCAAGGGGCCAGTAAGGCGCTGGCTCAACTGGCCAGGAAATGACCAGGCGGGTGTGATCCCGCTCCAACGCTGACACGCTGACGTGTAAACCCGGCCGGGCTTTGGCCATACTGGTGGGGTATCCATTAGTGAGAAACAGCGATGGCATTAAGCGGTAAGTGGTTGAAAAAGGTGTTAGAGGATGGGGTGCTGGAGGAGGGCCTGCTCGGCGCGATGAAGCCGGAGCTCAAACCGATGCAGCCCCACCTGGATGACGCCAAGAGCGCTTTGCGCCAGGAGTTGGCGGAAACCGGGATCCTGCCGGAAGACCCCACCGAAGCGCTGCCACTGTTTCTCGATCAACTGGTGGCGGCGCTGCTGCAGGCGCCCAAGAGCCAGGCCCGCTACCTGCTTTCCGAGTTGGCCAACCTGGTACCTGAGCTGTTGTCGCTGCACCCCAGGTTGGGTGGCCTTATCGGCCTGGCCCGGGCTATGGGGGTGGATCTGCCCAGTCGCGGCCATCAGCAGCGTGCCACCGCTGCTAGCCTCAACACCCTGCTGGGGGGCAATGCCTGGAGCCGGGCGATGGCCAATGGCGGCCAGGCCCTGCTCAGTAGCCAGCAGGCCCGCCGCCTGGACCAGGACAACGCCCGCAGCTACGAGTCGTTGACGGAACTGCAGCGTCAGGCCGTCGATCTGGCCACCCTGATCAAGACCCAGCTGGCGTCGGAGCAGGAAGCGCAAGCGATCCGCTTGGCCTGCCAACAGTTGAGCGAGGTATTGGCTCAGCCGGAACTGGCCGAAGGGCTGCTGCCCCAGTATCAACAGGCGTTGGATCAATTGGTGTGCCAGGGGGTTCCCGTATGGCCAGAGAGCAGCGACCAGTAACCCCACTGGGCAACCTGTGGCAGGCCCTGCCCAGTGCGCTGGAGCAGGAGGTGTTCGATACCCTGCTGGAGACCGGACAGGTGAAGATCGAGCGGATCCTGTCCCAGGGCCAGAGCAGCCCGGAGTCCGGCTGGTACGATCAGGACCAGGACGAGTGGGTACTGTTACTCAAAGGGGCAGCGGTGCTGGCGTTTGATGATGGCCAAGAGGTGCGGCTGGCACCGGGGGATCATCTGCTGATCCCCGCCCACTGCCGCCATCGGGTCGTCTGGACCGATCCGGATCATCAGTCGGTCTGGATTGCGGTGTTCTTTGCCGATGTTGAAACGGCAGGGGGCGATCCCAGCTTGTTGAGGAAAGGGGATTAAAGCAGATCGGCGAACAGCAGGCGCTCTTCGTCCATGGTCAGCTCGTCCATCACACCGTCGTAGGCGGACAACGCGTAGTTCATCTTGTTGAGGTAGCGGTTGGCCGCGGCCTGGCCTCGCTCCGGCTGACGTCGCAGGGTACCCGGGCCGACGTTGTAGTGGCTCAGGGCGCAGGCGTAGGGGGCACTGTCATCCCTGCAGAACTGCTCCTGGTAATGCTTCAGCACCAGGCCGGCACACAGCACATTGGTGCGCGGCTCGTGCACATCCCCACAGGCTTCTTCCCACAGGCGCGGCATGATCTGGGCCGGGCCGACGGCACCCACCACAGACACCGCCTGGTCACGGAAGTGGCTTTCGGTGTGGATCAATGCGGCCAGCAGCTCACGGGGCACGCCGGAGTAGGACGCCGATTCGATGATGTAGGCACTGTAGCGCTGCGCCGTGGTCTCATCCAGGCGGTAGGCGCTCTGCAGCCGGGCTGCATACTCCATCACCTCTTTATCGAAGCGCTGTTCACTGGCGTCAAAAGTCGGCAGGGCCAGGGTCTGGCGCTCGGGTTGCTGCTCTTTGCTGGCGCATTGCCAGGAGGCGGTCAGGATCAACAAACACCCCGCCGTGGTCAGGCCGGTGACTTTGTTCTGTTGTAAAAATTCACGAGTCAGAAGCATGGCGCGGAGTATGCCATTGTTTTGACACACTGTCTCTGAGTCGAGTGCAAATGATGTGAGAAATTACCCTGACTTATCTGTAACTTGTGCATTCCATAACGGGATTTAACCAGGTGTTAACCTGTCTTACCGGACGGTAGCTGGTCCAATCAGTGGGATTCATCTGCCAGGGAATTGGCGGCGTCGACCACCTCGAGCCAGCCTGGAGTCTTCTGATGATGCTGGTGATAGAGCCGCTGGGCCTTGCCCGGATGCTGGCGCACCCAGTCGCACAAACCCTGGAACGCCGGGCTGTGGAGGAAGTCGCCGCCGCTGACCGGCTCGTTGGGGGCGGTGCGCATCGGCAGGCCGAAGTGGGTGGCCAGCTCCAGTACCTGGGATTCGTCCAGAGGGGTTAAGGGGATCGCCTGGTGGGGGCTGACCAAGCGCCAACCGGGATCCATCGGGTCGCCGTAATGCAGCGCCGCTTCGCCGATGGCGAGGCTGCTGCCACCGAGCTGCTTGATGTGGGGGCCGTCCTGACTGAGCATGCCTTCAAACTGCATCTCGCCCAGATCGACCAAGTAAAAACGCATGGACATACGTCAACGCCTCCATGCCACCATAGTTACAGTGTAACAGCTCCAGGCCTGGGCGAGCGCGGGTCAATGTTAGGAGCGCTGGGGCTGAGGCTGGGACGTGGCCAACAGGCTTTGTAGCAGCAACGCCATGGTGACGCACTGGTAGAGGATGCCGGAAAGGCTGCCCAGGGTAACGGAGAGGGTCAGGTTCAAGGCGTTACACAGCAGCAACCCCCAGCGCAGGGCCCGGCCCTGAACCTGGAACAGCAGCACGCTGGAGAGCACGGCGGCAGCCACCACGCACCACTCGCTCCAATGGCTTGCCATTAGTGCCCCCTGCACCAGGGCAGCGACGGCGAAGCCCAAGGCCAGGCTCCAATGGCGCCAGTGCTGGGCCAGGGCGAAGCGACCGGCGTTGACCAGCTGATTGGTCATCCCCAACGGGCTGCCCAACAGGCCCAGGTGCAAAGCGGTGAGGCCGGCAGCCACCAGGTTGCCGCGCAGCAGGCGCTGATCGTCGCGCTGGGCATTGGCCCACCAGCCGACCAGCATCGAGAAGGCCCCCAGCCCCTGCGCCCACCACCAGATTGTGCTTGCCTGCTCTAACACCCACCGACTCCAAGGAAAAATTCAGAGGCGGTATTGTCGATAAATTCACCAGCCTGTCCGTGATCTGGGTTGGATGCTTATGACTCAACAGCCTGGGAGTCGGCTTTTGTGAACCACAGCAGGGCAGCGCAAGGACTCGGCCATTCTGGCTCACAAAAAAAGCCGCCTCGGGGGCGGCTTTTTGCTTGGGCATGGCAGCGCGTTCAGTCGAACATCAGCGCCGCGACCTGCTCGTAGCGACTGGCAAAGTGGGCGGTCATCCCCTCCTTGACGTAGTCCGGCAGCTCTTCGAAGTCGCCCCGATTGGCCTCCGGCAGGATCACCTCAAAGATCTTCTGCCGCTTGGCGCTGATCACCTTCTCACGAATGCCGCCCACCGCCATCACCTGGCCAGTCAGGCTGAGCTCGCCGGTCATCGCCACCCCTTTGCGTGGCGCTTTATCCAGCGCCAGCGACAGCAGGGCGGTGGCCATGGTGACCCCGGCACTGGGGCCATCCTTGGGCGTGGCGCCATCGGGCACATGCAGGTGCAGGTTGGCCTTGGCAAAGTAGTCCGGCTCGGCGCCATAGCGGGCCAGGCTGCCACCCTCGGCAATGCCGGCGGCCACATAGTCGTGGGCGATACCGGCGGACTCCTTCATCACCTCCCCGAGCTGACCGGACAGCACCAGGCCACGGCTTTGCTGGTGGACCCGGCGGGCCTCAACCGGCAGGGTGGCGCCGCCCATGGAGGTCCAGGCCAGACCGGTGACAATGCCCACCCCAGCCATCAGATCGTCGGGTTTGAAGCGGGGCATGCCCAGCATCGGCTCCACCTCTTTGTGGCCGATGCTGGCTTTCTGTTCGCCGCGCTCCAGCAGCCCGACCACGGATTTGCGCACCAGCTTGGCCAGTTGCTTATCCAGTGCCCGCACGCCGGCCTCACGGGCGTAGCCGTCGATCACCTTGCGTAGGGCCGCATCGCTGATCCGCAGCTGGCTGCGCTTAAGCCCGGCCTTGGTCAGCTGCCGCGGCCACAGGTGGTGCTTGGCGATGGCCAGTTTCTCTTCCGCCAGGTAGCCAGAGAGACGGATCACGTCCATCCGATCCAGCAGCGGACCGGGGATGCTGTCCAGGGTGTTGGCGGTACAGACGAACAGCGCCTTGGACAGGTCCAGTCGCTCATCCAGGTAGTGGTCGAGGAAGCCAACGTTCTGCTCCGGATCCAGGGTCTCCAGCAGTGCCGAGGCGGGATCGCCCTGGTAGCTGCTGCCCATCTTGTCGATCTCATCGAGCATGATTACCGGGTTCATCACCTCGGATTCCTTCAGCGCCTGCACCAGCTTGCCGGGCATGGCGCCGATGTAGGTGCGGCGGTGACCTTTGATCTCCGCCTCGTCACGCATGCCGCCGACACTAAAGCGGTAGAAGGGACGACCCAGACACTCGGCAATGGACTTGCCGATGGAGGTTTTACCCACCCCCGGCGGGCCGACCAGCAGGATAATGGAGCCGCCGATCTCGCCCTTGAAGCTGCCCACAGCGAGAAACTCCAGGATCCGATCCTTGACGTCATCCAGGCCGTCGTGGTGCTTGTTGAGCACCTTGCGCGCCTTGGCCAGGTCCAGGCTGTCCTGGGCGAAGATCCCCCAGGGCACCTGGGTCAGCCAATCCAGGTAGTTGCGGGTGACGGCGTATTCCGGCGAGCCGGTTTCCAGCACCGACAGCTTTTGCAGCTCCTCGGTAAAACGCTTTTCCACCGCTTCGGACAGGGTCTTGCCCTTCATCCGCTGGCGGAACTCGTCGGCATCGGCGGTCTTGTCGTCCTTGGAGACCCCCAGCTCGCGCTGGATCACCTTGAGCTGCTCGCGCAGGAAGAACTCCCGCTCGCGCTTCTCCAGCTTCTGGTTCACCTGCTCGCTGATCTCGGAGTGCAGTTTGGCCGCATCCAGCTCCTTTTTCAGCAGCGCCAGTACCTTCTGCATCCGCGGCAGCAGGCTGACGGTGTCCAGCACCGCCTGCAGATCCGCCACCGGCGCGGTGGTGATGGCAGCACCAAAGTCGGTCAGTGCCGAGGGCTCGTTGGGGCCAAACCGCTCCAGGTAGTGCTTGAGCTCCTCGGAGTAGAGCGGGTTGAGCGGCACCAGCTCACGCAGGGTGCTGATCAGGGCGATGGCGTAGGCCTTCACCTCTTTGCTCTCCGGATGCTCCTCGATGGGGTAGCTCAGCTCCGCCATGTAGGGCTGGCTGTGGTTAAGCCAACGCAGGATCTGAGCCCGCTCCACCCCTTCAGCGACAAACTGGTACTGGCCGTCCTCGGTTTTATTGATCTGGTGAACCCGCACCACGCAGCCGGTCTTAGCCAGCTTATCGAGATCAAGCTGACCCTCTGCGGCGTCCTCTTGCAGGGTGTGAAACAGCACCATCATCTTGTGGCTGCTTTGCTCCACCGCTTCCAGGGTGGCCTGCCAGGCACCGCCCTTGACCGCCACCGGCATCACCTGGGCGGGGAAGAAGGGGCGGTTTTGCAGCGGCATGATCGGCAGGGCGTCCGGCTTTTTCGGCAGGGCGGGCAGCAGTTCGCTGGTGCTGTCGCCGTCGCCATCGATATCCAGGTGCCAGTTGGCACTGAACTCGTTGATCGGGTGTTGGCTCATTCGGACCGTCGTGAGTTGTTAGAACATGCCCCTTAGATGGGGGAGGGGGGGATGAAATTCAAGGGCAGGGCGGTCAGCCCGGGACAACGCCCTGGGTTTTAAAAGAATCACTTGGTTTTTCTGATACCTGCCCCCATCCAAAAGAAACCGGCCGATGGCGGTGAGAATTTGGCCGAAATCTCGGTCTAACAGAAGGAGCAGCGTGTGCAGGAGGCCCCATGGTGACCCAATCGAAACAGACCAATCCCTTAGCGCAGGCGCTGGGTCGGGTCTCGCTGTTCATGCTCTGGCTCTGGATCATCTGGGCGTCGGCCTGGGCCTGGAGCGTTGACCTGTCGCCTCTGGGAATTGAGCCAAGAACCCTGTCTGGGCTGGTGGGCGTGCTGTTTGCCCCGCTGGTTCATGGCTCTGCCGCGCACCTGGCCGGCAACAGCATCGGCCTGCTGATCCTCGGCACCGCGCTGTGGTACGGCTACCCCAACAGCCGCTGGTGGGTGCTCGGCCTGGTGTGGCTGCTGGGCGGTATTGGGGTTTGGCTGTTTGCCCGTCCCAGTGTCCATTTTGGCGCCAGCGGCCTGACCCATGGCGTGTTTTTCTACCTGTTTCTGATCAGCATCCTGCGTCGGGATAAGCGCTCCATTGCGCTGATGATGATCGCCTTCTTTATGTTCGGTGGGATGATCTACAGCGTCTTCCCCCGGGAGCCGGGGATCTCCTACGAAAGCCATCTGGCCGGTGCCCTGGTGGGGCTGGCTTGTGCCGTTGCGTTTCGCCGTTGGGATCCCATGCCCCAGGAGACGCGCTACCAGTGGGAGGGCGAGGAGGATGAAGACGACCTGATTGGTGACGAGTGGCAACAGGGGGGCGCCCGGTCGATGGGTGCGGAGGTGCTGCGTTTCCCTATCGATCCCGAGACCCCGGGCCGGTTGGAGCAACGGGGCCCACCGTCGTCGGATAGGCGCTTGTAGCCGAGGCGCTAGGCCGATTCGCTGAGCCGATGCTCCTGTTGCAGTTGTGCCAACAGGGCCTGGGCCAGCCCCTCCAGTTTGGCTAGCTGCGCCTGGGTCCGTGCCAGCGCCTCCGGTGCCTGATTGGGTGACCACTGCCACTGGGCCCCGGCCAGGTCGCAGCGCTTGGCCAGTTTTTCCACCCCCAGATCGCTCAAGGTAAAGCTCAGCTCGGTCCACAGGGTGGCCAGGGTTTGCTGTTGCTCGGGGGAGATGCTGGGTTGCTGCAGCCAGATGCGGGTCTGGCGTGAGGCCAGGATCACCTGGCGCAGCGCGGCGATGGACTCCTGCCGGCGTGACTGCTTGGCACGGCGCAGGTTCACCAGCCAACTGGCGGCGTGCTTGCTCAGCTCCCACAGGGAAACGGTGGTGATGATCTCGATCATGGCAGGATCCTGGCCCGGTCTGGCCTCCATTCTGGCAACCCTGCCACTGAAATTCAAAGAGTTACAACCGATTCGCTGGGTCGACCGGGCGGGAGTGGGATTTCGGCGCCGCAGGCTGGTAGACTGGCGCTTCCAAAGGTTAGGAGAGTACTGAGTGCGTTACGCCCTGTTTATTTTGATGCTGAGTGTGTTGCCGTTGCGCGCGGCCATCTACTCGGCACCTCAGGAAGACACCCGCTTGTTGGGTTTTGCCATGGAGCATCGCGTCGAAGAGGGGCAATCCCTGGACGACATCGCCCAGCAGTACGACATGGGATTGCTGGCGTTGATTGCCGCCAACCCGGAGGTCGACCCGCTGCTGCCGACGCCAGGCAGTGTGATCAAACTGCCCTCACAGATGCTGCTGCCGGACGTACCGCGCAGCGGGGTGGTGGTGAACATCGCCGAGTTGCGGCTTTACTACTTCGATAACGCCCGTGCTCGGGTTCATGTCTACCCCATTGGCATCGGCGTGGTAGGGCGGGAAACGCCCATTGGCACCACCCGCATCAGCCAGATGCGCAAGGACCCGACCTGGACGCCGACCGCCACCACCCGACGTAAGTGGCTGGAAGAGAACGGTGAAGCACTGCCCAAGGTGGTACCACCTGGGCCGGACAACCCACTGGGTCACCGGGCGCTGCGACTGGGCTTTGGCAACGGTGAGTACCTGATCCACGGCACCAACCAGGACTTCGGTATCGGCATGCGGGTGTCCGCTGGCTGTATCCGTCTGCGTCCGGCGGACATCGAACACCTGTACGACATGGTGCGGGTGGGTGAGCCGGTCACCATCATCAATGAGCCGATTAAGCTGGCGGAAGAGGCAGACGGTTGGTTTATCGAGGTGCACGAGCCGCTGTCGGACCAGGTGGAACTGGATCGGGACGATAAAGAGCTGGTGGTCTCCAAGGCGCTTCAGCAGCAGCTTGAGGCCCTGAGCCCGGACCCGGCCAAACTGGAGCGGGCGTTGCAGAAGCAATCCGGCTTGCCCCAGCGCCTGCAGTAAGGCGTGTGGCTGCCGGGACAACCGGCACCCTCAAAGAAGGCTCCATGAAAAAAGGCTCCCACTTGGGAGCCTTTTTGCGTATCAGCTTCGCAGTTACTTCTTGCGATAGCCAGATGCCATGTTGTCGATGCGGGCATTGGCGCGCTCAGCTTCTTGCTGTGCTTCCATTGCAGCGCTCTTGGTGGCATTGATGTTGGAATTCATCTCTGAGTGCTGAGCGCTCAGGCTACCAACCTGGTTGGACAGGTCGTCCACCTTGTTAGACAGTTCAGAAACCTGGGCTTCCAGGTCTGCAGTATTCGCACAACCAAACAGCAGGCCACTCATGGCCAAACCGACCAACAGTTTTGCTTTCATATCCTCTCCTTAAATCGGTGCGGCAACGTAAGCGAGTGAGATTACCTGCACATCGCAAGAAAGTGTTGCGCCGTCAAGTATGGCATAAAAAATAGCCGTCACAAGGGTCGCACATGAGATAAGTCTTTGCCAACAAAAACTTTTGCGGCGATATAGGCTTAACCGGTTGGATTTTTGGGGGGCGTCATCGCCCCCATGGTATGAGAGATGGCGTCAGGGTCAGGCGTGAGGAGGAATCACGTACATCGCCACGGCAACGCAATGGCAGGCGGCGCCGCCAAGCACAAACAGGTGCCAGATGGCGTGGGTGTAGGGCAGTCGTTTGGCTGCATAGAACACCGTGCCCAGGCTGTAGCTCAGACCGCCGGCCAGTAGCAGGTAAAAGCCGGGGCGGGGCAGAACCTGGTAAAGCTGCCACACCACCACCAGGGCGGCCCAGCCCATCACCAGGTAGGTGGCCAGCGCCAGCGCTTTAAAGCGGTGGACAAAAAACGCCTTGAACATCACCCCCGCCAACGCCATCAGCCAGATCACCATTAGCAGGCCATTGGACACGGTATTGTCCAGGGCGATCATCATAAAGGGGGTGTAGCTGCCAGCGATCAGCAGGTAGATGGCGCAGTGATCCAGCTTCTTAAACACCGCCTTGGCACCGGGGTGATGCAGGCTGTGGTAGAGGGTGGAGCAGAGAAACAGCAGGATCATGGTGCCGCCGTAAACACTGATGGCGGCGATCTCCACCGGGTCTAACACCGGCAGCGCCTTGGTCAGCATCAGGGTGAGCCCGACAATAGCGGCGGCGACGCCGAGGCCATGGGTGACTGCGTTGGCGATCTCTTCGCCGAGAGAGTAGGCCTGGGTGGACATGCGCTTTCCTTCTACGTTCTTAGTTCAAGCCCCGCCATCCTAGCAGTAGCCAAGTTCGGCGCACAAGTGTTAGCTGAAAATATTCCGTTCGGTTTTTCACCGCTCAGCAGGGGAGTGCCGCTGGGCAAGGTACTGGTCCCGGTCGATGCCGTAGATCTCCACCGAGATGCCACGCACCACGTCTTTACGAAGGTAGTGCTCCCCCAGTTTCATTGCCAGTGCCTTGGAGGCCCGGTTATCCGGGTGGATGATGCTGATGATCTGCTGACGGTCGGTGTGGCCAAAGCCCCACTTTAAGGCAGCGCTGGCGGCCTCAAAGGCCAAGCCCTGGCGCTGATAGGCCGGTGCGATGGTCCAGCCCAGTTCAAAGCCTGGCCAACCCTGTGGTTGCAAAAAGCCAACCCGACCGATGCAGTGGCCGCTGGCCTTGTGTTCTACCGCCCAGTGGCCGAAGCCGAGTAAGCTCCAGTGCCCGGCGATCATCGCCAGGTGGCGCCAGGCGTCCTCCCGGCTCATCACGTCGCCACCCAGGTAGCGCATCACCTCGGGATCCGCACACAGCGCCGCATAGGCTTCGAAATCGGTGTGTTGCCACTGTCGCAGGCGCAGGCGTTCGGTCTCCAGTTCCATGGTGCAGGGGCTTCCTTATGGGTCTTAGCAAGAGGGGATGATGGGCAGGGCTAGCGCAGGATCTCCAGTACCTGTTCGTCACTGAGCACCGACAGGTGCCCCTTGGGGTAGCCAGCGCCGGTATCCAGCCAGACCCGGTTGCCATGACTGCGCAGAATCGGCTGTGGGGTGTGGCCCAGCACCAGGGCGTCGATGCCGGACAGACGGTCAGGGTAGACCCCACGGGCCATCTTACCCAGGGTTTCCCGTGACCACTGACAGATCGCCTGCTGACGCTCGTCCAGGCCCCGCTTGGCCTGCTTCTTTAATCCGTTCCAGCTGTCGCAGGGGGACTCCGCATGGAGCACGCCAATTTTGGCGTTCAGCCTGGGCAGGGCCACCTCCAGCACCAGTGGCAGCGCCTTCACCTTGTGTTGGGTCAGGCTGATCACCTCATCCTGCTGCTCCGGAGTGAGCTCATCAAACCAGTCACCACCGGCGGTAAGCCAAAGATCCCGCAGCTTGTGATCCCCCGCCATGGCCCCCACCAGCATCGCTTCGTGATTACCCTGAACCGCATGGAACCAAGGTTCCTGCAACAGCCGCAGGCAGTTGAGGTTATCGGGCCCGCGGTCGAGCAGATCGCCGACGCTGAACACCCGGTCGCCGGCGGACGGATCGAACCCCTGCTGGCGCAACAGGCGCTGCAGTTGTCCAAATTCGCCATGGAGATCGCCGACGAAGAAGGCGCGTCCCTGGCAGGTCAGCTGGGCAAAGTGAGAACCGCTCATAGCCTTAAGGCTAACTCACAACCGGTTGAATTGGCATAAAATAAGTTTCCTTTTGCCGGCAAAGATAAGAAAACACAGGGGCTGAAACGCCGATGTCTTGCAATTTGTCGGTGAGACGATAGGCTTGCCGCCTGTCATAAATCTGCCACATAGGAAGCGAGTGATGTTCAAGCGCCTTGCCCTGTCTACCCTGGTGGCTGCCGCGGCACTGTCCGGTTGCAGCAGTCTGAACACAACCCCGGCACCGAAGGTGAACAATGTCATCTTTATGATCGGCGATGGCATGGGGCCGGCGTTCATTACCGCCCATCGATACGACCGGGCCGGTGAGCCTGGGCGCCAGGTTGAACCCACCATCTTCGACCAACTGCTGGTGGGCATGGCGGCCACCCATCCTGCCGAGGACACCTGGGTTACCGACTCAGCGGCGTCCGCTACGGCGCTGGCCTCCGGCGTTAAGAGCTACAACGGCGCGGTGGGGGTTGATACCGACAAGCTGCCGGTGCGCACCATGCTGGAGCAGGCCCGCAAGGCCGGCATGCACACCGGGGTCGTCGCCACCTCCGAAGTGAACCACGCCACCCCGGCGGGCTTTGTGGCTAATGTGGCCAGTCGCCGTATGTACGAGATCATCGCCGAGCAGTACGTCAACAAGCGCATTGCCGACCAAAGCATGCTGGATCTGATGATCGGCGGTGGTCAGCGCTACTTCCCGAGGGAGGAGGGCGGGCTGGCCGAACAGCTGGCGGAGCAGGGCTTCCAACAGGCCTGGTCGCTGGAGGAGATGACCAAGCTGGACGCGCTGCCGGCCATGGCGCTGATGTCAGACCGGGGGATGCCGTTTGCCATCGATACCGACACGCCCAAGCGACTGTCGTTGATGACCGACAAGGCACTGGAGCTGCTGGATGGCCAGGATAAGGGCTTCTTTTTGATGGTCGAGGGCAGCCAGATCGACTGGTGTGGCCACGCCAACGATATCCGCTGCGCCTTGGGCGAGATGCAGGATTTTGCCAAGGCGGTAGAGCGGGCCAAGGCCTACGTTGATGACAACCCGGACACCCTGCTGGTGATCACCGCCGATCACTCCACCGGTGGTCTGACCCTGGGCAGCCAGGGGGAGTACGCCTGGTTACCCACCGCGGTCAACCAGGTCTCCCGTACCTCCAGCTACATTGCCGAGGCGATGCTGGCCGAGCCGGAGCGCAGCGTGGCCAGCCACTGGCAGGACCACGCCAAGATGACCCTGTCCGAGTCGCAACTGGCGGCGATTGAGGAGGCCAGGGAGCGCCAGGTGGCGGGCGAGGGCCGCTATACGCTCTCCAATGCCATCTCCAAGGCGGTGGCAGACAACTCCTACACCGGCTGGACCACCAGTGGCCACACTGCGGTGGATGTGACGGTGATGGCCTACGGCCCTGGCGCAGAGCAGTTTGCCGGCTACCAGGACAACACCGACATCGCTAAGAAGCTGATGGGCTTGATGGCTCGGTGAGGCCTGGGTACTAGGCGCTAGGCGCTAGGAGCTAGGAGCTAGGAGCTAGGAGCTAGGCGCTAGGAGTTAGGAGCTAGGTGCTGGGAGCTAGGCGCTGGGGGCTAGGCGCTAGGCGCTAGGCGCTAGGCGCTTACAGCCAGGTGCCTAAAGACAGCGAATAAACAAGGGAGCGACGGGTCGGCAGGCCGGTCGCTCCCTTGTTGTTTCAGGCCGGTGCCTCGGTGGGGGCACGCCGTCGTGGGTCCTGCTGATAGAACTGGGCCAGCTGCTGGTACCACTGCGGGTAAGCCTCGGCCAGGCGGTGGGGCAGGGTAAAGAACGCCTCGGAGCTAACCGCAAAGAACTCCACCTTGTTCTCCAGGCCGTAGGGGTCCATCGGCAGGGCGGCGATCGCCGCCTCATCCTCCTGGCAGGCGTCGAAGGCCTCAGCCAAGGCGTCATAGGCCTGATCCAGGGCCTGTTGCCACGGCTTGAGCGACGCGTCCGGCAGGGCCGGGCAGCCGTTGGCTTCGCCACTGGCCATGTCCAGCTTGTGGGCCAGTTCATGCACCACCAGGTTAAAGCCACTCCAGTCTCCGCTGTGTTGCAGATCCACCAGGTTCAACAGCACCGGGCCCTGCTCCCAGGCCTCGCCGGCCAGGATGGGGGCGTCGTCGTGCACCAACCCCATCTCGTCCAACCGTTCGCCCGGTGCCACGAACTCATCGCCGTAGAGGGTGACCTCGTAGAAGGTGGCATAGGCCTCCAGCCCCAGGTGCAACACTGGCAGTGCCGCCATCAGAGAGGTGTAGATGCAGGTGGCCTCATCCAGCTCCACACCCGGGCCGGCAACGAATCGCTTTTGCGCCATAAACCGCTGGGCCAGGGCGATCAGCGTCCGCTGCTCCTGCTCCGACAAGCCGGTCAGGATGGGCAGGTTTTGCAGATAGTTTTGCCACAGCCGTTCACGGCCTTTTTCATCCTGGCTGGGACGACGTGTGAACCACTTCAGCACCGGGCAACCCGCTCCTTTGTCTTGGTCATTGGGAAAAGAAAATGGCAGATCAAGCTTGATCTTTGCCAAGGGTGATCGGACCCAAGTATCCGGTGTTTTGGGGTGATCTGGAAGGGGCCTTTGGCTATAGTTCGCCGCCTTCTCGAGCGGCCGATTACTCCGTCGCCAATCTCTGTTCGCATTCTAAGCCGTTGGCAGCCATCCGCTGCTTTGTTGATCCGGATCACGGTCGTGACTGGGCAGACAGTGTTGAATGTGCGCACTATATATTGTGTCAGAACAATTATTGGTCACCAGATATGGTGTTCCAGCTCAAAAACCTCATTCATAGGAGAAACACGAATGCCAGTGGTCATTAAGCGGGATGGATGCCGCTCAACCTTCGACGGTGAACGCATCAAACAAGCGGTTTTGCAGGCAGCGGCAGCAGTAGGCTGTGGCGATGCCCGTTATGCGCAACAGGTGGCCGATACCGTCGCTGCCCAACTGGCTAATGAGGAAAAGGTGGCGATCCAGGATATCCAGGACGCGGTGGAAAACGTACTGATGGCCGGCCCGCAAAAAGAGGTGGCCCGCGCCTACATCGAGTACCGCCATGACCGCGACCTGGCCCGGGAACGTGCCAGCCGCCTGAACCAGGAGATCCGTGGCCTGGTGGAGCAGAGCAACTCCGATCTGCTCAACGAGAACGCCAACAAGGACTCCAAGGTGATCCCCACCCAGCGGGATCTGCTGGCGGGGATCGTGGCCAAGCACTACGCCTGCCGCCACATCCTGCCCCGTGAGGTGGTGGAAGCCCACGAGCGTGGCGAGATCCACTACCACGATCTGGATTACGCCCCCTTCTTCCCGATGTTCAACTGCATGTTGATCGATCTCAAGGGGATGCTGACCGGCGGCTTCAAGATGGGCAACGCTGAGATCGACACCCCCAAGTCGATCTCCACCGCCACCGCGGTGACCGCCCAGATCATCGCCCAGGTGGCCAGCCACATCTACGGCGGTACCACCATCAACCGCATCGATGAGGTGCTAGCTCCCTACGTCACCACCAGCTACCAGAAGCACCTGGCGGTGGCCAAGGAGTGGGATATCCCGCAACCGGAAGCCTACGCCGAAGCCCGCACCGAGAAGGAGTGTTACGACGCCTTCCAGTCGCTGGAGTACGAGGTCAACACCCTGCACACCGCCAACGGCCAGACCCCCTTTGTTACCTTCGGCTTTGGCCTCGGCGACAGCTGGCAGGCGCGCCTGATCCAGCAGTCGATCCTGAAAAACCGCATCCACGGCCTGGGCAAGAACCGCAAGACCGCGGTGTTCCCCAAGCTGGTGTTCGCCATCAAGGAAGGCCACAACCGCAAGCCCGGTGACGTCAATTACGACATCAAGCAACTGGCCCTGGAGTGCGCCAGCAAGCGGATGTACCCGGACATTCTCAACTTCGACAAGGTAGTGGAGGTGACCGGCTCGTTCAAAAACCCGATGGGTTGCCGCTCCTTCCTCGGCGTGTACGAGCAGGAAGGCCAACTGCAGCACGATGGCCGCAACAACCTGGGCGTGGTGTCACTGAACCTGCCCCGCATCGCCATGGAAGCCAATGGTGACGAAGCGGCGTTTGATCGCATCCTGGAAGAGCGTCTGGCGCTGTCCCGCCAGGCCTTGATGACCCGCATCGAGCGGCTAGAAGGGGTCAAGGCCCGGGTTGCCCCGATCCTCTACATGGAGGGGGCCTGTGGTGTCCGCCTCAAGGCCGACGACGACATCAGCGAGATCTTCAAAAACGGCCGTGCCTCCATCTCCCTGGGCTACATCGGCCTGCATGAGACGGTGAACGCGCTGTTTGGCGATGCCAAGCACATCTACGATGACGCCCAAATGGCGCAAAAGGCGGTGGCGATCGTTGAGCGGCTCAAGCAGGCAGTGGAGCAGTGGAAGGCAGAAACCGGCTACGGCTTCAGCCTGTACAGCACACCGAGCGAAAACCTGTGTACCCGCTTCTGTAAGATCGACACCAAGTCGTTCGGCGTGCGCGATGGCGTCACCGACAAGGGCTACTACACCAACTCCTTCCACCTGGATGTGGAGAAGAAGGTGAACCCTTACGACAAGATCGATTTCGAGATGCCGTACCCGGCCATCACCTCTGGCGGTTTTATCAGCTACGGCGAATACCCCAACATGCAGCACAACCTGGAAGCGCTGGAGAACGTCTGGGATTACAGCTACGACCGGGTGCCGTACTACGGTACCAACACCCCCATCGACGAGTGCTACGAGTGTGGCTTCACCGGCGAGTTTGGCTGTACCAGCAAGGGCTTCGTCTGCCCCAGTTGCGGCAACTCAGAGCCCACCAAGGTGTCGGTGACCCGTCGGGTTTGTGGCTACCTGGGTAGCCCGGATGCGCGCCCGTTCAACGAGGGCAAGCAGGAAGAGGTGAAGCGCCGGGTTAAGCACCTGTAAGCTTCGCCAGGCGCCAGGCGCTAGGTGCTAGGTGCTAGGTGCTAGGTGCTAGGCGCTAGGCGTCAGGCGTCAGGCGCTGGGAGCTAGGTACTAGGAGCTAGGAGCTAGGCGCTAGGTTCTAGGCGCTGGGTTCTAGGTACGTGGTGCTTGGAGCTAAGAGCCTTGCGTCGCGCCAATGATACAAAGCCCCGACCCGGTCGGGGCTTACGTCCCTGGGCACACCAGGGAGGAGAGAGCCAATGAATTACCATGCGTACTACCCGGTGGATGTGGTTAATGGCCCGGGCACCCGGGCGACCCTGTTTGTCTCCGGTTGCGAACATCAGTGCCGCGGCTGCTACAACCAGTCCACCTGGCGCACCGACTCCGGTCATCCGTTCGATCAGGCGATGGCAGACCAGGTGATTGCCGATCTCAACGACCCCCGTATCCCGCGCCGGGGGCTGTCACTGTCCGGCGGTGATCCGCTGCACCCGGCCAATGTGGCGGCGGTGACCGCTTTGGTTGCACGGGTCCGGGCCGAGGCACCGGGCAAGGACATCTGGGCCTGGACCGGTTACACCCTGGACAACCTCAGCGCCGAGCAGCAGGCCCTGGTGGCCCAGCTGGACGTGCTGGTGGATGGCAAGTATGAAGAGGCACAGCGTGACCCCAGCCTGAAGTGGCGGGGCAGCAGCAACCAGGTGATCCACATCCTGAAACCGCAATAATGCGGTAAAAATGCACGGTCAGCCTTAATTCGCTGACCTTGCCTTGTCGCCTTGTTAGCGCATCGATAAGCTAGCCCTTTCGCTCCCCGTGGGACATTAAAAACAATGAAAACCGCTTTGGTCGCCGGCGCTACGGGCGCCACCGGCAGTGCCCTGGTCAACACCCTGCTGTCCGACGCCCACTACGACGAGGTCCATATCCTCAGTCGCCGCACCACCCATTGGCGTGCCAACGACAAGGTGGTGGAGCACATCCTGCCGCTGTCCCGCATCGCCGATCTCAAATCCAAGCAACCGATCACCGATATCTATTGCTGTCTTGGCACCACCCTCAAGCGGGCCGGTAGCCAACAGGCGTTTCGCGATGTCGATCTGGAGGCGGTGCTGGCGCTGGGTCGCTGGGCTGCCGCCAACGGCGTTGAAGCGATGCACGTGATCTCCAGCATCGGCGCCGACCCCAGCAGCCGTAGCTTCTACCTGCGCACCAAGGGCGAGATGGAGCAGTCGCTCTCCACCCTGGGCCTGCCCAGCCTCTACCTCTACCGGCCTTCGGTCTTGACCGGGGAGCGGGATGAGCGGCGGCTGATAGAGGGGCTCGGTGCCAAGCTGGCCCATGCTATGCGCTGGTTGCCGGGCAGCGAACGCTGGCAACCGGTGCCGGTGAGCCGATTGGCCCAGGCGATGGCGAGCTATGGCCGCGATCCCCAATCCGGCCGTCACCGCATCGGCAGTGAACAGATCCTGAGCAAACGCCCTGGCGAGTGAATTAACAGGGTTTTAACCAATCAGGCCTTGCCCTACACTGGCGTCAACACGGCGTAACCTGGGCAAGGAGTGACCATGGCCAAGCAGATCCGCTTCGGAGAGGCGGTAAACGATTCCGAACGATGGGCCTTCAAGATGTTGGCGGAGGAGCTGCCGGAGAATTACCTGCTGCTCACCAACATTGAGATCCCGACCCAAAGTGGCCAGGCACTGGAGGTGGATGCCCTGGTGATTGGCCAGTGGGGGATCTACGTGGTGGACGTCAAGGGCTACATCGGCCAGTTGGAGGCGGGGCAGCACGCCTGGCGTCTGGACGGTCGGGATGTGGACAACAGCCTGGCCAAGGCCAACTACGTGGCCCGCGTGCTGGCGGGACGCTTCAAGCACAAGTTCCCCATCGGGGTGTACGCCCCCTGGTGCCAGGGCATGGTGTTTGTCACCGGCCGTCGCGGCTCCGAGATCAGCCTAAACAAGACCAACAACAGCCTCTCCATCTTTACCCCCCAGCGCATCGTCGACGCTCTGACCAAAGAGTGGGCCCTGACCGCCCGCCATATTCACCCGGTGACCGATCAGCAAAAGCAGCACGTGCTGGATGCCATCGGTCAGGTGGCCCTGGTGGAGCAGCGCAACAACAAGATCCAGGACTTCGAGAAGCGCAAGTGCCTCTACATCAAGCACGGCCTGGAGATCTGGCAGGCCGACTACAACCCCGGTGACTGGCAGGCCCCCTGGCTGTTGAAGATCCTGGTGCCCTCGGAGTGTGAGGACAGCAACCAGGCCAAGGAGTTGGAGCGGCAGTTGCGCGAGGAGCTGTACCGCTTCCAGCAACTGGCCGGCTGCAGTGGCGTGCCCTTTACCGCGCCGCTGATCCAGGATGGTGAGCAGTTGGTGCTGCCGATCCGCATGCCCCGTGGCACCGCCATGCACCAGTTCGAGCTGAGCCGACTTAATCGCGAGCAGGCACTGCAGCTGCTGGTGCGGGCCTCCACCGCACTGCTGCAGATCCACCGCCGTGGCGTCACCGTCTCCGGCTGGGGTGAGAACGGCATCTTCCTGTCGGAGGAGGGGGAGGTGGAGTTTATCGACATCCGCAACACCCTGACCGAAGCCGACGATATCCAGCACTTTGCTACCGCCTTTGCCGAGCTGGCGCAACAGACCCACGAGCCGCGCATCACCAGCTGGTTTCGTGACGCCATCAAGGGCCACCAGACCAGTCTGGATCCGCTGCGACTGGACCTGACCCTGGTGCTGCAGCGGCCGCAAACCGCCCGGCTGGAAGCCAAGGTGGATGAGCTGGCGCCGGGCCGTACCATCGACGGCCGCTACCTGCTGGAGCAGGAGGTGATGAAAAGCGATAACAGCCAGCTGTGGCAGGCGATGCACCTGCAGGGCCAGTATCGCTGCGCCTTGTCAGTCTACCGCGAGGGCGCCAGGCAATGGCCGCAGCTGGCCTCCACCTACAAGAGCCTGAAGGGGATCTACCACCCCCATGTGGAGCAGGTGCTGGACTTTGGCGAGATGGGCGAGGCGGATACCCTCTACATCACCCGCGCCTGGGTGGATGGGCCGTCGTTGCGGGATCGTCAGGGCGAGATCCGGCTCGGGCAGCCGCGGATGTGGTGTCGTCAGCTGCTGACGGCGCTGCAATACCTGCACAGCCAGGAGATCTACCATGGCGCCATCTGCCCGGCCAACATCATCTGTACCGACGAGAAGGCGGTGCTGGTTAACTTCGGTGTCGGCCTGGATGTGGCCGCCAGTGGCTTTGCCCGCAACTACGCCGATCCGGAACTCTGGGCCCACCAGGGCCGGGCCGAGCAGGACATCTTCGGCCTGGTAGCCAGTTTTATCGACGTACTGGCCCCGGGCAAGGTGGCCCGCAGTCACCAGGACCTGCTGGATGCGGTGGACGCCTTCTCCGACAGCCTGATGCCACAAGCGTTTAAGGATCTGTGTCGCCGCGCTCTGAACTTTGAACTGGAGTTGCAGGTAGGCCAGGACTACCTGGCTCAGCTGGATATGGAGGCGGAGCAAGCGCCCTGGCTTAAGGATCTGCCCCCGGAACTGCTTGCGCCAGCGGAACAATAAAACGCTGCTTCAAGTCGTCAGGGCCGCCCCAGTGGGGCGGCCCTGTTGCTTTGCGGCGAGCATCTGTCGGGATTGTCTTCGAGCCCCTGTTTGGTCAAGGACAGTGTGGCTAACTCGTTGTAAAGTAGTGGCTTAGACACTGGTGCTGAAAACTGGCACCGGGTCAGGCAAGGCATCAAGCCAGCCTCACCGCCGGCCTTTAGGATGGGGCCGGACCGCCATCATAGGGAGATGAGATGATTCGGTGCATTACCGGGGCTTTGCTGGCGATGAGTATCGCCGCGGTAGCGGCCCCCTTACAAAACGAGTTCGTCGAGATTGCCGTTCAGGTCGATCAGCAGGCCGGCACCTTTGAGTTGATCTGTACTCCCAAGAAGGTGGCCTCCGAGCTGCCCAGCGGCTGGGTAGCCACCTGCAACGCCCTGGGTAAGCAGCTGCTGCAGCTGGCGGTGGACAGCGGCATGACGGTGCAGGTGGTCGACCAGCCCTTTGGACAGGCGGGCGAGTTTGCCCAGTTCAGCACCGACTCGTTGCCCGATAACGTGATCCCCCGTCGGATCATCAGCCCGAGCTTCGGCGAATGAGTCGCCCGTCCCAGGCCCTGCGAGCCTATTACGCCAGTGCCGATGAAGACCAGCGCCTGGTACGGCAAAACATCGCCCGGCTGGAGTTCGATACCACGGTACACTGCCTTGCTCCTTATCTTGAGGGCGCCGGTACACTGACCGAGCTCGGTGCCGCTACCGGCCGCTATGCCCTTTATTACGCCCAGCAGGGGCTGCAGGTCACGGCGCTGGAGCCGGTGCCGGAGTTGGTGGCGCAACTGCGCAGTAAAGCACGGCAGCACGCCGATCAGGGTCGGCCATTGCCGCTGGTGATCCAGCAAGGCAATGCCATGGCAGTGGACGGCATTGAGGCGCAATCCCAGGATGCGGTGTTGGTGCTGGGCCCGCTGTATCACCTGCAAAGGGAATCCGATCGCAACAAGGTGATGCAGCAGGCAAAACGGATCCTCAAGCCCGGTGGGGTATTGGCCATCGCCTACATCAGTCGCTTCTTTGTGGCGGGATTGATGGCAAAGCAGCTTGGTTCTGAGCTTACGCCGGCGCTGCTCACCGAGCTTTATCAAACCGGGCTGGTGAGCTCGCCTAAGGTCGATCCCTTTTTTCGTATCGGCTATTTCGCCACCCCCGAAGAGATGGCGCAACTGGCCAGGGACAGCGGCTTTACGCTGGAGGCGCACATCGCCACCGATGGCCATGCCCGGTTGATGGGGGAGGCGATTAATGCCTTGAATGAGGACCAATACCAGGCTTGGTTGGCACATCACCTGGCCAGCTGCGCCGAGCCATCGCTGCTGGGGGCCAGTAACCATGGTCTGGTGATCGCTCGTAAGGCATCATAGGGCTTATCATGAAGTCAGGACGATAGAAAACAACGCATTGCGACAAGGAGGTCGTGTTGAAGAAACGTTTTGAGTTTGCCGTTGGCATTCACCAGATCACCATCATCAATTCCTGGTTCCGGGGGGTAAAGCTGTTCGTCGATGGCGAGCTCATCGACAGCGATAACACCCTGCTGGCCCGGGAGGGACGAACCTTGCTGTCAGCGCGCCTGGGTGAGCTGGGCACCCTGGAGGTCAAGCCGCTCTCGGCCCTGGTCTCCGTTGAGATGGACGCCTACCTCAACGACGGCAAGCAACTGCATCATATCTATAGCTCGCACCAGTGCATCGACAACAAGCCGCGCACTGAGCGATCCCGGATGACGTTTTAACCTCTTTTCACCCCTCATTTGATATCAAGGAAGAGTCACGATGAGAAAACTGATACTCCTTAGCCTGCTGTTCTGCAGCAGCCTGTTTGCCGCCGATGACAGTGCCAAGCTGGAGGCCGCAAAGCGCTACCTGGCCACCACCCCCGTCAGTGAAACCCTGGATGAATTGGCGGAGAAGATGTCGGCACAGATGCCACCAGCCCATCGGGCCCGCTTTATCCAGGTGATGACCGAACAGCTGGATCACTCCCGGCTGGAGCAGGCCAGCCTGGAAGCCCTGGTGCACACCTTCACCCTTGAGGAGCTCAATGCCCTTGCGGATTTCTATGGCTCAGAGGTGGGCAAGGCGGTGGTAGCCAAGATGGGGGACTACATGGCGATCATGATGCCGCTGATCCAGGAGGAGATGCTGGCGGCGGCCCATCAGCTGCAGCAGCAGGAACCGATGGAGTAGGGGCCGACACGGTGCCGCCTGTCGGCACTGCCCGATCTGAAACTCGGTTATGGTGGCGATCCGGATCTTGGCGAGATCTTCGCTAAGCTCAATAAGATGGCCACGATGACCAGAAAGGGACCGCGCTTGCCAAGCTCAGCCGAGGCTGGGCATCGCCGGGCGCCGAAACAGGAGAAAGGGTAATGAAGAAGTTGATCACCCTGGTGTGCTTGCTGGCCCTGGCACTGCCGGGTTTGGCCGGGGACGACAAGCCGATACAGCATCTGGATCTGCCAGAGGTAACCACCGAGGCCGAAGCCCAGACCATCTTCCGCGACACCACCGCCGAGCTTAAGCAGAAACAACGTCTCGACTCCGCTGAGCTGCAGCAGATCCACCTGATCACCTATTCGCTGGAGCGCAGCGTGGCGTACTTCGTGACGCACAGTGAGGGTGAGCGCCAGGCCGAGGCTCGTGAATTAGCGGAGTTGGTGGAAGCGGTACACCTGTCGTCGGAAACCAATCAAAAAACGGCGACCGAGGACAACCTGGCGCGCTACTTCCAGGCGGCAGACCGGTTTGCCAAGGGATTTTGAGCCTGTTGCTGTCGGCCTTGCCCGGAATAACCGGTCGGTGACATCAGACAAAGGGGTAGGGCGATGAAAAGGAGCTTTCGCAGTGAGCTGGACCTGACCAGTCTGGTCAAGATCCTGGGGGTGTGTGGCTTTGGTACCGGCGCGGTGGTGGGGGCCGTCACCCTGTTGGCCATGGTGCTGCTGCACGCCAACGAATCTGGCATGGAGGAGCTGGTCGGGGCGCTGCTGATGCCGTTGACGGGGTTCTTCTATGGGGTGCTCAATGCCTTGATTGGCTATCCCTTCTATCGGTGGTGGTGCGCCCGGCGTCACGGCCAACGGGTGCAGGGGCTGTTTGTTGAGGTGGAACCGCCAGGGTCAGGCGGCCCCAACAAGGCCGACCCCTGATGCCCGCGCCGCTAGTCCTCCACCTTCTGGCCTGGGCCCATCGGTTTGACTCGTGTTGGCCTGACCCTGTTGTCGTTATCACGCCCACATCTGCGCCTAAGCCCCTACGTCCGCGCCTACGTCCACGCTCGCCTATGTTCCTATCCGCGACCGTCAGCCAGTCCGATCTGCGCGCCCGTCTCGATTGGCTCTCTGCTGCCATGCGACCCGGTTTGCCGCCGCTGTCAGCCGCAGGAACAAGGCCAATTACAACAGGTTGTGACTTTGATTTAGAGGCGTTGTGGTGTCGATGAAGCGATTTTGTTGTATCCCCTGAAGCGAATCCCTAGTATGACCGCCTTAGGTTGGTGAGATAGCCCTGCTGTTGGTCGGTTAAAGCCAATAGAAAGAGTCCCTTACCCTCGTCTTTTTGCATCGATTCATCGGTGCCCCTTGTCCATTCGGTACGCCCTATGGCTCCACTTAAAGTAGTGAGGAGTAGTTATGTCTGCCGAAGCCCAGTGCGCCCTGCCATCAGAGCACACTGAATCCCTGAACCGTCCGGTGTTTATCAGCGCCACCGCCATGCTGTTGGCATTGGTGTTGCTGGCGGTGAGCTTTCCCGATGGCGCCGCTGAGCAGTTTGCCCAGCTACAGGCCCATATCTTGGAAAAGGCCAGCTGGTTTTATGTCACCACGGTGGCGGTGATCCTGGTGGTGACCCTGTACCTGGGGGTCTCCCGCATTGGTGAGATCAAGCTGGGGCCGGATCATGCTGAACCGCAGTTTAATTCGGTGTCCTGGTTCGCCATGCTGTTTTCCGCCGGCATGGGCATCGGCTTGCTGTTCTTCGGCGTCTCCGAGCCGGTGATGCATTACCTCAACCCGCCCACCGGTGAGCCGGGTACCGTCGAGGCGGCCCGCGAGGCTCTGGTGCTGACCTTCTTCCACTGGGGGATCCACGGCTGGGCGATCTACGCCCTGGTGGCGCTTATGCTGGCGTTCTTCGCCTACCGTCATAACCTGCCACTGACCCTGCGCAGTGCATTGCATCCCCTGATTGGCGATCGGATCTACGGCCCTATCGGCCATGCGGTGGACACCTTCGCCATTGTCAGCACCATGTTCGGTGTCGCCACCTCGCTGGGTTACGGCGTATTGCAGGTCAATGCCGGCCTGAATCACCTGTTTGGTGTGCCGGTGGGACCGGGCATGCAGGTGTTGCTGGTGGTGCTGATCAGTGCGCTGGCAGCCATCTCTGTGGCCACCGGCCTGGAGCGGGGGATCCGTCGTCTGTCCGAGTTCAATATGCTGCTGGCGGTGGGACTGCTGCTGCTGGTGCTGTTCCTCGGGCCCACCTCCTGGTTGATGGAGGGCTTTGTCCATAACATCGGCAACTACCTGGCCACCCTGGTGGATAAGACCTTCAACCTCTACCTGTACGAGTCCAATGACTGGGTGGGTGGCTGGACCATGCTCTACTGGGGCTGGTGGTTGTCCTGGGCGCCGTTTGTCGGCATGTTCATCGCCCGTATCTCCCGTGGCCGCACCATCCGCGAGTTCGTGTTCGGGGTGCTGCTGGTGCCGGTGGGCTTCACCTGCTTCTGGATGTCGGTGTTTGGCAACAGCGCCATCGATCTGATCCTCAATCGCGACAGCGTGCAGTTGGCTGAAGTCGTAGAGCAGGACGTGGCCCTGGCGTTTTTCGCCTTCATCGAGCACTTCCCATTCAGTGGCCTGCTGTCCGCCATCGCCATCGTGATGATCGTGGTGTTCTTTGTCACCTCCGCCGACTCCGGTGCCATGGTGGTGAACATGCTCGCCAGTGGCGGGGAGGACAAGACCCCGTTATGGCAACGGGTGTTTTGGGCCGGTTTGATCGGCGTCATTGCCAGCGTGCTGCTCTATGCCGGTGGCCTGGCTTCGCTGCAGACCGCCACCATCGCCAGTGCATTGCCGTTCTCTGTCGCCCTGCTGCTCTGTACCTACGGTTTGCTGCGGGCCCTGCGGCTGGATGCCACCAAGCGTGAGGCCCTGAGTCAGTCTGCCACCATGGCCAGTGGCTCCGGACAGGGGCGCTGGGACACCCGGTTGCGCAACGCGGTGCGCTTCAGCCACGAAGGCCAGGTCGAAGGGTTCGTCGACAAGGTAGTGGCACCGGCCATGCGCAAGGTGGTGTGGTTGCTGCGTGAGGAGCAGATCGAGGCGCGGGTGGCGCGCAACCCGGACAAGGGCAGTGTCTGGCTGGAGGTGCTACACGGCGATGAGATCGACTTCTACTACGAGGTACGGCCACGGGCCCACAGTCAGCCTGACTTCGCCGGCGAAGAGGAGAGCGACGAATACTACCGGGCCGAGGTGCACCTGCGTGAGGGGGGCCAGGACTACGACATCATGGGCTGGACCCAGGAGCAGGTGCTCAATGATGTGGTAGAGCAGTACGAGAAGCACCTCCACTTCCTGCACATGGTGCGTTAGCCACAGACGAACCGCCTGTAGGCTAGAAAGACAAAGCCCCGCCGATTTGGCGGGGCTTTTTTGTGGCTCCTGGCAGTGCCTTAGCCAATAAAAACGGCCGCTCTGCTGAGCGGCCGTTGATAGGGCGTATTGCGCTTAGAAGTTGGCGCTGCGCGGTGCCCGCGGGAAGGGGATCACATCGCGGATGTTGGCCACACCGGTGACGTAGGAGACCAGGCGCTCAAAGCCCAGACCGAAGCCGGAGTGGGGGATGGTGCCGTAGCGACGCAGGTCGCGGTACCAGTACATCTCTTCCTTGGGCAGGCCCATCTCTTCCATACGCTGGTCGAGGATATCCAGACGCTCTTCACGCTGGGAGCCACCGATGATCTCACCGATGCCCGGGGCCAGAACGTCCATCGCCGCCACGGTCTTGCCGTCATCGTTCAGGCGCATGTAGAAGGCCTTGATGTCTTTCGGGTAGTTCTTCACCACCACCGGCGCCTTGAAGTGCTCCTCTGCCAGGAAGCGCTCGTGCTCGGAGGCCAGGTCGATACCCCATTCCACCGGGAACTCGAAGGTCTTGCCGCAGTTTTTCAGGATCTCGATGGCGTCGGTGTAATCCACCTGGGCGAAATCGGCCTTAACGAAATCTTCCAGACGCTGGATCACGGTCTTGTCAACGCGCTGGGCAAAGAACTCCAGGTCATCACGACGCTCTTCCAGTACCGCGTTGAAGCAGTACTTCAGCATCGCTTCGGCCAGCTTGGCGTTGTCTTCCAGATCGGCAAAAGCCACTTCCGGCTCAACCATCCAGAACTCCGCCAGGTGGCGGGAGGTGTTGGAGTTTTCGGCACGGAAGGTGGGGCCAAAGGTGTACACCTTGCTCATGGCGCAGGCGTAGGTCTCGGCGTTGAGCTGGCCGGACACGGTCAGGAAGGTCTCCTTGCCGAAGAAGTCCTGGTCGTAATCCACCTCGCCGTTCTCCAGCCGCGGCAGGTTGTTCATGTCCAGGGTGGAGACGCGGAACATCTCACCGGCACCCTCGGCATCGGAGGCGGTCAGGATCGGGGTGGAAACCCAGATGAAGCCCTGCTCGTGGTAGAAGCGGTGGATCGCCTGGGACAGGCAGTTACGCACTCGCATCACGGCACCGGTGATGTTGGTGCGCGGGCGCAGGTGGGCCACCTCGCGGAGGTACTCGATGGAGTGGCGCTTGGCCGCCATCGGGTAGGTGTCCGGATCCTCTACCCAGCCGATCACCTCGACGGCGCTGACCTTCATCTCGAAGGCCTGGCCCTTGCCAGGGGATTCGACCACTTCGCCGGTCATGGCAACGGAGCAGCCGGCGGTCAGGCGCAGCACTTCGTCGTTGTAATTGGGCAGCTCGTTGGGGACAACACCCTGGATCGGATCGAAACAGGAGCCGTCATACACGGCCAGGAAAGAGATGCCAGCTTTGGAATCGCGACGGGTGCGGATCCAGCCGCGCACGGTCACTTCGGAGCCGACTGCGTAATCGCCTTTGAGGACGTCAGCAATGGTTGCCAGGGTCATACTCGGAAATATCTCCAACGAGTCGAAAAATAAACAGTTTTTGGCTTTCGCCGGGAACCCGCCATCTTAACCCATAATGCCAGTTTCACAAGGGCTGCGTGGCCGGTTCCGGGTCACTATCAGGGGATTGGAAGCCACATTGGCGTTTGCTACGCCATCAGGGCCCGGCCGGGGCCTTGGCAAAGCCCAGGTGGCGCACCAACTGTTCTAGCATAGCCGCTGTGGCGCCCCAGACCTGATGGGGCATAAAGTAGACGCCGTGCTGGCTGTGTCGACGCTGGATCGGGTAGTGCCAACGCTGGTTGGCGGGCAGGAAGTCCGCAAGCGGGGCACGGAACAGCCGGGCCACCTCGCGCTCGGATAACACCGGGGTAAAGGGCTGGGTGATCAGGGCAACCTGGGGAAACACCCGGAAGCGGGTAATGGTATGAAACACCGGCAGTTCGCCCACCCGCTGGACGTGCTCCGGCGGCAGCCCGATCTCCTCCCAGGATTCACGTAGTGCGGTATGCCAGGGGGAAGCATCGTCCCGGTCGACCTTGCCGCCGGGGAAGGCGATCTGGCCGGCGTGGGTGGGCATCTGGGCGGTGCGCTCGGTCAACAGCAGCTGCAGCTGCCCCTCCACCTCTTCCAGCGCGATCAATACCGCGGCATCACGCAGTTGCGGGTGCTGACCCAGGTCCCGGGCGAGGGGATCCTCGGCCGGGGGACTCGGTGCCAGTTGGAAACGGGTGAGGAATTGCTGTTGATTCATGGCTCAATCGGGCTTGGGTTCCAGCCTTCAGCTTGCCAGAACCCGATGGCCAGCGACAGAGCCAGTCGGGAAGATCAGTGGTTCCAGGCCACCAGCTGGGCCCGATGCATTACCTCAGACACACTGCGGTTGGCGTTGACCGGCTGGTTGCAGGCCGCCGCCATACGCACCACCGACTCCTTGACCTGATTGCGGTTGGCCTCTTCGATAAAGGCGGTGTCGTACAGCTCCCACTGCAGTGGCTCCACCTCGTTTTCGTACAGCATTCCCAGGGTCGAGCGCATCTGCTCCGGGCTCTCGTTGGCCAGATCCTCAATCAACTGGTGACACTGGTAGGGGGCGGCCATCACGGATCCGCTGGCCAGAAACAGCATCAGTACCAAGAAATGGGGCAAACGCATGAAACACCTCCAGGGGTCGGTTAGGTTGAGCCATGGGCTCACCGGGGAAGCAGAACAGCCCCAGTGTACGTAACAGCTGGTTAACCAAAGCTGAACAATCCAGTCGTTTCCGATTGATTTGTCAGTAATCTGCAACTCAGCGTTAGCCAAATGCCGAGGCTGGAGCGGGGCTAATGCCATCCCGTGCCGTTCAGCGTGCGCTTTGCCCACGCCCAGTGACTCCGGCGGATCCGGCCTCGTCTCTACTATGTCGATATCAAATGCGAAAGCGTGAATCCCTGGCGATGGCGCTTGACGTCACAAACCCCGTCAATACAAGAGTTATTACTCTACCTATTCAGCGTTGGTCTATGAGATACCAATAAGATCAGTATTTTACCAATGGAGAGCTCAGTGCTTATTGTCTTTGCCCTGTTGACATGCTTTGTCCTTGGCTTCCTGTTTCGGTTGCAGCTACTGGAGCTATCCCGGGTCCATATTCGTCCCACCTTTGGCGCCTGGTGCAATGAGCCGGATACGTTGCCCTTTGTCAGCGTGGTGATCCCCGCCCGCAACGAGGAGCGCAACATCCGCCGGCTGCTGCGTTCGCTGGCGGCACAAACCTACCCGCGCAGTCGGTTCGAGGTGATCGTGGTGGACGACGGCTCTGAAGACCGCACCCGCGAGCGGGCCCTGGAGGTGGCAGAGTCCACCGCCGCCAACATCCGCTGCGTCCCAGGCCGACCGCTTCCTAAAGGCTGGTTTGGCAAGAGCAACGCCTGTCAGGTTGGCGCAGAGCAGGCCCAGGGCGACTACCTGTTCTTTGTCGATGCCGACACCGTCAGTGAGCCGGGGATGCTCAACGCCGTGGTTTCGTTTGCCGAGGAGCGCGACATCGATCTGCTCTCCTTCAATCCCAGGCAGCGGATGGTGTCCGTCGCTGAGAAGGTGCTGATGCCGGGTCTGTTCCTGGGGATCGCCTCCTTTATGCGCTTCAAGCAGTCCAACGATCCCCGCAGCGAAGAGGCGATCGCCAACGGCCAGGCGATGCTGTTTCGTCAGCAGGCGTACTGGGCAGTGGAGGGGCACACCGTGGTGGCCGGCGAGATCTCCGAGGATCTGGCCTTCGCCCGGGCCATGAAGCAGCGCGGTTTTCGCATCTTCTGGGCCTTTGCCGATGAGTTGATGAGCACCCGGATGTACTCCAGTGCAGGTGAGATCTGGCAGGGCTTCTCCAAGAATATGAACCGCATCATCGGCTGTGGATGCCGGACCCAGGCCGTGTGGCTGTTGACGCGTTCGCTGGTGTTGGCCTGGTCGCCGCCGCTGATGCTGATAGCCGCCCTGTGGCTGTCCTGGAATGGTCATGACGTTGCCAACGCCTTGCTGATCATTGCCCTGGGTTTGGCGTTGGTGGTGCTGGTGGCAGGGGGTCTGCTGCTGCGCACGCTGCAGGTACCGCTTCGTTACGTCTGGGCGATCCCGTTTGGCCTGACGCTGCAGGGGATGCTCACCCTCAACGCCTTTCGCCTGGCCAGCAAGCGGGCGTTCACCTGGAAGGGGCGTACCCTGGAGGATGTATGAAGCATGCCACCGTTATCGTTCTGCTGCTGGCCATGATGACGCCGTCGCTGGCCAGTGGCGAACCGCTGGAGTCGGGTTGGCACAAGGCCCGGGAGCGAAAGGGGATCCAGGTCTATCGACGCCCCGCAGCAGACAGTGCCTTTAAGGAGTTTTTGGCGGTGGCGGTGCTGCCCGCTTCGGTGGACCAGGTTCTGACGGTATTGCAAGACGTCGAGATCGGCGTGGAGTGGGTGGAGAACGTCGAGCAGATGCAGCTGGTGGAGCAGCTCGATACCAACCGAAGCATTACCTACACCTACAGCGAGGCCCCTTGGCCGGTGTCCGACCGGGATGCGGTGGTGCTCAACCACTACAAGGTGGATGCCACCAGTGGTGTGGTGCGGCTGGAGCAGCAAGGCGTGCCTGATGCGCTGCCCGAGGTGGCCGGGGCGGTGCGAGTGCCTCGGCTGGAAAGCCTTTGGGTGCTGACCCCGCTGGGCCCGGAGCAAACCCAGGTGCGCTACCAGGTGTTGACCGATCCCGGCGGCCATCTGCCAGCATGGCTGATCAACCAGGTGACGGTCTCCCAGCCCTATCGCACCCTGCTGGGTCTGCGCAGCCAGCTGACCCGGTAAGGGTCCTGTAGCGGTCAGTGTCGCATCCATTGTGATCGAACAAGAAAACGCGCCGTGCGGATAACCGCAACGGCGCGTTGGCTTTGACTGGCCGGCTTAGCTGTCCCAGACCGCCATCTGGGCCCGGTGCATCACCTCAACCACGCTGCGCTCGGCATTGATCGGCTGATTGCAGGCCAGCGCCATGCGCACAAAGGACTCTTTGACCTGGTCACGGTTGGCCTCTTCGATAAAGGCGGTGTCGTACAGGTCCCACTGCATCGGCTCTACCTCCCTCTCATACAGTGCGCCCAGGTTGGCACGCAGCTGGGCCGGCTCCTGCTGCGCCAGATCGTCGATCAACTGCTGACACTGATAGGGGCTGGCCAGGGCTGAGCCGCTGGCAAGCACCAGCAGGATGGCGAGAAAGTGGGGTAAGCGCATCAAGACCTCCTGGGGTTGGGGAACACCGTATTGGTTGAGGCCTAGGTTACGAGTGCGGTGGAAAATCATCCACTTAACACTCGATTAACCTGTGTTAAAGAGTCCTGATGCTGTACTGACTTGGCAAAACCCCATCCGGCCAGGCTACTGGCCCTGGCGGATCCGGGCCAGCTCCCGCAACAACCAGTCGGCGCTGGGCTCCTTGTCCTGATCAGGGCATTGGATCTGGTAGTCGCGGCCGGTAAAGCTGCTCTCGGTGCCGGCGTGCTCGATAAACTGCTCGGCGGTCAGCTCGTGGCCCTTGCCCTGGATGTAGTTGTACTTGCGCTCCAGGTGGGAGCGAGCCTTCTCCCCCTTGTAGGCCTTGCCGTTGCGGATGAACTGGCAGGGCGAGCGCTCGACGTATTCCAGCAGCTGCTGGATCTCCTGTTTGTTGGCGTCGGTGCTGGTATCGGCGCTGACGTCTGCCCTGGCCAGGGCAGGGCTGGCCAGCAGGCCCAGCAGAGCCAGGCAGGCCAGCGCTCCACGCAGTGACGGCATAGGGGCAGGGTGCGCCTGTTGAGGTTTGGCCATGGCGTTCTCTCTTCGTGCTATTCAGGGCTCAGTCTATCGCAATGGCGCTGGCTTCGCGGCCCAGTTGCTGTGGGGTATGGCCAAAGTAGCGCTTGAACTCCCGGCTGAACTGGGTCGGGCTCTCGTAGCCAACCTGGGCGGCCGCCTGCTTCACCTTGACCCCCTGGTCTATCAGCAACTCCCGGGCCCGGGTCAGGCGCAGCTTCTTCAGGTACTGCAGCGGTGAAGAGGCCGTCAGTTGGCGAAAGTTGCGGTGAAAGCTGGAGGCACTCATGTTGGCCATCTGCGCCAGTTGGTCGACATCCATCGGCTGTTCAAAGTGGTTGTGCAGATGTTTGAGGGTGCGCTCCATCCGGGCCAGATGGGTGTTTTGCATCGCCAGGGCAAACAGCGAACCGCTCTCATCGGCTTGCAGCAGTCGGAACATCAACTCCCGCAACAGCGCATCGCCCAGGGCATCAGCCTGCAAAGGGGAGTGCAGGCAGCTGACCAGCCGTTCCAGCAGGGTGCGCAGATCCGGGTTGAGGGTATTGACGTACAACGCCTTGCTCTCGCCCAGCTGGCCTGAGCCTTGGGGCAGTTGACGGTGCTCGCCAAACAGCCGCACCAGCTCATTCAGCACCCCGGCATCAAAGTGGATCATCAATGAGAGCATCGGCTCCCCCGGCGTCACCAGGGTTTCGCACTCCGCCGGCAGCGGCAGGGTCAACACCAGGTAGTTGTCCGGGTGGTAGTCAAACGCTTGCTGCTCCAGGAACACGCGCTTGCGGCCCTGCAGCACGAAAATCACCCCTTGGCTGTAGCACAAAGGGATCTTGGCCTGTGCCGCACTGGTTTTATAGACGCCAACGCCGGGTAAGCGGGTGGGGTTGTAGCCCTCCTGCGTGGCCAACTGCTCAGCCTGCTGGATCAGGGTATCGGTCATGCTGCTTCCTCACTGATGAATGGGTTCAGGGTACCGCCGCGACCGAACCTAAGGCAAAGGCTTTGGGCGGGTTTGGGCAAGAGTGAGAGAAATAGGCAGGCTTTTGGCGTTAATGTGCCTTTTTAAATTTTCTGGTGAGCGTAAATTGATAGCCATCAACGGATGTGGAGACCCACCATGCAAAACTTCGATTATCGTAACCCCACCCATATCGTGTTTGGCCAGGATCGTCTGGCTGAGCTGAACAACCTGGTACCAGCCGATGCCAAGGTGCTGGTGCTCTATGGCGGCGGCAGTGTGAAGCGTTTCGGCACCCTGGACAAGGTATTGGCCGGTCTGGGCGAGCGCCAGGTGGTGGAGTTCGGTGGCATCGAGCCCAACCCCCAGTTCGACACCCTGATGAAGGCGGTCGAGATGGTGCGTGCCGAGAAGATCGACTTCCTGCTGGCCGTGGGCGGTGGCTCCGTCATGGACGGCACCAAATTCATCGCCGCCGCAGCGCCTTACCAGGGCGATGAGGCCAGCCTGCTGAAGCACGGCTTTGCACCGCCGCCGATCGACGGTGCGCTGCCGCTGGGCACCGTGGCCACCTTGCCGGCCACCGGTTCCGAGATGAACATGGGCGCCGTGGTGTCCTACCAGGGCGGTAAGTTCCCGGTGATGCACCCGCTGCTGTTCCCGCAGTTCTCCTTCCTGGATCCAAGCCTGACCTTCTCCCTGCCCAAGGTGCAGGTGGCCAACGGTGTGGTGGATGCCTTTGTTCATACCCTGGAGCAGTACGTGACCTTCCCGGCCAACGGTCACATCCAGGATCGTACCGCCGAGGGGATCCTCAAGACCCTGATTGAGGTGGGCCCGCAGACCCTGGCGGAGCCGGAAAACTACGAGGCCCGGGCCACCCTGGTATGGAGTGCCACCTGTGCCCTGAACGGCTTTATCGGTGTCGGTGTACCCCAGGACTGGACCACCCACATGATTGGCCATGAGCTGACCGCGCTGTTTGGTATCGATCACGGCCAGAGCCTGGCGATCATCCAGCCCAGCGTGTGGAAGCTGCGCAAGACCGAGAAGCGCGAGAAGCTGCTGCAGTATGCCGAGCGCGTCTGGGACATCACCGAAGGGGATGAGGACCAACGCATCGACCAGGCTATTGCCAAGACCCGTGACTTCTTCGAGTCGCTGGGGGTGAAGACCCGCCTGTCCGAGTACGGTGTTGAGCGTGGTGGGATCGACAAGGTGGTTCAGGCACTGGAAGCCCACGGCATGGTGGCGCTGTCTGAGCGGGGCGATCTGGACCTGTCGGTCAGTCGCGCCATCCTGGAAGACGCCTACGCGTAACCCCGTATATACCTATCCCCCGATTAGGCATAACAAAGCCCGGCACCTGCCGGGCTTTTTGCGTTACGGGGTATTCCGCACCAGGCGAACGAAGTTGTAGTAGCGCTCGCCGCCTTCCGCCGCTGGCCCTCCCTCGTACTTAGTATCGAAGCGGACCACCCCGGCACCGTGCAGGTCTTCGCCCTCGTTGTTTACCGCCGTGCCGAAAGCGACGTACCAAGCATAAGCGTAGGCCGGATCCTCCGGGCTGAAATAGGCACTGGTGCTGGACCAGAAGTAGGGGTAGTCCTCTGGGTATAGGGTGGTGTTTGAGGGCAGTACCGTGATGGTAAAGTAGCGGCGATCGATGGCCGGCCCCTGGTCTTCGCCAAAGCTGGCTGAGGGGGCATATCGATAGTCGACGATGCTTTGTAGCTCCTTGATGTTGGGCAGACGCCAGTCATTGTGGCCGGCGAGAGCTGAGTCCTTTGTGAACATTAAGGCCATCTGCCAGTCCATGCCATAACCGCTGTCCTGCTGCGCCCACATCAAGCCGGTAGCACGGTCGGTCACCGTGCCGTCGCCATTATCGACGAAGTCATTGACCCCATAGACTTCGCCCCGCACGGCGCGCACCCGCTTAGCCATCGGGCCTTCGATGGCGGCAGGGTAGGCCTTGATATGGCCGGTACTGTGATTGATGCCAAACGCGGCTTCGCTGCCGCCTTCCATTGTGTTGCCGACGTACTCTTCAGTCCAAAACTGCTCATCCTTACCCCCATGCTCCTGGGCTAATGCAAACACCTCCGAGTCCAGGTAGGGCCAGCCGTGTGAAAAATCGCTGATGGAGAACAGCTCTTTGTTGGATGGAAGACGCCAGTCGTCATAGCCACCAAGAGAAAGCGATTCGACGTACTCTTGTGCTTGCTGGTAGCTCATCCCCTCGGCCGCGGGAACCTGTTGCCATGTCAGGCCGGTCAGCGCATCGATGACGGTTCCGTCACCGTTGTCCTTGAGTTCAAAGTCATTGCCACCAAACTGACTATCCTGGCCGTAGTTGTGATCCTCCACACCCGGGCACTCAATCGTCATGCCATCGATGTCGCTGCAATGCTGCTGTCCGGTTGCTACCAGAGGGTATGCCAATACCTGCGAGGTATCAGCGGTGTCCTGGTCGACAAGGTTGCTGTCTGAGATCTTGCACCCGCTTATCAGCAGGGTCAGTAGTAACAGGTAAGGTTGCTGGAGGTAGGCACGGCGCTTTGCGGTAAAGGACATGATATTTCCCTCTGAAAATCAGGATGGGGCCAATTATCTGGCAGCACTGTGCAGAGAGTGTGCAAGGAACAAGGAGATGATGAGGGGGCTTGGTATATCAGTAGGGGCCTTGGCTACCTTGAAGCGTAGTGTCGCTATCCTCAACCTAAGGGGCGTTTCAATGAGGCCCTGGCCAAACTGCGCAACAATCGATGGCGGAAGCAGTGGCAATGATTATCGGGAGGAATGCGCACATTATGAGCCTCGCATCAAAGCTAATTCTTGCCTTCGTAGGTGTCACACTGGTGGTGCTCAGCGCCACCTTGCTGCTGGCTCGCTGGAGTTTCGAGCGGGGCTTTCTTGAGTATGTCGATGCCGTACAGCAGAGTCGGTTGGAGCAGGTAGCTCAGGAGCTTGCCGAGAGGTTCCAGCAGGATGGGGGGTGGCAGCAGGTTGACTCGGTGGTCTTGGCGCGGTTGCTGCGTGGTCCGGTTACGGAGCTGCCTCCCCCTCCTCGTGGCGATCATCCCCCCCTTGGCCATGCAGGCCCACCGCCTCATCAACACCAGGTACAGGGAACCTGGTTGATTGATCATCAGGGCCAGTTGGTGGCTGGTCAGCCAACAGACAGCCTTAAGGCGCCAATAACGGCTGGGGTCTGGGTACAGGATCAGGAGGTCGGTCGACTAAACAGCGCACCTCGGCAGGCTTTGGAATCGCCACAGGAGACAGCTTTTTCACGTCAGCAATTCAGCACCAGTGTTTTGATTGCCCTGTTTTCTCTTGGCTTAGCGCTACTTGTGTCGACTCAGCTTACCCGTCGTTTGCTGGCGCCGGTTAGGCGTATGGCCAGCGGCGTGCATGCCATGACTCAGGGCGAGTTCCAGTATCGGCTGGCAGAGCCTCGGCGTGATGAGCTGGGGGCATTGATGGCGGATCTTGATCATTTGGCTGAGACACTCGAGCAGGGGAGATCGGCCCGTCAGCGCTGGTTAGCGAGTATCTCCCATGAACTCCGTACTCCGACGACAATTCTGACCGGCGAACTGGAGGCTATCCGGGATGGCATACGCCCGTTGGACCTAGAGCAGATCGATTCCATGGCGGCAGAGGTGGCAAGGCTGAGACGTCTGATCGACGATCTCTATCAGCTGTCCTTATCCGATGTTGGAGGGCTGCGTTATCAGTTTGCACCCCTGGACCTGGCGGAACTGGTTAAACAACGAATAGCCAGTTTTGATGAGGCCGCCAAGCAGGCCGGGGTCGCTATTGCGCTGACCTTGCCTGAGTCGGTGCCATTACATGGTGATGCCACCCGATTGCAGCAGCTGGTCGATAACCTGATCAGCAACTCGTTAGCCTACACCGACCCGCCTGGTCGGTTGCAGGTCAGCCTGAGCGTGCGGTCGAAGCAAGCGGTGCTGGTGTTTGCTGACAGTTCGCCAGGCGCCACTGAGGATGAGTGTCAGCAATTGTTCGAGCCACTGTATCGGCTAGAGCCCTCCCGAAGTCGAAGGGCAGGTGGCGCGGGCCTGGGTTTAGCGATCTGCCACAATATCGTTGTCGCTCATCGAGGCTGGATCCGCGCTGAGCCGGCCTCCTTGGGGGGACTTGCTATCTCTGTTTCTTTGCCCATCAGGTGAGCCATGAGTGAACGTCCAATATTGATCGTTGAGGATGAAGAAAAAATCGCTAACCTTCTGGCTGATTACCTGGCCCAGGCAGGTTTCCGAAGCCGTGTGCTACTTGAGGGGACTGAAGCGGTTGAGGTTGTGCAGACAGAACGGCCCGCACTGGTGATCCTCGATCTGATGTTGCCCGGTAAAGACGGCTTGGCCATCTGCCGTGAGGTGCGCCAGTTTTCTCAGGTTCCGATCCTGATGTTGACCGCACGAGTGGATGAGATAGACCGATTGCTGGGGCTGGAGTTGGGGGCTGATGATTACGTCTGTAAACCGTTTCTCCCCCGTGAGGTAGTGGCACGGGTTAAGTCGATACTGCGTCGAATATCTGTGGGAGCGGTGGCAGCGGGCCAGGCCGGCGAACGGAGCTACTGCGAATTGAGCCTGTCTGAGCAGAATCACCAATGCCGGGTGCGGGATGAACCGTTACCGCTGACACCAGTTGAATTTCGTCTTCTGGCAACCTTAATGGAGCAGCCAGGCCGGGTATTTTCGCGTGAAGTACTGATGCAACGCTGCTACCCAGATGATCGCATCGTCAGCGATCGTACCATCGACAGTCACGTCAAAAACCTGCGTCGGAAGATTGCAGATCAAATCCCAGGGGAGGAGCGGATACACTCCATCTATGGAGTTGGCTATAAGCTGGAATAACAGTTGGGACTATCTGCGGAGTTTCTCCACATTCTCTTCAACCTGCCTGCGCAATGGGGCTGGATACTGAGCTTCGTCAATCAACGAGCGAGGTACATTCCATGAATAGCCAACGTCTTCCCGCCCTCTACGCCGGCATGCTGGCACTGTTGCTGTCCGCCGCTGCCCTGGCCAATGGTCCCCAACAAAGCGGAGAGCGCCGCGGGCCGCCGCAAGAGGCGGTGGAAGCCTGCGCCGATAAACAGGTTGAGGATACTTGCGAATTTTCTGGCCGTCGTGGCGAGAGCGTAACGGGCAGCTGCGCCGCCTCTGAGCAACAAAGTGACGCACCACTGGCCTGCAAGCCGGACAGTGCCCCGGAAGGCGGGCGTCAACGCTAAGACTCCACCGGAGTATCGAGCCCTCGCTGAGAGACAGCGGGGGCTTTATGGTATGCGTCTTCGTCGAACTTGAGCGTGAGGGAGTAGTGCGCCTTGAGCTCACCGTTTCCTACCAGCTCGACGGCAGTGAGCTTGGCCACATGCAGCATCAGCTTGGCGACATTGCGATTGAGCGCCAGGTAGTAGGCAGTCCAGTGGCTGAGCCCCAACTCCAAGCAGGTCTTACGCAGCTGCTTGGCCAGCAGGGTGCCAACACCACGGTGCTGCCAGGCATCGGCCACGGTGATGGCGATCTCCCCTTGGCTGGGGCAATTGGGGTCACGAATGCAGCGGCATACTCCGATCCCTTGCTCCGACTCGGCGTCGGTGTGCATCACCAGGGCGATGTGATCTACCTGGTCGCACCGGGTGAAGAAGCTCAACTCGTTGTCAGTGAGCAGGCCGCGATGACCGTGAAAGCGCAAGAAGCGGCTGTGGGCACTCAACGCCGCCATCCCCTGTTGCAGTGCAGGAGCGTCGCTGGGCCGGATCGGGCGGATCACCACCGGCGTGCCTTCGGGCAAGGTCAGCTTCAGAGGTAGGGTCAAGGTGTGTCTCCTTCGCTTGGGGACACCTTTATGCTGACCCTAGGCGTTAGAATCTGCACCCTAAACCCTGGCTTTGTTGAGCTGGATCGGGGTCCCTCGCTTTAAACCTGGTGAGGACAGCGTTGGCTGAGGCTGCGGTGATAAGGGCAGGGCTTTGCCGTTACTGAGCTTGGGTGCTGGTATTGCTTGCCGAGCTGGATTTGGCGTCGCTGGTCGATTCGGGAGGGGTATCGAGGGACTCAATGCCGTCAGGCAGTCGGCCCTCGGCGATATCGATGATCTGTGAGCGGTTCATGGTGATCTTGTAGCGGGCGAACTGGGCCGGTTGGCGGTTCTCCCGCAGCATCAGCACCAGGTTTATCTGGTAGCGGCGCTCCACCGAATCGCTGCTGACCTTGCCGTCGGACTCCTTGTAGATCTTGGACCGGCCCCGCTCCAGGTAGCGGGCAAAGGGCGCCAGGCTGAAGTTGATCTGCTCCTGGATGGTGGAGTAACCGGCGAGGAACTCCCGTTGGGTCACCTGGGTGTTGATGCCATAGTGGAGGATCTCCGCATCCACCCGGTTCTGGCTATGTCGGCGGCGGAGGATGGTGTTGATGGCATCGGGCAGGTCGCTGCTGGGGAGATAATCGGACCAAATCAGCTGGCGGCCGATGATGGCGCCGCTGGTGGTGTCCCGCAAAATGCGGCTCCAGCGCGGTCGACCCTTGCGCAGCCAGCGCCACAGGGCGTTACGCAGATCGTCCTTGAAGATCTCGCGAAAGGCGTAGATCACCGCCAGGGTCAGCACCAGTGCCAGGGTCACGCCACTTAAGAACCCCTGGGCCTGAATAATGAGGGAGGAGACGATCAGCATGATCAGGCCGGTGGTAAGCCCGGTAGCAAACTTCTTCAAGCCTACGCCCAGGGTCTTGAGCTCCTCCTTAAGCACCACGCCTCGTTGCAGCAGGCGGCGCAGTAGCAACATCTTGTTGGAGATCCGGTTGGGATCCCCCTGGGTCTGCTCCGAGTTGTAGGAGCGCTGGTCCCGGTAGGCGCTTTCGGCCCGGCACAGCTGTAGAGTCTGCTCGATCACCTCGCCATGCTCATTGCTGCGCGGTGCATGGGACAACAGCTTCAACAAGCGCTGCTCGCAAAACCAGGAGAGGTAGTTGTCGGCGTTGTCGAAGTAGTGCTTCCACTTGGGCTCGCTGGGCTCGTTACGGCGGAACTTCTTCAGCAGTTGGGTGACGATGTCGCACAGCTCGGACAGGGCAGGGTAGAACTGTTCCGGATCTTTCTGCTGCGCCAGTTCCTTGCTGTCGGTCTCGATGGCGATGGCAAACTGGTAGGCAAACAGGTTGAGGTAGAGGCGAAACTCCTGAACCGTGCGCTTGTTGAGGCTGACAAAGCGGCCCTGCACCAGCGGCAGGTGCAGCCCCGAGGAGTAGTAGGAGCGGCGCCCGACCACCGAGCTATGGCAATATTCGCCGGCCTCCAGGCTCTGCGGGTTGACCCCCATGTCCTTGGGTAGCATGAAGTAGAGATCAAGCCGGCGATCATCGCCGTTCTTCAACTGGTGCAGGACCTTCAGCGACAGCGACTCTTCCTGTCTTACCACAACCTTTGACACCGAACCCTTGTCCTCCCACACCCAGCTGAACACCAAGGCTAGATTGTAGCACTTTGTGTTCTTTGGCTTTTATGCCATTTCACCGAGGCTAGGCCGGCGCATTATCCCGCTGTCGCCCTAGGGAGTGACCCAGTAATCCACGTCCTGCTGGCGGATAAAGGCCTCGGCCTGGTCGCCGTGCAGCAACGCCAGGGTAGCGAGCAGACCGGCGTGCAGGCAGCTGTCTCCCGCCACGGTGAGCTGACGCGGCCCGCCATGGGTGGCCCAGCCGGTCTTAGGGTTGAGGATGTGGCTGTAGCGGATGCCGTTGTGTACCAGGCAACGGTGGGTGTCGCCACTGGTGGCCAGGGCCCCCTGAGCCAAGGCGATGGGGCCGGGCAGCTCTGATGTGATTGCCGGAGTGTCGGCAATGCCGATCTGCCAGGGGTTTCCCCGGGGCCGGGATAGGGCGATGTCACCGCCGAAGTTAACCAGCACCGGGGTGGTGGGGGAGCGCTGGGCCAGCAGGGCCGCGCAGCGATCCACCGCGTACTCCTTGCCGATGCCGCCAAAATCCAGCTCCATGCCATCCGGCAGCACCACCTGTTGCTGGTTGAATCGAACTCTGTGCCAGCCGATCCGGCTCAGGCATTTCGAAATCTCGGCTTGGCTTGGTGGCATCGCGCCGGGCTCAAAGCGCCAGATTCGGCGCAGCACGCCGGAGGTCAGGTCAAACAGGCCGTCACTGAGCTGGTAACAGCGATCAGCAAAGCTCAGCAGCCGGTAGGCTTCGGCATCGATCGCCACTGGCCGGCCCCGGCTTTGGTTGATTTGCTGGCACAGGCTGTCGTCGCGGTAGCGGCTGAACTTGGCCTCGAACGCCCAGGTGTGTTGAGCGGCCAGGGTTAACAGGGATTTGGCCAGCGCCGGATCCCGGGTATCCATCAGCAATTCGCAGGGGCTGGCCATCGCCTGGAAGCGGCCGACGAAGTGGTTGGCGTGCTGGGTAAGCACAAGGGCGCTGATCCTGTCTGTCATGTCAGAACCGGTAGCTGAGCTGAACAATCCAGGCACTGAGCGCGGGATAGAGCTCCAGTGACTGGAGCTGGCCCGGCCCGCCGGGGCCACTGGGCTGCTGGCGATAGTAGGCCACCCGGATATCTGCCTGGCGCTGTTGGCTCAACGGGATGCCGTACTTGAGCCCCAGGGTGTAGGTGTCCATGTCCGCCAGGCGGTAATCGGCGCTGGCGTAGTCTGGCAAAGGCTCACCACGGCGCAGGAAGGGGCGGTAAAACTCGGCGGCGGTCTGGCGGTAGAGGCGCAGTTGCGGCTCGATAAAGTGGCCGTTGGCCAGGCGCAGGTTGTAGCGCAGATCCAGGGTGTGGGAGTCGATGCCCCAGTCGTCGGTCATAAAGCGGTAGCTGGCATCCAGCACCGGGCCACCGAGACGCTCACTGAGGTGCGCCTTGGCCTGGGCAAACAGGGCGTGTTTGCTGCGCCGGTCCGGGCGACGCTCGTAGCGCTGCACCAAGGCGGTACCGGTGTCGTCGATCTCGCTGACAAACTTGAAGGGATCGGTCTGGTAGCCAGAGACTTGGGCATAGCTGTAGTTCAGTTGCATCACCAGTGCCGGGTTGATCACCTGGGTCAGGCCCAGGGTTAGCTCCGCGGTGGTCTTGGTGTCGCTGCCGGCCCCGCGGGTCTGGTCAAAGGCCTGGCGAAACGCCTCTTCGCTGTCGTAATCCGCCCGCAGCGCCATGGCACTGAAGGGCACCGGGATGTCGCCCTCGGGTTCGATGGTGTCGTAGAACACACTGGCTCCAAAGCGAAGCGCGGTGTTGTTGCGATCAAAATAGCGGGTAGCGCCGCCATACAGGCCGAGGGAGAGGTAGTCGTACTCCTTGGAGAGATGGCCGCCCAGGTCATATTCCCACTCTATGCTGATGGGCTCGGCCCAGCCGATATTGAGCTGCAAGCGGGTGTCCTTGAAGGTGTCATCCAGCGGGGTCTGACCCGGTGCCACCTGGTATTCGCCGTTGCCGGAGGGACGGGTGAAGGTTTGCACCTGGTCTTGCGGTACCGCCCCGGTGGCCGAGGCGCCGGTGAGGCTGTCGAGGGTGGCAGCCAGGCTCAGGGTTTGCTGGTCGCCATTGGTGCGCTGGGCCTGCACCGTGCCCTCCCAGGCGGTGACCCGGTCACCATCTTCGCCGTAGTAGAGCAGGGCGGTGTTGACCTGCCATTGGGACAGATCCTCAAACCAGTCGGACAAGCCCGCTTGCCCAGCGGGGCTGACCAGCGCCGAGCTGGCGGCGGCCAGTGCCGCACTGATGTTGCCCAGCTGCGGCTTTAGTTGCACCCGCAGCCCCCACCGGCACTGCCACGACCGCCGGTACTGGCCTCTTTGCTGAAGTAGATATGATCATCAAAGCCCTTATCCAGGGCGTCCGCCTCCAGCGCCATTCGCGGGTCCGACAGCCTGGCCCGCTCCCAGGGCTCTACCCCTAAGCTGCTGCAGCCAGTAGTCACCACCAGCAATCCCGACAGGGTGATGGCACGCCAAATCGTCATAGGCCAGCTCCTTTTCAGGGCAGGTAGCCCTCAATCTCATCAAACAGCGCCTGGGTTTGGCTTTTGCGAAAGCCGATGTGGCGCTCGAGGATCTCACCGTTACGGATCAGATAGCTGGTGGGCATGCCCGGCACCGCGTAAGCCTCGGCAATGGCCCCTTCCGGGTCGTAGTGCAGGGTGAAATCCGCCGGGTACTTGGCCAGGAAGGGTTCGGCGTCCGCCGGTTCGACGTCGACGTTCACCGCCACCACGGTCAGCCCCTTGTCCTCGAACTTGGCCTTGAGCTCATTCATAAAGGGGAAACTGTGTCGGCACGGACCGCACCAGCTGGCCCAGAAATCCAGGTATACCAACCGCTCTTGGGACAGCTCATGCACCGTGGTGTCGAGCTCGGTGATGGCGAAATCGGGGGCTGGCTCGGCAGCCAGCATCAGCGGGGTGAGCAGCAGGGCGGCCAGGGCGCCACGCAGTGGGTTTTGCACGGGGATCTCCTTTCATCGCGTCAATGGGCATCCCGCCCAGTCCAGTTCATGGTATCAGGCTTGGGCCGGGATGTGACTCTCTACGAAAGCAGACCGGCAAACAGACCAAAGGCTTCGGCCGGTGATGAACTTGGTGGAGGGCTGGGGCTACAGCAGCGGCAGGATGCGGCTGAGCTTGTCGAAACACTCCTGGTACTCGGCGGTACCGACGGAGTCGGCGACGATGCCACCGCCGGCCCAGCAGTGGATCCAGCCGGACTTTGCCACCAGGGTGCGAATGGTAATGGAGGTGTCCATGGTGCCGTTCTGGCTGAGGTAGCCGATGCTGCCGCAGTAGAGGCTGCGGCGATGGGGCTCCAGCTCCTCGATGATCTCCATGGCGCGGATCTTCGGGGCGCCGGTGATGGAGCCACCGGGGAAGGCAGCGCGCAGCAGATCCAGGGCGCTAGCGCCCTCGGCCAGCTCACTGGTGACGGTGGAGACCAGGTGATGCACCGCCGGGAAGCTCTCGATGGCGAACAGGTGCGGCACCTGCACGCTGCCGGGGGCCGCCATCCGGCCCAGATCGTTGCGCAGCAGATCCACGATCATCAGGTTCTCGGCCCGATCCTTATCGGAGCGGGCCAGCGCCCGGGCGGCTTCAACGTCCTTGGCGGGATCGGCATGGCGTGGCCGGGTGCCCTTGATCGGCTTGGTTTGTACCTGCCGGCCCTTCACCTGGATAAAGCGCTCCGGCGACAGCGACAGCAGGGCTGCCTCCGGCAAGCGGATAAAGGCGGAGAAGGGGGCGGCATTCTCACAGCGCAGCGCCAGGTAGGCCTGCCACTCGTCGCCCTGGTAGGCACTGGAGAAGCGTTGGGTCAGGTTGATCTGGTAGCAGTCGCCGCTGCGAAGATAGGCCTGTACCCGGTCGAAGCGTTCGAGGTACTGGGCCTCGGTTAGCTGATGTTGCCATTGACCCTGGCGCTGAAACGGCTCTGCTTCGGTGACACGCTGCTGTTGCAGCCACTGCCAGCGGGCCTGCCACTGGGCTTCATCACCCCGCACCAGCAGGGATACCGCGTCCGCTTGCCCCTGTTTGCGCCGGTCCACCAGCAACGCCCAGTCATAGAGCCCTACCGCCATCTCCGGCAGGGCGATGTCGTCCTCCGCCTGCTGTGGCAGACGCTCAAAGCGGCGGCCCAGGTCGTAGCTGAAATGGCCCATGGCGCCACCGGTGAAGGGCAGCTGTGACCCGTCCCTGTCCAGTGGGCCCAGCAGCGCTTGCTGGGTTTGCGCCAACAGCTCGAGGGGATCCTCAAAGCGGTACTGGCTCTGGCCTTGATGGGTCACCTGGGTCTCTTCACCCCGGGTCACCAGGGTGGCGATGGGATCTGCCACCAGGATGTCATAACCCGCATCCGGGTGGGGTGCTGCCGCCCCTTCGCCGGCGGAGTCCAATAGCATCGACCAGGGCAGCGCGGCCAGCGGCGCGAACAGCGCCAGGGCGCAGGGCAGTTCCGTGGGCAGTTGCAGGGCATTCAGGTCAATGGGTCTATGGATCAGGGACATGCAAGGGGCAGTGACAGGGATTCTTGGCCGGCGAGGATAGCACAGGGCAGCGATAAGGGGTTAGGCCAGCACCGGTTATCGCCAGAACAAGGCGTCAAAGCGCCGTGCCGGCGAACGGGGAGTGGGCCGCATCGACAGGGTCGCTCAGTGGCGCGCCAAAGCCCGCTGCCGCCGGGTTGTACACGCTGTCGCCAGTTAAACCGGCAGCTTCCAAATAAGCCTGTGATTTGTGACTGAAAAATGTAGAGTGTGTAACGCAAGTGTTGCGCGCATGGCGGGATGTATAAAACGCATCCCGGTGGTGCCATCCGATGGTTCGGGGAACCGTTTTTTTAACCTGCCTGTTGGCAGTTCAAGGAAGTCAGAACGCATGAACAGTATGAAGTTAAGGACCAAGCTCCTGTTGGGGTTTGCCATCCCCGTTGTCGCCATCCTCAGCATCACCCTCGCCGTATACACCAGCCTCAATGCCCTGCTTACCGCCAACCAATGGGTCGACCATACCCATAAGGTGATCGGCGAAGGCAGGAACCTGCAGATCGCCATGATCGATATGGAAACCGGGATGCGCGGTTACCTGGTGGCGGGGGAGGAAGCCTTTCTTGAGCCCTACTGTTCCGGTCATGCCCTGTTTGATAAGACCCTGTCGGCGCTGAAAACCACGGTCAGTGACAACCCGCCCCAGGTGGCGCGACTGAACGACTTGGGGTTGCTGAAGCAGCGCTGGGTTGAGCAGGCGGCGGAGGTGAAGATCGCCGCCCGGCGTAATGCCCAGGGCGACCAGATCAGCCTCAATGGCTTTGCCAGCAACACTAACATCTACCTGGGTAAGAACCAGATGGACAACATCCGGGTCAAGATCGCCGAGTTTATCGAGGTGGAGCGCAAGCTGATTGGTGTGCGCACCTCGGAGGCGGAGTCCATCGCCCGGCAGACCATACTGTTCTCCATCGGTGGTGCGCTGCTCTCTGTCCTGATTGTTAGCCTGTTTGGCGGCTTGATCATGCGCCAGATCAGCCAGCAGGTGGGCGGTGAGCCGGTGGCCCTGGCCCAGATCACCCGCCGGGTGGCGGATGGCGATCTCACCGTCGCCCTGGATGAGCGTGGCAGTGGGATCTACGCTGCGACCCGGGACATGACGGAGCGGCTGCGGGAGATGATTGCCCGCACTGCCCAGTCGGCCACCTCGCAGGCGGCCGCCTCGGAGGAGCTGGCGGCCATCGCCGAGCAAACCAGCCAGAGCGTGTCCCAGCAACACCGCTCCACCGATCAGGTGGCGGTGGCGATTGATCAGCTGCGCACCACAGCGCAAGAGGTGGCCAGCAACACGGTGGAGGCGGCGTCCTATGCCAATAACGCCAGTGTGCTGGTGGAGCAGGGCAATGCCAAGGTGGAGACCACCGCCAACCGCATCCAGGACCTGTCCGAAACCATGACCAGCTCCGCCGCCACCATCGTTTCGCTGGCGGAGGAGGCGGAGCGGATCTCCACCATCCTCGATGTGATCCGCGGTATCGCTGACCAAACCAACCTGTTGGCGCTCAACGCCGCCATCGAGGCGGCCCGGGCGGGCGAGCAGGGCCGAGGCTTTGCCGTGGTGGCGGACGAGGTGCGCTCGCTGGCCCACAATACCCAGAACTCCACCGCCGAGATCGAGAAGATGATCCTGTCGGTTCAGGGCAGTGCCCGGGAGTCGGCCCAGAGCATGCAGGCGGGCCAGAGCCAGGCCTCGCTGATCGTCGAGGAGACCATGGCGATGCGAAGCGCCCTGGCGGAGATCAAGGACTCGGTGCAGCAGATCACCCAGATGACCACCCAGATCGCCACCGCCGCGGAGCAGCAGAGCGTGACGGTTGGCGAGGTGAGTCAGCGTACCGAGGAGATCAAGGCACAATCGGAGCAGACCGGCATGTCCGCCAAGCAGATCGCCGCTGCGACCGAAGATCTCTCCCGATTGTCGGTGCAGCTGAACCAGGAGATCAACCAGTTCAAGATGTGAGGCACACGGCCACCTGGCAAAGAGGCGCCCCACAAACTCGGTTTGACCCATAAAAACAGGCGCCCAAGGGCGCCTGTTTTCGTTGGAGGGTGATAGCCCTTTGGGGCAGGATTACTGCTCCTCTAGTGCCTCGACCCGGGCCGCTTGCTGCTGCAGTCGATACATCGCCTGGTAGGTGCCGCCCTCCAGTGCCATCAGCTCGGCGTGGGTGCCCTGCTCGCTGATCCGCCCCTGGGCCAGCAGTACGATCTGATCTGCCTGCTTGATGGTGGAGAGCCGGTGTGCCACGGCAATCAGGGTGACCTTACCCTGCAGCTCGGCCAGGGCCTGCTGCACCACCTGCTCGGTTTCGCTGTCGATGTTGGCGGTGGCCTCATCCAGCAACAGGATCTTTGGCTGGGCCGCAAGGGCCCGGGCGATCACCAGTTGTTGGCGCTGGCCGGTGGAGAGACGCAGCCCGCCTTCCCCCAGCTCGGTCTGGTAGCCGTTGGGCAAGCCGGTGATGGCCTGGTGCAGGTGGGCCTTGTGGGCGGCCTGCTCCACCTGCTCCTGGCTCAGACCCCGTCCCATGTCGATGTTGTTGAACACGGTGTCCGCCAGGATAAAGGGCTCCTGGGGGATCAGGCCAATGCCCTGGCGCAGCGCCTGCTGGCACAGATCATTGATGTCGCTGCCGCCGAGCTCAATCTGGCCGCGCTGGGCCGGGTAGAAGTCCAGCAACAGCGAGAGCAGGGTACTTTTACCGGAGCCAGTGTGGCCGACGATGGCGTAGAAGCCGCCGTCGGGGATCGCCAGCTCCAACTGGTGCAATACCGGCTTATCGGCCTGGTAGGCAAAGCTCAGCTTATTCAGGCGGATGGTGCCATCCTCCAGCTGACGGGGGCTGTCGCCGTAGTGCTGTTCCTCCTCCTGCAGCAGGGTGGCAACCCGGTCACCGGCCACCATCGCCTGCTGGTAGAGGTTAAAGCGCTGGGTGATCTCCGCCAGCGGCTCGGTGAAGCGACCCATGTAGCTTAAGAAGGCGTACAGCACGCCGACCTCGGCCACGCCCGCCACCACTTGCTGGCCGAACAGGGTGAGCAGACCCAGGATGGTGAGGATGGAGAGCAGATCGATGGCCGGGCGCAGCAGCGCACCACTGGCGCGGATGGTGCGCATTCGCGCCCGGTAATACTCCTGGTTGACCGCACCGAAGCTGCCGAGGAATCGCTCGCTCTGGTTGCTGGCCTGGATCACCGCCATGCCGCCGATGGACTCGTTGATGTTGGCGTTGATGTCGGAGCGCAGCTCACGGCTGTGGGCCACCGCCGGGCCGCTGAGCTTCTGGTAGAGGTAGATGATCCCCACCACCGCGGGCACCAGTCCCAGGGCGATCAGCATCAGGGTCGGGTCCAGCAGGGCCATGGCGATCAGGATCCCCACCAGCATCACCACGTTACCCAGCACATTGGAGAGGAACTGGACGTAGAGATCCTTAATCGCTTCGGTGTCGTTGGTGATGCGGCTGACCAGCTGGCCGGTACGGGCGTGGTCGAAATAGCTCATCGGCAGGCGGATCACCCGGGCAAAGGCGCGCTTGCGGATATCCTGCACCGCGTTGAGCGCCATCTCGGTGAAGCTTAGCGCCTGGATAAAACGCAGACCGGCGGCGCCGAGCTGACAGGCCAGGTAGATCAGCAGCAGGGTGATCAGCGGCGTTGGCTCCATCACCCCCTGCATTAGGTAATCGTCGATGTAGATCTTGGCCAGCAGCGGGCCCACCACATCCAGCGCGGTGCCCACCAGCAACAGCGCCAGCGCCTTGGCCAGCAGGGCCTTGTCCGCGACGATGTAGCGGCTGAGCATCTTAAAGGTTCCCCGGGACTTAGCTGACATCCTTAAGCTCCGCTTCCATCTGTTGGTAGGTCCACATCCGGCTGTACCAGCCATCGCTCTGAACCAGATCTGCGTGGCGACCCCGTTCGGCGATCTGGCCATGGTTCAGTACCAGGATCTCATCGGCGTCTTTCAGCGCGCTCAAGCGATGGCTGATGATGATCCGGCTTTGCTGCGGTCGGTGCTTGGCCAGGGCATCGAGGATCTGGCGTTCGGTCTCCATGTCCACCGCGGAGAGGGCGTCGTCGAGGATCAGGATCGGTGCCTCGCTCAGTAGCGCCCGGGCAATGGCGATGCGCTGGCGCTGGCCACCGGACAGGGTCACCCCCCGTTCCCCCACCATGGTTTGGTAGCCCTCGGGAAAGCGCAGGATGTCCTGCTCTACCGCCGCCAATGCTGCGGCCTGGCCGATGCGACTCTGATCCGCCTCCGGCTCTGCCAGGGCGATGTTCTCCGCGATGGTGGTGCTGAACAGGAAGGGATCCTGGGGCACCAGGGCGTAGGCACTGCGCAGCTGTGACAGCGGGTAGTCGGACAGCGGCCGTCCCTGCAGGGTGATGGCGTCGCCGCAATCGAATTGGCGCAGCAGCAGGCGGACCAGGGTGGTCTTGCCGGCACCGGTGGGCCCGGCGATGCCGATGGTCTTGCTCTCGGGCAGGGACAGGTCCAATCCGGACAGGGCGGGTTGCTGGTCCTCCGGGTAGGTGAAGCTCAGGTTGTGCAGGGCCAGATCGCTGCCCTGGCGGGTGTGGGTGCCCTGGTCAGCGACGCTGTCCGGGGTCTCCAGCAGACTGTTAAGGCGCTTGATGGCAGCGCTGCCGCGCTCGACGATGTTGAGCAGCCAGCCAAAGGCAAACATCGGCCAGATCAGCTGGCCCAGGTAGAGCGAGAAGGCGGTGAGCTGGCCGATGGTCAGTTCTCCAGCCTGGATCAGCACGGTGCCAAAGCCCAGGGTCAGGGCGGTGGCCAGAGCCAGACTGATGAAGATTGCCGGGTCGTACATCGCCTCACTCTTGGCCACCTGGTAGGTCTTGTCGGCGGCCTGATCGGTGATGCGATCAAACTGGCGGCTCTCGACCGTTTCCCGGCCCATCGCCTTGACCAGGCGGATCCCGGCAATCGCTTGCTGGGTGGTTTCATTCAGTTCGGAGAAGCGCTCCAGCGACTGGTGAAAGTGACGATGCAGGCGGCGGGAGATGCGGTAGAACGCCAGCCCCATAAAAGGGAAGGGCAGCAGTGCCACCAGGGTCAGGCGCCAGTCGATCAGGGTCAGCATCATCAACAGGATCAGGGCGAAGGTGAGCAGGCCGTCGAAGCCGGACAGGATCCCTTCGCCGGCGGCCATCTCCACCGCGTCGACGTCGTTGGTGGCACGGGCCATCAGATCGCCGGTGGAGTGGGAAGAGAAAAACGCCTGACCCTGACCGGTCAGACGTCGATAGAAACGCAGCCGCAGTTCGCCACCGAGGCGGTAGGAGGCACCAAACAGCACCACCCGCCAGCCAAAGCGCAGCAGGTAGAGCGCCACCCCGATCCCCAGCAGCATCGGCAGGAAGCCCTGGTCCCAGCCAAAGGCCTGGGGGTCTTCAATCAGCCCATCCATCACTTGGCCTATCAGATAAGGGACACTGATGTTGAGCAGTGCCACAATCAACAGCATTGCCAGGGCCAGTAGATAGGTACCGATGTGTTGCCGGAAGAACCATCGGAGGTGGTGAAACAGCGTCATTGGGGTTCCTGAGGGTAAGCGGAGGTCGATAATAGCACAGCGCGATCTCGGTCACGTTTCCAGAGTGTAACAGTGAATGAAAACAGTACGTTAGCCTTTAGCTCGGGTAATCTGCAGAAAGATCCGGGCGGACACGGATGGGCGAAGCTCGCTATCGTTAGGGGCTGCGCTGCCGGCTGCCGTAATCAACGACAGCACCGTGTCGCCCGAACCGAACCACGGCCCCTTTGGGTCAGCGAAGCAAGGAGAAAACAGGGATATGAACGCGAAGGTGATCGACGGCAAGGCGCTGTCTGCCGAGGTACTGGCCGAGGTGACGGCGTCGGTGAGCGAGATCCAGGCCCAGGGCCTGGCGACACCCTGTTTGGCGGTGGTGCTGGTGGGGGAAGACCCGGCCAGTCAGGTGTACGTGCGCAACAAATTGCGACAGTGTGAGGCCACCGGCATTCGCAGTGTCGAGCATCGCTTGGCGGCGGACACCTCGGAAGCGACACTGCTGGAGTTACTGGCAAAGATGAACGCCGATCCGGCGATCCACGGGATCCTGGTGCAACTGCCGCTGCCGGCGCAGATCGACGAGCAGAAGGTGATCGCCGCCATTGACCCGGCCAAGGACGTCGATGGCTTCCACCCCGAGAACATGGGGCGGCTGCTGGCAGGCGATGAGAGCGTGCTGGTGCCTTGCACCCCGCTGGGTTGCCTGTTGATGCTCAAGCACACCCTGGGGGACAGCCTTAAGGGCAAGCACGTGGTGGTAGTCGGGCGCTCCAACATCGTTGGTAAACCGGCGGCGCTGCTGACTCTGCAGCAGCACTGTACCGTCACCATCGTCCACTCCCGCACCCAGGATATCGAAGCGGTGTGCCGTCAGGCCGATATCCTGATCGTGGCGGTGGGCCGTGCCGAGATGGTCGGCGCCGACTGGGTCAAGCCCGGTGCGGTGGTGCTGGATGTGGGCATTAACCGGGTAGAGCGCGACGGCAAGGCCAAGCTGGTGGGGGATGTAGACTACGCCGCGGTGGCGAGCATCGCCTCAGCGATTACGCCGGTACCCGGTGGGGTCGGGCCGATGACCATCGCCTGCCTGTTGCGCAACACCCTGCAGGCCTACCAGCAACAGCGCTGATAAGATCAAGCCAAGCGAAAGCACTTAATTTTGTAGTTTGGCACTGTTCAATAGGCTCCCTTTGTGACACTGCAAGTTAAGTATCCTAACTGGACTCTATGCCCCAACAGCTTTAAGCCGACTTTGAGGTGCCTGAGCGGAAGCGGGATTGCCAAGGCTGAGGGCCAGGATGGCCCGAATGACCAGCGGAGACAGGGATGTCGACTCTGGTCTATGCCACTAGGCAATAACGTTGTAGCGAAAATTAAGCGCCGATTGGAGGCAAAGGGGGTTCCAAGGGGGCGAGCCGCCCCTTTGGTTGCTGTCGCCAACGCGACAAAGGTTTTGAGTTCAGCATTGGTGCCAGCGAGGCGATCAAAAAAGGCAGCCCTTGGGCTGCCTTTTTTGCTGTCTGATGCTAAGCGCGCTGGTTACAGGCGGTGCTTAACCCGACGTGCCAGACGCTCGGAGTCACCGAAGTTGTCCCACTGCTCGGTCAGCAGCATGGTGTCCTTGCGGTTACAGATGTGCGGCAAGAAGGCATCGTGACAGTCGGAGATCAGCTTGATGTACTCGTACGGGGTGCCGTTCTCGGCGGCACGGGCACGGCTGAGCATACGCTGGTAGGCGATCTGCGGGCTGGACTTGAGGTACAGCACGGAGGTGACCTTGGGGTAGGCGTCCAGCTTGTCCCAGATGTCGTAGTAGTAGGTCAGGTCTTCACCATCGGGACGGCAGGCTTCCTGCAGGTTGGCCTGGCAGAACACCAGATCAGAGTACAGGGAGCGCTCCAGCACGTAGTTGTAGCTGGGGTCCAGATCGGCGCACAGGCTGGCGCGATGGTTGGTGATGAAGCGCTGGAAGTTGATGCGCTTGGTGGGGTCCTGAGTGAACTCGGCCAGCAGACGCTTGAACTCCGGGTTGGTGTCCACGTCTTCCAGGATCATCTTCCAGGGGCGCTCATCGATGCTGTTGAGATGCTCAACCAGCTTCGGCACCAGGGTGGATTTGCCGACACCAATGTTGCCTTCTACCGCAACGAGTTCAAACTGCTGTTTTCTCATTATTTATCCTCAAGCACTCAGTTCCGCACTGCCCGGACTGACCTCCGGAAACGGCGCGCAATGTTAGCGGTTCACCTGTCCGGATGCCAGTGAAAATTGAGCCGGTGTGGAGTCAAGCCAACAATGGTGAAAAAGTGGCCAAAAGAGTGGAAAAAATGTCGCCGTCATTGGCTTGACAAGCTCCCGGTTGGCACTGTAATGCCGGGCAAAAGAAAGAGCCCCCAGCCAGGCTGGGGGCTCTGTGATGGGTGAGTTCAATGTCTAGGTGGAAGGCAGTTGTGCTTGCTCATATTCGTGCTGATCTAAGTGTTGCTGGTCGCAGTGGTGCACTTCCACGGTGATGTGAGCCAAGCGGGGCAAGTCAGACAGTAGCTGCTTGTAGTGTGCCGGATCTCTGGGTTCATGGGTGACCAGGCTGACGATAGCAGCGCAGTGGTGACCAGAGATCTGCCAAAGGTGCAGGTCCACCACCTTGTTGTCGCTGTCCGCCTCGATTTTGCTTTGCACCTGTTGGGCCAGCGCTGCCTCGGGGCAGCGATCCAGCAGGGTGGGGTAGGTCTGCTTGATCAGACCCCAACCCCAGCGGGTGATGATCACCGCGCCGACGATCCCCATGATGGGATCCAGCCCCGGCAAGTCGAAGTGACGGGCGGCCACTAGGGCGATGATGGCGGTAACCGAGGTGAGCGCATCGGCAATCACATGGAGGTAGGCGGCGTAGAGGTTGTGGTCATGGCTGTGATGACCGTGGTCGTGATGCCCATGCCCATGCCCATGCCCATGCCCATGCCCATGCCCATGCCCGTGGTGATGGTGATGATCATCGCCCTGGTGCAGCAACACCGCACACACAAGGTTCACTACCAGGCCGATCACCGCTACCATCAAGGCGTTGTCGTAATCGATGGCCACCGGTTCCACCAGCCGCCAGATTGATTCCAGCGCCATCAGCAGAGCGACCAGGATCAACACCACGGCACTGGTGAAGCCAGCCAGCATATTGACCTTACCGGAGCCGAAGCTGTAGAGCGGGTTGGTTGCCGCCCTCTTGGCAAAGCGGTAGGCAAACAGCGTCAAACCAAATGCCGCAACATGGGTGCCCATGTGCCAGCCGTCGGCCAATAACGCCATGGAGCCGGTGAGGTAACCCGTGGTTATCTCAATGATCATCATGGTCGCGGTGATCAGAACGGCGTAGAGCGTTCGTCGCTCGTGCTTTCTCTGGCGCTGATCCTCGGCAAAATTGTGCTGGTGCTGCCAGCGCGCTAGCGAATGTTCATGCATGGTAGTGATTATCAGTTACTGGCCGATGAGCTGATTGTACGGCGACATCGAATAATTGTGGTGATCTCTATCACGCTATCGTTCGGGGTTGTTAACCGTTGTTTTCCATATTGTCGCCATTGAGGCTCGGTAACGCTCGCCTCCTGATGACAGGGGCTACAAGTCTTGTTTTGAGCTGTCGGTCCAATCTGTATCAGTGGAGCGGGCTCTCGGCGCTCGCTGCCGATGTGGGCAAAAGTGGGTGCGAATGCTCAGGCTTTGTCCGTTTTGCCCTTGGCCAATCGCTGGGCTTCAGTACACTAGGGAAAACCGGAATGAGCGTTTGATTGCGATGAACGATAAGTACCTGGGCAAGGAGCCCGCCCCCTTTTCGCTGATGCGGATCGATGTCAGCTTTGAGCTGGAAGAGCAACTGGTCGATGCGGTAGAGCATGCCCTGGGGGCCTACGTCGATCACCCGGAGGTGGCGGTGGAGATCGTCACCAGCAGCTACCAGGATGGTCAGTTCGAGCTGGAACTGTGCTATTTCTCCCCCGACGGCAGCTTCAAGCACGAGCTGGTGTGGTTGCATAAGGCGGTGCAGTCGGTGGTGGTGCCGGTACCAACCTTCACGGTGCAGATAAGAGAGGACTAGCTGTTTTGTTGCGATGCTGACCGTCAGCACTGTCGCACTTAGCACGTTGATTGAAAAACAAAGGGGCCAATTGGCCCCTTTGCTGTTTCTGCCGCAAGCCGCGGGACTGTTCGTTAACCCGCCTCGGGTAGGACCACCTCCAGTGGGTAGTGGCTGCCGGGTTGGATCGCCTGCAGCAGGTTGTCTTGCAGCGCCTGGCCCAGGTAGCAAACCCGCATCGCCTCGCAGTGGGGGTCGCGGCGGTAGTGCACCTCGATGATGGCCCCGCGAAAATCACGGGTTACCCGGGCTTCCGGCCAGTGGCTGGGCAGCTGGGGATCGATGCGCAGGCCCTGTCGTTCGCCGCGCAGGCCATAGAGCTGCTCCATCAGGATGCGGCCATACCAGGCGGCGGTGCCAGTCTGGAACAGGCCGCTGGAACGGCCGGCGCTGTCCGGGTACTGGCTGAAGGCACCGCGGTAGTAGTTGGGCAGGAACAGCGGCAACTGACCATGGCGCTGGGCCGTTTCGGGCTCGGTGCCGGGCAGAAGTTCACGCAGTCGGCTAAACGCCTGATCGCCCATTCGCTGCTGGTACAGGGCGTAGACCCAGAACATCGCGGCGTGGTTATAGATGGAGCCGTTCTCGCCGGTACCGGGATACTTCTGGGTGAGTCGGCCGATCCCCTCGTTCATTCCGGTGTAGGCCGGGGCCAGCATCTGCACGCCGTAGGGGGTGCCAAGCTGTTCATCCACCGAGGCCAACAGGCGCTGGGCCTGGTGAGGGTCCGGCGCACCGCTAAGCAGTGCCCAGCTTTGCGGGTTGAGGTAGATCCGACCTTCATGGTTGCTGGCCACCCCAAAGGCGTGGCCCTCATCGTTGATGCCGCGGGCGTACCAGTGGCCATCCCACAGCTGGGCATTGGCCACCTGGTTGAGCTGATCGGCCAGGTGCTGGTAGTGCTCAGCCCGGGCCGGCTGCGGCCAGGCCGCCAGGATCTCGGCCCACTGGCGCAGGGCATAGGCCAGTGCCAGGGTCAGCCAGCCGGATACCCCTTTGCCCTTGTGGCCCACCATGTTCATCGGATCGCACCAGTCCCCCTGTTGGATGTAACACAGGCCACGCTCGTCTCGTTGGGCCAGGTGATACTGCATCGCCCGGTCCAGGTGTTCCGCCACCGTGGCGTGGCTGCCATCGGCGAAGGGGCAGTCCTGATCCAGCAGGGCGTAATCGTTGCTTTCATCCAGGTAGGCCTTCAGCGCCAGCGGCAGCCAGATGCCGTGATCGGTGTGGGGTACCTGGTTGATGTATTGCAGCTGGGCCTGCTCGTGCAGGCGGATGCCGTCGGGCATCTCGCCGCTGGCGTGCTGTTGTGACAGGGCATTGATCAACACCTGGGGATCGGCACCGCCGGTCAATGTGTTGGCGCCGATCCAGTCCTGCAGGTAGTTGCGGGTTTGGGGATCGCCGGTCATGCGATTGAGCGCAACGTGGTAATGGATCTGGCGCGGCAGCCACAGGTTGCTAAAGCGATCCAGTTCGGGATCGGGGCTTTGCGCCTGGACTCGGCCCTTACCCGGGCTCAGGTAGTTACGCAGCCCGGCTTGAGCTTGCTCAAAGCCTTCCGGCGTCATCAGGTAGCGCTGGCGGAGGGTCTCTATCTCATCGCGCTGTTTGGCCATGCCGATGGCAAAACGCAGTGTGACGCGGCCACCGGGGGGCAGCACCGGCTCAAACTGCATCGTCGCTAAGGGTTCGTCATAGCGAGCGGGCTGGTTGTCCAGCTGGGCCTGGCGCAGGGCATCGGGGTTGTGCAGTCCGCCTTCGCCTTCAAATGCCACTCGGCAGCCGCTCCAGCTGCTGGGGGCTTGGTCTGCAAGCAGGTAGCGGTAGACCGGCTGGGCCTGGCTGTCCGGGTAGTCTTGCAAACGCTGATAGGGCGCCGTGGCCTCACTGAGCACGCCGTTGAGTGTCTCGTCAAACTGGGCGGACTGGGCCATCCAGGAGCGGTAGCCCAGCGGGATGTAAGGCACCAGCTTGAGTCGCCGGGTCTCGTTACCGGGGTTGTGCAGGGTCAGCTGCCACAGCTCCACCGGATCGTCCTCCGGCAGTTGCACCGACAGGTTCAGCTCCAGCCCCTTCCAGCCCAGCTGCCACTGGACCCGGTCGGTCTCGGCGCGAAAGCGAAACGAGGCAAAGGAGGCACGCACCGGCTCGTAGGGCAGGGAGCACAGCGCGTCACGATCCCTGTCCTGCAGGTAGAAAAAGCGGCCCGGATGGTGGGCGTAGTAGTTCTGCTCCGGCTGCATAAAGGTTTTGCCCTCCCAGGCCGGGCCTGTGGCGAACTTGACCGGATCCGGCCACATCGCCTGGGCCTGGGCGTAGCCTCGGGCAGTGATCTGCAGCAGCATCCGGCGGTTCCACAGGAAGCTGCCCGCCTTAGGCAGCGCGGTGGGGGAGGTGAGGGTGACCGCCTGATCCGACGACTCGATCATGATTGCGGCTCCCGTTGAAACAGTTGGGTCTGGATCCGCTCCAGGGTGGAGGAGTCCAGCGGATAGAAATAGATGATCCAGGCCGACAGGGCGGCAAACAGCGCCGGGATCAGGCTCATCAGCCAGCGGATCCCCTCACTGGAGGCGTCGGACTGCACCACGTTGGCCTCGTAGCCGAGGCTGGCCAGCAGGTAACCGATGGTGGCACCGGCGGCGGCGCCACCGAGTTTCTGGGCAAAGGCGGCGGCGGAGAACACCATGGCGGTGGCCCGCCGGCCAGTGCGCCAGTGGGAGTAATCAGCGGTGTCGGCGTACATGGAGAACACCAGCGGTGACTTGGGGCCCAACGCCAGGCCGATCAAGCCGTGCAGAACAAAGGTGGCCACCAGGGCATCTGGCGGCAGCAGGTAGAACAGGCTGCACAGCAGCGCGACCAGGCCCATTAGACCCATCAGCAACTTGCGCTTGTCGAAGAAGCGGGTGAGCAGCGGGGTGATCGCCGCCCCCAGTGCCAGCGACAGCATGTAACACAGGGTAAAGCTGCCGATCAGGTCCTCCCGCTGCACCACGTACTTCAGGTAAAAGGTGCCGCTGCTAGCGCGCAGGGAGATGGTCATCATGATCACCATCGCCAGGGCAAACAGCACCAGCCAGGGGCGGTTGGCTAGCAGATCCCGCAGATCCTGGCTGACCGCGTCGGACTGCGGCGGTGCCGGCACCCGCTCCCGGGTGGTGAAGAAGCTGACCAGGAACAGCGCTGCGGCGATGCCACCGTAGAGCATCAGGGTGGCTTGCCAGCCATAGGCTTCGTCGCCCTGACCGAACCAGTTCACCAACTCCGGGGTGAAGTAGGCCACCGCGGAGCCGCCAGAGAAGGCACCGATAAAGCGGAAGGCGGTGAGGGTGGTGCGTTGCTGACTGTCGCCGGACATCACCCCCATCAGCGCGCCATAGGGCACATTGATAAAGGTGTAGGCCAGCATCAGGGCGATGTAGGTGCCGTAGGCCCACAGCACCTTACCGCCATCGCCAAGATCGGGCACGGTGAAGGTCAATACGCCGGCACCGGCCAGGGGCAGGATCCCCCAGACCAGGTAGGGGCGGAAGCGGCCAAAGCGGGTACGGGTGCGATCCGCCAGGGCGCCCATGGCGGGATCGGAGAAGGCGTCGATCAGCCGGGTCACCAGCATCATGGTGCCGACCGTGGCGGCGGGCAGGCCAAACACGTCGGTGTAGAAGATAAAGAGAAACACATCGATCACCCGCCAGTAGATGTTGGAGGCAACATCTCCGGCGGCGTAGCCGAGCTTTTCTCCGGTGGTCAGGGGCTGGCAAGCCCGCGATTGATTGGCGTCCATGCACACTCCAGGCGGTCGTTTGACGGCGCAAGTTAATGAGTTGTGATTACAATGTAAGCGTTTACATTTTGCAATGCCAGTGTTGAAATGCGCTCAGAGTGTGGAATTATCCTTTGGATAGATAACGACTTTTCTCGCAGGGAGCGATGAATGACAAGTAAATGGTGGGCAGTCATGATGTTAGGCCTGACAACCCCGATGGCGGCCCAGGCTGCGTTAGAGCAGCCGTTGCTGGTGGGCACCTATACCAAGGGCAGCAGCGAGGGGATTTACCAGCTGACCCTGGATGAGCAAAGCGGCGAGCTGTCACAGCCGCGTTTGCTGGCCAAGGGCAACAACCCCTCTTACCTGGCGATGCAGGGCAACGAGCTGGTGCTGGCGGCTAACGAGACCGCCCCCGGACAGCTCAGTGTGTTCCGTTGGGAGGAGGGGCGGTTGTCGCTGGCCCAGCAGCTGGACAGTGGTGGACGCTATGGCTGCCACCTGGCGTTGCACCCCGACGGCGATCGATTGGCCCTTGCCCACTATGGCGGTGGTATCGCCCAGTTTCACCAGCACAATGGCCAGTGGCAGGCCCAGGCATTAAGCCAGTATCCGGGGCAGGGGCCGAACCCGGACCGCCAGGAAGCGCCGCACCCCCATTGGGTGAGCTGGAGTCCGGATGGGCAGCACCTCTACAGCATCGATCTGGGCACTGATCAGGTGTTGCTGGTGGACCCGAAAGGCGAGGTGAGCGAAGCGCTTAAGCTGCAGCCGGGGGATGGTCCCCGCCACGGTGTGTTCAGCGACGATGGCAACACCCTCTATATCCTCAACGAGCTGAGCAACACCCTGGTGGTGGCGGCGCGGGACAGTGAGTCCGGCCAGCTGCAGGCACAACAGCGACTCGACACCTTGCCGGCGGAGTTTGACCAGCACAGCCAGGCGGCGGCGATCAAACGTGCCGGCAACAAGCTGTACGTCAGCAACCGGGGCCACAACAGCCTGGCGCTGTTCCAACTGGCTGAGGATGGTCAGGCCCGTCTGGTTCAGCACCGCGCCACCGAAGGAGACTGGCCGCGGGACTTCACCCTGACCAATTCCGGCCGCTGGCTGGTGGTGGCCAATGAGCGCAGCGACAGCCTGGTGAGCTTTGCCCTGGATGAGCAGGGTCACATTGGTGCCGAGGTAAGCCGGCAAACCCTGTCGACCCCGGTGTTTGTGAGCCCCGCCACGCCGGGCGAATAATTCCCCGGCCAGGTAAAGATGCCTGGCCCTGCGGTCGCCCCCTCGAAAGATACGGCGCGGCAACCCACAAAGCCCGGTTCCAGACCGGGCTTTATCGATTTGTCGGGTGATGAAGGCTGGGTTTAATCGAGTCCGAATCCGGACTTCGGTCAAATAGTGGTGGATTGACGGGGAAACCGAACTGAAGCCCATTACGCTCGCCATGAATTTGGGATAACCTGCTAACGTTTTGTGTGATTTTTGGGGGTAGCTGGTGTCGCTGACACGTTCCTTGTTGTGCCACCAGGGGCGGGATAAGCCCGGACGGTATGGCGTGATTCAAATGGCCCTGGTGGGCCTGGTTTTCTTGATGGCGGTGCTGCTGCACGGCATGGCTGGCGCCAGCCTGTGGATCGGCCTGTCGGGCCTGATCAGTGCCGGCCTGGGTTTCCTGGCCAGTCGCCGCCGCTTGCTGGATGCTCAACGGCCAGTGGCCGCTGCGGCCATCAACGCCGCTGCCTGGGGCCTGTTCAGTCTGGCGATGTTCGCCAGTGGTGGTGCCAACTGGAGCTGGTGGCTGCTGATCCCGGTGATGGCCAGCATCGTTGCCTTCTCCATGTTGCCCAGCCAAACCCGACAGTCGACCCGCGAGGGGGGCGTTTGGGGCTACCAGGGGCCGATGTCGCGACCGGCGCAACCCCGCCGCAACTACCGGGTAGAGCCCTCGCTGGATGGCGAAAGCGGTGAGCAGGATTACACCCCCTACGACAGCCACGACTCCCAGCAGGACGACTGGCAGCCCAGCGCTGCGGTCAAGATCGACTGGGGCCAGTGGACCGCCAAGCTGCGCCCTTTGCTGGTTCGTTATGCCCGGCCATTGGCTGCGGTCAGCGCCGTGCTGGTGCTGAGCCTGGTGGGGATCCGCTGGTACAGCGGCCTGCCCAGTGCCGAAGTAGAGGCCAACAGCGCGGTGGTGGCTGAGCCTTTGGCGGCACCGAGCTTCGAGCACAGCGTATCGATGCCGGACAACTACGAGCTGCTGCTCAACCAGGATGGCCTGATTGTGGCCTGGCCCGGTGACATGGCGCCGGAAGGGGAGCTGTGGTCGCTGCTGACGGCACAGGGCGAGCGTCGCTGCCGTGTGGCCCGCTTTAACAACGGCACCGAATACCGCCCGGTGAAGGTAGAGGTGTGGAAGGATGGCGTGCATTACGCCTACTTCTCGCCGCTGGATACCGCGGACATGGTGTTTGATGTGGCGATGCGGGGCAATTTCTCCCTGTGTGGCTACACGTTTGGCCTCAGTGGCAGCATGGATCAGTTGCGAGGCCATCCGGCCTTCGCCCTCTACACCCGCAAGCGCTAGCAACAAGCACTGGCAGTAGTTCTTCCAATTAAGGCCGACAACGCTCTGTTGTCGGCCTTTTTCTCTTATTACCCCACCGGGTTTGGCAATTCCTGGCTGCTGTTCCTATTGTTTGTAGTGAAATGGCAGCGTCACCAAGCGTTTGATCATCCTGCGGTATGAGATCCCAACCCCTTGTTGGGCCTCAGTTCGGACGGAACCGCGATGGGATCCACGCACGCGTAGCCGAGGCTTCGCAGCAACCCTGAGACGACGATACGCCGGGATACCCTGCCATCTACACCGTCCTTCCCTGGTGTGCCCAGCGGTATGGTTAGGATGACTCTTAGGGACGGACCCCGGTAACGGGGCCCATCATGTGGGAGACACGTTGCCTATGACCATCGCCATCGTTCTGGTGTTGATCCTGGCACTTTCGATCTGGTTTCACTTTGCCGGGCCTTGGGATCTGCCCGCACTGGCCTCCAACTGGGGCGACATCGACCTGACCATCGGCATCACCCTGGTGGTCACCGGCGTCGTCTTCATCGCGGTGATCCTGTTCACCGCTTATGCCGTGGTGAAGTTTCGCTACCGGCCCGATCGCCAAGCCAGTTATGAGCCGGAAAACAAGAAGCTGGAGCTGTGGCTTACCGGCCTCACCTCGGTGGGCATCATCGCGATGCTGGCACCGGGCCTGGCGGTCTACTCCGACATTGTGTCGGTGCCGGACGACGCCATGGAGGTGGAGGTGCTGGCCAAGCAGTGGACCTGGGGCTTTCGCTTCCCCGGCGACGACGGCATCCTCGGCAAGAGCAGTGTCCGCCTGATCAGCAGCGCCAACCCCTTCGGCCTCGACCCCAAGGACCCCGCCAGTCTGGATGACCGGGTCATCAACGCCAACCAATTTACCCTGCCGGTCGACCGGCCCATCAACGTCAAGCTGCGCTCCATCGATGTGCTGCATGACTTCTATGTGCCGCAGATCCGCAACAAGATTGATGCGGTGCCCGGCATCGTCACCTCCATGTGGTTCACCCCAACACGTACCGGCGATTTTGAGATCCTCTGTGCCGAGTACTGCGGGGTAGGGCACTACAACATGCGCGGTGGCCTCACCGTGGCCAGCACCGAGGAGTTCGACAGCTGGCTCGCCTCTCAGCCCACCTTTGCCGAAAGCCAGGAAGGGGGCAGCAGCCTGTCACCCGCCGCCCAGCGGGGCGAGGTGCTGTCCCAGGAGCAGGGTTGCCTGGCCTGTCATGGCTTTGCCGCCAGTCCGCTGGGGCCCAGCTGGCAGGGCCTGTACGGTCGTGAGGAGCGGATGACCGACGGACGGATGATCACAGCCGATGAAGCCTACATCGCCCGGGCGATCCGCGAGCCGGCGGCGGAGATCGTCGAGGGCTACGGCAACGTGATGCCCCCCTACGAGCTCAGTGATGAGCAGATCGCCGATATCATCGCCTATATCAAGGAGGCCGGCGGCGGCGAGGCCGCACCTGACGACGGCGCCAGCGACGACAGTGCCGCTACCGAGGCGGCGGCAGCACCGGCGGTGGCCGCGGTGTCGGCAGAGCCACTGGATGGCGCCACGGTGGCCCAGACCAAGGGCTGCCTGGCGTGTCATAGCATCGGCACCGACAAGATGATCGGCCCCCCCTGGGGCGGGCTGGCCGGGTCGAGCCGAAAACTGAAAGACGGCAGCGAGGTGGTGGCAGACGCGGAATACCTGCGACTGGCCATCGTCGCGCCGGCAGAACAAATGGTGCATGGCTATCCGCCGGTGATGCCGGTGGTGCCACTGACCGATGAAGAGGTGGAGGTGCTGGTTCAGTACCTGATCGAACTGGGGGCAGAGCAATGAGCAATGTGGAGATGGACGCAACCCACCCGGATGGGGCCGACGGCCTGATGGCCGATGATCACCACGAACACAATGAGCTGGGCTTCTGGCAGAAATACATCTTCAGCCAGGACCACAAGACCATCGCCATCCAGTACACCCTGACGGCCATCGCCGTAGGCCTGGTGGCGCTGTTCCTGTCCGGGGTGATGCGACTGCAACTGGGCTTCCCCGATACCTTCAACCTGATTGACCCCAGCGAGTACTACCAGGCGGTGACCATGCACGGCATGATCATGGTGGTCTACCTGCTGACGGCGCTGTTTCTCGGCGGCTTTGGCAACTACCTGATCCCGCTGATGGTGGGGGCCCGGGATATGGTGTTCCCCTTCCTCAACATGCTCAGCTTCTGGTTCTATTTCGTGGCGGTGGTGGTGCTGATGGCCAGCTTCTTCGTCACCGGTGGCCCCTCCGGTGCGGGCTGGACCCTCTATCCACCCCAGGCGATCCTGCCGGGTACCCCGGGGATCGATGGCGGCATTGTGCTGATGCTGGTGTCGCTGGCGATCTTCATCGTCGCCGCCACCATGGGCGGCCTGAACTACGTCACCACGGTGCTGCAGGCCCGCACCCGGGGCATGACCCTGATGCGGATGCCACTGTCGGTATGGGGGATCTTCACCGCCACCGTGCTGGCGCTGCTGGCCTTCCCGGCGCTGTTTGTCAGTGCGGTGATGATGCTGTTCGATAAGCTGCTGGGCACCAGCTTCTTTATGCCGGAGATCATCTCCTTGGGACAAAACCTGGAGTACTCCGGCGGCAGCCCCATCCTGTTCCAGCACCTGTTCTGGTTCTTCGGCCACCCGGAGGTGTACATCGTCGCCTTGCCCGCCTTTGGTATTGTCTCCGACATGATCAGCGTGCACGCCCGCAAGAACATCTTTGGCTACCGCCAGATGGTGTGGGCCATCGTCGGTATCGGCGCGCTGAGCTTCGTGGTCTGGGCCCACCACATGTACGTCAGTGGCATGAATCCCTACTTCGGCTTCTTCTTCGCCGTGTCTACCCTGATCATCGCCGTACCCACCGCCATCAAGGTGTACAACTGGGTGCTGACCCTGTGGCGCGGCAACATCCGCCTCAATGTGCCGATGCTGTTCTGCCTGGCCTTTATCCTCACCTTCGTCTTTGGCGGCATGACCGGGCTGTTCCTGGGCAACGTGGTGGTGGACTTGCCGCTGTCGGACACCTACTTCGTGGTGGCCCACTTCCACATGGTGATGGGGGTGGCCCCCATCCTGGTGATCTTCGGTGCCATCTACCACTGGTATCCCAAGATCACCGGGCGGATGCTCAACGACACCATGGGCCAGCTGCATTTCTGGATCACCTTCCTCGGCACCTGGGCCATCTACTTCCCGATGCATTACCTGGGCGTGCTGGGCGTACCCCGTCGCTACTACGCCTACGAAAACTACGACTTCATCCCGCCGGAAGCGGTGACGCTGAACCAGTTCATCACCGTGATGGCGCTGGTGGTGGCCGCCGCCCAGCTGCTGTTCCTGTTCAACCTGGGCTGGAGCTACCTCAAGGGCAAGGAGTCCGGCCCCAACCCCTGGGAGGCCACCACTTTGGAGTGGTCGACCCCGGAGACCCCGCCGGGACACGGCAACTGGGGGCCGAAGCTACCCACGGTCTACCGCTGGGCCTATGACTACTCGGTGCCCGGCGCCAAGCAGGACTTTGTGATGCAAACCAGTGACTGGCAGGGCGGGGGGGAGAAATCATGAGTGCCTTTTCAACCCTGACCAATAAGCCCTGGCTCGACGGCGGCGAAACCGCGACCGGGGCGGCTTCACGGCAGCGGGCCATCGGCACCGGCCTGTGGTTTTTGATCGCGGTGATCAGCTCCATGTTCCTGCTGTTCATGGTGGCGCTGATCATGCGCACTCAGTTAGGCGACTGGCAGCCGCTGACGGAGAAGCCCTGGCAGCCGCTGTTTGATACCAGCGTGTTGTGGCGCAACACCAGCTACCTCATCGCCAGCAGTGTGTTGCTGCAGGTAGCCTGGCTCTGCATCGGTCGGGCCGAGTTGCTGGCTAAAGCGCTGATGATCGCCGGTGCGGTTACCGCCTTGCTGTTTCTCAATGGCCAGCTGCAGGTGTGGCAGCTGTTCGAGGCGAGGGATTACGGCGTTCGCAGCACCGTGGCCGCCAGTTTCTTCTATCTTTTGACCGGTCTGCACGGCGTCCATTTGGCGATTGGTCTCGCCTTCTGGCCCCGCAGTAGCTGGCAATTATGGCGTGGCTCGCCCGAGCAGGCCCGGCAAGGCCTGTCGCTGCTGCTGCGCTATTGGCACTTCCTGTTGCTGTTGTGGTTGGTGTTGTTTGCGTTACTGACCAGCACACCGCAAACCTACAAGGCCCTGGCGGCCCTGTGCGGGGTTCAGATCGAGCCCTGAGTCCGAAACGGAGGACAGCACAATGAGCGACCCAAGCGGCGCCAAGACCGGCATGGCCGGTTTTGTCCAGGATTGGTCTGACGATCGCGAAGCCTTCAAGGTGAACTGGGGCAAGGCGATGATGTGGATCTTCCTGCTCTCGGATACCTTCATCTTTGGCTCCTTCCTGGTGGGCTACATGACGGTGCGGATGTCAGCGGTGGAGGCCTGGCCGCTGACCACCGACGTGTTCGCCCTCACCATCGCCGGCCACACCGTCCCCCTGCTGCTCATCGCCATCATGACCTTCATCCTGATCACCTCCAGCGGCACCATGGCGCTGGCGGTGAACTACGGCTACCGGCGTAACCGCCAGGTGGCAGCCTGGCTGATGATCGTGACCGCCATCCTCGGCGCCAGCTTCGTCGGCATGCAGGTGTTTGAGTGGGCCAAACTGATCGAAGACGGCGTGCGGCCCTGGGGTAACCCCATGGGGGCGGCCCAGTTTGGCGCCAGCTTCTTTATGATCACCGGCTTCCACGGCCTGCACGTGTCGATCGGGGTGCTGCTGCTGGTGATCTACGCCATCAAGGTCAAACGGGGTGACTACGAGGCCAGCGGCGACTACAGCATCGTCGAAACCGTGGGCTTGTACTGGCACTTCGTGGACCTGGTCTGGGTCTTCATCTTCGCGTTTTTCTACCTCTGGTAGGGGGCATCCATGGCACACACTCAAGACTCCGAACAGCAGCATCCACTGGGGATCTACTTCAAGATCTGGGGCCTGCTGTTCCTGCTCTCCGCCTTGTCCTACATGGTGGATTACATGCACGTCCAGGGCATGCTGCGCTGGTCATTGATCCTGATCTTCATGGTGCTCAAGGCGGGCCTGATCATCGCCGTGTTCATGCACATGATGTGGGAGCGACTGGCGCTGATCTACGCCATCTTGATACCGCCATTGTGTTTGCTGGTGTTGATCCTGTTGATGGCGCTGGAGGGGCAGTACACCTTCCTCAACCGGCTGGCTAACTTCGTCGGCGGCGCTTAGTCACACCACCCCTGGCGGTACACCAGACAAACAAAACCCGGCATAAGCCGGGTTTTTTGTTGGGCGGGGCTCAGTGGCGCCAAAGATGCAGCCACCAGTCTTCGCAGCGCACATAGAGGTTGGAGGCGCCGGAGCTGGTGCCCTGGTCTGTCAGCATGGGGTGGGCCGCCATCACGTGGCGCAGGGCGCTTTCCTGCTCGGCCTTCACATCCACCAGCAGCAGGTGCTGGCCGCGGTTGAAGGCGTCGTGGAAGCGGCCCAGGTCATGGTGGGGAGATTGCAGCCCAATCAGCCCGCCCTCCCAGGTACAGAAGCCCAGCAACATCAGCGCCAGCATCCAGAACGGCAGCCAGCTGCCGATCGCCTCGGCCCAGCCGGAGTAGGCCACCCCCACCAGCACCGCGCCGGCCAGGATCAGGCCCAGGGCCAAGCCTCGCCAGAGGCAGTGGGGCAGGTCATAGAACCAGAATTCGGAGCGGGGGAGCAGATGAAAGCGGCTAGCCAGATTGGGCTTTTGCGAAAGCACGTGGATTTGAGCCGGAGAGAGCCCACGCTTCTCCAGCTGTCGTTCTATCAGTTCCAGCTCCCACAGGCTGTTACTGAGGTAGTAGTGCCGAACCATACGCCTCGTTCCCAGTGAGGGCCGCGTTGAGCTCAGACTGCGAGCAAAACCGACCGGAAGACTCGGGTTTGCGTTGCCTAGAGTATAAGCGAAATCCGCCGCTTCGCTTGTTGGGGGATCAGCCCTTGGGCTGGTTCATCTGGTTGAGGTGATCGACAAAGTTGGCCAGCTGCTCGGTGCGGTAACAGGCGTTGTGCTCGCTCAGGTCATCGCGGTTCACCAGTACGGTGCGCATCCCCATCTCGCGGGCGGTACCGATGTTGCTGGTCTGGTCGTCAAACAGCACGGCGTTATCGCACTCGAAGCCGAAGTGATCGCCGATGGTTTTGAAGGCGTGGGGGTGGGGCTTCATCTTGTAGTCGGTCTGCTCAACGCTGAATACGCCATCGAAGCAGTGGCGCAGTCCCAGGTGCTCCAGCACGCGCTCGGCGTAGGGGCGCGGCGAGTTGGTGAAGACAAAGCGGGACTTGTTGTTAGCCAGCAGGGCCTGCTCCAGCGCCGGGGCGCGATCGACACCGGTCAGATCGACGTTGTGGGCGTAAAAGGAGAGCGCTTCCAGATCGATCTCGGGGTGGTGCAGCTGCATGCCGCGCAGGGTGCCGCCGTACTGCAGGTAGTACTTGGTGCAGAGGGCGTCGGCGTCTTCCGGAGACAGAGACATGGCATCGGAGATGTAATCACGGAAACGCAGGATGATCTGCTCGATGATCTGGTTTTCCGGGCGGTACAGGGTATTGTCGAGATCAAACAGGTAGATATCGCGCTCTAGCAGGGGGGTCACACAGCGTCTCCAGAAACAGGGCTCATTTGAGCCGGGCGCCGAAGGATATCAACGCCACTGCATCGGTGCAAATGCGCTCAGAGTGGCAATGCCACACGCTGTGATGCCGGCTCATCGACCGGTTCGGCTTTGGCCTCCTGCTTGAGGCGGCTGAGCTTTTGCCAATGGGCCAGCAGCGACTCCAAATGCTCCAACGCGTACTTCAGCTTGGGCATGCCCTGACTCTGGCACAACTCCTTGGCAAAGGCCTCGGGGTTATCCAGGCCATACTGACGCTGGCTCGGCAGCGGGGTGTGATCAGCAAAGGAGAGGCACAACCGCCCCTGGTTGTTGACCTCCAGATGCAGGCCATCGAGGCGCTCCAGCATGGTAACCAGCCGCTCTCGGGTCTTTGAATCCAGCAGGGTATCGAGCCATTCGGTGTCACCGGCCAGGCGAAACTGCAGGGCAAAGGGATCGTCACTGTCCAGGCCGGGCAGGGTGGCCACCGCACTCATAGTTAGGCTATCGTCGGCGCAGATCTGCACATTACAGGGGCCGTTCTCTGGCAGTTGCACCAGGATGCCGTTGCGGTAGTGCTCCAGGCTCTGGGTCAGGATGGTGTTGAGTAACTCACCGTCTTCGTCTTCCGGTACCTCGGCCCCCTCCACCGGCGCCCGCTCGGTGAAGTGATGCTGAAACATCTGGAAGGCAAACCCAGGTTCCGGCGTATCCTGATGGCCGGAGAACCAGCCACTGAGAGAGCCGGCATCCCGGTCTCGATCGAACTCGTTAAACTGGGCCGCCAGGGCTTCCGCTTCATCCACCCCATCCACCGGCTCCGGGGTCAACGCATGGTTTAGCAGGGTGTCTTTTTGAAACAGTCGATCCGACAGGCGCTGCAACTGCTGATAGCGCCGCTCCGGCCCTAGCAGCAACAGGTAGCTGCCGGTGATGGCCCCCAGCACCCCCATCAACCAGCCAAACCCGAGGAAGGGCCAGCAGAAGTAGCTCCAGGGCAGGATGGCGGCCAGCAACAGCAGCGCCTTGCGTTGCGGCATCACCCTGTCTGGTTGCAGCGGACCATTGAACTGGCTGGCCTGATCGATCACTGCCAGTAGGGCAGTGCGGTCTTGGGCCGCCTCGATGGCGTACTCAAGTTGGGCGAGAAGGTGTCGGTATTGATCGCTTTGGTGCATGACAAGGTGCCTGGTGTACGGATGCTGGGCCATTTGGGGTTAATGCCTCAGGGCGACCGAAACGGCGCCAGAGTCAAATTCCGGCGCCATGACCGGTGCTTACCAGCTTCGCTGGACGATATGTGATCGGAGCAGTGGCCAACCGGTTGGCTCTTGTGATCCCGATCTAGCCTTGCCATACTGCGCGGGTCTTGTCGGAGTGCCCGAACACCCCCAAAGGGGAGTGAGGGCTGAGATCGCGAAAGCGGGATCCGTGGAACCTGAACCGGTTAGTACCGGCGTAGGAAAACAAGCAACGCCCCTGACAGCAACAAAACCGCCGGTTTCATCCGTCGGGGCGCCGAATTTGTTGGCCACCAGGCTCACGTCCGACAGGCAATTTCCCAAAGGATCATCCGGAGATTGTTATGTCGACTGACACCCCCATCATCAATGCCAGCAGCCAAGCTAGCACCAAGCGCAATGCCCGTGAGGTACGCGCCGAGGCCCAGGCCTACCTGGATAACCTCAAAGGTCACCCCTTTCCCAACTCTGAAAAGCTCTACCTGACTGGCTCCCGCGACGATATCCGCGTGGGCATGCGGGAGATCCACCTGACGCCCTCCGTTATTGGCGGCGACAAGGACAACCCCATCACCCGGGACAACGAATCGATCCCGGTGTACGACACCGCCGGGCCCTACAGCGATCCCGTCAGTGACATCGATGTGCGCCAGGGCCTGAGCCCGCTGCGCCAACAGTGGATCCTGGAGCGTGCCGACACCGAGGAGCTGGATGGCGCCAGCTCCCACTTTACCCAGCAGCGGCTGGCGGACGGTGGCTTCGACCACCTGCGCTTTGAGCACCTGCCCAAGCCGCGCCGCGCCAAGCCGGGCAATAACGTCTCCCAGCTGCACTATGCCCGGGCCGGCATCGTGACTCCGGAGATGGAGTACGTGGCGATCCGGGAAAACCTGGGCCGCGAGCGGGTGCGCAATGAGATTTTGAAGCAAGCCCATCCGGGCCAGAGCTTTGGTGCCAACCTGCCGGAAGCGATCACCCCGGAGTTTGTCCGTGAAGAGATCGCCCGAGGCCGTGCCATCATCCCCGCCAACATCAACCACCCGGAAGCGGAGCCGATGATCATCGGCCGCAACTTCCTGGTGAAGGTCAACGCCAACATCGGAAACTCCTCGGTCAGCTCCTCCATCGAGGAGGAGGTGGAGAAGCTGGTGTGGTCCTGCCGCTGGGGCGCAGATACCGTGATGGACTTGTCCACCGGCCGCCACATCCATGAGACCCGCGAGTGGATCATCCGTAACTCGCCGGTGCCCATCGGTACCGTCCCCATCTACCAGGCGTTGGAGAAGGTAAACGGCATCGCCGAAGACCTGACCTGGGAGGTGTTCCGCGACACCCTGATTGAGCAGGCGGAGCAGGGGGTGGATTACTTCACCATCCACGCCGGGGTGCTGCTGCGCTATGTGCCGATGACCGCCGAGCGCGTCACCGGCATCGTCTCCCGTGGCGGCTCCATCATGGCCAAGTGGTGCCTCTACCACCACAAGGAAAACTTCCTCTACGAGCACTTTGACGAGATTTGTCAGATCTGCGCCCAGTACGACGTGTCACTGTCGCTGGGTGACGGCATGCGCCCCGGCGCCATCGTTGACGCCAACGATCGGGCCCAGTTCGCCGAGCTGGAAACCCTGGGTGAGCTGACCAAGGTGGCCTGGCAATACGACGTGCAGACCATCATCGAGGGCCCCGGACACGTGCCGATGCACCTGGTGAAGATCAACATGGAAAAGCAGCTGGAAGACTGCATGGAGGCGCCGTTTTACACCCTGGGCCCGCAGATCACCGACGTGGCACCGGGCTACGACCACTTCACCTCCGGTATTGGCGCGGCGATGATCGGCTGGTACGGCTGCGCCATGCTCTGTTACGTCACCCCCAAGGAGCATCTGGGCCTGCCGGATAAGCAGGACGTGAAACAGGGCCTGATCGCCTACAAGATTGCCGCTCATGCTGCCGATGTGGCCAAGGGCCACCCGGGGGCACAGATCCGCGACAACGCGCTGTCACTGGCCCGCTTCGAGTTCCGCTGGGACGACCAGTTCAACCTGTCTCTGGACCCGGAGACCGCCAAGGCCTATCACGATGCGACCCTGCCTCAGGAGAGCGCCAAGGTGGCTCACTTTTGCTCCATGTGCGGCCCCAAGTTCTGCTCGATGAAGATCACCCAGGAGGTGCGCGACTACGCAAAAGCCAACCCGGAGTGCCTCATTGAAGTGAACGACGTCACCGACGGCACGGCCCTGGATGCGGACGCCGGCATGGCCCAGAAAGCCCAGGAGTTTCGCGACAGCGGCGCCGAGCTCTACTCCGAAGTGCAAAGCGAGAAGGCTTGATCATGAGCAGCGACGTAAAGGACACCCCAACCGCTGTGGGCCCTGCAGTAACGCGTCCCCAGGCAGATTCGACCTCAGAGGCCGCTGCCCAGGCTCAAGTCCGTCCCATCGTCTGGACCATCGCCGGCTCTGACTCCGGCGGAGGTGCCGGGATCCAGGCAGATCTGCTGACCATCCAGGACCTGGGCGGCCACGGCTGCACCGCCATCACCGCCATCACCGCGCAAAGCTCGGTGGCGGTGGACCACGTCGAGCCGATCTCCGACGCCGGCTTCATTGCCCAGCTCGATACCCTGTGGGCGGATCTCAAGCCGCGGGCGATCAAGATTGGCCTACTGACCGGGCCGGAGCAGGTGAAACTGCTGGCGGACTGGCTGGCCCAGCGCCAAGCCGAAGCGCCGGGCTCGCTGCCGCCCATCGTGCTGGACCCCGTATTGGTAGCCAGCTCAGGTGCAATGCTCAACACCACCGAGGCCTCGGATCAATTCGATCCGCTGCTGCCCTTTATCGACATCCTCACCCCCAATGGTGATGAGCTGGCGGCACTGACCGGTGTGGTTTTAGACAGCCCCAAAGCCGTGGTCAGCGCTTGCGAGCAGTTGCTTAAACGCGGTGCCAAGGCGGTACTGGCCAAGGGCGGCCATCTGATTTTTGACGGTGCAGAGACCCTGCACGGCCAACCCGCTGGGCCGCGCTGCGTGGATCTGCTCTACAGCGCCGAGCTAAAGGCGCTGTTTGATGGCCCGCGCATCGACACCGACAACACCCACGGCAGCGGCTGCACCCTCTCTTCCGCCTTGGCCACCGTACTGGCCCAGGACTATGTGATGGAGGATGCCCTGGCGGTGGTGCGTGCCTACCTGCACAACGGTTTGACGGCGTCACAACGCTTTGGCGCTGGCCCCGGCCCGCTGGCCCGTACTGGCTGGCCCACCGAGCTGGCCAGCTTCCCTCGAGTGCCATTGCCCGGCAGCGCCCTCAATCGTGCTTATGGCCTGGAAGCGGAGAGCGAGCAGGCCAAGCTTCCTGAAGCGCCCTTTACCCCCTGTGAGGTGGCGGAGCTTGGGGTCTACCCGGTGGTGGACAGCGTCGAGTGGGTGAAACGGCTGCTGCAGTTGGGGGTAAAAACCCTGCAACTGCGGATCAAAGACCAGTCGCCCGAAGCGGTGGAGGCGGACATTGCCCTGGCCATTGAGTTGGGCCATGCCTACGAGGCGCGCCTGTTCATTAATGACTACTGGCAACTGGCCATCAAGCACGGCGCCTATGGTGTGCACCTGGGCCAGGAAGACATGGCCATTGCGGATTTGGCCGCCATTCAGCGTGCCGGATTGAAGCTGGGGCTTTCCACCCATGGCTACTTTGAGATCCTGCGTGCCCACGCGCTGGCTCCGAGCTACATCGCCATGGGCCACATCTTCCCGACCCCCACCAAGCAGATGCCCTCTGCCCCCCAGGGGCTTACGCGCCTGCACAACTACGTGGCGCTGGTGCAGCCCCACCGTCCGGCGGTGGCCATCGGCGGTATCGACATTCCTCGTGCCTTCGAGGTGGCAAAATCCGGCGTGGGTAGCATTGCAGTGGTGCGCGCGGTGACCCAGGCAAAGGACGTGGCTGAGGCACTGGGCGAGCTGCAATGCGCCTTTGAATCGGCCCCAACCCTACCGACGGCGGCAGCCCTGGCCGCACAGCCCCAAGAGCGGGAGTGCAGCGATGCTTAAGGACAAGGACTACCTGCGCTTTGGTCGCCAGCTGCTGCTGCCCCAGTGGGGCGAGGCAGGGCAGCAAGCCCTGGCCAGCAAGCGGGTGTTGATCATCGGTTTAGGTGGTTTGGGCTGCCCGGCGCTGCAATATCTTGCTGGAGCCGGGGTGGGCGCTGGCGCTGGCGCTGTTAGCGCTGGTCGCAGGGATAGCCAAGGAGGCTTGCTGCGCCTGGTGGATGGCGACGCCGTGTCGCTGTCTAACCTGCCGCGGCAAACCCTCTTCACGCCGAGCCATGTGGGCCAGAACAAGGCCAAAGCGGCCAAGGCCTGGCTTACCCAGCACAACCCGGACATTGCGGTAGAAGGCATCGAGCAGATGGCCAGTGCCGATAACCTGCCCACGCTGCTGGAAGGCATCGATCTGGTGCTGGATTGCACCGACAACCTGACCGTACGCCACGCCATTAACCGGGCCTGCGTGCGTAACAACATTCCCTTGGTCAGTGGTGCTGCCATCGGCTGGCAGGGTCAGCTTATGGTGATTGCCCCCAGTCAGCCGACCAGCGCCTGTTTTGCCTGCCTCAGCGACCCGGATAGCGACGACAGCCAAGCCGCCTCCTGCCAGGAGGCCGGTGTCGTCGGCCCGGTGGTGGGAGCGGTTGGCACCCTGCAGGCGCTGCAGGGACTGAAGCTGTTACTCGGGCTGGAGTGCGATCATCAGCTGCACCGCTTCGATGGCCTCACTATGCAATGGCAGGCCTTTGCCCTGGAACCCGTTGCTGCTTGCACCGTGTGTGGGCAGAAGGAATAAAACCATGAACATCACCTTGAACCAACAAGCCAAGCAGGTCGGCGCCGAGACCGTGGCCCAGCTGCTCACCGAGATCGGCCAAGACAAGCCCGGTGTGGCGGTGGCGAAGAACGGTGCGGTGGTGAGCCGCAAACAATGGGCGGCAACGCCTATCCAGGAGGGTGACACCCTCGATGTCTTTTCTGTTATCGCCGGAGGCTAGGGCCATGTTAACCATCGCCGACAAACACTTTGATTCGCGCCTGTTCACCGGCACCGGCAAGTTCGCCAACAACGCCCTGATGCAGGAAACCATCGCCGCCTCCGGCTCCCAGCTGGTGACCCTGGCGCTCAAACGAGTTGACCTGTCCGGGGCCCAGGGCGACATCTTCACCCCGCTCAATGAGATTGGCGTCAACCTGCTGCCCAACACCTCCGGCGCCAAAACTGCCGAAGAGGCGATCTACGCCGCCAACCTGGCCCGGGAAGCACTGGGAACCAATTGGCTCAAGCTGGAGATCCACCCGGATCCTCGCTACCTGCTGCCAGACCCTATTGAAACCCTCAAGGCCGCCGAAGCGCTATGCGCTGATGGTTTCGTGGTGTTGCCCTACTGCCACGCCGATCCGGTGTTATGCAAACGGCTGGAGGAGGTGGGCTGCGCCGCAGTGATGCCGCTGGGGGCGCCGATCGGCTCCAACCAGGGCCTCAAGACCGAGGCGTTTTTGAAGATCATCATCGAGCAGGCGAATGTGCCAGTGGTGGTGGATGCCGGCATTGGCGCACCTTCCCACGCCGCCTGGGCGATGGAGCTGGGCGCGGATGCCGTGCTGGTGAATACTGCTATGGCGGTGGCCGGCGATCCCATCGCCATGGGCCGCGCATTTAAATACGCAGTAGAGGCGGGTCGGACCGCTTATGAGTCGGGACTGGGCACCGTATCCAGCCAGGCCACCGCCACCAGTCCGCTCACTGGCTTCCTGGGCTAAGCGCGATGAGCTTCTACGCGCTGTGGCAGCAGCAGGACTGGGACGCGCTGGCCCTGACCATTAACAGCAAAACCGATGTGGACGTGCGGCGTGCCCTGGCCAAACCCAAGCGAGACTGGCAGGATTTTCTGGCGCTTATTTCTCCCGCGGCGGACGCACACCTCGAAGTGTTGGCACAACAGTCGATGGCGCTGACCCGTCAGCGCTTTGGCAACAACATCGGCCTCTACGTGCCGCTGTATCTCTCCAACCTCTGCGCCAACGAATGCGACTATTGCGGCTTCACCATGAGCAACCGCATCAAGCGCCACACCCTGGGTGAGCAGGAGCTGGACGCGGAGCTGGCGGCGCTGAAACGGATGGGCTTTGACAACATCCTACTGGTGACCGGTGAGCACGAAACCAAGGTGGGGATGGACTATTTCCGTCGCATGCTGCCGAGGGTCAAGCGAGAGTTCAGCTACCTGCAGATGGAGGTACAGCCACTGGAGGCGGCCCAATATGCCGAGCTCAAGGGCTTGGGATTGGATGCGGTGATGGTGTACCAGGAGACCTACCATCAACGTACCTACGCCAAGCATCACCTGCGTGGCAAAAAGACCGATTTTCGCTACCGCTTGGAGACCGCCGACCGTCTTGGCCAGGCCGGGGTCGACAAGGTGGGCATAGGCGCACTGTTGGGATTGGCCAACTGGCGGGTGGAAGCAGCGATGGTGGCACTGCACTTGGATTACCTGCAGCGCATCTACTGGCGAACTCGCTACTCGGTGTCGTTCCCGCGCATCCGTCCCTGTGAAGGGGAGGGCGAGGGCATCGTTTCTCCGCAGATACAGGTTGGCGAGCGTCAGTTGCTGCAACTGATCTGTGCCCTGCGTCTGTTTGGCCCGGAGGTAGACCTGTCGCTTTCGACCCGGGAGTCGGTGTCGTTTCGTGACAACGTCTTTGCCCTGGGGGTGACCACCGCCTCAGCGGCTTCCAGCACCAGGCCCGGCGGCTATGCGGAGCCGAGCGAAGATCTGGAGCAGTTTTCCATCGACGATGACCGCTCACCGCAAGCGGTAGCCAGCGCCATCGAAGCCCGGGGCCTACAGCCGGTGTGGAAGGACTGGGATCGGGCCTACTCCGGCGCATAGCGCTCTATGGGCTGAGAACACGGTCGGCGGGACTGAGGGTGCCAGCATGGCGTTGGCACGCCACGTGGGTGTACACCTCGGTGGTACGCAGGTCGGTATGCCCCAGCAGTGACTGCACGGTGCGGATATCCGCACCGTTTTGCAGCAGGTGGGTGGCGAAGGAGTGGCGAAAGGTGTGGGCGGTAACGCGCTTGCACACCCCGGAGGCCACAACGGCCTGACGAAGCTGCTTGGTGTAGGCACTGCGATGGCGGTGATGACGACAGCGATAGCCATCGTAGGGGTGAACGCAAACGGTGCTGGAGGGAAACAGGTACTGCCAGGCGGGTGATTTGAGGCTGTGACGGTACTTTCGAAACAGTGACGGAGGCACCGAGGACATCCCATCACCCGACGCCACGTCAGCCTGATGGAGTGCCTGCACCTTGGCGATCTGCGCCTCTATTGGAACGATGGCGCACTGGGGTAACAGGGTGTAGCGGTCTTTCTGCCGCTTACTGCGAAACACGAACAGCGATTGCCCCTCGATATCCACATCCTTAAGCCGAAGCCGTAAGACCTCATGAATGCGTAATCCGCTGCCGTACAGCAGCGCCGTCATCAACCAATACTCGCCGGACATCTGCGCCAGGATTTGGTTTACCTCACTGGCCGACAGCACCGTCGGCAATGTCTTTGGCCGTTTTGCCATACCAAACTGCAATCCCTCAATCGGCTGATTGAGCACGTGCCGATACATGAAGATCAGCGCACAAAGCGCCTGGTTTTGGGTAGAGGCACTGACACGGCGCACGTTGGCCAGGTAGGTTAAAAAAGCCTCAATCTCCGGGTTGCTAAGCTCAGAGGGATGCCTTAAGTTGTTGAAACGTATGAATTGTCTTATCCAGAAAAGATAGGTCTTTTCGGTTTGCAAGGCATAGTGGCGCACCCTTAGCGCCTCGCGAACCTGACCGATAAAGGGACTGGTACTCATCACGCCTCCAATGTAGCTGTATATATATACAGTTATAGATGATGAGCAGAGACAATCAAGCGGTTACGTGGCATAGGCCAGGGCGGAGCAGTGCCAGTAAATGCTTATGTTATGAAATTGTTTTCATAAAAAACAATCGCTTAGGGGTAAATGCCCGTTTACCTTTTGGCTCCCTTTCGCCGCCATTCTCGCTTTCAACAGAACCAGGATGCCGCTTTCAGACCCTTTTCTACTCCAAAAGAGGGAGTTGCCGAGCATCTCAGGCATGCTGGACGGCGGGATAAATGAAAATTCAACAGAATAAGCTGTTAAGAGGCTGATGATGAGTGCGCTACATCGTCTCATTGGAATGAGACTAATTAAGTTCGATACCCACGACGGTAGAACATCCTTGCACCTAGACGGCGCCGTCATAACATCCTTTAATCGCACGACGTTTTATCCAGGCTCTCAACCTACCGCTGGGTGCCGTGTCGAAGACGTTGAATACCTTGATGGGGTGGCACTGAAACTAGTCTTATGCAACAACCATGAGATTTGTATCAGCCTTTATGAGTCTGATTATGAAGGGCCAGAGGCATTTAATGTGAGGTTTTCTGATGGGCAGATTGTTGTTGAACAAGCCTCTTAACAAGCCCAATCAGAAGTGCGCACTGCGTGCGCGGGATCTCGCTACGCTCGGCCCCTGTTGGGGGCGTTAGGTGCACATATGGCGTTTCCGAAAACCAATATGATTCGTCGAGATCCTTACAGAAAGAGGCTTAAGGTAGGCGATGTATTCCAACTTGAGTTTCCCGAGAGCAGGTTCGTCTATGGGCGAGTGATGTCTCTCTCTGCTTCAGCAGGTGGTTTTGAAGATTGTATTCTGATTTATGTTTATAACGCGGAATCGACCTTAGCTGAAGTACCCGACGACTTGGATTCGTGTACCTTGCTGTGTCAGCCACTATTCATAAATAGGTTAGGGTTCTCTAGAGGCTATATGCCAGTTGTTTGTAATGTAGCTCTTACTAGTTTAAGCCAACGGAGAGAGTGGTGCTTTCACGACATTCTATTCAAAAAGTTCTTAGATGAAGATGGAGTAGAGTTAGAGCGCCCCACTGATCACGTAGGTACATGGGGGCTAAGCAACTATCTCATTCTTGACGATCTTGTCAGTGAGAGGCTAGGCATTAAGCCAATCGATGATGATAGCTAGCTGTTCACCTAACAAGGCGCTACAGACGGATCGCAATCGCTCGGCTGGCTATTGCTCGTGCCTCGCAGACTTTAGCCAGCCAAACTGCTCCCGCTGAGCGGGGCGTTAACTGTACAGATACATGAATAAATCACATGAAGCAAGACACTTACTGAATCAGCGAGAGAAGGGTGTAAGCATCGCCCGTGGCTTTGCTTCTATGAAGCTACGAATGATGCTTCGCCTGTTTCTAGTTGTAGCCTGCGCTGTGTTTTTCTATTTCTCGGGCGGCAAGCCCATCTTTGTCCTTTTGATAGGGATTTATCTGGGTATGACTATCCAGGACTTTAGCTGGCTACAGTCTGCTTCAAAGCCCTGGGGCTTTATGAAGTCCGTGTTGAACTGGAAAGAGGTTGAGCGCATTGCAAATAGCGACAGTTAACAAGCCCAATCAGAAATGCGCACTGCGTGCGCGGGATCTCGCTACGCTCGGCCCCTGTTGGGGGCGTTATGCATCTTTATGAACTGGAAAATACTTAGAACAGTCTCGTTGCTCCTTTTAGCTGCTCTCTTATTGGCTGTAGTGGCTGCAAGTGCCTTGTTCTTCGGAGTTGATTATGGCCCGCAAGGAGCCGATTTTATTGGGTGCTACGCCTACGATGCGATGATGCCTGGCTTTGAGTGTAAGGGCTTTCTCGGGAGTTCACTGATCTCAGCATGGTTAAATTGGCCAATAGCGATGGTCTTCTTTCCTTTCTTAGCCGGCTCTAGCCTACGAGCATTCACCATAGCCATACTGCTATGGCTTCCTGTAGCCATGCTGGTTCTATCTAGTGTCAAACTACGTGGGCAACAAGATGCATAACAAGTCCAATCAGAGTTGCGCACTGCGTGCGCGGGATCTCGCTACGCTCGGCCCCTGTTGGGGGCGTTAGGCATACCTGGCAGGGAGCAAAATTTGAATACAATCAAAATAGTCATCCATCTTGCTTTTATGTCATTTTTGATTGGGTGTTCTCCCAGTCAGCATGATTCCTCACTTAATAATCAATATGGTGTTTTGAGAATACCAATACCGAATGGTTGTAATTTTGATTCAGATAGCTTAACTATTCCAAGTATTGAAAAGGCAGAAGTGGTGAATTTTGATATGGCTATTAGTGGCATGAACACTAGCTCATTTATGCACGTCAAGCACAAAGGTTACCCTTCGGATGTTCTGAATCCATTGTCGAGGGCTATCGCGCATTGCATTCCAAATGCTTATGAAACTTATGACTCGTCAGTTTTATTGTTCGAAGATCTAGAAAGGTATAAGTTACTTTCCGTGAATCAAGATATTTACATTACAATTCATAATGGGAAGTTTATTGTGAGTTACATGGCGAAAAAGTAGTGTCCAGCAAACTGTTTAATAGTAAAGTCAAAACTCCGCGACGATTCATCTTTGTGCAAACCCACTATTCAACAAAGCAATCGCTACATTTTCATGCGATTAACCGGACATTAGACAAACCAAGGTGAGGCTGTGCTGAGAGTTCTTTTGGTCTGGTTATCGCATTTCTCGCTTACGCTTGGTAGCACCATTTTACTGGCCGGTAAGCATCATGGGCATTCTATTGCGGGCACTATACCGGGGTTAGGGTTACGCATTTTGCAGATTACTCTGGATGTACTGTCATTTCCTTCGAGCCTACTAATTGAGAGATTCACGGATGCCAGGAGTATGGAGTTCCTTCCGTACGTGATGATAAATAGCTTGTTATGGGCCTTGGTTATCAACATGCTTTTGAAGCTATGGGTAGCGCACCGTGATAGTGCCTAACAAGAGTAATCAGGCTGCTCGTTTCACTCGCCGGACCGGGCTACGCCCGGCCCGCTGTTACTGGCGTTATACAGCTTTGAGGCAATAGAGTGATTAGAGTACTAGTTACCGCAATTAAAGTGTTCGATAAAGATATCTCAAAATTAGATATAGACTCTTTGTTTGTGGCTAAATTACTAGTCTCGCTTATTCTTGTAGTTAATGTTCAAGTTGTCTTTGTTCTTTGTGGATTAGGCAAAAGTTCTAATTTTATCGGTATATCAAGCTGGTTGTTTCATTTGGCTGTCATTGTTCTTGTCATGGGTATTATTCATCTGGTTACCAAAAACAAGATTCAACAGAGTAAAGAGCAGCCAGTAGCTATGTCACCATTTTTAAGATTTACTTGTTGGATTTGGCTTATTTGTTCTTTGTTTGTGTTTCCAATCGCTGTATAACAAGGCCTTAAAGCCGGATTCGTTGCAGTTGGCTTGGTTCCGCTTCGCTTCACAATCTAGCAAACTATCACTCACCGCTTCAGGCGGCGTTAAGATTCCCAGGGAGGGTGACGGATGCCAAATTATCTGTTGATAGCTGTATTAGCTGTGATTGTTTATATGCCATTGCGCATTACCTATATGGTCATGCGTAGTTACTCTTTAGATTCAAAGCAATCTGTTGTTGCAATTGCTATTTCCTGGCTTATTCCCGTAGTTGGACCTTTGTTGATTCAGTCGATTCTCAAGGTAGAGCTGTATAGAAAGGCCTCTGACTCGGATAGTTTGTGGGGCCAGATATGGGATAGGCTGTTTTTTGCTTACGTTGTAGAACAGCATGTGAATGTTGTTGGTGCCTCCCGCGCTGATGAGGCAAGAGCCGTCAGTGACTTTAGCGAAGGAGGTGGCGGTGAACCTTAACAAGGAAAATCAAACCTGCCGAAATCATGGTAATAACATTGCTACGATCGGCTGCGTTAGTGGTGCTAGTTTCTTCAAGGGTTACTCATGTCAAAACTCCTTTTTGTTTTACTAATCCTGGTTGGGCTCATCAATTTCTTACCAGTATTCGGTGTTCTTTCTACTGTAAGATTAGAAAGCGCCTATGGTATTGAGCTTAACTCTAGTGAACTGATTATTCTAATGCGTCACAGAGCTTTACTGTTTGGTATCGTGGGAAGCTTTATTATTTACTCTGCCTTCAAACCGGTGTACAGAACAGTTGCTATGGTTTTTGCCGGGCTAAGCATGGTTGGTTTTGTCGTTTTATCCTATCTAGTTGGTGACTTTAATGAAAGCATTAACAAAATAATATTGGCTGATTTTGTAGGGATTTCACTTCTTGCGGCTGCTGTTGTCATACAGATTTTTATGTTGGTCGAAGATGATTGATTAGGCCATTTATTCTCTATGCTGGGCAGTAAAAAGTAGCTTTGTAAATTTGGCTTGATAACGACCAGCCACTGTAAGTGGTTTAATTATCTTTAACGGGGAATCATTACATGAAAAAATGGATTGCGATTGTTGCGGCAACCCTCTCATTTAGTGCTCTAGGCATGTCGACCGACTATGACTACGGTGGGGAAATGTATGAGGGGTACTATCTCTCTGCAGGGGACGGGGCGCCGCTTGTCATCATTGTGCATGATTGGGATGGCCTCACTCACTACGAAAGAACACGGGCATCCATGCTCAAAGAGCAAGGCTATAGCGTTTTCGCTGTTGATCTCTACGGCAAGGGCAACCGTCCTGAGAGTACAGAAGATAAGCGGGCAATGACGCAAAGCCTGTATCAAGACAGAGACAAGATGCGCAAGCTGATGGATGCCAGCCTCTCTCACGCCGTGGCTTTGGGTGGCAACGCAGAGAATGCCGCCGTCGTAGGTTACTGCTTCGGCGGCGCAGTCGCGCTGGAGATGGCAAGAGCCGGTACCCCATTGAAGAGCTTCATCAGCTTTCATGGCGGCCTGAAAACCCCGGAGGGCCAGAGCTACCAGGATACTGCCGGGCAAGTAGTCGTCTTTCACGGTACCGCTGACAAGGCCGTGCCAATGAGCGATTTTTCTACCTTGGCGGTTGAGCTTGAAACCGCCGGTATAGTTCATGAGATGACGACTTATAGTGGTGCGCCACACGCCTTTTCGGTGATTGGCTCCTCCCGCTACCATGAGCAGGCGGACAAGAAGTCGTGGCAACGATTTTCTGAGTACCTTCAGGAAGTTTTCTAATAACGAAGGCGTTGGGCATAGGAGCCAACGCCCTGGAGGCTGATGGGCGTCAGCGCGTCGATTCGGTTTCCGTTGTTTAGCGGCAAAACGGGTAGAACAGCCGGGCTTGGTTTCTGACTAGGCTTACCCTGTCTCTGAGTCGCCGCAACCCCTACTCAATTGCGAGGAATAACGTGTTTAAGCCATTTAACAAATTGCATCTCTCAGTCAGTGTGCTTCTGCTGTCGTTGTCCAGTGTCAGTCATGCCGACGCGCTTTACCAAGAGACCAGCGAGCAGGGCGAGGTTGCCGTTGAGCTTGTCGCCGAGGGGTTCGGTGTGGTTTGGGGCATGGCCTTTCTGAGTGACGACGAGATCGTCTTCACTGAGCGTGATGGCAAGATGGGTGTGGTGTCTATCTCGTCGGGCAAGGTGCAACGCATCGAGGGCGTTCCGCAAGTGAAGGCCGAAGGGCAGGGCGGCTTGCTGGATGTGGCGACAGCGCCAGGTTTCAAAGCTGGCGACTGGATTTACCTGACGTACTCAAAGGATATCGATGGCGAAGGCGTGACCGTACTGGCTCGGGCCAAGCTGGCGAAGGGGAAGGTGGAGTCCTGGGAAGAGCTTGTTGTCACCCAGTCGCGCTCTGATACCGGCCGGCACTATGGCAGCCGTATCGAGTTCGATGGCCAGGGCCATGTGTTCTTCACTATTGGTGATCGTGGCGTCAGGCCATCGTCTCAAGATCTGCAGCAACACAATGGCTCGGTATTGCGTGTGAAGCTGGATGGCAGCGTACCCAGCGATAACCCCTTTGTCGATAATAAGGACGTACTGCCTGAGATCTGGAGTTATGGCCATCGAAACCCTCAGGGCATCGCGCGGGATGCCACCAACGATCGACTTTGGGTGAACGAGCATGGCCCCAGGGGGGGTGATGAGATCAACCTGGTTGAGCCTAAGCGCAACTACGGCTGGCCTGTGATCTCCTATGGCAAGGAGTATTGGGGGCCGAAAAGCGTTGGTGAAGGCACGCACAAGGAGGGGATGGAGCAGCCAAAGAAGGTGTACACCCCATCGATAGCGCCCAGTTCCTTGATGTTGTACACCGGTGAGGTGTTCCCTGCTTGGTCAGGAAACCTGTTCTCCGGCGCGCTTAAGCTGACTCACATCAACCGTGTGGCGGTGGATGACAAGGGCGAGATACAGGGTGAAGAACGGTTGCTGGAAGACTTTGAAGAGCGGATCCGCTCGCTGCGCCAAGGGCCGGATGGTTTCATCTACTTCTCTACGGACAGCGGTAAAATCCTACGCTTGGTGCCTGCCAAGTGATTTCGCCCTAACCCGAGGAGCCAGCGATGGAGCTCAGCCTGATACTCAGAGCCGTTGGTGTTTTGCTTATCCTGGCCGGTCTCGTACTGGTGTGGGATCCGGAGCTGGTGAGCAATAAGCCGGTACCGACAGACCCTTTCCAAGCTACGGAGCGGCGGATCTGGTGGGGGCTGCTTATCGGCTTTGGAACCTTGCTGCTGTTTCATCATCAACTTCAGCCCTGGAATCAATCCCTGGCTGCCGCCGGTTGCTCACTGCTGTTTGGCTTGCTGGTGGCTCGATTAATTGGCATGGCTCTGGATGGGCCGGTGATGAAACAGTGGATCAACGTGGGTATTGAGATTGTCATCATGATCCCGCTGGTGTGGTGGTACCTCAAGGTGCGGGGATGACTCGGCTTAACCAGGGAGCGGTGGATGTTTGATCATGTCGTGTTCGGCGTCACTGACTATGAGCAGAGCAAGGCGTTCTACCTGACGGCCCTGGCACCGCTGGGCATCAAGGTGCTCTCTGAAGGGGAGATGGGGGTCGAGTTAAGTACAGACGGCAAGAGTTCCCTTTGCATTCGCCGCCAACCGCAAGCCAATCCCTCGCCTTTGCACATCGCTTTTGTGGCTAAGCACCGAGATCAAGTGGATAGCTTTCACCGTTTGGCTCTGCAAGCGGGGGCCAAAGACAATGGCGGCCCCGGTCTGCGTCCTGACTATAGCGGACGCTATTATGCGGCCTATGTGATTGGCCCGGACGGGCACAATATAGAGTTGGTGTGCCATGAAGAGGAAAGCCAGGTAAACAGCCAAAGCGGTTGATGCTGATGGCTTAAACCTGCAAACCCGCTGAGGCCCAAATCCAACGCCTGATTGGTCGCGCCTAGCCCCGCTTGCCCTTACAATGCCCCCTCTGTTTTCTGCTTTGAGTGTTCGCCATGTCTTTGCCACCTTGTCCCGCCTGCCAATCCCAGTACGTTTACCAGGATCAGAGTCAGCTGATCTGTCCCGAGTGCGGCTACGAATGGAACCCGGTGGAGCAGGCGGAAGCGGAGAAGATAGTGGTTAAGGATGCCAACGGCAGTTTGTTGGCAGAGGGCGACCGTGTCACCCTGGCCAAGGATCTCAAGGTGAAGGGCAGCTCCCTGGTGCTGAAGATCGGTACCAAGGCGCTGGTACGAAGGATCAACGATGGCAAAGATCACCAACTCGACTGCAAGGTAGATGGTGCCGGCGAGATGATGGTGACCGCCAAGTTCGTCAAAAAGGCCTGAGCCGAAATGATTGACCGACTAAAGACCCTGTCCCGTAAGGCGCTGTGGTTACGGCCAGTTTCGCTGGTGGTGGCCGTTAGTGCTGTTGCCTGGTTCAGCTACACCGTGCTGCTGGGGCAGGGCAGTGAGGGGGATACAGGGCTAATCCCCAGTGTGGTATTGCTGATTTGGGCGTTGGCGGGGTATGCCATGGTGGTTACCTTTCCTTTCGTCCCTGATACGCCTTCCGCCTCTGATGGCCGCTGGGCTCGTTTCAAGGTTCGCACGGTTCGGGCGGTGTACCATTTGATGGCCTGGTTGCTGCTGGTACTGACCCTGGTGGGCGCCTGGTTATCCTTACGACTCGTTAACATCTGGCTGTCTGGCCTGTGAATCCACTGCTCAAGAATTAGCCATTGGTCTGTCTGAGTCCTCAGCCAGTCCCTTTGCAATCCCACCGCTTAACACCTGTGCGGTTCGCTGCTTAAGCCAGCACGTTGCTGCATCTTAGCCACTTTAAGCCACGCATTCGCGTGGCTTTTTTGTTTTCATCCGTTTTCATAAAGTTGCAATGAATACGTATGCATGCCGTTGTTACCAAAATTTAACCATGCCTAACATAGCGTTTAACAATAAGCCTAATGTTCAGGTTAATCAGGGTCGTATAAGCGGGCATTGGGCAACTCACAGTCGCAAAGACGGAAGGGAAGCAGATGCCACAATTCAGACCCAGTATCCTCGCCCTGGCGTTAGCCGCCGCGGGCATCGGTGCCAGCGTTGCCCCCTGGCAACTCCACGCCGCGGAAGCGGACACCCCAGAGACCGACCCTCCAGCCGAACAAGTTGCCGAGCCTGCCACTGAGCAGGCCGGTTACGATGAGGAGGAGATTGAGCGTATCGAGGTGACTGGCTACAGCCGCAGCCTGATCGACTCGCTGGATGCCAAGCGCTACGGCGATACCGTGTCAGAGCAGCTCAGCGCGGATGATCTCGGCGCCTTGCCGGATGTGTCCATGGCGGACGCCCTGACCCGTTTGCCAGGGATCTCGGCAGTACGGACCGGCGGCCAGGCGGCGGAGATCAATATCCGGGGTATGTCCGGTGGTTTTGTGTTCTCCACGTTGAACGGGCGCGAGCAGGTTTCCACCAGTGGCAGCCGCAGCATCGAATTTGACCAGTACCCCTCCGAGCTCATCACCTCTGCCGCGGTATACAAATCCCCCAAGGCCTCGCTGATTGAGGGTGGGGTGGCCGGTACGGTGGAACTGGCCACCGCCAGTCCGCTGGCCGCAGACAAGACTCACAACTTTGTTGCCAACGTGCGGGGCATGTACAACGACCGGGCCGACGAAGTGGAAGGCGCCGACGAGTTCGGCTCCCGCCTCAGTTTCTCCTACCAGGGCAAGTTTCTGGACGAAACCTTAGGGTTGGCCCTGGGCTATGCCCGACTGGATCAGCCCTCGGTGGCCACCCAGTTTATCGGCCTGCACTACAACGACAGCAAGGACGTGGATGGCCTGGCGGATGACATGGATGGCCCGGAGGAGAACCCGGGTAACGAGTACATCAGCGAAGGCTTTGAGATCCAGCACCTGGGCGGGGTCGAGACCCGTAACGGCTACATGGGCGCCATCGAGTGGGCCCCCAATGACCGCTTCGTGCTCAAGGCCGATGCCTTCCTCTCCCGCTTCGACTCCGAAGCCTTTGCCCGGGGATACCGGGTTAAGCTGGGCGGCCCCAACGTGGCGGTGTCCAATCCGGTACTGGACGGCAATGCCGTGATCGGCGGCAACTTCACCCGCACCAGCAACAGCTACACCCGGGTGGAGATCGTCAACGACGATAACCGCGACTTCGACGAAGTGGACAGCTACGGCATCAACGCCGACTGGCAGGTGACCGACAACCTCACCGTCAACGCCGACGTCTCCTTCTCCTCCGCCAAGAGTGACTTCCGCAACGGCCTGCTGTGGGCCAACGTGGCGGAGGACGCCACCGTAGCCAACCCGGTGTTCGATCAGAACGTCTCCATCAACTACCTGCTCAACGGCCTCAACCTGCCGGACGTGGGCTTCAGCCAGGCTGACGCCTTCTCCGACATCAACCGGGTGATGGTGAGCAAATACGGGATCTACCCCTATGTGAACGAGGATGAGGTCACCGCCTACCGGCTCGACTTCAACTATGCGTTGGACAACGACTTCCTCAGCTCAGTGGAGTTTGGGGTGCGCTACTCCGATCGCGAATACTCCAACGACCGCTCGGTGTTCGAGTACGGCAACGATGGCGCCTTCTCCACCACCGAGCCGCCGCTGCGCCTGACCGAAGACATGGTTAACGTGGTGGATTGGAAGGGCGATTTTGGCTACTTCCCGTCCTACCTGGCGATCGACTTGAACAAGGCATTGGATGCCTGGTTCCCCGGTGGGGTGCCGCAGCCGGTACAAACCTGGGGTAACGCCGATGGCGTGCTCGACTCCCAGGGCTACACCACCAACTACTCCTGGTCGGTGCTGCAAAGCGGCGAGGTGTACGAGAAGATCCTGGCGGCCTACCTGATGCTCAACATCGATGCCGAGATCGGCTCGGTGCCGGTCACCGGTAACATCGGTATCCGTGCGGTGGAAACGGATCAGTCCGCCACCTTGCTGGAGAACGTTGGTGGCGATCCCGCCCTGGGGGCCCAGTTCATCGTTGATGAGATCGGCATCGTCAACGGTCTGTACGCACCCACCATCAAGGGTGAGAAGTACACCGACTACCTGCCGTCCCTTAACCTGAACTTCCGCATCACCGACGACAGCCAGATCCGCTTTGCCGCGGCTCGGGTGATGTCCCGTCCGCCGATCAACCGCCTGGCCGGTGACGCCAGTGCGTCAGTGAATGACGACGGTGAGATCAACGGTTCCAGTACCAACAACCCCTTCCTCAAGCCGTTCTACGCCGATCAGTACGACATCTCCTACGAGTACTACCTGCCGGATGGGGCCATCGTGGCAGCGCTGTTCTACAAGAACATCGACTCCTTTATCGACACCATCGCCATCGAAAACTTCGACTTTAAGGGCAACGGCTTCAACGTGCCGGACTTCATCGTCGATCCGGTCAGTGGCGAGCAGGTGGAGACCACCAACGGCACCTACACCACCGCGGTGAACAACGCTGAGGGCGGCTACATTCGCGGTCTGGAACTGGCCTACACCCAGGTGTTCACCGGCTTGCCGGGGGCCTGGTCCGGCTTTGGTCTGAATGCCAGCTACTCCTACACCGAGTCTGAGGTGGAGTCCCAAACCGATCTGGGCGGCGAGAGCATTCCGCAGGCACTGCCGGGTCTGTCCGAAAACGTCGCCACCGCCACGCTGTTCTACAGCTACGCCGGCTTCGATGCCCGGGTCAGTGCCCGTTACCGTGACGACTTCGTGTCTGAGCAGGTGGCGGTGAACGAGCAGGTGGTGAACTTCGACGGCGAGACCGTGGTGGACTTCCAAACCTCCTACCAGATCAACGACCACTTTGGCGTGCTGTTCCAGGTCAACAACCTGACCGACGAACCGACTCAAAGCTACTTCGGCAACGAGAGCCGCACCGGCACCCTGCAGTACTTTGGCCGGGAATACTTCCTCGGGGTGACCTATGCGCTGTGATTGGACGACATCTCAAACCAGAACCCAAGTCGCCGACACCACTGCGCCCGTGCGCCCATACAACCTGGAGAATGGATTCATGACACGACTCCCCTCTACCGCCAAGCTGGCGGCCATCGCGCTGGGCAGTGCGCTGCTTTGGGGCTGTGGAGACGGCGCCGAGTCCGGCGACGTGCTGCTGACCTGTGACGCCCCCAATGTGCCCAATGCTGCCGGTACCCAGTGTGTGGCACCGGAGCCGATCCAGTGCCCGGCGCCGAGCTTCCCCGATGATAAGAACGAGCAGTGCATCATCGGCTACAACCCGGACTTGCCCACCCCGGTGGCGGTCCCGGGCGAGCTGGAGGCGGTGCTCTACTACAACCGCCCGGGCGAGCCGGATTCCAGCTACGAGGGTTATCGCCTGCACACCTGGAATAACGACGAGTGTGACGCCTACGCGCCGCCTCACGATGCCACCGACTGGGCCAATGGCCATATCCACGACGGCATCGACCCTACCTACGGCGCCTATTGGATCCTCAACCTCAAAGAGGGCTACAGCGACTGCGCCAACTTCATCATCCACATCGGCACCGAGGGCTCCGGCAAGGCGCTGGGCGACTTCGACGCCAAGATGGTGCTGAACCAGGAAGATGAGCGGGCCCAGCGCATGGGCTTTACCTTCCACGGTCATCCCACCGTTTATGAGTACCCCATCGATACCCTGGGTGTTCAGCCGCTGAAGATCGACGGCGCAGCGGCCCACTGGCTCGATGCGGACACCCTGGTGTGGAACCTCGACCCCACTGCGGTTTCGATGTTTAAGCTGCATCACGCCAAAATGGCGGATCTGGAGGTGTTGCCGGAGCCTGATCGCATCGTCAACGGTGAGGTGGTGGCACTGACCCCCAGCGAGCTGACCGACGAGCAGAAGGCACGTGCCCCGCATCTTGCCGAATGGCCCGCCTACAGCACCGGCCTGAGCGCCGAGCAGGCCAAAGAGGTGGCCCGTGGCCAGCTGGTGATGGCGGCCTACAACGCCGAAGAGGTGCCGGTGGCAGCCACCAATGTGCAGATCGCCAAGGCGCTGGATGCGCTCTACACCTTCGGTGAGATGGACGCCGACGAGGCGCAACTGGGTGTGATGTACGATGGCGACAGCGTGTCGGTATCGGTGTGGGCCCCCACGGCACAATCGCTGATGCTCAACCTGTACGATGCGGATAAGAACCTCAGCTCCAGCCAGGCGATGACCCTGGATGAGATGACCGGGATCTGGAGCTACCAGGGCGATGCCAGCCTGGATCGCCAGTTCTACCGCTTCGAGGTCAAGGTGTTCCACCCGGTCACCGGCCTGATTGAGACCATTGAAGCCACCGATCCCTATTCGCTGAGCTTGTCCGCCAACGGCCGCTACAGCCAGTTTGTCAATCTGAACGATGACGATCTCAAGCCCGATGGCTGGGATGGCCATGCCGTGCCTACCGTGATGAACACTGCCGATGCGGTGATCCTGGAAGGCCATGTTCGTGACTTCAGCATCCGTGACGAAAGCACGCCGGAGGCGGTGCGTGGTACCTACCTGGCCTTTGCCGAAACCGGCACCGCGCCGGTGATGCACCTGCAAGCGATGGCGGAGGCTGGGGTAACCCACTTCCACGTGCTGCCGGTCACCGACATGGCCACGGTTAACGAGGAACGTTCCGAGCGGGTGGAGATCACCGACACCCTGGGGATGCTGTGTGAGCGCATCGACAACGCCGCGGCGGCCTGTCTGACTGAGGATCACGGTGCCACCATCGAAAGCCTGCTGGCGGACTTCCTGCCCGGCTCCGCCGATGCCCAGGCGCTGGTGGACGCACTGCGTGGCCTGGATGGCTTCAACTGGGGCTACGATCCGCAGCACTTCTTCGCCCCTGAAGGCAGTTACGCCAGCGATCCGGACGGCGTGGCGCGGATCCTCGAGCTGCGTGCCATGAACCAGGCGCTGCACGAGATGGGCCTGCGAGTGGTTCTGGACGTGGTTTACAACCACACCGCCTCATCCGGGCTATGGGACAACTCGGTACTGGATAAGCTGGTGCCCGGTTACTACCACCGCTACGACGAGGAAAGTGGTGAGATCTGGCGTTCCACCTGCTGCGAGAACACCGCCACCGAGCACCGCATGATGGACAAGCTGATGAGCGACTCGCTGGTGCTGCTGGCCCAGCAGTATGGCTATGACGGCTTTCGCTTCGACATCATGGGCCACATTCCCAAGCCCAGCCTGCTGGCGGCCCGTGACGCGGTACAGATGGTGGACGCCGACAACTTCTTCTACGGTGAAGGCTGGAACTTCGGCGATGACGTGGTGAACGATCGTTTGTTCGAGCAAGGAACCCAGGCCAACATGGCCGGCTCTGAGATCGGCACCTTCAACGATCGGATCCGCGAAGCGGTACGCCAGGGCCGTCTGTTTGCCGAGGAGGAGTCCAACGAGCGGCTGCAGGATCAGGACACCCTGCGTCTGTCCATGGCCGGCAACCTGCAAAACTACGTGCTCAAGGACTTCAACGGCAACTCCGCCACCGGCGCCAGCTTCAGCTGGAACGGTCAGCCGACCGGTTACACCTTAAGCCCGGTGGATGCGATCAACTACGTCTCCAAGCACGACAACGAAACCCTGTGGGATCAACTGCAGTACAGCCATCCGGTGGGCCGCAGCCTGGAGGATCGGGTCCGGATCCATCATCTGTCCGCTACCTTGCCGCTGCTCAGCCAAGGGATCCCCTTCTTCCAGCTGGGTGTCGATCTGCTGCGCTCCAAGTCGATGGATCGCGACAGCTACGACGCCGGTGACTGGTACAACTACGTCGACTTCACCAAGGAGACCAACAACTGGAACGTGGGCCTGCCCTCGGCGGACAAGAACCAGGATAACTGGGAGACCATCGCCGGGATCGCCCTCAACCCCAGTGCCCAAGCGTCGATGAGCGAGATCGATTTTGCCGCAACCCTGTTCCAGGAGATGCTCAGCATCCGTCGCGACACCCCGCTGCTGCGTCTGGACAGCGAGGAAGCGATCATCGCCCGCCTGGGCTTCCACAACGTGGGCAAGCGCCAGACCCAAGGTTTGATCGTAATGAGCCTGGATGATGGCATCGGCCTGGCGGATCTCGATCCCATGGCGGATGCGCTGGTGGTGATGGTCAACGCCAGTGGCAGCGAGCAGTCCCACACCATCCCCACTGCCGAAGGTTTTGTGCTGCATCCCACCCTGGCCGCTTCGCTGGATACCCGGGTACAGGGCAGCAGCTTCAGTGCCGGCGAAGGCGAGGGCACCTTTACCGTGCCGGCCTACACCAGCGCGGTGTTCATCAAGCCGCAGCAAGGCGAGCAGGGCACCGGCCTGGCCGCCACCGCCACCGTGGGTGCGCCGGATGTGGTTCCTTACGGCAGCACCGAGGTGTTTGTTCGTGGCGGCATGAACGATTGGGGTGAGGTAGACCGCTTCGAGTACGTCGGCGACGGCGAGTATCGCATCGCCATTGCGCTGACTGCCGGCGACTACGAGTTCAAGGTGGCCTCGGCTGACTGGAGCACCGTGGACTTTGGTGGCCTGTCCGACGGCGAGGCCGACGTGGAGGAGGGCACCGATGAGGCCCTGACCCGCAGTGGCGCCAACCTGCGCTTCAGCCCGGCGATGGATGCTACCTACGTGTTCTCCCTCGATGCCAGTGACAGTGAGAACCCGGTATTGGTGGTTTACAACGAAGAGCCCTTCGTCGGCACCCCGGTGTATCTGCGTGGCAGCCTCAACGGCTGGAGCACAGATAACGAGTTGGCCTACCTTGGTGGTGGGATCTACCGTGTCGATGTAGCGCTGACCGCCGGTGACTACGAGTTCAAGGTCGCTTCCGAGGATTGGGCCACCGTGGATTACGGCTCTGCCGAGTCGGATCCGGCGGTCACCGAAGGCCAGGAGGAGTTGCTGGGTGTGGGTGGGGCCAACATGACCTTTACCGCTACCATGGACACCACCTACGCCTTTATCTTCGATGCCTCCGACCGCTCTGAGCGTCTGCTGTCGGTGCAGCCGGCCGAGATGTTCGGCAGCAACACGGTGTACATCCGTGGCAGCATGAACGGCTGGGGCGAGGTAGACATGCTGGCTTACCAGGGCATGTCGGTTTACAGCGTGGATATCGCGCTGGCGGCGGGCGATTACGAGTTCAAGATCGCCACCGCCGATTGGAACACCGTGGACTTCGGTGCCGCCGGTGGTGATGAAGCGGTTGTCCTGGACGCCAGTAAGCCCCTGGCAGTAAAAGGGGCCAACATGACCCTGAACCTGGAGGCGGCAAGTACTCTGCGCTTTACCGTCACCGGACCGAGCATGGACAGCCCGACCTTGACGGTCTCCGAGGTGAACTGACCCGGGTGACACGGTCCTAGCTCCCAACCCAAAGCAAAACCCGAAGCCAATTGGCTTCGGGTTTTTTGTCTCTGGCCGGGTTTGCGATCAGGGCGACCTATCGAGCCGAATCAGAGGCAAATGCTGATGGGGCACACCGAGAGATGCGCAGGGGCTTGGCGTTGGTTAAGGCATTAAATGGCTTAATGAGAGCTGAGGGTGCTCTGGGAACGCAGTGCGTAACCCTGGGCGTAATCCAGGGCGGGGAAGGGCAATAAAAAGGGCCGCGACTGCGGCCCTTTGGGATCTGTAGTGACTGGGTTTACTGCGGCTGAGCTTACTGCGGATAGCCCGGAGCGGCGAAGTGGTTGCCGCCAGGCTCCACCGCATCGGCCTGGGCCACATGGCACTCGTTACAGAAGTAATAGGCGCCATTGAGGGTACCGTCCGCCAGGTAGTGCGAGCTGTGGGTCACCTGCACGTCCATCTTGGCATCGATGGCGTGGCAGCCCTGACAGGTGTTGCGCTTGGCGGTGATGGGGTAATCCGGCTTGTGTGGGATCAGCGGCGGCTGGTTCTTAAAGTCCCGGGCGATGGCCGTGCCCTTACTGGGGTAGCTGGCCATCTCCGGTGCCGGGGCGTTGTCGGCCACCGGGGTCTCGCCACGCTGGGAGAACACCGGCGGCGGGGGCACCGCCACCGCTTCCTGGGTGTCCGCCGGGCTGCAGCCGGTGGTCAATGCCGTTGCCGCGAGCAACAGAAGTGCGAGTCGAGAAGTCATCAGGCTTTCCTCACTTTGACCGCACACTTCTTAAAGTCGGTCTCTCTGGACAGGGGATCGGTCGCGTCGATCAGCAGCTTGTTCACTAACTGGCTGGCGTCGAAGAAGGCCATGAACACCAGACCCTCGGGACACATGTTGCGGCCCTTGGTGGCGACGCGGGAGCGCACCTCACCACGGCGGCTGGCCATGATGATCTCGTCGCCATGCTTGAGCCCACGGGCCTCGGCATCCTTAGCATGCATATACACCTTGGCGTTGGGGTAGGCTTTTTTCAGCTCGGGCACACGACCGGTCATGGTGGCGGTGTGCCAGTGTTCCAGCACCCGACCTGTGGTCAGCCACAGATCGTACTCGTCATCCGGCTCTTCCACCGGTGGCTCGTAGGGGTTAGCGATGATCAGTGCCTTGCCATCGGGTTTGCCGTAGAAGTCGAGCTTTCCCTTGGCGTAGGGGTCATACTCGCCGTTGTAGCGCCAGGGGGTTTCCTTGCCGTCCACCACTGGCCAGCGCTTGCCGCGGTTTGTGTGGTAGGCGTCAAAGTCATCCAGATCGTGGCCATGGCCGCGGCCAAACTGGGCGTACTCCTCAAACAGCCCCTTCTGGATGTAGCACTCGAAGTGATCCGATTCGTCATTGAGCGGCGAGCTGCAATCGGCGCGGGGGAACTTGTCGATGGTGCCATTGGCAAACAGCACCTCGTACAGGGTCTTGCCCTTGTACTCCGGCTTCTTGGCCAGCAGCTCGGTATCCCACACCTCGTCGGTGGTGAAGCGCTTGGAGAACTCCAATACCTGCCACAGATCGGAGCGGGACTGGCCCGGGGCTTTCACCATCTGGTGCCAGAAATGGGTACGGCGCTCGGCGTTGCCGACGCCCCCTTCCTTCTCTACCCACATCGCAGTGGGAAGCACCAGATCCGCCACCATGGCGGTCACCGTGGGGTAGGGATCCGACACGATGATGAAGTTGTCGGGGTTGAGGTAGCCGGGCAGGGCTTCCTCGTTGGTGTTGGGGCCGGCCTGCATGTTGTTGTTGCACTGCACCCAGTAGACGTTGATCTCACCGTCCTTGAGCATGCGGTTTTGCAGCACCGCGTGGGGGCCGGGCTTGGGATTGATGGTGCCCTCCGGCAGCTTCCAGATCTCCTCGGCCTTGGCCCGGTGCTTGTCGTTGGCCACCACCATGTCGGCGGGCAGGCGGTGGGCAAAGGTACCCACCTCGCGGGCGGTACCACAGGCGGAGGGCTGACCGGTAAGAGAGAAGGGCGAGTTGCCGGGTTCGGCGATCTTGCCGGTGAGGAGGTGCAGGTTGTAGATGGAGTTGTTGGCCCACACCCCCCGCACGTGCTGGTTGATCCCCATGCACCATAGGCTCATCACCTTGGTGTTGGGATCGGCGTAGGCGTTGGCCAGGGCTTCCAGCTGCCCCTTGGGCACACCGGACATCTCGTGGGCCTTGTCCAGGGTGTATTCGCTCATCATCTCGGCGTAGGCATCGAAGTCGCTGGGGCTCATGCTGCCATCGCCCGGGTTCTTGGCCGCCTGCTCCAGCGGATGCTCAGGACGCAGGCCGTAACCGATGTCCTCGGCGGCCTTGGTGAAGGCGACGTGATCCTTGATGAACTGCTGATTGACCGCGCCGGATTGAATGATGTGGTTGGCGATGTAGTTAAGGATCACCAGATCCGACTGCGGCTTCATCACCATGGCGTTGTCGGCCAGCTGGAAGCTGCGGTTCTGATAGGTGGAGAGCACGTGCACCTGGGCCCCTTCGTGGCTCATGCGGCGGGCGGACATACGCTGCCATAGCACGGGGTGCATCTCGGCGGCGTTGGAGCCCCACAACACAAAGGTATCGGCGTGCTCGAAGTCGTCGTAACAGCCCATCGGCTCGTCGATGCCAAAGGCGCGCATAAAGCCGACCACGGCGGAGGCCATACAGTGACGGGCGTTGGGTTCGATGTTGTTGGAGCGGAAGCCCGCCTTCATCAGTTTGGCGGCGCTGTAGCCTTCCCAGATGGTCCACTGGCCAGAGCCGAACATGCCGACGCCATTGGGGCCCTTGGCCTTGAGCGCGGCCTTCCATTTTTCGGCGGCGATGTCGAAGGCCTGATCCCAACTGATGGGGGTGAGCTCACCCGATTTGTCGAACTTGCCGTTTTTCATCCGCAGCAGCGGGGTTTGCAGGCGATCGTCGCCGTACATGATCTTGGGCAGGAAGTAGCCCTTTACGCAGTTGCGCCCCTCGTTCACCGGGGAGTGAGGATCGGCGTGGGTGGCCACCACCTGGTTGCCCTGAGTGCCCACCATCACCGAGCAGCCGACACCACAGAAGCGGCATGGCGCTTTTTGCCAGGTGATGTTGCTGGGGGCGAGGGCGGCGTTGGCCAGCCCCATTGGCAGGCTGACGCCGGCGACGGAGGCTGCGGCAGCGACCGCCTGGGCTTTAAGAAATTCGCGACGATTCAAGCTCACAATCTGCTCCTTGAGGGATCATTCGTGATCGATGTGATGGCTGACCAGGGAGACCGACAGGACCCCCGGGATGCTGCTGAGGGACTCCAATGGCGACAGTACGTCACCTTCGCCCTCGAGGGTGACCACCATCTGGTGATCGGCGGATTGGGCATGAACCTGTGCCCCCTCAATGGTGTCAAGGTATTGATGTACGGTGTCTTGTGAGCCTGGCATCACTTGCAAGATGAGGCTGGCTACCTGATATTCCATGGCGCAGTCCAACGTTAACGCAGGGTTAATTTTATTACTATTTCATCAAAATCGCGCGAAGGGAATCGGAGGCACAAAAAAACCGGCCAGCAGGCCGGTTAGGGATTCGGGGGTGTTGAGGCATCGTCGAACTAGATGCAGCGGGCAGGCTTAGGCAGCCCGGCGATCTTGGTGGCCTGCTTAGCGGGCCCCTTGGGAAACAGTTTGTAGAGGTACTTGCTGTTGCCTTTGTCCTCGCCCAGCTTCTGGCCGATCGCCTTTACCAGTACCCGGATCGCCGGGCTGGTGTTGAACTCCAGGTAGAACTCCCGCACGAAGTTGACCACCTCCCAGTGGGCGTCGCTGAGGGTGATCCCCTCCTGCTCGGCCAGCAGCGGTGCCATCTCCGGCTGCCATTGGCTGGCGTCCTTGAGGTAGCCCTGCTTGTCGGTCTCGATCTCGTGTCCGTTAAAAATCATCGTGGTTACCATGTCACCTGGTTCTGATGTTGCAGGCTCAGTTGCACAAAACCGGCGTAGTCTACCTGTTCTGTCTGTTCAGGGACAGACAGGCCGCGGGCTTGCAGATCCGGCGCCAGCACCACCAGGCGAAAGCGCTTGAGCTCGCTGGCAAAGCGGCTTTGGCTGGCCATCACTACCGCATCCTGGATCAGCAGCAGGGTGTCACCATCGTTGAGGTAGCGCAGGGTATCGGCCAGGGCCGCCGGGCTGGTGCAGGCACGGCTAAGGGTGTTGAGTGTGGTCAAAACGTCAGTACCTGTTGGCTGTTGGCCAGTTGCTGGCGGATGGCGTCTGGGCTGGCGGTTTGCACCGGCAGGATCAGCTGCTCCGAGGTGAGGTCCCGTTCGGCCAGGGAGTCGGCGCAGACCCAGATCTCCTCGACGTCATACAGCGGCAGCGCCTTGAAGGTGCTGATGTGATCCTTACTGTCGATCAGTTCCGGCTGCTGGTTGGCCAGTAGCTGGTAGACGCCGTCGCCGATGAACAGGGCGGTCAGCGGCACCTCGTAACTGGCGGCCAGCAGCAGCAGATCGAGGCCTTCGCGGCCACGGGCATCGCCATGGGGCACGGTACGAAACACAATGGTGGTACTCATGACTGGGCTCCTAACCGCCAAACTGGATAACACGGTCCGCTTCGCTGGCGGCGGTGACGTACTCGCCCAAGCCACCCAGCAGGAAGTTGGCGGCCAGGTTGGTGCTGTCGCGCTCCTCATCCTCGGCGGCTTCGGCGTCGATCACTCCGCGGCGCAGGCCGGCGGAAACGCAGCTGACCAGTTCCACCCCCTGGCTGTGCAGCGCCTGCCAGCGTGCGCTCAAGTCCAGCTCGTCACTGGCGGGGCAGAGCAGGCGGGAGGCGTTGTGGACCCCATCCTGGTAGAAGAACACCTGGCGAATGGCATGACCCTCGGCCAAAGCCGCTTCGGCAAAGCGCAGGGCGCTGTAGGCGTGTTGGCTGCCGTAGGGGGCGCCGTTCACAAACAGTAGAAATTGGCTCATAGAGAAAGAAAAAAGGCCCCGTGATGGGGCCTTAGTGTATCCGATCCGGTTGGCTTAGTCGTTGTTCATACCCAGCAGCGACAGCAGGCTGAGGAAGATGTTGTACAGAGACACAAACAGGGTCACGGTGGCCAGCACGTAGTTGCGCTCACCGCCGTGAACGATGGCACTGGTCTGCATCAGGATCGCACCGGAGGAGAACAGGATGAACACGGCGCTCAGGGCCATGGACAGGGCCGGGATGTTCAGGAAGATGTTGGCAACGAACATCGCCAGGATCACCCAGAAGCCCGCCTGCATCATGCCACCCATAAAGGACATATCCTTACCGGTGATCAGCACGTAGGCTGACAGACCGAAGAACACCAGCGCGGTGCCGCCGAAGGCCATGGCAATCACGTCACCCATGCCAGCGCCCAGGTAGGCGTTGAGGATGGGACCGAGGGTGTAACCCATAAAGCCGGTCAGGGCGAACACCAGCGGGATCGCCATGGCGCTGTTGGCCTTCTTATGGATGGCGAACAGCAGGCCGTAGAAGCCAACCAGGGTGATGATCAGGCCCGGGTGGGGCAGGTTAAAGGCCATGGCGGTGCCAGCCACCACGGCTGCGAAAGTCAGAGTCATGGCCAGCAGCATGTAGGTGTTACGCAACACCTTATTGATGGCGATACCTTGATGGGCACTGGCCGTTTCAAAACGACGGGTTTCCATAGGGACAAAGCTCCTTGTAGGGATAGTGAGTCAATTACTGCCTTAGAGTACCTTAAATGGCAAGGGTTTCACCCGTTTTTCTACGTCACTGGGAAAGCTTGGGTTCAGCTTCAACTTTTTGATTAAAACCCAGCCAGTTAGCTGAGTTTAGGGGAATTTATCCTTTACAGTTCCGGGGTCTATCACTATTATCCCAATCCGTCGGTGGGATGGCAGAGCGGTTGAATGCACCGGTCTTGAAAACCGGCATAGGTTAATAGCCTATCCAGGGTTCGAATCCCTGTCCCACCGCCATATACGCAAAAAGGCCTCCAGAAATGGAGGCCTTTTTGCGTATATAGACTGCGGCGGAACAGGGTGCCGGACGCTATCGGTTCGCAAGGAGCGCAGCGACTAACGCCGCAGGCGATCATCCCTGTCCCTCACGAAACCTTGTGCTACCACCAAGGTGCCTTTTGTCGTATATAGACAGCGATAGGACAGGGTGCCGAACCCTGTTGGGTTCGAAACGACCGAAGGGAGTGACGCCGCGCAGCGGCGAGCGAGCTTGCGAGCGGTCCATCCCTGTCCCTCACCAGACTCTCTTATGCCACCAAGGTACCTTCTTTGCGTATATAGACAGCGGCGGGACAGGGTACCGAGCCCTATCGGCTCACAAGGAATGCTCCATCCGGTGCTTTCTTTTTGACGACGAAGGCTTTCGCACCCTACTAATCCCAATAGCCACACTAGGCCTACCTAGCCCCTAGCCCCTAGCCCCTAGCCCCTAGCCCCTAGCCCCTAGCCCCTAGCCCCTAGCCCCTAGCCCCTAGCCCCTAGCCCCTAGCCCCTAGCCCCTAGCCCCTAGCACCCAGCTCCAACCCATTGTCCGATCTTTCGCCGCTTGTGAGCTGGCACCGCCTCGCGGGCCTGCCTTCGTGTTAAATTGTTGTGGCCTGTCCACAATAAGAAGCATGGAATGCGCGGTCGCAGTTATCAGCAAGTGAAGTTTAATGAGGTCAACTGGCGTACCCTGGCCAGCCTTGTCCCCTACCTTATGGAGTTTCGCACCCGGGTGGTGTTGGCGCTGCTGTGCCTGATAGCGGCCAAGATCGCCAGTGTGGGGCTGCCCTTTATTCTCAAGGACGTGGTCGACTCGCTGGATACCCAGCGCAACGACGCGCTGATGTTGATGCCGCTGGGGCTGCTGATCGCCTACGGCGCAGTGCGCTTTGCCAACGTGCTGTTTGGCGAGTTGCGCGACACCCTGTTTGGCCGGGTGACCGAGCGGGCGATGCGCCGGGTGGGCTTAAAGGTGTTTGAGCACCTGCATGCGCTGGACCTGGATTTTCATCTCAATCGCCAGACCGGCGGTTTGTCCCGGGACATCGAGCGGGGCAACGCCGGCATCAGCTTCCTGATGCGCTTTATGGTGTTCAACATCGGCCCAACCCTGCTGGAGGTGTTGCTGGTGATGGGGCTGCTGTGGTGGAACTACCACGTCGGCTTCGCCCTGATCGTCGGGGTGGCGGTGGTCTGTTACGTCACCTTCTCTGTGGTAGCCACTGAGTGGCGCACCCACTTCCTTCGCCAGATGAACACCGCCGAATCCCAGGCCAGCACCCGCGCCATCGACAGCCTGCTCAACTTCGAAACGGTGAAGTACTTTGCCAATGAGAAGGAGGAGGCGCGACTGTACGACAAAGGGCTGGCCGAGTGGGAGCTGGCCCGGCGTAAGAATCGCCTGTCGCTGTTTGCCCTGAACGGCGGGCAGGCACTGATTATTGCCATCGCCATGACCAGCGCCCTGGTGCTGGCCGCTTACGATGTCACCCGCGGTCAGATGACCCTGGGGGATTTCGTGCTGGTTAATGCCTTTATGATGCAGGTGTTCATGCCGCTGAACTTCCTGGGCTTTGTCTACCGTGAGATGAAAGGCTCTCTGGCCAACATCGAGAAGATGTTTGCCCTGCTGAAGGAGAAGCCGCAGGTGACGGACCAGGCTGATGCCCAGCCGCTGCTGGCCGGCCCCGGTGCCATTCATTTCGAGGGGATCAAGTTCCACTACCAGTCACAGAGGCCGATCCTCAAAGGGGTGGAGTTCACCGTTGAGCCCAAGCAGAAGGTGGCGATCGTCGGGGCCAGTGGTGCCGGCAAATCCACCCTGTCCAAGTTGCTGCTGCGCTTCTTTGACCCGGCGGAGGGGCGGGTGCTGATCGACGGCCAGGACATCCGCCAGGTTACCCAGACCTCGTTGCGACGTGCCATTGGCGTGGTGCCCCAGGATACGGTGCTGTTTAACACCTCCATCCTGGAGAACGTACGCTACGGCAAGGTGGAGGCCAGCGACGACGAGGTAATGGAAGCGATCCGCTTGGCTCACCTGGATGGTTTTATCGAGCAGTTGCCCGAGGGGGTACAGACCCAGGTGGGCGAGCGCGGCTTGAAGCTGTCCGGCGGTGAGAAGCAGCGGGTGGCGATTGCCCGGGCGCTATTGAAGCGGCCGCCGATCATGGTGTTTGACGAGGCGACCTCGTCACTGGATAGCCGCTCAGAGCAAGCGATCCTGCAAGCGCTGGAAGAGATCTCGCGGGAGCAAACCACCCTGGTGATCGCCCATCGGCTCTCTACCGTGGTGGATGCGGACCGGATCCTGGTGCTGGATAAGGGCCAGATCGTTGAACAGGGTACCCACGACGATCTGCTTGCCAGCGATGGCCATTACGCTCGCCTGTGGCGCTTGCAGCAGCGTGAGCAGGAATCAGTCGAGCCGGTAGAGATGTAGCCTTGGGATCAGCAAGGTGCCCTTGGCCTGCGGGAAGGCACTTTGCTGCCAGACGGGCAGGGCAACGGTGCGCACAGGAGTGGGCTGGGCCAGCAGCAACGGCAGGTTGGCTGGCAGTTGGCGCCGGCCACCCTGCTCAAACTGAACAAAAGCGGTAGGGCGCAGCCCGCCGGGCCGGTCGATCCGCAGTGGTATCGAATCCGGTAGAGCCTGGATAGCCTTGATCTCTCGAAGCACGATCGCCTGCCAGGCATCCATGTCATTGACCGGCTGGCCTGGATTAGTCAGCGCATTATTCAGTTTACTGAGGATGCTGGCCCGGTCGGTCTTGGCCACGATGCGCTTGGGCACCCAGCCAAAGCGAACCCGGCTGACCCGCTGCCCCAGCCATACCGGAGTGCGGTAGAAGTGCATGGTGAACAGGTTGGGGGAGAGGGCATGTAGCAACTCGAAACGGGCATCCTGCACATTGGCAGCGCCGTCGGTCAGGGCATGCAGGGCCGTCTTGAAGCGCACCAGTCGCTGATCCAACTGCTCGATAAGCTTTGGCAGCTCACCGCTTTTATCAAAGCGCAGCAGGCCGGGGTAACGCCGCACCCGCTGGCTCTGCAGATCATCACTCTTGCGGTGCAGATCCCCCAGTGCCTTGGCGGCCATGGGATGGGCTTCACTGCCCTCCACCAGCTCTGGCTCAATCTGTTCGATCGCTTCTAGTGGCCGGGTTTGCAGAAACTCCGGCAGCCGATACAGCTGCGCCTGGCGCGGCCCCTGTTCGGTGATGGCCTGAATTAACTGGCTGCGTGCCCGTTGGCACTGTTCAAACAAAGGCTCGAGCTGGGTTAAAGGGGTCATCCGGGCTCCTTGACTGAACGGGTGACAAAGCACAATGATACCTACATACCAGTTTGTCTTTGGTTGGCAATAGAATCAATAAGGAAAAGCGAGGCTAAGTTCGTGGCAGGGCAGAAAAAGTGTGCTGCAGAGCTCTGCAAGGAGGCGGAACGGGAGCGCCAGGCTGCCGAGCCTGATACAAAAAACGGCACCCCATGGGGTGCCGTTTTACGTTGCAGCGATTCGTGCTTAGGCGGTGAACACCTGGTTCAGCCAAGGCAACATCTGCTTCTTACGGCTCAGGCATTTCTCGAACAGCATCTCGCCGCCCTTGGCGTCTTTTAGCATCTGCGCGGCCGGGCCAGCGGCCAGCAGGCGGGTCTGCTCAGAGCGGATATTGGTCAGCATCAGTACCGCAACGTCGATACCGCTGGCGGCCACACGGGCTTCCAGGGTGGTGACGAAGTCAGCTTCAAAGGCGTCGGTCTGGGCGAAGTCGGCCAGTTCCAGCTGAGCCACGGTGAGGGACTTACCGCCAAACTCAAAGCTCTTCACGTCTTTGTCCAGCAGCTGATCGACGCTCATGCCATCCAGATCGGTCTTGGCCACCAGCAAGCCGGCGGTGAACTCTTCCACGTTAACCTCGGCGATGGGGGCCAGCAGGTCGACCAGCTCGACGTCACGCTCGGTGGTGGTGGGGGACTTCAGGCCTACGGTGTCGCTCAGCAGGGCACCCAGCATCAGGGTAGCGTGGGCCTTGCTCAGGCTCACCTGGTGGATCTGGAACAGCTCGAACAGCACAGAGGCGGTGGAGCCCAGCGGCATCATCCAGGCTTCCAGCGGGCCACGGCTGGTCAGGGTACCCATGCGGTGGTGATCCACCAGGCCTACCAGGCGTGCTTCATCCAGATCCGCCGGGCCCTGTTCTGCTTCACAGAAGTCCACCAGGTAGATGGACTCGTCCTTCAGCGGCTTGTCCAGCAGTGCAGGCAGTTCCAGACCGGCCTGGTCAAAGATGTACTGGGTTTCACGGCTGGCTTCGCCAGGACGGAAGGCCTGGGCGTCTTTACCGCGGGCATTAAGCCAGTGAGCGGCCAATACGGCACTGCAGATGCTGTCGCTGTCGGGGCTCTGGTGGCCAAATACGTGGATCATGAAGCGTCCTTTACACTGTGGAATAGGCAAGACCGGTGGAACACCGGACAGGAAAAGCGGCAATCTACGAATCTGGCAGTGAGCTGTCCAACCTTTTTTCCCAGAGTGTTAGCTGGATCGTACCGCTGCAGCGGGGCTTGATTGCACTGACGTACCAGCACTGCGCCATACTTGGGGGGGGCTTAACAGCCCGGCCAAACTGTGACAGCATGTGCATGACACTGAAATTAAAAGAACTTTTCTGAGATAAGGCCAGGATATTGGAACCCAATGCGCTCCAATCCCCCGCCAATCCCGAGCTTTGGGACGCGGAAGCGATGTTGCCAGTGCTTTACCAGGCACTGCGTCAGCGTGCCCGCAGCGTAAAACAGCGCCTGCCTCAATGCCACACGCTCGATTCCCGTGCCCTGATCCATGAGATGTACGCCAAGCTGGCGGACAAGCCGCATCAGTACGTGGATGAGCAGCACTTCCTCGCCTCTGCCAGTACCGCCATGCGCCATGTGTTGATCGACTACCTGCGGCAAAAGAAAGCCAATAAGCGCGATGCCAGTGGGCTTGGGATCGATCAGTGGTTTCCGGAAGAGAAGCTGGAGCAACTGGCGGAGATCGACCACGCCCTCAACCGCTTCGAGCATCGCTATCCCCGCGAACACCAGGTAGCGGTGCACCGCATCTTCGGCGGCATGACGGTACCGGAGACCGCCTCTGTGCTGGGAGTCTCACCGGCGACGGTGAAGCGAGATTGGGCCTTCGCCCAGGCCTGGTTGCATAAGAGCATCAGCCGCTCTCGCTAACGGTTCGCAAGGAGCTACGGATTGGCCCAGTCCCCACCCAGCATCGACATCAAGGCGCTGTTTGAACAGGCCCTCAGCCTGGCTGAGCCTGGCCGCAGCGAGTGGCTGTCGACACTCTCTCCGGAAACCGCTGAGGAGTTGCGGGCGCTGCTGTCGCATCATCAGCCCGGCGAGGCCTATTTCTCTGACTTTGGCCAGTCCCTGTTCGCCAAGCAAAAGACCGAGGATCCGCTGGATCTTATTGGCCAGCAGATCGGCGAGTACCAGATCACTCGATTGATCGGCCAAGGCGGGATGGGCGTGGTGTACCAGGGCTGGGATCCCAAGCTGGATCGCCCGGTGGCGATCAAGCTGTTGGCTCCGGGCCACTTCCTGTCTGAGCAGGCACGAGCGCGATTCCTGCGCGAAGCACGGATGGCCAGTCAGCTTGAGCACCCCTTTATCGGTACCCTCTATGGGCTGACCCAGACCCCCTTGGGCCAGGATGCCATGGTGATGGCCTTCTACGATGGTCAAACCCTGGATAAACGCATTGAGTCTGAAACGGTTCAGCCGCAGTCGGTGATGCGCTGGATAAGCCAGTTGGTGGAGGCGTTACGCTATGCCCACCAACAAGGCGTGCTGCACCGGGATATCAAGCCGGGCAACATCATGGTGATGCCGGACGACAGCGTGCGTTTACTGGATTTTGGTGCCGCGGCCTGGCTGGAGGAGGATGGCGATCATACCGGGATCCCCATCGGTACCACCCCCTATATGAGCCCCGAGCAGATCCGGGCGGAGCCCCTTACCGGTGCGACGGATTACTGGTCGCTCGGGGTGGTGATGCTGGAGCTGGCGGTCGCCCTGGGCTGGTCGCAGCCGGTTAATGCTTTTGTCTGGGCACAAAACCCCGCGATTAATCAATTGCGCATGCCCGAGGCGGCGGAGTCGCTGCTGCGTGCCTTGCTGGCCCTAAAACCGGATCAACGTGAACAACGGGTTGCAGCGATCCAGTCACCGGATTTTGATCTGGGCCGGCCGCGCCGACGTCGTTGGCTCACCGCCACCGGGGCGCTGATGATGTTGGGAGCGGTGACGGCTGGGCTTTGGAGCCAGTTTGCCGAGCGGGAGCCACAACGGCTGGCGCTGCAACTGGGCAGCGGAGCACATCCCGCCTCGACGGTATGGCTCAATCAACTGGATCAGAAGCTGGGGATCCTGGCCGGTGGGGATGAGCAGTTTAGCTACCTGGGCAGTACCAACGCACCGCAGCGGCTGCACGGCGCCAACCGGGAGGTTGTCATGGAGCTCGAGGCCCAGGACGATAGCGTGGCTGTTCGCCTGAGTTACCTGGGCCAGGATGGGCCCTTTTGGCAGCAGAGCTTCTCCGAGTCTCAACTGAGCCTGGCGCCGGTGGCGATCTTCAATGCGCTGCAAAGCCAACTGAAACTGCCCAGTTCGCCAAAGGCCACCTTGATCCAGCAGGAGCGGATCCTCGATCCGGTCGGTTATGAGCTGTACCTGGAGGGGGCGGCCAAGCTGCTGACCTTTGAGGCTCATCGCAGCCTGACTCATTGGAATGCGCTGATGGACGCCAGCGATAGCCTGGAAGCGGCCCTGGCGTTGGAGAATACCGCTCTGTATCAACTCTCCCTGGCCAAAGCTTCACGCTACCGTTTCCAGCTTACCCACCAAGGACAGTGGCTGGAGGCCTCACAGCAGCAACTCAATCGGGCCCTGGAGCAAAACAGCCAGCTGGTGGAGGCCTACGTGGAAATGGGCCGCAACCACCGGCTCAAGGGAGAGTTGGGGGCGGCTGCGGCGGCCTTTACCCTGGCACTTGAGCGCTTTCCTGAGCACTTTGAGGCGCGTCGCCAACTGGCGCGTACCCATGAGCTGTTGCAGCGTGATCAGGAAGCCTACCTGGAGCTGCTCAGGCTTCAGGAACGTTACCCCAACCGCTGGCAGACCTTTGATGCCCTGGGCAGCTACCACCTGCGCCGGGGCGATCGTGACCAGGCACTGAATGCCTACCAGCAAGCGCTTGAGCTGTCCGGCCGGGCGCCGGCGGTGCTGGCCAACCTGGCCGCAGCCTTGACCCATTTAGGGGACTCGGAAGGTGCCCAGGCGCTGTACCAGGAGGCACTGGAGTACGGCGAGGATTACGAACTGCACTTTAATCTGGCGACCCTGCACTTTTATCAGAAGGCCTATCCGGATGCGGTGGTTCATTATCGTCGTGCTGCAGAGCTTGCGCCGGCACGCTACCCGGCCTGGGCCAGCTTAGGCTTGAGCCTGCGTTTGCAGCATGGTGAGCAGGACGACGGTTCACGCCAGGCGCTGGAAAACGCCCTGCGCATCGCCCAGGCGGAGCTTTCTTTACTGCCATCGGACCGTACCTTGCTGGGGCAGGTGGCGATCTACCACGCCTACCTGGGCCAGGGGGAAGATGCCCGGCGCTTTCGCGATCGTTTGCTGGCGCTGGGAACTGTCAGTGCCTCCAGCGCCTTTTTACTGGCGGATCTGAGCTATCAGTTGGGCGAGGAGCAGCAGGCCCTGGCCTGGATCGAGACCGCCATGGAGCAGGGGGTTAGCCTGGCGCAGATCGAGCGCTACCCGATGTTGGCGCCACTGCGCCACTCCGATGGTTTTCGAAAACTGACCCAGCCCTGAGTCCTCCGTCCGGGATGGCCGAAAATAAATGAGCCGTTTTTTGATTCCTTCTCGTTTGTGTGGGCACACCGTAACGAGAGGGAAGTGTCGTGGCTGCCAATCATCCATCCGAAGCCGATAACCATCAACATCCGGACGACTGCCAGGGGGGCTACCATCAACTGGTGATGTCGATGGGCTCAATTCTCAGTCACCACCAGACCTCAGAGCAGCTTTATCAGGTGTCTCAGCTGTTTGCCGCCATCTGGCCAGGCTATCAACTGGTTTGGTATTGGCGTGGCAGCGCCATGCCTCCCTACCAAACTCTGGAGCGGGAGTGCGGTAAGCTCAGCTGCTCCAACATCCTTGCCGGTCGGATCTACGCCAGCAGTGCACCCAGCACGGTCAAACTGCACCAGATGTATCAATGGGTGTCGGCGGCAGCGGATCTGATCACCGCCGCCAACCGCGGTCGGATCAACAAATCGGACTTTCAGGCACTGGCAGACATCCGCGATCTGCTGGAGGAGTGCGAGTACATCAAGGCAGCCAACCAGTACGTGGAGCTGTTTCATCACAACGGCCAGTGCTTCCTGTTCCGGGTCAACCTGCACCAGGTAGAGAGCATGTTTGCGCCGGACAAGGTGTGCCGGGTTCACCGCAGCTACCTGGTGAACCCCGAGCGAGTCTCCTCCACCCGTAAGCAGCGCAATGGTCGGCTTCGCCTGCTGGTGGGAGAGGAGGAGATCCCGGTTGGCGAGCGCTACAACGAAATGCTCAAAACCACCTATCCCCAGTGGTTTAACCAGGGACAGGAACATACCTTGCTGCAGCAGTGGCTGTATAAGGATCAGGAAAGGCTGAGAGCGAACAAAGGCAAAGATGGCCACGGGGCCTGATTTCTGACCGCTTTGTTCGAATCCTGCCCGTCCGGTCAGTAGGGGGTTTACAGCGCCTGCGGAAATCCCTACTATGCCCGGCGTCGGTGGGATGGCAGAGCGGTTGAATGCACCGGTCTTGAAAACCGGCATAGGTTAATAGCCTATCCAGGGTTCGAATCCCTGTCCCACCGCCATATACGCAAAAAGGCCTCCAGAATTGGAGGCCTTTTTGCGTATATCACCCGGTGAGAATGGGTGCCGAACCCTGCTAGGGTTCGCAACGACCGTAGGGAGTGACGCCGCGCAGCGGCGAGCGAGCTTGCGAGCGGTCCATCCCTGTCCCTCACTAAAGTTTATGCCACCACCAATGTGCCTTTTGCCTGGCTACTGTCAGTGACGGAACAGGACACCCCCCATTGCGCAAGGCTTGAACACATTATTGGCGCCCGGGCATCAAAAAGCCGACCCAGGGGTCGGCTTCCAATCAGGCGTTGTGGTGACGGGGATTAGATCCCGCTGTCTGCCAGCAGCTTGGCCAGCTCAAACGGGTCACACTCAACGCCGTTAAGCTCTTCATCCCAGTCCAGACCCACCATCACCTTGTCTTCGTCCAGGCTCGGCAGCCACTGCTCGAAGAAGTCGTCGACGGATACCGCTTTGGCCTCGTACTCAGACCAATCTTCCTGGCACAGCGCCTTGGCGGCTTGCTCGGAGGAGAACAGCGGCATTACGTCGGTCTGCTCGAACTCGACGGAGTCGCAGACCACGTACTCGCCTTCGGTGCTCAGTACCCAGATCTGGCCCTGCTCGGTGACGGCATCGACAAAACGCTGGATTTCGGGTTGGATTGTGCTCATTTCGGATTCCTCATTAAGGCTGATTGGATCCTTGCTCAACTCGTCCCTGGGCGCAAGGAAAAACCAAAAAACGTTTGTTAAATCGGGATCTTTTCCCCTTTGCATCGGCCTTGGGATCTGAAAGGATCCGGTTAGCTAACAAGGAAACACGCATGACGAAAATCCCACCAAAGCAACAGGTTCTGCTTTTGCTCGATCAGTGTTTGGCCACCGGGATCCGTGGACGGGTCGCCGAGGTGATCAAGCAGGCGAAAAATGAGATTGAGGGACGCAGCGGCTATGACGAACGCTTTTACCAGCAGGCGGCCGCAGACGTCTCGGATCCACAGTACCCTGGCCTGGTGTTTAAGGTCGCCAAGCACAAGCGGCGCTGGATCCTGCGCTACACGCCAAAAGGGGCCAAGTCCACCAAACAGCGGACCTTAGGTCACTTTCCCGAGATGTCTGTTGCCCAGGCCAGGGAGGCCTGGGCTGAAGCTCGGGCGGAGCTGCAGGGCCAGTCAGTCGTGGCCAAGGTAGAGATGCCGGTGGAACGCCTGGTTGAGCTGTACCTGGCGTATGCGCGTCAGCACCGGAGCCAGTGGCGCCGGGAGCAGCAGATCCTTGAGCGACATGCGTTGCTGCTTTGGCAGGGATTGGATGCCGCAAAGATTGGCCCGGACGATATCGAGGCGGTGTTGCGCCAGGTAGAGCAGGGGGCGCAGCAGCGGGGCAGTCATGGCCAGAGGGCAAAAGGGGCGGCACTGTCGACGCTCCGTCACCTGTTTGATGTGGCCAGGGGCCATATCGCGATTCAGCCCGAGGCCTGGCTGGATCCCAATCTCGCCAACCCCTGTGAAACGATCCGTCTGCCTCAGGTGATCAGTCACCGCATGCCATTGATGGCCAGCGAGATTGGCCGTTACCACAAGGCGTTGTTGGGGCTGCCACTGCATGAGCAGGTTCAGCCGTTGCTGTTACTTCAGCTTTCTCTGTTGGTGCCGTTTTCTGTGCTGTGCCGGATGACCTGGGCCGGGGTCAATTGGGAACGTGGCCTGGTTCAGGTCAAGACAACACGGGGGCAGGAGAAGGTGGTGCCGGTGACACCGGCGGCGATGGAGATCCTCAAACTGCAGCGGCGACAAAGCGGTCAATCGGTGTGGGTGTTTCCGGCCATGCAGCATCCGGAGAAACCGATGCCACATCGCTATCCCAGTGAGTTGATGGCGGCGGTTCGCGAACATCTCTCTTTACCAGACCAATTTACCGCAGACCGGATCTGCCGTTTCGGTCGTGACTGGCTGGTGGGGCAGGGTAGCGCCCTGGCGGAGGCAGCGTTGCCTTTGGACAAGGCGCAACTCAACCCCCTGACTGAGCAACAGATCCGTCAAAACCTGCAGCAGTGGCAGCAGCACCTGACCAATCTGCGCCTTTCCGGGTGAATTACACGATGTAACGCATACTGTAATGGTGCTGGCCAATTGCGGCTTATTGGTGTGGTTACGTGTGGTGACGTCCAATAAATGCGGGTTCGTTCCGGAGTGGATAATCAAGCGAACCCAGCCGACAGAACGACGAGTCTCGTCGAGGGTTCGATAACAGCCTGAGGTTTTGAACGAGGCGCCGATGGCAGTATGCCAGAAAAAAGCCCCACCTCGCAGTGACGAAGTGGGGCATTTCTTTGTCCGAGCTGGCTGGCATTACCATTTGTCCAGCTGGGCAATAAATAGACTCAGGCGCGGAACGGTGACAGGAACTCGTTACGCAAAGAGGCGTCGCGACGCGCGGACTTGAGGTCCTTGATCATCATCTTGATGCCCTGGGAAAACAGCTGCTGCAGCATGGCATCAGCCTGCTCTTCGCTGAGCTCTTCACCCTCGTTATTCTGCTGCGCCATTTGCAGTAACTCGGCAGTTGGGCCAGCCAGGGTGTAGGTCACGATCGCCTGGAACTGCTCAAAGCTCTCCATGACATTGCGGGCACTTTGCGGTTGCTGATCCCAGCTGGCGCGAAGCGGTGCTTCGACAGCGTTGTAGATGCTCAGCAGCCCTTCGTGCTGTTCTTCGGATACCTCCATGTAGTTCAGTACCTGCTGCAGCTCTTGGGGCAATGGGGTTTTCTCGCTCATGACGTCATCTTCTGTCTAAATCAAAGTGGCCACATCTTAGCGCAATGACCTCAAAAGTCAGCGTTAGAGCCCTGGATTTCCCACCATTGAGTCACTCGTTCGGCAAACTGGCTAATACTTGACCACACTGCCTCGGGTCAATGTACAGGGATTACGTCATGAACCACCCATGGTTAGCTGCCATCTTGCTGTGCGCGCCACTGCTGCACGCCGCCGAAGCCATGCCACCGCCAAAGCAGGATGCGGCGCTGTTGCGGCACACTTTTGAACAGGCGTTGCAGCAGTTGCCTCCGCGTAAGCAGGGGCACTATGGCCTGCGACTCTACCGGCAAACCGGCGAGGAGGTATATGGCCATTGGGTGCTTAACGACCTGGAGTTTCATGCTCAGCGTCTGAATCGATTGTTTCCGCTGATGTCGGATCCGGCGGGTCTGGCCCGGCACATCGAAGCGCGGGTTGAGCGTTACAGTCACTTTAAGCAGCCCAGGGGCCAGCTTCGTTACGACACTGTTCGCCTGCAGCCGGAATATCTGATCCTGGGATTTGATCTGATCGCATCACTGGCACGGCTGCAGGAGTATGGTTTGCGCCACCAGGGAGAAGACGCGTTTCGTCGCTACATCGAGGCGCAGCAATTTGAACGCTTTGTGACCCAGCCGGAGATGATCCAGGCCTGGGCGGCGCAACTGGCCAACCAGGTGTTCTGGCTGAAGCAGTTGGGGCAGGGGGACATGACGGAGCTTTTTATTGAGGCGTTTCGGAAGGTCTATCCCGATGACATGGACGCCGCTCTGGACGAGTTGCAGTATCACAACAAGCTGTATGGCCTGACCCATATCCTGTTTGCCTCCTCCCAGTATTACCAGTACCCGGTGCGGCCTGAGCCCTACCGCTGGATTTTTGATTACTTCCGCGCCAACGAAGGGGAGATCCTCCGCCGGGCCAAGGCCGATGTATTGGCCGAGGTGGGGATCGCTTTTTTGCTGGCGGGGCTGGACTCCGAGCCCATGGTGGCCCGTCTGCAAAGCGCGCTTCAGGCCACCATTGATCGGGACGCCGGGATGATCCCCTCCACTACGGGTAGCCTGGATCCCGTCTACGGAGAGCACCGCAATGTCCTCGCAATCATGTTGCTGGACTGGCAAGGGATGCACCCCGGGCCCGATGCACGGCAGCTTCGCCGCTGGCGAGGCAGTTTACCCGAGGGGGTGACCATTTATCAGCCTCATCTGGATACGGTGGGAATCCAACAAGGCACCCCACTGGCTAAGCAAAGCGGACGGGGGGCAAGATGAACGAAGCAAGGACTCATCGAGTCAACACCACGTTGTGCCTGGCAGCCTGCGCCGCTCTGATTATCAGTGTCCAGGGGCAGGCCGTGGAGTGGCAGGTACCGTCGGTGCGATGCACGGCAACCGGGCTTATCAAGGTTGGCGACTCTACCGGCGCGCTGCTCTCGGCGTGCGGACGCCCACAACTGACCGAATCGCTGCAATACCCCGAAGGCGGAGTCGCCAGTACGCGTTACTACTTTCGCGTCGGTGGCAAGGAGGCTTTTGTGGCCGAGGTGCGGGCCGGTGAGGTGGTGGCGCTGCGTCGCATGCGCTAGATCTGCGGCGGTCCACCCGATCGTTGCTCTAATGCCGTTCTCTGGCTTGGTTTGTCATTGGCACTTTGGTTTTTAGTTCAGCGCTGATCGCTTGTGGTTGTCCATTGACGCGGTGGTGGGGTGGCAGGTTAGGCTAGCGCTTTCCAATGAGAGGTTGGTACGGGGCCGGAATCGGACCCTATCCGGCCAACCAATGCGGTGCGGTAAAGGAGAGCGTATGCGCGACACCCTGGTCAGAGAAACGGGCCCTGAGCCACAAGCTGCGGTGATCTGGTTGCACGGACTGGGGGCCAGCGCCGATGATTTTGTCCCGGTGATCCCTCATTTGAACCTGGCGGGCTGTGGTGACATCCGCTTCCTGTTTCCCCAGGCTCCCAGTCGTCCGGTCACCATCAACCAGGGCATGGTGATGCCCGCCTGGTACGACATTCTGTCGCTTGGTTTGGAGCGGGAGGTGGACAGTGAACATCTGCTGGCTTCTGCGCAGACCATTGGCCAGATGATTGAGCAGCAGGTGGCGCAGGGCATCGACAGCCGCCGCATCGTGCTGATCGGCTTCTCACAGGGCGGTGCTGTGGCCTACCAGACTGCGTTGAGCCATCCGCAGCCTTTGGCGGGTCTGCTGGCGTTATCAACCTACCTGGCGACAGCGGACTCCCTGACGCTCTCCGATGCCAATCGCCAACTGCCGGTGGAGATCCATCATGGCAGCCAGGACCCCATGGTGCCGCCTCAGTTGGCGCACAAGGCGGCTGAGCGCCTGACCCAGATGGGACTGGCGCCAAGGACCCGCAGCTACGCCATGGCCCACGAGCTGTGCATGGCGCAACTGGACGACATCTCTTCATTCCTCAGGCAGGTGCTGGGCTAAGGGCCTCGCAGTGCTTAGCGCCTTTTGTTGTTAAGATCAAAGCTGCGGAGTTGGCCTGCTATGAGGGTAAGAGCCCTTATTCGGGCGACAGGCCGCCCAGATAGTGCGCGCTGTCGATAGTGGGGGTCACAAACGTGATCCGCTCTGTTGCGTCGCTCGCGAGAGTCTAGCAGGATTGCGACGCTGCTACGGTATTGCCCCATCAGACAGCTGGTTAGCCGGGGACGAGCATCATGGATAGCGTCAGGTAGGCGCAAAGCCTTCGGCAAGGCCATGCTGCGCCAAGACTGGCAGCAACCCATTATCACCTTCACTCGCTACAAGGATATGCAGTCCATGCCCGTGCTAGACCGCTGTCGGCTCCTCGCCATCGCTCTCGTTTTTCTGTCCGGATGCGCCTCGTTGCCCCCCGAAATTGAACATCGGGATGACCCGGCGGTGGCCAAGGTCTGGGAATCGCAACAGCACTGGCAGGCGCAGCATGACCTTGGCCTGAGCCAGGTGGTGTTGCAGCAGAGCGGTTGGGATGCGCTGGCCCAGCGCCTGGCTCTGATCGAGACGGCTCAGCATAGCATTGATATCCAGTACTACATCTGGAACTCCGATGCCTCCGGGCTCTACCTGTTCAGTCGGCTGGTCGCCGCAGCGGACCGGGGGATTCAGGTCCGACTGCTGTTGGATGACATCAATGTGGATGAGCGGGAGGATCTGCTGGCCACGCTGGATCAACACCCCAACATCGAGGTGCGGATCTTCAATCCCATTCCCAGCCGACAGGGGGTGGCAAAATGGCTCCGGGTACTCGGGGATTTTTCCCGGTTGAATCGTCGTATGCACAACAAGACCTTCACCGTCGATGGTCGGGCATCCATCGTCGGGGGCCGTAATATTGGCGATGAGTATTTTGATCTGTCCGATCAGATCAATTTCCGTGATCTCGATGTGCTGGTGATGGGCCCGGTGGTTGACGATATCGAGGCAGGTTATAGCCAGTATTGGAGCAGCCCCTGGGCGTACCCCATTGACCTGCTTGGTGGTACCGTCCGACCCGAGTTGCCAGAGTTGAGCCTGGCAAAGGCACCGGTTTACCAGAACCTAGCGGCGCTGCCCCAGGGCCAAGTGGCGTCGGAACGCTTCCTGGCGGCGTTAATGGATGAGATGACCTGGGCCAAGACCGAATATGTCGCAGACCAACCCGTGCCCGCGGATGTGAATGACAGCAACCAGCCCAAAAAGACGGCCCGGGTGCTCAATGACCTGGCTCAAGGGTCGCAGCACTCCATCTTGATCGAGTCCGCCTACCTGGTGTTGGATGACCGACAGCTTGAACAACTGCAACGACTGACGGACCGGGGGATTGAGGTCAAAGCCCTGACCAATTCGATGGCGTCGAACGACCTGCTCCCCAACCACTCAGGCTACGCCGGACGACGCAAGGGGATGTTGACCCACGGCATGGACCTGTTTGAACTCAAACCGGATACCAACTTGTGTACGGAATCCACCCGGGACGAGGCCAAATGCGCGCCACAGGCCGCCTACGGGTTGCACAGTAAATCCGCGGTATTCGACCACCGGATCCTGGCGATCGGCTCGTTCAACCTGAACCTTCGTTCCATCTATCTCAACACCGAGTCCGTGTTGCTCATTGACAGTGAGCAACTGGCAACGGAACTGGCAGCGAAGATGGAGGAGGCGATGGATGAAACCCACAGCTGGCACCTGGAGCTTGAGCAGGGCCAACTGCGGTGGACGTCGGGGGAGTCAAGTTGGACCAGTGAGCCGGAGATGGGGCGATGGTCGCGGGCTAAATCCCGCATGTGGCAGTTGTTGCCAGTAGAGAAGTACCTGTAGATCTACGGCACTAAGCCAAGCCACACCGTAAAGCCTGAATCCATGTTGGATGAGCCAGAAGGAGTCACCATGGCCGGTACCAGTGAGAAACGAGACTACAAGAAGCTGCTAAAACCCCTGTACCACGGCAGTGCGACCAAGCTGGCTACCCTGGAGGTGCCAACACTGCACTACCTGATGGTGGGTGGCCAAGGCGCGCCGGGGTGTGAAACCCACCAGCAGGCGATTGAGGCGCTGTTCTCGGTGGCCTACGCCATCAAGTTCCTGGTGAAGCGGGGCGAGCTGGGCATCGATTACGGCGTGCTGCCGCTGGAGGGGCTTTGGTGGGCGGATGAGATGGCCGATTTCGTCAACGGCAACCGGGATAACTGGCGCTGGACCATGATGATCATGCAGCCGGATCTGGTGGACGAGAGCCTGGTGGAGCAGGCGATGGCACAGGTTCGGGCCAAGAAAGCCCTGCCGGCACTGCCTCTGGTCCGCTACGCCCCCTATAGCGAGGGATTGTGTGCCCAAACCCTGCATGTTGGCCCCTTTGCCGAGGAGGGGCCGACGGTGGCCCGGTTGCATGCCTACATCGAACAGCAGGGCAGCCAGCTGCGTGGCAAGCACCATGAGATCTATCTCAGTGACTTCCGTCGTACCGCCCCGGAGCGATTAAAAACCCTGATCCGCCAGCCGATGGTGCCACCTCAGCGATAACATGGGGGCTTAGGGCATCGCCAGGATGCCGATAGGACACTCTTTGCCTGGCCCCCAGGTGACCACCAGCATCTCGTTGACGGTTTTCTCCGGGTTGCTGTACCAGCAGTACATCAGCCCACGCTCCTCCACCACCTGCGATGCCCTCAGGTCCAGTGACAGCCGCTCGCTGGCCTGTGCTGATGCCATGACCATCCCCATGGTGAAGGCCGCGCCCGCGGCGATGAGCAGCCGGTGAACACATAGCGCAAGCCAACGACGTATCGAACCCCTCTGTTGATTGGTTTTCATGACGGTTTCCTCAGTTCAGCACTGTGTAGCCATCGTTGCTCAAGCATTGACGAACAACGTGTTTTTGCTCTGCCTCATGGTGTCTTTGTGCGCCGCGGCGGTTGGCGCTGCCCCGCAACAAGCCAACAGAAGCGCCCACTGCCGCGCCGGTTTTAGCGGCGGAAGAGCCCGAGTTACCGGAGATGGCGCCGGCAGCAGCACCGACAGTGCCCACACGGGCGGCGGATTTCACACCATCCTGCAGCGCGCCGTCCACCTCCGGCTGCTGGACCTGCGAAGCCAACTGCTCGCAGTGGTAGATGGCGGCATTGATGTCGTGATCGGATTGGCCTTCTTGAGGTTGAACCACCAGACCAAAGGTATTGGCACCGGCTGTAACGGGAAGGCCGAGGCCCAGAACAATCCAGAAAAGTTTCCTCATGACTTGCCTCCTGAACCCATACCCATCGAGATGGACGCTGATGGCCTTGGGATCCCCAGTTGGGTATTGCCCGCTGAGTAGTGGCGGCGGCCGTTTCTGCAACGGCGATGTGGACGCAGTTGTGTCGCAACCATAGAGACTCTCCCCATTGTGTGAAGGATGGTGGCCGCCGGCGGGGAAGGGCATGTGTGCTAATCGCCCTCCACCGGCGGGGTGTCTGTCGCTTCGAATGTAGAGAAAGTGTTTGGGTTACCGTTACTTAATTGACGATTAAGTCGGAAGTGGTTCAACTCTGGTTCAGAGCAGCAACGGGCATCGGAGTGTCGCTTATTGCGAAGAGGAGACGGTGGTGTCGCTTGGGAGAGTGACGAATATGACGGCGACCAGGAGACTGGGTCCTGATTGACAGATACGAAAAAGGGCTGGAGATTGCTCTCCAGCCCTAATATGTGGTGCGTCCGAGTAGATTCGAACTACCGACCCCCACCATGTCAAGGTGGTGCTCTAACCAACTGAGCTACGGACGCACATTAACTTGTTGTGATGCTGCTTCGAAGGCGACATCGGCGATAAACAGAAACCGAGGGTTGTGTTTATCGAAAAGATGGTGCGTCCGAGTAGATTCGAACTACCGACCCCCACCATGTCAAGGTGGTGCTCTAACCAACTGAGCTACGGACGCACATAAACAGGTTGTGATACCGGTTGCCACGGCAACCCATATCGATGATTGAACCGCGTGTGTCGCTTCAATCAAGAATCTTGGTGCGTCCGAGTAGATTCGAACTACCGACCCCCACCATGTCAAGGTGGTGCTCTAACCAACTGAGCTACGGACGCACTGTGCTGTGCTAAACAGCGAGGCGTATAGTAATCAGCCCTCGGCTAGCTGGCAAGGGGATTTTCGCTGAAACAGGCTTGATTGCTGCCGCTTTGTTCAAGTGCCCGGGCGATTGTCGCTTTGTTGACCGGGAAGGCCTCCGCACTGGGCAATTTTTCTCTGCCAGTGGTCGGTGTGACGATCCACCGACGAACGATATTTTGCGCGCAAGCTGCTGTTTTCTGATGATAAGTAAAAAGTGAAGAAGGCTTTGTCAGGCACCGGCTGGAGCAGATCCCTAAGCGGGCCGGTTAAGGCCTGGTCACTGCGTTGAACCTGGGCGAGCAGCGGCTGAACCCGTTTGCCATAGATGGCGACCAACAGGTTGGGCAGGATCTCCGCCTCTTGTCGGCTGCAGCTGTCCAAACCGGAGGCGGCCAGCATGGCACTGGCCTGATCCAGCGTGGTCATCAACGCGATCATACTGCGGTGCAGGCTGGCCGGTTGGGCGCTGGCTCGCACCTGGTTAAGCAGGGCTTCCAGCTCTTGGCCGTCGCTGTCGTGGGGATAATCCAGCGCCAGGCTCTGAGTCCGATACTGGGCCAGTTGACTGAGCAGCTGTTCGGTCTCCACGTCGCCTTGCCACTGCCATGGGGCTTCACTGCTGTCGAGCTTGTACCACAGCTCTTCGCTGAGCAGCAGCATACGACCAAAGCGTTGGGCCAATTGCGGGGTGCGATCCTCCACCACCTGCTGGCGCAGGGCCACACCCTCGGGTTCCAGCTCACTGGGATCGCAGCGGTGCAGGCGATGCAGCAGCTGGCGCTGGTAGCGGTATTGGCCGGAGGGAAGGGCGAGTTTGCCCATGGGGGCGTTGTGCTCGGCGATGAGAGGCAATACCTGGCAGGGCTTAAGGCTGAGCGGGTCGAGCAGGGCAACTCGGCTGCTGGCCGGCGGCTGCAGGGCTGCCCGGGCCGGGCGGCTGGGCAGGGCGGGGGGCTGTGGAGCGGGGCGCTCCACCTCCAGTACCCGTTCCAGCCGGGTGAGGTAGTCGTCCAGCACAGTCTCTGGCCCCCGCTGACATCCAGTCATCAGGGGCAACACCAGGGTAAGGCTAAGCCATCGCAGTCTCATGTCGTTTCTGTACGATCCTTAAGCGCCAGTTGAGCAGCACCGCGGCCGTCGACAGGCCGGAGATAAAGCCGATCCAAAAGCCGGCAGCGCCCATTCGGGGGACGGCCAGATCGGTCAGTCCCAATACGTAGCCAACGGTCATACCGATCCCCCAGTAGGAGAACAACGCGATCCACAGGATCATCACGGTGTCCTTGTAGCCACGCAAACACGCAGTCGATACGACCTGGATGGCGTCGGAGATCTGGTACACCGCACACAACAGCATCAGTTGCACGGCCAGGGCGAGCACCTGGGTATCGTCGGTGTACATCTGGGCGATGGGGCCACGGGCCACCAGGGTCAGTACCGCGGTGGCCAGAGCAACCGCCACGCCCAACCAGATCGCCAGCCTGGCCACCATGCGGGCGGTTTCTGGTTGTTCCCGGCCCAGGTAATAGCCGATGCGAATGGTGGCAGCCACCCCGATGGACAGTGGCAACATAAAGATGATGCTGGAGAAGTTGGCAGCCACCTGGTGACCCGCCACCACGATAGATCCGAGCGGCGCGATCATCACCGCGACAAAGGCAAACAGGGTGACCTCAAAGAACACCGCCAGCGCCACCGGCAGGCCCAGGCCCCAGATCCGCTTCTGTACCGTCCAGTCGATCGCCTTGAACTGGCTGAACAGCTGGTAATCACGAAAGCGTTTGCCCCACTTGAGGTAGACGATCATGCACAGGCTCATCCCCCAGAACACCAGCGCGGTGGCCACCCCGCAACCCGCACCGCCCATGGCGGGCATGCCAAAGTGGCCATTGATGAAGATGTAGTTGGCCGGGATGTTGATCGCCAGGCCGACAAAGCTGATCACCATGGAGGTAAAGGTGTGGGAGAGCCCCTCCGGGAATACCCGCAATACCTGGAACAGCAGAAAGGCGGGGGCGCCCCAAAGCACCGCATTGAGGTAGCCGGTGGCCAGGTGCTGCAGCTCCGGCTCCAGATCCATCCGTTCCAGCACCAGGTTGGCCTGGGCCAGCAGCAGCATGGCGATCAGCGCACACCCTGCTGCCAGGTAGGCGGTCTGGTGCACCAGTGGACGCACCTTGTCGGTTTCATTGGCCCCGTGCAGATGAGACACCAGTGGCGGTACCGCCCAGATGATGCCGGAGAACAGCAAGATGGTGGGCAGCCACAGGCTGGCCCCCACCGCCACGGCGGCCATATCCACGGCACCGACCTGTCCCGCCATCACGGTGTCGATAAAGCCCATCATGGTTTGGGCAACCTGTGCCAGCAGCACGGGCAGGGCCAGTTGCACCAGTTTTTTGACTTGGAAGCCGGGGTTATGCATTTTGTACAGCCAAAGTGGTAGAGAAATCGGAAATCAGTATGTTTACAGGCATAGTGCAGGGCACAGCGACAGTCACACAGATCCACGAACAAAAGGGCCTGCGCACCTTGGCGGTGTCGCTGCCCAATGGGTTAGCTGAGGATCTGGAGTTGGGGGCCAGTGTGGCCAACAACGGGGTCTGTCTGACGGTGACAAGTGTCGAGAATGATACGGTTTTCTTTGACGTGATGGAAGAAACCCTGCGCCTGACCAACCTGGCGGATCTGCAGGTGGGTAGCCTGGTCAACGTGGAGCGCTCGTTGACCTTCGGCAAGGAGATTGGTGGTCACCTGGTGTCCGGTCATGTTCACACCAGTGCCATGATCGCCGAGCGTGAGGAAACCGAGACCAACTGTCGGCTGCGGCTGAAGGTGGACTCGCAGTGGATGAAGTACATCCTGCACAAAGGCTTTGTCGCGGTGGATGGCTGTAGCCTGACCGTGGGGGAGGTGTTTGATGACGGTTTCAACCTGCACCTGATCCCGGAAACGCTGCAGTTAACCACCCTGTCAGAGCGCCAGGTGGGTGACCGTCTTAATATCGAGATCGACAGCCAGACCCAGACCATCGTGGACACGGTGGAGCGGGTGCTGGCGGCCCGAGAACAGGGGTAGGGGATAGCGTGACGCTAGGGCGCCGATACGCTGGATGAAGCCGGCATCGGCGCCGTCTGACCGGCTGATTCTGCCTTAGCGGTAACCGGGGTCGGGACCAGTGGCTGAGCCTCTGACGGCACCATCGCTTGTGGGCTCTGGATCGGCACTGTTATCAGTAGCACCATGATCAGCGCCAGGATGATCAGCAGCACGTCGTGAAAGTTCAGTTGCTTCATGTTCATCTCCTTGCGTCTCAGTCCGAACGGCCATGTCCGGTGGCAGCCCGATCGATGCTGGCTTGCATCAATCTGTTGCTGTTCACACCAGGCCGGGCAGTGTGCCCCGAGGCCACTTAACCCAGTCTGACTGTCCGGTCGATGACCAGCGGCCATCGGCTCACTTTGTGATACGCAACACTTTTCCAGCTTGATCAATGGCTCGCCAACAACTTTGTCCGGTTTACCCCGGTGGATTTGGCGATCGTTAAGCCACACTGGAGAGTGTGGCAAAGACCGGCAACTCCTGCCCTGATCCCAGCCCAGAATCGGGTTTCTTGTTGTTGACGGCAGCGCCTATCCGGTTGTCCGTGGTTTTCATTCTATGCGGGGTACAGGGCGCCGCTGTGCGCCACAGCACAAAAATCACAGGTGAATGGAAGGGCGAAGCAAAGATATGGCCGAGTCGCAATGACCGGCTGTGCAGGCCAAGCCAGCGGCAGGCTTGGCGGGAAGGTCCGCTGAGCTGACTGTCAGTAGTTCTGCTCGTCGTCGGCGTCAACGAACAGCTGCACCTGTTGGTGCAGCTCGTCGATGTGCAGGCGAAGGTGGATGGACGCGCAGCAGGCGCTGCAATCCTGGTAGAACTCCTGGTCACCGCCACTGGAGTCCACGTCGACGCGGGTATGGAAGCCACAGTGCGGGCAGAGAATGGTGTGTTGGTTATTGCCTAGTTTCATAGCTGAACTCTCTTGGTTCAGGCTCCCTCCAACGGGGCGATTGAACGGCCACCGTCCACCGCCAGGATCTGGCCGGTGATGTAGTGGGCGTCCAGGGCCAGGAAGCCAACAGCCTGGGCGATGTCCTCAGGGGTTCCCAGCCTGCCAAGGGGAACCTGGTCCAACACCCCTTGCTGAGCTGCGGCATCACCGCCGGTTTCAGGCCATAGGATGGCACCGGGGGCCACGGCATTAACGCGGACTTCCGGGGCCAGTTCCAATGCCAGCGAACGGGTCATCATCGACAGCGCCGCCTTGGCCATGCAGTACAGTGTATGCCCTTTTAGCGGCGATTGAGCGTGCACATCCAGCAGGTTAACGATGCCGCCCTGGGTCTGGGTCAGTGCCGGTGCCAGCGCCTGGCTGAGCAGCAGTGGCCCCTGCATATTGGAGCCCACCAGCGAGTGCCAAGCGGCGTCGTCGATCTGTCCAATGGGGGTAGGGAAGAAGGCCGAGGCGTTATTGACCAGCAGGTCCAGCCGTCCCCAGGGCGCCAGCGTCTGTTCGGCCAGCCCCGGGATCCCCTGGGGATCGCTCAGACTGCCCTGGATCACCACCGCCGAATCGGGCCGCAGTGCGTTGAACTGTTCGGCCAGCGCCTGGGCTTCGGCCGCCGAGCTGTTGCAGTGGATCACCAGGTTAAAGCCGCGCTGGTGCAGCATCTGGTTGATGGCTGCACCGATACGGCGGGCACTGCCGGTGGTGAGAGCGACCTTAGTGGGCATCACAGAAAAGCTCCTGCATCTGCATCTGGCACTGCTGCAGGTAACTGCCGCCAAATAGGTTGAGGTGATTTAACAGGTGGTACAGCTGGTAGATCGGTTTGCGTTTGGCATAGCCCTTGTCGATGGGCCACTCGGCGTCGTAGCCGCGGTAGAAGTCCTGAGGCAGGGGGGAGAACAGCTCGGTCATGGCCAGATCGGTTTCCCGGTCGCCGTAGTAGCTGGCAGGGTCAAACAGCGCCCCCTGGCCCTCGACAAAGCCCAGGTTGCCACGCCACAGATCGCCGTGCAGCAGGCTGGGCTGAGGTTGATGGTGACGCAGGGTCTGGGCACAGGCCTCGATCCAGCGATCGATGTTGCCAAACTGGTGGCCCTTGTCCTGGGCCAGCTTCAACTGCCAGCCGATACGCTGTTCGGCGAAAAACTGCGACCAGTTACTCTGCCAGCGATTGGGTTGTGGGGTGCGGCCGATGAAGTTGTCCTCGTCGAAGCCGTACTGGGATTGGGCGTTGTCCCGGTGCAGTCGAGCCAGGGCCTGGCCGAACTGGTACCACTGGGCGTTGGTGGCGTTGCCCAGATCCAGGTATTGCAGCGCCAGGAAGGCCTGGTCTGAGGTGGTGCCCATGGCCACTACCTCCGGCACAATCAGCTCGCTGCGATTGAGCAGGTTGAGGCCCAACGCTTCGGTCTGGAACAGCTCGAGCTTATCGCGCTCATTGACCTTCACAAACAGGCTGCAGTGGTGATCGGCGACCTTAAAGGCCCGGTGGATGTCCCCCCCGGTGATGCTCTCACGCTGCTGGATCTTGAACTCCCGCCCCAAGGCGTCCGATAGCTGCTGGCTGATGGCGTTCCACATGACCGATCTCCCCCTGACAGTCCTCAAACTTTATATTACTTCAGTACCCTGGCTTGCCAAGTCCGGTTGCACCCCGGATTGATCTGAACCCGTTAAGGGACGCGCTTTCGCGGCTCATAACGTAGCCCAGCGGGTTACTGGATCTCCGCGCCAGTCCCGACGGCTTTCGCACCGGGTGAATAAAGTGGTCGTAACGGCGGCCGATAGGGCAGAGAGCCCTTGAGCCTTAGCCGGTGTCTCGATACACTTTGGCTTCCCTTGTGGCTGACTTAGCCCTGGTAACGCCAAGCGCCACAATGGATTTTCCCTATTTCTTAACGACACTCATGTGATCCTTGGTGTGGATCACCACTGATGGAGTACAGCATGCCAACTATTACCCTCCCCGACGGCAGTCAACGTCACTTTGATAACCCAGTGTCCGTAATGGACGTGGCCATGGACATCGGTCCGGGCCTGGCCAAGGCCTGTCTGGCCGGCCGAGTCAACGGTGAACTGGTGGATGCCTGCGAACTGATTGAGCAGGACGCGGAACTGGCGATCATCACCACCCGTGACGAAGAGGGGCTGGAGTTTATCCGTCACTCCTGCGCTCACCTGTTGGGGCACGCGATCAAGCAGCTTTGGCCCGAGACCAAGATGGCCATCGGTCCGGTGATCGACAACGGCTTCTACTACGACGTTGATCTGGAGCACCGCCTCACCGATGAGGACCTGGTGACCCTGCAAAAGCGCATGCTGGAACTGGCCAAGAAGAACTACGACGTCATCAAGAAGACCGTCAGCTGGCAGGAAGCACGGGACACCTTCGAGGCCCGTGGTGAGAGCTACAAGGTGGAGATCCTGGACGAGAACATCAGCAAGGATGACCGTCCCGGCCTGTACCACCACGAAGAATACATCGACATGTGCCGTGGCCCGCACGTGCCGAACATGCGCCACTGCCATCACTTCAAGCTGATGAGCGTGGCCGGTGCCTACTGGCGCGGTAACTCCGACAATAAGATGCTGCAGCGCATCTACGGTACCGCCTGGGCCGACAAGAAACAGCTTAAGGCGCACCTGGTGCGCCTGGAAGAGGCCGCCAAGCGTGACCACCGTAAGATCGGTAAGGCGCTGGACCTGTTCCACTGGCAGGAAGAAGCCCCGGGCATGGTGTTCTGGCACAACGACGGCTGGACCCTGTACCAGGAGCTGGAAAACTACATGCGCCAACAGCTGCGCAAGTACCAGTACGAGGAAGTGCGCACCCCGCTGGTGATGGACCGCACCATGTGGGAGCGCTCCGGTCACTGGGACAAGTACGCGGAAAATATCTTCGCCACCGAGTCTGAGAAGCGCACCTACGCGGTGAAGCCGATGAACTGCCCGGGTCACCTGCAGATCTTCAAGCAGGGCCTGAAGTCCTACCGAGACCTGCCGTACCGCATGGCGGAGTTCGGTCTGGTGCACCGTAATGAGCCTTCCGGCTCTCTGCACGGTCTGATGCGGGTTCGCTCCTTTACCCAGGACGACGCCCACGTGTTCTGTACCGATGAGCAGATCCTCGATGAGGTGACCAGCTGCATCAAGATGGTGTACGACACCTACAAGACCTTCGGCTTCGAAGAGATTGCGGTGAAGCTGTCTACCCGTCCGGAGCAGCGCATCGGCTCCGATGAGATCTGGGACAAGTCCGAGCAGGCGCTGGCGGATGCGCTGGAAGCCAACGGCCTGAGCTACGAGCTGCAGCCGGGCGAGGGCGCGTTCTACGGTCCGAAGATCGAGTTCACTTTGCACGATTGCCTGGATCGCGCCTGGCAGTGTGGCACCATCCAGCTGGACTTCTCCATGCCGCAACCGGAGCGTCTGGATGTGAGCTACGTCGCGGAAGACAACAGCCGCAAGGTGCCGGTGATGATCCACCGTGCTATCCTTGGCTCCCTTGAGCGCTTCATCGGTATCCTGATTGAGGAGTTCGCCGGTAAACTGCCGACCTGGCTCTGTCCGACCCAGGTTCAGGTCATGAACATCACGGATAACCAAGCGGATTACGTCCGTCAGGTTGTGGAAATGTTGAACGACCGAGGCGTTCGCGCCAAAGCCGACTTGAGAAACGAGAAGATTGGCTTTAAAATCCGCGAACACACTTTGAAGCGCGTGCCGTATCTGCTGGTCTGTGGTGACCAGGAGATGGAAAATGGCGAGATCGCGATTCGTACAAGAAACGGCGTTGACCTGGGCAAGATGAGCATCGAGCAATTTGCCGATGCGGTGTCCAAAGAGATCAACAGCCGCAGTCTTAATATGCTGGAGGAATAAGCTATAAAAGGCGGAAAGAAGCAGGGTCCGATTAATAAGGACCGCAACCGTATCAACGGCGAAATCCGCGCACGTGAAGTGCGCCTGATCGACGCCGAAGGCGAACAGGCCGGTATTCAAACACTGGATGACGCGATGCGTATGGCATCACAGGCAGACTTGGACTTGGTGGAGATTAGCCCCAATGCTGAGCCGCCGGTATGCCGTATCATGGACTACGGTAAGTTCTTGTACGAAAAGAGTAAGGCTGCTAACGAGCAGCGCAAGAAAACCAAACAGATCCAGGTTAAGGAAGTTAAATTCCGTCCTGGAACTGATGTAGGCGACTATCAGGTAAAACTACGCAACCTGAGTGGCTTCTTGGAAAACGGTGACAAAGTGAAAGTTACACTGCGTTTCCGTGGTCGCGAAATGGCGCACCAACAGCTGGGTTTTGATCTGCTGAATCGTATTAAAGACGACACGGTAGAGCTGGCCCAGGTGGAATCCTTCCCGAAAATGGAAGGGCGTCAGGCCATTATGGTCCTCGCACCGAAAAAGAAACAGTAAGGCCCTACAAGTAACAAGCCAGCCGGGGCTTGCCTCGGCTGTTTTTTGTTCGCCTTGCAGTTCGTTTAATTTAACAATGCGGAGTTTTTCTTCATGCCGAAGATGAAAACCAACAAGGGCGCTGCGAAGCGCTTTAAGAAGACCGCCTCTGGTGGCTTCAAGCGCAAGCAATCTCACCTGCGCCACATCCTGACTAAGAAATCCACCAAGCGTAAGCGTCATCTCCGTAAAGGCGAGATGGTTGCCAAGGTTGACGTGGCGTCCGTACGCCGCTGCATGCCGTACGCTTAATTCATTAGTTAGGAGATAAATCATGGCTCGTGTAAAGCGCGGTGTAACCGCTCGTGCCCGTCACAAGAAAGTTCTCAAGCAAGCTAAGGGTTACTACGGTGCCCGCAGCCGTATCTATCGTGTAGCATTCCAAGCCGTTACCAAGGCTGGTCAATACGCTTACCGTGACCGTCGCCAGAAAAAGCGCGTGTTCCGTCAGCTGTGGATCGCCCGTATCAACGCTGCTGCTCGTCAGAATGGCATGTCTTACAGCCGTTTCATCAACGGTCTGAAGAAGGCTTCTGTTGAGATCGATCGCAAGATCCTGGCCGACATCGCTGTATTCGACAAAGTGGTATTTGCCGCTCTGGTTGAAAAGGCGAAAGACGCCCTGGCTAAGTAAGCATTACGCTTAGTTATCCGGAGAGAGGGGAACCCATTTGGGTTCCCCTTTTTCATGCCTGCTCGCCAGCGTTGGCGGCCCATTGCTCCGGCACCACAAAGGCATGACCCGCGCCGCTGGGGTCCCACAGGTGCACAGGCCAGGTGATGGGATCAGGCGGGGCAAAGCGGGGCAGCACCTGCCAAGGACGTCCCGCCAGCCAATCAAAGCGCGACAGCACTCGCCAGGGCCGTTGCGGCAGCGCTGACTGGGGGTACCAGTGTCCCTGCAGGGCGTGGGGATGGATCTGTTGGGGCACTGTGCTGGCTCCAGCCGGGGCGTACAACCGTCCCTGCACCAGGGCACGGCTGTGGCTGACCGTCCAGCCCTGTTTTGCTAGTTCTATCTGGGCCTCATCGCGCCGCACCAGCGGCAGTTGGTGGGATATCAGCCGCGTCAGCTTGTCGCCGAGCCGGTCCTTCTGACCTGGGCCTATCCAGCGATGGGGATCGCGCAGATCGCCCACCCCCAAGAAGAACTTCACCGCCAGCTCCCAATGCTCTATCGAGCCGCTGGGCCGATGCCGCACCAGCAGATCCAGTGCGCCCAGGGTTTGCTTGTCGCGCTTGACCGGCCAGTCCCGGGCCAAAACCTGGTAGTCGGGGTGAAGATCCAGTGCCAGCTGCCACAATTGCTCATAGTAGAAGCCCAGCCGGCCATGGCGTTTAAAGCGTACCAGCACCGACAGGCACTCCTGTTCGATACGGTGCAGGCGAGGGAGCAGCGGTTGGGCAAAGCGTTTGAGAAAGCCGTGGTCGAAGAAGGTGGGGGCCTGGTCCACCATGGGGGGCTGGGTCAGGATCCAGTGAAGATCGCGAAGGATGGGGTGGCGCAGGGGGATAGGCATAAAAAAACCGACCCCAGGGGGTCGGTCCTTTTGCTCAGCAGCCGCGCGGCAGGCGGTTGCCTTGGCCCACTTTCTGAGCCCAGAGCTGTTTGGCGGTCAGGCCGCCGTTACCGCTGGTGGCCACGGCCTTTTTCTTAGCCGGTTTTTGCTTTGCAGCAGCCTTTTTGGCGACCGGCTTGTCAGCGGGTTTGGCCGCTTCCGGTTGCTTGGCTGGTGCAGAGGCTTCGGCGCCGCCCAGTTCGTTGATCATCTCGGCCAGCTCGCCCAGGCGAACGGATTTGCCACCGTCGACCTTGAACCAGCTGCCTTTTTGTTCGATTTGCGGCTCTTTACCGTTTTTGGCGAGGTACGCGGCAGTGAACTGCGCGATCACCTCTTCCTTGTTCAGTTTTGACATAGGATAGACTGTGATTGCTTGATTTATCAGCGCGCAATAATACCCATTCCCAGGGTTGGGTTCAACCGGCGGGCCCTCAAGGTGTGACCGGTGTTGGCGCTGGTGGAGAGCAAAACCGGGCCTTTTGATCGTTAGGAAGTTTGAAAGATACGGAGGGTGCAGTCAGTTTTTACTTTCCGTCCTTGGAATTGTGCACATTCGTACCGTAAAAGACTGAATTACTGGAAATTAGCTATGAAGAAAATCGCTGTTTTTTCTACCAAGAGCTACGACCGTACCTTTCTTGATGAGGCCAACACGCCGCCACGCTACCAGTTGGATTACTTTGAAACCCGGCTAAGGCCGGAGACCCTCAAGCTGGTGGAGGGCTACGATGGTGTCTCCTGTTTCGTCAACGACAAGGTGGACCAGTCGGTGCTGGAGGCACTGCTGGCGGAGGGGGTCGGGATCATTGCGTTGCGCTGTGCCGGCTTTAACAACGTCGATCTGGAAACCGCCCAGCGATTGGGGATCCAGGTGGCGCGGGTACCGAACTATTCACCGGAGTCGGTGGCGGAGCACGCGGTGGCGATGATGCTGACGCTCAACCGCAAGATCACCAAGGCGTACAACCGGGTCAAGGAGCACAACTTCGACCTGGAGGGGCTGATGGGATTTAACCTGTCCCAGGCAACGGTGGGGATCATCGGTACTGGCAAGATCGGCCTGGCCACCCTGCGGGCCCTTAAAGGCTTTGGCTGCGAGCTGTTGTGTCATGACCCCTATCCCAGCGATGCCGGCAGGGCGCTGGGGGAGTACGTGCCGCTGGATGAGTTGTACCGACGCAGCGATGTGATCAGCCTGCATTGCCCGCTCACCGAGGAGAGCTATCACCTGATCAATCAACAAAGCCTGGCCAAGATGAAGCCCGGGGTGATGATCATCAACACCTCCCGCGGCGCGTTGGTGAACGCACAAGATGCCCTGGATGGGATGAAACAGGGTAGAATCGGATACCTTGGATTGGATGTGTATGAACTGGAAGGGGATCTGTTCTTCCGCGATCTGTCGGATCAGGTCATGCACGACGACGTGTTTGCGCTGCTGCTGAGCTACCCCAATGTGCTGGTTACCGGCCACCAGGGCTACTTCACCCGTGAGGCGCTGACCGAGATCGCCCAGACCACCCTGGCCAATCTGGATGCCCACTTTGCCGGCGACAAGACCGGTAACGAGCTGTTTTAACCAAGAAAGAGAACGAGAGACGATGAAGCGACAGGAGCTGTTGGCGCACCTAGACACCCTACTGCAACCCCACCTGGTGAAAGACTACGCCCCCAACGGGCTTCAGGTGGAGGGTAAGGATGAGATCCACAAGGTGATCACCGCCGTTACCGCTGACCAGTTTGCGGTAGACGCCGCGGTGGAAGCCGGCGCGGATTGCCTGCTGGTGCATCACGGCTACTTCTGGAAGAACGAGCCGGCGGTGATCACCGGGATGAAGAAGCGCCGTCTGCAGGCCTTGCTGCGTCACGACATCAACCTGATTGGCTACCACCTGCCGCTGGATATCCACCCGGCACTGGGCAACAACGCGCAGTTGGCACAACTGCTGGGGCTGGAGGCGGTAGAGCCGCTGGAGGCGGGTAACGACACCTGCTTGGTCCTCAAGGGCCGATTGAGCCAGCCGCTGAGCGGTCATGAGCTGAGCCAGCATATTCACCAGCAGCTGAAGCGTCCGCCGCTGCACATCGCCGGCCATGACCGGCCGATCCAGACACTGGCCTGGTGTACCGGAGGCGCCCAGGATTACATCGACCAGGTGGCGGCGGCTGGGATCGATGCCTTCCTTTCCGGCGAGGTGTCAGAGCGTACCTACCACAGCGCGGTAGAGCAGGGCATCGATTACTTTGCCTGCGGTCACCATGCCACCGAGCGGGGCGGTGTACTGGCCCTGGGGGAACACCTGGCGCAACAGTTTGGCCTAGAGGTCCACTTCGTCGACACCCCCAACCCGGTCTGAGCCGTTGGCCTCGGATGGGGGCGCCAGGTAGAGCAATTGCCAGCCGGCGGCGGGTTGAGGTGACTGGCCAGCGGTGAGGGTATGCAGCCGCTGCTGCTCATCCCGGGCGATCAGCAGCAGGGCGTCGGGGTTATCCGTCTGGAACTGACTCCAGGGGTAGGCCTCCGATAGCTTGGTTTGTCGGATCTGTTCCCCCTGGCTAAGACGGCGCTGCAGGGTGCCGTAATTGACGCCATCGGCAAACAGTGGCTGCAGCTGCTGTACGCTCTGGTAGCGCGGCCGCGGTGGTTTGCCGGCCTCCGCCAGGGCAAACACCCGGTCCGGGCCCAGCCGGTCCTGGTAGTGGTAGGCCACCTCGGTGTTCCACTGCCGGTAGGGGGAGAGGATCAGCACCCGGCGGATCTGCGACAGATCCATGGTCTCCTGACCGTGCTCCGACACCGGGTTGCCATAGTACACCGGCAGGCCCGCCATCCGGGCCTGACTGAGGTTGCCCCAGTGGGTATCACTGAGCAGCACCGGCACCGACCACTTCTGCAGCGCCTGGCCCAGGGCCACGGCAAACTCGCTGGCACCGAAGATGAGATAGCCGTTGCGCGGTGGCGCAGCCAGGCCAAGCAGGTGCAGCAGCGGCTTGGTCAGGGTGCTTTGCAGGATCACGGTAACGATGATCACCATAAACACCAGTGCCACCAAGGGTTCCGCCCCTTCAATCCCCTCCTTACTCAGCTTCAGCGCGAACAGCGAGGAGATCGCCGCCGCGACGATGCCACGGGGCGCTATCCAGCCCACCAGCCAGCGCTCCTTCAGGCTCAGATCGCTGCCCAGGGCGCAGAGCGCCACTGCCACCGGCCGTGCCACCAACAACAGAACCAGCAGCCAGGCCCAGGCCGCACCATCAAGGTGAGCCAGATCGGCCCGGTTCAGGCGTGCCGCCAGCAGCAGAAACAGCGCCGAGATCAGCAGCACGCTGAGGGTCTCCTTGAACTCGATGATCGGCTCCAGATCCAACCCCTTGGTGTTGGCCAGCCAGATCCCCATCACGGTGACGGTAAGTAGGCCGGACTCCAGCATCAGCTCATTGCTGATGCCAAAGGCGCCCAGCATCAGCAGCAGAGTGGCCACGGTTTCAAGCCGACGGGGGAATACCCGGTGCTTGAGCAGCCAGGCCATCGCCAACCCGGCCAGGGCGCCGGTGGCCATGCCGGTGGCCAGGGTGAGGGCGAAGATCTGCCAGGCGGCGCTTTGGCCCAGCATCAGGTATTCGTACACCAGCACCACCAGCAGGGCGCCGATGGGGTCGATCAGGATCCCCTCCCAATGCAGCAGGGTACCGAGGCGCTGCGGGATCGGCAGGGTACGCAGCAGCGGTGCGATCACCGTGGGGCCAGTGACCACCACCAGGGCACCAAGCAAGGCGGCGATCCCCGGTTCCAGCCCCAGCAGCCAATGGGCAGAGACCCCGGCAATGACAAAGGTAACCAGCATGCCGGGCAGCACCAGGTTACGGACCATACGGCTTTGGCCGCGAAGTCGGGCCAGGTCCAGGGTCAGGCTGCCCTCGAACAGGATCACCGCCACCGCCAGGGAGACAATGGGAAACAGCAGATCCCCCAGCAGGGCGTCCGGATTTAAAACACCCGTGCCTGGCCCAAGTAGCAGGCCCATCAACAGCAGTGGCAGGATCGCCGGTAGCCGGGCCCGAAACGCCAGCCATTGGCAGAGCAGGGAGAGCAGGCCGATCAGGCACAGCATCATCACGCTGGAGTAGGGCAGGGGCGACTCCGGTTTTTGGCTGAAGATGATTGAAAGCTAGCTCAAAATTGGCGGTGTCGAGGGGATAAAATCCGACCCTGGCAGGCCAACTCGGATCGCCAAGCGCCCGGTTACCAACTAGTCTCCTTTGACTAGAGTTGTAGTGACAGGGTTTACACAAGGATAAGGAGGCAGCGATGTCCCGATTGGTCGGAAGGGTGATCCTTTGGGCGGGGGATCTGACCGAGGAGAACGAACGGCGCCTGCAACTGCGGGGCTGGCTGCCCTGCGATGGACGTACCCTGGATAAAGAGGAGTATGAGGAGCTGTACGAGGCGATCGGCGACAAGTATGGGGTGGCCGAGGATGACCTGGCCTCCGGTTTCGTCCTGCCTAATCTGAATCGTAGCGGCAAGGTCGACGGCCCGGTGGCCGAAGGGCTGCATTACCTGGTGCTCTTTACCTGCTCTCCAACCGTGGACGACTTTGGTAAGGCACTGTTTCGCTGAGCATCAATACGGTAATTGGCGCTCTAGTGCCGATGCCCGCTTGAGGATGCGCCGATTCTAGCTAGGGGGTGATGGGCGTCGTTGCTGTTTGGGTGCAGCCCCAATTATTTGCTGCCGGCAACCCGGCAACACCACACAAAAAAACCGGAGCTTTTTGCTCCGGTTTTTTGACTCAGGCGTTGGCCTTACATGATGCGTTGGCCCGGCTTGGCGCCGTCGTCCGGGTTGAGGATGTGGATATCCTCACCGCCCGGGCCCGCTGCCAGCACCATCCCTTCGGACATGCCGAACTTCATCTTGCGCGGGGCCAGGTTGGCCACCATCACGGTCAGCTTGCCTTCCAGATCTTCCGGTTGGTAAGCGGACTTGATGCCGGCGAACACGTTGCGGGTCTCACCGCCCAGGTCCAGGGTCAGCTGCAGCAGCTTCTTGGCGCCGTCGACGTGCTCGGCCTTGGCGATACGAACAACACGCAGGTCGACCTTGGCGAAGTCATCGAAGCTGATGGTCTCGGCGATGGGATCCTTCTCCAGTTCGTCGTTCTGCTCCAGCTCCAGGGCCGGGGCAGAAGCGGCTTGCTCGGCGGCCACCTCGGCCTTGGTCTGCTCGACGATGGCTTCGATCTTGGCCGGCTCGATGCGCTGGATCAGCGCCTTGAACTTGTTGATGCCATGGCCGGTCAGCACGTCGTCCAGGCTGTCCCAGGTCAGCTCGGTATTGAGGAAGGCCTCGACATCGGCGGCCATCTTCGGCAGCACCGGCTTGAGGTAGGTCATCAGCACCTTGAACAGGTGGATGCCCATGGAGCACACCTCGTGGGTCTTCTGCTCCATCCCTTCCTGCTTGGCCAGGGCCCAGGGCGCCTGCTCAGCGATGTAGGCGTTGGCTTTGTCGGCCAGTGCCATGATCTCGCGGATCGCCTTACCAAACTCACGGCCTTCGTACAGGGCCGCAATGCTGCCCTTGGCGTTTTGGAACTCAGCCAGCAGCTCCGGGTTGTCGATCCCCTCGGCCAGGGTGCCGTCAAAGCGCTTGGCGATGAAGCCGGCGGTGCGGGAGGCGATGTTGACCAGCTTGCCCACCATGTCGGAGTTCACCCGCTGGGCGAAATCTTCCAGGTTGAGGTCGAGATCGTCGATGCGATCGTTCAGCTTGGCGGCGTAGTAGTAACGCAGGTATTCCGGGTGCAGGTTGTCCAGGTAGGTACGGGCCTTGATAAAGGTACCGCGGGACTTAGACATCTTCTCACCGTTGACGGTGACGTAGCCGTGGGCAAACACGTTGGTGGGCTTGCGCAGGTTGGCACCGTGCAGCATCGCCGGCCAGAACAGGCTGTGGAAGTAGATGATGTCCTTGCCGATAAAGTGGTACAGCTCGGCGCTGGAGTCAGCTTGCCAGTACTCGTCGAAGTTCAGGTCATCGCGACGGTCACACAGGTTCTTAAAGCTGCCCATGTAGCCGATGGGGGCGTCCAGCCAGACGTAGAAGAACTTCTCGCCGTTGGTGCCGGGGATCTCAAAGCCGAAGTAGGGCTTGTCGCGGGAGATATCCCACTGCTGCAGGCCCTGCTCAAACCACTCCGCCAGCTTGTTGGCCATTTCGGACTGCAGGGCACCGGAGCGGGTCCACTCCTCCAGTACGGTCTTGAACTGGGGCAGGTCGAAGAAGTAGTGCTCGGACTCTTTCAGTACCGGGGTGGCACCGGTGATCACCGACTTGGGATCGATCAGATCCGCCGGGCTGTAGGTGCTGCCGCAGTTCTCGCAGTTGTCACCGTACTGGTCTTCGGTTTTGCACTTGGGGCAGGTGCCTTTGACGAAGCGATCCGGCAGGAACATCCCCTTCTCCGGGTCGTACAACTGCTCGATGGTGCGGGACTGGATGTAGCCGTTGTCTTTGAGACGGGAGTACACCTCGGACGCCAGCTCGCGGTTCTCGTCGGAGTGGGTAGAGTGGTAGTTGTCGAAATCGATGAGGAAGTCGGCAAAGTCCGCCTTATGTTCCTCGGCAACCTGGGCGATCATCTGCTCGGGGGTGATGCCCATCTTCTGGGCGGAGAGCATGATCGGGGTGCCGTGGGTGTCATCGGCACAGACGAAGGTGCAGTGGTTGCCACGCAACTTCTGGAAGCGAACCCAGATATCCGCCTGAATGTGTTCCAGCATATGACCCAGGTGAATCGACCCGTTTGCGTAGGGCAATGCACAGGTCACCAACATTTTTCTGCTATCGGTTGCCATCGTGTCTCGAAACGTCTTATTGAGGTTGGCAGCCAGGGGGGCTGCGGAGTAAAGCGCAAGTCTAACGGATACAAGGGGGTTTTTCATCCATCCGGCGGCCCCTTGCACGCTTTGCCACCATCTTTTTCAACCGGTTCTGGTACACTTGGCCCAATTCCCCTAGATGGAGCTTTTGAGTGAGCGAGATAGAGATCCGCAACAGCCTGAGTGAGCCGTTGTCCAGCCAGGTATTGGAACGTTTGGAAGGGTTGGTTGACCCGGAGTTGGAACAGGGCCTGGTCAGTGCCGGTATGGTCCGCGCCCTGGCGCTGGATGGGCGCTGCCTGCAGGTTGGCCTGTTGACCCCCTATCCCTGTCAAAGCCAGTACCGTGACCTGGTGATGACCCTCACCAATCGCCTCTCCGATCTGCCCGAGATCGACGAAGTGGAGTGCGAGATTGGCCTGGCGGTACCCAGCATCCAAGCGGGCAGCCTGGCGCCGATCCCCAACATCCGCAATGTTATCGCCGTCAGCTCCGGCAAGGGTGGGGTCGGCAAGTCCACCACCGCGGTCAACCTGGCCCTGGCCCTGGCCGCCGAAGGCGCCCGGGTGGGCGTGCTGGATGCCGATATCTACGGCCCCTCCGTACCGATCATGCTCGGCTGTACCGATTTCCGTCCCACCAGCACCGATGGCAAGACCATGGAGCCGGCCTATGCCCACGGCATCGCCGCCATGTCCATGGGCTTTATGGTGACCGAAGACAACGCTACCGTCTGGCGTGGCCCGATGGCTGCCGGCGCCCTGGTTCAGCTGGTTAACGAGACCCGCTGGCCGGAGCTGGACTACCTGGTGGTGGACATGCCGCCGGGCACCGGTGATATCCAGCTGACCCTGTCACAGAAGATCCCGGTCAGTGGCGCGGTGGTGGTGACCACCCCGCAGGAGATCGCCACCGCCGATGCCCGTAAGGGGATCACCATGTTCAACAAGGTCAATATCCCGGTACTGGGTATTGTCGAGAACATGAGCTACCACCTCTGCAGCCAGTGCGGCTCCAAGGAGCACCCCTTTGGCACCGGCGGTGGACTGGCGACGGCCAATCGCTACAATGTGCCGCTATTGGGGGAGTTGCCCCTGAACGTGGCCGTGCGCGAGCACGTCGACAGTGGCAACCCCAGCGTGGTGGCCGAGCCCGATGGTGACATCAGCGCCGCCTACCGGGCCATTGCCCGCAAGACAGCAGCCAGCCTGCTGCACCGCTCAGAGCCACAGGATCTGGCCATTGAGATCACCATGGAGTAGGGGCCTGACCCCGAGATTGAAACAACGTACAACGAGACCCCTAAGCGTATGACCTCCAAACAGAAATGCGTCATTATTGGCATTGCCGGCGCGTCCGCCTCCGGCAAGAGCTTGATCGCCCGAACCATCTACAAGGAGCTGAGGCGTGACCTGGGCACCGACCAGATCGAGGTGATCAATGAAGACGCGTACTACAAGGATCAGTCCCACCTGACCATGGAGGAGCGGGTCAAGACCAACTACGACCACCCCCAGGCGTTGGACCATACCCTGCTGTGTGAGCACCTCAAGGCGCTCAAGGCGGGGCAAACCGTCCAGGTGCCGACCTACAGCTACGTCGAGCACACCCGCATGGCGGAAACCGTGCCGGTGTCGCCGAAGAAGGTGATCATCCTGGAGGGGATCCTGCTGCTGACCGATCCGGCGCTGCGGGAACAGATGCACGCCTCGGTGTTCATGGACACCCCGCTGGACATCTGCTTTATCCGTCGTCTGACCCGGGATGTGGAGGAGCGTGGCCGCTCAATGGAATCTGTGATCCAGCAGTACCAGCAAACCGTGCGGCCGATGTTCCTGCAGTTTATTGAGCCCTCCAAGCAATACGCCGACATCATCGTGCCGCGTGGGGGCAAGAACCGTATCGCCATCGATATCCTCAAAGACAACATCCATCGATTGCTGCACACATAACAACGAGAGAACAGGGGATAGGGATGCGCCTGACCGACATCGAGATTGAAGAGTTTCTGAACAGCGGCAAGATCCAGATGGATCCTCGCCCGGACACCAGCAAGATCAGCGGCGTCAGTGTTGACGTGCGCCTGGGCAACAAGTTCCGGGTGTTCCAGGATCACACCGCCCCCTTCATCGACCTGTCTGGCCCTCGTGAGGAGGTGCAGGCGGCGCTGGAGACGGTGATGAGCGACGAGCTGGTGCTGGCGGAGGACCAGGCGTTCTTCCTGCACCCCGGTGAGCTGGCGTTGGGGATCACCCTGGAGTCGGTGACCCTGCCAGCCAACGTGGTGGGCTGGCTGGATGGCCGCTCCTCACTGGCACGGCTGGGGCTGATGGTGCACGTGACCGCCCACCGCATCGATCCGGGTTGGTCCGGCAACATCGTATTGGAGTTCTTCAACTCCGGTAAGCTGCCGCTGGCACTGCGACCGGGTATGCCCATCGGGGCGCTGAACTTTGAACTGCTCAGTCGCGATTGTGCGCGCCCCTACAGCAAGCGAGCCAACGCCAAGTACAAGGGCCAGTCTGGCGCGGTGGCCAGCCGCATCAGTCAAGACAGCTGATGAAGCTCTGGGTAGATGGTCAGCCGCAGGGGACACTGGCGGCGGATGACCGCGGCCTGACCCTGGCGGATGGCCACTTCACCACCATGCGGGTAGCGCAGGGGCAGGTCTGCCTCTGGCCTCTGCATCGGCAACGACTGACTCAAACCAATCGCCTGCTGGGCCTGGCCCAGCCGGACTGGGCGCAGGTTGAAGCGGAGCTAAAGGCCGCTTGTGCCGAGGTGGCCCAGGGCTGTCTGCGCCTGACCCTGACCCGGGGCAGTGCCGGCCGCGGTTACCAGGGCCAGTTCGGTGTGACCCCACGGCGGGTGCTGGCCCTGAGTGAGTATCCCAGCCATTACGCAAGTTGGCAGCGGGATGGGATCCGGGCCGCGGTGGCCCATCAGCGTCTTGCCCAAGGTGGCGCACTGGTGGGACACAAGACCCTGGGGCGGACCGAGCAGGTGCTGCTCAAGCGTGAGGCCCAGCTTCGGCAACTGCCGGAACTGGTCGTCTTATCCCAGCAGGGAGAGGTGATCGAGGCCACCGCCGGCAACCTGTTTGTCTGGCTGGACGGTCAGTGGCACACGCCGGCGTTGAGTCATTGCGGCATCGCCGGGGTAATGCGCCAGCACCTGCTGAGCTTGCTGCCAAGTCTCGGCCTGCCGGTGCGGGTGGCACCACTGTCCGTCGCGCAGCTGAAGGACTGTCAGGCAGCCTTTATCAGCAACTGCCTGATGGGGCTGGTACCGCTGATTGAGCTGGACGGTCGACCCCTCCCTATTCACCCAACGATTCAAACTATTACCGAAGCGGGAACCTTATGGCGTTGAAGCCTTGGATAAAAGGAGCCGTTTGGGCAGGAAGCCTGGCTATCACCGCTGCCCTTGCTGGCAGTGGCTATCTCTATTACCAAACCCAGCAGACCCTGGAGCGCCCACTGGCGCTGGGCCAGACCACCGAGCTGACCCTGGCACCGGGGCAGAGCCTGAGCAGTCTGCTCAACCAATGGGAACAGGCCGGGGTGATCGACTCCGCCTGGTGGGCGCGCCTGGCGCTGCGGCTGGAGCCGGAACTGACCGCGATCAAGGCCGGCACCTACGGCCTGGACGCGCAGATGAGTCTGCGTGATGCACTGACCCACCTGGTTGCCGGCGATGAGCTGCAGTTTCAGATCACCCTGGTGGAAGGGGGCACGGTGACGCAGTGGCTGGAGCAGCTGCACCAGCACCCCCGGGTCACCACCACCATTGAGGACGTTGACCAACTGCAGGCGCTGCTGGCCACTGAGCAGAGCAACCCTGAGGGTTGGCTGTTCCCGGACACCTACGCCTTTACCGCGGACACCGAAGACCGGGCGATCCTGCTGCGCGCATACCGCCGCATGACCACAGAGCTGGAACGGGTATGGCAGGAGCGCGACACTTCGATCCCGCTGAAAAACGCCTACGAGTTGCTGATCCTGGCCTCCATCATCGAGAAGGAGACCGGCACCCCGGAGGAGCGCCCGCTGGTCAGCTCAGTATTCGTTAACCGCTTGAACCTGGGGATGCGGCTGCAGACGGACCCGACGGTGATCTACGGCGCGGAGGACTACCAGGGGCGGATCACCCGCAAGCACCTGGATACCTGGACGCCTTACAACACCTACCGCATCAATGGCCTGACCCCGACCCCCATCGCCAACCCCTCGCTGGCGAGTTTGGAGGCGGCGGCGCACCCGGACCAGAGCGACTACCTCTACTTCGTCTCCAAGGGCGACGGTAGCCACCAATTTTCGCGAACCCTGCGTGAGCACAACAACGCAGTGAACCGCTACATCAGAAATCGGACACCATGAAACACGACGGCCTGTTTATCGTTATCGAAGGACTGGAAGGCGCTGGTAAAAGCACCGCGTTGAGCGTCATCCAGCAGTGGCTTGAGCAGCGCTTCCCCGGGCGGGAACTGGTCAACACCCGCGAACCCGGCGGCACCCCGTTGGCGGAGGAGATCCGCGCCATCTGGAAGGCCCCCCGTGAGGAGCCGATGGCGCCCATGACCGAGCTGCTGATGGTGTACGCCTGCCGCGCTCAGCTGGTGGAAACGGTGATCAAGCCGGCCCTGGCCCGCGGCGCGGTGGTGTTAGGCGATCGCCACGACCTCAGCTCCCTGGCCTACCAGGGCGGCGGTCGCGGCCTGGCGGAGCCGGTATCGGCGCTGTCCGGCATCACCCTGGGCACCTTCAAACCGGACCTGACCCTCTACCTGGACATCGACCCTGCCATTGGCCTGGAACGGGCCCGACAGCGCGGTGAGTTGGACCGGATTGAACAGGAGCAGCTGGACTTCTTCCAGCGGGCTCGCCAGTGCTACCAAAGCGCCGCTGCCGAAGACGATAATATCCTTGAGATCGACGCGTCGCAGCCGATGGCAGCGGTGCACCAGGCGATCGTCACCGCGCTGGAGTCGCGACTGTGAGGGCGATGCCCTGGCTGACCCCGGTGCTGTCGCAATGGCAACAGCGCCGGCAAGCGGGCCGCCTCGGTCACGCCCTGATGGTGATGGGGCGTGCCGGGGTGGGCAAGGCGGAGCTGGCGGAGCAGATCGCCGCCCGTCTGCTGTGTCAGACCGGCGAGGGCTGCGGCCACTGTAAGGCCTGCCAACTGCTGGCCAACGGCAGCCACCCGGATCGCTTCGACCTCAAGCCCGATGGCCAGCAGATCAAGGTAGACGGCGTGCGTCAGCTGATTGGGCAACTGGAGGGGACCGCGCACCAGGGCGGTGCCCGGGTGGTGGTGCTGCACCAGGCTCAGCGGATGAATACCGCCGCGGCCAATGCGCTGTTGAAAACCCTGGAGGAGCCGATGCCCGGGGTTTACCTGTTGCTGCTGGTAGATCAGCCCAGCGTGTTGCTGCCCACCATTAGTAGCCGCTGCCAGCGCTTGGTGGTACCGGACCCCACTGCCGCCGAGGTACAGCAGTACCTGGGGATGGATGCTGACGCCCTGTCCGAATGGCCCTATTGGCAACGCCTGCTCGGCGGTCCACGGGTGTTGGCCCAGTGGGTAGAGGAGGGGATGACGCCAAAGATCCTGCAGTGGCGCCAGGCGTGGCGCACCTCACTAAAACATGGTTTACTGGAACCGGAGCTAGGCAGTGTCGCTCCGGAGCAGGGCGCGGTGATGCTCAAGGTGCTCTACTTCGAACTGCTGGACGCGGCCAAAAAGCGGCCGGAGCGGGCGGTGCTGTTTGCCCCGCTGCTGTCGGAGCTTCAGGACACCGCGGCACTGCTAGAGCGGCAGTCTGGCTTTAACCTGACACCGCTGTGTCAGCAACTGCTGGCCAAGATCCCACGTCAGCACGGCGGAGCCTAGGCCGCCGATCCTGCGCGAATACAAGGAAGTTTATCGTGATTCTGCAAACGGAATTTGAAACCAGCGCTCAGCTGTACCGGGCCTACATGCCGTTTATCCGTTACGGTGGGCTGTTTTTTATGACCACCAGTGAGCACCAGTTGGGTGAGCGGTTAACGGCGCGGTTTCGCCTGCCGGAATCCGCCCATTGGCACGAGTTCGAGGGGCAGGTGGTCTGGATAAACCCGCTGGGTTCCCAGGGCGGCCGTCCACCCGGCGTAGGGCTGGCATTTCTTCAGCAGGACAACCCGTTCAAGCCCGCCATTGAGACCCTGCTGGCCGGTGAGCTGGGCTCGGATCAACTGACCTCCACCATGTAGGCTTTACACCCAGAGATAGCCGCCAGTTCAGTGCACCGACGATAGCTGGTATCCTGTGCCGCTGAACTGCAATCCATGGATCCCATAGTGTTAATCGATTCCCACTGTCACCTCGACCGCCTGGTCGAAGGCGATGACCCCCAAGCCCTTGCCCCCATCCTTGATCAAGCACGCGACCGCGGGGTTGAACAGTTTCTCTGTGTCTCCGTCAGTCAGGCGGGGTTTGAACGGATGGAGGCCCTGGCGGCGCCCCACCAGGATGTGGTGATCTCCTGCGGCATTCATCCGCTGGACGTGCAGGATGGCTTTGATCCCGATTGGCTGGCGGACAAGGCGGCCCAGTACCACGTGGTGGCCATCGGTGAGACCGGGTTGGATTACTACTACAACAAGGACACCATTGACCTGCAGCAGCAGGCGTTTGCCAGCCACATTGAGCTGTCCCGTCGGTTGAATAAGCCGCTGATCATCCACACCCGGGATGCGCGGGAGGACACCATCGCCATGTTGCGCGACGGCCAGGCAGAGCAGGGCGTGTTGCACTGCTTTACCGAGAACTGGGCAATGGCCAAAGCGGCGTTGGATCTGGGTCTGCACATCTCCATCTCCGGCATCGTGACCTTCCGTAATGCGGAAGCGCTGCGTGACGTGGTACGTAAGATCCCACTGGATCGACTGCTGGTGGAGACCGACAGCCCCTACCTGGCGCCGGTACCCTACCGGGGCAAAACCAACCAGCCGGCTTATGTTCGGGAGGTAGCGCAGTTTGTCGCGGATCTGAAGGGTGTGCGTTACGAAGCCCTGGCTCAGGCCACGGGTGAAAACTATAAGAAACTGTTTTCTTTAGCTTAATTTTTTCGAGCGGACAAAAAAAAGCCCGCAACCATTCCGGTGTCACAGGCTTAGGGGAAGCGTATTCGCCGTGATGAGGCGATTACGCCAAAGCTTAGACCAGAAAAAGGCGTCGCGGGAAAAGAAACGACGCCTTGTTTGGTTATTTTCCGACGTTATCTCTCACGAGATCCCTAGGTAACGAATTTTTAAGCTTATTTCCTACCCATTTTGCCAATCCCAGCGCTTGATCCTGCCAATAAACCACCACTTCACCTTTGGCACCGGGGTTGTTCATCGCCACATCTCGACCCATCAGGTAGTGCCGGGCTTGCTCGCGATCCAGCGCCACGGCGCGGGACAGGCTCAGTGGCAGGGTGACGGCGGCCTGATGCTGGGGCTTGAAGCCGTGCTTGTGCTGTTCCACCAACTTGGTGCCCAAGCGGTTGAACCGCACCTTGTCGGTGAGCTCGGTTAAGCCGTTGGGGAACCACCAGATCTCTTTATCTCTTTGCATCAAACTGCCGCCTTGCGGCAGTGTCAGCCCCAGGGTATCGGCCAGGTAGGCTTCGACCTCTGACGCGAGCGAACGAGGGCAGGGGACAAAGGGAAAGCGTGCCTTGCGGCTAGGGCTTATCTCGGTTTGCACAGAACCGGTTTTGCGCAGCGCTGCCACAAAGAACCCTTCCGAATCGTAGATCTGCGGCCAGATATGCAGGAAACCCTCTTCGGTCAGCGCCTGTTCCGCCCCGTCAAACAGTTCAGCCAGCGACTCAAACGCGACCTGGTCCGGATACTGCTGCTTGAGATGGTGACACACCGCCTGGTTCTCCTCGCCCAGCAGGGTACAGGTTGAGTAGACCAGCACGCCACCGGGCTTAAGGGCGGCAAAGGCAGACTCGATCAGGCCCTTTTGCACCTCGGCGATGGCCTCGATCGAGGCCATGCTCCAGTTTTTCATCGCATCGGGATCCTTGCGGATGGTGCCTTCGCCGGAGCAGGGGGCGTCCAGCAGGATGGCATCGAACTGTTCGATCAACACCGGCCCCAACTGACGACCATCGAAGTGGGTCAGGGCGGTGTTGTGCACGCCCATCCGCTGCAGATTAGCGTGCAGGCCACGCAGCCGGCTGGAGGAGTATTCGTTGGCTATCAGCAGGCCCTGGTTGCCCATCCGCGCCGCAATCTGGGTGGTCTTGGAGCCGGGGGCTGAGGCCACATCCAGCACCCTGTCTGGTACAGCGCAGAGATGGAACAGGGCCTGGGGCGGCATCATCGAAGACGCCTCCTGGATGTAGAACAGCCCCGCTAGGTGTTCCGGCGTGTTGCCCAACTGCCCCTCACTGTCTTCCCGCTCCAGCCAGAACCCCTCGGCACACCAGGGGATAGGGTCCAGTCGCCAGCCCTTGGGCGCCATCAGCGCAACAAAGTCCGTCACGGGGATCTTCAGGGTGTTAACCCGGATGGCAGGACGCAGTGGCTCGCCGCTGATGCGAACAAAGTCGTCAAGGTTGAGGTGGGCAGGTAAGATGGCTTGAATACGTTCAAGAAACTCCTGCGGAAACTGGACCATAGTTCGGTTCCTGAGGGACAAAAAAAGCGGCGGCAACTATAGCACAGTGCCGCGCTAAGGCATGCACTGATGGCGCGGACTTGGCGCATTTAAGCAGGGAGCATTGCGGGTGTTAAATCGGGTTTGGGCAGGCTTTTTCTTTTTGTCTGCCCTGGGCTGTCTGGCCCAGTGGATGATGGGCGACCCCGAGGTCTTTGCCCGTTGGCTGGAGCGGTTGTTCGAGATGGCCAAGCTGGCGGTGGAGATCGGCATCGGCCTGGCCGGGGTGATGGCGATGTGGATGGGGCTGATGAAGATCGGCGAGCGCTCAGGGCTGATCGAGGCACTGGCCCGGGCCCTGTCGCCGCTGTTTCGTCGGCTAATGCCAGAGGTGCCCAGCGGTCATCCGGCCCTGGGCAGCGTTACCATGAACCTGTCGGCCAACGTGCTGGGACTGGACAACGCCGCCACCCCGATGGGGATCAAGGCGATGCAGCAACTGCAGGGCCTCAATCCTACCCCGGAGCGGGCCAGTAACGCCCAGATCCTGTTTCTGGTGCTCAATACCTCCTCGGTCACCCTGTTCCCCATCGCGGTCCTGCTGTACCGCGCTCAGCAAGGGGCGGCCAATCCCACCGACGTGTTTATCCCTATCCTGTTGGCCACCAGTGCCTCCACCTTGGTGGGCCTGCTGACGGTGTGCCTGGTGCAGCGGATCAACTGGCGCGATGGCGTGCTGCTGGCCTGGTTCGGGGGCGCATTGGCGCTTCTGCTGGCGCTGCTGCTGAATCTGTCAGCTTACAGTGCCAGCCAGTTGCAGGCCTTCTCGGTGCTGTGGAGCAACCTGGCGCTGTTCGCCCTGATCATGCTGATCCTGATAGCGGGCAGTTGGCGCAAGGTGGCGGTGTTTGATGAGTTCGTCGAGGGGGCGAAGGAGGGGCTGCACACCACGGTCAAGCTGCTGCCATACCTGCTGGCGATGTTGCTGGCGATCGGCTCGCTGCGTGCTTCTGGGGTGCTGGACGGCGTGTTATGGCTGATCGAGTCTATGGTGCTGGCGTTTAACGGCGATACCCGCTTCGTTGAGGCGATGCCCACCGCCTTGATGAAGCCCTTCAGCGGCTCCGGCGCCCGGGCGATGATGCTGGAGACCATGGCGGCGGAGGGAGCGGACTCCTTTGCTGGCCGCCTGGCCTCGGTGTTCCAGGGGTCCACCGAGACCACCTTCTATGTGCTGGCGGTCTATTTCGGGGCGGTGGGGATCCGCCGTACCCGCCATGCCATCCCCTGTGGCCTGGCCGCCGATCTGGCGGGGATCCTGGCGGCCATCGCCGTCACCTACTGGTTCTTCGGTTAGGCGCGATAGCGGTTACAGCTTCGGCTGCCACTCCAGCCAGCGTTTGTCGACGTTGGCCTTCAGTGGTAACCGTGCCCCCTCAGCCAGCCGGTTCTGGTCTGTGGTGGGCTGCTCGGTGGCCACGGCGATGCCGCCGGCGATCAGGGTTTCCAGCGACTCGGTGTTGATCTCGGTACCGGTAAAGATGCCGATGTCCACGTGCAAGCCGGAGGCGTTCCAGAAACGACTGGACTGATTGACCAGGTGCTGCCGCTCCGGATGAATGGCCACATGGATGTCGACGCCGTCGCCGTCGGCGGCCAGCTCGGTGGCGATCACCTCACCAATCTTGATTTGGCGGAACAGCACCGGGCTGCCAATCTTCAGCGAACCCAGGCGGTTCTGGTTCAGCACCAGGGTCAGACCGCCGTCGTAGGGCTGGTGCCGGGGCGGCTGCTCGGACACATAGAAGGACTGGCGTGGTGCCGCGCTTTGACCGGGTTGAGCCTGGATAAAGTTGCCGGTGAGCAGGGCACCGGGGTTACGGATCCCGGACAGGCCGATCTCCGGCTGCACCAGGTGAAAACGGGCGTCTTCGATGCGGAAGGCATCGGCCCAGCGGCCATGCAGTCGGGCGTTAAGCACCTGGTGCTTAAGACTCTGTTCCAGCTCAATGCCTTCAATTCGGCCAATGTCGTGGCCCTGGTAGCGGATCGGCGCACCGACATTGATGGTTGCGCGGGCCGGCAGGTAGAGGGTCAGGCTATGGCTGTCGTGACGGGCGCTGTCCGCGTCCGGATGAATACGACGATCGCTGGGTAGACCCGGGGCCAGCTCGGTATCACTGTTGTCGAAGCTCAGGCCGCCACGCAGCATCGCTGCCAACGGGGCGGTGTCCACCTCAACCCCGGCCAGGGAGCCTTTCACCTTGACCCCGCTGTGATGCCAGAAGCGAGAACTCTGGTTGACCAATTGCTGATGCTCGGCATCGATGGCCACGGTGATTGCCATACTGCCCTCGACCAGACGAATTGCTTCGATCCGGCCCACCGCCAGCTCACGAAAATGCACCGGGGCGCCTTCGCTTAACCCGGACAGGTGCGGGCTGGTCAGCTCAAAGCGCAGCGGGGTACCCGCGTGGGCGCTGGCCTCATCCGCGGCCAGGGCAAAGCGGTGGCCAGCACTGGCGGGGTTGCCCTCGGCACTGCTAAAGGCGATGCCGCCGGTAAGCAGGTCCAGCGGTTGGGCCTGCACGCGCAGATTGGACAGGTCGGCCTGCACGTCCACCGGTGCATTGCGCCAGAATTTGCTCTGCTCGGTCACCAGTTGGTGGTGTGGTGCGTCGATCCAGGCTGTCAGCTCGACCCCGTCCGCCGCCAGGGCCACGTCAGCAACCTCGCCCACGGTGACCCCCAGGTAGCGGATCGGGGCGCCGGGGGCGATCCCGGCCAGGTGGGGGTGGCTCAAAGTAAAGTAGCGACCCTCCTGCAGGCCATCGGGGATGTCGTTGTGCAGGACAAAATGGGCGGCGGGCTCGCCGTCACCGGGCCATAGCCGTATGAAGTCACCGAAGATCAGGGTATCCAGGTGGGCGACGCCGTCCAGCCCCAGCTTAGCGCCAACCCGGCTGAACTGACTGTCCTGACGCAGCAGGTGCTGGTAGGTGGCGAGGATCTGGGCATCGATCTCCACCCCCTGTTCAGTCAGGGCGATCTGGGTTACCTGGCCAAGCTCGAGGCCACGGTAAAGGATGGCGGTACCCACATTGAGCCCCTCGGCGTCGTCGGCACGCAGATGGATGGGGACCACGGGATTGGCGTCATCGGCGCTGTTGAACAGGGCGAACTCGGTACCGTCGATGGCCGCGGCGCTCTCCTCCGGTGAGGAGAAGGTGATGCCACCGGCCAGCAGGCTGGCCAGGCTCTCCAGCTCCACCTTGATGCCCTGGCGGCTGGCACTGAGCTCCGCTCCGGAGGTGTTCCAGAACCGGCTCTCCTGGCGCACCAGCGAGCGGTAGCGCGGCTCGATGACCACATCAAACAGCACCTGTTGCTGATCTGGCTGCAGGGCAAAGTCCACCACTTCACCCACTTGTACCTGCTGGAAGTAGACGCCACTGCCGATGCTCAGCGAGCCCCGCTTGGGCGCGGCCAGCTGCAGTTGCAGGCCTTCGCGGTCCTGGGCAGAGACCGGCATCTCCAGCGAACCGGTAAAATTGGTGCGTCGTGGACCCGGGCCCGGCTCCATGGCGATGTAGTTGCCGGTAAACAGCGCGTCGAGGCCCTGGATCCCGGTCAGTGACGCCTTGGGCGCCACCACCCAGAACTGGGTCTGCTCGCGCAGCAGGCTGTCGACGGTATGCTGCATGTTGATCACCACATCCACCGACTGATGATCCGGTGCCAGGTTGACCTTGGTGACCTGACCCACCACCAGGCCCTGGTAGCGCACCAGCGTCTTGTTGGCTTCGATGCCGTTGGCGGTGGGGAAGCGCACCTCGATGGTGGTGCCACGTTCCTGGATGTAGCTGTACAGCAGCCAGAGGCCGAGGGCGAAGGCCAGCACAGGCAAAACCCAAATGGGTGACAGGGTGCGTTTGCCGTGAATGGTCGGCTGTTGAAAATCAGAGCTCATCAGTGTCTTTTTCCAGGTCCCAGAGCAGGCGCGTATCCAGCACCTTGGCAGAGAGTTGGGTGAACAGGATCACCAGGGCGAAATAGGTGGCCGCCGGGGCTGGCTTGGCGTAAAGCAGCTGCCCCATGTTGATCAGGCTGGCCATGATGGAGATAACAAACAGGTCGAGCATCGACCAGCGGCCAATAAACTCAATAATGTGGAAGTAGGCGGTCAGGCGCCGTCGTGGCAGCGACAGCCTAAGGGTAATGGTGGTCAGTACCACCAGCAGGCCCACTACCTTGGCCACCGGCACCGCCACCGAGGCGGTAAAAACGATCACCGCGATGGCGGGCATCTCGTTCTCCACCAGTGAGAGGATGCCACTGTAGATGGTGTCGTAGGTGGTGACCCCTTGGTTGGTCAACTGGGTAATGGGCAGCACATTGGCGGGGAACAGCAAGAAGGCGGCGGTGATCAGCAGCGCCCAGCTGTATTGCAGGCTGTTGGGTTTGCGCAGGTGCAGGGCACTGCCGCAACGGGGGCAATGGCTGGCGCTGGTGCAGGTCAGGCCGCAACCGCCGCAGCGCACCCAGCTGGGCGCCTCAGGAGAAGCGTTGCTCATAATGGTGCCACATCCGCTGCGGGTTATATTCGTACTGCACGTAGAAAATCATAATAAACAACAATATATAACATAGCGTTCCCCACCCAAAAGTCAGGTCGGCAATGTCGGTCAGCTTGAATACAGAAACCAGCATGCTGATCATGTAGATCTCCACCATGCTCAGCTCATTGAGGGTAGGGTGGTGCAGCAGCAGCTGCTTAAGCAGGCCCTGGCCGATGCGCAGCTCCAACAGCACCAACTGCGCCAGTACCGACAACAGCAGTAGCAGTGGCGCGACGATCCCGGCCAGGATCACCGCCAGCCCCACCAGGTAATAGCCCTGCTCAATCACCGTCAGGGCGCCATGCAGCACCGTGGTGGCCCGCAGATTGCCCACCAGGTTGATCTCGATGATCGGCATCAGGTTGGCTGGGAAGTAGATCATCAGGGCCGAGAGCGTCAGGGCCGCCAGTCCGCCCAGATCGCAAAAGGGGCGGTCGTACAATCGGCTACCACAGCGGGGGCAATCCGCCTTCAAACCGACCGGCAGGGCGCGGTGCCGAACCTGGGCATCACAGGTGGGGCAGAGGATGGGGGCAATGGCCAAGACGTCAGTGACTCTATTTGCTTCTGAATAAGACACTTATCTTACCATCTCCCCGGCAGAACGCCCACTTGGCGACGGAGTGCGCACTCTGGGCTTCCCATGCGGTTCGCGGCTTGACTCTTGGGGTGGAAACTGGGTTAATGGCAGGCTGATAATTACTGTAAATTTCCAACATGCTGTCGCCTCAATCCCAAGATTACGCGTTGCTGGCACAACAGGCGCAAGGCCTGATGGCCGGCGAGCCCAACCTGATTGCCAACCTGTCCAATCTCTCTGCCCTGATCTATCACGCCATGGAGCAAGTGAACTGGGCCGGCTTTTACCTGCTGGACGACGCCGACACCCTGGTGCTGGGTCCGTTCCAGGGCCAGGTCGCCTGTGTTCGCATTCCGGTGGGCAAAGGGGTGTGCGGCACCGCCGTGGCCAGCGGTGAAGTGCAGCGCATCGACGATGTGCATGCCTTCCCGGGCCACATCGCCTGTGACGCTGCCAGCGAATCCGAGCTGGTGGTGCCGATCCGGCAAAACGGTCGCATCATCGGTGTACTGGACATCGACAGCCCGATCCAAAACCGCTTCAGTGAAGCGGACGCCAATGGCATTCAGGCCCTGGTGTCGGTGTTGGAAACCCATTTGGAGCAACACAGTTGAAAGAGTTTGTCGCCGTTCACACTTACCTGATGGAGCCTTACGAGGTCGGTGAGTGGGAAGGGCAAGAAGCGTTGGCCGCAGAAAACATCAACCGCCTTTACCACGCGGTATACGATATGGCCGATAATGACATCGACGTCGCCCTGCTGGAGCAGATGCTGGAGTCGGTGTGGCCTACGTGGCAGTTCAATCCCCAGCTGCTAGAGCTGGACGACGATATGCTTGATGCCTTCGTCGAAGCACTATTTACCCATTTTGACCCCAAACAGGGCCAGGAAGATTTTTGATGACCACTGAACAAAACAACACCCCGGAAAACCCAGAGAAACTGAAGGACGTGAAGGAAGTGATCGCCTATCTGGCAGAACGCTTTCCCCAGTGCTTCTCCGTTGAGGGTGATGCAAAGCCGCTGAAGATCGGCCTGTTCCAGGAGCTGGCTGAGCGTTTGGAAGGGGATTCAAAGGTCAGCAAGACTCAACTGCGCCAAGCGGTACGTCGCTACACCAACAGCTGGCGCTACCTGCGTGCGGTTAAGCCCGGCGCGGTTCGTGTCGACCTGGATGGTAACGACTGCGGTGAGCTGGAAGCGGAACACATTGAACACGCTCAGCAAGCCCTGAAGGAGAGCCAGGAGAAGGCCCGTCAGGCCCGTCAGGAGAAGCAGGCCAAGGATCCCAAAGCCAAGGCCAAGCCCCGTCGTCCGAGCGCCCGTGCAGAGCGTGCCGCCCAGGCAAAACCGGCTAAGCTTAAACAAAAATCCGAACAACCGCGGAACCTGCCGCCACTTGAGAAAGTCTCAGCAGAAGAACTGCGCGTTGACCAGACCGTGATGGTGAAGCTGGGCCGTACCCCGGCCAAAGGCGTTATCGTCGATCTGAACCGGGATGATGTCATGGTGCGTTTAGAGTCAGGTCTTACCGTTAAGGTCAAAGCTGAACACATTCGCAAGTAATCTTTAGGGATGTGTCACAAGGAGTAGCGAGTTGATGATCAAAAGAACCCTCTCAGCCTTTGTTGCCGGCGCGCTACTCAGTGCCCACGCCCTGGCGCTGACCCCCACCCTGGGTGCGGATCAGCTGCCGGAGCTGCAGCAGGAGTCACAACACAAGGTGGCCAGCAAGCGCGTGGCCGATCTGTTCACTCGCTCCCACTACCGCCAGGTGGCGTTTGATGGCGAGTTCTCCGAGCAGGCCTACGAGCGCTACCTGCAGCAGCTGGATTTCAATCGCAGCATCCTGCTGGCGTCCGACATCGCCAAGTTTGATGGCCTGGAAGAGCGCTTTGCCTCCGAGGTTACCAAGGGCGAGCTGGGCCAGGCCTATGCCCTTTATCAGTTGTCGCTGCAGCGTCGCTACGAGCGCCTCTCCTACGCCTTGTCGCTGCTGGATGAGGAGATCAAGTTCGACGTCGCGGATGACAAGTACCACTTCGACCGGGAAGACGCCGACTGGCCCAAGACCACCGCGGAACTGGACGAGCTTTGGCGTCAACGGGTCAAGTACGATGCCCTGAATCTGGCGATGACCGGCAAGGAGTGGCCGGAGATCCAGGAGATGCTGGGCAAGCGTTACAACAACGCCATCAAGCGTCTGACCCAAACCCAGAGCGAAGACGTGTTCCAGAGCGTGATGAACGCCTTTGCCTACACGGTTGAGCCCCACACCAGCTACCTCTCTCCCCGCAATGCAGATCGCTTCCAGACCGAGATGAATCTCTCGCTGGAGGGGATCGGTGCGGTGCTGATGATGACCGACGACTACACCGTGATCCGCTCCCTGGTGACCGGTGGTCCGGCGGATCTGCAGGGCGACCTCAAGCCGGATGACCGCATCATCGGTGTCGGTCAGGACGACGAAGAGATCGTTGATGTGATCGGCTGGCGCCTGGATGACGTGGTGGACCTGATCAAGGGTCCCAAGGACTCCGTGGTCACCTTGGAGGTGCTGGCGGCCAAAGACGGCAACAATGCCCGGGCCAAGCAGATCCAGATCGTCCGCGACAAGGTGCGCCTCGAGGACCGGGCAGTGAAGTCCGAGGTACTCGAAGTGGATCAGGGCAACGGTCAGGCTCGCCGCCTGGGCGTGATCGACATCCCCAGCTTCTACATGAACATCAGCCAGGATGTCGCCACTGAGTTGGCCAAACTGGAAGAGCAGAACGTGGAAGGGGTGATCATCGACCTGCGTGGCAACGGTGGCGGCGCCCTGAGCGAAGCCAGCTTGCTGACCGGGCTGTTCATCCCCCAGGGGCCGGTGGTGCAGATCCGCGATCAGCGTGGCCGTATCTCGGTCAACGGCGATAACGACGGTCGGGTGGCCTATGACGGCCCGCTCACCGTGATGGTGGACCGCTACAGTGCCTCCGCCTCCGAGATCTTCGCCGCGGCGATGCAGGACTACGGTCGTGCCCTGGTGGTGGGTGAGCAAACCTTTGGTAAAGGCACGGTGCAGCAGCACCGCCAGCTGGGTCGGATCTACGATCTGTACGATAAGCCGATGGGTAACGTCACCTACACCATTGCCAAGTTCTACCGCATCAACGGCGGCAGTACCCAGCTCAAAGGTGTGATGCCGGACCTGTCCTTCCCCAGCTTCGTGGTGGACGGTGAGTTTGGTGAATCCCAGGAGACCAATGCCTTGCCCTGGGACTCTGTGCCTAAGGCCCGCTACGGTACCGTCGATCGGGTGCCCGGCGACATGGTGAGCTACCTGGCCCAGCGTCACGACTCACGCATCGTTGAGGAACAGGAGTTTGACCTGCTCAAAGACGACATCCAGCGCTACCGCAAGAACAAGGACAAGGGCTGGATTACCCTGGTCCGTGCTGAGCGGGAAGCGGAAGAGGCGGAAGATGACCAGCGCCAGCTGGACCGCCTCAACCTGCGCCGCGGTCTGCACGGCATGGATCCGGTGGAAGACCTGGCCGACGCCGATGACGACATCGAGGTGCCGGACTTCCTGCTGGACGAAGCCGGGGCCATCACCCTGGATATGGTGGACTGGACCCTGACCGCCAAACAGTCCAAGAACCAGTGATATGAATGTCATTGAAAAACGCCACCCTCGGGTGGCGTTTTTTTATGAGCGCTTGCCCAAGGGGCGGCCAACGTGTAAAAAATGTGAGGGATTACAAAATAATAACATCAAGGATGTGATATGAGCCGAGAGAATGTGACCCACGCGCGTTGGTCCAGCCGCTTTACCTATGTGCTGGCAGCGACCGGGGCAGCCGTGGGACTTGGCAATATCTGGAAGTTCCCCTACATCATGGGCGAGAACGGCGGTGGCGCCTTCGTCCTGGTTTACCTGTTCTGCATCTTCTTCATCGGTATCCCGGTGATGATGTCCGAGGTGGTGATCGGCAAGTTTGGCCGCCAGGCCCCGGCCAAATCCGCCAAGCTGTTGGCCGAGGCCTCCGGCAGCAGCCCGCGCTGGGCGGTGGTGGGGTGGTTTGGTGTGCTCACCGGCTTTTTGATCCTTTCCTTCTACATCGTTATCGCCGGCTGGGCCTTGGCCTACACCTTCTATGGCTTTACCGGGGTGTTTGATGGTCGCTCAGCTTCGGATTTCAACACCCTGTTCTCCGATCTCAACGCCAGTGCGCCCCAGGCGATGGGCTGGAGTTTTGCCCTGCTGGCCATCACCATCCTGGTGGTGGGGAAGGGCGTACGCCACGGTCTGGAGCGGGCGGTGAACTGGATGATGCCGGCGCTGTTTGTGCTGCTGGTGGTGATGGTGCTCTACGCCGCCAATCGCGGTGACTTCGGTGCGGCGGTCAGCTTTATGTTCAACGCCGATTTCTCCGCCCTGAGCTGGAGCGGGGTGCTGGTGGCGCTGGGCCACAGCTTCTTCACCCTGTCACTGGCCAGCGGCATCATGACCATGTACGGCGCCTACCTGCCGGACAACACCTCGCTGGTGAAGACCTCGGTCTGGATCGCGGTGATGGACACCGTGGTGGCGATGCTGGCAGGTCTGGCGATCTACCCCATCGTGTTTGCCAACGGCCTGGAGCCGGGGGCCGGACCGGGCCTGATCTTCCTGACCCTGCCCATCGCCTTCGGCACCATGCCGCTGGGCCAGTTGTTCGGTGGCCTGTTCTTCCTGATGCTGGTGGTGGCGGCGTTCACCTCGGCGTTGGCGCTGATCGAGTCCTCGGTGGCCTGGCTGGTGGAGCGCCGTGGCTTTACCCGGATGGGGGCGGCGATGACCGCCGGGACCGGCATCGGCCTGCTTAGCCTGCTTACCATCTTCTCCCAGTCCGGTGCCAGCTGGACCCAGTTCCAGTGGGGCGAAAGCAGCTTCCACCTGTTCGATGCCATCGACTACCTGACCTCCAACCTAATGCTGCCCATCGGCGGCTTTATCACCGCGCTGTTTACCGGCTATTTCGTCGATAAGGCGATCGCCCATCGGATGATCGACACCCACCCGGTGATCTTCCGTATCTGGCGTGTGTCGGTACGCTATGTGGCCCCGGTGGCGATCACCCTGGTGTTCCTGCAGCTGTCCGGGCTGATGACCCTGTAGCGACGCGGCTGTTCACTTACTACCCAATCGGTAAAACCGCATGGGGCTGGGCCGCCTTGGCTTGTTATACTGCCGCCAAGGCGCCCGTCACTCGGGCCAGACGTAGTAAGGAGGCTGCCGCTCATGCAGGCAATGCAAGCTAAACAACGGTTGGATTACCAACCGTCCGATTACACCATCGATACCCTGTCTTTGGTGTTTGAACTGGACGATCACCACACCCGGGTTACCGCCCGTTCCAGTGTGCGTCGTCAACGCCCCGGAGCCGACACCCTGGTGCTGGACGGGGAAGCGCTGACCCTGCAATCGGTCGCCATCGACGGCAAGAGCCTGGGCCAGGAGCAATACCGCCTGGCTGAGGGCCAACTGCATATTCCTGCTGACCTTGATGCCTTTGAGCTGGAACTGGTCACCGAGATCGATCCCGCCAACAACACCACCCTGGAAGGGCTGTACCAATCCGGTGGCGCCTTCTGTACCCAGTGTGAGGCGGAAGGCTTCCGTCGCATCACCTATTTCCTCGACCGACCCGATGTGCTGGCCCGCTACCACACCCGCATCGAGGCGGACAAAGCCCGTTTCCCCTTCCTACTGTCCAACGGCAACAAGGTGGCGGAAGGGGAGCTGGAGGGCGGTCGCCACTTCGCCGAGTGGCAGGATCCCTTTCCCAAGCCCAGTTACCTGTTCGCCCTGGTGGCCGGGGACTTCGATTGCCTGCGGGATACCTTCGTCACCCGCTCCGGCCGCGAGGTGGCGCTGGAGCTGTTCGTGGATAAGGGCAACCTGGGCCGGGCTGAACACGCCATGGCCTCGCTCAAGCACTCCATGGCCTGGGACGAGCAGCGCTTCAACCTGGAGTACGATCTGGACATCTACATGATCGTCGCAGTGGATTTCTTCAACATGGGCGCGATGGAAAATAAGGGGCTGAACATCTTCAACTCCAAGGCGGTACTGGCGGATCCCACCACCGCCACCGACGACGAGTACCATCGCATCGAATCCATCATCGGCCACGAGTATTTCCACAACTGGACCGGCAACCGGGTGACCTGCCGCGACTGGTTCCAGCTGTCGCTGAAAGAGGGCCTGACGGTGTTCCGTGACCAGGAGTTCTCCGCCGACATGGGCTCACCGGTGGTTAACCGCATCCTGGCGGTGAAGACCATCCGCAGCCACCAGTTCGCCGAAGACGCCGGCCCGATGGCGCACCCGATCCGCCCGGATTCGGTGATCGAGATGAACAACTTCTACACCGTTACCGTCTACGACAAGGGCGCAGAGGTGATCCGGATGATGCACACCTTGCTGGGTGAGCAGCGCTTCCAGCAGGGCATGGCGCTCTACTTCGAGCGTCACGATGGACAGGCCGTCACCTGCGATGACTTCGTCGCCGCCATGGAGGACGCCAGCGGCGTCGACCTGGGCCAGTTCCGTCTGTGGTACAGCCAATCAGGCACCCCGGTGGTGTCGGTGCAGGAGCAGTACGATCCCGCCAGCCAGCGCTATCGTTTGACCCTGAGCCAACACACCCCGGCCACTGCGGATCAAGCCGATAAGCAGCCGCTGCATATCCCGGTGAAGCTGCAGCTGCTCGACGGCGAGGGCAACAATGTGCCGCTGGTGATCAACGGCGAGCCAGCCAATAACGTGCTCAACCTGCAGCAGGCCGAGCAAAGCTGGGAGTTTGAACAGGTCTCTGAGCCGGTGGTGGCCTCTCTGTTTGAGGACTTTTCCGCCCCGGTGAAGCTGGAGCAAAGCCTCAGTGATGCGCAGCTGGCGCTGCTGATGACCAGCGCCGACAACGATTTTGTCCGTTGGGATGCCGCCCAGCGACTGCTGGCCAAGCAGGTGGTTGCCCTGGTCAATGGCGAGCTGGAACAGCTGCCGCTGACCGTGCTGGATGCCCTGCGGCCGGTGTTGCTGGAGCCGGGTCTGGATCCTGCCCTGGTGGCAGAGATGCTGGCATTGCCGCCGGAGCAGGCCCTGGCCCAGGAGGTTGCCGGTCTGGATGTGGAGGAGCTGCACCTGGCTCGCCGTGCGGTAATGAGCCAGATTGGCCTGGCCCTGGAGGACGAACTGCAGGCGCGCTACCAGCAGTACGCCAACCAGGCTTACCGCAACGACGGCAAGGCCATTGGCGAGCGGGCACTGAAGAACCGCTGTCTGTTCCTGCTGGCATTGGGCGGCAAGGCGGATGCCCAGGCCCTGTGCCAGCGCCAGTTCGACGCTGCCGACAACATGACCGACACCCTGGCGGCGCTCAACGCCGTCAACCAGGGACGCCTGCCCGTCGCGGCGCAGCTGATGGCCCAGTTTGAGCAACGCTGGCAGGACTCCGCGCTGGTGATGGACAAGTGGTTCAGCCAGCTGGCGATGGCGCCGCGCTCCGATGTGCTCGATGCCATCCGCGCTGCCATGGGCCACTCGGCGTTTGATATGGCCAACCCCAACCGGGTGCGGGCGCTGGTGGGGGCCTTTGCCTCCGGCAACCGCAACGCCTTCCACGCCATCGATGGCAGCGGCTATCGCTTCCTCACCGATTGCCTGATCGAACTCAACGGCATCAACCCCCAGTGTGCGGCACGGATCATGACGCCGCTGATGGGCTGGCGCGAGCTGGATGAGACCCGACAGGGGCTGATGAAGGCACAGCTGCAGCGTCTGGCGGATCTGCCGGACCTCAGCCGTGACCTGTATGAGAAGGTCAGCAAGTCGCTGGGCTAACTGAACAGGGGGAGGGCAGTCGCGCTCCCCCGTTTTCCGATGCAAGAGTACCGATTTCACCTCAGTATCCCCTGGCAAGCCATGGCCCGTTACTACCAGGGCCAGGCCGAGGTGGTGGTGTGCCAGGATACCCAGGGCCGGGTGATGCACATTCATCCACGCTACTTTCGACCCCACCTGACCCGCGACGGTGTCAATGGCTGGTTCCTGCTGCGCTTGAACTCACAGGGTCAGTTTGTCGAACTTCGCAAAGAGTCAGAATAGAGCATTAACTTCAAACGGATTTCGGTATTTTAACCAGGCCGTCAGTCGGTGTGAAAATCCAAAATCCTTTATTTTTCATAGAACTAATCCTCTTCTTCCGCTGTTAAACCGGCCCTTTACCTGCCCATTCAAATCCCCGACTTTAAATGGTCGTTTGAATTTCTCGCTAACTCCTTAAATTTAAGACCATTTCGCCCGTAAATAGGTTGATACTCGCAGGCGTATGGGATAACAATTGTGTAACCCCTGTGAAAAGGGGATGGAACAATCACAATAATTCAGGGAGAGAAGCGATAATGAGCGCATCCGCATCGTGCTTTCGCAGATCCGCATTGGCGGTCAGTGTAGCCGCCGTTCTGGCTGCACCCGTGCAGGCCGTGTCATTCAACTGGGGAGAGATTGAGGGGAGCTTTGACTCCACCTGGACCGTCGGCGCTGCCTGGCGTGTATCCGACCGCAACCTGGACAACATCGGTAAGAGCAACCGCTTCCAATGGCCTGAGTACGGTTTTGTTACCGGCGAAAATGGCCTGGTGGGCGGCTTTAATGACGGCGGCCTGGAAGGCAGCCAGATATTCGCCATGCCCGGGTCCTACTCCAACAACGGCGACCTGGCCAACATGCTCTACGACAAGGGTGATACCTTCTCGGAGATCTTCAAGGGCCTGCACGAGCTGGAACTGCTCTATAAGAACATGGGTGTGTTCGTTCGCGGCTTCTACTTCTACGATAACAAATTGGAAAACGGCAGCTTCAGCTACCGCAACCCGATGACCGGCGAAGAGTTTGATGTCTGCGCCGACAGCGAAGCGGCCAAGTACGCCTGCTCCGATATCCGTCTGCTGGACGCCTACTTCTTTGCCGACTGGGACTTGGGCAACATGCCGTTCTCCATCCGTGTCGGTGAGCAGGTGGTGAGCTGGGGTGAAAGCACCCTGATCAGCCACGGCATCAACAGCATCAACCCGGTGGATCTGGCTCGCTTGCAGGCGCCGGGTTCCGAGCTCAAGGAAGCCTTCATCCCGGTGGGGATGGTATGGGCCAGCCTGGGCATTACCGACAACATCGGTATTGAGGCCTACTACCAGTACCGCTGGGAGGAGACCCGTCTGCCGGTCACTGGCACCTACTTCTCCAGCAACGACTTTGCCGGCGCCGGTGGTTACGTCAACAACGCTCAGCTGGGCTTTACCGCCAACCCGGACATCACCCTCAATCACCTGCTCAACGAGTACAACAAGCTGGCGATGACCGCCGGTGCGGTCTCCGGCAGTGTTCCGCCGGAGCAGCTTGGCGCTGCGCTGGGTCAACTGGCGCCGCTGGCGCTGGCGTACCCCACCAAGACCACCCTGATCGATCACCAGGCTGAGCCGGACGACCAGGGCCAGTACGGTATCAAGCTGAGCTACTTTGCTCCGGCGCTGAACGACACCGAGTTTGGCCTGTACTACCTCAACTACCACTCAAAGCGTCCGTTCATCTCCGGTACCACCGCCAACTTCACCGCTGAAGCCATCGGTGCGGATCTGATGACCCTGGGGGCGATCGCCCAGGCCGGCGGCCAGGTGACCCGTAACGACCTGCTGGATCTGCAAAGCTTCTCCAAGGCGACGGTAGAGTACCCGGAAGACATCAAGCTCTATGGTGCCTCCTTCAACACCAACATCGGCACCACCTCGGTGGCCGGTGAGTTTGCCTTCCGCCAGGATGAGCCGCTGCAGATCGACGACGTGGAACTGCTGTTCGCCGCCATGCCGGAGCAGCTCTACAACGCCGATCCTGTCACCTACAGCGTGTTTGAGAACCTGTCCCAGTACACCCGACCCGACGGCTCCCGTCTGGGCCCGGGGGAGTACGCACCGGGATTCGTGCTGTCTGACACCAGCCAGGCCCAGGTGACCTTCACCCACATCTTCGGCCCGACCCTGGGCTCCGATAACCTGACCTTCCTGGCAGAGGTGGGGGGTGTCTGGATCCACGATATGCCGGATCAAGCCGTGCTGCGCCTCAATGGCCCGGGTACCGAGCGGGCAGGGCTGGAAGGCCGTGAAGACAGCGCCGGTGTGCTGCAGTTGCTGCACAACGGGCCAGAAGAGGATGCCTTCCCCACCGATAACGCCTGGGGTTACCGTCTGGTGGCCAAGGCGGATTACACCAACGCACTGTTTGGCTGGAACCTGTCGCCGCGGGTGGTGTTCTCCCACGACGTCAGCGGCACCACGCCGGATCCGCTGTTCCTGTTTGTTGAGGATCGTCAGTCTGCGGCGGTTACCCTGTCGGCGGATTACCTCAACACCTGGTCATGGGATCTGAGCTACAACGCCTTCTGGGGCGGCAAAGGCTCTACCAACTCCTTGGAAGACAAAGACTTTGTCTCCTTTAACGTTAAGTTCTCTATCTAAGCCGGAGTCGTACACAATGAAAACAAAGACCTTGATCGCAACGGCACTGACCCTGGCCTTATCGGCCGGCGCCTGGGCCAAAGTGAGTCCGGAAGAAGCAGCCCGACTGGGCCAGGATCTGACCCCCCTCGGCGCAGAGATGGCCGGCAATGCTGACGGCAGCATCCCGGCCTGGGATGGCGGCATCACCACACCGCCGGCGGGCTACAGCAAGGGCCAGTTCCATCCCAACCCCTATGCCGATGATCCTGTGCTGGCCACCGTCACCGGTGCCAACCTGTCTGAGCACGAAGCCTTCCTGACCCCCGGGGTCAAGGAGATGTTCGCCAGCTACCCGGACAGCTTCAAGATGAAGATCTACCCGACCCGTCGTAGCGCGGCCTACCCGCAGTTCTACTACGACGCCACCAAGCGCAATGCCACCAGCGCCGAGCTGGTGGATGGCGGTAACGGTCTTATTGGCGCCGCCCAGGGCGTCCCATTCCCGATCCCGGCCAATGGCCTGGAGGCGATCTGGAACCACATCCTGCGTTACCGCGGCAATAACGCTGAGATCCAGCGTAACCAGGCGGCCCCGACCCCGTCCGGCAAGTACACCCTGGTGGAGACCAACGAGCAGATCATGTTCCGTTACGGTACCCCGGAGGCCGATGCGGCGGTGCTGGCCAAAGAAAATCTGCTGTTCTACTTCAAGCAGGTGGTGACCGCGCCGTCTCGTCTGGCCGGTACCGCTCTGCTGGTGCATGAAACCATGGATCAGAGCAAGCAGCCCCGTCAGGCCTGGACCTACAACACCGGTCAGCGCCGGGTGCGTCGTGCCCCCAACGTGGCGTTCGACACCCCCGGCACCGCGTCCGATGGCATGCGTACCACCGATGATTTCGATCTCTACAACGGCTCTCCGGAGCGCTACGACTGGACCCTGGTGGGTAAGAAAGAGATCTACATCCCTTACAACGACTACGAGCTGCACAGCGATAAGCTGCAGTACGACGAGATCCTCAAGCCGGGCCACATCAACATGGACCTGGTTCGTTGGGAGAAGCACCGCGTATGGGTAGTGGAGGCCAAACTCAAGTCCGGCGTACGTCACCTGTACAAGACCCGAACCTTCTACCTGGACGAGGACAGCTGGCAGATCGCCCTGGTCGACCTGTACGACAACCGGGACGAGATGTACCGCGTCGGTATGGCTCACGCCATCAACTACTATGACATGCCGCTGGTGTGGACCACCCTCGAGGTGTTCTACGATCTAAACTCGCGTCGCTACATCGCGATGGGCTTGGATAACCAAGGTAAGGTCGCCAACTTCGACGCCGAGTTGAAGACCAGCGACTTCACCCCGCAAGCGCTGCGCCGGTCCGGTCGACGCTAAGTCATTGAGATAGAAAAAGGGCGCCCCAGGGCGCCCTGTTGGATTCTACTATGCGGTATCGATTGATTATTGGCCTGTTGGCCACCCTTCACAGCTCCGCGTTCGCGGAGCAGAGTTTTATTGCCGACAAGGCACTGGACGCCCCGGTGCTGGATTTGACCCAGCACAACGGCGCTGTTTTGGCGGTGGGCGACCGCGGTCATGTGCTGCGCGCCGAAGGCGACAGCTGGCGTCAGATGCAGGTGCCGTCCCGGGTGATGCTGACGGCGGTGACCGGCCACAATGGCGGTGTCTGGGCGGTGGGCCACGATGCCACCATCCTGACCAGCCATGACAATGGCGCCAGCTGGAGCCAGACCCTCTCCCTGCCTGAGCGGGACAAGCCCCTGCTGGATGTGATTGCCCTGAACGACAAACACCTGCTGGCGGTGGGCGCCTACGGCCTGATGTTCCGCAGCGAGGATGGCGGCCAGAGCTGGCAGGAGGAGTTCCATGATGAACTGCTGTTCCCGGAAGATCGGGACTACCTGCTGGAGCTGAAAGCGGAAGACGAGGCGCTTTACCTGGATGAGCGCAGTGCCATTCTGCCTCACTTCAACCGCATCACCCAGCTGGCCGACGGTCGCCTCTACATGGTGGGCGAGATGGGCTTTGTCGCCGTCTCTGAAGACCAGGGCCGACACTGGCAGGCACTGGAGCCGTTCTATTTCGGTTCACTGTACGATCTGATTGAGCTGTCCGATGGCAGTTTGCTGGCGATGGGGCTGCGTGGTCACCTGTTCCTCAGTGAGGATGGTAACCAATGGCAGGAGCTGGACTCACCGGTGGAGTCCACCATCAATGCCGGTACCCAACTGCAGGATGGCACCGTGGTGCTTACCGCCAATGGCGGTTACCTGCTGGTGAGTAAAGACAACGGCCGCAGCTTCGAAGCCGAGATCCTGGCCAAGGGTGTGGATCTGGTGACCCTGTCTGAAGGGCAGGGGGGCGGATTGACCCTGGCCACCAGCGAAGGGATCCAGCGGATCGCCTTGCCATAACAGGAACGCAGTATGTTAGAGAAATGGATTCAAGCTATTCAGGTGGCGCTGTTCCGCCACCGGCCCGTGGTGCTGGCGCTGTTTGCGCTGGCCACGGTGGCGCTGGGTTACAGTGCCACGTCGCTGCGGATGGACGCAGCCTTTACCAAGAACATTCCCCTCAACCACCCCTATATGCAGACCTACATGGAGCACCGCGAACAGTTCGGTGGCGCCAACAGCATCATGGTGGCGGTGCAGCACAAGAACGGCGACATCTTTGATCCCAAGTTCTTCGAGGTGCTGCGGCAGGTGCATGACCAGCTGTTCTTTATCCCTGGCGTAGATCGCACCCAGGTGAAATCGCTCTATTCTCCCTCCACCCGCTTTACCGAGGTGGTAGAGGATGGCTTCCGCGGTGGCCCGGTAATCCCGGCAGACTTCCGGGCCGATGCCCAGGGGTTAGCCCAGGTGCGGGCCAACGTAGAGAAGGCAGGCATCATTGGCCGGCTGGTCTCCGACGATTTCAACGCCGCCATGGTCACTGCGCAGCTGCTGGACTGGGTGCCGGTACCGGACGAGGAGCAGGTCGAAGGCGGCCCCACCACACGGCCGATGGACGTGCTGGGCTTCGCCAGTCAATTGGAGCAGGAGATCCGCACTCAATACCAGGATGAGGATATCCAGATCCACATCATCGGCTTTGCCAAAATGGCCGGCGATGTGGCCGACGGCGCCCGTGATGTGCTGCTGTTCTTCCTGGTGGCGATCGCCATCACTGCGGTGATGGTATACGCCTTCTGTCGCAGTGTATTGATGACCCTGCTGCCGCTGGCCTGCTCGCTGGTGGCGGTGGTGTGGCAACTGGGTGGCTTGACGGTGCTGGGCTTTGGCCTGGATCCCATGTCGATCCTGGTGCCGTTTTTGGTGTTTGCCATCGGCGTCAGCCACGGCGTGCAGATGATCAACGCCATCGGTCACAAGGTGGCGGAAGGAGTCAGTGCCAAGGTGGCAGCAGAGGCGGCATTCCGGGCCCTGTTGATCCCCGGTGGCGTGGCCTTGCTGTCCGATACCGTGGGCTTTATGACCCTGCTGGCCATCGACATCGGCATCATCCGTGAGCTGGCGATCACCGCCTCACTGGGTGTCGCGGTAATCATCCTCACCAACCTGGTACTGCTGCCGGTGCTGCTCTCCTACGCCCACTTTAGCGAGGGCTATCTGGACAAGCTGCGCAGCAGCCACGCCCGTACCATGCCGATCTGGCGCAAGGTCTCCGGCTTTGCCTCCGCCAAGACCGCCCGGGTGGTGCTGGCGGTGACCGCGGTGCTGTTTGTGTTGGGGGCGATGCAGGCCCAGACCATGAAGATCGGCGATCTGCACGCCGGTGCACCGTCGCTGAAAGAGAGCTCGGTCTACAACCAGGACACCTTTTTCATCACCGACAACTTCTCCATCACCACCGATGTGCTGACGGTGATCGTCGAGACCTTCCCGGAGGCCTGTACCTACCACCGGGTGATGGATCGGATTGACCAGTTCCAGTGGCGCATGACCAACGTGGCGGGGGTGCAATCCTCAGCCTCATTGAGCTCGGTGTCGAAGATGGTTAATGGCGGCTACAACGAGGGCAACCCCAAGTGGCGGGTGCTGCCCCGTACCACCGCCACCCTGGTGCAGGCCACCTCGCGGATCCCCACCTCGTCCGGCCTGCTCAACGGCAACTGTTCGGTGATGCCGGTGTACCTGTTCCTGCAGGATCACAAGGCGGAAACCCTGGATACCGTGGTCGCGGCGGTTAAGGCGGAAGCCGAGCGCTTTAACAACGACGACGTCACCTTCCGCCTGGCCTCGGGCCCGGCCGGCGTGATGGCCGCCACCAACGAAGCGGTGGCCGCAGCGCAGACGCCGATGATGCTCTATGTCTACGGCGCGGTGTTCCTGCTCTGTTTGATCAGCTTCCGCTCCCTGCGAGCCACCCTGGCGGTGATCCTGCCGCTGTACGTGGTATCGACCCTGGCCCAGGCGCTGATGACGCAACTGCAGATCGGCCTGACCGTGAGCACCTTACCGGTGATTGCGCTGGGGGTGGGGATCGGTGTCGACTACGGCATCTATATCCTCTCCACCATGTCGCCGCTGCTGCGTAAGGGGGTTCCGGTACAGGAGGCCTACCTGCAGGCGCTGTGCGAGCGGGGTAACGCGGTGATCTTCACCGGCATCACCCTGGCGGTGGGGGTTTCCACCTGGGTGTTCTCCAGCCTCAAGTTCCAGATGGACATGGGCGTGCTGCTGACCTTCATGTTCCTGGTGAACATGATCGCGGCGGTGGTAGTGCTACCGGCACTGGTCAACCTGTTCTGGTCACGGGCCAAGCAACAGCAAAGCCCGGAGCCCAAGGTCGACCTGCCATCGGGCACCGATAAGGCAGCCTAAGCAGACTAAAACGCAAAAAGCCCCGGGATACCGGGGCTTTTTCTTTGTGTCGCAACTCGCTATTAGCGGCGGGAAGACCAGGCCTCTTCCATCGACTCGCCCAGCTCAGCCAGCTTGTCCATGGCGTCCGGGGTGTCCACGGCCTTGGGGTGGGCCAGGTTAAAGTTGCCGATCTTAATGGCGTTGCGTACCGACCAGTTGGTGTTCATGCCGAGGATACGCAGAAAGCCCAGCGCCGGGCCGCGGGCGCGCATGGTGCCACGTTGCCAACGGCGCACGGTTTCCGGGGTGGTGCAGAGAAAGGCAGCGATCTGGGCGGTGTCCATGCCGGTGTTGTCCCGAATGTGCTTAAGGATCTGGGCTTCTTCGGTATCGGCGAACGCAGGGTTTCTGGCCATTGGGTTTCTCTCTTAGGTCTTTTAGGCGCAATTATACAACGTTACGCCCTTAAAATGTCAGCCCTTGATCACGTCCTGATGAGCCAAAGTGCGGTGACGGAGGCGGGATTGCTCTCCCTGTCAGTGGCTTACTGCTGTCGTTTTACCTTTGACAGGATCTCAATCACATTGGGATGATCGATCGCTTTGGGGTGGGCCAGGTTGAACTGGCCGATCAGCAGGGCATCACCGACGCCGCCGTCGCTGTTCATGCCAAGCACCCGCAACAGCCCCAGTGCGGGCCCGCGAGCGCGCATGGCGCCGCGCCGCCAACGCCGAACCGTTTCCGGCGTGGTGCAGACCAGCGCGGCGATCTGGGCGGTGGTCATGCCGGTGTCCTGTTGGATCTGCTTGAGGATCTGCGCCTCTTCTGTGGTGGCGTAGCGGTGCGTACGGGTCATCTTGGCCTCTTCATTACTCTCAACCTGTCAGACCAAGAGCCTGTCCAGGGGCGTGGCCACGGCCACGCCAAACTGTGCTTATGCCGGGTTCTTCACACGGAAGATCAGGCTGTAGTAAAGCGGGATCACCACCAGGGTCAGCACGGTGGCGACCAGCAGGCCCACCATGATCACCGCCGACATCGACTTGAAGAAGGCATCGCCTACCAGCGGTGCCACCCCCAGGATGGTGGTGGTGGCACCCAGTACCACCGGGCGGGCCCGGCTCAGGGCAGCACCGATAATGGCGTCATAGGGGGTGATGCCCGCTTTGACGTCCTGGTCGGCCTGGTCCACCAGCACAATGGCGTTTTTCACCATCATGCCCACCAGCGACAGGGTCCCCAGGGTGGCCATAAACTCGAACGGGGTCTGGAACAGCACCAGGCCGGCGGAAACCCCCACCAGGGCCAGCGGTACGGTCAGCCAGATCACCAGGGCCTGGCGGATCCCGTTGAACATAAAGACCACCGCCAGCACCATCGCCGCGAAGCCGTAGGGAGCACTGATGGCCAGACCTTCATTACCCTCCTTGGCATCCTTGTACTCGCCATGCCATTGCAGGCTGTAGCCGGCAGGCAGGGTCAGCTCGGACTCCAGCTGGGCACGGATAGACTCAAAGGCTTCAAAGGAGAGCACGCCGTTGGCGGGGTCTGCCTGGGCCTTGATGGTGGGAACCCGGTCAATACGCTTGATCAGACCATCCTCGAAAGTGACGTTGACCGACTCCACCAGCTGCGCCACCTGGACGTGGCTGCCCAGTGACGGGCTGAACACCTCGGTGTTTTCTACCGCACGCTGATGCTGACGCTCCGCCTCCGGGGCACGGGCCAGGATCGGGATCAGGTCATTGCCTTCCCGGTAGACCCCCACCTCACGACCATTAAGGGTCTGGGCGATGGCGGCGTTGATCTCCTGAGTGGTCAGGCCCAAACGTTGGGCCGACTGGGCATCGTAGACCGGGCGCAGGGTGGGTACCTGGTCACGCCAGTCGTCCTGCACTGCCATCAACATCGGGTTGCTGGCCATGATGCTCTTGGCCTGCTCTGACAGCTGGCGCAACACGGCGGCGTCTGGACCGGAGAAGGCAGCCTCGATCTTCTTACCCCCGCCGGGGCCCAACATAAACTTCCAGGCCATGATGGCGGCATCCGGGTAGCGGGCGGACAGCTGTTGATTCAGCTGCTCAATCAGCGGAGTGATGCGCTCAAACTCGTCTACGTCCACCAGCAGTTGGGCGTAGGCGGTGTTGGCCGGCTCCGGGCTGTAGATGAGCATAAAGCGCAGGCCACCGGCACCGATGAAGCTGGTCACTCCGCTGACCCCTTCTTCGGCCAACACGTCCTGCTCAATTTGGGCCACCAGCTCGGCGGTGCGCTGGAAGTCCGAACCCTGGGGCAGGTTGATGTCCACCACGAACTGGGGACGCTCAGACTCCGGCATAAAGCCCGGCGGAACGAACTGCAGTGACAGCACACCCAGTACCATCACGGTCAGGATGGTGGCCAGGGATTTCTTACGGTTGTGCAGGACCCAGACCAGGAACGCCTTGTAGGCATTGAGGATGCGGCTGGGCTTCTGGGCCTGGTCTGCCTTCACGGTCAGGAAGTCGTGGCACAGCAGCGGTACCACGGTGATAGCAAAGATCCAGGACAGCATCATGGAGTAGAGGATCACCCAGAACAGTGAGCCGGCGTATTCCCCCATGTTGGAGGGGGACAGGCCGATGGCGCTGAACGCCAGGATCCCCACTACGGTACCGCCCAGCAGCGGCCATTGGGTCGCCTTCACCACCTCACCGATCACCTGTTTGCGGTCGGCGCTTGGGTCCTTCTGCAGGCGGGTCAGTACCCCGTCGGTGACCACGATGGCGTTGTCCACCAGCATACCCAGGGCGATGATCAGCGCACCCAGCGAGATCCGCTGCATGGCGATGTCATCGATCAGCATCACGATCAGGGTGCCGGCCACGGTCAATACCAGCACGCCGCCGATGATGACACTGGAGCGCAAGCCCAGGAAGAAGAACAGCACGGTAAAGACGATCACCACGGCGGCGATCAGATTCAGCACAAAGGCATCCACCGCCTCGGCCACGCTAACCGATTGCAGCGAGATGGGGTTGAGGGTCATCCCCACGGGACGACGATCATCCAACTCGGCCAGGCGAGCCTGAACCGCGTCGCCCATCACCACTACGTTACCGCCAGAGACGTTGGAGATGCCCAGGCCGATGGCCGGCTGGCCATTGAAGCGCACCAGCTCGGTCATGTCGGCGTAGCCGCGGGTTACGGTGGCGATGTCACCGAGGCGAACGACGGAGTCGTTCAAGGCGATCTGCAGCTGCTTGAGGTCATCGAAGTCGCTGACACTGGCCACCGGAATGACGTTGACGTTCATGCTGCCGGTTTGCAGGGTGCCGGCCATGGTGACGCTGTTCTGCTTGGCCAGTACGTCGTACACCTGGTCCAGGGAGATCCCCAGTGCCTTGGCACGGGCGCTGTCGACCTCGACAAAGATCTGTTCCGCCTGCTCGGCCTGGGTAGCTACAGTGGCCACACCGGGTACCAGTGACAGCTCCCGTGCCAGCATGTCCACGTAGTCCTGGATCTGCTTGAAGCTGTAGCCCTCGCCAGTCACGGCGTAGTACATGGCGTAAACGTCACCAAAGTCGTCGTTGACGTAGGGCTGACCAGCACCGGGAGGCAGCGCCATGGCGGCGTCCGCTACCTTGCGGCGCAGCTTGTCCCAGACCTGCTGGATCTCCGCCTCACCGGAGGTGAAGGCACGGTCCATCTCGACGATCACCTCGGACACGCCGGGCTTGGAGGTGGAGGTGATCTCATGCACCTCCTGCATCCCCATCAGGGCACCCACAATGACGTCGGTGATCTCATTATCCACCTCCTGGGCGGTCGCCCCGGGATACTGGGTAGCGACCACCGCTTGGCGGATAACAAATTCCGGGTCTTCAAAGCGGCCCAGCTTTTCGTAGCTGATCCACCCGCCTAACAGGACTAGGAGCACCAGTACCCAGGTGGTGGTGCGCTTGGCAATGGCTGATTGTGCGATGTTCATTGGGTTGCCTCAGTGGGGTAATTCATTTTGGCGCCAAAAAACAACGCCATATCTGCAATCAGGTGAGCAGTGGATTCAGATCTGCTCGGTCGGTTGGATGGTCTGGCCTTCGGCCAGGGCGGAGACACCGGCGGTAACGACCCGCTCGCCGTTATCCAGCGGTGAAACCACCACCCGGTTGTGGCTGATCTCTCCCACCTGCACATTGCGCTGGTGAACGGTGTTGTCGCTGTCCACTACCCAGACAAAGTGACTGCCCAGGTTGTCCGGCACCAGCGCGGTCAGCGGCACGGTTACCGCCTTTTGCGAATCATCGGCAAAGGGGATCACCTTGGCCGCCATACCCGGCAGTACCACGGCATCGTCCAGGCCAGAGAAGCTGAAGATCACCTGGTAGGTGGGGCTGGCTTCGTTGGCGGTGGTGCTGTAGCTGGTCATCGCCACATCAAACTGGCGGCCGGGCAGGGCATTGATCTCCGCCACGCCGTTTACCTGGTAACCGCCGGCAGCCACGATCCGATCCGGTACGTCGATGGCCACCTCCAGTTGCTCCAGGTCGTGGATAACAAAGGCGGTCTGATTGGCGGGGACCTGGGTGTGGTTGTCCACCAGGCGATCGCCGATGATGCCGTCGAACGGGGCGGTCAGGGTGGTGTCCTTCACGGCACGCTGGGCTTCCATCACCCGCAGGCCAGCCAGCTCCAGCTTGGTGCTGATGGTTTCCAGGTCTGCCAGGGAGATGGCCTGGCTTTTCTCAAAGATGGCCAGGGCACGCTGATAATCCGCCCGGATACGGTTGAGTTCGGCCTGTGCCGAAGCCAGCGCCAGCTCTACCTCTTTGGCATCCAGCTGGGCCAGTACCTGGCCAGCGACCACACGATCGCCTTTGTCTACCTTGACGGCGATCAGGCGACCGCCGGTCTGAAACGCCAGGTCGGCACGGTGGGCGGCGCGTACGGCACCGTAGAACTGATGGCTGGCACTCACCTCGGCATTCACGGTCTCTACCAGGGCCGGGCGGATAGGGGCTTGGCTCTGGGTCAGTTGCGGTGCCTCGCTGCAGCCCATCAGCAGGGAGGGCAAGGTCAGGGCCAATGCACAGGTGACGGGAGTCAGTTTCATTTCAGCGTCTCTCTTGTTGGGTCTGGGTAAACCCAATCGGAGGCGACTGGGCTAAAGTTGTGGTGATAATACGGACGAATAGGAGTCTAAACAATACTAAAGGTTGATTTTTGGCTTCGTGTTTTGTGGTGTGTGATCTGGGTCACGCGGCGGCCCGGCTCAGGGTGCCCTTGGCTGGGATTAAAAAGCCTGGTTGACGGTGAAATGGAACAGGCTCTCCTCATCGCTAAAGCCAAAATCTGCCCGGGCCACCATCCTCTCGATAAAGAAACGCAGGCCGAATCCGGCACTCCACTCCATGTCACGGTGCAGTGCACTGAGGCTGAGCCGGTCCTCTGTCTTGCCCAACTCAGCAAACAGCGCGGCCTGCCACCAGGGAAAGTCGTAGCGGTTCAGCAGTGGGATCTGTTGTTGCGGTTGCCAATTAGGGATGACGCGATACTCCGCCGCGTAAAACAGCGCGCTGCGATTACTGAATCGATCATTGCCGTAGCCGCGAAGCCGCTCTGAACCGCCCAGCACCGATTGGGCGAACCAGTCGGGTTGGCTGGAGGGATCGGTGTTGTCCCAGGTGGGGATGTCGGACAGGTAGCCGGTCAATGCCAGGGTCTGCTGGCGGCTCCAGCCGCTGCTGCCCAGGTCAAGGTAGCGGCTGTGTTGAGCTTCCCAGCGGGTATAGGCGGCACGGTCGCTGCCGCCCCAGTCCCGCAAAACGGTGGCGTAGCTGTGCTGGCCAATGCTGGGGGTGGGCCAGAAATCACGGCTATCGAACTCCAACGTCGTGCTGACGCCGTAGGTTCGGCCCTCAATGTTGTCGCTCTCTACGGTGCGCAGATCCCGGGTTTGATAGAACGGCTCTATCTCAAACAGAACCCGGTTGATGGACTCAGAACCTACCGGTAAACCCTGCTCCAGCTTTACCCGGGAGGCCGCCGCAGTGTCTTCGTACAGGCGGTAGCGCAGGGTCAGAGCCAGGTCCCTCTGCAGGTAGGCCGCGTCTATGCCGGTAGTGGCAGGCGCAGCGGTTTGGGGATTGGCGCTGGGATCCAGGTAGAGGGTGCTGTCGGTGAATTCCGCCTGCAGGGCAGACAGGTCCATCGCCCAACGCTCGGTCAAAGCGTAGTTGTAGTAGCCCAGGAAGCTGATGTAGCTGTCATTGACCGAATAGGCACCGAACCCCACCAGTTGTGCGTGGGGCTGGCCGAGCCCGGTGACCGACGCCACCGCACCGCCGATAAGCCCGGTGCTGCTCATCGCCCCGACGATGGGGATCACCACGGTATCGAGCTCAGCTTCAACCGTCTCAGTCTGATAGATCTCAAACTCGGACGGCTCGGCCTGAACCCAGGGCGAAGCCAAGCCGCAGGCCAGGCAAAGTGACAATGACAGCGTGACGCGTTTCATGATCTGTTCCTATCTCGGGCCCGGGGTGCTGGCTCCTGCCGTCAACCGGAGGAGCTTTACTGCAGCGGTGGGGGAAGGAGCCCAACGGTCAATGCCGTGGGCTCAGATGGGGGTTGGCTTGGCCGGCTGCTACGTCAGCCGGGTCAGAAGCGGTAGCTCAAACCCAGCGAGGTCAGGTACTCCTCGTTCTCGTAGAAGCCGATGCTGGAGGTGTTGAACTGGACGCCGTTAAAGGACACCAGGCTCCAGTTCTGCCAACCCAGGAAGTTGGCCTGCTCGTAGGCCAGGAACAGGCGGTAACGGTCGTCGTTGCGTCGCGTATCGAAGATCGGGTTAATGGCATCGTACTCGCGATAGGCGTAGCTGCCGGTCAGTGCCAGGCTGTGACCATTGCTGTGGCGGAAGTAGGTCAGTTCCCCCTTGTACTGGTCAAAGCTGGCGGCGTCGCCCTCAGCGTCATGATGGGTATAGGCAAAGGCGGTGATCAGGCCCGAGGTGGCGCTGAACATCGACCGATAGCTGCCTTTGAGGTAGTAGGTGTCCGCATCCCGGTGCAGGCTCTGCGGCTCGATCCCTTCGTTGTCCACCTCCATGGTGGCAAAGCCCATGTCCAGGGAGAAGCCGGAGTTCATCAGGTTGTTGACCTTGAACCGGTAGGCCATCCCCTCGACGTCTTCCTTGCGACGACGATTGTCGGTGTCATAGGGGTTGGCCCAGACCTCACCGCGCACCACGGTGGGCAGGATGGCAAAGTCCAACTGGGTACCGTTGGCGAAGTCATACTGGTAGCCCACCTCAAAGGCCAGATCGCCCACCGCCAGGTCATCCCGGGAGGTACCCAGGTAGAGGCGCTGGTTACGCTGGTCGTTCAGCTCGTAGTTGAGGCTGCCCAGCGGCATGACGATAAAATCGTTAGTGTGGCTGCCCTTGCCATCGAGATCCGTCAGATGGCGGTCCCCTTCGGTGCTCAGGTTAGAGTTGGTGGACAGGTAGCCGGTGGCCAGGATCAGTTCGCCATGCCAGCGGGAATCGTTGCTGGCCAGTGCCGGTACAGACAGGGTGGATACCATGGCCAGGGTCATAACAGCGTTCAGTTTCATCGGTCGTTCTCTCAAATTTTGCGCGCAGCAATCCCGGCCTGCCCATCAGGGGCAAGCGCTGCCGTGCGGTTTCAATGGGTGCGCCCTGACGTCAGGCGCCTAAGGGTTTAAGGGGTCGCTTCCAACCTGTCTGTTACTTCGAGGCCACGTTGGTGTGTCTGACCCAGTTGCGTAATGTGTTAGCTGTCGTTGCGCTATCGCTTGGGTTGTACCGCCTTTGGCGGAGCCAGTAAGGGCGTCTCTTGCAATGACGTTTGGGCCTGGCCCGTTTCTGATGGCTCCCACCAGATAAGTTCCTCGTCCATGCTGTACTCCTGCTCGCCCACCGCCAGCCACTCGGTCAGCAAGCGTTGGGCGTGGCTCGCAAGGGTCAGTGCCTGAAAGACGCTGGACTCCCGGGCATTGCCCTCCAGCCCATGGCTAACCACCAGATGGTTGTTGGCTTTTCTCAGCGCCTTCAGTGCCTGTTGCAGGCGGCAATCCTCTCTGACGATGGTGGTCACCGTGTGATCCCCCGGTACTCCTGGTATCGAGACTGTCCCTCTAACGCGCCGTAAACGGAGATAAACTCCTCCTGGGTGCTGATCGGCGGTACCGTCTCAAGTCCTTTAATCACCCCCTGTTTCATCGCCAGGGTGATGCCGGCACAGACCAGGCAGGCCAGTAGCAGGGTCAGGTTGGCCCAGGTTGGCGCCGGCGGTTTGTCTGCACGCTTCATGCCACGCACTCCTCTTGTTGGCAGTCACATCCCACGCTGCCCTTACCACTTTTGAGCTGGCGGAACGCCACCTGTCCCTCTTGCTGACAGTGTCGGCACTGAACCCGGATAGATTTCACTCCCGGGCTCAGCAAGGCTGAGCGAGAGGGGCCCAGTTGCGGATGAGTCGCCAACTGGCTAGCCAGCGTCTGCAACTGACGAAACTGCAGGCTTCGTTTACGGCTGGGCAGGAAGGGGATCTGGATCCCGGTCTGGTCACAGGTGAAGATGGGCATGCTGTGCGCTCCTCTGACGGTTCGAACTCAGGCTTTCAGGCAGACAGAAAGATGAAAAACAGCACCAGAACCAGACCTAGCAGCAGGTCCTGAACCGGCGGGGTGCGCTTGTTGGATTCGTTGTCTTTGCTGCTCATGGCGTTCTCCTGGTTCCTGGTGCCACTCGGCGTGGCGTCCGTTTGTATTGATCTTCAGGCTTACCAATAAGACGAATGGGGGTCTAAAAGCGGCGTGAAGTCATTCGATGGCGTGAATGTTGTGCTTTAAAGCTTCTAAAGGCAACGAATAGGTGTATTGGGCTGGTTGTTTTGTGATCGGGATCGAGAAAAGGAGCGATAAAGTGGGGGTGGCAGGGCTTCGCCGACGGTAAGTCGGTGTAGCGAAGCCCGGGGGGCGGCTGGTTGTGGAACTGCTCTGAACAGTCAATAAGAGGCTGCATAGTCAGCCCCTAAAGGGCCGGCAAACTGCATAGTCACACACCCCATGCGCTTGTTTTTTCAACACACTAAAATGCTGACACAACAAGGTATTTACAGTGGTGTGTTTTGGCTCACATAGAGAGAAAAAGGGTGATACACTTCGCAGCGCAGGTTCGGTGTCCCACCGATAGCGACAATAAAAATGAATAAGCCCGTGCGAAGGAATTCCCCCTATGGCGACAGCACAATCCACCCCCTCAGTCCTGCTTGAAAACGTTGTGGCCTTGATCCACAAGAAGAACTCAGAGCAGGAAGCACCCTTGCTGGAGCGTTTTGCCCGTATCTTTCTCGGCACGCTCTCGAAAGAGGAGCTGAACCAACGCAAGGATGCCGAACTTTACGGCGCCACCCTGAGCCTTTGGCACAGCATGCAGAACACCTCGGCCAACCAGAGCATCAACAAGGTGTTCAACCCGGCCCAGAGCACCCACGGTTGGTCCTCCCCCCATACCATCATCGAGATGGTGCAACCGGATATCCCATTCCTGGTGACCTCGGTCTCCATGGCACTGAACCGCTACGGCATTGAGAGCCATCTGATGATCCACACCCCGGTGGCGATCGCCCGGGATGAGTCCGGCAAGATCATCGAGGTGCGGGCGGTGATGGACGCCGAGCCTGACGACGAGCGTCTGTCGGTATTCCTGGTGGAGATCGACAACCAGGAGCGTGAAGTGCGCCGCAAGGCTCTCTCCAAGGAGCTGGGCTCGGTACTGGAGGACGTGCGTGCCTCGGTCAAGGATTGGCGCACCATGCAGAAGCAGCTGGCCACGGTGATCAAAGAGGTGGAGCAGGGGCCCAAGGTCGGCCATGACGCCGATCGCGAGGAAAGCCTGGCGTTTCTGAATTTTATCTCCGATCACCATTTCACCTTCCTGGGTTACCGCTACTACAACCTGGAGAAGGTGGAGGGCGACATGGCGCTGGAGCCGGTGGCGGAAACCAGCCTGGGCACCCTGGCCATTCGTCCCAGCCAGCACCAACGTATGCTGCTGTCGCAGCTGCCGGAAGCGGCGCGCAAACACGCGCTGGGTCCGGATTACCTGATCCTGACCAAGACCAATGCCAAGAGCCGGGTACACCGGCCCGCCTACATCGACTATATCGGTGTGAAGCGATTCAATGACCAGGGCCAGGTGGTGGGCGAGCACCGCTTTATTGGCCTGTACGCCTCCACCATGTATAACCAGAGCCCCAGCCAGATCCCCCGCATCCGTCAGAAGCTGCAGCGGGTGATGGAGCTCAGCGGCTTGCCGCCGCGCAGCCATGATCACAAGGCACTGCTGCACATCCTTGAGACCTTCCCCCGGGATGAACTGGTGCAAGCCACCGAGAAGCAGCTGCACGACGCCACCATGGGGATCCTGCACATGCAGGACCGGGACCGGGTCAAGCTGTTCCTGCGTCGCGACCTGTTTGGCCGCTTCGTCTCCGCCCTGGTTTACACCACCAAAGACCGCTACAACACCCACCTGCGGGTACGCACCCAAGCGTTGCTGGCGGACTATTTCCAAACCAAGGATCCGGTGGAGTTCACCACCTATTTCTCTGAGTCCACCCTGGCTCGGACCCACTATCTGGTCAAGGTTGAAGACAACGAGATGGAGATCGATCGCACCGAGCTGGAAACCAACCTGGTGGAACTGGCAAAAACCTGGGAAGACAAACTGGATGCGGCGCTGCTGGAGTGTCACGGCGAGGCCCGTGGCAAGGCGCTGTACCGTCGCTTTGTTGAAGCCTTCCCGCGCAGCTACAAAGAGGACGTGCTGCCCAACTCCGCGCTGGAAGATATCGACCAGATGCTGGCGCTGGATGACAGCCACAGCCTGGGGATGCAGTTCTACCAGCCCCAGGAGCTGGGCCACCCCAACCAGGTCAATCTCAAGCTCTACCACAAGCATGAGCCGATCCCGCTGTCCGACATCCTACCGATGCTGGAAAACTTCGGCCTGCGGGTGATCGGTGAACGCCCCTATAAGCTGGTCTCCGCCGATGGGGTGGAGTTCTGGATCCTCGATTTCGTTATGACCCTGAGCGGTCAGAGCGACGAGCCGATCTCCGCCTACCAGAAGCGCTTTGAGGAGGCCCTGGCCACCACCTGGCGCGGCCAGTTCGAAGACGATGCCTTCAACCACCTGGTGCTGTCCGCCGGCCTGACCGGGCTGGAGGTCACGGTACTGCGCGCCTACGCCAAGTACATGCGCCAGATCGGCACCACCTTCTCCGAGCAGTACATCGCCGATACCCTGGACCGCTACCCGGAGATCACCCAGCTGCTGATGGAGGCGTTCCGACTGCGCTTTGGACCAAAGAGCCGTAAGAGCGCCGACAAGATCCAGGACAAGGTGATCACCCTGCTCGATGAGGTGGCCAACCTGGATGACGACCGTATTATCCGTCGCTACCTGGAGCTGATCTTCGCCACCCTGCGGACCAACTTCTACCAGATGGACGCACAGGGGGCACCCAAGCCCTACCTCTCCTTTAAGTTCGAGCCTGAGCTGATCCCCGAGTTTCCCAAGCCGGTGCCGAAGAACGAGATCTTCGTTTATTCCGCGCGGGTGGAGGGCGTTCACCTGCGCGGTGGCAAGGTGGCCCGGGGTGGCCTGCGCTGGTCCGATCGTCGGGAGGATTTCCGTACCGAGGTGCTGGGCCTGGTTAAAGCCCAGCAGGTGAAAAACACGGTGATCGTGCCCAGTGGCGCCAAGGGTGGCTTTGTCTGTAAACAACTGCCGGCGGACCGCGAAGGGATGCTGGCGGAAGGGCAGGAGTGCTACCGCACCTTTATCCGCGGCCTGCTGGATCTGACCGACAACATCGTCCAGGGAGAGGTAACCCCGCCCCAGGGCGTCACCTGCCTGGATGAGCCGGATCCCTACCTGGTGGTGGCGGCGGACAAGGGCACCGCCACCTTCTCCGACATCGCCAACGCCATCTCCGAGGAGTACGACTTCTGGCTCGGCGATGCCTTTGCCTCCGGTGGTCAGTACGGCTATGACCATAAGAAGATGGGGATCACCGCCCGCGGTGCCTGGGAATCGGTCAAGCGCCACTTCCGTGAACTCGGCGTCGATTGCCAGACCACCGACTTCACCGTGCTGGCGGTGGGGGACATGGGCGGCGACGTGTTTGGTAATGGCATGCTGCTCAGTCGTCATATCTGCCTGCAGGCGGCGTTTAACCACATGCACATCTTCATCGATCCCAACCCGGATGCGGCCAGCAGCTATGTGGAGCGGGAGCGCCTGTTCCAGCTGCCACGCTCCAGCTGGGAAGATTACGACACCAGCCTGATCTCCGAAGGGGGCGGCGTGTTCCTGCGCAGCGCCAAGTCGATCAAGCTGACCAGCCAGATGAAGAGCATGCTGGGCACCAAGCGGACCCAGATGACCCCCAACGAGCTGATCAACGCACTGCTGAAGATGGAGGTCGACCTGCTGTGGAACGGCGGCATCGGCACCTACGTCAAGGGCGAGTCGGAGACCCATGTGGATGTGGGCGACCGTGCCAACGACGCGGTGCGCATCGACGGTGCTGAGCTCAAGGCCAAGGTGGTGGGCGAGGGCGGTAACCTGGGTCTGACCCAGCTCGGTCGCATCGAATACGCCCAGACCGGCGGTCGCATCAATACCGACTTCGTCGACAACGTCGGCGGGGTGGATTGCTCTGACAACGAGGTCAACATCAAGATCCTGCTCAACCGCCTGGTGGCGGAGGGCGAGCTGACCATCAAGCAGCGCAACGCCCTGCTGGTGGAGATGACCGACGAGGTGACCGAGATTGTGCTGGAGGACTGCCGTAACCAGACTCTCTCCATCTCCGTCACCGAGACCCGCAATGGCGATCAGCTCAAGGAGCAGATCCGCTTTATCCACCACCTGGAGAAAGAGGGCAAGCTGGATCGTCCGCTGGAGTTCCTGCCCAGCGACGATGAGATGTCCGAGCGGATGGCCGCCGGCCAGGGTCTGACCCGTCCGGAGCTGTCGGTACTGGTGGCCTACGCCAAGATGGTGCTCAAGGAGCAGCTGCTGGATCCGGCCATCACCGACAATCCCTTCTTTGCCCAGAGCCTGGTGGGCTACTTCCCCCAACGTCTGCAGGAGCGGTTCAGCGACTGGATGCCGCAACACCCGCTGCGGGGCGAGATCATCGCCACCGATCTGGCCAACGGCATCATCAACGACATGGGACTCAACTTTATCCAGCGTATGCGGGATGAGACCGGTGCCTCAGTCTCTGAGGTTGCCATCGGTTACACTACCGCCGCCCAAATTTTCGGTTTGGAATCAGTTAAGTCTGAAATCATTGCCCTGGACGGCAAGGTCAGTAGCCAGTGTCAGTACGAGATGCTGTACGAGCTGCAGCGCACCGTGCGTCGGGCGACCCGTTGGTTCCTGCGCCATCGCAGCGGCCAGCTGGAGATCGCCAGCCTGGTGGAGGGCTTTGCCCCGGTTCTGGCGCAGCTGCAGAGCCAGTTCGAACAGTTGCTCTCCGCCGAGGAGAACCAACAGCTTGGTGCTGATGCTCAGCAGTGGCAGGAGCAGGGGGTCCCGGATTCCCTGGCCCAGCACATTGCCCGCCTGAGCACCCTGTTCTCTGCGCTGGATGTGGCAGAGATCGCCGAGAGCCAGGATCACGGCGTACCGCTGGTGGCACAGACCTACTTCCGGCTTGGGGCCCGCATCGAGTTGCACTGGTTCCTCGACCAGATCAACCGCCAGGTGGTCTCCAACCACTGGCAGGCGATGGCACGAGCGGCCTTCCGTGAGGAGCTGGACTGGTTGCAGCGCCGGCTGACCATGGTAGTCTTGCGCAACTGCCAGAGTGAATGCGATGCCGATTCCATTATCGAACAATGGGTCAACGAGAACGAAGCCACCTTGGATCGTTGGTTGCACATGATGGCGGAGTTCCGCACCTCCAAGAGTCACGAGTTCGCCAAGTTCTCTGTGGCCCTGCGGGAGCTGAACCTGCTGATCATGCGTTGTGACACGGCCACCGAGTCGTAACCTCAGCGCCAACGTCGAAAGCGTGCGAAGCCTCGGTCCCCACCGAGGCTTTTTTTAGAACAGGAGAGATGATGTTTTACCGCCTTGCCCAGAAAGTACTGTTCCAAACCAACCCCGAGGTGGCCCACGCCATCGCCATGACCGGGATCCGTGCCACCAGCCACACCCCGCTGTCCTGTTTCTACCGCCAGAAGGTGCCGCACGCACCGGTAGAGTTCATGGGCGTGACCTTCCCCAACCCGGTGGGTCTGGCGGCAGGTATGGATAAGGACGGCGAAGCGATCAACGGCTTTGCCGAGATGGGCTTTGGCCACGTTGAGGTCGGTACCGTGACCCCGCGTCCGCAGCCGGGCAACGACAAGCCCCGTGCCTTCCGCCTTAAGCCGGCGCGCGCCATTATCAACCGCATGGGCTTTAACAACAAGGGCGTGGACAACCTGGTAGCCAACATCAAGGCCGCCAACCCGGGTGATTGCGTTATCGGTGTCAACATCGGTAAGAACAAGGACACCCCGCTGGAAGAGGGCAAGAACGACTACCTGATCTGCATGGAGAAGGTGTACGAGGTGTCTGGCTACATTGCGGTGAACATCTCCTCTCCCAACACCCCGGGTCTGCGGACCCTGCAGTACGGTGAGATGCTGGACGATCTGCTCGGCTCACTCAAGGCCAAGCAGGCGGAGCTGGCGGAGAAGCACGGCAAGTACGTACCGGTGGCCCTGAAGGTGGCACCGGATCTGAGCGACGAAGAGATCAAATCGGTCTGTGATGCGCTGCTGCGCCACAACTTCGATGGCGTGATCGCCACCAACACCACCCTGAGCCGCGAAGGGGTAGAGCACCTGCCTGAGCACGGTGAGGCCGGTGGCCTGTCCGGTGTGCCGCTGCGTGAGCGCGCCACCGAGGTGATCAAGAAGCTGCATCAGCACCTGGACACCCGCATCCCGATCCTGGGCTGCGGCGGTATCGACTCCGGTGCCGACGCCATGGAGAAGATCGAGGTGGGCGCCAAGATGGTGCAGATCTACACCGGCTTTATCTATAACGGTCCGGAATTGATCAAGTCGATCACCGAAGAGTTTATTAAACGCAAATAAGATCGTCTCGGGTAAGGGATCATAAAAAGGGCCAAATTGGCCCTTTTTTGTTTTTGGCTTTTATTCTTCTCTCGTCAAATAATTGACTAATTTAATTGCAAATTGTCCGATATTTGTTCTAGCATTAACGGCATCAGGGAAGGGGACGCTGTTATGTGCTTAATGCCAGAACAAAGTTGGAATTGGTTTTATCATCAGGAAGAGCAAAAGCTGGCCATTGCCTTGGGGCAGGAGCTGGTGTTTGTCACACCCTATGGGCCAAAACAACTGACGCCGGACAGCCTCGATGGCCAGGGATTTACCGCCAGCCACGCCGATTACTACCAATCGGTACTGCAGGAACTGAGTCGTTACCTGTCGGTCAGCGAGGCGGCGCTAGTGCAGATTGCCCTTAACCTGACCGCCGCTCACTTCTTCGCTCTGCCGATGATGCCAAAGTCTTGGCACTTCAAATCCAGTGACCGCATCGCCTACGGCCGCAGTGGCACCGTGGTGGAGTTGTGCACCGACACTCAGCGACAGAGCTTCGTGGTGGTGGAAGCGGGCGATCAGTCCAGCCTGCTGATGCTGCTCGGCCCCGATTGCAGCTTGTCGAACAAGCGATCCATGGATCAATTTGATCTGATCAAGGTGATGAACGATCGTCTTATTCCGATCGCAAAACGATCGCAAGCCCGGGTTGTCGCCGCATAAGCTGCTAACTAGATAATCTAATCAATAGCTTATCAAGATCACAAAAAGGATCCCTTCGGGATCCTTTTTTTCGTTTTCGATCCTTTCGGGCTAAAAAGGATCGATTATTTGATGGAATAAAGTTGGCTGAGCCGGAATAGATCAAGCCCGCTTAATATCTTTCGACCGCATCCGGGTAATTATCTACGAAGCGTTATTTCACCTGGCTTAATATTCGAGCCGGCTAAATGCTCATCCTGTCACCCTAAGTCACGATGCCACTGGTGAGCTGATATCAATAGCCACAGTGGCGAAGTGGGCAGGGCTGATTACACTCAATGCCAGGGCTACCAAGGAGACAGGGACGATGGTGCGATGGCTGAGTTTGGCGCTGGTGTGGATTCTTGTGGGGTGCAACGCCGTGTCCCGCACCCCGTTGCCGCCGCAGTACCAGACTGAAGCCCAGGTTCTAGGCCGGGACGACCTGCGCCACTGGGCGGATCAGCTTGAGCAGGATAACTGGGAGCAACTGATGGCCAAGGCCGAGGCGGAGCAGCGGCTGGAGGGGATCCGCAACCAGTCACACAACTACCTGATCCTCTCTGGTGGTGGCGACAACGGTGCCTATGGTGCCGGCTTGTTGCTGGGCTGGAGTGCCCGCGGCGACCGGCCCCGTTTCACCATGGTGACGGGGATCAGCACCGGTGCCCTGATTGCCCCCTTTGCTTTTTTAGGGGAGGCGTACAACCCGGCTCTGAAAGAGCTCTATACCACCATGGGCAGCGACGACATCTTCCGGCAAAAAGGGCTGTTTTCGATGCTGGGCAGCGATGCGCTGGCCGATTCCACGCCGCTGGCTGCGCTGATTGAATCCTACCTGGACGATGAGATGATCCAGGCCCTGGCTGAGGCTTACTACCAGGGCCGCACCCTGCTGATTGGCACCACCAACCTGGACGCAGCACGACCTGTGATGTGGAATATCACCCGCATCGCCGCGACCGAACACCCGCAAGCACCCCAGCTTATCCGTCAGCTGTTCCTGGCTTCAGCCTCGCTGCCGGGACTGTTTCCACCGGTCTATGTGCCGGTCACCGCAGGCGACGACCAGCGCTTTGACGAGATGCACGTGGACGGCGGGGCCACCGCGCAGCTGTTCTTCTATCCGTCGCAGGTGGATTGGCGTGCGCTGGAGCGGCGCCTCGGCGTAGTCGGTCAGCCCCAGCTTTTCCTGATCCGAAATGCCCACCTGTCACCGAGCTACAAGCCGGTGGACCCCAAGATCGGCGCCATCGCCGGCAAAACCATCGACAGCCTGATCCGTACCCAGGGGATCGGCGATCTCTATCGCATCGCCTACCTGGCGCAACGGGATGGCCTTGGCGTTCACGCCAGCTGGATCCCCGATGGGGTTGGTAGCGAGGTGGAAAAGGATGAGGTGTTCGATCCCGATTATATGCGGGTGCTGTTTGACGAGGGCTTTGACCGGGCCAAGCGGGGTGAGGCCTGGCATGATCTGCCGCCGCAACAGGTGAAAACGGGCAGCGGTGGTTAAAGCCTGAGCAAAGTCGCTGGATTTTCCCAACAGGGGAATATGGCTGGCAAAAACCCGGTATAATGGGGGTTTGCCAGTCAATCGAGCGAATTATCATGAAGCGCTATTACGCGGCCGTCCCCAAGGGGCTGGAATACCTGTTGGTGGATGAACTGAACGCCCTGGGGGCCTCCGAGGTACGGGAAGGCCAGGCTGTGGTTCACTTTGAGGCGGAGCTGGAAACCGCCTATCGGATCTGCCTGTGGAGTCGCCTGGCCAGTCGCGTGGTTCGGGTGCTGGGCCAGGTTCAGGCCAAGACGGCAGAGCAGATGTACGACGGCGTGAAGGGGCTGTACTGGCCCGCCGTGTTCAGCTCCCAGTCTGCCTTCGTGGTGGACTTTCACGGCGGTAACCGCGAGATCCGTAACAGCCAGTTCGGCGCCCTTAAGGTGAAAGACGCCATCGTTGATGCCTTTGTGGAGGAGAGCGGCCAGCGCCCCTCGGTGGACAAACAACGCCCCGATATCCGCATCGATTGTGCCCTGCGCGCCGACACCTTGCTGGTGGGTATCAACCTCAGTGGCGCCGCCATGCACCAGCGCGGCTACCGCCTAGACACCGGCCGTGCGCCGCTGCGGGAAAACCTGGCTGCGGCGGTCTTGATCCGCTCCGGTTGGACCCAGCACACCGATCTACCCCTGATTGATCCCTTCTGCGGCTCCGGCACCCTGCTGATCGAAGCGGCGCTGATCGCCAGTGACACCGCACCGCTATTGCAGCGTAAGCGCTGGGGCTTTGATGCCTGGGCCGGCCATCAGGCCGAGCTTTGGCAGTCGATCCTGACCGAAGCGCAGGTGCGCTCCCGTCGTGGCCTGGAGCGCTGCAAAACCCGCTTTATCGGCCGTGACATCAACCGCCGGGTGCTGGCGTTGGCCAAGGACAACGCCTTCCAGGCCGGTGTCGATCACCTGATCCAGTTCGAGGGCGGCGATGCCACCGAGATGCCAGCGCCGCCGGCCATGGCCGGATTCCTAGTCTGTAACCCGCCCTACGGTGAGCGTCTGGGTCAGCTGCCGTCGCTGCTGCACCTCTACGCCGGTATGGGCCAGCAGCTCAAGGCCCAATGGGCCAACTGGCGGGTCAGCATGCTGTGCAGCGAACCGATGCTGTTGTCGGCGCTGCGCCTGAAGGCCGATAAGCAGTACAAACTTTATAACGGTGCCATGGAAGTGATCCTGGCCAATTACCAGATCGGCGAGGGCGGCAGTGGTCGGGTGTTCGGCGAAGACTTCGCCAACCGTCTGCGAAAGAACCTCAAGGGCCTGGCCAAGTGGGTCAAGGCCGACGATATCCAGTGCTATCGGGTCTACGATGCGGATCTGCCGGACTACAACGTAGCGGTGGATCGCTACCAGGATTGGGTGGTGGTGCAGGAGTACGCTGCGCCCAAGTCCGTGGCACCGCAAAAGGCTCAGCAGCGGCTGATTGACGTGCTGCTGCATCTGCCCCAGGTGATGGAGGTGGATCCGGAGAAGATCGTGCTCAAGACCCGCCAGCAGCAGAAGGGCAGTGCCCAGTACCAGCGCATGGGCGAGCAGGGCAACCAGCTCAAGGTGCGCGAGTACGGTGCCACCTTCCTGGTCAACCTGACCGACTACCTGGACACCGGCCTGTTCCTCGATCACCGCCTGGCCCGCCGCTACCTGCAGGAGCACGCCCAGGGGGCGGACTTCCTCAACCTGTTTGCATACACCGGTACCGCTTCTGTCCATGCGGCGCTGGGCGGTGCCAAGTCCACCACCACGGTGGACATGTCCAAGACCTACCTGCGCTGGGCCGAGGACAACTTTTCCGTTAACCGCCTGCGTGGCAAGGAGCATCGCTTCTTACGCGCAGATTGCCTGGCCTGGCTGGAGTCCTGCGAACACCAGTACGACCTGATCTTCATCGACCCGCCCACCTTCTCCAACTCCAAGAAGATGGAGCAGAGCTTCGATGTGCAGCGCGATCACCTGTGGCTGATGACCCAGCTCAAGCGCCTGCTGCGCCCCGGCGGCACCATCCTGTTCTCCAACAACAAGCGCCACTTTAAGCTGGACCTGGATGGCATGGCCGAGTTGGGGCTGGAGGCCAGCAACATCAGTGACAAGACCCGCTCGCCGGATTTTGCCCGCAACAAGCACATCCACAACGCCTGGCTGGTGCGCCATGTCTGAGGTCGTGCTGTTTCACACCGACGGCTGCCACCTGTGTGAGCAGGCCGCCGACCTACTGGCCCAGGCAGGCCAGCCGGTCAAGATGGAAGATATCGTCACCCGCCCGGAGTGGGTGGAACAGTATGGGATCCGGATCCCCGTGGTGCGTCGCGCCGACGGGGCCGAGTTGGGCTGGCCCTTTGACCTGGACAGCCTCAAGCAGTTTTTAGAGGACGCCGCAGTATGAGCCTGATCCGTTTGCAGCAAGCGCAGTTGGCCTTTGGTCACATCCCCTTGCTGGATAACGCCGATTTCGTTTTGGAGCCGCGCGAGCGGGTCTGTCTGGTAGGCCGCAACGGCGCCGGCAAATCCAGCCTGATGAAGGTGCTGGCCGGTCTGCAGGAGCTGGACGACGGCAACCTGGGGATCAACAGCGACACCAAGATCGCCTACCTGCCGCAGGATCCGCCACGGGGCCAGGATGGCACCGTGTTCCACTACGTTGCCCAGGGTCTGGCCCAGGTAGGGCAGGTGATCGAAGAGTACGAGCACGCCGCCAAGCAGGTGGAGCAGGATCCTAGCGAACGCCACCTGGCCCGCATGGCCCGCGCCCAGGAGGCGATGGATCATCACCAGGGTTGGCAGTTTGAGACCCGCATCCAGCAAACCCTGAGTCACCTGGAGCTGGATGGCGAGCAGATGATGTCGGCGCTCAGTGGTGGCTGGCAGCGCCGCGCCGCGCTGGCCCGGGCCCTGGTTCAGGCACCGGACGTGCTGCTGCTGGATGAGCCCACCAACCACCTGGACATCGATGCCATCGAGTGGCTGGAAACCCTGCTAATGGGCTTCGAAGGCTCGATCATCTTTATCAGCCACGACCGTGGTTTCATCCGCAAGATGGCAACCCGCATCGTGGACCTCGACCGCGGCCAGATCCTCTCCTTCCCGGGCAACTACGCACAGTACCTGGTGAGCAAGGAGGAAGCGCTGCGGGTCGAGGAGGAGCAGGCGGCGGAGTTTGACCGCAAGCTGGCCAAGGAGGAGACCTGGATCCGTCAGGGCATTAAAGCCCGCCGCACCCGCAACGAAGGGCGGGTCCGCGCCCTCAAGGCGATGCGTCGTGAGCGCTCCGAGCGTATCACCCGTCAGGGCAACGCCAACATGTCGATGAACCAGGCCGAACGCTCCGGCAAGCTGGTGTGCGAGGTGAAGAACCTGAGCTACAGCTGGGGCGAGCAGCGCATCGTTAAGGGCCTGACCAAATCGCTGATGCGCGGCGATCGTATCGCCCTGGTGGGCCCCAACGGCTGTGGCAAGTCTACCCTGATCAAGTTGCTGCTCGGTCAGCTGGAGGCGCAGGAGGGCAGTGTCCGACTGGGTACCAAGCTGGAGGTGGCCTACTTTGATCAGCACCGCATCGCCCTGGACCCGGACAAAACCGTGCAGGACAACGTCGGTGACGGCAAGGACACCGTGATGGTAGCCGGCCGCGATCGCCACGTGCTGGGCTACCTGCAGGACTTCCTGTTCTCACCGGCCCGGGCGCGCAGCCCGGTCAGCTCCCTGTCCGGCGGTGAAAAGAATCGACTCTTGTTGGCTAAGTTGTTCTTAAGGCCAGCAAATCTTTTGGTTATGGATGAACCCACCAACGATCTCGATGTCGAAACCCTCGAACTGCTGGAAGCCAAACTGGCGGAGTTTGAAGGTACCTTGTTGCTGGTGTCCCACGACCGGGAGTTTATCGACAATACCGTCACCTCCACCTGGTGGTTTACCGGCCAGGGCGGCTGGAGCGAGTACGTGGGTGGCTACCAGGATGCGGTAAACCTGGGAGCCCAGTTCTACCGTGAGGTGGAAACCGCTGAGGAAACCGTCGCTGTGGCCGAACCGAAGGCGGCAACTGCCCCTTCTGTTAGCAAGCCGAAGAAGCTATCCTACAAGCTTCAACGGGAGCTGGACGCGTTACCGGCCAAGCTGGAAGCGCTGGAAGCAGAGATAGACGCCCTACAGGCTGCCATCGCTGAACCTGGCTTTTTCGACCAGGATCCCCAGAAGAGCAGCGACGTTCTGGCTCAACTGGCGGACAAAGAACAAGAATTGGAACGGGATCTGGAACGCTGGGAAGAACTCGAAGCGATGTCCGATCAGGCTTAAGGGGAAAGTATGAGCCAATTGCCTTACCCGGCTCGTCGTGTTGCGGTTGCCGTTGCAGCCACACTGAGCATGGGTTACACCACCACGGTCGCCGCCGAACAAACGGTCTGGCCGACCTACGAGATTGTTAACCTGGACGAGATGTTCTCGGTCCGGGGTACCCTGGAGAACACCCGCAACGGCTACGGTGCGGCGGTCAGTGGCGATACCGCCATTGCCATCTCCAAGGGGATCAACGACGCCACCGCCGGCGAAGGGGATGACGACGACAACATCATCGATGATGTGGTCGACGCCATCCTGCCGGAGAGTGGTGTTACCGCCAACTCCATCCGCCGTGAGTTCGTCGGCAACAACTTCCTGTTCGAGCACGATGTGGCCAACGGCTTTGAGCCGCTGTACGTGGGCCTGCTGGAAGACAAGCCGCCGGTGTTGAACCCGGAACCGGAAGACGATGACGTGCCGCGCACCAATGCGTTCTACTTTGGCGCCAGCGACAACTTCTTCGGCTCCCTGGTGCGGATCGGAAGCACCAGTGCACTGCAGCAGCAGGAAGCCAACCCCAACTTTAATCCCACCCCGGATGACGAAGACGACATCGACGAGGACGAGAACTACGACGACGACGAGTTCTTCTTCTTCCGTGAGTTTGAAAACCGCGGCTTCGTTCAGACCGTTACTCCCACCGGCAACGGTGTGGTGTTGCTGCCGCCGTCGCTGACCAGCTTCAGCCCGGATGAGGAATCCACGGTGCAGGACCCGGTCACCATTGGTGGCATCAGTGTGGCCTCCGGCGTCAACGACAACGGCAGTGTGGTAGGTTACGCCACCACCGAGCTGTCCGAGATCGCCATCGAGCGTTTGCAGAGCTGTTATGACCAGTTCGATCCGCCGGAAGACGACGAGGAGGAGAGCGAGCTGGAGCCGGTGCCGCTGGACACCTGTATTCAGAGCCTGCAGAACAACGCCCAGCTGAGCTACCAAAGCCGCGCTTACCGTTGGGAGCTGGACTCCGGCACTGAGATGACCGTCAACACCGACATGTCCCGCGCTCTGCCGCTGGGATTCACCCCGGATGAGGACGACTCCAACATCTACACCACCCAGGCCCTGGCGGTGAACAACGCCGGCTACGTGGTGGGTCGCGGCAACCGGGTACGTAACGACGACAACGACCTTATCAACAGCGGTCTGTGGGCGATGTTCTGGACCCCGCAGGACGAGGTGCGCTACGTGGGCCCGACCTTCCTCGATACCGAGCGGGTAGGGCAGTCGATCCTCTATGACGTTAACGACAACGGCATCGCCATCGGGGTAGTGCAGCGCTTTATCTCCGGCTACACCCGCTACAAGTTTGGCGTGGTGGATCTGAACGAGGAGGGCGAGGAGCTGACCTTCTTCGAGCCCAACGACTTCTTTGATGACCAGTCGGATCTCTCCTCCCGTGCACGGGCCATCAACAACAATGGCCTGGTGGTGGGTAACATCGAGGTGGATCGGGTACGCAACCTGCCGCGTCGTGTTCGTGCCTTCCTGTACGACCAGCCTAACGACAATTTCGTTAACCTCAACGAGCTGCTGACCTGCCGCTCCCGTGGCTACGAAGAGTCACTGGATGAGAACAACGAGCCGGTTTACACCAAGTACATTGTGCGCGATACCGAAAGCTTCTCTACTCCGGTGGAGTATGAGGCCGACATCATCCTGGTGGACGCCAACCACATCGCCGAGGACGGCACCATTGTCGGTACCGCCCTGGTGGAACTGCCGCGTCTGAAGACCGAGCTGGTGGACGTGACCGACGAGGACGGCAACGTCATCGGTCAAACCAGCCGCATCGTGCTGGAGAATGGCAAGCCGGTGGTTGAGCTGACCGCCGGGGGCGATCCCTCCACCGACCAGGTGCCGCGCTCTGTGGTGCTGAAGACCACCAGCGCCACCGAGATGTGTCCGCTGCCGCTGGATGATGGCCTGAACGTGCCGCCCAACGAGCGTCAGGGTGCTGGCTTCGGCTGGGCCTGGTTGCTGGGCCTGGCGCCGCTGGCCTGGATCCGTCGCAAATTGCACGCTTAGTCAAGCAGCGACCTAGCATAAAAGGGGGCCCAAGCGGCCCCCTTTTTTCATAAAAAAGTAACCCAAGCTACTCATAGACTTAACCTGAATGCCGTTTTTTTGTGCTGCCTATCGGTTGATCTCAGAATGGAAACACGCAAATATTGATTTAGGCCCAGTGCCTGAAAGAGAAAGCAACATCACTACTAAAGGGATGGAATGCCAATGAAGCGACAAAAACGGGACAAATTGGAGCGGGCCTTTTCCCGCGGTTTCCAGGCCGGCCTCTCCGGCAAGTCGAAAGAGAATTGCCCCTATCAAACTGTAGACTCGAAGATGCAGTGGCTGGGTGGCTGGCGAGAAGCAATTGACGGACGGACCACCGGACTCTTTACCAAGTAATCCCTGTCGCCCTCCCTTGTGAGGGCGTTGTTCTCTCAGTAAAGGATACAAAAACGCCGCGTCTCTCGACGCGGCGTTGTGCTTTCTGGCTTCAGCCCGCTTTTAAGGCGGTGCTTAGAAGCTGGAGGTGTCCTGGAATACACCCACCTTAAGATCGGTGGCGGTATAGATCTCACGACCATCCACACAGATGGTGGCATCCGCCAGACCCATGATCAGCTTACGATGGATCGTCCGCTTAATATGGATGTGGTAGGTCACCTTCTTGTTGGTCGGCAGGATCTGGCCGGTAAACTTCACCTCGCCCACACCCAGGGCACGGCCTTTGCCTTCGGCGCCTTCCCAGGCCAGGAAGAAGCCCACCAGTTGCCACATGGCGTCCAGGCCCAGGCAGCCCGGCATCACCGGATCGGACTCGAAGTGGCAGTCGAAGAACCACAGTGACGGGTCGATATCCAGTTCGGCCACCAGTTCGCCCTTGCCGAAGTTGCCGCCGGTTTCGCTGATGTGGGTGATGCGATCCAGCATCAGCATGTTGTCCTTCGGCAACCGCGGAGAGGTGGGTTGAAACAGCGCACCGTGGCCACTGCGGATCAGGTCTTCTTTGTCAAAACTGTTGGCACGTACGGTAAGCTGTTCTGCCGCTTGCATAGGGTATCCATCCTGTCTTTAAGAGTTGGCGACAGGTTAGCGAACAGGTGTACGCCAAACAACTCCGATCAGCTGTCTCGGCGCAGTTTTGACAGAAGTCGGACCAGCAGGCCCGGCGGTGGCGGTGTGTTGCCGGCCATCAGATCCAGCCGGTCCTGCACCAAACCGTACAGGCTCTCCTCCGGATAACGCCCCTCTTTATCGGCTTCCCCGATCGCTTTGCCGGTCAGCAGCGCCAAGGCATCTTCTGCATTATCAACATGATAGAGATGGAACTCCCCCTTGTTGACCGCCTCGACCACCTCGTCAGACAGGTTCAGCTGCAGCAGGTTGGCGCTGGGCAGGATCACCCCCTGGTCGCCGGTCAGGCCGCGGTAACGGCACAGGTGAAAGAATCCCTCGATCTTCTCATTGATGCCGCCGATGGCCTGCACATTGCCGAACTGGTCGATGGCGCCGGTCAGCGCAAGCGATTGTTTTACCGGCACGTCGGCAATGGTGGACATCAGGCAGCAGTACTCGGCCAGGGAGGCACTGTCGCCATCAATGGTCTGGTAGGATTGCTCAAACACGATGTTGGCGCTGAGGTGCAGCGGCTCGTCCTGACCGAACAGGCGGTAAAGACAGGCAGAGAGGATCATCATCCCCTTGGCGTGGATGTTGCCACCCAGCTCCGATTTGCGCTCGATGTCCGCGACCTCACCATCGCCGTAGTGCACGGAAACGGTGATGCGGGCCGGCTCGCCATAGCTGTGACCGAAGTAATCCACCACGGTTAAGCCATTGATCTGACCAATCTTGTCACCCTGGGTATCTACCCGAACCAGGGCCTCCTCGACGTTACGTTGGGCGTAGATCTCTACGCTGTTGTGGCGATGACTCTGGGCCTGCAGTGCGGCCTTGATGTGAGCGGCAGAGATCTCCTCCTCTCCCTCGCATTGCGCCAACAGTTGGCCCAACTGGTGCCAGGCCAGCGAGAGGCGGTTCTGGTGCTCACACAGGCGACTGGCGTACTGGGCCAGCTGTGTTTGGCCACAGGGGGTCAGGTTGCGTTCGGCGTACGCCTGTGCGGTGGCAGAGGCACAGCTGAGCCACTGCGGCAGGTCTTCACTGTTGTCGACGAACCACTCCGGCTGGGCCTCGGCCAACAGCGGTACGTGGTCTGCAAACTCGGGGTCAAAGGCGTTGAGCGCGTCGTAGGCCAGGGCGTCTCCCAGCACCACCAGCTTGCAGGTGAGCGGGATGCGCACTGCGCTGCCGCTGAACGCCAGGTAGCCGCGCTTGATCGCTTCCTTGATCAGCAACCAGCGAGATGGCTTGTCCATCAGCCCTTCGGCTGGGATCACCAGCACCTCGCAGCTGGCCAACAGGCCCGGGTGGTAGTGCCCCTCCTTATCGATAGTGCCCAATAAGGTCTTGCGTGACAGGGGCTGATCAACAAAACGAATGCCACCGAGCTCCAGCAGCAGGGTGCGCTGGTCACTTTCCCCCTGCCATTGGTCGGCCGGTACCTTGCTCAGGCGCTGCTGGCTCTCCAGCTGTTCAGCCACCAGGTAGCCCGGTGCTTCAACAAGGGGATTGGCCTGGTACAGGGATTCCAGCAGGGATTCTGGATCAAAACCGCTGAAGCTTGAGAGAAACAGGTGCTGTCCCGGGCAGCGTTGGAACAATTGCCAGGCTTGCTGGCATCGTTGTTGTCCCAGCAACCAGGGCGCCATGGGCGCAGTGTCTACCGGGGCATTGGCCGCGCTAAAGTCAGGGATCAGTTGTTTAGCCTCAAGGCGTAGAGCTTGCAACGGGGCTTTCTCCAAAAATTTCAAAAGGGTGAATATACCACATGGGGTAGGGCAGCAGTGCCGTACTACGGAGATAAAGCCTCTGTCGTGCCACAGGTTTTACGACATCTCAGTATGGCTGGCCCATTAGTGGCAGGGCTCGACCGCTTGGGTTTACTGCCTTAAGCCTAGTTGGACGGTCAAATCCTATGGGCTGACTTCTGCCGCTATCTGTTAATAACCAGGTATCAGTTGGTCTCGACTAGTAATAGCCTCAACAACGATGTTGCCTACATACCACAGGGTGTATCTAAAGAGCCGCCATAGCAAGAACTGAGGTACGCCAACATTGAGGCAGCTTAGTAGAGGCCATTGGCGGGATGATCAGCAAAATCGCCGATGTCATTGAGGTAGAGCATCAGGGTTTTCGGGTCCTGGTGGCCGGATATCTTCATCACCTCACTCAGTGGCGCGCCATTACCCAGGGCAGAGTCGATAAAGCCCCGTCTCAGGCTGTGGCCGGTGAAGCGCAGATCTGAAAGGGCTGCTGCGCCGCGTTTCTCGATGATTCTGGCGATGGAACTGGGGTGCAGCGCGGTCGTTAACGGCGCGCCGTTGCGGTTTGCCCGCACCAGAAGCGGCCCGTTTCTATTGGGTAGGCGTTGGAGGTAGTCCTCAAATAGCCGCTTTGGGCAGCGGCGGGGGTCTTTGCCGGCAAGCAGTGCCAGTTGGGAGAACTGGTTTTTGCGTTTTCGCTGCTCGAACTTAAGCAGCAGACCGCGTCGATGCAGCTGCACTGAGTCCACCGTCAGGTTGGCCAGATCACTGACCCGCAGTGCACCGGCAAAGCCCAGGGAGAGGATCAGCTTATCCCTGAGATCGACAAATTGGGTCTCTTCGATGCCATCGAGCAACTCGGCCAAATCCGGTGCCAACAGGCCCGGGGCCCGCCGAGCCTGGGAGGGCAGGGTACGGACGATCCCCGCCAGTTGCTGTTCGACCATGGCGGAGCGGACGGGATTGTCCTGGCCTTTCTGGTCGTAAAACCATTTCAGGCTGGACAGCCTGCGTCGAATGGAGCGTTGAGCCAACGCCTTGCCAGCATAGAGCACAGAGGTGTTGCTGGTTGGTTGATAACGCAGTCGATTAAGACAGTTATCACTGGCCAAGTGGCTGAGCCACAAACAGACATCCGCAGCGGTGGCGTGCATAAGCTCAACCCCGTGGGCCTGGCACCAGATAAGGTACTGACGCAGATCCGACTGTCGCGCCTGCCAGGTTTTCTCGGCGAACCGGGCACGGTGAAACTGTGAGAGACGATCCAGATCAGCTTTATCCACCTGGGCGGTGAACTGGGTCGGCAGCTGGGAACGGGTCGGCAGGGTGAGCTCAACGGACATCAATAAACAGAGCTAAAGCAACAGGTTGCAGATGATATGTCAGCTAAGACATTAGATCAACTAACGGCAATTAGTTGATCTAATTATATGGATGCCCGGCCCGAGGCCGGGCGGAGAGGGCTATTCGTAAACCACGGCGTAGCGCACCTGGCAGTTGTCGGTACCGGTTTCGATACGGACAAACACCTCTTCGTTATCGTCCATGGCGAAGATCAACAGGGTATAGATCTCCTCAAAGCCAGGATGGTCACGCTGCAGGACGAAGTAGGTGTCTTCGTTCAGGTTGCAGTTAACCATGCTGGGGTCGGACTCCTTGTATACGGGCGGCAATAACCGGACGTTGCCTTCAGGATCAACGTAGATACGCTCAAGTTTTCCAGCGCAGCCAATGGCCTCACAGCCTCTAAAGGGCGGATCGTCGGCAAAAGCAAAGAAGGACAGCAGCAGTAAACACAGGGTGAGTGACTTCATGAGACACCTTCCAGGATAAAGGGAAACTGAGCCTTGTCAGGGCTTCCCGTCGTCACCGGAAGGGGTGAAGGGAACGCTTATACACATACACCGAGAAACTTCCGGTGACCACCTGCGAAGCGTAGTGCAACAGCGGCATGGCACCTTTTATTGAGTGACCCGTTGTATGATCTGATGAGTAGCCCATTGAGAGGCTCAGTCAGCTGGTTCTTGATACAAGGTTCGGGCCCAATTGCTTCGCAGGGGACTCAAACTGATAACGCTGACAAACGCGCAGCATATTGTTAGCTTGGATAGGTCAGGATAGAAAACGCGCAAATTTTTCTTTTTTAAAACAGCCTTGTGTGGGCTACGACCCACAAGGATGCTTCATTTTACATAATGTAATTTTGACTCTTTTCTTGGGATACAGGACGAGAGAGCGACGCTGGTAAAAGCCAAGCCGAAAACCATATCAGTCAGGCTGCACTGGCAATGAAGACAAGGTAGAGATTGCTTCAGTGGTGCCACTTTGTGCCACTTCTGAGTTCGTCGGTGACCTAAGGATGATAGGCCTGCTTGATCTACCGATTGGACGAGTTTGAAGAGATGGCGATTGGGCTTAGCTACGGCTTCGCGTCCTTAGCTTTGGGAGCTTTTGATGTCAGGACCATTGAACGGTGTAAAGGTATTGGATCTTAGCCGGATACTTGCTGGCCCCTGGGCCACCCAGGTGTTGGCTGACTACGGTGCCGAGGTGATTAAGATAGAGCGGCCAGGGCAGGGTGACGATACCCGCCATTGGGGGCCACCTTTTGTCGAGGGGGCCGATGGCGCTCGGGAGTCCGCCTATTTTCTCTGCGCCAATCGCGGTAAGCACTCCTGCGAACTGGATATCACCAGTGAGGCCGGCCAGCAGCAGATCCGCCGTCTTGTAACCCAAAGCGACATCCTGGTGGAGAATTACAAAGTCGGCGGGCTCGCCAAGTACGGCTTGGATTACGAAAGCCTGAAAGCGCTCAATCCAGCGCTGATCTACTGCTCCATAACCGGCTTTGGCCAATCCGGCCCTGACGCCGAACGGGCCGGCTACGATGCGATGATCCAGGCGATGGGCGGCTTAATGAGCTTAACCGGCGCGCCGGATAGTGCGGATAGTGCGGATGGTGGGCCCCAGAAGGTGGGTGTGGCGGTGGCCGATCTGATGACCGGTATGTATGCCGTCTCAGCGATCCTGGCAGCGCTTCACCACCGACAGCAAAGTGGCCAGGGCCAACACATCGACCTGGCGCTATTGGATACCCAGGTGGCCTGGCTGGCAAACCAGGCCAGTAACTTCCTGGTCAGCGGTGATGTCCCGCAAAGAATGGGCACCGCGCACCCCAATATCGTCCCTTATCAAGCGTTTGCTGCAAAGGATGGGCATCTCCTGCTGGCCGTCGGTAACGACCGTCAGTTTGCCGAGTGTTGTCGCATCGTTGGACGGCCCGAGTGGGCTGAAGACCCGTGCTTTGCCACCAACGCGGCGCGTGTTGAGAACCGGCAGGCGTTAGTCGCCAGGCTGGCCGAGCGCCTCAAACAGCAAGGGATGGATTACTGGCTAACCGGTTTTGCAGATGCGGCGGTGCCTTGTGGCCCAATCAACACACTGGATCGCGTGTTCGAGGAGCCCCAGGTAAAACATCGAGAGCTTCAGTTCTCCTTACCTCATGCTTCCGTGGGCAGCGTCCCACAGGTAGGTAACCCTGTGGTGTTCTCCGACACACCTATCCAGTACCACCGCGCCCCACCGGTACTGGGCCAGGACAACGCACTGGTACAACGGCGCATAGCTATTGACCCTGAATCAGACGCAGAGGACCCTGTCTGACAGGGTTATCCGACACATTATCGACAACGCCTCGACGGCGTTAAGCAAGCCAAAAGGACGGTAACAGGTGGCATCACATTTAGCGAATTGGGACGACATCTTGCTGCTGGATCAGCAGCTCAGCGAAGACGAACGGATGATCCGCAACAGCGCCCGAGAGTTTTGTCAGGCGGCCCTGATGCCGGGGATCCTGATGGCCAATCGCAACGAGCATTTTGACCCTGACATCATGCGCCAGTTTGGCGAAATGGGGCTGCTTGGCGCCACCATCGACGGCTACGGTTGCAGCGGTATTAACTACATCAGCTATGGCCTGATTGCCCGCGAGGTGGAACGGGTCGACAGCGGCTACCGCAGCGCTATGAGCGTGCAATCCTCGCTGGTGATGCATCCAATCTACCAATTCGGCACCGAGGCGCAAAAACAGAAGTACCTGCCCAAGCTCTCCACCGGTGAATGGATCGGCTGTTTCGGCCTGACCGAACCAGACTCTGGCTCAGACCCGGCCAGCATGGCCACCCGCGCCAAGAAGGTGGATGGCGGCTACCGCCTGACCGGCTCCAAGATGTGGATCACCAACTCGCCCATCGCCGATGTGTTTGTGGTGTGGGCTAAGAACGAGGCCGAGGGCGGCCAGATCTGCGGCTTTGTGCTGGAGAAGGGGATGGCAGGCCTCAGCGCGCCCAAGATCGAGGGCAAGCTGTCCCTGCGCAGCTCCATCACCGGCGAGATCGTGATGGATAATGTGTTCATCCCCGAAGAGAACATGTTCCCCGAAGTCCGTGGCCTGAAGGGGCCGTTTAGTTGCCTGAACATGGCCCGCTACGGGATCTCCTGGGGTGCGCTGGGGGCGGCGGAGTTCTGCTGGCATGCAGCACGCCAGTACGGCCTGGACCGGAAGCAGTTTGGCAGGCCACTGGCCCAGACCCAGCTATTCCAGACCAAGCTGGCCAATATGCAGACCGAGATCGCTTTAGGCCTGCAAGCGTCACTACGAGTCGGGCAGTTGATTGACCAGGGCGGCTGGGATCCCACCATGATCTCACTGGTTAAACGCAACAACTGCGGTAAGTCGCTGGATATCGCCCGCATGGCCCGGGACATGCACGGCGGTAACGGCATCGCCGATGAGTTTCATGTTATCCGCCATATGATCAACCTGGAAACCGTCAACACCTACGAGGGCACCTACGATGTCCACGGCTTGATCCTGGGGCGGGCGCAAACCGGGTTGCAGGCGTTCAGCTAGTTCTGTTTGGGCCAGCAAATAGAACCGATCACAAGCCGCGCAAAGTCGCGGCTTTGTGTTGTTAGGCCCAAAAGCTGAGAAGGCAGATCAAGGATAGGACCGCTATCCATCGCGATTTGGCCGACAGGCATTACACTGGAGGAAGGGACAGCACCCTGGGAGGAAACATGGGTCTGAAATTCAACCTCTACGCCAAGCGCGCAGCCCTGTTGGGTTATGGCTTGAGCACGCCGGAGCCGCACTCCGGCAAATACGATCTGTACCGCTTGGACGATAAGACAGACGTATTGCATATGGACAGCCCGGAAGCCCTGGTGGACTTCTTTGAGCAACGTGAGGCCCAATCCGGCAGTCACGATACAGTGGAAGACGCCATGGACCGGGACGTACCTATCTAACGGCGGTTTGCGCTTCCAGCCACTCGATGGCTGCCGTAAAACTGGGCAGCCCTTGGCTGGCTTTTATCTTTTCCAGCCGCTCGACTAGCTCGTTACTTAACTCCACACTGCGGGTTTGCTTGCCCTGGCGGTGGCGTTCGGTGGCATACCGCCGCCTTAGCATCGGCAGCCGGCCCGCGCCAAAGGTCAGCTCCACAAACTGCTGTATCTGTTGCGACAGCATCTCCGGATCATGAAACTCCAGCTCCTGCCAATGGGGCAGTTGTTGCTCCTCGACCCTCCGCCGCCACTGTTGTGGCTGAGAAAGGCTGGCATAGCGCACCAGGAAGGGGTCAGAGCGGGTCAGCAAAAATTGGACAAACTGGCAGTCCAGGGGCAGGGCTTTAGGCATGTTCGATCTCAGTCTGGGTATTTTAGTCCCTTGTTATCTAACGCATTGTCACATGTGGTAATGGAGAAAGAAACGGCCAGCAGACGCCGTTGGTGATAATCACAGCAACCTGGCTGTGCACTGTACCAAAGCCGGTGGATTGCACAGCAATCCAAGCCCAGCTGGTTGCGCTTACCAACTTGTTTACCACATGTGGTAATGGCTTTGGGCTGTTCAGTTCTCCAATCCCTTGTGCCTGGCACTCTCGTACTTCTCCACAAAGGAGGCGGTGATGTAGCGTGAGGTAATACCGATGTCCTGGTGGCCGGCATCGGCCATCACATGATGCAGCGAGCGGCCTTTCTCCAGATCGGCGCTGATCCCGGTGTGTCTCAATGAGTGTACGGTCATGGTTCGAAGCTCTGCCGCATCGTGGGTACGGCCAGCGTCTATCAGCAGCTGCGCCGCATGCTGGTAAACCCGTTCAACCTCATCGCGGATGGCGTTCTCACCCAGGTTGGCATTGAGGGTCTGGGCATCCCGACCATGTTGCGCAGTGCGCTGACGCACCAGCAGTGGCAGGGTTTCATTGGGCGCCGGTAGCTCGCTGAGCTCCAGGTGGGTACGATAACGCTTAAGAGCCTCCAGCAGCGCATCGCTTACAGCTACGGTTCGTGCCTTGCCGTTCTTCGACATGGGGATGTAAAAGCCCCAGGTTTCACCATTCTTGTCCCGCCGGATCTGTGCCATCACGGGGGAATAGCCCGGCCGGGCGGCCACCTCGGAGATGCGGGCATAGGTGGAGAACAGCAAGGTGATCAGGAAGCGGGTACGCTCATGTCGAGCCGGGTCTGCTTCGGCCAGCTGGTCTGCCGCCTTAAACAAGGTGGCCAGCTGTAGCGGATTAAGCGCCTTGATCTCCTGCTCACCCTCATGCCACTGCAGTGGGGAGCGGTTCTCCCTAAAACGGCTACGCCGCATCGCCAGTGCAGCGGGATTACGGTCGCAATACTCCTCGTCATTGAGAAACTGGTAAAAGGAGGAGAGCACCGCCAACTGGTTCTTGGTGGCCGAGGCCTTACGACTGTAGGGCAGGGCTGCGGTGGCACTCACCCCCTTGGGCAACCGGTTCACAAAGGGGCGCCACAGCGGGTTGGGCACCCGCATGGATAAGCCCTTGTGCCAGACAAAGTGGGCCCGCTGACTGTTGCTGATCAACGCCTCAGGTGGACTGGCACACCAGTCCAGGAAGCGATTCATGTCGTTGCGGGTTACCTCCGACAACGGCAAACCCTCAATATCCCAGCACCAGATCAGGAAGGTGGTGATCTCAGAACGGGCAGACTTGAAATTGTTGGGGCTGGTTTTGAGCTCGTCGAGATAAGCGATGCACAGCTCATACAGGTAGCCCGCATCCTGCACACCCAAGGCACTGAGCCCGGCCACATGCTGGTTCACCAGGGCACAACCTTGCTGGAAATGCTCGAGGGATTCGAAGTAGGGAAGGTAGGGCGGCTGTTCGAGGCTTTCCATGGTTTGGCTCTTAAGTGTCTGATATAAATATGGTAAAAGCCATGAAAGTCACAGACAAGCGATAACTGTATATTTATACAGTTTACCCAATTCTAGTCATTCAAAGTTAAGAACAACTGGTTTGAAGAGCTGAGACTGGTAACTGTGGGATCACTCATCTGAGGCCGAGTCCGGCCAACCCCGACTTATAGGAAAGTCGGGATTGAGGGCCAGTAGCGCGTAGCGTCGAGTGCTGTTTGATTCGCTGTGGACAAGTCCGAGAACATAATCGGAGGCTGCGCAATCCATGGGTACGGCGACAAAGACCAGCTCAAGTGCATGTGCTGACTTGGAAAGCTCAAGCCCAGACCTAAAACAAAAGGAGCTAACAGATCAGCCATGACCAGCAGAGCTCGAATACCTGGCGGCAGCTTCAATTGTTTTTCCCGGATGCGCTCGCTGGAGTATCAGCCGCCAAGTTCTCTTGAATTACCACTGGGCGATGCGGTGAGTTGCGGCAGATACGGGGAATCGTTCTAGAGGCTCGGCACAATTCATAGCGTGATACTTACCGTAATCGTGAGCGTGACGCTTGGCATCCAGGTCACCGCAGGTGCAATGCCAACATCAAAGCAAATCGCGGTGACTGGCAAAACCGCAGCGTTGCCTGAGCTCATTCGGAAAGGACAAACAGACAGCACAATCATGGGTCTGTTTTCCGTACAGGTGTTAAAGGCGCTTAACCAGAATCAAGCAAGAGCCTGGAGAACACGTTTATCTTTGATGAAGCCCCAGCAAACGCCTCAATAACGGCAAAGACACTCTGGCTGCCTCTCTAATCGCTATCTAATACAGTAATGCGCACAATGTGTATTATGGTAAATAAGGTATTTATCAAATCTTTCAATGTCATGGCCCCCATCCCTGTACGCTGGTAACGGTGGTTTCTTCACCATTGCTGATGCAGGTTTGCTTGCTCAGTCTCACCGTCGCGTCCGAACACCTTATCGAAACCTCAATGCCACGGTTTTGCAATCTGTCCCTGTTGGACTGTCCCACCTCCGCTTTATCGATCAGCAAGACATCGATTGGCGAACGCTAGAGACCACTGAACACACCGGAGCCGTAGCATGGTTGAATCGCAACTGGGGACCACCTTGGTTCTCCTTCTCTGTATCGTTATTACCCTGGTGGTAAGCATCGGTATTTATCTAAAGTCCTTTCTGGAGCATCGCTTCAACCAATTGGCGCAACGCCATGAACTGGATGCGCTGACCCTGGAAACTCAGCGTGGGCTGCAACTGCTCAATCGGGAGAACGGCCACATCGTTGAGCGCCTGGGCAACCTCAGCCAGATGAGCAGCGAGGTTTTAACCGAACGGATGAAGGCGCATCAGCAGGCTTACCACATGTGGTATCAAACCCTGCAGCTTCTGAGAGAAAGCAGCAAACGTCGCCAACGCAAGGAAGCCAAACGTCATTTCGACGATTGCGAAGCGTTTTGGCAAGCCCATTGCCTGTACCTGGATGAAGAGGCCAGAATGGCATTTCGTCAAAGTTACCAGTTCACCACTGGAGCAAGCTTGGGATGACAAGTTTGACCTTAACCTGTGGGTTGCCGATCAAAACGGCCGCTTCCAGGAGATAGGCCCCAGGATCATCCGCGCCGCTGCCCTGCCCCATTCTTTGCTGGAAAACCGGAAGGCGTTGCCAGAAGAGATTGCCGCCTAATGTGATGGCATATGCAGAGAAAAGGCGGTCAAATGCCGCCTTTTGCTTACTTGCCATTGAGGGATGATTAACGGGCTAAATCATCAAGTGTCGAGTGCTTTGCCCCTGGCTGGCTATCAGTGGAGCGAGTATTATGAGGCGTTCTCTCGCTTGCTAAGGTAGTCGCTTAGCCGGTGAACCAATGGATTGGCAGACAATCCGTGGGCGATAAGGCTCATCAACACAGTACAGACCACCACGATGGCAATGGTCTCACCACCCTCCAGGCCTGCGTTGAGGACGATGATGGCGAAAACGATGGACGCGAGCCCCCTGGGACCAAACCAGGCCAGAAACAGTCGGCTTGCCGGCGTGAGGCCGCTTCCCGATAAAGAGAGGAAGATAGGCAACACCCTGATCACCGTCAGGCTCAACAGGGAGTAGAGAACGATTTGCGCGTTGAACAGCGGGAGTACCTGACCCACTACCGCTAGGCCAAACACAAACCAGGTGACCAGGGCCAGGGTTTCCCCATCGGATTCCGCGGCGAGCAGCAGATCATGGGTGTGCTCCTTCATTAGGTGACCGAAGAGTAGGCCACCGGTGAAGGCCGCGATGTATCCGCTTCCGTGCAGTGACTGAGCCACCGAAAAGATCCCCACGGCAATGGCGACCACGGAGATGTGCAACCAAACCTTGGTAACCCAACCTCGCCGGTAGCAAAACCTCATCATGGCCGCGGCCAGCAAGGTTAGTCCCACACCGATAAGTAAACCAATGCCAAGCTCCTGGGCCACCAGGGTAATTGCCAATAGATCACCCCCCTCCTCGCCCCGCCCCTGTGCAAGCGCTATCAGCACCAGCAAGATTGGGACGCACAGCCCGTCGTTCAAACCGCTTTCGGCATTCAGCCCCTCCCGGAGTGTTTCCGGCACCTTGCTGTTGCTGACGACCGCCTTCCCCAAAGCAGCATCCGTCGCTGCCAGTATGGTTGCCAGGATGGCCGCTTCGTACACTGACATCTGGTCAAATACCCACAATGCCAGCGCGAATCCTGTAAGAAGAACACCTGGAAGCCCCAGCAGCAACATCCGCCCTGGAATGTGATAACTCCGTCTGAGGGTTGCCAGGTTGGCATTGGCTGCATCAATAAAGAGGATCAGTGCCAGGGTAAGATCCGCGATAACCCGAAGCTCGGTTTGGGTAGCATCTCCGGAAAACCACTGCAATCCAACGGGCCCGCAAAGCACTCCCGCGAAAACGAACAGCATTGGCCCTGAGATGAGGCTCTTTTCCACACGAGCAGCCACGACACTGTAGCAAAACAGCAGGAGCGTTAAGACAGCCAGTTGTTGGTACATGTCGTCTCCTCAACGGCAAGGTTATCTGTCCTGCTCGATACAGGGGGGGTCATTTGCCCCTGTTACGCTGATACCAGGCCAGGGTGCCAATGGCCACCAGGGCGATTGCAACGCCGAGTAACTCAGCCAATAGTTTCTCGTTGGCAATTCTGTGGGCCGCTTCAGTACCCAGGCTGCCCCAGGTATAGGACAGCAGGAAGAAGACCATGGCGACAGTAAGATTGATATTGACGAACAGACAGCCAAGGGCAAGAAAGGCGCTGATTACCGTAACCAACCAGGCGACTTCTACCTGGGGAAACCACCAGCCCAGGTAAAACCCGCTTACTATGGCCACCAGCCCCAGTATCAAGCGCTCTACCCCTCCTTGCCAGGTCTGGCGTAGGCTGGGGCTAATCATGTTTAGGGTGGCATTGGCTACCAGGGTTGGGTCCACGGTAAGCCAGCTCTTGCCCAGCCAGAGACCAATCACAATGCTAAGTGCCACAAGACAGGCAAAGAGAAAGACCTGCCCAATTGGCAAGCTTTCGTTTGCTGATGGTACCGGGGTATCAGCAGGCCGGCTTAGCAGTGGCTTGACCAGGTTTATCAGCAACACCAGCGAAACACCGGCAATGTAGGCCAGGCTTACTGCCCAGGTATCCTGAGGTGATTCGACAAATAAGGGCAACAGCAGAAACCAATACACCCCTCCCCACGCCAGCAGAAACAGATGGGTGCCGAAGCAAAGACACAGGTAGCCAAGCAGGGTTACCAGCGCGATGGCAGCGTAGTGCGCCAGGCTGAATGGGTCGAACTGGATATAGAGCCAAAGCAGTAACGGCCCCAAGGCCGCAAACAGCAGCAGCCCCCACAGCCGCTGTTTCAGAGACACTCCATCGGCCATGACAATAGGTAGCCAGGCCAACAAGGCACTAAAGCCGGCAACCATGGCCGGGGCACCAAGGGCAGTCAATAGCAACGATACCGTTACGACACCGATTGCGAATATCGCCCCGAGTTGCCAATTAAATCGCTGCCAGTCAAAGTGAAACATACAGGTTCATCCGTCCCGGCTTGCCGTCAGGCAGTGGCGATAGTAACGGCCCATCTCCACTACGCGGTACATCAGCCAGACATACAGTGCCGCTAGGAATATCTGGCTGAGCCGTTTTATCAGGTCACCCACGGTGCTGACGTCTTCGTAATACAAGGCAGAGCCGATGAGCACGACAAAGCCATTCAAGCCCGAAGACCAGTAATCAGCAGTTGGCCCTGGGTAAAAGATCCTTCGAGCCCAGAACAGCAGCACAAACGCGGCGGCGAGAGCCAGGGCAACCGGGTGCGGAAAGATGACCATCAGTTCGTAGAACAGAACCGTGCCCCCTCCCCCCATCACCAGGTTGGCTATCAACATCTTCTTCCCTTGCTGATAAGAGCCGGCACTGCCCAGTTCCATAGCAAAGAACGCAGCAAAGATAGGGATCAGGATGTTAGTCAGGCCGGACATGACGGCAAACCAAACCAGCGGTAACAACGTCAAGGTCATGGTGTTAGCGGCTTGCCGCTGCACCTCAACGGATAGGGACTGCGTCTGGCCATGGCTAACCGCGCCTCGAAGCTTCACCGGGATAACCGTAAACGCCAACCAGGCAAACAGCATCGCCATCAGGAAGTTCAGCCACATGGCGGCCCCACTAAGCCAACCAAAGCTCGGCTCCAGCACCGCCATGATTGGCATCACCGTGGTGCTAAGCACCCCGGCAACGACCGCCAGTAGATGGACTCCGCTGGTCAGTGTCCAGCGAAACAAAACCAATAGCCCGCCGGCAGCAGCGAGAAGCAGCAAGGCTGGCATTGGGGTCAGCAGTTGGTAAAGCACATTGGCCCCAAACAACCATAACGCCGCCCATCCAAGGATTTGAGCACCTAGTCGTAGTGACAGTGGTTTAGCCTCCTGCAACAGCATGACGCAGACTAACGGGCAAACATAAGACAGCTTCCAAGGAAACAATTGGGTAAACAGCAACGCCAGCGCCCCGCCAAAGGCCAATCTGGCGGCCCGGCGGCTAGGGGCTTCCGTTGAAGGCGATATTGAAGCCATCTGATCGACCCTGGTTAGTAGAGATAGGACAAGATGCTCATCAAGCGGATCCAGAGCTTGGCCAAACCGTTCCAAAGCAGGTTGTCGCCGGTAAAGATCACCACATCCGCCTGACCATTGTGGCGTGGGCCATGCCAGGGGTTATCTGGCTGCGGATACTCCTTGAGCGCGATGACCACGGCAAAACGTTGTGGGCTGCGCAGCCAGCCCTTGGCCTTTTCTGCCTCGGCCAGCTCACCGGGCGCGGTCACCTTGCCGGTAGAGACACCGACCGCAATGCTTTTTACCTCGCCTTTATAGATCTCTCCTGGCAAACCATCAAAGGCCACTTCAACAGAATCGCCCGGCTCGATGTGAGCCAGGTTGTTCTCGGTCATATAGGCTTCGATCCAGATGTCCGTGGTAGAGAGAAAGGTCATCACCGGCTGGCCGGCCTGGGCAAAGCTGCCTCGATCAAGCTTGAGTGAGCCAACGTAGCCCTCGGACGGCGATTTCAGCTCCGTCCGGGAAAGATCCAGCATGGCTTGCTCCAGCCTGGCCTGGGCCAACTGCACTCTTGGGTTCGATAGCCCATCGGTGCCCAACAGTTGCTTTGCCTGCTCCAGTTTGGACTCCGCCACGCCCAACTGTGCGGTCAACATCTCGACCTGCGCCCGCGCTTCATCTCCCTGCGCCTTAGCAACGATGCCCTTTTCTTCCAATGTCAAAATACGAGCAGCTTGCTTTTTGGCTTCATCCAGGCGGCTTCGCGCTTCCGTTAAACCGGCGGTGGCAGAAGCAACCTCGGCAGTATCAGAGCCCACCTGTTGACCCGCCAGAGCCAGGTTTGCTTCGGCCTGGGTAACGGCAAGCTCAAAGCGACGCTTCTCCATGGTAAATAAGGTATCCCCGGCCGCCACCTGTTGATGCTTTTTCACCTGAACGGTATCAACGTATCCCGATATGTCCGGTACGACCTTGATTTCATATGCCTTACTGCGGGCATTGGCGGAATAGGGGGTAATCCGTTCTGATGCAAGATACCAGGCGATCAACAGGACTACGGCAACCAGGATTGCCAGTGTGTGCCGATGGCGGGCAGGCGTGACAGTTGCCTGTTCTGCCGGCTCCCCTTGCGGTTGTTGTGCCATGTGCTGCCTCACTCGTCAGGCCAGGCGATGTGGTGTCGGGCCCCGACCAGGTTGACGATCAACGATGCGATAGTCAGATGCGCCGTACCGCAACAACCCTGCCAGTAGGCTCATCTCACGGGTGAACTGGAGTAAAAGCGTAGTTTAGATAAGGCCCAACTGCTTTCAGGGCGATGGCCTAAGCGCTTCAGCCGCAGCCTGGGTGGAATCGACGTGGCGTTGCCGCGGTAGTCTTAAAAGGCACTTTGTCTAACCATGTTCTTTTTTTTGGCTTTGCTGAAACTACAGAGTGAAGATTGTCTACCAGACTACAGGCAAGGTCAGTGGCGGGTGAACCCCGCCATTGGCTGTCAAACATCGTAGGTGGTGGAGGCGGTATCGCCGCCGGTGCCGGTCCAATTGGTGTGGAAGAACTCGCCCCGGGGCCGGTCGATCCGTTCGTAGGTATGCGCGCCAAAGTAGTCCCGTTGCGCCTGGATTAGATTGGCCGGTACCTGGCCTAAGGTGAAGCCATCGAGGAACGCCAGGGCCGAGGTGGTGCAAGGCATCGGCAGGCCAATCTCTAACGACTTGGCTGCCACCTTGCGCCAGGCCGGCAAACAGCTTTCCAGAATGTTTTTGAAGTACGGGTCCAGCCCGAGGAACTGCAGCTCACTGTCCTGCTCAAAGGCATCGCGAATGTTGCCCAAAAAGGCGGAGCGGATGATGCAGCCACCACGCCACATCATGGCGACGTTACCATAATTCAGCTCCCAGCCGTGCTCATTGGAGGCTTCTCTCATCAGCATAAAGCCCTGGGCATAGGAGATGATCTTGGAGGCCAGCAGGGCCTGGCGCAGCGCCTCAACCCACTGGCCTTGGTCCCCTTGAACCGCCTCAATGCTGCGGCCAAAGGCAGATTCGGCCTGTAACCGTTCAGCTTTCAGGCTCGACAGACAACGGGCAAACACCGACTCGGTGATCAGGGTCAGCGGGATCCCCAAATCAAGCGCGTTGATGCCGGTCCACTTGCCGGTGCCCTTCTGCCCTGCGCTATCGAGGATCTTCTCCACCAGGGGCTCGCCGTCGTCGTCCTTGAACGCCAGGATATCGGTGGTGATGTCCACCAGGTAGCTGTCCAGCTCGGTGCTGCGCCAGGAGTCAAAGGCCTGGTGCATCTGCTCGTGGTCCATCCCCAGCGCCACCTTCATAAAGTGGTACACCTCGGCAATCAGCTGCATGTCGCCGTATTCGATGCCGTTGTGCACCATCTTTACAAAGTGGCCAGCGCCATCCCGGCCAACCCAGTCGCAGCAGGGTTCACCGCCCTTGCCGTCCGCGCTTACCGGTGCCTTGGCGGCAATGCCCTGGAAGATGGGTTTAATGTGGGGCCAGGCTTCCGGCGCGCCGCCGGGCATCAACGAGGGGCCAAAACGTGCGCCCTCTTCGCCGCCGGACACGCCAGTACCAACGAAGTGGATCCCCTGCTCTCTCAGCGCCGCGACCCGACGGTTGGTATCGGGGAAGTTGGTGTTGCCGCCGTCGATGATGATGTCGCCGGGGGATAACAGCGGCACCAACTGGGCGATGAAGTCGTCCACCACGGCGCCGGCCCGCACCATCAACATCACCTTGCGCGGCGTTGCCAGCTTGTCGACCAGTTCCTGCAGGGAACGGGCGCCCTGGATATGGGTGCCCTTGGCAGGCCCATTGAGAAAGTCATCTACCTTGGAGACGGTACGATTGAAGGCCACCACCTTGATGCCGTGGTCATTCATATTGAGGATCAGGTTTTGGCCCATGACTGCCAGGCCAATTACCCCTATGTCCGCGCTCATCGCTGCCCTACTCTTGTGTCGCTGTTGTTTGTGCCTCCAGTGTAGCCCCATCCATGGGGGGAAGACCCATTGCACCTTGGTCGATACACGTTGGCAGAAACCTTTTACCGATACATTTCAGCCGAAAGCTAAGACCGAAATCTGAGGCCGAAACAGTCCGTGCCCAGCGTTACAGGATCACGGTGCGGGCGCCGTTGAGCACCACCCGTTGCTCCGCCACCAGGCGCACCGCATCGGCCAAGGTGATCGCCTCGATGTCATGGCCGATGTGGACCATGCGCTCGACGCTGTCGCGGTGATCCACCGGCTTTACCTCCTGGCAGATGATCGGCCCCTCATCCAGATCCGGGGTAACAAAGTGGGCAGTAGCACCGATAACCTTAACGCCCCGTTGGTGGGCCTGGTGATAGGGACGCGCGCCTTTAAAGCTGGGCAAGAAGCTGTGGTGAATGTTGATGGCCCGGCCATTAAGACGCTGGCACAGATCATCGGAGAGGATTTGCATGTAGCGCGCCAGGATCAGGTAGTCCGCTTCGCAGCGTTCGAACAGTGCCATCATTTGGGCTTCCTGCTCGGGCTTGGTGTCGGCGCTGATGGGCAGGTGATGGTAAGGGATGCCGTACCACTCCACGATGGGCCGCAACACATCGTGGTTGGAGACCACCCCGACGATCTCCACCGGCAACACACCGGATTGCCACTTAGTCAGCAGCATATTGAGGCAGTGGTCATCCTTGGAAACCGCAATCAACAGGCGCGGCTTGCGCTGCAGTGGTCGCAGCTCGAAGGTCATCTCCAGGGATTCGGCCAGGGTTTCAAAGTCAGAGACAAACTTCTCGAAGCTGCATCCCATATTGCGGTCATCAAACAGGGTGCGGGAGAAGAAGCGCTCGGTTTGCGGATCACTGAAGTGGTTCACCTCGGTGATAAAGGCCCCATGCTCATACAGACAGCCGGAATATCGGGCCATCACCCCCAGGCGATCGGGACAATGCAGGGTCAGAACGTATTGGGTTGGGCTGGGCATGCGGGGCTCCTATCCTTGGGCTAACCAAGCCAGTGTGCCCCAATGTGAGAGCACGGCAAAACTATGATGCCATTGCCGTTTTCGATGAGTCTTGGTCATCCTGGTGGATCCTGGCCAGGGCCTCGCGGTTGAGGCGATAGCGCGGCAGCACTAGAGCAATCACCACGCCACACAGGGCCGACGAGAGCGCGAAAATCACCAGGATGCCGGTCAGGGCGTGATCGCTTTGAGCGGTGTTGGCCACGTAGCCGTAATAGCCCAGCAGCCAACCGGTCAGTGCGCCGCCCACCGCCAAGCCCAACTTGATCACCAGCAGGTGGGCCGAGTAGCTCATCGCCATGATCTTCTTACCGCTTTTCTTCGCACCATAATCGGCGGTGTCCGCCACCATGGAGAACATCAGCGGAACGATGATCATCTGGCAGAAGTTGGCGGCACCGAACAGGACAAAGGCCAGGTAGAGGCCATCCTGGGGCACAAAGAACAGCGCCAGGTGAAACAGGATCAGCCCCACGTTGGCCCAGCGCAGCAGCCGCAGCTTACATAGCTTGCGCACCACCAGGTTGGTGAACAGCGCTCCAGCCAACGCACTGGCCATTCCAGTGGTGATAAAGGCGGTGATCAGCTCTGGCCTGCCCAGATAATACTCCACGTAATACGGCGCTACCGCACTGCGCATCGCCACCAGCACCAGCATGGCGAAGGTGATCAGCGCCACCCAGAGAAACTGGTCGTTACTGAGCAGACTGCGCAGATCGCCACTCACGCTGCTGGGCTTCTGCTCTGGTTCAACCCGCTCTCGGGTCAGGAAGAAGCAGCCCCAGAAACAGAGCACCGCCACGGTGGCAAGGAATCCCAGCGCCAGCTGAAAGCCCCGGGCAGCGTCACCCTGGCCAAGCATCTGCACCAGCGGCATGGTGGCGGCACTGACCAGGGCACCGCCGGCCATCGCCATGGCAAAGCGGTAAGACTGCACTGATGCCCGTTCCTGGGGGTCATCGGTGATCACGCCGCCCAGCGCAGAGTACGGGATATTGATCGCGGTATAGACGGTCATCAGCGCCGCGTAGGTGACGTAGGCGTACACCACCTTGCCCTGCTCCCCCAACTCCGGGGTGGTAAAGGTCATCACCGCCAGTACCCCGTAGGGGATGCTGATGATCAACAGGTAGGGGCGGTAACGGCCAAAGCGGGTTCGGGTGCGGTCGGCGATGCCGCCCATCAGAGGATCGGTCACAGCGTCAAACAGCCGTACTGCCAGCATCAGGGTGCCCACGGTTGCTGCGGAGAGGCCGTACACGTCGGTGTAGAAGTACACCATAAAGGAGAGCACCACCTGGAACACGATGTTACTGCCGGTGTCGCCCAGGCCGTAACCCACTTTCTCTTTGATTGTTAGCATGGTTGGAGTCCTTTCCTGGTGCGCTAGCTGCGGCTGGTGGCCTGGGCAAAGCGGTGTTGGGGCTGGCCCTGGGTATCGGTTTCGATGCAGAACAGATCACCGGCCAGCGGTTGTTGGGCCAATGCCTCCGGGCTCAGGCCAACCTGGGCGGTGGTGATAAACAGGGTGCTCATGTTGGAGCCCCCAAAGGTGCAACTGGCGACCTTGCTTACCGGCAGATCGATCCAGCCGATACGCTGACCACTGGGGCTATAGCGGCTGATGCCGCCACCATCGAAGTGACAGATCCACAGGTTGCCCTGGATGTCACAGGTCATGCCGTCAGGCACGCCCTCCCCTTCAGGCAGGGTGATAAAGTGGCGGCGTTCGGAGATCGGGTCACAGTTGCGGTCCAGCTCGTAGTGGTAAACGGTGCGAGCCAGGCTGTCAGCGTAATAGAGTACCCGTCCGCAGGGGCTGAACACCGGGCCGTTGGAGATAAAGAAGTCGGATTCCATCTGGCGCCAGGCACCACCGGGGCTGTAGCGATAGAGCCGGCCACTGGGCGCGTCGGCGTCGATGGCCATGGTTCCGGCCCAAAGCCGTCCCCGGGGATCGATCTGGGCATCGTTGTAGCGATTGGCAGGCAGGCCGGCTTCCGGGCTAAAGATGGGTTCCAGGCTGCCCTGCTCAGGTCGAAACCAGTTGAGCCCCTTACGTTGAGTCAGCAGCATTCGGCCATCGGCACTGGGTAGAATCGAGGAGGGGTATTCCCCGACCGACCAGGTACGGTGTTCCTTTGCCGGCAGCGACAGCTGATGCACCTGGTTGCCGTAGATGTCGACCCACATCAGCGAGTGCGACTTCGGCTGCCAGATCACCCCCTCTGCCAACTGACACTGGCCAGCAAACAGGTGGGTTACCTCATAGCCCATGGCAACCCTCGATCTTACCGAGGACGACGCCGTTACGGGCGCTTTCTATCACATCCATCATGCTTGAAACTCCGAGATTGTTATCGCTAACATCTCAGTCAAACAGGTAAATGTAAAGCCCAGGTTGCAACTTGTTGGTTAAGGGCGGTTCAATCCTTGTCGTGTTGCCCGCTGGAGTCTCGCTCTATCAGGGCAAACTCCAGTACATGGCGCAGCTCCGAAAGGCTATCGCTGTTGGGATAATGATTGCCGGCAAGCAACTCCACCGCCTGCTCTGCCATCTCGGTGATGGGCTGGCGTACCGTGGTCAGTTGAGGCCAGATCGCGGTAGCAATCTGGGTGTCATCGAATCCCACCACGGAGAGCGACTCCGGCACCGCCAATCCGCGGCGATGGGCTTCCGCCACCACCGCCGCTGCCATGTCATCGTTACTGGCGAAGATGGCGCTGGGTGGCTGCTCCAGTCCCAGCAGCTCCTGCGCCGCTTCCATCCCAGAGCGGTAGGTAAAGAAGCCCTGCTTAATGAATTGCGGTGGGGTCTCGAGCCCATGTGAGCGCATGGCGTCCAGGTAGCCCTGGTAACGCAGGCGCGACGCGCCCTGGTTGGGATGGCCAATGATGTGGCCGATCGCCTTGTGGCCCCGCTCAATCAGGTGGGATGTCAGGGTAAAGGCGGCTTCGTAATCGTCCATGCAGACGAACGGGCCTGCGGTGAGATCCCGGTCCGGCGCAATGCGGACAAAGGGCAGCTTGCGGGATTTGAGCTCCGCTAGCAGGGAGTTGTCGTCACACAACGGCGGCAACAGGATCAGGCTGTCCACCCGCACCTCCGCCAGCAGTTGTTGCAACCGCTCCACCGGGCTGCCCTCCTGCTCACCACAATGCTCGACGATCAGGTGATAGCCCCGTTGCCGACAGTGCTTAAGCGCTCCGAGCAGGAAACGACTGACATAGCCTTCGGAGGGGTTGTCGTACATCAGGCCAATCATAAAGCTGCGTGAGCCCGCCAATCGCCGAGCCGACACGTTGGGCCGGTAATCCAGTTGTTTCACCGCCGCCAACACCCGCTCCCGGGTGGCCTCAGCAACCTTACTGGTGCCATTAAGCACTCGAGATACTGTCATCGCGGAGACCCCGGCCAGCTTGGCCACGTCCTGGATTGTCGTTTGTTTGGTCATGCCATCCCTTGCGGTTAAAACAGTTTCACGGTCAGTGCCTTGCGTCACTTTGGCTCACTGTAACAAATTTCTGCACTGACAACAGTTTGGGCCGAATTCGGAATACAAAAAAGCCGGTCCTAAGACCGGCGAAACACATAACCATGTGACTACAGAGGAGAGAACTTAAAACAGGATGCGGTTTACCCGGTTCTCCAGCATTTCCTGGGCACCGGAGATCGGTTTGGGATCCAATTTGTGCTGCAGGGCATACTGCTTGAGGCTTTCCAGGCTGTGCTGACCGGACAGGATCTGACGTCCCAGCTCCTGGTCCCAACCGGCATAGCGCTGGGCTACCAACTTGGACAGCGTCTCTTGCTCCAGCAGCACCGCCGCCTTCTTCAGCGCTGCGGCCAGGGTGTCCATGCCACCAATGTGGCCGTGGAACAGATCCATCGGGTCGATGCTTTGTCTACGCAGCTTGGTGTCGAACAGGAAGCCGCCTGTGGTGAAGCCGCCGCCTTTGAGGATTTCATAGATCACCAGGGCCATCTCCTCGACACTGTTGGGGAACTGGTCGGTATCCCAGCCCAACTGCGGGTCGCCCCGGTTGGCGTCTATGCTGCCGAACATCCCCAGTGACACCGCGGTGGCCACCTCGTGTTGGAACGAGTGACCGGACAGCGTTGCGTGGTTGGCTTCGATGTTCACCTTGAACTCGTTCTCCAGACCGTACTGCTTGAGGAAGCCGTAGACCGTGGCGGTGTCATAGTCGTACTGGTGCTTAGTCGGCTCCTGGGGCTTGGGCTCAATCAGCAAGGTGCCTTTAAAGCCAATCTTATGCTTATGCTCCACCGCCAACTGCAGCATCCGGGCGTACTGCTCTCGCTCCTGGCGCAAGTCGGTGTTAAGCAGAGTTTCATAGCCTTCACGGCCGCCCCACAGTACGTAGTTCTGGCCACCGAGGCGGTGGGTCGCGCTCATGGCAGAGCAGATCTGGGTGGCGGCATAGGCAAACACCTCCGGATCCGGGTTGGTGGCCGCACCAGACATAAAGCGCTTGTTGGAGAATACGTTGGCAGTGCCCCAAAGCAGCTTGGTGCCGGTCTCTTCCTGTTTACGCGCCAGCACCTCCTCCATCTCGGCGAAGTTGTTGACGTACTCCTGGATGGAGTTGCCTTCCGGGATCGCATCGATGTCGTGGAAGGAGTAGAACGGGATGGTCAGCTTGGAGAAGAACTCAAACGCCGCGTCGGCTTTCAGCTTGGCCAGCTCCATCGGCGAACCGCCCTTGTGCCAAGCACGGTCAAAGGTGCCTTCACCAAACACATCAAAGCCGTTCCAGCAGAAGTTATGCCAGTAACAGGCACCAAAGCGCAGGTGCTCCTTCATGGTCTTACCAAGCACCACCTCGTTGGCGTTGTAGTGGCGAAACGCCAACGGGTTGTCGCTCTCGGGCCCTTCAAACTGGATCGGGGCGTCTAGGTCAAAGTATTGGGTCATGGTTTACTCCGCTCTCGGTTGTTTGGTGGTCGACGCAGCAAGGTCGACTAGAAAAGGTTTTCCAGTTGGTGATAAAGCCGGTTAAAGCGACTGCGTCGCTCCTGGTGGCGCTGGTACTCGGCCTGGTCCGGCTGATGCAGACTCAGGCTTAATGGCTGTGGGCAGATGTCGCTGATGGGGGTGTCGGGATTCATTGCCAGACAGGCCAGCCGGGCGGCCCCCAGGGCTGGGCCAACGTCTCCCCCCTTGCGATACACCATCGGCTTGCCGATCTGATCCGCCAGCAGCTGGCGCCAATACGCGTTGCGCACCCCACCGCCGATCAGGTTGATCTGGCTGGGCTCCAGTCCGGTCTTGTGCAGGGCCTCTGCCCCATCCGCCAGGCCATAACCGATCCCTTCCAGTACGGCGCGGGTCATATCGGCACGCCGGGTATCGTGGCGCAGGCCGAAAAACACACCGGCGGCGTTGGGATCGTTGTGGGGCGTGCGCTCACCGGACAGGTAAGGCAGGAACAATGGGGTGGTTTGGCTAGCTGGAGTGGCCTCCATCTCCGCCAGCAGATGGGCTACAGAATCTGCGCCGGAGATCTGCTGCAGCCAGCTCAGGCAAGAGGCCGCGCTGAGCATCACCGACATCAGGTGCCAGCGATCCGGCAAGGCGTGACAGAAGCTGTGCACCGCATCGTCGGTGTTGGCCTTAAAGCCGTCACTGACGGCAAAGTAAACCCCGGAGGTGCCCAGCGAGAGCATCGCCTGGCCCGGTTCGGTCAAACCCACACCAATGGCACCGGCGGCGTTATCACCGCCGCCAGCAGCTACGGGTACTGTCTTCATGCCCCAACGCTGAGCCAGGCTGGCACTGAGGTAGCCGGTGATCTGGTTGCCCTCGAACAACTCAGGCATGGCGGCTTCGCTCAGGCCACAGGCCTCCAGCATCGCCTTGTTCCAGCTGCGACTGGCGGTATCCATCCAGGCGGTACCGGCGGAGTCGGACATGTCGGAGGCAAACTCCCCTGTTAAGCGAAAGCGCAGGTAATCCTTGGGCAGCAGTACCTTGTGGACCCGGCGGAAGCTCTCAGGCTCCTGCTGCCAGAGCCAACGCAGCTTGGGGGCGGTAAAGCCGGGCATCACCATATTGCCGGTGATCTGACGTGCCTGCGGTACCTGCTGCTCCAACTCTTCGCACTGCACCGCACTGCGGCCGTCGTTCCAAAGAATGGCCGGGCGGATCACCTCACCCTCTGCATCCAGCAAGGTGGCACCGTGCATCTGACCACTGAGACCAATGGCCTTGACCATCCCCAGGGCACCGCGGGATTTGAGCGCCAGCATGGTGCTATCCAGGGCCTGCCACCATTGCAGCGGGTCCTGCTCAGACCACAAGGGGTGCGGGCGCTGAACCGTCAGCGGCTGGCAATCTTGCTGTATCACACCCTCTTCCGGGGTCCAGAGGATCACCTTCACGCTGGAGGTGCCCAGATCAATACCCAAGTACATAGCTTCATCGTGTCGTTATTGGTTTGACTACACTCTGGCATGCGATGGTATCGCTAACAATTATGAGATCTGTTAACGTTGTAATGGGAATTGATAAGAGCGCGAGGCACGATGCCGAAACAAGACTTTTCAATCAGTTTGCTGGTGAATGCCAACAAGACCTTCGACCGTCAATTGATCCAGGGGATCGGCGATTATCTGCGACTGGCCCAGTGCAGTTGGGACCTCTACATCGAAGAGGATTTCCGCTGCCGACTCAATAATGTGCACGCCTGGGCGGTGGACGGCATCATCGCCGATATGGACGACCCGGAGATCGCCCGCTCCCTGGCGGGTGTGACCATTCCGGTGGTGGGCTTCGGCGGCTCCTACCATGACCCTGCGCAGTACCCCGAGCAGCCCTATGTGGCCTCCGACAATGTGGCGGTGGTCGAGGCGGCCTACCAGCACCTTAAGGCCAAGGGTCTGCAGTATTTCGCCTTCTATGGCCTGCCTCCGGCTGAGCGCTGTCGCTGGGCCCATGAACGGGAACTTGCCTTTGTAGAGCGGGTTCGCAGCGAAGGATTCAGCTGTACCGTGTTCCGCGGTGAGCCTACTGCCGGAGACCGCTGGCACTACAGCCAGAATCGGCTGGCGGACTGGCTGCAAAACCTGCCCCGAGGCACCGGCGTACTGGCGGTCACCGATGCCCGGGCCCGTCACCTGCTGCAACTGTGCGAACGACTCAACCTGCTGGTGCCGGAGCAGATCGCGATCATCGGCATCGATGACGAGGAGATGGTGCAATCCCTGGTCCGTACCCCGCTCTCCAGTGTGCGCCAGGGCTGCCAACAGATGGGCTACCTCGCTGCTCGTATGCTGCACCGCCAGATGCAGGGGCTACCGCTGGCCAAGGATCATCCCCTGGTCGGGCCCGATGCGGTGCTCGAGCGCGCCTCCAGCGATTACCAGCCGCTGTCGGACCCCTACGTGATGCAGGCGCTGCACTATATCCGCCATCACGCCTGTAAAGGAGTGAAGAGTGAGCAGGTCTGCGACTTTGTCGGGATATCCCGCTCCAACCTGGAGCGGCGCTTTAAGGCGGTGTGCGGCCATTCCATCCATTTTGCCCTGCACCACACTCGACTGGAGCGCGCCAAGTCACTGCTCGATGAGGGCAAGCTGGCCACGGCGGAGATCGCCCGGCTGTCCGGCTACCCCTCGGTGCAGTACCTCTATAACGTGTTCAAGAAGGACCTGGGGATGACCCCCAAGGACTACCGCGAGCAGCAAAGCCAGGTTGCCTAAACTGGTTCAACAAAAGCGCACGAAACAAAAAGCCCGTTGGTTCCAGAAGGAGGAATCATCGGGCTTTTTTTAACTGGCTTAAATTAACTGGCTTAAAGTGAAATGGCTCAACCGGGCTGGGTTTGGATAACTACCGGAGAAGGAAAGAGGCTTAGCTTGCCGCTGGCCGGTTGAGCAGCCGGTCCATCAGTTGAGCCAGCGCCAGGCTGGTCTGGTGAGGCACGGTACGATTCTCTAGCCGCCCTTCACACAGGTCCCGATTCACCGCGGCGATCTGAAACTCAAAGCCGCTGCCTTGGCGCCCATCCTCGAACTGCTCAACCAGTTCGTCCTGGTGGTACAGGGCGCATCTTGGTGCACGCCAAAAATCCTCGATGGCGATCTGCCCTTTATCCCCTATCAAGTAAGCGACGTTGGGCAGTTTGGCGCGAAAGGAGGTGCCCAGTACGGCATCGACCTGGTATTGAGGGAAGCGCAACAGGCAAAGCAGCTCATCCTCTACCCCGGTTGCGGCGTGGTGTTGCAGCTGGTGAATGGTCTCCGGCATCTCGGGGCAGAAGAGCCAGGCCAGGGCAAGGGGATAGATCCCCATATCCAGCACCGCGCCACCACCTAGCTGCGGATTATAGGCACGACCTTGCGGGTCATAAATCATGGGATAGCCGAAGTCTGCTTTGATCTGCAGCAGCCGGCCAATACGCCCCTGCTCTACCCACTGCTTGGCTTGTTGTATGGCGGGCAGAAAGTAAGTCCACATCCCCTCCATCAGATAGCCTTGGTGACTCTTAACGGCTTGAATTAAGGTCTGACTCTGCGACAGGTTCACTGTCAGGGGCTTTTCACACAATACCGCTTTGCCCGCTGCCAGGGCTTGTTCGGCGTGGTGCAGATGATGGCTGTGCGGGGTGGCGACGTAGATGGCATCGATCTCGGGATCCTGACATAGCGCATCGTAGCCCTGGTAGCTGACGGGAATGCCGTATTGCTGGGCGAAAGCCTGTGCCGAGTCACCCTGCCTGGCGGCCGCGGCCAGGATCTCACTGCCCTCTACCCACGCCATGTCCTGGGCAAAGGTATGGGCGATGCGGCCGCAACCGAGGATCCCCCAGCGGATTGTCCCTGACTGTTGTCCTGCTCCCTTACTTGCCATAATGCACTCTTCCTTGCATGGGCTCCGTGCCCTCAGGCTTGCGCCGCTCCAGCGTCCGTTCCAGCTGTTCCAGGCTCTGCCCCTTGGTCTCGGGCAGATAGCGATAGAATAGCATCCCGCCGATGACCGCAAAGCCGCCGTAGATGGCAAAGGTCACCGAGGTTCCCAAGTTATCCAGTTGCCAGGGGAACAGCAACTGAACCAGGAAGCTGACACCACTGTTGATTAAGCCGACAAATCCAATCGCCACACCGCGAATACGGTTAGGGAAGATCTCCGCCAGCAGCACCCACATCACCGGCCCTAATGAGATGGCAAAGGCCGCCACAAAGCCCAGCACCCCGGTAAGGATCAGCGCCGCGTTGATGGTGGTAGCCTGTTGCAGCAACAGCGCCGAGTGTTCTATCACCTGCTGAGGCGTCAACACCTGTTCAAGCGCCCGCTTAAACTCGAGATCCGAATGGAATACCTCGCCCAGCAAGGGGGTAAATTGTTGCGCTGGCGCGATCTCTGCCAGTGCCGGTAGGGACTGCGTCGTCAAACTGAAAGTGGCTTGTGAAAAGCCGTAAACACACAGCGCCATGCTGAGGGCGACCAGGACCAGACCGCTCAACATCAGTGGTCGGCGGCCCCAACGGTCGATGCACAACATGGCGACCAGGGTAAACACCACATTGACGATGCCGATCCACACCGCCTGGGCAAAGGCCGCATCGGTGCCCACACCGCTTTGCTCAAAGATCATCGGCGCATAGAAGTAGATGGCATTGACCCCGGTGATCTGTTGGGTAATGCCCGCCAATATTCCCAGCAACAAAACAAAGCGAATCTTGGGACTGAACAGCTGCTGATAACGCTGACGCAAGCCCTGGGGTGCACAACAGCCTTGCTGATAGCCGGCCAAGGTGGGCTGCACCTCATCCGCTGGCATCAACCGATTCAGCACCGCCTCAGCCTCCTCTTTGCGACCTAAGGTATAGAGCCAGCGAGGGCTTTCAGGTATGCGAAACAGCAGCAGCAGGAACAGCACGGCCGGCAGCAACTCCAACCCCAGCATCCAACGCCACGGCGCCTCGGCTAAGCCCGGTAACCAGGCCGGTGGCTGGTCCGCCAGCTGCAGTAATAGGTAGTTGGCAAAGTAGGCCGCGGAGAAGCCCAGAACGATATTAAGTTGGTTGATGGCGATCAGCTTACCGCGCCAGGCACTGGGGGCGATCTCGCCGATGTACATCGGCGCCAATACCAGTGAGGCAAAGGCTAATCCGCCAATGAAGCGTGCCAGGATCAACACCTGAACGTTCCAAGCCCAGGCAGAGAACATCGCAGACACCACGTACAGGGCGGCAATGGCAATCAGCATCCGCTTGCGACCATAGCAATCGGTCAAAGCACCTGAGGCTACCGTGGAGATCACCGCCCCCAGGGTCGGCGCTCCCACCACCAGGCCTTGGGTCAAAGGCGTTAGGGAAAACTCCGCGGTGACGAAGCCCACGGCACCGGAGATCACCGAGGCATCAAAGCCAAAAACAAACCCGCCCAGTGACACCACCAGGGAGAGGTAGAGGATGTAGCCCAGCCGTCCATTCATTGTCGCTTCTCGTTGTTATCGTTTGTTGCCACCACCGGTGTCATCGCTATTGATGTTTTCGGCACTGATGATATCGCCAATGGTGTTATCGCTATCATTAACTTGGCACGCCCTCAGCGAGGGGATCAAGGAAAAGGTGAAACCTTGAGTTAACTCGAATAACAATTCATTGACAGCGGCCCGGGCCATTGCTAATTTTTTGCTCAATGATAGCGATAACACACCTTGACCAACACAAGTGCGCCAACGCTAGTTCGCCAACACAAACTCGCCGCGGACAGAGGGCGCACAGAGTGACCCCAGTGAAGAGCCATGAACCGGACAGTGAACGAATCCAGACCCTTCAAGCTCAACACCAGGCGACGGCTATTGAACGCCATCGCCATGCTGATGCTGATTCCCTGCCTCACCATGGCAGCGCCCCTGCTCCCCCAGGACGATAAGATCCTACTGTTCGTTGGCCAGGACTCCGACACCATCGCCAAGTACGCCGAAGCGATGCCGGAAGACCCACTGGAAGGCGTGACACTCTATGCCTTCCTCAAGCACGAGCACCCGGAGCAAAGCTTCCCTACCCTGCTCAACGCTATCGACTTTGGCAGCGGCACCGTCAACTTTGGCCAAACCCTATCGGCCCACCCCAACGCTGCACTCGCCGTTGGCCTGGCGTTCGACCGCTGCAACGATGTCGACCATGCCCAACGGATCCTCGACGGCAGTTACGATACCTCGGTGGGTTTCCTGGTCAGCTACCTCAAGGATTTGGCACCAAGACCGGTTTTTCTGCGCATCGGCTACGAATTTGATGGCTTGTGGAACTGCTACGAACCTGACAGCTACACCGCGGTGTTCCGTCTTTTGCATCAACGTCTGGAGCAGGCGGGCGCCGACAACGTGGTGACCGTATGGCAATCCGCGGCCTGGCCCGATCCCACCGAGGGCGACCAGGTACTGACGCAATACGACCACCGGCGGGCTGAGCATCTAAGCCAGTGGTATCCTGGAGACGATGTGGTGGATTGGGTCTCGCTGTCGGTGTTCTATCGCGATTTGAGTCAATGGGATTTTGTGCCGCCGGATCACCCCGCCGCCATTCAGGAGAAGATCCTGGCGTTTGCCAGGGAGCGGGACAAACCGGTGATGATCGCCGAAGCCGCGCCCCAGGCATATCGAACCGGCGCTCAGACCCGCAGCTACATCCACTTTAATCAGCAACGCCCATTCAGTGGTCAGCAGATCTGGGACGCCTGGTACCAGCCCTTCTTTGACTTTATCTACGCCAACCAGGACGTCATTCGGGCGGTGGCTTACATCAATACCCACTGGGAAACACAACCGATGTGGCGCTGCGACGAGGGGCTGCGAGTAGGAGATCAGCATTGCCAACAAGGCAACTGGGGGGACAGTCGGGTTCAGGCCAACCCTGAGATCCGCCAGCGCTGGCTAGAGCAGATCCATAACCCAGCCATCTGGGTGCAGCATGAGCAACTGGACCGGCAAGGCAAACAGGACTGAAAGATCATGGATTATCACGCATTGGCAAAACGATTCTGGCAGCAGGGCTACCTGGTAATCGAGAACTTCTTTGATCCCCAGTTGATGGCCCGCTATGACAGCGCCATCCAAACACACTTTAACGCCGGGCCAGAGGTGCTGTTTAACCAAGAGTTCCTGGACAAATCTGACGTCGAAGTGGTGCCCTGGTTCCCTTTGCGAGAGGGCCAGGAGTTGTTTGATGAGGTGGGTCAGGATCCGCGTCTGAGCCAGCTGACCGAGGCGATATTGGGGTCGGGTTGGGGCCCACAATACTGCATGGTGATGTGGTCACCGCCGGGGAGCAAGGGACAGGCCTGGCACCAGGACTGCCCGCCGGAGGACCAGGCGCACTTTAACCTCAATCGTCTGGTCTATACCGCGGATATTACCGACGCCATCGGCGGTTACACCCAGGTGGTGCCAGGTTCCCATCGACGGGGTGAGCTCCCAGCCGGACCCACGGATCAAGACTTTGCCGATCAGGTGACCCTGCGACCAAAACGCGGCACCCTGGTTCTGCTGCACGGCCACACCTGGCACCGGGTACAGCCGGTCCAGCAACATCGCAGCTCCACCAACTATCGAGCGGCACCGGCGGGTACCCCAGAAGACATCACCGATGTCTGCGTCTACTGCAACATGCGCTATCGCTTTTCTACCGAAGAGGTGGTGGAGCAGCGGGGATTGGCATGAAGACCCCCGCCTTGCGATTAAGCGCCTTGCTGTTGAGTGCCCTGCTGTTAAGTGCATTGCTTTTTCAAGCCGCCTGTACCGTCACTGCAGAGCCAAACGTCCCACTTAAAGCCATGCCGGAGCCGGGTAAGCGCTGGTTACTGGTAGGCCAAGACTGGGATGCGCTTACCGGCTATAGCGGCAGCAACTGCTGCCCAATGCCCGGCGGAGTCACCACCTATCTGAATTTCTATGCCCTGCGCGATGCCAACAACCAGGTGTTTGGCGGCCTGGGATGGGATAACGAGGAACAGGGCGTCCAGGCCTTTGCCGACTGGGGCGGTGGTCAAACCAACGCCTATATCACGTCTCAACAGTATCCCGGCTCACTTCTCTCCCTGGGCTTGAGCCTGGATGAAGGCAACCTGGCTGATGGCCTGGCGCAGATCGACCGAGGGGATTTTGATGCTGAGATCGACAAGCTCGGCCGCTTTATCGCTCAACACCCCTCGCCCGTGCTGCTGCGCATTGGCTACGAGTTTGATGGCAGCTGGAACCTTGGTTATGCCAACCAGGAACGTTACAAAGCGGCCTTTCGCCGTATTGCGATTGGGGTTCGCGCCCAGGCTGACAACGTGGATATCGTCTGGCAAGGCAGTAGCTCGCCGGCGGATGAGGTGATCGACGGCGGCTTCCAGGCGGTGGATGGCTGGTACCCCGGCAACGATGTGGTGGATTGGGTCGGCCTGTCCTGGTTCCTGCCCCCGGAACAACAGGGCTTTGGCGGCAGCTCCAGCCAACGTGCCCTGGCGGACGAGCTACTGACCTTTGCCGCGGCACGGAACAAGCCGGTGATGATTGCCGAGTCAGCCCCACAGGGCTTTGATCTGCGTGAGCTCACCCGTGCCAACATTGGCCCGGTAATCGACGGACCCGCTGCTAAGGCAAACCATACGCTCAGTGCCGAGCAGATCTGGCAGTTGTGGTACCAGCCTTTCTTTGACTATATCGCCGAGCACCAGGCCCAGATCCGTGCCGTGGCTTACATCAACGTACGCTGGGACGACCAGGGCCTGTGGGCACCGCCTTATGCTTCAGGCTACTGGGGCGACAGCCGGGTGGAAGCGCAACCTGAGATCCTCAAGCGCTGGCTGGCGGAGATTGATCAGCCTAACTGGCAGCATGCCCAGGTCTCACTGGCTCAGTAGCTTTGTACAAAGACTAGGTTGTTTTACAAAGGCTTGAGGCCAATTCATGATGGTGACTTAGGATCAACCTGTCGCCATCAAGGAATGTCTTATGCGCCTCCCCTTCGGCGCTCGCCCGCCAACAAGGTTTTGCCTCATCGCCTTCGGGGCCAGCTGGCTGGCCTGGGCTGGCGGCAGCCTGCTTGGATTACCAAATCATGTGACCACCCTACTGGTGGCACTGGGCCCCACCCTGGCAGCCCTGCTCACTCCCCTTTCCGGCTTCTCGCTTTCAGCTTTAGTTCAGTGCAACCGCGCGACCTGGCTCTCTCTGCTCAGTTTGCCCCTCTGCGCCGGATTGGGTCTGGCTGTGGCGGCCAGACAGCCGACAGCCATTGGTTTTGGCTGTTGACGCAAACTTGGCTGACTCAGCTATTTCTGGTCGCCCTGTGGGAGGAGATAGGCTGGCGCCACTGGCTGCTGCGCTACTTCGGCCAAGCCAGTACACCGGCTAAAGCGCTTATTTTCACAGGTGTTATCTGGACTGGTTGGCACCTGCCAAAGTTTGCCTTACTGGGGACTCAGGCCGGTTGGCTTTTGCTGTTGCTGATCGGCGCCAATGGTTTGCTTTGTGCGCTTTGGTGGTGGAGTCGTGGGGATCTTTGGAGCGTTGCCATGGTGCACGCCGCCATCAACGCCAGCTTTTATACGCTGGCCTCTGAGCCTGGCTTTGCCGACTCTGGTGCAGAGCAGCACCTGGTGTTGGTGTTGGCGGTGCTTGGATTTGGCTATGCAGTTCTTGTCTGTCGCGGACAACGGAATCAGTCAACGAAAGAATGATAAAAGCGCCAGCACATGGGTGCTGGCGCTTTGTCATTTTGAGCCAGTTGGCCGTTAGAAGGTAGCGCGTACCCCGAAGGTGTAACGCGGCCCGAAGGTTTGCGCGCTCACCAACTGGTTCTCGTAGCGGCCGTGCTGACGGAAGGTTTCGTCGGTCAGGTTGAGACCCTCCAGGAACACGGTGAAGTGCTCGGTGATGTCATAGCTGACGTTGGCATCCAGCTGGCCGTACTCCTCGGTAAACACCGGCTCATTCGGAGCACGCAGCTGGTCGGTGGCGGCCAGGAACTTGTCCCGCCAGTTGTAGGCCAACCGCACCTGGAAACCGTGCTTGTCGTAGAAGGCCACCAGGTTGGCGGAATCGCTCAAGCCAGTCAGGGCGTTTTGCTCCTCGACGCTGTCCACGTCGTAGTCCACGTCACCATCCACCAGGGTGTAGTTGGCCTGAACACCGAAGCCGGTATCGGCAAACATATGCTGCAGTGCCAGTTCCACCCCGTACACCTCGGCAGACTCCTTGTTCACCGGCGTGGTGATCTGCCAGGTGATGTCCGGCGAGTTGGGCACAACGGTGCCATCACAGATGGGGTCGTCCAGACCGGACTCCGGACAGCCATTGGCGTTGGAGCCATCCGGAACCAGGTCACCCTGGGAGGGATCGGTATAGGCCACGCCATCAGCGTTGTAGAGCAGGCCCGTGGTGGTCTCGTTGGAGATGTAGTTGTCTACCCACTTATGGAAGTAGCTGACAGCCGCATAGCTGGCCGGGGCGTAATACCACTCCACCGACAAGTCCAAGTTGTCAGAGACGTAGGGCTTGAGGTTGGCGTTGCCCTGGTAGGCCAGGTACGGGCCGGACGGACGGGAGTTGGCGATGCTCACTGCTGGACGCAGTGCGGTCAGATCGGTCCGGGTCAGGCTGCGGCCGGCAGAGAAGCGCAGCAGCAGATCATCCACCGCCTCCCAGCTGATATCCAGCGAGGGCAGCAGGTAGTCGTAATCCCCCTCCAGAGACGAGGCACCGAACACCGGCTCCGCATCGAACTGCGGGCGCAACTCGGTCAAGCTCTCGTAGCGCAGGGCATAGGGGGTCACCTGACGGGTTTCACCGGTTACGTCGGTGGTCTCATAGCGCAGACCGGCGACGATGTTCAGCGGCATATCCAACAGGTCCGCCTGCAGGTTGGCCATCACATAGGCCGCGGTGGTCTCCTCGTTGACGCTGTTGTACACCTCCGGATTGAAGGTAAAGCCGTACTCATCGCGGATCTGGTTGTACATGCTGCCGACATCGAACTCGACAAAATAGGGAAATAGCGAGCTGCTGCCGGAGAAGTCGCCGCCGACGTCACCACGACCCACCAGGTTGAGCTGATCCACGCTGGGGTTCCAGGCACGGCCCAGGGTGGTCATGTTCATCCGCCAGGTGGTGTCGTACTGGAAATCCACGTAGCTGGCACCGAAGTCGACGCTGGCCAGCATGCCGCCGCCCAGGTTTTCCCAGGTAAAGTCCAGCTTGAGCTGGTCGATGGTGTTCTCCACCTCGTTACCTCGGCCGATCACCAGGTTGCCGCCGATGCTGGCCAGCTCGTAGGGATCCTGGGTTTTCACCGCGCCGTCGTAGAGGTAGTGCACATAGCCATCAAAGCCTGCCGCCGCCCACTGCGCCGGGTCATTGAGCACCGGCAGATCGGTACCCTGGCCATAATCCACGGTGAACTGGCCGGCATAGCACTGCTCGTAGGTGGCACAGAAGAAGTCGGCGTTGGTCAGCAGGATCGATTGCTCACTGAGGTTGCCATCCGGCTGAGCGTGGGAGACAGAGTGATGGTAATCGAGCCGCACACTCCAGGCGTCGTTGATGGTCCAGTCCAGGTTCAAGCCGACGGAATCGTTCTCGGTGCGGGGCTCATCGTAGTAGCCGATAAAGTCAGTACCACCGGCGCCGTTAACGATGCGGGTGATGGTGCCGTTCTGATCGGTGGCGCCAGTCACCCAGTTCCCAAACCAGTGCGCGGTCTGGTAGCGCTCGATGGTGTCTTCATATTCGCTGTAGAAGTAGTCCACCGAGGCGACCAGGTTGTCGGTCGGGGCAAACTGCAGCACCAGCTGGGCGTTTTGGCGAACCCGTTCATGGTTACTGACGTCCATGTTGTAGTTCTGAGGCAGCCAGATGGTGCCATAGCGGTTGGTGTTGGCGCTGTCGTCGATAACATTGCCGCCCTGACAGAGGCTGGTGGTAAAGCCCAGCTCGCAGTTCTCGGTTTGCGACAGCCAGCCGTCGGTGGCGATGATCTCCTGACGGCTGTCACGGCCGGAGTAGGAGTAAGCCGCCAAAACACCCAAGCGATTATCCAGGAAGGTGGAGGAGATCATGCCGCTGATCTCCGGGGTGATGTCATCACCCTGCTCCACCGTGGAGTCGTGGATCCCTTTCAGGCTGAAGGCGGACTTGAAGCCATCGTAATCAAAGGGTTTGGCGGTGGTGATGTCCACCGTGGCACCGATACCGCCTGAGGCGATGTTGGCCTTGCCGGTCTTGTAGACATTCACACCGCTGACGGATTCAGAGGCGATCTGCTCAAAGTTGAAGCTGCGATTTTGTGTGCCGCCCGCCCCCTCCTGCTTTGGAGAGTCGGCAAACGGCATGGAGCGGCCATTGAGGGTGACCAGGTTAAAGCTGGGGCCAAAACCCCGTACGGTGATCTGGTTGCCTTCGCCGTTCTTACGGTCGATGGAGACACCGGTGATCCGCTGCAGCGACTCCGCCAGGTTGGTGTCGGGGAATTTACCGATGTCCTCCGCCGAGATGGCATCCACCACCCCGTCAGAGCTGCGTTTGATGTCTTGTGCTCGTGACAGACTGCCGCGGATACCGCGGACCTCAATCACTTCAGGGTTTTCTGCTTGCTCTTCTTCGGCCTGCACCGCTACGGGGGCGTAGCTCAAGGTAGAGGCAACAGCGATGGCCAGGGCAGTCGGCTTGGTTGCGATCTTCATTGATCCTCCGGGTTCTTATTAGTGTCCGTGGTTCCCTTACTGCTTCACACCAACACCACTGCACCTAGAATGTTAGCGTTAACTTTGCACCACTGTGGCCAACCTAGCAGCCACTATGGGGCAGTGCAACCTATCGGCAACATTTGACGAATTATCAGACAGCCCAGAAGGAATTTAATAACACTGGCAACAAGGCACGAGTTCCAATAAGTCGCTGTTTTTATGCGTTTTGTAGCCGGAGTGTCAAAAGCAGGCCTGCACTATTGCCTTGTCTGCTTGTTAGGAATTGAAGAGTCTGTTGATTGCGCAGTCTTAGCGGATTGCACCAGGACGGTGCCGGCATTTAAGAGGTTGGGACGATAAGGATTGGGCAACAGAGAGAAGTCACATTAGCACTACTCAATGTTATCGCTACCAGCCGTTGGCCGCTGCCAGAGGTAACGATTAAGACGCTGGCTTGGTGCTGTCCGCCAGCCAATCGAAATAGCGGGTGATCTCGGTGCCGTCTTTATCTTCGCTGGTCACCCAGAGGCGCCACACCATGTAACCCGAGGCACAGCTGCCGTAGATCACCTCCGCCTCGCCACTGTCATCGAAGCGCACCGGGATCACCCCCATAAACATGTCGCGGCCCTCGATACGGGCACTTTGCACCTGCTCACCGTCCGGCAGATTGAGCGACAATGACAGTGGCCGTTCGCTGGGGGCGTGGGCCGGAGTCATTACCAGGCTGCCATCGGCGCTGCCCGGACAGGGACCCTGGTAAAAATCACACAGGCCCGTTGCTGCTTTACCATTTGGTTGGTGCTCAGCCTTCTCAGCGAGCTCGGCCTTTTGAGTGAGATCGGGTTGGCAGGCGGTGACAGCGAACGCGGCAGTCAGCAGGAGGGCTTTTCTCATCTTATTGATCTTTCAGCAATTGAGTTTTTTGACCCATCACAAACCCTTTCACAAAGGTTTGATCCGGATCAAAGATCCAGTTGGCCTTTTGGTTGGGTTTTTTGATGGGCTTCAAGTATCATGGCGGTGCCTTGATGCGTATCACGTTTCAGGCGGGGTGATCCCGTACCCAGTGTACGTTGATGCCCCTGTGACAAAAAGCAAAAATGCAGTGGAAGCACACTATGAACCTAACCTCTCAAGGGCCTGCTGACTACAACTACAAGGTTGTCCGCCAGTTTGCCGTTATGACCGTGGTTTGGGGCATCGTCGGCATGGCTGTGGGGGTGTTGATCGCCGCCCAGCTGATCTGGCCCGCCTTGAACTTCGACACCCCTTGGCTGACTTACAGCCGCCTCCGTCCGCTACACACCAACGCCGTGATCTTTGCCTTTGGCACCAGTGCGCTGTTTGCCACCTCTTACTACGTGGTACAGCGGACCTGTCAGACCCGGCTGTTCTCCGACAAGCTGGCTGGCTTCACCTTCTGGGGTTGGCAGGCGATCATTCTGGCTGCCGCCATTACCCTGCCGCTGGGGATCAGCACCAGTAAGGAATACGCCGAGCTGGAGTGGCCCATTAAGATCGCCATTACGGTGGTGTGGGTCAGTTACGCGCTGGTGTTCTTTGGCACCATCATCAAGCGTAAAACCAGCCACATCTACGTGGCCAACTGGTTCTTCGGTGCCTTTATCATCACCGTGGCGGTGCTGCACATCGTCAACTCCATGTCCGTTCCGGTGCACATGTGGAAGTCCTATTCCATCTATGCCGGGGCCGTGGATGCCATGGTGCAATGGTGGTATGGGCATAACGCGGTGGGCTTCCTGCTAACGGCAGGCTTCCTTGGGATGATGTACTACTTTGTGCCGAAACAGGCCGAGCGGCCGGTGTACTCCTACCGCCTCTCCATCGTCCACTTCTGGGCCCTGATCTCCCTCTACATCTGGGCCGGGCCGCACCACCTGCATTACACCGCCCTGCCCGACTGGACCCAGTCGCTGGGGATGGTGATGTCATTGGTGCTGTTTGCCCCCTCCTGGGGTGGCATGATTAACGGCATCATGACCCTGTCCGGTGCCTGGCATAAGCTGCGTACCGACCCGATCCTGCGCTTCCTGGTGGTCTCCCTCTCCTTCTACGGTATGTCCACCTTCGAAGGCCCGATGATGTCCATCAAGACTGTAAACGCGCTGTCCCACTACACCGACTGGACTGTTGGTCACGTGCACTCCGGTGCCCTGGGTTGGGTAGCCATGGTCTCCATCGGTTCGCTTTACCACCTGATCCCGATCCTGTTCGGTCAGAAGCAGATGTACTCCATCAAGCTGATCAACGCCCACTTCTGGTTGGCCACCATCGGTACCGTACTGTACATCGTGGCGATGTGGATCTCCGGTGTGATGCAGGGTCTGATGTGGCGCGCGGTGAATGCCGACGGCACCCTGACCTACAGCTTCGTTGAAGCGCTGTCTGCGTCCTACCCGTTCTACTTCGTGCGCTTTATCGGTGGCTGCTTCTTCCTGCTGGGGATGTTCCTGATGGCCTACAACGTCTATCGCACCATCACAGCACCAAAAACCAGCGTGGCGGAAGAGCCCGCTCCTCAGGCCGCATAAGGAGCAGACAGGATGAAATTCTCCCACGAAATCGTAGAAAAGAACGTCGGTCTGCTGGCGATCTTCACCGTGATCGCCATCAGCTTTGGTGGCATCGCTGAGATTGTTCCGCTGATCTACCAGGACGAAACCACTCAGCCGGTGGATGGCCTCAAGCCCTACACCGCGCTGCAGATGGAAGGCCGTGATATCTACATCCGCGAAGGTTGTGCCAACTGCCACAGCCAGATGATCCGTCCCTTCCGTGCTGAAACCGAGCGCTACGGTCACTACTCCGTGGCCGGTGAAAGCGTTTGGGAACACCCCTTCCTGTGGGGCTCCAAGCGTACCGGTCCGGACCTGGCCCGGGTCGGCGGTCGCTACTCCGACGAGTGGCACCGGGTTCACCTGATCGATCCCCGTGCCGTTGTGCCGGAGTCCAACATGCCGGGCTTCCCCTGGCTTGAGGACAACGTGCTCGATGGCAAGCACACCGTGCGCAAGCTGACGATCTTCCGTGACAACTTCGGCGTACCTTATGGTGACGACGAAGCGATCAAGAAAGACGCCGAAAGCGTGGTGGGTAAGACCGAGATGGATGCCCTGATCGCTTACCTGCAGGTTTTGGGCACTGCGCTCAAATAAGGATTGAACTATGGATTACGGAACCTTTCATGGCATCTACACCATCGTGTTGATGGTATGCATGTTTGGCATCATCGGTTGGGCCTACTCCAAACGACGCAAGAAGTCGTTTGATGAGGCCGCCAACCTGGTGTTCGCAGACGATGAAAAGGCAAAGGACGCCGTAAAGGAGTAAACACGGATGAGTACCATTCTAAGCATCATCGTCATCTTCTGCGTTGTTGCCGTGCTGGCGGGCAGTTGGGCCCTGCTGATCTGGTGTCAGAAGGACAAGATGGGCAAAGAGGAAGGCGAGTCGATGGGACACGTCTTCGATGGCATTGAAGAGATCAACAACCCGCTACCCAAGTGGTGGAGCTACATGTTCGTCATCACCATTGTGTTTGGTGTTGGCTACCTGGCGCTCTATCCCGGTATGGGCAACTTCGCCGGGCTGTTGAACTGGACCTCTGCCAACAAGCAGGTGTTAAACCTGGAGGAGTCTCGCGTTGCGGCCGAAGCGGCCAAGGGCGACGGCGCCACCATGCTGGTTCAGTACGACCGGGAAGTGGCCCAGGCCGACGCCCAGTTTGGCCCCATCTTCGCCGCCTACGCCGCCCAGTCCATTGAGGATCTGGCGCTGGACGAGGAAGCGAAGAAGATTGGCCAGCGCCTGTTCCTGCAGAACTGTTCCCAGTGCCACGGCTCCGACGCCAAGGGCGGTAAGGGCTTCCCTGACCTGACCGACGGCGCCTGGATGTACGGCGGCGATGCCGCCACCATCAAGCTGACCCTGATGAACGGCCGTAACGGCTTTATGCCGCCCAAGGGTGGCCTGCCGATCGCCGACGAAGAGGTGCCGGACCTGGTGGAGTACGTGCTGAGCCTGTCCAACCGGGATCACGACAAGGAGGCTGCAGTGCGTGGCCAGGGCAGCTACATGAAGGGCTGTTTCGCTTGTCACGGTATGGGCGGTGAAGGTAACCAACTGCTGGGCGCGCCGAACCTGAAGGACGGCAACTGGCTCTACGGCGGCAGCCGTGGTGCGGTGGCCGAGTCCATCATCAACGGGCGCAGCGGTGTAATGCCGGCCTGGAAGGACATCCTCGGTGAGGACAAGGTTCACCTGATCAGCAGCTACGTCTACAGCCTCAGCAACGACTGATCGCCGGTTTCGCTATCGAAACACTCTCTGTAAGGCCCCGCTGTTGCGGGGCCTTATTGTTTTTCGGCGCAGAATCGACGTTCGAGCGCTGCAGCGGGTGGGTTGCACTAGCGGGTGGTTGCATTTCGTACAACAAGTGGCCAAGCAGACCGCCACAACCGGCCCCCAGATAGATCTCAATCACAGCGCAAAGTAGAATGAGACACTGCTCCCAACGGAAGGTACAAAAAGAATGACTCCACAACCATGGTATAAGCAGTTTTGGCCCTGGTTCCTGATTCTCCTGCCCATGTACGCCGTCATCAAATCGGTGGCGACCTTCTACATGGCGTCCACCACGCCCTTTTCCATGGTGTCTGAGGATTACTACAAGGAAGGCAAAGGCATCAACCAGGATCTCTCCCGTATCCGAGCCGCCAAGAACCTTGGCCTCAGCTTCTCCGTCGACGTGGTTGACGGCGAGATCCGCATCCGCCAACACGGCGGTGATCCCCTCGGTACCGCCATTGAGCTGGAGTTCCACCACGCTACCCTGGCGGAGCGGGACTTTGTCACCATGCTGACCCAGGATGGTCACGGCATCTATCGCCTGCAGCGGGAAGAAGACCTGACCGGCAACTGGCTGGTGCAGATCGACGCTTTTGATCAGAGCTGGCGCCTGCAGGGGCGACTCACCCTGCCCTCCGAAGACACCCTTTGGTTGCAGTAAGGAGCACGCATGCAAGCCGCGCTCTGTTTCCACTGCGCCGAGCCCATTCCTGAGGGCAGCCACTTTGTCGCCACCGTTGACGGCGAAGCCAAGGCGATGTGCTGCCCCGGCTGCGCTGCGGTGGCCGATGCCATCATGGCGGCGGGTCTCACCGATTATTACCGCTACCGCACCGAGACCGGCCAGCAGCAAGCGATCCCGCCGCAACTGGCGTCACTGGTCGCCTACGACCTGGACGAGGTGCAGCAGGAGTTCGTCGCCGCCAAGGGCGATCTGAAAGAGGTGATGCTCTCCATTGAGGGGATCAGTTGCGCCGCTTGTGCCTGGCTGATTGAAAAGCACCTGGCCCGTTTGCCCGGTGTCGCCAACATCAGCGTCAACACCACCACCCAGCGCGCTATCCTGCGCTGGGATGGCAGCCAACAAAAGCTGTCGGATCTGCTCGCCGCCATGGCCAGCATCGGCTACCAGGCTGCCCCCTTCCAGGTGGATGCCCAAGAGACCAAGAACGCCAAGGAGAGCCAGGCGTTTTTGCTGCGGGTGGGCCTGGCGGGCCTGGCCACCATGCAGGTGATGATGCTCGCCGTTGCCCTCTACACCGGCTACTTCTATGACCTGGAAACCGAGTTTCGCGACTACTTTCGCTGGGTCAGCCTGATCTTTGCAACCCCGGTAGTGCTCTACTCGGCACAGCCATTCTATTTCAGTGCCCTGCGCGCCCTGATGAGCCTGCGGGTCAACATGGACGTGCCGGTCTCCATCGCCATCCTGCTGGCCTACGTGGCCAGCTGCGTGGCGACGGTGAAAGGCACCGGCGAGGTGTTCTTCGAATCCATCTCCATGTTCACCTTCTTCCTGCTGCTGGGTCGACTGTTCGAACAACGGGCCCGACGCAAGGCCTCGGAGAGTGCCTCCAACCTGCAGAAGCTGGTACCGGCCACCGCCTGGCTGGTGCAACAGGGAGAGGTAACCCAGGTGGCGGCGCGCAGCCTCAAGATCGGTCAGCGCTGTCGCGTCCTGGCGGGTGAGCGCATTCCGGTGGATGGGCGGGTGGTTGAAGGCCAAAGCCAGGTCAACGAGTCGATGCTCACCGGCGAACAGGAGCCGGTAACCAAGGGCGAAGGGGCCGAGCTCTATGCCGGTACCGTCAACCTGGACCAGACCCTGGAGCTGGAAGTGGTGCAAGTCGGGGCACAGCAACGCTTGCACACCCTGATGCGGCTGCAGGAGGCGGCGGTGGCCAACAAGCCCCAGATCGCCCAGTTTGCCGATCGGGTTGCCGGCTACTTTGTCCCCGGTATATTGCTCATTGCCCTGATGACCTACCTGGCCTGGATGCAGTTGGCACCGGAAGACGCCTTCTGGATCACCCTGTCGGTGCTGGTGGCAACTTGCCCCTGCGCCCTGGCCCTGGCCACCCCGGCGGCACTCACCTGCGGCACCAATCGATTGCAGCAGCAGGGCCTGCTGGTGAAAAGCGCCCGGGTGCTTGAGGCACTGCCCAAGATCAGCACCCTGCTGTTTGATAAGACCGGCACCCTGACCGAAGGCAAGATCAGCCTGGAGCGGGTGGTGCTGGAGCAGCCGGAGCAGAGCGAAGCCCAGGTGTTGGCGCTGGCCGCCGCACTGGAAGCCCACTCGACCCACCCTTACGCCCAGGCGTTTCGTCCCCATCGGGATGTTCGCCTCCAGGCCAACGAGGTTAAGGTGCACAACGGCAAAGGGCTATCCGGCATCATCGACGGCCATGAGCTGAAGATCGGTAAGCCCAGCTTTGTCGATGCGCCGGAGCGGCCGGCTGATCGCCTCTACCTGGCCCGGGATGGCCAGGTGATCGCCAGCTTCTTCCTCACCGACCGGGTACGGGACGATGCAGCGCAGACCATCACCACCCTCAAGCAAGCCGGCTTACGCTGCGAGATGCTGTCCGGTGACCCCAACCCCAAGGCCGTTACCCTGGCCGAGCAGTTGGGCCTGGACGATGCCCATTACAACCATACCCCGGAGCAGAAGCTGGCCTACCTCAGCGAGCAGCAGCAACAGGGTGAGGTGGTGGCGATGTTCGGTGATGGCATCAACGATGGGCCGGTACTGGCCGGTGCCAACGTCTCCGTTGCCATGGGCAGCGGTACCGACCTGGCCAAATGCCACGCTGACCTGGTGCTGCTGGGTGATCGCTTGGCTCCGGTACTGGCCGGGATCGACACCGCCAAGCTCACCAACCGGGTGATCCGCCAGAACCTGGCCATCTCCCTGGGCTATAACGCCTTGATCCTGCCCCTGGCCGTCACCGGCCATGTACCGCCCTACCTGGCCGCTGCCGGCATGTCCCTCAGCTCGCTGGTGGTGGTGGCCAACAGCCTCAGACTCTTGAAGGTGCCACGATGAGCATTATCTATATCCTGATCCCCATCGCTATCCTCTTTGTCTGTCTGGCGGTGGCGCTGTTCTTCTGGTCGGTCAAGAGCCGGCAGTACGAAGACCTCGACCGGGAGGGCTACTCCATCCTGTTCGACGACGATAAGACCCCGCCCAAGGACCCTAAGTGACCGACTACAACTTCTACGCCGCCATGCTGGTGGGCCTGCTTGGCGGTGCCCACTGTTTGGGGATGTGTGGTGGCGTGGTCGGCGCCTTCAGCCAGGCCCTGCCCAGCCAAGGGGTGCTGTCATTGCAGCAGCGCCTGGCCTTTGTGCTGGCCTATAACCTGGGACGGATCAGCAGCTACACCCTGATGGGGGTCGCCGTGGCGGCGGCCTCCTCAGCATTGGTGCTGATGTTTGCCTTGGACCCCCTGCTCAGTGCACTGCAGCTGCTGGCCGGCATCATGCTCATCCTGATGGGGCTGTACGTGGCCAGGCTGGCTCACTGGTTGCTGTGGCTGGAGCGTGCGGGTAAACCCCTGTGGAACAAGATTGCCCCGGTGGCACAACGGCTGATGCCACTGCACACCCCGGGCAAGGCGTTCCTGGCGGGTACCTTGTGGGGCTGGCTGCCCTGCGGCTTGGTCTATTCCACCCTGACCTGGGCCCTGGCTGCGGCGGACCCGGTCCAGGGCGGATTGATCATGGCGGGATTCGGCCTGGGAACCCTGCCCACGCTGGTGGCAATGGGGGCCGCAGCCACCCAGCTTAAGCGGTTGTTGGACAACAAAAAGGTCAAGATTTTTAGCGGATTTGTGTTGATTGCTTATGGCGCACAAATGTCATATATTGCGCTAAATCAAGTTTTATAGCCCTTTTGCAATTGGGTGTTAATCTAAGGAAAGGGCAGCCCGGAAACGGGCGCTAACGTCGGGCGAGAAGGAAGGCACTATGACCCAAGGTTGCGCCATTCACTGTCACAACTGCAGCATGTCGGAGCTCTGCATTCCGTTTACGCTGAGCAACAGTGAATTGGATAAACTTGACTCCATCATCGAGCGTAAACGCCCGATCCATAAGGGCGATCTGCTGTTTCAAACCGGCCAGCCCCTGAAGGCGTTGTACGCCATCCGCTCCGGCTCCATCAAGTCTTACACCATCACCGAAAGCGGCGAGGAACAGATCACCGCGTTCCATCTGGCCGGTGACGTCGTGGGCTTCGATGGCATCCACAACAAGACCCATCAGAGCTTCTCGCAGGCACTCGAGACCTCCATGGTCTGTGAGATCCCCTTCGATACCCTGGATAAGCTGTCCGCCACCCTGCCCTCACTGCGCCACCAGATCTTCCGTCTGATGAGCAATGAGATCATGGGGGACCAGGAGATGATCCTGTTGCTCTCCAAGAAGAACGCCGAGCAGCGCCTGGCCGCCTTCCTCAGCAACCTGGCAGAGCGCTTCGGCAACCGCGGCTTCTCCAGCAAGGAGTATCGCCTCACCATGACCCGGGGCGACATCGGCAACTACCTGGGGCTGACCGTCGAAACCATCAGCCGCCTGCTGGGTCGGTTCCAGAAAGGGGGGCTGATTGAGGTGAAGGGTAAGTACATTGCCATTACCGACATCGAGCAGCTCAACCAGCTGGCCGGTAATGCCCGCATCGGACGATGAAACAACGCCTGACCTCGGTCAGGCGTTTTTCTTTGCGGTAGGAAGCTGATCTCAAGCAAGGAAATTTTGGCAGGCTCTGCCACGATCATAACTGAGCCCCCCGGCAAACAGGAGAGGACTATGAGCGAGTATCAACGAATCCTGGTGGTGATCGATCCCGAGCGGGAAACCCAGCCCGCGCTGGAACGCGCCGCGTTCCTGGCCAAAAAGAACGGGGGCCAGCTGACCTTGACCCTCAATATCTTCGACTTCTCCTACGAGATGACCTCGCTGCTCTCAGCGGAAGACCGGGAAAACCTGCGCAATGGCTTGATCAAGCAGCGCCAGACCCAGTTGGAGGCCCTGGCCGTGCCGCTGCGGGAACAGGGTGTCCAGGTGGACACCAGTGTGAACTGGCACAACCGGCCGTTTGAAAGCATCATCGAGCAGGCCCTGCGCAGCGAAAGCAACCTGATCATCAAAAGCACCCATCAACACGACAAGCTCAAGTCGGTGATCTTTACCCCCACCGACTGGCACCTGCTGCGTAAAGCGCCGATGCCGGTGCTGCTGGTGAAGGCGGATGAGTGGCCCACCGATGGTCGCATCCTGGTGGCGGTTAACGTGGCGGCAGAAGACGACGATCACCTCAACCTCAACCGCAAGCTGTTGCGCAAGGCCAAGGCACTGGCGGCCAAGATCAACGCCGAGATCCACCTGGTGAACGGCTACCCCGGCACCCCGGTGAATATCGCCATTGAGCTGCCGGACTTCGATGCCCACGCCTACAACGAGTCCCTGAAGAGCCACCATCAGGACAAGGTGGCGGAGCTGGCTGCGGAGTTTGAGATCCCCGCCGACCGCTGTCATGTGCTCGAAGGGCTGCCGGAGGATGTGATCCCCGAGCTGGCGGAGGAGCTGGATACCGAGCTTGTGATGATCGGCACCATTGGTCGTACCGGCCTGTCAGCGGCGCTGATTGGCAACACCGCCGAGCACGTCATTGACCAGATCCAGTGCGACCTGTTGGCGGACAAGCCGGATGACTTCGAGTCTCCTATCAAGATCTGAGCTTTAGCCGAACTCCGTGCCAATAACGGGGCCCCTTGCGGGCCCCATTTTTGTGCCCGCGACTTTACCCTGACGCCCGGGGCTGGAATAATGCCGCCCCTGATCGTATTAGCCAGTGAGGAGCAACCGGGTGGAAGAGCTGAGCCAAAAGCAGAAGACACGCCTTAACAAACTGCAGAAGCGGCTGCGCCGTGAAGTGGGCAGTGCCATCGAAGATTACAAGATGATCGAAGAGGGCGACGTGGTGATGGTCTGCCTGTCCGGTGGTAAAGACAGCTACACCCTGCTGGATATCCTGCTCAACCTGCAACACCGCGCCCCGGTGAACTTCAAGCTGGTGGCGGTCAACCTGGATCAGAAGCAGCCGGGCTTCCCGGAAGATATCCTGCCGGCCTACCTGGACAGCCTGGGCGTGACCTATCACATCCTGGAAAAGGACACCTACTCGGTGGTGAAGGAGAAGATCCCAGAGGGCAAGACCACCTGCTCGCTGTGTTCTCGCCTGCGTCGTGGCACTCTTTATGGCTTTGCCCAGAAGATCGGTGCCACCAAGATCGCCCTGGGCCACCACCGCGACGACATCATCGAGACCATGTTCCTCAACATGTTCTATGGCGGCAAGCTCAAGGCGATGCCGCCCAAGCTGCTGTCCGATGACGGTGCCAATCTGGTGATCCGTCCGCTGGCCTACAGCCGCGAGAAGGACATCAGCGAATACGCCGAGCTCAAGGCCTTCCCCATCATCCCCTGCAACCTGTGTGGCTCCCAGGAGAACCTCAAGCGCAAGGAGGTGAAGCAGATGCTGAATCAGTGGGACCGCCAGCACCCCGGTCGTATCGAGACCATCTTCACCGCACTGCAGAACGTTGCGCCGTCGCAGATGGTGGACAGAGAGCAGTTCGATTTTATCAGCCTGGAGCGCGACCCCAACGCCAAGTTTGAGGGCTCTGTTGCCGAGGCGGATCTACCCGCCTTCGACTTCCTCGACGTCGCCAACTCCGGCCATATCCAGCTCGATAAGCAGCTGGATAAAGCCGAGCAGGCCATCGAAGTGGTCAACGTTTACCAGCCGTAATCGGCCAGGCACAAAAACGCCGCCCCTTGGGGCGGCGTTTTTTATTGCTGTTTGTTATTGCGCTTATTGGGATTAATCCCGTTCGATGTAGGGGCTGATCCAGCGCGGCGGTGCGGCAAAGCGAATGGACTCCAGCTGGCTTAGGCTGTCGGCATCCAGTACCACCCTGCCCTGTTCATCCCGGTTGAGGCTCTGCGCCGGCGACACCTCGATGCCCTCCGGTTGGTCCAGGGCGATCACCACGCCAGTCACGTCTGGCTGCAGGAAGCGAAAGGGAAAGCCGGCAAAGCGCTTGAGCACATCATCAAACTGGCCCACCAGGGCGGTCAGCTCAGCCTGGGCAAACTGGGCCTGGGTGGGATCGGCGTAACGCAGCTGCATGGCAAAGTCGCACTGGGCCTCCTGCTCCACCACCAGGTCCAGCACCGCCTTATCGGTCTTCAGTTGGGCATCAAAGGGCAGATGGATCTCGTTATCCGGGGTGATCACCACCGGCTGACGCGTATCCTTGTGGACAAGGCTGCCGCTTTGGATCTGGCAGGGGCCGGGTTGGCCACGGTGATTGAGGTAGAACGCCAGGGTCACCAGCGGGTAATCGTTCTTGTTGACCACCCGCATACGGTCGTAAAAACCGCCGTAATCCAGCATCAATGCCAATGCCTGGGCCGGCAAAAGCGCCAGCCCCAAAAGTACAACTCGAGACCACATGGTTATAGATACGCCTTATTGTTTTCCAGCATCTGCAGCAGTTCAGCCACGTACTCCTCCTTGCGCTCGGAGTAACGCACCAGGGTGGGGATCAACACCTCCGCCGTGACGGGTTGATTGGCTTCCCGGTACCAGCGACGCAGGGTACGCAGCTCTTTGTAGGCCGCATTGGTATTGAGGTTACGCAGGTAGGAGGCCACCGACGCCTGGGCCGAATCGAAGCGGGCCACCTCGTGGTTGAGGCCACTGCTTCGGGAGTTGGGGACCAGGCCACAACCGCGGGTAAAGCACCACTGGCCGAAGTAGTTATTGCCCTCCAGGGCAAAGCGCGAGGTACCCCAGCCGGACTCGTTGGCAGCCTGCACCAGCACCATCTCCGCCGGGATGGCATCGATACGCTCCAGCAGGTCCACCAGGCTCTGCTCGGTGACAGCGCGCAGCTCCAGCCGGTATTCCTGGGCCAGCTTACCCAACAGGCTCAACTCGGTCTCATCCAGGGATTGGCCCTGTTGCAACCGCTCGTACAGCACCTCCACCAGGGAGCGCTGCAGCAGGATCCGCTGGTTTTCCTCCTCGATCATCGGCCGCAGGTAATCGAAGAAGGCGACCTTCTTGTCAGTCACGTCGGTAATGCTCGCGAAATTCGGTGCATGGCTTACCGGCGGGTTCTTCTTCAGCGGCAGATTCAGCTCTGCCCCTTCACGACTGCCCTGTTGGGTCTGGATAAACAGTAAGCCAGCGGCGACCAGCGCCAGCGACAGGGTAAAGCGTCCAACACGTCCAGTTTTCATGGTTACGCCTCGAAGCTTTCACCGCTTTGACTCGGCGCCTGGGTCTCTTCGGCCGGCGACAACTCGGGGAACAGCTCTCTAAACAGCACCCCTTTACCATAGAAGAACAGCGGGATGGTGATCACCAGGCCCAGGCCCATGGGGACCAGGGAGACCAGCAGCAACAGTGACATCACCACGTAGAACGGCAGCACCAGCAGCAGGTGCTTATGCACCACCTTGGCGGACTCAATCATCGCCTTAATCGGCGAGCCGCGGTGGAACAGGTAGTAGAGGTTGGCCTGGCTCAGCACGGCCATCACGTAGATCCCAGGCAGGATCAGCAGGAACAGACCCAGGTTGGCCAGTACGCTGGACACCAAAGCGATCAGCACCAGCGGCGCCGCCAGCGACCAGGCGTTGAACACCATGCCGATGCGAGCCTCCTGACCGGTAGCTCGGCGCCAGCCCAGGTAGGCAAGTCCCGCCTCGAAGGGTGCCATGACCGCCAGCAACAGCAACTGCAGCGGCTGCATCGCCTCCATCAGCGATTCACTGTCGTTCAGGTCCAGGTCCCACCAGGACGCCACCAGGGTCAGTCCCAGCCAGGTGACCAGCAGGGCCACGGCCATGGCCGCCAGGAAAGCGCCCAGCACGGGTTGTAAACCTTGACGGGTCAGTTGCCACGCCTCTTTTAAAACGGAGACCAGATCGGTGCGTTGCATGTAGTTCTATTCAATCCAAGACATCAAAAGCAATGGCGCATTATAGCTTGCTTGGCACAGGGACAAAATGGTCAGACACGACCGTGACTTAGAGCGACAGGTTCAGACAGGATTTCGTCGGCCAAGGGCGCAGACTCTCGCTAAACTTGTTCAACGGCCTGCGCGGTGTTGATCTGCGCCACAATTTCGCTTTCGGGCTGCATGATGCGGCCGACATGAAGGCAAAAAACTATGTAAAGCAATGCCATGCGAGTAGAATTCACCGCACTCACATTGGCTTCAAAATGGGCCGAACAGGTCGATACCAAAGAATGAATGAAGACACCCAGAATGCCGTGATCCGCCTACAGGGCGTCGATAAAAGCTACGGCAACAAGCGCATCCTGAGTCAGTTTGACCTGACCATCGCCGACGGCGAATTCGTTACCCTGCTGGGGCCCTCCGGTTGCGGCAAAACCACGGTGCTGCGTATCATTGCCGGACTGGAACAGCTCGACGCCGGTGATCTGCTGCTGCAGAACCAGGTGATCACCCAGGTGCCGGCGGAGAAGCGCCACGTCAACACCGTGTTCCAAAGCTACGCCCTCTTCCCCCATATGACGGTGTACGACAACATCGCCTTCGGCCTGCGCACCCAGGGCCTGGAGGAGCGTGAGATCCAGGACAGGATCACCGAGATGCTGGGATTGGTGCAGCTGTCCGGCTACGAGCAGCGCAAGCCTGCCGAGCTCTCTGGCGGCCAGCAGCAGCGGGTCGCCATCGCCCGGGCAGTGGTCAACAAGCCCAAGGTATTGCTGCTGGATGAAAGCCTCAGCGCCTTGGATTACAAGCTGCGCAAGCAGATGCAGATCGAGCTGAAGCGGCTACAGCGCCAACTGGGCATCACCTTTGTCTTCGTCACCCACGACCAGGAAGAGGCGCTGTCCATGTCCGACCGCATCGTGGTGATGGACGACGGTCGCATCCAGCAACAGGGTACACCGCGGGAGATCTACGAAAGCCCGGCCAACCTGTTTGTTGCCAACTTTATCGGCGAGTCCAACCGCTTCGATGCCGACATCGAGTCGAGCCTGGGCAACCATCGCTACCGCGCCCGCATCGAGAGCCAGAGCTTTGAGATCCACAGCAAGCTGGAGCTGCAGCCTGGCGACCGGGTGCACGTGCTGCTGCGTCCCGAGGATATGCGGCTCAAGGAGCTCAATAACGGCGACAGCGAGGCGGGGCTCATTGGCACCGTGCTGGAACGCAACTACAAGGGCATGACCCTGGACTCGCTGATCGAGCTGGACAGCGGCAAGCAGCTGCAGATCAGCGAGTTCTTCGACGAGGACGACCCGGATTTCGACCACAGCCTGGGCCAGCGGGTGGCGATCACCTGGGTGCCCAGCTGGGAGGTGGTGCTGCCCTATGAAGGCTAACCATGGACTGAAGTGGTTCAGCATCGGTCTGCTCACCACCTGGCTGGTGATCTTCGTGCTGTTCCCCAACCTGATGGTGCTGGCGGTCTCCTTCCTCACGCCGGACACCCGCGAGCTGGTTCGGCCGGAGTTTGATCTCTCCAGCTACGTGCGCCTGCTCGACCCGCTCTACGCCGAGGTGTTGCTGCACTCGCTCTACCTGGCGGGCCTGGCCACCCTGATCTGCCTGCTGATCGGCTACCCCGCCGCCTGGATAATCGCCCACACAAGGCGTCGTACCCAGGCGGTGCTGCTGTTTCTGATCATCGTACCGTTCTGGACCAACTCGCTGATCCGCACCTACGCCATGAAGGTGATCCTCGGCAACCGCGGCCTGGTTAACAAGACCCTGCTGGAGCTGGGGATCATCGACTCGCCCATGCGCCTGCTCTACAGCGAGGCGGCGGTGATCCTAGCCCTGGTTTATATCCTGCTGCCCTTTATGATCCTGCCGCTCTACTCCAGTATCGAGAAGCTGCCCGGCAGCTATCTTGAAGCGGCCAAGGATCTGGGTGCCGGCAAGCTGCGCACCTTCCGCACCGTAATCTGGCCGCTGACCCTGCCGGGGGTGATCTCCGGTTGCCTGCTGGTGTTCCTGCCGGCCCTGGGCATGTTCTACATCTCCGATCTGCTCGGCGGTGCCAGTAACCTGCTGATCGGCAACATCATCCGTGACCAGATCCTGGTGGCCCGGAACTGGCCCTTCGGTGCGGCGCTGTCGGTGACCCTGATCGCCATGCTGGCGATCATGCTGTGGGCCTATCAACGGGCCCTAAAGGCCATGCAGGGAGGAAAGCTGGCATGATCTCCCGCATCGGCAAGATCGGCTTTATGGCCGCCCTGTTCTTCTACCTCTACCTGCCCATCGTGGTGCTGGTGGTAAACGGCTTCAACACCACCCGCAGCGGCATCCGCTGGGGCGGTTTCACCACCAAGTGGTACGACTCCATGTGGAGCAACGCCGGGCTGATGGAGGCGGCGGTCAACTCCCTGACCATCGCCACCCTGTCCGCCACCCTGGCGACCCTGATCGGCACCCTGGCCGCCGTGGCGCTGTTTCGCTATCGCTTCCGCGGCAAGCTGGCGCTTAACGGCATGCTGTTTGTGGTGATGACCTCGCCGGACATCGTCATGGCGGTCTCGCTGCTGGCGCTGTTCGTCGCCCTGGGCGTCAGTCTGGGCTTCTGGTCGCTGCTGGCCGCCCACATCACCTTCTGCCTGCCCTTCGTGGTAGTCAGCGTCTACAGCCGCTTATCCGGCTTTGACCGCACGGTGATCGAGGCCGCCCGCGACCTGGGCGCCAGCGAGTGGCGGATCCTGCGCCAGATCCTGCTACCGATGGCCCTGCCGGCGGTGCTGGCGGGCTGGCTGCTCAGCTTCACCCTGTCGCTGGATGACGTGATCATCAGCTCCTTCGTCACCGGGCCAACCTACGAGATCCTGCCGCTGAAGGTGTTCTCCATGGTCAAGGTGGGGGTAACCCCGGCGGTCAATGCCCTGGCCACCCTGATGCTGCTGCTTTCCCTGGTGCTTGTGCTGCTGTCACAGGTACTGCTTAAACAGAAACAGCCGGGCTGACCGCCCGGACTCAATAACAGGTGATGTGATGAAAACACTGACCAAACGCTTGATCGCCACCCTGCTGGTGGCCCTTCCCGGACTCGTTTCCGCCCAGGATGACGTGGTGTACTTCTACAACTGGTCCGAATACATCCCCGACGGCCTGCTGCAGGAGTTTGAGAAGGAGACCGGTATCAAGGTGATCTACACCACCTACGACTCCAACGAGGCGATGTACGCCAAGCTGAAGCTGACCGGCTCCGAGGGCTACGACATCGTGGTGCCCAGCACCTACTACATCGCCAAGATGGCGGAAGAGAAGATGCTGCAACCGCTGGATAAGTCCAAGCTCAGCAACCTCGGTCACCTGGATCCCGCCCTGATGGACAAGGAGTACGACCCGGGCAACACCTACTCGCTGCCCTACATCTGGGGTGCCACCGGCATCGGCATCAACACCGACGAGGTCGACCCGGACAGCATCACCAGCTGGGCGGATCTGTGGGACAGCCAATGGCGCGGCGAGCTGATGCTGATGAACGACACCCGCGAGGTGTTTCATATGGCGCTGCGGATCAACGGCCACTCCTCCAACAGCACCGATCCGAAAGAGATTGAGCAGGCCTACGAGCTGCTCAAGAAACTGATGCCCAACGCCCTGACCTTCAATTCCGACAACCCCGGCGCGCCGTTTATCTCCGGCGATACCGTACTGGGGATGATCTGGAACGGCTCGGCTTTCGAGGCCCAGAAAGAGGACCCTGCCATCAGCATGATCTACCCCAAAGAGGGCGCGATCTTCTGGATGGACAACCTGGCGATCCCCGCCGGTGCCAAGAACACCGAAGCCGCCCACAAACTGATCGACTTCCTGCTGCGTCCGGAGATCGCCGCCAAGGTGTGTGAGGAGATCGGCTACCCGACCCCTAACAAGACCGCCAAGGGCTTGCTGGACGAGGACTTCGCCAACAACCCCATGGTGTTCCCGCCAGCGGAGATCATCGAAGCGGGCGAGTTCCAATCCGATGTGGGTGAAGCGATTGAGCTGTACGACCGCTACTGGCAGCGACTGCGTACCGGACGCTAATCAGCACCAACGAACACAAACCATCAAGGGCCCCATCAGGGGCCTTTTTTGTATCGTCAAAACGACTGCGGTCAGGATCATCTACACTTTTTGCCACACCCTGAAGGACGATGTGGCTATGCAACGGATCCTGTGTCTGATCTTTGCCCTGATCGCGAGCACCGCGGTCCTGGGCGATCCCCTGCCCTCCTGGCGCGACACCGAAAATCGAAAGGTGATCATGGATTTTGTCCAGCGGGTCACCGATCCGGAGCATGAGGATTTCGTCAAAGCCAGTGAGCGCATCGCCGTGTTCGACAACGACGGTACACTCTGGGCTGAGCAGCCCTTCTACTTCCAGGGCCTGTTCGCCTTCGACCGGATCCGCGAGATGGCCCCCGACCACCCGGACTGGGCCGAGCAAACCAGCTTCAAGGCCGTGATCGAGCACGACATTCCCAGCATCAAGGCGATGAAGAAGGAAACCCTGCTGGATCTTGCCCTGACCGCCCATGGCGACCTCAATACCGATCAGTTTTCCGAGGTGGTCACCCACTGGCTGGCAGTGGCCCGCCACCCCACCACCGGACGTGCCTACACCGACATGGTCTATCAGCCGATGCTGGAGCTGCTGGAGTACCTGCGCAGCCAGGGCTTTAAGACCTTCATCGTCTCCGGCGGTGGCACCGGTTTTATCCGAACCTTCTCTGAGCCGGTCTACGGCATCCCGCCAGAACAGGTGGTGGGCAGCAGCGTCCAGGCCAAGTACCGCTCCAACAATGGTCAGCCCTTCCTTGAGAAAGTCCCTCAGCTCTGGTTTATCAACGACGGTCCCGGCAAGCCTGTGGGGATCCACCAGCACATCGGCCGTCGTCCGCTGTTGGCGGTGGGCAACTCCGATGGCGATTTCGAGATGCTGGAGTGGACCAGTGCCCGCCAGGGCCCCAGCCTCTCTATCCTGATCCATCACGACGATGACCAGCGGGAGTGGGCCTACGACAAGAACTCCGGCGTCGGCAGGCTCAACCGTGGCCTGGGTGAGGCCGCAGATCGGGGCTGGTTGCTGGTCAGCATGAAACAGGATTGGAACCGCATCTTTCCGCAGCGCTGAACACGCCGCATTGCGTGGGTCGGTGTAACCATAACCTACTAAGGAGAGTCACCATGATAGCTCGCGTGCGGCACCCACTGGTTCGGTGGGCAGCCTTGGCACTTACCCTGCTGCCCGGCGTCGCCCTGGCCGCCGACAAGCCCAATATCCTGGTGGTCTGGGGTGACGATATTGGCCAGTCCAACATCAGCGCCTACAGTCGCGGCATGATGGGCTACCAGACCCCCAACATCGACCGCATCGCCAACGAGGGGGTGCTGTTTACCGACTACTACGGTGAACAGAGCTGCACCGCGGGCCGCTCCTCCTTTATCACCGGCCAGAGCGTATTCCGCACCGGCCTGTCCAAGGTGGGCCTGCCCGGGGCCAAAGAGGGGATGATGGTGGAGGACCCCACCATCGCGGTGATCCTCAAAGACCAGGGCTACGCCACCGGCCAGTTTGGTAAGAACCACCTGGGGGATCAGGACACCCACCTGCCCACCAATCACGGCTTCGATGAGTTTCTCGGCAACCTCTACCACCTCAATGCCGAAGAGGAACCGGAGAACGAGGATTACCCCAAGGATCCCGCCTTCAAGCAGAAGTACGGCCCCCGTGGCGTGCTGCACAGCTACGCAGACGGCAAGGTGGAAGACACCGGCCCCCTGACCCGCAAACGGATGGAGACGGTGGACGACGAGACCGCAGAGGCGGCGCTGAACTTTATCCGCAAGCACACCGAAGCCGGCACCCCCTGGTTTGTCTGGTGGAACGCCACCCGGATGCACTTCCGCACCCATGTGAAGGCGGAGAACAGGGGCATTTCAGGCCAGGATGAGTACTCCGATGGCATGGTGGAACACGACCGCCACATCGGTCTGTTCCTCGATCTGCTGGATGAGTTGGAGATCGCCGACAACACCGTGGTGTTCTACTCCACTGACAACGGCCCCCACAAGAACACCTGGCCCGATGCCGCCTCCAGCCCCTTCCGGGGGGAAAAGAACTCCAACTGGGAAGGCGGCTGGCGGGTACCCGCCATGGTGCGCTGGCCCGGGCAGATCCCTGCCGGCTCGGTCAGTAACGCCGTGGTCCACCATATGGACTGGCTGCCCACCTTTGCCGCTATCGCCGGCAAGGAGGACATCAAGGCCGATCTGCTTGATGGCTATCGCTCCTCCGCCCTGGGCCGGGACTACAAGATCCACCTGGATGGCTATGACCTGCGCGAGCATCTCAAGGATCCCGGCAACACCGACAGCCCCCGCAACGAGATCTTCTACTTCTCCGATGACGGTGACCTCACCGCGCTGCGTTACCGCGACTGGAAGCTGATCTTTATGGAGCAGAAGTCACCGGGCACTCTGCGGGTATGGATGGAGCCCTTCGTACCTCTGCGGGTGCCGATCATCATCAACCTTCGCCGTGATCCCTACGAGCAGGGACTGATCACCTCCAACACTTACTACGACTGGATGATCGACCGTGTCTACCTGCTGGTGCCGGCCCAGGAGTACGTCGGGGAATTCCTTAAGACCTTCCAGGAATACCCCCCCAGGCAGAAGGCCGCCAGCTTCTCACTCGATCAGGTGATGGAATCGTTGCAAAGCGGCGCCAACCATTAAGGCAGGAAATCAAAACGCGCCCACTGTGACACACAGTGGCGCGTTTTCTTTTTACCTATCAGCTGCCTATTAGCCTGAGAAGGGATAACGGGCTTGCAGCTCTGCCACAGGCTCAGTGCCGATCTGCTCAGTCAGATGAAACAGGCATACCTTGGCTTCGCTAAGCCGGTTACGAAGGGCAATCTCGCAGGCGCTGTAGAGCAGCCTGGGCTGGCCTGTAACGACAAAGCCCTCCTGCAATGACCGGTAGGCCAGTTTCGGGCTCTCCGGCTCCAGTGCCAATCCGTAGACGTAGCGATACCGGCCGCTTTGCGGTGCCAATGCCACCGCGTCACGTAACGCCGACAGCGCTGCACTTCCTTGCCCGGCTCGGATCAGCGCCAGGCCATGGGCGTGGGCCAGGCTGGCGCCCTTGGGCTGGGCCTTTCGTCCCTGTGTCAGGGTGTTCAGCGCCTTGGCCTCACTACCCTGTGCGCGCTGCAATTCCGCCAGGTGCAGATAGCTCACCTCGAAGCCCGGCTCGCGCTCGATAGCCCGTTGATACCAGCTCTGCGCCTGGTCCATGTCGCCTTTGGCCTGAACCAGATCCCCCATCAAGGTCATCCCCGCCCCTCGGTCCAGCTGGTAGCTCAGCTCCGTCTCCAGTCGGTTCAACGCCGGTGCCAAGGTGCGTTGCTGCTGCGCGGTGAGCTGGGCGAAGACCGGCAACAGGCTCTGGGCGGCCGCAGCCTGTTGCCTGTCATTGCCTGCCGCCAGCACCGGGGCCAGCAGGCGCCACCGGTCCTCGGCGTGAAAGCCGCTGCTGGCTTCGATTGCCGCGTCCACCAACAAGGGCTCTCCAGTTTGCATGGCCCGCTTGATGGCAAAGGCGCTGTTCACCCCGGGATACGCTGCCAGGCGGCTCAGTACTGCAGCTCGCTGCATAACGGGGTGATTGGCGTCCTGAGCGAACAGTGCCAGCGGGTCGCCGGCCTCCGGTCGTTGCCGGCGCGCCTGATCAAACAGTTCGGCATAGGGCGACGGAGCCAGGGATGGCCACCAGCGCTTGGATTGACTGGCCGCCCACTGGGGCGTTTGCTCGATGTGGCAGCGGGTGCAGGGATCCGGCGTGCCCAGTTGGGCGGCTTGCACCGGGTTGGGGATTTGAAGGCTGTGATCGCGCCGGTCATCCACCTGCATGTAGGTGGTTTTTGGCATATGACAGCCAGTGCACTGGGCTCCGGCACTGCCGGCGGGATGGTGGTGATGGGCCGGGCTGTCATAGTCCCCTTGCTGGTGACACTGCAGGCACAACTGTGGCTCGGGCAGCTTCAGCTCGGTGCTGTGAGGCTGATGACAGTGGCTGCACACCACCCCCTGCTGATGCATCCGCGACAGCATAAAGGAGCCGACCACGTAGTTCTCGTCCCGCACCTGACCATCGGCATAATAGAGCGCTGGGCTGATCCGGTTCAGCCGGTAGGCGCGATGAAAGTCATATTCTGCCGTAGACACATCGGCCACCTGACGGCGACGGCTGTGGCATTGAGCGCAGACCAGCACCTGATCCGAGGGGTTGATGGCGCTGGCGGTCGCCCTGCCCTGTTGCCATTGCCAATGACTCACCGGCTTGGCCAGGTTGCGGGCCAGCTTTGCGTCACCCGCTTGCCGTGACTCGCTGTCTTGCCTTGCCCAGCGCTGGTGCTCACTGGTATCGCCATGGCAGGCCTCACAGGTAACCCCCAAAGCCTGGTACTGACTGTCAAAACTGTGCTTGCCGGGATCGTAGCCCTTGGTAAAGCCGGTGACATGACAGTCAGCGCAGGTGCTGTTCCAGTTCTGCCCCGGGTTGGTCCAGTAGAAGGGATCTGCAGGCCCCTGTTCGGGATGAAGCAGAAACCAGCGCTGGCCACCCTGCTCGCTGGGACGGGCATCCCAGGCAAAAGGGATCAGCTGCAACCGCCCACCGGGCAGCGCCACCAGGTACTGCTGCAAGGGGTAGACGCCGAAGGTATAGAGGATCCGGTAGACCTGGCTCTGGCCGCGGCCATCACTGAGCAGCGCAAAGTACTGGTCCTGCTGTTGATACAGCCGAGCGGCAAAGCCCTGCTGGTCCAGGGTCTGGCCATCAAACTGGCCGAGCACGCTGGCACTGTTGGCTTCCATCATCGCCTGTTGATGGTGGGAGTCCTGCCACGCCTGCCATTGGGCCCGGTGGCAGTCCTGGCAACGCTCATTGGCCATCGACGGGCGTGCCAACAGCGCCATCAGACACCACAGCAGCCCTATCCATCCCCCTGCGCCTTTGCGCATCCGCAAGTCCTTGCAACATTGTGGGTAATCAGCTTGTTAGCCTAGGAGGTTCGGGCTGGAAAAACAAAAAGGCCACCCAGAGGGTGGCCTTTTTGTATCGAATAATGGAGGCGCGTCCCGGAGTCGAACCGAGGTCCACGGATTTGCAATCCGCTGCATAGCCACTCTGCCAACGCGCCATCTGCTTTGAGGTTTGCCTCGAAAGCGGGGCTAATTAAAACAGATGGCCGGGGGGAGCGCAACTGGATTTGCCGCCTGGGGTGACAAAAGCATGACCCAGTTCACCCTTCTTTCCCGACCGCCACCTTAACTGGCCAAGCATCAGACAAATCGTTGAAATAAAACACAATTATCTGATGCTCAAGCTTTCAGCAATGGTTAGTTTATTCGCTTACGGCCTTGATGGCAGCAATCACAGCGTCCAGGTTATGACCGGTCAAGCCGGCCACATTGATGCGGCCGGAGCCGACAATGTAGATGCCGTGGTCCTGTTTCAGCTTGGCCACCTGCTCACCATTGAGGCCGGAGAAGGAGAACATGCCGTTCTGACGCTGGATAAAGCCGAAATCCCCCGCCACACCGGCACTGGACAGGCCCTCAACCAGTGCACTGCGCATCCCCTGGATCCGTTCACGCATCTGCGCCAGCTCATCCAGCCACAACGCACGCAGCTCCGCGTCCGCCAGGATGGTGGCCACCACCTCGGCGCCGTGGCTCGGCGGGTTGGAGTAGTTGGCCCGAACCACACGCTTGATCTGGGACAGCGCCTTGTCCGCTGCTTCGCCGTTGGCGGCGATCAGGGTCAGGGCACCGATGCGCTCATTGTAGAGGCCGAAATTCTTGGAGAAGGAGTTGGCCACCAGCAGTTCGCTGACCGTTTCGGCAAAATGGCGCAGACCCGCGGCGTCCTCTTCGACCCCAACCGCGAAGCCCTGGTAGGCGAAGTCAAACAGCGGCAGCCAGCCTTGTTGCTTGGCACAAGCGGCCAGGGTCTGCCACTGGGCCAGATCCGGATCCACCCCGGTGGGGTTGTGGCAGCAACCGTGCAGCACCACCATGTCCTGCGGCCCCAGGGCGTCCAGATCCGCCAGCATGCCATCAAAGTTGAGGGTCTTGTTGGCGGCGTCGTAATAGCGGTAGGTATGCACCTCAAGCCCTGCGGTCTCGAAGATCTGACGGTGATTGGCCCAGCTGGGATCGGAGATCCAGACGCGCTTAACCGGGGTCTGGCTGGCGACAAAGTCAGCGGCGATGCGCAGCGCACCGGTGCCGCCCGGCGCCTGGACTGCGCGGCTACGTTGCTCCGCCAGCACCGGATGAGATGCACCCAGCAGCAGCGATTGAACCATGGCGCGATACTCAGGGTGGCCATCGATGGCCAGGTAACCCTTGCTGGTCTGGCTGGCCAGGATCCGCGCTTCCGCCTGTTTCACGCAGTTGAGTACCGGCGTGCGTCCGTCGTTGTCCTTATAGACACCAACCCCCAGGTTCACCTTGGTGGGGCGGTCATCGTTACGGAAGGCCTCGTTCAGGCCAAGAATGGGATCAGCTGGGGCAAGTTCAATCTTTTCAAACATCTGGAAACGCTTATCGGGCTGGTGATCAAAGCCCAGATGATATCACCCCCAGCCTATGGCTGTCAGGCTGGCAGCCCCGGCGCGACCCGTTTTAGCGGCTATTACACCATTGACGGGGTCGATGGCTGTGATTCTTGCCATTGCGCCTGGATCAGATAGCTGCGAGGGGTCACCTCGCGCTGGGCAAACCGGGTCAGCTCGACGCGATAGCCCTGCTCTTCCAGGTAGCGGATCCTGTCCAGCACCAGGTAGCGCTCCAGGTAGGGTCGGAAGGTTTGCCGCAGCAGCTCCAAACGGCGCAACCGGCGCCATTGTTGTCGCCCCTGCACCAGCGCCTCAGCCAACGGAGCGTCGCCTGCAAGGGGCTGTTGCCACTGGCCAAAGGCAAAGCGGGCAAAATCGGCAAAGCCATGACCCAGGCGCTGCTTAGGCACCGAGCTAAGGTTGGGGGCCGGCTGACCCAGCAACTGCTGATAAAGCCAACGACAGGCCAGACGATAGCTCATCTCGCGACTGCGCAGCCGCCGCACCCGACGGGGTGCGGTGGCGGTTTCCAGTACCGCCAGGCGCAGCTCCTGCCGGCTCAGCAGCAGCGGTTGCGTTTGTGCCTGGGCTGACAAGGGCTGGTAGTGCTCATCGGCGGTCAGATGGTAGCAGCAGGGGCTGAGGCTGATCGCCTGTGTCTTTTTGGCAGAGGCCAGGCGCATCAGTTGCACATGCAGATCGCCACAGGCGTGCAGCGCGACGGCGTGCTGCTGTTGCTTAAGGTGCTGTTGGCAGGCGGGGTCCAGCACGTCCTGCTGCACGCACTGCTGCTGAGCCCCGGCACGCTGGGCCAGCTGGTTGCCCGCTGCTACCAGGGGGGCATCGTATTCCAGGCTCAGCACGGGTTGCTGCTGGGCCAGGCTGAGCAAGCGGCCAAGATGGCCCTTACCGGCGCACCACTCCACAAAGGGCAGGTTCAGACTGGGGATATGGGCACTGAAGCCCAGGATCTGGGTCCACTTGCGCCCGGGAATGTGGGCAAACTGGCGGGGATTGGGCCGGTAATCCAACACCGGTTCGCTGATTGCGACCTTGGGCAGTGCGGGCAGGCCCTTCAGACCCCCTTGTTGCTGCAGCCAATGGGCCAGAGCGGCCTCGTCTTGCTCCAGCACCTGGACGTCACGGTGGCACAGCGCCATCAACGCCTGTTCAAGCTCGGGATGTTGCTGCAGCCAGCGGGGGAACAGGTCCTGGTAGGGGTTAGCACGCCACACCGCCTGCCACTGGATCAGCTGCTGAGTAACGGCGGTCAGCGCCTGGTCGTGGTTCATCGCCACCTCATGGGATTGGGAAGGATGATTATCCCAGAACCCACTGGTTACGACCATCCTGCTTGGCCCGGTAGAGCGCCTTATCAGCCCGCTTGATCACGCTCTTAACCGATTCATGCTGGCCATGGCGCTGAGCCACACCCAGGCTGACGGTGATCTGCGCTCGCTCTACCGATTCCTTGTCCTTGTTGCGCATCAACAGCAGCTGTCGCCGCTCGAGCAAGCGGCCGTTGGCCACCAGCAGTGGCATCTGCTCGATGCTCTTGCGCAACTTATCCAGGGTCAGCAGCACCTCATCCCGGGGCAGGTTCTTAAACACCAGGGTGAACTCCTCACCGCCATAACGGTAGGCCTTAGCGCCCTTCACCTTGCGCAGGGTGTCGGCCACCACACAGAGCACGTCGTCGCCGGTGTTGTGGCCAAAGCGGTCGTTGAACTCCTTGAAGTGGTCGACGTCGATCATCACCACGTGGATGCGGCCGCCGCTGTAGGCCATATCCCCATCGAGGGTGCGCCTCGCCGGCAGTCCGGTCAGGCCATCGCGAAAGGCCAGGCGGTAGGCGCCATCAAACACCGCCAGCATCAGGATCAGGCTCATACCGATAAACAGCAGCACCGGCCCCGGCCAGGGCATGGGCCAGGCCACCACCAACCAGGCCATTGAGCCCAGGATCAGTGGGATCAGGTAGCTGCGCTCGCCGTTAAACAGGCCAAACACGAAGCGGCCCGCCGGCAGCATCAGCAGGAACTCCGAGGGCAGCTTGGTGGCCAGGTCCAGCCAGCTGTTAGCCAGGTTTTGCAGCATCAGGCACTGCCCCAGCAGGAAGCCGAACCAGATCAGCAGGTAGCTGAAGGTGGCGGCGCTGCTGGGCAGCCACAGCAGGTTGAAGGCGATCAGCAGGTAGAGATCCTGTGGGCGCAACGACAGGTGGTGCTCAATCCCCAGGCTCTCCACATGGAAGGGAAACAGCACCAGCAGCAGCACCCCAAGGTAGCTGTAGATGGGTTGACGAAAGCGCAGCGCCGTCAGGGTGCTCAGTAGCAGCACGGTGATGGGTATCAGGTCCACTGCCACGGTATGGGGGGTTAACTGCTGTTGCCACCAGGGCAAGCCAACCACCACACATACAACGACGACACAGCCCCAGGCTACTGGGCTGAGTTCACGAAACATCACAGGCTCCGAAGCTCGCTAACACAGGAAAAATAAAGACAGACATTAAATCGGTAAATCGACCTGGCGACAGTTTTTCTGAACCACAGGCCAGCAAAAAGCGCCCGAAGGCGCTTGGTTTACAACACACGCTTGAGCAGCAGATCTGCCCGAACCCGTTTCAGCCGTTTGAGCAAGCGGGCCGCGGGTGCCGGGTACTGCTCAGTGCTCTCGATCGCCTGGTGTCCGGACAGGGTCTGGGTGTGGGCCAGGATCGCCTCCTGCTCCTGGGTGAACTTATGCTTGAGCTTACCGCTGTGGTCCAGCAGCAACAGGCCATTTTCCAGGTCCAGTGCCCAGGCACGGGGGTTGAGGTTGTTGCCGGTCAACAGGTAGGCGTGGTCGTCCACCTGGATCCCCTTGAGATGGTAGCTGTTATCGTCATGCCACCACAGGCGAAGATCCAGTAAGCCAGCCGCAATCGCCTTTTGATGCCGCTTGGCAAACCGCTTGAGGTTTTGCTCATACAGGTAAGGCAGAGCACCAACTGGGGAGAACGGCTGGTCCGGCGGCAGGTAGAAATCGTTGGCGGTCTTGTCCCCGACAACGATCTGCACCTTGACCCCACGCTTGAGCAACTTGCCGATCACCGAGGTCAGCTGGCTGGGCAGGTTGAAATACGGCGTACAGATAAACACCTTACGCTGGGCGGTACGCAGCAGCTGGACGATGGTGCGGTTGAGCTGGTTGCCCTGGCGACCCAGCCCCAGCAGCGGGATCACATTGACCTCGCCACTCTGGTTGGCCGCCGGGATCTGGTAGCGGGCGCGACTCAGGCGCATCTTCAGCCGTTTGATACTGCGACGCAAAACCTTGGCAGTGGGTACCGGTTGGTGCAGCAGGGAAACCACTGCGTCGGAGCCCATCAGGTCCTGACGCAGGAAGTGCACCATGGCATCTGCCAGGGCAGCGTCGGTGATCAGATGATAGCGGTCGTAGCGATAGCGACCCTGCCAGCCCAGGTAGACGTCGTTGATGCTGGCACCGCTATAGAACACGGTGTCATCAAACACAAAGCCCTTGAGGTGCAACACCCCGGCCCACTCCCGGTTCTTCACCGGCACCCCATGGATGCCAATGGCGATAGGGGAAAACTCCTCAGCCATCTTGCGATAGAAGGCGTCGTTACCGACCTGGGGCCCCTTGCCGATCAAGCCCCGTTGGGCCCGGTGGAAATCCACCAGCACCTGCACATCCAGCTCGGGATTGCGCTGCTTGGCCAGGTAGAGCTGGCGTAATACATGGCGACCGGCCTCATCGTCCTGCAGATACAGCGCGGCGATGTAGATCCGCTTCTTGGCCCCCTCAATCAGCTGTAGCAGGCGCTCTTTGTATTGCGCCGTGCTCATCAGCACCTCGATCTGATCCGCCGCCACGGCTGTGTGCGGCAATCCGTCGATTCCGTTGGAGTGAGAGTAAGGTACCAGTTGCATAGTCATCAGTGATTTGGCTTGGGTCTGGCCAGAGGCTTGGGCTAAGCCCCCTGCGGCGCCGCCGTATGGGTAAGAATAGAAACTAGCGGGCTAGTAAAACAGACAGGCGTCGTGGGAGCAAGCCCGGGAATGCCCGAGTTGCTCACCAAATCAACGATTTGTGTAATGGACCAACGGATTGTGATTGCCTTCACGCTCCACCGGCCATCAACGGCACTGCGCTGCCCTGACTAGGAGTAGACGATGGCCACCAAACCAAGGATAACGATCACCGTCAGGCTGCCCGCCGTTGCCAGTAGCGCGTATCTTAAATCTTGTTTCATAGAAGCCCCGTAGCCAGTTGGTCGGAAATTCATTAGTCTCATAGAAATCATGATATTACAATTCACCAAACCGCTATGAAATCGCTGCTTCCCCTATTGCTGTTGTTGGTCGCCGTCCCATCCTGGGCGGACTACCGCGATTTCGGCCAGTTGCTGCCCAAAGGCAGTACCTTCAATCTGGTGCTGATGAGCCCGGAGGGACAGGTTGAGTATAGCCATGGCGGCGATCTGCTGGTGCCCCCCGCCTCCACCACCAAACTGCTCACCGCCACCGCCGCCTGGTTATCGCTGGGCCCGGAGTTTCGTTTTCACACCCAGTTTCTCGGCACCAAACCGGTCAATGGCGTCCTGGCGGATGACCTTGTTTTGCGGATGAGCGGCGACCCCACTCTTTCCCGCTCGGATCTCTACCGTTTACTGCAGCAACTTCAGGCTCTTGGGGTCACGAGGATCCGCGGCGACCTGCTGCTCGATGGCTCCCAGTTCCAGGGCTATACCATGGCCCAGGGCTGGCCCTGGGATGACCTCGGGATCTGCTTCGCCGCCGCCAGCAGCGCCTTGATGCTGGACAGTGGCTGTGCCAAGGCCCGGCTGCAACGACGGGAGCAAAGCTACCGACTGGAGTTGGCGCCCTGGCTGCCCATTGCCTTATCCCACCAGATCACCCTGGCCCCACCCTCCCCCTATTGCCCACTGGAGCTGACCCATGGAGGGGAGAACCGTTATCAACTGCGCGGCTGCTTTGATAAGGATCTGCCCCTGGCCATCGCCATTGCCGATCCCGAGGCTTACCTCACTGCGGTGTTGACCCAGCAGCTGGCCGAGTTGGGGATCCGTCTGGACGGGACCATCCGGGCGGTAACCGAGCCACGTCAGGCCCCGCTGCTGGTGGAGCACCGCTCGGTGGCCCTGGACAAGCTGCTGCGCCGGGTGCTGGCCGACTCCAATAACCAGATCAGCGACAGCCTGTTTCGCCATATCGCCCTGGCAGAGGGCAAACCGGACAGCGGCTTCCAGGCCAGTGCCATCGCCGTTAAGCAGGTGCTGCTGCGCGAGCTGGCACTGCCGCTGGGCAATGTAGCACTGTATGACGGCTCCGGATTGTCCCGCTACAACCTGATACGGGCCCAAGACCTGGCGCAACTGCTGCGCCACTGGCACCAGGATGAGCGACTGGCACCGCTGCTGCCGCTGTTGCCCACCGCCGGACAGGACGGCACCCTGCGACGGCGTGCGGGCCTGGCACCAGTGACTGGCCAATACCGTGGAAAATCCGGTACCTTTGCTCAGGTAAGGAACTTGGCAGGGGTGGTCACGCGTGCCGATGGCAGTGAGCTTATCGTGGTGCAGATGGTCTCTGGTATCGCCGAAGACAACGACACCAACCGCCGGATGCTGACCGAGTTCGAGCAGGCCCTGTACCGCTGCGTACAGCAATCCTGCTTTGCAGACGACGCAAAGGAGCGCATATGAATCCGGACGCCTGGCGGATCCTCGCCCAAGCCGCCAGTGGCAATGCCCTGCTTCAAGCCGTAAACCAGGCCTGTTTCCGCGCCACCGGCTGGCCCATTGCCGCCCTGGCGCAGCGATTGGACGACCAGGTTCGCCTGGTAGCGATCAGCGACCGCGGCCAACTGCAGCCCACCGGGGTCTACCCGCTGGAGCAAGCGCCTTGTCAGCTGCTGTACCGCCCTCATCATCCGGAGCACAGTCACCTGCTGTGTGGCCACCTGGAGCGCTTTCCCCTATGGAGGCTGCGTCAGCAGTGGGGCCTACAGAGCTACTACGCCTGCCGCATCGACACGCCTCTGGGGGAGTTTCACCTGTTCCTGGCGGACCGACAACGGCGGGCAGAGCAGGAGTTGCCCCGCACCCTGCTCAACACCGCCGCCCAGCGCATCGCTGCGGATCTCGTGGCCCGCCAGCAGCAGCTGCACCAACAGCAGCTGGAGCAGGCCCTACAGGTCAACCCGCAAGCCTTTGTCCGCATCGACCCCCAGGGCCGAATGCGGGACCCCTCCTATGGCCTCTCCGCCTTGTGGCAGTGCCCCTTGGCTGATCTGCAGGACAGTGACTGGACCCGCTGGCAGCAACACCGTCCGGCCTTGCTGGGGCCGCTGGTACGAGGCGATCAGCCCAGCTCAGGCCCAGCCGTTGACGGCTATCAAGCCCAGTTGCTGCCGATTGACCCGGCCAGTGGCCACCTGCTGGTGCTGACCCCCAGCCAAGCCAACGCCCTGCCGCTGAGCCAGGGCCTGCCCAATCAACAGGATTTTCGTGAACGCCTGCGCCAGGAACTGGCCCGGCTGGCCCGCAATCAACAGGTGGCGGCGCTGATCTTTATCCAATACCAGGGCGAGCACACGCCACCCTGGCCGGAGCTGGCTGCCGATCTACGCCAGGTGCTGCGCTCTGAGGATGTGGTGGCCCAGCTGGATGCCAACAGCCTGGCGCTGCTTACCGCCTGTTTCGACCACCATGGCGAGGCCCCCAGGCAGCAGATCCAGGCCATCGCCAACAAGGTCGACAAGCAGGTTTCTCAATGGATTCAGGCTTGTTCGCTCGAGGGTGAAAGTCAGCTGGCGGTGCGCCTGATCACCCAGTGGGACCACGATCTAACCCAGCTTCTGGACCCGGAAGAGGCCACCCGCTGGAGCCTGGCTTCGCCGCTCTAGCCACCCGGACAAATTTTCACCATTGCTTCTTGTTTCTCCCAAATCTTGTCTATAACTACTTCATTGGCGGACGGAAATTAGCCAATTTTTTAGGGGGAAACACCATGTCGATGAAAAGTGCCAAGGAATTTGCCATCTGGATGATTGACCGCTTCAGTGACCACCCGCAGGGGGTGTACCTGGAGCGTGAGGACCTCAAGGTGTTGTCCGGTCGCCAGACCCTGCGTCAGGACTTCATTGCCGATGTCCACTTCGAGCTCACCCGCCACGGTATGGGCTTTGTGACTGACACCCTGAAGGAGAAATACTTTCTGTTTTTCCTGCCGGAACAGTATTGGAAGAAGGTCGCGGACCGCTATAGCCAACCCATAGCGCCCAATGTCCACGACCTGGACAGCGCGCCGCGACTGCGGCGCACCGAGGTGGGTTAGAACAGCGACTCGTCCATGGCGGTGATCAGCGCCGCCTCACTGCGTGCCGCCGCAATGTGTGTGGCGAAACGCGGGAACACACGAGCAAAATAGAAGGCACCCAGGTGGTGCTTTCTTTGTGCAAACTCGTCATCGCGCTCATCCAGGGCATTCAGCATCTTCAACCACAGGTAGCCATAGGTGGCGTAACCCAGGGCGTGCAGGTAGTCATTAGCGGCGCAGTTCACCGCATCGGCGCCCTGATCGCTGTTGCGCAGCAGATCTGCGGCATCCACCAGCTCAGCAAAGGCCTGGTTAACCTGTTCTGCCCACTGGGGGTGACGCGCTTTCGCCTCGCCCAGGGTGACCTCCACATCGGCCATCAGCATGCGCAGCGCCTCCCCTTGCTTGGGCAGCACCTTACGGCCCAGCAGATCCAGCGCCTGGATGCCGTTGGTACCCTCATAGATCTGGGCGATGCGCACGTCCCGCACCAGTTGCTCCACTCCGGTCTCGCGGATGTAGCCGTGGCCACCGAACACCTGCTGGTTGAGCACACTGCACTCCAGCCCAAGATCGGTGAAGAACGCCTTGCACAGCGGTACCAACAGCCCCACTAGGGCATCGGCGTCCTCCGCCCCTTCGGTTTGGTACTTCTGACGGTCGAGCTGCAGGCCGGTGAGCACCGCCAGTGCCCTGCCCGCTTCGGTGATGCTGGCGCTGGTCATCAACATCCGTCGCACGTCACCGTGCACCAGGATAGGATCGATGCCCTGGGACAGGCCGCCGGACTTCTGGCCCTGCTTGCGCTCCTTGGCGTACGCGGCCGCCATCTGGTAGCCCATCTGGGCGCAGCCCAGCCCCTGGATACCGATGGAGAGGCGTTCGTAGTTCATCATGGTGAACATCGCCATCAAGCCGCGGTTGAGCTTGCCCAGCAGGTAGCCCTTAGCCTTGTCGAAGTGCATCACACAGGTGGCAGAGGCGGTGATCCCCATCTTGTGCTCCACCGAGCCACAGCTGACGCCATTGGCGCCGGTCAGGTTGCCCTGCTCATCGCTTTGCCTCTTGGGAACGATAAAGAGTGACAGGCCACGGGAGCCCGCCGGCGCATCCGGCAGGCGAGCCAGCACCAGGTGCACCACGTTGTCACTGAGGTCATGGTCGCCGCCGGTGATGAAGATCTTGGTACCGGTGACCAGGTAGCTGCCATCCTCCTGCGGTTCGGCCTTGGTGCGAACGTGGCGCAGATCCGAGCCGGCCTGGGGTTCGGTCATATCCATCGCACCACACCACTCGCCGCTGTAGAGCTTGGGCAGGTACAGGGCCTTCTGCTCCTCGGTACCGTGACTGGCGATGCACAGCGCCGCCCCCGCAGTCAGCGAGCTGTACAACGCGAAGGCGTTGGAGGCGCTGTAGCACATCTCATCAAACAGCACGCCGAGCATCTTCGGCATGCCCATGCCACCAAACTCCGGATCGCCACCAAACCCTACCCAGCCGGCCTCGGCAAAGGTGGCGAACGCCGCCTTGTAACCATCTGGCGTGACCACCTGGCCATCGATAAGACGCACCCCCTGCTCATCACCGGGCCGGTTCAATGGGGCGATCAGCTCACCGGTGATCTTGGCGCCCTCCTCCAGCACCGCCAGGGCGGTGTCCATATCAATCATCTCTGCCACCGCGGGCATGTTTTGCCATTGCTGCTCGGCCTGGAACACATCGGTGAGCAGGAACTGCATATCGTCGAGGGGGGCTTGATAGTGCATAGGGTACCTTCGTTGGCAAACGATCCTTTTAAACGTTCGTTTGATTTTAAGCCGTTTTTGGGTCAGGTCAAGAATCGCAGCTTGCCGTATAGGAGCGAAACAGCACAGCGGCGGGATGCGAGCTGGATCAAAAAAGGGGGCCACGGCCCCCTCAAGTTGATAGCGGTATTTACGCCAGGCTGGCGTTGATCGCCTTCAGCGTGGCCAGCGGGTCGTCACTACGGGTGATGGGACGACCAATCACCAGGTAATCACTGCCCGCCTCGACCGCCTGCTTGGGGGTCATCACCCGACGCTGATCACCCAGATCGGCACCGGCGGGACGGATCCCAGGGGTCACCAGCTCAAAGGCCTTGCCCAGTTCCGCCTTGAGCAGGGAGGCTTCCTGGGCGGAGCAGACCACCCCGTCCAGACCCGAGGCCTGGGCCAGCTTGGCCAGGCGCAGCACGTGTTCCTGGCTGTTGGCAGACAAGCCCAGCTCCGGAAGCTCCTCCTCACCCATGCTGGTGAGCATGGTCACCGCAATCAGCTTCGGTGCCTTGTCGCCATAAGGCGCCAGAGCCTCGGCAGCGGCCTTCATCATTTTGCTGCCACCACTAGCGTGGACATTGACCATCCACACGCCCAGCTCAGCGGCAGCGGCCACCGCACGGGCTACGGTGTTGGGGATGTCGTGGAACTTGAGATCCAGGAACACATCAAAGCCCTGCTGTGCCAGCTGACGAACAAACTGGGGACCAAACAGGGTGAACATCTCTTTGCCCACCTTGAGGCGACAGGCGGACGGGTCAAGCTGGTCAACAAACGCCAGGGCATCGGCTTCGCTGGCGAAGTCCAGGGCGACCAGGACTTTGGGATCGGTTTGCATCGGTTGCTCCACGATTGGGTTTACTCTCCATCGAGGCCACGGATCCGTTGGATCTGGCCCCAGGATTTACAGGAAGGACACTGCCAATGCAGGCTATGGCCGGGAAAGCCACACTGCAGGCAGCGGTATTTGGGTCTGAGCCGGATCTGCTTCTCCACCAGATCACTCAGTAGCATCAGGCTGTCCCTGGCCGGTTCCGCCCCCAGGGCGTCGGTATGCAGGCCCATCAGGCGATGGAAGCCCCGTAGGGTGGGATGACGCTTAAGCTGCGACAGGATCAACTGTTGCGCCGCCTCGCGCCCCTGCTTCTGCACTACCAGCTCAGCCAGGGCCAACACGGCACTGGTGGCCGGCAGCCGATTCATCACCTGCTCCAGCAATTGTTCGTACTGCTCCAGCCGCTGTTGCCGCTCGAAGGGGATCAGGGCATCCGGCAGGGTCTCACACAACCACTCCGGGCTGTGTTTCACCAACCGCTCCACCGCCGCCATCCCCTCGCTATCCTCGCCCTGGTCCAGGCTTTGCCGGAACAGCGCGATATTGGCGCGACCACAACCGCTGTCGACCTTCAGCGCCTTGAACCACAGCTTGCGCTGCTGTTGCGGGTCAGCCTCCTGCTCTGCCAGCTGGCAATAGAAATGGGCCACCTGGGGCATCATGCTCTGGCGGTCAGCACGGCGGAACTTCTTCACCAGTCGGATCGCCTTCCACCACTCCCGGTTGGCCTGGTAGATAGAGAGCAGCAGCTGCTCCGACTCCTGGCTGTGGTCCGGCTCCTTCACCAACTGCAGCAAAATCTCCTCGGCCCGGTCGTACAGACCCGCGGCAAGGAAATCCTTGGCCAGCTCCATCATCGCCAGGTCTTTCTGCTCCGGCTCCAGGTAGGGTCGCGCTATCAGGTTCTGGTGCAAGCGGATGGAACGATCTACCTCGCCCCTCTTACGGAACAGGTTGCCCAGGGAGAGATGGGTATCGAAGGTGTCGGAGTCGACCTGAAGCAGCTCGATAAAGCGATCGACCGCCTTGTCCGGCTGGTCGGACAGCAGGAAATTGAGGCCTTCGACGTAGTTACGGGAGAGGTTTTGCTGACTGCGCTGCTGGTTGACGCGCATGCTGCGGCGCCCCATGTACCAACCGTAGGCCGCTGCGATCGGCAGAAGCAGAAACAGCAGTTCGAGCATTAGTGTTCGCTGTCAGGCTCGGCAGACTGCAACCGACGGCAGCGCTGTTTCAGCTGACGAATGGCGAACTTCTGCTTGGTAACAACCCAAAGGGCCAACAACCAACTGATGACAAAGCCCGCCAGGAAGGTGGCTGCCAGTACCCAGGAGAGCAGGAACTCCCCTTGGGCAATAAAGTAATTGATCTGCACCATCTGCTCGTTTCGGGCGCCAAACGCCAGGGCGACGATAAACAGCGCAGCAACGACAACGGTGATAAAAAACGCTTTCACACCAAGCCTTTTGTCCATAGGGAGTAACTCGAATTATCCACCAAAAAACAAAAGCATTCTAGTACCGCTTCGCTAAGAAAGTGAGGCCATTTGCCGCTTCAATTCACCGGGCAAGGGGTAAACCGAGTGCTTTGTGACCAACACTCAAGCAGCTAGAGAAACTAGTGAGCCGAACGGTCATAGCTTTTAGGTAGCCCTGTTGCCGGCAATTCGGCCTGAGGACTGACTGGGCTAACCACCTTTAAAGGCTGCGGTCCTAGCGAGAGAGATAAAAAAACCCCGCCAGATTGGCGGGGTTTATTCAACGCTTTAGACGTTGTTGACGCGTTCGCGCAGTTCCTTGCCCGGTTTAAAGTGGGGCACGTACTTGCCGTTCAGTTCAACCGACTGACCGGTTTTCGGGTTACGGCCTGTTCTGGGTGCTCTATAGTGCAGCGAAAAACTCCCAAAACCGCGGATCTCGATGCGATCCCCATGCTCAAGGGTGTTGGCCATCTGCTCCAACATCTCCTTGATGGCACCTTCCACTTCTTTACCGGAAAGGTGCGACTGCTTGCTGGCAAGTCGTTCGATAAGTTCGGACTTCGTCATCCTCGCTCTCCTGATAGCCAATGTACAGTCGCCTTTCAGGGGGCATTTCGCGCCCCCTGTACTGCAGGCGATTAGTCGTTACGGGCAGCCTTGAAAGCTTCAGCCATGGCGCTGGAGAACACAGTGTCTTCCTGCTGGTTCAGAGACTCAATGGCTTCTTTCTCTTCGGCTTCGTCCTTCGCACGGATGGACAGGCTGATGGTGCGGTTCTTACGGTCTACGCCCATAATCTTCGCTTCAACAGACTCACCAGCGTTCAGAACGGTGCTTGCATCTTCGATGCGGTCGCGAGAGATGTCAGCCACACGGATGTAGCCTTCAGCGTTCTCGCCCAGCTCTACAGTGGCGCCTTTGGCGTCAACTGCAGTGATGGTACCAGTAACGATAGCACCTTTCTTGTTGTCAGACAGGTACTTGTTAAACGGATCTTCTTCGATCTGCTTAACACCCAGGGAGATGCGCTCGCGCTCCGGGTCTACAGACAGAACAACTGCGTCGATCTCGTCGCCCTTCTTGTACTCGCGAACGGCGTCTTCACCGGTAGCGTTCCAAGAGATGTCGGACAGGTGAACCAGACCGTCGATGCCGCCTTCCAGACCGATGAAGATACCGAAGTCAGTGATGGACTTGATCTTGCCGGTAACCTTGTCGCCCTTGGCGAAGTTCTGAGAGAAGTCTTCCCACGGGTTGGACTTGCACTGCTTCAGACCCAGGGAGATACGACGACGCTCTTCGTCGATGTCCAGAACCATAACTTCCACGGAGTCGCCCAGGTTTACAACCTTGGACGGGTGGATGTTCTTGTTGGTCCAGTCCATTTCGGAAACGTGTACCAGGCCTTCAACGCCTTCTTCGATCTCAACGAAGCAGCCGTAGTCGGTCAGGTTGGTAACACGGCCGGTCAGCTTGGCGCCTTCCGGGTAGCGGTTCGCGATGGATACCCACGGATCTTCGCCCAGCTGCTTCAGACCCAGGGAAACACGGGTACGCTCGCGGTCGAACTTCAGAACCTTAACGTTGATCTCGTCACCAACGTTTACGATCTCGCTCGGGTGCTTAACGCGCTTCCAAGCCATATCGGTGATGTGCAGCAGGCCGTCAACGCCGCCCAGATCTACGAAGGCACCGTAGTCGGTCAGGTTCTTAACGATCCCCTTAACTTCCTGACCTTCGGCCAGGCTTTCCAGCAGCTGCTCACGCTCAACGCTGTTCTCAGACTCGATAACCGCACGACGGGAAACAACCACGTTGTTGCGCTTCTGGTCCAGCTTGATCACCTTGAACTCAAGTTCTTTGTTTTCCAGGTGAGTGGTGTCGCGTACCGGACGTACGTCTACCAGGGAGCCCGGCAGGAAGGCACGGATGCCGTCCAGCTCAACGGTGAAGCCACCCTTAACCTTGCCGTTGATAACACCAACAACAGTTTCTTGGTCTTCGTAGGCTTTCTCCAGGCGTACCCAAGCTTCGTGACGCTTGGCCTTCTCGCGGGACAGCTGAGTCTCACCGAAACCATCTTCGATGGCGTCCAGAGCTACATCAACTTCAGCGCCGACTTCGATCTCCAGTTCACCCTTGGCGTTCTTGAACTGGTCAGCCGGGATGGCGGACTCAGACTTCAGGCCAGCGTCAACCAGAACGATGCCGTTCTCGATGGCGATTACAGTACCCTTAACGATGGCACCCGGACGGGTTTCCAGGTTCTGCAGGGACTCTTCAAACAGTTGAGCAAATGATTCAGTCATGTAAATACAATTTAATTTAGGTCATCCACGGCCATCCTGGACGCGGGGTTATTGTCCTTCGCCGACATCATCCTTGAGGTCGACACCAAAATGGACCGGCTTAGAGGGACCGGTCCAGACTCGCAACCACGTGAGCCAACACCGAATCCAGAACCTGGTCGATGTTCATTCCCGTGGTATCGATTTCGAGAGCATCTGTGGCGGGCTTGAGCGGAGCCACCTTACGGTTGGCATCGCGGTCATCTCGCTCACGGATCTCGCCTAAAAGGCGGTCAATGCTAACATCATAGCCCTTTTCCTTCAACTGGGCGTAGCGGCGCTCCGCCCGCTCTTCCGCACTGGCGGTAAGGAAGATCTTGGCTTCCGCTTCGGGGAACACCACAGTGCCCATATCGCGGCCGTCAGCAATCAGACCCGGCTCCTGGCGAAACGCCCGTTGACGGCGCAGCAGGGCCTCGCGAACCCGCGGCAGCGCCGCCACCTTGGAGGCGGCGTTAGCGCACTCCTGGCTGCGGATCTCCGAGGAGACCACCTCCCCTTCCAGCACCACACGCACACCCTCGTCGGAGGGCTGGAACTGCACGTCCAGGTGGGCCGCCAGCAGGGCCAGGGCGTCTTCGTTATCCAGCTCGACATTGTGATGCAGTGCCGCCAGGGCCAATACCCGGTAGATGGCACCGGAGTCGAGCAGGTTCCAGCCCAGCTTGGCTGCCAGCAGTTGGCAGATGGTGCCCTTACCGGCACCGCTGGGTCCGTCGATGGTAATAACCTGTGCCTGTTCAGGCATAGTTATCCTCCAGCATTGTGTTCATTGTGGGCCTCGCTTAGCCCAAAACCCCGCCTGAGCGTTGGTCGATGACCACGCTGAAGTGATGGAGTGGGTTGGGGTTAAGCCAAGCCAAGAAAAAGGCGAGCGCAGTATACATCAACTGCCTCGCCTTCGCGTGCTACTTTGGTCAAATCGCGTCTGACTGCTGGTTTATTGGCTGATTTCCTTCAGCTTTTCAAAGTAATCCGGGAATGTCTTGGCGGTACAATCCGGGTCATTGATGGTGACCTTCTGGCCGCCAACCGCCAACAATGAGAAGCACATGGCGATGCGATGGTCGTTGTAGGTGTCGATATCAGCGTGCTTAAGCTGCGCCACTGGCGTCACCTGGATGTAGTCCTCACCCTCAACCACCTCGGCGCCAACCTTACGCAACTCGTTAGCCATCGCCGCCAGACGGTCGGTTTCCTTAACCCGCCAGTTGTATACATTGCGGATGGTGGTGGTTCCCTCGGCAAACAGCGCGGTGGTGGCGATGGTCATGGCCGCATCCGGGATGTGGTTCATGTCCATATCGATGCCGTTGAGCGGTGCGCCACGGGCGACAATCTTGTCGTCGTGCCACTCAATGTCGGCGCCCATGGCCGCCAGGGCATCGGCGAACAACTTATCCCCCTGCAGGCTCTGTCGGCCCACCCCGTGCACCGTCACCGGGCCACGGCCCAGGGCACCGGCAGCCAGGAAGTAGGAAGCAGAAGACGCGTCGCCCTCGACCAGGAAGGTGCCCGGACTTTGGTACTGCTGGCCGGCTTTGACACTAAAGCGCAGGTAATCGTGGTTCTCCACGGTCACGCCGAAGCGTGCCATCAACGCCAGGGTGATGTCGATGTAGGGCTTGGACACCAGCTCACCGATCACCTCGATCTCCAGGTCCTCGGCACACAACGGCGCCACCATCAGCAGCGCAGTCAGAAACTGCGAGGAGATGCTGCCGTCGATCTGCACCTTGCCACCGGCCAGCACGCCCGCGTCGATCTGCAGCGGCGGATAGCCCTCCTGCTCCAGGTACTGGATCTTGGCCCCCAGCGGTCGCAACGCATCCACCAGGTGGCCAATCGGGCGCTCCTTCATTCGCGGTTCGCCGGTCAGCAGGTAGCTGCCCTGCCCCACGGCCAATGCCGCGGCCAGCGGGCGCATGGCGGTGCCGGCGTTGCCCAGGTAGAGCTCCACCGGTTGGTCACTGTCCAGCGCCGCGATGGCACTGCCCCGACCCACAACGGTGATCTCCCGTTGCTCTGGACGCCACTGGTATTCCACACCCAGGATCTTAAGGGCATTGAGCATATGTCGAATGTCATCGGAGTCCAGCAGGTTGGTCAGCACCGTGGTGCCTTCACTCAGCGCGGCCAGCAACAGGGCCCGATTGGAGATGCTCTTGGAACCCGGCAGGTATACATCGCCCTGCACGGCATCGATAGGGTCTAGGGTTAACTGCTTCATAGTACTCCTGATGTCGTTATTGTTGTTCGAGTATGGTGTCCAACGCCTGCATAAAGCGGTCGTTCTCTTGTGCCAGGCCAACGCTGATACGCAGGTGATCCGGCATGCCGTAACCGGCGATGGGGCGGACAATCACGCCCTGCTCCAGCAACTGCTGGTAGATGGTCGCCGCCGGCTTCAGCTCAGCGGTGATGAAGTTGCCATGACTGGGGATATAGCGGATCCCGCGCTGGTCAAAGTACTGCTCCAGTCGCGCCATCTCCTGCTGGTTCAGCTCTACGCTCTGGCGAACAAAGTCCTGGTCCGCCAGCGCAGCGGTGGCCGCGGCCAGGGCCGGAGCGTTGCAGTTGAAGGGCTCCCGTACCCGGTTGAGCAGATCGGCAATGGCTTCACTGGAGGCCAGGTAACCTACCCGCAGGCCCGCCAGGCCGTAGGCCTTGGAGAAGGTGCGGCTGACGGTCAGGTTGGGGAAACGCTTGAGCCAGCCCATGGAGTCGGCACGCTGGTCCTGGGGTACATACTCAAAGTAGGCCTCATCCAGCACCACCAACACGTTCTCCGGCACCTGCTGCAGGAACGCCTCCAGTGCATCGGCACTGAGGAAGGTCCCGGTGGGGTTGTTGGGATTGGCGATGCAGACCACCCGGGTACGCTCATTGATGGCCGCCAGCATGGCATCGAGGTCATGGCCCCAATCCTGGGACGGGATGGCACGGGCGGTGGCGCCGCTGGATTGGGTCAGCAGGGCGTAAACAATAAAGGCGTGCTGATCAAAGATCACCTCGTCGCCGGGGCGCACAAAGGTGCGGAACAGGATCTCCAGCACCTCGTTAGAACCGTTGCCCAGGGTCAGCGAGGCCGGGGAAACACCCAACTGCTCTGACAGCGCGGCCTTGAGGTAGTAGCCATTGGCATCCGGGTAGCGGGCCAGCTCGCTCAGTTGGGCGGCCACCGCGTCGCGGGCCTTGGGGCTCAGCCCCAGCGGGTTCTCGTTGGAGGCCAGTTTGACGATATTGCTGATCCCCAGCTCCCGCTCCAACTCCTCCACCGGCTTACCCGGCTGGTACGGGTGCAAGCCATTCACACCCGGGTTCGCAATCTGTGCAAAATCAAACGACACTGCCTTGTCCTCTTTCCTTCTTTTACTGATGTGCCTCGGCAAAGCGAGTCATGAACGCCACCAGGGCATCCACCCCTTGCTGAGGCATGGCGTTGTAGATGCTGGCACGCATGCCGCCGACAATGCGGTGGCCCTCCAGGGCACGCAGGCCGGCGGCCTCCGCCTCCTTGAGGAAACGCTGGTTGAGGCCTTCATCCACCAGTTGGAAGGTAACATTCATCTCGGAACGAAACGCCGCCGCGACGTTATTTTGGTAGAACGGGCTGGCGTCAATAAAGTCGTACAGCGTCTGCGCCTTGCGGCGGTTGCGCTCGGCCATCACGGCCACCCCACCCTGCTCCTTAATCCACTTGAACACCTCGCCGGAGAGATACCAGGCGAAGGTGGGCGGCGTGTTGTACATGGAGTCAGACTTCTGTGCCACCTGGTAGTTAAGGATGGAGGGCGTTTCCGGGCGCGCCTGATCCAGCAGGTCCCGACGCACGATCACCAGCGCCAAACCGGCGGGACCGACGTTCTTCTGCGCACCGGCGTAAAGCAGACCGAAGCGGCTGACATCCAGCTCGCGACCCAGGATGCAGGAGGAGAGATCCGCCACCAAGGGGGCGTCTACCTCAGGGATATCGTAGAGGGCAACACCATCCACGGTCTCATTGGGGCAATAGTGCACATAGCGGTAGTCGCTGGTGTCACCCAGCCCATCCAAAGAGAAGCAGCCCTTGCCCTGGCGCAGATCAAAGGTCTCCACCTGGCCGTAGCGCTCGGCCTCCTTGGCGGCAGAGTCGGACCATTGGCCGTTGAGCAGGTAGAGGGCTTTGCCCTGGCCCAGCAGGTTCATCGGGATAGCCGAGAACTGGCCGCGGGCGCCGCCGTGCATAAACAGCACGGCATAGTTGTCGGGGATCGCCATCAGGTCGCGCAGGTTCTGCTCCGCCTCTTCGGCCACCGCCATAAACTCCGGGCAGCGGTGGGACAGCTCCATCACCGACACACCCAGCTGTTGGTAGTTACGAAACTCCGCCTCGGCCTTGGCCATCACCTCGGCGGGCAACATCGCCGGACCGGCGCAAAAGTTGTAAATGCTCATTGCTGTTCCCTAAAAACAAAAACGGGCGCCCACTGGGGGCGCCCGGGAATGTAACCCGTTATTCCTGGTCGGCTTCCGGCTGCTCGCCGTCGGCCTGCTCAGTCGGGGCCTCGCCCTCGGCACTGGCTTCGCCTTCGGCGCCGGCCTCACCTTCCACGTCGATCAAGGCGTCCGGATCCTCCTCCACCTCGTCGATGCGCTGCAGGCCAACCACCTGCTCATCGTCGGCGGTGCGGATCAGGGTAACACCCTGGGTGTTACGACCGACCTCGGAGACCTCGGAAACCCGGGTACGCACCAGGGTGCCGCGGTTGCTGATCATCATGATCTCATCCGCGTCATTCACCTGTACTGCGCCAACCACCAGACCGTTACGCTCGGATACCTTGATGGAGATAACCCCCTTGGTGGCCCGGCTCTTGGTCGGGTATTCCGCTTCCGGGGTACGCTTGCCGTAGCCGTTCTCGGTGACGGTCAGGATGGCACCCTCGCCATTGGGCACGATCAGCGAGACCACGCGGTCAGAACCTTCCAGGTTGATGCCACGCACACCGGTAGCGGTCCGGCCCATCTGGCGAACCTGGTCTTCGTTGAAACGCACCACCTTACCGGCGTCGGAGAACAGCATCACCTCGTCGTCGCCGTTAGTGATATCCACACCAATCAGCTCATCGTCGTCCGCCAGGTTGATCGCACGGATACCGGAGGACAGCGGACGGCTGTAGGCGTCCAGTGCGGTCTTCTTAACGGTACCCTTGGAGGTGGCGAACAGGATGTTGCGATCCGAGGAGTACTCGTCAACCGGCAGGATGGCGGTGATCCGCTCACCCTCGCCCAGCGGCAGCAGGTTAACGATGGGACGACCACGGGCGGTACGGCTGGCCAGCGGCAGCTGGAACACCCGCAGCCAGTACACCTTACCGATGCTGGAGAAGCAGAGGATGGTATCGTGGGTGTTGGCCACCAGCAGACGCTCGATGAAGTCTTCATCCTTCATCCGGGTTGCGGCTTTGCCCTTACCACCACGGCGCTGGGCCTCGTAATCGGTCAGCGGCTGGTACTTGACGTAGCCTTCGTGGGACAGGGTCACCACCACATCTTCCTGGGTGATCAGGTCTTCCATGGAGATGTCGGCAGAGGAGGCGCTGATCTCGGTACGACGCTCGTCACCGAAGCCGGCTTTCACCTCTTCCAGCTCCTCGCGGATCACCTCCATCAGGCGAGCGGTGCTGGCCAGGATGTGCAGCAGCTCGGCGATCTGCTCCAGCAGCTCGCGGTATTCATTGAGGATGGACTCGTGCTCCAGGCCGGTCAGCTTGTGCAGACGCAGATCCAGGATCGCCTTGGCCTGTTCCTCAGTCAGGTAGTATTTGCCGTCGCGGATGCCGTACTCCGGCTCCAGCCACTCGGGGCGAGCGGCGTCATCACCGGATTTCTCCAGCATTGCGGCCACGGTGCCCAGATCCCAACCCTGATCCAGCAGGCCCTGGCGGGCTTCGGCCGGGGTGGCGGCGTTACGGATCAGATCAATCACCGGATCAATGTTGGCCAGTGCAATGGCCAGACCTTCCAGGATGTGGGCACGGTCGCGGGCTTTGCGCAGTTCGTACACGGTACGACGGGTCACCACCTCACGGCGGTGGCGGATGAACGCTTCCAGGGTTTCCTTGAGGTTGAACAGCTTGGGCTGTCCATTGGCCAGGGCCACCATGTTGATGCCGAACACGGTCTGCATCTGAGTCTGGGCGTACAGGTTGTTCAGTACCACCTCGGGCACTTCACCGCGCTTGAGTTCGATCACGATGCGCATGCCGTCCTTATCGGACTCGTCACGCAGGCCGCTGATCCCTTCAATCTTCTTGTCTTTTACCAGCTCCGCGATCTTCTCGATCAGGCGGGCCTTGTTCACCTGGTAAGGCAGCTCATTGACGATGATCGCCTCACGGCCGTTCTTATCGGCTTCCACCTCGGTGACGGCACGAACGTAGATCTTGCCGCGGCCGGTGCGGTAGGCATCGAAGATCCCTTTGCGGCCGTTGATGATGCCGCCGGTGGGGAAATCGGGACCTGGGATGATCTCAATCAGCTCGTCGATGGTGGCGTGTTCGTTGTCGATCAGGTGCAGACAGCCATCCACCACCTCGTTGAGGTTGTGGGGCGGAATGTTGGTGGCCATGCCCACGGCGATGCCGGAGGCGCCATTGACCAGCAGGTTGGGTACCCGGGTGGGCAGAACCGCGGGGATCTGCTCGGTGCCGTCGTAGTTGGGGACGTAGTCAACGGTCTCTTTATCCAGGTCTGCCAGCAGCTGGTGGGAGATCTTGTCCATCCGCACTTCGGTGTATCGCATCGCAGCAGCGGAGTCGCCGTCGACGGAGCCGAAGTTACCCTGGCCGTCCACCAGGGTGTAACGCAGTGAGAAAGGCTGGGCCATACGAACGATGGTGTCGTAGACCGCGCTGTCACCGTGGGGGTGATATTTACCGATGACATCACCGACCACACGGGCGGATTTCTTATAGGGCTTGTTCCAATCGTTGCCCAGTTCATTCATTGCGAAAAGAACGCGACGGTGTACCGGTTTCAACCCATCACGTACGTCAGGCAAAGCACGCCCCACGATCACGCTCATGGCGTAATCGAGGTAAGAGCTCTTTAGTTCTTCTTCGATGTTTATTGGCGTGATTTCTTTGGCCAGATCAGTCATACAATACTCGATCCCTTGTCAGCACAGACCCCTGGATCCATGCCTCGGTCCTACTGGAAAAAACAGTGATTTCGGATTCTAACACAAGCAAATAGCAATAGAAGTCTGAGAACCGATTCCGCTGTCGGCTTGCTGTCGATATAATCGAATCGCGAAATTTCAACCCAGGCAGTAACAAAGATATGAATCAGCATCCCAACGTCGATCCCAAGGAAGTGGCCAAGTTTGAAGAGTTGGCAGCCACCTGGTGGGACCCGGAGGGCCACTCCGGCCCCCTGCATAAGATGAACCCCCTGCGACTGGCCTACGTTGAGCGTCACGCTGACGGCCTGTTTGGCAAGACCGTGGTGGACATCGGCTGTGGCGGCGGCCTGCTGACCGAGGCGATGGCCCGCAGCGGTGCCAAGGCCACCGGCGTCGACATGGGTGAGGAACCACTGGAGGTGGCCCGCCTGCATGCGCTGGAGAGCGGCATGGAGATCGACTACCTCAACGGCACCGCCGAACAGCACGCCGCCCACCACGGTAACCACTACGACGTGGTGACCTGCATGGAGATGCTGGAACACGTGCCGGACCCGGGTGCGGTGATCGCCGCCTGTGCGGCCATGGTCAAGCCCGGCGGCCACCTGTTCCTCTCCACTATTAATAAGACCCCGCAGGCCTACGCCCTGACCATCCTCGGCGCTGAGCGCATCGCCAAGGTGCTGCCCAAGGGCACCCACGACTACGACAAGTACCTGCGCCCCTCCCAGCTGATCCGCTGGTGTGAGCAGGCGGGCCTTAAGGTGCAGCACGCCGATGGCGTCGCCTACAACCCGCTGACTGGGACCTTCTCCATGACCAAGTCGATGAAGATCAACTATCTGTTGCATGCCGTGAAACCGGAGGCGGAATGAGCCAATACCAGGGGATCCTGTTCGATCTCGACGGCACCTTGCTGGACACCGCGCCGGACATGGGCGCGGCGGCCAACGTGGCGCTCCGTCAGTTTGGCTATCCGGAACTGACCCCGGCCATCGCCAGCCAGGTCAGCTCCCATGGGGTCAACGGCCTGCTGGGTGCGGTCATGGGCGCCAACCTGGCCCGTACCGACATCCTGCCGATGCGCCACCACCTGCTGGATGCCTACCGCCAGGCGCTGTCGGTAGAGACCCGGCTTTTCCATCGGGTGGAGGATCTGATCAGCGGACTGGACGGTGCCGGGATCCCCTGGGGGATCATCACCAACAAGCCGGGCTGGCTGACCGAGCCGCTGCTGGACCTCTGGCCCAGCCTGGACCGGGCCCGCTGCCGCATCGCCGGCGATACCTTCGAGCACCCCAAGCCTCACCCCAAGCCGATGATGGCCGGGGCTGAAGCGATCGGGCTGGATCCCAACCAGATCCTTTACGTCGGCGATGCTGAGCGGGACATGCAGGCGGCTCAAGCCGCGGGCATGGCCGGTGCGGTGGCGCTGTGGGGCTACCTGCGGCCGGAGGATCAACCCCAGGCCTGGGGTGGCGATCATCTGTGCCAGTGCCCGAGCGAGCTGATGCCGCTGATGGGTCTGTAAAACGCTGGACTGTTGAGGAAAACAGCACTCGATCACCAAAGGATCGAACAAATAAAAAAGCCAAAAAGTGTTTGCAATCTGGTGGCGTCAATAGCGTCAAGCCATTGACGGTAAGGCGCCACTAACCTTCCTACTTGCTCCCAAGTTATGCACACACTTTCCACATTTTTGTCTATTGAAACCCTCGACGAACCGCCCTATCTTGTATGGGTACGTTAATGCAACACAACATATAGTGTTTGCGCACAACAAAACCAGAATATGCAGTGTCGCAGGATCTGCGGCTTTTTGGGCGGGCCCGGTATAGCAGCAAATGCCAGATGGGGGCCCAAACCCGATATTTATCTCTCAGGGAACCAACAAGGTAGAGCGCATAGGCGATGAACAGCAACCTACTTGTCAGCAAGCGGGACGGTCGGAAGGAACCGATTGATCTCGAAAAGATTCACCGCGTTATCTACTGGGCCGCCGACGGCCTGGATAACGTCTCCGTCTCCCAGGTCGAACTGGCCGCCCACATCCACTTCTACGATGGCATTGAGACCAACGCCATCCACGAGACCATCATCAAGGCCGCGGCCGATCTGATCTCCGAAGAAGCCCCGGATTACCAGTACCTGGCTGCCCGCCTGGCGATCTTCCATCTGAGGAAGAAGGCCTACGGTCAGTTCAAGCCACCGCACCTGTACGATCATGTGGTCGGGCTGGTGGAGGCCGGTCGCTACGATCCGCACCTGCTGCAGGATTACACCCGGGAAGAGTTCGAGATCCTCAACCGCCACATCGACCACTGGCGGGACATGAAGTTCTCCTACGCCGCGGTGAAGCAGCTCGAGGGCAAGTACCTGGTGCAGAACCGGGTGACCGGTGAGGTGTTTGAGAGCGCCCAGTTCCTCTACATGCTGGTGTCCGCCTGTCTGTTCGCCAACTACCCCAAAGAGACCCGACTGGAGTACGTCACCCGCTTCTACGACGCGGTGTCCCAGTTCAAGATCTCGCTGCCGACGCCGATCATGAGTGGCGTGCGCACCCCCACCCGTCAGTTCAGCTCCTGCGTACTGATCGAGTGTGGCGACAGCCTGGACTCCATCAATGCCACCTCCGCGGCCATCGTCAAGTACGTCAGCCAGCGCGCCGGCATCGGCATCAACGGCGGCAACATCCGTGCCCTGGGCAGCCCGATCCGTGGCGGTGAAGCCTTCCACACCGGCCTGCTGCCCTTCTTCAAGCACTTCCAGACCGCGGTGAAGTCCTGCTCCCAGGGCGGCGTTCGTGGTGGTGCTGCCACCCTGTTCTACCCGCTGTGGCACCTGGAGGTGGAAGATCTGCTGGTACTGAAGAACAACCGTGGTACCGAGGCCAACCGTATCCGTCATATGGATTACGGCGTGCAGCTCAACCACACCCTGTACCAGCGCCTGGTGGATGGCGGTGACATCACCCTGTTCTCACCCTCCGACGTACCCGGCCTGTACGACGCCTTCTTTGCCGATCAGGACAAGTTCAAGCAGCTGTACGAACAGTACGAGCAGGACGACAGCATCCGTAAGCGCAAGATCAAGGCGATCACCCTGTTCTCCCTGCTGATGCAGGAACGCGCCAGCACCGGTCGTATCTACATCCAGAACGTCGACCACTGCAACACCCACAGCCCGTTCGACCCGTCCGTGGCGCCGGTGAAGCAGTCCAACCTCTGTCTGGAGATCGCCCTGCCCACCAAGCCGCTGGATCACCTGGAAGATGAAAACGGTGAGATTGCCCTGTGCACCCTCTCCGCGTTCAACCTCGGTGCCATCGACAGCCTGGACGAGCTGGAGTCACTGGCCGAACTGGCGGTGCGCGCGCTGGACAGCCTGTTGGATTACCAGGACTACCCGGTCAAGGCAGCGCACATCAGCACCATGAACCGCCGTACCCTGGGTATCGGCGTGATCAACTTCGCCTACTACCTGGCCAAGCACGGCAAGCGCTACTCCGATGGCAGTGGTAACAACCTGACCCACAAGACCTTCGAGGCGATCCAGTACTACCTGCTCAAGGCGTCAAACCAACTGGCCAAGGAAAAAGGCGCCTGCCCGGCGTTCAACGAAACCACCTACAGCCAGGGGATCCTGCCCATCGACACCTACAAGAAGGCGTTGGACGAGATCTGCGACGAGCCGCTGCACCTGGACTGGGAGGGCCTGCGCCACGAGATCCGTGAGTTCGGTCTGCGTAACTCCACCCTGTCGGCGCTGATGCCGTCCGAGACCTCCAGCCAGATCTCCAACGCCACCAACGGCATCGAGCCGCCCCGTGGCCTGGTGAGCGTGAAGGGCTCCAAGGATGGGGTGATGAAACAGGTGGTACCGGGCATCGATACCCTGGCAGAGCAGTACGAGCTGTTGTGGGACATCCCCAGCAACACCGGCTACCTGCAGCTGGTGGGCCTGATGCAGAAGTTCGTCGACCAGGCGATCTCCGCCAACACCAACTACGACCCCGGTCGCTTCGAGGGCAATAAGATGCCGCTCAAGGTGCTGATGACCGATCTGCTGCTGGCCTACAAGTACGGTCTCAAGACCCTGTACTACCAGAACACCCGCGACGGTCAGTCCGACGCCCAGACCAGCAAAGCCAACTCTGCCGACGACGACTGCGCCGGTGGCGCCTGCAAGATCTAAGGAAGCATCATGAACCACAACTACAGCACCTTTTCTCGCATTGCCAACGACGCGCTGAAGGAGCCGATGTTCCTGGGCAACCCGGTTAACGTGGCCCGCTTCGATCAACAGCGTCATCGCATCTTCGAGGATCTGATCGAGAAGCAGCTCTCCTTCTTCTGGCGCCCGGAAGAGGTGGACGTGACCCAGGATCGCATTGACTTCAATGCCCTGCCGCCACACGAGCAGCACATCTTCCTGTCCAACCTGAAGTACCAGACCCTGCTGGACTCCATCCAGGGCCGCAGCCCCAATGTGGCGCTGCTGCCGCTGGTGTCCCTGCCGGAGCTGGAAACCTGGATTGAGACCTGGTCCTTCTACGAGACCATCCACAGCCGCTCCTACACCCACATCATCCGTAACATCGTTAAGGATCCCGGTGTGGTATTTGACGACATCGTGGTCAACGAGGAGATCCTCAAGCGCGCCGGTGACATCGCCTTCTACTACGACGACCTGATCGCAGCCACCCAGCTGTACCAGCAGTTCGGGGAAGGCGAGCACCAGATCAATGGCGAAACCGTCAACCTGACCCTGCGTGGCCTGAAGAAGAAGCTCTACCTCTGTCTGATGTCGGTCAATGTGCTGGAGGCGGTGCGCTTCTACGTCTCCTTCGCCTGCTCCTTCGCCTTTGCCGAGCGCGAAAAGATGGAGGGTAACGCCAAGCTTATCCGCCTGATCGCCCGTGACGAGCAGCTGCACCTGGTGGGCACTCAACACATGATCAACCTGATGGCCGACGGTCGTGATGATCCGGAGATGGCGGAGATCGCCCTGGAGTGTCACGCCGAGTCCATCGAGATCTTCCGCCGTGCCGCCGAGCAGGAGAAGGCCTGGGCCGGTTACCTGTTCAAGGATGGCTCGATGATGGGTCTGAACCAGCAGATCATCGAGGACTACGTTGAGTTCATCACCAACGAGCGGATGGCGGGCATCGGTCTGGCGCCGCTGTTCGACAAGCGCACCAACCCGCTGCCCTGGATGAGCAAGTGGCTGGAATCCGATGCGGTACAGGTAGCGCCCCAGGAAGTGGAGGTCAGCTCCTACCTGACCAACCAGATCGACAGCGAGATCAAAGAGGATGACCTGTCCGGGTTCACCCTGTGAGCCATCAGGTCCGTTATCGGGGGCGGCATATCAGCGTCCCCGATGACGGCACCCCTCTACTCCAACATCTGTCCGGGCACTACAGCGAGTGCAAGCAGGGCTACTGCGGCGCCTGCAAGACCACGCTGAAACAGGGTGAGGTACGTTACCTCACTGCCCCCATGGCCTACACCCGGCCCGGGGAGATCCTGCCCTGCTGCTGCCGCCCGGTGACAGATCTAGAATTGGAGTAGCTCTTTGAGTAGTTCTTCAATCAAACAAAAACGGCGCCTAACGGGCGCCGTTTTTATATGCCTGCTTCCCTACTCTGCCTGCTTCCTCACTCTGCTTGCTTAGCTAGGAACTCGGCGAAGCGCTGCTGGATCTGCGCTTCGGTCAGACTCTCCTTGCGGGTGGCGATGGTCCAGGTATGGCCGAAGGGGTCCTTGATGGTGCCGGCTCGGTCGCCATAGAACTGGTCCGCCACCGGGCGCTGCACCTCAGCGCCGTCCGCCACCGCGGCCTCCACCACCGCATCGGCATCTTCGACATATAAGCAGAACGACACCGGGCTTCCCTGGTAATGGTGGGGACCATGAAAGCCCATGTCGGGAAACTCGTCCGCCAGCATCAACAGACTGTTGCCCAGCTGCAGCTCGGCGTGGCCCATCTTGCCGTCGGGCATCGGCATCGACAGCACCAATTTGGCGCCGAAGTGGCGCTGGTAGTAGTCGATGGCGGCGCTTGCATCGGACACCACCAAGTAGGGATTGAGGGTGCACTCCGGTTGGTCGGCCATGGCAGGGCTCCATGTTCAGATGGCTAGATAAGGGTTTGGACAGGGTTTAATGGCTTGGCAAACCCCTGACGTTAATGCCTTCACCATAGAAAAAGAGGCCGGTTTTCACCAGCCTCCTTGTATTGCACCGCAGTGTGTTTCAACTCAGCGGATTAGATGGCGTTGACCACCTCGGCAGCCTGACGAATCGCCCGCTTGGCGTCCAGCTCCGCCGCCACATCGGCGCCGCCGATCAACTTGTAATCCACGCCCTGCTCCGCCAACTGCTCCGCCAGCGAACGGTTGGACTCCTGGCCGGCGCAGAGCACCACGGTATCCACCGCCAGCAGCCGCTCCTGGCCATCACAGCTCAGATACAGCCCCTGCTCGTCGATCTTCTGGTAATCGGCGCCGGTGACAAACTGGATGCCACGATCCTTTAGCACCGCCCGGTGGATCCAGCCGGTGGTTTTACCCAGACCTTTGCCAGGCTTGCTGGTTTTACGCTGCACCAGGAAGATCTCGCGGGCAGACTCAAACGCCGACGGGTCACGCTCTGACAGGCCACCGTTGGTCTGGTAGTCCATGTCGATGCCCCATTGAGCCAACCAGCGGCCCACGTCCAGGCTGGCGGACTCGTGCTGTTCGGACAGAAACTCCGCCATGTCGAAGCCGATGCCGCCGGCGCCGATCAGCGCGACCCGCTCGCCCACTTCCACCTCCTGGCGCAGCACCTGCTGATAGGTCACCACGTTGGGGCCGGTAACGCCGTCGATGCCGGGAACCCGGGGAACCACACCGGTGGCCAGGATAACCTCGTCAAACGCCGCCAGTTGCTCCGGCGTCGCTGGCTGGCCCAGCCGAAGCTCCACCTTGTGTTTGCTCAGTTGGTGACGGAAGTAGGCCAGGGTTTCGTGAAACTCCTCTTTACCGGGGATCTGCGCTGCCAGGTTAAATTGACCGCCCAGCTCACTGCGCTGCTCGAACAGCACCACCTTGTGGCCGCGCTCAGCGGCATAGGTCGCTGCCGCCATGCCGGCAGGTCCACCGCCCACCACCGCCACTTGCTTGGCCTGGCTGGCTGGCACCAGCGACAGCTCGGTTTCGTAGCAGGCGAAGGGGTTCACCAGGCAGGTGGCCCGCTTGAGCTGGAAGGTGTGGTCCAAGCAGCCCTGGTTGCAGCCGATGCAGACGTTAATGTCTGCCCGTTGGTTCTCTGCTGCCTTATTAACGAAATGGGGGTCTGCCAGCATCGGGCGGGCCATGGACACCATGTCCGCCTGGCCGCTGCTGAGGATCTGCTCCGCGGTCTCCGGGGTGTTGATCCGGTTGGTGGCCACCACAGGCACCGACACCTCCTTGCGCAACCGCTCGGTGATCTCGGCAAAAGCGGCCCGCGGGACGCTGGTGGCGATGGTGGGGATCCGCGCCTCGTGCCAGCCGATGCCGGTATTGATGATGCTGACCCCGGCCTGCTCCAGCCACTTGGCCAGCTGCACCACCTCATCCCAGTTGTTGCCCCCCTCCACCAGGTCGAGCATGGAAAGACGGAAGATAAGGATAAAGTTGGGGCCCACCGCCTCGCGAATGCCACGGACGATCTCCAGCGCCATCCGGCTGCGGTTCTCCAGGCTGCCGCCGTATTCGTCGTTGCGCTTGTTGGTGGCCCGGCACAGGAACTGGTTGATCAGGTAGCCTTCCGAACCCATCACCTCGACGCCGTCGTAACCGGCCTTGGCGGCCAACCGGGCGCAACGCACGTACTGGCGCACCGTGGTGCGCACCCCGCCGCTGCTCAGCGCACGGGGTTTAAAACGGGAGATGGGGGCTTTGATGGCGCTGGGGGCCACCGCAAGAGGATGATAGGCATAGCGACCGGCATGGAGGATCTGCATGCAGATCTTACCGCCCTCCCGGTGTACCGCGTCGGTGATCTGACGATGCTTGCTCACCTGCCAGGGGAAGGAGAGCTGACTGGCCTGGGGATAGAGGCGGCCACGGAAGTTGGGGCTGATCCCCCCCGTCACCATCAGGCCCACGCCCCCCTTGGCCCGCTCAGCATAGAAGGCGGCCAGCTTGGCAAAGCCGCCACTCTCCTCCTCCAGGCCGGTGTGCATCGAGCCCATCAGGACCCGATTGTTCAATTGGGTAAAGCCCAGGTCCAGGGGCGCCAACATATGGGGGTACGGGTTATTCATCCTTTAAACACCTGTTTAAAACCTTTGTTCTAGACTATAGCGAGGCTCTTAGAAGCTCAAGTCATCAACCAATATAAAGCGTTACAATTCCCACTCCCGGTTGGCGGCCGGTTGGGATAGCATAGAGAAGATACCCTTTTTGGATGGACACTTATGTCAAAACAACCCTCTCTGATTGGGCGCTTTTTCCGCTTACTCGGCTCGGTCTTCAACACCCTGCGCAAGATCATCGTCAACCTGGTGTTCTTTGGCCTGCTCGGCCTGTTGCTGGTGGGTCTGAGCCAGGACGACACCGTGGAGCTGGAGCCAGGCTCTGCGCTGGTGCTCAACCTCGATGGCATCGTGGTCGAACAGAAGCGCCATCAAGATCCGTTGGAGATGATCACCCAAAGCAGTGATGCCCCCCGTGAGATCCTGCTGGCCGACATCCTGCTGGCGATCCGCGAGGCCGGTGAGGATGACCGCATCGCCGGTCTGGTGCTCAAGCCCGGCTCGCTGCAAGCAGGGATGGCCAAGCTGGACGACATCGGCAAGGCGATTGAGCAGTTTAAAGAGAGCGGCAAGCCAGTACTGATGCAGGCGGGCTACCTGGACCAGCGCAACTACTTCCTGGCCAGCTTCGCCGACGAGATCCAGCTCAACCCCGGCGGCATGGTGGCCATCGAGGGGATGGGGATCTACCGCCTCTATTACAAAGAGGTGCTGGAGAAGCTGAAGGTCAAAACCCACCTGTTCCGGGTTGGCAAGTACAAGTCCTTCGCCGAGTCCTACACCCGCGACAGCATGTCCGACGAGGCCAAGGAAGCCAACCAGGCGGTGCTGGATGATCTGTGGAGCAGCTACGTCGCCAAGGTCAGCGCCAACCGCACCCTGGACCCGGCCGCACTGAACCTGGATTTGGATCAATTGGCCGTAGTGCTGGAACAGCAAGACGGTGATTTTGCCAAGCTGGCCCTGGCCGGCGGCCTGGTGGACAGCCTGGCCACTGACATCGAGATGCGCCAGGCCCTGTTTGACCAGTTTGGTCACCGCAAGGGTGAAGAACATGAACTGAAGGCGATTGGCCTCAATGGCTACCTGGGCCATGTTCGCCCCACCCTGCCGCCCAACGGCGATCAGCAGGTGGCCATCATCGTCGCCAAGGGCACCATCCTCAATGGCGAACAGCCTGCCGGCACCATCGGTGGCGTCAGCACTGCCCGACTGCTGCGCGAAGCCCGTCAGGACGACAACGTGAAAGCCGTGGTGCTGCGCATCGACAGCGGCGGCGGCAGCGCCTACGCCTCTGAGCAGATCCGCCAGGAAGTGGTGGCCCTGCAGCAGGCCGGTAAACCTGTGGTGGCCTCCATGGGCAGCGTAGCAGCCTCCGGTGGCTACTGGATCGCGGCCAATGCCGATCATATCTACGCCCAGCCCAACACCATTACCGGCTCCATCGGCATCATCAGCCTGATCACCACCTTTGAGGACGCGGCGGACGCCATCGGTGTCTCCGTTGACGGCGTCGCTACCACCGAAATGGCCGGCCTGAGCGTGCTGCGCCCCCTGCCCGATGGCTTCAAGCGGATCCTGCAGCTGAACATGGACAAGGGCTACCGCGATTTCATCGAGCTGGTAGCGGAGGCTCGTGGCCTCAGCGTCGACGAGGTGGATAACATCGCCCAGGGCCGGGTCTGGAGTGGCCAGGCGGCGCTGGGTATCGGCCTGGTAGATGAACTGGGCGATCTGGATCAGGCCGTGGAGACAGCCGCTGCCCTGGCGCAACTGGATGATTTCCAGCAGCGCATCATCGGCCCCACCCTGAGCCCGGAGCAGGAGTTTATCCAGCAGTTGCTGGGTGAAGCCCAGGCCTGGTTGCCGCAGAGCCACAACGCCAGCTGGAGCAAACTGGCGCACCAGTTCCTGGCGCCACTGAAGCAGCAGCTGACCCTGGATGATCCCCAGCATCTCTACCTGCTCTGCCTCGAGTGCGGCAGCGAACTCTAACCTCACAAGCCCGGCATCCGCCGGGCTTTCTTTTCCCCCATTCACCGCTATAATCCCGGCATCTTCAATCCTTTGGGCTATACCATGCCGCGCAAACGCATCTACGTCGCCTACACCGGCGGCACCATCGGTATGCAGCGAACCGAACAGGGCTACGCCCCGGTCGCCGGCTTCCTGACCGAAAGCGTCAAGGCCAATCCTGAGTTTCAGCGCCAGGAGATGCCGGCGTTTGAGATCCACGAGTACGACGCCCTGATCGACTCCTCCAACATGAGCCCGGACGACTGGCAGCTGATCGCCGACGACATCCAGGCCCATTACGACCAGTTCGATGGCTTCGTGATCCTGCACGGTACCGACACCATGGCGTTCACCGCCTCGGCGCTCTCCTTTATGCTGGAAGGACTGAACAAGCCGGTGATCGTCACAGGGTCACAGATCCCGCTGGCGCAGCTGCGCAGCGACGGTCAGCAAAACCTGCTCAATGCCCTGTACCTGGCGGCCAACTACCCGATCCCCGAGGTGTGCCTGTTCTTCAACAACGTGCTGCTGCGGGGCAACCGTGCCACCAAGGTGCACGCCGACGGCTTCGCCGCCTTCGACAGCCCCAATCTGCCGCCGCTGCTGGAAGCAGGCATCGAGATCCGCCCCGGTCACCCGGCCCTGCCCAGTGACGAAAACACCCCGCTGACGGTACACCCGATCACCCCCCAGGCGATCGGTGTGGTCACCCTCTACCCTGGGATCAGCACCGAGGTCATCGCCAATCTGCTGCAACAGCCGGTACGGGCACTGATCCTGCTCTCCTACGGCGTCGGTAACGCACCGGAGCGGGCGGATCTACTCAATCTGCTGGCACAAGCGCAGCAACGGGAGATCCTGGTGGTTAACCTGACCCAGTGCCTGCAGGGCAAGGTCAACATGGCCGGCTACGCCACCGGCAACGCCCTGTCCCGCAGCGGCGTTATCTCCGGCTTTGATATGACCACCGAAGCGGCGCTAACCAAGCTGCACTTCTTACTGTCCCAGCCATTGAGCTTTGCCGAGCGCCAGGCCCTGATGCAGCAATCCCTGCGCGGCGAATTAAGCCAGTAGCCCCGGTTCAGATAGCAAAAGTCCCCTCTAGAGTTGCTAAGGGCACCTCCGTAGCTCTTTTAAGACACTGGCAATATGTGACCCGCCAGCTCTTCGCCGACTTGGAGTCGCCCGAGCGAAGTGGTCAAAGATAAGGTCGAAGGCCAGGATGGCCTGAGTGGCTTGCGGAGACAGGGATGTCGACTCAAGCCAGAGCCGCAGACTTTGGCCATGAGAGTGAGGAAAAGCGACGGCCGGAGGCAAGCGGGGGTTCCAAGGGGGCGGGACGCCCCATTGGTTGCTGCCGGCAACCCGGCAAAGTCATTATCAAAGAGTTAAGACGGCAAGCTTATATCAACCGTAAACTTAAATAAGACGAGAAAAGCGCCCCTTAGGGCGCTTTTTTTGATTCTGTCCGTTTACTCCGGCTTCAATCGGGTAATGGGCTCTTCGACAAACTGGCGCTTGAGCTCCGCCTTGGACAGTTGGTTAAGCTGGCCGCCGCTGCCCACGGTGAGGTGCTGGTGTTGGTCATCATGGCGGGCCTGCCACAACATCACTGCCTGCATGGCGCTGTCGCGCTGCTCATCGGTCAACGGCGTACCATCGGGCCATTTGCCGGTTTCCACGCCGTACTGCAGCCGCTCCACCAACTCGGGAGTGAGGCTGTCGATCATCTGTTGCCATTCCATCAGCGCTGCCTCCGACTGAGGATGATCCGGGCCCGGGTCACCAGGTAGCCTAAGAAGCCGAGCACCATGGAGCCCACGCCCACCGGCTGACGCCAGTTCTCGTTGGCTTCGCCGCCCCACCACCAGATGGCAAAGCCACCGACGAAGAGAAACAGCGCCAGGAAGCTGTGGTTCATCAGCTTTTGTTCGTTACGGATATTGCGGATCCGCTGGGCACGCTCCACCGCCTCAGGATCGGACGACAGGCTGTGCTGACAATGGGGACAATGGGGGGCCTTGCTGGAAATACGCTTCCCGCACGCCGCGCAATGGATCAACGCCATCGGGCACTCCATGTTGATTCAGGGGCCACCAATATACCTGTGACACAGGTCAAAGCCAATCACAGTACCTTGTGCCAGCGCAGGTAGAGCCCCAGCATCCAATCTGGCATGTAACCGCTGCGACGCCACAGCAGGTGGCCCTGTGCATCGACAATCACGTAGCTGGGGAAACCGCGCACCCCCAGCTGGCTCGATAACTGCGGGCCACCCAGCAGCACCTGGTGACGCTGCGGGTGTTCCCCCACCATCTCCGCCACCTCGTCAACACTCTGGTAGGACAGCGCCACTGCCGCCATCGAAGCCCCCTGCCCTTGCCGGTCGAGCACATCGTCCACCGTGGCCTTACAGAAGGTGCACCAGGGGGCAAACAGGTAGAGCAGTTGTGGTCCGTCAGGGTCAAGCAGTGACGTCGATGTGCCGGCCAGCGTGGGCAAGCGTTGTTCCGGCAGTTGGGTGTCCAGCGGCGCCATCATCAGACCACGAGCCCAGCCACCCAGGGCCAGGGCCAACACCCCAACAAGCAGGTAAAGCGACAGGTTTTTCAGCATAAAAAAAGCCGGCTCGAGGCCGGCTCTCCTTGGTGCTGCCGGTTAGGGCAGAACCACGTTGGTGACCTGCAGGATCTCCTGCATCACGTGCATCACCTGGCAGCTGTAGCCGAACTCGTTGTCGTACCAGACGTACAGTACGGCACGGTCTTCATCAACGATGGTGGCTTCAGAGTCAACGATGCCCGGGAAACGGCTGCCCACCAGGTCAGTGGATACGATCTCAGTGGAGGCAGTGTAATCAATCTGGTTTTGCAGATCACTGTGCAGCGCAGTCCAGCGCAGGAACTCGTTCATCTCTTCACGAGTGGTGGCCTGCTCCAGGTTGAGGTTCATGATCGCCATGGAGACGTTTGGGGTCGGAACCCGGATGGCATTACCGGTCAGCTTGCCCTTCAGCTCAGGGAACGCCTTGGACACGGCCTTAGCGGCACCAGTGGAGGTGATCACCATGTTCAGCGGGGCGCTGCGACCACGGCGCTCGGCCTTGTGGTAGTTGTCGATCAGGTTCTGATCGTTGGTGTAGGAGTGCACGGTTTCCACGTGGCCGCTGCGGATCCCGAACTTGTCGTACACCGCCTTGAGCACCGGGGTGATGGCGTTGGTGGTACAGGACGCCGCGGACAGGATGTTGTCCTGCTCGGTGATCATGCTGTCGTTAACACCGTGGACGATGTTCTTGATCTCGCCCTTGGCCGGTGCAGTCAGCAGCACCTTCTCAACGCCCTTGGACTTCAGGTGCAAGCCCAGGCCCTCTTCGTCCTTCCAGATCCCGGTGTTGTCCACCACCAGGGCACGGTCGATACCGTACTGGGTGTAGTCCACCTGGTCCGGGCTGTTGGCGTAGATCACCTGGATGTAGGTGCCGTTGGCGATGATGGCATTGTTCTCAGCATCCACCTCGATGGAGCCGTTGAACGGGCCATGGATAGAGTCACGGCGCAGCAGGCTGGCACGCTTCTCCAGATCACCGTCACGACCGCCGCGCACCACAATCGCCTTCAGGCGCATGGTGTTGGACACGCCGGTGCGCTCAATCAGCAGACGAGCCAGCAGGCGACCGATACGACCGAAGCCGTACAGCACCACGTCACGGGGCTCAATCTCTTTGTTCAGCGCCGGTGCCAGCTGCTCCGCCATGTAGGCGTCGATCTCGGAACCGTCGGTGTGGTTACGCCAGTAGTTGACCGCCAGCTTGCCGATGTCGACACGAGCGTGCTTAACGTTCAAGCGGCTCAGGGCTTCGACAAAGGGGAAACTGTCGCGAAGACGCAGCTTATCGCCTTCATATTTCTTCACCAGGCGGTGTGCCTTGGTGATATCAATGGTGGAAGCATTGAGCAGCGGACGCCCGTAGATCAATACCTCAACGCCCTGATTGCGATACAGCTTACCCAGCAGGGGTTGCATCGCCTCGGCCAGTTCAAAGCGTTCCTGCCAGCTTTGCAGGTGTTTATCAGCGGTCATATTGGGGGTTCCTAATCAGCAGCAGCTAAATACACGATTGAGGGACAGGCAGGTTTCATCGAGGCCAGAACCTCGATGCGACAACGGCCTGTTGCTGACACTATTTTACGCTGAAAGCATAGAGCTTGACCACTTGGGTGGTTTTGCTAACCTGTTGCTTACCAACATAAATATCGGCACGGATGGCCGTATTTTGGTAATTAACCGTCATGAAGAAACTGCAATGGATTGCGTGTCTTATCCCCCTGGGCCTGGTGGCATGCCAGGACACCACCCCCTTAGCGGCGCTGTGTCAGCAGCAACCGCAGCTCTGCCAGGACCTGAATGATCGGGGCTGGTGTAACGCCAGCCGGGCTGCGCTCATTCGCAGCCGTGCCGAGGCCGGTGTGCCCCCCTCCCCTGACGGTCAGTTGGCCCAATTGGTACTGCTGTCGGAACACGTTGAGTGCATGGCCTCAGTGGCCCAGGTAGTGTCAACCAGCGGCAGTCTGCGCGAGCACTGGTACCTGCAGGCAAACCAGAGCCTGGAGCAGCGCCTCAAGGACACTGCCGAACACCCGGATCCCAGCCTAAGTCTTTATCACTGGATGCATTTTAAGAACCAGGCAGGGCTGGAACGCTTCCTCGAAGGCGAGGCAAAAGGCCAGGTAAGCGGCGAGATTGGCCACCGCCTGGCGGGCCTCTACTTCAGTGGCCGCGACCCGGAAAAGACCCGCCATCACCTGTTGCAATACCTTCTGTTGGCACCGCAACAGGCCTCAAAATCCCCGCTGGAGTGGGACTCGTTGAGCCAGGCCTACACAGCCCTCGGCAAGCCTGAGCAGGCCTTTTTGTTCGCCGCACTGGCGCACCGAAAGGATCGCAGTTTCAGCGCCAATGCTCTGGCACGCCATCATCAGCTCGACCCACGGCAGGTGCCTCAATTGATGGCCAAGGTTGAGCTGATTGAGCAAGGTCTCAAGTCCGGCCAGTGGGATCCAAAACAGTTTAATCTGTAATTCAATTTCATTTTAACTGCTTAATTGCTGTGCAGTTGTGGCTCTGAAGCACAACACACTGGCGATCCGGGCCAGGTAAGGGCCCGGTGCTGTACTAAAGTTGAGAAGCAGTGGCCACTCGGCGGGATTTTTCTGTTCTATTACCGACAAATTGCCCGTAATCCCTTTGATGGGGCGAGAATTTGCTGTAAATTTACTACAGATTGAACTGCTAACTTAACTAGGAAACACTAGGATGATTAAAGTTGCCATTAACGGCTATGGCCGTATCGGTCGTAACGTAGTGCGGGCTCTGTACGAGAGCAACAAGGATTACCCCATCCAGATCGTGGCCATCAACGATCTGGGCGACGCCGCCATCAATGCGCACCTGACCAAGTACGACACCGTACATGGCCGCTTCAACGCCGACGTTGAACAGGTTGAGGGTGGCATCAAGATCAACGGCGACCTGATCAAGACCTTCTCCGAGCGCAATCCGGCTGAACTGCCCTGGGCCGAGCTGGGCGTTGACGTGGTATTCGAGTGCACCGGGATCTTCACCACCAAAGAGAAGGCCTCTGCCCACATCAATGCGGGTGCCAAGAAGGTGATCATCTCTGCTCCGGGCAAAGAGGTTGACGCTACCGTGGTTTACGGTGTGAACCAGGACGTGCTGAGCGCCGACATGACCGTCATCTCCAACGCTTCCTGCACCACCAACTGCCTGGCGCCCTTCGCCAAGGCACTGCACGATGCCGTTGGCATCGAAAGCGGCCTGATGACCACCGTGCACGCCTACACCAACGACCAGCGTCTGTCCGACGTGTACCACAGCGATCTGCGTCGTGCCCGTGCTGCTGCAGCCAACATGATCCCCACCAAGACCGGCGCTGCTGCTGCGGTTGGCCTGGTGATCCCTGAGCTGGCTGGCAAACTGGACGGTGGCGCGGTACGTGTTCCGACTCTGAACGTATCCGTGGTTGACCTCTCCTTTATCGCCAAGCAAGACACCAGCGTGGAAGAGATCAACGCCATCATCGAGAAGGCGGTTGCCGCCGATCCGGTCCTGGCCGAGGTACTGTACGTGAACCACGAGCCGCTGGTGTCCTCCGACTTCAACCACTGCCCGGCCTCCTCCGTGTTCGACGCCACCCAAACCCGCGTCTCCGGTCGCCTGGTCAAGGTGATGTCCTGGTACGACAACGAGTGGGGCTTCTCCAACCGCATGTTGGACAACGCCGTGGCGCTGATGAACGCCAAGTAAGCCCGCAAGGCTGAAACAAAAAACGCTGGCTTAGGCCGGCGTTTTTTTGTGCCTGCATTCTACCTAGCCGCTGTGGCCGTACATCCTGTCAAAACCGGGGATCCGCCGCTCCCACACGGGGGTGCCGTCACCGATGTGCGCCATCACCGCATCGAGAAACAACCGGGTGCGCCGGGGCAGATCGCGATGAGGGTAGACGGCATAGAGATCGTGAAAATCCGGCAGTGTCAGCTGGGTCATTACGGCAACCAGACGCCCTGTGGCGATCTCATCCCGAATCAAGAAGGAAGGCACCAGCACCAGTCCCTGGCCATCGACGGCGTGCTGCAATAACAGTTCGATGTCGCTGGTGTAGTAACGGATGTTCATTGGCAGTTGCTGCGATTGTCCGTCGCCATCCAGGTAGTCCAAATGGGTTTCCCGGTAGCTGTCCACCACGTAGCCGCCAGCAGGCAGTGCCTGAAGCTGCTCTAGCGTGTTGGGCGTGCCATGGCGGGCCAGATAGCCGGGGGAAGCCACCAGCAACTGGCGGGTGCGGGCGATAGAGCGGGCAATCAAGGTGGAATCCTGCAGTTCGCCAATCCGAAACGCGATATCAAACCCCTCCCCCACGATATCCACCATGCGATTGTCGACCCGCAGCTCGATAACCACCTCGGGGTAGCGCTGCTGGTAGGCCAGGATCACCGGACGCAGGATATGACGTGCCATGGCCGACATGGTGGCGATCTTTAACACTCCCGTCGGCCTTTGGTGTGCCCGCTTGGCCGCCTCTACCGTTTCCGCCAGGGTCTGGCGCAGCAGTTGCGCTCGATTCACCACCTCACTGCCCGCCTCGGTCAAGGCAAAGCTGCGGGTGGTCCGGTTCAGCAAGCGCACCCCCAGCTCCTGCTCCAGCTTGGCGATCTGCTTGGAGACCACCGAACGGTCGATCTCTCGAAGCTCCGCCGCCTTGGCATAGGAGCCCCGCTCTACCACATCCAGCAACAACAGTAATCGGCCGGTCAGATCCATACTCGCTTCCCCTGGCACAAGGACGTCCTGTTCGGATTTTAGTGCTGTTTTTGCACAAGCTCCTAGCCACCCTACAACCAACAAGCCCTAGATGGCCGCAGTCAGGTCCGGTAGCACAACAATCCTCCGCTTATTAGTGCCATTTAGGCACGAATAAGGTGCCGGTTTAGGGGCTGTTGGCCACAGCTAGCGGCGGGGATAATTGACCCCGTTGCCAACCTACTCACCCGGAGACATTGCCATGAACGCCCAGACCCAAAGCGAACAGACCTTGATGGAGCTCGAACGGGAAGCCTACCGCCGCACCATGGCGCGAGACATAGCCTGGATGAAAGCACTGCACGCCAAAGATGCCCTGATGTTCTCCCCTGGCAGCGAGGCCAAGCTGGCCAGCGACGTGTACGACGCTGCCCTGGCTCAACAACCAGAACAAAGCCGCAGTGAGTCAGACTCCGGCGCCCAAACCGAAGGTGGTCAAGGCAACGGCGGCTTCTTCTGGGAGCCGGTGTCAGCCCAGGTCAGTGCCTCGGACGACATGGGCTGGGTTCATGGGGTAATCACCATCACCGACGCCGACGGCAAGCAAAGACACGGCAAGTACGTCTCGGTATGGGTGAAAGAGAACGGCCAATGGAAGGTGGCCGCTGAGATCCGAAACAACAACGACTGACCTGTTGTCACTAGACCGAATGAGAGAGACCAAGATGCAATTTATCGTCAATGACACCCTGACCATCACAGACACCACCAAACTGCGCACCCCCATGTTCAAGGACACACCGCAGGTGCAGGAGATCCTGGAGATGGAGCGCAAGCTCTATCGCGCCCTGGCGACGAAAGACCTGGATGCCCTGGCTGCAGGACTTGATGAAAACGGTCTGCTGTTCGACTTCGATGGCCAGATCCTACGGGGCCGCGAGCAACAGATGGCGATGTTTAAGGCCTTCCTCGAGCTGGAGGATGCCGCATTCGAGTGGGAGCCGGTGGAGGCCTTTGTCAGTGACTCGCAGGACATGGCCTGGGCCTGGGGCCTGGCTAACGTCAAGCTGCCCGGCCAGAAAACTGAGGTATTCAAATACAACTCGGTTTGGCAAAAGCGTGATGGCCGCTGGCAGAACGTGTCGGAGATGCGCAACCCGTTCCGCGGTTAAGCCAGATGGCGTTAGACCTGAAGGGGCAACAGGAAAAGCCGCTGCAGTGCAGCGGCTTTTCGTTGCGCGTTACCTTGCGCGTTATGTGGCCGGCCGAGACAGGCCTCATGATCGCTGCTCATGTTTTGTGACGACAAAGAGCAAGGCCCTTGGATAGATAGGCTAAAGACCCCCTACCCTCTGTCCCAATAGCAAAGCCCAGGGTGATTGGGGTGTTGGTACTTCTCCGCGAGGAAGTCGATCAGCACCCGCACCTTGGTGGCCAGCTTGGCGGTGTCCAGGTACTGCGCACTGATCACCTGCTGCTCGGTACTGGTGGAGACCTGGTACTGCGCCAAGACAGCCACCAGCTCACCATTGGCCAGCTGCTCGCCAATCAGCCAGGTGGGAAACAGCACGATGCCACTGCCACCCACCGCCGCCGTTACCAGGGTCTCGGCGTTGTTGCCGTAGGTCGACCCGCTCACCTCGTAAGGCACCAGCGTCTCCTTGCCGATATACCAGCGTTGCAACCCGGTCTGGCCTTTAAACACCAAGCAGTTGTGGTGTTTGAGATCCTCCGGCAGCTGAGGTGTGCCATGGGCCTTGAGGTAGGCCGGACTGGCCGCCATCACGAAGCGCTGAAGACCAAAGCGCTTCAGCCTCAGCGAGGAGTCCTGCGGGACCCCGATGCGGATCATCAGATCGACCGCTTCCGCTGCTGGATCAATAAAGGCGTCGGTCTGGTGGATCTCTAGCTTAAGCAGTGGGTAGCGCGCCAGCAGTTCAGGAAGGTAGGGGGCGATGTGTAAGCGACCAAAGGCCACCGGCGCACTGATCTTGACCGTGCCACGGGGGGTATCCGCCCGCTGTTCGATCTGTCCCACTACCCGCTCGTATTGGCCGATGGCCTCGCCACAAAACTTGCTGAAGGCCAGCCCTTCGTCGGTCAGCGAAATGGAACGTGTGTGGCGATGCAGAAGCTTGGTGCCCACCTTCTTTTCAAGCTGAGCGATCTTGCGGGAAACCGAGGAGGGGTTCATGTTCTCCCGGCGGGCCACCTCTGAGAAGTTACCCAGCTGGGTGGTCAGGAGAAACAGCTTGATCTCCAACAAAGAAACGTCGTAGTTCACCAGCTTCTCCTTGTCGATGGGGCAAGCCTATGTAGCGACCATAAAAAAAGCAAGCCACGCCGGGCTTGCTTCGGTGTCTGATAATCAGGCCGCCAGGATGTTCTCGGTCACGATAAAGTGGGCATCCTCGGCAAAGGCGTTGAACTGGGCTACCACCTTCTGCATCTCCTCGGTTTGAACATCCGCCAGGAAGGCCTGTTCAGAAGCGATGTGGATCACCTCGAAATACTGCCAGGGCGAGGGCTTCTGTTCGCCAAACATCGTCAGCCCCTTGAATACCTCGAACGATGAGACACTGCCCAGTTGATTAACCGTCGGCAGGTCGACCTCTTTGGCCCAATTCAGATAATCGCTTTCGGTGGTATTGGGCTTCAAGTTGAAGAAGACGATCAGTGTTTTAGCTGACATGCAGCGGCTCCTCTTTCAGTTCAGTTTCCTGCGCGGTCGACGCAGGTTGTTGGTTGGCAAGGTAGATACACACCAGTGCCAGGGCGATGCAGGCCATGGCCGCCAGTCGCCAATAATTCAGTTCGATGGGCGCGTTACCCAGCCAGCCCAGGGTGTCGATTACCAGGCTCATGCTCATCTGGCCCAAGATGGTTGCCACTGTCGCGATGGTCACGCCCACCTTGGGCACCGCCGCTACCATGACAATCATGTAGACGATGCCAAACAGCGCGCCGGCTAACTGCCACTTGGGCACGGTCAGCAAGGTGGCGTCGTAGCTGGGTTCAAAAAAGAAGATCAGTAAACCGGTGATCACCGTGCCCATGGCAAAGGTCAGTAGCGCGCTTTCAATCACCCCAACCCGCGCCCCCAGCCGTCCGTTGATCGCCGCCTGGGCACTGAGTGCCATCCCGGAGGCGACCGCAAGTAAGATAATCAGCGTCATGATTGCGCCCCCAGGTAGACAAAACATAAGGCCAAACCCACAAAGCCCAGGCCCAGTAATCGCAATGGATTGGACGCCTGTTTTTGCGCGCCAAACCAGCCAAAGCTGTCGATGGCAACGCTCTTGGTCACCTGCCCCAGCAACACGCAGATCATCGTCATGGTGACCCCCAAAACCGGCGTCGACAGGGTCAGGGCTACCACATAGATAGGCCCCAGCAATCCCCCCACCAGCTGCCATTTTGGGATGCTGTTCCAGTCGGTAAAGCGCCCTTCCGGGCTAAACAAGCGGATCAGCCATAACAGGGCGGTGCCTACACCAAATATGCTGAGGGTGGCCCAGAGGTGGCCCACCTCTTCACCCAGCGGGCCCAGCAGGCCCGCTTCAAACGACAGCCCCATGCCTGCCGCCACGATAAGCGCGATAAATAGAAGGTTCATCGTGGGTCAAACAGCGCAACGTCGGAGTGACGGGCATAGGCCTTGCCGGCGGGGTAAGACACCAGCTCCAACTGCATACCCCAGGGCGCCAGGAAGTACACCCAGGACTCCCCTGCGCTCGGCCCCTCAGTCATCTGCGTCGGTTCACCCAACACGGTAAGCCCCTGCTGTTTGAGGTAGGCCACCGCCGCTGCCATATCATCAACGTAGAACGCCAGGTGATGGCCACCGATGTCGGCGTTGTTGGGCGCGACCTTGTTGCGAGCCACGGTGTCGGCATACTCAAAGATCTCGAGGTTGATGCTGTTACCGTTCATCACCGCAATCTTGCTGATCTCAGCTCGGGGATCGACGTTGAGGTGATCCGCCATCCAGCTGTCATCCGAGGCAAAGGGGCCAAACTCGTAGGCCAGCTCAAAGCCAAAGTGCTGCTGAAAGAAGGCAATCGCCTCTGCCAGGTTGGGTACGGTAAAACCGATGTGATCTGGGGTCTTGAGTCCTGGGATGGCCATGACTGCTCTCCTCGTTACGAACGAATAGGGGTTGGGAAAGCCCGGGTTAAGGCCAACACAAACAGAAACCTTTACTCGAGTTCCTGTCTTGGGCCTTGCAACTGATTGGGCTTGCCCCAGCGAATGGGCAGCATTGTAGGGAAGCGTGGATTTTGAAAAAGCAGGCAAGCGGAACAGTACTTATGCAGCTTTTGCACAAATGGCGGGAAAGAGATCGATGTGCAGGCAGAGCAGCATTCCCTCGCCAAGAACATCCTTCTTTCTTCAATCCCGACGACCAGGCTGGGATGATTTCTTGCTGTACCGATGACCTCAGAGGCCCTATCTGCCTGTGGTTCAGAGGGATCGGGTTGAAGGCCTTAAGCTATTGGAAACAGGCCATTTCAACCACTTCCGCCATAACTTGATAGGTTTCAGAAATAATCACCTGTGATATCAAACCATTATGTGACATGTGACCGCAATTCAAGTAATTGAAGACGTAGTGTTGCCGCCCTGTTGCGTGGTATAAATTGGGCATCTGGTTTGTAAGGATGCGGAACGCAGTCGGATGCGATATACACTCTCCTTGTTGCTCTGCTTAACCCTGATCTGGCTTTTAAATTCAGGTCATTACACCTCTTTTATCCTCGCTCTCGGTGTCGCCTCCATCGCCCTGGTGATGTGGCTGGCCCACCGTATGGAGCTGGTGGATGAAGAGCCCTACCCGCTGCATCTCGCCCGCCGACTGCCACGCTATTTCTGTTGGCTCATCAAGGAGCTGCTGCTGTCCAACTGGCAGGTGATCAAGCTGGTCATCCAGGGCCCCAAGAAGCTGGCCCCGGCGGTCGCTGTGCTGGAGCACCCTTTGGAGGACGATGCCAGCCGCGTAATGCTGGCAAACTCGGTCACCCTCACCCCCGGTACCCTCACCCTGGATATCGATGAAACCACTATTACGGTGCACGCTCTGCACCATGACGACATCGCCGCACTGCAAGAGGTTTCGGTTATTCAACGGGTTAAGGAGTTAAGCCAATGACGGTATTTGCCGTGGCCGCCATTGCGGTACTGGTTTCGATGGCCTTGGCGCTGTTGCGGGCTGTGCTGGGGCCCACCATGTATGACCGGATCCTGGCGGTAAACATCTTTGGCACCAAAACGGTTTTGCTCATCGCGGTGTTTGGCTTTCTCAATGGTCGACCGGAGTTTCTTGATATCGCCCTGGTCTACGCCCTGATCAACTTCATCGGTGTGGTCGGTGTGCTGCGCTTCTTCGAGCAACACGAACAGCAAGAGGAGGAGGCCCAATGATGACCGAGCTGTTATCGCTGCTCAGCGCAGCCCTGATTATTGCCGGTTGTGGCTGCTGCCTCATTGGCGCCGTCGGCCTGTTCCGCTTTCCTGATTTCTATACCCGAATGCACGCCGCCGGCGTCACCGACACCCTGGGCTGCGGCTTGCTGGTACTTGGCCTTATCCTCCAGCCCGGCATCCACTGGCTGGTGATCGCCAAGCTGTGCTTCATCCTGGTGTTCATTCCCCTTACCAGCCCCACCGCTGCCCATGCCCTGGCCAAGGCCGCGCGTAAAGGCGGCTTGGCTCCCCTGCTGGGCCCGCAGGGCAGTCCCAAAGAAGCGCAAGCCAGCCAAGGACAAAAGGAGATCAAACAATGATCGAGTTTGTCATTGATGTGGTGCTGCTCAGCTTCCTGGTGTTGCTGGCCCTGACCATCGCCCGCACCAAGGACCTGTTCTCCTCGGTCATGCTCTGTGGCCTCTACAGCCTGGTCTCTGCGGTGTTCTTCGTCACCATGGACGCGGTGGATGTGGCCTTCACCGAAGCCGCCGTGGGTGCCGGGATCTCCTCGTTGCTGATGCTGGCGGCGCTGATGGTCACCAGCCGGTTTGAGAAGGCCGACAGCATCCAGCCCAAAGCCGCCCTGGTGGTGGTGTTTCTCACTGGCGGCCTGCTGTTCTATGGCCTGATCGATATGCCGATGTTTGGCGATCCCAACACCCCGGTACAGCAACAGGTCTCCAGCTACTACATCGAGGAGTCGATGGAGGAGATCGGGATCCCCAACATGGTGACCTCGGTACTGGCCAGCTACCGCGGCTACGACACCTTTGGCGAAACCGTGGTGATCTTCACCGCCGGTATCGGCGTGCTGGCACTGCTTGGTGGCCCAGCGGTGGGCATTCGCAAAAAGCGTCAGCATCAGGACGGTGATGAGGCTTTCCCGGATCACCGCATCCTGCGGGTGGCCAGTAAACTGCTGATCCCGCCCATCATGCTGTTTGCCCTCTATGTCCAGTTTCACGGTGACTTTGGCCCCGGCGGTGGCTTCCAGGCCGGGGTGATCTTCGCCGCCGCCATCGCCCTCTACGCCATGGTGTTCGGCCTGGAGCGGGCCCAGCGGATCTTCCCGATGCCCGTCATCCGCTTTATCTCCGCCCTCGGGGTACTGCTGTACGGCAGTGTCGGCATGGTCTCCATGCTCAGCGGCGAGGCCTTTTTGGATTACGACGCCCTGGCGGCGGATCCCCTGTCCGGCCAGCACATGGGGATCTTCCTGGTGGAACTGGGGGTTGGGGTGACGGTCACCGCGGTGATCATCCTGCTGTTCTTCACCTTTTTTGAGCGGGCGATGCAGTCCAAGGGGGCGAAGTGAATCTGTTAGCGCAGTACAACTACTGGGTGGTGATCATCCTGATGATGATCGGGTTTTACATCGTTATCTCCCACGGCAACCTGGTGAAGAAACTGATGGGCCTGAGCATCTTCCAAACCTCGGTGTTCATCCTCTACATCAGCATGGGCAACGTCGATGGCGCCACCGCCCCGATCCTGGCCGAGGGCTACCAGAGCTTCTCCAGCCCCCTGCCCCACGTGTTGATCCTCACCGCCATCGTGGTGGGGATCGCCACCACTGCAGTGGGTTTGGCCCTGGTGATGCGGATCCGCGAAGCCTACGGCACGGTGGAGGAGGACGAGATCCAGACCATCGACAATGGGGCCAGTGTGACACCTGCAGAGGTGGTGCAATTAGAGCCGCAACCGCAGCTAGAGGGTGAACCTCAGCGCAAAGTTGGAAACAAGGACAGTTAAATCGTGTTAGCCCACCTTCCCATATTGCAGGTGATCGTTCCGCTGATGGCGGCACCGGCCTGTCTTCTTTTACGGCCCACCCGACTGTTGTGGCTGTTCTGTATGATGGCCTGTGGCCTGGCGTTTGCCATCAGCCTGTTGCTGATCGCCCAGGTGATCGACAGCGGCCCCATCGTTTACCAACTGGGCGGCTGGCAGGCACCCTGGGGGATCGAATACCGCATCGATGCCCTCAACGCCTTCCTGCTGGTGCTGGTCTCCGGTGTCGGAACCCTGGTGCTTTGGGCCGCGCAGTACAGCATCGAGCGAGAACTGCCGGAACAGAGCCAGCTCTACTTTTACATCGCCTACCTGCTCTGCATGGCCGGCCTGATGGGCATTCTGGCCACCGGCGATGCCTTCAACGTGTTCGTTTTCCTGGAGATCTCCTCCCTGGCCACCTACACCCTGGTGGGCCTGGGTAAGGACCGCCGGGCACTTTGGGCCTCCTATCAGTACCTGATCATGGGCACCATCGGCGCCACCTTTATCCTCATCGGCATCGGCTTGATGTACATGATGACCGGCACGCTGAACATGCACGACCTGGCCCAGCGCCTGCCGGAAGTCGCCCACACCCGCACCCTGTTTACCGCCTTCGCGTTCTTCTCCGTCGGTGTCTGCCTCAAGCTGGCGGTGTTCCCGCTGCACCTGTGGCTGCCCAATGCGTATGCCTACGCGCCCTCGGTGGTGACCGCCTTCCTGGCGGCCACCGCCACCAAGGTGGCGCTCTACGTAATGCTGCGGTTCGTGTTCGACATCTACGGGGTCACCTTCTCGTTTGAGCATCTGCCGCTGCAGAAGATCCACCTGATGCTGGGTCTGGCGGGGATCTTCGCCGGCTCGCTGATCGCCATCTACCAAACCAACGTCAAGCGACTGCTGGCCTACTCCAGCGTGGCGCAGATCGGCTACATGATCCTCGGCTTCAGCCTGGCCAGTGAGCTGGGATTGGTAGCCACCCTGCTGCACATGTTCAACCACGGCCTGATGAAGGGGGCATTGTTCCTGGCCCTGGCGGCGGTGGTGTACCGCATCGGCAGTGCCGAGCTGAGCCAGTTCAAGGGCCTGGGCCAGCGGATGCCACTGACCATGGCGGCCATCGTGGTGGGCGGTTTAAGCCTGATCGGTGTTCCTCTCACCGTTGGCTTTGTCAGCAAATGGTACCTGGTGCTGGCCCTGCTGGAGCAAGGCTGGTGGCCGGTGGTGGTTTTGGTGCTGCTCAGCTCTATGCTGGCGGTGATTTATGTGTGGCGCATTGTCGAGGTGGCTTACTTCCAGCCACCGGAGCCCGGTACACAACGGGAGGAGGTGCCAATGGGCTTCCTGCTGCCGGTGTGGATCCTGGTGTTCGCCAATATCTATCTGGGGATTGATACCCGCTTTACCGTCGGGATCGCAGAGATGACCGCACAAGGTCTGTTTGGGGTGCAAGGATGAGTGGTGCTATGACCTTACAACTGACCCTGCTGCTGCCACTGCTGGTGATGGTGGGGATCGCCCTGTGCCGTCGCAATCCCGATGCCCGGGATGCCATCACCCTGGTGGGTGCCTCGGTGCAACTTATCCTGATGCTCCAGCTCTACCAGGGCTACATGGCTGGCGACAGTGCCTCCCTGGTGTGGTTTGAGTTGCTGCCGGGCCTGGCGATGAGCTTTGAGCTGGAGCCACTGGGGGTGCTGTTTGCCCTGATCATCGGCTTTCTCTGGCTGATCACCAGCCTCTATGCCATCGGCTACATGCGCGGCAACGGCGAGTCACACCAGACCCGCTTCTACATGCTGTTCGCCCTGGCCATCTCGGCGGCACTGGGCATCGCCTTCTCCGCTAACCTGTTCACCCTGTTCGTGTTCTACGAGGTATTGACCCTCTCCACCTTCCCGCTGGTCACTCACAAGGGCAACGAGAACGCCATGAAGGCGGGCCGGGTTTACCTTGGTATCTTGCTGTTCACCTCGGTGGGCCTGCTGCTGCCGGCGATCATCTGGACCTGGATGCTCACCGGCACCACGGATTTTGCCAGCGCCGGGATCTTGGCCGAGCACCTTGATGGCCCGCTGGTCACTGTGCTGGCGCTGATGTTCCTTCTGGGGATCGGTAAGGCGGCAGTGATGCCGGTACATCGCTGGTTGCCAGCCGCCATGGTGGCGCCGACGCCGGTCAGCGCCCTGCTTCATGCCGTAGCGGTGGTCAAAGCCGGGGTGTTCTGCGTTATCAAGGTGGTGGTCTATGTGTTTGGCCTGGAGCTGCTGCAACAGGCACCGGGCAGCGAGATACTGCTCTACCTTGCCGGCTTTACCGTTATCAGCGCCTCGGTGGTGGCACTGCGACAGGACAACCTCAAGCGTCGGCTGGCGTTCTCTACCATCGGCCAGCTCTCCTACGTGGTGCTTGGCGCGGTGATGCTGGCGCCAATCTCAATATTGGGGGCCAGCCTGCACATCGCCGCCCACGCTTTTGGCAAGATCACCCTGTTCTTTGCAGCCGGCTCCATCTACACCGCCACCAAGAAGACCGAGATAAGCCAGCTCAATGGCATCGGCCATCAGATGCCGATCACCATGGCGGCCTTTACCATCGGCTCGCTGTCGATGATTGGCCTGCCGCCGGCGGTGGGCTTTATCTCCAAGTGGTACCTGCTGATGGGGGCCATCGAGGCCGAGCAGCAACTGGCCATCGTGGTGATCCTGCTTTCCACCCTGCTCAACGCCGCCTACTTCGTACCGGTGATCTACGCCGCCTACTTCAAACCCGCCGACACCATGCCGGCAGTGCGCAAAGAGGCGCCGACGGTAATGGTGACGGCACTGGGGATCACCGCCGCTATGACACTGCTGCTGTTTGCCTTCCCCAACCGTTTGTTTGAGCTTGCTGAGCAGATCCGCCTTGTCGCGGCGCTGTCATAAGGGACTGTGATGACTGATCAATCCAATAAAACCCCGTCATCCGAGCTTCACTGGCTCTACCGACCGGAGAACAAGCCCAAGCTGTGGCGCGGCCTCTGGCTGGTGCTGGCACTGGCGCTGCTGCCGGAGCTGTTTATCCACCACCATGGCTACCTGGAGTCAGAGGGGATCACACTGGACAGCAGCCCGGGATTCTATGCCTGGTACGGCTTTATCACCTGTGCCCTGATGGTGATCGTCGCCAAGGGCCTGGGTTTTCTGTTGAAGCGCAAGGACAGCTACTACCATGATTGAGCATTTCCCACCGGGCCTGTTGCTGGTCATCATCGGTCTGCTGCTGCCCTTCGTTCCCAAGTTGTGGCAACGGGTACTGGTACTGGCTGGCCCTGTCGCCGTGCTGGCGCTGATATGGTCACTGCCACTGGGCAGCAGCGCCTATCTGATGTTCCTGCACTACCAGCTGACGCCGCTGGAGATCACCGCCCTTGGACGGGTGTTTGCTACCGTGTTCGCCCTGATGGCCTTTGCCGGGGCGCTCTATGCCCTTAACCAGGCCAAGACGTTGGAGCTGGCGGCCGCTATGGTGTACGCCGGCTCCGCCATCGGCGTGGCACTCTCTGGCGATCTGTTCAGTGTGTTTGTGTTCTGGGAGTTGATGACCCTGGGTTCTACCCTGGTGTTGTGGGCCGCGGGCACAGACGCCGCCTGGAAGGCCAGCTTCCGTTACCTGATGGTGCACCTGTTTGGCGGTGTGGTGTTGATGGTGGGCATCGTCGCCCATGTGTATGCCAGCGGCAGCATCGAGTTTGGCCCCATCGCCCTGACCCACTGGAGCAGCTACTTTATCCTGGCTGGCTTCTTGGTGAACGCCGGTGCCCCGCCCTTCTCCGCCTGGATCGCCGATGCCTACCCGGAAGCGAGCCCCAGCGGTAGCGTGTTCCTGTCCGCCTTCACCACCAAGACCGCCGTCTTCACCCTGATGGTGTGCTTTGCTGGCACCACGGCGCTGATCTACATCGGCCTCTACATGGTGTTCTACGGCATCATCTACGCCCTGCTGGAAAACGACATGCGCCGGATCCTGGCCTACAGCATCGTTAACCAGGTGGGTTTTATGATTACCGCCATCGGCATCGGCAGCGAACTGGCCCTGAACGGCGCCGCAGCCCACGCCTTTGCCCACATCATCTATAAGGGCCTGCTGTTGATGGCCGCCGGCAGCGTGCTGTACCAGACCGGTAAGCGCAAATGCTCTGACCTGGGCGGGCTGTTCCAGTCGATGCCTCTGACCACCTTGTACGGCACCATAGGCGCACTGGCAATCTCCGCCGTGCCCTTCACCTCTGGCTTTGTCACCAAGTCTCTGGAAACCGCCGCCGCGGCCCATGAAGGGCTGGCCTGGGTGTGGTTCCTGCTGCTGGCCGCCTCCGCCGGGGTGTTCCTGCACGCAGGCATCAAGTTCCCCTGGTTTGTGTTCTTCCAAAAGGACTCCGGCCTGCGCCCTAAAGATCCGCCCGCTACCATGCGCTGGGCCATGGCGCTGTTTTCCGCGCTATGTATCGTGATTGGCCTGGTACCGCAGTGGTTCTATCAGATCCTGCCCTACCCGGTCAGCTACCAGCCCTACACCCTGGATCACCTGGTGACCCAGTTCCAGCTGCTGCTGTTTGCCGGTGCGGCGTTCTTTGTGTTGCTGCCGCTGATGAAGCGCACCCTGACCATCAGCCTGGACTTCGACTGGTTCTACCGTCGGCTGTTCCCCAGCGTGGCTCAGCGCGGCACGGAGTTGGTGGTGCATTGGGACGGGCGACTGCGACAAGGCTTTATAGCCATGATTCGTCGCACGCTGGACTTCCTGGCACTGCACCTGCCGGAAGCGCAGCTCTCCCGAACCCGGCTGACCAGCTCCATGGTGATGTGGGTGGCAGTCATACTCACCGGCTACCTGGCATTGAGCTTTGTTTAGGGAAGGAGCCTTGAACTGCAATAACCTCATCAGCAGTCATTAATCGACCTGAAGCGGTCCATGAGAGTTTCAATCCTTTCTGACCCCTTTGGTCCCTGGCCATTCGCAGTGGAGGCGGCCGTGAGCAATGTGGAACCGAACAATAAGACCGCCAGCGATAACGACGCCTCGCGCGATCTGCAGGCCAGTTCCCGTCTGACCATTGATGCGATCATCGCGGTCAGTGAGATCGTTGAGTCTATGCACCACACCATTGCGACCTTGGGGCTGACGCCTCAAGCGGCAGAGCAAAGGCAGACTCGTGGGATCAGTCGCTTGGTCTATCGCAGTATTCGCTCCACGACCCAGTGGGTGGGCAAACAGTTGGACAAACCCTTAGCCAAACTGGGCCAACTTATCGATGCACAGGACCGTTCTCCGCAGCGCGAACGACTGGTTTCCATTCTAAATGGGGTATTAGGCGATCACCTTGAAGCGCGGGACAGTCCATTGGCTATCCGAATGCAGTGGCGACAACAGGGCGAGGCGGTCGACGAAACGGCACTGGCAGCGCAGTTGGATGCCAATCAAGGCCGCATGTTGCTGATGATCCATGGGCTTTGCATGAACGATCACCTTTGGCAGCAGGAAACACACAACCACGGACTGGCTTTAGCCGAAGCACTGGGTATGACACCGGTCTACCTGTTTTACAACACCGGCCGGCATATCTCCGATAACGGCCAACAGCTTAATGAGATGCTTGGCACACTCTCTTCACAGATGATGGTGCCGCTGCAACTGCAGATCGTCAGCCACAGCATGGGCGGCCTGGTGGCCCGCAGTGCTGCCTACTATGGCAAAAAACACAGCGCAGACTGGCTGGCTTCATTGCAAAAGATCGCCTTTTTGGGGACGCCCCATCACGGTGCCTTGTTGGAAAAAGGCGGAAACCTCGTGGATACGGTGTTGCCGAAAAGCCCCTACTCCGCGCCCTTTGCGCGATTGGCGAAGCTGCGCAGCTGTGGGATCACCGACCTGCGCTACGGCCATATTACCGAGCATGACTGGTCCTCTACAGATCGCTTCCAATTCAATCTGGATCAGCGCCTGTCCGTCCCGCTAACCTCAGGGGTTGAATGCTATGCCGTGGCTGCGGTGTGCTCAGAGCGCAGCAGTTTCCGCACTGAGCAGATCGTCGGAGATGGCTTGGTAACGCTCAATAGTGCACTGGGCCGGCATCGTTTGCCGAAATATGATCTCGCCTTTCCTTCATCTGGCTGCTGGATTGCCCAGCCATGCGGACACAATGGCTTGCTCAGCAGCCGCAGTGTGTATGCTCAGCTGCTGCAGTGGTTCAATTCGTAGAGTTTTAAGGGGTCAGAGTGGTTGAAACCTGGGTGTGGTTCCTGCTGCTGGCCGCCTCCGCCGGGGTGTTCCTGCACGCAGGCATCAAGTTCCCCTGGTTTGTGTTCTTTCAAAAGGACTCCGGCCTGCGCCCTAAAGATCCGCCCGCTACCATGCGCTGGGCCATGGCGCTGTTTTCCGCGCTATGTATCGTGATTGGCCTGGTACCGCAGTGGTTCTATCAGATCCTGCCCTACCCGGTCAGCTACCAGCCCTATACTCTGGATCACCTGGTTACCCAATTCCAGCTGCTGCTGTTTGCCGGCGCGGCGTTCTTTGTGTTGCTGCCGATGATGAAACGCACCCTGACCATCAGCCTGGACTTCGACTGGTTCTACCGTCGGCTGTTCCCCAGCGTGGCTCAGCGAGGCACGGAGTTGGTGGTGCATTGGGACGGGCGACTGCGACAAGGCTTTATAGCCATGATTCGTCGCACCCTGGACTTCCTGGCACTGCACCTGCCGGAAGCGCAGCTCTCCCGAACCCGGTTGACCAGCTCCATGGTGATGTGGGTAGCGGTCATACTCACCGGCTACCTGGCATTGAGTTTTGTATAAAAATGGCCTTGGACGACAGACGCTATAGACCCATCGTTCAAGGCGCCTTCCCTTTGCCATCTTTGAACGGCTCTAAAAGTCCAGTTCCAGTCATCCGTGAAACTGAACTGGTCGTTTTACGGTTAAACAACAGAACCTCATTTAAATGGGTACATTGGATGAAAAAGCAACACTTGCTAGGTGTGTTAATTGTCCTTATCAGCAATCCAGCAATGGCCAGTAATGCATTCAATGAAAGCTATATAGCAAGTTCTGTCGGCTTTATTGAAGGCGCGGTAAACACTACCTTAGAGATTGCCAAATGGGCAGATGACAGTCTCGACCTTACCCAAGTGTGTTATGGCCTGCAAAGTGCAGTTGGGGCCAATAGGCCATTCATGGAAGAAGTTAGCAAGACGATTGCTCTCAGCGAAAACAAAGCAAGTAGACACAGCAGAATGCTGAGTGACATCAATTACCACCTCAAAGCAGCCTATACAGTTTGTTCACCGGATAAGTACCCAAGTTTAAAGCCTTTTCATTAACAGAGAATGGGGCGTCAGCCATCACAGTTCACCGGCTCATAGCTTTCAATCCAGTCTAGCCCCTTTACTCACTAAACTGGCGATAGTACCCGAGGCAACAAGTCTGAAGTGCAGCGAGACGCACGGCCTTCAGGCTCTGGATCACATGTCCAGGTGTTTTTTCGACCTCACCATTAATCCCTGCTTATTAGTCATTTTCTGACACTCTCTGTCGCTCATCGACCCTTGTCCCTTCAATCAATGGCGCTAACATGTGCCACAAATCAGACGAGTCTGATAGTCCGCTCTACCTTGACCAATATGAGACCCCCATGCAGAAGACTCTGACTGCCCTGGCCTTAATAGCCACGACATTTACCGCCAATGCTGTAAGCCGCAGCGTTGAAGACAAGGCCTTTCGTGCGTTCGGCGGGCTGTGTGCAGTCCCAATGGATTATCAGGGCGCTCAGTTAGCCCTGGACGGAATGATGGCTGCTATCGCGTTGAACAAGAACGGCGAAGCGAAGATGAAGGAAATTGAAGACGAGGCTATCAAGGCAATGGTGGGATCACCAATGTCTGAGGAGTCGCGCCTTGTGGTTTACCGCAACGGCGAAGAATTCATCACCGCTGCCATTGGCCACCCGTTTAACTGCGGCGTGAACATCCCAGACCATACCGACCAAGGGATCAAGGCGCGGATGGTTAAGGTTTACGACCTGACGGAGTTACACAAGGAAGACCAAGGGATCCAGACGATAACCATGTACCGCTCAACCAAATTGAAAGGCTTTGTGTCGATCATTGAAGGCAACCCCGAAGCGGGTGAGGCGGGGATCAGTCTCGCTTATGTGAGCCCTGAACTGATGAAGCTGGCAGAATAAGAGGCAAACCAATGAAACAGTTTTTCGAAAACCTCGGCGGTGGCTGCCTAGTGGTTCTGTTCATGTGTGGCTACTTCCCGATCAGTCCGATTCTTGCCTACATCTACGGCGACAAGTCGGACGTATTCATGTCCTTTATAATCCCCTTCTGGGGTCTGTTCACCATGATCGCGAATTTTTAGAGCTCAATCCGCTCATTGTAGAGGGAGCATAGGGGTCATAGCAGATTTAAAGTGCCCTCAGGCCTTTTGGTGCCAGACAATGTTTTGGCTTTATTGGCTTAGACCAAGCTACTCTGCCCCTTTTATTTGCTCCCGCTCAACTGACTGCCAAAGCCGACTGCAATGTACGTTGAGCTCGGCGGTACACCGGTTCGAGGACGAGCTCCTACAGCGAGTTAGCCAGTGCAGCCGCAAGGCGATTCGCGGCCTCCATCACCTCCGGTTCATCAAACCCTTGAGTGCAGGCCAGCTGGATCAAAGCCTCAGTATCCCTGTCTCGGCTATGGCCCTGTCCGTCAGCGGTGATGGAATAAACAGCCAATTCCTTGCGAGCGAACTGACCAAGACGAATGGCGGCTTCTGCCAATTCGGGTTGGTCGAAACCAATGTCGTGGGCAAGCTGAATGAGGACCTGGGTGTCGCTGATACGATTGTGCATGACGGCTCCGGCGAGATACTGAAGGCCGCAAGGCTAAAGAACAAAGCCAGCCGGGTTATCGAATGGAGTGGACCGTTGCTCAAATTGTGAACTCACACCAGCTGACTAGAGCCTTACCGACCGGCTCCAGTTTCAAGGGGCCAAAGTCGTTGAATCCAGCCGAAGCAACCTCGGGCGGGTTGCTCCAGCAATCGTCGCAACCCAGAAGGAGCAACCTAGGAAGAGCAACTGTAGTGCGACACGCCGCCGGCGTGGAAAAACTGTGGGGGTCGTAGACGGTCGTATACCTCACTTACTTCGTCGGATTGCTCTTGATAGGGCTGGGCAAACAGGGCTTGCAGCGCGTGGATCCGGCTGTAATCGCCCTGCTCTGCCCGCTGGTAGGCTGGCACCACCAACCATTCGCGCCAGCTGTACTTGGGGTTGACCCCCTTCATCTGTGCCGAGCGTTGCTTATCACCAATGTTGGCATCCCAGTGCCTGCGCCACTGGGTCAACCAGTTTCCCCACTGACCCAGCATGGCCTCGCTTGGTTTGCCGTAAAAGCTTGGGATCAACGACTCGGGCTCACTGGGTAACTCAGACAGCAGGCGAAATAGCCGGGTGTAATCGACCTCCGTCTCCATCATCAGGCGCAATAGCTCATTGAGCAGTTCGCCATCAAACTCCGCCAGCCCCAACTTTGCCGCCCACATCGCCTTAAGACTCTGCTGCATCTTGTCTTCGAAACCGTTGCGGACCTCCGCCAATCGGAGCCGTGCGTCGCTCTCGGTCAGCAACGGCTTAAGGGCATCGCAAAAGGTATGGAAGTTTTTCTCCGCCGCCTGGGGCTGAAAGAAGAAAGAGAAATGCCGACCGCCGCCGGTCCAGGGCTGAAAGTAGGGATCAAAGAGCTCATTAAAGCCAAAGGGTCCGTAGTCCAGGGTAAAGCCCCCGACGGCGCAGTTGTCGCTGTTGAAATTGCCCTGGCAGAAACCGACACGGATCCAGTGGCTAACCAAGCTCGTGAGTCGGCCCCGAAAGGCCGTGGCAAGCGCTAAGACCTGCTCCTCCAGCGCCGAATCGCTGTCGATCTCGTCGCCATACTCCCGCGCGATGATGTGCCGGGTTATCTGCTCCAACTCTGCCATGGCTTGGGGGTGAGCCTGTGTGCGGGCCCGCCGGCTGAACAGCTCCAGCTGGCCTACGCGCAAGAAGGAGGGAGCCACCCGAGTGGTGATCGCTACTGGGTTAGCCACCAGGGTATCCGGGTCCTCGGAGTGCGAGCCTTCGATGTACCAGGGCCGGTTGACGGTTTCCGTCTGGGATGCAAACAGGCTAAAGGAGCGGGAGGTGGGCACGCCCAGGGCATGCATCAACTCCTGGGCCAGGAACTCGCGCACGCTGGAGCGCAGCACCGCCCGACCATCGCCACCGCGGCAATATGGGGTGGGCCCGGCGCCTTTGAGTTGCAGCTCCCAGCGCCGTTCACCACTGACCAACTCCAACACCGACAGTGCGCGGCCATCGCCATAACCGTTGCCGGTCTGAAACGGGCACTGCTGGATGTATTCAGTGCCGAAGATCGACAGGGAGTAACCGGTGGCCCAGCCGGTGCTGAGCATCGGCTCGGGGACCTGACTGAGATCGCCGGAGAACACCCGGGTAAACTCCGGGGTCTGTGCCAGGCTGTCATCCAGCCCCAGCTCGGCAAAGAGCGCTGAGCTGTGGGCGACATAAACGGGCGACTCAATGGGGGTGGGCTTGACCGGCACATAATGGCCAGAGAACACCTGACGCGGCTGCCAGTCTTCGCCTTCCGGGCTAGCGTCGGGATCGCAGGTAAGCTGCTCGCGCAGAGAAAAATCTGCCAGGTTTGCCAGCCCGGCTAGGGTGGTAATGCCCTGAGAATCAGGGTGCGCTTGGCTGCTGACCTTATCAGCCTGTGTGCCTGGGTTCATGCCGGTCTTACTCCCTGTTGGCGTTTGAGCAAACCTTATCATACGGGGTTGGCCGCTAAAGAGGTCAGGAAATGAAGGACCAAAGAGATTAGAAGGAACCAAAGGGGTCAGAGTGGTTTGAATGTCAGGTGCCTTACAACAAACACGATCCGCCGTTTTCTGCACCCCAACAAAAAGGCACCGCCATGCGGTGCCTTACTTCGTCAATTTAGCCTTAGCTGTCGGTCTGTCTCGCCCTGAGCTTTCGAACCGTGGTGATGACCAGGGTCAGCAGGATGGAGCCGAGGATAAGGCCAATGGCCACCACTGCCGATTGCAGGGCGTTGGGGTCGAGGATCAGGGTCAGACCCATCCCCAGCATCATCAGGCCGGACATCAGCTTGAGGGTCTGGCCCTCTTTCTCGGTCAGCTTACGTTTGCCCATGCTCCAGGCGAACGCGATAACGATAGCCGCCAGCGGAATGACGTACACCACGTTGTAGGCCACCAGGTAGAGGTAGTACTCGGTGTTGGTCAGGTCGTGCATCGACAGCACGCTGGTGTAGATCATCGGGAAGCCGGCGGTGCACAGCAGCTCGTAGGCGTTTGCCAGGATCGCCAGTACCACACTGCCAAACACCATGGTGCCCAGGTTGTCGGCCTTGGTCAGCTTACCCATGCGCTTGATCAGGCTGGAGCGGTTCTCCGCCGACATGGAGAGCGACACCTCCCCTTTGGTGGTGACGTACTCCTTGACGTTAATGAAGCCGGCACTGAGGGCGAGTATCCCCGCCGCCGTCATGATGATACCGTTGCCCACATCGCCAAGCAGCAGGAACAGGTTGAGCCAGGCGGCCATAAAGATGAAGTAGATAAAGCCGGAGAAGAACACGAAGATCCCGCCCACCAGCAGCATCCGCTTACGGCTCTTGGCGTTGACCATCACCGACAGCAAAAACAGCAGCACGAAAAAGGCACAGGGATTAAAAGCATCGACGCCGCCCAGTACCACGGTCAGCAGTGGCAATGACATCGCCTCGGGGCTGACGCTACCGAGCAGCGGCAGGTTGACCTGGCGCTGGGGCTCGGACAGGTCACAGGCACCGGGTGCGGCACCCTGGTCACAGCTGCCGATCATCGCCATGGAAGTACCACTCATCTCCGCCATAAAGGCCGGATCGGCACCGGGCTCGCCGCCCTGGCTGCGGTAGCAGGCCTTGAGCTGCGCCAACAGGTATTGGCCGGTGTCCCCTACCCCGTTAAAGCCCACGATGGCACGGTCACACGCCGCCATGTAGGGCACCGAGTTGGCCGCCACGCCGGTGCGCGCAGCCAAGCTTTGCCAGTGCTGGCGTACAGAGCCATCGGCGACATCGTGCTTCACCAGGGTCAACCAGGGATAGTGATCCGCCAGCTGCTGCACAAAGGGCGAAGCCTCAGAGCAGTGGGGGCAGGTTTGCGAAAAGAAGTAATCCAGGGTGACGCCAGGGGCAGTGTCGGCCTCGACCTGAGCGACAGCGGGGAACAGCGGGCTCAATAGGGCCAACAGAAGGATAAAGGGGCGAAGCATTGTTTCTCCAAGATAAACAGAGGTGTTACCTGGTATTGGAACAATGAAAGTTCGCTAAGTTTCGGCTTTATAAGGGAGTATTTGCGGATTGCGTTAACCATCAACCCCCGTGGTTATCCGGGGTAAAGCCTGACTACCCCACCCGCCGCTTTTTGCCAACCACAGCACAAACTACCCTCAAGCTATGACCGGGATAAAATTGGTCATAGGTACAAAAAAGGCCCCAGCCGCTGAGCGGTTGGGGCCTTTTTGGCGGGTCAGCGTTACTGTACGCCGTCCAGCGCCTCTTTGGAGAGCTGGGTGATGCGGTCCCAATCGCCGTTGGTCACCGCATCCACCGGAGCAACCCAGCTGCCGCCACAGGCTTTCACCTGGGGAATGGCCAGGTAGTCCTGGTAGTTGCTCAGGCTGATCCCGCCGGTGGGGCAGAAGGTCAGCTGCGGCAACGGGCCGAGGATAGACTTAAGCGCTTTCACTCCGCCGTTGGCTTCCGCCGGGAAGAACTTGAGGTGGTCGTAGCCCAGCTCCAGGGCCTGCATCGCGTCGGAGACCGAGGCGACACCCGGGATCAGCGGGATGCTCTTGGCCTGGGCGGCCTTGAGCAGCGCCGGGGTGGCGCCGGGGCTGATGGCGAACTGGGCGCCGGCCTCGATCACTTGGTCCAGGTGCTCGGCGGTGAGCACGGTACCGGCGCCCACCAGGGCCTCCGGCACGGCTTCGCGGATGGCCCGGATCGCTTCCACTGCGCACTCGGTACGCAGGGTCACCTCCAGGATGCCGATGCCGCCAGCCACCAGGGCCTTGGCCAGGGGGACCGCCTCTTCCAGCTTGTTGATCACCATCACCGGGATCACCTTGGAGCGGGCGAACACCTCATCGGGCTGAATTTGCCATTGATTGTTCATAGCCTTTCCTTATTTGAGCAGGGCAGAAGCACCCAGCTCGGGGCGACCCAGCATGGTGCGGAACTTGGCGAACAGATCGCGGCCGGTGCCGACGTCGTTGCCAGTGAGGTCCTTGGCCGGGATGGTACGGGCGGCCAGTTCAGCCTCCTCTACCAGCAGGCTCAGCTCACCGGTCAGGGCGTTAACCCGAACCAGGTCGCCGCTTTGCACCTTGGCCAGCAGACCGCCGTCCATCGCTTCCGGGGTGACGTGAATGGCAGCCGGTACCTTACCGGAGGCGCCGGACATACGGCCGTCGGTGACCAGCGCCACCTTGAAGCCACGGTCCTGCAATACCGCCAGCGGCGGGGTCAGCTTGTGCAGCTCCGGCATGCCGTTGGCTTTCGGGCCTTGATAGCGCACGACCACGACGCAGTCGCGATCCAGCTCGCCGGCCTTGAACATGGCGTCCAGCTCGTACTGACATTCGAACACCACCGCCGGGGCTTCCACCACCTGATTGGCTTCGGCCACAGCAGACACCTTCATCACCGCGTTGCCCAGGTTGCCGGTCAGCAGTTGCATGCCACCGGTAGGCTGGAACGGATTGTCGATGGGGCGCAGCACCTCTTCGTCGCCAGACTGCTCAGGGCCGTCGACCCACTGCAGCTTGCCGTCCACCAGGGTCGGAGTCTGGGTGTACATCTCCAGGCCGTGACCAACGATGGTTTCCACGTCCTCGTGCAGCATGCCGCCCTTGCGCAGCTGCGCAATCAAGAAGGCCATACCACCGGCCTGGTGGAAGTGGTTGATGTCGGCGTGGCCGTTGGGGTAAACCCGAGCCAGCAGCGGCGTAGCGGCGGAAAGCTCAGCGAAGTCTTCCCAGGTCACGATGACGCCGGCAGCGCGGGCCATGGCCACCAGGTGCATGGTCAGGTTGGTGGAGCCACCGGTAGCCAGCAGGCCAACGATGCCGTTCACCACGTTCTTCTCGCTGTAGATGTCCGCCATCCGCCCTTTGTCGTTCTGGGCATTGCGGCACACAAGCTGCGAGGCGGCGTCGGTGAGCTGCTCACGCAGATCGCCAGACGGCGGAACGAAGGAGGAACCGGGCAGTTGCAGGCCCATGGTCTCGATCGCCAGCTGGTTGGAGTTGGCGGTGCCGTAGAAGGTACAGGTACCGGGGCTGTGGTAGGAGGCGGATTCCGCTTCCAGCAGCGCTTCTTCATCCACCACACCCTGGGCGTACTTCTGACGCACCCGGGCCTTTTCCTTGTTGGGCAGGCCAGAGGGCATCGGGCCAGCGGGAACAAACACGGTGGGCAGGTGACCGAAGCTCAGCGCGCCCATCACCATGCCGGGAACAATCTTGTCGCACACACCCAGTTGCAGGGTGCCATCGAACATGTTGTGAGACAGGCCGACCGCGGTGGCCATGGCGATCACCTCACGGCTCAGCAGCGACAGCTCCATGCCGGGCTGACCCTGGGTTACACCGTCACACATGGCAGGTACACCGCCAGCCACCTGGGCCACGGAGCCGGCGGCACGACAGGCGGCCTTGATCTGCTCCGGGTAGGTTTCATAGGGCTGGTGCGCCGACAGCATGTCGTTGTAGGCGGTGATGATGCCGATGTTGGACTTGTTCAGTGACTTCAGATCGGCCTTGTCTTCCTTGCCACAGGCGGCAAAGCCGTGGGCCAGGTTGGAACACCCCAGCTTGCCACGCAGTACTCCCTTCTCCTGTTGGGCAGCCATGTTGGCCAGGTACTCGGCACGGGTGTCCTTGCTTCGCTCGATAATGCGATCGGTAACCGCTTTGATCTTCGGGTTCAGCATCACGCTTCGCTCCAGTAAACGTCGATGGGGGTTTGGCTCTGAGCCAGAACCGCACGGATCGGCAGCTCCTTGGCATCGGTGCCCGCCAGCGCCGCATCCAATACCTCTTTCTTCCCTACCCCACCGATGTGCAGGTAGATCTGACGGGCATTGAGGATCGCCTTAAGGGACAGCGAAATACGGCCATGGGGTGCCTTGGTCGGATGGGTCGCCAGCAGGGTCGCTTCGGTGTTGAAGCCCTCCTCCAGCTGCTCGCAGCAGGGGAACAGCGACGCAGTGTGGCCGTCGCCGCCCATGCCCAGGATCACCACATCGTAAGGACGGGGGAAGTGGGACAGACGGTCAGTCGCCATGGCCACGCCCTCTTCCGGGGTGGCATGCATGGTGACCAGGCCAACGAACTTGGCGCCGGCAGCGCGGTTTTGCAGCAGATGCTCGCGCACCAGGCGCTCGTTGCTGTCGGCGTGCTCCGGGCCAACCCAGCGCTCGTCCACCAGGGAGATGCACACCTCCTGCCAGTCGATGCCGATCTTGCTCATCGCCTGGAACAGCGGCAGCGGGGTGCTGCCACCGGAGACGAACAGCGAGGCGCTGCCACGTTGGTCAACGGAATCCTGCAGCTGTTGGCAGATCCGTTTGGCCAGTTGGGCCACCAGCTCATCGGAGCGGGCGAAGGTTTTCATAACCGGTAGGGCAATGGCAGTCATCTTACTCCTCCCAGGCGCGGTTATCGCGGGTGATCAGGGCCACGGACGCCACCGGGCCCCAGCTGCCGGCCGGGTAGCTCTTCGGCGGCTCGTTGGAGTTTTCCCAGGCGTTGATGATGGAGTCACACCAGGTCCAGGCCTGCTCCACTTCATCGCGGCGTACGAACAGTGCCTGGTTGCCCAGCATGCACTCCAGCAGCAGACGCTCGTAGGCATCGGCGATGCGCTCGTTCTTGAAGGTGTCAGAGAACGACAGGTCCAACTTGGTGGTTTGCAGGCGGGTGGAAGAATCCAGACCCGGTACCTTGTTCATCATCTGGATTTCAACCCCTTCGTGAGGCTGCAGACGGATGGTCAGCTTGTTGGCAGGCAGCTGACGGTAGTGGTCACGGTAGAGGTTGTGGGGCGGGTTCTTAAAGTGCACCACGATCTCGGAATGCTTGGTGGGCATCCGCTTGCCGCTGCGCAGGTAGAACGGCACGCCGGCCCAACGCCAGTTATCGATGTCGACCCGCATCGCCACGAAGGTCTCGGTGTCGGAATCGAGGTTGGCGCCCTCTTCATCCAGGTAACCCGGTACAGTGTTGCCCTTGAGGAAGCCACCGGTGTACTGACCACGGACGGTGTTCTCAAACACGTTGTCCTGGTTGATCGGACGCAGCGACTTGAGCACCTTCACCTTCTCATCACGGATGGAGTCGGCGTTGAGGTTGACCGGCGGGTCCATGGCCACCAGACACAGCACCTGCAGCAGGTGGTTCTGGATCATGTCGCGCATCTGGCCGGCTTTGTCGAAGTAGCCCCAACGGCCTTCGATGCCCACCTCTTCGGCCACGGTGATCTGCACATGGTCGATGGTTCGGTTGTCCCACTTAGAGGCAAACAGGGAGTTGGCGAAGCGCAGGGCTACCAGGTTCTGAACCGTCTCTTTACCCAGGTAGTGGTCAATACGGTAGATCTGGGATTCTTCGAAGTAGGCTGCCACCTGGTCGTTGATCACCTGGCTGGAGGCCAGGTCGTGACCGATGGGCTTTTCCAGTACCACGCGGGTGTTGGGCTGGATCAGGTCATTTTCTTGCAAACAACGGCCGATGTCGCCGTAGATGGAGGGGGGAGTAGCGAAGTAGTTCACCATTACGCTGTTGGGGTTCAACACCTCTTTCAGTCCAGCGTAACCAGCAGGGTCGGTAAAGTCCGTGCTGTAGAAGGTCAGACGCTGCTGGAAGTCAGTCCAGGTGCCCTCGTCCAGCGGTTCCTTCAGGAAAGTGCTGAGCGCTTCCTTTACTGCTGCCACGTACTCTTCTTGTGGCATCCCTTTGCGGGCGATGCCCAGAATACGCGTATCCGCGTGAAGCAACCCTGCCTTATCCAGCTGGTACATGGCCGGCAACAGCTTACGTCGCGCCAGATCACCCAGGGTACCGAACAGAACAAAATCGCAGGACTGGACTGATGAATCACTTTTAACAGCCACTACCGTCTCCTCATGCGGGTGGGTGCCCCACCCGAGTTTTGTAATTTAGCTACATTAGAATGAAATTTTGCCACTTATGCAAGGGAAACCGGACCCCGCTACTCTGGCTAAATTACAATTCTGGCAGTAAGATACCTGAAATGGGATCAGCGCCATAGATTCCTTCTGGTAACCCAACAAAATAGAGCCACTTGGCCAGTTGTGAGCGCACGGCTCAAGTCAAAGTTATCTACAGAACAGAGTCATACCCGGTTTATGAATACGATTGATAAGATTCAAAAAAGCCTTGCCAATTTCAGCAAGTCCGAACGCAAAGTGGCCGAGGTAATTTTAGCTGATCCGCAACTGGCCATTCAGTGCAGCATTGCCACCCTGGCCAAGATGGCCGACGTCAGTGAGCCCACGGTCAACCGCTTCTGCCGCCGCCTGGATACCAAAGGCTTCCCGGACTTCAAACTGCACCTGGCCCAGAGCCTGGCCAATGGCACCCCTTATGTGTCACGCCACGTTGAAGCCAACGACAGCGCCGAGGCCTACACCGCCAAGATCTTCGAATCCTCCATGGCGGCTCTGGACTCTGCCAAGCAGTCCATCGATGCCAGCGCGGTCAACCGCGCCGTGGATATGCTGACCCAGGCGGATCAGATCTCCTTCTTTGGCCTGGGCGCCTCCTCCGCTGTGGCCCACGATGCCCAAAACAAGTTCTTCCGCTTTAACATCCCGGTCTCCTGCTTCGACGACGTACTGATGATGCGGATGAGCTGCATCAACGCCCGTGAAGGCACAGTGATCGTACTGTTCAGCCACACCGGGCGTACCAAGGCGCTGGTAGAGGTAGCTCGCCTGGCCCGTGAGAACCACGCCCAGGTGATCGCCCTGACCGCCAAGGACAGTCCCCTGGCCCGGGAGTGCACCCTGGCGCTGACCATGGATGTACCGGAAGACACCGACCTGTACATGCCGATGGCCTCCCGACTGGCCCAGATGGTGGCGGTAGACGTACTGGCCACCGGCTTCACCCTGCGCCGAGGCCCGCGCTTCCGCGAGAACCTCAAACGGGTAAAAGAGGCGCTGAAAGAGTCGCGCTTCGAGAAGCCACAAGGCCTGTAACCCCACTCAAAAACGGCCCACCATCATGGTGGGCCGTTCAGTTTCTTGCCTCCTGCCCCTGCTCGCCCCCCTGCTGACGGCTAAAATTACCCCAGTCCAAACGTATTCATACATCTGACTTGAATTAGTCACTTGAATTGATTGTAAATTTATTTCAAAGTCGTTGAATAAATTACGCCTTTATCCTTAGCAGCACACAGATGGAGCAACACATGCTCAGAAGAACCAAGATCGTCACCACCCTGGGCCCCGCGACTGACCGGGACGGCAACCTGGAAAAGATCCTGCTTGCCGGCGCCAACGTGGTACGGATGAACTTCTCCCACGGCAGCCCGGAAGACCACATCAAGCGCGCCGACGAGGTCCGCGCCCTGGCCAAGAAACACGGCCTGCAGGTGGGGATCCTCGGCGACCTCCAGGGCCCCAAGATCCGGGTCTCTACCTTTAAAGACGGCAAGATCCATCTGGCCATCGGCGATCACTTCATCCTCGACAGTGACATGCCCAAGGGTGAAGGCACCCAGGAACGCGTAGGACTGGACTATAAAGAGCTGCCTAAGGATGTGGGCCCCGGTGACATCCTGATGCTGGACGATGGTCGTGTGCAGCTGCAGGTTGAGTCCGTACAGGGCAACGCGGTGCACACTAAGGTGACCGTGGCCGGCCCGCTGTCCAACAACAAGGGCATCAACAAGCTCGGCGGTGGCCTCTCCGCGCCGGCACTGACCGACAAAGACAAGGCGGACATCATCACCGCCGCCAAGATCCAGGTGGATTACCTGGCAGTCTCCTTCCCCCGTACTGGTGCGGACCTGGATTACGCCCGTGAGCTGGCGCTGCAGGCTGGCCTGACCGCCCACATCGTCTCCAAAGTGGAGCGTGCCGAAGCTGTTGCCAACGACGAAGCGATGGACGACGTCATCAAGGCCTCCGACGTAGTGATGGTGGCCCGGGGAGACTTGGGTGTTGAGATTGGTGACCCCGAGCTGGTGGGCGTACAGAAGCGCTTGATCGGCCGTGCCCGTCACCACAACAAGGTGGTGATCACCGCCACCCAGATGATGGAGTCGATGATCACCAGCCCGATGCCGACCCGTGCCGAGGTGATGGACGTCGCCAACGCGGTACTGGATGGCACCGATGCAGTGATGCTCTCCGCCGAAACCGCCGCCGGTGACTTCCCGGAAGAGACCGTACAAGCCATGGCCCGCGTCTGTCTCGGTGCCGAGAAGCACCCCAGCGCCCGTACCTCCAGCCACCGCCTGACCGACGTGTTCAGCTCGGTGGAAGAAACCATCGCCATGGCCACCATGTACGCTGCCAACCACCTGGAGGGCATCAAAGGCATCGTGGCACTGACTGAGTCCGGTACTACTCCACTGCTGATGAGCCGTATCACCTCCAACCTGCCGATCATCGCCCTGTCCCGTCACCAGTCTGCACTGAACCGGATGGCGCTGATCCGCGGCGTGGCCCCGCTGCAGTTTGATTCCAGCACCCACACAGAAGACACGGTGATCAAGGCTGCTATCGAGTGTGCCAAGCAATCCGGTCTGATTGTGGTGGGCGACACCATCCTGTTGACCAAAGGCGACATGATGGAAACCGTTGGTGGCACCAACACCTGTAAGATCGTCACCGTCAGCTAACGTTGTCGAGTACTAGAAAAGCCCCCAGCAATGGGGGCTTTTTTGTTTGGTCTTGTTACCAGTCTTAAAGGGGTTAGCGTTAGCCGAGCGATCTTAGAATGTCGGCCCTAAAACGAAGATAAGTTGTCAGCCCTCAAATCAGTTCAATGGCCACACCAGCACAGATTAACTTTGAAGTCGGATTGATTTTTTTGGGTTTTAGGTATCAAATGTCGGCCTAATCTGCCCAAAGCCCACGAATGTTGTTTTCTCGAACGCTGTCAATCCTGCTCATCCTATGGACTGTCCTGGTCAGCCAGACAGTGCGCGCAGTGGCGTTTGAAGAATACCTCCATGGGTTGGGGCTGGAATACGGTAATCACCACATCATCGATGGCCACGACCATCACTCCCACGCTGATAACGCCTGTTTGGCTGGCTTGCTGGTGGATTACTGCCGCGATAGCACGGTCGCGTTTGTCTTTGTGTTGCCGCTTCAACGGCCTGAAACCGTAGTTTACCGCCCTATTACCGCGCCCATCTCGCGGCTCCCTGCGTTGGAGCCTTCCAGTCGTGGTCCCCCCGTCTTTCCTGCGTAAACCTTAACCACCCCTTGCTGTCGTTTTGTTCCCTGACGCCTCGGTGCACCGTTGCGCCGGCATTTCAGTGAGCAAAGGCCCCGTGTCTGTCCGATGTATGCCGATGTATTTATCGATGGGCTAAGGGATTCGCCTATTGGCGAATGAGGTCACAACGGCAGCAACCGCTGTACCGATCTGGTGTTGTTTGGCGCATGGCTGCCCCGCATCAGAACGGCTGTGTTTATTGCAAAAAGACAAATCCAATAATGACAAAACCAACACTTGTAAGTGTGGCTATCGCCGCCACCCTGGGCCTCCCGACGACGTTCGCTGCCGAACAGAAAACGAATGAACGCGCTGCCACAGCGGCAGACGCTTCGTTGAACCAAGACATTGAAGTGCTGCAGATCCGTCACGTACCGCAGCCCTACCGCGGCAACGTGTCTCCGGATGAGTTGCCGCAGGCCGTGGTTGAACTAGACGGGGCGGATCTGGAGGCGATGGGGATCACCGATCTGCACACCGCGTTGTCTCAGGTAAACGGCATTGTGCCGATGCAAAACCTAGGTGGTTTATGGGATGCCTTTGCCATCCGTGGCTTCAGCGGGGATGAAAACCTGCCGTCGGCCTACCTGATTAACGGCTTCAGCGCTGGCCGTGGCTTCAGTGGCATTCGTGATACCGCAAGTGTGGAATACATCGAGGTGTTGAAGGGGCCAGGCTCCGCGCTCTATGGCCGCGGCGAGCCTGGTGGTACGGTCAACATCGTCACCAAGAAACCGCAGTTCACCACCGAAGGGATGCTGCAGATGGGCGCGGGTCGTTATGACGACTACCGCTTTGAAGGCGACTTCACCACGGGCCTGACCGACGATCTGGCGTTTCGGATCAACGGTAGCTACATCGACAGTGGCAGCTTCCGGGATACGGTAGAGACCGAAGCACTGGCAATCTCCCCCTCCCTGCACTGGCACCTCAACAACGATACCTCGGTGCTGTACGAGGGTGAGTTCCAGCGACAAAGCAAGCCTTTCGACCGCGGCATCGTGGTGTTGGAAGGACAGGAGCCACTGGATCGCCACGTCTACCTGGGGGAGCCTGGCGACGGCGACCACGAGGTTGATGCTCAAGGCCACCAGCTGACCCTGTTCCATGATCTCGCCGATAACTGGCGATTCTCCGCTGGCCTGGGCTACCGTACCTCCTCTTTAGTGGGGCAATCCAGCGACGCCGAGCTGTCACCCAGCCGCCAGTTGATCTTTGAAGACGGCGAGACCTTGAGCCGCCAGCAACGCAACCGCAACCACAGCACCGAAGATCTTTCCGCCCGCTTTGAGCTCAGCGGTGAGATGGACTGGCTGGGCGTGCGCCACAATCTGCTGTCCGGTGCCGACATCTACGACTTCACCTACGACAACAAAATGAGTCGCTGGCGTCCGGATCCGGGCGAAACAACCTATTCCATCAACATCTACAACCCCATCTATGGCCAGGTCGCGCCGGACGTCTCGCCGGTGACTGACCGTACCGAGCACCACCAGGCCATCGGTTTCTACCTGCAGGATATGATCGAGCTAACCGATCAATGGCAGGTACTGATTGGCGCACGCTTTGATCATCTTAAGCAGGGGATCACCGATCACCTGCTCGATCCCTCCGACGAGGGCCACTACCAGAAGCTGGATCTATCCCGGGTCAGCCCCCGGGCTGGTGTGGTGTATCAGCCCATCGAGGGCCTGAGCTTCTACGCCAGCTACTCAGAGGGCTTCAACCCCAACTCCAACACCGACCGCAACAACGAGGGTTTTGAGCCGGAGGAGAGCAAGGCCAGTGAGATTGGGGTGAAGTGGGAGAACGAATACCTGGTAGGTTCTCTGGCCGTATTCCAAGCCAATAAAACCAACGTACTGACCGGCGACCCCATCGATCCCACCTTCATGGCGGCCATCGGTAAGGCACGGAGCCAAGGGGTGGAGCTGGACATCACCGCCCTGCTCGGGGCCTCAACCCAGTTGGATCTCAGTTACGCCTGGATCGATGCGGAGACCCGCAACACCGTGACCGACGCTGATTGGGGGATCGAGATCCCCAAAGGCAGTCCGCTGCTGAACATCGCTGAGCACAGCGGCTTCGTAAACCTGCGCCACAACGCACATCTCTCTGGTCGCCCATTGGAAGTAGGCGGTACCTACCACTACGTGGGGGAACGACTGGGTGACACGGTTGACCCGGATTTCTGGCTGCCGTCCTACCAGCGCGTGGACCTGTTCGCCAGCGTGGAGTTAAGCCACTCTTTGCTGCTGCGTGCTCGGATCGAGAACCTGTTCGACACCGAATACCTGGTGTCCTCCTATGCCCGACTCTGGGTTCAACCAGGCGAGCCTCGTAACGCGCAATTGACGCTGCAATACCGCTTCTAAAAAGGATGAGATATCACAGCGCCTCCGCTTTCTTGGAGGCGCTCTAGTTATCAGTGTTTATGGATCTCTCCACCCGCAGTTCTGGGTAGATCCTCGCCTCGGTTGATTCAGTGTGACAGCGAATGCATTCACCTCAGCCGAGCCAAAAATTTTTCGTCGTATTTTTACAGATCTAGGGAGTTACTATGGTTAACCCTGTCGTTGTCGCAGAGTCACTGTGTGTGAAGTTTGGCGATAACAATGTGCTTGATGACGTCAGTTTTGCAGTCAATCAAGGTGAAGTCTTTGCGCTTTTAGGTGGCAACGGTGCTGGCAAGTCGACCACCTTGAAGTCCTTCCTCGGGACAGTGACTCCCTCTGCTGGTAATGCCTCGGTGATGGGACATTCGGTTGGCTCTGACAACGGTGCCATTCGGAATAAGATCGCCTATCTGCCTGAGTCCGTCATGCTCTATGGCCATATGACCGGCATTGAGAATATCGAATACTTCCTGTCGCTCTCGGGTCTAAACCAAACGCGCGCTCATGTCGAAGCGGCGTTAACGCGCGTGGCGTTGCAGCCCACCGCCTGGCATAAAAAGATGTCGGAATATTCCAAAGGGATGCGTCAGAAAACGGCCATTGCGCTAGCCTTGCTGCGCGAAGCGCCGGTTCTTTTCTTAGACGAGCCCACCTCGGGCTTGGATCCAAGTGCCATTGATGAATTCAACCAGCTGGTCACCGATCTGGCTCAAGGCGGTGCAACCGTCTTTATGGTGACGCACGATGTGTATGGTGCATGTCAGGTTGCGCATCGCATCGGCCTGCTGGACAGCGGGAAGATTGTTGGCGTGTTTGAGCGCAATGGCAATCAACCGATCGATACCGAAGAGGTTCACACCGCCTTTGCCAAGAGAACAGTGTAATGAACATCGTCAAACTGGTCATGCGTGACGAATGGCGGTACTGGCAGCGAACAAGGGTGGCAGCCACCGTCATTTTGATTGGCGTTATGCTGTCTCTCGCATCAGTGGTGATCAACTCAATTGAGATGCATCAGGCTGGCACTGAGCGAGCGCAACTGCAACGCACATCAGAAGCCAATTTCGTCGACCAACCGGACAAACATCCGCACCGTATGGTCCATTACGGCCATTACGTGTTCAGAGCGCCCTCCCCGCTTAGCATCATTGATCCCGGCGTTGATGCCTATACCGGAACCGCCATTTTTCTGGAAGGCCACCAACAGAACAGCGCCATGTTTGCTGATCAGCGCCAATCCAGTGGCATGACGCGCTTCAGCAGCCTATCACCTGCATTTATGCTGCAGGTCATCGTGCCGTTGATGCTGATTATGGTGGGCTACTCCAGCATTACCCGCGAACGGGAAGCCGGCACCTTGCACGTTTTGATCACTCAAGGGGTGAAGGTCAAGGATATCCTGGCCGGCAAATTTCTCTCCATCGCGGGCAGCGGCATGCTAATGCTCTTACCGCTTGTCCTTGCCAGTCTTTGGGCGAGTGTGAGCGGTGAGTCAGTGGCGATCACCGCCAGCTTTGTCCTGGGATATCTCCTTTATATCCTGGTTTGGAGTGCGATTGTCCTGTGGGTATCGAGCATAAGCCCACGAAGTAATGTCAGCTTTGCAGCCCTGATTGGCTTATGGGTTGTTTTCTGCATTCTGATTCCACGGATTGGTAGCTCAACGGCAGCCACCCTGGTTGCATCGGCAGGCAAGCTTGAAACGGATTTCGCCGTTCGAGAAGAGTTGCGCACCTTGGGTAATGGGCATGATGCGTCCGACCCGGCCTTTGTGAAGCTGAAGCAGGACCTGTTGGAGCAATATGGCGTTGATGACGTCGCTGATCTGCCCGTCAACTTCCGTGGTGTGGTGGCGACCTATTCAGAGAAAAAGCTAACGGACGTCCTTAACAAGTATGCAGAGGCACGCATGGAAGAGGAGCTGTCGCAGGCGGAGATCGCTCGCCAGTTTGGCTGGCTCTCCCCGATGGTCTCAATGCGTACCTTGTCGATGATGATCTCCGGCACAAACCTGGAAACCCATCATCGGTTTTTACGGGAAGCAGAAACCCTCAGGTACGACTTTGTCCAGGCGCTCAACCACGTTCATGAACATGACCTGGATTACGAGGCGGATATCAACCGCTATAAGAACGATGAAACAGCTAAGACCGCGCGTGTTGATGCGAGTCATTGGGATGTACTGTCGGAATTCTCATTTGAGCCGGAATCCAGCACCTTCCGATTGAGTCACAGCCTGTATTACTCCCTCCAACTGTTGTTTTGGTTGGGGCTTATCTTGTTACTCGTAAAGCAAGCAAGCAGAAGAATACTGTAATGGTCCTATTTTCCGATTTAGTTCGAGAGTGTCGATTCCTCTCAAAACAGCGTTCCGTCGTTCTGTTTCTATTCGCGGTTCTTTTGCTCTCTGTCTTTGCCGTATGGAGCGGTGTGGCTGACTCCCGACAACAGCAAATGACGATTGAACGTTTGCTGGAGAAGGACGCGGTCGATAGACATAGTGTATTGGCCAAGCAGGTTGATTACGGCGATGCCGCATATTACAGCTTTCATTTTACCTATGATGAGCCGTCGTCCCTGGCTTTTGCGGCCATGGGCCAGCGCGATGTGTACCCTTGGAAACATCGCATCCGCATGCTGGCACTGGAAGGACAGATCCATGAAACCGATGCTGAAAACCCTGAGTTATCGCTACTAGGTCGATTCGACTTTGCGTTTATCATCAGCGTTTTGCTGCCCATCTTCGTGATTCTTCTATTGCATGATTTACGCTCTGCTGAGCGAGAAGCTGGGCGGTACGATCTCCTGGTAGTGACGGCCAAGAATCAATACAAGCTCTGGACGGCACGGGCACTGGTGCTTTCTGCTTTCCTCGCTGCGGCCATGCTTTTACCCTTCCTCGTCGGGGCCGTCGTGATGCAAGCGCCCCTGCTGGAAACGGCACTAATGGCGCTGATCGCTCTGGGCCATTTACTGTTCTGGGTAGTACTGACCATGGTGGTCGGGCGTGTGATGATGGCCCGTGGGCAAAGCTCCCCTCGCATCGCCTCGGCTTTGCTGGCCGGATGGTTGGTATTAACGGTAATCGTGCCGGTTGTCGGTGAAACGGTGATCAATCAAATCGTCGATAGCCCCAAAGGTGGCGAGATTGTTCTGTTGCAACGACAAGCGGTGAATGACGCATGGGATAAACCGTACTCAGCGACATGGGATGAGTTCTTGAAAGCGCATCCGGAGTGGGCAGAACACACTGAAATGGAATCGTCGTTCCACTGGAAGTGGTATTACGCATTCCAACAGGCAGGCGACCAACAAGCAGCTGAGCTGTCGCAATCCTATCGTGATGCGATTGCGCAAAAGGACCAGGCAGCAGGCATGCTTTCATTGCTCTCGCCACCCATGTCGGTGCAGAGACTGATGTCATCGCTCGCAGAGACCAACGTGGCAGCATCACTGGCTTATGAGCAAAGTGTTCGAGACCACCATCAAGCGTTGCGAGTGTATTTTTACCCGCTGCTGTTTGAAAAAGGTGAGTTCAACAGTGAGGAATTGGTCGATATTCCAACTTACCCTTCTCACATCGCGAGGTAATTAAATCGCGCACTGAGCGCTTGGGCAGTCTAGGTTTCGATACGCCGGGCTGACCCCACCTGCTCGAACCACCAATTAATGATCAAGGCCTGAAGCAATGCAATGCTTCAGGCCTTGTTTTTGTGGTGTACAGTGATGCGTCAAAGGGATCAGGGTGAATTGCTTTTAATCCACTTTGACCCTTTTGGTCTTCAAATCTAGTCCCTTAGGGCATAAGCCGTTCATTGATATCCACCTAGCGAGAGAGGAACAAGTAAAGCAATACAAAGCCTAGTATTGTTAAGGCTTTCTTGAACCAATAAGCTCCAGGAAGGCTATCTTCAGCTTCACCAGCAGCCGCATCTTTCCCGCCTTTTTCTGGCTTAGTTTTCACATAGTCCAAGGCACTCACAAAGCCGAGATATGCGAAAAATACGATGAGCACACCCCGAATAAAGACATCATCTCCAGACGTCCGAGGAACAGGGGCCCCCATAGCAAAGGCGATCATGAAAGAAAAGCCAATTACTGCACCAACTAAGTAGTCACCTCGTTTCATTTCCATATCAAATCACCTCTGTATCTAACCCTGTAGGCAAGCACAAAAAAACGTACATGCCTAAATACAGAGCATGTACGTTTCCTGTTATCGGCGCAAAGCCTCGTGCATCAAGGCATTCACTTACTCAACCGCCAGAAGTACGCGTTTTTAGCTCTATACTCGCGATGTCGGTTTTTGTGTGGATCGCCGGACATCATGGTGAAGCACTGCCTGGAATGGGCAAGCCGCCAAGATGCTTTGGATGCTGGGTCTTAAAACGTGAAACCGAAGCCAAACTCTAGCGCGGTCTCATTGGCGTCGAAGAAGGATGCGTTGCCGACACCAATTTTTACCGCCAGTCGATCCATCTTGTACAGGCCCGCCACGGTGTAGGACAAGGAGTTGTCGCCGTCACTGCCCCAGCGGTCGATTTCGACGGTGGCGCTGGTCAGGCCCAGCATGGGCATGAGGTAGAAGTCGTCGGTAATGCCGTATGTAAAGCCGAAGTGTGTCCGCAGAAAACGCTCACTCCAGCCCACACCAAAGTCGTTGCCGGAATCGCTGTAGTAGTCCATCTGGACTGCACTCGAGAAGCGCCCCTCACCGTTCAGGCCATAAACGCCCAGACCGTAGGAGTTGGCACCATCAAAGGAGTTGAGGTTGAAGGTGATTGCGGTGTCCGCCGGATGCCAGTAGCTGGTCTCAGGGGCGGTATCCTCCGCCAGAACCGGAGTGGCAGCCAGAGCGCCGATAAGCAGAAATTTCTTCATTTGTGATTGTGTTAGTTGGTGAAAATCGAGGTTACGGTACCGCTGTGCTGAGGGTTACGCACAGGTGCATTTGCTGGAATTGCGAACAGTCGCACAGGTTCGGTTCAGCTTGAGAGAGTCGACAGAGGCGGATGTTGTAAGGGTGAAAAAGAAACGCCGCAGTCGTGAAAACTGGAGGTTTGTATAAGTTTACCGACTGCCGAGGAACATTGGGGCAGCGCGAGCTGGGCGGAATAGCACGCTGCGAGGTTGAGGCTGAACTGCGCCAACTTCTCGGTGAAGGTATCGTAGGTCGCCAGCATCATTTCCACCGTGTTGATGTCCATGCTGAGAAGCATCCCGGTGCAGCGCTGATCCAACAGCTCTATTTGCTCCATCGGATCATTAGAATGCTGCTCATTTTGGATATTGCTCTTCCGCACACTCGCGAAGCCCTTAGTAGGCCGCTCGATATGAAAACCCTGCTGTTCTGCCTCCAGTAGGATCAGTAATCAGAGGGGATAGGCGCCAAAACGCCCTGACCGATACTCACTAGCACTGACAGCGATCGCCCCATTGCGGTCATTGGGACTGTGGGTCATAACGCCGCATTAAGGCGTGAAGTAACGTGTGCCAAACTTAGAGCGAAGCGAAAATCGGCACACGTTACGGAATCGCTCTTAAATGCTTTGTTATGTTTTGCTGGCCTCTACCCTGGTGCCAGAGATAGAGCAGATCACCAAACAACTATCTTTCGACTCTGAACTGAACACATGTTCTCCAGTTGAACTCCAAACAGAGTTATTCCCACAAGTTGACCACCCACCTGATTTGGAAATATGGTTACATAGGAGAACAGGGAAGCAGTTTGTCGCAGCGATGTTAGCTAGTATTTCAGCATCCGTTTCAAAGCCAGCTTCTGATATTAGCGCACTAGCAATATAAATATCTGCTCCATGAGCTCGTGCCTTTTTTGAGTGTGCTGGTTCGACAAAATCTGCGCAAATAGCTAAAGCTACTTGATACCCTTTGACCTCAAAATAGTAGTCAACTGCACCACTCGAGCAGTATTGATTTTCGCCTTCATGTAAATGCTGCTTGGCGTAAAAGTTTATTTCACCATCAGGAAAGCAAATCACTGCACTTATCATGGGTTTTTGAGCACCAATAACATTTCTTGTACACCCAGCGATGGCGATAATATCGTTATCAATTGAAGCTTTTGATAACGATTTCACTACACTTGAACTCTCTGTGACTGTCAATTCACCAAGAAGATCCAGCTCATAACCAGTCAATGACAACTCAGGAAAGACAACTACGTCAGCTCCGATAGCCGACGCGTGTTCTATCTTAGTAAGATGATGAGATAAATTTACACTCATATCTCCCCTTACAACTGGGATTTGAGCTAGCGCAACTTTTATACCGATATCCAACTTTTCTCCTAAAAACATAACGCCTTGCTAACGGGCGATAACGCTATACCAGCCAGTTTGAAATCTGTGCTCTAGACTCTGAAGCCGATTTGTATAACAGTGGCCAAGAGTTAGGAGTCCCAGTTAAGCGACTTGTTTGCTATTTGGCGAAGTGTATCCCGTTGTTGTCGCAATTACTTTAAAACCACGTTTTGACACTATCGGTTTACTCATATCTGAGGCATCGATTATTAGGTATTTAACACCTTTCGATTTGGCTTCAGCGATACGCTTATTTAGGAGCATGCTATAATAACCATTGCCTCGAAACTCTTTGATTGTACTTCCACCCCAAATACCTGCAAATGGGCTGTTCCCATTAAATGTTAACCAAGCAGAAGTTACTGGCTGTCCATCTACGTACACAACATAAATGGATACCGAATCTGGAGATTGCTCTTTGAGGCACATTAAGTAGTTGTATTGCCAATTGAAATCGCCACCCCAAACTTGTTCTTGAACCTTTATTGCATCACTAATGCCTTGGCTATCGAAAACTTCTGTAATCTGAGATTCATCGAAAAATTCGTTAGCTGCTTTAGAAAGGTCTAAAACCATAAACGATTCAGTATCTTCTTGATCAAAACCATTAGCGACTAATACACTGCCGATATTATTTGGTTTGTCGGTACTATATGTCTTCCACTCAAAGCATAATTTGCGTTGGCTAAAATATGCAAGCTGCTCTTTAACTATCGATTCAGCAAGGCTTTCATCAAAGTCAAAGAACGAAATATAACTGCCATGACGTTCTTTAGATACAAATTTAGTTAGGTTACTATCTGACTTCATTACGCCATTAAACGAGTGAATAAGCTTGCGTTCAAACTCATTGTACTCGCGCATTACATCCACTGTATTCATTTTATCCGCGTAGAAGGAACTGCTACCAGGTGCCTCATGATGCCTCATTGCAGTCGCCGAAGGGAAGCACTCTCCCGCCACAAGTACCTTATTTCGATCACTCTGTCCCCTTGAACTCCTTTGATTTGCTTAGGGCCTGTTTCGTTGTGCTTACCCTTGGAATATGTCGTAAAGCATGAGTGCGCAGGAGTCAGGGCCTAGGCCACTTTCATTGCGGTGGTGTTCAATCCAGGCATCAACATGATCCTCGTTGACCTCCCCTTGCATGTACGCGGCGTTTTCAAGCATGCCAATCATTCGGCTGTAGCGTACGTCATCGGTTTGAACTTCAGTGCAGTAACGGATGGCGCCCAGTTCTTTTGCTAGTTCGTCCCGCTTCCACTCTCCATTTTTGTGAGCGATCATAAACACGATGCCCAGGGCCATGGCTGCCCCCATCCAGTACCAGGACTCGGGCATTTTGTCGTTCTCGCTGTTGCTCATAATCGGCACTTCCTTGTGGTTTGGTATTGTGTTACCAGCCTACGGGCTCCATCCGCGATCTTCCTTGTTTAGGCCGTCAAATTGTGACGTGGAGACTAGTTTACCTTTTAAGTTGTGATCGAAGATCGTTCAGGTCTTTGTTCATCTATAGCGGTTTAAGGGTCCAGTGTTCAAGGTGAACCAATGCATCAAAGTGGATTAAATCTGTTTACGGACTCGAATGGCCGCTTTTGGCGCCGAAGCAGCCATCCGCGCTTGCGCTCTCTTGGCACCTATAAGCCCAGCATCCTTAGCACCCAGCACCTTCTACTGGCCGCAAAGGAAACCACCGACAGCACATGACCCAGAGGCGCTCCACTTGCTAGCTAAACTACCCTCAGCGCTCTGGCCAGCAAATGATACAATCTCGGCTTCTGAACCATCGAGAACCTTATGTATATCCACCCTGTTAACGGCATCGACTGGCTGGTGATTACCGCCTATGAAGAGCTAAAGACCATGTTCATTGAAGACGCCGGGGTTATACCGACTTACTTTTCGGCTGACAGTGAGCTAAGCCTGATTGATCAGGCTAAGCGCGCTTATGGGCACCTACCAAAATTTACCGGCCGGGTGACGGATACTGGCACTTACCAAAGCCCGGCGATAGAGGAAGACCTGTACCCGCAGCTAGCGTGTCTGGTAGAAGGACGAGGTCGGGTGTTTATCTATCACGGCGGCTATGTGGCTTTTGTGGATGACGAGCAGACTTTTATTACTCGGATGGATTAAGAAGTAACCGAAGCTATATGGCTCGAGGCAGCCATCCGCTCTTGATCTCACCTAGCTCCTAACAGCCCAGCGTTCCCAGAACCCAGTGCCTTCTGTTGACACCTTTCATATGAATTGAGCCAGCTCTAACTCATCACTCAACACACTTCCGAAAGAGCCGAATCCAACCTGTCCCCTGATCAATGGGCACAAAAAAGGCCAGCAATGCCGGCCTTTTCTCTATCAATAGCGATTACCCGATGTGGGTCTTGCCTGCCATGTAGGGCTGCAGCGCTTCCGGGATGGCAACGCGGCCATCGGCTTCCTGGTAGTTCTCCAGGATAGCCACCAGGGTACGGCCCACGGCCAGGCCAGAACCGTTCAGGGTGTGCAGCAGCTCCGGCTTCTTCTCGCCAGCACGGCGGAAACGGGCCTTCATGCGACGGGCCTGGAAATCGCCCACGTTGGAGCAGGAGGAGATCTCACGGTACTTCTCCTGGCTCGGTACCCAGACCTCCAGATCGTAGGTCTTGGTAGCGCCAAAGCCCATGTCGCCGGTGCACAGCACCACCTTACGGTAAGGCAGGTTCAGCAGCTGCAGTACCTTCTCGGCGTGGCCGGTCAGCTCTTCCAAAGCCGCCATGGAGTCTTCCGGCTTCACCAGTTGAACCAGCTCTACCTTGTCGAACTGGTGCTGACGGATCAGGCCGCGGGTATCACGACCGGAGGAGCCAGCCTCGGAGCGGAAGCACGGGGTGTGGGCGGTCATCTTCACCGGCAGGTCGGCTTCGTCCAGGATCTCGTCACGGGCGAAGTTGGTCAGCGGCACCTCAGCGGTGGGGATCAGCGACAGCTTACGGTCGCTGTCTTCGGACAGCGGCTGGGTGTGGAACAGGTCTTCACCAAACTTAGGCAGCTGACCGGTACCGAACAGGCTGTCCGGGTTCACCAGGTAAGGCACGTACATCTCGCTGTAGCCGTGCTCGGTGGTGTGCAGGTCCAGCATGAACTGAGCCAGGGCACGGTGCAGGCGGGCTACCTCGCCACGCATCACTACGAAGCGGGAGCCGGACAGCTTGGCTGCCACGGCGAAATCCACGCCGTTCATGCCTTCGCCCAGGTCAACGTGGTCCTTTACCTCGAAGTCGAACTGACGCGGCTCACCCCAACGGGCCACTTCCACGTTCTCGTCTTCGTCGGCACCGGCCGGCACAGATTCGTGCGGCAGGTTCGGCACGCTGGCGGCAATGTCGTCCAGCTCGGTCAGCAGGCTGGCCAGCTCGACCTTTTTGGCATCAAGCTGTTCACCCAACTGGGACACCTCGGCCAGCAGCGGCGCGATGTCTTCGCCACGGCCCTTGGCCTGGCCGATGGACTTGGAGCGACTGTTACGCTCTGCCTGCAAACGCTCGGTTTCCACCTGAAGCGACTTACGGCGCTCCTCCAGCTCGGTCAGGCGGGTGACATCCAGGATAAAGCCACGGGTGGCCAGACGTTCAGCGGTTTGCGCCAACTCGGCGCGCAGGAATTTGCTGTCTAACATATCGCTCAGTTTTATAGTTTGAGCCCCGTACATCAACGATTTGCGCTGATTGGAGGCTGTTGAGATGGCAGAGCAGTCAGTGTATCAGAGAGGCCGCAGTGAATACATCCGCCTGCATCGACTTACCAAGCCTAGTTTTGTGATACCTCTCACCCTGTTGCTCTTCCTCATCCGGATAGAAACTGCCCCACCCCAACTAATGAGAGCCGCACTGCATCGGGTCCTGGTGGGCTATTTGGGTCTGACCGTCGCCAAAGCCGCACAATGCGATGAGGCAAAAAGGCATTTCTGAAATTCAGTGCAGACGAGAATCAGATCCCTTTAGATGCGCTCCAAGTTGAAATTAAACCAAACCTGGAAGCACGTAATGCCTAAATCTTTGCCAATCCTGCTGGGGCTTTGGTTATCCCTGTCCCTGCTCGCCGGTCTCTACGCACGGTACAACGGGCAATCGGGTATCCGATTTTTCTGCATCAGCATGATGTCGACCCCCATCGTCGGCTGGATGTTAACGATGGCGATTTGCCACACGGAATACAGCAGCGAAGACATTGAAGATGAGCCGGCCTTCCCACTACCCACAACAGGAAACCAGAATGCCAACACCCATCCCAACCCCTGAAGACAACATCAGCAGTGAGCAAGTGCTTGAGGCCGCCGTGGATGTCACCTACGCGCACCTGCATAAGTTTGGCTATCACACCGACAGAGCGCGCTTACGCGCCAAGATCTATCGCCGTGCGCAGGCCAATGCGGCATGGCACAAAATGGCAAGGCAAACGGAGGAGCAAGACAGTGATTCCGGTGAGTAACAGGCCACCGAAAATGCGTGAGCCCTCCCACTATTAGGAAGGGCTCAACGACGGCAGCCGTGCACTCACCGCCCACCTGACTGGGGGTAGTGAGCTGGCTAAAGCCTTGCGCTCACACCCCAGAGAAACCGAGCCCTATGAAAAGTCCCTCAGCAGGCTCAATGGACAGAGGAGAAAAGCATGTACCCAGAGACACTGTGCCACATGACCGGCCTTAATAAGCCGTGCAACAACCATCTGATCCCGGACGGCGCCATGCCGTTTGTTCAGCTAAGTCATCCCCTACACCCGGGGGCTGTCGAGTTTGCCGCTCAAGCCCTGGCTCCGAATCCCCATGGCATGGACCAACCCAGTGAAGACCACACTCTGCTGTTTTGGATAGGTGCCATTACGCTGGTTATCTCGTTGCTGAGTGATGCCATTGGCCTGTTCAGCCTGGGAGTGGGTGCCACATTGGTGGTGGTCGGCCTGTTCATGCGCGAGCGCGCTGCCGAATGGCACGCGGTCGAACAAAGCCGTACTCAGGCATTTACCCGACGGTACGGCCGGTTTCTAGAGGGTACCTGAGTGAAACCCACCGGCAGGCCAACACCAAAGCCAGGGCGGCGCCATAATTGGCCATCACCTTGCCCAAGCGGCACAAAAAAGCCCCAGCGTAGGACTGGGGCTTTGGCTTATCCGTCAGGTTAGAACGGCCGTTGATGTTCTGGGGTGGGCTCACCCAGCTTCAGCGCCCGTTCACACAGCCAGTCGAAGGCGGCGATCAGCGGGGTACCCAGCGCCAAAATAGTGCCCAGCACCACTGCCATGATGCTCCAGTCATCCAGCGGCCCACCGGCGCCGACCACCACCGCCAGTACCGTCATCACACTGACTGCCATCCACAATACCGTAATCTTGAACATGTCACCCTCTCACCGAGTGCCCAGGTCAATCCCCTCGCCCTGCTGCTGCCCGTCGCTGGTCACCCCTAAGGTGACGATTCAACCCTGCCCTGTTGAGGCCTACTATGCCGATGCGGGCAGGCCGAGGCCAGTTAATGGTGAGTTAAGGTACAGTTAACGTTCAGTCTACTGCTGTGACGCCATCCATTGCTGGCCTAGGTAAACCATGAACAGGCAGAGGCCGACATTGAGCAGGACGTTAAGCAGCGCCTTCCAGTGCAGTCCCTCCTGCATCAGCAGCAGGGTCTCGTTGGAGAAGGTGGAGAAGGTGGTCAGTGCGCCAAGGAAGCCCACGCCAATCAGCCCTTTCCACAGCGGTGAGACGGTCACCGCCAGGCTGAGGGTATAGAGCGCGCCCATGGCAAAGCTGCCGGCGCAGTTAACCATCAAGGTGGCGATGGGGAAGCCGGCACCGAACCACTTCAGGGCCAGCAAGGAGGTAGCGTAGCGCAGCATGGCGCCCAGCGCGCCGCCTAGGGCCACCGCCAGGAACTCAATCATAGCGACGCTTCCCGCTTTGCTGGTTCATCCGCTGCAGCTGTTCAAGCTTGTCGGAGATCTTCTTCTCCAGGCCCCGCTCGGTGGGATGGTAGAGCCGGGTGTCCTTGAGCGCCTCCGGCAGGTAGCACTCGCCAGCGGCAAAGGCACCTGGCTCGTCGTGGGCGTAGCGGTACTCGGCGCCGTGGCCCATCTCCTTGAGCAAGGCGGTAGGGGCATTGCGCAGGTGCACCGGCACCTCCTGATCCGGGGTGGTCCGGGCTAACGCCCGTGCGGCCTTGAAGGCCACATAGACCGCATTGCTCTTTGGTGCACAGGCGAGGTAAACCAGTGCCTGGGCGATGGCCCGCTCCCCTTCTGCGGGGCCAACCCGGTGGAAGCAGTCCCAGGCATTGAGCGCCACCTCCATCGCCCGAGGATCGGCGTTGCCCACATCCTCCGAGGCGATGGCTAAGGCACGACGAGCCACATAGAGAGGGTCGCCACCGCCTTCCAGGATACGGGCATACCAGTAAAGTGCCGCGTCGGGGTCGCTGCCGCGTACCGACTTATGCACTGCAGAAATGAGGTCGTAAAATTTGTCGCCTTTGTTGTCGAACTGGGCCACCGGTACCCCGGCCACCTCGGTCAGGTGGGCCAGGGTCAAGGTGCCCTCGCCTACCAGCTCCGCCATTAGCTCGAGCAGGTTTAATGCGCGGCGGGCATCGCCGTCCACCTGACGTGCCAGCGCCTCGGCCACCTCGTTGGGCAGGGTCAGATCACGCTCTCCCAGTCCCCGCTCCTTATCGTTGAGGGCCTGGAACAGGATCTGCTGGATCGCCTCGTCATCAAGCTTCTTGATCAGGTGAACCCGGGCGCGGGAGAGCAGCGCGTTGTTGACCTCGAACGAGGGATTCTCGGTGGTAGCGCCGATAAAGATGACGGTGCCATCCTCGATGTGGGGCAGAAAGGCGTCCTGCTGCGACTTGTTGAAGCGGTGCACCTCGTCGACAAACAGCAGGGTCTGTCGTCCGTGGCTTTGCGCCACCTGCTTGGCCTTCTCGATGGCAGCGCGGATCTCCTTCACCCCGGAGGTGACCGCACTGATGCGTTCAACGTGGGCGTTACAGTGGCTGGCCACCAGCTCCGCCAGGGTGGTCTTGCCGGTGCCCGGCGGGCCCCACAGCAGCATGGAGTGGGCACGGCCTGCCTCCAGTGCCTGGCGCAGCGGCTTGCCCTCCCCCAGCAGATGATCCTGGCCGATGTACTCCGCCACGGTGCGCGGCCGCATCCGGGCCGCCAAGGGGCGAAAGTCCGGGGCAAAGTCCAGGGTCAGGCTGCTCATCGCTGATCGTCGATAAAGACGCCGTCGGCGGGTTCAAACACAAAGCGCTCCGCGGCCACGGGCTGGTCGCTGAACGCCTTCAAAGACATCACCGTCTTGGTGCCCTGGGCATCGGTCAGGGTCAGGGATTCAATGGCCTCACCGGAGAAGCAGATCCCCATGGTGATCTCCGGCTGCTCCTTCTGCACCAGCTGGTAGCAACCATCGACCTTGCTGACCTGCCATTGGGCCCACAGCGCGCTGTCCTGACTGGAGATCAGCGCCAGCGGGGTTTGGGCCAGTGCCTGCTCTACCGGGGTGACGGTGACCTGCTCAACGAAGGGATCAAAGTACCAGACCGCCTCGCCGTCGGAGACCAGGGTCAGCGGCTCCGGCTCGCTTTGCTCCCAGGCAAAACGCAGCGGCGCCTGCAGGGCGATCAGGCCCTGACTTTCCTGTACCAGCTGGCCATCAAAATCGAAGGCCTGCTGTTCGAACTCGGCGCTGAACTGGCTTAAGGCGGCCAGGCGCTGTTGTAGCGCATCCGCCTCATTGGCGGTCAGCGGCATGGCAGCCAGCCCCATCAGGGCAGCTGCGTAAAAGGGTTTGTTCATCAATCTTGTCCTGGTACCAATACTTCTCGGTTGCCATTGTGGCCCGGCGGGCTCACCAGCCCGCTGTGCTCCATCTGTTCGACCAGACGGGCAGCGCGGTTGTAGCCAATCTTCAGTTTGCGCTGCACGCTGGAGATGGAAGCGCGACGTGACTCCAACACAAAGGCCACCGCTTCATCATAGAGGGCGTCCTTCTCAGTGTCGCTATCGGCCGCCTCGCCAGGCAGCAGCACAACCTCACCGGCGCTCTCACCGGAGAGGATCTCATCCACGTACTGGGGTTTAGCTCGGGCGCTCCAATCCGCCACCACCTTGTGCACCTCGTGATCGTCCACGAAGGCACCATGGACACGGATAGGCACACCGGTACCCGGCGGCAGGTAGAGCATGTCGCCCTGCCCCAACAGTTGCTCGGCGCCCTGCTGATCCAGGATGGTGCGGGAGTCGACGCGGCTGGAAACCTGGAACGCCATCCGGGTAGGAATGTTGGCCTTAATCAGGCCGGTGATCACATCCACTGACGGACGCTGGGTGGCCAGGATCAGGTGGATCCCTGCGGCCCGCGCCTTCTGGGCTATACGGGCGATCAGCTCCTCGACCTTCTTACCGACGATCATCATCATGTCGGCAAATTCGTCCACCACTACCACGATGGAGGGCAGCTTCTCCAGTACCGGCGCTTCGGTTTCCATCGACTGCTCCGGCTGCCAGAAGGGATCGGTGATGGGCTCGCCCCGCTCGATCGCCTCGGTCACCTTGGCGTTGTAGCCCTTGAGGTTACGTACCCCCAGGGCAGACATCAGCTTGTAGCGGCGCTCCATCTCACCCACACACCAGCGCAGGGCGTTGGAGGCCTCCTTCATATCGGTAACCACCTCACACAGCAGGTGCGGGATCCCCTCGTAGACCGACAGCTCCAACATCTTGGGGTCGATCATGATCAGGCGCACATCTTCCGGCGTGGACTTGTACAGCAGGCTGAGGATCATCACGTTGACCCCCACAGACTTACCGGAGCCGGTGGTACCGGCCACCAACAGGTGTGGCATCTTGGCCAGGTCCACCACCACCGCCTGACCGGAGATATCCTGGCCCAGCACCATGGTCAGCTGAGAGGCGGAGGATTCAAAGTTAGGCGAGCCCAACACGTCACGCAGGTAAACGATCTCCCGGTGTTTGTTGGGCAGTTCCAGGCCGATTACCGACTTCCCGGGGATCACCTCCACCACCCGCACCGACACGGCGGACAGTGCCCGGGCCAGGTCCTTGGCCAGGTTGGTGATCTTGGAGACCTTAACCCCCGGAGCCAGGTCCAGCTCAAAGCGGGTGATCACCGGGCCCGGGTGAACATCCACCACGGTGGCCTGGATGTTGAAGTCCAGCAGCTTGGCCTCCACCAAGCGGGCGATGCCATCGAGCTCCTCACGGGAGATGGGGTTTTGCGATTTGTTGGGGCGATCGAGCAGCTCCAGGGTCGGCATCGGCGCGGTGGGCACGGCCACCGGCAGATCCTCTGGCAGCCCTTTTTGACGACGCTCCTTCTTCAGCGCAGTCTCCAGGTAGGGCTCCAGCTCGTTGGCGTCTTCCGGCTCATCGGATTGCCATGGCGGGGTTACCGAGGCCTCCGGCAGCGGTTCCGGCTCGGAAGGCAGGTCCGCCACCAGCTCAGGCTCGATACGGCTGGCAGTGAGATCCACCGAGGGCTCCGGCAGGGATGCGGCCTCCAGCGCCGGCTGCGGCCCCTTGAACCGCTCTGCCACCGCCATAAAGCCCTGGGTGTCTTCGCTGGCCTGGGGGCGCTCGCGCTTGGGCAGTGCCCAAAGCCATTGACCGATGGCGACGATGCCAGCCCCCAGCCACTCTGCCAGGGAGATCCAGCTGATGCCGGTCATCAGGGTAAAACCAGCGGCGATAAAGCAAAGCAGGATCAGGGTGGTGCCGATGAAGTTGAAGATCGGCAGCATCGCCGAGGCCATCACGTCACCGATAACGCCACCGGCGGAGAAGTAGTGGATGTCATCGGCGTTCATCGACGCCAGGGTCGACAGGCTGAGGAAGGTGATCAGAAAGCCGATCAGGCGCAGTCCGATGGAGAAGTAATCCAGCTCGTCCAGGTGGTAGGCCTGGTGAAAGGCCAGCCAGCCCACCAGGGCCACCACGATAGGGATCAGGTAGGCGGTGACGCCGAAGACAAACAGCAGCACGTCGGCCAGCCAGGCGCCCACCATGCCCATGGCGTTGCGAACCTCGCCGTCGAACGCCACCTGGCTCCAGCCGGGATCCGCAGGATGGTAAGTAGCAATGGCAAAGAGGGTGAAGAGTGCGGTCAAGGTGGTCAGGATCAAGCCGCCCTCGAGCAGCCGTTGCCAACCTGACAGCGGGTCAAGTTTGGTCTTGGACAAGCGAACCCCAAATAGCTGAGCAAATTACAATTGTTATATGCGGCTACCTTAGCAAAGTCCTCAAGTCCTTGCATCGCTCGCAGCCCGCTGGCGGCGTTTAGGCAACAAAAAAGGCGCCACTTGGGCACCTTTTGTTCTCGCAGGTCGGGTTTTAGGCCACGACAGGCGAGGCGATCTGCACACGGCTGGTCTGTTTGACTTCTTCCATCACCACGTAGGTGCGGGTGTCTTTTACAGAGGGCAGCTTCAGCAGGGTTTCGGACAGCAGACGACGGTAGGCCGTCATGTCGCTCACCCGGGTCTTGAGCAGGTAATCGAAATCACCGGAAACCAGATGACACTCTTGGACGTCTTCCAGCTCCATCACCGCGCGGTTGAACTCATCGAACACGTCCGGTGAGTCGCGGTTGAGAGAGATCTCAACGTAAACCAGCAGCGAGGCACCCAGGTAATGGGGGTTCACCTGAGCGGTGTAGCCGAGAATAAAGCCTTGACGCTCCAAACGCTTAACACGTTCTAAACAAGGAGTGGGGCTCAGACCAACCCGCTTAGAGAGCTCAACGTTGGAAATACGGCCGTCACGCTGCAGTTCATTCAGGATGTTCCGGTCGATCCGATCAAGTTCTTTAAGCGGCTTTTTCTTGTTATATGCCATGTTTACTTCCTTTATTCCCGTCTTTAGCGGGATTTTCTTCCATTTGCACCCAAATAAAGTGAGGGAAATGCTCCCAGTCGCAGAATATACTAATTTTGTGGCTGATGCCAAGCAAAACTTCGTGCGTGTGTTTACACCTACGCAATCGGGATACAACACAGAGTAAAGGCAGGGATAACAATGATTATAGGGGTACCTAAAGAGATTAAGAACCATGAGTACCGGGTGGGCATGGTGCCCGCCAGTGTACGGGAGCTGACCCAGCGCGGTCACCAAGTTTTGGTTCAAACTCAAGCAGGTATTGGAATTGGCTGCAGCGATCAAGACTACATTGATGCCGGTGCATCCATCCTCGATAGTGCCGAAGCTGTGTTCGAACAGTCGCAGATGATTGTAAAGGTGAAAGAGCCCCAGGCAGTGGAGCGTGCTATGTTGCGCCCCGGCCAGATCTTGTTCACTTATCTGCATTTGGCCCCGGACCCGGAGCAAACCGAAGATTTGGTTAAAAGTGGTGCCATCTGCATCGCCTACGAGACCGTCACCGACCACCGTGGCGGCCTGCCGCTGCTGGCGCCCATGTCTGAAGTGGCCGGTCGCATGTCGATCCAGGCCGGTGCCCAGGCACTGGAAAAATCCAACCAGGGCCGCGGCATGCTACTCGGTGGGGTTCCTGGCGTAGAGCCGGCCAAGGTCGTGGTTATTGGCGGTGGCATGGTCGGTCGTAACGCCGCCCTGATGGCCGTTGGCATGGGTGCCGATGTCACCATCCTGGATCGCAGCGTTAACGTACTGCGCGATCTGAACAACCAGTTCGAGAACCGCGCCAAGGTGATCTACTCCACCGCAGAGGCGCTGGAGCGTCACGTGCTGGAGGCGGATCTGGTGATCGGCGGGGTGCTGATCCCCGGTGCTGCCGCGCCCAAGCTGGTGACCCGCGAGCACATCGCCAAGATGAAGCCCGGTGCTGCCATCGTGGATGTGGCCATCGACCAGGGTGGTTGTGTAGAAACCTCCAAGCCCACCACCCACCAGGACCCGGTCTATCTGGTAGACGACGTGGTGCATTACTGCGTGGCCAACATGCCCGGCGCAGTGCCGCGTACCTCCACCTTTGCCCTCAACAACGCCACCCTGCCCTACATCATTGCTTTGGCAGACAAAGGCTACGCTCAGGCATTGCTGGATGACGCCCACCTGATGAAGGGTCTGAACGTCATAGACGGCAAGATCACCTGCGAAGAGGTTGCTGAAGCGCTCAACTACCCCTTCCACGATCCCTACGGCTTGGTGAAAGCCTGATAGAGGCAATCGGAATTACCGTCAACGGGGGCATGCAGCCCCCGTTTCTTTTGCCCGCCTATTTCCTTACAATCGCCGCTACGCGATAGCACAACTCGGAGTTACTGATGAGCGAAGTGAAACACTGCCAACTGTTGATCCTGGGGTCTGGGCCGGCCGGCTACACCGCCGCTGTTTATGCAGCCCGCGCCAACCTCAATCCGGTCCTGGTGACCGGGATGCAACAGGGCGGTCAGCTCACCACCACCACGGAAGTGGAAAACTGGCCTGGCGATGCCCAGGATCTGACCGGCCCGAACCTGATGGAGCGTATGCACGCCCACGCAGAGCGGTTTGAGACCGAGATCCTGTTTGATCACATCAACGAGGTCGACCTCAACGAGCGTCCGTTCCGCCTCAAGGGTGACAGCGGTGAGTACACCTGTGACGCCCTGATCATCGCCACCGGCGCCAGCGCAAAGTACATCGGCCTGCCCTCGGAAGAGGCGTTCAAGGGCAAGGGCGTGTCCGCCTGTGCCACCTGTGACGGCTTCTTCTACCGCAACAAGCCTGTGGCTGTGGTTGGCGGCGGTAACACCGCCGTGGAAGAGGCGCTGTACCTCTCCAACATCGCCTCCGAGGTTCACCTGGTGCACCGTCGCGACAGCTTCCGCGCCGAGAAGATCCTGGTGAAGCGCCTGATGGACAAGGTCGAGAACGGCAACATCGTGCTGCACACTGACCGCACCCTGGACGAAGTGCTGGGCGATCCCATGGGCGTTACCGGTGCCCGTCTGAAGGACACCAAGAGCGATGCCACTGAGGAGCTCAAGGTAGACGGCGTATTTATCGCCATCGGCCACAGCCCAAACACCGACATCTTCAAGGAACAGCTGGAGATGAAGGACGGCTACCTGAAGGTGCAAAGCGGCACCGAAGGCAACGCCACCCAGACCTCGGTACCCGGCGTCTTCGCCGCCGGTGATGTGATGGACCACATCTACCGCCAGGCCATCACCTCCGCAGGCACCGGCTGTATGGCCGCCCTGGATGCGGAACGCTACCTGGATGCGCTGGGCCAGTCCTAATCGCACACTGCTAGCTCTCGGGGCCATCTGGCCCCGTTTTTACATCTGTGAGTCCAATGACAGAAAAACAAAGCCTTAACTGGCTGCGAAAGGCCGCCCACGTGGGTCGCCACTGGGCCATCGCCGCGGTGTTGGCCGGCTATGGCAACGCCCTGCTGCTGATCCTGCAGGCCTGGATCCTGGCCAGCCTGTTGCACGGCCAGATCATCGATCAAGAACCCCTCTCCGATTTCTACCCCCACCTGACGGCCCTGGCGCTGCTGTTCCCCCTTCGCGGTGCCCTACTCTGGCTCAAGGAGCGCTGTGGCTTCCGCGCCGGTGCCGCGGTACGTCAGCACCTACGCCAGGGGATCCTCAGCCGTCTGGCCGACCGGGGTCCGGCCCACCTGCAACAGCAGGCCAGCGGCGCCTGGACCAGCCTGCTGATGGAGCAGATCGAGCAGGTACAGGAGTACTACAGCAAGTACCTTGTACAAACCCGGCTGGTAATGCTCATTCCGCTGACCATCCTGCTGGTGGTGCTGCCAATCAACTGGGCCGCCGCCGTGGTGTTTGTGGTTACCGCACCACTGACCGTGCTGTTTATGGTGGTGGTGGGGATGGGCGCCGCCGATGCCAACAAGCGCAACTTCCTCGCCCTGGCCCGTCTGTCCGGCCACTTCCTTGACCGTCTCAAGGGGCTGGCCACCATCCGCCTGTTTGATCGGATGGAGAGCGAAGCCCAGCGGATGGACCACGCCACCGATCAGTTCCGTCGCCGCACCATGGAGGTGCTGCGCATGGCCTTCCTCTCCTCCGCGGTGCTGGAGTTCTTCGCCTCGGTCTCCATCGCGGTGATCGCGGTCTACTTCGGCTTCAGCTACCTCGGTGAGCTCAACTTTGGTCACTACGGCTACGGCGTCTCACTGTTCTCCGGCTTGCTGGTGCTGATGCTGGCTCCGGACTTCTTCCAGCCGTTTCGGGATCTTGGCACCTACTACCACGCCAAGGCGGAAGCTGTGGGTGCAGCCGAGGGCCTGTGCAAGGTGATGGAGCAGAAACGTCCGGAAGCCGAAGCGCCCTTAAGCTCAGAGCCCTGGAAGCAGCTGACCCTGGAGGTTGAGCAGGCCCAGGCGCTCTCCGCCGAGGGGGTGCCGCTGTGCGCCCCGGTCAGCTTTACCCTGGCCCCAGGTGAGCATCTGGTCCTGGCCGGTGCCACCGGCAGCGGTAAGACCTCACTGATGCAGGCGCTGATGGGCCTGCTGCCCTACTCCGGCTCCATCCGCGTCAATGGCCAGGAGCTCAGCGCCCTGCCCCGCGGCCACTGGCTGGCCCACCTGACCTGGCTGGGACAAAACCCGATGCTGGTGGAGGGGACGGTGCGGGACAACCTGCAACTGGCCAAGCCCGACGCAGACGATGCCCAACTGAACCAGGCGCTGCAACAGGCCTACGCCAGTGAGTTCGTCGACCGCCTGCCGGGCACCCTGGAGTATCGCATCCAGGACGGCGCTGGTGGTCTGTCGGTCGGTCAGGCCCAACGCCTGGCTCTGGCCCGTGCCCTGCTTAAGCCTGCGCCACTGCTGCTGTTGGACGAGCCCACCGCCAGCCTGGACAGCCAGAGCGAGCAATGGGTCCAGCAGTCGCTGGTCCAGTTTGCCCAGGGCCGTAGCTGCATCACCATCACCCACCGCCAGCAGCAACAACAGCAAGGCGACAAGGTGATCACCCTGCTGCCGATGGAGGACCGCGACCATGCGTGATCTGTTGCCCTTCCTCAAGCTGTACCGTCAGCACTGGGGCCGCCTCAGCGCTGGCACCCTGCTGGCGCTGCTGACCCTGATCGCCAGCATCGGCCTGCTCTCCCTCTCCGGCTGGTTTATCGCCGCCAGTGCGGTGGCCGGCCTGGTGATCGCCCGCAGTGCCGATTTCAACTACATGATGCCCGCCGGCGGCGTCCGTGCCTTCTCCCTGACCCGTACCGTGTCCCGCTGGGCCGAACGGGTGGTTAGTCACGACGCCACCTTCCGCCTGCTGGCCACCCTGCGTAGCTGGTTCTTCCGCCGCTTAGGGCCTCTCACCCCGACCCAGCTGCAAGGACTGCGTCAGGGCGATCTGCTCAACCGCATGGTCTCTGACGTCGATGCGCTGGATCACCTCTACCTGCGCTTAGTCACGCCCATGGTGGCCGGTGCACTGGCGATCCTGATGGTCTCCGCCCTGTTCTACTTCATCGATCCGACCTTAGGGCTGGTGCTGGCCGCGGTGCTGCTGACGCTGCTGCTGTTGCTGCCACCGCTGTTCTATCGCCTGGGTCAGCAGCCCGGTGAGCAACTGGGCCGGGCCCAGGGCGCGCTGCGATTGTCGCTGCTGGAGTACATCGAGGGACAAACCGAGCTGCTGGTGTTTGATGCCGAGGCGCAAAAGCGCGAGGAGATCCGTCAGCGCGAACAGCAACTGGTGAAGCAGCAGGGCCGCATGGCCTCGCTGACCGGCTTCTCCCAAGGCCTGATGGTCACCCTCAACGGCTGGCTGCTGCTGGGGATGCTGGTGCTGGCCAGCCAGCTGATCAGCCTCGACAGCGGCCCGCTGCTGGCGCTGGTGGCCTTTGCCACCCTGGCCAGCTTTGAGGCCCTGTCGCCGGTGACCAACGCCTTCCAGCACCTGAGCCACTGCCTGGGCGCAGCACGTCGCCTCAACCCGATCCTTCAGGCCAAGCCGGAGCAAGCCGACGGCGAGGCTGCAGTACCGGCACTGTCCACCCTGGATATCGAGGATGTGCACTACCGCTACCCCGGTGCACTGGACTCAGTGCTTAACGGCACCAGCTTGCAGATCCAGGCCGGTGAAAAGGTGGCCCTGCTAGGTAAGACCGGCTGCGGCAAATCCACCCTGCTGCAGCTGATCTGCGGTGAGGCCCAGCCACAACAAGGCAGCCTGAGCTGGAACGGCGCCGCCTTGCCTACCCTCCTGGCCTCGGAGCTGCGTCAGCGCTTCTGCCTGGTAAGCCAGCGGGTTCACGTCTTTAACGACTCTCTGGCCAACAACCTGCGCCTGGCGGCGCCAGAGGCAGACGATGGCCAGCTGGTGTGGGCGCTGCAACAGGTCAAACTGGACGCCCTGCTCAAGGGCGATGGCCTGAACCAGTGGCTGGGGGAAGGCGGCCGACAGCTGTCCGGCGGGGAACGACGCCGCTTGGGCATTGCCCGTGCCTTGCTGCACCCGGCCGATCTGGTGTTGCTGGATGAGCCCACCGAAGGGTTGGACGACGCCACCGAACAGGAGGTGATCGCCGCCCTGATGGCGCAAACCGGCCGTGCCATGCTCTACGTCACCCACAAGCGGGCGGCACTGGCGCAGATGGACCGGGTCTACCAGATGGAAGCGGGACGCCTCAGTCCGGCATAACCCACAAAAAAAGCGGCTTTAAAGCCGCTTTTTTGTGTCGGATTGCCGACGGCAACCAAAGGGGCAGGTTGCCCCCTTGGAACCCCCGCTGCCTCCCATCGGTGCTGACCCCTAGCACCGGCGTCACCGACTTGCGGCACAGACCAGAGTCGACATCCATGTCTCCGCTGGTCATTCGGGCCATCCTGGCCCTCTGCCTGGTCGGTGTCGCCTACGCTAGGGCACCTCTAAGTCGGCTCAAGAACGGGTGGTTCACAATATTTGGTCGGGTTAAACCAGCTCAAATATTACGATGTCGAGTCGGGCTACTGCTCCTTCTACTAGCGGTCAGTACGCCTTGTCGACCCGAACCTGATCGCCTTGCAGGTAAACCACCCGAACCTTGTCGCCGGCGGAGAACAGCATGCCAGGATCCCGGTCCTGCACCACCATCACCCGGTCGCCGGGCTCGGTCAGGATCATCATCTCGATCAACCGGTACTGTCGGGTCTGGTAAGCCGGCGAACGTCGGTCCGCCACCCCGGCACCGGCCAAGGCCCCCAAGACAGTGGCCACATCCTGGCCCGAGCCGCCACCGAACTGGTGGCCTATCACCCCACCGAGCAGGGCACCGCCAAATACCTTCCAGCCGCGGTTACGATCTTCCACCAGCTCTTCACGCTGGATCTCCCGCACTGACTCCACATCCCCGTACACCACCTGCTGTACCGGGACGGCGCTGTTGCGGTTGTAGTTCGCCTGCAGCGGGGCCACCAGCACCAGGGCCATCAGCAGTGTCGACAAAGCTTTCATCACCGTGCCATCCTCTATCACTAGAACATCAATTGTTGGCTTCGTCTTTTAGGGTACCATGCTCAACGCCGTACAGTATCTCGACTACCGTGATGCCCCCTTCCCGCCCCCGCAGCAGGCTCTGCAGGAACCCAACGGGTTGCTGGCCATCGGCGGTGATCTCTCCCCCAAACGCCTGGTTCGGGCCTACCGCAATGGCATCTTCCCCTGGTTTAACGACGGCGACCCCATTCTGTGGTGGAGCCCGGATCCCCGGGCCGTGTTCTATCCTGATCAGTATCAGGTCTCGAAAAGCACCCGCCGGAGCATTCGCAGAAACGGCTGGCATTTCAGTGTGAACCAGGCCTTCGAGCAGGTCATCAGCGCCTGTGCCGCGCCCCGGGGCGGCGAACAGGGCACCTGGATATGCGCACCGATGCGCCAGGCCTATCTGCACCTGCACCAGTTGGGCTTTGCCCATTCCATCGAGGTGTGGCAGGAGCAGGAGCTGATCGGCGGCCTGTATGGATTGGGGATAGGCGCGGTATTCTGTGGTGAGTCGATGTTTCACCGCCGGACCGACGCCTCTAAGGCGGCCTTCTTCGCCCTCAGTAGCGAGCTTCGTCGCCTTGGGGTGGCGATGATCGACGCCCAGATTGAGAACGACCACCTGCGCAGCCTGGGAGCCCAGGTACTGGGCAGAGACGCGTTCCTGTCGCAACTGCAGCGGCACCGGGACAGCGAGGTGGCCTGGGCGCAATGGCGGACGGAACAGGGAGAGTGGGATGTCTGAGATCCAAAACCTGAAACTGGGGCTAAGCCAGAGTTTTCCCTGCAGCTACCTGCCGGATCAAAAGGAGCAGCTGCTGCTCAATTGCGAGCCCATCGATGTGCAGCAGTACGAACAGCTGCTGGCGCTGGGCTTTCGCCGTTCCGGCAACCAGGTGTACCGGCCCCATTGCCAGCAGTGCCGGGCCTGCATCCCGGTGCGTCTGCCGGTGCAGCAGTTCAAACCCAGCAGCTCGCAGAAGCGGGTATTGAGCAAGAACCGCGACCTTCAGTGGCGGGTCAGCCTGCGTCCCCTGCCTCGTCATCGCACCCTGTACCAGGACTACATCCGCCAGCGCCATGCCGACGGTGCCATGTATCCGCCCTCCGACGCCCAGTTTGACCGCTTCCTGCTCAGCCCCTGGCTGGAGGTGGTGTTTCTGGAGGCCTGGTTGGATCAGGAGCTGGTGCTGGTGGCGGTGACGGACCTGCTTGGCGAGAGCCTGTCTGCCACCTACACCTTCTTTCAGCCGTCGTTGTCGTCCCGCTCCCTTGGCACCCGCGCTATACTGGCACAGGTGGCACTGGCCCAGGCCCTGAACCGACAGCACCTCTATCTGGGTTACCAGATAGATCAATGCCAAAAGATGGCTTACAAGCGTCAATTTCAACCCGCTGAACGATTTACCGGCCTAAGCTGGCAGCCGGTCACCCTCTGATCGCTTTACAGCGTACCGCTTTTGCGGCATGATACGCGCGATTTTTTTATTACATAACGGGATGATTTCCTCGATGGCAAAAGAAGACAGTATCGAGATGCAGGGCACAGTCCTGGAGACTCTGCCCAACACCATGTTCCGCGTGGAGCTGGAAAACGGACATGTGGTTACCGCCCACATCTCCGGCAAGATGCGTAAGCACTATATCCGCATCCTCACCGGTGACCAGGTAACCGTGGCGCTGACCCCTTACGATCTGACCAAGGGTCGCATCGTATTCCGCGCGCGTTAATCCGAACGTCCCACAAAAAACCCCGCTGATGCGGGGTTTTTTGTGTTTGGGCCGGTGCTAAAGCCGGCCCCTGCTTTGGGCAAGGGCCTAGCGGTCAGTCTGACACCACCTCCGCCTTGTCGCTGCGGTACTCAAACACCAGCTCTCCGTTGCGGATATCCACCTCGGCGGTACCGCCCTTCTGCAGTTCACCGAACAGGATCTCGTTAGCCAGCGGCTTCTTGATCTGCTCCTGCACCACACGGGCCATGGGGCGGGCCCCCATATTGCGGTCGTAGCCCTTCTCCGCCAACCAGACCCGCGCCTCGGCGCTGACCTCCAGGTGCACACCACGGCCATCCAGCTGCGCCTGCAGCTCCACCAGGAACTTGTCCACCACCTTGGCAATCACCTGCATATCCAGATGGTTGAACCAGACGATGCCGTCCAGCCGGTTGCGGAACTCCGGGGTGAAGGTGCGGTTGATCTCGCTCATCGCATCCAGGCTGTGATCCTGCTGCTTGAAGCCGATGGACTTACGCACCGTCTCCTGCACACCGGCGTTGGTGGTCATCACCAGGATGACGTTGCGGAAATCCGCCTTACGGCCGTTGTTGTCGGTCAGGGTGCCGTGGTCCATCACCTGCAGCAGCAGGTTGTAGACGTCCGGGTGGGCCTTCTCGATCTCATCCAGCAACACCACGCAGTGCGGCTGCTTGATCACCGCATCGGTGAGCAGGCCGCCCTGGTCAAAGCCAACGTAGCCCGGAGGCGCGCCCACCAATCGGGAAACGCTGTGGCGCTCCATGTACTCGGACATGTCGAAGCGCACCAGCTCTACGCCCATGGCGCGGGCCAGCTGCTGGGTCACCTCGGTCTTACCCACCCCGGTGGGGCCGGCAAACAGGAAGCTGCCCACCGGCTTGCCTTCCGAGCCCAGACCACTGCGGGCCAGGCGAATGGAGGCCGCCAGCGCATCGATGGCCGGGTCCTGACCGAACACCACCATCTTCAGGTTGCGGTCGAGGTTCTCCAGGATCTCCTTGTCGGTGGCGGATACCGACTTGGTGGGGATCCGGGCGATCTTGGCCACGATCTCTTCGATGTCGCTGACCGACACCGTCTTCTTACGCTTGGACATCGGCAACATCGCCATCCGGGCGCCAGCCTCATCGATCACATCGATCGCCTTGTCCGGCAGCTGACGCTCGTTAATGTGCTTGGCAGAGAGCGAGGAGGCGGCGCTGATGGCCGACTGGGTGTAGCGTACCTGGTGGTGCTCCTCGTAGCGGCTCTTCAGACCCATCAGGATCTGGGTGGTTTCCGCCACGGTGGGTTCCACCACGTCGATCTTCTGGAAGCGACGGGCCAGGGCCCGGTCTTTCTCGAAGATCCCTTGGTACTCCTGGTAGGTGGTGGAGCCGACGCAACGCAGCTTGCCACTGGAGAGCAGCGGCTTGAGCAGGTTGGAGGCGTCCATCATCCCGCCTGAGGCGGCGCCGGCACCGATGATGGTATGGATCTCATCGATGAACAGGATGGCGTGAGGGTCCTTCTGAAGCTGCTTGAGCACGTTCTTAAAGCGCTTCTCGAAGTCACCGCGGTATTTGGTGCCCGCCAGCAAGGCGCCCATGTCGAGGCTGTAGATGGTGCAGTCCGCCATCACCTCAGGCACATCTTCCTGGGTGATGCGGTAGGCCAGGCCCTCGGCGATGGCCGTCTTGCCCACCCCGGCCTCACCCACCAGCAGCGGGTTGTTCTTGCGCCGACGGCACAACACCTGGATGGTGCGCTCCACCTCGTCCTGGCGACCAATCAGTGGGTCAATCTGGCCGGAGCTGGCCAGCTTGTTGAGGTTGGAGGCGAAGTTTTCCAGACGCTCACCGCCCTCCTCCTCTTTCTCGGCCCCCAGGTTCGGGCTGTCGTGGCTGTCGCTGTCCGATCCCATGTCCGGCTCCTGCTGATCCCGTTTCACCACGCCATGGGCGATGAAGTTCACCACATCCAGTCGGGTAACGTCGGATTTGCGCAGCAGGTAGACCGCCTGGGACTCCTGCTCTGAGAAGATCGCCACCAGCACGTTAGCACCGGACACCTCGTTGCGACCGCTGCTTTGTACGTGGAAGACAGCACGTTGCAGTACGCGCTGGAAGCCCAGGGTGGGCTGAGTCTCACGCTCGCTGTCATCCTCAGGGATCAGCGGCGTGGTCTGTTCAATAAAGACCTCCACCTCATTGCGCAGGGACTCCAGCCGCGCGCCACAAGCCAGTAGCGCCTCCTTGGCCGACGGATTGTCCAGTAGCGCCAACAGCAGATGCTCAACGGTCATGAACTCGTGACGGTTTCTCCGCGCTTGTTGAAACGCGTGGTTGAGCGTTACCTCAAGGTCTTTATTCAGCATATTCGCTACCTATCCCCCTCAGTGATGGATCACGCCTGCTCTGTGGAACAGAGCAAAGGGTGCTGATTTTCACGGGCATATCGATTGACCTGTGCCGCCTTGGTCTCGGCAATGTCCAACGTGAACACCCCGCACACCCCTTTACCTTTATAATGGACGGTTAACATCACTTCCGTCGCTTTTTCTTCATTCATATTGAAAAATCGCGTCAGGACCTCGACCACAAACTCCATCGGGGTGTAGTCGTCGTTGTTCAGGATCACCTTGTAGAGCCTGGGAGGCTCCAGCTTCTGTTCCTGTTTCTCCTTTTCGGCGACGTGGTCCGTTTCAAATTGCTTGCTCATCGGAAAAGCTTAGCCACTCTGAATGTGTTATGGGTGGAACACGGATGCAATAAAAACTTGACTACCATGTTATCCTTTTGTTAATTGGTAATGTACAGCGTTCACCGCTGCCACATTCCAACGCCTCAGTTGTTGTTATATGGGCAGTGGAAGGTGAATACAAGATTCGTGGGAAGGACACAGCAGAAGGAAGTCGAGGTATGGCTCAAGGAACGGTGAAGTGGTTCAATAATGCAAAGGGATTCGGCTTCATTTGCCCCGAGGGGGGCGGCGAAGACGTCTTTGCGCACTATTCAACCATTGAAATGGAAGGTTATCGCACTCTTAAAGCTGGACAGGAAGTGCAGTTTGAGATGGAAAAAGGCCCGAAGGGCATGCACGCGTCAAACATCCAGCCGACTAACAAATAGTTGCCGACCAAAACCAAAAAAGCCGCCCTCGGGCGGCTTTTTCATTTGGCGCTTCACTTACATGTTGTCGATCACCGCCTGACCGAAGTCAGAACAGCTGAGCAGGGTCGCCCCGTCCATCAGGCGCTCGAAGTCGTAGGTGACGGTCTTGGCGGCGATCGCCCCTTCCATCCCCTTAACCACCAGGTCTGCCGCTTCTAGCCAACCTAAGTGGCGCAGCATCATCTCACCGGAGAGGATCAGCGAGCCGGGGTTAACCTTGTCCTGGCCGGCGTACTTAGGCGCGGTGCCGTGGGTGGCCTCAAACAGCGCCACACCGTCGCCGATGTTGGCCCCCGGGGCGATGCCGATACCGCCCACCTGGGCCGCCAGGGCATCGGAGATGTAATCGCCGTTGAGGTTCATGGTGGCAATCACATCGTACTCTGCCGGGCGCAACAGGATCTGCTGCAGGAAGGCATCGGCAATCACATCCTTGATCACGATAGGCTTGCCGGTGTTGGGGTTGGTCAGCTGGCACCAAGGGCCACCGTCCAATGGCTCGGCACCAAACTCGCGCTGGGCCAGCTCGTAGCCGAAGTCTTTGAATGCCCCCTCGGTGAACTTCATGATGTTGCCCTTGTGCACCAGGGTCACAGAGTCACGATCGTTGTCGATGGCGTACTGAATGGCAGCACGGACCAGACGTTCGGTACCGGCACGGGAGATTGGCTTAATGCCGATGCCACACTCCTGCTCGAAGCGGATCTTGGTCACCCCCATCTGCTCGGTCAGAAAGCGGATCACCTTGTCGGCGTTGGCGGTACCTGCCTGCCACTCTACCCCGGCATAGATGTCTTCGCTGTTCTCGCGGAAGATCACCATGTCGGTCAGCTCCGGCTGCTTCAGCGGGCTGGGGGTGCCCTGGTAGTAGCGCACCGGACGCAGACAGATATAGAGATCGAGCTGCTGACGCAGCGCTACGTTAAGGGATCGGATCCCACCGCCCACCGGTGTGGTCAGCGGCCCCTTGATCGCCACCTTGTACTCCTGCACGGCAGAGAGGGTCTCCTCCGGCAGCCAGGTGTCAGCGCCGTAGGTGGCAGTGGCCTTCTCACCGCAGTAGATCTCCATCCAGTGGATCTGACGCTCACCACCGTAGGCCTTGGCCACGGCCGCATCCAGCACGGCCTTCATCGGTGGGGTGACATCCACCCCGATGCCGTCGCCCTCGATGTAGGGGATGATGGGGTTGTTGGGTACAGACAGTGCGCCACTGTCGTTTAGGGCAATCACTTGGCCGCCCGCAGGGGCGTGGATCTTGGATTCCATCTGGCTCTCCTTGTCAGTCGATGCATTGATCACGGGGGTGAATGCTTTCTTAGGGTAACGCCGATATGACAAAAAGAAAAACCGCTCCCTAGGGAGCGGTTTGCGCTTTGCTTTGGTGTTAGCGCTTTGGCGTTAGCGCTTAAGGCATCAGGCCGGCTGAGACAGTCGAACTCTGTCCTTCACCGCCGCCTGGAACGCCGCCAGCGCCTGGTTGAAGCGACCGCTGGGTCGCATCGCCTTGGCCAGGCGCTCGGCGTCCGCATGGAAGTAGCCACCGATATTGACCGGCTGGCCCTGCACCTTGTTGAGCTCCTCGACGATCAGCGCCTCCTGCTCAGACAGCGCCTCCGCCAGCGGGGCAAACAGTGCCTGCAGCTCACTGTCGCTGGTCTGGGCCGCCAACACCTGGGCCCAGTACATCGCCAGGTAGAAGTGGCTGCCACGGTTATCCAGCCCGTTAACCCGGCGTGACGGCGACTTGTTGTTCTCCAGGAACAGGCCGTTGGCCACGTGCAGCGCCTCCGCCAGCACCTTGGCCTTGGGGTTGTCGGTCTTGGCCGCCAGGTCCTCCAGCGACACCGCCAGGGCCAGGAATTCCCCCAGGCTGTCCCAGCGCAGGTGGTTCTCCTCGACAAACTGCTGTACGTGCTTGGGCGCACTGCCGCCGGCACCGGTTTCGAACAGGCCGCCACCGGCCAGCAGCGGCACGATGGAGAGCATCTTGGCGGAGGTGCCCAGCTCCAGGATGGGGAACAGATCGGTCAGGTAATCCCGCAGCACGTTGCCGGTCACCGAGATGGTGTCCTGGCCGGCCTTAACCCGCTCGAGGGTAAAGCGTACCGCGTCCACCGGGGCCAGGATCTTCAGCTCCAGATCGCGCAGGTCGTGATCGTTAAGGTAACGGTCCACCAGGGCGATCAGGTTGGCGTCGTGGGCACGCTGGCTGTCCAGCCAGAATACCGCCGGCTGACCGGTAGCGCGGGCACGGTTGACCGCCAGCTTGACCCAGTCCTGTACCGGCGCCGCCTTGGTCTGGCACATACGCCAGATGTCACCGGCCTGCACGCTGTGGCGCATCACCACCTCACCGCCTTGAGTGATCACCTCCACCTCACCGGCCTGGGCAATCTTGAAGGTCTTGTCGTGGGAGCCGTACTCCTGGGCCTTCTGAGCCATCAGGCCAACGTTGGAGACGTTACCCATGGTCACCGGATCAAAGGCGCCATGCTGCTGACAGAAACGGATGGTCTCCTGGTACACCCCGGCGTAACAGCGATCCGGGATCACCGCCTTGGTGTCCTGCTGCTGGCCCTGGGCATTCCACATCTGGCCGGAGGCGCGGATCATCGCCGGCATGGAGGCATCGATGATGACGTCGCTGGGCACATGCAGGTTGGTGATCCCCTTGTCGGAGTCCACCATCGCCAGGCTGGGGCCCTCCGCCAGCGCCGCGGCCAGGTCTTGCTCAACGGCTTCCCGTTGCGGCGCCGGCAGGGTGGCGACCTTGCGGTAGAGCTCACCCAGGCCGTGGCTGGCTTCGATACCCAGCTCGGCAAACAGCGCCTGGTGCTTGTCGAATACCGGGGCGAAGAACGCTTCGACGCAGTAGCCGAACATGATGGGATCGGACACCTTCATCATGGTGGCCTTCAGGTGCAGAGAGAACAGCAGTCCCTGGGCCTTGGCATCGGCGATCTGCTCGGCAAAGAAGCGCTTGAGTGCCTGGCTGTCCATCCGGGCGGCATCGATCACCTCGCCCGCTTGCAGCTTGATGTCTTGCTTGAGCAGCTTGGTCTCGCCGTCGCTACCCACCCAGCGGATGGTGACGCTGTCGGCCTGCTCACTCAGGTAGGACTGCTCGCTGCTGTAGAAGTCGCCGTCGCTCATATGGGCAACGTGGGAGCGGGATTGGCTCGACCAGGCACCCATCCGGTGCGGATTGGCCTTGGCGTACTGCTTAACCGCATCCGCCACCCGGCGATCGGAGTTACCCTCACGCAATACCGGGTTCACTGCGCTGCCCAGTACCTTGGCGTAGCGGGCCTGAACGTCATGCTCCTGCTCGCTCTTCGGCTCTTCCGGGTAGGCGGGCAGATCGTAGCCCTGCTGCTGCAGCTCGGCGATGGCGGCGGTCAGCTGGGGGATGGAGGCGGAGATGTTGGGCAACTTGATGATGTTGGCGTCCGGGGTCTTGGCCAGCTCACCCAGCTCTGCCAGGGCGTCGCTCACCTGCTGAGACTCGCTCAGGCGCTCAGGGAACGCCGCCAGGATCCGACCGGCCAGGGAGATGTCTCGGGTCTCTACCTGGATCTCCGCCGCCTCCGTGTAGGCCCGGATGATGGGCAGCAGTGAATGGGTGGCTAGGGCGGGCGCTTCGTCCGTGTAGGTGTAGATGATTTTCGACATGGTTTTCGTTGTCCTTATTATCCTTAACCCGAAGTGCGTGTCTTAGGTCGCAAATTCGGCGCCCATGATAGATCAATCACACTGTCAGTGAAATGGGCGCTTAGGCTAGTCGGACCTGGCGGTTTCCAGTTAAAATACCCTTATGCATCAACGTAATAGAAACACTAGAGGGCGTAACACCCGGCCAAACTCCGGTCAGGGCCGCCCCCACACCAAGCCACGCAGACCCGTTGGCCCGAGAAAAATCCTGTTGGTTAACAAGCCTTTTGACGTGCTGACCCAGTTCACCGATGGCCAGGGGCGACAGACCCTGGCGGATTTTGTCCCGGTGCAGGATGTCTATCCCGCCGGTCGCCTGGACCGGGATTCCGAGGGCCTGGTGCTGCTCACCAACGACGGTCAACTGCAGGCCAAGCTGACCCAGCCCGGTCGCAAAACCAGCAAGACCTACTTTGTCCAGGTGGAGGGCCAGCCCAGTGACGAGGCGATCAAGCAGCTGTGCCAGGGGGTGACCCTGAAAGATGGCCCCACCCTGCCGGCCAAGGTGAAGGTGGTGACAGAGCCACACTGGCTTTGGCCGCGCAATCCCCCTATCCGGGAGCGCAAGAACATCCCCACTACCTGGCTGGAGGTCACCCTGGTGGAGGGGCGCAATCGTCAGGTCCGACGGATGACCGCCCATATTGGTCACCCCACGCTGCGATTGATCCGCTACCGCATCGGCAGCTGGACTCTGGACGGCTTAGACCTGGGCCAATACCGCCAACTGGAGTCAACGGATTAAGCCATGAGCTCACGCTTCCTACCCCACGTTACCGTTGCCTGTGTGGTGCATTGCCAGGGGCGCTACCTGCTGGTGGAGGAGCTGATCGCGGGCACATCCACGCTCAATCAGCCCGCCGGCCACCTGGAGGCGGAGGAGAACCTGACCGCCGCCTGCCAAAGGGAGTTGGAGGAGGAGACCGGGCTGCAGCTGGCACCCAAGGAACTGGTGGCGGTGTACCAGTTTGTTGCCGCTGATGGCACCCCCTTTGTCCGCTTCACCTTCGGCTGTGAGCTCGACCAGCCACTGCCGGCCCAGCCCCAGGATCCGCAGATCCAGCGCTGCCACTGGCTCAGTCGCGAGGAGATTACCGCTTGGCCGCTGCGCAGCCCGCTGGTGCTGCAGTCCATCGACGATTACCAGGCCGGACGGCGGCTGCCAATCGACGCCATACTGGACAAACGGCTGCATCGGGGCTAAGCGCCATTGGCGGCAGGCCCTGCCGCCGTGCTAGAATACCGGCCCCAAAAATCACCGTATTTAATTTGCCAAGCGAATAGAAAGCTATGTCACTGAACCGCGATAAAAAGGTCATCGTCGGCATGTCCGGCGGCGTCGACTCCTCCGTCTCAGCCTACCTGCTGCTCCAGCAGGGCTACCAGGTGGAGGGGCTCTTTATGAAGAACTGGGAAGAGGACGATTCCGACGAGTACTGCGCTGCAGCGGAAGATCTGGCCGACGCCCAGGCGGTCTGTGACAAGCTGGGCATCGAGTTGCACAGCGTCAACTTCGCCGCCGAGTACTGGGACAACGTGTTCGAGTACTTCCTGGCGGAGTACAAGGCCGGCCGGACCCCGAACCCGGACATCCTGTGCAACAAGGAGATCAAGTTCAAGGCGTTCCTGGAGTTCGCCGCCGAAGCGCTGGGCGCGGACTACATCGCCACCGGTCACTACGTGCGTCGCCGCGATAACGCCGATGGCAGCGTCGAGATGCTACGCGGCCTCGATGGCAACAAGGACCAGAGCTACTTCCTCTACACCCTGGGTGAAGACCAGGTGGGCCAGACCCTGTTCCCCGTTGGCGAACTGGAGAAGCCTGAGGTACGTCGCATCGCCGAAGAGCAGGACCTGATCACCGCCGGCAAGAAAGACAGCACCGGCATCTGCTTTATCGGTGAGCGCAAGTTTAAGGACTTCCTGGCCAAGTACCTGCCGGCGCAGCCGGGCAACATCGAGACCAGTGAAGGCGAAGTGATCGGCCAACACGAAGGTCTGATGTACCATACCCTGGGCCAGCGCAAAGGTCTGCGCATCGGCGGCATGAAGGACGCCGGTGCAGAGCCCTGGTACGTGGTCGACAAAGACGTGGAGCGCAACGTGCTGGTGGTAGGCCAGGGTGCCAACCACCCTCGCCTGTTCTCCAACGGCCTGATCGCCGGCCAGCTGCACTGGGTGGATCGCAATGGGCCGCAACAGGCCACCGAGTTGACGGTGAAGACCCGTTACCGCCAGCAGGATGTGCCCTGCACCGTGACCCCGCTGGACAACGGCGAACTGGAAGTGCGCTTCCATGATCCGGTCAGTTCGGTCACTCCGGGCCAGTCTGCCGTATTCTATCAAGGTGAGGTCTGCCTAGGTGGCGGCGTCATCGAACGCATCATCCGCTAACAGGACGGTTAATGAGTCAATCTATCGAGCTTCGTACCATGGCCTTCGCCGGCATCTGCCAGGCGATCGATCAGGTACGTGATATCGCCCGCCACGGTCACGTTGAAGAAGAGATGCTGCGCGGCAGCGTCCAGTCCATCCTGGTGACCGATCCCGAGACCCCGGACCAGGTATTCGCCGATGTGGATCTCACCACCGGCTACCAGGTGGTGGTGGAGCAACTGGGCGATGGCAGCCGCAAAGACGTCGACCTGACCCGCTACCTGGTGGGCGTGCTGGCACTGGAGCGCAAGCTGGCGGCCAAGCCGGCGGCGATGTCCATGTTGGCTGAACGCCTGACCCAGGTGAAGCGCCAGACCCACCATTTCGAGCTGACCGATGAGCAGGTGCTGTCCAACCTGGCCTCGGTTTACAGCGACGTGATCAGCCCGCTGGGCAGTCGTATCCAGGTGGTCGGCACCCCGATGCAGCTGCAGCAGACCAGCAACCAATACAAGATCCGAACCCTACTGTTGGCGGCCATTCGCTCCGCCGTGCTGTGGCGCCAATTGGGGGGCAAACGCCGCCACCTGGTGATGGCCCGCCGCGCGCTGGTGCAGACCGCCAACCAACACCTGTAAAAATCGATAATTAAAAACCCTATATCAAGGAGCTATCATGGAGCTTTCCGCCCTGACTGCCATCTCCCCAGTGGACGGACGCTACGGCAGCCGCACCCTGGGCCTGCGTAGCATCTTCAGTGAATTTGGCCTGGTGAAGTACCGGGTCCAGGTTGAGATTTCCTGGCTGAAGCTGCTGGCCGCCTGCCCCGAGATCGCCGAAGTCCCCTGCTTCAGCGAGGCCGCCATGGCACACCTGGACCAGATCGTTGACCAGTTCAGCGAAGCCGATGCGGCCCGGGTGAAAGAGATTGAGCGCACCACCAACCATGACGTGAAGGCGGTGGAGTACTTCATCAAGGAGCGCCTGGAAGGCAACGCCGAGCTGGCTGCCGTGGGCGAGTTCGTTCACTTCGCCTGCACCTCCGAGGACATCAACAACCTGTCCCACGCGCTGATGCTGCACAACGCCCGCGAGCAGGAGATCCTGCCGCAGCTGCAACAGCTGGTTGACGCCATCTACGAGCTGGCCAAGCGCTACGCCAAGGTGCCGATGATGGCCCGTACCCACGGCCAGCCGGCCTCCCCCACCACCATGGGCAAAGAGATGGCCAACGTGGCTATTCGTCTGGAGCGTCAGGTGAAGCAGATCGCTGAGGTGCAGCTGCTGGGTAAGATCAACGGTGCTGTTGGTAACTACAACGCCCACCTGTCCGCCTACCCGAACGTTGACTGGCACCAGCTGTCCGAGCGCTTCGTCACCAGCCTGGGCCTGACCTGGAACCCCTGGACCACCCAGATTGAACCGCACGACTACATCGCCGAGCTGTTCGACGCCATGGCCCGCTTCAACACCATCCTGATCGACTTCGACCGTGATATCTGGGGCTACATCGCCCTGGGTCACTTCAAGCAGAAGACCATCGCCGGTGAGATCGGTTCCTCCACCATGCCGCACAAGGTTAACCCGATTGACTTCGAAAACTCCGAAGGCAACCTGGGTCTGGCCAACGCCCTGTTCCAGCACCTGGCCGCCAAGCTGCCGATCTCCCGCTGGCAGCGCGACCTGACCGACTCCACCGTGATCCGTAACCTGGGTGTAGGTGTGGGCTACTCCTCCATCGCCTACCAGGCGACCCTGAAGGGGATCTCCAAGCTGGAGGTGAACGAGCAGTCGCTGCTGGACGAACTGGACAGCAACTGGGAGCTGCTGGCTGAGCCGATCCAGACCGTGATGCGTCGCTACGGCATCGAGAAGCCCTACGAGAAGCTCAAGGAGCTGACCCGTGGTAAGCGCGTTAACCAGCAGATCATGGCCGAGTTCATCGACAACCTGGAGCTGCCGGAGTCCGTTAAGGTAGAGCTCAAGCAGCTGACCCCCGCCAACTACATCGGCCGTGCCGTGGAGTTCGTGGAGTCCCTGTAAGCCTTAACGCTTCAGTGACTACAGAAACCGCCCCTTGTCAGGGGCGGTTTTTTTGTTCTTCGCAGATTTTCGGGGGTTGATTCTCACTAGTGAGATCAATCGCCATTCTCTCGGAAATTTTGTCGCGTTGGCGACAGCAACCAAAGGGGCGTCCCGCCCCCTTGGAACCCCCGTCGCCTCCAATCGGTGCTGAATCCTCGCATCGACGACATCAACTGGCGGCACAGCCCAGAGTCGGCTTTGCTGCTGCGCAATCCATGCTTCGCATCAAAGGCCGGCTCCAGCATCCCTGCTTACGCGTTCAAGCCTTTGGCTTTCACCCATGCCTCCGCTGGGCACTCAGGCCGTCCTGGCCCTCAGCCTTGCCAATGACGACTCTGCTCGGGCACCTCAAAGTCGGCGCAAGGGCCATTGGTTCATCAGGCCTTGGATGGCTAATCGAACGGAGTCGTGAGGACTTCGTTGATTATCAAAGCTTCAATTAGATCTCCTCCCCGGAGATCGGCGTGAACCTTTTATCGATTGGCAAGACAACAAGTGAGCGACAGCACAATTCTCACAGAGGCTCATGCCGCCATACCGGGCCCTACCTGATATCAGCAAACCTGCAAAGCCCCTCAGGTCATGGCGACCGCCAATCGCGGTTGCTAACGTGTCCGTCAGGCTAGCCGTTTGTATTAAGGAGAAGGGATGTTCGAAATCTTTGTGTTGCTGGCGGTTCCGGCAGCGGCGGTTGCCCTGATTGCCGCCTGGCGTGCGCAGCGCAAGCCGACAGAACAAAAGAAGTGGGCGGAGGATGAGCTGGAACCGGCCATGGTGGCGCTGCTCAAAGCCAAGGGCGCAGGCTCAAAGCTCACCACTTCCAAGGACAAAGCCAAACCCAACTAGCGATCCGGTTTAGCTCGGGCCGCGGTACAACCCAATCGCGACGCAGGCGCTGCTCTGACGCGGTGCCCTGCTTTAGCGTTGTCCGTTGCGTTTCGAGGCAATGTGCCATACGAAATTGCACTCAGGCATCCACCTTATCCGCTGCGTACGCCTGCACCGCCTCTACCGATGTAAGAAGCGGATTCTCCTGCGCACCTCAGCCACCATTCCAACAAGCCACCTAGCGACTGAGCCTAAATCAACGCCGAGGCTATCGGCGAAGGAATATCCCTACCGAGGGTAAGCAGGTCTTGCCGAAGATCGTCGTTACCAATCACACCTGCCGGACTACCTACCAAAGTAGTCTGGTCTGAGCCTCTGGCTTGGCCCAACTTAACAGCAATGGATTCTTTGGGATTGGCGCTGGGAGGGCACGCCATGGCGGTCAACTTTGTCTCGACGGCGGAAGCGGTGGCACTGATACAGGATGGCGATCACCTGATCCTCGGGGGCTTTATCGGCTCAGTGGTGCCGGAGGCGCTTGAGCGGGCCCTGGGCGAGCGCTTCGAGCGCACCGGTCGGCCGCGGGACCTGTCGCTCTACTTTGCCGGCGGTCAGGGCGATGGCGGCAAGCGTTCGGTCAACCATCTGGCCCAGGAGGGACTGGTTCGTTTTGCCCTGGGTGGTCACTGGGGGTTGATCCCGCAGCTGCAAAAGCTGGCCAGGGAGCAGAAGATCCAGGGCTATAACCTGCCCCAGGGGGTGATTGCTCAGCTCTACCGCGACTCGGCGGCCGGCAAGCTGGGCACCCTGTCCCACATCGGCCTGGAGACCTTTGTTGACCCGCGCATCGAGGGCGGCCGCATCAACGCCGCCACCCAAGGAGATTGGGTCCAGCTGGTGGAACTGCAGGGCCAGGAGCAGCTGTTCTACCGGCGCATCGACGCCAATGTGGCGCTGCTTCGCGGTACCAGCGCCGACGCCAACGGCAACATCAGCATGGAGGATGAGTGCCTGTTCGTAGAGAACCTGGCCATCGCCCAGCTGGTCAAGAACCAGGGTGGCCATGTCATTGTTCAGGTCAAACGCAGGGTCGAATGCGGCCAGCTGGATCCCCAACAGGTGCGGATCCCCGGGATCCTGGTGGATACCGTGGTGCTCTGCGACGACCCCACCGAGCATATGCAGACTTTTGGCGAGGCCCATAACGAGCAGTACTGCGGTCGCGGCAAGAACCATCAGCAAGAGTGTCCCCGCACTCGTCCGCTGGACGCCAAGAAGGTGATCGCCCGTCGGGCAGCGATGGAGCTCAAGCCCGGTGCCATCCTCAACCTGGGGATCGGCCTGCCGGAACGGGTGGCCGAAGTGGCGGCAGAGGAGCAGCTGCAACGACTGACCCTGACCGTAGAGCCCGGCGCCATTGGTGGCACCCCCGCCGGTGGTTTGAGTTTTGGCGCTTCGGCTTACCCTGAGGCGATCGTCACCCAGGATCAGCAGTTTGATTTTTACGACGGCGGCGGCCTGGATCAGGCCTTTCTCGGGCTGGCCCAGTGCGATGCCCGTGGTAACCTCAACGTGTCCCGCTTCGGGGAACGCCTGCCCGGCTGCGGCGGCTTTATCAATATCACCCAGAGTACCCGGGAGGTGATCTTCTGCGGCACCTTCACCGCAGGCCCACAGCAGCTCGAGATCACCAATGGCGAGCTGGTAATTCATCAGGACGGCGAAACCTTCAAGTTCGTCCCCCAGGTGGAACAGGTTACCTTCAGTGGTCCCCGGGCCGCGCGCCAGCAAAAGCGGGTGCTCTACATCACCGAGCGCGCGGTTTTTCGCCTGACCGCAGAGGGCCTGGAGCTGGTGGAGATCGCCCCCGGGGTGGATCTACAGCGTGACGTTCTGGCCAAGATGGCCTTTGCTCCCAGCATCAGTACCGAGCTGACCACCATGGATGCACGCCTGTTCCAGCCCGGGCCCATGGGTCTGAAGCAACCCAGCGCCCCACTGAGCCGATAGGCTTCGCAGCAGCAGGGGCGGCAACGGCTACGGCTGCGCTAAAGCCAATGGCAATGGCCATTCATTTGATGGCCATATGGGATACACTGCCGGGCTTAACTCCATACCAAGACCCTAGACACTGATGACCTACCGCCTTTCACTGGACACCCAAGAGTTCCTTCAGCGCTACTGGCAGCAGCAGCCTGTGCTGATCCCCGGCGCCTTCCAAGACTTTGTTGACCCACTGGAGCCGGACGAGCTGGCCGGGTTGGCGCTGGAAGAGGGCGTGGCCAGTCGCATCGTGATCCGGGAGGGTGATGCCTGGCGCGGTGAGTCCGGCCCCCGGGAGGAGTACGATAGCCTCGGCAGCGAAAACTGGCAGCTGCTGGTGCAGGCGATCAACCACTACCTGCCGGAGGCGCAATGCCTGGCGCAGGCCTTTCGTTTCCTGCCGGACTGGCGCTTTGACGATGTGATGGCCTCCTTTGCGGTGCCCGGTGGTGGCGTTGGCCCCCACATCGACAACTACGACGTGTTCATCATCCAGGGCCGTGGTGAACGCCGCTGGCAGGTCGGTGACCGCGGTAACTACGCGCGTCGTGATAACAGCCAGGGCCTGTCACTGGTGGAGGACTTTACCCCCATCATCGATGCGGTGATGCAGCCGGGGGATCTGCTCTACATCCCGCCGGGCTACCCCCATGCCGGCCAGACCCTCAGCCCCTCCCTGTCCTACTCCGTCGGCTTTCGCGCGCCTAGCCAGCAGGAGCTGATCTCCGCCCTGGCCGACACCCTACTGGACCAGGACCTGGGCCAGACCCGCTTTACCAGCCAATCAGAGCCCAAGGCCCCGGCTCAGATCAGCCAGCAGCATCAACAGGGGATGGCCGAGCTGGTCCACGCCATGGTCGACGATGCCAGTACCTGGCCCACCCTACTGGGCACCCTGCTGAGCCAGAATCGGTTCGAGTTGGCGCTGTGGCCGCCAGAGCAGCCACTGAGCCTTGATGAGTTACACACCGCGTTGCAGCAAGGCCAGGCATTGCAGCGGATCGGCGGTCTCAAGGTGTTGCAGCTGGAGGGAGACCAGCAGAACCGCTTGTTCCTTGATGGCCAATGCTGGGTGCTGCCAGAGCCGCTGCGCCCCATCGCTTCCCTGCTGGCCGATGAAGACTGCCTCAATGGTGCCCAGCTTGAGCCGCTGCTGGCCGACGGAGACAGCGCCGATGCCCTACTGCAGTGGGTCAACGCCGGCTACTGGTACCTGGACTGAGCCTAGGCCGTGCTTTAGTCATACAAACGCCGCACTAAAGCGATCAAAAAAGCCGCCCTTGGGCGGCTTTTTTACTTGTTGGTTACTCAGGCCTCGTTGACCCACAGGCGCTCATCCTGGTGCAACTGGGACAACCCCTCGGCCCGGCCAATCAGCAAACGGGCCAGGTCCTGCTGGGTCTTGTCCTGGCTTTTGCGCAAGTTCTCACCCTTGAGCTGCCAGGACAGGGCGAAGTGACGCAGCGCCTCGCGGGCGTCCTTGGCGGCACTGTCCGCCACCAGATCCGTCGGCAGATCGCCGGAAAGCACCCAGTAACGGCGCTTCTGCGGGCTCTGATCTTCCATCTTCCAAAGCGCAATCAGCGGCGGCAGGTAGCGGCTCTCCTTCTCCAGCACACGGCCGGGCAGGATCCCCTTTTCCGCCAGGTGGCGATTGGCCTTTTGAAACTGTTCCCGTACCCAGGCTTGTTGTTGTTCTTGATCCATTACGTCGGCCATATCTTGTTCTCATCCTTTGCCTGTTCCAGGTCGCCACTTTTGCCGAGCGTAACCCTTTTGTCAAGACAGCTTTCCATTGTGATTACAAACACCAAGGGAAGCGTTTTTGGCCTCTCGCCCCGGCGCTGGTATGGTTGCCGGCAAGACTGGAAGGACGGGACTGCAATCGCAGCCCAGGCATTATGGAGCAGGCAAGGTGGCGTTTTTCTCTCACCCCTCATTTGATCAGCACGAGAAGGTGCTGTTTGTAAACGATAAAGAATCTGGCCTGAAGGCGATCATCGCGGTGCACGACACCACTTTGGGCCCAGCGGTAGGCGGCTGCCGCATGTGGCCCTACGCCAACGAAGAGGAAGCGCTTAACGACGTGCTGCGTCTTTCCCGCGGCATGACCTACAAAAACGCCCTGGCAGGGCTGGATTTCGGTGGCGGCAAATCGGTGATCATCGGCGATCCCAAGCACGACAAGTCCGAGGCGCTGTTCCGCGCCTTTGGCCGTGCGGTGGATGCCCTGGGTGGACGTTACTACTCAGCGGAAGATGTCGGCATCAACACCGGTGACATCATGATGGCCCACCAGGAAACCCCCTACATGGCGGGTCTGGAAGGCAAGAGTGGCGATCCCTCCCCGTTCACCGCCCTGGGAACCTTCCTGGGCATCAAGGCCGCCATCAAGCACCAGCGCGGTCTGGACTCGCTGGAGGGGATCCGCGTCGCGGTTCAGGGGCTGGGCCACGTGGGTTACTACCTGTGTGAGCATCTGCACCAGGCCGGTGCCAAGCTGGTGGTGTGCGACCTCAACCCCGAGCAGCTGGATCGCGCGGCGACCCAATTGGGTGCCGAGGTGGTGGATCTGGACGCCATCTACAGCCAGGACGTGGACGTCTACGCCCCCTGTGCACTGGGTGCCACCATCAACGACCACACCCTGCCGCAGCTCAAGGCCAGCATCGTTGCCGGCTGTGCCAACAACCAACTGGCGGAGCCTCGCCACGGTCAGGCTCTGAAGGAGCGTGGCATCCTCTACGCCCCGGATTACGTCATCAACGCCGGCGGTATCATCAACGTGTCGTTCGAGCGGGATTACGACGCTGCGGCATCCGAGGCCAAGGTGCGTAAGATTTACGACACCCTGCTGGCGATCTTTGCCGAGTCCGACAAGAGCGGTCAAACCACCGGCGAGGTCGCCGACCACATGGCCCAGGCGATCATCGAAGGCGCCCGTAAGTAACTAAGTAATAGTACCGGGGGCACGGCGGCGTGCCCCCTACTCCTTGCTGATCAACACCACCGGCTGCTGGTTTCCATCCTCCCGCCGTGCCACGTAAACCACCCAGTAATCCACGTGGGGGGTCTCCCAATCGTGGTGGTAGCCCACCGCAATTTCATCCTGCTGCAGATAGACCGGATGCTCCCCCAACAGGTGAGCACGATGACCCGGTGAGTCCTTGAACGCGTCCCAGATCTCATCCACATCGGCGATGCCACCGGCCACCGCCTCAATCTGATTGGCAATGCCGATGCCGTAGCGCTTATCCAGTGGGTAGCCCGCGGCCACCACTCGGCTGTTGGCACCACCGCCGCCGATATGACTGACACTGCCCCGCTGCGCCATCTCCCTGGCCTTACGTTGCGCCACCACCGCCAGCATTCCATCACAGCGTAACCGCAGTCGCTGCTGCTGGCTGTCTTGAATGATGGCCACCGCTAACTCCCGTGCCTTGGGGTGCAATCCGCACTCCAGGGGTACCTCGCCAGCGAGCATCGCCAACATCAACCAGGTCGTCATCCTAACTCTCCGTTTGTTGTCCGTAAGCCATTACGCTACCAGTTTCCTGCAGATGGTGAAATCTCGCCATCTTCGGAGTATCCTGTGCGGCCAAGCGTTACCAGAGACACCACATCCATGCCCGCACTGCTGATCCCGGATCACGAAACCCTGAAAGCCTGGCTCGATCATGGTCAGATCCCCTACTACCTGTGTGGCAGTTGCCAGGGGTTACACCTCAATCAACTGCAAGAGTGCCCGGGGATCTACGATGCCAAGGTGGAGATCGAGGGCGATTTCCTTTATCTGTCCGCCTCCATCGAGGTGCGACCGGCCGGCCTGATGACCGCCTTTGCCGAGATGTCGCGGCTCAATACCCACTTCCCCACTCTCAAGATCTTCATCGAGATGGTGGACGAGTCCCTGCCCCGCATCCTGATGTGCCACAACCTGGCGCTTTCGCCGGGCATGAGTCAGTCGCAGTTCCTCTATTTTGTTCAGGATTGCATGGATCAAATGGGCCAGGCGGCGGCGGAGGTTAATCGCCTCGGTGTGGTCTACCAGGGCGACGAGGAACCGGAAGAAGAGGCGCAGCCCGCACCAGAACGGGCGCTTATGCATTGAAGCGCTGAGCCGCTATCGGCTCGTATTCGGAACAAAAAAAACGCCGGCAGATGCCGGCGTTCTCTTTAGGCGAAGATCATAGCTCCAAGGAACACGATCACGCTCAAAGAGGCCACGGTGGTGGCCAAAGCATATTTTACGTCAGTATTCACTGCGTAACTCTCCCTATTGTTGTTGTTATCTCCCCCCGATGCCTAGATTAAGGAACTCCCCGGTGAAATGGGATCTGGCCTCACCGCAGCGTGAGCTGGATCACACCCTAAAGGGCAAAAACCGGACACAACACATGCGCTGGTCCAAGGTTGTTTAAGGGCTGAGCAGTAGCACAGCGGGACAGCCGTCAGACCTGTATCTGGCCCGTGCTTCTGGTAGGCTGAGCCCTGCGTGTTTCACTGTTACCCAAAGGAAAAGTCATGTCTCAAGTGCTGCACACCATGCTACGCGTGGGCGAACTGGATCGCTCCATCGCCTTCTACACCGAGGTGTTGGGGATGTCGTTGCTGCGCCAATCCACCAACGAAGAGTACAAGTACACCCTGGCCTTCGTCGGCTATGGCGATGAGAAGGACGGTCACGCGGTGATCGAGCTGACCTACAACTGGGGCGTGGACAACTACGAGATGGGCACCGCCTTCGGCCACATCGCCCTGGGCTTCGAGGACATCTACCAGGCCTGTAACCGCATCCGTGCCGCCGGTGGCAAGATCACCCGCGAGCCCGGCCCGGTGCTGGGCGGCTCCACCCACATCGCCTTTGTGGAAGACCCGGACGGCTACAAGATTGAGTTGATCCAGCGCAGCCAGGCCAACGAAGGGCTGGGCCAGTAACCGTGGTGGGATTCCTGCTGGCCATTGTTTGGCTACTGTTGCTGTTGCTGTTTGGCCCGATGGTGCTGCTGCCCGTGTATGCCATGGTCAGTATGCTGACCCTGCTGCTGTTTGGCCTGGACAAACGCTTTGCCCTGCGTGGCAGTCGCCGCATCCCCGAGCGGGTGTTGCATACCTTCGAGCTGCTCGGCGGCTGGCCCGGTGCCTTTGTCGCTGCCCGGGTGTTTCGCCATAAGTCGCGCAAGACACGCTACCTTGCCGTGCTCTACGGCATCGTCGTCCTGCATTTTGCCTTCTGGTGCCTGTACCAGTGGCAGGGGCCGGGCTTCCGGCTCTCCGGGGCCAGCATGGCCAGCTAGAACGACAACGCCGGGGCATTGAGCCCCGGCGTTTTGTTTGGTGGTCCGCAGATAGCCGCGCTTAGGCCTGCTCAGGTCGGCTCAGGTCGGCTCAGGCCAAAATGCTGGTAGGCCCGATCCGTCGCCATGCGGCCACGCGGAGTACGCTGCAGAAAGCCCTGCTGGATCAGGTAAGGCTCCAGCACATCCTCGATGGTCTCCCGCTCCTCACCGATGGCCGCTGCCAGGTTCTCCAGCCCCACCGGGCCGCCGGCAAACTTGTCGATGATGGTGGTCAGCATCTTGCGGTCGAGGTAATCGAAGCCCTCGGAATCCACGTCCAGCAGATCCAATGCCTTGGACGCGACCTCCGCGGTGATGGCGCCATCGAACTTCACCTCGGCAAAGTCCCGTACCCGGCGCAACAGCCGGTTGGCGATCCGTGGCGTGCCCCGACTGCGTCGGGCAATCTCCACCGCCCCTTCCTTGTCCAGCTGCAGCGCCAGCACCTCGGCGCTGCGCTCAACAATGCCAGTCAGGTCGCGCACGTTGTAGAACTCCAACCGCAGCGGGATACCGAAGCGGGCCCGCAGCGGTGAGGTCAGTGCACCGGCACGGGTGGTGGCCCCCACCAGGGTGAAGGGCGGCAGATCCAGCTTGATCGAGCGGGCTGCCGGGCCCTCACCGATCATGATGTCTAACTGGTAATCTTCCATCGCCGGATAGAGCACCTCCTCCACGGCAGGACTCAGACGGTGGATCTCATCGATAAAGAGCACATCGTTGGGCTCGAGATTGGTCAGCAGCGCCGCCAGATCGCCGGCCTTCTCCAGCACCGGGCCGGAAGTGGACTTGATGTTCACCCCCATCTCGTTGGCCACAATGTTGGCCAGGGTGGTCTTACCCAGGCCCGGCGGGCCGAAGATCAGCAGGTGATCCAGCGCCTCCTCCCGGTTGCGGGCGGCCTGGATAAACACCTCCAGCTGCGCCTTTGCCTCGGCCTGACCGGTATAGTCGGTCAGCATCTTAGGCCGCATGGCCCGGTCGATCACCGCCTCTTCCCGGTCTACTACCGGGGCCGCCACCAGGCGATCCGCTTCAATCATGGGTTACCCTCAGAGCATCGCCTTCAAGGCGTCTTTGATCAGTTGTTCCGAGCTCAAACCCGGTGCCATCACCTTGGCCACAGCCTTGTCGGCCTGGTTGGCCTTGTAACCCAGGGCCACCAGTGCCGCAATGGCGTCTTCCTGCGGATCCGGCGCCTGGCTGGCCAGGGTATCCAGATCAGCACCCGCGAGGCGATCGGCGTAGGGGGTCAGCAGCGGCGCGCTGAGGTTCTTCAGCCGATCCCGCATCTCCACCACCAGGCGTTCGGCGGTCTTCTTACCCACCCCGGGGATCTTGGTCAGGCTGGTAATGTTCTCCGCCTGAACCGCATCGATAAACTGCTCAGCGGACATGCCAGAGAGGATCGCCAGACCCATCTTGGGGCCGACGCCGTTGGTCTTGATCAGCTCGCGAAACAGGGCACGCTCCTCCTTGGAGGCAAAGCCGTACAGCAACTGGGCGTCTTCGCGCACCACGAAATGGGTGACGATCACCGCCTCAGCGCCGATCTCCGGCAGTTGGTAGAAGCTGGTCATCGGCATCTGTACCTCGTAGCCAATACCGCCGCACTCCAGCAACACCTCAGGTGCGCTCTTCTCTACCAACACCCCTCGCAGGCGTCCAATCACAGGCGTACTCCCCTTAACAGCCAGCGGCAAAAACCACTGTCCAAATTTACAGTGTTTTGGATCCTATCGGTTTTTATCCCAAGCGTCATCCCTTTGTGCGCATTGGAGCGGAAAATGCGTGGTTGAACCGGCCCAGTTGCACCCACGTAATGGAAGGCATAGGCTGATGCTTAAGCCTTTTTGTGCCTATTATGGAGAATCCCATGTCCCTTCGTCGTTGGACCCTGATGCTCGCCCTCGGTTGCAGCCTGCCCCTGGCCGCCGACCCCCTCACCTTTGGTGAGCCCGTTGATGCCGCCGCTTTGGTGCCCATGAGCCAGGTGATGGCCGACCCCGATGCCTACCTGGCGGATCCCATCACAGTGCAGGGTACCATCGAAGCGGTCTGTAAGAAGCGCGGCTGCTGGATGACCCTGGTAACCGAGGCCGACCCTGAAGGCCTGCGGGTCAAGGTCAAGGATGGGGTGATGGAGTTCCCGGTCTCTGCCAAGGGCCGCCCTGCCCTGGCCACCGGCCAACTGCAGAAGCAGCAGATGGATCTGGACACCACCCGCCGCTTCTATGCCCACCAGGCCGAAGAGCAAGGGGAGAGCTTTGACCCACAAAGCGTGCAGGAACCGCTGACCTACTATCAGCTGGCACCCACCGCGGTATTGATCCTGGATCGCTGATCACAGCAACCCAAGCTAAACGGGGCGCGGTCAACCGCGCCCCTGCGCCCTCTTCCCAATACCCTACCCGACGCTGGCAAACGCACAGCTCGCGGCCACCGCCAGCCTAAACTAGCCCGTCCGCTCTCACCCCAGCCCAGGCTCGGATTGCCACCAGAATGACTACGCTTGTTGCAGCACCCTAACTGCGCCGCAGTCCTTCTAACCGCAACAGGAGTCGACATGGTAAACCCGGACCCATCCAACGATCGCCACCCTCCGCAGACCAATGCCGCCGAGCTGATGGTGCAGGCGCTGCAAGCCGAGGGGGTGAAACAGATCTTTGCCGTTCCCGGTGAGGAAAACCTCGACCTGCTGCAGGCGCTGCACGACTCCGATATTGAACTGGTGCTGACCCGGCACGAACAGGGCGCGGCCTTTATGGCCGCCACCTATGGTCGCCTGACCGGGCGGGCCGGGGTCTGCATGGCCACACTGGGCCCCGGCGCCACCAACTTCACCACCTGCGCGGCTTATGCACAGCTGGGCGGCTTCCCCTTGGTGATGATCACCGGACAAAAGCCGATCAAGACCTCCAAACAGGGGCAGTTCCAGGTGGTGGACGTGGTCAACCTGTTCAAGCCCATCACCAAGCTGTCCCACCAGATCGTCCATGGCGACCGGATCCCCAGCCAGGTGCGGGAGGCATTTCGCCAGGCCGAGGAGGAGCGACCCGGTGCGGTGCTGTTGGAGCTGCCCGAGGACATCGCCCGCGAGCCAGTTCACGCAGAGGTGTTTCAACGCAGCGTTCGCGCCTACGCTGAGCCCTCGCCGGAGGTGATCGATCAGGTGGCCGACGCCATCCGTCAGGCCAAACACCCGCTGTTGCTGCTCGGTGCCGGGGCCAACCGCCAGGAGATTGGCGATGCGCTCTGTACCCTGCTCTCCTGTGTGCCGCTCTACTTCTGTTCCACCCAGATGGGCAAAGGGGTGGTGGATGAGGCCCATCCCCGCTGTCTGGGCACCGCGGCGCTGTCCGCTGGCGATTACCTGCACTGCGCCATCGACCGGGCGGACCTGATCATCAATGTCGGTCACGACGTGGTGGAGAAGCCCCCCTTCTTTATGGAGCACGGCGGCAAGACCGTGGTGCACATCAACTACCGCTCTGCCCAGGTGGATCCGGTCTACTTCCCCCAGTTTGAGCTGGTGGGGGACGTGGCCGCCACCATCGAGGCCCTTTCCCAGCGGCTGGATGGCCTGACCATCGACAACGCCTACTTTGGCCGGATCCACGACGAGATCCGCGCCCAGCTCAGCGAGGGCAGCGACGATGAGCGCTTCCCTGTGGTGCCGCAGCGGCTGCTGGCAGAGGTTCGTGCCGCCATGGGGCCAGAGGATGTGATCGCCCTGGACAACGGCATCTACAAGATCTGGTTCGCCCGCAACTACCCGGCCTACCGAGCCAATACCGTGTTGCTGGACAATGCCCTGGCCACCATGGGTGCCGGTCTGCCCTCGGCGATGATGGCGGCCATGCTCTATCCACAGCGGCGGGTGATGGCGATCTGCGGTGACGGCGGCTTTATGATGAATTCCCAGGAGCTGGAGACCGCCGTGCGCCTGGGTCTCAACCTGGTGGTGTTGATCCTTAACGACGGCGCCTACGGCATGATCCGCTGGAAACAGGCCCAGCAGGGGCTAAGCGACTGGGGTCTGACCTTTAACAATCCCGACTTCCTGCTCTATGCCCAAAGCTACGGCGCCCAGGGCCACCGTCCCAACAGCGCCGCCCAGCTTCGACCTGTGCTCGAGCGAGCCTTCGAGCAAGGCGGCGTGCACCTGGTGGATGTGGCGGTGGACTACAGCGAAAACCAGCGTGTGCTGATCGATCAACTGCAACAGAAGGTCTGCCTGCTATGACAAGCCAATGGATCGAGGTGGTGAATCCCTGGGATCTCAGCCCGGTAGGTCGGGTGGCACAACGTCCCTGGGCGCAGATCGACGCCTGGCTTGAGCAGGCTCATCAGCAGGTGCGTCAGGTCCAGCCAAAACGGCCAATGCACCAGAGGATCGCCATCCTGGAGGCGATCATTAAACAGATGCAGGGGCAATCGGGCGAGCTGGCACTGTTGATCGCCTCAGAGGGGGGCAAGCCGCTAATGGATGCCCAGGTGGAGGTGGCCCGGGCCATCGACGGGGTTCGGTTGTGCATCGAGGAGCTGGGCCATCTGGCGGGGGCACAGATCCCGATGGATCGCACCGCCGCCGGCGCCGGGCGCAGCGCCTACAGCCTGAAGGAGCCCATCGGTGTGGTGGTAGCGGTCTCGGCGTTTAATCATCCACTGAACCTGATCGTACACCAGGTGGCACCGGCCATCGCGGTGGGTTGCCCAATTGTGGTCAAGCCCGCCGCCACCACGCCCCTATGCTGCGAGCGCTTTGTCCAATTTGCCCACCAGGCCGGTCTGGCCGTGGAGGAGCTACTTTATGCCCCCTGCGACAACGACACCGCCGAGCGGATGGTAACCGATCCCCGGGTGGCCTTCTTTAGCTTTATCGGCTCCGCCCGTGTGGGCTGGATGCTGCGCTCCAAGCTCGCCCCGGGTACCCGCTGTGCCCTGGAACATGGCGGCGCGGCCCCGGTGATCGTCGATGCCAGTGCCGATCTGGCGACGGTCCTGCCCGCCCTGCTCAAGGGCGGTTTCTACCACGCAGGCCAGGTCTGTGTGTCGGTTCAGCGGGTCTTTGCCCATCACACCATCGCCCGACAGCTGGCAGAACAACTGGCCAGCGCCGCCCAGGCTCTCAAGGTGGGCAATGCGGTCGAGGCGGATACCGAGGTGGGGCCGCTGATCACACCCCGGGAGGTGGCGCGGGTGGCCAGTTGGGTCAGCGACGCGGTCGACCAGGGCGGCGAGCTGCTGTGTGGCGGCAAGGTGATCACCACTTCGGGCGTCAGCGAGGCTACCGCCTACGCCCCCACCGTTGTCTGGGACCCACCGGCCAGCGCCACCCTGAGCCAGAACGAGGTGTTTGGCCCGGTGGTGGCGGTTTTCCCCTATAGCGATTTAGCCCAGGCAATAGCGCAGGCCAACGCTCTGCCCTATGCCTTCCAGGCGGCGTGTTTCAGCCAGGATGTGGCGGTGGTAAACCAGGTGGTGGCGGGGATCGACGCCAGTGCGGTGATGATCAACGACCACACCGCCTTTCGCGTCGACTGGATGCCCTTTGCCGGGCGCCGCCACTCTGGCTATGGCGTCGGCGGCATTGGCCATACCATGGCGGACATGACCCAGGACAAGCTGGTGGTACAACGCAGCGAGCCCTAGATTTCGCTGCACTGCCGCTGGGTTAGTTACCCTTGGCCTTGTCGTTGCGACGGGCCTTGGGCACGTAATTTAGGATGGAGACCGGCACCGGCTTGCGCGGCTCAAAGCCCTCCACCACCCGGCGTTCAATCAGGTGGCCCAGCCGGCTCTCGATCATGCACAGGTTCTTAAAGTCGTCCTTGGACAGCAGAGCCACCGCCTCCCCCTGGGCGTCCGCCCGACCGGTACGACCGATGCGATGAACATAGTCATCCGGCGGGTACGGCAGGTCGTAGTTCACCACCCGCTCCAGCCCCGCCACATCCAATCCGCGTGCCGCTACCCCGGTGGCTACCAGGAAGGCCAGCTCGCCGGCTTTGAACCGCGCCAATACCTGCTCACGCACCGCCTGTGAGCGGCCGCTGTGGATGCAGTCCGCCTCGATGCCGCGCTTAGCCAGTTGGGTCACAAGCTTAGCGGCGCCGTGCTTTGTCTCGACAAAGATCAGCGCCTGTTGCCACTGCAGATCCTGGATCAGATGGCTGAGCAACGCCGACTTCTTGTCCTTATCCACCGTCACCAGCCACTGTTCAATCTGGGCCTTGGAGGCCTTGTGCTTGGCCAGGGTGATCTCCGCCGGATCCACCATGGCGGAGCGGCCCAGCGCCCGTACCTGGTTGCCCAGGGTGGCGGAGAACAGCAGGGTCTGTCGCTCATCCGGCAGGCGGTCGACGATGGCGTTGATGGCATCAATAAAGCCCAGGTCGAGCATCCGGTCCGCCTCATCCAGCACCAGGGCGGTCACCGCATCCAGGTGCAGCGCCCGGCGGGTCAGCAGATCCCGCAGCCGCCCCGGGGTGGCCACCAGCAGATCCACGCCTTTGTTCAGTGCCTGGCTTTGGGTATCGGTGTCAGTGCCACCGTAGGCCGCCAGCACACTGAGCGACAGCCCCTTGCCATAGGCCTGGACACTATTGGCCACCTGTTGTGCCAGCTCCCGGGTCGGTACCAGCACCAGGGCATGAACCCGCTTGGGGCGTACCGGGCCCTGCTGGTCGAGTCGCTGCAGCAGTGGCAACAGGTAGGCGGCGGTTTTGCCGGTACCGGTTTGAGCCGCGGCGATCAGGTCACGCCCCTGCAACACCAGCGGAATAGCCTGTTGCTGGATCGGTGTCGGGGCCTGGTAACCCAGTGAAGCGAGGGGATCGGTCAGGGCGGCGCTCAGGCCAAGTTGGGAAAAGGTCATGGGAACTCGGTTATCTAATGGTTCGGAAGGGGCCGGATTGATCTTAGTCGATGAGTCATGCCGGCTGGGGTGGACCCAGCCAAGCAATCCACAGCCGGGCAATCAACAGCCGGGTATCGGGGTGGCCGACTAGGGGCGGTAGCGACCGCCGACTCGGCTGGTGGCTTTGCCAGCCATGGCCACCAGGCCGCGTTGCATATTGGCGTGGGTGATGGCGATGGCCAGGGCATCCGCCGCGTCTGCCTGCGGCGTCGCCGGCAGCTTAAGCAGATGCTTAACCATATGCTGCACCTGCTCCTTCTTGGCGCCACCGGTGCCCACCACCGCGTTCTTGATCTGGGTCGGGCTGTACTCGGACACCGGCAAGCCGGCGTTCATCGCCGCCACGATGGCACTGCCCCGGGCCTGGCCCAGCTTCAGGGCCGAATCGGCGTTGCGGCCCATGAACACCCGCTCTACCGCGAACTCCTCGGGCTGAAACTGGCGCACCAGCTCCGACACGCCGTCGTAGATGATCTTGAGCCGCTCCGGCAGATCTGCTTCCGGCAGGCGGATGCAGCCGCTGCCCAGGTAGTGGAAATGGCGCCCGGTAAACTGGATCACGCCATAGCCGGTCAGGCGGGAGCCGGGGTCGATGCCCAGGATGATGCTCACGTTATGCCGCTCCTGCCATCAGCCCAGTTGCGCCATAACGTCGTCGCTGATCTCCGCATTGTGGTAGACCTCCTGGACGTCGTCGTGGTCTTCCAGCACGTCGATCAGACGCAGAAACTTCTCGGCGGTCTTGAGATCCAGCTCCGCCTTGGTGGAGGGCAGCATGGTGACCTCGGCGTTGGCACATTCCAGCCCGGCGGCGTCCAGGGCGTCTTTGACCGCGCCAAAGGCCTCTGGGCTGGTCAGCACGTCACTGCTGCCATCCTCGGCGGTTTCCACGTCATCGGCGCCCGCCTCCAGGGCCGCTTCCATCACCGCGTCTTCATCCACCTCGGGGCCGTAGGAGATCACCCCGGTCTTGGTGAACAGGTAGGCCACGCTGCCGTCGGTGCCCAGGTTGCCGCCGGCCTTGGAGAAGGCACTGCGCACCCCGGAGACGGTACGGTTGCGGTTATCGGTCATGGTTTCCACCATCACCGCGGTGCCACCGGGGCCGTAACCTTCGTAGACGATGGTCTCCAGCGCCTGGCCCTCCAGCTCACCGGCACCGCGCTTAACCGCCCGCTCCACGGTATCCCGCGGCATGTTGTTGGACAGCGCCTTATCGATCGCCGCCCGCAGACGGGCGTTGGCGTCCGGATCCGAGCCCCCTTCCCGGGCCGCGACGGTCAGCTCGCGGATCAGCTTGGTGAAGATCTTACCGCGCTTGGCGTCCTGCGCCGCCTTGCGGTGCTTGATGTTGGACCATTTACTGTGGCCAGCCATAACTCTCTCCTTTCCATTCGTTCCCAAGGGTAACCCGAGCCCCAAGGGAAACAAACCCGGCACCAGGGCCGGGTTTATCTTTATCTTTCAGCGCGTCGCCAAAAAAGCGTGGGCTTAGGCGTCGTCGGACTTGTCCGCCTGCGGGATCGGCTGGATCCCCAGCTCCACCAGCTGTTCCGGGTTGGCATGGCCCGGCGCGTTGGTCAGCGGACAGGCAGCAGTGGTGGTCTTCGGGAAGGCCATCACCTCACGGATAGACTCCGCGCCTACCATCAGCATCACCAGGCGATCCAGGCCGAAGGCCAGGCCGGCGTGCGGCGGGGTGCCGTACTTCAGCGCGTCCATCAGGAAGCCGAACTTCTCCTGGGCCTCTTCGTCGGAGATCCCCAGCACGCGGAACGCCGCAGCCTGCATCTCGGCGCGGTGGATACGGACGGAACCGCCACCCACTTCGCAGCCGTTGAGCACCATGTCGTAGGCGTCGGACAGGGCCCCGTCCGGGTTGGCTTCCAGCTCCGCCGGGGTCATGTCGCGAGGCGCAGTGAAGGGGTGGTGCAGCGCGTAGTAGCGACCGTCCGCCTTCTCGAACATCGGGAAGTCCACCACCCACAGCGGAGCCCAGCCCTCGGCCACCAGGTTGAAGTCTTCGCCTGCCTTAAGACGCAGCGCGCCCATGGCATCGGCAACGACCTTGGTGCTGTCGGCACCGAACAGCAGGATGTCACCGGCTTCGGCACCGGTGCGCTCAACGATGCCGTTGACGATGTCGTCAGACAGGAACTTGGCCACCGGGGACTGTACCCCTTCGATGCCCTTACCCGCCTCGTTGATCTTCATCCAGGCCAGACCCTTGGCACCGTAGATGCCAACGAACTTGGTGTACTCGTCGATCTGCTTACGGGACAGGCTGGCACCGGTGGGGATCCGCAGAGCGGCAACACGACCTTCCGGATCGTTGGCCGGGCCGGAGAACACCTTGAACTCCACGTCCTTCATCAGGTCGGCCACGTCCACCAGCTCCAGCGGGTTACGCAGGTCCGGCTTGTCGGAGCCGTAGCGACGCATCGCCTCTTCGTAGCTCATGTGCGGGAACTGGGGCAGATCCACGTTGAGCATCTTCTTGAAGATGGTGCGGATCATCGCCTCGGTGGTGGCCATCACCTCATCGGCGCTCATGAAGGAGGTCTCGATATCGATCTGGGTGAATTCCGGCTGGCGGTCGGCACGCAGGTCTTCGTCGCGGAAACACTTCACGATCTGGTAGTAGCGATCCATGCCGGACATCATCAGCAGCTGTTTGAACAGCTGCGGGGATTGCGGCAGGGCAAAGAACTGGCCCTTGTGGGTCCGGCTCGGTACCAGGTAATCGCGGGCGCCTTCCGGGGTGGCGGCGGTCAGGATCGGGGTTTCCACATCCATAAAGCCTTCGCCATCGAGGAAGCGGCGCACCTCGGAGGTGAACTTGGCACGGAACTTCATCTTCTGGGCCATCTCCGGACGACGCAGGTCCAGGTAGCGGTACTTCAGACGCTGCTCTTCAGACACATCGGTGTTGAAGTCGATCGGCAGCACGTCCGCCTTGTTGATGATGGTCAGCTCTTTACCCAGGATCTCGATGGCACCGGTGGCCATGTTCTTGTTGATCTGGCTGTCCGGACGCAGGCGCACCAGACCCTTAACCTGTACACAGTACTCGGCACGCAGGCTGGATGCGGTCTCAAACACCTCCGGCAGATCCGGGTCGTACACTACCTGTACGATCCCTTCCCGATCACGAAGATCCAGGAACACTACGCCGCCAAGGTCGCGACGACGATTAACCCAACCCACCAGGGTAACTTCTTGGCCGTTCAGGGCCTCTGTGACATGTCCACAATAATGGCTGCGCATCGACAGTTCCTGTTACTTAATGCGTTACAACGGACCGGCCTACGCCAATCCGCGACAATTTGGCAAAGCCGGCATTATAAAGAAAAGTGCCTGAAATCAGAAGTACAGTCCGGGTTATCCGGCGCGGCATCCAGCAACATCAGGCCACTTTGTAGCCACTGGTGCCCCGGCGGCCGCTGCGTTGCACCACTTCGTGGGCCCGTTTGAGCAAACTGATGCCCTCGGCGCCGTGTTGTGGATAGAGCGCGACACCGATATTGATGCACACCGGCTCGCCCTCCCCCCGGGTGGCGTTGTGGCGGTTGGTGGCTGACACCAGTGCCTTGGCCACCATGCCAGCGCCGCGGCTGTCCATCACCGGATCCAGCAACACGGTGAACTGGTCCGGGCCGGTGCGAGCCAGGGTGTCGGAGCGGCGGATGCACTGGCGCCAGTGGCTTACTAGCTCACGCAGTTGCTGGTTGATGGTCTGGGCCCCCAGCCGTCGACACAGTGGGTGGTAGTTGTCCACCTGGATCACCATCAACCCCAGGTGGGTCTGGTTGCGACCGTGACGGGCGATGGCGTGGGCGAAGCGGTCATCAAACAGGTTGCGCCCGGGCAAACCGGTGGCGGCATCGTAGCCGCCGGGCTGGCCCAGCTGCTGCTCCAGCGCCTTGCGCCGCCAGCGCTCCCGTCGCCACATCCACACCACCAGCAGGGTCAACACCAGCACTGAGCTGACCATGGCGATCAGCGACACCGGAGAGAAGGCGATGGCACCGGCGGCCCAGACCGAGACCGGTTGCAGGGCGACAAGGCCGAGGGCGCAGGGGAGAAGATGACACGGCATGTTGGGGGCGACTCCGTTACTAAACTGGCTGCTGTTAAAGATAAATTCCTGACACTGGGCCAAATTCGGTACAAAATTAGTCAATGAAACCCGCTTTTTGACGGCCCATCTTGCTGCTGGCTGGGCCGCGGCGTTACTATCGCCGCCTTGTCAATCAGGAACCGGTTATGAGCGCAAAGCAAGACCGCATTTTTTCAACGCCACAATCCAGCGTGGCGGACTTTCGTTTCGATGATAAGGTCGCATCGGTCTTCCCCGATATGATCTCCCGCTCGGTGCCCGGTTACGGCGAGATCCTGCATACCCTGTCCGAGATAGCGCAACGCTTTGTTTCAGAGAATAGCAATGTCTACGACCTTGGGTGCTCTCTGGGGGCAGCAAGTTTGGCAATGCGGCGAAAAGTCTCGGCCCAGGGGGTCCGCCTGGTGGCCATCGACAACTCCGAGGCGATGATCAAGCGAGCTAAGGAGCATCTGGATGCCTTTGTCAGCCCGGTGGAGGTTGACCTGGTATGCGCCGACATCCGCGATGTGGCGATCGAGCGCGCCTCCATGGTGGTGCTCAACTTTACCCTGCAGTTCCTCAACCCGGACGACCGCGACCGGCTGATCCGTAAGATCTACCAGGGCATGCTGCCCGGCGGCATCCTGGTGGTATCGGAGAAGCTGGTGTTCCCCCAGCCCCGTCTGCACAAGCTACTGGATGATCTGCACCTGGATTTCAAACGGGCCAACGGCTACTCCGAACTGGAGATCAGCCAGAAGCGCACCGCGCTGGAGAACGTGATGCGCCCCGACAGCTGGCAGGAGCACCAGGCCCGCTTTGCCCGGGCCGGCTTTGAGGAATCAACGCTCTGGTTCCAGTGTTACAACTTTGCCTCGATGATAGCGATCAAGTGATGGATTTCAGCGCCTTCTACAAACGCATTGCCGGCACCCGGCTAAACCACTGGCTGGAAAGCGCACCGGCCCAGCTGGCTCACTGGAGCCGCTTCCATAAGAACGGCGACTTCCCCAAGTGGGAAAAGGTGCTGGCCAAGCTGCCCCAGCGCCAGCCGGAGACCCTGGAGCTGAAACACAGCGTCACCGTCGGCGACGCCGAGGCCCTCTCCCCCGGCGAACAGAAAAAGCTGCACAACCTGCTCAAGTGTCTGCAGCCCTGGCGCAAGGGGCCGTTCGATCTCTATGGCATCCACATCGACACCGAGTGGCGCAGCGACTGGAAATGGGACCGGCTGCTGCCCCACATCAGCCCGCTCAAGCACCGCACCGTACTGGATGTGGGCTGCGGCAGCGGCTACCACATGTGGCGGATGCTGGGGGAAGGCGCTGAGCTGGTGATCGGGGTCGACCCCTCGGATCTGTTCCTGGCCCAGTTCGAAGCGGTACGCAAGCTGGCCGGAGATCCCCAGGACCTGCACCTGCTGCCGCTGGGGATCCAACAACTGCCACCACTGCACGCCTTTGATACCGTGTTCTCCATGGGGGTGCTCTATCACCGCCGCTCGCCCATCGATCACCTATACCAGTTGCAGGAGCAACTCAAGCCCGGTGGCGAATTAGTTTTGGAGACGCTGGTAATTGAAGGAGATGAAAATCAGGTACTTGTGCCAGAATCTCGTTATGGGAAAATGAACAATGTCTGGTACATTCCTTCCAGTAGAGCCTTGATGCTCTGGCTGAGAAAATGCGGCTTCATTAATGTCCGTGTGGTCGACGAGGGCGACACCACGGTGGCGGAGCAGCGCAGTACCGAATGGATGGGCAATGAGTCGTTGAAAGACTATCTTGACCCCAACGACGAGACCAAAACCGTTGAAGGCTACCCGGCCCCCAAACGGGCCATTGTCATCGCAGAAAAAGCCGAATCACAACAAAGGACCCAACACAGATGAATCGCCGAACCCTGCTCGCCTTGACCACTGCCGCACTGCTCAGTGGCTGTGTTTCCACCCCGCCGGCGGCCACACAGGATGAGCTCAATAACGCAATGGACGCTCAGCTGGCGAAGATGGAAACCCTGATGGCCCAGCGTTGTGACCAACAGCAAGAGGTCTACCAGGAACAGTTGGAACAGCAGCAGGTGGTGATCACCGAACTTCGTTCCATCAACGCCACCCTGGCGGAGGTGGACAGCAACACCACCACCCCGGTGCCGGTCTGCCCTGAGGTCACCGCGGACCCGCTCAGCGATAAGCTGGTGCTGGGTGAAGTGGAGCGGGTCTATGTCCAGGAGGTGGGCGAGGCGTTTGAAGCCCGGGTTGATACCGGCGCCGCCAGCTCCTCCATCTCTGCTGCCAACATCCGTCTGTTTGAGCGCGATGGCGATCAATGGGTTCGCTTCGACGTGCCACTGCCGGGCGCCGATGCCCCGGTTGAGGTCAGCGAGAATGGCGAAGGTGAAGCGGAAGCCGCCGCAGAACAGACCGAACAGGCTAAGCAGGCCGGTCCGGCCAACTCCACCATCGAAGCCAAGGTAGCCCGCTTTGTTCTGATCAAGCGCGCTTCTGCGGCCGAGTCCGAGCGACGCCCGGTGATCATGGCGCGACTGAAGATCGGCGACTTTGTCGCTGAGACCGAGCTGAACCTGACCGACCGCAGCCACATGGAGTACCCCCTGCTGCTGGGTCGCAAGTTCTTCAAAGACATCGCCGTCGTGGACGTAAGCGGCCAGTACATCCTGTCCGGCGACAAATAAGGGAAGCAACGTGTCTAAAAAACCCTTTTACCTGTTGATTTTCCTGCTCTTCGCCAGTGGCCTGAGCTACAACATCTATCGCCATCATACCGACGGCATTCCGCTGTTCCCCGGCAGCGTCCAGACCACCTGGACCGTTGAGGCCCGGGTCACCTACACCGCCTCCGGCGCGGTGGAGGCCTCCCTGGCCCTGCCCTCGGATCCTGCCTTTACTCTGTTGTCCGAGTCTGCGGCGTCCCCGGGTTACGGCCTGGCGATGACCGAAGAGGCCGGCGCCCGTCGCGCCACCTGGACCACCCGCGATGCCCAGGGCCGGCAGGAGCTGTACTACACCGCCAACCTGGTGCCCAACGCCAACTACAAGCTCAATGACCGCAGCGAAACCATGACCGTGCCGAACGTGGTCTGGGATGAGGGGCTGGATACCGCCGCCACTGCCGTGATCGAGAAGGCCTGGGAGCAGAGCGCCAACAACCGCTCCTTTGCCCGTCAGCTGGCCCAGATGGTGGCCAACCCGGATCAGCAACAGAATGTGGCCCTGCTGCTGGGCCGTTACGAGTCTGGCCCGCTGCTCAACCGCTTGCTGCACAGCGCTAAGGTGCCCTCCAAGCTGGTTTACGCCCTGAACCTGGAAGACGGTCGTCGCCGTCAGCAGCTGCAGCCCTGGGTAGAGGTACAGGAGGGCGATAAGAGCTACCTGTTCAACCCTCGTACCGGGGCCGAAGGGCGCGATGACAACGTGCTGCTGTGGCAGCGTCACGGTAACTCGGTACTGGACCTGAGCGGCGGCAGCAACTCCAACGTCACCTTCTCCATGATTGAAGACAGCCGCCCTGCCCTGGCCACCGCCATCGACATGATGGCCGGCCACGGTCGAGGCCTGTCGCTGTACAACCTGCCACTGGAAGAGCAAAGCCTGCTGCGTGGCCTGTTCCTGATCCCCATCGGTGTACTGGTGGTGGTATTCCTGCGAGTGCTGATTGGCCTCAAGACCTCAGGGACCTTTATGCCGGTGCTGATCGCCCTGGCCTTCATCCAGACCAAATTGCTCACCGGCCTGATTGGCTTCCTGCTGATCGTCGCCTGTGGTTTGGTGATCCGCTCCTACCTGTCCAATCTCAACCTGTTGCTGATCTCCAGGATCAGTGCCGTGGTGATCTTGGTGTTGGGGATCATCGCCGGCTTTACCCTGCTGGCCTTTAACCTGGGCCTGACAGAGGGTCTGACCATCACCTTCTTCCCGATGATCATCCTGGCCTGGACCATCGAGCGGATGTCGATCCTGTGGGAGGAGGAAGGTCCCAAAGAGGTGATGATCCAGGGCGGTGGTTCGCTGCTGGTGGCGGTCATCACCTACCTGGCGATGGACAACGACCTGGTGCGCCACTGGGCCTTCAACTTCCTGGGTATCCACCTGATCATCGTTGCCTGCATCCTGCTGATGGGCCAGTACACCGGCTACCGTCTGCTCGAGCTGCGCCGCTTCCGCCCCCTGGCTGAGGATAAGTGATGCTGTTTTGCGATCCACGTCGACTCCGTAACCGCGGCATCATGGGGATGAACCAACGGAACATCTCCTACATCGGGCGTTATAACCCCCGTAGCCTCTACAAGCAGGTGGACGACAAGCTGATCACCAAGCAGTTGGCGCTTAAGTCCGAGATCGCCACCCCGGATCTCATCTCGGTGATCTCCGAGCAACATGAGATCAGCGAGCTGAGCCAGCGCCTGGCCGGTCAGACCGGCTTCTGCATCAAGCCTGCCCAGGGCTCTGGTGGCAAGGGGATCCTGGTGATCACCAAGGTTGAGGACGGTCGCTACTTCAAGCCCTCCGGCGACGAGGTCAGTGCTATCGAGATGGAGCGTCACTGCTCCAACATCCTCGCAGGCCTGTTCAGTCTGGGCGGTAAGAACGATGTGGCGGTGATCGAGTCGCTGATCCGCTTCGACCCGGTGTTTGAGGGGATCTCCTACGAGGGTGTACCGGACATCCGGCTTATCATCTTCAAAGGCTTCCCGGTGATGGGGATGCTGCGCTGCTCGACCCACGCCTCCGACGGCAAGGCCAACCTGCACCAGGGGGCGGTAGGGATCGGCGTCGATATCGCCACCGGCCAGGCCATTCGCGCAGTACAGTACGATGAGCCGGTCAGCGAACACCCGGACACCGGGCGCAACCTGCACGAGGTGCAGGTGCCCCATTGGGACCGCCTGCTGACCCTGGCCTCTGGCTGCTACGAGATGTCCGGCCTGGGCTACCTCGGCACCGACATGGTTTTGGACAGCGAGCGCGGCCCGCTGCTGCTGGAGCTCAACGCCCGCCCCGGTCTGGCGATCCAGATCGCCAACAACCAGGGGCTGCTGCCCCGGCTGCGTAAGGTTGAGTCCCTTGGCGAGCAGCAATACCCGGTGGAGGAGCGCATCGCCATGGCCAAGGAGTGGTTTGGTGGCGGTGCCTAACCGCCGTCTGTCCCTGTTCAACGCCCTGGTTTTTGCTGGGGCGTTGCTGCTTTCGGCCCCCAGCAGTGCCAAGCTGCTGCAATACTGCCTGCACCAGCTGGAGGCAATCCCGTCCCAACCCAACCGCCAATCCCTGCTCAAGCTGCGCCTGCTGCAGGACCAACTTCAACTGGCCGCCGCCGAGGGCGACAGCGCCGAGCTGGGCCAGTGTGCCCTGCTGCTGCGCCATCGTTTGCAGCAACAAACCGGTACCGATCTCACCGATCCCCGCTGGCTGGCCCTGCGCGCCGAGCTGGAACACCAGCTGAGCGACAGCGGCGGTCAACTCACCCTCACTGATGCTCGCTGTCTGGATGGCTTGGATGCCACGCCGCCTTTGGTGTTGAGCCTGAACCGTCCGTCGGTACAGGGCTACTTGCGCCAGGCCGAGCACCCAGGCTGTCGTCAGGCGGTGTGGCAACATCATCAGAATCGAGGACGATCGCTGGAGGGAGCGCCAGTCCAGTTGTGGCTGCAGCTCAGCCACGAGCAGGCTCAGCGCCAGGGCCATCACCATGCCTTAGCATCACAGCTGTCAAGCCTGCCCTGGCAGGAGCCCGAGCCAGCTGATCAGTTCCTGGCCAACCTGACAACCGACGATGACAGCCTGCCCTGGCAGCCTGCACTGTCGCCACCACTGGCCATCGAGCCAGCCAGCGTGGCATCAGACAGTTTGCATTGGCAGGCGGCGCAACTGGAAATGACCCTGAAGCCGTTGGATGAGCAAAGTTGGCAACTGTGGCGCGGACAGCGCTACCTGGGCGAGCTTCGGTTACAAGCCGGGCCAGACAGTCGACTGCGCATTGCCCAGCGCCACTGGATCGGCCATACCCCCAACCAGTCTACCCTGACCTATCGGCAGTCCAGCTGGCGCCAGCGCCACTGGCTGCAATGGATGGGGCTGGTAACCCAGGCCCTGGTCGGCGCCCAGGGCCAGACCATCGAGCAGGGCGCAGCGTCGCTGCAGCAGGCCAGGGCCCTGGGTCAGGAGTGGGCCCGCCAGCCGTTACTGCAGCAACAGCTGCTTGGCCAGTCGCTGGATAAGCAGCCGCGCTACCCCGCCTCGGAATTGTTGCGAGCTCGCCTGGCGCTGCAGCTTTGGCGCTACCCCAGCCAATCCGGCCAGGCGCTGATCCAAGGCCAGGATGCCCTCTACCGCCACTACTATGACCGGCCGCGCCCCGACATCCTGTCCTGGCAAAGCGACAGCGGCATCCTGCTGCACGGCGGCCAGTTGCTGCTGCCTATCTACCACCGCTACCTGGCCCAACAGTGGGTCGAGGACCAGCTCAGCGGCGATCTGCTACTGGACTGGCTTACGCCAGTGCCGGCTCAGCCTGGGGAAACAGCGCGCTGATCTGCTGCTTGGCCAACGCCATGCCTTCTGGCCCCTTTGCCGTGCCCTCGGCAGCGATACTGGCCACCACCTCGATACCGACGAAACCCATTGCCGTCGCCAGTACCGAGTCCTGATGATTCAGTGCCGCCATGGCGGGATTGGAGTAGTCGCCACCGCGGGTAAGCAGCAAGGTGGCCTGACGTCCACTCAGCAGCCCTTCCGGACCGTTGGCACCGTACTGGAAGGTTTCACCAACGCGACAGATCTGGTCGATCCAGGCCTTGAGGCTGCTGGGGATGGAGAAGTTGTGCATCGGTGCGGCAATCACCACCTGATCCGCCTGGCGCAGTTCCGCCACCAGCTGGTCGGACAGCGCCAGTTGCTGCTGCTGTTGCTCCGAGCGAGCCTCAGCCGGGGTGTAGAAGGCGGCGATGGTGGCCTGATCCAGGTGCGGCAGCGGGGTGTTGGCCAGATCACGATGGACCACCTTGCCGCCGGGGTGACGGTCGCGCCACTGCTGTTCAAAGTGCTGTGCCAGTTGGCGGCTGGCGCTGTCAGTAGGGTTGGGGCTGGCGTTGATGATGAGCAAGCTGGTCATGAGGGTTCTCCTTGATTGAATCGACAACCCAAGATTACTTGCACCATTGCGAAATTAAACCGCATAATTCTGCACATTCCTTTCGATTTTGGTGATTGATATGTACCGTCCCCACACTACACTGGAGCAGTGGCGCATCCTCCAGGCGGTGGTTGATCATGGTGGCTATGCCCACGCCGCCCAGGCATTGAACAAAAGCCAGTCCTCGCTCAATCACGCTGTGGCCAAGCTACAGCAGCTGCTCGGGGTTCAGCTGCTTGAGGTTAAGGGGCGCAAGGCCGAGCTGACCGCCCAGGGCCGGGTGATGCTGCGCCGCTCCCGGGTGCTGACCCAGGAGATCGAGCAGTTGGAGCTGCTGGCCAACAACTTGGAGCAGGGTTGGGAGCCGGAGATCCGGCTATCCCGGGAGATCCTGTTCCCCACCGCCCCGCTCTACCATGCGATGCAGCAGTTCTACCCCGAGAGCCGCGGCACCCGCTTAACGGTATTGGACAACGTGCTCAGCGGCACCACCGAGGCGATCACCGAACGCAGCTTTGACCTGGTGATCTCCGGTCGTATTCCCCCGGGCTACCGGGGCGAGCACCTGGGCAACGCCCAGCTGCTGCTGGTCTGCCATCCTCAACACCCGCTCAGCCAGGAGGGTGAGATCGATGAGAAACGGCTGGCCCAGGAGCTGCAACTGGTGATCCGCGACACCGGCAGTGACGCTGACAAGGATCTGGGGTGGCTCAAGGCGGAACAGCGCTGGACCTTCTCCAACTTCCACGAGGCGATCGAGATCCTGTTGCAGGGGGTCGGCTTCTGCTGGGTTCCCCAACACATCGCCCAGCCGCTGCTGGACCAAGGCCGACTGCATCACCTGGTCCAGGCGCAGATGCACACCACGGTGATCCCCACCTACCTGGTGATCCCCAGCCCGGACTGCCTCGGCCCCGCCGCCCAGCGTTTCGCCCAGTTGCTGGTTGAGTGCAGCAAGCCGGAGTGCCTGGCCAATCGCAGCGAAGATAAAAAGATAACCCCCATGAATGCCAATAGCGTGTAAGCTAACGCCTTGTTTACATAAGGATCCCAAAGCAAAACAACACAAGGAGATCAGGGATGGAGTGGGTGACAAGCGCAGTGAACTGGCTGAATGGCCTGGTATGGGGTGTACCCATGCTGGTGCTGATCCTGGGGGTCGGCCTGTTTTTAACCATCGGCCTCAAGATGATGCCGATCCGCAAGCTCGGCCTGGGCTTTCGCCTGTTGTCGCAAGGGCGCAAAGAGACCGACGACAAGGGGGACATCAGTGCCTTTAACGCCCTGATGACCTCACTGTCGGCCACCATCGGCACCGGTAACATCGCCGGTGTGGCCACCGCTATCGCCATGGGCGGCCCGGGTGCGCTGTTCTGGATGTGGTGTACCGCCCTGGTCGGGATGGCTACCAAATACGCCGAGGCGGTCTGCGCGGTGAAGTATCGTGAGGTGGATGACAAGGGCCAGTTTGTCGGCGGCCCGATGTACTACATCAAGAACGGCCTGTCCAAGCGCTGGGCCTGGCTGGCCACCGCCTTTGCCCTGTTCGGCTCCATTGCCGGCTTCGGCATCGGCAACGGTACCCAATCCAACTCCGTAGCCCAGGCGCTGGAGACCAACTTCCACATCGATCCCCTGCTCACCGGTATCGTGCTGATGCTGCTGGTTGGCGCAGTATTGATGGGCGGTATCAAGCGCATCGCCGTGGTGGCCGGTAAGCTGGTGCCGCTGATGGCGGTGTTCTACGTCACCGCCGGCTTGGTGGTGCTGGCCTTCCACGCCAGCGCCATCCCCTCCGCTATTGCACTGGTGGTAGAGAGCGCCTATACCCCGGTTGCCGCCCAAGGGGGCTTTGCCGGTGCCGCAGTCTGGGCCGCCATCCGCTTTGGTGTCGCCCGGGGCGTGTTCTCCAACGAGGCGGGCCTGGGCAGTGCTCCCATCGCCCACGCCTCGGCTAAGACCAATGATCCGGTGCGCCAGGGCCTGATCGCCATGCTGGGTACCTTTATCGATACCCTGATCGTCTGCTCCATCACCGGCCTGGCCATCATCCTCACCGGGGTGTGGACCACCGGCGAGAGCGGCGCGGCACTGACCACCTCGGCCTTCGGGTCCACCCTGCCCTACGGCAACGTCATCGTTTCTCTCTCCCTGGTGGTGTTTGCCTTTACCACCATCCTGGGCTGGAGCGTGTACTGCGAGCGCTGCGTCCAGTACCTGTTCGGGGTTAAGGCGGTCATGCCGTTCCGCCTGGTGTTTACCCTGGCGGTACCGGTGGGCGCGGTGGCCACCCTGGACTTTGTCTGGTTGCTGGCAGATACCCTCAACGCCATGATGGCGATCCCCAACCTGATTGCGCTGTTGCTGCTCAGCCCCGTGGTGTTCCGTATGACCCGGGAGTATTTCGCGACTCAGCAGCCGATTGGGGAACAATCTCAATAGCTTCAAGACCAATGGGCACCATCAGGTGCCCATTTTTTCACCAGTCAGTTCACATTTTTCGCTTCTCGTCCTGAAACCACACTGCCGAGATAAACAACTCAATTAGTGTGTTTTTTGCCCTCTTTGTACAGTTTCCCATCCGCCCTTAGAACAAAATCCTATCAGATATGGGTCTATGCAAAGCGAATTTGCCTTCCTAGAATGGCTCGCCGTTGACCGGAACCATGAGGAGAAACGAAACCATGACCCACGCTTTGACTCAAGCCAACGATCAGCTCCATCTCCTCTGAGACTGGCCCTGCCAGTCGCCCCACCCTGCACACACATTCCAAACGCTAACAGGTTGCTTCCCGGTGACATTGTCACCAAGAGGAGCGAGATAAATTGCAGGGTGATTAAGGGACCCGGGCTGACGCCACGTCGCAGCCCCATCGAATAACAAGGCGCACCGACCACGGTGCCGACAATACAATAACGCACCCCCTTGCTAGGCTGTAGCTAAGTGCAGCAGGGGCGGTGACGATGAGGTAACCATGTCACGATTGTTGATTCTGCTCACCCTGATGTGCGGCCTAACCACCGCTGCGTCTGCCGTTGAACTGCTGCTTTCCCACAGCGCGCAACGGGCTCCTGCTTTGCCATTGGATGGACAACAGGTCGACGGTGAGATCTACGTATTTGTTGATGCCCAGGCGGACATCGCCAGTGTCGACTTCTCCCTGGATGGCCGCCCGCTGCAAACCGAAGAGTTCCCGCCCTGGGATCTGGCCGGCACCGATGACGACGGCAATGCCTTCGCCTTCGATACCCTGAGCCTGGAGGATGGCCGTCATAGCATCGCTGCCACGGTTAACCTGCACAACGGCGACTCCATCCCGCTGCACGCCGACGTACTGGTGGCCAATGAAGATGCCCAACTGCTGGTCTCTGACACCGTGGTGTTCTTCAACACCTTCAGCGAGGAGCCGGTTCAGGAAGAGATCCTGATCTCCGAGTCCAATGGCGCCGCTCACCCCATCGAGCTTGACTACTATGCCGACTGGCTGGTGATCGATACCGAACAGGATACCACCCCAGATATCCTTACCTTTGAAGTGGATCCGTCCGGTCTGGCCCCGGGCCTCTATGACGCCGAGGTTTACGTCACTGCCCAGGGCTACGATCCTGTGGTGATCGAGGTGAGTTTGGCGGTCGGCGCCAACTGACTGGCAACCTTCCGATGAAGGTCTACATTGGTGAAAGCCTCCCACGGAGTACAGGGAGTGACAACGCCAACGACGACTCGAAGGAAGGTGTACCATGGGTCCCAAGCTTGCCTGCGTAATCCTCTGTTTCTGCTCCTTTGTTGCCTCCGCGCTCGAACTTAAGGTCGCCTCACGGGACGACCGCAGCGGCGCAACGGCGATTGAACAAGCGGTCCTCTCTGGGGACCGCTTTGTGTTTGTGGCGGAAGATCCCAGCATTTCCCAGGTGCGCTTTTTCGTCAATGGCAAAGAGGTGCAGGAAGAGAACAAGCCGCCCTGGGATCTGGCCGGCACGGCGAAGAACAGCACGCTGGATGCCTACCCATGGGACACCACCACCCTTGGCGACGGCGTTCATCAGCTGGTCGCCAAGGTACGCCTGAGTAACGGTCAGCAAACGGAACTGGCCGCCACGGTGACCATCCAGAACGACCGCACCAGCCTGGTGGCCACGCCCGCGGCCCTGTCACTGTCACTGCAGCCGCAAAGCCAGAGCCGATTTAACCTGAGCCTCAGCAGCAGTGACAACGCCGCCATCGCGGTGGCCCTGGCCGAGAACCACAACTGGCTGTCTCTGACCCAGACCAACACCACCACCCCGAGCGAACTGAACCTGCAGGTGGATACCGCTTCTTTGAGCGCAGGCAGCCACAGCGGCAAGCTGGTGGTCAGTGCCGATGGCTACGACGATTTAACCATCCCCATAGAGCTGACGGTGGGCGGAGAGGTCAACGACCTGGTGGCGCGCCAGCTTCACCTGGCCTGGGACCAGGGGGATGACCGCTTCACCGCCGTGTGGTTCAGCGACGTTGGCGGCACCGGCTCGCTGCTGGAGTACCGCCCGGCAGGCACCCAGGCCTGGCAGCAGGCCATTGGTGAGGTGCGCCATAGCAACGACGATGGCGATTACCATCAGGCCACCACCGACGCTCTGACGCCCGGTACCGAGTACCAGTTCCGGGTACAGATCCAGCCCGGTGCCTTCAGCGAGATCTACACCACCCGCTCCGCCCCGGCCGTTGGTCAGCCCTGGTCGCTGCTCTATGTGGCCGATACTGGCCTGGTGGGCCGTGAGGATGGCCTGGCTACAGGGACCCAGGCGGTGATCGACGCCATGGTGGGGCTGGACCCGGACCTGTTACTACTGGGGGGCGATTACGCCTACTTCAACACCGACAAGCGCTACGGCACCCTGGAGCGCTCCATCGACGCCTGGTTTGATCAGATGGCCCCCCTGGCCACGGTACCGATGATGCCGGCCTGGGGTAACCACGAGATCCAGCTCGGTGAAGGGTTTGAACCCTGGGTCGCACGCTTTCCTGTGCCCTCCGGCTACCGTGACGGGCAGGCCTACGCCTTTGATGTGGGTGACGTGCACTTTATCGAGGTCTACGCCTTTAACGAAGATGAGCAGATGCGCGGTTCGGCGCTGGAGTGGCTCAGCGATCACCTCGATGCCATCAAGGATCTCAACTACCGCTGGGTGATCCCCTTTATGCACGCCCCGCCGTTCTCCGACGGCAGCAACCACCCTTCGGCGGAGAAACTCAGAGCCCAGATCGGGCCGCTGTTTGAAGAGCACGACATTCGCCTGGTGCTGACCGCTCACGACCAGTCCTATGAGCGCACCCTGCCGCTGGTGGACGTGCCCGCCACCAACCGGGCCGTAACCGAGGATCTGACCTGTTACGACCAGCCCGGCACTACCTACATGAAGATCAGCCCCGGCGGCAAGATCAGTAACCGCAATGGCAGCTTCTCAGACTGGCTGAACGATCCCGCCCCCAGCTGGACCGCGGTGCGTAACAACGACGCCCATCACATCAGCCAGCTCGCCTTCGATGCCCAGGGGGATATCCAGATCACTACCTATGGCATCAATGCCGGCCAACCATTGCGTATTGTCGACCAGTTCACCATCGCCCAGGCCTGTGGCCCGGCGATCCTTACCAACCCGGTCAGCCTCAGCGCCAGCCTGGAGCCGGATCAGACCCTGTCCCTGCCGCTGCAAGCCAGCCTGAGCGAAGGCGTGGGGGTGCTGATCGCCAGCAGCGAGCAAGGCTGGATCAGCGTCCAGCCGGAAAGCGGCTCTGAGCAGTTTTCCCTCAATGTGGTAGTGGACAGCACCGGGCTGGAGCCGGGCCAGTACCTGGGTTCGGTAGAGATCAGCAGCAACACCGGCCTGAATCGTTCGGTTCCGGTGACCCTCAACGTCACCACAGACCAATACCGCATCTACCTGTCCGATTCGCCGGATCGCAGCCTGGCCAAGGGCGCCAATGGACAAAGCGTGGCAGGCAACATCTACGCCTTTGTGCTGCCTGAGGAGGAGCTGAACCAGGTGGTCTTCAGCCTGGACGGGGTACAGATACAACAGGAGAACCGGGCTCCCTGGGATCTCGGTGGCACCGAATCGGATCGCAGCGCGCGCCCCTTCGACACCACCACCCTTAGCGAAGGGCCGCACCAACTGCAGGCGATGTTGCGCCTGGCGGACAACAGCACACTGCCGATCGAAGCCCAGCTGGTAGTCGATAACGTGGTCGACACCAACCTGGCCCAGTTTGCCCCCGGGCCGCTGCGGGCGCAGTTGGCAGCGCCAGAAAGTCAGCTGGTGTTGAGCAGCAACGTCAGTGCCAACGAGAGCGTGGCGGTGACCCTGGCCAGCGATGTGCCCTGGCTGACCGTCGCCCCGACCGCAACGCAGACACCAGCGACCCTGTCCCTGTCCATCGATGCCAGCGCCCTGACACCCGGAAGCTACCAGGGCCGCATCATTGCCACCACCAGTGACGGCGACAGTGAGCTGTTAGTGGATCTCACCCTGCTGCCGAAAGTGACCGCCACCCCGGTTTGGTGGTCGGCACAGCCGGACCGGAGCATGCCGCAGCTGCTCGGCAGCCGCCCCCTCAGCGGTAGTGGCTACGTCTTCGTCGAGCCACAAGGTGACGTCACAGAGGTGCGTTTCGAGGTGAATGGCAGTCTGGTGCAGACCGAGCGCAAGGCCCCCTGGGACCTTGGCGGTACCGCCAAGAACACCGCCCGGGATGCCCTGCCCTTCGACTTCGATGCCCTGGGCAGCGGCAACCATCAGCTGACGATCACCGTTGTCTTTGCCGAGGGAGAGGAATCCCAGCAGTTGAACCTGGAGGTCAGTCCCTAGTCGAGGGATTTCTTGAACCGCAGTGTGGCCAGCAACAGGCCCGCTGCGGTAAACAGCCCCAGCCAGATGAGATCCGGTGCCAATGCTGCCAGATCGGCGTCCCGCAGCAATACGCCGCGGATCGCCCGGATAAAGTGGGTGGCGGGCAACAGCTCCGCCAGCCACTGCGCCGGCTTCGGCATCCCCTCGTAGGGAAACATAAAGCCCGATAACAAGATTGAAGGCAGCAGGATAAAGATGGTCATCTGCATCGCCTGCAGCTGGCTTCGGGCCAGGGTAGAGAGCACCAGCCCCAGCGACAGACTGGCACCGATAAACAACAGGGTCAGGCCCAGCACGTCATGCCAGGCCCCGGCCAGTGGCACCGCAAACACCCAATGGCCCAACCCCAGGATAATGCCCACCTGGATAAGGCCAAACAGCACGTAGGGCAGGATCTTGCCCAGCATCAGCTCCAGCGGCCGCACCGGCGTGGTTATCAGCAGCTCCATGTTGCCCCGCTCATACTCCCGCACGATGGCGAGGGCGGTGAACAGGATCATGGTCATGGTCAGGATCACCCCCACCAGGCCCGGCACAATGTTCACCGCCGAGCGCTGCTCCGGGTTATAGAACAGCGCTACCTCAAAGGTGGCCACCGCCTGGTTGCTGTCTTGCCGCAGAAGCTCGCCCACCGGCATGGTGCGCAGCCCCTTGATCACCGAGGCCACCACGGTATCGGAACCATCCACCAGCCATTGCGCCAGCGGCCTGGCCAGCTCCTCATCGCTGGAACGGGGTGTACCCAGGCCCACCGCCGGGTGACGGGCCAGGCGTTGGGCCAGGTCCTGCGGGATCACCAGCACCGCCCGTACCCGACCACTAACCAGGGCCTGCTGGGCCGGTTCCAGGGTTTGGTGGCGCTCGGTAAAGCTGACCACCTGGGTGGCGGTGATCATCTGGGTCAATACCCGGGACAGCCCGGTGTTGCTTTGGTCTACCACCGCCACCGGGATATGGCGAACGTTGGTGTTGATGGCGTAGCCGAACAGCAACAGCTGGATCAGCGGGATCATCACCACCATGCCAAAGGTCATCCGGTCCCGCTTCAGCTGGATCCACTCCTTGCCCAGGATTGCCCAAACTCGTCGCAATGCCGTCATGAAGCGCCCCCCTGGGTGCAACTGACGAACACATCCTCCAGGCTGGGCCGAGCCAGGCGAAGCTGGCCCGGGTAACCCACCGGCAAGGCGCGCTTTATCGTCGCTGTAGGATCCGCCAGGCCCGGCTGTACCAGCACCCGTAAGCGGGTACCCTGCTGAGCAGCAGACTGCACCTCATCCAGCGCCACCAGGGTACTCTTGCATCGGCGCAGGTCCGGCCCTTCCAACTCAACAACACGGCCATCCAGTGCCCCCATCAGTTGCTCCGGCTCGCCATCGATTCGCTTCTGGCCCTGCTCCAGGATCGCCAGGCGGTGGCAACGCTCCGCTTCGTCCATGTAGTGGGTGGAAACCAGGATGGTGGTGCCCTCGGCACTGAGGTCAAACAACTGCTCCCAGAAGCTGCGGCGGGATTCCGGGTCTACCGCCGAGGTGGGCTCGTCCAAAAACAGTAGCTGCGGGCGATGGATCACCGCAGCGGCCAGGGCCAGGCGCTGACGCTGGCCGCCGCTCATGCTGCCCGCCAACTGGTTTGCCTGCGCCTCAAGGTAGTATTGCGACAACAGCTCGGTGACACGCTGGCGCAATCCTTTGCCACTGAGGCCATAGATCTGACCAATAAAACGCAGGTTCTCTGCTACCGTCAGATCGCCGTACAGGGAGAACTTCTGGGTCATGTAACCGATAGCCTGGCGTAAGGGTTCTGCCCCTGCCGGCAATGCCTGACCCAGCACCTCCACCTCGCCGGCGCTGGGGGTCAGCAGGCCGGTCAACATACGGATGGTGGTGGTCTTGCCGCAGCCATTGGGGCCGAGAAAGCCATAGATCATGCCCGCCTGCACCGACAGGTCCAGTTGCCTGACCGCCCAATGCTCGCCAAAGCGCCGGCCCAGGCCCTGGGCCGAGATCACCGCTGTGTTCATGGCAGCACAACCTGGGCCGGCACCCCGTTGGGCAGAGTGGCTGCCTCATCCGGCAGCTGCACCTCCATCACGTACATCAGGCGACTTCGGTCGGTTTCATTGAGGGCATAATAAGGAGTGAAGGAGGGCTCGGCGGCGATCCAGCGCACCTGGCCCTGGAAGGAACTCTCAATGCCGTCCACCCAGACGGTAAGGGCATCGCCGGTGGCGATCCGGACCCGCACCGGCTCCGGCACATACACCCGGGCATAGGGCGCATCACCGACTAAGAGTACTGCCACCGGGCTGCCCACCTGCACCCGCTCACCGAGGTTCCAGGGCAGGTTATCCAGCCGGCCGGATCGGGTGGCGGTGATGGTCAAATCCGCCAGCCGTTTCTGTTCGCTGGCCAACACCGCCTGGGCTGCCTCCAGCTCCGCCTCGGCGATGCGAAGATCCTCCTCCCGGGTGCCGTTGGTCAGCTCCGCCAGCTGCTGCTGAGCGCTGCGAAGCCGGGCACTGGCGGCATCCCGATTGGCCAGGGCACTGTCCAGGTCCGCCTGGCTGGCCAGCTTGCGATCCAGCAGGTTTTGCGCCCGACTGAAGCTCTTCTCCGCCTCCAGCAATGAGGCCTGGTTGCCAGCCACCTCGGCCTGGGCCGCTGCCACTTCCTCAGGTCGGGCGCCGTTGCGCAGCTTATCCAACTGGGCCTCGGCCCTGGCCACATCGGCCCGGGAGCGGGCGACCACCGCCTGTTGTTGGCGGTCGTCCAACCTAGCCAGAACCTCGCCTTCGGTGACCTGGCTGCCCTGGGCCACAGGCAGGGCGACCACCACCTCACTGACGGTCGCCGGGTGGGTCACCCGCTCCCGCTCCAGCGTGCCCAGTGCCATCGACCCGTGCTGCGGTTGGCAGCCGGACAACAGCAAGCCACCCAGCACCAGCAGTCCAATCCTTTTCATTGGCTCTCACCCTATTGCTCTTGGTGTGTTCATCACACTGGCATAATTGCCCACGGCTTTCACTATTAGTCACTAATAAATAAAGCAAAACAACCATTGACAGCGGATCGTAAAATGAAGAAGGTAAGCCCCTTAGGCTCCCCTTTTGGAGCCACTGGCAACGACACCAGGTCAAGGACAGCGTTTTACCGCTCACCGACAACAAGAATGCGTACGACAAGGAGAGCACGCTTGCTGCACCCTGCCCCTCTATCCCCCGGGGATACCATCGGGTTCTTTTCACCCTCATCCCCCGCGACGGTCTATGCCCCTGGCCGCTTTGCCCGCGCCAAGGCTTTTTTGCAACAGAAAGGATTTCGTCTCAAAGCCGGCCAACTGACAGGACAGTGCGACGGCTACCGCTCCGGCAGCATTCAGGCCCGGGCTGAGGAGTTCAACGCCCTGGCCAGGGATCCCGAGGTGCGTTGCATCATCTCCACCATTGGCGGCTCCAACAGTAACGCGCTGCTGCCCTACCTGGATTACGATGCCCTGCGAGCCGATCCTAAGATCATCGTTGGCTACTCCGACGTCACCGCACTGCTGCTGGGGATCCAGGCACAAACCGGGCTGGTCACCTTCTACGGCCCCGCCCTGGTGGCCTCCTTCGGCGAGATGGCGCCATTGGTGGATGAAACCTACGCCAGCTTTGAACAGATCCTGTGTCAGCCGCCTGCCCTGCCCTACGACTACCCCCGCTTGCCCTACTGGACCGATGAACGGATCGACTGGGAGCAGCAGACCCGGGCTAAGGCACTCTACGACAATGCCTGCGACTACCTGGGCAGCGGCTTAATCCGCGGCCGGCTGATTGGCGGTAACCTCAATACCATAGGTGGGATCTGGGGCAGCCCCTATATGCCCAGCATAGAACAGGGCGATCTGCTGTTTATCGAAGACAGTCTGAAGGACATCGCCACGGTGGAGCGTAGCTTCGCCTTCCTCAAGCTCAACGGCGTGTTTGATCGGGTTAAAGCGGTGATCCTGGGCAAGCATGAGCTGTTCAATGATATGGCCACCGGTCGGACGCCACTGGATGTGCTGCTGGAGGTGCTCGATGGCCAGGCCCTGCCCATCGTCAACGGCTTCGACTGCTGCCATACCCATCCGATGTTCACCCTGCCTTTGGGGGTGGAGGCCAGCATCGACTTCGATCTGCAACGTATCAGCCTGACCCAGCCCTACCTGATCAGCGACTAGCCAACGACCAGTTAAACCGTGGTAACCTGCAGTTTGTTAATAAAAATAGGCAGGAAGCCATGGCTCGCACTCGACAACTTATCCTGACCGCACTGTTCGCCGGCCTGAGTTTCACCACTCAGGCCTTTGATCGTGTCTCCGGTCAACCCTTCGCCTCCCGTTCTCCGGTTTATGCCCAAAATGGCATGGCCGCCACCAGCCAACCCCTGGCGACCCAGGTCGCCCTGGATATCCTCAAACAAGGGGGCTCGGCGGTCGACGCTGCCATTGCCGCCAACGCTGTGCTCGGCCTGGTGGAGCCCACCGGTTGTGGTATCGGTGGCGACCTGTTCGCCATTGTTTGGGACAGTAAGGACCAGCGCCTGCATGGCCTCAACGCCTCCGGACGCAGCCCGCAGAGCCTCACCATGGAGGTGTTCCAGCAACAGGGATTGGACAGTATTCCCCCTTATGGCCCCCTGCCGGTCTCCGTCCCCGGTGCGGTGGATGGCTGGTTCGAACTGCATCAGCGCTTTGGCAAGTTGCCGATGGCGACCCTGCTGGCCCCGGCCATCGGCTACGCCGAGCAGGGCTTCCCGGTATCGGATCTGATCGCCTACTACCTGGATCGCAGTGTCTCCAGACTGGGGCAATACCCCGGCTTCAAGGAGACCTTTATGCCCGATGGCCAGATGCCCAAAACCGGCGAGATCTTCAAAAACCCAGGGCTGGCCTACAGCTACCGTTTGCTGGCAGAACAGGGCCGGGATGCCTTCTATCGTGGTGAGATCGCCGAGCGCATCGACCAGTACATGGCCGAACAGGGCGGCTACCTGACCAAGGCCGACCTGGCCGCCCACACCAGCGAATGGGTTGACCCGGTCAGCGTCAACTACCGGGGTGTCGACGTGTGGGAGCTGCCGCCTCCGGGCCAGGGGATCGCCGCGTTGCAGATCCTGAAGATGCTGGAGGGCTACGACCTGGCCGCCATGGGGCGAGAGAGCAGCGAGTACGTTCACACCTTTGTCGAGGCCAAGAAGCTGGCGTTTGAGGATCGGGCCCGCTACTACGCCGACCCCGATTTTGTCGAGGTGCCGGTGGCTGGGCTTATCAGCGATGAATACTCTAAAGAGCGGGCGGCGTTGATCGGGCCTAAGGCCGCCAAGCGCTTGGATGCCGGTAATCCGGCGCTCTATCACGGTGACACCATCTACCTGACCACCGCCGACAGCGACGGCAACATGGTGTCACTGATCCAGAGCAACTACCGCGGCATGGGCAGTGGCATGACCCCACCAGGTCTGGGCTTTGTGCTGCAAGACCGGGGCGAGCTGTTCTCACTGACACCGGGAGAGGCCAATAGCTACGCCCCGGGTAAACGCCCCTTCCACACCATCATCCCTGCTTTCGCCACCAAGGACGGCAAGCCCTGGCTTAGCTTTGGCGTAATGGGCGGCGCGACCCAGCCCCAGGCTCACGCCCAGATCATCATCAACCTGGTGGATTTCGGTCTTAACCTGCAAGAGACCGGCGACGCACCACGGATCCTGCATACCGGCTCTAGCCAGCCCACCGGTGAGCAGATGACCGATGGCGGTGTGGTCAGCCTGGAGTCCGGCCTGCCCTACCTGATCCGTCGCCAGTTGATGGCGCGCGGTCACACCCTGCAAGACAGCCTGGGAGCCTATGGCGGCTACCAGGCGATCCTGTGGGACGAGGCCAATCAGACCTATATCGGCGCGTCGGAAAGTCGCAAGGATGGTATGGCCGCGGGTTACTAGTCGCGCGTGACGCAGCGCAGCGCAAATCAAAGGGGCATCCAGATTGGATGCCCCTTTTGTTTTGTTCTTCGCAAATTTGCGGGTTTAACTCTCACTAGTGAGAGTTGCCAATCTTGGCTTTGTAGCTTTGTCGCGTTGGCGACAACAACCAAAGGGGCGTTCCGCCCCCTTGGAACCCCCGTTACCTCCCATCGGTGCTGGTTCCTCGCTCCGACGGCATCGGCTAGCGGCACAGACCAGAGTCGACATCCCTGTCTCCGCTGGTCACTCAGGCCATCCTGGCCTTCAACCTTACCGATGACGTCTTTACTCGGGCACCTCAAAGTCGGTACAAGAGCCGGTGGTTCACCATACCCATGAGGGCTAAATACACTAGTCCGTTCGGATTTAGCAAAATGCCAAAGAACCTATGGAGTGTTTACGGAAATCTCGACAATGCTCTTCTTACTTAGGCTGGCATCTGTGCATCACCAAGGGATGGTGTCGCCTCGCCAGTCCAGGTAGCTAAGCTGGCCGTCGGGGCGCTGACGGCCCATTAAAGCCACCAACCCCTGAGCCACCTCGCTGGGCTGGCGCAACTGGCCCGGTGCCAGGTTGGTGCGGAACGGCTCGGACAGTGGGGTCTCGACGGTGCCCGGGTGGAAGGCCATCAACTTGAGGCTGGGATTGCGTCGCCCCCACTCCACCGCGGCAGTCTGCAGCGCCATATTCAGCGCCGCCTTGCTGGCCCGGTAGCTGTACCAGCCCCCCAGTCCATTGTCACCGATGGAGCCAACACGGGCGCTCAGTACCGCGACAACACCAAACTGGTATGTAGGCAACGAAGTGTGGGCTTTGGATGGCAGCCTGGGCAGTAGCTGCTGCAGGTAGCCCAAAGGGACACCGAGGTTAACCGCCATCACCTGGGCCATGGCATCCCAGCTCCACTGCTCCAGCCGCTTCTCGGGTTGCAGTTCCGGGCGGTGCAGGATGCCGTTGCAGATCACCAGGTGGGTGGTGTGTGCCAGGCTGTCTTTCTCGCTGTCAGCCAGCTGTGCTATCTGCTGCTCGCTGTGGTCACACAGCCGATATCGGACAGCGGTCTGGGCCGAGTCGGTCACCTCCCCCGCCGGTCGTTGGCGGGAGACCGCCACCACTTGTTCAAACCGACCGGAGGCTACCAGTGCCTCAACCGTGGCGCGGCCGAGACCACCGCTGGCCCCAACAACCCAGGCATGAGGCCTCATCCGGGGTCGTGCTCAATGCGGCAGGTTCGACAGCGGGCGCTGCCGGTCAACCAGCGGGATACCCGGTAACGATTGGCGGCAAACCAGAGATAGGCGCGGTCCGCCAGCGGACGGATCACAGGCCAGCGCAGCGGCGCCACCAGCCAGCCCAAGCCAACCAGGCGCCAGGCAGCGTGGGTGACGTCCAGACCGAGCAACATCCTGCCGTCCTCTGTCACCCCGTGCAGCACCTTGTTAGCCAGCACCGGATCCACATGTGGGAAGTGGCGGGAAAAATCCGGTTGGTTGATGTCCTGCAGAGCGATCCAGCCCTTGCGGTCACGCTGGGCCAGGCGGCGCATCTCCTTGACGCACAGTGGGCAGTGGCTGTCATAAAACACCGTCAATCGAGCACTCATCTACGCTTTCCCTCAAGTTAATCCCGTTTCGGATACGCACCATTGGTCAAAGACAGATCATCCCCGGTACGGGGCCACGCCCATCTCTCACCCTGCCAGGGCTACCGCTACGCCCTGTGGCGGCGCTGGCAGCCGGGTGGCCCGCTGTTGCTGGTGATCGGCCTCAACCCTTCCCGGGCGGATGGCCAGCAAGACGATCCCACGGTGCGGCGCTGTATCGGCTATGCCCGGGACTGGGGCTTTCATGGCCTGGTGCTGGCCAACCTGTTTGCCTTTCGGACCGTCAGCCCGCATATCTTGAAACAGCAATCCCAGCCTTGCGGGCCGGACAACGACGCCTGGTTGCGGGCACTGCATCAACGCTGCGATCTCAGCCTGGCCGCCTGGGGCAATCATGGCGCCTGGCAACACCGCTCAAGCTGGTTGCGAGCCAACCTAGCCCCGCTTTATTGCCTGGGGATGACGGCGGTGGGCGAGCCGCTGCACCCGCTGTATCAACGCAAAGGGCTCAAACCCCAGCCTTTAGATAACTTCACGTTATGAAAATCATCACCAGACATCATTTTTCATCTCACTCTGGCTCACTACACTGAAGCCCAACGACGCCATTCCCAGAGGACAACACCATGGATTTGCAACTGAAAGACAAGCGCGTACTGGTTACCGGCTCCACCGGCGGCATCGGCAAGACCCTGGCCGAGCACTACCTGCGCGAAGGCGCGGTGGTCTACATCAATGGCCGCTCTGAAGAGCGCTGTGAGGCGATTGCCCAGGAGCTGGCCCAGGCCACCGCCGGTGACGCCCGAGCCGCTGCGGCGGATCTGTCCGACGGGCCGCAAACCGAGGCGTTGGTCGCCCGGCTTGAGCAGGAGGGGGGCATCGACATCCTGATCAACAACACCGGGATCTTCGAGGTTAAGGCGTTTGAGCAGATCAGCGACGACGAGTGGATGCACTACTTCAACGTCAACATCCTCTCTGCGGTACGCCTGTCCCGTGCCCTGCTGCCGAAGATGCTGGAGCGTGATTTCGGCCGTATCGTCAACATCTCCTCCGAGTGTGCGATCAAGCCGCTGGGTCAGATGGTGCATTACTCGGTCACAAAGACCGCGCTGCTGAGCCTGTCCCGTGCCCTGGCCGAGCTGACCAAGGGCAAGAACGTCACCGTCAACTCCGTGCTGCCGGGACCGACCTGGACCGAAGGGGTGGAAAACTACTTCGATACCCTGGCGGAAAAAGAGGGCAAGCCGGTGGAGGCGCTGATGGAAAACTACTTTGCCGACCATGAGCCCACCTCGCTGCTGCAGCGCTTTGTGTCCACTGACGAGGTGGCCAGCGCCACTGTCTACCTGACCAGCAACCGCGCCATGAATGGCCAGGGGCTGCGGGTAGAAGGTGGCATCATCCGCGCCCTGTAACCGCAAAACTCGCACCCGGGTGGGTGTGCCTGAGCCAAACCCCCTGCCACCGCGTAACAGGGGCAGAGGCAACAGGAGCAGCTATGGCACACACCACCCTATTCTGGTTCAGCGAAGATCTGAGGCTGGATGACAATCCGGCCCTGGTCGAGGCGATACAGCGTACCGATCAGCTACTGTGTGTCGCCCCCTCCCCCGCCACAACAACCCGACCCAACCGCTATGGCCTGCAGTCTATCGGGCCCCATCGTCGCCGCTTCCTGCAGCAGTGTTTGGATGACCTGGCACTGAGGCTGGAGACCCGCGGCCAACGCCTACTGTTGTGCCCACAGCCACTAGAGCACGCACTCGACAAGCTGATTGCCGAACACCGGGTTTCCCGGGTGGTACGCACCCAGGCGGTGGGTTGGGATGAACAACAGCTGTGGCAGCGGCTGACGGCTCGCTGGCCGGATGTGCAGTGGCTCGAGGTGCCCGGTCGCGGCCTGTTCGACAACCTGCCGTTTGAGCTGGAACAACTGCCCGATACTTTCAGTAAGTTCCGCCGCCGCACGCAGGACTGGCCGGATCGTGCCCGGGCGGTGCCGGTGTCGGTACTGCCACCACCACCGCCGCTGCCAAGCTATCAGGCGTTCAATCCCGAGGGTGACGGCCCCCGGGGCGGGGAAGGCGCTGCCCTGCTGCAGCTCAATCGTTATTTCACCGGCCCCCAGCCACAAACCTACAAAGAAACCCGTAATGCCCTGCTGGGCTGGCACAACTCCACCAAGCTGTCGCTGTGGCTGAGTCACGGCTGCCTCTCCCCTGTCCAGGTACAGCAGGCACTGCAGCGTCACGAGCAGGACCAGGGCCAGAACGAATCGACCCAATGGATCCGGTTTGAGCTGCTGTGGCGGGAGTACTTCCAGTGGTATGCGCTGCGCCACGGTGCTGCGCTGTTTCGAAAGCGCGGGCTGAAAGCCTCGGCGCCCCCCTCCAGCTTCTACCCGGAGCGCTTTGCCAAGTGGTGCCAGGGCCAGACCCCCTATCCGGTGATCAACGCCTGCATGCGTCAGCTTAACCAGACCGGTTACCTCTCCAACCGCGGTCGGCAGTGGGCCGCCAGCGCCTTTGTCCATGAGTTGGGATTAGACTGGCGTTACGGTGCCGCCTTCTTCCAACAGCAGCTGATCGATTACGACGTGGGCAGCAACTGGGGCAACTGGCAGTACCTGGCCGGGGTGGGGGCCGATCCCCGTGGCTGGCGACACTTTGATTTGGATAAGCAGCAGGCGATCTACGACCCTGACGGGGACTTCGTCGCCCGCTGGGCCGGGCAAATCGCGCCGCCACAGCTGGACTCAATGGACGCCGCCGACTGGCCAAGGAGCGCCGCCCAGTGAGCGCGGTCCAGGTGGTGTGGTTCAAGCGCGATCTGCGCCTGGCGGATCATGAACCGCTGAGGCAAGCCTGCCAAAGCGAGCTGCCCACGGTGCTGCTCTACTGCTTCGAGCCGGAGTTGCTGGCCGATCCCCACTACAGCCTTCGCCACTGGCGCTTCGTCCGCCAATCGCTGCAGCAGATGCAGCAGCAGTTAGCCCCCTTCGGTGCCCAGTTGCTGGTGCGCAACGACAGTGCCCTGCGCACCCTCGCTCTGCTCCATCAGCGGCTTGGCATCGCACGGCTGCTCAGCCACCAGGAGACCGGCCTGGCGGTCACCTTCCAGCGGGACCGTGAGGTCGCCCGCTGGTGCCAGCAGCAGGGGATCCCCTGGCAGGAGTGGCCCAGCGATGGCGTCGTTCGAGGCCTGCGCCATCGGCGCCACTGGCGCCAGCACTGGCAGCAGGTACAGCACGCGCCACAGGCCCATCCCGCACTTTGGCGACTGCGTCCGGCCCCAGTTGAGTCCCTGCAACAGCCATTGCCGCAGCTGGGCAACGATAGTCAGTTCCAGCAGGGCGGCGAACTGCAGGCGCGCCAGTGGCTGAGGGAGTTTCAGCACTACCGCTGCCAGGCCTACCCTGCCACCCTGAGTACGCCACAAAGCAGCCGCAGTCATAGCTCCCGGCTCTCGCCCTATTTAGCCTGGGGAAATCTCAGCGTGCGCCAGCTGGTGCAGGCCAGTCGCGCCTTTGCCCACCCGGGCCGACGGGCCTTTGTCGACCGCCTGCAGTGGCGCAGCCACTTTATCCAGAAGTTCGAAAGCGAGTGCGCCATGGAGCACCGGCCGGTCAACCGGGGCTACCTGGGCTGGCAGTTCCGTGACGATACTAAGGCCGACGCCCTGTTGCGCGCCTGGCAGAAGGGCCAAACCGGTCTGCCCCTGGTGGATGCGGCGATGCGCTGCCTGCAACACACCGGCTTCATCAACTTTCGCCTGCGGGCGATGCTGGTGAGCGTGTTGTGCCACCACCTGAACCTGCCCTGGCAGGCCGGCGCCAGACACCTTGCCCGGCTGTTTCTCGACTTCGAGCCGGGGATCCACTACCCCCAGGTGCAGATGCAGGCCGGACTGGTGGGGACCCACGCGCTGCGGGTCTACAACCCGACCCGCCAGGCCCTGTTGCACGACGCCAAGGGTGAGTTTGTCCGGCGCTGGCTGCCGGAGCTGCGTCATCTGCCCACCGAACTGATGCTCCAGCCCTGGACCCTGACACCGATGGAGCAAAGCTGGTATCGCTTCACCCCGGGCCAGAGCTATCCAGCTCCCTTGTTCGACCCTCAGCAAAGTGGCCGCAATGCCAGCGAGCGGCTGTGGCAGTGGCGTCAGCGCCCCGCGGTGCAGCATGAGGCCCAGCGGATCCTGTCCCGTCACGTCAATCCCGGCAGTGGGGTGAGGCGATGAAGCCCAGCGAGCGGCCCAGCAAGACCTGTCCGGTGTGCCGCCGCCCCTTTCTTTGGCGCCGCCGTTGGGCCCGCTGTTGGGACGAGGTACGCTACTGTTCACATCGATGTCGACAACAGAGGAACCGGCAATGCCCCACACTCACTGCCTGCGATTGATCCTGGGGGATCAGCTCAATCTGCAGCACAGCTGGTTCCAGCAGGTCGATGACGGCGTGCTTTACCTGGTCGCCGAGTTGCACCAGGAGACCGGCTATGTCCGCCATCACAGCCAGAAACTCTGCGCCTTCTTCGCCGCCATGGCGGCCTTCGCGCAGCAGCTGACCCAGCAGGGGCATAGGGTGCTGCACCTGACCCTGGATGACACCGCCGCCTACCCTGACCTGCCCGCCCTACTGGCCGCCCTGGCCGAGCAGCACCGGGTGACGCGCATCGAGTGCCAACGACCTGATGAATACCGCCTGCTGGCCCAGCTGGCCGATATGACCCTGCCGGTGTCCATTAGCATGTGCGACAGCGAACACTTCCTGCTGCCCTTTGAGGAGATCGAGCGCCAGTTTCAGCGTGGCAAGGCCCACCGCATGGAGCCCTTCTATCGGCGTATGCGCCAGCGCTACAACCTGCTGATGACTGGCGACAAGCCCGAGGGAGGAAAGTGGAACTACGATCAGGACAACCGCCATGCCCTCAATGCCGAGGCTCTGGCCCAGGTGCCCGCGCCGCTGTGTTTTGACAACCCGGTGGGGGATATCTTGCAGCGGCTGGATCGCCATAAGGTGGCCCGCTTTGGTGCGGCGCCAGAGCGGCTGGCCTGGCCCATCAACCGGGACCAGTCGCTGCAGATGCTTGAGGACTTTTGCCAGCACCGGCTGCGACACTTCGGCACCTACCAGGACGCCATGACCGATCAGTCGCCCCACAGCTGGAGCCTGTTTCACGCCCGGTTGAGCTTCTCTCTCAATACCAAGATGCTGCACCCGATGGAGGTGATCGAGGCCGTCATCGGTCAATACCGCCAAGACGAGGCCATCACTTTGGCCCAGGTGGAGGGCTTTGTTCGTCAGATCCTGGGGTGGCGGGAGTACGTGCGGGGGATCTACTGGGCCAATATGCCCGGCTACGAGCGGCTCAACTTCTTCAATGCCCAGCGAGCGCTACCCGCCTTCTACTGGAGTGGCGAAACCCAGATGCGCTGCCTTAGCCAGGCCATCGGTCAGTCACTGGAATGGGGCTACGCCCATCATATCCAGCGGCTGATGGTGACCGGCACCTTTGCCCTGTTGATCGGCGCCGATCCGGATGAGGTCGACCAGTGGTACCTGGGGATCTACCTGGATGCCATCGAATGGGTTGAGCTACCCAACACCCGGGGGATGAGCCAGTACGCCGATGGTGGCCTGCTGGCCTCCAAGCCCTACGCCGCCAGCGGCAACTACCTCAACAAGATGAGTGATCACTGTCAGAGCTGTCGCTACCGGGTACAGGAGAAAACCGGCCCGCATGCCTGCCCCTGGAACAGCCTGTACTGGCACTTTATGGTACGTCACCGTGAGGTGCTGGACCGCAATCCCCGCACCCGCATGGTCTATCGGGGTTGGGACAACCGCGAGCCGGAACAGCGCCAGGCAGTACTGGACCACGCCCAGCACTGCCTGGACAACCTGGACGGCCTGTAGCGATCAGTCCAGATCCAGCGGCTCGCTTTGGTAGCGGCTCTCTTCAGCGTCCTGGCGATTGGACGAGGTCAGGCAGTAGCTGCGACGAGTCAATGACTTCTGGTACTTCAGCCACACCTTCTCATGCATGGATTGTGGCTCCGCTTCGCCGTGGGCAACCTGAACAAAGTGTTGCTCGGTCTCATCTTGTGGCGCCTGGGTCCCTTCAGACAGTGCCTGGTAGGCCCGCCCATGGCGCTCCAGCAGTTGCGCCTCGGTCAGGGTGAACATGCCCGCTCTGGCCAGACCGCGGGGAAAGCGGCGGTCGCTGAAAATGCCTTTACACTGAAAGCTCTCTACCGTTATGGCTAGGCTCATTGCTTACGCTCCCGAAAGGTTCGATTTTCGGCAGAATATAGTCGCGGCAAATGACAGTTTAAAAACAAAAATTTCCTCTCTTTGCGATCAAAATTTTTTGCTTTGACCGGGCGAAAATTGACGCCATAATGGGCGATTTAGACCCACCCACTCGCGACTGCATCCTGTTCGGTCGTTAGCCCCGCGGATAGGGCGAATTCGCCCCCGAAACCAACCGCTTTCCCCACACCTCCTCACCACTGGCAAGGCCTGCGCAACGGCACTGAGACGGATTCGAGCCCGGTCATCAGACCAGCGCGATTTCGGCGTGATACCCATCACATCCCCAGGGGTTCTGGGCCCCTCAGCGGTCCAGCAGTGTTAGCATCCGTAAAGTTTTGTGAAGTTTCCCCGCGTAACTGGATCCCCCATGAAGATTGAAGTCCAACTCGATGAGACCCTGCACCAAGTCACGCCCGGCGTCCGGCTGATTGACTGGGTCCAGGCCCAAGGCATCACCGTTCCGGCGCTGTGCCAACACAACACGGACGGGCCCAAGACCCCCTGTGATCTCTGTGTGCTCGAGGTGGATGGTGAGCTCAAGCGCAGCTGTGAGTTGACCCTGGCGCAGCCGATCACCGTGCGCACCGACACCCCGGCGATCACCGAGCATCGTCGCAGCGCACTGAAGAAGATCCTGTCCGACCATGCGGCCGATTGCGAGGCCCCCTGCTCCACCGCCTGTCCGGCCCAGGTCGATGTGCAAAGTTACCTCTACCACATCGCCCAAGGCGACGCGGTTAAAGCCAATGCGGTGGTCAAGGAGCGGCTGCCGATGCCGCTGTCCATTGGTCGGGTTTGCCCCGCCTTTTGTGAGTCCCAGTGTCGCCGCAGCCTGGTGGATGAACCGTTGGCGATCCGTCAGCTCAAACGCCACGCGGCAGACATTGATAACAGCACTGAACAACCTCACCTGGCCCCCATCGCCGAACCCATGGGTAAGCGGGTTGCGATCATCGGTGCCGGACCCGCCGGCCTGTCCGCCGGCTACTACCTGAGCCACGCCGGGGTCGAGGTGGACCTGTTTGAGTCCATGCCCGAGGCCGGTGGCTGGCTGCGCTACGGCATCCCCGAGTACCGCCTGCCCAAGGCCACCCTGGCCCAGGAGATCGAGCAGATGTGCCGGGCGGGGATGACCATCCACACTAACGTCAAGTTGGGTCGTGAGATCCAGCTGGAGAGCCTGCAGCAGCAGTACGATGCGGTGTGCCTGGCCATCGGCGTACAGAAAGCGATGCCAATGCACTACCCCGGTTCCGATCTGGACGGGGTGTTCCTCGGGGTCGACTACCTGCGAGCCTTCAACCACGGCGAACCCATGGCCACCGGCCGCAAGGTAGCGGTGATCGGCGGCGGCAACACCGCCATCGATTGTGCCCGCACCGCGCTGCGCCAGGGCGCTGAGGTCACCCTGATCTACCGCCGTACCAAGGAAGAGATGCCGGCGGAGGATTACGAGATCCACGAGGCCGAGCAAGAGGGCGTGCACTTCCTGTTCCTCGCCAACCCGGTGGAGAACCAGGCGGACGACGCCGGCCGGGTCAACCGGGTTAAGATCGAACGCCTCACCCTGGGTGAGCCGGACGACAGCGGCCGTCGACGCCCGGTGCCCACCGGCGAGACCCTGTGGTACGCCTTTGACACCGTGATCCCGGCGGTCAGTCAGCAGACCGACTTGTCGGTGCTGCCCAAGGACACCCTGCCGCTGACCCGCTGGAACACCGCCGATGCCAGCCCGGAGACCCTGCAGCTGGGTCAGGGCAACCTGTTTGCCATCGGTGACTTCCGCCTGGGTCCGGCCACCGCCGTCGAGGCGATCGGCGAAGGTCGCCGCGGTGCCGAGGCGATGCTGACCCTGTTTAAGACCGGTCAGCTGGCCGCCCCCAGCCCCCAGTTCAACGCCCGCAAGGCCAAGGATCTGGCGGATGTGGAAGCCCGCTACCTGGACCAGGTGCCCTTCAAAAACCGCCTGGTGATGCCGGAGCGGGACAGCAAGGAGCGGATCACCGGCTTTGACGAGGTCGAGCTGGGCTTCAACGAGGCCCAGGCGATCGAGGAAGCGGCCCGCTGCCTCGCTTGCGGCTGCCAAAAGAGCCAAAGCTGCGATCTGCGCGACTACGCCAGCGAATACCGCATCCAGGACAGCGATCTGGAGCAGGTACACCGGCCCCAGCGGGTGCTGGATGAGTCCACCCCCTTTATTCGTCTGGATGCCAACCGCTGCATCAGCTGTGGTCAGTGTGTCCAGGCCTGCCGCCAGCAGGGCGTGCACAATGTCCTCAACTTTGAAAACCAGGATGCGCAAAACCGTGTCAGGGTGGGCCAGGGTGAGCTGCTCAGCTCCTCGCAATGCGCCCAGTGCGGCATGTGTATCCAGGCCTGTCCGGTGGGTGCACTGACCGAGAAGACCCTGCATCAACACGGTCAGAAGCCGCAACTGGAAGCTGTCGATACCATCTGTACCTACTGTGGCGTCGGCTGTGGCGTGCGTCTGCATGTCGACCGGGCGGCCAACAAGGTGGTCAAGATCACCGGCGTCGAAGGCTCACCGGTCAACCAGGGTATGCTGTGCGTCAAGGGCCGCTTCGGCTTTGACTTCCTGGGCGATCAGGCCCGCCTGACCCAGCCGCTGATCCGCCGTAACGGCGAGCTGCAGCCTGCCGGCTGGCAGGAAGCGATCGCCCTGGTGGCGGAGCGCATGGGTCAGCTTAAGGCCCAGCACGGTGGTCAGGCCCTGGCGGGGCTCTCCTCTGCCAAGACCACCAACGAAGACAACTACGTGTTCCAGAAGTTTGTCCGCACCGCGTTGGGCAGCAACAACGTCGACCACTGTGCCCGCTTGTGCCACGCCACCACGGTGACCGGCATGGAGCCGGCGGTCGGCAGCGGCGCCATGACCAACGATCTGGATAGCATCGCCGATTCCGATCTGATTGTGGTGATCGGCTCCGACACCAGCAACGCCCACCCGATCATCGCCAGCCGCCTCAAGCAGGTGGTGTCCCAGGGCAGTGCCCGCCTGGTGGTGATTGATCCGCGCCAGATCGACATGGCCAACCACGCCGAGCTGTACGTGGCCCAGCGCCCCGGCACCGACGTGATGCTGCTCAACGGCCTGATGCGATTGATCCTGGAGAACGGCTGGCAGGATCAGCACTACATCGACCAGCGCACCGAGGACTTTGACCAGCTGCAAGCCGAGCTGATGCGGGATGAGTACCAGCTGGACAACGTCGCCGCCGTCACCGGTGTCGACACTGAGACCCTGCAAACCCTGGCCCGCATGCTGGGTCAGGCCGAGCGCACCGCCATCTACTACGCCATGGGGATCACCCAACACAGTAACGGCACCAACAACGTCCGCTCCCTGGCCAACCTGCAGCTGATGCTGGGTAACATCGGTATCCGTGGCGGCGGCCTCAACCCGCTGCGCGGTCAGAGCAACGTCCAGGGGGCCTGTGACATGGGCGCCCTGCCCAACTACCTGCCGGGCTACCAGAAGCTGCCCAATGCCGAGGTCACCGAGCGGTTCGAGCGTCACTGGCAAACCGCCCTGTCCGCCGAGCCGGGTCTGAAGCTGACCGAGATGGTGGATGCCATGGCCGAGGGGCAGCTGAAAGGGCTCTACGTGATGGGCGAAAACCCGGTGTTGTCCGATCCGGATCAGCACCACGTGTTGGCGGCGTTCGACCAGCTGGAGTTCTTGGTCGTACAGGACATCTTCCTCACCGAAACCGCCAAGTTGGCGGACGTGGTGCTGCCGGCCTTCGCCTACGCGGAGAAAGAGGGCCACTTCACCAACACCGAGCGTCGGGTTCAGCGCCTGCGTCCGGCCCTGACTGCACCGGGTCAGGCCAAACCAGACTGGTGGATCCTGCAGCAGGTAGCGGCGACCATGGGTCAGAGCTGGGCCTTCTCCGACACTGCGGCGATCACCGAGGAGATCTGCAAGGTCACCCCGAGCTACGGCGGCATCCGCTGGGATCGTACCGAGCAGGAGAGCCTGCAATGGCCTTGCCCGGATCCGAGCCACCCGGGTACCCCCATCCTGCACCAATCGGAGTTTTTGAAGATCGGTCAGGCCTGTTTCGCCGCCGTGCCCTACCGGGCCAGCGCCGAGCTGCCCTGTGACGAGTATCCGCTGGTGTTGTCCACCGGCCGTCAGCTGGCCCAGTTCCATACCGGTACCATGAGTCGCAAGACCCCGGGACTGGATGAGATGGCTCAGCCGGTGGTGGTGATCTCGGTAGACGACGCCCAGGCGTTGGGCCTGCACAACGGCCAGATGGCCAAGCTGGCGACTCGCCGCGGCGAGATCCAGCTGCCGGTGTTCATCACCAAGCGGATGCAGCAGGGGCTGGTGTTCGTGCCGTTCCACTTCGCTGAGGCTGCGGCCAACGTGCTGACTCACGCCGCCCTGGACCCGGATGCCAAGATCCCCGAATTCAAGGTGTGCGCCGCCCGACTGCAGGCAGCCTGATTAGCAAGCAACAAAAAACGCCGCTGAGTTCAGCGGCGTTTTTTTTAGTTCAGGGCCATCCCCAGCTCAACCCCCAGCACCATCAGCGCGATCCCAGCCAGGATCGCCGCCAGCACCTTCAGGGGTGAGCGCTCATGGGCGGGCAAGCCCAGCCACCAGCGCTTCAACCTGTCACTCATCGTCCCTTCCCTCCCTGGATGGAACAACAAGATACGGCCTTGGGCCACGGAAGTAGATCCGACCTTTGGCGCATTGACCGGGCTCAGCCCGGCCTATTCCCTCACTGCATCGCTACAATGGCAGCGTTTTGCAGCAGCGCCAGCAGGGCCTCGTTGCCCTGGCGTTGGGCCAGCGCCAACGCGCTGTGACCATCTGCATCCCGCTGGTGGGGATCCGCCCCCTGCACCAGCAGACTCTCCACCATCACCGCATTACGGCCATAGACCGCCAGGTGCAGTGGGGTGAATCGTTGCGGCCGGGTGGTGGCATTGGGGTCCGCCCCCGCCGCCACCAACGCTGAGATCAGCTGCTCGGTGTCTGCGGCAGGCAGATCGCTGCTCTGTGCCAGCACATGCAGCGCGGTAACCTGCTGTGAACCGGCCAGGTTGGGATCGGCGCCCTGCTCAAGCAACGCCAGGGCCAGATCATCCTGCTGCAGCTCTAGTGCCCGTTTCAGGGCGGTAACGTCATAGCGGCTGATGAGGTTAGGATCGGCGCCCAGCTGCAGCAGCTGCTTGGCGGTTTCCGGATAGCGGTGCTGTACCGCCAGCATCAGGGGGCTGAAGCCGTCGTGGGTCTGGGCATCCAGCGCCAGGCCTCGGCCGGCCAGCTGGGCTACCACCTCGCGGTTCTTCCAGTCGCTGCCGGCGTGGCCCAGTTCCGGGTCCAGCCCCTGTGCGGCCAGGTGCAGCAGGCTCAGATCGCGACTGCCGATCGCTGGGTTGGCGCCCCGCTGCAGTAACTGCGCGACCCAGTCCGGGCGACTGCGGCTTACCGCCAACGCCAGGGCGGTCTGGCCCTGGTAGTTTTGTTGATCCAGCGCCTGGGTCTGGCGGATCAGCTTGCTGATCAGCCCATCGTCCAGTCGGTGGGCGGCCAACGCGGCCAGCAGCGGGGTTTGGCCCAGCCGGTCCGCCGGATTGACCTGCGCCCCTTTGGCCAGCAACCGGCCGGCCAACTGGTGATGATTGTTCTCAAGAGCAAGATGGAGAGCGGTTTGGCCGCCGCGGTCCCGGGCCGAAAGCGCCACCTTGGAATCCAGCAGCCAGTTGGCCCAGCGCAGTGCCTCGGCACCGTCATTCAGCTCAGCAGCCACCATCAGAGGAGTCTGACCTTGTTGATTTGGAGCCTCCAGGGTGGCGGGGTGACGTCGAAATGTCTTGAGCAGGGGGTCGCGCTTGAGGTTATCGCTTTGACTCAGTGCCAGCACCAGTGGCACCCGGTCTTTGTGATCCGTTTGGGTCGGATCCGCCCCCTGCTTCAGCAACCAGTCCAGCGACGCGGCCTGCTGCGCCTGCACCGTCCGATGCAGCCAGCTGGCGCCATGTAAGTCGGTGCTGTCCAGCTGCAGCCCCTCAGTGCGAAGCACTTCAAGGGCATCAATATCCCCTGCCAGCAGGGCCGTTAACGCGGCCTGGTGGCGCGGCTCATCCTGCGCCCGTCGCTGGGCAAACCAGCTCTGGATCCGAGCATCCCTGTGGGCCAGCCCCAACGCCATCGTGCCATGAGGGGCCACGCCGGCATAAGGATCGGCGCCGTTTTGCAGCAGCGGGATCACCAGCTCAACCTGGGACTGCAGCGCCAGGGCCAGCGGGGTGCGCCCGGCGGCATCGGCACGGTCCAGGTTATGGCTGGTCGCCATCAGCAACTGCAGCGCCTCAGCGTTGCCCTGCTGCACCGCCAGGTGCAGGCCGGTCTCACCGGCCGCATTGAGCACCTCACTGCCGCTCAGCTCCGAGGCCTGGATCGCCACCAAATCGCCCTGGGTTACCGCCATGGCCAGTCGTTGCTGCTCGGCATTGCCGCAGCCTGTCAGCCCGAAAGAGAGCGCGGCTGCCAGCCACCACGTTTTCGCCATCCTCTGTTCCTACGTCATTCATCTGGAGTCCCTGCGATAAGGCGACCAAAACAGTTCAGGAACTGAGCAGGCCCCCTTCTCTTGGCGATAACTCATTGATAGGCTGAAGATATTCGACAAAGTCATCCTCACCTGCCCGGAGACGGACACCATGCCAAACGCCCCTAGACTGCCGCTGTTGACCACGGCACGACTGCGCCTCGAGATAGGCCAGGCGCAACATGCGGCTAGGATGCGGGATTACCTGGAGCGCAACCGGGAACACCTGGCCCCCTGGGAGCCGCTACGTCCCCAGGGGTTCGATAGCCTGGCGGGGTGCCAAGCCCGGCTGGAGCAGGCCACTTTGGCCTTTGAGCAGGGACGGGCCCTGCGCTGGGTGGTGCTCACCCCGGACCGACAACGACTGATTGGGGTGTGTAACTTCGACAACCTGATCCGTGGCCCCTTTCAGGCCTGTCACCTCGGCTATGCCCTGGATCAGCAATGCCAGGGAAAAGGACTGATGAGCGAGGCCCTGCAAGCCGCCCTCGCCTACGCCTTCGAGCAACAAGGACTGAACCGGGTGATGGCCAATTACCTGCCGGAGAACCAGCGCAGTGCCGCGCTGTTGCGGCGATTGGGCTTTGAAAGGGAGGGCTACGCCCGGCGCTACCTCAAGATCAACGGCCAGTGGCGAGACCATATCCTCACCGCCAAGTTGGCTCCTGAGAGTTGAGCAAGTGATTCGCTCTCATGCGGTACAGAACGCTATGGCGCTAATGGGAGTCTTACGTCTCGAGGCTCCCTTTCACCCCCAGACTTCTCTGTTTCACCAGAAGAACACTGGTTAGAACGCGGTAACTCGTTGATTCAACGCGTTTCGCTTGCTAGCTTGGTCAAAGTTTTACCGCTCATACAGAGACTTAACCGGGTGACGGGGAAAGTGGAAATTCCACATAATTAACTGTTAGGCATACCTATGGAATTCCCATTAGTTGTTACCCATAAAGATATCGTGCTCAAGCTCTATAACTGGATGGATTACCCAAGGGGAAGACCTGCTCGAAATGTTGAAGCATTCGACAGCAACGGTGAGCTAATTTGGGTAATTGAAGATATTGGAGGAGGCGATACGGATTGCTACACTCACATATCATCTACTAATGGCAAACTCCATGTCTTCAATTTTATGTGCTACGACTGCATCATAGATGAGAAGAGTGGAAAGGTTTTATCTAAAACATTTACTAAGTAGGGCCGGTGTGTTGCCTAACAAGCCAAGGCAATTTGCCCCTTCGGGGCGGGACCTCCTTACAGTCGGCCCTTGCTTGGGGCGTTAACTGTACAGACACATGAATAAATCACATGAAGCAAGACACTTACTGAATCAGCGAGAGAAGGGTGTAAGTATCGCCAGTGGCTTTGCTTCTATGAAGCGACGAATGATGCTTCGCCTGTTTCTAGTTGTAGCCTGCGCTGCGTTTTTCTATTTCTCGGGCGGCAAGCCCATCTTTGTCCTTTTGATAGGGATTTATCTGGGTATGACTATCCAGGACTATAGCTGGCTACAGTCTGCTTCAAAGTCCTGGGGCTTTATGAAGACAGTGTTGAACTGGATAGAGGTTGAGCGCATTGCAAATAGCGACAGTTAACAGGCCCAATCAGAAATGCGCACTGCGTGCGCGGGATCTCGCTACGCTCGGCCCCTGTTGGGGGCGTTACGATGCCATCAGGAGACAGTAGTGCAACTATCAAGGTTATTGCTGTTACTAACTCTTTATGTACCTTTGTCGAACTCGGCTGAAGTAAATGTGTTTGCTAATTCAATCGAGATTCCAGATAACTGTAAGTTGGTTGTTCGGGCCTCAGATGATTTTAGCTATAGTTGTCCTACGAATGATTACACTAGAAATACTGTAGGTTTCCACACAAAGTCAGATAATAAAGTAGGCATTAGTAACGTTATCAGTTCTCAATCATCTGATAGTGATGGCAACATGGAATACTTGAGACACGAAGAAAGGGTAATAGATAAATTTGCTCATAATGTTGTCGTGTTGAGCTTGGCTGGACATGAGGTGAGTTTGTATTCCGTATGTAACGATGAGCTATGCCTTTCCGTAATGTCCTCAGATAAGCATTTCATTACCAATATAGTTGAGCAACTATCGGAAGAGTTGATTGGTTGGTGATTAAGCATCGTAACAAGAGTAATCAGAATGCTCGTTTCACTCGCCGGGCCGGCCCGATGTTACTGGCGTTAGCTGCCTTAAGGAAGCCATGTACGGTCAAACTAGAAAAGATTTGATTCAGATGATTGAGCTGCTTGAAGAAGACGATACTCGATGGTCACAGTTCTTTCAAAGAGCCTTGGTCGCCTTTGATAACGGCGAATACCGTCGCTGTGCCGAAATCATACTTTCAGGTAGCGGCGGCATGGGTAGTCTTAATGATCTGGTTCTAGGTCAAACTACAGATCAACATGGCAAGTTCCAATGGAAGCTAAACCACGAAGAAATAAACAGTAAATATCAAGAGCTGCTGTCTTCACTGTATGCATTCTCCCGAGGTATACGGCGTGCAGCTAACAAGCAAAGGCAGCATCGCCCTTCGGGCTGGACGCGCTAACGTGCGACGCTGCTTTAGGCGTTATAGATATCAAAGGATATACGGTGAGCATAAAATCAATTTTTGCATCATTGTCTTCGCTAGTGACTGGATTTCTACTTTGTTTGATATTGATATATGTGCCTAGAATGCCTGAGGTAAAGTACTCCAAACCAGAAAGAATAGAATATTCAACCTAAGATACCTGTTTCTATTTAAGAAGCCATGTGATTTCGAAATAGAAAGTGTCAATGGTGAAAACGTTCATTATTACGATACGATTCTACCCCTGGGCGGGGTTGAGGAATATATAGGTGCATTAGGCTACTCTGGTCTAGCAGATGAAAGATATCATCACTTTATGGATCAAATAACTGACGATGGTACGCATAAGTGCGGAGGTGGATACCTAAGAACATTTGACATAAATGGTGACTTCCCAAGTGATTTCAAGTCCCTGTTGAGAGACAAAGATAACGTCGCTCTATATTATAGAGACGGCTATGTCGGAGTTAAGTGGACAGAGTAGCTCGTCAGGAGAATAAACAACGGGCCGGGCCCTTCGGAGAGAAGCATGGAGCAGGTGCGGTCCAGCTCAAGTCCAAACACTGGCCATCGCCAGCAACCCCGTTGGAGCTATAAGTGATTGTTTATAAATACGTACTGCACTAGGTTAAGCCACAAGCACTGACGGCAGATGCCTTCCTAATCGGATCCGGGAGCTTTGATGGTCGAGTTATACCTAGAGCATGAATACGGCGTTGCTGTATTTCAATTGGTCTGTGCCATGTTGGGCATGGGAGCCACTCTGACCCTGGCCGACTTCGGCCGTCTGCTGCAACAACCCAAGGCCGTCGGCGTGGGCCTGGCTTTGCAACTTTTGATGGTCCCACTGTTAACCTTCGCTTTTATCTGGGGCCTCTCCCCCAGCGCCGGGGTGGCCATCGGCATCGCCGTGATCGCCGCCATCCCCGGCGGTACCACCTCTAACATCTTCACTCTGTTGGCTCGCGGCAACATCGCCCTGTCCATTGCCATTACGGTGATCACTACCCTGATCTGCCTGGCCACCACGCCTCTGGTGCTGCAGTGGCTGGCAGCCAGTCATATGCCCTTGGCCTTCACCATGCCCACGGCGCAGATCATGCGGGAGATCCTGCTGACCCTGTTGCTGCCCCTGGCGCTGGGCATGGCCTGTTTCCACTTCTTTCCCAAGATCGCCCCGGGCCTTTCCCGCTGGTCGATCCGCGCCTCGCTATTGGGCCTGGCGGCGATCGTACTGGGCTCCGCCCTGGCCGGCCGCCTGGACATCAACGCCTTCGGAATGGCCAATGTCGGTCTGGTGGTGCTGTATACCTTGCTGCTCTGGGCAATGGCGGCGGTAATCACTCTCCTCCTGCGTCTTCCTCAGGCCGATGGCACCGCCATTCAGCTAGAGGTGCTGGTGCGCAACATCAACTTGGGTATCCTGCTAAAGACCCTGCTGTTTCCCGCCAGCCTGGCCAGCATGTTGGGGGATCAGGTGCTGTTTACCCTGCTACTGTTTGGGGCCCTACAGATGCTGGGAGCGGCCGTGGTGATCGTCTGGCAACGGCAGCGTCATCCGGCAACGACGGCCGAACGCTCCTGAGCGGTCGAGTCCTCTACCAGTTAGTGACCCGGTTCGTTTGCGGGCCTCGGGGAGGGGGGAAGGGAGAAACCCAAGGCTTGCAGAGCCGTCAGCCTTAGCTAGCCTTTAGAGCAGGATGGGGCAGCAAGGTCGCCGCCCCCATACATGGATTCACGGATGAAGCCTTGGTTGTTTACTCTCTTGCCGGGATTGGTCTTGGCAGGTCTGGTGGGGTTAAGCCTCAAACCCCACCCTACGGAGCCCCTACCCTTGCCCGACCGGGCACTAACCACCACGCAGTCCCTGGCCGATAAGGCCAAGGGCCTATCTGCCGCGCTTTGGGCAGCACAGAGTGAAACCGATCGGATGTGGCGTCAGCGCCGCCCCCTGCCCCTGGTCTCCCCGCTTCACTGGCAGCTAGGCTTTCCCCGCTTGCTGCCTCTGCCGACAACCGGGCTGGACAGTATGAGTCAACTGCAGCCGGGGGATATTGTGCTCGCCGTGGCCGGTCAGCCGCATTACCTACCCAGGCCCGCCCGATCTCTGCCTCGCAGTAACGCACTGGCAATGGATATTCAGATCCTGCGTCGCGGCCAGGTGCTCCGCTTGGTGATGCCGACGCCCCCTGCCCTTACCGAGCCGCCTGGGATTCCAGCACCAGGGTCCCTAAATCGTTGAGCACCACATCCGCGTGCAAGAAGCCGGTGCTGTAGATATTGCGCACTTGCCGCTGCGGGTCAATCAGGTAGACCCGCAGCAGGTGCGACAACATGCCAGTGGGGTTGCCCTGCTGGTCATACTCCGCCAGCACCCACTGGTTGTAGTCTTCGAGGATCGGGGCCAGCTGCTCCGCTCCGGAGGTGGTGGCAAACAGCCATTGTGGTGCCCCTGGCCGGTTAAAGCGTTGGCCATACGCTGCCATGGTGGCTGGGCTGTCGAACTGGGGATCAAAGCTTAGGGTGATCAGGCGCACCTGTGCTGCCAACTCTGGCTGTTGTGCCAGCTTCAGTTGCAGCCGCGACAGCACAAAGCTGGCCAGGGGGCAGGCGTTGGGATCCGGACAGCGGGTGTAGATAAAGCTCAGCACCACGTAGTGGCCCTGGTAGAGCGAGAACAGCTGCGCCGGCTCGCCAGTGCTGAGTAGCACCTCGCCATCCTTTGCCCCATGGATGGGGGGTAAGCGGTAGCTGCCCGCCGCAGGCAAGGTGTAGCCCAGTCCCTGGTAGGCGGGCGCATCTGCCGGAAGTTCCCGGTGCTGGGCGTGGGGATCCTCCTCAGCCCCAAGCCTCAGCGGCAGCAGGCAAAGCGCTAATACAGTCGCGATCGCAGCCGCAGTCACAATCACAGTCGCAATCGCCTTCGCAAACGCCAATGCTCGATTCATCTGCTTATCAACTCAATGACTCAGCGACTCACTGTCGGGCTGCCAGATGGCGAATCGGGGCGCTGGCCATAAAGTGCAAAAGCCCCCATTCGCATCTGGTGCGGACTGCCCAGCTCCGCCTGGTGGAAGTCCAGTGAGAAGGTCTGCTCCAGCGCCTTACCATCCCAGCGGTAGCCTTTGACGTACTGCAGATCTTCCCCTTCGGTCTTGTCCCAGTTGGCCAGCAGCGACGACGAGTAATAGAGCCGTTCACCGTCCCAGCTTTGCGACACCATATTCACCTGGCCGCCGATCTTTTCGCTCAGTACCTGCTTGGGGGCAAAGGGATCGGAGATGTCGAACAATCGGGTGAGGCCATCGTTCCATGTGTTGACCCATAGGTGGTTGTCATCGGCGCTGATGGAGATATCCACCGGCAGCGGGATCTTGCTGGCATCGCCAATGTCCGCCACCGCCTGGGCCTGCCACTTGCCATCCTGCTCATAGATAAGCCACAGCTTGGAGGTCAGCGCCGTGGTGGTGAAGCAGTAGTTGTTCTGGGCGCCCCAGGCACAGCGCAGCTCCAACGGCGCACCGGGCACATCCAGGATGGTCTTGGGTTGCCGAGTGTGCAGATCCCACACCACCACGGTGTTGCCAAACTGCTTCATCGCCTCCGGATCGGCCATCATCTTGCCCAACCCCATCATGTAGTTGTTCCAGCCGGTAAAGGAGGAGGTGAACATGGCGTTGCGCCGGGGCAGCACCCGCACATCGTAGCCATAGCCATCAGCAAATTGCCCGGTCTTGTTGGCGCCGTTGAGGGCACCCTCTTTGGGCATCCAGTGGGTGGCAACGTAGTCTCCCTGGTTGCTGTACTCCACCATGCCAGTCTGGCCGCCATGATCGCGGTCGTTGGACAGACCGGTGAGCATCATCCGCCCCGGCAGGGCATAGTTGGTGTGGGGGCCAACCACCCCGCCAGACGCCTTAACGAAATCCTCGATCACCTTGTGCAGACGGGGCTTGGCCGGATCGCTATGGACATCGAAGATAAAGATCTTGGAGCTGTCCAGGCCACTGGCCCAGAGATAGCGTCTGTCGTCGGTAAAGCCGCTGTGGTGGGCCTCGTTCCGCCCGCCCACCGAGACCTGATGGATCACCTGACCAAAGCGGTCAGAGTCGGGATTCACATCCACCGTGACCAGCTTGTCCTCACCGTCGCCAATCCCCTCTACCCCCAGGGTCCAGACGTAGAGCACATCCTCCTGACCGACGATCTTGGCCATGTAGGGGGACATGCAGGTTTCATCGGCCATGGCCGGTGCCATCAGCGCGGCACCGAGCAGCAGCCCTCGTTGAACATTAACCATGTTGAACGCTCCCGTGGCTTGCATCAGGGCCAGTATAGTTGGCCCCTCTGCGGGGCTACACTTTGGCCATGAACGCACCACTATGGGCCTGGCAGCTGTTGGTGACGCTGCCGCTCCTTACCTTGGCCCCACTCACGCCACCGACCACGTCGGCCAGCACTATTAACGCTGCGGCGGATCCGCTCCGGATTGAGCTCGGTCGTCTGCTTTTTCTGGATCGTCGCCTGTCAGTCAACGGCACCCTCTCCTGCGCCAACTGCCATGTCCCCGCCATGGGCTTTACCCACCACCAGATGGAGACTGCGGTGGGCGTTGCCGGACGCGCTGGTCGGCGCAATGCCCCCACCCTGCTCAACGTGGGCTCGTTGCCAGCGCTGTTCTGGGATGGGCGGGAGGAGGACTTGGAAGCGCAGATCTGGGGGCCGCTGCTGGATCCCAACGAGATGGCCAACCCCAGTCGAGAAGCGGTGGTTGACCGTCTGGCCGCACTGCCCGAGTATCAAGCCCGCTTTGAAGAGGCCTTTGCCGGCCCGGTCACCGCCCAGAGGCTGGGCGAGGCGCTGGCAGCCTATCAGCGCAGCCTGGTGGCGATGGACAGCCCCTGGCAGCGCTGGATGAATGGCGAGGTGGACGCGCTCTCCGACGAAGCCCGCCAGGGCCTGGTGCTGTTTGGTGGCAAGGCCGGTTGCTACGCCTGCCACCCGCTGCAATCCGCTGACGGGTTGATGACGGATCATCACTACCACCGCACCGGCGCCGGCGCGCCCCAGCGAGACCAACGCCCGGTACAGTTTCCTGATGGCAGCCAGACCCAACTGGGGGCACTGGTCAACGTCGGCGGTGCTGCCCGAGCAGATTTGGGTCGGGCCGAGGTGACCGGCGAGCCAGCCGATCAGGGTAAGTTTCGCACCCCGGGGCTGCGCAACGTGGCACTGACCCCGCCTTACATGCACGACGGCTCGCTGCCGACCCTGGCGGCGGTGGTGGCCTTCTATAACGCAGGGGGTGGGCCGGTGGCGGACAAGAACCCCCGGGTGATGCCGCTGCACCTCAGTGCCGAGGAGCAGCGCCAGCTGGTGGCCTTTCTGCAGGCGCTGACCGGGCGCGAGGCCCAGCGCTGGGTCCAGCAGGCCGAAGACACGACGGTGGGTAATCCTGGCGACTGACGGCCAGGTGAAACGGCACAAAAAACGCCGCCCAAGGGCGGCGTTTTGTTAGTTGGCTTGCCCGATTAGGCGCGCAGGGAGCGCTCCCCTCGGGCCACCCCGACCACGCCGCTTCGAGCCACCTCGATGATCTCAGTGACCTCCGCCAGCGCTGACAGGAAGCTATCGAGCTTGTCGCTGGTGCCGGACAATTGCACCGTGTACTGGCTGCCAGTAACGTCCACCACCTGGCCACGGAATATGTCGGCCATCCGCTTCACCTCGGCCCGCACCGCGCCCTGGGCCCGTGCCTTTACCAGCATCAGTTCCCGCTCGATGTGGCTGGCTTCGGACAGGTTGTTAACCTTGAGCACGTCGATCAACTTATGCAGCTGCTTCTCCACCTGCTCGCAGGTGGCCTGATCAGTCACCGAGGTGGTGATGGTCAGACGGGAAAGGGTGGGATCGTCGGTGGGTGCCACGGTCAACGACTCGATGTTGTAGCCGCGCTGGGCGAACAGACCCACCACCCGGGACAGCGCCCCGGACTCGTTTTCCAACAAGATAGAGAGAATGTTTCTTTGCATGGTCAGGTCCGCTCCGTCTTGCTCAACCACATCTCACCCATGGAACCGCCCCGCACCAGCATGGGGTAGACGTGTTCCGTTTCATCCACGTTGATGTCGACAAACACCAGCCGGTCCTCCATCGCCAGGGCCTTGGAAAGCCCCGCCTCCAGATCGTCCGGGTGTTCAATGCGGATCCCCACATGGCCATAGGCCTCGGCAATGGCGGCAAAGTCCGGTACCGAGTCCATGTAGGAGTGGCTGTGGCGGCCCTGGTAGATCATGTCCTGCCACTGCTTCACCATGCCGAGGAAGCGGTTGTTGAGGTTGATGATCTTCACCGGGATATCGTACTGCAGTGCGGTAGAGAGCTCCTGGATGTTCATCTGGATGCTGCCATCACCGGTGACACAGACCACCTGGGCCTCAGGCAGGGCAAACTTGACCCCCATGGCGGCAGGCAGACCAAAGCCCATGGTGCCGAGGCCACCGGAGTTGATCCAGCGCCGCGGCTTATCGAATGGGTAGTAGAGCGCGGCGAACATCTGGTGCTGGCCCACGTCGGAGGACACATAGGCATCGCCATTGGTCAGGCGATGCAGCACCTCAATCACCTGCTGCGGTTTGATCTTGTCCGCTTGCTCTTCGTAAGCCAGGCAGTGGCGCGAGCGCCAGCCACCGATGTCATCCCACCAGGCCGCCAATGGGTTGTCGGGCTGATCCGACTCCTTGGCCTCCAGCATCGCCAGCATGCTGTCGAGCACCAGCTCGGCGGACCCCACGATGGGGATGTCGGCATTGACCGTTTTGGAGATGGAGGAGGGATCGATGTCGATGTGCAGGATGGTGGCATCGGGGCAGTACTTGGCCAGGTTGTTGGTGGTGCGGTCATCAAAGCGCACGCCGACACCAAAGATCAGATCCGCGTTATGCATCGCCATGTTGGCTTCGTAGGTGCCGTGCATCCCCAGCATCCCCAGGGATTGGCGATGGCTACCGGGAAAGGCACCCAGCCCCATCAGGGTCGAGACCACCGGCAGATCCAGCTGCTCCGCCAGGCTGCGCAACTGGGTTTCCGCCCCGGCGGTGATCGCCCCGCCGCCCACGTATAACACCGGCTTCTTCGCCGCCATCAGCGCCTGCAGGCCGCGCTTGATCTGGCCCTTGTGGCCCTGCTGGGTCGGGTTGTAGGAGCGCAGCTTAATCGCTTCCGGGTAGTGGTAGGGAAAGGTGATGGCGGGGTTGAGGCGATCCTTGGGCAGGTCGACCACCACCGGCCCCGGTCGGCCACTGGCGGCAAGGTAAAAGGCCTTTTTGATGATCTCGGGGATATCTTCGGTGTTCTGCACCAGGAAGCTGTGCTTCACCACCGGGCGGGAGATCCCCACCATGTCGCACTCCTGGAAGGCATCGTTGCCGATCAGGTTGGACATCACCTGGCCAGACAGCACCACCAGCGGCACCGAATCGTAGTAGGCGGTGGCGATCCCGGTGATGGCATTGGTGGCACCGGGGCCAGAGGTGACCAGCACCACCCCGACGTCACCCGTGGCCCGGGCATAGCCATCGGCCATGTGCACGGCGGCCTGCTCATGGCGCACCAGCACGTGCTCTATGTGGCTTTTTTCATGCAGGGCATCGTAGATATCGAGAACGGAGCCACCAGGGTAGCCGAAGATGTGTTTCACGCCTTGATCGATCAGCGACCGGACGATCATGTCCGCGCCGGATAACTGTTCCATGTAGCCTCCAAAGCCAACGTGATTAGGGCTTATTCGTAGCCTAAAGAGTTAAGAGGTCGGTGCGCATGGGCCTGTTCAGCGCGGCGGTAACCGGGTCACAACCTATGCACGCAGTCAACACTAACGCGAAACATTAGTTTTCGCCAGTGAAAGATTTTGTACACAAAGGTGTACATTTCAACTCGGTATTGGTAGGAACTTCTTCAACAACCGTGGCTTACTGCTTTCACCACCGGGTAACGTCCGGGCCCTAATGCAGTGCCCGGCCACAGCCCAAAAGGGTGCGTTGTGGTTGCTCCAGTCGGATCTTGGTCTCAAACGGCTCCCCGCTCATGCTGTCGGCACATGGTCCGGGGCTCAGCTCCAGCCACCAGGTCTCGCCCTGTTGCTGCAACTGGTAGCGGGTGCGATCCGCAAGCTGGGTCCGTTCCACCAGCACCAACGGCACTGGCGTTCGTTCGTAGCCTTGCCAGAAGCGCACCTGGTCGGGGTAGATCTCCAGGATCCAGGGCGGCTCCTGGCCCAGGCCCCGAAAATCGGCGCCACTGAGCTTGGCCTGCTCCCATTGCGCCTTGGCGCGGTTGTTTCGGCAATCACTGGGATCCCCCAACGCCCCTTCCAGTCGCCCCTCCTCGCCTTTCAGCCACAGTGTCACCCCCTCGCCCTGGTAACGGCTGCCGGAGGCACTGACCACCTGGTTCAATGCCAGGGTTTGCTCTGGCAGGAACAGCCAGGCCTGCTCGCCCTTCAAATCCACCACAAAGCTGTGCTGGGCACACTCCATCACCAGGGTGGTATGAGGTTCAATGGCGTCGCTTGTAGCGGCAACCGGGTTGGCGGTGGTCTCGGTTGGAGACTCGGCGCAGCCGCCAACCAGTCCCAAGATCAGGCTGAATGGAATAACCCACTGTTTCATATGACACCTTTTGCAGGATATGTGAGCTCAATCACGGCCAGAAGCACGCGGTGGCTTGCACAAGGTTAGTCCGCTGGCGATCCTTGCGCTCGTTCTATATTTGCATGGATTTCAAGAGGTCGTCATGATCCAAACCCTCCAAACCGCGCTGGAACAGCGCTACTCCACCAAGGTCTTCAATCCCCAGGGCAATGCCCAGGAGGAGAAGATCCAGGCCCTGCTCGATACCCTGTGCCTGGCGCCTACCTCCATCAACAGTCAGCCCTGGCACCTCTACCTGGTAACCGACGCTGAGCAGAAAGCCAAGATGGCGAAGGCCGCTTGGGAAGCCAATGCACCCAAGTTCAACGACGGCTCTCACCTGTTCCTGTTCTGTGCCAAAACCCAGTTTGGTGAAGCCGAGGTGCGTGAGATTGAGGCCCTGGTGGCCCAGGTTCGGGGTACCGAGGTCAATGAGCAGCGTGTTGCCATGATGACCAACTACGTCAACACCATGACCGAAGAACAGCGACTGGAGTGGATGAAGCGCCAGGTTTACCTGGTGTTTGGCCAGTTCCTGCTCTCCTGCGCCCTGCTGGATCTGGACAGCTGCCCGGTGGAGGGCTTCCTGCCGGAGCAGATGGATCAGGTACTGGATCTCAAGGCCAAGGGACTGACCTCGGTAGTGGCCGCCGTGGTGGGCCAACGCAGCGAAGAGGACTTCAACAGCCTGGACAAGGCCTCCAAGGTGCGCTTCGGCCAGGACGCGATGATCACCCGCATCGTCTAAGCCGTTCGGCGGGCAGTCGCGATGGCCGCCCGCCTACTCCTCCGGGAACTGTTCCGCCCACTGGCGGAACTGGGCGGATTTAAGAAAGGCCTGACCCTGGTTGGGATAGAGCTGGGTCAGCATCTGCTTGTTGATCGGCACATCAAACTCCTGCACCAGCTTATCCAGCCCCGCCAGCGCTTGGCTGTGATCGCCATTGACGATCCCCAGCTGCATCTGCAACCAATAGGTGGGGAAGAAGCTGGGCTCTGCCGTCAAAGCACTGCGGGAAAACTGCTCCGCCCGGGCCACCTCGTTACGTTCCAGCGCGCGGATCCCCATCTCCGTCTGCAGCGCCACATCTTGCTGCAAGTCCGGGTCCAACTGGGCGTAGCGACCGTCACACCGTTCCTCATCCTGCTGCAGACAGAAGGTAGCCTCCAGTAAGGCGTAGTCGGACTGAAGCAGGGTTTCTCGCAAGGTTTCGGGCATGCGCCAGTACCAATAAGCCCCCTCGCTCATCAACGCCCGCAACAACAGATCCCGCACCAGGACATTGTCCTGCATCTCAGCCGAGAGCTGGGCGTACACCGACACCATCTCGTCGCTGGTCAGCTCGCCACGGTTGTAGGGTGCCAACAGGGAGAAGAAGTGGGCGAACTCCTCGTCCCCCACGGTGTGCTTAATCAGCATGCGCTGATACAGCTGGGCCATCAGCGCCACCTGACTGAGCTGGAACAGGCGGTTGCCCATGTCAGTGATGACCAGCGGCGTGCCCGGCTCGGTATCGAAATAGAAATACTCCACGCTGAAATCTTCGTGCACCAGTCGGTACTCCAGCCGCACCGCCTCCTGCTGCCCCAGGGCATGTGCGCCGCGATAGTGCCACTCGCCCTCTTGACCGTGCAGCACCAGATCCGCTACCCACTCATGGGTCAGCTCCTGCCAGGCGGGATCATCCTGCAGCAGCGGCTCGATGTCCGCCAACGGATGGGTCGGCTGAAACAGGGTTAGTAGGGTCGCCTCATCGTCCAGATTAAGAGCCCGGGTGAGCGGTGCGTGACGGGAAAGCGTCAGCTCCTGCTCGGACAGGGTGACCATGGTATTTTGTTGGGGCAGGCTTGAGCATCCAGCTAACAGCAAGGTGAAGAATATCCAGCGCATAGGCTCGCGGTATCCCAAATTGAGGTGTTCTTTGACCCTAGGCATTGGCCTGAGATCTGTCCAATGGTCGGATCCTGATCAAACACCATCCAGCGCCTTATCCGACAGATGACAACACCGCCGGGGTGGGCGACAATAGCCACTTTCCCCATTTGAAACGCGCTCTATGTCCACCCTTGCCGACAAACCCGACTACTCCCTGTACGCCAACGCCTTTGGCTTCCTGCGCACGCCGCTGCAGTTTGCCCCCCACGACAGCGATGCTGATCTTGTGATCACCGGCGTCCCGTTCGACCTGGCAACCACCGGTCGGCCTGGCGCCCGTCAAGGCCCGGAGGCCCTGCGCAAGGCGTCGGTCAACCTGGCCTGGGAGGATCGCCGCTACCCGTGGGACTTTGTCCTCAAAGAGCGGTTGAAGATGGTGGACTGCGGCGATCTGGTGTTTGACTGCGGCGATGCCGAGCAGATGATGCAGGGCCTGACCGACCACGCCGACCGGCTGCTTGGTCTGGGTAAGACCTTGCTGACCTTCGGCGGCGATCATTTTGTCACCCTGCCGCTGCTGCGGGCTCATGCCAAGCACTTCGGTCCGATGGCGCTGGTGCACTTTGATGCCCACACCGACACCTACAGTGCCGGCAGTCGCTTCGACCATGGCACCATGTTCTATCACGCCCCCAAGGAGGGATTGATCGATCCGGCCCACTCGATCCAGCTGGGGATCCGCACCGATTACGACCGCAGCAACCACCCGTTTGAGGTGGTCCACGCTGATCAGGCCAACGATCTGGGCGCCGACCAGATTGTCGAGCAGATCCGCCAGCGGGTGGGTGACCTGCCGGTCTACCTGACCTTCGACATCGATTGCCTGGACCCGGCCTTTGCTCCGGGCACCGGTACCCCGGTGTGCGGTGGGCTCAGCACCGACAAGGCACTGAAGATCTTGCGTGGCCTGGCCGGAATGAACATCGTCGGCATGGACCTGGTGGAGGTGGCACCGGCCTACGACCATGCCGACGTTACTGCCTTGGCCGGGGCGACCCTGGCCACCGAGATGCTGCACCTGCAGGCAGTGCGTCGGGGCTAATCCCGAAACGCCGACAACAAAAAACGGAGCCCTTGGGCTCCGTTTTGCTTTCTCTACAGGGCCGCTTAGGCTTCCTGCTCGCCCTTGTTGCGGGCCGCCGCTTCTTTCACCAGGGACTGCAGCTCACCCTTCTGGAACATCTCCATCATGATGTCACAGCCACCGACCAGCTCGCCTTCAACCCACAGCTGGGGGAAGGTCGGCCAGTTGGCGTAAGCCGGCAGCTCGGCGCGGATGTCCGGGTTTTGCAGGATGTCTACGTAAGCGAATTGCTCACCACACTGCATCATCGCCTGGGCCGCCTGAGCGGAGAAGCCGCAGCTGGGCAGCTTGGGGGAGCCTTTCATGTACAGGATGATGGCGTTCTGCTCAATCTGGCTCTTAATCTTCTCGATGGTTTCCATTGACTCACAATTCTCTGTTTATGCGGTTAATGCCATTTTATGCCATTTGACTGCTCCCACAAAACGCCATTTTTTGTGCGGGTAAAATTTTCGCCAATCAAGCGCATCCGGGGATCTAAGTTGATGCGCCTCACGTTTACGTCGGGTAAACTGAGCCACAGCACAAACTGAGTCTGATCTGTTATCGCTATCGACTGTGAGCCGAAATATCGAGGTCGAGGGCGTTAGCTGCAATTCCATTTTTTTACTATCCCACTCTGTAAAGGAGACGAGCAATGGCTTTTGAATTACCCGCCCTGCCCTACGCCAAGGATGCGCTGGAACCCCATATCTCTGCCGAGACCCTGGAGTTCCACTACGGCAAGCACCACAACACCTACGTGGTGAAACTGAACGGTCTGATCGAAGGGACTGACCTGGCCTCCAAGAGCCTGGAAGAGATCATCAAGAGCTCCGAAGGCGGGATCTTCAACAACGCTGCCCAGGTATGGAACCACACCTTCTACTGGCACTGCCTGGCCCCTAACGCCGGCGGCGACGCCAACGGTGCCATCGCCGATGCCATCAACGCAGCGTTTGGCTCCTTCGAGGCGTTCAAGACCGAGTTCACCAACTCCGCCATCAACAACTTCGGCAGTGGCTGGACCTGGCTGGTGAAGAAGGCTGACGGCTCCGTAGCCATCGTCAACACCTCCAACGCCGCCACCCCGCTGACCGACGACGTGACCCCGCTGCTGACCGTGGATGTATGGGAGCACGCCTACTACATCGATTACCGCAACGCCCGTCCGAACTACATGGAAGCGTTCTGGAACCTGGTCAACTGGGACTTCGTCAACGCCAACTTTGCTGGCTGATCCCAACCGGATTGAACAAGGGCCCCTCGGGGCCCTTTTTGTTTTTTATCGCACCATAACGGTCAGACTTACCTTTCAGGTACCCCTTCCCTCCACCAGCCCATCCACACAGGAAATACGGCCTTTGGTGAAACCGAGCGCAAGCTAAACACGTACAAGTGGGTCTAATGCAGTAGTGGACGGCTCGCTTCTTTGGTGTTCATATAGAAGTGTCAGGTACCCGGCGGATAAAACCCTCAGGTACTAAGCGGAATTTTCCTTTTTGCTTGAATCTATTAGACGTTTTCAGTCTACGCTTAGCTAGAGGGCTGATCCCGACACTGGCCGTCGTCGCAGCCATATTCGAATTAGGGGGTGGCAAGATGAGCATCTTTGAGCATTATCAACATCGTTACGAACAGACCCGTGACGAAGACTATAGCCTGCAAGATTTCTTGGAATTGTGCCGCAATGATCGCAGCGCCTACGCCACCGCGTCAGAGCGTTTGCTGATGGCCATTGGCGAGCCGGAGATGATCGATACGGCGCTGGAACCGCGCCTCTCTCGCATCTTCAGCAATCGGGTGATCGCCCGATACCCCGCCTTCTCCGAGTTCTATGGCATGGAAGAGGCGATCGAACAGATTGTTTCCTACCTCAAGCACGCCGCCCAGGGGCTGGAAGAGTCCAAGCAGATCCTCTACCTGCTGGGCCCGGTGGGCGGCGGTAAGTCCTCCCTGGCAGAAAAACTCAAGCAACTGATGTGCAAGGTGCCCATCTACGTGCTCACCGCTGACGGCAAACGCAGCCCAGTGAACGACCACCCCCTGTGTCTGTTCGACCTGGATGAAGACGGCGAGATCCTCAGCAAAGAGTACGGCGTGCCCAAGCGCTACCTGCGCAGCGTGATGTCTCCCTGGGCCGCCAAGCGGCTGCACGAGTTTGGCGGCGACATCTCCCGCTTCCGCGTGGCCAAGGTCTACCCCTCGGTGCTCGACCAGATAGCCGTGGCCAAGACCGAACCGGGCGACGAGAACAACCAGGATATCTCCTCACTGGTGGGCAAGGTGGATATCCGCCAGCTGGAGCACTTCGCCCAGGACGACGCCGACGCCTACAGCTACTCCGGTGCCCTGTGTAAGGCCAACCAGGGGGTGATGGAGTTCGTTGAGATGTTCAAGGCGCCGATCAAGGTGCTGCACCCGCTGCTGACCGCCACTCAGGAGGGCAACTACAACGGCACCGAAGGCCTGTCCGCCCTGCCCTACAGCGGCATCATCCTGGCCCACTCCAACGAATCGGAGTGGCAGAGCTTCCGCAACAACAAGAACAACGAGGCCTTCCTTGACCGGGTTTACATCGTCAAGGTGCCCTACTGCTTGCGGATCTCCGAAGAGCAGAAGATCTACGAGAAACTGCTGTCCAACTCCGAGCTGTCCCAGGCCCAGTGTGCCCCGGGCACCCTTAAGATCCTGTCCCAGTTCAGTGTGCTGTCACGGCTCAAGGATCCGGAGAACTCCTCCATCTACTCCAAGGTGCGGGTCTACGACGGCGAAACCCTCAAAGACACCGATCCCAAGGCCAAATCCCACCAGGAATACCGGGACTTTGCTGGTGTCGACGAAGGCATGAACGGCCTCTCTACCCGCTTCGCCTTCAAGATCCTGTCGCGGGTATTCAACTTTGATCACTCCGAGGTAGCGGCTAACCCGGTACACCTGTTCTACGTGCTGGAGAAGCAGATCGAGCGCGAGCAGTTCCCCACCGAGATGGCGGAGAAGTACCTGGAGCATCTCAAGGGTTACCTGATCCCCAAATACGTCGAGTTCATCGGGAAAGAGATCCAAACCGCCTACCTGGAGAGTTATTCAGAGTACGGCCAGAACATCTTTGACCGTTACGTGACCTATGCGGATTTCTGGATCCAGGACCAAGAGTACCGGGATCCGGAAACCGGCCAGCTGTTCGACCGGGCCGCGCTCAATGCCGAGCTTGAGAAGATCGAGAAGCCCGCCGGGATCAGCAATCCCAAGGATTTCCGTAACGAGATCGTCAACTTCGTCCTGCGGGCCCGGGCCAACAACAGTGGCAAGAATCCCAACTGGACCAGCTACGAGAAGCTGCGCTCGGTGATCGAGAAGAAGATGTTCTCCAACACCGAGGATCTGCTGCCGGTGATCTCCTTCAATACCAAGACCTCCGCCGACGAGCAGAAGAAGCACGACGACTTTGTCGACCGGATGATGGAGAAAGGCTACACCCGCAAGCAGGTTCGCCTGCTGTCGGAGTGGTACCTGCGGGTACGCAAATCCAGCTGATCTGCCTATGGAGGACCGGGTATGGCGCATTTTATCGACCGACGGTTAAACACCAAGGGCAAGAGCACGGTAAATCGGCAGCGCTTCTTGCGACGCTATAAGCAGCAGATCAAGAAAGCGGTGTCCGACTCCGTCACCAAACGCAGCGTGACCGATGTCAACAGCGGGGAGAAGATCAGTATCCCCGCCAAGAACATCTCCGAACCTGTGTTCCACCACGGCGCCGGCGGCGATCGCCAGCGTGTGCATCCGGGCAACGACCAGTTCACCCCCGGCGATCGCATCGAGCGGCCGCCCTCCGGGGGTGGCCAGGGCGCAGGCCAGGGCCAGGCCTCCAACTCCGGTGAGGGTCAGGACGATTTCGTCTTCGACATCTCCAAAGACGAGTACCTGGATCTGCTGTTTGACGACCTGGCGCTGCCCAACCTGGAGCGCAAGAGCCTGGACAAGATGGTCGAATTCAAGACCTTCCGGGCCGGGGTGACCACCGACGGGGTACCCGCCAACATCCACATCGTCCGCTCGCTGCGCCAGTCGCTGGCCCGTCGCACCGCCATGACCGCCGGCAAGCGTCGCCAGTTGAGCGAGTTGGAACAGCAACTGAGCCAACTGCTCGACACCCCCGGCTCCTGCGCTGACACCATTCAATCGCTGGAGCAGGAGATCGCGGCGCTGAAACGCAAGATCGACGCGGTGCCCTTTATCGACACCTTTGATCTGCGCTACAACGCCTTCGTTAAGCGGCCGGTGCCCACCTCCAAGGCGGTGATGTTCTGCCTGATGGACGTCTCCGGCTCGATGGACCAGGCCACCAAGGACATGGCCAAGCGCTTCTACATCCTGCTTTACCTGTTCCTGACCCGGACCTACAAGTCGCTGGACGTGGTGTTTATTCGCCACCACACCCAGGCCAAAGAGGTGGACGAGCACGAGTTCTTCTACAGCCAGGAGACCGGCGGCACCATCGTCTCCAGCGCCCTCAAGCTGATGCATGAGATTCAGCTGGATCGCTACCCCTCGGACGAGTGGAACATCTACGCAGCGCAGGCCTCCGACGGCGATAACTGGGCCGACGATTCGCCCCAGTGTCGCGAGCTGCTGAACAACAAGATCCTGCCGGTGTGTCGCTACTACACCTATATCGAGATCACCAACCGGGCCCACCAGACCCTGTGGCGCGAGTACGAGAGCCTGGCCGAAGTCCATCCCCACTTTGCTCTGCAACACATCCGCTCGGTAGAAGACATCTACCCGGTGTTCCGCGAACTGTTTAAGAAGCAGCACGCGGCCTGAGGGAGACGATATGCAAACAGTGCAAGCTGTGACGCCTAAGAAACTGTCGACGAGACAGCGTATAGCCTGAAGGGAGGTGACCATGAGTGAACGCAACCCCTTGCCGGACGGACCCGATTGGACCTTTCCCCTGCTGGATGCCTACCAGCAGGAGATTGCCCGCGTCGCCGAGCACTACCGGCTGGACAGCTACCCTAACCAGATTGAGATCATCACCGCCGAGCAGATGATGGATGCCTACGCCAGCGTGGGGATGCCCATCGGCTACTCCCACTGGTCATTCGGTAAGAAGTTCATCGAGACCGATCGCCACTACAAACGTGGCCAGATGGGACTGGCCTACGAGATCGTGATCAACTCCAACCCCTGCATCGCCTACCTGATGGAGGAGAACACCATCACCATGCAGGCGCTGGTGATGGCCCACGCCAGCTACGGCCACAACAGCTTCTTCAAGGGCAACTACCTGTTCAAGACCTGGACCGATGCCGATTCCATCATCGACTACCTGGTGTTTGCCAAGAACTACATCGCCCAGTGCGAGGAGCAGCAAGGCATCGACGCGGTGGAGGAGATCCTCGACTCCTGCCATGCCCTGATGAACCTGGGGGTCGATCGCTACAAGCGTCCCAGCGAGATCTCTCTGCGGGAGGAGAAACAGCGATTGAAGGAGCGGGAGGAGTACCTGCAAAGCCAGGTCAACGACCTGTGGCGCACCCTGCCCCGCCGGGAGCACGCCGAGCACGACGACGAAGAGCAGCGCTTCCCCAAGGATCCCCAGGAAAACCTGCTCTACTTCATTGAGAAAAACGCGCCGCTGCTCGAGCCCTGGCAGCGCGAACTGGTCCGCATCGTGCGCAAAATCTCCCAGTACTTCTACCCGCAAAAACAGACCCAGGTGATGAACGAGGGTTGGGCCACCTTCTGGCACTACACCATCCTCAATCACCTGTATGACGAGGGCAAACTCACCGACCGCTTCATGCTGGAGTTCCTCCATAACCACACCAACGTAGTGGCCCAGCCCCCCTACAACAGCCCCTATTACAGCGGCATCAACCCCTACGCCCTGGGCTTTGCCATGTTCCAGGATATCCGCCGCATCTGCGAGAACCCGGATGAGGAGGACAGGGAGTGGTTCCCGGACCTGGTGGACACCGACTGGCTCGACGCGGTCCACTTCGCCATGGCCAACTTCAAGGATGAGAGCTTCATCGCCCAGTACCTGTCGCCGCGGCTGATGCGCCAGTTCCGCCTGTTCGAGGTGCGCGACGACGATCGCAAGAACTACCTGGAGGTCAGCGCCATCCACGACGAGGTGGGCTACCGCGAGGTACGCACCGCCCTGGCCAAACAGTACAACCTCAGTCACCTGGAGCCCGACATCCAGATCTGGAATGTGAAGGTCCGTGGCGATCGCAGCCTGACCCTGCGCTACACCCCGCAAAACCGCACACCACTGGCGGACAGCCACGCTGAGGTGGTCAAGCACCTGCATCGGCTCTGGGGTTTCGATGTGCGACTGGAGGAGGTTCGGGACAACGGCAGCGTGGAGATCCTGTCCCGTTGCCCTGCCAGCGAGTCCAGCTAACCGCCGCCCCGGCGGGATCAAAAAAAGCGCCCTTGGGCGCTTTTTTTCGTCTCGGCCTTGAGTGAAAGCCGCTTTGGCTGATTACACCTTGGTCTCGGCGATGTCCGCCGGCATGTCGCTGCGGATCAGCTGCCAGACCCGACCGGAGTCCATACCGTACTGACGTACCAGCGGCAGCACCGCTTCAACGTCACCGGTCTGGGCCAGCTTATCCAGCTCGGCATAGTAACGCTTGGCCACATCGCGGCCTTCCGAGTGGTCGAAGTAGTAGCGGCCCACTCGGCTGTACAGGCCTTTGAAGCCGTTCAGGATCAGCGAGTAGATCGGGTTGCCGGAGGCAAATGCCAGGGAGTGGTTCAGACGGTAATCGAACTCGGCATAGGCCGCGCCCTCTTCCGGCAGATCCGCAACCTCGGCCAGCAGTTCACGCACCTTGGCCGGGTTATTGCGCACCGCGCTACGGGTGTAGATCCCGCTGATGTTGGTGCGCGCCGCCAACAGTTGGTCCATCAGTTCGGGAACCCCGTCCTGATCCAGGCGGGCGATGGTTTCCAGGATGTTAAGACCGGAGGTCTCCCAGAAATTGTTTACGCGGGTGGGCTTGCCATGCTGAATGGTCAGCCAACCGTCCCGGGCCAGACGCTGCAGCACCTCCCGCAAGGTGGTGCGGGTCACCCCGATCAGTTCAGACAACTCACGCTCCGCAGGGAGGATGGATCCCGGCGGGAACTTGTTGTTCCAAATGGACTTTACGATGTATTCCTCGGCGAAACCGGCAGGACTTTGGGCTTTAATAATCATTAGTTCGAGTAGCCTGTGAGATCTGTTATCGCGATTTGTAGTTGTCGGCTGATCATACCAGAGCAGCCCCAAATAGAAAGCTTCCTGCTTTGTCGTCGAATTGGCAAGACTTTGTCCCTATCTGGCCAAGATATGAAAACCAACAGTTTTGAGCAAACGCTCAACATTTAACCATCTGAATCATCTTTTCTTTGAAACCTTTGCCAGCAGTAACAAAATCATTAAAATCGGGCCGCCAGCGACAACCTTACGTCAACACGCGCTACCACTACCTAACACCCTAGGGGAGCCTATGTCATTAAGTCTTGGGCAAGCTTTCATCCACAACTTCTTGGGCAACGCTCCCAAGTGGTACAAAGCGGCAATTCTTATCTTTTTATTGATCAATCCCGTCCTTTTCGCGATCGATCCCTTTATTGCCGGTTGGGCCCTGGTGGTGGAGTTCATCTTTACCCTGGCAATGGCGCTGAAATGTTATCCGCTGCAGCCCGGTGGTTTGTTGGCGATTGAGGCGGTGGCCATCGGCATGACCAGCCCCAACCAGGTGCTGCATGAGCTGGAAGCCAACATGGAGGTGTTGCTGCTGCTGATCTTCATGGTGGCGGGCATCTACTTTATGAAGCAGCTGCTGCTGTTTGTCTTTACCAAGCTTGTTACCCGACTGCGCTCCAAGCGCCTGCTCTCCCTGGCCTTCTGTGCCGCCGCAGCGTTCCTCTCCGCCTTTCTCGATGCCCTGACCGTGATTGCGGTGGTGATCAGCGTGGCCGTCGGCTTTTACGCCATCTACCACAAGGTGGCCTCCGGTAAGGACTTCGGCCATCACCACGATCACAACGACGACGAATCCATCCACGTGGGCAAAGAGGAGCTGGAACAGTTCCGTGCCTTCCTGCGCAACCTGATGATGCACGCTGGGGTGGGCACCGCACTGGGTGGCGTCTGTACCATGGTGGGGGAGCCACAGAACCTGATCATCGCAGCTCAGGCCGGCTGGGACTTCGGCGAGTTCTTCTTGCGCATGGCACCGGTGAGCCTGCCGGTGCTGGCCGCCGGTCTGGTTACCTGTTTTGTGCTGGAGACCTTTGGCTGGTTTGGCTATGGCGCCAAGCTGCCGGCCCCGGTGCGCCAGATCCTGGTGGAGTTCGATCAATACGAAGACACCCATCGCACCAACAAAGAGAAGATGCAGCTGATCGTCCAGGCCCTGGTGGGAGTCTGGCTGATTGCCGGTCTGGCACTACACCTGGCGGCGGTGGGCCTGATCGGCCTGTCGGTGATCATCCTCTGCACCTCCTTTAATGGCATCATCGACGAACACTCCCTGGGCAAGGCATTCGAAGAGGCCCTGCCCTTCACTGCGCTGCTCGCGGTGTTCTTTGCCGTGGTGGCGGTGATCATCGATCAGCAACTGTTCCACCCGGTGATCCATTGGGTGCTGCAGTTCGAGGGGGATGCCCAGCTGGTGATGTTCTACCTGGCCAATGGCTTGCTCTCCATGGTCTCGGACAACGTCTTCGTTGGTACCGTCTACATCAACGAGGTTAAGGCCGCCCTGCTTAACGGTGAGATCACCCGGGCCCAGTTCGAGTTGCTGGCGGTGGCCATCAATACCGGTACCAACCTGCCCTCAGTGGCCACCCCCAATGGCCAAGCGGCCTTCCTGTTCCTGCTGACCTCAGCACTGGCTCCGCTGATTCGGCTCTCCTATGGCCAGATGGTGTGGCTCGCCCTGCCCTACACCATCGTACTCACCATCGTTGGCCTGGCGGCCATCCAGTTTGGGGTGCTGACAGAGATGACCCACTGGATGTACGATGCCGAGGTGATACACCATGCAGGCAGCCTGGTCGGCCAAAGTGGCGGCCACTAAATTTTCAACGGCGCCTTCGGGCGCCGTTTTCGTCAAGGATGAGTAACCCCATATGATTCAAACCCTCTCTCGATTCAGTCAGCAGCGCCTGGCCTGGGCCCTGTTGCTGCTCTCTGCCATCGGCCTGTTCATCGCTGCCTTGGTATTCCAGTACGCCCTCAACCTGGAGCCCTGCCTTTACTGCATCTATATCCGCGTGGCCGTGGTGGCCCTGGCCCTGGCGGCGCTGGTGGGCCTGCTGGCACCGCGAAACCCTGCCGTGGCTGGGGTAGGATTCCTGGGCTGGGCGATCAGTGCCGGCTGGGGACTGCAGCTGTCACTGACGCTGGTAGAAAAGCAGGCGGGTACCCAGCCCACCGGACTGTTTGGCCCCAGCTGCGACTACATCCCCAACTTCCCCAGTTGGATGCCGTTGCACCAGTGGCTGCCATCTCTGTTTGAGCCCCGCGGCCAGTGCGGCGATGAGGCCTGGCAATGGCTGGGGATCACCATGGCCGAATGGATGGTGGTGGTGTTCGTCATCTACCTGGTGATGTGGGCCCTGTTCGCCGCCAGCCGCCTGGCACGGCGCTAAACTCACGGCACAAAAAAAGCCCATCGAAGCTCTCGGTGGACAGTTCAGGTTGAAGCTTTGATATTCATTGAAGCCATCACGACTCAGTTTGATTAGCCCTCCAAGGCATGATGAACCAAGTGCTCCTTTGCCGACTTTGCCGCTCCAGTGCATCCCTGCACTCGCGGCATTGATACTTCCCTGTATGGCAGAGTGCCCGAGCAGAGCTGTCATCGGCAAGGCCGAGGGCCAGGACGGCCCGAGTGGCCAGCGGAGGCATGGGTGAAAACCGAAGGTTTGAACGCGCAGGCAGGGATGCCGTAGCCGGCCTTTGATGCGAAGCAGGGACTGCGCAGCAACAAAGCCGACTCTGGTCTTTGCCGTTAGTCGATGTCATCGATGCGAGGATTCAGCACCGATTGGAGGCGACGGGGGTTACAAGCGGGGCGCGAAGCCGGGGCAGAACGCCCCTTTGGTTGGCCGCTCTTCTGCATCCATGCAGACGCGGCATTGGTGCATCCTGCACGGCACCTCGCCAACGCGACGAAGTTACTAATTGAATAGCTGTTAATCTCACCAGCGGTGAGATCACTCGCAAACCTGCGAAGAAAAATAAAAGAAGCCCCCGCATTGCGGGGGCTTTTTTTATATCTCGACTCAGTCGATGTCCTCAGCGGGCCAGAGCACAATGCAGCCCACCAGCACTTCGCTGTCAGTGCCCACATCCAGCTCATTGAGCACCTTGTTGCGCACCGACATGCCCGCGGCATGCATCGCTGAGGCACTGCCGGTCAGCAGCGGGTGCCAGCTGGGCAGGCCGCGGCCTTCATGCAGGCGACGATAGGCACAGCTGGGCGGGAACCAGTAGAGCTCATCCAGGTTGTCCAGGGTCACCTTGAAGCAATCCGGCACCAGCTTGAAGCGGGTCGGATACTTGGTGCACTGGCAACTCTTGTGATTGAGCAGTTGGCACGCCACGTTGGTGAAGTGCACCTCTTCGGTATCGTCATCGATCAGCTTGTTAAGGCAACACTTGCCGCAGCCGTCGCAGAGTGCTTCCCACTCGGACTCACTCATCTCACTCAGAGGTTTATGCCAAAACGGCTGGCTCTCGCTCACGGCGGCTCCTTGGTCTACGCGCTGATGGAAAAAAAGCGCGTAGTATACCGGAAGGACTCAGTTTGTGTCGGCAAACTTGATGCGGTCTGACAGATATCCGACCACCACCGCAAAATAGTGGCTTCGGTTCCAGCGCAGCAGCGCATCATAGTTGTCGTAGGTCAGGTACACCCGGCCGGACTCGTCATCCGGGAAAACCAGCGAAGCCTGGATATCCCGCTGCGGCAAGTCGGTGCCATCATAGCGACGCACCCCCATCTCCTGCCACTGGGCCAGGCTGCGTTTAACCTTGGTGCCCTTGAGCTCATCATCGATGGGTTGGGTGACCGTCACCTGGCGCGCCCAGGTCAGATCGTCGTTCCAACCCACCTGCTGCAGGTAGTAAGCGGCAGAGGCAAACACGTCCGGCAGGGTGTGCCAGATATCCATCCGGCCATCGCCATCGTAATCCTGAGCGTAGCTGAGGAACGAAGTGGGCATAAACTGGGTCTGGCCCATCGCCCCAGCCCAGGAGCCCTTCATCTTGTCCGCGGTGATGTGGCCCTGGTCAATGATGGTCAGCGCCGCCATCAACTGCTCTTTAAAGAAGGCTTCACGACGGCCCTCAAAGGCCAGGGAAGCGGTGGCACCGATCACTGAGAAGTTACCGGTGTAGCCGCCAAAGTTGGTCTCAATCCCCCACAGGGCAACGATAAAGCGCGGCTGAACGCCGTAGGTTTCACCGATCTCCTCAAGCAGTGGCTTATGCTCACGGTAGAGTCTGACCGCCTGGTCCACCTTCCACTGGGGAACCGCCTGGGGCAGATAGGTGTCCAGGGTCTTTTTCTGCTCCGGCTGGTTGCGGTCGGCGGAGATGGCGCGTTTGTACAGCTTGATGCCGTCAAAGGCACTGTCGACGGTGGCGGGGGTGATCCCGGCTGCCAGCGCTTCCTGTTTCAACTCCTCAACGTAGGCGTTGAACTCTTGCTGTTCCGCCGCAAAGGCGGTGCTGCCCAGCGCAAGCGCCAGAGCAGTCAGGGTCCTCTTCAACATGGCTGTTCCCTAAGTCATTCTTTTTCTTCCCGATCTAAGCCTAGTTCAGATCGGTGTTGTTTCAGCAGATTTTCCGTCGGCGGTGGGATCTGCAGGTAGTAGCCCGGATCAACCAACGATTGTTTCACCTTGTCCAGGTCAGCGCCGGCCAACTGCTGCAATTTAACGATGGGCAGCAGCATGACAAACTGCGGCGTTCCGAACAACGTCATCAGCGCCTCAGGCACCTGGGAGAAGTCATCGCGTTTATTGATGTACAGGTAGGTATCGGCTTTCTTACTGCTTTTGTATACGGAACAAATCATTGGGATTGGGGTACTTCAGAAGTGGAATCAGGTTCGATCTGCGTCAGACTATAACAATCCGGCCTGGCAAAAGCGACGCCTAAACCCGCCTAGCCCGGCAACAAAAAGCCCCCGTGGCAATCGCAACGGGGGCTTGGCATCTCACCGCTTGCGCAGATTAGGCAGCTCGGCCCTCATCCCTCAGGGCACGGCGCAGGATCTTACCAACGTTGGTCTTAGGCAACTCATCACGAAACTCAACGAAGCGCGGCACCTTGTAGTTGGTCAGGTGCTCGCGGCAATGGCTCAACAGGGTGTCCTTATCCAGGCTGTTGTCACTGCGCACCACCACGATCTTCACCGCTTCGCCGGATTTGTCGTCCGGCACGCCGATGGCGGCCACCTCGGTTACACCGGGGTGCATCACCACCACGTCCTCGATCTCGTTGGGGAACACATTAAAGCCAGACACCAGGATCATGTCCTTGAGGCGGTCAACGATGGTGAAGTAGCCCTTGTCATCCTGCACACCGATATCACCGGTGGAGAGCCAGCCATCCTTCAGCACCTCAGCGCTGGCGTCCGGTCGCTGCCAGTAACCGCGCATCACCTGGGGCCCGTGAACCTGCAACTCGCCGCGCTCGCCGATGGCCACCTCTTCACCGAAGGGGTCGACCAGGCGCATGGCAGTAGAGGGCAACGGCAGGCCAATGGTGCCATCGAAGCCTTCACTGGTGTAAGGCGCCACCGAGGCCACCGGCGCACACTCGGTCAGGCCGTAGCCCTCCAGCAGGCGGGAACCCGTCACCTCCTGCCAGCGCTCGGCCACCGCCCGCTGCACTGCCATGCCGCCACCCAGAGCGACCTTGAGCTTGGAGAAGTCCACCTCGGCAAAGCCGTCGGTATTGAGCAGGCCGTTAAACAGGGTGTTGACCCCTGTCAGCGCGGTAAAGGGCTGCGCGTTGAGCGTCTTCACAAAGGCCGGCATGTCACGGGGATTAGTGATCAACACGTTGGTGCCACCCAGCTTCATAAACAGCAGGCAGTTCGCCGTTAGCGCGAAGATATGGTAGAGCGGCAAGGCGGTGATCACCGTCTCCTCACCCTCGTTAAGCAGCGGGCCAATATAGGCACAGAGCTGCTCCAGGTTAGCCACCATGTTGCGGTGGGTCAGCACCGCGCCTTTGGCCACCCCGGTGGTGCCACCGGTGTACTGCAAAAAGGCGATCGCTTCGCCATCCACCTTAGGGCGAACGTATTGCAGATGCCGACCTTTGGCCAGCGCACCACGGAACGGCTTGGCCCCCGGCAGATCGTACTTGGGCACCATCTTCTTGATGTGCTTGACCACGAAGTTGACCAGGGTGCGCTTGGGCAGGGACAGCTGGTCCCCCATGGTGGTCAGGATCACGTGCTCCACCGGAGTATGCTCCACCACCTGCTCCAGGGTATGGGCAAAGTTGGAGACGATGACGATCGCCTTGGCACCTGAGTCTTTCAGTTGATGCTCCAGCTCTCGCGGGGTGTAGAGCGGGTTGACGTTGACCACCACCAGGCCGGCTCGCAGGGCACCAAACAGCGCCACCGGGTATTGCAGCAGGTTAGGCATCATCAGGGCGATACGATCCCCGGCTTCGAGCTTCAGATCCTGCTGCAGGTAAGCGGCAAAATCCCGGCTCAAACCTTCCAGCTGGCGATAGGTGAGCACCTCACCCATATTGCTGAACGCCGCCCGGTCGCCGTAGCGTTCGACCGACTGCTCCAGCAAGGTCACCAGGGAGTCGTAGTGATCGGGATCGATGGTGTGGGGAACATCCTTGGGATATTGGTTAAGCCACAACGGTTCCATATTGTGTCTCCTGCGCTTCGCAACCTGTGTTTTTTAGTAGTTTTTGTATCAAACATACGTTTGAATAAATCTTCACTACTATGTCACCAAACTGTGCGCTTCACCAGCATTTCACTGACCGGCTGATGAAAAAATGCCCGGCTATTGCCGGGCATTCTGTTTCATTTTGTTGAAAGCGATTCGCTTATGCAGCGTCAATCGTTCAGGTTCAGCTTGGACAGCGGCTCGTAACAGAGCTCGCCGCGCCAGCCCTGCAGCACATCAGGCGTTGCACCGAAGCGATCGTTCCATAACCAGGTTACGTACTGGGTCACCAGCTTCTTGGAGGCGAGAAACTCCGGCGCCACCTCGTGCTGCTTGGCCACCGCCTGCAAGCACTCGCGGCACTGGGCCACCGCCTCACGGAAGTCCGGATCCACCCCCAGGGCATCGATCGCCTCCGGCGGGTTGTCGGTATCGGCGTTGGTGACGCATTTGAGGATCGCCCGGCCATGGCGCTGCAGGGTACGCTCATCCAGCCCCTCCAGCTTATGCAGGGCGGCCATGGAGCGCGGGGCACGGCGGGCCAGGTTAAGCAGCACCGCATCCTTAACCACGAAGCTCAGGGCCAGGTCCTTACGTTGCGCTACCTCCAACCGCCAGGCGGCCAGGCTTTTCAGAACCGCCAACTGCTGTGGCTTCAGCTGCCAGGCGTTCTTTACCTTGAGGTAAGCCTTGCTGGGATCGTCCGGCTTAAGCCGGCCACGACAGGCGCGTTCGCCCTCCTGCCACAACCACTCCAGTCGGCCCATCTGCTCAATGGACTGGCGCATGGTGGGGTAGATTTTGTGCAGGTAGTAGACGTCCGCGGCGGCGTAACTCAGCTGCTTTTCGCTCAAGGGCCGGCGCAGCCAGTCGGTGCGCGACTCGCCCTTATCCAGCTCGATATCCAGGTAGTGCTGGATCAGCTTGGCGTAGCCCATGGCTCCACCGAGATTGAGCAGCACGCCAGCCACCTGACTGTCGAACAGCGGCTTGGGGATCACCCCGCCCTGGTGGGCGAAGATCTCCAGATCCTCACTGGCGGAGTGCAGCACCTTGACCACAGACTCATCCAGCAGCAGCCGCCACAACGGCCCCAGGTCATTGATCGCCAGGGGATCCACCAGTGCCAGGGTGGTGCCATCGTAGATCTGCACCAAACCCAGCTGGGCATTGAGGGTACGGGTGCGGACAAACTCGGTGTCCAGCGCCACATAATCCGCTTGCTGACACTGCTGGCATAACGCCAGCAGGGCCTCGTCACTGTCGATCCATTGCCACTGGGGCATCGCCATTAAGCGTTCTCCTTCACTTCGTCGCGCAGCTCGCGACGCAGGATCTTACCCACGTTGGTCTTGGGCAGTTCGGTACGGAACTCCACCAACTTGGGTACCTTGTAGCCGGTCAGGTGCTTGCGGCAGTGGGAAATGATCTCCTTCTCGGTCAGGCTATCGTCCTTCTTAACCACGAAGATCTTCACCAGCTCACCGGACACCTCGTGGGGTACGCCCACCGCGGCCACTTCCAGCACCTTGTCGTTCAGGGCCACCACATCTTCCACCTCGTTGGGGAACACGTTGAAGCCGGACACCAGGATCATGTCCTTTTTGCGGTCAACGATAAAGAACTGACCGGACTCGTCCATGTAACCGATATCGCCGGTCAGCAGCCACTCGCCGTCCATCACCTTGGCGGTCTCTTCCGGACGCTGCCAGTAGCCCTTCATCACCTGGGGACCGCGCACCTGCAGTTCACCCACCTCGCCCTGGGCCAGCACCTCGCCCTCTTCGCTCACGACCCGCATCTCGGTGCTGGGCAGCGGCAGGCCGATGGCGCCGGTGTACTCGGTTTGATCGTGACGACCCGCGGCCACCACCGGGGAGGCCTCAGTCAGGCCGTAGCCTTCGATCAGCGGCACGCCGGTGAGGCGCTCCCACTGTTCCGCAACCGCACGCTGTACCGCCATACCACCACCGATGCACAGCTTGAACTTACTGAAGTCGACGTTGTGGATCTGCGGGTGGTTCACCATGGCGTTGAACAGGGTGTTTACCCCGGTCATCGCAGTAAAGGGGTGAGCCTTAAGATCGGCAAAGAAGGCGTCCAGATCACGGGGATTGGTGATCAGCAGGTTCTGACCGCCCATGCGAATGAACAGCAGCAGGTTCACGGTGTTGGCAAACACGTGGTAGAGCGGCAGCGGCGTCACTACCACTTCCTTACCCGCATCGAGACGAGCACCGTAGTAGGCCTCACACTGCAGCATGTTGGCCAGCACCGAGCGGTGGGTCAGCATAGCGCCCTTGGCCACGCCGGTGGTGCCACCGGTGTATTGCAGGAAGGCCACGTCCTCGCCCTTCAGCTCAGGTTTGACGTACTGCAGGTGACGGCCCTTGGCCAGGGCACGACGCATGGAAACGGCGCCAGGCAGGTGGTACTTGGGCACCATCTTCTTGACGTACTTCACCACGAAGTTCACCACGGTGCGCTTGGGCCCGGACAGCTGATCGCCGATCTTGGTCAGGATCACGTGCTTGACCGGGGTCTCGTTCACTACCTTCTGCAGGCTGGAGCCGAAGTTGGTCACCGCGATGATGGCGGAGGCACCAGAGTCGTTGAGCTGGTGCTTGAGCTCACGGGGGGTGTAAAGCGGGTTGACGTTCACCGCCACCAGGCCGGCACGAAGGATACCGAACAGGGCAATGGGGTATTGCAGCAGGTTGGGCATCATCAACGCCACCCGGTCGCCGGGCTGCAGCTTCAGCTCATCCTGAAGGTAAGCGGCAAAGGCACGGCTCTGCTCCTCCAGGCGACGGTAGGTGAGGATGGCGCCCATGTTGATAAAGGCGATCTGATCGGCGTAAGTGCGGCAACTTTCTTCAAACAGCTCGAGAAGGTTCTGGTACTGATCCGGATTGATCTCCGTCGGTACATTGTCTGCGTAACTGTTTAGCCAAGGTTTATCCACGCTGTTCTCCTAATTGTACGAACAGTACTGCTTTGGGGTACTGCCAAATATCGCCACGGGGCCAAGCCGGCCCCGCATCACGACAAGCCCATCGGCCTGCCAATAAAATCGGTCACCGCCTGCGCCACCTCTTCGGGATGGGTCATATGGCAGTGGTGTGCACCGGGTAACCAGGTTACCTCGGCCTGTTGAAACCAGGTCTGTCGCTGCGACAAACCGCTTCTTAGTGTAGGTAAGCCCTGCTCGGCCAGCAGTAACTGGGTCGGCGCCTCGATGGCCGTGATCACCGCCCTGCCCTGCGCCTCGGTCATGCGCCAGGCACTGCGCCTGCGCAGCCGCGGGTCCGAGCGCCAGCTCAGCTGGCCTTCGTGTTCTGTCAGGTTGCGTTCCAACAGCGTCTCGACCAGCTCACTGCTCAGTCCACTGCCCGCCTGGCGCGCTCGCACCAGGGTCGCTCGGTCCAGTGGCCGGGAGGAGGCGGAACGCTGTCGGCTGGCAAAGCCCGCCCGCAGATTCGCCACGGTCTGGCCTGGCTCCGCCACCAGCGGTCCCAGCGCCTCGATACAGATCAACCGGGGCACCCGCTCCGGGTAGGTACCCGCGTACAACGCCGCCAGGATCCCGCCCATGGAGTGCCCCAACAGGGCGACCGGTGGCCGCTCCAGCTGGGTCAGCACCTGGTCCAACTCATACAGGTTATCGAGGAAGTGGTAGTCGGTACCGCTGCCGCGGTGTTCGGAATGGCCATGGCCGGCCCACTCGAGCGCCAGCACCCCTATCTCGTGGGGTGCCAGTGCCTGGGCCAGCGGACGGAAGCTTTCGCTGTTATCCAGCCAGCCATGCAGGGCCAACAGAAAGGGCCAGTCCCGCTGGCCAAAATGTTGTGCTGCTAGGACCAGCCCATCGAGCTGAAACCGCCTCTCACTTACCGGCGGCAAGGGTGCCACAGCCGTCATGCGCTGTCCGGATCCGGGTCACACTTTGCCGCGCCGCCCAAGCTGGTTGGAGCAGTTAAGAGGAGGTTAATTTTGCTCATATTTCAGGCTTATAGAACTTCAGGGTCATGCGGTCTGACTCGCCGATGGCCTCGTACTTGGCGCGGTCTTCATCGCCAAGACGCAGTGACGGCGGCAGGGTCCACACCCCCTTGGGGTGATCCTTGGTGTCCTTGGCATTGGCGTTGATCTCGCTGGCTTCGGCCAGACGGAAGCCCACCTTCTTGGCCAGGTCGATCACCTCCTGCTGGTCCATGTAGCCGGAACGGGGATCGATGCCCGGGTAGCCCCGATGCTCCACCACGCCGAACACGCCGCCAGGGGTCAGTACATCCCAGGCCGCCTGGAATACCGCTTCCAACTGGTCATCCATCGCCCAGTTGTGCAGGTTGCGGAAGGTCAGCACCATGTCGGCGGTCGCTTCGATACCGAGGCTGGTCTTACGCGGCGGATCCAGGGTCACCACCTCGACCTTGTCGTAGTTGGCGGGATCCGCCGCCAGCTTCTCGGCATAACGATTGCCGATGCGCACACGGTAGGCGGGGCTGCTGTCATCGGCCGGATTGAGCTCAAAGCTGGCCGCAGTGAACTGACCTTCAGCCTTGAGGTAAGGAGCCAGGATCTCGGTGTACCAGCCGCCGCCGGGCCACAGCTCAATCACCCGCATGTGCGGGTGCAGGCCAAAGAACTCGAGGGTTTCCACCGGATTGCGCGATGCATTACGGGCCACGTTGGCCTCGCTGCGGTGTTCGCCCTTGGCGATGGCAGCAAGGTCAGGGGTGTGATTATCCGCCAGCGCAGTGCCGGCCAACAGCAGGGAAGACAGTAGTACAGTTAGCTTTTTCATCAGGTTCTCTCCTTAGAACTGATGCATAAGCTAGCAGCTTGGCAGGCTGTGGCAAGCCCACCGGGGGAAAGGCTGTCCAACTGGTGAAAGTTGACCCAGTTAACAGGCCGAACTCACTGGACCGGCGATCGCTTAACTCGCTCTCCAGTCAACGTCACGGCAATGAGCCGCGACTGGCTGGGGTTACCGGGCTTCGGGGCCGAAGGTACGCAGGCAGTGCCACTCCTCTTCCATCGCTTTGACCTGCTGGACAAACGCCCACTTGGCTCGCAGCTGTTGTTCGGCGGACCAATGCCACCAGGCCGTCACCCTGCCCGCCTTACGCTGGGTCATGGTGAAGCTGCCTTCACGTTGGCGGATCAGGGTCAGACTGATCCTTTGCCCTTCGGCACGACTGATGAGGGTCATCCTGCCAACCCCTTAACCGAGCGGGTGCAGAGAAACACCGAAGACGTCCCCTCGACACCATCAATCAGTTCGCTGTGGCTGACCCGCCCCGTGGTGACATGAAAGCGCTGTGAGCGCCCTGCTTGCTCGGCAGTGTAATAGGACCAACCATCCTGATATCGACGTACCGTGGCGATGGTGCTTTGGCTGTTGGTGCCGGGCTTTCCCAGGATCCCTGCATGGTAGCTGAGGCCGCCTTGCTGTACCTGGAGATCCAGGAAGGACTGCTCGTTATTGCAGGTCAGATCCAGGGCACTGGGTGCCATCTCAATCTCCGCTTGGCAGCCCAGCACTAGTACTAGGGCCGAGGCCGGGGCGGCGATATGAACAAGCTTGAACATCCTCTTTCTCCTCTGCATTGCCACTGGTCGTTACGAACCGGCAGGATCTGCGGTCATTCGGCTGTGGCATTGATCCCATTGCTGTTTGTTGTCCCGCGCCATCACACCGGTAACCAGGGCTCCCGCCGCCACCAGGGGCCAGGCCCCTGCCGCACCGGCGGCAACCGTCAATCCCAGTGCCCCTTGAGTGCCCAGGTTGTACTGAGGCGCTGTGCTGTAGCAGTTGTCCCGCTCGCTGGACAATGAACCCATCGGTTGCCCGGTGCTAAGGGGCATCGTCCCTTCACTGGCTAACGCCGGGTTCAACAAGGCAACAGCAAGCATCGCCGGAAAGAGCAAATAGGGCTTCATCGACCTATGCTCCTCTCAACAGGCTCGGCTAGCTGACTCAGCATCCAGTGCGCCGCTTTCATCTGCTGCTCGATATTCGCAGGCGTTGCTGCTCGAGCGGGCGCCGCGACCGACACCAGGCGGATCGGTTTACCCTTTGCCTGGCCTTGCACTGGCATGGGCTCTGCTGTCTCAAGGCGAAAGGCCGCTTGCCTTGGCGGTGAGGATGGCTGTTGCGTTTCGTTTCTCATCATCAGGTTCTCGTATCCCGGGCCCTCCTTGGTCCCATGGGTAATCGTCAGTTGCTTTGGCCTATTTGGCGCTGTTGCCAGTGCGAATGCGCACGTCGCAGCCTTCACACCTTGTTGCAGGTCGATAGCCGACCCGGGGTTTCGGTCGCCACCGGAGGCCGCTAAGGTCGGCAAACCACCGAGTAATCCAGGTCATAGTGCAGTCTCCTCAACTTCCATCTTGCGGCTGCTCAATGCAGCAGCAACAGGTCAGCACCACGCAACCGAAACGCACCAAAGACCCTTTTAGGCTACGATTCGTTGCTTTTGGTGGATTATAAGCATTATCGCGCCGAAGAGAAGAGAGTCGGTGGTGGATGTTGTCGGCAATGAGAGCCAGCTCACAGGCTTTGACTGCCAACGTCACCGAGAAGTGAGATGCATCGACCGAACGCTTGGATAATCGGCAAGCACAAACAGTCGCTTAGGCGTAATGAAAGAGTGAACCAGAGAGTGCATCGGTCAAGACTAGCTAGCGCCGCAGGGCAAAAGGAGGTAAAGCTGGATGAGGAAGCCAGGTTCAGCGGGCACACCCTGGTGCCCGAACTGGCCTAGACGTAGAGGTCGACGCCCACCATGCGCTGCAGCTGGTTGCGCAAACCGTCGTCGGCAATGGCCTGGTACTGGGCCAGGCCGGGGTGGAAGGGGCGGTCTTGATGCAAGCGGTCACGGCCATTATGCCAGGCCTCCCAGCCCTGGGAGTCCTTGGGCACCACCAACGAGGTGCCACTGACTGGCGCCAGCGCATCCAGCTTAACCCGCTCGCCGTTGGCATCGCTCTTAACCGGTTTGTGCTCCCCGGGATTAACCGGGCTCCATCCAATCGGCTGCATCAGTTTTGTTTCCTTGGTTTACCGGGGGATCATTCCCGACCCGGCAGCTTCTTCCAGGCCACCTCGTTACGCAGGTAAACAGGCTCTACCTGCTCCAGCGGCAGGGCCTCACCGGCTTGCCACATCGCCTGGGCCAGCGGCAGCATCATCTGCGCGGTGGGCAGTCGGCATCGTGCATCGAACTCGAGGCGTTCATCCGCCAGCAGTTCAGGGTAGGTCTCAAAGCCGGTCCCCACTGCCACCACGGCATCGCCTTGCAGCTGCCATTGGGCCATAGCGTCTTGCGGCTTGAGTACCCGCTCCTCGCCCACCAGCGTCGCCAGACCATCTTTGGCCACGAAATGACCAAGATACACCTCTCCCATCCGGGCGTCGATGGCCGCCATCACCTCTTTGGCACCCAGGTCAATCGCCCCCTGGGCCATGGCGGCCAAGTTGGAGATGGGCAGCACCGGCAGGTCGGCACCCAACGACAGTCCCTGCATCATCGCCGTACCGATGCGGATCCCGGTAAAGCTGCCCGGCCCTCGGCCAAAGCCGATGGCGCTCACCTGGTTCAGCGTTAAACCCGCCTGCGCCAACAGATCGTCCACCATGGGCAAGATCTTCTGGCTGTGCTCTCTCGGCGCTTCTTCAACCTGGGCGTAGGTCTTGCCCTCATGGTGCAGCGCAGCGGAGCAGTTTTCGGTGGCGGTATCGATAATCAGGATGGTGTTGGACATCAAATCTCTCTCAAAAGGGTCAGGGCCTGGTCGAGATCCCGGGTTCGCCGCATCGGCGGCAAGCTGGACAGGAAGGTACGGCCATAATGGCGGTGTACCAGACGGGGATCGCAGATCACCAGCACCCCTCTGTCCTGTTCGCCCCGGATCAATCGACCGGCACCCTGTTTCAACGCGATCACCGCCTGGGGGATCTGCACCTCGGCAAAGGGATCCGCCCCCCGCGCCAGGGCGGCGTCGGAGCGGGCTTTCACCAGGGGATCGTCAGGAGAAACAAAGGGCAATTTGTCGATCAGTATACAGGAAAGGGCTCGGCCTCGAACATCCACCCCCTCCCAAAAGCTGGCGGTGCCCAGCAACACCGCGTTGCCCAAACGCTGGAACTTATCCAGCAAGGTCCGCTTAGAGCCCATCCCCTGCACCAGGATTGGCTGGCTCAACCGGCGGGACAGTAGCGCCCCCACCTCGTGCATCACCCGGTAGCTGGTAAACAGCAGGAAGGTGCGGCCATCGGCGGCCTCCACCAACTGCTGCGCCACCTGGGCCAGGGCGTTACTCACCTCAACCCGGTTGGGCTCCGGCAGGTAGCGAGGCACGCACAACAGGGCCTGGTTGGGATAATCAAAGGGGGAATCCAGCGCCAACTCCTCGGCGTTGTCGATCCCCATCTGCTGGCAGAAATGGGCGAACTGCCCCGCCACCGTCAAGGTAGCCGAGGTAAACAGCCAGCTGGCGGGATAGCCCTGGTAAAACTGCTGGCACTTCTCTGCCACCGACAGCGGGCAGGACCGCAGCACAAAGTGACCGCGGTGAAGCTCCAGGGTCATGGACTGCCCCGTAGGCTGACGAAAGCGGTCCAGCCGGTCGAGTAGCGGCGCAATACGCTCGAATACGTTATCCAGCATCTCGTCCCGACTGAGCTGGCTTTGTGCCACCCGCTGGGCAAAGGCCAACGCCTCATGCAGCTGGGCCAGATGGGTATTCACCGCCGGTGCTTGCAGCAGCTGAACCCAGTCGGTGCTGCCGATTTGTTCCAACAGCTCGTAGAGATCGGCACAGGCCGCGTCCAGGCGCTGGGCGGCACTATGCAGTTGGCGGCAATCCCGCAGCGTGGTGTGGTATGCCCGGCTCATCTCCCGGCTGATGTCCTTGAGCTGTCGACTGGACAAGCTTTCGGCAAAGTGGCTTAACGCCACGTCCGGCAACTGGTGAGCCTCATCGAATACGAACAGCTGGGCGCTGGGCAGGATCTCACCAAACCCGGTTTCCTTCAGGGCCATGTCGGCGAAGAACAGGTGATGGTTGATCACCACCAGATCTGCGTCGGCCGCCTTGGCCCGGGCCCGATGCAGGCAGCATCGGTCATATTCCGGGCATTTCTTGCCCAGGCAGTTTTCGTTGGTGGAGCCGGCCATCGCCAGTGCGGCGCTGCCCTCAGGCACCGAGTTGAGCTCGGCGAAGTCACCGCTGATGGAGCCGTTGGCCCAGGCGCGGATGCGCATCAGGTGATCAACCAGTTCCGGATCCTGAGGCAGATCCGCCAGCCGACGTCCCAGGTGGTAATGGCACAGGTAGTTGGCCCGCCCCTTTAGCAGCGCCACCTTAGGCGGCATGGAAAGTAGCGACAAAATGGCGGGAAGATCTTTGAAAAAGAGCTGATCTTGCAGATTTTTACTGCCGGTGCTGATCACCGCTTTGCGACCACTGAGCAGGGCGGGAATAAGGTACGCAAAGGTCTTACCGATGCCAGTACCCGCCTCCGCCACCAGGGTTGCCCGTTGGTCAATGTTGCGGGCAATCGCGGCGGCCAGCTGTTGTTGCACAGCCCGGGGGCGGAAGCCCACCACCCCTTGCCCCAGCAGGCCCTGCTCCGATAGCGCCAGCGCCACCTCTTTTTCTAATCGACTCATGGGGTTTCCAAACAAAATGCCCGCGCATTATGCCATAGATGGCAGGGGGATCCGCGGCGATAGGCAGAAAGATCCCCTGTCAGCGTTGTGACAAAAATGTCGTAAATGAGCGGTTGCAATGACTGACGCTCTGTATTAGCGTTAAACCCAAGCATACAGATGCATAACCAATCAGATTAGGAAGACCAACCACGATGATCATTCGCAGCGGCGCTTTTCACCATCACCACCATCATGTGACGCGGTAGCCCCTGCGACATCGCTGGTGGCTGCCGTAACGGCGCCGCCAGTGGTTCGAGTCAAGAGAAGACAAAACCCCTGGCCCAAGCGCCGGGGGTTTTTCGTTTTAGGCATTAAAGGAACTAGTAATCATGACTTCTCAAAGACTTAGAATCGCAATCCAAAAGTCCGGTCGACTCTCTACCGAAACCCAGGCGCTGCTTAAAGCTTGTGGCATGAAGCTCAACCTGCGTGAACAACGGCTGATCAGCCACGTTGAGAACATGCCCATCGATATCCTGCGGGTGCGGGATGACGACATCCCTGGCCTGGTGATGGATGGCGTGGTCGACCTGGGCTTTGTCGGCGAGAACGTACTGGAGGAGGAGCGTCTGGAGCGCGAGGCTAAGGGCGACAAGGCCGAGTACAGCGTGGTACGACGGATGGATTTTGGCGGCTGCCGCCTCTCCCTGGCCGTCCCTGAAGAGTTTGATTACGCCGCCCCGGACTCGCTGCAAAATTGCCGCCTGGCCACCACCTACCCCTACCTGACTCAACGCTTCCTCAAGGAGAAAGGGGTCGACTGCTCTACCGTGATGCTCAAAGGGTCAGTGGAGGTCGCCCCCCGTGCCGGCCTGGCCGACGCCATCTGCGATCTGGTCTCCACCGGTGCCACCCTGGAGGCCAATGGCCTCAAAGAGGTGGAGGTGATCTTCCGCTCCAAGGCCACCCTGATCCAGGGCACCCGCGGCCTAAGCGAGGAGCAGCAATCCCTCATCGACAAACTGCAGGTGCGCATCAACGGCGTTATCCAGGCCAAGGAATCCAAGTACATCATGCTGCACGCCCCCAAGGACCAGGTGGAAGCGATCATCGCCCTGCTGCCCGGTGCTGAGCGCCCCACCATCCTGCCGCTGGCCGATGACCAGGGCCGGGTGGCGCTGCACTCGGTCAGTAGCGAAAACCTGTTCTGGGACACCATGGAAGAGCTCAAGGCCCTGGGTGCCAGCTCCATCCTGGTGATGCCGATTGAGAAGATGCTGGGGTAAACCATGACCTTGATGACCACCCTGGATTGGAACGCCCTTTCCGACAGCGAGCGCCAAGCCGCCCTGACCCGCTCCGACATCGTCACCGACGAGGCACTGGGCAGCAAGGTGGCTGAGATCCTGGCCCAGGTGAAACAGGGCGGTGATCAAGCCCTGGCCGAGCTGACCCAGGCCTTTGACCGCCGGGAGCTGGGCAGCGACTGGGCCCTGGGGCCGGCAGAGATGGCCAGTGCCGCCGAGCGCCTCTCGCCAGAGCTGAAAGCCGCCATTGACCAAGCCATCGACAACATCCGCCGCTTCCACCAGGCCCAGCAGCCGCAATCGCTGCGCCAGGAGGTGGCTCCCGGGGTGGTATGTGAACTGCGCAGCGAGGCGATCGAGAAGGTGGGGCTCTATGTCCCAGGTGGCAGCGCGCCACTCATTAGCACCGTGCTGATGCTGGCCCTGCCCGCCCAGATCGCCGGCTGCCAGACCCGGGTGATGGTGACGCCGCCGCCGGTAAACGACGCCATCCTCTACGCCGCTGACCAGTGTGGTATTGATACCATCTTCACCATCGGTGGCGCCCAGGCCGTGGCCGCACTGGCCTACGGTACCGAGACCGTGCCTAAAGTGGACAAGATCTACGGCCCGGGCAATCGCTTCGTCACCGAGGCCAAGACCCAGGTCAGTCAGCAAGGCACCGCCATCGACATGCCCGCCGGCCCCTCCGAGGTGTTGGTGATCGCCGATGGCCAGGCCAACCCGGCCTTTGTTGCCGCCGATCTGCTGTCCCAAGCCGAGCACGGTGAGGACTCCCAGGTGATCCTGGTGACCGACAGCGCTGAACTGGCCCAGCGGGTGGCCGAGCAGGTGGAGGCGCAACTGGCCGAGCTGCCCCGCGCTGAGATCGCCCGGGTAGCCCTGAGCCAAAGCCGCACCCTGCTGGCACAGGATCTGGCCGAGGCCTGCGCCATCAGCAACGCCTACGCGCCGGAGCACCTTATTGTGCAAACTGCCGATCCCCGAGCCCTGCTGCCGCAACTGCGCGCCGCCGGCTCCATCTTCCTCGGCCCCTGGACCCCGGAATCAGTGGGAGACTATGCCAGCGGCACCAACCACGTACTGCCCACCTACGGCGCAGCACGCACCGTTTCCAGCCTTTCTCTGGCGGACTTCCAGCGCCGCTACACCGTGCAAGAACTGAGTCGGGAAGGCCTGGATGGCCTGGGCCGCACCGTGATCACCCTGGCCGACGCCGAAGGGCTGCAGGCCCACGCCAACGCCGTTGCCATTCGACTGCAGGAGAACCAAGGATGACCCCTAAGCAACTGGTAGACCGCCTGGTCCGTCCGGAGATCGCCGCCCTGGTCCCCTACGCCTCGGCGCGTCGAGAGGTCAGCGGTGGCACCGTCTGGCTCAACGCCAACGAATCCCCCTGGAACAACAGCACCGTGGTTGGGGTGAATCGCTACCCCGACTGCCAACCGCCGCGCCTGCGCAGCGCCTACGCCAACTACGCCGAGGTGGCAGAAGAGCAGGTGCTGATCACCCGCGGTGCCGACGAGGGGATCGATCTGCTGTTTCGGGCCTTTTGCCGTCCGGGTCAGGACAAGGTAAGCAGCTGCGGCCCCAGCTATGGCATGTACGCCATCAGTGCCGCCACCAACGCGGTGGACTGCGAGATCCTCGACTGGCAAGGCGAGTACCAGCTGCCGGATGATTTTGCCCAGCGCTGCCAGGACAGCAAGCTGGTGTTTGTCTGCAACCCCAACAACCCCAGCGGCACCGTGCTGGCGCCGGAGCAACTGGAAACCTTGGCGGGCCAACTGCCCAACAGCCTGCTGGTGGTGGACGAGGCCTACATCGAGTTCTGCCCGCAGCAGACCCTGGCCAAGGCCATCGACCGTTGTCCCAACCTGGTGGTGCTGCGCACCCTATCCAAGGCCTTCGCCCTGGCCGGTGCCCGCTGCGGCTTTGTCCTGGCTAACCGGGCGGTGATCGAGACCCTGGAAAAGGTGATTGCGCCCTACCCGGTGCCGGAGCCGGTGGCCCAACTGGCACTGGAGGCCTTGAGTCCTGAGGGATTAAAGCGGATGCAGACCCAGGTGGCCCAGCTCAACGCCCGCCGCGATGCCCTGGCGCTGCGACTCTCTTGCTACCCGGGTGTGCGCCGGGTGCTGCCCTCCAAAGCTAACTTCATCCTGTTCAAGATTGATCACGCCCGCGCCCTGTACGATGCCCTGGTGGCACAAGGCCTGCTCATTCGGGCCTACAGCAACCCGCAACTGGGTGACTGGCTGCGCATCAGCATCGGCAGCGACAGCGAACTGGCCCAGGTTGAAACCGCACTGAAGAGTGCCAGCCGGGAGCTCAATGCCAAGGCCCAGTCTCAGCAACCCATTGATCGTGATACCGCCCGAATTCTCGCCAAAGCGCGCAAGGAGACCCTCTGATGTCCCAAGATTTTTCTCAACTCGTGCCCAAGGCGGTGCGTCAGCCCATCCTGTTTATCGACCGCGACGGCACCCTGGTGGAAGAGCCGCCGGTGGACAAACAGCTGGACCGACTCGACAAGCTTAAACTGGAGCCGATGGTGATCCCGGTACTGCGTCAGCTGCAGCAGGCCGGCTACCGCCTGGTGATGGTCTCCAACCAGGATGGCCTGGGCACCGATAGCTTCCCCCAAGCGGATTTCGATGCCCCTCACGACGCCATGATGGCGATCTTTGAAAGCCAGGGGATCCGCTTTGACGAGGTGCTGATCTGTCCTCACTTCGATGAAGACAACTGCAGCTGCCGCAAGCCCAAACTGGGTCTGGTCCAGTCCTACCTGGTAGAGGGCAAGGTCGACTTTGAACGCTCCTACGTCATCGGCGACCGGGAAACAGACCTGCAGCTGGCCCAGGGCATGGGGATCCGCGGCATCCAATACGATCCGGTACAAAACGGCTGGGAGGCGATCGCCCAACAGCTCACCGGTCAGGACCGTACTGCCATGGTGCGCCGCACCACCTCAGAGACCGACATCCAGGTGGGCGTCAACCTCGATGCCCGTGGCCCGGTTGAGATCGACACCGGCATCGGCTTCTTCGACCACATGCTGGATCAGATCGCCACCCACGGCGGCTTTGCCCTGCAGCTGAAGATGAGCGGCGATCTGGAGATCGACGATCACCACAGCATCGAGGACGCCGCCCTGGCACTGGGCCAGGCCCTGCGCGAAGCGTTGGGAGACAAGCGCGGTATTGGCCGCTTTGGCTTCTCCCTACCGATGGACGAAACCGAAGCCCACTGCCTGCTGGATCTGTCCGGCCGTGCTTACCTGGTGTTCGATGCCCAGTTTGAGCGCGACGCCGTCGGTGGCCTCTCCACCGAGATGGTGCCCCACTTCTTCCGCAGCTTCGCCGATGGCCTGGCCTGCACCCTTAACCTCAAGGTGGCCGGCAACAACGAACACCACAAGGTGGAGGCGCTGTTCAAGGCCCTGGGCCGCACCCTGCGCCAGGCGATCCGCAAGGAGGGCGATGCCCTGCCCTCCTCCAAGGGCGTACTCTGAGGAGAAGACCATGACCGTCATCATCGATACCGGCTGTGCCAACCTCGCCTCGGTGCGCTTTGCCCTGGAGCGATTGGACGCCAACCCCGTCATCAGCGCCGACGCCAACACCATCCTCAGCGCCGAGCGGGTGATCCTGCCCGGGGTGGGTTCCGCCCAGGCCGCCATGGCCCAACTGCAGCAGCGCGGCCTGCTCGAGGTGCTGCCCAAGATCGACCAGCCGATGCTGGGGATCTGCCTGGGGATGCAGCTGCTGGGTGAGGCCTCCGAGGAGGGCGCGGTGGAAGGCACCCCGACCGCCCTGCCCGGCCTGCTGCCCTTCACCACCGAACGCCTCCAGGTGGGCGACCAGCCTCTGCCCCACATGGGCTGGAACGCCATCACCCCCATCGACCACCCGCTGTTTGCAGGCATCAATCCCGGGGACTACGTCTACTTTGTTCACAGCTACGGCGTGGCGGAGGGTGAACTGACCCTGGCCAGCTGCGACTACGGCCAGCGCTTCTCCGCCTCGGTCGGCCGCGGCAACATCATGGGGGTGCAGTTCCATCCCGAGCGCTCCGGTGCCGTTGGCGCCCGCATCCTAAAGAACTTCCTGGAGTACCCGGCATGATCATCCCGGCCATTGATTTGATTGGCGGCAAGGTTGTCCGCCTGGAAAAAGGCGATTTCAACGCCGTCACCGAGTTTGCCTACGACCCACTGGAGCAGCTTACCGCCTACCAGGATGCCGGCAGCGAACTGCTCCACCTGGTAGACCTGGACGGCGCCAAGGATCCCAACAACCGCCAACTGGCTACCATCGAGCAGTTGGTACAGAACCTCAACGCCCCAATCCAGGTGGGTGGCGGGGTGCGCAGTGAAGAGGACGTCAAAGCGCTGCTTAAGGTCGGTGTGGCCAAGGTGGTGATCGGCTCGCTGTCGGTCAGCCAGCCGCAGCGGGTTGCCGGCTGGATCCAGCAGTACGGGCCGCAGGCGATCACCGTGGCGCTGGATGTGCGGCTGGACGGCTCATGTGAAGAAACCGGGGGTGAGCCCGAGGTGCTGACCCACGGCTGGCAAAAGGGCTCCGGCAAGGCACTGTCCGAGGTGATTGCGCCGCTGCTGGAGGCTGGCCTGACCGACGTACTCTGCACCGACGTTGATCGCGACGGCATGCTCACCGGCCCCAACGTGGCGCTGTACCAACGCTTGATCGGCCAATACCCCACCATCCGCTGGCAAGCCTCCGGTGGCATCGCGGAGCTCAAGGACCTGTCGGATCTCAAAGCAATCAATATCGGCGGCATCATCATCGGCAAGGCGCTGTTGGCCGGCCGCTTCAACATCGAGGAGGCGCTGGCATGCTGGCAAAACGGATAATCCCCTGCCTGGACGTGCGTGATGGCCAGGTGGTTAAGGGCGTGCAGTTTCGCAACCACGAGATCATCGGCGACATCGTGCCCCTGGCCGCCCGCTACGCCGCCGAGGGTGCCGATGAACTGGTGTTCTACGACATCACCGCCAGCGCCGATGGCCGCACCGTCGATAAGAGCTGGGTGGCCCGAGTCGCGGAGCAATTGGACATCCCCTTTTGCGTCGCTGGTGGCATCAAGACCATCGAGGATGCGCAGAAGATCCTGGCCGACGGTGCTGACAAGATCTCGGTCAACAGCCCGGCACTGTCGGATCCGGACCTGGTCAACCGACTCAACGATCGCTTCGGCCGCCAGTGCGTGGTGGTGGGCGTCGACTCCTGGTTTGATGAGCAAACCGGCCGCTACAAGGTGAAGCAGTTCACCGGCTCCGAGGCCTCCACCATCGAGACCACCTGGGACACCCTGGATTGGATCCAGGAGGTGATCAAACGGGGTGCCGGCGAGATCGTGCTTAACGTGATGAACCAGGATGGGGTGCGCCAGGGCTACGATGTAAAACAACTGGCGGCAGTGCGCGAGGTCTGCTCCGTACCGCTGATCGCCTCCGGCGGCGCCGGCACCATGGCCCACTTCACCGAGGTGTTTCAGCAGGCCCGGGTGGACGGCGCCCTGGCCGCCTCGGTCTTTCACAAGGGGATCATCCCCATTCCCGAACTCAAGCAATACCTTTTACAACAACAGGTGGTGGTACGCCCATGAGCAACCCGAACAGTATGGAATTTGACGTTCAACGCATCGACTGGGCCAAGATGGATAACCTGGTGCCCACCGTGGTGCAGCACCATCACAGTGGTCGGGTTTTGATGGTCGGCTACATGAACGACGCCGCCTTGAGCAAAACCCTGGAGACCGGCCAGGTCACCTTCTTCAGCCGCTCCAAGCAGCGACTGTGGACCAAGGGCGAGTCCTCCGGCAACGTGCTCAAGCTGATCACCCTGGGCAACGACTGCGACGGCGATGCCATCCTGGTACAGGCAGACCCCATCGGCCCCACCTGCCATCTGGGGGTGGAGAGCTGCTTCGATGACAGCGCCAATCAGCCCTTCCTGGCCAAACTGGCTGCGGTGGTCGCGGCTCGCCGGGATGCTCCCGCGGATTCCAGCTACACCGCATCGCTGCTCAAGGGCAATCCGCGCCGGGTGGCACAAAAGGTTGGTGAGGAGGGGGTTGAGGTTGCCCTGGCCGCCGCCACCAACGACCGGGAGAACCTGATCGACGAGGCCGCCGATCTGCTCTACCACCTCACCGTGTTGCTGGAACAACAGCAGGTGCCGATGAACGAGGTGGTGGCCAAGCTGGCCGAGCGCCACAAGTAGTCCATTCGGATAGAAAGCAAAACGGCGCAGCCCCTATCGGGCTGCGCCGTTTTTTGTGGCGCTTATGGCTAACTGCGTTTGGGCCGGCGAAACAGTCCCACCCAGAACGCCAGCTCCAGGGCGGCGCCCAGCAGGATCAAAGCCAGAGCACCGGTATGGCTCCCTGCGACGTAGCAGGCGATGGCACACACCAGCAGCAAACTCAGCAGCAAGAATCGATTAAGTCTGGTCATGTAAGTTTCCCTTTATCATGAGCTCAAGTATGAACGATTCTCGCCGGATCTCTTGTTTCCCTACAGCAGATCAGACGAAACGACTTTTGCAACAGCCACTTAACCAAGGTTGCTCGACAGCTGTCAATCCCCCATTGGGCCAACGCCCGGGGCTAGAACCGGTAAACGACCTCCAACATGTGAAGATCGGCTCCGGTGGTATCCGGGCCATTCACCCCCGCATCCGAATAGTGCTGAAAGCGGTAACCCAGGCCCCATTGCTTGTAGATGGGAATGCGCAAGCCGGCCGTCAGGGCAAACTGAAACGGCCCGCCAAAGTCCTGGACCCCAAACTGGTGCCGGCTGAACAGGGCAAACCCCGCCCCCAGGTCCAGCTGGAACCGGCCATCCTCGCTGCCAAAGGTGATCTCCGGCACCGCCGATACCACCAGGGCAGTCTCGCCCGCCCCACGCAATAGGCCGACGCTAAACATCACCTCAGAGCCAATGCCCCAGCCACCGTCGGAATAATAATCCCAGGGCAGCAGAAAGTTTGCCGCCACATCGTAGGCATCAAACTCCTCGGGGGCGTCGTCGCCCAGTACGGTTTGCTCCGACAGCCGAAAACGAGCACTGACGTCCTCAAGCACAAGCCAGTCCTGAGCCGCTACCGGCGTCGAACAAAGCAGAGCGCCCACCACCGTGGCCTGAAGCCGTTGCCTCAGCCTGTGTTCGCCTCGGGTTTGACCGCTTGCCGTGTTTTCCATCATGGCTGCCTGCCCCGCATTGCTTTGACTCTCAGTGTAGGTGAGCCTGATTGCCGTCTAGCGAGTAGCCAGACGAGCCATTCGACTCACAGGTAGCTACGACCCTTGTACCCCAAGTGGACCAGCACCACCAGTGGGATCAGCAACAGCGCCGTATCCCAGTTCGCTACAGGAAGCAGGGTTTGCACTGCCACGCCCACAATGGCGATGGCGCCACAACCCAGCCCCCACCGTAGCCACAAAGGTGAGAGCCAAGGGGCGGTTTCACGAAGCAGGGCCCATAGCAGTGACAGGCACGCACACAGGCCGAACAGCCCCAATACCACCAGCAACACCGAGGCCAGGGCGCCAACCTCGCCCCGAACTACTTGGGCCAGGTTATTGGGAAAGAAATAGAGCCCTGCGGCCAGCAGTAGCACCATGGGCAGAACACCGAGCAGCGCCCCGACACCCAGCCAGATCTTTGCCTTAGAACCCATCGAGCCTCCCGCTCGCTGCCCGGGCGTGATGTCTGGGAATGGCGCCATTGGCGCACGCCAGGCTAGTGGCCATAGCTGACCACCCGATGGATCTTCCACTGCTCACCATCCCGCTTCCAGATATGAAGAAACTCAAAGGTGCCGCAGTCCATGGTGCCCTCCACCGGGTGACAGAAGCGGTGTTTGCCGGTCTGAATGGCACCGAGCTCCTTCACCGGATAGACCTTGAGTGACCCCTCAATCAGGGTGCGCTCAAGCCCCAGGTTGCGTTGGCAATTGTTCCGCGTGGCCTGCATGGTTTGCTCAAAATCGCTTAAGCCCGACAGGTCATGGTAGAACTCCAGCCAGGGGGAGAACATCTGCGCCATCGTATCGATGTCACAGGCGTTGAAGGCATCAAAGAAGCGCTGGTCCTGCGCTTTGATTTGCTCAAAAAGGTTCTCGTCGGCCATCGGCGCCGTGGTCGCCATAGACGCCATAGACGCCAAGAGCAGCGCGACGGGCGCTGCCTTTCGGTATTGCGATAGAGAAAACCGCCCTTTCCCACTCATTGCCTCGCTCTCCTGCTGTTGATGTCGCGCTCAAGTGTGTGCCATCACTTCACACTAACTATCCCAATCGGGGTTGTAGCCCGGGGCCGAGCGCAATCGCTCCTCATAGGGGCCTGGATAGTCGGCATAAAATATCAGCAACTCATCCTCACCCATTGAGTCGCTCAGCTCACTAAACCACTGCACGTAGCTTCGGTTTGTCGCGTCTTGCTTCGGCTTGTCCAACTGATAATGCTCGATAAAGCGCTGGCAGAGCTGCTCAAGGCTATCGGTGTCGACCGACCAATCCAGCGGACCACTGTCCTGAACAGTGTCGGAAACGAGTACCTTGTCCGTTGGCCATGAGCCGCCTTTCATCTCGCCGATTTCGAAACGCCAGAACAGGCCGGAGGGCGACATGCCGGAGTAGAGATACAGCTGGGTGTAGCCCCGTTGATGTAACAACGAGACCATCCTTACGATTCTTTGAGGCAGTCGCGCCATATTCTCTCCTTGGGATCCCGCCAAGCTGATGCCTAACCTGGCTATTTGAACTCAACTCACAAGCCAAAACAGCAGTTCAGTGCCGGGCTGGCAGAGCCACTCGCCGTGACATTGCGTGCGTCAATCTTCCCCGTCGCTGGGCGGATTAAGCCAAGTTACGCCGGGATGACGTTCACTGGCCCACTCATGGTAAAGGTCAGCGAGATAGCGACTGAGTTGCGTCTGCGCCAGGTCAGCAGGAATCACCACATCATAAACACGCGCCCGCAGACCCGACTCCGAATCCCGGAACAGCTGCCACTCCTCACCAACCCGCTTTACCGACATCCTTCGACCAAACACATCAAACAAAAGATACACGCATCCATTCCTTCTCAGCTGAGAGACAGGTGCTGCCCGGTCAGGGCTTGCGACAGGTCGCCATGTCCTTGGACAGTTCCGTCACGAACACGCCGTCCTTGCCAAAGTATCGGTACACCATCTCCACCCCAAGATCGACAAAGGTGTTCAGTCCGGCATTACTGCACAGCGGACCGATTACCGTCTCGGCCAATGCCTCCTCCAGTCTGTCGACATCCAACTCATCCGCGCTGTAATTCACCAGGGTGTTGTTGTAGACCATGAGGTTTCTGACGGTGGTCACCGAGTCCAGCCGGGTTTCTTCATCCAGTTCCATCGGCAGTCCTGCGTTCATTTCGACCACGGATTGAGACAGCGCCACCGACAGCTCTCGTTCAAACGGTGTCTGGCCTGCGCTGGCAACCAGCGGTGCAACAGCCAGGACAACACCGGCTACATAACCTTTCATATCACCTCCACTGTGAATACCCATCCAGTTCCCTTCCATCGGTTTTCGAGCTACCAACCAAGGGCTTGGTAGCGCGATGACAATCACCAACTTACGGGGACAGACTGATAGCCGCAATAATTAACTGGATCAGAAGGTTAGAAATAAAGCTGGGGGGTAAAAAACGTATGTGCCGCTCAATTTACCCGGTCTCAACCGGGCACAAAAAAAGCCCCATTACTGGGGCTTTTTGATTAATCGCTTTTCAACAGACAAGGCACGGAGAACAGCTATCGGTTGCCCTTCTGGGAACGGCGGTGGTTCTGGACGCTGCGGTACATCTTACCCAGGTCCTTATCCCGTGCCCGACGCTGAGCCAAAGTTTCGCTGTTGTGGGCCTGCTCTCGAAGCAGTTTGCGATAGCTGGCCAGACGGCGGGGGTCGAGTTCGCCTGAGGCCAGTGCTGCTTGAACCGCACAGCCGGGTTCGTTGTCGTGCTGGCAATCGGCAAAGCGGCACTGCTCGGCCAGCTGGGTGATCTCGGAGAACACCTCGCTGACCCCCTGCTCGCACTCGGTCAGTTGCAGCTCCCTCATTCCAGGGGTATCCAGCAGCCAGCCGCCCTGCCCCATCCGGTGCAACGAGCGCCCGGTAGTGGTGTGACGCCCCTTGCTGTCATCCTCACGAATGCCGCCGGTGGCCAGGGTTTCCTGCCCCATCAAGGTGTTCACCAAAGTGGACTTGCCCACACCGGAGGAGCCCATCAGCGCTAGGGTCTTACCGTTGCCACACCAGGGGGCCAGACGCTCGATCACCTCGTCGGACAGGGCATTGACCGCCTCAACCATCAGCAGCGGATCCAGCCTTTGTGCCTGACGGGTCAACTCGTCAGCATCATCGCAAAGATCGGCCTTGGTCAGCACCAGTATCGGCTCCACCTCCGCTTCCCGCGCCAGTGCCAGGTAGCGCTCGATGCGGTTGAGGTTAAAGTCGTCGTTGAGCGAGCTGACGATAAGCAGGGTGTCGACATTGGCGGCAATCAACTGCTCACTCAGACCAGGGCCTGCGGCCTTACGGCGAAACAGGCTTTGTCGCTCGAGCAGCGCAGCGAACCGCTCGCCATCAAGCAGCAGCCAGTCGCCCACGGCGATCTCCGGCATGTTGGGCAGCACCGGGATCTCGGCCGAGCCCTGCTCGGTCAGCAGCTCGACCCGGTTTCGATGTACCGCGGTGACTCTGGCGGGACAGTATTCCCACTGCTCCAGGGTCAGTTGTTGTTGAAAAAAGGGTTTCCAACCCAGCGTGTTCAGATTCAGCTCGGTGGATTCAGTTTGGTTTGGGATCATTGTTCTTCCCGGACTATTAGCGTGTTATTACTGCGCTGGCATCGGCCATGCGCACTGGGGTCCGGGCCTTGGCGGATCAACGCGGGGCGTGCTCCGCAGCCCGGTTACGCTTTACCACAATCATCAAATCTCTCCTTCGGTTATGTTCTCTATTCGGCGGCGATGATAAGCCCTTTGCCAAGCAGGGGCAACGGCCAGAAAAAAGCTCCCTTGTTTCCAAGGGAGCCTTGATAGCTTAGTGCTGCGGCTTAAGCTGCAGCGGTTTAAGGTGCAGCGGCTTAGGGGTTCACCCCCTCCGCCGGCACATAGATCAGGCGGCCATCATCCAGCTGATAGGTTTGCCCGGCCACCACACCAGTCCCCTCACCAATCTCGCTGGTGGACTCGTAGCGGGTCAGGGTCTCGCCGTCCTTGATGGTGATGGTCATGTCCGCCTCACCGGGGTTCTCAATGATCATCACATTGTCCTGATTGAGCGGGTTGTTGATGTTCATCGCCATCAGGACGGCAATCACCACCAGAAAGAGATCCACCAGGTTAACCACCGACAGGATCGGGTCATCCGCTTCATCGGATTCGAGAAAACGCATGCTCGGCTCCTCAGGCGGCTTTGGCCGCGGCGGCCGGGGTCAGGTTCGCCTGCTCGCGGCCGCGTTCAATGGCACGCAGCTCCTCCAGCAACCAGCGGCGGCGGATGGTCATCACCCAGAAGGTGATGGAGGACGCCACCAAGGCCAGGATCACCGCCGAGAAGGCCACCACCATCTGCGACGCCACCTCATCACCGCGGCCATCGCCCATGGCGATCAGGGCCGGACCGATGGCGATCATGGTGGCCACCAGGCCCAGCATCGGGGTGATGCGGCTGACCATGCGCAGCATCTCCAGTGCCTTCATAATCCACAGCTCGATGTCATCCAGGGCGATGGTCGGCTGGTTGCGCACCAGTTGGCCGAGCCGGGACACATGCTTGGGCGAGCGACGCTGGGCGCACTCCACCACAAACTGACCCGCGACAAACAGGGCGTACACCATGGACGCCAGGATAAGCACCATCACCGGCAGCATAAACAGGCTGGCGAACTGGTACAGGAAGCTCTCAAATTGAACCATTACTCATTCACTCTCAGTCACGTTTTCTGAGGGTGCGCTGCTGGCGAACCTGCGCCAGCATGCCTGCACCCACAATCATCATCAGGAAAAGGGAAACCAACAGCGCCGTCCGATCCGGCAGAGCCGCCAGCTCAGTGGCCGGCACCTCCACCATCTGGTAGCCGCTGACGCTCTGTCCGCTGCTGCCACCGGCCCCGGCTCCCAGGCCAAAGCCCGCTGCGGCGGTATCGATAAACTCTTGGGTCTTGTTGGCAGCCTGGTGGTACTCCACCATCTCCGCCAACTCGCTATGACGCTCCACCAGGGCCTGCAGGGTGGCTTCATCCGCCTCCCAGTAGTCTTTGCGGATCGCCTCGGCCATGCGCTCGAGGATCTGCATCTGCGCCGCCGGCTGGTGCTGCTCGAACCATTCGTTCAGACCCAGCTCGTGGCGGTCTTCAACAAAGGTGTCAAACATCGCCTGCCACTGGTCATCCCGCACCGTTTCTGGCGCAGTGACCTGCCAACCAAACAGGTTGTTAGTGACGTTGAGCATCTCCACCGCTCCGGCGTAGCCCTGCTCCTGCATGGCGCTGATCCACTGGGGGTTGAGGTAGCGGGCCCGCAACTCCTCGCTGAGCATCCGATCCACCGACACCATCCGTGACTGGGGCTGACGCAGGTCGCTGATAAACAGCTGCGGTGCCTCGCCCCCGGCGGCGCGTACTGCCGCCGACAAGCCACCCAGGTACTCAAACGGGTGATCGGTGGAGAGCAGGCCATGCAGACGACTGGTCCGCGCCATCACTGCTACGTCCACGTCCTTGAGCTGCTCGGCAAACAGATTGGTCTCCTCCAGCTTCTCACCCCATAGGGCGCTGCCGTAGGCGTACTGCAGCCGGTTCAGATACTGCTGACCCAGCTCAAGATCGTCCTCCCACTCGGTGGAGTCGATGGCCAGATCGTTGACACCACTGCCGTAATCCCCGGGGGCATTGCTGAACAGACGCAGGGTGGCAAGCTGCCAGGCCCGTTGTGTGTCAACGCCCTGGGCCTCCAACTCGGCGGCCAGCGCCAGGCTGGAGCGGCGCAGCGCATTGTCTTCATCCAGTGCGGCAATCTCCTCGATGGCACCGGACAGCAAGCGCATAAAGCCATCAAACTGGTCCCGGTAGACCGAGGTGATCTGAAGCACCACATCCAGACGGGGCCGCTTCAGCTCCGACTCGGGCAATACCGTCATTGCCACCACTCGGCCACCGCGATCCCACACCGGCTCGACCCCCAGGGCATGCAGCACCTGGGCCTCCAGCAGACCAAAGTGGCGCTGGGTTTCGCCGGCCCACAACGAGAACGCCAACTTCTCAGGCAGCGCCTCTCCCTGATCGGTGGCATCGGCCTGGGCCGCCAGCAAGGCATCCAACTCGGCTTCCGCCGCACGGAAGGCTGCGGGGGTTGGCACCATCGCCGGGTCAAAGCCATACAAGTTGGTGCCACTGGTAGCCTGGGGCTGGCGCAGGGGATCGCCCCCTAAGCCGGCTTTGACAAAGCCACCGCGCAGTGCCGTCATCAGCGCCGGGATCTCATGGGTCTCGGTCAGCCAGATAAAGCGTTCGCGGGCTTCCTTTTGCCACTGCGGCAGCACCGGTGCCAGTTGGCGGGAAGCCTCAGCCCCAAGCTCATCCAATAACACCGCCTGCAACCATTGAACCGGTTCGCTCTGTGCCAGCGCCTCCGGTGGCTGACTCAGCAGCTGACCCGGGGTGAGGTCAAACTCGGCATAAAACTCCTCGCCCAGTTGCTGCAGCACAGTCAGCAGGCGGTGCTCCACCTTGGCTGGGTCACCAAAGTGATGCAGCCCCAGGGGCACGGCAGAGGCGGCAATCAGGTCCACGTGGTCACGCAGGGTCTCCAGCTGCTGATCCAGGCGATCATCCAGATCGATATCCTGCTCGGCCAATGCCTCATCCATTACCTCCGCCTCATCAAGAGCCAATCCCAGGTCCTGATCAAAGCCGTGCTCCCGTACCACCTGGCGCAGTTGCTTGCCCACCTCGATGCGCAGCGCACCTTCGGCCTGCTCAAACTGATCCATCAGTTGGTTCAGCTCGATCAGCTCGCTGTACAAGCCCGCCGGGCCGAAGGCCGGAGCCTGATGGCTGACGATGGTGGCACGGCCACGGCGCTTAGCCTGTAGCGCTTCGGCCACGTTGTCCTGGATGTAGGGATAGACCACCGGCAAGCCACCTAAAGTCAGCATCGGGTAGTCGTAGGCCCATAAGCCGCGATCCTTGCCCGGGGTCCACTCCTGGGAGCCGTGGGTACCCAGGTGTATCAGTGCGTGCATCTCCTGCTGCAGCCACAGGTACACCGCCAGGTAGCGGTGATCCGGCGCGGTTTTGGTGTCGTGCACCGCATGGCCGCCCTGCTGAGACAGCTCCGCCGTGCGCGGCGGTTGGGGCAGGATCCAAAGATCGTCCAAGCCATAGGCGGGGAAGGCAAAACCCAACTGGCCATTATGCTCAACCAGGGCTGAGTGATTGGCCGCCGGGCCCCACTTGCGATTGACCTCCCGCTTCACCTGGGCAGGCAGGCGCTCAAACCAGATGGCGTAGCGGGTTAGCGGCAGGAACTGGGCATGGCCCGATGCCAGCAGCTCGGGCAAACGCTCGGTCTGGTAGTAGCCGGACAGCAGTTCCTTGCCCATGGCGATCACCGCTTCCTCATTGGTCTCGGCCACCGAATAGCCCGCCTCGTTCAGTGCTGATGCGATCTTATCAATACTGACCGGTACGTTGAGGTGGCTGGCGGAGAGGTTTTCCGCCCCGGCCGGACTGTTGTAGAACACCAGCGCCAGGCGTTGCTCGCTCACCGGAACGGTGCGCAGCTGATGCAGCGCGTGGATCCGTTCGGTCAACAGACGCAGCTGCTCTGGGATCAATTGCGGCTCGCCCCCCACACCGGCATCTGATTGCGCCCACAGCACCAGCGGATCGCTCATGCCCCAGGACTCGGGGCCGGTCACCAGTGCGGTCAGTGAGTGCGGCGGGATGGCGCTGTCGACACGGCGAAACTCCGCGATGGTATCGGTAAAGCCCAGGGCACTCATCATTGGCACACCCAGGGCTTCGAGCTCCGCCTTACGGGCGTCGCCGCCTTGCAGGTGAGTGGTGTTAAGCAGCGCCGTGGGCTGGTGCTCAGCCCAGATCCGACTCATGCCATCGGGATCGTTGGCATCGAACCAGTAGATTACCGGACGAATACCCGCATCGCTGATGGCCTGGTGCAGGTCATCCAGCTCGCGCAGCTGCATGTTGACGATGCTGGCGCGGCTGATGATGACCCCCAGCAGAGGCTGCTCCGTTACGCTCAGCCTTTCTAGGGTCTGCGCCTCCAGGTGCTGTGCCAGTGAGTCATGCCAGCCGCCCTGGTGGTAGATCCCCTGCTCCGGCACCGGCTGGGCCTCGGCAATGGCCATAAAGTTGTCGCCGGACTGCCAGGCCGCAACGGTCTGGAACAGACGTTCAAAGTTCAGCGCGGTGCCGTGGCCGTAGTAACCGAGCAAACGCCCCATTAGCGGGCCAGGCAAGCCATTGGCCACCGGCGGCCCGCCGCCGACCATCAGGAAGGGGCGCTCCATTGATTCGGTGTCCACCATCGCCTGCACCCGCTGCCGGTCCGGGAAACGTGGGGTATCGAAGATCACCAGATCCGCGTCTTGCCATTGGACAGGATTCAGCTCCGGGGTACGGTGATAGCGCAGGGTCACGCCTTGCGCCTCGGCCATCTGGGTCATGCGGACATACTTGTCCTCCGGCGGGAAATCGGTGGTGAGGATCACCACCTCTGCCGCCACGGCCACTGGTGCCAGCAATGGGCTGATCAGGGCCAACGCCCCGATCAGCACCGACCCTGCTGCAACCCGTATGCGTTGTCGCAGTGAGGCCATCATTAGAATTCCCAGCTGGCGTTGATGTAGAAGCGGCGGCCCGGCTCAACGTGGTTGAACAGCGCGCTCTTCTCCGGCAGGTAGACGTCGGTCAGGTTGGCGCCGCCGATGTTGAGGCGCAGATCCTCACGAACGTGCCAGCTGGCGTTGAGATCCACCAGGGTGTAGCCCGGCAGGGTCTGGCCCTCCTTCATCTGCTCACCGATGTAACGAACCCGCGGGGCCAGTGACAGCGCGTCGTTCAAATCCCAGCGCAGGCTGGCACCGGCACGCCAGCGGGCTTTGCCTTCAATTAACTCGTCGGCATCCAGATCCTTGGCATCCAGGAAAGTGGCGTTCATATCCAGCACCAGATCGCGGGTCAGATCGGCACTGAGGTTGGCTTCCACCCCCTGCAGGCGGGCAGAGTCGATGTTGAAGTACTGGGAGGTCCAGCGGCCAGGGCGCTCGCCCGGGACCGGGCAGTCCTCGATGCAGACGATGCCAATCAGGTTGGTGACATCGTTGTAGAAGCCGGTCACCTCCATGTTCCAGCGCTCACCCAGGTAATGGGCGGACAGCTCGTAGGCGGCGTTCTCTTCCGGCTTCAGATCTGAGTTACCGATGAGGTCAAAGGGCCGATTCATCGGGTTACTGAGGTAGTCATCCGACAGCTGCTTCAGTGACGGTGCCTTGAAGCCCTCGCCGTAGCCCCCCTTGATCACCCAGCTGGCGCTCGGCTGATACACCAGGTAGGCACGAGGGGTGGTGTGGGTGCCAAACTCGTCGTGGTGATCAACCCGTGCGCCCAGCAACAGGTTGAGGTTGTGGGTCAGAGCGATGTCATCCTGGAAGAACACGGCACCTTGCGAGGTGGAGGCTTCCCCCTCGGCGTTGACCGCCGGATTCACCAGGGTTTGATGGAAGAAGCTGCCACCAAACACCAGGCTGTGATCCATGCCGAACAGGTCGCGGTCCATCTGGACGTTACCCTCAACCATAGTCTCGTCGATGTCGTTGGGATCGTTGATCTCGGAATCCGGCAGGGAGCGGGTGTTCTCCTGGGAGAACTGGGTATGGTAGACCCGCAGCTCGGTGCCACCCCAGGCAAAGTCGCCGTGGTGGGCGGCGCTGACACGGAAGGTATCCACCTGGTCGGTGCTGCGATCGGACAGATCGCTTTGCTTGTCGATGATGTCGTACCACACCTCCTGCTGGGTGCCTTCCAGACGCAGGCTCAGGGTGTGCTCATCATTGACGTGGTAAGCCAGACGGGCGTGGGCGGTCAGTGACTCGTTACCGGCCAGATCGGACTCCCGCTCATCCAGACGACTGGCCACATCGTCGTTGTACATGTAGCTGACACCCACATCCAACAGCAGACGATCCGGGATCAATGCGCCACCGGCGTTCACCTGCACGCTGCCATTGCCGCTGCCAGAGTGCGCCTCGGCACCACCGGTAACGGTCAGCATGCCGCCCCACTCGTTAGAGGCGGGCTTGGTGATGATGTTGACCACACCACCCAGGGCATCGGAGCCATAAAGCGCCGACAGTGGCCCCTTGATAACCTCAATGCGTTCAATCTGGTTGGGGGAGATCCCCTGCATGTCGAAGTTGGCGTGGCCAATCAGGGTATCGGCGCCGGACATCCGCTCACCATCGAGCAGCACCAGAGTCTGGGTGGTATCCAGGCCACGGATGGAGACCCCTTTCTTACCCTGGCCCACGTCCTCAACCTGCACGCCAGCGATGTTATCCAGCACGTCAGTCAGGTCCCGGTAAGGCACGGACTCGATCAGTTCTCGATCGATCACCGCCACGGTGGCCGGCGCCAGCGCCACGCTCTGAGCTCGGGTACTGGCAGTGACGACCAATACTTCATGATCGGCATCCGCCAGGTTCTGTTCGGCGTTGTCCGCCAAGGCGGCGGGCAGGTAAAGGCCGGCCGCAACGGCCAGGCTGATAGAGCATTTTTTCATTGTTTTGTACTTAGAATTACTGCATTAACACAGGCCCTGCAGAAAACAGATTCCACAAAGCTGGGCCAGCCCGAATCAACGGGGGCCAAAAGGGATCTACTGCAACACCGTGGCTGGCGCAGGCACGCACGCCCAGGCTTACCGGCGGCCGAGGTTGTCAGCGGCAGGCAGGCCAAAGGGGCGACGTCATAACGCACGGCATCAGGGGCGCGAGCAGATCAGGGATTGTTTTGGTCAGGCAGTAAAACGCGGTGGACCGCGACTGGAGGGTTCCAGCGCAGGGATGCGATGCAGGGGTGCCACCACCGGTCGATAGACCACAGCCATGGGGCGCTGCATCGGCAATACAAAGGCAAAAGAGAGAGTGCTGTCTCGACTGTAATCCACCAACAGCCCGGGTAGACAGGCGTTGTCGGCGTGGGAGTGCAGATCATGACCGTGGTGATCATGATGATGATTGCCGAACTCGAAGCCCAGCCCGTGAAGATACTCCTCAAGCGCGATCGTCTGAGCCGTCTGGCTGATCAGACAGGTCCAAAGCACCAACAGTAATGCAAGACCACGCGTGGGATTCATCTCAAAAACAACAAAATAATGAGGCGCGTCATTAGACCTGAGAGGGGGTCGAATTTCAATATCGGCAATGTTGCGAGTTGTTACGGGATAGGGGTGGCAGAAAGACGGTGAGACGCTTGTTCGCTCTTTTGAACTGCTCTAGTATCGCGGGCTCGGCAGGTACCCCTGTCGGGGTGCCGTCGCATTGTCGCGGCCGTGCAAATTGAAGCTTGCCACAATGACACGCTTCACCCTGAGGTATGCCATGAAGATTGAGAACGCCCTGCCCCACCATTTCAACGAGATGCTGGAGGTATGGGAAGACTCGGTAAGGGCTACCCATGATTTCATCGGCGAAGAGGAGATCGCGTTTTTCAAACCGATCATCCTTGAGCAGGCCTTCCCCAACGTCACGCTGCGCATTGCGGTGGATGACGCGGGCAAGATCCTTGGCTTTATCGGCGTTCATGGCGACAGCATCGAGATGCTGTTTCTGCGCAGTGACGCACGAGGCCAAGGGATTGGAAAACGCCTGCTGAACTTCGCGATGGACACCTTTGGCGTGACCAAGGTGGATGTCAATGAACAGAATCCCCAAGCCGCTGCGTTTTACCAGCACATGGGGTTCAAGGTGGTGTCTCGCTCACCCACCGACAGCATGGGCAAACCCTTCCCCATCCTACACCTGAGCTTATAAAGCCCCGTTGAGACCCCGTTTCACGGTTTGGCAGAAGTCGCGCCGAAGGCTAATAACCTTCGGCGCTTCCGTATCTGGCCTAAAGCCACAGTACCCAGCTACCAATCGAGCCTGGCAGCTATTGGCCCAGTTCGATGCGTCCGTTGGTGCGGATGTAGAGGGTGGCGCCCTCGCTGGCAGTAGAGAGTTGGTGGGATACCTGGCCCTCAGAGCCCAGGTAGCTGCCCGCCGCCAAGGCCATCGCCTCAGGCTGCTGGACTGACTGGTAGCTGACGCTGCCGCGGATCACCACGGCGCGAAACTCTTCGGCATTCACCGCCAGCTCGCCATCAAAATCAGCTGGCAGCTTCACCAGCATGCCCCCCATCTCGCCCGGCTCCGGGCTGCCCCACAGCATCGCCAGCTCGCTGCCTTCGGCAGAGAGGAAACTGACGTCATCGGCGCCTTGCCACACCAGGTTGTTGGCGTGCAGATTCAGCGGCCGCTCACCGTTATCAAAGCCCTGCTCTGACGGTTTCACCAGGTAGGGACCGCTGTCGATCTCCAGGTAGATCAGGTTGGTCTCACCATCGGCGGCGGTGATGTGGTCCTCCCCCGCCGGCTGGGTCCAGAAGGACTCTGCCGGCATCCACATCTTGGCGGCAGTGGGATCGTCGTTGTGCATCATCCCTTCGATCACCACGCCGCGATAGGTGATGTTGTGGATGTGCGGTGGCGAGGAGAAGCCCTTGTTGAAGCGAACCAGCATGCCGGTGGCGGTGTCGGTGGTGCGATCGCCCCACAGATCCGCGGCCCCAGGACTCAGCTTGCCCCGCAGCGGGTTCAGATAGCCCCAGTCGATCTGCTCGGCGGCTACCACCTCGACACGGGGCGACTCGGCGGCATTGAGTCCGGCGACCAATAACAAGGATGAGAGGGCAATCAAGGGCTTCTGGGTCAGCATGGGCAACTCCTAATGGGCATGACGATGGAGCCGGATCTTAGGCAGCCGCCGGAATGCGAACAACCGGGCTAACGTAGATTCACTTTACAGGTTTATTTGATAATCCCGGCCTTTTCCAACGTAAAGCTCATCAGGCGGTGCCTTACAGTTGCAGCGGTCGCTCCGACAGGAAGTCGATCAACGCACGCACCCGCTGGGCCTTTTGCGCCCCCTGGGGGAAGTAAAGATGCAAGCCCGGGTACTGGTGCCAATGATGGGGCAACACCGGCACCAGCGTGCCTTGATTAAAGTGCGACTTCACCGCCGGGGTAACGATGCGGCCGATCCCCAGCCCCTGCAGCGCCGCATCCACCATCAGATCAGTGTCGTTCACCACCATGGCGTTGGGCAGTTCGATGCGAACCGGCTCGCCGTCGGTTTGCAGCATCAGCGGCGCGACCTGGTTAGAAGCGATAAAGCGGTACTGGATCAAACGGTGCTGCCGCAGTGCCTCGATGCTGTCCGGTGTGCCGTGTGCCGCCAGGTAGTCCGGGCTGGCAAACAGCGCCTCGGCCATCGGCGGACTGATTCGCTTGGCCACCATCCCCTGGGCAACGCGATCCCCCAAGCGAATGCCCAGATCGTAGCCCTGCTCAATCAAATCCACCGCGCGGTCATCCACCGAGACCTCCAGCTCAATCTGCGGGAACCGGCGGCAGAACTCGGCGTAGTGGGCGTGAAAGTAGAGGCGGTAGACAAAACGCGGCAGGGTCAGGCGTACCTTGCCGGAGGGGGCCTGGCCTTGGGCGCCGGCCTCCACCAGGGCTTCCGTCAAGGCGGCGTGGGCTGGGCCGGCCTGCTCCAGCAGCAGTCGGCCCGCTTCGGTCAGCTCAATCTGCCGGGTGGTGCGGATAAACAGCGGCAGGCCCAGGTGACTCTCCAGCAGCTTCAAGCCCTGGCTAACCGACGGCGCGCTGATAGCGAGGGCCCGGGCAGCGCCACGGATGGAGCCATGGCGAGCAATGCTGAGAAAGATCTCCAGCTGACCAAAAGGGATGCGATTCATGGGGGGACTCACTGTTAGCTAATGCCTAACAGTTTAATAGAGAAAGGGAGCCTTATGCTAATGCCAGCTCATCAGTATTCTACACCCATCGACAACGCCGACCCCGGCGGACCCGCTTTGATGAGGAAAGAACAATGAGCAACATCCTGGTGATCTCCGGCCATCCCGATCTGAGCCAATCCTACACCAACACCGTGATCCTGAATCAACTCAAGCAGGCCCGCAGTGACATCCATGTCCGTGACCTGGCCAGCCTCTACCCGGACAGCAAGGTCGACGTCGCCGCCGAGCAGGCCGCGTTACTGGAAGCCGAGGTGATCGTCCTTCAATTTCCCTTCTACTGGTACTCCGTACCGGGGATCATGAAGCAGTGGATGGATGATGTGCTGACCTACGGCTTTGCCTACGGCTCCACCGGCGACAAGCTCAAGGGCAAGAAACTGATCATCTCCACCACCATCGGTGGGCCAGAGGCCTCCTACAGCGCCGAAGGCTACAACCAGTACACCGTCGAGCAGTTGCTGTATCCGCTGCACCAAACCGCCAAGCTGGCCCAGTTGGAGTGGCAGGCCCCGCTGATCAGCCACGGCATGATCTACATCCCCGGTGTCTACAACAGCCAGGCTGAGGTAGAGGCCAAGGCCCAACAGCACGCCGAGCGCCTGCTTGATCAGATTGAGGCCCTGCTGCCCGCCGAACATGGCCAGATCAAGCAGTTCGTGACTGACTGGTTCCGCAAGTTGGATACGCTGGAGCAGGACGTCACCCCCTACCTGCCGCACCTGGCGGACAATGTGGTGTTCGAGGTACCGGAGGGGCGCTTCGAGGGGCACGATGGCTTTGAGGTTTGGTACCGGCAGCTACGTGGCTTGTTTCAACCCGGCTGCCAGCACCAAGTGGAGCCGCTGATGATTGAGTCACTGGGGGAGGGTCGCTTCGATCTGCGCTTTGATGTCACTTTGAGTGCCAAAAGCCACCATGGCGAGTCACTCAGTGTTAACGCCAGCGAGCACTGGCAACTGGTTCTGAGCCAAGGCGGGGTGAAGATCCAATACTACAGCGTGTCCGTCAGCTGATTCCGAACCCTCTCATCCCATTCCCTGCAAGGAATCCAGGGGCCGCACTCACCGCGGCCCCTGCTCTACTTTTTAAGACAGGCTAACATCTCCAAGGAGCACCCTGTGCAACATAAGTCCCTGGCCTACGCTCAACTCATCAACGAATTTGCCCAGCGTAAATTTACCCATAACGACATCAAGAGCTTCGTCCACAGGGTGTTCTCCATGTACGAGCGCGCCACCGTCGGCAACCCGCGGATTCCCGCCGAGGCCTTTACTGATCTGGTAGACGAACAGGTTGAGGTACAGTTCCCCGACCGCACCATCCAAAACCGGGCCGAGTTTCTCGATTGGCACCGCTGGATCCATGGCCGGCTGCGCTCGGACGATCACGACATCAGTAACATCCAGGTTGAGAACCTGTGCGATGGCCGATACCAGGCCCGCTTCCAGGTGCGCTGGCGCGCCGAGTTCCTGGATGGCCAGTACACCGATCTGAAACTGGAGCAGCGCTGGGTGATGCGCGAAGAAGATGACCTGGACCATCCGGTGATCGAAACCTATCAGGCCGCCATTGCTGACACCCTGCCCGGCAGCACCGCCAGCGAAGCCGAGCGGCGCTAAGCCCTTCCAGAACCCGGTCAGCCCTGCTTTCTGACCGGTTCTACGGCGATGGCACCTTGATATGCTCCAGCAGATAGTCGATGAACACCCGCACCTTGGGATGCAGTAGAGTGGCCTTGGGGTAGATAAGCCAGATGGCGGTATCGCTGTCCACCTCGTACTCGGGTAATACCCGAGCCAGGGCGCCAGACTGCAGTTGCTGATGCACGCTCCAGTAGGCGTTCATGGCGATCCCAACGCCGGCCTCGGTGGCAATGCGCATGCTGGCTCCATCATCGCACACCACCCGCTTCACCGCCCCCACAGGCGGAAAGCTGGCCTCACTGTCCTCCTCCCCAATGCGAAACAGCTTACGTGCCCTGCCCCCCTGGAACACCAGCATCTGGTGCGACATCAGATCCGAGGGCTGCAACGGTGTGCCGTGGCGGGCCAGGTAGGCCGGAGAGGCACAGAGGATCCGGGTGTCATCCGCCACCTTACGAGCACGCAGATTGCTGTCGTCGATGCGCACATTGCGCAGGGCCAGATCTATCCCCTCCTCAATCAGGTTGAAGGGGGTGTCAGATAGGCGCATCTCGACATTAATAGCGGGGTAACGCTCCAGAAAGCCGGTGAGGATCGGCGCGACATAGAGCTGGGCAAAGGTACTGGAGGCGGCAAAGCGCAGGGTGCCGCTGATCTCCGGCTGATCCAACCCCAGCGACGCCAGGGCCGCATCCTGTTGGGCCAGGATCTCCTTGGCAAAAGGCAGGAAACGCTGCCCCTCCTCCGATAGCGATACCTTGCGGGTAGAGCGGTGCAGCAGCTCCACACCGATCTGCGCCTCCAACTTGGACAGGCGGGTACTGGCCACCGCTGGCGCCAGCCCCAACTGCCGACCCGCGGCGCTGATATTGAGCCGCTCTGCTGCCAGCACAAACAGCCGTATCGATTCGATCTCCAATAACACTCCCGTATCGGCCACACGATGGCCTGACAATCTGCGCCTTGGGGCTCAGATCACCATCGCACTGCCAGGACCCAAAGCGATCGCCCAAGTCCGGCAAGTGTAGCCAAGGCACCTGCTCAACCCATCACACTGCGCTTGTCACCCGCTTGATGGACAATAGCCCCGATCTGGAAACCAGGGCAGAGAATGTAAGCAAAGGTGTGGGGTGTAATAACAGCGAACCATTTGTTAACTGCCGGAAAGGACAGTGTAAAAACGTGCGCTTGGCACGGCCCATCTTCAGGTTCAGTTCAGTTTCGGCCTGCTAAGGTGCTGGGCCAGGATGCCTGTAGGGCATCGATCCGCGCTTGCTGCCTGCAGCGCGCACCGACAACAAGGGATCCCCTCATCATGACCGAACTGTTTCAAGCTATCTGGCACCAGGATCTGCTCTTTCTGCAGTCCTACAACCGTCTCTGGTTGCTGGTGTTCTGCCTCGGCTTGATCCTGTTCCTCGAGTCTGCCTTCGTCTTTCTGCCCCTGCCCGGTGACAGCCTGGTGATCTTCGCCGGTGCCTTGGTTGGCCTGGGGGTACTGGACCCTTACGTCAGCCTGCTAATCGTACCTGCCGTCGCGACATTGGGTGCCTGCCTCGCCTACGAGCAGGGCCGCTGGCTACAGCAACGACCAGGCCGCTGGAACATCGAGCGACTGCTGCCGGAGGGCACCCTGGAGCGCGCCTCCGCCTTGTTCGAGCGCCATGGGATCCTGGCCCTGTTCGTGGCCCGCTTTATCCCCTTCGTGCGGGTGCTGGTGCCTATGATGATGGGAGCGTCGCAGCTGTCCCGTGGCCGCTTTGCCCTGGTCAGCTTTATCAGCGCCTTCTGCTGGGCCGCCAGCCTGGGCCTGTTCGGCCGCTTCGTGGTCAACACCCCCTTCTATGCCCAGTATGGCGATGAGATCGCCCGCGCCGCCCTGGTGATCCCGCTGGTGCTCTTCGTCGCTGCCTCTGTTGCAGTGGTGGTTCGCCTGGTGCGCAAACGCGCCTGCAACAAGAAGACCTGCCTGGTCTCCCGCACCTCTAAGGTCCCGGCCAAGAGTGACAGCAAGGGCACTATGGGCCGCTGTACCGCTCAAGACTGATTCAAAACAGAGACCAAAAACGCCGGCGAATGCCGGCGTTTTTTGTTTTCTCTCGCGCATCGGGTGCGTCGCTTCAGGGCAGCATCCGAGGCAGAACATCCGCCTCGGGCTTGTCGAAGAAGCGATGTTTTATCACCGCCGCGATGTGCACCACAACAACGGCGGCGATGGCGTAGCCCAACGGAGCATGCAGGGCTTTACCCAGCTGGAACAAGCTTTCACTGTGGGGAAACAGTCCTGGCAAGGTGGTCCAGAAGAAGTTGATGCCCGGGCTGCCGTTGTAGGTTGCCGACATCAGCCAGCCGCTGGCGGGCACCAGCAACATCAACAGATAGAGACTATGGTGGCCGGCATGTGAGGCCTTGCGTTCCCATGGCTTCAATACCGCCGGTGGGGCCGGCACAAGGCTGCGTACTCGGATGAACAGGCGGATGAAGATCGCTAGCATCATTAGCGCGCCAAAGGACTTATGCCAATGGTAAAAGTCGCTACGGTTGGCGGCATCGCGAGGGAGATCGGCCATGTAGAGGCCGCTGATGATCAAGCCAATGATGACCAGCGCCATCATCCAATGGCTGAGACGGAGCAAAGTAGGGTAACGCGAAACGGAAGTGTCGCTCATGGATCGGATTCCTTGGATACTGCAGGAATCGCGATGCTAACACGCCAAAAGTCGTCTATTGTTTCAAAATCAATCGCTTTTACCTATCGCTGCCGGCGAGTTCCCCAATCCTACCTGGTCCAACAAGCCCTGACGGATCAATCTACTCAATCGTTTACCGCCATCTGTTTTATCCGCCCCAACAGGTTACGCAATCCGCTGTGCCGTCATGTAGGTTTAGGGGTGTTGTCGGTAGTGACTGCATCGTGCGCACTGCCTTCCCAAAATCTTTGGAGGATCCACCCATGCGTTTCTCTGCACTCGCCATCGTCGTCGGCCTTACCCTGGGCATGGCCCCTGGCATGGCAATCAGCGATGACTACCAAGGCGCCCAAACGGTCGCTAATAACGATTACTGGTGGCCCAATCGTCTTGACCTATCTCCCTTGCGCAACCAAAACCCCAGCTCCAACCCAATGGGCGAAGCGTTCGACTACGCCCAGGCTTTTGCCACCTTGGATCTGGAAGAGGTGAAAAGAGACATCACCGCTGCCATGACCAGCTCCCAGGATTGGTGGCCAGCGGATTACGGCCACTACGGTCCCTTCTTTATCCGTATGGCTTGGCACAGCGCCGGTACCTACCGGATCAGCGACGGTCGCGGCGGTGCCTACGCCGGCATGCAACGTTTTGCCCCGCTCAACAGCTGGCCGGACAACACCAACCTGGACAAGGCCCAGCGCCTGCTGTGGCCCATCAAGCAAAAGTACGGCGAAAAGCTGTCCTGGGCTGACTTGATGGTGCTCACTGGCACCGTGGCGATGGAGTCCATGGGCTTTAAGACCCTTGGCTTTGCCGGTGGCCGCGTCGATGCCTGGGAGCCGGAAGAGGTGTATTGGGGTCCGGAAAGCCAATGGCTGGATGACAAACGCTACAGTGGCGATCGCAAGCTGGAAAAGCCTCTGGCCGCAGTACAGATGGGGCTGATCTACGTGAATCCCGAGGGCCCTAACGGCAACCCTGATCCACTGCTGGCCGCCAAGGATATCCGAGATACCTTTGGCCGAATGGCAATGAACGACGAAGAGACCGTGGCCCTGATCGCCGGTGGCCACACCTTCGGTAAGGCCCACGGCGCCGCCAAGCCCGAGGGTAACGTCGGGGTTGAGCCGGAAGCCGCCAGCATTGAGCAGCAAGGCCTGGGCTGGAAGAACAGCTACGGCACGGGTAAAGGGCCAGACACCATCACCAGTGGGCTGGAAGGCGCCTGGACCGTCAACCCCGTCGCCTGGACCCACAACTACCTGGAAAACCTCTACCGCTACGAGTGGGTGCAAACCAAGAGCCCGGCGGGTGCGACGCAATGGATCCCCAGCGACCCTGCTGCCGCCAACCTGGTGCCGGACGCCTACGACGACAGTAAGCGCCACGCCCCGATCATGTTCACCACGGATCTGGCCCTGCGCTACGATCCGGAATACCAGAAGATCACCGAGCGCTGGCTCAACAATCCTAAGGAGTTCGAGGAGGCCTTTGCCAAGGCCTGGTTCAAGCTGACCCACCGGGATATGGGCCCACGGTCTCGCTACCTGGGTAGCCTGGTCCCGGCAGAGTCGATGATCTGGCAAGATCCGGTCCCGCCGGTGGAGCACGAACTGGTTAACGACAGCGATATCGCCCGACTCAAAGGCCGTATCCTGGCCACGGATCTCACCGTACCTGAGCTGGTGCGCACCGCCTGGGCCTCGGCGTCCACCTTCCGCATCACCGACATGCGCGGTGGTGCCAACGGTGCTCGCATCCAACTGGCGCCGCAGAACCAGTGGGCTGTAAACCGTCCAGAAGAGCTGGCCAAGGTACTTAAGGAGCTGGAGAAGGTTCAGGAGGATTTCAACTCCGGCAACCGTAAGATCTCCATGGCGGACTTGATAGTCCTCGCTGGTGCCGCTGCGGTTGAGAAGGCCGCCAAGGACGCCGGCACGCCGGTCAGCATCCCCTTCACCCCGGGACGCACCGACGCCACCGCCGAGATGACCGATGTTAACTCCTTCGCCGTGCTCGAGCCGATGGCCGATGGCTTCCGCAACTACTTCACCCCGGGTCTGCGCCATTCGCCGGCGGAGCACCTGGTGGATAAAGCGGACAAGCTCAACCTCACCGTGCCGGAGATGACCGTGCTGGTGGGTGGCATGCGGGTACTAGGCGCCAACGCCGGTGACGAAAATCACGGCGTCTTCACCGACAAAGTGGGCACCCTCAGCAACGACTTCTTCGTCAACTTGCTAGGCATGGACACCGTGTGGCAGAAAGCCGGCGAAGGGATCTACGAGGGTAAAGATCGCGCCAGTGGCGAAGTGAAGTGGACCGCCACGCCGGTGGATCTTATCTTCGGCTCCAACAGCGAGCTGCGCGCCGTTGCTGAGGTGTATGCCTACAACGACGGCCAGGCTAAGTTCGCCGAGGACTTCGCTGCCGCCTGGACCAAGGTAATGCAGCTGGATCGCTTCGATCTGCACTGCGGCGAGCCCTGCCAGGAAGCGAAAGGCCCTCATAGTCTGAGCGCCTCCAACAACTGATCAGCCAATACGCAGTAAAACGGCGGCCATTGGCCGCCGTTTTTGTTTCCTCCTGGCCCCCAGCATCAGTACATGGTGTTGCCGTTGAGGGTCCCCTCGGGGATCTCCTGCATCGCATCCCAGTGCTCAACGATCTTGCCGTTGCCATCGAAGCGAAAGAAATCCATGGTGACGTACTCCACTCCGTCGGGCCACACCTGGTGGGTGTGCAGCGCCACCAGCTCCCCCTGCGCCACCGCCCGCACAAAGGTGATGGACTTCTCAGGATATTCCCGCGCCATCCGCTCGAAGTAATCAATGAATGGCTGCTTGCCATTGCCCACCAAGGGGTTGTGCTGGATGTACTCGTCACCCACGTAGCGATCCACCGCCGCGCGGGGATTGCCGTCGTAGGCGGTTTGATAAAAAGCGATGGCCTTGCGCTTATTGGCGTCCAGATCCTGTCCCATAGCGTGGTTCCTGCTCAGTCCGATGTCATCCGCCCTAAAGCGTAGTCAGCCCATCCAGCCTTCATCATCGCGAATAGCCTTGGCGGCAAGGTTTCAGGCCCAGCCAGCAGACCCATCCACTGGCTGCTGTACCGTAGGCTTGGAACGGCTTCTTTGGTACTGTTGCCCTCTGCCCAGCGCAATGCAAAGGAAGCCAATGAGCTCAAACAAACTGGAAACCCGACTGGTCAGCGCCGGTCGCGACAAGCAATTCGCCCACGGCGCGGTGAACCCCGTGGTGCAGCGCGCCTCCTCGCTGGTGTTCGACACCGTGGCCGACAAGAAACACGCCACCGCCAACCGCGCCAATGGCGCGCTGTTTTACGGTCGCCGTGGTACCGAGACCCACTTCGCCCTGCAACAGGCGATGACCGAACTGGAAGGCGGCGCCGGCTGCGTGCTCTACCCCTGTGGCGCGGCTGCGGTCACCAACGCCATCCTCTCCTTTGTCAGCGCCGGCGGCCACGTGTTGATGACCGGTGCCGCCTACGAGCCGACCCAGGACTTCTGCAACGTGATGCTGGCTAAAATGAACGTGGCCACCAGTTACTACAACCCCAATCAGGGCGCGGAAATCGCCGAGCTGATGCAGCCCAACACCCAGGTGGTGTTCCTCGAGTCCCCCAGCTCCATCACCATGGAGGTGCAGGACATTCCGGCCATCGTGCAGGCGGTGCGGGCGGTGAACCCCGAGGTGGTGATCATGATCGACAACACCTGGGCCGCGGGGATCCAGTTCCCGGCGCTCAGCCACGGCATCGACATCTCCATCCAGGCCGGCACCAAGTACCTGATTGGCCACTCCGACTATATGCTGGGCACCGCCGTGGCCAACGAGCGATGTCTGGCGCAACTGCGCGAGCAGTCCTACCTGATGGGGCAGATGGTGGACGCGGATACCGCCTATATGGCCAGCCGTGGCCTGCGCACCCTGGCGGTGCGTCTGCGCCAGCACGAAACCGCCAGTTTGCAGGTGGCACAATGGCTGGCCGAGCGCCCCGAGGTGGACAAGGTTAACCACCCCGCCCTGCCCCAGTGCCCAGGCCATACCTACTTCAAGCGGGACTTTGCCGGCGGCAACGGCCTGTTCGCTTTTGTGCTGAAACAGCGCCTCAGTGACGAGCAGATGGCCCACTTCCTCGATCATTTCGAGCACTTCTCCATGGCCTACTCCTGGGGCGGCTTTGAGTCGCTGATCCTGGCCAATCAACCGGAAGAGCTCAACGCCATCCGCCCCGCCGGTCCGGTGGCGTTCTCCGGCACCCTGGTACGACTGCACATCGGCCTGGAATCGGTGGAGGATCTCATCGCCGATCTGGAAGCCGGCCTGGCCCGCATCGCCTGACAGCGTTAAGGCAATAAAAAACGGGAGGCTGAGGCCTCCCGTTTTTGTTTCGTCGCGTTTAGGTATCGTCCGGCGCATCCCAGAAGGTGCCGCGAATGGGATAGTGGTTTTCAGGGTCGCGGATCCAGGCCAGGCCTGAGACCAGCTGAGACAGCTCAGGGCGGACAAAGGGGTTGTTGGAGATGTCGGTGACGTGCAACCGGCCATCCTGGTTGACCACGAACAGACCCGGCTCGGCAAATCGATGATCGGTCTCCTGTTCTGAGCGCGGCTCTGAGATGTACACCCCCAGCGTCTTCATGTTGCCCTCGGTCAGGCCGTAGGCGATGGGGAAGGAGATCTCCAAACGGGTCATATGCTCTTCCAGCTGGTCTTTACTGTCGGCGGATACGGCGATGACGTCGACGCCGATCCCAGCGAGATCCGCCAGATGCCCTTCCAAGGCATTCAGATACTTGGTGCACAGCGGGCAGTGCCGACCTCGGTACACCACCACCATTTGCCATTCCAGGTGGCCACGGGGCACCCCCAAGGTCAGCTCCTCCCCATCCCGGCCGGTGACGGTCAGCGGCGGAAAGATCCCGCCGGCGCGAAGCTTGTTGTTGGTGTACATAGTGTCTCCTTGATAATCGCGAATTGATTGAACGGCTTATCAGTACCACTCTCGGTTTCAGATTAGTCCATCATCGGCTAAGTGGGGCTACGGCTCACTCGCAAAACCGAGAACACCTCGCCTACCCTTGCCAATACCCACAAAAGGAACAAGGCGATCAGTCTGCCGGTAAAGAAATGTGGTTTGCTGGCTCGTTGACCTGCAAGAGTTTGATCTTGGTCGAGCTTTGTTCAAGTTGCTGCTGGTAGAGTGTGCCGGCATTTTCATCAGGGCAAGACCATGAGCGAGACCGAACCTAACCTGGACCAGCGAACCATCACCCGCCTGTGCGTACAGGTCGGGCAGATGCTGATGCAACACAATGCCGAAAGCACGCTGGTGGTTGGCCTGACCCGACGATTGGGCCTGGCACTGGGGGTAGAGTCGGTCGAGGTTGCCCTAGCGGCGAGCGCCATGGTGGTGACCACCCTGCACCAAGGACACTGCATCACCAGTGCCCGCGAGTGTCCCGACCGGGGCATCAACATGTCTGTGGTGACCGAGCTGCAACACCTGGTGGTGATGGCCGAGCGGCAGCAACTCGACATCAATGCAGTGAAGCAGCGCCTTGAGGGCATTGCGCCCACTCGCTACAACCGCTGGCTGGTGCTGGTGATGGTGGCGCTGTCCTGCGCCGCTTTCAGTCAGTTGGCCGGTGGCGACGCCATGGTGTTTGCCCTGACCTTCGTGGCATCCTCCTGCGGTATGTGGGTGCGCCAGGAGCTGGGCCATCGCCACTTCAATCCGCTGGTCAACTTTGGCGCGACCGCCTTTGTCACCACCACGGTGGCCACCCCGGCGGTGCTGTACAACCTGGGCAACGAGCCCTTCTTGGTAATGGCCTCGTCGGTGCTGATGCTGGTGCCCGGCTTCCCGCTGATCAACGCCGCCTCGGATATGGTCAAAGGCCACATCAATATGGGACTGGCGCGTTGGACCATGGCGTCCCTGCTTATCCTCTCCACCTGCCTCGGGATCGTGGCAGCAATGAACCTGTTCCAAGTGTGGCCCTGGCTGATATGACCCTAATCACCTCCCTGCTCCACCAGAGCTTCTTTGCGATCATTCCGGCCCTGGGCTTTGCCCTACTGTTCAACGTGCCGGTTAAGGCGCTGAAGTACTGCGCCCTGGCCGGTGCCATTGGCGTCTTCGTCCGCACCCTGCTGATGCACTTCGGCATCAGCTACGAGATGGCCTCCTTCCTCGGCGCCACCACGGTCGGGTTTCTCGGGGTGTATTGGGCTCAGCGCCTATTAGCCCATCCAAAGATCTTCACCGTAGCGGCGGTGATCCCCATGCTGCCCGGGGTCTACGCCTTCCGCTCGATGATCTCCCTGGTGGAGCTGAACCAGCGCGGCTTTAGCGTTGAGCTGTTCACCACCCTGGTGGACAACCTGCTTACCGCCACCTTCACCATCGCTGGCCTGGCCATCGGATTGGCCCTGCCTGGCCTACTTTTCTACCGCCGCCGCGCCGTGGTGTGAGCTTCAGCACGCTCACCTTCTGACAAACACAAAGGCTCTCACGACAGTCTGAGGGCCTTGCTCCAAGTTACCGCTGCAAACGAAGCTGTACTGGGCCCGGTAATCAGGGATGCGGGTTTAAGGATTTTGCTGCAGGAAAGACAAGGTGTGTAAGGTGGCCGAGAAAAGTACCGGACTACAGAGCCGCCCAACCCGCGAAGCAGCCGGTACGGCAGACCTCTATGGGGTGGCTTCATATCGAAGCACCTGACCTAGCACCCCTCATCCGCAAGATTGCGCTGAATGATCGCCTTCATTCGTTCAATCTCCTGCGCTCTTTGCTCCAGCTCGCCGAGTTTCTCAAGCAGGAAAGGCCGTAGCTCCGTCAGCGTCAGCGCATCCGTCTCGCTGCAATCAAAGATGTTCTTAATCTCTTTGAGCGTGAAGCCACAGGACTTTCCGCACTGGATGATCTCAATCCGCTCCAGCGAGTCCTCATCATAGTCCTGGTAGAAGCGAGTCCCTGCCGGCTGGCGCTGTGAATGAATGAGACCCAGCTGTTCATAGTGACGAATGCCGTCCTTGCTTAAGCCCGTCCGCTTACACAATTCGCTGATCTTCATGGATGAGAAATAGCTCTTGACTGTAGGGTATACCCCACATTTTATCATCGCACCACACCAAGTCACTTACCGAGGCAAATCATGCTGAGCAAGAACCTGACAATCATTGGTGCGACGGGGTTTCTGTCCACCACCATCACTCGACAATTAGTTAATCATGGCGTCAATGTGCGCGTTATTGCACGCAATCCGGACAAGGCCCGGGAGGCACTGCCTGACAGTGTGGAGATCGTTAAGGCCGATGTAAGTGATGAGCAAAGCTTGATGAGCGCGTTGGAGGGGACCAGCACACTCTATATCCACTTGAATACCGAAACGACGGATATGGATCTGCCCTTCTACACTGAGCGAGAAGGTGTCGCCAACATCGTTAAGGCCGCCAAAGCCAACCGGGTTGAGCACATCATGCAGATCGCCGGCATCGAATCACTCCACGAGGAGTTCTTCCAAAATGGCGTTATCGAATCCAGAGTGATCAGAGAAGCCGGTATGCAGTTCATCAAGGACTCGGGGATCCCCTACACCTTCTTTTACTGCTCCTTCTTTGCCGACTCTTTTGTCCGCCTTGTGGAGAATGATTCAGCCTACCTGTTTGGCGAACTCCCTCATGAAACCTATTTCACTAACAGCCTCCAGTTGGCCGACCACATCAATCAGGCCATACAAAACCCCAAGGCGTTGAATCAGCATTACCCGGTTCAAGGGGATGAGGCGATCTCATTTCCCGAGGCGGCACGTCGATTCTTCACAAATTACGATCCCAAAGTCGCCCTAGAGACTCTGCCAATCGCCGTGATCAATGAACTGGGGCTTCCCGCTTCAGAGGCGCAGTTTCTTCAACAGGTATGGGAGGTATCCGGTGGGCTGAAAGAGCGTTTCGTTTCAGAGAAAACCTACTGGGACCTGGGGGAGCCACAAAGAAGTATTGAAGAGTTTGCCAGCCAACTGCGCCTCGGCTAACTGGTGCCATCGCGGATACAGCGTTTGGAGCTCGTTGTTCTGGCAGTACTGTCCAGTCGTGATATCTAATATCAAAGTGCCAGTGACTATCGTCACTGGCACTTGTAGTTACAAACACTGGTTGTCGCTGTCAGGCTCAGAGGTCGCCAGGTTTTCCGCCAAGCTCAAGCAGGCAGACACAGCGCCATGATGGCAAAAGAGCAGCCAATCGCGAAGCCCCAAATCACTGAGCGCAGCGTACTGATATCAAGCAGGTAGAGAACGTGGTAGACGACTCGAAAGCCGATATGCGCCATGGCGAGCAATTGAATGGTGTCTCCGGTCGTGCCGGTGGCGATAGCCAGCAATACAGCAGGAGCAAAGACACAGAGTGACTCAAAGGCATTTTGATGCGCTGCAAATGCCCGAGCGCCGAACCCCGTCAGACTGGCCTGTTGGTCCCTGGGGTGGCGATTGTCGTAGCCGCCCTCTCTTGCCATAGCGATCCCTAATGGGATCTTGGCCAAGTAGGGTAATAGCGCAGCGGCGATCAAGCAGAAGATTAATGTGGACAATGTCATTACCTGAGTTAAGTCATGGAATCTGAAAGGCGCGTACGCCTAGCAGAGCTAGAAAGTTCAAAGTTCAAAGCTGAGGAAGTCACTGGCCCTGTCGCGCAGAAGAGTCTTGCCTTTCAACCTTAGGTGAACTCTTTTTCACCCGCAGATACTCAAAAAGAACACCATAGAATATTGATAAGGGCACTAACGTCTGCAAATTAGCATTCACCCTCTCTAGACTGAGTCCCTCAGGACTGACGAAGTAGTATGTCAAAATGCCAGCCACTGCGGTGGCGGTATTGGTAACAACTCTTTTTAACTTCAACTCTCTTAGTATCGCCGTGTCTATCATAGTCAGGGCTCCATTGGAATCAATTAGTTCACTTTTAATTTCTGCCGGCCTAATGCTTTAGTCAAACTGCGATTTAATGGTTCGCTATAGTTTATTATTGGCATTACTTCTGCCAAGTAAAGCCATCCCCAACCAGATAAACCAGACGATTTGGCTTATTCCAAATGTCTCGGTTGCCAAATCGCTTGGGTAGATCGTTGCGATACCCGCCAAGCCGACAAAGAGACCAAGGTAGTTAAGCGCTCGTCGAAACACGCCAGCCCGCAAAGCCACTATACTCACGATGAGAACCCAAAGCCCGCCGACTATCTCGTTCCCCCCACCGAGGCTTTCCGTTAATAAGGAAACGATGTTCCATATATCAAAGGCTTTTTCTAAGCTTGAGTCCATTAAGTCAATGGCATGGGCAAGACCAATGGTTGAGATCATGCCACTGGCTATCACTAGACCAACCCAGACTAAGCCGAATACCGTGCTTATTGCATTTAATGGGTTATTTGTATGCTTTAGTTGTTCATACAACCCAACAACTAGGACAGTGAGAACAACGCCAAATAAGACATACATTAGGAAGAAGATTGCTGAAATCATGACCTGATTTGCAGCCAGGTATGCCATCTTCTCAGCTGGACTAGCAGCGGAAGGGTAGGACCAAAATGCACCGAAATAGACGAAGGCGGCAATATAGATGAGTGCTAAAAAAACAGATGCAACTCCGGCCGGCTTAGTAAGGTTATTCATTCAATAGACATCCGTGTTATCGTAAGAGTAAAGCCAGAATAAGGGAGTAAAAACTAATTACCAAGCAAAATAATAGAATGCAAAATTGCAAAACCATTCTTGATATGCTGTTGTGCCATTCGTTACTTACTTCACCAGTTTAGACACATAAGGAACATTTCTTAACTTATCTCCCCATGGTAAACCGTAACCAACAAGCAAATCATCACTTTCCATTTCAAATGCATAGTTTTGTGGAACCGGAATATGCTTTCGGTTTGGTTTAACAAACAAGGTGGCTATAGATAATGACTTGGGGCTGTAGTTGTCTTGAATATAAGAAACCAATCTCTTCATTGTGCCACCTGACTCAATGGCATCATCAATCATGATGACATCTTCGCCATGGAGTGAAATGTTCTCATGGAATACAATGGCTGACTGGTTCTGACTGTCACCCGGTGTGTGAGGGCATGAAATATAATCCATTTTAATGTCAAACTTGAGCTTACGAACTAAGTCAGCCGTGAACAAGATTCCCCCAGGAACGACCGTAATTATCACTGCGTCTCTGAACTGGCTATTCAGCTTGCCAGCGACAATTTCAACACCTTCTTGGATCTGTCGCTCACTCAATACTAATTCGCCGATATGTGGAGACTTCATGATAATTTCCTTACGTCGGATTTCAGCAAACCGTGCTCTTATGTTCAGACCAATTTAACCGGTGAAATGGTGCCGTACCATCAGGACGCTGTAACTTTGACCAACCTAGCAGTCAGACTCGGCTCTATCAACGACTTAGCTGTGGAGTGAAGCAGAGCTGGTGTTCAGGAAACAGAGGCCAGCTGCCCCTTGAGCGCCGTGGGGCGTTATGGGCCAGTGAATTAACTGACAGCAAGTCAGGCTTGGATGAACCCGATGGGTAACGGGCGCTGCTGGCTAAGGAAAAGCGCTTCGCACTGAAGGAGAAGCCAACTGAACTACGACAAGCTCAGCTTTTGGGAGTGTTCACTCTTCCGAGTAGGAATACGCCCTGGTGGCGTGGATGGTGTAGCCGGCTTGGAAGTCGCCCATGTCGTAGCTGCTGACGCTCATCTCGCCCTCAATCCAGAACGCATCCCAGATGATGTCCATCGGCACACCAGGCTCAAACACGACGTACACCAGCTGGTTTGGTGGCGGCGGGGGCACATGCACACAGGCGCCAAAATAGGGAACCAGGATAAACTCGGTCACCTTGGTGTCGTCCCCTTCCAGCGGCAGGATAAAGCCCGGCAACTTGACGGTCTTGCCATCAAACTCGGTCAGGATCTCCCCTTCCGGTTGAACCCAATCGATCTCATCGGTTTCGTCATCGTCATCGGGGCCATGCTGGAAGTTCTCGAACCACTCCTGCTCGCGCTCGTACTCGATCAGGGGGCGCAGATCCTTCCACTCCAGCTCTAAAGGTTCTGCCAACAAGGAGCCGCTCAATAGCATGGCGCTGACAAACAGCAGCAAAGATCTCATCTCAATCCCAACCCGAAACAGTGCGAAGTCGCAGCTTAATCACATCCAACTGCTACCTCAAGAGTCGACCACGACGAGAAAAGGGTTTAAACAGGTTTGGGCAAATCCTCAGCTCCAGCGGTCCAGCCAGTCGGTGGCATGACGCCAAAGCACCTCTGACTTGCGGCTGAAAAACTTCATATGACCTATCTCGTCCAAGCCATAGTCTTCTTTTCTTAAGGTCAGGGTCTCGGCCCGCATCTTGGGAAAGACAGAGATCATGTCCGCCACATTGGCATCGTTAGCAATGAAGTCATCCGGCGCGTTCACCCAGAGCGCGGGCATCGCCAGTTCGTCGTAAAGGTGAGAGTGCACCGTCTTGCCAAAGGCGGTTTTGACGTAGCCCTGGCCATTGCACCACTGGCGCCATTGTTCTGCAGCGCCCTTGGGCAGTGGTTCGCCCATGCCAAACCACTGCGCCTTGGTGTGACCAAACAGCCGATTACTCAGCGGGATTACCATGTTCATAAAGAACCGGGCCGAGAGCACAAAGGGAAAGCGCATGTTGCGCAGACGGCCTGAAGAGCAGGCCACATTAAATACCGAGCTGATATGATGAGCGTTGTGCATCAAGCCTATCAATTGGCCTCCAGCGCTGTGCCCTACCAGGTGATAGGCCGTCTCAGGGAATCGTGTCATCAAACAGTCCAGCGCCGCGGGCATATCCTGCTCACCCCAGCACTGCAACGAAGCCTCACTGTATTGCACTCTACCCTGCAGCGACCCACCAATACCCCGGTTGTCGAAGGTCAACACGGCGTAGTTGTGTTGCGCTAAATACAGGGCAAAGTTGCTGTAGAACTGCCTCTTGATGCCGGTGGCAGGCCCCATCAATACCGCGCCTATCAAACCTTGCTGAGGGGTAAACAACGTCCCTTGCAGTACGGTGCCATCCTGGCAGGAGATGGAAACATCCTCCACCAGGGTCTGCCCCAGCCGAGCCTCGCTTGAAGCCCGCCCAGTCGGTTTTGCACTGATCTCTCGACTCAAAACAGTTCCCTCTTTGGTCAGGTATCCTGTTACCCAGGTCAAAGAGTATACGGTGGTATGACCAGTTTGGCGCACTCCTTTCTCTCAGAAGTTTCTGCACATAGCCCTACACACTAACGTTCGTCGTCTTCAGCCCCTGACCGATAATGATGGACCAAACCCTCTCTTGATGATTAAACGAATGACGAAACCTGTCCAATAATGCACCCAACAGCACAACAAGTGTTCAACTCATCTCTCCTTTCGGAGATAACCCGGAGTGCAGACCATGACTCAAGCGACCCAAGCCCAACGACTGCGTAAGACCGCTTTGGCAATGATGCTGGCAGTAGCCCCCAGTGCCTTTGCCTACGACCTGGTGATCATGAACGGCCGGGTGATGGATCCGGAAACTGGCCTCGATAAGATCACCAACGTGGCGGTCGACCAAGGCCAGATCGTCAAGATCACGGATGAATCACTTGAGGGCGACAAGGTCATCGACGCTTCTGGTTTGGTGGTGGCTCCGGGCTTTATCGATACCCACAGCCACGTGGTCGCCATCCCGATCATGCAGAAGCTGCACCTGCGCAGCGGTGTTACCACCCCGCTGGCACTGGAGGTAGGCGCCTATCCCATCAAGAACTGGTACAACCGCCTTGAGGGCCGCTCCCAAACCAACTTTGGCGCCAGCGTCTCTGCTGCGGGGATCCGCACCAAGGTGCTGAACAGCAAGTACAACACCCGCACCGGCACCATGATCAACGACATCTTTGATGCCGAGGAAACCAAGGCCTCCGGCGTGTCTGGCGCAGCGCTGCACGACATCGCCGACGGCGACCAGATTGAACAGATCACCGCCATGGTGGACCAGGAGCTCAAGGCCGGTGGCCTGGGGATCGGTGTGCCAGTGGGCTACATGTCCAAGGCCGCCACCACGGTGGAAACCAAAGAGTGGCAGCGCCTGGCTGGCGAATACGGTGTGCCCAGCTACCTGCACGGCCGCTTCTCCAGCGAGCTGCCGCCGACCTCTGGCCTGCTTGGCATCGAGGAGATGCTCTCCGGTGTTGGGATCTACGGCGGTGGTTTGCTGGTCCAGCACATGCACCAGCAGACCCTGGCGGAAACCCCGGCGGCACTCAAGATGCTGGATGATGCCCGTGGCAAAGGCTACAAGGTGATGGCAGAGATCTACCCCTACAACTTTGGCGCCACCATTGCGGCAGCGGATTACCTGGATCCCGCCAACTACCAGCGCAACATGAACCGGGACTACTCCGACATCATCGAGACCGCTACCAAGAAGCCGCTGACTAAGGAGCGCTACGAACAGCTGCTTAAGGAAGATCCCGGCGCCAGCGTGATGTTCTACGGTGCCACCAATGAGGAGCTGAAGGACGCCCTGGCTCACAACACCACCATCGTGGGTAGCGATGCCTTCCCGCTGATGAAGTCCGACGGCATGATGGCCTACAGCTGGAGCACCCCGTACGAGGATCTTCAGGGTCACCCCCGTGCCGCGGGCACCCAGGCTCGAGTACTGAAGATGGTGCGTGAAGACAACCTGATGCCGCTGATGCTGGCTATCTCCAAGATGACCTACATGCCGGCCAAGTTCCTGGAGGAGAACGGCATTGAGCAGATGAGCAGTAAAGGCCGCATCCAGGTGGGCGCTGACGCCGATATCACCCTGTTCGATCCGGCCACTGTCACCGACAACGCCACCCTGGAGCAGCCCGGGCTGCCCTCCACCGGCATCCCCTACGTAGTGGTAAATGGCACCGTGGTGGTAGAGGACTCGGTGGTACTCAAGGACGTTTACCCGGGCCAAGCCGTTCGCAACCAGATTGCCGAGTAAGCTCCAAGGACACTGACTTCCTTACCGAGCCTGCCACTAAAAAGCCGCCCTGATCGGGCGGCTTTTTGTTATTCAGCGTCTGGCTGCAGCCGCATCCGGCCAACCTATGCGGCCAAGCTGTTATGCCAGGCTGCTCTGCCAATGAGGCTTTCGCAAAGCGAACTGCTCCAAGGTCATCCCCTGCCCCGCCAGCAAAGAGAAGAGCGCAGCGAAAATAACAAACAGCGAGAACTCTTTGATGTTGTTAACCGAGACCAACTCCACCTCGGCCTTTACTCTTCTCAGGATGATGTAGGGAGACAGCACATTGAACACCAGGCAGAGCAGATTGATCAGCCCCTTTGAGGTGCTCAGCACAAACACCGACTGCAGCGCCAAGTAGATACCCAGCGCCATCATTGATGCAAAGTTCAAGGCCAGCCAGGCAAACAGCACGTTGCTAGCCAGTGCAACGAAGTAGCTCGCCTCGAAGGTAAAGACGATGTCAGCAAGGATAAACAGACCAAGAGAGACGGGCATAGAGACCATCAGAAAACGTGTACAAAGGCCAATCTTCACTGTGACCACTCCAGACAGATGCGACATCAAAATCCGGGGGATTGTAGCGGTAACCTCGTGCCCAGGCTGCTCGCCAACATAAAGTTGTGACAGCGACTTCGAACAACACACCGACTCGCCGCATTTGGACAGCGAGCCTCTGAGTGCTTATGACCTGTTAGCTTGGCTTGGCTTGCCTCTGCAGCCTACAACCACAAAAAAGCCGCCCCAAAAGGCGGCTTAGTGGTTCTCATCCGCTGATGCGCGGGGCCAGAGCCTCGCTCATCCGCACTGCGTCTTAGGCCACTTTGGCGACCACCACGATATCGGAGCCGGTGCCGGTGTAGGGCTGACCGGTGAGATCATCCAGCAGCTGTTCGATCTTTAATCCCGCCTGGGCAAACTCGTGCTCCAGCATCGCTTGATCAAAGTACTGCAGCCAGTTGTACACGGTATAGCGGCGCTCCGCTTCGATGATGCTGTGCTTATCCAGCACCAGCTTCTCAGCCTCATACTTAAAGGTATTGAGAAAGCCGTAGTACTCCTGGGCTGACCAGAATCCGCCAAGCGAGTTCTTCTCATAGCTTGAGACCTCAGCTCGTTGGGCAAAGGCGTTGAGCGACAACACATCCAAAACGATGCGACCACCCGGTGCCAGCAATTCCCGAAACTTGCTCAGCAGCTTTGCACGTTGGTCAGGGCTCAGTGCACAGAAGTCGTAGTAAATCAGGGTAATGAGATCGAAGCGCTGCTCGGTTTTAAACTCCAGGTAGTCCGCCTCGATGTAATCGATGGACAGTCCCGCTTTTTGCGCTTGCGCGCGGGCGTAGCCTAGGGAGTTGGCAGAGAAATCCACCCCAGAAACACGGGCTCCGGTTTGGGCAAAGGCGGTGGCGTACAGTCCGGGGCCGCAGCCAAAGTCACACACTCGGCTACCTTGCCCAACCGCAAAGTGTTTCATCAGCCAATCGGTCGCAGCTTGCCGTTTTTGCGCAGGCCGGGACGCCAGCTCTGTGCTCTCATCCAGGTGGAACGCCAGCATCTGCTCGGCACGGTGTGGATCGGTCCACAACTCGCGCACGGTGCTGAACTCGTAGGGTTTGGGTCGTTTATTGATGTCAGTCAGTTGGTGGAACATTTAGGGTCACCACAATCAAGGAAGCGAGGTGACGCCGGCTTGGGGATTAATTTCCGCTCAGGCTAAGGGTTTGAGGCGTCACCAGGGTCAACGGCATCACTTTGTCGTTGATGTTGTTTTTCATCTTGCTCATCGCTTGAAAATTCATGGTGCACCTCCTCATCAATACTGAAATTCGCGGCGAGGCTACCACCCTACTCTTGGGCGTTCAAGCCGACCCGAGGTCGACGTGATTACCGTCCCGAATCAGTCCCGCTAGCACGCTCGTTCAGCCAATAGCACCTGCCGCCGTAAGCTCACACAGAATCGCTTGGCTTGTCTCTCAAGGTCATAGCCATCTCGGTCAGCTGCGCAGACAGCACCTCGCTGTCCAGCGGTAGCGACCTGCCGGTGAGGGAGTAGCCCTCAAAATAGGGCAGCAGCAGGCAGACCGCCCGGACCCCTTGCTGTTCGGGCAACAGCGGTTCAATTAAGTGCTGAAGCTGGCCCGCCAGACGCTGGTAGTAGGCGCGCATATGCTCGGCAATGGTGTCGTTGCGGGTCTCGATGGCCCAGAGTTCACGGAAGGTGCGGCACATGTCCGACAGTTCACGGGTGTGCTCAAGGTGGAAGCGGATGAGCGCCTGCAGAGCCTGAGCATCCTCTACGCGTCCCTGCTCCTGCTCATAGGCCAGCAGCAACTGACTGCACTGTTCGAAGTAGTGATCCGCCATGCCGATCAGCAGCGCATCCTTGTTCTTGAAGTAGTACTGCAGGTTACTCAGGGTCATACCGGCACTGTTGGCCACCTGACGCATGGTCAGGCCCTGGTCACCTTTGCTCTTCAGTAGGGTCAATGCCGCGGTCAAGATGACCGAGACCTTGCTGCTGTTCGATTGCGCTGCGCTCACCGCGTCCTCTCACTGCCTTTGGGTTACATCGCCATTGCCGGCCATCGTTCTGGTTGCTGAGCCTCACTGGTTTCTTAACGGGTCAGCGAACACCAAAACAATTTGGTCAACTGACCTACACTAACTAAAACCGAGAATAAGATCGAGACGCGCAGGGCAAACTTGCTGTCGAACATCGCACTTCTGCTGACCATTCCACAGAACGCACCGCTCAGATCCAATCGGCATTTGACAAGTTTAGGTCACCTGACCTAGCCTAATTTAGAGCCTAGGTCACCCGACCTAAACTGGCAAAGCGGTGGCAAAAGGTATCAAAGAGTTTGCCATTGTGCCCACAGAAACCGCCGAAAGGAGAAAGTCATGATCGATGCTGTACGCACCCCCGATGCGCGCTTTGCGTCCCTGCCGGATTACCCCTTTTCACCGAACTATTTTGAAGGGCAAGGCGACTACCAGGGGCTGCGGGGCCACTACCTCGATGAAGGGCCAAAGGACGCTGAGGAGGTGTTCCTGTGCCTGCACGGCCAGCCGACCTGGAGCTATCTCTACCGCAAGATGATCCCCCACTTCGTCGCTGCCGGTGCCCGGGTGATCGCCCCGGATCTGCTGGGCTTTGGCCGCTCCGACAAGCCGGTGGACGAGGCAACCTACGACTTTCACTTCCACCGTAACTACCTGCTCTCCTTTATCGAGGCGCTGGATCTTCGCAACGTCACCCTGGTCTGCCAGGACTGGGGCGGCCTGCTGGGTCTGACCCTACCGATGGAGGCACCGGAGCGGTTCAAGCGCTTGCTGATCATGAACACCGCCCTGATCAACGGACACGTCAACCAGGCCTTTCTGGATTGGAAGGCGGACTTTGACCGGGATCCGGACGTGCCGCTGGCGCAGATCATGAAAAAGTACGCGCCGAGCTTGAGCGAAGCGGAAGCCGAGGCCTACGAGGCGCCCTTCCCCTCCATCGAGTACAAGGCGGGGGTGCGACGCTTCCCTCAGATGGTAGCGACCTCCACCGATTTCCCGGGGATCAACACCTCCCGCCGGGCTGCCGAGTTTTGGTCAACCCAGTGGCAAGGGCCGAGCTTCATGGCCATCGGCATGCAGGACAAGATGCTGGGGCCGGAGGTCATGGGCTACATGCGCTCGCTGATCAGTGGTTGCCCAGAGCCGATGGAAGTGCCGGAGGCGGGCCACTTTGTTCAAGAGTTTGGTGGACCCATCGCCGAGCGAGCACTCAAGGCCTTTGGTTTCACCCAATGAGTTTTCTGGGGGCGGCATCCGCGCTGCCCCTATCCAACCCAATCGAGAGACACATGAAGATCCTGAACCTGGTATTTCACCCGGACCTGTCCCAGTCCCGGGTTAATCAACGCTGGAAGCAGCAGCTGGAAGACAGTGGTAAGGTGGCGCTGAGCCGCGACATGTACGCCGAGTACCCCGACTATCAGATTGACGTCGAACGGGAGCAGCAACTGCTAGCGCAGTACGATCGGATCGTGTTGCAGTTTCCCCTGTACTGGTACGCCTCACCGCCGCTGTTGAAGAAGTGGCTGGACGATGTGCTGACCTACCAATTTGCCTACGGCAGCCAGGGCGACCGCCTCAAGGGCAAGGACCTGCAGCTGATTGTATCCGTCGGCGGTCGTCAGAAGTTCTACAGTGGCTTTGACATGTTCACCACCATCCCGGATCTGCTGCGCCCCTTCCAGCTGACCGCCAACCTGACCCAGATGAACTATCTGATCCCGGTCTGGATGTTCCGTGCTGATGCTGCCAGTCCGGAGGAGATCGAAGAGTACGGCAGCCGCTGGGTCGAGATGATCGACGATCCGCGTCGCTCCGATCCCCGCGCCTTCCTCAACGAATCGATGGCCAGCGACGCCGACAGCTACTACGACGCCTGACTCTGCGCTCGCCATAAACAGCGCCCGGCCAATGAGCCGGGCTTCTTTCCCTAGGGCGCTCTGACTCGTACAGCGGCGGCACCATCAGAGGTACCTTTCAAACCACTCCAACATCATCTGTGGCTGCTCACCGAAGAAGTTGTAGCCATCGAATCGACGAGTGGTTCCTTCAACCCAATACAGACTGCGTTCCGTGGTGCCGAGCAAATCAAAGGTGCGCTGGCCGTCACGGGGATTGTCAGTCCAAAGATCGTCCTTAACCTGGATCATAAAGGTGGGCATATGCACCGCCGCGGCAAAGGCCTGGGGATTCATCTGCGCATTGGTGAAACCGCCGAGCTTGACCTGTTCATGGTCCATCAGCGCCATGTGTTCCTCGACCCCTTGCAGCTTGGCAAAGGAGGTCATCAAGGCCTCCATCGACACCGCCAGCGGCGCCAGCATGCATTTGACCTCGGTGAACAGCTCGGGTCTGCGATGAAAAGCCTCAAACTGGGCATTGGCACCGGTGCACTGGCTATAGAGGCCAACGTCCATCTGGTTCAACTCTGGGTGCGCCTTGACGTAGTTCATGACCCCCACGCAGTCTCGCCACTCGTAACGACCTATGCCACACACTCCGCCATTGGCGGCGCCGGAGCTGCCGTGGTTACGCAGGTCATAGGCCAGCACGTGGTAGCCAGCCTTGACCAGGTGGGCCCAGATCTTGACGAAGTCGATCTGGATGTCGTCGACGTTGCTCCAGGGCTGGCCCCAATGGCCGCAAAAACCGGCCCGCGACATCGGCATCGGGTGATTAGCAATGATCAGCTTGCGAGAACCGGCGGCCTTAAGCCACCAGCCTTCCAGCGGCACGCCATCATCGGATGGGAAGTAGATCGCCTCATAGTCGGTGATGCCGTGATCCTCCGGTTGGATAAACACCGGGGTACGAAACATCGGGCGAACAGCAAACTCAGCAAGGTATTTGACCGTGGCCAGCTTCTCGTCACTCAATTCATGCGCGCTCATATCAAGCCTCTTTGGCGGAAGGTTCAGTCCATTCGGCTCCAAGTGGGGACGCTGGTCACCGGCGAAGCCTACACAGAAAAACCTAGTCAGCACCGCCAGTCTGGCCATGCCGATCCCTACCTAAGATTTGCCTAATCCTGCGGCAAATTTTATCAGCGAAAATTCATGGACCTATACGATGAGCAAGGAGATCTGTAGAGCAAAGAAAAGACGAAAGGCAGCGAGATCAGTTGGCCAGGGATTGGGTGAAGGCGCGGTATGAGAGCTGATCTGCCTGGCTCGGTGGCAAGCCATAGAAGCGCTTGAACTCGCGGCTGAACTGAAACACGCTGCGATAGCCCACCTTCATCGCCGCCTGGTTCACCGACAGCTTGTCTTTGACGATAAACACCTTGGCCTTATGCAGACGGATCTTCTTGATGTATTGCATTGGCGAGTCGGTGGTCTTGTCCTTAAAGGCCCGATGGAAGCTGGATACGCTCATGCCTGACAGCTCGGCCAACTGCTCAACCGTCATGGCCGTGCCGTAGTATTCATTGATGTGGTTGATAGCCCGGACCAGCTTGACGTCGGTGCTCTCCCGCCGGACGTAGCGGCGCAACAAAGGCCCGTGAGGGCTGCGCAGCAACAGCAAGTACAGCTCCTCCATGATCCCATCCATCAGCAGTCGGGTTTCGGTCTCGTCGTGCAGCGCCTGCAGCGTGCGAAGCAGCCAGGTGTCCAACCGAGGCGTGGACTCAATCTCGCAGATCCCCAGTGCCGCCGTAGAGGCCGGTTCTGCCAGCGACGCCTCCCCCATTTGCTCCACCAGACGATAGATGAGATCGGTCTGCAGTTGGATATAAAGCCCCGATACCGGCTGCTCGGCACTGGCCTGGGTCTCGCAGTCCATCATGTAGGCCGAGGTGGTCATCAGGTAACGGCCCACCCCGTAGCGGATCTCCAAGTCATTGATGTAGCCAACCTTGCTGCCCGACACCATGATGAACAACCCGGGCTCATAGAGGATCGGGCTCTTCTCGCAATAGGTGTGGGTGTGAAACAACACGATGTGATCGCTGTAGGTGGGAAGAAACCCCTCCCGGGCTTCATGGCCCAGGGTCTGGCACAGTGACTGAAACTGATCTTGGATCGCAGACATGCCCCTCTCCCTCGTGGCAAAGCTCCGGCAATGACCTTCCGCTCATTCCAGAAACTATGGACCACACCAAGCGAAGCGCCCTATCGGCATCCAGTGATGTTCACTCTTTACCGCCTCGGTAACCAAAGCGAGCCAGGTAATGCCACACCTTCTTGACGTCCTGCTCGTCGAAACGACGCTCATTGACCGCCCTGCCGAGCAAGTCCGCAGTGATAACACCATCCACCGCCAGCTCCCTGGCCAGCTCCAGGTACTGAGGCCCCCGATAGTCCGGATACTGCGCCATAGTCTCAATATCCAGCTGATAACCGTTGTGCCATCGCACGGGTAGCCCCAGCTCAGCGGCCTGGGCCTCTACCTCGGTGCCGCGATACACAGCATCCAGCCACAGGCTGTCGATGTCCGACGCCAGCAATACCTCACCGTGGATCTGCGCCTCGATGTAGGCATCGAGAAAATCAGGTTTGTCCTGCTCAGCTTGGTCAATCAACGCTGGCAGGTGCTCGTGGGTAGCGAAATGGTCCGGCTCAAAGTAGCTATCGGGATAGCAGAAGGTGGTGCGAGTCATCAGCTCGGGCTTTAGCCGAAAGAATGCGGATCCAAACCGTGGTGAAGCGCCACCAGGATGCTGGAGATAGTTGAGCGCGCCGTACTTGGGACGCTGGTAATCCGCGGCATTGTCGTAGCTGCCATCAAACACCCGCTGCTCCCAACGCCAACGCTCGCCGCCCTGGTAAGCGGTCAGGCCGCCGTTGCTGGTACCGGTCTCAAACTGGGACTTAAGCTGCCCATCTTCAGCGATAGCCTCAAGCAGCGGGCGGCCATCGCGGGTCAGCCTATCGGGATGAAAGTTGATGGTGATATCGAAGCGGCTTGGCTCTTGGGCGCCAGAGGATTTAGCCCGCACCGCTTCGATCGCCTCCAGATAAAATCGTTTCACTACACTCGCTTCCAATTACCAATCCAAGCCCTCTGACCTTATCGTGCCACGGCGAATCCAAACACCAAAAGAGAGGAAAAGCGTGATGAGCTTATACGCCAGCGTTCTGTCCTGGCAAGGGCGCGCCCCCGACTCCACCACCGTTTGTCACTGATCTTCATCCGTTCAAATCTGCAATGTTGCCTTTCCATATTGTCTATTTTTGATTCTTTTCGATCCCTTTAGCATGGTTCTCGTCGTCAGCACCGAGCATCTCTTACGCCGGTGGCCATGACCTCTCTGAAATTTACTTTGACTTTATGTACCGAACGGTACATTGTGTACCTATCGGTACAGTCAGTGACAGTGCAGCCAGATGACACTCTGGCTTGCCCAACAGTGTGTAAGACAGGAGCATCGTTATGAAGCCGTTCACCATTCACGATCTGGACAGCGTACCCGCCGGCAGCAAGGCAACCCTCGAGGGTGTGAACAAGCAATTTGGCATGATCCCTAACCTGCTGGGCGTTCTGGCCGAAGCACCGGGGATCCTCAACAGCTACCTTCACCTTCACCAGCAGTTCAGCAACTCCTCCTTCAATGCCGAAGAGCTGACGGTGGTGTGGCAAACCATCAACGTAGAGCACGAGTGCACTTACTGCGTGCCTGCCCATACCGGCATTGCTCACGCCATGAAGGTGGACCCGGAGTTGACCGAAGCACTTCGCAACAAGCAACCGATGCCCTCTGAGAAGCTACAGGTGCTGCATGACACCACCCTGCTGATGGTGCGCGAACGCGGCAACCTGACCGAGGAGCAGATGACCCGCTTCTTCGATGCCGGCTTCAGCCATCAACAACTGCTGGAGATCGTGTTGGGCTTGTCTCAGAAGGTGATCAGCAACTACGTCAATCACCTAGCTAAGACCCCGGTGGATGATGTGTACAAGAAATTCGCCTGGTAACAGGAGATGGAGGGAGGCCTAATCGGCCCCCCTCTTTTTTTGCTTTTTGATTAGGGATAACCGCAATGCTGAAGTTCTATTTCCACACCACACCAAACCCGATGAAGGTCGCGCTGTTCCTGGAAGAGTCCGGCCTGCCCTATGAGCTGATCCCGGTAGATACACTCAAAGGGGAGCAACACAGCGCGGAGTACCGCGCTATCAACCCCAATGGCAAAACCCCAGCCATTGTCGATGAGGGTCAACGGGTATTCGACTCCAACGCTATCCTGCTTTATCTGGCAGAGAAGACCGGTAAGTTCGGCGGGAAGTTGGAGGAGCGTGGTGAGATGCTGTCCTGGCTGATGTTCATCGCCACGGGGCTGGGACCCTTCTCCGGCCAGTCTGTGCACTTTCGCCGTAACGCGCCGGAGCCGGTGCCTTATGCAGCCAACCGTTACCTGCGGGAAGCACAACGTCACTACGAGGTACTGAACGATCACCTCAAAGGTCGCGACTACCTGGTGGGTGACAGCTACAGCATCGCCGATATTTCTGCCTGGGGCTGGATCGACAAAGCCGCTGTGGTGTTGGGTGAAGAGGGCCTGGCCCCCTACCCAGAGATCCAGCGCTGGTTTGCCAACGTTGATGCTCGCCCGGCAGTAGCACGCGCTCGAGGACTGACCAAGGGTCTGGATCTTAAAGCCGAGTTTGACGAGGTGGCGCGCCGCGCCCTCTACCCGCAGAATTACCCCAAGGCTGATTAACCGGAAAATCCCTCCGGCTCCCCGCTAAGGAGTTTCTCACAACGCGGTGCAGAACCAAAAAGCTGGCCAACGCGACTTCTCGCGCGGCCAGCCTTTTTCGTCCGAGCCTTACATCGAGCCCACTGACAGTGTGGAAGCTGTGCCAATGCGGTTATCAGCCAAGGTACGCGTTACAACCCTTCTCCTTTACCGAATTACCAGCCTGCTTTAAGCACCTGCATCAAGCTTCACTGGCTCCCAGGGGCTGAGCAAACAGATTCGCAGTGCGTTCCAGTTGCTTAACGTAACGCTCAACCTTGGCACGTTCTTCGGCAAAAATCGCATCGACCAGTTTGGGGCCCATCGATGCAGCGATTAGGTGAATATCTTGCTCATCAAAATCTTTCGCGTCATCAGCCATCGCCGCCACCAGCTGGGTGAAATGGGCGCCGATGATGGCGCAGCTTACCTTTGTAGCCAGCTTGGCATCGAACTCCTCTTCTTCAATGCCCGGCTCCGATTGATTGCGGCCAAACTGCGCCATGACATCTGCGACCAGATCTGACGCCACAGAACCGGGGCTCTCATCCACCGCGTCGACGATCTGTTCGCCCAAGGTGATCAGTTCCCCCGTACGCTCCAGTGAGAGCTCAGGTATTTTGATCTCCTCCAGGATGGGATGCTCTAGCAGAGTAGTGACCACGAGCAGAGGCCAAAGACACAGCCGTGTCTTCTTCGGCATCAACCAGCTCGCCATGTTTGACCAGAAAGCCTCGATGGCACGCATGTCCGAGTTGGAGATATTCCCTGGCCGCATTCCTTTCAGATTGATGTTGACGTAGTGATGCCATGTTGAGTCGGTAACGACACGGCCAACATCGGCGTGGTGGCCATCGTAAGCAGCCAGTGCGATGAATGAACGCGGCACCACCGCTGATTTGTCCGGGGAAAATGTAAAACCGTTTCCCGCTGACATGGAATACGCGACCGCACGTGGGCGCGGTCGGTTAAAAACAAATCCACTGCCGGGCCATTCGCGCTCCATCTCGCCATCAAGCTCGAAGGTGGTGCTCAGATCCTCAGGGATACGGCATTCGCCTTCATGGGGATGGTCTGGATAGACGTGCAAAGTGCTCGCTCCACCAAATCGAATCAATGGGTGAACTGCCCGAGCCGGCGATTGATTACCCGGCAGTAGGACCAACAAACTGTCTGTTCCTACCGCGTAATTGGGGTAGAGACGCTGTGGGTGGGTATCCTCTTGGTCCTCAAAAACATAAACGCCATCATTGCCAGGCAAATTAGTCGTTATTCTGCTCGAATCGGCACCATCGGGCGTTTCCGATTTAGCCCAATAACGCATGGACCGCACCCTGGGGATGTCACCACACATCCCCGTCCCCAAATCCTCGTGGTCTCCCGTTGCGAACAGACCGCCGCCGGATTGCATAAACCGCTTAATCCTGGTCAACGCATCGGAACTGAGAGGGCTGCTTGTTGGGTTGAAACCAAACAGAAAAACCACATCGAACGTGTTGATCGAGAGGTCATTGAAGACCTGATTTGATTCTCGATGTCGATACACTACATCCGGTGTCATACCGTGGATCTGTGTTGCCGAAAGCACCTCAATAAAGTGACTGAGGCCGAAGGGGTCGTCCTTTTCGTCAAGTGGACCATCGGTAACGACCAAAATGCGGGGGGTGCACTCTCGAAAGCGCGAAATGAAGTTGTCGAGCTTGGGTCTTTCGATGTCGAACATGATGAGTCTCCTTTCAGGCCAATTTTTTGGCCCTATTGAGAACGATGCATCTAGTTCGGGATATCCCGGTATCCATTAGGCTGGAGACAACGATACCCCTGAGCCAAGGCAAGCCATGACCACTAGCGCTACTTAGCTAAAGGTATTAATTCATGCTGGCTTGTAGCCAATAAGGATTGAGTGGCGTGTGGGTCGATGATTTCAAGATATTTGCCGTAAAATAAATAAGATACATTTCACTCAATCGGGAGCTAACTGCTTGTCCCTGCTCAGCCATACATAAAATAAGGCAACCGCCGTTGAGCGGTTGCCTTTGGACTTTCTCTTCGTCCTATGCCTGCGGGTTCAATCGACGCAGTGCCACGTTAATCCCCACCACCAGCATCACAATCAGGGTCATGATCGGCGCCTTACTTTGTAGCGGCAGCACGGTGGCAGGCACGTTCGGATGCCAATGCACATAGAGCGCCACGATCATCGCACTGAAGATCAGGAAATTACCGAGATAGAACAGGCGATCGGACAATCCCGAGGCCAGACTCTTACCCTTAACCATCAACCACAACAGCATCAGGCCAGCGCCGATCTCCACCATTTGTCCAGACCAGCGGGTCAGGCTCGGAAACGGCAGCTCCGCCAGAGCAATCTGGGTGGTGTACATGGTGGTGAAGGGGTCAAAGAACTTCACGCTTCCCGCCATGGCAAAGTAGGCGCCAAGCAATCCGGTAATGGCCTTCTCCGCCTTTTGGGTGCCAGAGAGAGGCGACTTTCGTAAGGCGCGGATCCCGAACAGGGTCAGGATGAAAACGGAACTGATCAGTGAGATCTCAAGCAGGTGCTGATTCATGGGGAACTCCAACAAAAGGGGTAAGCGTTCAAAGGCGCCTTACCCAGCAGATAAGGCAGTACATGGGCTTTGGGGCTAAGCCTGACCTGTCAGCCAGGCTCAGATTGTTCTCAATCGGGTTAGGAATTGGCGGGCTCCAGCAGCACCTTGGTCACGAACAAGCGGACGGTCGGCGCAACCACGGCCAGCAACAGAAGCGTGGAAGGCAACATCGAGGCGAGGTTGCTGCCCCAGGCGGCCAGGAAGTCGCCGCCCTCAGGCAAGGATTTGTAAGCCATGATAGCGGGCATGCCCATCAGCATGGTGGGCAGGACCATGGACACCATCAGCGGGTATTGGAACTGGCGCGGGAACTTCTTCATAACGACTCTCCACATTAGTGTGTAGTTTCGACTCACCGCGCTTCAGTGCGGCCGCTGTCGATTCGATGGCGTAAATCTACCAGCGGCCTTATCATTCAAAAATAGACAACCTTGAAATCCAACCGTGCATATATGAAAGGCAAAGAGATCACTAACCTCTACTGGTTCTGCCAGTCGGTTGCCCACGGCAGTTTTGCCGCCGCCAGTGCCGCTATCCACGTCTCGGCTCCAACCCTGTCCCGTGCAGTAGCTGGCCTGGAGGAGACGCTGGGTGAAAAGTTGATCCATCGAAATGCCAAGCAGTTTCAGCTCACCGCCGCCGGCGAGGCCTACTACCAGCGTTTTTCACCGCTGTATCGGCAACTGGATGAAGAATGGGATGCCGTAGCCAGCCGACAGTCGGCGCTCACCGGCGAGATCCGCATCTCTTGCCCTGAGCCCTTTGCCGATCGCTTTCTGCAGCCCGCCGCCATCGAGTTCATGGCACAGCATCCTGGGGTACGCGTGGCCATCGAGTTTGCCTCCGATACCCAGGCCTTCTTTAACGATCAGATCGATCTGGCCATAGCGACACATCCTCCCAAGGCACCAGATCTAGTTCAGCGTAAGTTGTTTCAGCCAGAACTCGCCCTAGCGGCCGCACCGGATTACCTGCAACGCGTTGGTACCCCGGACTCGGTGGAGGATCTGCTGAGCCACCAATTGCTGGCGGGCAATAAGCTGGAGTACTGGGACTTTATCGAGAATGGTGAGCCGGTTCGGTTGCCCATTACCCCTAAGTACGCGATCGACAGTATTCGCTTGGTGCTTCAGGCGGCCAGTCAGGGGCTTGGGATCTGCCTGGTGCCCAAGGCCACCATGGCGCCATTGGTGGAGCAAGGATTGCTGCAACCGGTGCTGCCGGAGGTCCAGGTGATGAGCGTGCCTATCTACCTGGTCTGGGCCGATCGCAAGCTGGTATCCGCTCGAGTGCGGGCATTTCGGGCCATGCTGGAGCAGCAGCTAGGCGACGACCATGCCTTCCTTAAGCGCATCGCCACTGCCGATGAAGCCGATGATAAAAATGGGGAGAGTTGAGAAAGGGAGGCTTTGCAACAGCCTTGGTAGGAAGGGAGGTTGCAGCCGCCCTCCCTGGTGCTCAAGCAGGGTGTCGAATAGCGCTACAGTCCAATGCCAGAGAGCGAACAGTCGATCACCGGTTCTAACTCCGCATAAGGCACTCCGGCACGCGCCATACTGGCAGTGCCGCGCAAGGTGGTTGCTAAACTCAGCGCAAGTACATCGGCCCGTTCGCTGAGGCCTTTCTCCTGAGCCTCAGGCGCAGAGCGAATCACTCGGGCAAAGGCCTGCTTAGTCTGGTTTCCCATCTTATCGAGCAACTCACTGGCCTTCTCAGGCAGATCGCCTCCGGCCACCTCACCTTGACTGGTCACCACCAGGCACCCTAACGGCGTATCCGGATCGCATTGTTGGGTGACGATCAATTGCATGGTCTTCTCTAACCGCTGGCGTAGGGAAAGCTCCGAAACATCCAGGTACTTGAGCACAGTGCCTGCCCTGCGCGCCATATAGCGCTCTGCCGCACGGATAAACAGCGCCTCCTTGTTGCCAAAGGCGCTGTACATACTGGGTTTGTTGATGCCCATGCCCTGGGTCAGATCGGTCAGCGATGCTCCGCTGTAGCCTTTGCGCCAGAACACCTGCATCGCCGCTTCCAATGCGACCTCTTCATCAAATGATCGTTTTCGTCCGGCTGTCATGATCTACCTCGTCAAGCTCTCTACCAGAGATTGTACCGCTCGGTAAGGATGGCATCAAAGGTTGTTTCAACATCGGCACCCAGGCTCCTGGTCCACTTGTAACCACCTCAAAGGGAAATGGATTCAGCACCATTAGGCGACTTGCAGATTCAAAAAAGCCCCACCCAGGCGAACCTGGGTGGGGCTTTTAACGCGTTTTGTACTGGCTAGCTTTGCCCTTAACGGGTCAGGTAGGCGGCCAGGAACTCGGTGATCTGGGTCAGATCCGCCACGGTGATGTACTCGTCACAGGTGTGCACCTTGGCCATGCCGGTGGACAAGTTGACGGTCTTCAGGCCCTTGGCGTTGAAGATGTTGGCGTCGGAGCCGCCACCAGTGGACTGAGTCTGCGGGGCCACGCCGATCGCCTCAAAGGCTTCGCTGACGGACTGCACCAGCGGATCCTGGTCGTCGATGCGGTAGGCGTTGTAGGCCTTGGTGGAGACGATCTCGACCTTGGCACCGTGCTGCTGGGCTGCCGATTCAAAGGTCTCAATCATGTGCTTAGCCTGGGCTTCCAGCTTGCTGTCGCACAGGGAGCGGGTCTCCGCCTCGATGTAGAGGCTCGGCATCACGATGTTGGTGGCCTGGCCGCCTTTGACCACACCGATGTTGGCGGTGGTCTCTTCGTCGATGCGGCTCAGCTTCATCTTGGTGATGGCGTCGGAGGCCACGGTCAGGGCGTTGATCCCCTGCTCCGGGGCCAGACCGGCGTGGGCCGGACGACCGGTGATGGTCACCTTCAGGTTCTGCTGACCCGGCGCGGTGGTGATGATGGTGCCGATGGCGCCGCCGGAATCCAGCACGATGGCACGGTCTGATTCCACCTGGCTCATGTCGAAGTGGCGAGAGCCGTGCAGGCCGCCCTCTTCGTGTACGGTCAGGGCCAACTCGATGGTCTGGTGGGCTTCGCCCGCTTCCTGGATGGCACGCACCGCTTCCATGATGGCCGCGATGCCGGACTTGTCGTCACCGCCGAGGATGGTGTCGCCAGCGGAGCGGATCACGCCGTCTTCGATCACCGGCTCAATGTCGTTGCCCGGGGCCACGGTATCCATGTGGCAGCTCAACACCACGGAGCCCGGCAGGGTGCCTTGCAGCTTGGCGTAGAGGTTAAAGCCGTTGGAGATCTCCGCCGGTACCGCCTGCTTGGTGACGGCAAAGCCCATCATGCCGAGCTGTTCGGCCAGTGTTTCGGAGATCGCTTTTTCGTTGGTGGATTCGCTGTTGATCTTAACCAGATCGAGGAAGTGTTGGACCAGACGGTCCTGCTGGATATTGGCCATAGAGAGAGTGGAGCGTGGCGAAGCCAGGCTCTGGGCACCTTGGTTACTAACGGTGCGGCCACATTAGATGACCGTTCAGCGCCAAGGCAATGAGGCGTCCGAGGGTTAGGGATCAAGATCCCACTTTTGAACCTCAGTTCGTGGTGTCGATGTTGATGTCCGGGTTCAGCGCCGGCTCCAGCTTGTAGATCTGATAGTCAAACCTGTCAAAGTGCGACAGCCACAGATGCACCTCCTGGCGCGCCTTGGCCGGATCGCCCAGGTACTCCGCCATCATGGTCTCGAAGTCAGTATCGGTGGGGCTGAGCTCCACCAGGGTCGAGTAAGGCACCACGTAGTTGATGATGGGGGCGCCACCCAATTGCCGGCTCCACTGCCAGCTGAAGGGCCAGTCCATCGCCTTGGCCTGATCGCTGATCCGTTTCACTCCGTCCCAGGCGGTTTCCATGTGTTCCGCATCCAGGTACATCTCGGTGACCGCCATGTAAGGCGCGATGGGAGGCTCAATGGGCCAGTTGCTGTTCTCCAGATCGACGTCGCTGATGTAGCGCTCCATTCGCTGGACGAAGGGCTCGACGAAATCCAGCCAGTGCTGGTCGACGCCCGAGGTGACCCGCCAACGTTCCAGCCTCTCCATCTCATCCCAGGTCACGCAGCAGCGATAGAACAGCACCGCGCTGACGTTGTCCCCCAGCATCGGGGTATAGATCAGCCAGGTGTACTCCTCTTCCTGGGATTCCCTATAGGCCATGTGCTCCAGCAGTGCCTGTTTCAGTGCCCCACGCTGGCCCGGGATGGGGTGGACGATCCAGGCATCAATCAGGTTGCGGGCCACACTGGTATTGGGCAGCCAGAGACAGAGCAGGCACAGGGCCAAACGGAGCCGCATCATGGGGGCAGTCCTTGTCATTCGTTGGACCCTAAAGGTAGCAAAGCTGCCCCCGTTTCGAGCACTTATGCGGATTTACCAGGCGACCTCAGTGCCCATCCCCTTGGCCTTGGCCCGCTGCAACACCGCCTCGGCGCAGCACAGATCCTGAAAGGCGATGCCCGAGCTGTCGAACAGGGTAATAGCCTGCGCTGAGCTGCGACCCGGATGCACACCGCTCAGCACCGCGCCGATGGCGTCAATGGTGAGGCTGGGAAATTGCCGCGCAGCGGCTTCCAATTCACCGATTTGACGGGACTGCTCCGGTCGATCGGCAAAGCACTCGGCCTGCAGCGCCAGGCTCACCGGCAGCTCCTGTTTACCTCCTTGGTCCGCCCCCATGGCACTGATGTGGCAGCCCGACGGCACCCACTCCGCCTGCAGCAGCGGCTCGGTGGCATTGGTTACCGTCACCAGGATATCTGCGGTTTTGCAAGCCTCCTCGGCCGATACCACCTCGATAGGCAGGTCCAGATCCGCCAGCGACTGGGCCAACTGCTCGGCCCGTTCGACGTTGCGGTTGGCGATCAGCACCCGTTCAATCGGCCGTACCCGACACACCGCGCGGATCTCAAATCCGGCCTGGTGACCGGCCCCCAGCACACTCAGTACCCTGCTGTCGGGCCGGGCCAGCGCGGAGACTGCCACCGCGTTGGCCGCGGCGGTGCGTAGGCCGTTGAGGTAACCGGCGTTAACTAAGGCCCGGGGCAAGCCGGTGGCCTCCTCCAGCAGCAGCGTGGCGGTGCTGTGATTGGGCAGGCCATGCTCGGCATTACCCGGCCAGTAGCCCCCGAGCTTCACCCCGGTGACTGCCGGCTCGGCCAGGTTGCCGGATTTGATTGAGAAGCTGGCACCGGGCTTATTACTGGCGGCGATCACCACCGGATTAAGGGTGCCATTTTGCCGATAGGCTGCCACCAGGGCTTGGGAGACCGCATCAAAGGCCAGCGCCTCATCCGCCAGTTGCTTTACTTCCTGTTCGCTTAGGATCCACATCGGTTAGCCCTGCCACACCAGCTTGGCGTTGCAGAACGCCGTCAGGCCCGGCTGCCACAACTCGCGGCCATAGCCGGAATCCTTGGCACCGCCGAAGGGCCAGCGAGGGTCGCTTTTGACAAAGCCGTTGATGAACACCGCTCCGGCATCGATCTCATTGGCCCAGGCAGAGGCACCCGCCGCATCCTGGCTCCACAGGCTGGCCCCCAAGCCGAAGCGGGTGGCATTAGCCTGGGCGATGGCGTCTTTGGCGTTGGTGGCCTTAAGCAGGCAACCCACCGGGCCAAACACCTCCTCCTGCAGCAGCGGATTGTCTGCGCTCAGGCCATCCACCAGGGTGGCCTGAAAGCCGGCAAAGCTGCCCTCTACCAGGGCACCACCAGCGCGTACCTGGGCACCAGCGGCAATGCCCGCTGCGACCTGTTTGGCCAGCTGATCACGCAGATCCGGCCGCGCCATGGGCGCCAGCGTGGTGGCTTCAGCGCTGGGATCGCCGTACTTCAAGCTGGCGATGGCGGCGGTAAGCTTGTCGGCAAAGGCGTCATAGACCGGCGCCTCGACGATAAAGCGCTTGGCGGCGATGCAGGTTTGGCCGGCGTTGAGAAAACGGGAGGTCAATGCACCGGCCACCGCAGCATCGATATCCGCATCCGCCAACACGATGAAGGGATCGCTGCCGCCAAGCTCCAACACCGAAGGCTTCAAAGCTGCCCCGGCAAAGGCACCCACACTGCGCCCGGCCCGCTCGGAGCCGGTAAGAGTCACCCCACGTACCCGGCTATCGGCAATCACCGCCGGGATGGCGTCCACCTCGATAAACAGGTTCTGGAACAACCCCGCCGGCGCGCCTACTTGCTCGAACAGGCGGGCGATATTGCGGGCGCTGGCCGCCACGTTAGGGGCGTGCTTAAGCAGCGCCACATTGCCCGCCATCAAGCAGGGCGCGAGGAAGCGGAACACCTGCCACAGCGGGAAGTTCCAGGGCATGATCGCCAGCACAGGTCCGGTCGGTGCGTAGCGCAGCTCTGCCTGCTGCGGCGCGGCCTCCAGCGCCACCGCCGCCAGCATCCCCTCCCCTTGCTCCGCGTAATAGCGACACACCGCTGCGCACTTTTCTACTTCGGCGTCCGCCTCGGCGGTCAGCTTGCCCATCTCCAGGGTCATGGTGGTGGACAGGTGGGCCTTCTGCGCCAGCAGTTTATCCGCCAGGGCATGCAGCAGCGCCGCTCGTTCACCGTAGCCGGTGGTACGCCATTGGCGATAGGCCGAAGCCGCCTGGTCTAGGATCAGGTTTACTTGGTGTTCCCTGTGGCTCTCAAATGCCTGTATCAGAGCGCCGTCATAGGGGTTTTGGGTATAGAACTCGGCCATCGCTGCCCTCCCGAGCAAAATTGTTTCTTGTACAAACGTGCAATTATTGGTATCAACTAATTAACACCACCGCAACCATTTGCAGGAGTCAGGATGAAATTTCCGCAATCAGGCCGCGCGCCAGCCGAGCTGCTGAGCCAACTTCAGGCCACCAAAGGACAGGATGTCCCCTGGCAGGAAGGCAAGGTCTTCGCATACGTTTACGACGCCGGCCCCGAGGCGATGCAGCTGCTGGGCGACGCCTTTACCCTCTACATGACCGAGAACGGTCTCGATCCCACCTCCTTCCCCAGCTGCATGGTGCTGGAGAAAGAGGTGATCGCCATGGCGATGGATCTGGTCAACGCCGATCCCAATGGCACCGGTACCTTCACCGGCGGTGGCACCGAGAGTATTCTGCTGTCGCTCAAGACCGCCCGTGACCACGCCCGGGATCAGAAGCCACACATCAAGCAGCCGGAGATCGTGCTGCCGGTAACGGCCCATGCCGCCTTCTTCAAGGCGTGCCAGTACTTCGACCTCACCCCGGTGACGGTTGAGGTGGACGACAACTTCCGCGCCATCCCGGAGAAGATGGACGCCGCCATCACCGACAACACCATCCTGATGGTGGGCAGCGCCCCCTCCTACGCCCACGGTGCCATCGATCCCATCGAGGCGATGGGCCAGGTAGCGCTGAAGCACGATATCCTGTTCCACGTAGATTGCTGCGTCGGCGGTATGTACCTGCCCTTTGCCAAGCAACTGGGCTACGACATCCCCAATTTCGACATGGGCGTGCCCGGAGTGACCCAGCTCTCCATGGACTTCCACAAGTGGGGCTACGCCGCCAAGGGCGCTTCCTGCGTGCTTTACAATGACGCCAACCTGCGTCGCTACCAGATCTTCAGCCACTCCAACTGGACCGGCTACACCGTGATCAACCCCGGTGTCACCTCCACCAAGAGTGGCGGTCCGGTGGCGGCTTGCTGGGCCATCCTCAACCACCTGGGATTGGAGGGCTACCATCGCCTGGTGGACGCCAGCCAGAAGGCCACTCAAAAGCTGCTGAACGCGCTGGAGGGGATCCCGGGACTGCGTGCCATGGGCGATCCCAAGACCAACCTGATTGCACTGGAAGCTACAGATTTCAATATCTTCCCGCTGGCGGATGAGATGAAGGAGCGCGGCTGGTACATCCAACCCCAGTTCAGCTACGCCAACAGTGCGGAAAATTTGCACCTGTCGATCGGATACCATAACGTCGAGCAGATGGATGCCTTCATCGCAGATCTGACCGAGCTGACCGCCAAGGTGCGACAGCAGCAGCAAAGCGTTGAGGCCACCCCGCTACCAGAGGCCATCCTGGCGATGCTGGAGGACGCCACGCCGGCCACCTTGGGCCAGCTGGCCGGGGTGCTGGGTATCGATCCCGCCAATCCACCGGAGCGGATGGAGGAGATCAATATCCTGCTCAACAACATCTCCGCCGACAGCCGGGAAGTGTTGCTGGGTGAGTTCGTCAACCAGCTCTATATGCCGGCCTAACAGGGACAGGAGACCGCCATGGAACAACTAGCCAGCGCGCGAAGCCGCCAGTGGCTCCAGCTCGGCCAGCGCTGGCGCATGGCCTGGGTCCTGGGGATCAGTGTCTTTATCGGATACCTGGACCGTCTCAACATCTCGTTTGCTGTGCCTTTGCTGGCGGACGAGATGGGCTGGACCAGTGCTCAGACCCAGGAGTACGGCAGTCTGCTGATGAGTCTGTTCTACGTCGGCTATGGCCTGGGTAACCTGTTTCTCACCCCGGTGGCCAGTCGCTTCGGCCCACGCAAGAGTCTGCTGGTGATTGTGCTGCTGTGGTCGCTGTTCACCGCCATGGGGGCGATGCTCAGCCAGTGGCTGCTGGTGTTCGCCGCCAGCCGCATCCTGCTGGGCCTGGCCGAAGGGCCACATTTCCCGATGATGTCGGCGCTGACCAAGCGCTGGTTCCCACCCAACGAACGTGCCCGTGCCAACTCCTGTTGGATTGCCGGGCTGTTCCTGGCGATGTTGGCGGCGCCGATGCTGTTTGTGCCGCTGATGAACGCCTTCGGCTGGCGCTCCGGCTTTTACGTTCTGGCCATCCTGGGCGCGCTCATTACCTGGCCACTGATCTATTGGTTGGTCAAAGACAATCCCCGTCAATGCCACCGTACCGACAACGATGAGCGTCGGCACATCGAAACCGGCCTGCAAGCCGAGCAGACCCTGACCGAAGACGGCCAGCGCTGGCACCAGTTGCTGCGCAACCCCACCTTCGCTTTGCTGCTACTGGGGGGCATGCTCAACAACATCGTCGGATTGGGCCTGGTGAGCTGGCTGCCCACCTACTTCACGGAGCAAAAAGGGATCCTCTACAACGAGCTGTCATGGCTGATCCCCCTGCCCTTCATCTTCTCCCTGGTCGGCGTCGCCATCTGGTCGCAACTGGGGGATCGCAGCAACCGCCGTAGTCAGTTGGCGGGGCTGGGCTACTTCATAGCCGCCATCGCCATCTACGTCGCACTCAGTGCCGATTCGCTCTGGCTAACCGTGGTGGGCTTTTGCAGCGCCACCGCTTCAATCTCGGCCTTCACCGCGGCAGAGTTTTCGCTGGTGCAGCGGGTGTTGCCGCCCAGCAGCGTCGCCAATGGGGTTGGCCTCTACAACGGCCTCTCCACCATGGTCGGCGGCGGCCTGGGCCCGGTGATCGTCGCCCCCATCATCGGCGACGGGGGCGGTACCGCGGTGGTATCGGTGGTCGCATTGATTAACAGCGCGCTGTTCCTGCTGCTGTACCGCCGACTGCGTTACTGAATCCGATTGTCTGGCGCTTACGTCAGACAGTTCTCTGCATCACCGACAACGGGCCTGATTGCAGGCCCGTTGTCGGCCAGCTGACTGAGCAGCTTCTGGCTCAACCGCTTCAGTTCCATCAGTTCCTCTACCGACAAGGCCACCCGACAGGCCATCGCCGCCGGAACCTGGGCCATCTTCGCCTTCAGCGCCCTGCCCTCGTCGGTCAGACTGATCTCCCGCACCCGCTCATCGCTCTCCGAGCGCTGGCGCACCACCAGCGCCTTGGCCTCCAGCCGCTTGAGCAGGGGTGTCAGGGTGCCCGAGTCCAGGTGCAACTCCTCACCCAATGTCTTCACGTTCACCCGCTGTCGCTCCCACAACACCATCATCACGATGTACTGCAGGTAGGTCAGGTCAAATTCCTTAAGTAAGGGGCGATAGGCACGGGTCACCGCGTTGGCGGCGCTGTAGAGGGGGAAGCAGATCTGGCTATCCAGACGCAGGGGGTCTGATTTGCCTTGAAGATTTTCGGTACTCACGATGGGCTCCATCGGAAAAACATTGTGCACAACTTACTTGCTTTACCAGGCGCGCGCCAATTAACATTGTGCACAATCCAATTGTCAACCACCGTTCAGCACACGACTGAGCGACACTAAACAAAAAGGACCTTCCCCATGTTCGATACCTACGCCATTGCTTTTGCCGGGATCTGGCTGGCCCTGCTGACCATGCTGCTGCAACACCTCATCGCCATCCGTGCCCATCGAAAGCAGGCGCAGTATGTGCCGGGCGTAGTGGATGCCCAGCTGGGTCACGACTCCTTCGTGTTTCGCAGCCACCGTACCTACCAAAACTCCCTGGCCAACACCCCGCTGATGCTGGCCACTGCCCTGCTGGCCATGGTGTTTGAGCTCAGCCCGACTCTGGTTGCGGTTACCGTCTGGGTTTATGCCCTGGCTCGTATCGCCCACATGGTGCTCTACTACGCCATCGCCACCGAACGTAACCCCAGCCCGCGTAGCTACTTCTTTGTGCTGGGCACCTTGGCTAATCTTGTGCTGATCCTGGCGATCCCCTTCGCCTGGTTCTGATAGCCGCCCCCCCTACCAAAACAGAAAAACGCCAACCGAGGTTGGCGTTATTTATATTCAAGGCGACGTCGACACTTTTACCCCAGCGTATTGCAAACGCTACCTTGTTGTTGTGATTCCTGCTCAGCATTACCATCCAGCACGATTTAATCTACGTCCAAGCAAGGAGTATTGGATGACAAACCGTGCCTCAGGAACCCTAGCCCTAACACTGCTGGCGGTTTTAATCTTAGCCATGGATGCATCTGAGCATACAGTCGCCGCCGAGTCTTACATCACACCTTTTGTTCAAAATGGAAAGTCCACTCACTTTTCTTCATATACTTATGCAAATTCGGCCTCGCAGACAGAATCTGACTTGCTTCTTACTAAGGCAGGTGGTCGTTTTGCGTTCGGGACAGGTATTGGAGACGCTGGTACTATTTCTGGTGATTTTAATGGTGATGGAAATAATGTTCTTTGGCTCAGCAGTTGGTCCAATTCTTCTTACAATACATACCTATCAAAGTTAAATGTCGCAAATGGGTTTGAAATTGAAGAGCAACTCTTATTCTCCGAAAAAGTAGGAGCAATATATCACTATCGTGATATTGCACTAGACCGAGACTTTGCTCTTATTGGCCAAACTGGAGAACTTACAATTCTTGATTTGCAATTAGAGCAAATTGTTAAATCGATTGATCTTCCAGAAGCTTGGCGTCAAGTCATATCGATTGCTGAGGCAGACCTTTTTCAAGATGGGAAGACAAAGATACTGATTCAGCAAGAATACGGTACATTATCTATTTGGGACCCAAACTCCTGGAGTTTACAAGGCACATATAAACTTGGCGAAGGACAGGTCTTACCGGGTAGCTTTAGTGAGCAAAACTCAACCGAGCTTGTCTTTAGTGACGGAAGTATTTATCGGTTTGAAGACGGAGACTTCGTACTCTACGGTTCTTTCGATACTCAGCTCGGTTACAACATTGTTGCTACAGACATTAACAACAATGGCCTTCTAGAAATCATTGGTTCACAACACTGGTATGATATTTCCGCATACAGTGCTCAGAGCTTTGAAAAGCTGTGGGAACATGAATCCAAACATAATATACACGCTCTTGGTCTCTATGATGTAAATGGAGATGGACAACTCGACGTCGTTTACGGAGACGGTCAGTGGGGAAGTATCCATGCACTGCAAGCAAAGAACGGCAAGCGTTTTTGGTCTATCGCAAACGATGATAATGGTGTGTCGTTCATACATGTAGAGGATTTAACTGGCGATGGAAAAACCGAGGTCGCTTGGGCATCTGATCATTTGTATGTTCACGACTATTCGAGCAGTGACTCTTTGTTTAAAAGCCAACGTTTGACAACACCATTCACTGGCTACGACCTTATTCAGCAAGAAGATGGAGATTTTGCTCTACTACAGGGTGCTTATGACAGTAACGTTTCCTTTGGCACCGGGACTCTCTCTTTGAGAAGATTGAATGATCATTATGCCTACTGGGACCACTATGAAAATTCTCCATACCCTAGCACATGGACAGGTTATAGAGCGGTAAAAGTCGTAGACAGCAACAACGATGGGAAGTTAGAAGTCCTACTCGGAACCTCAGTCATACGCGATGGCCGAGTGCACGTAATGGATAGCAACGATGGTTCGTTACTCTATAGCATCGAGCTCGATTACGGGGAGGGAATCAGTGCGCTCGAGTTCGGGAATCCATCAGACACTTCTGGTCAAAAAATCCTTGCTGGAAGCCTCAGTGGGAAAATTCACCAAATAAATCCATTCTCTCAATCTTTAGAAAAGAGCTCTCCACAGGTTCCTACACAGTATAATAGCGCGATCGATGATTTGACGATCAGCAGCTCTATTGGGGAACGACTAGTCTATGCACTGAGCGACCAACAGATCTTCGCGTATCATACGGATACAAATAGCTTTACTACATTCAATCACAGTCGCTTGTTTACTAGCCTCCTAGGTGATCCTGCATTTGAAGTCCCGTACCTGTTAGCAGGCAGCGAGAGCGGCCTTATCCACCATTTTGATCCAGAATCTGTGACTCAACTTTATCCAGTGTGCGACTCACCCGTATCCGGACTGAGTTGGCAAGATGTCCAGACTGTGTTGTTCACATGTGAGGAAGAATTTGGTGCTTTCTCTATTGCAAGTAATCAAGTCCTTTGGCGTCAACCAGTGCAAGGAGTTGAGGGTCCAGTCAAGTACCGAGTTTTCGGAAGTGATGAGTGGTATATTTCTGGTGGATTGCAGATTCGCGTTTTTCAACGCATTGATGGCGCACCAGGCAGCGAACTTGTGGATATCAGTATCCAAACTCACGGCAGCATATCTATTGAAGAGAGTTTGGCCCCCGATGAAATATCGGTTGACCAATACCTACTACATACAGCGCCAAGTCACGGTACCTTCGAGTTTACCAACCGCCAAAAAGGTGAGTTCCGTTACACGCCATCCGCTACAAGCCTGGGTACTGAGTACCTGAGCTTTTCTGCAATCAAAGATGGCCAAACACTTACCCCGGCTAGCCTGGTCATTGATTTGTACAACCAAGCGCCCACTGCCGAAAACCAATCTGTGGAAGTCCATTGGGCCAACACGGAAATGCTTGAATTTATTGCAGCAGACGAAGACGGTGATCCGCTTACCTATTCGATTCTAAACCAACCCGAATTGGGGTCGGTAGAGATCCCCGATAGCAACGTTGCGAGTTTCAGCTATGTCCCCACTGGCCAAGCCCATGTAACTGATAAATTCAGTTTCGCTGTGACCGATCCTTTTGGGGAGTCCGATACCGCCGTGGTTACTATCTCACTGACGAACGATGCGCCGATTAGTGAAGACCTACATCTCAAGGCTAGTGTCGAAACTGAAGTCCACTCCCGATTGCTAGGACAGGATCCAAATGACGATGCCATCGTGTTCGAAATTATTGAGGGGCCAGAGAAAGGAGATCTATCCATTGAAGCTGAAACCGGGTTGTTTCACTACAAACCGGTTGGTAACGAAGGCTACGTGGCTTCTTTCCAGTATCAGGTGCGGGACGCTCATGATGTATCCGAGGTCTCAACTGTCACCATCACGCTGCATGATGGAGTCAAAATTGTTGAAGACAAAGGAAGCCTTGGCTTCTGGGCCTTAGGCCTACTTGGACTGTTCGCCACTGCAAGGCGACGACTTCTGCATTGAAACATCAAATGGCGCCCTTTGGGCGCCATTTTCTTAGGCTGGAGCCCTTGAACCTTACCGGCGTAGCACCGCGATCCATCGTCCCAGGTTTAACAAGCTGGCCAGCGAGGCAGCGACATAGGTCAGTGCCGCCGCCTTGAGAATCTTCTCCGCATGTTTCAGATCCCCCTCGTACAGGTACTCACCTTTCTTCAGGATCGGCAGTGCCTTGCCATAACTGGCATCGAACTCAACGGGGAGGGTAATCAGGTGCACCAAGGTACTCAGTGCCATGGAACCAATGCCAATCACCATTGTGAATGCACCCGCCTGGGGAATACGGGTTAGCACCAGGATAAGCGGCGTCGCCATTAGCATTATGCCAGCAAGGCGCTCGCCGGCTATTGCTGTCTTTACCAGTTTTTGCCGCGCCAGGAACAAGGATTCGCCACGTGAATCCTGAATGGCATGCCCCACCTCATGAGCAGCAACCGTCACGGCTGTCAGGGAATATCCAGCATAGTTGTTTGGCGAAAGACGCACAGCCTTCGCGACCGGGTCATAGTGATCACCAGCAGGCGTCTCCTCTACCTTGACATTTTCCAGGCCGTGATGCTTGAGCAGGTGGCGCGCAAGTTCACTACCACTGCCCTTCTCGCGGTATCGATCTGCCGGCTCTCCGTACTTTTCCATCACGTGTTTGACCCACATACCCGGCAGGAAGACGCATAAGATCATGATGAGTAATAGGATTATCCAGATCATTTAAATCGCTATGTAATGAGAGTTTGTGCGGCTACCAATCATTGTACGCAGAGAAACGAACGGCAGATGCTCGCCGACGATGGGCCTGCTTCAGAGCTTGGCAGCATCCTTAAGGGAAGGCTCTCAATGATTCGCTAGCTCCATGGTCATCACTACCTTATCGATGCCCGGGGCAAAGCCGTCTTTCTCCCGCTCGACCGCTTCAAAGCCGAATCGGGCGTAAAAGCCTTCGGTGTGCTGGGAGGTCTCCATCCGCACCTGGCTGGGCAAACCGAGCTTAACAACCAAATCCAGGCGCTGTTGAGTCAGTTCGCTGCCCAAGCCCTTCCCATGTAGATCGTGACGCACCATGCCCCAGCAAAACGCGCTGTGGGCTGGCTTGGTTGCGTCTTCGCTATCGTCACTGGCTGCCACGCCGCCGCAAGCCACCACCTTACCGCTTTCGATGAAGACCAGGTAATGCCCCTGCGCCGCCTGATTATCAAGGAACTCGATAAAATCGGCCCGCTCTGAGGGTGCAAAGTACTTGCCCACGTTGCTGTCGAACAGCGCCAAACAGGCATCACGGTATTGGGTGCTATAGGTTTCGCTGTGCATCAGAGCTATCTCCTTATCTCTTTCCCAGCCTCGTTCCCTGCCTTATTCCTTTTCTCGTTCTGCCTGTCTCTATCCAGCTGTGGCTTAGGGAAGGATTCCCAATTGCTTGAAGGTATCAAGCAGGATGGACTTTCTGTACTTGAGATCCGAGGTGCTCTCAATGACCAGATGGTTGGCGAACAACCACACCTGACCATCCACTTCCAGGTAGCCCACGTACCAGCCGTACTTGCCCGACCAGCCGGTCTTGGCCGAAATCTGGTAGCCCTCATCGCTCTCGAACAACATGATCTGCTTCAGCGTATCGATGTGGCGCTGCTCTATGGGCAAGTCATTGTTGTAAAACCGGCGCAGGAAGTCGATCTGCTCCGGCACCGAGATCTTAAGATCACCCTCCAGCCAGAACTGGGTTATCTCGGGGCCAGTCAAATGATTACCGTAGTCCAGCTTACGCAGGTAGTTGAGGTAAAGCTCGTTACCCAGTTGCTCGGCGTAGCGCTGGTAGCACCACACGCAAGAGCGCTGGAAAGCACTCTTCAGCGTCTGGTCCTGGTTCCAGTTTCGATACTCACGCTCGACGCCATCCCACTTGATGACGTCATCGGGCCCAGAGACAGCCCCCTCCTCCAGCATGATCAGGGTATTGGGGATCTTAAAGGTCGACGCCGGCACGAAGCGTTCATCGGCCTGCTCATTAACGTTGTATCGGTGACTATGTTGGCCATCCAGCGACTCAATGACGAATGAAGCAATAGGTATATCGTTTTGAGTTGCACTTACTAATCTAGCATTTGACGCCTGAATGTTAGAAGAAAAAGTAACCAACGCACAAAACAAGCCAAAAGTAACTTTCATTTAGTTTGAACCAATGACTTTGCCGTTTCAATAAGGTCTTTTGCTTCTGAGGAAATTAATTTTGAGTCTTTCACCGAACCTTTGTCATGAATTGGACTTTCATATATTTTACCTACAGAAGAAAGAATCATCCTATCTTTATTTTCAGACATCATCAGTTGTTCCGCATAAGAATTAATCGTTAGTGCAACAGCAGATTTGAAAGCGTACTCTTCTTGGAAATTTCGCTCTTTAACGTACTGCGAAATGGTAAACAACAATAATCCAACAGCGGGAAGAGACTTCAAAGAGTTAACAATAATAATTTGCCAAGACAAAGCATTCAAATCCCCATTGCCAAAGAGAAAGAAAATCCACAATATGGTAGCAACTGAACTGATAGGTACCGCCCACTTCCAGAATCTAATTGACTTTATTAGCTCTAACTTCCTCTGCTTGAAGGTTTCAAAAAGAGATGAACCAACCTCTCGCCCTATCAAATCATTGAGATATTCATTTCTCTCTTCAAAAAAACTTTTTTTACTTTCGACAAATGACAAAGCTTCGTTGAAATCAGACTTTAGTTTATCCAGATCTTTTTTACTTGATTCACCCTCTCTTTTGCTATCGTTCTGAATAGAATTAAACTCATCAAGTACAGACTTTAAATTTTCCGTTAACTCATGAGCATCTTTGCTCTTTTCTTCTGACTGTTTCGCCAATAAAGATATTCTTTCTTCGAGAGTAGATGACTTAGTATATAAGTCATTTATTTCGCCATTATGTTGTCTTGATGATGAAAGAAGTGACTCAATCTCGCTAAGCTCACTATCTTTAGATTTTATAAATCGTGTTAGCTCATCTTTTTGCTCATCGATTTTCTCAATCAGGACTTTAAGGTTTGTCGAGGCCTCTAATACATGCTTAGAAGCTAAATCCACTTTTTCCTTACTTTCATTAATGTCTATCTCCGAGGTTCGAAAGTACTTTCTTTTAGACTTCTCCCAGAACCCATTGACTGCTTGATAGTGTATAAGCTTGTTAACCTGCGGAATGCTTCCTGAAAAATTACCCGATCTTATTTGATTCAGAAGATTAGTCAGATCCTGATTCAAATTTCCATTTCCAAGCTCATTCTGAAAGCTGTACTGAAAGGGCATTACCTTTGCGTAAGGTGAATCAATTTCTTCTTCGAATTGCGTAAAAATCTTGTTTACTTGCCTGACATACTCTTCCAATGAGTAATCACCAATCATCACTGATGACAAATCTATTTTGTCTCCAAACTTAGAGGCGATAAGACCTGTAAAATCCAGTGTGGAGAATAACTCAATATGCGCTTTAACTTGATTAATTTGGTTTTGATTCATTCGATACCTCAGGATGCGTACTAAACTTATCTCTATTACACACCAGCTAGAAAAAATAGCTTAAAATTCAATCAGGTCAACACTAACAGTTGAATCAAACTCAATCAATTAATTTCTAAATTTGTTTCGCTTTGCGGCTAACAACTTGATTCACCAAGCTAGCAAGTGCTAAGTAACACCACGCATATAGAACCTTACGCAACTTGGTTTCGCAAGCGACAATACCATCAATGAAAAAGCCTCTGTATTTATTAATATAAAAACTAAGCTCTGCATTCGATATGCCCTAAACAAAAAACACCTATACCCAAATCAAAGTAATTATATTTTCAATGGTTTTTTGTCTAATAAATTACCCATATGATAGATCTCTGAGGCTTTTTAAAGTGTTATGAACTATATGTCTTAGATATTTATTTGATAATTTTTTTATTTGCGGGACGCTCAAATAGTAAGGAAGAACAAAAAAGCCCTGATATTCAATCAGGGCCTTTGGGCTTTACCGGCAAGTGCTTGCTGCCTTTATTCTGCCTGCTCGTGGTGATTGAGGATCCACTCAGTCAGCAGTCGTACACCGTAGCCAGTGCCGCCCACCGGCACTTCGCCGCTTGCGGACTTATTCAGTGCGTTACCGGCGATGTCGATGTGCAGCCACGGGGTGTCACCAACAAAGTGCTGCAGGAAGGTGGCGGCGGTGGTGGCACTGGGGCCGCCTTTGCCGGTGTTGCGAAGATCCGCGATGTCGCTTTCCAGCATCTCTTCGTAGCCCAGCGGCAGCTGCCAAACCGGCTCGTTGACGGCCTTACCCGCCGCGGTGAACTCGTTCACCAGCTGGTCGCTCTCGCTGAAGATCCCGCCCAGCTTGGTGCCCAGGGCGCGGTACTTGCCGCCGGTCAGGGTGGCGATGTCCACCAGGACACTGGGCTGGTAGTGCTCGCGCACGTACCACATGCTATCGATCAGCACCAAGCGGCCCTCGGCGTCGGTATGGGTGATCTCCACCGTCAGGCCCTCGGCGGTGGTAAGCACATCACCGGGGACAAACGCCTCTTTGGAGACCATGTTGGCAGCCAGGCCCAATACCACTACCACGTTCACCTCGGCCTTCATCTCCGCCAGGGCTTTAACCGTGCCGATAGCGGCAGCAGCGCCGGCCATGTCGGACTTCATGCTGAACATGCCGCTGTGGTTCTTGATCTGGTAGCCACCGGAATCAAAGGTCACGCCTTTGCCGGCAATGGCGATGGGAGCACCGTCACTGCCCTCGTAGTGGGCCACCACCAAACGGGAACCGTCGGTGCTGCCGCGACCCACCGCTTCCAGCGCGTTCATGCCCAATTTCTTAATCTCTTTGGGCTCCAGAACCTTAACCTTCACACCCAGCTTCTTGAGCTTTTTCGCTTCCTCAACAAAGTCGACAGGGGTCAGTTCGGTGGGTACCTCATTGGTCAGATCCCGAGCCAGGAAGATCCCAGACTCGATGTGTGCCAGTTGCGCGTAGGCAGACTGGGTTTCCGCGCTGTCGCTCACGGCAAAGACGTAGTTCTTCTCTTTGCCCTTCTCTTGCTTGTACTTGTCGAAGTTGTAGGCGCGCAGGTTGATGCCATGGGCAAGGTAAGAGGCCTGGCTGGCATCCAGGTGGCTGGCTGCGACCGAAACATCACTGATGTTGCTGCTCGCCAGCTTCCCGGCGATGTTGCCACCGAGCTTGGTCAGTTGGCCGCTTGAGAGTGCCTCTTCACCCAGGCCCACCACCAATACTCGGTCGTAGCTCAGCTGACTGGGAGCAAGCACTTCGACAAAGCTGCCATAGCTGGCGTCAAAACCGTTTGCGTTCAGCGCGCGGCTCAGCTGCCCCTGGGTCTGGCTGTCGAACTGGGCAAAGTCGGTGGATTGCTCAACGTTTTGAAACACGATGAGGGTGTCGGAGTCCGCGCTCAGCTCGGATTTGAACTCAAAGGTTTCCGCCGTGGCGGTTTGAGAGAGGGCCAGTGCCATACACACTGACGACAGTTTCAGAAGCTTGGCTTTCATTAATGATCTTCCCTAATACATCTTGTTCTGGAGCCCGGTGGCCGATTCGCTCTCATGCCACAAGGCTTATCACGGACAACGAGGTGAACTCGCTGTCCGCGAACGGGCTTTCGTTGTTTTATCGGAGCCACTGGCCAGCATTAAGCCATTAGCGCCCTTGCAAGGGAACCGCCTTAAACACCTGCTTACAATCTTCACCCCGTCCAACCTGGAGTGGATGATCTCAGCCCATCCAACAGCACGTAGAATCATGTTAAGTCGAGGATTGCGTTGGCTTAACAAGACGCAATGTGACGTTTGGCTCGACCGGTTCCACCTCATTGGATGACATTGAAAGGGAGAGACGCAATGGCCGACGTAAACAAACTACTGGGCTCGCTGCTGGGTAGCAGCACCGCCAAGGGCTTTGCCGGTGGCTTAGCCGGCGGGGTCGCCAGCAACATGCTAATGAGCAAATCTGGCCGCAAGATGGGCAAGAAGGCCCTGAAGGTCGGCGGCATCGCTGCCGTGGGTGCCCTGGCCTACACCGCCTACCAGCGCTACAGCAACTCCGGTAACTCCGACAGCTCTGGTAACTCAGATCACGCGGTCAACAACGCCCAGCCGCAGGGCGCCGCACATCACGGCGGCCATACCGCCGCCGCTGCGGCGACCTCAGTAAACGGCGCCTACCCCAACCAGGCCAACGCACCTCAACAAGCCGCCTACCCCAACGAGTCTGCCTCGCTGAGTCAGCAGCGCGGTGAGCTTATTCCCGCCCCGGCCGGTTCGGCGTTTCTGCCTGCAGAGAACGACGCAGCGGCCAACGAAGCGCTGGGGATGACGCTGATCCGCGCCATGATCGCCGCAGCGCGTTCCGACGGCCGACTGGATGCCCAGGAAAGTCAGGCGATTTTCCAGCGCATTGAGATGCTGGAGCTCGACCCGGAAAGCAAAAACCTGCTGATCCAGGAGATGGGTCAACCGGTCGACATGGATGCCATCGTCAACAGCGCGACCTGCCCTGAAGTGGCGGCCGAGATCTACGCCGCCTCAGTACTGGCCATCGATGTAGACACCACGGCGGAGCGAGCCTACCTGGGCATGCTGGCAGCCCGGTTACAGCTGCCCCCGGGCCTGGCCAACGAGCTGGAAGCGGAGATCCAGGCCCAGCGAGCTTAAGTGCACACGGCGCAATGCCGCCGAACGCACACCCCACCGAGTTCAAGTCAATCTCCACTGGGAGATTGACTTTTTATGTTAACGAATGAAGATAAACAGGTTTTAGATTCATGAAGATTAAGCAAGGAAGAACAACAACAATGAAGCGCACTCTAATCGCTATGGCCCTGACGGCCGCGGTGGCCGGCTGTGGCAGCTCCACCGCCCCTACCGCCGACAACGCTACACAAAACGAAGCCAGCCAAGTGGCCGCCGGACAGGCAGAACTGGGCAGCTTCGGCATCGACCTCAGCGCCCGTAACCTCGACGTTAAGCCCGGCGATGACTTCTTCGGCTACGCCAGCGGCAGCTGGTACGAAACCTTCGAGATGCCCTCGGATAAAACCCGCTACGGCGCGTTCGACTCCCTGGCCGAGCGTAGCGAAAAGCAGGTGAAGGCGATCATCGACGACATCCTTAGCCGGGATGACCTAAACGACGAAGAGCAGCTGATTGCCGACTTCTACCGTTCCTACATGGACACCGAGACCATCAACGCTGCCGGTCTCGCCCCTATCCAGGGCACCTTGGATCAGATCCGCGCCATCGACTCCACCGGCGATCTCACCACCGTATTCGGTGAAGCCTGGCTGACCGGGGCAGAATCCCCTATCGCTGGCAGCATGTGGTTCGACCGTCTGGATCCGAACCGCTACGAGATGTCCGTGGGCGCCACCGGTCTGGGTCTGCCTGATCGCGCCTACTACCTGGAAGACAGCGAGCGTTTCGCCAAGATCCGGGAGGCCTACCGCGCCCACATCGTTGAGGTGCTGGGCTTTGCCGGTATCGACAACGCCGAACAGCGTGCCGACGCTATCCTGGCGCTGGAAACCAAGATGGCCGAGGCCCAGTGGCCCCGTGAGAAGCGCCGTAACCGCGATCTCACCCTCAACCAGATCAAGCGCACCGAGCTGGCTACCGAATACCCCGGTTTTGACTGGGGCCGCTTCTTCGCACCGTCCGGCTATAAGCTACCGCAGCTGAACATGGCCCACCCGGAGCCCATCAAGGGCATGATTGAGCTGGTCAACAACGAGCCGCTGGCGGTATGGCAGGACTACCTGGTATTCCACACCATCACCAACAACGCCGGCCTGTTGTCGGAAGAGATCTACGCCGCCAACTTCGCTTTCTTCGGCCAAACCTTGAGTGGTCAGGAAGAGCCGCGCCCGCGCTGGAAGCGCGCCGTGGCGCAGTTGTCCGGAACCCAGTCACTGGGCTTTGCCATCGGCAAGCTCTACGTGGCTGAGCACTTCCCTGAGTCCTCCAAACAGCAGATGTCCGAGCTGGTGGAGAACCTGCGCACCGCGCTGGGCAAGCGCATCGACAACCTGGAGTGGATGAGCGAGGAGACCAAGGTCAACGCCCGCGCCAAGCTGGCCGCCTTCAACCCCAAGATTGGCTACCCGGATGTGTGGCAGGAGTTTGATGGCCTCGAGCTGTCCGACGACGATCTGGTCGGCAATGTGCAGGCGCTGCGCCGCTTCTTCAACGCCGACAGCGTGGCCAAGGAGCTGGAGAAGACCGATCGCAACCGCTGGGGCATGACCCCGCAACGGGTCAACGCCTATTACAACAGCTCCTTTAACGAGATCGTATTCCCCGCTGCCATCCTGCAGCCGCCGTTCTTCGATCCCAACGCCGATCCAGCGGTGAACTACGGCGCCATCGGCGCGGTGATTGGCCACGAGATGGGCCACGGCTTTGACGATCAGGGCTCCAAGTCCGACGCCAACGGCATCCAGCGCAACTGGTGGACCGACGCAGACCGCGCCGCCTTTGAAGCCAAGACCGACGAGCTGGCGGCGCAGTACAGCAAGTACGAGCCGATCCCCAACAACTTCGTTAACGGCCGCAACAGCCTGGGCGAAAACATCGGTGACGTGGGTGGCATCGCCATGGCCTACGAGGCCTACCAGCTGAGCCTGGACGGAAAAGAAGCCCCGGTGATCGACGGCGTAACCGGCGATCAGCGTTTCTTCCTGGCCTGGGCTCAGATCTGGCGTGAGAAGCGCACCGAGCAAAGCATGCTCAACCAGCTGCGTGCCGGTACCCACGCACCGGGTCGCTACCGCAGCCTGGCGCCGCGTAACCATGACGCATGGTACGCCGCCTTTGATGTGCAGCCCGGTGACAAGCTCTACATCGCCGAGGAAGACCGGATCCGCATCTGGTAAGCTCTGCGCAACAACGACAAACGCCACCCTCGGGTGGCGTTTTTTTATGGCGACCTGTCGCCCGTTCAGTCGTTCACCGACTGGATGTTCATTACCAGATCGTTCCAGTTACGCTGGTTGTCGATATCGAACTGGGCGCCCTGCTCGTCCGCCCAGGTAAAGCGGGTAATGGCGGCGGTCTTGCTGGTGGCCTGGTAGAGCCAGTAGGCCTCAGCTTTGAGGGCATCCTCAATGGGACGGTCGATGGACTCGTACACCGTCTGCTTACAGGCGTTGATCGACTCCGCCGGGAACTGGGCGATGCGCTTGGCCAGGTTCTCCACGTAGGGCCCGATCTCATCCGGCTCCATCGCCTTGTTGATGGTGCCCATCGCCTCCGCCTCGTCGGCGTCGAAGTCGCGGGCACTGAGGATGATCTCCAGCGCGCGGCCCAGTCCCACCTGGCGGGCCATGCGTGAAGCGCCGCCACCGCAGGGCAGGATCCCCATCGCCACCTCCATCTGCATGAACTTGAACTTGCCACGGGCAGCAAAGCGCATATCGCAGGCCAGGGCAAACTCATGGCCGCCGCCGCGGGCGTAGCCCTCCAGCTTGGCGATGGTGGCCTGGGGCAGCTTGCTGATCCGCTCCAGTACCGCCTGCAGATCCAGTAGCTTGGCCTCATCGCGGGAGACAGGGTCTTTGGACATATCCCGCAGCAAGTTGGTGTCGTAGTGGCATACCCAGATCTCCGGGTTGGCCGACTGGAACACCACCACCTTCACCGTACGGTCCCGCTCCAGGCGCAATGCCAGACTGCTGAGATCCGCCAGCATCTCCTGGCCCTGCACGTTCACCGGAGGAAAGTCGAAGGTCACCCAGGCGATCCCCTCGTTCACCTCCACGCTGAAGGTCTGAAAGTTCTTGTAGTCCATGCTGCTTCCCCTTGTACTTGATGAAGGCTGACGGCCTGAGTCGCATCTCTGACATTGGCGCATTGGTAATCCGCCACTGGCCTGAAAACCCACACGGCGACGACCGCCGCGATACCGGGTTTAACCCTAGGACAGGGGCCATTGAGCGAGTATGCGGCGAAGCCGAAAAGAGAATCTGCGTTTGCTATATAGCGCCGCAATGCTCTGTCTGCACGGGAGTTTCGCAAGCTATCGCTGGCCTCCCCGGATGACTCAAGAGGCAGGCGCTGGGAACTAGGGGCTAGGTGCTAGGTGCTAGGTGCTAGGTGCTAGGGGCTGGGGGCTGGGGGCTAGGGGCTAGGGGCTAGGTACGAGGAGCATGAAGCAAAGGGGTGGAGAGCAAGGGCGTCGAGCAAAAAGTTCGGCCATTCGCTTTGGCTCAAAAGTAAAAGGCCCAGCGGATGCTGGGCCTGGTTGGAGAGTTCACTCTCGATGTTCGCGCTGCAGGTTAGCGCTGGGCGTGGATCGCTCGAGACAGTCGCTCGATGATGGCGTCCACATCACTGCGCTGCAGGATCAACGGCGGTGACATCACCAGGAAGTCGCCGGAGGCGCGCAGCAGCAGGTCTTCCTTGTGGAAGGCGTGCTCAAACACCGCGTAGGCGCGACGCCCCCCTTCCGGGGCAAACTCCACCGCACCCATCAGGCCAAAGTTACGGATGTCGACGATACCCGAGTCCAGATCCCGCAGGCTATGCAGTGCTTCTTGCCAGTAGCCTTCCATCTCGCGAGCGTGATCGAACAGCGCCTCATCCTGGTACAACGCCAGGCTGGCCTTGGCCGCCGCCGCAGCCAGAGGATGGCCGGAATAGGTGTAGCCGTGGAACAGCTCAATCTGTCCCTCCGGCCCCTGCACCAGGGTGTCATGGATGGCATCGTTCACCAGCACCGCCCCCATTGGCACGGTGCCTGAAGTCAGGCCCTTGGCGCAAGTAATCATGTCCGGGGTAACACCAAAGCGCTGGGCAGCAAAGGGCGCGCCGATACGGCCAAAGCCGGTGATCACCTCATCGAAGATCAACACAATGCCGTGCTCGTCGCAGATCTGACGCAGCCGCTGCAGATAGCCTTGCGGCGGCACAATCACCCCGGCACTGCCCTGCACCGGCTCGACGATCACCGCGGCGATGTTCTCCGCACCGTGCAGTTGGATCTGGGCCAACAGGTCATCGGCCCGCTCGGCGCCTTCACTGGCCTGCCCCTTCACAAAACGGCCGGCATGGCCCTTGTTGTGACTGAGGTGATCTACCCCGCTGAGGCCATGACCAAAGCCACGACGGTTGTTGACCAGACCACCGACGGAGATCCCGCCAAAGCCGACACCGTGATAGCCCAGCTCGCGGCCGATCAGCCGGGTACGGCTCGGCTCTCCTTTGGCACGCTGGTAGGCAAGCGCAATCTTCAGCGCCGAGTCCACCGCCTCACTGCCGGAGTTGGCGAAAAAGGCGCGGGTCAGCCCCTCGGGGGCAATGGATACCAGGGCCTGGGCGGCCTCAAAGGCCCCCAGGTGACCCATCTGGAAACTGGGGGCATAATCGAGGGTGGCCGCCTGCTGCTGGATCGCTTCGACGATGGCGGTGCGGTTGTGTCCGGCATTGCAACACCACAAACCGGCGGTGCCATCGAGAATGGGACGGTCCTGGCTGTCGTAGTAGTGCATCCCCTGGGCCTTGGCGATCAGCCGGGGCGCTTGCTTGAACTGTCGGTTGGCGGTAAACGGCATCCAATAGGCCGAGAGTTGTTCCTGTTGCATGGCGGACTCCTGTCATTGCTTGAGCAACATAATTGTACTTTTGTGCAATTTATGCAATAACAAACTGGTAACGCTTTTTCATCCTCCAAGGAGCCGGAATAATGAAAAAAACAGGTGCCGCCCTGGTGCGCCATGCACTGGAGCAGATTGGGGTTAAACACACCTTCGGGATCCCCGGGGTTCATAACACTGAGATCTATGACGAGCTCAACCGCTCCGAGCAGATCACCCCCCATTTGGTGACCCACGAGGTGGGCGGTGCCTTCGCCGCTGACGCCATCAGCCGAACCGATACCAGCATCGGCACCTTGGTGCTGGTTCCCGCCGCCGGCCTGACCCACGCCGCTAGTGGCATCGCTGAGGCCTTCCTGGATGGGATCCCGATGCTGGTGCTGTCCGGTGGCGTGCGCACCGACACCGGTGCCCACTACCAGCTGCACGACATCGATCAGCACGCCCTGATGGCCCCCATCACCAAGGCCAGCTTCAAGCCCCAGCGCTACGAAGAGATCATCCCGATGATCTACCAGGCCTACCAGGTGGCCACCGGCGATGAGCCCGGCCCGGTCTACGTGGAGATCCCGGTGAACCTGCAACTGATCGCCGGCGAGGTGGACAGCCTGCCGGAGTACCAGCCGCCGGTGCCCGAGCTGGCGGAGCGCGATACCGCGCTGACCGCCGCCACCAAACTGCTGTTGGGTGCCAAGAAGCCGGGGATCTTCATCGGTTGGGGTGCCCGAGGCGCAAGTGAGGCGATCGGCCAGCTGGCCAGTCAGATTGGTGCGCCGGTGGCCACCACGCTGCAGGGGCTCTCTGCCCTGCCCGCCAGCCACCCACTGCACACCGGCATGGGGTTTGGCCCCTCTGCCGTGCCTGCGGCCAAGAACGCCTTTGCCGATTGCGACTGCCTGCTGGCCATCGGCACCCGCTTCTCCGAGATCCCCACCGGCAGCTACGGCTGCACCGTACCGGAGAACCTGATCCACCTGGACATCAACCCCGAGGTGTTCTCCAAGAACTATCCGGCCAAGGTCACCCTGCAGGGCGATGCCGCCGATCTACTGCCCAAGCTGCTGGATCAGGTTTGCACCCAACAGCCGGTCGCAACCGAGCATCAGCCATTGCTTGATCAGATCGCCAAAGACAAAGCCGACTACCTGGCCGCCTGGCTGGCCCACGACAGTGGCGAGCGGGTTAACCCTGGTCACTTCTTCCAGGCCCTACGCAAGAGCCTCAATGACGATGCGCTGGTGGTAGCGGATGACGGTAACCACACCTTCCTCACCGCCGAGCTGATGCCGATCAACTGCATCGGCGGCTTTATCTCCCCCACCGATTTCAACGCCATGGGCTACTGCATCCCGGCAGTGAACGGCGCCAAGCTGGCCCAGCCGCAGCGGCAGGTAGTGGGGATCGTCGGTGACGGTGCCGCCCAGATGACCGGCATGGAAGCACTCACCGCCAGCCACAAGCAGCTCGGTGTCGTCTATTTCCTGTTTAATGACGGTGAACTGTCGCAGATCGCCCAGGCCCAGAAGGTGCCCTACAACCGCAAGACCTGCACCCTGTTGCCCCAGGTAAACTGGCGTGCCCTGGCGGAGGCCACCGGTTGCCACCACCTGGCACTGACCCGCAACAGCGATTGCGACGCGGTGATCGCCGAGGCGATGGCCCTGGCAGAGCTTGGGCAGCCGGCTTTTGTCGAGGTACAGATCGATTACAGCAAATCCACTGCCTTCACCGCCGGTACGGTTAAAACCAACTTCAAGCGGTTTGATCTCAACACCAAGGTGCGCTTTATGTCCCGCGCCCTGTGGCGCCGTCTCAGCGGTGGCGACGAGTAAGCCGGTGACGGACAGCCAGGTTACCCAGGGCCACCGTGCCGAGTGGCTGATTGTAAGCCAGCAGGTGCTGGACGGTGCCCTGCCCGGCTTTGTCTACCGCGAGCGTCCCATGGGCGTCGGTGACAGTGGCTGGCGGGTGTTCAGTGGTGAGGAGAGTGGCGAGTACCTGGCGGTGCCCGCTCACACCCAGCTGCTGGGCTGCAGCGAACTGCTGGCCCGATTACCGGAGCTGGCCCCACAGCTGGTGGGGCCGGTGGGCCGGGTCTGGGAGCGCCTGGATGGCCGCTGGACCCGCGTTTCCGATCAAGGAGAGAGTGAATGAACATGACACTGACCCCGGATCAGCAAGCGATGCTGGACGGAGCCAACGGGGCGGCACTGGCCAAGTGCCTGCAGACCCTGGTGCAATACGGCGAGGCCTTCGGTGCCAAGCGCCTGGTGCCGATCAAGAGTGCCCACCTGACCGGCAGCTTTAAGATCTTCTTCTACACCGCCTACTACGAGATCATCCAGCAGTTGGTGGCGGATGGGGTGAAAGTGAAGGTGCCTACCACCCTCAACCCGCGCCCAGGTTACGAGTACACCCCGCAGAACCGTCTGGTGTTTCGCGGCCAGCAGTGGCATGAATCCCAGCTGGAAGCGCTGGGGATCATCCCCAACTACTCCTGCGTCTGCTATCGCCACCACAACATCCCGGAGCAAGGGGATGTGCTGGGCTGGGCGGAGAGCTCCGCCATCATCTACGCCAATTCGGTGATCGGCGCACGCACCAATCGCAACTCCATCATGGTGGACATCTGCCAGGCGGTGACCGGGCTGACCCCGGAATTCGGCTACCTGTTGGATGAGAACCGCCGTGGCCAGGTGCGGATCAAGCTGGACGTCGACAAGATGGATGCTGCCGCGCTGGGCTTCCTGGTCGGTAAGATCGCGGTGGACCGGGTGCCGGTGCTAGACCACCACCCCTTCACCCTGGACCAGCTCAAGAACATGGGGGCGGCCATGGCCTCCTCCGGTGGCGTCACCCTGTTCCACGTCATCGGTGTTACCCCGGAAGCGCCGGACGAAGCTACTGCCTTCGGCGGCAACGAACCGGAAGAGACGGTCACCGTTACCCAGGCGATGCTGGATGAGCTGCGCACCGAGCATGCCATCGCCAAGGACGCTAAGGTGGTGGCCTTTGGTTGTCCGCAGATGACCCTGGAGGAGGTGCTGGAGCTGGCGCCGCACTTTGCCGGGCGCAAGGTGAAGAAGCGCACCCTGTTCCACCTCATTCCCGCCGCCTACGAGCAGCTGGAAGGACGGCCGGAGTATCAGCAGCTCAAGGATGCCGGGGTGGAGCTGCTACAGCACTGTCCGCTGGCCGGGCTGTCGCTGCGCATCGGGCTGGGTCGCAAGGAGGTGCTAACCCCGTCGGGCAAGCTCTACTACTACCTGGAGGGCACCCGCTACGGCAACCTGGAAGACGTCCTGGCCATCTGCGGCGTTATGGAGGAGGCAGCATGAGCATATTGCAAGGCAAGGTCGTGGTTTCCGGTACCGCCCAGGGCGAGGCACTGGTGACCCAGCAGCCCATCAACTTCACTGCCAGCATGTGCAAGGTACCCAACATGCTGCCGAGCAAACGGGCGGAGATCCGCGACGCCCACCACGAGCTGTTTGAACAGAACATTGCCAACAAGGTGCTGGTGTTCCCCAGCTGCATCGGCTCTACCCACACCGGCTTGGTGTTGCTGGATCTGGTGTCGCTGGAGCGTGGCCCGGCGGCACTGATCGTCCAACAGAACGATTCCCTGCTGGTCTCCGGTGTGGTGCTGGCCCAGGTGTGGTTTGGCAAGTCCATCCCCATCATCGAGTACCCCGGTGACGACCTGTTCGAGCACATCCACAACGGCCAGAGCATCAGTATTGATGAGCAGGGCCAGATCCACATCGGCGATCAGGCCAACGTGGCATAAAGGATTGAGTGCACCGGGTCGCTCCGGTGCACTCATTGCCCTTCCCTTCCGGCAAAATCTCGTTAAGCTTTGGGGACTTAGCATTGGAAGGATTTCGTCATGCTGTTCGTCACCAACCGGACGCCACGCCAGTCTGAGCGCACCCGCACCAATCGCCCCATCGACTTTCCGCTGCAAAACACCAGCGTCAGCCAGAACCTCTATTTCTGTCGCCGCAACGGCCCGGACGATTACACCGAGATCGGCTCTCCGGCCTTCTTTGCCGAGCTCAAAGAGCTGAGCGATCCCAAGACCCAGGTGCTGCTCTACATCCACGGATTCAACAACACCTTCGAGTCGGAGATCTTCCCCAACGCCCAGCAGCTGCAATCCCTGTTCGATCAACATGGCGGCAAGGGCCTGGTTCATGTGGTGCCGCTGATCTGGCCCTGCGACGACGACAGCTTCGTCGCCTTTATCGACGACTACTGGGATGACCAGCGCGCCGCCGACGCCTCAGGCGATGCCTTCGCCCGCATGTTGGGCAAATTTGATGATTGGCGTAAGGCGGAGGCTGAAGCTTGCAAGAAGGAGGACCGCCCGCCCTGTACCCGCCGCATCAATGTGCTGGCCCACTCCATGGGCAACCGGGTGCTGCGCAACGCGTTGCGCCGTTGGGTCCACAACGACATCGGCCAGATGCCCCAGCTGTTTCGCAACTGCTTTATGGTGGCGGCGGATGTGGTCAACCATACCCTGGAGCCCGACGAAGAGGGTGCGGTGATCAGCGACGCCGCCCGCAACCTGGTGGTCTACTTCGCCAACGACGATCTGGCGATGCCCGCCAGCAAACTGGCCAATCTTAAGAACAAAACCGTGTCCCGTCGCTTAGGGATGACCGGGCCAGAGGATCTGGAAAAGGTGGCCCGTAACGTGTTTGAGGTTGACTGCGACAACTTCAACAACAGCTTCGACCCGCCCAAGGGCCACAGCTACTTCCTCACCAATCCTAAGGGCAAGGTCAGCCCGGTGCTGCTGCACATGGTCAAGGCAGTGAAGACCGGCCGTGTCGACCCCAGCGACCGCAGCCACATCCTGGCAAAACCCAAGTAAGCCAGGCGACCGTTTTTGAGCCCCATGGCTGAACACCCTGGGGCTCTATCGCCGGCCCCAGTCAGCCGATCTGCACCTGCTTGCATCGACAGCAATACCTGCTCACATCGACAGCATTCAATCTGCCGCGTCGGTCAGGCCTCATCTCTAACGCGTTGATTAATATAGGCTCCCTTGCTAGATTGATTTAAAGTCGCAGGTGAAAGCAGCCATGTGTTCTATCCAACTGCGTCACACGCAACCCTGAGGACCCGTGCATCGTACAGATTGAACAGGTAGACCAGATTTCACTGCTGGAGTCAGGGGAGTTGCTAGTTTCAATAGCGAGCGGCGGTAACGCGGGGTATCAATATATCTACCGAGAAGCTAGCGGGGTCTACTGGGACCCGGTGTCGAAAGGTTTTATATCAACGCCGATAAAGAACTGGTCCCTGGCAAAGTGGTATGAGCATATCGTTGATACGGTTGCCCGCGGTTTGAGGGTAAAACTGGTGCTTTGTAAGTCTGTTCAATGGGTGGGCCTTACCAATGAAGAGATCAAGTCTATCTCTTGCCCTGACATTAAGCCGTAGAGACCAACGCACTTAAAGAGCAACAGTTGGAAAAGGCTGCAATGAACCCGAGTGTTTAATCACTAGCCTGCCCTTCGCGCAGCTCTTACCCGTGCAGCGACTAAGCCAGGTAGCCTTGCCAGCTTTGGCACAAAGGCACTGGTTTAGTCGGTCGAGATCATTGTCTAAGGATGGACACAGATGAATCAGACCAAGCTCATTATTATCGCAATATGTGCCGGCTTACTCATTGGCGCAATCGCGACATTTTTCTTTGGATACGTCGCGGCCATCGCCATCCCGGAAGGCTACTTTTTGTGGTTTCACCAACACATGCATATTCGAGTTGCCTTTATCCCTTTAGGGATAGCTGAGCACTTTATTTGCTTTGGACCTTGGGCATTGCTGGCCGGTTGTGTCTTGGCAAGACTCAGTCCCTCACACTGGCTCCTTAACAGTGTCATTTGTTATCTCTCGGTATTGTTCTACTCCTCCGTTGGCATCGCCATTGTCTACGGCGGGCCAATACGGAGTCCATTCCAGGTGTCGGACAGCGTGTTTTACATTCCGATGATGGTCCTCCCGACATGCCTGATCGCTGCCTCTTACTTCTCTTCGAAAAGGCATGGCCATAAAGAACATCACTGCCCCACTTAGCCTGAGCTAGCGCTCGTTACCAAGCTCTCGTCACCATGACCGCTGCGCAGACTCACTGAGAAGTCGTCGCAATAAAAAAGGCACCAGCCCTATCGACTTGGTGCCTTTATAAATTCACGCGTTTAACGCTTTAGAGCTCTTTATTGATCTGCTTAATCACCTCATCGGTGGTCTTCACCGAGTTGGCGATCATCCGCCAGTTCACCAGTGCCGCGGCGTAACCATCATAGTCCGGCAGTTGCGCAGCCGCAGAGGCGTCTTTCACCACCATCACTTCAAAGCCCTGTTCCATAAACTCGCGCATGTGCGATTCGGTACAGAGGTTAGCGGACATGCCCGCCAGGATGATCTTGCTGACGTTGCGCTTGCGCAGCTGCAGCACCGTGTCGTTGGTGTCCGGCCCATACACCTTGTGCGGAGTGGAAACCGCGGTTTTGCCGTTGTTGATGTACTTCTTGTATTGCGGCATCCAGTCTACACCGCTGCCTTCCGGGAAGCCGTCCTGGTCCAGCCGGGAACTGCTTTCAAACATCTTGATGCCGTGCATGGCGTGCTCTAGCGCCCCACCGTGTTTAAAGGTCAGATCCGTCGGTGCGTAGAAGTGGGGGGAGATGATCAACGGGATGTCTTTCTCGCCGGCGATCTTCATCAGCCGTTCGATGTTTTCAACGGTGTTGTTGGCCTCAACATTCTTGCCAACCAGGGCCCAGGCAACGCCCTTGGGCGAGAGAAAATCGATCTGCGGATCGGTAATCACGATGGCTGTTTGACCCTTTACCAGGGTCACACCAGGGTTTGGCAGGCCATCCCCTCCGTCTTCGGCGTTACCGGCGGCGAATGCGCCGCTGGTACCAAGCAAGGCGGCAAGTGACAGAGCGGTAGCGAGCTTTTGGAACTTTTGCATGATGTTCTATTCCTGTTGATTGCTTCACAGTACCTGCCGAGCGTTATCTCAACATCAAAAGAGCATTCAGTCTTCAAGAGGAACCCAACAAAACATGAATCCCGCTCAGGCAAAGTCTTGAAACTGTAGTTGGCGCCTCTGAACACTGTCCAATCACTGCCCGTCACCCATGCTGAACTTAAGTTGGACCGCTGCCGCTAGCGGCTATGCTTGAGTCACCCAGCCCAATCAGCAAAACCCAGATGGCATCAGACACAAAAGTTAATGGCGTGGATTATGGTCCCTTGGCTCGACTGCTGGGGGAATGGCGAGGCGAACAGGGGCAAGACCGCTCGCCCGAACCCGATGGCGCAGAGCAGAACGCGTTTTACGAAACCCTCATCTTCCGTCCTGCAGGCCAAATCACCAATGCCGAATCTCAGCGTCTTGTGGCGCTGCGTTACCATCGCCGAGTCAACCGACAAAGCGATCACCAGGAGTTTCATGAGCAGCATGGTTACTGGTTGTGGGACAAAGAGCGTGAGGCCCTGTTCGAGTGCTTTGTCACCCCCAGGGGCGTGGCCGTGGTAGCAGAGGGTAAGCTGCCAGCGTCCGCTATCGAGCAGGAGCGCATTACCTTTTCGGTGCAAACCCGCGCTGAAGGCCATGGCATCGCCCAAACGGCCTTCTTACAAGAACACGCCAGCACCATCGGCTTTACTCACCAGCTTACGCTCAGCGGCAACCAGCTTAGCTACACCCAAACCACTTCGCTGGATATCTATCAGCATCGAGGATTTGACCACACTGATAGCAACACCCTGCACCGGGAAGGCCAGGTGATGGTGGATTAACCTCTCTGCACCACTTATGGAGATCACTCAGATGGCGCAACACTTTGATGCGATTGTCATCGGCGCTGGCCAGGCCGGTCCGCCACTGGCCGAACGGCTTGGCAAATCGGGAATGAAAACGGCCATCATCGAGCGCCACTTGGTGGGAGGAACCTGTGTCAACGTAGGCTGTATCCCCACCAAAACCCTGGTGGGCAGTGCCCGCGTGGCCCATGCAGCCCGTCAGGCGGCGGAGTTTGGCGTCACCATCAACGGCTCGGTTGAGGTGGACATGCGACAGGTCAAGGCGCGCAAGGATGAGGTCTCTGGCGGAGCTAACGCCAATGTCATGGCCTGGATACAGGGCATGGACAACGTCACCCTGATCAGTGGCCACGCCCGCTTCACCGGTCCCAAGAGCCTCGACGTGGAGGGTCAGGCTCTTACGGCGGATCGCATCTTTATCAACGTTGGCGCCCGCGCCCGGGTGCCGGACTTTGCCGGCCTGGACCAGGTCGACTATCTGACCAACTCCTCAATGATGGCGATGGACAGCTTGCCAAAGCACCTGCTGATCGTCGGCGGCAGCTACATCGGCCTGGAGTTCGCCCAGATGTATCGACGCTTTGGCGCTAAGGTCACGGTGATTGAGATGCAGGATCGGCTGATCGGCCGGGAAGACCCAGACGTCTCTTCTGCGGTACAGGAGATCCTGGAGGGGGAAGGCGTTACGGTCCGGACCGGGGCGGAGTGTCTGGCCTTCGAGCCCGGCCCCATGGGCGTTCGTATGCAGATCGACTGCCAGCAGGATGCAACCCCACTGGACGGCAGCCATGTGTTGATTGCGGTTGGTCGGGTTCCAAATACGGATTCATTGAGTCTGGAGCACACCGGCGTAACCACCAATGCTCGCGGCTACATCGTGGTGGACGATCAGCTTCGTACCAATGTTGAAGGGATCTGGGCTCTGGGCGAGGTCAACGCGCGCGGAGCCTTCACCCACACCACCTACAACGATTTTGAGATCGTTGCCGCCAATCTGCTGGACCAGGATCCCCGCCGTGTCACCGACCGGCTGCTCTGTTACGGCCTGTTCATAGACCCCCCTCTTGGCCGGGTGGGGATGACCGAAACCCAGGCCCGAGCCTCAGGCAAACGCGTGCTGATGGGCACCCGCCCGATGACGCGTGTCGGCCGAGCCAAGGAGTTTGGCGACACCCGGGGCTTTATCAAGATCCTGGTGGACGCCGACAGTCAGGCCATACTGGGCGCATCAATCCTGGGCATGACTGGCGATGAAGTGATCCAGTCGCTGCTGCCCCTGATGTACGCCAAGCAGCCCTATACGGTGATGTCGCGGGCCGTCCACATCCACCCCACAGTGACGGAGTTGCTGCCAACGGTACTGCAGTCGTTGCAACCGCTGGAGTAGGTCGCCCTACTCTACCGGCTCCGGATCCGCCAGCCGCCAGGTCTTGTCTAACCAGGGCTCCAGCGGGCCGTAGAGTCGGAAGATCAGGTTAAAGCCCCGCCCGGGAATGGTCTGCACCCAGTTGTTTTCCTGACCCGGGGGCGCTTCAGGCCCGAAGTAGACATCAAAGGAGCCGTCCTCGTTCTGCACCATCCCCTCCGGGTTGTTAAGAGGATCACACCAATGTAAATGCCCCGTGTACTTTCTCACTCGGAGAAGAATAATATCAATGTACGCTCGGCCAATTGGGGAGCTCAAAAGGGATGATTGAAATTCGGCGAAGGAGGTTCGCGTGAGAATAACCTGGTTACTGTTTTTACTGCTACTACCTGGGTGTGACTTAAATAGTTCTGATGATGTTCTTCAAAAAGAAGAAGCCGGCATCCAGTTGACCTACGATCTCAATGGCGAAACGACCGAAATAGCCTATGCGACCTCCAGTGAACTGATAATTAGCTGCCCTGAAGGGGTGAGCTGTGATCAGAGCTTCGATTATCGAGCACAGGTCTTCGAAGATGAGAACATCTACATATATCTCTCTTTTGGACCAGAGATCGTCGACAGCTATTCGTTACAGACGCTCTCCGAGCACTTCAACTATCTTGATTTCAGACTGAAACTCCCTGATCAAAGCACTGAAAAAACAGATGTGTATTTTTCACATCGGCAACCGGTTACGGAACTGAACGTAGACACTTACCCAGATAATTCGGATGGCATGCTGCTTCAGTTCAATGACTACAGCGATCACGTGTTAAGTGGCGCCATATCCGGCATAGCGACACAGCTCACCGCCTACACGGAAGATGCCACTGACCCTGATTGTAAAACGGACGACATGATGGGCATTTGCTATGAAAACCGCGAGACCTATATGCCCTTCTCCGTCGTATTTACAATCCGTGTTCAAGAAGAGTAGGACGTGTGCATTAGTTCAATTGGCTATGGCCATGACGAAGAGTTATAACAAAAGGTGAACCAGTAGGGTTCACCTTTTGTTTTAGTATTCTTGGCCATTATTTCCTTTTTTGTCATTTTAATATTCGTGAAGGATTCAATCACCTTGAGCAGGCGCTTTTAGAGAGTCTGATAGTTCGTGCAACCGCACTCCTAGCTCTACCATGAAAGTTCTGCCATGAAAGCTTAGGCCTGACACCTCAGCTAGCCTCTTTTATCCAACGTGGCGCATCATGGTAATAACTCCGGATCCGCCAGCCGCCAGGTCTTGTCAAACCAGGGCTCCAGCGGGCCGTAGAGCCGGAAGATCAGGTTAAAGCCCCGCCCGGGTATGGTCTGCACCCAGTTATTTTCCTGACCCGGGGGCGCTTCAGGCCCGAAGTAGACATCAAAGGAGCCGTCCTCGTTCTGCACCATCCCCTCGCGGTTGTTGTCGATGCCCGGGAAGCGGGCGTCGGTCTGCAGCATCGAACGGGTCTGGTTGTCGTAGAGGGTGAAGGACCAGAAGTCCTTAGCGGGCACATTGGCGGGTACATGGACCCGGTAGGTCTCGCTGCCATTGAGCGGGTAACCCTCCTTGTCCAGGAAGGTATAGGCGTACTTAGAGCCCTTGCCGATGATCTTCTTGGCCATCGCCGGGGTGATACCGGTGGCGTAATAGTGGAACCCCGCCCGGGCATCCAGCAGCTTGGCCCCTTCGTTCAGCCACTGGTAACTGCCGCCGGGGAAGGGATTCATCCACACGCTCTCCCCAGGATAGAAGTAAAACATCTCATCCCGTGGCCGTGACATGATGGTTTTGACGCTCACCGCGCCCGCCTGAGCAGCTGCACTCAAAATGCCCTGCATTCGTTCATCGGGCTCAAACTTCTGCCCCTTCTTGATGCCAATCGAAGCAAGAATGCCCAGGATCTCCTCACTCTCTCCCATGCTTGGCTCAGCCTGCACCACCGCATTGATCTCCTCAAAGATCGCCGCATCCATCCGGTGGATGGTATTGACCTCTTTGCCTGACACATTGATGAAGGTCATCTTGGGTGGATTGGCCTTTTGCGACAGCGGATAGATCTTAAATTTTTCCTGCGTTGCCTTAACCGCCGTCTCGGTCGAACCATCCACCTGAAAGCCACGCCAGATCACCCAGTTGCCATAGGTATTGGTGCGGGCCACATGATAGCCCTCGGGCACGTCACCCTCGTAGCCCGGTGGCAGAATCAGAAACTTGCCGCCCTGGCCCTGATCCGGCCCCAGCCGGCCAAAGTCCGCCACGTACTTGAACCAATGGTCGTCGACGATCCCCAGCACATCCGGCGGTGTCTCGATCACCATCGGCTCATCAGTCAGCTCCAACCAGGCCATCTGGTACACACTGGTGGTGTTGGCGGTGAGAAACAGTGCCTTGGAGTCCATCAGATCGGCAAACTGGACCGCAGTGGTGTTAGCGGGACCAAACTCCAGCAGGCCCTGACGGATAGCGTACATGGAGGCGATCTGGATGCCGCTCATGTAGGCCTGATAGGCGTGTTGAAAGTCGATGAAGTCGTAGATCTTTTGGGCCGAGGCCGGGTCCGGCACGCCATCGAAGAAACTGAGCTCCCCCAGGCGGGTATCGACGTTATCCGGAGTGGTGATCCCCTCCGGGATCGCGGTGGTCATCTGCATTTTCGGAGGTTCAGTGGCCGCTATCGCTCCGCTGAACATTGCTGTGGAGATTAATCCAGCCAGCCACTGCCCCAATTTCCCTCGCCCTTTCCTGTTCATCGCCCTGTTCTCCTCCACCATCCTGAGTTGAGGTAACCATAGCCGAGGACGGGGGTGTTGATTGCGTTGGGAAGGAGAACAACAGCCTGCCGCCGGTTTTCCGGCTAGGCAGGTTGTTGTCGATAGCCCGGGTCAGGCGATGTGGCTGAGTTCGGTCAGGGTAAAGCGCTCGATGGCGCCCTCAGTGGCGGCCAGGTAGTCCTTAAGGTGCTGATTGCTTGAGTGGGCCTGCCACAACTCCCGGGTGGTCCAGTTCTCGTAGAACAGGAAGTGAGCGGGATTGTCGTTGTCCTGATGCAGGTCGTAGTTGATGCAGCCCTCTTCAGCACGGGTGACATCAATAAGCTTGAGCAGCTCTGACTTCACTAGGTCAATCTTGTCCTCGTGGGCGGTGATACTGGCAACGACGGTGAGCTTGGCCATAACAAATCCTCTTTGTTCTGAGTGCATTCGAAGTGTGCTGCCCTGAGTGTCCGACCCTGCCAGTCCCAATTCCTGACCAGAGGCCAACCACCCATCACCACCTCAGGTTTTGCCCTGGTTTGGGTGAGGTAACCATAGCCAAGGATCCAAAGCGACAGCGGTCAATCTGGCAAGGCATCACCTACCACTGCTGGAGGGAACGGCGGATCTCATGCCACACATCCGCTCGGCCAGATCACACATTGCCGGGATCGCCTAACACATCCAGACACCCTTCGTTGCGGCACCATGGCTCCATATTCGAAAGGGCGGCAACGCCCAAAACGGATAACAGCGTTATCAACCATCGACTTCAAGACCAGGTACCACGGAGAGCACCATCATGAACGCACTGACCAACACTGTTGCCGCCCTGAGCATCGGCCTTCTGACCTTCACCAGCAGCGCAAAAGCGGAACTTCCCGACCCCGGCATGGACTACGCCAAAGGCCGTACCGCTATTGTCATCACAGATCCGCAAATCGACTTTCTCAGCCCCAAAGGGGTGTCCTGGAAGCTCGTAGGCAAGAGTGTCGAGGCCAACAACACCGTAGAGAACATCGAGAAGCTGATGAAAATTGCTGGGGAGAAAGACATCCCGCTGATCATCTCCCCCCATTTCTATGCACCGACGGACCTGACCTTTCAGCACGGTGGTGCACTAGAGCATGCGATGCACGGTATTCACATGTTTGAGAGCAAGTCGCGAATCGACCAAGATGGCTTCCCCGAAGGCACCGGCGTTGACTGGATGCCCCAGTACAAGAAATACATCAACAATGGCAAAACCGCGGTGGCAACACCCCACAAGGTCTACGGGCCGGACAGCAACGATACCGTACTGCAGTTGCGCAAGCGCGGCATCGACAAGATTATCCTGGCAGGCATGTCTGCCAACCTTTGTACCGAATCACACCTGCGTGAATTCATGGAGCAAGGCTTCGAGGTTCAGGTGGTATCCGATGGCACCGCAGCCGCACAACTGCCAGGTCTGGATGGCTACGCCGCAGCCATGACCAACGTGCGGATGATTGCCAACTCCGTAAAAACCACAGAGGAGGTACTGAAGCAAATTGACGAGCAACTGTAAGAACCAAAGCCCCTCTGTAATGTATGCCTTCGGGCACCTTTCCAACCTTTCGCCGCCCCCATGGGCGGCTTTTTTTGGGCTTGTCCTACGGTGGCGAGGTTACGCTCCATGTTGAGTTGGCCGCCTGATAAAACCAGGGTATCGATACAGGTTGGATGAAGACCCTGGGGAGATGACAGATGAAAAATGCTGCGCGCGCTGCCTCGGCGCCCAGCTAGTTGACCCGCTGACCGATTTCACCCCTAAACATCTGAAAATTTGAGCATCTGAACAAGTATCTCGCGATGCTAGAGATGACCCTAGAGCAGTACGTGGATCATCGCAGGTGCCAGGAAGCACAAGATGACAGCCTGCTGCAGACTCACCTGAAAAATCCGGAGGCGATCACCAAGCCCAGATGGGCCGATGAACCTATCGGCTTCACCATCATCGCCGAGGATGGTTCAGAAAACTACGACCCCAACGAACGCCAAGACCCTCTCCACATACGATATGCCCTCTCCCCATGTCTGAGGTCGGCAAACCGCTGTTAATGCGGTCTAGGGTGCAATGGCAAATCACACATTCGCACACCATCCACACACATCATGGCAACGACACAGAGCGGACAATAACCCCAAGCCCATCCTTTGGAGATAAATGCCATGACCATCAAATCGCAAGCCGACAAACTGGCCCTCTATCAATTCTTCGGCTGCCCCTTTTGCACCATCGTCCAGCGGGCCATTGCTCGAAACAATGTCGAGGTTGAATTGCGAGACATTCATGAGGAACCCGAGTATCTCGAACAACTGGTCCGTGCCCGAGGGCGCGCGACCGTCCCGGTGCTTCGCATCACCAAAGCCGACGGCAGCGAAGTATGGATGCCGGAGTCCAGGGACATCGCCCATTACCTTGACCAGCAGTTCGGCTCAGCAACGCGTTAGCGGCTGATAACACGCCGTTGCTGCTGACCGATCTTCTTAGCTCTGTTGTTTGGCAAGGCACGATGCTCGCACTGAGTATCGTGCCTTTTCTGTTTTCAGCACCGGCCACCACTTTGTGGCTCGGACTGCACACATTCCCCTCTTAGCAGCACACATCCTTACCCACCGCCTCTCCCTAGAATGGGTTCCAAGCTTAAGGCACACACCGAGCCAAGCCTCATTAACGACTGAAACCCATAAGGATTACACCATGACTTACTCACAGAAAAACCGCGTTGAACAATGGCTGGAAGTGAACAAAGACCACGGTCTGCCGGTAACCGGCTTTGACATCGAAAAAGGCCGTACTGCCCTGGTTATCACCGATCCGCAGCGTGATTTTCTCCATCCCGATGGGGTGGCCTGGGGCGCAGTTGGCGAAAGTGTGCTGGAGAACAACACCGTCGCCAACCTGGAGCAACTGATGAACACCGCGGTCGAAGCTGGCCTGCCCCTGTTCATCAGCCCGCACTACTACTTCCCGACGGACCACAAATGGAAGTTTGAGGGCACCCTGGAGAAGCTGATGCACGCCATCAAGATGTTTGACCGCAAGGGCACCTTGGATGTGGAAGGCTTTGAGGGCAGTGGCGCCGACTGGATGGAGGAGTTCAAGCCCGCCATCAACAACGGCAACACCGTTATCTGCGGCGCACACAAGGTGTTTGGTCCGGAAAACAACGACCTGGTGCTGCAGCTGCGCAAGCAACGCATCGACAAGGTTATCCTGGCCGGCATGTCTGCCAACCTGTGCGTCGAGTCGCATCTGCGTGAACTGGTGGAGTGTGGCTTTGAAGTCACCGTGGTGGCCGACGCCAGCGCCGCCGCCAAGGTGCCTGGTCTGGATGGCATGCTCGCCGCCCTGACCAACTACCGCATGATCGCCAGTGACATCTGGTCCACCAAGCAAGCGGTCGCCAACATCAACGAAGCCAAATAACCTCGATTTCTCCCACTGCCGCCATGGCCCCCCAGGCCATGGCGGCTTACTCGTCTTTGGGGCTGACGTTCCGGCCCCCTCACCATCTGAGCACGTCCTGTTTACACAGGCCACAGGCGCTGGTTCACAACACACATTGGCGGTCTTGCGGCACACATACCCCATTCCAGTGACCCGGTATCGTAACCCCAGATTCGCAAATCCACGAACGTTAACCTAGCTCACGGGAAGTACTGTTATGGAACTCAGCACTGAATATTGGTACCTGTTACCCATCGCCATCGGCATCGCCACCATCGCTATGTCCAGCGGCATTGGCGGCGCGGTATTCTTTTCACCCCTGTTTATGCTGGCCCTTGGGCTAGACCCACAAATCGCCATTGGCGCTGCATTGGCCACCGAGCTGGCCGGCTTTGGTAGCGGTCTGGTCGCCTACCTCAAAGCCCGACTGATCGACTTCAGCCTGGCCAGGAAGCTGCTGCTGTTTTCCGTTCCAGCAGCCATAATCGGGTCACTTTACGCAGATCGGGTTCCCGCCGTCGTACTGAAAGCCATCTTTGCGGTAGGACTGATCTTTATCGGCACCCAGCTGTTTTCGGCCTGGCGTAAAGAGGAACGAGAGAAGCACGAGCAAGCAACCCGTGAAGAGTTTGCCGAGTCCTTTGAGTCCGAGCTAACCGATAAACAGGGCAAGGTGTACCGCTACACCATCTGCAACCCCTGGATGGGCAAAAGCTTTGCCGCCATCGGCGGGGGCTTTGTTGGCATGATCTCCGTCGGTCTGGCTGAGCTGCAGGAGTACCACCTGGTTGCACGTTGCCGAGTGCCGACGCCGGTCGCCGTGGCCACCTCCATCTTTGTGGTTGTGGTAACCGTTCTGGCTGCCTCGGTGGGCCACTTCTACGAGTTTTTCCATGAAGGGGGCGATGTTCTGAACCAGGTGATCAATATCATCATCTTTACCGTTCCCGGGGTCATCATCGGCGGCCAGATCGGCCCCAAACTGCAGAGTCTGGTGCCAGAAGACAAGATGAAGGTCGCTATCTCCATTGCCTTTCTGCTGATTGGTGCCTTCATGCTCTACACCCTGGTTTAACTCCCCCCGTTTTCCATGCCCAAGGCACGATGCTCGCACTGAGTATCGTGCCTTTTCTGTTTTCAGCACCGGCCACCACTTTGTGCCTCGGACTGCACACATTCCCCTCTTAGCAGCACACATCCTTACCCACCGCCTCTCCCTAAAATGGGTTCCAAGCTTAAGGCACACACCGAGCCAAGCCTCATTAACGACTGAAACCCATAAGGATTACACCATGACTGACTCACAGAAAAACCGCGTTGAACAATGGCTGGAAGTGAACAAAGACCACGGCCTGCCGGTAACCGGCTTTGACATCGAAAAGGGCCGTACTGCCCTGGTTATCACCGACCCGCAGCGTGATTTTCTCCATCCCGATGGGGTGGCCTGGGGCGCGGTTGGCGAAAGCGTGCTGGAGAACAACACCGTCGCTAACCTGGAGCAACTGATGAACACCGCGGTCGAAGCTGGCCTGCCCCTGTTCATCAGCCCGCACTACTACTTCCCGACGGACCACAAATGGAAGTTTGAGGGCACCCTAGAGAAGTTGATGCACGCCATCAAGATGTTTGACCGCAAGGGCACCTTGGATGTGGAAGGCTTTGAGGGCAGTGGCGCCGACTGGATGGAGGAGTTCAAGCCCGCCATCAACAACGGCAACACCGTTATCTGCGGCGCACACAAGGTGTTTGGTCCGGAAAACAACGACCTGGTATTGCAGCTGCGCAAGCAACGCATCGACAAGGTCATCCTGGCCGGAATGTCTGCCAACCTGTGCGTCGAGTCGCACCTGCGTGAACTGGTGGAGTGTGGCTTCGAGGTCACCGTGGTGGCCGACGCCAGCGCCGCCGCCAAGGTGCCCGGCCTGGATGGCATGCTCGCCGCCCTGACCAACTACCGCATGATCGCCAGTGACATCTGGTCCACCAAGCAAGCGGTCGCCAACATCAACGAAGCCAAATAACCTCGACTTCCCCTACCGCCGCCATGGCCCACCAGGCCATGGCGGCCTTGTTGTTGATGGGATTCGGTTGCCCGGCTCACTCAACCTTGGACTGTGAAAGCGCCTCACCGTGTGAGAAACTCGCAACATTACAGTCACAAACCCGTTTCAATTGAGCGGGGATACGATGGCATTACTGCCGGTTTTGGCCATCGGTGAGAGCGATATTCATGCCAACTGCGACTCGCGTTCCATCGAGCTTTGTCTGGGGAGTGGCCCTGGTTTCGACCCTGCCATTACTGCTCATCCAGCTGGGGGTGGATTTCGGTTCTCATTCGGGCGTTTTCAAGCCCGAGCTCGCCAATCAGCTGGAGTACAACGCCTTTCGCGACCTGATGTACGCCAACCTGGAAGGCAGCTTTACTCACACCATTTTGGAGTGGACCTCCATCACCATCGCCATGGTGACGGTGATCCTGGCCTTTGCCCACTTTAAAATTAAGCAGGATGCGGTCACCCCCATCATTGGTGTCGCACTCTTTACTGCGGGCTGCATGGATGCCTTCCACACCTTGGCCGCCGATCGACTGATCAACGCCACCGCCGCCAACGAAAACCTGGTGCCCTTCACCTGGGCCATCAGCCGAGTATTCAACGCCAGTATTACCACCGTGGGGGTGATACTGCTGATGGTTCGAGGGCAGCGGGAAACCAGCCCTGGCTTTCTTCTGCTGGTCAGCGCCTCGTTCGGCGCGCTGGCCTACGCCATTGTGCTGTACTGCGCGACTCAGGCTGAGCTGCCTCAAACCACCTACCCCGATGCCTGGATCACCCGTCCATGGGACGTCGGGCCTTTGATGATCTACCTGTTCTGTGCCCTATGGCTCTACCCGCGCTTCTATCGCGCCCGTCCATCTCTGTTTACCCATGCGCTCTGGATCAGCCTGATCCCCCAGACCATGACCGAACTGCACATGGCATTTGGGTCTACCGCCATCTACGACAGCCATTTTAATGTTGCCCACTTCCTCAAGATCGTCGCCTATGCGGTTCCCTTCTTGGGCCTGCTGCTGGACTACCTGCACACCTACCGGGTAGAGGCGCAGTTGGAGCAGGCACTGCGACAGGAGCGGGACAACCTGGAACAGCAGGTCTCCGAGCGTACTGCCGATCTGAAGGACTCACAGCTGCGCTTTGAGTTGGCGGTGCGAGGCTCAGGTGACGCGCTGTGGGAGTACGATGATGAAAGCAAAACCAACTGGTTCTCTCCACGCTATCTGGAACTTCTTGGCTACCGCGAGGGTGAGATAGAACACTCACTGGATAACTGGAGAGGCTTTCTTCACCCCGACGACCTCACCCCCACCGAGGCCGCCTTCCAAGCCCACCTCAGCAGCGACACGCCTTACAACATTGAGTACCGCCAGCGCACCAAATCCGGCGAGTACCGTTGGTTCCGAGCCCGAGCTAAATCCTTACGCCGAGCCGATGGCAGCGCGTACCGCACCAGTGGCACCGTCAGTGACATCACCGAACAGCGTACCCTGGCAGATGAATTGGCCGTCGCGGTCAAACGCGCTGAACTGGCTAACCGTGCCAAGGGTGAGTTCCTGGCCAACATGAGTCACGAGATCCGAACACCGATGAACGCCATCATCGGCATGTCCAACCTGGCCCTGCAAACCGACTTGGATCATCGACAACGCAACTACATCGATAAGGTCCACCGCTCTGCCGAGTCCCTGCTTGGGATCATCAACGACATCCTCGATTTCTCCAAAATCGAGGCTGGCAAGCTGCACATAGAAAAGACCGAGTTCCGGCTGGAGGAGCTGTTCGACAACCTGGCCAACCTGGTCGGCCTTCGAGCGGAAGAAAAAGGGTTGGAGCTGATGTTCGACCTCCCTGCTGACTTGCCGACACACCTGGTTGGCGACCCCTTGCGATTGAGCCAAGTACTGGTAAACCTCGGCAACAACGCAGTGAAATTCACCGAGCAGGGCGAGGTGGTGGTCAGGGTTAGGCCGGTGCAACACCAAGGTGATTCTCTGACCCTGGAGTTTTCCGTCACCGACACCGGTGTCGGCATCAGCGATGAACAAAAGGCCAAGCTGTTTGAGTCCTTCAGTCAGGCCGACGCATCGACCACCCGACAATTCGGTGGCTCCGGGCTGGGTTTGGCCATCAGCAAACGCCTGGTCGAGTTGATGGGGGGCCAGATTGAGCTGGAGAGCACCCTCGGTGTGGGTAGCCTGTTTCGCTTTACCTGTCCCGTGCAGGTTCAACAGCACGTCACCCCCCTGCCCCCTCCTCAAAGTGCCATCGGTGCCTTGAGGGTGTTAGTGGTCGACGACAACGCCACCGCGCGTGAGCTGCTGTGCACCATGCTCGAGGGCTTTGGCCTGCGAACCGCGTCCGTCAATGGCGGTGAACAGGCCCTGGCGCGGCTCGTTCAAGCTGACAGCGAGGAGCCGTTCGACCTGGTCCTGTTGGACTGGCGAATGCCACCGCCCGATGGCGTGGCCACCGCAGAGCGGATACGGGCGCACGATGCGCTAACACGTCCACCGCGCATCATCATGATCACTGCCCATGGAACGGATGAACTTAGCCTCGCCGCGGGTAAAGCGGCGCCGGAGAATATCCTTAGTAAGCCGGTCACCCCTTCAGCGCTGTTGGATGCGGTCATGCTTTCCATGGGGCGACAACCCCTATACCCCAACCGCTCCCACTATCGCAGCAATCGGATGGAACAGGCCCTGACTCATCTGGCAGGCGCCAAGGTGCTATTGGTTGAGGACAACGCCATTAACCAGGAGTTGGCCCACGAGTTACTGGTCAACAATGGCCTGCAGGTGGTATTGGCCAACAACGGACAGGAAGCTCTCGATGCCATTGCGAGAGAACGTTTCGATGGTGTGCTGATGGACTGCCAGATGCCAGTCATGGACGGCTACGAGGCGACCCGCCGGATCCGGGCACAAGCCAGTCATCGCCACCTGCCGATACTGGCGATGACCGCCAACGCCATGGTGGGTGACCGAGAAAAGGTGCTGGCGGCCGGCATGAACGAGCACATCAGCAAACCGATTAAGGTGGAGGAGATGTTCAATACCATGGCGCGCTGGATTACGCCTGCCGATCCAGAACCCACCCGCTCCGCTGCTACCGCCAGTGTTTCAGATGAGTCTCCGCTGCCGCCACTGCCTGGGATCAATACTCAGGTCGGCTTGCATCATTGCCACGGCAACCTGCCGCTATACCGGCGACTCCTGATTAAGTTCCACACGGTAAAACAAGATTTCAGCGTGCAATTTCAGCAAGCACTCAGCGACACAGATCGCCGAGCCGCCAGTCGCTGTGCCCACAGTCTCAAGGGGGCTGCGGGCAGCCTGGGTGCAGCAGAGCTTCAACAGCTGGCTGCCGCTCTGGAGTTGCGCTGCAATGAGCTGAGCGACGACGCCAACCTCAGTGCCCAGACCATCGCTGAGCCTTTAGCTGCAGTGCAATCCGAACTGAATCGCGTCCTTCGTGGCTTGCAGGTCCTGCAGCCAAGCCAGGAGGAGGCAGAGCTGGCCGAGCCAAGCCCTGGCGTCAACTCAATACCCTTAGCCCAGCAGCTTCAACGACTGCGCTCCATGCTCGAAGAGTGTGATAGCGAAGCCGCTGAGCAACTGGCATCACTGCGAGGCATGGTCCCCGACGCTGACTATACCAAGCTCAGCGAAGCGCTGGCCCAGTATGACTTCGATACCGCGCTGGACACCGTCACCGCCCTCGAGTCTGGCCGCCTGCAGTAATGCCAGGCCACAGCGACAGGTGTAGCGCACTAGAGTTGAAGGAACCGCTCAGTCGTATAACGGCAGGCCAGGAAACCATTTTGATAGACACAAAAGCGAACGAGAAAGGGCAACAATGAACCACCAGGAAGCCAAAGATCTGCTGATTACTCTGCTGCCAGAAGAGAGCTTAAGCCTCATCAAAGTAGAGGTTTTCCGGCTCTCATGGGAAGGCAAGGGCTACAACGTGGTGGCCGAAGAGAGTGGCTACGACCACGACTACGTGCGCAAAGCGGGCTCTCAATTATGGAAAGAGCTGACCCAGGCATTGGGCCAGAGCATTACCAAGCGCAATTTTCGCCCGCTGCTGGAAGCCACCTGGGCGGCGGACAGTGCCAAGCGGAGTCAACGCCTGGAGTACCCCGGCGGCGCGATGCAGTTCAGTTCCCCCTTTTACATAGAGCGCAGCGAAGAGGAAGCGCGAGCCTACCAGGAGATACAGCGCCCCGGCTCGATCCTGCGGATCAAGGGTCCGAGAAAGATGGGCAAACGCTCACTGATGCTTCGAGTCATCGATCAGGCAGAGAGTGAGGGCTTTCATCTGGTCAAGATCGACTTTCTGCAAGCAGACAGAGCGATCCTGACCGATCTGGACCGGCTACTGCGCTGGGTCTGCCTGCAGGCCGCCAGCCAATTGGGCCTGGACGTTAAGCTGGAAGACCACTGGAACGAGCTGATCGGCAGCAAACTCAGCGCCAGCAACTTCCTGCAACAGGCCGTGCTGGCAAAGTTGGACCAGCCGATGTTACTGGTGATCAATGAGCTCAACCTGGTATTTGACGACGACAACGTCAGCCGGGATTTCTTGCCGCTGCTGCGTTCCTGGCACGAAGAGTCCAAGCACAACACAAACATGCAAAAGCTCCGTCAGATGTTGGTCTACTCCACTGAGGTGTACGTCCAGTTAGACATGAACCTGTCTCCCTTTAACGTGGGCCTTCCCATTGAGCTGAAGCCCTTTGACGGCGACCAAATCGCGGCACTGGCCTCGGTCTACGGATTTAACTGGCGTAACGACGGTAATGCCAGCAGCCCCATTCAACTGCTGCTGACGTCGCTGGGGGGCCACCCTTATCTGTGCCAGCTGACCCTGTATGAACTGGCTAACCAGGCTGATTTTATGGAAAGCCCCTCCCAGGGGTTAAAACAACTGCTGGCTGGGGCCTCGGCCCCCGGCGGACTGTTCAGCGAGTTCTTGCAGCAGCTACTGCAGGATTACAGCGCCAACGCTGACGCAGTGAGCGGATTCAAAAAGTTACGCAGTGACCAGGAAGACCCTTTGAGTCGCATTGAGATGTACCAGCTGGAACGACTTGGCCTGGTGAGCATCCAAAACGGCCAGCCCATCGCAGGGCGCCACCTGCTGACCGACTACCTGGCGAGCCATGACGCCTAGGACAACGATGAGCCAATCCTTTCAAGTCGGCGGCAGCATCTCCGGCCAAACCTCCATCTATATTCCCCGCCGTGCGGATCAGGAGCTGTTTGACGCCCTGGTCCAGGGCGAGCTGTGCTACGTGTTCAATTCCCGCCAAATGGGCAAGTCCTCGCTCTTGCTCGAGGTCAAAACCCGCTTACAGCAACAGGGAGTAAAGTGCTGCTTTCTTGATCTCAGTCGCGTGGGCAGCGTCAACATTACCGAGCAGCAGTGGTTTGCCGGCATCATCTCGGAGCTGTGGCGGGGCTTTGAACTGCCGCCAGGGCAAGCGATGCTGTCCTGGTGGCACTCGTTAGGTGACATTCCTCCCGCACTAAAACTGGCCTCCTTCTTCCAGGGGAAGCTGCTCAGTGCCTACCCTGATCAGGAGATGGTGGTGTTTTTCGATGAGATTGACGCCGTCCTGAGCCTGCCGTTTCCTGCCGACGACTTTTTCTCTGTGCTTCGTGCCTGCTACAACCTACGGGCAGATGACGCACGCATGAGCCAAATCCGCTTTGCCTTCTTTGGCGTAGCCCTGCCCTCCGATCTTATCGAGGATGAGCGCCGCTCCCCCTTTAATATTGGCCGTGCTATCGCCATGGAGGGGTTCTCTGAGCAGGAAGCCCAACCTTTGAGCCAGGGGCTGATCTGCCCTGGGCGCAATCCGAGCCAGGTCCTCTCCGCCATACTGCAGTGCAGTGGCGGACAGCCCTTTTTGACCCAGAAGCTGTGCCAGATGATCAATGACGCATCGGCTGATGGGGACGACGACGCCAACCCAGATACACAAGCCTGGGTCGACGGCCTGGTCAATCGCAGGCTGATCAACGACTGGGAGAGCCACGATAACCCGGAACACCTGCGTACCATTCGTGACCGCATGCTGCTTGATGAGAAATACAGCACGGTGAACCTCGCCGGCTACGCCCAGCTGCTGTCCTCCCCCGACGAGACGCTGCCGGTCGAATCCGCCGGCGACTACCATCGACTCTACCTTACCGGCCTCATCGCCGTGCAACAGGGGACAATACGCCCACGTACCCAAGTCTACCGCCGGGTGTTTGATGAACACTGGCTCCAGGCCCAGCTGGACCAGCGACGGCCCTACGCCAAGGCGCTGCACGCCTGGCAACAGGGCAACACCGAGAGTCTGCTGCAGGGCAGCGAACTCCAGGCGGCCATCGAATGGGCCGAAGGTAAACACCTGCCCGAGATCGATCACCGCTTTCTTGGCGCCAGCCGAGAACAGGTCCAGCAACAGGTCCAGCAATGGAATCAGCGCCTTCAAGCGGAGGTAGAGCAACGGCAGCAAGCACAGTTGAAGCTGCAGGAGGCACTGGATCAACTCGAACACGCCAAGCGGGATGCCGAGCAAGCCAACCAAGCCAAAACCGACTTTCTGACCCGGGTCAGCCGCGAGGTGCGCACGCCAATCAACTCGGTGTTGGGCCTAAGCCACCTGGCTCTGAGGCACGTCGTCCATCCGAGAAACCGGGACTACCTCCAGAAGATCAACCGTGCCACCCGCCATATGCTGGCCGTGGTCGATGACATGGTGGACATCAACAAGCTGGAACGCGGCGAGCTGGCCCTGAAGCGCGAACCCTTCCTGCTGGATACCGTGCTGGATAACCTGCTGGACATGATTGCCCCCAGCCTCAATAGCAAAGGGCTTAGTTTCGCTTTGCATCAACCACAGCAGCTGCTGCCACCGCTCATGGGCGACGCTGAGCGGCTGCAGCAGTTGTTGCTCAACCTGGCTAACAATGCGGTGCTTTATACCGAGTCCGGCGGCATTGAACTGCAGGTGGCCCAGCTATCAAGCAGCGAACGTCGGCTGTCATTGCGCTTCAGCCTGATCGACACAGGCTGCGGTGTCGCTGACCGCCCCACCCAAGGGCGGGTTAATCGCACCGGCGCCTCAGTCATGAAGCCGGGACTGGGCTTGAGCTTTTGTTGCGAACTGCTGTCACTGCTGGGCAGCGCATTGGAGGTGGAAAGTGACCCCGCCCATGGCAGCCACTTCTTTTTTGACCTCAGCTTCGAAGCCGATGACCAAGCCACCTCACCGCCCGACAGTGGTTGGCAAGTGGTGCTTGCCCAATCCGCCAGCCGCTCCGGCAGTACGATCAGCGAGCAACTACTGGCATTGGGTCATCAAACCCAAGAGGTTTCCCTTTCCGACTTGAACCAGGTCGAATGGGACCGGTACGACCGACTCATTGTCGACATCGCCTCACTGACTGACCCCACGGTGTTATTGCCCATTCTGGACCGTTACCCGACCTTGTCCGTGCACCCGCTATTGGCCCTGGGTGAACAACTGCCCGAAGGTCTGGAGTTACTGGCACTGAAACCCGCTCTGAGCTCCCCTTGCAGCTTGCGTCGACTTGCCCAGGATCTTGCCGCCACTCGAGCGGTCGCTCGCCCCGTTGCCAACGCACAGCCGCAGCAGCAATACCGCGTGCTGGTGGCTGAAGACGATGAATTCAACCAGCAGGTCGTAATAGAGATGCTCGGTCAGCTCGGGCTGTCGGTGGTCCTGGTTGGGGATGGTCGGGCAGCTCTGGACGCTCTATCAGAGCAAGCCTTTGACCTCATTCTGATGGACATAGAGATGCCCGTGATGGATGGGCTCGAAGCGGTCGCTCGCCTTCGAAAGCGGCCTCAGTTCAGTCTGGAGCAACTGCCAGTGATCGCCATGACAGCGCACGCGATGGTCGGCGATCGAAAGCGATTCCTGGCGGCCGGAATGAATGACCACCTGACAAAGCCGTTAGATCCGGCTCGACTGAATCAGGTATTGAACCGCTGGCTGCCGATGGGAACGCCAGCCATCCCATTAAGTCCGGAGTTGGCCAGACTTGAGCTGGCCGACCTGTATGACATTGACACGGCAACCGGTCTGAGCCGATGTGATGGCCAGTGGGATAGGTATCTCTCATTGCTCAAACAGTTTGCCACTGACTATCGCGATGGGCTGGCGTTTTCCGATTTGCCTCTTGATGAGCTCTCTCGGCGATGTCATGAGCTGATAAACCAAGCCAGCCGTCTCGGGCTTGATGTGATTGCAGACAGCGCCGGTGAACTGGAGCAGCTCTGTCGCCTTGGTCAGTCCCCTAACCCCAACCAGCTGCATGCTTTGTCACTCCTGCTGAAGAAACGGTGCAGGCAGATCCTGTCACGTTCCGAACACGCCCTGAAGTCCAGGCATCATACAGCGTCAAACAGCGCCCACACCGCAAGCGGCGTGCAAAAGCCGGTGCTGATCCTGGTCGACCAAACGCCAGCCAGATATCAAACCCAGATCACCGAGTTGAAGTCCGATTACAAGGTCATGATCGCCAACCATGCGGACAAAGCGCTGGCACTGCTAAAGCAAGTCGAAGGGACAAGCCAAAGTCTGAAAGCGATGGTCGTGGCAGACATTGGTGACGATGAAGCGGCATTGTCGCTGTGCGTCAGTGCCTGTGCCCAACTCCAGCCCGCCCCATTGTTGCTGGCAACCGCTTCAACAGATCCGGATTTCGTTTCCCAGGCCCTGGCAAAGGGGGTAAGTGACGTCTTGCCACTTCCCTTGAACCTCACCCTACTGAAACGTCGGCTCAGCCATTTACCAGCGAAGAACCGCTGATCGCGTCTGCAACGATGACGGGCGAGACAATAGATTGGGCCGGTCAGGGCGTTCTCCGGTGAAACCCAGGGCGCCGCCCCCTGTTAACTTATGCAGTGACAGATCCAAAAAGGAGGCCACGGTTGTGGCCTCCTTTTGCGTTGGGGTTGGGCTTAGCCCTCTGCTTGCTTGAAGCTAAACAGGGTGTGCTCATCATTCAGCAGACGATAGGTCGCCCCGAGCACGGCACCAAAGATGGCATGGAAGATGAAAGTCATCACCGGAGCTTGAGGCCCGATAGCCAGGCCGAACAAACCTTCACCGGCCATCGGCATCAACACGACCATCATCAGCAACCAGGCACCGACTGCCAACACCACCCCTTTGAGAGTTTGGCTTTGACTCGGCAGAAACGAGCTGAAAATGGCCATCGCCCCGCCCCAGGTCACCGAGCCGATGACAAAGTGCATAAACCAACCGATGCCAGGACCCAGAGCAACCCCAAGCCGGTCGCTGGCCATCTCTGTAAGCATCTCTATCGGGTCGAGTGCCGGGGCAATGCCAACCAACTTCTTCATGATCATGATCAGGGTTAAAACAACGGTGGCGGTCAGGCCTGCGATAAAACCATTCAGTAATTCTTTGCGTGAAATCTTCATGGGACACTCCTGGTTGTCGGCATTGTCAGTCGTTACAGCAAACTTTGATTTCCGGCGAAGCTGAGCACTCAGCTCCGTCTTCGATGGCTTTCATATTGCCCGGCTGACCGACATCAATATGTGTCTTCATGAGGTGACAATGTGTGTTTTGTTACCAGGAGCGTGACTCCCAAGGACACCAAGCGCAGTAAGGCGCAAACATCAGTGAGACAACAACGAAAAAGCCCGCCAAGGTAACTGGGCGGGCTTCAAGGCAGGTTTGAGATTAAGCGATCTGGCTCATCTCGTTGAGGGTAAAGGTCTCAACGGCGCCTTCGGTGGCGGCCATGTAGTCCTTGAGGTGCTGGTTGTTCATATGAACCTGCCACAGCTCGCGGCTGGTCCAATTCTCGTAGAACATAAAGTGGGCTGGATTGTCGTTGTCCTGGTGCAGGTCATAGTTGATGCAGCCCTCTTCGGCGCGGGTAACGTCGATGAGCTTAAGCAGCTCCGCTTTAACCAGGTCAATCTTGTCGGCGTGGGCGATGATGTTGGCAACGATGGTGAGCTTGGCCATAACGGGTCCTCGTATCCTCTGTGAGTTGGGGGCTGCTTTACCTCGGTGGTACCAAGCAGCGAACGAGATACAGCTTAGTGCCCTATTACCATGCAATAAACACTACAATGACAGAATCATTCTCAAACAAGATTTGAAAATATGCAGCTGTCTGATCTTCACGTGGTGCTCAAAGTCGCGGAGTTTCGCAGCATCACCGCCGCCGCCAACAGCCTGGATATGCGGACTGCCACCGCCAGCGCGGCACTGAAGCGGGTAGAGCAAGCCCTGGGCTCAGAGCTGTTTGTCCGCACCACCCGGCAACTGCGCCTCTCCAGTGCCGGTGAGCGCTTCCTGCCCCAGTGCGAGCAGGCCCTGACCTTACTGGCCCAGGCCCAACAGAACCTGCAACAGGACGCTGAACGCATCGAGGGCGAACTGCGTATTGCCGCCGCCTCCGATCTGGGCCGCAATGTGATCGCGCCCTGGTTGGATGAGGTGATGGCTGAGCACACGGGACTGAGCCTGAAGCTGCACCTCAGTGACAGCAAGGCGGATTTCTACCGCGACCCCATCAACCTGGCCTTGCGCTATGGCTCCCCCACCGATGCCAGCCTCTACGGCTTTAAGATCTGCAGCGTGCCCAGACTGCTGGTGGCCTCACCCGAGTACCTGGCCCGTGCCAGCACGCCGCAGTCTCTGGAGGACCTGCCCCACCACAACGGCCTGCTCTACCAGCTGTACGACATCACCTACGATACCTGGACCTTCCAGCGCGACGGCCAGGACATTAAGGTCAAGATGCCCAGTGACCGTGCCGCCAATGACGGCGATCTGGTGCGGCGCTGGTGCGTGGCAGGCAAAGGGCTGGCAGTAAAGTCCTGCCTGGATCTGGCCGACGATCTGCTAGCCGGGCGCTTGCAGCCGCTGCTGACCAACTCCCAGCCCAAAGGCACCGAGCTGTGGCTGATCTGCCCCAGCCGGCCCTCCATCACCCCCGCCGTGCGGCTTCTGCGGGAAAGCCTGACCGGGCACTGCAAAGCCCGGCTGGATTCACTGGTGAAGGCCGGCCTACTTGATGCTGACCGGCTGGGGGATTAACCGCCCTCGGCCTCTGCCTGCTTGCGCCGCTGTATCGCTGCAACGCGATAGACCACCAAGGCGGACTCGGCATTGCCGTCGATCGCCTGCTGCTTGAGGGTGACAAAGATCTTAGCCAGCTCTTCGTCGGTGACGCTCTCGGTGCCATCGTGGCGGGCAACCGCCCGGGCCAGCAGCTCCAGATCGCTCTCATCGCCAAATCGGTTACCGGAGTTGCCAATACCGCTGATCACTGTCTCACCACCACCGGTACACGCCGCTAATCCCGCGACAATCAGGCCGATACTCAATGCTCGTTTCATCTCTCGCTCCTTGTTGAGTGCGTACTTCGCCACCACAGGCTAGTGCAGCAGCTTATCCAAAAACAAGGAAAGTGATGAAAAATCAAGATCATGGTTCCATTAAGGCAACAGATAAGAGAGGAGAGGAACGAGCGGAATGTCAGTTGAAGAGCACGGCCATTAGTTAGTCAGATCGTATTGCTCCTCCATCTGCTCCAGGCACAACTCGAAGTAGCGCTGGCGGAAGGATTCAATCACCCGGATCACCACCTGGGGATTGGCGTAGATGTTGTGGCCAAAGGCCTCCGTCAGCATCTGTTGCTCCAACGGCGCCTCGCCAACCAGCTTGCTTGCCTCTGGCAGTTTCACCGCCTGTTGACGGGCCTGCATCACCGAGGCCGCCAGCTGACGCAGCTCGACACAGCGCGCTTCCGCCTCCTGTTCTGTCAGAATAGGCTTAGCCGGGCCACAACCGGCCTGCAGCATCAACAGGGCCAAAACGCCCGCATACCGGGCCCCTCGCAACACCGTCATCTCTTCTATCAACCTCGCCTTTGTTCCAACCTGCCGGTGGGGTTGGGTTTAGCCAAGCATAGACGTAACGCGTTCTTGCATGACCTAAGAACAAATCACTCTGACGGAAAAGGTTTAATAGAAGCAGCAGCTTAAATCAGAACCCCCGTATTGAACGAGGATCGACCTTGCATTAAAGTACAGTCGCACTATTTTAAAAGTGCAGTTGTACTTTTTTAGAGGCATCGTCATGCGCTTTAACTACTTTCACCAAAACCAGGCCGCCGCACTGTTTACCGGCATGGGTCGATTTGTCACCGGCCAGCTCAGCCGCTGGCTGCCACAACTGACCGGCCGCCTGGGCCAACAGTTCCTGATCCAGCCCAATGGCAAACGCCAATACGATTTCGGCTCTCACCAGCCCACCCAGCAATGGGATCTGACTACCCGCCTGGGCAACGCCCGTGCCCACCTGTTTGGTAACGGAGAGCGTACCGTGGTACTCAGCCATGGCTGGGCCGACAACAGCACCTGCTTCCACGCGCTGATCAACCAGCTGATCGAACAGGGCTACCGGGTCGCTGCACTGGATCACGTCGGTCATGGCAAATCGGAAGGCAAGCGTGCCCATCTGCTGGCCTTTATTGAGGCGATGACCGCCCTGATGAATCAGCTGGAAGCGGACGGCCAACAGGTTGAAGCGATCATCGGCCACTCTATGGGCGCCTTCGCCACCCTCAACCTGCCGGAGGCACTGCTGCGCCAGCGCAAGGTGGTGCTGATCTCCGCCCCCATCAATTTCTTCGACCAGATGTTCCATACCCTGGAGCGGGTGGGGATCTCCCGCCGGGTCATGGTTCGGGTGCTGGAGAGCATCGCCTCACAATACCAGGTGGACTGGCAGTCGCTGCTGGGTGAGCGCCAGATCCCCAAACTCCACGGTCAGGTACACCTGATCCACGATCGCAGCGACCGCTTCGCCCCGTTTGCCGATATCCAGGCCTTTGCCGAGAAAGCCGGCTTGGCCCTCACCGCCACCGAAGGGCTTGGCCATCGCCGCATTCTGAGCGACACTGAGGTCATCGCGAAGATCAACCGGATAGTGGCCGCATGAGCAAAGGCGAACGCACCCGTCAGCAGATCCTCCACCAGGGCCTGGTGTTCAGCAGCCAGTTTGGCCTGGCGGATGTCACCATCGGCAACCTGTCCAGCCTGTGCGACCTGTCTCGCACAGGCGTGATCTCGCATTTCAAGAACAAGGAAGATATGCAGATCGCCATCCTGGAATACAGCGAGCTGCGCTTTACTGAATGGGTGCTCAAGCCTGCCCGAGACCCTGATCCGCTCACCCACCTGCACCAACTCTTTACCCTCTGGCAGGGCTGGACCGTACGGATGCTGGAGCAGGAGCAGACCAGCTGCCCGCTGATCAAGGCGCTGGTAGAGTTCCAACACCGGCCGGATTCGGCGGTCAAACGCTTTGCCCTGGACCAGCAAGCCCGCTTGCTCAGCTACCTGGGTAAGCTGGTGCAGCGGGCGGTCGACTCCCACCAGCTGGCACCGGGCACCCACGCCGATGCCCTCGCCTACCAGCTGTTTGCACTCAACCTGGGCCACACCATTGCCCAGTCTGCCAACCCAGACCCCAACAGCCCGCAATGGTTTGAACAGCGGGTTCGGGCCTGGCTGAGCCCCTATCAGCACTGATTCACCACTTTTCTGACTCCCTACACTGGCCACGGCGCCAGCTTTGACTATCCTCCGCTGCGGTGTTTTGCACCCCACATACGACTTCGATGGTTAAAGAGGTAGTCCTATGAAACCCCTGCTTCCCCTACTGCTTCCCCTGCTTTTCGCCCCTGCCCTGGCAGACAACCACGACAGCTTCCGCGCCAAGCTCAGTGGTTTATCCGAGGTACCCGAACCGGTCGCCACCGCCACCCGTGGCCTGGCCCAGGTCGACGTGATTGAAGAGGCCGGCGAGATCGACTTCACCATGGCGATCACCCGCGCCACCGGGATCTTCGCCGGGCCTGGCGCACACATCCACTGCGGCACCGCGGAAGAGAACGGCCCGGTGGTGGCCTTTCTGGCCGGCGGCATGGAGGCGGGATTAAATGGACGCGTGGTGGTCAGCGGTACTCTGACCGAGGCCAACATCGTTGCCACCGATTGCGGTGCGACCCTGGCGGAGCTGCTGGTGGCGATGGGTGAGGGACGGACCTACATCAACGTACACAGCCTGGCCAATCCCAGTGGCGAGATCCGCGGCCAGTTGGAGATGGCAGACTGAGGCTGGTGTAAAACGATTGGGGCCCTAGGGACAGGGGCCCCGCTTGATGTTCATATCCGCGCTCCAGTGAAAGACAAAGCGGGATTCTGACTCCACGGTAACCCGCTGGAAGCCGCCCAGGTAGACCGGCTTGATCTGCAGCCTGCCCTCTTCAATCAGCCATTGACCGCCATGGCTCATCTCCGAAGACATCACCGAGTTTTGATGGAAGAAGTGGCCATCCGGTTCGAACTGCCAGTTACGGTTCTCCGGCTCCGGTGCGCCACCAAAGTCCATCGACTCCAGGCACCAACGTCCCTCAAGGTATTCGGCGGTCAACTCGGGTGCCGCCAGAGCACTCAGGGGCAGCTGTAGGGAAAACAACAGTAGGGAAAGCTGCAGTGACAGTCGCATCTTGGTCTCCCGGTGGATTTGGCCACAGCACAGCTTAGCACTGCACTCCCATCCGCTCGGTTCACCCTCTATACTGGCCCCTCGCCCTGTATATCTGATCTGCCATGCCCTACCCCAGCGATGACCCCACGCTAATCCAAAGCGTATTTTCCGACCTGAGCGACCACTTTGGCCCCTTCGTCTGGTGGCTTGACCAACCGCCGCTGTCGATTTTGCTCGGTGCGGTGCTGGTACAGAACACCAACTGGCGCAACGCCGATAAGGCGATGGCCAACCTTGGAGAGCACTTTAGTGCTGAGGGCGTAGCCCGGTTGCCGATAGAGGAGCTGGCACAGCGGATCCGGCCCAGCGGCTACTACAACCAGAAAGCCGCCAAGCTAAAGGCACTGATGAGCTGGTACCAGAGTTACGACTACGACATCGAGCTGGCTCGACAGCAGCCCAAAGCACAACTGCGACAGGAGCTGTTGGCAATCAAGGGGGTGGGGCAAGAGACCGCCGACGCCATCCTGGTGTATGCCCTGCACAAGCCGTCGTTCGTTATCGATGCCTATGCCCGGCGCCTGTTCAGCCGCAACGGCCTGGCGGTGCCCAAACGCTACGGCGCGTTTCAGCAATTGATCGAGCAGGCCGTCCCCAACGACTACCAGACCCACGCCTACTTCCACGGCCTGATTGTCGAGCATGGCCAGGCGTTCTGTCGGCCCAGGCCACAGTGCCAACAATGCCCGCTACGCGCCAATTGCCCCGACGCACAACTCGCGACTTCCCCGGCGCAATAGCAGCGCACTAGCAGCGCACTAGTGTTGCGATAGTACGGCACTAGCACCTCACTATCGCGGCAATAGCATCCTTGGCCGTTCAGCGGCGCGTACCCCAACCCTGAGAGCACAAAAAAGCCACGACCAGGGTCGTGGCTTTTGGGTTGCCGACTGACTTTAGAAGTACTTCACCCAGCCCCAGGAGGTGCGCCGCTTAAAGCGGGCAAAGGCCACGGTGGGGAAGTAGAGCACCACCGCCAGGATGACCGTCACCAACCAGATCTGGCTGAGGTTATCGAAGGCGTAGAGCTCACCGTAGTTGGGGCCAATGAACGCCATCGCCAACTGGTAGCCCAGCAGCAGCACGTACAGGTGCAGCAAGTAGAAGAACATCGGCGCCGAGCCGAAGGTCGAGACCGCCAGGGCCAGCGACCCCCGGGCCCGCTCAAACAGGGCCAGCAGCAAAAAGCCAATGCCGAGGGTCAGCAATAGGTAATCCAGTGAGGGCGGGTACTTGGTGTAGTTGAAGAAGTCCATCACCGTCTCAATCACACTGGCCTGGGATTGCCATGGCACCGTCTCGCCGTAAAGGTTAAGGCCACGCAGCACCAGCAGCATCGCCAAGGCCGCCAGGCCCAGTTGCACCAACAGCCGGATGCGGGTATCTGAATCAACTTTTGCTGAGAACAGCGGGCCAGCGGAAAAGCCCAGCAGGATCACGCCGATCCAGGGCAATACCGGGTAGGACGCGCGGATGGTGAGGGCTTCGCTGGTAAAGATGGTGCCGCGGTCGTGCAGGATACTCCAGGCGGTGTAGCCCCATTGGCCCGGCTCGAAGCTGATGGGGGTCAACAGGTTGTGGCCAAAGACGATAAGCAGGCCCAAGCCAAACACAGCGGGCCGGGGCAGACGGCATAGCGCCGCCAGCGCCAGCATGCTGACACCGATGGCCCAGATCACCTGCAGATACAGGGTCTCGTAGCGACCAAACCAGGACAGGTTTACCAAGGTGGCTTCCAGCAGGATAAGAAACAGGCCCCGCTTGAACAGGAAGGCGCTGGCATCACGTGCCTGACCCTTCACCGGGTTGGCGTAGAGCCAGGCGGACAGACCGGTCAAGAAGACAAACACCGGCGCACAAAGGTGGGCCAGCATGCGGGTAAAGAACAGGCCGGGATCGGTGACATCCAGATCCATGGGATCCGCCACCTGGCGGTGATAGAGAAAGCGCTCGCGCACGTGGTCGAGCAGCATCAACAGCATCACGGTGCCGCGTAGCAGGTCGATGGAGGCCAGGCGGGTGCTGACCGGCGCCCCGGTTGGTAAGGTTTGAGTCGTCAAAATCTGGGTTTCCCGCTCCAGCATATAGGGCCAGAGACTAGCAAAGGGCTCCCTCTAAGCGGCAACGCCTAAAGGGGATTGGTCGACAACTATCCGGGATAAAAAGAGGACGCTGTCGACGAACTAACCAAGCTGCAGCAGAGCGGGTGGGCCACGGATTGTCCCGGTGAGGCGTAGGCCAAGGAGTAGTTGATGGTGATAGCTCAGCAACGGCAGGCTTGGCACTGGTACCGCCGCCATCGCACTGACCCAGTTCGTCAGGCTGGCGACGCAATGCTCCAGCAGAACATCGGCCAGACAATCCCCTTGCTGATGTTGCTCATAGGCGGCGCTGAACTCGGCAAGCTCCGTTGTGAGCAGCGCAAACTGGTGCTCGCCCTCGTGCATCGCAGACAGCACCAGGCCTTGGCCAAGCAGGCCAATCCAAAGTGCAAAGCAAGCCGCCAGGTAGCGGGGTGAACGAGCGCGATACAAGAGCAAAAATCGCCCGTGAAACCAAAGGGGTCGCGACCTTACCACGCAGCCCCACCCTGCTCAATGGCAAAACACGTCAGCACAGCAGTCCAAGCCGGGTCTGTCAGACGGCCCATCGTGCTGCGCTGGCAGACCCAGGCTAAACGCTCAATCCCGACCATGGTGTCGAGATTGCCTCCCAGCTCACCGAGGTCGATGATGCCTGCCATTTTGTCCACCGCTTTGGCGACGCTTCACAAGACGGAATCAAGGGTTCCTACAGCCGAGAGAAACAACGCATTTGCTATAGCGCAATGCGCGATTCGCATTGGAAGACACATGCCGACATTCCTAGCTAAGAGCATTGAATTGTAACGGTAATATCTCATACAAAATTTGATTCATTTGATTGGCGTGACGACCATTCAGCGACTAGCTTTTCATTGCACAAAACACCAATCGCCAAACCCATTGTGAGGTGGGGACGGAAAGCCACGGGTCTTGTCAAAGACAGCCGGGCTGCATCAGCGAATGGAGACGCAACAATGAAGAAAGTTCTGGGCGTATTTGGATTGAGCTTACTGGCAGCACCGGCTTTGGCTTGGAATACAGAAACGGTCGACCGGGTCTTTAAAGGCTGTGGCATGAACAGCTACGGGGAGGACATCTGCATAGAGGTGCCAGTGAAACAGGTAGGTACCGGTAACGGCAGCTCCCACAAGGCCTGGATTGTGGGCCAAAATACCGGGGGTTTCTACACCATTGACGGCGTGCCCCAAACCAGTGGCAAGCTTACCTGCCACGCCACAGGCGGTGGCGCCAACGGTACCCTGCTGGTCAAAGCCACTACAGCCCACAAAGCTGGCGGCGGCACCTGGGGCATCGTCGGCAAAAAAGCGGAGCTTAACTGCATCGGCAAAGGCGCAGACTTCATCGCCAAGCCGTAAAGGGAATTGCACCAGCTAAAGCAAAAGGCCACCCTTAGGTGGCCTTTCTCGTGTCCTCCGGCGGATGCCTTTCTCAAAGGCTTCGAATCAGCTCCACCAGGGCCTCGCTGTCGTAGGCACCGGAGACACCCTGCTCGCCATTAAAGACAAAGGTCGGCACGGCGCGCACGCCCGCTTGAATCCAGCGGTCTTGCTCCTCTCGAACGGCGTCCGCATAGCGTCCACTGGTGAGAACCTCACGGCACTGGGCTTCATCCAGGCCCACGCTGACCCCTTCCGCCACCAGCACCTCAGTCTCATCCACCGCCTTGCGTTCGCCAAAGAAGGCGGAGAACAACCGCAGTTTCAGCTCGCTCTCCTTACCCTGCAAGCGGGCAAAATGCAGCAGTTGATGGGCCTTGAAGGTGTTGTACATCCGCATCTCGTCGAAGTAGTCGAAGCGAAAGCCCAGCTCGGCCCCCATCTGGGTCAGGTTGGCTCGGGCCTTGATGCTGCCCTCCAGCGTGGTGCCATATTTCTCCGCCAGGTGCGTGCGCAGGTTCTCACCGCCTTCCGGCATCTGTCGGTTGAGCTCAAACGGGTGCCAATGGATCTCGGCCTCCACTTCCTCACCCAAGGACGCCAACGCTTGCTCCAGTCGTTTGTAGCCGATGATGCACCAGGGACACACCACATCAGAGACGATATCGATCCGCAACGGTTGCTTACTCATTGTCCTTCCTTACGTCGGTCTTAAACCGGTCGGCATTCTCTCGCTCCTGAGCGGCCACATCGCCTCTGCCAAAGAAGGCCCAGAAGGGTTTGGGGATGGTCAGGGCCCGCTGGGTCGCCTCCCGCCCATCGATGCGATCGAACCAAGCCTGCAGATGCGGCAGCCCCTCTACCGACACATTGGCCCAGTAGAATGCCCGGGCCCAGGGGTAGGTGGCGATATCGGCGATGGTAAACTCTTCGTTTACCAGGTACTGGCGCCCCTCCAACCGGGTGTTGAGCACCTCCAGCAGGCGGCGGCTCTCATCCACATAGCGTTTAATAGCAAAGGGGTGCTCCTCGCCCTGTTTGGCGGCGATGCGCTGGAAGTACATCGCCTGGCCCATCATCGGACCGATGCCCCCCATCTGGAACATCAGCCACTGCAAGGTCTCGGATTGGGCCTTGGGATCGGAGGGCAGGAACTTGCCGTACTTCTGTGCCAAGTACCAGAGGATGGCACCGGATTCGAATACCACGAAGTCGTCGTTGCTGCGATCCACGATGGTGGGAATGCGGCCGTTAGGGTTGAGCTTAAGGTACTCCGGCGCCTTCTGTTCTCGCTTGGAAAAGTCGATGGGCACCAGGTCGTAGTCCACCCCGGCCTCTTCAAGAAAGATCACCGGCTTCCATCCGTTCATGGTGGAGGCAGTGTACAGGACGATGTCGTTGTTGCTGCTCATAACGCGTACCCCTTTTGCGCTGTTTGCGCCTCCAGATTCTGACAGAGGCGCTTGTGTTGGGGCCCATTATGAAACACAGATAACTAGCGTCAACCAGTATACTTTTTGTAACCACTCAAGGAATGTTGGCTATAAACATTTGACATCGCTGATAAATATGGAGGCTGACAAAGAGTGCGCGACAAACTCCTCTGCAGGAGCAAGGCAACGGCTCCAATTGCGCCTGTTGCACTTTCAAAACAAGCGGTAAATAGCTCAGAGCAGGATCAGACCGCCCAAACCACTCAAGTTCACTGTCTCGTCGATCTGAGCTCAGGCCCCGGTCGTAAACTGAAGTCAGACACAGGCAACCACCTCGAGGCCCACCATGAAAGCGATCTGGAACGACGTCGTGATAGCCCAAAGCGACGAAACCACTCAAGTGGAAGGCAACCACTACTTCCCGCCGTCGGCCATTAAGTCTGAGTATTTTCATCCCAGTGACACCACCAGCTACTGCCCCTGGAAGGGCGAAGCGCGCTACTACAGCGTCGAGATTGAAGGTGAAACCCTCAAGGACGCGGCCTGGTATTACCCCGAAGCCAAGGAAAAGGCCAAACATATCGAGGGTTGGGTGGCGTTCTGGAATGGCGTCATCGTTTCCGACTAGCGTATCGACTCACTCAAAACACGGAAACAAAAAATGCCAGTGCATCAGCACTGGCATTTTTATTTATCTTAGGGACTAAATCCAGGTCAGATTACAGACCGGAGAAAGCAGCCTCAATGACGCTTTAGGGCAAGAAAGGCGCCGGATTGACCAGCATCTTGTTCTCTGAGCCCAGCTCGTTCATCTTGCGATACTCTTTTTCGTTATTGGAGCCGTATTCGATATCGAGATTCTTGCCATAGCTGTCGTTAAAGGCAAAGCCAACCGCGAAGGTACGACCCACCGGGTAGTTGGTCTTGGTGTTGACCTTATTCTTGTTGGTGCCGGTGTAATCAGCACAGTCGATGTTACCGCACTTGGATTCGGTGACCACCAGTTGCACCTGTAAGCCTTTCTTGACCCGAATGGCGGAAACGATAGCAACAGCGATGGAGGCGTCGTTCACGCCATAAGACCAGTAGCTGCGCAGGTCATTGCCATCAATGCCATTGACCTCAATTTTATTCGGAGCGACCTGCTCCACCACCACATCAATCTGGGTACCTTTTTTGCCCGGTTTGGTATCCACCCAGCTAAAATCGGTGTCATTGATACTAGGAGTTCCGGTGTACTTATCTTGGGGTAAGGTGATTTCGAAGGGCCCCAGCGGGGTCGCCAATACGGCGGGGGAGAGCGCGAAAAGAGACGCAACTAACAGCTTTTTCATGGCATAAGTTCCTTTGCCTTGCAACCCGGCTGTCTTTTAATAAAGACCCGTGGCTTTCCGTCCCTGCCTCACAACAGGTTTGGCCTAATTTAATGATTAGGTTAAGGCTGCAGCAACCGTTTCACTGGATTCCATCCCAACGGCTGCAACCAATATCCATTATAAAAAGGTGGCTAATGGGGTAAAGGATTTTACTGCCTTTTCAACCAGAGTTTGCGCTGAGTTAAATTCACAAAATGACATTTCATTAGGATAATTCCCTTTCGCCCCACACGACCTTCCCTCTCTAAATATCAATGCTACTTAGGACTAATGCACGCCGAAAAGCCGACGCGGCCCCATCATCAACCGCTACACTGGGTCGTAACCTGGATGGATGCGGATAACCCCATGGAAATAAGGTTAAGGCTGAAACAAGGGCTACTGGTGATCGCCTTTGCCACTGTCAGCGTCATCGCCCTGCTCTACGGCGTTTCACCGGGCTGGTTCTTTGCAACCTTTCTGGACTCGCCCATTCCACCCAGCGTGGACCAGGCCCACATCATGAGAGCTGTGATGATGCTGTACCTCGCACTGGGTCTGTTCTGGCTGTGGAGCGCCTTTAGCGACCGCTATCGAGACGCGGGGGCGTTGGTACTGTGCCTGTTTTGTGGGGGATTGGTGCTGGGTCGGCTTGTCAGTGTCGTGGTCGACGGATGGCCCTCGCCCATCCTGGTGTTCTACATCGTGCTGGAGCTGCTGATGGTACCCATCTGCCTATGGTTGCTGCGCCAGCCTGATTGAGCAAAGCCCACTGAATGTGGGCTTTGGCTCAATCCAAGACTGAGGCTGAGCTGCTCTGGGACAGCATCCAATCTACCGCCGCACTGGCGTGCAGTTCGGTGGTGTCATACAGCGGCAGGACGCTGTCTTTGGACTGGATCAGCAGGCCGATCTCGGTGCAGCCGAGGATCACCGCCTCGGCCCCCTGGGCCTTGAGCTTGTCGATGATGGCGACGTAAGCGGCTCGGGAGGCATCCAGGCAGAGGCCCTGGCAAAGCTCCTCGTAGATGATGCGGTGCACGGTTTGCCGGTCATCCTCGGTCGGGGTGACGACCTCCAAATCAAAGCGCTGTTCCAATCGCTCCCGGTAGAAGGCCTGCTCCATGGTGAAGGCAGTGCCTAACAGGCCGACCTTGTTAATGCCATCGGCACATAGCTGGGCCCCGGTGGCATCGGCGATGTGCAGCAGCGGGACCGACACCGCAGCAGCCACCTGCTCAGCGACCTTATGCATGGTATTGGTGGCGATCAGGATCCCCTCGGCACCGGCCCGCTCCAACCCCTCGGCGGCCTGGGCCAGTAGCTGGCCCGCCTGGTGCCACTGCCCTGCCCTTTGCTGAGCTTCGATCTCGGCAAAATCGACGCTGTGCAGCAGCAGCCGGGCCGAATGCAACCCACCCAGACGAGCCTTAACCCCTTGGTTGAGCAATCGGTAGTAACTGGCGGTGGACTCCCAGCTCATACCACCGAGCACGCCTAAAGTTTTCATGCTTCTCACTTGTGGTAATCACTTCTCAACAGGCCATAGATGGCGTGGTCGAGCACCCGGTCTCCCACACACTCGGCCCGGGTTTGGACCCCTTCCAGGTTCATCCCCAACCGCTCAGCCACGTTGCGGCTGGGACGGTTGTCCACCGCGGCACGGATCTCCACCTTCTCCATGTTCAGCTGCTCAAAGGCGTAGTCAATCAGGAACTGGACACAACGGGTGATGATCCCTCGGCCCTGGTGGCCCTCGTCGAGCCAGTAGCCGATCTCGACCCGGCCGGTTTGACGGTGGATCTGGTTAAAGGCAGCGGCACCCACCACCTCGCCCCGATACAGGATGGCACAGTTCATCGACTCGCCCCGGCCATAGCCACGCACGGACTCATCCACATAGCTCTGAAAATCGTTGCGGCTGACGCACACCGGCACCCACATCAGCCATTGGCTGAGGTAGCCCAGGTTGCTCAAACGCAAACGCTGAAAATCGGCGATCACCTCCTGGCAGACCAGTACCAACTCCAACTCTTCGTCTACCCGCATCTTAAACATTGTGATTGCCTCCTTTCACCAGCGACTAAGGCGTAAGTCGCTGTACTGCGAAGGATTGAATCTAACGTAAAGGGGCAGCGAGCTCCAGCGTCACCAGGGCAGTTTGGCCAGGTCCAGGTTGCCACCGGAGAACACGATGGCCACGCGCTTACCGGCAAAGCGTTCCGGGTGGGCCAGCACACAGGCTAAAGGCACCGCGGCGGAAGGCTCCACCACCTGTTTAAGGCGGCTCCAGATCAGCTGCATCGCCTCGATGATGGTGGAGTCGTCAGCGCAGAGGATGTCATCCACGTGCTGCTGGATAAGGGCAAAGTTGCGTACCCCCAAGGAGGTCAGCAGGCCATCGCAAACGGTGTCCGGGCCGGTCTGCTCAATCAGTCGACCGGCGCGAAAGCTGCGCTGGGCATCATCCGCTCCGCTGGGCTCCGCCCCCAGCACCTGGCATTGCGGCCAAAGGGATTTAATCGCCACCGCCGTGCCCGCCAGCAAGCCGCCACCACCGACCGGGGTGATGACAACATCCGGCGGTGTCTGCGCCAACTGTTCGGTGATCTCAAGCCCGGTGGTGCCCTGACCGGCAATCACCTGGTCGTTGTCGTAGGGATGGATCTCAGTCTGTCCCCCCTCTGCCCGGACCGCAGCCAAGGTGGTTTCCCGTGCCTCCAGGGTAGGCTCGCAGAAATGGATGTGACCGCCGTAACCCTTGACCGCATCCACCTTGGCCTGAGGGGCATTGCTGGGCATTACGATGTCGGCGCTGATCCCGCGGCGCTTGGCCGCCAGCGCCAGGGCCGCGGCGTGGTTGCCCGATGAGTGGGTGGCCACCCCAAGCCGGGCTTGCTCTTCGCTCAGGGCAAACACCGCGTTATGCGCGCCCCGGGCCTTAAAGGCCCCCACCTTTTGCAGATGCTCGCCTTTGAAGTGCAACTCGCAGCCGGCAATGGCATCGAGCTGCGCTGAGCTGAGGATGGGGGTCCGATGTACATGGGGCAGGATCCGCTCTGCCGCAATGCGAATGTCGTCCAGGGTGACTGTCATGATTACTCCAAAGGCAAAAGGGTGAGCTGCGGCGCAGATGCGGGGGCGTCCTCAACGGGGATCAGCTGCCCCTCACGCCACAGATCGTATTGGTCTCGGTAATGAGGGCTAAGGGGGTGGCCAGACTGACCGCCGGGGATCACCGAAGCGGCTTTCACCTGCTCGCCCATCTGGGCCACCACCCTTACGGTTGCGCCATGGCTGACCTTGAAGGGACGGTCGTAGCGGTAGCTGGCCCGCCCTACCGCCGCCGGGGTCCCGCCCCAGGGTTGCTGCTCGCCATTGAGCCAACGCCCCAGTGCCGGGACGGCCTTGCCGATCTCGTGAGGCAAGGCGACGGATTGCTTCTGATCCAGGCGCCAGGTGCGGGGCTCGCCGCCCAGCTCGCCGTGCAGGCTGGCCAGGGTGTGGGCCAATGCATTGGCCACCATATCGTCACGCCCCTCCACCCACCATTGCGGGTCTTCCGCCTCCAGGATCAGGCCATCCAGGGCAAAATTAAGCACGTAATTGCGCTTAAGCAACTGGCCATAGAGAAACTCACCCAGCGGCTGGGCAAACACCGCGTCGGCGATCTGCAGATACCACTGCTGGAAGATCAGCGCTGCGGCGCTGTCGGTATCCGCCAGCGGCTGCGTCTGCCAGGCCTTGAGCAGGGAGATCCCCTCGGCAAAGCGGGCATCCTGGTCGACGCCACCGGCCTGGGCCTGGCGCAACAGCGCCGGTAGCAGTGCCTGGGCCTGGCCATCGTGCCAGTCCATCTGCCAACGCTGCATCTGTTCAAAGGTGATGGCGTTATCCTCGGCCAGTACCTGCTGCAAGCGAGCAATACGGTAAGGCGCCGCGTTATCCGCCGACACCATCGGGCCAACCCCACGGGGATTAACCCGGGCATTGGCGGCGGCCAGAAAGCCCTCCGGTGGATTGTAGCGGCGCGGCATCTCGGTTACCGGCACCATGCCCTGCCACTGGTGCTCGCTGCGGCTGCCATCCAGTGGGTAAAGCCCCTCGCCCAGGCCCCGCTCGGGGATAAGCCCGGCGGTACGAAAACCGATATTACCGTCACTGTCCGCGTAGGTGGCGTTCAGGGTCGGGGCGGCATGACGATCAATCGCGGCGGTGAAGCTGTCCCAATCGGTGGCCAGGTTGAGCATTAGCAGTCCCTCCAGTCCCATGCCACTGTCAGCGAACTGGTCAAACTGGTGCATGGTCCAACGAAACGACAACAGCGGCTCTTCGCGGATCAGCGGTCCGTTGTGGGTGCGGGTAATGGTGAACGCCACCGGGGCCGAGCCTTTCACCGGCAGGCTGTGTTGGCTAACCTCCGCGGGCAGCCACTGGCCATCCAGCAGGAAGTGATCCGGCTTGTCCGGGTGGCGGGTCTCGATAAACAAGTCCTGGGTATCGCCGATGTTGGTAAAGCCCCAGGCGATCTTATCGTTGTAGCCGTTGATCACCCCGGGCAAGCCCGGCACCGACCAGCCACGGATCTGCTGCTGGCCAAAGTGCAGGTGCACCTCGTAGAACAGGTTGGGCAAGCCCAGGTAGTCATGGGAATCAAAGGCAAACAGCGCCTGACCCTCGGCGGTCTTGTCCGGCGCCACCACCCAACCGTTGGAGCCAAAGCGCAGCCGCGGAATATTGGGGTTGTCCATCGGGTCCAGCATGGCGCTGGGGCTCAGCAAGGCCTGGGATTCGCCCTCTCCAGCCAGGATAAAGGGGAAGCCCGCGGTATCGGAGCCGTCATCGAGGAAGCGCTCAAACTGGGCCGGGGTCAGCGCTTGTGCCAGCGCCAGGCGTAGCAGCTCGTTCTTGTGGTTGTTGGCGGAGTTAAAGGCGATCAATGCCCCCACGGCAAACACATCGGATTCGGTCCAGGGGCTGATCTCCCCCTGCAGCAGCCACAACTCCAGCGGTCGGCTGCGCTGCAGCTCAATGGCCTGGTTGATGCCGGCGACATAGGCTGTCACCCACTGCTTCATGCTGTCACTGGCGTGCTGCTGTAGCTGTTGGCCAAGCTGGGGCACGCCCATACGCCACAGCTCAATGTCGGCTTCCACCATGTCACTGCCAAACAGCGCTGCCAAACGGCCTTGGCCGGCCCGGCGAAACAGCTCCATCTGCCACAAGCGCTCGCTGCCATGCAGATAGCCTTGGGCGGCCAGGGCATCCGCCAGGTTTTGCGCCTGAACATGAGGTCGACCCAGGTCATCCAGGTGAATGCTGACCGGCTGTTCCAGCCCCGCCACGCTCACCTCGCCGCTGAGCTTACCCTTGGAGCCTGCGATCACGGCGTAAAGCCCAGCCGCGGCCAGCAGCAATAGGATCAACAGGCTAATAAGGGTGCGCTTTAGCCAACGAGTCACGCTCCAGGCCTCCAACCGTCCGACGCTTGCTTCCATCTTGTCATTATCCTTGTTGTTGTAGCGGTGGCCACTGCATCACCACCTGGTGCTCTCTCACTGCCAGCAGGTCGCCAAACTGCAGCAGCACCGCCTCACTTTGAGTGGGGCGAAAGAAGGCCCAATCGTCGATCTGGGCCGGGCATTGTTGCGGTACCGTCATCATCTGCTGATTGGAGCTCAGGCCATAGAGACGATTCTCCGCCATCCCCTCGGGCCAGACCGGCTGGGCCATCCAACGACCGCCATAGAGAAACAGGGTGTCCCGTTTGCGACTAAGCCGGCCTAAGAAGGGCAATCGCACACCAGGCAGGCGCTTGAGGATGGGGGTGGCGATGTACGCCGCGGGAAGAAACTCCGCCAGATCCGGCAGGTCAAAATCGCAGGGTTTGAGCAACAAAGAGCCCAGACTGACGTCATTCACCGGGGTCTGGGCCCGGTGATAGGGCAGAGTCGGGCTGCCGGCCCCATTGCAGTCCAACTGCTGAGGTGTGGGGCCTTCCGCCTGATTGGTCAGGGCGGAGAGAAACGCCAGGTATCGTGCTTTGGCCCGGTCGCTGGCGGCTTGGCGACGCCCCAATGGCGCCTTGGCCACATGGGCGTCGTACCCCATCACCCCGGAAAGCTCCAGCCAGGGGTGAGCCTGGATCCGCTGGGCCAGGGTCACCAACTGCCGGGGACTGTCCAGGCCACCACGCTCCATGCCGACGTTGATCTCCACCGCCAGCTTAAGCTTGTGTTGACTGTCCTGGGCTAACTGGCCCAGCTCCTCCAGCCGCTGCGGGCTGTCCACCAGCCACTGCACTTGATCCGCAGCACGCTGTCCATGGGCACCAAGCAACTGCGCCACCGCCGCCCTGGGCAAGGGCTTGCCCATCATGACTCGGCAGTGAGGCAACTCAGTCAGAACCTGGGAGACAAAGGGGCGGTGAAACGCCATCAGCCGATCGGTCTGCAACGCTTCCAGGCAGTAGCGCAGCAGCGGGATAGAGGGCAGGGATTTCACTACCAGGCGGATCCCCTGCCCCGCCAGCTTGTCCCGCACCAGGGCCAGGTTATGGTCCAGTGCCGCCAGATCGATCACCAGGCTGGGCTCGGCCCGCCCGGATTGCTCCAGCGCCTGCTGCAGCTGAGGAAACGGCGTCATCAGCGTACCCGCTTGAGCCATTTGAACTTATCTGCGCTGTAGGGAGCGAAGCGCAGCGGCAGATCCTTGAGCCAGCCGCGCTTAAGCACCGCCTTGAGGTGGCTGAAGGTATCAAAGCCGGCCTGACCGCTGTAGCGCCCCATGCCACTGGCGCCAACGCCACCAAAGGGCAGATCCGGCACCGCAGAGAACATCAGCACGTCGTTCAGGCACTGGTTACCGGCACTCACCTGCTCGACCCAGCGACGCTGCTGCTCGCCATCCTTACTGAACAGGTAGGCCGCCAGGGGCTTCTCACCCTGACGTACCCGAGACACCGCCTCATCAAAATCCTTCACCACCAGCACCGGCAGGATGGGTCCGAAGATCTCCTCCTGCATCAGGGCACAGCCCCAGTCATCGGTCTGTACGATGGTGGGGGCCAGGTAGCGCTGGGCCAGATCGTGCTCACCACCTATTACACCTTCGTGCCCGTCGAGGTAGGTGATCAGCCGTTGGCAGTGACGCTCGTTGATGATGCGACCGTAGGAGTCACTGGACTTCGGCTCCCCCCCGTACATCTGGTGAACGGCGCTGGCCAGGGCATCCATCAGCGCCCCCGCCTGCTTGGCGGTGACCATCACGTAATCCGGTGCGATGCAGGTTTGCCCGGCATTGAGCCATTTGCCCCAGGCCAGTCGCTGGGCGGTAATGGTGAGATCGGCACTGTCATCGACGAACACCGGGCTTTTCCCCCCCAGCTCCAGGGTCACCGGGGTCAGGTGCTTGGCCGCCGCGCTCATCACGATGCGCCCAACCGCGCCATTGCCGGTATAGAGGATGTGGTCAAACCGCTCAGTGAGCAGTTCGGTGGTTTCCGCCACGGCACCATTGACCACGGCAACCGCTTCGTTATCCAGGTACTGAGGCAACAGCTCAGTGAGAATGGCGGCGGTGGCGGGGGCCAGTTCCGAGGGCTTGAGAATGGCGCAGTTACCGGCACTGAGTGCCGCTACCAGCGGCGCCAGGCAGATCTGCAGCGGGTAGTTCCAGGTACCGATGATCAGCACCAGTCCCAGTGGCTCGGGCTGGACCCAGGCCTGGCCCGGCTGGGCAACGATAGGGGTGGTGGCTTTACGGGGGGCGCTCCAGCGCTTCAGTCGCTTGAGGCTGTGATCGATGTCGCCGGTGACATAGGCCAGCTCAGTGGACCAGGCCTCCATGGCCGGTTTGGCCAGGTCCTGATGCAGGGCAGCCAGCAGGGCCGGCTCGTTCTCGGTGATCAGGCGACGCAGCGCCGTCAGTTGTTGGCGGCGCCACTCCAGCGGGCGGGTCACCCCCTGGTCAAAGTGCTGGCGCAGGCGTTGGCATAGAGGCTGGTATTGGCTTTCCATGGCACGATTCCTTCAGATGCGTTAGCCATAGCTTTACCATTTTTGCACATTTGTGCAACTTTGATTTACTGGATTACTGCCGCTTCAGCCCCATGACCCAGCCCATCAGCCGCGACACCAGGCGGGCCAGATGTTGACGCGCCTCGTCATCAAAGGGCTTGCTGATGGCGTCGTATTCGTAGCTGAGGATGGTGCGCAGCAGGATCTCTGCCTCCACCTCGGGATCCTTGCGGTTAAAGCGGCGACACAGGGTCACCAAGGGCTGGTACAACGCCTGACGGTGCTCATCCACCAGCTGCTTGATCTCCGGACCCAAGCTCAACTCGGCAAAGAACACCTGCTCGACCACCAGGTTGTCACCGTGCTCCTGGATCTGGCCGGCGATGTACTCCTCCGCCAGGGCGCTCAGTTGCGCACACAGCATCTCTTTCTGCTCGATACGGCGGCGCTCGGCGGGGGGAAAACGATCCATCGCCACTTCCACCTTGGCCCAGAGGTCATCCAGCTCCGGGCGACCGCGGGTGGTGTAGCGGACAAAGGCTTCGGAGATAAGGTCGTTAATGTCCTTAAAGTAATAGGTGGTTAACGACAGCTGCACCTCGGCCTCGGTGGCCACGGCTCTGTGGGTCACGCTACGGATCCCCTGGCGCGCAATTACCCGTAAGGCGGCATCCAAAATCTTGCTACGGGTTTGTTCACCCTTGGCGCGACGCTTGGTCGGCGGCTTCTCTGCAGCCTTTTCCATACGCTTTCCTTTTCAATTCGTTACTATGAGATCCTACCACGGCGAACCGGTTAGATTCAGTAAACAAAATTGTTGCACTATTGTGCAATTAAAAATATGTTCTTGTTGTACATATGTGCAAATTGGTGCAGGGATCACATACCAATCATTAATTCGATCCCGGCCATACACCGCCACCGAAGCGGTGAAGAACTCTACTGGGGAGATATGCCATGCTGACAAGGAAGCACCACGTACTGAGCCTCGCCGTTGCCACCGCCCTCTATGGCTGGGGTGCGCAAGCTGAGGAACAGGCCGAGGAGAACATTGAGGTTATCGAGGTCACGGCACAGAAACGGGTACAACGGCTGCAGGATGTGCCGGTGTCCATCGCCGTGATCGATGAGCAGGAACTGGCCCTGTCCCGTATGGACGGCCTGACCAATCTGGCACAAAAAGCACCGAACGTCAGTGTCTCCAGCCGTGGTAGCCGGGCCGACACTCGCGTTACCATCCGCGGTATCGCCAACATCGGCGGCCGTGCCAACAACGTCGGGATCTACGTTGACGGCTTTAACATCGCCCCCAACGTGACCGTGGCAGGCGGTTCCCGTACTGCCGACATGAAACTGATTGATCCCGCTCAGATTGAAGTCCTGCGTGGCCCCCAGGGCACCTACTTCGGTCGAAACACCATGGGCGGTGTACTCAACATCAGTACCGTACAACCGAGCAGCGACGCCGTTGGCGGCGAGTTCGCCCTGGATTACTCCAGCTGGAACACCATTGAGGGCAAAGGTGCCCTGAATGTGCCGCTGGGTGACACCGCTGCCATGCGCGTCACCGGTTACTACGACCAGACCGACGGCTTCCTCGATAACGCCGGCTCCGCCGACGGCAACTCCGGCGAGAACTACGGTGGCCGGGTGGGCTTTAACTGGCAGCCCACCGACCGCTTCAGCGCCGATGCTGCCCTGTCCTACTCCAAGATGCAGCAGGACAACTACAACATGCTGCCCAGCGGCCAGCTCTCCAGCATCCCGGCGATGATCGCCCCCATCGTTAACAACGGCATGCCGGCGCTGGGTGTGCCCTCCGGTCCGGATCTCGGTCTGGATCCCTGGCCGGTCGCCGGTCCGGGCCTGTTGCCGGACAACGAAGACACCCTCTCCACCGATCTCAACCGCGACAGCGAAGCGGAAACCACCATCGCCAACGCCCGCCTGACCTGGGATCTGGGCGCGGCCGAGCTGGTTTCCATTACCGGCTACATCAACAACGACTTCGCCGAAGCGGGCGACGGCGACATGACCGTCTACCCCTCCTTCCTGGTCAGCCGCGACAGCACCATGAAGGCCTGGAGCCAGGAGTTCCAGCTGCGCTCCAGTGGTAACAACCGCCTCAACTGGCTGGTAGGTGCCATTGTCGGCCACGATGAGATTGAAGAGACCGATTACTCCGAGCACCTGGCCAGCGATCCCTACATGCTGTACTGGGATATCGCCTTCTGGGACATCCTCGGTCAGCCACCGGAGCTGATCCCCGCCCTGGGCAGCGGCATCAGTATCGGCCTGCTGGAAGACGTGGACCGGATCAACGAAACCGATACCTGGGCGGTGTTTGGTAACCTGGATTACCAACTGACCGACCACTGGAAGCTGGGTCTGGGCGGCCGTTACTCCAGCGATACCGTGACCTTTACCGAGGTGACCCGACCCAACCTGATCAACCCGGTCAACAACAGCACCCGGGAAGGCGACTTCTCCGACTTCTCGCCGCGGGCGGATCTGACCTGGCAGCCGAGCCGGGATCTGACCCTCTACACCACCGTCTCCCGCGCCTACAAGGCCGGTGGCTTCAACCCCAACGTGGATATGGAGGGGCTGGACCAGTTCGACGAGGAGTCCGGGGTCAACTACGAGTTCGGCATCAAGGGCTCCATGGGCAACCAGTTGCGCTACAGCACTGCGCTGTACTACTTCGACTGGGCCGATCTGCAGGTGCGTGGCCAGGACGTGCTGACCCAGCGTCAGTTCATCCAGAACGCCGCCGAAGCCCATGCCCAGGGCATCGAGCTTGACGTCAGCTGGGAGCCCATCGATAGCCTCAAGTTCCACGCCGGTATCGGCTTCCAGGAGGTGGAGTTTGATGACTTCAAGGAAGCGATCACCACCGACAACGAGATCATCGACGCCACCGGCAACGCCGTACCTTATGCGCCGGAGCTGACCTACAACCTGGCGGCGGACTGGTTCCAGTACGACCTGATCTCCGGTTTCGACGGCCGCCTGCGGCTGGAGTACAGCTACATGGATGAGCAGTACACCGACGTGGAGAACAGCGAGGAGCGCCGCCTGGACAGCTACGGCATCGCCAATGCTCGCTACCAGCTGGACAACGGCACCCACCAGTTCACCCTGTACGTGGAAAACCTGGCGGACGAGTTCTACCTGGTCGGCAGCCAGGGGCTGGAGACCTACATCAACGGTCGCCAGATGATCGTCGGTGAGCCGCGTCGCTTCGGCGCCAGCTACAAGTTCCGATTCTGATCCTCCCCGCTTTGCGGTAACTCGGCCCACCCCTTCGGAGGTGGGCCGAACTGTTCACTCCCCTTTCCGCCATTTCACTCCCCTGCCCTTGATTGTTCGGCAAAGCCCTCAAATCTTTGCCATCCTTACCGGCGCACTTTTTCCCTGCCCCTACAGGGCCAAAAGGAGTCATCATGAATATCCTGCAACGTGCCGGATGGGTTCTGCCCTCCCTCTGTGTCTCTCTTATGCTGTCCCTCGCTCCCGTACAGGCCAAAGACGCCGTCGCCGACATGTGGGTCTTTACCCCGGAAAAGGGCAAGGTGGCCGAGTTTGAAGCCGCCTTCAAAGCCCACGTCGAAGAGCGCAAGAAGCGTGGCGACCCGCGCCAGTGGAAGGTCTACACCAAGGTTACCGGTGAGATGAACAACACCTACTACGTGCGGGCCTGCTGCTACGAATGGGCCGAGTTCGACAAGTATCGCGCGTGGGCGGAGGAGTCCAAGATCGTCGAACACTGGATGAGCAACGTGGCCCCGTTGGTGGGCAAGATGGCTCACAATATGTCTGAGGTGGACATGGACAACTCCAACTGGCCGGAGGACGACAGCGCCTTCAAGTACTTTGGCGTGGTGACCTACCATGTCAAAGCTGGCCATGGCGGTGAAACCAATGAGCACCTTAAGAAGATCAGTGACCATGCCAAGAAGGGCAACTGGCCCTACAACTGGTCCTGGAGCTGGCCGGTGGACGGCGGCAACAACCTGAGTCTGGTGCTGCCCTACGAGAACTACGCCGGTATGGCGACGCCGGAGGTCACCTTCATGGACATGCTCAAAGAGCAGATGCAATCGGAGTCCCGCGCCAAAGACCTGATGGAGGATTGGGCCGACAACTTTGAGAGCACCAGCTACACCTTGTATCAGCTGCGCGACGACCTCTCCATGGCCAACGAATAGAAGCCAAATACCCATAAAAAAACGCCGTCCAATGGACGGCGTTTCTGTTAACTACCAGGTTACTCTTCACCCAAGGAGTCTGACTCCTCGATGCGGGCCTTGAGCTTCTGGCCAGGGCGGAAGGTCACCACACGGCGAGCGCTGATGGGGATGTCCTCACCGGTCTTGGGATTGCGACCGGGTCGTTCGTTCTTCTCCCTCAGCTCGAAGTTACCAAAACCCGACAGCTTCACCTGCTCACCACGTTCCAAAGCAAGACGAACCTCCTCGAAAAAGAGTTCCACCAGGTCTTTGGCGTCCCGCTTATGCAGGTCCAGCTCTTCCACAAGTTTTTCTGCCATATCGGCTTTGGTCAGCGCCATGGGCTCAATCCCTCAATTGTGCATTGAACTCAGAGGTCAGCGAAGCCACGATGCCATCTACTGCTTCGGCAATCTCTTTCTCTTCCAGGGTCCGCTCGACATCCTGCAGGGTCAGTGCGATGGCCAGGCTCTTATGCCCGTCAGCCACGCCCTTACCACGGTATACGTCAAACAAGTTTACGGCAACCAACTGATTTTGGCCAACTTTTCTGATCAAGTTGATCACATCACCGGCGCCCACTTTTTCCTCGACTACCACGGCGATATCACGGCGGTTGGCGGGGAACTTGGAGACCGGCTGCGCCTTGGGCAGCTGGCGCTGCTCGATGGCACTTTGTTCAATCTCGAACACCACGGTACGACCGTTCAGGCCCAGCTTCTTCTCGTGCTGCGGATGAACCGCGCCGATCAGGCCGACCACCTTGTCACCCTTGAGGATCTCGGCACACTGGCCCGGGTGCAGCGCCGGGTGTTGAGCCGGACGGAAGGTGAAGCTGTAGGGATCGTTGGTCAGCGCCAGAGCCGCTTCCAGATCGCCTTTCAGGTCAAAGAAGTCAACGGTGTTGGCGGCCAGGTCCCAATGCTCTTCGCTTTGGGTACCGGCGATCACCGCAGCCAGCATCGGCTCCTGACGGATGCCGTTCTCGGCAGCGGCGTCCGGAACAAAGCGCAGGCCGCTTTCGAACAGGCGCACACGGGCCTGCTGACGGGCCTGGTTGTGGGCGACGGCGCCCAGCAGACCGGTCCACAGCGACAGGCGCATGGCAGACATCTCGGAGGAGATGGGGTTAGGCAGGATCTTGGCGTCCACACCCGGGTGCAGGCGGGCCTGCATCTTGGGATCGACGAAGCTGTAGGTGATCGCTTCCTGGAAGCCGCGATCCACCAGCAGGCTGCGCACCCGCTTGACGGTCAGGTTGGCTTCGGTGTGATCGGTCATCTCCAGCGGCGCCACCGGGGCCAGGTTGGGGATGTTGTTGTAGCCGTAGATGCGGGCCACTTCCTCGATCAGGTCCTGTTCGATGGCCATGTCGAAGCGCCAGCTCGGCGCAACCGCCTGCCAGCCGCCATCGACGGTGGTCACCTGACAGCCCAGACGGGTCAGGATGTTGGCCACGGTGGCGTCATCAATCACATGACCCAGCAGGGCATCCAGCTTGGTGCGACGCAGGGTAATGGTGGCAGCCTTGGGCAGGTGAGCGTCGGATTTCACCTCCACCACCGGGCCGGCCTCGCCGCCACAGATCTCCAGCAACAGGGCGGTCGCACGCTCCATCACCTTGGCCTGCAGCTCGCTGTCCACGCCACGCTCGAAGCGGTGGGAGGAGTCGGTGTGCAGACCGTAGGAACGGGCCTTGCCGATGATGGAGAGCGGGTTGAAGAAGGCGCACTCCAGCACGATGTCGGTGGTCTCGCTGGTCACACCGCTGTGCTCACCACCGAAGATCCCGGCCAGGGCCAGCGGGCCCTTGTCGTCGGCGATCAGCAGGGTGTCGGTACGGGGCTCCACCTCACTGCCATCCAGCAGGGTCAGCTTGTCGCCGGCCTGGGCCAGACGCACCTGGATGTCGCCGGACAGCTTGGCGCGGTCGAAGGCGTGCATCGGCTGGCCGTATTCCAGCAGCAGGAAGTTGGTGATGTCGACCACAGGATCGATGGCACGGATACCGCCACGACGCAGCTTCTCCTGCATCCACAGCGGGGTTTCCGCCTGGGCGTTGATGCCGGTGATCACCCGACCCAGGTAGCGAGGACAGTGCTCCGGTGCCGCCACCTGGATGCCGATCTGCTCGGCGGTGGACGCCGCCACAGCTGCCACTTGCGGCTCGCTGACGTCAACGCTGTTGAGCACGCCAACCTCACGGGCCACGCCGGCGATACCGAGGCAGTCAGCGCGGTTGGGGGTCAGGTCGATCTCGATCTGACGATCGTCCAGCTTAAGGTACTCGCGGATGTCGGTACCCACCGGCGCATCGCTCGGCAGTTCGATGATGCCATCGGACTCCACATCGATGCCCAGCTCGGTGAAGGAGCACAGCATGCCGTGGGACGGCTGGCCGCGCAGCTTGGCCTTCTTGATCTTGAAACCACCGGGCAGCTCGGCACCGACGGTAGCGCAGGCCACCTTCAGGCCCAGACGGCAATTCTTGGCACCGCAGACGATGTCGAGCAGCTCGTCGCCGCCAACATTGACCTTGGTCACCTGCAGCTTGTCGGCGTCAGGGTGCTGACCGCACTCAACCACTTCGCCTACCACCACGCCGGTGAACTCCGCGGCCACCGGCTCAACGCCGTCCACTTCCAGGCCGGCCATAGAGATCTGTTCAGACAGCTCGAGGGTGGTGATCTGAGGGTTCACCCACTCGCGCAGCCAGGATTCGCTGAATTTCATCTTGGATTGCCCTCTTACTGGAACTGCTTCAGGAAACGCAGATCGTTCTCGAAGAACGAACGCAGATCGTTGACGCCGTAGCGCAACATGGTCAGGCGCTCAACGCCCATGCCGAAGGCAAAGCCGGTGTACTTCTCCGGATCAATGCCCACGGACTCCAGCACCTTGGGGTGCACCATGCCGCAGCCCAGTACCTCCAGCCACTTGTCACCCTTACGGCGCACATCCACCTCGGCGGACGGCTCAGTGAAGGGGAAGTAGGAGGGACGGAAACGCACTTCCAGGTCTTCCTCGAAGAAGTTACGCAGGAAATCGTAGAGCACACCCTTGAGCTCGGCGAAGGAGACCTTCTCCGCCACCAGCAGGCCTTCCACCTGGTGGAACATCGGGGTGTGGGTTTGATCGTAATCGTTACGGTAGACGCGACCCGGGCAGATGATGCGGATCGGCGGCTGCTGCTTCTCCATGGTCCGGATCTGCACACCACTGGTGTGGGTACGCAGCATCAGGTCCGGGTTGAAGAAGAAGGTATCGTGATCGGTACGGGCCGGGTGATGCGGCGGGATGTTCAGCGCATCGAAGTTGTGGAAGCCGTCCTCGATCTCCGGACCACTGGCGACGGAGAAGCCCAGATCAGCAAAGAACGCTTCGATCCGCTCGATGGTGCGGCTCACCGGGTGCATGCCACCGGTGCTCAGTTTGCGACCCGGCAGGGTCACGTCCACCGCTTCTTGCGCCAGCTTGGCGTTAAGCGCTTCGGTTTGCAGTGCCTCAATGCGGGCGTTCAGGGCTTGTTGCACCTGCTGCTTGCCGGCGTTGATCTTCTGCCCGGCAGCGGGACGTTCCTCGGCGGAAAGCTGCCCCAGGGACTTCATCAGAGCGGTGATCTCACCCTTTTTCCCCAGGTAGTTAACCCGGAGTTCGTCCAGTGCTTTCAGGTCGTCAGTGGCGTCAATGGCCGCCAACGCCTGAGCAACGATATCTGCTAATTGCTGCATCTGTAGTTTCTCGGTACCGATCCGACAGGTAGGAATAGGATTACAAAAGGGTACAAATTCTACTGCATTGTGGCCGTCATAAAAACCCATTGAAGGGCAGAAAGCTCTTTTCTTTTCATAGGTTAATTTTACGCCACCCCTGCCTGTTCGAGCCTGGCCCTGTCCCGCTCTGGTCACAATCTGAACCAGTGTAGACCGCCGGTGTGATCCCCATCAAAGTTAGCGCAGTCCGAACCGCACAGCGCTTCAGAAACGGGATTCAATGCCGACTAACGCCTGTGACCCAAACTCCCTTCAAAGAGCCTTTAATGAGTGATTTCCGTCCGAGCTTCTGGGATATGAAGCTGATCCACCTCACCATTCGTGAAAAGCTGGTGGCCCTGTACATGCTGCCCACCCTCACCCTGCTGGTGTTCGTTGGCCTGTCTCTGCAGCTGGACTGGCAGCGGGAGAATCAGCACGAGTACGACGAGGTAATCCATCGGGCCGAGGAACTCGCTACCGTGCTCAACGCGGTCCCACACAACCCGGCGACCCTGGCCCAACTGAGCCAGTCGCTGGGAGACGTGCAGATCCAACCGCTGGATCGCTCTGAGCTGGCGCAAATGGCCGACAGCGGCCAGGTATTGGAGCAGGACGGCTTCTATCGCGCCTCAGCTCGAGTGGGCGATGACCACTACCTGGCCGTCCGATCCGAGGTGGTACCCTTCAGCGCGGTGCTGCAGGAGCACAGCACCATGCTGATTGCCCTGCTGGTGATGCTGGCCCTGACCATCTACATCTCTCGCACTATCCAGATCTTTATCACCGGTACCCTGGGCTTTATGCATCACATCATGGGCCGGGCCACCGACAACGACCTGACGGTACGAATGAACTTTGCCCCGGGACGGGACGATTTCCGCCCCCTGGCCAAGCAGATCGACTCGCTGATTGCGACCCGTCAGCGGGTGGTGAAGGAGCTGCTGGTGGTGTCTGAGCAGATGAGCTGCGCCGCCAACGCCCTGCAGCGGGAAGCGGACAGCAGCAGCCAGTTGTCAGTCAGCCAGCGTGAGCACATGGACAGCCTGGCCTCCGCCATGGAGGAGATGACCGCCACGGTACGTGAGGTGGCCAACCACGCCGAGCAGACCTCGCTGGAGACCCAGCAGGCCAACAGCGAGGCGGAACGCGGCCATCAGCAGATCCAGCAGACCATTGGCACCATCGAGCAGCTAGTAGCGGATGTGCACAACGCCTCCAGTGCCGTATCCCAAGTGACCTCCAACGCCGCGCGCATCGATGCGGTGGTCACCACCATCAACGGCATCTCTGAGCAGACCAACCTGCTGGCGCTGAATGCGGCCATCGAGGCCGCCCGGGCCGGTCAGCAGGGCCGCGGCTTTGCCGTGGTAGCCGACGAGGTCCGCTCCCTGGCAGGCCGGACCCAGAGTGCCACGGTGGAGATCCAGCAGATGATCGAAGAGCTGCAGACCGGCACCGGGGCGCTGGAGCAGGTGATGCAAAGTACCGTGCACCTGGCGGAGCAGGGTCGGGAGATGGTGGGCCAGACCGGCGATGACCTGATGCGCATCGCCCAACACGCCGACAAGGTGTTTGGCATGAGCACCCAGATCGCCACTGCAGCGGAACAGCAGAGCCAGGTGGCCAATGAGATCGCCGGCAACCTGATGCAGATCCGCAACCAGTCCCACGAGCTGGAACTGGCAGCCAAGAACTCCGTCTCCGCCACCGACACCGTCAGCGACACCGGCAAGACCCTGGCCGATCAGCTCAGCGGGCTGAAAGTGTAAGGGCACTCAACCGGTTACTGTGAAAGCCCAGTGCGTAGGCAGAAAGGTTTTTATTTTTTTGCCTACGGATTGAACTTCTCTATGTGGCTTGGGTCTGACCTTGTGAGCGATGAATAACCTGACATCGTCTCATTCCCTGCATAGAAGATCTTGACGCGACATTTTTTGTCGCGTTTTTTTTGTCTGCGCCGTAGCATAAGTGCAAAGCATCCTTGCCCTTTTTGCCCATGAGCGCCCCTCGACAAGATATCTTTTACCTGCACCTGCTGCGTACCCTGGCCGCCATCGCGGTGATCGCCATCCATGTTCTCGGCCCCTACCGGGATTTCTACGGCCTGCTGCCGATGCACGACTGGTTTGGTGCCATTGGGATCAACGCCCTGACCCGCTGGGCGGTGCCGGTGTTTATGATGATCAGCGGTGCCTTGCTGCTCTCCTCCAACAAGCCGTTCGATTGCAGCCACTACCTGCAGCGCCGACTGGGTAAGGTGGTGGTGCCCTTCATCGCCTGGACGGTGCTCTATGCCGTGGTAATCGGCTGGCAGGCCGGCGACTGGGGCAGCACTCTGGGTGCCTTGGTCGAGTCCCCCAACCAGCCGGTGTGGTATCACCTCTGGTTCTTCTACGACTTCATCCCGCTCTACTTTGTCATCCCACTGCTGGCGCCGCTGCTCAAGGCGATGACCGAGGAGCAGGTCAAGATCCTGCTGGCGGCTTGGTTCACCCTGACCCTGATGAACCTGCTGCGGGTGGAAACGCCGTTGCGTGAGAATCTCATCCTCTACACCGGCTACCTGATTCTTGGCTGGTACCTGATCAACCGGGATAACCGGCCGCAGCTCAAGTTGTGGTTGTGGCTGGGGCTGGGCTCAGCCGTGGTCAACCTGGTGGGGACCTGGTACTTCTCCCAATGGAAGGGGGACTACAGCTCCATGTTCATGGGCTACAAGACCCTCAACACCGTGTTGATTGGTGGCATGATCTTTGTCCTGGCCCAGGCCTACGGCGACCGCCTTGGTGACAAGGCCCGCGCGGTGATCACCAGCATCTCCAAGTACAGCCTGGGGATCTACCTGCTGCACCCGCTGCTGCTGATCCCGGTCCGTAACCTGAGTAACGGCGTGTATGGCTGGTTCGGTCATAGCCTGCTGGCGATCCCGGCGATCACCCTGGTGACCCTGCTGGTAGCCTGGGCCATCACCGCCGCTCTGGCCCGTATCCCAGTGATCCGTCAACTGGTGCCCTAAGGAGCCCGGCATGTACGTGGTGATCTTCCGAGCCCGCATCGCCCAGTTGGACTCGCGCTACTCCGCGCTGGCCACTGAGTTGCGTGACCGCGCCCTAAATCAGTTCGGTTGCCGCGAGTTCGTGGCACTGACCGAGGGCCAGGACGAGGTGGCACTGTCCTATTGGGACAGCGAGGCGGATATCTTGGCCTGGAAACGCGACAGCGAGCACCTCAGCGCTCAACGCCTGGGTCGGCAGGCCTGGTATCAGCACTATTCGGTGGAGGTAGCGCAGATACATCGACGTTATCGCTCAGATGCAGCTGACGCTGGGGATAGGGGATCGTCAGGCCTTCCTGGTCAAAGCGGATCTTCACCTCTCGGGTGATGTCCCAGTAGACGTCCCAATAGTCCTCGGTGCGCACCCAGGGCCGGACGATAAAGTCCACCGACGACTCCCCCAGCCGATGCAGCTTGATGGTAGGTTCAGGCGTGGCCAGGGTCATCTCGTGGGCCTCGACGATCTCCGCCAGCAGCGCCTCCGCCCTGGGCACATCATCCTCGTAGGCAATACCAAACTCCATATCCACCCGACGCACCCGCTCGGCAGTGATGTTCTTGATGGTATCGGTCCAGATCTTGGTGTTGGGTACCACGAATACCTGGTTGTCGAAGGTGCGGATGGTGGTATTAACCAGGCTCATCTTGCCCACCTTGCCCGCCACACCGCCGGCTTCAACGAAGTCGCCCACGTCAAAGGGTCGGTAGATCAAGATCATCATCCCCGAGGCAAAATTGGACAGGGTATCCTGCAAGGCAAAGCCGATGACGATACCCGCCACCCCAAGACCTGCGAAGATCGGTGTGGGGTCCAGTCCGACCAGGGACAAGGCCCAGAGTATCCCGATGATCAATACGGTACGGCCGGTGATCCCCACCAGGAAGTCCTGCACCAGGTTGGAGAGCTTGCTCTTCTCGTGGCTGACCGCGCGGCTGACCATGTGCTGTACCAGACGGGACACCAGCCAGGCCACCGCCACCGCCATCGCAAACAGCAGCATCCGCGACAGCAGCGATCCCATATTGACCTCGCGCCAGGTCTCGAAATCCTGCATCAGCCCACGGGCCACCGCCTTCATCGCATCCCAGCTGCTGAACACCTCCACCAGATCACCGGTGTTTTTGAAGATCAGCTCGTTGTACTCGCTGGTATTGATGTCGAGGTTTTCCATCAGCCGCACCAGCTCCCGCAGGCTGTCGAGGCTGATCCGCTCCATCCGCTGGTGCGACTGCAACCCGGCTTGCAGCTCCCCCAGCACGCCCTCCGGCACCTGCTTCATCTCCTGCTCCAGCACATCAATCTGATGACTGCTGGCCTTGAGCGCCAGGGCCAGGTAATCGGCATAGGTGGTGAGCTCTTCAGCCAGCTGCTCCTCGGTCTCCGCCACGGCAACGTTAAGTTCCCTCAGGTAGTTAACGTTGCGCACCTTCTCCTGCAGCAGCCAGTTGAGATAGGTGAACATGTCATTGATGGAAACCCACTGGGTGCTGCCCTCCTCGTAGAACGCCTTCTCGTAGCGGCTATACACATCCACCACGGCAGTGCGGGCACTTTTTAACCGGCCGTCGAGGTAGCGCGTCTCCTCCAGCAGCAGGTTAACTGCCCCATCGGTATAGGCCAGGCGCCGATCCTCGACCGCTTTGCGAATAAACTGGTCCATCTGTCGGCTTAAGCGCGATGAAGACTGGAGGATCTGCTGCTGCAGAAACTGACGATTAAACTCCGATTCGGTGCCCTGCCACTGTCGCTCCCAGCCGGCCACGTCCCGCTCGACCTCCGACAGCGTGGCCCGCAGTGACTCGACCTGCTCTCGCACCTCCTCGGAGAAGGCCTGTTGCTGCTCCAGGCTCTCCTGCGAGGGTTCGGGTGGCTCCGTCTCCGGTTCCGCCCAGGCGGCCATCGAAAGCACCACGCCTATCAACGCACATTGCCATTTCATCCTTTTCCCCTTCACACGACCCCATAGCCAGTTTAGGTGACGATGAGCCCAAGCCGGGATTGCGCATCCTGTTTGGATCCACTAGCTTGGCCCCAATCAAGGGCCATTGCGGCCACTTACTCAAGGAGAGAGTTACGTGAAGAAAGCAACCTGGATCAGTGTACTGGTGGTATTGGTTGGCCTGGTTGCCAGCTACTGGGTGATGATGCAGACCAGTGCCCAGCCCAAGGCGCAACGTACCCCGGAACTGCAAGGACTGCTCGAGTGTGCCGCCTACTACGAGCTGAGCACCGAGACCATCAATCGGATGCAGGTACCGCAGATGATGCCGGTAGCGGGACGCCTGGCCCAGTCTGCCGCCAAGGCACGGGAGCTGCTGCGAGGCACCATGAGCGAAACCGAGGTGAATGAGGCGATCGCCCAGGCCAAGGACCAACAGTTGGCCTCGCTGCCGGATCCCAACAGCCTGCGGCCCTTGATGGCGCAATACCAGGAGCCCTGTAAGGCGGCGCTGAACACCGCATCTTAATGAGAATGCGTCTCACCCTTTTTGTTGAGTCGTGGACATCGCCGTGCTATAAATGCCGCCCGTTTAAAAGCTGAAGAATCGGAAGCCCATGAGCAGCCTGCAAAACCAAAAACGTCTGGATTACCTCTCCATCGGTATGTCACTGATCTGTATGGTGCATTGCCTGGCGGTACCGGTATTCCTCCTGCTCGGTGCCACCGTCCCGGCGTTCTTTGCCGACGAGGCGCACTTCCACGAGCTGATGCTGTTCTTCGTTATCCCGGTCAGCTCGCTGGCGTTCTTCCTAGGCTGTCGCAAGCACCGCGATCCCAAGGTCGTCGGCCTGGGCCTGTCCGGACTGGCGACCCTGCTGCTGGCGGCCTTCTGGGCCCACGACGCGCTGGGGCACGATGCCGAAACCGTCATCACCCTGGTGGGTACCGCTTTGCTGGTGCTGGCTCATTACCGCAATTACAGCCTGTGCCGCCGCTGCAATTGCCAGCACTGAATCCACAAAGTCACAATCTGACCTTTACAAAAAAGCAACAACCCTGTACTAACCTGTTGGGCATAAGTCCTTTATGCCCAACGCCATGACAACAGCCCAAAACACCCGCCGCATTCTTATCCTGTTCGCTCACCCGAGCCAGCAACGATCCGAGGTGAATCGCCCGCTGTCGCGCACTGTTCGCGATCTGCCCGGGGTGACCTTCGTCGATCTCTACCACGAGTACCCCACCCTGGAGATCGACGTACGTCGTGAGCAGGAGCGCTTACGCCAGCATGACGTGGTGTTGTTCATGTTCCCCTTCTACTGGTACTCCACCCCCGCCATCCTCAAGGAGTGGCAGGACCTGGTGCTGGAATACGGCTTTGCCTACGGACACCATGGTCGGGAGCTCGAGGGCAAGCTGTTCCTTGCCGTCGTCAGCGCCGGCGGCGACGCCAGCGCTTACTCGAAAAGCGGCTACAACCATTTCCCGGTGCGCGAACTGATGCGCCCGCTGGAGATGACCGCCAATCTCTGCCACATGCGCTATCTGCCACCCTTCTTCCTGTTTGCTGCCCGTAAAGCCGCGGACGAGGGACGGCTGAAGACCCACATCGAGTCGGTCACCAAACTGATCGACCAGCTTCACCGGGAACCGCTGGATCTTGACCAGCTGGAAGCCCTGCCGCTGCTGAACCAGGCGTTTGAACCGGAGGCCAGCCATGACTGAGATCCTGCTCTACGCCTTTATCTACCTGGTGGCGGCGGTCATCGCCGTCCCCCTGGCTAACCGCTTTGGCTTGGGCTCGGTACTGGGTTACCTCATCGCCGGGGTGGTGATCGGCCCGGTCCTTGGCTTGGTCGGTTCGGAAACCGAAACCCTGCAGCACTTCGCCGAGTTTGGCGTGGTGATGATGCTGTTCCTGGTGGGCCTGGAGCTGGAGCCCAGCATGCTGTGGCAGATGCGCGGCAAGCTGCTGGGTCTGGGCGGCCTGCAGGTCGGCCTGACCGCTGCTGCCATCACAGGTTTCGGCCTGGTGATCGGCCTGGATTGGCGTCTGGCCCTGGCCATCGGTTTGATCTTCGCTTTGTCCTCCACCGCCATCGTGCTGCAAACCCTGCAGGAGAAGGGGCTGACCCAGACCGAAGGCGGCCGCGCTGCGTTCAGTGTGCTGCTGTTCCAGGACATCGCGGTGATCCCGATGCTGGCGCTGATCCCACTGCTGGCCCTACCGGAGCTGATGACCGAGGCCGCCGTCCATGCCGACGATGGCCATCATGGCGACATCAGCCTGGTGGACGGCTTGCCGGGCTGGGCCAATGCCCTGGTGGTGGCTGGCGCCATCGCGGTGGTGGTGCTGGGCGGCCACTACGCCACCCGCCCCCTGTTTCGGATGATCGCAGCCACCCGCCTGCGTGAGATCTTCACCGCCAGCGCCTTGATGCTGGTCATTGGCATCTCGGTACTGATGTCGCTGGTGGGGCTGTCGCCGGCGCTGGGCACCTTCCTCGCCGGCGTGGTACTGGCCACCAGTGAGTTCCGCCATGAGCTGGAGTCCGACATCGAGCCGTTCAAGGGGCTGCTGCTTGGGCTGTTTTTTATCACCGTCGGCGCCGGGATCCGTTTCGACATCCTGTTCAACGACTTCTTTCTGGTGATGGGGCTGACCCTGGGGATCATGCTACTTAAGGCCACCATTTTGCTGGTGCTGAGCTTTGTCTTTAAGGTACGGCTGGCGGATCGCTGGTTGTTCAGTCTGTCCCTGGCCCAGGCCGGTGAGTTTGGCTTTGTGCTGCTCTCCTTCAGTAGCCAGAACGCGGTGATCCCACCGGATCTGATGCCCATCCTATCCCTTGTAGTGGCCCTGTCGATGCTGCTAACCCCAGCACTGTTCATCCTGTTTGACCGGGTGATCCTGCCCAAATTCAGCGACAACGAGGAGCGCGATGCCGACGAGATCGGCCATCAGAGCAAGGTGGTGATTGCTGGCATGGGGCGCTTTGGCCAGGTGGTCAGCCGGGTGCTGGTGGCCAATGGCATTAAGCCGGTGATCCTCGACCTCTCCCCCACCCAGATTGAGGCGATGCGCATCGTTGGCATCAAGTCCTACTACGGCGACGCCTCCCGCCCTGATCTGCTGCACAGCGCGGGCATCGACAAAGCACAGCTGTTGATCGTCGCCATCGACGACATGGACAAGGCGCTGGAGATCGTCAAACACGTTAAGCACCACTACCCCCACATCAAGGTGATGTGTCGCGCCTACGACCGCGGGGCCTACTACAACCTCAAGCGGGCCGGCGCCGACTGGTTAACCCGGGAAACCTTTGAGGGCTCGCTCAAGGTGGCCAACCAGGCTCTCAAGGCAATGGGGATGCACGCCTTTGACGCCGAGCAGAAGATCCGTAACTTCCGCCGCTACGAAGAGGGCACCCTCAACGAGCTGTACGAGCACTGGCTGGAGGACCAGAACATCTTCTCCAATACCGCCTACCGTGCTCAATTTATCGCCATGGTGCAGCGGGCCAGCTCGCTGATGGAGCTGGACCGGGAGGATGGCTTCGATGCCGGCCATCGTGCCTGGCAGCCGCCACCGAAGAACTACACCGACGACTTCTCCGAGGAGCCGGCCCAAGGCGGTGAAGACCCCGGCGAGGTCACGCCACATCCGGATAAGCCGTAACGAAACGGGGAGGCCTTGGCCTCCCCGTTGTTGCTGTTGATGGCGGAGTTCAGTGCGGCAAGCATCCAACACTCACACTGCGTTGATTGCTATCCCTGCCCTGCGCCATCAACGACAAAGGAGGGCCTGAGCCCTCCTTTGTGCTTTAACCTGCCTGGCTTAATCGATGTCCAGCAGTTCCACATCGAAGATCAGCACCGACCCCGGCGGGATGGTGCCCACCCCACGATTACCGTAGGCCAGACGGGCCGGGATATAGAAGCGGTTCTTCTGACCCACGACCATGGTTTGCACCCCCTCGGTCCAGCCAGGGATCACCTGGTTCAGACCAAAGGTCGCGGGCACACCGCGATTGACCGAGCTGTCGAACACACTGCCATCCATCAGCGAACCGTGGTAGTGCACGGTGACCTTGTCGGTGGCACGGGGGAACACGGCACCGCTGCCGTTCTCCAACACCTCGTATTGCAGGCCGCTATCGGTGGTGACGATCCCTTCGCGACCGCCGTTCTCCTCAAGGAAGCGCTCACCGGCCTCGATGTTGGCCTTGGCCAGCTTCTTGTTGGCCATGGAGCGTTGCAACATAAAAAGTGAAATCGCGATGATGATCAGGGCGATAACTGTCTTGACCACGTCAGGTCTCCTAAGCTGTCGAATTAGCCGGACTTTAGCAGAGGTTGTCGATTCTGGACAGAATCCTTCGCGTTACGGGTACAGAAACTGGGCGCTAACTCACTGAGCCAACTCGCTAAAGAAGATAACTCACCGGGCATCCTTTCCATCGCAATGCTCGCCTGGTGCCATACTATCTGGTACAAAGCGTGTCTGATCTTCCCCGTCACAGGTTTTCCAATGAACATTCTCTCCATCCAGTCCCACGTTGCCTACGGTCATGCGGGCAATGCCTCCGCGGTCTTCCCGCTGCAACGCATGGGCTGCAACGTCTGGCCAGTGCACACCGTCATGTTCTCCAACCACACCGGCCATGGCAGCTGGCGTGGGCCGGTGTTTGCCCCGGATACCGTGGCAGATGTGATTGCCGGCATTGGCGAGCGCGGGGTTCTGTCCCAGTGCCACGCGGTGCTGTCCGGCTACATGGGAGCACCGGAGATGGCCAATGTCATCCTGGATGCGGCCCACCAGGTCAAACAGGCCAACCCCGACGCCCTGTACTGCTGCGATCCGGTGATTGGCGACGTGGACCGGGGGATCTTTGTTCGTCCCGGAGTTCCAGAGCACTTCCGTGACACCGTGGTGGCCCAGGCCGACATCATCACCCCCAATCACTTCGAGCTGGAGTACCTGGTGGGCGACAAGGTGGAAACCCTGGCGCAAGCGCTGGCTGCGGCTCGAAGCCTGCTGGCCAAAGGGCCTTCCGTGGTATTGGTCACCTCACTGATGCGTCAGGACGGCGATGCCGACAGCATCGAGATGCTGGCCGTGAGTGAGCAGGAGGCCTGGCTGGTCACCACCCCGCTGCTGCGCTTCCCCACCCCGATGAACGGCTCCGGTGATGCCACCACTGCGCTGTTCCTGGCTCAGTACCTGAAGACTCGCAACCTGCGTGACAGCCTGGAGCACGTCGCCGCCGCCATGTACGCCCTGTTTGCCCACACCCATGAGCAGAACAGCCGGGAACTGCTGTTGATCGCAAGCCAGGATGCCCTGGTCTGCCCGCCCAAGCGCTTCGACGCGCAATCGGTCTAACGAGGCGGTAGCGTTGGCCGTCTACTCAGACCAGGCGGCCAGCTCACACCCGCCCGGCGCGATAAAGTGAAAGCGACGGCCACCGGGGAAGGCAAAGATCGGCGTTGAGACTTTGCCTCCGGCGGCGATCACCCGGTCCTGTAGAGCTTCCAACTGCGCCGTGTAGAGCACCACCAGAGCGGAGCCGGTTGCTACGCGGGCTGGCGTGTCGGAGCGGTAAAAGCCACCGTCGATACCGGCCTCCTTGGCGGCAAAGGCGGTGTAATCCGGCCCGTAGTCGGTAAACTGCCAATCCAGCACCTCGCTGAAAAAGGCCTTGGTCGCCGCTAAGTCCTGCGACGGAAACTCCAGGTAGTTGATCCGTGCCGTCATCTATTGTCCTCCCGGCAGTGGTACCCCCATCACCCCCAGCAACTCGCGAAAACGGCGAGCATCCAGGCCGTCGGAGTCCAGGTGAAGGAAGGGCCAGCCCTGCGCCAGATACCAGGCCAGGCGCTCCTCACGCAGTGGGTCGGGCGCGTCGGTCTCCAGGTAGAGACCGGGGCTGGGCAGATAGAAATCCGATTGCCACTGGACCTGACCGGGTACCGGTCGTTGATAGGCATAACTGATGCCGTGCAGATAGAGGAAGTTGGCCACTCGCACCTCGTCGGCGTGACGCACGTAGTGGCCGTCCATGGTCTGCAGTTTGGCATCGAATCGCTGCTTGAACAGCTCCACCTTTTCATGGGTGGAACCCACCACCTCGCCGCGGTACTGGGCCAGGCGCTGCTTCAACACCGGTTGATCCACCATGCTTTCCGGCCAAAGGCTGCCGGCACGTCCGGTGCCGTACTGACGCTGTGGCACCCCGCCGCCCTTCTGACCATCTGCGGTCACCTGCCAGCCACTGGCGCCGCGACGTAACCAACCCAGCTCCTGCAACAGTAGCAACAGGGTGTCCTTATCGATCCCCAGTCGCTCTGCCAAGGCATGGGGCGTGAGCAGCCCCTTGGGATCTCCCAGGTTGAGGCTGTCGGGCCAGACCACGTAGCGGCCAAACTTCTCGCTTTGCTGCAACACCCCGCCCTGGCTCTGTCCCAGGGGCGTTAGCTGCCACTGCTGGGCACTGCGCACCAGGTAACCAGCCCGCTCCAGCCGCTCAAACATCACCTTGGCGGACAGGCCGCGGGCCTTGGCAAGGGCCGAGGTAGATACCAATTTAGCCATAAAAAACAACTCTGTTAGACCTTGCCAAAACAGTATCAATCGGCCCCGAAAAAGGCCAGTGCGGAAGTGTTGCCGCCGTAATCTGCCGGCCTCATTCTGAAGCCTCAATGTCGATATAGTATGTAGGCATCCATGTGGATTCAGCGCTGTCGGGCCCTGCCGTCTATTTGGACATTTTTTCAGTTAAAAGTTGGCGGTATTTCAGACCCTTTACTAGGTTTAATGAACGCCCAGCCGAAATGCAGTGACTGGACAAGATAACCAACACTAAGCGCAAGACCTCGCCCAGGCGAGGTCCAACAAAGCAAAGAGCGCCCGCCCCGTTTAAGAGGGTCAGCGCCGCACCATAGGTTACTTTGGGGGTTGTAGTGAACAGCATCAGTGCTCTGCTGAGACGCTGGGTGCAAAGGGGATCCGTGTCCCTGATGCCCTGGCTGGTTCTACTCAGTCTATCCGTCTCTACCTTGATCGTCCTGGACCAGATCGGCGCCTTGGCCATGCGCAGCGATGCCATGCGAACCGGAAACCAGATTGCACTCAGTATCAATGCGATGCAGTCGCAAAATTCCGATCCTGAGGCCTTAGACACTCTGGTGCGCAATCTGGCTACCCTGCCCAATGTATTCAACATTGAGGTCTACCATGAAAACTCCGGTGCGCTGCTGGTCTCCACCCTGGATCGCACCATCACCGCTCCGTTCGAAGCGCCCACCCTGGCCCGCTCAGAGCAGCTGCGTCGACAACGCTATAACACCCGCACCTTTGCCCAGCCCGGAGGCAACGGCTACCGCCTCAACTACACCCAGCGGGTCAAGCTGCCGGGTATCGATCCCAGTCGGGCCAAGGGCATCGTGCTGGTGCAGCTGGACCTGGCCTACGCCGCCAATCCACTGACCCAGCGCCTCAATGTCATCGGCCTGGCACTGGTGCTGGCGATGGTGATGCTGATGGCCTGGCTGGGTCTGCGCCAGCGCCGGATCCTGGTCAAGCCCTTGCGTCAGTTGCTGCGCAGCAGCTATTGGCAACGGCACAACCTCACCAAGGCCCCACTCTGCACCGATCAGGACACCTACCTGGTCCACGCGGTGGAGAAACAGATACGCCAGATCACCGCCCGGGCACAGCGGCTGGCCAAGGCCAACAAGGCGTTGCAGCAAAACAACGCCCAACTGGCTAAGCAGTTACGGATCAGTGCCGAGCGCAGCGGCATTCTCCATTGGCGGGTGAGCCTGGCGGATCGCAAGCTGGAGATCACCGGCGAAGCCGCCCTGGAAGGACTGGGATTGAAGCCACAACAAACCCGTTCGGTGATGGCCCTGCAGGGGCTGCTGCCGGCGGAGGAGCGTAAGCGGGTCGAGGAGCAGATCCAGCAAGCGATCCGACGTAAAACCGGGTTTGACCTCCAGGCCCGGATCCGTTGCGGCGGCCACCAGCATCGTCAGCTACGACTCTGCGGCCAATACCAGGCGGCTCCCGATCACCCGGGCTACCTGGTGGGTTGCGCCTGGGATCTGACCGAGCAACTGGCCCAGAGCCAGCAACAGGCCTCGGTGGGGCAACAGCTGTTCCAGTTACAGGCCCAGCTCACCACCTTGACTGAGCAGCGCGCCTACGGCCTGCTGCTGTGCGACGCCAAAGGCACCATCCTCAGCAGCAATGAGCTGGCCCAGGCCTGGCTCGGTGACGACCGGCTGCGGATCTGCGGTCAGAACGTCTTTGCCCTGCTGCAGCGGAGTAGCCGCCCCATCCAACTGGGCACCCAGGCCAGCCACAGCCGCTGGCTGCCACTGGACAGTGGCCCGGATGGCATCAATGGTCGGATCCGCTTCCGTGAGCACCACCACCAGGGCGAAGCCTATTTCGTTGGAGTGATTGAGCCCAGCGCCAGTGCCGCGGCACTGAAACAGCAGCGGCTGGCGCTCAACCCCGATGGCACCATTGCCGAGATCAGCCCTGCCCTGGCGGAGCTGGTGGGCCTTAATCCCAATCAACTGGTAGGCCAGTCGCTGCAGCACCGCCTGGCCCGGGCCACACCGGAGCAGATGACTGCGACCCTGAGCCGGCTTAAGCAGACCAATCAGAGCGAGCCGCCCCGGGTGATCCCGCTGGTGCGTGCCGATGGCGCCCGGTTGCAGGTGCTGGCAACCCTGGCGCCCGTCCCCAATAGTGGCCAGCAACTGGTGCTGAGCGTCGATGCCCGGGTGTTGCGGCAAGAGAGGCCGCCACTGGGCCGAACAGGATAAGGATCCTCCCTTGATTACCACCCGCAGTCTGGGTGGTTTTTTTTTGCCAGTCGCATTGGCGACAGGCCGTGCAGGAAGCACCAATGCCGCGACTGCAGGGATGCATTAGAGCGGCCAACCAAAGGGGCGACTCGCCCCCTTGGAACCCCCGTAGCCTCCACTCGATGCTGCTTCTTTGTTCCGGCGTTATTGACTGACGGCACTAGCCAGAGTCGACGTCCCTTTCTCCGCTGGCAATTCGGGCCATCCTGGCCCTCTACCTAGTCAAAAACGTCTCCACTCAGGCATCTCGAAGTCGGCTGAAGAACCGCCCCCTCCTTGAGAGTGGGCTCTTCAACACATTCTTGGGAATAAAGACGTCGTTCTCAACATCACACACTGCTGAGGTTTCATTGGTCACTAACAACTACAAGAGCCGTCAGGGTTTGAAGCTTCGATGGTGCTGTTTGCGCAGATCATCGAGCCGCTGCAGGTGGTCAGCCAGACCCGCGATGTCCTCGCCCTGCAGCGCCTCCAGCGCCGCGTCCAGGGCCTCAATGAATTCGGCCATACCGCTTTCATACTGGCTCTGCTCACCGCGGCGGACCATACCCTGGCGTGCCTGCTCCGCCTGTTGGCGCAGCTCATTAAGATGGGCGACCTGCTGCTCGGTGTCGCCGCTGCGATTGAGTCCGCGCCACTCCTGCCCCATCGCCTTCATGGTGCGCTGCAGGTTGACCCCGTCACTATCGGAAGCCGCCGGGCCAGAGCAGGCTGTCAGGGCCAGACAGGCCAGCAAAGCGGGGATGTAAGATCGCATATTTCTCTCTCCTTTGAGCTTAATCACATAGAATCTGCCTTTGAATCAAGCGCATCTCAATCGACTTTTCCTTTATGCAGCAAGTGAGCACAAGCCCGCCACAAACGCCCTCACAAGTGCGCAACATGCCTTGACTGATTTTGCCCAGGCACAAAAAAGGCGCACCGGCTAAGCCGGTGCGCCTTAGATAAATACCCAATGCTTAAGGCTTGAGCGCCAGCACCTGGTCGATATCGGCGGCGCTGTGACGCTCGGGCAGCTGCTCCCAGGCTTCGCCCCAGCTTCGATTAACGATGCGACCCCGCTGCACCGCGGCACGGCCATCGATCATCTTGGCCCAGCGCTGCACATGTGTGTAGCTGTCCACGTCCAGAAACTCTGCGGCCTCGTACTGGCGACCCAGCACCAGGTTGCCGTACCAGGGCCAGATCGCCATATCGGCGATGCTGTAGCTCTCCCCAGCCACGAAGGGGTGGCGGGCCAGCTGCTTGTCCAGCACATCCAGCTGGCGCTTGGTCTCCATGGTGAAGCGGTTGATGGGGTACTCGAACTTCTCCGGGGCGTAGGCGTAGAAATGGCCAAAACCGCCGCCCAGGTAGGGGGCGGAGCCGTGCAGCCAGAACATCCAGTTCATCACCGCGGTGCGCTCGGCAGGATCCTTGGGCAGGAAGGCATCGAACTTCTCCGCCAGGTAGAGCAGGATGGCGCCGGACTCGAACACCGAGATGGGCTGATCGCTGCTGCGATCCACCAGCGCGGGGATCTTGGAGTTGGGGTTTACCTCGACAAAGCCGGAGCCAAACTGGTCGCCCTCACCAATGCGGATCAGGTGGGCATCGTATTCGGCGCCCTTATGGCCGGCCGCCAGCAGCTCCTCCAGCAGGATGGTGACCTTCTGGCCGTTGGGGGTGGCCAGGGAGTAGAGCTGCAGCGGATGCTTGCCCAGCGGCAACGGCTGCTCGTGGGTGGCGCCGGAAACCGGCCGGTTGATCTTGGCCCACTGGCCGCCGCTCTCGCTGTCGTGGGTCCAAACCTTGGGTGGGGTGTAGCTGTTGTCCATCACAATCCTCTTTACTCGGTGGTGAGATCCGTTGTTGCTTGGGATCTGTGGGCGGCGAGGCCGGATATCAACCCGTCGCCCGGCTACGCGGACGGCGTGTGCCTGCGCCACTGCGGCTGGCGCCGGTCTTGCCCCTGCGACGTCGACGGGGCGGCGCGCTTTTCAGCCCAGCCAGGCTGCTGGGCGGCGGCGCGGTGCGCACCTGGTCCACCAGCTGGGCGATCTGACCGGTCAGATCCGCCATAAAGGGGCTGTAGCTGCGCTGGCGCTCCGCCATCGCCTGCAGTTCGTGCTCCCAGCGTGCAGTCATGTCCGGGTAGGTGGCCTGCTCCGGCAGCGCCCCGATCAAGCCTTTACCGGCGTCGCTGCTGTGGATCGCCTTGCCCTGGCGCAACAGGAAGCCGCGCTTAAACAGCAGCTCGATGATGCCGGCTCGGGTGGCCTCGGTGCCCAGTCCATCGGTTTCCTTGAGGATCCCCTTGAGGCTGGCGTCCTGGACAAAGCGGGCGATGCCGGTCATCGCCTGCAGCAGGCTGGCCTCGGTGAAGGCCTTGGGGGGCTCGGTCATGCAGTCCTTGATGCGGCTATCGACACAGGGCCACTGCTCGCCGACCTGCAAACGAGGCAAAACCGTGCTGGGATCACCCCCCTGCCCCTCATTAAGCTCACTGCGGTCGTTGCGATCAGGGCGGCCCAGCAGCGCCCGCCAGCCCGGCGCGGTCAGCACCCGCCCCTTGGCGACGAACTGACCGCCGGCGATCTCAAACGCCAGCCGGGACTCGGCGTAGCGCGCCGCCGGGTAGAACTGCATCAGGTACTGCCGGGCGATCAGCTGGTAAACCTTGGCCTCTTTGGCCGATAACGAGGCCAGCTTGCCCGATTTGGGGGTGGGAATAATGGCGTGGTGCGCCCCCACCTTAGCGTCATTGAAGGCCCGGCTCTTGAGGCTGAGATCCGCCCCAGCCACCGCCTCGGTCAGGCTGGGATCGGTGGCCGCGATAGCGTCGCTGACCGCCTTGGCCTCCTGCCAATGGCCCTTGGGCAGGTAGCGACAATCGGAGCGGGGGTAGGTGATCAGTTGGTGGCCTTCATACAGTTTCTGGGCGCAGGCCAGCACCTCACTGGCGGACATACCGAACCGCTTGGCCGCGTCGATCTGCAGTGCCGACAAGGAGTAAGGCAGCGGCGCCCCCTGGGGCTTCTCCTTGTGTTGCGAGTCGGTCACCTGGGCCGGCTGACCCTGGATCCGCCCCGCCACGTGTTCCACCAGCTTGCGCGACAACAGCCTGCCCTCGTCATCCTGCCATTGGGCACAGGCCTCGCTGGGCTGCCAGCGCGCCGCAATGGTGCCCTTGGGATGCTCAATCAGGGCATCCAACTGGTAGAAGGGGCGCGGTTCAAATGCGGCGATCTCCGCATCGCGACGCACCACCAGCCCCAGTACCGGGGTCTGCACCCGCCCCACCGACAGCACCCCACGGTAGCCGGCCTTCTGCCCCAACAGGGTGTAGGCCCGGGTCAGGTTCATGCCATAGAGCCAATCGGCCCGGCTGCGGGCCAGAGCGGATTGGGACAGGGGCGCGTAGTCCCGGTTGTCCTTCAGTTGGCCCAGGGCCCGGGTGACCGCCGCCGGGTTGAGATCGGCGATCAGCAACCGCTTCACCCCCTGTCGGGCGGCCGCACCGCCCAGGTGGTCGATCACCTCGTCCACCAGCAGTTGCCCCTCCCGGTCCGGATCGCCGGCGTGCACCAGTTCACTGGCCTGCTTCATCAGTCGCTTGATGGTGGCCAGCTGCTTGGCCATGCCTCGACGGGCTTTCAGTTGCCACTGGTCGACCTCGATGGGCAGGTGCTCCAACCGCCAGGTCTTGTACTTGGCATCGTAGTGCTCCGGCTCCACCTGCTCCAGCAGGTGGCCGACGCACCAGGTGACGGTGTCGCCGTTGCCAAGCTCGATGTAGCCCTCGCCCTTTTTGTGGGGCTTGGGCAGCACGGCGGCAATGGCGCGGCCGAGGCTGGGCTTCTCGGCGATGTAGAGTCGGGACATGGGGGAAAGCGTTTGGGTATCAAGGCTTCAAAGGGTACTGAAGCGGGTATTACGGCGCAATAGAAACACTGTATAAAACCTCAGTTATTGCGCCTCGTTCGACTCTAATCGGTGTGGCCATGCTTCTCTTTCAGCGCCGCGCAGTAATCCACCTCCTCGGCCCGGGGGGTGAAGTAGAGGTAATCAAAATCCCGCGCCAGATCGTCGCCGTAGGCCTGCCAGGCCGCCAGGTCCTCCGCCACCTCCAACATCAGTACGCTAACGCTGGGTTGCTCAGCCAGGGCCAGGTGGGCCGGTACCCCGGTGGGCTTAACCACATGGAAACCGCCAGCCAGCAGCACCCCACCTTCGCCATGGCGCATCAGCGCCGCTGCCATACTGGCATCCCGGGCCACCTGTACCCGCGCCATGCCACCGAGCTGCTCCCGGGGCATCACCTCGCAGTGTTGCTCATAAAGCACCTCGATAAAGTCGGCCTCCACCCGGGGCAGGATCTGGTCGGTACTGGCCAGCCGGGGCGCCAGCTCAGCCGTCGGATCCTGCATCAGGGTCATGATCTCGTCGCGGGACAGGTTGGCCCCCTCGACACCACCGCCCTGGGCCAGAGCGGCCTGGATCTGGCCCCCGTAGTTGGGCCAGGGCCAGCCGCGCTCGGGCCAGGACAGCGCCTGGCGTATTGACGGCTCATCGGCCTGCGCCGTCAGCTGGCCCGCGACCACCCCCTGCCCCTCGGCCAGCATCTCCAGCACCAGCGGACGCTGGGCATTGGTCAATTGACGGATCAACTGCTGCTGCAACTGGTGATGATCGGCGTTGTCGTGCTTCTCACCCAGCAACACATAAGGTACCGGCGCCAGCGCCAGCACCAGTTCGGACTGGCTTAGCACCGCCCCATCGCGGGTGCGGATCACCTGCCCCACCAGCGGATGCTCCTGCAACTGGGGGCTCAACCACTGTTCAGCCTGCGACGGATGTGGCAGCAGCAACACAACCACGCTCAACAGCATCGCCAACAACATTCCGGTGATTCTCATCCTGTTCTCCTTATGAGCTCTTCGGCGCCCCCGGGCGTATACACTGGACTTGTACGGAGGTGTTGCCATGAAGATCCTGCTCCCCTTGATGTTGGCCCTGGGCATTCCTGCGCTGCTGGCCTACCCCGTCGACTCCCATCACTGGAACCATCGCACCATTGTGTACTTTGCGCCGCAGCTGGACGATCAGGTCGACCAATTCCTGCTGCAAGCGGCGATGCACGAATGTCAGCTTGAGGATCGGCAGATCCACCTGATGGTGCTGACGCCAAAGGGGATCGTACACCCCCACGATCTGGTGTTAGCCCAGGACACCGAAGCGCTGATGGATCGTTACCAGTTGGATGAAGCGCAGCACAACGCGGTGCTGATTGGCAAGGATGGCGGCATCAAACACCGCTGGCAGGGTGCCACCGATTGGCAGAAAGTGGCCGGATGGGTCGACGACATGCCGATGCGCAAGGTGGAGATGGCGCAGAGGGGCGATCCCTGCGCCATCTGATTCAGGTTGCGTCGGCCTGGTTGGCCGGCTGAGCGTCGATAAAGGCGGGCAGCTGGTTGCAGGCCTGGTAACAGGCCATCAGGCTGGGGTAGTCGGCCATATCCACGCCGAACCGCAGGGCGTTGAAGATCTGCGGTACCAGATAGACATGGAACAAGTTGGGCTGGTCGGGTTTCACCAGCGGATTTCCCGCCACCTGCTGCTCCAGGGCGGCAAAGCCCTGGCCTATCCAGTGGCGGATCCAGGCCAGCTTGCCCTCCTCCTCCGTTTGCAGCTCGCCCACCAGGTACTTGAGCACCCGCAGGTTGCAGATGGGGTGGATGTCGCTGCCGATCACCTGGCACAGCGCCTGGATCTGGGCCACTTGCAACGGGTCCCGGGGCAACAGTGGGGTTTGCGGATAGACCTGCTCCAGGTAACCCAGGATGGCACCGGACTGGCTTAGCCTGGTGCCGTCCTCAAGCTCCAGCAGCGGCACCAGTTGCTGCGGATTAAGCTCACGATAGGCCGCTTCACGCTGCTCCCCCTTGAGCAGGTTCACCGGCACCGACTGGTAATCCAATCCCTTCAAATTCAGCGCAATGCGCACCCGGTAGGCCGCCGAAGAGCGAAAGTAGCCGTACAGTTTCATCCCTGACACTCCTGCAACCTGAGGGCGCCACGGGCGCCCTCTTGGGGGTTCAACATGGGTTATGCCTTGGCGGGCAGCACGGTGGAGACCACCTCACCAAAGCCGATGCGAACCACGCCTTCGCGCTGGCAATGGGCCCGCATCACCACGGTGTCGCCGTCCTCAAGGAAGGTGCGCTGCTCGCCGTTGGCCAGGGTGATGGCCTGCTTGCCCCCCGCCGACAGCTCCAGCAGCGAGCCGGCCTCCTCCGGTTTCGGGCCGGACTGGGTGCCGGAGCCAAACAGATCACCGGGCTGGAGGTTGCAGCCGTTGACCGTGTGGTGGGTCACCATCTGCGCCACGGTCCAGTAGGAGTGGCGGAAGCTGGAGGTGGACAGGCGGGTGGCGGATTCGCCCCGCTCGGCCATGGCGCCGGTCTGCAGCAGACACTCCAGTTGGATATCCAGCGCGCCGGCCTGGCGGTTGTGGTCGCTGTCAAGGTAGGGCAGCGGCTGCGGGTCGCTGGCGTCACGCACAAATCCGGCCCGAAACGGCACCAGTGCCTCCAGGGTGACGATCCAGGGGGAGACGGTGGAGGCGAAGCTTTTCGACAGGAAGGGGCCCAGCGGCTGGTACTCCCAGGCCTGGATATCCCGGGCCGACCAGTCGTTGAACACGCAGACGCCGAATACGTGCTGCTCTGCCTGCTCAATGGCGATGGGCTGGCCCAGGGGATTGCCTTTACCGATGATGATCCCCAGCTCCAGTTCGTAGTCCAGACGCTTGCAGGGGCCGAAGCTGGGCTCGGCCGCATCCGGTGCCTTGAGCTGACCGCAGGGACGGTGGAAGGTTTGACCGGAAACGTCCACCGAAGAAGCCCGACCGTGGTAACCGATGGGTACCCACTTGTAGTTGGGCAGTAACGGGTTATCCGGACGGAACAGACGGCCGACGGCGGTGGCGTGGTGGACTGAGGTGTAGAAGTCAGTGTAGTCACCGATGTTGTGGGCCAGCTGGTACTCCACCTCGCTCAGCGGCAACAGGCAGGGAGCCAGCGCCGCCTGCTGGGGAGTGCCCTCGCGCAGCAAGCGGGACAGGGCCAGACGCAGGGCCGACCAGGCCTCGGGGCCCAGCGCCATAAACCCGTTCAGCTTGGGCTGAGCGGCGGCGCGCACCACCGGCTCCAGCTCGGCATCAAACACCCCGGCAGCCAGGGCCGCGGCCAGATCCAGGGCATGATCGCCAATCGCCACGGCACCGCGAAACGCCTGGTTGCTGCCCATCGGGCGCAAGGAAGCGAACGGCAGGTTCTGAATAGGGAAATCGCCGTCGGGGCGATTGGCCCCCGCGACCCAACTGCGCAGGGCGGGATCGTGGGTTTCGTTTAACTGGTACATAGCGTCCTTCTCTTAGGCTTAAGCCTGTCCATTAAAGTGTTTCTTCAGGCCATCCCAACAGCGCAGGTAGTCTTGCTGGCGCTGGGGGCAGCGTTGGGCATAGGGGGTTGGCTCAATGGCGTAGCGGGATTCGAACATAAAGGCCATGGTGTCCTCATAGCGCTGGGGCGCCAACTCGACCTTGGTCGCCTTCTCAAACACCGCCGCCTCCGGCCCATGGGGGGTCATGCAGTTGTGCAGGCTCATGCCACCGGGTTCAAAGCCGCTCTCTTTGGCATCGTAACTGCCCTCGATCAGCCCCATGAACTCGCTCATGATGTTGCGGTGATACCAGGGCGGCCGGAAGGTGTTCTCCGCCACCATCCAGCGCGGTGGGAAGATAACAAAATCCAGGTTGGCCCAGCCTTCGGTATCGCTGGGGCTGGTCAGCACGGTAAAGATAGAGGGGTCCGGGTGATCGAAGCTGACCGTGTTCATCACGTTGAAGCGGGCCAGCTCGTACTTGTAAGGGGCGCTGTTGCCGGTCCAGGCCACCACATCAAAGGGAGAGTGACCCAACATCGCCTGGTGAAAACCGCCGCAGAACTTGGTGATCAGTCGATGCGGGGTCTCCTTGTCCTCGAACCAGGCCACCGGGTACTGGAAATCCCGGTCGTTGGCGTAACCATTGGCCCCCACCGGGCCGCGCTCTGGCAGGATAAAGGGGGCACCGTAGTTCTCGCAGACGTAGCCGCGGATCGGCCCGTCCAGCGGGTCGATGCGGAACTTGATGCCACGGGGGATCACCAGGATCTCCCCCGGTCCCACCTGCAAGCGGCCAAGCTCGGTGGTCGCTAACAACAGGCCCTGCTGCGGCACCAACAGCATCTCACCGTCGGCGTTGTAGAAGGCGCTGTCGCCCATCCCCACGTTGGCCCGGTAGACGTGGATCCCCACCCCGTGCTGGGCCTTGGCATCGCCGTTTACCGCCATGGTCACCATGCCGGAGACAAAATCCATCGGCTGGTCGTCCAGTGGCAGCGGATCCCAGCGCATCACGTTGGGCGGCACCGCCACGCCTTGCTGAGGCGCAGTACACCAGTGCTCGTGGGGGATCGGCTGATACTCCCCCATGACGATGGAGGGGCGGATCCGGTAGGTCCAGCTGCGCCGGTTGGCTGCGCGAGGGGCGGTAAAGGCAGTGCTGGAGAACTGCTCCGCGTATAAGCCGTAGGGGCAGCGCTGGGGGGAGAACTGGCCCTGGGGCAGCGCACCGGGGAGTGCCTCTGTCTCATGCTCGTTGCCAAATCCGTGCAGGTAACTCAGCGTCTCGTTCATGGCTCCATCCTCTAGACCCATTTAGTTTCACTTGCAACTAAATGTAGCGACAACGCCTGGCCAATACAACCCCGCCCCATGGCAGCGTCCTGCACCGGCGTAAAGCCGTCATGACGCCCATCGCAATGCCGCTGGCTGGCTCGGCCAATTCATAACAAAACGAAATCATATAAATCACCAGTGATAATTTCAGGTGATTAGATTGCCGCCCTATACTGCTCCACATCGACAACGGACACGCTGGTGTCCAGCCAAATCCAGCCAAATCCAATATAGCCAGAGCAGGAGCAGATTATGAAGATGAGTCACGTAGGCATTATGGTCAGCGACATGGACCAGGCCATCGAGTTTTACACCCAGGCCCTGGGCCTGGAAGTGGTGATGGGCAAGAGCGAGGTGCTGGAAGAGCGCAAAACCGCCATCGGCCGCATGTGCATCGCCGTGTTTGGTGAGGGCTTTGACAGCTTCAACATCGCCCACCTGGTCACCAGTGACGGCATCGGTGTGGAGCTGTTCGAGATGAAGCACCGCCAGCCACGCCACGAGGTGGATTTCAACCGCATCGGTATCTTCCACTTCAGCCTGGAGACTAAGGACTTTGAAGGGGTAATCGAGAAGACCCTGAAGTACGGCGGCAAACAGCGGATGGAGGTGATGCGCTACCACCCGGAAGACGACAGCAAGCCGGCCAAGATGGTCTACCTGGAAGACCCCTTCGGTAACCTGTTTGAGCTGTACTCACACTCCTACGCCGAGACCTACGCCTCCGAGTACGAGTAACCCTTGCTTCGGCGCCAGTGGAATCCTCCTTCACTGGCGCCTTTTCGCGCTCGGAGCAAAAGCCAGCTATCAGCTTGGTTCGATACCACTGTGTAACGCTCAAGCCAGCCAGACCCATTCAGGTCAGCATCACCCTTATGGGTTAGGGTTCCCCCTTGTTTTGGCCACGCCCTGCCCTCTCTATCTCTATCGCTATCTCTATCTCTCTCGCCTAGTGCCTGCTGCGTTGCTTTCCCACCACCAGCCCATTGAATAGGGCGCGAAAACATAATAGCCAAGATTTAACTCGCAAACACCTTTAAATAAGTCATCACTGCAAAGTTAGCTTGAATGGATGACACATAAATCCACTTACAACTCAAACCAACCAGTATTAACTGCGGTTAATAGGTTCACTCCGGTTAATTATAAATAGGCAGCGCCAAAGCGATATAAGCAAAGATTGCCAGACAGGCTTTTCTGGCATTACGGGCATTACCGGCAAAAGTGTCAGGCCCAAACTGGGGCACTCCCCTGCTCAATGCACACACGCACAATACCAACAGCATGCCGTCCTATACCCGCGCTTAAAGTCACTATCGAATTAATGATGTCGATCAATACGGGTTGAAGTTGTTCATTCATATTGGCGGGAATGCCCTATTTACCCTGTGCAAAATCCCGCCAATTCAAGCTGAAAAGAAAGAAACTTCAACGCAAAGAGACGGACTCCACCAATAAGCCAATCCGTGGCAAAACGAAAGACCAACCGGCAGGGTAAATTCAACCGTTCCCACCTAAATGTGACAGTCACACTGTCGTTTGTTGACAATATATTTATTGTTTTTTAATGTCCCGTGTAAGCGCTTACATGGACTTTTGAATCGGGTCCAGATATGGAAATGCGCTGCCTGATCCAGTGACAAAAAAGGGCCGCGATAGCGGCTTCAACAATAAGCCTGACGGGAATCATGATGGACTCCAAAGATTTCAAAAAAACAAAGGTTGCTAGCAGTCTGGCCCTGGCCTTGGGCCTGGGCTTTACCACTCACGCCATCGCCGCCGACGACCCTGGCGCGGCCCAACAAGATAAGGTTGAAACCATTGTTGTTCGCGGCATGCGCGACAGCCTGATCAAATCCATGGACATCAAGCGCGACTCTGATGGTGTGGTGGACGTGATCACCGCAGAGGATATCGGTAAGTTCCCTGATACCAACCTGGCTGAGTCTCTGCAGCGGATCTCCGGTGTCTCCATCGACCGCAACAATGGTGAGGGCAGTAAGGTCACGGTGCGTGGCTTCGGCCCGGACTTTAACCTGGTGATGCTCAACAATCGCCTGATGCCCACGGCACAGGCCAACAGCGTCTCCACCCGATCGTTCGAGTTCGCCAACATCGCCTCGGAGAGCGTCAGCGCGGTTGAGATCTCCAAGACCGGTAAGGCCAACGTCACCTCCGGCGGTATTGGCTCCACCATCAACATCCAAACCGCTCGTCCGCTGCAGCAGGACGGCCTGGTTGCCAGCTTTGGCGCCAAAGGACTGCACGACACCAGTGTGGTCAACGGCGATGACATCACCCCGGAGTTCTCCGGGATCTTCAGCAACGTGTTCCTGGACCGCAAGATCGGCCTGGGCGTGTCCGCCTCCTACCAGGAGCGCGACTTCCGCAGCACCTCCGCCACCATCGACGGCTGGCGGCAGAACATCCACGGCGACATGAACCCCAATGCCGATGTCACCGACAACAACCAGAACCCCTACGGCAACACCTTCTACGCCCGTAATGTTGGCTTTAACATCACCGACGTCGAGCGTGAGCGGGCCAATGCCCAGGTGGTGTTCCAGTACGCCCCCACCGACACCCTGACCTTTACCACGGATTACACCTACTCGCGCCTGCGCGACAGTGGCATCAACGATTCCTGGGGCTTGTGGTTCGATGGCCCGGGCAGCGCCACCAGCGCCACCATTAATGAGAACGGCACCTTTGTGAACGTTACCGAAGTGGGCGGCGACTACTCCGGCACCATGACCCAGTCCGGCAGCGAGAACGAAAACAAGTCGCTGGGTTTCAACGTGGAGTGGCAGGCCACCGAACTGCTCACCCTGCGCTTTGATGCCCACAACTCCACCGCCACCTCTGAGGGGTCACTGGGCAACAGCACCTCGGCCCACTTCTTTATCGCCGGCGCGCTGAACATTGCCGACAAGACCTACGACGTCAGCAACACCCAGATCCCTATCATGGGGGCCAACTTCGTCAACCTGAACCCCAATGGCGGACCGCACCTGCAGCCGGAGGATTACGCCACCCTGTTCTCCGGCATTGTTGCCGGCAAGAACGAAACCGAGGTCACCCAGTTCCAGTTTGACGGCACCCTGATCAATGACAGCCACGACTCGCTGGCCTCCATCGACTTCGGTCTGGCCCACACCACCTTCGATACCCGTGCCCAGGGCAGCTACCACCAGGAGCACGCCAGCTGGTATGGCAACAAGGGGGCGGTGGCGCACATGATGCAATACGCCGGGCTGGGCGGCGACTTCCTTGGCGGCTTCAGCGGCGGCGGCAGCGATATCCTCATCCCCTACTACTACACCTATGACTTCGACACCATGGTGGGCTGGGCCGAGAACGAGTACGGGGTGGAATACGTTGCAGCGCCGTTCACCGACGATCACTTCATCGAAGAGAAAACCACCTCTGCCTACATCCAGTTCAACATTGAGAGCGAGTTCAATGGCATGCCATTGGATGTGGTGGCGGGCCTGCGCTATGAGCAGACCGATGTGGACGCGCGCAGCCTGCAGCAGGAGGCCAGCTACATCAAATGGCTGACCCCCACCGAGTGGGTGACCGTCTACGCCGATGACGCCACCTACAGCAACGAAACCCACAGCTACAAGGAGTTCCTGCCCAGCATCGACGCCAAGCTGGACCTGACCCATGACCTGGTGGCGCGGGCCTCCTACAGCAAGACCATGACCCGTCCCAGCCTGGATGCGATGCGTGCCACCACCTCACTGGGTTCCCAGCCCAAGGTAGGCTCGCGCACCGGCTTTGCCGGCAATACCCAGCTCAGCCCCTACAAGTCCGACAACTTCGACCTGTCGTTCGAGTACTACTACAACGTCGGCAGCTACGTGTCGGCGGGCTGGTTCGCCAAGTACGTGGAGAACTTCCTGGTCAACACCATCGACAGCGCCTTCTACGACCACATCCGCGATCCCTACCTGGGTGCGGCGGCCGAGCAGGCTCGCTCGGAGATCATCGCCGCCGGTGGCACCCCGAGTGACTACGCCGTGTTCGACTGGCTGATTGCCAACGGTTACGGCGACGGCAATGGCAACATCGTCGCCAACCCCGATGACCCGGTGGCGGAGTGGCTGATCAGCCGCCCCAACAACGTCGAGGATCTCAGTGTCCGCGGCTGGGAGGTGGCCATCCAGCACATGTTCGGCGAGAGTGGTTTTGGTGTTGCTGCTAACGCGACCTTTGTCTCCGGCGACACCAGTTACGACGTCGAACGCGTCGACGAGCAGTTTGCCCTGCCGGGGCTGAGTGACTCTGCCAACTTCACCGTGTTCTACGACAAGCACGGCTTCCAGGCTCGCCTGGCCTACAACTGGCGCGACGAGTTCCTGTCCGCCACGGGTCAAGCGGAGTCCGGTGGTCCGGCCCCGCAGTTCACCGAGGCCTACGGCCAGTTGGACTTCAGCGCCAGCTATCAGCTCACCGAACGCTGGGTGGTGTTTGCCGAGGGGATCAACATCCTCGAGGAGGACATGCGGATCCACGGCCGCTACCAGGAGCAGCTGCTGCTGGCCCAGAACAACGAGGCCCGCTACGCCATCGGTACCCGCTACACCTGGTAACAGTCGGGTAAAGAACGCAAAAGCCGCTGTCATAACAGCGGCTTTTTTACGTCTGAAGCGTGGCCGGTGGCGCAGACAATATCGCTGCAGGATCACAAAGGCCGGGCCATAGGCCCGGCCTTACGGATGCGGATTAAGGATAACGCTCGAAACTAGCGATTCATCCCGGTGGACTCCTTGGCCTTGAGCACAGGCTCAAAACGGCGAGCCAACGGGGCCCCCTCAAGTTGGTAGACGTGCTGCAACACCCAGTTGGCGGCCATCTTGCCCATCTCATGGATAGGATTGCTGACCGAGCTGAGTTTAGGGGTGATGTATTCCGGCACTGGGAAGTCGTCGTAGCCCATCACCGACAGATCCGCAGGCACACTCAGCCCTTGCGCCATGCAGCCGGCGATGGCGCCGGAGGCCATACGATCGTTGGCGCAAACGAGGGCGGTAAAGGGCCGCTTCTGCTCGAGCAACCTATTCACCCCTTCCCGGCCGCTGCGCTGATCGAAGTTACCCTCCACGCACAGTCGCGGGTCAAACTGCAGCCCCGCCTCGGCCAGGGCTCGTTTGTGCCCTGCCAGGCGTTGACGGGCATCAAGCTTGTAGAGCGGGCCGGAGATGCAGGCGATGGAGCGATGGCCCAGCTTGATCAGGTGCTCAGTCGCCAGGTAACCGCCCTGCTCATTGTCCAGGTAGATGCAGCGGTCTTCGATCGGCTCGACATAGCGGTTGATCAGCACAATGGGCGTCTGACCCTTGGCCAGCTCAACCAGGTAATCATCGCTCACCGCTTCGATGTCGAGCACCAGGGCATCGCAGCCCCGGTCTTGCAGAAAAGAGACCGAGGCGCGCTCCCGCTCCTCGTCGGAGCGGCCGGCGGCGAAGATCACGTGCTTTCCCGCGTCGCGCAGCACGCTCTCGATCATCGACATCATCGGCCCGTGGTAGGGGCCATCCAGTTGCGACACCAGCACCCCAACGCTGTTGGAGCGACTGGAAGCCAGTGACCGGGCAATCGCGTTGGGACGGTAGTCCAGTGCCTCCATTGCGGCGAGCACCTTCTTGCGGGTCTTCTCACTGACCTTGGCGTTGTTGTTCACCACCCGCGATACGGTCGCCAGTGACACCCCCGCCATCACCGATACATCGTAGATCGTGGCCATAGAATGCGTTTCCTGTTGGGTCTGCTTCGGGGCCATGGTAACACAGCCAACCTGAAGCCAAGATTATGATTTAAATAGAAATAACAATAGATGGCAGCCTCGGCCACCGCCTTACTAAACCGGTGTTTGGCACCCTTGCCTAGCCACTGACCAAGGCCCGGCAGCAAGCACACACCCGGCTCTTGCTATACGTTGAAGCGACCCGTTCGGGCTGCCTTCGTTGATGCCAGGGTTTGACGCTGTAAAAACCGAGCCGACAACCGCCATTGGCCTATTGACACCGGTTCGCTCCACTGGCAAAAATGTAAGCGCTTTCACAAACTAATAAAGCAGTCCCAGATCGTCAATCATAATAATCACTTGTGAATTTCGGCTCAGCAGCTCGATCCCCTTGCCGGTGATTTGAACGAGACGATGTGGTGAAAGGATAAAGAGGAAACGCATGGATCACGCAACACGCCCCGTGACGGGGTTACTTCGCAGCAGCGTATTGGTTTCAGCCGCCCTGTTGGCGGCCTGCAGCGGCACCGACAAGCAAGCTGTCTCGGCAACAGAGTCAGGCAATGTGGACACGCCGCCGAGCAAGAACATCGAGATCTGGCCGCAACTGGCGATCCCCGGACAGAACGATCCGGCCATCGAACAGCAGGTCGCGTCACTGTTGGCCCAGATGACCCTGGAGCAGAAGGTCGCGCAGATGATCCAGCCGGAGATCCGTGACTTTACCGTCGAGGACATGCGCAAGTATGGCTTTGGCTCCTACCTCAACGGCGGCGGTGCCTTCCCCAACAACGACAAACACGCCACCCCCGCCGACTGGATCGCCCTGGCTGAGGCGATGTACCAGGCCTCAATGGACGACAGCGAGGACGGCATCGCCATCCCCACCATGTGGGGTACGGATGCGGTGCACGGCCACAACAACGTGATTGGCGCCACCCTGTTTCCTCACAACATCGGCCTGGGTGCGGCCCGCAACCCGGCGCTGATCGAACAGATCGCTGCCATCACCGCCAAGGAGGTGATGGCTACCGGTATCGACTGGGTGTTCGCCCCCACCGTCGCCGTGGTGGAGGACGACCGCTGGGGTCGCACCTATGAAAGCTACGCCGAAGACCCGGCGGTGGTGCGCGACTACTCCCGCGCCATCGTCGAAGGTCTGCAGGGCCGCTTCGACCAGGACTTCCTGTCTGATCAACGGGTGGTCTCCACCGTGAAGCACTTCCTCGGCGATGGCGGCACCGAGTTTGGCGAGGACCAGGGCAACAACCTGTCCAGCGAACAGAAGCTGTTCGACATCCACGCCCAGGGCTACGTCGGCGGCCTGACCGCCGGGGCGCAAACGGTGATGGCCTCCTTTAACAGCTGGCACGGCAAGAAGATCCACGGCGATGAGTACCTGCTGACCGACGTACTCAAGACCCGCATGGGCTTTGATGGTCTGGTGGTGGGCGATTGGAATGGCCACGGCCAGATCGCCGGCTGCCGCAACGACTCCTGCCCGCAGGCGATCAACGCCGGTCTGGATATCTTTATGGTTCCGACCGACGCCTGGAAGCCGCTGTACTACAACACCATCGAGCAGGTTCGTAACGGTGAGATCAGCCAGGCTCGGATCGACGATGCGGTCAGCCGGATCCTGCGGGTTAAGTTCCGCGCCGGCCTGTTTGACAAGCCCAGCCCGGCCAACCGTCCCCTGTCCGGTCGCACCGAGCTTATCGGCCACGCCGATCACCGGGCCGTGGCCCGCCAGGCGGTACGTGAGTCCCTGGTATTGCTCAAGAACAACGATCAGCTGCTGCCGCTCAAGCCGGGTCAAACCGTGCTGGTGGCCGGTGACGGCGCCGACAACATCGGCAAGCAATCCGGCGGCTGGTCCATCACCTGGCAAGGCACCGGCAACCAGAACAGCGACTTCCCCGGTGGCAGCTCCATCTATGACGGCATCAACGAGGTGGTCCAGGCCAGCGGCGGCCGCACCCTGCTGCGCCCGGACGGCCTGTTCGATGCCGCTGAGCAGCCCGATGTCGCCATCGTAGTGTTCGGCGAGGACCCTTACGCCGAGGGCAACGGCGACATCGATAACCTGGAGTACCAGCGCGGTGACAAGCGCGACCTGGCGCTGCTCCAGTCGCTCCAGGCTCAGGGGATCCCGGTGGTGTCACTGTTCATCAGTGGCCGTCCGCTGTGGGTGAACCCGGAATTCAATGCCTCCGACGCCTTTGTCGCGGTGTGGCTGCCTGGCACCGAGGGCGCCGGCGTTGCCGATGTGCTGTTTACCGATGCCCAGGGCGCAGTCCGTTACGACTTCCACGGCACCCTGCCCTTCTCCTGGCCGGCCACGCCACAGCAGGCGGTGGTGAACTTCTACGATGATCGGGAAACCCCGCTGCTGCCCTACGGCTTCGGCCTGAAGTATGGCCAGCCCAGCACCCTGGCCAATGACCTGTCCGAGGACAGTGGCTACGATGCCAGCCTGCTGGCACCGCGCCCGCTGTTCCAGCAAGGGGTGAAAGACCCCTGGCACATGGTGATTGGTACCCTGGCAGGCGATAACCTGGATGCCGAGGCGATCACCTCTAACGTGCAGAGCCACGGCTCGGTGGCCATCCGTACCATCGACCGGGTGATCCAGGAAGACGCCCGCCGGGTGGTGTTCGATGGCAAGGGCAACGGCATCGTCAGCCTGCAGGGCAACTTCCCGGTCGACCTGCGCGCCTTCAGTGAGGCCAATGGCCGCCTCAGTGTCGAGGTGAAGGCCGATGCGCCCCTCACCCAGCCGCTGCAGTTGAGCATGCTCAGCGAGGAGGGCGTCCGCCGTGGCATCGACATCGCACCGCAGCTTAAGGGCACTGAATGGACCACGGTCACCGTGGATCTGCACTGCTTTGCCGAGCAGGGCATCAACCTGGCCCGGGTGTTCTCGCCCTTCGGTTTAAGCAGCCAGGCCGCCGCTAAGCTGAGCTTCGGTGAGGTGCTGCTGCTGCCCGGCAGCGAGCAGCCCGCCACCCTGACCTGCCCGCAGTAACCACGGCCCTGAGTACAAAAAGAGGAAGCCCCGGCTTCCTCTTTTTATTATTGACTGAACCTTCAGCCCCACTTCGCCCACCCCATCTCACTCATCAGCCTGCGCTCAGGCAACAACCGCTTACAAGGTACAGCCGCGGTTCAGTTGAGTCCGATATCCTGCCCGGCCTGACCCCAATGACAAGGAAGTGTCGTGTTGCTGCAGTTGGATTGCGCTCACCCCCCATGGTCTCTCTCCCTGCTGGAGGAGGGGCTGCTCGGCACCATCGGCCCCTATCGTCGACGCGTACCGCTGCTGATCCCGCCCGATTTTCTGCCCTCCCTGGTGCGTTGCCTCATCCAGTGTGACCGCTCCAGCCACAGCCGTTTCGTGATCAGCTGGTACACCGACGCCAAAGATGTGGTGGTGATCGCCACCGAGCCAACAAAAGAGCCAGTGCGTGGGTCGGGCCTGGTGCGCTACCTGGACCCAGAACTGAAACCGGCCGTTGAGACCCCGGTGCTGTTCCCCTTTATCATTTAGATTTAGAATCCTAGTCAGTCTCTTTGATAAGGAATGGCTATGGTCAATCTCAGCTGGCTGCAAACCTTCTGCACCCTGGTGGAAACCGGGCACTTCACTCGCACCGCCGAAAAGCTGGCAATGACCCAACCCGGGGTATCGCAGCAGATCCGCAAGCTGGAGCAGCACTTTGGCCAAAACCTGCTGCAGCGGGAGGGCAAACGCTTTCGCCTCACCGACGCCGGCGAGCAGGTTTATCGTCAGGGGCGTCAATCCCTGGCCCAGCTGAGCCAGCTGGAGCAGAGCCTGGCCACCGACGACCCCTACCAGGGCCACTGCCGGCTGGCCTCTCCCGGTAGCCTGGGGCTGAAGCTCTACCCCCTGTTACTGGAGCAACTGGTCAGTCACCCCGGTCTCAGCCTGGATTACCGCTTTGCTCCCAACGACGGCATCGAGCGGGACCTGTCGGAACGACGGCTGGACCTGGCGTTGATGACCCGACCCAGCGCCTTGGCGGAGCTGCGCTGCGAGCCCTTCGCCAGCGAGCAACTGCTGCTGGTGACCCCGTCTCACTGCCACGAGGTGGATTGGCCGACCCTGCAATCCCTGGGCTTTGTTGGCCACCCGGACGGCGAACACCACGCCCGACTGCTGCTGGGGGCCAATTTCCCCCAGTTTGAACAGGACGATCCGCTACCGCTGCGGGCCTTCAGCAACAACATCGGCACCATTCTCGCCCCGGTGGCCCGGGGACTGGGCTTCACCGTGCTGCCCGCCAACGCCGTCCAGGCCTTTGCCCCCCAAAGCGCGCTTCGCATCCACCCTCTGCCCAACCCGGTGGAGGAGACGGTGTACCGGGTGCAGCGGCGCTACCAGGCCCTGCCCAAGCGGTTTGAGCTGCTGCTGGAGACCATGGCCGGCGCCCTGATGCCAGCGCAGCACCCGATCTAATTGCCGAGCAATAACAGCACCCTTGGTCGACGCCCCGGGAAAAGCCCGGGGCCGTTCAGCTGCGGTTCACCTTGTTGCAAATAGGATGCATTTTTTTATCCATCAGGTGCATGTTATGCAAAGCTCTACCCTCAACTTGGCGGAAAGCGAACAGGATCGACTGGCACAACTGGGGGCCTTTCACGAGGCGGCCCGACTGCTCTCCTCCCTGCCGACCCTGGGCACCATCTGGCCGCCGGACGCCGATGGGATCATCCAGCTTTGTAGTGCCAACCTGGAGCTGGCCATCCAGGCTCGCTGGAATGACGACCTGGCACAGCCGGAGTTCACCATCGTCCAGCACCACCAGGGCAACCCTATGACCAAGCCGGAGCAATTGGTGGGCCACCCGGCCCTGGTCGCCTACCTCAAATCCCGCCTGCTGCGCTCGCAACAGCGCAACCAGTTCCAACTCTCCCTGGTCGTCGGCGCCATCACCGGCCTGCTGGCACTGGCGCTTATCAGCGTCGACTGACCCTGCCCTGCTCCACCTATCCTTTGGCAATGAAAGCCTAAGGGAGATCCGCCGGTCTTCCTTAGCACTGAGCCACAAGGAGGCAGCCATGGCCGCCGAACGTCCCTACCAGTTCTACGACACTGCTGTCTCGCTCTGTCCTCACTGCCTGCGCCGGGTTGATGCCAAGATCGTGTTCCAGGATGGCGCGGTCTGGATGCTCAAGCGCTGCCCCGAGCACGGCGCACAGAAGGTGTTGATCAGTGACGACATCCCCTACTACCGCGCCTGTCGAGAGACCTATCTGAAGACCCCGGAACAGAGCCGCTGCTACAACACCCCCAGCCGCTACGGCTGCCCCTATGACTGCGGGATCTGCCCGGATCATGAGCAACATGGCTGCATCCTGCTGGTGGAGATCACCGATCGCTGTAACCTGCGCTGCCCCACCTGCTACGCCCACTCCGGCCCGGAGCGGCTCAGCCACCGGCCGCTGACGCAGATTGAGCGGATGCTGGACCGGGCGGTGGCCAACGAAGGCGAGCCCAACGTGGTGCAGATCTCCGGCGGCGAACCCACCCTGCATCCGGAGTTCTTTGAGGTGCTGGATGCCGCGCTGGCCCGGCCGGTGGGCCACCTGATGGTGAACACCAACGGTGTTCGCCTGGCCCGGGATCCGGCCTTTGTCGAGCGGCTGAGTCAGTATCGTGACCAGGTGGAGATCTACCTGCAGTTCGACAGCCTGGAGAGCGGCCCGCTGCTGACCCTGCGCGGCGAGGACCTGACCCAGACCCGCCAGCGGGCACTGAGCGCCCTGGCCCAGATCGGCATGCCGGTGAACCTGGTCTGTACCCTGCGCCGGGGCGTCAACGACAAGGAGCTCGGTGCCATCGTCGAGCATGCCCTCTCCTGGCCCAACGTGCGCGGCGTGGTGTTCCAGCCGGTGCAGGCCGCCGGACGACTGGAGCAGTACCCGGACGGCTACCAGGTCGACCGCGATCGCCTGCCGCTGTCTGAGGTACGTCGTCGCCTGCTGGCCCAAAGCGATCGTTTTATCCCCGAGGACATCATTCCGGTGCCCTGCCACGCCGATGCGGTGGCCATGGCTTATGGCCTGCGCCAGGGCAATAACCTGATCCCGCTGACCCGGCTGGTGACCCCTGAACTGCTGATCCAGGCGGCGGGCAACACCATCAGCTACGAGCAGGAAACCGGGTTGCAGCAGAGCCTGTTCAACCTGTTCTCTACCCATCACAACCCCCACTCCCAGGGGGAGGCCCTGTCTGAGATGCTCAACCAGGCTGAACAGCCCAGTTTGGCCAGCACCGATTACGGCCAGGTGTTCCGGGTGATGATCGTCGAGTTCATCGATGCCCATAACTTCGATCTGCGCTCGATCCGCAAAAGCTGCGTTCACATCGTCCACCCGGACGGGGAGCGGGTGATCCCCTTCGATACCTACAACCTGCTCTACCGTGACCAACTGGAGCAGCAGGTGTTGGCGCCGCTGCGGGACGCCACCCTGCCCATGGGTGGCCCCATTAGCCTGGGAGGTGGCCGATGAAACTGATGGTGGCGATGCTGACTACCCTGGTACTGGCCGGCTGTGCCACGTTAACCGGCCATACCCAGTTGAACCTGGACCATCAATCCACCCTGCCCAGCCAGGGCATCGATCACGCCCCGTTTGCCCGACTGCTGGATCGCTACCTGGATGAGCAGGGCCGAGTACACTACCAGGCCTGGTTTGACAGCCCCGAGGACCGGGCCGAGCTGGATCGCTACCTCAGCCAGGTGGCTCAGATCAGTCCCGAGAGTGATCCCGACCGCTTCCCCACCCCGGCAGACCGTCTGGCCTACTGGGTCAACGCCTACAACGCCTGGGTGATCAAAGCGGTGCTGACCCACTGGCCGCTGGAGTCGGTGCAGGATGTCACCGCCCGGGTCGAGCTGGTGCGGGGCTATGGCTTCTTCTACAGCCTGCAGATCCAGGTGGGGGGCGAGACCACCAACCTGTACAAGCTGGAGCGGGACAAGATCTTAAAGCGCATCGAGGAGCCCCGGCTGCATTTCGTCCTCAACTGCGCCAGCACCAGCTGCCCACCGCTGCGGCCTATTCCGCCCGCCAGTGAGGACATGGAGGCCACCTTGCAGCAGGCCAGCTGGGACTTTCTCCGTCAGGCCGACGGGGTTCGGGTGGACCATAGCAGTCGCCAGGTTCGGGTTTCGGAGATCTTCGACTGGTACCAGGAGGATTTTGTCCGTGGCAGCGACCAGCTCGGGCTGGACTACGACAACGACGACCAGGCGGTGATCCGCTACCTGCAGGCCATCGCACCGCCGGAGATGCAACCGGCATTGTCCGAAGCGGATAGCTACCAGCTGGTGTACTTTGATTACGACTGGTCGATCAATCAGAGTCCGCCATGAACTGCTGCGTCGCCCTCTATCGCCTGCCCTGGCTCAACGAATTGCTGCAGGGCCGGTTTCATCCCGGTGGTGAAGCGCTAAGCCTGACCCTGGCCCAGGGTTGCCTGGTTCACCGCGACAGCCGGGTGTTGGACCTGGCTGCCGGCACCGGCCAGACCGCACTGAGCCTGCAGCAGCAACTGGGCTGTGAGGTGATCGCCCTGGATGCTGGCCAGGTCGACCCGCAATCCCAGCTGACCCAATTGCAGGCCGACGCCCATACCCTGCCCCTCGCCGACCAGAGCATGGATGCGGTGCTGTGTGAATGCGCGCTGAGCACCTTCGCCCAACCGCTGCAGGTGTTGAAGGAATGCTACCGGGTGCTCAAGCCCCGGGCCTGGCTGGGACTGAGTGATATGGTGCTGACCGAGCCACTGCCCGACGCCCTCAACACCACCCTGACCCAGGCCCTGTGCCTGTCTGGTGCCCGCAGCCCGGAGGCGACCCAGGCCCTGCTCCAACAAGCGGGCTTTGGCTCGATACGCTACCGCGACTGCCACCAGGAGCTGCGCCAGTTCGTTGCTCAGATCCGCCAGCGGCTGGAATGGCTGCCCGCCCCCACCGCCTTGCAGCTGCAGGCAGCACAGTTTAGTGAATTGGCCGAGCGCATCGAGGCCGGCCAGATCCGCTACGGCGCCTGGTTCGCCCGGAAAGAAAATACCTAGTACTCACCGCCCACCACCTGGCATTCAAAATCCAGTACCCAGCACCTCGCGCCTAGCACCTGGCGCCTATCGCCTATCGCCTATCGCCTAGTACCCATCACCTAGCACCTAGCGCCCAACACCTAATACCCAGCACCTAGCACCCATCACCTAGCACCTAGCACCTAGCACCTAGCGCCCATCACCTAGCACCTAGTGCCCAACACCTAATACCCAGCACCTCGCACCCAGCACCTAGCACCTAGCACCTAGCACCTCGTACCTAACACCCAGCACCTAGCACCTAGCACCTAGCACCTAGTACCCAGCGCCTAGCACCTAGCACCTAGCACCTAGCACCCAGCACCCAGCACCCAGTGCCTAGCACCTAGCACCTAGCACCCAGCACCTCACACCTAGCACCCAGCACCCAGCAACCAGCACCTAGTACCTAGTACCTAGCACCTAGCACCTAGTACCTAGTACCTAGTACCTAGTACATAGTACCTAGTACCTAGTACCTAGTGCCTAGTACCTAGTGCCTAGTGCCTAGTGCCTAGTACCTAGTACCTAGTGTCGCACCTCAATGTCCATCACCACCGCCGCATGATCGCTGCACTGGCGGTCCGCCTCGCCATCCGGTCGCACCAGGTGGCGGTCCGCCACCCAGGCATCGGCCACCGAAGCCAAACTCTGGGGGGCGGCCGAGTCGAAATCCCCCGACAGAAGCACATGATCAATCCGACTGCCGTGGGGGCCCCAGTAGTGGGTCGGCACCGGGGCGGAGCGGCTGCCCTGTGCCTTGGCCAGCTCGAATCCGTCGGCCAGAGCCCACTGGGCCAGGTGCGCCTCCAGTGCCTGCTCCGACATGCCCCAGCCCGGCGGCAGCAGCGGTCGACGCAGACTGCGTTGGAACAGCCGCAGGGTCTCCGATTGGGGCTGGTCGTTGAAGTCCCCCAGCACCACCAGGGGGCCGGGCCGGGCCTGCAGCGCCAGGGTGGCCATCAATACCGCCGCCTCCTGGCCCCGTTGCTGGGCGGAATGCCAATGCCCAAGGCGGGGCCTCAGCCACAATTGCGACAACGGCGAGTCATCCTGCGGCGGGTCGGGCAGGTCTGGACGGGCGGATTTGAGGTGCACCACCACCAGTTGCAGTGGGCCAAAGCCCGGCAGGTTCAGCTCCACCCAGAGTGGATGGCGGCTGAAGGCAAAGTCCGGCAGCGCCAGCCATTGCAGCACCCGGGGGTCCGGATGCACCAGTCGCGCCTGGCGGATTGGGAAGCGGCTGGCCAAGGCCACCGGCGGGGAGAAATGGACAAACTCGTCCTGTTTGGCCTGGTCCAGGCAAACGAAGTGAGTCAGGCCCAGGGCATGGCATTGCTGGGCCAGGGCATTGGGGCTGAACACCTCCTGCATCGCCACCACGTCCGGTGCCAGTTCCGCCAGGTAGCGGTGCAACCAGCCCTGTTTGCGCTGCCACTCCAACGCACTGTAGATGTTGGCCTGCTCGTAGTAGGCCCCTGGCGGCGCCAGGTAGTTAAACAGGTTTAAGCTGGCAAGCCGAAAGCCGGACAGAAGGGACACTACAAACCTCTTGAAAACCCTTGGGACTGTGCCCTTAACCTACGGCCTGGGGCCGGTGGATACCAGCCCCACCGACGCCGTTACAGCACCAGCTCCGCCAGCGCTTTTTGAATGCCCACCACGTCGGTGCCACGCTTAAGCTCCCACTCGATCGGCTCCTTATGGCCGGAGATCCAGATCTTCAGCTCCGCTTCCATGTCCAGACGACCTGCGGTTTCCACCCGGAAGCTGGTGATCGATTTAAAGGGCACAGTGTGGTAGCTGACCTTGCTGCCGGTCATCCCCTGTTTGTCGATCAGCAACAAGCGTTTGTCGGTGAACACGAACAGATCCCGCACCACCTTATAGGCCAGTTGCAGCTGCTCTTCCGAGGCCAGCAGCGGCTCCAGCTCCTCCTTAAGTTCCTCCAGATCGACCTCACTGGCGTTGCCCATCAGGGCGTTCAAAAATCCCATCCTTGCTCTCCTTGTGGTTTGGCACTGTCCCAGTTTCGTGACCCCGGGCGAAATTAGCAAGCCGCCGACTTGAACGCAGCTCAGCATGCTCTAGACTGCCTCGCAATTTGCCCAGCCCTCACACCACAGGAGATCCCGGACTCATGTCGGCGGATACCGAATACGGCCTGGAACCCGTTCCCAGCCACGCCCGAAAGCCCTTCCTTTCCCTCACCCTGGTGATGCTCGGCCTCACCTTCTTCTCCGCCAGCATGTGGACCGGGGGAGCCTTGGGCACCGGACTGGATCTCAGCCAGTTTCTCTGGGCGGTGCTGCTGGGCAACCTGTTGCTGGGGGCGTACACCGCCACGCTGGGCTACATCGGCGCTAAGACTGGGCTCTCTACCCACCTGCTGGCACGCTACTCCTTTGGGGTGAAGGGCTCCTGGCTGCCCTCCGCTCTGCTCGGTGGCACCCAGGTGGGTTGGTTTGGGGTCGGCGTCGCCATGTTTGCCTACCCGGTGCAGAAGTTCACCGGCGCCGATGCCCACATCCTGGTAATGGTGGCGGGGCTGGCGATGACCGCCACCGTCTACTTCGGCATCTCAGCGCTAATGGTGCTGTCGGCCATTGCGGTGCCGGCCATCGCGGTACTGGGAGGCTATTCGGTCTACCTGGCCAGCGACAGCATCGGCGGCTGGTCCGCCTTTGCCGCTCTGACCCCGGAGGAGCCCATCGACTTCAACCTGGCCCTGGCGATGGTGGTGGGTTCCTTTATCAGCGCCGGTACCCTGACCGCCGACTTTGTCCGCTACGGTCGCAGTCCCAAGGCGGCGGTGCTGATCACCCTGATCGCCTTCTTTATCGGCAACTCGCTGATGTTCCTGTTCGGCGCGGCCGGTGCCGCCGCCACAGGTCAGGCAGACATCTCCGAGGTGATGGTGCTGCAGGGGCTGCTGGTCCCCGCTATTATCGTCCTGGGCCTGAACATCTGGACCACCAACGACAACGCTCTGTACGCCTCCGGCCTGGGCTTTGCCAACATCACCGGCTTTGACGCCAAGAGCCTGTCGATGCTCAACGGCCTGCTCGGTACCCTGTTCGCCATGTGGCTCTACCACAACTTTGTCGGCTGGCTGACCTTCCTCTCCGCCGCCATTCCACCCATCGGTGGTGTACTGATCGCCGACTACCTGCTCAACCGGGCCCGTTACCGCGATTTTGCCAACGCCCAGTTTGCCTCGGTGCGCTGGAGTGCCCTGGCGGCGGTGGCCATTGGCGTCGGTGCCGGTCACCTGCTGCCCGGCGTGGTGCCGATCAACGCGGTACTGGCGGCGGCCGCCAGCTTTGTGCTGCTCAGCCGTCTGGAGGATACTAGGGCTCAAACCGTTAACAGCGAAGGGGCTTAACCATGCGGATCATCAACCTACGCCTACCCGACCGTGAGGGCCTGTGGCAGATCCTGGGGCACAACGGGGTGATCCAGGCGATCGAGCCAATGACCGCTGCGGTGGATAGCGAAGGGCCGCAGCTCGATGGCGAACAGGGCCTGGCGGTGCCACCCTTTATCGAGCCGCATATCCATCTGGACACCACCCAGACCGCCGGCCAGCCCAGTTGGAACCGTTCCGGCACCCTGTTCGAGGGGATCGAGCGCTGGGCCGAGCGCAAGGCCCAGCTGACCATCGAGGATGTGCAGGCCCGGGCCCGCCAGACCCTCAAATGGCAGATCGCCAACGGCGTGCAGTTTGTCCGCACCCACGTGGATGTGTCCGACCCCGAGCTGACCGCCCTCAAGGCGATGATCGCCCTGCGCGACGAGATGAAGCCCTGGGTCACCCTGCAGATCGTCGCCTTTCCCCAGGAGGGGATCCTCTCCTTCCCCAATGGCAAGGATCTGCTGCGTCAGGCGATGGAGCTGGGCGCCGATGTGATTGGGGCGATCCCCCACTTCGAGTTCACCCGCGAATACGGAGTGGAATCACTGCACTACATGTTCAACCTGGCGGACGAATTTGACGCCCTGGTGGACGTGCACTGTGATGAGATCGACGATGAGCAGTCGCGCTTTGTCGAGACCCTGGCCACCCTGGCACTGGAGCGAGGCCTGGGCCACCGGGTCACCGCCAGCCACACCACCGCCATGCACTCCTACAACGGCGCCTACACCTCGCGGCTGTTCCGGCTGCTGAAGATGTCCGGCATCAACTTTGTCGCCAACCCGCTGGTGAACATTCACCTGCAGGGCCGCTTCGACAGCTACCCCAAGCGCCGCGGCGTGACTCGCGTGCCGGAGATGTTGGCGGCGGGGATCAACGTCTGCTTTGGCCACGACGACGTGTTCGATCCCTGGTACCCGCTGGGTACCGCCAACATGCTGCAGGTACTGCATATGGGGATGCACGTGTGCCAGATGATGGGCTACGACCAGCTCAACGACAGCCTCAAGCTGATTGGTCAGCACAGCGCCCGCACCCTGCAGGTGGAGTCGGAGTATGGCATTGAAGTCGGCAAGCCGATGAGCCTGCTGGTGTTGCCGGCCGAGAGCCAGTTCGACGCCCTGCGCCGCCAGGTGCCGGTGCGCTACTCCATCCGCCAGGGCCGGCTGCTGGCCCAGACCCAGCCCGCCCACACCGAGCTGATGCTGGAACAACCGGAAACCCTCGACTTTCGTCGCTAGGCGCAAACCCGGCCAGATAAAAAAACACCGCCAAAAGGCGGTGTTTTTGTTTGCGATATTGCCGTTACAGCTTGGCAAACTCGTCCACGTCGATCGCCTTGCGTACCAGGGCCTGGGCTGCCAGTAGCCCCTCGGCCTGCTCGGCGCTGAGGATCTCCGCCTCCTGGGCCAGGGTCAGCAGCTCGGCATCCACCGGACGCTTAGGCAACTGACCAGCACGCTGGGCTTTCTTCAGTGCCTTGTACAGCGGGGCATTGGCCTGCTGGGCCAGGAACGCCTGCTCAACCTCGGCAACGCCACCCTCATCGCTGTCCAGCAGTTGGCACAGGTGGGTGATGCGATTGCGCACACAGCCAGGCTGGGACACCGCCTTCACCACGGCCTTGGCCTGATCGTCGCTGGGGCCATGGTGGTGGTTGCCCAGCGGCATCACCAGGATGCGGCTCAGCCAGGCCACCGGGCGGTTGGGGAAGTTACGCAGAGCCTGAGCCAGTGCCTCGCGGGCCTCTTTCAGACAGCTCTCCAGGGCGTACTCCACCAGCGGCAGATCCCCCTGCTGGCGACCGTCCATCTCGTAGTTACGCAGCACGGATGAGGCCAGATAGAGCTGGCTGAGCACATCACCCAGGCGGGCCGAGATCATCTCACGGCGCTTGAGATCGCCCCCCAGGGTCAGCATCGCCAGATCAGAGACGATGGCCAGGTTGGCTGAGAGTCGGGTCAGCTGCTGGTAGTAGGGCGCGGTCGGTCCGGCCACCGGCTTGTCGGCAAAGCGCGAGCCGGTCAGGCCATGGAACAGCGACACCACGGCGTTGCGGGTGGCGTAGACCATGTGGGACATCAGCAGGCTGTCGAAGCGGGCCAGGCCCTTATCGCTGTCGCTGTCGGCTACCGCCTCCATCTCCGCCAACACATAGGGGTGACAGCGGGTGGCACCCTGGCCAAAGATCATCAGGTTGCGGGTGAGGATGTTGGCCCCCTCCACGGTGATGGAGACCGGGCTGGCGATGTAGTTCAGGCCCAGGTAGTTGTTCTTTCCTAACTGGATCCCTTTACCGGCCTGGATGTCCATGGCGTCGTTAATTACCTGACGGCCCAGTTCGGTCATGTGGTACTTGGCGATGGCGGTTACCACCGAGGGCTTCTGTTTGCTGTCGATGGCGGTCAGGGTCAGCTTACGGGCCGACTCCAGCAGATAGGTGTTGCCGGCGATACGGGCCAGGGCTTCCTGCACCCCCTCGAACTCACCGATGTTGACGCCAAACTGGCTGCGCACACCACAGTAGGCGCTGGTGCTGCGGGTGGCCATGTGGCCGGTGGCGGTGGCCAGCGCCGGCAGGGAGATCCCACGCCCGGCGGAGAGACACTCCACCAGCATGCGCCAGCCGCGACCGGCGTACTCAACGCCACCGATGATCCAATCCAGCGGAATGAAGACCTCGTTACCCCGGGTGGTGCCGTTCATAAAGGCCATGCCCAGCGGGTTGTGGCGGTTGCCGTTCTCCACCCCCGGGTGGGAGGTGGGGATCAGGGCACAGGTGATCCCCAGGTCTTCCTGTTCACCCAGCAGGCCATCCGGGTCACGCAGCTTAAAGGCCAGACCCAGCACCGTGGCCACCGGTGCCAGGGTGATGTAACGCTTGTCCCAGGTGAGGCGGATCCCCACCACCTCTTCGCCCTCGAACTCGCCCTTGCAGACGATGCCCTGGTCCGGGATGGAGCCCGCATCGGAGCCCGCGGTGGGGCCGGTCAGGGCAAAACAGGGGATCTCGGTGCCATCGGCCAGAGCCGGCAGCCAGCGATCCTTCTGCTCCTGGGTGCCATAGTGGGCCAGCAGCTCACCGGGGCCTAAGGAGTTGGGCACCATCACGGTCACCGCCACGCTCAGCGAGCGGGTAGCGATACGAGACACGATGGTGGAGTTGGCGTAGGCGGAGAACTCCAGGCCACCATAGGATTTAGGGATGATCAGGGCAAAGAACTTCTCTTTGCGCAGGAAGGTCCACATCTCCTTCGGCATGTCGCCGTCGCGGACGATCTGGTAGTCGTCGATCATCGCCAGCAGCTCGTTCACCGGGCCATCGAGGAACGCCTGCTCCTCCTCGGTCAGACGATTGCTGGGGTAGCTGTGCAACTGGTTCCAGTCCGGGGCGCCGCGGAACAGTTCACCGTCCCACCAGACGTTGCCCGCCTCCATCGCTTCCCGTTCGGTTTGCGACAGCGGCGGCAACACCCGCTTCATAAAATCGAAGGCCGGTCGGGAGATGACCTGTCTCCGGATGTCCTTGATACCAAATATCACTACCAGGGCAATGATGAGCAGAAACAGCAAGGTCATGGGATATCCTTATTCTTCTTAACCAAATTGGCGTTCAGGCTGGGCCTGAGGCTGCGGGGCAGAGACCCCGGAAGCCACGTAGGGAATGATACGGCGCAGGACAGATTCGACGTCGTTATCCTGCTTAAAGTCGGCATTGGCAATGTCACACAGGGCATCGAACGAGCTCATGGTAAACACCAGGGTGCCCAGAGCGTAGTGCAGGCGCCAGAACACCTCCACCGGGGTGACATGGGGAGCAGCACGATGCACCAGCGCCCCGATCAGGGTGAGGATGCTGCCGTAGTGGGTAGTCATAAACCAGCGTAGGTGGCCCTGGTTCTCGATGTAGCCCCGGCCCAGCAGCTGCAGATAGATGGCGGTGCCGTTGGGACGGATCCGGTTGGCCTCCATCAGCGGCTGCACCATCGCCTCGAACACCTGTTCCAGGGTTAGCCCCGGCTGAGACTCCAGTGGCTTAAGCGCCACCTGCATGCTCGGCATGGTGTGGTCGAGGTAGCGGGCCAATACCGCCTGGATCAGCTCCTTTTTAGATCCAAAGTGATAGTTTACCGACGCCAGGTTTACCTCCGCCTTGCTGGTGATCAGCCGCAGGGAGGTTTCCGAAAAGCCGCGTTCAGCAAACAGCTTCTCAGCGGCGTTTAAAATGCGTTCTTTGGTACTGAGTCTGTTAGCCATTATGGTCAGCCCGCGGAAGAATCAAACGTTTGTTTAAAATAAGCTGCTCAAACTCAGAAGTCAAAACAGCCGTACGCTCAATCCGCAATACCCCTTATACAAAGATTTTTATCTCTTATTGAGTCACTTGCGGAACCTTTCTGTCCCGGCCCAGTCAAACAGACACAACGCTCTCCCTGGCCCGGTGGAACCCAATCTGTCATTCCCCATCGGGCTTTTTTTTGCCCTTCACTCAGCAACATGGGTGCATTATCATCGTAATCAAACGATAACATCAGGAGTGCACCCTATGGCTTTGGTGCCCCGCTTAGTGCCGCTTGTCGTGGCCATGGCGTTGGCCGGTTGCAGTCCTACCGGCCAGGAATCCGCCCATCGGGTTAAGACCGAACCTGCGGCGCTGCTGCAACAGGCCGAGCAGGAACTGGCTCAGCTTGACGCTGAGGCCAACCGCGCCCAGTGGATCTACGAGAACTACATCACCACCGACACCGCCACCCTGGCCAGTGAAGCCAACCTGGCCTTCACCCAGGCGGCGGTGCGTCATGCCACGGCCGCAGCAAAGCTCGACCCCACCACCCTCTCGCCGCTGGATCAGCGCAAGCTGTCGGTGCTGCTGCGTAACCTGATTTTGCCCGCCCCCAGTGATGAGGCCAAAAGTCAGCGCTTGGCGGAGCTGGATATCGAACTCAATCGACTCTACAGCACCGGACGATTCTGCATGGCACCGGAACGTTGCCTGTCACTGCCGCAGCTCTCCACCGTGATGGACCAAAGCCGTGATCCGGATGAGCTGCTGCAGGCCTGGGTTGGCTGGCGCAGCATCGCGCCACCGATGCGGCCGCTGTTTGCTGAGCAGGTGAGCCTGGCCAACGAGGGGGCCGAGGAGCTGGGGTTTGACGATGTCGGCCAGATGTGGCGCAGCCAGTACGACATGCCCGCAGACCAGTTTGCCGAACGGGTGGACGCGCTCTGGCTCGAGGTGAAACCGCTGTATGAAGCGCTGCACTGCTATGTCCGAGGGGAGCTGGGCGAGGTGTACGGCGACGAGGTGGTGAGCCAGTCTGAGCCGATCCCTGCTCATCTGTTGGGCAACATGTGGGCCCAGCAGTGGAGCAACGTCTATGACCTGGTGGCCCCGGAGGATTTGCCCGGCCCCGGCTACGACCTCACCCTGTTGCTGTCCGAACACGGCTACGACGAACTCAAGATGGTGCAGCAGGCGGAACGCTTTTTCACCTCCATGGGCTTCGCCCCGTTACCGGATACCTTCTGGCAGCGTTCGCTGTTTGTCGAGCCGCAGGACCGGGACGTGGTGTGTCACGCCTCCGCCTGGGACCTGGATAACCGTGAGGATCTTCGCATCAAGATGTGCATTCAGCGCACCGGTGAGGACTTCAGGGTGATCCACCACGAGCTGGGTCACAACATCTACCAACGGGCCTACCAGCATCAGCCCTTCCTGTTCAAAGAGAGCGCCAATGATGGCTTCCATGAGGCCATCGGCGATGTGATCTCATTGTCCATCACCCCGGCCTACCTCAAGCAGATCGGTTTGCTGGAGAAGGAGCCACCAGCGGAAAGTGACATCGGCCTGCTCTTACGGGAAGCGATGGAAAAGGTGGCTTTCCTGCCCTTCGGCCTGTTGGTGGACCAATGGCGCTGGCAGGTGTTTTCCGGTGAGATAGCCCCGTCTGACTACAACCAGGCCTGGTGGGATCTGCGCCTGGAATACCAGGGGGTCGCTCCACCTGTGCCCCGCTCCGAGCTGGACTTTGACCCGGGCGCCAAGTACCACGTCCCCACCAGCGTGCCCTACACCCGCTACTTCCTGGCTCACCTGCTGCAGTTCCAGTTGTTCGAGGCGCTGTGCAAGGAGGCCGGGCACCAGGGGCCTATCCACCGCTGTACCCTCTATGGCAGTCGGGAAGCCGGCGAGAAACTGGACGCCATGCTCAAGCTGGGGCTGAGTCAGCCCTGGCCCCAGGCCCTGGCGCTGGTGACCGGCGAAGAACAGATGAGTGGCCAGGCGATGCTGAACTACTTCGCCCCTTTAAAAGACTGGCTCAACCGCCAGAACGCCTGGGCCGGCCGCCGCTGCGGCTGGTAGATAGCAACAACAAGAAATAAAAAGGCACGCCATCCGGCGTGCCTTTTTGGTTCCTAGGGGCAACCCCGGGACGAAGATCAGCGGGCGGAGGTGATCACCGTGCGCAGCGGATCCGGCAGGAACTCGGCTCCCTGCAGGATCTGGATGCTGGAGCCGGCAAAGTCCTGACCGACAGGCTCGGCGTAGCCACCGTTACAGCGCGCCAGAAAGTTCTCCGCCACCGCCACGAAGGAGATGTTGTTCTCCGGACGGGCAAAGCCATGGCCCTCATCCGGGTAGAGCAGATAGGTTACCGGGATCCGCTTGGCGACCATCGCCTCCACGATCTGATCTGATTCCGCTTGCTTGACCCGGGGGTCGTTGGCCCCCTGGGCAATCAGCAGCGGCCGCTTGATCTGCTCTACGTAGGTCAGCGGCGAGCGCTCCTGCAACAGCGCCAGCCCCTGCTCGGTTTGCGGGTCACCGATGGCGCGGGCGAACACCTGGCGGAACGACTCCCAATAGGGCGGGATGGAGGCCATCAGGGTCTGCAGATTGGAGGGGCCAACGATGGAGACGCCGCAACTGAACGCCTCCGGGGTCATGGTCAGGCCCGCCAGGGTGGCATAGCCGCCGTAGCTGCCGCCCATGATCGCCACCTGATCCGCCTTGGCGATGCCCTGCTCCACCGCCCAGGCCTTGGCATCGAGCAGATCGTCATGCATCGCCCGGCCCCACTCGCCGTTACCGGCGTTGACGAAAGCCTTACCAAAGCCGGTGGAGGCGCGGAAGTTCACCTGCAGCACCGCATAGCCGCGGTTGGCTAACCACTGCACCATGGGGCTGTAGCCAAACACATCCCGGGCCCAGGGGCCACCATGAACCAGCAGCACCATGGGCAGCGCCTGCTCCGGTCGGCCATCGCCATTGCCGTCACTGCCGCTGGGCAGGGTGAGATAGGAGACCAGCTCCAGGCCATCGCGGGAGGGGATGGTCACGCCCTGCATCTTGGCCAGGTTCAGCCCCTCCAGCGCCGGCTGGGTGACAAACAGCTCGCTCAGCTGGCCGCTTTCAAGGTCAAACACCTTGTAGACCGGCGAACGGTTGCTGTCGTCGGTATAAAGGGTCCAGTAGCGATTGTCCTGGGTCTGGGCCAGCACACTGGCGCCGCCGCTGAGCTGCGCGTTGAGCTGGTCAATGCTGGCCTGGTACTGGGGATCCACCGCCTGGTAGCGGGGCCGGTGATAATCCTCGGCATAGGCGATGGGCTGATGGGTTTGCGGATGCAGCAGCACGTTGCTCACATCCACCCGCTCGGAACTGGCCAGCACCCGGCTGTCGCCGCTTTCCAGGTCAACGTAGACCAGCGCAGCCTTGTCACGGCCGCGACTGTCCACCATGTAGAAGCCCTGGTTGTCCTGATCGAAGCCCAGTATCCCGGTCAGCAGGATGTCCTCAAACGGGATGGTCAGCAGCGGCTGCCACTGATCCCCTAGTGCCTTGAGCACGGTGGCACCGCCATCCGCCTCGGAGCGGGTGGCCAGTCGAACCGTCAGGCTGTTGTCCACATGCAGTGAGGCAAAGCCGTCGTTGCGCGCCAGCAGGGTGCGTTCACCGCTGGCCAGGTCCACCAGGTAGAGATCGTGCCACTTGGGGTCGCGGTCGTTGATCCCCACCGCCACCATGCCCGGTACCTGGCTGCTTTGTGCCACCAGTTGGGCGGAGATCCCGGCATAGGGGGTCAGGTCCACCACGTCACCGGAGGTCAGTGCCACGCTGTAAAGATGCCAGTTTTCATCGCCGCCGATGTCCTGGCTGTAGATCACATGCTCGCTGTCCAGCGCCCAGCCGTGGCTGGGGATCCCCCGACCTGTGTCCTCGGTGATCGCCCGGGCAGAGGCAAAATCACCCCGCTTGGCCACCCACAGGTTCATCACCCCGTTGAGCGGGGCACGGAAGCTCATCATTTCACCGTCAGGGCTGAGACGGCCCTGGAAGCGTTCCGGGTTGCCAAACAGCACCTGGCGATCGATCAGCTCAGGTTGCGCTGCGGCAGCGGCCGGCGGCTCGGTGGGTTCGCTGCTGCAGCCTATAAGGCTGACACACAGCAACAGACTGCCCAGGGCGGGGAATGTCCTTTTCATGTTCTCTGTCCTTGCGCGGTTGAGGAGGGGGCGCGTCATGGCCGCAGCCGAGCCAATGCCTAAGTAAAGGTAGCTAACAATCAATGGCTTGGACTAAAAGTTGAGTGAAAAGCCGGTATTTACCGGTAATTGAACTAAATAACCTGTAACCAGAAGCGCTTAGTCCTTCAACAGTACAATAAATCGCCAGCCATGGCTGTATCTGCAATCGCCATTGGGTATAATCCGCCGACTTTTTGCCAGCTCAACCAGGAAACCTTCGTACGATATGACCGTAAAGACCTTTGACCCGTCCGAGTCCCAGCCCGCCGCGGTACAGCCCAACACCACCCACGCCACCAAGGTGGCGCCGGCGATGGGCCAGACCAACCCCGGTGACGGCACCCGCATCGGCTTTATCAGCCTGGGCTGCCCCAAGAACCTGGTGGATTCCGAGCGGATCCTGACCCAGCTGCGGATCGAAGGCTACGACATCGTCAACACCTACGAGGGTGCCGACCTGGTGATCGTCAACACCTGCGGCTTTATCGACTCGGCAGTGCAGGAGTCTCTGGACACCATCGGCGAGGCGCTGAAGGAGAACGGCAAGGTGCTGGTGACCGGCTGCTTGGGCGCCAAAGAGGACGAGATCAAGCAGATCCACCCCAAGGTATTGGGGATCACCGGCCCCCACGCCTACGAGGTAGTCCTGGAGCAGGTCCACGCCCACCTGCCCAAGCCGCAGCACGACCCGATGACCAGCCTGATCCCGGATCACGGCGTTAAGCTGACCCCCCGTCACTACGCCTACCTGAAGATCTCCGAGGGCTGCAACCACAAGTGTACCTTCTGCATCATCCCCTCCATGCGCGGTCAGCTGGACAGCCGCCCCATCGGCAACGTTCTGGACGAGGCCAAACGGCTGAAGGACGCCGGGGTTAAGGAGCTGCTGGTGATCAGCCAGGACACCGGGGCCTACGGTGTGGACAGCAAGCATGTCACCGGCTTCTGGAACGGCATGCCGGTGAAGACTGCTCTGCTGCAGCTGGCGCAAAAGCTCGCGGAGTTCGGGATCTGGGTGCGACTGCACTACGTCTACCCCTACCCCAACGTGGCGGATCTGATGCCGCTGATGGCCGAGGGCAAGATCCTGCCCTACCTGGATATCCCCTTCCAGCACGCCAGCCCGCGGGTACTTAAGCTGATGAAGCGCCCGGGCAACGCCGAGCGTACCCTGGAACAGATCCAATCCTGGCGCGAGCAGTGCCCGGACCTGGTGATCCGCTCCACCTTCATCGTCGGCTTCCCCGGTGAGACCGAAGCGGACTTTGAGCTGCTGCTGGACTGGCTGGCCGAGGCCCGATTGGACCGGGTCGGCTGCTTCAAGTACAGCCCGGTGGACGGTGCCGTCGCCAACGACCTGCCGGACGCCGTGCCGGAAGAAGTAAAAGAGGAACGCTACCAGCGCTTTATGGCACTGCAGGCACAGATCAGCCGGGAGAAACTGGCGGACCGGGTCGGCCAGGAGATGCTGGTGATGGTGGATGAGATCGGTGAAGACGGCGCCATCGGTCGCAGCTACGCCGACGCCCCGGAGATCGACGGCAAGGTAGTGATCGGCGGCGAGTACGATCTCAACCCCGGTGACATGGTCTGGGTCAGCATCGAATTTGCGGATGATCACGACCTGTTTGGTACCTTGGTGGAAGACGACGAATGATCGCCCATGAAATGAAAGAAGCCGCGTAAGCGGCTTTTTTTTCGCCATAAAAACCCTTGACCACCGACTTTCGTTCACACAACTCAACCCCCACAGGCAATGACTCGGTCACCAACGCGTCACATTCGCCAGGAAAAGCTTGTTCTTGCCGTCCGGTCGCCCCTACAATCGGTCGGTCTCGCCTTTGTACGAGTTGTCATAAAACACAATAACAATGACCTAAACGTTGGAAGTTTTTCATGAGTTCTAAACCTGCTCAAAACAGCACGGACCCGATGGAGATGGCCCAAAGTGGTGCCTTTCGTCGCTTTCTCGACGTCGTCGAGCGCCTCGGTAACCTGCTGCCGCACCCCATCACCCTGTTCGCCATCTTCTGTGCCGCCATCATCCTGATCAGTGGCATCGCTGGCTTCTTCGACCTGTCTGTGGCGGATCCCCGTCCTGAAGGTGCCGCTGGCCGTAGCGCCGACGGTGTGATCACCGTGTTCAGCCTGCTCAGTGCCGAAGGCCTGCGCATGATGGTCTCCAACATGGTGACCAACTTCACCGGCTTCGCCCCGTTGGGCACCGTGCTGGTGGCCCTGCTGGGGGTCGGCGTTGCCGAACGCTCCGGCATGATCTCCGCCGCCCTGCGCGGTCTGGTGATGGGCGCTTCACCGCGCCTGGTGACCTTCATCGTGGTATTGGCCGGTATCCTGTCCAACACCGCCTCTGAGCTGGGTTACGTGGTTCTGGTGCCGTTGGCGGCCCTGACCTTCCACTCCCTGGGCCGTCACCCGCTGGCCGGTCTGGCCGCAGCCTTTGCCGGTGTATCCGGTGGCTACTCCGCCAACCTGCTGCTGGGCACCGTTGACCCGCTGCTGTCCGGCATCACCGAGTCCGCTGCCCACATCATTGACCCCAGCTACACAGTCGGCCCCGAGGCCAACTGGTGGTTCATGATGACCTCCACCTTCGTGGTGGCCAGCCTGGCGACCTTCGTCACCGAGAAGATCGTCGAGCCCAAGCTGGGCAAGTACGATGAGTCCGAGGCCGCTGACGACGTCGAACACGACGAGATGCAGCACCTGACCGCACAAGAGAAGCGTGGCCTGAAGGCTGCCGGTCTGACCATCCTGGGTCTGTCCGCGCTGCTGGCACTGACCGTGGTACCGGAGTGGGGCCCGCTGCGTCACCCGGAGACCGGCATGGTCGCTGGCTCGCCGTTCCTACGTGGCATCGTTGCTTTCATCTTCTTCTTCTTCGCCATCCCGGGCTTTGTCTACGGCAAGGTGGTGGGCACCATGAAGACCGACCGTGACGTGATCGACGCCATGAGCCACGCCATGTCCACCATGGGCATGTACATCGTGCTGGTGTTCTTCGCCTCCCAGTTTGTTGCCTACTTCAGCTGGACCAACCTGGGTGCCATCACCGCGGTGCTGGGGGCGAACTTCCTCAACAGCATCGGTCTGGACGGCCCGCTGCTGTTCATCCTGTTCATCATGGTGTGCGCCTTCATCAACCTGATGGTGGGCTCAGCCTCGGCCCAGTGGGCGGTGACCGCGCCGATCTTCGTGCCGATGCTGATGCTGGTGGGCTACGCCCCGGAAACCATCCAGGCGGCTTACCGTATCGGTGACTCGGTGACCAACATCATCACCCCGATGATGAGCTACTTCGGTTTGATCCTGGCGGTGGCCTGTCGCTACAAGAAGGACCTGGGGATCGGTACCCTGGTGGCCACCATGCTGCCCTACTCCATCGTACTGTTCATCGGCTGGACCATCCTGTTCGTGCTCTACGTGTTCGTACTGGGCATGCCGGTGGGTCCGGGCTCCCCGACCTACTACACCCCGGGCGGCTAAGCCCCAAGGTGATAAGAAAGCCCGCTCAGATGAGCGGGCTTTTTGTTTGCTGAAGTTGCTGGGCTACGTGGCTTCACCCCGTGCCCGGCTGCTCTCACTTCTTCTGATGACGTTCGCGGTTCTCCAGCTTCTGGGCCGGACTCTTACGCATCAATACATAAACCGCACCGGTGCCGCCGTGCTGTTTCAGCGCAGTGTGATAGGCCAGCACCTCAGGGATCATCGGCAGCCATTTGGCCACGTAGCTTTTCAGCACCCCGCGATGGGGCTTGGAGTTGAGCCCCTTGCCGTGCAGCACCAGGGCACAGCGAATGTCGTTGCGCTGACAATCGGCCACGAACTGCAGCAGAGCGTGTCGAGCCTGCTCCACCGTGTGGCCATGCAGGTCCAGCCTCGCCTCCAGCTCATACTTAGCCAGCCGCAGGTTCTTATACACTCCATGCTGCATGCCGCCGCGGGTCCAACCGATGACGTCGTCTGGATCTACCAGGTCCACCGCCTCCAGGGTCAGGGCGTCCTGGGCCGGATCCTCCTCCCGCTGCGCTGCCGCCCGTCGGGCCAACTGGGCCTCACTGGCCTGCTGTCGTTCCTGTTGTACGACCTTATCCGCGGAGTTGAGCGGTACCACATCGGACATCGCTTCAAGAAACAGATCCGTTTCCTCTTTCCCCATCATAACCTCCGCATTGGGTCTGTTGCTTTGCAGCCAGTATACCTCGCTCCCGGCCGTCGGGGAGTCCCTTAGGCCCCTCGCTAACATTTTGTAAACCTTCCTCGCTTTACATACGCCGGCGCTGCCGCCAAATTGTTAACATTGAGATTTAGGAGAGTGCACGTGTTCCGCTTTTTAATGATTGGCCTGCTCTTTGCGCCCTGGGCGCATGCCATGGAGGTGGTGGATCCCAATACCGAGATCAACCCCATCTACGACCTGTTTGTGCAGGCTTATCAGCAACTCGACGCCGCTCCACTGTCCCAGCGCTATGGCGTAAAGGCCTGCATGATGGGGGTGTCCGAGCGGGATGGCTTCTTCGAAGGGCCGGAACAGATCCGCACTGCCTACCAGCGCTGGTTTGACAAGATCCGCGCCAAAGAGGGCTCAATCGACATCCGCTTCCGGGTGGTCAATCGTAACGTCAGCGATGAAACCGTTACCGACGCCGGCTTTTACCTGATCCGCTACAGCCCAGCGGAGAGCAGCCAGCAAGCGCCGTCAGAGTTTGCCGGCAAGTTCATCATGACCTTCCGCCAGGACGACCAGGGCGAGTGGCAGATCGAGGTGGACTCCGCCAGCCGGGTCAAGGCTGAGCTGTTTCACCAGGCCACCGCCAAACAGGGCCTGTACTTTGCGGAGCCGTTCGAGATAATGGCCGCCCAAGACAGCCACCCCGAGCCCTGAATGATGCTTTGCCCCTGTGGCAGCACCCGGCCCTACGCCGATTGCTGCCAGCCCCTCCACCTGGGTCAGACCCAGGCCAGTTCCCCTGAACAACTGATGCGCTCGCGCTACTGTGCCTTTGTCCAAGGCCAGGCGCAGTACCTCTATGACACCCATCACCCGGAGTTTCGCGCTGGCCTCAGCGTCGATGAACTGGCCGAGGCCAGTCAGCAGACCCAGTGGCTGGGCCTGACCATCGTCGCAGCCCCGGCGCCCCAGGGAAGCCAGGGCGTGGTGGAGTTTAAGGCGCGCTTTCACCAGGGGGAGGATGAGGGGATACTGCATGAGCGCTCCCGCTTTGCCCTGCAGCAGGGTCGCTGGCTTTACTGCGACGGGGAGTTTGACCCCAAGCCGGTGGCCGCGGGTCGCAATGCCCCCTGCCCCTGTGGCTCGGGCAAGAAGTTTAAGCGCTGCTGCGGCTAGCGGGTAGCAGGTCGATCTCCGCTTCCAACAGGGTTTCCAGGGTCTGAGGCAGCACCGCCTTGCTGAACAGGAAGCCCTGGGCTTCGTCGCAGTCCAGCGCCGCCAGGAACTGGCGCTGGTATTCGTTCTCCACCCCTTCCGCGGTTATAGACAAACCCAGCGCCTTGCCCATGGCGATGATCGCCGGCACCAATTGCTGGCTCTCCGGTGAGCTCTCCAGATCGGCGATAAAAGAGCGGTCGATCTTCAGCTTGTTAACCGGCAGCTGCTTGAGATAGCGCATCGAGCTGTAGCCGGTACCGAAGTCATCGATCGCCAGTACGATCCCCAGCTCGCCCAATTGGTCGCACAGCTTGGTCACCAGCTGGATATCCTCCAGCAAAGTGGTCTCGGTGATCTCCAGCACCAGGGTACCGGGCTTGACCCGGTACCGGTTCAACTGGGCCCAACAGATGTCATACAGCTCGCCACTGAGCAGCTGCTTAACCGAGACATTGACGTGCATCTGCAGCGCCGGCCAGCGCCGCTGCCACAGGTGCAGCTGGTACAGTGCCGTTTCCAGCACCCAGCGGCCAATGGTCTCGATCTGGCCACTGCGCTCCGCCAGCTCGATAAACCGGCCCGGCAGCATTAGGCCCAGCCTGGGATGGTGCCAACGCAGCAGCGCTTCGGCACCGAGGATGCGACCTTGATTTACGTCCACCAGTGGCTGGTAGTGCAGCTCAAACTGGCGCTTGCCCAGGGCCAGTTCCAGATCCTGCTCAATTCGCCGTCGCTCCTGGTACTGCGCCAACAGGGGGGCGTCAAAGGCCTGGTAGCCCGTCCCCTCTTTGGCCCGGGTCATCGCCCACTCCAGCGCTGCCAGGGGCGAGAGCTGGTCCTGCTGCTGCACCTGCTCCAACACCAGTGAGGAGAGGCTCAGGTTGACCGCACACTTGTGGATACCAAACACCATCTGCCCCTGCAGGCGCTTGCGCAGCAAGGCGGCGATCTCCGCCAGGCTGGCCGGCGGACGGCGCTCAAACAGCAGCACAAACTCATCGGCGCCGATGCGGTAGAGCGCGTCGGTCTCCAGCATCTGGCCACCGTGGCGCAGGCGGCGGGCCAGCTCAATCAGGATCTTGTCCCCCACCGAGTCGCCGTAGTGATCGTTGATGGCGCGAAAGCCCACCACATTGATCAGCATCAGCCCCCAGGGCCCGTCGCCCTGCAGACGCTGCTGCAGGGCCAGGCGATTGCCCAGCCCGGTCAGCTGACAGCGCCATGCCTTGGCTTCCAGGTCCTGTTGGTGGCGGTGCAGCCGGCTGACATCCTCCAACTGCACCAGCAGGTAGCCAGGCTGTTCATCCACCCGGGTCAGCCGGTAGCCCAGCCACTGGCCATCGGGCCCCATCGCCAGCTCACCGCTGGCCTCGCCCTCGGCAATCGCTTGGTGCACCAGCCCCGGCAGCTGTTTGGGCAGCTGCAGACGCCGCATCAGTTGGCGCAGTGAGCGCCCCAGCACCCGCTGGGGCTCCAGCTGAGTTAGCTCGAAGAAGGCCGGATTGGCCTGACGCAGGGTGAGATCTCCCAGGGTCAGCGCCGCCACCGCGGTATGGGTCGTGGCCAGGGCAGCCCGGTACAGCGCCATCTCCTCGCTTTCCAGCACGGAACGATGGCGTCCCAGGTGACGGCCCAGCTCACGGGCTATTGGCAGCAGTGCGCTTGCCGGCGGCGGTGTGGCCACGTCGCCGCTCTCCAGTGCCAACACCCCCCAACAGCGCCCTTGCTCAACCAGCGGAAGATGCAGCAGGGCCTGACAGGAATCCAGGGAGAGGGACGGCAGAGGCGCGGCGCCGGGGGTTAGGGTTCGACTGAGAAAGGGGTGGTTGTGCAGATCTGCCAGCAGCTCTGGGGCCGCCGACAACAGGCAACCGGCCAGCGGATGTGGCTCAGGCCCCTGCTGACACAGCGGCAACAGTACCTGCAGCTGGGGGTCATAAAGCCAGATGGCGACGTGCCATTGGGGATACTCTAGCTGGATCTCTCGACAACACTCCCGCGCCAGCGGGTAGAAATGACTGAATCCATGGCGCTGACGCAACAGCTCAAGCAGTGCGCCACTTCCTTGCTCCATGCAACCTTCATGATGGGTGGCAAAAAATTAGGCTTACACTAACGTGCAAGCCTAATCTTTTCAACGCGTTAAAGCGGTATTTACATTTATTGCAATTCCATCTCGAAGATCAGCCGTTCTGCCGCACAAGAGAAGGTCAGGGTGCCGGTCAGGCGTTTATCTTGCTCCTGCCAATCGGCGTTCACCTGCACATCGTCAAAGCGCTTCTTGGCCCGCTCTGCCAGTTCGGCAAACTTCGCCTCGGCAGCGGCTTGATTGTCCGCCGTGATGGGCAGGCTCAGCACCGTATCCTCTTCGGCAATCACGGCACCGACGTCCATAAAGGCGCCGCAGCACTCGGTGATCAGATCCTGCGTTTTGTTTTCCATGCGTACCTCGTTTCATGGGGACAATGAATCAGCTGTGATTATAGGCACTGTCCCGGCAAAAACTGCCAAGCGGATCACGCAAACGAAGGGTAAAGCACTGACGGGGATGGGAGACTTAATCGAAGTGGGCGATTAGGCTGCCCGGTGGAGGGCTTCACTCTGCAGTCGCTGCTGGGCGATCAGATCCGCCAGGTCGACCTGCGGCGGCAGTTGTCGCATCTGTTGCGCCACCGCGGCGGGTCGATCGCTCCAGGGCTCGGCATTGCTCAGTGCTTCGGTCAGGCCATGGCCATGCTCGCCCCGACTGGAGACCGGCTCAGGCACCAGGCAGTGTTGCAACCGGCTTTGCACCAGGCCCCCTTGCTGGAACGCCTCGGCCACACTCACCTGGGCCTCACGGTACTCCTGCTCCAGTGGCGCCGGCTCCGGCAGCTCCAACGCCCGACGGGCGTCGATGGGCTCACCCAGCTCATCACGTTGCAACTGGAACTGGCTTTGAAAACGCACATCTTGTACCAGCATCGACAACAGCAGGCCGAACTCGCCACGACGGTCCTGCAGGACCGCCTGGTTAAGGGCATCCCCCAGTTGAAGCTCGTTGACCAAGATGGCGTCGGTGCGCATACAAAATATCCAAAAATCGTTGATTCATTCGATTTATCGCCCTAAGCAGCCAAAACTTTAGAAGAAATTTGACTTCAAGGCTTTACAGGGCCGATTTGGCTGTTAGTATACGCCCCGCACTTGTGGAGGGGTTCCCGAGTGGCCAAAGGGAACAGATTGTAAATCTGTCGGCTC
>NZ_FQXG01000011.1 GCF_900129905.1 Ferrimonas marina | reverse complement strand
CTCACAGCTTGCCAAGGCGAACAACTTATGTAAACAGGGATTTGGCTCAAGCGAGGACACATAAGGCCCAAAAAAGGAAATTTCTAAGATTTCAGGGGCTAGGGGCTAGGGGCTAGGGGCTAGGGGCTAGGGGCTAGGGGCTAGGGGATAGGGGCTAGGGGCTAGGGGCTAGGGGATAGGGGCTAGGGGCTAGGGGCTAGGGGATAGGGGCTAGGGGATAGGGGATAGGGGCTAGGGGCTAGGCAGGCTAGCTTAGGAGCCAGTCCATCACGGTCAACGCTCTTCCTGGGCTCTTCCTGGGCTCTTGCTAGGCTCTTCCTGGGCTCTTCCTGGGCTCTTCCTGGGCTCTTCCTGGGCTCTTCCTAGGCTTTTCCCTAGTGCCTAGCAGGGCGCAGCCCGTCCCAGTGCCTGCTCTTGCAGGCTCTTACCGACTCTTACCTAAGCAGGCCCAAAACAAACAAGCCCGCCATAAAGGCGGGCTTGTAGGACTGTGCTAAAACCGAATCGGTCTTAGTTCAGACGCTCACGGATACGTGCAGACTTACCGCTGCGCTCGCGCAGGTAGTACAGTTTGGCACGACGTACGCGACCGCGACGCTTCACAGTGATGCTTTCTACCAGCGGAGAGTGAGTCTGGAACGCACGCTCTACGCCTTCACCATTGGAGATCTTGCGAACAGTGAACGCAGAGTGCAGGCCGCGGTTACGCTTGGCGATTACAACGCCTTCGAAGGCCTGCAGACGGGTCTTGTCACCTTCGGTAACACGAACCTGAACAACGACGGTATCACCCGGGCCGAACACCGGTACGTCGCTCTTCATCTGCTCTTGTTCAAGCTGCTTGATGATGTTGCTCATAATATTCTCATCCTAGAATTAACTGAAAACTCTAACGTTTCACCGATTTCTCAGTGACAAATTCAGCAAGCAAGTTTGCCTGCTCGTCAGTCAGAGCTAGGTTATTTAGTAGTTCCGGTCGCCGCGCCCAAGTGCGTCCTAGGGACTGCTTGAGTCGCCACTTCCGAATCAGTTCATGGTTGCCGCTCAGCAACACTTCCGGTACCGCCTGCCCTTCCAGAACCTCTGGTCGGGTATAGTGGGGACAGTCCAGCAAGCCATCCGAGAAGGAGTCCTGCTCTGCCGAGGCCGCTTTACCCAATACGCCGGGCACCAAACGGGCCACCGCGTCGATCAGGTTCATGGCCGGCAGTTCACCGCCACTGAGAACGTAGTCACCAACGGACCACTCCTCATCCACTTCGGCTTCGATGATGCGCTCGTCGATACCTTCGTAGCGACCGCACACCAACACCATGCGCTCATAGCCGGCCAGTTGCTCAACCCCAGATTGGGTCAGCGGTCGACCTTGCGGAGACAGGTAGATTACCTTGGCCCCCTCACCCGCTTCCGCTTTCGCAGCACGGATGGCATCGCGCAATGGCTGCACCATCATCAACATGCCCGGTCCGCCGCCGTAAGGGCGATCGTCCACGGTGCGGTGTCGATCATGGGTGAAATCACGAGGATTCCACATCTGCACCTGAAGCAAGCCGTTTTTCACGGCCCGACCGGTTACCCCGAAGTCTGTGATGGCACGGAACATCTCAGGGAAAAGGGTGACAACCCCTAGCCACATAGATCTGTCCTCGCTGTCAGAAACTCGGATCCCAGTCGACTTTAATCTGTTTTCCGGGCAGGTCCACCTCAAGGATGAACTGCTCGGTGACAAACGGAATCAATCGCTCCCGCTTGCCGAAGGCATCGTTACTCTTGGCTTCCACTTCCAGTACGTCATTGGACCCGGTTTCCAGCAAGCCGGTCACCTTCCCCATGTCGTAGCCCTTGGTGTTCACCACGTTGCAGCCCACAAGATCACGCCAGTAGAACTCGTCTTCCGGCAGATCGTTGAGTTGCTCCGGCAGGATAGCCACGTCGCAGTTGACGTATTGCTCGGCTTGATTGCGATCCTCCACCCCTTCGAGGCGGCAGATCAGGCTCTTGCCGTGGTGACGCCAGTTGGCCACCGCTACCTGCTGCCATTGACCCTGAACCTTCAGGTACAACGGCGAGTAATCAAAGATCCCTTCTGGAACGTCGGTAAAGGCATTGACCTTCAACCAACCGCGGATACCGTACGCCGAACCTAACCGGCCAACGACGATCTTTTCCTGGATGTTGGTCATCGAATTGCCCTACCTAACCTGTCTTAGGCAGCCGCTTTGCGGGCGTCCTTGATCAGGCTGGCAACACGGTCAGAAACCGCAGCGCCCTGGCTGACCCAGTGCTCAACACGGTCCAGGTCCAGACGCAGCTTTTCAGCTTGACCAGTTGCGATCGGGTTGAAGAAACCCACTTTTTCAATGAAACGACCGTCGCGCTTGCTACGAGAGTCCGCAACTACAACAGAGTAGAACGGACGCTTCTTAGCGCCGCCACGTGCCAAACGAATGGTTACCATACGGTGTACATCCTCTAATGGTGTTCAATAAAACAGGGGCCCCAAACGAGGCCCCAAGGTAGAAAGCCCGCCGATTTTACCTGAAAGCGCGCTCATTGCAACCGCAGGGGCTACAAAGTGGCCACCCCGGGAGGTAAGTCTAGCCCCCCAGCTGGGATCCGCGGGACAATCTGTCGTGCTACGGCGGGCAGGCCAGAGCATTGCTTAGGCCAGAGACACAAAGCCCGCCGAAACGGCGGGCTTTGGTTGCAATGGTCAGAGCGAGTCAGACTCAGCGCGGGAACTTCATCCCCGGCGGCATCATACCGCCCATGTTGCGCATCATCTTCTTCATCCCGCCGCCCTTCATCTTCTTCATCATCTTCTGCATCTGGGTGAACTGTTTGAGCAGCTTGTTCACCTCCTGGATGGTGGTGCCGGCACCGGCGGCGATGCGCTTCTTGCGGCTGCCCTTGATGATGTCGGGGCGGGCACGCTCCTTCGGCGTCATGGAGTTGATGATCGCCTCCATCCGCTTGGTCATCTTGTCGTCCTGCACCTGGGCCAGGGCTTCCGGCGGCAATTGGCCGACACCGGGCAGCTTCTCCAGCATCCCCATCATGCCGCCCATGTTGTTCATCTGCTGCAGCTGTTCACGGAAGTCGGTGAGGTCAAAGCCTTCGCCCTTCTTCAGCTTGGTGGCCAGCTTCTGCGCCTTGTCCTTGTCGACCTTGGACTCCACCTCCTCGATCAGCGAGAGCATGTCGCCCATGCCGAGGATACGGGAGGCCACCCGATCCGGGTGGAACGGCTCCAGCGCGTCGGTCTTCTCACCCACACCCAGGAACTTGATCGGCTTGCCGGTGATGTGACGGATGGAGAGGGCGGCACCGCCACGGGCGTCGCCGTCCACCTTGGTCAGGATGACACCGGTCAGCGGCAGCGCGTCGTTGAACGCCTTGGCGGTGTTGGCCGCGTCCTGACCGGTCATGGCGTCCACGGTGAACAGGGTTTCCACCGGGTTGATGGCGCTGTGCAGGGCGATGATCTCGTTCATCATCTCGCCATCCACGTGCAGTCGACCGGCGGTATCGACGATCACCACGTCAATGAACTTCTTCTTCGCCTCGGCGATGGCGCCGTTGGCGATGTCCACCGGCTTCTGCTCGATGGTGGAGGGGAAGAAGGTGGCACCCACGTCCTCGGCCAGGGTCTCCAGCTGCTTGATGGCCGCCGGACGGTACACGTCGGCACTGACCACCATGACAGATTTCTTCTGCTTCTCTTTCAGGTGCTTGGCCAGCTTGCCCACGGAGGTGGTTTTACCCGCCCCCTGCAGACCGGCCATCATGATCACCGCCGGTGGCTGGGCCGCCAGGTTGAGGGCCTCGTTGGCCTCGCCCATCGCCGCTTCCAGCTCGGTACGGACGATCTTCACAAAGGCCTGGCCCGGAGTCAGGCTCTTGCTGACCTCGGTGCCCACCGCACGTTCGCGCACCTTCTTGATGAACTCGCGCACCACCGGCAGGGCGACGTCCGCCTCCAACAGCGCCATGCGCACTTCGCGCAGGGTGTCCTTGATATTGTCTTCGGTCAATCGACCGCGACCACTGATGGTCTTCAGGGTCTGATTGAGACGCTCGGAGAGATTTTGAAACATCGCCTGTGTCGTACCACGTGAAAGAGGAAAGCCGGCATTATACCAGCCCATTGACGGAAGTGCAGCGGCCCACATCGTGCCAAGCCTTACCCGATTGGCAACAGGAAGGTGGGCTGGATCACGGCAACGCTAGCTGGATCACATTCACACACATTGGCCCGATGCGGAAGGGCTTAACCCCGTGATAAGCTAATCGCAACAGTTCGACAGCGTGCTGTTTCCGTCAATATTTGTCATGGGATAAGGGATCACATGGAGTTATTCGCAGTCTTGGCGATTCTGGGATACGTCGGTGCCTTTGGCATCCTGGCGTCACGTCTACTTCACCCGGAAGGGCCGGATCGGCGCAAGGCCACCATCGCCGCGGGCATTGCCGTGGTGGCCCATGGCATCGCGCTGGCTGATGCCATGCTTCTGAAAAACGGGCAGAACTTTAGCCTTACCAACACACTTTCCCTGCTGGTCTGGATGATTACTCTGGCGATCACCCTGATGCTGCCCCGCCTAAAGGTGCTGGTGGTGGCCCCGGCGGTGTTTGCCTGCGCCATCCTGGCGGTGGCCGGCTTGTGGCTGCTGCCCCCCCAGTACATTACCCACTTCGAGCTGGAGCCCGCCCTGCTAATCCACGTGGTGCTCGCCCTGCTGAGCTACGCGGTGATGTTGCTGGCAGCCCTCTATGCCCTGCAGCTGGCGGGGATTGATCGTCGCCTAAAGGATCGTCAACTGATGATCAACACCGCGCTGCCACCACTGATGACGGTAGAAAAGCAGCTTTACCACTTTATCTGGGTGGGATTCATCCTGCTCAGCGCCGGCCTGCTCACCGGCTGGGTGTTCCTTGAGAACTTCCTCGGCGACGGCAAGGGCCACAAGGCGATCCTCTCCATGGTGGCCTGGGTGGTGTACGCCGGCATGCTGCTGCAGCACCACACCAGAGGGGTGCGGATCCGTACCGCGGTGGGTTACAGCATCGGCGGCGCCCTGTTGCTGACCCTGGCCTACTTCGGCAGCCGGGTAGTAAAAGAGCTGATCCTTAGATAATTTTCGCCTATCACGGCGACCGGACTTGACACCCAAGCCCGGTCGCCGTTTCATTAGGATCCGTACGCCCTAAAGAGAACTCCGTTTGGACGACATATCCACCGGCAGCCTGCTGCTGCTGTTGACCCTGCTGCTGATCATCTCCGCCTTTTTTTCCGGTACCGAGACGGCCATGATGTCGCTCAACCGCTACCGTCTGCGCCACCTGGCACAACAGGGCCATCGCGGTGCCAAGCGGGCGGACAAACTGCTGCAGCGTCCAGACCGGCTGATCGGCCTGATCCTGATCGGCAACAATATCGTCAACATCGCGGCGGCCTCCCTGGCCACCATCATCTGTCAGCGCTGGTATGGCGATTGGGGCCCGGCGGTGGCCACCGGTGGCCTCACCTTCATCGTGCTGATCTTCGCCGAGGTCACCCCCAAGACCCTGGCCGCCCACTACCCGGAAAAGCTGGCCTACCCCAACAGCCTGGTGCTGCGGCCGCTGATGACACTGTGTTACCCCTTCGTCTACTTCATCAACCTGATCAGCAACGGCCTGCTGCGGCTGATGGGTGTGGCCCACATCGACGGCAATGACGATCACCTGTCGCCAGAGGAGCTGCGCAGCGTGGTGCATGAGGCCGGCGGCCTGATCCCCCGGCGCCACCGGGAGATGCTGGTTTCGATCCTCGACCTGGAGAAGGTCACGGTGGAGGACATCATGATCCCCCGGGCCGAACTCTACGCCATCGACATCAACGACGACTACCGCGCCATCATCCGCCAGCTGACCCACAGCCCCCACACCCGGGTGCTGCTGTACCGCGACAACATCGATGACGTGGTGGGCTTCGTCCACCTCAGCGACGTGCTGCGGCTGCTGACCAAAGAGGGGCAGAAGGAGAGCGACAAGGGCACCCTGCTGCGCGCCGTTCGGGAGATCTACTTCATCCCTGAGGGCACTCCGCTCAATGTCCAGCTGCTTAAGTTCCAGCGGGCCAAGGAGCGCATCGGCCTGGTGGTGGACGAATACGGTGACATCCAGGGCCTGGTCACCCTGGAGGATATCCTTGAGGAGATCGTCGGCGACTTTACCACCGGCCTGCAAACGCCCCCCAGCGAAGATATCCGCCGCCAGGAGGATGGCAGCCTGTTGGTGGACGCCAGCATCACCCTGCGGGACTTCAACCGGGAGACCCAATGGCAGCTGCCCACCGATGGGCCAAAAACATTAAACGGCTTGATCCTGGAGCAGATGGAAGACATTCCGCCACCGCATACCCAGCTGGAGGTGGCCGGTCACCGCCTGGAGGTGGTGGAGGTAGCTGAAAATATGGTGAAGTCGGTTCGGGTTAACCCGTCGGTTTGATCTGCGGCTGCTACACTTATGGTCCACCGTTTTGGGGGACTGCCTATGACCATTCAGGGATGGAAGCTGATCGGCTGCGCCGCACTGTGTGTGCTGGCCGGGCCGCTCTGGGCGCAGGACGAAGCGCCGCAACACCTCGCTCCACAGCAGTACTTTGATACACCCAGTCACACCTCACTGGCCAGTACGCCGACCCAGGACAATGGGCCGCGTTTGGTGCCGGTGATGACCTTTGGCCAGCCGGAGCAACAGCAGTGGTTTATCGGCACCCAGGTGTCCGACACCCAGCCTGGGCCGCACCGGCCGGAGTTTGAGCCTCAGCGCTACTGGCAGGCCCGCTTTGGCGGTGGCCTCAACTATGGCCGTGCCTCCTTTGTGCTGGACCTCAGCCACAGCCAGGATCTGCCTTTGGCCGATCAGCTGGGCCTGGCCCTGACCGCCAAGTACGAGTTTTAACCCCCCCAGGAAGCAAAAAGCCGACCCCAGGGTCGGCTTTTTCATGTCCGTTGCGTTCAACGCTCCAGGATCACCGTGGCCACCACGTAGGCCTGTTCATCGGACAAGCTGACGTGGTGCTCTCGTCCCCCCAGGGCCTCGAAGCGGGCCTGGGCACCGCCACTGAGACGCAGCTGCGGCGCACCCCAGTCGTTGTGCACCAGGGCGATGTGCTGGAACGACACCCCACGGCCAATCCCGGTGCCCAGCGCCTTGGCGGTGGCCTCCTTAACCGCAAAGCGCTTGGCCAGCAGTCGGGCCGGCTCGCGGTGTTGCTGCCACTCCCGCAGCTCCTCCGGGGTCAGGATCCGCTCGGCGAAGCGTTGACGCTTATCCGCCGCCATCCCCTCGCAGCGGGTCACGATCCGCTCGATGGCGACGATGTCGGTTCCCAGGCCGATGATCGCCATCAGATCCCCTGCCGGGCTTCCTGCATCAGCCGCTTCATGGTGCTGACCGCCGGGCCCAGGCCCTCCAGTGCCGCCCGGGCGATGATGGCGTGGCCAATATTGAGCTCGTAGAACTCGCGGATGGCGGCGATGGGCTTAACGTTGTGGTAATGCAGGCCATGGCCGGCGTTCACCACCAAGCCCTTGGCCGCGGCATAGCGGGCACCGGCAGCGATGCGATCCAGCTCCGCCGCCTGCTCGGCGTCGGTTTTGGCATCGGCGTAGGCGCCGGTGTGGATCTCGATATAGGGCGCACCGGTGGCCACGGTGGCGTCGATCTGGGCCGGGTCAGCATCGATAAACAGCGACACCTTGATCCCCTTGGCCGACAGGCGCTGGACCGCTTCGCTGATCTTGGCCTGTTGGCCCGCCACATCCAGCCCCCCCTCGGTGGTCAGCTCCTCGCGCTTCTCCGGCACCAGGCAGACGTAGGCAGGCTGGATCCGTTCAGCGATGGCCAGCATCTCCTCGGTCACCGCCATCTCCAGGTTCATCCGGGTCTTGAGGGTCTGGGCCAGCAGCTCCACATCGCGATCGACGATATGGCGACGATCCTCACGCAGGTGGATGGTGATGCCATCGGCACCGGCCATCTCGGCAATGGCCGCGGCGTGAACCGGATCCGGGTAGTCGGTACCCCGGGCCTGGCGCAGGGTGGCGATGTGGTCGATGTTAACGCCCAGAAGAATGCTCATGTCGTCCTCGTTGTTTTTGAAATAGCGTCCGGCTGTGCAGGGGTTTTCGGCCCAGTAACGGGGCCAGCAACTGGCGTACCAGGTGCTTTATCTGGCGCAGCTGGTCGGGGTCGTCCAGTCGCTCGGCCTGCCAGTTGAGCAGCGCCGCGCCCAGGTAGCCCTGGTTGGCCGTGGCCACCAGGCCCTGACCTGGCTGCCAAGCGTAAAGCTGTTGCGGGTGCAGTTCAACGCCGGCGGCGTCGCAGTGCAGGGTCGGCAGATGGCCCAGCTGTTGCAGCAACTGCCGCTCAAAGCGGCGCAATACCGGTGCCAGTGGCTGCTCCTGGGCCAGCTCAACCAGCGCCTGGTGGTAGTGGTCAAACAGCCCGTCGAGTGGGACGCGCTCGGCCAGCAGGCGCTGACACAGTTCGTTGAGATAGAGGCCGGCGAACAGGGCTTCGCCGGTCAGGGGCAGGGGCAAGCTGGGGGCATCCAGCTGGCTGAGGGTGCGCAGGGAGGAGTGGCCGGACAGGCCCACCAGCAGCGGTCGAAACGGCTGCAGCTGGGCCTTCTTGGCCTGGCCCTGCCGGCCACCAACGCGCGCTACCGCAGCAATGCGGCCATGCTCTTCGTCGAGCAGATCCAGCAACAGGCTGCTCTCCCGGTAGGGCCGGGCGTGCAGCAGGTACGCGCGGGACAGCGGCTCAGTCGTCGCCATAGCCCAGGCTGCGCAGCGCCCGTTCGTCGTCCGCCCAGCCGGACTTCACCTTGACCCAGGTCTCCAGGTACACCTTGGTGTCGAACATCGCTTCCATGTCGATGCGGGCCTCACGGCCGATGGTGCGGATCTTCTCGCCCTTGTTGCCAATCACCATCCGCTTCTGACCGGTGCGTTCCACCAGGATCAGGGCGTTGATGTGGTAGGTGCCCTTCTCGTCGACACCGAACTGCTCGATCTCCACGTTAAGGGCATAGGGCAGCTCGTCGCCGAGGAAGCGGATCAGCTTCTCCCGCAGGATCTCCGCCGCCATAAAGCGCTGGCTGCGATCGGTGACGTAGTCTTCCGGGAAGTAGTGGATGCACTCCGGCAGCAGCTGCTGGGCCATGGTCACCAGCTGACTGGGGTCATCGCTCTTAGCCGTCATCGGCACGATGGCATCGAAGGTAAACTGCTGTTGCAGCCACTGCAGGTGCGGCATCAGTTCGGCCTTGTCCTTGACCTGATCGACCTTGTTAACCACCAGCACCGTCTTACGGCTGTCGGCGCCACGGCGGACCTTGTTCAGCACCATCTGGTCGTCTTCGGTCCACTTGGTGCCCTCCACCACCATGATCACCATCTCCACATCGCCGATGGAGCTGGCCGCCGCCCGGTTCATCAACCGGTTGATGGTGCGCTTCTCCTCTTTGTGCAGGCCCGGGGTATCGACGAAGATGGTCTGGTAGGCCCCTTCGGTGTGGATCCCCATGATGCGGTGGCGGGTGGTTTGAGGCTTACGCGAGGTGATGCTCACCTTCTGCCCCAGGATGCGGTTGAGCAGGGTGGATTTGCCCACGTTGGGGCGGCCCACGATGGCGACAAAGCCGCAGTAGGTGGTTTCGCTCATCGGGTCAGTAACTCCAAGGTTTCGGCTGCGGCCTGCTGCTCCGCCTTACGGCGGGAGCTGCCCTTGCCAATCACCGGTTCCGCCAGGGCTTCCACTTCGCAGCGTACGGTAAAGGTTTGATCGTGGGCATCCCCTTCCACGTTGACGACGGTATATTGCGGCAGCGGCTGCTTGCGCCCCTGCAGGTACTCCTGCAGACGGGTCTTGGGATCCTTCTGCCGTGAGCCCGGTTTGATGGCCACCAGGCGGCTTTGATACAGCTTGAGGATCAGCGCCTTAGCCTGCTCGATGCCACCATCGAGGAACACCGCGCCGAGGATCGCCTCCACTGCGTCCGCCAGGATAGACTCCCGACGGAAGCCCCCGGATTTGAGCTCGCCCGGGCCCAGTCGGATCACCTCGGACAGCTTGAGCTCACGGCCCAGCTCCGCCAGGGTGACGCCCTTGACCAGGGTGGCACGCATGCGGGTCATGTCGCCCTCGTTGACCCGGGGGAAACGGTGGTACAGGTCCTCCGCGATCACCATGGAGAGCACCGCGTCACCCAGGTACTCCAGTCGCTCATTGTGCGCACTGGCGGCGCTGCGATGGGTCAGGGCCTGCTGCAGCAGACCCTGGTCGCGGAATCGGTAATTCAGTGCGTCCTGCAACCGTTCTAGGTTTGCCGGGTTCACTCGATGCCTCCAATGCGGCCAAAGCGGACGCCGGTGGGGATCCAGCCGGGCAACCAGCTGTCGCTGCCGCGTTCGAATTCAAAGCTCATCCAGATAAAGACCGCCTTGCCCACCAGCAGCTCCTCGTCGACAAAGCCCCAGAAGCGGCTGTCGGTGCTGTTGTCGCGGTTATCGCCCATGGCAAAGTACTGGCCTTGTGGCACCACCCACTCGGCATTGCTGCTGCCGGCCTGAGGGTAGTACATGTGCACCGGCTCACGGCGGCGTGGGTTGATCAGGATGTCGTGGGTGGTCTCACCCAGGGCCTCACGGGCCCGCTCCAGGGCGATGCCGCCCTGGTTGAACTCACCGCGGTTGACCTCCACCTGGGCCACCGGCTTGAGCGGCTCACAGCCCTCGCCCGTGGGGCAGGCCGGTTTGATGTAGAGGGTCTTGTTGCGGTAGACCACGGTGTCGCCGGGCAGGCCGACGATCCGCTTGATGTAGTCGATGCGGGTGTCTTCCGGGTACTTGAACACCGCCACGTCACCGCGCTCCGGGGTGCCGGTCTCCATCATGGTCTTACGCCAGACCGGATCCTTGATGCCGTAGGAGAACTTCTCCACCAGGATGAAGTCGCCTACCAGCAGGGTCGGCATCATCGAGCCGGATGGGATCTGGAACGGCTCGTACAGGAAAGAGCGCAGCACCAGCACAATGGCCAGCACCGGGAACACTGAGTGGCAGTTCTCTGCAATGGCGCCTTCGCGCAGCAGATCCGCCTTCTTCTCCTCCGGCAACTCCACCGACGGGTTGGCCTCCAGCGCGGCCACCTTGGCCACCCGCTTGGGGCGCAACACGTAGTGATCGAAGGCCCAGACCAATCCCGTGGCCAGGGTCAACAGCACCAGCAGGTGCGAGAACAGGGTTGCCATCGATTAACTGTCTCCGACTTTCAGAATGGCCAGGAAGGCCTCTTGGGGCACTTCCACGTTGCCCACCTGTTTCATCCGTTTCTTACCTTCTTTCTGCTTCTGCAGCAGCTTCTTCTTACGGCTCACGTCACCACCGTAACACTTGGCGGTCACGTCCTTACGCAGCGCCTTGACGTTGGTCCGGGCGATGATGTGGTTACCGATGGCGGCCTGGATGGCGATGTCGAACATCTGGCGCGGGATCAGCTCACGCATCTTCTCCACCAGCTGACGGCCACGGAACTGGGCGTTGTCCTTGTGGGTGATCATCGCCAGGGCATCAACCCGATCGCCGTTGATCATCACGTCCACCCGCACCATGTCCTCCTCCTGGAAGTGGACAAAGTTGTAATCCAGCGAGGCAAAGCCGCGGCTGGTGGACTTGAGGCGGTCAAAGAAGTCCAGCACCACCTCGGCCATCGGCAGGTGGTATTTCACCGCCACCTGGTTGCCGTGGTAGGTCATGTCCTTCTGCACACCGCGCTTTTCGATGCACAGGGTGATGACGTTGCCCAGGTACTCCTGGGGCACCAGGATGTTGGCCTCAACGATGGGCTCAGCGATGGTCTCGATGTTGTTGATGGCCGGCAGCCCGGAGGGGTTGTCCACCATCAGCTCCTGACCGTCGGTCTGGGTAACCTTGTAGATTACGGTAGGGGCGGTGGTGATCAGGTCGAGGTTGTACTCGCGCTCCAGCCGCTCCTGGATGATCTCCATGTGCAGCATCCCCAGGAAGCCACAACGGAAGCCAAAGCCCAGTGCTGCCGAGGTCTCCGGCTCGTAGAACAGGGAAGCGTCGTTCAGCGACAGCTTGGCCAGGGCGTCACGGAACGCCTCGTAGTCCTCGGAGGAGATCGGGAACAGGCCGGCGTACACCTGCGGCTTCACCTTCTGGAAGCCCGGCAGTGCCTGCTCGGCACCGTGCTTGGCGTGGGTGATGGTATCGCCCACCGGGGCACCGTGGATCTCCTTGATGCCGCAGACCACCCAGCCCACCTCACCACACAGCAGCTCCTGCTTGTCGACCTGCTTGGGGGTGAAGATCCCGAGGCGATCGACGCCCCAGACCTGACCGGTGGACATGATCTTGATCTTGTCGTTCTTCTTCAGCTTGCCGTTCTTGACCCGAACCAGCGACACCACGCCCAGATAGTTGTCGAACCAGGAGTCGATGATGGAGGCCTGCAGCGGCGCATCCGGATCGCCCTCCGGCGCCGGGATGTCCTTAACGATGCACTCCAGCACGTCGTCGATGCCGATGCCGGTCTTGGCGGAGCAGCGCACCGCTTCCATCGCATCGATGCCAACGATGTCTTCGATCTCTTCCGCTACCCGGTCCGGATCCGCCTGGGGCAGATCGATCTTGTTGAGGATCGGCAGCACCTCCAGGTCCATCTCGATGGCGGTGTAGCAGTTGGCCAGGGTCTGGGCTTCTACCCCCTGACCGGCATCCACCACCAGCAGCGCCCCTTCACAGGAGGCTAGGGAGCGGGACACCTCGTAGCTGAAGTCCACATGCCCGGGGGTATCAATGAAGTTGAGCTGGTAGGTTTCCCCATCCTTGGCGTGGTAGTCCAGGGTGACGCTCTGGGCCTTGATGGTGATGCCACGCTCACGCTCCAGGTCCATGGAATCGAGAACCTGGGCTTCCATCTCCCGCTCGGAGAGGCCGCCACAGTGCTGGATCAGGCGATCCGAAAGGGTGGACTTGCCGTGGTCGATGTGGGCAATGATCGAGAAATTGCGAATATGCTTCATGGGTGTCGCTACTTCGTAAGAATCTGAGTTATCGGGTCGATCCGTCCTGGGCGTTGTGCCGACAGATCGACCTGTCAATTATGGAATAAAAGCCAATTCGAAGGGTGTTTCGAATTGGCTTTCGCGTTTTATCTCGGGCTCAGTCTCAGCCCAAGGCGAAAAGTATCTATAGGGCGGCGATTTTAGCGGATTTTTGCGCGCTGGGCTATGTGCTACCCAGCGACGGTCCCAATTGACCCAGGATGGTCAAAGGCCCAGGCTGACGACGGGCCCATCGGCGCGCCATCACAAAGCCCAGGCCGCCCCCCAGCAGGGTCGACAGGATGATGCCCCCCTCGACCATGCCCATCCAGCGGGCCAGCAAGGCGGCGGCAATGGCGGCCAGCAGCGGCAGCAGGTAAACCATGGCGGACAGGTGCAGCAGGTCCTGCTCGGCGATGCCGATGCGCAGCTGGGTTCCCACAGGATAAGCGTGTTGGCACGGCAGGGTCAGGCGATTCTCTTTCGGTACCAGCGCCTTGGCCACTACCGAGGTGCCGCATTGTTCGCCCTGGTCACAGTGGCCACAGGCGCTCTGGTTGCGCCAGCTGATGGTCACCTGGCCCTGGTGCCAGGCTTCCACCCGGCCGATGGCTTCAATCACGACGTCTCCCCCTACTTGGCTGGGTAGACATTGTCCGCCACGTTGGCCAGGGCTTCAACCGGCATCTTGCCCACCACCACCACTTCCACCTCACCGTGGGTGGCGGAAGCCAGCGCCAGGCCGTTGTTGGTGGTGATGTGACTGGGCACCGGCACCCGGCCTACCAGGCCGATGTAGACCGAGAACTCACTCAAGCCATCGGAGACCGACAGGTACTCCACCGGCTCATTAAGGCCGATCAGCATGTGTTGATCGTGATGGACGACCTCAAAGCCCTGGGGCAGCCAGCCAAAGCGCCAGCGCAGTGGGTGCTGCTGACCTGGGGCCTGGACCACGTCGGGCCAACGGCGCTGTTGCAGCTCGGCCAGCAAGGGCAATGGCTGCTCCATCACATGGGCCTCCACCACCAGCAGCTGCTCCAACAGGTCGTTGTCGCTGTTGACCAGGTCAACCCGCAGTGGGATGGCGGTCTCCACATCCAGCCAGATGCGGTACTGGTAGCGGTACTGATCGGCAGAGACGATGCGGATCAGCTGGGCGGTGCGTCCGGCGACCCGGTTGCGGCCGCCCTCGACAAAGCGGTAGTGGGGCTCAAGCAGGCTGAGATCGCCGGCGAAGGCACCGGGATAAAGGCCAGGGATACGGTCGCTGCGAACGCTGTAGGGCTGGACGTCGTGCTCGACAAACACCACGGTGTCACCGATGCGGATGGCGCTTTTGTGCGGGCCATTGAGGTGCTCGAGGAAGGCGACCTGCTGCTCGTCGACCACGCCATGGGCGTAGCGCAGTGTGCGGATCTGCTCCCGCTGCATCTGCACCAGGGAGAGTTGGAAATTGGCCTGGTTGAGCGCATGCTGCATGCGCTCCAACCAGACCTTGGCGGCACTGGCTTCGGCGGCGTGAACCGCGCTGGGAAGTGCCAGTGCCAGCAGTAACAGTACGGCTTTGATCAAATCAGCGATCCCGCTGTTCTACCGCAACCCCGTTGAGGCGCTGCTGCAGCAGGTGGTCACGCAGGAAGGCGTTGGCCCGCAGCTGCTGCTCCTTGGCATCCTGTTCCGCCAGGCGTTGATCGTTCTGAACATAGTCCGGCGCCTGGTAGCTCACCGGTGACGGTGCGCCCAGCAGCGGTGTGGTCTGCAGCACCGGGATCGGGCTGTCGAGATCGCCACCGGCGGCGTCGTACTGCTGTACCCCGACCACGGCCACCGCAGCGACCGACGCCGCAATGGCGTACTGACCGAAGCGTTGCCCCAGCTCGACCACCTTGGCCGGCATGGCAAAGCGCTTGCGCGGTGTCTTGGGTGCCAGCACCGTCGGCTCCTGCTCCAGCTGCGCGGCCACCTTGTCGGCGATATCCAACTGCAGGGTCTGGGGTAGTTCGTTGCGCATGGCATCACCGATCAGGTGATAGCGGTGCCAACGCTGGGCCAGCTCGGGATCAGAACCGATCTGGTCCAGCACCTCATCGGGGCCCTGGCCGTCCATCCAAGCCGATACCTGTTCCTTTCTGTCTGTCGCCATTGTTCACCTATAGCTTCAAATTACCGCTCGATCAGCGGCTGGATCTTTTTGTCGATGGCTTCTCGAGCGCGGAAGATCCGCGACCGGACCGTGCCCACGGGGCAGTCCATCACCGCAGCAATCTCCTCGTAGCTCATGCCTTCAAGCTCACGCAGGGTGATTGCCACCTTTAACTCCTCCGGCAGACTTTCGATGGTGCTGTACACCATCTGCCGGATCTCCTCGGACAGCATCTGACGCTCGGGCGTTGCTACGTCCCGCAGCGCGTCTGCGCCCTCGTAAAATTCCGCTTCCTCGGCATCCACGTCGCTGGCCGGCGGTCGCCGCCCCTGGGACACCAGATAGTTCTTCGCTGTATTTACCGCAATCCGGTACAGCCAAGTATAAAACGCACTCTCGCCCCGGAAGTTGGGCAAAGAGCGATAGGCCTTGATGAATGCCTCTTGGGCCACATCGGCCACGTCGCCAGGATTCTTCACATAGCGGCCGATCAGGTTGGCCACCTTGTGTTGATATTTGACAACCAGCAGATTAAACGCCTGCTTGTCCCCCTGCTGAACGCGCTCGACCAATCGTTGATCACTAACCGGCTCACTCACTCGAGAGCTCTCTCCTACTGAAAAACCTGCTGATTTTGAGTTAACTCCTATCAAGCGCACTACATCAGACTACGGCTGGTTTGAAAAGTTCGTAATAAATTATGACCCAGCTCACAAATTGAACCGGAGGCAAAAAGAGGACGTGTATGGCGCCTGTTGCGCAGGCGGAACGCCAAGATCATGGGCCCAGTCGCGATGACTGACTGCGGCACGGCTCCCTGCGATGACCAGCCCGGCGCAGCGGCCTGGACAGGACGGCTCGCAAGCGTGCCACCGCAACCCCACAGGCTGGGCTTCAAGCTGCCCCAACATCGCGTCGATTGCGACTAAATACTTAACCTGACTGGGGTTAGGGGAGTACCATAGGTCACCCCCTACTGGATGACATGATAACGGATGACTCAAGGCGTTGAACACCACACCGACGTTCTGGTGATTGGCAGCGGTGCCGCAGGACTGACCCTGGCACTGAAGATGGCGAAACATGCCCGGGTGACGGTGATCGCCAAAAGCCAGCTCAAGGATGGCTCCACCTACTATGCCCAGGGGGGCATCGCCGCGGTGTTTGACGAGCAGGACACCATCGACTCCCATGTGGAAGACACCTTGGTGGCAGGGGCTGGGCTGTGTGACCGCACCGCGGTGGAATACACCGCACGGGAGGCGCGTTCGGCGCTGGAGTGGCTGATCCGCAAAGGGGCGGACTTCGATACCGAGACCGACAGCGAAGGCCACAGCCGCTACCACCTAACCCAGGAGGGGGGCCATAGCCACCGCCGTATCCTTCATGCCGCCGACGCCACCGGCAAAGAGGTGCAGCAAACCCTGCAGCAGCAAGCCCGACAACACCCCAACATCGTGGTGCTGGAGCGCTATAACGCGGTGGATCTGATCACCTCCGCCAAGCTCAGCCTGCCCGGGGAGAACCGGGTGCTGGGGGCCTACCTGTGGAATCGCCAGGCTGAGCGGGTGGAAACGGTGCACGCCGCCCACGTAGTGCTGGCCACCGGCGGGGCCTCCAAGGTGTACCAGTACACCTCCAACCCGGACGTGGCCTCCGGCGATGGCATCGCCATGGCCTGGCGGGCCGGCTGCCGGGTGGCCAACATGGAGTTCAACCAGTTCCACCCCACCTGCCTGTTCCACCCCCAGGCCCGCAACTTCCTGCTGACAGAGGCGCTTCGCGGCGAGGGCGCACTGCTGCGCCGCCCCGACGGCAGCCGCTTTATGCCCGAGGTGCACGAGCGGGCGGAGCTGGCGCCCCGGGACGTGGTTGCCCGGGCCATCGATTACGAGATGAAGAAGCTGGGCGCCGACTGCATGTTCCTGGACATCAGCCATAAGCCGGCGGAGTTCATCAAGAAGCACTTCCCCACCATCTACGACCGCTGTCTCGAGCTGGGCATCGACATCACCGCAGAGCCGATCCCGGTGGTGCCGGCGGCGCATTACACCTGTGGTGGGGTGATGACGGATCTCAACGGCGCCACCGATCTGCCCGGGCTCTATGCCATCGGCGAGGTGGCCTACACCGGCCTGCATGGTGCCAACCGGATGGCCTCCAACTCGCTACTGGAGTGCCTGGTGTTCGCCCGTGCCGCAGCGCGTCACATCAACCAGAGCCGGGCGGCACAGCGTCACCCGGAGGTCACCGCCCTGCCCCGCTGGGACGACAGCCAGGTGACTAACTCCGATGAACAGGTGGTGATTGCCCACAACTGGCACGAGCTGCGGCTGTTCATGTGGGACTACGTCGGCATCGTGCGCACCGATAAGCGACTGCAGCGGGCGCTACGCCGGGTGGAGATGCTCAAGGCGGAGATCCACCAGTACTACGCCGACTTCAAGATCAGCAATGATCTGCTGGAGCTGCGTAACCTGGTGCAGGTGGCGGAGCTCATTATCCGCAGCGCCATGGCCCGCAAGGAGAGCCGTGGCCTGCATTTTACCCTGGATCACCCGGACACCTTGCCGGAATCAGAACCAACGGTGCTCTCCCCCCGTTGAATCGCCAGCGTCAGGCGGCAGAGGCGGCGCCATTGCGCCTCATCGAAGCTGTCCTGGTGCCACCACTGCCAGCCGCCCGGCTGGCAGTGCAGTAACACCATCCCCGGCAGCAACCGGCTGCGAGCGCTGACCACAAAGCGTGAAGGTTCAGAGAGCCAACGCCCCTGCCCATCCTGATTCAACACAAACCCCCGGGGTTGCTGACCTCGCCCGCGCCACCAAAACAGCAGCACCATCAACGCCACACCGGCCTGCAGCAATAGCCAAAAGGGAGTGAGTGGCGTCGGCCACAGAGTCAGGGAAAACAGCAAAAAGAGGTAACCGGCAGCCCGGAGCCGGGCTGCCTGACGGGAAGGGGCGGGGATAAAACTAGGGGCGGTTGCGCTCAAGGATCAACGCCACCATGGCGGCCAGATCCGCATCCGGGCAGGCTTCGTGGCCCATAAACCAGGCAAACAGCTCCGGATCGTCGCAGCGCAGCAGGCGCTCAAAGTCGGCCTGTTGCTTGGCACTCAAGCCACTGTACTCCCGCTCAACAAAGGGCTCCAGCAGCACGTCCAGCTCCAGCATCCCGCGTCGACAGGCCCATTTCAGCCGCTTCACCACCTCATGGGTTTCACTCTGCATACTCTCTCCTTGGGCCGTGCCACGGCCTCTTATTACAGCTTATGTTTCCGTGTGTTCGATACTAGCACGGCGTTGCAGCACAAAGGTGGCAAACGCCGCCAGGGTAGACAGGGTCATGGCCAGCACCAGGGGCAAGGGGGTGCCTGAGTGAGCCAGGCTGACCAGGCCGCCGGCCAGGGCACCACCGGCGAAGCGCAAACAACCCCCCAGCGCCGCCACCGAGCCGCTGATGCGGGGCAACTGCTGCAGTGCCTGACTGGTGGAGTTGGCGGAGATGAGGCCAATGGGGCCGAAGATCAGCATCACCGGCACCACGATGGCCCAGAGTTGGTCGACCCCGACCAGGTGCAGACTGACCAGCAGCAGGGCCCCGGTGGTGCTCATGCCCAGGCCGTAGCGAAGCATGCGCTGGGTGCCGAGTCGGGCGACATAGCGGGCATTGAGGCTGGTCACCGCCATCATGGTCAGTACGTTAAGGCCAAACAGGTAGCCAAAATGTTGGGGCGCTACCTGGAAGTATTCGATGTAGACAAAGGGGGCGCCGGTGATAAAGGAGAACAGGGCGCAGGAGGAGAACACCCCCATCAACAGGTAGGCCATGCAGGTGCGGTGGCCCAGGATCTGGCGATAGCCCGACAGGGCACTGCGGATCCCCAGCGGCGGCCGGCCCTCCTTGGGCAGGGTCTCCCCCAGGGTGCGCCACAAGGCGACCAGCAAGACGGCCCCCATCAGCGCCAACAGGAAGAACAGGCTGCGCCAGCCCAGCGCCAGTAGCAGGTAGCCGCCCAGCAGCGGCGCCGCCAGGGGGGCCAGGGCCATCACCAGCATGGTGAAGCTGACCGCGCGGGCAAACTCATCGCCGGCAAACAGGTCACGCATCATGCCCATCAGCACCACCGAGCCACCGGCGCCACCCAGGGCCTGCAGCAGTCGACCCAGCAGCAGTTGATCCAGGCTGCCGGAGAAGGCACACACCAAGCTGCCTAGCACGAACAGACCGATGCCCAGCCACAGGATCGGCATGCGACCCACGCTGTCGGTGGCGGGGCCATAGAAGATCTGGCCAACCGAGAAGCCGATCAGGTAAACGCTGACACTGAACTGCACCTGCTCCACCGGCACCGCGAAATCGGATGCCAGGGTCGGGATCGCCGGAAGGTACATATCGATCGCCAGGGGCGTCAGGCCAGCCAGGGCCCCCAGCAATGCGATGATGATGGAATAGGAAGGTCGGGACACGCTACTGCTCTCATGAGTGTGCGTAGCATGTTCACCGGTTAGCGCATGATCTGCAAGCTTTAATCAGTCACGGGCCAGGCTGTTGGCCTCGATGCCTGCAAAGAAATCGGTGAAGTCCGCGTCCAGCAGGCGCTTCACCGCCGGGTGCTGGATCATCCGCTCTGCGAACATCACGTGGTACTCCTCGTGCACCTCTTCGGTCTGGCCGATCAGCACAAAGCCCCGGCCCAGGATCTCGTCCCGGTACAGGGTGGGCACCACAAACACCCCTTTGCTCAGGTGGGCAAAGGCTTTCATCATGGCGGCATCGTCGAACTCGCCCATGATGTGTGGCTCAAGACCAATCTCATCAAACCAGCGTAGCAGTTGTTGTCCCAGCGCCGTCTTGCGGTGCGGGATCAGCAGCTTGGCTTCTTTGAGGTTGGCTGGAAATTCCCCGTCCAGCGGCTCGGTAGAGACAAAACTGATGCCGCACTGGCCCAGTTTCTTGCTGAGGATCTCGGGGTATTTCAGGGATTCGGAGTCGGAACCGGACAACACCATGTCCAGCTTGTGCTGGGACAGGCGCTCTATCAGGTCGACATCATTGGATTCGTAGCAGTTGAGATGGATGCTGCCGTCGTCCGGCACCACACTCAACAGCAGGCGACTGGCCATCGATTTGGACAGGGCATCGGAGGTGCCTACCTCAAACAGAATGGAGCTGTCGCGGTTGTAATTCAAAAGGTCCAGCATCTCGTAGGAGAGGCTGTACATCTTGTCCGCATAGCGGAACACCACCTCACCGAGTTCGGAGGTCACCAGTTGGCGGCCTTGTCGCTTGAACAGCTTGCCACCGAGGCGCTGCTCCAGCTGTCGGATCTGACCTGTGACGGTCTGAGGGGTAAGAAAAAGGGCCTCGGCGGCCTTAGCCACCGAGCCTTTCTTGCGAACCATCCAGAAGTAATACAGATGGTTGTAATTGAGATGCGCCATCCAATCTCTCGCTTATTGGCAGGCCATCAAGGCCATCAGAGCCTGTTGCAGGTCCTTCTGGGTATTGAGAGAGCCGGCCGCAACCAGCTCATCCAGTGCCAATACCAGTTGGTCCCGCTCAGGCTTTTGCTGTTCGCAGATCGCCTGATTGGCCTGCTTGAAGCGTTTTCCACTGCGGTATTTCAGGGCTCGCTCAGACAGGGTGCTGGTCGCCATCGGTTGAGGCTGAACCAGCGCCCCCATCGCCAAGGCACCGTCCACAGCGCCCTCCAGGTAGGCAAGGCAATGCGAACTGCGTGGCTTCTCCTGGCATTGAACCAGGTTGATGTCACTCGCCCAGGCTGGCGGCATCGCTACCGCCAGCATCAACAACAATCCCTTTGTTTTGCACATAATCCCTCACGCAGTGGTGCTTGAAAGCTTAGGCTTTTTTCTCGTCCAGGGTCGCCTTCAGGGTGAAGTAACCCAGCAGAGCGGCAATACCAGAGCCCATCAGGATGCCCAGGCGAGACAGGTCACCGTAGTTCCCAGCGCTCGGGTCGAACGACAGGGAGGAGATGAACATCGCCATGGTAAAGCCGATGGCACACAGCATGGAGACACCGAACAGGTGCTTCCAGTTGATGCCTTCCGGCAGGGAAGCCATCTTCAGCTTCACGGCCAGCCAGGAGAAGCCCAGGATGCCCACCGGCTTACCGATCAGCAGACCCAGCGCGATGCCCATCGGCACGGCAGCAGTCAGGTCGCCCAGGGACATACCAGACAGACTAACACCGGCATTGGCGAAGGCGAAGATCGGCAGGATCACGAAGGCACTCCAGGGGTGCAGCGCGTGCTCCAGGTGCTCGCTCGGGCAGTGGCCGTGCTCATCTTTCTTCAGCGGGATGGTGAAGGCCAGAACCACACCAGCCAGGGTGGCGTGAACGCCAGACTTCAGTACCGCTACCCACAGCACCAGACCGATCAGCATGTAAGGCGCCAGGTCCCGGACACCGCGACGGTTCAGGGCAAACAGGGCAAACACGGCCGCAGCGGCAACCGCCAGGCTGGTGGCAGACAGGGAGTCGCTGTAGAACAGCGCGATGATCAGGATCGCCAGAAGGTCATCGATGATGGCCAGGGCCAGCAGGAAGATCTTCAGGGCCGCCGGTACGCGGCTACCCAGCAGGGCCAGAACACCCAGGGCAAACGCGATGTCGGTGGCCGCCGGGATCGCCCAACCGTTAGCAGCAACGGCGTCGGCGTGGTTGAAGGCCAGGTAAACCAGGGCCGGAGCCACCATGCCGCCGATAGCAGCAAAGGTCGGCAGCGCGGCTTTGTCGGCGCTAGACAGGGCGCCTTGCAGCAACTCGCGCTTTACTTCCAGGCCAATCAACAGGAAGAAGAACGCCATCAGCAGATCGTTGATCCACAGCAGGGCGGTCTTATCGATGTCCAGGGCGCCAATGCGAACCTGTACAGGCGCATTCAGAAAGGCGTCATAAAAGCCGTCGAGCGGCGAGTTGGCCAGAGTCATGGCGATGGCCACGGCGATCATCAGCAGGATGCCGCCGGACGATTCCTGACTCAGGAAGTTTTTAATTGCGTGCTTCATACACTCCTCCAAGGATTAACAGAAGGAGTGTAGTCGGGTGTAATTGAATGAGAAAATCGTTTCTTTCTCAAACTATGCTCGAGATTACCGAGTTGTGAACCAGATCACGCCGAAATCCCAGTTTAGATAGCAACCGGTGCCGGAATATGTGGCTGGGCGGAATAATCCTTCAATTCAAAGTCTTCGAAACGATATTCAAAGATAGAAGCGGGCTTGCGCAGCAGCGCCAGGGTTGGCAGGGGGCCCGGAGTGCGGCTCAACTGGGTCCGAACCTGGTCAAAGTGATTGTGGTAAATATGCACATCACCGCCGCTCCAGATGAACTCCCCCACCTCCAGATCACACTGCTGAGCCAGCATATGGGTCAGCAGGGCGTAGCTGGGGATGTTGAAGGCCAGGCCGAGGAAGCAATCCACCGAGCGCTGGGTCAGCATGCAGGAGAGCTTGCCGTTGGCCACATAGAACTGGATAAAGGCATGACAGGGGGCCAGGGCCATCCGCCCCTGGGCCACGTTCTGTTGCGGCGAGATCCCCTCATCCGGTAGATCCGACGGGTTCCAGGCGGACACGATGATGCGACGGCTGGTGGGGCGGGTCTTGAGATCCTCCACCACCTTGGCGATCTGGTCCACCTCGGTGCCGTCCGGACGCTGCCAGTGACGCCACTGCACTCCGTAGACCGGGCCCAACTCGCCCTCGTCGGTGGCCCACTCGTTCCAGATCCGCACCCCGTTCTCCTGCAGGTAACGGACGTTGGTGTCGCCGCTGATAAACCACAGCATCTCGTGAACGATGGATTTCCAGTGCAGCTTCTTGGTGGTGAGCATGGGGAAGCCCTCACTCAGGTCAAAGCGCATCTGATGCCCAAACACCGAGCGGGTACCGGTACCGGTTCGATCGCCACGGTCAACGCCGTGGGTCATCACATGGTCAAGCAGGCTCAGGTAGGTCTTCATGCGCTCTTCTCCTGTTTGGTGGGACGCAACATCAGGTACAGGCCGAAGGCCAGCATCGGCACGCAGAGCACCTGGCCCATGGTCATGCCCAGGTAGATCCCCATGTGGGCATCCGGTTCACGGACAAACTCCACCAGGAAGCGAGACAGGCCATAGCCCACCAGGAACAGGCCGGACACCGCACCGGGCTTCTTACTGCGCTTGGACAGCCACCACAGGGCGATAAACAGCACCAGTCCTTCGAGGAAGGCCTCGTACAGCTGGGAGGGGTGACGGGGCAGCGGCCCGGCACCGGGGAAAACGATGCCCCAGGGGGCGTCAGTGGTGCGGCCCCACAGCTCGGCGTTGATGAAGTTGCCGATGCGACCCAGTCCCAGGCCCACCGGAATGGTGGGGGCCACCAGGTCCGACACCTGCCAGAAGCTGCGGCCCATCTTACGGGCCTGGTAGAGCATCGCGATGATCACCCCCAGCAGACCGCCGTGGAACGACATGCCGCCGTCGGTGATCTTGAACAGATAGAGGGGATCCTGCAGCAGCCACTGCCAGCCATAGAACAGCACGTAGCCCAGGCGGCCACCGAGAATGACCCCCACAAAGCAGTAGAACAGCAGGTCGGAAACCTGGTCACGGGTCCAGCCGGAGCCGGGCTTGTCGGCGTGGCGGTTGAGCAACCACAGCGCCGCCAGGAAGCCCAGCAGGTACATCATGCCGTACCAGCGCAGGGCCAGGGGTCCGATCTCGACAATGATGGGATCGATCTGGGGAAAGGTGAACCAAGGTTCAGACATGCAACACCTTGCGAAAGCGCAAAAAAGATGGGCACTAGGATAAAGAGATCGGGGGTCTTCGGCAACGCCTGGGAGCTGCCGTCAGCGGCTGAGTTTATCCAGTGGCGGCTGGCTTAGCTGGGCCGACAGACAGGCCCGTACCTCGCTGCTGTCCCGGGCCGACAGCAGCGACTGACGCAGCGCCGCCAGTTGATTGAGCTCCAGGTGGCGGATCAGGTAGTGCACCGCCCCCAGGGCATTGGCGTTCATGCTCAGGTGACGGTAGCCCAGTGCCAGCAGCATCAGGGCGCCGGGCACCTCGGAGGCCAGCTCGCCACAGAGGCCGAAGCGATGGCCACGGCACTGGCGGGCGATGCTGTCCAGCGCCGCCACCACCGCCGGATGGAAGCTGTCGTACTGCTCCCCCACCTGGGCATTGTTGCGATCCACCGCCAACAGGTACTGGGTCAGGTCGTTGCTGCCCACCGAGATGAAGTCCAACTCCGGCAGCCAGGTGCTCAGCTGGAATACCGCCGCCGGCACCTCCACCATGATCCCCAGCGGCGGTGTCGGCACCGGCTGGGCCAGCTCCTGGGTCAGCTCCGCCACCGCCTGATTCAGCAAGCGTCGGCATTGTCGGATCTCATCCAGGTGGGCCACCATGGGCACCATGATCTGCAGATTGCCCACCACCAGGTTGGCCTTGAGCAGCGCCCGAAGTTGGCCCAGGAACAGTTCCGGGTGATCCAGCGACACCCGAACCCCGCGCCAGCCCAGGAAGGGGTTGTCCTCGCGGATGGGCAGGTAGGGCAAGGGCTTGTCGCCGCCCACGTCCAGCGTGCGGATCACCACCGGCTTCTCCGGCGCCTGTTGCAACACCTTGAGGTAGTAGCGCTCCTGCTGCTGCTCGGTGGGGAACTGGCTGAACGACATAAACAGCGCCTCGGTGCGGAACAGGCCGATACCGCCCACCCCGGCCTGGCCGAGGATCTCAAACTCCGGGTGCAGATCCGCATTGACCTGCAGCGACACCGCCATCCCATCCTCACTGGTACAGGGCAGGCTCAGGCCCTGCTGCAGATCCGCCTGGCGCTGCTCACGGCTGCGCTGGATCAAGCGGTACTGCTTCACCAGGGCGGTATCCGGATCGATCCAGAACTGTCCCTCCAGTGCATCCAGCAGCAGCGGCTTATCACTCAGCTGCGACAAGCGCGCACCATCCACCGCCACCAATGCCGGGATCCCCATCGCCCGGGCCAGGATGGCGGCATGGGAATTGACCCCACCCCGCAGGCTGATCAAGCCCGCCAGGCGCTCGGGCGGCACCTCCGCCAGCATGGTGGCGGTGATCTCCCGCGCCACCAGGATAATCGGGTGACCCTCCTGCTGCAGCGCCTCATCGCGCCGGGCCAGCTGGTCCAGCACCCGCTGGCCCAGGTCTCGAATGTCGGCGGCCCGCTCCCGCAGGTAGAGATCCTCCATCGCCTCGAAGCGGCGCACCGTATCCAGCACCACGGCACACACCGCGGTCTCCGCCCGCCAGCCGCGCTGGCAATGCTGCTCCAGCCCACGACGCAGGGTCTTGTCCGTTAGCAACAGTTGGAAGCTGTCGAAGATCTGGTGGCCCTCCTGGCCCAGCTCTTCCCCCAGCCGCAACGCCAGCACCTGCAACTCCTCGGCGGTGCGCTCCAGCGCCTTGGTCAGTCGGGTCCACTCCCGCTCAGGGTGATCGCTGCGTTTGGGGGCTTGATTGAGGTCGACCCGGGGACGGGCCAGGCGGCTGCGGGCGATGGCGATACCCGGGGCCGCGCAGAGGGCAGAGAAATGCTGTTGACGACGCTGGAAGGTGCGGGTCAGGGCCCGCTCGCGCAGCTCTGGCGCCAGTTGCGAGGCCAGGGTTATGACGAACGACTCCTCCTCCTCGCTGAACTGGCGGGCGATGCATTGCTGCACCGTCAACACCCCCACCAGTTTGCGGCGGTGGATCAGCGGGACCGCCAGGAAGGCGCGGAAGGCGTCCTCCTGGGCTTCGGGCAATCGTTTGAAGGCGGGGTGGGCGGGGGCATCCGCCAGGTTGAGGATCTCTTCTCGCTGGGCCACGGTGCCGACGATCCCCTCGCCGACCTGCAGCCGCGCCTGCCCCACCGCATCGGGGCTGAGCCCCTTGGTGGCGCAGAGCACCAATCCCTTGCCGTCCTGCAGGTATAAGGAACAACAATCGGCCTGCATCGCGTCCCGGGTTAAGCTCACCAGCTTATCGACGGAACGCTCCACCGTCTCCGCTTGAGACACTCTCTGGACGATGTGGCGCAGGGTATGGATCATCGGTTGCGTCGTCGGCGTCGCGGTCGGCCGCCTTCCGGTTTCCCTTTGAACGGTGTGGACTGCTGGCCGTTAAGCGCAGTCACGGTAAATTCATTCAGTACTTTACGGTAGACCTCTCGCTTAAAAGAGACCACCTGCCGTACCGGATACCAATAGCTCACCCAGCGCCAGTCATCGAATTCGGGATGACCACTGGCGGCCAGGTCGATCCGGGATTCCGCCCCGGTCAGCTGCAGCAGGAACCATTTCTGCTTTTGTCCGATGCACACCGGCTTACTGTCCTGACGCACGAGGCGCTTGGGTAAGCGGTAGCGCAACCAGGAGCGGCTGCGGGCCAGGATGCGCACATCCTCGCGCTTCAGCCCCACCTCCTCAAACAGCTCGCGATACATCGCTTGCTCCGGGGATTCACCTTCGTTCACCCCACCTTGAGGAAATTGCCAGGAGTGTTGGCCGTAGCGGCGAGCCCACAACACCTGACCCTGACGGTTGCAGATGATGATCCCGACGTTGGCTCGAAAGCCGTCGTTATCGATCACGCGTTATTCCGATTTAATTCGTAACTTGTTGGGATTGTTCCACAAAGGCCAAGCCGCAGCAAACCTCAGCACGGGAGCGGGATCGCAGAAGTTATAAACAGAAGATATCCACCAACTCTGTGGATAACGAGGTGAATAAGTCGGAAAATCGTGGATATATCCCGATTGAGTCGATACCCCACTTGGGGAAAACCGAGAAAACCAGCAACTTAATCCATAAAAAACAGAGATTTAATAACTTACCGCTCGGATGAAGTTATTCAACAACATGGATCGGTCACTTTCCGACCAGGTGGATAAAATTCCCATAATTCCCACAGCCTCCCCTGCCTTATCCACAATTAGCGGATTCGAACCACGCATGAACGGGATTACTCGACCTGTAATGACCCCTCTTGAGGCAGTTATCCCAGCAACTTGTGGATGAAGATGTGCAAAACCACGGAAAACCCCTTATCCACTGTGTACCAAGCTCAGAACATGGTGTAGAGATATGAGTTTTTAATCATAATTTTCATAAAGTTAGCTCTATAAATGCGATGTTGATAACTTACCTCCTTCGCGACTGTCGATCTTTTCACCAGGGCCGCTGGTGCCCCCCGACGCCGCACCGTACAATGGCGCCATGCAGATCCCACCTCCCATCAGCCAGGCACAGTTGCTGGAGCGCGCCAACACCGTGGCGGGCTGGCAACTGGGTGAGCTGGCCCAGACCCTGGGCGTTGAAACCCCAACACACCTTCGTGCCCACAAGGGCTGGATCGGCCAGCTGCTCGAGCTCTGGCTGGGCGCCAGTGCCGGCTCCCGCCCGGAACCAGACTTCCCACAACTGGGGATCGAGTTGAAAACCATCCCGGTGGACAGCCAGGGCCGCCCGCTGGAGTCCACCTACATCTGCGTCGCGCCGCTGACCGGGCTACGGGGGCTGCGCTGGCAGGACTCAGTGGTGTGCCACAAGCTGTCCCATGTGTTGTGGATCCCGATCCAGGGGGATCGCCAGATCCTACCGGCGGAGCGGATCATTGGCATGCCGCTGCTGTGGCAACCCGACCCGCAGCAACAAGCCAGCCTGCGACGAGACTGGGAGGAGCTGACCGAGCAGATCGCCCTGGGCCAGGTGGAGCAGATCCGTGCTCACCAGGGGGAGGTGCTGCAGCTGCGCCCCAAGGCCGCCAATCGGCAAGCCCTGACCGAGGCGATCGGCCCCGATGGTGGTCGGATCCAGACCCTGCCCCGTGGCTTCTACCTGCGCTCCCGCTTTACCGGCGAATTGTTACGGCGTCATTTTCTTTGACCGGGATCATGCTATTCAAAGCATTAGTGTTGTTGGTCACTGGAGCTGAACACGCCAATTGATTACAATCCCGCTCCAACGTGCGTGAAAACCACCCCCTTTAACCCAACCAGCAGTACCAATCTTGCGAGCCGGCTACGAACTGAGAAAATTTGTCTTTGCGGTTGTGGCGTGGACATTGGCGATGGCTGCCTTTGTCTCGTTCCGTTACACCCAAAGTCCGGAAAGCCTGGGGTGGATCGTCACCAAGGCCGACATGGTGACCCTGAGTATCTACCTGGGCACTATCCTCGGCTGCCTGCACTGGCTCTCCAACCTGATCAGCACCACCAGTCCCATCCGTCGGATGAGCTACGTGGTGATCGTGATCTTCAAAGGCCTGTTCCTGCTGATCGGGGCCCTGGTTCTGATCAAGATCACCCTGTGGATCAACACCTGGACCCCGGCGCCTCACCTGGACCTGGAATACAACCAGCTGACCCAGAGCCTGCTTAACAGCGCCGCCACCCAGACCCTGGTGATCTACCTGGTGTGGGTGCGCCTCTGCCTGGCGTTCCTCGAGCAGATGGTGCTGCTGGTGGGCCAGCGCAACCTGATCAACATGGGCCTGGGTAAGTACCACCGCCCCCGGCAGGAGGAGCGGGTGTTCCTCTTTATCGACATGGTGGGCTCCACCGCCCACGCCGAGGCACTGGGAGACTATCGCTTCAGCCGCCTGGTTCAGGACTGCTTTGACCTGCTGTCCAGCTGCGTGCAGCGTCACCGCGGTGAGATCTACCGCTACATCGGTGATGCGGTGATGATCAGCTGGAAGATCCGCGAAGGCCAGGACATGGAGCGGGCGCTGTCGCTCTACTACAGCTTTGTGCAGATGCTGGAGTGGAACCAGCACTACTTCCAGGAGCAGTATGGCTTTGTCCCGCGCTTCAAGGGCGCGGCTCACGGCGGCAAGGTGATGACCGCGGTGGTCGGTGTGGATAAGCAGGAGATCAGCTACTTCTCCGACGTGCTCAATACCCTGGCGCGACTGCAGGACCAGTGCGGTCCGCTCAAGCGTGACCTGCTGGTATCCGGTCAGTACCTGGCGCTGCTGGGCGAGGAACCGGTCCACGAGTTCGAGTCCATCGGCCCGATGCGGCTCAAGGGCAAGCAGCAGGAAGTCGAGGTGTTCGCGGTCAACCCGCCCCCTTCGGTGATCTGAACCACAGACAAAAGAGACACAAAAAGGCCACCCTCTCGGGTGGCCTTGTTGTTTCCAGTGCCGTTACTTGGTCGGCAGCAGGGATTGTATCATCTGCCCCAGGGTGCGGAAGGTGCGCAGGCGGCTTGAGGTCTGGCGCCACACAAGGCCGATCTCCCGATAGGGGGCCTCGCCCGGCGGCTGGTACACCTGCAGCTCGGTGCTGTTGAGGATACCGGAGTCGATGGACATCTGCGGCAGGAAGGTGGTGCCCAGCTTGGAGTCCACCATCTGCACCAGGGTGTGCAGGCTGGTTGCGGCAAAGGGATTGATCTTGGTGCTGTTCTTCAGCTCACAGGCGCTGATGGCGTGGCCGGTGATGCAGTGCTCGCGCTGCAGCAGGAAGATGCTCTCATCCGGCATCTCGTCATACTCGATCGCCCCATCCACCGGCTGGTCCTTGTGGGCCACCAGCTTAAAGGGATCGATCCCCACGCTCATGCTATGGAAGCCACTGGTGTCCACCGGCAGGGCCAGCAGCAGCAGGTCCAGCTCGCCACTGCCCAGGGCGGCCATCAGGTTCTCGGTGGTGTCTTCCCGCAGCAGCAGGCTGAGACTGGGAAACTCCTTGCCCGCCTCTTTCACTACTCGGTTGAGCAGGAAGGGGGCAATGGTGGGGATGCAGCCCAGGCGGATGGTGCCGGCCATGGGTTCGCCGGCGCTGCGGGCCAGATCGGTCATCTCCTGCACCTCCGCCAGCAGGTGACGGGAGCGCCCCACCACCTCTTCGCCCAGCGCAGTGAACATGAAGGACTTATGGTCCCGCTCGATCAGCTGGCCTCCCAGCTGCTCTTCCAGGTTCTGGATCCCGGAGGAGAGGGTGGACTGGCTGACGTGGCAGGCCTTGGCGGCACGGTTAAAGTTCTGCTCCCGGTGCAGTTGCACCAGGTAGAACAGGTTTTTCAGGCTGGGCAGCTTACTCATGGCAAATCCGATTATGAAAAGGACGTTTGTGCGTTTATCTCACATTAGTCCCTCGGCTGTCCCGATCCGCCTCACACTTTTTTGCTCCGTGCCTCAGCTGGGCTCAAACGCCGCTTCCACCAGGTCATCGATGGTCATATGGAAGGCGGGGACAAAGTTGGCCATAAACCAGGCCACCTCAGGCAGGGTCTCGATGTAGGGCTGCAGCGCCGCCAGCACCTTGCGTTCCGTGCCTTCGAACTCGGTGTTGCCGGCCCGCAGCTCTGCCAGTGCCTTGGTGTAAGCGGAGAGCAGATCCGAGGCCTTAACGAAGCGGGCCATCTCGCCCTCCTCTTCGTGGCCGATCAACGGGCGATAGCTGGCCTGCAGGCTGGGGGGAATGGTGCCGATCAGCAACTCACTGGCGATCCCCTCCATCTCCCGGCACAGCTCCAGCATGCGCGGGGCGGAATACTTGATGCCGCTGTTAACGTCCTCGGTCAGCACCTCAGGGGCATCGTGGAACAGCGCCATTACCGCCAGCTTGTTCTCATCCAGTGGCGGCTTATCGGTAAAGACCTGGTTGCGGATCACCCCAAGGGCATGGGCAAACAGGGCCACCTGGAAGCTGTGCTCGGCGACGTTCTCGGCGCGGGTGGGGTTGGACTTGTTCCAGCGATGGACATTCTGCATGCGCGACAGCAGCGCAAAGAACACAGGTTGCATGGTGGACTCCTGAAGGAACGCTCAAGGTCTCAGTAGCATACCCTGAATTTATGACCCTTTTCTGCTGTTCAGGCGCAGCGTCTTGCCAGCGGCATCTTCAGCCTCAGCTGATTGGGCTCCCCTTCCTGGCTGACGGTAAAGTCCCAACCGTACTTGTCCGCCAGGCGGCGCACCAGCGGCAGGCCGGATTCGCTGCTGCGTTGGCTCTGCCAGCGCACCGGCCGCCACTGGGTCCGCTCCAGCTGCAACAGCAAGGCGCAGTGATCCCCCAGGCACTCCAGCTCCACCACCAGGGTGCTGCCGTGGGGGGCCTGGCGGATCCCCACCTCCAACAGGTTGTCCAGCATGCCGCGCATCACGCTCTCCGGGATGGCCACCACGCAGTCCCGCCGGGTCAGGGCGGTGGTCAGGGCCAGACCGCGTTGCTGGCTCAGCGGCGTCAGTCGCTCCAGCCCTCGCTCCAGCTGATCCGACACCGACAGGTAGGCACTGTCGCTGCGATTGGGCCGGCCCAGCTCCAGCTGCAGTTCGCGGATCCGCAGCAGCTGCTCAATCTTATTGAGCTGGTAACCCATGCGCGCCATCATCCCTTCCGGTTGCGCCATGGTCTCCCTGAGCTTATCCAGCACCTCAAAGCTCTCACTGAGCAGGGCTCGGTTCAGCTGCTGCTCCCGATCCACCCGGGCCTGTCCCTGCTCCATCGCCTGCTGCACATGATCGCGCAACTGGGCAAACTCCTGGGGACAGCGCTCCAGCGTCAAGTCTGACACCGCCACTCCCCGATCGAGCTGCTGCTGCACCTTTTTAAGCGGCCGCATCACCCAGTAACCATACAGTGCACTGGGCACGCCGATCCCCAGCGACCAGATCAGCAGGTACCAGTGCAGCCAGCCGGCAAACAGATGGCGGGAGACCTCGGCAGGGTGTTCCGCCGGATAGGCTACCTGGAACCAGGCGTCCAAATGCGGGACATAGAGGGAGTAAACCTGCCAGGGCTCACCATCCAGGCTTTGCAGGTCAAACCCCGCCTGGCTCAACTCCAGCCGCTGCCCCGGCAGGCAGGGGGTTTCGCTCAGGTCACGCAGGCAGACGCCATCGAACCAGACCTGGGCCCGCAGTACGTCCAGCATGTCCTTGTCCCCCATCCGCAGCTGCCAGTTAAAGCGCTGCTCGGTCGCCAGCAGGGTGAAGTGGGCAAACACCTCATCGATCGCCTGGTGGCGACTGGTCAGGTCATGCTGCTCCACCAGCCCGGCCAACAGGCGGGCACGCTGGGCTACGAAGGCATCCATGGTGGTGGTCTTATTGTGGATGGCCAGCAGATAGATCATCCCCAGCACCATAGAACCGCTAAGGAGCATCAGGGCCAGGAGGCCCAGCAGCAGCTGGTAGCGTAGTGACTTCATCTAGCCCTCCTGGTGTCTGGGGAAAAACGTCACAGTCTGCCACCAGACTGAACCAAGGTCAGGGACTCAGATCACTGTTCTTGATGCAAAATACAGCGAGAGCAGGACGCCTTTTCATCATTTGGGGTAGATTTTTAAGAAGCTGTTAAACCTTTCACTCAATAGCAACCGTCTAACCCTACACAGCCCCCAAAAGGAAGTGATCGTGCCGCAAGGAGCCATCAGCCCGATGCCAGAACCTCACCCAGACCCGGACCGGGCCTGGGTGATCGCCGCCCGCAATGGCGACGCCCTGGCGTTTGAGCAGCTTTACCGCCGCCACCATCGGCGCATCTACGCCCTCTGCCTGCGCTTAAGCGGTGGCAAAGGCCAGGCCGAGGACCATACCCAGGAGGTGTTTGTCCGCGCCTGGCAGAAGCTGGCGCAATACCGGGGCGAGGCCCAATTTGCCAGCTGGCTGCATCGCCTGGCCATCAATCTGGTGCTGGATCAGCAGCGCCGTCAGCGCTGGTGGCACAAGCTGGTGCCGCTGTCTGAGCAGCCGGAGCCCCAGGCGGCGGGGCCGGAGGATCACGGCATCGACCCGCTGCTGCCCTCCCTGCCTACCCGGCCCCGTCAGGTGTTCGTGTTGTTTGCCATCGAAGGCTACAGCCACAAGGAGGTGGGCCAGCTGCTGGGGATCAGCGAAGGGGCCAGCAAGGCCCATTACCACCGGGCCCGCCAACAACTTAAGGAGATGCTGCAATGAGCAAAGATCCCATCGAACGCCGGCTGCAGCAGACGCCGGACAACCTGGCCCCGCAGCGTGATCTCTGGCCGGAGATCAGCCAGCGGCTGCAACCGGCTTCACCGCGCACCGCCCCCTGGGCACTGGCCGCCAGCCTGCTGCTGGGAGTGGTGCTCGGCGGTGTCGGCGGCGTGCAGCTTAGCCAACCGGCGACGCCGAGCCTCCAGGTCGAGCCACTATTGATGGCGCTGCAGCAACAGCAGCAGTCGGAGCGGGCGCGCCTGCAGGCTCGCTATACCCACAGCATCAGCAACAACGCCGATCTGGCGCTGTTGCAGCAAGCCAGCGATGAGATCGCCCAGGCCCTGCTGGCCCAACCGGACAATACTGCGCTGCTGGAGATGCTGCTATGGGCCCAGCAGCGTGAAATAGAGATATTGGAACAACAACTTAGAACCTCAACCCCGGCATCCCGGATGCTGTAAGGAGCAATTATGTTGATGCGACAACTGGGCCTGGCCCTGATGATGATCCCCCTGACGCTGCAGGCCCAGGAGGTGGACCAGCGCCTGACCGTCTCGGGCGATACCCCCATCACCATTACCGTCCCCCGTGGCCAGCTGGTGATCACCGGCGCCGACGGTGACGAGGTGCGGGTGCTGGGCCAGGTTGATCAACACGCCGAGGCCTTCATCTTCGAGCAGCAGCAGGATGAGCTGGTGATCGAAGTGAAGTTGCCCGAGGGCTGGAGCGATCGCGGTACCCGCTCCGAAGAGCACTCCAACCTGCGCATCACCCTGCCCCGTTCGGTGCAGGTTCAGGCCCAGGGGATCAGCACCGATATGGAGGCCAGCGGCCTGACCCAACTCAAGCTCAACGGGGTCAGCAGCGACATCAAGGTCAGCGCCGGAGAGGGCCGCTTCGATCTGCAAAGCGTCAGTGGCGATCTGACCCTGACCGAGCTGGCCGGCGAGGTGCGGGGCGAAGCGGTCTCCGGGGATATCCGCGGTGAGAACCTGAAGGGTGAGCTGCGACTGCGTGCGGTCTCAGGGGATCTGCGTCTGTCCGAGGTCAGCGGTGATCTTGCGCTGGAGTCAGTCTCCGGCGATATCCAGGTCAGCGGCCAGAGCCTCAGCCGACTGCACAGCCGCAGTGTCAGCGGCGACGTGGCGCTGTCGGTTTCCGAGCCGGCCCCCGGCCTGGAGCTGAGCCTGGAGACCGTCAGCGGCGATGCCAAGCTCAAGCTGGCAGAGCCGCGCAACCTGGAACTGGCGGCCCGCACCGGCCCCGGCGGCAGCATCCGCAACGGCTGGAGCAGCGACAAGCCCACCACCACCAAGTACGCCCGCAACGAGGAGCTGAATCTCACCCTGGGCCAAGGCGAGGCCAGCGTCCGCCTCAATACCGTCAGCGGCGATCTCCGGCTGGAGCCCTGACCGCGCCCCGGCGGCGGTTGTGACCCCCGGCAACGGTTTGCTACCCTTGCCGCCATGACCGCCCCGACCCCCGACTGGGATGCCATCGCCACCCGGATCAAGGCCAAAGCCCTTGATCTGGGTTTCTCTGCGGTGGGCATTGCCGATATCGACCTCAGTGAGGAAGCCCCCAGGCTCGAAGCCTGGCTGGCGCAAAACTACCACGGTGAGATGGACTACATGGCCCGTAATGTGGCGATGCGCAGTGCCCCGGACCAGCTGCTGCCGGGCACCCTGCGGGTGGTCTGCGTTGCGCTGGATTACCTGCCGCCGGATGCCGGCTTCGCCCGCAACCTCAAGGCGGAGGAGCAGGCCTACATCTCCCGCTACGCCGGCGGACGGGATTACCACAAGCTGATGCGCAACCGGCTGAAGAAACTGGGGGATGCCATCAAGGCGGAAGCGGCCGAGTGTCAGTTTCGCCCCTTTGTCGACTCCGCCCCACTGCTGGAGCGGCCACTGGCCCGTAACGCCGGCCTGGGCTGGGTCGGCAAGCACTCTCTGCTGCTCAACCGCCAGGCTGGCAGCTGGTTCTTCCTCGGTGAGTTGCTGGTCGACCTGCCGCTGCCAGTGGACACGCCCCACAGCGGCGATTGTGGCAGCTGCACCGCTTGCCTGACCGCCTGCCCCACCGGGGCCATTGTGGCGCCCTACGTGGTGGACAGCCGCCGCTGCATCTCCTACCTGACCATCGAGGCGGACGGCCCCATCCCCGAGGCGCTGCGTCCGGCGCTGGGCAACCGCATCTACGGTTGTGACGACTGCCAGCTGATCTGCCCCTGGAACCGGGTAGCCCCGCTGACCCAGGAGAGCGACTTTCATACCCGGGCGCCACTGAAGGGGGCGAACCTGCTGACGCTCTGGCAGTGGGACGAGGCCACCTTTCTAAAGCAGACCGAGGGCTCCCCCATCCGCCGCATCGGCTTTGCCCGCTGGCAGCGCAACCTGGCGGTGGCCCTGGGTAACGCCCCGGCCAGCGACGCGGTCCTCAGCGCCCTGACCCAGGGGCTGGGCCGGGTTAATGCCATGGTGGACGAGCACATCCAATGGGCAATAGCCCGGCAGCAATCCCAGGCCCAGCCTGCAGACCGGCGCCAGCAGCGGCTGATCCGCAGCATCGAGAAGGGGCTGCCCCGGGACGCCTGACGCCTGTCGGCTAAGCGCCCAGGACAAGCCGTCAGCTCAGGGCCTCATGGGTCCAGGGTGAAGCCCACCTTGATGGTCACCTGCCAATGGGCCACCTGACCGTTCTCAATGTGGCCCCGGGTTTCCACCACCTCGAACCAGCGCAGGTTATGCAGTGACTTGGCGGCGGCGGCCACCGCGTTGGCGATGGCATCGTCGGTGCTGACACTGGAGGAGCCGGTTAGCTCGATCTTCTTGTAGGTGTGTGACATGGTGCTCTCCTAAGTTGAGTCCATCAGTATAGGCAGCGGGCTTTGCGCCATCGCTGCCCACCCCAATCCAGCCTGGAGTAACAGATGATCCTAGATGTTGTGGCCGCCCTGCTGGTGGCCGATGACAAGGTGTTGGTGGCACGACGCCACCCGGAATCCAGCCAGGGTGGGCTATGGGAGTTTCCCGGCGGTAAGGTAGAGCCGGGGGAGAGCCATCAGGCCGCGCTGGTGCGGGAGATCCAGGAGGAGCTCAGCGTCACCCTCAGTGTCGGCCCTTTCCTGGCGACCAGCGAACACCGCTACCCGGGTAAGACCGTGCGTTTGCATGGCTACCTGTGCCACTGGCAGCCTCAGCCGATCGTACTGACCGGCAGTCACGATGCGCTGGCCTGGCACACCCCAGAACAGGTAGAGCTGGCCAGCCTTGCGCCGGCAGACTGGCCGCTGTTGGCAGCGCTGCAGCGCTACATCGACGCCAGGCTCGATCACTAGCAGCAAGCACGACGTTTTTTGCACTGGGCCGCAGCCTGGATGCAGCAACAGGGCGAAACGGTTGACTGTCTTAACGCAACTACCTAGCCTTTTCTCCACAAATTTGCCAAGTGGGCCAATACCATGACCGAATCCACCCGCGAGATCTTCAACCCCGACCTGTGGCAGCCGGTTGATGGCTTCGATTTTGAGGACATCACCTACCACCGAGCCAAGGACCAGGGCACGGTGCGGATCGCCTTTAACCGCCCGGACTGCCTCAACAGCTTCCGCCCCAAGACCGTGGATGAGTTGTTCACCGCGCTGGACCATGCCCGCCAATGGTCCGACGTCGGCTGCGTGCTGATCACCGGCAACGGCCCGTCTCATAAGGGCCAGTGGTCCTTCTCCGCCGGCGGCGACCAGCGGATCCGTGGCAAGGATGGCTACAAGTACGAAGGCGAAGAGGGCCAGGCGGATGTGGCTCGCATGGGCCGCCTGCACATCCTCGAGGTGCAGCGCCTGATCCGCTTTATGCCCAAGGTGGTAATCGCCCTGGTGCCCGGCTGGGCCGTTGGTGGCGGCCACAGCCTGCATGTGGTGTGCGATCTGACCCTGGCCTCCAAGGAGCACGCGGTATTCAAGCAGACCGATCCGGACGTGGCCTCGTTCGACTCCGGCTACGGCTCCGCCTACCTGGCCAAGATGATCGGTCAGAAGCGGGCCCGGGAGATCTTCTTCTGTGGCTTTAACTACTCCGCCCAGGAAGCGTTCGAGATGGGCATGGTCAACAAGGTGGTGCCCCACTTCGAGCTGGAAGAGGAGGCACTGCGCTGGGCCAAGGAGATCAACAGCAAGTCTCCCACCGCCATGCGCATGCTCAAGTACGGCTTCAACCTGCCGGACGATGGCCTGGTGGGCCAGCAGCTGTTCGCCGGCGAGGCGACCCGCCTGGCTTACGGCACAGCCGAGGCCCAGGAGGGGCGCGATGCCTTCCTGGAGAAGCGCGACCAGGACTTCTCCAAGTTCCCCTGGCACTACTGAGCCAGGCAGCAAAAAGGGCCCGCACCAGCGGGCCCTTTTTTGTTGGACTCGAGCAGCCTAGGAGAGGGGCTGCAGAGAGAGGCCGGGCTTGTCCGGGCTCGAGCTGGCCTCCACCTCCCCCCGCTCCAGCTTAAGCTGAAGCTTCAGGTTGGTGGGGGAGTCGGCAAACTTGAGCGCCGTCTCTTCGCTGATCGTGCCCGCCTGGGCCAGGTCAAACAGGGCCTGGTCAAAGGTCTGCATCCCCAGCTCCCGGGATTTTTCCATGATCCCCTTAAGCTCACCGGAATCCCCCCGCTTGATCATGTCTCGCACCGTCAGGGTGCCCATCAGGATCTCCACCGCGGCGCAGCGCTTGCCCTCCTGGGTGGGGACCAGACGCTGGGAGACAAAGGCCTTGAGGTTGTTGCCCAGGTCATTGAGCAGCTGGGCCCGGCGCTCCTCGGGGAAGAAGTTGATGATCCGATCCAACGCCTGGTTGGCATTGTTGGCGTGCAGGGTTGAGATCGCCAGGTGGCCGGTCTCGGCAAAGGCGATGGCGTGCTCCATGGTCTCGCGGTCGCGGATCTCACCGATCAGGATAACGTCCGGGGCCTGACGCAGGGTGTTCTTCAACGCCGCATGGAAGCTGCGGGTGTCCACCCCCACCTCCCGCTGGTTGATGATGCAGCCCTGGTGCTGATGGACGTATTCCACCGGGTCCTCAATGGTGATGATGTGCCCCTCGCTGTTGCGATTGCGGTGATCAATCAGCGACGCCAATGAGGTGGACTTACCGGAGCCGGTGGCGCCGATAAAGAGCACCAGGCCGCGTTGGGTCATGATCACCTCTTTGAGCACCTCCGGCAGGCCCAGGCTCTCAAAGCGGGGAATGTCGGTCTTGATATTACGGGCGACAATGGCCAGGGCATTGCGTTGCTGGAAGATATTGACCCGAAACCGGCCTACCCCCTCGATGCTGACAGCCAGGTTCATCTCCAGATCGCGCTCAAAGGCGGTGCGCTGCTCAGCGTCCATCAAGCCATAGGCGATCTCCGCCACCTGCTGACTCTTCAGCGGGGCTTGCTCCAATTGCTGCAATCGCCCCTGGAACTTGGCCATGGGTGGCGCGCCTGCGGTGAGGTAAAGATCCGATCCATCTTCGCTGGCTAAGCGATTCAGCAGCTGGTGAAAGTCCATATTTCCATCCATTGATTAAGCAGTACTTTCCCAGTCTGCCACAGTGCGCCAGCAGCACAAGGGGCGAGCGGAAATGCCGTTCAGCTGTGCTTCACCAACTGACCCAGTAAGCCGGGCAGTTGGTCACAGCGAGGTGGCTGTCCCTGCGGATACCGGGCCAGTGCTTGCCAGTAGTGGGCCAGCAAGCGGAAACGCTGCTCCAGTGGCACGGCGCCAAACTGCATCTGGGCTACCGGATGCTGGGGGTGGCGCTGCTGAACCTGACGCAGCAGCTGGGAGTCCAGGTCCACCGGGTTGATCAGCAGGCCGTCGTCAAAGGTATGAAAGCCGTTGATCCTGGTCCGCTCCGACGCCAGCAGCAGGGTCGGTTGCCCATCACTGCGTCGGCGATTGTCCTCCAGCAGCAGGGTTATCTGCACCAGGTTCAGCTTACGGGCCACATCGTTGGCGGCAAACAGGGCGCGGTGGTAATCCTGCAGCTGCGACGCCTGGGGCGACTCGCACTGGCTGCTCAACAGCACCGCATCGAAGGCGGTGGCCAGGAGAGCGTCGCTTTGCTGGTAAACGCCATCGTGGGGCTGGGGCACCACCAAGGGATCCAGCCGTTGCTGCACCGCCTGCCAGGCCGGCGGCATCGGCGCGGGCTGACAACCAAGCAATAACAGCATCAGAACAGGGATTAGGGGACGCATCGGCAGCTCCAGGAGTAAGCGGAGCGGGCAGTATAGGGCCATCGGGGCGAGTGGCGATAACGGGTTTACCTGGCTCTACCTTGCTTGACAGAACCGCCCGGCGTTGCGGTACAGGGAGGACAGACAACGAAGTACAGAGGAGAAAAAAGACCCGCCATCCTGGCGGGTCGAAACATTGAACCAGGCTTAGCGCACAGAGCTAAAGACCCGCCGGCAGTATCCCAACAAAAGGGGAGCAAGCCATTGTCATTTAACGACTAAATTTAAGTGGCAGGCTCAGTGCAGCAACAGCCCCACCAGGCTGAAGCCCAGCCCCAGCAACACCAGGGTGTTTTGCCTGGCTTCGATCTTGGCCGGTTCCTTGTCCGGGTTATAGCCAAAGATGAAGTTGGAAAAGGTGCCATTGGGGCCAAAGGCCCACCACAGGGTCAGGATAAAGCCGATACTAACCAGGGTTGTCGATATCATCGCTAAGGCACCAGGTTAAGAATTTTGCCAGCCCCATCACGCCCAGCAGGGCAGCCAGCGTCCAAAACAGATCCGTCATTCCGCCTCCTATTAGCCATGGCTTGCCCTCAGATCGGCACTATTGCGCCGCCCAAGCTTCGGTCGCTGACGCGTCAGGGTCCGTCGGCTGTCCCGACTCGATGGGCTCGAGCACAAAGCGCAGCCCCTCCACCTCAACCGCGGTGGGCTCAGTGGCGGTGAGCAAACCGGCCAGCTTGCGTTTACCAAAGTGGCTGCGCGCCTGGTAGCGCAGCTGTTGCTCACCCGCTCGGCTGCGACAGACCACATGCGCATCCACCGCCTGATCGCCCAGCAGCAGGAAGTCGCTGCCCCGGCCTGCGCTGTGGCAGCCGTTGCTGTCCGCTCGCACCAGGGTCAGATGGATCTCCGCCTGTTGGTCTTCTTCAAGCTCATTCACTGTCAGCCATAGCTGAGCCGGCTGGGTCGGATCATCGTTCGTCACAGACGCGATAACCCCGGCATCGGTTGATGCCATCACCGGCGAAAGCGACAGCCACATCGCCAAGCCCAGGCCACTCCACTTCTTCATCACCGCTGTACTCTCTGATCTTTCAGCACGCCGGCCAGTCGGATCAGCAGGGCCACGCTCAGCCAGATTAAGGTGAACAAACCCACCGTCATCAGAAATCCCTGAGCAAAGAGAATTAAGTACCCGCCAAACACAACGCCAACCTCTGCTATTTCAAGTCATGGGGAAGAGGGGCGGACGTCGGTCCCAGTAGTCCACGGAGTCTTCCCGGTTTAATGACGAGCAGAGCCCGGTACCCGGTTCACCGGTACCGACCGAGGCGCAGCCTCTATAACGGCCTTTCTCAAGCCATCCGCTCGTCAGGAGCCGGATAGGCTACCGCGCTGACCCGGGTTCAGACCGGTCAGTTTGCGACAATCGAGCGTGCGGCAGCAGCGGGATTGGCCGCTCTGTGATGGGGATAACAGGGAGGGCGTCAGCCGGGGGCTACCAGTGGCCAGGGCAGAAGCGAATTCAGGCTGCAGCCTTGCCTGCAGCCCTAGTGGAGAGCAAGAGGTTATTCGGGCTTGACCCAGAAGTCGCGGTAGCTGGGATCGGCCTCGGCCCGGAGGCGATCCAGCAGGCCCAACAGGAAGCGGTACTTGTCCAGCGGCATCGGACGAAAGTTGGTGCTTTGCGGGTTGGCACGCCAGCGCCGTATCACCCGGCAGCTGTTCTCATTGGCCGGCATCCCCAAGGCACTGGCAACCCCAAACCAGGTGGTTTCCAGCCGGGTTTTGAGTTCATCGATCCGGGCGATCGCCTCCTCCCGGGTATTGTCGGCGTGGACCAGGGTGATCCCGCCCTGCTCATCCCGCACTATCTCTATCAGACGCATTGCTCTGCCTTTTTTCTTATCGCTTTGTTGTCGTCCCAAGCCAGGGGAATCGCTCTTTCGTCAGCACCGGGGTATCGGCTGAGCCAAAGAGGCAGAACCAAGGCAAGGTCCGGCGTAATGTAGGACCCTGGGGTCCGGCAGTCAATGATGATGGGGAGACGATAGCGACAGCCTGAGGTTGAGCAGCCGTTGGGCACGGCCCGGCGAAACGAACCGCTTAGCGCGATAGCCAGCGTAGATCATCGCTCTTACCAAGCGACCTCAGCAGCGCTGGTGCCGACAGTGAATGACATGGTCGGATTGATTAACGGTGAGCACTCCAGCGTCGAGCGTCCGGCTGATCTTGCCGTCGCATTGCGGGCTGACCGAGTTGAGCAAACTGCTTGGGCTCCTGTCGCTCCCAGGTGCACAGCTGAACCAGGCGCCGGGAGCCGAGAAACCAGCGAATGCCAGCAATATCCACCGCCACCTTGCTGCGCTTCTGCAGCTCCACCAGCAGTTGCTCATGGTGCTGCTGGGACAGCTTAAAGCCCATCTTGTGTTCATCGAGCCGAACTGGAACCAGGGCCAGTTGCAGACGATCCCCGTCCTCCTGCTCCAACTCCAGATGGGTTGGCCAGGGGGCCCGACCCAACGCCGACCGACTTTGTGCCGTACCGACAAACACCAGGGCGCGATTGCCACACTGCTGCTTGGCATAGAACAGCTCAAACAGGGTAAAACCGGGAAGCTGGCGGCTGCTGTTGATCTTCATAATGGGTTCTTGTTGCTCAGGCGTGGCGAGACGACCATTGGACTGGCCGGTTCGGTTGACTACGAGTGCTAGTGGGCGATAACGAAAGAGGACAGGGTGATGATCACAAAGCCCAGGGCCACCGTGCCGGTAGCCAACAGCGAAAGACGCACCAGGGCCAACTCGTCAGAGCCGCTGCCGATGTAGCTGCATAACCATTTCATCTGTCACTCCCCGTTCGACACCGAACCTTCAGTTCAAAAAAAGGCCCCGAACCGAAGGGACGGGGCAAAGTAGAACTAACTTCTCGCTCTGGGTGATAAGGCAGTCATCACCACAAGGCCAAGTTAGCAATGGGTCCCTTAACCAAGACTGAACTAGGACCATATGGTACCTCTCGTGTCGTAATATGACCGGCAGCACCCACCCAACCGATTGAGCGCCGACACGGCCTTTTTGGGACTAGCCAGCGCGGTTCAGCCCCAGTTGCTTAGCCATGGCTGCGATAGCTTGTGACCGCACTTAAGATGCAAAAAACCCCAGTCGTGGTAACTGGGGTTCTTTGCGGTCACTTCAGCGACGGCTGGCTCTTTGGCCCGGCGGCCGATGCGACTTGCGCCTCCGGGTGTCACCTCCACCCGCCTTCGGGCAACCATTTCCCGTGCTTCAGTCAAAGCTGAAAACGCATCTGGTGACGGGGTGATATTGCCATGGCGCCGACCCGGAACAACGGTCACTTTGCGACTTGGTGCGGTTAGACTCGCGCCGGTACCAGGTGCCAGGCCAGACCCAGGCGACGCCTTACCGACTCGCCAGGGTAAAGTGCGGCAAAAGCCAGGGTGAACACCATAAAGACCGGGGCGAAGATCATCGCCAGGCAATGGACGGTAACAACCCCAGTGGTCAGCTGATACTTCCAGCGCCGGGAGATATCCGCCATCCGCTGCAGGGCGATCATTGGGATCCGAATCGCCAGAACCACCAGCCACACCAGCACCAGCCATACGGCAGCCAACTCCATTACCAGCAAGGTCAGAGCCAGGCCGACTGCTGCGCGGATCGAAAATGCTGCTCTTCTCATGATGTTGGCCATTAGAAGGTGAAGCCAAAGCCCAGCTCAACAACCGGATCGTCGTGAACGAAGGTCTTTGCGGTACCAACGCCAAGCTTCAGCGCTACCCGGTCCAACTGGTAGACCCCAGCAACGGAGACAGTGACCTTGGTGTCGCTGCTATCGGCGACCAGGTAATCAAATTTGCCATAGGTCGCCCCCACCATCGGGGCAATATAGAGTTTGTCGGTGACGCCGTAGGTCAGCCCAAGGTGCACTCGGGAAACCATTTCGCCATAGCGGTTACCAAATGCGGAAACCGTGTCGGAGTAATAATCGCCCTGAACCGCGAAGCCTAACTTGTCCCTGCCATTTAACTGGTAGAAGCCAACGCCGTAGGTCTCAAAATCACCCAGGTTCGCGTTGAAGGTAATGGCGCTGTCGCTGTCGCTGGCTCCGGCTGCGCCGCACAGCAGCAGAGAGGCGGCAAGAATCATCTTCTTCATGGTGTCATGGATCCTAGATGCTCAAAGTTGAGCCGCATAATAGGACCAAAATATCACCATGACCAAATGGTCCTCATCGGGACTATGACCAGGATCGCAAAAGCCCGGTTGGTTGAAGACCGGGGCTCTATCCTCGAGATCACGCGGCTCCCTGCGGTGAGGGAGCAGCACAAGGCACGCTGGCAGCACCAGGGAAACCAGTCCGCTCAATCCGCGAAGTAATCCCCCCCACCGCTATCAGCCATCGCTGCTGGTTTGTGCCGTTGCCCTTAAGGGTGCGCTGATCTGCTGCACTCATCGCCCCAGTGTTCGCACACGTACTGCTGCTCGTAGTTGTCGAACCGTTGCCAATACTCCCGCGAGGCCATCAGACACAGCCCACCGTAGGCGGCCAACACTACCCCGACGAAAAACATCAACGGGCCGATATGGTGGACACCCAGTACAAAGGGAAAGATCGGCAACATCAGCGCCAGGGCCAGGGCACACCAGCCCTCCTCTTTCTTCTTGCGCCCTTCGCCTTTGCCTTCCTGTTCCAGTCGTTGCTTTGCATACTCAAATGCCGGGCCTGCGTGGTGTCTCATAGCGCCTCCTCGTTAGGGCCAAATGGTCATCTTTAGCTAAGATGCTATACGGACCATTTGGTCCCATCAAGGCCAATTTAGAGTAGTTGCTCTGGATGTCGGGATGTGACCGTATTGGTCTCCAGCCAGTTTTATGGAAAGAGGGACAAAGGAGGGCTTTCAACAGATGAGGGGATCGATAGCTTGCGCAGTGCGAGCTTGAGGGCAGAAACGAAAAAACCCGAGCGACGGAGACCGTAGCTCGGGTTTCGAGATTCTGGAGCGACCAGCGGGAATCGAACCCGCGTCATTAGCCATTCTGAGTAGTAATCCCTTGGCAATAGTCATCAAACAGACGACTTACCCAACCATTGAACATTTAAGAAGCTGCTTTTCAACTTTAAGACTTATCAACGTCGAGTGACTAAAAGATAAAAACCCCGCCGAAGCGGGTTTTTTAAGTTACTTGATGGTGATGGTGGATGACTGCTCGAACAAGCCTTCCTTGCCATCGGATATGCGCCAGATAACGTTGACCGGGCCCATCGGCAGCTCTACGTAGTCAGTCCGCAACGTAAGGTTGTTCTGTTCCGCAAACTCGGCAATGTCACCATCAAAGTTGCCTTCAGTACACTCAGAACGGATTCGACCATCACCCAGAACGTCAGCGCGGCACTTCTCACCTTCCTCGGTCTGGAAGTAATAGTTCAACCAACCGTCTTGGTAGTCGGCGATTTTACCCAAGTCGTACTTGTCGGCCATCCAGCCAACCGCCGGATACTTGGAGAAGATGCTCTGATCTTCTTCCTTGCCGGTGATAACGGTGTAGGTGTTGCCAAAGCCCTGTACCTCAACAATGTTGGAGAGCTTCGCGGACGGGTCAACCGGACCAGGCTCAGGGGTCAGGCCCGGATCGAGCGGGTCGTCCGGGTTTTCCGGCTTGTCGTAACACTCGTCACCACAGGGCGGATCAACTGGGTCCAAAATCGGGGTTCCGCCAGAGAATTCCTCACCGTCGGCCCAGAACTTAAACGCCAGGTGGGCACGCTCACGCTCGCCAACACTGTATACGCGGCTAGAGCCTTCGTAGCTAACGTGGGTGATGTCGGCGATATCGCCCGGAGTAACACGGTCAACCGGCTGGCCGTCGATATACCAAACCACGCCAACAACCTCGTCATCAACGGTACGAGTTGATCCGGAAAGCTCGGCGGACCCCGCAACGGTGTTCAGGGTGCGATAATGGTTGGTGGTGGAGTAAGACGCGCTCAGGATATGACCCTGCTCGTCCTTCTCGATATCAAATTCGGTGCTCTCGCCAAGAGCTACCAGAGCGTAAGCGTTGCCGGGGAAGCCAGCTTCCAGCAGCTCGTTAACCTGGATCTGTTTGTTGATCTCGCTGTGTGGGATGGCCTCGGCGGCGCGGATAACTTCCTGCATCTCCGCCGGGAAGGTTACCGGCACGCTGTCAAGTTCGTGCCCTTCATGCCAAATACCAACGGATACCGGGGTGCCCTTGAAGACGGTGTGGACCAGCTGAGAGTCGTTATCATCAACAAGGACCAGCATTTCGCCTTCAACGTAGCCGTTTACAGGGTGGTTGTTAGCACCAGCAAGGACAGCAGCGGAACAAGTAAAACCTTTTGTACAACCCAAAGCGTTCCACTTTTCAGCCACTTCCGGGGCCAGAACCAAAGCTTCAAAAACGCCGCCTTCGGTGAAGCGGTAACCGTAGCGGAAATTCGGCGCATGGTAGTTCTTGTGCGCACTGGAGGACACCACCATTGCGTTGGAAGTCTCCAAGCTGCCGTTGAAGGTGTAAGTGGTGTGGCTGTAACGGTTGTCAGCGTCAAAGGCGGCAATCGCCCCTTCCAGCTTCTCGCACATGCCCAGCAGAGCGTTAACTTCGGTGTTGCACTCGCTTTCCGGGTAAACAGTGTCGGAGCTACAACCGGCCAGCATCAGGGCGGCGGCGATTGGCGCGAACTTCAAAGCATTCATTTGTCGTCGGGTCTCCAAGGGATAGGCCTAAAATCTGGGGCGCATCTTAGGGCTCCAAGGCTCTACCCTTTGAGTCAATTTGCGACACTTCCTGGAAGCGTGATCAAAAAAGCCCCAACCTGTTAGGGTCGGGGCTTTTCGAAAAACCGTTCATTCACCGAAAACCATCGATGAAGATAAATTCTGGAGCGACCAGCGGGAATCGAACCCGCGTCATTAGCTTGGGAAGCTAAGGTAATACCATTATACGATGGTCGCCTGACAGGAAAATACCTTACTTGGGCCGGGTCAGCTTGGCAAGGGCAGCCGAGACGACTGCCGCTTGTTTAACCAGGCTCCGCAGGGCTTAGCGAACGACATCCATCTCCTGGAGCAGGTTGTCGGCGCCATCCAGCTCCTTCATCACCCACAGCATGTAGCGACTGTCGACGTGAATGGAGCGGGCAAACTCGGTATTGAAATCCCAGTCGGCGATGATGCTCTCGTACACCCCATCGAACAGCAGACCCACCAGTTCCGCCTTGCCATTGAGGGTCGGCGAACCGGAGTTACCGCCGGTGCTGTCCAGATCCGACAGGAAGTTGACCGGCACCGAACCCACCGCCTTGTCGTCGAAGCCACCGTACTGGCGCTGACTAATCAGCTCCAGCTGACGCTGGGAGGCATCGAAGGGTACCTCGCCGGTGGCCTTGCGTTTCAACCCTTCCAGGGTGGTGAAAGGCTGGGCCACCAGGCCATCCTGCGGGGAGTAGCCCTGCACGGTACCGAAGGTCAGGCGCAGGGTGGAGTTGGCGTCGGCGTAAACCGGCTTACCCTGGCTTTGCTGATAGGCGATGATCGCGGCCATGTACTGGGGACGGGCGCGCAGTAGTTCACCATTAAGGCGTTTCTCCTCCGCCTCCTCCTTCTGCAGGCGAGGGTAGTTGGCAACGGCAAAGCGGATAAAGGGATCGTCGCTTTGCTCAAACGCCTTGGGGCCCTTCTCCAGCCAGGCCAGGCGCACCTCGGTTTGATCCAGGCTGGTGGCCTGGTAGAGGCTGTCCAGGGTGGCGCTCAATTTGGCCTCATCCAGGCCATTGGCCAGGCCAAAGGTTTGATCGATCACAGGATCACGCTCGGAGGCGGGCAGCTGAGCGTAGCGGCTCAGCAGGTGGTGCAGCATCGCCTTGTCCACCGCCGGGTCAAAGCGGCGTTCCATCCGCTCCATGGCGGCCTTGATGCCATCCCAGTCCCGCTCCTGGTAGCCGGCTTCCCGCTCCAGATCCGGCTTTTGCTTCTCCTGGGCCAGGCGGTAAAGGCGCTGGGCACTGGAGATCATCTGGTTGTAGCCCATGTACCCCAGGATAAGGTCCCGTTCCAGGTGGGCCCATTGCTGCTCCACCAGGCGATCCATCTCCTGCTTGACGTTGCCGTACTTGCTGGCCCGGTCCCCTTCGCCCTCAACCCAAGCCCACAGGGCGGATTGTTGGGTCTGCTTGTGCTTGGCCAGCTCGGTCTTGTCGTAGCTTTCCACCATGCTCTGGAAGTTCTTGGCATAGTTGGCCAGACCGGCCAGGGTGCCCTCGTACTTGATGCGGGCCTCGGAGCCCGGCTCGCTGGCGCCCTTGATGACGTCGATCAGCTCGTTACGCAGATCCCGCGCTGCCGGGTAGTAGCGCTCAAAGTAGATGGCGGCTTCTTCAGCGGTGCGGTAGCGATCGGTCCGGCCTGGGTAGCCCGCCACCATCAGGAAGTCGCCGTCGCTCAGGCCGCCCGCGGACACACTGAGGAAGCGCTTGGGCTGATAGGGGACATTGTCTTCGCTGTAATCCGCCGGCTTGCCATCCGGGCCGACGTAGGCGCGGAAAAAGGCAAAGTCACCGGTGTGGCGTGGCCACATCCAGTTGTCGATGTCGCCGCCGTACTTGCCGACCGACAGGGACGGGGTGTAGACCAAGCGGACGTCTCGCAGCTCCTGCTCCTTGATCAGCACATACTGGGCACCGTGATGGAAGTTGGAGACCTTACAGCGGACGTTCTCCTCCTGCTCGCACTCCGCCACCAGGGCCTTACGGTTGCGCTGGATCGCCTCGTAGTAAGGCTGGCCGGCCAGGCTCGGGGCCAGATCGCCCACCACCTGATCGGTCACGTCGGTCATCGACTCGGTGATCCAGATCTTGTAGCCGGGCACCGGCATCTTCTCCTCCGCCAGGGAGCGGGCCAGGAACCCCTCCTCCAGCAGGTTATCCTCCGGAGTGGAGTGATACTGGATGGCGCCGTAGCCGCAGTGGTGATTGGTCACCAGCAAGCCCTTGGGGGAGACGAAGGAGGCGGTACAGCCGCCGAAGTTGATCACCGCGTTCATCGGGAAGTCAGACAGGTCGGCCATCTCGGCCGGGTCCAACTGCAGACCCAGGGCCTGCATCTGCTTGCCCAGTCCCGGCAACTGGCTCGGTTGCCACATCCCCTCTACTGCCATGGCCCCAGTGCTGGCCAGGGCCAGGCCCAGGGGAAAAATCCATGTTTTCATCACGTCACTCTCTTCCTGAATCGGGCCCAGGGGCCCACCGTGCTGCGACGTTAACACGAAGCGGGGTTCAAATTAACCTGGCTGACACATTTCATTACAGGGTGGGCCAGCGGGCATTGACACAGGATTCCGGGATAAACCCAGGGGGATCGGCGGGGACAAAGGGGCGGATTGGCGCTGGTCAGCGTGGGGTCCCCTTGATAGATTGGCGTATCCAAGTCGCAAAGGAGGGCGCATGGCAAAGGTGGTGTTACTGCATGGTCTGTACATGCACGGTACGGTGATGTGGCCGCTGGCCCGACGCCTGGAGAAGCTGGGCTGGGAAACCGAATGCCTGAGCTACAACTCGGTGGCGATCGAGCCCGAGGCGCTGTTTGATCGGCTCAGCAACGCCCTACCGCATGACCAGCCCAACTACTTTATCGGCCATAGCCTGGGTGGGGTCATGCTCTACCACTACGCTCATCAGCGGGCGCTGACGGTGGACAGCCGTATTGTCACCCTGGGTAGCCCCCTGCAAGGCGCGGCCATCGCCAAGCGTCTGGCCGAATGGGGCCTGTCAGCCCTGATGGGCAACGCCGGCGAGCATGGCCTGCTCAATGGTGACTGCCTGCGCTGGCGCAGCCCGGCGGCGCTGGGCAGCCTGGCCGGACGCAGCGGACTGGGGGTCGGCGCGCTGCTGGGCGCCCTGAACGAGCCCAGCGATGGCACCGTGGCGGTATCGGAAACCGAGGTCGAGGGGATGGCGGATCACATCATCCTGCCCACCACCCACACCAGCATGCTGCTGGCGGAGCAGACCGCGGTGCAGTGCGATCACTTCCTACGCCACGGCCAGTTTCAGGCTTCCGCCTGTTCGTAGCTGTAGATCTTGTACAGGTAGTAGATGTTGATCAGGACGATAAAGCCATTGACCAGCGCCACCGGGATGGCGGAGATCGCCGTGCCATAGGCCACAAACAGGGCCGCCCCCGCCATGTTCCACCAGCGCAGCGCCTTGATGTTGGACATCATCAAGGAGATCGCCACCAGGATCGACGCCAGGTACCCCACCCACTCCCATAAGGTTGCGGCTTCCATAATGCTCTCCGGTTGTCGGTTGATCCAAGCCTAGTCAATCCATCCGAGCTGATGGGTTGAGATACCGCTCAGTCGCGGCTGAGCCCCTGGCATTGGTAAGCCAGCAGCTCCACCACCTGCTGCGGGGTCTGCGCCCACGCCAACGCCTGGGCATCCACCTCCTTGAGCGGGTGGACCAGATCGGCGTCATGCAGGGTGATGTAAGGCTTGCCCAGGGCAGCGCAGTAGCCAGCGTCGAAGGCGGCGTTCCACTGTTTGTACTGGGGGCCGAAGCGCACCACCACCAGGTCTGCACGCTGGATCAGGGTCTGGGTGCGGATCTGATTGACCCGAGCGCTCTGGTGGTCACGCCAGAAGTTGTCCGCCGGCACCCCGAGCAGATCCCCGGCGGCATCGGACGCGGCGTGGTCGGTCACCGGCCCGACAAACTGGATGGGCAACCCCAGGGCCTGGCAGCCCTGCGCTATCTGTTCACGCCAATCGGTGTGGATCTCACCGGAAAGGTACACCTGCCACTGCATGCTATCTCCTTGTTGCTACTTACCAGAAAAATGGCTGGCCACAAGGTAGCACCGCTCTTGCCAGGGCCCAAGGGAAAACGCCACACTGGGGTTTTCCGCGACCGGAACCAACCATGTGCCTGACCGCTTTTCGCTGGCAGCCGGACAGCCCCATCCCGTTGTTGTTGCTGGCCAATCGAGACGAGTTCTACCAACGCCCCACCGAACCCACCCATCAATGGACCGAGGGGATCTGGGCCGGTCGCGACAGCCAGGCCGGCGGCACCTGGATGGGCTGGGGCCCCGGCGGCCGCCTGGCCCTGATCACCAACCACCGCCGCATCGGCCAGGCCGAAGGCAGGGTTTCCCGGGGCTTGCTGGTCAGTGAGTACTTGCAAAGCACGCTAAGTGCAGAGGCCTACCTGCAACAGCTGCAGCACCATGATGACGACTACAGCGGCTTCAATCTGCTGCTGTGGGACCGCAGCGGGGGCTACTACTACAGCAACCGCCAGCGCCAGATCCAGCCGTTGCAGCCCGGGCTTTATGGCCTGTCCAATGACCTGCTCGACACCCCCTGGCCCAAGGTCACCCGACTGAAAAACGCCCTGGCCCAGCAGTTGGTGTCATCGCCGCAGCCCAGCGCCGAGGCGCTGCTGGACCTGCTGCTGGAGCCAACCCAGGCAGAGGACTCAGCCCTGCCGGACACCGGCCTTGAGCTGGCCTGGGAGCGGGCCCTGTCCGCCATCTTTATCCATACCCCCAGCTACGGCACCCGCAGCAGCACCCTGTGGCAGTGGCAGCGCGATGGCACCCTGCACTGGCACGAACGCCAGCACCATGGCGATGGTGCCGGTCGCACCACCCGTAGCTGGACCCTAGGGTCTGTTGACCCAGGCTAGAACGACGCCACCTCCGCCTCGGTCAAGGCGCGCCATTCACCCGGCTCCAGCTCGGGATCCAGGGTCACCGCACCGATCCGCTCACGGTGCAGCCCCACCACCTTATTGCCCAACGCGGCAAACATCCGCTTCACCTGGTGGTACTTGCCCTCGCTGATGGTCAGCAGCACCTCGGTGTCGCTGATCCGCTCCAGCTGGGCCGGTCGGGTCAGGCCATCCTGGTGCAGCTCGATGCCCTCGGCGCAGCGCTGTTCCGCATCGGCCACCAGCGGCTCAGCCAGCCAGACTCGGTAGCGCTTGTCACAGGCCCGGCGCGGTGAGGTGATGCGGTGGCACCACTGGCCATCCTCCGACAGCAACACCAGCCCGGTGGTGTCGACATCCAGCCGCCCGGCGATGCGCAGCCGGTCGAGCCGGGGCTGATCGATCAGGTTCAGGATCGAAGGATAGAGCTCATCCACGTTGGAGCAGAGAAAGTCCACCGGCTTGTGCAGCATCAGGTAGCGGGTGGCGATCGCCCCCACCGGCTGGCCACGCCAGTGCACCTCGGTCTGATCGCTGATCTGGAAGCCCGGATCGGTGATCACCTCGCCGTCGCAGCTGACCTCGCCGGCCTTGAGCTGCCGCTTGGCCAGGGAGCGGGTCAAATCGGTGTTGCTGGTGAGAAACTTGTCCAGTCGCATGGTGGCCCCTTTAAAAAATTCGGCGCATTATCGCCGCTTTGTCCGGTGCAGGCGAGCACAACCGGTTGCCAATCGCCACGGCGCTTCTACCTTTGTTGAGGACCCCAGCCGCAGGAGCCCGCCATGGCCAGCGAAGCCAACTCGGTCAAATCGATCCTCTACGCCCTGACCGCCAACCTCTCCATCGCCATCGCCAAGCTGGCGGCGGCCATCGTCACCGGCTCCGGTGCCATGATGGCAGAGGCGATCCACTCCTTCGCCGATGCCGGCAACCAGCTGCTGCTGTTGCTGGGGATGAAAACCGCCAAGCGGCCGCCGTCGCCGGATCACCCGCTGGGACATGGCAAGACCATTTACTTCTGGTCCTTTATCGTCGCCATCATGCTGTTCAGCATGGGCGGCCTCTACTCCCTGTACGAAGGGTGGCACAAACTGCACGCCCCCGAGCCCCTCAACCAACCCTGGATCGCCGTCGCCGTGCTGTTGTTCGCCATCCTGGCGGAGGGCTGGTCCTTCCGCGGCTGCCTGGTGGAGGTCAACAAGGAGCGCGACGGGCGCAGCTACTGGCGCTGGTTCCGGGAGACCCGCAGCTCGGAGCTGCTGGTGATCTTCGGCGAGGACCTGGCGGCCCTGCTGGGCTTGCTGTTTGCCCTGGGCTTCGTGCTCACCACCATGGTAACCGGCGATCCGACCTGGGACGCTTACGGCAGCCTGACCATCGGCGGCCTGCTGCTGCTGATCGCCCTGTTTATCGGGATTGAGGTCAAATCGCTGCTCATCGGCCAGGGGGTCGAGCCCAAGCAGCGCCAGGCGATGATCGCCTTCCTGTCGGAGCAGCCGGCGGTGGAGCAGGTCTACAACCTGCTGACGCTGCAGCTGGGCAAGGACGTAATGGTGGCGGTGAAGGCGCGGATGGCCGGGCAGCAGGATGCCCAGGTGATGGTGCAGCAGATCAACGCCACCGAGCAGGCGTTCAAGCAGGCCTTCCCCCAGGTGTTGTGGCTGTTCTTCGAGCCGGACCTGAGCGACTAGTCCCGGGGACAGTCGCTCGCGCCTGCAGCAACCTAGGGTCGGCACAAGGTGGTACCATCGGCGCCCAGGCCGAATGACAGTACCGAGGATCCCATGTCGCCCCACCATCAAGGCACCCTGTTTGCCCTGCTCGCCACCGCACTCTGGTCCGGCAACTTCCTGGTGGCCCGGGATCTGGCCGACACCCTGCCCCCCATCACCCTGGCCTTCTGGCGCTGGAGCCTGGCGCTGCTGGTGCTGCTGCCCCTGGCCTGGCGCCCGGCGCGACAACAGTGGCCGCTGATCCGCCAGCACAAGGGCTACCTGCTGCTCACCGCCCTGCTTGGGGTGACCCTGTTCAACACCCTGATCTACCAGGCTGGCCACAGCACCGAGGCGATCAATTTGTCGCTGATCGCCATCAGCTCGCCGATCTGGCTGGCGCTGATGGCGCGGGGAGTGCTGGGTGAGCCCATTGGCCCGAAACGGGGGTTGGGCCTGGCGCTGGCCTTTGCCGGCGTGCTCTGGTTGATCCTGGAAGGGGAGCCGGCGCGGCTGGGCCAACTGAGCTTTGCCGCGGGGGATCTGTGGATGCTGCTGGCGGCGCTGATCTTTGCCGCCTATTCGCTGTTACTGCGCTTCAAGCCGGCAGAGCTCTCCGCCCGGGTGATGCTGCTGGCCACCTTCCTGCCGGGCTGGTTGATGCTGCTGCCCGGAGTGGCGTGGGAGGGAGAGGCATTCAAGGGCTACAGCCTGTCGACCTGGGCGGCGCTGGCCTACGTTGGCCTGTGCGCCTCGCTGCTGGCCTACGCCCTGTGGAGTCGGGCGGTGGAGCTGATAGGCCCAGGCCAGGCCGCGGGGATCTACTTCCTGATGCCGTTGTTTGCCGGTCTGCAGGCGGCCTGGTGGCTGGGCGAGCCGCTGACCTGGCTACATGGCGTCAGCGCCACGCTGATCATCGGTGGCATCGCCCTGGCCAACCGCAGTGCCACCCCGGTATCGGCGTCTGGGTCTAAAATTAACAGCCTCAACTCGGAAGAAAACACCTAACGGTATGAAATACCAATGTGATGTCGTGATTGATCTGCCCCGAGAGCAGGTGGTGGCGCTGTTCGACAACCCCGATAACCTGCCCCGCTGGCAGCCGGACCTGCTCAGCTTCGAGCCGCTGCAAGGGGTGCCCGGCCAGCCGGGCTCCACCTGTCGTCTGCTCTATCGCATGGGCAAGCGGGAGGTGGAGATGGTGGAGACGGTGCTGGTGCGGGATCTGCCGGAGCAGTTCAGTGCCCGCTATCAGGCCAAGGGTGTGGACAATCGCTGCGACAACCGGTTTGACAGCGAGGGGGCGCGAACCCGTTGGCGGATGGAAAGCGAGTTCCAGTTCCGTGGCTGGCTCAAGCTGATGGGCTGGTTGATGCCGGGGGTGTTTAGGAAGCAGACCTTGCAGATGATGAACCAGTTCAAAAACTTCGCCGAATCCAGCTCGAAGCAGCCCTGACCCAATGCCCGGAGTTTTTGATACACTCCGTTTTTTCGCAAGTTCGAAGCAAGACCGAAGCAAGATGCAGGACCTTTTTTGGCTCACCCCGGGGCAGATCGCCGGGCGCAGTGGCCCCAACAAACTCCCCTGGACCGTGGCTGAACTCAAGCAGCAGGGGATCGACACCGTGCTCTCCCTCAACGATGCCGTCGAGGTGGACGCCAGCGCCCTGGCCCAGCATGGCATCAGCCACCTGCACGTCGAGCTGCCCGCCAACATCCCGCCGGCACCGGGGGATCAGGCCCAGTGCCTGCACCGCCTGCCCCAGGCCCTGGCCCAGGTCAGCGCCGCCCTGTCCCAGGGAGATTCGGTGCTGATCCACTGCCGCTCCGGCAAGGACCGCACCGGCCTGATGATGGCCTACCTGTTGATGGTGCGTCAGGGCTTCAGCCCCCAGGCGGCGATGGCCAAGGTGCGCGAAGTGCGCCCCATCGCCTTCAGCGCGGAGGGCTGGTGGGAGCTGGCGGAGCAGGTGCTACACCAGCTGCGCCCCAGTCACTGACGCCAGCGAGGCCAGTCCTCAGTTACTCAAAACCAGCGACTTGGCTTCCAGCTCCTCAAACAGGGTCACCAGCTGGCCGGTGAGCTTGTGGTTGGCGGCAAAGTCGATCAGCGGCCGCTGCAGCTGGTGCGACTCTCTCATCTTGACCGAGCTGGTCAGCAGGGTCTCCAGCACCGGCAGGTCCTGGGCCTTGAGCGCCGCCACCAACTCCCGCGGCAGCTTGGCCTGGGGGTTGAACTGGTTAACCACGATCCCCTCCAGCATCAACGCCGGATTGTGGTCGTTCTTCAGCTCCAGCACGTTGTCCAGCAGGCGGTGGATCGCCTGGGCGGAGAAACTGTCGCAGTCGAAGGGAATGATCACCGAGTCGGCGGCAATCAGTGCCGATTTGGCGTAGAAATTGAGGTTGGGCGGGGTGTCGATGTAGATCCGGTCGAACTCGTCCATCAGCTCGTCCAGCGCTTCCCGCAATTTGAAGATCTTGTAGCGGCTCTCCAGATCCCGCTCGATCTGGGACAGCGCCTGGGAGGCCGGCAGCAGGCACAGGTTATCCCACTGGGTGTCGTAGACAAACTCCGCTGCCGATTGGGGCCGGGATAGCCAGCCCACCGTCTGCTTGAGCAGATCGGCCACCGTCGGGGCCCCCTCCTGCTCGTCGAAGCCGAGGTAGTGACTGCTGTTGCCCTGCACATCCAGATCCACCAGCAGCGTCTTCAGCCCCCGCTGGGCACTGACCGCCGCCAGATTGACACTGATGCTGGACTTGCCAACGCCCCCTTTCTGATTGAATACCGCCCGTTTCATCGCCGTCCCCTGGTCACTTTTTGTGCCATCTACGTTACGGGATATTGGCCCCGGCCTCCAGACCCGCAGGTCGGTTTTTCGCCGGGGCGGGCGGGGTCAGGCAATCAGCGCAGCATCGCTGCCAGGCTCTGCTCCAGCGGCTGTTCCAGCTCGCCTTCGATGCGGCCAACCTCTTGCCCCTCGCGGTAGACAATGTAGGTGGGCAGCACCGACACCCCCAGGGTGGCCAGGTCAACACCAGCACCCTGGCCCTGTCGATCGACACCCAGGTAGCGTGCCTGGATATTGGGGTTATCCAACTCTTTGATGATCTTGATCAAAGCCGGGGTAGAGCTTTGGCAGCTCGGGCACCAGGTGCCGATCACCGCGGTGATCTGGGTCTGCTGCTGGTAGTTGGCCAGCGGTGCCAGGGCCTCGGCGTCCACCTGGTAATCCAGGTAGGCACGGCCCATGGGCACCAGCTCAAAGATCAGCTGCTGGCTGTCCAGCTCACCGGTCAGTACCGCATCCTGCATCGGCGCGCCGCCGTGCGGATTGTCGTGGGGGTTGCCCTGGGCCTGGGCCTGTTGCTCCTGACCGGCCATCTGCGACAGCATCTTCTTATGGTCCAGGGGCATCTCCGGTTGGGCCATCGCAGCCATGGGCAGCAGCGCCAGGCTACCGAGCAGTACGCCGATCCGGGCGCCGTTCTGAGTGTTCATGGGTTTCATCCTAAATTGATTCCGCGTCACAATTTCCTGTGGAGTGTAACCAATTCCCCCCTACTGTTCATGGCCAAACTGGGAGTCCCCTCACAGAGCCTACGGCCCACCCCTTGTCGCCACCGCCGACACCACTCACAATCGACTCAGACCACCACAAGGACCCCTTCGGATGAAATCGACCGTAACCGACGCCCAATTTTTCCGCCTGCGCATGGGCAAAACCGCCCTGCGCGCGCTGCATGTCCTGGGCGTTGCCGGCGCCAGTGCCGGCTTTTTGTTTGGCCTGGATATCGAGTTATGGCGCAGCTGGTGGATCCTGGGGATGGCCACCGGGGTAGCGCTGACCGGCTGGGAGGTGTGGCGCTCACCGCTCTACCTGGTGCAACTCAAAGGGGTGTTCACCATGGTGAAGGTGCTGCTACTGGCGCTCTGTTACCCCTTCCCACAATTTAGCCCGATGCTGTTTGCCGCCATCATGCTGCTGTCGGTGTTCATCGCCCACGGCCCCTCCCAGTTCCGCCACTACTCTATCTGGCACCGACGCATCCTACGAGGCCAGGAGATCAAGGGCTGATGCACGGCACCGGCCAGCCCAGCCCCCTGCTGACGCTGGCGGCCGAGCCGTTGGCGCAGTGTCCGCCGGGCCCGGTGCTGGACCTGGCCTGCGGGGCCGGTCGCAACGGTCTGGCCCTGGCCCGAGCTGGCCTGCCGGTCTGGTTCGCCGACCGCAATCGCGATGCCCTGGACAAGGTACAGCAACAACTCAACGGTGAAGGGCTCAGCGGCGTGCTTTGGCATCGGGACCTGGAACAGCCCCATCGGCCCGCCCTGGCCGGCAAACGCTTCGCCGCCATCCTGGTTTTTAACTACCTGCACCGCCCCCTGCTGGCAGAACTGACCCAGGCGCTGCTGCCCGGCGGCCTGTTAATCTACGAAACCTTCCTGCGCCAGCAGGCCACCCTGGGGCGACCCCGCAACCCGGACTTCCTGCTAAAACCCGGCGAGCTGCAACAAGCCTTTGCCAGCTGGCAAACAATCCACTACCGTGAGGGAAAGCAGGTTGATCCCGAGCGCTACAGTGCCCAACTGGTGACACGCAAGCCGCTCTGAACCGACAAGGAGTCGTGGATGTTGCAGTGGTACCCCAATCACTTCCGGATCGGCGCCGCCCCGGTGGTGACCATGGCGATGGTGGTGGTGGCCATCATCGGGCGTATGGTGCTGCCCGGTGCCAGTTTCTTTATGTGGCCGCTGTTTGCCAGCCTGCCGCTGGTGCTGGCGTTACACATCTACCTGCTGGTGGACGACAACACCATGAGCCGCCTCGATGCCCTGTTCTATGCCCTGGTTCACCTGCCGCTGGCCTTCGTGATCTGGACCTTCTCGGTGATATACGCCAACGGCGGCAACCTGCTCTGAACCTTGCAACCCTCCCATGGCTCCACTAAAGTGAGCGCCCCTCGCCCACGGAGCCTGTCATGCCTGAGTTTGTCTATAACCCGCCCACGCAACCTTTCCTGTCGGTCCTGTACCAGGACAAGGACATCCTGGTGGTGGACAAACCCAGCGGCCTGCTGTCAGTACCGGGGCGCGACCCGGCCCACCGTGACAGCGTGATGAGCCGGGCACAACAGGAGTACGGCACCGTCTTCGATGTGCATCGACTCGACATGGCCACCTCCGGAGTGATGGTGCTGGCCCTGCGCAAGAACGCCGAGCGAGAACTCAAGCGTCAGTTCCGCGAGCGGGAAACCGCCAAGACCTACCTGGCCCGGGTGTGGGGGCAGCTTGAACAGAGCGAAGGGGAGATCGATCTGCCGCTGATCTGTGACTGGCCCAATCGCCCCAAGCAGATGGTCTGCTATGAAAATGGCAAGCCGTCTCAGACCCGCTACCGCTGCCTGCAACAGGACAGCGACAGCGCCCTGGTGGAGCTGACCCCCATCACCGGTCGTTCCCACCAGTTGCGGGTGCACATGCTGGCCCTGGGACACCCCATCCTGGGTGACAACTTCTATGCTCACCCTGAAGCCCTGGCCGCCGCCGACCGATTGCTGCTGCACGCCCATAAGTTGAGCATTAAGCAGCCCTACAGTGGCGAGCCGCTGCACTTCGAGGCCCCCCAGCCCTTCAGCTGATCCGCTTTCACACCAAAACGGCCCCTTCACCCGCCCCCTTTCTACACTGTGTCGCACTCGCGACCGCTTTCTCGGCCGCTTTCTCGGCCGCTTTTTCGGCCCAGTTAGGGGAAGGGGGGCAGTGATGGGCATTGGATTTATTGGCAGCCAGGCATTCGCCAGCCGCATGAGCCGGGCCCTGCGGGGTATGGGATTGGCTGTAGTTGTTGCGGCAGTCCTGCTTCTGCTGGCCATGGCCGTTGCTCACGCCGATCCCGCGGCCTCGGCAGACTCCTCGCTCCAAAATCACGCCATTGCCCCGCTCGAGCAAGCGCAAAGCGGCCCGACGCCACCGCTGCCACTGGAGGCCTATCGCCGCCATGACAGCCGTTGGTGGGTGGACTGGACTGATGCGCCGGTGGACAGCCCCATCCAGGGCTCGGCACTGGTGCCAGTCAGCATCCTTAAGGGTGAAGGTGAGAGCGACCGTTCCAGCCCCTTTGATGAGGGTGCCAGCGTATCGCCGGATCACTGGCTATCGCTGGAGCAACCCACCCGGCTGCTGTGGCTGTCGGTGGCCAGGATGGAGGGGCTTCGACTCAGGCTCTACCTGGGCCGGGATGACAACGGCGATGGCCTGGCCCAGGCTGAGGAGCTTCGAATAGAAGCCAGTGAGCAGCGGGCCAATGCCATCGAGCTGCACTACCCGGAAACGGGACAGTATTGGGTACTGGCCCGGGTCGAAGGCAGCTACCACGGCAACGCCCCGCCCATTGAACCCTACCAGTTACAGACCGCCGCTATCCCTTTGGCCCCCGAGCCAGGCCAGCAGGGCCAGCTGCAGGGCCAGCTACTCAGTCAATTCGACGATCCCCAACGGCAAGACCTGCTGGTGAGCTGGCAGCATCAGGCCGAACCTGGCGACACCCTGCTTGGCCTGCTGGAGCTCAACCCCGCCAACAGCGATGCTCCCGTCAGCCAACTGGTCACCCTTGATATTCGGCCCTCCGACATACAGCTGAGCCTGGAAAACGATGACAGCACCCCTTTGCAACCGGGTGCGCTGCTGAGCCTACAGCTACAGCTTGAGCCCAGCGACACTTGGCAGCAGAAACAGTACCGGGTGGAGCTGGTGCTGCCGGACATCCTCGAACTGAACCCGGACAGCCTGCCGGAGGGCGTCAGGCTAGAGGGGCAACGACTGCTCATCGACAACCTGACCCAACCCTCACTGCAGGGCGAGCCTCTCTACCGCTATCGCATCAGCAGCAACCGGGAGGATGCGGATTGCCAGCTGCCGGACCTGGGCCAGGGGGGCAATGAAGTTGACCTGCAAAGCCTGATGGGCCTCAACTACGACCCCAGATTCCACGGCGATAATCTGGTGTGGCGCTGGCCGCAGACAGTCACCTTCCTTGGCCGTCGTTACGAGGAGATCCTGATCAGCAGCAACGGTTTTATCGCCTTCAGCGAGCCCCGGCACTACGCGCTCTATCTCAATCAGGAGCTGCCCAGCCCACAAGGCCCCAACAACCTGCTGGCCTTTCTCTGGCGTCACAACTACGTGGTCTACTGGCCCGAAGCGGAAACTGGGCTCACCCTGGCGGCCACCCCTGAGTGGGCCATTATCGAGTTTGATAGGTTCGATACACTCTATGGCTGGGACTGGGGCGAGGCTGCAGATTTGGCGGACATCACCTTGCTGCTGCGACAACAGGCCGGCGAGGGCCCGGAGCTGCTGATCGCCTACGACCAGCACTATCAACACATGGGCTTTCACATGGGCCTGACCATCGGCTACGAGGGCCGCGAGGGCCGCCACGGCGAGAGCTGGTACCACCTGCCCCCCAGTGACTTTGACTACCATGATGGCATCCCGGACCGCACCCCACTGCCCATCGAAGCCGGCCTGCTGCTCTGCTTTGATCAGCAAACCCACCCTGCTCGCTTGGCCCCGCTTAGCTTCGAAGGCCAGATCCGCGCCGATGCCGTAGCGGGAAACTACAACCTCGCCTTGAACTCCTGGCTGATGGGCGATGAGGGAGAGCTCGAGCCCCAGACCGATACAGTGCCGCTGACCATCGGCCCGGGGCTGAACCTGACCATCGATGCTCCCGCCCCCCTGCCTAGCATGGAGGGCAGCGCCATCACCCTGACCGCCAGGGCGGAAGATCCCACCCAGCTGCCCATCGAGTACCGCTGGCGCCAAGCCGGTGGTGGCGCAGTGATGCTGGAGGGAGCCCAGCAGGCAGAGGTGCGCTTCACCCTGCCGGATCTGGTGGAGGACAGCAGCCTCACCCTGGAGGTGACGGCCGAGACCGAGACTCAACGGCAGAGCGCGTCAATCACCCTGCCGGTGGTGGCCAACCAGCCGCCACAGGTGGCGCTCGATGACCAAAGCGTGGTGGCAGGGGAGTCGCTGGTATGGCAAGCCCAGGTCAGTGACCCCGAGGGCGATGCGCTGCAGTTCGACTGGTGGCAAATCACCAATCCTAAACTAGCAATAGCGGTGAATGGCAGCCAGGTCACCCTGCAAACCGACTCGAGCATGGCAGGCCGAGAACACCGTTTCCGCCTGACCGTCGAGGATGGCTTTAACAGCGTGGTGGTGGAGGCCGCCCTGAACATCCTCGCCGAAGAGCCCCCCAGTGACCCACCACCGGAGGATCCCCCCAGTGACCCGCCGCCGGAGGACCCACCCAGCGATCCGCCGCCGGAGGACCCGCCCAACGACCCACCGCCGGAGGATCCCCCCAGTGACCCACCGCCGGAGGACCCGCCCAGCGACCCGCCGCCGGAGGACCCGCCCAGCGATCCGCCGCCTGAGGACCCGCCTAGCGACCCACCGCCGGAGGACCCGCCCAGCGACCCACCGCCTGAGGATCCCCCCAGCGATCCGCCCAGCGATCCGCCCAGCCAGGGCGGCGACAACGGCGGAGCCGGTCTGGCCTGGTGGCTGGGGTTGATGATCGCCTGGCGCCGGTGGAGCGTACCGGCTAATGCGCGAGACGCATCAAGATGAAGAAAATAAGGTAAGCCAACTCAGTGGCTTACCTTTCACTTTCAGCATTTAGCTCTGTGGATTTACAAATTTACCGCCAGATAAACTCGCGCAATGCCCGGACTGGGTATTAACTCATTTCTATTGCCCGATGACATCAGGGCGGCCCTCGAGCGGCATCGAAGGGTTTACATAGACAAGGAAGGGTAGCGATGAAAAAACACGTGGTTTGGGCAGTGTTGGCTGCTGGCTATCTTGCGACCTCCGGCTACAGTGCGGTGAGCGCAGCACCTCAATCTCCTCTACGCGCCGTCTCCTTCAGTCCCAAGCCTGCCAACCTTGCAGTGACATCCCAGGTTGCCAAACGCTTTGTGCCGGATGCCGATGACGATGGCAGCAGCCACCGCTACATCATTCAATTGCAGGAGCCGGCCCTGGCCAGCCACCTCGGCGGCGCCAAGCAAGCATCCAGCCAGAAGGTCGCCCAGGACAGCTTTACCTTTGCCCAAACCCGCCCTCGTGTTGGCCTGGATCTGACCAGTGCCGACAGCCGCAACTACCGCGCCCAACTGCAGGCCAACCAGCAACGCTTCCAACAGCGGGCAGCCCAGCGCCTGGGCAGCCCGATGCGGGTGCTGGCCACCACTCAACTGGCCCTCAATGGCCTGATCGTGGAAGCCACCCAGGACCAGATGATCGCCCTGGCCCGGGAGGGGCAGGTCAAGCGCATCGAGAAGGATAAGCGGCGCCAGCTGCTGACCGACCGTGGCCCAGGCTGGATCGGTGCCGAGCCGGTCTGGCAGGGCAGCGGCACCGACGCTGGCTACCAGGGTGAAGGGGTGACCGTTGGTATCCTCGATTCCGGGGTGGACGTCACCAACCCCGCCTTTGCCGCCGAGAGCGGCGATGGCTACGTTCACACCAATCCCTACGGCAGTGGCGTTTACAAAGGCGACTGCATCGACGCACCCGAGCTGTGTAACGACAAGCTGGTGGGGGTCTACAGCTGGGACACCATCACCGATCTCTACAACGGCCAGGTTCCCGCCGATGGCCGTGACTACAACGGTCACGGCTCCCACACCGCCAGCACCACCGCCGGTAATGTGTTGTTGGATGTGCCGGTGTACAACGCCGATGGCGAGCCCAGCGGCTTCAGCTTCGAGCGGATCTCCGGCGTCGCCCCCCGCGCCAACATCATCAGCTACCAGACCTGTCTGCCCGGCGATGCCGGCGATCCCCTGGCGGGCTGCTTTACCTCGCTGGCTATCCTGGCCGTGGAGGCCGCCATCCAGGATGGCGTCAAGGTACTCAACTACTCGGTCGGCGGTGGCTCCAGTGATCCCTGGAATGACGGCGAATCGGTGGCCTTCCTCAACGCCCGCGCCGCCGGCATCCACGTGGTGACCTCGGCGGGCAACAGCGGCCCCACCCCCGGTACCGTCGGCTCCCCTGGGGATAACCCCTGGCTCACCTCCGTCGCAGCCATGACCCACGACCGCAGCTTCGACGATAAGCTGCTGACCCTCAGCGGCGGCGACAGCAGTGCCCCCAGTGGCATCACCGGCAAGTCCATCACCGGCGCCCTGGCCGCCACCCCGATGCTCTACGCCGGCGACATCCCCAACCCCAACGATCCCAACGGCGACCCGGCCCAGTGCCTACAGCCCTACCCGTCCGGCACCTTCAGCGGCCAGGTGGTGGTGTGTGACCGGGGCAGCATTGCCCGCGTGGCCAAGGGTCAGAACGTCGCCGCCGGCGGCGCCGGCGGCCTGGTGCTGGTCAACCTCCCGGGTGGTGCCGATAACGTGGTGGCCGATGCCCACGTCATCCCGGCCCTGCACATCGATGCCACCTTCGGCCAGACCCTGAAGAGCTGGCTGGCCACCGGCAGCGGCCACACTGCGGCCATGCCGAACACCACTGTCAGCACTGACGCCAGTCAGGGTGATATCGTTGCCGGCTTCAGCTCCCGTGGGCCCAACATCAGCGTGCCCAGCACGCTGTCACCCCACCTGGGTGCCCCCGGTGTCGATATCTACGCCGCCTACGCCTCAGAGACCCCGTTTAAATCCCTGCCCGACGGCAGCCCCTTTGCCTTCCTCAGTGGTACCTCCATGGCCAGCCCCCACGTGGCTGGCTCCCTGGCGCTGATCGCCGGGCTGCGACCGGCCTGGACGCCGGCCCAGGCGCAATCGGCGCTGATGCTCACCGCCAGCGCCAATAACCTCAAAGAGGACGGTGTCAGCAATGCCCTGCCCTTCGACGTCGGGGCCGGGCGGGTGCAGGTCGACCGGGCCGTCAACAGTCCGCTGTTGATGGACATCAGCTTCGAAGAGTACGTCGACGCTAACCCCAGTGAGGGCGGCGACCCCGCCAACCTCAATATGGCGGCCCTGGCGGACAGCGAGTGTGTTGGCAGCTGCAGCTGGACCCGCCGCTTCACCGCCACCACTGCGGGCAGCTTTACCGCCGAAGGGGTGGCCATCACCGAAGGGGTCAGCATTACCATCGAACCCAGCAGCTTCAGCATCAGCCCCGACGATCCGGAGCCGGTGACCCTGACCATCACCGCCGATGTGCTCAATGCGCCGCGGGAGACCTGGGTTAACGGTTACGTCGCCCTGAGCGGCAATGGTGATGAGCTGCGTATGCCGTTGGTGGCCTTCTCCTCCATCGGCAACCTGCCTGAGCAGGTCAATATCCAGGCCTACCGGGATGCCGACAGCATCGTGCTGGCGGACCTGACGGCCATCGCCATTACCGATTTCAGCGTGGACAGCTTTGGCCTGGTGCCGGCCCTGCAGGAGCAGGGCAGCCTGATGGAGGACAGCAACAACAGCGATCCCTTTGACGATCTCGAGGATGGCGTGGTGACCTACCTCTACGCCGTACCCGAGGGCAGCAAGCGCTTCGTTACCGAGATCATCCGCTCGGAAGCTCCGGACATCGACCTGTTTGTCGGCATCGATGCCAATGACGATGGCCAGGCCCAGGCCGAGGAGCTGGTGATGTTGGCCGCCACCGGCAGTGCCCTGGAGCGGATTGAGATCCCCGAGCCCGCCGCGGGCAACTACTGGGTGCTGGTGCAGAACTGGCTTAGCTCCGCAGATGGCGCCGAGGACGAGTTTACCCTCTCTACCGGTGTGGTCAGCGGCGACCCCTCCACCAACCTGTCGGTGGAGGCCCCCAGCGACATCGGTGATACCGAGACCTTCGATCTGCGCATCCTCTGGGATACCGAAATGGACCAGGGCGAGCGCTTCTACGGCGCCCTGGAGCTGGCCACCGATCCCGCCAGCCCCGGCAACCTGGGTCTGATGCGCATCGACCTCACCCGCGGTGAGGACGACGTGCAGCTGACCACCGTGCTACCGGAGAGCCAGGTGCTGGATCCGGGCCAGAGCTTCGAGTACGAGTTAAACCTGCGCGCCAACCAATCCAGCGAGCCGATCGATTACGACGTCAGCGTGACCCTGCCCGCTCCCGTGACGGTGGATCCCGCCACCTTGCCGGAGGGGGCCTCGGTCTCAGGTCAAACCATCAGCTTCGCCCCCATCACCCTGATGGGGCTGGCGGGAGAGCCGGTGTATCGCTACCAGATGACCAGCAACGCCGATGATCCCAGCTGTACCTTGCCGGACCTGGGACAAGGCGAGGGCTACATCGATCTGCTGACCGTGGCCAACCTGAGAACCGATCCCAACCTGTCCGGCGATACCGTCAGCTGGGCCTGGGATCGCAGCCACACCTTCCTGGGTGAGCAGTACCAGACGCTCTACTTCAACGACGACGGCTTTATCGGCTTCAGCGACGACTTCAGTGGCGTGCCCTGGGTCAACCAGAAGCTGCCGGATACTACCGCGCCGAACCAGCTGCTTGCCTTCCTCTGGCGTGACGGCCTGATCGAATATGATCTGGACAGCAACAGCGGTGTGACCCTGGCGGTGGCCGATGACCTGTCGCTGATCGAGTACGACAACCTGGTGACCTTCTTTGCCAATACCGATGCCCAGGCCGCCGATATGGCCGACGTAGAGATCCTGCTGCGCAGCGTAGGAGACGGGCCGGAGATCATGGTTGCCTTTGATAACGTGGTGCACGACTTTGGCTCCATCCTGGGTGCCACCATCGGCTACGAAGACGCGCTGGGGCAGTTTGGCGACAACTTCCTGTTCCACGCCTTTGATAACCCCATTGGCGCCATCGGTGAGCTGGAAACCCAGATCCAGTCCGGCACCATCCTCTGCTTCGACCAAGTCACCAACCCCAATGCCCAGGAGCCGATCCGCTTCAGTGCCACCCTGGCCAACGATGTCGCCGACGGTGTCTACTTCGCCACCCTGAGCTCAGACAGCAGTGCCCCGGGTACCCGGTTGGAGAGCAACGAACGCGCCGCCCCCATCAGCGTCGGCGCGGTGCCCATGGTCACCATTGACCAGGGCAGCCAGCTGACGGTGATGGAGCAGGGCAGCCTGACCCTGACCGGCCAGGCGGAGGATCGCAGTGGCCAGCCGCTGAGCTACCGCTGGCGCCAGTTGACCGGCCCGCTGGTGAGCATTGCCAACGAAGACCAGCCCGAAACCCAGGTGCAGCTGCCCATCGTCGAACAGGATGCTACCGTGACCCTGCAACTGGAGGTGAGCAACGGGGCGGCCAGTGGCTTTGCCAACATCGACCTGCTGGTGCAAAACAACCAGGCACCGCGGATTGAGCTGAGCAACGCCACCGTCGAGGCCAGCCAGAGCGTCACCCTGGTGGCCACTGTGACCGACCCTGAGCAGGACCCGATGTCCTTCTCCTGGTTGCAGCAAGGCGGACCGAGCGCCGCCGTTCAGGCCGATGGTGCCTCGCTGACCGTCACCGCACCGGACGACAGCCAGGGCCAGACCCTGGGCTTCCTGTTGACGGTCAGCGACGGCTTTAACGAGGTGAGTCAATCGGTGGAGGTCACCGTGGCCGACAGCAACAGCCCCAGCCCGAGCAGCGGGGGCGATGACACTCCGACGGCCGACAGTGGAGGCGACTCCGGTGGCGGTAGCCTCAGCTGGTGGTTGTTGGCCCTGCTCGCCATCCTGACCGGTCGACGCCGTCTTTAGAAAGCACGCCGCGTGCCATTTCCCCTGGCACGCGGCAGGTATTTCCCGGATGTGCCACACTTTATAGTGGTGAAATGTCGTCCATCACGGCATTTTTGCCAGTGTCGATCACAAGTTAAAACAAGTCTTTACAACAAAAATGACTTAGCACTAAATGCTACGTAGAATGCGGCGCCATAGAAGGGTTAAAGGATTGAACCCGCCACGAGCGCTCGGTGGAGATGAAGTCAGATAACCGAGTTCTGAGTCTCACTCAACAATGTGATCCCCATAGCATTTTTGGCGGTCCGTTAACATTTTTTGGATAACTGTTGAGCGATTTTGGGTATTTTGTTCTCCCGTTGGAGTCGGACGTCATTTCGTGCGACCAAACTGTTGGAACTGTGCAGCCAAATCGTGGCAGTAATACACCGAGGCTGAATGTGGCATCAAAAAGGACTTTGCCTATGCTTAACGGCGCATCCATCGATGCCTGCGCCATAAAATTGTGTTGAACAGCGATTTTTAGGTAGCCAAATGCAAAATCCGCACATCCTCATTGTCGAAGACGAGGCCGTAACCAGTAATACCCTGAAGAGCATCTTTGAAGCTGAAGGGTACCAAGTCACCGTTGCCGTTGATGGCGAAGAGATGCACACCGCGCTGAAAACCAGCAAGGTGAATCTGGTGATCATGGACATCAACCTGCCGGGCAAGAATGGCCTGCTGCTGGCCCGTGAACTCCGTGAAAAGGACGACATCGCCCTGATCTTCCTCACCGGCCGTGATAACGAGGTGGACAAGATCCTGGGTCTGGAGATCGGTGCTGACGACTACATCACCAAGCCCTTCAACCCCCGTGAGCTGACCATCCGCGCTCGCAACCTGCTGAACCGCATTGTTAATGCTGCCAAGCAGAGCGAAGAGAAGCCGCAGGTGGAGTTCTACCACTTCAACCACTGGACCCTGGAGATCAACAGCCGTTCTCTGATCAGCCCGGTTGGCGAACCCTTCAAACTGCCGCGCTCCGAATTCCGTGCGCTGCTGCACTTTGTTGAGAACCCCGGCAAGATCCTGTCCCGTGCAGACCTGCTTATGAAGATGACCGGTCGTGAGCTCAAGCCGCACGATCGCACCGTGGACGTGACCATCCGTCGCATCCGCAAGCACTTCGAAAGCCACCCGGAGACTCCGGAGATCATCGCCACCATCCACGGCGAAGGTTACCGCTTCTGTGGTGCCCTGGGTAACGAAGCCCAGTAAGTGTGCCAAACAAAAAAGGGACCGCATCGCGGTCCCTTTTTTTGTTTCTGCAGCCCGGTTCAGCTGCGCTCATTCAGATAGGCCTTGAGGCTTTCCACGTCGGCCATCATATGCTGCTCAATCTGGGCAAACCACTGGGCATGCTCCGCTGGCCACTGCGGCTCATCACCACATTGCAGCTTTTGTGACAGCTCCTGGATCCGTTTCAGACCCACCGAGCCGGCAGCCCCTTTGAGCTTATGGGCCTCGCTGGTGATCACCGCTTTATCGCCAGCGGCCATCCCCTTGGCCACCGCCGCGACGTAATCCGGGGCCATCTGCTCAAACAGCACCACCGATTTCATCAGGGTTTGCGCACCGATGGCGGCGATGTATTGGTCCAGGGTCAGTACGTCCAGGTGGGCCGAATCAGGCATTGAGGGTTCTCCAGCTATGGGGTTGCGTTACCCATATCATACGAACTTTTGCGCCGACTTCAAAAGCGCTGTTCGGTCACTGCTTAGCCAAACATTTAATGATAAGCTAGCGCGCTCATTAAGAACCATTAACCAATCGAATCAAAAGAATGCGAGCTGTCACCTTAGCAGTAACGGGTGCGCTGATCGGCACGATGCCGGCCCACGCGGTAGAAGTGCCCTTGTCCGCAGACCATCTGCAGACCTTTACCCTGCACAGTCAGGGCCAGCAACTTCCCCAAACCCTGGTGGTATACCGCCATGGTGATCGCCACCTGGTGCCGCTGCAGGCCCTGAGTGCGGCCGTCGGCCTGGAGATCCGGGTAGACCCGGCCAGCGCCAGCGCCAGTGGCTGGATCGGCGGTGAGAACAGCAACTTTCTTTTGGACATCGAAGCGGATGAAGCCCGCCGTGGCTTTGACCGCTTCGACATCGATCCGGACCTGCCCTGGGGCCGGGACGGCGCCGATCTCTACCTCGACGCCGAACTGCTGCAAACCGTGTTGCCGCTGGGACTGAGTTTCAACAGCCAGTCCAGCCGCCTCGGCGTCACCAGCACCTATCCGCTGCCGGTGCTGGATGCCATCGCCCGCGAACGGGCCCACGAGGCTAGCCTGGGTCAGCAGCAGAACTTCCACAGCGGCGGCCTCGATCCTATCCACCCCCACGACTACCAGGATGTCTCCGCCCCCTCGGTGCTGGGCTTCGTCAACAGCGCCGTCATCGGCGATGACCTGCTGACCCAGGACTATCGCCTCGGGGTGATCAGCAACGGCGACCTGGCCGGCCAGAGCTACGAGTTCAACTACACCAAGCTGGCCAAGGAGCGCAGCGAATACCGTCTGCGCTTCTCCCGCGACCTGGGCGACATCAGCGAATCCCTGCCCTTCTCCCTGGGACAATACCAGGCCGGTGACATCAGCTACTTTGGCGACAACCTGATCAGCGGCAACCGCGAGGGCCTCGGCTTCCAGATCGGCCACGGCAAGCAGGACCGCTTCGGCGTCACCACCCTGGAGGGCAACGCGCCGCCGGATTGGCAGGTGCACCTCTACCGCAACGGCGTGCTGCTGGCCTTCACCCAGGCCAAAAACTCCGGCCGCTACCAGTTTACCGACGTCACCCTGCTGGAAGGCACCAACGTCTTCGAGCTGCACCTGTACGGCAACAACGGCGAGCACCATGTCCGCCGCCAGACCGTGGACAATAGCCGCAGCCTGCGCCAGGGCCAGTTCAGTTACAACTTCATGTACCTGGACAACACCCGCTTCGCCTTCAACGAGCGCAGCGAGGAGGAGGTGTCTGAGCTGGGCGCCCAGCGCCAGGTGGGCATCCGGGCCAACTATGGCCTCACCGATTTCCTCGATATCGGTGTCAGCTACCAGCAGCAGAAGCTGGAACAGGACGACTGGGGCCTGGTGACCTACGACCCCATCAACTTCTTCGGCGTTCAGCTGGGCGCCAATATCTGGGGCAACCGGCTGCAGCTGGAGATGGTCAGCGATGACGACAACAACCAGGCCTACTTCGCCGGCCTCAGTCGTCGTCTCGGTGCCAACCACCAGTTCCGCCTGACCCACCGCCACAACGACGAGCTGCAGAACGATCTCACCGAGCAGGAGGAGATCCCGCTGCGCAACGAGTCTGAGCTGTGGCTGGAGGGCCAGACCTGGCGCCTGGGTGGCTGGCAGTATGCCTTTGGTGGTGCCTACCGTGAGCCGGAGGGCTACCAAGACAGCTACGGGGCGTTTGAGAACCGACTCTCCACCCAGTGGGGCCCGGTCCACTTTACCCACAACTACTACTACGACGCCCAGTATGACGACCGGCTGGAGCGGCAAAGCGGCCAGGTGCTGCTGACCACCAGCGGCAACGACTGGAGCCTGTCGAGCCAGTGGGACTACCAGTTTGGCCAGGGGGTGACCGAGATGGAAACCCGTATGCGCTGGCGCCCCTGGTACGGGATCTACAACCAGACTCTGCTCTGGTACGCCGATCCCGAAGACAAGAAAAGCCGGGTGGGCTTTGGCCACGAGGTGGCCTACCGCTACCGCTGGCTGACCGTCGGCCTGCAGGGTGGCATCGACACCCGGGGCAACTGGCAGGTCAACACCACCGCCACCTTTGCCATCAACCACCAGGACAACCGCGACCAGCTCGATCTCGCCGCAGTGCGACCGCAGCAGGCCGACGTCAAGGTGCGGGTGTTCGTCGACGGCAACAACAACGGCCGCTTCGACCGAACCGATCAGCCCCTGGCCGGGGTCAGCATCGACACCGCCCCCTCCTGGCCACGGGAAGCCAGTGACGATCTCGGTGAGGTGATGCTGCGCCAGGTGCCGGCCCAAACCCGCTACCTGATCGACGTGGACAGCCGCATGCTGCCCAGCGGCCTGGTGCTGCGCGACGGCCCGGTGGAGATCATGCCGCTGGCCGGTCAGCTTAACGAGGTGGAGCTGGCCCTGGTTCGGCTTAGCCAGATCCAGGGGCAACTGACCACAGATCAGGGTGTGCCCCTGCCGGAGCTGGCCCTGACCCTGACCGATCTGGAGAAGCGGCCGGTCACCCAACTCAGCAGTGACAGCGAGGGGCGCTTCCGCTTCGACGCCAAGCCGGGCAACTACTACCTCGCCTTCAACGGCCGCCAGCTGCGCAGCCTGGGGCTGAGCAGCACGGTGCCGGTCTACCCGATCAACGTCGGCAGTGACGGCAAGGGCCGCAGCAACTGGACCATCGAGCTGGCCGCCGAGGTCAGCAGCCCGTTCCATCCCGCCAACGCCAGTGCCCAGCTCGGTGGCAGCCTGGTGGAGCAGGAAGCGATGGAGGAGCTGGCGCGGCCGGAACCCAGCCTGCCGGCCAACGTCACCCGTGCCGCTGCCCTGCCCGCGGTGGTACCGGCCCTGGCACGGATGAGTGACAGCGATTACGTGTTGCAGCTGGCCGCCAGCCGGGATCCCTTTGACCTGGCCGCGCTGAAACGCCGCTACCCGGGCCAGTCGCTGTTCCAGATCACCGCCATGCGTGGCGGCAAGCCGATGAACCTGCTGTTGGCGGGCCAGTATCCGAGCCGGCGCTCCGCCCAGCTTGGCGCCCGTAGCCTGCCCGCCAGTCTCAGCAACGGCGAGCCTATGGTGCGTCGGGTGGCGGATCTGAAGCGCGAGAGCATCAGCCCAGCCAAGCCCAACAGCGCCGCAGTCGCCCCCGCGGCAGCGGCGACCGCGCCCAAACCCGCCGAGGCAGCCAAAGCCAGTGGGTTAGAGGCGCTGAACGACAACCAGCTGGTGTGGCAGCTGGCCGCCACCCGCTCCGAGAGCAGTGCCAAGGCGGTGCTGCGTCAGCACAAACTCAGTGATAACAGCTACATTCTGTTCAAGGATGGCTGGTACCAGGTGTTGTGGGGTGGCTTCGACAACCGCCAGCAGGCGCACCAGGCGCTGGAGGCCCTGGACAAGGCCCCACAAAACCCATGGTTGCGTCCGGTCCGCGCGCTGCGGTAGAGTGCGCGGCATTTCCGATTGGGTCAATTGGTGTGACCCCAATCACCCCGTGGTATAATCCGCGTCCAATTGAAGTATCAGGGTAGCGACCTATGACAGAGAACCCCTCAATGCCCGCCCACATGCCGGACGTGGCCAGCAGCGCCAAAGCGGCCGTCAGTGGCACCCTGGATTGGGTAGGCATGAGCGAGATCGAGATGCCCCTGACCGTGGTGGCGGACAACGACACGCCGCGCCAGGTTAGTGCCCGGGTGGAAGCCTTTGTGAACCTGCCGAAGGCGCACGCCAAGGGGATCCACATGTCCCGCCTCTACCTGGCGCTGGACAAGCTTTCGCTGGAGCAGCCGCTGAGCCTGCAGAGCGTCAAGGGCCTGCTCGAGGAGTTCATCCGCAGCCACGACGACCTGTCCGATCGCGCCCACGTGCGCTTCCAGTTCGACTACCACCTGCGTCGTCCGGCACTGCTGTCGGGCAACGAGGGCTGGCGCAACTACCCCATCGCCCTCACCGGCCGCCTGGAACAGGGCAAGCTGGAGCTGGAGCTGGAGGTGGAAGTGGCCTACTCCTCTACCTGTCCCTGCTCTGCGGCGCTGGCGCGCCAGCTGATCCAGGAGGCGTTCGAGCACCATTTCCACGGTGAAGAGCAGGTGGACAGCGAGGTGGTTCGCCGCTGGCTTGGCACCACCGCCGGCGTGGTCGCCACCCCACACAGCCAACGCTCCCTGGCCCAGGTTAAGGTGCGCCTGTCTGAGCAGCTCGATGCCCTGCCCATCGTCAGTCTGGTGGACGCCATCGAGGACGCCCTCAAGACTCCGGTGCAGGCCGCGGTGAAGCGGGAAGACGAGCAGGAGTTTGCCCGCCTTAACGGTCAAAACCTGATGTTCGTCGAAGACGCTGCCCGTCGCCTCAAGTTCGCCCTGGAGGAACAGCCGGAGCTGCTGGACTTCTGGCTGCGGGTCAACCACCTGGAGAGCCTGCACGCCCACGATGCGGTGGCGGTGGCCACCAAGGGGCTGGAGGACGGCTACCAGCCGCGCTGAGTTACCAAGCACCTACAAAAAAGGGGAAGCCATCGGCTTCCCCTTTTTGCTGGTCTTCCCTCAGCCCTCGCTCAGCAGCAGCTCCTGCCACAACTGGGCCACGGCGTCGCAACGCTGGGGCCGCTCGGCCATGGGGATGGGGCCGCTGTCACCGGCCAGCACCCGGTGGTGGTTGGTGTTGCGCAGGTCGATGTAGGTCTGGATCAGCAGATCCGCCTGGTTGGGCTCCAGCTTGTCCGCCATCAGCGCCGATTCCAGGATCCGCACATTATCGGACCAGGTCGCCAGGCTCGACGCCTCCCGGGCATAAGCCAGCACCAGGTACTGGGTGATGAACTCGATGTCGGTGATCCCGCCCAGCCCCTGCTTCATGTCGAACCGCTCGGCATTGCCCTTATCCAGGTGGTCGCGCATCTTGGCGCGCATGGTCACTACCTGCTCGCGCAGCTCAGCCGGGTCGCGGCTGCGACACAGCACCTGGCGACGCAGACGGCCGAATCGGCCCGCCAGGGCGTCGTCGCCGTAGATACAGCGGGCCCGCACCAGCGCCTGGTGCTCCCAGGTCCAGGCATCCTCCTGCTGGTAGCGCTCAAAGCCCTCGATCGGGCTCACCAAAAGGCCGCTGCTGCCGGAGGGGCGCAGCCGCATATCCACCTCATACAGCACCCCTGAGGGGGTGCGGGTAGCAAACAGGTGCAGGATCCGTTGGGCCAGCTTGATGTAGAAGTGGCCATTGTCGATGGGCTTGGGTCCATTGGTTTCCCCGGCCAGGCCCTGGTGCAGGAACACCAGGTCCAGATCAGAACCGTAGCCCAGCTCCAGGCCACCGAGCTTGCCGTAGGCAATGACGGCAAAACCGCGCTGGTCCTGCTCCAACCCGGCAGGGACGCCGTGGCGCTGGCTGATCTGCTGCCAGGCCAGGTCCACCGCCTTCTCAACAATCGCCTCCGCCAACCAGGAGAGGTGGTCGCTCACCTTCATAACCGGCAACACTCGAGTCACGTCGGCGGCGGCAATACGCAACTGCTGGGCCTGCTTGAACTGACGCAGTGCCTCCATCTGCTGCTCCAGATCCTCCTCCGGCACCCGCAGCATAAACTCGCGCAGCTCAGCACCGTAGCCATCGGCGGGCAGCGGCTGGTACAGGGCCACCGGATCGATCAACTCGTCCAGCAGGATCGGATAGCGCGCCAGCTGTTCGGTGATCCAAGGGCTGGCGGCGCACAGGGTAATCAGCTGGCGTCGGGCCCCCTCCTTCTCCAGCAACAGCTCCAGGTAGGTAGTACGGGTGAGGATCGGCGTCAGCACGCTCTCCAGCCGCGTCCACAGCATCAGCGACTGGCCCTGGCGGGCCAGCTCCTGCAACAGGTAGGGCACCAGCTTATCCAGGGTCTCACGCCCACGGGGGCCGATGCGACGCTTAGCGAACTCGGCCCGGGCCTGCTGCAGCCGAGGCCAGAGCTCGGGGTCCAAGCCCTGCTCCTCCAGCAGCTGTGGCCCATCCAGGGTGCCGCTGTCGTCCTGCCACAGCAGTGGCAGTGGACCCAGGTCCTGCTCCTCACCGGGGGCATCGCCCACGGTGTCACGAAACACCCGGTGGATCCCGGCCATCGCCTCGGCGATACCCTGCCACAGCGCCTCGGCACTGTCATAGCCCATCGCCAATGCCAGCCGCAGCCGATCCGACTCGTCATCCGGCAGTCGCTGGGTTTGCTTGTCCCCTTGTGCCTGCAGGCGGTTCTCCACCTCCCGCAGCAACCGATAGCCGGACTCCAGTGCCTGGCGGTCGACGTGACTGATCAGGCCAAGCCGGTCCAGCTCCGCCAGCGCCGGCAGCAGCGCCGGCCCGCGCAGGCCCGGCTCGCGGCCGCCACGGATCAGCTGGTGGCTCTGCACCACAAACTCCACCTCGCGGATCCCGCCGGGACCGAGCTTGATGTTGTCCGCTACCGCCTGGCGCCGCAGCTGGGTCTCGATCAGCTGCTTCATCCGCCGCAGGGCGTCGATGGCGGAGTAATCCAGGTAGCGCCGGTACACAAAGGGGCGCAGCAGCTGATCCAGCTGGGCCTGCTGGCCCGCCAGCGGCGCCATCAGCCGGGCCTTGACCATGGCGTAGCGCTCCCACTCCCGCCCCTGCTCCTGGTAGTAGTCCTCCATCGCTGCCATGGAGATCACCAAGGGGCCGGCCTCGCCAAAGGGGCGCAGGCGCATATCGACCCGGTAGCAGAAGCCCTCCACCGTGGTTTGCGACAGCAGGTTGATCAGCTTCTGGCCCAGGCGAATAAAGTACTGCTGGTTATCCAGCTCCCGTCGACCGCCCTGGGTCTGGCCATGCTCCGGATAACAGAAGATAAGGTCGATGTCGGAGGAGAAGTTCAGCTCGCCACCGCCAAGCTTGCCCATACCGAGGATCATCAGGCTTTGCTCCTGCCCCTCGGCACTGAAGGGACGACCCCACTGGGGAGCCTGCAGCGTGACCAGGAAATCGCGGGTGGCCCCAATGCAGGCCTCCGCCAATCGCGACAGGTGATGCAGTGACTCGTCCAGGCTGGCCAGCCCCAGCAGATCGCGGGCGGCGATGTGGCACATCTCGGCATTGCGAAAGCGTCGCAGGGTCGCACTGGCACTGGCCTCGTCGGCACATTGCCCCAGCAACTGGCTCAGCGCCGCGTCATAGCCCTGCGCTCGCTCGGCCTGGTACAGCGCTTTATCAACGAACAGGTGCTGCAGCAGCGCCGGATCCCGGGCCAGCACCTGGCCGGCAAACTCCGACAAAGCCAGCACCGCCTGCAGCGCACTGCGCTCCGGAGCCGCCAGGGCCTCCAGTAACTCACTATCCAATCGTTCCTGCAGCCGCTGAGCCTGTTGTTGTAGGCTTGGGCTGAGCTTGCTCTCTGTCGCTAAGCTGTTCATCTGTGATCCATCGATTGTGGAGAACCCGCAGGCCAGGCTGGTCAGTGGGGTGCCAGCGGACCTTAGACCGGTTGAGGCCCGGCAACAAGAGACAGGGCCCATTGAGGGCGGTTCAGAACCGCCTGGCTGCACCGCTAAGATTCCCTTTCAAGAGGGGCTCACTGTAACATAAGGCATTGAGGCAAGGGAGGAAGCCAACCTATGGAATGGATCAACTACTGGCAGGCATGGAGCCAGCACTACCCACTGTCTGAGATCCTGGTGGAGTTGGCCGTGGCGGCAGTGCTGTTCGTTATCGCTCGCTTCAGCCATGGCTGGTTTGCCGGGGTCGACACCCGTGAGGAGCTGGCGGAGCGCGATAATATCGCCTTCGGCATCAGCGTGGCCGGTGGCTTTATCGCCCTGGCAGTGTCGCTCTCCGGCGTGTTCAAGCTGCCCGGTCAGGCCACCCTGTGGCAGGACGCCCTGTGGATGCTGGGCCTAGGGCTGGCGGCCATCCTGTTGATCCGATTCGGCCGCTGGTGGTACGACAAATGGGGCCTGAACCAGGTGGATAAGCGTGAGCAGATCCTCAAGGGCAACGTCGCCATGGCCATCGTCGATGGCGCCGTGGCGGTAGCCATCGCCATGGTGCTCAAAGGCATGCTGTTGTGGCTCGGTGAGCTCAGCGCCGCGGCGCTGCCCCTGCTGGTGTTCAATTTCTTCATCGCCATCAGCTTTTTGGTGCTGCTCACCCGGTTGCTGGAGCTGGGCTACCGTCGCAATAACCAGGGTGGCAGCCTACAGCAGGCGCTGGCCCACGATCATCGTCCCGTTGCCCTGCGCCACAGTGGCTACCTGCTCGCTTGTGGCCTGGTGATCCAGACCTCGGGCCACTTCCACCCCTACCAGGCCCATATGCCGCTACTGAATGTCGCCGCCTGGCTGCTGTGGGCCCTGTTCGGCCTGGCACTGCTGGTGCTGTGCAGTTGGGCATTGCGCCGCCTGGTGCTCACCCAGGTCAAGGTCAGCCTCGAGGTGGAGCTGCAAAACAATGCCGGTGTGGCCGCCCTGGAGGGCGCCCTGGTGTTTGCCACCGCCTACGTGCTGAGCATGGTGCTGTTGCCATGAAGGAATCACTGACCCCGCCGGGCACCCTGTCGCCCAAAGAGCTGGGCTTTATGCTGCTCTCTATATTGTCGGTGGCGGTGGTGCTGGTGATCGCCTTCAGCGATCCCGGCCGGGAGACCACCCGGGTGCTGGTCCGCATCGACCTGGTGATCTGCATCATCTTCATCAGCAATTTCTTCTTTGACCTGTTCCGGGCCGACGATCGCCGTCACTACCTGCGCACCCACTGGATCGATCTGGTCGCCTCCATCCCGGTGGCCGAACACCTGCGTTTTGCCCGGATCTTCCAGGTGCTGCGGGTGGTGCGGATGATCCGGGTCAGTCAGTCGATGCTGATGCCGCTGCTGCGTCAACGGCAGGAAACCACCCTGACCAGCCTGATGCTGGCGATGGTGGTGATCATCTCCTTGGCCTCGGTACTGATCCTGTTGGTGGAGGATGGCGCCTCCGGGGCCAACATCACCACCGCGGAGCAGGCGATCTGGTGGGCGCTGATCACCATCTCCACCGTCGGTTACGGCGACTACTACCCCATCACCTCGGCGGGACGGGTGATCGCCACGGTGCTGATCGTCACCGGGGTCAGTTTCTTTGGGGTGGTGGCCGGCTACCTGGCCTCACTCTTTGTCGGCCAGGACAGTGAGGAAAGCGAGGGCCGGCTGCAGTCGCTGGAGAGTCAGCAGCAGGAGCTGCTGACCGAGATCAAGGCGCTACGCAAGCAGTTGGCCAAGCGTCATGGCCCGGACTCATAACGCCTGTCGCAGCAACCTGAGCTGACACAGGCCGTAGTCGTTGTGCTGCTGCAGTGACGCCAGGGCCGCGGCATCGGTCAGCTCAACCTGAGCCAGCCAGGCCAGCTCGGCTTGCTCACCCAGTTCTTGCCAAAGCTGGCGCAAAGGCGCCAATGCCTCCTCAATCCCCGCCAGCAGGCAGGCCTCGTTGCGTTGCCAGGCCACCAGTTGCTGGCCCGGCGTTGCCCACTGGGTCATCGGGGCCGCCTGCGGTTGCAACCCAGCCAGTCGATAGCCCCGCGCCGCCTTGGAATCCAGCCCCAGCCGCAGCGGCAGCGCGCTCATCAGCCGCTCGGTCAGAGCCAACAGCACCTCGGCCTCGCCCTCGACCAACTCCAGTTCCAGCTCGGCGATCGCCTCGCGGCGATCACCGGCACGGATCCAGCCGCTGTCCCTCACCAGCTCAACCCGGCTGCCCTGCCACTCCAGTGTTACCGCCTGGCGCTCAAAGTCGGTATCAAACTGGGCCACCAGGGCGGCCTGCAGCGCCTGCCGCGTGGCTTTGGACCAGAGTTCCGGCGGGAACAGGGCCAGGTCCGGCCAATCCTGGGTGATCGCCACGTTGTACTCGCCCCGGGCATGCAGTCCGCCCACCCCTTTGCTGGCGGTCTTGATGGTCTGTTCGCGGGCCTCGCCCTGGCGCCGTACCCTCAGCCCCATATCCAGATGACGCAGGGCCAGCTCCGGGGTGTCAAAGTAGCAGTTTCCCAGCGTCATCCGCTGGCCGCTGCCAATGGGCAGCCACTGCGCCAGCGCATCGAGGCTGGGCAAGGCTTGACCGACCGGAGGTAAGAGTTTGATTTCGATCTCCACTTGGGCTCCCGCTTCATCAAAAATTCAATTCAACTTAATTTAACTGTCATACTGTCACACAAGTGTCATATAACTGACATACCTTACGCCGCAGTTGATTTTCCGGCCATTTTGACCGGATGTCATACACTGTGAACAGATGCAATCGCACAGGATGGCTTGCGACTTTCATTCACCTGAGTATGATTCGCAGGCCACCAAATCCGTGGTCCATTATTGGGAACAAGGCAATGCCGGCAAACTTCTTGAGCGTCTTCGCAAAGTCGCCAATCAAACCTCTTGAGCAGCACATCGATACGATCAGCGCAGCAGCAGAAAAGCTGGTGCCCTTTTTTGATGCCGTCCTGGCAGCAGATTGGGAAACCGCCCGTACGCTTCAACAAGAGATCAGTCAGTTGGAGAAGGACGCAGACACCCTGAAGCGGGAGATCCGCATGGGCCTGCCGTCTGGCATCTTCATGCCGGTTGCTCGCACTGATTTGCTGGAGATTGTCACCCATCAGGACAAGATCGCCAACAAGGCAAAAGACATCGCTGGCCGTGTGATCGGTCGCGAGATGCTGATCCCGTCTCAACTGCAGGAGACCTTTACCCCTTACGTACAGCGCTGTGTTGATGCGGTGTACCAGGCCCGTAAAGCGATCCACGAGATGGACGACCTGGTGGAAACCGGATTCCGCGGCCGTGAGGTCGTTCTGGTGGAAGAGATGCTGCATCAACTCGACGCCATCGAAGACGACACCGATGCCATGCAGGTACAGCTGCGTCGACAGCTGTTTGAGATCGAGAAGGATCTCAACCCGGTGGACGTCATGTTCCTCTACAAGATCCTCGAATGGACAGGTGATCTGGCTGACCTGGCGGAGCGTGTTGGCGCCCGTCTGGAGCTGACCCTGGCCCGCAACTAACTGCTTATCTAAGTCTAAGAAGACATCCTGACAAGGTTTTACCATGGTAGAAGTACTGGTAACTTACGGCCCCTGGCTGATCATGGCCGCTGCGCTATTTGGTTTTTTGATGGCGTTTGGTATTGGTGCCAACGACGTAGCTAACGCAATGGGCACCTCAGTGGGCTCCGGCGCACTGACCATTAAGCAGGCGATCATCATCGCCATGGTGTTTGAATTCGCTGGTGCCTACCTGGCCGGCGGTGAGGTCACCAACACCATCCGCAGTGGCATCATCGATGCCAGCTACTTCACCCATCAGCCTGAGCTGATGGTGTACGGTATGATCTCCGCCCTGTTGGCGGCGGGTCTGTGGCTGGTGGCTGCCTCCTTCCTGGGCTGGCCGGTTTCCACCACCCACTCCATCATCGGCGCCATCATCGGTTTCGCCGCCGTGGGCGTGGGCTCCGACGCGGTAGCCTGGGGCAAAGTGGGTGGCATCATCGGCTCCTGGGTTATCACCCCTGCCATCGCCGGTACCATCGCTTACCTCATCTTCCAAAGCGCCCAGAAGCTGATCTTCGATACCGAGAATCCGCTGGAGAACGCCAAGAAGTACGTTCCCTTCTACATGGGCTTCGCCGCCTTTATCATGTCGCTGGTGACCATCACCAAGGGCCTCAAGCACCTGGGCCTGAACTTCAGCACCGCCGAGGCTTACGGCCTGGCACTGCTGCTGGCGGTGATCCTGGCACTGATCGGCAAGTTCTTCATCGGCCGCCTCAAGTTCGACCCCACCGCCGACCGTGACACCCACTTCGGCAACGTGGAGAAGGTGTTCGCCATCCTGATGGTGGTTACCGCCTGTTGTATGGCCTTCGCCCACGGCTCTAATGACGTCGCCAACGCCATCGGTCCGCTGGCCGCTGTTGTCACCATCGTTCAAGCCGGTGGCGAGATCCCGGACAAGGCCCCGCTGGTTTGGTGGATCCTGCCCCTGGGTGCCATCGGTATCGTTGCCGGTCTGGCCATCCTGGGTAAGCGCGTGATCACCACCATTGGTAAGAACATCACCCACCTGACCCCGAGCCGCGGCTTCGCCGCCGAGCTGGCCGCCGCCTCCACCGTGGTGATCGCCTCCGGTACCGGTCTGCCGATCTCCACCACCCAAACCCTGGTGGGTGCGGTACTGGGTGTGGGCATGGCCCGCGGCATCGCCGCCCTGAACCTGGGCGTGGTGCGCAACATCGTGGTGTCCTGGATTGTGACCCTGCCGGCCGGTGCCGCGCTGTCCATCCTGTTCTTCACCATCATCCGCTCCATCCTGTCCTGACCGGAAAGCGCATGAAACCGGGCGCAGCCCCCAAAATTGGGGGCTGGGCGCCCAAAAATGAGGGGCTTCGGCCCCTTTACTGTTTTATGCTTGTCTCCGTCCGGTCGATCTCCTAGGATCGAGCCCCAAACCAACGAGACCGTACGACCATGTCAAAACGCATTACCTCCACTTTGATCTGCCTGTTGGCACTGGCAGGCCCGGTGGCGGCACAGGACGCCAAGAACATTGTCTCGGAAGACATCTACATCTACCTGCTGGCGGGCCCCAGCACCCAGTACCGTACCCTGGGTAGCATCAACGCCGGCGAAGCCATCACCGTGACCGGTGAGCGCCAGGGTAACTACGCCAAGATCACCGACGACCGCGGCCGCACTGGCTGGGTCGAGGCCAAGTTCATCGCCGAGGGCCCGAGCTTCCGCACCCAGTTGCCGGAACTGCAGCAAGCCCTGGCCCAGACTCGCAGCCAACTGCAGCGCGTCACCGAAGAGCGCGATGCCCTGCAGCAGCAGACCAGCGAGCAGCAGCAAGCCTCCAGCTCTCAAGCGCGGGAGCTGACCGAGACCCAGCAGGAGAACGAGCGCCTCAAGGCCGAGGTCTCCAAGCTGAAGAACGACGAGCGCTTCATCTGGCTCAGCCAAGGCGGCATGATCGCCGGTGCTGGCCTGCTGGTGGGCCTGATCCTGGCCTACCTGCCCCGTCCTAAGCGTCGCAAGCGCAACGACGGCTGGGCCTAAGCCCAACCCCGTCAACCGAAAAGCAGGCCCCTGGCCTGCTTTTTTTGTTTCCCCACAACCGCTTACCCCTGCCGCTGTAGCTTTAGGTTGCCATCTTGTTTTGCTGCGGTAACGCCCCTCTACTCCCGCTCACACTTTGCCGATATACTGTGCGCGCGATCGATAAAATTGTATACAAAATAACGAATGACGCCGCGCGTACAGCAGTAGAGAGGACCGCTCATGTTCAGTGCCAGCCAAGTTCTGGAATCGCCCACCCCAAACCGACAGCAGGCGTTTAACGCCATCAGTGCCCACTATGCCGTGGATGAGGAGAGCTACCTCAAGGAGCTGCTCACCCTGGTGCCCTCCGACCCGCAAAGCATCGAGCAGGTCACCCAGCAAGCCCATGCCATGGTGGCAGCGGTGCGCCAGTTCGAGAAGAAGGGGCTGAGCGTGGGGATCGACGCCTTCCTGCAGCAGTACAGCCTGGAGACCGAGGAGGGGATCATCCTGATGTGTCTGGCGGAGGCGCTGCTGCGCATCCCCGACGCCGCCACCGCGGATGCCCTGATCGAGGACAAGCTGTCCGGTGCGGACTGGTCACGTCATCTCAAGGGCAGCGATTCTCTGCTGGTCAACGCCTCCACCTGGGGCCTGATGCTGACCGGCAAGCTGGTGACCCTGGACAAGAACGTAGACGGCAGCCCCGCCGGCATGCTTAACCGCCTGGTTAACCGGGTGGGCGAACCGGTGATCCGCCAGGCGATGTACGCAGCGATGAAGATCATGGGCAAGCAGTTTGTGTTGGGCCGCTCCATCGAGGAGGCGCTCAAGCACTCCGAGGACAACCGCAAGCTGGGCTACACCCACTCCTACGACATGCTGGGCGAGGCGGCCCTGACCCAGGCCGACGCCGACAAGTACTTCAATGATTACAGCCAGGCGATTGCCGCGCTGGGCAAGCGCAGCTTCGACAGCCAACAGGCCCCCCGCCCCACCATCTCCATCAAGCTCTCTGCGTTGCACCCCCGCTACGAGGTGGCCAACGAAGCACGGGTGCTGGTGGAGTTGCACGCCACCGTACTGCGGCTGATTGAGCAGGCCCGCGCGGTGGACGTGGGGATCTCCATCGACGCAGAGGAGGCCGACCGCCTGGAGCTGTCCCTCAAGCTGTTTGAGCGACTCTACCTCGATCCGATCACCCAGGGCTGGGGCAACCTGGGCCTGGTGGTACAGGCTTACTCCAAGCGTGCCCTGCCGGTGCTGGTGTGGATCAATGCCCTGGCCAGCGAGCAGGGCGACCTGATCCCGGTGCGCCTGGTGAAGGGCGCCTACTGGGATAGCGAGATCAAATGGTGTCAGCAGGCCGGTACCGATGGCTACCCGGTGTTTACCCGCAAGGCGGGCACTGACGCCTCCTACCTGGCCTGCGCCCGCTACCTGCTGTCCGACCAGACCCAGGGCCAGATCTACCCCCAGTTCGCTACCCACAACGCCCAGACCGTGGCTAGCATCCAGCAGTTTGCCGGCCAGCGTCATTTCGAGTTCCAGCGTTTGCACGGCATGGGTCAGGAGCTGTACGACACCCTGCTGGGCCAGCAGCCGGGTACCACGGTGCGGATCTACGCCCCGGTTGGCGCCCATAAGGATCTGCTGCCCTACCTGGTACGCCGCCTGCTGGAGAACGGCGCCAACACCTCCTTCGTCCACAAGCTGGTGGATCCCGGCACCCCCATCGACAGCCTGATCACCCACCCGCTCACCACCCTGGCGGGCTTTGAGCAACTGGCCAACCCCAGGATCCCGCAGCCTGCGGCGATCTTTGGTGCCGAGCGGCGCAACTCCCAGGGCTGGAACCTGGATATTGCTCACCAGGCCGAGCCTTTCTTCGCCGGCCAGGCCCGCTTTGCCCAGACCCAATGGCTGGCCGGCCCACTGGTGGGCGGCGAGCTGCGCACCCCGGGCAACCCGGTGACCGTGGTCAGCCCGCAAAACCACAACGAGTCCGTAGGCCAGGTCCACTTCGCCACCGTGGCGGAGGTCAACGAGGCGCTGGATCGTGCTCAGCAGGCCTTCCCGCTCTGGAACGCCACCCCGGTAGAGCAGCGCGCCGCGGCACTGGAGCGTTTGGCGGATCTGCTGGAGCAGCACAAGGATGAGTTGATCGCCCTGTGTACCCGCGAAGCGGGCAAGGGGCTGCAGGACGGCATCGATGAGATCCGCGAGGCGGTGGACTTCTGCCGCTACTACGCCATTGAGGCCCGTAGCATGATGGCCAAGGGCACCGTGCTGCCCGGCCCCACCGGCGAGCGCAACGAGCTGTTTATCGAGGGCCGCGGTACCTTCCTGTGCATCAGCCCCTGGAACTTCCCGCTGGCGATCTTCCTCGGCCAGGCCGTGGCGGCGCTGGTCACCGGCAATACGGTGATCGCCAAGCCGGCGGAGCAGACCAACCTGGTGGCGCTGCGCACCACTCAGCTGGCCCACGAAGCGGGGATCCCGGTGGATGCCCTGCAGCTGCTGCCCGGCAGTGGCGCCGAGATCGGCCCGCTGCTGACCGCCGACGAACGCATTACCGGTGTCTGCTTTACCGGCTCCACCGCCACCGCCAAGGCGATCAACCGTAGCCTGGCGGCGCGGGACGGCGCCATCGTGCCGCTGATCGCCGAGACCGGCGGCCAGAACGCCATGGTGGTAGACTCCACCTCCCTGCCGGAACAGGTGATCACCGACGTGGTGCACTCCGCCTTCCAGAGCGCCGGCCAGCGCTGCTCAGCGCTGCGGGTGCTGTACGTGCAGGAGGATGTGGCACCACGCATGTTGGAGCTGCTTAAGGGCGCCATGGCCGAGCTATCGGTCGGCGATCCGGCCCTCTACGCCACCGATCTGGGCCCGGTGATCGACGCCAATGCCCAGCACAAGCTGCTGGCCCACATCGAACAGATCCAGCAGCATGGCGCGCTGATCGCCCAGACGCCGCTGCCGGATAACGCCGAGCAGGGCCACTTTGTGCCGCCCACCGCGGTGGAGATCCAGGCCATCGACCAGCTCGATCAGGAGCACTTCGGCCCGATCCTGCACGTCATCCGCTACAAGGCGGAGCAACTGCCCCAGGTAATCGCCGACATCAACGCGACCGGCTACGGCCTGACCCTGGGCGTGCACAGCCGCAACGAGGGTCACGCCCTGCGCATCGCCAGTGCGGTCAAGGCGGGCAACGCCTACATCAACCGCAACCAGATCGGCGCAGTGGTCGGGGTTCAGCCGTTTGGCGGCCAGGGCCTGTCCGGCACCGGTCCCAAGGCCGGTGGCCCTCACTACCTGACCCGCTTTGTCACCGAGAAGACCATCAGCAACAACATCACCGCCATCGGCGGCAACACCACGCTGCTGGCCCTGGGCGACGGCTAAGCGCCACGGCAAACAAAAAGCGGGCCCCGAGGGGCCCGCTTTTTTTGTGTTCTCACCGCGGGGTTACAAGGTGCCCAGGGCCGGGATGCGGAAGCGCTGCTGATCCATCTCCAGCACGATCTCGTTGGGCAGGATCTCGCTGATCGTCAGCCCCGGGGCGGCTTCGTCCCCCTCCTGCAACTCACGGCCGTTGGCCCGAACCCAGCGCTTGTCCGGGGTGCTGGCGTAGACGTGGGCGGTCACCTCCAGATCCGGCAGTTGCTTCTGGAACGCCCAGGGCATCTGCCCCAGCTTAGGTACCTCGCTGCCACTGACGTTGCCTGCACGCTGCCGGGCCTGCTGGGTAGCCACCTGCTGCTGGGCCCGCTCCAGTGCCTGCTGCAGCTCAAAGCTGAGCGGTTCCAGCTCCTCGGGCAATTCTGCGTCCGCCACTACCTGCACCGTCTCCATTACCTGCGGTTCTGGTGTCGGTACCGCCTCAACCTCTGACATCGCCGGCAGCAGCTCGCCCCCAACCTGGGCCAATGCGGTCTCAAAGGCACGCTGAACCGCCGGGTCCACCTCGGGCTCACTGACTTGCTGAGGCGCCGGTTGGGCCGACCCGTTTGCCGCCACCGGGGTTGAGTTTGCCGCAGCGGGCGTTGCCGTGGCCTCGGGTTGCGCCACTTCGCGTTGAGCCACCACGGGCAGCCCTTCCAGCGCGACCGGCTCCAGCGCCGGTCGCGGCTGCATCGCCACCGGCGACGGCAGGGTGACCTGGGGCCCCAGGGCCACGCCCGAGTGGGGCACCTCGGCGACCACCGGTGCCGCCGTCGGTTGCCACCACCAACCCAAGCCTGCGCCCAGGGCCAGCGCCGGCAGTGGCCAGAGCCAATGCCAGGGACGGGGACGGCGACGAACGCCAGGTAAGGTGACCACCATGGCCGGGTCCTGGGATTGCGCCTGCTTGGCGCGGCTGACCGCATCCAGTAACAGCGACATCAGCTCTCCTCCTGAATCAGTTTGGGCCCCAGCTCCGCACTGAGCAGGGTCAGACGCTCCAGGGTCTGCCGGCCGGCCAGGCCATCCGCTTCCAGCCCCTGTTGTTGCTGGAAGCGGCGCAGGTCGAGCTCGAGCTGAGCATCATACTGGCCCAGCAGTCGTGCCGGCCGTGCCTCCAGCGCCGCCAGCCGGTTCTCCAGCCACTGGATCTGCGCCAGCGGTGCCTTGGGGCCAATCAGCTTGGGCAGAGCGGGCAGTTCCGGCACCAGCAGGGTGAAACGACCATCGAAATGGCGGGCCAGGTAATCGTGGTCCAGCCACAGCTGCTGGTTGCCCAGCTGTACCAGCCAGCGGTCCTGGCTCATGGCCAGCAGAGCGACCTTGCGGGCCTTGCCCTGCTCATCGCGCAGACCGATCATCGCCGGACGATTGAGTTGCAGCAGCTGTTGCCAGCTGCCGGTTTCGTTCAGGCAACGCAGCTCATATTGACTGGCAAAGCGGCAGGCCTGCTGCAGTGGCAGCGGCTTGCCCCAGGCATGAAACAGCACCTGCATCGCCTCCCGCTCGCCGCCGGGCCAATCCGCCAGCTGCACCGCCGGTACCGGGGCCGGTGGCGGTGGGGCGCTGGGGGTCATAGCCTGCACCGCAGCAAAGCCGCCCAGTGCCGCCGCCACCGACACCAGCGCCGCCGGCCAGCGACGCTGGGTCGGGGCGGGCTTGTCCAACACCTCGGCCGCAGCACTCTCCACGTCCCAGGCATCCAGCATCGGCCGCTGGGCGCCGTAGCCACCCATCAGCGCCCGCTCGCAGATCAAGTTGATCACCCGGGGCACGCCACCACTGAGTTTGTGCAGCGCCTTGACCGCCGAGCTCTTAAACAGCGGCTGGGCCCGGCCGGCTACGTGCAACCGGTGCGCCAGGTAGGCACCAACCTCGGGCTGGTTCAGCGGCAACAGGTGATAGCGGGCGGTGATCCGCTGAGCCAGCTGACGCAGCTCCTGGCGCCGAAGCAGCGCCTGCAGCTCCGGCTGGCCAATCAGGATCACCTGCAGCAGCTTACGGGTGTCGGTCTCAAGATTGGTGAGCAGACGCAGCTGCTCCAGCACCTCGGGTTTAAGATGCTGGGCCTCGTCGATCACCATCAGGGTTTTGCGGCCAGCCTGGTGGTTGGCCTGCAGGTAGGCGCTGATCTTGTCGGTCAGCTGTTTCAGGGTCGGCGCCTCACCCACATCGATCTTCAGCTCATCACACAGGGTCGCCAGCAGCTCCAGCTCGGTCAGCGCCGGGTTGAGGATAAAGGCGACGTCGGTGTCCTCCGGCAGGTTGGCCAGCAGGCTGCGGGACACCGTGGTCTTGCCGGTGCCCACCTCGCCGGTGAGCAGCACAAAGCCACCGTTCTCGCCCAACCCGTAGGTCAGGTGAGCCAGGGCTTCACGATGTCGGTCACTGAGGAACAGAAACGCCGGATTGGGCGCGATAGAAAACGGGCTCTCTTTCAGCCCATAAAACCCTTTATACATGGTGGTTCAACACGTCCTGTTAAGTGCTTCTCAAGTTACGGGCTCGCCCTGCGCTTGTCCAGCGCCCAAGCGGGGTCTGGGAGCGGGATCCCTGCCCGGGACGCCAAGCGCTGGGGTATACTGGCGGTCCAGGACAGGAGAGGCGATGTGAAACAGTATTTGGTCGGTGGCGCGGTACGGGATGGCTTACTGGGGATCCCCAGTCAGGACAAGGACCACCTGGTCGTGGGTGCCAGCGTCGAACAGATGAAGGCGGCGGGCTTCCGCCAGGTGGGCAAGAGCTTCCCGGTGTTCCTCCATCCGGACAGTGGTGAGGAGTACGCCCTGGCCCGCACCGAGCGCAAAACCGGGGTGGGCTACGGCGGCTTCGACTTTGATGCCGCCCCCAGCGTTACCCTGGAGGAGGACCTGATCCGCCGCGACCTGACCATCAACGCCATGGCCCAGGATGACCAGGGCGTGCTGTATGACCCCTACGGCGGCCAGCAAGACCTGGAGCGGCGCCTGTTGCGCCATGTATCGCCCGCCTTCGTGGAAGACCCATTGCGGGTACTGCGGGTCGCCCGCTTTGCCGCCCGTTTCCATCCATTAGGCTTCACCGTGGCCGCGGAAACCCTGGAGCTGATGCGTACCCTCAGTGACAGCGGCGAGCTGGCTCACTTGAGTGCCGAACGGGTCTGGCAGGAAACCGAACGGGCCCTGGCTGAGCCGGCGCCACAGGTCTATTTCCAGGTACTGGCTGACTGCGGCGCCCTCGCCGCACTGCTGCCGGAACTGGCGGCACTGCAGGGCGTACCCCAGCCCGACGCCCACCACGGTGGCCTGGATGCCTTTGACCACACCCTGCTGGCGCTGCAAACCGCGGCGCAGCAGCAGGCCGACACCGCGGTGCGCTTCGCCGTGCTGACCCATGACCTGGGCAAGGCGCTGACCCCAAAAGCGCAGTGGCCCCGTCACATCGGCCACGAGCAGGCCGGACTGGCACCACTCAAGGCGCTGTGTGAGAGACTCAAGGTGCCCAACGAACACCGCGAGCTGGCCCTGGCGGTGTGCGCCCAGCACCTCAATGTGCACCGGGCGCTGGAGCTCAAGCCCGCCACCCTGCTGAAACTGTTCGACCGCTGCGATGCCTGGCGTAAGGGCGAGCGCTTTGCCCAGCTGCTGACCGCCAGCCGCTTTGACGCCATCGGCCGCCCCGGTCGTCAGCAGGATGACTATCCGCCACAATCCTACCTGACCCAGGCCCTAGCCACCGCTAATGCCGTCGAGGTGAAGAGTATCGTCGCCGCCGGCTTCAAGGGCGCCGAGATCCGAGAAGAGTTAACCAAGCGTCGTCTGGCGGCCCTCACCGCCTTCAAGGCCAGCTAGCCCCTATGTAAGTGAACTTCTCCGTTGGGATGTGGAGCTCCTTCTGCTCTTTCGCCGACTTTGAGGTGCCCGAGTGGAAGCGTTGTCGGCCAGGCCGAGGGCCAGGATGGCCCGAGTGACCAGCGAAGACAGGGATGTCGCCTCTGGTCTGTGCCGTCGGCAGAACTCGCTGAAGGGAGGAGGCAGCACCGATTGGAGGCAAAGGGGGTTCCAAGGGGGCGAGAGCCCCTTTGGTTGCTGCCGGCAACCCGGCAACCCGGCAAAATCCAAACAAAAAAGCCCCGGCGTATGCCGGGGCTTTCTGTCTTTAGACCTTATCAGTCCTGGTAGGCGTCCATCGGTACACAGGCGCAGAACAGGTTGCGGTCACCGAACACATCATCGATGCGGTTAGCCGGATTGAGCGCCAGAACTTCTGGCCACAAAAAACCCCGGCGTCTGCCGGGGCTTCGTTATCTCACCACACTATCAGTCCTGGTAGGCGTCCATCGGCACGCAGGCGCAGAACAGGTTACGGTCACCGAACACATCATCGATGCGATTAACGGTAGGCCAGAACTTGTTGTCGCGCAGCTCCGCCACCGGGAACACCGCCTGCTCGCGGCTGTAGGGGCGTTCATCGAAGGCCGGATCCATGATGTCGTCCAGGGTGTGCGGGGCGTTGCACAGCGGGTTGTTGTCCGCCGGCCATTCGCCGCGCCCCACCTGGGCGATCTCTTCACGGATGTTGACCATGGCGTGGATAAAGCGATCCAGCTCCGCCTTGGACTCGGACTCTGTCGGCTCCACCATCAGGGTACCGGCTACCGGGAAGCTCATGGTCGGAGCATGGAAGCCGTAGTCCATCAGGCGCTTGGCCACGTCCATCTCGGTCACCCCGGTCTCCTCTTTGAGCGGGCGCATGTCGATGATGCACTCGTGCGCCACCCGGTCATTACGGCCGGTGTAGAGGATGGGGAAATGCTTGCCGATCTCAGTGGCCAGGTAGTTGGCATTGAGCATTGCCACCTGGGTGGACTCGGTCAGGCCGCGGCTGCCCAGCATCACGGTGTACATCCAGCTGATGGGCAGGATGGAAGCAGAGCCGTACTGGGCTGCGGAGACCGCACCATTGTCCTGGGCTTCGCCGCCGGTCTTCACTACCGCGTGACCTGCGACAAAGGGCGCCAGGTGGGATTTCACCCCGATGGGGCCCATGCCCGGACCGCCACCACCGTGGGGGATGGCGAAGGTCTTGTGCAGATTGAGGTGAGACACGTCGGAGCCGATCAGGCCCGGCGAGGTGATCCCCACCTGGGCGTTCATGTTGGCACCGTCCATGTAAACCTGGCCACCGTGCTGGTGGATCAGATCGCAGATCTCGCTGATCTGCTCCTCGTACACCCCGTGGGTGGAGGGGTAGGTGATCATGATGCAGGAGAGGCGATCGGAGAACTCCTCGGCCTTGGCCTTGAGATCGTCCATGTCGACGGTCCCATCCTTGGCACTGCCCACTACCACCACCTTGAGGCTGGTGAGCATGGCGGAGGCCGGGTTGGTACCGTGGGCAGAGCTGGGGATCAGGCAGACATCCCGGTGGCCCTCGCCGATGGACTGCTGGTACTTCTTGATCGCCACCAGGCCGGCGTATTCGCCCTGGGCACCGGAGTTGGGCTGCATGCATAGCGCGTCGTAGCCAGTGATGTCCAGCAGGTAGTCGGTCAGGCTGTCTACCAGCTGCTTGTAGCCCTGGGCCTGCTCCTGCGGGCAGAAGGGGTGCAGGTTGGCAAACTCCGGCCAGCTCACCGGCATCATCTCGGCGGTGGCGTTGAGCTTCATGGTGCAGGAGCCCAGAGAGATCATCGAGTGGTTCAGCGCCAGATCCTTGCCCTCTAGGCGACGGATGTAGCGCAACATCTCAGTCTCGGAGTGGTACTGGTTGAACACCGGATGCTGCAGGATCGCCTCGCTGCGCAGCAGGCGCGGATCGAGGATCTCATCCACCATCTCATCTACCGCGTCCACGGTCAGGCCGTGATCAGCACCCACCAGCACGTCCCACAGCTGCAGGATGTCGGCAGCGGTGGTGGTCTCATCCAGGCTGATACCCAGGGTGCCGGGCAGATCGGTACGCAGGTTAACCTTGGCCTGCTCGGCCCGGGCCAGCACCGCATCGCGATCCGCCGGGGCCAGGGTCAGGGTGTCGAACCAGCTGCTGTTCACCACCTTGATGCCGCTCTGCATCAGGCCCGCAGAGAGGATGGAGGTGAGGCGGTGAGTACGGTCGGCGATCTTCTTCAGCCCCTGCGGGCCGTGGTAGACGGCGTAGAAGGAGGCCATGTTGGCCAACAGCACCTGGGCGGTACAGATGTTGGAGTTGGCCTTCTCCCGACGGATGTGCTGTTCACGGGTCTGCATCGCCATGCGCAGCGCCGGCTTGCCACGGGTGTCCTTGGAGACACCGATGATGCGCCCCGGCATGGAGCGCTTGTAGGCGTCACGGGTGGCAAAGAAGGCAGCGTGGGGGCCGCCGTAGCCCATCGGCACACCGAAGCGCTGGGCACTGCCGAACACCACGTCGGCGCCCCACTGGGCCGGGGCCTGCAGCTTGATCAGCGCCAGCAGATCGGAGGCGACACACACCAGTGCTTTCTTGTCGTGGATGGCGTCGGCCAGGGTGCGGTAGTCCTCTACCGCGCCCAGCTGGTTGGGGTACTGCAGCAGGGCACCGAAGATGTCGTGATCGGCGGCTTGCTTAGCCGGGCCGACAATCACCTCCAGTTCCAGTTGCTCGGCGCGGGTCTTAACCACGTCCAGGGTCTGGGGGAAGACGTCATCGGCCACGAAGAACAGATCGGATTTCTTGTTCTTAGACATCCGCTTGGCCAGGGCCATCGCCTCAGCAGCGGCGGTGGCCTCATCCAGCAGCGAGGCAGAGGCCAGGTCGAGCCCGGTCAGGTCCATGGTCAGCTGCTGGAAGTTGAGGATCGCCTCCAGGCGGCCCTGGGCGATCTCCGGCTGATAGGGGGTATAGGCAGTGTACCAGCCGGGGTTTTCCAGCACGTTGCGCTGGATGACGTGGGGTACCAGGGTGCCGTAGTAGCCCATGCCGATGTAGGTTTTTCGGATCTCGTTTTGATCGGCCAGGGTACGCAGGCGGGCCAGGGCATCCACCTCGGAGAGGGGCTCCCCTACCGCCAAGGGTTGGGTCAGGCGGATCGACTCCGGCACGATCTGATCGGTCAGATCCGCCAGGCTGTCCGCGCCAACGGCGCTCAAAAGCGCCTTACGCTGCTCGGCATCCGGGCCGATATGACGCTGCAAAAACTCGTCGTGGGTCGACAGGGCGGTCAAGGTTTCTTTCATGAATGACAGCTCTCTTGTAGCAAGTAGGGTGCAGGAAACAGAAAGCCCCTGAGACAGGGGCTTTCAACTTAACTAATTGTTTTTATTCGTCTTCGATTGAGGCGAGGTAGCCCTCAGCGTCCAGCAGCGCTTCCAGCTCGCTGTCGTCGCTGATCTTAACCTTGAAGAACCAGCCATCGCTGTAGGGGTCGCTGTTGACCAGCTCCGGCGACTCTTCCAGCTCTTCGTTCACCGCCACAACCTCACCGGTCAGCGGCGCGTACACGTCGGAGGCGGCCTTCACGGACTCCGCCACTGCGCAGTCGTCACCGGCGTTGATGCTGTCACCCACCTCGGGCAGCTCGACAAACACCATGTCGCCCAACAGCTCCTGTGCGTGCTCGGAGATCCCGATGGTGTAAACGCCATCACCCTCGGCGCGGACCCACTCGTGGGTGGAGGCAAACTTCAGTTCGGACGGAATGTTGCTCATGATCGACTTTCCTTTAGCTTAAGTCAGAATGCTTGTTTTCCGTTGCGGACAAAGCAGGGCTTCACCACCTGCACCGCAACGCGTTTTTTTCGAAGCTCCACTTCGGCCTGAGCGCCAATCCCCGCCGGTACCCGCGCCATGGCGATGGCGTGGCCCAGGGTCGGGGAGAAGGTACCGGAGGTGATCACCCCGGTCTGCTCCTTGCCTTGGTCGTCGGTAAAGACCACGGTGAGGCCGCCTCGCAGCACACCCTTGTCGGTCATCACCAGGCCGACCAGCTTGTCGGTGCCATTAACTTTAGCCGCCTGCAGCGCCTCGCGGCCGATAAAGGCACGCTCCTGCGGCTCCCAGGCGATGGTCCAGCCCATGTTAGCCGCCAGTGGAGATACCCCTTCGTCCATGTCCTGGCCATAAAGGTTCATTCCGGCTTCCAAACGCAGGGTATCGCGAGCCCCCAGACCGGCGGGTTTGACCCCGGCCTCCAGCAGCGCCTGCCACAATGCCGGGGCCTGCTCCTGGGGCACCACGATCTCGTAGCCGGCTTCTCCGGTATACCCGGTGGTGGCGATAAAGAGATCACCGCTTTGTACCCCGAAGAAGGGCTTCATCCCCTCAACGGCAGCGTTTTGCTCGGCATTAAACACCTCGGCGGCCTTGGCCTTGGCGTTGGGGCCCTGCACCGCGATCATCGCCAGCTCCGGGCGCTCGCTCAGGGTCACATCGAAGGCGGCAACCTGCTCGTTCATCCAGGCCAGATCCTTTTCCCGGGTGGCGGAGTTCACCACCAGGCGGTACTGGGTGTCGGACAGGTAGTAGGTGATGAGGTCATCGATGACACCGCCGTCGTGGTTGAGCATGGCGCCGTAGAGGGCCTTGCCGGGGGCGGTGAGCTTGGCCACGTCGTTGGCCAGCAGGGTACGGAGGAAGGGCTTGGCGTCAGGGCCACTGATGTCCACCACCGTCATGTGGGAGACGTCGAACATGCCGGCGTCCTGGCGCACCTGGTGGTGCTCCTCCACCTGGGAGCCGTAGTGCAGCGGCATCTCCCAGCCGTGAAAGTCCACCAGCTTGGCGCCGGATTCCAAGTGCTTGTCGTAGAGTACGGTTTTGCTCGCCATAATGCTCCCTTGCCAGCGCTCGGGACGCAGATCACAAACCCACCTCATGGCGAGCCCAGGATCACGCCCCAGTTTTTGGGCGCATTATACCGCTCACAAATATTTTGTATACAATTTCGGCCGTTCGGTCAGCGGGACAAACTGTCCTTGGAAACTGCCAAATTCCGCCCTAGGCCTCCAGGCCCAAGGCGCGGGCCAGCAAACGATTTTTCACCGGACCGGCCTTGTCCACCAGGCTCAAGCCCAGGTCGCGGATCGACTTCTTCAGCGGGTGGCTGCCGGCGAACAGCCAGCGGAATCCGTCCATCGCCGCCAGCATCTCCTGGGCCGCCGCTTTACGGGCGCGGCCGTAGCGGTTGAGCAGACGCAGATCGCCGATGTCCCAATCACTGCCACGGGCCGAGGCCAGCAGCTCCACCAGCGCCTTGCCGTCACCAAAGCCGAGGTTAACCCCCTGCCCCGCCAACGGGTGGATGGTGTGGGCTGCGTCCCCCAGCAGCGCCAGGCGCGGCCGGACGAAATCCCGGGCGTAGCGCATGGTCAGCGGGAATACGGCACGATCAGACGCCAGACTGAGGCAACCCAGACGGGCCTCGGTGGCCACGGTCAGGGCCTGACCAAACTCTTCCGGGCTCAGTGCCTGGCGCTGCTCGGCCAGGGCCGGTGGCTGCGACCAGACGATGGAACAAAGATGGGGATCCGCCAGCGGCAGCAGCGCCAGCGGCCCCTCTGGCAGAAACACCTGACGGGCGACGCCATCGTGGGGATGCTGACTACGGATGGTGGCCACCAGGGCGTGGTGGCCGTAGTCGCGGAACACCAGCGGCACCTGGGCCTGTTGACGCAACCAGGAGTTGGCCCCGTCGGCGGCCAGCAGCAGCCGGGCGGTGATCATCTCGCCGCTGGCCAGGCTGAGCCAGTCCTCCCGCTCACCTTGAGCCCAACGCTCCGGCGCACCGATCACCCGATGCAGGTTGGGCTCGCTGTCGGCACGCTGCCACAGGGCGTAGGCAATGGCGTCGTTCTCGATGATGTGACCGAGGTCCGGCTGTTCCAGATCCTCGGCGGCAAAGCCGATGGCCCCCAGGCTGTCCTTGTCCCACACCTGCATCGCCCGGTAGGGTGCCAGCCGGTCGCTTGGCAGCAGTGACCAGGCCCCCAACTGGGTCAGCCACTGCTGACTGGCCCGATTGATGGCAGAGACCCGCAGCCGCGGCTCGCCCTGGACCGGCTGCGGTTCACTGCGTTCGACCACCGCCACCTGGTACCCCGCCTGGGCCAGGCCCAGTGCCGTCGCCATGCCGACCATGCCGCCGCCGACAATGGCCACGTCAACGGAGAGGGATTTCATCATCTGGTTGTTTCCTTTGCGTTCGGGCCCGGTGGCCCGCCAGGCCGGCCCGATTGGGCCAGCCCTCATTTCTGTTGTGGATGACGGGGGGCGCCACCGCGCCAGCCCATCGCCTGCCCCGCCAGTTGGCGCTTCAGGCCCGGCAGCAGGCTCATCGCCAGCAAGCCGCTGTTGCGACCCAGTGCCATCACCCGGGAGGAGTTGGAGAACAAGCGCACCAGCAGATCGGTCCAGCCGGTGGTACGGCCCCGGTCGTTGCGCCGCTGCTGCTCATACTGAGCCAGCAGGGAGAAGGCACCGGGATCGTCCGCCTGACTGAGCAGATGCGCCAGCACCTCCACGTCACGCAAGCCCAGGTTGAAGCCCTGGCCGGCAATGGGGTGGACGGTTTGTGCGGCGTTGCCCACCAGCACACAGCGGTGATGGATCACCCGCTCCGCCTTACACAGCGCCAACGGATAGCTGGCCCGCTGGCCCACCTGGGTAAAGCGACCCAGACGATAACCAAAGGCCTGCTGCAGCTCCGCCAGGAACTGCGCCTCTGACAGCTGCAGGCGCCGCTGCGCCTGCTCCGGGCTCTGTACCCAGACCAGCGAATAGCGGTCGTCGCACATCGGCAGCAGCGCCAGCGGCCCTTCGGCGGTAAAGCGCTCGTAGGCGGTGGCGCCGTGGTCGCGGGCGCTAAGGTTGGCGATCAATGCGGTCTGCGGATAGGGGGTACGGCGCAGCCCCAGCCCCAGCTTCTCACGCACCTTGGAGTGGGTGCCATCGGCGCCCACCACCAGCCGGGCGGTCAGCTGCTGGCCGGAGGTCAGGGTCAAGGCGACCTGGTCGTTCTGCTGAGTCAGCTCCGCCAGCTGATCCGGGCTGAAGCAATCCACCCCGGATTTGGCCAGCTGCTGCCACAGGGCGGGGCCGACCCGCTCCAGCTCCACCACCTGGCCCAATGCCTCAACACCGTACTCCTGCGACGCCATGGCCAGGCCACCGAAGTGACCCTGGTCCGATACCTCAATGCGCTCGATGGGGGCGGCGTGGGCCTGAATGGCAGGCCAGCAGCCCAGGGTTTTCAAACGACGTACCGAGCCCTCCGCCAGGGCGATGGCGCGGGTGTCATAGCCGGGATGGCGTTGCGATTCCGGGGTGTGCGCCTCAATGACGGCGATGCGCCAGGGGCGACCTTCCCGGTCGCCCCTGGCCGACAATGCCAGAGCCAGGGTGGCACCGGCCATGGCGCCGCCGACAATGGCAATATCGTAGTGCTGTTTCATTCCCTATCCTGCCGGGTTCACCCGGCCATGAGCGCCTCGATGGCGTCGATGGATTTCGGCACACCGTCGGTCAAGACCCGGTGCCCCTGTTCGGTGATGACGATGTTGTCCTCGATACGGATACCGATACCACGCCACTTGGGATCCACCTCGGCATCCGGGGCGATGTAGAGGCCCGGTTCGATGGTCAACACCATGCCCGGTGCCAGCGGACGGCGACGGTCGGCGTGGTGGTAATCCCCCACATCGTGCACATCCAGCCCCAGCCAGTGACCTAGGCCGTGCATGTAGTACGCCTTGTAGGCTTCCTGCTCGATCAGCTCGTTGACGTCGCCCTGCATGATGCCCAGCTTCACCAGCCCGGAGACCAGGATCTCCAGCACCGCCTGGTTGGCGTCCTTAATGGAGGCGCCGGGCTTGAGCATAGCGATGGCTGTCTCTTCCGCTTCCAGTACCAGGGTGTAGAGCGCCTTCTGCTCCTCGCTGAAGCGACCATTGACCGGGAAGGTGCGGGTGATGTCACCGGCGTAGCCATGCAGTTCGGCGCCGGCATCGATCAGCACCAGGTCGCCATCTTTGAGCTGGTCGCTGTTCTCGGTGTAGTGAAGGATGCAGGCGTTGTCACCGCCGCCGACGATGGTGCCATAGGCCATATCCACCGCACCGGCCATGGCGCACTCGTGTTGGATCTCCGCCTCCAGCTGGTACTCGTACATGCCCGGCTGACACGCCTTCATCGCCCGGCTGTGAGCGCGGGCACTCAAGGCACCGGCTTCGGCCATCATCGCCAGCTCGGCGTCGGTCTTGATCAGCCGCTGTTCGTGCAGCTCAGGGCGCAGATCCTGTACCCGGGACGGGGCCCGGTAGCCCTTCTTCAGGCCGTTGCGCAGTGCCTGCAGCAGCTTGGCGACGGTGGCGTCCTCACGCTCCGACTGACCCGGGCGATGCACCAGGATGTCGGCGCCGTTGACCAGCGCCGGCAGCTGGCTGTCCAGCTCCTCGATGCTGAAAGCGGCATCCACGCCCAGCGCCTTCGGCGCGGCATCGACGCCCAAGCGGCGGCCATGCCAGATCTCCATCAGGCTGTCCTTGGGGCGAACAAATACCACGCTCTCCGGGGTCTGGCCCGGGCGCAGCAGCAACAGCGCGTCGGGCTCACGGAAGCCGGTCAGGTAGAAAAAGTCGCTGTCCTGGCGAAACCGGTACTCGGTGTCGTTGGAACGGGTGCATTCGGCGGCGGCGTAAACCAGGGCCACCGAGCCTTCCGGCAGTTGGGCCATCAGGCGCTGGCGATGCTGGTGAAAATCTATCGGGTCCATCAGTACTACTCCTTTTGCTGAGGGCTCACGGCATTAGTGCAGGGTTTTGGGTTCGTCCTCGTCGTCGTCCAGCCCGCGGAACTCCCGCAGGCACTCCCAGGCGGCGATCCGGGTGTGTTCTACCAGGGCGGCGAACCCCTCTTCGTTCTCGTCGTTCTCTTCCACCTCCAGTTCCACCTGGGTGAACTGGGTGAGGTCGTCGATCAGCTCTTTCACCTCGGCGGAGGCGGAGTCCAGCGCAGGCTGGACCATGGCCAGACCGGTCAGGAAGCTCTGGGTCCAGTTGATGAAGGCCTCCAGGCGATCGGACAGCGGATCGTCTTCGTCCGCCAGCAGCGGCGAGAAGCGCATCTCTGGATCGACCAGGGTGTTGACCACGTCTACGTAGAGTTCGCGGACGATGGCGGTGAGGTTGTCGGACATCGGCTCACCGTCGTTGACCAGCTCCAGGAAGGGGCGGAGCCAGGCCTTGCCGTCCACTGCAACGCCCCCGCACACCAAACCAGTCAGCACACCGTGCACCTCCGCCGGCAGGACCGCGATCTCATCCTTATCCAGGGCGGCTTGTAGCTTGTTGAGCAATAAAGGGGTGTTGCATTTCATCGCAGAAACTTCCGAGGTTAAAATTCGCTGTCATGCTATCATGGCGGGGCGAATCGCTCCACCAAGGCCCCACGCTGACTCAGGCTGGCCGGGGCGCTTTCCTTCCCCTGAATGTTCGACCTATCGTGGTGTTTTTATGAGCCAACAAACCACCGACATCTTTGTGCTGGGCAAGAGCTTTACCGTCACCTGTCCGCCGGAACAGGTAGCCCAACTCAACCGGGTTGCCGAGGAGCTGAACCAGCGACTGGAGCAGCTGCGCCAACGCACCGGATTGGGCAGCCTGGAGCAGTTGGCGGTGATGGCAGCGCTGAATCTGATCAACGAATCGATGCAGTCTGAACAAAATCAGGCCGAGCAAGAAAGGCAAATGCAACAGCGAATCAACCTGTTACAGAACACCATTGAGCAGGCTTTATCCGAACAGTTTCGCGCTGACCCGAAAACGGTTGAACCCCAGTCTCCGCGTCCCTACACTGAATCCGACGGTTAGGACACGGCAGTGAGCCCGACCGCTCACCATTTCGATGCTCTCTGAAGTGTTCGCCAGCGGTGCATGTCCCTGGCCGATGCTTTTAACACCAGGGGGTTCCGCTTAGTGCGGCTGCGCATGCTCGGCACGACCGAGAAGCCGAAAGCACCGACGGGATTCCCGCCTTGAACTTACGGTTCAAGGGCTTCACTCCGCAGCGGCACTTTCGGAGAGCGCCCCTTGCCTTTCCCCTCGACTGGATTCACAGTTATTCCATCCCCCTCTATCTGGAACCGGGACATGGAGTGTGACCACCGCGCCCTGCTGCGCCGTCAGCTACGCCAAGCAAGGCAAAAGCTGAACCACGAACAACAAAAACAGGCCGCCATCGCCCTGGCCACCTACCTGCCGGACCACAGTCTGGTGCAGCACGCCAGTCAAATCGCTATCTACATCGCCAACGACGGCGAGCTGGATCCCCACCTGCTGGCCGAGGTGCTGCACGCCCGGGGCAAACAGCTGGCGCTGCCGGTGATGCACCCCTTCAGCCCGAATCAACTGCTGTTCCAGCGCTACCAACCCGGTCAGTCGCTGCGCACCAATCGCTTTCAGATCCCCGAGCCAGCGCTGGCCAAACCGGACATCGTGCCGCTGCAGGAGCTGGACCTGGTATTGATGCCGTTGGTGGGGTTTGACGGAGAGGGCCACCGCCTGGGGATGGGCGGTGGTTTTTACGATCGCACCCTGGGTGGCTTCACCACCACCCAGAGGCCGCAGCTGTTGGGCTTAGCCCACAGCGTGCAGGAGGTGGCGCAGCTGCCTAACGAGGCCTGGGATGTGCCGCTGGATGCGGTGGCCACCGAGCAGGGACTGCGCCGCTTTCGGACTTAGCCGACGCTGACTTCGTAACCGGTGAACTTGCGGATATTGATCACCCCGGTGTCGAAGATCAGGTACTGCCCCTTGATCCCCAGCAAAGTACCGGACACCTCCGGCTGCTTGTCGAAGTTGTGGGACGCGATCTTGGTGGGGTAGCTGTCCACCGGGTAGTCGATGGTCACCACCTCTTCATCCAAGCGCTCGATGGCATCCACCCCAAAGCGGCTGCCCAGTTCGGTCAGGGTGGCCTCGATGGCCGGCAACAGTCGGTCGGCTTCCGCCTTGAGGTCCACCGGCTCGCCGGCGCCCTTCAGCATCGCCCGCCAATTGGTCTTATCCGCCACCAGCTTGGCCAGCTCCACCTCCACCAGACCGGACAACTGACGGGTCGCCACCTTGAGGATCGGCAGCGCCTGGGTCGCCCCCTGGTCGAGCCAGCGAGTGGGGATCTGACTGTGGCGGGTGATCCCCACCTTCAGGCCCGAGGTGTTGGCCAGGTAAACATAGTGGGGGATCATGCAGTGGGTCTCGCCCCATTGCGGCTCACGGCAGGTGCCCTGGGCGAAGTGGCAGGTTTCCGGCTTCATGATGCACATGTCGCAGCGGGCCAGCTTCTTCATGCAGGGAAAGCAGTGGCCCTGGGAGTAGCTCTTGCTGGTCTTGCGACCACAGGCGTCGCAGAAGATCTTGCCGGTGTAGGTCAGGGTCAACGGCTGACCGATGCGCTCGTTCAGCGGCAGTTGTTCATCGCCCACCCGAAGGGCGTACTGAGCGGGCTGGCCAAGGGCATTGGCCATCTTGGAAAGGGTGCCTTGCATGGCGAAAGCTCCGAGGGGAAAAAACGCAGTGTAACAGGGGTTCCGCTGCAATTTCAGCCCGCTCTCAACAGAGGATGGGGAAAACAGTGCGGCCCCGCCATGAGCGGGGCCGCAGACTTCCGGCTAGAGGATTGATCGGCTCTGCCGGTCGCTAGTTATAGACCGGGCGATGGCGATGATGCCGGCGGCGCGGCCAGAGCAGCCTACCGACGCCCTCCACCAACAAACTCAGCAGCAAAGCGATGCCCAGGCCCCAGCCGATCGCAGCAGGGTTGAGGATCACCCGGTACTGGTAGTGGGCCAGGGTGTCGGCGCGCAGGCTTTGATCCGCCCGTGTCATCAGGTGGGCGATCTGGCCAAACTGACCGGAATCCATCGCCGCCATCTCCGACTCCAGCACCAGCACCCGCTCGATGATCACCGCCAGCGAGTTGGCATCTTCACGAAACACCGCGTCGCTGCTGCTGCGGTAGTACTCCACCAGGGCAGCCAGGTTGCCATCGAAGTGTCGGTCGGCGGTTTGTTGGAAGCCACTGAGGCTGTGGCGGGCCTCGGTAACATGGGCCTGCAGACGCTGCTGGTACAGCTCAAGGAAGCCGGGGATCTGGATCCCCAGCAGCACCATGCACATAAACAGGGTTAAACGGGCATAATCTCGCAGCATGGGCTGACCCTCCTGGTACTACTGACGAGAGACTAAGGCGACTCTATCTTTCTGGATCTTCTGCCAACAACACTAGAAGCCCGGGCCCTGAAACGCAAACAGGGCCCCGTAGGGCCCTGTGTATGCTCAAACTTGGCTTAGCGCTCGTTCTCATCGAAACCGCGGGCCTTGAGGATGGCGTTCTTCCAGTCGAAGTCTTCGACGTAATCCTTGGCGATGCCCGGGATCATCTTGCCTTCGCCGGTCTCTTTCATCTTCAGGTGGTAGATCAGCACATCGTCGGTCAGCGACTCCAGCGGCCCATCAAAGCCCGCTTCCTTGGCCAGCTGGACCAGCATCTGGGCCAGGTTGAGATCCTGGTTCTTCTGCCAGACCGGTTCCAGCAGCTCAATTAGTTCGTCAATACGGTGGCAGGACATGGATGCTCCTTACAGCTTGGCCATTGCGTGCAGGGCTCGCATTATGCCCCAGCGATGTGACCCAGCTCCAGCATTTTTCACCGAATTCTCTTCAGTTAGCGACCGAAGTGTTTGCCCAGGCCGGTATCCAGCGGCCAGCTGCGATCAAACTGGGCCAACAGGCCGTCGTTGCCGTGACGGGAAAGAGGGATGGCATGAAAACGGCTGCCTCGTTGGCGGGCCGCATCCACCTTGGCCAGACGCTCTGGTTTCATCCGGGGGGCAATAAAGTCCGACACCATCAGCACATCGGCGTTGGCGAATACCGAGCTGGAGAGGCTGTCGCAGGCCAGATCGATGCAGGGGCCCAGATCGGTACCACCATGGAAGTGGTAGCCGAGGAAGTCCCGCAATTGGCTCAGCCCCTGGCTGCCCACCAGGTCAAACTGCACCACCTGAGTGGAGAAGATCAGCACCTGGCAATCGCGCCCATCCCGAACCGCAATGCGAGCCAGCGCCAGGGCCAACGCCTTAGCGCAGCGTTCCGGGTAGCCCTGCATCGATGCCGAGGTGTCGATGCAGAGGATAAAGGGGCCGCCGTGCTCCATCGCCTCGCTGGGGCGGGCGCGAAACACGTTCTTCACCTTGCCCTGCACCGGCTGTTTGCCACGCATCTGGTAGACCAGCAGCTGAGAGTCGATCAACTGCTTGTAGAACAGTAGCTCCAGCTCCTCGCTGGAGAGCAGCGACATCGCCACCGCCAGTAGCCGCCCCAGGTCTTTGCCCTGCTGCACCCCCACCACCTCTTCCGGCAGGGGGCTGGGGCGGATCTCCCGCGCCGTCGCCGGCTCCTTGACCCGACGGATACGGCCGCTGTTGGCTGCCTGGGCCATGCGTCCCAACTCCTCAGCCAAGGTCTGGATCTGGGCCTGGCGGCTGAGCCAACGGGCCAGCTTGCCCAGGTCCTTGCGCTGGCGCTTGGACAGGGTCACGTCCGCCATGTCCCATAGTCGCCCCGCTTCGCCGGGCTGGTGCACCGGGATCAGCTCCGCCAGGGCTTCGGTGCCCTCCATTCGCCGGTAGAGCTCGTCCAGCAGTTGCTCCCGCTGTTTATCCAGCAGCGCTAGCTGGTCGGCCAGGTAGCGCTGTTCAATACTGACCTGCCACTGTGTCAACAAGGACTCCAGCGCGTCTGGTTGACGCGAGCTGGGCATCTGCGCGACTTCCTGGGCAAAGCGGTTGAGTTCGTCGGCCATGGGGGAGTGACCCTTGAGCTGCAGCCGTACCGCATCCAGCTCATCGAGGAACTGGCCCACGTCCTGCTGCATCGCGGTTTCCAACAAGCTGATCTCGCGCCGGGCCTCCTTCGGCAGCGCCTGGCCCTTGAGCACCGACTGCAGCTGCTGACTCCAGCGGGTTAGCTCTTCATCCAGCGCCTGAACCAGGCCAGGGGTGGCAAAGCGCTGCTGTTGCTGCAGCTGGTCACGCAGGGCATCGCGACGCTGACCGACCAGGCGGCCAAGCAGATGACCCAGCGCCTGCTGATGACCAGGATCCCGGGCGGCGCGATCCGGGTAGTGGGACTCACTGGGCGTCATAGCTGCACTGAATGGTTTGCCACAGGCGTTCGGCGCTATCCATGCTTTGACGCAACCGATGCATCTGCTCAGTCAGGTCATCCAGGCTTTCGGTGACCATGTCGGTCAGGTCGGTATCGATGAAGTTGTGGGGCATGGTGCGGTTGAACATCGCCCGTTGATCCATCAGCTGCTGCTCGAGCTGATCGGTCTGCAGGGTCAGGGCCGCCAGTTGCTCCTCCCACTCCTGCCGGGTCAGTCGGCTGACCGGCCAGGGGCCCAAGGCTGCCACCGGGATCTCCCGGTTAGCCACATCCTTGAGCACCAGGTGGTGGTTGGCATCCAGCGCCAGCTTGATGGCGTAGGACTGGGTGTCATGATCGTTGATGAAGCCCGGTACCGTGCCTTCCCCGTGGGCCACCAGCTTCTGCAACTCGGTGGCTGCCACCCGCACCATGGCGGTGGGCTCATCCAGGTCCTGGTGCAACGGGGTTTGAGCCAGCAGCGGCAGCAACACCGCCATCTCCCCTACCCCAGCGCGGGGCTCCAGGTTCGCCTCGTTGAGATCCAGCTCGTAGCGCTCGCCGCGCAGACTGCTGGTTTTCACGGTGCGTGGCATCAGGGCTTCGGCGCGGGTGTGGGCCAGGCGGTCCAGCTCAGCATGGAGGAACAGCAGCTGCTGACGCATGTCGCTCTGCTCGAAGGCCACCTCTTTGGCGTACTGCCCCATCACCGTCTGGATCAGCTCCCGGGTGGGCAGGTCGCGCCACAAGCAGTTGCGCAGGATCAGGATATCGGTGGGCGAGACCGTCATCCGGCCATTGAAAAAGGCACTGGCCTTGAGCAGCGACACCGACTTCTTCCAGCGACGGTCAGAGACGTAGAGATCCAGCTCCGGGTGCTCCTCCTGACGCTCCTCCACCAAGGTCTTAAGCTGGTAGATCTTCTCGAAACAGGAGTCCGGCAGGGAGACGGCCTTAACCCCCTCCTTCCACTCGCGGTACTCCTGCTCGGTGATCTTCAGCCCGGCCGGCACAGGATCGCTGTACATGTCTGAGCTGTCCCCCACCATCACCTTAAAATGCTGCTTCTGGGAGACCCGGTCGGCATAGACCCGCAACAGCATCCGGTCGTAGAGGGGCTCCAGGCTGGAGTCGCCGTCGGGCAGCTCATTGGAGGCGGTGATCAGCAGGCGCATCGGCACCTGCAGGGTCTGGTTGCCGTTGCGGTAGACCTTTTCGTTCACCACAGTCAGTAGAGTGTTGAGGATCGCCGGCCCGGCCTTCCAGATCTCATCCAGGAACACCACCGATGCTTCCGGCAGGTAGCCCTCGGTCAGGCGCACGTAGCGGCCTTCATCCTTCAGTGCCTGGATCGACAGGGGGCCGAACAGCTCCTCCGGGGTGGAGAAGCGATTCATCAGGTACTCGAACGCACTGCCCTCTTCAAAGGCGTGCATGATCCGGCGGGCAATCAGAGACTTACCGATTCCAGGGGGGCCAAGCAGGAACACACTTTCGCCGGTGAGTGCTGCCAGCAGGCACAGCTTGAAGGCACGGTCTCGCTCGTAGACGCCGGTGGAAAGCGCCTGCACCAGGCGAGTAATGCGAGTCGCCAGCAGGCTGGAATCTTCGTACATCATTGAAAGTCCCCAAGTTAGATGTGCCTAATCTACCCCTCCCGCCAGCCTGTGGGCAACCAATGCAAGGAAATCCCGTCACTCCCTGACGGGATTTTCGTCACATTTTGGCAACAAGGGTATCTCCCCTCAGTGCAGCAAGCGAGCCAGCAGGGTACCCGGCTCGCGCAGCGGATCGGTGTTGAGACTCAACACCCAGCCGTCACAAGGGGCATGGTAGCGCCGTGCCTCCTGGCCGAAGGGGTCGTATTGAATGCTCAGCAGTTCGCCTGTGACCACACGCTGTCCCAACCTTACCTGGGGCAGCGCCATGCCCCCTAGATCCGCCCGAATGGTGGTGGTTTGGGTGCCCTCCACCGGCTGGTTCTGTGCCGCCGGGCAGGGCGAAATCAGGCCAAGGTGGCCGAGCACCCGGCGCAATCCCGTCACCGCCCGGTCGATAAGCTCAGGTTCGATCACCTTGCCACTGCCCACCTCCAGGGTAATGCAGGGGATCCCGGCCCGGTTAAGCTCACTTTCCAATACCCCGGCTTCGCCGGGGTCGTCGAGGATGGCGTCGGCGCCGATCTGCAGCGCCATCGCCCGCACCGCCTCGATGCGGTAATCGGCAAACACATAGAGCGGGTAGCTGGCACCGCGGGTCTGGGTATGCAGGTCGAGCACGTAGTCGGCATTGCCCATCAATAGCCGCTGCCAGATGGCATGGAGGTAGCGCTCGGCGCTGCTGCCATCGGCCTTGCCCGGGAACAGGCGGTTAAGATTGACCGGCGAGCTGTCGGGATCCGAGGGAATAAAGTCGCGGCTGTGCTGCAGCATGCCCGGCAGGTTGAGGCTGGGCAGGATCACCAGGGTGCCAGACATCCCCTCGGGGCTCAGCTCCCGCCCCATCCGCTGGGCAGTCAGCACGCCATTGAGCTCATCACCGTGGGTACCGGCCACGATCCAGACCCGGGGGCCCGGCTCGCTGCCTTTGAGCACCAGCACCGGCAACTGCCAGCTCTGGCCATTGCCCATGGTCAGGGGCACGAAGCGCAGGGCATGACGACCCGGGGCCAGTGCGGCCAGATCCAGCTGCTCTATCAGCTTGGCTAGTTCAAACATCGGCGGCTCCGCTGGCATTCAAAGGCGCCCACAACTCGCCGGCCTTGATCATCGCAATCACGATGCGGGCCAGGGTGGTGGCGTCGGCCTCGGCGTTATGCTGCGGCTGCGCCAGGGTCACCCCGTAGCGCTCGGCCGCGGCCTTTTGCGAAGCTCGGTCTCGCTTGCTCTGGCAGTGACAGAAGCGGTAGTAGTCCGCCAGGTTGAGCAGGCCGTTATGAAAGGGGTACTCCACCCCTTTGGCGACGAAATCCGGCTCCATCCAGCGTCGTTCGTCCCCCCAGGTGACCAGGGCATTCCACCGCTGCGCCACACCCCAGCGCTCCTTGAGCAGATGGGTGACGTGATCCAGCGGCATGCCGCGTTTATCCAGGGTGGATTGGCTGATGCCGGTCAGCTGGTAACAGAACTTGGACACCTCATGACGGGTGTTGCTGACGTAGTAGCTGCCGGTCTTCTCAATCTCCAGGGTGTCGGCGTTGATCAACGCCAGACCAAACTGGAATATCTCCAGGGTTTGCGATTTCTGAAACGCCGGGTCGTCCCAGCAGCTCAGTTCGGTGTCAATGCAGACAATCCGCTTTGCCATCCCATCCTCAGTCTATAAAAAAGAAAAAAGCCGGCCTCGTGGCCCGCTTTCCAGTATTTGCGGTTTGTCGGCGCCGGGCAAACCCGGCGCCGACAAATGCGGTGGGGCGCGTCGCCTCCACCGGCTATTGTCACTGATATCCCAGCAGTTGTGCCAGTACCACGGCCACCGAGGAGAGCGCCATCAGCAGCAGCACGAATCGCCAGCTGAAGCGCGCCCAGTCAGCCCAGTCCACCCGACAGACACCCAGGGTGGCCATCAGCGAGGCGGAGGTGGGGACGATCACGTTGGTGAAGCCGTCACCGAGCTGGAACGCTAGTACCGCCACCTGACGGGAGACCCCCACCAGATCCGCCAGCGGTGCCATCAGCGGCATGGTCAGGGCCGCCTGACCGGAGCCGGAGGTGACAAAGAAGTTGAACACCGACTGGAACATCAGCATAAACCAGGCCGACAGCACCTCCGGCAGGCCACCGATGGTGTTGGCGGCACTGTTGAGGATGGAGTTCAGTACCGTGGCTTCGCTGGGATCGGCGCCACCGAGCAGCAGCAGGATCCCCTTGGCACAGCCCACCAGCAGCGCGGCGGGCAGCATAATGCCGGCACCATCCTTAAAGGCATCAGCGGCGTCGTTGACCGTCATGTCGTTGAGGCGGAAGGCGATACCGATGATGCCGGCGACCAGGCCCATGGTGAAGAACTGGGAGGCGATCTCCGGGATATACCAACCCTGAGTGACCACACCCCAGATCACCCAGACCAGGGTCAGCAGCACGGTCAGCATCACCAGGCTGTCACCCAGGTTCCAGCGGCTGTCTTTCAACGCGGTTACCGGCTGGTCACGGAAGTGCTTGTCGCTGTGGAAGCTGTAGGAGCGCTCCGGCTTGGCCTTTACACCCCGGGCATACCACATGGTGAAGCCGATGCCGACCAGGGTGAAGCCCACCCACAGGGCGATACGCAGACTGGAGCCGGACAATACCGGCACCCCGGCGACGCCCTGGGCCACGGCAACCGAGAAGGGATTCATCCAGGAGGCGGCAAAACCGACCTGGGTGGCGACATAGGTCACCATCACCGTGGTGATGCCGTCGTAGCCCAGCCGGATCATCAACGGGGCGATGATGATGGCAAAGGCCACCGCCTCCTCCCCCATGCCAAAGACGGCGCCACCGAGGGAGAACAGCGAGAACATCACCGGGATGAACAGCGCCTCGTTACCCTGGGTTTTGTCGATCAAACGCAGGATGCCGTTGTCGATGGTGCCGGTGCGCATCACCACACCGAAGGCGCCGCCGATCACCAGCATGAACATGATCACGCCGATGGCACTGCCCCACTTGGAACCGGACACCAGCCCCTCGAACGGGAAGTTGAGCAGACCGACACCACCCCCCCCCTCGAACAGGCCGACCCGGTTGTAGAGCCGCTCGCCATTCTCATCCACCCCGTAGGCGAAGGAGCTGGGATCAATCACGGTGCGGGTCTTCTCCGCGCCATCGGCCAGGTAGCTGATCTCCTGGGTTTGGAAGCTGCCTGCCGGTACCAGGTAGGTCAACGCCGCGGCCAGCAGGCCAACGAAAAAGATGATGATCAGGGTATCGGGCACCTGCCAGCGTGACGGCCGTGGCACCGCCTGGGCAGAGGTGGAGTGAGAAGGTGAAGACATGTGGCACGCTCGCGATGAATCTTTATGTAATTTTTATGCATAATAACCACACCCTGGTGGCACACAAGCCTATCATAGAATTTTGTGCTGTGGCTCACACCCTATGGCTGCAGCGCAGATAACCGGGTAGCAAAGGCAAATCACAGGGGTTCACAGCCTCCCGGCTCTGCCAGGGAGTAAATCGCACTAATTCGGGGCCCATCTCACAGCCAACACCACTTTTTCACCGAAATGGTCATTTTAGACTGCCAATAGGGCAATGTTACGGGTATCATCCGAGACCGATTGTGGTTCAGCCCTAGGCTGCGCCGTCCAGTTTCTACACTTCAGGTCTGCATAAGCCAGATCTGAACACTACTCAGACCTCATAAGGTGTCCCATGAACGAAGTGGCTTCCTCTCCTGATGTAGCGTATCTGCTGTCCATCGCCGCCGGTGCAATCGCACTGCTGCTGGTGCTGATCATGCGCTTCCGCGTCCATGCCTTTGTCTCTCTGATCCTGGTCAGCCTGCTGACGGCCTTGGCCACGGGTATCAGTTACGACCAGATCCTACCGACCATGTCCGGCGGGTTGGGCGGCACGCTTGCCAGCGTTGCTCTGCTGGTGGGCCTGGGTGCCATGATCGGGGTGATTCTGGAGGTCAGTGGCGGTGCCAAGGTACTGGCCGATACCATGATCAACCGTTTCGGTGAAGAACGCGCTCCATTGGCGCTGGGTGTTGCCTCGCTGCTATTCGGATTCCCCATCTTCTTTGACGCCGGTCTGATGGTGATGCTGCCGATCATCTTCAGCGTGGCCCGTCAATTTGGCGGCTCGGTTCTGAAGTACGCCCTCCCTGCCGCCGGTGCCTTCGCCGTGATGCACGGCTTTGTGCCGCCGCACCCGGGCCCCGTGGCCGCAGCGGATCTGCTCGGTGCCAACATCGGCCTGCTGCTGTTCGTCGGCCTGGCGGTGGCTATCCCTACTTGGTACCTCGGTGCTTACCTGTTCGGTCTTTGGGCCGGTGAGAAGTTTAATCTGCCAGTGCCCAACGCCTTTGGCGCGGACAAGGCCAAGCCGGTGCCGCAAGACCAGCTGCCAAGCTTTGGCATCGTCATGAGCATCCTGTTGCTGCCAATCCTGCTGATCTTCCTGGACACCGGTCTGAACACGCTGGCCGTGGCCGGTATGATCGATGGTAGCCAGACTTGGGTTGAGTTCCTGCGTCTGTTTGGTAAGACCCCGGTCGCCCTGTTGATCACCCTGCTGGTGTGCCTGGCCTACTTCTCGAAAACCCAAGGCAAAGAGCGTCTGGAAAAGCTCTGCGGGGACGCCCTGGCGCCGATCTGCGGCATCATCCTGGTGACCGGTGCCGGTGGTATGTTTGGTGGTGTTCTGCGCGCTTCCGGTATCGGTGAAGCACTGGCCAACGTGTTGTCCGATACGGGCATGCCCATCATCGTCGCGGCCTTCCTGATCGCCACCATCCTCCGTGTGGCCCAGGGCTCTGCCACCGTAGCCCTGACCACCACTGCAGCACTGTTGTCTCCCATTGTTCTGGGCATGCCGGAGCTGAGCCAGCTACACCTGTGCTTCATCGTGATCGCCATCGCCGGTGGTGCCACCGTGCTGTCTCACTTCAACGACTCCGGCTTCTGGCTGGTCAGCCGCTTCCTGGAGATGGATGAGAAAACCACCCTGAAGACCTGGACCGTGATGGAGACCCTGCTGGGCACCATCGCCTTCCTGATGGTGTGGATCCTGAGCTGGTTTATTTAAGCCATTCTCACATCCAGAAAAAGCCGGCCTTACGCCGGTTTTTTGTTGCTGACTGAACAGCATCGCACCGACAGGAGCAAAAAAGGTGTACGGCTTTGGTCGCCTGCACCGGCTCGCGTCCCTGACACGGCTACACCCCTTCCATGATGCGTGATCGCACGCATCGTACTCTTCACGGCAGTCGGCCAATGCGGTCAGGATGAAGCTTGCGCCATAACCTCGTTAGGGGGAATGCGCTTTAAAACACAAAAAAACCGTGGCATGCCACGGTTTTTTTGTTTGGAATTGGGTCAGGGCTTAACGCACGGCATCGACACAGCGCTTCACCACCTGCGCCAGTGGCACCTCAACGCCGATGGCGGTCACATCCGCCTCCTCCGCGCCGGGCAGCTCCAGGGTGTTGTACTGATTCTCAAGCAGCGACAGCGGCATAAAGTGGCCCTTGCGTGCCTGCATCCGCTGGGCGATCAGCTCAAAGTCACCGTGCAGGTGCAAAAAGCGCACCTGGCCGTTGCCTTCGCGGATCTGGTCCCGGTAGGCCCGCTTTAGCGCGGAGCACACCACCACGGCGACCTCGTTCTTTTGCTCCACCGAGAACACCACATCGCGGATCCGCTCCAGCCAGGGAGCACGGTCGTCGTCGTTCAGGGCTTGACCAGAGGCCATCTTGAGGATGTTGGCCTTGGGATGAAGATCATCGCCGTCGATGAACTTGGCCCCCAGCTGGGTGGCCAGTTGAGCGCCCACCACGGATTTCCCGGTGCTGGATACCCCCATGATGATCAAGCTAGTGCCTGCGTCTGGCTGAGCCATTATCGTCTCCCGTTATCGAACCTGTCGTGGCACATCTGCGGTGCCTTACAACGCAATGTTACGGGTAACTTCCGCCACTGTAAATGCAACCCTGGCGAAACCGTGACCGGCCCCGTTACAGGCTGCCGGTCAGCGCCAATTGGTAGGGCAGGACTTCGTTTTCGCCCACCGGTGCGTCCTGGTCCAACTGGGCCAGAACCCGCTGGGCGGCACGGGCACCGATGTCGAAGCGGGGGGTCATCACCGTGGCCAGCTGTGGCGACATCGCCTGGCCAAAATCGAGGCCATGAAAGCCGGCGACCCCCAGCTGACCCGGTACCGCCATACCGCGACGCTGGCACTCAAACACCACCCCGGCGGCCAGGTCATCGTTGGTGCAGAACACCGCATCCATCTGAGGATAGCGCGCCAGCGCCTGGTCCAGCAGCTGGGCACCCAGGCTGAAGTTGGAGGGCTGCGGGGTGGCGACAGTAGCCGCCTGTAGCCCATGGGCGGCCATGGCGGCTTCGTAGCCCTGCTGACGCAGCCGGGTGCGTCGGTCCATCCGCGCCCCCAGGTAAACGATATGGCGATAGCCCTTGGCGATCATCGCCGACACCATGGCGTAGGCCGCCGCTTCGTTATCCACGCCGACGGACTGCTGGATAGGCTCAGCCACCACATCCATCATCTCCACCACCGGGATCCCGGCGGTTTCCACCATCCGCAGGGTACGCTCGCTGTGCTCCGATTCGGACAGCAGCAGGGCATCCACATGGTAGGAGAGCAGCGCGGTGATCCGCTCCTGCTCCACCTCGGCGTCATAGCCGTAGTGGGCCAGCATGGTCTGGTAGCCGGCCGGGGCGGTCACCGATTCGATGCCGCGGATCACCTCGGCAAACACCTGGTTGGTCAGCGAAGGCACCAGCACGCCGATGGCCCGACTCTTGGCATTAGAGAGGATGTCCGGGGCCCGATTGGGGATGTACCCCAGGGTCTCCAACGCCTCGGCAATGCGGGCACCGGTCTGCTCGGAAACCCGCGAGGGCTCACGCAGGTAGCGGCTGACGGTCATCTTGGTCAGGCCGACCTGGTCTGCCACGTCCTGTAGGGTGGGTCGCTTCTTTCGATTCATTGACTGCTGCGTTGCTCCGTTGAATTACAGCCCGAACAGGCGTTCCAGCCAGTTACGCTCGCCCGGCTCCTGGTCCGCCATCTGGGTGTGGCCACAGCCGGAGGGGGCCGGCCAGCTGGCTTGATCCGCCGGTACTGCCTGGGCCTCACGACAGCGGGCCGCTACCGGCGAGCCATCCGCCAGGAAATGGCCCTGCAGGATCTCCGCCGGGCGGGTCAGTACCAGCGAGAGCGGCTCCCGCTCACTGAGGTAATGCTGATACAGCGGCAGAGCGGCGGAGCTGCCATAGAGGCCCGCCGCGCTGTTGTCGTCTCGGCCCACCCAGGTCACCACCACATCGCGGTCATCAAAGCCGGCGTACCAGGCGTCGCGACCCTGGCTGGTGGTGCCGGTTTTCCCCGCCAGGGTGATCCCCGGGTACTGTCGGCCCAGCCGCACCGCGGTGCCCTGCTCCACCACCTGGGTCAGGGTGTGGTTGACCAGCCAGGCGGCGGAGGGTGACAGCACCTGCTCCGACGGCGGGCTTTGCTCCACCAGGCGCTCACCGGCCTTGTTGAGCACATGGCCAATGGCGTACAGCTCGCGGTAGCGACCGCCGTCCGCCAGGGTCTGGTAGAGCTGGGCCATCTGCAGCGGGCTGGCATCCAGTGCCCCCAGCAGCAGCGCCGGGTTGCTGCGCAGCCGATCGGTCCAGCCGGATTTGTACAGGGTGGAGATCACCGCATCCAGCCCCACCGACATCCCCAGGTTCACCGTGGGCACGTTATAGGACTTGATCAGTGCCTCCTGCAGGGTCACTTCGCCGCGGAACGCTTTGTCCACGTTTTGCGGCTCCCACAGCTGACCGCTGCCGCTTTTCATGGTGATCGGCTCATCTTTGAGCGGCGTCATCAGGTGGTACTGCTCTGGCGCCGCCAAGGCGGTCAGGAACACGTGGGGCTTGAGCAGCGAGCCCACCGGGCGGCGCATGTCCAGTGCCCGGTTGAAGCCGCGGAAGTTGGGGTCTTTGTCTGCCACCACCGCCAGCACACCGCCCTGGTAGCGATCCACCACCACCATAGCCGCCTGCAACTGGTCATCCTTACGGTTGCGGCTCAGCTCCTTCATCCCCTGCTTAACCGCCTTCTCCGCGGCCTGCTGGGCCAGCGGATCCAGGGTGGTGTAGACCCGCAGGCCGGACTGGTTCAGCACGTTGTCGCCAAAGCGCTCCGCCAGTTCGCGTTGCATCAGACTGCGGAAGCCCGGCAGCTTGTGACGCTGACGCCAGTTGGGATCCCGCAGGGCCAGATCCAGGCTGACGTTCTGCTGGTACTGGTGGCGGGAGATCAGTCCCTCCTCCAGCATCAGCTTGAGCACCAGGTCACGGCGGGCCATGGCCCGGTCCGGATGGCGCCAGGGGTTGTAGTAGCTGGGGCCCTTAATCATCGCCACCAGCAGCGCCTGCTGGGCCAGGTTCAGCTCATCCAGCGGGGTACCAAAATAGTGCCAGGCGGCCAGGCCCACCCCGTGCACGGCGATGTTGCCATCCTGGCCCATGTAGACCTCGTTAAGGTAGGCCTCGAGGATCTCATCCTTGGGGTAACGGAAATCGATGATCAGCGCCATCAGCGCCTCGTTGGCCTTGCGCACCAGAGTGCGATCCCGGGTCAGGAAGAAGTTCTTGGCCAACTGCTGGGTCAGGGTACTGCCCCCCTGAACGGTACGGCCGGCTTTGAAATTCACCACCGCCGCCCGGGCGATGCCGGTCAGAGAGACGCCATGATGGTCGTAGAAGGCCTGGTCCTCGGTGCGCAGCAGCGCCTGTACCAGCGCCTCAGGGATCTCCTGGCGCGGCACAAAGAGTCGATCCTCGGTTTCACCCACCAGGATCCGATCCAGCAGCAGCGGCTCGAGCTGAACAAAGCCCAGCGGCCGGTCATCCTGGGTGCGGGTCAGTCGGGCCACCCGGTTCTGCTCGAAGTGGATCATCACCTTAACCGGACTCTCGGGGCCATTGGGGCCCTCGAAGGCACGGCGGTACACCTCGATGCGGTTTACCGCGACGGCAAACTCACCCTCAGCGGCGGCGCGGCCGGTATTGCGGTAGCCCAGCAGCGCCAGCTCCTGCTTGAGCTGGCTGTGGGTGATGGGGGCGCCGGGGTAGATCGCCATCGGTCGGGCAAACACCTGGGCTGGCAGGAAGAACTTCTGCCCCTCGAATTTCTGCGCGATCCGCACGTCCAGGTAGATGCCATAGGCCACCACCAGGGTCAGGGCCACCAGCCCCAGCTTAACGCCGGTCAACAGCAGGCGACGCCACCAGGGGGTCGCTTTGGCCGCCCCGCGTTTGGAGGCCGCCTTTTTCCGCCGCCGCGGTGCCGCAGCCTTTTTCTTTTCTGCCATAGGATTCTGTCTTTAACTGAATTTCTTAGTGCGCTTGGTGGGCTGGGTGTTGGCTGGATCGTCCGGCCACAGGTGCTTGGGGTAACGGCCCCGCATCTCCTTCTTCACCTCGTGCCAGGATCCCGCCCAGAAGGCGGCCAGATCCTCGGTGATCTGCAGCGGACGCCGGGCCGGTGACAACAGCTCCAGGGTCACCGGCAGTAGGCCCCGGGCCAGTCTGGGGGTGTCGCTCTGGCCATAGATCTCCTGCACTCGTACCGCCAGTCTGACGCCGTCGGCGCGGTAGTGCAATCGCACCTCGCTACCGGTGGGAACAGTCAGCCGCTCCGGTAGCTCCTCGTCCAACAGGCTATGCAGCGACCAGGGCACCTGGTTGCGCAGCAGGGTGTAAAGATCCAGCTTGGCCAGCGCGGCAAAGCGGGTCATGCCGTCCAGGTAGGGGGCCAGCCACTGCTCCAGGTTGGCCAGCAAGGCCTCCGGGCCCAGATCCGGCCAGGCCTCCTGGCAGAGGTACTGGCGGGCCAGGGCCACCCGGGCGCAGAGGGTCTGGGCCCGGTCGCTCCAGGGCAGGCTGTCCAAACCACGGCGGCGGATCTCCGCCAGCAGGGCGCGGCGGTGGTCCTCCGGCTCCAGATCCGTCAGCGCTGACCGACGGATCACCAGGGCGCCGAGACAGAGCCGCTGCTCCGCCCGCAGCACCCCGCTTTTGCGGTCAAACTGGGCGTGACGCTCGCTAACAAACAGATGGGGGGCTTGGGCCTGCAGCGTCGCGGGATCCAGCTCCGCCGCCAGGTGAATGAGCGCATCCCCCTGGCCGACCCGTTCGTTCATGCTGGCCACCACCAGGTAGGGGCTACCCAGCAGCGGGTCCTGCTCCAGCAAGGTGGCGCCACTGCCATTGGCCAACTGGTAGCGGGCGCCGTTATCACGACACTGCGCCACCCGGTCCGGGTAGGCCAGCGCCAGCAGCAGACCCGCCAGCTCATGATGGGCCGGCTGTTTGCGCGCGCCGCGGCCCAGTTGGCGGAACCACTTTTGCGCCATCTGGCCGTGACGACCCTGGGCCGCAGCACTTAGGCGACGACCGAGATCGGCCCCCAGGTCCCGCCCCTTCAGTGGGTCACCCTCTTCGATCAGCGCCGCCAGCAGACAGGCCAGCTGCAAAGCGCCCGGGTTGTCGGCCTCCAGCTCAGCGGCCCGCACCAGCATAAGTCCCTGGCGCGGATCGGCGCCGAGCTCATGCACCCGCCGCCCCAGCCGGGTCAGACTGTCATGCTGATCCAACAGGCCCAGCTGACGCAGCACATCACGGGCGCGCTGCAGTGCCAGCTCGGTGGGTGGGTTTAACCAGGCCAGCTCCTCCGGGTCGCTGCCCCAGGCCGCCAGCTCCAGCACCAGCGAGGTTAGGTCCGCCCGCAGGATCTCCGGCGTCTCCGCCTCGGCCAGCCCCTGCTGCATCGCCTCGCTCCACAGCCGGACGCAATGACCCGGCATCAAGCGCCCGGCACGGCCGGCGCGCTGGGCCGCCGCGGCGCGACTGATGCGAGCGGTCTCCAACCGGGTTTGACCGGTACGCAGGTTGAAACCGGCCCGGCGCTGCCAGCCGGCGTCCACCACCACGGTGATCCCCTCGATGGTCAAACTGGACTCGGCGATGTTGGTGGCCAGCACCACCTTACGATGACCCGCCGATGGGGGCTGTACCGCGGCATCCTGCTCCGCTGGAGCCAACTGGCCATAGAGCGGGCAGACCCGCACATTGCTTGGCAGGCCATCCTGCAGTTGCTCGGCAGCGCGGCGGATCTCCGCCATCCCGGGCAGGAACACCAGCAGGTTGCCCTCCTGGCTGGCCAGCTGCCGTCGTACCTGGGCCACCAGCTCATTGAGCCAGCGCTGGTGGGTGGCCACCGCGACATACTCGACGCTGACCGGGTAGCTGCGCCCCTCGCTCTCCAGCAGCGGTGCCTGGGGCATCAGCTGCTGCAGCGGCTGCCCTTCCAGGGTGGCGGACATCAGCATCAGTCGTAGATCCTCCCGCAGCCCACCCTGCACCTCCAGCGCCAGGGCCAGGGCCAGATCCGTGGCCAGGTGACGCTCATGCACCTCGTCAAACAGGATCAGCCCCACCCCTTCCAGCTCAGGATCCGCCTGGATCAGCCGGGTCAGCACCCCTTCGGTCACCACCTCGATCCGAGTCTGGCTGGAGACCTGGGTTTCTCCCCGCACCCGCAGGCCGACGGTTTGACCGACCTTCTCCCCCAGCTGACTGGCCAGGTAACGGGCTATCATCCGCGCCGCCAGGCGCCGGGGCTCCAGCAGCAGGATCTTGCCCTGCAGCTCCGGCCACTCCAGCAGCGCCAAAGGCAGGGCCGTTGACTTCCCTGCCCCGGTTGGAGCCTGTAAAATCAGCTGGTTATGTTGCTGCAGTGCGGTTCGGATCGAACCGAACAGGGCGGCGATAGGCAGGTTGGACAACGGGGCTCAGGCTCCAATCGAAGAAAAATCGGTCCACAGTGTACTTGTCCTGCTCGCCGCCGTCAGCCAGCACACCCGAGGCTTTGATCTTGCGCCGGTCGCAGACAGATCCCGGTGACCTAACCCCAGCATGAGGTGCCCATGGCCCAACGACTGTTTTTCTCCGTGCCGGTCCCCCGCGTCACCCAGCTGGCGCTGCTGCGTCAGCAAAGTGCGCTGGCCCAGGCCGGCGTGCGCGGGCGACCGGTGCCAGCCGCCAACTTCCATCTCACCCTGGCCTTTCTGGGCAACGTCACCGCCAGTCAAAAGGCCAGCTTGCTGGAGCGCTGGGCTGAGCTGGTGCCGCCAGATCTGCAGCTATCGCTGGATACCCTGCACTACTGGGCCAAGCCCGGGGTCCTGGCCCTGGGTGCACGCCGCACCCCCATCGCCCTTGGCCAGCTAGCCAGTGCCCTGCAGCAGGACGCCGCCCATCACGGCCTGCACGCCAGCCGTCAGGCGTTTCGCCCCCACATTACCCTGTTCCGCGGCGCCTCGGCACTGCTGCCCGAGCTGCCTGAGCAACTGGAGCCGCCCATCATCCTGCCCTGCCATAGCGTCGAACTGATGCTATCGGAAAACGGCCCCGGCGGGGTGGAGTACCATCGACTCAAGCATTGGGCCTAAACCTGGGCCATCCGGGCTATTGAATGACTGAGCCATTCACACCCAGGTCGTTGAAGGCAGCGATAAGCCAGGTTCCCCGCTATTGGTCCTTTTCGCCCCCCTCTTTATGCCCAGTTTGCCCGCCCCCCCGCCGGTAAGGCGTTCAAAATTCCCGTGGCACGGACGGACTCATTCGGCGAAATGTCAGATATTGACTCTACCGCCGAGGACAATCATGAGTACCCTCGAAGCCACAAAACCAATGTGGGCAGAGTACTTTAGGAGCCAAGCCTCAGCACCTCGCGCCAATCACCGTCAGCAATGATCCCCATCCTATACCTCGAGTCTTAACCCCAGTTTTGACAGCGGCTTTGTACCTGGGAAAAAGAGCCATACACCGTGTCTCTGGTGCTGGGCAAACTCAAATGAATTGTGATGGGGCAGCGCAGGCTGCCTTTGACCTGTTGTGAACCCATTGGTGAGCGAAACCCTGCACCTTCAGCGTCACGCGCAGCTCCACGCGCTGAATTGCATTCGGAGCGCGATCTGCAAATGAGCGCTCGAGGGCAGAAAAAGGGTCATGACGGAACGAAGTAGCCAGTTCACTTTTTTAACGTAAAGGATTTATATGATGCGGTTATCTGCTCTAACTGTGGCCTGTGCCACCCTATTGATCGGCTGTGGTAGCGACAGCGATACCGACAACTCCTGGTCCAATCAACAGCTGTTTGACACCATCAAGTGCTCCAACCTGCGGCTGGGTAAACCCAGCCAGCCGGACAGTTACTGCACCGCCAACTCGGGCTACGCCTGGGGCGATTGGGATCATGAGCACGGCTACTGCAAAGGGCAGTACTGCTTTGAGGACAAGTCTCCGGCCCCCGAACACCCGGGCCTGACCCGCTTTATCCAGGGCGAGCTGATCCCCGTCTACTACCTCGGCAGCGAAGATCCGCGCTTTGCCAAAGCGATGGACCGCGCCGAAGCCATTGTCGGCTACCCAATGTTCGACCGCAGCGGCGGCGTGATTGAACTGGAACTCGGCGAATGGTGGGAGCCTATCGACTACAGCCACCTGCCGACGGAGTGGGGCTTTATCTGGAGCCAAGGCACCAGTCCAGGCAATTGCTCCTCCGGCACGGTCTCCAAAGGCCCCAACATGAGCAACTTGGTCAGCTACCTGGCTGACCGCAATCAGGGCCTGCTGCGCAACGTTCCAGACGAGTTCACCTGGATCAACATCGACAGCGGCGCCGAGATCCCGGGGGAGGGCTGTACAATCATCGCTGATGACGAGGTCACCCTGCACGAGCTGGGCCATGCCCTGGGGATGGGCAATCACTTCCAAGGCTTTGGCGATGGTGCCGCCTTTGATGCCAACGCCGAGCGGGTACTGCGCACCATGTACAGCCCGCACAACCCACCGGGCCAGCCCTTCGACGCCCTGTACCCGGAAGACTAACCCGACAAGCGACAGCGGCGCGCCTCACAGAGGAATGTGCGTCGCCGCTGTCGTCATCAAACAGGATCGCTTAGGCTGCGATCCAGCGGCCAAGAGCTTGATATCGCCCGAGGCGATGACTTATCCCAAACTCTGATCTTGCTACACTACCTTGCCCCCAAGCCAACACCGGATCGAGCTGATGCTATCGGAAAACGGCCCCGGCGGGGTGGAGTACCATCGACTTAAGCATTGGGAGTTCTGAATGCAGGCTGAGCTTTATCACCCCTTCGCTGGCCCCAGCGCCCAGGGCAACCCTGCCGCCGTGGTGGCGGTCGACAGCTGGCCCAGCCAGGCCCAGATGCAGGCGATCAGCCGTGCCCTGGCGCAGCCGGTCACCACCTTCTATCGCCGTGAAGGGGAAGCCTTTGCCCTGCGTTGGTTCTCTCAACAGGCGGAGATCAACCTGTGTGGCCATGGCAGCCTTGCGGTAGCGGCAGACATCCATCGCCGCTGGGACCTGACCGAGATGGCCTTCACCAGCGCCCATGGTGACCTGGCGGTGTCCTACCAGCAGGGCGGCTTCAGCCTGGTTTTGCCCGCCTGGAATGGAAAGCCGATTTCGCCCCCAGCAATGCCCGGTATCGGCGTCACGCCTCGCGAAGCCTTCACCACCCGGGATCTGGTGCTGGTGTTGGAGGACGAAGCCCAACTGCGTACCGCCGCGCCGGATCTCGCCTGGCTGGTCTCCCAGGTACCACAGCATGCTCTGATCCTCACCGTCGCCGCCAACGGCAATGGCAATGGCAGCGACGGCTACCTGCTGCGCTACTTTGCCCCGAAGATCGGCATCGACGAGGACATCGCCACCGGCTCAGCCCAGTGCTCGCTGGCGCCCTACTGGTTCCAGCGCCTCAATCAGAAACAGCTACTGGTGACGCAGCTGTCCCACCAGGGCGGTCAGTTCCAGGTAACCCAGTCCGGTGACGACAGCCTGACCCTGCAGACCCAGGTACCGCACCAGGCCAGCTTGCCGCTGCCCTGAGCGAGCCTGAGCCGTCAGGCACAAATAGGCCGAGGAAGGTGGCGCAACCAAACCTCATTCGAGCCTCAAGTCACAGTTACCCATCCACCTGTATCCGTATCCCCATCCTGATGTATGAGGGTTGTTAGCCTGTCCAAAACTATGGATAGATGGACCTCTCATGAAATACAACGCTCTGCTAGCTGCTGCCCTGATTGTGCTGACCGGCTGCGCCACTCCACCTGAACAGCAGCGCCATGCACTTATGGCTGAACCTGTATGCTGCTCCCATTTCGCCGAACTCACTATGCTGCAGCCAGACTTCACAAAGGCGTTAAAGCTAGAGATGGGGCCCGGTCTCTCCGTGTACGAATACGAGGGAGAGCGAAGCTATGCCGTGGCAATGGAATTGCCGGATATGACCGATCACTATTTCATGCTGAAGAGCTACGTCCGTGGACTACATAAGCGCCAGTATTTCGATCCTGTGCTGTTTGAGCTCAATGCTGATCGCCAGTTGATACATGCTTATTCACTGCAGATGAAACACTTTGGCGGTTCCCTGATGGAACGGTCTCATCTTAGGGCAGCAGTCACCCCTCTCCCGGAAGCAAGATATCTAGTGATCATGTCGCTGGAGACCGGCGAGTCCGCACCAGAAGCAACACGCTACACCCCCAACCAATCGTTGTTTCACGGTGCCGGCAGAGTGCCCATCGTCACGCATCACAGCAACGCCAAGAAACCCTCCTCCGCACTGAACAAAGCACCTAAAGGTAGGCTGATGATCGAACGCAGGCCAATTGACCTGAGAGCTAGCTATATGTTCTGAATCCTCTCAGAACATTTGGCGATCTTTGTCTCGACCAGATGTGCAAACTTTCCTGTTCGACAGTAGCTGAGCTCCAGCGAGCCACGCTCCGGTTCGTATGTTTTCCTAATTTGCCTGACACAAAAAAGCCCCAAGGTTTGCGCCTTGGGGCTTTTTCTTTACCTAAATGCGGCTTACGCCTGCATCAGCAGTTCGGTCACGGTCAGCAGACCCAGAGCGGTGGCCCCTTCGTGGTTCTGGCCATTGCCACCGACGTAGCTGCCCGCCAGATCCAGGTGGATCCAGCCCTTGGGCGGGGTACCGGCAAAGCGGCTGAGGAAGCCAGCGGCGTTGGAGGCACCGCCGCCACCGCCACCTTTCTGTGCCACTGAGTTGGCGGTATCGGCAAACACCGAGGGGCACTTATCGGCGTGGATCGGCGCCAGCGGCAGGCGCCACAGGCCTTCGTCCGCCTTGGCAGCGGCGGTCAGGGCCTCGGCAGCGACGGCATCGTCACCACAGAACAGCGCGTTGTAGTCGCTGCCCAGGGCCACCATAGCCGCGCCGGTCAGGGTGGCGGCATCGATGATGCGCTCAGCGCCCGCTTCGTTGGCGGCGATCAGGCCATCCGCCAGCACCAGGCGCCCCTCGGCATCGGTGTTGACGATCTCGACGCTGGTGCCGTTCTTGTAGTGGAGGATGTCACCCAGCTTGTAGGCGTGGCCGGAAACCAGGTTCTCAGCGCAGCACAGGTAGAGCTTGACCCGCTTATCCAGGCCACGACGGATCGCCAGTTTCAGCGCCGCTGCCACGGTGGCCGCACCGCCCATATCGCACTTCATGGTCACCATGCCGGTGGAGGGCTTGATGGAGTAACCGCCGGAGTCAAAGGTGATCCCCTTGCCCACCAGGGCCACGGACACCGGCGCATTAGTGTCACCGGTGGGGTTGTAGTCCAGCTCCAGCATCACCGGCGGACGGTCGGAGCCGCGGCCAACGCCATGGATCCCCACCCAGCCGGCGGCCAGCAGCGCTTCACCAACGATACGACGGGAGGTGATCTTCTCCGGCGCCAGGGCGGTCAAGCGCTCGGCCACCTCGTCCGCCAGCACCTCGGGGCTCAACGCCTCGGGGCTGGCGTGGGTCAGGGACTTCAGCCACAAGGCGGCATCGCGCTGCGCTTCCAGCTGATCGCCTGCGCCATTCCACTCAATGGTGCCCGGCTCCAGCGCCTCACCGAAGCCACTGGCAAAGCGCCACTGCAGCGCCTCGGTCCAACCCTCACCGGCCAGGGCCACGTCGCGGATCCCCTGGTTGGTCAGCTTGCGTGCCGCTGCCTGCACGGCACGGGCGGCATCCGGGCTGTCCGCCAGGTGGATGGTGACGCTGTCACCGGCAAAGCTGATGTTGCTCTTGCCCCAGTGCGCGGGGATGCTCTGATCGCTCAGAAGCACATTGATTCGGCTGGTCATTGTCCTTTCCTTTTTTTTGTCCGTCGCTGTAACGTACTGTTCTTATGGTTGCCGAGCCCGTCGCCTTGGACGGGGTTCAGAAACGATTCCGCGCGCCAGTTTACCATTTCATCGCAAATCCGCAGCGACCGTTTCACCTGCGGCTACATAAGGTGTTTATGAAGTTTTCCACTCCGTTGCAATCCGCTCGCCTGATCAAGCGCTACAAACGCTTCCTGGCCGATGTCATCGACGACCAGGACCAGGAGTTCACCCTGCACTGCCCCAACACCGGAGCCATGACCGGCTGCGCCGGTCCGGGCTGGACCGTCTGGTACTCCGACTCGCAAAACCCCAAGCGCAAATACCCCTGCACCTGGGAGTGGGTGGAGTCCGACGCCGGCCACCGCATCATGGTCAACACCGGTCGCGCAAACGCCCTGGCCCAGGAGGGGATCGAGGCGGGCCTGCTGGCGCCGCTGGCTAATTACCCGCAGATCCGCCGAGAGGTCCGCTACGGCGAAGAGAACAGCCGTATCGATCTGCTGCTCAGCGCCGAGGGTAAGGCGGACTGCTACGTCGAGGTGAAGAACGTCACCCTGCTGGGCGAAGAGGGTCAGGGCTACTTTCCCGATGCCGTTACCCTGCGGGGACAGAAGCATCTGCGGGAGTTGATGGCGATGGTGCAGCAGGGTCACCGGGCCGCCATCTTGTTTGTGGTGCCCCACACCGGGATCGAGCGGGTCGCACCGGCGGAACACATCGACCCGGCCTATGCCCAACTGTGCCGCGATGCCAAGGCCGCCGGGGTGGAATTTTATGCCCTCGCCTGTGACTGCGATACGCATGGGGTTCAGGCCCTAGCACCCCTCGCGGTCAATGTTTAGACCATTTGCTCTCACTTGCGTGAGTTTATTTAGCGTGATATACCGCTCAATTGATTGGTTCTAGCTAGCAATCTGGTTCGCAGGGAATTGCGTAAACGAGATCCATCTGATATAGATACCGCCCCAATCAGAGGATTGCCTCTCGTAACTAGTAACAGGAGACGCCTGATGCCGCAGGGCAAGACCAAGAAAATCGGCGTATTGGCCTACGCCAACGTGGAGCCTTACCGGGAAGCCCCTGGTGAGGAGTACATGAACGAGAAGCAACTGGCTCACTTCAAAACCATCCTGGAAGCGTGGCGCAACCAGTTGCGTGAAGAAGTTGATCGTACCCTGCACCACATGCAGGACGAGGCTGCCAACTTCCCGGACCCGGTTGACCGTGCTGCCCAGGAAGAAGAGTTCAGCCTGGAGCTGCGCACTCGTGACCGTGAGCGCAAGCTGATCAAGAAGATCGAAAAGACCTTGATCAAGGTGCAGGAAGACGACTTCGGCTTCTGTGACTCTTGCGGCATCGAGATCGGCATCCGCCGTCTGGAAGCCCGACCGACCGCCGATCTCTGCATCGACTGCAAGACGCTGGCCGAGATTAAAGAGAAGCAGATGGTGGGCTAAGGCCCCCTCAGCGAAACGGGAGGCTTGGCCTCCCGTTTTTGATCCCAGCCTTGAAACACCATGTCTGACTATATCGGGCGCTTTGCCCCCTCCCCCTCCGGGCCACTGCACTTTGGCTCACTGGTGGCCGCCGTAGGCAGCTACCTGCGTGCCCGCCATCAGGGCGGCCGCTGGCTGGTCCGGATGGAGGACCTGGATCCCCCCCGTGAGGTGGCCGGCGCCGCCGACACCATCCTGCGTCAGCTCGACGACTACGGTCTGCACTGGGACGGCGAGGTGCTGTTCCAAAGCCAGCGCCACGACCGCTATGAGCAGGTGCTGGCCGAGCTTCAGGACCAGGGCCTGGCCTACCGCTGCGACTGCACCCGCAAGCGGATCAAGGCGATTGGTGGGGTCTACGATGGCCACTGCCGAGCACGCCAGCTGCCCGCCGAAGGCACCGCACTGCGACTGCGTAATCTGCCCGGCGTAAGCCAGTTTGACGATGCCCTGCTGGGCCCCATCCACACCGAGCCGGCCTTCGCCCAGGAAGACTTTATCCTAAAAAGGCGAGACGGCCTCTATGCTTACCAGTTGGCTGTGGTGCTGGATGACCATGATCAAGGGGTAACCGAGGTGGTGCGGGGCAACGACCTGCTGGAGGCAACGGTGCGACAACTGTCGCTGTACCAGCAGCTGGGCTGGCAGGCGCCGACGTTTCTGCATCTGCCCTTGGCAGTACAGCCCAATGGCAACAAGCTGTCGAAACAGAATCACGCCCGTGCCATCGAAGCGTCAAATCGCAGTGCCACCCTGGCCCGGTGCCTGGCGTTTCTGCGCCACCCGTTGCCGACCGAACTGACGGCGGCGCCGGTGGCCGAGCAGCTTCACTGGGCCGTGACCCAGTTTGACCTGAGCCGACTGCCACAGCAGCGACAGTTGCTGGCACCGGAGGCGGTATAATTTTCACCGCCGGTAGTATATGATTGCGCGCCAGAAAAACGATGTAAGCCCATTGGCCTGGAACAAACGAGGTGTACCATTCTTAAGCGCCTGACATCTTTGGCAAAAAAACTGATTGGCAACGCGCCCAGTGATGCCGCAGAACTGGCGGTGATCCCCCGCAAACACCACGGGATCTCCCGCAATGACATCAGTGAAAACGCACTGAAGGTGCTCTATCGCCTACACAAGGCGGGCTTTGAGGCCTACCTGGTGGGCGGCGGCGTGCGCGATCTGCTGCTGCGCCACCAGCCCAAGGATTTTGACATCGCCACCAACGCCACCCCGGAGCAGATCCGCCGTCTGTTCCGCAACTGTCGTCTGGTCGGTCGTCGGTTCCGCCTGGCCCACATCCTGTTTGGCCGTGACATCATCGAGGTCGCCACCCTGCGTGGTCATCACGAAGAGAACACCAGCAAGAACGCCAAGCAGGACGACCGCGGCCGCCTGTTGCGCGACAACGTCTACGGCACCATCGATGAAGACGCCGAGCGTCGTGACTTTACCGTCAACGGCCTCTACTACGACATCAGCGATTACAGCGTGCGCGACTACTTCGGTGGCATGGAAGACCTCAAGGCCCGCCGTCTGCGCCTGATCGGCGATCCGGAAACCCGCTACCGCGAGGATCCGGTGCGGATGATCCGCGCCGTGCGCTTCGCCACCAAGCTGGGCTTCACCCTGGAGAAGCAGACCGCCAAGCCGATCCCTCGCCTGGCGCCGCTGATGGGCACCATCCCGCCGGCCCGCCTGTTCGAGGAAACCCTCAAGCTGCTGATGTCCGGCAAGGGCCTGGAAAACTTCCGCATGCTGCGCGAATACGGCCTGTGGGAGCCGATGTTCCCGCTGCAGGAAGCGCAGCTGAAGCGCAGCCCCGGTGGCAAGGAAGAACGCCTGATCGAGGCGATGCTGGTCAACACCGACGAGCGGGTCGCCGCGGAGAAGCCAGTGACCCCGGCGTTCCTCTACGCTGCGCTGCTGTGGTACGTGGTGGAGGAGATCAGCCAGAAGCGTCAGCAGAAGGGGGTTCCGCCCTACGATGCCCTGACCTCCGCCTGTGGCGAAGCGATCAGCCAGCAGTGCAAAACCGTGTCACTGCCGCGCCGCTTTACCACCCCGGCCCAGGAGATCTGGCAGCTGCAAGGCCGACTGGAGAAGCGCTCCGGTGCCCGCGCCTTCCGCCTGTACGAACACCCGCGTTTCCGCGCCGCCTACGACTTCCTGCTACTGCGGGCCGAGGCGGAGCAGGATGAAGAGCTGCTGGAACTGGCCCGCTGGTGGACCCAGTTCCAGGATGCCGATGAGCAGGGTCGTCGCCAGATGGCCCGCAACGTCGGTGGTGAAGGCAATCGCCGTCGCCGTCGTCCCCGTCGTCGTAAGCCCAGCGCCAAGAGCGACGCATGATCCGCTGCTACGTTGGCATGGGCAGTAACCTGGGTGACTCCGTCGCCCACCTGGACCAGGCGCTGTCCGCCCTGGCCCAACTGCCCGACAGCCAACTGGTGGACAGCTCCAGCTATTACCGCAGCCCGCCAATGGCGGGGATGGAGCAGCCGGACTACACCAACGCGGTGGCGGTGCTGGATACCCAGCTAAAACCACTGGCCCTGCTCGATGCCCTGCAGGGGATCGAAACCCAGCAGGGCCGTCAGCGCCTGGAGCGCTGGGGGGCCCGTACCCTGGACCTGGATCTGCTGCTTTACGGCGACACCACCCTCTGCACCGAGCGTTTAACCCTGCCCCATTACGGCATGGCAGAGCGGGCGTTTGTCCTGATCCCGCTGTTTGAACTGGCACCGGAGCTGGCCCTGCCGGACGGTCGCCAACTCACCACCCTGCTGGCCCAATGCCCAGCCCAACCCCTCTATCGCCACGACGGCGGTTGCCACCTGCCGGACTGATCCATTCGGTTCGGACGTTGAATCGTCCCCGCAATTGTCATATAACGGGCTGCTCAAATTAGGAGACCCGTTGTCTATGGATAAGATCACCACCTCCACCCTGGCGCGCTACAAGCGCGACGGGCGCAAGTTCGCGGCGCTGACAGCGTACGACTCGAGCTTTGCCGCGGCCTTCGAGGCGGCGGATATCCCGGTGCTGCTGATCGGAGACAGCCTGGGGATGGTGCTGCAGGGCGACGCCGACACCCTCAAGGTGACGGTGGAGCAGATCGCCTACCACACCCGCTGTGTGGCCCAGGGGGCGCCCAGTGCCCTGGTGATGGCCGACATGCCCTTCATGAGTTATGACACCCCGGAAAACGCCTACCGCAATGCCGCCACCCTGATGCGTGCCGGCGCCCAGATGGTCAAACTGGAAGGCGGCAGCTGGCTGCTGGAGACCGTTCGTGGTCTGACCCAGCGCAGCGTGCCGGTGTGTGCCCACCTTGGCCTGACCCCACAATCAGTACATGTGTTCGGCGGCTTCAAGGTGCAGGGCAAGACCGATGACGCCGCCATGGCGATCCTCGACCAGGCCAAGCAACTGGAGCAGGCCGGCGCCGCGATGCTGGTGCTGGAGTGTGTGCCTGCCGCCCTGGCCAAGGCGATCAGCCAAGCCCTGACCATCCCGGTGATCGGCATCGGTGCCGGCGCGGACACCGACGGTCAGATCCTGGTGATGCACGACCTGCTGGGGATCACCTCGGGCTACATCCCCAAGTTTGCCAAGAACTACCTGGCCGAACATGGCAGCATCCAGGCCGCCACTGCCGCCTTTGCCGATGAGGTACGCCAGGGTCAGTTCCCTGGTCCGGAGCACAGTTTTTAGGAGTCGCCGTGCAGACCATCAGTGACGTCAATCGACTGAGACAGAAGATCCGCCAATGGCGCCAGGAGGGCCTTCGGGTCGCCTTCGTCCCCACCATGGGCAACCTGCACGATGGCCACATCGAGCTGGTCACCCAGGCAAAGGGCCGCGCCGACAAGGTGGTCTCCAGCATCTTCGTCAATCCGATGCAGTTCGGTGCTGGCGAGGATCTCGACAGCTACCCCCGTACCCTGGAGGCGGATCAGAAGCGCCTGGTGGCGGCGGGCTGCGATCTGCTGTTCACCCCGGACACCCAGCTGCTCTATCCCAGCGGTCTGGGCGAGCAGACCTTTGTCGAGGTACCGGGTTTGTCGGATCTGCACTGCGGTGCCAGCCGCCCGGGCCATTTCCGTGGGGTCACCACCATCGTCACCAAGCTGTTCAACCTGGTGCAGCCTGACCTGGCCTGCTTTGGCCAGAAGGACTACCAACAGCTGGCGATCATCCGCGCCATGGTGCGGGATCTGAACCTGCCGGTGGAGATCGTCGGCATCGCCACGGTGCGGGAAGCCGATGGCCTGGCGATGAGCTCCCGCAACGGCTACCTCACCGAGCTGGAGCGGGCCATCGCCCCGGAGCTGAAGAAGACCCTCGACCTCACCGCCACCGCGCTGGACGAGATGGGGCTGGAACACCGCGAAACGCTGGAGCAGCAAGCCCAGCAGCGCCTGGCGGAGCGTGGCTTCGAGCCAGACTTCTTTCGCATCTGCCACGCCACCACCCTGCAGCCGGCCACACCCGGCGATCAAGAATTGGTGATCCTGGCGGCCGCCTACCTGGGTAAGGCCCGCCTGATCGATAACCTGACCCTCACCCTGTCGTCCTGAGCGGCGGGGCATTTTTTCGTTTTACAAAAGGAATTGCCATGCAACGCATCATGCTGAAAGGCAAACTGCATCAGGCGCGGGTCACCCACGCCGAACTGGAGTACGAAGGCTCCTGCGCCATCGATATGGACCTGCTGGACGCCGCCGGGATCCTGCCGTTTGAACAGGTGGAGATCTACAACATCGACAACGGTGAGCGCTTCGCCACCTACGCCATCGCCGGTGAGCGTGGCTCCCGTATCATCTCCGTCAATGGCGCTGCGGCCCACAAGGCCAGCCCGGGCCACCGGGTGATCATCTGCGCTTACGTCGGCCTCAATGACGGCGAAGCCCAGGCCCACCAGCCCAGCCTGGTTTACCTGGATGCCGACAACAAGATCAAGGGCACCGGCAACGGCATCCCCACCCAGGCGGCTTAAGCCAGGAAAGACTCAGAAACGCAAAACGCCGGGCAACTGCCCGGCGTTTTTTGATCCCAGCCATAACGGCTAGCTGAACTGCTTGTGCAGCACCTGCGCCGCTTTGCGGCCCACCAGTTGGGCATCGATCAGCTTCAACTGGGTCCCGGTCTCTTTGCCCTGCGGCGGTGAGAACGACAGCCGGCGCACATCCTCGCTGAGGGTCTGCCAGCGGATCTTATCGTCGCGGGTCTTGTGCGGGTAGAAGCCCACAGTGATGGCGTTGTGCAGGCTGGCTGCGTGCAGTGGCCCGGTGGAGCCGGCGATCATCATGTCCGCCGCCGCCAAAGAGCGGATAAACTCCTCGACCGCCGCCAACGGCGGTGCCTTGACCGCGGTGTGGCCCAGCCCGGCAATCTTATCCACCACCTCCTGGGCCAGCGACTCCTCACCCGGGCCGAAGGTCACCACAAACTTGACCCGCTGTTCGGTATGTCTGACCAGGCTGTCGGCGATCTCAGCGAACTGCTGGGTCGACAACGAGCCTTCAGAGCCGCCGCTGCCCGGATGGATAAACACCAGCCGCTCGCCCTCGGCCTGGCCGTAGAACTGCTGCCATTGGCCACGATCATCGGGGCTTTGCCAGACCCGGTCGTGGATATCCGCCGGCGGGATATGGTTCTTGCAGAGGAAGTACTCGATATGATCGGTACAGTAGCGCCACTCCGGTTTCAGGCAGGCGCTGCGGTTGATCGGCGCGCGGTGTGTGTAGAGGTACTGGAACCACTTCCGACGCTGACCCAAGCGGTAGGGGATCCCCGCCTCCTTGACGATCTGGGCCATCCGCTTGTGGCTGTGCATCACGATCGCCGCCTGGTAATCCCGCTCACGCAGGGTCTCCACCAGGTTGTCGTCCTCCTTGCGGTAGACCAGCACGTTGTCGATAAAGGGCATCGCCTTGGCAAAGGGTTCCATGATCGGGGCCACGATAACGTCGATCTGGCTGTCGGGCAGCGATCGCTTGAGCAGGGAGAAGGCGGGCAATGAGTGACAAAAGTCACCCAGCTTATCGACTCGAATGATAAGGATGCGATCCATAGTTCCGTCCAAAAGGCAGCAGGGGGGGACGCCCCTGAGGGTGCAGTGCACCGGCCATAGGGTAAAAGGGGTATCTCACCATCCTTGGGCGCAAAATCCCAGAGGCGGGGCTGGATTCTATGATACACCCCTCTACAAATGGCGTGGCTTTGGGAATCAAACCCGTCTTTGCCTGCCACAAAAAACGCCGGGCGATGGCACGACGTTTTTCTAGCAACTAGCTCCTAGCTCCTAGCTCCTAGCTCCTAGCTCCTAGCTCCTAGCTCCTAGCTCCTAGCTCCTAGCTCCTAGCTCCTAGCTCCTAGCTCCTCAGAGCTTAATTTCCTCCACGTGCAGATCCAGTTGCACCGTGGCGGACTGCGTAACTAGAACTTCAGGGGCGCTCCTGCTCCCGTTGTACCCGCTCTATCTCGGCAGGATCGGTGATGCAGCGGGACGACGCCGAGGGGGCGGGGCCAGAGGTTGGGGTAGCGCCGTCGCTCGACCAAACCGTGGCACTGAGCTCGTATTGGGTGTCCACCAGCCCGGTACAGAGCTGCTCCTCCGCCAGGATACGGTCTACTTCACTGGCGTACTCTTGCGTGGCACAACCGGCCAATACCAGCGCTGCCAGGATCACACTCCATCGTATCATCTGCCCTCTCCCTGTTGTGCGGCAACATGCTCAATTCATTGCATCATAGGGCCTTATGCAAGGCTGTGCCCAGGGGCTCAAAATAGCCCAGTAAGGCTGAGCGAATCGTAAGCAGGTGTGTCTCGTCGGGATAGGCGCCGGCCTGGGCCGCTTCACTTTGTTGGGTACCGCTGACCAGGTAGCGATTCTTGATCCGACCGTCGGCCTGGATCACCGACTCGAAGGCCCGGGCCATCATCTCGGTCGGCTGGCTGAAATAGCGCCGCCCCAGGCGCTTATCCAGGGCGACGCTGCGGCGCACGTAATCGTGCTGCTGCTCGCCATCCGGGGTCAGCATCACGGCGGCAAACAGGGCTTCCAGCCGGCGGTTCAGAGGATGGGGCTGGACCGGCACCGCCGCCAGCCATAACGAACTGGCCATCGCCATCCTTTGGCCATGATCGGGAAACAGATGATCGCTGATGTAGTGGTCGAAGGCATGCCACCATTCGTGGGCCAGCGCGCCGGCCCCGGCGTTCTTGGCCAGCGCCAGGGTTCGACTGCCAGGGGCATAGTGGGCCTGCACCCCCGGCTGTCCACCGGTGCCAAAGGCCAGGTCCAGCTCGCCCCGCAGCCCCAGCAGCGCCGGAGGCACATTGAGCAGGAACGCTAGGTCCGCCATGGCATCGAAGATCAGATCCGCCGCCAACGCCTTCTCGGCTTTGGTCACCCAGGCACCAATCTGTATGCCGCCCAGGCCGAACTGGCCCTTGATCTCGGCGAAGCTGCTGGGCTCGCCATGGCGATAATCCGGGCCTCGCCGGTAAAACTCGCGCTGCAAGCCTCGCCCCTTACTCGTTGCCATTATGCTCCTGATGTCTGCAAATCTATGGAGGTCAGTGAGTTGGCATACCTGCCTTGGCTGACCGCCTCGGTTAATCGATTTCCTCGTCGGCACCTAGCGGAATTTCCCGGGCCACAGCGTGCGCCAGATCACAGAGTTCGTTCGCACCATCCCTATAATCGTCACGACATTGAGACCCACCCAGGCCATGTGCCCAGAACCATAGAGCGCCCAATGCAAGGAATCAACGAGATCAGCCCGTGCGGTTGCCGTACGGAGCACGACCTGCTCGGCAGTCGTGAAGTGTGCAACGACACCTATTACGGCATCCATACCCTTCGGGCGATGGACAACTTCCAGATCTCCGGTACCACCATCAACGACGTACCCGAGTTCATCCGTGGCATGGTCCAGGTCAAGAAGGCTGCGGCCATGGCCAACCGCGACCTGCTGGCCATCCCCACCGATGTGGCGAAGCAGATCATCGCCGCTTGTGACCAGATCCTGCAGCAGGGCGCCTGCATGGACCAGTTCCCCACCGATCTGTTCCAGGGCGGTGCCGGTACCTCGGTCAACATGAACACCAACGAGGTGGTGGCAAACCTGGCGCTGGAGTTGATGGGCCATGACAAGGGCCAGTACCAGCACATCCATCCCAACGACCATGTGAACCACAGCCAGTCCACCAACTGCGCCTACCCCACCGGCTTCCGCATCGCCCTGCTGGAGGCGATCGACGGTTTGGTAGCCGAGTTCGAGGGGCTGCAGCAGGCCTTTATGGACAAGGGCGGGGAGTTCTCCGACGTGCTGAAGATGGGTCGCACCCAGCTGCAGGACGCCGTGCCGATGACCGTGGGCCAGGAGTTCACCGCCTTTGGTGAGCTGATCCGCGAAGAGGTGAAGAACCTGCGCCACACCGCGGCACTGCTGCACGAGGTGAACCTTGGAGCCACCGCCATCGGCACCGGCCTGAACACCCCGGCGGGCTACAGTGAGTTGGCCATTAGCCACCTGGCCCGCATCACCGGCCGCCCGCTAGTGAAGGCCCACAACATGATCGAGGCTACCTCCGACTGTGGCGCCTTCGTGATGCTGCAGGCCGCGCTGAAACGCACCGCTGTAAAGCTGTCCAAGATCTGCAACGATCTGCGTCTGCTCTCCTCCGGCCCCCGTGCAGGCCTGAAGGAGCTGAACCTGCCGGAACGCCAGGCTGGCTCCTCCATCATGCCCGCCAAGGTCAACCCGGTGATCCCGGAAGTGGTGAACCAGGTCTGCTTTAAGGTGATGGGCAACGACGTCACCGTCACCATGGCCGCCGAGGCCGGCCAGCTGCAGCTCAACGTGATGGAGCCGGTGATCGGCCAGGCGCTGTTCGAGTCCATCCGTCTGCTGGGCAACGCCAGCGGTACCCTGCGCAGCAAGTGTGTTGAAGGGATCACCGTGAACGTTGAGCGCTGCAAAGAGCATGTGTTCAACTCCATCGGCATCATCACCTACCTCAACCCGATCATCGGTCACCACGAAGGGGACATCGTCGGTAAGATCTGCGCCGAAACCGGCCGCAGCGTCAAAGAGGTGGTACTGGAGCGTGGCCTGCTGACCGAAGCGCAGCTGGAGGAGATCTTCTCGGTACAGAATCTGATCGCCCCCGCCTACGCCGGCAAACGCTACGGCTAACGCCACCGCGTTACCAAAAGGGGCCCTTATGGGCCCCTTTTTGTTGCCCACGAATGAGGTCAACTTAGCGGCCATTTCGAGTGAAGCTCGTAACCTCGCCGCCAGGGTAAATATCCTTTCGCGACAACCAGTCCCACGCCGCACCAGCCGAGGTGACTCGGCTCACACTTTAGGGTTTGCCCCTATTTGTCAGCTGTTTACATCTCTGCTCATTCGATCACCGACAATGCAGTCGCCCCTTTCACCCTTCTCACCTCCGTTGCCCAACATATCGCCGTTGCGAAACGCCAAGCCTGTATCACCCGCAACCTGTCCGCGCTTTAGCTGCCAAGCCGACACCAACAACTCGAGAATCTAGATTCTAAAGCTATTGTTTTAGCGATGTTTTTCTCTGGAGCCTTACGCGAAAGCGGATCTCTTACACCCTTTCGCGTCATCCCCCTTCAAGTTTTTACGCCCCACGGACGAGCACATAACTCTGCAACATTCACCAAACAGATGACATTTCCATGACGGCTTGCCAGAAACTAGAGCATATGGCCTAATTCGCGCCAATTTCCCGACGCATCACAATGTGTCGGTTTTTCTTTGGTTTTTCCCTTTTTGGATAAACCGGTTTCAGTGAGAAACGGATACACCATGAACAAGAAACTGTTAGCGACCCTGATCAGCGCCAGCATTCTGGCGGGCTGCAGCTCCAGCAAAGACAACGATAACGACAACCAGGGCCCGGCGGTTCAGAACGCCACCTTCACCTTCGTCACCGAAGTGAAGCGCTCCGGCGACATTGAAAACCCGATCGAAGATCCGGGCCTGGAGATCGAGAACCCGATCGTACCGCCGCCGACCATCGAGAACCCGATTGAACTGCCGGAAACTGAAAACCCGATCGAGCGCGAAGAGTTCGCCATCTGTGCGGTTCCGGGCCTGAGCCTGATGCAGCACGACCTGGACGGTAACCTGATGGAAACCGCGCTGATCACCGACGAGAACGGCCAGATCACCTTCAACCAGGACGAAGACAGCCTGGTGACTTTCGCCCTGGGCAACGACGCCGACACCAACTACATCACCGTTCAGCAGAGCCTGCTGCAGCAAGACGCCGTCATCGAGCTGTCCCCTGAGCTGGCCCGTGGCCTGGTGGCTGCCGACTGTGACAACCTGGCCGAGGAAGAGCTGGAGCTGGCGGAAGGCGCCGACCTGTTCACCCTGGTGGACGTCACCAACGCCAACGTGAGCCGCTCTGCCATTGCCGCTTTCGCCAACGGCGAAGAGCGTTTCCTGGATGAGTCCAATGCCTACCCGGGCTACGAGATCGCCCTGGACAGCCATAACGAAGGCGCCTTCCTGCTGTCCCAGTTGGACCAAGCCGGCTACCTGGATTACGCCATCGTTGAGCACTACCCGGTTTACCACGACGCCCAGGAAGACATTAAGATCGCCCTGCCGGTGGAGTACAAGATGGCCGATAAGGTGCTGGTGGAAAACATCGCTGAGCACGACTTCTACGCCTCCTGGTTTGACGGCACCAGCCTCCGCTGGCCGAACATGAAGCACGAAGACCACATCTTCGTGCCGGCCGAGCTGGAGCTGATGGTACAGACCCGCACCTACTTTACTCCCAACGATGAGTTCGTCGTCAAGGCAGTCAACCTGCACGCCGATCCCTACAGCATCAGCCTGCCGGATCTGAGCAACGAGTACCTGCGCTACGCCAACATGCTGGCCGGTACCCTGAGCTTGGCCACCACCCTGGAGAGCTACACCCAGGTGATGCATGCCAACTACGAGGCCTACTGCCTGGAGTGGGGCTACGACTGGAACACCATGAAGTGCATGAAAGAACTGGCTCCGAGCCACGTCATCATCACCGACCAGACCGTGACTGCTCTGCCGGAGCTGGTGATTGACGTTGCCCAAGCACCGCGTGCTGACACTGCTGAGCTGGTTCTGACCAGCCTGGAGATCGAGCTGAGCACCCAGCCGCAGCTGTGGTACCTGCTGGAAGACGAGCTGGATATCGAGTTCGACGTGACCGAAGAGCAGCGTATCGAAGCCCTTAGCGCCGATCACATCACCATGTCCTCCGACGTGAAGATCAACTAAGCCAGCGCTTTCCCTGCATTACAACGCGGCCCCCGGGCCGCGTTTTTTTGTTTCTGCCCAGGGATATAGCACCGACAATCACCCGCCTTTTTACCTAAGCCCCTCTGTCCAAACCGGCCTTCCTTGCTCAGTCCAAAAGCTCAGTTTCGAACAGCCTCGGCCCACACAGCCCTCGAGCGTGATCCACCTCACAGTTCAAGGCTCCTGCCGCTCCCGCAAGCAAACCCAATGTGTGACCTGAGCCCACCGCCAGAGACCCAAAGAGTCCGCCTAAGGGAAGAGCAAAACAGATTGCCGGGTCATTCCGTCTCAGATCGGCCCTTCTCACAGCCCATAATCGCCAGACATCGCTAAAAGCGATTTAAATCACCCTCCACAATCCCCTATAGCCCCGCAACGCCGGACAAAGTGTCCAATTGAACTCATTGTTTTTTCTGCAATTATCTAGCGCATCTCGGGCCGGGGCGCTGGGCACTCCTCTCCAGCACTTCGGCCCTCTTCGCTTCAACTCACGCAGTGACGCGATGGATTCAACCCTAAGGAAAGTCGATTCAATGAAACTCAAGTACGCCCCTGTCGCCGCCGCCCTGGCTGCCCTGTCCCTGCCCAGCACCGCCCTGGCCGACACCCCGGAACTCTACGGTCTGCTTAACCTGACCGCTCAGGCCAACGAGGTGGCCGGTAACAGCGAGACCAAGGTAGCCAGCCACGGCTCCCGCTTCGGTATCCGCGGCAGCCATGAGCTCAGTGCCAACCTGGAGGCGATCTACCAGGCGGAGTTTGGCCTGCGGGTGACCGACGGCGACCCCCTCAGCCATCGTAACCAGTTCATCGGCCTGAAGGGCGACTTCGGTATGACCACCGTGGGCCGACGCGATACCGCGTTGAAGCGCTCCCGCGGTAACGTCGAGCAGTTCCTGACCTTCGACGGTGATCTGAACAAGACCATGGGTGGTGAGGTGCGTGCCGGCCAGCAGGTGTCCTACACCAGCCCCCGCATCGCCAACCTGCTGATGGCAGAGATCACCTACGTGGCAGAGAACGGCAACAACGGCGACTCCGGCCTGTCCAGCGCCCTGATGCTGGGTGACGCTCGCTACCAGCTGCAGCCCTTCTACGCCGCTGTGGCCTACGACAGCAAGGTTGCCAACCGCGATATCCTGCGCGCCACCGTCGGTGGCAGCATCGCTGGCTTTGAGCTGGGTGCCATCTACTCCGACGAAGAGATCGTGGATGGCGACGAGGCCGGTGCCAGCGGCGATGCCTTCCTGGTCTCTGCCAACTACACCATCGGCAAAACCAAGCTGAAGGTGCAGTACAGCGACGGTGATGTGCCCGGCAAGGCCAACACCAGCTACACCCTGGGTGGTGAGTACCGCCTGTCCACCCCGCTGCGCGTGCACGCCTACTACACCGGTGTGGAGTGGGATAGCCGCGACAACGACGACCGTTACCTGGCCGTTGGCCTGCAGTACAACTTCTAACCTGCTGAACTCCATAAGGACCCCGACTCATGAAGAAGCACACTATCAGCGCTCTGTTGCTGGCCCTGGTTCTGCCCGTCAGTGCCCAAGCCGCCGACGACAAGGTGATCAAGCTGGCCACCACCACCAGCACCGACAACTCCGGCCTGCTGGCCTACCTGCTGCCTACCTTTGAAGAAAAGACCGGCTACCAGGTTCAGGTGATCGCCACCGGTACCGGCAAGGCCCTGCGCCATGGCCGTAACGGCGACGTCGATGTGGTGATGACCCACGCTCCGGCGGCAGAAGCTCAATTCGTTGAGGACGGTTATGGCCGTGTACCTCGTCAGCTGATGGCCAACGACTTTGTGATCCTGGGCCCCAAGGCGGACCCTGCCGGTCTGAGCCAACTGGACTCCGCAGTGAAGGCGTTCAAGGTGATCGCCGAGCAGCAGCGTCCCTTCGTTTCCCGTGGGGATGAGTCCGGCACCCACATGAAGGAGCTGGCACTGTGGCAGCAAGCCGGCGTGGCCACCGACTTTACCGGCTACTCCGCCATCGGCCAGGGCATGGGCCCGGCGATGCTGACCGCCAGTGAGATGGAAGCCTACGTGCTGGCCGATCGTGGCACCTACCTGGCGTTCATGGAGCGTCTGCAACTGGAGGTGGTGCACGAAGGCGATGACAGCCTGCTCAACCCCTACCAGGTGATCCTGGTCAGCGAGACCCACTACCCGGACCTCAACCACGCCGGCGCCGAAGCCTTCAGTGACTGGCTGGTGAGCGAAGAGGGTCAGCAGATGATCGACAGCTTCACCATCAACGGTCAGCGCCTGTTCCAGGCCACCTACCAGCAGTAATCGCAACAAACCCAACAAGGGGCCGCCATCGCGGCCCTTTTGCGTTGTCTTGGTCGTTGACAGTCTACTGGGGCTAGCGTCACACTCGCTGGCATCCCCCATCCGTCAGCACTCACCATGCCCCAAGCCCAGCAACTGCTCCAGCAGCACTTCGGTTTCTCCCAGTTTCGCCCCGGTCAGCAACAAGCGATCGACACCCTGTTGGCCGGCCAAAGCGCTGCAGCCATCTTTCCCACCGGCTCCGGTAAGTCACTGTGCTACCAACTGCCGGCCCTGGCCCTGCCCCACCTGACCCTGGTGATCTCACCGCTGCTGGCACTGATGCAGGATCAACTGGCGTTTCTGCACTCCAAGGGGATCCCCGCCGCCACCATCGACTCGACCCAGAGCTATGACGAGAGCCAGGCGGTGATGAACGCGGCCCGGGCGGGTCAGCTCAAGGTGCTGATGATCTCGGTAGAGCGGCTCAAGAACGAGCGCTTCCGTCGCTTTATCGGCCAGGTGCCCCTGTCCCTGCTGGTGGTGGATGAGGCCCACTGCATCTCGGAGTGGGGCCACAACTTCCGTCCCGACTACCTCAAGCTGCCACGCTACTGCCAGCAGTTGAACATCCCCCAGGTCCTGTTGCTGACCGCCACCGCTACCCCCAAGGTGATTGAGGACATGGCCAGCAAGTTTGCCATCCCCAGCGGTAACATCGTCACCACCGGCTTCTACCGGGCCAACCTGGATTTGAGCGTCGAGGCGGTGGCACCGGAGCAGCGGGAGGCCACCCTGCTGCGCTACCTGGACACTCGACGCCATCGGCCTGGCATCATCTACGTCACCCAACAGCAAACCGCCGAGGTGCTGGCCAGCAAGCTCGCCGCTGCCGGGCACAAGGTCAGCGCCTACCATGCGGGCCTGGAACACCCACAACGCCAGGGGATCCAGCAGCGTTTTATGGCCGGTCAGCTGGATCTGATCGTGGCCACCATCGCCTTTGGCATGGGGGTCGACAAGGCCGATATCCGCCTGGTGGTGCACTATGACCTGCCCAAATCAGTGGAGAACTACTCCCAGGAGATCGGTCGGGCCGGCCGTGACGGCCAGCCCAGCGAATGCCTGGTGATGGCCAACCTCGCCAACCGCAGTGTGTTGGAGAACTTTGTCTACGGTGACACCCCGGAGCGTGCCGGCATCGAGCGGGTGTTGGAGGAGATAGCCCAGGCGGGAAACCAGTGGGAGCTGATGGGCAACGCCCTGTCCAAGGCCAGCAACATTCGTCCGCTGCCGCTGCGCACCCTGCTGGTCTATTTGGAGATGGCGGGGGTGATCGAGCCCCAGTACAGCTACTTTGCCGAGGTGAAGTTCAAGCTGCTGGTGGAGGTCTCCGAGCTGCTGGCGCGCTTCCAGGGCGAGCGCCGGGTCTTTCTCGAGGCCCTGCTGGCCCATAGCCCCAAGGGGCGCACCTGGTACCAGGCAGATTTTGAAGCGCTGTACCAGGCCTACGGTGCCGAGCGAAACCGTGCCATGGCGGCGATCGAATACCTGGCAGATCGGGGCCTGGTGGAGCTGCAGAGCAAACAGATGACCGAGGTCTACCGGGTGCACCAGCCATTGCCGCCGATGGAGGCATTGGCACAGCAGCTGCTGCAGCAGTTTGAACAGAAGGAGCTCAGCGAGGTGCAGCGCATCGAACAGATGCTGGCGCTGTTGCAGGCGCCGGATTGCCTCAGCCATGCCTTGGCCCACTACTTTGGTGATGGCCAGGCCCCCACTGCCTGCGGCCACTGCTCCGCCTGTCGCCATCAGCCGGCTCAGCTTCAGCCCATGCCTGAACTGCCGCTGCCGGAGCCTGCAACCGTCCAGTCCTGGCTTCAGCCGCTGCAGCAGACCATCACCAACCAGTGCCACACCGCGCTCACCGCCACCCTGGCGGCGCGCTTCCTGGTGGGGCTGCCCAGCCCCTGGCTGACCCAGGTCAAGGCACGTCAGTTGACCGGTTACGGAGCTTTGGCCGAAGTGCCTTATGCCCAGGTACGGCAGCTGGCATCCCAGTGCCTGACCTAGCACTGCACCGATACCACCTGGGGATTGGTTGCGCTAGCGTTTACTGTTTCAAGTTGTTAAATTGGCGAGGAAACGAGATTGGGGTAGTTCACCCAACGGCAGTAAGGATGCAGGGATGAAAAGAGAGATGGGCAGCAAGGGATTTACCCTGGTTGAACTGGTGGTGGTCATTGCCGTGGTGGGCATGCTGGCCGCTACCGCAGCGCCACGTTTTATCAGTCTCTCCACCGATGCCGATCAGGCCGCAATGCGCGCCATGACCGGCGCCCTGCGCTCTACCCTGTCGATGACCAACATGCAGATCCAGCTCCGACCGGAGCAGATCAATGCCGCGGCCAGCCGCTTCACCCTGGACTCTGGAGAGCAGATCCGCCTGCGTGGCGGCATCCCCGACGGCCGCTGGAACAACACCTTTATCCACCTCACCGATTTTGAAGCGACTGAGCAGGTCAACAGCAACAGCTGCGATCTGGACGACGTGCGCTGGTGCGTGCGCCAGCGGGGTGGCGGCTGGTTTGCCAGCCGGGGCTACAGTGCCGACGGCATGGGCCGGGGCTTCGTGATCTTTCCCTACGGCTACCAGGTCAACAACCAGCGCTGCTACCTCTACTACCTCAACCCTAACGCCACCACCCAACCGGACGATCCCAAGGCCGGGGTCATCGGCAGCGATTTCAGCGAGTGCTAGCGACCTTGTCTGCCAGGGCGGCAGGCAGCTGAGCAAAATCCAGCAGCATCTCCGCCGCTTCACAGCTGCAGGGGATACCACACACCACGCAGTCGTACCCCTCCAGGCTGGCCTGACGCCATTTACCCGGGTGGCTGGCGATCAGCACACCACCACAGCGCTGGAAGTAACGCATCGCACTGTTACCCGGGCTCTGCTTCCAGATGTGGGCTAAACCGGCCACTGCACCCTGCTGCTGGGCGGCGGAGATGGAGTGACTCAACATCGCCGAGCCGATGCCCTGGCCCTGACAATCCGGCGCCACGGTGTTGCACTTGAAGTAGCACACCTGCGCCGGATTCACCGGCCACTGGGAGGGGGTGCACCAGTCATCCGGTTGCCACTGGCCTACCGCAAAGGTGATGCGGAATCCCACTAAACGTCCCTGGTTAAGCGCTACGTAGCTGGCGTTGATGCCCTTGGCATGGCCGCGCTGCGCCCAGTCCTCAAGGATCGGCAGAGTCAGGTAGCCTTCACCGTGGACGGCATTGCCCAAGGCCACGACCTGGGCAAAGTGCTCGGGCTGGAGTGGTGTGTAGTGCAATTCGGGGGTGACGGTTTGGCTCATGCTGCCCTCTCTACTTCATGAAGCGGAGCACTATACCCCAATGGGGAGGCCACAGGTGGCTGTTGCCACCTGTGATTGGAAGCGGATTCAGAAGGGTTGGTTTACTGCCACCACCAGGCCGCTGTCGTCCTGGGCAAAGGCCAGGTCGAGCCGCACCAGCACATTCTCTACCCAAAGCCGTAAACCAACGCCGGCGGACCACTGCAGGTCACGGTGCAGCTCCGGTAGGTCGAACTCATGGTTGACCCGACCCACCCCACCAAACAAGGCGACTTCATACCAGGGGAAGCGATAGCGGTTGATGAAGGGGATCCCGCCCTGGGGCTGCCAGGTAGGTACGGTGCGGTATTCAGCACCGTAATAGATGGCGCTGCGGTCGTGATAGCGCGCACTGCTGTAGCCCCGCAGTCGATACCAGCCCCCCAGGGTCGACTGGGCAAACCAGGGCGGTGCTGCCAGATCTCCCTCACTGCCCCCCTCCCAGGTCGGGACATCGGACAGGTAGGCGGTCAGCGCCACCGATTGCTGCTTGGACCAATCACTCTGGCCCAGATCGAAGTAGTGGCGGTATTGGGCCTGCCAGCGGGTATAGGCCACCCGATCCTCGCTACCCCAATCGCGATCCACCTCCAGCGAGAAGCGATAGCCGTCAGTCGGCGAAGGCAGGAAGTTGCGAGCGTCGTGCTCTAAGGTCAGGGTCAGGCCCTGACTGAGCTCGGTGCGGTCCAGCGGGCCGACGTAGCGCTTTTCGTAGAACGGGGAGAGTTCCAGTGCAGTGTAGGCACCCTGGCGCTGCTGCTGACGCTCCGCCTTAGGCACCGGCAGGCCCTCTCGCAACTCGGGGCGCCTCGGTGTGGGCTCCCTGCCCGCCCCCAGCGGCAACAGGTATCGAACGGTACCCCGCACATCCCACTGGTTCTGCAGACCGACCACCGCATCCTCGAAGGCCGAGTCGTGGCTGCCCGCCGGAGGTGAAAATGGCATGTCGCCGTCAAGGTGCAGGGTCGATTCCTTGAAGCGGCCGACAAAGCCCTCGATATCGAAGAAGAAACGGGAACCGGACACCAGCTGGTAGTTGTAGCCAGCAAGATAGGTAACGTAACTCTGGTTTTCCGAGTAGGCGCCGATGGCGACGACCTGAGCCTGGGGCTGACCAATCCCCTGCAGGGAGGCCGCAGCCCCCACGGACAAGCCCATACTGGAGGTGGAGAAAGCGATGGGAACGGCAGCGTTGCGGGTGCGTCCGGCTTGAGGTTCGGCAACCTCAAGATCCTCTTGTGCCAATGCAGTGCCGCAGGACAGTGCCATCAGCAACACGGAATGGATGAAACGACGCATGCAAGCTCCCTGTTAACGAGGCGCAAGCATACGCACTCTCCTATTCCCTGTCAGTGACAATCCGGTGTCAATTCAGAATGAATTCAGGGACAAGTTATTAGCCTACACCGGATATTGTTCAGCATCGAGTGGGCCGAAAAAACCAATGTGATTCAGTTGGAAAGCGGTAATAACGAAACAGAGCAGAAGATGTTTGAAGGCCAACAATAGAGGAACATGCTGCCATTAAAGAGGGGCGCCAAATACGAAAAAGCCCCTGTCCGAAGACAGGGGCTTAATCTAAATAAGCGTCTGGCGATGACCTACTCTCACATGGGAACTCCCACACTACCATCGGCGCGGTTGCGTTTCACTTCTGAGTTCGGCATGGGATCAGGTGGGACCACAACGCTATTGTCACCAGACAAAAAACGTCAATCTAGATAAGCTGCGCTCTTGCGAACGTCTTTCTCTTAATTCTTACAAGTGCTGGATATCCAGCAAACAAAACCACTTGGGTGTTGTATGGTTAAGCCTCACGGGTCATTAGTACAGGTTAGCTCAACGCCTCACAACGCTTACACACCCTGCCTATCAACGTGGTAGTCTTCCACGGCCCTTCAGTGGACTTAAAGTCCAAGTGAGAACTCATCTTGAGGCTCGCTTCCCGCTT
>NZ_FQXG01000012.1 GCF_900129905.1 Ferrimonas marina | reverse complement strand
CTCCGAAGAGCAAGACGTACTCAATGAATACTGAATTGATAATTTAGTCCGAAGACCAAATTACTCTGCATGTTGTGCAGTCACTCAGTAGCATCGAGAAAATGATGATTTCTCAATCCTGCGTGAGTGCCCACACAGATTGTCTGACATATTGTTAAAGAGCAGTGCCTCATCACCGAGGCAGGAGGCGTATTCTAGTGAATCCACCGTGGTCGTCAAGGGAAGTTTCGAACTTTCTTTCTGACCGCCGACATTTTAACCAATCGGGTATGTAACCCTTGGTGGCGCTGGCTTTGCATCTCGTTGAGTTGCTCGCTGTGCCCCGTCGACAGGAAGCGCATTATAGGGAGCCGGATTTATTCCGCAAGAGGATATTCAATAAAAATATCGCGTTCGAATGAATATTAATCCGAACGCGTTATTTTTGGTCTTTTTGCTGTTTTTAAGGGCTACATCTGGCTGATAAAGCGCGACGCCGCCCGGGCTTCGGTGCCATTTTGCCGGTCTGCCACAATAAAGGTGATATCCCGCATCGGCCGATCCAGCTCAACCGGGTCTACCGCGATGCTGACGGGCAGGGTAAAGACCTCGCCGGCTTTTACCTCGATGCTTTGGGGTCCCTGCCACTGGTAGGTATCCAGTCCCTCGACCGCCAGGGCAAACTGCTGGGGCTGCTCCGTCTTGTTGAGGATCTTCAGGGTATAGACGTTCTCAATCAGGCCATCGCGATTCTCACGGAACAGCTGGTTGCGATCCCGCAGTACATCCACCTGCACCGGCGCCAAGGTCATCAACATATAGAGGAAGGCCATCAGGATGCCGCCGAACGCCACGCCATAACCCACCAGCTTGGGCCGGCCGACCTTGGAGCGGCCCCCTTCGAGCTGGCGCTCGGTGGTATAGCTGATCAGCCCCTTGGCGTAGTTCATCTTGCTCATCACATCGTCGCAGGCATCGATGCAGGCACCACAATTGATGCACTCGTACTGCAAGCCGTTGCGGATATCGATGCCGGTGGGGCACACCTGGACGCAGAGGCTGCAGTCGATGCAGTCCCCCAGGCCCAGGGCCTTGGGATCCTGCTTGCGACCACGCGGCCCCCGTGTTTCGCCCCGGGCGGCGTTGTAGCCAACGATAAAGGTGTCCTTGTCGAACATCACCGATTGGAAGCGCGCGTAGGGGCACATGTGCAGGCACATGATTTCCCGCATCCAGCCGGCGTTGCCATAGGTCGCCAGGGTAAAGAAGGCGGTCCAGAAGTAGATCCCCGCCGAGGCCTGACCGGTAAACACGTCCAGGTAAAGGTTTCGCGCCGGCTCAAAGAAGGAGATAAAGGTCAGTGCGGTGAACAGACTGATGGCGATCCAGGCACCGTGCTTGGCGCTCTTGCGCCACAGCTTGTTCCAATCCCAGGGAGCCTGGTCGAGCTTCATCCTTTTGTTGCGGGGCCCCTCGATCTTCTCTTCGAACCAGATAAAGATGAAGGTCCAGACCGACTGGGGGCACATGTAGCCACACCAGACCCGGCCGAGGAAGGTAGTGACAAAGAACAGGGCAAAGGCCGCCATCATAAAGAGGAAGGCGAGCAGGATGAGATCCTGGGGCCAGACCGTCAGGGCAAAGACGTGAAACTTGCGCTCGCCCAGGTCAAACAACACCGCCTGGCGGGCGTCCCAGTTGAGCCAGGGCAGGATCAGGAACAGCCCGATCATCACCCAGCCCATGCGGCGACGCAGCTGGCTCCAGATCCCTTCAGTTTTTCGGACGTAGATACGGTGACGTGGATTGAAGCGTTCCGCCTTGGCCGCTTCCGCCGTTTTGACCTTGATGCGCTCGGGGGGGGTTGCCTTGAGACTCATTACTGCGACGGTTCCCTGTGGTTCGCAATGCTAGCGCCAGTATATCAGAGCCCCCATACAAACCGGCAACACCGGCTCAACCCATGGCATTACAACATGTCACGCATTCGGTACCAGGCCATCGCCAACACCAGCGCCGGGGTGCGCAGTAACCGCCCACCGGGAAAATCGTGGTGCGGGATGCGCGCCATCAGATCGAAGCGCTCGGCGGTGCCCGCCACCGCCTCCGCCATCAGGGTGCCGGCCATGCCGGTGAGGGCGATGCCATGCCCGGAGAAGCCCTGGGCAAAGAAGATGTTGTTGGCCTGGCGACCAAAGTGGGGGGCCCGGTTCATGGTGATCCCCACGTAGCCGCCCCAGGTGAACTCCTGCTTAACCTGCTGCAACTGGGGGAAGACTGCGTGCATCCGCTTGGCCATAGCGCCCTGCAGGTTTATGGGATCCAATCGTGAGTAGCTGACCCGGCCGCCAAACAGCATGCGGTGATCCGCCGACAGGCGGAAATAGTCGAGCACAAAGTTGATGTCGGCAATGGCCATGTTGTTGCGGATCAGTGCCTGGGCCTGCTCCTCGCCCAAAGGTTCGGTGGCGGTAATGTAGGTACCCACCGGCATCACCTTGGACTCCACCTTGGGAGCCAGCCCGTCCAGGTAGGCGTTGCAGGACATTACCACCTGGCTGGCCCGCACCTTGCCTTTCGGGGTATGCAGCACCACCGTCGACCCTTGCTCAATCTTAACCACCGGGCTGTGCTCAAATACCTGCGCGCCGGCCTGCACCGCCGCCCGAGACAGCCCCAGGGTGTAGTTCAGTGGGTGCAGATGGCCGGAGTTGCTGTCGTAAAGCCCGCCAAGGTAGGCCTCTGAACCCAACTGCTGCTCCAGTCGGGACTTATCCCAGATCTCGACACTCTCGTAGCCGTACTGTTCAGTCAGCTCTTGGTGCCACTGCTTGAGCTCATTCATGTGACGGGGTTTGACCGCGGCATGGAAGTGGCCCTCGGCCAGATCACAGCGGATCTGGTGCTCGGCGATGCGCTGCTTGGTCTGGCTGACCGCCTCATCGGCAATGGTCCACAGCTTACGGGCATCGTCCGGCCCCACCAGCTTGGTTAGGGTTGATTGCTCGGCGGCGTAGCCGAAGATCAGCTGGCCACCGCTGCGCCCGGACGCGCCCCAGCCAACCCGTTTGGCCTCCAGCACCGCCACTTTATAGCCGCGCTGAGCCAGCTCCAGAGCCGCAGCGCTGCCGGTGATGCCACTGCCCACCACGCAGACATCGACGGTCAGCTCCTCTTCAAGGGCAGGGTGGGTCGCAATGCCCTGGGCACTGGCGGCATAGTAGGAGTCGGCGTGCTGTTCTGAGGTCATAGTGGCTCGCTAGATGGTGTTCTGATACCACTGCAGTTCCAGTGGCGTGATCTGTTGTTCGAAGCGGTCAATCTCTGCCTGCTTGACCTGTTGATAGACCTGGCAGAAGTCGCTGCCTAGGTAGGCAGGCAGGTGCTCGGCCGCCGCAAAGCCGTCGACTGCGGCCTGCCAGCGACAGGGCAGGGCCTCCAGCTTGGCATCACCGGCGTTACCCTCGATGGGAGCCGGCGGCTGCAGCTGCTGGCTGAGCCCATGCAGGGCACCGGCGATCACCGCCGCGGCCACCAGGTAGGGGTTGGCGTCGGCCCCACCCAGGCGGTGTTCGATGCGGGTATCCGCCGGACTGCCATTGGGGATCCGCAGCGCCACGGTACGATTGTCGTAGCCCCAGCAGGGCAGGGTGGGGACAAACATGTCCGGCTGCATGCGACGGTAACTGTTGGCATGGGGTGCAAACAGCAGTTCGCTTTCCCCCATCAGCGCCAGCATGCCCGCCACCGCCTGCTTTAACAGGCTCTCATCGCTGGCGAAGCGGTTGGCTCCCTGGCCATCGAGCAGGCTCAGGTGCAGGTGCAAACCGGAGCCCGCCAGCTCCTGGTGCGGCTTGGCCATAAAGGTGGCGCCATAACCGTATTTGGCGGCTACCGCTTTGACCACACGCTTAAGCATGACGGCCTGATCGCAGGCCTTTACTGCGTCCGGCAGGTGCAGCAGGTTGATCTCAAACTGGCCAGGAGCATACTCGGCCACCGCATTGGAGGCGGCGATGCCCTGCTGCTGGCACACCGCATTAACCTCATCCAGGAAGCCCTCGAACTGATCCAGATCGTCCAGCGAATAAACCTGGGTCGCGGCTGCCCGGGTGCGACCATCCGGCGTCAGTGGCGGCTGCAGCGCCCCCTCTTCATTACGCTCCTGGTCCACCAGGTAGAACTCCAGCTCCACCGCAATGCAGGGGGTGTAGCCCAGGGCCTGCATCTGTTCCACCACCCGGGCCAACACGTTGCGAGGCTCAGCGCCGTAGGGGCTGGCGTCGTTGTCCACCATGGTCAGCATCGCCTGCCCCATGGGTTTATCGTGCCAGGGTGCCAGGCACAGGCTGCCGGGCACCAGGTAGCAGCGGCGGTCGCTGTCGCCACTGGAGAACCCCAACCCGGTCTCTTCCACGGTTTCGCCGGTGATGTCGAGGCCAAACACCGAGGCAGGCAGACACACCCCCTCTTTGGCCACCTTGTCCAACTGCGATGGCAGGATCCGTTTTCCCCGCAACACGCCGTTGATGTCAGGCAGCACCAGATCGATGGCCGCCAGCTCCGGGTGCTGCTGTAAAAAATGCTCCGGAGAGGCGTGATTGCCCTCCTCACCAACCAGGTTCAAGTGTTTAGCCAAGTTGAACGCTCCTTTGACCGCCACGGCGCGCGATTCTGTATCGGTTCCAGCGCACGAGGTGTTTAGCATATTAAAACAATGGCGGCATATATCCGGAAATGCGTCGCAAAACCGCCTTGATTACTTTTACTTTAATAAACACCCGTTTATTGACATCGACCATAACCCGTGCCAAAAATGAGCGCAACTACTGCATGCAACGCGGCAGTGCATTTAGTTTAATAAACAAGATTCAAGGCGCCTGGCAGCCAGGCGGGGGGAACGATGCATCGGGTAAACATGGAGCGGATCCGGGCCTGGATGAAGGAGCACAAGATCACCGAGGTGGAGTGCCTGATCCCGGACTTTACCGGCAACGCTCGCGGTAAGATCCTTCCAGCAGACAAATTCCTGAAAGAGCGGGGCATGCGTCTGCCCGAAAGCATCTTTGTCCAGACCGTCACCGGCGATTGGCCGGATGACGATGACATGATCGATCCCATCGAGAAAGACATGGTGTTGGTGCCCGACCCCAACACCCTGCGTTTCGTGCCCTGGGCCGGCGAGCCCACCGGCCAGGTGATCCACGACTGTTACGACACCGCCGACAACCCGGTGGACATCTCACCCCGCGCGGTACTGCGTAAGGTGCTGGGCCTCTACCAGGACAAGGGCTGGACCCCGGTGGTGGCACCGGAGGTGGAGTTTTTCCTGGTTAAGACCAACGAGGATTGGGACTACCCACTGGAGCCGCCCATCGGTCGCAACGGCCGGCCCGAGACCGCACGACAATCCTTCTCCATCGATGCGGTCAACGAGTTTGACCCTATCTTCGAGGAGATGTACGACTTCTGCGATGCCCAGGGACTGGAGGTGGATACCCTGGTGCATGAGCAGGGCGCCGCGCAGATGGAGATCAACTTCCTCCACGGCGATGCACTGGAGCTGGCCGATCAGGTGTTCCTGTTCAAACGCACCATGCGCGAGGCGGCACTGCGCCATAAGGTGTACGCCACCTTTATGGCCAAGCCGATGGAGGAGGAGCCAGGCAGCTCCATGCACATCCACCAGAGCCTGGTGGACCAGGCCGGCAATAACATCTTCTCCACCGAACAGGGGGAGATGAGCGAGCTGTTCCTCAACTACATCGGCGGCATGCAGAAGTACTCCCGTAACGCCATGGCCTTCTTCGCTCCCAACGTGAACTCCTATCGTCGACTGCAGTTTGGCGACAGTGCCCCCACCAGCGTGGCTTGGGGCGTCGATAACCGTACCGTCGGGTTGCGGGTACCGGAATCCCCGGCCAACGCCCGCCGGGTAGAGAACCGCTTCGGCGGCGCCGACGCCAACCCCTATCTGGCCATCGCTGCCAGCCTGGCCTGTGGTTACCTGGGGATGATCGAACAGCTCAACCCCACCGATCCCTTGACCACCAGCGCCTACGACCAGCCCTTTGCCCTCAACCGCACCCTGGAGGACAGCCTGATCGCCCTGGAGGAGTGCCAGCCCCTGGCGGAGATCCTCGGCGAGCGGTTTGTGAAGGCCTTCGTCGCCGTCAAACGCAAAGAGTACGAAACCTATTCCAAAGTGATCAGTTCCTGGGAGCGGGAATACCTGCTGCTGAACGTTTAACGCACGGAGTGCACCATGACTGGATTGACCGAACAGACCCAATCCTGGCAGCAACTGGATGCTGCCCACCATCTACACCCCTTTACCGATAACCAGGCACTGGGGCAGAAAGGCAGCCGGGTCGTCACCCACGCCGAGGGCGTTTACGTCTATGACTCCGAGGGCCACAAGACCCTGGATGGCATGGCCGGGTTGTGGTGCGTCAACATGGGCTACGGTCAGCAGGCGGTGATCGACGCCATCACCGAGCAGCTCAAGGTGCTGCCCTACTACAACCTGTTCTTCCAGAGCACCCACCCCACCGCCGCCGAGCTGTCGGCGCTGCTGGCCCAGGTGCTGCCAGCCCATATGAACCGGGTGTTCTACACCGGCTCCGGCTCGGAGTGCAACGACACGGTGATCCGCATGGTGCGCCACTACTGGGCCAGCCAGGGCAAACCGGACAAGACCGTGATGATCAGCCGCCATAATGCCTACCACGGCTCCACCATGGCCGGTGCCAGCCTGGGCGGAATGAAGCCGATGCATCAGCAGGGTGGCCTGCCAATCCCGGACATCTGCCACATCGATCAGCCCTACCACTTCGAAGAGGGTGGCAACCAGGATCCGGAAACCTTTGGCCTCGAGCGCGCCCGCCAGCTGGAGCAGAAGATCCTGGAGCTGGGTGAGGATCGCGTTGCCGCCTTTATCGCCGAGCCGATCCAGGGCGCCGGTGGGGTGATCATCGCCCCGGACAGCTACTGGAAGGAGATCAAACGGATCTGCGACCAGTACCACATCCTCTTTATCAGTGATGAGGTGATCTGCGGCTTTGGCCGTACCGGCCACTGGTTCGGCTGCCAGTACTACGGCATCGAGCCGGACCTGATCTCCATGGCCAAGGGGATCACCTCCGGCTACCTGCCACTGGGTGCCGTGGCAGTCAGCGATCGGGTGGCGCAAGGCCTGCTCAGCCAGGGGGGCGAGTTCAATCACGGCTTTACCTATTCCGGCCACCCGGCGGCCTGCGCCGCGGCCATCGCCAACATCAAGCTGATGCAGGAGCAGGACATCGTTACCCGGGTGCGCGATGAGATCGGCCCCTACCTACAGCAGCAGTGGGCCACCCTGGCGGATCACCCGATTGTCGGCGAAACCCGCGGGATCGGCATGGTTGCTGCTTTAGAACTGGTAGAGAACAAGGTCCCGCGGACCCGCTTCCACAAGGATAAGGAAGCGGGCATGGTCTGCCGGGAACACTGCATTGCCAATGGCCTGATCATGCGGGCAGTGGGGGACACCATGATCATTGCACCGCCTTTGATCATCACCCGCACCGAAGTGGATCAGCTGGTGGCGACTGCTCGCAAGAGCCTCGACGATACGTGGCGGTCTTTGCAACGTTGAGCTCATGGATTGACATCAACTACGAGGGAGAACCCCATGCAAGGAAAGGAAACCCAACGCGCTGCCCTGTTTGGGCTCACCGCCCTGCTCAGTGCCGGTGCACTAGCAGCGGAAGAGCCGGTGCTGCACGTCTACAACTGGTCTGACTATATCGCCGAGGACACCATCGCCAACTTCCAGAAGGAAACCGGCATCAAGGTGGTGTACGACGTGTTCGACTCCAACGAGGTACTGGAGGCCAAGCTGCTGACCGGCAACTCCGGTTACGACCTGGTGGTCCCCTCCAGCGATTTCATGGGCCGTCAGGCCAAGGCCGGGGCCTTCCAGAAATTGGACCGCGCCCAACTCAGCAACTACGCCAATCTTGACACCGGATTGATGGAGCTGCTGCTGGACAAGGATCCGGGCAACCAGTTTGCCGTGCCTTACCTGTGGGGCACCACCGGACTGGGCTACAACGTCGATGCCATCAAGGCGCGTCTGGGTGACGACTACGAGGTCAACAGCTGGGACCTGGTGTTTAAGCCGGAGCTGATCAGCAAGCTGGACTGCGGTGTTGCCTTCCTTAATGCACCCACCGAGGTGATCCCCGCCGCCATGCACTACCTGGGACTGGATCCCAACTCCACCAACCCCAAGGACATCAAGCCGGCGGAAGAGCTGCTGATGCAGGTACGCCCCTACATCACCTACTTCCACTCTTCCCAGTTCATCAACGACCTGGCCAACGGCGACATCTGCCTGGCGGTAGGCTGGTCAGGTGACGTGCTGCAGGCCTCCGATCGCGCCGCCGAGGCGGAGAATGGCATCACCGTAGAGTACGTGATCCCGCAAGAGGGCACCCTGGTCTGGTTCGATCTGATGGCCATTCCTCGGGATGCCAAGCACCCGGAGAACGCCCACAAGTTCATCAACTACCTGATGCAGCCTGAGGTGATGGCCGGGATCTCCAACTACGTCTGGTACGCCAACGCCATCCCGGCTTCCAAGGCAGAGATCGACGAAGAGGTCACCAGCCACCCGGGGATCTACCCGCCGGCTGAGTTGGAAGCCAAGCTGTGGAGCGCCAAGATCACCCCGCCGAAGATGAGCCGTGCCTTCACTTCGTCATGGAACCGAATCAAAAAGGGTAACTAACACCCTGTAACCAGTAGTCAGTACCAGAAAGCGGTACGGGTTGGGACCTGGGGGGGTAACAAACCGTTTTTCTGGTGCTACTTCTTCATGGAGAGTCCGAGATGGCCGCAGTGGAAGTGGCAACAACGCAACCGGCCGGCGCGGCCGGTAAACCAAGCAAACCCTTGCTGGAGATCCGCAACGTCGGCAAAAGCTTTGATGGGATCCCGGCGGTCGATGATGTCAGCCTCACCATAGACCAGGGCGAGATCTTCGCCCTGCTGGGGGCGTCCGGCTGCGGCAAGTCCACCCTGCTGCGGATGCTGGCCGGGTTCGAAACACCCAGCGCCGGCCAGATCCTGCTGGACGGCCAGGACCTGGCGGGGATCCCGCCGCACCTGCGTCCGGTCAACATGATGTTCCAGTCCTATGCCCTGTTTCCCCATATGTCGGTATGGGACAACATCGCCTTCGGGCTCAAACAGGACAAGCTGCCCAAAGAAGAGATCGCCAGTCGGGTCAAGGAGATGCTCGAACTGGTGGACATGAGCCAGTACGCCCGGCGCAAGCCCCATCAACTGTCCGGCGGTCAGCGCCAGCGCATTGCCCTGGCCCGCAGCCTGGCCAAGCGGCCCAAGCTGCTGCTGCTGGACGAGCCCATGGGGGCACTGGATAAAAAACTGCGGGAAAAGATGCAGCTGGAGGTGGTGGATATCCTCGAGCGGGTCGGCGTGACCTGTGTGATGGTAACCCACGACCAGGAAGAGGCGATGACCATGGCCTGGCGGGTGGCCATCATGAACCAGGGTAAGCTGGTGCAGGTGGGGTCGCCGGAGGAGATCTACGAACACCCCAACTGTCGCATGAGCGCTGAGTTCATCGGCTCGGTCAACCTGTTCGAGGGTAACCTGAGCCAAACCGACGCCGACAGTGCCTTGGTGGAAAGCCAAGACCTGCTGCAGCCCTTGCACCTGGCCCATGGCGTCGCCGGTAACATCGGCAGCGCCCTGACTGTGGCGGTGCGCCCGGAGAAGATCACCCTGAGTCATCAATCCCTGCCGACCCAGCCCAACAGCTGCAGTGGCACGGTGGAAGATATTGCCTACCTCGGTGGCCAGTCCATCTACCATGTCCGCCTCGACAGCGGCAAAAAGGTGATCGCCACGCTGCCCAACAGCTCACGCTACCGCAAGAACCTGCCCAAGTGGGAAGAGAAGGTGTGGCTGAGCTGGGAGTCGGACAGCAACATGGTGTTGGCGCTATGAGAGCCCTGGCTAACTTCGGCCGCTCGTTCCGGCGTCGTATCCTCAACGGCCGCTTTGCGGTCATCCTGATGCCCTACAGCTGGCTGCTGCTGTTCTTCCTGGTGCCCTTTGCCATCGTCTTCAAGATCTCGCTGTCGGAGGCGCAGATCGCCATCCCGCCCTACAGCGAGCTGGTCACCTTCGCCGACGATAAGCTGCAGCTGGTGCTGAACATCAGCAACTACTACTACCTGTTCGAGGACGATCTCTACTTCGACTCCTACCTGCAGTCGGTCAAGATCGCCGCCCACTCCACCCTGTTCTGTCTGCTGATGGGCTTCCCCATCGCCTGGGCCATCGTCCACTCCCGGCCAGCCACCCGCAACCTGCTGCTGATGCTGATCATCCTGCCCAGCTGGACCAGTTTCCTGATCCGCATCTACGCCTGGATTGGCATCCTCAAGAATAACGGGCTGCTCAACAACCTGCTGCTCTGGGCCGGGGTGATTGAACAACCACTGCAGATCCTGCACACGCCGATAGCGGTGTACATCGGCATCGTTTATGCCTACCTGCCGTTTATGATCCTGCCGCTGTACAGCGCGCTGATGAAGATCGACTACTCCCTGGTGGAGGCGGCCCAGGACCTGGGGGCCAAACCGGTCACCATTTTGTTTAACGTGATCCTGCCGCTGTGCCGCGGTGGCATCATCGCCGGCTCGATGCTGGTGTTTATCCCGGCGGTGGGGGAATTTGTTATCCCCGAGCTACTCGGCGGTCCCGATTCGCTGCTGATTGGCCGGGTGCTGTGGCAGGAGTTCTTCAATAACCGTGACTGGCCGGTGGCCTCGGCGGTGGCGGTGGTGATGCTGTTGCTGCTGACCATCCCCATCCTCTGGTTCCACCACTATCAACGCAAAGAGCTGGAGGGCAGAGCATGACCCCTATTCCGGTCAGCAAGTCGCCAATGCGGCCCATTACCCTCGGGCTGGCGATGCTGTTTCTCTATGGCCCGATCCTGATCCTGATGATCTACTCCTTTAACAGCTCCCGGCTGGTGACGGTGTGGGCCGGCTTTTCCACCGAGTGGTACGGCAAGCTGTTCCAGGATGCGCTGATGATGAACGGCATCAAGCTCAGCCTGTTGATCGCCCTGGCTGCGGCCACCGCCGCGGTGGTGATCGGCACCGTGGCGGCCTTTGTGCTCACCCGCATCGGTCGCTTCCGTGGCGAGTCGCCCTTCGCCTTTATGATCACCGCGCCGCTGGTGATGCCGGAGGTGATCACCGGGCTGTCGCTGCTGCTGCTGTTCATCGCCATGGCGCAATCCCTCGGCTGGCCAACCCAGCGGGGCTTCCTTACCATCTGGGTCGCCCACACCACCTTCTGCTCCGCCTACGTGGCGGTGGTGGTCAGTGCCCGATTGAGGGAGCTGGACGCCTCCATCGAGGAGGCAGCGCAGGATCTTGGCGCCACCCCGTTCAAGGTGTTCTTCCTGATCACCCTGCCTTCCATCATGCCGGCGGTGGCAGCCGGCTGGCTGCTGGCCTTTACCCTGTCGTTGGATGATCTGGTGATCGCCAGTTTCGTTTCCGGCCCCAGTGCCTCCACCCTGCCGATGGTGGTGTTCTCCAGCGTGCGGCTCGGGGTCAGCCCCAAGATCAACGCCCTGGCGACCCTGATCATCCTGACGGTGGCCACCGCCGCCTTTATCGGCTGGTGGTTTATGGCCCGGCAGGAGAAGCGCCGCCAGCAGGAGCTGGCGGAGGCAGCCCGCAGCTACCAGTCCTGAGTACAACCAACAAAAAACGCCCCGCCAATCGGCGGGGCGTTTCTGTTGATGCTGCGCTAGAGCTCGATCCAGGTGCTCTTCAGCTCGGTGTATTTCTCCATGGCGTGGAGCGACTTGTCCCGACCATTGCCCGACTGCTTGTAGCCGCCAAAGGGCATGGTCATGTCACCGCCGTCCCAGTTGTTGACGAACACCGTACCGGCCCGCAGCGCCCGGGAGCCCTGGATAGCGGTCTTGATGTCGCTGGTCCAGAGCCCGGCTGCCAGGCCGTAGTCGCTGTCATTGGCGATGGCCACCGCCTGGTCGATGCCATCAAAGCTCAGCACCACCAGCACCGGGCCAAAGATCTCCTCCTGGGCGATGGTCATATTGGGGGTGACGTCGGTGAAGATAGTGGGCTCGATAAAGTAGCCGCCGCTGTCCTGGCGCACCGCCTTACCGCCGCACAACAGGGTAGCGCCTTCGGCCTGGCCAATCTCGATGTAGCGCAATACCCGCTGCATCTGGGCTTCATCAACGATGGCCCCCATGGCGCTGTTGGGATCCAGCGGGTCGCCCGGCTGCCATTGTTCTGCCTGCTGCTTCAGCCGCTCAATGAACGGGGCGGCAATGGCCCGGTCCAGCAACAGGCGGGAGCCGGCGGTACAGACCTCGCCCTGGTTGTAGAAGATGGCGGCCGCGGCAGTGGCGGCGGCCTTGTCCATGTCCGCCACGTCGGCACAAACAATGTGAGCACTCTTGCCGCCACACTCCATAAAGGCCCGCTTCATGTTACTGCGCCCGGCGCACTCCAGCAGATGCTTACCCACGGCAGTGGAGCCGGTGAAGGTGATGCAATCCACGTCCATGTGCATCGCCAGCGCCTCGCCCACGGTATGGCCAAAGCCCGGCAGCACATTGAAGACTCCCGGCGGCAGGCCCGCTTCCTGTGCCAGCGAGGCGAGGAACAACGCGCCTAGCGGGGATTTCTCCGAAGGTTTGAGGATCACCGAGTTGCCGGTGGCCAGTGACGGCCCCAGCTTCCAGGCGGCCATCACCAATGGGAAGTTCCAGGGCACCACCGCCGCCACTACCCCTAACGGCTCCCGGGTGACCAGCGCCAGGGCGGAATGATCCACCGGGGCCACCTCGTCATAAAGCTTGTCGATCGCTTCGGCATGCCAGCGGATAGCCCGGGCGGTGGCCGGCGCATCGTAACCCAGTGCATCGCCGATGGGTTTGCCCATATCCAGGCTTTCCAGCAGCGCCAGGGTATCGATGTGGGCCTCTATCAGATCGGCCCAGCGACACAGGATCCGCTTTCGCTCCGTGGGTGCCAGTTGGCACCAGTCCCCCTGCTCGAAGGCGCGCCGCGCCGCCGCCACCGCCAGCTCGGCATCCGCAACATCGCAGCTGGCCACCTGGGTCAGCAGCTGACCCGTAGCGGGGTTGATGCAATCAAAGGTGGCGCCATTGGCCGCCGCCTGGAACTGGCCATCGATGAAGGCCTTGGAGGGTAGGGCAAGGGCAGAAGCCGCCGCGTGCCAATGGGTTCGATCTCGCACAGTCATAACAGGCTCCCAGCCAGAATGCGTAAGATCCAACATAATCAACGCCCTTACCGAAGTAAAGGCGATTGATTAGTAAAATAAACAAGATTCAGAAGGTGGGTGGGGTATTGGCGGAGACCAGGCGGGCCGGCTGGCTGCCGATGTTACGGAAACGGTGGGGGCGCTGACTGTCGAAGTAGTAGCCATCGCCGGGGCCCAGCAGGAACACCTCATCGCCCACGGTCAGCTCCACCTCACCCTCGATCACCACACCGCACTCCTCGCCCTCATGGCATAACATGTCGGTGCCGGTATCGGCACCGGGGGCCAGGGATTCATTCAACATGCCGATGGCACGGCCCTTGAGGCTATGACCCACCAGGCGATACTCGATCGACTCCGAGCCAATGTCCGGCATCTGTTCGGCCCGAAACACCACCTGGCTGGGCTGGGACTCGGCCATGTCAAAGAAGGTGGTCAGCGAGATCGGGATGCCATCGAGCACCTTTTTTAACGACGACACCGACGGGCTGACGGCGTTGTTCTCAATCTGGGAGATGAACCCGTTGGTTACCCCCGTACGCTTTGCCAGCTCGCGCTGGGATAACCCGCTGCCAAGGCGGATGGCCCGCAGCCTTTGACCTATATCCATGCTGTGCTTTCCCACTGTCCGTACATTTCGTTAACAGGACGGTTGCGTGAATTTGCCGTTTAATATTATTCTTTCAGTGTTAAATATCATATAACGCGGTGGGTCGATAGGGAACCGCTGAGGAAGTGGCAAGGCCGCTTTTTTTTGCCCACCGCTGTTTAATTTAATAACCAACCATCAGGGTATCGTCACGAGCCCGAGGAGGTGGCATGAAAGCGGTCACGGATATCACGGCCCCAGAGGCGCTGTCGGCATTCTGGATGCCCTTTACGGCTAACAAGCAGTTCAAGGCCGCCCCGCGGATCCTCAAATCCGCCAAAGGGATGTACTACTACACCGAGGACAACAAGCCGGTACTGGATGGCACCGCGGGGCTGTGGTGCTGCAATGCCGGCCACGGCCGCAGCAGGATTACTGAGGCGGTCAGCCAGCAGGTTGCCCACCTGGACTTTGCCCCCACCTTCCAGATGGGCCACCCACTGCCGTTCGAGCTGGCCCACCGACTGACCGAGATCACCCCGGCGGGGATGGATCGGGTGTTTTTCACTAACTCCGGCTCCGAATCGGTGGACACCGCCTTGAAGATCGCCCTGGCCTATCAGCGATTGATAGGCCAGGGTAGCCGCACCCGGCTGATTGGCCGCGAGCGGGGCTACCACGGGGTCGGCTTCGGTGGCATCTCGGTGGGTGGGATCCCCAATAACCGCAAGTTCTTCGGTTCGTTGCTGACCGGCGTCGACCATCTGCCCCATACCCTCAATATCGACCGCCACGCCTTTACCCGGGGCCTGCCGCCAGCCCAGCCAGAGCTGGCCAACGCCCTGGAAGGGATCGTCGCGCTGCACGACGGCAGCAACATCGCCGCGGTGATCGTCGAGCCGATTGCCGGCAGCACCGGCGTACTGATCCCACCGGTTGGCTACCTCAAGCGCCTGCGGGAGATCTGCGATCAGCACGATATCCTGCTGATCTTCGACGAGGTGATCACCGGCTTTGGTCGTATCGGCAGCCCCTTTGCAGCGCAGGAGTTCGATGTCCTGCCTGACATCATCACCAGCGCCAAGGGTCTAACCAACGGCACCATCCCCATGGGGGCGGTGTTCGTCCGCAACGCCATCTACGACGCCTTTATGGAGCACGGTGGCCCCGCCATTGAGCTGTTCCATGGCTACACCTACTCCGGCCACCCGGTGGCGGCCGCCGCCGGCCTGGCCACCCTCTCGCTCTACCAGGAGGAGCAGTTGTTCGACCGGGCCCGGGACCTGTCAGATTACTGGGAGCAGGGCCTGCACAGCCTGCGTGGCCTGCCCAATGTCATCGATATCCGTAACTACGGTCTGGTGGGGGCGGTGGAGCTGGCGTCCGAGCCGGGAGCACCGGGCAAGCGCGCCTACAACGTCTTTACCAAGGCCCTTGAGCTGGGGGCACTGATCCGGGTCACCGGCGATGTCATCGCCCTCTCCCCACCGCTGATCATCGAGCGGGAGGAGATAGACCAACTGTTTAACCTGCTTGCGGATGCCCTGGTTCAGGGCCAATAGGAAGGCTTTATGCGTCAGATCGACAACTTCATCAACGGCCAGCGTCAGGCCAGCACCAGCGAGCGCAACGGGCCGGTGTTCAATCCGGCCAACGGTGAGCGCATCGCCCAGGTTGGGCTGTCGTTACCCAGCGAGGCGGAGCAGGCCATCGCCGTGGCCAAGCAAGCCCAGGTAGCGTGGGGCAACCAGGCTCCACTGCAACGGGCAAGAGTCCTGTTTCGCTTTAAGGCCCTGCTGGAGGAGCACAAGGACCGTCTGGCAGCCATGATCACCGAGGAGCACGGCAAGGTGCTGTCGGATGCCCACGGTGAGCTGGTGCGGGGGCTGGAGGTGGTGGAGTTTGCCTGCGGCATCCCCCACCTGCAAAAGGGCGAACACAGCCAGAACGTCGGCAGTGGGGTCGACAGCCACAGCCTGATGCAGCCGGTAGGGGTTTGCGCCGGGATCACCCCGTTTAACTTTCCCGCCATGGTGGCAATGTGGATGTTTCCTATTGCTTTGGCCTGTGGCAATAGCTTTATTCTGAAGCCTTCAGAGAAGAACCCCGGGGTCGCCCTGGAACTGGCGGCATTGCTGCAGCAAGCCGGATTGCCAGATGGGGTGTTTAATGTGGTCAATGGCGATAAGGCAGTGGTGGATACCCTGCTGACCCACCCAGAGGTGGCAGCGGTCAGCTTCGTCGGTTCCACCCCCATCGCCCAGTACATCTACGCCACCGCCAGTGCCCATGGCAAGCGGGTGCAGGCGCTGGGTGGGGCCAAGAACCACATGCTGGTGATGCCGGATGCGGATCTGGACGGCACGGTCAGTGCCCTGATGGGCGCCGCCTACGGTGCCGCCGGCGAGCGCTGCATGGCGATCTCCGTGGCCATGGTGGTGGGGGATGAGACCGCCGACAAGCTGGTAGCCAAGCTGACGCCGGCGGTGGCCGAGCTACGGGTTGGCCCCGGCCTGGCACAGCAGCCGGAGGCCCAGATGGGGCCTGTGATCAGCGCTGAGCACAAATCCCGCATCCTAGACTATATCGAGTCGGGGATAGAGCAGGGGGCCGAGCTGGTGGTCGATGGCCGCCATCAGCCAGGCCCGGGTTTCTTCCTTGGCGGCACCCTGTTTGACCGGGTCCAGCCACCGATGCGGATCTACCAGGAGGAGATCTTTGGGCCAGTGCTGGCGGTGGTGCGGGTGCCGGATTATGAGACCGGGCTGGCGCTGATCAATCAACACCAGTACGGCAACGGCACCGCCATCTTTACCCAAAGTGGCGATCTGGCCCGGGACTTCTCCCATCGGGTCCAGGTGGGTATGGTGGGGGTAAACGTGCCGATCCCGGTGCCCATGGCGTTCCACAGCTTCGGTGGCTGGAAGCGCTCGGTGTTCGGCCCGCTCAATATGCACGGCAGTGATGGGGTGCGTTTCTATACCCGGATGAAGACCATCACCGCCCGCTGGCCGCGCTCGGACACCCGAGAGCAGGCCGATTTTGTTATGCCCACCATGAAGTAAGGAGTGACCATGGAGATCGGGATCCTGGACTGCGACCGGGTCGACCCCAAGCTGGCCAGCGAATACGGCCAGTACGCCGACATGTTCATCCGTGGCCTGAGTGAGCTCAGCGATGGATTGCGCTTCCAGGTGTTCGACGCCATGGCAAGCGAGCTACCTGCACCTGACAGCCTGTCTGCCTGGATCATCACCGGCAGCCGCCACAGCGCCTACGAAGAGCTGCCCTGGATTGCGCAGCTCAAAGACTGGATCCAGCAGGCCCAGAAACACCCCACCCGAATAGCCGGGATCTGCTTCGGCCACCAGGTGATCGCCGAAGCTCTTGGGGGCAGGGTGGCAAAACACCCTGGGGGCTGGGGTATGGGCAGCTACCCCACCCGACGCACTGGTGCACCGGATTACCTGGCGGACAGCGATCCTGAGCTGTACCTGTTGTCATCCCACCAGGACCAGGTGGTGCAGTTACCGCCGGGCGCACAGCTGCTGGCCACCTCGGCCTTCTGCCCCCATTACAGTTTTGGCCTGGATGACCGGGTGCTGACGGTGCAGGGTCACCCCGAGTTCCTGGTCGGCTACAACCGGGCGCTGGCGGACAAGCGTAGGGAGCAGATTGGCGAGGCGGTCTATGAGCAGGCGCTGGCCTCGTTCGAGCGTCCGCCTCAATCCCAGCGATTCCTGCAGGGGATGCTGCGCTTTTTTGCGTCATGATGTTCCATGTGAAACCCGTTCTCCGTCTCACTGACGCGGAATAGGCACAAAAAAAGCGCTGCCTAAGCAGCGCTTTTTTTATCGCCAACCGGTGGAATTACTCCACGGTCACGGACTTGGCTAGGTTACGCGGCTGGTCTACATCGGTGCCCTTGATCAGCGCCACGTAGTAGGACAGCAGCTGCAGCGGCAGGGTATAGATGATCGGCGCGATGAACTCGTCGCAATGCGGCACCGGGATCACCTTCATGGTGTCATCGCTTTCAAAGCGGGCGTCCACATCGGCAAACACGTACATCAGGCCACCGCGAGCGCGAACCTCCTCCACGTTGGACTTCAGCTTCTCCAGCAGTTCGTTATTGGGAGCCACCACGATCACCGGCATGGCGGCATCGATAAGCGCCAAGGGGCCATGCTTCAGCTCACCAGAGGCGTAGGCCTCGGCGTGAATGTAGGAGATCTCTTTGAGCTTCAGCGCCCCCTCCATGGCGATGGGGTATTGATCACCCCGTCCCAGGAACAGCGAATGGCTCTTATCGGCAAAATCTTCCGCCAGCGCCTCGATGGCGTCGTTCAGACCCAGTGCCTGCTCCACCTTACTCGGTAGCTGCTGCAGGCTGGAGACCAGCGCCGCAACAGCAGCATCGCTCATGCCGTTATGGGTACCGATGGCACCGGTGAGCATCGCCAGCGCCGCCAACTGCACGGTAAAGGCCTTGGTGGAGGCCACGCCGATCTCGGCACCGGCCTTCATCATGTAGGCCATGTCGGACTCACGCACCAGCGAGGAGCCCGGTACGTTACAGATGGTCAGGCTGGCCATGTAGCCCATTTCCTTGGCCAGGCGCAGGGCGGCCAGGGTATCGGCGGTCTCACCAGATTGGGAGATGGTGACGATCAGGCTGTCCGGGAACACATGGGACTTGCGGTAGCGGAACTCGGAGGCGATCTCGACGTTGCAGGAGACCCCGGCGTGCTGCTCCAGCCAGTAGCGGGCAACCATGCCGGCGTGGTAGCTGGTGCCACAGGCGATGATCTGTACGTGCTTGACCTTGGCCAGCAGCTCGGCGGCGTTGTCACCAAAGGCCTCGGGTACCACTTTACCGCCGGCCAGACGACCATCAAGGGTACGCTGCAGCGCCAGCGGCTGCTCGTGGATCTCTTTCATCATGTAGTGACGGAACTCGCCCTTGTCACCGGCATCGTGGCTAACCTCAGACTCCTTCACCTCGCGAGTTACCGGGTTGCCATCAACATCAAAGATGTTCACCTCACGACGGGTGATCTCTGCCACGTCCCCCTCCTCCAGGAAGGCGAAGCGACGGGTCACCGGCAGCAGTGCCAGCTGGTCGGAAGCGACAAAGTGCTCGCCCACGCCGTAGCCTACCACCAGTGGACTGCCAGAGCGGGCCACGATCAGGCGTTCGGGCTGGGTGCGGTCCACCACCACGGTGCCGTAAGCGCCTTCCAGCTGCTTTACTGTGGCCTGAACCGCCGCCAGCAGGGTGTCGTGGGATTTCAGTTCATGGTGCACCAGGTGACAGATCACCTCTGTGTCGGTATCTGAAGCGAAGGTGTAGCCTTCGCTTTTCAGATGCTCACGCAGCTCAACGTGGTTCTCGATGATGCCGTTGTGCACCACGGCAACACGGTCGCTGGAGAGATGGGGGTGAGCATTGCGCTCAGACGGCTCACCATGGGTAGCCCAACGGGTATGGGCAATGCCGGTGCCCCCGGCCAGCGGGGTTTCGTTCAGGGCGTTGTCCAGCTCCTGCACTTTACCCAGACGACGCAGGCGACCCAGCTCACCGTCAGCTGTCAGGATCGCTACCCCGGCGGAGTCGTATCCGCGGTACTCCAGCCGCTTCAGTCCCTCTACCAGGATCTCCGCCACATCACGCTGCGCTACTGCGCCAACAATGCCACACATAGGTGCTCCTAAACTTTTAATGCTGTACGACAGCGCAGATAACCTGCACGCCGTGGGATTCAATCTGTTTGACCACCGAGTCATCTACTCGGTCGTCGGTAATCAATCGGGTCACCCGGTCCCAGGGCAGCTCCAGGTTGGGGATGCGACGGCCGATCTTATCCGCCTCCACCATCACATTGACCTCGCGGGAGACCTCCGCCATCACCCGGGACAAGCCCAACAGCTCGTTAAAGGTGGTGGTGCCCCTTGCCACATCAATACCATCGGCGCCGATAAACAGCTGGTCAAAATCGTAGGAGCGCAGCACCTGCTCCGCCACCTGGCCCTGGAAGGATTCAGAGTGAGGATCCCAGGTCCCACCGGTCATCAGCAGGGTGGGCTCCGGCTCCAGCGACCGCAACGCCTCCGCGCTGTCCAGAGAGTTGGTCATCACCACCAGTCCGCGCTTACTGCCCAGCTGTCCAATCAGGGCTGCGGTGGTGCGGCCACTGTCGATGACGATGCGCTGGTGGTCGCGGATCTGGCTGGCGGCCGCCTGGCCGATGGCCTGCTTAAAGGGCGATACCTTGTGGGCCGGGTCGTCACTTACCAGCTCGGTCGGCAACGGCACTGCGCCACCGTAGCGACGCAGCAATAGCCCCGCGGATTCCAGTGCCGCCAGGTCTTTGCGAATAGTGACCTCGGAGGTGGCGAACTCCCGCGCCAGGCGGTCCACACTAAGCTCGCCCTGCTGGTTAACCAGGGCAACGATATTATGGCGGCGCTGTTGGGTGTTACGTTTCGACATGAATCATTATCTTTCGAACCGAAAGTTAGAAAGTATAAAAACAAAACAAGAGAGATCAAGCCAAAGAAGCGAAATTGGCGGGTAGGATCTGAACTTGAGGCAATAAAAAAGGAGGCTATGGCCTCCTTGGTGTTATTTCTTCTTCACCGGTCGCTGCCAACCGCTGATGTGGCGCTGCTTGGTACGGGTCAGCACCAGCTCGCCTTCGCCAACGTCCTTGGTGATGGTGGATCCGGCAGCAATGGTGGCACCCTTGGCCACGGTCACCGGAGCCACCAGCTGGGTATCGGAGCCGACAAACACCTCATCTTCAATCACCGTCAGGTGCTTGTTGGCGCCATCGTAGTTGCAGGTGATGGTGCCGGCACCGATGTTGACCTTGCTACCTACCTGGGCATCGCCGATGTAGGCCAGGTGGTTGGCCTTGGAGCCTTGGCCAAGACGGGCCTTCTTCATCTCGACGAAGTTGCCAATATGGCTGTCGTGCACCAGCTCGGCGCCGGGACGCAGACGGGCAAAAGGCCCGGCACTGCACACCTCACCCACGGAGGCGCCCTCAACGATGGTGTAGGGCTTGATTACACTGCCCTTGCCAATATGGCAATCCTTCAGCAGACAACCGGCACCAATCTGCACATCATCCTCGATGGTCACCTTGCCCTCTACCACCACATTGACGTCGATGGTGATGTCAGAGCCGGTGGTCAGCTCGCCACGCAGGTCGAAGCGGGCAGGATCGATCAGGGTAACGCCAGACAGCATCAGCTGCTCGGCGGCACGGGCCTGGAAGGCGCGCTCCAGCGCCGCCAACTGCAAGCGGTTGTTGGCCCCCTCTACCTCGATGGCGGAATCCGGCTGGGCGGTTTCGACTCCCCCCTCGGCGGCCGCCATGGCGATCACATCGGTGAGGTAGTATTCGCCCTGGGCGTTCTCGTTGGAGAGGTTACCCAGCCACTGCTTCAGTGCCTTGCCCGGTGCCACCAGGATACCGGTATTGACCTCGGTAATGGCCAACTGCTCGGCATTGGCGTCCTTCTGCTCAACGATGGCGGTCACCTTGCCGTGCTGGCGGACAATGCGGCCATAGCCGGTGGGGTTGTCCAGGGTGACGGTAAGCAGGCCGATGCCGTTGTCAGGCTGCACCGCCAGCAGACGCTCCAGGGTCTGGGTCTGGATCAGCGGCACATCGCCATAGAGTACCAGCAGGGTGCTGTCGTCATCCCAATCGGCCATGTTCACCGCGTGACCGGTACCGAGCTGCTCCGCCTGCAGCGCCCACTGGACACTGTTGTGGCTCAGCGCGGCCTTCAACTGGTCGGCACCGTGGCCGTAAACCAGGTGGGTCCGTTGCGGGTTCAGTGGCGCCGCAGCGTCGATGGCATGTTGAACCATCGGCTTGCCCGCCACCGGGTGCAGTACCTTGGGCAGCTTGGATTTCATCCGGGTTCCCATCCCCGCCGCGAGGATAACCACTTCCAGTTTCATCAGGTTTTCTCGTTGATTGATTTCGAACGTTATTATACCCAGCGAGAGGGGATTGATCAGCGACCAGACGGCAGGCAATAAAAAAGGCACCCCGAAGGGTGCCTTTTTGGTGACAAGCGTTTGCGCTTACTTGCCCAGTCCTTTGCGGATGGTCTCGACAACACGCAGCTGAGCCAGAGCTCTCTCCAGCTCAACCATGGCTGCGTCGTAGTCGAAGTCGACCCCGGCGTTGGCGATGCGCTCTTGCGCAGCGCGCTTCGCCTCACGGGCCGCTTCCACGTCGATCTCTTCCGCACGAACGGCAACGTCAGCCATCACGGTTACGTTATCGGGCTGAACCTCCAGGAAACCTCCTGACAGGTAGATCAGCTCCTCTTTACCGTGCTGTTTGACGATACGAACCATACCGGGCTTGATGGCAGTCAACAGAGGTACGTGACCCGGCAGGATCCCCAGCTCACCTTCGGAGCCGGTCACTTGCAGGGTTTCTACCAGGCCAGAGAACAGCTTCTCTTGCGCGCTGACGACATCCAAGTGAACAGTCATTGCCATCTCTTCCTCCCGGAAAGATTAAACGTTTTTGCCTTTCTCAACGGCTTCTTCGATGGAACCAACCATGTAGAAGGCCTGCTCCGGCAGGTGATCGTACTCACCGGCCAGGATGCCTTTAAAGCCACGGATGGTTTCCTTCAGCGGAACGTACTTACCCGGAGAACCGGTAAATACTTCAGCAACGAAGAACGGCTGAGACAGGAAGCGTTCGATCTTACGGGCGCGGGCTACGGTCAGCTTGTCGTCTTCAGACAGCTCGTCCATACCCAGGATCGCAATGATGTCCTTCAGCTCTTTGTAGCGCTGCAGAACGGTTTGAACGCCGCGAGCCACGTCGTAGTGCTCTTGACCGATAACCAGCGGGTCCAGCTGACGAGAGCTGGAATCCAGCGGGTCGATCGCCGGGTAGATACCGCGGGCAGCGATATCACGGCTCAGTACCACGGTCGCATCCAAGTGGGCGAAGGTGGTGGCCGGGGACGGGTCAGTCAAGTCATCCGCAGGTACGTATACCGCCTGTACGGAGGTGATGGAGCCGGTCTTGGTAGAAGCAATACGCTCCTGCAGAACGCCCATCTCTTCCGCCAGGGTCGGCTGGTAACCTACTGCAGAAGGCATACGGCCCAGCAGTGCGGATACCTCGGTACCGGCCAGGGTGTAACGGTAGATGTTGTCAACGAACAACAGTACGTCACGACCTTCGTCACGGAACTTCTCAGCCATGGTCAGGCCGGTCAGTGCAACGCGCAGACGGTTACCCGGCGGCTCGTTCATCTGGCCGTATACCAGAGATACCTTGTCCAGTACGTTGGACTCGCTCATCTCGTGGTAGAAGTCGTTACCCTCACGGGTACGCTCACCTACACCAGCAAATACGGAGTAACCGGAGTGCTCAATCGCAATGTTCCGGATCAGCTCCATCATGTTTACGGTTTTACCTACACCGGCACCACCGAACAGACCAACCTTACCGCCCTTGGCGAAAGGACAAACCAGGTCAATTACCTTAACGCCGGTTTCCAGCAGCTCAGTGGCGCTGGACTGGTCTTCGTAGCTCGGGGCTTCACGGTGGATGGACCAACGCTCTTCTTCACCGATATCACCGGCTTCGTCGATGGGCTCACCCAGTACGTTCATGATGCGACCCAGGGTCGCAGTGCCCACCGGAACCTCAATGGCTTTACCGGTGTTGGTTACTTCCAGGCCGCGACGCAGACCTTCGGACGCACCCATTGCGATGGTACGGACTACGCCGCCGCCCAGCTGCTGCTGAACTTCCAGCACCAGGCTGGCGCCATCATTGGATACGTTCAGGGCGTCGTATACCTGAGGAACGGCGTCTTGCGGGAACTCCACATCGACAACCGCGCCAATCACCTGAACAACAGTACCTGTGCTCATGATTTTTCCTCTGATTCTGTCTAAACCGTTGCTTTAAACCGCTGCGGCACCGGCACAAATCTCGCTCAGTTCCTGCGTAATCGCAGCCTGACGAGCCTTGTTGTACACCAGTTGCAGATCGTCGATCAGGTTACCCGCGTTATCGGTAGCGGCTTTCATCGCTACCATACGCGCGGCCTGCTCGGACGCGACATTCTCGACAACCCCCTGGTACACCACGGACTCGACGTAGCGAACCAGCAGCTTATCCAGCAGCGGCTTCGGCTCGTCGGGCTCGTAGACGTAATCCCAGGTGTGGGCTTTATCGAGTGTGTCGATCTTCGGCAACGGCAGCAGTTGATCGATCACCGGATCCTGCTTCATGGTGTTCACAAATTGGTTGTACACCAGGTACAGACGATCCAGCTTGCCCTCGTCGTAGGCATCCAGCATCACCTTCACGGCACCGATCAGATCGGTCAGGCTCGGCTCATCACCGAGGCCTGAGGTCTGAGCGGTTACGTCGCCGCCAAAGGCTTGGAAGAACTGGCAAGCCTTGGAGCCGATGGCAGCGAACTGCACCTCGGCACCCTTGGATTGCCAGTCGGTGGCGGACAACATCATCTGCTTGAACAGATTGACGTTAAGACCGCCACAGAGGCCACGGTCGGTGGAGACTACGATGTAGCCCACCTTCTTAACCTCACGCTCCACCATGTAAGGATGCTTGTATTCGAGAGAGCCTTGCGCGATGTGACCGATCACCTTACGCATGCTATCAGCGTAGGGACGGCTGGCATTCATGCGCTCTTGCGCACGACGCATCTTAGATGCGGCCACCATCTCCATCGCTGAAGTGATCTTCTGAGTGTTTCGAACACTCGCGATCTTGGTACGGATCTCTTTGCCGACAGCCATCTCTTACTCTCCTTGACCTGTTACCAGGTTTGGGTGGCAACGAACTTGTCCATGGCAGACTGCAGCTGACCTTCGATGTCGGAGTTGTAGTTTCCGGTCTCGTTGATCTGCTTCATCAGCTCGGCGTGCTCGCTGTTCATGTAGGAGAGCAGAGCGGCTTCGAAGTCACCAATCTTGGCCACTTCGATGGACTTCAGGAAGCCCTTCTCAGCCGCAAAGATGGAAACAGCCTGCTCGGCAACGCTCATCGGCGCGTACTGCTTCTGCTTCATCAGCTCGGTTACACGCTCACCATGCTCCAGCTGGGCACGGGTGGCGTCATCCAAGTCAGAGGAGAACTGAGCAAAGGCGGCCAGCTCGCGGTACTGTGCCAGCGCGGTACGGATACCACCGGACAGCTTCTTGATGATCTTGGTCTGGGCTGCACCACCTACACGGGATACAGAGATACCGGGGTTTACCGCAGGACGCAGGCCGGCGTTAAACAGGTCGGTTTCCAGGAAGATCTGACCATCGGTAATGGAGATCACGTTGGTCGGTACGAACGCGGATACGTCACCAGCCTGGGTCTCAATGATCGGCAGAGCGGTCAGAGAACCGGTTTGGCCTTTCACTTCACCGTTGGTGAACTTCTCTACGTACTCGGCGTTCACACGGGAGGCACGCTCCAGCAGACGGGAGTGGAGGTAGAAAACGTCACCCGGGAAAGCTTCACGGCCCGGCGGGCGGCGCAGCAGCAGGGAGATCTGACGGTAGGCAACGGCCTGCTTGGACAGGTCATCGTATACGATCAGGGAATCTTCACCGCGGTCACGGAAGTACTCACCCATGGAACAACCAGAGTAGGGCGCCAGGTACTGCAGAGCAGCCGCTTCAGAAGCGGAGGCAACAACTACGATGGTGTTTTGCAGGGCACCGTGCTCTTCCAGCTTGCGTACTACGTTGGCGATGGTGGAGGCCTTCTGGCCGATCGCTACGTACACACACTTAATGCCGGAGTCGCGCTGGTTGATGATCGCATCGATCGCCATCGCGGTCTTACCTGTCTGACGGTCACCAATGATCAGCTCACGCTGGCCACGGCCGATCGGGATCATGGAGTCAACGGACTTGTAGCCGGTCTGTACCGGCTGAGACACGCCTTCACGCTCAATTACGCCCGGGGCGATTACCTCAACGGGGGAGAAACCATCGTTGTCGATGGGGCCCTTACCGTCGATCGGCTCACCCAGGGTGTTTACCACACGGCCCAGCAGGCCACGGCCAACCGGAACTTCCAGGATACGGCCAGTGGATTTAACTTTTACGCCTTCCGCCAGATCGGCGTAAGGACCCATCACAACAGCACCTACGGAGTCACGCTCCAGGTTCAGTGCGATGGCATAACGGTTGCCAGGCAGCTCGATCATCTCGCCCTGCATCACATCGGCCAGGCCGTGGATGCGGACAATACCGTCGCTTACAGAAACGATGGTACCTTCGTTACGAGCTTCGCTGACAACGTTGAACTGTTCAATACGGCTCTTGATCAGTTCGCTGATTTCAGTGGAATTCAGTTGCATGCTCAAATCCCCAAATTAGGATTGCAGCTTGTCGGCAAGGCGGCCGAGCTTGCCGCGTACCGACCCGTCAATAACCATGTCGCCAGTGGTGATGACCACCCCTGCGATCAGGTCCGGGTTCACGCTGCAGTTCAGCTTCACTTTGCGTGCCAAACGTTTTTCCAAAGACGCTGCGATAGTCGCCTGTTGCTCGGCATCCAGCTCGGTGGCAGATTGAACCTCTGCAGTCACCTCCTGGAGCCACTCGTCGCGCATCAGCGCAAACTGGGTTGCAACGGCGGGCAGCGCCACCAGGCGTCCATTTTCTGCCATTACCTTGATCAGGTTCTGGCCATGCAGGTCGAGTTGCTCGCCACTGACGTTGATAAAAATCTCCGACAGTTGCTCCGGGTTGACCTGACCGGACAGCAGATCCGCAACGGTGTCGTTCACCGCCACTTCGGCCAAAAAGGCCAGCATCTGTGCCCACTGATCAACCGCCTGCTTCTCCACCGCAAAATCGAAAGCGGCTTTGGCGTAAGGGCGAGCAATGGTGGTCAATTCAGACATTTAGCCCTCTCCCTTGTATTACAGCTCTTGAGCCAGCTTATCGACAATGTCGCTGTGCGCGTCAGCATCAATGGTACGCTCGAGGATCTTCTCGGCACCCGCTACTGCCAAAACAGCAACTTGGGCGCGCAGTTCATCCTTGGCGCGGTTTCGTTCAGCTTCGATCTCAGCTTCGCCTTGGGCGATGATCTTGGCGCGAACGGCTTCGGCTTCCGCCTTGGCCTCTTCCACCAGAGCACCACCACGCTTGTTGGCCTGCTCGATGATCTCCGCTGCTTGTGCTTTCGCTTCTTTGATCTTCTCTGACGCCTTGTTTTGGGCCAGGTCCAGATCCTTGCTTGCACGCTCTGCGCTAGCCAAGCCGTCTTCGATCTTCTTCTGTCGTTCTTCGATGGCAGCCATCAGCGGCGGCCATACGTACTTCATGCAGAACCAGACGAAGAGGATAAAGGCGATCAGCTGACCGAGTAGGGTCGCGTTGATGTTCACAACGGCATCTCCTCTTTAATCCAATTCAAGTTTTGCCGGAGCAAAACCCGTGAAAGCGGATCGGGGATCGGCTTAGGCGAACAGCATGTACATGGAGATACCAACACCGATCATCGGTACGGCATCCAGCAGACCAGCAATAATGAACATCTTGGTTTGCAGGGTCGGGGCCATCTCAGGCTGACGAGCACAAGACTCCAGGAACTTGCCACCCAGGATGGCGAAACCGAAAGCGGTACCCAGTGCACAGGCAGCCAGCAGGAAAGCAACAGCGATGTAAGTCATATCCATGATTGTCTCCAGATATAAATTATTGAATTATTTAAAATAAATTTTAATGGTCTTCACTTGCCATGCTGAGATACACGATCGTCAGCATCATAAAGATGAAGGCCTGTAGCACGATCACCAGGATGTGGAAGATGGCCCAGAGCACGTGCAGCAGCACGCCCATGGAACCGACCACCACGCCGCCTGTGTAGACGATGGCGATAAGAACGAAGATCAGTTCACCTGCGTAGAGGTTACCGAACAAACGAAGGGACAGAGAGACTGGCTTCGCAAGCAGGGTAACGGTCTCCAGCACGAAGTTGAACGGGATCATTACCGGGTGGTTGAACGGATGCAGCGTCAACTCTTTCGCAAACCCTTTCACTCCCTTCACCTGGATGCTGGTGAAGATAACAATCAACAGCACGCCAATGGCCAGGCCAGCGGTGATGTTCAAGTCGGTCGTAGGAACGATCTTGAAGTAATCAGCACCGGTCGTGCGCATGATCAGCTCGGGAATGAAATCCACTGGGATCAAATCCATCAGGTTCATCAGGAAAACCCAGACGAAGATGGTCAATGCCAGCGGTGCAATGAGTTTATTGCGGCCGTGGAACGCGTCCTTAACGGAAGCATCCACAAACTCCACCACCATCTCGACAAAGCATTGCAGCTTGCCGGGAACACCGGTGGTGGCTTTTTTCGCTACAGAGCGAAACAGCCACAAGAAGAGGACACCAAGGCCAACCGAAAACAGCAATGAATCGACGTGCCAAGTCCAGAACCCTGCTTCCTTACAGGCATAGTTCCAACCGATACCGCTATCGGTGGCACAGACCTGCAAGTTGGTCAGATGGTGCTGGATATATTCCTTTGGAGTAGCAGCCATTATTCATCTCATTGTTTTTGTTGAAAAAAACAAAGGTGCTGCCCAATGTGCCATCAACGCCGTGACGTAACCGAAGAAGAGCGCAGCGGGTGAGCTGAGCTCAGTGACGGCAAACACGTAGGTGAAGAGCACCATGGTTAGCATCAGCTTTATCGATTCCCCGAAGAAAAAGGCACCAAGTACCTCTTTCGCGGCCTTCCCTCCAACTTGAGAGAACGCCAGGAAAGCGAATATGAATCCGGGAAGAACAGCGATTGCCCCGCCTTTGGCTACAAGCATGGCAATCTCTTTCTCCCAGATGACGTAACCCAAACCACTCATTAGCAAGGTTATCGCCAACTGCAGAAGTACCAGTCGATAGGCCGCATTCCGTCGCTGGCGAGCTAATTTGCTAATCAATACTTCAAGCTCCGCATCAGTTTTTGGCAATCTTCCAACAGGGCTGGAAAATTAACCGCAAAAAGCATGCGAAAGTATACCGGCTTAAGGTTTGGATGCAACCAAACGAACCCCCGCTAAGCGTGAGCGCAGGCGAAAAGTCGCGATGTTTTGTGATGCGGCGCAAAAACCGATTTTTCCACGCCCGGTGCGGGCTCAAATCGCTGGCGACTGGGCCGGTAAGCCCAGAGCCAGCGATGGCTTTTTTAACGCTCAGAGAGGGGGAAAAGGGGCCGATGGCCCCTAGTCTTGCTGGTTCAATTGCGGGTCGAGCTTGAGCAAGATCACATCAAGCTGGTCAAGGTCTGCGTAGTTGATCACGAGCTTGCCTTTGCCCTTGCTGCCATGGCGAATATCCACCTCGGCCCCCAAGGTCTGGGTCAGGCGATCCGCCAGGCGAGTGATGTCCGGGTCCTGAGCCTTGGCCTCGGCCGCCGGCTTGGGATTCTGCAGCTTCTGGATCAGCTTTTCGGTATCGCGCACGGTCAGTGCCTTGGCTACCACCTGACGGGCCACCAGGGTCTGTTCGTCCCCTTCCAGCGCCAGCAGGGCACGGGCGTGGCCCATCTCCAGGTCGCCATGCTCCAGCAGGGTCTTCACCTCCTCATTGAGGTTGTTCAGACGCAGCAAGTTAGTGACCGTGGTGCGGGACTTACCCACTGCCTCTGCCACCTGGGCATGGGTCAGCTGAAATTCATCGGTCAAACGCTTGAGGGCGATCGCCTCTTCCATGGCATTGAGATCTTCCCGCTGGATGTTCTCAATCAGGGCAATGGCCACCACGGCGTTATCGTCCACCTGCTTAAGCAGACAGGGCACCCGCTCCAGGCCAGCCATCTGAGAGGCTCGCCAGCGACGCTCACCGGCGATGATCTCGTAACGGTCGCCCGCCAGCTGACGCACCACGATAGGCTGGATCACCCCCTGTGCCTTGATCGAGGCGGCCAGCTCCTCCAGCGCCTCATGGGACATATCACGGCGCGGCTGGTACTGACCGGGTCGCAGGCTGCCCACCGGCAGTTCGAGCAGACCGCCGTCCTGTTCATTGGGGGATTCGACGCTAGGGGCTTGCGCGACGGCCTGGCTGCTGCCGAGCAGGGCATCCAGCCCTTTGCCCAGGCCACGTTTTTTCGGAGACATGGTCGTCCTCTTCAGGTTATTCGGTTGCCAACGAGGTGATCCGCGCCGATTCCTGGCGTCGCAGGATCTCACCGGCCAGGGCCAGGTAGGCCTTGGCGCCGGCGCTGCTCTTGTCGTAGTACATGGCCGGGGCACCAAAGCTGGGCGCCTCCGCCAGTCGGACATTACGGGGGATCACGGTGCGATAGACCTTGTCGCTGAAATGCTGCTTGAGCTGATCAGAGACGTCGTTGGCCAAGCGGTTGCGAGGGTCGTACATGGTACGGAGGATCCCCTCCACCTCGAGCTTGGGATTGATCAACTGCTTGAGCTTGCCAATGGTGTCCATCAGCGCGGTCAGCCCCTCCAGGGCGTAGTACTCGCACTGCATCGGGATCACCACGCCATCGGCGGCCCCCAAGGCATTGACGGTCAACATGTTGAGCGAGGGAGGGCAGTCGATAAAGATGTAATCGTACTGGTCCTGGATCGATTCCAGCGCGGTGCGCAGGCGCAGCTCGCGGGCAAACACCTCCATCAGCTTGATCTCTGCCGCGGTCACATCGGTGTTGGCGGCGATCAGGTGGTATTTGCCAGTGGTTTCGGTCTGGATCACCTCACTGGCGGGGGTTTCCTCCACCAGCAGGTCGTAGGCGGTATGAGAGACCTGGTACTTGTCGATGCCACTGCCCATGGTGGCGTTGCCCTGGGGATCCAGATCGATCAGCAACACCCGGCGTCGGGTCGCCGCCATGGACGCCGCCAGGTTGATGCTGGTGGTGGTCTTACCAACCCCACCTTTCTGGTTCGCTATCGCGATGATTTTGGCCACGGGCGCTCTCCAATTCTCGGTTTACTGGGCAGTGACAATCACCAGGTGCCGCTGGCCTTCCAGTTGCGGCACCTGCAGTGCATGGGACTCTTGTACGGCGAAGCCGGCTGGGATGGCGGCCAACTCGGCCGGGTCCAGTTGCCCCTTCAAGGCATAAAAGCGACCATGGGGGGCGGGCAAGTGATGGCACCAGCTGAGCATGTCCTCCAGCGAGGCAAAGGCTCGGCTGAGAACCCCATCAAAGCCCAGTTCCGGCTGGTAGGCCTCGACCCGACTCTCCACCGCGGTGACGTTGGTCAGCCCCAGTTTGTGGATCACCGTGCGGATAAAGCGGATCCGCTTACCCAGGCTGTCCAGCAGCACAAACTCTTTGTCCGGATTACAGATCGCCAGTGGCAGCCCGGGCAAACCGGGGCCGGTGCCGACGTCGATAAAACGCTGGCCCGCCAGGTGGGGGCCCACCACGATGCTGTCCAGGATGTGGCGCACCAGCATCTCGTTGGGATCGCGTACCGAGGTCAGGTTGTAAGCCTTATTCCACTTATCCAATAGCTCAACCAATTCAACCAGTTGCTTTTGCTGAGCCGGACTGATTTCCAAGCTGGTTTGGGCGATAAGGGCGCTAAGTCTTTGAGCCAGCACGATTGCTGTCCTCCGGAAGTTCAATTTTGCATTATGAAGTGCGCGGCGGGGCATGAAAAGCCCCGCCGCGTTATCGAATGATGATGATCAGGCGCTTTTGCGTAGCAGGCCCTGTTTTTTCAGGTAGACCAGCAGCAGGGAGATGGCCGCCGGGGTCACCCCGGAGATGCGGGAGGCGCTGCCGATGGTTTCCGGCTTGTGGGCGTTAAGCTTGGCCATCACCTCGTTGGACAGGCCTTTCACCTCGGTGTAGTCCAGCTCCAGCGGCAGCACGGTGCCCTCATGGCGTCGAGCCTTCTCGATCTCGTCCTTCTGCCGGTCGATGTAACCGGCGTACTTGATCTGGATCTCCACCTGTTCCGCGGCCGCAGTGTGGTCCAGGCCCGGGCCCAGGCTCTCCACCGCCATAAGCTGGCCGTAGCTGACCTCAGGGCGGCGGATCAGATCCTCCAGGTTGGCTTCCCGCGCCAGCGGGGTCTTGAGCTGAGGATTGAGGACCTCGGCTTCCGGGCTGTCCTTCTGCACCCAGGTGCTGCGCAGGCGCTGACGCTCCTGCTCGATCGCCTCCACCTTCTGGTTGAACAGGGCCCAGCGGTGATCATCCACCAGCCCCATGGTGCGACCCAGCTCAGTCAGGCGCAGATCGGCGTTGTCTTCCCGCAGCAGCAGACGGTATTCCGCCCGTGAGGTGAACATGCGGTAAGGCTCCTGAGTGCCCAGGGTGGAGAGGTCGTCCACCAGCACGCCAAGGTAGGCCTCGTCCCGGCGCGGGGTCCAGGCGCTCTCGCCACGGGTCTGGCGGGCGGCATTGAGGCCGGCCAACAGGCCCTGGGCACCGGCTTCCTCGTAGCCGGTGGTGCCGTTAATCTGGCCAGCAAAGAACAGTCCGTCGATGTACTTGCTCTCCAGCGAGGTTTTGAGGTCCCGTGGATCGAAGTAATCGTACTCGATGGCGTAGCCGGGACGGAGGATCCGGGCCTGCTCAAACCCCTTGATGGAGTGGATCAACTCAACCTGCACGTCGTAGGGCAGGGAGGTGGAGATCCCGTTGGGGTAGATCTCAAAGCTGTTCAGCCCTTCCGGCTCGACGAAGATCTGGTGCGAGGTCTTGTCGGCGAAGCGCATGATCTTATCTTCCACCGACGGACAGTAGCGTGGACCGATGCCGTCGATCACCCCGGTGTACATGGGGCTGCGATCCAGACCGGCACGGATGATCTCGTGGGTCCGTTCGTTGGTGTGGGTGATGTAGCAGGAGATCTGGCGCGGTTGCATCGCCCGGTCACCAATAAAAGAGACCACCGGCGTCGGGGTATCGCCGGGCTGCTCCTGCATCACCGAATAGTCGAGACTGCGGGCATCCAAGCGGGCCGGGGTGCCGGTCTTGAGCCGGTCCATGCGGAACGGCATCTCACGCAGGCGGTGCGCCAGCTTAACCGCGTTGGTGTCGCCGATACGACCACCGCCGTAATTATCCAGGCCGATGTGGATCTTGCCATCGAGGAAGGTACCAACGGTCAGCACCACGGCGTTGGCTCGAAAGTGGATGCCGGCATCGGTGATCACGCCGCAGACCCGGTCCTGCTCCAGGATCAGATCGTTCACTCCCTGCTGGAAGATCTGCAGGTTGTCCTGTTGGAACAGGGTGTCCTGGATTGCCTGCCGGTAGAGGGCTCGGTCTGCCTGGGCGCGAGTGGCCCGTACTGCAGGGCCTTTGGAGGCATTGAGGGTACGAAACTGGATGCCGGAACGATCCGTGGCCAATGCCATGGCACCGCCAAGGGCATCGATCTCTTTCACCAGGTGGCCTTTGCCGATCCCGCCGATCGCCGGGTTACAGGACATCTGGCCCAGGGTATCCAGGTTGTGGGTGAGCAGCAGGGTTTTGCTGCCGGTGCGCGCGCTGGCCAGGGCCGCTTCCGTCCCCGCATGGCCACCGCCCACCACGATCACGTCAAAATGTTCTTGCGCCTGCATGACTCTTACCTATGTATCCCATGGACCAAAAAAGCGCTGCATTCTATCACCGCTTGACCACCAGACAAAGTGTACTTTTTGACCAACCTTGGCGTCGCTCGATCCCTAATATTTAAAAGATCTATTTAAAGATCCTTTGTTATTTCTTTTATTAAGGGAGAGGATCTCTGTGGAAATCCACCAAAATCCCTTTATATACATATATTTGTGTTGGATCGATTGCTGTGATCTTCACGGGATCATCGCGATCGGATCCGGTGGATAGATCGCGATCTTATACACAGGGCGGATCGCAGTGGGATTAGGGTTGTGATTAATCGCCAGTTTGATCACAGCAGGATCCAAGTTTATGCACAGATCCCTGTGGTTAGATCCTTGATCTGTGTATAACAGAGTTGGTCCTGTGATCAAATGGCGATCCGGGGTTAGGCTTCGATCCGATCCAGCCAGCTGTTGAGCCACTGGATCGCCTGATCTTCCGGGAGTTCCAGCTGTTGTACATCGATAAGGATCTTATCCACAGCGGGGATCGCCCCTTTGGATCGCAGCAGCGGATCGAGTCGATCAATCGCGCCACAAAAGGTGTCATAGCTGGAATCACCGATCCCACAGAGGGCATACCTGTGGCCACTGAGATCCTGTTGTTGCTCGAGCCAGTCGGCAAAGGGATGGAGGTTATCCGGCAGTTCTCCGGCACCGTGGGTGGAGCTGACCAATAGCCAAAACGGGGCCTGTTGCAGCGCTTCGCTGTCCAGCTCCAGGCAGGGGATGACCTCATGGCCGGCGGATTCCAGCAGTGGCTGAAGCTCATCAGCCACCGCCTCAGCGCCCCCCATGGTGGTGCCAATGATCAACGCGATCTTCATTGTGATGTTCCTTTTTTCGCGGTTATGGGGCGAGTATACGGCACTAAGGCAGGGATAAAAAAAGCCCCCGCTAGTGCGGGGGCTTCAGGCAAAACAGGGTTACTTGCCGATACAGAAGGAGGAGAAGATCCGACCCAGCAGGTCATCGGAGCTGAACTCACCGGTGATCTCCGCCAAGGCTTGTTGGGCCAGTCTCAGCTCCTCCGCCAGCAGTTCGCCGGCCTGGAATACCGTCAGCTGCTCGTCGCCTTGCTCCAGGTGTTGGGCTGCCTGGGCGAGGGCCTCCAGGTGGCGTTGCCTGGCCATAAAGCCCCCTTCGGCGGTCCCTTGGTAGCCCATACAGGCTTTCAGATGCTGTCGCAGTGGCGCCACACCCTCACCGGTTTTGGCGGAAAGGCGAAACACAGGCGTGCCCTGGTCTTCGCTTTCTCCCAGCGTCTCACCGGTGAGATCCGCCTTGTTGCGGATGATTGATAACCCCATCTCCTTGGGCAGGCGATGGATGAACTCCGGCCAGATCGCTTCCGCCTCACTGGCTTCGGTCTCGGTGCCATCCACCATCAGCAGGACTCGATCAGCCTGCTCTATCTCCGACCAGGCGCGCTCAATGCCGATCCGCTCCACCTCATCGGAGGCCTCGCGCAGGCCGGCGGTATCGATGATGTGCAGCGGCATACCGTCGATGTGGATGTGCTCACGCAGCACGTCCCGGGTGGTGCCAGCGATATCGGTCACGATGGCGGACTCACGTCCGGCCAGGGCATTGAGCAGGCTGGACTTGCCGGCATTGGGCCGACCGGCGATCACTACCTTCATCCCTTCCCGCATCAGCGCGCCCTGGCGGGCACTGTCCTGCACCTGGCCCAGCTGTGCCTTTACTGCGGACAGATCTGCGGCAATGCGACCGTCGGCGAGAAAGTCCACCTCCTCTTCGGGGAAGTCGATAGCGGCCTCTACGTAGATCCGCAGTCGGGTCAGTTGCTCCACCAGGTCGTGGATCTGGGCAGAAAAATCCCCCTGCAGCGAGTGCAGGGCGCTGCGAACGGCCTGCTCTGAGCTGGCCTCGATCAGATCGGCAATCGCCTCGGCCTGGGTCAGATCCATCTTGTCATTGAGGAAGGCCCGCTCGGAGAACTCTCCGGGGCGAGCGGTACGTACCCCGGGCAGGGTGAGGATGGCGCGGATCAGCATGTCCAGCACCACCGGACCGCCATGGCCCTGCAGCTCCAGGACGTCCTCGCCGGTGAAGGAGTGGGGGCCTTTGAACATCAACGCGATGCCCTGGTCCAGGATCTCACCTTTTGCGTCCTTAAACGGCAGGTATTCGGCGTAGCGGGTCTTCGGGATCTTGCCGAGGATGGCCTGAGCGACCTGCTCCGCCTGTTTGCCGGAGACACGGACAATGCCGACGCCGCCGCGGCCTGGGGCGGTCGCCTGGGCGACGATGGTATCGTTGTGATCGGTCATATCGGTTTCTTTGGGAATTTTTGCCAAGTGTAACTGTTTCTACTGTGGCACGGGGATCAAAAAGGCGGCCCGCAGGCCGCCTTTTTCGTGGGGTTACCCCGGCTTATTTCAGCCCTTGGGCATCCAGTTGACGGTAGATGTAGACCTGCTGAGCCAGTGCCACCAGGTTACCCATCAGCCAGTACAGTACCAGACCGGACGGGAACCACAGGAAGAACACGGTGAACATCACCGGCATGTACTGCATGATCTTCTGCTGCATCGGATCCATGTTGGCCATGGTCGGCTGCAGCTTCTGCATGGCGAACATGGAGATACCCATCAGGATAGGCAGCACGTAGTAGGGATCCTTGACCGAGAGGTCGGTGATCCACAGGAAGAACGGTGCGTGGCGCAGTTCCACCCCTTCCAGCAGTACCCAGTAGAAGGCAATAAAGATGGGGAATTGCAGCAGCAGCGGGAAGCAGCCGCCCATGGGGTTCACCTTCTCCTTCTGGTACAGCTCCATCATCGCCTGGCTCATGCGCTGACGGTCGTCGCCGAAGCGCTCCTTCAGATCGGCGATCTTTGGCTGCAGGTTGCGCATCTTCGCCATGGAGGTGTACTGCGCCTTAGTCAGCGGGTACATCAGACCACGGATGATCAGGGTCATCAGGATGATGGCGACACCCCAGTTACCGGCCAGGGAGTGCAGGAATTGCAGCAGGCTGTGCAGCGGTTGGGCGATGAACCACAACCAGCCGTAATCCACCACCAGGTTCAGGCTGGGGGAGAGGGCAGACAGGGCATCCTGGTCTTTCGGGCCGATGTACAGGGTGGCACCCAGGGTTTGCTCGGTGCCCGGGGCGATGATGTGGCTGTCCTGTTTGACGCCAATGATCGCCTCGTTGCTGTTGATGAAGCGGGTGTACAGCTCGTTACGCTCGGTGGCGGACGGTACCCAGGCAGACACAAAGTAGTGCTGCAGCATGGCGATCCAGCCGCCTTCGGTCAGCTGGGCCAGGTTGCCCTTCTGGATCTTGTCGAAGCTGTACTTCTCGTAGCGGGTATCCGCAGTGCCGTAGGCGGCGCCACGGTAGGTCGGCATGAACATGCTGCCTTCATTCTTACCCAGGCTCTGCTTCAACTGGGCGTACATCTGCACCTGGGCGTTTTGCTCGCTCTGGTTGCGGATAACGTAGTCGATGCGGACGTCGTACTGGCCACGGGTAAAGGTGAAGCGCTTTTCGAACTGGATGCCGTTGGCGTCGGTAAACAGCAGCGGAACCACCAGGCTGTCCTGACCATCCTGCAACTGGTACTCGGCGGCTTCAACCTGGTACACCGGACGTTGCTGGCTGTCCGGGCCCTGGGCACCGATCAGGCCGCTCTGAGCGACGTAGTTAAAGTTGCCACTGGTTTCCAGGATCTGCAGTGCTTCGTCGCTGTCCTGCTCAACCTTATGTTGAGGCAGAGCGGCGGCGATGACGTCACCGCCCTGGGTGTCGATGGTCAGGTTCAGGGTATCGGTTTGCACCTGGATCAGGTTGGCCGATACGGTCTCGGATGCAGTAGGAACTGCGCCGGATTGGGTGGCTTGTGGCACATCGGCATTCACCGCCGGGGCGGATTGGGCCTGAACCGGCTCCGCCGGTGGGTTCTGATCGATTTGCCAGTTTTGCCACAGCAAAAAGCTGACGAACAATAACCCGATAAGGATTAAGTTACGTTGAGATTCCATAAGTGTTCAGTCTCTGCCTTGTTTGGCTTTGGGGACCGGATCGTGGCCACCGGGGTGCAAAGGGTGACATTTTAATATGCGTACGATAGCTAACCAACACCCATAGAGCACTCCGCGCTCAGAAATTGCTTCCACGGCATAGTGGGAGCAGCTGGGTGTAAATCGGCAACGCGGCCCGAGCATCGGGCTTATCCAGCGTTGGTATCCCCGGATCGGGGCCAACATCAGGCGTTGAAGCGGCGAGAGAGTTTGCGCCATAACTTGTCGGCCAGTTTGTGCAGATCGGCATTATCCATCTCATCGACTCCTTTCTTGGCGATCACCACGATGTCCACGTTCGGCAGCTGGTGCTGCTGCAGGCGGAAGCTATCACGGATTACGCGCTTGATGCGGTTGCGTTGGCAGGCTTTTTTGACGTGTTTTTTGGCCACGGTCAAACCGACACGAGGGTGGTCTTTGCCGTTAGTGCAAGCGAGGAGGGTGAGCTGGGGAGATGCGGCCCGGACGGGATTCGCGAAGACAGATTTAAAATCGCCGGGAGTTAACAGACGTAACTCCCGGCCGAAGGTGTATCGCACCGATGAGGCGCTTTGCATAACGAATTATGCAGACAGGCGAGCGCGGCCTTTGGCGCGACGACGAGCCAGTACCTGACGACCGTTTTTAGTGGCCATGCGGGCACGGAAACCGTGGTTACGCTTACGCTTCAGTACGCTCGGTTGAAAAGTACGTTTCATAGCTTTTTACCGTATCCAGTTAACTGTACAGATTAACTTTAGACGCCCGAGTCAAGCGTGAAGCTTGAAACCCACAGGCGGTTCAAAAAGAGGCCGAATTCTAATAAAAATCGACCACCACCGTCAAATGATTTTGCGGTGAATTTATCAGGATGATTTCAGTACCCAGTTATTGTGGATAAAACTGTGTATTCACCACAAGATATAGACAGCCCGATCGGGATCGGATCCGCCGGGCGGGGATTATAGAGATCTCTTCGATCCCTTTCCAGCCCAGATTGTTCAAGGGTTTGAGCTGAGCGATCCTGGCGATCTAAGGATCGGATCTGTAAAGAGGATCCTGGATCGGATCTGGGGATAACCTGCGTTTGGCTATGGTGATCCGCTCACAACAAGAGTAAAATCAGCTCTCTTTACTGTGTGATCGTGTTGGGGAAGAAAGCGGTGAGTGTACCGATATGGCAACGCTGTGTGGCGCTGCTCCAGGAGGAGCTGCCGGCGCAGCAATTCAGCTTGTGGATCCGACCGCTGCAGTCCGAGTTGATCGGCGATACCTTGGTGCTGTACGCACCGAACCGTTTCGTACTCGACTGGGTACGGGACAAATACCTCAACAAGATCACAGGCTTTCTTCACCAGGAGCTGGGCGATCAAGCACCCACCCTGCAGTTCGACATCGGCAGCAAGCCAGAAGCCCGGCCCAAGGTGGCGATGGGTGAGACCACCCGACCGGTGCCACCGCCGACCGCCGCCAGCCCGGCCCCGGCCGCCCCGGTCCGGGAGGCCCCTGCCGCGCCGCAAGCGGGCAGTGCCCGTTCCAATATCAACCTGACCTACCAGTTTGATAACTTCGTTGAGGGTAAATCCAACCAACTGGCCCGGGCTGCGGCCAGCCAGGTGGCGGATAACCCCGGCGGCGCCTATAACCCGCTGTTCCTCTATGGCGGTACTGGCCTGGGCAAAACCCACCTTCTTCACGCGGTGGGTAATGGCATCATGAAGAACAAGCCGAACGCCAAGGTGGTGTACATGCACTCCGAGCGGTTTGTACAGGACATGGTGAAGGCGCTGCAGAACAACGCCATCGCTGAGTTCAAGCGCTACTACCGCAGCGTAGATGCCCTGCTGATCGATGACATCCAGTTTTTTGCCAACAAAGATCGCTCCCAGGAGGAGTTCTTCCACACCTTTAATGCGCTGTTGGAAGGCAACCACCAGATCATCCTGACCTCGGATCGCTACCCCAAGGAGATCGACGGGGTTGAGGATCGGCTCAAGTCCCGCTTCGGCTGGGGCCTGACCGTGGCGATCGAGCCGCCGGAGCTGGAAACCCGGGTGGCGATCCTGATGCGTAAGGCGGAAGAGAGCAGCATCCACCTGCCTGACGAAGTGGCTTTCTTTATCGCCAAGCGATTGCGCTCCAATGTTCGAGAGCTTGAGGGGGCGCTTAATCGGGTGATAGCGAACGCTAACTTTACCGGGCGACCGATCACCATCGATTTCGTCCGTGAGGCACTGCGTGACCTGCTGGCTTTGCAAGAGAAGCTGGTCACCGTGGACAACATCCAGAAGACCGTGGCGGAGTATTACAAGATCAAGGTGGCGGACCTGCTGTCCAAGCGCCGGTCTCGCTCCGTTGCCCGCCCGCGCCAGGTGGCCATGGCGTTGGCTAAAGAGCTGACCAACCACAGCTTGCCGGAGATTGGTGACGCCTTTGGCGGTCGCGATCACACCACGGTGCTGCACGCCTGCCGCAAGATCGAGCAGCTGCGGGAAGAGAGCCACGACATCAAAGAAGATTACGCTAATCTGATCCGAACTTTGTCATCTTGATAGGGTAACCCTGCATGCTATTTACCATCTCCCGGGACGCGTTGTTCAAGCCCCTGCAACTGGTTTCCGGCGCCGTCGAGCGTCGCCATAACCTGCCGATCCTGGCTAATGTGCTGCTGGACGTGAACGGCGATCTGCTCAAGATCACCGGCACCGATCTGGAGGTGGAGCTGGTGGGGCAGGTGCAACTGGAGGGCGAGGTTCGCCCCGGTCGTACCACAGTGCCGGCACGCAAGTTCCTGGATATCTGTAAGAGCCTGCCGGACAGCAGCGAGATCCGCATCGAACAGCAGGACAACCGCCTGTTGATCCGCTCCGGTCGCAGCCGCTTCTCGCTGGCCACCCTGCCGGCGGAGGAGTTTCCGGATATTGGCGACTGGCAGGGCGACCTGCAGTTCACCCTGGCCCAGGGGGTGCTGAAGTCGCTGATCGAGGCGACCCAGTTCTCCATGGCCCACCAGGATGTACGCTACTACCTCAATGGCATGCTGTTTGAGACCGAGGGGCAGGTGTTGCGCACCGTCTCCACCGATGGCCACCGTCTGGCAGTGAGCCACCGCACCCTGGATATGGACCTGCCACAAAAGCAGGTGATCGTCCCGCGTAAAGGGGTGGTGGAGCTGGCCCGTCTGTTCGAGGATGAGGCCGCTGAGATCACCCTGTGCATCGGCGACTCCAGCATCCGTGCCGTCACCAAGGACGCCATCTTTACCTCCAAGCTGGTGGACGGCCGCTTCCCGGATTACCGCCGGGTACTGCCCAAGGACGGTGACAAGACCGTGGTGGCCGAGCGCGAATTGCTCCGCCAGGCCTTTGCCCGCGCCTCCATCCTCTCCAACGAGAAGTTTCGCGGGGTGCGGCTGCTGCTGGAAAGCGACAAGCTGACCATCACCGCCAACAACCCGGAGCAGGAGGAGGCGGAGGAGGTGATGGACCTGGAGTACGGCTACGACGTGCTGGAGATCGGTTTCAACGTCTCCTACGTGCTGGATGTGCTCAATGCGCTGAAAGAGGAGCGGGTGAAGATCAGCCTGGGGGGCCCCAACTCCAGTGCCCTGTTTGAGAACAGCGACAACGAAGAGTCGATGTACGTGGTTATGCCCATGCGTCTCTGATGGCCCTCTCCCGACTTCAGATCCAGCACTTTCGCAATATTCAGTCCGCCAGTCTCGAACCGGCGGGCGGACTGAACCTGATCCACGGCGTCAATGGCAGCGGCAAGACCAGCGTGCTGGAGGCGATCTGGTTTCTTAGCGTGGGGCGCTCCTTTCGCACCCACCTGGCCCATCGCAGCATCGCCCACGACCAATCCCAGTTTACCCTCTTTACCCGCTTATCCGAGGGTGACCGGCTGGGGCTTCAGCGCCAGCGGGACGGCGACAACGACGTGCGCATCAATGGTGAGCGGCCGCAGCGGCTGTCTGATCTTGCCGCGCTACTGCCGCTGCAACTGATTAGCCCGGAGAGCTTCGCCCTGTTGTTGGATGGGCCCAAGGCCCGGCGGGAATTCATCGACTGGGGGGCGTTTCATTCCGACCCTCAGTTCATTGGCGTCTGGAGTCGATACCGGCGGCTGCTGAAGCAGCGAAACCAACTATTACGTCAACAGGCGCCGGCCCGGCAGATCGCAATCTGGGACCAGCAGATGGCCCACTATGGCCAGTGGCTGACCGAGCGCCGAAGTCGTTGGGTAAATTCGTTAAATGGCGCGTTGGAGGGTATAATAAGGCAGTTTTTGCCCGACGTACCGATCCAGGTCAGTTTTAGCCAGGGATGGGATACAAAAACTGAACTAGAACAGCTACTTCAACAGAGTTTGGAGCGGGACGTTCAACTGGGTTACACGGTATCAGGGCCCCACAAGGCTGACCTGCGTTTGCGGGTCGATAAACTGCCGGCACAAGACAACCTCTCACGGGGGCAATTGAAGCTTCTGGTCTGCGCTTTGAAGATTGCGCAGGGGGTGGTGTTGGGCCAACAGCAGCAGCGACGCTGCGTCTACCTGGTGGATGACCTGGCCTCCGAACTGGACCAGGGACGTCGAACCTTGCTGCTGGAACAGTTGCAGCAAACCGGTAACCAGGTGTTTGTGACGGCCATTGAGCCAGAGCAGTTGGCCATGGTGCGATGGGACAAGAAGTTCCACGTGGAACATGGTCGGATTACGGAACAAGCAGATTAATCAGAGACAGGCGAATGGCAGAAAACAGCTACGATTCCTCGAGTATTAAGGTACTGAAAGGCCTCGATGCGGTACGAAAGCGTCCAGGCATGTACATCGGGGACACCGATGATGGCACCGGCCTGCACCACATGGTGTTCGAGGTCGTGGATAACTCCATCGATGAAGCCCTGGCCGGTTACTGTAATGACATCGTGATCACCATCCACTCCGACGGCTCCCTGTCGGTCAAGGATGATGGTCGTGGTGTACCGGTAGATATCCACCCGGAGGAGGGCGTGTCCGCCGCCGAGGTGATCATGACCGTACTGCACGCCGGCGGTAAGTTTGACGACAACTCCTACAAGGTGTCCGGTGGTCTGCACGGTGTGGGTGTGTCGGTGGTGAACGCCCTGTCCGATAAACTGGAACTGACCATCCGTCGTCAGGGCCACGTGCACGAGCAAACCTATCACCTGGGAGAGCCGGAAGCGCCGCTTAAGGTGGTGGGGGATACCGACAAGACCGGTACCAGCATCCGCTTCTGGCCCAGCCCGACCATCTTCTCCGACGTGACCTTCCACTACGATATCCTGGCGAAGCGGGTGCGTGAGTTGAGCTTCCTCAACTCCGGTGTCTCCATTCGCCTGGTGGATGAGCGTGACGGTAAAGAGGAGCACTTCTGCTACGAGGGTGGCATCCAGGCGTTTGTGGATTTCCTCAACACCAACAAGACCGCCATCAACCAAAACATCTTCTACTTCAACAGCGAGCGGGAAGATGGCACGGCGGTCGAGATCGCCATGCAGTGGAATGACGGCTTCCAGGAAAACATCTACTGCTTCACCAACAACATCCCTCAGCGGGATGGCGGTACCCACCTGGCGGGTTTCCGCGCCTCCCTGACCCGGACCTTGAACAACTACATGGACAAGGAGGGCTACAGCAAGAAAGCCAAGACCTCCGCCTCCGGTGACGATGCCCGTGAGGGTCTCACCGCGGTGATCTCCGTGAAGGTGCCGGATCCCAAGTTCTCCTCCCAGACCAAGGACAAGCTGGTCTCCTCCGAGGTGAAAGGGGCGGTAGAGCAGGCGATGGGTGAGAAGCTGGCCGAGTACCTGCTGGAGAACCCGGCGGAAGCCAAGATGGTGGTCAACAAGATCATCGACGCGGCCCGTGCCCGGGAAGCGGCCCGTAAGGCCCGTGAGATGACCCGCCGTAAAGGTGCGCTGGACCTGGCCGGTCTGCCGGGCAAACTGGCGGATTGCCAGGAGAAAGACCCGGGTCTGTCTGAACTCTACATTGTGGAGGGTGACTCTGCGGGCGGTTCCGCCAAGCAGGGCCGTAACCGTAAATACCAGGCCATCCTGCCGCTCAAGGGTAAGATCCTGAACGTGGAGAAGGCCCGCTTCGACAAGATGCTCTCCTCCCAGGAGGTGGCGACCCTGATCACTGCCCTGGGCTGTGGCATCGGTCGCGACGAGTACGATCCGGAGAAGACCCGCTACCACAACATCATCATCATGACCGATGCGGATGTGGACGGCTCCCACATCCGAACCCTGCTGCTGACCTTCTTCTACCGTCAGATGCCGGAGCTGATCGAACGTGGCTTTGTCTACATCGCCCAGCCGCCGCTGTACAAGGTGAAGAAGGGCAAGCAGGAGCGCTACATCAAGGATGAGGATGCCCTGACCGAGTACCTCACCACCTTGGCGCTGGATAACGCCGGCCTGCACATCAACACCGATGCACCGGGTATCGCCGGTGAGCAGTTGGAGCGCCTGGTACACCAGTTCCGTGAGGTGGAGGCCGTGGTGGCTCGTCAGAGCCGTCGCTTCCCCGAGTCCCTGCTGAAGCAGCTGATCTACACGCCGGCCATCACCGAGGCAGATCTGAAAGACAAGGCTGCCATCACCCAGTGGGCCGAAGGCCTGGTGGCAGCGCTGAACGATCAGGATCTGGAAGGGGCCAGCTACCGCTTCGATCTGGAAGAGGAATCCGAGCGTGACATGTGGCAGCCCAAGCTGATCCTGCGTCAGCACGGGGTAGAGTCCGAGTACGTTCTGACCTACGACTTCTTCCACTCCGGTGACTACGGCAAGGTGATCGCCCTGGGCGAAGCCCTGGCGGATCTGCTGGAAGAGGGCGCCTACATCCGTCGTGGTGAGCGCCGCTACCCGGTAAACAACTTCGAACAGGCACTGGAGTGGCTGATCAAGGAATCCAAGCGTGGCCTCTACATCCAGCGCTATAAGGGTCTGGGTGAGATGAACCCGGACCAGCTGTGGGAGACCACCATGGACCCGGATACCCGCCGTATGCTGCAGGTCACCATCGAGGATGCCATCGGTGCTGATCAACTGTTCAACACCCTGATGGGTGATCAGGTGGAACCCCGTCGCGAGTTCATCGAACGCAACGCACTGGCGGTGGCCAACCTGGACGTTTGATCGTTCTCCACATCAAAAGGGCAGCCCAAGGGCTGCCCTTTTTTGTTGCTCGTTTTCCCCAATGGGAGTCCCATGTTTCACGTGAAACATCAATGACAAACCTGGGTCCAGGTCAACACGGTGACCCTTCGAGGTATCGCAGCAAATTCCTTGTTCGGTGAGCAGCTAGTCGGCTGCGTCATCTTTGACTGAGCCAGAACAGTTGAAACTCCATCGGTTGGCGGAGTATCGGATTGTTATCGAGCCAAGCTGGCGACTGCGACGACGTCGCAGCTTGGGCTGACAAATCATCTATCTAGAAGCGGGCAATCCCTGGGTGGTATCGCGCAAACCGCAGCTATCGATTGCCAAGCAGACGAGCGCAAAATAAAGCGGTTAGACCCAGAGAGATGTTGGAATACTGTTGAGCAGAAAAAGGCGAGGGCTATTAAGCCTTCGCCTTTGAACAGTTGAGCTTGATGTTTCACGTGAAACATCAGGGGGCTGAGCAGGTTCAGCTGTAGATCCGGTTCTCCTGCTCCTGCACCCGGATGAAGGTGGTGCGCTTGGTCAGCTCCTTCAGCTTGGCGGCCCCCACGTAGGTGCAGGTAGAACGGACACCGCCGAGGATGTCCTGGACCGTGTTCTCTACCGCACCACGGAAGGGCACCAGCACTGTCTTACCCTCGGAGGCCCGGTAGTTGGCGACCCCACCGGCGTGCTTATTCATCGCGGTGTCAGAGCTCATGCCGTAGAACTGCATCATCGGCTTGCCGTGCTTCTCCACCAGCTCGCCACCGCTCTCTTCGTGGCCGGCAAACATGCCGCCGATCATGACAAAGTCGGCACCACCACCAAAGGCCTTGGAGACATCACCGGCACTGGCACAGCCGCCATCGGACACGATCTGGCCGCCAAGGCCATGGGCGGAGTCTGCGCACTCAATCACGGCAGACAGTTGGGGGTAGCCCACCCCGGTCTTGACCCGAGTGGTACATACCGAGCCTGGACCGATCCCCACCTTGACGATGTCGGCGCCGCTGAGGATCAGCTCCTCCACCATCTCACCAGTGACCACGTTACCGGCCAGGATCACCTTAGTGGGGAAGGTCGCCCGCACCCGGCGAATAAAGTCGACGAAGGCCTGCTGGTAGCCGTTGGCCACATCCACGCAGATGAAGCGCAGCTGGGGGTGATTGGCGAACAGGGTCTCCAGCTTGGCAAAGTCGCTGTCGGAGGTGCCAGTGGAAACCATGATGTGTTGATAGATGCTGTCGGGTTGGGTCGCCAGCCACTGGGCCCACTCCTCGACGCTGTAGTGCTTGTGCAGGGCGGTCAGCATCTCGTGCTGCGCCAGGGCCTCGGCCATGGCAAAGGTGCCGACGGTGTCCATATTGGCCGCGATGACCGGTACCCCGGTCCATTCATCTTCGGCGTGCTTGAATTGGAAGGTACGGCGGATATCCACCTCGGAGCGGCTCTTAAGGGTGGAGCGTTTGGGGCGAAACAGGACGTCTTTGAATCCCAGTTTGATGTCAGCTTCAATGTGCATGGTCTTTCCCGATCTACAACAGAGTTCATGAGAAGCGGGTCGACTGGAAGGGGAGCAACCAGCACAAACCCGCCAGAAATTAGCGTGCGCACCGGTTTTGGGCATTATAGGCAGTTCCATCCGAGAGCCAATCATTTTCGCTTAAACATCAATTCCCGAAATCAGGACAATCCAGAGGGTCACGGCGCGCTGGATCTGCGATATTCTGTCTGGAATACCTGAAAGTCACGTCCACAGCGAACGCATGCGGAGAAAGTGATTGGCGAGATATCGTCGCCCCGGTTTCCCTCCAGGTGTGTTCCGTTCTGCCATCGGCATTTGGAAGCAATAAAAAAGGCCACCTTCGCGGTGGCCTTTTTGCGTTTTCGATGCAGTGTGTTACTGCTGCAGCAGGGAGATATCCCCCACCTGCATGAACAGGCTGCGCAGTTGCTTGAGCAGGGCCTGGCGGTTGGCACGCAGGGCCGGATCCTCGGCGTTCACCATCACGTTATCGAAGAACTGGTCGACCGACTCACGCAGCTCGGCCAGCTTCACCAGGCCAGCCTGGTAGTCGCCATTGGCGTAGAGCGGGGTGATGGCCTGGGCTACCTCGGACAGCTTGGTGGCCAGTGCCTTCTCGGCATCCTCCTGCAGCAGGCCGGCATCGACGCTGTCGGCAATCTCGCCGTCAACCTTGGCCAGGATATTACCCACACGCTTGTTGGCCGCTGCCAGGGCTTCTGCGGCGTCGAGGGAGCGGAAGTGCTGCATCGCCTTGACCCGTTGATCGAAGTCCAACGGACGGGTGGGGCGCAGGGCCAGTACCGCCTGGATCACGTCGGCGGGGAAGCCGGCTTCCTGGTACCAGGCGCGGAAGCGCGCCAGCATGAAGTCGACCACCTGGTCACACACCTGCACGGCGTGCTTGGGGTCATTCTCCAGCTTGCCCTGCTCGGCGAACAGGCTGTAGCTGTAGGCAGCCAGGTCGAACAGGTCCAGCGGCAGCTCTTTCTCTACCGCGATACGCAGTACACCGATGGCGGCACGACGCAACGCGAAGGGGTCGCGGTCTGCCTTGGGCGGCTGGCCGATGCCAAAGATCCCCACCAGGGAATCCATCTTGTCGGCGATGGCCAGTGCCTGGGCGACGCCGCTGCCGGGCAGCTCGTCACCGGCGTAGCGCGGCTGGTACTGCTCGTTCAGGGCCACAGCGACCTCTTCCGCTTCACCATCGTGGCGAGCGTAGTGCATGCCCATGATCCCCTGGGTGTCAGTAAACTCGAACACCATGTTGGTCATCAGGTCACACTTGGACAACAGACCGGCGCGGGAGGCGTGCTCCTCGTTGGCACCGATCAGCTTGGCCACGTGGGCGGCCATGCCCTGGATCCGGTCGGTCTTGTCCTTCAGCGTGCCCAGCTGCTTCTGGAACAGCACGCTCTCAAGACGCGGCAGCTGGTCGATCAGCTTCTGCTTCTTGTCGGTGTTAAAGAAGAACTCGGCGTCGGCCAGGCGAGGCCGTACCACCTTCTCGTTGCCCTCGATCACCTGGCGGGGATCCTTGGACTCGATGTTGGAGACAAAGATGAACTTGGGCAGCAGTTTGCCGTCGGCATCGTAAACCGGGAAGTACTTCTGGTCGCCTTTCATGGTGTAGACCAGGGCTTCGGCGGGCACCTTGAGGAACTCCGGCTCGAACTCGGCGATCAGTACGACAGGCCACTCGACCAGGGAGGTCACCTCCTCCAGCAGCTCGTCGTCCATATCGGCGATGCCGCCGATCTCCGCCGCAGCGGCTTCCAGATCGGTCTTGATCTTGGCCTTACGGGCCTCGTAGTCGGCGACCACGTAGTTGCCGTCCAGCAGGCACTGCGGATACTGTTCAGCAGAATCGATAGTGAGTGTTTGCTCACCCATGAAGCGGTGGCCCTGCAGGGTGGTGCCGCTTTGTACCCCCAGGATAGTGGCGTCAATGGACTCACTGCCAAACAGCAGGGTGACGGTTTTCACCGGGCGGATAAACTGAGTGTCGTAGTCGCCCCAACGCATCGGCTTGGGGATAGGCAACCTGGCCAGGGCCTGGGCCACCAGCTCCGGCAGCAGGCTTTGGACCGGCTGACCCTTCACCTCGGCCTTGTGCAGCAGCCACTCGCCCTTGTCGGTGCTCAGGCGGCCGGCTTCGGCCACGGTAATACCGCAGCCACGGGCCCAGCCTTCGGCGGCCTTGGTGGGGTTACCATCGGCATCAAATGCCGCCTTGGTGGCCGGGCCACGCTTCTCGACGATCTTGTCCGGCTGGGCGGCGGCCAGATCAGCAACCTTGATGGCCAGACGACGGGGAGAGGCGAACCACTCCACCGCACCGTGAGGCAGCTCGGCCTTGTCCAGGCCCTCGGTCAGGTTGGCGGCAAAGGACTCTGCCAGGGTGCGCAGGGCTTTGGGCGGCAGCTCTTCGGTGCCGATCTCAACCAGGAATACTTGTTCGGTCATTGTTGTCTCACTGCTTCGGCTTGCACATGGGGAAGCCGAGGGCTTCACGGGAGGCGTAGTAGGCTTCGGCCACGGCCTTGGTCATGGTGCGAATGCGCAGGATGTAGCGCTGACGCTCGGTCACCGAGATCGCCTTGCGGGCATCCAGCAGGTTGAAGGCGTGGCCCGCATCCAGAATGCGCTCGTAGGCCGGCAGCGGCAGGGGCTTTTCCAGACCCAGCAGGTGTTGGCACTCCTTCTCGCACTGCTCGAAGTAGCCGAACAGGAAGTCCACGTCGGCGTGCTCGAAGTTGTAGGTGGATTGCTCGACCTCGTTCTGGTGGAACACATCACCGTAGGTGATGCGACCGAACGGCCCGTCGGCCCACACCAAGTCGTACACGCTGTCGACGCCCTGCACGTACATCGCCAGGCGCTCCAAGCCGTAGGTGATCTCGCCGGTTACCGGCTTACACTCCAGGCCGCCCACCTGCTGGAAGTAGGTGAACTGGGTCACCTCCATACCGTTGAGCCAAACTTCCCAGCCCAGACCCCAGGCACCCAGGGTCGGGTTCTCCCAGTTGTCTTCCACGAAGCGGATGTCATGAATCTCGGGATCCATGCCAATTGCCTTCAGTGAGCCCAGGTAGAGTTCCTGAATGTTGTCCGGAGAGGGCTTCATGATCACCTGGAACTGGTAGTAGTGCTGCAGGCGGTTGGGGTTTTCGCCATAGCGGCCGTCGGTGGGGCGACGGGACGGCTGGACGTAGGCAGCGGCAAAGGGCTCCGGGCCCAGTGCCCGCAGGCAGGTCAGCGGGTGGGAGGTGCCGGCGCCAACTTCCATATCCAGCGGCTGTACCACGGCACAGCCTTGCTGGGCCCAGTAGTCCTGCAGAGCCAGGATCAGGCCCTGGAAGGTTTGGGTATCGTACTTATGCATGGGATCTCACCTGAATGCGGTGTGGATTTCGGTAAATGGGGAGAATTATACCCTGTGGTCTGGGTCGAATGTAGGTTAAATTTTAACGTGGCCAGCCCGGTTAAGATCAGCAAGGAGAAAGGCTTATGGATTCGCAGCGCTGCCCCTGGTGCGGTACCGATCCCCAGTATGTGGCATACCATGATACCCAGTGGGGGCGGCCGGAGTATGACCCGCTGGCGCTGTTCGAGAAGCTTTGCCTCGATGGCCAGCAGGCGGGGTTATCCTGGCTCATTATCCTGCGCAAGACCGAGAGTTATCGCGCCGCCTTTGATGACTTTAACCCGGAGCTTATCGCCCAATACGACGAGGCCAAGGTCGAGCAGTTGCTACAGGACCCGGGCATCGTGCGCAATCGCCTGAAGGTGAACAGCATCATCAAGAATGCCCGGGCCTACCTGGCGCTACAGCAACAGGGGGTGGATTTCAGTGCCTTCTTGTGGGGTTTTGTCGGTGGGGCCCCCAAGGTGAACCAATGGCACAGCATGGCTGAGGTGCCGACCTCGACGCCGGAGTCGGATGCCATGAGCAAGGCGCTGAAGAAGGCGGGATTCAATTTCGTCGGTACTACCATCTGCTACGCCTTTATGCAGGCGGTGGGGATGGTGAACGACCACCTGGTGCAATGTCCCCAGCACCAGGAGTGCCAGCAATAGGCAGCGGCAAAAAACAAAACGGGCCCCATTGGGCCCGTTTTTTGTTGATGACGGTAGACGTTACAGCTTGGGGTTCTCGAAGAAGAACGCCTGGCGCTGGGCACCCTGGCCATCGATCCGGTTCATGGTCTCGGCGTCGTAGAGTCGGCCATTGACCATGGTGTGGCTGACCTGGTCGCTGACCCGGATGTTGTCCAGCGGGTTGCCGTCGATCACCACGATGTCCGCCAGTTTACCCTCGGTGATGGAGCCCAACTGGTGGTCCATGCCGAAGTGGATGGCCGGGTTGATGGTGGCGGTTTTCAACGCCTCCAGGTTGTTCATGCCGCCCTGGGCGAACATCCAGATCTCCCAGTGGGCGCCGAGCCCCTCACGCTGGCCATGGGCACCGATCTGGCTCTTCACCCCAAGTTGACCCACCTCTTTGGCGATGCGGGCCACGTTGAAGTGGTTGTAGTGCTCATCCGGTGCCGTCGGTCGACGCATCGAGCGGCTGCGCAGGATGTCCTGGGGCACGTAGCTGGAGAGGCGAGGGTGGTTCCACACCTCGGTCTTGTCGTACCAATAGTTCTCACCCCAGATCCCACCGTAGGCCACCACCAGGGTTGGGGTGTAGCCCACCTCGGTTTGCGACCAGAACTGCTGGATGTCGTCGTAGAGCGACGCCACCGGCAGGGCATGCTCGATGCCGGTGTGACCATCGGCGATCATGGTGAGGTTGTGCTGCAGCAGCGAGCCCCCCTCCGGTACCACCATCATCTCCAGCTCCCGAGCCGCGGCAATCACCTGCTGGCGCTGGTTACGGCGGGGCTGGTTGTAGCTCTTGACGCTGAACGCCCCCACCGCCTTGAGGCGGGACAGGTGGAACTTGGCGTCCTCCAGGCTGTCGATGTGGGCGGTGTAGCCCGGGCCGTCGGCACCGTAGAGGATGGTGCCGGTGGAGAAGATGCGTGGGCCGACGATCTCACCCGCTTTTTGCAGCTCACTGGCGGCAAACACTTGTGTGGTGTCATTGGAGGGATCGTGGATGCTGGTTACCCCCAGCGCCAGGCTGGCGTAGTTGATCCAGTTTTGCTGTGGGATGATCTCATCCTGCCCCTGGGCACCGTGGGCATGGGCATCGAACAGTCCGGGCATCAGGGTCTTGCCCTCGATGTTGATCACCTGGGCGCCCTTGGGCACGGCCACGTCCTGACCCACTGCGGTGATCTTGTTGCCCTCCACCACCACGGTGGCGTTCTCCAGCACCTGGTCACCCTCCATGGTGATCACTCGGCCACCGACAAAGGCCACGGTTCCACGTGGAACATCCGCCTGGGCCGGCAGGGTGATAGGCTGACGTTTGGCTTCCACCTCCAGGGATTGGCCCGGGGTGAACAAGCCATCCAGCTGCACCGTGAACAGCTCCGGTCCCAGGTTCCAGTAGAGGCTGGCGCTGTCACCGCTCCAGCTGATCTGCTCGCCGGCGCGCTCAGACAGTTGTTTCACAGGCAGGCCACCACCATTGGGGCCGATTTTGAGGGTGCCGCCGTGTTGGGCCATCGGGGTGATGAACACCTTGAAGCGCTCGGCAAAGGCCAGGTGCTCGCCATCCGGCGACACGTGGAACTCGGTGGCATGGTCCGAGGTGAAATGCACTCGCTCCTCGAAGCCATTGAGGCCGATGCTGGCCAGGGCGGGCTTGCCTTCATGGTAGGTGCTGAAGAACACCCGCTCACTGTCCTGGCCAAAGTGCGGCACGCTGCCACGTTTGCTGATCCGCTCTGGCTGTGCCTTCTTATCGGTCAGGTCTACCGCATACAGCCCCGGCTCCCGGTTCCAGGAGCGGGGGGTGATGTAGTAACCCTTGGTGCGACGGAACACCAGGGTCTCTCCGTCCGGGGAGAAGGCAGGCTCGATGTACTTGCCCGGCTCAGTGGTCACCACGGTGTCACGCTTGCGGCGCAGGTCCCGCACCACGACCTTGCCTTGCTCCTGGTCATTCCAACGGGTGTAGGCCAGTTTCTTGCCATCCCGGGAGAAGGTGGGGAACAGTTCGAAGTCGCCATCCTGCTTGGTCAGTCGCTGCGGTTTGCCGTCCGGCAGGGATTGGATCCAGATCTTACCCAGCGCCTCGAACACCAGCTGTTTGCCATCCGGAGACACCTGCATCTGACGCAGCATCTTGGCGTTGAATTCACTCTGGTCCAGGTCCTGGGCGTAGCGCACCGTCGGCTGTACCTGCTTCTCGGTCTGCACGTGGAAGGGGATGGTGCGGACGTTGCCGGAGACGACATCGAGGCGCTGGATCTGACCACCGGCCCAGAACACCAGGGCGCTGTTGTCGGGCGTCCAGCTCAGGGTGGGGTAGACACCGTGGATCGCCCAGGTCTCCTGCATGTCCCGGTCCAGGCGGTCATACAGCTTGCGCCGCTCCCCAGAGACCAGGTCATAGAGGTAGAGCGCACTTTGGAAGCCATCCCGGGCGACGTAGGCCAGGTAGCGACCGTCAGGGCTGGGGGTAGGGCGAATGGCACCACCGGTGCCCTCCAGCAGCACCTCGATCTCGCCGGTCTGGCGGTCGTAGCGCTTAATCTTGTAGATCCCCTTCACCGAGTCCTTGGAGTAGTGGAAGGTCTTGCCCGGGGTGGCGTCCTGGGAGAAGTAGATGTAGCGGCCATCCGGGGAGAAGGCCGGCTCGCCCAGGTCTTTCTGATCGTTCTCCCGGGTGGTGATCTTGATCCCTTCACCGCCACCCACGTGGTACATCCATACCTCACCGGCACCGAGGCTGCGGCGGGCGGTGTAGTGCTTACGGCCGATCAGGTATTGGCCGTCCGGGCTCCAGGCGGGGCTGTTGAGCAGACGGAAATTCTCGCTGGTGACCGGCTGGGGGTCGCTGCCATCCAGGTTGACGGTCCATAGGTTATCGCCACCGTCCTGGTCCGAGGTGAAGGCGATGCGTTTGCCGTCCGGACTGAAGGTGGGCTGCATGTGCCAGGCGATGCCCTTGACCAGGGGGGTAGCGTCACCACCGTCCATCGGCAGGGTGTAGATATCCCCCAGCAGATCGAACACCAGGGTTTTGCCATCCGGGCTGACGTCGACGTTCATCCAGGTGCCGCGCTGGACATCGATGCTGATGCTCTGCAGCGGGCCTTGCGGCTGATTAACGTTCCATTGCGGGGCGTCGGAGGTTTCTTCGCCGTAACCGGGCGAAGCCAGCAAACCGGCGATCACTACCGCCAGCGTCAAAGGTCGTCGCGTTAACATAATGGTCCCTGTTGTTATAGGTGTGCTCTGATTGCTCACCGGATAGTAACAACAGGGGGCGGCCGCCGGAAGAGTGGGGCCGTAACAAGGTGTTTGCTGATTGTACCGGGTGGGGCGCTTATCGGCCCTTGCGGATCACGTAGCGGTAGGGAGCATTGTCGGTCTCACTGGCCACCAGGGTGTGATCCATGAAACGACAGAAGCTGGGGATATCGCGGGTGGTGGAGGGATCGTCGGCGGTGACCAGCAGGGTTTCTCCCTCGGCCATCTTACGCACGGTTTTACGCACCATCATCACCGGCTCGGGACAGCGCAGACCCAAGGCATCCAGAGTGTGTTCAACGGTGGCAAACTGATCGGACATGGTGGTTCCCCTAACAACGGCAGGGCGCCAATCATACGCCCCTGTTAACCAGATTCAACCGCTGTGCATTTTTTGAGCTTAGCAAAGTGATCTCGGCAACAAAAAGGGGCACCCGAAGGTGCCCCTTATCTAGGTGGGATGGCGGATTAGACCCGCTCAAACACCGTGGCGATGCCCTGACCCAGACCGATACACATAGTGGCCAGGCCCAGGGTGGCGTCCTTGGACTCCATCAGGTTGATCAAGGTGGTGCTGATGCGGGCACCGGAGCAACCCAGCGGGTGGCCCAGGGCGATGGCACCGCCATTGAGGTTCACCTTCTCCTCCACCTGGTCCATCAGTCCCAGGTCCTTAACGCAGGGCAGGGACTGGGCGGCAAAGGCCTCATTCAGCTCAATCACATCGAGATCCTGTACCGTCAGACCGGCACGCTTCAGTGCCTTCTGGGTGGCCGGTACCGGGCCGTAGCCCATGATGGAGGGATCGCAGCCGGCGATGGCCATCGACTTGATGCGGGCGCGGATCGGTAAGCCCAGCGCCTTGGCCTTGGCTTCGCTCATCACCAGCATCGCTGCGGCGCCATCGGACAACGCGGAGCTGGTGCCTGCGGTCACGGTACCATTGACCGGGTCAAACACCGGGCGCAGACCCGCCAGGCTCTCCAGCGAGGTCTCCGGGCGGATCACCTCGTCGTCCTTCACCAGCAGCAGGTTGCCGTTGGCATCGTGACCCTCCAGCGGGGCGATCTCCTTGGCAAAGCGACCCTCCACCGTTGCCGCGTGGGCGCGTTGGTGGGAGCGTACGGCGAAGGCGTCCTGCTGGTCGCGGCCGATGCCATGCATCTTGCCCAGCATCTCGGCGGTCAGGCCCATCATCCCAGCGGCCTTGGCGACGTTGTTGGCCAAGCCCGGGTGGAAGTCGACGCCGTGGTTCATCGGCACATGGCCCATGTGTTCCACCCCACCGACGATGAAGGCGTCGCCGTCACCGGTCATGATGGCGCGGGCGGCGTCGTGGATCGCCTGCATGGAGGAGCCACACAGTCGGTTCACCGTCACTGCGCCGACGCTCTTGGGCAGTCCCGCCAGCAGTGCCGCGTTGCGGCCGACGTTAAAGCCCTGCTCCAGGGTCTGCTGTACACAGCCCCAGATCACGTCTTCCAGCTCGTTCGGGTCCAGTTGCGGGTTGCGCACCAGCAGCTGCTGCATCAGATGGGCGGACAGCGACTCGGCCCGCACATTGCGAAATACACCGCCCTTGGAGCGGCCCATCGGGGTGCGAATGCAATCAACAATTACAGCCTGATTCATAGTCATAGTCCCTTACTGTCCCTGATAGAAACGCTGGCCATCGGCGGCCATGGCGCGCAGTTTGTCGGTTACCTGGTAGAGCGGGCCCAGGTGAGCCAGGTCGTCGGCCATGGCGACGAAGCGGTCCAGGCCAAGGGTATCCAGGTAGCGGAACACCCCACCGCGGAACGGCGGGAAGCCCAGGCCGTACATCAGGGCCATATCGCCCTCTGCCGGGGTGGCGATGATCCCCTCCTCCAGGCAGCGCACGGTTTCGTTGATCATCGGCACCATGGTGCGGGCGATGATGGTTTCGGCATCCACTGCCTTGGCACTGCCGTAGGCCTGCGCCAGCTGGGCGATCAGCTCGGGATCGGCGCTCTTCTTCGGCTTGCCCTTGCGATCCGGGGCGTACTGGAAGAAGCCCTTGGCGTTCTTCTGGCCGTAGCGGTCCGCCTTGTAGAGCAGGTCGACCGGGTCGTTGTCCAGCTTGGCCATCCGCTCCGGGAAGCCCTCGGCCATCACGTCGATGCAGTGGTGGGCGGTGTCGATCCCCACCACATCGAGCAGGTAGGCCGGACCCATGGGCCAGCCAAACTGCTTGCTCATCACCTTGTCGATCAGCTGGAAGTCGATCCCTTCCTTGACCATCAGGCTGAAGCCCGCCAGGTAGGGGAACAGCACCCGGTTGACGAAGAAACCGGGGCAGTCGTTGACCACGATGGGGGTCTTGCCGATGCGGGCGGCGTAGGCTACCACCTTGGCGACGGTTTCATCCGAGGTCTTTTCACCGCGGATCACCTCCACCAGCGGCATGCGATGCACCGGGTTGAAGAAGTGCATGCCACAGAACTGCTCTGGGCGCTTCAGGTTCTCGGCCAACGAGGTGATGGAGATGGTGCTGGTGTTGGAGGTCAGCACCGCGTCCTCGCCGATGACCGCTTCGGTCTCGGCCAGTACCATGCCTTTCACCTTGGGGTTCTCCACCACCGCTTCCACCACCACATCGGCGTGGGCTACGGCGGGGTAATCCAGGGTGGGGACGATGTTGTTGAGCACGCCGGCCATGGCGGCCGGCTTGAGGCGACCGCGCTCAACCTGCTTACCCAGCAGCTTGGCCGCTTCGTTCAGCCCCAGCTCCAGTGCGGGTTGGGCGATGTCTTTCATCACCGCCGGTACGCCCTTGCTGGCGGACTGGTAGGCGATGCCACCGCCCATGATACCGGCACCCAGTACCGCGGCCTGCTTGACCGGGGTGCCCGCCTTGGCGGCTTTCTTGGCCAGGCCTTTGACGTACTGGTCATTGAGGAAGTTGCCGATCATGGCGCTGGCGGCGTCGGTCTTGGCCAGCTTAAGGAAGGCTTGGTGCTCGATCGCCAGGGCTTCAGCACGGTGGCAGCCGGCGGCTTGCTCGACCAGTGCCACCGCGGCATGCGGGGAGGGGTAATGGGGACCGGCTTTCATCGCCACCATGCCCTTGGCGGTGGTGAATGCCATGGTCGCCTCGATCTTGGACAGGTTCAGCGGTGCCTGTTTCTTGGCCCGGCGGGCCTGCCAGTCGATGTCGCCGTCGATGGCGCGCTTGACCAGGGCCACGGCGGCGCCATGCAGGTCGTCCTGCACCACCGCATCGATGGCACCCACGGCCAGGGCAGCTTCCGGTCTGTTGGGCTTACCCAGGGTCATCCACTCTAGCGCATTGTCGGCGCCGATCAGACGGGGCAGGCGCACGGTGCCGCCGAAGCCTGGGATCAGGCCCAACTGCACCTCGGGCAGGCCGATGCGGGCGGTGCTATCGGCGATGCGCAGATCACAGGCCAGGATCGCCTCACAGCCGCCACCCAGGGCGAAGCCATTCACCGCAGCCACGGTGGGGACCGGCAGATCTTCCAGCTTGTTGAAGGGGGCATTGGCCTGTTGCAGCCACTGCATCAGCTCCTCGTCGCTGCCAGCGAACAGGGCGGTGAACTCGGTGATGTCGGCACCAACGATGAAGGCCGGTTTAGCGCTGGTCAGCACCAGACCCTTGAGGTCGGCTTGCTGAGCCAGGGCATCCAGGGCCGCTTCAAACTGAGACAGGGTGGCACGGTCGAACTTATTGACCGAACCAGCAGCGTCGAAACACAGCTGCGCAATGCCCGGCTCCAGCCAGTCAACGCGCAGAGAAGCACTTTGATAAATCATGTCGTCGTCCTTAGTTAACCACGTCCGTGAGATCACATCCGGTTGATGGTGTTGTGACCAAGTGTGAAGTTCGTCACACCAAAAATCAACCGGTTTTTAAACGGCCGTTTGATTTGCCCTGACTGAACTCTTTTCCCCGGTGGTGGTACACTCTGGCCGTTGTAATCCACCAGCGAGGAAGCCATGGAAAGCCTAGCCCAGCATTACCCCGATCATCTCCGAACATTGCGACAGAGCGCTGATCGTTTATTGACACATCATCGGATCGACACCCTGGTGATCGACGCCGGTCAACCGCTGGGGATCTTCCTCGATGACATGGAGTACCCGTTCAAGGCCAACCCCCATTTCAAACACTGGGTTCCCCTGACCGCGCACCCCCACTGCTTTGTGATTGTGCGTCCGGGTGAAACGCCCACCTTGCTGTACTACCGTCCGGTGGATTTCTGGCACAAGGTGGCACCGGTGCCGACCGAAAGCTGGGTCGAGCATTGGAACCTGGTGCCCTATGCCGACCTGGCCGAACTGCCCAAGCTGGTGCCCACCGGCGAACGGGTGGCGTACATCGGTGCCCACCCGGAGCGGGCAGCCCAACTGGGTCTGTCGCTGGTTAATCCTCAGTCGTTGATCGACGGTTTCCATTTCCACCGCAGCCTGAAAAGCCGCTACGAGATCGAAGCGATGCGTCAGGCCAATGGACTGGCGGTAAAAGGCCACCAGGCGGCTCGTGACGCCTTTCTCCGGGGGGGCTCAGAGTTTGCCATTCAGCAGGCTTACCTCAGCGCGGTGGGGCAGGGTGAGAACGAGGTGCCCTACGGCAATATCATCGCCCTTAATGAACACAGCGCCATCCTGCACTACACCAAGCTGGAACGAGCCGCGCCGGCTGTGTCCCGCAGCTTCCTGATCGATGCCGGCGCCTCAGTGCACGGCTATGCCTCGGACATCACCCGCACCTACGCGGCGGATCCCGCCAGCCGCTTTGCCGAGCTGATTGCCGCCATGGACCAGCACGAGCAGGCGATCGTCGCCAAGTTGCAGCCCGGGGTGCGCTACACCGATCTGCACCTGGAGATGCACAGCCGGGTGGCGCAGCTGCTGACCCAGTTCGGCCTGGCCGAGGGCAGCACCGAGGCACTTGTGGCCAGTGGCGTTACCAAGGCGTTCTTCCCCCATGGCCTGGGTCACCCCATCGGCCTGCAGGTGCATGATGTTGCCGGCTTTATGCAGGACGAACAGGGCACTCACCTGGCGCCGCCGGAAGGGGTGACCCTGCGCTGCACCCGGGTGATGGAGGCCAACATGGTGATGACCATTGAGCCGGGCCTGTACGTGATAGATAGCCTGCTGGCGGACCTGAGCGATCAGGCCAAGGCGATGCTGCGTCACGACGGCATCGACTGGCTGCGCCCCTACGGCGGTGTGCGCATCGAAGACGATGTGGTGGTCGGCGTTGATGGCGTCGATAACCTGACCCGAAACCAGGGGCTGAGCTGAGTGAGTGAGGCGGGCTTCCCGGTGCCAGCCGCCGCGGTTGAGGTGGAGGAGGTGATCAAGCGCAGCCGCTTTATCACCCGGCTGGAGAAAGTGGCCGATGGCAAGGCGGCCCGCCAGTTCCACGCCCGAATGCGCGAGGCCCACCCCGAGGCGCGCCACCACTGCCTGGCCTTTGCAGCCGGACGGCCGGGTTGTACCCGGGACATCGGCGCCTCCGATGACGGCGAGCCCGCCGGTTCTGCCGGTCGCCCCATGCTCAATGTGGTGCTGGGCAGCGGTGTAGGCCAACTGGCGGCAGTGGTGATCCGCTACTCCGGCGGCATCAAGCTCGGGGTCGGGGGGCTGGTCCGGGCCTATGCCGGTGGCGTCAAGCAGGCGCTGGAGATGCTGGAGACCGAGCCTTTTGTGCCGATGCAGGCCGCCGAGCTGTTGTGCGACTACGGTGATATGCCGTTGGTATCCCACCTGCTACAGCGTCACGGCGGTGAGCTGGTGAGCCAGGACTACGGCGCCCAGATCCACCTCAGCCTGGCGTTGCCGATGGCCAGTATGAGCCAATTTGCCGATGAACTGGCCGATGGCAGCCGGGGACGGCTGCAGTTGGTCCGGCCCCAATCCTGAACATTCCGCGGCCTCCATCGGTAATGGGATCCCGCAATGGGTCACTTCCTGCACTGATTGGAGTATGCTAGCGGCAAAGTGACTAATAATTTCTTCATGGAATACCGCACATTATTCCGGATCATCGGCCTTTTGGTGATCCTGTTCAGTACCACCATGCTGCCACCGGCGCTGATCGCCGTCCTTTACAAGGACGGCGAGGGGATCGCCTTTGTCCAGGCGTTCGTGATCAGCCTGACCCTGGGCCTGCTGTTCTGGTATCCCAACCGACGGGCCAAGGCGGAGCTGCGTAACCGGGAGGGCTTCCTGGTGGTGGTGCTGTTCTGGACGGTACTGGGCTCCATCGGGGCACTGCCGCTGATGCTGTCGAGTGAGCCCAACCTGGGGGTCACCGACGCCATGTTTGAGTCGTTCTCGGCGCTGACCACCACCGGGGCCACGGTGATCACCGGGCTGGATGACCTGCCCAAGGCGATCCTGTTTTACCGACATCTGCTGCAGTGGCTTGGCGGCATGGGGATCATTGTTCTGGCGGTGGCGGTACTGCCGATGCTGGGGATCGGGGGGATGCAGCTGTATCGCTGTGAGACGCCGGGGCCGGTGAAAGACAACAAGATGACCCCGAGGATCGCCGAGACCGCCAAGGCGCTGTGGTACATCTACCTGACCATGACCATCGCCTGTGCCCTGGCTTATTACCTGGCGGGGATGAACAGCTTCGACGCCATTGGCCACGCCTTCTCGACCATCGCCATCGGTGGCTTCTCCAGCTACGACGCCAGCATGGGCCACTTCGACAGCCCGGTGATCAACCTGATCTGCGTGGTGTTCCTGCTGCTGTCGGCGATCAACTTCAGCCTGCACTTCACCGCCTTCAGCCGCCGTGGCATCAACTTGAGCACCTACTGGCGCGACGCCGAAGTGCGGATGTTCCTGATCCTGCAGCTGGCGCTGGTGGTGCTGGTGTTCCTGATCCTGATGAGCAACCAGATCTACGACTCGCCAGAGGCGGCGCTGGACAAGGCGCTGTTCCAGGCGGTGTCGATCTCAACCACCGCTGGCTTTGCCACCGAGAGCTTTGTCGCCTGGCCGCTGTTCTTGCCGATCTTGCTGATCTTCAGCAGCTTCGTCGGTGGCTGCGCCGGCTCCACCGGCGGCGGCATCAAGGTGGTGCGGATCACCCTGCTGACCATGCAGGGGCTGCGCGAACTCAAGCGCCTGATCCACCCCCGTGCGATGTTCTCCATTCGCCTCAACAACAAGGCGGTTGGCGACCGGGTGATTGACGCGGTATGGGGCTTCTTTGCCGCCTATTCGCTGGTGTTTGTGCTGATCATGGTCGCCTTATTGGCCACAGGGATGGACGACATCACCGCCTTCTCCGCCACCGCCGCGTCGCTCAATAACCTGGGCCCGGGGTTGGGAGATGTGGCGTCCCACTACGGCGACATCAACAGTACCGCCAAGTGGATCCTGGTGTTGGGGATGCTGTTCGGCCGACTGGAGATCTTTACGCTGCTGGTGCTGTTCACCCCGGCGTTTTGGAAGAATTAGGGAAGAGTCTGGGAGGGACGATGTTGCGGGTGTTGGTGCTGTACTCAACGGTGGATGGGCAAACCCGGCGTATTGCCGAGCGGATCCAGGCGCGACTGGAGGCACTGGATCACCAGGTTCAGTTGCAGGAGCTGGAGCGCTGCACCCTGCCGCTGGCCCAGTTCGATAAGGTGGTGATTGGAGCCTCTATCCGTTACGGCAAGTACCGGCCAGCGCTGTTTGAATTCATCCGCCAGCATCAGGCCACCCTGGCCAGCAAGCCTTGCGCCTTCTTCAGCGTCAACCTGGTGGCCCGTAAAGCGGGCAAGGACACCCCGGAGGGCAGCCCTTACATTCGCCTGTTCCACAAGCGCAGCCCCTGGCAGCCCCAGCTGATCGGGGTGTTCGCCGGCAAGCTCAACTACCCCATCTACCGCTGGCGCGACCGCCAGGTGATCCGCTTTATCATGTGGATGACCAAGGGCCCCACCGACTTAGCCACGGTGCAGGAGTTTACCGATTGGGGCAGGGTAGAGCTGTTTGCCGATCAGCTCGCTTCGCTGGGGGCGCAGTAAAGCCCGTAGAGGGTCGCCAGGATCGCCTCTACCTCCGGGCTGGCCAGACGGTACCACACCAGCAGGGACTCCTTACGGGTCGCCACCAGGCCCTCACGACGCAGCACCGCCAGGTGCTGGGACAGGGCGGACTGGCTCAATGGGATCATGGCGTTCAGCTCCCCCACGGTCATCTCCTGCTTGAGCAGCAGACACAAAAGCATCAGTCGATGGGGATTGGCGATGGACTTCAGCAGCTTTGCTGCGCCATCGGCGTTGTCCGCCATCTGCTCGATATCCAGTTCCATAGAGATTACTCTCACTACTAATTTAGATGTATCTTATATTAAGGGTGAACTGCTGCCTAGATCCAGATCCCGTTTTCTCTGCTTACTGGCATGGCGGTAAAAAGAGTGTGATCCTGGTGCTGGAAAGTAACGTTCAGGCAACCCATATTGCCTGATGGTTAAATTTGAGTGATTGCCGTAGGAGGCACGATGCCAGGGGTTTTGATCGTCTACATGAGCCGACGGGGCCACACCGCCCGGGTGACCCGAACCATTATGCGCACCATCCAGGCGCAGGGAACCGAATGCGACATGATGGATGTGGTGGAAGCCAAGCATGAGGGGATCGATTGGGACAAGTACCACACCGTGGTGGTGGGGGCGCCGGTGCTGTACGGCAACTTTGATGACACCGTCTGGGAGTTCATTGAGAAGCATCGCAGTGAACTGGAAGCGCGCAACAACGCCTTCTTCTGTCTGTCCGTGGTGGCCCGTAACCCCGCCAAGGCCACGGTCGAGGGCAACCGCTACATGCAGAAGTTCACCGCCAAGTCGCCCTGGAAACCCAACCTGCTGAAGGTGTTTGCCGGCAAGGTGGACTACCCCAACTGGGGCTTCTGGGACAGCCTCTCCATCAAGTTCATCATGAAGATGACCAAGGGGCCGACCGATCCCAACACGGTGATCGATTACACCGACTGGGATGAGGTGGAGGCCTTCTCCCTGGCGGTCAACGAGATGAGCCAAGAGGGCTGAGTTCACGCTGCAGCGTGATGAAGCAAGACAAAAAACGCCGGCAGAAGCCGGCGTTTTTCTTTGTTGGACAGCCCGTCAGAAGAACAGGGCCGAGGGCTGGAACAGCTTTTCCACCTCGCGGATGTACTTCTTGTCCACCAGGAACAGGATGACGTGGTCGTCCTGTTCGATCACCGTGCGGTCGTGGGCCATCATTACCTCGTCCTTGCGCACGATGGCACCGATGGTGGTGCCCGGCGGCAGCTTGATGTCCTGCACCGCCCGGCCCACCACCTTGGAGGTGTTGGGATCGCCATGGGCCACCGCCTCGATCGCCTCCGCCGCGCCACGGCGCAGCGAGTAGACGTTGTTGATGTCACCCTGGCGGACGTGGGTCAGCAGCGCCGAGATGGTGGCCTGCTGGGGTGAGATGGCGATGTCGATGTTGGCGTCCTGCACCAGATCGACGTAGGCCTCGCGCTGGATCAGCACCATCACCTTCTTGGCCCCCATCCGCTTGGCCAGCAATGCCGACATGATGTTGGCCTCGTCGTCGTTGGTCACCGCGATAAAGACGTCCACCTGGTCGATCTGCTCCTCACTGAGCAGTTCGTGATCCGAGGCATCGCCGTGGAACACCGTGGTGTCCTCGAGGAACTCCGACAATCGGGCAGCCCGCTCGCGGTCGCGCTCGATCAGCTTGACCTCGTGGAACGACTCCAGTGCCCGGGCCAGGCCCATGCCGATGTTACCGCCGCCGGCGATCATGATGTTGCGGTAGCTGGACTCCAGCTTCTGCATCTCGCTCATCACCGCCCGGATGTGCTTGGAGTCGGCAACGAAGAACACCTCGTCATCCGCCTCGATCACCGTGGTACCGCGGGGCATGATGGGGCGCCCCTGGCGGAAGATGGCGGCCACCCGGGTATCAATATTGGGCATGTGCTCCTTCAGGGCCGACAGGGCACTGCCCACCAGCGAGCCGCCGTAGTACGCCTTGACCGCCACCAGACTGGCCTTGCCACCGGCAAACTCCAGCACCTGCAGGGCACCGGGGTACTCCACCAGCCGGCGGATGTAGTGGGTGACCAACTGTTCCGGGGCGATCAGCTCGTCGATGTAGAAGCGGCCACGGCTGTCCGGATCGGCACTGCCGCTCTGGAACAGCTTGTCCTTTTTATTGAGGTAGGCGGTGCTGCGGATCCGGGCGATCTTGGTGGGGGTACCAAACAGGGTATAGGCCAGGTGGCAGGCCACCATGTTGGTGTCGTCGGAGTTGGTGACGGCGATCAGCATGTCGGCGTCCTCCGCGCCAGCATCCCGCAGCACGTGGGGATGGCCGGCGTGGCCATTGACCACCCGCAGATCCAGCTTGTCCTGAAGGGTACGCAGCGCCCCCATGTCGTTGTCGACGATGGTGATGTCGTTGTTTTCCCCGACCAGGTTCTCGGCCAGGGTGCCACCGACCTGGCCTGCGCCAAGAATGATGATCTTCATGCCATTACTGTGCGGCTTTGTTCAGGCGGGCGTAGTAGAAGCCATCGCCGCCGTTCTCCTCGGGGAGCCGTTGCCAGCCCGGCCGCGTCGTCACGTCCTGTTGATGAATGGGAGAGAGCATAGCATCCGGGGTTTCCTGAAGGAACGCTTTGATCTGCTCGCAGTTTTCCTCAGGAAGGATGGAGCAGGTGGCGTACAGCAGGGTGCCGCCGGGCTTCAGCAGTGGCCAGATAGCGCGCAGGATCTCGGTCTGGACCTGGGCCAGCTGGGCAATGTCCTCGTCCCGGCGCAGCCACTTGGCGTCCGGGTTGCGGCGGATCACCCCGGTGGCGGAGCAGGGCGCGTCCAGCAGGATGCGGTCAAACGGCTGGCCATCCCACCATTGTTCTGGCTGACTGGCGTCACCGGCCTTGAGGGTAGCGGTCAGACCGATGCGGTCGAGGTTCTGCTGTACCCGGGCCAGGCGCTTGGGATCCAGGTCGATGGCCACCATCTCGGCCATCAGCGGCTGATGCTCCAGCAGATGGCAGGTTTTGCCTCCCGGTGCAGCGCAGACATCCAACACCCGGTCGCCCGGGGCCACCGGCAGCAGGTGGGCACTCTGCTGGGCAGAGAGGTCTTGCACCGATAAGGCGCCCTGGTCAAAGCCCGGCAGCTGGGTGACGTCACAAGGGGTTTCCAGCAGGATGGCGTCGCCATCCTCCACCGCCCGGGCGCTGACACCGGCCTCGGACAGTGCCTGCACCGCCTGCTCGCGGCTTTGCTGGCTGCGGTTGTTGCGCAGCCACAGCGGCGGCGGCGCGTTGTTCGCCTGGGCGATCTGCTGCCATTGTTCCGGGTAGGCCGCCTGCAGACGCTTAAGCAGCCAGCCCGGGTGCAGGAATTGCACCGAGTCGGCGTCAAACTGCTCGGCCTTAAGCTCGGCCAGGTCACGGTCCAGTTGGCGCAGCACGCCATTGACCAGCCCGGTCATCCCCGGTGCCCGCAGGGTGCGACAGGCATTGACCGATTCGGCCACCACCGCGTGGGGGGCGACCCGGGTGTGTTTTAGCTGGTACAGGCCCGCCAACAGCAGGCCATGGATGATCCGCTTCTTGCCGTTGAGCGGCTGCTGCAGGCGACGACGCACCTGGGTATCGAGCTGGGGCAGCTGGCGCATCACGCCGTAGCAGATCTCCGCCAGCAGGCCCTTGTCGCGGCCATCGCTGTAGTGCGATTGGGCCTTGGGCAGGGCCTGGGCCATGCTCTGGCCCTTGTCGATGACGGCGATGATCACCTGGGCGGCGTCCGCCCGCAGGTTGTATTTGCTCATGCCAGCTTGCTGCCCTGGGTGAACCACTCCTTGCGGGCGTTGAGCACGTCGGCGGCGCTCATCGCCTTCTTGCCGGGGATCTGGATCGATTGCAGCAGCAGGGCACCGTCGCCGGTGGCCACCAGGATACCGTTCTTATCCGCCGCCAAAATAGTGCCCGGCGCCTGGTCATGGGCCTGGGCGATGGGCTGGCACTGCCACAGCTTGATGCTCTGCTCGGCACACTGGAAATGGCTTACCGGCCAGGGGTTGAAGGCACGCACCTCGCGCCACAGCGCTTGTGCGGACTTGGACCAGTCCACCGCGGCCTCCTCCTTGGACAGCTTCTCGGCGTAGTTGGCCAGGCTGTCGTCCTGGACTTCCGCCACGGCGGTGCCCAGTGCCAGCGGCTCCAGCGCCTCCAGCAGGCCCTGCGGGCCGAGCTGGGCCAGCTTGCTGTAGAGGCTGGCGGAGGTGTCACTGTCCTCAATGGGGCAGGTCACCTTGTGCAGCATGGCACCGGTATCCAGGCCTTCGTCCATCTGCATGATGGTGACACCGGTCTCCCGGTCGCCGGCCCAGATGGAGCGCTGGATCGGCGCGGCGCCACGCCAGCGTGGCAGCAGGCTGCCGTGCACGTTAATGCAGCCCAGTCGGGGCAAATCCAGCACCGCCTTGGGCAGGATCAGGCCATAGGCCACCACCACCATGATGTCGAAATCGATGGCGGCCAGCTGTTGCTGGGCCTCTTCCTGGCGCAGGCTCTTGGGCTGATACACCGGCAGCTCGTGGCTCAATGCCAGTTGCTTCACCGGGCTGGCGGTCAGTTTCTTGCCACGCCCAGCGGGACGATCCGGTTGGGTATAGACCGCCACCACCTGGTGGGGGCTTTGCAGCAGCGCCTGCAGGTGGTCGGCGGCGAACTCCGGGGTACCGGCAAATACGATCTTCAGCGGGGTCACAATGGGCTCCTAGGCCTGGCGCGCTTCGGCACGGGCGAGCTTCTCGAGCTTCTGCTTGATGCGCTGACGCTTGAGCGGCGACAGGTAGTCCACGAACAGCTTGCCCTGCAGGTGATCCATCTCGTGCTGGATGCAGATGGCCAGCAGCTCATCGGCGTCCAGGCTGAAGGTTTCACCATGGCGATCCTGGGCCTGGACGGTGACATTTTCCGCCCGTTCTACCTTGGCGTAGACACCAGGAACCGACAAACATCCCTCTTCGTTGATGAAATGCCCGTCTTCTTCCAGTAACTTGGGATTTACAAACACCCGTGGTTGGCTTTTGTCTTCGGACAGGTCCATCACGATCAGCTGGATGTGCTGATTGATCTGAGTTGCTGCCAGGCCGATCCCGCGCTCCTCGTACATGGTCTCAAACATGTCGTCGACCAGCTGTTGGAACTCGCTGCCAAAGTCGGTAACCGGTTTGGCAACGGTACGGAGTCGTTCATCGGGAAAACGGAGCACTTCTCGGATGGCCATTCTGTATCTCGTAAAAAAGCAATTGGGCGGGCCTCAAGCTGGCTATAGTTGAGGCGTTAATCCGCTAATTTTAACCCGTAGCCTCCGGCATTGACAGATTCGCACTGGAAAGCCCTGGATTGACAAGGATGTGGTATGAAAAAAGTGGTGTGGTTACTGGCGTTCGCTCTGTGCACGCCGTTGTGGGCGGATACCCTGACGCTCAAGCCCGGTCACCCACAAACCTATGTGGTGAAAAAGGGCGATACCCTGTGGGACATCTCCGCGCTGTTTCTCGATGACCCCTGGCGCTGGCCCACCCTGTGGGGGGCCAACCCCCAGATCGCCAACCCCCACCTTATCTATCCCGGCGATCGTCTGACCCTGGTGTTCCTGGACGGTCAACCCCGCTTGGTGCGTAAGCCGATGAAACGGCTGTCGCCGCAGATGGAGGTCTCGGCCAAGGGCGGTGCCGTCCCGGCGGTGCCGCTGTCAGTCATAGAGCCCTACCTTAGCTTCCACCAGGTACTGGGGCCCGATGAACTCGATGAAGCGCCGACGGTGCTGGGCGGCGAACGTCAGGCGGTGCGCTATGCCGATGACGACACCCTGTTTATCGATCAGCGCCTGCCCATCGGCGCCCGCTATGGTGTCTATCAACCGGGCCGCAAGCTCTACGATCCGGACGGCAAACGTTTTCTCGGTCAGGAAGCGGAACTGGCCGCCACTGGCCAGGTGGTGGAGAGTGGGGCGATATCCCGCTTGCTGGTGCGCAGCGTGCGCCAGGAGATCCGCCCGGGCCAGCGGTTGAAGCCCATCGTTGATGCCACCATGCTGCCCGCGTACTTCATGCCACATCCGGCCCCGGAGGATCTGACCGGGCGAGTGATCGGCTCCGACGGCAAGCTGACCGAGATCGGTCCATTGCAGGTGGCCATCATCAACCGGGGCAGTGAGGACGGTGCCCAACCGGGCCAGGTGTTTGCCATCCATCAGCCGGGTCAGGAAGTGGTGGAGTCCGGCAAAGGTGACACCCTGACCTACCGGGATGAGCTGGACCGACGGGTCTACGACGATGTGATGGCGCTGTTGTCCGATGGTCGGGTGATCGTGCTGCCTGAGGTATACCGGGGCGAGATGATTCTGTTCAAGACCTATGACCAGGTCAGCTATGGCCTGATCATCAATGGCCGTCGCCCGGTACGCATCGAGGATCGGGTATTGCGCCCCGATCCCATGGTGTTTGGCAGTGATTCCAGCCAATGAGCTGCATGCCACACTCTGTCTGGCCAGCCTGCGTGGGCTGGGACTGACACGCAAGCTGGCCCTGCTCGAGCAGCACAGCGCCGTTGCCGCCTGGCAGCAACTGCAGCAGGGCCAGTTTGATAACCTGAGCCTGCCGGTCTCGGCCCTGTCCGACGCCATGGCGCAGGCTGAGCAGGCGTTGCAATGGCAATCGGCCGCACCTGCTCGTCACCTGTTATCCCTAACCGATCCCCGCTACCCGCAGGCGCTGGCCCAGATCGCCGATCCGCCCCTGATGTTGTTTGTGCAGGGCCAGGTTGAGGCCCTGAGTGCCCCGGCCTTGGCGATGGTGGGCAGTCGTAACGCCTCGCGGCCGGGTCTTGAGCTTGCCCAGTCCTGGGCTCATTCCCTGGCCAGTATCGGCTGGGTGATGGTTTCGGGCCTGGCCGTCGGTATCGACGGTGCCTGCCATAAGGGCGCGCTCAATGGCGGCATCACCGTCGCCGTGCTGGGCTGTGGGCTCAATCATTGTTACCCCAAGCGCCATCGGGCGCTGTTCCAGGCGATCCCGCAACAGGGCGCGCTGGTCAGTGAGTTTTGGCCGGACACCCAGGTAAAACCGCATCACTTCCCCATGCGTAACCGAATAGTGAGCGGCCTGAGTTTGGGGCTAATCGTCGTCGAGGCGGGCATGAAAAGCGGTTCGTTGATCACCGCCCGGTTGGCGGCGGAGCAGGGCAGGGAGGTGTTCGCGGTACCCGGCAGCGTGATGGAGCCCAACCGCGAGGGGTGCCATTGGTTGATTCAGCAGGGTGCCAAACTGACCACTTCTCCGGTCGATATCACTGAAGAGCTGGTGCCGCAGCTAAGCTTGGACTGGGATGGGCCGGCCCACTCGCAAGATTGTGGCTTGCCACACCCGTCACTGTTAGATAGTGTGGGTTACGAGGCAACTGCGGTAGATGTTGTGGTTCAACGCAGTGAAATGCCGATAGATGTTGTGCTCGAAAGACTAACAGAGCTGGAACTGGAAGGCTGGGTCGCAGCGGTACCTGGAGGCTACATCAGGCTTAGGGGAGGTTAGTTATGTTCGATATCTTAATGTACTTGTTCGAGACCTACGTACAGAGCGACGTCGAGCTCCTGTTCGACCGGGAAGAGTTAACCGATGAACTGAGCCGGGCCGGCTTTCGAGCCGATGAGATAGGCAAAGCGCTGATCTGGATTGAGAAACTTGCCGAGCTGCAAAACTCGGACATCAATCCCTACGTCGCTGCCACGCAGACCGGCAGCATGCGGATCTACCACCCGCAAGAGCTGGCACGCATCGACACCGAGAGCCGCGGCTTCCTGCTGTTCCTGGAGCAGATCCAGGTGCTCAACGCCACCACCCGTGAGATGGTGCTGGATCGGGTGATGGAGCTGGATGGCGAACCCCTCACCCTGGACGACCTCAAGTGGGTGGTTCTGATGGTGCTGTTTAACGCGCCGGGCAATGAGCAGGCCTACCATCAGATGGAAGACCTGATCTTCGAAGAGCCTGAGGGCATGTTGCACTAACAAAGCGGGGCACCTTCGGGTGCCCTGACTGTTTCTCTGCCCCCATCCGCAATCTCTTGATAAAATGAAGGCCGTTGTCCTACTCATGCGGTTCCATCATGTCCAAAATTGACCAGCGGCTGTTTACCACCCACGAGCACGCGTTGGAGCGTGAGTACGGTGTCTGCCCCGAGTGCGGCAGTGAACTGGCCGTCCGTCACGGCAAGCATGGCCCCTTCCTGGGCTGCCAAAGCTACCCTACCTGTGAGTATCACCGCCCCCTGGTTGAGAAGACCGAGGCGGAGGAGGAGGTGCTGGCCGACACCCAGTGCCCCGATTGCGGCGCGCTGCTGGCGCTCAAATCCGGTCGTTACGGCTACTACATCGGCTGCACCAACTTTCCCCAGTGCCAGTACGTTGCCCGGGAGCCGGCGGAGGTCAGTGAAGAAACGGTCTCTTGCCCACAGTGCAACCAGGGAGAGCTGGTCAGTCGCACCAATCGCTACGGCAAGCGCTTCTACGCCTGTAGCCAGTATCCGCAATGCAAGTACCTGCTAAACCAGCGTCCAGTAGCGCAAACCTGCCCTGATTGTGGCTGGGGTGTGCTGGTGGAAAAGAAGCAGCGGGGCAAACAGGTACTGCAATGTCCACAGCGGCTCTGTAAATATCAATCGGAATCGATATAATCGCCGCCAACCCTTGTACCCTTTCACATCATAAAAAACAGGAAAACCTGATCATGAGCACTCCCTTTGTAGCGGTCCTGATGGGCTCCGACTCGGACCTGCCTATCATGCAAACCACCCTGGACACCCTGAAGATCTTCGGCATCCCGTTCGAAGCCAAGGTGACCTCCGCCCACCGTACCCCGGCTGCCACCCACGCCTACGTAAAAGACGCGGAAGAGCGCGGCTGTAAGGTGTTTGTCTGTGCCGCTGGTCTGGCTGCTCACCTGGCCGGTGCCGTTGCTGGCATCACCACCCGTCCGGTGATCGGTGTGCCGATCGACAACGGCCCGCTGCAAGGCCACGACGCCCTGCTGTCCACCGTGATGATGCCTGGCGGTGTGCCGGTTGCCACCGTGGCCATCGGCAAGGCAGGCGCCAAGAACGCCGGTTACCTGGCCGCCCAGATCCTGGGTGTCGGCAGCGACGAGCTGGCTGCCGCCGTGAAGGCTGAGCGTCAAAAGAGCGCCGAAGCGGTACAGGCCAAAGACGCCGCCCTGCAGGCCAAGCTGGCTCAGTAAGATGAGCCGTTCGCTGACGGTTGCCGAGGCCGCCCTGCAACTGCGACAGGGTGGGGTGATTGCTTACCCCACCGAGGCGGTGTTTGGGCTGGGCTGCGATCCCAATAACGAGACTGCAGTTCGGCAACTGTTGGCGATAAAACAGCGTCCCGAAGAGAAAGGGCTGATCCTGGTGGCCGCCAGTTACGGCCAGCTGCTGCCCTTTATCGACGACGCCCAGTTATCTCAGCAGCAGCGCGATACCGCGCTGTCGCAATGGCCAGGTCCGGTGACCTGGTTGATGCCGGTGAAATCGCGGACCCCCCGCTGGTTAACCGGCCAGTTCGATACCCTGGCGGTGCGCGTCAGCGCTCACCCCATCGTGGCCGATCTCTGTGCCGCTTTTGGTGGCCCCATTGTTTCCACCAGTGCCAACCTGACCGGCGAGCCACCCGCTTTGACCGGAGAGGAGGCGATGCTGCGGCTTGGCGATCACATCCAAGGTGTGGTGATTGGCCAGACCGGACAGCAAAGCTCCCCATCGACCATCCTGGATGCCCGAACTGGAAAGGTGATCCGCGCTTAATCCCAAGGAGGGACCATGTCCGTCGACATCGCTGCCGTAAAGGCGTTTCTTACCGCTTTGCAGGACCGTATCTGCCAGCAGCTTGAGCAGTTGGACGGAGAGGCCCGGTTCCAGGCCGACCAATGGCAGCGGGCCGAAGGCGGTGGCGGGGAAAGCCGGGTACTGACCGGTGGGCGGGTGTTTGAGCAGGCCGGCGTAAACTTCTCCCATGTCCAGGGCCAGCAGATGCCCGCCTCAGCAACAGCGCACCGCCCCGAACTGGCGGGTCGCAGCTTCGAGGCGATGGGGGTCTCACTAGTGATCCATCCGCACAACCCTTATGTGCCGACCACCCACGCCAATGTGCGCTTCTTCGTGGCCGAAAAGCCCGGTTGCGAACCGGTATGGTGGTTTGGTGGCGGTTTCGATCTGACCCCCTATTACCCGTTTGACGAAGACATCCTGCATTGGCATCAAGTGGCCAAGGCCCAGTGCCAGCCCTTTGGTGAACAGGTCTATGCCGATTACAAGAAGTGGTGTGACGAGTACTTCTACCTGAAGCATCGGGAGGAAACCCGTGGGGTCGGTGGCTTGTTCTTCGATGATCTCAATCAGCTGGGCTTCGAAGACAGCTTTGCCCTGATGCGGGCGGTGGGAGAGGGCTTTTTGCCTGCCTATACCCCCATTGTTGAGCGTCGTTGGCAGCATCCCTATGGTGAGCAGGAGCGTCAGTTCCAGTTGTATCGCCGCGGACGCTACGTCGAATTCAACCTGGTGTATGACCGCGGCACCCTGTTTGGCCTGCAGTCCGGGGGACGCACTGAGTCCATCTTGATGTCGATGCCGCCGTTAGTGCGCTGGCAATACCAGTACCAGCCGGAGCCCGGCAGTGCCGAGGCCCGGCTCTATGACTACCTCCGCCCCCGCGACTGGTTGGCGGAGCTAGCCTGAGATTGGGCATCCCTCTTCGACGTTACGCATGTGGTCGGCGAGGGAGACCAGCGCCTTCAGCATCGCCTGCCGACTGGGTCGGTGGGACACCTCCAGCTCCATCGCCCGTTTCATGCAGTGCAGCCACAGGTTGCGCTGCTGTTTGTCGATACGAAACGGCAGGTGGCGTGCTCGCAGCATAGGGTGGCCATACTTTTGTTCAAACAGCGGTGGCCCGCCCAGCCAGCCGGACAGGAACTCAAACAGCTTCTGTTCACTTTGAGCCAGTGAAGAGGGGTGCAGGGCACGCAGCGGTGCGTATTCCGGCTCCTGATCCATCAGCTGATAGAAACGGTGCGACAGGCGCTTGAGCACCACCTCACCGCCGATTTGATCATAAGCGGTCTTGGCTTGCGTTCGACCCAAAGCGCGACGTATAACGGACAGCATTGCCCCTCCAACTACCTCAATCCATGGAACAGTACGCCGTTTTTGGTCACCCCATTCAGCACAGCCGCTCCCCATTTATCCACCAGCAGTTTGCCCGGCAAACCGGCCAGGCGGTCAGTTACCGCGCCATCCTAGCACCCCTTGAAGGCTTTGCCGATGCGGTGGCCCAGTTTCACCAGCAGGGGGGCAAGGGGGCCAATGTCACCATGCCCTTTAAAGAGGAGGCATACCGGCTTTGCCACCACCTGACCGATCGGGCACGACGGGCGGGCGCGGTGAACACCCTGTGGTGGGACAACAATGGCGCACTGTGGGGAGATACCACTGACGGCGCTGGCCTGGTGGCGGATCTGCTGGCGGCCGGGGTGGTTCTGCAGCATCGACGCATCCTGGTACTGGGCGCGGGTGGGGCGGTCCGTGGTGTATTGCAGCCACTGCTGGATAAGCAGCCCACTGAGCTGGTACTGGCAAACCGAACCGCGGAAAAGGCTCGATTGCTGGCGGCGGACTTTGCCGATCTGGGGAAGGTCCAGGGGGGTGGCTTTGCCGACATCGACGGCAGCTTTGATCTGGTGATTAACGGCACCCCGGCCTCCATGGGGGGCAGTCTGCCGGATCTGAGCCGGGTAACCCTGGCGCCGGGGGCCGCCTGCTACGATATGGCTTATGGTGCCGGTCAAACCCTGTTTCAGCAGTGGGCCGAGCGAGAGGGAGCCAAAATCAATCTGGCTGGGCTGGGCATGCTGGTGCGCCAGGCGGCGGAAAGCTTTAACCAATGGCGTAGGGTGGCACCGGACGCGAACCCGGTGTTGCAGGCACTCAAAGCGGAGTTGGAGGGCAAGGCATGAATCAGCAGATCCTGTTTAATGACCAGGTCGAGTTGGATTGGGAGGGGGGCTGGCTGAGATTCAATGCCCTGGTGGCCGGCCAAACCGTGGGCTGCTTTATTGCATTGATGGAGCTGCACAAACGACTGGGCCAGGAGATCACCGAGCGAGAGGCCAGCATGGTCGCGTTTGAGCAGCTGCGCTTCGATCTTGAGGCGGAAGCGGAAACCCTGATTGAAGACGAAGCCTACGATGCCCAAGGCCGGATCTGGCTTGGGCACCCCGCCATTTAGTCGGCCTTGACCGCCAGTTCCGCCAGATAGGCGTCCTTCAACCTGACATAGTTATCTGCTGAGGCCTTCAGGAAGCTAATCTCCTCCTCGCTAAGGGCACGGACCTGTTTTACAGGACTGCCGACATAGAGGTAGCCCGAGGCCAAGCGTTTGCCCGGGGGCACCAGCGCCCCGGCTCCGATCATCACATCGTCTTCCACTACCGCGCCGTCCAGCACGATGGCTCCCATACCCACCAATACCCGATCACCAATGGTGCAACCGTGCAGCATCACCTTATGGCCGACAGTGACATCATCGCCGATCACCAGGGGGTAGCCCTCTGGGTGGGCGTCACTGGTTCGGGTTACGTGCAATACCGAACCATCCTGAACGTTGGTGCGGGCGCCGATCCGGATCCGGTTGACGTCACCGCGGGCCGCGACCAGCGGCCACACACTGCTGTCGTTGCCCAGTTGGATATCGCCGTAGAGCACCGCACTCTCTTCCACGAAGACACCATCAGCCAGGGTGGGTTTGATGCTGGAGAACCCTTTAATTGCCATTTCTGTTCCTTTTAACGGGAGGTTTTGACCGTCACTTGGTCAGATTGGTGCTATAATGAGCGTTCGGCCTTTTTTGGTCAAATTAGGGGTTGTACCCATTGGAGAAGCCCCTATAATGCGCCACCACACCGACGGGGCGGCCTTCAAACGAAGTGTTGACCACCGAGGTTGGCAAGCCAAATGGCGCTCAGGTTGCTACCTGACGACAAGGAAACTTGCCAAAGTTGAGCTTAGAGCGTTGTGAGTAAGCCAAACGGCCAAAACAACAAACCAAGAAAGCTTTTTTGAAAAACTTCTTGACTCTTTAGCTCAGCGGCGTAAGATACGCCTCCTGCTTCGGCAACGAAGCAATGCTCTTCGGAGCTGCTCTTTAACAATATGTCAGACAATCTGTGTGGGCACTCACGCAGGATTGAGAAATCATCATTTTCTCGATGCTACTGAGTGACTGCACAACATGCAGAGTAATTTGGTCTTCGGACTAAATTATCAATTCAGTATTCATTGAGTACGTCTTGCTCTTCGGAG
>NZ_FQXG01000015.1 GCF_900129905.1 Ferrimonas marina | reverse complement strand
AATTTAGTCCGAAGACCAAATTACTCTGCATGTTGTGCAGTCACTCAGTAGCATCGAGAAAATGATGATTTCTCAATCCTGCGTGAGTGCCCACACAGATTGTCTGACAAATTGTTAAAGAGCGTTGCTTCGTTGCCGAAGCAGGATGCGTATCTTACGCTTCCCGTTGCTGAAGTCAAGCAGAAAATCGCGTTTTCTTTTTGACCTCAAACTTCGTGTTTTGAGCCGTTGGCTCTTCATCTCGAAGTGGAGCGCCATTTTATTCAGTTAACTTAGTGAGTCAAGGACTTTTTTACCGAGTTACCTGAGTGGCTGACGCCATGTTGACCGGTCGCTTCAGCGCGCTGCGCCGTTGTCCCTGCCAACGAGGAGCGCATTATAGGGCGGCTTTTAGAAGGTGCAAGGGCCAAAATGAAAAAAGCGATCCAATTGACCAGTTATTGGTCGGATCGCTTTTCAATGCAGAGCTTAGGCTATTGCCAGTGTGTCTACTGGGCCGCTGCCTCGGGCAGGTACTGCTCCATGGTGGCGCGCACCGCGGGGCTGTCCCAATCGATAAAGCTGCGAACAAAACCCACCAGGTTGCCTTCGGCGTCCAGGATAAAGGAGGCCGGGATCAGATCCGTTGGCAGGATCTTACCGATCTGGTTGCTGGTGTCGTACCAGGTTTCCAGATCTGCAATGCCCAGCTCCTCCAGAAACGGCTTTACCACGGTGATGTCGCGATCAATGGAGACCGGCGCCACCTGAAGGCCACGGGGCTCAAAGTCCTGACGGAAGCGCTCCAGTGAGGGCAGCTCGCGGATACAGGGCGGACACCAGGTCGCCCACAGATTGATCATCACCGGCTGACCCTTGAACTGGGACAGATCGAACGGCGCACCGTCCGGCGCAATGATCTGAACACTCTCCAGACTCTGGGGGCGAGACAGATGAATGAATCGCTCCAGGGCAGGATCGGTTTCGTTACTGCTTGCCCCCGGGTAGGCCATTGCCGACCCGGAGACCAGTGCCAGCACCAGTAGCCACAACTTCATCACTTTGCGCTTTCGTCCTGGTTGAGCAGCTTAGCCAGCTTCTCTTTATCCACTGCGGTCACTTCGACCTCACCGGCGCTTTGGGCACGCTGACGACGAACAAACATCACCGCGATCGCACCACCCATCAGCAGGAAGGCCACCGGGCCGAGCCACAGCACGTAGGTGCGCGGATCGAACGCCGGCTTATAGCGAACAAAATCACCATAGCGGTCAGTGAAGTAGGTGACGATCTCTTCGTTGGTCTTGCCCTCTTCCACCATCTCGTAGACCTGCAGGCGCATGTCCAGGGCGATGGGGGAGTTGGAGTCGTGCAGGTTCTGGTTCTGACACTGCGGACAACGCAGCTCGGCAGCCAGGGCCACACCACGCTGGCGCGACGCATCGTCTTTGAACTCGTAAGTGTCAATCGGCGCGGCCTGCACCAGGCCAGCCATCAGCAGGCCGGTCAGCGCAACAAACAACTTCTTCATTAGGAGTTACCCTCTGCAGCGGCTTCAGCACGGATCTGTTGGATCAGCGGCATAAAGTCCTTAGCCCAAACCTGCGGCTCGAGAACACCGGCGAAGCGATGACGAACGATGCCATTGTGGTCAACCACGTAGGTTTCCGGAGCACCGTAAACCCCCATATCGAACGCCAGAGACCCTTCCGGATCGAAGATGTTCTTGGTGTACGGGTCGCCGGTCTGCTTCAGGTAGCGGATCGCTGCCGGGCGTTCATCCCGGTAGTTGATGCCGTAGATCTTGATCTCGCCACGACGCTTCAGCTGGTTGAGGAAGGGGTGCTCATACTTGCAGGACGGACACCAGGTCGCCCAGATGTTGATGAGATAGACATCCCCTTTGAGGTCTTCCTGGGTCCAGCTCTTGTTTTCGTCTTCCAGGGACTCCAGCACGAAGGCCGGGACCGGTTTCCCTACCAGCACCGATTCCAGTTTAGAGGGGTCGAGGAACAACCCCTTAAACAGGAAAATGCTGAGCAGGGCGAAGATCGCGAGCGGAATAAACAGTACTGCGCGCTTCATTTCTGCTCCTTAGATTAGGCGTTAGCCAACTTCGCGGTGTCGGTGGCTTTGGCCTTCTTACGTGCCTTAGCACGCTTGTCAGAGGCCGCCACACCGGCGCCGAACATCATGAAGATGGAACCGATCCAGATCCAGCGAACGCCCGGCTTGTAGTTCAGACGCACGGCGTAGTGAGTGTCGTCCAGCGGATCACCCATGGTGACGTACAGGTCACGGATGAAGCCCCAGTCGATGCCCGCTTCGGTCATGTCCATGGTGCGAACGTTGTACTGACGGCGGTCCGGGTACAGGGTAGTGACGTACTTGCCTTCTTTGGCCACGGTCACAACGCCTTGCTCAGCGGTGTAGTTCGGACCCTGCACCATCTGAGTACGCTCGTAGGTGAAGGTGTAGCCAGCCAGGTCGTGGCTGATGCCCGGGCCCATGCGTACGGAGCGCTCATCATCGTAGTTGGACACCACGGTGGCACCGATGATGGACATGACGATACCGGCGTGGGCCAGCTGCATACCCAGGTAGCTGCGGGTCAGGCGGCGACCGGTGAAGGAGCCATCGGTATCACGGGTCTGGCGCAGCAGGTCGATGATCAGGCAGCCACCCACCCAGAAAGCGGTGAACAGGCCGAAGAACACCCAGGCGTTGTAGCGAGCGGAGTCACCCAGCAGCAGCGGCAGAGCAATGGCAGCAATCAGGGCCACCACGGCAGACGGCAGCAGCTTCTTCAGTTCCCCATCCTTCGCCTTCTTCCAGCGAATGAACGGCCCTATCCCCATAAATATGAACATCACAAGGACAATGGGGTTGAACACCATATTGAAGTACGGAGGTCCAACAGAAATCTGACCCAGGCCCAGGGCATCACCCAGCAGCGGGTACAGGGTGCCCAGCAGTACTGAACCGGTGGCAACCACCAGCAGCACGTTACAGGCCATCAGCATGGTCTCTTTCGACAGCAGGTCGAAGCGCGCCGGTGAGGTCAGCTCCGTCGCCCGCAAGGCGAACAGGGTGAGCGAGCCACCAATCGTTAGACCAAGCAATATCAAGATGAACAGACCACGGGACGGGTCCGCCGCGAAGGAGTGCACGGAGGTCAGTACCCCGGAACGCACCAGGAAGGTACCCAGCAGGCTCAAGGAGAAGGTGAAGATCGCCAGCAGGATGGTCCAGTTACGGAAGGTACCGCGCTTCTCGGTCACGATCAGCGAGTGCAGCAGCGCCGTGCCAACCAGCCAAGGCATGAAGGAGGCGTTCTCTACCGGATCCCAGAACCACCAGCCGCCCCAGCCCAGCTCGTAGTAAGCCCACCAGGAGCCCAGTGCGATACCGGCAGTCAGGAAGGCCCAAGCGGCCAGAGTCCAGGGGCGAGACCAGCGCGCCCAGGCAGAATCCAGGCGACCACTCATCAGCGCCGCAATAGCGAAGGCGAAGGAGACGGAGAAGCCCACGTAGCCGAGGTACAGCAGCGGCGGGTGGAAGATCAGACCGATGTCTTGCAGCATCGGGTTCAGATCGCGGCCTTCCGCCGGCATCGGGAAGATGCGCTCGAACGGGCTCGAGGTAAACAGCATGAACAGGGCAAAGCCCACGATCACCATACCCAGTACCGCCAGAACTCGGGCGGTGAAGGCTTCTTCCAGACCGCGGCTGAAGAACGCCACGGCGGCAGCCCACACAGAGATGGAGAAGGTCCAGAACAGCAGCGAGCCCTCATGACCACCCCAGATCGCGGCGATCTTAAAGTAGATGGGGAGCAGACTGTTTGAGTTGTTTGCTACATAAGCGACGGAGAAGTCGTCCGTGGCAAAAGCGTACCCCAGGCAGACTACGGCGATGGCCATAAACAGGCACATGCCATAGGCAAGGGGGCGAGCGAAGCTCACCAGGTAGGCGTCTTTGCGCGCCACGCCGAGCAGGGGTACTACGGCGATCAGGGCTGCGAAGGCCAGACCGATGATGAGCGAGTAATGTCCTAGTTCCGGAACCATTGCTTACCTCGAAGGAATTGATGTTCACCGACTCCATATCATATGTTGCCGCGGTGTGAACGGGTGTCATTGCCGCCATTTTAGGCTTTGCTGCGGCTATTGTCTGCCGTCTTGTGAGCGTTTTTCCAATACAGATCTCAGCATCGGGTCAGCGGTCACAAAAGCGACGTCCCACGCCAGGGCTGGGACGTACCTCGCCGGTTGGATTACAGCTTGCCGCAAAAGTTTCCATAGAAAGTGGCAAGAAACAGCGAACTGTGACTTTTCCCGCAAACCTCCCCTTAGCCGGCATGAACCGGTTTGTTAACACTGTTCATGCCTTGCGCTTGCCGTATAATCCTTCTCCAACTGGAACAATCCGCGTTGCACAAGCTGGCGTAAAAGGTCAGTAAGTGTCGCACCGCGACCCACCATCACGAGACTGCTATGACAATTTTCTGGATCGGTATCGCCCTATTGACTGCGCTTGCACTGGCGATGATTTGGTTGCCCTTTTGGCGCCGCAACCGCGTTGCCCGTGCCGCCAGTGACGCTCAACTGCGTAAGGAAACTAACCTCAACCTGTTCAACGAACGTATTCAGGAACTGGATACCGAACTGGCCGAGCAACGGATCAACGAGGAAGAGTACGAGGCACTCAAGCAGGAGCTGCAGGTCAACCTGCTGCAGAACGTTGAGCAGGAAGAGGACGTACTGGCCGCCCGCACCCCGAGCCTGGCGTGGCCGGTGGTAATGAGTGCCATCCTGGTGGTGGTCTCTGGCTACACCTACTGGGACCTGGGTCGTCACGCTGACTGGAACGCCCCGCACGCCGCGGCTCAGCAGGCGGATCCCCACTCCGGCATGAACCCGGAGCAGCTGCAGCGCATGCGTCTGATGCAGATGGAACAGCATGTTGAGGCCAACCCCACCGACAGCCAGGCCTGGTTCTCTCTGGGTCACGCCTACATCTCTGCCAGCGAGTACCAAAAAGCGGTCACCGCCTTTGATCAGGTGATGGCGCTGGTGGGCGAGCACGCCGAGCTGCTGGGTCCGAAAGCCACTGCCATGTACTACCTGGCAGACCAGAACATCACCCCGCAGATCCAGGCCATCGTAGATAAAGCCCTGGCCGACGACGAAAAGGATCCTTCCACTCGCCTGCTGCTGGGTATGGACGCTTTCTTTAACGCCAACTTCGAAGACGCCATTGGTCACTGGGAGATGATCCTGACCAGCCCGCGTACCGACGTTGACCGTCAGGCTATCCAGAACGCCATCTCCCAGGCTCGCGGTATGCTGGAGAGCGGCAGCGCCATGCCGCAAGACTCTGTGCATCAGCAGGTTCAGCCGGGCCCAAGCAGCGATGCCGGTGTCGTGGTACGCGTCGAGCTGGCCGGTCAACTGGCCCAGCACGCTCAGCCCAATGACACCGTGTTCATCTACGCCCGCCCGGTGGCTGGCCCGTCCATGCCGCTGGCTGTTGCCCGCGTTCAGGTTGGTGACTTGCCGGCCACCATCGTGCTGGATGACAGCAAGGCGATGTCACCTGAGATGGTGATCAGCTCCCAGCAACAGGTGATGCTGATTGCCACCGTTAACCAGGACAACAGCCCGGCCCCCACCGCTGGCGACCTGGTTGGCCAGATCGACAGCGTTAACCTGGGCAGCAACGTGACCCTGGAGATCGACACCTTGGTGAAGTAAGCCGGGATGCGACACAAAAAAAGCCTGGCAGATGCCAGGCTTTTTTTATGCTCACTTGTCAGCGGGCTTACTTGCCAGCCATGAACTCGATGGCGGCCTTCAGGTCTTCATCGGTGCAATCCATGCACATGCCACCCGGGGGCATGGCGTTCATGCCGTTCTTCACGCTGGCAACCAGGGCGTCCAGGCCTTTACCCAGGCGCGGTTCCCATGCCGCGGCATCCAGATGCTTGGGTGCACCGGCGATGCCCATCTCGTGACAGGTCTTGCACGCCTTCTGGTAAACCGCTTCACCATCTTGCGCCATAACGTTTGAAGCCAGGGTCAGGCTGGCTACCGCAGCCAAAGTTACAAATTTTTTCATTTTCTCATTCCAATCCATAGAGATACATACGCTGGGAACGGAATATATCGCTACGCCAGCAGCCCGTGAACTCTACCACACGCATCACAATTTTACACCTTTAAGGCCTCGCATCACATTTTTCGCGATTCCGCCAAACCTATCGGCACCACGGTGGTCAGATTCGGTGTCATGAGAGCATACGTGCACCATTGTTACATTGCTCACATACTGAGAACTTTTCTTTCCTGCCCCATTACCAAAGGGTGGAAATGGGAGGTACTGCGATGACCCGTTACATCGCTGTGTTAATATCCGCCCTATCCAGAACGAAGATGTGCGTCAAGAGGACTTGGTGACTGAACAACGCCCCCAGCCATTGCTGGCCGCCGAAGCACTGACTTGCATCCGCGAAGAGCGGATCCTGTTTGATGAATTGAGCTTTGAGGTGCGCCCCGGCGACATTTTGCAGATCGAAGGCCCCAACGGTGCGGGTAAGACCAGCCTGTTGCGGATCCTGGCGGGTCTGTCACGTCCCTACAGCGGTCGCGTCTGCTTCGCCGGTAAGCCGATCGAAGCGGTGCGCGATGAGTTTCACCAGGCCCTGCTCTATATGGGCCACCTGCCTGGGGTGAAGTCCGAACTGACCGCCGAAGAGAATCTTAACTTCAGCATGCGGGTAACCGGCTTTAACGACGCACCGATCCACGACATCCTCAAGAAGGTCAACCTGGCCGGTTTTGAAGACCACCCGGCTGGCCACCTGTCCGCCGGACAGCATCGTCGTATCGCCCTGGCCCGCCTGTGGCACACCGACGCCAAGATCTGGATCGTGGACGAGCCGCTGACCGCCATCGATAAGCGCGGTGTGGCCGAGCTGGAACAACTGTTCCTTGACCATGCCGATCGCGGTGGCTGCGTGATCCTGACCACCCACCAAGACCTCCAGCTGGTGGGCGATCGCCTGCAAAAGCTGAAGCTGCAATACCATTTCCACGAGGAGCTTTGAACGTGCGGGAAGTCAGCTACTCTCAAGCCTTTAAAACCGTTCTGCGCCGGGACCTGCAGATCGCGTTTCGCCACCGCGGGGACATCTTTAACCCGCTAATGTTCTTCGTCATGGTGGTGACCCTGTTCCCTCTGGGTATCGGCCCCGAGCCAAACACCCTGACTCGCATCGCCCCTGGCATCATCTGGGTGGCCGCCCTGCTCTCTGCCATGCTGTCACTAGAGCGACTGTTCAAGTCTGACTACGCGGACGGCACCCTGGAGCAGATGATGCTGAGCCCGCAGCCGCTGGCGCTGATGGCGTTGGCCAAGGTGCTGGCCCACTGGCTGGTGACCGGCGTACCCCTGATCCTGATCGCCCCTCTACTGGCCGTCATGCTGCACCTGGACGAAAGTGCCTACGGTGCGCTAATGGCGACCCTGGTGGTTGGCACCCCGACCCTGTCGCTGATCGGCGCCATCGGTGTGGCACTGACCGTGGGGCTGCCCAAGGGCGGCGTTCTGCTCAGCTTGCTGATCCTGCCGCTCTACATCCCGGTACTGATCTTTGCCACCGGAGCCATTGACGCTGCTTCAATGGGACTGGAATATGGGGGTCAGATGGCTATTCTGGCCGCAATCTTAATCGGCGCCCTGGTCGTTGCCCCGGTCGCCATCAGCGCATCCTTACGAGTGAGTACTAACTAAAATGTGGAAGTGGTTACACCCTTACGCTCAGCCTGAGCGGGCATACAATCTGGCCGGCAGCCTGTTCCCATGGTTTGCCGTGCTGGCCACCGTCCTGATCACTGTCGGCACCGTGTGGGGCCTGGGCTTTGCCCCGGTCGACTACCAGCAGGGCCATTCCTACCGGATCATCTTCCTGCACGTACCGGCTGCCTCCATGTCCATGTCCGCCTACATGGCGATGGCCATCTGTGCCTTCATCGGCCTGGTATGGCAGATTAAGCTGGCCGACATGGCTGCTGCCGCCATCGCTCCCATCGGTGCGGTGCTGACCGCCATCGCGCTGATCACCGGCGCTGCCTGGGGTAAGCCTATGTGGGGCACCTGGTGGGTTTGGGATGCGCGCCTGACCTCCGAGCTGGTGCTGCTGTTCCTCTACCTGGGTGTGATTGCCCTGTACGCCTCGTTCGAAGACAAGGTGATGGCGGCCAAGGCTGCCGGGATCCTGGCCATCGTTGGCGTTATCAACCTGCCGATCATCAAGTATTCCGTTGACTGGTGGAACACCCTGCACCAGCCCAACGCCATTACCGTGGGCAAGAGCAACAACATGCCACCGGAGATGCTGATCCCGCTGCTGTGTAACATCTTCGGCTTTGCCATGATGATTGCCGCACTGAGCATCCTGCGCTTCCGCGCTGAGGTTCTGGCCCGCAACAGCATGCGCCCCTGGGTTCGTGCCATGGTTAATGCACAGGAGTCCAAAGCATGAACCTGAGTTTCCAATTTGCGTCCCTAGCTGAGTTCCTGGACATGGGCGGTTACGCCTTCTACGTCTGGCTTTCTTACGGCAGTGCTGCTGTCGCACTGGGACTTTTGATATACAATTCCGCTTGTAAGCGTAAATCCGTTCTGGCCGAGATCGCCAAGAAACAAGCGCGTGAAACGCGCCTGCGTCAACATAGGAGTCAAACGCAATGAACCCTCGTCGTAAAAAACGCCTGCTTTTTGCATCCGTCTTGATCGGTGGTGTCGCCGCGATTGCCTCGCTGTTGCTGTATGCCCTGAACTCGAACCTGGACCTGTTCTTCACCCCCACCGAGGTGGTGCACGGCCGTGATGACACCGGCCTGATGCCGGAAGTTGGCCAGCGTATCCGTGTTGGCGGCATGGTCGTGGAAGGCACCGTAGAACGTGATTCCAACAGCCTGAAGATCGCCTTCGACATCGCCGATAACGGCCCGGCCATCACCGTACTGTACGACGGCATGCTGCCGGACCTGTTCCGTGAAGGCCAAGGCATCGTTGCCCAGGGTACCCTGGTTGAGCCAACCGTTCTGGAAGCCTCCGAGGTTCTGGCCAAGCACGATGAAAACTACATGCCGCCGGAAGTGGCGGAAGCCATGGGTCAGTCTCACTCCGCCCTGGAGTACAGCGAAACCCAATCTGGCTACTAAGCCAGCCGGTTTAGAAAAAGCCCCCGACAGGGGGCTTTTTTGTGCCTGCACGCCAGTGCATTCTACCTCCCACCACCAACTCTCGGTGGCTATATTGCGTGGACTTCTCTGTTGTGGCCAGTCAGGCCCATGGCACAGACTAGAGAGCTGTCAGCCATGGCAAAGACAACGCCACTACGTTTCTGTGCTCGGTCCCTGTACTCAGCCCCTCTACTCAATCTCTACACTCAAACCCTATACACAGACCCATGCCCCTCCTCTGCTGCTATTGAGGCAACAAGGCAAACCTCACGACGTGGAGGTCAGCGATACACTCTCCCTTGGGCCAGAACAGTGGCTTCGCCCATCAGTACCTCTAAGGGGCTGATCGAGCTCGCACCCAGTCACCACGAAGCGCCACAAGGAACACAACAAAGAGCGCCAGACAAACGAGCTGACCCTTCGTACTAACGAACCCATGGCCCTCGGGTGCTGCCAAAGCTCGGAACGTTCCCATGCCGAAGGGGGCTATTTACCCAAGGCTTTTTATGTTCGCTTACGAGCTGTACCTGGTTAGCGAGTAGCGCAAAGCGAAAGCAGAGGGGCTCCTGACCGTGCGAGGCAGGTTTTGCAATGGGAGGGCGGTAGAGAGCCCGAAAAAGCATATGAGGCGTTTAAGAAAGCCTCAGGGCATAGGCTGACGATGAGGAGAAGCCAGCAGCAACCTCGAGCGCTAGGGGCTTGGCATTGCAAGGCTTAAGAAAGGGGTACAACAGGTACAAAAAAGGCCCCCCGAAGGGAGCCTTTTTCAATGACGAATCAATTACTCAGCAGCAGCTTCAGCAACTTCTTCGCCGGCCGGACGACCAACCAGCTCGATGAAAGCCATCGGCGCGTTGTCACCAGCACGGAAACCACATTTCAGGATGCGGGTGTAACCACCCGGGCGCTCCTGGTAACGCGGACCCAGTTCATTAAACAGTTTGCCCACAACCTCTTGGTCGCGAGTACGGGCGAATGCCAGACGGCGGTTCGCTACGCTGTCAGTTTTAGCCAGCGTGATCAGCGGCTCTACTACACGGCGCAGTTCTTTGGCCTTAGGCAGGGTCGTCTTGATAACTTCGTGGCGAACCAGGGAGCCAGCCATGTTACGGAACATGGCCTGACGGTGGCTGCTGTTACGGTTAAGTTGACGACCACTCTTACGATGGCGCATGACCTTATCCTTCTAACCTAAATCTCAAACAGATCTGGTTACATGTTGTCGACTAGGGAGGCCGGCGGCCAGTTCTCAAGGCGCATGCCCAGAGACAGACCACGGGAGGCCAGAACGTCTTTAATCTCAGTCAGAGATTTCTTACCCAGGTTCGGAGTCTTCAACAGCTCCACCTCGGTACGCTGAACCAGGTCACCAATGTAGTGAATGGCTTCAGCTTTCAGACAGTTAGCCGAACGAACAGTAAGTTCCAGATCGTCGACAGGACGCAGCAGAATCGGATCGAATTCCGGCTTCTCTTCTTTCTCTTCCGGCTCACTAACGTCACGCAGATCGACGAAGGCTTCCAGTTGCTCAGCCAGGATAGTGGCGGAGCGACGGATGGCTTCTTCAGGATCCAGAGTGCCGTCGGTGTGCATATCGATGATCAGCTTGTCCAGGTCGGTACGCTGTTCAACACGGGCGGCTTCAACATTGTAAGCAATGCGAACCACCGGGCTGAAAGACGCATCAACCAGCAGGCGGCCGATAGGACGCTCGTCATCTTCAACTTGCGCGCGAGCAGATGCCGGGATGTAACCACGGCCCAGCTCGACCTTGATGCGCATGCTGATGTCGGCGTCGGCACCGGTCAGAGTGCAGATCAGGTGATCGGGGTTAACGATCTCCACATCACCATCATGGGTGATGTCTGCTGCAGTGACAGGGCCCGCACCGGACTTGCTTAGAGTCAGAGTCGCTTCATCTTTGCCTTCCAGCTTGACCGCCAAACCCTTGAGGTTCAGCAAGATCTCGAGGACGTCCTCTTGAACGCCTTCTTTGCTGCTGTACTCGTGCAGTACACCGTCGATTTCAACTTCGGTGACAGCACAACCCGGCATGGAAGAGAGCAGGATGCGACGAAGAGCGTTACCCAGAGTGTGGCCGAAACCACGCTCAAGAGGCTCAAGAGTCACCTTAGCTCGGTTAGAGCTAATCTGATCAATATCAACAAGTCGTGGCTTTAGAAATTCGGTAACAGAACCCTGCATTGTGTCCTCTCTTAACGGTTAAGCTTTACTTGGAGTAAAGCTCTACGATCAGCTGTTCGTTGATGTCAGCAGACAGATCGCTACGCTCAGGCAGGCGCTTGAAAGTGCCTTCCATCTTAGTAGCATCTACTTCCATCCAAGTCGGCTTCTCGCGCTGCTCAGCAACTTCCAGCGCGCCCTTGATACGGGCTTGCTTCTGAGACTTCTCACGAACGGCGATAACGTCGTCCGGAGTTACGCGGAAAGACGGGATGTTAACAACACGACCGTTAACCTTGATGGCCTTGTGGCTCACCAGCTGACGTGCTTCGGCGCGGGTCGCACCAAAGCCCATGCGGTAAACCACGTTGTCCAGACGGCTCTCCAGCAACTGCAGCAGGTTCTCACCAGTGTTGCCTTTGATGCGAGCAGCGTCTTTGTAGTAGTTACGGAACTGCTTTTCCAGTACGCCGTAGATACGACGAACCTTCTGCTTTTCACGCAGCTGAACACCGTAGTCGGACAGACGAGCGCGACGGGCGCCGTGCTGACCAGGTACGGTATCAATCTTACATTTAGAATCGATCGCTCGAACGCCGCTTTTCAGGAACAGGTCAGTCCCTTCGCGACGGCTCAGTTTGAGCTTCGGACCCAAATATCTTGCCATGTTTCTTCTCCAACTAACCTAGGGTTATACGCGACGCTTTTTCGGCGGGCGACAACCGTTGTGCGGGATCGGAGTCACATCGGTGATGTTGGTGATGCGGAAGCCCGCAGCATTCAACGCACGGATGGAAGATTCACGACCCGGACCAGGACCTTTCACTTCAACTTCCAGGTTCTTCAGGCCGTACTCTTTTGCGACTTCAGCGCAACGCTCAGCAGCCACCTGGGCAGCGAACGGAGTAGACTTACGAGAACCACGGAAACCGGAACCACCTGCGGTGGCCCAAGCCAGGGCGTTACCCTGACGATCGGTGATGGTCACAATGGTGTTGTTGAAGGAAGCATGAACGTGTGCAATACCGTCTGCGACCTGCTTGCGTACCTTTTTACGAGTACGAGAAGGAGCTTTAGCCATTGGTTAATTCCCCTTACTTCTTGATCGGCTTACGCGGGCCCTTACGGGTACGCGCATTGGTTTTGGTGCGTTGACCGCGAACCGGCAGGTTACGACGGTGACGCAGACCACGGAAACAACCAAGGTCCATCAGACGTTTGATGTTCATGGAGACCTCACGGCGCAGATCACCTTCTACGGTGAACTCAGCAACAGCCTCACGCACCTTATCGATGGTGGACTCGTCGAGATCCTTAAATTTTACATCTTCAGCAATGCCAGCGTTCACGCAAATAGCTTTTGCGCGAGTTTGGCCGATGCCGAAAATGGCGGTCAGAGCAACTACCGCATGTTTATGCTCGGGAATGTTAATGCCAGCGATACGGGCCACTATAGCACTCCTCAATTTCCGAAGGTTTACTGGGAAAAGCCCGGTAGGATACTCAACAGCAAACCAGATTGCAACAACACATGGGCTGACCTGAGGGCCAGCCCTGTGCACTTAGTCGGATTTATCGACTTAGTCGATTAACCCTGACGCTGCTTGTGCTTCGGCTCGGAGCAGATAACACGAACAACGCCATTACGTTTAATCACCTTACAGTTGCGGCACATGGCCTTAACTGATGCACGAACTTTCATTTTGATACTCCGTGAATGGCGCCCTTAACGGCCATAGCCCTTAAGGTTGGCCTTCTTCAGGACAGAGTCATATTGAGAAGACATCATATGAGTCTGTACCTGGGCCATAAAGTCCATAATAACCACTACCATAATGAGCAGAGAGGTCCCACCGAAGTAGAACGGCACATTGGTAGTGAGCATCATAAACTCAGGAACCAGACAGATAAAGGTGATGTAAGCCGCGCCAGCCAGAGTCAGGCGGGTCATCACTTTATCAATGTAACGGGCAGTTTGCTCGCCCGGACGAATTCCGGGAATGAACGCGCCACTCTTCTTAAGATTGTCTGCTGTTTCCCGCGGGTTAAACACCAACGCAGTATAGAAGAAACAGAAGAAAACAATCGCTACAGCGTAGATCATCACGTACAGCGGCTGACCCGGAGACAGTGCCAGAGAAATGTCTGACAAAATGCCGCCCTTGCTCTGGTCGAACCATTGAGCCAGGGTACCCGGGAACAGAATGATGCTTGACGCGAAGATCGGCGGAATTACGCCGGCCATGTTTACTTTCAGAGGCAAATGAGTGCTTTGGGCAGCAAACACCTTACGGCCTTGTTGGCGTTTGGCGTAGTTTACCACAATGCGGCGTTGGCCGCGCTCCATAAATACCACGAAAGCTGTAATCAGACCGACAATCACCACCAGACCGAGCAGCAAGAGCAGGTGCAATTCACCTTGACGCGCTTGTTCTGCCGTTTGGCCGATCGCGGAAGGCAGGCCAGCTACAATCCCGGTAAAGATCAGGATTGAGATGCCGTTGCCAATACCACGCTCGGTGATCTGCTCACCCAGCCACATCAGGAACATGGTGCCAGTTACCAGGGACACGACCGCTACAAAGTAGAAGCCCATGCCCGGGTTCACCACCAGGCCCGGGATCATGCTGGGCAGGCCAGTCGCGATCCCGATGGATTGGAAGAACGCCAGCACCAGGGTGCCGTAACGGGTCCACTGGTTGATCTTACGACGACCAGATTCCCCTTCCTTCTTCCACTCCGCCAGAGTGGGGTGCACCACGGTCAGCAGCTGCATGATGATCGACGCCGAGATGTACGGCATGATCCCCAACGCAAATACTGACGCGCGTTCCAAGGCACCACCGGAGAACATGTTGAACATTTCAACGATGGTACCTTGTTGCTGTTTGAACAGTTCGGCAAGTACAGCGGCGTCAATACCAGGAATCGGTACGAAAGAACCCGCCCGGAACACAATAATGGCTCCGAGAACAAACAACAGGCGAGCTTTCAGTTCTGAAAGGCCCCCTTTCGCACTTTTCAATTCAAGTCCTGGCTTAGCCATTGCGTACTTTCCCGTTACTCTTCGATTTTGCCGCCCGCGGCCTCGATGGCTTCACGAGCACCCTTGGTCACTTTCAGACCAGAGATGGTGACTGGGCGCTCGATTTTACCTGAAAGGACCACTTTCGCAAACTGAATGTTTGCAGAAATCAGGCCAGCATCTTTCAGGGTAGCCAGGCTTACCACGTCGCCTTCAACCTTGGCCACTTCGTGCAGACGCACTTCAGCGGAAACCAGGGCCTTGCGAGAGGTAAAACCAAACTTAGGCAGACGTTGCTTCAGAGGCATTTGACCGCCTTCGAAGCCCGGACGTACGGAACCGCCGGAACGGGACTTCTGACCCTTGTGGCCACGGCCACCGGTCTTACCCAGACCAGAACCGATACCACGACCTACACGCTTAGCGGCAGTTTTGGAGCCAGCAGCCGGAGACAAAGTATTCAGACGCATAGCTTAGTCCTCCACCTTAACCATGTAGTAGACCTTGTTGATCATACCGCGTACCGCCGGAGTGTCTTCCAGCTCAACGGTGTGACCAATCTTGCGCAGGCCCAGGCCAGTCAGAGTGGCACGGTGCTTCGGCAGACGGCCGATTGCGCTTTTGGTCTGAGTAACCTTAATAGTTTTAGCCATGTCAGATTACCCCCGGATCTCTTCTACAGCCAGACCACGCTTAGCAGCGATTTGCTCCGGAGACTTCATGGAAGTCAGCGCGTCGACGGTAGAACGAACAACGTTGATCGGGTTGGTAGAGCCGTAGGCCTTACACAGTACGTTGTGTACGCCAGCAACTTCCAATACGGCGCGCATTGCACCGCCCGCGATAATACCGGTACCTTCAGAGGCCGGCTGCATGTACACCTTGGAGCCGGAGTGACGGCCCTTAACCGGGTGATGCAGGGTGCCGTTCTTCAGGTTAACGGTTTGCATGTTGCGACGAGCCTTTTCCATCGCTTTCTGGATAGCGGCAGGCACTTCGCGGGCCTTGCCGTAACCGAAACCGATGCGGCCGTTACCGTCACCAACAACAGTCAGTGCGGTGAAGCTAAAGATGCGACCACCTTTAACCACTTTAGAAACACGGTTTACTGCAATCAGCTTTTCTTGCAGGTCACCGGCTTGATTCTCATGATTCGCCATGATCCACTCCCAACTTAGAACTGGAGGCCAGCTTCACGAGCAGCGTCTGCCAGGGCAGCAACGCGACCGTGATACTTAAAGCCACTGCGATCGAAGGCCAAAGACTTAACGCCTTTTTCCAGAGCGCGCTCAGCAACCGCTTTACCAACAGCCTTGGCGGCGTCGATGTTACCGGTGCCTTTTACTTGCTCGGCAATTGCCTTCTCAACGGTAGAGGCAGCAGCCACTACGATAGCGTCGGCAGTGATAACCTGGGCGTAGATGTGGCGCGGAGTACGGTGCACGACCAGACGAGTCGCGCCCATTTCCTGAATGTTCTTGCGTGCGCGAGTAGCGCGACGCGTACGAGCTGCTTTCTTGTCCATCGTATTACCTTACTTCTTCTTGGCCTCTTTACGACGCACGTGCTCATCAGCGTAACGTACACCTTTGCCCTTGTAGGGCTCCGGAGCACGGTAAGCGCGGATGTTCGCGGCCGCCTGACCAACAGACTGCTTGTCTGCGCCAGTGAGGACGATTTCAGTTTGGCTGGGGCACTCGGCCTTCACACCTTCCGGCAGGGTGTATTCTACCGGGTGAGAGAAGCCCAGGGTCAGGTTCACAACGCTACCTTTAACAGCGGCACGGTAACCAACACCGTTCAGCTGCAGCTTCTTAGTGAAGCCATCGGTCACGCCAACAACCATGTTGTTAACCAGAGCGCGAGCAGTACCGGCTTGAGCCCAAGCGTTGGCAGCGCCATCGCGAGGACCAAAGGTCACTTTGTCGTCTTCTTTGGCTACAACTACGGCGTTGTTCAGAACGCGAGTCAGAGTACCCTTACCACCTTTAACGGTGACTTCCTGGCCGTTGATGGAAACTTCAACGCCGGCCGGGATAGCAACAGGAGCCTTAGCTACACGAGACATAGTTAATACTCCTTATGCTACGTAGCAGATGATCTCACCACCCATACCCTGAGAACGGGCTGCGCGGTCAGTCATCACACCTTTAGAGGTGGATACGATAGCAATGCCCAGACCACCCATAACTTTCGGCAGCTCATCTTTCTTTTTGTAGATGCGCAGACCAGGGCGGCTGGCACGCTCGATGGATTCAACCACCGGCTTACCTTGGAAGTACTTCAGAGTCACTTCCAGAGTCGGTTTAACGTCACCGGAGACGGCGAAATCGGCGATGTAACCTTCTGATTTCAGAACGTTAGCAATTGCCACTTTCAGCTTAGAGGACGGCATGGTCACTGCAACTTTGCTAGCAGCCTGGCCGTTGCGGATGCGCGTCAGCATATCCGCGATCGGATCTTGCATGCTCATATTCGCTTACTCCCGAATGCTTACCAAGAGGCCTTTTTCAGGCCAGGAACTTCACCGCGCATGGTGGCTTCACGCAGCTTGATACGGCTCAGGCCGAACTTGCGCAGGTAGCCGTGCGGGCGACCAGTGATCGCACAGCGGTTACGCTGACGAGAGGCACTGGAATCACGCGGAAGTTGTTGCAGTTTCAGAACAGCAGCCCAACGATCTTCTTCAGAAACGTTGGTGTCCTTGATGATAGCTTTCAGCTCAGCGCGCTTTTCAGCGTACTTGGCAACCAGCTTGGCACGCTTTGCGTCACGCGCCTTCATGGATTGTTTAGCCATTACCCTACACCTTACTTGCGGAACGGGAAGTTGAAGGCAGCCAGCAGAGCACGACCTTCTTCATCGGAGTTCGCAGTAGTGGTAATGGTGATATCCATACCGCGAATCTTATCGATCTTGTCGTAATCGATTTCCGGGAAGATGATTTGCTCACGAACGCCCATGGAGTAGTTACCACGGCCATCGAACGCTTTCGGGTTCAGGCCACGGAAGTCACGGATACGAGGAACCGCGATAGATACCAGACGTTCGAAGAACTCCCACATACGCTCGCCGCGCAGGGTGACTTTACAACCAATCGGGTAACCTTCACGGATCTTAAAGCCAGCAACAGACTTGCGAGCTTTAGTGATCAGGGGTTTTTGACCGGAAACAGCTGCCATATCAGCTACGGCATGTTCCAGCACCTTTTTGTCCGCTACGGCTTCACCGACACCCATGTTCAGGGTGATCTTTTCAATCCGAGGGACTTGCATGATGCTGGTGTAGCCGAACTGTTTCATCAGTTCTTTTACTACAGCTTCTTTGTAGTAATCATGCAGTTTCGCCATCGTAAACTCCAATTACTTAACAATTTCGTCGTTGGACTTGAAGAAACGGACTTTCTTGCCGTCTTCAATGCGGAAACCCACACGGTCAGCCTTGCCAGTGGCAGGGTTGAACAGTGCCACGTTGGAGGCGTGGATCGGGGCTTCTTTCTCAACGATGCCACCTTGAACACCCAGCTGGGGGTTCGGCTTCTGGTGCTTCTTCACCAGGTTGACGCCTTCGACGATAACCTTACCAGTGGTCAGAACTTGGGAAACCTTACCGCGCTTACCCTTGTCTTTACCTGCCAGTACGATTACTTCGTCATTGCGACGGATTTTTGCTGCCATGGTTCGCTCCTTACAGTACTTCCGGCGCCAGGGACACAATCTTCATGAACTGGTCATTACGCAGTTCACGGGTCACCGGGCCAAAGATACGAGTGCCGATCGGCTGGTTGCTGGCGTTCAGCAATACTGCAGCGTTACGATCGAAGCGAATGACAGAACCGTCGGGACGACGTACGCCCTTCTTGGTGCGAACTACCACCGCGTTGAATACATCACCTTTCTTCGCTTTACCGCGAGGAATGGCTTCCTTAACGGAAACCTTGATGATGTCGCCGATGCCGGCGTAACGACGGTGGGAGCCACCCAAGACCTTAATACACTGCACGCTACGTGCGCCGGAATTATCGGCAACGTCCAGCACAGATTGCATTTGGATCATTTCAGTGCTCCGCTTTTTTACTTCAAATGCCCTTACGGGCTAGTTGGCTGCCTCAAAAAGGCGCGCAATTATAACCCACCCTTTTTGCAAAAGGGAAGACAAAAAATAACCGGCCCGGGCAAGCCCGAGCCGGTTACTCTTAATCGTAGTCGAACTGCCTAGTGATTAGGCTTTTTCAACTACGTTAACCAGGGTCCAAGACTTGGTCTTGGACAGTGGACGACACTCGCGGATCTCAACGAGATCGCCAATGCCACACTGGTTAGTTTCGTCATGAACGTGCAGCTTGGTAGTGCGCTTCATGAACTTACCGTAGATCGGGTGCTTAACTTTGCGCTCGATGGCTACGGTGATGGACTTGTCCATCTTGTCGCTGATAACACGACCCTGAAGAGTACGGATTTTATCAGACATTACGCACCTGCCTTCTCAGTCAGAACGGTCTTAACGCGCGCGATGTTGCGGCGTACCTTCTTCATTTCGTGAGTCGCTTTCAGCTGACCGGTTGCGTTCTGCATACGCAGGTTGAACTGTTCGCGCAGCAGGTTCAGCAGCTCGGCGTTCAGTTCTTCAACGCTTTTTTCACGCAGATCTTGTGCTTTCATCACATCACCTTACGAGTTACAAAGGTGGTCTGAACAGGCAGCTTGGCGGCGGCCAGAGAGAAAGCTTCGCGAGCCAGCTCTTCCGGAACACCTTCCATTTCGTACAGGACACGACCCGGTTGGATCTGTGCTACCCAGTACTCAACGTTACCCTTACCTTTACCCTGACGAACCTCAAGCGGCTTGGCAGTGATCGGCTTGTCCGGGAAAACACGGATCCAGATCTTGCCCTGACGCTTAATGTGACGGGTCATGGCACGACGAGCAGCTTCGATCTGACGAGCAGTCATGCGGCCACGAGTAGTAGCTTTCAGACCGAAAGAACCGAAGGAAACCTTATCACCGGTGGTGGCGACACCACGGTTACGGCCCTTCATCATCTTACGGAACTTCATACGTTTAGGTTGCAGCATCTCGGTTCCCCTTACTTACCACGACCTTTGCGCTTCGGCTGCTGCTTCGGCTGCTCTTCAACAACCGGCATGCCGCCCAGAACTTCACCTTTGAAGATCCAAACTTTAATGCCGATTACACCGTAGGTGGTGTGAGCTTCGGAAGTAGCGTAGTCGATGTCAGCGCGCAGAGTGTGCAGCGGCACGCGACCTTCACGGTACCATTCGGTACGTGCGATCTCAGCGCCACCCAGACGACCAGAAACCTCGATCTTGATGCCCTTGGCACCCAGACGCATGGCGTTTTGTACGGCACGCTTCATAGCGCGACGGAACATAACGCGACGCTCCAGCTGAGAGGCAACGGAGTCACCTACCAGTTGAGCATCCAGTTCAGGCTTGCGAACTTCGGAGATGTTGATCTGAGCAGGAACGCCAGCCAGCTTGGCTACCTTCTTGCGCAGCTTCTCGACATCTTCACCCTTCTTACCAATCACGACGCCAGGACGAGCAGTGTGAATAGTCACACGGATGCTCTTGGCCGGACGCTCGATGGTGATCCGGGATACGGAAGCGTTGGCCAGTTCCTTTTTCAGGAATTGACGTACTTCGTGGTCGCTGAAAATGTTGTCAGCGTAGTCTTTCTTCTCCGCGTACCAGGTCGAGGACCAGGGCTTGGTGATACCAAGGCGGATACCATTCGGATGTACTTTCTGTCCCATTGCAGCTCCCCTTACTTATCGGCCACAACCACAGTGATGTGGCTGGAGCGCTTCAGGATGCGGTCAGCACGGCCTTTGGCACGCGGCATGATGCGCTTCATGGTCGGACCTTCATCAACGAAGACCTTGGCAACCTTCAGGTTGTCGATGTCCAGACCTTCATTGTGTTCCGCGTTTGCAATGGCAGACTCCAGAACTTTTTTAACCAGGCTAGCAGCTTTCTTCGGGCTGAAGGCCAGGATGTCCAGAGCGCGATCTACCGGCAGACCACGGATTTGATCGGCAACCAGGCGAGCCTTCTGCGGAGAAGTGCGGGCGAAACGGTGTTTAGCTAAAACTTCCATCTTCTACCCCTTAGCGTTTCTTCGCTTTCTTATCCGCAGCATGGCCGCGGTAAGTGCGAGTCGGCGCGAATTCGCCCAGTTTGTGGCCAATCATGTCTTCGGTAACGAATACCGGCACGTGCTGGCGACCATTATGGACAGCGATGGTGAGACCAATCATATCAGGAATGATCATCGAACGACGGGACCAAGTCTTAACAGGCTTTTTGTCTCCGCTTTCCACCGCTTTCTCTACCTTCTTCAGCAAGTGCAGGTCGATAAACGGACCTTTCTTGAGAGAACGTGGCATGGTGAATCCTCTAAATTACTTGGTACGACGACGTACGATGTACTTATCGGTACGCTTGTTGGAGCGGGTTTTCTTACCCTTGGTCGGAACGCCCCACGGGGATACCGGGTGACGACCACCAGAGGTTTTACCCTCACCACCACCGTGCGGGTGATCCACCGGGTTCATGGCTACACCACGAACGGTCGGACGGATACCGCGCCAGCGGTTGGCACCAGCTTTACCCAGCTGACGCAGCATGTGCTCGGCGTTGCCCACTTCACCCAGGGTGGCGCGGCAATCAGCCAGAACTTTGCGCATCTCGCCGGAACGCAGACGCAGGGTTACGTATTGACCGTCGCGAGCAACGATCTGAACGTAAGCACCAGCGGAACGTGCGATCTGACCGCCTTTAGCAGGCTTCAGCTCAACGTTGTGAACGGTGGAACCTACCGGGATGTTGCGCATCGGCAGGGTGTTACCCACTTTGATCTCAGCTTCAACGCCGGACATGATGGCGTCGCCAGCCTTCAGGCCTTTGGGGGCCAGGATGTAACGACGCTCACCGTCTGCGTACAGAACCAGAGCGATGTTCGCGCTGCGGTTCGGATCGTACTCCAGACGCTCAACCTTGGCCGGAACACCGTCCTTGTTGCGTTTGAAGTCAACGATACGGTAGTGCTGCTTATGACCACCGCCGATGTGGCGAGTGGTGATGCGACCAGCGTTGTTACGGCCACCAGACTTGGACTTCTTGTCCAGCAGAGCGGCGTGAGGCTTACCTTTGTGCAGCTCGTTGTTCACGATCTTAGTGACGTGACGACGACCGGCAGAGGTAGGCTTACACTTAACAATAGCCATTATCTAAACTCCTACTGCTTACTCAGCGCCGCCGACAAAGTCGATGTCAGCGCCTTCGGCCAGGGTTACGTAGGCTTTCTTCCAGTCGCTGCGGCGACCGAAACGAGCGCCGTGACGCTTAACCTTGCCCTTGACTACGCTGGTGCGTACGCCAGTGACCTGCACTTCGAACAGCTTCTCAACAGCGGCTTTTACTTCCGCCTTGGTAGCGTCGATGGCAACCTTGAACACGATGGTGTTGTTCAGTTCGGCCGCCATGGTGCTCTTTTCAGAGATGTGCGGAGCCAGCAGCACTTTCAGCAAACGTTCTTCACGGATCATGCCAGCTTCTCCTCAATCTGCTTAACTGCGTCAGCGGTCATCAGCACTTTGTCGAAGGCGATCAGGCTTACCGGATCGATACCGTCTACGTCACGAACGTCAACCTTGTACAGGTTGCGAGAAGCCAGGAACAGGTTCTCGTCAACTTCACCGGTTACGATCAGTACGTCGGACAGATCCATCTCTTTCAGCTTGGAAACCAGCTCTTTGGTTTTCGGCGCTTCAACAGAGAAGTTTTCTACTACTACCAGACGCTCTTGACGTACCAGCTCAGACAGAATGCTGCGCAGAGCGGCGCGGTACATCTTCTTGTTAACTTTCTGGCCGTGATCTTGCGGCTTAGCAGCGAAAGTTACGCCACCAGAACGCCAGATCGGGCTCTTAACAGTACCGGCACGTGCACGGCCAGTACCTTTCTGGCGCCACGGCTTTTTGCCGGTGCCAGTAACTTCAGAGCGGCTTTTCTGAGCGCGGGTACCTTGACGGGCGTTAGCAGCGAAAGCTACTACCACCTGGTGTACCAGGGCTTCGTTAAACTCACGCCCGAAGGTAGTCTCGGAAACTTCAAGAGCGCTCTGGGCGTCTTTCATTACCAATTCCATTACTATCTCCTCAGACGTTACGCTTTAACGGCGGGTTTAACGATAACGTCACCACCGTTGGCACCAGGGACAGCGCCCTTGATCAACAGCAGGTTACGCTCAGCGTCAACACGGACCAGTTCCAGGTTCTGAGTAGTTACCTGCTCAGCGCCCATGTGGCCAGCCATTTTCTTGCCCTTGAATACCTTACCCGGGGATTGGTTTTGACCAATGGAACCCGGAGCACGGTGGCTCAAGGAGTTACCGTGGGTCATGTCCTGGGTGCGGAAGTTCCAACGCTTAACAGCGCCCTGGAAACCTTTACCCTTGGATTGACCGGTAACGTCTACTTTTGCAACATCAGCAAAGATGTCGACTTTCAGCTCAGCACCCAGTTCGATGCCTTCACCTTCACCTTCACCCAGGCGGTGCTCCCACAGGCCACGGCCGGCTTCTACACCAGCTTTGGCAAAGTGGCCAGCTTCAGGCTTGTTCACGTGGGAAGCTTTTTTGCCGCCTACGGTAACCTGAATCGCACGGTAGCCGTCGCTTTCCAGCGCTTTTACCTGAGTGACACGGTTCGGTTCTACTTCGATAACAGTCACAGGGGTAGACGCACCATCTTCAGTGAAGATGCGAGTCATACCAACTTTGCGACCTACAAGACCGATAGCCATTCTTCTAAACCTCTATTCCGAATCTGGAATTAACCCAGACTGATCTGCACGTCTACGCCGGCAGCCAGATCCAGACGCATCAGCGCGTCGACAGTCTTGTCGGTAGGCTCAACAATGTCCACCAGACGCTTGTGAGTACGGATTTCGTATTGGTCACGCGCGTCTTTGTTGACGTGCGGAGAAATCAGTACGGTGTAGCGTTCTTTACGGGTGGGCAGCGGGATAGGACCGCGAACTTGAGCACCTGTACGCTTAGCAGTCTCAACGATTTCCGCGGTGGACTGATCGATCAGGCGATGATCGAACGCCTTCAGGCGGATACGGATTCTTTGGTTCTGCATTGACCAGAGCTCCAACTCTAAGAAACACATAAACCAATCCCTTCACCACCATCTTTATTGATGCGGGAAGAGACGATTCACCATTCATTCAACTCCAAATCGGAGTCGCTGTCTGCGACGCTAATTGCGCCACTAATGTTGCCACCTGATTGGTGGCGGGCTTGGGCCAATTGCTCAAGCCGGACGAATTATACGCAAATCCCAGAAAGACGCAAGGCCAATTTCCAGGGAAATTGGCCTGCGCTGGGGCCCACCGCTTAGCGGGGGTCGCGCAAAAGTGGGTGCATTATGCCGCACTTTCGCATTTTTCGGTAGTGCTTATTTGTTGTCTGTAGCCATGGCCATAGTAGCTGTCGTAGCCCGAGCCATACTGGGCCTGCATCGCGTCCTTGTTGACCCGGTTAAGCACCACGCCCGCCAGCAGGATGCGATTCTCCAACACCTGCTCCAAGGCACGCTTGGCCAGCTTGACCCGGGTATAGTCCGCTCGCACCACAAACACCATGGAGCCAGCCAGTCGCCCTACCATCAGGCTGTCGGACACCGCATTGACCGGCGGCGTATCCATCACCACCACATCGTACATATTGCGGACCTTGTCGATCAGCTGCTCGAACGGTTCGCCAGAGAGGGTCTCCAACGGGCTCGACAAGGCGGTACCGGCGCTGAGGATATCCAGCCCGGTCTCTGCATCGTGGTAGATGCACTGCTCCAGTGAGTGGGTACCATTGACCGCATTGGTCAGCCCAGGCTCGTACTCGGGGATCTTAAACGCCTTGCCCACCGAGGGGCGGCGCAGATCGCAGTCCACCAAGAGCACCTTCTTCACCTGCTGCAGTGACAGCGCCAGGCTGATGGCCGAGGTGGTTTTGCCCTCTTCCGGGGTGGCCGAGCTCACCGCCAGGGTCATGGGCCGACGGTTGTTGCCTTGGAGGCTCAAGGCGGTACGGATGCTGCGCCAGGACTCACCAAACTCCGGCCGCTCGGTATCAAAGTAGCCGGTGGTGGCCAGATCGGACGAGGGACGGCGCACCTCGGGCACGATACCCAGCAGCTTGGCCTTGAGTTCGTACTCCACCTCATCGGCGCGACTCACCACATCGACCAGGCGGGCATACAGCAGGGCTCCCAGGGATGCCAGCGCCAGGGCGATGGAGAACACCGCGATCAGCAGCAGGGGCTTCTTCGGCTCCGCCGGCACCAAGGGTGGCAGCGCCGGATCGGTAAAGCGGGCGATCGCCTCGTTGAAGTCGCCGGCCACGCCGGTCTCCTTGATCCGGGTCAGGAAGGTGTCGTAGAGCTGACGATTGGTTTCCACCTCCCGCAGCAGCTCGCGGTATTCCGACTCGTTCTTGCTCAGTCCCTGGTAGTTTTGCTTGGCCGTCGCCAGCTCCGCCAGCAGGCTCGACTCCTCCCGACTGGCCGCCTGGTACTCCTGTTCAATGCCATCCACCAGTTGACGGATCTGACGACGTAAGGAGGCTCGGATCTCCACCAGTTCTGCCCGGGCTCCGATCATCGCTTTGTGCTTGGGCCCATAGCGGTTGGCTAACTGCGCCACCTTCTGTTCGGCCTGGGACTCGGCCCGTCGCAGCTGCTGGATACTGGGGTGACGGTTGATGGCAGGCAGTGAGGCGAGCTGATCGATGTTGCCACCGGCCACACCGGCGACGCTGCGCGCCACGCTCTCTGCGGCACTGCGTCGAGACTTGGCCTCGGTCAGACGCGCCTGGATGTCACCCAGCTGCTTGCCCTCCAGTGACAGCAAGCCTTCGACATCGACCAGACCCGCCTCTTCCCGGAACTGCTGCAGTTGCAACTCGGAAACCCGCAGGTTGTCCTTCAGGGTCTCGAGCCGGCCCCGCATCCAACCGGTGGCCTCTTGCGTTGCCACCAGCTTGTCTTCCATGTACGACTCGATGTAAACCCGACCGATGGCATTGGCGACAGCCGCCGCCAGCTGGGGATCCTCAGACAGAAACTGGATCTTCACCAATTGAGTGCTGCGCACCGGGATAATGGTGAGGCGCTCGAAGTAACGACCCAGAACGCGCTGTCGGGTGCGATAGCGTTTCTCTTCCTCGGTCAGCTGCCTGGCAGGCTCGCTCCAGGGCATCTGGTTGCGCAGCCAGGTCCTCATCATTCCCAGACCCAGGCCACTGTCCGCGGTAAATTCCGGCACCATCATCAGGCCCGTGCGATCGACCACCTCCTCTGCCACCTTGCGTGACTGCAGGATCTGATACTGCGTCTGGTAGTATTCGGCCGTGGTGGAGTCGACCCCGTAGATCTCCTCGATAGAGACCACCTGATTCTGCCGGTTCTCCAACAGCAATGAGGCCTCGGCGTAGTAACCCGGTGGTAGCCGGCTGATCACCGCATAGCCCACCAAGGTCACGAGTACGGTAAAGGCGACAATCCACCAGCGATAGCGCATCAGGACGGCCCAGCGAGCACTGAGTCCGATCCATTCCATCGACAGAAATTGATCTTTCTGAGCTTCCAGTTCCCTGCTCATAGGTTCCCCCAGGCTCCGATTTAGAAGAACGAGTCTTCAATGAAAATTGAGTCGCCGGGCTGAACCTGTGTGGCCATCTCGACCCGGATGGTGCGTTCCTGATCTGGCCCGGTGCGGGTTAAGGTCATGCCACTGCGAGAGGCACGCTCGGTCAGGCCGCCAGCAATGGCGATGGCCTGTCGAACCGTCAACCCCGGCTGAAAGGGATAGCCTCCAGGCTCGCGTACCTGACCGTTAATAAAGAAGGGGCGGTACTCGACGATGCTGACGGAGACCGAGGGATTGATAAGGTAATCGCCTTTCAAGCCCTTATAGAGCAGGCTCTCCACCTCACTGGTGGTCAGGCCGGCAATCCGTACTGTGCCCAAGTAGGGGTAGGAGATGTTGCCAGACTCACTGAGGCGAATACTCTTGATGGTCAGGTCGTCCTCACCAAATACCTGGATGCGGATCTGGTCCCCTGCCCCGAGGCGGTAGCCTGCGGTTTGTGCCCACACCGTCGGTGCCCCAAGCAGCCCAATCAACAACAACACTAAGAATCGTAATTTCATGGCAACCTCTTACAGGGAGACAGTCACGCTGAGCCCGTACAGTGTCTTGTCATAGTTAATGGCAAGATCCGGTCGGGTCGAGCTGTGGTCGATGAACTGGTAGTAAGGCTCAAACTTCAGCCAACGACGAAATTCGTACACCACCCCCAGGTAGAGTCGATCGATGTCATCTTCCCGGTCATCGCCGGTGTAATCGTCGTTCTCAAAGCGGTAGCCCAGCACCGTGGCAAAACGGCTGCGCCAGTAGTGGGTCCAGGTGGCGTCGTAGATCGATTCGTTGACGTAGTCACCGTCAGAGAAGGGGTCGGTGGCGGCCCGGGAGCTCTCGAACTCGATGGTGGAGTAGGTTCTCGGGTTCCAGGTCAGACCGATATCCCAAGAAAAGCCGGAGAAATCTTCCCGGGAAGAATCATCAAAGTCTTTGTCTTCGATACCGAACTTGGCACGGCCCTGGGTTTTGTCGGTGACATCCCAGGTCACACCTGCCAGCGCCCGTAAGGTGGTGCTGTCCCGCAACGCCCGATCCGGCTCAGGATTGGGATAGTCGCGATCGGTGTATTTGGCCTCCACGACCAGGGCACTGCGGTTGCCTACCCGCCACTTGATGTCGCCACCGTAATAGAGGTCTTCATAATCGCGGGCTTCGGTCAGGTCTCGGAAGTTGTCATAGGTGTGGTCAAGGTAACCGGCCATCACTCCCAGCTGCATCCGGGCAGAGTCTGCACCGAACTCGTACTTCCCTTCCAGCCGGTTTCGGGTGTACTCCAGCGGCGCGTTGAGCTCCTCGAATTCCGCCACACCGGTACCCCGGGCTTCATGACCCTTTTTGAAGCGGTATTCCGCGTCAATCCGATGCTGGGCGGTGAACTCGTGGTGACCCATGAGCTCAGCGACGTGGTCGGTGTAGTTATCGTCGGAGGAATCGAAGTAGGTACCGGAACCCAGCCGGTAGTGGGCTTTGATGTGGCTTATGCGCCCCCCCACGGCAAACCAGAGATCGGGCTCGACCCGCAGGAAGGTGGAGCTCACTGAGTCCCCACCTCGGTTGAGAAGGTTGTCGTCGTGGCCAAGATCCACGAGCAGGGTTGGCCGGAAATACAGTCCTTCGGTCAGTTCCATTTGGGCTGGCTCAAATTCCGCCCACGCCCCCATACTGGCCATGGCCAGTGCTATTGCCCCTAAAAAACGCTGCACAATCGACTCCCTGATTATCAATAGGCGTTTTCATGCGAAAACCCCTTTGTGAGTGTCATTGCCACGATTTGGATATCAAACAGCACAGACCAGTGGGTGATGTAATGGAGATCGAATTCCACCCTTTTGGCCATTTTATCCAGAGTATCTGTCTCGCCGCGCCAGCCGTTGACCTGGGCCCAACCGGTTATCCCCGGTTTGACTTTATGCCTTAGCATGTAGCCCTGGATCAGCGCCCGGTATTGTTCATTATGTGCGACGGCGTGGGGCCTGGGCCCAACCACCGACATCGATCCTTGCAACACATTTATGAACTGCGGCAACTCGTCAAGGGAGGTTCTTCGAAGCACCTTTCCGAGCCTTGTAATCCGACAATCATCTCTAGTGGCTTGTTTTATAGTAGTTCCATTATCGGAAGTCGTCATGGAACGGAACTTCCAAACCTCTATTTTCTTTCCATCTATTCCATATCTGCTCTGTTTAAAGATGGCTGGCCCCTTGGATTCCAAACGGATGGCCAGGGCAATTAACAGCATGGGAATGGCGAAGACCAACAACGCCACAGTGGCAATGGTGAGGTCTTCCGCCCGCTTCAGTGCCCCCCATGGCCCGCGAATGGGTGACTCATAGACGCTGAGGGTCTTGAGCTTACCGACGTTGTGCCAGGCGGCATTAAACAGGTTGTAGATAAAGAAGTTGGGTACCAGGTGGATCTCACTGATGGAGTCGGTACAGCGCTCCAGGATCTGGGCTATGCGCGCCTCTGCCTTCATAGGCAGGGCCACAAAGAGCTTATCGACTCCCCCCTGTGCCGCCCGGGTGAGGGCGTACTCGATGTTACCTATGAGCTGATCCTGCAGATCGGCGTGGACCCGGTCTGGCTCGCGGTCATCACAGATCCCCAGCACCTGGATACCCAATCCCGGCTTGCTCTTGATCTCATTCACCAACAGAGAGGCCATTGGGGTTGCACCAATCACCAACGCCTTCTTAAGGTGCTGACCGGACGCAGACTGGGCCTGCAGGTAACGGCGGTACAGCCAGCGCCAGGCCACTAACATCACCGCCACCAGGGAGACCCAGGCAACGAAGGCGGTTCGGCCAAAATTGGCATCCAACTTGAGGAAATAGAGACAAAACAGCAGACCGACTGAGACCAGGCCCCAGGTAAGGATGGTGGCCACGGCCACGTCGGCGAAGGGGATAAGGCGCCACGAGCGGTATAGTGAGAACACCTCTGAGCAGTACAGCATGAGCAGCCCCGCCACAATGGCCCACACTGCCAGTGCATTGGGGGCCAGTCCCTGAGGTAGCGGGGTCAGATTGACCAGCCCCAAGCCGAGGATAATGACAATAAAATCTGTGATGCGCAGCCAAATTGCATTTGGTTGACTGCCGTCACTCCAGTCCACTGTACCCATGCTCAACGTCCCTGAGATGAGAGAAAGGAGGCGCCACCTAACCCTGTGTCGCCTCCAACCTTATGTGGCCCCAATCCCGGTGGGGCCACCCCTGCTACTACTTATTCGAATGAGATAAGGTGCGTGTTATTGGTGAAGGAGGAGCCGGACTCTTCGCCCCCCACCGTAATAACCAACTGCCCCTGGTAGGTACCAAAGCCGCTGCCGTGGGTCGGGTTGGATGCCACCCCGATCACAGACCAGCTGTTGCTACCGGTGTCGTAAACCTCAACTTCCTCGAACACACCGGAAGAGGAGCTGTTGTCTACCTCGCCACCTACCACCTGAATGTTTCCATCTACCGTGCCAACCGCGAAGGTACGGCGACCGACGTTCATGCTGGCACCACTGCTCCAGCCACTACCCGGCGTGTAGATCTCCATGCTGTTCAGAGTGCCGTCCACGGTAGTGCCATTGGACTGGCGCTCACGACCACCCATGACATAGAGCTTGCCATCGATGACTGCCGTGCCCGGGTTATCCCGTACTTGGCTCATGGAGGGCCCGGTCTGCCAGCTGTCCCCATCCGGATCATAGATGAGGAGCGAGTTGACCGACGCACCACTGCCGTTCATACCACCGGCGATATAGATCTTGTCGCCAATGACCTCAGCACGGATACCACCCAACGCCGTGGGCATGCTGGTCAACGTCTCCCAGCTGTCATTGCCCGGGTTGTAGCGGTAGCTGTTGCTCACGGCGCCACTGAAGGGTGCGGTAGACCCACCAAAAACATAGAGCATGCCGTCGAATGCGGCCACTGCAGGATTTTCCACTGCCGGCCCTGGCTTATCGTTTAATGTCTGCCATGTATCTGTATCAATGTCATAAGCATAGTGGTTGTTGGTATGCCCTGCGCTGGTCTTACCGCCTACAAGGTAGAGCTGACCATCCATGATGGTGCTGCCAGGGTCCAACAGAGCGGCAGGTGCATCCTCGGCCGCCAGCCAGCAACCAGAAGCAATAAGCTCCAGCACACTGACCTTGCCATTACCAAACTCGCCGATGTAGAGGTTGCCGTCCCGCTCGCTCAGCACCAGCGGATCGTCTAGGTCAGCAAAGATCTTCTCCGAGCTTTCCACTGCGGTGCCACTCTCGTTGAGGACCACGCGGACAACGCCATCGTCCTTGGAGTAGTTGGTGTACATCAGGTTGCCGGTCAGGGCGCCGCAGGCGCGGGACGAGCGGTACTCGATGATGCCGTTCGCGGACCGATTGTCACCCAGGTCGAAGATCTCCTCTTCATAGTTGGACAGCGCACTGACGCCCTGGAAACTGCCGTCCTTGAACACACACTCGTCACGTGACGGGTTGGGGTGGCCGTAATACTTGCCCTCGAGCAGGCGCAGCAGCAGGTCCGGCTGGGCCCCCGGGTTGTCACCGCCCTCGTCATAGGGATCCGGGTCACCGAAGCCAGAGCAATCCGGAGTGGGCTTGGGCGGGAAGGCGCCAGTCACACCCAGACCGTTATCCGTGGCGTAGGCTTCGCCGTTGCTATGGAACACGAAGTCGTAGGTGTTACGCAGACCCGTTACCCAGTTATCCACATCACAGGGCGGCAGGCCAAAGATGTCGCTGTTGTTGGCACAGGTGCCATCGAAGCCATCCTCGAACACGTCTGCCACCAGGATGGAGGCTGACAGGTACTGCTCAGCCCGATCGCCAAACTCCGAGGGCGCGATGTTGGGGTCAACCGCAGCACCCGCCCCGGTGATCCCGCCAATGGCGATGTAGAGTTTGCCGTCGGGGCCAAAGTGGAGGCTGTTGGGACCGTGATTGGCCTTGGCCCGCGGCAGCCCCTCGATAACGTGCTCGACGTCCTGGAAGTTGTTGCCGGAGAGCCGGGTTACCATGCCCGAGTTGATATCACCGTTATTAGCCGACGCACTGGAGTGGTTGAGCCACAGGGAGAAATCATCGGGATCGCTGGGGTTGTCATGGTACACCTCGATGCCCAGGGTCAAGCGATTGCCCAAGCTATCCTGGAGCGAGTCAATGGCGTTGTCCTGGATGACGTTAAAGTCGTCATCGTAGGTCAGTTCTCGGACCTCACCCTGCAGTGTCGCCACGTAGAGCTTGCCATTGGGGCCCCAGACCATGGAGGTGGGGAAGGAAACGTTGTGGCTGCCGGATTTCACGAACTGCCAATCGCCACTGCCCGGCAGCGGACCGCCACCCCCCTCATCCACCTCTTCAATGAGGAAGTTCTCGAACTGATAGTTGAGGGCGGAGCCATTGCGGTTACTGGCCATCAGACCGGTGAAGGTGCGGGTACCAATGATAGGGTCAATCCCCGCGGCGTCGAAGCTGAAGAACTCCGAAGGCAGATTAATGACACCCATCTGCAGCTCCGCGCCACCGTTAACGGAGTAGCGACCGGTCAGGGTCTTATTCTCAGGATTAGCCACCAGAATAAGCTTGATGGTGCTGCCGTTGAGATCACCCACGGTGGAGTTGAACTGGGTGGTGAAGCTGCCACCGTCCTCAAAGCCAAACTGTACCCGACCGCCGCTGGGCCCGGACAGGAACACCAGCTTGACGTAGTTGTCCTCGTCGTAACCAAACCACAGGCCGGCTTGCTCATAGCTGCCGGTGCCGGTGGGCGGATCGACCAGTACGGTGGAGATTCGGGCGATGTAGTTGGGCCCGGCGTAGCCGACACCGATGGCGTTATCCAGGCTGTTGGTAGAGGTGTACTGCAAACCGCTGGTGGTGGTGATCACCAGGCGCTCGGTGCTGGTGTTCACGTCCAGCAGGTTGGGCTTGTAGCCGCCCTTGGTGGAGGGCTGCAGGTAGGTCATCCCGGTGCCGGTACCAGCGCCGTCCTCCAGTCCACCCTGTTCCTGGTCAAACTCCACACTGAAGGGGATAGAGACCTTGATCAGCTCGCAGCTGACCGGGAAGCAATCGCCACCGCCGCCACCGGCGTTGCCATCGTTGTCGCTGACTTGCAGGTTGACGTTGACGCTGACCGAGCCGTAACCCACGGCGGAGAACACCACGGTATCCTGGTAGCTGCCTTCACTCAGGCCCGATGGGTCCGCCATGAAAGTGACCGTGCTCGGCGTGGAGTTGCTATCCAGTGACACATCCAGCCAGCTGGCACCATGGGATTCTGACAGGCTGGCAGTGCTGCCATCTGAGGTGGAGATCACCGTGGTACCGGTCACCGCCGGGTCGCTGACATCGGCGGACCAGTTGAAGGTCCCAACCGTGCTTTGCAACTGGGGCAGACCGCTGCCGGTAACAAAGCTGCCGGTGACCGTCTTGGTGCCATCCGAGGTCACCACCAGTGCCGTGACGGAATGGGTGCCCGCCGACAGGCCGTCGGAGTTGAATGACTTCGCAGTATCGTCAGCTTCGGTGCCGGCAAAGTCGTAAGGTGCCTTGCGTTCGGTCTGCACCGGGCTGGTCAGTTGCGGATCATCCAGGTACCAGCGTACCTCGCTGATGTCCGTTTCCGGCGAGATGAAGACGTAGATATCGCCACTGACGCCTTGACCGGCAAGGGCCGTTGCGCCACTTCGGTTGGCGTTGCCGCTGATCAGCATCTGATAGTCACCGCTGCCACCACCACCGGAGGCAGGCAGGATCAGCATCTGTACCGAGACCGACACACTGCCGTGCCCGGTGGCGCTGAAGGTCACCGTGTCTTCATAGCTGCCGGGCGACAGGCCCGAAGGGTTGCCGGTGAGTGTTACGGTGGAAGGCGTGCTGCCGCTGATGGCCACAGACAACCAGGCATCGTTATGGTTTTCTTGCAGGGTGTAGGCGGCGCCGGTGCTGGAGCTGATGGTCAACTGGCTCGATTGGGCAGGACCGCCCTCCTCCACGCTCCAGTTCACGTCAGTGGTGGTTGCCTGCAGTAGCGGCGAGCCGGCACCAACGCTGAAGGACGCTGAGATCACCTCGATGCCGGTTCCAGTAAAGATCTCGGCGGTAACGAAATGGTTACCCTGACCCAGGGTGTCGAAATTGAAGGGCCGGGCATCGTCGTTGCTCTCAGTGCCACCCAGATCATAGGGGGCGGAGCGCTCAATCTGCTGGGCCGTGCCGTTCTCGTCGCTGTTGACGTAGAAGCGAACCTCGTTAACGTCGGTCTCGGGAGCGATAAAGACGTAGCCATCGCCCTCCAGGGTCTGCCCTGCCAGTGCCGAGGCCCCGGTTCGACCGGGGTTGTCACTGAACTGCAGGGTGTAACTGCTGGGTGTTCCGCCACCACCACCGCCGCCACCACTGCCACCATCGCTGTTATCCACGGTGAAGCTGGCTTGCTCAGTAAACACCGCGCCCGTCGTGGGCGTCACCGAGACGGTGATGAAGTGCTGGCCGTCCGACAGGGTCTCAGTGGCAAAGGCAAAGCCATCGCCGTTACTGGCGGTACCCGCAAAGTCATAGGGCGCCTTGTTCTCGGTCTGGAAAATCGTGCCGCTGTCGGACTGATCCAGGTAGAAACGTACCTGGCTAGCCGCGACCGGCGCATCGTAGTAGATGTAAACACGATCTGAGAGTGTGGCTTGAGACAGTGCAGTGGAGTTACTTCGGTCCGCGTTGGAGCTTACGCGTAATTCGGCAACGGAAATTGCACTGAAAAGGAGGCAGCAGACACCGACTAGGATGTCCCTATTGAGGAACCGGAACATAGATTTACTCCCTGTCCGACAAAGACAAGACTTCGCCATTAACAACCGCAAAGGGCATACGTCCTAGCTGTACCGAAGGGGTACAGCCCCAATGAAGTGAATTAAGCGTAGTTGAATTGTCTAAGCCGCCAGGGCTGTGAAGGCCATCCTTTTTTTAAGGTTATTATTATCAGCATCTTCCACCTGGTATGACCAGTCAAAGCCAGTTGATTCGGTGCAGACGACACCAGCGCCAATAGCCGCCGACGCACAACAGGTAGACCACCACACCGCTGCCTATCAGCAAAGCGAGCTGCCAGCGAATCGGTTGAGTGAGCAGGTTGGGCTGGATCCACAGCAGCAGCGCCACCATGCTACTGACACAGAGCACCGGGGCGACAGTCGACTGCAACCAGCGAGCGGGGGAGAGCGCCAGCATGCGCAACACCACCCACTGCTGCAGCAATGCGAACGCCAGAGCCAGGGACAGACGAACCCAGGAGAACGGCTCCAGGCCATACTCCACCGCCGGTAGCAACAGCAACGCCATCACCACCAACCGGCCGAGATTCAACCACAGCTCAAGATCCAGCCGGTCCAGCGCCCGAAAGACCACGCTGGAGACGGTGATCAACTGCTGACAGATCCCCACCCAGCAAAGCACCTTGAGGATGGGGATCGCCGCCAGCCAGGCATCACCGAAGAACAGGGTTACCAGGGGATCCGCCACCACCCAGATCCCCAGCAGCATTGGCAACACCAGGAATGCCGTGGCCTTCATCGATCTCAGGTAGTGCTGGCGCAGTGCTGCAGGCTCGCCCTGGAGCTTGGAAAGCGCGGGGAAGAGCACCTTGGCGATCTCCAGGCAGACGCTGCGGATAGGCACCAGCATCAGCTTCTGAGCCAGGTTATAGAAGCCCAGTGCCGTTGCTCCAAGGAACTGACCCACCAGCAGCTGGTCCAGGTTGTAGATGCCGTATTGCAGGTACTGTACGCCCACCATCCTGGCGGAGAATTGGAACACCTGCCGTACCGAGGCCAGGGAGAACCTCAACTGCGGCCGCCAGCCAGACACCAGACAGATCAGGCCTGAACGGATACCGTGGAATGCCAGCGGCTGGCTGACCAGGCTCCAAAGCCCAAAACCGAGCCAGGCCAGCAGCAAGGCGGTCGCACCGGCTCCGGCGTGGGCTACCGTCTCCACCAATGTGAGTGCCTTGAAGCGCATCTGCCGCCGCATCAGGGCCTGAGGAACCGCACAGAGCGCGGCTAAAGGAAACAGCCAGGCCATTACCTGGACCACGGGGATCAACTCGGTGCGGCGGTAGAACGCAGCAATGGGCTCTGCGGCAAGATAAAAGGCGATGCCCACGACGGAGGCAATCAGCAGGCTAAGCCAGAACAGGCTATGGCAATGGAGGGGGGTGAGATCCTGACGCTGGATAATGGCGGCGGCGATGCCGGAGTCGGCCAGGATGCGGGCGAGCCCAGCAAAGACCATCACCATGCTCATCAGGCCAAAGGCCTCGGGCCCCAGCCAGTTGGCCAGGGTCATGGTGACCAGCAGCCCGACGATCTGCTGGACCTGCTTGCCGCCGACCACCCAGCCTACTCCCTGGAGGAACCTGTGCCAAAGCGTCATGGGTTACTGCCGTCAGCCGGAAGAGAGGGATCCCAATCGCGCTTCTCCACCACGCTGGGCCAGGATCAGGAACCGGCTTGCCGATTCGGCCCAATCGAACTGGCGACTGCGCCGCTTCAATGCCTCGCCAACCTCGGCGCGGGCAAGCGGGTCTTGCCACAGCTGCTCGAGTCGCTCGGTCAACACCGACCGGTTGTCGGCAGGAAACAGCGCCTCAGGTACCCCTTCCACCACGTCGGCATTCTCGGGTACATCAGCGCACAGCACACATCGCCCCTGCCCCATGGCACTGAGCAGACTGTTGGACATCCCCTCCAGCACCGAGGGCAAGACAAAGATCCCACACCCTTGCATCAAGGTGGCCATCTTGGCCTGGTCTACATGGCCAAGGAACAGCACCTTGTCATGGGCTAACTGGCGCAATCGCGCCTCATAGGCCGGGGATTTGCAGTTGCCACCCGCCACCACCAGCAAAGGCGGCGCGGCCATGGCCGAGTGAGCCTGGAGTAACAGATCCAGCCGCTTGACCGGATCCAGCCGGGCGGCATAGAGCAGATAGTGATCGGCGGTCAGCGCCAAACTCTCCAGGTAGCCCGGCTCGAATCGCTCCGGGGTGGTAATGCCATTGGCAATGAACACCGTCTCAATCCCTTTGGCCTGGAAATGGCGCTGCATCGCCAGGCTATTTACGGTGCAACAGTGAGCCCAGTGCGTGGCGGCGTACTCACCCGCCTGCAGAATCCACTTGTTCAGACCGCGCCAGCCATCCCGTTGGCTATCGATGGCGCGCAGGCAGGCCACGGCTCGCGCGCCAAACAGACGCACCAGCGGGCTGAGCAACGACGGTCCCGAAGCAAACAGGAACACCACCTGGGGCCGCACCCAGATAAGCAGGTAGAGCAGCACCACCAAGGTGGTGGCGCTGTGGCCCAGCGCGGTCACCCATTTGGGGGCCGACAACAGGTGCACCCCATGAGACTGGCTGCGTTGAAAACCACGCCCCTCACCATGACCTGCGACCCAGATGGGCTGGGTGCCCTGACGGGCCATCTCGCGGCTGAGCTGATGGACGGCATTCTCCACCCCTCCGTAGGCGGAGTGAAATCCTCGCCCGCCGACCAGGGCAACGGCTGTTCGCATCCTTGCCCCCTCAGGTCTGTGCCGACACGATCGGCGGCTGGTCAAACAGGGCCTGCTGATGCAACTCCACCACCCGCTCCAGCGAGTAATGGGAGTGGATCTTGGCGACGGCCTGCTCCCCCAGTCGCTGGCCATCCGCCGTTTTGGCTTTTTCAAACAGCGCCACCAGGCTGTCGACATCCTCACCGCCAGCCACCAGGCCATTGATGCCATCATCAATGATCTCGGTACAGCCGAAGATCGGGGTGACCAGGCAGAGTGAGCCGGCTGCCATCCCCTCCAGCAGCGCCTTGGGCATGCCTTCAAAGTTGCTGACCAGCAGGTGGTACTTGAAGCTGGGCAGGTGCTCACGGATCACCTCGTTGGGTTGGATGCCGTGGAAGATCACCTCCGCCCCGACCTTCTCAGCATGGGCCATCATCTCTTGCCGCAGCGGACCGTCACCAAACACCTCCAGCGGCCACCCCACCCGGGCGCAGGCCTCCACCATATTGAACACATTCTTGAATGACATCAGCCGGCCAACGTAGACCGCCCGCTCCTGTCGCTCGGCCCAGGGGGGGAGATCATTGATGGAGCGGGTGTCGATAAAGTTAGGGCAGAGGGTGACAGTGCGGATATGGCGGTTGTTGTGGTAATCCAGGTGGGTGCAAACCAGGGTGTGATCAGAGAAGCGGGTCAGGATCCGATCCAGCGGCCAGGAGAACGCCAGGCGCAGCCACTGCTTGCGATCCCAATGACGACGCCAGAGTGAGTGGCCGTAACGGTAGACAAAGCGGGTACCGAACAGCAGCTTGCCAATGAAACCGGTCCAGCTGCCGCTGGTCTGCTGGCAGATACAGGCTTCCGCGGCCCGAAACTGTTGGCGGTGGATCCAGGGCGCAGCCACCGAGTACCACAGCTTACCCAGGCCGCGGTTGGCCCAACTGGGCGGGGTGAGTAGCTCAATCCCCTGGGCGATCTTGCCCTCCGCCTTGAGCTGCGCCAACACCTCGGCGTCGTTGGCGTCGTAGGTCAACCAATAGACGGTGTCGAACAGCCCCTTCTCCAGATAGGCGGCGGCCAAGGTGGCATCAATATTTAGAAACCCACTTTGGGTCAGTCGCGTCGCGGACTCGCCCAGCATAAAGGCGACGATCACGCTTTTCCCAGCGTCCTGCATCCTGCTTCTCCCTGAATAAGTGACAGCCATTTGTTCCTTTCTAATTGAAAAGCATAGTCAATGAACCGCACATCCGGGTTGAATCCTGAATTGCCTCCGCCTTGGCATTGGCGCGCCGAACAGACCTCGACTAGTTTTAGTTTGTATTAGAACAATCAGCGAATTAGGGACTTCCAGGGACAGGATTAAAGATGGATAACAATCTGCAATTTGCCCGCCCATTCTTTGCCTTGGGCGCCGGCCTGTTTGTCGCGCTGTCGATCTACCTGGTCAAGCTCAGTGTCGGGCTGCCGGTGCGTACCTTGGTGTTACTGTCACTGTTCTCCGCTTTCGCCACCCTGTTTCGAGTGCACTGGCCTACCCTGCTCGACAATTTTCATCTGCGCGCCCTCGCCGCCATGGGCCTGTTTGGCCTGGTGGCGTCGCTGATCTTCGAGTTTGAACTGGCCGGCCCCGGCTACCAGATGTTTCGCTTTATCATCCAGCCCGGAGTAGTGCTGATCACCGGCCTGATGTTGTGCCAGCTGTTAGGGGTGCGCTTCCTTTCCCAACTGTTTCTGGCGGCGATCCTGGTATCCGCCACCGTCGCGGTGCTACAGGGACTCAACCTGCAGCCCGCCTGGGACCTGGCCAACAAATTGGCCGTGCTGCAGGGGATGGAGCGCTCCGACATCTTTGTCTCGGAAAACACCTCCGGTGGTGGAGTCTATATCGACCGCTTCCGCCCCCGCGGACTGTCCTATTCCAATATCCACCTGGGTTACCAGGCGTGTCTCTGCTTTATGATGTTCTACCTGTCGCGGATGCTGCCGACTCGGTTCGCCGATCTCTTTCCCCGTAACAACCTGCTGGCGTTTGCCATCCTCGCCTGGCTGCTGGTGGCGGTCTTCATGACCGGCACCCGCTCCAGCCTCTACGGCTTGCTGCTGCTTTGGCCTGCCCACCTGTTTTTCACCAGCCGCCAGAAGATCCCCATCGTGCTGCTGGGGCTGGCAATACTGATGATGGTGCCCGTGATCCAGCCCATCCTTTATGAGGTGCTGGATGTGCGGGTGCTGAGCATAGAAGACAGCTCCTTTGCTGCCCGTAAGCCCCTGGCCATGGTCGGCCTGCTGCTGTTTCTCGATATGCCCATAGGCCACGGTTGGTTGGCAGATACTACCGAGCTGCAGGCGGAATACTGGCACATGCTCTACCAGATGGAGAATGCCCGGGCGGTGGCGGGACGGGACCTGCACAACAACCCCATTCGTCTGCTCTTTGTCTACGGCATCGGTGCCATCGTGACCCTCACCTGGTACTTCCTCAAGCTCAAGGCCCACTACAGCAAGTACCTGCTGATTGGCCTGGTGCCCTACCTGGCCCACTCGACCTTCCACAACGACGGACTCTTTCTCGGCGGCAACTATATCTGGCTGGTGTTTGCCATGATCCACGCCTGCTACCTGCTGGATAACCAGCGCAGCCCGGCACCGGCGCCCACGGCGCAGACGGTACGCCCCATCCCCTACCTGGCGGTGAAATCATGACCATCCACTTTATCAGTTACAGCAAGTCCACCAGCAGCGGCGGGGTGCAAACCACCATTCGCGGATTGCAACGTTTCTTGCTGGCCAAAGGGGTGCCCTGCCAGGAGCTGTATGTCTACGATTATCCGGATAACGGCAACCTGCTGCCGGAGCTGGTGGGCAGCACCTCAGTACGCTGGGGCAATACCCCCTACATCGGCCAACGCAAGCTCCACCTGCTGATGGCCGCCGCCACCGGCTACCAACAGATCCAGCGTACCGTGTCTGACGGCGATACCCTGGTGCTGTTCAATCCCTTCTACCTTATCTGCCTGCCCCGCAAGATCCTTAAGCGGACCCGGGTGGTACTGGTGCAAACCAATCGATTCGACTATTTCCTCGGTGGCATTCAGCGCTGGGCCTTTCAGGCGCGCAAGCAGTACATCGACATCATGACGGTGTACACCGATGCCGATAAGGCCACCCTGCAGCAGCTGGTACCGGACGCCCCCTTCCCCATCGAGGTGATCCCCAGGGCCTGCCGGCTGGATCGCGCCAACAGCACATTGAACCGCAGCACCGAGCTTATCTACATCGGCCGCATCCACGAGCAGCACAAGAACCTGTCTGGGCTGTTCCAGGTAATGGATACCCTGGGCGCACCTTACCGCCTCAGTATCTACGGTGGCGGCAGCAAGGAGGAGCTGGCCCGGCTTCAGCGCCAGATCGATCTTCGCGACAACGTCCGCTACTGCGGTGAATCCCAGGACGTGGCACCGGCTCTGCGGGCCCATGGGGTGTTCCTGATGACCAGCCACTTCGAGGGGTTTGGCAATACCCTGATCGAGGCCCGCAGCCAGGGCTTGCCCATCGTCGCCTACGACACCTTTGAAGCGCTGCACTGGATCGTCCGGGAGGGGCAAAACGGTCACGTTATCCCACCCTACGATCATCGTGCCTTCGCCGATGCCATCTTGGCGATCACCGCCGACGATGCCACCTATCAGCGCTACTCCGAGGCGGCACTGGCACTGGCGGACGACACCGATCAGGAGCGGATCCTGGCACGATGGCACCGATTACTGGTTTAGGCTGAGCGCAACAACTGAGGGCGGACAAAGGGCAGGAACACCAGCATCGCCAGCAGCATCAGCAGCAATGGCGGCCAGACCAGGCCCAGTTGTGGGAAGGATTCAAACAGCAGCAAGGCCAGGGCAAAGGGGACCATGGAGCCCACCATCTGCCTCAGCACCGGTAGGAAGCCCGAACCATAGAGGATCCGAAACAGCCGACTGACGGCATAGGCAAAGATCCCGTGAAAGACCACCACCAACGCCATGCACAGGCCCTGCAGGCTCGGCCAGAGCAGCAGGCAGCTCACCACCGTCAGCAGGATCAGCGCCGCCCCCACCATGCCGTTATAAAACATATTCTTGGTATCCCCCATCCCCTGCCAGAAGCCGCCATTGCAGGCAGTGATGGTCTGCACCGGGATGGAGAAGGCGAGGATCTGCAGCAGGGGAACCACCTCGTGCCATTGCCCTCCCAGCATCAAGGAAACGATCAGCTCCGCCTGGGTGTAGATGACAAAGGCGATCATCGAGGCGAGAAAGCCCAGCTTGCGGATCAGCATCAGGTGAACCTCGCACACCTTCTCCGGCTGGTCCTGGTAGCGATTGATGGTGGGCTGGATGGCCGGGTTGATGGCAAAGCTTAACAGCACCAACGGGTACTTCATCAAGGCGTAGGATTTCTCATAGACCCCCAGGGCGCCAGCGCCCAGCACTTTACCCACCAGGATGTTGTCGGCATTGCGGGAGAAGTAGTTGACCAGATTAAAGGCCAGCAGGAAGCCGGAGAATTGGGAGATCGCCCGTATGGCTCCCAGTTGATCACCAAAGGCTGGCCGCCCCAGGGGCAAGCGGGCACTGCGCCACCAGTGCAGCGAAAACATCACGGCCGCCAGAAAGAAGGGACGGGCAGCAATGGCCAGCAACCGTTCACCCTGGTACCAGATGGTCAACACCGCCACCAGGGCTACCAGCTCGCCGGCGATGGTGTGCAGCGCAACCCAGTCAAACCGTTTCTCACGCAGGTAGGCCGCCAGTGGCACCGCACTGAGCACGTTAAAGAAGATCCCGGCGGCGGCAAACAGCCCCAGGATCTGGTAGTCACTGCGCTCATAGAGCCAGTTAAGCAGAAACAGGAAGCCGACAAACAGCACCGCGATGGCTAGGCCCAGCAACGCCGAGAAACTGAAGATCCCATCCCGCTCCTCGGCAGTAATCTCGGCTCGATTGACGATGCCGGCACTCAGCCCCGCCTCGCCAAACACCATGAAAAACATCACGAAGACGTTGATGATCGCCACCACCCCGAACTCCTCAGGGGTAAACAGCCGGGCATACACCATCAGTAGGATAAGGTTGACCAGGTAGGTGGAGTAACGGGCCAACACACTGACCCGGATGGCCGAGAGCAGGGAGCGGTAAAGGCTAGTGGATTCACTCATTGGTGCCGTCACATCCGCGACAGGTAGCGGATCCGGGCCAGGTAATGGGGGATCTGAGAGAGGTAAGCCCAGGGGCTTTTTACCAGGAAGCGGTTGTCGCTGCGGGCGATGATCTGTACCGCCTGCAAGCCCTTACGCCACCCCAGCTTACGGGCGCGCACCACGAAGCCCAACAGGCTGTGCTGCTGCTCGGCCAGGCCATGCTGACGCAGCAGGTCGTTATAACGGATAGTGGCACCCAGCCGGCTCTCCAGCCGCGGCCAGTCGGTTTGGGTAGTGAGAGAGCCGCCATTGCGAGTGACGCAATAGAGGCTGCGCTCGGTGGCGCTGATCTGTTTGGCGTACAGACCCACCTGGAGGGAAAACAGCAGGTCGTTGCCGGCAATCACCTCATCGAAACGGATCTGATGACGCTGGATCAGGCTGTGGCGGATCAGTTTGCTCCAGGGTACGAAGAAGCGCAGCCGGATTGCCAACTCCTCCCCGGACTGGCAAAAGTTATGGACGATACGCCGGTAGTTCTGGGTACGGTCACGCAGGTGCTCAAACTGGCCGTCGCTTTCATCTTGTGAGCAGGGGGAGAAGAACACCACCTCGGCCGGATGGTCTCGATACTCGGCCAACAGCTCAAAGGCACCGGGGAGAAAATAGTCGTCGGAGTCGGCAAACAGCAGCCAGTCGCCACTGGCCTGTTCCAACCCGGTATTGCGCGCGGCACCGGCACCGGGCTTGCCACGATCGTTGCTGAGGAAGCGTACCTGGGGAAAGGATTGCGTCAGCGCTGCGGGGTCGTAGTCCCGGGTGCTATGGTCATCCACCACGATCACCTCGATGCCGTCCTGTTCCAGTGGAATAGACTTCAACAGGCGCCGCAGCCGCGGCTCGTCATTATGGTGGGGGATCACGATCGATAAGCGCAAACCGTCGCTCCTTGCTACGCACTCGGGGATCGGAGGTGCCTTCCTGGCGCCAGACTCTGGGCAAACGAAGTATAGCAAAGGGGTGCTAGCCTGCTGACTAAACACAAAAAGGGCGCCTTTCGGCGCCCTTTTTTAGAAGCAGTGTGTGCTTATCGTTGATTACTCAACGATGGTAGCTACAACACCAGCACCTACGGTACGGCCACCCTCACGGATAGCGAAACGCAGGCCTTCTTCCATCGCGATCGGAGCGATCAGGGTAACTTCCATCTGGATGTTGTCACCCGGCATTACCATTTCAACACCTTCCGGCAGCTCGATGGTGCCAGTGATGTCGGTGGTACGGAAGTAGAACTGAGGACGGTAGCCTTTGAAGAACGGGGTGTGACGACCACCTTCTTCTTTGGACAGTACGTATACCTCGGAGGTGAACTTGGTGTGCGGGGTGATGGAACCCGGCTGAGCCAGAACCTGACCACGCTCAACTTCTTCACGCTTGGTACCACGCAGCAGAACACCACAGTTCTCACCAGCACGGCCTTCGTCCAGCAGCTTGCGGAACATTTCAACGCCAGTACAGGTGGTCTTCTGGGTTTCTTTGATGCCGATGATTTCTACTTCGTCACCAACCTTGATGATACCGCGCTCTACACGACCGGTAACAACGGTACCACGACCCTGGATGGAGAATACGTCTTCGATCGGCAGGATGAAGGCACCGTCGATGGCACGCTCCGGCTCCGGGATGTAGGTATCCAGAGCTTCAGCCAGTTCGATGATCTTCTTCTCCCACTCGGCGTCGCCTTCCAGCGCCTTCAGAGCAGAACCCTGGATTACCGGAGTGTCGTCGCCCGGGAAGTCGTACTCGGACAGCAGCTCACGAACTTCCATCTCTACCAGTTCCAGCAGCTCTTCGTCGTCAACCATGTCACACTTGTTCAGGAACACGATGATGTACGGTACGCCAACCTGACGAGACAGCAGGATGTGCTCACGGGTCTGCGGCATCGGGCCGTCAGTCGCAGCACAAACCAGGATAGCGCCGTCCATCTGGGCAGCACCGGTGATCATGTTCTTGACGTAGTCAGCGTGACCAGGGCAGTCAACGTGAGCGTAGTGACGAGTTTCGGTGTCGTACTCAACGTGAGAAGCGGCGATGGTGATACCACGCTCGCGCTCTTCCGGAGCGTTATCGATCTGATCGAACGCCTTCGCTTCGCCGCCCATGTGCTTAGCCAGCACGTTGGTGATCGCAGCGGTCAGAGTGGTCTTACCGTGGTCAACGTGGCCGATGGTACCAACGTTAACGTGCGGTTTTGTACGTTCAAATTTTTCTTTGGACATGATTAGCCTCGATCAAAACTCAGCGGAAAATCCACTTACGCTTGGGGAAACTCGAAATTGAGTATAACAAGGATATTTGCGACGTGGCGCGGGGGGGAGAGTGGTGCTGATACCCAGATTTGAACTGGGGACCTCACCCTTACCAAGGGTGCGCTCTACCAACTGAGCTATATCAGCACTGGATATTGGAGCGGGCAGCGGGAATCGAACCCGCATCTCTAGCTTGGAAGGCTAGGGTAATAGCCATTATACGATGCCCGCTTTGTTTCCACAGCGCACGCCACGGAAAAGATGGTGGAGGGGGTAGGATTCGAACCTACGAAGGCGGAGCCGTCAGATTTACAGTCTGATCCCTTTGGCCACTCGGGAACCCCTCCAAATTGTGGTGCCGCCACCAAGAGTCGAACTCGGGACCTACTGATTACAAGTCAGTTGCTCTACCAACTGAGCTATAGCGGCACAGCATCTTTGCAGATGCGGAGCGCATGATAGAAAAAGCGCCGATTCAGCGCAATAGGTCCGGGTAAAAAATTCGTTTCCAAGGCCACGATCGAGCAGCTTTTGACCAACCACAAAGCCGTGCTGGTTATGCCCTCAGCGGCCGGTTCAGCCCCCTGCCCTGGCGGGTTAAGTTGCTGTACCTTTTGCCATGTGAATTGTATAGTCCCGCTCGCAACCTTGGAGAATCAAGACCTTTGAGTGCCATTGAACGGGATCATGCCTACCAGAGCTTCAGCCGCGCCCAATGGGCGGAGCTGCGTGCGGCTGTGCCACTGCCGCTGACCGAGCCTGAGCTCGAGCGGCTGCGTGGTATCAATGAGAGCATCTCTTTGGAGGAGGTGGAGGCGATCTACCTGCCGCTGTCTCGGCTGCTCAACCTCTATGTCTACGCCAAGCAGCGTCGTGGCGACGTATTGGAGCAGTTCCTCGGGCGCAAACCGTCCCTGGGCCCCTACATTATTAGTGTGGCGGGCTCAGTAGCGGTGGGCAAAAGCACCACCGCCCGTATCCTTCAAGCGCTGCTGCAGCGCTGGCCTGAGCATCCCCAGGTTGAGCTGATCACCACCGATGGTTTTCTTCATCCGCTGGACGAGCTGCAACGCCGTGGCCTGATGGGCCGCAAGGGCTTCCCGGAGAGCTATGATATCCGCCGGCTGCTGGAGTTTGTCCGTGACGTGAAGTCTGGCAAGGGGGCGGAAGCGCCGCTCTACTCACACCTGACCTACGATCGCATCCCCAATGCGGTGCAGCGTATCCATCAGCCGGACATCCTGATCCTGGAAGGGCTCAACGTGCTGCAATCCAGTGTCGATTACCCCGAGGAGCCCCATCGGCCCTTCGTCTCCGACTTCGTGGATTTCTCCATCTACGTGGATGCGCCCCATACTTTGCTCAAGCAGTGGTACGTGGACCGTTTCCTCAGCTTCCGTGACGGCGCCTTTAAGGATCCCAACTCCTACTTCCACCACTACGCCAAGTTGACCCACTCGGAAGCGGCCAAAACCGCGGCCAAGATCTGGGATGAGATCAACGGGCCCAATCTGATGCAGAATGTCGAGCCCACCCGTGAACGGGCCGATCTGATCCTGAGTAAGGCTGAACAACACCAAATTGAGCAGATCCGGCTGCGGGGCTAGCGTAGTCTCAGGCTAACCTCACCACCGGCGAACGCCTTCAGCTCACCATTCTCCAGTGCCAGCAACAGGTTGCCCTGGGTATCGATGCCCCGGGCCACACCGGTGATCACCCGCTCGCCCATGCTCAGCTGCACCGGCTTACCGGCGAAACAATCCCGCTGCTTCCACGCCTCGACGAAGGGGGCCAATCCCTCCTGCTCGAACCGGGGCAAAGCGCTGTCCAGGTGGCCCAGGACGGCCTGGGCCAGGGCATTCCGATCGATACGGTCCGCCTGCTGGCTTTGCAGGTCAGCCCAGGGCTGGTCCAGCTCGGTGCCTTCCGGCATCACCACATTGAGACCGCAGCCGATCACCAGCTCACAGGGTTCGCCCATCTGACCACTCATCTCCACCAGGATCCCCCCCAACTTGCGACCATCAAGGTAGAGATCGTTAGGCCATTTCAGCTCGACCTGACCCAGTCCCAGGGAAGCGATCGCTTCGGCTACCACCACGCCGACCATCAGGCTCAGCCCGGAGGCCGCCATCATTCCCTGCTCCAGACGCCAGTAGTAGGAGAGATAGAGATGACTGGCCAGCGGGGAGAACCAAACCCGTCCCCGTCGGCCGCGACCGGCACTTTGCATCTCGGCCAGGCAGGCCTCCCCCTTAACGCATTGTCCACGCCGCCCCATCAAAAAGGCGTTGGTGGAATCGATCTGCCAAAACAGGTGAATGGGGGTTTCACGTCCCTGCACCAGGCGTGCCGGGTCAAGCAGGCTCAGTCCATTGGGAATGCGATAGCCTTTGCCTTTGACCCGGTGGATCACCAGCCCCAGATCAGTCAATGCGGTGATGTGGTTGTTGATGGCAGCACGACTGACACCCACCTGCTCGGCCAGCGCCGTGCCAGAATGGAATTGACCATCGGCCAGCTGGGTTACCAGTGATTGCCGCAGCGCAGAGAGTGCCATTACCAGACGAAGCCTCCTTGGCCGTCGAGGATGCGAACCTCGGGCTCCAGTCGGATCCCATACTGAGACTCCACGGTATCCACCACCTTATGGGCCAGAGTCACCACGTCATCAGCGGTCGCCCCGCCGTGATTGACCAGTACCAGTGCCTGTTGTTCATGCACCCCTGCCCCACCCTGGCGCGTGCCCTTTAGCTGACAACGGTCGATCAACCAACCGGCAGGGACCTTGGTCCAGCCGGGCTTGTCCGGATAGCCGGGTAGGTCCGGATGAGACTGCTGCAACTGAGCAAAGCGCTCGGCCGGGATGACGGGGTTCTTGAAAAAGCTGCCCGCATTGCCCAAGCGCGCAGGGTCCGGCAGCTTACTCTGACGAATAGCCACCACCGCGTGGTACACCTGCTCGGCGGTGGGTAGTGTCTCCTCGCCCAGATCCCGAAGCGGTCCATAACTCAGCTCCGGTTGCCACTGCTTGGGCAACACCAGGCCGACGGCAACAATCACCGCCTTGCCCAAGAGTGCGCGCTTAAAGATGGAGTCCCGATAGCCAAACTGGCACTGCTCGGCATCCAGGCGGACCACCTCCAGTGTCTCGACATCGAGGTAATCCACGTAAAGGCAATGGTCAGCCAGGTCGATGCCGTAGGCGCCGATGTTCTGGATCGGGGCAGCCCCTACGGTACCGGGGATCAGCGCCAGGTTTTCCAACCCCTTGATGCCCTGCTCCAGAGTCCAGCGAACCACCTCATCCCAATCTTCTCCCGAGCCCAGGTGAAGATGGTAGGCCTCAGGACCTTCGGTCACGGTGCGCCCCGCTATTCGATTGCGGATCACCACCCCCTGGAAGGGCTCGGTGAACAGAACATTACTGCCGCCCCCCAGTACCAGCTTTGGGAGATCGCGCCATTCGGCGTTACGGTAGACCGCGCGCAGTTGATCCAGCGTCTCCACCGTCACCAGCCAATCCGCCTTGGCCGCTACAGAGAAGGTATGTTCGTCACGCAGTTCCGCGTCCCGCTGGGGGATCGAGCTCATTCGGGATGTCCTAAGTTGGCTAACCAAAGGGCGCATAGTAAGGGATCATACCCTTGTTGGCGAGTGAACCAGCGCCAGCGGCGAACAGGTTAGTGAGTACTCTCACAGCCTGGAGACCCTACCGCAACTGCAATCTTAAGTGAATTCACTTCAACACACTGGTTTGTGACTGGCGAGATCCAGACACCGCTTCCCCCAATGGTAGAGAGTGTATGGGTGAGAAAGACAGTTAAGTAACCTAGCGCTCGAACGCAAAGGCAGGACGCCGAAGGGAGGGATGCACCAGGGGCGAAGCGAAACCGAAGCGCAGCTTCGTAGTTAGCTACGTTGGAGGCAGGACGCCGACAGGGCACCGCCACATGGAGGTATTGTTAGCACGGTTGGCTGAACGAACCTATGGACGTGGCGCGCCGTAGCGGCGTCTCTACCATTTCCTTATCTATAAACGACAAAACCCTTGGGCGTTAACTCAAGGGTTTGGTGTAAATGGCGGAGTGGGCGGAGGGCACCGTTGCGTAGCGACGCAGGCCCGAAGCGGCTGCCAGGGATGGCAGCCTGGGGGATGTCACATGGAGGTGTTGTTAGCACTGTTCGCTGAACGAACCTGTGGACGTGGCGCCCCATAGCGGCGTCTCTACCATTTCCTTATCTATAAACGACAAAACCCAGCCGCTAGGCTGGGTTTTGTCGTTTATAGATGGCGGAGTGGGCGAAAGTGACCGTTGCGCAGCAAAGCAGCGCTTGAGCGCGAGGCAGGACGCCGAGCGGAGGGATGCACCAGGGATGGGTTGTTGGTGCCCAGCGCTTACGGAGCACTGAACCGTCCACTTCAACACGTAACGCTCTAAACGCAAAAAAGCCTGAGTCTTTCGACTCAGGCTTTATGCAAATAATGGCGGAGTGGACGGGACTCGAACCCGCGACCCCCGGCGTGACAGGCCGGTATTCTAACCAACTGAACTACCACTCCGCACTATTCTGTGCTGCTACCCGCTTAGGCGAATAACAAAATAGGTGCTTGGCAGTGACCTACTCTCACATGGGAACTCCCACACTACCATCGGCGCGATCGCGTTTCACTTCTGAGTTCGGCATGGGATCAGGTGGGACCACGATGCTATTGCCACCAAGCAAAAAAC
>NZ_FQXG01000018.1 GCF_900129905.1 Ferrimonas marina | reverse complement strand
CACTGTTACGTAAATTATGAGAGTTGTTGGGTGAATTGCGAATAAAAACACTACCTTAGTGTTATTTCTCATTATCCCCGAACATTTCCACAATTCCTGTGAATAACCGAGCGTATCGAGCGCCACTTTTCACACTCGGCCTTTGTCCTGCAGCGGGACAACCTTCGTGTTATCACGCGCATTCAGCTCCAACTGGAGCTCGTGACAGCGAAACAGCAGAGCGTTCTCACGCTTTACCACGTCATCAGCCAATGCCTGGAAACTGTCCCGCTGTTCACGGTAGTCGCGCTTCAGTTCTGCCTGCTTGTCACGCTCAGCCCTGAGACGGGTTTCCTTGTCCACGCCGGCAGACAGGCTTTCCAGCACACCATCACGTTGCTGCTTGGCCTTGTACTGCTCTATCGCCTCCTTGGCCTCGGTCATCACCTCGGGATACTTGTAGATCAGGCCGTGACTACATCCCGCCTCCTTGTTGATGCGCGACAGGCTGATCTTGCCATCGGCCTTAGTACGCTCGGGCTTGCCGTCCAGCAGCCGCTGAAGCGCATCACGCAGGCGCTGCTCGGTGATCTGGGTCTTTGTGATTTTCATACCACCTCTCCTACATCTGCAATGCCCGGCGCAACGATCTCGTCGGTGAGGGGCTCAAACGGGATCTTGTGCTCAGCCAAGGTTTTCTCGATGGCTTTAATGTCGGTCAAGATGTCCGCCAGGATTGATTTCATGTAATAACGACCCGTGTTCAGGGCCCTGAATTTGCTCACCCAGCGCTGGTGTCGGGGCAGGTAGTTCTCACGCACCAACCGAGTCGGCACTACCTCTTTTTTACAGGTCACGGTTGATTTCTCACTGGCGCAGATCCGGTCGCAGTCCGGGTTAAAACAGAGCCCTGTTGGATGCTCGACCACAGCAATCGTGTTATTGCGCAACATGGTACGGATCTCTTCCCGCGACATGTAGATCTGGCCGGGGTATTTGGCCTGGTGCGCATCGCGCTCCGCCTTGATCCTGCGCCCCTCGAACCCGCCGAGGTTCTCGTCTTCATTGAAGATCTCAAACAGGACATTTTCGTGGATGTCCAGGTTGGCCTGCTCCACTGTTTTACGCAAGTCCTCATCCAACCGGAGATCGAGGATCGCCGCCAGTGACGCGCCATTCTGATACCAGTCTGTCATCGCGGTGTTGTCATGCTTGTACTGGCTACGCAGGGTCATCAGGTTGCCTAGCCTGTTGCGACACAGGAAGACGGCGTAAGTGCGGCGAAAATCGTGGTTGGACAGCTTGGGCAGCAAAGCACCGACCGCTAACTGCCCCTTGCGGGTCGGATTCATGGCATCAAACTCAGCCACATCTTCCGCCGTAGCCCGCACCCCGTATTTCTCGGCAAACGCTGGCAGTTTCCTGTTCAGGCCTGACATGATGACATTTTTATGCTGACGGCTCAGGTCCAGCACCAGAAAGGCGGAAGACAGGTCGTTCATCATGCTGTCGCGCCGAGGGGTCTGAGGTTGGGCCTGCAAAACAGCACGGTAGCGCTTCCGGGCAAATTCGCTCATGTCGTCGGCCAGCTCCAGCGCCAGCTTGACGATGGGATGGGTCACCCAGGACTCCGGCTTGGGCTTGCCAGCTTGCTCGCTCTTGCTTATGCGCCCGTGCAGCACGGGCACCACCTTGTTCTGATAGCTGCGGCTGTCATCGTAGCTACCCTGGTTCATCGACTTACCCTCTTTATCGCGAACACCGCTAAAACCGAGCAGTACCAGCCAACAGGCGACCTGGATTTCCCCGGCGCATAAGGCTCCGGTACCGAGGTAAAAGTCGTCAAACGGCACACCGTGGTCGAGGTTGGACCTCGCCCATTGTGCCATCTTAGATGTATCCTTCCCCCGTGCCCTGCGCTCATCCAACTCGCTATAGAGGGCGTCATAGCCGGCGCTGATGGCGTGGCGGTAGGGGTGGTAGCGCTCGACGATGGCTATCGCGCTGGCGAACAACTTGCTGGCCATGGTTTCCGGCAGCGCGATGTGCTGCTGGCGACGCTTTGTTGTACTGGCGCACTCCTTGACGAACTTCTCGCTGCCGGCGATGTAGTGCTCTATCAGCCCGGCATTGCACAGGTCGCGCAGCACCGACTGGATGTACCGGACGACTCCCGTACTGCGGTTCTGCGCCTTGAGTGCCTTTTTGAAGCGGTCGTAGTGAAGCTCCACATCTAGCTGCGCCCAGTCGGTGCCGCCGAGTGAGTCGGCAATGATTTGCAGGGTGTAACGCTTCACCGCGAGCTCTTTGATGCTCAGTGGTTTGTCGCAGGTAATGGCGTGCAGGGCGCGCTGGATACCGGGCCGACGCGCCGGGTCAATGTGCTCGAAATGCAGCTCCAGGTTGGTTCCGGTGCTGGCAGCGAGCATGCCGTGGTAGTCCCAGGTGATATCGTAGACATAGCTGCATGGCGTGCCATCGGCATGGGTGGTGGCCACGGGAACGCGCTCGACGGCGGTAAAAGGGTGCTCAGACAGCCCCAGAGCAAAAGAATACAGTGTCGCTGTCATCAGGCGTACATCCTCCTTATGTCGTCAATCGCATCGCTGTCGTCATAGAGCGGGTGGGGGGCTTCCCGGTTCATCTCCTCTGCCTCGCGGTAGTTATCCGGCGCCTTTGCCCGGAGCTTGTCGAGGATAATCCCGGTCTTTCGTACGATGTCAGTGAACCGCTCGGAAGGCACGCTGTTGTAGGCCGGACGCGCCAACGCTTCGTGCAGCGAGTCTCGGAACGAGAGCATCATCCAGATATCGTCCGTTTCGGCCACCAGACCATGCGACGGGCACTCAAAGCAGTCGAGAAAATCGATACAGATATCGAGTTTGGGGTTGATATGGCGGTACTTAGTGCGCTGTTTAGCGATCTTGTCGGCCAGCGGTTCCTCGCACCCCAGCCCACTCTTGGTCTTGTTCGGGCGCTGTTTTTTAAACTTGAGGTACTCCAACTCCGTCAGCGGATCTTTGCACTGCCAGGTGGCCTCATCCAGAGCCTGTTTCTTGTCGGTGCCCATTGCCATCTTGTGCTGGGCCTCAAAGGCGCCGGCGTTGGCCAGGTCATGCTGTGCCTGCACCCCGTACAGGTAGTCCCTATTGGTGGTCTCGGCACTGTTGTTGTTGGCATCAGCCACGGCATGCGTATCGTCCAGCACCCGCATAAGCTGCGAGGAACGGGTCTTGCGGAAGACACTGGCCGTGACTTTGGGCAGGCCATGGACCTGCAGCACCTTGTTGATGCATAGTTGCGGCGGCGGACTAGGTTGGCCCCATGAGACCTGCGCGCCGCTCTCTGAAAACCTGGGGAACACCAGCGCGTTCGGGTCATCGTCCGCCCAGGCGCGGGTGGCTTTCAGCCAGCCTTCAATGAATTCCTTGCTGAATTTAGTGAACCCCAACTCATTGTTCTGCTTCTGGCCACCGGCGCGGTCTTTCAGGCTCACCAGGTCGTAGTGGTCACCCGCCGCCTTCTTAAACCCGACATCGCGCCGCCGCAGGTTGAAGAGCGGGGTCGGGTTGATACCAGTGAACATAAAGGTCATCAGCATTCCCAGAGCGACCAGATGATTGCGCCAGTCGCCATTAACGGGGAGAACTCTTTTTTTGGCATTGGCGCGGATGATGCCTATCTCTTTTGGGGTACAGCCAAGCATGGTCAGCCGCGCCTCGTTATGCAGCGGACACACCTCTGGCACTGTTCCCGCCAGGGAGTGCGCCAAGTAGCCGTTATAACCACGGGTTAGGAACAGCCCTGCGCGGGTAAAGCCGTCGTCATCCAGTGTCGGGTGCGGTGTCCGGCTCTTATTCGCGTTGAACGGCGGTAACTGCGCAGCCAGTTGGGACTGCCCACGGCTCTTGAGGATGGCTACCAAACCCGCCTTGCGACGCGTTGCCGTGCCGTGACTGATGCCACCCTGCGCTTTACTCAGTTTGACCAGCCGCTGCAACTCCTTGCCATACCACAGCACATTGCCTTCCGAGAAATCCACTGGACGTTCAGCAGCGTCCAGTGCCCTCACGTATTCACACAAGTTGGTGAAGGTACTATGGGTGGTTTCATTGGTCGGCCACTCACTGAACAGGGTGTACAATTCACGGATTTGCCGGTCACGCTGCATATCCACCAGTTGCTCCGGGTGTTTGAACAAGCCCGCCGCTACTTTCCCACCGCCAGTACTGACCGTTGGGCACCCCCGGTATTTCAACCGCTTGAAGTAGGCTTTGCCTCTGGGTGTTCCGATGACCATCGACTCGATGGAAATCGGCGTGGGCGGCAGCGTTGCCTGCACCTGGCTGGCCGGCAGCTTACGGCTACTCTTCTTCTTAAAGGCCATCCGAAGCCCCTGTAAGGGCAAATGCGCCCTGTTTGAAGTGGAAATCGATCACGTTTTCGAACACCTCCTGCGGACTGCGCCGTCCATTGCGGCGGTCTTGCGCCTGGCGCATGTAGTCGCGGGTCGTGTCTTCTTCGTCGTGGCCGAGGTGGTCCTGAATGTGGCGGAACGCCTTGCCTTCGTCCACGCCGTGATCGACCAGGTTAATCCAGCGCTCGACCGCGTAGGACGGGCGCAAGTTATGCGCCTTATGCTCGAACGGCTCGCCCAGTCCCAACTTGTTGTGGGCCAGCGTGCGGCGGATGTCTGACCAGCGACTGTTCAGGGTGCTCACAGCATACGGCTGGCCGTTTTCATTCAGGAACAGGTAGTAGTTCCCGAACAGGCGCTGGTTAGTGGTAAGCGTGTCACGGTGCTTATTGCGTCGCTTGATGTAACGCGGCGACTGAAGGTAGTCGTATATCTGAACCATCAGCTCGGCAGGCATCTCGATGGTGCGGTGCTTGTCGAATTTGGTCTCCACCCCGACTGAGGGGCCGACATCAATCTCGACATAACCCCTGCGCAACTGACGTTCATTGGGCTTGAAAATCTGGCCGGCACGGAGGGTCAGCGCCTCTTCCCGGCGCAGCCCCGTCCAGCGCATCACCAGAAAAACCAGGCTGAATTCGATGGGGAAGCGGGACAGCACCAACTGCCCATCGCGCTTAGTCAGGATCTTTCGCGTGTTGCGCAGGATGTTGTCCAGTGCCTCCCACTGGTAGGGGGCCAACGCCGTCAGCGGGCTGGGGCGCTTACGACGATCCTTGGGCAGTTTCAGACGCAGGTCAGTGGTGTGCACCTCCATGCGCCGTTGTGCCTTCATTGAGCGGTAGTCATTGCCGACGCTGATGCTGACCAGCTCGTACTGGAACGGGGGGTGCTCAAACTGAAAGCCGTGCTTGATGTAGTGCTTGTAGAAATCGACCACCCGGTTCATGTAGGCATTGGCGGTACTGCGCGCCAGATGCACGTCCGGATCTTCCGACTTGTAGCAATCCTTGAGGCACTGGCGGTAACGGTAGGTCGGGCGCTGATTTTCCCTGAGCGGCATCGCGTTCCAGCTCAAGTACGGCAGTTCATCTTGCCCCAACTCTCGCCGTTCGGCGTTCTTCGCAGCACGGGTGGCGTTTTCGTTAGCCAGAAAGGTGAAGTAATGCTTCAATGCACGCCATGCCACCGATAGGCACTGCGCTTCGTTATAAATCTTCTGATACATCAGGTAGGCATTGGCCGCTTCCACCGGCTCAGAATGCGTCACCTTGCCGCTGTCATCGAACACCACCTGATACAGCAGGGTGATGGGGCCGATTTGCTGCGCCTCACCGATATAGCGCACCTGCGCCTCGCCATTGTCATCGATGTAGACCTCGGGCTGACGGTATTCCCACTCCCTGAGTTCGTAGCTGATGATCTCCATGGTTACAGTCCTGCGCTGACAGTCATCTCACGAAAGCCAATGCGCCGTGCGGCACTGAACGCCGCGTCCAGGGTGGAGAACTCGCGCTCCTGGCCTCGCTGACGTTGGAGCACCACCTGCCGCGACTTCTTATCGGTCAGCACCAAGTGCCAACCCTTGCTGGCCATCGGCACGGGGGTGGCTGTTGCTTGCTTCAGGGCGCCGTCATCAAAGCGCTGTTTCAGTTCAGCTTCCTGCATATCAAATCCCTGGTTTGATGGGTCATATAGCGGTTTTGATCCACAACTCAAATCGCTGATTTGATGTTGCAAATCGGGCAATTGATTTGCCTCTGCGGTAGGAATCACGCTTCGCCAGACCTGGCATTCCGCAAACCAATCAACCCATAGCAGTGGCTTTGTTAGGGAGAACTGGTTGGCTGACTGATGGGCATAAAAAAGCTCCGCCCATGAACCTACATGGACGGAGCTTAACAATGTTTTTCACACTTTTAAATACGTTACGGTTTGTACTCTACTTGAACATCGTAGGAGTC
>NZ_FQXG01000017.1 GCF_900129905.1 Ferrimonas marina | reverse complement strand
GGTACGCCAACCTGACGAGACAGCAGGATGTGCTCACGGGTCTGCGGCATCGGGCCGTCAGTCGCAGCACAAACCAGGATAGCGCCGTCCATCTGAGCAGCACCGGTGATCATGTTCTTAACGTAATCGGCGTGACCAGGGCAGTCTACGTGAGCGTAGTGACGGGTCTCAGTGTCGTACTCAACGTGAGAAGCGGCGATGGTGATACCACGCTCGCGCTCTTCCGGAGCGTTATCGATCTGATCGAACGCCTTGGCTTCACCACCCATGTGCTTAGCCAGCACGTTGGTGATCGCAGCGGTCAGAGTGGTTTTACCGTGGTCAACGTGGCCAATGGTACCAACGTTAACGTGCGGTTTCGTACGTTCAAACTTTTCTTTAGACACGACGTCTTTCCTTTCAATTTGCGACTCGGCCCCGAGGAACCGAGTCTGTTAACGAACTGAGTTTTGGATTGAACCTAACGAGTTTAGTACCCGCGAGATTCAATCACGGCTTTCGCCACGTTCTGCGGTGCATCGGCGTACTCACTGAACTCCATGGAGTAAGAAGCACGACCCTGCGTGGCAGAGCGCAAATCGGTGGCATAGCCAAACATTTCGGCCAGCGGCACCTTGGCGTGAACGATTTTCAGGCCGGCTGCGCCGTCATCCATCCCTTCGATCATGCCACGTCGACGGTTCAAGTCCCCAACGACATCGCCCATCCAGTCTTCTGGGGTGGTTACTTCAACCTTCATCATCGGCTCAAGCAACACCGGGGAAGCCTCTAGGGCACCTTTGCGGAAGCCCATAGAAGCGGCGATCTTAAACGCCATTTCGTTGGAATCCACATCGTGGAACGAACCATCGAACAAGGTAACCTTTACGTCAAGCACAGGGAAGCCCGCGAGCACGCCCTGAGCCATCTGCTCCTGGATACCTTTGTCTACAGCCGGGATGTACTCCTTCGGAACCACCCCGCCTACAATTTCATTGACGAATTCATAGCCTTCGCCCTGGGCACGCGGCTCCAGTTTCAGCCACACATGACCGAACTGACCACGACCGCCGGACTGGCGCACGAACTTGCCTTCCACTTCGGTAGCACTGCGGATGGTCTCGCGGTAAGCCACCTGAGGCTTACCCACGTTGCAATCTACACTGAACTCACGCTTCATGCGATCGACAATGATGTCCAAATGCAGCTCACCCATGCCTGAGATCAAGGTTTGGCCGGATTCTTCGTCGGTTTCCACTCGGAAAGACGGATCCTCTGCTGCCAGCTTGCCCAGGGCAATGCCCATCTTCTCCTGGTCCGCCTTGGTGCGCGGCTCCACGGCGATCTGGATCACCGGCTCCGGGAACTCCATCCGCTCCAGGATCACCTTGTGGTCCTGGTCGCACAGGGTATCACCGGTGGTGACGTCTTTCAGACCAATGGCAGCGGCGATGTCGCCGGCGCGCACTTCCTTGATCTCTTTACGATCGTTGGAGTGCATCTGCACCATACGGCCGAACCGCTCACGCTTAGCCTTGACCGAGTTGTAGACCGCTTGGCCGGTCTCGGCGATGCCGGAATAGACCCGCATAAAGGTCAGTGTGCCGACAAAGGGGTCGGTGGCGATCTTGAACGCCAGGGCGGAAAAGGGTGCGTTGTCGTCGGCCGGGCGAGAGGTTTCATTCTCGTCCATGTCGACGCCCTTGATCGCCGGTACGTCGATCGGCGACGGCAGGTACTCCACCACCGCATCCAGCACTGCCTGCACGCCCTTGTTCTTAAAGGCGGAGCCACAGGTGGCCAGAACGATCTCGTTGTTCAGGGTACGCTGGCGAAGAGCTTGCTTGATCTCTTCCTCGGACAGTTCGCCCTCTTCCAGGTACTTGTCCATCAGCTCTTCGCTCGCTTCCGCGGCGGCTTCTACCAGGTACTCACGCATCTCGGCGGCCTTGTCGGCCAGCTCGGCGGGGACTTCCAGGTAGTTGAACGTGGTGCCTTGATCGGCCTCGTTCCAGCTGATGTATTTCATCTTGATCAGGTCGATGACCCCGCGGAACTCGTCCTCGGCGCCCACGTTCATCTGAATCGGCACACAAGTGGCCCCCAGACGGTTGCGGATCTGGTCCACTACGCGATCGAAATCGGCGCCCGCTCGGTCCATTTTGTTTACGAACACAAGTCGGGGAACATGATATTTGTCGGCTTGACGCCATACAGTCTCGGACTGAGGCTCAACGCCGGAGGAACCACAGAAAACAACGACAGCGCCGTCCAGCACACGCAGGGAACGCTCTACCTCAATGGTAAAGTCCACGTGTCCAGGGGTATCAATGATATTGATACGGTGCTCGGTAAACTGAGCATCCATCCCACGCCAGAAGGTGGTCGTGGCGGCAGAGGTGATGGTGATACCACGCTCTTGCTCCTGCTCCATCCAATCCATGGTGGCGGCACCATCGTGCACTTCACCGATCTTATGGGACAGGCCTGTGTAGAAAAGTACGCGCTCGGAGGTCGTCGTTTTACCGGCGTCCACGTGCGCCACAATCCCGATATTGCGATAGCGCTCAATAGGGGTCGTACGAGCCACAATCAATTCCTCGTTCTAGGGCAGTCGGCCCTAGCTAGTACTCCAGTCTTTGCACCAAAAAGTGCAAAAGTGGCGCGGCCCCGAGGGGCCACGCCATTAAGCCATTACCAGCGGTAATGAGCGAACGCTTTGTTCGCTTCGGCCATACGGTGAACGTCTTCACGCTTCTTAACCGCGGTGCCTTTGTTGTCGGCCGCGTCCAGCAGTTCACCTGCCAGGCGCAGAGCCATAGATTTTTCGCTACGCTTACGAGCCGCTTCCACCAACCAGCGCATGGCCAGGGTGTTACGACGCACCGGACGAACCTCTACCGGCACCTGGTAAGTAGAACCACCTACACGGCGGGACTTAACTTCCACGGACGGACGGATGTTGTCCAGAGCAGTTTCAAAGATTTCCAGTTCAGGCTTGCCGGACTTACCAGCAGCCGCATCCAGACCACCATAGATGATCTTTTCAGCGGTGGACTTCTTACCGTCCAGCATGACTACGTTGACGAATTTCGCCAGCAGCTCAGATCCGAACTTAGGATCCGGCAGAATTTTACGTTGACCTACGACGCGACGTCTTGGCATGGGATGTCTCCGATTATCTTCAGGTTAATCCAAAACAGGATGTAACAAATTTAAAAGGTTTGGCCTTACTTAACGGAGAACCATTAAGACTTAGGACGCTTGGCACCGTACTTGGAACGGCCTTGGCGACGATCGCTCACGCCAGCAGTATCCAGGGCACCGCGAACGGTGTGGTAACGAACACCCGGCAGGTCTTTTACACGACCGCCGCGGATCAGAACCACGGAGTGCTCTTGCAGGTTGTGACCTTCACCACCGATGTAGGAGGTGACTTCAAAACCGTTGGTCAGACGAACACGGCACACTTTACGCAGTGCAGAGTTCGGCTTCTTCGGGGTAGTGGTGTACACACGAGTGCAAACACCACGCTTTTGAGGGCACGCAGCCAGGGCAGGAACGTTGGTCTTTTGAACCTTGTCCTTACGCGGCTTACGAACCAGCTGGTTAACAGTTGCCATTCAATAACTCCTGATTGACTGAAAACGACTCAGTAACTCAGTTTTGGGTGCGAAAAATCTACCCCCACAAACGGGGGACGCGAAATTTTAAGCACCTCGACCTTGAGTGTCAAGATTTAGCCAGCCTGGTGATTGATCCAATCCCACGCTGACCATGGAAAAACAAAAAGGGCACCCGAAGGTGCCCTTTAAAAGCAACGACTTCGATTACTGGTTATCAGTAATGGAGGCGTTCAGCAGATCCGCCAGATTCTGCTCCGCTTCGGAGGCAGACACGGTCGGAGCCGCTTCGGACTGGCCCTCTTGCTGACGCTTACGGTGATAAGCGTAGCCGGTACCGGCCGGGATCAGACGACCCACGGTCACGTTCTCTTTCAGGCCACGCAGGTCATCACGCTTGCCGTAGGTGGCGGCATCGGTCAGAACACGGGTGGTCTCCTGGAAGGAGGCCGCGGAGATGAACGACTCGGTCGCCAAGGAAGCCTTGGTGATACCCAGCAGCTCACGCTCGTAGGTGGCCGGACGCTGGTCTTCGCCCAGATTGCGGTTGGCCTGGTTAACACGGGCCACTTCGGCCTGCTCACCCGGCAGGAACTCGGTGTCGCCACCGTCAACGATGATGCACTTACGCAGCATCTGGCGGATCACCACCTCGATGTGCTTATCGTTGATCTTCACGCCCTGCAGACGGTAAACGTCCTGGACTTCGTTAACGATGTAGTTGGCCACCGCGTGGATGCCACGCAGACGCAGGATGTCGTGCGGAGCCTCCGGACCGTCGGCGATCACTTCACCCTTCTCAACCTTCTCACCTTCGAAGACGTTCAGGTTACGCCACTTCGGGATCATCTCTTCGTACGGGTTAGAACCATCGTGCGGAGTGATCACCAGGCGACGTTTACCTTTGGTCTCTTTACCGAAGGAGATGGTACCGGTGATTTCGGCCAGGATAGCCGGCTCTTTCGGCTTACGGGCTTCGAACAGGTCAGCAACCCGCGGCAGACCACCGGTAATATCCTTGGTACCGCCGGACTCTTGCGGGATACGCGCAACCGCGTCACCCACGTTCACCTCGGCGCCATCGTCCAGGTTGACGATCGCGTTACCGGACAGGAAGTACTGTGCCGGCACTTCGGTGCCCGGGATCAGGATGTCGTTACCGGAGGCATCCACCAGTTTCACCATCGGACGCATCTCTTTACCGGCAGCCGGACGTTGCGCCGGATCCAGTACCAGGATGCTGGACAGACCGGTCAGTTCGTCGGTCTGCTTGGTCATGGTGACGCCGTCGATCATGTCGACAAACTTCACGCGACCTTCCACCTCGGTGATGATCGGGTGAGTGTGCGGGTCCCAGTTGGCAACGATGTCGCCTGCGGCCACAGCACCACCTTCGGATTTCTCCAGAACGGCACCGTAAGGCAGCTTGTAGCGCTCCTTCTCACGGCCCAGCTCGTCGATCACCGCCAGTTCGGTAGAACGGGAGGTCACCACGATCTTGCCGTCGCTGTTCACAACGTATTTCTCGTTGTGCAGCTTCAGAGAACCGGCGTTCTTGACCTGAACGTTGGACTCGGCAGACGCACGGGATGCAGCACCACCAATGTGGAAGGTACGCATGGTCAGCTGGGTACCCGGCTCACCAATGGACTGAGCAGCTACTACACCGATCGCCTCACCTTCGGCCACCATGTGGCCTCGGGCCAGGTCACGGCCGTAACAGTTACCACAGACACCGAAGTCGGTCTTACAGGTGATCACGGAGCGCACCTGCATCTCATCGATGGAGTTGGCTTCGATGATGTCACACCACTTCTCGTCGATCAGGGTGTTGCGCGGGATCAGGACTTCGTCCTCGGTACCAGGCTTGATCACGTCGGCAGCAACTACACGACCCAGCACGCGCTCACGCAGCGGCTCAACCACGTCACCACCTTCAATCAGCGGCTTCACGGTCAGGCCTTGCTCGGTACCACAATCCTGCTCAACGATCACCAGATCCTGGGACACGTCGACCAGACGACGGGTCAGGTAACCGGAGTTCGCGGTCTTCAGTGCGGTATCGGCCAGACCCTTACGGGCACCGTGAGTAGAGATGAAGTACTGCAGTACGTTCAGACCTTCACGGAAGTTAGCCACAATCGGGGTTTCGATAATGGAGCCATCCGGCTTGGCCATCAGGCCACGCATACCGGCCAGCTGACGGATCTGAGCGGCACTACCACGAGCGCCGGAATCCGCCATCATGTAGATGGAGTTGAAGGACTTCTGCTCTTCGTCTTCACCATCGCGGTTCTCAACCACGTCGGTGGAGAGGTTCTCCATCATTGCCTTGGCCACGTTTTCGTTGGCGGAGGCCCAGATGTCGATCACCTTGTTGTAGCGCTCACCGGCGGTTACCAGACCAGCCTGGAACTGCTCGGAGATCTCAGCCACTTCCTCTTCGGCAGCAGCAACGATCTCCTGCTTCGCGTCCGGGATCACCATGTCGTTGATACCTACAGAGGTACCGGACACGGTGGCGTATGCGAAACCGGTGTACATCAGTTGGTCAGCAAAGATCACGGTGTCTTTCAGACCACAGGTGCGGTAGCACACGTTCAGCACGTTGGAGATCGGCTTCTTGCCCATGTCCTGGTTGATCAGCTCGAAGGGCAGGCCCTTGGGCAGGATCATGGACAGGATGGCACGACCGATGGTGGTGTCGACGATCTTGGTCTCTTCCACCAGGTTGCCGTCTTCATCACGATGGCTGTCGTTGATGCGAACCTTAACGCGGGCATGCAGCTCGGCGTCGCCGGTGCGGTACACCTTCTCCGCTTCCTCAACGGAAGCGAACGCCATGCCTTCACCCTTGCCGTTCACCTTTTCACGGGTCATGTAGTACAGACCCAGCACCACGTCCTGGGACGGGGTGATCACCGGGTCACCGGAGGCCGGTGAAAGGATGTTGTTGGTGGACATCATCAGGGCGCGGGCTTCGAGCTGGGCTTCCAGGGTCAGCGGTACGTGTACCGCCATCTGGTCACCATCGAAGTCAGCGTTGTAGGCCGCACACACCAGCGGGTGCAGCTGGATCGCCTTGCCTTCAATCAGTACCGGCTCGAACGCCTGGATACCCAGACGGTGCAGGGTCGGTGCACGGTTCAGCAGGACCGGGTGTTCGCGGATGACTTCATCCAGAACGTCCCAAACCTCAGCCACTTCACGCTCTACCATCTTCTTGGCAGCTTTGATGGTGGTGGCCAGGCCACGGGCTTCCAGCTTGCCGTAGATGAAGGGCTTGAACAGCTCCAGGGCCATCTTCTTAGGCAGACCACACTGGTGCAGACGCAGGGTCGGACCTACGGTAATTACGGAACGACCGGAGTAGTCCACGCGCTTACCCAGCAGGTTCTGACGGAAGCGACCTTGCTTACCCTTGATCATGTCGGCCAGGGACTTCAGCGGGCGACGGTTGGAACCGGTGATGGCACGACCGCGACGGCCGTTATCCAGCAGCGCATCCACAGACTCCTGCAGCATACGCTTTTCGTTGCGTACGATGATGTCCGGGGCAGCCAGGTCCAACAGACGCTTCAGACGGTTGTTCCGGTTGATCACGCGGCGGTACAGGTCGTTCAGATCGGAGGTCGCGAAGCGGCCACCGTCCAGCGGTACCAGCGGACGCAGATCCGGCGGCAGTACCGGCAGAACGCCCATGATCATCCACTCCGGCTTGTTGCCAGAGTTGTAGAAGGCTTCCATCAGCTTCAGGCGCTTGGTGATCTTTTTGCGCTTGGTTTCAGAGTTGGTTTGCGGCAACTCTTCGCGCATCTGGGCGATGTCGCCCTCCAGATCGATGTCCTTCAGCAGCTCCTTCACCGCCTCGGCACCCATGCGGGCATCGAACTCGTCGCCGTGCTCTTCCAGGGCGTCGAGGTACTCTTCCTCGGTCAGCATCTGGCCGCGCTCCAGGGCAGTCATGCCCGGCTCGATAACCACGTAGCTTTCGAAGTAGAGCACGCGCTCGATGTCACGCAGGGTCATGTCCAGCAGCAGACCGATACGGGACGGCAGGGACTTGAGGAACCAGATGTGGGCGACCGGGGAAGCCAGCTCGATGTGACCCATGCGCTCACGACGCACCTTGGTTTGGGTCACTTCAACGCCACACTTCTCACAGATCACACCACGGTGCTTGAGGCGCTTGTACTTACCACACAGACACTCGTAGTCCTTCACCGGACCAAAGATGCGGGCACAGAACAGGCCGTCGCGCTCCGGTTTGAAGGTACGGTAGTTGATGGTTTCCGGCTTTTTCACTTCGCCGAAAGACCAGCTGCGGATCATGTCCGGCGAGGCCAGACCGATCTTGATGCCGTTAAATTCTTCGGACGTATTCTGTTTCTTTAGAAACTGAAGTAAGTCTTTCACGATCTTCTCCCAAATGGAGGTTTCAGTTCATGTGCCCCGCCCGCGATAGGCGGGGCACAGGACCTAAGCTTTCCGCAGTAGCGGTGGCGCTTATTCCTGATCCAGCTCGATGTTGATACCCAGAGAGCGGATCTCCTTCAGCACTACGTTGAAGGATTCCGGCAGACCAGGCTGCATGGCGTAGTTGCCGTCCACGATGTTCTTGTACATCTGGGTCCGGCCGTTTACGTCATCCGACTTCACGGTCAACATCTCTTGCAGGGTGTAGGCGGCACCGTAGGCCTGCAGGGCCCACACTTCCATCTCACCGAAGCGCTGACCACCGAACTGCGCCTTACCACCCAGCGGCTGCTGGGTAACCAGGGAGTAGGAACCGGTGGAACGCGCGTGCATCTTGTCATCGACCAGGTGGTTCAGCTTCAGCATGTACATGTAGCCAACGGTAACCGGACGCTCGAAGGCGTTACCGGTACGGCCATCGTACAGAGTGAACTGACCGGAATCCGGCAGGTCGCCGAGACGCAGCATCTCTTTGAGCTCGGATTCTTTGGCACCGTCGAAGGCCGGAGTGGCCATCGGCAGACCGCCGCGCAGGTTGTGAGCCAGGCGCTTCACCTCAGCGTCAGAGAAGGTGGACAGGTCCACTTTCTGCTGGGTGTCGCCCAGGTCGTAGGCCTTCTGCATGTACTCACGCAGCTCCTCAACCTTACGCTGCTCTTCCAGCATGGCGTTGATCTTGTCACCGATGCCCTTGGCCGCCATCCCCATGTGAACCTCGAGGATCTGACCGATGTTCATACGGGACGGTACACCCAGCGGGTTGAGCACGATGTCGACCGGCTGGCCGTTCTCGTCGTGCGGCATGTCTTCAACCGGAACGATGGTGGAGATTACACCCTTGTTCCCGTGACGACCGGCCATCTTGTCACCCGGTTGGATGCGACGCTTAACCGCCAGGTAAACCTTAACGATCTTCAGAACGCCCGGGGACAGATCGTCGCCCTGGGTGATCTTGCGGCGCTTGTTCTCGAACTTCTTGTCGAAGTCGGCCTTCAGCTCTTCGTACTGGTCAGCCAGCTGCTCCAGTTCGGTTTGCTTGCCTTCGTCATCCAGCACCTGCTCCAGCCACTTGTCGCGACCCAGCTTGTCAAGCTGAGCTTCGCTGACGCCGGCACCCAGCAGCAGGTTACGAACACGGTCGAATACGCCGTTTTCGAGGATGCTGAACTCTTCGGTCAGATCCTTCTTGGCGTCACGCAGCTGCATGTTCTCGATGTCGATGGCACGCTTGTCTTTCTCCACGCCGTCGCGGGTAAAGACCTGTACATCGATGACGGTACCGTACACAGAGTTCGGTACACGCAGGGAGGAGTCCTTCACGTCGGACGCCTTCTCACCGAAGATGGCACGCAACAGCTTCTCTTCCGGGGTCAGCTGGGTTTCGCCTTTCGGGGTTACCTTACCGACCAGGATGTCACCGGGCTTCATCTCAGCACCGACGTAAACGATGCCGGACTCGTCCAGTTTGGACAGTGCGGACTCACCCACGTTGGGGATATCAGCGGTGATCTCTTCCGGACCCAGCTTGGTGTCACGAGCAATACAGGACAGTTCCTGGATATGGATGGTGGTCAGGCGATCTTCCTGAACCACACGCTCGGACAGCAGGATGGAATCCTCAAAGTTGTAACCGTTCCAGGTCATGAACGCGACACGCAGGTTCTGACCCAGGGCCAGGTCACCCAGATCGGTGGACGGGCCATCGGCCAGTACGTCACCACGGGTTACCGGCTCACCAACGTTACATACCGGACGCTGGTTGATGCAGGTGTTCTGGTTAGAACGGGTGTACTTGGTCAGGTTGTAGATGTCGATGCCCGCTTCACCAGCCAGCAGCTCATCTTCGCTCACCTTAACCACGATGCGGGAAGCATCGACGTAGTCGATGGTACCGCCACGCTTGGCCACCACAGTCACACCGGAGTCTACCGCTACCGCACGCTCAATGCCGGTACCTACCAGCGGCTTGTCGGCCTTCAGGGTCGGTACGGCCTGACGCTGCATGTTCGCACCCATCAGGGCGCGGTTAGCATCATCGTGCTCCAGAAACGGGATCAGAGACGCGGCCACAGAGATGATCTGCTGCGGGGAAACGTCCATGTACTGAACCTGGTCGGCGGTAACAAAGGTCGACTCACCCTTGTGACGGGCCGGGATCAGCTCGTCCAGCAGCTTGCCGCTGTCGTCTACCGGCGCGTTGGCCTGGGCCACCACGTAGTGACCTTCTTCGATGGCGGACAGGTACTCGACCTCTTCGGTCACCTGGCCGTTATCGACGCGACGGTACGGGGTTTCCAGGAAACCGTACTCGTTGGTGCGAGCGAAGGTTGCCAGGGAGTTGATCAGACCAATGTTCGGACCTTCAGGGGTCTCAATCGGACACAGACGACCGTAGTGGGTCGGGTGAACATCTCGAACCTCAAAGCCAGCACGCTCACGGGTCAGACCGCCCGGGCCCAAAGCGGAGATACGACGCTTGTGGGTCACCTCAGACAGCGGGTTGTTCTGATCCATAAACTGGGACAGCTGGGAAGAGCCGAAGAACTCTTTCACTGCCGCGGAGATCGGCTTGGCGTTGATCAGGTCCTGCGGCATCAGGCTGTCCAGGTCACCCAAGGACAGACGCTCACGCACAGCACGCTCAACCCGAACCAGACCGACGCGGAACTGGTTCTCGGCCATCTCACCGACGGAGCGGATACGACGGTTACCCAGGTGATCGATGTCATCGACTTCGTCACCGCCGTTGCGGATGTCGATGATCTTACGCATCACATCAACGATGTCTTCTTTTTCCAGGATGCCCGCGCCGGTGGACTCTTGACGGCCCAGACGACGGTTGAACTTCATACGACCCACAGTAGACAGGTCGTAACGCTCCTCGGAGAAGAACAGGTTCTGGAACAGCGCTTCGGCGGCTTCGCGGGTCGGCGGCTCGCCAGGACGCATCATGCGGTAGATCTCCACCAGCGCTTCCATCCGGTCGGTGGTGGAGTCAACGCGCAAGGTGGTGGACATGTACGGACCGCTGTCCAGCTCGTTGGTGTACAGGGTATCGAACGCCTTGATGCCGGCCTGAGACAGCTTGGCCACGTCTTCCAGGGACATTTCCTGGTTAGCGGCAACCACGATCTCACCGGTGGCTTCGTCGATGTAATCCTGAGCAGCAACCTTACCCACCAGGTACTCAACCGGCACTTCCAGTTGGGTCACGCCACCTTTTTCCAGCTGACGGATGTGGCGGGCGGTTACACGGCGGCCGGTCTCAACCAGCACATCACCGTTGTCGTCCTTGATGTCGAACAGGGCGGTCTCACCACGCAGGCGATCCGGCACCAGGTCCATCACCAGCTTGTCCTTCTTCAGGGAGAAGTTCACCTTCTCGAAGAAGATGTCCAGGATCTCCTGGGTGGAGTAACCCAGGGCACGCAGGATGATGGAGGACGGCAGCTTACGACGACGGTCGATACGTACGAACAGGTTGTCCTTCGGATCGAACTCGAAGTCCAGCCAGGAACCGCGGTAAGGGATAACCCGCGCGTTGTACAGCACCTTACCGGAGGAGTGGGTCTTGCCACGGTCGTGGTCGAAGAACACACCCGGGGAGCGGTGCAGCTGGGACACGATGACACGCTCGGTGCCGTTGATCACGAAGGTACCGTTCTCGGTCATGAGCGGGATATCGCCCATGTACACTTCCTGCTCTTTGATGTCCTTAACGGCACCGCCGTTTTCTTTGTCCATCAGCACCATGCGCAGCTTTACGCGCAGCGGAGCAGAATAGGTTACGCCACGGATCTGACACTCTTTAACGTCAAATACCGGCTCGCCCAGCTTGTAACTAACGTACTGCAGCTCAGCGTAACCAGAGAAACTTTTAATAGGGAAGACACTGCGGAATGCGGCTTCCAGGCCACGCTCGCCTTCCGGATCCTGAAGCAGGAAGTTTTGGAACGAGTCCAGCTGGATCGACAACAGGTAAGGAACGTCCAGTACCTTCGGACGCTTACCAAAATCCTTGCGGATGCGTTTTTTCTCGAAATCGGAGTAAACCATGTGGTTCCTCTGCTCGTGATTGGAGACCCAAAATGTCTTAGAAACAGACATTTCGCCCTTATTTGCGCAAGAACCCAACCAATAATCTCTGCCAGGCCCGCGTTCCAAGAGGTTTGGCGATCCGTTGCGGATCGCCTGCGCCAATAGCGCAAAAGGGCCGGTGGTTTTTTAACCACCAGCCCAGCCCAACCGAAGTTAGGCGCATAAGCTATAAGATAGCTTACTTAAGCTCAACTTTACAGCCGGCTTCTTCCAGTTGCTTCTGCAGACCTTCAGCTTCGTCTTTGGCAACGCCTTCTTTAACGGCAACCGGAGCAGACTCAACCATAGCCTTGGCTTCTTTCAGGCCCAGGCCGGTGGCGCCGCGAACGGCTTTAATAGCAGCAACCTTGTTGGCGCCGATGTCGGTCAGGACAACGTCGAACTCGGTCTTTTCTTCAGCAGCAGCAGCTTCACCGCCACCGGATACAACGGCAGCAGCAGCGGAAACGCCGAACTTCTCTTCCATAGCTTCGATCAGCTCAACAACGTCCATTACGGACATTTCAGCTACGGCTTCGATGATTTGGTCTTTAGTGATAGACATTACTAACAATCCTAATAATTACTGTAAAAGTTTAAGCAGCGAGCCGAATTAGGCAGCTTGCTCTTCTTTTTGATCTTTCAGAGCGGCCAGAGTACGTACCAGCTTGCCAGCAGATGCTTCCTTCATGGTCATCATCAGCTGTGCAATTGCTTCGTCGTAGGTCGGCAGCTTAGCCAGACGGTCAATTTGCTCGGCAGGGATCAGCTCCCCTTCGTATGCCAGTGCTTTGACTTCGAACGCTTCTTCGGCCTTGGCAAAGTCTTTGAACAGACGAGCCGCGGCACCAGGGTGCTCCTGGGAGAAGGCGATCAGAGTCGGACCTGCAAATGCGTCGTTCAGGCACTCGTAATCGGTACCTGCAACCGCACGCTTGGCCAGGGTGTTACGCACAACGCGCATAACAACACCAGCTTCACGAGCTTGCTTACGCAGAGCGGTCATGCTGCTCACAGTTACGCCGCGAGAATCGGCTACAACTGCGGACAGAGCACCTTTGGCAGCTTCGTTGACTTCAGCAACAATTGCTTTCTTGCCTTCGAGGTTTAGTGCCATTGGGCTTTCACTCCTGGATTCCACCTAGGCTTACGCCTAGAGACTATTAACCCCTCACGGGGAACGAAACACGGTGGGAAAGGTTCCAGAAGAAGAGAGAATCTTCTTAAGGTCCAACACCGTCTACGCAGGAAATTAAGGAACCTAGGTTCCACCTACGGTCTCGGACGAAAGTCTGGCCATGATGACCAGACTTCGACCTTAGGGCGCAAAATTATACAGCTAACCTTGCACCCTGTAAACGGGATTAAGCTTGGGTTTCCAGGCTAGCCTGGTCAACCGCAACACCGGCGCCCATGGTGGTAGAGATGGAAACTTTCTTGATGAAAGTGCCCTTGGCGGAAGCAGGCTTGGCCTTCTTCAGCGCTACCAGCAGGGATTCCAGGTTTTCCTTCAGCTTGTCAGCATCGAAGTCAACCTTACCGATGGTGGTGTGGATGATACCGTTCTTGTCGTTGCGGTAGCGTACCTGACCGGCTTTGGCGTTCTTAACCGCTTCAGCAACGTTCGGGGTAACAGTACCGGTCTTCGGGTTCGGCATCAGGCCACGCGGACCCAGGATCTGACCCAGCTGACCAACAACGCGCATCGCATCCGGGGAAGCGATCACTACGTCGAAGTTCATCTCACCTGCTTTCACTTGAGCAGCCAGCTCGTCCATACCTACCAGGTCAGCACCAGCTTCTTTGGCGGCATCGGCGTTGGCGCCTTGAGTGAACACAGCTACGCGAACGTCACGACCGGTGCCGTGCGGCAGCACGGTGGCGCCACGAACGTTCTGGTCGGATTTACGCGGGTCTACGCCCAGGTTTACGGCTACGTCTACAGACTCAACGAACTTGGCAGTAGCCAGTTCCTTCAGCAGAGCAACCGCTTCGTTGATTTCGTACTCGCGAGTGGCTTCTACCTTCTCGCGGATAACGCGCATACGCTTAGAGATCTTCGCCATGATATTAGTCCTCTACTACCAGGCCCATGGAACGGGCAGTGCCAGCAATGGAACGAGCCATAGCGTCGATGTCAGCACCAGTCATGTCAGCAGCCTTGGTCTCAGCGATCTCTTTCACTTGAGCCATGGTTACTTTGCCTACCTTCTCGGTGTTCGGACGACCGGAACCAGACTTAACACCAGCGGCCTTCTTCAGCAGGATGGAAGCCGGCGGGGTCTTGGTGATGAAGGTGAAGGAGCGATCAGCGTAAACAGTGATAACAACCGGGATCGGCAGACCTTTTTCGATCTTGTCTGTACGAGCGTTGAACGCCTTACAGAATTCCATGATGTTAACACCGTGCTGACCCAGAGCCGGACCTACCGGCGGAGACGGGTTAGCTGCACCAGCTGCAACCTGCAGCTTGATGTAAGCTTGGACTTTCTTAGCCATTTGTAATTACCTCATTTGGGTTCAAGCGTCAGGCGCGAGTCCTGACTCCCCGTGAAAAAAGGGGCGGCGAATTATATACAAATTCACCGCCACTCGACAAACTCTTTTGGTGAGTTTTTGATCAGGCCTTTTCAACCTGACCGAAGTCCAATTCCACCGGAGTGGAACGACCAAAGATCATCACCGACACCTTCAGGCGAGACTTCTCGTAGTCCACCTCTTCCACGGTGCCGTTGAAGTCGGCAAACGGACCGTCGCAGACACGCACCACTTCACCCGGCTCGTACACGGTACGGTGACGCGGGGACTCGGTGGTCTCTTCCAGACGGTTAAGGATAGCGTTGGCTTCCTTTTCGGTGATCGGGGCGGGACGATCGGAGGTGCCACCGATGAAGCCCATCACCCGCGGGGTGTTGCGCACCAGGTGCCAGGACTCGTCGTTCATCTCCATCTGCACCAGCACGTAGCCCGGGAAGAACTTACGCTCGCTCTTGCGGCGCTGACCGGCGCGCATCTCCACTACCTCTTCGGTAGGGACCAGAACTTCGCCGAAGTACTTCTCCATCTCGTGCATTCTGATGTGCTCTTTCAGGGTTTTGGCCACACGGGACTCAAAACCGGAAAAAGCCTGCACGACGTACCAACGCATTTTCGGTTGTTCGGACATTTAAGTTATACCCCAGTGATCAGGTTAACGATCCACACCAGTCCCATATCCAGCAACCAGATGGCAAAGGCCACGATGGCGGTTACGGCCAAGACAATCAGAGTGGTCTGCACGGTTTCCTGGCGCGTCGGCCAAACCACCTTGCGCACTTCCAGGCGAGCTTCCTGGGCGAAGGCCCAACCGGCTTTGCCTTTCTCGGTTTGCGATGCGATCAGCAGCGCACCACCGATGGCGGCCACAACCGCCAGGGCACGATACAGTACGGAGACCGTGTCAAAATATTGGTTGCCAACCACGGCAGCCGCAAGAATTACCACGACCAGGCCCCACTTCAGGGTGTCCATGGAGCTGCCTTGGTTTTCAGTATTGGTACTCATTACTACAATCCCGTATGCGAGTCTGTGCGAGTTGAACGTTGTGTTCAATTATCGGTTACACGCCGGCAGCAAAAAAGGACCGCCCTTTCTCCAGGACCGCCGACCGGCAAAAAAGTAGCCCTAGATTTTATGCATTCCGACCATTGCTTACAAGAGAGTTGACCAGATGTGCAGCAAAAAGGGCGCCTTTCGGCGCCCTTTGCGGTGTGCATACCGGTCGATTACTCGACGATGGTGGCCACAACACCGGCGCCAACGGTACGGCCACCCTCACGGATAGCGAAACGCAGGCCTTCTTCCATCGCGATCGGAGCGATCAGGGTAACTTCCATTTGGATGTTGTCACCCGGCATTACCATCTCAACGCCAGCCGGCAGCTCGATGGTGCCAGTGATGTCGGTGGTACGGAAGTAGAACTGAGGACGGTAGCCTTTGAAGAACGGGGTGTGACGACCACCTTCTTCT